>NZ_CM184341.1:0-5242518 GCF_059615875.1 Citrobacter sp. CRE-46 | reverse complement strand
GGCGGACTCCACTCGAACAAAAGTCGATAAATGACAAAGGCTGAAACATTCATGATTGTTGACGCACATCGACAAGACCCTATGCAAAGGGTGACGTGCGAATTGCTATCTGCAATTTTACCCGATCAGGATCCATTGAAACGATCGGGACCGCGGATCATAGCGTAAACTGAGAAAGAGATCTTCTGTTTCTCACAGATTCTTCCCGATTTATCCACAGGATGATCCAGAATCGGCTAAGTGTAAACGATCCTGGAGAAGTGCTGCAGGTTTTAGCGCGCATATTGAAAAAATTAATGAGTAAAGATGCTTTACTGCTTAAACGATCTAATAAAGATCCCGGGCGATCCTTGCGCTTTATCCACCAGCCCGTATAATTCTTACCCCCAGCGAGTAACGGTCGCCTTACGGCGTCAACGCTGCCTGTTTTTCACACAAAACCTTGTGGAAAAAAGCGGGAAATAAGGAAAGAGAATTGACTCCGGAGTGTACAATTATTACAATCCGGCCTCTTTAATCACCCACACTGTGGCGTAAGTCGTTCGAAACTCGTTCGGGTATACGCAAAAGTCAGTGAATTTATTCAAGTTTAGGTAGAAATCGCCATGAAACGCACTTTTCAACCGTCTGTACTGAAGCGCAACCGTTCTCACGGCTTCCGTGCTCGTATGGCTAATAAAAATGGTCGTCAGGTTCTGGCACGTCGTCGTGCTAAAGGCCGTTCTCGTCTGACCGTTTCTAAGTAATAAAAGCTAGCCCCTGAGTGGTTAAGCTCGCATTTCCCAGGGAGTTACGTTTGTTAACTCCCACTCATTTCACATTCGTCTTCCAGCAGCCACAACGGGCTGGCACGCCGCAAATCACCATCCTCGGCCGCCTGAATTCGCTGGGGCATCCCCGTATCGGTCTTACCGTCGCCAAGAAAAATGTTAAACGTGCGCATGAACGCAATCGGATTAAACGTCTGACGCGTGAAAGCTTCCGTTTACGTCAGCACGAACTTCCCGCAATGGATTTCGTGGTGGTGGCGAAAAAAGGGGTTGCTGACCTCGATAACCGTGCTCTCTCGGAAGCGTTGGAAAAATTATGGCGTCGCCATTGTCGCCTGGCTCGCGGGTCCTGATAGCCCTCATTCGGGTCTATCAACGCCTGATCAGTCCGCTGCTTGGGCCGCATTGCCGTTTCACTCCAACCTGTTCGAGCTACGGAATTGAGGCATTGCGCAGGTTTGGAGTGATAAAAGGCAGTTGGTTGACGGTGAAACGCGTATTAAAATGCCACCCTTTACACCCTGGTGGTGACGATCCCGTCCCGCCCGGACCATTTGATACCAGAGAACACTAACGATGGATTCGCAACGCAATCTTTTAGTCATCGCTTTGCTGTTCGTGTCTTTCATGATCTGGCAAGCCTGGGAGCAGGATAAAAACCCGCAACCTCAGGCCCAACAGACCACGCAGACAACGACCACCGCAGCGGGTAGCGCCGCAGACCAGGGCGTACCGGCCAGTGGCCAGGGGAAACTGATTACGGTTAAAACTGACGTGCTTGATCTGACCATCAACACCCGTGGTGGTGATGTGGAACAGGCTTCGCTGCCAGCTTACCCGAAAGAACTTGGTTCTACCGAACCGTTCCAGTTACTGGAAACCACGCCACAGTTCATCTACCAGGCACAGAGTGGCCTGACAGGTCGTGACGGCCCGGATAACCCGGCTAACGGCCCACGTCCGCTGTACAACGTCGAAAAAGACGCATTTGTACTGGCAGACGGTCAGAACGAACTGCAGATCCCGATGACCTATACTGACGCAGCGGGTAACACGTTCACTAAAACGTTTGTCCTCAAGCGTGGTGAATATGCTGTCAACGTTAACTACAGCGTGCAGAACGCCGGCGAGAAACCGCTGGAAATCTCCACCTTTGGTCAGCTGAAGCAATCCATCAATCTGCCATCTCATCGCGACACCGGTAGCAGCAACTTTGCGCTGCACACCTTCCGTGGCGCGGCGTACTCCACGCCGGATGAGAAGTATGAGAAATACAAATTCGACACCATTGCTGAAAACGAAAACCTGAACGTCAACGCTAAAGACGGTTGGGTCGCAATGCTGCAACAGTATTTCGCAACGGCATGGGTTCCGCGTAACGACGGCACCAACAACTTCTACACCGCTAACCTGGGTAACGGCATTGCCGCTATCGGCTATAAATCTCAGCCGGTACTGGTACAGCCAGGCCAGACTGGCGCGATGACCAGCACCCTGTGGGTCGGCCCGGAAATTCAGGACAAAATGGCGGCCGTTGCACCGCACCTGGATCTGACCGTGGATTACGGCTGGTTGTGGTTCATCTCTCAGCCGCTGTTTAAACTGCTGAAGTGGATCCATAGCTTCCTGGGTAACTGGGGCTTCTCCATCATCGTTATCACCTTTATCGTTCGTGGCATCATGTACCCGCTGACCAAAGCGCAGTACACCTCCATGGCGAAGATGCGTATGCTGCAGCCGAAGATTCAGGCGATGCGTGAGCGTCTGGGCGATGACAAACAGCGTCAGAGCCAGGAAATGATGGCCCTGTACAAAGCTGAGAAGGTTAACCCGCTGGGCGGCTGCTTCCCGCTGATCATCCAGATGCCAATCTTCCTGGCGTTGTACTACATGCTGATGGGCTCCATTGAACTGCGTCATGCGCCGTTCGCGCTGTGGATCCATGACCTGTCTGCACAGGACCCGTACTACATCCTGCCGATCCTGATGGGCGTGACGATGTTCTTCATTCAGAAGATGTCTCCGACCACCGTGACCGACCCGATGCAGCAGAAGATCATGACCTTTATGCCGGTCATCTTCACCGTGTTCTTCCTGTGGTTCCCGTCAGGTCTGGTGCTGTACTATATCGTCAGCAACCTGGTAACCATTATTCAGCAGCAGCTGATTTACCGTGGTCTGGAGAAGCGTGGGCTGCATAGCCGCGAGAAGAAAAACTCCTGATTCGGTGTAGGCCGGATTAGGCGAAACCGCCATCCGGCAAACGGAACATAACGTAAAGGGCGGTCATTAGACCGCCTTTTTTATTGCATCACAAAGAGACATATCATGAGCCATAACGACACCATCGTCGCTCAGGCCACCCCTCCGGGACGTGGTGGCGTGGGTATCCTGCGTATCTCCGGCCTGAAAGCGCGCGAGGTCGCAGAAACCGTACTGGGCAAACTGCCAAAACCGCGTTATGCCGACTATCTGCCGTTTAAAGACGCGGATGGCAGCGCGCTGGATCAAGGCATTGCCATGTGGTTTCCCGGCCCAAACTCCTTTACCGGTGAAGACGTTTTAGAGCTGCAGGGTCACGGCGGTCCGGTGATTCTTGATCTGCTGCTCAAACGTATTTTGACCATTCCCGGGCTGCGCATTGCCAGACCCGGTGAATTCTCCGAGCGCGCGTTTCTCAATGATAAGCTCGATTTAGCCCAGGCAGAGGCGATTGCCGACCTGATCGATGCCAGCTCGGAGCAAGCGGCTCGCTCGGCGCTGAACTCGTTGCAGGGCGCCTTTTCCGCACGGGTAAATCATCTTGTGGAAGCGCTCACTCACCTGCGCATCTACGTGGAAGCGGCGATTGATTTCCCGGATGAAGAAATCGACTTCCTGTCTGACGGCAAGATTGAAGCGCAGCTCAATAGCGTTATCAGCGATCTTGATGCCGTACGTGCCGAAGCGCGTCAGGGTAGCCTGCTGCGCGAAGGGATGAAGGTGGTGATTGCTGGTCGCCCGAACGCCGGGAAATCAAGCCTGCTAAACGCGCTGGCAGGCCGCGAAGCCGCCATTGTCACCGACATCGCCGGCACCACCCGCGACGTACTGCGTGAGCATATCCATATCGACGGCATGCCGCTGCACATTATCGACACCGCCGGTCTGCGCGATGCCAGCGATGAAGTTGAACGCATTGGGATCGAACGCGCATGGCAGGAAATCGAACAGGCCGATCGCGTACTGTTTATGGTTGATGGCACCACCACCGACGCCGTGGACCCGGCTGACATCTGGCCGGACTTTATTGCCCGTCTGCCCGCCAAACTACCTATTACCGTGGTGCGTAACAAAGCAGATATTACCGGTGAAACGCTGGGCCTGAGTGAAGTAAATGGTCACTCACTGGTGCGCCTCTCCGCACGTACCGGTGAAGGCGTTGACGTGCTGCGCAACCATCTCAAGCAGAGCATGGGCTTTGAAACCAATATGGAAGGCGGCTTCCTGGCGCGTCGTCGTCACCTACAGGCGCTGGCAGAAGCGGCGGAGCATCTCGAGCAGGGCAAAGCCCAACTGCTCGGAGCATGGGCCGGAGAATTGCTGGCAGAGGAGCTACGTCTGGCTCAGCAAAACCTCAGTGAGATTACCGGTGAATTTACCTCCGACGATCTGCTGGGACGGATTTTCTCCAGCTTCTGTATTGGTAAGTAACGTGTGTTGCCCGGTGGCGCGATGCCTACCGGGCCTACAGGCCCCGTCGTCTGGATAAGGTGTTTACACTCCCGTCCTGCAACAATAATTTCCCATGAGGAAAACACTGTTGTCCAAATGGCAACTCGTGCAGTTGACTCTCTGCCCGTATCCTTAGCGCCACATTCCTTATGAGGTCGCTATGACACGCTTTCTAATCTGCAGTTTTGCCCTGGTTCTACTTTATCCCGCCGGTATTGATATGTATCTGGTGGGACTGCCTCGCATTGCGGCCGATCTACAGGCCAGCGAGGCGCAACTGCATATCGCGTTTTCGGTTTATCTGGCGGGAATGGCGACGGCGATGCTTTTCGCCGGAAAAGTCGCCGACCAGTCAGGACGTAAACCGGTCGCCATAGTCGGCGCCCTCATCTTTATTTTCGCCTCTGCGCTGTGTTCATTTGCCGAGAGCGGTACACCGTTCCTGGTCGGCCGCTTTATTCAGGGCGTAGGCGCAGGCTGCTGCTATGTGGTGGCCTTCGCTATTCTGCGCGATACGCTCGACGATCGCCGCCGGGCAAAAGTGCTGTCGCTGTTGAACGGAATCACCTGTATCGTACCGGTGTTGGCTCCGGTGATGGGGCATCTGATTATGCTCAAATACCCGTGGCAAAGCCTGTTCTACACGATGATCGGTATGGGTGTGGTTGTATGCCTGCTGTCGGTATTTATCCTGCGAGAATCACGCCCAGCGACCCTCACGGCGTCTATACCAAAGAACCACGCCAACGAGTCTTTGGTGAACCGTTTTTTCTTAAGCCGTCTGGCCATTACCACTCTCAGCGTGTCGGTGATCCTGACCTTCGTGAATACCTCTCCGGTGTTGCTAATGGAAGTGATGGGCTTCGACCGTGGTGAGTATGCCACGACGATGGCCATGACCGCAGGTATCAGTATGGCGGTCTCTTTCTCGACGCCGTTCGCCCTCAGCGTTTTCAAGCCTCGCGTTCTGATGCTGACTTCTCAGGTGCTGTTTCTGTCCGCAGGCGTGGTGTTAACCCTCGCCAGCTCGCATACGGTGACGCTGTTTGGGCTGACCTTAATCTGCGCCGGGTTCTCGGTTGGTTTTGGTGTCGCCATGAGTCAGGCGCTGGGGCCGTTCTCGCTGCGGGCAGGGGTTGCCAGCTCGGCGTTAGGTATTGCGCAGGTTTGTGGCTCATCATTATGGATTTGGCTGGCAGCGGTCCTCGGCCTTGATGCGCTGAATATGCTGATCGGGATTCTGATTGGCTGTAGCATAGTGAGTATCATGCTGATTATCACTGTTGCCCCCAACCGGTCCGCGCCAACTCATGAAGAAATCCCTCAGCAGTCTCGATCTTAATTTGTTGCTGTGCCTGCAGTTATTGATGCAGGAACGCAGCGTTACCAAAACCGCCAAACGGATGAACGTCACGCCGTCGGCGGTCAGTAAGTCGCTGTCGAAACTGCGGACCTGGTTTGACGACCCGTTGTTTGTAAACACCCCGCTGGGACTTACGCCGACGCCGTTAATGGTCAGCATGGAGCAGAATCTGGCAGAGTGGATGCAGATGAGCAATCAATTGCTGGATAAGCCGCACCATGAGGCTCCGCGCGGGTTGAAGTTTGATCTGGTGGCCGAAACGCCGCTGGTAATGATCATGTTCAACGCCCTCTCCCGGCAGATCTATCAGCGTTATCCCCAGGCGACAATCAAAATACGCAACTGGGACTATGATTCGCTGGATGCGATTATTCGCGGCGAGGTGGATATCGGCTTCACCGGTCGCGAAAGCCATCCGCGTTCGCGAGAACTGCTGAGCCTACTGCCGTTGTCGATCGACCATGAAGTGTTGTTTTCCGATCTCCCTTGCGTCTGGCTACGTGAAGATCATCCGGCATTGCAGGAAGAGTGGAGTCTGGACACATTTCTGCGCTATCCCCACATCAGTATTAGCTGGGAGCAAAGCGATACCTGGGCGCTGGACGATGTGCTTCAGGAGATGGGGCGCACACGCAATATCGCGTTATGCCTGCCAGGTTTTGAGCAGTCGCTGTTTATGGCCGCACAGCCGGATCATGCGCTGATAGCCACCGCGCCGGTCTATTGTCAGCGTTATAACCAACTCCACCAGCTTCCGCTAGTGGCGCGTCCTATGCCATTTGATGCTGCACAGTTAGAGAAAATGCGCGTACCGTTCACTCTCCTTTGGCATAAACGTAACAGCCATAATCCGAAGATCGTCTGGCTGAAAGACACGATCAAGGCGTTGTATCGCGATATGTCCTGACGATCCGCCGCCAGAGTGTTGCTTAAATGACCATTCTGGCAACAGAAATGTAAATGTCGCGTAATGTATTCCATTTCCGTTTATTTTTTAGCCCGTAAAACCTGCCTGAACGCCGTGTAAATGTTACTCTGGTAATAATAACGGACCATTAATCACGGAGCGAAAAATGGCGACACATTTTGCCAGAGGGATTCTTACGGAGGGACACCTGGTTTCAGTTCGTCTCCCTACTCCATGTCACATTGAAGCAAGAAATCTACCCGCTCACCGCCGAACACGTTTCCTGGCCTCCCGAAGCCTTCTCGCAGAACTGATGTTCATGCTTTACGGCACCAGCACGTTGCCTGAGATTGTTACTGAGGCGAAAGGTAAGCCCGTTTTTCGCGATAAAAACCTGCCGGGATTTTCGATTTCTTATGCTGGAAATATCGTTGGCGTTGCGCTGACAACAGAAGGTGTGTGCGGCCTGGATATGGAGCTTCAGCGAGCGACACGGGGTTTTCACAATCCGAATTCAACACAAACCTGGCGCTTCTCCAGTAACGAAAACCTGTGGATCAATAACCAAAACGACCCAAACGAAGCGCGTGCGCAGCTCATTACGTTGCGCCAGAGCGTTCTCAAACTCACCGGCGATGTGTGTAATGACGATCCGCGCGAACTCCAGCTTTTACCCGGCGCAGGACGTCTGAAATGTGCCCATGTTGCGCAGGTGGAAGCCATTTGCGATGCGGAAGATGTGCTGGTGTGGTCGGTTGCGGTTACGCCAACCATTGAAAAACTCAAGGTTTGGGAGTTTGATGGTAAACAGGACTGGAAAAGTTTGCCTGATATCCAGACTCGCGCCAATGAGCCAACGGGTCGTCTGATCCGGTTCTCTCAATTATGCGCAGCGAAAAGCCATACGCTTAACTGATTTAACCTTCATGATGAAACAGGAGTCACCATGTCTGAAACATTGAATGTTGTTACGTTACTGGGAAGTCTGCGCAAAGGTTCGTTTAACGGCATGGTTGCCCGCACGCTGCCTAAAATTGCGCCCGCAGGAATGGAAGTGAGCGCGTTACCGTCGATTGGTGATATCCCGCTGTACGATGCCGACCTCCAGCAGGAAGAAGGCTTCCCGGCCAGCGTAGAAGCGCTGGCAGAGCAAATAAGGAAAGCTGATGGTGTTGTTATTGTGACACCGGAATATAACTATTCTGTTCCTGGCGGACTGAAAAACGCCATCGACTGGCTGTCCCGCCTGCCCGATCAGCCATTATCTGGCAAGCCGGTGCTGATTCAGACCAGCTCAATGGGCGCTATTGGCGGCGCGCGCTGTCAGTACCATCTTCGTCAGATCCTGGTGTTCCTCGACGCCATGGTGATGAACAAGCCGGAATTTATGGGCGGGGTCATTCAGAACAAGGTGGATCCGCAGACGGGTGAAGTAATCGACCAAAGCACGCTGGACCATCTGACCGGTCAACTGACCGCATTTGGCGACTACATTCAGCGCGTGAAAGCGTAAACGAAAAAGCCCGGCGATTTGCCGGGCTTGTCTTTCTAAAACCAAATAAACAGCGATCAGTGCGCGTCGATAAACACAATCTTCAGTACAAACAGCAGCGCAACAACGATGACGCACGGGCTGAGATCGCGCAAACGTCCGGTCCCGATTTTCATCACGCAGTAGGAAATAAAGCCCAGCGCGATACCTTCGGTAATCGAGAAGCTAAACGGCATCATCACGGCGGTAATAAACGCCGGAACCGCTTCTGTCAGGTCATCCCACTTCACGCGCGACAGGCTTGATGTCATCAGCACACCGACGTAAATCAGCGCACCGGCCGCGGCATAGCCCGGCACCATTCCCGCCAGCGGCGACAGGAAGATAACCAGCAGGAACAGCAGGCCAACGACCACGGCTGTCAGACCGGTACGTCCGCCGACAGAAACCCCGGAAGAAGATTCAATATACGCGGTAACGGAAGAAGTACCGATAAACGCGCCGGTAACAGATGACACGCTATCTACATACAACGCCTGCTTCATACGCGGGAACTTGCCCTTCGCATCCGCCAGACCGGCTTTATCCGTAACGCCAATCAGCGTACCGGAGGAGTCGAACAGGTTGACCAGCATGAATGAGAAAATCACCCCCGCCAGGCCAATATTAAACGAACCGGCCAGATCGACATGGCCAATAACGGACATCACGCTCGGTGGCGCAGAGACGATACCGTTGTAATGCACATCGCCCAGCATCCAGCCCAGTAACGTGGTCACAATGATGGAGATCAGCACCGCCGCATGAATGTTGCGCGACGCCAGAATCGCGATGATAAAGAAGCCCAGAATACCGAGCAGCACGCTGTGAGACGTCAGGTTGCCGATGGACACCAGCGTGTCTTTGTTCGCCACGATAACACCAGCGTTTTTCAGCCCCATCATGCCGATGAACAGACCAATACCGCTGGTGATCCCCACGCGCAGGCTAACCGGGATATTTGCAATCATCCAATAACGTACGCGGAAAATTGTCAGCAGCAGCAAACCTACCGCGCCCCAGAAGATAGCGCCCATACCAATCTGCCAGGAGAGGCCCATCGCGCCGACGACCACGAAAGCAAAGAATGCGTTCAGGCCCATAGCAGGCGCAAGGGCGACCGGCAGGTTGGCAAACAGGCCCATCAGGATGCTACCAAAAGCAGCAATAAGACAGGTGGTAACAAAGACGGCGCTGGTATCCATGCCAGCTACGCCAAGAATTTGCGGGTTAACAAAAACGATATACACCATCGTCAGGAAGGTCGTTAAACCGGCGATCACTTCGGTCCGTGCCGTCGTGCCATGTTCGCGCAGTTTGAACACGCGTTCCAGCATCCCCTGGCCAGAAGCCTGGGTTGTGTGTTGTTGACTCATTATCAATTTCCGAACAAGGAGGGAAAATTCGTCGCTATCCTATACCAAAATGCGACAATAGGGTTGGGTTATGAGCAACTTTTTTCATTGATTTTGCTTATACGGCAACGATTGCGTGGCCCAATAATGCATTACGAAAACGTTAAACTTGTTAAAATGGAAATGACATGTCCCAGATAGAAGCCGTATTTTTTGACTGTGACGGTACCCTTGTTGACAGTGAAGTGATTTGTTCTCGCGCGTATGTCAGCATGTTCCAGGCGTTCGGCATTACGCTCGATCTTGAAGAAATTTTTAAACGCTTCAAAGGGGTAAAGCTGTACGAGATCATCGACATTATCAACGAAGAGCACGGTGTCGAACTGGCAAGAGCTGATTTAGAACCGGTTTACCGCGCTGAGGTCGCACGTCTGTTCGATACGGAACTGGAGGTGATCGCTGGCGCTAATGCGCTACTGGACAGTATGACAGTGCCCATGTGCGTAGTCTCTAACGGTCCGGTCAGTAAAATGCAGCATTCGCTGGGTAAGCTGGGCATGTTGCACCATTTTCCTGATTTATTGTTCAGCGGTTACGATATCCAACGCTGGAAGCCCGATCCGGACCTGATGTTCCATGCGGCAACAGCGATGGACGTCAACGTTGAGAACTGCATTCTGGTCGATGATTCCAGTGCCGGCGCGCAGGCGGGGATTGCGGCGGGAATGGAAGTATTCTATTTCTGCGCCGATCCGCACAACAAACCGATCGATCATCCAAAAGTGACGACTTTTACCGATTTGGCCCAGTTGCCGGAATTGTGGAAAGCGCGCGGATGGGATATTACGCGTTAACTGAAATGCCGGATGGCGCTGACGCTCATCCGGCCTATTTTCTACGTTTTTATTACTCTTTCGGATCTTTCCCCGCCAGCAGCTTATCCAGCTCATCACCACCTACATGACGGAAATCTTGTCCCTTCACGAAGTAGAAAATGTATTCGCAGATATTCTGGCAACGGTCACCGATACGCTCGATGGAACGGGCGCAAAACAGCGCGGTAAGCACGCTTGGGATAGTACGCGGGTCTTCCATCATATAGGTCATCAGCTGACGCACGATGCCTTCATATTCCTGGTCAACTTTCTTATCTTCACGATAAATACGTACCGCTTCGTCCAGATCCATACGCGCAAACGCATCCAGCACGTCATGCAGCATCTGCACAGTGTGGCGGCCCAGTGATTCCAGGCTGACCAGCAGCGGCTGATGCTGATGCGAGAATTTCTCCAGCGCGGTGCGACAAATTTTGTCCGCCACGTCGCCAATACGCTCCAGCTCAGCGATGGTTTTGATAATCGCCATCACCAGGCGCAGGTCGCTGGCGGTCGGCTGACGTTTGGCAATAATACGCACGCAGGCTTCGTCGATCGCCACTTCCATCATGTTGACGTTCTTATCGCCTTCAATGACGCGCTTCGCCAGCTCGCTGTCCTGGTTATGCATGGCGGTAATCGCATCAGAAAGCTGCTGCTCCACCATGCCGCCCATGGTCATCACCTGGGTACGGATGCTTTCCAGCTCTGCGTTGAACTGGCCGGAAATATGTTTATTTAGGTTAAGGTTATCCACAACAAGCTCCTGAATCAGCCGTAACGACCGGTGATGTAGTCTTCAGTTTGTTTCTTCGCGGGCTTGGTGAACAGATCGTCCGTGTTGCTGAACTCAATCAACTCGCCCAGGTACATAAATGCCGTGTGATCGGAACAACGTGCCGCCTGCTGCATGTTGTGGGTCACGATAACAACGGTGTAATCCTCTTTCAGCTCGGTGATCAGCTCTTCGATACGCCCGGTAGAGATCGGGTCGAGCGCTGAACATGGCTCATCCAGCAGAAGCACTTCCGGGCGAATGGCGATGCCACGCGCAATGCACAGACGCTGCTGCTGACCACCAGAGAGAGAGTACCCACTCTGGTGTAATTTATCTTTGGTTTCGTTCCACAATGCGGCCTTGGTCAATGCCCACTGCACACGCTCGTCCATATCCGCACGAGAGAGTTTCTCAAACAGACGCACGCCAAACGCGATGTTGTCGTAGATGGACATCGGGAACGGCGTCGGCTTCTGGAATACCATCCCCACTTTGGCACGCAGCAGCGCGATATCCTGGGTATTGGTGAGAATATTGTCGCCATCCAGCAGGATTTCACCTTCCGCACGCTGTTCCGGGTACAGCTCAAACATTTTGTTGAACGTACGAAGCAGCGTCGATTTACCACAGCCTGACGGCCCGATAAACGCCGTAACCTGGTTTTTAGCAATATCCAGGTTGATGTTCTTCAGGGCATGGAATTTGCCATAGTAGAAGTTCAAATCACGAACCTGAATCTTACCCGGGGCAGTATCAACCATACTCATTTCAATCTATTCCTCATCCGGCGCCGCATCAGCCACGCCGTAAAAATTAACCGTGTTTCTTCTTCGCGAAAATAACGCGCGCCAGAATGTTCAGCAGCAGTACGCACAGGGTAATAATCAGTACCCCAGCCCAGGCCAGTTGCTGCCACTCAGCAAACGGGCTCATCGCAAACTTAAAGATAGTGACCGGCAGGTTGGCGATAGGCTGCATCATGTCGGTACTCCAGAACTGATTGGAGAGCGATGTAAACAGCAGCGGAGCCGTTTCACCGGCAATACGCGCAATAGCCAGCAGGACACCTGTAATAATGCCCGAGACAGACGCCTTCAGGGTGATCGCAGAAATCATCTTCCACTTCGGCGTACCCAGCGCATAGGCAGCTTCACGCAGGCTGTCCGGCACCAGTTTGAGCATGTTCTCTGTAGTACGAATAACAATGGGCACCTGCAGCAGCGCCAGCGCGATAACGCCCGCCCAGCCGGAGAAGTGCTCCATTTTTGCTACCACAATGGTGTAAACGAACAGACCGACCACGATTGATGGCGCAGACAGCAGGATGTCATTGATAAAGCGGATGACCTCAGCCAACCAGGACTTACGTCCGTACTCAGCCAGGTAGATGCCCGCCATAATACCCAGCGGGGTACCAAACACGGTCGCCCACAGGATCAACAGTCCGCTACCGGCCAGAGCGTTCGCCAGACCACCACCAGCTGTATTCGGCGGCGGCGTCATTTCGGTGAACAGCGCCAGCGACATACCGTCGATACCACGGGTAATCGTGGACATCAGGATCCAGATAAGCCAGAACAGACCGAACGCCATGGTCGCCATAGAGAGCGTCAGGGCGATACGGTTCTTCAGGCGGCGACGCGCCTGCATTTTACGGCGGGATTCCGCAAGCGCAGTGGTGTTTTGCATTTCAAGCGTAGCCATTAGCGTGCCCCCTCGTTCTTCGCAAGGCGCATGATCATGAACTTAGACGCAGCCAGTACGATGAAGGTGATCACAAACAGAATCAGGCCCAACTCCATCAACGCGGCAACGTGCAGACCTGATTCCGCTTCGGCAAATTCATTCGCCAACGCAGAGGTAATACTGTTGCCCGGCATATACAGCGATGCACTGTCGAGCTGATAGGTGTTACCGATGATAAAGGTCACCGCCATGGTCTCGCCAAGTGCGCGACCCAGACCCAACATCACGCCGCCGATCACGCCATTTTTGGTGAACGGGAGGACGATGCGCCAGATAACTTCCCAGGTGGTACAACCGATGCCGTAGGCTGACTCTTTCATCAGCACCGGCGTTTGTTCGAACACATCGCGCATAACCGCCGCAATGTAAGGAATAATCATGATGGCGAGGATCACGCCCGCAGCCAGAATCCCAATACCAAACGCCGGACCAGCAAACAACGCGCCAACAAACGGAATGTTGGAAAGGATGTTACCGACCGGTTCCTGGAAATAAGTCGCAAACAACGGAGCAAAGATAAACAGGCCCCACATGCCGTACACGATACTTGGAATTGCCGCCAGCAGCTCAATAGCGATACCCAGCGGGCGACGCAGCCAGCCGGGCGCAAGTTCAGTCAGGAACAAAGCAATGCCGA
Organism: Citrobacter sp. CRE-46; assembly: GCF_059615875.1. Classification (NCBI taxonomy): domain Bacteria; kingdom Pseudomonadati; phylum Pseudomonadota; class Gammaproteobacteria; order Enterobacterales; family Enterobacteriaceae; genus Citrobacter; species Citrobacter sp. CRE-46. The sequence goes on along the minus strand of NZ_CM184341.1, from coordinate 5,228,842 downwards.
AACTCACCGGAACGGCAATCAGCAGTGCGATAAGCGAGGTGACCAGCGTACCGTAAATCGGGACTAATGCACCGTAGATATCGTTTGGCGCATCCCATTCTTTAGTCCACAGGAAGGAAAAACCAAATTTCTGAATGCTTGGCCAGGAGGAGATAACCAGAGAGACAATGATGCCACCCAACATCAATAGCACAATCAGCGCAGCCAGTTTTACCAGCGCGCTGAATATCATGTCACCCTTTTTACCCGGTGGGTTAAAAGCAGGCTTTGTTGCAGCCATAAATCACTCTTTAAGTTAAACGCGTTTACTAAGTTGCCCATGCCGGATAGCGCTACGCTTATCCGGCCTACACCCAGGGCCTACGGTAGAAACCGTAGGGCGGATAAGCGTAGCGCCATCCGCCAATTCGTCAAAGATATTCTATTAGTACAGCGCTTTACCGCTGCTGTCTTTCACGTTGGTTTTCCATGCAGCACGAACCTGCTCAACCACGCTGTCCGGCAGGCTGGCATAATCCAGATCATTAGCCTGTTTGCCGCCATTTTTGTACGCCCAGTCGAAGAACTTCAGCACTTCAGCGCCCTGCTCAGGTTTCTTCTGCTCTTTATGCACCAGGATGAAGGTGGTGGAAGTGATTGGCCACGCATCGTCACCTTTCTGGTTGGTTAGATCCTGCGCGAAGGTTTTGCTCCAGTCAGCGCCTTTCGCGGCGTTAGCAAAGTTCTCTTCGGTCGGGCTTACCGGTTTGCCATCAGCAGAGACCAGCCTGGTGTACGCCAGATTGTTCTGCTTAGCGTAAGCGTACTCAACGTAGCCGATTGAACCAGGCAGACGTTGGACGAATGCGGCGATACCGTCGTTACCTTTACCGCCCAGACCGGTCGGCCAGTTAACGGTAGAACCGGAACCAATTTTAGATTTCCACTCTTCGTTCACTTTTGCCAGGTAGCTGGTGAAGACGAAGGAAGTACCGGAACCGTCAGCACGACGCACAACGGCGATGTTCTGCGAAGGCAGTTTCAGACCCGGGTTCAGTTTGGTGATGGCTTCATCATCCCACTTCTTAATTTTACCGAGGTAGATGTCGCCCAGCGTTTTACCGTCAAGCACCAGCTCGCCGGATTTCAGGCCAGGGATATTCACCGCCAGCACCACACCGCCGATCACGGTCGGGAACTGGAACAAGCCTTCTTGATTGAGTTTTTCGTCAGACAGCGGCGCATCTGAGGCACCGAAATCAACGGTATTCGCAGTGATTTGTTTTACACCACCGGAGGAGCCGATACCCTGGTAGTTTACTTTGCTACCAGTCTCTTTCTGATAGGTATCTGCCCATTTGGCATACACTGGCGCAGGAAAAGTTGCACCTGCACCTGTCAGGCTCGCTGCGGCAAAGGCAGAGAACGCGCTCATGGATAAGGTCGCGGCGACAACAGTTGCGACAGTGGTACGCATAACTTTCATAATGTCTCCTGCACGGTTTTCGTAAATTGTTGTTTGAGTTGCTACTGTGAGCAAAATAGGACAAACAGGTGACAGTTAAATGTACGAAATATGACAGTTTTATGACAATGAAAAATAATGCGCCAGGAACAATTAAAAACAGTATAAAAACAAAAGGTTAATTGATTATGTGACAATCATATTTCGGCAAAATTTTCTTTTTATGACACTGAAAACAGTAGCTGAAGATGACGGTTTGTCACATAAAACAGGCGGGATAATTGATTAAAAACAGAACAAGCTTAAAAAAATGCCCCGCTTTAAGCAGGGCATTTTCAGTTCAGCGGGGTTCGGCTTATTCCACGGTAACCGACTTCGCCAGGTTACGCGGCTGGTCCACGTCGGTGCCTTTAATCAGCGCCACGTGATACGCCAGCAGCTGCAGCGGAACGGTGTAGAAGATCGGTGCAATCACCTCTTCCACATGCGGCATCTCGATGATGTGCATGTTTTCGCTACTGGTAAAGCCAGCATCCTGATCGGCAAAGACGTACAGTTGACCGCCGCGGGCACGAACTTCTTCAATGTTGGATTTCAGTTTTTCCAGCAGTTCGTTGTTCGGTGCGACCACGATAACTGGCATATCGGCATCGATCAGCGCCAGCGGACCGTGCTTCAGTTCGCCTGCGGCATAAGCTTCAGCGTGAATATAAGAGATCTCTTTCAGCTTCAGCGCGCCTTCCAGCGCAATCGGATACTGATCGCCACGGCCCAGGAATAGCGCATGGTGCTTATCAGAGAAACCTTCCGCCAGAGCGGCAATGCGTTTGTCCTGGGAGAGCATCTGCTCAATACGGCTCGGCAGCGCCTGCAGACCATGAACGATCTCTTGCTCAATAGACGCATCCAGACCTTTCAGACGAGACAGCTTAGCCACCAGCATCAGCAGAACGGTCAACTGAGTGGTAAAGGCTTTCGTCGAGGCCACACCGATTTCGGTACCGGCATTGGTCATCATCGCCAGGTCGGATTCACGCACCAGAGAGGACCCCGGTACGTTACAGATAGCCAGCGAGCCCAGATAACCCAGCTCTTTAGACAAACGCAGACCCGCCAGGGTATCCGCCGTTTCACCAGACTGGGAAAGGGTGATCATCAGGCTGTTACGACGCACGGCAGATTTGCGATAGCGGAATTCAGAGGCGATTTCGACATCACAAGGAATACCGGCCAGCGACTCAAACCAGTAGCGGGACACCATACCGGAGTTGTATGACGTGCCACAGGCGATAATCTGGATATGCTCAACCTGAGACAGCAGCTCATTAGCACGCGAACCCAGCTCGCTTAAATCCACTTCACCGTGGCTAATGCGCCCGGTCAGCGTATTTTTAATCGCATTCGGTTGTTCGTAGATCTCTTTCTGCATGTAGTGGCGATAAATACCTTTTTCGCCCGCGTCATATTGCAGATTCGATTCGATATCCTGACGTTTCACTTCCGCGCCAGACTTGTCGAAAATAGAGACCGAACGACGGGTCACTTCCGCGATGTCACCCTCTTCCAGGAAGATAAAGCGACGGGTTACCGGCAGCAGCGCCAGCTGATCGGAAGCAATAAAGTTTTCACCCATACCCAGACCAATCACCAGCGGGCTACCAGAACGAGCCGCCAGCAGCGTTTCCGGGCTACGGGTATCCATGATCACCGTCCCGTAGGCACCGCGCAGTTGCGGAATAGTACGCAGTACGGCTTCACGCAGCGTCCCACCCTGTTCCAGCTCCCAGTGCACCAGGTGAGCAATCACTTCGGTATCGGTTTCAGAAACAAAGGTGTAACCACGCGTTTTCAGCAGTTCACGCAGCGGTTCATGGTTTTCAATGATGCCGTTATGCACCACGACAATGTGTTCAGAAACATGGGGATGCGCGTTCGCTTCTGAAGGTTCTCCGTGGGTCGCCCAACGGGTATGAGCGATACCGGTACCGCCATGCAGCGGATGTTCTTCCGCTGCAGCAGTCAGCATCTGCACTTTACCCAGACGACGCAGGCGAGTCATATTGCCTTCAGCATCGACAACGGCCAGACCAGCAGAGTCATAACCACGATATTCCAGACGACGTAAACCTTCGAGAAGGATTTCAGCTACATCACGCTGCGCGATAGCGCCAACAATTCCACACATATTTTTTGATTCCGAATTTAGGCATTGTGCCTGTCGTTGTCGCTGACCTGTATTTGCCCTTTCCGGGCGCCCCGAGCCTTGTAGAGAGTGGGGTTATTTTTATGGTACTGCTTGTTGAGCGGAGGATTATGTTATCCCCTCGTCTCTGGTCTGCCTGATGGCGCTCACGCTTATCAGGCCTACAGAACGTCACCGCACGCAGGCCGCCATCCGGCAAAAACTGAATTACTTTTTCTTCACCGGGCGCTGCCAGCCTTGTTTATGGACCTGAGGCACACGGCTTAATACCAGTTCGTTATCGGCAACATCGCGAGTTACGGTCGTCCCCGCCGCGATGGTGGCGCCTTTACCCACGGTGACAGGTGCCACCAGCTGAGTATCGGAACCGACAAACACATCATCGCCAATAATGGTTTTAAATTTATTCGCGCCATCGTAGTTGCAGGTGATCGTACCGGCGCCGATGTTTACGTTATCGCCAATTTCCGCATCGCCCAGATAGGTCAGGTGACCCGCTTTAGAGCCTTTACCCAGACGCGCTTTTTTCATTTCGACGAAGTTACCCACGTGTGCGCCTTCCTGCAGCTCTGCACCCGGGCGCAGACGCGCGAAAGGACCGATGGTGCATGCTGCTTCCAGATGCGCATCTTCCACCACGCTGTACGGACTTAGCTCACAACCATCACCAATCACGCTGTTTTTGATGATGCAGCCAGCGCCAATCTTGACGCGATCCCCAACGGTTACGTTACCTTCAATGATAACGTTAGTATCAATTTCGACATCGCGCCCGTGAATAAGCGTACCGCGAAGATCAAAACGTGCCGGATCGCGCAGCATCACGCCCGCCAACAGCAGTTTTTCTGCCTGCTCGGACTGATAAACACGCTCCAGACGAGAGAGCTGAAGACGGTTGTTCACCCCTTCCGTTTCACTGATTCGTGCCGGATGTACCGCAGCAATTTCGCGCCCTTCCTGATATGCCATCGCAATGATATCGGTGATGTAGTATTCACCCTGCACGTTGTTGTTGGTCAGTTTGGACAGCCAGCGCTTCAGGTCTGCGCCGTTGGCAATCAGGATGCCGGTGTTGATTTCCTGGATTTGACGCTGCTCGTCAGTGGCATCCTTATGTTCAACAATGCCTGTGACTTTACCGTTATCACGCGTAATTCGCCCATAACCCGATGGGTCGTCCAGTTTAACCGTTAACAAGCCGATTCCCCCCTGCGGTTTAGCATCACGCAGGCGACGTAGTGTTTCGGTGGAGATCAGCGGCACATCGCCATAGAGCATTAAAATGTCTTCGTCATCACTAAAGAATGGTGCCGCCTGTTGCATTGCATGACCGGTACCCAACTGCTCGGCCTGCAGTACCCAGTTCAGGTTGCCATCTTTCAGCGTCTGCTTAAGCAAATCACCACCGTGTCCGTAGACCAGATGTACGTGAGTCGCGCCTAATTCGTTAGCGGCATCAATGACATGCTGCACCATCGGTTTTCCTGCGAGGGTATGCAGCACTTTAGGGAGATCGGAATACATACGCGTGCCTTTGCCTGCGGCAAGGATCACGACGCTCATAGCATTATTCAACATACACGTCCTGACTGTAATTTGAGAACGAATTTATACCGTTTCACATTGAAAATACTACATTTTTTTCATCGTGAAATGGACCGAAGATAAAACGTTCAATCGGGGAAATTCCCCATCTGATAACTGTCTATTTTCGTCTATATCTACGTGTTTTGTCTCCCCAAAACCAGCTGTCTGCTCTTATTAAAGCCTTAGGTGGATGTTTTTGCTATTTTTTTGCCGCATAAATAAAGAATGACATTAGCGAAGGTATGATTTTAGGCATGCAATTCAGTGGGAAGCAGAAAAGGTAAACACGACAATACAATGTGAAAGAAAAGAGCAGGAGGGGGGGAATTTAACAAATGGCGCTAGCTGATAAACTGCATTACGCATCGCGCCACAGAACAGGCAGGGAAGACTAAAAACTCATATTGCTGAACAGGGCGATGATTTTGTTGATCAATTTCATGTTGGTATCTCTTTTTTATCTGAGTTTATTATGTGATATACATCACAAAAAAGAGTCTACGCCTCAATTTTTGACCAATCAATATTTTTTTGATCTAAATCACGAAATAATAAAACTGCTTTTTATTTCCATTTTTCCTGAAACAAAGCGAAAAAAAAGCCAGCCTGGAAACCAGACTGGCCTTGTGTTTTCAAGCCGGTGTTACATCGCTTTTTTGGTCAACTCGATAACGCGTAGTTTCGCGATCGCTTTGGCCAGTTCCGCAGATGCCTGAGCGTAATCCACGTCACCATGAGAGCTCTTGATATGCTCTTCAGCCTTACGCTTCGCTTCCAGGGCTCTCGCTTCATCGAGATCCTGTCCGCGAATCGCGGTGTCAGCCAGTACGGTCACGCTGCCAGGCTGCACTTCGAGAATGCCGCCGGACAGGTAGATAAACTCTTCATGACCGAACTGTTTAACGATGCGGATCATACCAGGCTTAATGGCGGTGAGCAGCGGAGCGTGACCCGGGAAAATACCCAGTTCACCTTCACTACCCGTTACCTGGATTTTTTCGACCAGACCAGAGAACATTTGTTGCTCTGCGCTGACGACGTCCAGGTGGTAAGTCATTGCCATATCACCCTCCGATTAAGGCGTTAAAGTTTTTTGGCTTTTTCCACAGCTTCTTCGATGGAACCAACCATGTAGAACGCCTGCTCTGGCAGGTGGTCGTATTCGCCTTCCATGATGCCTTTAAAGCCACGGATGGTGTCTTTCAGGGAAACGTATTTACCTGGAGAACCGGTGAATACTTCCGCAACGAAGAACGGCTGGGACAGGAAGCGCTGGATCTTACGCGCACGTGCTACCACCAGTTTATCTTCTTCAGACAATTCATCCATACCCAGGATGGCGATGATGTCTTTCAGTTCCTGATAACGCTGCAGCAGGGACTGTACGCCACGCGCGGTGTCGTAGTGTTCCTGACCAACAACCAGCGGATCCAGCTGACGGCTGGTGGAATCCAGCGGGTCAACGGCCGGGTAGATACCCAGGGATGCGATCTGACGGCTCAGTACCACGGTTGCATCCAGGTGAGCAAAGGTGGTTGCTGGGGATGGGTCAGTCAAGTCATCCGCAGGTACGTATACCGCCTGAACGGAGGTGATAGAACCGGTTTTGGTAGAGGTGATACGTTCCTGCAGAACACCCATCTCTTCCGCCAGGGTCGGCTGGTAGCCTACCGCTGATGGCATACGACCCAGCAGTGCAGATACTTCAGTACCGGCCAGGGTGTAACGGTAGATGTTATCAACGAACAGCAGAACGTCACGACCTTCGTCACGGAACTTCTCAGCCATGGTCAGACCGGTCAGAGCAACGCGCAGACGGTTTCCCGGCGGCTCGTTCATCTGGCCATATACCAGGGATACTTTGTCCAGAACGTTGGAGTCGGTCATTTCGTGGTAGAAGTCGTTACCCTCACGAGTACGTTCACCAACGCCCGCAAACACTGAGTAACCGGAGTGTTCGATCGCGATGTTACGGATCAGCTCCATCATGTTTACGGTTTTACCTACACCTGCACCACCGAACAGACCAACTTTACCGCCCTTCGCGAATGGACACATCAGGTCGATAACTTTGATGCCGGTTTCCAGCAGTTCCTGAGAACTGGACAGTTCTTCATAGGTAGGCGCTGCGCGGTGGATAGCCCAACGCTCTTCTTCACCGATATCGCCTTTCATGTCGATCGGGTGACCCAGGACGTTCATGATACGACCCAGGGTTGCTTTACCTACCGGGACTTCGATCGGGTGCTCAAGGTCTTTAACTTCCAGACCACGACGCAGACCGTCGGAAGAACCCATGGCGATGGTACGTACGATACCGCCGCCGAGCTGCTGCTGAACTTCCAGCACCAGGCTCTCTTTACCATTCATAACCTCAAGAGCATCGTACACGCGCGGTACGGCATCCTGAGGGAATTCGACGTCAACCACGGCGCCGATTACCTGGACAATTTTTCCAGTAGCCATCTTGAATCCTCTACGAATTAACCTGGTTATACCGCGGATGCACCACCGACGATCTCGGTGAGTTCCTGAGTAATGCTGGCCTGACGAGCTTTGTTGTATACCAACTGCAGCTCTTTAATCAGGCTGCCGCCATTGTCGGTCGCGGCTTTCATCGCCACCATACGTGCGGCCTGCTCGCTGGCCAGGTTTTCTACCACGCCCTGATAAACCTGAGACTCGACATAACGACGCAGCAGGGTATCCAGCAGCGCTTTCGGGTCTGGCTCATACAGGTAATCCCAGGATTTACGCTTCAATTCATCATCATCTGATGCCGGCAGAGGCAGCAGTTGGGTGATGGTTGGCGTCTGAGACATGGTGTTAATAAATTTGTTGCTGACAACGTACAGTTTGTCCAGACGACCTTCGTCGTAGGCCTGCAGCATCACTTTAACCGGACCGATCAGTTCGGACAGGGAAGGGTTATCCCCCATGCCGGTTACCTGAGCAATCACATTACCGCCAACGGAGTTAAAGAAAGACACGCCCTTAGAGCCGATCATTGCGATATCGCACTGAACGCCTTTATCGGACCATGTTTTCATATCCGCCAGCAGCTTTTTGAACAGGTTAATGTTCAAGCCACCGCACAGACCACGGTCGGTCGACACCACCAGGTAGCCCACACGTTTAACGTCGCGTTCTTCCAGGTAAGGGTGCTTATATTCCAGATTACCATTCGCAAGGTGACCAATCACTTTGCGCATGGTCTCTGCATAAGGACGGCTGGCCGCCATGCGATCCTGCGATTTACGCATTTTGGAAGCGGCGACCATCTCCATCGCTTTAGTGATCTTCTGCGTGTTCTGGACGCTTGCGATCTTACTACGTATCTCTTTTGCGCCGGCCATGAGCTTCTCCTCAATGCCTTGCGGTCCGTCCTAAGACAGACCGCCAGACGTTACCAGGACTGGGTTGCCTTGAAGGAATCGAGGATAGCTTTCAGCTTGCCTTCGATTTCATCGTTATAGCCACCGGACTGGTTGATCTCTTGCATCAGCGGAGCGTGGTCACGGTCGACGTAAGCCAGCAGAGCGGCTTCGAAGCTACCGATTTTCGCCAGTTCCACATCTTCGAGGTAACCGCGTTCAGCCGCAAACAGCACCACACCCTGCTGTGCAACAGACATTGGCGCATACTGTTTCTGCTTCAGCAGTTCAGTTACTTTCTGACCGTGGCTCAGCTGCTTACGCGTAGCTTCATCCAAGTCGGAAGCGAACTGAGAAAACGCGGCCAGTTCACGATACTGCGCCAGCGCGGTACGAATACCACCGGACAGTTTCTTGATGATCTTGGTCTGCGCTGCGCCACCTACACGAGATACGGAGATACCCGGGTTAACTGCCGGACGAATACCGGAGTTGAACAGGTTGGTTTCCAGGAAGATCTGACCATCGGTAATAGAAATTACGTTGGTCGGAACGAACGCAGAAACGTCACCCGCCTGGGTTTCGATAATCGGCAGAGCGGTCAGGGAGCCGGTTTTACCTTTAACTTCACCATTGGTGAACTTCTCTACGTATTCCGCGTTTACGCGGGATGCGCGTTCCAGCAGACGGGAGTGGAGGTAAAATACGTCGCCCGGGAATGCTTCACGTCCTGGCGGACGACGGAGCAGCAGGGAAACCTGACGGTAAGCAACAGCCTGTTTAGACAGGTCATCGTAAACGATCAGTGCATCTTCACCGCGGTCACGGAAGTATTCGCCCATTGCGCAACCGGCATATGGCGCCAGGTATTGCAGTGCAGCAGATTCAGACGCGGTCGCCACCACAACGATGGTGTTGGACAGTGCGCCGTGTTCTTCCAGTTTACGAACCACGTTAGAAATGGTGGACGCTTTCTGGCCGATAGCCACGTACACACATTTGATGCCGGAATCACGCTGGTTGATGATGGCATCGATAGCCATCGCGGTTTTACCGGTCTGACGGTCACCGATGATCAGCTCACGCTGGCCACGTCCGATTGGGATCATGGCATCAACAGATTTATAACCGGTCTGCACTGGCTGGTCGACGGACTGACGTTCGATTACGCCCGGTGCGATAACTTCGATTGGCGAGAAGCCATCGTTATCAACCGGACCTTTACCGTCGATCGGGGAACCCAGAGTGTTCACTACACGACCCAGCAGGCCACGGCCAACCGGAACTTCCAGAATACGACCCGTACACTTAACCTTCATGCCTTCGGCGAGGTCAGCGTATGGCCCCATCACAACAGCACCTACGGAGTCGCGCTCCAGGTTCAGTGCGATAGCGTAACGGTTACCCGGCAGGGAAATCATCTCACCCTGCATACAATCGGCCAGGCCGTGAATGCGGATAACACCGTCACTTACAGAAACAATAGTACCTTCGTTGTGAGCTTCGCTCACAACATTGAACTGAGCAATGCGCTGCTTGATCAGTTCGCTGATTTCGGTGGAATTCAGTTGCATGCTCCAGTCCCCTTAAGACTGCAAGACGTCTGCAAGGCGCTCAAGACGGCCGCGTACGCTGCCATCAATGACCATATCACCCGCTCGGATGATTACGCCTGCCATTACAGACTTATCGATTTTGCAATTCAGCTTAACTTTGCGTGACAGACGTTTTTCCATCGCTGCACTAATCTTCGTAAGCTGTTCATCACTCAGTGCATTGGCAGAAGTGACTTCTACCTCAGAGATAGCCTCACTGGCTGCACGCAGATGAATAAACTGCTCAAGAACATCCGGGAGCGCATTCAGACGGTTATTTTCAGCCATTACCCTAATCAGGTTTTGGCCGCTTTCGTCCAGCTGCTCACCGCACACGGCGATAAACGACTCAGCGAGCGTTTCTGGCGCCAATGCGCCAGAGAGAAGCTCTGCCATTTGTTCGTTTTTCGTCACCTCAGCGGCGAAAGTCAGCATATCCTGCCAACGGTCTACGCTTTGGTGCTCAACGGCAAAGTCAAAAGCTGCTTTGGCGTAGGGGCGAGCTACCGTAATAAATTCAGACATCAGCCCCTCCCTCCTTACAGTTCAGCGACAAGTTTGTCCACGATGTCGCTATTAGCAGCTTCATCCACGGAACGTTCGATGATCTTCTCGGCGCCAGCAACAGCCAGGATAGCAACTTGCTTACGCAGCTCTTCGCGAGCACGTTTACGCTCGGCTTCAATTTCCGCCTGCGCCTGTGCCACGATTTTAGTACGTTCCTGCTCTGCTTCAGTTTTAGCTTCGTCCAGGATCTGAGCACGGCGTTTGTTCGCCTGCTCGATGATTACCTGAGCTTCCGCCTTCGCTTTTTTCAGCTGGTCGGTCGCGCTGGCCTTTGCAAGGTCAAGATCCTTATGTGCTCGTTCTGCAGAAGCAAGGCCGTCAGCAATTTCTTTTTGACGTTTTTCGATGGCAGCCATTAACGGCGGCCATACGTACTTCATGCAGAACAGAACGAACAGGACAAACGCGATGGCCTGGCCGAGGATTGTTGCGTTAAGATTCACAGCACAATGCCTCTATCTAGTTAACGTTCTGATATTGCTCTTAATTCAAGCAACGCTTACTACGCGACAGCAAACATCACGTACAGACCCAGACCTACAGCGATCATTGGGATTGCATCCACCAGACCCATAACGATAAAGAACTGAGTACGCAGCAGAGGAATCAGATCCGGTTGACGCGCTGCGCCTTCCAGGAATTTACCCCCGAGGATGCCGATACCGATCGCAGCACCGATTGCCGCCAGACCCATCATCACAGCGGCAGCAATGTACAGCAGATCCATATTCAGGTTTTCCATGACAGTCTCCAGTTTGTTTCAGTTAAAACGTAGTAGTGTTGGTAAATTAATGCTCTTCAGATGCCATCGACAGATAGACAATCGTCAGAACCATAAATATGAAGGCTTGCAGCGTGATAATCAGTATGTGGAAAATGGCCCACGGCACATTCAGAATCCACTGTGACCACCACGGCAACAGACCAGCAATCAGAATGAAAATCAGCTCACCAGCGTACATGTTACCGAACAGTCGCAGACCAAGAGAGATTGGTTTGGACAGCAGGCTTACCCCTTCAAGGATTAAGTTGATAGGGATGAACGCCCAGTGATTGAACGGCTGCAGCGTCAACTCTTTCGCGAAGCCACCGATGCCTTTCATTTTGATGCTGTAGAACAGAATGAGGATAAATACGCCCAGCGCCATCGACAGGGTGATGTTCACGTCAGCGGACGGAACCACACGCAGAGCCGGCAGACCAAAGATATGCTCACCGATGTACGGCAGCAGGTCGATAGGCAGCAAATCCATAAAGTTCATCAGGAATACCCAGACGAAAATCGTCAGGGCCAGCGGAGCAATCAGCTTGCTTTTGCCATGGTACATGTCTTTCACGCTGCCATGCACAAAGCCGATTACCAGCTCAATCGCGGTCTGAAATTTACCTGGAACGCCGCTGGTCGCCTTTTTGGCAACACTACGAAACATTAACAGGAACAACAGACCCAGAACCACCGAGAAGAAAATGGAGTCAATATTGAGCGTCCAGAAGGTGGCTGGGGGGTTGTGCGGATCCACCAGCGAGAATGTACGTAGGTCCAACTGAAGGTTATTCAGATGGTGTCCTATGTAATCCTGCGGCGTCATATTTTCTGAAGCCATGATGCCTTTACCCTTTGTTGTTAATTACAGCCGGCGCCAGTATCTGAACCACCAGCACCAAAACCCACGTAACGATCAGCGGCACGAATACCGCTTTCAAAACAGCCAACGCCACAACCAGCAACACCAGCATCGCTAACACCTTGAAGGCTTCGCCGAAAGCGAACGTCCAGGCAACCCGACCTTTCGCTGGTGTATGCACCTGGTGACGCCAGGCGAATATCATAAACAACACATTGGGCAGTAACACTGCCAATCCCCCGCACAGTGCGGAGATGCCCCAAAAGGGGTCTTTGAGGCTAAACAGCAATCCACTTGCTATTACCGCCAGAAGCTGTGTGAGCAAAAGCTTACGAGCAACGTTTCGACTCAAGAGCGACATAGACATCACGTGTTTACTCCTGCTCCCTTCGAGGTATGCCGCGTGTCGTATAAAACGTTCTTTATGGCTTAGAGTCAAGCATCAAAAAGCGGACAAATTATACGGTGCGCCTTCGTGATTTCAAACAATAAGTAGCTAAAAAGTGAATAAATGTTTAAATATTTTTCGTTGTCCCACATTTATTACTTTTTGGCAAACTGTGAACGATCATGCAAAACTGCAAATGCCGCGAAAACACTGGCGTTAAAGCGTGCACCAGATCACATATTGAACATATTCCCCTTCGCATAATTTATTTACGTGGCAAATGGTGCCATTTCATCTTTTTGATATTTAAGCGTAAAAAGCGCCACTATTTCAAAAACAACGCCTAACAACAAAAGAACCATCGATTGACATTTATAATAAAAAATTAACACAAGCGGTGATTCTTAGGTTCTATTTTTAGCAGACTGATATTTTCACAGTTGACTTGTTTCGCTTTTAACAAAAAACGGTACGTTATAGTTATGATGCAAAACCGTAAGGTAGAGGTGAAATGCAACAGCATTTCACCTCACTACTCTCTATAACTTTTAACACCGGGGTAGCCGTTTTTTCTCTATTTTTTTTGATAAAAATTAAATTTTTTTTGGTTTAATAACCACCAAATGACGTTCACCATCCAGTTGTGGAACGCGTAATTTTTCGACTGACTCGACGCTGAATTCTGCAGGCAACGAGGCGATTTCCTCTTCAGGCAATTGACCTTTGAGCGCATAAAAGCGTCCGTTCTGGCCCGGCAAGTGATGACACCAGCTCACCATATCATTGAGGGACGCGAATGCACGGCTGATCACCCCATCAAATGGCGGCTCTGAAGGAAATTCTTCAACCCGACTTTGCACAGGCGTAATGTTAGTAAGACCAAGCTCATGCTGCACCTGACGTAAGAAACGGATGCGTTTTCCCAGGCTATCCAACAGTGTGAAATGCGCTTCAGGCCGCACGATAGAAAGTGGAATTCCCGGCAGACCCGGTCCCGTGCCAACATCAATAAAGCGCTCGCCCTTCAGATAAGGCGCGACAACAATGCTGTCCAGAATATGGCGCACCAACATTTCGTTGGGATCCCGCACCGACGTCAGGTTGTATGCTTTATTCCATTTGTGCAGCATATCGACATACGCAATCAGCTGATTTTTCTGGTGATCGGTAAGAGAAATACCGGCATCAGCCAGCAGACGAGAGAGTTTGTTGAGCACGGTCGTTACCTGTTAATAATCAAATGCCCGATGCGCTATCGCTTATCGGGCCTACAAATTTGTAGGGCGGACAAGCGAAGCGCTCCCGCCAAATTAGTGTTATCAAGCGCTGCGGCGCAGCATACCTTGTTTTTTCAGCCATACCAGCAGAATGGAGATGGCGGCAGGCGTTACGCCAGAAATGCGCGATGCCTGGCCGATCGATACCGGTTTGTGATCGTTCAGTTTGGCGATGACTTCATTCGACAAGCCCGAGACCTGGCGATAATCCAGCGTTGCAGGCAACAGGGTATTCTCATTACGCTGTTGTCTTTCGATTTCTTCCTGCTGACGAGCGATATATCCTTCGTATTTCACCTGAATCTCAACCTGTTCCGCGGCCTGAGCATCATCCAGCGCCGGCGCGAATGCAGATAAAGAGGTCAACTGAGCATAGGTCATATCCGGGCGACGCAGGAGATCTTCACCGCTGGCCTCACGAGATAAAGGTGTTGCCAGGTGAGCATTCACTTCGGCTGCAGATTCCGCTAACGGGTTTACCCAGGTTGATTTGAGACGCTGACGTTCTTGTTCAATGCGCTCCAGCTTTTCGTTGAAGCGAGCCCAACGCTCATCGTCCACCAGACCCAGTTCACGCCCAATTTCGGTCAGACGCAGGTCGGCGTTATCTTCACGCAGCATCAAGCGGTATTCAGCACGTGAGGTAAACATGCGGTACGGTTCTTTGGTTCCCAGCGTGCACAGATCGTCGACCAGCACGCCAAGGTAAGCCTGATCGCGACGCGGTGCCCAGCCGTCTTTCTCAGCAGACAAGCGTGCGGCGTTGAGACCTGCCAGCATCCCTTGGGCGGCGGCTTCTTCGTAACCGGTTGTACCGTTAATCTGGCCTGCAAAGAACAAGCCCTGGATGAATTTGCTTTCCAGAGTGGGTTTCAGGTCGCGCGGATCGAAGAAATCGTACTCAATCGCATAGCCAGGGCGAACGATACGGGCGTTTTCCATCCCCTGCATGGATCGGACAATTTGCATCTGTACATCGAACGGCAGGCTGGTGGAGATGCCGTTCGGGTAAATTTCGTTAGAGGTCAGTCCTTCCGGTTCGAGGAAGATCTGATGCTGGTTGCGATCGGCAAAGCGCATCACTTTGTCTTCGATCGACGGGCAGTAGCGCGGGCCGATACCTTCGATTACGCCGGCATACATTGGGCTACGATCGAGATTATTACGGATCACGTCATGGGTTTTCTCATTGGTATGCGTGATGTAACACGGCATCTGGCGCGGATGCTGGGAAGCGTCGCCCAGGAATGAGAAGACCGGCATCGGGTTGTCGCTGTTTTGTTGACCCAGTACGCTGAAATCGATAGTACGTGCATCAATACGCGGTGGCGTACCGGTTTTCAGGCGGCTGACGCGCAGCGGTAGTTCACGCAGACGGCGTGACAGCGGAATAGACGGCGGATCGCCAGCACGGCCGCCGCTGTAGTTGTCCAGACCAATATGGATTTTGCCGTCGAGGAAAGTCCCCACGGTTAATACGACCGCTTTGGCACGGAACTTCAGTCCCATTTGGGTTACGGCACCCACGACACGATCGTTTTCAACAATCAGATCTTCAACCGCTTGCTGGAAGATCATCAGGTTGGGTTGATTCTCCAGCGCGGTGCGTACTGCCTGACGATAGAGCACACGATCGGCCTGAGCTCGGGTAGCGCGAACGGCTGGCCCTTTGCTTGCGTTTAGTATCCTAAACTGGATACCTGCGTGGTCGATCGCTTTTGCCATCAATCCACCAAGCGCATCCACTTCTTTTACCAGGTGTCCCTTCCCAATACCGCCAATCGCCGGGTTGCAGCTCATCTGCCCCAGTGTGTCGATATTGTGTGTCAAAAGCAGGGTCTGTTGTCCCATTCGCGCCGCGGCCATTGCGGCCTCGGTGCCTGCATGACCCCCGCCAATGATGATGACGTCAAAAGGATCCTGATAAAACATGGTAATTGCCTCGCATAACGCGGTGTGAAAATGGATTGAAGCCCGGGCCGTGGATTCTACTCAACTTTAGTCGATCGAGAAAGACCTGGGATCCTGGGTATTAAAAAGAAGATCTTTTTATTTAGAGATCTGTTTTATTGTGATCTCTTATTAGGATCGCCCCTCTCTGTGGATAAGGACGATCCTTTGAATAAGATCAACAGGTTGCTGAGGATCATTAGCTGTGAATGATCGGTGATCCTGGTCCGTATAAGCTGGGATCAGAATGAAGGGTTATACACAACTCAAAAACTGAACAGCCGTTATTCTTTGGATAACTACCGGTTGATCCAAGCTTTTAACCAGAGTTATCCACATAAAAAAGTATGATCTTTACAAATCTCTGAGCAATGGATGCCAGGATCCCAGCCAAATTTCAGCCGGATCTTCCGGAATTTCATGTTCCAGCACGTTGATCTTAAGCGTTTCGCCGATCTGTTTTGCCCCACAGGCTTTCAGTTCTGCTTCCAGCTTGTCGATTGCGCCGCAAAAAGTGTCATATTCACGACTGCCGATGCCGATTGCGCCGAAGTTTACTTGCGACAGGTCCGGTTTTTGTTCGCGTAACGCATCATATAAAGGCTGCAGGTTGTCAGGAATGTCTCCAGCACCGTGTGTGGAGCTGATAATCAGCCAGATCCCTTCAGCCGGAACCTCATCCAGCATTGGTCCATGCAGTATTTCGCTGGAAAAACCGGCGTCGTCCAGCTTTTCAGCCAGATGTTCTGCTACATATTCCGCACTGCCAAGCGTGCTGCCGCTGATAAGAGTGATGTCTGCCATGCTCGCCCACCTTTATAAAGAAGGCGCATTGTACGCTGTGAGCGAGCTGGGATCTACCTGTGGAAAAATGTGGGATTAAAAAAAATGATCATGGCTTGATGGTACGCATGATCGGGTTCTGCAGGACGATCAGGGTTTCAGTGGACTGAATTTCATCAATTGTTTGGATCTTGTTGATAAGTACCTGTTGCAGCGCGTCGATCGACTTGCACATCACCTTAATAAAGATGCTGTAGTGGCCGGTGGTGTAATAGGCTTCGGTCACTTCGTCAAGGCTTTCCAGTCTGGCCAGCGCTGACGGATAGTCCTTCGCGCTTTTCAGAATGATGCCGATAAAGCAGCCGACGTCATAACCCAACTGTTTGGGACTGACATCAATACGCGCACCGGTGATGATCCCGGCCTGCTTCATCTTTTCTACGCGAACGTGAATTGTCCCCGGACTAACGCCAAACTGTTTGGCCAATTCTGCGTAGGCGGTGCGAGCATTTTCCATCAGGGCATCAAGAATGCCGCGGTCCAGATTGTCGATCTGATAATTTTCCATAGTTTTTTCTTATGTAGATTAATGATTCTTTTTATTTTAGACGTTAGTTTTAACGAATCAAAATCGAAGTCGGCTTTTTGTTTGTTGATTATTGAATATTACCTCCATTCTGTTGCTTAATCATAGGCAACAGGACACAGGAGTACACATAATGAAAACCGCTTACATTGCCAAACAACGTCAAATTAGCTTCGTAAAATCTCATTTTTCTCGTCAGCTGGAAGAGCGTTTAGGTCTGATCGAAGTTCAGGCTCCGATCCTCAGCCGCGTAGGAGATGGCACGCAAGATAACTTGTCGGGCTGTGAAAAAGCGGTGCAGGTGAAGGTTAAAGCATTGCCGGACGCTCAATTCGAAGTGGTTCATTCACTGGCGAAGTGGAAGCGTCAAACGTTAGGACAACACGACTTTAGCGCAGGCGAAGGGTTGTACACGCACATGAAGGCCCTGCGTCCCGATGAAGATCGCCTCTCCCCACTGCACTCAGTGTATGTTGACCAGTGGGACTGGGAGCGCGTGATGGGCGACGGCGAGCGTCAATTCTCCACTCTGAAAAGCACGGTAGAGGCTATCTGGGCGGGAATTAAGGCCACCGAGGCTGCGGTTAGTAAAGAGTTTGGTCTGGCACCGTTCCTGCCAGAGCAGATCCACTTTGTTCATAGCCAGGAGCTGTTATCTCGTTATCCGGATCTTGACGCGAAAGGTCGTGAACGTGCGATCGCGAAAGAACTGGGCGCAGTATTTCTGGTAGGGATCGGCGGCAAGCTCAGTGACGGTCACCGTCACGATGTACGCGCGCCGGATTATGATGACTGGAGCTCAGCGTCTGAGCTGGGTCACGCCGGTCTGAACGGTGATATTCTGGTGTGGAACCCGGTTCTGGAAGATGCGTTTGAGCTGTCTTCGATGGGGATCCGTGTGGATGCCGACACCCTTAAACACCAGCTTTCATTGACCGGTGATGAAGATCGTCTGAGTCTGGAATGGCACCAGGCGCTGCTGCGTGGTGAAATGCCGCAGACAATCGGTGGCGGCATTGGACAGTCGCGTTTGACCATGCTGCTGCTGCAATTACCGCACATTGGTCAGGTGCAGTGTGGCGTGTGGCCGGCACAGGTACGTGAAAGCGTTTCTTCCCTGCTGTAATAATTAACGCCGCCAGCGTCTGAGCAGGCGGCTTCGCATCCCGGTATCAAAGCGCCAGATATGATCGAAAATGCGCATGATGCCGGGTTTGCCGTGTGCTGACATCGCCACCGCATGAAAACGATGCTGGTGCACCCGCTGTAATTCACCCACTTTATTGACGACCTCATCGGGCAATCGCTGAGCGATAAAATCAGAGATCACCACCGCATCGGCATCAAACCATTCCCGGCCCTGCATGCGCTCAATAATGGCGCGAAAGCAGCTGGCAATATCGGTACCGCCGCGAAAACGCTGGCTTAAAAAACGGATCGCTTGTTCAATGCCTTCCGGACCAGACAGCTCATAGCGCACCACTTCTGTTGAAAACAGCATAATGAAACAGCGCCGGTTATCGGCCAGGGCGACGCGCATTAGCGCCAGGCAAAAGGCTTTTGCACATTGCTCATTAAAACCGCCCATTGATCCCGACGTATCAACGCAAACAATAAACGGTCCGCGCGGCTGCTCGTCAAAATCCTGATGCACCACCGGACGTTCCGTTACTTTCTCGCGCCATGCCTCGCCGTGCAGACGATAGGTCAACAGCTGCTTTTCCACCAGCCGTCGGTAGAACTCGTATTCCAGTTCAGTAATGCCCAGTGTGGCCAGTTCCGGCGGCAACAGGCGCAGGATGTCGTCGCTTTGCTGGATGCCATCCACCTGTTCCGGGACGGTGGCGGGTTCCCGCACAAGGGTACGGAAGGTCTCCATGGGCGCATCTTTACGCGGCACAGATTTGGCCTCTCTGGAACGGCCTAACTGTTCAGCCAGACGCTGGAGTTCGGGTTGTTGCGTCAGGAATTCGCCATATTTCACCATCAGTTGATAATCGCCGCGCTTGATTTGACCTGCGCTCATATCCCATAACCGGCCTGCGGCGTTGTCGTTTTCTGCCAGAACGGGTTCCAGTTGCCCGCTGAGGGTCATCCGTTCCTGAACTTCACTAAGTAAATGTTCACGCTCATCTTCCAGCAGTTGCTGATTCAGCGTTGTAGTTTGCACCACCAGACTCAGGCGCCAGCGCTGGAGAAAAAGCGTATGCAGGGCGGGCGTAAAGGTACTGTTGTCATCAACCAGTTGCTGCGCTTGCCCGGCCCACGGCGAATGGAGGCGGTGTAATAGCGCCAATATTTGCGGGAGCTGGACCATAAACTGCGCATGAGAGAGGAGCTGGCTTTGTTGGTAACAAATGACCTCTTCCGTCAACTCCGGCGGTACATGGGTATCTTTAAGGCGGCCGCGCAGTGACTCGCGCCAGCGGGGAATATCGTCAGTAATCGCTTTTTTAAGGCGAGGAAACTTTTTAAAAAACACCACCATCTTTGGAGAAGCCAGCAGGGCGACGATCATCTCTTCGATCATCGCCTCTTCACTGACTGCCAGCATGATATTGAGCGTATCAAGGGTTAGCATTGTTGCGCCTGGCGGATTTGTGCCCCGACATCCTGCAGGCTGGCCTCAATGCGGCCTAACCAGTCGCTATGAATAAACAGACATTTTTGCTGTTCGCTGAATGCACTGTGCTGCTGGTGCCACTCGTTATCAAGTGCTTCAAGCTGCTGTTTTATCTCATCAGGCATACTCTCTTGCGATGCACCGGGCAGCGCCAGACGAGAGCCTTGCAAACTGACGTCGCGCACAACCAGGTGCTGTGCGCTATCGACTTCCATGTTCAGCGTTTGGGCGAAGCCGATCCCGTTTAATTTTCCGCGGATCTCACCGCCTTTGGTTAGCCACTGTTCCAGCGCTCCCCGTTCGAAAGCAATATGGATAACTTCCATATCATGCAGTTTTAAGGGTTTTTGCAGCAGTAATGTCACGACTGAAGAAGTGGCTTCCGGCGGTAAATCATAATGAGGACGACGGCTGAACATGCCGCCCTGACGGATCACCGTGAATGCCGTTTTGTCGCTTTGCTGCTGCTGGAGCTGGATACGGCGCTGCACAATGCTGGCCAGACGCGTCAGCATGGCTTGCTGCTGCCAGGCGTGTCCGGTCATCAAAATTTCAAGCTGCTGTTGCATCAGATTCAGGCTTTGCGCGTCGTACCACAGGCAATCTTTCAACAGGATCAGGTCGATAGGCACGACCGCATCACGTCCGCTGAAGAAGGCGCTGGCCTGGAGTAAGCGGATAGCTTTTTTCCAGCGGCGATCGGATACATAGGGGGCATTCGGTAATGCGTCTAGCTGTTGGCGCAGTGTGAAAATAAGCTCAAAGACGCGATCGGGAAGCTTGATGGCGCCAATGTCCTTTTGCCACTGGTAATACTCTTCATCTGTCACCTGTAACGACGCCGGGACAGGGTTGTCACTTTCATCCTGCTGGCTTAACAGCATGGAGCGGAAGTTGGCCTTGTCCTGAACTTTATCCAGCCACAGGCGGATCAGCATACGGTCGTACAGGGCTTCCAGGCTGCTGTCTGCTTCAGGCAGTTCGTTGGAGGCTGCCACCAGCAGACGCATCGGGATTTTCTCTTCATGCGCGCCGTTACGAAAATGCCGTTCGTTAATAGCGGTCAACAGGGTGTTGAGAATGGCCGGGCCTGCTTTCCAGATTTCATCGAGAAAGACAATTTCAGCTTCGGGTAAATAGCCCGCCGTTAAGCGTTCATAGCGACCTTCGTCTTTCAGCGCCTGGATAGACAGCGGCCCAAACACTTCTTCCGGCGTAGAGAAGCGCGTCATCAGGTATTCGAAAGCGCGGGCGTTTTGAAAAGCAAACTTCAGTCGACGGGCAATTAAGCTTTTTGCGATCCCTGGAGGACCTAATAAGAATACGCTCTCGCCGCTTAGAGCAGCCAGCAGGCAAAGGCGAATGGCGTGGCTACGTTCATAAAGTCCCTTTTCCAGCGCATTGCTCAGACGGGAAATTCTTTCCGCTAATAAATGTGGGTGAGCCATAATGAAGTGGCGTCCTTTCGCCAAATGTGCTGCATAAACTGCGAGTATAGATGCTTCACACCAGTGCAGTAATAGACTGAAGGTGCGCTTATTTTTCTTTGAGCCAGATTAATCTGGTCTCATTTAGGGGTACGATTTTATGATTAATCGTGCATACTGTGCGCCTTTTTGTGGGCCAAGGGACGACGCACACATTTCTTATATATACACCATATCAATCATACTGCACCAAGGCGGCAATGGAGTTTTCTTCTGGGATGGGGGGAATAACGAATGCAACCCACACGGAGTGGCTTGAATGATGATGTGTATAAACGAAAGACGAGTCTATGAGCACTGA
Source organism: Citrobacter sp. CRE-46 (assembly GCF_059615875.1). Taxonomy (NCBI): domain Bacteria; kingdom Pseudomonadati; phylum Pseudomonadota; class Gammaproteobacteria; order Enterobacterales; family Enterobacteriaceae; genus Citrobacter; species Citrobacter sp. CRE-46. The sequence goes on along the minus strand of NZ_CM184341.1, from coordinate 5,207,052 downwards.
TAATAAACAATCATTGTCTGCGATTACCCTTGCGGCCATTGGGGTTGTCTACGGTGATATTGGTACCAGCCCACTTTATACGCTTCGTGAATGTTTGTCTGGCCAGTTTGGTTTTGGCGTTGAACGTGATGCTGTGTTTGGTTTTCTCTCGCTGATTTTCTGGCTGCTGATCTTTGTTGTCTCCATTAAATATCTGACGTTTGTCATGCGTGCGGATAACGCCGGGGAAGGTGGGATCCTGACGTTGATGTCATTGGCCGGGCGCAATACCTCGGCGCGAACAACCTCGATGCTGGTCATCATGGGGTTGATTGGCGGCAGCTTCTTCTATGGTGAAGTGGTGATTACGCCAGCCATTTCAGTGATGTCGGCGATTGAAGGTCTGGAGATTGTTGCACCGCAGCTGGATACCTGGATTGTTCCGCTCTCGATTATCGTGCTGACCCTGCTGTTTATGATTCAAAAACACGGTACCGGCATGGTTGGTAAACTGTTTGCGCCGATTATGCTGCTGTGGTTCCTGACGCTCGCGGTATTAGGCGTGCGCAGTATTATTGGTAATCCGGAGGTACTGCAGGCGCTAAATCCGTACTGGGCGGTGCATTTCTTCCTCGAATTCAAAACGTTGTCCTTTATTGCGCTGGGCGCTGTAGTGCTGTCGATTACCGGTGTTGAAGCACTGTATGCGGATATGGGGCACTTCGGTAAGTTGCCGATTAGACTGGCATGGTTCTCGGTGGTATTGCCTTCGCTGGTGCTGAACTATTTTGGTCAGGGGGCGCTGCTGTTAAAGCATCCTGAAGCGATCAAAAACCCGTTTTTCCTGCTGGCGCCGGACTGGGCATTGATACCACTCCTGATCCTTGCCGCGCTGGCAACGGTTATCGCTTCGCAGGCGGTAATTTCCGGTGTCTTCTCGCTGACGCGTCAGGCCGTGCGTCTGGGGTATTTGTCGCCGATGCGGATCATTCATACTTCGGAAATGGAATCGGGTCAGATCTACATTCCTTTCGTTAACTGGATGCTCTATTTTGCGGTGGTTATCGTGATTGTGAGCTTTGAACACTCCAGTAATCTGGCCGCGGCGTACGGGATTGCGGTAACGGGGACAATGGTACTGACATCTATTCTGTCTACCACCGTGGCGCGCAAAAACTGGCACTGGAATAAATACTTCGTCTTCCTGATCCTGGTGGCGTTCTTGTGCGTCGATGTTCCGTTGTTCTCCGCGAACCTCGATAAACTGATTTCCGGCGGTTGGCTGCCTCTGACGCTGGGTCTGGTGATGTTCACCATCATGACTACGTGGAAAAGCGAGCGTTTCCGTCTGCTGCGTCGCATGCATGAGCACGGCAACTCTCTGGAGGCGATGATTGCCTCTCTGGAGAAATCCCCACCGGTACGCGTGCCGGGAACGGCGGTATATATGTCGCGTGCGCTGAACGTCATCCCGTTTGCGCTTCTGCATAACCTCAAGCATAACAAGGTGCTGCATGAACGCGTGATTCTGCTGACGCTGCGTACGGAAGATGCGCCATACGTGCACAACGTGCGTAGGGTGCAGATTGAGCAGTTATCGCCCACCTTCTGGCGCGTAGTGGCCAGCTACGGCTGGCGTGAAACGCCGAACGTTGAGGAAGTGTTCCATCGCTGCGGTCTGGAAGGCTTAAGCTGTCGGATGATGGAAACCTCCTTCTTTATGTCGCACGAGTCGCTGATTGTCGGCAAACGGCCATGGTATTTGCGTCTGCGCGGCAAGCTATATCTGCTGCTACAGCGCAATGCGCTGCGCGCGCCGGACCAGTTTGAAATCCCACCAAACCGGGTTATTGAGCTCGGTACTCAGGTAGAGATTTAAGGCAATCGACGCCCTCTTTCATCGCGAAAGGGGGCGTTTTGTTTTGTCCCTCCCAGTTTTCATTTCATCAAGTGATAATCCTTGCGAAACGTTTCGATGGCGATCACATTTTCGTAACGTCGCGGTGGTTTTCTGTCCATTCTTCGCACTACACTTATCTTCAGCGAAACGTTTCGCTAGTGGGGAAAGAAAATGAAGAAAGGCACGGTACTCAACTCTGAAATTTCAACGGTGATCTCCCGTCTGGGACATACCGATACGCTGGTGGTGTGTGATGCCGGTTTACCCATCCCGAATAGCACAACGCGTATTGATATGGCATTAACCCAGGGCGTACCTTCTTTTATGCAGGTACTGGATGTGGTTACACGTGAAATGCAGGTCGAGGCGGCCATTCTCGCGACGGAAATTAAACAACATAATCCGCAACTCCACGAAACGTTGCTCAGCCACATTGAGCAACTGCAACAACACCAGGGAAACACCATAGAAATTCGTTACACCACGCATGAACAATTCAAAAAACAAACCGCAGACAGTCAGGCGGTAATTCGCAGCGGAGAGTGTTCTCCGTATGCGAATATCATTCTCTGTGCTGGCGTCACGTTCTGAGGCCATCATGAACGCATTACTGCAACTCAAAGGGATCGATAAAGCGTTCCCGGGCGTAAAAGCGCTATCCGGCGCTGCGCTGAATGTCTATCCAGGCCGCGTAATGGCGCTGGTGGGCGAAAACGGCGCGGGCAAATCCACCATGATGAAAGTGCTGACCGGGATCTACACCCGTGATGCTGGCTCTTTATTGTGGCTGGGGAAAGAGACCACCTTTAATGGCCCGAAATCCTCTCAGGAAGCCGGAATCGGTATCATCCACCAGGAATTGAACCTGATCCCGCAACTCACTATCGCTGAGAACATTTTTCTTGGCCGTGAGTTTGTGAATCGCTTTGGCAAAATTGACTGGAAGAAGATGTACGCCGAAGCCGATCTGCTGCTCGCCAAACTCAATCTGCGCTTTAAAAGCGACAGGCTGGTCGGTGAGTTGTCGATTGGCGATCAGCAAATGGTCGAAATTGCTAAAGTGCTGAGCTTTGAATCGAAGGTCATCATTATGGATGAGCCGACGGATGCGCTCACCGATACCGAAACCGAATCCCTGTTCCGCGTTATCCGCGAGCTGAAATCGCAGGGGCGCGGCATTGTCTATATCTCCCACCGTATGAAAGAGATCTTCGAAATCTGTGATGACGTGACCGTCTTCCGTGACGGGCAGTTTATTGCCGAGCGTGAAGTCGCAACGCTGACCGAAGACTCACTGATTGAAATGATGGTGGGACGTAAGCTGGAAGATCAGTACCCGCGTCTGGAAAAAGCGCCGGGCGATATTCGCCTGAAGGTCGATAATCTGTGCGGCCCAGGGGTAAACGATGTTTCGTTCACGCTGCGTAAAGGCGAGATCCTTGGCGTATCGGGGCTGATGGGCGCCGGACGTACCGAGCTGATGAAAGTGTTGTATGGCGCATTGCCGCGCACCAGCGGCTACGTCACGCTTGATGGGCATGAAGTTGTCACCCGTTCGCCACAAGATGGCCTTGCAAACGGCATCGTCTATATTTCTGAAGACCGTAAACGTGATGGCTTAGTGCTGGGCATGTCGGTGAAAGAGAACATGTCATTGACCGCGCTGCGCTATTTCAGCCGCGCAGGTGGAAGCCTGAAGCATAAAGATGAGCAGCAGGCGGTAGGTGATTTTATTCGTCTGTTCAATGTTAAAACGCCATCGATGGAACAGGCTATCGGCCTGCTCTCGGGCGGTAACCAGCAGAAAGTGGCCATTGCGCGCGGTCTGATGACCCGACCAAAAGTCCTGATCCTCGATGAACCAACACGCGGCGTCGACGTTGGGGCTAAGAAAGAAATTTATCAGCTTATCAACCAGTTTAAGGCCGATGGGCTGAGCATCATTCTGGTCTCCTCTGAGATGCCAGAAGTATTGGGTATGAGCGATCGTATTATCGTTATGCATGAAGGGCATCTCGGCGGTGAATTCACTCGCGAGCAGGCCACTCAGGAAGTATTAATGGCTGCCGCTGTGGGCAAGCTTAATCGCGTGAATCAGGAGTAAAAAAGATGACTACCCAGGCTGTTTCTGGTCGCCGTTATTTCACTAAAGCATGGCTTCTGGAGCAAAAGTCGCTCATCGCTCTGTTAGTGCTGATCGCGATTGTTTCCACCATGAGCCCCAACTTTTTTACCGTTAATAATCTGTTCAACATTCTCCAGCAAACGTCGGTAAACGCCATCATGGCCGTCGGCATGACGTTGGTCATCCTGACGTCGGGTATCGATCTGTCCGTCGGTTCCTTGCTGGCGCTTACCGGTGCGGTGGCAGCGTCCATTGTCGGTATTGAAGTCAATGCGCTGGTGGCCGTTGCCGCTGCTTTGGCGCTCGGCGCTGCCATTGGCGCAGTAACCGGGGTCATTGTCGCGAAAGGCCGCGTGCAGGCGTTTATCGCCACGTTGGTGATGATGCTGCTGCTGCGCGGTGTGACCATGGTGTACACCAACGGCAGTCCGGTAAATACCGGGTTTACTGACAATGCCGATCTGTTTGGTTGGTTTGGTATTGGTCGTCCGTTAGGCGTGCCTACGCCTGTGTGGATCATGGGGATTGTCTTCCTGGCGGCGTGGTACATGCTGCACCATACGCGTCTGGGGCGTTACATCTATGCGCTGGGCGGTAACGAAGCGGCGACGCGTCTGTCCGGTATCAGCGTGAGTAAAATCAAAATTATCGTTTACTCCCTGTGCGGTCTGCTGGCATCGCTGGCGGGCATCATTGAAGTGGCTCGTCTCTCCTCTGCGCAGCCGACGGCAGGTACTGGCTATGAGCTGGATGCTATCGCTGCGGTGGTGTTAGGCGGTACCAGCCTGGCGGGCGGTAAAGGACGTATTGTTGGGACGCTGATCGGCGCATTAATTCTCGGTTTCCTCAATAATGGTTTGAATTTGTTAGGTGTATCCTCCTATTACCAGATGATCGTCAAAGCGGTGGTGATTTTGCTGGCGGTACTGGTAGACAACAAAAAGCAGTAACAACGATTACAGGACATCTTAAATATGAACATGAAAAAACTGGCTACCCTGGTTTCTGCTGTTGCGCTGAGCGCCACCGTGAGCGCGAATGCGATGGCGAAAGATACCATTGCGCTGGTGGTCTCCACCCTCAATAACCCGTTCTTTGTGTCTCTGAAGGATGGCGCGCAAAAAGAGGCGGATAAGCTGGGCTATAACCTGGTGATTCTGGATTCACAGAACAACCCGGCGAAAGAGCTGGCTAACGTTCAGGACTTAACGGTTCGTGGAACTAAAATACTGCTGATTAACCCGACTGACTCTGATGCCGTTGGTAACGCTGTTAAGATGGCTAACCAGGCGAAGATCCCGGTTATTACCCTGGATCGTCAGGCGACAAAAGGTGATGTGGTCAGCCACATTGCGTCTGATAACGTGCTGGGCGGTAAAATTGCGGGTGATTACATCGCGAAGAAAGCAGGTGAAGGCGCGAAAGTTATCGAACTGCAAGGGATTGCCGGTACTTCAGCGGCGCGTGAGCGTGGCGAAGGTTTCCAGCAAGCCGTTGCGGCACACAAATTTAACGTACTGGCCAGCCAGCCGGCAGACTTCGACCGCACTAAGGGTCTGAACGTCATGCAGAACCTGCTGACTGCACATCCTGACGTGCAGGCCGTATTTGCCCAGAACGATGAAATGGCGCTGGGTGCGCTACGCGCACTGCAAACCGCGGGTAAATCTGATGTGATGGTGGTTGGATTTGACGGCACGCCAGATGGCGAAAAAGCAGTAAATGATGGCAAACTGGCTGCGACCATTGCTCAGTTGCCGGATCAGATCGGCGCGAAAGGCGTGGAAACTGCGGATAAGGTTCTGAAAGGCGAGAAGGTTCAGGCTAAATATCCGGTTGATCTGAAGCTGGTCATCAAGCAGTAACACCGATTCAGGTCGCTCGCGACCTGATGGAGACATAAATACGCCATCCCAGGGCCTGGTTCTGAAGATGAAAGCGTAAAAAGAAAAGCAGGGCACGCGCCACCCTAACCCGGTGGCGCACTTTACTGGACACTCCGAACATGAAAACCGCAGGCAACCTCGTTGTTCTTGGCAGCATCAATGCCGATCACATCCTCAACCTTAAATCTTTCCCAACGCCTGGTGAAACCGTAACCGGTAGCCATTATCAGGTCGCATTTGGCGGAAAAGGCGCTAATCAGGCTGTTGCTGCGGGTCGTAGTGGCGCGAACATCGCGTTTATTGCCTGTACGGGTGACGACGATATTGGCGAAAGTGTGCGTAAACAGTTGGCCAAAGATAATATCGATATTGCGCCGATCAGCGTCATTTCGGGGGAATCGACCGGCGTGGCACTGATTTTTGTGAATGGTGATGGCGAGAACGTTATTGGCATTCACGCCGGAGCGAACGCAGCCCTTTCTCCTGCACTGGTGGAAGCGCAGCGCGACCGCATTGCGCATGCCTCCGCCTTACTGATGCAGTTAGAGTCGCCGATCGAAAGCGTGCTGGCTGCGGCAAAAATTGCGCAGCAAAATAAGACTACGGTCGCCCTTAACCCGGCTCCGGCGCGTGAACTTTCTGACGAACTGCTGGCGCTGGTGGATATTATTACCCCGAATGAAACCGAGGCTGAGAAGCTGACGGGGATCCGTGTTGAAAACGATGAAGATGCGGCCAAAGCGGCGCAGGCATTACACGCGAAAGGGATCCATACTGTATTGATTACTTTAGGTAGTCGCGGAGTGTGGGCCAGCGTGAATGGTGAAGGTCACCGAGTGCCTGGTTTTAAAGTGGACGCCGTTGATACCATCGCTGCCGGGGATACCTTTAACGGCGCGTTAATTACAGCGTTACTGGAAGAGACACCGCTGCCTGAAGCGATCCGTTTTGCCCATGCAGCTGCGGCGATTGCGGTTACCCGTAAAGGTGCGCAGCCTTCCGTTCCATGGCGCGAAGAAATAGAAGCGTTTTTAAGTCAACAGAGGTAACGCTTGGCTACAATGAAGGACGTCGCCCGCCTGGCGGGTGTTTCTACGTCGACGGTTTCTCACGTCATTAATAAAGATCGCTTTGTCAGTGAGTCTGTCACTGACAAAGTTGAAGCGGCAATTAAAGAGCTTAACTATGCGCCCTCCGCACTGGCGCGCAGTCTCAAGCTAAACCAGACCCGCACCATTGGCATGTTAATCACTGCCAGTACCAATCCTTTTTATTCCGAGCTGGTTCGTGGCGTTGAACGTAGCTGTTTTGAACGCGGTTACAGCCTGGTGTTATGCAATACCGAAGGCGATGAACAGCGAATGAACCGCAATCTGGAAACGCTGATGCAAAAACGGGTGGATGGCTTGCTGCTGCTCTGCACCGAAACGCACCAGCCTTCCAGAGAGATAATGCAACGCTATCCTTCTATTCCTACCGTAATGATGGACTGGTCGCCCTTTGATGGCGAAAGCGATTTGATTCAGGATAACTCTCTGTTAGGCGGGGACTTAGCCACTCAGCATCTTATCGATAAAGGTTTTACGCGCATAGCCTGTATTACCGGGCCGCTGGATAAAACACCGGCGCGTTTACGTCTGGAAGGATATCGGGCGGCCATGAAGCGAGCGGGCTTGCCGGTCCCGGAAGGTTACGAGATCACCGGTGACTTTGAGTTCGGCGGTGGTTTTGAAGCTATGCAAACGTTGTTGTCACATAAACAGCGACCGCAGGCCGTTTTCACCGGGAACGACGCAATGGCCGTCGGAGCGTATCAGGCATTGTATCAGTCAGGATTGCGCATTCCGCAGGATATGGCGGTGGTGGGTTATGATGATATCGAACTGGCACGCTATATGACGCCGCCGCTGACGACCATCCATCAACCCAAAGATGAATTGGGCGAACTGGCCATCGATGTGTTAATCCACCGGATGGCGCAGCCCGCATTGCAGCAACAACGCCTGCAACTTACTCCTGTTTTGATGGCGCGGGGGTCGGTTTAGGCTTGTGTCGATCTTTGATCAGGTTACGTCCGTCTTTGGCTTTTAGCAGCATAAACATTAGCGCAGAGACAATAGTGATCGCGCCCATGGTTATAAAGGTGTAATGGAACTGTTCAACCGTATTAGTACCTTCCATACCTTCATAGATACGCAGGACGGCTGCGCTGATAGCGACCCCTAAACTGATCGACAGTTGCTGCGTAACGGCCAGCACGCTGTTACCGCTGCTGGCGTTCTCATCGGTCAGGTCCGCCAGAGTGATGGTATTCATTGAGGTAAACTGGGTGGACATCGCCATACCTAAAATAAACAACGGCAGGATCAGCATCCAGACCGGCATAGCAGGGGATTGCAAAGCGAATTGCGCAATCATCAGTCCGATAAACACCGTAACACCCACCAGTGTCGTTCTGTAGCCGAGTCGGCGTAGCACCTGCGTCACCATTGATTTTGCCAGTATTGATCCCAGCGCCGTTGGCGCCATCATGCAACCCGCAATTAACGCCGGATATCCAAAGCCTACCTGTAGCATCAGCGGCATTAAGAACGGCACACATCCTGTACCCAGACGCGTGGCAAGGTTTCCAGCGATCCCAACGGAAAAGGTTCTGGTCTTAAATATGGGAAGCGATATCAGCGGCGTTGGGTGACGACGCGCGTGACGAATGTAGGCAAGCAGCAACAGAATACTGGTCACAATAATGCTGAGTGCGACCCAGGTAGCGACAAGCTTCTCACCAAACAGCTCAACACCACTGGAAAACAACACCAGGCTCAGGCCAAAGAGGAAGAAACCTGTCATATCAAAGCCGCGGCGCGGCGTGGTGAAGTTCGGCATATATTTACGTGCATAGAAGATACCCGCCACGCCAATGGGAATATTAATCAGGAAAATCCAGTGCCAACTGGCCCACGTGACCAGAACCCCGCCCAATACCGGACCTAAAATCGGGCCCACAAGCCCAGGCATGGTCACGAAGTTAAGTACAGGGAGTAATTCGCTGCGCGGGTAAGCTCGCAATAAAGCCAGACGGGCAACAGGCATCATCATCGCGCCGCCGATGCCCTGAATGACGCGGAAAACCACCAATTCACTTAAGGAACTGGATAGCGCACAAGCCAGTGAGCCCAGCGTAAACAGGCTTACGGCAATCATAAAGACGCGTCGGGTACCGAACCTGTCTGCCAGCCATCCACTCACCGGGATCAGCATGGCGACCGTCAGGGTATAACTGATAATAGCCGACTGCATGGCGAGTGGAGAGCGGTTAAGGCTGTGCGCTATTGCGGGTAAAGCGGTATTGAGGATAGTGGCGTCTAATGCCTGCATAAAAAAGGCCATGGCTGCTATCCACGGCAGCCCGGCCATACTGCGAGATTTCTTTTCTGACATATTATTTATCCGGTAGCACGTTCGGTGCTATCAGCAATGCCTGACAGGCGGTGAAGGCGCGATCGCCATCGCTATCTTCTATCGCATCGACAATGGCCTGATGCAAATCCAGCTTCACCACATCGTTATAGGTAATAGAGGTAAAGTAGGTCTGGTAGACGGAATGGAATAGTGATGCAAAGGAGATAAGGAACGGATTCGCACTCATTTCATAGATGTGCTCATGCCAGGCGATATCAACTTCTATCCAACGCTCGCGCCGGAAATTTCTTTTCAGCTCGACCATCTCTTCCATCAGTGTATTGAGATGCGCTTTTTGTTCTGCCGTACCGATAGTCGCCGCCAGTAAACAGGCCTGAGGCTCCAGACTGATGCGCATCACCAGAAAATGTTTTATGACCTGAGGGAAATTATCTTCCGTCATCCACCAGGTAAGCAGCTCCTGGTCGAGGAAGTTCCAGTTTGCCTGAGGCATGACGCGAGTGCCAATACGCGGGCGCGGTAATACCATACCTTTTGCCGTTAACGTTTTTACCGCTTCTCTTACTGCGGTACGACTCACGCCAAACTGATCGCCCAGCTCTATTTCACCGGGCAGGATAGCTCCCGGCGCATATTCACCTTTTAAGATTCGCTGAGCTAACTTTTCGGCCAGAACGTAGGACAGATTCTTCTGTGCGGCTAGCTGTTGGGCATTTAAAGGCATGAATGTTATTCCTTACTCTTTCTCTTATTCATTAGTATGCCACCAGGTAGTGTGATTGCGGCTGCAAAAACGGCAAATTGCTTATTTTATGGCATGTTAATGGTTGTTTTGGTGAAAAAATGTGCATTCGGAAAGTTATTTTGAATTTCCCCTTGTCAGCCTGAAATAACTCCCTATAATGCGCCTCCACTGACACGGAACAACGGATTACATGCCGCCGGGTCAGCGGAGAAAAGCGTAAATAAACACTTGACTCTGAAGCGGGATAGCGTAATATGCACACCCCGCGCCGCTGAGAAAAAGCGAAGCGGCACTGCTCTTTAACAATTTATCAGACAATCTGTGTGGGCACTCGAAGATACGGATTCTTAACGTCGCAAGACGAAAAATGAATACCAAGTCTCTGAGTGAACACGTAATTCATTACGAAGTTTAATTCACGAGCATCAAACTTAAATTGAAGAGTTTGATCATGGCTCAGATTGAACGCTGGCGGCAGGCCTAACACATGCAAGTCGAACGGTAGCACAGAGAGCTTGCTCTCGGGTGACGAGTGGCGGACGGGTGAGTAATGTCTGGGAAACTGCCCGATGGAGGGGGATAACTACTGGAAACGGTAGCTAATACCGCATAATGTCGCAAGACCAAAGAGGGGGACCTTCGGGCCTCTTGCCATCGGATGTGCCCAGATGGGATTAGCTTGTAGGTGGGGTAACGGCTCACCTAGGCGACGATCCCTAGCTGGTCTGAGAGGATGACCAGCCACACTGGAACTGAGACACGGTCCAGACTCCTACGGGAGGCAGCAGTGGGGAATATTGCACAATGGGCGCAAGCCTGATGCAGCCATGCCGCGTGTATGAAGAAGGCCTTCGGGTTGTAAAGTACTTTCAGCGAGGAGGAAGGCGTTGTGGTTAATAACCACAGCGATTGACGTTACTCGCAGAAGAAGCACCGGCTAACTCCGTGCCAGCAGCCGCGGTAATACGGAGGGTGCAAGCGTTAATCGGAATTACTGGGCGTAAAGCGCACGCAGGCGGTCTGTCAAGTCGGATGTGAAATCCCCGGGCTCAACCTGGGAACTGCATCCGAAACTGGCAGGCTAGAGTCTTGTAGAGGGGGGTAGAATTCCAGGTGTAGCGGTGAAATGCGTAGAGATCTGGAGGAATACCGGTGGCGAAGGCGGCCCCCTGGACAAAGACTGACGCTCAGGTGCGAAAGCGTGGGGAGCAAACAGGATTAGATACCCTGGTAGTCCACGCCGTAAACGATGTCGACTTGGAGGTTGTGCCCTTGAGGCGTGGCTTCCGGAGCTAACGCGTTAAGTCGACCGCCTGGGGAGTACGGCCGCAAGGTTAAAACTCAAATGAATTGACGGGGGCCCGCACAAGCGGTGGAGCATGTGGTTTAATTCGATGCAACGCGAAGAACCTTACCTACTCTTGACATCCAGAGAACTTAGCAGAGATGCTTTGGTGCCTTCGGGAACTCTGAGACAGGTGCTGCATGGCTGTCGTCAGCTCGTGTTGTGAAATGTTGGGTTAAGTCCCGCAACGAGCGCAACCCTTATCCTTTGTTGCCAGCGATTCGGTCGGGAACTCAAAGGAGACTGCCAGTGATAAACTGGAGGAAGGTGGGGATGACGTCAAGTCATCATGGCCCTTACGAGTAGGGCTACACACGTGCTACAATGGCATATACAAAGAGAAGCGACCTCGCGAGAGCAAGCGGACCTCATAAAGTATGTCGTAGTCCGGATTGGAGTCTGCAACTCGACTCCATGAAGTCGGAATCGCTAGTAATCGTGGATCAGAATGCCACGGTGAATACGTTCCCGGGCCTTGTACACACCGCCCGTCACACCATGGGAGTGGGTTGCAAAAGAAGTAGGTAGCTTAACCTTCGGGAGGGCGCTTACCACTTTGTGATTCATGACTGGGGTGAAGTCGTAACAAGGTAACCGTAGGGGAACCTGCGGTTGGATCACCTCCTTACCTTAAAGAAACGTTCTTTGCAGTGCTCACACAGATTGTCTGATGAAAAGTGAATAGCAAGGCGTCTTGCGATTGAGACTTCAGTGTCCCCTTCGTCTAGAGGCCCAGGACACCGCCCTTTCACGGCGGTAACAGGGGTTCGAATCCCCTAGGGGACGCCACTTGCTGGTTCGTGAGTGAAAGACGCGCACCCTGATATCTCAAAACTCATCTTCGGGTGATGTTTGAGATATTTGCTCTTTAAAAATCTGGATCAAGCTGAAAATTGAAACGACACACTGTGTCTGTTCTCCGTAATAAGAACAGATAAAAGGTGTGTTCGAGTCTCTCAAATTTTCGCAATCAGAAGTGAAACATCTTCGGGTTGTGAGGTTAAGCGACTAAGCGTACACGGTGGATGCCCTGGCAGTCAGAGGCGATGAAGGACGTGCTAATCTGCGATAAGCGCCGGTAAGGTGATATGAACCGTTATAACCGGCGATTTCCGAATGGGGAAACCCAGTGTGATTCGTCACACTATCGTTAACTGAATACATAGGTTAACGAAGCGAACCGGGGGAACTGAAACATCTAAGTACCCCGAGGAAAAGAAATCAACCGAGATTCCCCCAGTAGCGGCGAGCGAACGGGGAGCAGCCCAGAGTCTGAATCAGCATGTGTGTTAGTGGAACGGTCTGGAAAGTCCGACGGTACAGGGTGATAGTCCCGTACACAAAAACGCATGTGCTGTGAACTCGAAGAGTAGGGCGGGACACGTGGTATCCTGTCTGAATATGGGGGGACCATCCTCCAAGGCTAAATACTCCTGACTGACCGATAGTGAACCAGTACCGTGAGGGAAAGGCGAAAAGAACCCCGGCGAGGGGAGTGAAAAAGAACCTGAAACCGTGTACGTACAAGCAGTGGGAGCACCTTCGGGTGTGACTGCGTACCTTTTGTATAATGGGTCAGCGACTTATATTCTGTAGCAAGGTTAACCGTATAGGGGAGCCGAAGGGAAACCGAGTCTTAACTGGGCGTTAAGTTGCAGGGTATAGACCCGAAACCCGGTGATCTAGCCATGGGCAGGTTGAAGGTTGGGTAACACTAACTGGAGGACCGAACCGACTAATGTTGAAAAATTAGCGGATGACTTGTGGCTGGGGGTGAAAGGCCAATCAAACCGGGAGATAGCTGGTTCTCCCCGAAAGCTATTTAGGTAGCGCCTCGTGAACTCATCTTCGGGGGTAGAGCACTGTTTCGGCTAGGGGGTCATCCCGACTTACCAACCCGATGCAAACTGCGAATACCGAAGAATGTTATCACGGGAGACACACGGCGGGTGCTAACGTCCGTCGTGAAGAGGGAAACAACCCAGACCGCCAGCTAAGGTCCCAAAGTCATGGTTAAGTGGGAAACGATGTGGGAAGGCACAGACAGCCAGGATGTTGGCTTAGAAGCAGCCATCATTTAAAGAAAGCGTAATAGCTCACTGGTCGAGTCGGCCTGCGCGGAAGATGTAACGGGGCTAAACCATGCACCGAAGCTGCGGCAGCGACACTATGTGTTGTTGGGTAGGGGAGCGTTCTGTAAGCCGTTGAAGGTGGCCTGTGAGGGCTGCTGGAGGTATCAGAAGTGCGAATGCTGACATAAGTAACGATAATGCGGGTGAAAAACCCGCACGCCGGAAGACCAAGGGTTCCTGTCCAACGTTAATCGGGGCAGGGTGAGTCGACCCCTAAGGCGAGGCCGAAAGGCGTAGTCGATGGGAAACAGGTTAATATTCCTGTACTTGGTGTTACTGCGAAGGGGGGACGGAGAAGGCTATGTTGGCCGGGCGACGGTTGTCCCGGTTTAAGCATGTAGGCGGAGGTTCCAGGTAAATCCGGTACCTTTTAACGCTGAGGTGTGATGACGAGGCACTACGGTGCTGAAGTGACAAATGCCCTGCTTCCAGGAAAAGCCTCTAAGCATCAGGTAACACGAAATCGTACCCCAAACCGACACAGGTGGTCAGGTAGAGAATACCAAGGCGCTTGAGAGAACTCGGGTGAAGGAACTAGGCAAAATGGTGCCGTAACTTCGGGAGAAGGCACGCTGATAGGTAGGTGAAGTGATTTACTCATGGAGCTGAAATCAGTCGAAGATACCAGCTGGCTGCAACTGTTTATTAAAAACACAGCACTGTGCAAACACGAAAGTGGACGTATACGGTGTGACGCCTGCCCGGTGCCGGAAGGTTAATTGATGGGGTTATCCGTAAGGAGAAGCTCTTGATCGAAGCCCCGGTAAACGGCGGCCGTAACTATAACGGTCCTAAGGTAGCGAAATTCCTTGTCGGGTAAGTTCCGACCTGCACGAATGGCGTAATGATGGCCAGGCTGTCTCCACCCGAGACTCAGTGAAATTGAACTCGCTGTGAAGATGCAGTGTACCCGCGGCAAGACGGAAAGACCCCGTGAACCTTTACTATAGCTTGACACTGAACACTGGTCCTTGATGTGTAGGATAGGTGGGAGGCTTTGAAGTGTGGACGCCAGTCTGCATGGAGCCGTCCTTGAAATACCACCCTTTAATGGCTGGTGTTCTAACGTGGGCCCGTAATCCGGGTTGCGGACAGTGTCTGGTGGGTAGTTTGACTGGGGCGGTCTCCTCCCAAAGAGTAACGGAGGAGCACGAAGGTTAGCTAATCCTGGTCGGACATCAGGAGGTTAGTGCAAAGGCATAAGCTAGCTTGACTGCGAGAGTGACGGCTCGAGCAGGTGCGAAAGCAGGTCTTAGTGATCCGGTGGTTCTGAATGGAAGGGCCATCGCTCAACGGATAAAAGGTACTCCGGGGATAACAGGCTGATACCGCCCAAGAGTTCATATCGACGGCGGTGTTTGGCACCTCGATGTCGGCTCATCACATCCTGGGGCTGAAGTAGGTCCCAAGGGTATGGCTGTTCGCCATTTAAAGTGGTACGCGAGCTGGGTTTAGAACGTCGTGAGACAGTTCGGTCCCTATCTGCCGTGGGCGCTGGAGAATTGAGGGGGGCTGCTCCTAGTACGAGAGGACCGGAGTGGACGCATCACTGGTGTTCGGGTTGTCATGCCAATGGCACTGCCCGGTAGCTAAATGCGGAAGAGATAAGTGCTGAAAGCATCTAAGCACGAAACTTGCCCCGAGATGAGTTCTCCCTGAGACTTAAAGTCTCCTGAAGGAACGTTGAAGACGACGACGTTGATAGGTCGGGTGTGTAAGTGTAGCGATACATTGAGCTAACCGATACTAATGAACCGTGAGGCTTAACCTTACAATGCCGAAGGTGTTTTGGCGGATTTGAGAAGACAGATTTTCAGCCTGATACAGATAAGATTAACCGGCGAAAAGCGGGTTAATAAACAGAATTTGCCTGGCGGCTGTAGCGCGGTGGTCCCACCTGACCCCATGCCGAACTCAGAAGTGAAACGCCGTAGCGCCGATGGTAGTGTGGGGTCTCCCCATGCGAGAGTAGGGAACTGCCAGGCATCAAATTGCAGTAAGCCGGGATGGAAATCCGGGTGGTGACAAAGAAATTCGGTGGAGCGGTAGTTCAGTTGGTTAGAATACCTGCCTGTCACGCAGGGGGTCGCGGGTTCGAGTCCCGTCCGTTCCGCCACTTATTAGAAAATTAAGCCTGCTACTAAGCAGGCTTAATGATAAAAAAATTTAGGGGCGTAGCTCAGTTGGTAGAGCACCGGTCTCCAAAACCGGGTGTCGCGAGTTCGAGTCTCTCCGCCCCTGCCAGAAACAATCCTTAGCATCCTTGCTAAGGATTTTTTTTATCTGCAATTTGAGCTGTGCCTTTCTGCTGTATTACTTCCGGCATCCTTGCCAGTGCTTTCTTTAATCTTCCAGAATACTTGTTCTTAGCAGATCGCAAATAAGTGCATGTTTGTCGCTGTTTTGCAGCCAGACTGCATATAAAGGACGTGAGAGCGTTGTGCTGTCGGTAACCGTGTGTAGATCGCTTTTGGCTTTAGCCCAGTTAACGGGCAACCAACTAAAGCCCTTAAGAACAGAAAGTTGCTGCCTGGCCAGTTCTGCCGAACTGGTGGTAAGTACCGGCACTTCATCCCCCGCGATCAGTCCTGCTTCGTGTTGTTGAAAATCGGGTCCCCATTCCAGGCGTAGGTAATTCAGTTCATCTTTGGTTTGTGAAGGTGAACTGCAATAGAGCGCCAGCGTGAAATATCCCAACAGTTGGCTGCTAAATTCGTCCATTTTTGGCGTTTCGGTGGTGATCAACAGATCAAGCTGTCGTTCATGTAGCTGCTTTACTAACGACTGCCGTTGAGCGATTCTCGCTTCAAACTGCAGGCTGGTTTGTGGTTCTTGTGACTGATACAAACGCCTTAACCAGTCATTAAGCATACATTCCCAAAGGGATGCGCTGGCACCAATTGAAAACTCGTTATGCCGCGAGGTATTCGCGACCTCCTTGCGCGCTGCTTGCCATGTGTTCATCAGCGTTTCAGCGTAAGGCAATAATTTCTCACCCGCCGCGGTTAAACGGATATTGTTTCTGTGTCGGGTGAACAGATTTACACCCAATTGATTTTCCAGTTGTCTGATCCGAAAACTAACCGCCGATTGGGTCAGATAGAGCGCTTCAGCAGCCCTGCCAAAGTGGCGTGTCCGGCTAACCTCCAGGAAAGTTTTTAACAATTCCGTATCCACAACTCGCTCCATAAAATTATTTGTCGTGATGATTTAAATCTTTTGTTTGACGCTCTGTCAAGCGTAACTAATACTCCGCGCCATAAATAGCTCGGCCAAAGAATTAGGAGCGTGCAGGATGGCGGAAAGCTTTACGACGACTAATCGATATTTCGACAATAAATATTATCCCCGCGGATTCTCCCGTCATGGTGATTTCACCATTAAAGAAGCACAACTGCTTGAGCGTCACGGTTATGCTTTCAATGAGCTGGATCTGGGCAAACGTGAGCCGGTAACGGAAGAAGAAAAACTGTTTGTTGCGGTATGCCGTGGTGAACGTGAACCGGTTACCGAAGCCGAACGCGTGTGGTCTAAGTATATGACGCGTATTAAGCGTCCAAAACGTTTCCATACGTTGTCTGGTGGGAAACCTCAGGTGGAAGGTGCAGAAGACTACACCGAATCTGATGATTAATAAAAAAGGGCGAAAGCCCTTTTTTTATGCCAGTAGTTTCTGCAAATGAATGAGTAACCTGTCTATCGCCCTATACCCAACGGCCTCCTGCAAGTGCTGACGGGTAATATGATCACATTGCTCGAGATCCGCAATGGTTCGGGCGACCTTTATCAATCGCAGCCAGGCGCGGATAGACAATCCGAGATGCGCTAATGTCTCTTCAAGCCACTGCGCATCATCACTGCGAAGTCGGCAATATTCATGTATATCCTGACTGTCCAGATGCGCGTTTAACTTATTTTGCCGCCGATACTGACGCTCTTGTGCGGAGATAACGCGTTGCTTCACCGTTGCGCTATCTTCCCCTTTCATCGCACTCTGGCTGAGTATGCCGGGCGGAGGCAAAGGGATTTCGAGGGAGAGATCGAAACGGTCAAGAAACGGTCCTGATAATCGATTGAGGTAACGCAGCGTCTGCTCTGGGGGGCAGCGGTTATGGTTCCCCTGATAATGACCCGTTGGGCTTGGATTCATTGCAGCAATGAGTTGAAAGCGTGCAGGGTAGGTTATTTTAGCCCGAGTGCGGGATAAATGGATCTGCCCGGACTCGATAGGTTCACGCAGGGCATCCAACGTGCGTCGCTCAAACTCAGGTAATTCATCCAGAAATAGTATGCCGTTATGCGCCAGAGAGATCTCTCCCGGCGCAGGTATAGACCCGCCACCTACCATGGCGGTTAATGAAGCACTGTGATGCGGTGAACGAAAGGGGCGCTGCTTCCACTGTTTTTGTATCGTAGTGGAATTGACCAGGCTGAGTATCGCAGCACTTTCTAGTGCCTCATCGTTGCTAAGCGGCGGGAGTAGTCCTCTGAGGCGACTGGCCAGCATGGTCTTTCCCGTCCCCGGAGGGCCGATAAGCAGCAGGTTGTGACCGCCAGCCGCAGTGAGCTCCAACCCGCGTTTGCCTTGTTCCTGACCGATGACATCGCTCAGATCATCGGCTAATGGCTCTGGCGTGAAGTCTGCAGATAACGGTCTGTCTAAATCATGCTTCCCTTCGAGAAATGCGCATACGGACTGTAGGTGATCGGCAATCAGACACCCTTCACCATGTATCAGTCCAACTTCAGCGGCATTCTCTTTTGCGACAATAATTCTCCTGCCTGCTCGTATGGCTTCGGTTGCGCTTGAAATCGCTCCTGGAACGCCGCGTAGCGTGCCTGTAAGCGCTAATTCGCCTACCAGCTCGTAGGTATCGAGATTATGGGCTGTAAGCTGCTCAGAAGCGGCCAGAAGCGCAACTGCGATAGGTAAATCATATCGCCCTCCTTCTTTGGGAAGATCGGCAGGAGCGAGGTTAATGGTTATCTTCTTCGCCGGGAATTCATACCCACTATTAATAATCGCACTGCGAACCCGATCGCGGGCCTCTTTCACCGTTGTTTCTGGCAATCCCACCATGGTTAAACCAGGTAGACCATTGCTGATATGTACCTCAATGGTAATGGCTGGCGCATTCACGCCAAGCGCGGCGCGTGTATGAACAATCGATAGTGACATAACCCCTCCTGATGAAGGCATTATGCGGTAATGCATCACGGCAAAATTTAACTTTATCGCGGATTTTAGGTGCTGATTCACGTATTTTTCTGCAAATTAAATCTTTTGCATGAAACTAGGGATAACGCTCGCAAACGTATTTATGAGGTGTTGTCGCGGGGGAGTGTGTGCTCAAGCATGACCTGAAACGTGAAATATTTTCATTTTTTAATTTTTTATATAAAAAACAAGGCGATTTATCAAAACCGTTACCGGGGTCAGAAAAACGAATAAAAAAAATTCTTGTGTTATTTGCAAATTCTATGGTAACTCTTTAGGTATTCCTTCGAACAAGATGCAAGAAAATATAAAAATGACAGCCCTTCTACGAGTGATTAGCCTGGTCGTGATTAGCGTGGTGGTGATTATTATCCCACCGTGCGGGGCTGCACTTGGACGAGGAAAGGCTTAGAAAACAAGCCTTAACGAACTAAGACCCCCGCACCGAAAGGTCCGGGGGTTTTTTTTGACCTTAAAAACATACACGAGGAGCAGAAAGTGAACGGTAGCATAAAATTCTGTTTCTCAAGATTTACGGCGGGGATGTAACTATGAATGGGGCACAGTGGGTGGTGCATGCGTTGCGTGCACAAGGGGTTCAAACCGTCTTTGGTTATCCCGGTGGCGCAATTATGCCGGTTTATGATGCGTTATATGACGGCGGCGTAGAACACCTGTTGTGTCGACATGAGCAGGGCGCGGCGATGGCGGCGATTGGTTATGCTCGTGCTACGGGTAAAACCGGTGTTTGTATCGCTACGTCCGGCCCAGGCGCGACCAACCTGATCACCGGTCTTGCCGATGCGCTGTTAGATTCTGTCCCCGTTGTGGCGATCACCGGCCAGGTTGCATCACCTTTCATCGGAACGGATGCGTTCCAGGAAGTGGACGTTCTCGGTATGTCTCTGTCTTGCACCAAGCACAGTTTCCTGGTGCAGTCACTGGAGGAACTGCCGCGCATCATGGCAGAAGCTTTCGACGTGGCGAACTCTGGTCGTCCGGGCCCCGTTCTGGTCGATATCCCAAAAGATATCCAGTTAGCCAGCGGTACGCTGGAACCGTATTTCACGACCGTCGGAAACGTAGAGACTTTCCCACATGCTGACGTTGAGCAGGCGCGTAAAATGCTGGCTCAGGCGCAAAAACCCATCCTGTACGTAGGTGGTGGCGTGGGTATGGCGCAGGCGGTCTCTGCCCTGCGTGAGTTTATCGCGCTTACCCAAATACCGGTCGCTTGCACGCTGAAAGGCCTGGGCGCAGTAAACGCGGACTACCCGTACTATTTGGGCATGTTGGGAATGCACGGTACTAAGGCGGCGAATTTCGCGGTGCAAGAGAATGATTTACTGATCGCAGTGGGCGCACGTTTTGATGACCGGGTAACCGGTAAGCTGAATACTTTCGCGCCTAACGCCAGCGTCATCCATATGGATATCGACCCGGCGGAAATGAATAAGCTGCGTCAGGCACACGTCGCGTTGCAGGGCGATTTAAATTCGCTGTTGCCGGCATTACAACAACCGCTGAAGATCGACGCATGGCGTCAGTCCTGTGCAGAGCTGCGCGCAGAACATGCCTGGCGCTATGATCATCCGGGTGACGCTATCTACGCGCCGCTGTTGTTAAAACAGCTGTCTGAACGCAAACCAGCAGATAGCGTGGTGACGACGGATGTTGGTCAGCATCAAATGTGGTCCGCGCAGCATATGACCTACACCCGCCCGGAAAATTTCATCACCTCCAGCGGTTTGGGTACGATGGGCTTTGGCCTGCCAGCTGCTGTTGGCGCGCAGGTGGCTCGTCCGAACGATACGGTAATCTGTATCTCCGGTGACGGTTCTTTCATGATGAATGTACAAGAACTGGGCACCGTAAAACGCAGGCAGTTGCCGCTGAAGATAGTCTTACTCGACAACCAGCGCTTGGGCATGGTGCGACAATGGCAGCAGCTGTTTTTCCAGGAACGTTATAGCGAAACCACCCTTACCGATAACCCCGATTTTCTCATGTTGGCCAGCGCCTTCGGCATACCTGGTCAGCACATCACCCGTAAAGACCAGGTTGAAGCGGCACTCGACACCATGCTGAACAGCGAGGGGCCATACCTGCTTCATGTCTCAATCGACGAACTTGAGAATGTCTGGCCTCTGGTGCCGCCTGGCGCCAGTAACTCAGAAATGCTGGAGAAATTATCATGATGCAACATCAGGTCGCCGTTGAGGCTCGTTTCAACCCGGAAACGTTAGAACGTGTTTTACGCGTGGTACGCCATCGTGGTTTTCAGGTGTGCTCCATGAATATGGCAGCCGCCAGCGATGCGCAGAATATAAATATCGAATTGACCGTTGCCAGCCCCCGGTCGGTCGACTTACTGTTTAGTCAGTTAAGTAAGCTGGTAGACGTTGCACATGTTGCTATCTGCCAGAGCACAACCACATCACAACAAATCCGCGCCTGAGCGCAAAAGGAAGAAAAATGACGACGAAAAAAGCTGATTACATTTGGTCTAATGGCGAGATGATTCGTTGGGAAGACGCGAAGGTTCACGTGATGTCCCACGCTCTGCACTACGGTACTTCTGTATTTGAAGGCATCCGTTGCTACGATTCTCACAAAGGGCCGGTGGTGTTCCGTCATCGTGAACATATGCAGCGTCTGCGTGATTCAGCCAAGATCTACCGTTTTCCGGTCTCTCAGAGCGTTGATGAACTGATGGAAGCCTGCCGCGAAGTGATCCGCAAAAACAACCTGACCAGCGCCTATATTCGTCCGCTGGTATTTGTTGGCGATGTCGGGATGGGCGTTAACCCGCCAGCGGGTTACACCACTGATGTGATCATCGCCGCGTTCCCGTGGGGGGCATACCTCGGCGCAGAAGCGCTGGAACAGGGGATCGATGCGATGGTTTCTTCCTGGAACCGCGTTGCGCCGAACACCATCCCTACGGCTGCTAAAGCGGGCGGTAACTATCTGTCTTCGCTGCTGGTGGGTAGCGAAGCGCGTCGTCATGGTTATCAGGAAGGTATTGCGCTGGACGTGAATGGCTACATTTCCGAAGGCGCGGGCGAGAACCTGTTTGAAGTTAAAGATGGCATTCTGTTTACCCCGCCATTTACCTCTTCCGCGCTGCCGGGTATCACCCGTGATGCCATCATTAAACTGGCGAAAGATCTTGATATCGAAGTGCGTGAGCAGGTGCTGTCCCGTGAATCGCTGTACCTGGCCGACGAAGTGTTTATGTCCGGTACCGCGGCGGAAATCACGCCAGTACGCAGCGTAGATGGTATTCAGGTAGGCGAAGGCCGCTGCGGCCCGGTCACCAAACGCATCCAGCAGGCCTTCTTTGGCCTCTTCACCGGTGAAACGGAAGACAAATACGGCTGGTTGGATTCAGTAAACCAATAACAATATTAATATTTCCCCAAAATAATTCACGTTGCAGGAAGACGGCAACGCAGCAAGTCCCAGGAGCTTATTGTAGTAAGTGACTGGGGTGAGCGAGGCAGCTAACGCACCTGCGGCGTGAAGTATGCAGGGGAAAGACAGACGGGAGTTAATCAAGCATGCCTAAGTATCGTTCTGCCACCACCACCCACGGCCGCAATATGGCGGGTGCCCGCGCACTGTGGCGCGCCACCGGGATGACCGACGCCGACTTCGGCAAGCCGATTATCGCTGTGGTGAACTCCTTTACCCAGTTCGTGCCGGGTCACGTACACCTGCGCGATCTCGGTAATCTGGTTGCCGAACAAATCGAAGCCTCAGGCGGTGTGGCGAAAGAGTTCAACACCATCGCGGTGGATGACGGTATCGCTATGGGCCACGGGGGCATGCTTTATTCACTGCCGTCCCGCGAGCTGATCGCCGACTCCGTTGAGTACATGGTTAACGCCCACTGTGCCGACGCGATGGTCTGCATCTCCAACTGCGACAAAATCACCCCCGGGATGTTAATGGCCTCGCTGCGCCTGAATATTCCGGTGATCTTCGTCTCTGGCGGTCCGATGGAAGCCGGGAAAACCAAGCTTTCCGACAAAATCATCAAGCTTGACCTGGTTGACGCGATGATTCAGGGTGCAGACCCGAAAGTCTCTGACTCGCAGAGCGAGCAGGTTGAACGTTCCGCCTGTCCGACCTGCGGCTCCTGCTCCGGGATGTTCACCGCCAACTCGATGAACTGTCTGACCGAAGCGCTGGGCCTGTCACAACCGGGCAACGGCTCGCTATTGGCGACTCACGCCGACCGTAAAGAGCTGTTCCTCACCGCAGGTCAACGCATCGTTGAGCTGACCAAACGTTATTACGAGCAGGATGATGCCTCGGCGTTGCCGCGCAACATTGCCAGCAAAGCAGCGTTTGAGAATGCCATGACGCTGGATATCGCCATGGGTGGTTCCACTAACACCGTTCTGCATCTGCTGGCGGCGGCGCAGGAAGCGGAAATCGACTTCACCATGAGTGATATCGACAAGCTGTCTCGTAAAGTGCCGCAGCTGTGTAAAGTGGCGCCAAGTACGCAGAAATACCATATGGAAGACGTTCACCGCGCCGGCGGCGTCTTGGGCATTTTAGGCGAGCTGGATCGTGCTGGGCTGCTGAACCGCAACGTGAAAAACGTCCTTGGTCTCTCTCTGCCGCAGACGCTGGAGCAGTACGACATCGCCGTGACCCAGGATGAGGCGGTCAAAAAAATGTTCCGCGCTGGTCCGGCGGGCATCCGCACCACCCAGGCGTTCTCGCAGGATTGCCGTTGGGATACGCTGGATGACGATCGCGCCGAAGGCTGTATCCGCTCGCTGGAGCACGCTTACAGCAAGGATGGCGGTCTGGCGGTGCTGTACGGCAACTTCGCGGAAAATGGCTGTATCGTAAAAACCGCAGGTGTTGACGACAGTATTCTCAAATTTACCGGCCCGGCGAAAGTCTACGAAAGCCAGGACGAGGCGGTTGAGGCTATCCTCGGCGGTAAAGTGGTCGAAGGCGACGTGGTGGTGATTCGCTACGAAGGGCCGAAAGGCGGGCCGGGCATGCAGGAAATGCTCTACCCAACCACGTTCCTGAAATCAATGGGCCTCGGTAAAGCCTGTGCGCTGATCACCGATGGCCGCTTCTCCGGCGGCACCTCCGGCCTGTCTATCGGCCACGTTTCTCCGGAAGCGGCCAGCGGCGGCAACATCGCGATCATCGAAGACGGCGATATGATTGCTATCGATATCCCTAATCGCGGTATTCAACTGCAACTGAGCGATGCGGAAATCGCCGCCCGTCGTGAAGCGCAGGAAGCCCGCGGCGATCAGGCGTGGACGCCGAAGAACCGTGAGCGTCAGGTCTCCTTTGCCCTTCGCGCCTATGCCAGCCTGGCCACCAGCGCCGACAAAGGTGCGGTGCGCGATAAATCGAAGCTGGGAGGTTAATGACCATGGCGGATTCACAACCCCTGTCCGGTGCCCCTGAGGGCGCCGAGTATCTCAGAGCGGTGCTGCGTGCGCCGGTATACGAAGCGGCGCAGGTAACGCCGCTACAAAAAATGGAAAAACTCTCTTCGCGCCTCGATAACGTGATTCTGGTCAAGCGCGAAGACAGACAGCCGGTGCACAGCTTCAAGCTGCGCGGGGCCTACGCGATGATGGCAGGCCTGACTGAAGAGCAAAAAGCGCATGGCGTCATTACCGCATCGGCAGGTAATCACGCCCAGGGTGTGGCTTTCTCCTCTGCGCGATTAGGCGTGAAGGCGCTGATTGTGATGCCGGTGGCGACCGCGGATATCAAAGTCGACGCCGTTCGCGGCTTCGGCGGTGAAGTTCTGCTGCACGGCGCGAATTTTGATGAAGCTAAAGCCAAAGCGATTGAGCTTTCCCGGCAGCAGGGCTTTACCTGGGTACCGCCGTTTGATCACCCGATGGTGATTGCCGGGCAGGGCACGCTGGCGCTGGAGTTACTTCAGCAGGATGCTCACCTTGACCGCGTGTTTGTGCCGGTGGGTGGTGGCGGGTTAGCGGCGGGCGTGGCGGTGCTGATTAAACAGCTGATGCCGCAGATCAAAGTGATCGCTGTCGAAGCCGAAGATTCAGCCTGCCTGAAAGCGGCGCTGGATGCCGGTCATCCGGTGGATCTGCCACGCGTAGGTCTCTTTGCTGAAGGTGTGGCGGTCAAACGCATCGGCGATGAAACCTTCCGTCTGTGCCAGGAGTATCTCGACGACATTATCACAGTCGATAGCGACGCTATCTGCGCGGCAATGAAAGACCTGTTTGAAGATGTACGCGCGGTGGCGGAACCTTCCGGGGCGCTGGCGCTGGCGGGGATGAAGAAATACATCGCCCAGCACAATATTCGCGGCGAACGTCTGGCGCATGTGCTGTCCGGCGCTAACGTGAACTTCCATGGTCTGCGCTACGTTTCCGAACGCTGCGAGCTGGGCGAACAGCGCGAGGCGCTACTGGCGGTGACGATTCCGGAAGAGAAGGGCAGCTTCCTAAAGTTCTGCCAACTGCTGGGCGGGCGTTCGGTGACCGAGTTCAACTACCGCTTTGCCGACGCCAAAGATGCCTGCATCTTCGTGGGCGTGCGGCTGAGCCGTGGCGTTGAGGAGCGCAAGGAAATCCTTAGCCTACTCAAAGACGGCGGTTACAGCGTAGTGGATCTGTCAGACGATGAAATGGCCAAGTTGCATGTGCGCTATATGGTCGGCGGCCGTCCTTCTAAGCCGTTGCAAGAGCGCCTTTATAGCTTTGAGTTCCCGGAATCGCCGGGCGCGCTGCTGAAGTTCCTCTACACCCTGGGAACGCACTGGAATATCTCGCTATTCCACTACCGTAGCCACGGTACCGACTATGGCCGTGTACTGGCGGCGTTTGAACTGGGCGAGAATGAACCGGACTTTGAAACCCGGCTCAATGAACTGGGCTATGAGTGCCACGACGAGACGAATAACCCGGCGTTCCGCTTCTTCCTCGCGGGCTAACGGCGGCCATAAAAAAAGGGTTCATGGAGACATGAACCCTTTTTTACATCTGAATCAGAGAATTACAGCGTGATCACTTCGAATTCGACTTCGGTGTTCACGTCCGCATCGTAATCCACACCGTCGAGGGCAAAACCGAACAGGTTCAGGAATTCCTGCTTGTAACCTGCATAGTCAGTTTCCTGCGTCAGGTTTTCGGTGGTGATCAGCGGCCACAGGTCGCGGCAGGCTTGCTGAATATCGTCACGCAGTTCCCAGTCATCCATACGGATGCGTTGGTTGTCATCCAGCGCCACTTTATCGCCGTACAGGCTGGTGGTCATCAGACGGTTGATCTGCTCGATGCAACCTTCGTGAATGCCTTGCTCTTTCATCAGCTTGAAGACCATGGAGATGTACAGCGGCATCACCGGAATAGCAGAAGATGCCTGCGTGATAACCGATTTCAGGACGGCAACGTTAGCGGAACCGTTGAGCGGTGCCAGCTGCTTACGTAGTTCACCCGCCGCGCGGTCGAGGTCTTCTTTCGCTTTGCCCAGCGCGCCGTGCCAGTAGATTGGCCAGGTCAGGTCGGTACCGATGTAAGAGTAAGCCACGGTTTTCACGCCGTCAGCCAGCACGCCTGCTTCGCTCAGCGCACCCATCCACAGTTCCCAGTCTTCACCGCCCATGACGGTAACGGTGTTCTGAACTTCTTCTTCGGTCGCCGGCTCAATGCTGGCGGTGATGATCTGATCTTTGTTGGTATCAATCGCTTTAGAGGTGTAAACCTCGCCGATCGGCTTCAGCGCAGAACGAACGATTTCGCCGGTTTTCGGCATTTTACGCACCGGGGACGCCAGTGAGTAAACCACCAGGTCGATCTGGCCCAGATCTTCTTTGATCAGTTTGATAACTTCATCGCGGCACTCGTCAGAGAACGCGTCGCCGTTGATGCTTTTGGAGTACAGACCTTCACGTTTGGCAGCCTCATCGAAGGCGGCAGAGTTATACCAGCCCGCGGAACCTGGTTTGGTTTCCGTGCCCGGTTTTTCAAAAAATACGCCGATAGTGGCGGCACCGCTGCCAAAGGCGGCGGAAATTCTGGATGCCAGGCCGTAACCGGTGGAAGCACCGATCACCAGCACGCGGGAAGGACCGTTCTCAATTTTCCCGTTTTGCTTAACGTACTCGATCTGTTTTTCCACATTGACTTTGCAGCCAGTCGGATGGGTCGTTGTACAGATGAATCCACGAATTTTTGGTTTGATTATCATAATGATGGCTAATTAAGTTTGTATTTTCGCTGTCAAGTGCGCAATGACACCGTCTGTTCTGGCTTGCTTAACGACATGGTTAACAAGCCCCCCACATCTATTATGGCACGGGACATTATACAGAAAAGGAGTGCCAATACTGAATCTACCACTGATTTTAGGCCAGACGCTGGCGCTACTCGGCGATTTTACGCTCCAGCACAATCTTCCAGAAGGCATCGATCAGCGGCTCATGCAGCCGCTTTTTCGGCGCGCAGACGCCCAGTTCAAACGGCGTTTTTTCGTCGCTGCGCTCTAAAATCATCACGCGATTGCGCACCGGCTCCGGGCTGTTTTCCAGCACAACTTCCGGCAGCAGCGCCACGCCGCAGCCTAGCGCTACCATCGAGACCATCGCCTCATGGCCGCCGACGGTGGCGTAAATCTGCGGGTTACTGATTTTGTGGCGACGGAACCACAGCTCAATACGACGGCGCACCGGCCCCTGGTCAGCCATGATAAACGGCACGGTTGACCAGTCGGGCTTATCGACGGAAACCTGATTGCGCACCGGGCAGGGCAGCGCCGGGGCGATCAGCACCACCGCCAGATTCTCCAGCATGGAAAACGCCACCGCGCCGGGCAGCGTTTCCGGCTTACCGGCAATCGCCAGATCGGCCTCGCCGGTGACCACTTTGTCCATGGCGTCGGCGGCGTCGCCGGTGGTGAGCTTAATTTCGACGGAGGGATGCTCGGCGCGAAAACGATCGAGGATCGGCGGCAGATGGCTATAAGCCGCCGTCACCGAACAGAAAATGTGCAGTTCACCAGAAAGTGATGGCCCCTGCTGATCGAGGGTGTGGCGCAGTTGCTGATACTGCAACAACGTTTGCTGGGCAAATACCCGCAGTTCTTCCCCTGCTTCGGTCAGCGTGACCGTGCGGTTATCACGCACAAACAGCGCCTGACCGAGGTCCTCTTCCAGCCGCTGAATTTGCCGGGAGAGCGTGGAGGGGCTGACGTGCATCGCCCGCGCGCTGCGGCCAAAGTGGCGGCTTTCCGCCAGATGCAGGAAGGTTTTCAGATCGCGTAAATCCACCTATTTCACCTCACGGTTCTATATTGCATAAATTGCAACGTAACGTTGTGAATATATCAATTTCCGCAATAAATTTCCTGTTGTAATGTGGGTACATTCTCGCAAAAGCGAACCGAACAATATACTCGTCGTCTTTCAAGTTGCAGGCACGTTAGCTGCGTCAGCTCACCCCAGTCACTTACTTGAGTAAGCTCCCGGGGAATCGCTGTCTTGCCGCCTTCCTGTAACTCGAAATCCATAGAGTAACGACACACAACATCACGGAGTACACCATCATGGCTAACTACTTTAATACACTGAATCTGCGCCAGCAGCTGGCGCAGCTGGGTAAATGCCGCTTTATGGGCCGCGACGAATTCGCCGACGGCGCGAGCTACCTTCAGGGTAAAAAAGTGGTCATCGTCGGCTGTGGCGCTCAGGGTCTCAACCAGGGCCTGAACATGCGTGACTCCGGTCTGGATATTTCTTATGCCCTGCGTAAAGAAGCCATTGCTGAGAAGCGTGCTTCCTGGCGTAAAGCGACCGAAAACGGTTTTAAAGTGGGTACTTATGAAGAGCTGATCCCGCAGGCTGACCTGGTGGTTAACCTGACGCCGGACAAACAGCACTCCGACGTGGTGCGTTCCGTACAGCCGCTGATGAAAGATGGCGCGGCGCTGGGCTACTCCCACGGTTTCAACATCGTCGAAGTGGGCGAGCAGATCCGTAAAGACATCACCGTAGTGATGGTGGCGCCGAAGTGTCCGGGTACCGAAGTGCGCGAAGAGTACAAACGTGGTTTCGGTGTTCCGACGCTGATCGCCGTTCACCCGGAAAACGATCCGAAAGGCGAAGGTATGGCGATTGCTAAAGCCTGGGCTGCGGCCACCGGCGGTCACCGTGCGGGCGTACTGGAATCTTCTTTCGTGGCGGAAGTGAAATCTGACCTGATGGGCGAGCAGACCATCCTGTGCGGCATGCTGCAGGCCGGTTCTCTGCTGTGCTTCGACAAGCTGGTGGCAGAAGGCACCGACCCGGCTTACGCCGAAAAACTGATTCAGTTCGGCTGGGAAACCATCACCGAAGCGCTGAAGCAGGGTGGTATCACCCTGATGATGGACCGTCTGTCTAACCCGGCGAAACTGCGTGCTTACGCGCTGTCTGAACAGCTGAAAGAGATCATGGCGCCGCTGTTCCAGAAGCATATGGATGACATCATCTCCGGCGAATTCTCTTCCGGCATGATGGCTGACTGGGCCAACGACGATAAGAAACTGCTGACCTGGCGTGAAGAGACCGGCAAAACCGCGTTCGAAACCGCGCCGCAGTATGAAGGTAAAATCGGCGAGCAGGAGTACTTCGATAAAGGCGTGCTGATGATTGCGATGGTGAAAGCGGGCGTTGAGCTGGCGTTCGAAACCATGGTCGATTCCGGCATCATCGAAGAATCTGCTTACTACGAATCACTGCACGAACTGCCGCTGATTGCCAACACCATCGCCCGTAAGCGCCTGTATGAAATGAACGTCGTTATCTCCGATACCGCAGAATACGGTAACTACCTGTTCTCTTACGCTTGCGTACCGCTGCTGAAAGAGTTCATGACCACGCTGCAGACCGGCGATCTGGGCAAAGCGATTGCCGAAGGCGCGGTAGACAACGCGCAGCTGCGCGACGTGAACGACGCAATTCGCGGTCATGCTATCGAGAAAGTGGGCCAGAAACTGCGTGGCTATATGACTGATATGAAGCGCATTGCAGTAGCTGGATAAGAGGCTGCTGGAATCGCTGGATGGCGGCGTGAACGCCTTATCCGGCCTACAATAAAGTGACCATTACGTAGGCCGGATAAGTGTATCGCCATCCGATAAAAAAGCCCGGTGTTTAAACACCGGGCTTTTTATTAGTTGCGGTACAGCACTTTAATGATGTGGTAACCGAACTGGGTGTGCAGCGGGCCGGTTGGCTCCAGCACCGGGCAGGAGAAGACCACTTTGTCGAACGCCGGCACCATCTGGCCCTGACGGAATTCACCTAAATCGCCGCCGCGTTTGCCCGATGGGCAGATGGAATGCTTCTTCGCCAGCTTGCCGAAGTCGGCGCCGTTTTTAATCTGCTCCAGAAGATCCAGTGCCAGTTTCTCTTCTTTTACAAGGATATGCACTGCTGCTGCTGTTTTTGCCATGATCGTGCCTTCAAAAGGGAATATATAAGGCTGGCGATTTTAGCATGGCTTATCGGCGATACAGCACCTTGATGATGTGATAGCCGAATTTGGTTTTGACCGGCCCGTAAGGTTTAAGCAGTGGGCAGCTAAACACGGCGGCATCAAATGGCCCGACCATCATCCCCTGTTTGAACTCACCCAAATCGCCGCCGTTGCGCCCGGATGGGCAGCGAGAGTAGCGTTTTGCCAGGTGATCGAAGCTAATACCGCGATCCAGCTTGCTCAGGATCTCCAGAGCAAGTTTTTCTTCTTTTACCAGGATGTGCAGGGCTGCCGCGCTCTTAGCCATTATTTTGTTCTCATGTCTCAAAGATATCTCGTTACTTTATCATCCGCCTTCGCCGTGAACATATACTCTTCGCCATCACGGGACAGATGTCTCGCCTGATGTATGGAAGCGAGAGATGAGCGACATTTTTATCTGTCCTGTTCCTTCTTGTCACGGACAGCCGTCCTGTCCCTACCGCTGTGGAGCGAGATAACATGGATACAATGAAAAAACCTGAATTTTCAGTCGTCTGGCTTTCCGGGCTTAGTGATATTGTTCGCGATCCACAGCTTTATGAATTACTGAAATATTGCCCTCTGGAAATCATGCAGCAATGGCGCTTTGAAGAGATCCCGCGTGGAGACTTTATTTGCCGGCAGGGGGAAATATGTCAGCGCTTTTCGCTGATTATTGCCGGCGAAGTGGATGTGTTCTATGAGGCTGAAGATGGACGTCGTTATCGTCAGGCCCGCTACCGGAAAGGCGACATGCTGGGTGAGCTCGAGATCTTTGAGTCACGTCATTACATCTGTTCGGTGGTGGCGGTAGGGCATGTGCAGCTCCTGAGTTTGTCGCAGGAATATTTTTGCCGCTGGCTGGCCTTAGATAACCATTTTAACCAGCGGATGCTGCGCTTCTTTAGTCAGCAATATTATCAGCTGTCAAAAAAGGCCAGCAGCGACAATCTTTACTCGCTGCATCAGCGAGTATGTCACGCGTTATGGCTGCGTTATCAACAAGATGGCACCAACGCAATCTTGCTGGATAAGCTAAACCTCAGCGAGGAGCTGGCGGCGACGACCCGTAGTATTAATCGTATTTTACATGATCTGAAAGCGTTACAGATTATTGATACCGATGGTGAAAGCATTGTGTTGTTAGTCCCTGAAAAGTTAAAGCAGGAGGCTGATATCGGATAACCGCAAGAGTGAAGGAGGCGCGAGAATGTCGCTGCAACCCCATATCCAGTTAAGCAAGGAGATGACCGGCGCACGCTATGCGCTGCTGCCGGGCGATCCGTTGCGGGTGGACCGCATCGTCAATTTTCTTGATAACCCAGAACAGCTTGGTCAAAACCGGGAGTTTCGCGCCGCGCGAGGTTGGTATCAGGGCGTCGAGATTTTGGTGCTCTCTACCGGGATCGGCGGGCCGTCTACGGCGATTGCCATTGAAGAACTGCGCCAGATCGGCCTAACAACCCTGATTCGTATCGGTAGCTGTGGGGCGTTGCAGGATAATCTTGCGCTCGGTGACGTGATTATCGCCCATGCCGCAGTAACGGATGACGGGACCAGCCGTACCTATGCGCCAGCAGGCTATCCGGCCTGCGCCGACCCGCAGTTAACCTGGGAACTGATGGCGCAGGCTCGCCAGATGAATATCCCCGCCGTGTGCGGCCTGGTGCGTAGTCACGACAGTTTTTATACCGATCGGGAAGCAGAACTGGATGCGCAGTGGTCGGCGCTCGGCGTTCTGGGCGCGGATATGGAGAGCGCCGCTCTGATGACTATCGGCGCGCTGCGAGGGTTACGTACGGCGTCATTACTCAACGTGGTGGTTGCCCACAACGGTTGTCTGGATAGCAGCATCAATGATTATGTCCAACAGGACGCGTTGTGCCAGCAGGGCGAAGAACGGCAAATTGCCCTGGCGCTCCGCGCCATTTATTCCGTCAGCCAGTCAGGAGGTCAGTGATGGACTTTTTTAGCATTAACAATGTGATGGTCAACATTCCTCTCGGCGAAGGCGGGTATGCGCTATCGTGGATTGAAGCCATTGGTACCGTATTTGGTCTGTTATGTATCTGGTGTGCCAGCCGGGAAAAAATCATCAATTACCTGTTTGGCTTGATTAACGTCACGTTGTTTGCGGCGATTTTCTTCCAGATTCAGCTCTATGCCAGCCTGCTGCTGCAGGTGTTTTTCTTCGCCGCTAACATTTACGGCTGGTATGCGTGGAGCCGGCAAAACGAGGCGCAGGAAGCTGCGCTCAAAGTACGTTGGCTTTCCCGCCAGCAAACCCTGGTACTGGGCGGCGTATGCGCGGTGGCGATAGTTCTGATGACGCTGTTTATCGACCCGGTGTTTTCGGCGCTCACTCGCATCATGATTGCTCTGCTGCAAACATTTGGTATGCAGGTCGCTATGCCTGACCTCCAGCCCGATGCCTTCCCGTTCTGGGATTCCACCATGCTGGTGTTGTCGATTGCGGCCATGGTACTGATGACGCGTAAATATGTTGAAAACTGGCTGCTATGGGTACTTATCGATGTTATTAGCGTGGTTATATACGCGGTGCAGGGCGTTTACGCCATGTCGCTTGAGTATGTCCTCCTGACTGCGATTGCTGTCATGGGAGCGTACGGCTGGATCAAAAGTGCGCAGCGAAATGGCTATACACCGCTTGCCGCGACGGTCTCCTGATTGACCCGATTTTCTGGCTACCCGTAGGGGTAGCCAGTTACTCTTTCTCCCCCTCTTTCTGCTACAATCCACCTCCCCGTGTTTACAGATTGAGCAATCCTCTATGCGTTTGAACCCCGGACAACAACAAGCCGTCGAATTCGTCACCGGACCTTGCCTGGTGCTGGCGGGAGCTGGTTCCGGTAAGACACGTGTTATCACCAATAAAATCGCGCATCTGATTCGTGAATGTGGCTACCAGGCACGACATATTGCGGCCGTAACCTTTACCAATAAGGCTGCGCGCGAGATGAAAGAGCGCGTGGCGCAAACGCTGGGGCGTAAAGAAGCACGTGGGTTGATGATCTCCACTTTCCACACACTGGGACTGGATGTCATTAAGCGCGAATATGCGGCGCTGGGGATGAAGTCGAACTTCTCGCTGTTTGACGATACCGACCAGGTGGCCCTGCTTAAGGAACTGACCGAAGGGCTAATTGAAGACGATAAGCTTATTCTCCAACAGCTGATCTCGACAATCTCCAACTGGAAAAACGATCTGATGACCCCGGCGCAGGCGGCAGCCAGCGCGAAGGGCGAACGCGATCGTATTTTTGCCCACTGCTATGGTTTGTATGACGCCCATATGAAGGCGTGTAACGTTCTCGATTTTGACGATCTGATCCTGCTCCCGACGCTGCTGCTTCAGCGCAATGAAGAAGTGCGCGAGCGCTGGCAGAATAAAATCCGCTATCTGCTGGTGGATGAATATCAGGATACCAACACCAGTCAGTACGAGCTGGTGAAGTTGCTGGTGGGGAAACGGGCACGCTTCACCGTCGTGGGCGATGACGATCAGTCGATATACTCCTGGCGCGGCGCGCGTCCGCAGAACCTGGTGCTGCTGAGCAAAGACTTCCCGGACTTGCAGGTGGTTAAACTGGAGCAGAACTACCGCTCCTCCGGGCGCATTCTCAAGGCGGCGAATATTCTCATCGCTAATAACCCGCATGTGTTTGAAAAGCGACTCTTTTCTGAGCTGGGCTATGGTGCGGAGCTTAAGATATTGAGCGCCAATAACGAAGAGCATGAAGCGGAGCGCGTCACCGGTGAACTGATCGCCCATCACTTCGTCAATAAGACGCAGTATAAGGACTATGCGATTCTGTATCGCGGCAACCATCAGTCGCGGGTGTTTGAAAAATTCCTGATGCAGAACCGCATCCCGTACAAAATTTCCGGCGGTACCTCGTTCTTCTCTCGTCCGGAGATTAAAGACTTGCTGGCCTATCTACGCGTACTCAGCAACCCGGATGACGACAGCGCGTTCCTGCGCATCGTTAATACGCCGAAGCGCGAGATTGGCCCGGCGACGCTGCAGAAATTGGGTGAATGGGCGATGACGCGTAATAAAAGCCTGTTTACCGCCAGTTTTGACATGGGCCTGAGCTCGACGCTGACCGGACGCGGATATGATTCACTGACCCGTTTTACGCACTGGTTGGGTGAAATTCAGCGCCTGGCAGAGCGTGAGCCCGTTGCGGCCGTGCGCGATCTTATCCACGGCATTGATTACGAGTCCTGGCTGTATGAAACCTCGCCGAGTCCGAAAGCGGCAGAAATGCGCATGAAGAACGTCAACACGCTGTTTAGCTGGATGACAGAGATGCTGGAAGGCAGCGAGCTGGAAGAGCCAATGACCCTGACCCAGGTGGTTACTCGTTTTACCCTGCGTGACATGATGGAGCGCGGAGAGAGCGAAGAAGAACTGGATCAGGTGCAGTTGATGACGCTGCATGCTTCGAAAGGGCTGGAGTTCCCGTACGTGTTTATGGTGGGAATGGAAGAGGGATTTTTGCCGCACCAGAGCAGCATTGATGAAGACAATATCGATGAAGAGCGTCGTCTGGCTTACGTAGGGATTACTCGCGCGCAGAAAGAGCTCATCTTTACCCTGTGTAAAGAACGCCGTCAGTACGGTGAGCTGGTACGCCCGGAACCGAGTCGTTTCCTGTTAGAACTGCCACAGGATGACGTTATCTGGGAACAGGAGCGTAAAGTGGTAAGCGCTGAGGAACGGATGCAAAAAGGGCAGGCCAGTATTGCCAATATTCGGGCGATGATGGCAAAGGCGAAAGCGAAGCCGTAGACCGGATAAGCGCAAGCGCCTTCCGGCAAATCAACGATTAACGTACTTCCAGCGGCCAGTGGACATAGCTTTGCCACTCGCTTTCCTGAACGATGAGCTCTTTACCTAGCGGGTGATGTTCCAGCCAGCCTTCAGGCAGTATGACCGTCAAGTGCTCATCTCTTGCATCCAGCTGAATTTCCGGCACCAAATCATCGCGGCGACGGCTGGCGAAAATAATCGCCAGACGCAGCAAACGGCAAAGGTGCTCCGCGATGCGCGGTGGCACGGCGTTTTGCTGATGGAGCGAAGAGAGATCGACCGGATTGGTCTGGTTGAGTAACAACGTGGCTAACAGTTTTTTCTGCGCCGGCGTAAAACCTGGAAGATCGAGATTGCGCACCAGATAAGCCGCATGCTGTGGTGCCTGTTTAAAATCAACGCTCAACCCAATTTCATGCAGCTGGCAGGCACTAATCAGCAGTTCACGGCTAATTGCTTCCAGATGCCACTTATTTTCGACTTGATCGAGGAATTTCGTTGCTAACATGGCAACGCGATGCGCTTGCTCTGTATCGACCATGAATCGACGCTGGATATTACGTAACGTGCGGCTGCGAATATCCTGATCCACCGCCAGATGTAGCATGCCATAGACCAGCCCTTCACGTAATGCGCCGCCAGCAAGGGTCATGCACTGAATATTCAGTTCGGTGAAAATGGCAATCAGGATCGCCAGCCCGCTGGGGAAAACCAGCGCACGTTCCAGCGTTAAGCCTTCAATTTCCAGCTCTTCCAGACGGCCACAATGAATGGCTCGCTGCTTTAGCTGCTGAAGTTTCGCCAGCGTGATACGCTCATCCATGCCTTGCGCCATCATGATTTCCTGCAACGCCTGGACGGTACCAGAAGCACCAACGCAGACTTTCCAGCCATGAAAACGCAGTTTGTCAGCGACCGGACGCAGCACTTCGCGCGCAGCCTGCTCGGCCTGGTCGAAGTTTTCCTGCGCCAGATTACGATCGGTAAAATACCGTTCGAGCCAGGTGACGCAGCCCATTGACAGGCTAAACAAGGAAGTCGTTTGTGCGCCGGAGCCGGTAACCAGTTCAGTGCTGGCGCCGCCAATATCAACGACCAGACGCTGATCGGCCCCGCCGGTAGTGTGGGCTACACCCTGATAAATCAGTCGTGCTTCTTCTTCGCCGCTAATGACCTGGACAGGACAGCCGAGGATATCTTGCGCTTTAGCGATAAACTCATCGGCATTTACGGCGATGCGTAATGTTGCCGTGGCAACCACGCGGATTTGCGGTTGAGGTATATCCTGCAGGCGTTCAGCAAACAGGCGCAAACATTGCCAACCGCGCTCCATCGCCTCTGCGGAGAGAACGTAGTCGCTATTGAGTCCAGCGGCCAGACGCACTTTGCGTTTAATACGCGTGAGCGTCTGGATGCTTCCCGCCACCTCGCGTACGACCAGCATATGAAAACTATTGGAGCCGAGATCGATTGCCGCATACAACGAGGTAGAGTTCATACACTTCATCCTTCAACCTGTATCTGTGTTGGCTGCGTTCTCTCACCCGAATCACTTACAGTAAGCTCATCGGGATTCGTTTTCTTGCCGCCTTGATAAAGGCTGAATGATTTTGTGTATGGCATAACTTTTCTTAACCTGAACGACGACGATTACGCGGAGCGCCACCGGTACGACGTGGGCCATTACCTGTACGCGGGCGTGTCAGGCGCAGCGGCTTCGGCAGATCGGTCATTAGCGCATCCGGGTTGTACTTGCTGACCGGAATCGAGTGGCCGATATAGGTCTCGATTGCAGGTAAATTCAGCGCGTATTCTTCGCAGGCCAGGCTGATAGAGTGACCGCTTGCGCCAGCACGACCCGTACGACCGATACGGTGAACGTAATCTTCACAGTCATCCGGCAGGTCATAGTTAAAGACGTGCGTTACGGCTGGGATATGCAGGCCACGCGCGGCCACGTCAGTCGCAACGAGAATGTCGAGATCGCCACGGGTGAACTCATCCAGGATACGCAGGCGTTTTTTCTGCGCCACGTCACCGGTCAGCAGGCCGACGCGATGGCCATCCGCAGCGAGGCTGCCCCAGATATCTTCACAACGATGCTTGGTGTTAGCAAAGACGATGGCGCGATCTGGCCACTCTTCTTCAATCAGCGTTTGCAATAAACGCATTTTTTCTTCGTTGGAAGGATAGAAGAGTTCTTCTTTGATGCGGTGACCTGTCTTCTGCTCCGGTTCGACTTCCACATACTCAGCGTTATTCATTTGTTCGAACGCCAGTTCGCGGACGCGATAAGAGAGGGTTGCAGAAAACAGCATGTTCAGACGTTGGGTGGTTGGCGGCATACGACGGAACAGCCAACGGATATCTTTAATAAAGCCCAGATCGTACATACGATCGGCTTCATCCAGCACCACGACCTGAATCGCGCCCAGGTTAATGTGGTTCTGCTTTGCATAGTCAATGAGACGACCGGTGGTGCCGATAAGAATATCGACGCCGCTTTCCAGCACTTTCAGCTGTTTGTCGTAACCGTCGCCGCCATAAGCCAGGCCTAATTTCAGACCGGTGGTCTGTGCCAGCGGCTCGGCATCGGCGTGGATTTGCACGGCTAACTCACGCGTTGGCGCCATAATTAACGCACGCGGTTGGTTCACCTTGCGATCGGTAATCGCGGGATGAGAGAGAAGATAATGAAACGTTGACGTCAGGAACGCCATCGTTTTTCCGGTACCGGTTTGCGCCTGCCCTGCAACATCACGACCTGCCAGCGTTAGCGGCAGCGCGAGGGCCTGAATGGGCGTGCAGTTATGAAACCCTTTATTTTCAAGGGCTTCTATCACCTTTGGGTGCAGGGCGAAGTCGGAAAACTTCTGTTCTGTTAAATGTGTTTTGCTCATAGTGTGGTAGAATATCAGCTTACTATTGCTTTACGAAAGCGTATCCGGTGAAATAAAGTCAACCTTTAGTTGGTTAATGCTACACCAACAGCCTACACCAACACGCCAGGCTTATTCCTGTGGAGTTATATATGAGCGATAAAATTATTCACCTGACTGACGACAGTTTTGACACGGATGTACTCAAAGCGGACGGAGCGATCCTTGTTGATTTCTGGGCAGAGTGGTGCGGTCCGTGCAAAATGATCGCTCCGATTCTGGATGAAATCGCTGACGAATATCAGGGCAAATTGACGGTTGCTAAACTGAACATTGACCAAAACCCAGGCACCGCGCCGAAGTATGGTATTCGTGGTATCCCGACCCTGCTGTTGTTTAAAAACGGCGAAGTAGCGGCGACTAAAGTCGGCGCACTGTCCAAAGGTCAGTTGAAAGAATTCCTCGACGCGAATTTGGCGTAAGGAAGTCTCATGATCGGGCGACCATACTTCGAATTGATTCGGATGACTGGACGCCCGACTTGAGTCGTGCTAAGTTAGTGTTGACTTCGTATTAAACATACCTTATTAAGTTTGAATCTGGTTATATCCCATACTTCCCGTAGTTTCTCGCGCGAGAAGTGGACAGATTCAGGGCCTTATCACTCAATCCGTCTTGTCGTTTCAGTTCTGCGTACTTTCCTGTGACCAGACAGCGAACAGACATGAGTCGATGGCCGTAAACAGGCATGGATGACCCTGCCATACCATTCACAACATTAAGTTCGAGATTTACCCCAAGTTTAAGAACTCACACCATTATGAATCTTACCGAATTAAAGAATACGCCGGTTTCTGAGCTGATCACTCTCGGCGAAAATATGGGCCTTGAAAACCTGGCTCGTATGCGCAAGCAGGACATTATTTTTGCCATCCTGAAGCAGCACGCAAAGAGTGGCGAGGATATCTTTGGTGACGGTGTGCTGGAGATATTGCAGGACGGATTTGGTTTCCTCCGCTCTGCAGACAGCTCCTACCTCGCCGGTCCTGATGACATCTACGTTTCTCCCAGCCAAATCCGCCGTTTCAACCTCCGCACTGGTGATACCATTTCTGGTAAGATTCGCCCGCCGAAAGAAGGTGAACGCTACTTTGCGCTGTTGAAAGTTAACGAAGTTAACTACGACAAACCAGAAAACGCCCGTAACAAAATCCTCTTTGAGAACTTAACCCCGCTGCACGCAAACTCTCGTCTGCGTATGGAACGTGGTAACGGTTCTACTGAAGACTTAACGGCGCGCGTACTGGATCTGGCATCGCCGATCGGTCGTGGTCAGCGCGGTCTGATCGTCGCTCCGCCGAAAGCGGGTAAAACCATGCTGCTGCAGAACATCGCGCAGAGCATTGCTTACAATCATCCAGACTGTGTGCTGATGGTGCTGCTGATTGACGAACGTCCGGAAGAAGTAACCGAGATGCAGCGTCTGGTGAAAGGTGAAGTTGTTGCGTCTACTTTTGACGAACCCGCCTCCCGTCACGTTCAGGTTGCGGAAATGGTCATCGAGAAGGCGAAGCGTCTGGTTGAACACAAGAAAGACGTTATCATTCTGCTTGACTCCATCACCCGTCTGGCGCGTGCTTATAACACCGTAGTTCCGGCTTCCGGTAAAGTTCTGACTGGTGGTGTTGACGCTAACGCCCTGCACCGTCCGAAACGTTTCTTCGGTGCTGCGCGTAACGTGGAAGAGGGCGGCAGCCTGACCATCATCGCGACTGCGCTGATCGATACCGGCTCTAAAATGGATGAAGTTATCTACGAAGAGTTTAAAGGTACAGGCAACATGGAACTGCACCTCTCTCGTAAGATTGCTGAAAAACGCGTCTTCCCGGCTATCGACTACAACCGTTCCGGTACCCGTAAAGAAGAGTTGCTCACCACCCAGGAAGAGCTGCAGAAAATGTGGATCCTGCGCAAAATCATCCATCCGATGGGTGAAATCGACGCGATGGAATTCCTCATTAATAAGCTGGCGATGACCAAGACCAACGACGACTTCTTCGATATGATGAAGCGTTCCTGATTCTGGCATCATCTGAAAACGCCACGTTTTTACGTGGCGTTTTGCTTTTACGATTCATCCTAATGTTTGGTCAGATAAAATTGTCAATATTATCGGCGTCATGGATTGTCACATTGTGCGGCATGACCTACAAAAGGTAGGAAGTGTAATGTTTTAGCTGCTCTCTTCAAGGGGGCGTCTTAACGCATTATACTTTAAGGAAATGATATATGCTGAGAACACATACACTGTGAATCTACTTGCTGCTTTCTCTGAGCTAGTTAGTATTTTTTTATTCACAACCATTTTTATTTTTTTGGCGCGAAAAGTAGCCATAAAAATAGGTTTAGTGGATAAGCCAAACTTCCGCAAACGTCACCAAGGGATTATTCCTTTAGTGGGCGGGATTTCTGTGTTTGCAGGGATCAATTTTATGTTTGGTCTTTCGGATTATTACATTCCCCATGCCTCGTTATACCTCTTTTGTGCAAGTGTGCTGGTGTTTGTTGGCGCGCTTGACGATCGTTTTGATATCAGCGTAAAAATTCGGGCAGTCGTTCAGGCGGCGATTGCTATTGTGATGATGGTAAAAGGTGAGCTTTACCTAAGTAGCCTGGGGTATATTTTTGGCCCGTGGGAGTTGTTGTTGGGTCCCTTTGGTTATTTTCTCACCCTTTTTGCCGTCTGGGCGGCGATTAACGCCTTTAATATGGTTGATGGCATTGATGGCTTGTTAGGCGGGCTATCCAGCGTCTCATTCGCCGCGATGGGGTTTATCCTGTGGTTCGATGGTCAGACAAGCCTGGCTATCTGGTGTTTTGCCATGATTGCCGCCATCCTGCCTTACATCATGCTGAATCTGGGCATTCTTGGACGCCGCTATAAAGTCTTTATGGGCGATGCGGGGAGTACGCTGATTGGCTTTACAGTAATTTGGATCCTGCTGGAGACCACACAAGGTGCAACACACCCTATTAGCCCGGTCACTGCACTGTGGATTATCGCCATTCCGTTAATGGATATGGTGGCGATTATGTATCGTCGTTTACGTAAAGGCATGAGTCCTTTCTCGGCAGATCGCCAGCATATTCATCATTTAGTGATGCGCGCAGGGTTTACTTCCCGACAGGCATTTGTTCTGATCACGCTGGCTGCAGCGATTCTGGCCTCTATCGGCGTACTGGCTGAATATTTTCGTTTAGTCCCTGAATGGGCCATGTTGGTGCTCTTTTTACTGGCATTCGGTCTTTACGGTTACTGTATTAAGCGGGCATGGAAGGTGGCGAGATTTATTAAGCGTGTTAAGCGCAGGCTGCGAAGGCACCGCGAAGGCAAACCAAACTTAACCAAGTGAATTGAGGATGCGATGACACAACCATTACCGGGGGAACACGCCGTGAGCGCAGAAAATGAACTGGATATCCGTGGGTTGTTTCGTGCCTTATGGGCAGGGAAAGTGTGGATTATTGGTATCGCGCTTGCCTTTGCGATAGTCGCTCTCGCCTATACATTTTTTGCACGTCAGGAGTGGAGTGCTACGGCGATTTCAGACAAGCCAACGGTTAATATGTTGGGCGGTTACTACTCTCAACAGCAGTTTTTGCGTAACCTGGATATTAAGGCCAGCCTCGCATCTGCGGACCAGCCGTCGGTAATGGACGAAGCCTATAAAGAATTCATCATGCAGCTCGCCTCCTGGGATACGCGTCGTGAATTCTGGCAGCAGACTGATTACTATAAGCAGCGTATGGTGGGTAACAGTAAAGCCGATGCGGCGATGCTGGATGAACTGATTGGTAACATCCAGTTTATGCCTGGCGATGCGTTACGTAATACCAATGACAGTGTGAAGCTGATTGCGGAGACGGCTCCTGATGCCAACAATCTACTGCGTCAGTACGTCGCCTTTGCCAGTCAGCGCGCGGCGCATCATCTGAACGAAGAGTTAAAAGGGGCCTGGGCTGCACGCACTGTGCAGATGAAGGCGCAGGTTAAACGCCAGGAAGAAGTGGCGAAATCACTATTCTCCCGCCGTGTTCACAACATTGAGCAGGCACTCAAAATTGCCGAACAGCATAACATTTCGCGTACCTCCACTGATGTTCCTGCTGATGAGTTGCCGGATTCTGAACTGTTCTTACTTGGACGTCCTATGCTGCAGGCGCGACTTGAAAACTTGCAGTCTGTTGGTCCGGACTTTGATCTGGACTACTTCCAAAACCGAGCCATGCTGAACACACTGAACGTTGGGCCAACTCTGGATCCGCGTTTTCAGACCTATCGTTATCTGCGTACGCCGGAAGAGCCAGTAAAACGTGACAGCCCTCGCCGTGCCTTCCTGATGATTATGTGGGGCATTGTTGGGGCTCTGATTGGTGCTGGCGTCGCGTTAACCCGTCGCCGCGCGATTTAGCAATACCGTTGCAGTGAGGGGCTGGGCCCTCACTGCCAATCCGAAGAGAATCGATGTGAAAGTACTGACTGTATTTGGCACGCGACCGGAGGCTATAAAAATGGCACCTCTGGTTCATGCGTTGGCAAAAGATCCTGATTTTGAGGCAAAAGTTTGCGTCACAGCGCAGCATCGGGAGATGCTCGATCAGGTGTTGAACCTCTTTTCCATAGTACCTGACTACGATCTCAATATTATGCAGCCAGGTCAGGGGCTAACAGAAATTACCTGCCGAATTCTTGAAGGGTTAAAGCCAATTCTGGCTGATTTCAAACCTGATGTGGTGCTGGTTCACGGTGATACCACGACCACTATTGCTACCAGTTTGGCTGCGTTCTATCAGCGCATCCCGGTGGGGCATGTCGAGGCGGGGTTACGTACTGGCGATCTTTACTCTCCCTGGCCGGAAGAGGCGAACCGTACGCTGACCGGGCGTCTGGCTATGTATCATTTTGCGCCGACAGAAAACTCGCGGCAAAATTTGTTACGGGAAGCTATTCCTGATAATCGTATTTTCGTCACGGGCAATACGGTTATTGATGCGTTGATCTGGGTACGCGACCGCGTACTGGCGAGTGATGCATTGCGGGCTGAACTGGCAGAACATTACCCTTTCCTCAACGCTGACAAAAAGATGATACTGGTGACCGGTCATCGTCGGGAAAGCTTCGGTCGCGGCTTTGAAAACATTTGCCACGCACTGGCGGAAATTGCCGCGGCTAATCAGAATGTGCAGATTGTCTATCCGGTACACCTGAATCCTAACGTCAGCGAGCCGGTCAACCGCATCCTGGGGCACGTTGAAAACGTGATTCTGATTGAACCGCAGGACTACATGCCGTTTGTCTGGCTGATGAAT
Source organism: Citrobacter sp. CRE-46 (assembly GCF_059615875.1). NCBI lineage: Bacteria > Pseudomonadati > Pseudomonadota > Gammaproteobacteria > Enterobacterales > Enterobacteriaceae > Citrobacter > Citrobacter sp. CRE-46. Next base: position 5,163,709 of record NZ_CM184341.1, on the reverse strand, counting down.
CACGCATGGCTGATCCTGACCGATTCCGGCGGGATTCAGGAAGAAGCCCCATCCCTGGGGAAACCTGTGCTGGTGATGCGTGAAACAACGGAACGGCCTGAAGCTATTACCGCAGGCACTGTACGTCTGGTGGGGACTGACCCACAGCGTATCGTAGAAGAAGTCACGCGTTTGCTGCATGACGACAATGAATATCAGACCATGAGCCGTGCCCATAACCCATATGGTGACGGGCTGGCGTGTGGCCGCATTTTACACGCGTTAAAAAATAATCGGGTATCGCTATGAGTTTTACGACCATTTCTGTCATTGGGCTGGGTTATATCGGACTGCCAACGGCGGCTGCCTTTGCTTCCCGTCAAAAACATGTAATTGGCGTAGATATAAATCAACATGCAGTGGATACCATTAATCGCGGCGAAATTCACATTGTTGAGCCCGATCTGGCCGCTGTGGTGAAAACGGCGGTCGAAAACGGATTTCTTCGTGCAACCACCACTCCCGTAGACGCTGATGCGTATCTGATTGCTGTGCCTACCCCGTTCAAGGGAGAGCATGAACCCGATATGGTCTACGTTGAAGCTGCGGCGAAGTCTCTTGCGCCGGTGCTGAAAAAAGGCGCATTAGTGATACTTGAATCGACGTCACCTGTCGGGGCAACTGAACAGATGGCCGCATGGCTTGCAGAAATGCGGCCTGATCTGACTTTCCCGCAGCAGGTCGGTGAACAGGCCGATGTGAATATTGCGTATTGTCCGGAGCGCGTGCTGCCAGGCCAGGTCATGGTCGAACTGATTAAAAACGACCGCGTGATCGGCGGGATGACCGCCGTCTGCTCCGCGCGTGCCAGTGAGTTGTATAACATCTTCCTTGAGGGCGAATGTGTCGTGACCAACGCCCGCACCGCGGAAATGTGCAAGCTGACTGAGAATAGCTTCCGCGACGTTAATATCGCCTTTGCGAATGAATTATCGCTAATTTGCGCCGATCAGGGGATTAACGTCTGGGAACTGATTCGCCTGGCAAACCGTCATCCGCGAGTCAATATTCTGCAACCAGGACCTGGCGTTGGTGGACACTGTATCGCGGTCGATCCGTGGTTTATCGTGTCGCAGAACCCGCAGCAGGCGAAACTGATCCGTACCGCACGCGAAGTTAATGATGGTAAGCCCCATTGGGTCGTCGAGCGGGTAAAAGCCGCTGTGGCCGACTGTCTGGCAGATACCAACAAACGGGCCAGTGAAGTGAAAATCGCCTGCTTTGGTTTGGCTTTTAAACCGAATATTGATGATTTACGTGAAAGCCCGGCGATGGGAATTGCGCAAAGCATCGCGCATTGGCACAAAGGTGAAATGCTGGTGGTGGAACCGAATATCCATCAACTGCCGAAAAAACTGGACGGCATTTGCCAACTGGCGACATTGGACGATGCGCTGGCAAGCGCCGATGTGCTGGTCATGCTGGTCGACCATAATGAATTTAAAGCCATTAAAGGCGATGCGGTTCTTCAGCAGTACATCGTTGATACCAAAGGGGTCTGGCGGTGACAATTCGCGCCAGTATTGAGCCGCTTAGCTGGGAAAATACGTTTTTTGGCGTGAATAGCGCCATTATACGTTTTGACCAACACGCGCCGGTTCTGACGGTGGATGCGTTACGTCCCTGGTCGCGGGTACAGGCAAAAATTGCTGCCGCAAATACCCATGAATTGGATGCCTTGCAGCGGTTGGGTTTCTCACTGGTCGAAGGCGAAGTGGATTTTGTACTGCCAGTGACGTGTGCCAGCGGCAACTCTGACGCGCAGATCGCGCAAACTACGGATATCCCGGCATTACGCTGCCTGGCAGAACAGGCATTCGCGCAAAGTCGTTTTCGCGCTCCGTGGTACGCCGCAGATGCCAGTTCACGTTTTTATGCGCAGTGGATTGAAAATGCGGTGCTGGGGACGTTCGATCATCAATGCCTCGTTTTACGCACGCCGACAGGTGAAATTCGTGGTTATGTCTCGCTGCGTGAACTGAATGCGACCGAGGCGCGAATAGGCCTACTGGCTGGGCGTGGCGCGGGTGAAGAACTAATGCTGGCTGCGCTTTGCTGGGCGCAGGCCCGCGGTAAAACAATATTGCGCGTGGCAACCCAAATGGGCAACACCGCCGCGCTTAAACGTTACATACACAGTGGTGCGAATGTAGAAAGCACCGCGTATTGGTTATACAGGTGACACGATGATTCCATTTAATGCACCGCCGGTGGTGGGAACTGAACTCGATTACATGCAGTCTGCGATGAACAGCGGCAAACTGTGTGGCGACGGCGGCTTTACCCGTCGCTGTCAGCAGTGGCTGGAGCAGCATTTTGGCAGCGAGAAAGTTCTGTTGACGCCATCTTGTACCGCATCGCTTGAGATGGCGGCATTGCTGTTGGACATTCAGCCCGGCGATGAAATCATCATGCCGAGCTACACATTTGTCTCCACGGCTAATGCATTCGTTTTACGCGGGGCGAAAATCGTCTTTGTTGATATCCGTCCGGATACCATGAACATTGACGAAATGCTGATTGAAGCGGCGATCACCGACAAAACCCGCGCTATTGTGCCGGTACATTACGCGGGCGTGGCCTGCGAAATGGATACCATTATGGCGCTGGCCAGCAAACATAACCTGTATGTGGTCGAAGATGCGGCTCAGGGCGTGATGTCGACCTACAAAGGCCGGGCGCTGGGGACAATTGGTCACATCGGCTGCTTTAGCTTCCATGAGACTAAAAACTATACCGCAGGCGGTGAAGGCGGCGCGACGCTGATCAATGATGAAAAATTAGTCGAACGTGCCGAGATTATTCGTGAAAAAGGGACAAATCGTAGTCAATTTTTCCGTGGCCAGGTAGATAAGTATACCTGGCGCGATATCGGCTCCAGCTATCTGATGTCCGATCTGCAGGCTGCCTATTTGTGGGCGCAACTGGAAGCGGCCGACCGTATTAACCAGCAGCGTCTGGCGCTGTGGCAGAATTACTATGATGCCCTCGAACCGCTGGCGCGTGCCGGACGTATTGAGCTGCCTGCTGTCCCGGAAAACTGCGTGCAGAATGCCCATATGTTTTATATCAAGCTGCGCGATATCGACGATCGCACCGCGTTGATTAATTTCCTCAAAGAAGCCGAAATTATGGCGGTGTTCCACTATATTCCGCTGCATGATTGCCCGGCTGGCGATAAATTTGGCGAGTTTGCCGGTGTTGATCGTTACACCACCAAAGAGAGCGAGCGTCTGCTGCGTTTACCGCTGTTCTATAACCTGTCACCGGTTAACCAGCGAACGGTAATTTCGACCTTACTCAATTACTTCTCCTGATATGTCGCTTGCTAAAGCGTCCTTATGGACGGCGGCCAGTACGCTGGTAAAAATTGGAGCGGGTTTGCTGGTGGTGAAACTATTGGCCGTCTCCTTTGGCCCGGCAGGTGTGGGCCAGGCGGGTAATTTTCGCCAAATGGTCACCGTGCTGGGCGTGTTGGCGGGAGCAGGCATTTTCAACGGCGTCACGAAATACGTTGCGCAGCACCATGACGATCCGGCCCGGCTCCGTAAGGTGGTCGGTACATCTTCCGCAATGGTGCTGGGATTCTCTACGCTGATGGCGGCGGTTTTTCTGCTGGCGGCCGCGCCGATCAGTCAGGGGTTGTTTGGCCATACGCATTATCAGGGGCTGGTTCGACTGGTTGCGCTGGTGCAGATGGGCATCGCCTGGGCTAACCTGCTGCTGGCGCTGATGAAAGGCTTCCGCGATGCGGCAGGCAACGCGCTGTCGCTGATTGTGGGTAGCCTGGTTGGCGTAGTGGCTTACTATGGCTGCTATCGTCTGGGGGGCTATGAAGGCGCCTTGCTGGGCCTGGCTCTGGTGCCTGCGCTGGTCGTTATCCCTGCCATTATTATGCTGCTTAAGCGTGGAACTATTCCGCTGCATTACCTGAAGCCCTCGTGGGACAATGGTCTGGCAGGGCAGTTAAGCAAGTTTACGCTGATGGCGCTGATTACCTCTGTTACGCTGCCTGTGGCATACGTGATGATGCGAAACCTGCTGGCGGCACAGTACAGCTGGGATGATGTGGGGATCTGGCAGGGGGTCAGCAGTATCTCCGATGCGTATCTGCAATTTATTACCGCCTCATTCAGCGTTTACTTGCTGCCGACGTTGTCGCGGCTGACAGAAAAGCATGACATTACCCGCGAGGTCATTAAGTCGCTGAAGTTCGTGCTGCCGGCGGTTGCCGCCGCGAGCTTTACCGTTTGGCTATTGCGTGATTTTGCGATCTGGCTGCTCTTTTCCGCAAAATTTACCGCCATGCGCGACCTGTTTGCCTGGCAACTGGTCGGCGATGTACTGAAAGTTGGCGCCTACGTTTTTGGTTATCTGGTGATCGCGAAAGCGTCGCTGCGGTTTTATATTCTGGCTGAAATTAGCCAGTTCATGTTATTGACGGCGTTTGCCCACTGGCTGATCCCGGCACATGGTGCTCTGGGCGCAGCGCAGGCGTATATGGCAACATACATCGTCTATTTTTCTCTTTGTTGTGGCGTGTTTTTACTCTGGCGTAGGCGGGCATGACTGTACTGATTCACGTTCTGGGATCGGATATCCCTCACCATAACCACACCGTGCTGCGGTTTTTTAACGATTCGCTGGCTGCGACGGGCGAGCACGCGCGCACGTTTATGGTTGCAGGCCAGGATGCTGGGTTCAGTGAGAGCTGCCCGGCGTTATCGCTGAGTTTCTACGACGGAAAAAAGGCGCTGGCCCGGGCGGTTATTGCGAAGGCGAAAGCGGATCGCCAACAGCGCTTCTTCTTTCATGGTCAGTTCAACACCAGCCTGTGGCTGGCGCTGCTGAGCGGGGGAATTAAACCGGAGCAGTTTTACTGGCACATCTGGGGCGCGGATTTATATGAAGTTTCCAGTGGGCTGAAATTCCGCCTGTTTTACCCGATTCGTCGCATGGCGCAGAATCGCGTGGGCTGCGTGTTTGCTACGCGAGGCGATTTACGTTATTTCGCTGGGCAGCATCCGCACGTTCGCGGCGAACTGCTCTATTTCCCAACGCGGATGGATCCCTCGCTCAATAATATGAGCAGTGAAAGCCAGCGCAGCGGTAAGATGACGGTGTTGGTTGGCAACTCTGGCGATCGCAGCAATGAGCATATTGCCGCGCTACGTGCTGTTCACCAGCAGTTTGGTGACACGGTGAATGTGATAGTGCCGATGGGGTATCCTGCCAATAATACGGCCTATATCGACGAGGTGCGTCAGGCGGGTCTGGCATTATTTAGCGCGGATAATTTGCAAATATTGAGTGAAAAACTGGAGTTTGATGCCTATCTGGCACTATTGCGTCAGTGCGATCTGGGCTACTTTATTTTTGCCCGTCAGCAAGGGATCGGCACCTTATGTTTGTTGATCCAGGCCGGTATCCCGTGCGTGCTCAACCGTGAAAATCCTTTCTGGCAGGATATGGCAGAGCAAAATATCCCGGTTCTGTTTACGACAGATCAACTCAATGAAGGTCTCGTACGTGAAGCGCAGCGGCAACTGGCGTTGGTAGATAAAAATACGATCACCTTCTTTAGCCCGAATTATCTGCAGCCGTGGCATAACGCGCTGCGCATTGCTTCAGGAGAAACTAAATGAGCCTGATGCAATTCAGCGGACTGCTGGTGGTCTGGCTGCTCTCCACTTTGTTTATCGCCACGCTGACCTGGTTTGAATTCCGCCGCGTGCGTTTTAACTTCAACGTCTTTTTCTCGTTGCTGTTTTTGCTAACGTTCTTCTTCGGATTCCCGCTGACCAGCATCCTGGTGTTTCGTTTTGATGTGGCGGTAGCGCCCCCGGAGATCCTGCTGCAGGCTTTGCTGTCAGCCGCTTGCTTCTATGCCGTTTACTACGTGACGTATAAAACGCGTTTACGTAAGCGCGTAGAGGATAAGCCGCGCAGGCCGCTATTTACCATCAATCGCGTTGAAGCCCATTTAACCTGGGTTATTCTGATGGCGATTGCGTTGGTGAGCGTGGGCGTCTTCTTTATGCACAATGGGTTCCTGCTGTTCAGACTGCAATCCTACAGCCAGATTTTTTCCAGTGAAGTCTCTGGCGTGGCGTTAAAGCGCTTCTTCTACTTCTTCATTCCGGCGATGCTGGTGGTCTACTTTCTGCGTCAGGATAGCAAAGCGTGGCTGTTCTTCCTGGTAAGCACCGTCGCGTTTGGCTTGTTGACCTATATGATTGTCGGCGGAACGCGCGCCAATATTATTATCGCGTTTGCCATCTTCCTGTTTATCGGCATTATTCGCGGTTGGATTTCGCTGTGGATGCTGGCCGCCGCAGGCGTGTTGGGCATCGTCGGTATGTTCTGGCTGGCGCTGAAACGCTACGGGATGAACGTGAGCGGTGACGAGGCGTTCTATACGTTCCTGTACCTGACGCGTGATACTTTCTCGCCGTGGGAAAACCTGGCGCTGTTGCTGCAGAACTACCACAATATTGAGTTCCAGGGGCTGGCGCCGATCGTCCGTGATTTCTACGTCTTTATCCCCACCTGGCTGTGGCCCGGGCGGCCGAGTATCGTTCTCAATTCCGCGAACTACTTTACCTGGGAAGTGTTGAACAACCACTCGGGGCTGGCGATTTCACCCACTTTAATTGGTTCGCTGGTGGTGATGGGCGGGGCACTGTTTATACCGTTAGGCGCGATTGTCGTCGGGTTAATTATTAAATGGTTCGACTGGCTATATGAATTAGGTAACCGCGAAACCAATCGCTACAAGGCGGCCATTTTGCACAGTTTCTGTTTTGGCGCCATTTTCAATATGATCGTTTTGGCACGTGAAGGACTGGATTCGTTTGTCTCGCGAGTGGTCTTTTTCCTCGTGATTTTTGGCGTTTGTCTGCTGGTGGCAAAACTGCTGTTCTGGCTATTCGATAGCGCGGGACTTATCCATAAACGAATTAAATCGCTGCCCCGGACACAGATTGAAGGATCGTAATGACGGATAACACAACTGCGCCACTCTATTCGCTGCGCGGACTACAACTGATTGGCTGGCGCGATATGCAACACGCGCTAAATTACCTGTTTGCCGAAGGACGCCTCAGGCCTGGGACGCTGGTGGCTATCAATGCCGAGAAAATGCTGACGGCAGAAGATAACCCTGAAGTGCGGGATCTGATTAACGCCGCTGAGTTCAAATATGCGGATGGTATTAGCGTGGTGCGTTCGGTGCGTAAAAAATTCCCGCAGGCTCAGATTTCACGCGTAGCGGGGGCCGATCTCTGGGAAGCGCTAATGGCGAGAGCCGGGCAGGAGGGAACGCCGGTTTTCCTGATTGGCGGCAAGCCTGAGGTTTTGGCGCAAACCGAAGCCAAATTGCGTGCGCAGTGGCATGTGAACATTGTGGGTAGCCAGGACGGTTATTTTACGCCGGAGCAGCGTCAGGCATTGTTTGAACGTATCCACGCCAGCGGTGCGCAAATTGTGACGGTAGCGATGGGATCACCGAAGCAAGAAATTTTTATGCGTGATTGCCGGAAGATCCACCCTGAAGCGCTGTATATGGGGGTAGGGGGGACCTACGACGTCTTTACCGGTCACGTTAAGCGTGCGCCTAAACTCTGGCAAAATCTGGGGCTGGAGTGGCTGTATCGCTTACTGTCACAGCCGAGCCGTATCACCCGTCAACTTCGTTTGTTGCGCTATCTCCGCTGGCACTATACCGGCAACCTCTGATGCTCTCTCCTCTGATAAGTAGCGTGATCTGCTAATCACGCTACTTATTCACAACATAATCGCTGCTTTCTCGCACAATCTATTCATTTTTTGAATGCTTTAATTGCCATTTAAGCGATTTTAGGAAACCATTCGCAACAATCATTACAGTGCCGTGGTGTTTTTGGCGCCAACCGTTAAGCGGTCGGTGCCGTATGGCCTGTTATGGAATAACAAGATGTACCCATAACGAGAACCGGTAATACCGGACAGCATGCAAACACATCAAGAGGATTTATGGCCGAGAACAAACCTGAGCTACAGCGTGGGCTGGAGGCTCGTCACATCGAATTAATTGCCCTTGGAGGCACTATTGGCGTCGGACTGTTTATGGGTGCCGCCAGTACCCTGAAATGGGCGGGGCCTTCGGTCCTGCTGGCGTATATCGTCGCGGGGCTGTTCGTCTTTTTCATTATGCGTTCCATGGGGGAGATGTTATTCCTCGAGCCGGTTGCCGGTTCATTCGCGGTTTACGCGCACCGTTACATGAGCCCCTTCTTTGGCTATCTTACCGCCTGGTCATACTGGTTTATGTGGATGGCGGTAGGGATATCAGAGATTACCGCCATCGGGGTGTACGTACAGTTCTGGTTCCCGGAAATGGCGCAATGGATACCCGCCCTGATTGCTGTCGGGCTGGTTGCGCTGGCAAACCTCGCCGCGGTTCGCCTGTATGGTGAAATTGAATTCTGGTTTGCCATGATCAAAGTGACCACCATCATTGTGATGATCGTTATTGGGTTAGGGGTCATTTTCTTCGGCTTTGGCAATGGTGGCCAGGCGATTGGCTTTGGCAACCTGACCGACCACGGCGGCTTCTTTGCCGGCGGCTGGAAGGGCTTTCTGACGGCATTGTGTATTGTCGTGGCTTCCTACCAGGGCGTAGAGCTGATCGGCATTACTGCGGGTGAGGCGAAGAACCCCCAGGTCACGCTGCGTAGCGCGGTGGGGAAGGTGCTGTGGCGTATCCTGATTTTCTACGTCGGCGCGATCTTTGTTATCGTCACTATTTTCCCGTGGAACGAGATTGGCAGCAACGGCAGCCCGTTTGTTCTCACCTTTGCCAAGATTGGTATTACCGCCGCGGCAGGAATTATTAACTTTGTGGTCCTGACGGCGGCGCTGTCTGGCTGTAACAGCGGCATGTACAGCTGTGGGCGTATGCTCTACGCGCTGGCAAAGAATCGCCAGCTACCAGCCGTTGTTGGAAAAGTCTCTCGCCATGGCGTGCCGGTTGCCGGTGTAGCGATTTCTATCGCGATCCTGCTGATTGGTTCGTGCCTGAACTACATCATTCCCAATCCGCAACGGGTGTTCGTTTATGTCTATAGTGCCAGCGTGTTGCCGGGGATGGTGCCGTGGTTTGTGATCCTGATAAGCCAGTTGCGTTTCCGTCAGGCGCATAAAGCGGCGATCGCCAGTCATCCTTTCCGCTCGATTCTGTTCCCGTGGGCGAATTATTTGACGATGGCGTTCCTGATTTGCGTATTAATCGGTATGTACTTTAATGAAGATACCCGAATGTCGCTGTTTGTTGGGATTATCTTCTTACTGGCTGTGACGCTCATTTATAAGGTTTTTGGTCTGAATCGTCATGGCACAGCCCATAAATTGCGGGAATAAGCGACAAAACGCACAAACCATGACCAAACGATAATTTATTTTAAAAAAGCACTAGACAGAAGACCGAGACCTCCGTAATATCCAGCCCCGCAACGGCGCTAAGCGCCCGTAGCTCAGCTGGATAGAGCGCTGCCCTCCGGAGGCAGAGGTCTCAGGTTCGAATCCTGTCGGGCGCACCATTTAGTTAGGTGCCGGAGCTGCGGTGGTTTTAATACCGCGTAAAAGATTTGCAGTGGTGGCTATAGCTCAGTTGGTAGAGCCCTGGATTGTGATTCCAGTTGTCGTGGGTTCGAATCCCATTAGCCACCCCATTAATTTAAAGTTGTGAAATGCGAAGGTGGCGGAATTGGTAGACGCGCTAGCTTCAGGTGTTAGTGTCCTTAGGATGTGGGGGTTCGAGTCCCCCCCCTCGCACCACGACTTAAAGAATTGAACTAAAAATTCAAAAAGCAGTAAAACGGCGAGTAGCGCAGCTTGGTAGCGCAACTGGTTTGGGACCAGTGGGTCGGAGGTTCGAATCCTCTCTCGCCGACCAATTTTGAACCCCGCTTCGGCGGGGTTTTTTGTTTTCTGATTTTCCCTCCTCAGCCCTTATTCCCGCGAATTACCTGATGTCTTAAAAAGTTCGAATCCATAGTTTTTGCAGTGCAATCGTGGCATGCGTTGTGCAATAATATACGGGTAGATGCTCATTCCATCTCTTATGTTCGCCATCAGGCCTCATAAACTCGGGAATGATGCAGAGCCGTTTACGGTGCTTATCGTCCACAGACAGATGTCGCTCATGCCTCATCAAACACCATGGACATAACGTTGAGTGAAGCACCCATTATGTTGTCATACAGACCTGTTTAACGCCTGCTCCTTACCGAGCGGGCGTTTTTTTATGCATATACACGTCATCCTTCAAGCTGCCTCTTTGTTGACTACGTCTGCTCACCCCAGTCACTTACTTATGTAAGCTCTTGGGGATTCCCAGACTTGCCGCCTTGATGCATCTTGAATGATTTTGTGTATACAATTGCCCGGTAAGCGAAGCGCCACCGGGCAAGAGGGAATTACTGCGGGGGATTGTTGTTCTGCAGCGTCAACATCAGGCCATCACGGCGCATGGTGGCGGCTTCTTCCGGCTGATGCAGTCTGTCCAGCGCGTCAGCAAGCCAGGCGTAGTCGTAGGCGTCCGGGCGCTGTTTGAGCGCAGCACGGAAGGCGAGCGTGGCTTCCTGCCATTCACCATGCTTCATTAACGATTGCCCCAGCGTGCTCCACAGCAACGGGCGATCGCCAACGGCCTTAATCTGCTGGCGAAGCACTTTTTCTATCTGTTCCGGGTTGTTGGTTTTCAGGCGCGGGATCGGCAGCACCAGACGGTCGTCATACTGACGTTTCAGACCGTCAATGATGACCTGCTGCGCCGTATCGTGATCGTCGCACTCAATCAGATGTTCAGCCATCGCGACCTGCAGGGCAACCTGATGACGGGTTTTACGGTTCTGGTTTTTCCACCACGTACGTAGCCCCTCACTGCCCTGATCGGCGCGAACCTGATCCATCAGACCCACCCATGCCTGTTGTTCCAGCATTGCGCGGTGCTCTTCATCACCCACATGCGCTTTAGCCATAGTTGGAATGATATCCAGTAACGAACTCCATGCGCCGGTGCGAATGTAGGCTTGCTCAGCCAGACGCAGCACTTCCGGATGACGCGGCGTCACCTCCAGCAGCTTATCTACGCTGTGGCGCGCGGCGTGATTTTCATTACGCGCCAGTTGCAGACGAACGCGAGCGATTTCTACCGGGATCGTATCATTCCCGGCCAGTTCAGCTGCACGCTCAAGGTGTTGATTCGCGCGCGCTTCATCGCCACGTTGCTGGGCCGCTTCTGCCGCCAGCAGGTAATTCACTACCGGTTGTTCAGCATGATCGGCGTTTTTCGACATCAGCTTTTCAACCTGCTGATAATCGCCTTCCGCCAGTTTGAGCAGCGCTTGTTCAGTCTGCTTGCGGGCGCGGCGACGTTTACGGCCGACAAACCATCCGCGGGTATGCGCGCCGGTGCGGAAAATTCGGCGCAGCAGCCATTCAATCGCAAACAGGACGACCATCGCGACGATCAGGATGATCACCAGGCCCGTCACGCTGGTTTCAATGTTGTAATTATCGGTTTGGATCAGCACGTAGCCCTGATGACCGGCAATCATTGGACCAACGACGATCCCGGCAATCAACAGTACAAAGAGTAATAATACTTTTAGCATCATTATTCTCCTTGCGGCGCAGTTGCCGGGGTGTCTGCCGAAGGAGCAGGAGCGGCGGCAACCGGCGCTGTGACAGGCTGCGCCAGTAAATTACGCACGCGGGTCTGCATTAATTTGTCGAGAATAGCCTGGCTCTGCAGTGTTTCTGGCACATCCATACTGATGCTTTGTTGGCTCAGCTGGTCTACCTCTTCCAGGAAAGCTTTGGTGGTTGCATCGTCGGTGTCGTAGTAGGCGCGTACCCAGGTAGAGACATTTTCCAGCGCCTGGCGGTATGTCTCTTCCTGATGACGCGGTACGGCCTGGGCGGCTACTAACAGGCGAGAACGAATGTTCTCACGTAAGTAAACGTCCTGGTTCGGCGCCAGCAGCGGGACGGCGGTTTCATCTCGACGGCGAACAGTGATAAAGCTGTCCATAAAATTCTGCCAGCTTTTTTGCAGGTTGACGCGCCATTCACTAATTGAGCTGGACAGCTCGCTGCTGTCGGAGTCCATCGGTGAATCGTCGGTGTCGTTGTCGGCCAGACGCAGGTTATCAATCTGGTTAGAGAGCTGATTCACTTTCAGGATAATGCCGTCATAGTCGACCTGAGTTACCGCGGAGAGGCTCGCGATGTCGTCAGTAATCGCGCGACGGGCGGCAATTAAGCTCGGGTCGTTCATATCCGCCAGACTGGCGTCGGCGCTTTTCAGCAGCGCCGCAGCGGTGGTAACGTCCTGATCGCTCCATAATTTACGACCAGCCAGTTTTACCAGAAAATCAGCCTGCGCCAGCAGCCATGTCCCAGCATCGCTGCCGGAGATAGTGGCGACTTTTTGCTGTACTTCATCAAGCTGTTTGACCAGCGCGGCTTGCTGGCGAGTGGCTTCATCAAGCTGCGTTGCCTGCTGTTTAATGATGCCTTCCAGCTCAGCTTTTTGGCTTTCTTGCGCTTTTTGCAGCGCCGTCAGCTGGTTCGCCAGCGCATCGCTGGTTGCCGTCTGCGTTGTTGCCTGCTGTTTCCCCCAGCCATACAGACCCACACCTGCTGCCAGCGCAATAGCAATCGCCACCGCGCTCAGAATCAGCGCCGTGCTGTTGTTACCCTTTTTTTCAGTATTGTCTGGCTGTGCTGTGGTTTCCACGGCCTCCCTAGTCTCTTCAACCACGGCGGAGGATTTTTCTTGTTCCGTCATTATGGCATCCCATTATGAGAGTTATTGTAATGCGCGTAGTAGCGCATCGTTGTCGGCGTTATCAGCGACCTTAATATCTTGCCAGCCCAGTTCCCGGGCGAGGTGCGCCAGACGCTCACTGACGACCAGCAGCCGACAGCGTAGTAACCAGTGCTCACGATACCACTGCGGAATGAGCGACCAGAGCTGTTGTAACATCTCACCGCTGGTGACCACCACCGTGGTCACGCCGCGAGATTGCCAGCGCATTGCTTCTTCCGCACCATCGTAATTTTTTGCACTGCGTTGATAACATTCACAAAAATCAACATCGGCTCCGCGCGCCGTCAGGGTCTCACCTATCAGTTCCCGACCGCCGTTACCGCGTAAAATAAGCGCGCGTTTTCCCGCAATATTTTGTAATTCAGGTAATTGTAGCAAGACTTCGCTGATTTCCCGATCCAGAGGATAGTGAATATTGCAGCCGCTAACAGTATGCAGCGCCAGCGCCGTTGTGCGGCCAATGGCAAAATAATGCGGAAGGGAAGGCCAGCTTTTCCCTTGTTGCTGAAGTTCGGCATCGGCAAAGGTGACAGCGTGCTGCGAGAGGGCAAAAACCAGATCGTTATCCGTCAGCGCCGACAGTCGGGAGGCGAGTGTTGCCAGTTCCCGACCCGGGGAAAACTCGATGAGCGGAAAACTCCAGGCCACCTGCCCCAGTGTGCGCAGACGGCTCACTAACTCTTCCCCTGCGGGAGACGGGCGGGTGACCAGAATACTCATGCGGGTGCTTCTCCGTTATAAACTTCAGCCAGAATGGCGCGCGCACCATTCTCCAGGAGCTCTTCTGCCAGAGAGATGCCCATCTGTTCAGCATCCTGCGCGGCACCGCGACGTTCCCCGCATACCATCTGCGATCCGTCAGGCGCGCCGACCAGCGCGCGTAGCCAAATCTCACCGTTGATGAGTTCGGCATAACTGCCGATAGGCACCTGACATCCCCCTTCGAGGCGAGTGTTCATGGCGCGTTCGGCTGTTACGCGTAGCGCGGTCTCTTCGTGGTTGAGCGGCGCTAACAACGCCTGAGTACGCATATCGTCCAGTCGGCACTCTATGCCGACGGCGCCTTGCCCGACTGCGGGCAGGGAGACTTCCGGCGGCAGTGCGGTACGGACTCGCGACTCAAGCCCTAAACGTTTTAACCCGGCGACCGCCAGAATAATGGCGTCATAATCGCCGTTATCCAATTTGCCGAGACGCGTACCGACGTTGCCGCGCAGCGAACGGATGACGAGATCCGGGCGACGCTTTGCCAACTGGCACTGGCGACGCAAACTGGATGTCCCGACAATACTACCTGCGGGAAGGTCATCCAACGTGTTGTACTTATTTGAGACGAAAGCATCACGCGGATCCTCTCGCTCGCAAATGGTGACCAGTCCAAGACCGTCAGGGAATTCAACCGGCACATCCTTCATGGAATGCACGGCGATATCGGCGCGTTTTTCCAGCAGCGCGACTTCCAGCTCTTTAACAAACAACCCTTTCCCTCCGACCTTTGCCAGCGGGGTATCAAGGATCACATCGCCACGGGTTACCATAGGAACCAGTTCCACGATCAGACCGGGGTGATTTGCCATTAAGGCGTCTTTGACATAATGTGCCTGCCAGAGCGCAAGGGGGCTTTGGCGTGTGGCAATTCTCAAAACATTGTCTAACATGCTTGTTACCGTCATTATCAATCATTGACCATCCTAACATCCTTATCAAAGGGATGTCAGCGTTACGCTCAAACGTAAGTGAGAGGAAAAGCTGCTGCATCATCAGTGGCAGTGAATAATGACGAGAAACCTTCCGACCGTATGAAGGAATTTACACGTAACGAACGGTGCTACACTTGTATGTAGCGCATCTTTCTTTACGGTCAATGAGCAAGGTGTTAAATTGATCACGTTTTAGACCATTTTTTCGGCTGTACCGCACAAAAAAATACGGGCGAAAAACAGGTAACGGTTATTTTTGACATACGGTTTATCCGAATTGATGACAATTATTGTGAGCGCTTGCGCCGCAGTAATCGACAACATGACGGATAGCAACATCAGGCGATACGTCTTGTACCTCTATATTGAGACTCTGAAACAGAGACTGGATGCCATAAATCAACTGCGTGTGGATCGCGCGCTTGCTGCCATGGGACCTGCTTTCCAGCAGGTATACA
This sequence comes from Citrobacter sp. CRE-46, assembly GCF_059615875.1. Lineage (NCBI taxonomy): Bacteria > Pseudomonadati > Pseudomonadota > Gammaproteobacteria > Enterobacterales > Enterobacteriaceae > Citrobacter > Citrobacter sp. CRE-46. The sequence goes on along the minus strand of NZ_CM184341.1, from coordinate 5,148,635 downwards.
GTCTGCTGCCGACATTATTGCACTACCACCACCCTCTGATGCCGGGTTACCTCGATGGTAACGTTCCCAAAGGCATATGCTTTTACACGCCTGATGAAACCCAACGCCACTACCTCAACGAACTCGAACTGTACCGCGGTATGTCACCGCAGGAACCTCCCAAGGGCGAACTGCCGATCACCGGCGTCTACTCAATGGGCAGCACCTCTTCGGTAGGGCAAAGCTGTTCTTCCGACCTCGATATCTGGGTCTGCCACCAATCCTGGCTGGATAGCGAAGAGCGCCAGCTGTTGCAGCGTAAATGTAGCCTGCTCGAAAGCTGGGCCGCTTCGCTGGGCGTGGAAGTCAGTTTCTTCCTGATTGATGAAAACCGTTTCCGTCACAATGAAAGCGGCAGTCTTGGTGGTGAAGACTGTGGCTCGACGCAGCATATCCTGTTGCTTGATGAATTCTATCGCACCGCTGTGCGCCTCGCGGGCAAACGTATTCTGTGGAATATGGTGCCGGGCGACGAAGAAGAGCATTACGACGATTACGTCATGAAGCTCTACGCGCAGGGCGTATTAACGCCAAACGAATGGCTGGATCTCGGCGGACTCAGTTCGCTCTCCGCCGAAGAGTACTTTGGTGCCAGCCTCTGGCAGTTGTACAAAAGTATCGATTCCCCGTACAAAGCGGTGCTGAAGACGCTGCTGCTGGAAGCCTACTCCTGGGAATATCCCAATCCTCGCCTGTTGGCGAAAGACATTAAACAGCGCCTGCACGATGGCGAGATCGTCTCTTTTGGTCTCGATCCCTACTGCATGATGCTGGAGCGTGTGACCGAATATCTCACGGCGATCGAAGACCCGACGCGCCTGGATTTAGTGCGTCGATGTTTCTACTTAAAAGTGTGTGAGAAACTGAGCCGCGAGCGCGCCTGCGTGGGCTGGCGTCGTGAAGTATTAAGCCAGTTAGTGCAAGAATGGGGCTGGGACGAAGCCCGTCTGACAATGCTGGATAACCGCGCTAACTGGAAGATTGATCAGGTACGTGAAGCGCATAACGAACTGCTTGATGCGATGATGCAGAGCTATCGTAATCTGATCCGCTTTGCGCGGCGCAATAACCTTAGCGTTAGCGCCAGTCCGCAGGATATCGGCGTGCTGACCCGTAAGCTGTATGCCGCGTTTGAAGCGTTGCCGGGTAAGGTAACGCTGGTGAACCCGCAAATATCTCCGGACCTCTCAGAACCGAACCTGACCTTTATCCATGTGCCGCCGGGCCGCGCCAATCGTTCGGGTTGGTATCTCTACAACCGCGCGCCAAATATGGATTCGATCATCAGCCATCAGCCACTGGAATATAACCGCTACCTTAACAAGCTGGTGGCGTGGGCCTGGTTCAACGGTCTGCTGACATCGCGTACGCATTTGTTTATTAAGGGCAACGGTATTGTCGATTTGCCGAAGCTGCAGGAGATGGTCGCCGATGTATCGCACCACTTCCCGCTGCGCCTGCCGGCACCAACGCCGAAAGCGCTCTACAGCCCGTGCGAAATTCGCCATCTGGCGATTATCGTTAACCTTGAATATGACCCGACGACTGCATTCCGTAATCAGGTGGTGCATTTTGATTTCCGTAAGTTGGACGTCTTCAGCTTTGGCGAAGAGCAAAATTGCCTGGTAGGGAGCGTCGACCTGCTGTACCGCAACTCGTGGAATGAAGTACGTACGCTGCACTTCAACGGCGAGCAGGCGATGATTGAAGCGTTAAAAACGATTCTGGGCAAAATGCACCAGGATGCCGCGCCGCCGGATAGCGTCGAAGTGTTCTGCTACAGCCAGCATCTGCGTGGGTTAATCCGTACCCGCGTGCAGCAACTGGTTTCTGAGTGTATCGAGCTGCGCCTTTCCAGTACCCGCCAGGAAACCGGGCGTTTCAAAGCGCTGCGCGTGTCTGGTCAGACGTGGGGACTGTTCTTCGAGCGTCTGAACGTATCGGTACAGAAACTGGAAAACGCCATCGAATTCTATGGGGCGATTTCACACAACAAACTGCACGGCCTTTCCGTCCAGGTTGAAACGAACCACGTGAAACTCCCGTCGGTGGTGGACGGTTTTGCCAGTGAAGGGATCATTCAGTTCTTTTTCGAAGAAACGGGCGATGAGCAGGGCTTTAATATTTATATCCTGGATGAGAGTAACCGCGCGGAGGTGTATCACCACTGCGAGGGAAGCAAAGAAGAGCTGGTACGTGATGTCAGCCGCTTCTATTCATCGTCGCACGATCGCTTTACCTACGGCTCCAGCTTCATCAACTTTAACCTGCCGCAGTTCTATCAGATTGTGAAAACCGACGGACGTGCGCAGGTGATTCCGTTCCGTACCCAGCCGCTCAACCCAGTCCCGCCAGCTAATCAGGATAACGACACGCCGATGTTGCAGCAGTATTTCTCCTGAGGCTTTTCGCCCGGTGGCGGCTACGCCTTACCGGGCCTACTGTAGGCCGGATAAGCAAAGCGTATCCGGCAAAAAATCAACGGAAGCTCACCTCTTCACCCGACTGCTGCGTTGCCGCCTGCTCCAGCAAATCCCAGAACGTTTCGCCGCTACGGTCGCAGATCCACTCGTCGCCTTTCAGGTCAAAGTGGTAGCCGCCTTGTTTGGTTGCCAGCCACACCTGGTGCAGCGGCTCCTGACGGTTAATAATGATTTTGCTGCCGTTTTCGAAGCTGATGGTCAGCACGCCGCCGTTGATCTCACAATCGATATCGCTGTCGCCGTCCCAGTCATCCAGACGCTCCTCAATGGTCATCCACAGGGTGTCGGCAAGGCGATGAAATTCACTGTCGTTCATTTTCTTATCCTGTTTTTCGTGATGACGGCAGTATAACCTGAAACAAAACGCGTTGCAGATTACAGGCTAACTCTTGCTTTTACGCCTTCTCCTGCGATGATAGAAAACAGAAAGCATGAACTTTACAGGCAATCCATAATGAAAAACGTGTTAAAGCCACTCGCTGTCATTTTAACTCTGTTCAGCCTGACGGGCTGTGGGCTAAAAGGCCCGCTCTATTTCCCGCCAGCAGATAAAACCGCGCCGCCTCCGACCAAGAGCGTTCAGCCGCAATCGCAATCCACCACGCCTGAGAAAAACGATCGTGGGATTAGCGACGGCCCTTCTCAGGTGAATTACTGACGGCAGGAATAGATTTACATTTCTGTACCCGCGTGAACGGAGTGAATGATGCAATTCTCTAAAATGCATGGCCTTGGCAACGATTTTATGGTCGTCGACGCGGTAACGCAGAATGTCTTTTTCTCACCAGAGCTGATCCGCCGCCTGTCCGACAGGCATCTCGGCGTTGGGTTTGATCAGTTGCTGGTGGTTGAACCTCCGTATGATCCGGAGCTGGATTTCCACTACCGTATTTTTAATGCCGACGGCAGTGAAGTGTCACAGTGTGGCAATGGCGCCCGTTGTTTTGCTCGCTTTGTTCGCCTGAAAGGGCTGACCAATAAACGTGATATTCGCGTCAGTACCGCGAATGGTCGTATGGTGTTAACCGTAACCGACGACGAACTGGTGCGGGTGAATATGGGGGAACCCAACTTTGAACCTTCGCAGGTTCCGTTTCGCGCCAACAAAGCAGAGAAGACCTATATTATGCGCGCGGCCGAACAGACAATATTGTGCGGCGTGGTTTCAATGGGGAACCCGCACTGCGTGATTCAGGTTGATGATGTTGATACGGCCACGGTGGAAACGCTGGGACCGGTGCTGGAAAGCCACGAACGCTTTCCTGAACGCGCCAACATCGGCTTTATGCAGGTGGTAAAGCGCGAGCATATCCGGCTGCGCGTCTACGAGCGCGGGGCGGGCGAAACGCAGGCCTGCGGCAGCGGAGCGTGCGCCGCTGTTGCGGTAGGTATTCAGCAGGGCCTGCTGGCAGAAGAGGTGAGGGTGGAGTTACCTGGCGGTCGACTTGATATCGCCTGGAAAGGTCCGGGTCATCCGCTGTATATGACTGGCCCGGCGGCACATGTCTACGACGGATTTATTCACTTATGAAGCAACCAGGGGAAGAACTACAGGAAACGCTCATGGAGCTCGACGATCGGGCGGTCGTCGATTACCTGCAACGTAATCCTGAGTTTTTTATCCGTAATGCCCGGGCAGTTGAAGCGATGCGCGTCCCACACCCTGTGCGGGGCACGATCTCTTTAGTTGAATGGCATATGGCGCGGGCACGTAATCATATTAATGTGCTTGAAGAGAACATGGCGTTATTGATGGAACAAGCCAACGCCAATGAAAGCCTGTTCTATCGTCTGCTAAATCTGCAAAGTCGCCTGGTGTCGGCCAGCAGTCTTGACGATATGCTGATGCGATTTCATCGCTGGGCGCGTGAGCTGGGGCTGGCCGGCGCGACGGTGCGTCTGTTTCCGGACCGGTGGCGACTTGGCGCGCCATCCAAATTTACGCATCTGGCATTAAGCCGTCAGGCCTTTGAACCGTTGCGTATTCAGCGTCTGGGGCAGTCGCAGCACTATCTTGGGCCACTCAATGGTCCGGAATTGCTGGTTATGATGCCGGAGGCGAAAGCGATAGGCTCGGTGGCGATGTCGATGCTGGGGCAAGATGGTTCCCTGGGCGTGATGCTGTTCAGCAGCCGTGACGTTAACCATTACCAGCAGGGGCAAGGTACACAATTACTGCAAGAAATCTCGCTGATGTTGCCGGAGCTGCTGGAGCGCTGGATTGAACGCGTATGACCGATTCACCCCTTTCTCAGGATGTGGCGCGCTTTTTGCGCTATCTGGGCGTTGAGCGCCAGCTTAGCCCGATCACGCGACTCAATTATCAGCGTCAGCTTGATGCCATCATCGCGTTAGCCGGAGAAACCGGTCTGCAAAGCTGGCAACAATGTGACGCTGCAATGGTACGCAGCTTTGCTGTGCGCAGCCGTCGAAAAGGGCTGGGAGCGGCGAGTCTGGCATTGCGTCTCTCCGCACTACGCAGTTTCTTCGACTGGCTGGTTAATCAGGGCGAGCTGAAAGCCAACCCGGCAAAAAGCGTTTCCGCGCCGAAAGCGCCACGCCACTTACCTAAAAATATCGACGTCGATGATGTTAATCGTCTGCTGGATATCGATCTCAACGATCCCCTTGCCGTGCGCGACCGGGCGATGCTGGAAGTGATGTACGGCGCGGGACTGCGTTTATCTGAACTGGTTGGGCTGGATATTAAACATCTCGATCTCGACACCGGCGAAGTGTGGGTGATGGGCAAGGGGAGTAAAGAACGTCGTCTGCCGATCGGCCGCAATGCGGTGGCGTGGATTGAGCACTGGCTGGATCTGCGCGGTTTATTTGGCGGGGATGACGATGCGTTGTTCCTGTCTAAACTGGGCAAGCGCATCTCTGCGCGTAACGTGCAGAAACGCTTTGCGGAATGGGGTATCAAACAGGGGCTGAACAGCCACGTCCATCCCCACAAATTGCGCCACTCTTTTGCGACGCATATGCTGGAGTCGAGCGGCGATCTGCGCGGAGTGCAGGAGTTATTGGGTCATGCCAATCTCTCCACTACTCAAATCTATACCCATCTTGATTTTCAACACCTGGCTTCAGTGTACGATGCGGCGCATCCGCGCGCCAAACGGGGGAAATAATGCGTTTTTACCGGCCTTTGGGGCGTATTTCTGCGCTCACCTTTGACCTTGATGACACCCTTTACGATAACCGTCCCGTTATCACACGCACCGAGCAGGAAGCGCTCGCGTTTGTACAGAATTATCATCCGGCGTTGAATTCGCTGCAAAATAGCGACCTGCAGCGCTTACGTCAGGCCGTTCGTGACGCCGAGCCGGAAATCTACCACGACGTTACCCAATGGCGTCACCGCGCCGTAGAACGCGCTATGCTGGAGGCTGGTCTGTCAGCGGCAGAAGCCTTGATGGGGGCGAATGCGGCGATGATGAATTTCGCCAAATGGCGTAGCCGCATTGATGTTCCGCAGGCGACGCATGACACGCTGAAGGCGCTGGCCCGCAAATGGCCGCTGGTGGCGATCACCAATGGTAACGCGCAGCCGGAACTGTTTGGTCTGGGTGATTATTTTGAGTTTGTGCTGCGCGCCGGTCCCGACGGGCGCTCAAAACCGTTCAGCGACATGTACGCGCTGGCGGCGGAAAAACTGAAAATGCCGGTAGGTGAAATTCTGCATGTGGGTGATGACCTGACGACAGACGTTGCAGGCGCTATTCGTTGTGGTATGCAGGCTTGCTGGATCAAACCGGAAAATGCCGACCTGATGCAAACCGCAGACAGCCGTTTGCTGCCGCATATTGAAATTTCACAGTTGGCATCTCTGACCTCGCTGATATAATCACCAGCAGAACTCTGTATATATACCCAGCTTTTTGGCGGATGGCGCTACGCTTCTCCGCCTTACCTACTTTTACGCGGCGGTGCCAATGGACGTTTCTTACCTGCTCGACAGCCTTAATGATAAACAGCGTGAAGCGGTGGCCGCGCCACGCAGCAACATGCTGGTTCTGGCAGGCGCGGGGAGTGGTAAAACTCGCGTACTGGTGCACCGTATCGCCTGGTTACTGACGGTAGAGAACAACTCGCCGTACTCCATTATGGCGGTGACCTTTACCAACAAAGCGGCGGCGGAAATGCGCCACCGTATTGGTCAGATCATGGGAACCAGCCAGGGCGGAATGTGGGTGGGGACCTTTCACGGCCTGGCGCACCGTCTGTTGCGCGCGCACCATATGGATGCCAACCTGCCGCAGGATTTCCAGATCCTCGACAGCGAGGACCAACTGCGTTTGCTCAAGCGCCTGATCAAAGCGATGAACCTTGACGAAAAGCAGTGGCCGCCGCGTCAGGCAATGTGGTTTATCAACAGCCAGAAAGATGAAGGGCTGCGCCCGCACCATCTGCAAAGCTACGGCAACCCGGTCGAACAGACCTGGCAGAAGGTCTATCAGGCTTATCAGGAAGCCTGCGATCGCGCGGGGCTGGTGGATTTCGCCGAACTGCTGCTGCGCGCCCATGAACTGTGGCTCAACAAGCCGCACATTCTGCAGCACTACCGCGAACGCTTTACCAATATCCTGGTGGACGAATTCCAGGATACCAACAACATTCAGTACGCCTGGATCCGTCTGCTGGCGGGCGACACCGGCAAGGTGATGATCGTGGGCGATGATGACCAGTCGATCTACGGCTGGCGCGGCGCGCAGGTGGAGAACATTCAGCGCTTCCTCAATGATTTCCCGGGCGCAGAAACCATTCGTCTGGAGCAGAACTACCGTTCGACCAACAATATTCTTAGCGCAGCTAACGCCCTGATTGAAAATAACAACGGGCGCCTGGGTAAAAAACTGTGGACCGACGGCGTCGACGGCGAGCCGATCTCGCTGTATTGCGCCTTCAACGAACTTGATGAAGCGCGCTTCGTGGTCAATCGCATTAAAACCTGGCAGGACAACGGCGGCGCGCTGGAACAGTGCGCGATTCTGTATCGTAGCAACGCCCAGTCACGCGTGTTGGAAGAAGCCTTACTACAGGCCAGCATGCCGTATCGTATCTATGGCGGTATGCGCTTCTTTGAACGTCAGGAAATTAAAGACGCGCTCTCCTACCTGCGCCTGATCGCTAACCGCAATGACGATGCCGCGTTTGAGCGTGTGGTGAATACGCCAACGCGCGGGATTGGCGATCGTACTTTAGATGTCGTGCGCCAGACTTCCCGTGACCGCCAGCTAACGTTGTGGCAGGCCTGTCGTGAACTGCTGCAGGAAAAAGCCCTGGCCGGTCGAGCCGCCAGCGCCTTACAGCGCTTTATGGAACTGATTGACGCGCTGGCGCAAGAGACCGCCGATATGCCGCTGCACGTGCAGACTGACCGGGTGATTAAAGATTCCGGCCTGCGCATGATGTACGAGCAGGAAAAAGGCGAGAAAGGTCAGACGCGTATCGAAAACTTAGACGAACTGGTGACGGCAACGCGCCAGTTCAGCTACAACGAAGAAGACGAAGACTTAATGCCGCTGCAGGCGTTCCTCTCCCACGCCGCGCTGGAAGCAGGCGAAGGGCAAGCGGATACCTGGCAGGACGCGGTACAGCTGATGACCCTGCACTCGGCGAAAGGGCTGGAGTTCCCGCAGGTATTTATTGTGGGTATGGAAGAAGGCATGTTCCCGAGCCAGATGTCGCTGGATGAAGGCGGCCGTCTCGAAGAAGAACGTCGCCTGGCCTATGTTGGCGTCACCCGCGCGATGCAGAAACTGACGCTCACCTACGCCGAAACGCGTCGTTTGTACGGTAAAGAGGTTTACCATCGTCCGTCGCGCTTTATCGGCGAACTGCCGGAAGCGTGCGTTGAAGAGGTGCGTCTGCGCGCCACGGTTAGCCGTCCGGTGAGCCATCAGCGGATGGGCACGCCAATGGCGGAAAACGATACCGGCTACAAACTTGGCCAGCGGGTACGCCACGCGAAGTTCGGCGAGGGCACCATCGTCAACCTCGAAGGTAGCGGTGAGCACAGTCGTTTGCAGGTCGCGTTCCAGGGGCAGGGCATTAAATGGCTGGTGGCGGCTTACGCCAGACTGGAAACGGTATGATCGCCTGATGTCGTTGCGCTTATCAGATCTACTGACCGGGTAACATTTTGATTTGTAGGCCGGATAAGGCGAAGCCGCCATTCGGCTATCTGCCGGTTAATATTCTGAAATCATAGATAAATAATTCCCCTCTGCTAACCTTTTTGTATAAGGGGAAATTATTACTTTTTCGCCATCCGTTGCGTGTTGACGTCAAAATTTTGCTGGCGTAACATGCGCGCACGATTACGCTAAGAGGACATTCGCCTTGGACACACCCAGTAGATACTGGCTCATTATCCTGTCATCCAGGATCAACTCCTAAGGCTATCCCTTTTTGCTGATAGCCTTCGCGGTTGTCAGCGACCTTCTGTTTTTTCCCGTCGCGCTGAGTCAGGCTGTTTAATGGTCTGAAACCCAATTTGTTTCTGTGTGCCCTCCGAACTGTCCGATAATTTTTTGCATTGGGAGTCCCGGTCATGCTGAGCGCATTTCAACTGGAAAACAATCGTTTAACTCGCCTTGAGGCAGACGAGATCGAGCACCTGGCCAGTTCGGTTTGGGTCGATTTAGTCGAGCCGGATGACGAAGAACGAAACCGTGTGCAAAAGGACTTGGGCCAGAATCTGGCCACGCGCCCTGAACTGGAAGACATCGAAGCATCCGCACGTTTTTTTGAAGACGAGGATGGACTGCACATTCACTCCTTCTTTTTCTATGAAGACGCCGACGATCACGCGGGTAACTCAACCGTCGCATTTACCATTCGCGAAGGCCGCCTGTTTACCCTGCGCGAACGCGAACTGCCGGCGTTTCGTCTGTATCGCATGCGTGCGCGTAACCAGGCGATGGTGGATGGTAACGCCTACGAGCTGCTACTCGATCTGTTCGAAACCAAAATTGAACAGTTGGCGGATGAGATTGAAAACATCTATAGCGACCTGGAAAAACTCAGCCGTGTGATCATGGAAGGGCGTCAGGGCGATGAGTATGACGAAGCGCTTTCCACGCTGGCGGAACAGGAAGATATCGGCTGGAAGGTACGCCTGTGTCTGATGGATACCCAGCGCGCACTGAACTTTCTGGTGCGTAAAGCGCGTCTGCCGGGTGGTCAACTGGAGCAGGCGCGTGAGATCCTGCGCGATATCGAGTCTCTGCTGCCGCATAACGAATCGCTGTTCCAGAAGGTTAACTTCCTGATGCAGGCGGCGATGGGCTTTATCAATATTGAGCAGAACCGCATCATCAAGATCTTCTCGGTGGTCTCGGTGGTATTTCTGCCGCCGACGCTGGTGGCTTCCAGCTACGGCATGAACTTTGAATTCATGCCGGAACTGCACTGGAGCTTCGGTTATCCTGGCGCGATTGTCTTTATGATGCTCGCAGGTCTGGCGCCGTATCTGTACTTTAAACGTAAGAACTGGCTTTAATGGCGGTGTCTTATCAGGCCTACAGATCCCGTAGGCCTGATAAGCGTAGCGCCATCAGGCAAAAAGCCTTCACATCCCCATACGCGTTCTGCGTTGCGTATAAATCGCATCCATCACGAAAATCGCCAGCGCCACCCAGATAAAGGCGAACGTCACCATTTTATCCGCTCCCGGCACTTCACCGTAAAAGGTGATCGCCAGCAGGAACATCAACGTGGGTCCGATATACTGGAAGAAACCCAGTGTGGAAAGACGCAGACGTGTCGCTGCGCCGGTAAAGCACAGCAGCGGAATGGTGGTCACGATACCGGCGGCAATCAGTAGCAGATTGAGTGACATCGGGTTTTGCCCCATATGGCTGGTTGGGCTATCCGCAATGCCAAACAGGTAGATAGCGGCAACGGGTAAGAGCCACAGGGTTTCAATCAACATGCCGGTTTGCGCTTCAACGGCAATCTTCTTACGCACCAGACCATAAAAAGCAAAGCTGAACGCCAGTCCCAGCGCGATTATCGGCAATGAGCCGAAGGTCCACAGCTGTACCAGTACGCCGCAGGCGGCTAACAGTACCGCCAACCACTGCATGCGACGAAAGCGCTCGCCGAGGAAAAGCATTCCCAGCACGATATTCACTAGCGGGTTAATAAAATAGCCGAGACTGGCTTCCAGCATATGGTGATTATTGACCGCCCAAATGAACAGCAGCCAGTTTCCGCCGATGAGCACCGCAGAGAGCGCCAGCAGGAAGATCTTCTTTGGCGTTTGTAGCAGCGTTTTAACACCCGACCACTGGCGGCTGATGCTCATCAGCACCACCATAAAGAAAAATGACCAGATGACGCGGTGCGTCAGGATCTCATCCGCCGGGACATAGTAAATCAGCTTGAAGTAGGCGGGAGCGATACCCCAAATAAAATAGGCAGCCAGAGCGAGTAACACGCCCTGCCGCGTTTGTTTAGCATCCATCGGGAAAACTCATTGCAGAAATGTAACAGCAGTTTACCTTTTTTTAAGCGCTTACCCCACCATATAAGTGGCGGTTGCGCTGGCGATATAGAGCTGTTCTTCGTTATGCAGTTCAACACGCGCAACGGCTACTTTATTACCCGCCCGCAGCAGGCTGCTGGTGGCGGTAAAGCGATTCCCTCTCCCCGGGCGCAGGTAATCAACCCGTAAATCGATGGTGCCCATACGTGACATTCGCTGACGCAGTTCGTCCTCACTGATCGTTTCGTGACGGGTTAGCGTACTGCCTACACACACCAGTCCGGCGGCGACGTCGAGTGCTGAGGCGATCACTCCGCCGTGCAGAATGCTTTGCGCCCAGTTACCGACCATCATCGGTTGATTATTAAACGCTAATTGCGCAAATTCTTTTTCATAGCGTTCCAGTTCCAGCCCCAGCGCACGGTTAAACGGCATATGATAAACAAACATTTCACCCACTAACTTCAGGGCTTCTTCAGCGGTCAGTACAGCAGACATACGATCTTAATACCTTATTGGTTAATGAAATGTTGATATTATGCTTATTATTTGTTGTTTTCTACTTTAGGACGGGATAACTAACGAGGAACGAGCTAAGTATGTAGAATGCTTGTCAGAAAATTATACAATTCATCAATATTTTGGTTCAGGAGAACATTACCGATGCGGGCGATTCTGGGATGGTTACTACCAGCAGTCATGCTGCCGTTGACCGCGTATGCGCAGGAAGCGACAGTAAAAGAGATTCATGATGCACCAGCAGTTCGGGGCAGTATCATCGCTAATATGCTGCAAGAGCATGACAACCCTTTCACGCTTTACCCTTATGACACCAACTACCTTATCTACACCAATACCAGCGACATGAACAAAGAGGCGATCAGCAGCTATAGCTGGTCGGACAATGCGCGCAAAGATGAGGTGAAGTTTCAGCTAAGCCTGGCGTTTCCCCTTTGGCGAGGAATATTGGGTCCGAACTCGGTTCTTGGCGGTTCCTATACGCAGAAATCCTGGTGGCAGCTTTCGAACAGTGAAGAATCTTCACCGTTTCGCGAAACCAACTACGAGCCGCAGTTGTTCCTTGGTTTCGCCACCGACTATCGCTTTGCCGGGTGGACGCTACGTGATGTCGAAATGGGTTATAACCATGATTCCAACGGGCGCTCCGACCCCACTTCACGTAGCTGGAACCGCCTGTATACCCGCCTGATGGCAGAAAACGGCAACTGGCTGGTGGAAGTAAAGCCGTGGTACGTCATTGGCAGTACCGATGATAACCCCGACATCACCAAATACATGGGCTATTATCAGCTGAAAATGGGGTATCACCTGGGCGACGCCGTTATCAGCGTGAAAGGTCAGTACAACTGGAACACCGGCTACGGCGGCGCAGAGTTAGGGGCAAGCTATCCTATTACGAAGCATGTTCGTCTCTACACCCAGGTCTACAGTGGTTACGGAGAATCGCTGATTGACTACAACTTCAATCAGACCCGTGTTGGCGTGGGTGTAATGCTTAACGATATCTTCTGACAGATATTGAGAGTATTTTAATCATTGCAGTTTCTTTCTCAGGCGCTGAAAATAGCGCCTGTTTTTATTTCAGGTTAATGGGGTTAATGTGGCGCAGGCGGAAGTGTTGAATCTGGAAATGGGCGCTAAACAGGTTTTACAGGAAACCTTTGGCTACCAACAGTTTCGCCCAGGCCAGGAAGAAATCATCGACACCGTGCTCTCTGGTCGCGACTGTCTGGTCGTTATGCCCACCGGTGGCGGCAAATCCCTGTGCTATCAAATTCCCGCATTATTACTCAACGGACTCACCGTTGTTGTTTCGCCGCTGATTTCCCTGATGAAAGACCAGGTCGATCAACTGCTGGCCAACGGCGTGGCGGCGGCGTGCCTGAACTCCACCCAAAGTCGTGAACAGCAGCTTGAGGTGATGGCCGGCTGCCGCAGCGGGCAGGTTCGCTTGCTGTATATTGCCCCTGAGCGCCTGATGCTGGATAACTTCCTTGAGCATCTTGGGCACTGGAATCCGGTGCTGCTGGCGGTGGATGAAGCGCACTGTATTTCGCAGTGGGGGCATGACTTCCGCCCTGAATACGCCGCGCTGGGCCAACTGCGTCAGCGTTTCCCAACGCTGCCGTTTGTGGCGTTAACCGCGACCGCGGATGAAACCACCCGGCTGGATATCGTGCGCCTGCTGGGCCTCAACGATCCGTTAATTCAGATCAGCAGCTTTGATCGGCCGAATATTCGCTACATGCTGATGGAGAAGTTTAAGCCGCTCGATCAACTGATGCGCTACGTGCAAGAACAACGCGGTAAATCCGGCATTATTTACTGTAACAGCCGCGCCAAAGTCGAAGACACCGCTGCGCGCCTGCAAAGCCGCGGCATCAGCGCCGGGGCTTATCATGCCGGGCTGGAAAACAGCGTGCGCGCCGAGGTGCAGGAAAAATTCCAGCGCGATGACCTGCAAATTGTGGTGGCGACCGTAGCGTTCGGCATGGGGATCAACAAACCTAACGTGCGCTTCGTGGTGCATTTTGATATCCCGCGCAACATTGAGTCCTATTATCAGGAAACCGGTCGTGCCGGGCGTGATGGCCTGCCGGCGGAAGCGATGCTGTTTTACGATCCGGCTGATATGGCGTGGCTCCGCCGTTGCCTCGAAGAGAAACCTGCCGGACAACTGCTGGATATCGAACGCCATAAGCTCAATGCGATGGGGGCGTTTGCCGAGGCGCAAACCTGTCGTCGTCTGGTTCTGCTGAATTATTTTGGCGAGGGGCGTCAGGAGCCGTGTGGTAACTGCGATATCTGTCTCGATCCGCCAAAACAGTACGACGGCTTAAACGATGCGCAGATTGCGCTTTCCACGATTGGCCGGGTCAATCAGCGCTTTGGTATGGGATATGTGGTGGAGGTTCTGCGCGGAGCGAATAATCAGCGTATCCGCGAGTTGGGCCACGATAAACTCAAGGTTTATGGCATGGGGCGCGATAAAAGCCATGAACACTGGGTGAGCGTAATTCGCCAGCTTATCCATCTTGGGCTGGTGACGCAAAATATCGCGCAGCATTCCGCACTGCAGATGACCGATGCCGCGCGTCCGGTTCTGCGCGGCGAAGTCCCGTTGCAGCTTGCGGTACCGCGAATCGTGGCGCTGAAACCGCGCGCTATGCAGAAATCCTTCGGCGGCAATTACGATCGCAAACTGTTTGCCAAATTGCGTAAGCTGCGTAAAGCCATTGCCGATGAAGAGAATATCCCGCCGTATGTGGTGTTCAACGACGCCACGTTGATTGAAATGGCCGAGCAGATGCCGGTTTCGCCGAGCGAAATGCTGAGCGTCAACGGCGTGGGAATGCGTAAACTTGAACGTTTTGGCAAAGAGTTTATGGCACTTATTCGCGCCCACGTCGATGGTGACGACGAAGAGTAGTCAGCCAGGCAAAAAAGTGCCAGGATGGTGACTCACTGAACTATTTCCCCGCGAGTCATTTTTATGTTAACGCTATTTTTTACCGTTGCGTTGGTGCATATCGTTGCGCTGATGAGTCCCGGTCCCGATTTCTTCTTTGTTTCTCAAACGGCCGTTAGCCGTTCGCGCAAAGAAGCCATGATGGGCGTGCTGGGTATTACCTGTGGCGTCATGGTCTGGGCTGGCGTGGCGCTGCTTGGCCTGCATCTGATTATCGAAAAAATGGCCTGGCTGCACACCATTATCATGGTGGGCGGCGGCCTGTATCTGTGCTGGATGGGTTACCAGATGCTGCGCGGCGCGTTTAAAAAACAGGACGTAGCGGCCCCTGCCCCACAGGTTGAACTGGCGCAGAGCGGACGCAGCTTTTTAAAAGGCCTGTTGACCAACCTCGCCAACCCGAAAGCGATTATCTATTTTGGCTCCGTGTTCTCATTGTTTGTTGGCGATAGTGTAGGAACGGGCGCGCGTTGGGGCATTTTCGCGCTGATCATCGTGGAAACGCTGGCGTGGTTTACCGTGGTTGCCAGCCTGTTTGCATTACCGAAAATGCGTCGCGGCTATCAACGTCTGGCGAAGTGGATCGATGGCTTTGCCGGCGCGCTGTTCGCGGGTTTCGGTATCCATCTGATCATTTCGCGCTAAGCTTCCTTCATGCCGGATAAGCGCTAACGCCATCCGGCACCGTTATCAGGCATGCCTTGCCGACGCAAGCAGGGCGCCTATCAGCATAAACAGTGAACCAAACACTTTGTTCAGCGCTTTCATTTGCTTTGGCCCCTTAATCCAGCCAGCAATGCGCGTAGCCAGCGTCGCGTAACCGATCATCACAATAATATCGACCACAATGGTCGTGATGCCAAGCACCACATACTGCATCAACTGCGGTTCCTGCGGCAGGATAAACTGCGGGAACAGGGCGGCAAGAAAAACAATGCTTTTGGGGTTGGTCAGATTAACAAAGACCGCGCGTTTGAACAGGCGGCTGCGCGATTGCGTATTCGCCATGGTGTTCAGATCGATAGCGCCCGCCGCCCGCCATTGCTGAATTCCTAGCCAAATCAGGTAAGCCGCGCCCGCCCACTTCAGCACTTCAAACGCGATCGCTGAACGTGAAAATAGCGTTCCCAGCCCTACGCCAACCAAAACGATATGAATGCCCAGTCCGGTCTGTAGACCCGCAATCGATGCGCTGGCACCGCGATAACCGTGGCTGATGGCGGTGGTCATGGTGTTGATTGCGCCAGAGCCTGGAGACAGGCTCAAAATAATAGAGGTCAGCAGGTAGGCGAACCACCATTCAAAGGTCATGAGAAACTCCCGGATTGTCTATTTTTATGCCACAATACGCTACTGTCGGTACGTTGTATCAGACATGGCAAAAAAAACGATTTTACTTGGTCAACGAGGCTGGATACCCGATGTTTCAGCAGCAAAAAGACTGGGAAACAAGAGAAAACGCGTTTGCTGCTTTTTCCATGGGACCACTGACAGATTTCTGGCGTCAGCGGGAAGAAGCGGAGTTTACGGGCGTAGATAATGTCCCCGTACATTTTGTGCGCTTTCACGCAGAGAAAAACGATCGCGTCATCGTCGTCTGTCCTGGACGCATTGAAAGCTATGTAAAATACGCTGAACTGGCGTACGACCTGTTTCATTCTGGTTTTGACGTTCTCATTATCGATCACCGTGGCCAGGGGCGTTCCGGCCGTATGCTTTCGGATCCGCATCGCGGTCATGTGGATAACTTTAATGACTATGTCGACGATTTAACCGCTTTCTGGCAGCAGGAAGTGTCACCCGGTCCGTGGAGAAAACGCTATATACTGGCGCATTCTATGGGCGGGGCGATTGCCACGTTGTTTCTGCAGCGTCACCCGAATCAGTGTGATGCCATTGCGCTTTGCGCGCCGATGTTTGGTATTGTGATGCGCTTTCC
Organism: Citrobacter sp. CRE-46; assembly: GCF_059615875.1. Taxonomy (NCBI): domain Bacteria; kingdom Pseudomonadati; phylum Pseudomonadota; class Gammaproteobacteria; order Enterobacterales; family Enterobacteriaceae; genus Citrobacter; species Citrobacter sp. CRE-46. The sequence goes on along the minus strand of NZ_CM184341.1, from coordinate 5,132,187 downwards.
CGACTGGATGGTGCGTCAAATTCTGGACTGGGCTGAAGGGCATCCACGGATCCGCGAGGGTTATGCCATGGGGACCGGGCGCTGGCGGGCGCTGCCATTCGGGATGAATGCGGTAACCCACAGTCGACAGCGCTATCGGCGCAATCTGCGTTTCTATGCCGATGAACCTCGGCTGCGCGTGGGCGGTCCCACTTACCACTGGGTACGTGAAGGTATTCTGGCGGGTGAACAGGTCCTGGCCGGGGCGGGAGATGACGCGACGCCAACATTGCTTATCCAGGCCGAAGAAGAGCGTTTGGTTGATAACCGTATGCACGATCGCTTTTGTGAACTCCGCGCTGCAGCGGGCCATCCTGTAGAGGGAGGTCAGCCGCTTGTCATCAAAGGCGCGTACCATGAGATCCTTTTTGAAAAGGACGCAATGCGCTCAGTCGCGCTTAACGCTATTGTCGAATTTTTCGACAAGCATAACTCATCCAGCGGAAACCGCTTTGCCTAGAGGTTTAATTTTCTTATGTATCAGGTTGTTGCGTCTGATTTAGACGGTACGCTGCTTTCCCCCGACCATACGTTGTCCCCTTATGCCAAAGAGACACTGAAATTATTGACCGCACGTGGCGTTAACTTCGTGTTTGCGACTGGCCGTCATCATGTTGATGTGGGGCAAATTCGCGATAACCTTGGCATTAAAACCTACATGATCACATCCAACGGCGCGCGCGTGCACGATTCTGCCGGGAATCTGGTGTTTACCCATAACCTGGATCGCGACATTGCCAGCGACCTGTTCGGCGTGGTAAATGCAAATCCGGACATCGTAACCAACGTTTATCGTGATGATGAATGGTTTATGAATCGACATCGCCCGGACGAAATGCGCTTCTTTAAAGAAGCGGTATTTAACTATTCTCTGTTTGAACCTGCGCTACTGGAGCCTGAAGGCGTCAGCAAAGTGTTTTTTACCACCGATTCTCATGAAAGACTGCTGCCGCTGGAGCAGGCGATTAACGCCCGCTGGGGCGATCGCGTCAACGTCAGCTTCTCTACGCTTACCTGTCTGGAAGTTATGGCTGGCGGCGTGTCGAAAGGTCATGCGCTGGAAGCGGTGGCGAAAGCGATGGGCTACAGCCTGCAGGACTGCATCGCTTTCGGCGATGGCATGAACGATGCGGAAATGCTCTCCATGGCTGGTAAAGGCTGCATCATGGGCAACGCGCACCAACGCCTGAAAGATCTTCATCCGGAACTGGACGTGATTGGACTCAACGCCGATGATGCCGTGCCGCACTATCTGCGTAAACTCTTTTTGCAGTAACGTCATCGTTTGTTAGTTGACCAGTTGTCAACTAAAAACTTCGCTACAATGGGTGTACCTTTTGTTAAGAGACATCCATTGTGGCGTTACTCATCATTACCACAATTCTGTGGGCCTTTTCCTTTAGCCTGTTTGGCGAGTACCTTGCCGGTCATGTCGATAGCTATTTTGCGGTGCTGGTGCGTGTTGGGCTGGCGGCGCTGGTGTTCCTGCCATTTTTACGCACCCGTGGGCACAGCGTAAAAACGATCGCGCTGTATATGCTGGTAGGGGCCATGCAGCTTGGCATTATGTATATGCTGAGTTTTCACGCCTATCTGTACCTGACGGTTTCAGAACTGCTGCTCTTTACCGTACTGACGCCGCTCTACATTACGCTGATTTATGATCTCATGAGCGGACGTCGTCTGCGCTGGAGTTACGCCTTCAGTGCGTTGCTGGCGGTGATCGGTGCGGGGATCATTCGTTACGACCAGGTGACCAGCCACTTCTGGACCGGCCTGCTGCTGGTACAGCTATCCAATATCAGCTTTGCCATTGGCATGGTGGGCTACAAGCGTCTGATGGAAACACGGCCAATGCCGCAGCACAACGCCTTCGCCTGGTTTTACATGGGGGCATTTATGGTGGCGATAGTGGCCTGGTTCATGCTGGGTAACGCGCAGAAAATGCCTGCAACTACGCTACAGTGGGGCATCCTGGTGTTTCTTGGCGTGGCGGCCTCCGGCATCGGTTACTTTATGTGGAACTATGGCGCGACGCAGGTGGATGCGGGTACGCTGGGCATCATGAACAATATGCATGTGCCGGCCGGGCTGCTGGTTAACCTGGCTATCTGGCATCAACAGCCTCACTGGCCGAGCTTCATCATTGGTGCGGCTGTGATAGTGGCCTCACTGTGGGTACATCGAAAGTGGGTCGTTCCGCACTCCGCACAAACGGTAGGTGATCGCAGGCGTGATTCCGCGCTGAGCGAATAAACGCTTCCGTGACCGGCTGCCGTTGCTCGCCATCGCGCACGGCGGCGTACAGTCGGCTCCACAATCCATCACCCAGGGTTTTGGTTACCACCAGACCCTGGCGCTCAAAACTCTCCACCACCCAGTGTGGTAAAGCCGCGATACCCATTTTGGCTGCAACCATCTGAATCAGCAGCAGGGTGTTATCCACGCTCTTCAGCGACGGGCTAACGCCCGCAGGCTGCAGGAAATGCCGCCAGACATCCAGCCGACTCCGTTGTACCGGATAAATAAGCAGCGTCTCGCTGGCTAAATCCTCCGGGGTGATTTGCGTTTTGCTGGCCAGCGGATGGTCCGGCGCCAGGACCAGGCGTACTTCAAAATCAAACATCGGCGAGTAGTGCAATCCGCTGCGCGGCAGAATGTCGGAGGTCAACACCAGATCCAATTCATCCTGCTGTAGCGCAGGTTGCGGATCGAACGTCACGCCGGATTTAAAGTCCATTTCCACCTGCGGCCAGTTGGCACGAAAATTCTCCAGCGCGGGCGTCAGCCATTGGATACAGCTGTGGCATTCAATCGCGATGCGTAGCCGGGTTTGCTGCGGTTCGTTGCAGGCCTGCAGCGCGCGACCGATTTGCGGCAACACCTGGTTTGCCAACTGCAGCAAAATTTCGCCCTGCGGCGTAAAGCGCAGAGGCTGACTTTTACGGATAAAAAGACGAAAGCCGAGGCGTTGCTCCAGATCGCTGAACTGGTGAGAAAGGGCGGATTGGGTCTGATGCAACGTCGCCGCTGCGGCTGCCAGCGAACCACTATTCCGCAACGCCTGGAGCGTTTTCAGGTGTTTAATCTCGATCATGAAAGTCCTTCACTTCGGCATGAACAAATTGCGCTTGAGGAATATACAGTAACCGCCAATTATGGATGTGTAAACATCTGGATGGCTAAAATCCTTCGTCTTTTAAATTTATGGTGCGTTGGCTTCGTTTCCTCACCCCAGTCACTTACTTCAGTAAGCTCCTGGGGATGAGCAAACTTGCCGCCTTCCCTAAATTCAAAATCCATAGGATTTACATATAATTAGAGGAAGAAAAATGACAATATTGAATCACACCCTCGGTTTCCCTCGCGTTGGCCTGCGTCGCGAGCTGAAAAAAGCGCAAGAAAGCTACTGGGCGGGAAATTCTTCCCGTGAGGAATTGCTGGCCGTTGGCCGCGAGCTACGCGCCCGCCACTGGGATCAGCAGAAGCAGGCGGGCATTGACCTGCTGCCGGTGGGCGATTTTGCCTGGTACGATCACGTGCTAACCACCAGCCTGCTGCTCGGTAACGTTCCAGCGCGTCATCAAAATAAAGACGGCTCGGTTGATATCGATACCTTATTCCGCATTGGTCGTGGTCGCGCCCCGACGGGCGAGCCAGCGGCGGCGGCAGAAATGACCAAATGGTTTAACACCAACTATCACTACATGGTGCCGGAGTTCACCAAAGGTCAGCAGTTCAAACTGACCTGGACCCAACTGCTGGATGAAGTGGACGAAGCGCTGGCGCTCGGCCACAAGGTGAAGCCTGTACTGCTTGGGCCGGTAACTTACCTGTGGCTGGGGAAAGTGAAGGGCGAACAGTTTGATCGCCTGACCCTGCTCAACGACATTCTGCCGGTTTACCAGCAGGTGCTGGCCGAGCTGGCGAAACGCGGTATTGAGTGGGTACAGATTGATGAACCCGCGCTGGTACTGGAGCTGCCGCAGGTTTGGCTGAACGCCTTCAAACCCGCGTATGACGCGCTGGCAGGGCAGGTAAAATTACTGCTGACCACTTATTTTGAAGGCGTAACGCCGAACCTGGATACCATTACCGCGCTGCCGGTGCAGGGTCTGCACGTTGATTTCGTTCATGGCAAAGATGACGTTGCCGGGCTGCACCAACGCCTGCCTGCCGACTGGCTGCTGTCAGCCGGTTTGGTAAACGGTCGTAACGTCTGGCGCGCCGATCTCAGCGAAAAATATGCGCAAATTAAAGACATCGTCGGGAAACGTGCTCTGTGGGTGGCTTCTTCCTGCTCTCTGCTGCACAGCCCAATCGATCTCAGTGTGGAAACCCGCCTTGATGCCGAAGTGAAGAGCTGGTTTGCCTTCGCGCTGCAAAAGTGCGGCGAGCTGGCGCTGCTGCGCGATGCCCTGAACAGCGGCGATACGGCGGCAATTGTGGAATGGAGCGCACCGATCCAGGCGCGTCGTCACTCTACCCGCGTACACAACGCCGCAGTGGAAAAACGTCTGGCGGCGATCACCGCGCAAGACAGCCAGCGCGCCAACGCTTACCCGGTTCGCGCCGAGGCGCAGCGTGCCCGCTTTAATCTACCGGCATGGCCGACCACTACGATCGGTTCATTCCCGCAAACCACCGAAATTCGCGGTCTGCGGCTGGATTTCAAAAAGGGCAACCTGGATGCTGGTCACTACCGCACCGGTATCGCCGAACATATAAAACAGGCGATCGTTGAACAGGAACGTCTGGGCCTCGATGTGCTGGTGCACGGTGAAGCCGAGCGTAATGACATGGTGGAATACTTTGGCGAGCATCTGGATGGTTTTGTCTTTACCCAGAACGGTTGGGTGCAGAGCTATGGTTCTCGCTGCGTGAAGCCGCCGGTGGTAATTGGCGACGTCAGCCGCCCGGAAGCGATCACCGTGGAGTGGGCGAAGTACGCGCAGTCGCTGACCGACAAGCCGGTAAAAGGTATGTTGACCGGTCCGGTGACCATTCTTTGCTGGTCATTCCCGCGTGAAGACGTGACGCGTGAAACCATCGCCAAGCAGATTGCGCTGGCGCTGCGTGATGAAGTGGCGGATCTGGAAGCGGCGGGTATCGGTATTATTCAGATTGATGAACCGGCGCTGCGCGAAGGTCTGCCGCTACGTCGCAGCGACTGGGCCGCGTATCTGGCGTGGGGGGTAGAAGCCTTCCGCATTAACGCGGCGGTGGCGAAGGATGAAACTCAGATCCACACCCACATGTGTTACTGCGAGTTCAACGACATCATGGATTCCATTGCGGCGCTGGACGCGGATGTGATCACCATTGAGACCTCACGCTCCGACATGGAGTTGCTGGAATCGTTTGAAGAGTTCGACTATCCGAATGAAATTGGGCCGGGTGTCTACGATATTCACTCGCCGAACGTCCCGAGCGTGGAGTGGATTGAGGCCCTGCTGAAGAAGGCGGAGCAGCGTATTCCGGCGGAGCGGCTGTGGGTGAACCCGGACTGCGGCCTGAAAACCCGAGGCTGGCCGGAAACCCGTGCCGCACTGGCGAATATGGTGAAGGCCGCGCAGAACTTGCGTCAGGCTTAAAAACAAAACGGAGGCTAACGCCTCCGTTTTGATGATCGGTTTACCTGGCGATACTTATTTCTTCTCGCCGTATTGCGCGAACCACTCCATCATTCTCTGCCAGCCATCTTTGGCGGACTCTTCGTGGTAGCTCGGGCGGTAATCGGCATTAAATGCATGCCCGGCATCGGGATAAACCACAATTTCCGCTTTTGCATTAGCGGCGCGTAGCGCCTGACGCATCGTTTCGACGGTAACCTGAGGAATACTGGTGTCCTGACCACCATAAAGCCCCAGAACAGGAGCGTTAAGATCGGTGGCGATATCAACGGGATGTTTCGGCGAGTTGAGGGTCTTATCGCCTACCAGTTTGCCATACCACGCTACCGCTGCTTTTAACTGCGGATTGTGCGCTGCATACAGCCAGGTGATGCGTCCACCCCAGCAAAAACCTGTGATCATTAATCGATGCGCGTCACCGCCGTTGCGGGAGGCCCAACTGGCGACGTGGTCCAGATCGGCTAGTACCTGAGCGTCAGGCACTTTGGCGACAAGGCCGCTGAGCAGCGTGGGGATATCGGCAAAGTCATTGGGATCGCCTTCGCGGAAATAGAGCTCTGGCGCGATAGCCAGATACCCTTCCAGGGCCAGACGGCGGCAAACGTCACGAATGTGTTCATGAATGCCAAAAATCTCCTGCACGACAATGACCACGGGCAGGGGGCCATCGGTCTGTTTTGGTCGTGCGTGATACGCTGGCATATCATCGCCTTGTGAAGGTATGGACGTTACACCGGCGATAATTGCGTTATCCGGTGTGTGAACCGTAGTAGACGTCGGTGGAGATACAGCAGGTGCAAAGCCAGATTGTCGTGTGGTCATGGTATTCTCCGTACCCTTAAATATTCAGCCAAAAAGCGCATTATTAACTATAGACATATGCAACGAACCACATTGCCTTAAACGGTCTATCTTTTGTGCAAGGCGTCCTTACATCACGTCATTTATGTGATGCGTATCACTATTTCATGGTAATCGAATGCAATTGATTTACATCATGGTGATGTCTGTCACGAAAATTTGTTTATGCCTTCGGTAAAGTGTGTTTTTGCTTCTTCTGACAAAACCGATTCACAGAGGAGTTTTTATGTCTAAGTCTGATGTTTTTCATCTCGGCCTCACTAAGAACGATTTACAAGGGGCCCAGCTCGCTATCGTCCCTGGCGACCCGGAGCGTGTGGAAAAGATCGCCGCGCTGATGGATAAGCCGGTTAAGCTGGCATCCCATCGCGAGTTCACGACCTGGCGTGCTGAGCTGGATGGTAAAGCCGTGATCGTTTGCTCTACCGGTATCGGCGGCCCGTCCACCTCTATTGCCGTAGAAGAACTGGCGCAACTGGGCATTCGTACCTTCCTGCGTATCGGTACGACTGGCGCAATTCAGCCGCACATCAATGTTGGCGACGTGCTGGTCACCACTGCGTCTGTCCGTCTGGATGGTGCAAGCCTGCACTTCGCGCCAATGGAATTCCCGGCCGTTGCCGACTTCGAGTGCACCACTGCGCTGGTGGAAGCGGCGAAATCTATCGGTGCGACTACCCACGTGGGCGTCACCGCGTCATCTGACACCTTCTACCCGGGCCAGGAGCGTTATGACACCTTCTCTGGTCGCGTAGTGAGTCGTTTCAAAGGCTCGATGGAAGAGTGGCAGTCCATGGGGGTCATGAACTACGAAATGGAATCCGCAACGTTGCTGACCATGTGTGCCAGCCAGGGCCTGCGTGCCGGTATGGTTGCTGGTGTTATCGTGAACCGTACTCAGCAAGAGATCCCCAATGCGGAAACGATGAAACAAACGGAAAGCCACGCGGTGAAAATCGTGGTGGAAGCTGCCCGCCGTTTACTGTAATTCTCACTTCTGTTCAAAAAGGCCGACGTGTTCGGCCTTTTTATTTTGCGTAGTGCCTCGCAGGAAATTCCTTTTAAACTGGACGTTTATACAGCACAATTCTATTTTGTGCGGGTAAGCCGTTGCTGTAAGGGGGCGTTGTGGATATTTCAATTATGATGAGTGCTGTGTTGGCGTTAGCCGCAGGGCTGCTGGTGGGGTGGCTGGCGACAAAAGCGCGGGCCGATCAGATCCGTGCCGACCTCATCGAAGAGCGACGTGAACTGGATATTGCGTTAAGCGCTGCCCGGCAACAACTCGCACAGGAAGCCCACTGGCGCGACGAGTGCGAGCTACTCAATAACGAATTACGCAGCCTGCACAGCATCAACACCTCTCTGGAAGCCGATCTCCGTGAAGTCACTACCCGGCTGGAAGCGACGCAGCAGCATGCGGAAGATAAAATCCGCCAGATGATCAACAGCGAACAGCGCCTGAGTGAACAGTTTGAAAACCTGGCGAACCGCATTTTTGAGCACAGCAACCGCCGCGTCGATGAGCAAAACCGCCAAAGCCTGAACAGCCTGCTGGCGCCGCTTCGTGAACAGCTGGACGGTTTTCGTCGTCAGGTTCAGGATAGCTTCGGCAAAGAGGCGCAGGAACGTCATACTCTGGCGCATGAAATTCGTAATCTTCAGCAACTGAACGCGCAGATGGCGCAGGAAGCGGTAAACCTGACGCGGGCGTTAAAAGGCGATAACAAAACGCAGGGCAACTGGGGGGAGGTGGTACTCACGCGGGTGCTTGAAGCCTCCGGTCTGCGTGAAGGTTATGAATACGAAACTCAGGTTAGCATTGAAAACGATGCCCGTTCGCGTATGCAGCCCGATGTCATTGTCCGGCTACCCCAGGGGAAAGATGTGGTGATCGACGCAAAAATGACGTTGGTTGCCTATGAGCGCTATTTTAACGCGGAAGATGAATATACCCGCGAGAGCGCGTTGCAGGAGCACATCGCCTCAGTGCGAAACCATATTCGTCTGCTGGGCCGAAAAGATTATCAACAGCTTCCCGGGCTGCGTTCGCTTGACTACGTGCTGATGTTTATTCCCGTCGAGCCTGCTTTTTTGCTGGCGCTGGACAGGCAACCTGAACTGATAACCGAGGCGCTTAAAAATAACATTATGCTGGTCAGCCCCACCACGTTGTTAGTGGCATTGCGCACGATCGCCAACCTGTGGCGCTACGAGCATCAGAGCCGTAATGCGCAACAAATTGCCGATCGGGCCAGTAAACTTTATGACAAGATGCGCTTGTTTGTGGATGATATGTCGGCGATTGGCCAAAGTCTGGATAAAGCCCAGGACAACTACCGACAAGCGATGAAAAAACTCTCTTCAGGCCGTGGAAACGTCCTGTCACAGGCAGAGGCGTTTCGCAGTTTAGGTGTGGAAATTAAGCGCGAGATAAATCCTGAGCTGGCTGAACAAGCCACTACGCAGGATGAAGAGTACCGCTTGCGCTCGGTCCCTGAGACGCAACAGGATGCGCCTTACCCTGATGACGAAGCGGTAAATCAGCAATCAAACTAGTCCGTTTGGGGTAGTTGAACGGGGTAGAAGGGTAGGGCAAATTGGCCCAATCTGTTACACTTCTTGAACATTTTTTGAATGAGCAGGCACTGAGATGGTGGATAATTCACAAGAAACGACGCACTTTGGCTTTCAGACCGTCGCTAAAGAGCAGAAAGCTGACATGGTGGCCCACGTTTTTCATTCTGTGGCCTCGAAATATGACGTTATGAATGACTTAATGTCATTTGGCATTCATCGTTTGTGGAAGCGCTTCACCATTGATTGCAGTGGCGTGCGTCGCGGTCAAACCGTTCTGGATTTGGCGGGCGGTACGGGCGACCTGACGGCGAAATTCTCTCGCATGGTGGGTGAAACCGGTAAAGTCGTACTGGCGGATATCAATGACTCAATGCTCAAAATGGGTCGCGAAAAGCTGCGTAATATCGGCGTAGTGGGTAACGTTGAGTACGTTCAGGCGAACGCGGAAGCACTGCCTTTCCCTGATAACACGTTTGACTGCATTACTATTTCTTTCGGTCTGCGCAACGTAACGGATAAAGACAAAGCTTTACGATCCATGTATCGCGTGTTGAAGCCGGGCGGACGTTTACTGGTGCTGGAGTTCTCCAAGCCGATTATCGAACCGCTGAGCAAGGCCTACGATGCTTATTCTTTCCATGTTCTGCCGCGCATCGGTTCCATGGTCGCAAGCGATGCGGACAGTTACCGCTATTTGGCGGAGTCTATTCGCATGCATCCCGATCAGGACACGCTAAAAGCAATGATGCAAGATGCCGGGTTCGAAAGCGTTGATTACTACAACCTGACGGCTGGTGTCGTTGCGCTGCATCGTGGTTACAAGTTCTGACAGGAGATTGGGGATGCCTTTAAAACCCTTAGTGACCGCAGGCGTTGAAAATCTGCTCAATACCTTTCTGTATCGTTCTCCTGCGCTGAAATCAGCCCGAACGCGTTTACAGAGCAAGGTGCTGCGTGTTGATCTTAAAGGATTTTCAACACCCTTAGTCCTGGTGTTTAGTGAGCGCCAGGTCGATGTGCTGGGGGCATGGGAAGGCGAAGCCGATTGCACAGTAATCACACATGCCAGCGTGTTGCCGAAATTACGCGACCGCCAGCAACTTACCACGCTTATTCGCAGCGGTGAGCTGGAGGTTCAGGGTGATATCCTGGTGGTGCAGAACTTTGTGGCGCTGGCCGATCTGGCTGAGTTTGATCCCGCAGAACTGTTAGCGCCCTATACCGGCGATATCGTCGCGGAGGGGGTCAGCAAAGTCTTGCGTGGCGGCGCGAAGTTCTTGCGCCATAACATTCAGCGCCAGCAGCGCTATGTAGCCGAAGCGATCACCGAAGAGTGGCGTATGGCTCCCGGCTCGCTCGAGGTTGCATGGTTTGCAGAAGAAACGGCAGCCGTTGAACGTGCGGTCGAATCTCTGGCCAAACGGCTGGAAAAACTGGAGGCCAAATGACGCCAGGTGAAGTACGGCGCCTTTATTTCATCATTCGCACTTTCTTAAGCTACGGTCTTGATGAACTCATCCCTAAAATGCGTATCACGCTGCCGCTTCGGTTGTGGCGTTACTCGCTGTTCTGGATGCCCAACCAACATAAAGACAAACCGCTGGGAGAAAGGCTGAGACTGGCTTTACAGGAGCTCGGCCCGGTGTGGATCAAATTTGGGCAAATGCTCTCTACCCGTCGTGACCTTTTCCCACCGCACATCGCCGATCAGCTTGCCCTATTGCAGGATCGCGTTGCCCCATTCGATGGGCAGCGAGCGAAAGAACAAATCGAAGAAGCCATGGGCGGGCTGCCCGTTGAGGAGTGGTTTGATGATTTTGAGATCACGCCGCTGGCATCCGCGTCTATTGCTCAGGTCCATACCGCACGACTGAAGTCCAATGGTAAAGAGGTGGTGATCAAAGTTATCCGCCCGGACATACTGCCGGTCATTAAAGCGGATTTAAAACTGATTTACCGCCTTGCGCGCTGGGTTCCTCGTCTGCTACCGGATGGCCGTCGTCTACGGCCAACAGAAGTGGTCCGCGAGTATGAAAAAACGTTGATTGATGAGCTGAACCTGCTGCGCGAATCGGCGAACGCAATTCAGCTGCGACGTAATTTTGAAGATAGCCCGATGCTGTACATCCCGGAAGTGTATTCCGACTATTGCAGTCAGAACATGATGGTGATGGAGCGCATATATGGTATCCCCGTATCGGATGTCGCAACGCTTGAGAAGAATGGCACCAACATGAAGTTGTTGGCTGAACGCGGCGTGCAGGTCTTCTTTACTCAGGTATTTCGCGACAGTTTTTTCCATGCGGACATGCATCCTGGGAATATTTTCGTGAGTTATGAGCACCCTGAAAACCCGAAATACATTGGTATTGATTGCGGGATTGTGGGTTCTTTAAATAAAGAAGATAAGCGCTATCTTGCTGAAAACTTTATTGCGTTCTTTAACCGAGACTACCGCAAAGTTGCCGAACTGCACGTGGATTCAGGTTGGGTTCCGCCTGATACCAACGTTGAAGAGTTTGAATTTGCAATCCGTACCGTGTGCGAGCCGATATTCGAAAAACCGCTGGCGGAGATTTCCTTTGGCCACGTGCTGTTGAATCTGTTTAACACCGCGCGTCGATTCAATATGGAAGTCCAGCCTCAGTTGGTTTTGCTCCAGAAGACGCTGCTGTACGTTGAAGGTGTCGGACGACAACTCTATCCGCAGTTAGATTTGTGGAAAACGGCCAAGCCGTTTCTCGAATCCTGGATTAAAGATCAGGTCGGTATTCCTGCGCTCGTCAGGGCATTTAAAGAAAAAGCTCCGTTCTGGGTCGAAAAAATGCCAGAAATACCTGAACTGGTGTATGACAGTTTGCGCCAGGGCAAATATTTACAGCACAGTGTTGATAAGATTGCCCGCGAGCTTCACGCGAATCATGTGCGTCAGGGACAATCCCGTTATTTATTGGGCATTGGCGCAACATTGTTGCTAAGTGGAACATTCCTGCTGGTAAGCCGCCCTGAGTGGGGGCTTATGCCGGGCTGGTTAATGGCGGGAGGCGTCATAGCCTGGATAATCGGCTGGCGCAAAATGCGCTGAATTTTTCATCGCCCAAGGCAGGCCGTGTAACGTATACTACGGCCTTATTAATTCATCATCTATGACAGAGGAACATGTATGGGTGGTATCAGTATTTGGCAGTTGTTGATCATTGCCGTCATCGTTGTACTGCTATTTGGCACCAAGAAACTCGGCTCCATCGGTTCCGATCTTGGCGCGTCTATTAAAGGCTTCAAAAAAGCGATGGGTGATGATGAACCTAAGCAAGATAAAACCAGCCAGGACGCTGATTTTACTGCTAAATCCATTACCGATAAGCAGGGCGAAGTGAAAAAGGAAGACGCCAAAAGCCAAGATAAAGAGCAGGTATAATCCGTGTTTGATATCGGTTTTAGCGAACTGTTATTGGTATTCGTGATCGGCCTCATTGTCCTGGGGCCGCAACGATTACCCGTGGCGGTAAAAACGGTTGCTGGCTGGGTTCGCGCTTTGCGTTCCCTTGCAACTACTGTTCAGAACGAACTGACCCAGGAGCTTAAGCTTCAGGAATTCCAGGACAGCCTGAAGAAAGTAGAGAAAGCGAGCCTGACAAATCTGACCCCGGAGCTGAAAGCATCAATGGATGAGCTGCGTGAAGCGGCGGAGTCGATGAAGCGTTCTTATAGCGTGCACGATCCTGAGAAAGCCAGCGATGAAGCGCACACTATCCATAATCCGGTGGTGAAAGACGGTGAAGCGCAGCGAGAAGGGGTCACCCCAGCTGCCGCTGAAAACCAGGCCAGTTCGCCGGAGCAAAAACCGGAATCCACGGGTGCTAAAACGCCAGAGCCGACGGAAAACACTTCCGCCACGTTGATGGATGCAGAAAAGAAAGCTGCCGCACCTGTTGTCGAATCCTCCCCCTCGTCGAGTGATAAACCGTAAACATGGCTGTAGAAGATACCCAACCGCTCATCACGCATCTTATTGAGCTGCGTAAGCGACTCCTGAACTGCATTATTGCTGTGTTCGTGATCTTTCTGGCATTGGTGTACTTTGCCAACGACATTTACCATATGGTTGCGGCGCCGTTGATCAAACAGATGCCGCAGGGCGCAACAATGATCGCCACCGATGTGGCCTCGCCGTTCTTTACCCCGATAAAGTTAACCTTCATGGTGTCGCTGATTCTGTCAGCGCCAGTGATCCTTTATCAGGTCTGGGCATTCATTGCGCCTGCTTTGTACAAACATGAACGTCGCCTGGTTGTGCCGTTGTTGGTCTCCAGTTCGTTATTGTTCTACATCGGTATGGCATTCGCCTATTTTGTCGTCTTCCCGTTGGCGTTTGGTTTCCTTGCCAATACGGCTCCGCAAGGCGTACAGGTATCGACAGACATTGCCAGCTATCTCAGTTTCGTAATGGCGCTGTTTATGGCTTTCGGTGTCTCTTTTGAGGTCCCTGTCGCCATTGTGCTGCTATGCTGGATGGGCATTACGACGCCTGAAGACTTACGCAAGAAACGCCCTTACGTTGTAGTGGGCGCATTTGTCGTCGGGATGCTATTGACCCCGCCTGATGTCTTCTCGCAAACGCTGTTGGCGATACCGATGTACTGCCTGTTCGAGGTGGGTGTGTTCTTCTCTCGATTCTATGTCGGTAAGCGACGTACGCGAGATGAGGATAACGAGGCTGAAGAAGCAAAAGAAGCTGAAGCCACCGAGAAAACTGAAGAATAAACGCAACCGCCCGTCAGGGCGGTTGTCATATGGGAGGAAGCATGTTTGATATTGGCGTTAATTTAACCAGTTCACAATTTGCGAAAGACCGGGATGAGGTCGTGGCGCGCGCCTTTGCTGCGGGCGTAAACGGAATGCTTCTGACCGGAACAAACCTGCACGAAAGCCAGCAGGCTTTAACGTTGGCGCAGCATTATCCGCATTGCTGGTCCACGGCTGGCGTGCACCCGCATGACAGCAGCCAATGGCAGTCCTCAACAGAAGCAGAAATTATTGCGCTGGCAAACCATTCACAGGTGGTCGCTATTGGTGAGTGCGGCCTGGATTTCAATCGCAATTTCTCCACGCCGCAGGAGCAGGAGCGTGCTTTTGTGGCACAACTGCGCATTGCTGCTGAACTGCAGATGCCGGTTTTCATGCATTGTCGGGACGCCCATGAGCGTTTTCTGACGTTACTGGAGCCATGGCTGGACAGCCTGCCCGGTGCGGTGCTGCACTGCTTTACAGGCTCGCGCCAGGAGATGCAGGACTGTGTAGACCGCGGTCTTTACATTGGTATCACCGGGTGGGTGTGTGATGAGCGCCGGGGCATGGAACTGCGTGAGCTGCTGCCCTTTATCCCGGTTGAGAGATTGCTGATCGAAACCGATGCGCCCTACTTACTTCCCCGGGATTTAACGCCTAAACCAGCGTCACGGCGCAATGAACCTGCACACCTACCCCATATTCTTGAGCGTATTGCCCATTGGCGCGGCGAGGATCCTCAATGGTTGTCAGCAACCATTGATGCGAACGTCAGAACGCTGTTTGAAGTGACTTTCTAAGGCGACTTAAATTTTTCGAAAGCCAGTGTTTTTCACGCTCTGCTTAACCTCTTTATTCAATAGGTTAAGCAGCAGCATGGAACGCGCTTCGCCATCAGGTTCGGTAAAGATCGCTTTCAACCCCTCAAACGCACCTTCGGTAATAATCACACTGTCCCCCGGATGAGGGGTTTCAGGGTCAACAATACCTTCAGGTTTATAGATGGAAAGTTGATGAATGACGGGAGAAGGAACGGTCGCCGGCGTCGCACCGAAACGGACGAAATGGCTGACACCACGCGTGGCATTGATGGTGGTGGTGTGGATCACTTCCGGGTCGAACTCGACAAACATATAATTAGGGAATAGGGGTTCACTGACTGTGGTCCGTTTACCGCGCACCATTTTTTCCAGGGTGATCATAGGCGTCAGGCAGTTCACCGCCTGTCTTTCCAGATGTTCCTGGGCTCGCTGAAGTTGCCCACGTTTGCAGTACAGTAAATACCAGGATTGCATAATAACTCTTATCCGCTTGTTCTGAGCGCCAGCATAGCAAAAGCCATGAGTTAAGTTAATTATACCCGCCGCAAAGCAGGCTGAAACCCAATGGGTATATACTCCCAGGCCTTATATGTATCGCCAGAGTTCACGCTAATTTAACAAAAATACAGCATCACAATGATGAACGCCGTATAATGAAGCGCTTACGAAGAGGCCACAATGGACGCCATGAAATATCACGATTTACGCGACTTCCTGACGCTGCTTGAACAGCAGGGCGAGCTCAAACGCATTTCGCTTGAGGTGGATCCCCATCTGGAGATCACTGAAATTGCCGATCGCACCTTGCGTGCCGGTGGGCCTGCGTTACTGTTTGAAAATCCTAAAGGCTATACAATGCCGGTGCTGTGTAACCTGTTTGGCACACCGAAGCGTGTGGCGATGGGGATGGGGCAAGAAGATGTCTCGGCGCTACGGGAAGTGGGTAAGCTGTTGGCGTTTTTGAAAGAGCCTGAGCCACCGAAAGGATTTCGCGATCTGTTCGATAAGCTGCCGCAGTTTAAGCAGGTGTTGAACATGCCGACTAAGCGGTTACGCGGCGCGCCTTGCCAGCAAAAAATCTATTCAGGCGATGAAGTCGACTTAAACCGTATTCCGATTATGACCTGCTGGCCAGAGGATGCTGCGCCGCTGATTACCTGGGGGCTGACCGTTACGCGCGGCCCGCATAAAGAGCGGCAGAATCTCGGTATCTATCGTCAGCAGCTGATTGGCAAAAACAAGCTCATTATGCGCTGGCTTTCCCATCGCGGCGGCGCGCTTGATTATCAGGAGTGGTGCGCGGCGCATCCTGGTGAACGGTTCCCGGTTTCTGTGGCCTTGGGAGCAGACCCGGCAACAATTCTGGGCGCTGTTACCCCTGTCCCGGATACATTATCTGAGTACGCATTTGCCGGGCTGTTGCGTGGCACCAAAACTGAAGTGGTCAAATGTATTTCCAACGATCTGGAAGTGCCTGCCAGTGCTGAAATTGTGCTGGAAGGCTATATCGAACCGGGTGAAATGGCCCCGGAAGGACCATATGGCGATCATACTGGTTACTACAATGAAGTAGATAGCTTCCCGGTCTTTACCGTCACGCACATTACTCAGCGTGAAGATGCAATTTATCACTCTACCTACACCGGACGCCCGCCGGATGAGCCCGCAGTGCTTGGCGTGGCTCTGAATGAAGTCTTTGTGCCTATTCTGCAAAAGCAGTTTCCGGAAATCGTCGACTTTTACCTGCCTCCGGAAGGCTGCTCATATCGCCTGGCCGTGGTAACGATGAAAAAACAGTACGCAGGTCATGCCAAACGCGTCATGATGGGTGTCTGGTCGTTTTTGCGTCAGTTTATGTATACCAAATTTGTTATTGTCTGCGATGATGACGTCAACGCACGCGACTGGAATGATGTGATTTGGGCGATTACGACGCGTATGGACCCGGCCCGGGATACTGTACTGGTAGAGAATACACCCATTGATTACCTGGATTTTGCCTCGCCGGTTTCCGGTCTTGGTTCAAAAATGGGGCTGGATGCCACCAATAAATGGCCGGGCGAAACCCAACGCGAATGGGGACGTCCGATAAAAAAAGATCCTGAAGTCACTGCACGTATTGACGCAATTTGGGATGAACTGGCCATCTTTAATGACGGCAAAAGCGCCTGAGGCGCGATCGTTTTGCCTATTGATCCGACAGAGAGAGCGCATGACAACCTTAAGCTGTAAAGTGACCTCGGTAGAAGCTATCACTGACACCGTATATCGCGTTCGTTTAGTGCCAGACGCGGCGTTTTCCTTTCGTGCCGGCCAGTATTTAATGGTCGTGATGGACGAACGAGATAAGCGCCCGTTCTCCATGGCATCTACGCCGGACGAGCAGGGGTTCATTGAACTGCACGTTGGCGCTTCTGAGCTAAATCTGTACGCCATGGCCGTGATGGACCGCATTCTGAAAGACCGGGAAATTAAGGTCGACATTCCGCATGGCGAAGCCTGGCTACGTGATGAGGACGAACGACCGTTGCTCCTGATTGCCGGTGGGACGGGATTCTCTTACGCGCGTTCCATTCTGCTTACCGCGCTGGCGCGCAATCCAAATCGCGATATCACTATTTACTGGGGCGGGCGCGAAGAGAAGCATCTCTACGATCTCTCTGAGCTGGAAGCGCTGTCAGTAAATCATCCGAATCTGCGCGTTGAGCCAGTGGTAGAACAGCCTGAAGAAGGCTGGCGTGGCCGTACGGGCACCGTATTAACGGCAGTATTACAGGATTACGGTACCCTGGCGGAACACGATATCTACATTGCCGGACGTTTTGAAATGGCTAAAATCGCGCGCGATCTGTTCTGCAATGAACGTAGTGCGCGTGAAGACCGCCTGTTTGGCGACGCGTTCGCGTTTATTTAAGCGCTGTGCGCCGGAGCCCTTCCGGCGCATTCATTACTCACCTTACTTCTACTACAGGGTGCAAGCCCGGTCTCGTTGCCTTTCTTTCCTCACCAGTTTTTAGTAAACATTTTTTGGCTATCTATTAATCATAAAAATAAGCTTTTGTGACGGAACTCTTTTTGTTTAGTAAACAAAGTTGGCAAGCTATGCAGCATCACATTACAAGGCGCAAACGAGGGAAAAACCATGAGGCTTGGCCTGGATATTGGCGGGACTAAAATCGAAGCGGTAGTGATTGATAATACGGGGGAAATTGTTTATCGCGAGCGATGCGCAACCCCAAAGCAGAGCTATGACGATTTTTTCCACGCCGTAACGGAGATGATTGCTAAGGCCAGGCAGGCCGTTAATCAGCCTTTCTCGGTTGGCGTTGGGGTGCCCGGTGCGGTGGATAGCGAAGGGTTAATCAAAAACTCCAACATTCTGGTGCTGAATCAGCAGAGCTTTGCGCAAGATCTTGAGCAAGCATTAGGGATGGCTGTGCCCGTCACCAACGATGCTAACTGCTTTACACTGTCAGAGGCGATGGACGGCAGCGGATATGGGCACAGCGTCGTTTTTGGCGTCATCCTCGGTACCGGTTGCGGCGGCGGTGTGTGTATCGATAACCGCCTGATTTCCGGTCCTAACGCCTGCGCAGGCGAGTGGGGGCATAATGCCTTGCCGCGTTATCATGAATCCCGGGATGGGGCCGCAGTGACATGCTATTGCGGACAGTTGAACTGTATCGAAAGCTTTATTTCCGGCAGCGGCCTGGAACGCCAGTATTTGAACCACACCGCGCAACATGCGGGTGTGCCACAAATTATGCGCCAGGTAGAATCGGGTGATGCAGATGCCTGTTTGTTATGGGAACGCTATTGCGATCAACTGGCGCGGGCGTTGGCAAGCGTGGTGAATACGCTCGATCCCGATGTGATTGTGTTGGGGGGCGGGGTATCTAATATCGATTTACTGTATTCTGGCTTGCAGGCGCGAGTAGCACAGTACGTATTTGGTAAACAGTGCCGTACACCGATCGTTCCGGCCAGACACGGCGACAGCAGCGGCGTACGTGGTGCCGCCTGGCTGGGGGCGCAACGAGCCTGCGTAGAATCAATGAGAGTGAAATGACGAAACCTGTACGTATCAGAGACATTGCCGAAGCATGTGGGGTCTCAGTTGGCGCTGTTTCCCGCGCCCTAAAAGGGCAGCCGGGGCTGCGTGAAGATACCCGGTTGCGCATTATTTCTGTGGCGCAGCAGCAGGGTTATGATTTTTCCCGCTTGCGCAGCGACAAGATCAAACGCGTCCTGTTTTTGCTGCATCGTCAGCACAATATCAGCCGCGCATTACCGTTTTACTCCCAACTGCTGTTAGGTATAGAAGATCTTTGTCGCGAGAATGGTATTGCGCTGAGCTTTCTGTCTATCGGTCCGGGTGATACGGTGAGTGAGCAGGTGCTGCTGCACCAGCCGGATGCGCTGATCTGCGCCGGATTTTTTGAGCCTGAATTGCTTGGGCTGCTGCAACAGATGAAACTGCCGCTGGTGCTGGTGGATCTCTGGGCGCCTGGCCTGCCTTGTGTCAATCCGGACAATACCCAGGGCGGCTATCTGGCCACGCAACACCTGATTGCACAAGGTCGCAACCGCATCGCGTTTCTTGCCAGTACACTTTCTCACTACAGTATTCGTCAGCGTGAGAAGGGCTATCGTCAGGCATTGTATGAAGCCCGGTTGCTGATGCCGCCAGAGTACGAAGCCATCGCGCCGCCGTTGCTCGATACCGAGCAATCTTTGGTAGAGGCGGTTAATGAGCTGCTCAGGTTGCCGGAGCCACCCGATGCCATTTTTGCCTATAACGATGCGGCAGCGATGGTTGTTCAAAGAGTGTGCGCGCAGCAGGGCATACGTATCCCGGAAGACCTTGCGCTGGTAGGGTTTGATGATATTGATGCTGCAGCCTGGTCACATCCGCCGCTGAGTACTATCGCGGTTGATAAGCAACAGCTGGGTCGGGAAGCGCTGCGTTTACTGTTGGAAGAGAAGCAGGAAGAGAATCTGCTGCTGCCGGTGCAGTTAGTGGTACGTGGTAGTTCAGGGAAATAAAAAACCCGCCCCTGACAGGCGGGAAGAACGGCAACTAAATTTTCTCTCTTCGCCATTGGCACCATAACTGTGTTGGCTGCGCTCATTCACCCGAATCACTTACTACACGTAAGCTCATCGGGATTCATTCACTTGCCGCCTTGTTCTGGCACCAATGCCTTTGAGATAACATTTCGTAGGCCGGGCAAGCGAAGCGCCCCCGGCGTGCCTTGATTAAACTCGCTCGAATACCGTCGCGATGCCCTGACCTAACCCGATACACATCGTCGCCAGACCAAACTGTACGTCTTTGCGTTCCATCAGATTGAGCAGGGTAGTGCTGATACGCGCACCGGAACAACCCAGCGGGTGACCCAATGCGATCGCCCCGCCGTTGAGGTTGATCTTCTCGTCGATCTGCTCCATCAGCCCCAGATCTTTAATACACGGCAGGATCTGGGCGGCAAAAGCTTCATTCATCTCAAACAAGCCGATGTCGCTGGTGGAGAGCCCCGCTTTTTTCAGCGCCAGCTTTGAAGCCGGAACCGGACCGTAACCCATGATGGAAGGGTCGCAGCCGACAACGGCCATTGAACGAATTCGGGCACGTGGCGTCAGACCCAGCTCACGGGCACGGCTTTCGCTCATGACCAGCATCGCGGCAGCACCATCGGAAAGCGCGGAAGAGGTACCGGCCGTCACCGTGCCGCTAACCGGATCGAATGCCGGGCGCAGGGTAGAAAGCGCTTCAACCGTGGTCTCCGGGCGGATAACTTCATCGTAGTTAAACTGCTTCAGCACGCCGTCTGCATCATGACCGCCAGTCGGGATGATTTCATTTTTAAATGCGCCAGACTGTGTAGCAGCCCAGGCGCGAGCGTGTGAACGTGCGGCGAAGGCATCCTGCATTTCACGGCTAATACCGTGCATGCGGGAGAGCATTTCCGCCGTCAGGCCCATCATCCCCGCGGCTTTCGCCACGTTGCGGCTCATACCCGGGTGGAAATCAACGCCGTGACTCATCGGCACATGGCCCATATGTTCCACGCCGCCAATCAGGCACGCCTGAGCATCGCCGGTCATGATCATGCGTGCTGCATCATGCAGCGCCTGCATGGATGAACCACACAGACGGTTAACGGTCACTGCCGGTACTGAATGTGGGATTTCCGCCAGTAGTGACGCGTTACGAGCGATATTGAAACCCTGCTCCAGCGTTTGCTGCACGCAGCCCCAGTAAATATCGTCAAGCGCGGATGGCTCCAGCGCCGGATTACGCGCCAGCAGGCTACGCATTAAATGTGCGGAGAGGTCTTCTGCCCGCACGTTACGAAACGCTCCCCCTTTTGAACGGCCCATCGGGGTACGGATCGCATCAACAATTACAACCTGTTCCATTGTGACTCCTTAAGCCGTTTTCAGGCTGCCAACCGGGCGGGCTGGCTCAACCTGGGGATAATACGGTTCGTTATGGCGCGCTTTATCACGCAGACCGGCCGGAACTTCATACAGTGGGCCAAGGTGCTGATACTGTTGGGCCATATCGAGATACTTCGCGCTGCCGAGCGTATCCAGCCAGCGGAACGCACCGCCGTGGAACGGAGGGAAGCCCAGGCCATACACCAGCGCCATATCGGCTTCTGCCGGGCTGGCGATAATGCCTTCTTCCAGACAACGCACCACTTCGTTGACCATTGGGATCATCATGCGGGCGATAATCTCGTCATCGCTGAAGTCGCGTTTCGGTTGGCTGACCTCTGCCAGCAGACCATCAACGGCGGCATCTTCTTCTTTCTTCGGCTTGCCCTTGTTGTCTTCTTTATAACGCCAGAACCCGAGACCGTTTTTCTGTCCGAAACGGTTAGCATCAAACAGGGCATCGATCGCATCGCGATAATCTTTCTGCATACGCTGTGGGAAGCCCGCAGACATCACCGCCTGTGCGTGATGCGCGGTATCAATCCCCACCACGTCCAGCAGATAAGCCGGACCCATCGGCCAGCCAAACTGTTTTTCCATCACTTTGTCGACTTTGCGGAAATCCGCTCCGTCGCGCAGCAACTGGCTGAAACCGGCAAAATAGGGGAACAGCACGCGGTTGACGAAGAAACCAGGGCAGTCGTTGACCACAATTGGCGTTTTGCCCATCTGGCTTGCCCAGGCGACAACCTTAGCGATGGTTTCATCTGAGCTTTTTTCGCCGCGAATGATCTCAACCAACGGCATGCGGTGCACCGGGTTAAAGAAGTGCATGCCACAGAAGTTTTCCGGGCGTTTGAGCACGCTGGCCAGTTCGTTGATTGGAATGGTTGAGGTGTTCGAAGCCAGTACGGTGTCCGGGCGTACCTTATCTTCGGTTTCCGCCAGTACCGCTTTTTTCACTTTCGGGTTTTCCACAACCGCTTCGACTACCACGTCCACACGCTCGAAGCCGCTATAGTCGAGGGTTGGATGGATAGTGGAAATCACGCCCGCCATTTTCAGGCCGTCAATTTTGCCGCGCTCGAGCTGTTTGTTCAGCAGCTTGGCCGCTTCGGTCATGCCCAGCGTTAATGATTTGTCGTTGATATCTTTCATCACAACCGGCACGCCTTTCCAGGCCGACTGGTAAGCGATACCGCCGCCCATAATCCCCGCGCCCAGCACCGCCGCTTGCTTTGGCGCCTCAATATTTTTGGTGAGCTTTTTGGCTTTGGCTTTCACGAACTGATCGTTAAGGAAGATCCCAACCAATGCGCGAGCTTCACTGGTGTGCGCCAGTGGAACAAAACTTTTATTTTCCAGGTTCAGCGCTTCTTCACGGCCAAAACGGGCTGCCGCCTCAATCGTTTTCACGGCAGTGATTGGTGCGGGATAATGCTTCCCGGCCGTCTGCGCCACCATACCTTTGGCGATAGTAAAGCTCATCGCCGCTTCAATTTTGCTGAGTTTCAACGGTTCCAGCTTCGGCTGGCGTTTGGCTCTCCAGTCGAGATCGCCGTTAATCGCCTGACGTAATATGGCGATCGCGCCATCAAGCAGTTTCTCGTGTTTCACGACGCCATCGACCAGGCCGATTTTCAGCGCCTGCTCAGCACCAACATCTTTACCCGCAGCAATGATTTCCAGCGCGCTGTCCGCGCCCAGCATACGTGGCATACGCACGGATCCGCCAAAGCCCGGCATAATGCCCAGCTTGGTTTCCGGCAGGCCGATGCGCAGGTCCGGCGTTGCCAGACGGTAATCGGTCGCCAGCACACACTCGCAGCCGCCGCCCAGCGCATAGCCATTTACCGCTGAGAGGGTCGGAACAGGTAGATCTTCCAGACGATTAAAGACGCTGTTGGCAAAATGCAGCCACTGGCTCAACTGTTCTTCAGGCACGAGGAACAATGAAAGGAATTCGGTGATATCGGCACCGACAATAAAGGCTGCTTTGTTAGAGCGCAGCAGCAGCCCTTTTAAATTCGGTTGTTTTTCCAGCACGTCAAGCGCATGGCCCAGGCTGGCAACGGTGGCCGTGTCGAGTTTATTGACCGAACCAGGGGCATCGAACACCAGTTCGGCGATGCCATCTTCCAGCCAGTCGAGGTACAGGGTGTCGCCTTTGTAAAGCATGTCAGTCTCCTGAATCCGCAAGGTGATCTGGTCATACCAGATGAATCGAAGTGTGTGTTTTATGTTAAAAAAATGCAAATGAATGATTAAAGAAATGACGATTTGATCACGCTCGGCAGAAATCACGCACTCACAAAGCGATGTGCTAAGATGCGGAGTCTTGAGGTCAAAAACAGAAGGATAGAAAATGGAATCACTGGCCGCACTCTATAAAAATCATATCGTTACCTTACAAGAGCGGGCGCGCGACGCGCTGGAACGCTTCAAGCTGGATGCGTTACTTATTCACTCTGGCGAACTTGTTAACGTCTTTCTTGACGACCATCCGTACCCGTTTAAGGTCAATCCGCAATTCAAAGCCTGGGTACCCGTAACGCAGGTCCCTAACTGCTGGTTGCTGGTGGATGGTGTGAATAAGCCAAAATTGTGGTTCTATCTGCCGGTCGACTACTGGCATAACGTTGAGCCGCTGCCGACCTCCTTCTGGACGGAAGAAATCGAGATCATCGCGCTGCCAAAAGCGGACGGTATCGGTAGCCAACTGCCAGCTGCTCGCGGCAATATCGGTTATATCGGTCCGGTTCCGGAACGTGCGTTGCAACTGGACATCGCGGCCAGCAACATCAACCCGAAAGGGGTGATCGACTACCTGCATTATTACCGCGCCTTTAAAACGGATTACGAACTGGCCTGTATGCGCGAAGCGCAGAAAATGGCGGTGAATGGACACCGTGCCGCGGAAGAAGCATTCCGTTCCGGGATGAGCGAGTTTGACATCAACCTGGCTTATCTGACCGCGACCGGTCACCGCGACACTGACGTGCCATACAGCAACATCGTTGCGCTTAATGAGCATGCGTCGGTTCTTCATTACACCAAACTGGATCATCAGGCGCCGTCTGAAATTCGCAGCTTCCTGCTGGACGCTGGTGCGGAATATAACGGCTATGCAGCAGACCTGACGCGTACCTGGTCGGCGAAAAGCGACAACGACTATGCGCATCTGGTGAAAGATGTTAACGACGAAGAGCTGGCGCTTATCGCTACCATGAAAGCAGGTACCAGCTACGTGGATTACCACATTCAGTTCCATCAGCGCATCGCGAAGCTGCTGCGTAAGCATCAAATCATCACCGATATGAGTGAAGAGGCGATGGTGGAAAACGATCTTACTGGACCGTTTATGCCGCACGGTATTGGTCACCCGTTGGGTCTGCAGGTGCATGATGTCGCTGGCTTTATGCAGGATGACAGCGGTACCCACCTTGCTGCCCCGTCGAAGTATCCTTACCTGCGCTGCACCCGTGTTCTGCAGCCGGGCATGGTTCTGACCATCGAACCGGGCATCTACTTTATTGAATCGCTGCTGGCGCCGTGGCGTGAAGGGCAGTTCAGCAAACACTTCAACTGGCAGAAAATTGAAGCTCTGAAACCGTTCGGCGGTATTCGTATTGAAGACAACGTGGTGGTCCACGAGAACAATATCGAGAACATGACGCGGGATTTAAAACTGGCGTAATGGACAGTTGGTTAATCCCTGCGGCGCCGGTTAGCGTCGTTGAAGAGATCAAAAAAAGCCGCTTTATTACGCTGCTCGCCCATACGGACGGCGTAGAAGCGGCGAAAGCATTCGTTGAGTCCGTCAAAACGGAACACCCGGACGCCCGCCACCATTGTGTGGCATGGGTGGCGGGTGCGCCGAATGACTCGCAGCAGTTGGGCTTTTCAGACGATGGCGAACCGGCGGGAACGGCAGGCAAGCCGATGCTCGCGCAACTGATGGGCAGCGGTGTCGGTGAGATTACCGCGGTGGTGGTGCGCTACTACGGCGGTATTCTTCTCGGTACGGGTGGGCTGGTAAAAGCCTACGGTGGCGGTGTGAATCAGGCGTTGCGTCAGTTAACGACACAGCGCAAGACGCCATTAACCGAATATACTTTGCAGTGTGAGTACGGTCAGCTGGCAGGCATAGAAGCTTTGCTGGGTCAGTTTGACGGTAAAGTCGTTGCCAGTGATTACCAGGCTTTTGTTCGGCTCAGGGTGGCGCTTCCTTATGCCAAAGTGGATGAATTTTCGGCAAAACTGGCGGATTTTAGTCGTGGTTCATTGCAATTGTTAGCGATTGAAGAATAATCCCCACCTCATTTTAAAGAACTAAGGAAGCGGTAGAGATGCATTTTCGCGCCATTACCCGAATCGTTGGACTACTGGTCATCTTATTCTCGGGAACAATGATTATCCCCGGACTGGTGGCGCTCATCTATCGTGATGGGGCAGGGCGTGCATTTACCCAAACTTTCTTCGTTGCTCTGGCGATCGGCTCCATGCTGTGGTGGCCGAACCGCAAAGAGAAAGGCGAGCTGAAATCTCGCGAAGGTTTTCTGATTGTCGTCTTGTTCTGGACCGTGCTGGGTAGCGTGGGTGCGCTGCCGTTCATCTTTGCGGAAAGCCCTAACCTGACGATTACCGATGCATTTTTTGAATCCTTTTCCGGATTGACCACCACCGGGGCAACAACGCTGGTGGGGCTGGATTCATTGCCACACGCTATCCTCTTTTATCGACAGATGCTGCAATGGTTCGGCGGGATGGGGATCATCGTGCTGGCGGTGGCTATTCTGCCTATTCTTGGCGTTGGGGGGATGCAGCTCTACCGGGCAGAAATGCCGGGGCCGCTGAAAGATAATAAAATGCGCCCGCGTATTGCCGAAACGGCGAAAACCCTGTGGCTTATCTATGTATTGCTGACGGTGGCATGTGCACTGGCGCTATGGTTTGCCGGGATGCCAGCGTTTGACGCCATTGGGCACAGCTTTGCCACGATTGCGATTGGCGGCTTTTCCACGCACGATGCCAGCGTGGGATATTTCGACAGTCCCACGATCAACACCATCATTGCTATCTTCTTGCTGATCTCCGGCTGTAACTATGGCCTGCACTTCTCTTTATTAAGCGGCCGTAGCCTGAAGGTCTACTGGCGCGATCCGGAATTTCGCATGTTCATCGGCGTGCAGTTGACGCTGGTGGCTGTCTGTACGCTGGTACTGTGGATACACAATACCTACGGTTCAGCGCTCACGACCATCAACCAGGCCTTTTTCCAGGTGGTATCAATGGCGACGACCGCCGGATTTACCACCGACAGCATTGCCCGCTGGCCGCTGTTCCTGCCGGTGCTGTTGTTGTGTTCTGCCTTTATCGGCGGCTGTGCCGGGTCTACGGGCGGTGGCTTGAAGGTGATTCGTATCCTGTTGCTGTTTAAGCAAGGTAACCGCGAGTTGAAACGTCTGGTTCACCCGAATGCTGTTTACAGTATCAAGCTGGGTAACCGTGCGCTGCCGGAGCGAATTCTTGAAGCCGTCTGGGGATTCTTTTCTGCCTATGCACTGGTCTTTATTATCAGTATGCTGGCGATTATTGCGACCGGTGTTGATGACTTCTCCGCGTTTGCCTCCGTGGTGGCGACGCTGAATAACCTCGGTCCTGGGCTGGGCGTTGTCGCCGACAACTTTGCCAGTATGAACCCCGTGGCGAAGTGGATCCTGATTGCCAATATGCTGTTTGGTCGTCTGGAGGTCTTTACTCTGCTGGTACTCTTTACCCCTACTTTCTGGCGTGAATAATGGAGTAACACGTGAAAACACTGATTCTTTTTTCTTCCCGGGACGGGCAAACGCGTGAAATCGCCGAGTATCTGGCTTCTGAACTCAAAGAGCTGGGCGTTTGGACGGATGTTGTTAATTTGCATCGCACCGCGGAGCCTGACTGGCAAAATTATGACAGCGTGGTGATTGGCGCCTCGATTCGCTATGGTCATTACCATGCCGCATTTCAGGAGTTTGTGAAAAAGCATGCCACGCGGCTGAATGCGATGCCGAGTGCGTTCTACTCCGTTAACCTGGTTGCCCGTAAACCGGAGAAGCGTACGCCGCAAACCAACAGCTATGCGCGTAAGTTCCTGATGAGTTCGCCGTGGCGGCCGGATCGCAGTGCGGTTATTGCCGGCGCTTTGCTGTATCCCCGCTATCGCTGGTATGACCGTGTGATGATCCAACTGATAATGAAGATGTCAGGCGGTGAAACGGATACGCATAAAGAAGTGGTGTATACCGATTGGGAACAGGTCGCGGGTTTTGCACGGGAAATTGCCCAATTAACCCACAAAACGTTGCCAAAATAAGCGCAAAGAATAAAAAATAATCACTCGGAAAATTATTTTAAATTTCCCCTTGTCAGCCTGAAATAACTCCCTATAATGCGCCTCCACTGACACGGAACAACGGATTACACGCCGCCGGGTCAGCGGAGAAAAGCGTAAATAAACGCTTGACTCTGAAGCGGGATAGCGTAATATGCACACCCCGCGCCGCTGAGAAAAAGCGAAGCGGCACTGCTCTTTAACAATTTATCAGACAATCTGTGTGGGCACTCGAAGATACGGATTCTTAACGTCGCAAGACGAAAAATGAATACCAAGTCTCTGAGTGAACACGTAATTCATTACGAAGTTTAATTCACGAGCATCAAACTTAAATTGAAGAGTTTGATCATGGCTCAGATTGAACGCTGGCGGCAGGCCTAACACATGCAAGTCGAACGGTAGCACAGAGAGCTTGCTCTCGGGTGACGAGTGGCGGACGGGTGAGTAATGTCTGGGAAACTGCCCGATGGAGGGGGATAACTACTGGAAACGGTAGCTAATACCGCATAATGTCGCAAGACCAAAGAGGGGGACCTTCGGGCCTCTTGCCATCGGATGTGCCCAGATGGGATTAGCTTGTAGGTGGGGTAACGGCTCACCTAGGCGACGATCCCTAGCTGGTCTGAGAGGATGACCAGCCACACTGGAACTGAGACACGGTCCAGACTCCTACGGGAGGCAGCAGTGGGGAATATTGCACAATGGGCGCAAGCCTGATGCAGCCATGCCGCGTGTATGAAGAAGGCCTTCGGGTTGTAAAGTACTTTCAGCGAGGAGGAAGGCGTTGTGGTTAATAACCACAGCGATTGACGTTACTCGCAGAAGAAGCACCGGCTAACTCCGTGCCAGCAGCCGCGGTAATACGGAGGGTGCAAGCGTTAATCGGAATTACTGGGCGTAAAGCGCACGCAGGCGGTCTGTCAAGTCGGATGTGAAATCCCCGGGCTCAACCTGGGAACTGCATCCGAAACTGGCAGGCTAGAGTCTTGTAGAGGGGGGTAGAATTCCAGGTGTAGCGGTGAAATGCGTAGAGATCTGGAGGAATACCGGTGGCGAAGGCGGCCCCCTGGACAAAGACTGACGCTCAGGTGCGAAAGCGTGGGGAGCAAACAGGATTAGATACCCTGGTAGTCCACGCCGTAAACGATGTCGACTTGGAGGTTGTGCCCTTGAGGCGTGGCTTCCGGAGCTAACGCGTTAAGTCGACCGCCTGGGGAGTACGGCCGCAAGGTTAAAACTCAAATGAATTGACGGGGGCCCGCACAAGCGGTGGAGCATGTGGTTTAATTCGATGCAACGCGAAGAACCTTACCTACTCTTGACATCCAGAGAACTTAGCAGAGATGCTTTGGTGCCTTCGGGAACTCTGAGACAGGTGCTGCATGGCTGTCGTCAGCTCGTGTTGTGAAATGTTGGGTTAAGTCCCGCAACGAGCGCAACCCTTATCCTTTGTTGCCAGCGATTCGGTCGGGAACTCAAAGGAGACTGCCAGTGATAAACTGGAGGAAGGTGGGGATGACGTCAAGTCATCATGGCCCTTACGAGTAGGGCTACACACGTGCTACAATGGCATATACAAAGAGAAGCGACCTCGCGAGAGCAAGCGGACCTCATAAAGTATGTCGTAGTCCGGATTGGAGTCTGCAACTCGACTCCATGAAGTCGGAATCGCTAGTAATCGTGGATCAGAATGCCACGGTGAATACGTTCCCGGGCCTTGTACACACCGCCCGTCACACCATGGGAGTGGGTTGCAAAAGAAGTAGGTAGCTTAACCTTCGGGAGGGCGCTTACCACTTTGTGATTCATGACTGGGGTGAAGTCGTAACAAGGTAACCGTAGGGGAACCTGCGGTTGGATCACCTCCTTACCTTAAAGAAACGTTCTTTGCAGTGCTCACACAGATTGTCTGATGAAAATTAGCAGTAAGAAAATCTCTGCAGGCTTGTAGCTCAGGTGGTTAGAGCGCACCCCTGATAAGGGTGAGGTCGGTGGTTCAAGTCCACTCAGGCCTACCAAATTCGCTCCCGTGCTGCGTTGTGAAATAACTCGCATACTGAAGTATGCTTCGTCATTCCACGCCTTGCCCGGAACCGAATTACGGTAATGAGATTTGACGTCGATGGGGCTATAGCTCAGCTGGGAGAGCGCCTGCTTTGCACGCAGGAGGTCTGCGGTTCGATCCCGCATAGCTCCACCATCTTTACTGCAACAACCCAAGAAAACTTCAGAGTGTACCTGAAAAGGTTCACTGCGAAGTTTTGCTCTTTAAAAATCTGGATCAAGCTGAAAATTGAAACGACACACTGTGTCTGTTCTCCGTAATAAGAACAGATAAAAGGTGTGTTCGAGTCTCTCAAATTTTCGCAATCAGAAGTGAAACATCTTCGGGTTGTGAGGTTAAGCGACTAAGCGTACACGGTGGATGCCCTGGCAGTCAGAGGCGATGAAGGACGTGCTAATCTGCGATAAGCGCCGGTAAGGTGATATGAACCGTTATAACCGGCGATTTCCGAATGGGGAAACCCAGTGTGATTCGTCACACTATCGTTAACTGAATACATAGGTTAACGAAGCGAACCGGGGGAACTGAAACATCTAAGTACCCCGAGGAAAAGAAATCAACCGAGATTCCCCCAGTAGCGGCGAGCGAACGGGGAGCAGCCCAGAGTCTGAATCAGCATGTGTGTTAGTGGAACGGTCTGGAAAGTCCGACGGTACAGGGTGATAGTCCCGTACACAAAAACGCATGTGCTGTGAACTCGAAGAGTAGGGCGGGACACGTGGTATCCTGTCTGAATATGGGGGGACCATCCTCCAAGGCTAAATACTCCTGACTGACCGATAGTGAACCAGTACCGTGAGGGAAAGGCGAAAAGAACCCCGGCGAGGGGAGTGAAAAAGAACCTGAAACCGTGTACGTACAAGCAGTGGGAGCACCTTCGGGTGTGACTGCGTACCTTTTGTATAATGGGTCAGCGACTTATATTCTGTAGCAAGGTTAACCGTATAGGGGAGCCGAAGGGAAACCGAGTCTTAACTGGGCGTTAAGTTGCAGGGTATAGACCCGAAACCCGGTGATCTAGCCATGGGCAGGTTGAAGGTTGGGTAACACTAACTGGAGGACCGAACCGACTAATGTTGAAAAATTAGCGGATGACTTGTGGCTGGGGGTGAAAGGCCAATCAAACCGGGAGATAGCTGGTTCTCCCCGAAAGCTATTTAGGTAGCGCCTCGTGAACTCATCTTCGGGGGTAGAGCACTGTTTCGGCTAGGGGGTCATCCCGACTTACCAACCCGATGCAAACTGCGAATACCGAAGAATGTTATCACGGGAGACACACGGCGGGTGCTAACGTCCGTCGTGAAGAGGGAAACAACCCAGACCGCCAGCTAAGGTCCCAAAGTCATGGTTAAGTGGGAAACGATGTGGGAAGGCACAGACAGCCAGGATGTTGGCTTAGAAGCAGCCATCATTTAAAGAAAGCGTAATAGCTCACTGGTCGAGTCGGCCTGCGCGGAAGATGTAACGGGGCTAAACCATGCACCGAAGCTGCGGCAGCGACACTATGTGTTGTTGGGTAGGGGAGCGTTCTGTAAGCCGTTGAAGGTGGCCTGTGAGGGCTGCTGGAGGTATCAGAAGTGCGAATGCTGACATAAGTAACGATAATGCGGGTGAAAAACCCGCACGCCGGAAGACCAAGGGTTCCTGTCCAACGTTAATCGGGGCAGGGTGAGTCGACCCCTAAGGCGAGGCCGAAAGGCGTAGTCGATGGGAAACAGGTTAATATTCCTGTACTTGGTGTTACTGCGAAGGGGGGACGGAGAAGGCTATGTTGGCCGGGCGACGGTTGTCCCGGTTTAAGCATGTAGGCGGAGGTTCCAGGTAAATCCGGTACCTTTTAACGCTGAGGTGTGATGACGAGGCACTACGGTGCTGAAGTGACAAATGCCCTGCTTCCAGGAAAAGCCTCTAAGCATCAGGTAACACGAAATCGTACCCCAAACCGACACAGGTGGTCAGGTAGAGAATACCAAGGCGCTTGAGAGAACTCGGGTGAAGGAACTAGGCAAAATGGTGCCGTAACTTCGGGAGAAGGCACGCTGATAGGTAGGTGAAGTGATTTACTCATGGAGCTGAAATCAGTCGAAGATACCAGCTGGCTGCAACTGTTTATTAAAAACACAGCACTGTGCAAACACGAAAGTGGACGTATACGGTGTGACGCCTGCCCGGTGCCGGAAGGTTAATTGATGGGGTTATCCGTAAGGAGAAGCTCTTGATCGAAGCCCCGGTAAACGGCGGCCGTAACTATAACGGTCCTAAGGTAGCGAAATTCCTTGTCGGGTAAGTTCCGACCTGCACGAATGGCGTAATGATGGCCAGGCTGTCTCCACCCGAGACTCAGTGAAATTGAACTCGCTGTGAAGATGCAGTGTACCCGCGGCAAGACGGAAAGACCCCGTGAACCTTTACTATAGCTTGACACTGAACACTGGTCCTTGATGTGTAGGATAGGTGGGAGGCTTTGAAGTGTGGACGCCAGTCTGCATGGAGCCGTCCTTGAAATACCACCCTTTAATGGCTGGTGTTCTAACGTGGGCCCGTAATCCGGGTTGCGGACAGTGTCTGGTGGGTAGTTTGACTGGGGCGGTCTCCTCCCAAAGAGTAACGGAGGAGCACGAAGGTTAGCTAATCCTGGTCGGACATCAGGAGGTTAGTGCAAAGGCATAAGCTAGCTTGACTGCGAGAGTGACGGCTCGAGCAGGTGCGAAAGCAGGTCTTAGTGATCCGGTGGTTCTGAATGGAAGGGCCATCGCTCAACGGATAAAAGGTACTCCGGGGATAACAGGCTGATACCGCCCAAGAGTTCATATCGACGGCGGTGTTTGGCACCTCGATGTCGGCTCATCACATCCTGGGGCTGAAGTAGGTCCCAAGGGTATGGCTGTTCGCCATTTAAAGTGGTACGCGAGCTGGGTTTAGAACGTCGTGAGACAGTTCGGTCCCTATCTGCCGTGGGCGCTGGAGAATTGAGGGGGGCTGCTCCTAGTACGAGAGGACCGGAGTGGACGCATCACTGGTGTTCGGGTTGTCATGCCAATGGCACTGCCCGGTAGCTAAATGCGGAAGAGATAAGTGCTGAAAGCATCTAAGCACGAAACTTGCCCCGAGATGAGTTCTCCCTGAGACCTAGAGTCTCCTGAAGGAACGTTGAAGACGACGACGTTGATAGGTCGGGTGTGTAAGTGTAGCGATACATTGAGCTAACCGATACTAATGAACCGTGAGGCTTAACCTTACAACGCCGAAGGTGTTTTGGCGAAAGACAGACATCAGTTTCAGCTTGATTACAGATGACATTAACCGGCGAAAAGCGGGTTAATAAACAGAATTTGCCTGGCGGCTGTAGCGCGGTGGTCCCACCTGACCCCATGCCGAACTCAGAAGTGAAACGCCGTAGCGCCGATGGTAGTGTGGGGTCTCCCCATGCGAGAGTAGGGAACTGCCAGGCATCAAATAAAGTGAAGAAGCCCATCCTGCCGGATGGGCTTTTTTGCGTCTGTGTGAAATGAACGTATTTTGTAGGCCTGATAAGCGCAGCGCATCAGGCACATTGCGGCTCCGTGGTTATCTTCTTACCCATTGCATAACAAAATCAGCAATTTGCTGTATATCATTAATATCTAATGATGGAACATCCACAGGTAACGGAACATCACTGGCAACCGCGATAACAAACTCATCCATCGCCAACTCTTCAGAACTATGCCCGCAGCCCTCGCGAAAAAGCAGGATCTTCGCAACAGGTTCATGCTTAAATCCCTCAACCAGTACCATATCCAACGTCGAAGCATCCATCCTGCTTACCAGATACACTAAATCCAGTTCGGGTTCTTCCGGTGTTTCTACCATTAACGCCCAACGTTGCTGACTGGCGACCAGTGTTTGTGCCGCCCCTGCCTTGCGCAGCTCATAGCTATCTTTGCCGGGCTTGTCGATATCCATATTATGGTGAGTATGCTTAATCAATCCGGGTCTAATACCTCTGGCGCGCAGCTCAGGGATCAGTTTCTTTAGCAGCGTGGTTTTTCCCGTACCGCTCCATGCCGCAATGGCAAGTAATGGGATCATGATTTTTCCTGCCATTTTGCGAGTTCTTCAGGTGTGTTCACGTTTACGAATGCATCTTTATGATCGCTGAAATCGACGGCATGACCGCCAGCCTGACGCATAAAAATCATGACGCGTCGTTCACCTGACTGAAGATAATCCTGTAGCAAGGGCTGCAAGGAACGGTGCATCAGGGCAATGGTCGGGTGATCTCTTTCCCCATCATGCACCCAGACGATTGGTGCAGCTTTGCGCTGCTCTTTTAAACGAGAGACCAGATCGTGAGGAATATAGGGCATATCGCACGGGCAGAACAAAAACCAGTCTCCCGCTTGCTGCAGGAATACCGACAGCATCCCGGCCAGTGGGCCAGGGAAATCGGCCAGGGCATCGGGAATCACTTTCAGGCCGCTTTGTTGGTAGATATCCCGGTGGCGATTGGCATTAACGACTACGGTTTCGACCTGCAAAGCGAGGGTATCGGCTACATGCCGCCAAAGCGGTTTACCGTCCAGCTCAAGCAAACCTTTATCCGTTCCGCCCATCCGTCTGGCCTTACCGCCCGCCAGCACAACCCCTGTTATTGCACTATCCAGAATCACTGATATCGCCTCTTTTAATGTGGGATTGACCCTGCTAACGTATCCGTATTGAGCCTAAGGAGCACAACCATGAAATGTAAACGCCTGAATGAAGTTATTGAACTCCTCCAGCCAGCCTGGCAGAAAGAACCCGATCTTAACCTGATGCAATTTTTACAGAAACTGGCGCAAGAGTCAGGTTTTGACGGTGAACTGGCGGATTTAACTGATGACATTCTGATCTATCACCTGAAAATGCGTGACTCGGCGAAAGACGCCGTCATCCCAGGTATTCAGAAAGATTATGAAGAAGATTTTAAAACAGCCCTTCTCCGCGCACGTGGCGTAATTAAAGAGTAAAAGCTTGTAATCGCCGCCACCGAAAGCGCTGCGAAATGATATCCTGAATCATTCGTAGTATTTTCCGGATGATGGGATGAACGACAACGCTTTTACTTTCCAGACGCTACACCCGGATACCATCATGGATGCGCTGTTTGAGCAGGGGATCCGGGTGGACTCCGGGCTTACCCCGCTTAACAGCTATGAAAACCGTGTCTATCAGTTTCAGGACGAAGACCGCAGACGCTTTGTCGTTAAGTTTTATCGCCCTGAGCGTTGGTCCGTCGATCAGATCCAGGAAGAGCACCAGTTTGCGCTGGAACTGGTGAGCGATGAAGTGCCGGTTGCTGCACCGCTGGTACTGAACGGCCAAACACTGTTAAGCCATCAGGGTTTTCATTATGCGATCTTCCCAAGCGTCGGCGGGCGCCAGTTTGAGGCAGATAACATCGATCAGATGGAGGCGGTTGGGCGCTATCTGGGGCGTATGCACCAGACTGGCGGCAAGCGTAATTTCGCTTTCCGTCCCACGATTGGCCTTGAAGAGTATCTGACCGAACCGCGTAAACTGTTTGAACAGGCCCAACTTATTCCTTCAGGGCAAAAAGCAGCCTTCCTGAAAGCAACGGATTCACTTATTACAGTAGTTTCCGAATGCTGGCATACGCGTTTTGCCACGTTACGCCTGCACGGTGATTGTCATGCCGGCAATATTCTGTGGCGTGACGGCCCAATGTTTGTCGATTTAGATGATGCCCGCAATGGTCCGGCTGTTCAGGATTTATGGATGCTCCTCAATGGTGATAAAGCTGAACAACGCATGCAGCTTGAAACCATTATCGAGGCTTATGAAGAGTTTAGTGAGTTCGACACGACAGAAATCGGACTGATCGAACCTTTACGTGCTATGCGTTTAGTTTATTATCTTGCATGGCTGATTCGACGTTGGGGTGACCCTGCGTTTCCAAAAAACTTCCCGTGGTTAACCGGGGAAGATTACTGGCATCGTCAGACCGCAACTTTTATTGAGCAGGCAAAAATTCTGCAAGAGCCCCCCTTACAATTAACGCCAATGTATTAATCGGAGAAACTTGAACATGAAAAAAATATGGCTGGCGCTGGCTGGTATGGTTTTAGCTTTTAGCGCATCTGCGGCGCAGTTCCAGGATGGCAAACAATACATCACTCTGGAAAAGCCTGTTGCGGGTGAACCGCAAGTGTTGGAGTTCTTCTCCTTCTACTGCCCGCATTGCTACCAGTTTGAAGAAGTGCTTCATGTGTCTGATAACGTGAAGAAAAAACTGCCGGAAGGCACTAAGATGACCAAATACCACGTCGAGTTTCTTGGGCCTTTGGGTAAAGATCTGACGCAGGCCTGGGCTGTTGCTATGGCACTTGGCGTTGAAGATAAGGTCACTGTTCCGCTGTTTGAAGGGGTTCAGAAAACCCAGACCGTTCAGTCTGTTGCAGATATCCGTAAAGTGTTTGTCGACGCGGGTATTAAAGGTGAAGACTACGATGCGGCATGGAACAGCTTTGTGGTGAAATCACTCGTGGCGCAGCAGGAAAAAGCGGCGGCTGATTTACAGCTGCAGGGCGTTCCGGCGATGTTCGTGAATGGTAAATACCAGGTAAACCCGCAAGGCATGGATACCAGCAGCATGGATATCTTTGTACAGCAGTATGCGGATACCGTGAAATTCCTGGTTAGTCAGAAGTAAAAGCGAAAGCCGGTCATTGACCGGCTTTTTTGTTTGTGGCTTTAATCGCATCTATTTGCGCGTCTTTCTCGCTCCAGAGCGTATTCAACCATAGCTGAAACCGACGCTTGAAACCTTTATCGTTCACGTAATCACCGTGCAACTCTTCTTGAATTTGCTCCAGGTTCACCCGCACGACAATACGCGTTAATTTGCCGCTCAGCATATCGTAGAAAGGGCGGCTGCTATTTTCCGGGTAGCACAACGTGACGTTCAGCAACTTATCAAACTGCGACCCCAGCACATTCAATGCCATAGCGATACCGGCCGCCTTAGGTGGGAGCAGGTTTTGATAGGGGGAGCGGGTTTGCTCACGTTTCTCGTTAGTAAAGCGTGAACCTTCGACAAAATTTACGATAGTTGTCGGGTGTACGCGAAACTTCTCGCAGGAACGACGCGTTGTTTCCACATCTTTACCGCGCCGTTCCGGATGACGGAGCAGATAGCCGCGTGAATAACGTTTCATAAACGGCATATCCAGCGCCCAGCAGGCCAGACCAATAAACGGCACCCAGGCCAGCTGTTGCTTGAGAAAATATTTATTCATCGGGATGTGCTTACGGAACAGAACGCAAAGCACAACGATATCGGCCCAGCTGTAATGATTACAAATGAGCAGATACCAGTTTTTTTTGCTAAGACCTTCCAGCCCTTCGACGTCCCACTTCAATCGTGGATTGAGGTGCAGAAGTAGCGCCAGACCTTCACACCAGCAATACATCATGAAATTACAGAAGATGGAAACCTTGCGCCAGACGACAGGAACAGGCAAAAGGAGTTTTACAACCCCGGCAAGGATGATCGGCACAGAACAAAAAATCGTGACCAATATGGTCAATACGATACTCAGCAACAGCGTTATCGCAGCGAGTATTCTTGTCATAATTAAATTATTCAAAAGGTTAGCCATAGACAGTGCGCTAAAGAGGCGCAAGGGGCTAATTTTATCAGAAAACGAACCAAATGATGGATCTTCCCTGAATAGAAAAAAAAGGAATATCTATCCACATCAGGAGAC
Source organism: Citrobacter sp. CRE-46 (assembly GCF_059615875.1). Lineage (NCBI taxonomy): Bacteria > Pseudomonadati > Pseudomonadota > Gammaproteobacteria > Enterobacterales > Enterobacteriaceae > Citrobacter > Citrobacter sp. CRE-46. The sequence continues at coordinate 5,094,826 of NZ_CM184341.1, read as the reverse complement.
AAGCGATAAAAATGGGATAAAATGCTGTAAGTTTATTTAATTAATTGAAATATATGAAAAAATGTAATTGTTCAATAATTAACTTGCTATATTTAAAGCGCTGAAAATTATTTATTCACAAAGTTATCCACAGTTTGATTTGCGATCAAAGCAGAAGAACTGCAAAAGTTTTTCGACAAAAACGGCGAAAAACTCATGTTTTCATCCCGTCTGTGGCATCCTTTACCCATAATCTGATAAACAGGCACGGACATTATGGTTCAGATCCCAGAAAACCCACTTATCCTTGTAGATGGCTCATCTTACCTTTATCGCGCATATCACGCGTTTCCGCCGCTGACTAACAGCGCAGGAGAACCTACTGGTGCGATGTACGGTGTTCTCAACATGTTGCGTAGCTTGATTCTACAATATCAGCCGACCCATGCTGCTGTGGTATTCGACGCTAAGGGTAAAACCTTCCGTGATGAATTATTCGAGCATTACAAGTCACATCGTCCGCCAATGCCTGACGATCTGCGCGCGCAGATTGAACCTCTGCATGCGATGGTAAAAGCGATGGGGCTGCCATTACTGGCTGTTTCAGGCGTGGAAGCCGATGATGTTATCGGTACGCTGGCGCGTGAAGCGGAAAAGGTTGGTCGTCCGGTATTGATCAGTACCGGTGATAAAGACATGGCTCAGTTGGTGACACCGAACATCACCCTGATCAACACCATGACTAATACGATCCTCGGCCCGGATGAAGTGGTGAATAAGTATGGTGTGCCGCCTGAGCTGATCATTGATTTCCTGGCGCTGATGGGCGACTCCTCCGATAACATTCCAGGCGTTCCTGGCGTGGGTGAGAAAACGGCTCAGGCTCTGCTTCAGGGCTTGGGGGGGCTGGATACCCTTTATGCTGAATCTGACAAAATTGCGGGTCTGACTTTCCGTGGTGCGAAAACCATGGCGGGCAAGCTTGAGCAAAATAAAGAGGTGGCGTACCTCTCTTATCAATTAGCGACCATTAAAACGGATGTTGAGCTGGAGTTAACCTGCGAGCAACTGGAAGTGAAGCAGCCCGCAACAGATGAACTGCTTGGTCTGTTTAAACAGTACGAATTTAAGCGTTGGGCTGCAGACGTAGAATCCGGTAAATGGCTACAGGCGAAAGGAACGAAGCCAGCGGCTAAACCGCAGGAAACAATCGTCGTCGAGGCTACGCCGGAAGAACCTGCGACGGCTCTTTCCTACGATAATTACGTGACGATTCTGGATGAAGCGACGCTGGAAGAGTGGATCGCGAAGCTGAAAAAAGCGCCCGTCTTCGCCTTTGATACAGAAACTGATAGCCTGGACAATATCTCCGCGAATCTGGTTGGACTGTCTTTTGCCATTGAACCGGGCGTGGCGGCGTATGTTCCTGTTGCCCATGACTACCTGGACGCCCCCGATCAGATCGCGCGCGACCGTGCGCTGGCGCTGCTAAAGCCGCTATTGGAAGATGAGAACGCGCACAAAGTCGGGCAAAACCTGAAGTACGATCGCGGCATCCTGGCGAATTATGGCATCGAGCTGCGCGGCATCACCTTTGACACCATGCTCGAATCCTACATTCTTAACAGCGTCGCTGGACGACACGATATGGACAGCCTGTCGGACCGCTGGCTGAAACATAAAACCATTACCTTTGAAGAGATTGCCGGAAAAGGCAAAAACCAGCTGACCTTTAACCAGATAGCGCTGGAAGAGGCCGGTCGTTACGCTGCGGAAGACGCCGACGTTACGCTACAGCTGCATCTGAAGATGTGGCCAGAATTGCAGCAGCATAAAGGGCCGCTGAACGTCTTTGAAAATATTGATATGCCGCTGGTGCCGGTTTTGTCTCGCGTTGAGCGCAACGGTGTGAAAATCGATCCGGCTGTTCTGCACAAGCATTCAGAAGAGCTGACGCTGCGTTTGAACGAGCTGGAGCAAAAAGCGCACGAGATTGCCGGCGAAGCGTTTAACCTCTCTTCCACCAAGCAACTGCAAACCATCCTGTTTGAAAAGCAGGGCATTAAGCCGCTGAAGAAAACGCCTGGCGGCGCGCCATCAACGTCGGAAGAGGTACTGGAAGAGCTTGCGTTGGATTACCCATTGCCGAAAGTGATCCTGGAATATCGCGGGTTAGCAAAACTGAAGTCGACCTATACGGACAAGCTTCCGTTGATGATTAACAAGAAAACCGGGCGCGTACATACCTCCTATCATCAGGCTGTTACCGCGACCGGGCGCTTGTCTTCAACGGATCCGAACCTGCAAAACATCCCGGTACGTAATGATGAAGGTCGTCGTATTCGCCGGGCGTTTATTGCACCGGAAGACTACGTGATTGTTTCCGCGGACTACTCGCAGATTGAACTACGTATCATGGCGCACCTCTCGCGTGATAAAGGCTTGCTTACCGCATTTGCCGAAGGGAAAGATATTCACCGCGCAACGGCCGCTGAAGTCTTTGGCTTACCGCTGGATTCAGTAACTAACGAACAACGCCGCAGCGCGAAAGCTATCAACTTCGGTCTGATCTACGGGATGAGCGCCTTTGGTCTTGCTCGCCAGTTAAATATTCCGCGCAAGGAAGCACAGAAGTACATGGATCTCTACTTCGAACGCTATCCTGGCGTGCTGGAATATATGGAACGCACGCGTGCACAGGCAAAAGAGCAGGGTTACGTTGAAACGCTGGAAGGTCGTCGCCTCTATTTGCCGGATATTAAATCCAGTAATGGCGCTCGTCGCGCGGGTGCTGAACGTGCCGCAATCAACGCCCCGATGCAAGGTACTGCCGCAGACATTATTAAGCGAGCCATGATAGCCGTAGACGGATGGCTGCAAACCGAGCAACCGCGCGTGCGCATGATCATGCAAGTTCACGATGAACTGGTGTTTGAAGTGCACAAAGATGACCTGGAAAGTGTGTCGAAAAAGATCCATCAACTGATGGAAAACGAGACCCAGATTGACGTGCCGCTATTAGTGGAAGTCGGTAGTGGTGAAAACTGGGATCAGGCGCACTAAGGGGTGACTGAATAACGGCCTTTTTTCGTAACTAAGCAACATAAGATAGAACTTTTTGTGATGTCCATTAGAATTCCCTATGTAAGGAATGAAAAAAAATTACAAAAAGTGCTTTCTGAGCTGCTCAAAAAAGAGTAAAGTTATTCTCGTAGGGTACAGAGGTAAGATGTTCTATCTTTCAGACCTTTTACTTCACGTAATCGGATTTGGCTGAATATTTTAGCCGCCCCAGTCAGTAATGACTGGGGCGTTTTTTATTGTGCGCAAGAAAAGTTTCGCTCACGCCGTAGGCCGGATAAGACGCGCAGCGACGCCATCCGGCATAGCGGGAGATTATTCCCCGTCCTGAATCTCTTCAACCGGTGCCAGTTCACTAAACCAGCTATCCAGCTTCTGACGCAGTTTGTCTACGCCCATTTTTTTCAGTGATGAAAAGGCTTCTACCTGCACATCGCCATTAAATGCCAGCACGGCTTCACGTACCATATTCAGTTGAGCTTTGCGCGCGCCGCTGGCCAGCTTGTCTGCTTTGGTCAGCAGCACCAGAACCTGAACGTTGCTCTCTACCGCCCATAGGATCATCTGCTGGTCCAGATCTTTAAGCGGGTGACGAATATCCATTAACACGACCAGGCCTTGCAGGCTCTGACGTTTTTCCAGATATTCCGCCAGTGCGCGCTGCCATTTGCGCTTCATCTCTTCCGGCACTTCGGCGTAACCGTACCCCGGCAGGTCAACCAGACGTTTGCCGTCAACGACTTCAAACAGGTTGATGAGCTGAGTACGGCCCGGTGTTTTAGATGTACGCGCCAGACTCTTTTGATTAGTCAGGGTATTTAGCGCACTGGATTTGCCTGCGTTGGAACGGCCAGCAAAAGCCACTTCGATTCCGGTATCGGAAGGTAAGTGGCGAATATCAGGCGCACTCATCACAAAATGCGTCTGTTGATAATTCAAGTTAGTCAAAGCGGTCCTCTCCATCAATCAAGGCTTTGCAGCGATTATACCTGAACACCAGCAAAAGGCTGGTTTTTCGACGCGTAGCCAGTGTAAGTAAAAACCACTCACTTTGTGAGACATTGCCGATAGTATCTATACGAGATGACAGAGTAAAAAATGACATAGCCTAAATGAATCATAGCGTTACGGTTAGGCAGTATTCTTAAAATCCGAAATTGTTACCTTGGTTACTTGTACGTTTAAGCCAAAACGGTAAAGTAGTGCCCATAGCGAGGAAGCTGACAGGATAGACGACTCAGGATGAGGGTCAGGAGCGCCAGGAGGCGAAGACACAGGATTGTCAGGAAGACAAACGTCCGGAGACGTTAGTAAAAGGAAATGGAAACAACACGGAATGTTTCAGGCTAAGGGAAAAACAGGGTGTGTTGATAGCCAACAGGGATAGTAGAGCCCGTAAGGGTTGAGAGTCAGGAAAAAAGGCGACAGATTACTCTGTCGCCTTTTTTCTTTATTTCTGCTAGATTCCGGCGCAAATATATACTGAATAAAAACAGCCAAAGACGAATCATGATGAAACCAACTTCTACACCACGCGGTAAAGGTCCTGCAAAAGCGCGTCGTAAAACACGCGAAGAAATTAACCAGGAAGCTCGCGACCGTAAGCGCCAGAAAAAACACCGTGGTCATGCGGCGGGTAGCCGTGCGTCCGGAAGCGATGGCGCATCTGGTGGCGGAAAGCAAAATAAGCAACAAGATCCTCGTATTGGCAGTAAAACCCCCATTCCATTGGGCGTGACCGAAAAAGTCACCAAACAGCACAAACCGAAGAGTGAGAAACCTATGCTTTCACCACAGGCTGAGTTGGATTTACTGGAAACGGATGAGCGCCTGGATGCGCTGTTGGAACGTCTTGAAGCAGGAGAAACCCTGAGTGCGGAAGATCAGACCTGGGTTGATGCCAAGCTGGATCGCATTGATGAGCTGATGCAAAAGCTGGGTCTCTCTTACGATGATGAGGAAGACGAGGAAGAAGAAGAAAAACAGGAAGACATGATGCGCCTGCTGAAAGGCGGCAACTAACGGTTTTACACCGTGGGTCTTCCCGTCCTGCTTATAACCCTTCCGGTTATATGTTATCTGGTGTGGTTATTCGTTAAACTACAGCGGTTGTCGCGGCGACAGAAGTGGCTGCGCAACCGGCTTATTACTCGCACAGGGGTTAAGCCGGTACGCCGTACCCGCCAGAGACGCCATCGGAAGGAGTGAGCATGTCAGAGCAGCTAATAGACTGGGACCTGGCCCTGATCCAGAAATATAACTATTCCGGGCCACGATATACCTCGTACCCAACCGCGCTGGAGTTTTCTGAAGACTACGGCGCCGAGGCGTTTTTAAACGCTGTGGCGCGTTACCCTGAGCGTCCGCTCTCGTTGTACGTTCACATCCCGTTCTGCCATAAACTGTGTTACTTCTGCGGCTGCAACAAGGTTGTGACGCGTCAGCAGCATAAAGCCGATCAATACCTCGATGTGTTAGAACAAGAGATCATTCATCGCGCACCGCTGTTTGCCGGACGCCATGTCAGCCAACTGCACTGGGGCGGCGGCACGCCAACGTACCTGAATAAAGCGCAAATCAGCCGTTTGATGTCGTTGCTGCGTGGCAACTTCAACTTTAATGCGGACGCGGAAATCTCGATCGAAGTTGATCCACGTGAAATTGAGCTGGATGTACTCGATCACTTACGTGCTGAAGGTTTTAATCGCCTGAGCATGGGCGTACAGGATTTCAATAAAGAAGTTCAGCGTCTGGTTAACCGTGAGCAGGATGAAGAATTTATCTTTGCGCTGCTGAATCATGCGCGGGAGATTGGCTTTACCTCGACGAACATCGATCTGATTTATGGCCTGCCAAAACAGACGCCGGAGAGCTTTGCCTTTACCCTGAAACGTGTGGCTGAGCTGAATCCAGACCGATTGAGCGTTTTTAACTACGCGCATTTGCCAACGCTGTTTGCTGCTCAGCGCAAAATCAAAGATGCCGATCTGCCCAGCGCGCAACAGAAGCTGGATATCCTGCAGGAGACCATCTCGTCACTGACCGAAACCGGTTATCAGTTCATTGGCATGGATCACTTTGCTCGCCCGGATGACGAACTGGCGATTGCTCAACGCAAAGGTGTGCTGCATCGTAATTTCCAGGGGTATACCACCCAAGGGGATACCGATCTTTTGGGGATGGGCGTATCGGCCATCAGTATGATTGGCGACAACTACGCGCAGAACCAAAAAGAGCTGAAGCGCTATTATCAGCAGGTAGACGAGCAGGGGAACGCGTTATGGCGTGGAATTGCGCTGACCCGCGATGACTGTATTCGTCGGGATGTGATTAAGCTGCTGATCTGCAACTTCCGCCTCGACTATGCCGCCGTGGAACAGCAATGGGATCTGAATTTTGCTGACTATTTTGCCGAAGACCTGAAACTGCTGGCGCCGCTGGCGAAGGATGGGCTGGTGGATGTGAATGAGAAGGGGATTCAGGTTACGCCTAAGGGCCGCCTGCTGATTCGGAATATTTGCATGTGCTTTGATGCCTATCTGCGCCAGAAAGCGCGGATGCAGCAGTTCTCACGCGTCATTTAGCCGGGTTGCCCGGTGGCGCTGCGCTTACCGGGCCTACGAAATATCAATACGTAGGTCGGGTAAGCGCAGCGCCACCCGACAAACCCACTAGCTGAACAGTCCAACCAGCGCCGCGCACAGCACTGCGGCAACCGCAGTTTGTGGCGTATGGCTTTCGACCGCACCGCTCGACAGCAGATTAATCATTGATTCCAGCATGATGACTTCTCCCCGTTAGCCGGGCACGATCATACTTAACTCATCGGAACAGTAAAGCGCAAAATAGCAGCTATTTGCGCTCAATTATCAATCTTTACACAGCGACCGATCGTCACTCCATTCCGAGTTCTTTTAACTTACGCGTCAAGGTATTACGGCCCCAGCCGAGCAAACGCGCTGCTTCCTGTTTATGCCCCTGGGTATGACGCAGCGCAGTGGTCAACAGCGTGCGTTCCATCTCTGGTTGAGCTTCAGAAAGCAAGTTTTGATGACCGGAACGTAATGCCCGGTCTGCCCACTGCGCTAACAGCGTTGCCCAACTGTCCGGCTGCATAGTGGACGGCGCGTCTGGCACGCTGGTTTCAAAAAGCTCGGTCGGCAAGTCCTGAATCAATACTTCCTGTCCGGCAGCCATGACGGTTAACCAGCGGCAGGTGTTTTCAAGCTGGCGTACATTGCCCGGCCAGGCCAGACGCGTAAGCGCTGCCTCGGTTTCGGGATGTAATTGCTTGGCTTCCACCCCCAGCTCGCGGGCCGCTTCCTGCAGGAAATGACGTGCCAGGCGAGGGATGTCTTCCCGACGTTCACGCAGCGGGGGCAAATGAACGCGTATGACGTTCAGGCGGTGGAATAAATCCTCACGGAATTTGCCTTCCTGTACGCGCAGTTCCAGATTCTGATGCGTGGCGGCGATGATGCGTACATCCACTTTCACCGGCGCATAACCGCCCACACGGTAAAACTGTCCATCGGCTAATACGCGCAATAAACGCGTTTGCACGTCCAGCGGCATATCGCCGATTTCGTCGAGGAACAGCGTACCACCGTCAGCCTGCTCAAAACGCCCCTGACGAATGGTATTTGCCCCGGTAAACGCCCCTTTCTCATGACCGAACAGTTCAGACTCGATCAAATCTTTCGGGATAGCCGCCATGTTCAGCGCGATAAACGGCGCTTTGACGCGTGGGCTGTGGCGGTGTAGGGCATGAGCGACCAGCTCTTTACCAGTCCCGGACTCACCATTAATCAATACGCTGATTGAAGAACGCGAAAGCCGGCCAATAATGCGAAAAACATCCTGCATCGCCGGCGCTTCGCCAATGATGTCGGTCGTTGGACCGTGGATTTGTACATTACGCGGCTGCTGCTGTTCCTGATAATGACTGATGGCGCGTTCGACCAGCGCCACAGCTTCGTCAATATCAAAAGGTTTGGGCAGATAATCAAACGCCCCTTGCTGGTAGGCGCTGACGGCGGCATCCAGATCGGAATGCGCCGTCATTATGATGACCGGAAGCATCGGATGACGCTGTTTGATCTGTTTTAACAGGGTCAGACCATCCATACCCGGCATGCGAATGTCTGACAACAGCACGTCCGGTGTTTTGCTGGCCAGTGCATCCAGTACCTCTTTACCGCTTTCAAATGCGGTACAGCTCAGACCAGCTCCTGCGAGCGCACGTTCTAGCACCCAACGGATGGAACTATCGTCATCAACGACCCAGACTATTCCTCGTTGCATAAACGTCACCTTTATTTCCTGATAGGCAGGTAAACCGAGAACTCGGTATGACCCGGCCAACTGGTAAATTCAATTTTGCCGGAATGCTGATCAATTAAATTACGGGCGATGGATAATCCAAGGCCGGTACCGCCCTCGCGACCGCTGACCATTGGGTAGAACAGCGTGTCCTGCAAATGAGGGGGAATACCCGGGCCGTTATCCTCAACATCGATCCGCGCCGCCAGACGGTAACGCACGCCGTGCAGCGTGAGCTGAAACGCAGTGCGGGTACGCAGGACGATCTCGCCGCCTTCCGGCCCTAACGCTTGCAGGGCATTGCGCACGATATTCAGCAGGACCTGTTCTATCTGGTCCGGGTCGTGCAATAACTCAGGCAGGCTCGGATCGTAATCACGAATTAGCGTAACGTTTTCTGGCACTTCCATCGAAACCAGCGCCACCACACGCTCCGCCACTTTGTGAATACTTTCCGTGATATGCATGCCCGGTTGTTGCGGTCCTAACAGACGGTCGACCAGATTACGCAGGCGGTCGGCCTGCTCAATAATAACTTTGGTATATTCGGTCAGCGCCGGGTCCGGGAGCGCTTTACTGAGAAGCTGCGCCGCGCCGCGTAAACCGCCCAACGGGTTTTTAATTTCATGCGCCAGACCGCGTACCAGATCGCGGGCGGCAATTTGCTGGGCATGCTGGAGCTGTTCCTGACTCAGACGGCGCTGGTTATCCATTGGCGCCATCTCCAGCAGGATAAGCCCATCAGGCAGCCTCTGGGCGGTGACAGAGAGGATATGCGAGTGGCTGTCTATCACCAGCGTCACTTCGTTATCCGTAAAGCCCTGACCAGCTTCCAGGCTCTCACGCATCAGTCCGATGTTTAACGAAAAATAACTCAACAGATCGGGCAGCGGTGTACCAAACAGTTTGCGGGAGCTTTGGGCGAGCAGTTGTTGCGCCGCCGGGTTGGCGTAATGTATCGACAGCTCATCGTCGACGAGTAAGATGCTATTGATTAAAGAATTGAGGATCTGCCCAGCATCGGGCAGCGTGCCGGTTGCCATTCAGCAGTCTCCTGAAAAGTGTTGCACCATTTTAGTGCATTATAGCTTTTTATGGATAAAAAGCGCGAGAAAGCAGGTTGTGAGTGGAGAAAAAAGCCCATCCTGGGATGGGCTACAGATTGCTGACAAACCGTGATGCCGGATGGCGGCTTCGCCTTATCCGGCCTACAAGGTGGTTGCCCGGTAGGTCCGATAAGGTTGCGCCATCGGGCATCGTAATGTTTGCCATCAACCTCAAACCTGTCAGAAACAGGCTAAAGTTTCCACGGCAACTCAAACGATTAAACGCTGTAGTACAGCTCAAACTCTACCGGGTGCGGCGTCATGCGCACACGGTCATCTTCTTCACGACGCAGCGCAATGTACGCATCGATCGCTTCATTGGTGAACACGCCGCCTGCAGTCAGGAACTCGCGGTCCAGATCCAGTTCTTTCAGTGCTTCTTCCAGAGAACCTGCAACCTGTGGGATCTCCTTCGCTTCTTCAGGCGGCAGGTCGTACAGGTTTTTGTCCATCGCTTCACCCGGGTGGATCTTGTTCTTAATACCGTCAAGACCCGCCATCAGCAGCGCGGCGAAGCACAGGTACGGGTTAGCAGCCGGGTCCGGGAAGCGCACTTCGATACGACGCGCTTTCGGAGAAGCCACTACCGGAATACGGATAGAAGCAGAACGGTTACGGGCAGAGTAAGCCAGCATTACCGGCGCTTCGTAACCCGGGACCAGACGCTTGTAGGAGTTGGTAGTCGGGTTCGCAAGGGCGTTGATCGCTTTAGCGTGTTTGATAACGCCGCCGATGTAGTACAGCGCCTGCTCAGACAGACCCGCATATTTGTCACCGGAGAACAGGTTTACGCCGTTCTTGGACAGGGACATGTGGCAGTGCATGCCGGAACCGTTATCGCCAAACATTGGTTTTGGCATAAAGGTCGCGGTTTTACCGAAACGGTGAGCGACGTTGTGAACCACATATTTGTAGATCTGAATTTCGTCCGCTTTTTTGGTCATGGTGTTGAAGCGGGTCGCGATTTCGTTCTGACCAGCAGTCGCTACTTCGTGGTGATGCGCTTCAACGACCAGGCCCATTTCTTCCATGATCAGACACATGGTAGAACGGATGTCCTGAGAAGAATCTACCGGAGGAACCGGGAAGTAACCGCCTTTCACGCCCGGACGGTGACCTTTGTTACCACCTTCGTATTTGGTGGAGGAGTTCCATGCGCCTTCGATATCATCGATAGCCACGTGGGAACCGGAAATGGACGCGCCGAAACGGATGTCGTCAAACAGGAAGAACTCTGGCTCTGGCCCGAACAGAACGGTGTCTGCGATGCCGGTAGAACGCAGGTACTCTTCAGCGCGTTTAGCGATGGAGCGCGGGTCGCGGTCGTAGCCCTGCAGCGTACCGGGTTCCAGGATATCACAACGGATGATCAGGGTGGACTCTTCATAGAACGGGTCAATGAGTGCAGTAGACGCATCTGGCATCAGAACCATGTCTGATTCGTTAATGCCTTTCCAGCCACCGATTGAGGAGCCGTCAAACATTTTGCCTTCTTCAAAGAATTCGGCATTTACCTGATGAGCAGGAATAGTGACGTGCTGTTCTTTACCTTTAGTATCAGTGAAGCGCAAATCAACAAACTTCACTTCGTGTTCGTTCAGCATCGTCAAAACGTGTTCAGCGGACATACTTACTCTCCCGGATTGGTCATGGTCGTCGTGGTAACGAAGTCTTCAATTCTGCAAAAAATTGGCCGTGTCGCCGTAAAAAAGATAAAGCGAAATCTGTGCCAACTTTTAAATTGCCCCTAAAAGGCGTTATCATGCGCACTATCGTGCAAAGGGGCTGCACCATGAAGGATGTATTGCACCATTATAGTGCTTTAATGTGAACATTAAGCACCATATTGGTGCAACACACCTCAGATTACCCCTTTTAACGCTCCGTGAATGTGATCACAAAGAAACTCTGCAATACTTGTTTGCGGAGGATGTTTGTGATCCTGTTTTGTACTGCGATTAATCCGTGTACAATAACGCGCTATTTCTAAAATGCCTGAGGCAAAGTTGTGATCGAAAATTTGCGTAACATCGCCATCATCGCGCACGTAGACCATGGTAAAACGACCCTGGTAGACAAGCTGCTCCAACAATCCGGTACGTTCGATGCACGTGCTGAAACCCAAGAGCGCGTGATGGACTCCAACGATTTGGAGAAAGAGCGTGGGATTACCATCCTCGCTAAAAACACCGCTATCAAATGGAATGACTACCGTATCAACATCGTTGACACCCCGGGGCACGCCGACTTCGGTGGTGAAGTTGAACGTGTAATGTCCATGGTCGACTCCGTGCTGCTGGTGGTGGATGCAATGGATGGTCCGATGCCGCAGACGCGCTTCGTGACCAAAAAAGCCTTTGCCCATGGCCTGAAGCCAATTGTTGTTATCAACAAAGTTGACCGTCCTGGCGCGCGCCCTGACTGGGTTGTTGATCAGGTATTCGACCTGTTCGTTAACCTCGACGCTACCGACGAACAGCTGGACTTCCCGATCGTTTACGCTTCCGCGCTGAACGGTATCGCAGGTCTGGATCACGAAGATATGGCGGAAGACATGACTCCGCTGTATCAGACCATCGTTGATCGCGTACCGGCTCCGAACGTAGACCTTGACGGCCCGCTGCAGATGCAAATCTCTCAGCTGGACTACAACAACTACGTTGGCGTTATCGGTATCGGCCGCATCAAACGCGGTAAAGTTAAACCGAACCAGCAGATCACTATCATTGATAGCGAAGGCAAAACCCGCAACGGTAAAGTCGGTAAAGTTCTGACCCACCTGGGTCTGGAACGTATCGAGAGTGATATTGCCGAAGCAGGCGATATCATCGCGATCACCGGTCTGGGCGAACTGAACATCTCCGACACCATCTGCGACCCGCAGAATGTCGAAGCGCTGCCGGCTCTGTCCGTTGATGAACCGACCGTAACCATGTTCTTCTGCGTAAACACCTCTCCGTTCTGTGGTAAAGAAGGTAAATATGTTACCTCTCGTCAGATCCTTGACCGCCTGAACAAAGAGCTGGTGCACAACGTTGCGCTGCGCGTTGAAGAAACCGAAGATGCGGATGCGTTCCGTGTTTCCGGTCGTGGTGAGCTGCACCTGTCTGTTCTGATCGAAAACATGCGTCGTGAAGGTTTCGAAATGGCGGTTTCCCGTCCGAAAGTTATCTTCCGCGAAATCGATGGCCGTAAACAAGAGCCGTTCGAAAACGTAACGCTGGACGTTGAAGAGCAGCATCAGGGTTCTGTGATGCAGGCTCTGGGTGAGCGTAAAGGCGATCTGAAAAACATGAATCCAGATGGCAAAGGCCGCGTACGTCTTGACTACGTGATCCCAAGCCGTGGTCTGATCGGCTTCCGTTCAGAATTCATGACCATGACCTCCGGTACCGGTCTGCTGTATTCCACCTTCAGCCACTACGACGACGTTCGTGCGGGTGATGTGGGTCAGCGTCAGAACGGCGTACTGATCTCCAACGGCCAGGGTAAAGCAGTTGCGTTCGCACTGTTCAGCCTGCAGGACCGCGGTAAGCTGTTCCTGGGTCACGGTGCTGAAGTTTACGAAGGCCAGATCATCGGTATTCACAGCCGCTCTAACGACCTGACCGTAAACTGCCTGACCGGTAAGAAACTGACCAACATGCGTGCGTCCGGTACTGACGAAGCAACGGTTCTGGTTCCGCCGGTTAAGATGACTCTGGAGCAGGCTCTGGAATTCATCGATGACGACGAACTGGTAGAAGTGACTCCAACCTCTATCCGTATCCGTAAGCGTCACCTGACTGAAAACGATCGTCGCCGTGCAATGCGTGGCGCGAAAGAAGAGTAATTAACGCTCTTTCTCAGGTAAGCATAAAAAAGCCGCTGGTTATCAGCGGCTTTTTTTTATCTCGGGAGCATCAGAAGAAATACTTTGCCCCAATACGAATCTGATTTTGCTCGCGATGATAAGGTTCCACATTGCGATCTAACCAGCGTAACTCCAGATAGGGTAGCCAGTGTTCATTGATACGATACTTAAAGGTATTTGTAATTTCCCAGTGATGATCTTTTCCGTTACTGCTGTTGAAGTCATTGACTCGTATAAAATAGTGCGGCTCAAAGGTATAGGAAAACTTATCGGTGATAGTAAAATTCCAGTAGTTACCTATTTCATAGGTATCGTTATTATCCTGATCACCGTTTAGGTCGGTTGAACTGTAGTTATTATGGTTATAACGATTACGCACGGTAAGATTAAACCACGGGGTAAATTTATAGTTAACATCCAGGTAGGCAGCGCCACCGGAACCCGTACTCTTATCGTTGATCAACCCGCCGGGCTGGATAGTTAATTTATCCGTCGGTTTAAATAAAGGATACCAACCTTCTATTTCGTTATAGCCGTGTTTTAACTCATCCTTGCGTTGCATGGTGTAGGTGTTGGTGAGCATGATACCTGCGCCCATATCGGAGTTATAGCCAACGCGCATCATCACTTCTATCTGATCGGATGCCAGATTATATGCCTCGCGGTTCTCGACATAGGCGCCTGCAAAAACAGAAGTAGACATAACAGAGGATAAGAGAATTATTGTTGTTAACTTTTTCATAATAAATCCATTTTTTAAGCGTAGGGAGGCCGCCATCCATTAAGATGGAATAAGCGGCAATTATTTTTATACGTTTACAGCAGAGGTATTATTTTTAGTGGTAACCGGATCCGCTTGAGCGTTGTTTTTCTTCCGTTGGCTGATTTCCTCAATAATAAAAGCAAAACGCGTTTCATTGAGTTTATAAAATAAACCCATCGTGAATGCAGCGATAATAGCCAGCCCGCAAGGCCACAGAAAAATAAGCTGACGCAGGCCAAGCAGGGTGGCATCGCTCTGGGTTATGTTGGGAATATAACCGATTTGCGTCAGCATGATGCCTGGCAGGAAGCCCGCGAGCGCAGCGGAAATTTTGCGAGAAAAGGTATAACCCGTATACACCGAACCTTCCGCGCGGATCCCCGTTTTCCATTCGCCATAATCGACCGTATCCGGAACCAACGCCCAGTTCAGGCTGTTGACGAATGCTGTCCCGAAGAAGGCCATACAGGAGAATGTTACGAACAAAAATGACGTACTGCCCCAGAAAAAGTTCAGAACATCACCGACAGCCCATAATGCCAAACCGCCGAGATAAACCTGCTTTTTACCGAAGCGTTTCACAGTCGCGGGAACCAACAGTACGCCGACCAGAATGCATCCCATGCTGAAAAAACCCATCCACGACAGCAGATGAATATCATTGAGCACGTACTGGGTGTAATACACCTGGATTGCCAGTTTGATGTTGAATGCGGCCAGTGTACACAGGTTGGCGACACACAGCACCAGCAGCGGGGGATTACGGAAAATGGCACAGAATGATTTGAGAATGCTGGGCTTATGGTGATCTGGCACGATTTCGATATAACGTTCTTTCACACCGCTAAAGCACCACCACATGCTGAACAGCCCGCAGACTGAAAAGAGCAATGCGGCAATCAGATAACCCAATGAGGGGGAACTGACAAACAGCGCCTGAATCGGCATAAAGCCAACGGTACACAATAGCAGGCCCATGGTTGCACCGCCCTGACGCCAGGCGGCGAGCTGAGCGCGTTCATGTGGGTTTTTCGTGATAGCAGGCACCATCGCGCCGTAGGAGCAGTTCATCAGGCTATAGAACAGACCAAACAGCATAAACAGCACCGTCGCCAGCCCGGTTTTCACCGTGAGCGTAAAATCTGTTGCTAAAAACTGCGCGCTGGCAACGATTGCGACAGGGAATGACGCATATAAAATAAAGGGTCTGAATTTTCCTTTTGTGCCAATATTTCGCCTGGAGTCCAGCAATACACCGGTCAGCATATCGGTAAAGGCGGTGAAGAACTTCGCCACCAGAAAGATAATCCCACCGTAATATGCAGGCATCCCTAGTTCATCGGTATAAAATTTAAGCAGATACAGCGTGCCGATACACAGCATCAAATTTGAGCCGAAGTCACCCACTCCGTAGGCGAATTTTTCACGCAGGCTCAGTTTTAGCGTTAGCGGATCATGAAAAGACATAATCGCTCCTCAATAGCGCCCCGTAGAGCGCTATTCATTATTATCAAACGGGTTGTTTACGTGCTTCTATCTCTTCAACGATGCGGACATACATCTTTTCGTTGAGATTGTAGAAACAGCCCATTGCCACGATGGTGATAACTGCCAGGGCACACGGATAAATAAAGATAAGCTGCCGCAAACCTTCGACCGTGCTCGCAGATTGCACCACGTTGGGGACGTAGCCGATTTGCGTCAGCATCCAGCCAGGGAAGAAGCCTGCCAGCGCCTGTGAAACTTTACGGAAGAAGGTGAAGCCAGTGTATACCGTGCCTTCAGAGCGTACGCCGGTACGCCATTCGCCATATTCCACCGTATCGGAGACCAGCGCCCAGTTCAGACTATTAACGAAGGCTGAGCCGAAGAACGCCAGACAAGAGAAGGCGACAAAGCTGACTGAGCCACCGCCAAGGAAGTAGTTAAGCAGATCGCCCGCTTGACGTTAAATGCGCCCAGCGTACAAAGGTTGGCAATGCACAGAATAAATAGCGGGCGGTTACCGGCGATGGCGCGGAAGGATTGCAGCAATCCCGGTTTTTGCGCGGCATCCACGGGTTTCACTTCCACGTAGCGTTCTTTTACACCGGCATAGCACAACCACATGAATAACAGGCCAAACAGCGAAAACAACGTGGCTGCGAAAATATAAGCCAGCTGTGAATTGCCTTCGATCAGGTTCATTACCGGTACAAAGCCGACGGTGCACAGCAGCAGCCCGAGAGTTGCGCCTCCTTGTCGCCAGGCGGCCAGCGACGCGCGTTCGTCCGGGTTTTTCGTGATTGCAGGCACCATCGCGCCGTAAGAGCAGTTCATCATGCTGAAGAACAGCCCGTACAGCATAAACAGCACCGTTGCCATGACCGTTTTACCGGTGACTTCAAACGGTGTACCGACAAAGTTGGCAATCGCCAGCAAGGTAACCGGAAATGCGGCATAAAGGACGAATGGACGGAATTTTCCTTTCGGGCCGATTTTGCGGCGCGAATCGAGCATAATCCCGGTGCCCATATCGGTAAACGCGGTAAAAAACTTGGCGATAAGGAAAATGATACCGCCATAAGTTCCCGGTAAACCAAGGACATCAGTATAAAACTTGAGTAAATAGAGCGTACCAATGTCCAGCAGGATATTGGAGCCTAAATCACCCATCCCATAGGCGAGTTTTTCTTTGAACGGCAAGCGTAGGGTTGCCGGATTAGAGGAAGTCTGACTCATTATTATTCTCCATGTGCCCGCGAGTTGCCCCGCGGGCGAGCCGTGTTAGATGTTGCGTAAAGTGGCAAACAGTGATGCCCATTCACTCTTCGCGCGATAAAACACCGGAGGCTGGCCAATAGGCGCATCCACGGTAATTTCACCCCCCTGGTAAGTTTCCCCGGTCCAGACGTTGATCCAGCTATCCTCTGGCAGATACAGCGTCCAGTCGCTGCGTCCCTGTTCGTGAACTGGCGCTACCAGCAAATCTTGTCCCAGCAGGTACTGATACTTCAGGGTGTAAGTACGCGCATCGTCTTCGTAATGCAGGAACAGCGGGCGCATCACCGGCAGACCGGTGGCGCTGTTTTGCGCGACGGCCTGTTTGAGATACGGCTTCAGGGTGGTGAAGACGGTGGTCATGCGGGCAAAGTGGGCAATGGTTTCTACATCGCCATCAAACTGCCAGTTATCGCCCGGGCGGTTACCTTCATGGGTGCGCATCATCGGGGTGAAGGCGCTGAAATCACACCAGCGTAGCAACAGCTCTTTGCTGCGTTTCATGTCAAACAACGTGGTGTAACCACCGATATCGCTGTGGTGCAGACCGTGGCCGGTCATCGCCAGCGACAGCGCGGCAGGAACGACCGAGGCCAGACCATCGTCGAGGCTCCAGTCAACGTTCTGATCGCCCGCCCACATCATGGTGGAGTATTTCTGGCTGCCGGTGTAGCCCGCACGCATAAAGAACAGGATCTCGCCGAGCTTGCCGGTCTCCTGTAGCGCTTCGTAGTTACATTTCGCCCACAGTGCGGGCCACGCGTTATGCATAATTTCGGCGCTGACGCCGTTGTGCAGGTAAGTGTCGGTTGGCAGGTATTCGCCAAAGTCGGCCATCCAGCCGCCGCAGCCCAGCGCGATCATGTTCTTTTTGATCACTTCTTTGAACCTGCCGTAAGCTTCGGGGTTGGTCAGATCGACTACGCCGCCATAAAACTCGCCGAACTCAACCAGATAGTCATCGCCAGAAGCATCTTTCGCCAGATAACCGTGTTTGGCTGCTTCAGCGCAGAGATCTTTGTCGCTGGCGACGTACGGGTTGATATAGGAGAGGAACTGCACGCCTTCTTCTTTCCACTGCTTAATACGACTGTCCAGTTGCGGGTAGTTGTCGCTGTTCCATTTCCAGTTCCACATCACGCGTTTACCAAAGGAGGTCATGCGGATCCCGGACCAGTCCTGTGCCCAGATGCCGTTAACTTTCACGCCAGCGTTACGCATGGTGTCCAGTTTGTTCTGGCAAATCTCAGTCCCGCCCTGAATGCCCAGCGTGACGCCGTCGTAAATCCAGTCCGGCAGCTCCGGCTGGCGGCCTAACAATGCGGTTAATTTCTCCAGCAGGGAGATGTACGTGTCAGCGCACTCAAAGCGCAGGGTGGTTTTATCCTCCCACAACGCCAGTTCGTGATACTCCGGCGCGCTGAAGTCGAAATTCATATAGCAGCTGTTATCAACGTGGCAATAATACTTCTGCGTACTGACAAAGGTGGGTTGTGGGAAGAAGGTCCAGTAGTAGTCACCGCCAGCATTTTCTTTGCAGTCGGCCTGCCAGGTGACATAGCTTTTTTTGTTGCGGCCCACGCCCTGTTCGCTGGTCCACAGTGGGAATGGCTTACCGCGCAAATCGAAATAAGAGAACTGTTCGCCGCAGCCGTAAATATGGTCGTCTGGGTTAGCGGCCAGACGCAGCCAGATACGGTTATGGCTGCGTTCCTCGTTATGAAGGTCGAGCTTCAAACGACCCTGTTCATCGGTAGAGATGTGCAGCGTGGCGTTGATAGTATTACCGCGGCTGAAATCTACCCGCCAGCCTTCAGGAGACTCGCTTACCGTGGCGTCGGTCAGGGCAATCTTCTCATTGAGCTTGTCTTTAATGCTGAAGTTACCGCGGAACATATCAATGTCGGCAACGCCAGCGCCAATCCACAGGCAAGGGGTCTCTGCGCTGTGACGTAAGATCGGGCGCTGGTGGTACGTCAGTGTAAATCCATTTTGTAACGTCGTCAGTTCTAATGCGGTGGACCGTTGTTGTAGCGAATTCATTTTCGTCTCCGTAAAAATAGGGTATTTCGGTAATTTGTCGGAAATCTGTTATTCACTGCCGATTAAAAAATGCATTTGATGCGTTTCTCCGGGCGCGAGATGAATCAGGCTAATCCCGGAGTTAAAGGCGTCGGGCGGGCAGGTCATCGGTTCTACCGCCAGGCCGCGGCGTGCTAATTTTTCGCCGGTATACACCTGCAGCCAGGGCTGGTGGCTGCGCAGGTATGTGGATATCTTTTGTGTTGGGCAGGTCAGTCTGACTTCCCACTCAGCCTCAGGCTGCAAGCTCCTGAATGTATGATCGAGAGTGGTTTGCGCGATTAAGCGCGGCGTTGTGAAATTGCGTTCATCACACATTTCTGCACTCATCGGGAGCGTTAATTCGCAGCTATCGATGGGTTGCAAATTGCAGGTCAGGTAGGGATGTGCTCCCGCGCCATACGGTGCAGTTTCATCGCCCACATTCTGGGTACGAATTAAGACGTGCAGTCCGCGGGGAGCATCCAGCCGGTAAATCACCTCTGAATACAGCGCGAAGGGATAACCATAAGAAGGCGGTAGAAAAATCGTCAGCGACACTTCCGTGTTCGACAGTTGGTTAATCTGCCAGTCGCGCCAGGCCAGTAATCCATGAATGGCGGTATGCGAAACAGGGTCGTTAACGGCAAGCTGATAGGTCTTGCCGTTATGTTGATAGCAGCCGTCTGCAACGCGGTTTGGCCAGGGAATTAACACTTTTCCCAAATGCGCCAGCGGCATCTCTTCCGGCTTATGTGGAATAACGACGTGACGCCCACGGTGCGTCAATTCTGCTAACCCAGCGCCAACCGTGACGATTTTCGCCTGGTAATGGCCAGCCTGAAGATGAAGGGTTTTTCCACCGCTATGCATGACTGCTCACCTCGTGACTTATTTGGCGTTGATGTCCAGCAGACCGGCTGCCACCGCCGGAGCAAGACCCGGAGCCAGCGGCAAACGTGGGATCACGAGGCAGTGCAGCAGATGGTAAATATCCTGCTTACCGTCCCAGACTTTGGTAGTTACCTTGTTATCGGTATCCAGCTCCTGCCACCATGAACCGGTCTCGTAGTCCATCAGATACGTGATGCAGTAATCCCACCACTTCTGATACCAGGCTTCGTACTGGCTGTCGCCAGTGAGGGTGTAGAGGGCGTAAGCGGTGCCCATGGCCTCGACTATCGGCCAACGCACTCTTTCACGCACGATGGGTTTTCCGTCCCAGTCCACCGAGTAGACAAAGCCGTCTGCGCCGTCCGGCGCCCAGGCATCGCGGATAGTGGCGTGGAACAGACCCTTGGCATCTTCCAGCAACCAGGCGGGAGGCGTTTCAAAGCGGGCCTCCAGCGCGGCATGCAGATGCAACATCAGGCGGCCCCATTCGATCCAGTGGCCCGGCGTGCCGCCGTAGGCGCGGAAACGATGCGCTGGATTATCTTTGTTGTAATCGCGGATTGGGTTCCACTGTGAATCGAAGTGTTCGTTGACGCGATACTCCCCGCTGCGAGCCACGTCGTGAATAATTACCGATGCGATACGTAGCGCGCGATCAAGCCATTTGCGGTCATGGGTAACGTCATAAACGATCAGGAAGGCTTCAACCGCGTGCATGTTGGCGTTGCCGCCGCGGTAATCTTCCGTCTGGCTGAAGGCTTCGTCCCAGGACTCCAGACACATCTGCTCATCTTCGCTCCAGAAGTACTTCTCAATCACTTCGATAGCGTCATCCAGCAATTGTCTGGCCTGTGGATGCCCGGTAGTGACCGCGCTGGCTGCACCAAGCAAGACGAAGAAATGCTGATAGCCCTGTTTGGAGGCATCCATCACGCCTTCGTCATTTACGCAGGCGTACCAGCCTCCGTAACGTGTGTCGCGTAGCGCGCCATTCAGCGCTTTAATTCCGTGATCGACTAGCTGATATGCGCCGGGGCGACCCATGGATGCGGCAACGGAGTAAACGTGCAGCATGCGGGCGGTGATCCACAGATGTGTTCCCATATCCGCTCTGACCTGACCACTATTTCCCAGCCAGCCAAAACCGGTAGGAACAGCAGCATTTTTACCAAAGTTAAAAATGCGGTCAGTTTCCTGCTCCAGCCAGCGATTGTGGCTTAAGGTGTTAAACCATTTCATGTTTTGATCCTCGATTAACGGCGGGCCATCATTTCGTCGACGATATCGCCCAGACGCTGCAACTTAGGTGCGGAAACGTCGCGCAGCATCAGTTCGGTGTCCGGCAGGCCAATAACTGATGACCAGACAGCACGCCCGGCCAGGAAGCCGGATGCGCCAGCGATCATCGCCACACTGACCGCGCGTGGGAACAATTTTTCATCCACACCAGAGGAGAGGATGACCCACGGCATGTTGATGTTTTCATGCAGACGCTGAGAGGCGCTGAGCAATTCCTGTTGGGTCCCTTTGCCGTACAGCGGCATCTCGACCTTGTAGAGATCGGCACCGCTATCGCCCAGCTCTTTCGCGGCATCGATAATGGCCTGTTCGCGATCGAACTTATCGCCACGACGCGGTGGACGAACAACCGGCTCAATGATGCTCAGCAGACCATTGGAATGGCATAGCTCATTGAATTCTTTGACCATATCCAGACGCTGCTGGGCATCTTCATCACTACGCCACAGCACCAGCAGTTTGAGAGCCTTGGCGCCATCTTGCTTCACGGCCTGTGGATTAATTTTTTTATCAATCACCACGCTATCGACCGGAATGCCATTACCCGGAATAAAGTCATCAGCGGCAACAATCATGGCGCAGCTTTTGGCAACCGCGTTTTGCTCTACGACCTGGCGGTAGCAGAACTGCTGATCGACCAGAATGGCGGATGCATAGGGAGAAAGGATCTTCGCCGCATTGACTTTGAAGTCGGTCAGCACGCTGTCATTGATCGGGGATTTTGCACCCGCTGCGGCAAACATTAAGCGCATGGCTTCGCGCTGATCGACCGCCAGCATGGCAAAACCGCCGGAAGCGCGGGTGATATCTTTCAGGGTGTACTTCGTCATTGTTCAGTCCTTACTTATCTGTGTGTTTATTTAGCCCGGCGGATGCGCGAATCTGTTCAAGAATTGCGGTCCAGTCTTCCCGGCCACGGCCAGCGGCGCGTGCCTGGTTATAGACTTCGCGGGAGGCGGCGCCGAGCGGCATCGGCACATGCAGAAGGTTTGCGACATCCAGCGCGATGCCAAGATCTTTGTGAGCTAAATCGATCATGAAGGCGGGAGAAAGATCGCCTTTCAGCACTTTGTTCGGCCAGGAGGTAGTGAAATGGCCTTTTCCGGCAGGGGTGCCGCTCATTACCTTCAGAGCCACATCGAAGGAGAGACCGAGCGCTTCGCACAACACGGCTGCTTCGGCTGAGAGGGCGTTCAGCGCGATACTCATGTAATTGTTGATGAGCTTCACGCGGATCCCCATGCCGGGCCCCCCTGCGTTGATCAGCTCATTCCCCATCGCCATCAGCACCGGTGTGGCGCGTTCCACCTGTTCTGGCGTTCCGCCCGCCAGCAGCAGCAGCGTTCCCGCGATGGCGTGATCGGAGGTGCGTCCAACCGGGCAATCCATCATGTCAAAGCCTTTGGCACGCATATCGGTAATCAGTTTGTCGGTTTGCAGCGGGTGAATGGTGGACATATCAATCACCAACGCCTGCGGGGAGAGGCTTTCGCAGATGCCCTGTTCGCCGAACAGTACGCTGCGCACCAGATCGCCGTTGGGGAGCATAGTGATGACAAATTCCGCCCCTTTTGCTGCCTGAGCCGGGCTGCTGGCAGGCTGTGCACCTTTTTCCACCAGGCGCTGAACGGCATCCGGGTTAACGTCAAAGACGCTGAGTTGATGGCCCAGCTTCAGCAAGTTGCTCGCCATGGGGGAACCCATCTGACCTAATCCGATAAATGCTATAACTGCCATAACGTTCTCCTGAGACGTGGATGTCATTTTTTGTCATTTAAGGTCGTTTGTTTTTGTCTGTTTTTGATCGTATTTGTAATTTATGGTCAAAAAATTGACAGCCGTCACTTTTTAAACATTTTGTGAAATTAAAATGATCCCATCTTGAAACGCCTAAGGAATGACCATGATTCGTATTGCTTGTGTAGGGATTGCCGTAATGGATCGCATCTATTACGTAGAGGGGTTACCGACTGAAGGGGGGAAATATGTGGCGAAGCGTTATACGGAAGTGGGCGGCGGGCCTGCGGCAACGGCCGCTGTGGCTGCAGCGAAACTGGGGGCGCAGGTGGATTTTATTGGCCGTGTGGGCGACGATGACACCGGAAATAGCCTGCTGGCGGAGCTGGAATCCTTGGGGGTGAATACCCGCTACACCCGACGCTACGTGGGGGCGCAATCCTCCCAATCGGCAATTCTGGTTGATGCACAAGGGGAACGAATTATCGTTAACTATCCCAGCCCAGATTTACTGCATGACGCTGACTGGCTCAATGAGATCGATTTTTCCCAGTGGGATGTGGTGTTGGCGGATGTTCGCTGGCACGAGGGGACTAAACAGGCGTTCACACTGGCACGCCGGGCGGGAGTCATGACGGTATTGGATGGCGATGTAACGCCGCAGGATATCCGTGAGCTGGTGACGTTAAGCGATCATGCTGCGTTCTCTGAACCAGGTCTGGCGCGTATGACCGGGATAAACGATCCACTGGTAGGACTGAAAAAAGCAAAAACGCTCACAAATGGACATGTCTATGTGACAAGGGGCAGTGACGGTTGCGACTGGATAGAAAATAATACTTTGCAGCATCAATCTGGTTTTACCGTTGACGTTGTTGACACCACCGGGGCCGGAGATGTTTTTCACGGTGCGATCGCATTCAGTCTGGCCAACGGAAATACTCCGGAAGACGCTGTCAGGTTCGCCAGTGGTGTTGCGGCGCTTAAATGCACGCGCCCGGGAGGACGAGCCGGAATCCCTGACTGTGATCAAACCCGATCTTTTCTGTCACTTTTTGTATAAAATGCCAGGGCAATGGTTTTTCGAGGAAATTTCATGAGTCTTACCGAACTGACCGGTAATCCGCGACACGATCAGCTACTGATGCTGATTAGCGAGCGCGGTTATATGAATATTGATGAGCTGGCCAGCCTGCTGGATGTGTCCACGCAGACCGTGCGTCGAGATATTCGTAAACTCAGCGAGCAGGGATTAATTACGCGTCATCATGGTGGCGCGGGCAGAGCCTCCAGCGTGGTGAATACGGCGTTCGAGCAGCGTGAAGTCTCGTGGACGGAAGAGAAAAAGGCCATCGCCGAAGCGGTGGCCGACTACATTCCTGATGGGTCAACGGTGTTTATTACTATTGGCACCACCGTTGAGCAGGTGGCGCGGGCGCTGTTAAACCATAATCATTTGCGCATTATCACCAACAGCCTGCGTGTGGCGCACATTCTGTATAACAATCCACGTTTTGAAGTTATGGTGCCAGGTGGAACGTTACGCCCGCATAACAGTGGCATTATCGGTCCTTCCGCCACGGCATTTGTCGCTGATTTTCGCGCTGATTACCTGGTAACCAGCGTGGGGGCGATCGAAAGCGATGGTGCGCTGCTGGAGTTTGATGTCAACGAGGCCAGCGTCGTGAAAACGATGATGGCCCATTCAAGGCATATTCTGCTGGCTGCGGATCATACGAAATACACGGCTTCTGCCGCGGTAGAGATTGGCAATGTGTCTCAGGTGACCGCGTTGTTTACCGATGAATACCCTGGTCCCGCATTGCATAATTTACTCCAGTCTCAGCAGGTGGAAATTGTGCAGGTGAGTCCGTCACAGGATGATGCTCAGGTCGGGTAATTCTCTCCAATGATGGCTCGATAAATTCGCAGCCATCATTCGCGCATAGTCAAACTTCTCCTTTCCCGCTACAGTTATTCATCCACGGCGAATAAGGAGAAGGGCATGCTCTATATCTTTGATTTGGGTAATGTGATTGTCGATATCGACTTCAATCGCGTGTTAGGCACATGGAGCGATCTGAGCCGTGTACCGCTAGCTTCGCTAAAGCAAAGTTTCAGTATGGGCGAGGCTTTTCACCAGCATGAGCGAGGTGAAATAACCGATGAAGCGTTTGCTGAGGCACTATGCCACGAGATGGCGCTGCCGCTAAGCTACGAGCAATTTTCCCACGGCTGGCAGGCGGTTTTTGTCGCGTTACGCCCAGAGGTTATCGATATCATGCACAAACTGCGGGAGCAGGGGCATCGGGTAGTCGTCTTGTCGAATACCAACCGTCTGCACACAACGTTTTGGCCGGATGAATACCCCGAGATCCGTCAGGCTGCTGACCATATTTATCTTTCCCAGGATTTGGGCATGCGTAAACCGGAAGCGCGGATTTACCAGCATGTCCTGCAGGCTGAAGGTTTTTCTGCGCACGATGCGGTCTTTTTTGACGATAACGCCGATAATATTGAAGGGGCTAACCGGTTAGGTATTACCAGTATCCAGGTCATCGATAAAGCGACCATTCCTGACTATTTCGCGAAGTTGTTATGCTAAAAAATGTTCAGCAACAAGCCAGGCATCATACGCGGCCCGTACGAGCCTGGCTGAAGCTGCTATGGCAGCGCATTGATGAGGACAACATGACGACGTTGGCAGGAAATCTTGCCTACGTTTCATTGCTTTCATTAGTACCGCTTATTGCCGTCGTTTTTGCGCTTTTCGCCGCATTTCCGATGTTTTCCGACGTCAGTATTCAGTTACGTCATTTTATTTTTGCGAACTTTATCCCGGCGACGGGAGACGTCATCCAACGTTATATCGAACAGTTTGTCGCCAACTCGAACAAAATGACCGCCGTCGGGGCATGTGGGCTGATTGTGACGGCGTTATTACTGATGTATTCCATTGATAACGCGCTGAATACTATCTGGCGTAGTAAGCGCACTCGGCCCAAAGTTTACTCTTTTGCCGTTTACTGGATGATTTTAACGCTGGGACCTCTACTGGCGGGGGCCAGCCTGGCGATCAGCTCTTATCTGTTGTCATTGCGCTGGGCCAGCGATCTCAACACGGTGATTGATAACATTCTGCGTATTTTCCCGCTGGTGCTTTCCTGGCTTTCATTCTGGCTGCTTTATAGCATCGTGCCGACCACGCGCGTACCTAACAGGGATGCGGTTATTGGCGCCTTTGTAGCCGCCGTATTGTTCGAGGCCGGAAAGAAAGGATTTGCGCTCTATATCACGATGTTCCCGTCTTATCAGCTCATTTACGGTGTTCTTGCGGTGATCCCCATTTTATTTGTCTGGGTGTACTGGACGTGGTGTATCGTCTTGCTAGGCGCGGAAATAACTGTCACTCTCGGGGAATACCGCAAACTTAAACAAGCCGCAGAACAAGAAGAAGCAGAGCAACCATGATTGCATTAATTCAGCGCGTAACCCGTGCCAGCGTCACCGTGGAGGGCGAGGTGACGGGTGAAATTGGCCCAGGACTTTTGGTCCTGTTAGGTGTCGAAAGGGATGATGACGAACAAAAAGCGAACCGCCTGTGCGAACGCGTACTCGGCTATCGAATCTTTAGCGATGCCGAAGGCAAAATGAACCTGAATGTGCAGCAGTCAGGCGGCAGCGTGCTGGTGGTCTCGCAATTTACGTTGGCGGCAGATACTGAGCGCGGTATGCGCCCGGGCTTTTCAAAAGGCGCCGCGCCCGATCGGGCAGAAGCGCTGTATGAGTACTTTGTTGAGCGTTGCCGCCAACAGGAAATGAATACGCAAACCGGTCGATTCGCTGCGGATATGCAGGTTTCGCTGGTTAATGATGGCCCCGTGACGTTCTGGTTACAAGTATGAACCAGCTACCGGTGTGGCCGCGGGCAACAAGAGAGAGTACAGCTATGTATCACCTTCGAGTACCGCAAACAGAAGAAGAGTTGGAGCGTTACTACCAGTTTCGCTGGGAGATGCTGCGTAAACCGTTGCACCAGCCAAAAGGCTCCGAACGGGATGCCTGGGACGCAATGGCGCATCACCAGATGGTGGTGGACGAAGAGGGGAATCTGGTCGCGGTAGGACGTCTGTATATCAATGCGGATAACGAAGCCTCCATACGCTTTATGGCTGTTGACCCTTCCGTGCAGGAGAAAGGACTGGGTACGCTGATGGCGATGACCCTGGAATCTGTAGCGCGTCAGGAAGGGGTAAAGCGCGTAACTTGTAGCGCCCGTGAAGATGCGGTCGAATTTTTCGCCAAACTGGGGTTTGTGAGCCAGGGAGAGATCACCACACCGCAAACCACGCCGGTGCGCCACTTTTTGATGATTAAGCCCATCGCTACATTGGACGATATTCTCCATCGCGGCGACTGGTGCGGACAGTTACAGCAAGCCTGGTACGAACATATTCCCTTGAGTGAGAAAATGGGCGTGCGTATTCAACAGTATACCGGGCAGAAATTTATTACGACGATGCCCGAGACGGGGAATCAGAATCCGCACCATACTCTGTTTGCCGGGAGCCTGTTTTCTCTGGCCACGTTAACGGGGTGGGGGCTGATCTGGCTGATGCTGCGCGAACGTCATCTGGGGGGAACCATTATCCTTGCCGATGCACATATCCGCTACAGCAGGCCGATCACCGGGAAGCCTACCGCCATCGCCGACCTGGGCTCGCTGAGTGGCGATCTCGACCGTCTGGCGAGAGGGCGTAAGGCGCGTGTGAAGATGCAGGTCGAGGTATTTGGCGATGACTCGCCAGGCGTCGTGTTTGAAGGCACGTATATTGTCCTACCCGCGAAACCGTTTGGCGCGTATGAAGAGGGCGGGAATGAGGAAGAGTAGCTCCTCTAGCTGAAATGTAATATTGGGTTCATTTGCTGATGTAAAATGCGGATTATGAGAATGCCATAATCCGCATTTTGATAAAAAATCGCATGTTGTCGATGATTGTATTGACGGGTACCTTCCTTAATCTCAGAACGGTTGCGCCCCATCAAAGCGTTTTTCTCTAACAGTAAAAAAAGCTGTTCCATCTCAGTAGTGTATTTATCTGCCTGTTGATAACCGAATTTTCTCCAGGTGTATTCATAGATAGATTCAAAGTCTTCGACTGCCTGATTAGAGAGTTTATACATTCAGGCTGCGCTTTTTCCTTTGCGCGACCTCCTGTAGAGTCAGGTCGCTTGTGCCGCTGTGTATCCCATCCTCCAGCGCGTCGCGTAATGCGCTATTTCGCAATTCTTGTTCCTCCAGTAAACGTAATGCCGAACGGACAACTTCGCTGGTGGAACCATAGCGCCCACTTTCAATCATTTCGTTAACAAAACGATCGAGATGCTCGCCAATTGTAATGCTGGTAGTTCTGGGCATAGGTTTGTCCTCTGTGTTATCTATTCACACAAGATAGCACCCGTGGACGAAAATATGAACAAACTTACTGACCAAGCCGCCAGGCCATATCCCGCATGGCGCTTCGTGCCGCCTGGCTCACGCCTCCGAGCTGGAAAAAGCCATGAATGACACCGAGATAGCGCTGGCAAGTGCATTCCACACCCTGTTCCTGGAACCGTTGATACAGGGCCTCGCCTTCATCGCGCAGTGGGTCGAATTCGGCAGTAATGATGTGCGTGGGTGGCAGACCGGTGAAGTCTTCACGCCAGAGCGGACTGGCTTCAGGATGCAGTGGATCGGTTTGCGGCATATACATCTCGTAGCCTGAAAGCAGCGTGTCACGCGTGATAATGTAATCCTGCCCGTTACGGGCGTAGCTCTCAAATCTGGCGGTGGCGTCCAGCATGGGATAGATCAGCATCAGCTGTGCAGGTTGCCATTGACGGGCGGCTTTCAGGCGTAGCGCGGTGACCAGCGCCAGATGCCCGCCCGCGCTGTCACCGGCAAGCGTAATGTTCGCGCGGTCTATCCCCAGTTTATGGGCATATTTCCAGATAGTATTGGCTCCGGCTTCGGCATCGTTATGGGCTGCCGGGAAGGTGTGCTCTGGCGCAAGGCGGTACTGCACCGCAATTACGCGACAGCCGCTGTAAAAAGCTAACTGCCTTAGCTGGTTATCGTGAGTAGCAAAACCACCGCTGACAAAGCAGCCGCCGTGATAATAGATAACACAGGGTAGCTTTCCCATGGTGTCCCGTGGCGAAACCACGCGAAACGTCATGGCATCGAGTTCAATATCTTCAACCTGGACGCGGGTTTCTGTTTCCCCTGCCAGCATCGTACTGGCGATGTAGTTTGCTCTCCGGTCATCAATATTCTGCTTACGAGAAGAGGGGCGCCCCACCGCGATAAATTCCTCCACTAACTGCGCAATCCCGCTTTCCAGTGCCATTTTTATTCCCTTTTCTGTATGGATATACAGTTTTATAACCCGATTCGGTACGAATGAAAATGGAAAAATTGGGCTGCGTACGATTCTGGAAAGCGGCTCGCACATTAAATACCATCATTGGTTTCTGCGGTTTGAATTCTGTATTGTGAGAAAAACGCACTATACGCCATTGACGTATAGTCAATTTCTATTAATATAGTCCAATGGCGTACTGAAATGTTATTCATAGAAACGGAAATCTTCACTGAAGACGTCAAAAAATTACTGGATGATGATGAATACCGTAGATTACAGATATTCCTTGCGATTCAGCCCGATTGCGGCGATCTGATACAAGAAACGGGGGGCCTGAGAAAGGTTCGCTGGAGAGCGCGAGGGAAAGGAAAACGTGGCGGTGTGAGGATTATCTACTTTCATCAAATCAGACAATCACAAATTCGATTGTTGCTGATTTATCAGAAAGGGATCAAGGATGATCTGACTCCACAAGAAAAAGTACTGCTGCGGATGTTGAATGAGGGGTGGTAAATGGATAAGGCACTATTTGAGCGATTAACTCAAAGTATGGTTCAGATGAATGAGATTGCTGAAGGAACGCGGCAACCTTCCCGCACCTTTCATATCGACGCCATGAAAATAAAGGAAATCCGCCAGTCATCGGGATTATCACAGACCCGTTTCGCAGATTTGATATCGGTAAGTGTGGATACGTTGCGAAATTGGGAACAGGGGCGTCGTTCACCGACCGGTCCAGCAAAAGCGTTGTTACGCGCCATTGCCAACGATCCAAAACATGTCATTCAGGCGCTAAGATAACCCCCGGCAGCCAGGTTCACTTACCGAGGGAAGATCTTAAAACTTACTCCCCTTCACCCGGGAACAGGAACGGGTTGATGGAGCTGCGGGCAAAGCCTTCTTGCTCCATGTGGGCGTCCAGCATCAGTGACGCGAGGTCGTCGGCCACGGCCTCGACTTTCGGGTCTTTTTCCTGGTAGAGAATCTTCAGGTAAGTCCCGCAGTCGCCGCAGCTTTCCGCTTTAATTGCCGCCTGCTCGTTATCCAGCGACCAGTAGTTCAAATCGCGGCTCTGTTCGCAGTTGCTGCACTTCACGCGCACCACGTGCCATTCGGTTTCGCACAGGTTGCAGTGCAAATAACGTAGTCCCTGCGTTGTGCCGATTTGCACCACGCTGGAGACCGGCATCGAACCGCATACCGGACAGAACTGGCGTTGTTCGCCGTACTCAGCGCGCGCTTTGCCGGGGATCAGGCTTGCCATCTGTGCCCAGTAGAGCGACAGCGCAGCCCAAATAAACGGGGCTTTGTCGCTGCTGACGGAGGCAAAATCTGAGGCAAACAGCGCGCTGGCCATCAGCTCCAGTTCCTGCTCAGAGGCTTTTTCCAGATTCTCGATTACGGCCAGTGCAGGGCCGCTCATCTCCGGCTTCAGCTCAGCAATTAGCGATTGCAGCAGTTTTTGCCAATGTTTGTCGCGTGGCAGGACGTGGATATCCAGCGGCGGCTTGCCCTGATCGTTCGCTTCTTTGATACGAGCGGTCAGATCCATCTGCAGCGGATGATCGTACAGTACCACTTCTTGTGCGTGGGCGATCAGCGCGGCAAAGCGCAGATAATCGCCCAGCGGGTTGTTTTCGGCCAGCTCGCGCAGACGTTCAGCACGGCGGTTATACAAATTTTTGAGTCTGGGGAACAATAACGGCGGAATCATATCCGCCGTGCGTTTCTCGCTCGAACCCAGCTCATCTTGCGGGATTATGCGAATACTCATTCAGATGATTTTTCCTGTTTCTGGCGGACTTCACGGTACCAGCGCGGATGATGTTTCTTCGCCCACGATTTAGTAACCCATCCCTCCACCATCGCGGTAATGGTGCCTTTCACCCAAAGGGCGGCGTAAATGTGCACCATGATAACCACAATTAACGCTACTGCGGCAAATGAATGCAGCATTAACGCGAATCGGATCACCGGGATTGAGAAAGCAGGCGCAAAATACGGACGCCAGATGATCACTCCGCTCACCAGTAACAGCACCAGGAAGATAATCGCCGCCCAGAATACGCATTTCTGGCCGAAGTTATAACGTCCCGTGTCACCTACTTCCTCGTTGACGACAATCTTACGAATATTCTTCGCCCAAAAGATATCATCCCGATTGATTAGATTATGGTGCCAGTAACGGAAAAACATGATGATAAACGAGGCAAACATGATCACGCCGACAAACGGGTGCACAATTCGCGCCAGTTGCGGCGTGCCCATGATGTGCATCAGCCAGTTAAAAGACGGGAAGAGAAAACCCATCCCGCTCACTGCCGCCAGAATAAAGCAGAAGGCGGTTACCCAGTGGTTGATGCGTTCCGGCGCCGTGTAGCGCACGATGGTGTCACGTCGTTTCATTTGCGCACCTCGTCTTTCTCTTCATGCAGATTGTCTTCTTCCTCTTCCGCACGGTTTGGACCCACACCGACGTAGTGGAAGATACTGGCCGCAAACGTCGCTGCGAAGCCGACCGCTGCCAACGGTTTCCAGATGCCTTTCCAGAACTTCACGGTGGCGCTGATTTCCGGGTTCTCCGGCAGACCGTGGTACAGATTCGGCTTGTCGGCATGGTGCAATACGTACATCACATGCGTACCGCCAACGCCTGCCGGATCGTACAGGCCCGCGTTTTCGTAGCCACGCGTTTTCAGTTCCGCCACGCGCTCACCGGCCAGCGTTTTCATCGACTCTTTGGTGCCGAAATGAATCGCCCCGGTTGGGCAAGTTTTCACGCAGGCCGGTTCTTGCCCGACCACCACACGGTCGACGCACAGCGTACATTTGTAGACGCGGTTGTCTTCCGGGTTGAGGCGCGGCACATCGAACGGACAGCCAGCAATGCAGTAGCCGCAGCCGATGCACTGCTCGGACTGGAAGTCGACGATGCCGTTGGCATACTGAATGATTGCGCCTTCAGCCGGGCATGCCTTCAGGCAGCCTGGATCGGCGCAGTGCATACAGCCATCCTTGCGGATCAGCCACTCAAGTTTGTCGTTCTGTTCCACTTCCGAGAAGCGCATCACCGTCCAGGATTTGGCGGTCAAATCAGCCGGGTTATCGTACACCCCAACGTTGTTGCCCACTTCATCACGGATGTCGTTCCACTCGGAACACGCAACCTGACAGGCTTTACAGCCGATGCAGGTCGTGACGTCGATAAGTTTCGCCACCTCTTCCTGGTGATCCCGCGCCTGAGGCGCGGGGGTGAAACCGTTAGTGGCGGATCGACGAATGATGTCTTGCGATTGATAAGCCATAGGTCGTCTCCGTTACACCTTTTCCACGTTCACGAGGAAGGACTTAAATTCCGGCGTCTGCGTGTTCGCATCACCGACGAATGGCGTTAACGTGTTAGCGATAAAGCCTTTTTTCGCCACACCTTCGTAGCCCCAGTGAATCGGAATACCGATGGTATCGATATCCTTACCGTTGGCCTGTAGCGTACGAATACGTTTGGTCACCACTGCTTTGGCCTTGATGTAGCCGCGGTTAGAGGAAACTTTAACGGTATCGCCATGGGAGATGCCGAGCTTATTCGCCAGCTTCTCGCCAATTTCCACAAACTGCTCCGGCTGGGCGATGGCGTTCAGCAACGCATGCTTGGTCCAGTAGTGGAAGTGCTCGGTCAGACGATAGGTTGTACCGACATACGGGAACTTATCCGCTTTACCCAGCGCTTCCGCGTCACCTTTAAAGATACGCGCGGCAGGGTTAGAGATAACGTTCGGGTGCAGCGGGTTAGTGCCGAGCGGCGTTTCAAACGGCTCGTAGTGTTCCGGGAATGGTCCTTCCGCCATCTTATCAATAGCAAACAGGCGTCCCATCCCTTCCGGCTGCATGATGAACGGCCCAACGTCAGTACCCGGTGCGGCGGCGCTATAGTCTGGAATATCCATCCCGCTCCATTTCGCGCCATCCCATTTCAGGATCTGACGTTTTGGATCCCACGGATTCCCCTGCGGGTCTGCGGAAGCACGGTTATAAAGAATGCGGCGGTTAAGCGGCCATGCCCAGGCCCAACCCAGCGTATTGCCAAGGCCCGACGGGTCGGCGTTATCGCGTCGCGCCATCATATTACCTTCCGGCGTCCAGCTACCGGCAAAAATCCAGCAGCCGCTGGAGGTCGTGCCGTCATCACGCAGTTGGGCGAACGAGCTGAGCTGTTGGCCTTTCTTGACGATTACCGCGCCGGTTGCCGGGTCGATAATATCAGCCAGCGCTTTCCCGTTGCTCTCCATCGCCACTTCTTCCGAAGCCGGTTCATGCGGTGTGGAGTAGTTCCAGGTCATGCTCAGCACCTGTTCCGGGTTCGCGCCACCTTGTTCGGCATACATCTTGCGCAGACGCAGGAAGATACCGGCGAGGATTTCGCCATCGGTTGCGGCAATCCCTGGGGCATCCGCGCCTTTCCAGTGCCACTGCAGCCAGCGACCAGAGTTGACGATCGAACCGTTCTCTTCGGCAAAGCAGGTGGACGGCAGACGGAATACTTCGGTCTGGATTTTCGACGGATCAACATCGTTCGACTCACCATGGTTCTGCCAGAAGGTGGAGGTTTCCGTGTTGAGCGGGTCGATAGTGATCAGATACTTCAGTTTGGACAGTGAAGCCACGACCTTGTTTTTGTTCGGGAATGAGGCGACCGGGTTAAAGCCCTGGCAGATATAGCCATTCACTTTGCCCTGGTTCATCATCTCGAAGTACTGCAGGACGTCGTACCCTTTATCCCACTTCGGCAGCCAGTCGAAGCCCCAGCTGTTTTCCGCTGTCGCTTTATCGCCAAAGAAGGCTTTCATCATCGAAACGAAGAATTTCGGGTAATTGCCCCAATAGTTTACCTGGCCTTCCAGCAGCGGTTTTGGCGTGTTGGCGGCAAGGTAGGTTTGCAGGTCGGTCTGTTTTTCGCTTGGCAGCGTCAGATAACCCGGCAGACTCTGTGACAGCAGACCAAGATCGGTCAGTCCCTGAATGTTGGAGTGACCACGCAGGGCGTTAACGCCGCCGCCGGCCATGCCCATATTGCCGAGGAGCAACTGGATCATCGCCATCGTACGGATGTTTTGCGCACCCACGGAGTGTTGCGTCCAGCCCAGCGCGTACAGGAACGATGCGGTTTTGTCTTTGGCGCTGGTTTCTGCAATGTATTCACAGACCTTCAGGAAATCGGCCTTCGGCGTACCGCAGATATTCTCTACGACCTCCGGCGTATAGCGGGAGACGTGCTGTTTGAGCAGGTTCCATACACAGCGCGGATGTTGCAGAGTCACATCGCGTTTGGCGAAGCCGTTTTCATCCAGCTCATAGTTCCAACTGGTTTTGTCATACTTGCGTTTGTCCGCGTCGTAGCCGGTAAACAGGCCATCTTCGAAGCCATAATCCTCACGCACGATCAGGCTGGCGTTGGTATAGGCCTCGGTATATTCGCGGTTGAATTTTTCGTTATTCAGCAGGTACAGCATGACGCCTGACAGGAAGGCAATGTCAGTACCGGAACGAATGGGGGCATAGAAATCAGCCACCGCTGCGGTGCGCGTAAAGCGAGGATCAATGACAATCAGCTTGGCGCCGTTGTGAATTTTCGCTTCCATCGCCCAGCGGAACCCGACCGGGTGAGCTTCAGCGGCGTTACCGCCCATCACCACAACGAGGTTGGCGTTTTTAATGTCGACCCAGTGGTT
This sequence comes from Citrobacter sp. CRE-46, assembly GCF_059615875.1. Lineage (NCBI taxonomy): Bacteria > Pseudomonadati > Pseudomonadota > Gammaproteobacteria > Enterobacterales > Enterobacteriaceae > Citrobacter > Citrobacter sp. CRE-46. The sequence continues at coordinate 5,059,838 of NZ_CM184341.1, read as the reverse complement.
GGTCATCGCACCGCGACCAAATGTTGGAGCAAGACTTGCTACCGTTGGTCCGTGTCAGACACGCGCCTGGTTGTCGACCGCGAGCATACCCAGCGCGCGGGAGAATTTTTGCGTCAAATAGCCGGTTTCGTTACTGGAAGCGGATGCACACAGCATCCCGGTAGAAAGCCAGCGGTTAACGGTTACGCCTTCGGCGTTTTGTGCAACGTAGTTAGCGTCGCGGTCTTCTTTCATCAGCTTAGCGATGCGGTCGAATGCCTCATCCCAGCTAATTTGCTGCCACTTATCTGAGCCTGGTGCGCGGTATTCCGGGAATTTCAAACGGCTTTCAGAGTGGATGAAGTCCACAAGACCTGCGCCTTTCGGGCACAGCGCGCCGCGGTTCACCGGGTGATCCGGGTCCCCTTCAATATGGAAGATGGATGCTTTGGCGTTTTTTGCTCCGTCACCGAGGCTGTACATTAACAGCCCACAGCCAACGGAACAGTAGGTGCAGGTGTTACGGGTTTCGCGGGTGCGCAGCAGTTTATATTGCCGTGTTTCCGCGAGCGCTACACCGGGTGCAAAGCCCAGTGCTGCTGCCGTGGTGCCTGCCATACCGCCAGCGCAGATCTTAAAGAACTGCCTTCTGCTGACCTGCATGGTTTGCTCCTTGTTTCGACATTGTCACATTCCCTTCGCATTTCTGCCATGCCAACGCGTGGGAAGTGGTTGTTATTTTTCTTTGCGGACGGGACCGCAAAGGTCCAGAATTGGGTGAATTTCCCTCCGTCCAGGAGGGATTTGTAAAGAATACCACAATGTTGGTATGCGTGTTCCAATATGGTTAAAAGAAAGTGAATAAGATTATTCAAGAAAACATTAAGAATGTGACATCTCCGACAGGATCGCGCCAATTGACGCTCTGGAAGCGCGAGGATTTGCAACATCCTCAGCCTGATGAGGTCGCTGAAGAAGTGCCTGTTGCGCTGGTCTATAACGGAATTTCACATGTGGTGATGATGGCGTCACCGAAAGATCTTGAGCATTTCGCGATGGGTTTTTCACTTTCTGAAGGCATTATTGAGTCCCCGCAAGATATTTACGGGATGGACGTGGTTCCTTCCTGCAACGGATTAGAAGTTCAGATTGAGCTATCCAGCCGCCGTTTTATGGGGTTGAAGGAGCGTCGTCGCGCACTGGCTGGTCGCACCGGTTGTGGCGTTTGCGGCGTGGAGCAGCTCAATGACATCGGCAAACCGGTCCAGCCTCTGGCATTTACCCAGACATTTGATCTGACGCTCCTCGATAACGCCTTAAGGCATCTCCATGATTACCAGCCCGTGGGGCAACTGACCGGCTGCACGCACGCGGCGGCATGGGTACAGCTTTCAGGTCATCTGGCAGGTGGACATGAAGACGTTGGGCGTCATGTCGCGCTGGATAAACTGCTGGGGCGTCGGGCGCTCGAAGGGGAAACCTGGCAACAGGGCGCGGTATTAGTTTCCAGCCGCGCCAGCTACGAGATGGTGCAGAAGTCGGCAATGTGCGGCGTGGAGATTTTGTTTGCCGTTTCTGCGGCGACAACGCTCGCGGTGGAAGTTGCCGAACGCTGTAACCTGACGCTGGTGGGTTTTTGCAAACCAGGCAGGGCGACAATCTATACGCATCCGGAGCGTCTGATCGCGAAGTGACGCCACCAGGCGGCCAGGATACTGCCTGAAAATGCCAGTTCCATTATTACGGCAACGGGCGAGCCGACAATCACATTGTTCAGTAGCCAACACAGACTGCCGCACAATGTGTATCCGCGTAGTTTCCCACTGCGTTTTTGAAACGACGCAAAGGTCATCAGCAGGCTTCCCATCAGCGGCAAAATGCTCGACAGGTTTTGCCAAAGATAAACGCTACACAGCAGCGACCCCAGCATAAAACCCCACATAGCCCAGCGGTGAAACGTGACGATGGCCGTCGCGTAGCGGCATGCGGCGATGACCATTAACCCAGCCGCAGCATCTTGATCCAAAAGGGAGAAATGGATAGCGAGCAGGGAAGTTGAGGTGGTGAGCAGAGATAAGGTGATGGCCCGGCGTTGAAAATGAAAAGCGGAAATATCCAGCAAGAAGCTGATACCGGCCAGAATCTGAGAGAGAAGAAATGCGTTCATAATGTGCGCCAACCGTTGCAGAGTGGCGGGACAATACTCGACGCATTCACATAAGGCGTTAGCTTTTGTTAAGGCGCTGGCGAATACGAGACAGGCTAACGGGATTAATACCGATATAGTTGGCGAGATCGCGCTGAGTGAGCTGCGACTCCCAGTCCGGGAAGTGTGTTTGTACATACCGGTAGCGCTGCTCTGGGGTATTGAGCAGTAGCATTTGCTCTTTTTTCTCTTTGTAGATCAATTGCTGAATCAGTAGCTGGGTCTTAATATCCTGATTTTCCGGCGCATCCAGCAAAGCCAAAGAAATTTCGCTGGTTTCTCCTGCGGTAATCATTTGCAGACTGTAATCAGCAGGCGTTTTGGTCAGCCAGTTCAGGTACAGAAAGCAGTACTCCCCGGCAAAGTAGAACTCTTTAACCCGTTCTGAGCCATGTGGAGAGTGGTAAACCGCGCGAGCAACGCCTTGATGCAGAACGTATATCTTGTTTTGAGGCTCACCCTGGCGATGCAACCAGGCACCCGCGGGTTGTCGCTTTTTTCGACAGCCTGACAACAATGTTTGCTTGTGTTCAATTGACATTTTATTACTCAAATAATTTGAATAAGATTGGCAAATCCTTCCGCTTTTAGTTGTGTGATGAGATGGCTATTATTTATCACATCAAGGCACGGTGCCTTACTCAAACAACTAAGTTAAAGGGTTTATATCATGAAAAGCATCAAAACTTTTGTCGCAGTTATCGCTCTGGCTACTTCTTTCGGTTCATTCGCTGCTCAGACTGTTACCGCAACGGGTTCTACGCTGGAAAGTGCTGAAGCAAGCATTGCCGCTCAGGCTGAACGTGCAGGCGCCAGCGATTATAAAATCACCCAGGCTTACACCGGTAACCGCGTGCACATGACCGCTGAACTGCTGAAATAAGATACCTCAGTACTGTAGAAAGAGCGCCTTTGAGGCGCTTTTTTAGTTTATGCCCGCCATCCTCAACAGCGCGGTCACCACAGCGGCGGCAACGATCACCACGATCAGCGGCATTTTGCGCCAGGCGAGAAAGACCGCGAAGCCAACCCCAAGAACACGCGCCATTCCAGCAAAGTGTTCACCTTCATAAAAGGTGGTTGCCAGCGCGACGGAAAACAGCAATACCGTTGCGGCATCAGAAAGCAGGGCCTGCGAGCGTTCCGAGAACGCTAAACGACTCCCCAGTTTTGCTCCGCCTAAACGCATTAAATACGTTCCCAGAGATAATATGGCGATACCAACGATAAACAGCGTCATGTTGCCCATTATTTTTTCCTCGTCAGTAAACCAAACAGTGAGAGCAGTACCGGCAGGCCCACCGGCGCGAAAGGTATAGATGCGAGCGACAGCGCGGCACCGCTACAGGCGCGGATCAGCGTGGTCCGATTTTTAAAGGCCGGAACCACTAACGCCAGCAAAATAGCCGGGAAAACGGCATCCAGACCGATGGTTTCCGGGGCCGGGAGCAGTTTACCGACACCTGCGCCAATCAGCGTGCCAATTGGCCAGAAAATGGCGACGCCCAGGCCGCATAGCCAGTAGGCGGCTTTACGCTGTTCCGGCGTTTTTTGCGACAGGCCGAACACTACGCTTTCGTCGTTCATGATATGGCAGCCGAGGAAACTGGCGGCCCGGGAGCCCACCAGGTCACGCACCGTGACGCCAAACGGCACGTGCCGGGCGTTCACCAGTAAACCGGCAGCCGCCGCCGCCAGTGGGTTACCGCCGCTGGCGACGATGCCGATAAACATAAACTCGGACGCGCCTGCCAGTACCGTAATTGAAAGCACAAACGGTACCCACAGCGGGAAACCGTAAGCCATCGCCAGCGAGCCATATGACATGCCGACAACGCCGACGGCCAGACAGACGAGAAATATTGCTTTCAGCGTGTCGCCTTTGAGACAGGAAAAATAATGTTTCATACCATTTTAGCCATATCGAACGAATTTCCATTATAATGAACGCAACCATTTAGCTTTACAAGTCGAACGATTTGTTCGATATAAAAAACAGGGAGTCGTGAATGACCCAGCCCATCAGTATGATCGCGAAAAGCCTGGTGCGTGAACGTCAGCGCACCGGTTTGTCACTGGCAGAGATTGCCCGCCGCGCGGGGATTGCAAAATCGACGCTCTCACAGTTGGAAGCAGGAAATGGCAACCCTAGTCTGGAAACGCTGTGGTCGCTGTGTGTGGCGTTGGATATCCCTTTTGCGCGCCTGCTGGAACCGCAGGAGCAAAAAACGCAGGTAATTCGCCGCGGCGAAGGGACAAAAGTGGTGGCGGAGCAGGCCCACTACCAGGCCATTTTACTGGCCGCCTGCCCACCGGGCGCGCGGCGGGATATCTATTTGCTGCTGACGCAGCCGGGCGCGGATCGTATTTCACAGCCGCATCCACCGGGATCAGTTGAACATATTATCGTGACGCAAGGTAAGGCGATGGTGGGATTGACGGAAGCGCCGGAAGAGTTAGGTGAGGGTGACTACATTTGTTACCCCGCCGATCGGGCGCATATCTTTAAAGCGCTGGAGCCGGATACTCAGGCGATTCTGGTTTCAGAGCAGAACTAACTGCTATGTTGCGTTGTGCCGGATGCGGCGCTTAGCGCCTTATCCGGCCTACAAGATTATTGCAGATAAAACACTTCTTTTAGCTCTGTGCTGACCGGGCTGTTGTCCGGGTTGGCTGGCATCACGTCACGCATATGTTTCCACCAACGCTGGCAAACGTCGGTGCTGGCAACGGCATTCCAGCGCTCCTCGGACTCAATCTCCACGGTGGCGAACAGCAGATTACGCTCCTGATCGAGATAAATCGCGTAGTGATGGGCGCCGTGTTGTTTCAGTAGTGATTCCAGTTCTGGCCAGATGGGATTGTGCCGACGCTGGTACTCAACGTGCGCGTCGGCATTCACCTGCATCACAAACGCTTTGCGGATCATAACGCCTCCAGATACAGCTCGCGGACTTCATCGCGGCTGGCGATGCGCGGGTTACACGGCGCGCATGGATCGGCCAACGCTTTATCTAACCAGCCTTCAATATCCTCTTTGGTCACGCCAAGCTGGCTGAAACCGGCTGGAATACCTACCCGCTTGCTCAGGGCGCGAATGGCGTTGATGGCTTCCATGCTTGCCGCTTTATCGCTCATGCCGCGGGTATCGACGCCCATCGCCTGCGCCACTCGGGCAAAGCGAGCCTCGGCGTTCGGTCGGTTAAAGTTTTCGATTATCGGCAGCAGGATGGCGTTGCAGACGCCGTGCGGCAGGTTGTGGGTTGCGCCCGGCTGGTGCGCCAGCGCATGCACCAGACCAAGACCGGCGCTGTTAAATGCCATACCCGCCAGATATTGACCAAATGCCATTTGCTCACGGGCTTCGAGGTTGTGGCCATCATCGACCGCTTTCGGTAGCCACAGATTAATCAGGCGAATGGCCTCCAGCGCATTGGCGTCAGTGAGTGGGTGCGCGCCGACGGAAACATAGGCTTCCACCGCGTGAGTCAGGGCGTCCATGCCGGTTGCGGCGGTAACGGAAGCCGGGATTTCCAGCATCACGCTGGCATCATCCACGGCGATATCCGGGATGATGTTCGGGTCGATGATCACCTCTTTAACCTTGCGAGCAGAGTCGATAATCACCGCATTGCTGGTCATTTCTGCAGCAGTGCCGGCGGTGGTATTGATGGCGACCAGCGGAACGCCGGCATTTTTCACTTTGCCCACGCCGGAGTATGCGGTAGAAGGGCCTGGGTTGGCGGTCAGGATTTTCACTGCTTTAGCGGTATCGATCGGACTGCCGCCGCCAAAGGCGATAATGTAGTCACATTCTGCGCTCTGATACGTCGCAAAACCTTTCTGCACCAGCTCTTCTGTCGGGTTTGGGAATACCTCATCAAACAGGTGGTAAGACATTTGATGTTCATCCAGCGCGCTAAACAGGCTATCCAGCAGGCCCAGTTTCACCAATTGACCATCGGTAACGATCAGCGCTTTGCCCCATTGCTTATTCGCCACGAGGTTCACCATATCGGCAATCGCTCCAGCGCCATGCAGGCTAATTTTGGGTAGTGCCAACATAAAGCTCATCACTATTCTCCTTATAATGCTAGTGCGCTTGCCAGCGGAGTCACGCCAAAACGTTTGCCGAGTGCGACCAGTTCTTCACGCGTGATGGTCTGCTTCATACCGCCCATCGAATAGATTTTGACTAAAACCTCAGCGGATTTCTCAGCGGTATCGATCAAACCGAATGCTTCATCGAGGGAGGGGCCGCTGCCGAACACACCATGGAACGGCCACAAAACAAGCGAATGCTTCTGCATTTCCTGCGCGGTCGCCTGGCCGATTTCATCCGTACCCGGCACCATCCACGGCAAAATGCCGACGCCATCCGGGAACACCACCAGGCACTCGGTGCTGCCTTCCCACAGTTTGCGGGTGATCAGTGCGGTGTTGTTTTCCAGCACATAGGTCAGGGCGATCAGGTTGGTGGCGTGGCAGTGCATGATCACGCGATCTTTGCCGTTCGTCGCTTTAATACGTTCGCAGTGAGAGAGGAAGTGGGCTGGCAATTCGGAGGTTGGCACCGCTTCGTGGGTCAGGCCCCAAAGGATGTGATAGCCCGCACCGTCGCTGTCCACTTTCACTACGCCTAAATTTGCCGCCGGATCGAGCTGAACGTTACGGAAAAATTTACCCGAGCCGGTGACGATAAATGGCGTATTCGCCAGCAATGGCATGGGTTGACTCAGCGCGATATAGCGCGGATTTTCGTGGAAATTGCCGCTAAATGGCGTGATATCCGCTTCATCCAGGCGCAGCGTCAGGTTGCCGCCGTTACGTTCATCCCAGCCTTTCAGCCACGCATCGGATGTGGCTTTGATCATCCCCTGGACAAACCAGGAATGAGTAATGTTCTGCATGTTCGGTGCTCCCATTTATTGCCCGAAGGTTATCGGGTCTTACGTAGGCCGGATAAGCGCAGCGCCATCCGGCAATCGTGTTTTATTTATTGCCGGATGGCGACGCGGGGCGTCTTATCCGGCCTACAGTTCAGGTGTCGCTATCAGCTACGTTTGCTCAGGATCTCTTTTTCATAGGCGCGAACGCTATCCAGCCACTGGCTGCCCGCTGGCGTGTCGTGGCGCTGGCAATACATTTCCCAGACGGCCTGCCACGGCAGTGATTTTTGTTCTTCCAGCAGGGCCAGACGTGCGGTGTAGTCGCCGCTGGCTTCGAGCTGACGCAGTTGCTCGGTTGGTTCTAACAGCGCGCGCAGCAGGGCTTTTTTCATATTGCGGGTGCCGATAACCCATGCCGCGATGCGGTTAATGGAAGCGTCGAAGAAGTCGAGACCGATGTGTACGCGATCAAACAGGTTGTGGCGGACGATTTCGCTGGCAATTGCCTGAGTTTCATCATCCAGCAGCACCACGTGATCGCTGTCCCAGCGCACCGGACGACTGACGTGCAGCAGCAGGCGCGGTACATACAGCATGGCGGCGGAGATTTTGTCGGAAATCACTTCAGTCGGATGGAAGTGTCCCGCATCCAGGCACAGCGCGGTCTGGCGGCTGGTGGCGTAGCCCATATAGAACTCGTTGGAGCCGACGGTGTAGCTTTCAGCGCCGATGCCAAACAGCTTGCTCTCAACGGCGTCAATATGGTGCGCCGGGTCGAGTTTCTCGCTGATCACTTCGTCCAGTGCTTCCAGCAGGCGCTGGCGCGGCGCTAAACGGTCAACGGTGATATCTTTCATACCGTCCGGGATCCAGATGTTCATTACCGACGGCGTACCCAACTGTTCGCCAAAATACGCCGAGACGCGACGGCTGGCTTTGCAGTGGTCAATCCAGAACTGGCGAATGTGGTCATCGGCATGGGCCAGCGTGAAGCCGTCGGCGCTCAGCGGATGAGAAAAGCAGGACGGGTTGAAATCCAGCCCTAACTGGTTTGCTTTCGCCCACTCAACCCAGTTTTTGAAGTGTTCCGGTTTGATTTGGTCGCGGGCAACCGGCGTATCGGATTCCAGATAGATCGCATGCAGATTCAGGCGTTTTGGACCCGGTATCAGGCTCAGCGCCTGCTCCAGATCGGCACGCAGTTCGGTCGCGTTGCGCGCTTTGCCGGGATAATTGCCGGTAGCCTGAATTCCGCCAGTGAGCGAGCCTTCCGGGTTTTCGAAACCGGCGACGTCATCGCCCTGCCAGCAGTGCATGGAGACCGGCAGACGATCGAGCTGGCGTAAGGCCGCCTCGACATCAATACCTACCGCGGCGAAACGCAGTTTTGCCAGTTCCCAGGCTTGTTCAAGTTGAGTGGTCATGCGCAAAGCTCCTTTGTCTGTCGTAGTGATTGAAACTGCGCCTGGTAGCGGGCAATTTCACTTTCCGGATTGGGAATGAAGGTGGTCAGGTCGTAGTTGGCGCGCACTACCTGACGGAAATCATCGACGTTGTTAAGCTCGTCCAGCGTCATCAACTGGATGCCGATGTTGCCGAGCGTGGAGGCCTCAATCGGCCCGGACATAACGCGAATACCGCAGGCATCCGCGCACAGCTGATTCAGTAACGCGTTCTGGCAACCGCCACCAACAATGTGCAATTGGCTAAACGCTGCGCCACGCAGGTCCGCCAGCTCTTGCAGAATGTCGGCATACAGCAGCGCCAGGCTGTCGAAGATACAGCGCGCCAGTTCGGCGTTTTGCAGAGGAACAGGTTGGCCCGATTCACGACAGGCCGCCTGAATTTCCGCACTCATATCGTCGGGGTTGATAAAGCGATCGTCGTTCGGGTTGATCAGGAACTGGCAGGCTGGTAGCGCTTGCGTTTCGGCGATAAGCGTTGGCAGGTCGTCGATCTGGCGCTCTTTTAATACGCGCTGGAGCAGCCATAGTCCCATGATATTTTTCAGTACCCGGTAGCGCCCTTCCGCGCCGCCTTCGTTGGTGATATTCGCCGCCAATGCCGCATCGTTGGTATACGGTGTTCTGCTCTCAAACCCCATCAGCGACCAGGTGCCGGAAGAGAGATACGCGCTGTTTTTATCGGCGAGCGGCGAAGCAATGACTGCGCTGGCCGTGTCGTGACTGGCAACCGCCACGACAGGAATTTGATTTTTCTGCGGGCAAATCCAGTGGCCAATGACGTTCCCCGGATGCGTCGGGCGACCAAACCAGGCTTTGTCTGCCCCGGTCCACGCCAGCAGCGTGTCATCCCAGTCGTCGGTATTGATATTGACTAACTGGGTGGTGGTGGCATTGGTGTATTCCCAATTCATTTCACCGGTCAGGCGAAAACTGAAGTAGTCGGGGATCAGCAGGGCATGCGCCACCTGCGGGAGCAATTCTGGTTGCTGTTCAACCAGCGCGCGCAACTGATACAGGGTGTTAAAGGGGAGAAATTGAATACCGCTACGCCGGTAAATCTCGTTTTTACCCGGTTGCACCATCGCCAGCGACATAATGCCTGTCGTGCGATTATCACGGTAAGAGATCGGCAGACCGACGCGCTGACCGGCGTTATCGACCAGTACGTAATCCACCCCCCAGGTATCAATACCGATGCTGTCTATCCGAATGCCTTCATCGCAGACTTTCTTCAGACCCAGACGAATGTCGTTTTCCAGGCTGTCGATGTCCCAGGTGTCAAAACCGTCCGTTTTTTGTAGACAGTTAACGAAGCGGTGGATTTCACGCAGCGTCAGGGTGCGGTGTTCACTGTCGTAACGCGCCAGCATTACGCGCCCGCTGGATGCGCCGAGATCGACAGCGACACAATGGCGAAAAGTCATAGCGAGGTCCTTCTGAGTTTTATTGCACTCAGTCTAAGAACCCCCGATAAGACGTACCTTCTTAACAGTGACAGGCACAATTAGCGGCTGGCAACATGGCAAAGGTGAACGTGATGATGTTCACAGTTTCTACTCATGGGGCGGATTCGGGCAGATGTGACGCCTTCCGCAATTCCCGATCTTTCCCACCGTATCTTGAAGAATTGACCATGTTTACGCACTTTGGCGTCAAAAATTTAAGGTGAGGGTAGTAACCCTTAATTACTATTCAGCCATATTCGCTAAACAGGGGGAGCCGTCATGACTGTACTGCATTGCGTAGACTTTTTTCCGACAGGTAAAGCGCCAGTGGCTATTGAACCGCGGCTTCCTCAACCCGCGTTTCCTGAACATCATCATGATTTTCATGAAATTGTGGTGGTCGAGCATGGTACGGGGATCCACGTGTTCAACGGGCAACCGTATGCCATCAGCGGTGGTACGGTGTGTTTCGTCCGCGATCATGACCGGCATTTATATGAACATACTGACAATTTGTGTCTGACCAATGTCCTGTATCGCTCCCCGGATGCGTTTCAATTTTTAGCCGGGCTGAATCAGCTTTTACCTCAGGAACAGAATGGGCAGTACCCATCCCATTGGCGGGTAAACCAGGGGGTACTACAGCAGGTCCGACAGTTGGTGGGGCAAATGGAAGCGCTCGGTGAAGGAATGGATACGCCGACGGCGGCAAATCGTGAAATTCTGTTTATGCAGCTACTGGTCGTGTTGCGTAAAAGCAGCCTGATGGCAGCGGCAACCGATAACGATGCGCGGCTTAACCTTCTGATGGCGTGGCTGGAAGATAACTTTGCTGACGAGGTGTGCTGGGAGGCGCTGGCCGAAAAGTTTTCGCTCTCTTTGCGCACACTGCACCGCCAGCTTAAACAACAAACGGGATTGACGCCCCAGCGCTACCTTAACCGCCTGAGGCTTATTAAAGCGAGACATCTGCTTCGTCATAGTGAGGACAGCGTGACGGATATCGCGTATCTCTGCGGTTTCGGCGACAGTAATCACTTTTCGACGCTTTTTCGCCGGGAGTTTAATTGGTCGCCACGCGATATTCGTCAGGGGCGCGATCTCATTGCGGGAAGCAGCCTGCAGTAACGCGAAAGCTATCAACGTTTTTTACCGCCGAATCTCAGATAATCATGTTCCTTAACGCCGGATGGCAGGGAATATTGTGATGGCGAATCAGCTAATCCTTCTGACATCAGACTTTTTCGCGCATGAGCAGCAGGCTGTCGCCGTGGCTGACCGTTATCCGCAGGATGTCTTTGCGGAACATACCCATGAATTTTGCGAGCTGGTCCTGGTCTGGCGCGGCAATGGTCTGCATGTTCTTAACGATCGTCCGTACCGGATAACCCGTGGCGATCTGTTTTACATTCGCGCTGAAGACAAACATTCCTACACGTCCGTAAATGACCTTGTTTTGCAAAATATCATCTACTGCCCGGAGCGGTTAACGCTGAATGTTGACTGGGAAGGGGCGATCCCCGGATTTAACGGTACGCCACGGCAGCCGCACTGGCGACTCGGCAGCGTTGGCATGACTCAGGCCAGGCAGGTGATAAGCCAGCTTGAGCATGAAAGCAATCAACGCGATGCGCAGGCTTTTAACATGGCGGAACTGCTGTTCGGGCAACTGGTGACCCTCCTTAAACGCCATCGTTATGCGACAGATACGCTCCCGGCAACGTCGAGTGAAACGCTGTTGGATAAACTCATTACCGCATTAGCCGGGAGTCATGAGCATGCTTTCGAACTGGATAAATTTTGCGAGCGCGAACAGTGCAGCGAACGCGTTTTGCGCCAGCAGTTTCGCAGCCAGACCGGGATGACCATCAACCAGTATCTCCGCCAGGTGCGGGTCTGCCATGCTCAGTATCTGCTCAAGCACAGCCGGTTAATGATTAGTGAGATTTCCATGCGCTGTGGCTTTGAGGACAGTAACTACTTTTCGGTGGTGTTTACGCGGGAAACCGGGATGACGCCGAGCCAGTGGCGTCATCTGGCTGAGTGAGTAACCATGATTACGTCGGATATCAAGATGATAAAATCTGACAGCGATCCCTCCAAAAATTGAAAATTTCGCGATGGCTCACTTCTGTAAATAAAGCCTAAAATAGGAATAACGACCATTATCAGGAGAGAATGATGAGCGTATGTTGAAATAATTTACCAGAAATTATTGGGCGTTAAACAATGCAGGCTTCTGACTATTTAAGAATGAAATTTCAAAATGACAGGCGGCTGGCGCTAACCACTCAGAATGCGGTTGGTGGAGTTTTGCAGTCAGCCCGGGGAGTTGCTTCAGATATATATTCGGGTATGGAGCGAGCTAGTTGGTATTCATCATGCTTTATACCGCAATACAATGATGTTTGTCAGGACTTAAAGACTGAAGAAATAAGAACACTCTATTCCATAGAGTCTATATATAGATATCGTGATGTAATTGCATATATGCTCTATTTGTACTTCAAAATGATAAGTGATGATGTTGATGAAGGTAATCCAGAAGGTTCGGCGCGTCAGTTAATCAGAAAAATGTCAGCAATAGCTTCTCATATGAATATTGCAGGAGGGACCAGGTACGCTTTTGCTTCCGCGGCTTCTCTTGCGTTGTCTCAGTCTGGTTTCATGTCTAAAATCATTGTTGAACGTCTATCTGCAAAGCTACCACAAGCAGTATTCGTGCTTCAGTTTTTCGGCGTTCAACAAAAGTGTGCGCTTGCTGCCCGTCATCTAAAAGCAGTGGATTCAGATTATTATTGGATTTTATATCAGGCAAAGCTTGAAATGCATTATTTTGTCGAACCAGCAATTTCCAAAATGATTAGCAGAGCAAAGTCTCAACTCTTCTCAAATCTTGATGACTTAGCTGATTTTTTACAGGGGGATTTTAGTGTTTAAGAGTTTGATAACACTTTTATTAGAAGGTGTAGTGTTTCCAGTTCTGGTAATAGGCTTTGGTTTATTATGGCTTCATCTGTTCCCTAAATATTGTTTATTGCTAACATTAATTACACTTATTATTCTGATGTGGTTGTTTCCCCGATTGACTTCACGGTTCACCAAGTTTAAATAAAAGGAGTTTAAATGTCTAACCCAGCTTATTTGTGGCTAACAGATGAAAATGGTTCTCCTATGTCAGGCTCATCTCTGGTTGTCGGACGTGTCGGAGCTATTGAAATAAAGTCACTGACTCACAACATCAATATCCCGGTTGATAGTAATACAGGGCGCCTAACGGGTACGCGAATTCATGCACCCATCATGTTTCAAAAAGAATTCGACCGGGTTACACCTTTTTTGTACAGAGCATTAAGTACCGGAGCTACGCTCAAATCAGCGACGATACAAAATGTACTCAATTAATGAAGCAGGGATTGAAAAGGAATATTTCAACATCATTCTTCACAACGTAAAGCTTACGTCCATCACGCCTGATTTGTATCCCGGCTCATCAACAGGTACACATCTTGAAACGGTACTGCTTCGCTACGAGAAAATCACCTGGAAGCATTGCGATGGTAATATCATCTATACCGATGAATGGAATCACCGTACTACCTATTAAAAAATTAATCTGGCAAATAAAAATTTGTGTGTATCAAACTAACGATAGATGACGCCGAGCCAGTGGCGTCATCTCAGTACCCAACATGCTTAGCTGGCCATTCCCAGACCGACAATGTTTGCCGCGACGATAATCACCACGCAGCCGAGGCTCAGCACGCTGACCGGACGTCGACCCGTGTTTTTCCACTCTTTCAATACCAGACCAACAATCCCGCCGCACAGGACATAGAAACTCATGTGCAGCATCCAGCTTACATAGTCATACTGTGCCGGAATACGCGCGTGGCCCCAGGCGTAGAAGAAAAATTGCAGATACCACATCAAGCCACCGAGCGCGGAGAGTAGCACGTTGCTGATGATCAGCGGTTTTGCCAGCGAGAAGTCGGCTTTTATCGACAAGTTCTTCACTTTTGCCAGACGAATGAAGCAAAAACCCAGGTTGACCAGCGCACCACCGCCCATGATAACCACATAGCTGGGCAGAGCGACATACAGCGGGTCCACACCCAATGCGGCGGCGGCATCGTGCATCGGTTTCGCGGCGTTCATCGCAAATGACATTCCTGCGGAGAAAATGCCGCACATGACCGCCAGAACCAACCCTTTTTTCAGGTTGAACTCTTCGGCTTTGATGCCCATTTTGCGTTCTTTTAATTGACCCGCACGGGTAACAATGCCCACGCCAATTAGTGCGACCAACACGCCAAGCAGCGTCATGCGTCCGCCGGAGGTGTTGATCAGCACATCAAAGTTGCCGTTGATAATCGGGGTCATCAGCGTGCCGACAATCAGCGTAATACCTATCGCAATGCCGATACCCATCGACATACCGAGATAGCGCATGGTCAGGCCATAGTTAATGTTGCCAATCCCCCACATCGCCCCGAAAAGAAATACCGGGGCCAGTGTGGAAAGGCTGAAGGAACTGAAGTAGGCCCAGAAATTGGGAAGTAACATAGCGCTGATAGTCCACGGAAGGATAAGCCAGGAGACGATCCCGCCTACCGACCACATCGTTTCCCATGACCAATGTTTGACTTGCTTGAACGGGGCATAGAAACAAGCTGCACTGGCTGCGCCTATCAAATGCCAAAAGATACCCATCGTAATCGCGTTACTCATGACTTAATCCTCGTTATTTTTTATCGTCGGTAATGACCCCTCCGACCTGACGAGTTTAAAAATTACGCAGGGTATTAACCTTTTAACGCTTGCCGCCATTTTGCGCATGTTGGCAATCATCACGTTAAGTGGGTGATTCGGTTCACATCTTTTACAATAAACTGATCGATTAAAACCTTGTAAAAAGTACGGCATTGATAATCATTTTCAATATCATTTAATTAACTATAATGACCCAACTGCTTACGCGGCGTTAACACTGGCCGCCCGACAACACTGGAGATGATTATGAGTTATACACTGCCATCCCTGCCGTACGCTTATGATGCCCTTGAACCGCACTTCGATAAGCAGACGATGGAAATTCACCATACCAAACACCACCAGACTTACGTAAACAACGCAAACGCTGCGCTGGAAAGTCTGCCTGAATTCGCCAGCCTGTCGGCTGAAGAGCTGATCACCAAACTGGATCAACTGCCAGCGGACAAGAAAACCGTACTGCGTAACAACGCCGGCGGCCACGCTAACCACAGCCTGTTCTGGAAAGGCCTGAAAACCGGCACTACGCTGCAGGGCGATCTGAAAGCGGCTATCGAACGTGACTTCGGCTCTGTTGACAACTTCAAAGCTGAATTTGAAAAAGCAGCGGCCACCCGTTTCGGCTCCGGCTGGGCGTGGCTGGTTCTGCAAGGTGACAAACTGGCTGTTGTTTCCACCGCTAACCAGGATTCCCCGCTGATGGGTGAAGCAATTTCTGGCGCTTCTGGCTTCCCTATCGTCGGTCTGGACGTTTGGGAACACGCTTACTACCTGAAATTCCAGAACCGTCGTCCAGACTACATTAAAGAGTTCTGGAACGTGGTGAACTGGGACGAAGCAGCAGCGCGTTTCGCCGCTAAAAAATAAGTTCTACGCTTAAATAATGCCCCTGCAAGCACTGCTTGTGGGGGCTTTTTTGTGATCAAAATCAACATGGGAACGATGATCCATTTAAATTGAAACAATGTTTTATTGTGCGGGTGGGATCACTTTTATAATTCCTCTGAATGTCTATCTTCTGTTCATCAAGACGGGCGCATCTCAAAAGCAAGATGCAATCGCCCATAAAAATTGCCCCATTTTTATGTCTACAGGTGATGGAAATGCAGATCAAACGAACGATAGAGAGAATCCCTGGCGGGATGATGCTGGTGCCGCTTTTCCTCGGCGCGTTATGTCACACCTTTTCACCCGGCGCCGGGAAATATTTCGGCTCATTTACCAACGGTATGATCACCGGTACGGTGCCTATTCTGGCGGTCTGGTTTTTTTGTATGGGCGCGTCGATTAAGCTAAGTGCAACCGGCACCGTGCTGCGTAAATCCGGCACGCTGGTCATCACCAAAATTTTGGTGGCGTGGGTGGTGGCGGCAATTGCCTCACGCATCCTGCCGGAACACGGTGTGGAAGTCGGGTTCTTCGCCGGGTTGTCCACGTTGGCGCTGGTGGCCGCCATGGATATGACCAACGGTGGGCTGTACGCCTCGATTATGCAGCAGTATGGCACCAAAGAAGAGGCCGGGGCATTTGTTCTGATGTCTCTGGAATCAGGCCCGCTGATGACCATGGTTATTCTGGGAACCGCCGGGATTGCTTCGTTTGAACCGCACGTGTTTGTGGGGGCTGTATTACCATTCCTGATTGGCTTTGCGCTGGGTAATCTGGACCCTGAACTGCGGGAGTTCTTCAGCAAAGCGGTGCAGACGCTGATCCCGTTCTTCGCCTTCGCGCTGGGTAACACCATTGATTTGAGCGTGATTGCGCAGACCGGCGTGCTGGGGATTCTGCTGGGCGTGGCGGTGATTATCATTACCGGGATCCCATTGATTATCGCCGATAAACTGATTGGCGGCGGCGATGGAACGGCGGGGATTGCCGCTTCCAGCTCTGCGGGTGCGGCGGTTGCCACGCCGGTACTGATTGCTGAAATGGTTCCGGCATTTAAACCGATGGCGCCAGCGGCAACCTCTCTGGTGGCGACCTCGGTGATTGTGACCTCCATTCTGGTACCGATTATCACGTCCATCTGGTCGAAAAAGGTCAAAGCCAGGGCGGCGGAAATTGATCTTCGTGGTACCGTGAAGTAAGCCTCTTTTGCCGGATGGTCTGCGCCATCCGGCTTAGTCAGTTAACCTTTGACGACGAACACCTCATCAATAGTCCGACATTCCCCCTCATTCAACTCTCCGCCAGCATTACGTGACACGCCGGTGCAGTAGCCAAACTTACGCGATACCACGGTTTTGATGGTGGTGACAAAATCTTCGCCAATGGCGTAGATGGACATATAGGTGCCAATCTGGTCCTGAATATCGCGAAGCGTCGCCAGGTCGCCCTGCTTAAACGCCTCCCGCGCGCTGACAAACAGTTCCGGCATAACGTTGTTCAACCCTGAAATAATCCCCGCCCCGCCTGCCAGCAGGTTAGGAATGTAGTATTCGTCATAACCGGACAGTACGGCAAAATCTTCCCGCACGGCGCGCGTTGTCTGAATCATACTGCGGGTATGTGACTGACAGTCGACGGTATCTTTGATGCCGGCGAAATTTGGGAACTCGGCAGCGAGAGTGGCAACCAGCTCCGGCGTTAAATCACAGCCGGTACGCGCCGGGAAATTATAGGCAAACCATTTACCGCTGAGTTTCTGTCCCAACTGGCGGAAGTAGCTCAGCAGCTGTTTCGCCGTTTGTCCGTAGTAGTAAGGCGGCAGGATCATCACGGCATCATAACCTGTGCGATATGCTTCCTGCGCCATCAGCAGAACATCATTCTGGCAGGTGGATGAGACGTTGGCGACCATCTTCAGCGAGCTCATAGCCCGGGCTTCACGGATCAGCAGCAGTCGTTCTTCGAGCGTAAAGGAAGCAAACTCCCCGATGCTGCCCATCAGCAAAATCACGTCGATTTTGGCCTCGGTTAAACGTTTGAGATGCTGGCTCAGACCGTTGAGATCGATCTTGCCGTCATTATCCATTGGCGTAATGGAAGGGCACCAGACGCCAGCAAATTGCGATTGACCAGTCACGTAGTCGACTCCTTATTTGAAATGATGTTTCAAAACCAGCTTACATTGATAGCATGTGTCCCTAAGCTTCATGTGAACCGTGCTCTCATTTTGAGCGACTGGGATAAAATAAATATGGTGTAATGGGGGAAATTTATCGGGAGAGGGAACAGATGCGATATCCGGTCGATGTTTTTACAGGCAAGATTCGGGACTACACGGGAAGTCGTCCCAGCGCGATTGCTAAAGTTCAGGTCGATGGTGAGCTGATGCTGACCGAACTGGGCCTGACGGGGGATGAACAGGCGGAAACGAAAATTCACGGCGGGCCGGATCGCGCGCTGTGCCACTATCCGCGTGAACACTATCAGCACTGGAGACAAGAGTTTCCGGAGCAGGCGGAGTTATTTGTCGCGCCCGCTTTTGGCGAAAACCTCTCCACTGAGGGGCTGACGGAAGAGAATGTGTATATTGGCGACATTTTCCAGTGGGGAGACGCGCTGATTCAGGTCACACAGCCGCGCTCGCCGTGCTTTAAGCTGAATTTCCATTTTGGTATTAGTGATATGGCCAGCCAGATGCAGAATGCGGGCAAGACGGGCTGGCTATGCAGCGTCATCGCTCCCGGTCAGGTTTCGACGGACGCGCCGTTGATCCTGGCGTCACGCGTCAGCGACGTCAGCGTGCGCGAGGCGATTGCCATTGCCTGGCATATGCCGTTTGATGACTCGCAGTATCACCGTTTACTGTCGGCTGCCGGGTTATCGAAGAGCTGGACCAGAACGATGCAAAAGCGCCGTTTAAGTGGCAAGATCGAAGATAATTCCCGCCGTTTGTGGGGGAAATAACGCTCACCTTTAGCTTGCCATTAAATCAGGTGGCGACACCTGATTTATCGTCCTCATGGTTCATCTCCTCACGTACTAAAACCTGCCTGTCGCGCCATATGTCCAGGCCATTCTTGATACCTGGCCCACAAAAAGAAACGATGCGTTGAAAAAAAACTTGAGTATTTCGTGCACTCAAATATCTTAGCTTCAAATTGGTTTAAACCAGATTGAGTGAGATGAAAAAGAAAAACAATGTTGATGTGCTCAGAGAGCGCTTTGAAAGCTGGTTAAACGAGAATAATTTGCCAGCGGGCTCCAAATTGCCTTCGGAGAGAGAGCTATGTGAGTTGCTGGATGCAAAGCGCATGACCTTACGTCAGGTTCTGATCGAGCTGGAGATTGATGCACGTATTTTCCGCAAGAACCGTAGCGGGTGGTTTATTTCATCGAAGCGATTCATTTATAACCCGAAATCACTTTCCAGCTTCAATGCCGAGGCCTGTGCCCAGGGGCGTAAACCTTTTTGGGATTATTTGACCAAGGAAACGATTGAGACGGTTCCGCACCATGTTGAGGATGTTTTTCTCTCCTCCGGCGATCGCTATTTAGTTACCGGCTGGTGTGGTCTTGATTCGCATAAAGTGTTTTATCATGAATCCTATATTGATGCCGATGTTGCGCCAGGATTCATAAACAAACTTGGCAATCAGTCTTTTGCCAGCGTCTGGGAAGATGCGTTTGGTCATGTATTAAATATCAAAGAAATGATTTTTAAACCGGTCAACATGCCGGAAGTGGCCTGTAAAGAACTGGGCGTTGCGCCAAATACTTATGGAATTTTAGTAGAAAAACATCGGGCAACCCGAGATAAAAAAGTGGTTCAGGTTGATTTTGAATACTGGCGACTTGAATCAGTGGAACTTGTTATTCGTGATGAATGAGAAAACTATGGGAAAATATAACCAGGAACTTCTCGCTGAACGCGCGAGAAATATACCGCTGTACCTACATGCTTATGCCTTTCATCTGAATATGCGCTATGAGAGAGTCCTTCCTGGCGATCTTCTGGATATTGCATATCAGCAAAAATTAAAAGGTGTAAAAATACATGTTGAGGATGGTGAATCCCAGTCACTGCAGAAACTAAACGATCGACAGTTACACGATTTTAAAGAAAAGGCCAAAAAATATAATTTGGATGTGCATATCGAAACGAGCGCATCGGACAAGGCGACGTTGACGGATGCGATCCGTATTGCCGTGGCAACTGGCGCAACGTCAGTTCGTTTCTACCCGCGCTATGAAGGGCATCTCAACGATGTTATGGCGAAGATCGCCAATGATATTGCGTGGTTGTCTCAGTATGATGATTGCGGCCTAAGCTTTACCATCGAACAGCATGAAGATCTGCAAGGCCATGAGCTGGTGACGCTGGTTAAGAATAGTGGAATGAAGAATCTCTCTATTCTGTTTGATTTTGGCAACATGATTAATGCTAATGAGCAGCCGCTTTCTGCGTTAGAGGTTATGTCTCCTCTGATCACTCAGGTACATATCAAAGACGCTAAAATTATTAAAGAAGGTAAAGGCTGGGGGCATGAGGCTTGTCGTTCTGGATATGGCGACTTACCCATGGAAGAGATGCTCAAAGCATTATTACTCTTAGGCGAAGATAAACCGCAAGTACATGCTTTTGGTCTGGAAGAAGAGGTTGAATATTATGCACCGGCATTTCGTTTCGATGATGAAGGTGATAATCCCTGGATCCCATGGCGCGATGCAAGTTATACGCCGCTACCTGACGCTGACATGATTGATGCGCGACTGGCGCAGGAAAAAGAACATGCTCTGGCTCAAATAAAATATATTCGTGACTTGTGTAATAAATTTATAGGTAATCAATAACTTTTTAAAATTTTACTTAATGCGAAAAGGGTTATGAAAATAACTCTACAATTTTATTAATTATATAATTTAATCTGGATATTTCTCTCAACAAGCAATGAGGGTTTACTCATGTTCATGAATAAATGGGCAAGGCTTTGTTTTTTGATTTTAGGCGGCGGCACAATATTCAAACTTTCAAGTATGAAAGATGTTTTCTATGTGCCAATGCAAAATGACTGGGGTTTAACCAATACGCAGATTGGCTTAAGCTTTACGGTTTATACGATTGTTCAGACAACCGGACTGTTTCTTTCGCTCTATATTGCAGACCGTTATTCTAAGAAAATATTATTACCCTTTGGTCTGATCGGCGTAGGGCTTTGCGGTTTATATCTGGCAACGCTACCGTCATTTACCGGTTATCTCATTTGCTTTGCCGCAATGGCGTTCTTTGCCGATGTGGTGTATTGGCCGGTATTGCTGAAAGCCGTACGTCTGCTGGGTACGAAAGAAGAACAAGGCCGCATGTTTGGCTTTTTAGAAGCCGGACGCGGCGTGGTGGATGTCATCGTCGCTTCTGGCGCCCTGTTTGTTTTTGTTCAGTTTGGTGAAGGCAAAGCGGGCATGCAGGCGGGTCTGTTGTTTTATACGGTCATTACGCTTGCGGCAGGTATTGTGACGTACTTTATTGTCGATGACGACAAAGTGAAAGGCGGCGAGAATACCAGTGCCAATATGGAAGTGTTAAAGGGTATTAAACATGTTTTGTCCTGCCCTAACGTCTGGTTGGCTTCTTTAGGGATTTTCTTCGTTTACGCAGCATATTGTGGGCTGACTTATTTTATTCCCTTCTTAAAAGACATCTACATGTTGCCGGTAGCACTGGTCGGCGCGTACGGCATCATCAACCAGTATGCGTTAAAAATGGTAGGAGGGCCGATTGGCGGGCTGCTGGCGGATAAGGTTGCTAAATCGCCGACGGTGTACCTGAAATGGACCTTTCTGATCTCTGCCGTTGCGATGCTTGTTTTCATGCAGTTGCCGCATCAAACAATGAACGTGTATATCGGTATGGCCGCAACATTAGGATTCGGGGCGATTATCTTCTCACAGCGTGCGATTTTCTTCGCGCCAATGGATGAGATTGGTACGCCACGTGAGTATGCCGGTTCGGCAATGGCGTTTGGTTGCATCATCGGTTATATGCCAGCCATGTTTGCGTACACGTTATACGGCTATTTGCTGGACACCAATAGCGGCATCACGGGCTACAACTATGTCTTTAGCGTGATGATTGCGTTCAGCTTAATGGGCTTTATCTGTTCGACAATTCTGGTGAAGCGGATTAAAAAGCAAAAGCTAGCGGCTGCGACCGCAACTGCATAATGTGAGTGCTTCCCCGGCAATACGTGACCGGGGAAGCCTGTTAAGCGCGTTTGTACAGCGGTAACCAAATCACCAGCCGTAAACCACCCAGCGGGCTGTCTTCGGCCTTCACCCAGCCACGATGCTGCTGGATCGCGGTTTCCACAATCGCCAGACCCAGCCCCGTTCCGCCAGACTCGCGATCGCGCGCCTCATCGGTACGATAGAACGGACGGAAAATCTGCTCCCGGTCTTCAGGGCTAACGCCCGGGCCATCGTCGTCCACGGTGATGGTGATCCCGTCTTTATCCACCGCGAAGCCCACTTCAATCTGCGTGTGTGAATAGCGCAGGGCGTTGCGCACAATGTTTTCCAGTGCGCTTTCCAGCGCATTTGGGTTACCGTACAGCGGCCACGGACCCGGCGGGAAATTCACCGTGAGCGATTTACCCATCTGCTCGGCTTCAAAGGCGGCGTTATCCAGCACTTCGCCCCATAGCTGATTGGCTTTCACCGTTTCACTGACCAGCGCGTTTTTCTGCTGATTACGTGACATCACCAGCAGGTCGTTGATCATGCTGTCCAGCCGGTGCGCTTCTGTTTCAATGCGCTCCAGCTCCTTGCTCTCGCCATTACGACGACGCAGCAGGGCAGTGCCCAGTTGCAGACGCGTCAACGGCGTTCTCAACTCGTGAGAGATGTCCGACAGCAGGCGTTGCTGCGTGGTCATCATCCGCTCCAGCGCCGTCACCATCTGGTTAAAGCTGGCGCCCGCCGCCAGAAACTCCTGCGGACCGGCTTCCAGTTCCGGATGCTGGCGCAGGTTGCCCTGGGCCACTTCATCTGCCGCGTTTTTCAACTTACGCGCCGGTTTCGCCAGACTCCAGGCAAGCCAGAGCAATAACGGAGAGCTGACTAACATGGTGACGATCAGCAACAACAGCGGTCGGTCGAACAGCAGGTTGATAAAGTCAGATTGCGAGCTGCTGGCAGGTCGAATGAGATACAACTGGTAGTTATCTTCACCGTCTCTGACGGAAAAAGGCCCGACCATCTCAACGCGACCGTATTTTTTCTTTTGCGGATGGTCGGCGTTATCGGCCTGACCAATAAAGTTACGAATGATCTGCATTTCGTTGCGTTCTGCGCCGATCACGCGTCCTTCCGTGGTAACAAGTAATAACCGCTGCCCTGGCGGCGCCCACTTGTCTATCGCCCGAAACAAGCGACGCCACCACATCAAATCGTTGGGTGGATCGTTCGCCAGTTCAGCTTCAACGTGTTGCTCAATCATCAACCCCTGGCGCTGCTCGCTGTCCAGTAGCTCGGTCATCTGACGTGAGTCGAGCTTGGGTAGCATCAGTACCAACATCAACACCAGTGCCAGCGTCAACCAGAAGATGGCAAAGATGCGTGCGGTTAAACTCCCTATCATGAAGCGGAGACCATCAGGTAGCCGCGACCACGCAGCGTTTTAAACCACGGATGCCCATCTTTACGCTCTGGCAGCTTACGACGCAGGTTCGAGATATGCATGTCGATCGCGCGATCGAAAGGCGTCAGGCGTTTGCCCAGCACTTCCTGGCTCAGATGTTCACGCGAAACCACCTGGCCGAGATGCTGCGCCAGCAAATAGAGCAGGGTGAATTCGGTGCCGGTTAGCTCCAGAGTTTGCCCGTCGAAGCTGGCTTCCTGGCGACCAGGGTTGAGGCTTAACGCATCCACTTCCAGAGTCGGCGAACCGTTGTCGCTGCTCTGCTGCTGTTCGCTCCAGTGCGAGCGACGCAGAATAGCGCGGATGCGCGCGACCAGTTCGCGGTCGTTAAACGGTTTCGGTAAATAGTCGTCCGCGCCCAGTTCAAGGCCGAGAACGCGATCCAATTCGCTGCCGCGAGCGGTCAGCATGATTACGGGGGTCTGGTGTGTCTGGCGAAGCGCTTTCAGTGTATCGATGCCGTTTTTCTTCGGCATCATGACGTCGAGCAAAAGTAAATCGATGCTGTCATCCAGAAGCTCGAGCGCCTGTTCCCCATCATGGGCAACCAGCACATCGAAACCTTCCATTTCGAGCAACTCCTTTAACAGGGAAGTCAGCTCTCGGTCATCATCAACTAACAGGATTTTATTCATTGTTTACGTACCTCCGAGGCAGAAATTACGTCATCAGGCGTCGCTAATCTATGACTTTACGTTGTTTTACACCCCCTGACGCATGTTTGCAGCCCGAATCGTAAACTGTCTCTCGTTGAATCGCGACAGAAAAGATTTTGGGAGCAAGTGATGGGCAAAGTTACCGCTGCCGTCATGGCCTCAACGCTGGCATTCAGTACCTTAAGCCATGCAGCTGAAGTCGTCACAGGCGATCACTGGCACCTGGGTGAAGGCTCCGCGCAACGCAGCGTACAGAGCCACATGTTTGACGGTATCAGTTTAACCGAACATCAACGTCAACAGATGCGAGATTTAATGCAGCAGGCAAGACACGAACAGCCTCCTGTTAATGTTAGCGAAATGGAGACAATGCATCGCCTTGTCACCGCAGAGAAATTTGACGAAAGCGCTGTGCGCGCTCAGGCAGAAAGAATGGCGCAAGAACAGGTTGCCCGCCAGGTTGAAATAGCCAGGATTCGCAACCAGATGTATCGCCTGTTAACGCCCGAGCAGCAAGCGGTTTTAAATGAGAAACATGAACAACGAATGGAGCAACTGCGCGACGTCGCGCACTGGCAAAAAAGCTCATCGTTGAATTTATTGAGTAGTAGCAACTCACGTTCCCAGTAGTAACCCTGTTTTCCTTGCCATAGACACCATCCCTGTCTTCCCCCACATGATGTGGGGGTTTTTTTTGCCCAAAAAACGGTCTCTGATGGGGCGTGCTTGGGTGGCAGGCGAAGGGAGAAGGGATCAGTTATTGACTGTCTGCAGTGGTTCGAATCCGCAGGCGTCTGCTGACTTGTCGCAATCATAAAAACGTTCGGTTTTTGCGGCCGATTCAGGATACCAGTTATCGTTTCCTTCAATCGACACAATCAGATTGCTGAGTATATTCTCTTTCCCTTTACGGCTATACGTCAGGTCAATTTCCTGGCCGTTTGCCAGTTCGTAAGTGCAGTTGACTAATACGCCTTCAGCCAGTTTATTTTTTGCAAAATAAAGTGCAGTGACGAAGCGTTTAATGTCCTTCTGTTGGTGTACTTGAGAATTCCAGCTCCCTTCCCATCCGGATAAGGTAACGGGAGAGGTATAAATATGGTTTTCATAAGTGATGTTTTCTGGCGCTGGGCATTGCATGCTTTCCGTCGCGGCTGCCGCAGAGCCTGAAAGCAGGGCGAGCGTAAGCGCAGTACATATACTATGTTTCATTATTTTTTCCTTTATATTCGCTTGACTTATCTATTACAGAGTGAATAAGTGACCTGCAAGGAAAATATAAGAATAAAAGAGTAGTAAAGGCAATATTAATTATGAGTAATTCAGAGGCTGTGCCGATTTTTATTATTGTTTAGGTCGTTTGATTTTTAATTGATGCTAAATGATATATATATAAAATGTTTTCTATTATTCACTTTGTTGATAATTGTTTACTCAGGCTGGTGCTAAACGGTTATATCTCATTTTCTACACTTCGCTGTCGTCAGACGTTCATCGCTATGAGTTATACTACGCCAAGATGATGGCAGGAGTGTTTATGAATCAAACCTATGGGCGGCTGGTTAGTCGGGCGGCAATCGCGGCGACCGTGATGGCATCGCTGTTACTTTTGATCAAAATTTTTGCGTGGTGGTACACCGGATCGGTCAGTATTCTGGCTGCACTGGTGGATTCTTTGGTGGATATCGCGGCGTCGTTAACCAACCTGTTGGTGGTGCGCTATTCTTTGCAGCCGGCCGATGATGAACATACCTTCGGACATGGTAAAGCGGAATCGCTGGCGGCGCTGGCGCAAAGCATGTTTATTTCCGGTTCGGCGCTGTTTTTATTCCTGACCGGGATTCAGCATCTTATCCAACCCACGCCGATGAAAGATCCCGGTGTCGGGGTGATTGTCACCATCATTGCGTTAGTGTGCACAATCATACTGGTCTCGTTTCAGCGCTGGGTGGTAAAGCGTACGCAAAGTCAGGCAGTTCGGGCGGATATGCTTCATTATCAGTCTGATGTTATGATGAACGGTGCGATTCTCATTGCGCTTGGGCTGGCATGGTACGGCTGGCATCGCGCAGATGCCTTGTTTGCGCTCGGGATTGGCATCTATATTTTATATAGCGCATTACGCATGGGGTATGAGGCGGTACAGTCATTGCTGGATCGCGCTTTACCCGATGAAGAACGTCAGGAAATTATTGATATCGTGACGTCATGGCCGGGAGTCAGCGGCGCTCACGATCTTCGTACGCGGCAGTCAGGGCCGACCCGCTTTATTCAGATTCATTTGGAAATGGAAGATAATCTGCCGCTCGTTCAGGCGCATGTAGTGGCTGAGCAGGTCGAGCAGGCAATTTTGCGACGTTTCCCGGGATCGGATGTCATCATTCATCAGGATCCCTGTTCGGTCGTACCCAAGGAAGGCAAGATGTTTGAGCTTTCATAATTCGTTGTAAAAAAAGTGAACCAGGCCAGCATTTTGTGTATAAATTACCACCATTTGGCCTGACCTGAATCAATTCAGCAGGAAGTGATTGTTATACTATCTGCATATTCGTTGGATCGTTTCGATATGCGGAATCGACTTCCGGCAGCAGATTTCATTTTGCATTCCAAAGTTCAGAGGTAGTCATGATTAAGAAAATCGGTGTGTTGACAAGCGGCGGTGATGCGCCGGGCATGAACGCAGCAATCCGTGGTGTTGTGCGTGCAGCGTTGACGGAAGGGCTGGAAGTCATGGGGATCCATGATGGCTACCTGGGTTTGTATGAAGACCGTATGGTCCAGCTTGACCGCTATAGCGTGTCCGACATGATCAACCGTGGCGGTACCTTCCTCGGTTCTGCCCGCTTCCCGGAATTCCGCGACGAAAACGTGCGTGCGGTGGCTATCGAAAACCTGAAGAAGCGTGGCATCGACGCCCTGGTTGTTATCGGCGGTGATGGTTCTTACATGGGTGCGAAACGCCTGACTGAAATGGGCTTCCCGTGCATCGGTCTGCCGGGCACTATCGACAACGATATCAAGGGCACCGACTACACCATCGGTTATTTCACCGCGCTGGGTACTGTCGTCGAAGCGATTGACCGTCTGCGTGATACCTCTTCTTCTCACCAGCGTATCTCTATCGTTGAAGTGATGGGCCGCTACTGTGGCGATCTGACCCTGGCGGCAGCGATTGCCGGCGGTTGTGAGTTCGTAGTGGTTCCGGAAGTAGAATTCAGCCGTGACGATCTGGTTGCTGAAATCAAAGCCGGTATCGCGAAAGGTAAAAAGCACGCGATTGTAGCGATCACTGAGCACATGTGCGACGTTGACGAACTGGCGCATTACATCGAGAAAGAAACGGGCCGTGAAACGCGTTCAACCGTACTGGGTCACATCCAGCGTGGTGGTTCTCCGGTTCCTTATGACCGTATTCTGGCGTCCCGTATGGGCGCGTATGCCATTGAATTGCTGCTCGAAGGTCACGGTGGCCGTTGCGTAGGTATTCAGAACGAAAAACTGGTTCACCATGACATCATCGACGCTATCGAAAACATGAAGCGTCCGTTCAAAGGTGACTGGCTGGACTGCGCGAAAAAACTGTACTGATTGTTTTTTGCGCGCCTGATGGCGCTACGCTTATCCGGCCTTCAGGTTGCTGAGACTTGCAGGCCGGATTAGGCGTTAGCCGCCATCCGGCAATCCCTCAGATTTATTCCTCGAAGTTATAGCAAATCTTTTTTTATTCTTTAATGTTTGGATCGCTTTCTGGCACGCTTTGCTCATCACAACACCACATAAGAGAGCTGGGCGATGAACAAATGGGGCGTAGGGTTAACATTATTGCTGGCATCGACCAGCGTTCTGGCAAAGGACATTCAGTTACTTAACGTATCGTACGATCCAACGCGTGAACTGTACGAGCAGTACAACAAAGCTTTTAGCGCGCACTGGAAGCAGGAAACTGGCGACAACGTCGTGATCCGCCAATCGCACGGCGGTTCGGGTAAACAGGCGACTTCCGTCATTAATGGCATTGAAGCCGATGTTGTGACGCTGGCGCTGGCTTACGATGTGGACGCTATTGCTGAACGTGGTCGTATCGATAAAAACTGGATCAAGCGTCTGCCGGATAACTCAGCACCTTACACCTCCACCATCGTTTTCCTGGTCCGCAAAGGCAATCCAAAACAAATTCATGACTGGAACGATCTGATCAAACCGGGCGTATCGGTCATTACGCCAAACCCGAAAAGCTCAGGCGGCGCACGCTGGAACTATCTGGCGGCATGGGGCTACGCCCTGCACCACAACAATAACGATCAGGCCAAAGCGCAAGACTTTGTCAAAGCCCTGTTTAAAAACGTTGAAGTGCTGGACTCTGGTGCGCGTGGCTCAACCAATACCTTCGTTGAACGCGGTATCGGTGATGTGCTGATTGCCTGGGAAAACGAAGCGCTACTGGCGACGAACGAACTGGGTAAAGATAAATTCGAGATAGTGACCCCGAGTGAATCGATTCTCGCGGAGCCGACCGTTTCCGTGGTCGACAAAGTGGTGGAAAAGAAAGACACCAAAGCGGTAGCGGAAGCCTACCTGAAGTATCTCTACTCGCCGGAAGGTCAGGAGATAGCAGCGAAAAACTTCTACCGTCCGCGTGATGCTGAAGTGGCGAAGAAATACGAAAATGTCTTTCCGAAGCTGAAGCTGTTCACCATTGACGAAGAGTTTGGCGGCTGGACGAAAGCACAGAAAGAGCACTTTTCTAACGGCGGTACGTTCGACCAGATCAGCAAGCGTTAAATAAATCTGTGAGTTACCAACCCGGTGGCATAACGCGACCGGGTTTTTTATTTGTCATGGTTTTGCGTTACTCTTGCCCCTCAATAGGATACAGGGAACGCGTAATGAAAAAAGCAGGTTATCTTTTACTGGCGGTGATTGTGGTGGCTGCCGCTGCTGGCATTGGTTACTGGAAATTCACCGGCAACCCGGACGCGTTACGCCAGATTGTTCTCCAGCAATGCTTGCCGCACCAGTTGCAGCAGCAGGATCCCGCACCGTGCGTGGAAGTGAAACCTGACGCCGGATATGTGGTGTTCAAAGATCGTAACGGTCCGCTGCAATATCTGTTGATGCCTGGTTACCGTATCAATGGTACGGAAAGCCCGTTGCTGTTGGAATCAGGCACGCCGAACTTTTTCTGGCTGGCCTGGCAGGCGCGTAGCTTTATGAGCCAAAAATACGGTCAGGAGATCCCTGACAAAGCGGTATCGCTGACCATTAACTCGCGTAGTGGTCGTACGCAAAATCACCTACACATTCATATCTCCTGCCTGCGGACCGATGTCAGAAAACAACTGGATGACAACATGGCGAAAATCAGCACCCGCTGGTTGCCTTTGCCGGGTGGATTACGTGGGCATGAATATCTGGCGCGTCGCGTCACGGAGAATGAACTGGCGCAACGCAGCCCGTTTATTATGCTGGCGGAAGAAGTACCGGATGCGCGAGAACATATGGGCAGCTATGCGCTGGCGATGGTGCGCCAGAGCGATGAGTCCTTTGTCCTGCTGGCGACTCAGCGTAACTTGCTGTCGCTGAATCTCGCCTCTGCTGAGGAAATTCAGGATCATCAATGTGATATTCTGCGCTAACCCTACCTAATCTGGCGTTTACTCCGCATGCCTGTCCCCGTATTCTTGTTGAAAAAAACAACAGGAGACAGGCATGTCGCTCTGGCTTTCGCACCCTTTGTTTATCCCTTCTCTGGTGGTTGGCATCACCATTCTTCTCTGGGCGACGTCGCTGCTGCCGGAATTTATAACGGCGCTGCTATTCTTTGCCGTGGCGATGGTGGTCAAAATCGCGTCACCGGATGTGATTTTTGGCGGCTTTGCGTCGTCGGCGTTCTGGCTGGTCTTCAGTGGATTCGTGCTGGGTATCGCGATTCGTAAAACGGGATTGGCGGACAGGGCGGCGAGGGCGCTGTCATCGCGATTGACCGACTCCTGGCCGTTAATGGTAGCGAGTGTGGTACTGCTAAGTTATGCGCTGGCATTTGTAATGCCGTCCAACATGGGGCGTATTGCGCTGCTGATGCCGATTGTTGCCGCGATGGCGAAACGGGCGGGAATTAACGACGGCACGCGAGCCTGGTATGGTCTGGCGCTGGCCGTCGGGTTTGGGACGTTCCAGCTTTCCGCGACGATTTTACCCGCTAACGTGCCGAATCTGGTGATGAGCGGCGCAGCGGAAGGTTCCTACGGTATCCACCTGAATTATCTGCCTTATTTACTACTGCATACGCCGGTTCTGGGCTGGCTCAAAGGCGCGATACTCATCGTACTTATCTGCTGGCTGTTTCCTGGTAAGCCCCATGCGCCGCGAGATTTAACGCCGCCTGAGCCGATGAGCCGGGATGAAAAACGTCTGGCATGGATGTTAGCGGTGGTGTTGTTTTTGTGGGTAAGCGAAAGCTGGCACGGCATTGGTCCAGCGTGGACCGGACTGGCGGCGGCGGTTATCACGCTGCTACCTCGGGTTGGCTTTATTAATGGCGAGGAGTTTTCCAGTGGGGTCAATATCCGTACCTGTATCTACGTGGCGGGTATTCTGGGGCTGGCGATCACCGTCACGCAGACCGGTATTGGCAGTGCGGTGGGCGAGGCGCTGTTACAGGTGATGCCGCTGGACGCGGAAAAACCGTTCACCAGCTTCCTCGCGCTGACCGGCATTACCACCGCACTCAATTTTATTATGACGGCAAACGGTGTTCCGGCGCTGTATACCACGCTGGCGCAAAGCTTTGCCGATGCCACGGGATTCCCGCTGCTGTCGGTGATTATGATTCAGGTGCTGGGGTATTCCACACCGCTGCTGCCGTATCAGGCTTCACCCATTGTTGTGGCGATGGCGCTTGGGAAAGTGCCTGCGAGGGCGGGGATGCTGCTGTGTATTGCGCTGGCGGCGGCAACATATCTGGTGCTTCTGCCGTTGGATTACCTCTGGTTCAGTATGCTGGGTAAATTATAACTGTATCTAAATGTTAATTTTTTGTTTTGTGAGATGATGAATTGTTTTATTTGGGCTGATGGCGGTTAATACCGGGGCGCAGATTTGCGCACTGGAAACTCAAGGATTGATTCATGGACAGTTTGACCCCTATCCGCTGTTGGCCTGCCATCATTTCGCTCGCGATCACGCTGGCCATCTGGTTTGTTATCCCGTGTCCGCCTGACGTCACTCCGCAAGCGTGGCATCTGCTGGCGTTGTTCATTGGTACGATCGCAGCGATTATCGGTAAAGCCATGCCCATTGGCGCCATTGCGGTTGTGGCGATTATGCTGGTGGCGATGACCGGCGTCACTAACCCCGGTAAACCCTCGGCCGCGCTGAACGATGCCTTGAGCGGATTCTCTAATCAACTGATTTGGCTGATTGGTTTATCCATCATGCTGTCGCAAAGCCTGTTAAAGACCGGGTTGGGCGCGCGTATTGGCTACGGGTTTATTGCGCTGTTTGGTAAAAGAACGCTGGGTATTGCGTGGGCATTAACCCTTGCGGAAACCCTGATTGCGCCGGTTACGCCAAGCAACACGGCGCGTGGCGGCGGTATTATTCACCCGGTAATGCGGGCGATTGCGGAAAGCCTCGGATCGCAGCCGGGCAACAACGAGAATGGCTCAACGGGCCGCTATCTGGCGCTGGTGAATTACAACATTAACCCCATCAGCTCGGCAATGTTCATCACCGCGACCGCGCCTAACCCTTTAATCGTTAGCTTTTTAACGAAGGGAACGGATGGTGTGCTGAATATGACCTGGGGAATGTGGGCTATCGCCGCGCTGCTCCCCGCGGTGGTCTCACTGGTCGTTATGCCGATTGTTATCTGGTGGCTCTACCCGCCAGCCATCACACGCACGCCAAATGCGCCTCAGTTCGCACGACAAAAACTGGATGCGCTAGGTCCGCTTTCACTGGCAGAGAAAATTACCCTGGGCGTCTTCATTTTGCTGCTCTGCCTGTGGGCGGGAGTGCCCGCGATGTTGATGGGCAGTGGCTGGAGTGTAAACCCTACCAGCGCCGCGTTAATTGGTTTGTCGATTCTGTTGATGGCGGGCGTATTAAGTTGGGATGACATTCTTAAGTGCCGTGGCGCGTGGGATACCATAGTCTGGTTCGCGGCGCTGGTAATGATGGCGGATTTTCTCAGCAAGTTGGGGCTGGTGGGGTGGCTGGCAACCAGCGTGGGTAGCGCAATCGACCATCTTGGTGTGCACTGGAGCATCGCGACGCTATTGCTGATCCTGCTTTACGTCTACTCGCACTACTTTTTCGCCAGTACAACCGCGCATATCACGGCGATGTTCGCTGCATTCTTCGCCGCAGGATTAGGCCTCGGCGCGCCGCCGGCGCTGCTTGGGTTGATGCTCGGCTTCTCCTCCTCGCTGATGATGTCGCTCACGCACTATGGCACGGGTACTGCGCCTATCATCTTTGGTTCAGGCTATGTCACGCTGGCGGAGTGGTGGAAAACGGGGCTGGTAATGAGTGTGGTCAACCTGACCATTTGGGGGATAACCGGCGCCTTCTGGTGGCACTGGCTGGGATACTGGTAAACCTGATGCGACGGGAGGAGTGCTCCTCCCGCCATACAACTTAAGCCTGTTTAGCGGCTTCTGCTGCTTTAACGATAACTGCGAAGGCGTCTGCTTTCAGAGAAGCACCGCCAACCAGCGCGCCGTCGATGTCCGGCTGAGCGAACAGTTCAGCAGCGTTGCCCGCGTTCACGGAACCGCCGTACTGGATGATAACCTGTTCAGCGATTTTCGCGTCAGCTTTAGCAATGTGGTCACGGATGAATTTGTGAACAGCCTGAGCCTGAGCCGGAGTTGCAGATTTACCGGTACCGATAGCCCATACTGGTTCGTAAGCGATAACTACGCCTTCGAATGCCGCAGCGCCCTGAGTTTTCAGAACGGCGTCGATCTGACGTGCGCAGACTTCTTCAGTTTTGCCCGCTTCATTTTCTGCTTCGGTTTCACCAATGCACAGAACGGGAGTCAGACCCTGCTCTTTCAGCACAGCAAATTTCTTCGCGATCAGTTCGTCAGACTCTTTGTGGTAAGTACGGCGCTCAGAGTGACCGATAATGATGTACTGCGCGCCGATATCTTTCAGCATTTCAGCGCTTGTTTCACCGGTGAATGCGCCAGACAGGTTCAGGTCAACGTTCTGCGCGCCCAGGATGATGTGGCTACCGGCAGCGGCGTGTTTCGCCAGGTCGATATACATTTCCGGCGGAGCAATCGCTACTGCACAGCCAGCAACGCCAGCCAGTTCTTTACGCAGATTAGCAACCAGTTCGTTTACCATATGGCGGCTGCCGTTCAGTTTCCAGTTACCCATCACTAAAGGATGTCGCATTTCATTTCTCCACGCTTGTCAGCGAATTAAGGAATATGGCCGCCCGTCAGGGCAGCATGGTCTGTGAAACAGTATAGAGATTCGTCTGCGGAAAGGCTTTGCTTTTTGTCATCAATTCGCCTTCTCAAGACTTTCTGATAGTGCCAGCTTAATCGGTTCAACAGCGAAGGTCAGCCCCTTTTCACCGTTATCTGCTATGACATAGCGAATAGCGCCTTCTGTTTCGGCGTAATAGTGCTTACCTTTACCGGCGGCGAGCAGCTTTTGCAGCTTTTTCTGACTTTGTTCTTTTGTCAGCAGCGGCGCGACGGTGTGAATGACGGCGGTCATGTATTCCAGCGCTTTCGCTTTCGCCGCCTTTTGTTCAGGCCCCTGAATCGGTAGCCAGGTGATCTGCATACTTTTGATTTTCAATGTACCGCGTTCAAGCGCGGATGACGCATACAGATTTTCGTTGATTTTGCTGGCGGCGCGGGTGAGATTCGCCCGGTCGCGGCTGCTGTCGATGGCACGGAATTCATTGAGGATAAGCTTTGGATTCTGTGTATTAAAGTTTTCACGAAACTGGCTAATCGATAGATCAAAAGTTGGCGCGCCCGCCAACAAATAGGGGGCCGTGATTGCCGTCGATGGCTCTTCCGCCTGCGCTGTAGCGCTGACGGTTAAGGCTGAAAACAGTAATAAAAACAGTGTAAATCCTTGCTTCATCAATTGTACCTTTCATTCTCACTGCTCACGATTAAAACGGTAACCGTCCGGCTTGTCAAAAGGGTAAACTGTCCTGGAAGGTAATAATAAAGGAACCTACATGACCATACAGCAGTGGTTATTCTCATTTAAAGGGCGTATTGGACGCCGTGATTTCTGGATTTGGATAGGTCTGTGGCTCGTCAGTATGCTGGCGTTGTTCTCCCTGGCAAGTAAGCAATTACTCGATATTCAAACCGCAGCATTTTGTCTGGTGTGTCTGTTATGGCCGACGGCGGCGGTGACGGTAAAGCGTCTGCATGACCGAGGGCGTTCAGGAGCGTGGGCGTTGCTGATGATTCTGGCGTGGATGCTGCTGGCCGGAAACTGGGCAATGTTACCTGGCGTCTGGCAATGGGCGGTAGGCC
Organism: Citrobacter sp. CRE-46; assembly: GCF_059615875.1. Lineage (NCBI taxonomy): Bacteria > Pseudomonadati > Pseudomonadota > Gammaproteobacteria > Enterobacterales > Enterobacteriaceae > Citrobacter > Citrobacter sp. CRE-46. The sequence goes on along the minus strand of NZ_CM184341.1, from coordinate 5,025,320 downwards.
GTTTTCTTCCGACGCTGATTTTGGTCGGCATGCTTATCGATCTGGGCGCGTTTGTCGGCACCCAGGACGAAAATAAATACGGTAAAGATACGCAGGACGTAAAGTACAGAGCTGACTCGTAGGCCGGATAAGGCGCGTTAGCGTCGCCATCCGGCAAAATGCCCGGGACGCTTACCGGGCAGTAAAACGTTCTTACCAGTAGTGTTCAGCGGTCATATGGCCTGGTCGACGGCGCAGGTGTTTGGTCATCTGCCGGGTCTCTTTCAACAGTTGCTGCGTGTCGCGCACCATTTGTGGATTTCCACACAGCATTACGTGGCTGGTTTCTTTATCCATTGGCAGACCTACCGCTTTTTCCAGCTCACCGCTTTCAATCAGCGCTGGCACTCGTCCGGTCAGCGAATTTGCCGCAGTTTCACGGCTAACAACGGTCTGGATACGTAATTTACCTTCGTAGCGTTTTTCCAGCGCCTGCATCAATGGCAGGTAGCTTAAATCGGCGGCATAGCGCGCGGCGTGGACAAGCACCAGATTTTTAAAGCGATCCAGATCTTTGCCTAACTGCAAAATCGACAAATACGGGCCGATAGCCGTGCCGGTCGCCAGCATCCACAGCGTGTCGCAATCGGGGACCTCATCCAGCACGAAGAAGCCAGCGGCTTCACTGACCACCTGAACGTCATCGCCAGGCTTCAGCGCGGCCAAACGAGGGCTGAGTTTGCCGTCGGGAACCGTCACCAGATAAAACTCTAAATCGGGATTGTCAGGCGCATTCACGTAGGAATAGGCGCGCTGGACGCGCTCGCCGTCGATTTCCAGGCCAAGCTTGGTAAACTGGCCAGCAGTAAAAGGAAGAACCGGAGCTCGCACGGTCAAACTAAATAAGGCATCGGTCCAGTTCTGCACCTTTGTGACTTTGCCTGTTACCCAATCTGCCATGGTTGTCTCCTGTCTGCTTTGATTGCCTTATCTTCGTTCGTTGGACGAAAGATTTCCAGCCCGGATGGGCTGGAAGGCTCTATTGATCAAATCAATTACAGGATGTGCGCCTGCACATCGGGATCTTTGCGATCGAGATAGTGAATCGACTGAATGCGGCGGATTGTGCGCGATTTGCCGCGGATCAGCAGCGTTTCGGTGGTCGCGATATTGCCTTTGCGGCTAATGCCTTCCAGCAGATCGCCTTTGGTGATGCCGGTGGCAGAAAAAATGACGTTGTCGCTGCGCGCCATTTCGTCCAGACGCAGCGCTTTGCCCGCTTCAATGCCCATCGCGGTGCAGCGGGCCAGTTCCTGTTCGCCAATGCGGCGGTTTTCTTCGCTGTCGCCTTTGACGTCATGACGCGCCAGGAGACGGCCCTGCATATCGCCATCCAGCGCGCGGATAACGGCGGCGGAGACCACACCTTCCGGTGCGCCGCCAATGCCGTACAGCACGTCAACTTCGCTGTCAGGCATGCAGGTCAGAATTGAGGCCGCGACGTCGCCGTCGGGAATAGCGAATACGCGCACGCCCAGTTTCGTCATCTCTGCAATAACGTCATCATGGCGAGGTTTTGCCAGGATAGTGACGGTCAGGTCACTCAGGGGTTTGTTCAGCGCGGCGGCAATGTTACGCAGGTTGGCTTCCAGCGACAGGTTCAGGTCAATGGACCCTTTTGCGCCTGGGCCGACAATCAGCTTTTCCATGTACATGTCCGGCGCGTTCAGGAAGCAGCCTTTATCGCCCACGGCCAGTACCGCCAGCGCATTTGCCTGGCCCATTGCCGTCATACGCGTGCCTTCGATAGGATCGACTGCGATGTCTACCGCATCGCCAAGACCCGTACCGACTTTCTCACCGATAAACAGCATCGGCGCTTCATCGATTTCACCTTCGCCAATCACGATGGTGCCGTCGATGTTGACCTGGTTGAGCATAATACGCATGGCGTTCACCGCCGCGCCGTCAGCGGTATTTTTATCGCCGCGGCCCAGCCATTTATAGCCAGCCAGCGCGGCCGCTTCGGTCACGCGTGAAAATTCAATGGCAAGTTCTCGTCTCATTGCAAACTCGTAGCTGAAAGGAATGGCGCGAAGTGTAGCACAGGGGAGGGGGCGAGATTATTGATGTGTGTGCGGGGTTGTCCCCGCACGAAGATATTGCCGGATAAGACACCTTAGCGTCGCCATCCGGCAATGACGTATTACTCGTCGTGATCTTCCCACGCCATGGCGCGTTTGACTGCTTTTTTCCAGCCGCTGTAACGGAAGTTACGTTCGGTGGTTTCGATGCCAGGACGGAATTCACGCTCGATGACCGCTTTTTCCTGCAGCTCATCCAGGTTTTGCCAGAAGCCGACCGCCAGACCGGCCAGATAAGCCGCACCCAGCGCAGTGACTTCGCGGACTTCCGGGCGCTCAACGCGTGTGCCGAGAATGTCCGACTGGAACTGCATCAGGAAGTTGTTGGCTACCGCACCGCCATCGACGCGCAGGGCGTGCAAGCGAATGCCGGAGTCAGCCTGCATCGCTTCCAGTACGTCACGGGTCTGGTAAGCGATAGACTCAAGCGTTGCGCGAATGATGTGGTTGGAGTTTACGCCACGGGTCAGACCGAAGATGGCGCCACGCGCATACGGGTCCCAGTACGGTGCGCCCAGACCGGTGAATGCCGGAACGACGTACACGCCGTTGGTGTCTTTCACTTTAGTCGCGAAATACTCAGAGTCGAATGCATCGCTGATGAGTTTCATTTCATCACGCAGCCACTGGATAGAGGCACCCGCCATAAACACCGCGCCTTCCAGGGCGTAGTTCACTTCCCCGGTCGGTCCGCAGGCGATGGTGGTCAGCAGCCCGTTTTCGGACTTAACGGCTTTCTCGCCGGTGTTCATCAGCATGAAGCAGCCGGTACCGTAAGTGTTTTTCGCCATCCCTTCTTTCACGCACAGCTGGCCGAACAGCGCCGCCTGCTGGTCACCGGCGATACCGGAGATAGGAATACGAATGCCGCCCTTACCACCGATGTTGGTCTGACCGTACACTTCAGAAGAACGACGTACTTCCGGCAGCATGGCGCGCGGAATATCCAGCGCATCCAGCATCTTGTCGTCCCAGTCCAGGGAGTGAATGTTGAACAGCATGGTACGTGAGGCGTTGGTGTAATCGGTGACGTGTACGCGCCCCTGCGTCATTTTCCAGATAAGCCAGGTATCTACGGTACCAAACAGCAGTTCACCGCGACGGGCGCGCTCACGCGAACCTTCTACGTGGTCGAGGATCCACTTCACTTTGGTACCGGAGAAGTACGGGTCAATCACCAGACCGGTGTTGCTACGGATGTACTCTTCCATACCGTCGCGCTTGAGCTTCTCGCAGATATCCGCGGTACGACGACACTGCCACACAATGGCGTTATAGATAGGTTTACCGGTCTCACGTTCCCAGACGATGGTGGTTTCACGCTGGTTGGTAATACCGATCGCGGCAATTTCATCGGAACTGATATCGGCTTTCGCCAGCACTTCTACCAGCGTGGAGCTTTGGGTCGCCCAAATTTCCATTGGGTCGTGTTCTACCCAACCTGCTTTCGGGTAGATTTGCTCGAATTCGCGCTGTGAAACGGCAACGATATTTGCATCGTGGTCCATGACGACCGCGCGGGAGCTGGTAGTGCCCTGGTCGAGCGCAACGATATATTTTTTTTCAGTCATAATTTTTTGTCCCGTAGTCACATTACTGCGAAGCTTTTTGTTGAGTGTTGGCCGCAACGTCTTTCTCTTCAATCGCGCAGACATCGCACGGCAAATGACGACCAATCAGTTTGCGATAGGCCCATGCGCCCAAAATTGCGCCGGTAATCGGTCCAAACACCGGTACCAGGAAGTAAGGGATATCACGACCACCCGTGAAGGCAATCTCACCCCATCCGGCCAGTCCGGCGAAGAGTTTCGGTCCGAAGTCACGTGCCGGGTTCATCGCAAAACCTGTTAGCGGGCCCATGGAAGCACCAATAACGGCAATCAGTAAGCCGATCAGCAGTGGCGCCAGCGGACCACGAGGTACACCGTTACCATCGTCGGTCAGGGCCAGAATCAGCCCCATTAGAATAGCGGTAATGACCATTTCAACCGCGAAGGCCTGCACAAAATTGATATGCGGGTTCGGATAGGTGGAGAAAGTACCTGCCAGACCCAGGCTCTCGGTACTGCCGCGCACGATATGATTGGTTTGTTCGAAATCGAGGAAAAGATTGTAATAAAGCCCGTAAACCAATGCCGCTGCGCAAAAGGCGCCGGCAATTTGCGAAATAATAAAAGGGACGACTTTGCGTTTATCAAAACAGGCAAACAGCCAGAGTGCGATGGTGACCGCTGGATTCAGGTGTGCGCCAGAAACGCCTGCGGTCAGATAGATAGCCATCGCTACCCCCAGACCCCAGATGATGCTGATTTCCCACTGACCAAAAGTAGCCCCGGCCACTTTGAGTGCAGCGACACAGCCCACACCGAAGAAAATCAACAACCCGGTACCGAGGAATTCAGCAATGCACTGGCCTTTTAAGGTTGATGTTTGACTCATAATCGGATCCTGAAGAGAGTTTAATGTTTATTGTGTGCGAGAAGGTCACTGACATCCCCGGAGCCGGTAGGCACACTGTTAATTTATCGTTAACGCTCAAAAACGAGAAATATCGAAATTAAAATGTGTGTACTGCATCAACAAAATGAGCGTTTTCGCGCCATTGCGCGGTATTTGTTATACAAAAATAGTGTGAGCTGAATCATTTCACCGATCAATCTCTTAACACTTAAGCGTTATGACAGTCATGTCACCAGGAGAAAGACTAAAAGTGTTGCAAACCGCAATCTGCGCGGGATGCCGCTGGACAGGGATGACGCGGCTTCATACAATCGGTGTTAAGTAGAGTGCGCTCGTTTTTATTAAGGCGTCGCCGGTTATCGGGACGAGGATTTTTATCCATCAACGCCTTGCAATTCAGGAGAGGTATGACGATGTCATTAGAAGTGTTTGAGAAACTGGAAGCAAAAGTACAGCAGGCGATTGATACCATCACGCTGTTGCAGATGGAAATCGAAGAGCTGAAAGAAAAGAACAACTCACTGTCGCAGGAAGTTCAGTCTGCACAGCAGCAGCGTGAAGAACTGGAGCGTGAGAACAACAATCTGAAAGAACAGCAGAACGGCTGGCAGGATCGTCTGCATGCCCTGCTGGGTCGTATGGAAGAAGTCTAATCCTCGTCATATTTCACGTTATGGCGGCGTTGGCTGCGTGCGTTCACCCCAGTCACATAGTGGCCTATGCTCCTGGGGATTCACTTACTTGCCGCCTTGCCCTGACGCGAAATCTATAGAGGTTTTAGTTTGTAGGCCGGATAAGGTGTAAGCCGACATCCGGCAATACTTATCTTTGATAACGGCCTTGCTTGCGGGCTTTCCCATCAATCACCAAGCCAACGGGTGAACGAGCTACGGTCAATATCCAGTTGCTTCGCTGCACGGCTTTTGTTGTTTTGCTGTCGTAGTAGCACCCCTTTGAGAATACGGCTACGGATCCGTTTATACGGCCCTTCGAGCAACTGGCAGTCCGGGCAGTGATGGCGAGGTTGTTGGGGGGAAGACGCTTTATCGGCTTGTAAATCCTCAATCAGTAACGTGGCGGCAGAAAGAGACACCACGCCGGATGAAAACGATAACGCCAGGCGCTCCATAATATTATTCAACTGACGTACGTTACCCGGCCATAAATATTTTTTCAGCTCACTCCATAAACTTTCGCTCAATGCAATGGGAGGCAACTGATAGGACTTTCTCAGCGCATCTAAAGTTGTTTGCCCGATAAGTTGGATATCGTCCGGGCGTTCACGTAACGGTAATGTGGTGACCTTGAGCACATTCAAGCGATAAAAAAGGTCTTCTCTAAAATCACCGGCTGCAATCATTGCCGGTAAGTTTCGGTTTGTGGCCGCAATAACGCGGACGTTGACCGGAATCATGTGATCTGCGCCCAGGCGCATCAGTTGGCGCTCTTGCAGAATGCGTAAGAGTTTTGCTTGTAAGAACTTATCCAGTTCGCTGATTTCATCAAGAAAGATGGTGCCGTTATGCGCCAGTTCAAACATCCCGGCGCGGCCTTTTTTAGAGGCACCGGAAAACGCGCCATCGACATATCCAAAGAGTTCGCTTTCCATAATTGAAGCGGGGATTGCGCCGCAGTTAACTGCAACAAATGGCCCATTGCGATGTGAACTGGCGTTATGAATGCTCTGCGCCAGAACCTCTTTGCCGGTACCATTTTCACCGAGTAGCAGTATTGTTGCTTCGGTTTCCGCATATATCCTGGCTAACCTTAAGCGATCCTGCATTTCACGGTTGCAGGTAATAAAATCTTCGAAGTGATACCTGGCGTGAAATCCTAACTTTTTCGCTTCTTTGATTCTTATCTTCTGCTCAGCATTCTGTAAGTTAGATGATGTCTGGAGGGTGATCACTACGCGGTTGAGATTTTCGTTTTCTACAATGGGGAACTGGTTAACCACAAATTCGCCATAGGGTGTGTTGATTAACTCATTTTCTATCGGGATATTATTTTGCAGATCTTCCCAGTTTAGCGTTAAGGAAGGTATTTTTTTACTGATTAAATCATGTTTACTGAGTTGTAAAAGCTCGACGGCTTTATGATTACAGTGAATGACCTTACCGCAATTATCAATGAGAAGAATGAATTTATTGGTGTGGTCAAGTAACAGGTTTAGCTGGTTTTGCTCAATGCGCTCATTAGCGAGCGCCTGATACAGCTGAATTGCCTCATGTAATGCCAGTTCTATGGACTCGACACCTGAATGGAAAGGGATGAAATGTTCCATGCTGTGTGTGCCAAAATAAAGCGGGCAAATGGCATCGCCAATAATAAGATCTATCTGGTTATTTTGTGTGTAATTGACAAAGTCATTTCTGACATTCTCAATGCAAGGGTTGGCCATTTCGTCAATGATAAACTCAGTGAGTTGCAGATTAAGCATCCTGGCTATTTTCATACAGCCGTCGATAACGCTGCGAAACCCAATAACCCCAATATTTTTATTGAGCCCAAGATATGGCCTGAGGGCATCGATAATATCATAAGCGGATGTTTTTATTTCAATGACAGGCTGCGGTATTTTTTGTTTAAGCATCCATGCCATGCCACCGCGACTAATCACAAGATCAGGAGGATTCGTGCGCAATATCGGGATCACGGAATCAACATCGTCGAGGGTGGCATTTAATATCGTTATATTTGCGATGTGATTATATCGGATAGACAGGCGTTCAGCTTCGAGAGAGAGCGCTTGTAAAGGAGAAACGATGTAAATATTAGGTAATTTTAACATGTTGAATCCAGCATGATCATGATGTGAAGTCGATAACGGTGGAAACAGTTGTCGGCATTATTGCAAAAACAGTAATCCATTCACGACTTACTGTTTCTGCAATCTTTTTGTCACATAAATGGTGAACAGCGGAATTGTTTTCGATCAACTCTGTGGAATTTATGTTTTTGATAACTGCTGGCGTTGGGCGATTCTCCTTTGTTCGCGGCGAGCAACCCAGGCGGTTATAAACGGTACGACTAAGGAGGTGACGATCGTAGAGGCGGCAATCTGCGGCGTCGCTACGGCGATTAATGCTGACACGCTGGGGTCAACTGCGGCGATGGCTGCGGGGGTCGCAACGGCGTTACCGGCCGTCGTGGAGACTGCCGCTCCGGCGATGCCTGAACCTCCGACAAAACGGGAGACGGCAACATTAATCAGCGCGCCAATGAATGCGGTCATGAGACCCAGAATAACCCCTGCGAATCCGGCCATCAGCAGGGTGCTGAAATCGATTCCGGTACCCAGACCAAAAGAGAAGAAGGGGATCAGCATCGCGCCGCCGCTTTTCAGGAACGAACGCATATCCTCATCCAGATTTCCGAGCAGCATACCAATCAGTATTGGCAAAACAACGGCGAACAGCTCCATTATTGGGATCGACACCAGCCCAGCGGCACCCATCGCCACCATCGTCAGAAAGGGGCCTTCAAGTACGGAAAGCACAGCGATAGCGCCCGCATCGGTTTCATTGCCAAACTGTTTGGTCAGTGCAGCGTAGAGGCCCATATTCGCATTGGTCATAGCCGCGATAATGGCGAGTGCAGACAAACCAAAGAAGCCGTTGGCGCCGCAAAACTTTGCGACCAGTAAGCCAATTGCTGTCCCGACAACCAACTTGGACAGCATAATGGCGAACCCTTTTTTCAGGGCGACCGGCGCGGCCTGTAGGCGGATTTCAGCGCCCATACAGACAAAAAATACGCCCAGGATAGCGAGAGCGCCATGAGCTACCGCCGTCGAAAAGCTCCCTATTTCTAAAGCACCAGGACAAAATGTCTTTAATAATGCTCCGATCAATAACGGGATTACCATCATCCCGCCTGGGAATTTCTCAATTGTTTGTTTTATTTTCATGAGGAGACTTCCGTGTTTTTGTAACGGATATAAATGATGGGAATATGTTATTTATTCCCACCGTATAGGGTTATATTTCTATCGTCTTAAAATGTTGGTGCGATCTTGTAAATAGAGAATTCCTTATGCCCAAGATCTTCAGCTTTGGTTGTTTTACCATTAGAAACCTTAATGATTTCCTGATAAATTACCTCGCCCATCTCATTAATAGAAGATTCTCCCCGCATAATCGATGAAACATCAATATCAATGTTGTCGCGCATTTTGGTAAATGTTTCTTCGTTGGCGGTGATTTTGATCACTGGCGCAATCGGGTTTCCCGTGGGGGTTCCACGCCCGGTAGTAAAGATAATAATTTGTGCGCCGCCGGCCACCATCCCGGAGATGGATTCGATATCTTGTCCAGGGGAGTCCATCACCCATAGTCCACGACCGCCAGGGAAATCTGCGTATTGCAGGACGCCCTGTAGCGGTGAATGGCCCGCTTTGTGCATGCAGCCCAGAGATTTTTCCTCAATGGTGGTGATACCGCCCTGGATATTACCTGGCGTCGGTTGCCCGCCCCTGATATCTGCGCCCAGGGCTTTCGCTCTTTCTTCACACCCCACAACCAGCTTGATTAAATCGTCTGCGACTTGTGAATTAATGGCCCGACGAGCAACAACGTGTTCTGCGCCAATGAATTCGGTGGTTTCTGAAAGAATCGATGTGCCACCATCGTTAACTAACAAATCAGATGCAACACCGCAGGCAGGGTTGGAGGCGAGGCCAGAGGTGGTATCAGAACCTCCGCATTCCATTCCGAGGATCAACTCGCTGACGCTTATTTCTTCGTAGTCTTGCTGGGACAAATCCTGCGCATACTGACGTGCGATTGAAATTCCGCGCGCCTGACACTGCAAGGTCCCCCCTTCATTCTGAATTGTGATGCAGGAAACCGGCTTACCAAATTTCGTGATTTCTTGCGCAATGTGAGTAGGTTCAGCGCCTTCACAACCCAATCCGACAACGAGTATGGCGCCAACGTTGCCGTTCCTGGCAACGTTGATCAGTGTTTTTTCGGTTAATGCAGCATCACCAGCAATCTGGCAGCAACCAAAATCATTATTAAGCCAGGTTGAGCCATGAACCTGAGCGGAGATGTCCTGAGCCACTTTATTGGCGCAAACGCTGGTAGGTAAAATTAAGACGTAGTTGCGAATACCCACGCTGCCATCCGGGCGACGATAACCTTTGATTGTTTTTTTCATTTTCACTTGTTCCTTCAGCCTTTATTTCCAATCCCCACGGCCACGCTCACTTTCAACATTATGAACATGAACATAATCTCCGGTCTGGATAGGCTTTGTTGCCCGACCAATGGATTCACCGTATTTGTAAACTTCGCCATGAAGCGCAACGGCTTTAATGGCAAATTTATGACCGTAAGGGATGTCATCCCGTAAGGTGATGGTCAGATTTTCATTGCCAACAAACATGTTGGCGACGTCTCCGGCCTTGAGGGGCTGGATAGCAGTAGCAACGCTATCTTGCGGGTTAATAACCACTGCATTTTTCTTCATAAAAAATCCTTATGCGCTTTGATTGGATACAGTGGTATAAAGCATAAGGCGTGCCATGTTTTTAACTTGTTGTTTATTAAGATAAATAATACGCAGAGTGGGAAGGGGGAGATAGAGGCGCTGTAAGTAGCCTCATCAGTTGCGGCAAATAGCTACAGTTGCAAGGCGTGCAAAAGGTGGGTACGACGGAAACGCATAAAAAAAGGCACCTTGCGGTGCCTTTTTGATCACTCGATATCGAGCGGGTCTTCGGAGAGGATTATCCCGGTGTTGTCGGCGTACAGGTGGTCGCCGGAGAAGAAGGTCACGCCGCCAAAGTTGACGCGCACATCGCTTTCCCCAATGCCTTCACCTGAAGCGCCTACCGGAATTGCGGCAATCGCCTGAATGCCGATATCCAGTTCTTCCAGATCGTCTACCTGGCGTACTGAGCCGTAGATGACCAGACCTTCCCATTCATTCTGTACGGCCAGCCGCGCCAGTTCGGCATCGACCAGCGCGCGGCGAACAGAACCGCCGCCATCGACCAGCAGAATGCGACCACGGCCGTTCTGTTCGAGCAGATCGTACAGCAACCCGTTGTCCTCGAAACATTTTACCGTGATGATTTGTCCGCCAAACGACGACCGTCCCCCAAAGTTAGAGAACAGCGGTTCCACGACGTTGACATCTTCCTGATAGATGTCACAAAGCTCGGATGTATCGTATTTCATAGGCTTAACGTTTAGTTGCTGCGAGAATTTTTAGTATATCGCGCTATGTGTACTGTTGGCAAAATCATCAATTGTTAATTGATATTTGTCAGTTAAAGAGACCACTGACTTAAGAAAATTCCAACGACAAACAGCAGGTTAGTTAATAGTGCCGCTTTTACGGTGCGTTCCAGCATCGGGCGCATTGCCTCAGGGTTCATCTCACGCATCACGTAACGCGCCTGTTTGAAAAGCAGCGGAGCGGCGAGAATAAACAGCCATCCCCACAGGCTTTGCAGCGAGAACAGGTTAAACAGCGCCAGACAGACCAGCGTACCCATCAGCAGGCAGGCATGGTAGCGGCGGGCATTCACGGCGCCTAAACGCACGACCAGCGTGTTCTTGCCATTCTCTCTGTCGCTGTTGATATCGCGCAGATTGTTGACGTTGAGCACAGCGGTTGCCAGCAGGCCGCAGGCGGTGGCAGGCAGAATCAGCGCCGGAATTAGCGTATGGGCCTGCAAATACCAGCTTCCCATCACGCTGAGCCAGCCGAAGAATACCAGCACGGAAATATCGCCCAGACCGATATATCCGTAAGGGCGATTACCCACGGTGTAAGTGATCGCGGCGATAATCGACAGGCCCCCGAGCACCAGGAAACCGACAAAATCCGCCAGCGTGTGACAGGCCACGGCAACCAGGGCCAGACCAGACAGACAGATCAACACTACGGTGACGATCAGCGCGCGCTTCATCTGCTCTTGGGTGATAACCCCTTTTTGCATCCCGCGCAGCGGTCCAATGCGATCGGGCTTGTCGCTGCCTTTGACGGCATCGCCATAGTCGTTAGCGAGATTGGACAGAATTTGCAGCAGTCCCGCCGTAATCAATGCCAGCAGAGCAACCAGCGGATCGAAGTATCCTTGCCACCATGCTAATGCCGTACCGACGATGATCGCCGCGAAGGCGAGCGGTAAGGTCTTAGGTCGTAAACTTTCCAGCCAGGCTTGTGAGCGGCTAATTTGTTGTTGTTCAGTCATATTTAGCGCCAATAAAAATGGGGCTTTATCAGCCCCATCAACAGTGATGAAAATGCATTGAACGCGATTATAGGATAAAACGGCTCAGATCTTCATCTGCGACCAGCGCATCCAGATGTTTGCTCACATAATCGGCATCAATTGTGATGCTTTGGCCGTTCAAATCGCTCGCATCATAGGAAATATCTTCCATCAGACGTTCCAGAACGGTGTGCAGACGACGCGCACCGATGTTTTCGGTGGTTTCGTTAACCTGCCAGGCCGCTTCGGCAATGCGTTTAATGCCCGATTCGGTGAAGTTAATGTCCACACCTTCGGTCGCCATCAGCGCTTTGTACTGAACGGTGATGGAGGCATTCGGTTCGGTCAGGATACGCTCAAAATCGCTGGTGGTCAGCGCCTGTAGTTCAACGCGAATCGGTAGACGACCCTGCAGTTCCGGGATCAGGTCCGACGGTTTCGCGACCTGGAATGCGCCAGAAGCGATAAACAGAATATGATCGGTTTTCACCATGCCGTGCTTGGTGGAGACCGTGCAGCCTTCAACCAGCGGCAGCAGGTCGCGCTGTACACCTTCACGGGACACGTCCGGACCAGAGGATTCGCCGCGCTTACAGATTTTGTCGATTTCGTCGATAAACACGATCCCGTGCTGCTCAACGGCGTCGATAGCTTCCTGTTTCAGCTCTTCTGGGTTCACCAGTTTGGCCGCTTCTTCTTCAATCAGCAGCTTCATCGCGTCTTTGATTTTCAGCTTACGCGGTTTTTGCTTCTGACCGCCCAGGTTCTGGAACATGGACTGTAACTGGCTGGTCATCTCTTCCATGCCCGGAGGCGCCATGATTTCAACGCCCATCGGTGCGGCGGCGAGATCGATTTCGATCTCTTTATCGTCGAGCTGGCCTTCGCGCAGTTTTTTACGGAACGCCTGACGCGCGGCAGAAGGTTCCTGCGGCTGCTCAGACTGTCCCCAGTTATTTTTAGCTGGTGGGATCAGCACGTCGAGAATGCGCTCTTCCGCCATCTCTTCAGCGCGGAAGCGGTTTTTCTCGATGGCCTGAACGCGAACCATCTTAATGGCAGCGTCGGTCAGATCGCGGATGATAGAGTCAACTTCCTTACCAACATAGCCAACTTCGGTGAATTTGGTTGCTTCAACCTTGATGAACGGCGCGTTGGCCAGTTTTGCCAGGCGACGGGCGATTTCGGTTTTACCGACGCCGGTCGGGCCAATCATCAGAATATTTTTCGGCGTCACTTCATGGCGCAGCTCTTCGTTGAGCTGCATACGGCGCCAGCGGTTACGCAGGGCAATCGCCACGGAACGCTTAGCGTTATCCTGGCCGATGATGTGTTTGTTCAGTTCGCTGACAATTTCGCGTGGGGTCATTTCAGACATGGGGGATCCTTACGCTTTGGAGTTCAATTCTTCGATGGTATGGAAGTGGTTGGTATAAATGCAGATATCCCCTGCAATATCCAACGCTTTCTCAGCAATCTCGCGCGCGCCAAGCTCGGTGTTTTCCAGCAGAGCGCGTGCAGCAGCCTGGGCGTAGGGACCGCCGGAGCCGATGGCAATCAGATCGTTTTCTGGCTGGATGACGTCGCCGTTACCGGTGATGATGAGTGATGCCGTTTCATCTGCGACGGCCAGCAGCGCTTCGAGTTTGCGCAGCATACGGTCGGTACGCCAGTCTTTTGCCAGTTCAACGGCCGCTTTCACCAGGTGACCCTGGTGCATTTCCAGCTTGCGTTCGAACAGTTCAAACAGCGTGAATGCATCCGCAGTACCGCCCGCAAAGCCCGCAATGACTTTGTCGTTATACAGACGGCGGACTTTCTTCACGTTGCCTTTCATTACGGTGTTACCCAGTGTGGCCTGACCATCACCGGCGATTACCACATGGCCGTTACGGCGTACGCTTACTATTGTTGTCACGAGCAGACCCCTTGGTTACAAATGCAGAATACAGGCCCCGCACAGGATGCGGGGCGTAATGCAAGTATAGATGGGGGGGATTTTGGGGGTTTCAACCCCCAGTGGCGAGTCGAATGCAGTTTGTGTGACCAGCAACCTTCAGGCGGCTGATGGTGTTGTCGGCATTCTCTTTGCCTTTGAGTGGACCAATAACCACGCGATTCCAGCCGTTATTAGTGGTAATTCGCGAGTTGAACCCTTCAAAGGCCAGCTGTGCGCGCACGGTTTCTGCCTGCTCAGCGCCTTTAAATGACCCGCACTGAACCATCCAGCGGCGTTCATCTTTTTTCTCCGCCGTCTGTTTTGGCGGCTGCGTTTCATTCGTTATTGGCGCGGCCGGTTGCGTTTTCGGCTGAGCGGCGGTGGTATGCGCAGGCGTTTGCAGCAGATCCTGATACGGCTGTTGCGCCGCCGGTTTTGGCTGCGGTTTCGGCTGTTGTACCGGTGCGGTTTGCGCCGTACGCGTTTGCGGCTGCTGGTACGGCTGTTCCGTTGCCCGTTGGCGTGGCTGTTGAGCCTGCTGCTGCGTAGTGTTCCACTGCTGCTGTTGCACCTGACGTTGACGCTGCAGCGTTTGCTGGCGTTGCTCAGGCGTTTGTTCGTTCCATGGTACTTCGTTGAGCTGCGTTGGCTGTTGACGCATATCTGCCTGCATCTGCGCCAACAACTGGCGCTGCTCATTGGTTAACTGGTCGGCGTTCAGCACCTCGCCGCCGGCAGACGGTTCGGTAGGCGCGCGTACGCCAGGCTGACGGCTTTCCAGCTCTTTGATGTATCGCCAGCGCTCTTCCGGTTTTGGTGGAATGCCATTCCCGGTGACTTTCTGGTTTTGCAGCGTTTCGGACTCTTCTTTCTTGTGATGCGTAATGAAGTACAGACCACCGATAAAGGTCACGAGTACGGCTGCAGCAATAGCAACCATAGCGGGCGATACCGCAGGTGTATTGCGTTGTTTTTTCCGTGATGTGCTCTTTTTGCGCCGCGAAGGTGCCGGTTGGCCGCGACGTACATAATCTCGTTGTGCCACTATCGTTTCGCTGTATTTATTCGTTCGTCAGCCCGCCATGTTACTTAAGCGGCGGGCCTTTGACCAGACAGGGGAGTCCGAAAGCACTTTACTTTACGTCAGTGCCCGGGTTGTACCCCGAATAATAAGCTCGCAGTCCAGTAAACGTGAGCCACTGCTGACGTTCTGCCCTTGTAATTGATCGAGCAGTAACAGCATAGCTTCGCGTCCGATATCGAAACGCGGCTGTGCGACGGTTGTCAGGGGTGGATCACAAAATTCCGCGAGCGAAATGTTATCGAAGCCAATGATCGATAAATCGTCGGGTACTTTCAGGCCCTGACGTTTGGCGTAAGAGAGGGCGCCAAGCGCCATGACATCGCTGTGGCAGAAGACTGCGGTAGGCGGCTGTGGTAGCGCCAGGAGCTGTTTAAGCGCATTAGCTCCCGCTTCATAGGTAAAGTCTCCGCGCGCGATGAAATGCGGATCGACCGTAATTCCGCTGCGGCGCAGTGCCTGAACGTAACCTTGCAGACGGTAATGGCACAGCGGCATATCCTCTGGTCCGGCGATACAGCCAATGCGTTTATGTCCCAACTCCAGCAGATAATTCATCGCGTTGAAGGCGGCGGTGAGGTTATCAATGTGCACGGTGGGGAGTTCCAGCTCTGGCGCGAACTCGTTGGACATAACCATCGGCGGTAAATTACGCTGCTCTTCAACGCTGGCATCAAACGGCAGGCGCGAGCTGAGCAGGACCATGCCATCGATCTGCTTGGTGATAATGAGGTTAAGAAAGGTCTTTTCCTGCTGATTCTGGTGCGCGCAATCGCCGATAAGCACCAGATATCCCTGTTCTGCGGCGGTGACTTCTATGCCACGAATGACTTCGCTAAAAAACGGATCGCAGATATCAGGCACAATCACCAGAATGGTACGTGACTCATTACGCTTTACGTTGCGTCCCATCGATTGAGGTAGATATCCCACTTCCAGAGCTGCCTGCTCAACCTTGTTACGGGTTGACTGCGAAACTTTGTCTGGATTCATTAATGCGCGGGATACGGTTGCCGTTGAGACTTTCGCCTTCAGGGCAACATCTTTCATCGTAGCGGCGGCAACCTGCTTATTCGGTTTCACTCTTTCTCCTCGCCAGGGCGGCTGGCACAGACTCGTCCCTGGATAACCTTCATCTGAAACATTTTTATCAGATAGTGAATGGAAGCGGTTACAGAATTTTCATAAAAAGTGTGATGGATCTTTAATTTTACGATCCGCCTCGCATCGTGAGGGATTATCCCTCGATGGGATCGACATCCAGCACCCATTTAACTTTACGCGCATCGGGTAACGTATTGATCAGCGCCAGTGTGCCGCTGACGATATGCTGCAGGCGAATTCGCGATGGGTGCTGCAACAAAATTTGCCAGCGATAGCGACCGCCACGTTTGGGTGCCAGGGCGGGAACCGGGCCTAACACCCACAGTTTTTCATCGGCCAGCGGACTGGCCTGAATCAGATTTCGTAACTGCTGCAAGAACATCGGCGCATGCTGGTTGTTGTGATCTTCTGCCCGCACGATCACATGGCTGGTCCATGGGGGAAGCTGGAGCGTTTGTCGCTCGGCCAGCGCCTGCTCGGCAAAAGCGTCATAACCTTTATACAGTAAGGTTTGCAGTAGCGGATGTTCAGGGTGGTGCGTTTGCAGCACCACTTCACCCTGTTTCCCGGCGCGACCGGCACGCCCGGAAACCTGCGTGTAGAGCTGGGCGAAGCGTTCTGCCGACCGGAAATCTGCGGAGAACAGCGCGCCGTCAACGTCCAGCAGCGCCACCAGAGTGACGTCCGGGAAATGGTGGCCTTTCGCCAGCATTTGTGTGCCGATCAGGATTCGCGCGCCGCCGCGATGCACTTCCGCCAGATGCTGCTCCAGCGACCCTTTACGGCTGGTCGTGTCGCGATCGATGCGTGAGATGGGCACGCCGGGGAAAAAAGGCGCCAGAGCCTGCTCAAGTTGTTCGGTGCCGAGTCCTACCGGAACCATATGCGTTGAGCCGCAGGAAGGGCACTGACGCGGTATCGGACGCTGACTGTCGCAGTGGTGGCAGCGCAGATGGTGCTGCGCCTGATGCAGCGTGTAGTAGTGATCGCAGCGCGGGCATTCAGCAATCCAGCCACAGTCGTGGCACAGCAGGGCAGGAGCAAAACCCCGGCGGTTTAAAAACAGGATCACCTGGTTATCCGCCTGCAGGTGCTGACGCATACGGGCGATAAGCGCAGGGGCGAGTCCGGCCTGTACCTGCTGACCTTTCAGATCCAGCACGTGCTGAGTGGCTGGGCGCGCATTTCCGGCGCGGCGCGTCAGGCGCAGCATGCGGTATTTTTTCTGCCGCACGTTGCACAGCGTTTCCAGCGCTGGGGTGGCTGAGCCGAGAATAATGGGAATTTGTTCGCTATGGGCACGATAAACCGCGAGGTCGCGCGCATGATAGCGCCAGCCTTCCTGCTGTTTATAAGAGCTGTCGTGCTCTTCGTCGATGACAATCACGCCCAGATTTTTAAACGGTGTAAACAGCGACGAGCGCGTGCCGATGACAATCGCCGCTTCGCCATTTTTCGCCTTCAGCCATGCCGAAAGACGTTCGCTGTCATTTAAACCCGAGTGCAGGACTTCGACCGGCGCATTGAAGCGCTCGCGAAACCGGGCAATAGTTTGCGGCGTCAGGCCAATCTCCGGCACCATCACCAGCGCCTGTTTGCCCTGGGCGAGCACATTTTCCAGTACGCTTAAATAGACCTCTGTTTTACCCGATCCCGTCACGCCCGCTAATAGCCAGGCGCTAAAACTGTCCGAGGCGCTGTGGATCGCCCCGACGGCGGTAGCCTGTTCGGTATTCAGCCGCAGACGCTCACCGGAAACCGCGTAGTGTGTACGCCAGTCGCTAAAGTCTGGTGTTTCGCTTGCCAGATCGCACAGGCCTTTTTTACGTAGCGCCTGCAAGGCGGCGTCATTAAATTCCAGCTCTGCCACCTGGTCGCGCCAGATTTTTCCCTGGCGTAATGCTGCCAGCGCCTGCTGCTGCTTGGGAGAGCGTTTCAGGCCGTTGAGATCAATAACCTGGCCCTCTTCAGTGGCAAACCAGTACCACATGGGCGCGTTGGCAGCCGGGCGTCCCTGGCGTAACAGAATCGGCAGGGCATGAAACAGCACGTCGCCAATAGGATGATGATAATAGTCAGCTGCCCACAACAGCAGACGCCAGACGGAGGTCGAATAGACCGGCTCGCTGTCCAGCACTTCGAGAACGGCTTTCAATTCGTTGAGCGGCAGTTCGCTGTGCTCGCTAACGGAAAGGACGATGCCCACGCGCTCCTGCTGCTTGCCAAAAGGCACGCGTACACGACACCCGGCTTTGGCGCTCATGCCTTCCGGCAGAAGGTAGTCAAAGGTGCGAGGTAGCGGAACGGGTAAGGCAACGTGCGCAACGGGCATTGAATCATCCTGACTTGAAATCTGGCGGGTTAGTATACACATTAGTGAAGGGTAGAATGCGGATCAGTTTGCATGAGCAGGTTAATTTCTGTATGATTCGCCGCCTTTGATGCAAATTGATTGCGTCAAACAATGACCATTACCCGAGAATTTCAAGCTGTTGATGCAGTGTGAAAGGTGACGGGGAATAATTAACATCGCGTGGTGTCTGGCGTTAGGGCTGGAAGAGCGACGCGGCCTTAAACTGAGGTTTTCCCATGAAAAAAGATATTCACCCGAAATACGAAGAAATTACTGCAAACTGCTCTTGCGGTAACGTCATTAAAATCCGCTCCACCGTCGGTCACGATCTGAACCTCGACGTGTGCAGCAAGTGCCACCCGTTCTATACTGGCAAGCAGCGTGATGTTGCTACCGGTGGCCGCGTTGATCGCTTCAACAAGCGTTTCAACATCCCAGGCAGCAAATAAGTTTCAGCTGTCAGAAAAAAGCGCCTTTCGGCGCTTTTTTTGTTTCTGCGCCTGAAGAATGAAATTTATATTGATGTGTTGAATAGTGTCTTTTATTTAATAAATAAAACAGCGTTTTTATTTTTTTAGGTAAAATGTTTCTACTGGTGATCTGCATCCTTTTTATCTTCTGATTTTTGCCACTCATGCCAATTGTTGGCAAAATACCAAAGGTTTCTGCTTTCTTTCTAAAATACACTTTCGTGGAAATATAAAATTATTCTTAATCCTTCATCGTTTCCCATTAATGGACGGAACGAGATGGATAATTTCCTTGATTTAGTGTGAAGAGGGATGGTCATGAAATTTAAATCTGCGTTATTACTGATTCCATTATTCTCTGTGGCCGCGCAAGCGGGTTATGTTGATTATCGTCATGAATATTATGACGATGGGCGCAATTACGATCGTGTTTATATGTCTCATCGTTTTGCGACTGGTTTTGGTGTAGCCGTTGAAGCCATTTCACGTTCCGAAGATACGCAATCTAATGATGCGTGGAATAATATGGAAAGTAATGGCAACGAGTATACTGCAAGCTACCAGTTTACCTGGCGGGATCTTATCTGGCAGCCGGGTATTGCGATCGAAACGGGCGATAACATCACGATTTACAAACCTTATATCCGCGTACAGTACAATATCAATGACAACTGGTGGACTGCGTTCCGCTATCGTCAGGAGTACATGCGCAGAAACACTGACGGCAAGGATGATCGCATGGTCTATCGTCCGGAAGCATGGCTCGGTTATAACATTCATGACTGGATGTTTGAGCTTAACGGTATTTATAAAATTGCCGATAGCGAAGATTTATATAACAACCGAAAAGACGATTATGAATATAACTTCCGTGTAGCTTATAAAATAGGTTCCTGGATTCCATTTGTTGAGGTGGGTAACGTTTCCTCCGGTTATAACACCACCACCACAGACGATCGCCAGACTCGTTATCGTGTCGGTCTCGGTTATAACTTCTGACCGTTAATACTCTTCATAGCGGTTTATTACGCTGAGCATCGGTATATCCATATAGTTTGCGTGAATAATGAGTCTAAGGAGTTGATATCATGTCTAATGATGGAACTATAATTAGAAGTAATCAAAGTATTGCTGTCAGGCCTTTCGGATTAAGAGACAAATTTGGTTATTTGTGTGGCGACCTCGGAACCTGTTTTATTCTTGGACTGGTGAACAGTTTTTTAATGATTTATTACACCAACGTACTCGGTATTTCCGGGGTTATTGTCGGCTCGCTCTATTTTGTGACCAAACTCTTTGATGCGTTTGTCGATGTTGGCGTAGGGCGCTTATGTGATACCTCTAAACTAACGGTACATGGACGGTTTAACCCGTGGGTGCGCCGTATGAAATATCCGTTTTGCATCATTGCGGTCGTCCTGTTCCTGCCATTTGTGAATGATTTCTCTTATACGGCGAAAATTATCTACATCTGCTGCTCCTATTTTATCTACGGTTCGTTGTTATCGACGGTCAGTATCCCGTATGGTGCCATGTCTGCGGCGATTAGCTCGAACCCGGAAGATCGTGTTTCGCTCTCAACCTGGCGCAGCGTTGGGTCTGCCATCGGCGGTGGGGCAACCGGCTTTTTTATTCCCATTCTGATGTACACCACCCTGGTAGACGGAAGCCAGGTGATTTCCGGACAGCATTTCTTCTGGATTGCCATGGGTTGCGCAGTACTGGGTTTTCTCTTTTTAACCCTAACCTGTCAGTTAACGACAGAACGCGTGCGTGTGGAGAGAAAAGAGAGCATGCCCGTGTCGGTGCTGCTGAAGGGGCTATTACGTAATAAGGCGCTGATTGTTTTGGTTGTGGTGGATCTGCTGATTGTGATTAATCAGGGGTTGTCCGGGACCAATATGACCTACCTGTTTAATGACTATTTCCATAACAAAGAGGCCATGTCCGTTGCATTGCTGTTTACCTTTGGCTCTCTGGTTTTGCTGGCGCCATCGGCATCCTGGCTCACGAAGCGGTTTGGTAAAAAAGAAGCAAGTGTAGGCGCGTTGCTCTTTGCGGTAGCGATGTATCTGATTATGTACTTCGTCCACATTACCGACGCGAAAGTCTATTTGGTTTTCCTGTTTCTGGCGACGCTGGGGGCGGGGTTATTCAACCTGATGATATGGGCGTTTATGACCGATGTTTGTGATTATCACCAGTATGTCACTGGCGATCGTGAGGATGGTACCGTTTATGGCGTGAACTTCTTCGCCCGCAAGGTTGGTCAGGCGTGCGCCGGGGCGATTGGCGGCTTTATGCTGGCCATCATTGGTTATCAATCTTCCTCAACGGGTGGGGCTGTGCAAACCAGCATCGTGCAGGAAAATATTTATACGATGGCGAATCTCTTGCCGGCTTTGTGCCTGTTTTTGGCGGCGGTCATTCTGATTTATTGCTATCCATTGAACCGTAAAGAAACGCTCAAAATGGAAGAAACATTGAATAAAATCAATGGGATTAGTAAGTAATGTTGTGAAAGATGGCGGGAACAATCCCGCCTTCTTTCATCTTTCTCTAACGATCAGTATTCCCACGTTTCCGGGTTGATACCCAGTTCACGCATGATTACCTTTGCTTCTTCCGGGATTTCATCACTGCGTTCTTTACGCAGGTCGTCATCGTTGGGTAGTGGTTGCCCGGTAAAAGCATGCAGAAACGCTTCACACAGCAGTTCGCTGTTGGTGGCGTGGCGCAGGTTGTTCACCTGACGACGCGTGCGTTCATCGGTAAGGATTTTTAACACCTTCAGAGGAATGGAAACCGTAATTTTTTTTACTTGCTCACTCTTCTTACCGTGCTCAGCGTATGGGCTGATATATTCGCCGCTCCATTCAGCCATGAGATACCTAATCCTCTTCGTCATTAATATTGAGGCCAGAACCTGAGCCCGGACCATAATTGCGCGTAGTTTATCGTAGTGGCGCGGCCCTGACACGAAGTAAGCCGACGCGGATGTACGCTAATGCATATAATTTTAACGGCTATTTGCGGTTTGCTCAATCTATACGCAAAGAAGTTTAGATGTCCAGATGTATTGACGGCTATCGTAACTATGATTAATCTGGTGCCTGACTTTTCACCGACTCAGCCAGGACCTCCTCTCTATGACGCGTAAACAGGCCACCATCGCAGTGCGTAGCGGATTAAATGACGACGAACAGTACGGTTGCGTTGTCCCGCCGATTCACCTCTCCAGTACCTATAACTTTACCGGCTTTAATGAGCCTCGCGCCCATGACTATTCACGCCGCGGTAACCCGACGCGCGATGTGGTTCAGCGCGCGTTGGCAGAACTGGAAGGTGGCGCGGGTGCGGTACTAACCAATACCGGCATGTCGGCGATTCATCTGGTGACGACGGTATTCCTGAAACCTGGCGATCTGCTGGTCGCGCCGCACGACTGTTACGGCGGCAGCTATCGACTGTTTGACAGTCTGGCAAAGCGAGGCTGTTATCGCGTACTGTTTGTTGATCAAGGTGATGAGCGGGCGTTGCAGGCGGCGCTGGCGGAAAAACCGAAGCTGGTGCTGGTAGAAAGCCCAAGCAACCCGCTACTACGCGTGGTGGATATTGCGAAAATCTGTCAATTGGCGCGTGAAGCTGGTGCAGTCAGCGTGGTAGACAACACTTTTTTAAGCCCGGCACTGCAAAATCCACTGGCATTGGGCGCCGATCTGGTGTTGCATTCATGCACGAAATATTTAAACGGTCACTCAGACGTGGTGGCTGGTGTGGTGATAGCGAAAGATCCGGAAACGGTCACTGAACTGGCGTGGTGGGCGAATAATATTGGCGTGACCGGCGGCGCGTTTGATAGTTATCTGCTGTTGCGCGGCCTGCGTACTCTGTCACCGCGTATGGAGGTGGCGCAACGTAATGCTCAGGCGATTGTTGATTATCTGCAAACGCAGCCGCTGGTGAAAAAATTGTATCACCCATCATTGCCGAATAATCAAGGGCATGAAATTGCCGCGCGTCAGCAAAAAGGCTTTGGCGCGATGCTGAGTTTTGAACTGGATGGCGATGAGCAGACGCTGCGTCGCTTCCTTGGCGGGCTGTCATTGTTTACGCTGGCGGAATCGTTAGGAGGCGTTGAAAGTCTGATCTCCCACGCCGCAACCATGACACACGCGGGAATGGCGCCAGAAGCGCGCGCGGCGGCAGGGATTTCGGAAACGCTGCTGCGTATCTCCACCGGTATTGAAGATGGCGAAGATTTAATTGCCGACCTGGAAAATGGCTTCCGGGCTGCAAACAAGGGGTAAACATGAGTGTGATTGCGCAGGCAGGGGCGAAGGGTCGTCAACTGCACAAATTTGGTGGTAGTAGTCTGGCTGATGTGAAATGTTATCTGCGTGTCGCAGGCATTATGGCGGAATACTCGCAGCCTGATGACATGATGGTTGTTTCAGCCGCAGGCAGTACCACTAACCAGTTGATTAGCTGGCTGAAGTTAAGCCAGACCGATCGTCTTTCTGCGCATCAGGTTCAGCAGGCGTTACGTCGCTATCAGAGCGAGCTGATTAGCGGTTTGTTACCACCAGAAGTGGCCGACGGCCTGATCGGTGCGTTTATTCACGACCTGGAGCGTCTGGCCGGATTACTCGACAGCGGCGTGAACGATGCCGTTTATGCTGAAGTCGTCGGACACGGTGAGGTATGGTCGGCGCGTTTGATGTCCGCTGTTCTTAACCAACAAGGTCTGGAATCGGCCTGGCTGGATGCGCGCGATTTTTTACGTGCGGAGCGTAGCGCTCAGCCGCAGGTGGATGAAGGTCTCTCCTACCCATTGTTGCAGCAACTTCTGGCGCAACATCCGGGTAAACGCCTGGTCGTTACCGGCTTTATTAGCCGTAACAACGCCGGTGAAACGGTACTGCTGGGGCGTAATGGTTCTGACTACTCGGCGACGCAGGTTGGCGCGCTGGCCGGGGTTTCCCGCGTAACCATCTGGAGTGATGTCGCCGGGGTTTACAGCGCGGATCCGCGTAAAGTAAAAGATGCCTGCCTGCTACCGCTGCTGCGTCTGGATGAAGCCAGCGAACTGGCGCGTCTGGCGGCTCCGGTTCTCCATGCCCGTACCTTACAGCCGGTTTCCGGCAGTGATATTGATCTCCAACTGCGTTGTAGCTATACGCCTGAGCAAGGCTCAACGCGTATTGAACGCGTGCTGGCTTCCGGGACCGGGGCGCGTATCGTGACCAGTCATGACGACGTCTGCCTGATTGAGTTTCAGGTTCCCACCGGTCAGGACTTTAAGCTGGCCCATAAAGAGGTCGATCAGATTTTAAAACGCACCCAGGTGCGTCCGCTGGCGGTCGGTGTGCATCCCGATCGCCAACTGCTGCAATTTTGCTATACCTCCGAAGTCGCTGACGGCGCGTTGAGAATTCTTGATGAGGCCGGATTGCCGGGCGAGCTGCGTCTGCGCCAGGGGTTGGCGCTGGTGGCGATGGTCGGGGCGGGCGTCACCCGTAACCCGCTGCACTGCCACCGCTTCTGGCAGCAACTGAAAGGTCAGCCGGTCGAATTCACCTGGCAGTCGGAGGAGGGCATCAGCCTGGTTGCCGTACTGCGTACCGGACCGACGGAGAGCCTGATTCAGGGTCTGCATCAGTCAATTTTCCGCGCGGAAAAACGAATCGGCCTGGTGTTGTTCGGGAAGGGGAATATTGGATCACGTTGGCTGGAGCTATTCGCCCGTGAGCAAAGTACGCTCTCGGCGCGTACCGGATTAGAGTTCGTGCTGGCGGGCGTGGTCGATAGCCGCCGTAGTCTGCTGAATTATGAAGGGCTGGATGCCAGCCGCGCGTTGGCCTTCTTTGATGATGAGGCAGTGGAACAGGATGAAGAGTCATTGTTCCTGTGGATGCGCGCCCACCCGTATGATGATTTAGTGGTGCTGGACGTAACCGCCAGCGAGCAGTTGGCGGATCAATATCTGGATTTCGCCAGTCACGGTTTCCATGTTATCAGCGCTAACAAACTGGCGGGTGCGAGCAGCAGTAATAAGTATCGCCAAATTCATGATGCGTTTGAAAAAACTGGTCGTCACTGGCTGTATAACGCCACCGTGGGCGCTGGTTTGCCGATCAACCATACCGTGCGCGATCTGATTGATAGCGGAGATACCATTCTGTCGATCAGCGGGATCTTCTCTGGCACGTTGTCGTGGTTGTTCCTGCAATTTGATGGCACGGTGCCGTTCACCGACCTGGTGGATCAGGCGTGGCAGCAGGGGCTGACCGAACCAGACCCGCGGGTGGATCTTTCCGGCAAGGATGTGATGCGCAAGCTGGTGATTCTGGCGCGTGAAGCGGGTTACGACATCGAGCCGGATCAGGTTCGCGTGGAGTCGCTGGTGCCTGCGCATTGTGAAGAAGGCTCTATTGACCATTTCTTTGAAAATGGCGATGAACTGAACGAGCAGATGGTGCAGCGTCTGGAAGCGGCGCGTGAAATGGGGCTGGTGCTGCGCTATGTGGCGCGTTTTGACGCTAACGGTAAAGCACGTGTGGGTGTTGAAGCGGTACGTTCTGAGCACCCGCTGGCGGCATTGTTGCCGTGCGATAATGTGTTCGCCATTGAAAGCCGCTGGTATCGCGATAACCCGCTGGTGATCCGCGGACCTGGCGCAGGCCGCGATGTGACCGCCGGAGCCATTCAGTCGGATATCAACCGCCTGGCGCAGTTGCTGTAGTTTGCGTTGCCGGATGGCGCTTACGCTTATCCGGCCTGGCTATGACACGAACCATAGGCCCGGGAAGCGGCAGCGCCACCGGGCAAATCGCTCTGGGTGATCAGGATGTTGTATTTCTCCGTCAGCGTCCTTATCGTCTGAAACACCGCATGGGCTGAGTAACGGGCGCTATACCGAAATTCCGGCTGTTGCTGTAGCCAGGCGATAAAATGATGACTTGCCCTCAGGGTTATCGAGGCCCCTTTTTCAACCTGACCCTCCGTTAACAGACACACCATTTTACGCCTGTTGCCCTGTTGCCAAATCTGCCACTGGTTTTGCCACCATCCCTGATAACTTTTACCCAGTAATTGCCAGGGCCTGGTGTGTTGATCGTCGCCCATTTCTTCATCCACAAACCAAAGCGATGCGTGATTTTCGCGAAACTGTTCCGCCCATGCGGTAATCACAGCGCCGCGCAGAAAGCATTCGTGGGCGATGATGTGCATTTTAATCGTAGGCCAGAGATGGCTCAGGACGCGGAAATGCCCATGCGCGGTAATGACCGGGCGTAAAATCTCACCGCTGGCGTTACGTTTGAGCATCGCGCTGCCGTACTGAATTTCGTCAAACTGGCTGCGGCGTAAAAACTGCGTTTCTCGCTGATTTACACGCTGGATCTCATCGTCATTATTCACTGTGGCCTCGACCATCCCGCGCCAGCGGTAAACTAATGACTCGCCAACAGAATGAGGAGTGAAGTTGCTGGAAATATGCAAAATATTGCCGCGAATAGCATCAAAACTGAGTAATACATACAGTTTCTGATCTGCACTTGCGCCCTGAAAAGGGACGATCAGTGGCACCGTCACTATTTGTTCTGGCGGATCAATAGTCGTCAATGGCGGTTGTCTGGGGGTCCAGACTTTTCTACAGCTCCGGCACTGTAGGCGCTGGGTTCCCTGTGGGTTATGTCCATAACGGCTCGGTTCCCGCTGATAGCAATTTGGGCAAAAAAGACCGCTGTTAATTGCAAAATGTGTAAAACAGGCGGCCAACCACTCGCGGAAATGTTCAGCGTTAAACAGCGGGGGATAACTTCCGCATGCCCGGCAGTGCAGGGCGGCGTAGCCCAGTCGGTAATCGGGCCAGCTGTAATCAACGGAGTTTGCCAGCCCCAGATTTTTGCAGCCAAAAGACTTGCAGCAGTTGATGGTGAACAGAGAAGTCATCGCATTACCAACGATTTTTAATGGTCGTTGATTTTGCCCTGCAACTATTACCGATGGGTGTGAGTCTTCTCACATAAAAAAACCTTTCAGAACGTAACGTAGCGATTCTTTATATGACTGAAAGGGATTGATTATGAAGTTAAAAATGCTTGCTGTCGGTGTTCTGGTATCGCTGCCGTTATGGGCGTCAGCGAAAGACGTCACGATTATCTATACCAACGATCTCCATGCCCACGTCGAACCTTATAAAGTCCCGTGGATTGCTAATGGCGCACGCGATATTGGCGGTTGGGCCAATATCACGACGATGGTGAAGCAGGAAAAAGCGAAAAATAGCGCGACCTGGTTCTTTGACGCGGGTGATTACTTCACCGGGCCGTACATCAGCAGCCTGACAAAGGGCAAGGCGATTATCGATATCATGAATACGATGAATTTCGACGCCGTCACTATGGGTAATCATGAGTTCGATCACGGCTGGGATAATACGTTGTTGCAACTGAGCCAGGCGAAATTCCCCATTGTGCAGGGCAATATCTTTTACCAGAACAGCAGCAAAATGTTCTGGGATAAGCCCTGGACCATTATTGAAAAAGATGGCGTAAAGATTGGCGTCATAGGTCTGCACGGTGTGTTTGCTTTTGATGATACGGTTTCGGCTGCGACGCGCGTTGGCATTGAGGCGCGGGATGAGGTGAAGTGGCTGCAACGTTATATCGATGAATTAAAAGGTAAGGTCGATCTGACGGTGGCGTTGATCCACGAAGGTACGCCGGCGCGTCAGTCCAGCCAGGGAAGTACAGATGTGCGTCGTGCGCTGGATAAAGATATCCAGACTGCAGGTCAGGTGCATGGCCTGGATATCCTGATCACCGGCCATGCGCATGTGGGCACGCCAGAGCCGATTAAAGTCGGTAATACCTTAATTCTCTCCACCGACAGCGGCGGTATTGATGTCGGTAAACTGGTGTTGGATTACCAGCAAAAACCGCATCAATTTACCGTGAAGAATTTCGAGCTGAAGACGATCTACGCCGATGAGTGGAAACCCGATCCGCAGACGAAACAGGTGATTGATGGCTGGAATAAGAAGCTTGATGAAGTGGTACAACAGACGGTTGCCAACTCTCCGGTTGAGCTGACGCGTGCTTACGGGGAATCCTCCTCGTTGGGGAATCTGGCGGCGGATGCATTACTGGCTGCGGCGGGTAAAGATACCCAGTTAGCGCTTACCAACTCAGGCGGCATTCGTAATGAAATCCCGGCAGGTGCGATTACGATGGGCGCAGTTATTAGTACCTTCCCGTTCCCGAACGAGCTGTCTACGATGGATCTTACCGGTAAGCAACTGCGTAGTTTGATGGAGCATGGCGCGGGTTTAAGTAACGGCGTACTACAGGTATCCAAAGGGTTTGAGATGAAGTACGACAGCAGCAAACCGGTTGGCCAGCGGGTCACTGTATTGACGCTAAACGGCAAGCCAATTGAGGACGCTGTGATTTATCACATTGCCACCAATAGTTTTCTGGCAGACGGCGGTGATGGTTTTACGGCATTCACCGAAGGCACAGCGCGTAATACATCCGGCGGTTACTATGTCTCTAATGCCGTCGTTGATTATTTCAAAGCGGGAAATACGCTGACGGATGAGCAACTGAAAGGCATGCGTGTGGAAGATGTGAAAAAGTAACGCGTTCAGGCCAGCAGACAAGCCGCTGGCCTGTTGTTTTAGCCTCTGTGGGAGGCAAACACCTCTTTCGCGGCGAACAGACCATTCAACGCGGCCGGAAAGCCAGCGTATACGGCCATCTGCATAATCACTTCGACGATCTCATCCTGTGTTAAGCCAACGTGTAATGCCGCGCCAATATGCACCTTCAATTGCGGGGCGGCATTACCCAGCGCCGTTAACGCCGCGACGGTAGCAATCTCTCTACTGCGTAAATCCAGACCCGGTCTTGAATAGATGTCGCCAAAAGGAAATTCAAGCAGGTAGCGGGCGAAGTCTGGCGCAATATCTTGCAGACTTTCGATGACCGCATCGCCCCCTTTACCATCCACTTTTTGCAGCATCTTCTGACCGGTAATAAAGCGTTCTGAATGCATAATCTCTTCCTCATTTGTCTGGTATATAGCCTGAGGATAGAGCGTGCAGAATGATTGGGATAATACCGTTTCCGTGATACCTTTTTGGTATGACAACATCGCCTTTGCACTCTCTGGATATTCGTCTGCTGCGTTACTTTTCCGTAGTAGCGGAAGAGAACAATATGAGCCGGGCGGCGCAACGTTTATTTATGTCGCAGCCGCCGCTGAGTCGCCACATTCGCCAGCTTGAAGAACGTCTGGGGATGACGCTTTTTGTCCGTCATACCCGTGGGCTGACGCTGACGGAAGACGGTCTGCGCGTACTTGAAATAGTGCGTCCAGTGCTGACGATGTACGAAGAAACCTGCGCGACGTTGAGCCAGTTAGCGCAAGCTGGGGAGCACTCTCTGCGCCTGGGGCTAAGTACAGCGTTTGAACAAGGTGTTTTTGCTTCGCTTGAATCGCAGCTACACGGGCGTACGGAGAGGCTACATATTGTTCGTCATGGTTCGCCTGAGCTGGTGCGTCAGGTTCGTCGGGGAAAACTGGAGGCAGCGCTGGTGGCGTTACCGCTTGAGACTCCCGGGCTTACCGTCATGCCACTCGGCTGGCAAGAACCGATGATTGCCGCATTACCCGCGATCTGGCCAGAGGCGAGCCTGCCGTCACTCTCATTAACGACGCTGAACCACCGACCACTGTTCTGGTTTAAACGCGAACGGAATCCTGCCTTTTTTGATTACACCCGACATATTTTTCGCCGCGCCGGTTACTCTCCAGCCTGTATTGAAGAGCCGCTGGAACATGACGTGCTGCTGGCGCGGATCGCGCATGGCGACGGTCTGAGTTTACTCCCGGCCTCCTTTTCCGCTATCCAGCGTCAGGGCGTGATATTTCTGCCGCTTACCGATTCCGAATTGCGTATCCACGTGGGACTGGTAATGCTGCCTGAGAGCGAAGCAACGTTGCAGTGGTTGCAGACGGTTGTGAACCAATCCCTCGGTCTTTCAGGTTGATGTGAATTATTTTCACGTTGACTGAGTATTCCTCACCTTTAACGATGATTTTTGTGTTGACGCCAGCGTGCTTTTCCGTCATTTTTACATCTAGACGTCTAAACGTATAGCAGTTCACAACACAACATATAACGACAAAAGATTGATGAGGTAAGGTATGAGCTTTTTTCACGCCAACCAGCGGGAAGCGCTGAATCAGAGTCTGGCCGAAGTACAGGGGCAGATTAACGTTTCTTTCGAATTTTTCCCGCCGCGCACCAGTGAAATGGAGCAAACCCTGTGGAACTCTATCGATCGCCTGAGCAGCCTGAAGCCGAAGTTTGTTTCAGTCACTTACGGTGCAAACTCTGGTGAGCGCGACCGCACGCATAGCATTATTAAAGGGATCAAGGATCGCACCGGGCTTGAAGCGGCGCCGCACCTGACCTGTATTGATGCGACCCGCGATGAGCTGCGCACTATTGCTCAGGACTACTGGAATAACGGTATTCGTCATATTGTTGCCCTGCGCGGTGACCTGCCGCCGGGAAGCGGTAAACCGGATATGTATGCCTCTGACCTGGTGACTCTGCTGAAAGACGTTGCGGACTTTGATATCTCCGTTGCGGCTTACCCGGAAGTGCACCCGGAAGCGAAGAGCGCTCAGGCCGATCTGCTGAACCTGAAGCGTAAGGTTGATGCCGGTGCGAACCGCGCGATCACCCAATTTTTCTTCGATGTAGAAAGCTACCTGCGTTTTCGCGATCGCTGCGTGTCTGCGGGTATCGATGTGGAAATTATTCCGGGCATCCTGCCGGTATCTAACTTTAAACAGGCGAAAAAATTTGCCGACATGACCAACGTCCGCATTCCGGCATGGATGTCGACCATGTTTGCTGGCCTGGATGACGATGCGGAAACCCGCAAGCTGGTGGGCGCAAACATCGCCATGGATATGGTGAAAATTCTCAGTCGCGAAGGGGTGAAAGATTTCCATTTCTATACTCTCAATCGCGCCGAAATGAGCTACGCAATTTGTCACACGCTGGGAGTAAGACCGGCATAATCAGTACGTCAGCCCTCTGCGGAGGGTTTTTTATTGATCATTTTGATCTACATCTCTGTAACTAAAAATATAAAAGGATCTGGCTATCGAATCTGTGGGTTATTTCGACTATATCTAATCTCTGGTGGTGTATATCGTAGTCATAACACTGTAAAGGGAGCATATAGATGAGCATGTCCGACGATAGCCAGAACGCATCAACTGCCGGTAAGTGTCCTTTCCATCAGGGCGGGCCGGATCACAGCGCGGGAGCAGGAAGAAATAACCGCGACTGGTGGCCTAATCAACTCCGCGTTGATCTTTTGAACCAACATTCCAATCGTTCGAACCCGCTGGGTGAGGACTTCGACTACCGCAAAGAATTTAGCAAACTTGACTACTCTGCCCTGAAAGGGGATCTCAGAGCCCTTCTGTCCGAATCTCAACCGTGGTGGCCCGCTGACTGGGGCTCTTATGCCGGTTTATTTATCCGTATGGCATGGCACGGCGCAGGGACCTATCGTTCCATCGATGGACGCGGTGGCGCGGGTCGCGGGCAGCAGCGTTTTGCACCACTGAATTCCTGGCCGGACAACGTCAGCCTGGATAAAGCGCGTCGTCTGCTGTGGCCAATCAAGCAGAAATATGGTCAGAAAATCTCCTGGGCCGACCTGTTTATTCTCGCCGGTAACGTGGCGCTGGAAAACTCAGGCTTCCGTACCTTCGGTTTTGGCGCGGGTCGTGAAGACGTCTGGGAACCGGATCTCGACGTAAACTGGGGTGATGAGAAAGCCTGGCTGACTCACCGTCACCCGGAAGCGCTGGCGAAAACCCCGCTGGGCGCAACCGAGATGGGTCTTATCTATGTTAACCCGGAAGGGCCGGATCACAGCGGCGAACCGCTTTCTGCGGCCGCGGCGATTCGCGCGACCTTCGGTAACATGGGAATGAACGACGAAGAAA
The DNA here is from genome assembly GCF_059615875.1 of Citrobacter sp. CRE-46. Classification (NCBI taxonomy): domain Bacteria; kingdom Pseudomonadati; phylum Pseudomonadota; class Gammaproteobacteria; order Enterobacterales; family Enterobacteriaceae; genus Citrobacter; species Citrobacter sp. CRE-46. Next base: position 4,993,515 of record NZ_CM184341.1, on the reverse strand, counting down.
CCGTGGCGCTGATTGGCGGCGGTCATACGTTAGGTAAAACTCATGGCGCAGCAGCCGCTTCCCATGTTGGGGCCGATCCTGAATCTGCGCCGATCGAAGCGCAAGGCTTAGGCTGGGCCAGCAGCTACGGTAGCGGCGCGGGTGCAGACGCGATTACTTCCGGCCTGGAAGTGGTCTGGACGCAAACGCCGACCCAGTGGAGCAACTATTTCTTCGAGAACCTGTTCAAATATGAGTGGGTGCAGACTCGCAGCCCGGCAGGTGCTATCCAGTTCGAAGCGGTGGATGCGCCAGAGATTATCCCCGATCCGTTTGATCCTGAGAAAAAACGCAAGCCGACGATGCTGGTCACCGACCTGACGCTGCGTTTCGATCCTGAGTTCGAAAAGATCTCTCGTCGTTTCCTTAACGATCCGCAGGCGTTCAACGAAGCCTTTGCCCGTGCGTGGTTTAAACTGACGCACCGCGATATGGGGCCGAAAGCGCGTTACATCGGACCGGAAGTGCCAAAAGAAGATCTGATTTGGCAAGATCCGCTGTCGCATGCGTTCTTCAACCCAAGCGAAGAAGATATCCTTAACCTGAAGGCGACCATTGCGGCTTCCGGCCTGTCCGTAGGCGAGCTGGTTTCGGTGGCATGGGCTTCTGCATCAACCTTCCGCGGTGGGGATAAACGTGGCGGCGCGAATGGCGCTCGTCTGGCGCTCGACCCGCAGCGTGGTTGGGATGTGAATGCTACCGCAGCACGCGTACTGCCCGTGTTAGAGGGTATCTATAAATCAGCCCATACCGCGTCGTTGGCCGATATTATCGTGCTGGCTGGCGTCGTAGGCGTGGAGCAGGCCGCAAGCGCTGCGGGTGTCAGCATCAATGTTCCTTTTGCGCCGGGCCGCGTGGATGCGCGTCAGGATCAAACGGATATTGAGATGTTTGAACTGCTCAAGCCAATTGCGGACGGCTTCCGTAACTATCGTTCTCGCCCTGACGTATCAACCACTGAGTCACTGCTGATCGATAAAGCACAGCAGCTGACGCTGACCGCACCGGAAATGACCGTGCTGGTGGGTGGTATGCGCGTACTGGGCACCAACTTCGATGGTAGTCAGCACGGCGTCTTTACCGATCGTCCTGGCGTACTCAGCACTGACTTCTTCGTCAATTTGCTGGATATGCGTTACGAATGGAAAGCGGTTGATGAGTCACAAGAGCTGTTTGAAGGCCGTGACCGTCTGAGTGGCGAAGTAAAATACACCGCAACTCGCGCCGATCTGGTGTTTGGTTCTAACTCTGTACTGCGTGCAGTGGCTGAAGTTTATGCCTGCAGCGATGCGCACGAGAAGTTCGTGAAGGACTTTGTGGCGGCATGGGTGAAAGTGATGAACCTGGATCGTTTCGATCTGCTGTAAACAAAAACGCCGGATGGCGCTTGCGCGTATCCGGCATGGTATGAATAAAAAATCCCCGCGATTGCGGGGTTTTTTATTGGCAGGTTATTCCCACTCTTGCAGATAACGCTGCCCATACTGGTCAGCGACCAGCAGCGCGGCATACACCTGGTCCGGGGTTGCACCGCCAGGCATGTTGTGGATGGTTTCGCCTTCAGCACAGGCCGCCTCTGCCACAATGCGCATTTTCGCCGGGATATCCTGTTTGATATCCAGTTGCGCCAGGGTAATCGGCAACCCAACGGAATGACAGAGTGCCGCCACGGTTTCGATTTCATCGACCGGCGCGTTTTCCAGCACCAACTGCGTTAGCGTACCAAACGCCACTTTCTCGCCGTGGTAGTAATGATGCGCATCCGGGATCGCCGTCAGGCCATTATGAATGGCGTGAGCCGCTGCCAGACCACCGCTTTCAAAACCGACGCCGCTAAGATAGGTATTGGCTTCAATAACGCGCTCCAGCGCAGGCGTAACCACGTGCTGCTCGGCTGCCAGCATCGCTTTTTCACCTTCTTCTATCAACGTATTAAAGCACAGCTCAGCCAGAGCCAGCGCCGCCTGGGTGCACTGACCGCCCGCCATGGTGGTTGCGCCGCTGCGTGAACAGGCACGCGCTTCGAACCAGGTCGCCAACGCATCGCCGATGCCTGCGGCTAACAGACGTGCCGGTGCGCCCGCAACAATTTTAGTATCCACAATGACCCTGTCCGGGTTGTTCGGCAGTAGCAGATAGCGATCGAATTCACCCGCATCGGTATAAATGACGGACAGGGCGCTGCACGGTGCATCGGTAGAGGCGATGGTTGGCGCAATGGCGACAGGCACGCCCATAAAGTGCGCCAGCGCTTTGGCGGTATCCAGCGTTTTCCCGCCGCCAATACCGAGTACTGCTCCACACTGCGCTTTTTCCGCCACGCCGCGCAAACGGTCGATTTCGTTTTGCGAACATTCGCCGCCAAAAGGCGCGATCTCCAGCGCCAGTCCGGCATCCTGGAAGCTTTTTTCCAGCGCGGATTGTGCGAAGCCTAAGACAAACTTGTCCCCAACGACCAGCCAGCGTGCTGCCAGTGGTTTGAGGTAGCTGCCAAGACGGGTAATAACATCGGCACCCTGGATGTACTTACCAGGTGATTGAATAATGCGATCCATACTTTATTTCCCTCACAGGTTGATGTGACCAAATGCGTTGTTCCAGTCCTGCTCAAACTTCTCTATTGCTGACTCTACCGCAGGGGTATTGAGCATTTGTTGCGCTACATCTAAGGGCAGGGTGATTGCTTCACATCCTGCCAGTAAGCAATCGAGCGCCTGACGCGGGGTTTTAAAGCTGGCCGCCAGTACCATGCTGTTTGGCGCATGTAGCTCCAGTAGCGTTTGCAGTTCCTGTACCGTGCGGATCCCGTCGCCGCCCTGAGCGTCAATGCGGTTAACGTATGGCGCGATATATTTTGCGCCAGCCAGCGCGGCCAGTAGACCTTGCGAAGCACTGTACACGGCGGTTCCCAGGGTGGTGATACCCTCTTTTTTCAGTAACCTGATGGCGGCCAGACCCTCAGCAGTGACGGGGATTTTCACTACGATACCCGGTACGGTATTGCTCAGACGTTTGGCTTCTTCCACCATCCCCTGCGCGTCGCGGCTCATGGTTTGGGCAAAAAGAATGCCCTCTTCGCCAATGGCGTTTTGCAGGCGCGGCAGCACATCCCAGATGGATTCTTTGCTTGCCGCCACAATGCTTGGGTTGGTGGTGACCCCCGCGATAGGGAAGATACGGGCCAGACGTTCGACTTCCGCGACGTTGGCGGTATCAAGGTAAAGTTCCATACAAAACATCCTCTTAATTTTGCGTGAGCAGCCCGTTGCCGGAATGCGTTGTTGTGCACAGGATAAGAGTGTTTCGCCGCATCGCGCTATCTGACAAATCTGTCAAAAGCTGGATAAATGTAATGTATCGACAAAAGTGAGACTTACTTCACATGTCAGTTGCAGGTGGGGTTTATTAAGGTGATGTGGGTTATGAGCTCATTTTTTATATTACAAAAATCCAGTTAATATTATTTTTGTCTTCTTTATTGCTGATGGATCGCTTTTTCCGTCAACTGGCTGTGATATTGCCGACGATATTCTGAGGGGGAACGTTCGGTATTCTTGCGAAACAGGCGGCAGAAGTAGTTGCTGTCAACAAACCCACAGGTGTGCGCCACGTCTTTGATCTTCAGCTCGTAACCCTTCAGTAGCGTCTTCGCGTGTTCAAGTCGCGTGTGGTTCAGGTATTCGTTAAAACCGATTGCGCCCGTTTTTTGAAACAGGTGGGAGAGGTAATTGGGCGAGATGTAGAACGCTTGCGCCACCGATTCCCGGGTCAGGGGTGAAGCGTAGCGTTCGTCAATATAGTCGCGAATGGCTTCGAACAGCGCCTGACTGCGCGACGCGGTCTGTATTTGGCTGCCGAGCAGATCGCGACAGTGGCTCAGTAAGCTCGCGACGATTAGCCTGGCCGTTTGCTGCTCCTGCGGCTGCATCTGTATTTCATTAAGCGTTTGCAGCAGGAAAGAGCCAATACGCGGTCCACGCCGTGCGACATGCTGCCTGGCGAGGTTTTGATATTGCTTGCCGTCCCACTGAACGACGTTGAAACCCAACTGCTGCTTGCTGAACAGAATGCTGAGCGTGGTGACCGGTGTGAGCCATTGCGGAAAGTTCCAGCCGCCAGCCGGAACGAACAGGACATCGCCAGGTAGTAACGTCGCGGCTGCGCCGGCAATACCCTGATCGGTGAGATCCCCTTCCAGCACAATCTCCAGCCGGGGAAAATCAACCTGATATGCCAGTTCCGGCATTGAGCTACAGGTGCTGGCAAAGTAAATCTGGCGCAGCGGTGTGGGGCCGTTAATCAGGCGGGCGAGAAGGTGGCTGATGTCGTGATACATGTTAATCCCTTGCAGGCAGCAGACAGGGAGAACAGTAACCGCCATCATAAAAAAAGGCCACTCTTAAAGAGTGGCCTGTGTAGGATTATTGATTACCGATTTGATCGCCGTAAGGCAAGGTATCGTAATCAATCAGGGCATTCTTCTTGTATGGATTGCCAATCCAGCGAGTCGTCTCTTTAAACTGTGGGCTGGTAATGGAACGCGTTGGATCGAAGCCATCGTAAGTGAAGCCCGCTAAATCAGACCAGGTATGGATTAGCTCTGAGCTGCTGTATTTACGATTCACATCCTGTGAGAAGTCCCGAGGGTGCGCGGCCTGCCATTTTTCCGAGGTCCACAATAAGAACGGCACCGTATACATATGGCGTGTCGGATTGTCTTCATTACGGCCCTGCGTTTTATGCGGCGGCGTGTCGTACACCTCTTCACCGTGATCGGAGAAGTACAACAGGAAACCGTTCGGATCGGTCGCTTTGTAGTCTTTGATCAGGCTGGCAATGATGTGGTCATTGTAGACATTCGCGCTGTCGTAATCGTTGTAGGCTTCCAGCTCATCATTACCCAGGCCAGGGGGAACATTGTCGATATTGTTGTCGAACTTGCCCTGACCATCCGGATAACGGAATTTATACTTAATATGGGTACCCAGCAGGTGAACAATAATGAATTTTTTCGGCGCCGGGTCGGCCAGGACTTCTTTAAATGGCGCCAGCACATTGCTGTCATACTCGCGTGCGCTTTGCGTACGCTGCTGGTTCATATAGAACTGCTTATCTGTCTGCTTAGAGAACACCGTCAGCATGGTGTTGCGGGCAGTCATTGTCTGCTGATTGGTGATCCAGAAGGTTTTATAACCCGCCTGTTTCATCATGTTCATCAGGGATGGCTGGGTCAGATACAGATCCGGGTTCTTCTCGTTGGCAAAGGTCAGCGCCTGCTGCAGGATTTCAATGGTATACGGACGTGAGGTCACGACATTATTGAAAACGGTGAAGTTAGGATCGGTTTTATGCAGCGCATCCAGTTCCGGTGTGGTTTCACGCGGATAACCATACAGGCTCATACGACCACGCTGCGTTGACTCACCAATCACCAGCACTAATGTGCGTGGCGCGTCACCGGAATGGTCTTTAAAGTTGGCCAGCGGAGGCAGGGCATTGTTTTCATTCAGCAGGCTATTCAGTGCGGTTAACTGCTGGCGATACTGATAATACCCGGAGATAAATTGCCATGGCGCGGCGGGCTCCATACGCGAAGCGAGACCATCCAACGTTTTTTCAAACGGTTTATGTTTGATGAACGTGTTAACCGCCATTGGGTGCAGAATCAAGCCATATAACAGCGCAAACGACACCAGATAGCGCCAGGGCGATGGAATATGAACAGGGCGCAGACGCGTCCACAGCAGAATCGCCATTGCCGTATACGCCAGCGCGATTAACACAATCTTCAGACTGAAATATTGGCTCAGATATTCGCTGGCTTCGTTCGCATTGGTTTCGAACATTACGTACAGAACGCTTTGCGAGAACTCTTGCCCGTAGATGACGTAATAGCTCAGAGCGGCCAACGAGGCAGCCCATAGCATGACACCAATAACGGCAGCAATAATACGGATACGGTTTGGAAATAAAAATACCGGAATCAACCACAGCGAACTGAATAGCAAGGAGTCGCGTAAACCGGTAGATCCGCTGTAGCCGCTAAAGTAGATGACGGCCTGCAGTAATGAGGAAAAAAACCAAAAATAGAGGAGCGCCCAACCCAGGGCTTTCCAGCTAAATGCAGGTTTAGACTGGGGTTGTAAGGATTGCATAGTGTGAGCCTGTCTTTAATCGTGTCGCCAAGAGTAGCGGGTAAATATTAAGAGGAACTGAAGCGTCGCGATGTTAAAAAACGCGTTTTGTTGATGATCCATTCATTAAATGAATAAATTCAGGCGGGAATATATTGAAAATGAAGCCGTTATAACAGCGATTTTTGATGTCGCCTTCGCGCAATAGCACGAAGGCGACGGGAGGGGGACGTTAGCCTGTATTGCGCATACCGGCAGCAACACCTGCGATGGTTACCATCAGCGCTTGTTCAACGCGTGGATCTGGCGCATTGCCTTGCTCTTCCGCCAGGCGCGAGCGGTGTAACAGCTCTGCCTGTAAAACGTTCAGCGGATCGGTATAAACATTCCTTAACTGGATGGACTCGGCAATCCACGGCAGGTCGGCCATCAAATGTGAGTCATTGGCAATCGCCAGCACGACGTCGATATCTGCTGCCAGGCGCTGACGCAGTTCTTCGCCGAGCGGCCACAACTCTTTTTTGACCAGACGTTGATCGTAGTATTCAGCCAGCCACAGGTCTGCTTTAGCGAAAACCATTTCCAGCATGCCAAGGCGTGTGGAGAAGAATGGCCAGTCGCGGCACATTGCTTCGAGTTCGCTTTGCTTACCGTCTTCCACCACTTTTTGCAGCGCGGTGCCTGCCCCCAGCCATGCCGGGAGCATCAGGCGGTTCTGCGTCCAGGCAAAGATCCATGGAATGGCGCGCAGAGACTCTACCCCACCAGTCGGGCGGCGTTTTGCCGGACGTGAGCCGAGCGGCAATTTACCCAGTTCCTGCTCTGGGGTTGCGGAGCGGAAGTAAGGGACGAAGTCTTTGTTTTCACGTACATATCCACGGTAGAGCTCACACGAGATATCAGAAAGCTCATCCATGATATGGCGCCAGTTATCCTTCGGCTCTGGCGGCGGTAACAGGTTGGCCTCAAGGATGGCTGCGGTATATAGCGACAGGCTGCTGATGGTCACTTCCGGCAGGCCATACTTAAAGCGGATCATCTCACCTTGTTCCGTCACACGCAGGCCACCTTTCAGGCTGCCAGGCGGTTGAGAGAGCAGCGCGGCATGCGCAGGTGCGCCGCCGCGGCCAATGGAACCACCGCGGCCATGGAACAGCGTCAGCTCGATGCCGGCTTTTTCACACGTTTTGATCAGCGCGTCCTGAGCCTGATATTGCGCCCAGGAGGCCGCCATCACCCCCGCGTCTTTTGCGGAGTCAGAGTAGCCAATCATGACCATCTGTTTGCCCTGAATAAAGCCGCGGTACCAGTCAATATTCAAGAGCTGGGACATGACGTCATCAGCATTGTTGAGGTCGTCCAGTGTTTCAAACAGCGGCGCAACCGGCATAGCAAAACCGATCCCGGCTTCTTTCAGCAGCAGATGTACGGCCAATACATCGGACGGCGTTTTCGCCATCGAGATAACATAGGCGGCAATGGAACCATACGGAGCTTCGGCAATGACGCGGCAGGTGTCGAGCACTTCGCGGGTGTCATTGCTTGGTTCCCAGTTACGTGGCAGAAGCGGACGCTTGGAGTTCAGTTCGCGGATCAAGAAAGCCTGTTTATCCGCTTCTGACCAGTTTTCGTAGTCGCCAATGCCCAGATACCGGGTCAGTTCGCCCAGCGCTTCAGTGTGGCGGGTGCTTTCCTGACGAATATCAATACGTACCAGCGGCACGCCGAAACATTTCACGCGGCGCAAGGTGTCGAGCAGTTCGCCATTGGCGATGATGCCCATGCCACAGGCTTGCAGAGACTGGTAACACGCGTACAGCGGATCCCAGAGCTGTTCGTTTTGGGTGAGAAGGCCGGCAGGTTTCGGTAATTTCTCGCCTTTCAGGCGGGCTTCCAGCCAGGCTTGAGTTGCCATCAGACGTGAACGCAGGGTTTTCATCAGATAACGGTATGGTTCTGCTGCGCCTTCTTCGCCGACCAGCGCCAGCAGTTCCGGCGTGGCATCCACCATCGACAGTTCAGAGATCAGAAACTGAATGTCTTTCAGGAACAGGTCGGTGGCTTTCCAACGGCTGAGTAATAGCACGTGACGGGTGATATCCGCCGTCACGTTCGGGTTGCCGTCACGGTCGCCGCCCATCCAGGAGGTAAAGCGAACCGGAACAAAATCAACGGGCAGCTTATAACCCAGATTCTCTTCTAACTGTTCGTTCAGCTCGCGCAGATAGTTCGGCACGCCTTCCCACAGGCTGTTTTCGACCACGGCGAAGCCCCATTTGGCTTCATCAACCGGGCTTGGGCGTATCTTGCGGATCTCATCCGTATGCCAGGACTGGGCAATCAACTGGCGCAGACGGCGCATCAGTTGATGGCGTTCATAATCGACGAGATCTTTGTTATCAAGCTGTTTGAGACAGGCGTTTACTTCACCCATTTTATGGATCAACGTACGACGGGTGATTTCTGTCGGGTGGGCAGTCAGAACCAGCTCCAGGGAGAGTGACTCCACGGCTTTTTTGATGGTGGCTTCATCGAGATTGGGCTGGTCTTTCAATTTACGCAGAGTGCGAGCAATCACTTCCGGGTTGCTGGCTGCTTCGCCTTTGGGCGAAATGCTGTGGTATTGCTCGGCGGTGTTGGCCAGGTTCAGGAACTGGCTAAACGCACGGGCAACCGGCAGCAGTTCGTCGTTAGACAGGTTTTGCAGCGTCGTAAGTAGCTCCTGGCGATTGACTTCATTGCCAGCGCGGGATGATTTGGACAGCTTACGGATTGTTTCTACGCGATCAAGAATGTGCTCTCCCAGCGCATCCTTAATGGTCTCTCCCAGCACTTTGCCGAGCATACTGACATTACTACGCAACGCGGAATATTGTTCGTTCATATTTACCCAGACACCCCATCTCTTTTGTAAATGTCCTGTATCTTTCGCGCCGCCGTCAACACTGCTGCAACGTGAAATTTTTCGGACTTAATTTTTTTGCCGTCTTTTATAAAGCCACGTAAAACTCGTGACGTCAATTGCTGCGAAATCGGTTCAGCAAACGAAAAAATGGCGGGAATTTACGTTATTTAATTCACATCGAATCAAATAAGCTGTGCTTATGAAAATGTTAATAAATGACCTTGCTCACCGCTGAAGGATGAGCAAGGTTATAAACGATTAATGCCAGCAGAAATGATGCACAACCTGGGTGATCAATTCGCGAGTTGGCTTAATGAAGCGTGTTTCCAGGTATTCATCTGGCTGATGTGCCTGATTAATGGAGCCTGGGCCCAACACCAGCGTCGGGCAAAGCGTCTGGATAAACGGCGCTTCAGTGCAGTAGTTCACCACTTCCGTTTGCGCTCCCAGCAGTTTTTCGACGACTTCAACCAACTGATGGTCTGGCGGACACTCATAGCCAGGAATAGGCGGATGCAGTTCCGACACCGTCAGGCGACCCGGCCAACGCTCGCTGACAGGGGCCAGCGCATCGTTAAGTAAACCATTAAGATCGTTGAGCGTTATGCCGGGCAGCGGGCGAATATCCATATGCAGCTCGCAGCAGGCGCAGATTCGGTTGGCGGCGTCACCACCGTGGATATGACCCAAATTTAACGTCGGGTACGGAACGGTAAAAGCGTCATGGTGATAGCGTTCTTTCAGGTCATCGCGCAGAGTCATGATATGGCCGATAGCATCATGCATGAGTTCAATCGCATTGACGCCACGCGCTGGATCGCTTGAGTGACCCGACTGCCCCAAAATGCGAATTGCATTAGAGATATGCCCTTTGTGCGCACGCACCGGCTGCAGGGAGGTGGGTTCGCCAATGATCGCGCAGTCCGGGCGCAGAGCGGTGGTTTCAGAAAAGTAGCGCGCCCCCGCCATGCTGGTCTCTTCGTCGGCAGTGGCCAAAATGTAGAGGGGCTTTTTCAGTTTCGTTACGTCGACGTCGCGCAGCGCGTCGAGGATAAACGCGAAGAAGCCTTTCATATCTGCCGTACCCAGGCCGTAGAGCTTATTGTCATGCTCTGTCAGGGTGAACGGATCGCGCGTCCAGCGTCCGTCGTCAAACGGCACGGTATCGGTATGACCCGCTAACAACAGACCGCCAGCCCCTTGTCCAATGCTCGCCAGCATATTGAATTTATTACGCGTATCGGGGACCGGCTGAACCTCTACATTGAAGCCTAAATCTTTGAACCAGCCCGCCAGCAGAGTGATTAAACCTGCATTGCTTTGATCCAGTGCTTCTTCGGTGGCGCTAATCGATGGCGTGGCAATCAGAGCGCGGTAAATCTCGATAAATGGCGGTAAATTGTTTTTCATTGTTGACACACCTCGGGTCATGATAGTATCAATATTCATGCAGTATTTGTGAATAAAAATACATTAACGTTGAGCGTAATAAAACCCACCAAGTGTAAGGTGAGGTGATAAAGGCTTATACCTGGCAACAGAATCTAAGAAGGTGAGCTGCCCCGATGTTGAATACGCTGATTGTGGGCGCCAGCGGCTATGCCGGCGCAGAGCTTGTGACCTATGTAAATCGCCATCCTGATATGAACATAACCGCTTTGACCGTCTCAGCGCAAAGCAATGATGCAGGAAAACTCATCTCCGATTTGCATCCGCAGTTGAAAGGCATTGTCGATTTACCGTTGCAGCCAATGTCGGATATCAGCGAGTTTAGCGCAGGGGTGGACATTGTGTTCCTCGCCACAGCGCATGAGGTCAGTCATGACCTGGCCCCGCAGTTTCTGCAGGCCGGATGTGTGGTGTTTGATCTTTCAGGCGCGTTTCGTGTTAACGATAGCGCGTTCTATGAAAAATATTATGGCTTTACCCATCAGCACCCCGAACTGCTGAAGCAAGCGGTGTACGGTCTGGCGGAGTGGAGCGCAGAGCAACTGAAAGAAGCGAATCTGGTTGCCGTACCGGGTTGTTATCCGACGGCGGCGCAGTTGTCGCTGAAACCACTGATTGACGGCGGACTGCTGGATCTCAGCCAGTGGCCGGTGATTAATGCGACCAGCGGCGTCAGCGGGGCAGGCCGTAAAGCGGCGATCTCGAACAGCTTTTGCGAAGTGAGCCTGCAGCCCTATGGCGTGTTTACCCATCGTCATCAGCCGGAAATCGCAACTCACCTCGGCGCGGAAGTGATTTTCACTCCGCATCTGGGGAACTTCCCGCGCGGAATTCTGGAAACGATCACCTGCCGTCTGAAAGCGGGCGTAACCCATGCGCAGGTGGCCCAGACACTGCAACAAGCCTATGGCGATAAACCACTGGTACGTCTGTACGACAAAGGCGTTCCGGCTCTGAAGAATGTGGTGGGCTTACCGTTTTGTGACATCGGGTTTGCCGTGCAGGGAGAGCATCTGATCGTGGTAGCGACCGAAGATAACTTATTAAAAGGCGCGGCGGCACAGGCGATGCAGTGCGCAAATATCCGTTTCGGCTTTGCTGAAACGCAGTCTCTTATTTAAGGGTGCAACAATGAATCCATTAATTATCAAGCTGGGCGGCGTTTTACTGGATAGCGAAGAGGCGCTGGAGCGACTGTTTACCGCACTGGTGAATTATCGTGAGTCGCATCAGCGTCCGCTGATTATTGTGCACGGCGGCGGCTGCGTGGTTGATGAGCTAATGAAGCAGTTGAATCTGCCGGTCAAAAAGAAAAACGGCCTGCGCGTCACTCCTGCCGATCAGATAGATATTATCACTGGCGCCCTGGCGGGTACGGCGAATAAAACCTTACTGGCCTGGGCGAAAAAACATCAAATCGCCTCTGTGGGCCTGTATCTTGGCGATGGCGACAGCGTAAAAGTGACGCCGCTCGATAAAGAGCTGGGTCATGTTGGACTCGCGCAACCGGGTTCGCCTAAGCTAATTAACACGCTGCTGGCAAGCGGTTTTCTGCCGGTAGTCAGCTCCATCGGCGTCACTGAAGATGGACTGCTGATGAACGTCAACGCCGATCAGGCGGCAACAGCGCTGGCGGCAACGTTGGGGGCGGATCTGATCCTGCTCTCAGACGTGAGCGGTATTCTGGATGGTAAAGGTCAGCGTATTGCAGAAATGACCGCCGCGAAAGCGGAGCAGTTGATCGACCAGGGAATTATTACCGATGGCATGATCGTGAAGGTCAATGCGGCGCTGGATGCCGCGCGCACGCTGGGCCGCCCGGTGGATATCGCCTCCTGGCGTCATGCAGAGCAACTCCCGGCGTTGTTTAACGGCACGCCGATCGGTACCCGTATTCTGGCTTAAGTATTTGTATGCCCGATGGCGGCTACGCCTTATCGGGCCTACGTGAACAGAACCTGCAGGCCGGATAAGCGTAGCGCCATCCGGCATTGAAATTAAAAGAATTTAAGGAAGCATGTTATGGCACTTTGGGGTGGGCGTTTTACACAGGCAGCAGATCAGCGGTTCAAACAGTTCAACGACTCGTTGCGTTTTGACTACCGCCTGGCAGAACAGGATATTGTCGGCTCTGTGGCCTGGTCCAAAGCGTTGGTAACGGTCGGCGTACTGACTGCCGATGAACAGCTGCAACTGGAAGAGGCGCTGAACACGCTGCTGGAAGAGGTTCGTGCCAACCCGCAACAGATCCTGCAAAGCGATGCCGAAGATATTCACAGTTGGGTGGAAGGTAAGCTGATTGATAAAGTCGGCCAGCTTGGTAAAAAACTGCATACCGGGCGTAGCCGTAATGATCAGGTCGCGACCGACCTTAAACTGTGGTGTAAAGACACGGTTATTGAATTACTCTCTGCCAACCGTCAGTTGCAAAGTGCGCTGGTGGTGACGGCGGAGAATAACCAGGACGCCGTTATGCCGGGTTACACCCACCTGCAACGTGCGCAGCCGGTGACGTTTGCTCACTGGTGCCTGGCCTATGTCGAAATGCTGGCGCGTGATGAGAGCCGTCTGCAGGATGCGCTTAAGCGTCTGGACGTCAGTCCTCTGGGCTGCGGCGCGCTGGCGGGTACGGCATATGAAATCGATCGCGAACAACTGGCCGGCTGGCTGGGCTTTGCTTCGGCAACGCGCAACAGTCTGGACAGCGTTTCCGATCGTGACCACGTGCTGGAGTTACTCTCCGACGCTTCTATCGGCATGGTGCACCTGTCGCGTTTTGCTGAAGACCTGATTTTCTTTAATACCGGTGAAGCAGGCTTTGTCGAGCTGTCCGATCGAGTGACCTCTGGTTCATCCCTGATGCCGCAGAAGAAAAACCCGGATGCGCTGGAATTAATCCGTGGTAAATGCGGTCGCGTGCAGGGTGCGTTGACCGGGATGATGATGACCTTAAAAGGCCTACCGCTGGCGTATAACAAAGATATGCAAGAAGACAAAGAAGGGCTGTTCGATGCGCTCGACACCTGGCTGGATTGTCTGCATATGGCCGCGCTGGTACTGGATGGCATTCAGGTGAAACGTCCGCGTTGTCAGGAAGCGGCGCAGCAGGGTTATGCCAACGCCACTGAGCTGGCGGATTATCTGGTAGCGAAAGGCGTGCCGTTCCGCGAAGCGCACCACATTGTGGGCGAAACGGTGGTTGAGGCGATTCGTCAGGGCAAACCGCTGGAATCGTTGTCGCTGACCGACTTACAGAAGTTCAGTCCGGTCATTGGCGATGACGTTTACCCGATCCTTTCTCTACAATCGTGTCTGGACAAACGTGCGGCGAAAGGCGGCGTGTCGCCACAGCAGGTCGCACAGGCGATTGATTACGCGAAGGCGCGTCTGGCGTAACTTTTGTCTTTTTAGGCCTGATAAGCATAGCGCCATCAGGCAAACAGTGATCAGAGCCTGGCATCTCGCCGGGCTTTTTTATGCAAAAAAAATGCGGACGCAAGGTCCGCAAAAGTTCACGTTGGCTTTAGTTATTTCGAGTATGAGAGAAACTCTCTAAACGGACAGTAGCTTCAAGGGTTAAAGGGGTACCGTTCCGTTTCTGTGGTGCATTATTAAACAGAAAGCTTGATAGGGATAATCGTTCGTTGCTATGCTACCTATCGCTACGAACTATCGTGGCGATGGAGGATGAATAATGAATATTCGTGATCTTGAATACCTGGTGGCGCTTGCCGAACATCGTCACTTCCGACGGGCTGCAGACTCCTGCCACGTGAGCCAGCCAACGCTGAGCGGGCAGATCCGTAAGCTGGAAGATGAGCTGGGCGTCATGTTGCTGGAGCGTACGAGTCGCAAGGTGCTGTTCACTCAGGCAGGTCTGCTGCTGGTGGATCAGGCGCGCACCGTGCTGCGCGAGGTCAAAGTGCTCAAGGAGATGGCAAGCCAACAAGGCGAGACGATGTCTGGCCCGCTGCATATTGGTTTGATCCCAACGGTGGGGCCATACCTGCTGCCGCATATTATTCCTATGTTGCACCAGACCTTCCCAAAACTGGAAATGTATCTGCATGAGGCGCAGACGCATCAGCTGTTGGCGCAACTGGATAGCGGTAAGCTCGACTGCGTGATTCTGGCGTTGGTGAAAGAGAGTGAGGCATTCATCGAAGTACCGTTATTTGATGAGCCTATGATGCTGGCGATCTATGAAGATCATCCATGGGCAAACCGTGACTGTGTACCGATGTCCGATCTGGCGGGTGAAAAACTGCTGATGCTGGAAGACGGCCACTGCCTGCGCGATCAGGCCATGGGCTTCTGCTTTGAAGCAGGTGCTGATGAAGATACCCATTTCCGGGCAACCAGTCTGGAAACGCTGCGCAATATGGTGGCGGCAGGTAGCGGTATTACGTTACTGCCTGCGCTGGCTGTTCCGTCGGAGCGCAAGCGTGATGGTGTTGTCTATCTGCCATGCATTAAGCCAGAACCGCGCCGCACGATTGGCCTGGTGTATCGTCCAGGTTCGCCGCTGCGCAGCCGTTATGAACAGCTGGCAGAGGCCATCCGTGGATCAATGGATGGCCATTTCGACAGTGCGTTAAAACAGGCGGTTTAAGCCATTTAGCGCCGCTACCCGATAGGCTTCCGCCATGGTTGGGTAGTTAAAGGTGGTGTTAACGAAGTACTCGATGGTGTTACCACCACCTTTTTGCTCCATTATCGCCTGACCGATGTGAATAATTTCGGCCGCGCGTTCCCCAAAGCAGTGGATCCCCAGAATCTCTTTGGTTTCGCGATGGAACAGAATCTTCAACGTGCCGACACTCATGCCCACGATTTGCGCCCGTGCCAGATGTTTAAACTGGGCGCGGCCAACTTCGTATGGGACTTTCATCGCCGTAAGCTGCTGCTCGGTTTTACCAACGGAGCTGATTTCAGGAATGGTATAAATCCCGGTTGGGATATCTTCGATCAGATGCGCGGTGGCTTCGCCTTTCACCAGTGCCTGGGCGGCAATGCGTCCCTGATCGTAGGCCGCCGATGCCAGACTCGGATAGCCGATCACATCCCCTACGGCATACACGTGCGGCAGTGCCGTCTGGTACATGCTATTCACTTTGAGCTGCCCACGGCTGTCGGTTTTCAGACCAATATTTTCCAGCGCCAGCGAATCGGTATTACCGGTGCGGCCATTGGCGTACAGCAGACAGTCAGCCTTCAGTTTTTTACCGGATTTCAGGTGCATGATGACGCCGTCATCGCAACCTTCAATCTTCTCGTACTCTTCGTTGTGGCGAATAACCACACCGCTGTTCCAGAAGTGGTAAGAGAGCGAGTCGGACATCTCTTGATCAAGGAACGCCAGCAGACGATCGCGGGTGTTGATTAAATCAACTTTGACGTCCATTCCACGGAAGATCGACGCATATTCACAGCCAATAACCCCTGCGCCATAAATCAGAACGTGGCGAGGTTCGTGGTGCAGACTCAGGATGGAGTCGCTGTCATAAATCCGGGGATGCGAAAAGTCGACGTCAACAGGGCGATAAGGGCGTGAACCGCAGGCGATCACGAACTTATCCGCGGTCAGCGTTTCCACCGTGCCGTCGTGGCATTCCAGGGCGATAGTATGTTCGTCAACAAAACGGGCATTTCCCTGCAAAATCTCGCAGTGATTACGCTCGTAAAAACCTTGCCGCATGCGCGTTTGCTGATTAATCACGTTATCAGCATGGTTGAGAATATCGGCGAAGGAAGAACGGAGAAGTCGGGAATGGTCGCTGTAAAGTGGGTTCTGATTGAATTCAATAATACGGCTGACGGCGTGGCGGAGTGCTTTCGACGGGATGGTGCCCCAGTGGGTACAGCCTCCGCCGACGTTATGATAGCGCTCAATCACCGCGACGCGCGCTCCCTGTTTAACCAGACCCATTGCAGCGCCTTCGCCGCCGGGACCGGAACCTATTACTATTGCATCGTAATCGTAGGAATGTGACATGGTCAGGCTTACCTGTTCTTATACATAAAAGCAACAGAATAGTAACATCGTTGTCGGGATAACCCAATTATCGTTGTGCTTTTTTGCGAAGTCGAAGCACAAACTGCGCGTAAACAATCATTAACAAAGCCATGCCAACCGCCTAATCTCTGGTATAGTGCCAGCAAGGTATGTGGAAGGATTCAGACATCGTGATGGGCGTTAGAGCGCAACAAAAAGAGAAAACCCGGCGTTCGCTGGTAGAGGCTGCATTTAGTCAACTCAGTGCTGAGCGTAGTTTTGCCAGTCTCAGTTTACGAGAAGTTGCTCGTGAAGCGGGCATTGCGCCAACCTCGTTTTATCGCCATTTCCGCGATGTGGATGAGCTCGGGCTGACGATGGTGGACGAAAGTGGTCTGATGCTGCGTCAGTTGATGCGTCAGGCGCGTCAGCGTATCGCCAAAGGCGGGAGTGTGATCCGTACCTCGGTCTCAACATTTATGGAATTCATCGGCAACAATCCCAACGCCTTCCGTTTATTATTGCGCGAGCGTTCGGGAACCTCCGCAGCGTTTCGTGCAGCGGTCGCACGTGAAATTCAGCACTTCATTGCGGAACTTGCGGACTATCTGGAACTCGAAAACCATATGCCCCGTGCGTTTACTGAAGCGCAGGCCGAAGCCATGGTAACGATTGTGTTCAGCGCCGGGGCAGAAGCACTGGATGTTGGCGCTGAACAGCGTCGACAGCTGGAAGAGCGGCTGGTATTGCAACTACGCATGATTGCGAAAGGGGCATTTTATTGGTACCGCCGTGAACAAGAGAAGATGACGCACCACTCCGAGTAACGAGAAGGACGAGCAATGAAACAGTCAGGTCAAGATAAAGGTACGCTGCTGCTGGCGCTGGTTGCTGGCTTATCGATCAATGGCACATTTGCGGCGCTGTTTAGCTCCATTGTGCCATTCTCAGTATTCCCGATTATTTCGCTGGTGCTGACGGTTTATTGTCTGCATCAACGCTATCAGAACCGTACCATGCCTGTGGGGCTACCAGGCCTGGCCGCCGCCTGTTTTATTCTCGGTGTTCTGTTGTACAGCACCGTGGTACGCGCTGAATATCCGGATATTGGTTCTAACTTCTTCCCGGCGGTACTGTCGGTGATTCTGGTGTTCTGGATCGGCGTTAAAGTGCGTAATCGTAAGCAGGAAATTGCGGAATAATATTTGTAGGCCGGGCAAGCCCGGCCAGGACATCACTTACTTCGCGGTCAGTAACACGCCACACTCCATATGGTGCGTATACGGGAACTGATCGAACAGAGCCAGACGTGAAACATTGTGCGTCTGGCTTAACGTTTCCAGATTCTTACACAGCGTATCCGGGTTGCAGGAGATGTACAGAATACGCGGATACGCCTGCACCATTTTCTCCGTTTCGCTGTCCAGACCGCTACGCGGTGGGTCAACGAAAATGGTTTCACACTGGTAACTCTTCAGATCGATCCCCTGCAAACGGTTGAACTCGCGAACCCCATTCATCGCCTGAGTAAACTCTTCTGCCGCCATGCGGATAATTTGTACGTTATCAATATGGTTAGCCGCAATGTTGTACTGGGCAGCCGCCACGGATGGTTTGGCGATTTCAGTCGCCAGCACGCGGTTGAAATTTTGCGCCAGCGCTAATGAGAAGTTGCCATTACCGCAGTACAGCTCAAGCAAGTCGCCCTTGGAATCTTTGGTGACATCAATCGCCCATTCCAGCATCTGAATATTCATCGCGGCATTGGGTTGGGTGAAGCTGTTCTCAACCTGGCGGTAGATGATCTCTTTCCCTGCGACCGGCAAGCGTTCGTCAATATAGTCCTGGTCCAGCTCGATTTTGGTTTTGGTAGCCCGGCCAATCAGATGCACGTTCAGGTTTTGCGCACGCAGCGCGTCCCGTAGCGCTTCGGCTTCATGACGCCATTCGTCATCCAGCTTTTTATGGTACAGCATCGAGACCACCGCTTGATCGCTCAGGGTGGTGAGGTAATCAATCTGGAACAGTTTGTGGCGCAGGACACGGTTGTTGCATACCCCTTCAATCATTGCCGTCATCAGCGTGTTGATAAGCTCGCTGGCCGCCGGGAAGCTGTCGACGCGAATACGGCTTTTCGTCTGTTGATCGAACATGATGTGGTACAGGTCATCACCGTCATGCCACAGCCGGAATTCGGCACGCATACGGTAGTGACTGACCGGTGAGCGAAACACTTCCGGAGCCTGTGCATAAAACGGTGTCATTAAGCTCTGCAGACGCACCACTTTTTCAGCTAACTGCGCGTCGTACTGTTCTGTCGGAAGATGTTCGGGGGTCATGATGCGTCCTGAAAAATAAAAGTACGCGGGGATTGTAGGGATTGCTCAACAGATGTCCAGTCATTGATGATTTCCGATATTGTGATACACAGTCTGGACAGTGGGTTGTAACAAACTGTAGCATCCGTTTTCCGGTCCTGTGAGTTAAAAGGGAATCCAGTGTGAATCTGGAGCTGACGCGCAGCGGTAAGGAAGGTAGGAGATGAGCGCACCTGGTGCAGACACTGCGGCTTGCCGTGGGAAGTCATCGTCTCTTTAAGTCGCCTCCAAGCCCGAAGACCTGCCGGCTAACGTCGCATCTGGTTTTCATCATCGCGTACTATCGGTGGGACCTGCGGCATCCTTCTTATATTGTGGATGCTTTACAATGATTAAAAAATCGTTGCTGTGGACGGCGCTTTCCGTCACGGCATTTTCTGGTTGGGCACAGGATGCTAGCCCAGATACTCTCGTCGTCACTGCCAACCGTTTTCAGCAGCCTCGTAGCGCAGTACTTGCTCCTATCACCGTTGTTACGCGTCAGGATATCGACCGCTGGCAATCTACCTCCGTGAATGATGTGCTTCGTCGCTTGCCAGGCGTGGATATCGCCCAATACGGTGGTATGGGACAAAATTCGTCTATTTCTATTCGCGGCACCAACGCCAGCCATGTTCTGGTGCTGATTGACGGTGTGCGTCTGAACCTGGCAGGGGTTAGCGGCGCAGCCGATCTTAGCCAGTTCCCGGTATCGTTGGTACAACGTATTGAGTTGAGTACATTCGTGGGCCGCGTTCGGCTATTTATGGTTCTGATGCGATTGGCGGCGTGGTGAATATCATTACGACACGCGAAAAGCCGGGGACGGAACTGACCGCTGGCGTGGGAAGCAATGGCTACCAGAATTACGATGTCTCAACCCAACAACAGTTAGGTGAAAATACGCGTGTCACGTTGATGGGCGATTATGCCTATACCAAAGGCTTTGATGTCGTGGCTTACGGTAGTACTGGCTCTCAGGCTCAACCCGACAAAGACGGCTTCTTAAGTAAGACGCTATATGGCGCGCTGGAACACAATTTCTCTGACACCTGGAGCGGGTTTGTTCGCGGCTACGGTTATGATAACCGCACGAATTACGATTCGTACTATTCTCCGAACTCACCACTGGTCGATACCCGAAAACTCTATAGCCAAAGCTGGGATGCCGGACTGCGCTTCAATGGTGAAATTATCCAGTCACAGCTGGTTTCCAGCTATAGCCACAGTAAAGACTACAACTATGATCCGGATTATGGCCGCTATGACTCCTCGGCCACGCTGGATGAGATGAAGCAATATAATGTTCAGTGGTCGAACAGTATGGTGGTTGGCCACGGTAATGTGGGCGCGGGCGTAGACTGGCAAAAGCAAACTACGGAGCCTGGCACCGCGTATGTCACGGACGGTTACGACCAGCGTAACACTGGCCTCTATCTCACCGGGTTGCAGCAACTGGGTGACTTTACCTTTGAAGGTGCGGCGCGCAGTGATGATAACTCCGAGTTTGGTCGCCATGGTACATGGCAAACCAGTGCCGGGTGGGAGTTTATTGAAGGTTATCGCTTTATTGCCTCCTACGGTACTTCCTACAAAGCACCAAATCTCGGGCAGTTGCATGGCTATTACGGCAATTCGAATCTGGATCCTGAAGAGAGTAAGCAGTGGGAAGGGGCGTTTGAAGGGCTGACGGCGGATGTGAACTGGCGTTTGTCAGGATATCGCAACGATATCGATAACATGATCGATTACGACCCACATACCGAGAAATACTTTAACGAAGGCAAAGTACGTATTAAAGGTGTCGAAGCGACAGCAAACTTTGATACCGGGCCGCTGGCGCACACCCTGAGCTACGATTACGTTGATGCACGAAATGCGATTACCGATAAACCACTGGCGCGTCGTTCTAAACAGCAGGTGAAGTACCAGCTTAACTGGCAGGTTTATGATTTTGACTGGGGCCTGACCTATCATTATCTGGGAACGCGTTATGACACGGACTTCGTCACCAATCAGCCGGTAAAAATGGGGGGAGTGAGCCTGTGGGATCTGACAGTGGCATATCCAATCACCTCACAGCTGACTGTTCGTGGTAAAATCGCCAACCTGTTCGATAAAGATTACGAGACAGTTTATGGCTACGCAACTGCAGGGCGGGAATACACCTTGTCTGGCAGCTACACCTTCTGATCCACGTCCCACCGTGCTGGTGTTTGATTCCGGCGTCGGTGGGTTGTCGGTCTACAATGAGATCCGCAGTCTCCTGCCGGATCTCCACTATATATACGCTTTTGATAACGTCGCCTTTCCTTATGGTGAGAAGAGCGAGGAATTTATCGTCGAGCGTGTTGTTGAGATTGTGACTGCGGTCCAGCAGCGCTATCCACTCTCTCTTGCGGTCATCGCGTGTAATACCGCAAGCACTGTGTCGCTTCCTGCATTACGTGCGAAATTTGCCTTCCCGGTTGTAGGCGTCGTTCCTGCTATTAAACCGGCGGCGCGACTCACGGCGAATGGCGTTGTGGGACTGCTGGCTACACGTGCAACGGTGAAGCGGCCGTATACCCATGAGTTGATTGCGCGGTTTGCTAACGAATGTCAGATTGCGATGTTGGGGTCTGCCGAGCTGGTAGAACTGGCGGAAGCGAAGCTGCACGGCGAAACGGTCTCTCTGGAGGAGTTGCGCCGCATTCTACGTCCGTGGCTGCGGATGTCGGAACCACCCGACACGGTGGTGCTGGGTTGTACCCATTTCCCTCTATTACAGGAAGAACTTTTACAGGTCCTGCCCGAGGGGACGCGACTGGTGGATTCGGGGGCCGCGATTGCGCGTCGCACGGCCTGGTTATTAGAACATGAAGCGCCCGACGCGAAATCAACCGATGAGAATGTCGCATTCTGTATGGCGATGACGACAGAAGCCGAACAATTATTGCCCGTGCTGCAACGTTATGGCTTCAAAACGCTCGAAAACCTGGCGGTTTAATCGGTTTTGATGAAAAAATACGCACTCGGAAGATTATTTTGAATTTCCCCTTGTCAGCCTGAAATAAGTCCCTATAATGCGCCTCCACTGACACGGAACAACGGATTACACGCCGCCGGGTCAGCGGGGTTCCAGTGAGAATCCCGGAGAGAAAAGCAAAAATAAATGCTTGACTCTGAATGAGGAAAACGTAATATACGGGACCTCGCGACAGAGCGCTAAGGCGCGTCGCAACTGCTCTTTAACAATTTATCAGACAATCTGTGTGGGCACTCGAGGATACGGATTCTTAACGTCGCAAGACGAAAAATGAATACCAAGTCTCTGAGTGAACACGTAATTCATTACGAAGTTTAATTCACGAGCATCAAACTTAAATTGAAGAGTTTGATCATGGCTCAGATTGAACGCTGGCGGCAGGCCTAACACATGCAAGTCGAACGGTAGCACAGAGAGCTTGCTCTCGGGTGACGAGTGGCGGACGGGTGAGTAATGTCTGGGAAACTGCCCGATGGAGGGGGATAACTACTGGAAACGGTAGCTAATACCGCATAATGTCGCAAGACCAAAGAGGGGGACCTTCGGGCCTCTTGCCATCGGATGTGCCCAGATGGGATTAGCTTGTAGGTGGGGTAACGGCTCACCTAGGCGACGATCCCTAGCTGGTCTGAGAGGATGACCAGCCACACTGGAACTGAGACACGGTCCAGACTCCTACGGGAGGCAGCAGTGGGGAATATTGCACAATGGGCGCAAGCCTGATGCAGCCATGCCGCGTGTATGAAGAAGGCCTTCGGGTTGTAAAGTACTTTCAGCGAGGAGGAAGGCGTTGTGGTTAATAACCACAGCGATTGACGTTACTCGCAGAAGAAGCACCGGCTAACTCCGTGCCAGCAGCCGCGGTAATACGGAGGGTGCAAGCGTTAATCGGAATTACTGGGCGTAAAGCGCACGCAGGCGGTCTGTCAAGTCGGATGTGAAATCCCCGGGCTCAACCTGGGAACTGCATCCGAAACTGGCAGGCTAGAGTCTTGTAGAGGGGGGTAGAATTCCAGGTGTAGCGGTGAAATGCGTAGAGATCTGGAGGAATACCGGTGGCGAAGGCGGCCCCCTGGACAAAGACTGACGCTCAGGTGCGAAAGCGTGGGGAGCAAACAGGATTAGATACCCTGGTAGTCCACGCCGTAAACGATGTCGACTTGGAGGTTGTGCCCTTGAGGCGTGGCTTCCGGAGCTAACGCGTTAAGTCGACCGCCTGGGGAGTACGGCCGCAAGGTTAAAACTCAAATGAATTGACGGGGGCCCGCACAAGCGGTGGAGCATGTGGTTTAATTCGATGCAACGCGAAGAACCTTACCTACTCTTGACATCCAGAGAACTTAGCAGAGATGCTTTGGTGCCTTCGGGAACTCTGAGACAGGTGCTGCATGGCTGTCGTCAGCTCGTGTTGTGAAATGTTGGGTTAAGTCCCGCAACGAGCGCAACCCTTATCCTTTGTTGCCAGCGATTCGGTCGGGAACTCAAAGGAGACTGCCAGTGATAAACTGGAGGAAGGTGGGGATGACGTCAAGTCATCATGGCCCTTACGAGTAGGGCTACACACGTGCTACAATGGCATATACAAAGAGAAGCGACCTCGCGAGAGCAAGCGGACCTCATAAAGTATGTCGTAGTCCGGATTGGAGTCTGCAACTCGACTCCATGAAGTCGGAATCGCTAGTAATCGTGGATCAGAATGCCACGGTGAATACGTTCCCGGGCCTTGTACACACCGCCCGTCACACCATGGGAGTGGGTTGCAAAAGAAGTAGGTAGCTTAACCTTCGGGAGGGCGCTTACCACTTTGTGATTCATGACTGGGGTGAAGTCGTAACAAGGTAACCGTAGGGGAACCTGCGGTTGGATCACCTCCTTACCTTAAAGAAACGTTCTTTGCAGTGCTCACACAGATTGTCTGATGAAAATTAGCAGTAAGAAAATCTCTGCAGGCTTGTAGCTCAGGTGGTTAGAGCGCACCCCTGATAAGGGTGAGGTCGGTGGTTCAAGTCCACTCAGGCCTACCAAATTCGCTCCCGTGCTGCGTTGTGAAATAACTCGCATACTGAAGTATGCTTCGTCATTCCACGCCTTGCCCGGAACCGAATTACGGTAATGAGATTTGACGTCGATGGGGCTATAGCTCAGCTGGGAGAGCGCCTGCTTTGCACGCAGGAGGTCTGCGGTTCGATCCCGCATAGCTCCACCATCTTTACTGCAACAACCCAAGAAAACTTCAGAGTGTACCTGAAAAGGTTCACTGCGAAGTTTTGCTCTTTAAAAATCTGGATCAAGCTGAAAATTGAAACGACACACTGTGTCTGTTCTCCGTAATAAGAACAGATAAAAGGTGTGTTCGAGTCTCTCAAATTTTCGCAATCAGAAGTGAAACATCTTC
Source organism: Citrobacter sp. CRE-46 (assembly GCF_059615875.1). Taxonomy (NCBI): domain Bacteria; kingdom Pseudomonadati; phylum Pseudomonadota; class Gammaproteobacteria; order Enterobacterales; family Enterobacteriaceae; genus Citrobacter; species Citrobacter sp. CRE-46. The sequence goes on along the minus strand of NZ_CM184341.1, from coordinate 4,969,213 downwards.
GGGTTGTGAGGTTAAGCGACTAAGCGTACACGGTGGATGCCCTGGCAGTCAGAGGCGATGAAGGACGTGCTAATCTGCGATAAGCGCCGGTAAGGTGATATGAACCGTTATAACCGGCGATTTCCGAATGGGGAAACCCAGTGTGATTCGTCACACTATCGTTAACTGAATACATAGGTTAACGAAGCGAACCGGGGGAACTGAAACATCTAAGTACCCCGAGGAAAAGAAATCAACCGAGATTCCCCCAGTAGCGGCGAGCGAACGGGGAGCAGCCCAGAGTCTGAATCAGCATGTGTGTTAGTGGAACGGTCTGGAAAGTCCGACGGTACAGGGTGATAGTCCCGTACACAAAAACGCATGTGCTGTGAACTCGAAGAGTAGGGCGGGACACGTGGTATCCTGTCTGAATATGGGGGGACCATCCTCCAAGGCTAAATACTCCTGACTGACCGATAGTGAACCAGTACCGTGAGGGAAAGGCGAAAAGAACCCCGGCGAGGGGAGTGAAAAAGAACCTGAAACCGTGTACGTACAAGCAGTGGGAGCACCTTCGGGTGTGACTGCGTACCTTTTGTATAATGGGTCAGCGACTTATATTCTGTAGCAAGGTTAACCGTATAGGGGAGCCGAAGGGAAACCGAGTCTTAACTGGGCGTTAAGTTGCAGGGTATAGACCCGAAACCCGGTGATCTAGCCATGGGCAGGTTGAAGGTTGGGTAACACTAACTGGAGGACCGAACCGACTAATGTTGAAAAATTAGCGGATGACTTGTGGCTGGGGGTGAAAGGCCAATCAAACCGGGAGATAGCTGGTTCTCCCCGAAAGCTATTTAGGTAGCGCCTCGTGAACTCATCTTCGGGGGTAGAGCACTGTTTCGGCTAGGGGGTCATCCCGACTTACCAACCCGATGCAAACTGCGAATACCGAAGAATGTTATCACGGGAGACACACGGCGGGTGCTAACGTCCGTCGTGAAGAGGGAAACAACCCAGACCGCCAGCTAAGGTCCCAAAGTCATGGTTAAGTGGGAAACGATGTGGGAAGGCACAGACAGCCAGGATGTTGGCTTAGAAGCAGCCATCATTTAAAGAAAGCGTAATAGCTCACTGGTCGAGTCGGCCTGCGCGGAAGATGTAACGGGGCTAAACCATGCACCGAAGCTGCGGCAGCGACACTATGTGTTGTTGGGTAGGGGAGCGTTCTGTAAGCCGTTGAAGGTGGCCTGTGAGGGCTGCTGGAGGTATCAGAAGTGCGAATGCTGACATAAGTAACGATAATGCGGGTGAAAAACCCGCACGCCGGAAGACCAAGGGTTCCTGTCCAACGTTAATCGGGGCAGGGTGAGTCGACCCCTAAGGCGAGGCCGAAAGGCGTAGTCGATGGGAAACAGGTTAATATTCCTGTACTTGGTGTTACTGCGAAGGGGGGACGGAGAAGGCTATGTTGGCCGGGCGACGGTTGTCCCGGTTTAAGCATGTAGGCGGAGGTTCCAGGTAAATCCGGTACCTTTTAACGCTGAGGTGTGATGACGAGGCACTACGGTGCTGAAGTGACAAATGCCCTGCTTCCAGGAAAAGCCTCTAAGCATCAGGTAACACGAAATCGTACCCCAAACCGACACAGGTGGTCAGGTAGAGAATACCAAGGCGCTTGAGAGAACTCGGGTGAAGGAACTAGGCAAAATGGTGCCGTAACTTCGGGAGAAGGCACGCTGATAGGTAGGTGAAGTGATTTACTCATGGAGCTGAAATCAGTCGAAGATACCAGCTGGCTGCAACTGTTTATTAAAAACACAGCACTGTGCAAACACGAAAGTGGACGTATACGGTGTGACGCCTGCCCGGTGCCGGAAGGTTAATTGATGGGGTTATCCGTAAGGAGAAGCTCTTGATCGAAGCCCCGGTAAACGGCGGCCGTAACTATAACGGTCCTAAGGTAGCGAAATTCCTTGTCGGGTAAGTTCCGACCTGCACGAATGGCGTAATGATGGCCAGGCTGTCTCCACCCGAGACTCAGTGAAATTGAACTCGCTGTGAAGATGCAGTGTACCCGCGGCAAGACGGAAAGACCCCGTGAACCTTTACTATAGCTTGACACTGAACACTGGTCCTTGATGTGTAGGATAGGTGGGAGGCTTTGAAGTGTGGACGCCAGTCTGCATGGAGCCGTCCTTGAAATACCACCCTTTAATGGCTGGTGTTCTAACGTGGGCCCGTAATCCGGGTTGCGGACAGTGTCTGGTGGGTAGTTTGACTGGGGCGGTCTCCTCCCAAAGAGTAACGGAGGAGCACGAAGGTTAGCTAATCCTGGTCGGACATCAGGAGGTTAGTGCAAAGGCATAAGCTAGCTTGACTGCGAGAGTGACGGCTCGAGCAGGTGCGAAAGCAGGTCTTAGTGATCCGGTGGTTCTGAATGGAAGGGCCATCGCTCAACGGATAAAAGGTACTCCGGGGATAACAGGCTGATACCGCCCAAGAGTTCATATCGACGGCGGTGTTTGGCACCTCGATGTCGGCTCATCACATCCTGGGGCTGAAGTAGGTCCCAAGGGTATGGCTGTTCGCCATTTAAAGTGGTACGCGAGCTGGGTTTAGAACGTCGTGAGACAGTTCGGTCCCTATCTGCCGTGGGCGCTGGAGAATTGAGGGGGGCTGCTCCTAGTACGAGAGGACCGGAGTGGACGCATCACTGGTGTTCGGGTTGTCATGCCAATGGCACTGCCCGGTAGCTAAATGCGGAAGAGATAAGTGCTGAAAGCATCTAAGCACGAAACTTGCCCCGAGATGAGTTCTCCCTGAGACCTAGAGTCTCCTGAAGGAACGTTGAAGACGACGACGTTGATAGGTCGGGTGTGTAAGTGTAGCGATACATTGAGCTAACCGATACTAATGAACCGTGAGGCTTAACCTTACAACGCCGAAGGTGTTTTGGCGAAAGACAGACATCAGTTTCAGCTTGATTACAGATGACATTAACCGGCGAAAAGCGGGTTAATAAACAGAATTTGCCTGGCGGCTGTAGCGCGGTGGTCCCACCTGACCCCATGCCGAACTCAGAAGTGAAACGCCGTAGCGCCGATGGTAGTGTGGGGTCTCCCCATGCGAGAGTAGGGAACTGCCAGGCATCAAATAAAAGCGGAAGGCCCGGTCGAAAGACCGGGCCTTTTGTTTTATCTGTTGTCTGTCGGTGAGGGCTCTCCTGAGGAGGACAAATCCGCCGGGAGCGGATTTGAACGTTGCGCCGCAACGGCCCGGAGGGTGGCGGGCAGGACGCCCGCCATAAACTGCCAGGCATCAAATAAAGTGAAGAAGCCCATCCTGCCGGATGGGCTTTTTTGCGTCTGTGTGAAATGAAACCTGCCGGATGCGGCATCCCGCCTTATCCGGCCTGCCAAAGCGCATCAGGCAACCCCCTTGCCTCCATAAGACAAGCCATCCTGCGGCATATGCGGTAAACTAAGCGCGATTTTGCATCAGGAAAGCGTCTATGAATCACTCCCTTAAAGCCTGGAACACCTTCGGTATCGATCAACAAGCTAATGAGCTTGTCTGCGCCGAAAATGAGCAACAACTGCTGAATGCCTGGCAATCAGCGAATGCATCACATCATCCAGTACTGATCCTGGGCGAGGGGAGTAACGTCCTGTTTCTCGATACCTTCCATGGAACGGTGATCGTCAATCGAATCAAGGGCATTGAGCTCACAGAACAACCTGAGGCGTGGCACCTGCACGTCGGTGCCGGTGAGAACTGGCATCATCTGGTACAGCACACGCTGCAAGAAGGTATGCCTGGACTGGAAAATCTGGCACTCATTCCCGGATGTGTCGGTTCATCGCCCATTCAGAATATTGGCGCTTATGGTGTGGAGCTGCAGCGTGTCTGTGAATATGTGGACTGCGTTGAACTGTCAACCGGCAAACATCTGCGCGTCAGCGCCGCGGAATGCCGTTTTGGTTACCGTGACAGCATCTTCAAGCATGAATATCAGGATCGTTTCGCAATTGTTGCCGTTGGTTTGCGCTTGCCTAAACAGTGGCAGCCCGTTCTCACTTACGGTGACCTGACGCGTCTGGATCCTACAACCGTGACGCCTCAGCAGGTTTTTGATTCTGTCTGTCATATGCGCACAACAAAGCTGCCTGACCCGAAAGTTAACGGTAATGCCGGTAGCTTCTTTAAAAACCCGGTTGTTACAGCGCACGTTGCGCAGGAACTGTTGGCCAAATTCCCGACTGCGCCTCATTACCCGCAGGTAGATGGTTCAGTAAAACTGGCTGCCGGCTGGCTTATCGATCAATGCCAGCTAAAAGGCATGCGTATTGGTGGGGCAGCGGTACATCAGCAGCAAGCACTGGTACTGATTAATGCAGACCGTGCGACCAGTCAGGATGTGGTACAACTAGCGCATCATGTACGCCAAAAAGTCGGTGAGAAATTCAATGTCTGGCTCGAACCCGAGGTCAGATTTATTGGCCCACAGGGTGAAGTGAATGCTGTGGAGATCATCGCATGAAAGATAATACCGTCCCCCTGACGCTTATTTCCTTGTTAGCCGACGGCGAATTTCATTCTGGTGAGCAGCTTGGTGAACAGCTGGGAATGAGCCGTGCGGCAATCAATAAGCATGTTCAGACGCTACGCGACTGGGGCGTTGATGTCTTTACTGTTCCCGGTAAAGGATACAGCTTACCTGAGCCTATCCAGTTATTAGACTCATCACTGATTCATTCTCAGTTGGATGGAGGGAATATCACGGTTCTGCCGGTTATCGACTCAACCAACCAGTACCTGATGGACCGTATTGGTCAACTGGAGTCAGGGGATGCCTGCGTCGCTGAGTATCAGCAGGCCGGCCGTGGTCGTCGCGGACGTAAGTGGTTCTCACCGTTTGGCGCCAATCTGTATCTCTCAATGTTCTGGCGACTGGAGCAAGGACCGGCAGCCGCAATTGGTCTGAGTCTGGTGATTGGTATTGTCATGGCGGAGGTTTTACGCGATCTGGGGGCGGATAAAGTTCGCGTGAAATGGCCGAACGATCTCTATCTGCTCGATCGTAAACTGGCCGGAATTCTGGTTGAACTCACTGGTAAGACGGGCGATGCCGCGCAAATTGTTATCGGTGCGGGTATTAATATGTCCATGCGCCGGGTAGAAGAGAATGTCGTTAATCAGGGCTGGATTAATCTCCAGGAAGCGGGAATTAACATTGACCGCAATACCCTTGCTGCCCGACTAATCCGCGAGCTGCGCGCTGCGTTGGTATTGTTTGAGCATGAGGGCTTAGCGCCGTATTTGTCCCGCTGGAAGACGCTGGACAACTTTATCGACCGCCCGGTAAAACTCATTATTGGCGATAAAGAAATATTTGGGATATCTCGTGGAATAGATGCACAAGGTGCATTATTGCTCGAACAAAATGGCGTGATAAAACCCTGGATGGGCGGAGAAATATCGCTCAGAAGCGCTGAATAATAACAAGGGGAGCTGCGGCTCCCCTTATTAATTTATTTGCGTAGTCTGACCTCTTCAACAGCATGATTAGCGCTTTTGGTCATGATTAAGCTGGCACGCTCACGCGTTGGTAAAATATTTTGTTTTAAATTCAGCCAGTTAATCTCTTTCCATAACGAAGTGGCCGTGTTGATTGCCTCGTCTTCCGACAATTTCGCATAATTATGGAAATAAGAGTCTGGGTTGGTAAATGCCCCTTCGCGGAATTTCAGGAAGCGGTTGATATACCACGTCTGGAGTAATTCCTCTGGCGCATCAACATAAATAGAAAAGTCGACAAAATCAGAAACAAATACATGATGCGGATCGTGAGGATAATCCATCCCGCTCTGTAATACATTAAGCCCTTCAAGTATTAATATGTCGGGTTGGGCAACAGTTTTGTCGCCATCAGGGATCACATCATAGATAAGATGGGAGTATACCGGTGCCGTGACGTTGGGTACGCCTGACTTCAAATCGGAAACGAATTTAACCAGGCGGTGCATATCATAGGACTGAGGGAAGCCTTTCTTCTTCATGAGTCCACGATCTTTCAACACCTGATTGGGATGAAGAAAACCGTCGGTCGTAATCAATTCAACCTTACGATGCTCAGGCCAGCGACTCAACAGTGCCTGCAAAACACGTGCTGTGGTGCTTTTGCCAACGGCGACGCTGCCAGCAATGCTGATAATATAAGGAATACGCTCGCCGTTAGTGCCTAAAAATTGCTCCAGCACCGCCTGACGTCGCAGGTTCGAACTGATGTAAAAATTTAGCAAACGCGATAGAGGCAAATAAATTTCGGCAACTTCTTCCAGCGACAAGTCTTCGTTAATGCCTTTCAGACGAGCAATCTCTTCCTCGGTCAGGGTCATTGGCACGGAATCACGAAGCGCAGCCCACTGGTTGCGATCAAACTGTAGGTAAGGCGACGTTAACGCTTGCTCTTTTATACTCATACGCATGGTCTGGCTGTCATTGCTATATCAGGTCTGCGGTAAAAAAACGAAATCATCCCCGGCACGCAATGGCACGCACATTTCAGTTAATTTGGACAATGGGCAGGAGGGTAACACCAGATGAGGGGGAATAATAAGAAAAAATCATCCCCTGAAAAGCAATGTGACGGCTATTCCAGATGTATAAAGAGGTACTTTCTCTCTATGGATAAGTGCATGGCGGCGAAAAACTTGCCTTTGGAAGGGCGCGCGCCGTTGGAAATTCGTCCAATCATACGAAGAAATAGATTATTTATCGGACGTATAGTGCAAAATGTGAGCGATAGAACATTTTATGCAATTTTTTAGTTGCATGAGTGCGCAGGTCTCCATAAAATGCGCGCTACTTGATGCCGACTTAGCTCAGTAGGTAGAGCAACTGACTTGTAATCAGTAGGTCACCAGTTCGATTCCGGTAGTCGGCACCATCAAGTCCGGTGGGGTTCCCGAGCGGCCAAAGGGAGCAGACTGTAAATCTGCCGTCACAGACTTCGAAGGTTCGAATCCTTCCCCCACCACCACTTTCTGGCAGCGTTATCGCCGCCTGAGTTGGTTAAAAAATTAATCAGCTCGAACATAAAAGAGAGAAATCTCTTTTTTGTTACAGAAAGAACTGGGTAGCCGAGTTTCAGGATGCGGGCATCGTATAATGGCTATTACCTCAGCCTTCCAAGCTGATGATGCGGGTTCGATTCCCGCTGCCCGCTCCAGACGTGCTGATATGGCTCAGTTGGTAGAGCGCACCCTTGGTAAGGGTGAGGTCCCCAGTTCGACTCTGGGTATCAGCACCACTTCACTTCTCCTTCCCGTTTCTCTCTGTTTACTTTTAAAAGCATTCAACAGCTCAGGTATATTGCCTGGTTGATGTGGTGATATCACCGATTTATCCGTGTCTTAGAGGGACAATCGATGTCTAAAGAAAAATTTGAACGTACTAAACCGCACGTTAACGTCGGTACTATCGGCCACGTTGACCATGGTAAAACAACGCTGACCGCTGCAATCACTACCGTACTGGCTAAAACCTACGGCGGTGCTGCTCGTGCATTCGACCAGATCGATAACGCGCCGGAAGAAAAAGCTCGTGGTATCACCATCAACACTTCTCACGTTGAATATGACACCCCGACTCGCCACTACGCACACGTAGACTGCCCGGGCCACGCCGACTATGTTAAAAACATGATCACCGGTGCTGCGCAGATGGACGGCGCGATCCTGGTTGTTGCTGCGACTGACGGCCCGATGCCGCAGACTCGTGAGCACATCCTGCTGGGTCGTCAGGTAGGCGTTCCGTACATCATCGTGTTCCTGAACAAATGCGACATGGTTGATGACGAAGAGCTGCTGGAACTGGTAGAAATGGAAGTTCGTGAACTTCTGTCTCAGTACGATTTCCCGGGCGACGACACTCCGATCGTTCGTGGTTCTGCTCTGAAAGCGCTGGAAGGCGAAGCAGAGTGGGAAGCGAAAATCATCGAACTGGCTGGCTTCCTGGACTCTTACATCCCGGAACCAGAGCGTGCGATTGACAAGCCGTTCCTGCTGCCTATCGAAGACGTATTCTCCATCTCCGGTCGTGGTACCGTTGTTACCGGTCGTGTAGAGCGCGGTATCATCAAAGTTGGCGAAGAAGTTGAAATCGTTGGTATCAAAGACACCGCTAAGTCTACCTGTACTGGCGTTGAAATGTTCCGCAAACTGCTGGACGAAGGCCGTGCTGGTGAGAACGTTGGTGTTCTGCTGCGTGGTATCAAACGTGAAGAAATCGAACGTGGTCAGGTACTGGCTAAGCCGGGCTCTATCAAGCCGCACACCAAGTTCGAATCTGAAGTGTACATCCTGTCCAAAGACGAAGGCGGCCGTCATACTCCGTTCTTCAAAGGCTACCGTCCGCAGTTCTACTTCCGTACTACTGACGTGACTGGCACCATCGAACTGCCGGAAGGCGTAGAGATGGTAATGCCGGGCGACAACATCAAAATGGTTGTTACCCTGATCCACCCGATCGCGATGGACGACGGTCTGCGTTTCGCAATCCGTGAAGGCGGCCGTACTGTAGGTGCGGGCGTTGTTGCCAAAGTAATGAGCTAATTGCCGAATAACATTTGACGCAATGCGCAATAAAAGGGCATCATTTGATGCCCTTTTTGCACGCTTTCACACCAGAACCTGGCTCATCAGTGATTTTTTTTGTCATAATCATTGCTGAGACAGGCTCTGAAGAGGGCGTTTAGTCCGAAACGCACCAGAGCATTTCGGTTTGGATCGCCTCGCTTACGCGGGGTGAAAATGTTTGTAGAATACTTCTGACAGGTTGGTTTATGAGTGCGAATACCGAAGCTCAAGGAAGCGGGCGCGGCCTGGAAGCGATGAAGTGGGTTGTTGTCGCTGTATTGCTGCTTGTAGCTATCGTTGGCAATTACCTTTATCGTGACATGATGCTGCCGCTGCGTGCGCTGGCCGTAGTGATTCTGATTGCCGCAGCGGGTGGTGTCGCGCTGTTGACAACAAAAGGTAAAGCGACCGTTGCTTTTGCCCGTGAAGCGAGAACCGAAGTCCGTAAGGTCATTTGGCCAACTCGCCAGGAAACATTGCACACCACATTAATTGTGGCTGCGGTTACCGCAGTAATGTCACTGATCCTGTGGGGACTGGATGGTATTCTGGTTCGCCTGGTATCCTTTATCACTGGCCTGAGGTTCTAAGATGTCTGAAGCCCCTAAAAAGCGCTGGTACGTCGTTCAGGCGTTTTCCGGTTTTGAAGGCCGCGTTGCCACGTCGCTGCGCGAATATATCAAGTTACAAAATATGGAAGAGCTGTTTGGCGAAGTCATGGTGCCGACAGAAGAAGTGGTCGAGATCCGTGGTGGCCAGCGTCGCAAGAGCGAACGTAAATTCTTCCCGGGCTATGTACTGGTCCAGATGGTCATGAATGATGCGAGCTGGCACCTGGTGCGCAGCGTTCCGCGTGTGATGGGCTTTATCGGCGGTACTTCTGACCGTCCGGCGCCAATCAGCGACAAAGAAGTTGATGCGATCATGAACCGTCTGCAGCAGGTTGGTGATAAGCCGCGTCCGAAAACGATGTTTGAGCCGGGCGAAATGGTTCGCGTTAGCGATGGTCCGTTTGCTGACTTTAACGGCGTAGTTGAAGAAGTGGACTACGAGAAGTCTCGTCTGAAAGTTTCTGTATCTATCTTCGGTCGTGCGACTCCGGTTGAACTGGACTTCGCCCAGGTTGAGAAAGCCTAACACGTCGATCAAAAAAGCGGCGATTTAATCGTTGCACAAGGCGCGAGATTGGAATACAATTTCGCGCCTTTTGTTTTTATGGACTCTGTCCGTAAAACGAATTTAAAAACACGGGGAGCCTCTTTGAGGCGCTATAACCCAACTAGAGGAATTTAGAATGGCTAAGAAAGTCCAAGCCTATGTCAAGCTGCAGGTTGCAGCTGGTATGGCTAACCCGAGTCCGCCGGTAGGTCCAGCACTGGGTCAACAAGGCGTGAACATCATGGAATTCTGCAAAGCGTTCAACGCAAAAACTGATTCCATTGAAAAAGGTCTGCCGATCCCGGTTGTTATCACCGTTTACGCTGACCGTTCTTTCACTTTCGTTACCAAAACGCCTCCGGCAGCAGTACTGCTGAAGAAAGCGGCTGGTATCAAGTCTGGTTCCGGCAAGCCGAACAAAGACAAAGTGGGTAAAATTTCCCGCGCTCAGCTGCAGGAAATCGCGCAGACCAAAGCTGCCGACATGACTGGTTCCGACATTGAAGCGATGACTCGCTCCATTGAAGGTACTGCACGTTCCATGGGCCTGGTAGTGGAGGACTAAGAAATGGCTAAACTGACCAAGCGTATGCGCGTGATCCGTGACAAAGTTGATGCAACTAAACAGTACGACATCAACGAAGCTATTGCTCTGCTGAAAGAGCTGGCCACTGCTAAATTCGTAGAAAGCGTGGACGTTGCCGTTAACCTCGGCATCGACGCTCGTAAATCTGACCAGAACGTACGTGGTGCAACTGTACTGCCGCACGGTACTGGCCGTTCTGTTCGCGTAGCCGTATTTACCCAGGGTGCAAACGCTGAAGCTGCTAAAGCTGCAGGCGCTGAACTGGTAGGTATGGAAGATCTGGCTGACCAGATCAAGAAAGGCGAAATGAACTTTGACGTTGTTATTGCTTCTCCGGATGCAATGCGCGTTGTTGGCCAGTTGGGTCAGGTTCTGGGTCCGCGCGGCCTGATGCCAAACCCGAAAGTTGGTACCGTAACTCCGAACGTTGCTGAAGCGGTTAAGAACGCTAAAGCTGGCCAGGTTCGTTACCGTAACGACAAAAACGGCATCATCCACACCACCATCGGTAAAGTGGATTTTGACGCTGACAAACTGAAAGAAAACCTGGAAGCTCTGCTGGTTGCGCTGAAAAAAGCAAAACCGACTCAGGCAAAAGGCGTGTACATCAAGAAAGTTAGCATCTCCACCACCATGGGTGCTGGTGTTGCCGTTGATCAGGCTGGTCTGAGCGCGTCTGCGAACGTCTAAGATTAGCTTTACGTGGGCGGCGAATTTGTCTACAATCTTCGCCCACGATTCTATTAGCTTCGGCCGATAGACAACAGATTTGTTCGTTGGAGCCTGGCCTATCCAGGCCTCCGTCGAAGACCGCAGGTGTTTCGCAAGAAACTTAATGCCCTGCGTAGACGGTGACAGAACGCTAAGATTATTTCTGATACTCTGGCTTGTTTCTGCTCACCGTATTTAGACGCTCTCTCCGTTGGGGGGAGTGAAGTGAGTTCCGGAACATGAGTTCCGGCAAACATCCAGGAGCAAAGCTAATGGCTTTAAATCTTCAAGACAAACAAGCGATTGTTGCTGAAGTCAGCGAAGTAGCCAAAGGCGCGCTGTCTGCAGTAGTTGCGGATTCCCGTGGCGTAACTGTAGATAAAATGACTGAACTGCGTAAAGCAGGTCGTGAAGCTGGCGTATACATGCGTGTTGTTCGTAACACCCTGCTGCGCCGCGTCGTTGAAGGTACTCAGTTCGAGTGCCTGAAAGACACGTTTGTTGGTCCGACCCTGATTGCATACTCTATGGAACACCCGGGCGCCGCTGCTCGTCTGTTCAAAGAGTTCGCGAAAGCGAATGCAAAATTTGAGGTCAAAGCCGCAGCCTTTGAAGGTGAGTTGATTACCGCATCGAATATCGATCGCCTGGCAACTCTGCCGACCTACGAAGAAGCAATTGCACGCCTGATGGCAACCATGAAAGAAGCTTCGGCTGGCAAACTGGTTCGTACTCTGGCTGCTGTACGCGATGCGAAAGAAGCTGCTTAATTGCAGTTACCTTTCTCAAGCATCTGCTTACGTATAAACTTATTCTGATTTTCAGGAACAATTTAAATGTCTATCACTAAAGATCAAATCATTGAAGCAGTATCCGCTATGTCCGTAATGGACGTTGTAGAACTGATTTCTGCAATGGAAGAAAAATTCGGTGTTTCCGCTGCTGCTGCTGTAGCTGTAGCTGCTGGCCCGGCTGAAGCTGCTGAAGAAAAAACTGAATTCGACGTAATTCTGAAAGCTGCTGGCGCTAACAAAGTTGCTGTTATCAAAGCAGTACGTGGCGCAACTGGCCTGGGTCTGAAAGAAGCTAAAGACCTGGTAGAATCTGCACCGGCTGCGCTGAAAGAAGGCGTGAGCAAAGACGACGCAGAAGCACTGAAAAAATCTCTGGAAGAAGCTGGCGCTGAAGTTGAAGTTAAATAAGCCAACTTTTCTGGTTGCAGCCTAAGAAATTAGGCTGATGGCTGGTGACTTTTTAGTCACCAGCCTTTTTGCGCTGTAAGGCGCCAGTAGCGTTTCACACTGTTTGACTACTGCTGTGCCTTTCAATGCTTGTTTCTATCGACGTCTTAATATACTGCGACAGAGCGTCAGTTCTGTGTAAATCGCAATGAAATGGTTTAAGCGTGATAGCAACAGGCATTGCGGAAAGTATTCGATTTTCCGGTCAACAAAATAGTGTTGCACAAACTGTCCGCTCAATGGACAGATGGGTCGACTTGTCAGCGAGCTGAGGAACCCTAATGGTTTACTCCTATACCGAGAAAAAACGTATTCGTAAGGATTTTGGTAAACGTCCGCAAGTGTTGGACATACCTTATCTCCTTTCTATCCAGCTTGACTCGTTTCAGAAGTTCATCGAGCAAGATCCTGAAGGGCAGTATGGTCTGGAAGCAGCTTTCCGTTCCGTTTTCCCGATTCAGAGCTACAGCGGTAATTCCGAGCTGCAATACGTCAGCTACCGTCTTGGCGAACCGGTGTTTGACGTTCAGGAATGTCAGATCCGTGGCGTGACCTATTCCGCACCGCTGCGCGTAAAACTGCGTCTGGTGATCTACGAGCGCGAAGCGCCGGAAGGCACCGTAAAAGACATTAAAGAACAAGAAGTCTACATGGGCGAAATTCCGCTCATGACCGACAACGGTACCTTTGTTATCAACGGTACTGAGCGTGTTATCGTTTCTCAGCTGCACCGTAGTCCTGGCGTCTTCTTTGACTCCGACAAAGGTAAAACCCACTCTTCGGGTAAAGTGCTGTATAACGCGCGTATCATTCCTTACCGTGGTTCCTGGCTGGACTTCGAATTCGATCCGAAGGACAACCTGTTCGTACGTATTGACCGTCGCCGTAAACTGCCTGCGACCATCATTCTGCGTGCGCTGAACTACACCACTGAGCAGATCCTTGACCTGTTCTTTGAAAAAGTTGTTTTCGAAATTCGCGACAACAAGTTGCAGATGGAACTGGTGCCGGAACGCCTGCGTGGTGAAACCGCCTCCTTTGACATCGAAGCTAACGGCAAAGTCTACGTCGAAAAAGGCCGTCGCATCACTGCGCGCCATATTCGCCAGCTGGAAAAAGACGATATCAAGCATATCGAAGTTCCGGTTGAATACATTGCTGGTAAGGTTGCGGCTAAAGACTACGTTGACGAATCTACTGGCGAGCTGATCTGCGCAGCTAACATGGAGCTGAGCCTGGATCTGCTGGCTAAGCTGAGCCAGTCTGGTCACAAGCGTATCGAAACGCTGTTCACTAACGATCTGGACCACGGTCCGTACATTTCTGAAACTGTACGCGTCGACCCAACCAACGATCGTCTGAGCGCGCTGGTAGAAATCTACCGCATGATGCGCCCTGGTGAGCCGCCGACTCGTGAAGCTGCGGAAAGCCTGTTCGAGAACCTGTTCTTCTCCGAAGACCGCTATGATCTGTCTGCGGTTGGTCGTATGAAGTTCAACCGTTCTCTGCTGCGCGACGAAATCGAAGGGTCCGGTATCCTGAGCAAAGACGACATCATTGAAGTGATGAAGAAGCTCATCGATATCCGTAACGGTAAAGGCGAAGTCGATGATATCGACCACCTTGGCAACCGTCGTATCCGTTCCGTAGGCGAAATGGCGGAAAACCAATTCCGCGTTGGCCTGGTGCGTGTTGAGCGTGCGGTGAAAGAGCGTCTGTCTCTGGGCGATCTGGATACCCTGATGCCTCAGGATATGATCAACGCCAAGCCGATTTCTGCAGCAGTGAAAGAGTTCTTTGGTTCCAGCCAGCTGTCTCAGTTTATGGACCAGAACAACCCGCTGTCTGAGATTACACACAAACGTCGTATCTCCGCACTCGGCCCAGGCGGTTTGACCCGTGAACGCGCAGGCTTCGAAGTTCGAGACGTACACCCGACTCACTATGGTCGCGTATGTCCAATCGAAACGCCTGAAGGTCCGAACATCGGTCTGATCAACTCCCTGTCCGTGTATGCACAGACTAACGAATACGGCTTCCTTGAGACTCCGTACCGTAAAGTGACCGACGGTGTTGTAACCGATGAAATTCACTACCTGTCTGCTATCGAAGAAGGTAACTACGTTATCGCTCAGGCGAACTCCAACCTGGATGACGAAGGCCACTTTGTAGAAGATCTGGTTACCTGCCGTAGCAAAGGCGAATCCAGCTTGTTCAGCCGCGACCAGGTTGACTACATGGACGTATCCACCCAGCAGGTGGTATCCGTCGGTGCGTCCCTGATCCCGTTCCTGGAACACGATGACGCCAACCGTGCATTGATGGGTGCGAACATGCAACGTCAGGCGGTTCCGACTCTGCGTGCTGATAAGCCGCTGGTTGGTACCGGTATGGAACGTGCTGTTGCCGTTGACTCCGGTGTTACTGCAGTTGCTAAACGTGGCGGTACTGTTCAGTACGTGGATGCTTCCCGTATCGTTATCAAAGTTAACGAAGACGAGATGTACCCGGGCGAAGCAGGTATCGACATTTATAACCTGACTAAATACACCCGTTCTAACCAGAACACCTGTATCAACCAGATGCCTTGCGTATCTCTGGGCGAGCCGGTTGAACGTGGTGATGTGCTGGCAGACGGTCCGTCCACCGACCTTGGTGAACTGGCGCTGGGTCAGAACATGCGCGTGGCATTCATGCCATGGAATGGTTACAACTTCGAAGACTCCATCCTCGTATCCGAGCGTGTTGTCCAGGAAGACCGTTTCACCACCATCCACATTCAGGAACTGGCATGTGTGTCCCGTGACACCAAGCTGGGGCCGGAAGAGATCACCGCTGACATCCCGAACGTGGGTGAAGCTGCGCTCTCTAAACTGGATGAATCCGGTATCGTTTATATCGGTGCGGAAGTGACCGGTGGCGATATTCTGGTTGGTAAGGTAACGCCGAAAGGTGAAACCCAGCTGACGCCGGAAGAGAAACTGCTGCGTGCGATCTTCGGTGAGAAAGCGTCTGACGTTAAAGACTCTTCTCTGCGCGTGCCAAACGGTGTTTCCGGTACGATTATCGACGTTCAGGTCTTTACTCGCGATGGCGTAGAAAAAGACAAACGTGCGCTGGAAATCGAAGAGATGCAGTTGAAGCAGGCTAAGAAAGACCTGTCTGAAGAACTGCAGATCCTCGAAGCTGGTCTGTTCAGCCGTATCTACGCTGTGCTGGTTTCCGGTGGTGTTGAAGCTGAGAAGCTCGACAAACTGCCGCGTGACCGCTGGTTAGAACTCGGTCTGACCGACGAAGAGAAACAGAATCAGCTGGAACAGCTGGCTGAGCAGTACGACGAACTGAAACACGAATTCGAGAAAAAACTCGAAGCGAAACGCCGTAAAATTACTCAGGGCGACGATCTGGCACCGGGCGTGCTGAAGATTGTTAAGGTTTATCTGGCGGTTAAACGTCGGATCCAGCCTGGTGATAAGATGGCAGGTCGTCACGGTAACAAGGGTGTAATCTCTAAGATCAACCCGATCGAAGATATGCCACACGATGCTAACGGTACGCCGGTAGATATCGTACTGAACCCGCTGGGCGTACCATCGCGTATGAACATCGGTCAGATCCTTGAAACCCACCTGGGTATGGCTGCGAAAGGTATCGGCGATAAGATCAACGCCATGCTGAAACAGCAGCAGGAAGTCGCCAAACTGCGCGAGTTCATCCAGCGTGCTTACGATCTGGGCTCAGATGTTCGTCAGAAAGTTGACCTGAATACCTTCAGCGATGAAGAAGTTCTGCGTCTGGCTGAAAACCTGAAAAAAGGTATGCCGATCGCAACGCCGGTCTTCGATGGTGCGAAAGAGTCTGAAATCAAGGAACTGTTACAGCTGGGTGGCCTGCCGACTTCCGGTCAGATTACCCTGTTCGACGGTCGTACCGGTGAGCAGTTCGAGCGCCAGGTTACCGTTGGCTACATGTATATGCTGAAACTGAACCACCTGGTTGATGACAAGATGCACGCGCGTTCTACCGGTTCTTACAGCCTGGTTACTCAGCAGCCGCTGGGTGGTAAGGCTCAGTTCGGTGGTCAGCGCTTCGGGGAGATGGAAGTGTGGGCGCTGGAAGCATATGGCGCGGCATACACCCTGCAGGAAATGCTCACCGTTAAGTCTGATGACGTGAACGGTCGTACTAAGATGTATAAAAACATCGTGGACGGCAACCATCAGATGGAACCAGGCATGCCGGAATCCTTCAACGTACTGTTGAAAGAGATTCGTTCGCTGGGTATCAACATCGAGCTGGAAGACGAGTAACTCTCGATCAAACAGGTCACTGGTGCTGGCTTAACAGCCAGCGCCAGATTGTGCTAACTCCGACGGGAGCAAATCCGTGAAAGATTTATTAAAGTTTCTGAAAGCGCAGACTAAAACCGAAGAGTTTGATGCGATCAAAATTGCTCTGGCCTCGCCAGACATGATCCGTTCATGGTCTTTCGGTGAAGTTAAGAAGCCGGAAACCATCAACTACCGTACGTTCAAACCTGAGCGTGACGGCCTTTTCTGCGCCCGTATCTTTGGGCCGGTAAAAGACTACGAGTGCCTGTGCGGTAAGTACAAGCGCCTGAAACATCGTGGTGTGATCTGTGAGAAGTGCGGCGTTGAAGTGACCCAGACCAAAGTACGCCGTGAGCGTATGGGCCACATCGAGCTGGCGTCTCCGACCGCGCATATCTGGTTCCTGAAATCGCTGCCGTCCCGTATCGGTCTGCTGCTCGATATGCCGCTGCGCGATATCGAACGCGTACTGTACTTCGAATCTTATGTCGTTATCGAAGGCGGTATGACCAACCTGGAACGTCAACAGATCCTGACTGAAGAGCAGTATCTGGACGCGCTGGAAGAGTTCGGTGACGAATTCGACGCGAAGATGGGTGCGGAAGCTATTCAGGCCCTGCTGAAGAGCATGGATCTGGAGCAAGAGTGTGAAACTCTGCGCGAAGAGCTGAACGAAACCAACTCCGAAACCAAGCGTAAGAAGCTGACCAAGCGTATCAAACTGCTGGAAGCCTTCGTACAGTCTGGCAACAAGCCAGAGTGGATGATCCTGACCGTTCTGCCGGTTCTGCCGCCAGATCTGCGTCCGCTGGTTCCGCTTGATGGCGGTCGTTTCGCAACGTCAGATCTGAACGATCTGTATCGTCGCGTGATCAACCGTAACAACCGTCTGAAGCGTCTGTTGGATCTGGCTGCGCCGGACATCATCGTACGCAACGAAAAACGTATGCTGCAGGAAGCGGTTGACGCCCTGCTGGATAACGGTCGTCGTGGTCGTGCGATCACCGGTTCTAACAAGCGTCCTCTGAAATCTTTGGCCGATATGATCAAAGGTAAACAGGGTCGTTTCCGTCAGAACCTGCTCGGTAAGCGTGTTGACTACTCCGGTCGTTCTGTAATCACCGTAGGTCCATACCTGCGTCTGCATCAGTGCGGTCTGCCGAAGAAAATGGCACTGGAACTGTTCAAACCGTTCATCTACGGCAAGCTGGAACTGCGTGGTCTCGCCACCACCATCAAAGCCGCTAAGAAAATGGTTGAGCGTGAAGAAGCTGTCGTTTGGGATATCCTGGACGAAGTTATCCGCGAACACCCGGTACTGTTGAACCGTGCACCAACCCTGCACCGTCTGGGTATCCAGGCATTTGAGCCGGTACTGATCGAAGGTAAAGCTATCCAGCTGCACCCGCTGGTTTGTGCGGCATATAACGCCGACTTCGATGGTGACCAGATGGCTGTTCACGTACCGCTGACGCTGGAAGCCCAGCTTGAAGCGCGTGCGCTGATGATGTCTACCAACAACATCCTGTCCCCGGCGAACGGCGAACCTATCATCGTTCCGTCTCAGGACGTTGTATTGGGTCTGTACTACATGACCCGTGACTGTGTTAACGCCAAAGGCGAAGGCATGGTGCTGACTGGCCCGAAAGAAGCTGAGCGTATCTATCGCGCTGGCCTGGCCTCTCTGCATGCGCGCGTTAAAGTGCGTATCACTGAATATGAAAAAGATGAAAACGGCGAATTCGTTGCGCACACCAGCCTGAAAGACACGACCATTGGTCGCGCCATTCTGTGGATGATCGTACCGAAAGGTCTGCCTTTCTCCATCGTCAACCAGGCGCTGGGTAAGAAAGCCATCTCCAAAATGCTGAACACCTGTTACCGCATTCTGGGCCTGAAGCCGACCGTTATCTTCGCTGACCAGACAATGTACACCGGCTTTGCTTATGCAGCGCGTTCGGGTGCATCTGTTGGTATTGATGACATGGTCATCCCAGAGAAGAAACACGAGATCATCTCTGAAGCGGAAGCTGAAGTTGCTGAGATCCAGGAGCAGTTCCAGTCTGGTCTGGTAACCGCAGGCGAACGCTATAACAAAGTTATCGATATCTGGGCTGCGGCGAACGATCGTGTATCCAAAGCGATGATGGATAACCTGCAGACTGAAACCGTTATTAACCGTGACGGCGTAGAAGAGCAGCAGGTTTCCTTCAACAGCATTTACATGATGGCCGACTCCGGTGCGCGTGGTTCAGCAGCACAGATTCGTCAGCTGGCTGGTATGCGTGGTCTGATGGCGAAGCCAGATGGCTCCATCATCGAAACGCCAATCACCGCGAACTTCCGTGAAGGCCTGAACGTACTCCAGTACTTCATCTCTACTCACGGTGCGCGTAAAGGTCTGGCGGATACCGCACTGAAAACAGCGAACTCCGGTTATCTGACGCGTCGTCTGGTTGACGTTGCGCAGGACCTGGTTGTTACTGAGGACGATTGCGGCACGCTGGAAGGCATCACCATGACCCCGGTTATCGAGGGTGGTGACGTTAAAGAGCCGCTGCGCGATCGCGTTCTGGGTCGTGTGACTGCTGAAGACGTTCTGAAGCCGGGTACGGCGGATATTCTGGTTCCACGTAACACGCTGCTGCACGAACAGTGGTGTGACCTGCTGGAAGAGAACTCCGTTGACTCCGTGAAAGTCCGTTCCGTTGTATCCTGTGACACCGACTTTGGTGTATGTGCGCACTGCTATGGTCGTGACCTGGCGCGTGGCCACATCATCAACAAAGGTGAAGCAATCGGCGTTATCGCGGCACAGTCCATCGGTGAACCGGGTACACAGCTGACGATGCGTACGTTCCACATCGGTGGTGCGGCATCTCGTGCGGCTGCTGAATCCAGCATCCAGGTGAAAAACAAAGGTAGCATCCGTCTGAGCAATGCGAAGTCGGTTGTTAACTCCAGCGGTAAACTGGTTATCACCTCACGTAACACCGAACTGAAACTGATCGACGAATTCGGTCGTACCAAAGAAAGCTATAAAGTGCCTTACGGCTCCGTTATGGCGAAAGGTGATGGCGAACAGGTTGCTGGCGGCGAAACCGTAGCGAACTGGGATCCGCACACCATGCCGGTTATCACCGAAGTGAGTGGTTTCGTCCGCTTCACTGACATGATCGACGGCCAGACCATTACTCGTCAGACCGACGAGCTGACCGGTCTGTCTTCTCTGGTCGTTCTGGATTCTGCAGAGCGTACGTCGGGTGGTAAAGACCTGCGTCCGGCACTGAAAATTGTTGATGCTCAGGGCAACGACGTTCTGATCCCAGGCACCGATATGCCTGCTCAGTACTTCCTGCCAGGTAAAGCGATTGTTCAGCTGGAAGATGGCGTACAGATCAGCTCTGGTGACACCCTGGCCCGTGTTCCGCAGGAATCCGGCGGTACCAAGGACATCACCGGTGGTCTGCCGCGCGTTGCGGACCTGTTCGAAGCACGTCGTCCGAAAGAGCCGGCAATCCTGGCTGAAATCAGCGGTATCATTTCCTTCGGTAAAGAAACCAAAGGGAAACGTCGCCTGGTTATCACCCCGGTAGACGGTAGCGAACCTTACGAAGAGATGATTCCGAAATGGCGTCAGCTCAACGTGTTCGAAGGTGAACGTGTAGAACGTGGTGACGTGGTTTCCGACGGTCCGGAAGCGCCGCACGACATCCTGCGTCTGCGTGGCGTGCATGCTGTAACTCGTTACATCGTTAACGAAGTTCAGGACGTATACCGCCTGCAGGGTGTTAAGATTAACGATAAACACATCGAAGTTATCGTTCGTCAGATGCTGCGTAAAGCCACCATCGAAAGCGCTGGTAGCTCCGACTTCCTGGAAGGCGAGCAGGTTGAATACTCCCGCGTCAAGATCGCTAACCGCGAGCTGGAAGCGAACGGCAAAGTGGGCGCAACCTTCTCCCGCGATCTGCTGGGTATCACCAAAGCGTCTCTGGCAACTGAGTCGTTCATCTCCGCGGCATCGTTCCAGGAGACCACTCGCGTGCTGACCGAAGCAGCCGTTGCGGGCAAACGCGACGAACTGCGCGGTCTGAAAGAGAACGTCATCGTGGGTCGTCTGATCCCGGCCGGTACCGGTTACGCGTACCACCAGGATCGTATGCGCCGTCGCGCAGCGGGCGAACTGCCAGCTGCTCCGCAGGTGACTGCTGAAGATGCGTCTGCCAGCCTGGCAGAACTGCTGAACGCAGGCCTGGGCGGTTCTGACAACGATTAATCGTTGCTGACCATAATAAAAAACCCGCTTCGGCGGGTTTTTTTATGTCTATGTTATGCCTGATAGCGCTGCTCTTATACGGCCTGTGAGGTTACGAAGCCGCCATCCGGCAGTGTTATTAATTTACCGGCGGCAACCGCCGATAAAGCTCAATCATGTCGCCCGCCAAATCCTGAATCACCATCGCGTTCATCAGGTGATCCTGCGAATGGACTGTGATGAGATTAACCGGTAGCTTGCCGGTACCTTCGTCAATGCCGATTAGCTGGGTCTGGATTTTATGTGCCTGTTTGACGTACTCGCGTGATTCCACCATTGCTTGTTCCGCACCAGTAAAGTCACCTTTACGCGCCAGTTGTAGCGCTGTCAGGGCCTGACTGCGGGCGGCTCCGGCGTTGACTAATAATTCCATGATGATCGTTTCTAACTCTTCCATGTCATCACTCCAGTAGTTTCAGCGCTTTTTCCAGTACGGCATCACCTTTCATCATGCCGTAATCCATCATATCGATAACGGCGACTTTTTTGCCTAGCGGGTCGGCGAGCGCCTGCAGCTTGGCCTGCTCATATTTAACCTGTGGACCAAGCAACACGATATCTGCAGTGGCGATATTCTCTTCAAACTCAGCCACCGGGACAGCTTTGATCGTGACGTCGACACCTTTTTTCTGGGCGGCATCTTTCATCCTTTGTACCAGCATGCTGGTGGACATTCCGGCGGCACAGCATAAAACGATGTTTTTCATAAGCAGTCTCGCTCAACATGTGTGGGTTGATAATTATCGCGAGCCAGCTGTAGCAACAACTGCTTTGCAACGATTGTGTGCAAGGCATCACAAAGAAAACCACTTTTTCTGAAACCGGTTACAAAAAGAAGCAAAACTCAACGATCTGAACCGAGGCTGGCGGCTCTTTGGTACGCTTATCACATGCGGGAATATATAATTACTGGCAATAAAAACATGTTATAAAAAACAGTATTGACAGCGTTTTTTAAACCCGTATGTTAATGCTTAACAGCAGGGAAATAGTCGTTTGCTGTTAACGTAGTAAGTGTTAGTAAAGCTTTATTGGGGGTTGCGATAAAGGCCACGAAGTATTTTTTGTTTGGGGTAGTCGATGCTGAAAACGCTATTTTTTCACTTCGACAATGCTTTCAGGCCACGTAGTTGATTTATCTAATCGCAAAAAGTTAGTAAAGCGCGACGATGTAACGCCATGATTTAATAGTAAGTGTTTGTGATTTCTGTTTTTATGGTTATCGCAAGGGAAATAAGGCAACGCATCAAAGAGTATATGTCGCGAGGGGAAGTGTACTTGTTTAGGTCACCAGCCTTGAGTTTTATTATCAAGCCGGTGCAATGTGTTTAACGGTAAATAGAGGAAAGTTTTAGTTAGTATCAAAATCCAATATTATCTGTAGTAAACCTGTACATTTTAAAGTAGTACCATCAGCAGTACTAAATCGTTAAGTTTATTAATGTTAAATCTGAAGTTTGTAGTAACTTAAAGCCCTGACTGCACTAGTCGGGGCTTTTGTTTAATGCGATCGCTCCGGGCTTACTGCATCTGCGTAGTGCGCCCCAGATAGCTGTCCCAGTCTTTCCACACGGGCTGTAATCCCCGCGCCATGAGTGCTTCAGCAACGGCTTCCGGGCGACGATTGTCGTGCGGGGCGAACTGTTCCAGCTCTGGATGGTTATCGGCATAACCGCCAGGCTGGGTTTTTGAGAAGGCGCTGACATTGTTGATCGCCAGCGGGATCACATGGTCACGAAACCAGGGTGATTCGCGGGTGGAGAGCGACAGCTCAATTTCTGGCGTCAGTAAACGAAACGCGCAAATGGTCTGGAGCAACTGTCGCTCGTCCATGATCGATGCGGGTTCAACGCCCCCGGTGCATGGGCGCAGACGAGGAAAGGAGATGGAGTAGCGGCTCTGCCAGTAATGCTGCTGCATCCACAGCAGATGTTCGGCGACCATATAACAATCCACCCGCCAGCTGTCAGACAAACCAATCAGCGCGCCAAGACCGATTTTATCGATTCCAGCGCGGCCAAGCCTGTCCGGTGTTTCCAGCCGCCAGAAGAAATCCTGCTTTTTCCCCTTTAAATGATGATGGGCATAAGTCGCTTCATGATAGCTCTCCTGATACACCATCACCCCGTCCAGCCCCAGCCTCTTCAGCTCGGCATACTCCTCGGTTGCCAGCGGCTGCACTTCCATCTGTAACGAGGCGAACTGACGGCGAATGTCAGGTAAATGGCGGCGAAAGTAGTCCATGCCCACTTTGCTCTGGTGTTCACCGGTGACCAGCAGCAGGTGTTCAAAACCCAACTCGCGGATGGCGGCGCACTCGCGGGTGATTTCTGCCTCGTCCAGCGTCTTACGTTTGATGCGGTTGCTCATAGAAAAACCGCAGTAGGTGCAGTCATTGGCGCAGAGGTTTGAGAGATAAAGCGGCACGTAAAAACTGACGGTGTTGCCGAAGCGCTGGCGAGTCAGCCTTTGCGCCCGTTGCGCCAGCGGTTCAAGGTAATCGGCGGCGGCGGGGGAGAGCAGTGCCATCAGGTCGTCACGACTTAGCTGTGGAGCGTTAAGCGCGCGTTCCACGTCAGCGGCGGTTTTACCGTTGATGCGCAGGCGAATGTCGTCCCACTCCAGTTGCCGCCAGCGGTCGGTGAAGGTTTTCATGCTAAGGCCTCCAGAAAGCCGGTGAGCGGGCTGGTGGCGCTGGCCTGCGAACTTTTGCTTCCTGGCACAGCCTGCCGCGCCAGTAATCCGGCTTCCACCGCCAGACGAAAGGCGGTTGCCATCATCACCGGATCGTCCGCCACGGCAATCGCCGTGTTGACCAGCACCGCATCAGCGCCCATTTCCAGCGCCTGCGCCGCGTGGCTGGGCACGCCGATCCCGGCGTCGACCACCACCGGCACGGTGGCCTGCTGGATAATGATCTCCAGCATGGCTTTGGTTTCCAGCCCCTGGTTAGAGCCGATAGGCGCGCCGAGCGGCATCACCGCTGCGCAGCCGACCTCTTCCAGCCGCTTGCACAAAACCGGATCCGCGCCGCAGTAGGGCAGCACGACAAAACCCTGCTTCACCAGCGCCTCGGCGGCTTTTAGCGTTTCGATTGGATCCGGCAGCAGCCAACGGGCGTCCGGGTGGATTTCTAATTTCAGCCAGTGGGTGCCCAGCGCTTCACGCGCCAGTTGGGCGGCGAAGATCGCCTCTTCGGCGGTTTTCGCCCCGGAGGTATTAGGCAGCAGCGTGACGCCCGCTTCAATTAGCGGCGCCAGAATCGCATCGTTGTGCTGGCGCAGGTCCACGCGCTTCATCGCCAGCGTCACCAACTGGCTGCCGGAAGCGCGAATCGCCTCGACCATCAGTTGCGATGAGGCAAACTTCCCGGTACCGGTGAACAGATGTGAATTAAACGTTTTGTCGGCAATACGTAACATCTCAACCCCCTGCAATAACCTGAAAAAGCAGGATCTGGTCGCCTTCCTGCACGATTTGCTGTTCCCACTGCTCGCGCGGCAGGATCTGCTGATTGAGCGCCAACGCCGCGCCCGGTTTGAGCTGGTTGAGCTGGATAAGCAGCCCGCTGATGGTTTGCCCTGCGGCGCACTGCATCGGCTCATCATTGAATTGAATTTGCATGCTGCCCTCCGCATACCGGACAGCCGTTGGCGCGACGCAGCGCGAGGCTGCGCCACTGGCTGGTTTTGCCGTCAAACAGACGTAGCTCCCCGCCCGGCGTCTCAATACCGCTAAGTAATTTAATCGCCTCCAGCGCCTGCAAGGTACCCATCACGCCAACCACCGGGCCGAGCACGCCAGCGGTACGGCAGTTGCGTTCCGGCTCTACATCATCCGGCCACAGGCAGCGGTAACACCCTTGTTCCCACGGCGGCGTGAGCACCATCAACTGACCGCCAAAGCCGACAGCGCTGGCGGTGATGAGTGGGATATTGAGCGCTACGCAGGCGGCGTTGATTTCCTGGCGCGTGGCCATGTTATCGGTACAGTCGAGCACTACATCGGCTCGCGCGACCGTATGCCGGAGCGCATCGCCTTTAAGTCGCTGCTGGAGTGATACCAGTTCGATATCCGGGTTGATCCGCGTCAGGCGCTGCCGGGCAACCTGAGATTTTGAACGCGCGATATCATCGGTGGTAAACAGGATCTGGCGCTGCAAATTGCTCAGATGAATGTCGTCATCGTCTACCAGCGTCAGTTTGCCAATGCCTGCTCCCGCCAGATACAGCGCGGCAGGCGAACCTAACCCGCCTAAACCCACGATCAGCACATGACTTGCGAGCAGCTTTTGCTGGCCATCAATGGCGATATCGCCGAGCAGGATTTGTCGGCTGTAGCGCATAAAATCGCGGTCATTCATCGCCAACTCCCGCAATTTCCAGTAACTGCGCGGTAGCGGCGCGCCAGTCGGCGGCTTGAGTAATGGCGCTAACCACAGCCACGCTGCCGACGCCGGTCGCCAGCACCGACGGGGCGCGTTCAAGGCTGATGCCGCCGATCGCGACGGTCGGGTAATCCGCCAGTCGTTCAATATGACTGGCCAACTGCGCCAGCCCCTGCGGGGCGGAAGGCATCTGCTTGGTTTGCGTCGGGAAGACGTGGCCGAGTGCGATATAAGAAGGCTTAGCGGCGAGTGCGACGTTAATCTCCATATCATCGTGAGTGGATACACCCAGGCGTAAGCCCGCCGCCTGAATGGCATTCAGGTCGGTGGTTTCGAGGTCTTCCTGGCCCAGATGCACGCCGTAGGCGTTGTGCTTAATCGCCAGCCGCCAGTAGTCGTTAATAAACAGGCGGGCGTCATAACGACGCCCCAGTGCGATGGCGGCGATAACGTCGGCTTCCACCTCTTCATCGCGTTTATCTTTGATACGCAACTGAATGGTGCGCACGCCCGCCTCCAGCAGACGTTCAATCCATTCAACGCTGTCTACCACCGGGTAAAGCCCGAGGCGGAACGGTACGGTTGGGAAATCAGGCTGATACATCAGGCTTCCTCCCGTTTGAGATAAATTTCGCCGCCTTTGGCGCGGAAGTTTTCCGACATATCCGCCATCCCCACTTCAATGGTTTGCGCGGCGGCGTAATCACGCACTTCCTGGCTGATTTTCATCGAGCAGAATTTCGGCCCGCACATGGAACAGAAGTGGGCGACCTTGCCGGATTCTTGTGGCAGGGTTTCATCGTGATAAGCGCGGGCGGTGAACGGGTCGAGCGCGAGGTTAAACTGATCTTCCCAGCGGAATTCAAAGCGCGCTTTCGACATGGCGTTATCGCGGATCTGCGCGCCCGGATGCCCTTTGGCTAAATCCGCGGCGTGGGCGGCGATTTTGTAGGTGATCAGCCCCTGCTTCACATCTTCTTTGTTCGGCAGGCCGAGGTGCTCTTTCGGCGTCACGTAACACAGCATCGCACAGCCGAACCAGCCGATCATTGCGGCGCCAATGCCGGAGGTGAAGTGGTCATAGCCCGGCGCGATATCGGTCGTCAACGGCCCTAAGGTGTAGAACGGCGCTTCGTGGCAGCTCTCCAGCTCTTCGGTCATGTTGCGCTGAATCATATGCATCGGCACGTGGCCCGGGCCTTCAATCATCACCTGCACGTCGTATTCCCAGGCGATTTTGGTCAGCTCGCCCAGCGTATGCAGCTCGGAGAACTGCGCTTCGTCGTTGGCGTCCTGGATGGAGCCGGGACGCAGGCCGTCGCCCAGCGACAGGGAAACGTCGTAGGCGGCGCAGATTTCGCAAATCTCGCGGAAATGTTCGAACAGGAAGTTCTCTTTGTGATGGGAGAGACACCATTTCGCCATAATTGAACCGCCGCGCGAGACAATACCGGTCAGGCGTTTGGCGGTCATTGGCACGTAGCGCAGCAGTACGCCCGCATGGATGGTGAAGTAGTCGACGCCTTGTTCGGCTTGCTCCAGCAGCGTGTCGCGGAACGCTTCCCAGGTGAGATCTTCGGCGATCCCGTTGACCTTCTCCAGCGCCTGATAGATCGGCACGGTGCCGATCGGTACCGGGCTGTTACGCAGGATCCACTCGCGGGTTTCATGAATATAGCGGCCGGTGGAGAGGTCCATTACCGTGTCCGCGCCCCAGCGGGTCGACCAGACCAGTTTTTCCACCTCTTCTTCGATGGAGGAGGTGACCGCCGAGTTACCGATGTTGGCATTCACTTTGACCAGGAAGTTGCGGCCAATGATCATCGGCTCCGATTCCGGGTGGTTGATGTTGGCGGGGATAATCGCGCGGCCCGCAGCCACTTCATCACGCACAAATTCCGGGGTGATGTTTTCCGGCAGGCGTGCGCCGAAGCTCATCCCCGGATGCTGGTGGCGCAGCACTTCACTGCGAATGCGCTCGCGGCCCATATTTTCACGGATGGCGATAAACTCCATTTCGGGAGTGACGATCCCCTGGCGGGCGTAATGCAACTGGGTGACGCGCTTGCCTGCTTTGGCGCGTTTCGGCGTCAGCAGGCCGGTAAAACGCAGATCGTCCAGACCATCGTCGGCCAGACGTTCTTTGGTGTAAGCCGAGCTACGGTCGTCTAATTCTTCGCTATCATTGCGTGCGTCAATCCACGGCTGGCGCAGTTTCGCCAGACCCTGCTGGACGTTAATCGCCACCTCAGGATCGCCATACGGGCCGGAGGTGTCGTACACCGGTACGGCTTCGTTCGCCTCAAACTGCGGGTTATCTTTACTGCCGCCAATCAGCGTTGGGCTGAGCTGAATTTCGCGCATCGGGATGCGGATATCCGGCTGCGAACCGGTGATATAGATGCGTCTGGACTCAGGAAAGGCGGTACCTTCCAGGGTATCGATAAAGTGTTGGGCCTGGGCGCGCTGTTCGCGGCGTGATGGTTTAGTAGTGGCAGACATAGCTCATTCCAAAAAAGTAAGGACGTGGCTTGTCAGACGACGGATGAAGCAAGAGAGACGATCGCCCAGGGGCGATACGGCTGTAGATTGACTCTTGTTCCCTTCGCAGGTTTTAACCTGATCAGGTTCCGCGGATCCCGAATTAACGGTCTCAGCCTTTTCCACGTCATCCTTCGCGCTGCCTCTTTGTTGGCTTCGTCCGCTCACTCCAGTCACTTACTTAGGTAAGCTCCTGGAGATTCACTGACTTGCCGCCTTGACGCATCACGAATGCTTTTGTGGAAAATAAGCACTCCGACAAGAAGTAACCTCTATCTTAGAGGTAATGAATGTAAACTACGCGTTAATGCGGAAAATCTCAAGCCGGGCGTTTGAATTCGCTAAGCGTTTTAAAGGCCAGCATGATGAGCTGATCTTCCAGCCGGAAACGAGCCTCCAGCGCTTCGCCAATATCGGAAAGCGCCTGCTGGAGCTGGTGAACGTTATCCTCATCGATGGCGTTTTCCAGCGTTGAGTCATAGTAATCCATTATCAGTTGGGTATTGGCATCCAGCTGCGGCCAGATTTTGCTGGCGTTTAAAAGCGGACTCTCACCTTCCATTTTATGGATAATGCGTTCATAAATACTGAAGTGACCGGCAGACAGATAGTCGACCAGACGCTGGCAAAAATTATCGAGCGCTTTCTCATTGAGGCGCATAAACGACTCTTTGCCCGGTTTCAGGCCAACCAGATCGTAGTAAGCCACGAGCAGGTGCTTACG
Organism: Citrobacter sp. CRE-46; assembly: GCF_059615875.1. Taxonomy (NCBI): domain Bacteria; kingdom Pseudomonadati; phylum Pseudomonadota; class Gammaproteobacteria; order Enterobacterales; family Enterobacteriaceae; genus Citrobacter; species Citrobacter sp. CRE-46. The sequence goes on along the minus strand of NZ_CM184341.1, from coordinate 4,940,598 downwards.
AATATTCAGCCAACGGTCGACCAGTTTATGATGCCCATGGACACGCTCTTTCAGGTGTTCTAACTGGTTTAACATACGTTGACCCTCGTATCGATAAGTTTAAAATCTGCTCATGTCAATCTTGTAAAAATAATGTTAATAACATGCCTGTGAAGCAAAGGTAGCGCAAGAGATATGGATCGAATAATTGAAAAATGGGATCGCGGCTGGTGGATTGTGAGCCACGAACAAAAATTATGGTTGCCTGCTGGGGAATTACCCTATGGCGAGGCGATAAATTTCGATCTTGCGGGCCAGCGCGCACTTCAGATAGGTGAGTGGGAAGGCGATCCGGTCTGGTTGGTGCAGCAGCCGCGTCGCCACGACATGGGTTCGGTGCGCCAGGTTATCGACCAGGATGTAGGCCTGTTTCAGTTGGCGGGGCGCGGCGTACAGCTGGCCGAGTTCTACCGCTCGCATAAATTCTGCGGCTACTGCGGGCACACGATGCACCCGAGCAAAACCGAATGGGCGATGCTGTGTAGCCATTGCCGCGAACGCTATTACCCGCAAATCGCTCCCTGCATTATCGTGGCGATTCGCCGCGATGATTCGATCCTCCTTGCCCAGCATGTTCGCCATCGTAACGGTGTGCATACCGTGCTGGCCGGTTTTGTCGAAGTAGGCGAAACCCTGGAGCAGGCGGTGGCGCGCGAAGTCATGGAGGAAAGCGGGATCAAGGTGAAAAATCTGCGCTACGTGACCTCGCAGCCGTGGCCGTTCCCGCAATCGCTGATGACGGCGTTTATGGCAGAGTACGACAGCGGCGACATCGTCATCGACCCGAAAGAGCTACTCAATGCCAACTGGTATCGCTACGACGATTTACCACTCTTACCCCCGCCTGGCACCGTCGCGCGTCGTTTGATCGAAGATACGGTGGCAATGTGTCGGGCCGAGTACGAGTAAAGAACGAGTGGTGATACACTGTGGGACTGACGCAATAAGGAACTGCAAAAAATGACCGAACTGAAGAACGATCGTTATCTGCGTGCGCTGCTGCGCCAGCCCGTTGATGTCACCCCGGTATGGATGATGCGCCAGGCGGGCCGCTATCTACCGGAATATAAAGCCACGCGCGCCGAGGCGGGCGATTTTATGGCGCTGTGCAAAAACGCCGAGCTGGCCTGCGAAGTGACGCTGCAGCCGCTGCGTCGCTACAAGCTCGATGCGGCGATCCTCTTCTCGGATATTTTGACTATTCCGGATGCAATGGGGCTTGGGCTGTACTTTGAGGCCGGGGAAGGCCCGCGCTTCACCTCACCGATTACCAGCAAGGCCGACGTTGAAAAACTGCCGATTCCGGACCCGGAAGGCGAGCTGGGCTACGTGATGAACGCGGTGCGCACCATTCGCCGTGAGCTGAAGGGCGAGGTGCCGCTGATAGGTTTCTCCGGCAGCCCGTGGACGCTGGCGACCTACATGGTGGAAGGCGGCAGCAGTAAAGCCTTCACCGTGATTAAAAAGATGATGTATGCCGACCCTAAAGCGCTGCATCTGCTGCTCGATAAGCTGGCGCAGAGTGTCACGCTGTACCTGAACGCGCAGATTAAAGCGGGCGCGCAATCGGTAATGATTTTTGATACCTGGGGTGGCGTGCTGACCGGGCGCGACTATCAGCAGTTCTCGTTGTACTACATGCATAAAATCGTTGATGGTCTGCTGCGTGAAAACGAAGGCCGTCGCGTACCGGTGACGCTGTTTACCAAAGGCGGCGGTCAGTGGCTGGAAGCGATGGCGGAAACCGGCTGTGATGCGTTAGGTCTCGACTGGACAACAGATATCGCCGATGCGCGTCGTCGCGTTGGCCATAAAGTGGCGCTGCAGGGCAATATGGACCCATCCATGCTGTATGCGCCGCCGGCACGGATCGAAGACGAGGTAGCGACTATACTTGCAGGTTTCGGCCAGGGTGAAGGCCACGTCTTCAACCTCGGTCACGGCATCCATCAGGATGTACCGCCGGAACATGCAGGGGTGTTTGTGGAGGCAGTGCATCGCCTGTCCGAACAATACCACCGCTAAGGAGTCATTATGGATCTCGCGTCGCTACGCGCTCAGCAGCTTGAACTGGCCTCTTCAGTGATCCGCGAGGATCGCCTCGACAAGGATCCGCCGGATCTGATCGGGGGAGCGGACGTCGGGTTTGAGCAGGGTGGCGAAGTGACGCGGGCCGCGATGGTTCTGCTGAAGTATCCCTCTCTGGAACTGGTTGAATACACGGTGGCGCGGGTCGCCACCACCATGCCGTATATTCCCGGCTTTCTCTCCTTTCGTGAAACCCCCGCGCTGATGGCCGCCTGGCAACAGCTGTCGCAAAAACCGGATCTGCTGTTCGTCGACGGGCATGGTATTTCCCACCCACGTCGCCTGGGGGTCGCCAGCCATTTTGGTCTGCTGGTAGATGTCCCGACCATTGGCGTGGCGAAAAAACGTCTGTGCGGCAAGTTTGAGCCGCTCTCTGCCGAACCCGGTGCGCTCGCGCCGCTGCTGGATAAAGGCGAACAGCTGGCATGGGTCTGGCGCAGCAAAGCGCGCTGTAATCCGTTGTTTATCTCTACGGGTCACCGCGTGGGCATGGACAACGCGCTGGCGTGGGTGCAGCGCTGTATGAACGGTTATCGTTTGCCGGAACCGACCCGCTGGGCGGATGCGGTGGCATCAGAACGTCCGTCTTTTACGCGGCTTGCAGCAAAAACGCCCCATATCGGGTAAACTGCGGCTAATTTCCGTATTTGAGAACTCATCATGTTACAAAACCCGATTCACCTGCGTCTGGAGAAGCTGGAAAGCTGGCAGCACGTCACGTTTATGGCCTGCCTCTGTGAGCGCATGTACCCAAACTACGCCATGTTCTGCAAGCAAACTGAATTTGGCGATGGGCAGATTTATCGCCGAATTTTAGATTTAATTTGGGAAACGCTGACGGTAAAAGACGCGAAAATCAATTTCGACAGCCAGTTGGAAAAGTTTGAAGAGGCCATTCCTTCTGCGGATGATTACGATCTGTACGGCGTTTACCCGGCGATTGATGCCTGCGTGGCATTAAGCGAACTGATGCATTCTCGTCTTAGCGGTGAAACGCTGGAGCATGCGATTGAGGTCAGCAAGGCATCGATTACGACGGTTGCGATGCTGGAAATGACCCAGGCTGGTCGCGAAATGACCGATGAAGAGCTGAAAGAGAACCCTGCCGTTGAGCAAGAATGGGATATTCAGTGGGAAATTTTCCGACTTTTAGCCGACTGTGAAGAACGCGATATTGAGCTGATAAAAGGGCTTCGTGCAGACCTGCGCGAGGCTGGTGAGAGCAATATTGGTATAAATTTTCAGCAATGACACCATAAAACGTGATTTAACGCCTGATTTGTCGTGCCTGAAGGCTTCCCATCCGCCCCCGGTCTGGTCTACATTTGGGGGGCGAAAAAAAGTGGCTATCGGTGCGTGTATGCAGGAGAGTGCTTTTCTGGCATTTCCGTCGCACTCGATGCTTAGCAAGCGATAAACACATTGTAAGGATAACTTATGAACAAGACTCAACTGATTGATGTAATTGCAGACAAAGCAGAACTGTCTAAAACACAGGCTAAAGCTGCTCTGGAATCCACTCTGGCTGCTATTACTGAGTCTCTGAAAGAAGGCGATGCTGTACAACTGGTTGGTTTCGGTACCTTCAAAGTGAACCACCGTGCTGAGCGCACTGGCCGCAACCCGCAGACCGGTAAAGAAATCAAAATCGCCGCAGCTAACGTACCGGCATTTGTTTCTGGTAAAGCACTGAAAGACGCGGTTAAGTAATTCGCGTGGCAGTGAACAGTTTTATCGAAGGGGCGGTTTCGCCCCTTTTGTCCATCTGGCGTCATTTGCTTTGGCTTTCAGGTGTTCTGTTACTGTCAGCCTGTGGTAGCCATTCTGAGCTTCCTCCCTTCACGGCCAGCGGCTATGTTGGCGATCAGGGGGCGGTACGCATCTGGCGTAAAGATTCCAGCGACGATGTTCACTTGCTCTCGGTATTTAGTCCGTGGCGTAAAGGCGATACCACCACCAGTGAATACCGCTGGCAGGGTGATTCGCTCTCTCTGATAGAACTCAACGTATACAGTAAACCGTCGGAACATGTTCGGATACGCTTCGATGACCGGGGCGAACTGAGTTTCATGCAGCGTGAAGTCGACGGGCAAAAACAACAGCTTTCCAGCGATCAAATCGCGCTTTACCGCTATCGCGCCGATCAAATCCGCCAGACCAGCGATGCGCTGCGTCAGGGACGGGTGATATTGCGTCAGGGACGCTGGCATGCGAATAACACGGTGACGACCTGTGAAGGTGAAACGCTAAAGCCCGATCTGGAATCGTGGGCGATAAACCATATTGAGCGCCGCCAGCGCCATTCATCCGTAGAGGTGAGCGTGGCATGGCTGGAAGCGCCCGAAGGATCGCAACTACTGCTGGTCGCCAATGAAGATTTTTGTCACTGGCAGCCGAAAGAGAAAACATTTTAACGCCGGATGGCGACGCAAATGCGTCTTATCCATCCGTAGTCCGATTAGCGTAGCGCGATCAGGCATTAAGTCCTTTACCAGTGTCCCATTCCCATATGACCGCCACCGCGATAGTTACCGCCACCGCCGCATCCGCCGTAGCCCATTCCGGCACCACGTGGCACGCCTGCCTGCGCCAGCGCGACATCACGCTTAACGCGCTGCTCATCCAGAGACTGATTCAGAGCCTCCATTTCTTTTGCCACGGCATTAATTTTTGCCGTGTCTGGCGAACTGGCTGTTAACAAGGCGTTGTACTCATAACGTTTGGAGACCAACTGTTGGCGTAACGCGCTGGTCTGGGAGTAGTAATCATCATAAATTTTCTGCGCGGTAGCCTGCTGCTCGGTGGTCATTGGTATGCCGCCCCGTTGCTGCATACCATCCCCATATCCCCAATGATGTTGCGCCAGCGCCGGGGTGGAGCCCAGAGTGATAAGAGAGAGTGCAATCAGCGCCAGTTTGTTGTTCCGTTTCATTGTTCGTTCTCCTGTTGGTTAGCTTATATTCCCTTTTGCATCTTCCGTGCCAAAGCGGCAATCCAGGCCTTGCGGAGGTTGTTCTCGCCGTCTCGGTAGGAAAGCGAGTAAAAATGACTCGCCAGAATTCGCCTGCGGGTCATTTTTACCCGCTACTTTGTGTCTGAGGGCAGGGTTCTCAGGGAGAAAAAATGGCATGATTTCTGCTGTATACCGGCAACGAAGAAAGGAAACGGTGGGTAAAGGGAGAAGGTATGCGTCTTTATAAGGACACGGTGGCAAAGTGGTTGAGCAGACTCTTGCTGGCGGCAATCCTGACGTTGGTCGGCTGGTTTTCGATTATGACCATACGGGACTATGGTCGGGAAAGTGATGCCGCCCGACAAACGCTCCTGGAAAAAGGCAGTGTGTTGATTCGCGCCCTGGAGTCCGGCACGCGGGTGGGTATGGGGATGCGCATGCATCATGCCCAGCAGCAGACGCTGCTGGAGGAAATGGCCGTACAACCGGGTGTGTTATGGTTTGCCGTCGTCGATGAGCATGGCGTCATTATTACCCACAGCAATTCGGCGATGGTGGGTAAATCACTTTATTCGCCCGATGTCCTGCAGCAGCTACACCCCGCGGAACAAGAACGCTGGCGGAAAATTGAGATACCAATGGGGGAGGGGGAAACAACGCCGGCTCTGGAAATTTACCGCCAGTTCCAGCCGATGTATGGGCCCGGACGCCATGGCATGGCGCGTTGCGCCAGCAATGACGGGCAGCTTATCACCCCAACGCAGACCATTTTTATCGCTTTCGATGCCAGCGACCTGGCCGCGACTCAGGCCAGAGAGTGGCGAAATACGCTGATTGTTTTGTCTGCGCTGGCGGCTGTGTTGCTGGCAACCGTGCTGACGTACTTCTGGTATCAGCGCTATCAGCGCTCGTATAAAGAACTACAGGATGCGATGAAGCGCAAAGAAAAACTGATGGCGCTCGGGCATCTGGCGGCTGGCGTTGCACATGAGATTCGTAACCCACTTTCATCCATCAAAGGTTTAGCAAAATATTTTGCCGAACGAACACCGGCAGGCGGTGAGTCTCACGAGCTGGCGCAGGTGATGGCGAAAGAGGCGGACCGTTTAAATCGGGTGGTGAGCGAACTGCTGGAACTGGTGAAACCTGCACATCTGACGCTACAACACGTGGATCTCAACCAGGTCATCACTCATTCACTCAACCTGGTGAGTCAGGATGCGGCAAGCCGGGAAATCCAGCTACGATTTGCAGCCAATGCCACGCTGCCTGCCATTGAGGCCGATCCCGATCGGCTCACCCAGGTTCTGCTGAATCTTTATCTGAACGCCATTCATGCAATAGGCCGTCAGGGCACGATTACGGTTGAAGCGAGTGAAAGCAGCGCCGATCGCGTTAAAATCGTGGTGACCGATAGCGGGAAGGGGATTGCGCCGGAACAGCTGGAGGCTATTTTTACGCCTTACTATACGACCAAAGCTGATGGTACTGGTCTGGGACTGGCGGTAGTGCAGAACATTATCGAACAGCACGGCGGCACTATCCAGGTGGCAAGTATTGAGGGCAAAGGTACGGTCTTTACTCTCTGGCTCCCGACGAAAGCGAAACGACAGGATTAACAAGGATGACGCGCGGAAAAATCGATATTCTGGTAGTGGATGACGATATCAGCCACTGCACTATTTTACAGGCGCTGCTGCGTGGCTGGGGTTATGACGTCGCACTGGCTTATAGCGGGCGAGCGGCGCTGGAACAGGTGCGTGAACGCGTATTTGATCTGGTGCTGTGTGATGTTCGCATGGCGGAGATGGACGGTATCGCAACGCTAAAAGAGATTAAAGCCCTGAATCCAGCCATTCCGGTACTGATTATGACGGCTTTCTCCAGCGTGGAGACCGCCGTAGAGGCGCTGAAAACCGGGGCGCTGGACTACTTAATCAAACCGCTGGATTTTGACCGTTTGCAGGAAACACTGGAAAAGGCGCTGGCGCATACGCGGGATACGAGCGCTGAAGTGTTGTCAGCGTCGGCTGCGCAGTTTGGCATGATTGGCAGCAGTCCGGCGATGCAGCAGTTGCTCAATGAAATTGCGATGGTAGCGCCCTCGGACGCCACGGTGCTTATCCACGGAGATTCCGGGACAGGGAAAGAGCTGGTTGCCCGCGCACTACACGCCAGCAGCGCGCGCAGTGATAAGCCGCTGGTGACGCTGAACTGCGCGGCGCTGAATGAGTCGCTGCTGGAGTCCGAACTTTTTGGCCACGAGAAAGGGGCGTTTACCGGGGCGGATAAACGGCGGGAAGGGCGTTTTGTCGAAGCGGACGGCGGCACGTTATTTCTTGATGAAATTGGCGATATCTCACCGCTGATGCAGGTGCGTCTGCTGCGGGCTATCCAGGAGCGAGAGGTACAACGGGTTGGCAGTAACCAGACAATTGATGTTGATGTCCGGCTGATCGCCGCCACGCACCGTAATCTGGCCGAGGAGGTCAGTGCCGGACGTTTTCGCCAGGATCTCTACTACCGTCTGAACGTGGTCACCATAGAAATGCCCGCATTATGTCAACGTCGGGAAGATATCCCGCTGCTGGCCGAACATTTTCTCCAGCGTTTTGCCGCGCGTAACCGTAAAGCGGTGAAAGGCTTTACTCCGCAGGCGATGGATCTGCTTATCCATTACGACTGGCCGGGCAATATCCGTGAACTGGAAAACGCGGTGGAGCGGGCGGTGGTGCTGCTGACGGGCGAGTATATTTCCGAGCGCGAGCTGCCGCTGGCTATTGCCGCGACGCCAATAAAAACGGAATACAGTGGCGAGATCCAGCCGCTGGTGGAAGTGGAGAAAGAGGTCATTCTGGCGGCGCTGGAAAAAACGGGCGGCAACAAAACGGAAGCCGCCCGTCAGTTAGGCATTACGCGTAAAACGCTGCTGGCGAAAATTTCGCGTTAGCGCTGTTCGCGTTCGATGGCGCGCCAGCCGATGTCGTTACGGCTGAAGCTACCGTTCCAGCGGATGTCGGCCATCAGGGCGTAAGCGCGTTTCTGCGCTTCGGCGACGGTGTGGCCCAGCGCGGTGGCGCACAGTACACGGCCGCCGCTGGTCAACACGCGGTCGTCATCGGCGAGTTTGGTGCCCGCGTGGAAAACCTTACCGTCAGCCACTTCTTCCAGCGGCAGACCGTGGATCTCGTCGCCGGTGCTGTAGCTGCCCGGATAACCGCCCGCGGCGATCACCACGCCTAATGAAGCGCGTTCGTCCCACTCGGAGGTTTTCTCATCCAGCTTGCCGTCGCAGGCGGCCAGGCACAGATCCACCAGATCCGACTTCATGCGCAGCATGATCGGCTGGGTTTCCGGATCGCCAAAGCGACAGTTGAACTCGATTACCTTCGGGTTGCCCTGCTTGTCGATCATCAGGCCCGCATACAGGAAGCCGGTGTAGGTATTCCCTTCCGCCGCCATGCCTTTCACGGTTGGCCAGATGATGCGTTCCATGGTGCGCTGGTGCACTTCATCAGTGACTACCGGCGCCGGGGAGTAAGCCCCCATCCCGCCGGTGTTCGGGCCGGTATCGCCGTTGCCCACGCGTTTGTGGTCCTGGCTGGTGGCCATCGGCAGCACGTGTTCGCCGTCGACCATCACGATAAAGCTCGCTTCTTCGCCGTCGAGGAACTCTTCAATCACGATGCGGTGGCCTGCATCGCCAAAGGCGTTACCCGCCAGCATGTCCTGCACGGCGGCTTCCGCTTCTTCGAGCGTCATCGCGACGATAACGCCTTTACCGGCGGCCAGACCGTCGGCTTTGATGACGATCGGTGCGCCTTTCTCGCGCAGGTAAGCCAGCGCTGGCTCAACCTCGGTAAAGTTCTGGTACTCCGCCGTCGGAATCTGGTGACGGGCGAGGAAATCTTTGGTGAAGGCTTTGGAGCCTTCCAACTGTGCGGCGCCTTCGGTTGGGCCAAAGATCTTCAGACCTGCGGCGCGAAACGCATCAACCACGCCAATCACCAGCGGCGCTTCCGGGCCAACGATGGTCAGGTCAATCTTCTCGTTCTGGGCAAAGCTCAGCAGCGCCGGGATATCGGTTACGCCGATAGCCACGTTTTGCAGCGCGGGTTCCAGCGCGGTGCCCGCGTTGCCCGGTGCGACAAAAACGGTATCAACCAGCGGCGACTGCGCCGCTTTCCACGCCAGCGCGTGCTCGCGCCCGCCGTTGCCAATCACTAATACTTTCATCGTCTGCTCCGTGGATTAATGGCGGAAGTGGCGCATGTCGGTAAAGATCATCGCGATACCGTGTTCATCGGCAGCGGCAATGACTTCATCATCACGGATAGAACCGCCAGGCTGGATCACACAGCTCACGCCCACGGCGGCAGCGGCATCGATACCGTCGCGGAACGGGAAGAAGGCGTCGGAGGCCATCGCGGAGCCTTTCACTTCCAGACCTTCGTCAGCCGCTTTAATCCCGGCGATTTTCGCGGAGTAGACACGGCTCATCTGGCCTGCGCCTATGCCGATGGTCATATTCTCTTTGGCATACACAATGGCGTTGGATTTCACGAATTTCGCCACTTTCCAGCAGAACAGCGCATCGCGCAGCTCCTGCTCGGTCGGCTGGCGTTTAGACACCACGCGCAGTTCACCTTCGCCTACCATACCCAGGTCGCGGTCCTGAACCAGCAGGCCGCCGTTAACGCGTTTGAAGTCCAGACCCGGCACACGCTGTGCCCACTGACCACAGGTCAGTACGCGCACATTCTGCTTGGCAGCCGTGATCTTCAGCGCTTCTTCGGTCGCGGATGGGGCGATAATCACTTCCACGAACTGGCGGGAGATGATGGCCTGAGCGGTTTCGGCATCCAGCTCGCGGTTGAAGGCGATGATGCCGCCGAACGCGGAGGTTGGGTCGGTTTTGTACGCACGGTCGTAAGCGTCGAGAATAGTGGAGCTCACCGCCACGCCACACGGGTTGGCATGCTTGACGATCACGCAGGCTGGCTCGTTGAACTCTTTCACGCATTCCAGTGCCGCATCGGTATCGGCGATGTTGTTGTAGGAGAGCGCTTTGCCCTGCACCTGCTGTGCGGTGGCAACGGACGCTTCTTTCACATTCTCTTCTATATAGAAGGCTGCCTGCTGGTGGCTGTTCTCGCCGTAGCGCATATCCTGCTTCTTAATGAAGTTCAGGTTCAGCGTACGCGGGAAGCGACCGGCGGCTTCTTTGCTTTCACCGTGGTAGGCCGGAACCATGCTGCCGAAGTAGTTGGCAATCATGCTGTCGTAGGCGGCGGTGTGTTCGAAAGCTTTAATCGCGAGATCGAAACGGGTGTCGAGAGTCAGAGAGCCTTCATTAGCATCCATCTCTTTAATAATGGCGTCGTAGTCACTGCTCTTCACCACGATGGCGACGTCTTTATGGTTCTTGGCAGCAGAGCGCACCATGGTCGGGCCGCCGATATCAATGTTCTCTACCGCATCTTCCAGCGAGCAGCCTTCACGGGCTACGGTTTCGGCGAAGGGGTACAGGTTAACGACCACCATATCGATAGGGGCGATGTGATGCTGTTCCATGATCGCATCGTCCTGGCCGCGACGGCCGAGGATGCCGCCGTGGACTTTTGGATGCAGGGTCTTCACGCGTCCATCCATCATTTCCGGGAAACCGGTGTAATCGGAAACTTCGGTCACTGCCAGGCCTTTTTCTGCTAACAGGCGGGCGGTACCCCCCGTAGACAGCAGCTCCACACCGCGTGCGGAAAGTGCCTGAGCGAATTCGATGATACCGGCCTTGTCAGAAACACTGAGCAGAGCGCGGCGGACTGGACGACGTTGTTGCATGGTAAATCCCCTGGATTTGACTATTACAGAGAGCGTTAGGTGAATTCTTGGCTAAAAACTCAGCTAACGCCCCTCACGGGGCATCCTTGTTGTGCGGTGGCATTGTAACGAAAACGTTTGCGCAACGCTCGCGAATTTTTCTCTTTCCTTTAATTCGATTATTTCAGCTTTATATGATGAGGGATGAATCGAAGTGATGATCGCAAGAGAACCTCATTTTTGTGGATAACTCTGTGTGTAAATGGGTATAAGACGGGGTTCTGCTGTGGAATGCAGCAGTCAGTCATTTTTCTGTCATTTAAGGGTTGCGGGCTGAAGGAAACTCCCTATAATGCGCCTCCATCGACACGGCGGATGTGAATCACTTCACACAAACAGCCCGGTCGGTTGAAGAGAAAAACCTGAAAATGAGGGTTGACTCTGAAAGAGGAAAGCGTAATATACGCCACCTCGCGACAGAGCGCTAAGGCGCGTCGCAACTGCTCTTTAACAATTTATCAGACAATCTGTGTGGGCACTCGAGGATACGGATTCTTAACGTCGCAAGACGAAAAATGAATACCAAGTCTCTGAGTGAACACGTAATTCATTACGAAGTTTAATTCACGAGCATCAAACTTAAATTGAAGAGTTTGATCATGGCTCAGATTGAACGCTGGCGGCAGGCCTAACACATGCAAGTCGAACGGTAGCACAGAGAGCTTGCTCTCGGGTGACGAGTGGCGGACGGGTGAGTAATGTCTGGGAAACTGCCCGATGGAGGGGGATAACTACTGGAAACGGTAGCTAATACCGCATAATGTCGCAAGACCAAAGAGGGGGACCTTCGGGCCTCTTGCCATCGGATGTGCCCAGATGGGATTAGCTTGTAGGTGGGGTAACGGCTCACCTAGGCGACGATCCCTAGCTGGTCTGAGAGGATGACCAGCCACACTGGAACTGAGACACGGTCCAGACTCCTACGGGAGGCAGCAGTGGGGAATATTGCACAATGGGCGCAAGCCTGATGCAGCCATGCCGCGTGTATGAAGAAGGCCTTCGGGTTGTAAAGTACTTTCAGCGAGGAGGAAGGCGTTGTGGTTAATAACCACAGCGATTGACGTTACTCGCAGAAGAAGCACCGGCTAACTCCGTGCCAGCAGCCGCGGTAATACGGAGGGTGCAAGCGTTAATCGGAATTACTGGGCGTAAAGCGCACGCAGGCGGTCTGTCAAGTCGGATGTGAAATCCCCGGGCTCAACCTGGGAACTGCATCCGAAACTGGCAGGCTAGAGTCTTGTAGAGGGGGGTAGAATTCCAGGTGTAGCGGTGAAATGCGTAGAGATCTGGAGGAATACCGGTGGCGAAGGCGGCCCCCTGGACAAAGACTGACGCTCAGGTGCGAAAGCGTGGGGAGCAAACAGGATTAGATACCCTGGTAGTCCACGCCGTAAACGATGTCGACTTGGAGGTTGTGCCCTTGAGGCGTGGCTTCCGGAGCTAACGCGTTAAGTCGACCGCCTGGGGAGTACGGCCGCAAGGTTAAAACTCAAATGAATTGACGGGGGCCCGCACAAGCGGTGGAGCATGTGGTTTAATTCGATGCAACGCGAAGAACCTTACCTACTCTTGACATCCAGAGAACTTAGCAGAGATGCTTTGGTGCCTTCGGGAACTCTGAGACAGGTGCTGCATGGCTGTCGTCAGCTCGTGTTGTGAAATGTTGGGTTAAGTCCCGCAACGAGCGCAACCCTTATCCTTTGTTGCCAGCGATTCGGTCGGGAACTCAAAGGAGACTGCCAGTGATAAACTGGAGGAAGGTGGGGATGACGTCAAGTCATCATGGCCCTTACGAGTAGGGCTACACACGTGCTACAATGGCATATACAAAGAGAAGCGACCTCGCGAGAGCAAGCGGACCTCATAAAGTATGTCGTAGTCCGGATTGGAGTCTGCAACTCGACTCCATGAAGTCGGAATCGCTAGTAATCGTGGATCAGAATGCCACGGTGAATACGTTCCCGGGCCTTGTACACACCGCCCGTCACACCATGGGAGTGGGTTGCAAAAGAAGTAGGTAGCTTAACCTTCGGGAGGGCGCTTACCACTTTGTGATTCATGACTGGGGTGAAGTCGTAACAAGGTAACCGTAGGGGAACCTGCGGTTGGATCACCTCCTTACCTTAAAGAACCGACCTTTGCAGTGCTCACACAGATTGTCTGATGAATGATGAACTTCTGAATGTACTTTCGAGTGCATTAAGAAGTTTTGCTCTTTAAAAATCTGGATCAAGCTGAAAATTGAAACGACACACTGTGTCTGTTCTCCGTAATAAGAACAGATAAAAGGTGTGTTCGAGTCTCTCAAATTTTCGCAATCAGAAGTGAAACATCTTCGGGTTGTGAGGTTAAGCGACTAAGCGTACACGGTGGATGCCCTGGCAGTCAGAGGCGATGAAGGACGTGCTAATCTGCGATAAGCGCCGGTAAGGTGATATGAACCGTTATAACCGGCGATTTCCGAATGGGGAAACCCAGTGTGATTCGTCACACTATCGTTAACTGAATACATAGGTTAACGAAGCGAACCGGGGGAACTGAAACATCTAAGTACCCCGAGGAAAAGAAATCAACCGAGATTCCCCCAGTAGCGGCGAGCGAACGGGGAGCAGCCCAGAGTCTGAATCAGCATGTGTGTTAGTGGAACGGTCTGGAAAGTCCGACGGTACAGGGTGATAGTCCCGTACACAAAAACGCATGTGCTGTGAACTCGAAGAGTAGGGCGGGACACGTGGTATCCTGTCTGAATATGGGGGGACCATCCTCCAAGGCTAAATACTCCTGACTGACCGATAGTGAACCAGTACCGTGAGGGAAAGGCGAAAAGAACCCCGGCGAGGGGAGTGAAAAAGAACCTGAAACCGTGTACGTACAAGCAGTGGGAGCACCTTCGGGTGTGACTGCGTACCTTTTGTATAATGGGTCAGCGACTTATATTCTGTAGCAAGGTTAACCGTATAGGGGAGCCGAAGGGAAACCGAGTCTTAACTGGGCGTTAAGTTGCAGGGTATAGACCCGAAACCCGGTGATCTAGCCATGGGCAGGTTGAAGGTTGGGTAACACTAACTGGAGGACCGAACCGACTAATGTTGAAAAATTAGCGGATGACTTGTGGCTGGGGGTGAAAGGCCAATCAAACCGGGAGATAGCTGGTTCTCCCCGAAAGCTATTTAGGTAGCGCCTCGTGAACTCATCTTCGGGGGTAGAGCACTGTTTCGGCTAGGGGGTCATCCCGACTTACCAACCCGATGCAAACTGCGAATACCGAAGAATGTTATCACGGGAGACACACGGCGGGTGCTAACGTCCGTCGTGAAGAGGGAAACAACCCAGACCGCCAGCTAAGGTCCCAAAGTCATGGTTAAGTGGGAAACGATGTGGGAAGGCACAGACAGCCAGGATGTTGGCTTAGAAGCAGCCATCATTTAAAGAAAGCGTAATAGCTCACTGGTCGAGTCGGCCTGCGCGGAAGATGTAACGGGGCTAAACCATGCACCGAAGCTGCGGCAGCGACACTATGTGTTGTTGGGTAGGGGAGCGTTCTGTAAGCCGTTGAAGGTGGCCTGTGAGGGCTGCTGGAGGTATCAGAAGTGCGAATGCTGACATAAGTAACGATAATGCGGGTGAAAAACCCGCACGCCGGAAGACCAAGGGTTCCTGTCCAACGTTAATCGGGGCAGGGTGAGTCGACCCCTAAGGCGAGGCCGAAAGGCGTAGTCGATGGGAAACAGGTTAATATTCCTGTACTTGGTGTTACTGCGAAGGGGGGACGGAGAAGGCTATGTTGGCCGGGCGACGGTTGTCCCGGTTTAAGCATGTAGGCGGAGGTTCCAGGTAAATCCGGTACCTTTTAACGCTGAGGTGTGATGACGAGGCACTACGGTGCTGAAGTGACAAATGCCCTGCTTCCAGGAAAAGCCTCTAAGCATCAGGTAACACGAAATCGTACCCCAAACCGACACAGGTGGTCAGGTAGAGAATACCAAGGCGCTTGAGAGAACTCGGGTGAAGGAACTAGGCAAAATGGTGCCGTAACTTCGGGAGAAGGCACGCTGATAGGTAGGTGAAGTGATTTACTCATGGAGCTGAAATCAGTCGAAGATACCAGCTGGCTGCAACTGTTTATTAAAAACACAGCACTGTGCAAACACGAAAGTGGACGTATACGGTGTGACGCCTGCCCGGTGCCGGAAGGTTAATTGATGGGGTTATCCGTAAGGAGAAGCTCTTGATCGAAGCCCCGGTAAACGGCGGCCGTAACTATAACGGTCCTAAGGTAGCGAAATTCCTTGTCGGGTAAGTTCCGACCTGCACGAATGGCGTAATGATGGCCAGGCTGTCTCCACCCGAGACTCAGTGAAATTGAACTCGCTGTGAAGATGCAGTGTACCCGCGGCAAGACGGAAAGACCCCGTGAACCTTTACTATAGCTTGACACTGAACACTGGTCCTTGATGTGTAGGATAGGTGGGAGGCTTTGAAGTGTGGACGCCAGTCTGCATGGAGCCGTCCTTGAAATACCACCCTTTAATGGCTGGTGTTCTAACGTGGGCCCGTAATCCGGGTTGCGGACAGTGTCTGGTGGGTAGTTTGACTGGGGCGGTCTCCTCCCAAAGAGTAACGGAGGAGCACGAAGGTTAGCTAATCCTGGTCGGACATCAGGAGGTTAGTGCAAAGGCATAAGCTAGCTTGACTGCGAGAGTGACGGCTCGAGCAGGTGCGAAAGCAGGTCTTAGTGATCCGGTGGTTCTGAATGGAAGGGCCATCGCTCAACGGATAAAAGGTACTCCGGGGATAACAGGCTGATACCGCCCAAGAGTTCATATCGACGGCGGTGTTTGGCACCTCGATGTCGGCTCATCACATCCTGGGGCTGAAGTAGGTCCCAAGGGTATGGCTGTTCGCCATTTAAAGTGGTACGCGAGCTGGGTTTAGAACGTCGTGAGACAGTTCGGTCCCTATCTGCCGTGGGCGCTGGAGAATTGAGGGGGGCTGCTCCTAGTACGAGAGGACCGGAGTGGACGCATCACTGGTGTTCGGGTTGTCATGCCAATGGCACTGCCCGGTAGCTAAATGCGGAAGAGATAAGTGCTGAAAGCATCTAAGCACGAAACTTGCCCCGAGATGAGTTCTCCCTGAGACCTAGAGTCTCCTGAAGGAACGTTGAAGACGACGACGTTGATAGGTCGGGTGTGTAAGCGTAGCGATACGTTGAGCTAACCGATACTAATGAACCGTGAGGCTTAACCTTACAACGCCGAAGCTGTTTTGGCGGATTTGAAAAGACAGATTTTCAGCCTGATACAGATGACATTAACCGGCGAAAAGCGGGTTAATAAACAGAATTTGCCTGGCGGCTGTAGCGCGGTGGTCCCACCTGACCCCATGCCGAACTCAGAAGTGAAACGCCGTAGCGCCGATGGTAGTGTGGGGTCTCCCCATGCGAGAGTAGGGAACTGCCAGGCATCAAATAAAAGCGGAAGGCCCGGTCGAAAGACCGGGCCTTTTGTTTTATCTGTTGTCTGTCGGTGAGGGCTCTCCTGAGGAGGACAAATCCGCCGGGAGCGGATTTGAACGTTGCGCCGCAACGGCCCGGAGGGTGGCGGGCAGGACGCCCGCCATAAACTGCCAGGCATTAATTAAAGTGAAGAAGCCCATCCTGCCGGATGGGCTTTTTTGCGTCTGTGTGAAATGAAACCTGCCGGATGCGGCATCCCGCCTTATCCGGCCTGCCAAAGCGCATCAGGCAATCCCGCACCACGTAAAAACTTGCCCTGCTACCCGCGCACGAGATTGAGCAACGGGTAGGGGCGCCCAAGATCGTCCACCTCTGTACGTCCCGTCACGCTAAATCCCATCTTCTTATAGAATCCAACCGCTTGTTCATTCTGTTCGTTAACGGTAGTTGTTAGCGTGGAACTCATTGATAAAGCATGTTCAATCAGCAGCTTACCAACGCCACTACCACGCTCATCCGGATCGACAAACAGGGCATCTATATGCTGATCGGTCAGGAGCATAAAGGCGACTGGCTCATCCTGCTTTGTCACTGCAACCCATAGAGGGGCTTCTGGTAAAAAAGAACGTACCAGCTGTTCCAGTTCAACCCGATAATCCGCAGAGAGGAAATGGTGCGTGGCATCCACTGAGCGACACCAAATAGAAACTAACTTGTCTCCTTCGTCCTGACGCGAACGGCGGATGGTAAAGGTCATAGCATTCTCCTTTTTTCTTTACTGCACTATTCTACAGCAAGGAACCGTGAAACTTTCTCAACTTGAGGATGTAGGCTCGACATTCTGCTGATTCCTGGGTATCTTCAGCTATCTGGATGTCTAAACGTTTAAACGTATGTAGTGAGGTTATCAGGTTATGCCAATTCGCGTGCAGGACGAACTACCCGCCGTCAATTTCTTGCGTGAGGAAAACGTCTTTGTCATGACGACATCCCGCGCTTCCGGTCAGGAAATCCGTCCACTGAAGGTACTTATCCTCAACCTGATGCCGAAGAAGATTGAAACGGAAAACCAGTTCCTGCGTTTATTGTCTAACTCACCGCTACAGGTAGATGTTCAGCTATTGCGCATCGATGCCCGCGAGTCACGCAACACCCCAACGGAGCATCTGAATAACTTTTACTGTAATTTCGAGGATATCTGCGATCAGAACTTTGATGGACTGATCGTTACAGGGGCGCCGCTGGGTCTGGTTGAGTTTAATGATGTGGCTTACTGGCCGCAGATAAAACAGGTTCTTGAGTGGGCTAAAGATCACGTTACCTCGACGCTGTTTGTCTGCTGGGCGGTACAGGCCGCATTGAATATCCTTTATGGCATTCCCAAGCAAACTCGCACGGATAAACTCTCCGGCGTCTATGAGCATCATATTCTGCATCCTCATGCGTTGCTGACGCGCGGATTTGATGATGCATTTTTGGCCCCTCATTCGCGCTATGCCGACTTCCCTGCCGCACTTATCCGCGACTATACCGATCTCGAGATTTTTGCCGAAACGGAAGAGGGCGATGCCTATCTGTTCGCCAGTAAAGATAAACGCATTGCCTTTGTGACGGGTCATCCCGAGTATGACGCGCACACGCTCGGTAGCGAATATTTTCGAGACGTTGAAGCGGGCTTATCCCCGGAAGTACCCTATAACTACTTCCCGAAAGATGACCCACAAAACAAACCGCGGGCAACCTGGCGTAGCCATGGCAATCTGTTGTTTACCAACTGGCTCAACTATTACGTCTACCAGATCACGCCATATGATCTGCGTCACATGAATCCAACGCTGGATTAATCTTCTGTAGCAGACGATCCTTAAGCGTTTCAGCATGTTGAATCAGGCACCTTCGGGTGCCTTTTTTATTTCCGAAACGCACCTCACTGTGTAATTAAATTTTATTTATATTGTTATCAATAAGTTAATTGATAATTAATTTAAAAATGGAAATTGTTTTTGATTTTGAAATTTAAATGAGTAGTCTTAGTTGTGCTGAACGAAAACCGCACAACGATCCTTCGTTCGCATTGGGGATGTGTTTGGATCACTGACGAGGAACTACGCAATGAATCAACAGGCAACGACAACCGATGAACTGGTCTTCACCAGGCCGCGTGGCGAACAGGAGCAGCAAATCCTGACCGGAGAAGCGGTGGAGTTTCTGACTGAACTGGTGACAAGATTTACGCCTAAGCGGAATAAGCTTCTGGCTGCGCGGATCCAGCAGCAGCAGGATATTGATAACGGTAAGTTGCCTGATTTTATTTCGGAAACAGCTTCCATTCGTGAGGGCGACTGGAAAATTCGCGGTATTCCTGATGATTTACTGGATCGCCGCGTAGAGATTACCGGACCGGTTGAGCGCAAGATGGTCATCAACGCGCTGAACGCGAACGTCAAAGTCTTTATGGCTGACTTTGAAGATTCGCTGGCCCCTGAGTGGAGCAAAGTTATCGACGGGCAGATCAACCTGCGCGATGCGGTCAATGGCACCATTAGTTACACCAACGAAGCGGGTAAAATTTATCAACTTAAACCCAATCCAGCTTTATTGGTGTGTCGTGTGCGTGGTCTGCATCTGCCGGAAAAACACGTCACCTGGCGTGGCGAATCCATCCCTGGCAGCCTGTTCGATTTTGCACTCTACTTCTTCCACAACTACAAAGCGTTGCTGGCAAAAGGTAGTGGCCCGTATTTCTATCTGCCAAAAACGCAGGCCTGGCAAGAAGCTGCCTGGTGGAGTGAAGTGTTCAGCTATACAGAGGACCGCTTTAATCTGCCGCGCGGCACCATCAAAGCGACCCTGCTGATTGAAACGTTGCCCGCTGTTTTCCAGATGGACGAAATTCTGCACGCGTTGCGTGATCACATTGTGGGCCTGAACTGTGGCCGCTGGGATTACATTTTCAGCTATATCAAAACCCTGAAGAACCACCCGGACCGCGTGCTGCCGGACCGTCAGGTGGTGACGATGGATAAGCCATTCCTTAGCGCCTACTCGCGTCTGTTGATTAAAACCTGTCATAAACGCGGCGCGTTCGCGATGGGCGGCATGGCTGCGTTCATTCCCAGTAAAGATGCCGAGCGTAACAACCAGGTTCTGACCAAGGTAAAAGCAGATAAAGCGCTGGAAGCGAATAACGGTCATGACGGTACATGGATTGCCCATCCGGGCCTGGCAGATACCGCAATGACGGTATTCAACGACGTGCTCGGAGAAAACAAAAATCAGCTGTTTGTGACGCGTGAAGAAGATGCGCCAATTACCGCCGAACAGCTGCTGGCGCCCTGTGAAGGTGAGCGTACCGAAGAGGGTATGCGCGCCAATATCCGTGTCGCGGTGCAGTATATCGAGGCGTGGATCTCCGGTAACGGCTGCGTGCCGATTTACGGTCTGATGGAAGATGCGGCCACCGCCGAAATCTCCCGCACCTCCATCTGGCAGTGGATCCACCACCAGAAAACGCTCAGCAATGGCAAGCCGGTGACCAAACCGCTGTTCCGCCAGATGCTGGCCGAAGAGATGCTGGTGATTCAGGACGAACTGGGCGAGCACCGCTACAGCAGCGGGCGTTTTGACGATGCCGCGCGTCTGATGGAGCAAATCACTACCTCTGATGAACTGATCGATTTCTTGACCCTGCCAGGTTACCGCCTGCTGGCTTAACTCACCACATAACAATATGGAGCATCTGCACATGAAAACCCGTAATCAACAAATCGAAGAATTACAGAAAGAGTGGACTCAACCGCGCTGGGAAGGCATCACCCGTCCATATAGCGCGGAGGATGTGGTGAAATTACGTGGCTCGGTCAACCCGGAATGCACGCTGGCGCAGCTTGGTGCGGCGAAAATGTGGCGTCTGCTGCACGGTGAGTCGAAGAAAGGGTATATCAACAGCCTCGGCGCGCTGACCGGCGGCCAGGCGCTGCAACAGGCGAAGGCCGGTATTGAAGCGGTTTACCTTTCTGGCTGGCAGGTGGCGGCAGATGCCAACCTGGCCTCCAGCATGTATCCGGATCAATCGCTGTATCCGGCGAACTCCGTCCCGGCAGTAGTGGATCGGATCAACAATACTTTCCGTCGTGCGGATCAGATCCAATGGTCAAGCGGTATTGAGCCGAACGATCCGCGCTACGTGGATTACTTCCTGCCGATCGTTGCCGATGCGGAAGCGGGCTTTGGCGGGGTTCTGAACGCGTTTGAACTGATGAAATCGATGATTGAGGCTGGTGCAGCAGCCGTTCACTTCGAAGATCAGCTCGCATCAGTGAAAAAATGCGGTCACATGGGCGGTAAGGTGCTGGTGCCGACTCAGGAAGCTATTCAGAAACTGGTGGCGGCCCGTCTGGCTGCCGACGTGATGGGCGTGCCGACGCTGGTGATTGCGCGTACCGATGCTGACGCAGCTGATTTGATTACCTCTGACTGCGACGCCTACGACAGCGAGTTCATTACTGGCGAACGTACCTGCGAAGGCTTCTTCCGTACACATGCTGGTATTGAGCAGGCGATCAGCCGCGGTCTGGCCTACGCGCCGTATGCGGATCTGGTGTGGTGTGAAACTTCCACACCAGACCTCGAACTGGCGAAGCGCTTTGCCGATGCCATTCATGCGAAATTCCCAGGTAAACTGCTGGCCTACAACTGTTCGCCGTCGTTTAACTGGCAGAAAAACCTGGATGATAAAACCATTGCCAGCTTCCAGCAGCAGTTGTCGGACATGGGCTATAAATACCAGTTCATTACCCTGGCAGGTATTCACAGCATGTGGTTCAACATGTTCGACCTCGCGCACTCCTATGCGCAGGGTGAAGGCATGCGCCACTATGTTGAGAAGGTGCAGCAGCCAGAATTTGCGGCGGCAAAAGACGGTTACACCTTCGTGTCCCACCAGCAGGAAGTGGGTACCGGCTACTTCGATAAAGTTACCACCATCATTCAGGGCGGCGCCTCTTCCGTTACCGCGTTAACGGGTTCCACCGAAGAATCGCAGTTCTGATCAATGCCCGGTGGCGCTGCGCTTGCCGGGCCTACGAAGGGATGTAGGCCGGAAAAGCGCATGCGCCATCCGGCATGACGTTGTGCCGGATGGGAGATATCGATGACGCGTGGCCTGGAATTACTGATTGCTCAGACAATTTTACAAGGTTTCGACGCCCAGTACGGGCGTTTTCTGGAAGTCACCTCCGGCGCGCAGCAGCGTTTTGAACATGCCGACTGGCATGCGGTTCAGCAGGCGATGAAAAGCCGTATTCACCTTTACGATCATCATGTGGGTCTGGTGGTGGAACAGCTGCGCTGCATTACTGACGGCAAAAGTACCGACGCGGATTTTTTGCTCCGCGTGAAAGATCATTACACCCGGCTCTTGCCGGATTATCCGCGCTTCGAGATTGCGGAGAGCTTCTTTAACTCCGTTTACTGCCGGTTATTTGACCACCGCTCGCTGACTCCCGAGCGGCTGTTTATTTTTAGCTCTCAGCCAGAGCGCCGTTTTCGCACGATCCCCCGCCCGCTGGCGAAAGACTTTTTTCCCGATACCGGCTGGGAGTGGCTGCTCACCCGCGTTCTCAGCGATCTGCCTCTGCGTCTACCGTGGCAGAACAAACATCGTGATATCCACTACATCATCGAACACCTCACCGAAACTCTGGGTGCGGATGTGTTGCCGCGCTGTCATTTACAGGTGGCGAACGAACTGTTTTATCGCAATAAGGCCGCCTGGCTGGTCGGTAAGCTGATTACCCCTTCCGGGACGCTGCCGTTTTTATTGCCAATCCATCGGACTGACGAAGGCGAACTGTTTGTCGATACCTGTCTGACCACGACGGCGGAAGCGAGCATTGTGTTTGGCTTTGCCCGCTCCTACTTTATGGTTTACGCTCCGCTGCCCGCGGCGTTAGTGGAGTGGTTGCGCGAGATCCTGCCCGGTAAAACCACCGCTGAATTGTATATGGCGATTGGTTGTCAGAAACACGCGAAGACCGAAAGCTACCGCGAGTATCTGCTTTATCTCGCTGATTGCGATGAGCAATTTATCGAAGCGCCGGGGATCCGCGGCATGGTGATGCTGGTGTTTACCCTACCGGGCTTCGACCGGGTGTTTAAAATCATCAAAGACAAATTTGCGCCGCAAAAGGAGATGTCCGCCGCGCACGTCCGCGCCTGCTACCAGCTGGTGAAAGAGCACGATCGCGTCGGGCGCATGGCCGATACCCAGGAGTTTGAAAACTTTGTGCTGGATAAACGGCAAATCGACCCGGCGCTGATGGCGCTGCTACTACAGGAAGCGCCGGAAAAAATTACCGATCTCGGCGATCAGATTGTTATTCGCCATCTGTATATCGAACGGCGCATGGTGCCGCTGAATATCTGGCTGGAGCAGGTCGAAGGCCAGCAGCTGCGCGACGCGATAGAAGAGTACGGCAACGCCATTCGTCAGTTGGCCGCCGCCAATATTTTCCCGGGAGATATGCTGTTTAAGAACTTCGGCGTGACCCGCCACGGGCGCGTGGTGTTCTACGACTACGATGAAATTTGCTATATGACGGAGGTGAATTTCCGCCATATCCCACCGCCGCGCTACCCGGAAGATGAGATGAGCGCTGAACCGTGGTACAGCGTGTCGCCGGGGGATGTCTTCCCGGAAGAGTTTCGTCACTGGCTATGTGCCGATCCGCGCATCGGACCGTTGTTTGAGGAGATGCACGCCGACCTGTTCAGCGCCGACTACTGGCGAGGGCTGCAAACGCGGATCCGGGAAGGTCACGTGGAAGATGTTTACGCTTACCGTCGTCGGCAGCGGTTTAGCGTACGTTATGAAACCGACCGTAGGCCGGATAAGGCCCTTGCGTCGCCATCCGGCAATGTACGCCGCGCCTGATGGCGCTGCGCTTATCAGGTCTACAAATCAGTCCCAACCCTTGCTTATCTAAACCCGCCGTACGCCAGCGTGACTTCTTTCGCTGCTTTGATCGCCATTGCGCCAAACTCGGTCACGCGATCATCGGTAATGCGTGAAATTGGCCCGGAAATGGAGATGGCGGCGAACGGCTCACGGTGTTCATCATAAATGCACGACGCCACGCAGCGCAGGCCCAGCGCGTGTTCTTCATCATCAAAGGAATAGCCGCGCTTACGTGTCTGCGCCAAATCCTCTTTCAGATGGACCGGCGACACCAGCGTGGCATGGGTATACGCGTGTAGCCCTTTGCGGTGCAGCAGACCGGTAACCTGTTCTTCACTCAATTGAGATAAAAATGCCTTGCCCGCACCGGAGGCGTGCATCGGCAGCTTGCCGCCGATAGGCGCAGACATGCGCATCAACTGGGTGCACTGCACCTGGTCGATAATAATGGCCTGATGGTCGCTTTGATCCAGCACGGCCAGGTTTACCGTCTCACCCGAATCTTCCATTAGTTTGCGCAGAATGGGGTGCACAATCGCCAGCAGATTGCGGCTTTGCAAAAAGCTGCTGCCGACGATAAACGCATGCGCACCCACGGCCCAGTGGCCTAATTCGCCCACCTGGCGGACAAAACCTTGCTGCTGCATGGTAGTCAACAGACGGTGGGTTGTTGAGTTCGGCAGACCGGCCTGCTGCGCCAGCTCGGTTAGTGCCACGCTGCCGTTGGATTCCGCAATCCACTCCAGTAGCTTCAGACCCCGGGTCAAAGACTGAACCTGCCCGGTTGCAGGCGTAGTGGCAGCGGCGGGTTTTCTACCGCGTTTCGCGGGGACAGGGGCAACCATGGCGGACTCCTTTTCTGTATCGTGGAAATCATTTTCGTTTTATTCGATTATAATGCAAGAATTCCTGTACTGATCGGATGAGTGAAGCTGAACATGTCTCATGTTGGCCGTTGTTCTCTTTTCCGCCTCTCAGGTTTGTGCCAGTATGGCCTGTTGAGTTTTTTTCGGTCTGGTTGAGCGTTGTCGGGAGCGAGTGTGAGCAGCAAAGTAGAACAATTACGTCAGCAGTTAAATGAACGTATTCTGGTGCTGGACGGCGGGATGGGCACCATGATCCAGGGATATCGTCTGAGCGAAGAGGATTTCCGCGGCGAGCGCTTCGCCGACTGGCCTTGCGACCTGAAGGGCAACAACGACCTGCTGGTGCTCAGCAAGCCGGAGGTGATTGCCGCGATCCATAACGCCTACTTTGAGGCGGGCGCGGATATCATCGAAACCAACACCTTTAACTCCACGACTATCGCCATGGCGGATTACCAGATGGAATCCCTGTCGGCGGAAATCAACTTTGCGGCGGCGAAGCTGGCGCGCGCTGCGGCAGACGAATGGACGGCGCGCACGCCGAACAAACCGCGCTATGTCGCGGGCGTGCTTGGTCCAACCAACCGTACGGCCTCTATCTCGCCCGACGTCAACGACCCGGCATACCGCAACATTACCTTTGACCAGCTGGTGGCTGCCTACCGCGAATCCACCAAAGCGCTGGTGGAAGGCGGCAGCGACCTGATCCTGATTGAAACCGTCTTCGATACCCTCAATGCTAAAGCCGCTATTTTCGCGGTAAAAACCGAGTTCGAAGCGCTGGGCGTCGAGCTGCCGATTATGCTTTCCGGTACCATTACCGACGCCTCCGGGCGTACGCTTTCCGGCCAGACCACCGAAGCGTTCTATAACTCATTGCGCCACGCCGATGCGCTGACCTTCGGTCTGAACTGCGCCTTAGGCCCGGACGAGCTGCGCCAGTACGTGCAGGAGCTGTCACGCATTGCCGAATGCTACGTCACCGCGCACCCGAACGCCGGGCTGCCGAACGCCTTCGGCGAGTACGACCTCGACGCCGACACCATGGCGACACAGATTCGCGAATGGGCCGAGGCCGGTTTCCTCAATATAGTTGGCGGTTGTTGCGGCACCACGCCGGAACATATCGCCGCGATGAGCCGGGCGGTAGAAGGTTTACCGCCGCGCAAGTTGCCAGAAATCCCGGTGGCCTGCCGACTGTCCGGCCTTGAACCGCTGAACATTGGCGACGATAGCCTGTTTGTTAACGTCGGCGAACGTACCAACGTTACCGGTTCAGCGAAATTTAAGCGTCTGATCAAAGAAGAGAAATACAGCGAAGCGCTGGACGTCGCCCGCCAGCAAGTGGAAAGCGGCGCGCAGATTATCGACATCAACATGGATGAGGGGATGCTCGACGCCGAAGCGGCGATGGTGCGCTTCCTCAACCTGATTGCCGGCGAGCCGGACATCGCCCGCGTGCCGATTATGATCGACTCCTCGAAATGGGAAGTCATCGAAAAAGGACTGAAGTGCATTCAGGGTAAAGGCATCGTTAACTCCATCTCGATGAAAGAGGGGGTGGAGACCTTTATCCATCACGCGAAGCTGCTGCGTCGCTACGGTGCTGCGGTGGTGGTGATGGCCTTTGACGAACAGGGCCAGGCGGATACCCGCGAACGTAAAATTGAGATTTGCCGCCGGGCGTACAAAATTCTCACCGAAGAAGTGGGCTTCCCGCCGGAAGACATCATCTTCGACCCAAACATTTTCGCCGTCGCAACCGGGATTGAAGAGCACAACAACTACGCGCAGGACTTTATCGGCGCCTGTGAAGATATTAAACGCGAGCTGCCGCACGCGCTGATTTCCGGCGGCGTCTCTAACGTTTCCTTCTCGTTCCGCGGCAACGACCCGGTGCGTGAGGCTATTCACGCGGTATTCCTCTACTATGCGATTCGCAACGGCATGGACATGGGCATCGTCAACGCCGGACAGCTGGCTATCTATGACGACCTCCCGACCGAACTGCGCGACGCGGTTGAAGATGTGATCCTCAACCGACGTGAAGATGGTACCGAGCGTCTGCTGGAGCTGGCCGAGAAATATCGCGGCAGTAAAACCGACGACACCGCGAATGCCCAGATGGCGGAGTGGCGTAGTTGGGACGTGAAAAAGCGCCTTGAATACTCGCTGGTGAAAGGCATTACCGAATTTATCGAGCTCGACACAGAAGAAGCGCGCCAGCAGGCCGAACGCCCGATTGAGGTGATCGAAGGGCCGCTGATGGACGGCATGAACGTGGTCGGCGACCTGTTCGGCGAGGGCAAAATGTTCCTGCCGCAGGTGGTGAAATCAGCCCGCGTGATGAAGCAGGCGGTGGCTTACCTCGAACCGTATATCGAAGCCAGTAAAGAGAAAGGCTCCAGCAACGGCAAGATGGTCATCGCCACCGTGAAGGGCGATGTGCACGACATTGGCAAAAACATCGTTGGCGTGGTGCTGCAATGTAACAACTACGAAATCGTCGATCTTGGCGTGATGGTGCCCGCGGAGAAAATCCTCAGAACGGCGCGTGAAGTGAATGCCGATCTGATTGGCCTTTCCGGGCTCATCACCCCGTCGCTGGACGAAATGGTCAACGTGGCGAAAGAGATGGAGCGTCAGGGCTTTACCATCCCACTATTGATTGGCGGGGCGACCACCTCCAAAGCACACACCGCGGTGAAAATTGAGCAGAACTACAGCGGCCCGACGGTTTATGTGCAGAACGCCTCGCGTACCGTGGGGGTTGTTGCCGCGCTGCTCTCCGACACCCAGCGCGATGACTTTGTTGCCCGTACCCGTAAAGAGTACGAAACCGTGCGCATCCAGCATGCGCGTAAGAAACCTCGCACGCCGCCGGTAACGTTACAGGCCGCACGTGATAACGATCTGGCCTTCGACTGGGAAAGCTACACGCCGCCGGTCGCGCATCGTTTAGGCGTGCAGGAAGTCGAGGCCAGCATCGAAACGCTGCGCAATTACATCGACTGGACGCCGTTCTTTATGACCTGGTCGCTGGCCGGGAAGTATCCGCGCATCCTCGAAGATGAAGTGGTGGGCGAAGAGGCGAAGCGCCTGTTCAAAGACGCCAACGACATGCTGGATAAACTCAGCGCTGAGAAAACCCTGAACCCGCGCGGCGTGGTGGGGTTGTTCCCGGCTAACCGCGTGGGTGACGACATCGAGATTTACCGTGACGAGACGCGTACGCACGTTATCAGCGTGAGTCATCACCTGCGCCAGCAGACGGAAAAAGTCGGCTTCGCCAACTACTGCCTGTCTGACTTTGTCGCGCCGAAACTGAGCGGCAAAGCGGATTACATCGGTGCTTTCGCGGTGACTGGCGGTCTGGAGGAGGATGCGCTGGCGGACGCCTTCGAAGCGCAGCATGACGACTACAACAAGATTATGGTGAAAGCCATCGCTGACCGTCTGGCGGAAGCATTCGCGGAATATCTGCATGAGCGCGTGCGTAAAGTCTACTGGGGCTATGCGGCGAATGAGAACCTCAGTAACGAAGAGCTGATCCGCGAAAACTACCAGGGCATTCGCCCGGCGCCGGGCTACCCGGCGTGCCCGGAACATACCGAAAAGGCCACCATCTGGGAGCTGCTGGACGTCGAAGCACATACCGGGATGAAGCTCACCGAATCCTTCGCCATGTGGCCAGGGGCCTCGGTTTCCGGTTGGTATTTCAGTCATCCTGACAGCAAGTATTACGCCGTAGCGCAAATTCAGCGTGATCAGGTTGAAGATTATGCCTTCCGCAAAGGTATGAGCGTGGCGGAAGTTGAACGTTGGTTAGCGCCTAATCTGGGCTACGACGCCGATTGATTCACAAAACTGTCATCTTTCTTTACAACAAACAGGGCACTCAATGAGTGCCCTGTCTCTTTCTTACGTTTAAACCCTTATACTGAAAGAACGTTCATCGGCATTGCTTGCTGGATGGCTCATTTTTGTAGGCCTGATAAGCGTAGCGCCCTCATGCGGTATGTCATTGCGATGAACCTCAGGAACATATAACGATAAGGAGAACCTGATTCCGTGCTAACTCTGTTACACCTGCTTTCTGCTGTCTCTATGCTGGTTTGGGGCACACATATTGTGCGTACCGGCGTGATGCGCGTCTTTGGCGCCCGTTTGCGTACCGTACTCAGCCGTAGCGTTGAAAAGAAGCCGCTCGCCTTTTGTGCGGGTATCGGCGTGACCGCGCTGGTGCAAAGCAGCAACGCCACCACTATGCTGGTGACCTCATTTGTCGCCCAGGACCTCGTGGCGCTTACCCCGGCGCTGGTCATTGTGCTGGGCGCCGACGTGGGGACCGCGCTGATGGCGCGTATCCTGACCTTCGATCTCTCATGGTTATCGCCACTGCTGATTTTCATCGGCGTGATCTTTTTTCTTGGACGTAAGCAGTCCCGCGTGGGGCAACTGGGGCGGGTTGGCATCGGGCTGGGGTTGATTTTACTGGCGCTGGAGCTGATTGTGCAGGCGGTCACGCCGATAACCCAGGCTAACGGCGTACAGGTTATTTTCGCCTCGCTGACCGGCGATATTATGCTGGATGCGCTGATTGGCGCCATGTTCGCGGTGATCAGTTACTCCAGCCTGGCGGCGGTTTTGCTGACGGCAACCCTGACCGCTGCCAGCATTATCTCGTTTCCTGTCGCGTTGTGCCTGGTGATTGGCGCCAACCTTGGCTCTGGCCTGCTGGCGATGCTCAACAATAGCGCGGCTAACGCTGCTGCCCGTCGCGTGGCGCTAGGCAGCTTGTTGTTTAAGCTGGTGGGGAGTCTGATTATCCTGCCGTTTGTTCATCCGTTGGCGAATCTGATGGATGAGCTGCCACTGCCGAAATCTGAGCTGGTCATTTATTTCCATGTTTTCTACAACCTGGTACGTTGCATAGCGATGGTGCCGTTCGCCGAACCGATGGCGCGTTTTTGCAAACGTATTATCCGTGATGAGCCGGAACTGGACGCCCACCTGAAGCCTAAGCATCTGGACATCAGCGCACTGGATACCCCAACCCTGGCTCTGGCCAATGCCGCCCGTGAGGCCCTGCGTATTGGCGATGCGATGGAGCAGATGATGGATGGGCTAAAGAAGGTGATGCACGGCGAACCGCGTGAAGAGAAAGAGTTGCGCAGGATGGCGGACGATATCAACGTACTGTACACGGCGATTAAGCTCTATCTGGCGAGGATGCCAAAGGATGAACTGGCAGAAGAAGAGTCGCGCCGTTGGGCTGAGATTATCGAAATGTCGCTCAACCTTGAACAGGCGTCGGATATTGTTGAGCGTATGGGCAGCGAGATTGCCGACAAGTCGCTGGCAGCGCGTCGGGCATTCTCTGTCGAAGGGCTGAAAGAACTTGATGCACTGTACGATCAACTGCTCAGTAATCTGCAACTGGCGATGTCGGTATTCTTCTCTGGCGACGTGACCAGCGCCCGTCGTCTGCGCCGCAGCAAGCACCGTTTCCGCATCCTTAACCGTCGTTATTCGCATGCGCACGTGGATCGTCTGCATCAGCAGAACGTGCAGAGCATTGAGACCAGTTCCCTGCACCTGGCGTTGCTGGGCGATATGCAGCGTCTGAACTCACTGTTTTGCTCTGTGGCTTACAGTGTGCTGGAACAGCCGGATGAAGACGACGAGCGTGAGTACTAACGAGGACAGATGAAAGGTTGTCCGGTGGCGCTGATGCTTACCGGGCCTACGGATAACCGTCAATGTTGTCGTCTACCTTGATGCCGGATAAGGCGAAGCTACCATCCGGCATCAGACAACAAACCAACTAAAAGCAGTGGCCCGCCTCAACGGCAACCGCTTCTTCACCCGCTTTAAAGATATAGGTGGTGTTCGGACCGCCAAGCACGGATTGACCGTTGCTCACCTTGATCCAGTTCCCTTCTGGCAGACCAATCACCGTCAGTTCCGGCGCCACAACCAACAGCTCGCGAATACGCTGTTCACGCGTTTCGCCTTTATGGCCTTCCGGTAGCGCGTTGGTGAAGTGCGGGTTAATCTGCAGCGGGAAAAGACCCAGCGCATCAAAGCCTTTTGGATCGACAATCGGCATGTCGTTGGTGGTGCGGATGGTCTGGCAGGCAAGGTTGGAACCTGCGCTCCAGCCGATGTACAGCGCGCCGCGTTTGACGACATCGACAATCGGCGTCAGCAGTCCACGCTCGCGGCTCTCTTTCAGCAACTGGAAGGTGTTACCCCCGCCGACAATCACCAGTTCGGCGTTTTCAATGGCTGCAATCGGATCGGCAACGGTATGAATGCCAGTAACGTTAACGCCCATTGGCGCAAAGATGGCTGCCGTTTTCGCCGTGTACTCATCCCAGGTTTGCGTCACGCCGGCAAATGGAATAAACACCGCCGTGCGGCGACCATTCAGTTGCTCTGCGATCAGCGGCAGCGCATGTTCCATCCAGCCTTTGCCCGGCAGCGTCGAGTTACTCAATAAAAGCAGTTCCATCATTTCTCCATGTAATCAGAAAATTACAAACCGCGGTCATGCTACCACTATCGATCTAACGCCTTCCTGATATGGCTCACGATGTTGGAAGAGGAGACAGATGCTGAGACTATTTTTTAAGCGTCAATTCAATACCGAGCGCCTTCATCACTGCAAGCGTAGTTTTCAGCGTTGGGTTACCTTTCTCACTAAAAGAGCGATAAAGTTGTTCGCGGGATAATCCCGTTTCTGCCGCGATGTTCGCCATTCCCTTAGCGCGAGCCACCACGCCCAATGCTTTTGCAATGTACGCTGCATCGCCTGTTTCGAGGGCATCGGCCATAAAAATGGCAATTTCTTCATCATCGACCAGCGCAGTTGCGGGATCGTACTGCGTAAGTTTATTCATGGTGGAAGATCTCTTGATAATCCAGTGAACGGGCGAGCATTCTCCAACAGGTTTGACATCACCAGCTAAACCATGAGCCAAACGAAAAAGGCGTGTAGCAATGAGCGTTTTAGCTCTCCTGTCCCGTAAGTTTTTCTCCCAACGCTGGAAAACCATTGTCTGAAGAATTTCCATGAGTACGTTCCATGTATTTTATAAACTACATTCTGAATTGACAAGTTGAGACTAGAGAATAAAAAATGGGGAGTAAGGGGAAATGTTGGATGGAGGAAACAGGAAAGCGCCTCGCAATAATACGTAGTTTTTCAGGACGCTGCGGTTGATACGAGAAACGATAACAGGGGATAGGGGCGGCTTTGTGCCAGGAGCGGAAGTTGAAGATCAGGACCAAGAAAGAAGTTAGGCGGAATTTTTTTGGAGAAAATCCGCTCAGTATGAGTTCTGAAGAAAAAAACAGTGCATACTTTGAGCAATACATTCTTAGGATACCGATCTTCATCTGCATGGATTTTTTGACGTGATTGATTTCATAAGTTTTAACGACCGCTATAAACAACTCAGAACTTTATTACCACTTGCTAAAAATGTAGCTGAATATTTGATAGCAGGACTAAACATTCGCATCTTTGAACCCGCAAGCGCAGTTGAGGATGTTCTTATCGTTTACCACGGTGGTGGAGTCAACTCAGATGCTGGTTACGATATCCTTGCTCATCAGATAAGTCATCGTGGAGCTATTTGTACATGCCTCATAGATATCCGTGGACACGGGCGCTCATTGGGTAACAAAGGTAGCGTTTCTAATCCTGAGCAGGTCTGGCAGGATATCGACACTGTTCTTGAACATGTTCGCGTAAAGTTCCCCTGGGCCAGAGTTCACTTGCTTGGCCATTCAAGCGGAGGGGGGATGTTGATCAATTATTTTACTCGATTCACCCCCTCTCAACAAAGTGACAGCCTGATTTTACTTGCGCCTGAGTTTGGGCCTTTTGCGCCAGCTAAAATTTGCAGAAGAACAATGGTTCCATTCGCGTCTGTGAGCAAGTGGCCTTTCGTACTAAATGCGCTCAGTGTGGGATTACTATGCGGTAACCGTTATGCAGTTACTCTTAATTTTCCCAATGAGATTATGCTATTAAGACCTGAATTTGTTCAGCGATACAGCGTGAATATGGCGAATGCTTTGACGCCGCGTCAACCTGCAAGGCAAATTGCAGCATTGCCATTACCTGTAACTGTTCTGATAGCTGAAAAGGATGAGCTATTTGATGCAAGACAAATGTCAGAGTTTGTAGAAGGATGTGGTAATCCGAATTTACATAGTAGAATTATTGAGCACAGTAAGCATTTAGACTGCATCTTTGATATTAGTGAAGAAATTCTTCAACATTTGAATAGATGTACATCAAATTAAAGCATATCTTAAGAATTTAGTTCTGCTCAATACGTACTGATTATTATTGAAAACTATTCCCGTGTCCGCTTCTCGCTCTCAGCAGACCTTCAGCGTCAGGAACGTGACTGCAGTGTGCCAGAAGCGGACGTTGTTTTTGATAGCTATTAAGCTATGAATCACTGTTAACCTGTAAATGATAAAATGTTTTGGATTGCATCTTACTATTTCCTATATCTGATTGGTAATCATATAAATTAAAGAATAATTTTTGCCAGGGCAAAACCGATTGGGACTGCAACTAATATAGAGATACAGCCCGGTAAAAAGAATGGATGATTAATTATCTTAGAACCATTCCACCGTTTACTTAAAAATGAGCCAGTATCATCAGTTGCAATTGCAAATGCCGTTGTTGGGTAAATGTTAGTGAGATAAAGTGCACTAACAGCGACGAAACTGGCCAAAATGGCATCAACGCTAATACCAATAGAGGCGGCAATAGGCATCAATAAAGCACATGTTGCGCCCTGACTGAATAACATTGCGCTGGTACAGAAAAAAACTACCGCCAGTAGTCCCGGATACATACGTAACATATCACTGGCTTGTATTTTTATCTCATCGATATGTGCGCCAATAAGCGTACTGCTTAACCACACAATACCTAACACCACAACCAGTGATTCAGCACCAGATTTAAATATAGGTGTGTTCTTCAGTTCTTTCATATCAAGTTTACAGATAAAAACAATTAACGTAGAAACAACAAACATGGTGATGATTATTAGATCACGAGAATTAATTGCATGCCCAACAACCGATTTAAACAGCAACATACAAACTACAAATATAACACCCACCAAAAAAATGACTACCGAGGATTTAGCCCTTGCGGGAACTTCGTTGTTGACATGTTTATTTATAACAATTTTATTTTCTTGCATAACTTTTTTGCAAATGGGGTCATCAGCCAAATTTTCACCTTGTCTGCTGGCGATAAAAGCTGCAACCAGCATAGCAAAAAAAGCTGTGGGAAAAACAATCAACATAGCATCACCAAAACTGACTCCCATTACCTCTACAGTACCATACATAATTGCTGTAGCTGCAGAGATCGGTGAGGCTGTAATTCCTAACTGCGAAGCAACAACAGCAGAACTTAATGGTTGGCTGGGTCTAATACCGTTATCTTTTGCAACTTCCTGAATCACATTCATGACTGACATAGCGGTATATCCCGTACCGGAAAGTACCGTCAGGAAAAAGGTCACTGTTGGCGCAAGAATATTAAGGTAACCTGGATTGTTACGTAATAATTTCTCTGTCAGAGTTACTAAATAATCCATTCCGCCAGCCTGTTGCATTGCAGAGAGCGCTACAATGGTGGACAGAATAATGAGCATGACGTCGACAGGCGGAGTCCCCACAGGAACATCAAAAATAAAAACTGAAATTGCTAATCCAACCCCACCAGCAAACCCTACTCCAATTCCCCCCCAACGGGCGGCAACCATGATAGTCCCCAGCAATAAAACGATATGAAACATTACCATATAATTATCCTGTTTTTATTTTTATTTCACGCAAAGTGGATGCCAAGGTAATGAATTTTTACATTCATTACCTCAAGTCAAAAATAATTATTTATTAAATCGGGTTCCTACAAAATATTCATTTCTTTTTGATACCGCTTAATCACTGCTGTACTTTTTTGTGGGTCAGTCATATTCATTGGATCAAGCAAGTAATCTGCCTGTTCTGGTGTTAACAGATTTTCTGCTAACACGACCTGCTTTACACTGGTCTGCTGCTGAAATGCAGCTTTGGCGATTCTAGATCCTACCTGATAGCCAAATAATGTGGAGATGATAGTCGCAAGCGCTGTACTTTCCTCTGCATAACGGGCGCTCACTTTTTCGTTGATCGCAATATCCTTCAGGCATTTATCAATAAATAACGGTATCCCTTTACTTAATAATGAGCAGGATTCAAAGAGAACTTTCAACAACACAGGTTCCCACACGTTCAGATCAAGCTCACCGCCCTCCACAGCCATCGTCACAGTTACGTCATTACCAATCACCTGATACGCAATTTGATTTATCAATTCAGGTATTACAGGATTAATTTTTCCCGGCATAATTGAAGAGCCCGGTTGGACAGCAGGGACAATAATTTCATTAAACCCCGCTCTTGGTCCTGAACCTTGTATACGAAAATCGGTAGCCATTTTGGAGAGAAACGCAGCTATTTTTTTTAGCTGTGCGGAAAATTCAATATAAAAATCACCGTGCTGAAGACCGTCAAAGAAATCCGATTCTGGCGTGTATTTATCCCCAGTAATGATTTCCAGCCACTGATAAACTGCCGGGATATATCCTTCGTGAGTGGACAGGCCTGTACCTATAGCTGTCGCGCCCAATGGTAAAAACAATGCTTCTTCGCTTACTTCAGCCATTTTTGCTCTAAGTTTGCTGACCTGCGTGCGATAAGCGCCAAACTGCTGGCCAAACGTCATCGGCACTGCATCTTGTAAGCAGGTTCTCCCCAACTTCACCTTGTCAGAAAACAGAAAACTTTTTTCTGACAACACCGCTTCAAGTTCTTCTAATTGAATTAACAATTGATTTATATTCATACGGCTGGTCATTTTCATCGCCGCAGGGATGACGTCATTCGTTGACTGCCCCATGTTAACATGGGTATTTGGGTGAATCTCATCATATCCGCGTTTGCCAGTGATTAGCTCACTGGCCCGGTTTGCGACTACTTCATTCATGTTCATATTGGTTGAAGTGCCGCCTCCCCCCTGAAAAATATCAATAGGGAAATGGGCATCAAAATCGCCGGCCATTACCTCTTTCAACGCAGTAACGATGGCTGACGCTTTCTGTTCATCCAGCGCACCAATTTGTCTGTTAGCCTCTGCTGCCGCTTGCTTGATTGCGGCGATAGACCATAAAAAGTGTGGAATTTCTCCTGCTGTTTTTCCTGACACGGAGAAATTCAGCACCGCACGTTGTGTTTGAATACCATAGTAGGCCTCATCTGGCACCATTAGAGTTCCTAATAGATCTTTTTCTTCACGCATATCTGTTTCTCTTGTGTATTAAGGTTGCCTATACATTAATTTAGCGATGTAACAGATAGTTTGAAGTAGCTCAAAGAAAAAATACCATTTAAAAGTTAAATAGATACTATTAAAAAATTTAATACTAAAGGGTGAAAATGAAGGATATTAACTTTGATTTTAAGCAATTGCAGGCATTTTTAGCCGTGATAGACACTGGCTCATTTACAGCCGCAGCGAGGAAACTGAATGTGACTCAGTCATCAATTTCGCAGCAGGTTGCAAACCTGGAGCTCGGATTAAATACTGCTCTAGTCAACCGTTCACAGCGACCAATCCAGATGACGATAGCCGGACAAGCACTCTACCCGTTAGGAAAAAAAATTATTGATAACGGTGTCCACCTGCAAGAACGTATCAATGCAATAAGCGACGGACATATTTCAAATCTGAAAATTGGGTTTGTGGATTCAATTAGTAAAACCGTTGGCCTGGATATCCTGAAATTCCTGCAACCACAGGTGAAGCATATTTTTCAGGTGACTGGCACAGCATCCGGATTACTCCAGGCACTTAATAATGGGAATATTAATATTGCTGTAACCATGCTGTATACTGAAATGCCACCCAATGTTAGAATGTATCCTTTGATTGAGGAAGAGTTTCTATGTATTTGCCCCAAATCGTGGCCGGAAACAGAGCTGGAAGAATTATGTAAACAGCGGAACTACATTGCTTATACCCAAAATACGCCAACGGGAATCCAGACACTTAACTGGCTGAAATGGCAAAACTTTTCTCCTACCATTCAGTTTGAAATGGACAATGCTGATGAAATATTGAAACTAATATCCTGTGGTTACGGGTGGACGTTAACGACGCCGTTGTTCATTACTACTATTCCTGCTTTTTCTAACTTGCTGAAGATTATCCGGATCAAAAAGCGTAAAGAGCGTCGTAAAATTGTTCTGCTGTGCAAGAATGATGAGTTCTCAGTTTTTTATAAAAATCTGGCGTTTGAGATTCGTTCGATATTGGAAACGAAACTGGAGCAGGAGTTTTACAACCAACTGGATTTGGATGATAATTTGCCATCATAGATATGCACACGAACATAACTGTTCTCAAATCCAATATCTGCTCCTCGCTTACAGCGGACCTTCATCTCAGTTAGCTCGTCCGCTTCGTGCCAGGAGCGGACGTTTGAGCTCAATAAGCAAGGACGTTATATTTTGTCCTGATTGACGCGGGATGAAAGCTCCTGATGGCTCTCTTTTCGCTCGCTGTAACGATCTGCAAGATAACCGGTTTGTCCCTTAAGCAGCAGCGTGATTTTAAACAGCTCCTCGGCTACATCGACGATACGGTCATACCAGGACGAAGGTTTCATTCGTCCGTTTTCGTCGAACTCTTGCCATGCCTTGGCTACAGAGGACTGGTTGGGGATAGTGAACATCCGCATCCAGCGACCCAGAATACGCATCTGGTTCACGGCATTGAAGGACTGTGAACCGCCGCAGACCTGCATTACCGCAAGTGTTTTGCCCTGCGAAGGACGAACCGCGCCTTCACTTAAGGGTATCCAGTCAATCTGCGCCTTCATCACCGCGCTCATAGCACCGTGCCGTTCCGGAGAACTCCACACCATCCCGTCACACCATCTGACCAGACCGCGCAGCTCGGTGACTTTGGGATGCGTGTCCGGCGCATCATCCGGCAGGGGTAAACCGGAGGGGTTAAAGAGTTTCACCTCCGCGCCCATCGCCGTCAGCAGGCGACCCACTTCCTCCGCGGCAAAGCGGCTGTAGGAGCGCTCTCTTACTGAACCATACAGGATCAGAATTCTTGGTGGCTCCTGCAGATGCAGGCGTTCAGCGATGTCTTG
Source organism: Citrobacter sp. CRE-46 (assembly GCF_059615875.1). NCBI lineage: Bacteria > Pseudomonadati > Pseudomonadota > Gammaproteobacteria > Enterobacterales > Enterobacteriaceae > Citrobacter > Citrobacter sp. CRE-46. The sequence continues at coordinate 4,903,100 of NZ_CM184341.1, read as the reverse complement.
ATCAAAGCATTCCGTATTCAGGGCAGGAAATTGTTCCATTTTTCTCCTCCAGAGAGAGCAGATGATTTCAAAGTTAATATATATGATTTATCATATATGTATTCTAAAGTGAACGGAGAGGAAAATGCTACAACCTGTTCAGCTTTTCAAAATCCTGTCGGATGAAACACGGCTCGCCATTGTCATGCTTCTGCGGGAGTCTGGAGAACTGTGCGTGTGCGATATCTGTGCAGCTACAGCCGAATCACAGCCCAAAATATCACGCCATATGGCTATTCTTCGCGAGTCTGGGCTAGTTCTGGATCGTCGGGAAGGCAAATGGATTCACTATCGTCTGTCACCTCATATTCCTGCGTGGGCCGCTGAGACAATCACGACGTCCTGGCAGTGCCTTCGGGAAGATGTGCGGGAATGGTTGGCAAAGTCGGCCTGCACCTCTTGCTGAGGAAGGAAAACATATTCACATAATCATATGTAACGGAGTTTGAAATGTTTTTGGCAGGGAGTATATTTTTACTGACGCTGGTACTGGTGATCTGGCAACCCAGAGGTCTGAGTATTGGCTGGAGCGCGAGTATCGGAGCTGCGCTGGCGCTGGGTACCGGAGTCATCCATATCGCTGATATTCCCGTTGTCTGGAATATCGTCTGGAACGCGACAGCGGCATTTATTGCGGTCATCATCATCAGCCTGCTGCTCGATGAGTCCGGCTTCTTTGAATGGGCCGCACTGCACGTCTCCCGCTGGGGTAACGGACGTGGCCGCCTTTTGTTTACCTGGATAGTCTTGCTTGGGGCCGCTGTTGCTGCGTTGTTTGCCAATGACGGCGCCGCACTGATCCTGACGCCGATTGTAATTGCGATGCTGCTCGCACTGGGATTCAGCCAGGGCACGACATTGGCCTTTGTCATGGCCGCAGGATTTATTGCAGATACGGCCAGCCTGCCGCTGATAGTTTCCAATCTGGTGAATATCGTCTCGGCGGACTTTTTCGGTCTGGGCTTTACGCAGTATGCCTCCGTTATGATCCCCGTAGATGTAGCCGCGATTGCGGCCACTCTGGTCATGCTGCATCTCTTCTTCCGCAAGGACATTCCGGAGACGTATGACGTTTCGCTGCTGAAGACGCCTGCCAGTGTGATAAAGGATCCGGCAACGTTCAGGGCGGGCTGGATTGTCCTGTTATTGCTGCTTGTCGGTTTCTTTGTGCTGGAACCTCTGGGGATCCCGGTCAGTGCGATAGCGGCTACTGGCGCAGCAGTACTGTTTATAGTGGCGAAAAGAGGTCATGCCATCAACACCGGAAAAGTCCTGCGCGGTGCGCCATGGCAGATTGTTATTTTTTCGCTGGGCATGTACCTGGTGGTCTATGGCCTGCGCAATGCAGGACTCACGGAGTATCTGTCTGACGTGCTGAACCTGCTGGCAGAAAAGGGGTTATGGGCAGCAACGTTCGGCACCGGTTTCCTGACCGCGTTCCTGTCATCGGTGATGAACAATATGCCGACGGTGCTGATTGGCGCACTGTCGATTGACGGGAGTACGGCGACTGGCGTCGTCAAAGAGGCTATGATTTATGCCAATGTGATTGGCTGCGATTTAGGCCCGAAAATCACCCCGATTGGCAGTCTGGCAACCTTGCTTTGGCTGCATGTGCTTGCCCAGAAAAATATAACGATTACATGGGGATATTACTTCCGCACTGGCATTATCATGACTCTGCCCGTGCTGTTTGTCACTCTGGCCGCGCTGGCGTTGCGGTTCTCCATCACTTTGTAATGAGATACAGATATGAGCAACATTACCATCTATCACAACCCTGCCTGCGGCACTTCTCGTAACACGCTGGAGATGATCCGTAACAGCGGCAACGAACCGACGATAATTTATTATCTCGATACGCCACCGACCCGTGATGAGCTGATTAAACTTATTTCAGATATGGGAATTACGGTGCGTGCATTACTGCGTAAGAATGTTGAGCCTTATGAACACCTGGGTCTTGATGAAGAGAAATTTAGTGATGAGCAGTTGATTGATTTCATGCTTCAACATCCGATCCTGATTAATCGGCCGGTAGTCGTTACGCCGCTTGGCACTCGTCTTTGCCGCCCTTCAGAAATAGTGTTGGATATTCTACCGGAAGGCCAGAAACGAGCGTTTATCAAAGAGGATGGCGAGAAGGTCATTGACGAAACGGGGAAGCGGGTTAAGTAATCTGCCCACTTCAAAATATTGGACGCCTGTTAACGTTATGCGGGCGTCCGACTCACCCAGTATGTCCGCTCTGTGCCATAAGCGGACGTCAGACAAAAGTCACATCTTCCGCCCGCAAAAGCTCGAGTTATTTCTCATTGCTGTAACTGGAGAGGCGGCGCTCAAGGTTAGTCCGAACCTGCGGCCACTCATCATCAATTATGCTATACCGTATGGAAGTACGTTTTCGGCCATCAGGCATAATTCGTTCATTTCTGATGATGCTTTCCTGGACTGCGCCAATACGGAGAATGGCAGCCTGGGAGCGCTCATTCAATACATCAGTCGTAAACTGAACGCGAACACACTTCAGTTGCTCAAAGGCGTATCGCAGTAGTAACAGTTTACTCTCGGTATTTGCAGCTGTTTTTTGCCAGCTTTGTGAATACCAGGTATGACCAATTTCGAGCTTTCGGTTTTCTCTATCAATCTTCCAGAAACGTGTTGACCCAATGACGCGTTGGTCTGATGAGAGCGTTACAGCAAACGGCATGACTGTGCCTTCAGTTTGCCCCTTCAGGGCTTTCTGAATGTACGAATCAGCTGTGTCAGCAGACGGAACTACCGTAAATGGCAGGGACCAGAGTTCCCCATCCGCAGCCGCATCAATCAATAGCTGAGCATCTGTCTTAAGCAGAGGACGGAGCGTGACAAGAGATCCTTGCAATGTAGGCGTCATATTTGTGACCTTACAGTTATTTTGTGTCGATGGATAGGACTGCATAATCCTGTACCGAATGACTTACTATGCTCCGTTTACATTTAATAATCGACTAATCAAGAGGTGATTATCTGCTTACTGCTCATGATGGCAGCTTGTCCGCTCCGTGCCTGGAGTGGACTTTCCTCTTTTGTAAAACAAAGATATTGAAACGAAACCGTTTCATGATAAATCTATAAATATAATAAGACGAAAAGGAAGAACAAATGAAAATCAGACTTGCAGTACCTGAAGAGGCAGAGGAATGCTGGAATATAAGGAATCTTTCTATTCGGGAAGGATGTAAGCCAAGTTATTGTGCCAGGGTGCTTGAGGCCTGGACGCCTGAAGCTATGCCTGAACATTACAGAGTGGTTATTACGGAAAATCCTTTCTTTGTTGTCGAGCTGCCTGATGCAGGATTGGTAGCAACGGGATATCTGGATCTTACCCAAGGTAGCGTAGAAGCTATTTTTACATTGCCGGATTATTTTGGTAAAGGTTTTGCTAGCCTGATTATTGAAACGATTAAAGCTGAAGCGATTAAAAGAGGGGTGAAACAGTTAACCTTGACCTCAACGCCAAACGCGCAAACTTTCTACGAAAAGCATGGTTTTATGTTTATCAAGGAAACTACATCCCCATCAAGACTTGCCCAAACAGATCTGCGTTGCATGGATATGTCCATCGCATTATCAGCCTGAGTTTTCTTTTGTTCTGGCAGGAAAGCTCACCAACGGAAATCTAACCGCTACGAGGTCAGTACAGCAGCTTCGAAGCCTTGGGCTGACATAACTCATATGTTCAATGTCCGTTCCCCGCTCTAAACAGACCTTCAGAAAACGATACATAATGCCGACCACTAGACTTCGATCCCTTTCTGCTTCAGCTCTTTTCTGATAATACGCTTAATCCATGCTGCCAACGATTCATCGCCATCCTGCCGCTGTGCTTCTTCCATCGCTTTGCGAAGTTCCGGATCCAGACGGAATTGAAACGGAGGATTGCCTCTTCTTTCGTTCATGTGTGTTGACACATTAATTACACAAGAGTGGTGTGAGTATGTGTGATGACACATTACTCTCACACACCCAAAATGACAACGCCCCGAAAGTGCGGGAACACGATCAGGGCGTCTAACCACAACATTATACGAGGTAATGCTATGGCTGATGCTAATAGTACCACTAACGCCTGTTTTGCGTCTTCTTCTCCCATTCCGCAAGCCGATCTGCTTTATTTTCCACTCGCCGAGGCGTTCCGCCATCTTGATTGTAGCCGTCTTACTAGCGAAGAAAATCTGGCGCTATCGTTTGGCTGCGAAGAGGCGCTGGCAGGGCTGTACCAGACGCTGAATTTTATGGGCGAAAGCCTGCTGACCATGGCGGGTGAAGGCCAGGAACATTTTGCGTATGAGAGCGTATGCCAGTTAGGACACAGTCTGGTCAACATCAGCCAGTTGATTCCCGCACTGGCGCAGCTGGAAGCAAAAGCTGACCAGCAACTGTTTGTCAGCGACTCCCTAAACTAATCTGGAAAGCGCCTCGCAGACTTCTTCTTCGGGGCGTGACAGACCTGAAAAAGCGGCATAGTTTCAATCGCACATTTACACACTGTTCTTTTTTATCGCCCACAAGGTAGGGTATATTTCGCTTTTAATACACAAAATCATTCAAGTTGTATCAAGGCGGCAAGGGAACGAATCCCTGGGAGCATAGATTGCTATGTGACCTGGGGGAGTGAGGGCAGCCAACGCAGAGACAGCTTGAAGGATGAAGTGTATACAGGAGAAACTATGCTGCCCGACTCATCCATCCGATTAAATAAATACATCAGTGAAAGCGGAATCTGCTCGCGTCGCGAGGCGGATCGCTTTATCGAACAAGGGAATGTCTTCCTGAATGGTAAACGCGCCACCATTGGCGATCAGGTAAAGCCTGGCGACGTCGTAAAAGTGAATGGTCGGTTGATTGAGCCGCGTGAAGCGGAAGATCTGGTTTTTATCGCGCTGAACAAGCCAGTAGGGATTGTCAGCACCACCGAAGACAGCGAGCGCGACAACATTGTTGATTTCGTGAATCACAGCAAGCGTGTGTTCCCAATCGGTCGTCTGGACAAAGATTCCCAGGGACTTATCTTTCTGACCAACCACGGCGACCTGGTGAATAAAATCCTGCGTGCCGGTAACGATCATGAAAAAGAGTATCTGGTGACGGTAGATAAGCCGGTCACTGATGACTTTATCCGTGGGATGGGGGCCGGTGTGCCAATCCTCGGCACCGTCACCAAGAAATGTAAGGTGAAGAAAGAAGCGCCGTTTGTGTTTCGCATCACGCTGATTCAGGGGCTGAACCGCCAGATCCGCCGCATGTGCGAGCACTTTGGCTATGAAGTTACCAAACTTGAGCGTACGCGTATCATGAACGTTGGTTTATCCGGCCTGCCGCTTGGCGAATGGCGCGACCTGACGGATGACGAACTGATCGAACTCTTTAAGCTGATCGAGAACTCGTCCTCGGAAGCCAAACCGAAGGCGAAAGCGAAGCCAAAAACCGCAGGCATTAAGCGCCCGGTAGTGAAAATCGAAAAATCTGCGGAGAAAGAGAAATCGCGCCCGGCAGCAAACGGCAAACGCTTTACCTCGCCGGGGCGTAAGAAGAAAGGGCGTTAACGTCTGCCGCGCGTTGGCGTATTCGCTGACCAGGAAAACGATGCTTCCGCATCCGGTTTATAAGCCTGCTTTTTCTTTAACTGGCGGGCTTTTTTTGCTTCCGCTTCGCGCAAGGCCATCAGTTTATCGATGTACTCTTTCTTGATGCTGTTGGTCTCTGCGTTGGTCAGCAGCCGACCATGCGCTATGCGTGCGCGGTCGAGCAGCGTTTTCAGTTCACGCTGCTCGCGCTCGGTCATCTCTTTTTGGGTAATGCGGGGGAGTGCCATAGGGGTGCCCTCTGTTAGCCGATATCCTCAGTGTACGGCAAAGTGCAGAGGCTGGGTAGGCCGGATAAGGCGTTAGCCGCCATCCGGCGACGTGCGCGTATTATGCCTGCTAGCGCTTACACTTATCAGGCCTACAGCCGACAATTAGCGGCGTGCTTTCTCTTTAATCGGTTTACCGGACCAGTAACCCGCCAATAGCGAACCAGAAAGGTTGTGCCAAACGGAGAACAGCGCGCCGGGCAGGGCGGCAAGCGGGCCGAAATAGATTTTGCCCAGCGCAGCGGCCAGGCCTGAATTCTGCATGCCGACTTCGATAGCTAAAGTACGGCAGGTCGACTCGTCGAAACCAAACAGTTTTCCGCCCCAGTAGCCGCCGAGCAGGCCAATGGTGTTATGCAGGATAACGGCGATAATCACCACAAAGCCAACGGACGCAATGTGCGAAGCGGAGCCTGCCACGACGGCGCTGATGATCGCCAGGATGCACACCATAGAAAACGCGGGCAGAAACGGCTCGACGGCTTTTACGACGCGTGGGAACAGATGGTGAATGACCAGTCCCAGGGCAATCGGAATGACCACGATCTGCAGAATACTCAGCAGCATACCCATCACATCCACCTGAATATGCGCATCGACATACAGCCGTGTCAGCAGCGGTGTGGCGACGACGCCGACCAACGTTGAAACGGATGAAATAGTCACGGAGAGCGCTACATCACCTTTTGCCAGATAGATCATGACGTTAGACGCTGTTCCACTGGCGACGCTACCGACCAGCACCATGCCTGCGGACAGTTCCGGCGGCATATTAAAAGCCAGCGCCAAAATCCAGGCGGCGAGCGGCATCACCAGATAATGCAGGAAAATACCCGCGGCGACCGGCGCAGGACGTGAGAGTACACGTTTAAAGTCATCCACCTTCAAATGGACGCCCATGCCGAACATAATCAGCATCAGTAACGACGGCACGAATGGCCCGACAGGTGTAAAAGTGGAGGGCGTGTAATACGCAATAACAGAGAGCAGCAGCGCCCATAATGGGAACAGCCGCGTCAGAGTAGCGAGCATGTTATATTCCTTGCGATTGAAATGTGTTGTGTTGTTATAAAAAAGCCGGGTTCGAGCCCGGCTATAGTTATTGTTTATCGCGTGATGAAATATTATTCAAACAAATTATGGTGCAGCTTCTGTACCACCTGTTCGGCTTCGGTACCTGGCACCAGGAAGCACAGGTTATGGCTGGACGCGCCGTAGCAAATCATGCGGATGTTGAACGGCTCCAGTACGCCGAACACCTCTTTACCCACGCCGCAGGCTTTGGACAGGTCGTTGCCAATCAGCGCTACCAGCGCCAGGTCTTCTTCCACTTCAACCCGACACAGGGCAGACAGTTCCATCAGCAGAGACTGTGTTAACAGCGTATCGCCAGTAGACGTTGAACCGGTGGTATCCAGCGTCAGCGCCACGCTGACTTCCGATGTGGTAATTAAATCTACCGAGATGTTGTGGCGCGCCAGGATGCCGAACACTTCCGCTAAAAAGCCGCGAGAGTGCAGCATATTCAGGCTATGCAGCGTTAGCAGCGTTTGCTTACGGCGTAGCGCCAGGGCACGGAACAACGGTGGATTTTGGGTTTTATTGCATACCAGCGTACCGCCTGCTTTTGGATCCTTACTGGAGCCAACAAACACCGGGATATCGCTACGTACGGCAGGTAACAGGGTTGCCGGGTGCAGCACTTTCGCGCCGAAGGTCGCCATTTCCGCGGCTTCTTCGAAGGCGATTTCATCAATACGTTTAGCGGCTGGAACAACGCGCGGATCGGTGGTGTAAATGCCGGGAACATCGGTCCAGATATCGACGCGCGTTGCGTGCAGCGCTTCAGCCAGCAGGGCGGCCGTATAATCACTGCCGCCGCGTCCCAGCGTGGTAGTGCGGCCTTTGCTTTCGCTGCCGATAAAGCCTTGGGTAATCACCAGACCTTCACTCAGACGTGGGGCTAACTGAAGCGTTGCCAGTTCGGCCAGCGCCGCGACGTCGGGTTCTGCACGACCGAAACGATCGTTAGTGCGCATCACTTTACGTACGTCAAACCATTGCGCCTGGACGTTGCGCTCACGCAGGATCTCAACAAACAGGAGGGTAGACATCAGCTCGCCGTGGCTGACCAGTTCGTCGGTCAGCGCGGTTGAGGTCGCCAGTGACGCCGCCTCTGCCAGCGTGGTGATGTTTTCCAGCAGGCGTTCGATCTCTTCACGAATCACGTTTGGATAACGCAGGCGTTCCAGAATATTGAACTGAATTTGACGAATGGCGTCGAGTTTTTCGAAGCGCTCGGTTGGCTCCAGCCCTTCCGCCAGAGCAACCAGCAGGTTGGTAATGCCTGCCGATGCGGAGAGCACCACTAACCGGACGTTCGCATCAGAAAGCACCACATCAGCGCTGCGATTCATGGCATCAAAGTCCGCCACGCTGGTACCGCCAAACTTGGAGACAACTACATCAGTCATAACTACCTCGTGTCAGGGAGTGAATAGAGCGACCATGGCACATAAGGCAGAACGGAAACCGGTGCAGGCGCAAATGCAAATACCGTATTTATAAATAAAATGTGTAGCTTGCACTGTCAACGCTGGGATTATGCGGATTTTTCATGCTGCAACTGCGTTGAGTAACGGTACTAATAACAACGCTGATAACGGCTATACTTTTTAGCCTCGTTTGGCGGATGCCCTGGCAATGGCATTAAAACAATCACACTTTTCTGTGACTGGCGTTACAATCGATCTCAGTCACAATTCTCAAAATCAGAAGAGTATTGCTAATGAAAAACATCAATCCAACGCAGACCTCAGCCTGGCAGGCACTACAAAAACACTTTGAAGAGATGAAAGACGTTACTATCGCCGATCTGTTCGCGAAAGATAGCGATCGTTTCACCAAATTTTCCGCGACATTTGACGATCTGATGCTGGTGGATTTCTCCAAAAACCGCATTACTGAAGAGACGCTGGCCAAACTGCAGGATCTGGCGAAAGAGACCGATTTGGCAGGCGCCGTCAAGTCCATGTTCTCCGGTGAGAAAATCAACCGTACCGAAGACCGTGCCGTGCTGCACGTGGCGCTGCGCAACCGTAGCAATACCCCAATCATCGTTGACGGCAAAGATGTGATGCCGGAAGTGAACGCGGTGCTGGAGAAGATGAAATCCTTCTCTGAAGCGATCATCTCCGGAAGCTGGAAAGGCTATACCGGCAAAGCCATTACTGATGTAGTGAACATCGGTATCGGTGGTTCCGACCTTGGTCCGTTCATGGTGACCGAAGCGCTGCGTCCGTATAAAAACCATCTGAACATGCACTTTGTGTCTAACGTCGATGGGACGCACATCGCTGAAGTGCTGAAGAAAGTGAACCCGGAAACCACGCTGTTCCTGGTCGCTTCTAAAACCTTCACCACCCAGGAAACTATGACTAACGCCCATAGCGCGCGCGACTGGTTCCTGAAAACCGCCGGTGATGAAAAACACGTTGCCAAGCACTTCGCAGCCCTTTCCACTAACGCGAAAGCGGTCGGCGAATTCGGTATTGATACCGCCAATATGTTCGAATTCTGGGATTGGGTTGGCGGCCGTTACTCCCTGTGGTCAGCGATTGGTCTGTCGATCATCCTGTCCGTCGGTTTCGACAACTTCGTAGAGCTGCTGTCCGGCGCGCACGCGATGGACAAACACTTCTCCACTACCCCGGCGGAGAAAAACCTGCCGGTGCTGCTGGCGCTGATCGGTATCTGGTACAACAATTTCTTTGGTGCTGAAACCGAAGCGATCCTGCCGTATGACCAGTATATGCACCGTTTCGCGGCCTACTTCCAGCAGGGCAATATGGAATCCAACGGTAAATACGTGGACCGTAACGGCAACGCGGTGGATTACCAGACCGGCCCAATCATTTGGGGTGAGCCGGGGACTAACGGCCAGCATGCGTTCTACCAGCTGATCCACCAGGGTACAAAAATGGTGCCGTGCGATTTCATCGCCCCGGCTATCACCCACAACCCGCTATCGGATCACCATCCGAAACTGTTGTCTAACTTCTTTGCTCAGACTGAAGCGCTGGCGTTCGGTAAATCTCGTGAAGTGGTTGAGCAGGAATACCGCGACCAGGGTAAAGATCCGGCAACGCTGGAACACGTGGTGCCGTTCAAAGTGTTCGAAGGCAACCGCCCGACCAACTCCATCCTGCTGCGTGAAATCACGCCGTTCAGCCTGGGGGCGCTAATTGCGCTGTATGAGCACAAAATCTTTACTCAGGGCGCAATCCTGAACATCTTCACTTTCGACCAGTGGGGTGTGGAGCTGGGCAAACAGCTGGCAAATCGCATCCTGCCTGAGCTGAATGATGATAAAGAGATTACCAGCCATGATTGCTCGACTAACGGTTTGATTAACCGTTATAAGTCCTGGCGCGCCTGATGACGCTGCGCTTATCCGGCCTACAGGCACACATTTGTAGGCCGGATAAGGCGTTTAGCCGCCATCCGGCATTAATGCAATAAAAAAGCCGATATTAATATCGGCTTTTTTTATAAGATTGCTCCAGGATCTCGACATTTTTGCTTCACACCTTAATTGAGTTTAATCCTAAAATAATTAACTTAACGGAATTTGATTTCTGTCCTTTTCAGAATTTACGGATATTGTATTTCTGGTGTGTATATTTTAACTGATTGATTTTACTGTTTAATGCTATTAATTAATAATAGCAATCTACTTTCTTTTCTCATTGTCCTAAATTCCCGCCAGGCGTAATTTGCACACTTTGGCTTGTGTATACTCGATCTCGCCCGAAATTCTTTTGGGTAAATCTCCATTCATTAAATGAAGGGAATTTGTGATGAAAAAAGTTCTGTATGGCCTTTGGGCTATATCTGCGCTTGCGGCGACCTCTGTCTATGCTGCTCCCGTTCAGGTGGGTGAGGCTGCAGGGTCGGCTGCCGCGTCGGTTTCGGCAGGAAGTTCCTCCGCTACCAGCGTGAGCACCGTAAGTTCTGCGGTGGGGGTGGCCCTTGCGGCAACCGGTGGTGGTGATGGTTCTAATACCGGAACGACAACCACGACAACCACCAGTACCCAGTAATACCGGTACGTAGCCCCTAAATAATTCGCGTTGCAGGAAGGCGGCAAGTGAGTGAGTCCCCGGGAGCATAGATAGCTATGTGACCGGGGTGAGTGAACGTAGCTAACGCATCTGCAACGTGAAGTATGACGGGGATTAATTCTAACCACACTTCGGTGTGGTTATTTTGAATTGCCAAAAGCCTGCGGGATTTGTAGGCCGGGTAAGCGTTGCGCACCCGGCAATAATGCGGAGAAGTGTCGTGAAGCGACCAGCGCTCATATTGGTTTGCCTGTTACTACAGGCGTGCTCGGCCACCACCGAAGGGCTGGGCCATTCGCTGTGGGATAGTGTGTTTGGTACTCCCGGCGTTCAGATGACGGATGATGAAATCCAAAACATGCCCTACGCCAGCCAGTATATGCAGCTCAATGGTGGTCCACAGCTGTTTGTCGTACTCGCGTTTGCAGAAAACGGACAACAGAAATGGGTGACTCAGGATCAGGCCATTCTCGTCACGCAGCATGGGCGCATTGTGAAAACGCAGCTCGGCGGTGACAACCTGATTGAGGTGAATAATCTGGCAGCGGACCCGCTCATCAAACCCAATCAGATAGCCGATGGCGCAACATGGACCCGCACGATGGGCTGGACTGAACATCAGCAGGTGCGCTATGCCACCGCCCGCTCTGTTTTCACATGGGATGGCACTGACAGTATTCAGGTCGGCAGCGATGAAACGCCAGTACGCATCCTTGATGAAGAGATAACGACCGATCAAACGCGCTGGCATAACCGCTACTGGATCGATAGCGAAGGGCAAATCCGTCAGTCGGAACAGTATCTGGGGGCTAATTTCTTCCCGGTGAAAACCACGCTGATTAAGGCGGCAAAGTCATGATGAAACGAGCCGTAATGGCGCTGGTTTTTAGCCTGAGCGCACCCTCTGTTTTTGCTGCGGGCAATGTCAAAGTCATGATTGCAGGCAGCGCTGAACCCAAAATATTGACCGGTGCGGAGCGTCTGATCGATCTGGTTGGACAGCCGCGGCTGAGTAATAGCTGGTGGCCCGGAGCGGTCATCAGCGAAGAGCGGGCAACGGCGGCGGCAGAACGCCAGCAGCAGACACTACTGGCTCGTCTGGCAGCGCTGAGTGCTGAAGAAAGCGGTGACGATGCGGCGGCTATCAACGCATTACGCCAGCAAATTCAGGCGCTGAAGGTGACCGGCAGACAGAACATTAACCTTGACCCGGATGTGGTGCGCGTCAGCGAGCGAGGCAACCCGCCGTTGCAGGGCAACTACACGCTATGGGTTGGATCGCAGCCAACGGATATCACATTGTTTGGTTTGCTAAGCCGTCCGGGTAAACAACCGTTTGTGCCCGGGCGTGATGTCGCCACCTATCTCGATGGGCAAAGTCGGCTCAGCGGAGCGGATCGCAGCTACGCGTGGGTCATCTATCCCGATGGACGCTCGCAAAAAGTTCCTATCGCTTACTGGAACAAACGTCACGTTGAGCCGATGCCCGGCAGCATCATTTTTGTCGGACTCTCTGATGCCTTCTGGAGCAGTACCCCGGATGAAATCAATGCCGATATTCTTCACACCCTGACCCAGCGGATACCTGAATAATGAGAAAAACTTATCTGCTCAGCTTACTGGCGCTGGGCGTAAGCGTTGCCTGTCACGGTGAAACATGGCCTGCGCCTATTGGTCCATCCCAGTCCGATTTTGGCGGCGTGGGCCTGCTGCAAACCCCGACTGCACGTATGGCGCGTGAAGGGGAAATGAGCCTCAACTACCGGGACAACGATCAGTACCGCTACTACTCTGCGTCGGTGCAACTGTTCCCCTGGCTGGAAACCACGCTGCGCTATACCGATGTGCGTACTAAAAAATACAGCAGCGTGGAGTCATTTTCTGGCGATCAGACATACAAGGATAAAGCGTTTGATCTCAAGCTGCGGCTGTGGGAAGAGAGCTACTGGATGCCGCAGGTGGCCGTTGGCGCGCGGGATATTGGCGGGACGGGTCTGTTTGATGCGGAGTATATTGTGGCGAATAAAGCCTGGGGCCCGTTTGATTTCTCGCTCGGTCTGGGCTGGGGGTATCTTGGCACCAGCGGCAACGTCAGCAATCCGTTTTGCTCATACAGCGATAAATTTTGTCATCGCGATAACAGCTACAAGCAGGCTGGTTCTATTGACGGCAGTCAGATGTTTCATGGTCCGGCATCGTTATTTGGCGGCGTGGAATATCAGACACCCTGGCAGCCGCTGCGCCTGAAACTGGAGTATGAAGGCAATAATTACCAGCAGGATTTTGCGGGCAAGCTGGATCAAAAGAGCAAGTTTAACGTCGGCGCTATCTATCGCGTCACCGATTGGGCCGACGTTAACCTCAGCTATGAGCGCGGGAACACCTTTATGTTTGGGTTTACGCTGCGGACTAACTTCAACGACTTGCGACCAAACTATAACGATAACGCCCGTCCGAAGTATCAACCACAGCCGCAGGATGCGATTCTGCAACATTCGGTAGTGGCGAATCAGTTAACGCTGCTGAAATATAACGCCGGGCTGGCGGATCCCAAAATCCAGGTGCAGGGCGATACGCTGTATGTGACCGGCGAACAGGTGAAATACCGTGATTCGCGAGAAGGGATCGAACGCGCCAATCGGATCGTGATGAACGATCTTCCCGACGGGATCCGCACGATCCGGATTACCGAAAATCGCCTTAACTTGCCGCAGGTGACGACCGAAACGGATGTTTCCAGCCTTAAGCGACACCTGGAAGGTGAGCCGCTGGGTCATGAAACACAACTGGCGCAAAAACGCGTTGAGCCCGTGGTGCCGAAAACGACCGAGCAGGGTTGGTATATTGATAAGTCTCGCTTTGATTTTCATATCGATCCGGTGCTCAATCAGTCGGTGGGCGGCCCGGAAAACTTCTATATGTACCAGTTGGGCGTAATGGGAACTGCGGATTGGTGGGTGACCGATCATATGCTGACCACCGGGAGTTTGTTCGCCAACCTCGCCAATAACTATGACAAATTTAACTACACCAACCCGCCGCAGGATTCGCATTTACCACGCGTGCGTACTCATGTGCGCGAGTATGTGCAAAACGATGTCTACGTGAATAACCTGCAGGCCAACTACTTCCAGTCACTCGGAAACGGGTTCTACGGACAGGTTTACGCTGGTTACCTGGAGACCATGTACGGCGGGGCGGGAGCCGAGGTGTTGTATCGTCCGTTAGACAGCAACTGGGCGTTTGGCATTGACGCCAACTATGTGAAACAGCGTGACTGGCGTAGCGCGCAGGATATGATGAAATTCACCGACTACAGCGTGAAGACCGGGCATTTGACGGCTTACTGGAATCCTTCATTCGCCCAGGATGTACTGGTGAAAGCCAGCGTCGGCCAGTATCTGGCGGGAGATAAGGGTGGCACGCTGGAAATTGCCAAACGCTTCGACAGCGGTGTGGTGGTGGGCGGCTATGCGACCATCACCGACGCCTCGCCGGATGAGTACGGAGAGGGCGATTTTACCAAAGGGGTGTACGTTTCCGTGCCGCTGGATCTCTTCTCTTCAGGTCCAACCCGCAGTCGTGCGGCGATTGGCTGGACGCCGTTGACGCGTGACGGTGGGCAGCAGTTGGGACGTAAGTTTGGTCTGTATGATATGACCAGCGACAGAAGTGAGAACTTCCGTTAATGTTTGATCAACCGGTGCGCTTATCCGGCCTACATTGTCGGTCGGATAAGGCATTTATGCCGCCATCCGGCAACTTACAAACGACGCAATAATTTTGCCGGGTTGCCCGCGTACACGCCTTTCTCGGTAATCGATTTTGTCACCACGCTTCCCGCGCCGATGACTGCGCCATCGCAGATTGTGACTGCCAGAATGGTCGCCCCACTGCCGATCGAGACATCATTACCAATCGTAATTCTTCCCCAACTGGTGCGGTCGGCATTGGGTTTTCCTTGCCGAAACATATCGTTGGCGAACATCACGCCATGACCGATAAAACAGCGGGAACCGATGGTGACATATTCGCAGATGAAGGTGTGCGACTGAATTTTGCTATCTGCGCCAATCTGCGTGTTGCCCTGGATTTCAACAAATGGTCCGACAAAAACGTTGTCTTCCAGTATGCAGTCGTACAGGTTCGCCGGTTCATAAACCACCACATTCTCACCGCACGTGACGTTGCGGACAGCGGATTGACGAATATTCATCATTTATATCCTCTTAAATCTGCTTTTCCATAACGTACAAAATACTGGTCTGGGAGGCGGTAGTGAAAGCAGTTTCCTTCACAAGCGTCATCCCTTGCCGTTCATAGAACTGCCGTGCCTTAGGATTATCAGCCAGTACTTCAAGCCAGAGCCATTTTTCATCCTGCTCTTTGGCCTGGCGAATAACTTCGGCAAAAAGCTGCTCACCGTACTGTTTGCCCGTTGCATCTGGCATCAGGTAGATCTTATGTAGCAATGCCCCTGAACGCCCTTCTGGATCAATAGAGTGGCGGAGACTGTATTTGGCAAAGCCAACCGGCGCGTCGGCAAAGGCGATAAGCCAGAAGGTTCCGGGCTCGGCCAAACTGCTGGATATCGCTGGTAAGGAATATTCCTGCTCAAGATAAGCGTCGAGCTCGCTCGGGTTTTTCCACAAAGGCGCAAAGTGATGTCGATAGCTGGTAAAGCCCATTGCGCTTAGCAAGCTGGCATCGTCGACGGTTGCCATTTCAATCTTAAGCATTTCTATTCCGTTCAAGAAGTTAGTGTCAGAAGCATTGTTACACTATTATTGAGCTGCACAAAACATAAACAAAAAATGTAGATCTATGTCACATTTCTGCGTTATACAGGAACCTTGTTACTGAACAGGAGGGGCCGTTATGACGTCGTTATCTCGTCCGCGCGTGGAGTTTATCTCCACCATCTTGCAGACCGTGTTGAATCTGGGGCTGTTGAGTCTGGGCCTGATCCTGGTTGTATTCCTTGGGAAAGAAACGCTACACCTGGCGGATGTACTGTTCGCGCCTGAACAGACCAGCAAGTATGAGCTGGTGGAAGGGCTGGTGGTTTACTTTCTCTATTTTGAATTTATCGCGCTGATTGTGAAGTACTTTCAGTCAGGATTTCACTTTCCGCTGCGCTACTTTGTTTATATCGGGATCACCGCAATTGTGCGGTTGATCATCGTCGATCATAAAGCGCCGATGGATGTATTGATCTATTCTGCGGCGATCCTGCTATTGGTGATTACGCTGTGGCTGTGTAACTCTAAACGGCTGAAGCGAGAGTAAAAGACAACACGCCGCAATCCGGCTGCGGCGTGTTGTATGTCAGGGTTACTGCGCAGAGGCTGGCTGGGTTTTCTCTGCTGCGGGTTCCCACAGTTCTTCAAGTTCTTCCAGCGTTTTGCCTTTGGTTTCCGGCACGAACTTCCACATAAACAGCGCCGCCAGAATCCCCATACAACCGTAAATCCAGTAGGAGAAACCGTTGTGGAAATGGGAAACCAGCCACGAATTTTTGTCCATCATCGGGAAGGTCCAGGAGACGAAGTAGTTCGCCAGCCACTGAGCGGCGACGGCAATGGCGAGCGCTTTGCCACGAATCGCGTTCGGGAAGATTTCTGCCAACAGCACCCAACAAACCGGTCCCCAGGACATGGCGAATGCGGCGACGTAAAACAGCATCGACAGCAGCGCTATCAGCCCGGAAGCCTGGGTGTAAAACGCGGTGCCAAGGCTGAACATCCCAAGAGCCATACCCAATGCGCCAATTATTTGCAGCGGTTTGCGACCAAATTTGTCCACCGTCATGATTGCCAGTACGGTGAAGCTCAGGTTGATTACGCCGACAATAATAGTCTGCAAGAGCGCCACGTCGGTGCTGGCCCCTAACGTTTTAAACACTTCCGGAGCGTAGTACAGCACGACGTTAATACCGACAAACTGCTGGAAGATGGAGAGCATCACGCCGATGACGATAACGCCCACACCAAACATCAACAGGCGTCCGCCGGTCTTACGGCCATGCTCCAGTGACTGATTGATCTCCTGCATGGCCTGGGTGGCGAGGCTGTTGCCCATAATTTTGCGCAGAATGCCCTCCGCCTGCTCGTGTCTGCCACGCGCCATCAGCCAGCGCGGGCTTTCCGGTACGGTGTACAGCAGCAGTAAAAACAGCAGGGCGGGAATACTTTCGGAAGCAAACATATATCGCCAGCCATCGGTATTCAGCCAGTCAGCGTCACCGGAACGGGCAATGAAATAGTTAACGCAATACACCAGCAGTTGACCAAAAATAATGGCGAACTGGTTAAAGGAAACCAGTTTCCCACGAATATGCGCTGGAGCCAGTTCTGCAATATACATCGGTGAGAGCATTGAGGCTAAACCAACGCCAATACCACCAATGATGCGATAAATAACAAATTCGGGGACGTATCCGGCCAAATAAACAGGCACGGCATTATCTGGGTTAATCGTGGTAAATCCTAATTCTGGCCACGCAGAACCAATACCGGAAATAAAGAACAGCAGGGCGGCGATTTTCAGCGAGTCCCGGCGACCGAAGCGGTTACTGCAATAACCGCCCAGCGCACCGCCGATGATGCAGCCAATCAACGCGCTGGCAACGCAAAAGCCTAACAGCGAGTTGGCGGCGGATTCACTTAAATGTTGCGGGGCGACAAACACGGTATTTAAGGATTCTACCGTTCCGGATATGACGGCGGTGTCATAGCCGAATAATAGCCCTCCTAATGTTGCTACTAATGTAATCGAAAAAATATAACTGGAATTATATTGGGTGTTCATTCAGACCTGCCTTAGAGGATACAGCTCTTTTGATCAGTGACGTGATGGTGGATTTAACAGGCAGGGAAGACAATTATCATTTTTTACATTGCAATTATGTTTTGTCTTTTCTGTGATCTTAATTCTGTTTAATTTGTCTGTTTTCAAGTGGTAAATATAATTGCAGTGATGGGGGCCACGAAAGGAAATAATCGTAACAACAATGCAAAATAACATAAAAAAGGGCGCTCCGTAGAGCGCCGAATAACAGTCACAGGTTGGGATAACATAAGTTGAGGGTTGCAGTGGCATTGCCCGTTGCCGGGCAGGTACTTCGATAAAACTTAACCTTTCACACCACCCGCCGTCAGGCCGTTGACCAGCCAGCGCTGTGCCAGCAGGAACACCAGAGTGATCGGAATAGCGGAAAGTACAGCTGCGGCGGCAAAGTCGCCCCACAAGTAGTTCTGTGGATTGAGGTACTGCTGCATACCAACCGCAAGGGTGTAGCTGTTCACATCACGCAGCAGTAGTGACGCGACCGGTACTTCGGTAATAGCGGCAATGAATGACAGAATAAACACGACCGCCAGAATTGGTACGGAAAGCGGCAGCAGTACCAGGCGGAATGCCTGCCACGGCGTGGCGCCATCCAGCGCGGCCGCTTCTTCCAGCGAACCGTCGATGGTTTCAAAATAGCCCTTAATTGTCCACACATGCAGCGCGATACCGCCGAGATAGGCGAAGATCACGCCGCCGTGAGTGTTCAGGCCGATAAACGGAATGTACTGACCCAGGCGGTCAAACAAAGCATACAACGCGACCAGAGACAGCACCGCCGGGAACATCTGGAAGATTAGCATCCCTTTCAGCAGGGTCGCTTTACCCGGGAAGCGCATACGGGCAAAGGCGTAAGCACAGGTGGTGGAAAGCGTCACAATACCAATCGCGGTAATGGTGGCGACTTTCACCGAGTTCCACAGCCACAGCAGCACCGGGAACGGCGGCGGAGTGACGCGGCCATCCGCATGTTCTACGCTAAAGCCCAGCGCCAGTTTCCAGTGTTCCCAGGAAATATTATCCGGGATCAGGCTGCCGGTAGCGAAGTTACCTTCACGCAGCGAAATGGCGATGACCATCAGCAGCGGGAACATGATCGCCGCGATAAAAATCAGCAGCCCTAAGTGCGTTGCGAATAAACGTAACTTTTGTGATTTCGGTTGGACCATAGCCATTGTCGTTATCTCCCTTAATCAAACTTCATACGTGTGGCTTTCAGGTTCACGATGGCCAGTGCGCCAACCAGCAGGAAGATCAGGGTGGCAATCGCCGCCGCCAGACCGAAGTCCTGACCGCCGCCGCCTTCAAAGGCGATACGGTAGGTGTAGCTGACGAGCAGGTCGGTGTAACCGGCAGGCGTAGTGGTGCCAAGACGGTCCGGACCGCCGTTGGTCAACAGTTGAATCAGCACAAAGTTATTAAAGTTAAAGGCGAAGCTGGCGATCATCAGCGGCGTCAGCGGCTTGATCAGCAGCGGTAATGTAATTTTAAAGAAGTTCTGGAACGGACCCGCGCCGTCCATTGCCGAGGCTTCATACAGATCGTCAGGAATCGCTTTCAGCAGCCCCATGCACAGGATCATCATGTACGGATAACCCAGCCAGGTGTTTACGATGATAATCATCGAACGCGCAGTGGTTGGATCGCTAAACCAGGCCGGCTTGATACCAAACAGCGCGCTGAGCATCATGTTGATTTCACCAAAACTCTGGTTGAACAGCCCTTTGAAAATCAGAATCGAGATAAACGACGGTACGGCGTAGGGCAGAATCAGCAGGACGCGGTAAATCGCTTTGCCCTTCAGAGATTCCCACTGCACCAGACAGGCCAGCACCATACCTACAGCCACGGTCAGAATCACCGTCAGGACTGAGAACACTACCGTCCAGACAAAGATGGCGAAGAACGGTTTCTGGATGCCCTCGTCGGTAAATACGCGGGTGAAATTGTCCCAGCCGATGGTGACGGTATAGCCCGGGCTGAGTTTTTCAGTACCCCAGCTACCGTCTGCGTTAATGGCCTGATAATAACCAATATCGTTATTAGCGCGGTACTTCACGCCGCTTTGGTTGTTGGTGAGCGTCCCATCATCGGCCAGGGAGTAGAGCGGCTGCGTACCGGAGAACTGACGCAGTGAACTCATGATGACTTTGCTTTCGTCCGGCAGAATGGCTGTTAGCTGAGTCAGCGCCTGACGATTCTGGGTGATGATGCGCAGCGTCGCACGTTCGCCCGCTGGTAGCGCCTCGGTTTCTTTTAACTGCAGCTTCTGTTCGCCGCCAAATTTAAAGGCGTCGGAAACATAATTTTTTCCCGTTTCACCGTCGGTGAGGGCCAGTTGCCACTCATCACCCGCCGGATACAGGCCAAAGTTGTAAGTTTTACCTGCCTGATAAGAACGATCCATCAGGACTTGTTGAGCACGTTCAAAGGTCAGTTGGTTGGTGCTGCTGTAGTTGGTAAAAGCAATGGCGATGGTACAAATGAGCGGAAACAGGACAAACAGCCCCATACCGGCCACGCCAGGATAAACATAGCGCCAGGCATAGGCTTTACGGTTAGCGAAAATATACAGGCCAACAGAGCTTAAAATTAGCGTCATGATGGCAAACAGATACTCCCCCTGAGCGTACATCAAAACAACAAGGTAACCGACCAGCAGACCAAGCAGACCCATTACTGACCATTTCAGCATGTCGCTTTGCCACCAGTGTTTCTTTTTAATGACATCCATGGGGTTCAATCCTCAACAACAATGAAAACCTGTTGGTCAGCGTGCCTGATGGCGCTGCGCTTATCAGGCCTACATACGTTGTAGGCCGGATAAGGCATGTATGCCGCCATCCGGCACGTTCACAACTGTATTACTTGGTGATACGACCCTGCGCGTCTTTCAGCGCGGCATCGACGGTCTGACGACCGCTGGCGGCGTTGATCACTGCGGTACGCACGGCATACCAGAATGCGGACATCTGCGGGATGTTCGGCATGATTTCGCCTTTCTGGGCGTTATCCATGGTGGCCGCGATACGCGGGTCTTTCGCTAACTGTTCCTGGAAGGATTTCAGCGCAACCGCGCCCAGTGGTTTGTCCTTGTTCACTTCATCCAGACCCTGGTCGGTCAACAGGTAGTTTTCGAGGAACTCTTTCGCCAGTTCTTTGTTCGGGCTGGCGGCGTTGATACCCGCGCTCAGTACGCCAACGAACGGTTTAGACGGCTTGCCTTTGAAGGTTGGCAGCAGCGTAACGCCGTAGTTCACCTTGCTCTTATCGATGTTGGACCACGCCCACGGACCGTTGATGGTCATCGCGGTATCGCCTTTGTTAAAGGCCGCTTCGGCGATGGAGTAGTCGGTATCCGCATTCATGTGTTTGTTTTTGATCAGGTCGACCAGGAAGGTCAGGCCCGCTTTCGCGCCAGCGCTATCCACGCCCACGTCTTTCACGTCGTACTTGCCGTTTTCAAACTTGAACGCGTAACCGCCGTCGGCGGCAATCAGCGGCCAGGTGAAGTACGGTTCTTGCAGGTTGAACATCAGCGCGGATTTACCTTTCGCTTTCAGCCCTTTATCCAGCGCGGGAATTTCTTCCCAGGTTTTCGGTGGGTTCGGAACGAGGTCTTTGTTGTAAATCAGCGACAGCGCTTCCACGGCGATCGGGTACGCAATCAGTTTGCCGTTATAGCGTACGGCATCCCAGGTGAACGGATAGAGCTTGTCCTGGAACGCTTTGTCTGGCGTGATTTCAGCCAGCAGGCCAGATTGTGCGTAGCCGCCAAAACGGTCATGCGCCCAGAAGATGATGTCCGGGCCGTCGCCAGTCGCGGCAACCTGCGGGAACTTCTCTTCCAGCTTGTCCGGGTGCTCAATGGTAACTTTGATACCCGTGTCTTTCTCGAATTTTTTACCCACTTCAGCGAGGCCGTTATAGCCTTTGTCGCCGTTAATCCAGATGACCAACTTACCTTCTTCAATCTTGGCGAGAGCCGAGGCGGAAAACATCATCGTCGTTAATGCAGACAATGCGAGGATGCGTGCGCCAGTTTTGATATTCATAGTTCCCATCCTGTTTGGTGATTTTGCAGAGGTGGCTTAACGGGTACTAGTTTCTTTATACGGCAACCTCTTTCCATCCTCCTTACACCTACGCCCCACCCGTTCTTTATGTGATCTGTGTTACATAAATGTGAGTATTGCGCACTGGCGCACATAAAACCCCACCCATTTTTGCAAGCTGCATCACGAAATTCCTCTGAGGCTGGTGGTCCGGGTCTCAGACGCTGCGCTCTCATCCTCCCGCCTCCTCCCCCATAAAAAAGCTGGGGGGTGGAGGATTCACGCCCGTGAGGGATAACGCATAGTCAGTCCATCATGAATGTTGCTGTCGATGACAGGTTGTAACGAAGGGAGAAGGGCATGGCGAGCGTACAGCTGCGAAATGTAACGAAAGCCTGGGGTGACGTGGTGGTATCGAAGGATATCAATCTCGACATTCACGAAGGGGAGTTCGTGGTGTTTGTCGGACCGTCAGGCTGTGGTAAGTCGACCTTGCTGCGTATGATCGCCGGACTTGAAACCATCACCAGCGGCGACCTGTTTATCGGGGAGACCCGGATGAACGATATTCCGCCCGCCGAACGCGGTGTGGGCATGGTCTTCCAGTCCTATGCGTTATACCCCCATTTATCCGTCGCGGAAAACATGTCGTTCGGCCTCAAACTGGCCGGTGCGAAAAAAGAGGTAATGAACCAGCGCGTTAATCAGGTAGCTGAAGTTCTGCAACTGGCGCACCTGCTGGACCGTAAACCGAAAGCGCTTTCCGGCGGCCAACGTCAGCGTGTGGCGATTGGCCGTACGTTGGTTGCCGAGCCGCGAGTATTCCTGCTGGACGAACCGTTGTCGAACCTTGACGCCGCGCTGCGCGTCCAGATGCGTATTGAAATCTCCCGCCTGCATAAACGTCTTGGCCGCACGATGATTTACGTCACCCACGATCAGGTCGAAGCGATGACCCTGGCAGACAAAATTGTGGTGTTGGATGCCGGTCGTGTGGCGCAGGTCGGTAAACCCCTGGAGCTGTACCACTATCCTGCCGACCGCTTTGTCGCGGGCTTTATCGGTTCGCCAAAGATGAACTTCCTGCCGGTGAAAGTTACCGCAACGGCAATTGATCAGGTGCAGGTTGAATTACCAAACCGCCAGCAAGTCTGGTTACCTGTCGACAGTGCCCGCGTTCAGGTGGGCGCCAATATGTCTTTAGGTATCCGCCCGGAACATCTGCTGCCCAGCGAAATCGCCGATGTCACCCTCGAAGGTGAAGTCCAGGTGGTCGAACAACTTGGTCACGAAACACAAATTCATATCCAGATCCCCGCCATCCGTCAAAACCTGGTTTACCGCCAGAACGACGTGGTGTTGGTAGAAGAGGGTGCCACATTCGCTATCGGCCTGCCGCCAGAGCGTTGCCATTTGTTCCGTGAGGATGGCACTGCATGTCGTCGGTTGCACCAGGAGCCGGGCGTTTAAGGTCCCCATAAAAAAACGAAACGCAAAACCATTCGCAGTTTCAGAAGGTGGCAGCGTTTAAAGAAAAGCAATGATCTCAGGAGATAGAACGATGATTACTCTGCGCAAACTTCCTCTGGCGGTTGCTGTGGCAGCAGGCATTATGTCTGTTCAGGCAATGGCTGTGGATTTCCATGGTTATGCTCGTTCCGGTATCGGTTGGACGGGTAGCGGCGGCGAACAACAATGTTTCCAGGCAACAGGTGCACAAAGTAAATACCGTCTCGGTAACGAATGTGAAACCTATGCGGAAATCAAATTAGGTCAGGAAGTGTGGAAAGAAGGCGATAAGAGCTTCTACTTCGACACCAACGTCGCCTACTCCGTAGCACAGCAGAATGACTGGGAAGGAACTGATCCAGCCTTCCGTGAAGCCAACGTGCAGGGTAAAAACCTGATTGAATGGCTGCCAGGCTCTACTATCTGGGCTGGTAAGCGCTTCTACCAACGTCATGACGTGCACATGATCGACTTCTACTACTGGGATATTTCAGGTCCTGGCGCCGGTATTGAAAACATCGATCTGGGCTTCGGTAAACTGTCTCTGGCCGCGAGCCGTTCTCAGGAAGCGGGGGGTTCATACGCGTTCAGTAGCCAGAATATCTATGATCGTACCAAAGACACCGCCAACGACGTATTTGACGTTCGTTTAGCGCAGTTGGCAACGAACACTGACGGTATGTTGGAACTGGGTGTTGACTACGGTCGTGCGAATACGACAGATGATTACAGCCTGGCAGACGGCGCATCAAAAGATGGCTGGATGTTCACCGCTGAACATACTCAGAGCATGCTGAAGGGCTACAACAAGTTTGTTGTTCAGTACGCGACAGACTCCATGACCACGCAGGGTAAAGGTTTGAACCAGGGTTCTTACGGTTCTTCTTCCTTCACCATTACTAATCCAGATGGTAGTAAAACCAATTACGCCAATAACGTGATTAATAACAACGGTAGCCTGGTGCGTATTCTCGACCACGGCGCCATTTCCCTGGGCGACAAATGGGATCTGATGTACGTCGGTATGTACCAGAACCTCGATATGGATAACGATCTGGGTACCGAATGGTACACCGTCGGTATCCGCCCGATGTACAAATGGACGCCAATCATGAGCACCCTGATGGAAGTCGGCTACGACAACGTCAAATCTCAGCAGACTGGCGATCGTAACAGCCAGTACAAAATCACCCTCGCGCAACAGTGGCAGGCTGGCGACAGCATCTGGTCCCGCCCGGCAATTCGTGTCTTCGCAACCTATGCCAAGTGGGATGAGGAGTGGGGCTACGTCAAAAATGGAAACGACGTAACCAAATACGCAGCTGCAACGAACTCTGGTATCAGCACCACCAGCCGTGGCGACAGCGATGAGTGGTCCTTCGGTGCTCAGATGGAAATCTGGTGGTAATTCAGCACTAACCTGACGTAAAGACCGAAAGAGGGGCGTAAGCCCCTCTTGATTACGGTTTAGCGCGCTATTGCCTGGCCACCGCTGAACCCATGCTATCTGAGGTGATAACAATGAAAATGAAGAAAAGTCTCGTTGCCCTTTGTTTATCTGCAGGGTTATTTGCCAGCGCGCCTGGCATCAGCCTGGCCGATGTGAATATTGTTCCGCAGAACACTACCGCGGCGCCTGCTATTCCCACTGCAGCGTTGCAACAGCTAACCTGGACGCCTGTTGATCAATCCAAAACTCAGTCCACGCAGCTTGCGAGCGCGGGCCAGCGTTTGGATGTTGCTGGAATTACCGGTCCGGTCGCGGCCTGGAGCGTACCGGCCAATATTGGCGAGTTAACTCTGACGCTAACCAGTGAAGTAAACAAACAAACCAGCGTATTTGCGCCAAACGTCTTAATTCTTGATCAGAACATGACGCCATCTGCGTTCTTCCCCAGCAGCTATTTCACCTACCAGGAGCCCGGCGTGATGAGTGCCGATCGCCTGGAAGGCGTAATGCGTCTGACGCCAGCGCTGGGCCAGCAAAAGCTCTATGTTCTGGTCTTTACGACGGATAAAGACCTCCAACAGACCACGACCCTGCTTGATCCGGCAAAAGCCTATGCCAAGGGCGTCGGTAACGCCGTTCCCGATATTCCGGACCCGATCGCGCGTCATACCACCGATGGTCTGTTGAAATTGAAAGTCAAAACCAGCTCGTCCTCCAGTGTGTTGGTGGGGCCGCTATTCGGTTCTTCCGGCCCTGGCCCTGTCACTGTCGGCAATACCGCAGCGCCTGCAGTGACTTATGCGGCTCCGGCAGCAGCGGTTGCAGCTCCTGCGCCGCAGCCGGTGAAGAAAAGTGAGCCGATGCTGAACGACACCGAAACCTATTTTAATCAGGCGATTAAGGATGCCGTGGCGAAAGGCGATGTCGATAAAGCGCTGAAGCTGCTTGATGAAGCTGAACGTCTGGGATCCAAATCAGCCCGATCCACCTTTATCAGCAGTGTAAAAGGCAAGGGGTAAACATCTCCCCACATTGTTGATTTTGCAACAACTGGTGCGTCTCCTGGCGCACCTTTTTTTATCCTTCAGTGCGAATTGTTACGCTTATGTTGCTCTGTCGATCACTTAATTGTGTTTGCTCACCCCGTAATGCCTTTTCTGCGATACAATGCCTTTAGGTTATAAATCGGAGAGTAAGGCATGCCACACCCTGCGTTAACGCAACTGCGTGCGCTGCGTTATTTTGATGCGATCCCGGCGCTGGACCCGCAACTGCTCGACTGGTTGTTACTGGAAGATTCCATGACCAAACGTTTTGAGCAGCAGGGCAAAGAAGTCACCGTCACGTTGATTCGCGAAGCGTTCGTTGGGCAAAATGAGGTGGCTGAAGAACTGACGCTGCTGCCTAAAGAGTCCCGCTATTGGTTACGCGAAATCCTGTTATGCGCGGATGGTGAACCCTGGCTTGCCGGGCGTACCGTGGTGCCTGAATCCACCCTGTGTGGCCCTGAACTGGCCTTACAAAACCTGGGGAAAACACCGCTCGGACGCTACCTGTTTACGTCATCGACATTGACCCGAGATTTTATTGAGATTGGCCGCGATGCAGCGCTGTGGGGGCGTCGTTCCCGCCTGCGGCTGAGCGGTAAGCCGTTGATGCTTACCGAGCTTTTTCTGCCTGCATCGCCGTTGTACTGAGAGGAAGATAAAGATGGAGTGGAGTCTGACGCAGAATAAGCTGCTGGCGTTTCACCGCTTGATGCGTACGGATAAGCCAATCGGCGCCTTACTGCTGCTCTGGCCTACGCTGTGGGCATTATGGGTAGCAACCCCTGGTATGCCGCAACTGTGGATCCTGGCGGTTTTTGTCGCCGGCGTATGGTTAATGCGCGCTGCCGGATGCGTGGTGAATGACTATGCCGACAGGAAGTTTGACGGCCACGTTAAGCGTACCGCGAATCGACCGCTGCCGAGCGGGGCTGTCACCGAGAAAGAAGCCCGAACGCTGTTTGTCGTACTGGTATTGCTGGCCTTCCTGCTGGTATTGACGCTCAATACGATGACCATTTTGTTGTCCGTTGCGGCACTAGCGCTGGCGTGGGTTTACCCGTTTATGAAGCGCTATACGCATCTGCCGCAGGTGGTGCTGGGGGCGGCGTTTGGCTGGTCGATCCCGATGGCGTTCGCCGCCGTGAGCGAGTCTGTACCGCTGAGCTGCTGGCTGATGTTCCTCGCCAATATCCTCTGGGCGGTGGCCTATGATACGCAGTATGCAATGGTTGACCGCGATGATGACCTGAAGATCGGTATTAAATCGACCGCGATTCTGTTCGGCCAGAACGACAAGCTGATTATTGGTATTCTGCAGGTGGGCGTGCTGGTGCTGATGGCGCTGGTGGGCTGGTTAAACGGGTTGGGGCTGGGCTATTACTGGTCTCTGTTAGTGGCTGGGGCGCTGTTTGTGTATCAGCAGAAACTGATCGTCAACCGTGAACGTGACGCCTGCTTTAAAGCGTTTATGAACAATAACTATGTTGGTCTGGTGCTGTTCTTAGGCCTGGCAATGAGCTACTGGCATTTTTGAGTTTGGCTTAGCCTGCAAAATAAAAACCGGTCATTTCGACCGGTTTTTTTATGCTTACTCGCCTTGTGTGGCGCTCTCGATGGTCAGACGCACATCCGACGTGACCAGTTCGGCCAGCATCTGATAGATCTTCATCGTCTCTTCCGGTTCGGCATCTCCGGTATCGCTGATATATCCTTCGTCACGCAGCGTCAGCACCAGAGAGCTGAACACGGCCTTGTCGAAGAATTCCGGCGCGTTAATGCCATGCAGGACGGAAAGACGCTGTGCCACGGTGCGGCTCTCTTTCTCCAGCGTACCACGGTTGATAGATGGGTTAGCGCTCAGCAGCCAGAAGGTAATAGCGTAGCGCTGCAACGTCTCACGAGCACCCGCCGCCAGCAGCTGTAGCGTACGGGAGCGGGCCGGATTGATATGCAGTTCGTCATCGTCCAGGGTGATGAGTCCCTGGCGCTGCATTTCGCTGGCCAGTTCGTCGATCACGCCAGCGAGTTCGTCACGCTCCCAGCGCAGGAACAGCTCCGCTTTCAGCATTGGGTATAGCGCTTCAATATGCTGCAGCAGCGCGGCGCGTGAAATATGACGATGCTGGGTTACGATGGCCGCCATTAACGAAGGCAGAACCAGCATATGCGCAATGTTGTTGCGGTAGTACGTCATCAATACCGCCTGCTCACGCGGCAGAATGATGATGTCGCCAATGGTGTCTTTCTCGACCTCAAACTTGTTCATCTGCAAGGCATGGTCAATCAGTTCACTGGCGCTCTGCGCAGGAACCGTCGCATCCGGGGCATACGGTACGTTGCGCAGTAGACTCAGATAGCAATCGAGTTGTTCAGTCAACTGCTCACGGGTCAGAGAGCGCTGGCGGGAAGCCAGTAACGCGGTACAGCACAGGTTCATGGCGTTGGCCGCGCCTGCGTTGTTAATGCGTACCATCAGATCGGCGGCAATGTTATTTACCGTCGGCGTCAGCCAGGCAGGACGGATAGACTCAATAGGATCGATAGATTCACGCCACTCCGGCACGTGCTGGTTGAGGTAAGTCATCAACGGCATCGGCTCGCCAAAGTTAACGTAACCCTGACCCAGATTACGCAGCTTGCTTAAGCCACGCAGCATTTGCGGCAGGCTCTCTTTCTCTTTCGTCGCGCCCCGCAGCTCTTTCGCATACGTGCCCACTTCCATGACGTGCTCGTAGCCGATGTAGATCGGTACGAGGGTAATCGGACGCGTACCGCCGCGCAGCATCGCCTGAATGGTCATCGACAGCGTGCCGGTTTTCGGGTCAAGCAAACGACCAGTACGTGAACGACCGCCTTCGACAAAGTACTCAACCGAGTAGCCGCGGCTGAACAACTCGCCCAGGTATTCGCGGAAAACGGTGGAATAAAGCTTGTTGCCCTTGAAGGTACGACGAATAAAGAACGCGCCCAGACGGCGGAAGATCGGACCTGCTGGCCAGAAATTCAGGTTGATGCCTGCCGCGATGTGCGGCGGAACCAGACCCTGATGATACAGCACGTACGACAGCAGCATATAGTCCATATGGCTGCGGTGGCACGGAACATAGACGATTTCGTGGCCATCGTGCGCCAACTGGCGTACACGCTCTGCATTATGAACGTTAATCCCCTGATACAGACGGTTCCAGGTAAAGCCCAGAATACGGTCTGTCAGACGGATCATCTCGTAGGAGAAGTTGGCGGCAATCTCTTCCATCAGCGCTATCGCATTTTGCTGCGCTTTTTCGTGGGAGATTTTTTTACTGCGCGCTTCATCTTCTACCGCGCGCGCGATAGCTTTTGAGGCCAACAGCTTGTTAAACAGATCCTGTCGGGCAGGGAGGCGCGGACCGACTGCGGCCAGGCGCTGGCGTGCAAAGTGCATACGCGCTACGCGCGCCAATTTCTGGGCGATAATTTTATCTGTACCGTGTTCATCCGCCATACGACGCAGGGAAACCGACGGGGAGAAGCGGACAAAGCTGTCGCGACCCAGCCAGGACACAGCAAAGAATTTTTGTACGCCGTTCAGCATACGCAGCGGCGGGTTGACCTCGCCTTTTTCGCGCCCGGGCGCACGGCCAAACATCACCGAAACCGGCACCATCTGCACATCCAGGTCTGGATTGCTGCGATGCAAGTCGAGATAGTTATGGAATAGCTTAATAGACTCTTCTTTTGGCGTGTAATAGGTGAAGACACGTGGGCCGCCGTGAATAAACACGTAGCGCGGCAGTAGAGTTCCGTCTATCTCCAGCGGTTCCAGGGGATCCGGGAGATCGTGCGCCAGACATTGGGCGCGCAGCGTCAGCAAGTCTGCTTTGGAGTTGTACGGTAGGACGTACATAATGGGGCGAGAAGTATCGAGCCCCAATTCCGGTGCGGGTTCCGCCGGAATAGACTTGCTTTTTACCAGTACGCTTAATGGTAAATTCAGTAATTTGTAGTAAATTCGTGGCCAGCCGGACATAAACGATGTAAAGCCTCTGGTTAATAATGCAAATGCGCTGCAAGGATATCAGAAAGTTTAGTGAATTTCTGGTGTATCCGGTCATACTTCGCGCTGCTTTGCCACACCCTGAAACAAACGGGGTAACGTTACAATGACATTGACGCTAATAATGTAAAAAGGTTCTTTTTGATGGCCAATAATACCACTGGATTCACCCGAATTATCAAAGCTGCAGGCTATTCCTGGAAAGGTTTTCGCGCCGCATGGATTAATGAGGCGGCATTTCGTCAGGAAAGCGTTGCCGTTCTGCTAGGCGTTGCCATCGCCTGCTGGCTGGACGTCGACGCCATTACGCGCGTGTTGCTGATTGGTTCCGTGATGCTGGTGATGATCGTTGAAATTCTTAACAGTGCGATAGAGGCGGTGGTTGATCGTATCGGTTCCGAGTACCACGAACTGTCTGGTCGTGCGAAAGACATGGGGTCGGCGGCGGTATTGCTGTCGATTTTTGTCGCCCTGATCACCTGGGGCATCCTGTTGTGGTCGCATTTGCGATAAAGATTCCACAACTTCATCATTCTCCTGTTTTTTGTGCAGTTTGCGGTTCCAAAATCACCTTTAGCTGTATATACTCACAGCATAACTGTATATACACCCAGGGGGCGGAATGAAAGCGTTAACGGCCAGGCAGCAAGAGGTGTTTGATCTTATTAGAGATCACATTAGCCAGACAGGTATGCCACCGACGCGTGCGGAGATCGCGCAGCGTTTGGGGTTCCGTTCCCCAAACGCTGCTGAAGAACATCTGAAAGCGCTGGCGCGTAAAGGCGTGCTGGAAATTGTATCCGGCGCATCGCGTGGTATTCGTCTGTTGCAGGAAGAAGAAGAAGGTTTACCGCTTGTCGGGCGCGTTGCGGCAGGTGAGCCACTTCTGGCGCAGCAACACATCGAAGGCCATTATCAGGTCGATCCTTCACTGTTCAAACCGAACGCCGATTTTCTGCTGCGCGTCAGCGGTATGTCGATGAAAGACATCGGGATTATGGACGGTGATTTGCTGGCCGTGCATAAAACACAGGATGTGCGTAACGGTCAGGTTGTTGTCGCGCGCATTGACGACGAAGTGACGGTGAAGCGCCTGAAAAAACAGGGCAACAAGGTTGAACTCCTGCCAGAAAACAGCGAATTCAAACCCATTGTGGTCGACCTGCGCGAGCAAAACTTCACTATTGAAGGGCTGGCGGTAGGCGTCATTCGTAACGGGGAATGGCTGTAATACTCTGTTGAGTCCCTGTAGGCCGGATAAGACGTTTGCGTCGCCATCCGGCAACTCGCCCGGTGGCACTGCGCTTACCGGGCCAGGGCAACATCTTCCAGTACCTCTAACTTCTTTTCAGGCTCTATTTCATGCCTTTCTTTACCTCCTCCGACAAAGCACTCTGGCGTCTTGCCTTACCGATGATCTTCTCCAATATCACCGTTCCCTTGCTGGGATTGGTCGATACCGCGGTCATTGGTCATCTGGATAGTCCGGTCTATCTTGGCGGCGTTGCCGTTGGCGCCACCGCGACCAGTTTTCTCTTTATGTTGCTGCTTTTTTTACGCATGAGCACCACAGGTCTTACCGCCCAGGCATTTGGCGCGAAAAATCCGCAGGCACTGGCGCGTGCGCTGGTGCAGCCGCTAATGCTGGCGCTGGGGGCGGGGCTGCTTATCGCACTGTTTCGGACGCCGATTATCGATCTGGCTCTGCATATTGTCGGCGGCAGTGAAGCCGTACTGGAGCAGGCCCGACGTTTCCTGGAAATCCGTTGGTTAAGCGCCCCCGCCTCGCTGGCGAATCTGGTACTGCTCGGCTGGCTGCTTGGCGTTCAGTATGCACGGGCGCCGGTTATCCTGCTGATTGTCGGTAATGTTCTCAATATTGTGCTCGATTTATGGCTGGTGATGGGCCTGCATATGAACGTGCAGGGCGCGGCGCTGGCGACGGTCACCGCCGAATATGCCACCTTGCTGATCGGTCTGTTAATGGTACGCAAAGTCCTGCATATGCGCGGAATTTCGCTGGCAATGTTGAAACAGGCCTGGCGTGGCAATTTCCGCCGCTTACTGGCGCTTAACCGCGACATCATGCTGCGCTCGCTGTTGCTACAGCTCTGTTTCGGTGCCATTACGGTGCTGGGCGCGCGCCTGGGGAGCGATATCATTGCGGTAAATGCCGTTCTGATGACCCTGCTGACCTTTACCGCCTACGCGCTGGACGGGTTTGCCTACGCCGTTGAAGCGCATTCTGGTCAGGCCTATGGCGCACGGGATGGCAGCCAGTTACTGGATGTCTGGCGCGCAGCCTGCCGACAGTCCGGTCTTGTGGCGATTCTGTTTTCGCTGGTTTATGCCCTGTTTGGCGAGCACATTATAGCGTTGCTGACCTCGCTCCCGCAGATTCAACTGCTGGCCGATCGTTATCTTATCTGGCAGGTGATTTTGCCGCTGGTTGGCGTCTGGTGTTATTTGCTGGACGGTATGTTTATCGGCGCAACACGGGCTGCAGAAATGCGCAACAGCATGGCCGTTGCCGCCGCGGGATTCGCATTAACGTTACTGGCTTTACCGCTGCTGGGTAACCACGGTTTGTGGCTGGCACTCACTGTGTTTCTCGCCCTGCGCGGGCTTTCACTGGCCTTTATCTGGCGACGTCACTGGCGCAACGGGACGTGGTTCGTTGAAGCCTGACGGTTAAAAATTCTGAATAGTGAATCGAATGCCGAATCAGTGACTACACTTATTCTCACGTCCAGCAGAAAAGATAGCGGAGTTGGACGAGATACTCTGGCTATTCACAACCTAACGATGAGGATTTGATGATGAATAAAGACGAAGTCGGCGGCAACTGGAAACAGTTCAAAGGTAAAGTGAAAGAGCAATGGGGCAAACTGACCGACGATGATATGACGGTCATTGAAGGCAAACGTGACCAACTGGTCGGTAAAGTCCAGGAGCGTTACGGTTATGCAAAAGATCAGGCGGAGAAAGAAGTCACTGACTGGGAAACCCGCAACGATTACCGCTGGTAATTAGTCCCCTCCTGAGAGTACAAGGATGTACGCTCTCTGGCTTAGCGACCGACTTTCTTTTTCACCAGAATTGAGTGGTCATGCTGACATTCGCCTGGATGGCGACAGGCTTCAACCTCCACGCATGCCGGGCACAGCCCGTGAGCTTCAATCACGTTATGCCGCAGAGCAAAACCCATTTTTGCCGCCAGCATATGCATGATGTCTTCCACACCTTCCGCACACTCTTCTTTTACCACGCCACAGCGATCGCAAATAAACATCGCAGAACTGTGGGTCGGTTGATCGAACAGGTGACACAGCACGTAGCTGTTGGTCGATTCCACTTTATGTACAAAACCTTGTTCCAGCAGAAAATCGAGCGCACGATAAACGGTCGGTGGCTTGGCCTGCGGCTCGGTTTCCCGTAGCAGGTCGAGCAGGTCATAAGCGCTAATAGCGCCTTCCTGCAGGCTCATCAGGCGCAGCACTTCGAGGCGCTGTGGCGTTAGCCGCACGTTGCGTTGCGCACAGAGTTTTTCAGCTTGAGCCAATAACTCCTGCGTGGTGGTTTTGTCCATTTGGCGCCTCGATTTGTGTGAAAGGTTAATCCCTTACTTTATCATGTTCTGCTTAAAACGCCGAGATCCGCCGCTGTGTGCTATACCTGACGCATCGTATTCTGGAGAATCCACATGAAAAGACCCGACTGTATTCGCCACTGGCGAGAGGTGGAGGGGGCTGATGACTCCACCTACCCCGACAGCAATGAACTTTTTGCTATTGGCGCGCCGCTTGCCCGTAAACTGGGGTTAGGAAGACTAGGTATTCATCATGAACGCCTGCCGCCGGGGCGTCGCACATCTTATCCTCATGCCGAAAGCGATGAAGAAGAGTTTATCTATGTGCTGGAAGGTTATCCGGAAGCCTGGATTAACGGCTATTTATGGAAGCTCGAACCTGGCGACAGCGTCGGTTTTCCGGCAGGAACCGGGGTGTGCCACACCTTTATCAATAACACCAGTGAAGAGGTGCGCTTGCTGGTCGTGGGTGAGGCAAACAAAAAATATAATCGCATTTATTACCCGCTTAACCCGGTCTATGCCGCCACGCGCGAGGATCGCTGGGTTGACCATCCGCCGCAGTTTTTTGGCCCACATGACGGCAAGCCGGGGCGCAAATAACGCTCTGTGAGAATATGCTGTGCGAGCCACGATGATGGGGCGCACTATCGCATCGGTCTATGCTATAGTAGCGCCCCTTTTTTAACCGGATGCTTGAATATTCGCCATGCTGCCTGAATCTCAGTCTACCGCTTTTCCCGCTCATCGTTTTTCTATCGCGCCGATGCTCGACTGGACGGACAGACATTGCCGCTACTTTTTGCGCTTACTGTCCCGCCAGACGCTGCTGTATACGGAGATGGTGACCACCGGAGCGATCATTCATGGTAAAGGCGATTATCTGGCGTATAGCGAAGAAGAACATCCGCTCGCGTTGCAACTGGGCGGGAGCGATCCGGCTGCGCTGGCGCAGTGTGCGAAGCTCGCTGAACAGCGGGGCTATGACGAAATTAACCTCAACGTGGGTTGTCCTTCCGACCGCGTACAGAATGGCATGTTTGGCGCCTGTCTGATGGGGAATGCGCAACTGGTCGCCGATTGCGTCAAGGCGATGCGCGATGTGGTGTCGATTCCGGTGACGGTGAAGACCCGAATCGGCATTGATGATCAGGACAGCTACGAATTCCTGTGCGATTTCATCAACACGGTATCTGGCAACGGCGAATGCGAGATGTTCATCATTCACGCCCGCAAGGCCTGGCTGTCCGGGTTAAGCCCGAAGGAAAACCGCGAGATCCCACCGCTGGATTATGACCGTGTTTATCAGTTAAAGCGTGATTTCCCGCATCTGACGATGTCGATCAACGGCGGTATTAAATCGCTGGAAGAAGCGAAAAAGCATCTGCAGCATATGGATGGCGTGATGGTGGGGCGTGAAGCCTATCAAAATCCCGGAATTCTGGCGTCGGTCGACCGCGAAATTTTTGACGCCGCTACTCATGATGCCGATCCGGTCGCCGTGGTGCGTGCCATGTACCCATATATTGAGCGTGAACTGAGTCAGGGAACCTATTTGGGGCATGTGACGCGCCATATGCTGGGACTGTTTCAGGGGATCCCCGGCGCACGTCAGTGGCGTCGTTACCTGAGTGAGAACGCGCATAAAGCCGGAGCCGATATTAACGTCCTGGAACATGCTTTGAAGCTGGTGGCCGATAAGCGTTAGTTTCTCACTAAAAGTTAGTTAATTTCACCACACCCTGTGCGTTGTCACAGGGTTTTTTGTTTTATAAATCAGTGGATTAACTTTGGCATGTTTCTTGTAAAGGAATGGAGAGTATTTTATTTCGGGAGAGAGTCATGCTGGAACTACTTTTTGTGATTGGATTTTTTATCATGCTGATGGTCACCGGCGTCTCGTTGCTGGGGGTGCTGGCCGCGCTGGTGGTAGCCACCGTCGTCATGTTTTTGGGCGGGCTATTTGCCTTGATGATTAAACTGTTGCCCTGGCTGTTACTGGCCGTTGCCGTGGTGTGGGTGATCAAGGCGATAAAAGCGCCAAAAGTCCCACAGTATCAGCGCAATAACCGCCGATTTTACTAAGGTATTGAGTGGTCCGTCACAACCTGAAACATTGCCTTTAGAACCAAATAGGAATTGATTATCAAATCTGTCACTATTGCCTGGTTAACGAATTCATCGAGCTGTACCCTACATACAGCCGAACTAAAAAAAGAAAGGGCTTCCTGCGGGAAGCCCTAATTCTTTACGGGATCAGCAGACTCGATCCCTGCGTGGCGCGACTTTCCAGCACTTCATGGGCCCGTTGCGCGTCGTGTAGCGCAAATGTCTGACCAGGTGCGACATCCACTTTGATCACCCCGCTGGCAATCAGCGAGAACAGCTCATTGCTGGCTTCGGTTAATTCATGGTGGTTGGTGATGTAACCCTGGAGCGAAGGGCGGGTCACGTACAGCGAACCTTTCTGATTAAGAATCCCTAAATTTACACCGGTAACTGGTCCGGACGCGTTGCCAAAACTGACCATCAGTCCGCGGCGCTGCAGACAATCGAGAGAGGCTTCCCAGGTATCTTTCCCCACCGAGTCGTACACCACCCGCACTTTTTTACCGCCGGTGATCTCTTTTACCCGCTCAACAATGCTTTCTTCACGATAGTTAATTACCTGCCACGCCCCGGCCTGCTGCGCAATTTGCGCTTTTTGCGCATTGCCGACGGTGCCAATCAGTTTCGCTCCCAACGCTTTCGCCCACTGACAAGCGATCAGACCGACGCCACCTGCGGCTGCGTGGAATAAAAACGGTTCGTCAGGCTGGATTTCATAGGTTTTGCGCAACAGGTAAAAAACGGTCAGCCCCTTCAGAAACGAGGCGGCGGCCTGTTCAAACGAGATAGCGTTAGGCAGAATAGCGGCTTTATCAGCCGGCACGTTATGCACTGAGCTGTAAGCGCCAAGCGCAGACTGAGCATACACCACGCGATCGCCAGCTTTGATGTGCGTCACTTTGCTGCCAACTTTGCTGACCACGCCTGCGGCTTCGGTACCCAGACCGCTGGGCAGAGAAGGCGGCGGATAAAGACCACTGCGGATGTAGGTGTCGATGTAGTTGATCCCTATCGCTTTATTCTCGACCTGGATTTCGTTTTCCGCCGGGTCAACCGGCGTAAACTCCACAGCCTTGAGTACATCAGGCCCACCATGCTTGTGAAATTCAATACGTGTTGCCATGCTTCCTCCAAAAGAAATGTGGTAATCTTTCGACCCAATCATTATCTCGGTAACTCCATTCACTATGGCAGGAAATAAACCCTTCAACAAACAACAGACTGATGCTCGTGAGCGCGATCCCCAGGTCGCCGGGCTGAAAGTACCGCCGCACTCGATTGAAGCGGAACAGTCGGTGTTGGGCGGTTTAATGCTGGATAACGAACGCTGGGATGACGTGGCCGAACGCGTGGTCGCGGAGGATTTTTATACCCGCCCGCACCGGCATATCTTTACGGAAATGCATCGCCTGCAGGAGATGGGAAAACCCATCGATCTGATTACCCTGGCAGAGTCGCTGGAGGTTCAGGGCCAACTGGACAGCGTCGGCGGTTTTGCGTACCTGGCTGAGTTATCGAAAAATACGCCAAGTGCGGCCAACATCAGCGCTTATGCGGATATCGTCCGCGAACGTGCCGTTGTCCGTGACATGATTTCGGTCGCGAACGAAATTGCGGAAGCCGGATTCGATCCGCAAGGACGTTCCAGTGAAGACCTGCTGGATCTTGCGGAGTCTCGCGTCTTTAAAATCGCTGAAAGCCGCGCCAACAAAGACGAAGGCCCGAAAAACATTACCGATGTGCTCGACGCTACCGTCGCGCGTATCGAGCAGCTATTCCAGCAGCCGCACGACGGCGTCACCGGGGTGAACACCGGTTATGACGACCTCAACAAAAAAACCGCTGGTTTGCAGCCGTCAGACCTCATCATCGTCGCCGCGCGTCCGTCGATGGGTAAAACAACATTTGCAATGAACCTCGTCGAAAATGCGGCGATGTTGCAGGATAAGCCGGTTCTTATCTTTAGTCTTGAAATGCCCTCAGAGCAGATCATGATGCGTTCCCTGGCCTCGCTTTCACGCGTAGACCAGACAAAAATTCGTACTGGTCAACTGGATGACGAAGACTGGGCGCGAATTTCCGGAACAATGGGTATTTTGCTGGAGAAACGAAACATCTATATTGATGACTCCTCCGGCCTGACGCCAACGGAAGTGCGTTCGCGTGCCCGTCGTATCGCCCGTGAACACGGCGGTATCGGACTTATCATGATCGACTACCTGCAGCTGATGCGCGTGCCGTCGCTTTCCGACAACCGTACGCTGGAAATTGCTGAAATTTCCCGCTCGCTGAAAGCGTTAGCGAAAGAACTGCATGTGCCGGTGGTGGCGCTGTCGCAGCTTAACCGCTCTCTGGAACAACGCGCCGACAAGCGTCCGGTCAACTCAGATCTGCGTGAATCCGGCTCCATCGAGCAGGATGCCGACTTAATCATGTTTATCTATCGTGATGAGGTTTATCACGAAAACAGCGACTTAAAAGGCATCGCCGAAATTATTATTGGTAAGCAGCGTAACGGTCCGATCGGAACGGTTCGCCTGACGTTTAACGGACAGTGGTCGCGATTCGACAACTATGCGGGCCCACAATACGACGACGAATAAATCTCCGTCATCCTTCATGCTGCAGATGCGTTGACTTCGCCCGTTCACCCCGGTCACTTAGTTTACTAAGCTTCCGGGGATTCTCAGGCTTGTCGCCTTTCTGCAACACGAATGATTTAGGAGATTCTTTTATTAAGGAATACACATGCAAGCGGCAACTGTAGTTATTAACCGCCGCGCTCTGCGACACAACCTGCAACGTCTGCGTGAACTGGCTCCTGCCAGTAAACTGGTTGCGGTCGTGAAAGCGAACGCTTACGGCCATGGTCTGTTAGAGACCGCGCGAACGCTCCCCGATGCGGACGCTTTTGGTGTCGCTCGTCTTGAAGAAGCCCTGCGGCTTCGCGCGGGGGGCATCACGCAGCCTATCCTGCTACTGGAGGGATTTTTCGATGCCACCGATCTGCCGACTATCTCCGCGCAGCGTCTGCATACCGCCGTACACAACCTGGAGCAGCTCGAGGCCCTGGAGGCCGCAAAACTGGCTGAACCGGTCACCGTCTGGATGAAGCTCGACACGGGCATGCACCGCCTGGGCGTGCGTCCTGAGCAGGCCGAGGCGTTTTATCAGCGCCTGACGCAATGTGAAAATGTGCGCCAGCCGGTCAATATCGTCAGCCACTTTGCACGCGCGGACGAGCCTGAGTGTGGCGCGACTGAAAAGCAGCTCGATATCTTTAATAGCTTCTGTGAAGGCAAACCGGGGCAGCGTTCGATTGCCGCATCCGGTGGTATTCTGCTGTGGCCGCAATCTCACTTCGACTGGGCGCGTCCGGGGCTGATTCTGTACGGCGTCTCACCGTTGGAAAACCACTCTATCGGTGCCGATTTTGGCTGCCAGCCGGTGATGTCGCTAAACTCCAGCCTGATTGCGGTGCGTGAGCACAAAGCGGGCGAACCGGTCGGCTATGGCGGTACCTGGCAGAGCGAGCGCGACACGCGTTTAGGCGTGGTGGCGATGGGTTATGGTGATGGTTACCCGCGTGCGGCGCCGTCTGGAACACCGGTGCTGGTCAATGGTCGTGAAGTGCCGATCGTTGGTCGCGTCGCGATGGATATGATCTGCGTCGATTTAGGCCCTGAGGCACAGGATAAGGCCGGTGATTCAGTGATTCTTTGGGGTGAAGGTTTGCCCGTGGAACGCATTGCTGAAATGACGAAAGTAAGTGCTTACGAACTTATCACGCGCCTGACCTCAAGGGTGGCGATGAAGTATATCGACTAAGTTCATGATATGCCGGACAGGCGGAACGCCGCCATCCGGCAATATGCTCGCCAACTGCAACATCCTCTCGATCTTCTTCCGCTTCCGGTTTATTGTGTTCTTATCCTCTGCCTGTAAACCTGGAGAACCACCTCGTGTTTCAAAAAGTTGACGCCTACGCTGGCGACCCGATTTTATCGCTCATGGAGCGATTCAAAGAAGATTCACGTAGCGACAAAGTGAACCTCAGCATTGGTCTGTACTACAACGAAGACGGCATTATTCCTCAGCTTAAAGCGGTGACGGAGGCGGAAGCCCGACTCAATGCCCAACCGCATGGCGCTTCGCTGTATCTACCGATGGAAGGTCTGAACACGTATCGTAATACCATTGCGCCGCTGCTGTTTGGCGCGGATCATCCGGTTCTCCTGCAACAGCGTGTCGCAACCATTCAGACGCTGGGTGGTTCCGGGGCGCTAAAAATTGGCGCAGATTTCCTGAAACGCTATTTCCCTGACTCTGGCGTATGGGTCAGCGATCCAACATGGGAAAACCATATCGCGATTTTTGAAGGGGCTGGATTCGAAGTGAGTACTTACCCCTGGTATGACAATGAAACCAACGGGGTACGTTTCAATGACCTGCTGGCCACGCTGAATACCTTACCAGCGCGCAGCATCGTGCTGCTGCATCCGTGCTGCCATAACCCGACCGGTGCAGATTTAACCCCTGCGCAATGGGATGCCGTTATTGAGATTCTGAAATCGCGAGATCTGATCCCGTTCCTCGACATTGCCTATCAGGGCTTTGGCGGCGGAATGCAAGACGATGCTTACGCGATCCGCTCTATAGCCAGCGCCGGATTACCCGCTCTGGTCAGCAACTCATTTTCTAAAATTTTCTCTTTATACGGCGAGCGCGTCGGTGGGCTGTCTGTGGTATGTGAAGACGCCGATGCAGCAAGCCGCGTTCTGGGACAATTAAAAGCGACCGTACGTCGTAACTACTCCAGCCCGCCGAACTTTGGTGCGCAGGTGGTCGCTACGGTACTGGGTGATGACGCGCTGAAAGCCAGCTGGCTGGCGGAAGTCGAAGAGATGCGGACCCGCATCCTGGCAATGCGCCAGGAGCTGGTTAACGTGTTGAGCGCTGAAATTCCTGGTCGTAACTTTGACTATCTGCTG
This sequence comes from Citrobacter sp. CRE-46, assembly GCF_059615875.1. NCBI lineage: Bacteria > Pseudomonadati > Pseudomonadota > Gammaproteobacteria > Enterobacterales > Enterobacteriaceae > Citrobacter > Citrobacter sp. CRE-46. Next base: position 4,862,405 of record NZ_CM184341.1, on the reverse strand, counting down.
CAACAGCGCGGGATGTTCAGCTATACCGGGCTTAGCGCCGCTCAGGTCGATCGCCTGCGTGATGAGTTTGGTGTGTACCTGATTGCCAGTGGTCGTATGTGCGTGGCCGGATTGAATCACGCTAACGTGCAGCGCGTGGCGAAGGCCTTTGCTGCCGTTATGTAACAATCTGGTTTGCCGGATGGCGGCGTCAACGCTTTACCCGGCCTACAAGAGCATTGGTTTTTTTCGTTTGTAGGCCGGATAAGCGTAGCGCCATCAGGCATGCTTTTCTGTGTGATCGTGCTCTTTTTCTGTAACAAAACCAGAGAAAATCCTTCCTTTCCCTTCCCTCAGGGGGTAAGGTCAGATAGTTTTTTGACCAGTTGTTAATAAAAAAATGATAACTAACTGACTACTTAGGGAAAAATATGCGCAAGTTTACGTTGGCACTGAGTGCCGTTTGTTTATTGTTCACGTTAAATCAGCCTGCTCAGGCATTAGTTTCTTCTCCCTCGCAGCTCAATCCAGGCACCAACGTTGCAAAACTCGCCGAGCAGGCCCCCATTCACTGGGTTTCCGTGGCGCAAATTGAAAACAGTCTGACTGGACGCCCGCCGATGGCCGTCGGGTTTGATATCGATGATACCGTCCTTTTTTCCAGTCCGGGCTTCTGGCGCGGTAAGAAAACGTACTCTCCGGACAGTGAAGATTACCTGAAGAATCCGGCTTTCTGGGAGAAAATGAACAACGGCTGGGACGAGTTCAGTATTCCAAAAGAAGTGGCGCGCCAGTTAATTGATATGCATGTGCGTCGTGGCGATAGCATTTTCTTCGTCACCGGACGTAGCCCGACGAAGACTGAAACGGTATCGAAAACGCTGGCTGATAACTTTCACATCCCGGCCGCTAATATGAATCCGGTCATTTTTGCCGGCGACAAGCCGGGCCAGAACACCAAAACGCAGTGGTTACAGGATAAAAACGTGCGCATGTTCTACGGCGATTCTGACAATGACATCACCGCTGCTCGCGACGTGGGTATTCGCGGTATTCGTATTTTACGTGCTTCCAACTCCACCTATAAACCGCTACCCCAGGCTGGCGCGTTTGGTGAAGAGGTGATCGTAAATTCTGAGTATTAAAGGCGCAGGCTGCTGTTTGGTGGTTTTTTAAACAAATTTGCGTTACCGGCTTTTACCTTTTGCGGACTTGCTGCACACTGAATAAAAGATGTTCTCATTAGGCGAGTGCTGGTAAGGGGAATAAAGATGACGAATTCGGAGTTGCTGCAATACTGCATGGCTAAAACGGGCGCGGAGCAGAGCGTGCACAGTGACTGGAAAGCCACACAAATCAAAGTCGAAGATGTACTCTTTGCCATGGTAAAAGAGGTAGAAGAACGCCCGGCGGTCTCTCTGAAAACCAGCCCTGAACTGGCGGAATTACTGCGTCAGCAGCATAGCGATGTACGACCAAGCAGGCATCTGAATAAAGCGCACTGGAGCACGGTGTATCTGGACGGCTCGCTGCCGGATTCGCAGATTTATTATCTGGTTGATGCCTCTTATCAGCTGGCGGTAAACACGCTGCCGGAAGATAAACGTCGGATATTGGCGCAGCCCTGATCTGTTTTGCCGGATGCGGCGCAAGCGCCTTATCCGGCCTACAAGAAATTATGCATATTCTGTAGGCCAGATAAGTGTTGCGCAATTACAACAGCGGTTTGAGGAAGCGGGCCGTGTGTGAAGCTTCACACTCAGCGACCGTTTCTGGCGTGCCGGAGACCAGAATTTCCCCGCCGCCGCTACCGCCTTCCGGACCGAGATCGACAATCCAGTCAGCGGTTTTGATTACGTCCAGATTGTGCTCAATCACCACGATGGTGTTGCCCTGATCGCGCAACTGATGCAGCACGTCCAGTAACTGCTGAATATCCGCAAAATGCAGACCGGTGGTCGGTTCATCAAGGATATACAACGTCTGCCCGGTGCCGCGTTTTGACAGTTCGCGCGCCAGCTTCACGCGCTGCGCTTCGCCGCCGGAGAGCGTAGTGGCCGACTGGCCGAGACGGATATACGTCAGGCCCACGTCCATCAGCGTTTGTAGCTTACGCGCCAGCGCCGGGACGGCATCGAAGAACTCGCGTGCTTCTTCAATGGTCATATCCAGCACTTCGTGGATGGTCTTGCCCTTGTACTTAATCTCCAGCGTTTCGCGGTTATAGCGCTTGCCTTTACACTGGTCGCACGGCACGTAGATATCCGGCAGGAAGTGCATTTCAACTTTGATCACGCCGTCGCCCTGACAGGCTTCACAGCGTCCGCCGCGAACGTTAAAGCTGAAACGACCCGGCGTGTAGCCGCGCGCGCGGGACTCTGGTACGCCAGCAAACAGTTCGCGCACCGGCGTAAACACACCGGTGTAGGTTGCCGGGTTGGATCGCGGAGTACGACCAATCGGGCTTTGGTCAATGTCGATCACTTTGTCGAAATGTTCCAGGCCCTGAACATCGCGGTACGGTGCAGGTTCAGCCAGCGTGGCGCCGTTCAGCGCTGTCTGCGCAATCGGGAACAGCGTGTCGTTGATCAGCGTCGATTTACCCGAACCAGAAACCCCGGTAATGCAGGTGAACAGGCCAACCGGCAGCGTCAGGGTGACATCTTTCAGGTTGTTGCCGCGCGCGCCGGTAAGCTTCAGCACTTTTTCCGGATCGGCCGCCACGCGCTGTTTCGGTACTTCAATTTTACGCTTACCGCTCATGTACTGGCCGGTCAGCGACTCAGGCACCGCCATGATGTCGTCGAGCGTCCCTTCGGCAACCACCCGGCCGCCGTGAACGCCAGCGCCCGGGCCGATATCGATAACGTGGTCAGCGGCGCGGATCGCATCTTCATCGTGCTCGACCACAATCACGGTATTACCCAGATTACGCAGATGGATGAGCGTGCCCAACAGACGTTCGTTATCGCGCTGATGCAGACCAATAGACGGTTCATCCAGGACGTACATCACGCCGACCAGACCCGCGCCGATCTGGCTTGCCAGACGAATACGCTGGGCTTCGCCGCCGGAGAGCGTTTCCGCTGAACGCGACAGCGTCAGGTAGTTGAGGCCGACGTTGACCAGGAATTTCAGACGATCGCCAATCTCTTTAAGAATTTTCTCTGCAATCTTCGCTCGCTGACCGGCAAGCTTCAGGTTGTTGAAGAAATCCATCGCATGACCGATGCTCATGTCGGAAATTGCGGGCAGCGGCGTATTTTCAACAAATACGTGGCGGGCTTCCCGGCGCAAACGCGTCCCTTCACAGCTGGCGCACGGGCGGTTGCTGATGAATTTGGCTAATTCCTCGCGTACCGCGCTGGATTCCGTCTCTTTATAACGGCGCTCCATATTGTGCAATACGCCTTCGAACGGATGGCGGCGTACGGACGTATCGCCGCGATCGTTCATGTATTTAAATTCGATATTCTCTTTACCGGAACCGTACAGCACCACTTTATGCACGGCGGGGTTCAGGCTGGCCCATGGGGCTTCGACGTCGAATTTATAGTGTTCCGCCAGTGACTTAAGCATCTGGAAGTAGTAGAAGTTGCGGCGATCCCAGCCGCGGATAGCGCCACCGGCCAGCGACAGTTCCGGGTTTTGAATCACCCGGTCAGGATCGAAATACTGTTGTACGCCGAGGCCGTCACAGGTCGGGCATGCGCCCGCCGGGTTGTTGAATGAAAACAGACGCGGTTCCAGTTCGCGCATGCTGTAGCCGCAGATCGGGCAGGCGAAGTTGGCAGAGAACAGCAGCTCTTCCGCTTTCGGGTCGTCCATATCGGCAACCACTGCCGTACCGCCGGACAGTTCCAGCGCGGTTTCAAACGATTCCGCCAGGCGCTGGGTGAGATCGCCACGTACTTTAAAGCGGTCAATTACCACTTCAATGGTGTGTTTCTTTTGCAGCTCAAGCTTGGGCGGATCGGACAGGTCGCACACTTCCCCATCGATACGGGCGCGGATATAGCCCTGACCCGCCAGGTTTTCCAGCGTTTTGGTGTGCTCGCCTTTGCGCTCTTTAATTACCGGCGCCAGCAGCATCAGACGCTTGCCTTCTGGCTGCGACAGGACGTTGTCCACCATTTGACTCACGGTCTGCGCCGCCAGGGGAACGTCGTGATCCGGGCAGCGCGGTTCGCCAACGCGGGCAAACAGCAGGCGCAGATAGTCGTGAATTTCGGTAATCGTACCTACCGTGGATCGCGGGTTATGGGATGTCGATTTTTGCTCGATTGAGATGGCGGGAGACAGCCCCTCAATGTGGTCGACATCCGGCTTTTCCATCAGTGACAGAAACTGACGCGCGTACGCGGAAAGGGATTCAACGTAACGACGCTGTCCTTCGGCATACAAGGTGTCGAAAGCGAGCGAAGATTTGCCTGAGCCCGAAAGCCCGGTGACGACAATCAGCTTGTCGCGCGGGATGACGAGGTTGATGTTTTTGAGATTATGGGTGCGGGCGCCCCGAACTTCGATCTTATCCATTCATCTTTCCCGGATTAAACGCTTTTTTGCCTGGCTGCATGGTGCTACCGGCGATCACAAACGGTTAATTATGACACAACCTGACCTGAATGGATATACAGTATTGGAATGCAAAACGCAGGTGTCTGTGCAACAATGTCTATCCGGGGTTGTTTACTGGAATCGATCTCGCAACGTAGTAAAAGCGCTATTGGAAATGCTACAATCCCGCGCTTACACTTATTCAGTAACGTTTTTCAGGAGACACGATCATGGCCAGCAGAGGCGTAAACAAGGTGATTCTCGTCGGTAATCTGGGCCAGGACCCGGAAGTACGCTATATGCCGAATGGTGGCGCAGTTGCCAACATTACGCTGGCTACTTCCGAATCCTGGCGTGATAAAGCGACCGGCGAAATGAAAGAGCAGACTGAATGGCACCGTGTCGTGCTGTTCGGCAAACTGGCGGAAGTAGCCAGCGAATATCTGCGTAAAGGTTCTCAGGTCTATATCGAAGGCCAGCTGCGTACCCGCAAATGGACCGATCAGTCCGGCGTAGAAAAGTACACCACTGAAGTTGTGGTTAACGTTGGCGGCACCATGCAAATGCTGGGTGGCCGTCAGAGTGGTGGTGCTCCGGCAGGCGGCGGTCAGCAGCAGGGCGGTTGGGGTCAGCCTCAGCAGCCGCAGGGCGGCAATCAGTTCAGCGGCGGCGCGCAGTCTCGCCCGCAGCAGTCAGCTCCGGCAGCGCCGTCTAACGAGCCGCCGATGGATTTTGACGACGATATTCCGTTCTAATTTTTCTGCTTTATACGAAAAATTATGGCTACCTCAAAACAGGGGTAGCCATATGTGATTTTTTATCAGTTCAACACCATCGGCCAGTCTGGCGGTGTGTGGCTCATCACTTCAACCATCACATTTTCAATGTTCTTCCAGATTGCGGACATATCCACCAGGGTTATGCCGAGCAGCCCGGTTGCAAACCAGCAGGCGAAAACCAGTCCCAAACCGCTACTAATGACGGCCAGGCCAATATAATCTGATTTACGAAAACGGATATTGAGCGTGCTGGCTAAAAACATCAGCACCGCGCTGAGTAGCTGCCATCGCAGAAGAACCACGCCAGTTGTTATCGTTGCCATGAAAAAACGTCCTCAGAAAGTCTTGATGCCCATGACAGCGCGGGGGTGTTCACCGAGGGTGTAGTACTCTGGCTCTCGACGGGCAATAACACGAATGAAACATTGTTTCTGTTACATGAATTGTGTGAACTATATCACATTTGCTCGTTTGTTCACCAGTGTTAGAGGTTATTTTTGCAGGATAATAACCATGTTATTTGCATGGTTATTTTTAATAAAAAAAACGATAACAAATAATCTAATAAAAAGATGCATATGGATTACCTGTTATGTTTATCCTAAATTATTCGTTAAGAAATTTAATGAATTTCTTAAACACGACCAGGATAATGCTCATAAAAAATTACTACTTATTGATAATAATGTTATGAAATAAGCATAACTTTGAGTTTGCCTTACGGAAAAATAATATCAGCATCATCTATTATCAGACTTTTACATAGAGAAGTCTGTTGCTAATAATGATAGATTCATGCAACTTAATCAGTCAGTGTTTATAGCATCCCGCCTAATGGGTTCTGGCATATACGAAACAGGGAAATAGGGCTGACATGAATCACAGTGCGCGACGCAAGATGCTGAAGTTCTTCGGAACATTCATGGTGGTATTGCTCCCCGTGGTGCTGGCGTTATGGTTTGCTCACATCCGGGCGATGTCCGAAACCCGTAATCAACTCAGCTCTTTTGCTCAACTGGTGTTAAATAAAACGGAATTGGTGATCCTCCAGGCTGATTTAGCGCGTGATATGGCCCAGTTGTATCAGGGTAAGATGTGTACCCCTGCCCATCAGAAAAGTATGCTGAATATTATTCGTGGTCGTTTATATATCAGTGAGCTAATTTATGCGCAGGGCGATCATTTTTTGTGCTCTACGTCAATGATGCCGCGAGTCCCATATATTATGGCGACAGCCGACTATAAACGCGCGCCAGACGTCTTCATCTATTACTACCGCGACACCCCCTTTTTCGCTGGCTACAAAATGACGTACATGCAACGAGGAAACTACGTTGTCGTCATCAATCCATTATCTTACAGCGAAGTCATGTCTGATGATCCGGATCTGTCCTGGGGAGTATATGACACGGTAACGGACACCTTTTTCTCTGCCAGCGAAGGGGCGAATATTGCGCAGTTCTCGCCGCTGATAAGCGGTGAATCCTCAACATTCCAGCAGGGCGAGCGATTCTATACCATCGTACATTCAGAAAAACGCCCCATCGCGATTATTGTTTCGACCTCCGACGCTCGTGTGAATCAGATTTTCTATCATGAGGCGGCGTTAACGATCCCCTTTGGGATTATCTGCAGCATCCTGATACTGCTCATGTGGTGGCGTACGCGTCAGGAATACCTCTCTCCCCGCCGCTTATTAAAACGTGCGATCAAGAAACGTCAGCTTTGTCTGTACTATCAGCCGATCATTGACATCAAAAATGGACAATGTGTCGGGGCCGAGGCTTTGCTACGCTGGCCAGGCTGTAACGGCGAGGTGATGAGCCCGACGGAGTTTATTCCGCTGGCGGAAAAAGAGGGGATGATTGAGCAGATCACGGATTATGTTGTTGAGGAGGTCTTCAAAGATTTAGGGGCTTTTCTTTCGGCGAATCCTCAGTTGTATATCTCGATTAACCTCTCGGCCTCTGACTTTCATTCATCCCGACTGATTGCTCTGATTGCCGAAAAAAACCATGAGTACTCCGTGGCGGCCCAGCAAATTAAAGTTGAGATGACGGAGCGCGGCTTTATCGATGTACATAAAATGACACCCATCATCCAGGCGTTTCGGCAGGCCGGTTTTGAAGTGGCGTTTGACGATTTTGGCACGGGATATTCCAACCTCCATAATTTGTCAGCGTTGAATATCGATATCCTGAAGATCGACAAATCCTTTATTAGCACGCTGGCCACTAACAGCACCAGTCACTTGATTGCCGAACATATCATCGAGATGGCGCAAAGCTTAAACCTGAAGACGATTGCGGAAGGGGTGGAAACGGCGGAGCAAATCGGGTGGTTGCTTGAACACGGCGTACAGTATTGCCAGGGCTGGTATTTTGCGAAGGCGCTGCCGCCGCAGGAGTTCATGCATTGGATAAAACGCTCGCCCGCCATACTGACGCAGAGCGGGCAATAATTTTACAGGCGGTGGCGGTAATCGCTGGGAGTACGATCAAACTCTCGGCGAAATACGCGCGAGAAGGTTTGCTGCGATACATAGCCAAGATCCATCGCAATATCGAATATAGGCCGTTCGGTCGTCCGTAGTTCAACGGCGGCCAGCAGAAGCCGACGTTGGCGGATGTAGTCACCCAGCGTCTGACGCATCACCGTGCGGAACATTCTCTGCAAATACCACTTTGAGTAACCTGATTTTTTCGCAACCGCCTCAATGTTCAGCGGTTGATCGATATGTTCATCAATCCATTCAATAAGGGTCTGAATAATCTGCTGATGGGACATAGAGTTGCCTCTTTCTCAGTGTTCGATTCGTCGTTTTGTCTGTGGGCGAGTATAATTCCTCAAGTTAACTTGAGGTAAAGCGATTTATGGAAAAGAAATTACCCCGGATAAAAGCGTTGCTCACGCCAGGTGAAGTTGCAAAGCGTAGCGGTGTGGCGGTATCGACCCTGCATTTCTATGAAAGCAAAGGATTAATCAGCAGTATGCGCAACAGCGGCAATCAGCGTCGATACAAACGCGATGTGTTGCGTTATGTCGCGATTATCAAGATTGCCCAACGTATCGGCATTCCACTGGCCACGATCGGCGACGCGTTAGGTGTATTACCTGAAGGGCATTCGCTCAGTGCCAAAGAGTGGAAGCAGCTCTCTTCGCAATGGCGCGAGGAGTTAGACCGACGCATTCATACTCTGGTGGCGTTACGCGATGAGCTGGATGGGTGTATTGGCTGCGGCTGTTTATCCCGCAGTGATTGCCCGTTGCGTAACCCTGGCGATCAGCTTGGCGAGCAGGGGACCGGGGCGCGCCTGCTGGAAGATGATTGATTGGTTTAAAGTATGTGGCGGATATAACGGGTGTAAAACTAAAGCGCCACAGAGGGCGCTTTAGTTTGGTTCCGGTCTTTGTCTTTCACTCTATCCCGTTGGTTCACGGGAGGGTTTCCCCCGACATCAACACCCCTCAGTCGAGCACGTTTGGGGAGGTTCCGGTCTGTGTTGATAATGTAAGTGTAAGCCACCCCTCTCTATTTGCCAGTGAATTGATTGCTTTTTAGCCAAAAAATTTTCCGCATCTTCATGCATTTTTTTGCGCGAGCAGGCGTGAAAAATAAATGCAAATCTTGTAATAACTCAGCGAAATTTGTTGCCAGATTGCGCATTGACGATAACGTTTGCGCATCGTCTGGCTATTTCTTGCGCATTATAAGAAGAAATGAGTAAAAAGCGGCAAAGTTCAGTTGAAAACCAACGTATGATCGCTGGATAATCGTTTGCTTTTTTTTATCACCCGTTTTTTATGCGCGGAGCTAAACGTTTGCTTTTTTGCGACACCCCTATTGACGCAAAGCTGGCACATGGAGAAATCGTTTAGCAGGCAGTGGATTGTCCACCACGCATAATGACGAAAAAATAAACTCTCAGGGGATGTTTTCTATGTCTACGCCTTCAGCGCGTACCGGCGGTTCACTCGACGCCTGGTTTAAAATTTCGCATCGCGGCAGTACCGTTCGTCAAGAAGTCGTTGCCGGATTAACGACGTTCCTGGCCATGGTCTACTCCGTTATCGTGGTTCCGGGGATGCTGGGTAAAGCCGGATTCCCGCCTGCCGCTGTGTTTGTGGCAACCTGTCTGGTTGCGGGCGTCGGTTCTATTGTGATGGGCCTGTGGGCGAACCTGCCGTTGGCGATTGGCTGCGCCATTTCGCTGACCGCGTTTACCGCATTCAGCCTGGTGCTGGGACAACATATTAGCGTGCCTGTGGCGCTGGGCGCGGTGTTCCTGATGGGGGTTCTGTTTACCATCATTTCTGCGACTGGTATCCGTAGCTGGATCCTGCGCAATCTGCCGCAGGGCGTTGCGCACGGTACGGGGATTGGTATCGGCCTGTTCCTGCTATTGATTGCGGCCAATGGCGTTGGTCTGGTGATTAAGAACCCGCTGGACGGCCTGCCGGTTGCGCTGGGCGACTTCGATACTTTCCCGGTGATTATGTCACTGGTTGGTCTGGCGGTGATTATTGGTCTCGAAAAACTGAAAGTACCGGGCGGCATCCTGCTGACCATTATCGGTATCTCCATCGTCGGCCTGATTTTCGATCCGGCCGTACATTTCTCCGGTATTTTTGCCATGCCGTCGCTGAGCGATGAAAACGGCAACTCGCTGATCGGCAGCCTGGATATTATGGGCGCACTGAACCCGATCGTACTGCCGAGCGTGCTGGCGCTGGTTATGACCGCGGTCTTCGATGCGACCGGAACCATCCGCGCGGTAGCCGGACAGGCGAATCTGCTGGATAAAGACGGACAGATTATCGATGGCGGCAAAGCGCTGACCACCGACTCCCTGAGCAGCGTGTTTTCTGGTCTGGTAGGGGCTGCACCGGCGGCGGTTTACATTGAATCCGCAGCGGGTACGGCGGCAGGCGGCAAGACCGGCCTGACGGCGATCACCGTTGGCGTATTGTTCCTGCTGATCCTGTTCCTTTCTCCGCTCTCTTATCTTGTTCCTGTTTACGCAACGGCGCCTGCGTTAATGTATGTGGGGCTGCTGATGCTGAGCAACGTGGCGAAAATCGACTTTGCTGACTTTGTCGACGCGATGGCGGGTCTGGTCACTGCTGTATTTATCGTCCTGACCTGTAATATCGTTACCGGCATTATGATTGGTTTTGCTACCCTGGTCATTGGTCGCATTGTCTCTGGCGAATGGCGCAAACTGAACATCGGTACGGTGGTGATTGCTATCGCGCTGGTGGCCTTTTACGCGGGCGGTTGGGCTATTTGATTTTACGTCGATGACGCTCCTGAAAACGGGTGGCCCAGGCCGCCCGTTTTTATTTTCAGAACACACTCGTTGTCTTTTGCGATACTCTCAAGTAGATAGAATTAAGGCACGACGCCTTTATCATCAATCATAAGAAACATCGCAAACAGGGAACGCATGGAAATCTTTTTCACCATACTCATCATGACCCTTGTGGTCTCGCTGTCGGGGGTATTTACTCGCGTATTGCCCTTCCAACTCCCATTACCCCTTATGCAGATCGCCATCGGCGCCTTGCTGGCGTGGCCGACGTTTGGTTTGCATGTGGAATTCGATCCTGAGCTGTTTCTGGTGCTATTTATCCCGCCGCTGCTGTTTGCCGATGGCTGGAAGACGCCGACGCGTGAGTTTCTGGAGCACGGGCGAGAGATTTTCGGCCTTGCGCTGGCGCTGGTTCTGGTCACGGTGGTCGGGATTGGCTTTATGATTTACTGGCTGGTGCCGGGGATCCCTCTCATCCCTGCTTTTGCGCTGGCTGCCGTGCTGTCGCCAACCGATGCCGTCGCCCTTTCCGGTATTGTGGGTGAGGGGCGCATCCCGAAGAAAATCATGGGTATCCTGCAGGGCGAAGCGTTGATGAACGACGCGTCCGGCCTGGTCTCGCTGAAATTTGCCGTTGCCGTGGCGATGGGCACGATGGTGTTTACCGTCGGCGGCGCAACGCTTGAGTTCTTCAAAGTGGCGGTTGGCGGCATCCTGGCCGGTTTTGTCGTCAGTTGGTTATACGGACGCTCCCTGCGTTTTCTTAGCCGTTGGGGCGGTGATGAGCCGGCAACGCAAATCGTCCTGCTGTTCCTGCTGCCGTTTGCGTCTTATCTGATTGCGGAACACATCGGTGTTTCAGGCATTCTCGCGGCGGTTGCTGCCGGGATGACGATTACCCGCTCTGGCGTGATGCGCCGCGCGCCGTTGGCGATGCGTTTACGTGCTAACAGCACCTGGGCGATGCTGGAGTTTGTGTTTAACGGCATGGTCTTCTTGTTGTTAGGACTGCAGTTGCCGGGCATTCTGGAGTCATCTTTGGCGGCGGCGGAAGTCGATCCGAACGTTGAAATCTGGATGCTGTTTACCGATATCGTGCTGATTTATGCCGCGCTGATGCTGGTACGTTTTGGCTGGCTGTGGACCATGAAGAAGTTCAGCCTGCGCTTCCTGAAGAAAAAGCCGATGGAGTTTGGCTCCTGGACGACGCGTGAAATCCTGATTGCCTCCTTTGCGGGAGTTCGCGGGGCCATTACCCTCGCCGGTGTGCTCTCCATTCCTCTGTTGTTACCGGACGGGAGCGGCTTCCCGGCGCGTTATGAGCTGATCTTCCTCGCCGCGGGCGTGATTCTGTTCTCGCTGTTTGTCGGCGTGGTGATGCTGCCGATTCTGCTACAGCATCTGGAAGTTGCAGACCACTCGCAACAGCAAAAAGAGGAGCGCATTGCCCGTGCTGCCACGGCGGAAGTAGCGATTGTCGCGATCCAGAAAATGGAGGAGCGTCTGGCTGCGGATAGCGAAGAGAACATTGATAATCAGCTACTGACTGAGGTGAGTTCCCGTGTCATTGGTAACCTGCGTCGTCGCGCCGATGGGCGAAACGATGTAGAAAGCTCAATGCAGGAAGAGAACCTGGAGCGACGGTTCCGTCTGGCGGCGCTGCGTTCAGAACGCGCCGAGCTTTATCATCTGCGCGCCACGCGTGAAATCAGCAATGAAACGCTGCAAAAGCTATTGCACGATCTGGATTTGCTGGAAGCGCTGTTGATTGAGAACCAATAAAAGGAAGCTCGTTGTAGGCCGGATAAGGCGTTAAGCCGCATCCGGCATTTTACGACTCCTGCGTTAACCAAAACCCTTCGCAACATTTCAGCCATGCCTGGGCGCTGTGCGACAGATACACACCTTCGCGCCAAATCATGCCCAACTGCCAGCGTAAGTCGCTTTCCAGAGGGATCCAGCGCAGCGTTTGCTTATCCAACCGCTGGCAAATCGGCTCCGGTAAAATGGCGATCCCGACGCCGGCTTGCACCATTGCCGCCAGAAAATCCCACTGCCCGCTGCGCACAGCGATACGCGGTTTTACGTTGTGCTGGTTAAACAACTCAAGCAGTTGACGGCTCAACGCGAAATCTTCGTTGTAGATAAGCAGCGGATGCTCCGCCAGCGCTTCGGGGGAAATGGAGTCGCACGTTGTCCATTGACCGGAGCGGGGGACCAGCACGCAGAGCGGATGACTGAAAAGTGGTAAGGTCGCCAGACCGCTCTCTTCTTCAACCGGCAACGCGGTCATCGCAACATCCAGATCGCCGTTCATCACCGCCTGCTGGACGGTTAAACCGCCAAATTCAGACACTTTCAGTTCCACGCCGGGATAACGCTGGCGAAAAAGGCTGATGGGGCCAGCCATCAACATACCCACCATGGGCGGGATACCGAGGCGCAATATTCCCTTGTTGAGGTGATTAATGTCGCTGAGTTCTGCTTCGAGCTGGCGGAACTCGGCGAGGATCGCCAGGCCGCGTTCGAACACGACCTGGCCGGTATCGGTCAACAACAGCCGCCGTCCGTCGCGGATGAGCAACGTGCAATTAAGCTCGTCTTCAAGGTTCTTCAACATTTTGCTGATGGTGGGCTGGGTGACAAAGAGTTTCTCCGCTGCGCGGGTAAAGCTCTGCTGACGCACCACCTCAACAAAATATCGCAGCGTTCTGATATCCATGATTATTCCTTAAGACTATGCCTGCAATGATTTTAATTCATTTCAGTCCTGGACGGGGGCTCTCTATACTGGCGCTCTCTATTTTTTAAGGACATACCCTCATGGCTGTGGCGATAAGCCGCGTGACGCCTGCCGTTATTCATCGACTCCAGATCCCCGTTCAGGTTCTGTTGTACGCAGGTCTCTTTGTTTTTGCTCAATATCTTGTCTCCTGGCTGCATCTGCCGCTTCCTGCCAACCTGGTTGGGATGGTGCTGATGCTGGCGTTGATTGTCTGCCGGGTTATCCCGCTGAACTGGATCCGCGCAGGCGCTCGCTGGTTACTGGCTGAAATGCTGTTGTTTTTTGTCCCGGCGGTGGTCGCCGTCGTTAACTATACGCAACTGCTACTGGTTGATGGATGGCGTATTTTTGCCGTTATTGCGATAAGTACGATGATGGTGCTCGGCGCAACGGCATGGGTCGTGGATAAAGTGTATCGCTATGAAATGAGCAGGTTAAACCGTGAGTAATTTCCAGTTAAGCGTGCTGTGTTTGGTGATTACGCTGGGCATCTATTTTGCCAACAAGCGCCTGTATCGCCGCTTTCGTAAATTACCGCTGATGCCGTTAGTGCTTACTCCGGCGCTGTTGGTGCTGATGTTGGTCTTTGGACATATCTCCTGGCAAAACTATATTGGTGAATCGCACTGGCTGCTATGGCTGCTAGGTCCCGCAACCATTGCCTTCGCCGTTCCGGTTTATGACAACCTCGCCGTGATTAAACGTCACTGGATGTCGCTGACGGCGGGTGTGGTGACGGCGACACTGGTGGCGGTCACCAGTTCCGTCTGGTTGGCGCGCCTGTTTATGCTGCCTGATGAAATTCAGCGCAGTCTGGCGGTGCGGTCCGTTACTACGCCATTTGCGCTGGCGGCGGCAGAGCCATTGGGCGGTCAGCCGGATCTGGTGGCATTGTTCGTGGTCGTGACGGGCGTATTCGGGATGGCGGTCGGCGATGTGCTGTTTTTGCGGCTCTCTATTCGCGAAGGGATGGCGAAAGGCGCAGGTTTTGGCGCAGCATCGCACGGCGCAGGCACGGCTCGCTCATATGAGCTCGGCCAACAGGAGGGCGTAGTGGCTAGCCTGGTGATGATGCTTTCCGGCGTGGTGATGGTGCTGGTATCGCCGCTGGTCGCAAGGCTGATGTTCTGAGAAAGGCAGTAATCCTCCGGCCCGGAAGCCGGAGGAGAGGGAAGATTAGTGCGCGCGACCTTGTTCTACGCCGTACCCGGTCTGGGAACGGATGAACTGAGCACGGAACTGCGCGCGTTCGCGGTTACCTTCTTCTGAGTTATCGGTGGCAGAGAAGAACCAGATCCCGAGGAACGCTACGCTGATGGAGAACAGCGCCGGATATTCATACGGGAATATGGCTTTTTCGTGACCCAGGATTTGTACCCAAATTGTTGGGCCAAGCACCATCAGCACGACGGCCGTCAGCAGACCTAACCAGCCGCCCATCATTGCGCCACGCGTGGTCAGTTTTGACCAGTACATGGAGAGCAGAATGATGGGGAAGTTACAGCTGGCTGCGATAGCAAATGCCAGTCCCACCATGAAGGCGATGTTCTGGTTTTCGAACAGCACGCCGAGCACGATGGCAATCACACCCAGCACCAGTACGGTAATTTTCGACACCTTCAGCTCTTCGCGCTCGGTTGCGCCTTTGCGGAATACGTTGGCGTACAGGTCGTGAGAAACTGCCGATGCGCCCGCCAGCGTCAAACCAGCAACCACTGCCAGAATGGTGGCAAACGCTACTGCCGAGATGAAGCCGAGGAACAGGTTCCCGCCCACCGCATTCGCCAGATGTACCGCCGCCATGTTGTTACCGCCGATAAGCGCGCCAGCAGCGTCTTTATACACAGGGTTCGCGCCAACGAGCATGATCGCGCCAAAGCCGATGATAAAGGTCAGGATGTAGAAATAACCCATAAAACCGGTGGCATAGAACACGCTCTTACGCGCTTCGCGGGCATCGCTGACCGTGAAGAAACGCATCAGGATGTGCGGTAAGCCCGCCGTACCAAACATCAGGCCGAGACCTAACGACAGCGCGGAGATCGGATCTTTCACCAGCCCGCCCGGGCTCATAATGGCGGAACCTTTCGGGTGTACCGCCATCGCTTCGGTGAACAGATTGTTGAAGCTAAAGCCGACGTGCTTCATCACCATAAAGGCCATAAAGCTGGCGCCGAACAGCAACAGAACGGCTTTAATGATCTGTACCCAGGTTGTTGCCAGCATGCCGCCAAACAGGACGTACATCATCATCAATACGCCAACCAGCACGACGGCAATGTGGTAGTTCAGGCCAAACAGCAGCTCAATCAGTTTACCCGCGCCGACCATCTGCGCGATCAGATACAGCGCGACCACCACCAGGGAACCACACGCCGAGAGAATACGAATCGGACCTTGCTTCAGGCGATAAGAGGCCACGTCGGCAAAGGTGTAGCGACCAAGGTTACGCAGGCGTTCAGCAATCAGGAACAGGATAATCGGCCAGCCGACCAGGAAGCCGAGCGAGTAAATCAGTCCGTCATAACCGGAGGTAAAGACCAGCGCGGAAATCCCGAGGAACGATGCAGCAGACATATAGTCGCCCGCAATCGCCAGCCCGTTCTGGAAGCCGGTGATGTTACCGCCAGCGGTGTAGTAGTCATTACGCGAACGCACGCGTTTAGACGCCCAGTAGGTAATACCAAGCGTAAAGATGACGAAAATCAGGAACATGATAATCGCCTGCCAGTTGGTTGGCTGGCGTTGGACTGCTCCGCTTATAGCATCCGCCGCGTTTGCGGCGAAGGGCAGCGTGGCGGCAAGCGCCGTCAGGACTCTCTTCATGATGCTTTAACCTCGTGCAGAACCGCATTGTTCAGGCGATCGAATTCACCGTTTGCCCGCCAGATATAGATCCCGGTCAGGATGAAGGAGATAAGGATCACGCCGACCCCAATCGGAATCCCCCGGGTGACGCTGGTTCCCGCGTGCAGCGGAGTACCCAGCCAACCAGGCGCAAAGGCAATCAGTAAAATAAAGCTGATGTAAACTGCCAGCATGATGATGGACAGAATGGTGGCAAACCGTTGCCGTTTTTCAACTAACTCCCTGAAACGCGCACTGTCTTCTATCCGCTGATAAATATTGTCATTCATCACAGAGCTCTCCAGAGGTCCCCCTGCGTCTTTCGCGCTACAGGTTCGTTGGCCGCACTCGCCCACCCCAGTCACATAGTGAACTATGCTCCTGAGGATGTGCTCGCTTGCCGCCTTCCTGTAACACGAAATCCTTTGGGGGAGGGTTTTTATATTTCCCTCCCGCTCAGGGGAGGGGTAGGGATAGGATTTGTAGGCCCGATAAGCAGCGCGCCATCGGGCATTTCACGGTTATGGTTATGATGGCATCGCGATGGCCTGCTTCTCTTCGAGCAGTTTCTCAACGACGCCTGGATCGGCGAGGGTTGAGGTATCGCCCAGATTGCTGGTATCGCCCGCCGCGATTTTGCGCAGAATGCGGCGCATAATTTTGCCGGAGCGGGTTTTCGGCAGTGAATCGGTCCAGTGCAGCACATCTGGCGTTGCCAGCGGGCCAATTTCTTTACGCACCCAGTTGCGAACTTCGGCATACAACTCAGGCGACGGTTCTTCGCCGTGATTCAGCGTGACGTAGGCGTAGATCGCCTGGCCTTTAATATTATGCGGAATACCGACCACCGCGGCTTCGGCAATCTTCGGATGCGACACCAGCGCCGATTCGATTTCTGCCGTGCCCAGACGGTGACCAGAGACGTTTAGCACATCGTCCACACGTCCGGTGATCCAGTAATAACCATCTTCATCACGGCGTGCGCCGTCGCCGCTGAAGTACATATTTTTGAAGGTAGAGAAGTAGGTCTGTTCAAAACGTTCATGATCGCCAAACAACGTTCTCGCCTGGCCTGGCCACGAGTCAATAATCACCAGGTTGCCTTCGGTTGCGCCTTCCAGCGGATTACCTTCGTTATCGACAATCGCAGGCTGCACGCCAAAGAACGGACGGGTTGCGGAACCGGCTTTCAGCTCGGTGGCGCCCGGCAGCGGGGTGATCATGAATCCACCGGTTTCGGTCTGCCACCAGGTATCGACGACCGGACATTTTTCGTTGCCGATCTTCTTCCAGTACCACTCCCACGCTTCCGGGTTGATTGGCTCGCCAACGGAACCCAGGATGCGCAGCGACGAGCGGTCAGTACCTTCAATCGCTTTATCGCCTTCTGCCATCAGAGCGCGGATGGCGGTCGGCGCGGTATACAGAATATTGACCTGGTGCTTATCCACGACCTGCGCCATACGCGTCGGGGTAGGCCAGTTGGGCACGCCTTCGAACATCAGCGTGGTTGCGCCGCAGGCCAGCGGACCGTACAGCAGGTAGCTGTGCCCGGTTACCCAACCTACGTCAGCGGTACACCAATAGATATCGCCCTGATGATAGTCAAACACGTACTTAAAGGTGGTTGCGGCGTAGACCAGATATCCGCCGGTGGTGTGCAGCACGCCCTTCGGCTTGCCGGTTGACCCGGAGGTGTACAGGATAAACAGCGGATCTTCAGCATTCATCTCTTCCGGCTGATGTTCCGGGCTGGCTTTCTCGATAAGATCGGACCACCACAGGTCACGACCTTCCTGCCATTCCGTTTTTCCACCGGTACGTTTGAGAACGATAACGTGTTCGACGCTTTTCACGTTCGGGTTTTTCAACGCATCATCGACGTTCTTTTTCAATGGGATAGCGCGTCCGGCGCGCACGCCTTCATCGGCGGTGATCACCAGGCGAGAATTAGAGTCGATGATACGTCCGGCGACGGCTTCCGGGGAGAAACCACCGAAGATGACCGAATGCACCGCGCCAATACGGGCGCAGGCCAGCATGGCGACCGCCGCTTCCGGCACCATCGGCATATATATGGCCACCACATCACCTTTTTTAATGCCTAAATCCAGTAACGTATTGGCAAAACGACAGACGTCGCGATGCAGCTCGCGGTAGGTAATATGTTTGCTTTGGCTGGCGTCGTCGCCTTCCCAGATGATGGCGGTACGATCGCCATTTGCCTGCAGGTGACGGTCAAGGCAGTTCGCCGCCAGGTTTAGCGTGCCATCCTCATACCATTTAATAGAGACGTTGCCTGGCGCAAACGAGGTGTTCTTCACCTGGCTGTACGGCTTGATCCAATCAAGAATCTTTCCCTGCTCGCCCCAAAATGTGTCGGGTTCGTTAACAGATTGCTGGTACTTCGCTTCGTACTGCTCCGGATTTATCAGGCAACGATCCGCAATGTTTGCGGGAATAGCGTGTTTATGTATTTGGCTCATGGCTTTTGTTCTCCTTGTAGGATGTTAATAATATGTCGCATAAACGTTAAATGTAGGGGCTTTGCGAGTTTTGTTTAGTATTTGGGCGGCAGATCACGCAATAAACGAATTGTGCAAATTAGCGACAAACTGAATTTTGAAGAGAACTAGCAAAAATTGATTAATTCTCGCGATAACATGGGGTTATCTGAGAATTGTTGAAAAGGTGATCTGTCTCAGAATTAAACAAAAGAGTGAGCGGTTTGAGGGGGTAACTAACTCTAAAGTGGTATTTTACATACACTTACAATTGATTAAAGACAACATTTTCAGTGTGGTTTCTTGTTACAAATTGGGGGGAGCAATGTCATGACAGTATTCGTGTGGTTGCTGTTATGGAAAACAATAAAAGAACCGCCATTGCAGATAATGGCGTCATCTGGATGAGACCCCTATGGCAAGGACAAAATCACGCGTACGCCGTTTCTTCAGCCTGTTATTACCTTTATTATTTATCTCTGCTGTTCACGCTGAACAAACTCCTGTACCCGCAAAGACCGTCACCGTTGAAGCGAAGAATGAAACCTTCGCCCCTCAGCATCCCGATCAATACCTCTCCTGGAAAGCCACGTCTGAGCAATCAGCCCGTGAAGATGCGCTGGCAGAAGATCCGCGTCTGGTGATCCTGTGGGCGGGATATCCATTCTCGCGCGATTACAACAAACCGCGCGGGCACGCGTATGCGGTGACCGATGTACGTGAAACTTTACGTACCGGCGCACCTAAAACGGCAGAAGACGGCCCGCTGCCGATGGCCTGCTGGAGCTGTAAAAGCCCGGATGTGGCGCGTCTGATCCAGAAAGACGGTGAAGATGGTTACTTCCACGGTAAATGGGCGCGCGGCGGTCCGGAAATTGTTAACAACCTCGGTTGTGCAGATTGCCATAACACCGCGTCGCCGGACTTCGCCAAAGGCAAGCCTGAGCTGACACTGTCGCGTCCTTACGCTGAGCGCGCGATGGAAGCCATCGGCAAACCATTTGAGAAAGCTGGTCGCTTTGATCAGCAATCCATGGTCTGCGGCCAGTGCCACGTGGAGTACTACTTCGACGGTAAGAACAAAGCCGTTAAGTTCCCGTGGGATGAGGGTATGAAAGTCGAGAACATGGAGAAATACTACGACACCATCGCCTTCTCTGACTGGACTAACTCTCTGTCCAAAACCCCGATGCTGAAAGCGCAGCACCCGGAATATGAAACCTGGAGTGCGGGCATTCACGGTAAGAACAACGTGACCTGTATCGACTGCCACATGCCGAAAGTGCAAAACGCGGAAGGTAAGATCTATACCGATCACAAGATTGGTAATCCGTTCGATAACTTCGCCCAGACCTGTGCGAACTGCCATACCCAGGACAAAGCATCCCTGCAAAAAGTGGTCGCCGAGCGTAAACAGGCCATTCATGACCTGAAAATCAAGGTTGAAGATCAACTGGTACATGCGCACTTCGAAGCGAAAGCCGCATGGGATGCGGGTGCGACCGAAGCGGAAATGAAGCCGATTCTGGAAGATATCCGTCACGCACAATGGCGCTGGGACCTGTCTATCGCCTCACACGGTATTCACATGCATGCGCCGGAAGAAGGTCTGCGGATGCTGGGTAGCGCAATGGATAAAGCCGCCGACGCACGTACCAAACTGGTTCGTCTGCTGGCGACCAAAGGCATCACGCATGAAATCCCGTTACCGGATATCTCTACCAAAGAGAAAGCCCAGGCGGCGATTGGTCTGAACATGCAGCAAATCAATGCTGAGAAGCAGGACTTCATCAAAACGGTGATTCCGCAGTGGGAAGAGCAGGCGCGTAAAAACGGTCTGTTAAGCCAATAACCCCATTTCGCCCCGTAAGGGGCGGATAACTCAACGGAGTGAATATGAGCGTATTACGTTCGTTATTAACTGCTGGGGTGCTGGCGTCAGGCCTGTTCTGGAGCCTGAGTGGAATCACTGCCACGCCAACGCCGCAGGAGTCGGATCAACGCTGGACGGTTACTCAGCAGCGTAATCCGGATGCTGCCTGTCTGGATTGTCACAAGCCGGATACCGAAGGCATGCATGGTAAACATGCGCAAGTCATTAACCCGAACAACAAACTGCCGGTCACCTGCACCAACTGTCACGGCCAGCCGTCACCGAACCACCGCGAAGGGGTGAAGGATGTGATGCGCTTTAATGAGCCAATGTACAATGTGGAGCAGCAGAACAGCGTCTGTATGTCCTGTCACCTGCCTGAGCAGTTGCAAAAAGCGTTCTGGCCGCACGATGTCCATGTCACAAAAGTGGCGTGCGCCAGCTGTCACTCACTGCATCCGAAGCAAGACACGATGCAGACGCTAAGCGATAAAGGACGGATCAAGATTTGCGTTGATTGCCACAGCGATCAGCGTAACAATCCGAACTTTAACCCGGCGTCGGTTCCGTTGCTTAAGGAGCATCCATGAGTTGCTCTCGTCGCCAGTTTATCACCGGCGTCGGCGCGCTGGTGGCAGTGAGCGGGACGGCGGGACGCGTTGTGGCGAAGACGCTGAATATCAACGGCGTACGTTACGGAATGGTACACGATGAGTCATTATGCATCGGCTGCACGGCCTGCATGGATGCTTGTCGGGAAGTCAACAACGTACCGGAAGGCGTATCGCGTCTGACGATTATTCGCAGCGAGCCGCAGGGGACGTTTCCTGATGTGAAATATCGCTTTTTCCGCCACTCGTGCCAGCATTGCGACCATGCCCCCTGCGTTGACGTCTGCCCGACGGGGGCATCGTATCGCGATGCCGCCAACGGCATTGTGGATGTGAACCCTGATCTTTGCGTTGGCTGTCAGTACTGTATCGCCGCGTGTCCTTATCGCGTGCGCTTTATCCATCCGGTGAGCAAAACGGCGGATAAATGCGATTTCTGCCGGAAAACCAACCTGAAAGCGGGCAAACAGCCCGCCTGCGTTGAGTCATGCCCGACGAAGGCGCTGACGTTTGGTAATCTGGACGATCCCAACAGCGATATCTCCCGTTTGTTGCAGCAGAAAACCACCTACCGTTACAAGCTGGCGCTGGGCACAAAACCGAAGGTCTACCGCGTTCCCTTTAAATATGGGGAGGTGAGCCAATGACACCCGCTTCTGCATTTCATTTTGAATCACTGGTGTGGGACTGGCCCATCGCCATCTATCTGTTCCTGATTGGCATCTCCGCCGGACTGGTTACGTTGGCGATTCTGCTGCGTCGCTTCCATCCTGAGGCGGGCGGTTCGGACAGCACGCTGCTGCGCACCACGCTGGTGTTAGGGCCGGGGGCGATTATCTTCGGTCTGCTGATTCTGGTATTCCACCTGACGCGGCCATGGACCTTCTGGAAACTGATGTTCCACTACAGCTTCACCTCGGTGATGTCGATGGGGGTCATGCTGTTCCAGTTGTACATGGTGGTACTGGTGCTGTGGCTGGCAAAAATCTTTGAAAAAGAGGTGATTGCCCTGCAACAACGCTGGCTGCCGCGGTTAGGGATCGTGCAGAAAGCGTTGACGCTGATAACGCCGTTCCACCGTGCACTGGAGACGTTAATGCTGGTGCTGGCGGTTCTGCTTGGGGCGTACACCGGGTTTTTGCTCTCGGCGCTGAAGTCCTACCCGTTCCTGAATAACCCGATCCTGCCGGTCCTGTTCCTGTTCTCCGGGATCTCCTCCGGCGCGGCGGTGGCGCTGATCGCCATGGCGTTACGCCATCGTAGCAACCCGCACAGCACTGAAGCGCACTTTGTGCATCGCATGGAGGTCCCGGTGGTATGGCTGGAGATCTTCCTGCTGGCGGCGTTCTTCGTCGGCCTGGCGCTGGGCGATGACGGCAAAATGCGCGCGCTGGCTGCGGCGCTGGGCGGCGGATTCTGGACCTGGTGGTTCTGGCTTGGCGTGGCTGGGCTTGGGCTGATACTGCCGATGCTGCTAAAACCCTGGGCCAACCGCAGTTCGACGTTTCATGGCGTGCTGGCAGTCTGCGGCGCCAGCCTGACCGGCGTACTGCTGCTGCGCTTTTTCATTCTCTATGCGGGTCAGCTAACCGTTGCGTAAGGTGATATCTGGACGTTCTCCTTCCTGAAGCCGGTTTTCTGGCACTGTTATTAAGCCTCGGGGTCAACGTGTTGACCCCGCTTGCCGTGCTGGTGGGTGTCCGCCAGCGCTGGCAGGGCGTGATGCGCCTGGCAAGCGTGGGCGTATGGACGCAGTTTGCGCTGCTGCTGCTGGCTTTTGCCATTCTGGTATTCTGCTTTCTGACCAGCGACTTTTCGGTGGTCTATGTTGCTCAGCACAGCTACAGCCTGCT
Organism: Citrobacter sp. CRE-46; assembly: GCF_059615875.1. Taxonomy (NCBI): domain Bacteria; kingdom Pseudomonadati; phylum Pseudomonadota; class Gammaproteobacteria; order Enterobacterales; family Enterobacteriaceae; genus Citrobacter; species Citrobacter sp. CRE-46. The sequence goes on along the minus strand of NZ_CM184341.1, from coordinate 4,839,305 downwards.
GCCGTGGGGATTAAAACTGGCGGCGGTGTGGGGCGGCCATGAAGGGTCGCTGCTGTTGTGGGTGCTGTTTCTTTCCGGCTGGAGCGCGCTGTTCGCTCTGTGCTATCGGCGTGATTCTGATCCACTGTTTCCGCTGACGCTCAGCGTCCTGTCGCTGGTGACGGCCCTGTTACTGCTGTTTGTGGTGGTCTGGTCCGATCCCTTCGTACGTATTTTCCCGCCTGCTATAGAAGGACGGGACCTTAACCCGATGCTGCAACATCTTGGGTTAATCCTCCACCCGCCGCTGCTGTACCTGGGTTACGGTGGTTTGATGGTAGCCGCGGGCGTGGCGCTGGCCTCACTGCTGCGCGGTGACTTTAACGCGCAGAGCGCCTGGGTGTGCTGGCGCTGGGCGTTGCCCGGCTGGTGTACGCTGACGCTGGGGATAATCCTCGGTTCCTGGTGGGCCTACTGCGAGCTGGGCTGGGGCGGCTGGTGGTTCTGGGACCCGGTCGAAAATGCCTCCTTATTACCCTGGCTCTCCGCCAGCGCGCTGCTGCATAGCCTGTTTGTCACGCGTCAGCGTGGGATCTTCCTCCACTGGTCGCTGCTGCTGGCGATCGTCACGCTGATCTTATCGCTGCTGGGGACGCTGATTGTGCGTTCCGGCATTCTTGTTTCGGTACATGCCTTTGCGTTGGATAACGTGCGCGCCGCGCCGCTGTTTGCGCTATTTAGCGTATTGAGCCTGGCGTCGCTGGGGTTGTACGCCTGGCGAGGCCAGCAAATTCGCCAGAATGCGCGTTTTGGCGGCTGGTCGCGCGAGATGCTGATTCTGGTCGCGCTATTACTTTTTTGCGCGGTGCTACTGATTGTGCTGATTGGTACGCTCTATCCGATGATTTACGGGTTGTTCGGCTGGGGACGGCTATCCGTTGGCGCGCCGTACTTTAACCGCGCCACGCTGCCGTTTGGGCTGCTGATGCTGCTGGTTATCGTGCTGGCAACGATCAGAAGCCGCAAAGTCTCTTTGCGTTGTCAGCTTCCGGCACTGCTGGCGCATGCCGGGGTATTGGTATTTGCGGCTGGGATCGTTTTTTCCAGCGGTAGTCGTCAGGAGATAAGCCTGAATTTGAGCCCTGGGCAGCAGGTCGCGCTTGCGGGCTACATTTTCCGTTTTGAGCGTCTCGACCTGGAAGCCAAAGGCAACTACACCAGTGAAAAAGCGCTGATCACGTTGTGGCAAAATGAGCAGCGTATCGGTAGCCTGCAGCCCGAAAGGCGCTTCTATGCCGCGCGTCGTCAACAGATGATGGAGCCGGGTATCCGCTGGAATTTGATGCATGACTGGTACGCGGTGATGGGCGAAAAAACCGGACCGGACCGTTACGCCATGCGCTTATACGTGCAGTCTGGCGTGCGTTGGATCTGGGGAGGGGGATTGTTGATGGTGTTTGGCGCGCTGCTGAGCGCATGGCGAGGGAGGAAGTATCCTGAGTTATTGCCTGATGGCGCTGCGCTTATCAGGCCTACGAGTGAAAAGCAGGGTAGGCCGGATAAGGCGTTCAAGCCGCCATCCGGCAAAACGATGTTACTTGTGGCTTTACTGATTTTTCTCCCTTTTGCCACCCATGCCCAGGTGGTGGACACATGGACGTTTGCCAACCTGCAGCAGCAGGAGAAAGCGCTGTCTATTGCCAGTCAGTTGCGCTGTCCGCAGTGTCAGAACCAGAACTTGCTGGAATCCAATGCGCCCGTGGCGGTCAGTATGCGCCATCAGGTTTACAGCATGGTTGCTGAAGGTAAAAGCGAAGCAGAAATCACCGCCTGGATGACCGAGCGTTACGGTGATTTCGTGCGCTACAACCCGCCGTTGAATGAGCAAACGCTGCTGTTGTGGGCGCTGCCGTGCCTGCTGTTATTGCTGGTGGGCGTGGTGGTCTGGCAGGTGAGGAAGCGTCAGCACGCAGAAGAGGATGAGCAATGAGCCAGGCCGAACATTCCACTGCGCCGTTACGTCCCATGCCCGTGAAGCGGCTGGCTGCTGCGGCGGTGCTGATGGTGGTGGCCTGCATCGGCGGTTACCTGTTAACGCCAAAATGGCAGGCGGCACGTCAGGAGCAGGCGCGTCTGGCAGACCCCTTACATGCTTTTTCTGATGAAAATATTCAGGAAAAACAGCTATTTTCTCTGCAATCGCAAATTCGTGCGAATCCGCAGGACGCAGTGAAATGGGCGCAACTGGGTGAGTACTATCTGTGGCAAAACGCGTATCATAATGCGCTGCTGGCCTACGAGCAGGCGCTGCGTATACGCGGTGAAAACGCCGAAATCTATTCCGCGCTGGCGACGGTGCTGTACTATCAGGCCGGGCAACATATGACGCCGCCCACCCGCGAGATGATTGATAAGGCTCTGGCGCTGGACCCGGCAGAGGTCACTGCGCTGATGCTGTTAGCTTCCGATGCGTTTATGCAGGCAGACTACGCCCAGGCTATCTCAGTGTGGCAAAAGGTTATGGATTTAAACTCGCCGAGGGTGAATCGGGCACAGCTCATTGACTCTATTAATATGGCGAAGTTGTTGCAGAATCGGCAAAAATAAATTTGTTTTATTTGTGATTTGTATCATTTTGCCTGTTTAAAAAACAGGCAAACGAACAAGCGAGCAAAAAAACTCATGCCCTGACTTCTTCATTTTTGAACATATTAAAATTCTTTTATAACAAAAAGTTATTCATCATTACCCCGATAAAATTGCATTTTTATGCAAATAATCAGCAAAAGGCCCTGTTCTCAGAGGGTTGCGCTGAATGCCATGCAGATGATAATGATAATAAGCGTTAAAAAACTCCATAAACGAACGCAACACAAATCATACCCTTTCAGTATGTACTATTCCCACACGCTGCATGTGGAATAGCGCTTCATCGAGGAAGTCCGTTGTTATGAAAAATTTGAAAGTCAGCCTGGCATGGCAGATTCTAATCGCTATGGTGCTGGGCATTCTGCTAGGGAGTTACCTGCATTACCATAGTGACAGCCGTGAATGGCTGATTGTTAACCTGCTGTCTCCGGCGGGCGATATCTTTATCCACCTGATCAAAATGATCGTCGTGCCGATTGTCATCTCTACGTTGATTGTCGGCATAGCCGGGGTGGGCGATGCCAAACAGCTGGGCCGTATTGGCGCCAAAACGATTATCTATTTCGAAGTGATCACCACCGTGGCGATTATCCTTGGTATCACGCTGGCGAATGTGTTCCAGCCCGGTACCGGGGTTGATATGTCGCAGCTGGCAACCGTCGATATTTCGAAATATCAGAGCACTACCGCAGAAGTACAGAGCCACGCGCATGGCCTGATGGGCACGATTTTGTCACTGGTGCCGACCAACATCGTCGCGTCGATGGCAAAAGGCGACATGCTGCCGATTATCTTCTTCTCGGTACTGTTCGGTTTAGGTCTGTCTTCTCTGCCGGCAACTCACCGCGAGCCGCTGGTTACCGTGTTCCGCTCGATCTCCGAAACCATGTTTAAAGTGACGCACATGGTGATGCGTTACGCGCCAGTCGGGGTTTTTGCGTTGATCGCCGTTACCGTTGCGAACTTCGGTTTTGCCTCCCTGTGGCCGCTGGCGAAGCTGGTGCTGTTGGTGCATTTCGCCATCCTGTTCTTCGCGCTGGTGGTGCTGGGGATCGTCGCGCGCATCTGCGGTTTGAGCATCTGGATCCTGATCCGCATTCTGAAAGACGAGCTGATTCTGGCCTACTCGACCGCCAGTTCTGAGAGCGTGCTGCCGCGTATTATTGAGAAGATGGAAGCCTACGGCGCGCCGGCGTCAATCACCAGCTTTGTGGTGCCGACCGGTTACTCATTCAACCTTGATGGCTCAACGCTGTACCAGAGTATCGCCGCTATCTTTATTGCGCAGCTGTACGGTATCGATCTGTCGCTGTGGCAGGAAATCGTGCTGGTGCTGACGCTGATGGTGACCTCAAAAGGGATTGCGGGCGTGCCGGGCGTATCGTTTGTGGTGTTGCTGGCAACGCTTGGCAGCGTGGGGATCCCGCTGGAAGGTCTGGCGTTTATCGCCGGTGTCGACCGTATCCTCGATATGGCGCGTACTGCGCTGAACGTGGTGGGTAACGCGCTGGCCGTGCTGGTTATCGCCAAGTGGGAACACAAATTTGACCGCAAGAAAGCGCTGGCTTATGAGCGCGACGTGCTGGGCAAATTTGATAAGACCGCTAATCAGTAATTAATGACAGATTGCCGGATGGCGCTTGCGCCGCCATCCGGCAATGCAAACCATTAGCCGTTGGCTAACTTATCAAACTCTTCGCAGCCGGTATCGAATCCTTCCATACAGCTCAGATTCAACCAGTGCAGCGCTTTCTGTTTATTCTTCTCGATAAAACCCTGCTCGCCGTTTAAGAACATCATCCCGGCCCAGTATTCGGAATACCCGGTGCGGGAAATGGCTGAACTACGCTTGAAATACCACGTCGCTTTCTCATCGTCAGCAGGAATACCGACGCCGTTGGCGTAAATCAGTCCGAGCAGCATTTGCGCGTCGACGGCGGAGTCATTTTCCAGATCCTCGGAGGCGTTTTGCAGCAAGGTAATGGCTTTGGGGTAATCGGTGCGGCCTGCCTGGGTGTTCACCAGAATACGCGCCAGCGTAATTTCTCCCGCCTTACTGCCCGCCTGCGTCGCTTTTTCCGCCAGCGTTTTGGCCTGAGGGTAATCCAGACTGACCGGATTGGTTATCTTAATTTGCGCCAGCAAAGCATATGCATCCGCATCACCGTTGTCGGCGGCTTTTTGCGCCCAGTATTCGGCTTTGCTTAAATCGCCTGAACTGAACCAGGTATCGGCGAGGAAATACTGCGCGCGTCGGTCACCTGCCTCTGCTGCCTGCAGATACTGGCTTCCGGGTTCAGTATCACTGGCATGGGCAAAGAATGTCACGAGGAACATCAATGCAAGAAGTTGTTTCATTTTGAGTTTTATTTAGGGTACGGAGTAGACAGTATAAAGAGATCGCGTGCATAAAAAAACGGCCTCCGAATGGAGGCCGTAGGCTCAGGCTTAACCCATCGCGCTTTCGCGCAGGCTGGCTTTCAGCTTGGTGTACTCATCAATAACATACTGTTCGGCAGCGCGCTGATCGGCAATGCGTTCAACGTTAACGGCACAGTATTTGTACTCCGGCGTTTTGGTAATCGGGCTTAAGTTCTCGGTTACCAGTTCATTACATGCCCCAATCCACCACTGGTAGGTCATGTAAATCGCGCCTTTGTTTGGACGATCGCTGACTGCCGCGCGGGTAATAACCCGGCCTTTACGTGAGTTAACCCACACCAGATCTTCATCCTGAATACCCAGACGCTCTGCGTCAGCGGTGTTGATCTGGGCATAGCCCGGCTCATCCGCCAGCGCGGCCAGCGCCGCACAGTTACCGGTCATCGAACGGCAAGAGTAGTGGCCGACTTCACGCACCGTCGACAGTACCATCGGGTACTCCGGGGTGAGTTTGTCGATTGGCGCTACCCAGTCGCAGGTGAAGAACTGCGCCAGGCCGTTCGGGGTGTCAAACTTCTCTTTGAAGAGGTAAGACGTACCCTGGTCGGCATCTGAGGTGTCGCGGCAAGGCCACTGGATATAACCCAGTTCGCCCATTTTCTCGTAAGTGGCGCCGTAGAAATCCGGGCACAGATGACGCAACTCGTCCCAGATTTCCTGGGTGTTGTTGTAGTGCATCGGGTAGCCCATACGGGTGGCGATTTCACTGATAATCTGCCAGTCCGTTTTCAGATCCCACTTCGGCTCAACGGCTTTGAAGAAGCGCTGGAAGCCACGGTCCGCCGCAGAGAAGACGCCTTCATGCTCGCCCCATGACGTAGACGGTAAAATAACGTCTGCGGCAGCGGCGGTTTTGGTCATGAAGATATCCTGCACGATGACCAGTTCCAGATCCTCAAAGCCTTTGCGCACTGCGGAGAGCTCAGCATCGGTCTGTAATGGATCTTCACCCATAATGTACGCCGCGCGCACTTCGCCATGCGCCGCACGGTGCGGCAGTTCGCTGATGCGATAGCCGGTATGCGCAGGCAGGCTTTCCACGCCCCAGGCTTTAGCGAATTTCTCGCGGTTTTCCGGGAATTTCACGTACTGATAGCCCGGATAGGTATCCGGCAGCGCGCCCATGTCGCATGCGCCCTGAACGTTGTTCTGGCCACGAACCGGGTTAACGCCTACGCTTGGCTTACCGAGGTTACCGGTCAGCATCGCGAGGCTGGTCAGTGAACGCACGGTTTCCACACCCTGATAGAACTGGGTTACACCCATGCCCCACAGAATTGCCGCGCTTTTCGCCGTGGCGTACATACGTGCAGCCTGACGAATATCGTGCGCGCTAACGCCCGTGATATCTTCGACGGACTCCGGCGTATAGCCTTCGACAATCTTGCTGTACTCTTCGAATCCTTCCGTACGGGAGGCGACGAACGCCTGGTCGTACAGTTTTTCTTCGATGATGACATGCCCCATGGCGTTGAGCAGCGCGATGTTCGAGCCGTTTTTCAACGCGATGTGCATGTCGGCAATACGCGCGGTTTCAATTTTGCGCGGATCGCAGACGATAATTTTCGCCCCGTTACGTTTAGCGTTAATCACGTGATTCGCCACGATCGGGTGGGAATCCGCCGGGTTATACCCGAAGATGAACACTAAATCCGTGTTATCAATTTCATTGATAGCATTACTCATTGCGCCGTTACCGACCGATTGGTGCAGACCTGCAACCGAAGGGCCGTGTCAGACGCGAGCGCAGCAGTCGACGTTATTGGTACCAATAACGGCGCGCGCGAATTTTTGCATTACATAGTTGGTTTCGTTACCTGTACCGCGAGATGAACCGGTCGTCTGAATAGCGTCCGGGCCGTACTTCGCTTTGATGGCGCTCAGGCGATCGGCGACGTAATTCAGCGCTTCATCCCAGGAAACAGATTCCAGTTTGCCGCCACGCTGGCGACGGATCATTGGGGTTTTCAGACGAGGGGTCAGGATCTGGGTATCATTAATAAAATCCCAGCCATAGTAGCCCTTCAGACACAGGGTACCCTGGTTGGTTTTCCCCTGCGCCGCCTCAGCCCGGACGATTTTGCCGTTATCGACCACCAGGTTGATTTTGCAACCTGATGCGCAATATGGGCAAACCGTGACGACTTTTTTCATCGGTCTCGCTCCAGTTAATCAAATCGCGCATACGCGCTTGTCGCTTTGCTTATGCATCTTTTATGCCATGTTTTTTTCAGGGGGCATTAGTCGATATTACGGGCGATTTTTGGTCAAAACTCTGACGAAAAACAGGCTGTCGTCATATTTGACGTGACGAATCTCCAATACGTGACGGTCCGGCAGTGTGACCGAGGTTATGTTTCCCGCACAACCTTGTGCCTTATCGCTGTCACTCTGTGCAGAATCAATCACACTCATTTAAGTTGGCCAGAAATGGGGAAAAACAATGAAGCCAGCCATACTGGTTGTGGATGATGACGAGGCTGTCTGCACGCTATTACAGGACGTGCTGAGCGAGCACGTCTTTGCAGTGAGCGCGTGCCATAGCGGACAGGAGGCGCTGCACTGCATTGAGACTCAGCCGGATATCGCTCTGGTATTGCTGGACATGATGTTGCCCGATATCAACGGTCTGATGGTGCTGCAGCAGGTGCAAAAGATGAGGCCCGGATTACCGGTAGTCATGCTGACGGGCTTAGGTAGCGAATCGGATGTGGTGGTCGGGCTGGAAATGGGCGCTGACGACTATATTGGGAAACCGTTCAATGCGCGGGTGCTGGTGGCACGGGTAAAGGCGGTGCTCAGACGCGTGGGCGTGTTGACGCCTGAAAGCGGCAGCCCGCAAACCACGGGGCTTTCCTTTAATGGCTGGCATCTGGATACCGCCGGTTGCCAGTTACATAATCCTCAGCAACTGAAGGTGGAACTGACGCAGGGTGAGTACAGCCTGCTGCTGGCGCTGGCGCAAAACGCTCGTCGGGTGCTCAGCCGCGAGCAATTGCTGGAACTGACGCGCAGCGACAGCGTTGAGGTATTTGATCGCACCATTGATGTGTTAATCATGCGGCTGCGGCGCAAAATAGAGAACAACCCGCACCAGCCAATGCTGATCAAAACCCTGCGCGGGCTGGGCTATGTGTTTGCCGCCGATGTGCAGCATCACGATAAGGCGGCGTGAGCGTCAGCCATCAGCCATAGTCGCTTTTAACTCTGCCAGCGTTTTCGCGCCATCTATCGCGTTAGCGCACAGCAAGCTTGCCCGCGCGCAGGCGTGCGCCAGTCTGATGCTGTCTGCCAGCGACCAGCGCTCATGACAGCCATACAAAAATCCGGCGCAAAACGCATCTCCTGCGCCGACGCTGCCGACAATCTCTTCTTGCGCCAGTAACTGTGACGGTATCCAGACGCCCGGCAGATCCGGTTCTTCACCCCAGGCGCCTTCCGGACAGTGAATCACCACCCGCTGGCGCACGCCTGCATCCAGCAGTTCGCGCGCGGCGGTAGCGATATGGGGAATATGCAGTTCGCCGTTGGGCTGGCGAATCTCCAGCCCGCTGAACTCTCCGGCCTCCAGCTCGTTAATCACCAGATAGTCGAGATGGCGCAGGGCCGGCATCACCAGAGGCTGGTAGCGCGGGTCGCCTTTGCGTGAGACCAGATCCAGGGAGGTTTCAAAGCCGTTCTCATGCATTTGCGCCAGTAGCCGTGCGCTACGCGTCCCGTACTCCTCATCCGGCATGTCCAGACTGTCGAGCAGCAGCAGATAGCCAAGATGGAAGATTTTCATCGAGGTATCCAGTTGCTCAAAGGCGGGTAAATCCAATAGTCGATTGGCGCCGGGCGAGTGAAAAAAAGTTCGTTGCCCGCTGGGGTCGGTCATCACCTGCGACATCGACGTGGGGGCGAAAGTGGTGCGCTGCACATGCTGGCGATTAACGTGATACTGCTCCAGCATCGCCATGATGTAGTCGCCGTCGCTGTCCTGACCGATTAACCCCACCGCCTGCAGCGGCAATCCGGTGTGCATTTTCGCCAGCGTCAGCAGCACGTTCAGCGGCGCACCACCCGTGGCGCGTTCGCTACGAGTGATTTCCGCCAGCCAGCCGCGTTCTGGCCATTGCACAATTTGATGGACATGATCGACCAGCATGTTGCCTGCGGCGATAACGCCTTTGCGTTCCATCAGACCTGCCCCGCGCTGCCAAAAATGCGCATTTGTTCTGAAACGGTATCGGTAATGGCCTCTTCAATAGCCAGCAGCAGTTCGGCAAACTCGTCGTACAGCGGCTGGCGATTGGCCATCCGTGACTCTACCGCTGTCAGCGCCGCCTGCGACATGCCGGTGTAGAAGTTGATTTTGTGAATGCCGAGTTCAATTGCGCGCTTGAAATCGTCATTGCTGATGCCGGAGCCGCCGTGCAGTACCAGCGGGATCGCCGCCTGCTGGCGAATAGCGTCCAGACGCGGGAAGTCGAGCACCGGTTCGCCTTTATATTTGCCGTGCGCATTGCCAATGGCGACCGCCAGCGCGTCAATTCCGGTTCTGTCGACGAAATCACGCGCCATCATCGGGTCGGTAAACAACGATTCGTCAGCATGACCATACAGCGCCCCGCCTTCATCGCCACCCACTGCGCCCAGTTCGGCTTCCACCGAGACGCCGATGGCGTGGCACATCTTCACCACTTCGCGGGTCTGGCGGATATTTTCTTCATACTCCAGCGTGGAGCCATCGAACATCACTGAACTGAAACCTAAGCGTAGCGCCCGCACCACTGACTCAAAGTGCAGGCCGTGGTCAAGGTTCAGCACCACCGGAATGTCGTGCCTGGCGGCTTCAAATTTGACCGCTTTGACCAGAGAATCCAGCGAGATATATTTAAAATGTACTTCGGCGATGTTGATAATGAAGGGCGAACGTTCCTGTTTAGCCGCGGCAAACAGGGCGCGCAGGAAATGTGAGTCCAGAACGTTAAACGCGCCTAAAGCATAGCGGTGCTCACGGGCATGGGCGAGGCCATCGGCGAGAGATATCAACGGCATAATGCGCTCCTTGGTTAGCGGAACAGGCGATATTCGTTACACAGCACCAGCTGCGCCGGTTCATCTTCTTCAATGTCGTTATAACGGGTGATAGGTTGCAGAAAATGGTTATCGTGGTCGTCGTCATTAACAGATGAGACCTCGCCAACCAGCACGTCGCCAAAACCTTTTTCCGCCCAGAAGCTGTGATACAGGCCCGGCGGCAGGCAGATGCTCTCCCCCGGCGTCAGGCGTAGTTGGCTGCCCGCGGCATGGGTTTGCCGACAGCCATCAATCACCACGTTCACGTCGCTGTCCTCTGTTTGCTCCCGGAGCCCCGCATTCCACAGTTCCACAATTAAATTACCGCCGCCACGATTGATAATGTCTTCACGTTTGCGCCAGTGAAAATGCATCGGCGTGACCTGCGCCTCGCGAACATGCATGATTTTCTCGGCGTAGCATTTCTCGTAAGGCATACCTTTCGGCGAACCATTACGCAGGGTGAACAGCGTTAACCCTTGCGCGGCGAAATTGTTGCCGCCAAATGCGGTGACATCCCAACCGAGCTTAAGGTCGAAAACTTCGCTCCAGGCAGAGGCATCAAGCTTGCGCCATTGGGTCGGCGGGAAACTGGCGAAAGGGGGGAGGTGCACATCGTGCAGAGAAAAAAACTGGCGCGTGTGGCCAAGGATTTCGTTTATTGCGGAGCGTTTCATCGCAGAATTCTCCTTAGAATAATGCCGGATGGCGCTGCGCTTCCCCGGCCTACAAATTGATACCGATCTTGTAGGCCGGAGAAGGCATTTTGCCGCTATCCGGCGTTGCTGTGGCGGGTTATTTCACCGTCCAACCTTTATAATTGGCAACGTTGTTTTTATCGATCATTGTTACCGGGATCAGCACGGGCTCTTTTGGGGCGGGTTTCCCCTGCAGTATGTCATAGCCGATTTCGACCGCTTTGGCAGCCATCACCTGCGGATCTTGTGCTGGCGTCGCCACAAATAATGAGTTTTCGCGCTTCAGCGCCTCTTCACCGTCTGGCGATCCGTCGACGCCGACAATAAAGAATTCGTTACGCTGTGCCTGTTTTGCCGCCAGATCGGCACCGATCGCCGTGGGATCGTTAATGGCGAATACACCGTCGATCTTCGGATTTGCCGCCAGCAGCGCGGTCATGATCTCCAGCCCGCCCTCGCGGCTGCCTTTGGCGTTTTGGTTATACGACAGCACTTTGATGTCCGGATGGCGTTTGAACTCGGTCTGGCAACCTTCCACACGGTTCTGGACGGCGGAAACCGGCGGTCCGTTGATGATGACGACGTTGCCTTTCCCTTTCAGACGGTCGGTAATGTATTTGCAGGCCATTTCACCCGCCTGAGTGTTATCGGAGGTGATGGTCGCGTCTGCGCCTTCCGCCGCCACGTCAACGGCTACCACCACAATCCCGGCGTCTTTCGCGCGTTTTACCGCCGGACCGATGCCTTTGGAGTCCGCGGCGTTAAGGATAATCATGTCGACTTTGGCGGCAATAAAGTTGTCGATCTGCGACACCTGTTGCCCGAGATCGTAGCCGCTGGAGACCAGCGTCACTTTGACGCTATCACCCGCCAGCTTTCGTGCTTCCAGCTCCGCGCCTTTGGTTATTTGCACGAAGAACGGGTTCGCCAGGTCGCCCACCGTAACGCCGATCGATTTCAGTTCTTTTGCCTGCACAAACGGAGCTGCAGCAAGCAGTGCGCCAGCACAGAGCGCGGTCACTAATGGCTTCAAACGCATACTCGTTTCCTCACGTAGGGTATTGTTGTTATACGCCTGATGGCGCTGCGCTTATCAGGCCTGCGAAGGGGTAGGCCAGTAAGCTTGTCTATGCACTTTGATGATGTCGGGTACGGTATTTGTCGATCAGCACCGCTATGATGATCACCGCCCCTTTGATCACCAGTTGCCAGAAATAGGAGACGCCCATCAGCGTCATGCCGTTGTTGAGCGTAGCGATGATCAGCGCCCCCACCAGCGTGCCGGTGATGGTGCCGATCCCGCCGACAAAGCTGGTGCCGCCGAGGATTACCGCCGCGATGGCGTCCAGCTCGTAACCCATACCTAAGTTGCCGTTGGCGCTGTACAGCCGCGAGGCGCTCATCACCCCCCCCAGACCTGAAAGCAAACCGCTGATGCCGTAGACGAACAGCAGCACCAGCCATACTTTGATCCCGGTTAAGCGTGCGGCCTGCATGTTGCCGCCGACCGCGTAGATATGAACGCCGAGCGTGGTGCGGCGCAGAATAAACCAGCACACCACCACCACCGCCAGCGCAATGACTACCAGCCACGGAACCGGGCCGAGATAGTTGTTGCCGATCCATTCAAAGCTGATGTTGGAGTTAATCACCGTGGTGCCATCGGCCAACAGATAGGCCGCGCCGCGCAGCGCGGTATAGGTTCCAAGCGTGACGATAAACGGCGGAAGCCCGGCAAAAGCCACCAGCGCACCGTTAAACAGCCCCAGCACCAGGCCGAGCATCAGCGCCGCCGGAATCGACAGCATGGCAAACTCAGGAATAAGAGAAACGACCATCGCCGCAACGGCGGTGGTGCCGAGAATCGAGCCAACTGAGAGATCGATCCCGCCGGTCAAAATGATGAAGGTCATGCCAGCCGCCAGCACGATGTTGATCGAGGCCTGGCGGGTAATATTCAGCAGGTTGCTTTCGGTGAAAAAGTTGGGCGCGATAAAGCCAAATACCGCCACAATCAGGATCAAAATCGGCAAGATACCGACTGTTTGCATCAGATCGCTCATCAGCATCTTTTTTGCGGTGGTGGATTTCGCCACCTGCTGGGGAGTGGTTGGATTATTCATGGGGCACCGCCTGATGATGGGAGTCGTTCACGCCGGTCGCCAGCGTCATAATATTTTCCTGGGTAATACTCTGTCCGTTCAGCTCGCCGGCAATGCTGCCTTCACGCATGACGTACACGCGATCGCTCATGCCAACGACTTCCGGCAATTCGCTGGAGATCATCAGGATCGCCACGCCTTTGCGCGCCATGTCGTTCATGATCCGGTAGATCTCGCTTTTCGCGCCAACGTCTACCCCGCGCGTGGGTTCATCGAGGATCAAAATGCGTGGGCCGATCGCCACCCAGCGCGAGATCAATAATTTTTGCTGATTGCCGCCGGACAGCCCACCTGCGCGTACCTGCGCGTGCGGAACGCGAATGTTGAGCAGTTTGATAGCGTCATCGGAAATGGCCTGCGCCTTTTTGCGATCGAGCATGCCCCAGTTGGCATCGCGCTCCAGCGTCGCCATGGTGATGTTCTCTGCTGCCGCCAGTTCTAAAAACAGCCCCTGTTCTTTGCGGTTCTCGGTCAGAAAGCCGATGCCGTGATCAATCGCCTCGCGCGGGGAGTGGATCACCACCGGTTCACCGTCTACTTCAATCATGCCGCCGACGGCTTTACGCACGCCAAAAATCAGTTGCGCCAGTTCGGAGCGCCCGGCGCCAACTAACCCGGCGAGGCCGACGATCTCCCCGGAGCGCACCAACAAGCTGCACGGCTGGACTTTATGACCGTCGGTCAGGTGGTGGACGTTGAGGCGCGCTTTACCTAAGGGAATATCGCGCTCTTTGTTGAACAGATCGCTTAGCGGACGGCCCACCATCATGCGCACCAGTTCAGGGGCGTTGAGCTTGTCGCGGGTCAGGCTACCGACGTATTGCCCGTCGCGCAGGACGCTGACGCGATCGGAAAGTTCGTACACTTCGGCCATGCGGTGGCTGATGTAAATAATCGCCATCCCTTCATCGCGCAGGCGCATGATCAGTTCGAACAGGCGGTGGGTTTCACGTGAGGAGAGGGCGGCGGTGGGTTCATCCATCACCAGAATGCGGCTGTTACGGTGCAGAGCGCGGGCGATTTCCACCTGCTGCTGTTCGGCGATGGTCAACGTCATCACGCGATCGCTGGCCTTAAACTGGGCGCCGAGTCGGTCGATGACTTTCTGCGACTGCAGCACCATCTCTTTACGCTGGACCAGACCGCCGCGCGACAGCTCGCTGCCAAGAAAGATATTTTCCGCCACCGTCAGGTTAGGCGCCAGCTGCATCTCCTGGTAAATCAGTGTGATGCCCGCGCTGAGCGCATCTTTTGGTCCACGAATGTGGAACGGCTGACCGTCAATCAGGATCTCGCCGCTGGTGGCGGTGTAGGCGCCCGCGAGGATTTTCATCAGCGTGCTTTTCCCCGCGCCATTCTCGCCCATCAGGGCATGAATCTCACCCGGCCAGACGGTTAAATCGACCCCTTTCAGCGCGTAAAATTTGCCAAACGCTTTGGCAATGTTGCGCATCTCCAGAACCGGTGTCCTGCTCATAGCGGATCTCCTGTGGGGTGGCCGATATCAGCAGTCCATCACAGGAATGTAAATGCAAAATGTCAGAAGCCGTTCATATTTGTCATATTGCGATTTTTCTTCACGGAGCGTGATATGCCGCAACCGGGACGTCACTTTTTCGCCAGTGCGCGCGGACGATTACTGTTCTTCAATCTGCTGGTGGTGGCGGTCACGCTGATGGTGAGCGGCGTAGCGGTGCTGGGGTTTCAGCATGCCAGTCAAATTCAGGAGCAGGTACAGCAGCAAACCGTTGATGACATGACCGGCAGCATGAACCTGGCGCGTGATACGGCGAACGTAGCAACGGCGGCGGTGCGACTGTCGCAGGTGGTCGGCGCGCTGGAATACAAAGGTGAAGCGGAGCGGTTGCAGGAGACCCAGCGGGCGCTGAAGCATTCGCTGCAACAACTGGCTGGCGCCCCGCTGGCGCAGCAGGAGCCGGTGCTGGTCGAGCGCATTATCCAGCGCAGCAATGAGTTACAAAGCAGTGTGGAAGGTATGTTGCAGCGCGGACAGCGGCGGCATCTGGAACGTAACGCGCTGCTCAGTTCGCTGTATCAGAATCAAAGCTATTTGCGCCATCTGCAAACGCTTACCGGCGCGCAGGATGACATGCTGCTGGGGCAAATAGACCGCTTGATCGTTGCCGCCATTGAGACTCCCACGCCGCGATCGGTAGTGAAACAACTCGACAGCGTGGTGAGCGCGCTGCCTTTACATCACTCCAGCCCGTTGATAAGCAGAATCCTCAACGATTTCAATCAGGAACTGCATAAGCTGGAGCCGCTTTCTTCCGCGCTGGAGCAGAGCGATCTGGCGATCAACTGGTATATGTTTCATATCAAAGCGCTGGTGGCGATCCTTAATAGCGATATTAATCAATATGCCTCGCAGGTGGCGCTGATTTCTGAGCAGCGGGTGGCGCAAAGCCATCAGGAACTGCAATCCGGCGCGTTGTTTATTATGGTGTTTGCGTTGCTGGCCGTAGTGATTACCGGTTTTGCCGGTTGGTATATCTATCGCAACCTCGGCTCTAACCTGACGGCAATTTCGCAGGCGATGACCCGGCTGGCGCACGGTGAATCGGACGTCAGCGTTCCGGCCCTGCAACGGCGCGATGAGCTGGGCGAACTGGCCCGCGCTTTTAGTGTCTTTGCCCGTAACACCGCTTCGCTGGAGCACACCACCCGATTACTTAAAGAAAAAACCAGCCAAATGGAAATCGACCGCACCGAGCGCCAGGAACTGGAAGAGGCGCTGCTGCACAGCCAAAAGCTGAAGGCGGTGGGGCAACTGACGGGCGGATTAGCGCATGATTTCAATAACCTGCTGGCGGTGATTATTGGCAGTCTGGATCTGGTGAACCCAGACTCACCCGATGCGCCGCGGGTCAATCGGGCGCTTAAAGCCGCCGAGCGCGGGGCGCTACTTACCCAGCGGCTACTGGCCTTTTCGCGCAAGCAATCTTTGCATCCCCACGCGGTGGAGCTGAAAACGCTGTTGGAAAACCTGGGCGAACTGATGCGTCATTCGCTCCCGGCCACGCTGACGCTGGAGATTGAAGCCCAGTCTCCCGCCTGGCCCGCGTGGATTGACGTCAGCCAACTGGAAAACGCCATTATCAATCTGGTGATGAACGCCCGTGACGCCATGGACGGGCAGGCGGGCACGATTAAAATCCGTACCTGGAACCAGCGGGTCACGCGCAGCGATGGGCGTAAGCAGGATATGGTGATGCTGGAGGTCGCCGACCAGGGCTGCGGGATGTCGCAGGAGGTGAAAGCTCAGGTCTTTGAACCGTTTTTCACCACCAAACAGACCGGCAGCGGCAGCGGGCTGGGGTTATCAATGGTCTACGGCTTTGTACGTCAGTCCGGCGGGCGTGTGGAGATTGAAAGCGCTCCCGGGCAGGGAACGACGGTCAGGTTGCAGCTTCCTCGCGCCGTAGTGCCGGTACAGGTTGAGGCAGAACCGATAGCGGAACACGCGGCTAATAGTGGCGAAAAACTGGTGCTGGTGCTTGAGGACGAGGCTGATGTGCGCCAGACGTTGTGTGAGCAATTACACCTGCTGGGCTACCTGACATTAGAAGCCGCCAACGGGGAACAGGCGATGCATATGCTGGCGGCTTCATCCGAGATTGATATTTTTATCAGCGACGTCATGCTGCCCGGTGGTTTAAGCGGCGTGGATGTGGTTAATCATGCCCAGGCACATTATCCACAGCTGAATATCCTGCTGATGAGCGGTCAGGATTTGCGTCCGGCCCATAACCCGGCGCTGCCGGATGTGGCGTTATTGCGTAAACCCTTTACCCGTACAGAACTGGCGCAAGCGCTGCGGCATTCGCGTAATTGAGATTCCTCCGCTACCCGCGCAAATTCGCTTTGATTACCGTGGGGCGAGTTTCTCGATGAGGCTGGTTTTATGCAACGCTCCGCGACATTCTTACTTTTCTCTCTGCTGATGATGACCACCGTTTCGGCGCAGGCGGATATTATCGATGATGCCATCGGCAATATTCAGCAGGCGATTAACGACGCATACAAACCGGACAACGGGCCGGATTATGATGACGCTCGTGATGAAAGCTGGCAGCGTCAGATGAGTGACGATCGGCGCAGGCAGTATGATAATCGCCGTCGCCAGTTTGAAGATCGACGTCGCCAACTGGATGACCGCCAGCGTCAGCTTGATCAGGAACGACGTCAGTTAGAAGACGAAGAACGCAGAATGGAAGAGGATTACGATCGTTAGCATCTAACTCCCCAATATGCGTGATAATTTTACTTCCGGTATGAAAGTTACCATTGAGCCCAACACACCAACTTAATGTAAATTAATGCACTTGAGCACAGTGCATCTATGCACTACAATCTCTTTATGCTTATGCAAAAGGTGTTGGCAATGGAATGTCTAAATCATTAAATATCAGAAATTTTCGGGATACATGGCTTGAAGATTTTTTTGAGCGGGCAACACCGCACAGAAAAATACCCGCGGATATTCACACCGCATTAGCCAGAAAGCTGGATATCATCAATGCGGCGGTTTCGCATCGGGATTTGCGCTCGCCGCCAGGGAATAGATATGAAGAGTTAACCGGAAAGTTACAGGAATATTCTTCAATAAGAGTAAATAAGCAGTACCGATTAATATTTAAATGGGTTAACGGTAAGGCCGAAGATGTGTACTTAGACCCACACATCTACTAGAAAAAATGTAAGGTAACGATATGAAACAGGCAACCAGAAAACCAACTACTGTGGGTGATGTCCTGCAATATGAATACCTGGAGCCGCTCGATCTGAAAATTAACGATCTAGCTGAAATACTGCATGTTCACCGCAATACGGTGAGCGCGCTGGTCAATAATAATCGCAAATTAACAACGGATATGGCATTTCGCCTGGCGAAAGCGTTTGATACCTCCGTTGATTTCTGGCGTAACCTACAGTCGGCGGTTGACCTGTGGGAAGTTGAAAATGATATGCGGGCGCAAGAAGAACTGAACCGTATTATGTCTGTTAAAGACTTTGTCGCGCAGCGAAATGTCGCCACTAAGAAAGTCGCCTGATAGGCTGCTTATAGGCCGGAGCGGGTGTTTCACCGCGTCCGGCAAATCTCGCTAATCCAGCACAATCTCCATCCCGTCATATCCTGCTTCGATGCCAGTCGGCAGCGGATTTTCCTTCAGCCACAGATCAAACTGATGGCTGATATGCGTCAGGATAACCCTTGGACAGCGGATAACCTCGTTCAGCGCGAGGACGGTATTGAGATCGCAATGATTGCGCGGCGGTTCGGCGCGCGGGGCATGGCTGCAGTCGATGATAATCACCTGCGGTGGGTTATTGTGGAGAAACTTCAGCGTCTTATCGGGAAGCCCGGCGGTGTCGGAGAGCCACGCCACGCGGCTGTGCGCGGTCTCGAACAGATAGCCAAACGTTAGCTTGGAATGGTTGAGCGGCAGCGGCGTCACCTGCAACCCTTGCAGGTCAAATACCACGAACGGCGCAACGGTATGGCTAAAATCGAGAATACCGGGATGCTTAAACAGATCGTCGCAACCCTGCTCATCCGGTGGGCCGTACACCGGGATGCTCGCCCCCACGCCCCAGCGCAACGGAAACAGTCCTTGCACATGATCCATATGATAGTGGGTCAGCAGAAACTGCTGAAAGCTGCCCGCTGGCCAGTCGTCCATCAGATGCGGGATCCCCGCGTCCAGCAGGGTTACCGCATGATTGAATTTGACCACCCCGCTACAGGGGCGTCGACGGTATTGCGCCTGTGAACGCGCCCGCTGACAGGCCGCGCAGTCGCAGCCAAATGCCGGCACCAGCTGCGCGCCGCCGGTTCCCGTCAGCGTAATGGTCAGACTCATGACTCCCCCTACAACGGTTTGGTGAAGCGAAAATGGCTCTGGGTATAGCCTTCGCGCTGGTAGAAACGGTGCGCGTTAAGGCGCTGGGTGCTGGTGGAAAGCTCGGTCATTTCTGCGCCTGCTTCGCGCGCGGTGGCTTCGGCCCAGGCCAGTAGCTGACTGCCTACCGTTAATCCTCGCGCCTGTGGCATCACCACCAGTTCCTGAATCTCGCCAATCCAGTTGGCGTGGTGCAGATGAAACTGCAGGTGCAGACCGATCAAGCCGACGACTTCTCCATCGAGCAGCGCCAATTGGTAGTGCATATTAGGATCTTGCAGATTCGCGGCGTATCCGGCGCTAAAGGCCTGGCGATCGAATTGTCCCTGCTTGAGTTCACAGATAAGCGCGTAAACCGCATCGGTATCGTAGAGCGTGGCGCGGCGTAATTCACAGACAGACATGTTTCTTCTCCTTGCGTCCCATCAGTGCGAGCAGTGTATCGACAGACTGTAGCAAACTGCCATCATTGTTGAGGACGTGGCAGTCATACGGCGCGTAGCGTGCCGCGCGTTCAAGGCGGGCGGCGATTTCCGTTTCACTCTCCCGCCCACGCGCCTGCAGACGCTGGCGTAGAATCGCCGGGGAAACCTGTAAGCAAATAGGAAGTAACGACGCGCCATAACGAGCCTGCGCCTGGGGCAGATGGGCGCGCGATCCGTTCACCACCACATCAAAACCGGTGTGCAGCCAGAGGTCAATCTCCACGCCGACGCCGTAGTAGAAGCCGTTTGCATACCAGCTCAGCGCCAGCAGATTCTGCCCGGCGCGGGTAAAAAATTCTTGTTCACTCAGCGCAATATGATTTTCATTCCCGGCGTTAGCGGCACGGGTGATGTATCGATGCGCCACCAGCAGTTGCGCGGGTTCCTGCAGGCGGAGTTCCGCCAGCAGGCTGTCCTTACCAGAGCCGGATGGCCCCATCAGCCAGATCAGTTTCCCCATAGTCAGAATACCCTTTTGCCCTGACGCCAGACGTGGTCGATATGGATGTTGCCGCCTTTGCGATGTGCCAGCACCAGATCCGCCCGTTTACCTTCGGCAACAACGCCGCGATCGTCGAGATTCAATGCCCGCGCCGGATTGCGGGTCACCAGACGAATCGCCTGCGGCAGTGTAAAGCGGTTGGCGTCGTCATCCGCTACGCGAAATGCCGCGTCGAGCAGGCTGGCGGGGTAGTAATCGGAGGAGAGAATATCCAGTAACCCCAGCTCAGCCAGCTTATGCGCCGCCACATTGCCGGAATGAGACCCTCCGCGCACGATGTTTGGCGCGCCCATCAGCACGTTCATTCCGTGCTGGCGCGAGGCTTCAGCCGCCGCGAAAGTGGTAGGAAATTCGGCGATTACGCTGCCAAGTTGGTGCGATTCCAGCACATGTTCGCTGGTGGCATCGTCATGGCTCGCCAGCGCGATATTACGTTCGCGGCAAAGCTGGGCGATGGCGTTACGATTGGGCTGCGACCAGCGTGCGGCGAGGGCCAACTGTTCTTCTTCATAGCGGGCCATCTGCTCGTCGGTGAGCGAATACTTGCCCTGATAATACTCGCGGTACTTTTCTCGATTGGCGAACTGGCGCTGGCCCGGCGAGTGATCCATCAGTGAAACCAGCGTCACCGGCTCGCGCCCGACCAGTTTTTCAAACAGCGGCAGGGTGGTGTGGTGCGGCAGTTCGCAGCGCAGATGCAGGCGGTGTTCGGCGCGATTGACCCCGCGTTTTTGCGTCTCTTCCACGGCGTTGATCATCTTCTCCAGATTTTCCAGCCGATCGCCGCCGTCGCGCACGTCGCCAATCGCCACCGCGTCCAGCACGGTAGTAATGCCGCTGGCGACCATTAGCGCGTCATGGCTGCTCATCGCCGAGTGGGCAGGCCAGTCGACCTTCGGGCGCGGGGTGAAGAATTTATCCAGATTATCGGTATGCAGCTCAATCAACCCTGGCAGCAGCCAGCCGCCTTCGCCGTCTAAAGCCTCCGGCAGACGGCTCTGGGTTTCGGCAAAGGCGCGAATAACCCCGCCCGCAATTTCCAGCGATCCTTGCACCACGTCATCTTCCAGAACCAGCTTTACATTGTTGATAATCATGCTGTTGTTCCCATCAGGTGCAGACGGTCCGCTACGCGGTCGCGCACGGTTTGATCGTGAAAAATACCGACAATGGCTGCGCCGCGGGCCTTCGCTTCTTCGATCAGCGCCACTACGGCAGCGCTGTTTTTGGCGTCCAGTGAGGCGGTCGGCTCATCAAGCAGCAGAATAGGGTAATCGACGATAAACCCACGGGCGATGTTGACGCGCTGCTGTTCACCACCGGAAAAGGTCGATGGCGCGAGGTGCCACAGGCGTTCTGGTACGTTGAGACGCGTTAACAGGCTGGCGGCTTTCGCGGCGCATTCTTCACGTGATACGCCGAGATCCAGCAGCGGCTGCATCACCACATCCAGCGCGGAAATTCTTGGGATCACGCGCAGAAACTGGCTTACCCAGCCGATGGTTGAACGGCGAACTTCCAGCACTTTGCGCGCCGGGGCCTGCACCAGATCGACCCATTCATCGCTGTGGCGAATGTGGATGTGCCCTTCATCCGGCAGGTAGTTGGCGTACAGCGAACGCAGCAACGTGGATTTACCGCTGCCCGAGTGACCGTGCAGCACCACGCATTCGCCGCTTTTCACTGCCAGAGTGGCGTTTTGCAGCACTGGCAGACGTACGCCGTTTTGCTGGTGGAGCACGAAGGTTTTACTGACATTTTCAACGCGAATCATTTTTGCCTCGAGATTTTTTGCCGGATGGCGGCTGCGCCTTATCCGGCCTACAAAAGTGCGATCCAGGTAGGCCCGATCAGCGCAGCGCCATCGGGCACAACAAAAAATCAGTTCTGCAATACGGACGACACCAATAACTGGGTATACGGATGATGCGGATCGTCGAGCACGCGGTCGGTTAACCCACTTTCCACCACCTGACCCTGTTTCATCACCAGCAAACGGTCCGCCAGCAGACGCGCCACGCCCAGATCGTGGGTGACAATCACCACCGCCAGATCCAGTTCCACCACCAGGCCGCGCAGCAGATCCAGCAGTTTGGCCTGTACCGATACGTCCAGCCCGCCGGTGGGTTCATCCATAAACACCAGCTTCGGGTGGGTGACGAGGTTACGGGCGATCTGCAGGCGTTGCTGCATGCCGCCGGAGAAGGTGGTCGGCAGGTCGTCGATACGTGAGGCGGGGATCTCCACCTCCTCCAGCCAACGCTGCGCGGTGGCGCGAATGTCGCCATAGTGGCGCGCGCCGGTGGCCATCAGGCGTTCGCCGATATTGCCGCCTGCGGAAACCTGACGGCGCAGGCCATCCAGCGGATGCTGATGCACCACGCCCCACTCGGTGCGCAGCAGACGGCGGCGGTCGGCCTCGTTCATGTCGTACAACGAACGGTTCTGATACAAAATTTCACCGTTCTGTGGCGTCAGACGTGAAGAGATTGATTTCAGCAGAGTGGTTTTGCCGGAACCGGACTCGCCGACGATACCCAGCACTTCGCCAGGCCACAGGTCAAACGAGACGTCGCTGAAGCCTTTGCCCGGCGCGTAGAGATGAGTCAGGTTGTTGACTGAAAGCAGCGGTTGCGTCATTTGCTGAGAGCCTCGCTCTGTTGGCGGCAGTAGTCGGTGTCGGAACAGACAAACATGCGTTTGCCGGTGTCATCGAGCACCACTTCATCGAGATAGCTGTGGGTAGAGCCGCAGATGGCGCAAGGCTCATCCCAGCTCTGCACGGTAAACGGGTGATCGTCGAAATCGAGGCTCTCTACGCGGGTGTAAGGTGGAACGGCATAGATGCGCTTTTCACGACCAGCGCCAAACAGTTGCAGGGCCGGCATCATGTCCATCTTCGGATTGTCGAATTTCGGGATGGGCGACGGGTCCATGACGTAGCGGTTATTGACCTTCACCGGATAGGCGTAGGTCGTGGCGATATGGCCGAAGCGGGCGATATCTTCATACAGTTTCACCTGCATGATGCCGTACTCTTCCAGCGCGTGCATGGTGCGGGTTTCCGTTTCACGCGGTTCAATAAAGCGCAGCGGCTCGGGGATTGGCACCTGGAAGATGATTATCTGATCTTCCACCAAGGGTGTTTCCGGGATGCGGTGGCGGGTCTGGATCAGCGTGGCGTCTTCGGTACGTTCCGTCGTCGCCACGCCCGTCACGCGTTTGAAGAAATTGCGGATCGACACGGCGTTGGTGGTGTCGTCCGCGCCCTGGTCAATCACCTTCAGCACGTCCGGTTCGCCAATCACGCTGGCGGTAAGCTGAATGCCGCCCGTGCCCCAGCCGTAGGGCATCGGCATTTCGCGTCCGCCGAACGGCACCTGATAGCCGGGGATGGCTACCGCTTTTAAAATGGCGCGGCGGATCATGCGTTTGGTCTGTTCATCAAGATACGCAAAGTTGTAGCCGGAGAGGTTAGCGGTCACGGGCGGCCTCCTGTTGCAGGCGTTTGAGCAGTTCCAGTTCGGCCTGGAAATCGACGTAATGGGGGAGCTTGAGGTGCGAAACAAAACCCGCCGCCTCGACGTTATCCGCATGCGCCAGCACGAACTCTTCGTCCTGCGCCGGTCCCGTGACCGTTTCATCGTATTCGGCCGCCTGTAAGGCGCGGTCCACCAGCGCCATCGCCATCGCTTTACGTTCGCTCATGCCGAACACCAGACCGTAGCCGCGGGTAAAATGGGGAGACTCGTTCTCTGGCGCGACAAAGCCGTTGACCATTTCACACTCCGTCATCAGCAGTTCGCCGACGTTCACCGCAAATCCCAGCTCTTCCGGTACGGTTTCCAGCGCGACGTAGCCGCTGCGGATCTCGGCGGCAAACGGGTGGTTGCGTCCGTAACCGCGTTGGGTGGAGTAGGCCAGTGCCAACAGATAGCCCTCGTCGCCGCGCATCAGCTGTTGCAGGCGTGAGGCACGCGAGCACGGGTAAACCGGCGGCGTGCGAGTGATATCATCGGGTGCGTCGCCGTTATCTTCTTCGCGTTTTGCCAGCCCCTGGTTTGCCAGCAGGGAAAAGACGTGCGGGGAGGCATCCTGCGTGTTATCCGCGCAGCGCAGCGGCGGCGTTTCACCATTGGCCAGCAGGGTAAAATCCAGCAGGCGATGGGTGTAATCGTAGGTTGGACCTAACAGTTGCCCGCCGGGAATGTCCTTGTAGACCGCGGAGATTCGGCGTTCAAGGCGCATTTCCGCACTGTTTACCGGTTCGCTGACCGCCACCTTTGCCAACGTCGTGCGATAGGCGCGCAGCAAAAAGATGGCTTCGACGTTATCGCCGCTGGCCTGCTTTAGCGCCAGCGCCGCCAGTTCGCGGTCGGCGATGCCGCCTTCGGTCATCACCCGGTCGACCGCCAGGTTCATCTGCTGTTCGATTTGCGCGACACTCAGTTCGGCAATGGTCTCCTCGCCCCGGCGTCGGTTTTCCTGCAGGGCGTGGGCGTTGGCTATCGCCTTTTCGCCCCCTTTGACGGCGACGTACATCAGCACACCTCCACATGAGTCGTTCGCGGAATAGCCAGCAGGCGTTCGCCACAGGTGAGGATCAGATCGACTCCCAGCGGGAACGGATGCGGGCGTTCGGTGAGTTCGTGAATCAGGCATTCCGGCAGCTGCGGCGCGATCATGCGTTCCTCGGCGATACCGGCGCCGGTCAGACGCAGCATGCGTCCGCCGCTTAAGCCAGAGACCTGAACAATCAGCGTGGCGCTGGTCTCTGGCGCGACGGCGGAACCGGCGGAGAGGGCGTTTAGCTGTTCGCTGCTGATGTGTTCGTCGGCGACGGCAAAAGCCGCCAGCTGTGGCTGATCCACCAGCGGCGCGTTGGTATGAAAACGCAGATTCTGCCGGGCAATATCGTTATCCATTGACGGCGCCAGCCAGACCGGCGTGTCGCCATCAACCAGCGTCAGCAGCACGCTGGTGGTTGCCAGGCCCAGCGGCTGCCAGCCATGTTTCAGTTGATGCAGGGCGACGATCACGCCCGGTTCACTCATGGCTTTCAGCAGACGACGAAAGCTCTGCTGCGCATCCTGAACGGGTAAATTAAAAGCGGTTTGTAAGGTCATGCGTTATCTCCGCGTACCAGCGTGAAGAAGTCGACCCGGCTGGCGTTGATTTCGGCACGGCGTGCGCTAATCAGCGCATCGCGTTCCGCTTCCAGCGGGACAATCAAGGTTTCCATTAAGCTTTGGAAATGCGTTTGTTCCTGCAGCAGGGCGTCAATTACCGCGCACTGCTCGGCATGGTGTTTGTTACGTCCCAGCAGGTAGCTGTAACCCAGCGTGCCGCTCGTCAGGCGCACCACCGCGCGGGTGAGCGTGGTGTCGCCAGCAAAGAAGCGATTGCCGGTACCGCCCATGCGGGCCTGGATTTGCATCAGTCCGCATTCCGGTGCGCGGATAAGTTCATAGTCCGGCGTCAGTTTGAGCGCGTTGATGCGGGCGTTCAGCGCATCGGCATTGCTGTAAGCCAGCGCGCGCATCCAGCGCTGGCGGGTGGCGGTATCGAAATGCATTCAGTGCTCCATAGTGAATTCGATCATGTCGGCGCGGGTCAGGCTGACGGAGTATTCCGCCGCCTGCTCTTCGCCTTCACGGTGGTTCAGGGTGCGCACGCACAGCAGCGGCGCCATGTTGGGGATTTCCAGCACCTTGCTCTCTTTGGCCTGGGCCCGGCGGGCGCTGATGCGCGTTTGCGTGCGCAGGAGCGTCAGACCGGACTGTTCGCGTAAGTAGTCATGCAACGAACCGTTGTTAAAGCCCTGCATAAGCGGCCACAGCGTGAGGTCGGAAAAATAGTGGTCGATTTGGCACAGGGCGATGCCGTTAACCCGGCGCAGAGTACGCAGGTGAATAACGTTGTCGCCTTCGTTAATGCTGAGCGCATCGGCAATATGGCTGGAGGCCGGGCGCAGCACCGCCAGCAGTTTTTCGCTGGTGGGGTGGCTACCCTGGTCCAGCAGGTTCTGACTGAAACGCGCCTGGGCATTGAGCGGGTAATCAAACGGGCGCATCAGCACCAGCACGCCGACGCCCTGGCGACGTTGAACCCAACCGCGCTCAACCAACTGGTCAATGGCGCGGCGCAGGGTATGGCGATTCACCTCGTAGCGCGCGGCAAGCTGCTGCTCGGCGGGCAGATAGTCCCCGCAGCGATAATGTTGACGAAGCTCCTGCTCAAGTCTCGCGGCAATTTCCTGATAACGCGTTGGATAACTGGTCGGATGTGTAGACAAGTGCATAGCAATCAATGCCTCGTTAATCAGATAAAGTGCTTACGCAAACGCTGGGAAAGGAAATCCAGCAGGCTGACGGTGACGATGATTAACACCATCAGGGCGCAGGTTTGCTGGAACTGGAAGCCGCGGATCGCCTCCCATAAGGTCACGCCGATACCGCCTGCGCCCACCATGCCGACCACCGTGGCCGAGCGAACGTTGGACTCAAAACGGTACAGCGAGTAGGAGATCAGCAGCGGCATCACCTGCGGCAAAACGCCGTAGAGGATCTCTTCAATTTTGTTGGCCCCGGTGGCGCGAATGCCTTCTACCGGGCCCGGTTCAATGGCTTCTACCGCTTCGGAAAGCAGCTTGGAGAGCACCCCGGTAGTGTGGATAAACAGCGCCATCACCCCGGCGAACGGACCTAAGCCGACGGCGACCACGAACAGCATGGCGAAGACCATTTCGTTGATGGCGCGGCAGGCGTCCATCGCTCTGCGCATCGGCTGGTAAATCCACCACGGCACGAGGTTATCGGCGCACATCAGGCCGAAAGGAATCG
Source organism: Citrobacter sp. CRE-46 (assembly GCF_059615875.1). Lineage (NCBI taxonomy): Bacteria > Pseudomonadati > Pseudomonadota > Gammaproteobacteria > Enterobacterales > Enterobacteriaceae > Citrobacter > Citrobacter sp. CRE-46. Next base: position 4,812,561 of record NZ_CM184341.1, on the reverse strand, counting down.
ACAGCACCACGGCGAGGGCGGTACCCCAGACGGCGATTTGCAGGGTGACGGCCATTTCACCGAGATAGTCCTGCCACTGGCTGAAGTCCGGCGGGAAGAAGTCGGCGGCGAAGGTCGCCATATTGCCGGAATCCTGGATCAGCGTGAGCGGAGCCATTTCGGCACCTTTCCACGAGACCACCAGTACGGCGAGAAGAATGGCCCAGCTCAGTAGCGAGAACCAGCTACGTTTGGGCGGGGCGACGGTGATGGTTTGCATGTTTAGCTCCGTTGGTACGTGTGTTTGCGTGGTAGGCCGGATGGCGCTGCGCTTATCCGGCCTACAATCCGGTCTACAAATCACTGCACCGCTTTGGTGACGCTGGTCATAGCGCCCAGCGCGGCGGTCAGACGGTCCAGATCGTCGAGCTGCGCTTTCAGTGCCGAGGTTTTGTTGGCTTTCTGTTCCTCGCTCAGCCCTTTGTTGTCCTTCACGCCCTGCATCTCTTTAAACAGCGCCAGTTGACGAATTGGCACCAGTTGCAGGTCGCTGGAGGCACGGAACGGCGCCCAGCCCAGGCGTTCAAGTACGGTTTTCTGTTCCGGCGTTTTGCCGTAGTTCATAAAGAAGTCGTACACCTTGTCCTTGGTGGTTTCGGAGAGGTTTTTACGCCAGACGATCGGATCGCCCGGGATCAGCGGTGACTTCCAGATCACCTTCAGCTCTTTCAGTTTTTCCGGTGCGGAAGTTTTCAGTTTGTCGAGGTTTTCGGTGTTGTTGGTGGCGACGTCGACCTGCTTGTTGGCAACGGCCAGCGCGTTGGTTTCGTGTCCGGCGTTAACGGTGCGTTTGAAATCACTGGCGGAGATGTTGTTTTTGGCGAAGACGTAGTAACCGGGGACAAGGAAGCCTGACGTGGAGTTGGGATCGCCGTTGCCGAAGGTCAGATCTTTACGTTTGGCGATCAGATCGTTCAGGTTGTTGATCGGACTGTCTTTGTTGACGATCAACACGCTCCAGTACCCCGGGGATCCGTCGGCGGCGACGGTCTGGGCAAACACTTGTCCGTTAGCGCGATCCACCGCTTCCATTGCCGAGAGGTTGCCGTACCAGGCGATATCGACTTTGTTAAAGCGCATTCCCTGGATGATCCCGGCGTAGTCCGGGGCGAAGAAGGCGTTCACTTTTACACCCAGAGACTTTTCCATGTCCTTCAGGAACGGTTCCCACTGCGGCTTCAGGTTTTGCTGTGATTCGGTCGAAATAATGCCAAAGTTCAGCGCTTTTTCCTGCTCTTCGGCATGGACCGGGCTGAGCAGGGTGCTGAGACTAAACATGCTGGTAAAGGCCAGCGCGGCAACTGTCTTATAGCTCATTTCCATTCCTCATTGTGGGGATGTCAGGCAGCCTGCGCGTTCTGTTCGACGCGGTTCATGCTGCGGTAGAGATGGTCAAAACGATCGTTATCAAAATGCTGGCTGCTGCCGTCAAAGAAGACATTGCCCTGGCGCAGCGCGACGATGCGTTCGCAATAGCGCAGGGCGTAATCCACCTGGTGCAGCGTGACGACCACGGTGATGCCGTCGGTCTGATTAATGTCGCGCAGGGTATCCATTACGATGCGTGCGGATTCCGGGTCCAGCGAGGCAATCGGCTCGTCGGCCAGGATCACTTTGGCCTGCTGCATCAGCGCCCGGGCGATAGCGACGCGCTGCTGTTGCCCGCCCGAAAGCGTGGAAACGCGCTGATACGCAAAGTGCGCCATGCCAACGCGGGTCAGCGCCTGGAGCGCGCGCTGTTTCTGCTCCTGACTGAACCAGCTAAAACAGGTGCGCCAGAATGGCGTGCTGCCGAGCGCGCCAATCAGGACGTTCTCCAGTACCGTCAGACGGTTAACCAGATTGAACTGCTGGAAGATATAGCCGGTGTGGGCGCGGCTTTGGCGGATATCGCGTGCCAGCCGACCTTCGTGTTGGACGGTGCGACCCAACAGCTCAACATGGCTACCGGGCGATTTATCCCCGGTGATCAAACCGCTTAAATGACGTAAAAGGGTGGATTTGCCGGAGCCAGACGGCCCAAGCAGAGCCACCATCTCACCGGAACAGATGCTCAGATCAACCGCATTGAGCGCCTGATGCTGGTTGAAGGATTTGGAGAGTTTCTCGACGCGGATAATCGTTTGCATGATGCGGCCTCCCTAAAAAAGTGGCCCCATCGTGGCGGATCAATGTGACGTTTTCGTTAAGGGATAGTTACTCAACGATGAAGAGTTGAGCGATTTTTGATGACAGTACGGGAGGACAAGCCTCCCGTTGGATTACTCGGTAGGTTGCTGCTGTTTGACGACGTTGATCATCCACGGTACGCCATACTGGTCGCTCACTTTACCAAAACCGTGGGCCCAGAAGGTTTCCTGCCAGTCCATTTCGATTTTTCCGTTTGCCGCGAGGTTATCAAACCAGCGCTTGCCTTCGTCGACATTTTGCGTGTCGAGCACCAGCGTAAAGCCAGAGTAGTGGGCATTTCCATCGGGGGCGCTATCGCTCATCATAATGTCGCTGCCCGCAACGCGCAGGTTGGCGTGGGCGATAGCGGTATCGGGGAATTTCATTCCTGAAGGGCAACCTTCTTCACTGTCCTGCGCCGATTTGGGCATTTCACCGAAGTTGATTTTGTAGAGCAGCTCGGCGCCTAATGTTTTTTGGTAGTAGGCGATGGCGTCTGCGCAGTTGCCTGCAAAGGAGATATAGGGACTTAACGGCATGATCTTTACCTCAGGTAAAAGAAACCCGTTAAGTGTAGTTAGCGTCTGCAAAAATAAACCAGGCGGGAAGTATGAGCTTCCCGCCTGGCAGATGAGCTGACACAGGCCTGATTAGCGCAGCGCCATCAGGCAATTTGCATCAGTTCTTTTTCACAAACTCTGATTTCAATTTCATTGGGCCAAAGCCATCGATTTTGCAATCGATGTTGTGGTCGCCTTCCACCAGACGAATGTTTTTTACTTTGGTACCAATCTTCAGCATTGAAGAGCTACCTTTTACCTTCAGGTCTTTCACTACGGTAACGCTGTCGCCGTCGGCCAGCAGGTTGCCGTTAGCATCTTTAACGATAAGTTCGTCGCTGTCCTGAGCCGGTTCAGCATCGTTCCATTCGTGAGCGCATTCCGGGCAGATGAACATGCCGTTATCTTCGTAAGTGTATTCGGAGTTGCATTGTGGGCAGTGTGGTAATGACATGTGGATTTCCTCAAAAGTCAGCAGGGGCAAATGCGCCCAAAAAATGGCAGATTGCCGAAAAAGGCCGCAATTATACATAAAATCCCTGCTTTTGTCGGGACTACTGCGCGATAAAGCAAAATGATCTGCTGTAAAGATCCTTTGCTTTCACAGCAATGAAGTATGGCGCAATATTTTTTAAGGGAAATTGCTACGCCAGGCTATTTAAGATAAGGTGAGGCGAAATAACTGATATTTATAGGTAACACCGCTTACGGGTGTCTACGTCCTGATGGTTGAATATCTCCTGCCCCCTTAATTTTAGTAGGGGAATTCAGCGGGTATTCTTTAAAACTGAACTACGCTGTTTATCTTTCTTACTTATTACATAAGTGAGAGGCATCAGGCCAGCGGTTATATGCCAAATTTATTTTAATAATATCAATTGGTTGTTTCGATTTTAATTATTTCCACACGTAATTATAAAAGCCGAAAATCTATAAATAAAACGATTAGGCTAAATAAAAGTAATGCCATTTGCGTTAAGGAAAAATTTTCCATGCACACACAGACAATATATGAATTAAGTCAGGAAGCTGAACGCTTGCTGATGCTCTCTCTTGAACATCTCCGGCAATTACAAAAATTGCCCATCACGTCGTTGGATGATGTCGCGCTGCAACATGGAGAGCATAGCAGACAGGTTGTTCAGCCCCTGCATTTCAGCGCGCGTGGTATGGATGCCCAGCAGGCGACGCTCAATAATGAGCTGCGCAAGATTACGCGTCTGGAAATGGTGCTGGCCATCGTTGGCACCATGAAAGCGGGAAAATCGACGACGATTAACGCGATTGTCGGCACAGAAGTTTTACCTAATCGTAATCGTCCGATGACGGCGTTACCGACGCTTATTCGCCATACGCCGGGGCAGAAAGAGCCGGTGCTGCATTTTTCGCATGTCGCGCCGATCGAAGCCTTAATGAAGGTTTTACAGCAGCGCATGCGGGCATGCGATCGCCAGCGTCTTACGCAGACGCTGGAAATTGATAAGGATATGAACGTCCTGCTGCAGCATATTGAAAACGGCGTGGCATTTGAACGGTATTATCTTGGCGCACAGCCTATTTTCCATTGTCTTAAAAGCCTGAATGACCTGGTGCGTTTGTCAAAAGCGCTGGAGGCTGATTTTCCTTTTGCCGCCTATGCCGCGATTGAGCATATTCCGGTTATCGAGGTCGAATTTGTCCATTTGGCCGGACAGGCAAGCTATCCGGGGCAATTAACGCTGCTGGATACGCCGGGGCCGAACGAGGCCGGACAACCGCACTTACAAAAAATGCTGAATGAACAGCTGGCGCGGGCTTCTGCGGTCCTGGCGGTAATGGATTACACCCAACTGAAGTCGATTTCTGATGAGGAAGTCCGTCGGGCGATTATGGCGGTCGGGAAAACCGTGCCGCTGTTCGCGCTGGTCAACAAATTCGATCAGAAAGACCGCAACAGTGATGATGAAGAGCAGGTGCGGGCTTTGATTTCCGGCACGCTGATGCAAGGCGGAATCACCCCTGAACGGATCTATCCGGTTTCCTCGATGTGGGGCTATCTGGCGAACAGAGCGCGTCATGAGCTAACCACCCGCGGGCGGTTGCCGGATCATCAGGTGCAACGCTGGGTACAGGATTTTGCCGAAGCGGCGCTGGGCAGGCGCTGGCGTACCACCGATCTTGAGGATACGGAGCACATCCGTCATGCCGCCGATTTACTGTGGGAAGATTCGTTGTTTGAGCAGCCGATCCAGAACGTGATTCATGCCGCTCACGCCAATGCTTCGCTGTATGCGTTACGTTCCGCGTCGCATAAGTTATTGAACTATGCGCAAAGCGCGCACGAATATCTGGAGTTTCGCGCCCACGGATTAACGGTGGCCTATGAAAAACTGCGGCTGAACATTACGCATATTGAAGAGGATATGCAGCAGTTACAGGTGTGCCAGGGGCGAGTGAGCGATGAAGTTAACCATGAAGTAGAACTGGCGCTGGCATCTGCCGCGACCTATCTCAATGAGCAACAGACTGAGATTCTGTGCGGCATCAATACGTTTTTTGTCAAAGAAAACGTCCTGATGATGTCACCGCACGGCCAGGGATCAGGCGCTATAACGGCTGAAATGGCGGGTGAAATGCTGGTGCTGCATGACGAAGGGCAGGCGAAAATCGTCTTAGATAAAATGCGCTCGTCCTGTGAAGGGGTATTGCTGGCAGCCCAGGAGAGTATTAGCCGGGATTTAGCGCTACGTTTTGAACAGCTTGAGTCGACCCTGTCCCGGGCACTCAATGACGCTATGCGGCCTATTGAATTGCGGGTGAAAGAGGAGCTGAATCACGCCGGATTTCGTGCGCGGATCCGTTTTCCGGCCTTTCATGCGGCGATGTTTAATTTTAATACCCGCCAGCTATTTAATGAGGCTATTGAACAGGATATTCCGGCGGAAAATACGTCGTCTACTGGCGGTGTGGTGCGTGACACTTTCTCCCGTTGGCTGAACCAACCCAACTGGGGATGGAATGATTACGTCGAAACAAAAACGCGTTATCTCATTGATATGGGCGCGCTGCACAAGAGCCTTGTGCATTACGTTACCCAGTTTTGCCAACAAATTCGTAAAGCTTTAGTTGCTCAGGTCGATATTTCCGTTACGGCAGGCATGGCCACGTTTTTTGCTGATTTTTCGCAGTGTCTGGCGCAATTACAGGCGAGCCTGCGTGAGAGCCTGACCCTGCGCCAGCAAAATGAGTCTGCGGTGAATGCGTTGAATGAACAATTACAGCATCGTATTACGACGGCGGCATGGCTTTATGAAGATTCCCGCTTGCTGCGCGACGATATCAACACCCTTTTTGCAACTGAGCACACATGACTAACGTGTTACTGGAAGGCCCCGGGCGGTCGCTGGAGTGTGTCTACCCGAAGTTTATGGTCGATCTGGTTCAAGGAGATGAAACCAAACGTTCCGGCGGTTTTCTGCAACAGCAGCAGCGGCTGCGTGCGCGCCTGACGCAGGAGGTGCTATCCCAGACGCAACTTCGGGCGTGGGTGATGGCGGGAGTGTCCAGCGAGCATCTGGTGATGCGTCTGAAGCTGGTGGAGAAGTTGGCGGGCATGATCGACCCGGGCCATCTGGCGCTGGTGCGCGTCGCCGAACGGCTAATGTTTTTGCAACAGACCGAACATCCGCGGGGGCTGTCCACCCCCGGTCTCATACAGCAGATAAATTCGCTTACGGACTGGTTCACTCAACGCGGCGCGTATAAAGAGAAGGCATTGACGCAACGCGGCCTGACGGTTCAGGCGGGCGAACACAGCGAGCAAATTTTTACCCGGTGGCGGGCTGGGGCGTATGACGGCTGGTCGTTACCCGGACGCTGTTTTGTCGCGCTGGAAGAGCTGCGCTGGGGAGCTTTCGGTGACGCCTGCCGATTAGCGAATGCCGATGTGGTCTCAATGCTTAAAGACAATCTGCGCATCATGGCTGCTCAGACGCTGGCAGACAGCGTGAATGCGGCGCCCGCTACGCGTCATTATTATCATCATTGGCTCAGCGCGCCGACGGTTGGCGGCTCGGGCGAGCACAACGATATGTTGAGTTGGTTAGGCGACTGGTGTGATGCGCAGCGCCATCCGGTGAGCTGGTCGGTGACGCAGCGATGGCAGAATGTGGCGTTGGGAATGCCGCGATTGTGTTCGGCGAAACGGCTGGCTGATGCGATGGTTGAGGAGATTTTTGCACCGTCCCCACTCATCAATTGAGCAGGGACGGTCAGTGGGGCTAAGGCAGAGTTAGTGGTGCAGAGAGTCTGCCGGGGTAGCCACCGTCTCGTTGGCGACCAGGTTTTTATTAAAGCGTTTGGCATACAGCGCGGTGATAATTGGCACCAAAATGGCGGTGACAATCACGCTGGCGGCGACCAGCGCTGTGGCGGAGGCGGCAACCGGTTCAAACGCCGGGTTAATCTGGGCGATAATCACCGGGTTTGCCACAGCAGCGCCTGCCGCAGAAGAGGCTGCCACACCTGCCGTACCGTTCCCGCCACCGATAACGCGGTCAGCAATAATCAGCGGGATACCGGTGATAACGATAACCGCGACGCCCAGCAGAATACCCAACAGACCGGTATCAACGATGACGCTCAGGTTAATGGTGTTGCCCAGCGCAAAGCCGAAGAACGGGATCAGCACCGGCGTGGCTTTGCTGAAGAAAGAACGCAGATCGTGATCCAGATTACCCAGCGTAAAGCCAATCAGGAACGGTAATACCGCGCCGATAAAATGGTGTGGCTCGAAGGAGGCCAGGCCTGCTGAACCAAGGATCACCATCGTCATCAACGGACCGGATTCCAGAGACATCAACACAAATGCGCCGGACTCTTCTTTCGTTCCGTACTGGTTCATCAGGCTGGCGTACAGACCACCGTTGGTCATATCCATCGCAGAAACAATTGCCAGTACCGAAAGTCCCGCAAAGAACCCGGTTTGAATACCGGTATCAGGAATAAATGACGCGGCTATCATTGCCACTACCCACGCCACGGCTATTTTGGTGATAACCAGCGTACCGGACTTACGTAATACTGTACCGGTTGCCCGTAAATCAATAGATGCGCCAATACAAAAAAACCACACCGCCAGAATAGGCACCGTTCCGCTGATCATACCTTTGGTAAACGAACCGAAATACGCGCCGGTATCGGGAGCCAAGGTATTTAACACTGCGCCTAATAACAGGGGAATCAACATCATTCCGCCGGGGATGCGTTCAATCGTGGCTTTAATTTTCATAAACGTCCTCATATCTTGTCGCAGGCACTATATGCGCAAGGAGTTAAAAATTAATAAATTCAAATAGTTAATAAAATTTCTTAACAAAGGTAATCGCTATCTCTTTGTTTTATAGAATCTAACGCGGCATACGTTGAGCATGTTTCTGCTCCCAGGGATATTGCGTCTGGAATTAGTTTGCATTCACGGGAACGTTGATTCAATCAAAATAAAACGATGTTTTAGTTATCTTCATCACATATTCCGCGCAAAAGTTCTCAAACGCTGTAATTATTAAAAAAGCTGTGATCTTTTTGTGAAGGGATTAGGTGATTTTTTTGCTAGCAGAATAATAGTGACCGCTGTGATTGTTGGCGCAATAAAGCGATTTATTCTTGTATTTAATTGTCAGTAAATCGCAAGCATGACATGTAAAAAAGTTGACTCAGAATGACCTTATTTACGCAGGTTGACGAAATGAAATACCATGTGTGAAGTTGATCACAAATTTAAACACTGTTAGGGTAAAGAGGTCATTAACCGCCCAATCAGGCGTCAACAGGTTCGGTTGTACTGCTCGTTTCCAGCCAGTGTAAGTAAACCTGCTACGCTTGTTACAGGGATTGCGTCTGTGCATTCCCCGCTCGGCGATGACCTTAGCGCATGTTGCGTTAGGAGCGTCGAACTGTGCGCGACAGGGCTAAGTCTAAGAGGACTGGTATGCTAAAAAGGAAAAAAATAAAACCCATTACGCTGCGCGACGTCACCATCATTGATGACGGAAAATTGCGAAAAGCCATTACCGCGGCGTCGTTAGGTAATGCGATGGAGTGGTTTGATTTTGGTGTTTATGGGTTTGTTGCTTACGCATTAGGTAAAGTGTTCTTCCCGGGGGCTGACCCCAGCGTGCAGATGGTTGCCGCGCTCGCCACCTTCTCTGTTCCCTTTCTGATTCGACCGCTTGGCGGATTGTTCTTCGGTATGCTCGGCGATAAATACGGTCGTCAGAAGATCCTCGCTATCACCATTGTGATTATGTCGATCAGTACCTTCTGTATCGGTCTTATTCCCTCGTATGCCTCGATTGGTATCTGGGCGCCGATTCTGCTGTTGCTGTGTAAGATGGCACAGGGATTCTCGGTCGGCGGAGAGTACACCGGGGCGTCGATTTTTGTCGCGGAATATTCGCCTGACCGTAAGCGTGGATTTATGGGTAGCTGGCTGGACTTCGGTTCGATCGCCGGGTTTGTGCTGGGTGCGGGCGTGGTGGTTCTGATTTCAACCATTGTCGGCGAGGCAAATTTCCTTGAGTGGGGCTGGCGTATTCCGTTCTTCCTGGCGCTGCCGTTAGGGCTGATTGGTCTGTATCTGCGTCATGCGCTGGAAGAGACGCCGGCGTTCCAGCAGCACGTTGATAAACTGGAACAGGGCGACCGCGAGGGCCTGCAGGAAGGTCCGAAGGTTTCGTTTAAAGAGATTGCGACCAAACACTGGCGTAGCCTGCTGGCGTGTATCGGTCTGGTGATTGCCACCAACGTTACCTATTACATGCTGCTCACCTATATGCCGAGCTATCTGTCGCATAACCTGCATTACTCTGAAGACCACGGCGTGTTGATTATTATCGCCATCATGATTGGTATGCTGTTTGTGCAGCCGGTGATGGGTCTGCTCAGTGACCGCTTTGGTCGTCGCCCGTTTGTGATTATGGGCAGTATTGCGCTGTTTGTGCTGGCTATTCCGGCATTTATCCTGATTAACAGTAATGTCATCGGCCTGATTTTTGCCGGGCTGCTGATGCTGGCGGTGATCCTCAACTGCTTTACCGGGGTGATGGCGTCAACGTTACCGGCGATGTTCCCGACGCATATTCGTTATAGCGCGTTGGCGGCGGCATTTAATATCTCGGTCCTGGTTGCGGGTCTGACGCCGACCCTGGCTGCCTGGCTGGTGGAAAGTTCGCAGAATCTGATGATGCCTGCTTACTACCTGATGGTGATTGCGGTGGTTGGTTTAATTACCGGTATCACCATGAAAGAGACCGCAAATAAGCCACTGAAAGGGGCGACGCCTGCCGCTTCGGATATTCAGGAAGCGAAAGAGATCCTTGGTGAGCACTACGATAACATCGAGCATAAAATCGAAGATATCGATCAGGAAATTGCGGAATTGCAGCTTAAGCGTTCGCGTCTGGTGCAGCAGCATCCGCGTATTGATGAGTAATCAGCTTTCAGGCCTGCGGGTAGCGTTGTACTTAGTAGGCCGGATAAGGCGCCAACTGCCATCCGGCACATTATGTTGATCTATCACAGCGACTTAAGGTTGGCTTAATATCCTTCAGGCAAACTCTCCTCCATAGTTTCGGAGGAGAGTGTCATGAAAACCCGCATTTATGAAAGTTTAACTGCCCTGTGTAGCGTGCTGATCGTCAGCAGCTTTTTGTACGTATGGGTGAGTTCTTACTGAGCTTTCGCTAATTCCACCCAGGCGCGAGTGCCGCTCGTTCCCTGACGATTCTGCAAATAGAAATGCCCGTGATGTAGCTGGGTGATCCGACTGACAATGCTCAGCCCCAGCCCAATGCCGCCAAAACGGCTGTCCATCCGCACAAACGCTTTGCTTAACTCCCCGCATTTACTTTCATCAATGCCTGGACCTTCATCTTCGACGGCCATGACGGCATCATGTTCGGTATTCAGGCCGATCGTAATAGTAGTGCCTTCCGGGCTGTAACGGTGGGCGTTCTCTACCAGATTGCGCAGCAGCATGCGTAACAGCGTTGCGTCGCCACGTACGACAACGTCCGCCGCGCTTTGCGGGAGGAGCAGCGTCTGCTGGCGCTGGTCCAGCATGGTGCTGAGTTCGTCATAGGAGGGCAGAATCACGTCCTCCAGCAGTTTGACATGTTGGTAGCTTCCGGCCGAAAACGACTGCCCGACGCGGGCGAGTTGCAGCAGTTGCGACACGCTGTCCATCATTTGGTCAAGGCGGGCAATTAACGGCGAAACGTCGACTTTATGGGTTTTGGATAATAATTCCAGATGCAGGCGAACGCCTGACAGCGGCGTGCGCAGTTCGTGGGCGACATCGGCGGTAAATAAGCGTTCGTTTTCGATAGTGGTGGTCAGCCGCGTCACCAGCTCGTTGAGCGCTGAGACGACCGCCTGTATCTCAACGGTTGAACTGTGAATTTCAATGGGGGCCAGGTTATCGGCTGCCCGCGCTTCTAACTCTTTTTGCAGATCCGCCAGCGGGCGAGTAATACGTCGCACTGCCTGATAGCAAATCAGCAGCGTCAGGCTGACCATAAAGATGCCGGGGACGATCAGGCTGGCGATGGCCTCGCGGATCTCATGCATGATGTGGCGATCGTTGTTACGGTTATCGCGCAGCGCCTGCTCGAATAACTGTATTTGCTCAGTACTTTCGTGCCACAACCAGAAGGTGCTAATCAGCTGAAAGACCAACAGAATTAGACCTATCGTCAGTATTAACCGTTGGCGAAGAGGGAGCGGTCGTTTTAGATATTGCAGCAGCTTCACTTAGCTTTCCTCAGTGGCGACCAGCATATAGCCAAATCCCCTGACCGTGCGGATACGTGATTTCCCCACTTTATCGCGCAGATTATGGATGTGGACTTCCAGCGTATTGGTCGACGGTTCGTTATCCCAACTGTAGATGTCGTTATACAGAATTTCCCGGTGAACCGGACTGCCAGCCTTGAGCATCAGGCGCGACAGGAGCGCGTATTCTTTCGGCGTTAAGATAATCTCTTGCCCGTCCATCCACACCTGGCGACGACCGATATTCAGCGTCAGGTTACTGACAATTAACTCACTTTCACCCTGATTGTTATGACGACGCAGCAGCGCCCGGATGCGGGCGTGCAGTTCTTCCAGCGCGAACGGTTTGACCAGATAGTCATCTGCGCCCACGTCCAGCCCGCTGACCCGGTCTTTCACCGTATCGCGGGCGGTGAGGATAAGCACAGGTACGGTGTATTTTTTCTGCCTGATCCGGTTCAGGAAGTGCAGACCGTCTTCATCCGGTAAGCCGAGATCCAGAACCACCAGACTGTAATGTCCGGTCTCCAGGCATTGTTCCGCTGCCCGGGCGGTTGATACGCCGTCGCAGGCATAGCCTTCTGTTTGCGCGGCGAGTATCAGTCCCTGTAATAACAACGTATCGTCTTCAACAATCAGAATTTTCATTCGCTTAGCCTCCCCGGCAGGGTTGCAGAATATCATCTGCCGCCTGATATTTCTGTGTTTGCACGCCCGTTAATCCCAGCAGAGTCGAGAACAGATTATCCTGTGAGAAATCTTCTGAGCTTGCCCGTTTTTGCAAACATGTCTGAGAGACCTGATAGCGTTGCTGATAATCTTCTGAGAGCCACAGCAGCATCGGCACATGTTTTTGCGTATCTGGCGCAATCGAATACGGCAGGCCGTGCAAATAGACGCCATTTTCCCCTAAGGATTCACCGTGATCGGAAAGATAGACCAGGCTGGTGGTGAAATTATCCTGATGCTCTTTCAGTATATTGATTGCTTTATCAACAATATAGTCAACATAAAGAATCGTGTTGTCATATGTATTGACCAGCTGTTGCTGGGAACAGGTCTGGATCTCGTTGGTGTCGCAGGTTGGCGTAAATTTCTTGAACTGCGCAGGGTAGCGGTTGTAATAGGTCGGACCGTGGCTGCCGATGGTGTGCAGCACAATCACGCCGTCGCCTTGCAGATTATTAATGTACTCTTCCAGCCCGTGGAACAGGACGTCATCATAGCATTCACCATCAATACACTGTCCCGGCAGGTTCAGCTTAGTCATATTCTGGTGCGGCACCCGATCGCAGGCTCCTTTACATCCTCCGTCGTTATCATTCCACAGCACGTTAATTCCCGCCCGCTGGATGATGTCGAGTACGCCTTCCTGATGCTGCGCCAGTTCTTCATCATAGTGCGCGCGCGGCATATCGGAGAACATGCAGGGTACAGATACCGCCGTGGCCGTACCGCAGGACGTCGTGCGCGGGAAATAGACCACATTATCTTTTTCCAGTAGCGGGTTGGTCTGGCGCGCATACCCGGACAGGGAGAAATTGTCGCCGCGGGAGGTCTCGCCGAGAACCACAATCGTCAGGTTTTTACGCTTTTCTTTTACCATCAATGGATTGCGATGCGCATCTTCGCCAATGCGTACCAACGGCAGGTGGGCCAGCCTCTGGTGCGAATACCATGATGACGTCGCCACAATGCTGTTGGATGGGCTGAGGGATTTCACCAGTTCTTTGTTGTTGCGAAACAGTGAGGCGTAATCTTTATAGAAGAACGCGGCGACCAGCACGATCAGCAACGCGGAGATCAGAATGTTCGCGCCACGGAACAACACGCTGCGCAGCACTGGAGTAATAGGCTTGATTCTTATCCAGCAGGCAATGAGCGCGGCCAGAATACCGCTCACCCCGAGCGTAATTACCATTCGCGGTGTCATCAGGGCGAAGGTTTCGGCGGGCGTGGTGTCCATCATATTGGCGATCATCGAGCGGTCGATGATGATGCCGTAGGTCATGATGAAATATTGAGCCGATGCGCCAACCAGAATGAAAACGCACGCCACCAGGCGGTTAAGCCACAGGAATGAGGCCAGCGTCAGCACGATGTTCATAACGCTGAAAGCGACGACCGGCATTGATAAAAACACCAACACGTTGCGCACAGAATCCAGGGGCAGGTCTTGCAGTACTTGTTTATAGAACGCAATGTTCAGAAAAGTCGCAAGATAAAATGAGAGCAGCAGAAGCCAGCTGATTAACCCGAGAGTGGGCCTTTTAAACAGGTGCTTTAACATTAAGGGGGATTCCATCGACTAAGTGGTGCAGATCCTCTCAAAGTAAAATTAAGCCAACCTTAAGTTCTTAAGATTGGCTTTTTGCAGGATGGCGGCTATTCACCAGTGCCGCTGGCGTTAACTATTTTTGACCGGGGCATCTAATGGATAGGGGTTTTTATGGATCCGGTTGTAGTTAAGTGCGTACAGCGCGGTAATAATCATCAGCGTGACGAACGACCACATCACCTCTTTGGCGCCAGAACCGATCACTGCCCAGATGCAGTAGACAAAGGCGATAAAGGTCACCGCCAGATACAGCGGGCGTGCTTTGCCGAAGTGACCATGACCGAGCAGCAGCAGCGCAGCGCAGGTGTACAGATATGGCACCAGCGTGAAGATGACCGAAACCGAAGAGACCAGACCAAACTCTTTTGCGGCGTTCGGCGACATGCTGCTGAACTGGAAAATGGTCATCAGGATACCGACGATAATTAACCCGGCCACCGGGGTACCGGCTTTGTTAACGCGGGCAAAAATCGGCGGGAACAGCCCGTCATCGGCCGCCGCTTTGGCGGTTTGTCCGGCCAGCAGCGTCCATCCGCCCAGTGAACCAAGACATCCGGCAGCGGCGCAGAAGGAGACGATCGCGCCAGCGGTGTCGCCCAGCGCCATTCTTGCGGCATCACCGAACGGCGAGGCCGAAACACGCAGCGCAGCGTTAGGGATCATCCCCATAATCGCCGTTGTGGAGAGCACGTAACAAACGGCGGCAATCAGCACCCCGCCAATGGTGGCGATAGGCACGTTACGTTTGGGGTTTTTAACCACGCCTGCCGCGACGGAGGCACTTTCCACCCCGATAAATGACCATAAGGTCACGTTCAGGGTGCTTTGAATTGCGCCGAAGGTATTCATACCGCTGACGTTCCAGGCCGCCATATAGGTTTCACCGCGGAACCAGAACCAGCCGAAGACGGCAATCCCAACAATCGGCACCAGCGCCAGCACCGTTGCGACGGCCTGTACACGGGTGATCATTTTCGGGCCGACAATGTTCAGCAATACGAAGATCCACAGCACCACGACACAGGTCAGCGTCAGGACCAGCGGATCTTTTAAGATGGGGAAAAAGTAGCTCAGGTAACCGACGCCAATGACCACCATGGCGATGTTACCAATCCAGCAGGCCAGCCAGTACAGGACGTTAGTCTGGTAGCCTAAAAAAGGACCGAAACAGCGGCGGGCATAAGCATAAGAACCACCGGGACTGGAGTCTAAGGACGACATTTTTGCGTACACCATCGACAGTGCCAGAGCACCGATAATCGTGACCAACCATCCGTAGATTGCAATCCCGCCAGTTGACGCAAGGTTTGCGGGTAGCAGGAATACACCGGAACCCATAATATTCCCCGACACCATAAGGGTGACGGGGATTAAGCCCACTTTGTGAGCATCAGCATCCGTCGACATATTTTTAAACTCCTGATAAGGATAAATGACGGACTTATCATACCTCTTCAAAAGACTATTTTATGATGACGGAGCTGGGGTATCGCTAATGCTGATATTATTATGGCTTATCGCTAACTGATTAAAACTCAGGCAGCGGATGGCTCCCGATGTTGACTAACATAATGCAGCGGCGTCATCCCATAGAACTCTTTGAATACGGAAATAAAGTATGAGGTACTGTTATATCCGCACAGTTGAGAGACCTGGGAAATATTTTTCTCGTCCATCAGGAGTTGATTGACGGCATAACGCATGCGACATGTGGTAATTATTTGACTATAACTTGTATTTTCACTTTTGAGCTTCTTCTTTAACAGGCTGGGACTCAGGCATAGGCAACTGGCGACCATGCTTAAATTCCAGTCTTTGTGTATGTCGCTCTCAATAATGTGATAAACGCTGTCGCTGATACGACTACGCAACATATGCATGAGCAAAGAAATAAATTTTTTGCTGTCAAGAAAGCGCGATAACACCGTGAACAGTAGTGAGCGTGTGCGCTCTCTTTCACCTTCGTCCACTGTTTCCATTACGCTATGTTGGGCGGCCACCCGGAAGACATCCGGCGTCAGACTGGTAGCGGTGATCACTGGGTTAGCACTCCGCTGCCAGAATGGGATCTGTGAAAGGTCCTTATTTAAAAAACGCAGATAGTCTTTAATGATATCGCGGCTGATATGTACGACCAGTGCGTTATTAAGTGATGAGAAATCGATAATATTGTTATCACACGCCACCAATGCCATATGATTAGCTTTTAAACTGATGGCTTCTTTACCGTTAATCCTTAACCAAACATCCTTCTCCGTTAATACGACAACACACGCTTCTTTGCTGCAAAGTCTCATACCCAAACTCCAGGAATATGACATAAACTACCGTAACTCACCATTGGGCAAGAAATAACCGGCAAATGAAATTGTGTGATGAATCAAGACAGGCGATAAAATAGCGATATTTAGATTAATTACAATATCTGTAGGGATTATTGCCGTGTACATAAATTTTTACGCAAGTGGCAACGTGCAATTTTCGTATAAAAAAAGCGCGGGGTGGTCCCGCGCAAAAAGGTATGACAATGTTATTGTTTTGCAGCAATACTCAGGAATTACTCAAGCATGACATGTCATCCTTCAAATCGGACTATCTCAAAAAGACATTATGCTTTCACGCACATGACGTGATACACACCGTCAATAATTTCCGTTCCTTCGGTTTCATGTTCAAATCCAGGGAAATGGTGGTCCCAGGACTGCAACGAACGTAGATAACTAATCTGCGGGCTATTAGCGTCGCCAAAGTTTTCACCGGACAACAGCATCGGAATTCCTGGTGGGTAAGGAATCACGGAGTTTGCTGCTATACGGCCCTGCAGATTTTCAATGGCCACCATCTCAACGTTATCGCTGACAATCGCGTTATAGGCTTCACGCGGTGTAATTTCAGCAACAGGCAGGCCGGAGTAGGCTGCATTGAGACGGCTGCCAGGGTTGTTCTCTTTCAGCCAGGCAAACATGGTGTCGCCAAGATCGTGAATGCCCATGTTTGCGTAAGTGTCTGGATATTCCTCAACCAGTTCAGGCATTACCTGTGCCAGCGGAGTATTCGCATCGTAGTGATGTTTGAAAGAGCACAACGTGTTGATCAGTGTGCCCCATTTCCCACGGGTAATCCCCATTGAGAACAGGAACATAATCTGGAAGTCGGTGGTACGCGTCGGCACGATACCGTGACGGCCAAGCCAGGCGGTGACCAGAGCAGCAGGAACACCTGTCTCTTCCAGTTCGCCATCGTCGCCCATACCCGGTGCCAGAATGCTGACTTTAATCGGGTCCAGCATGCTCCAGTTATCCGGCAGATCTTTAAACCCGTGCCAGGATTCGCCAGGACGCATTACCCAGCAGTTCTGGTCAGTGGTCAGGAGTTGGGTTGGCGCATCGGCAAAGTCATAGGTTTTGCCGGTCTGCGGATCGGTTACCACTTCTTTGTTCCACGGTTTGAAGAACCAGTCGCCTTCGGCGGTGAATTCTTTGTACAGCCGCGCCATGGCCTGACGGAAATCGACTGCTTCGTCAATCACTTCCTGGGTGAGCGACAGGCCGCTGTTACCGTCCATCATGGAAACCGCCACATCGTTTGATGCGCAGATGGCATACAGCGGAGAGGTGGTGGCGTGCATCATGTACGCCTGGTTAAAGCGGGAGAAGTTCACGGCCCCACGACCTTCACGGACGTGAATATAAGATGCCTGAGAGAGCGCATTCAGCAGTTTGTGAGTCGAGTGGGTGGCAAAAACGGTAGGGCCGTTATGATCGCCCGGCGCGCCACGCATGGCGTAGTGGTCGGCATAAATTGGGTTAAAGCGGGCATAGCCGTACCAGGCTTCATCGAAGTGGATACGATCGCTGGTTTGCGCGAGCAGGTCCTGCGCCTCTTTTGCGTTGTAGCAAACGCCGTCATAGGTACAGTTAGTCACGACGCTGTATGACGGTTTTTGTCCGGCTTTGCCTTTTGTCAGTGGGCTTTCACTGATTTTTTTCTGCAATGTTTCAGGCTGCATTTCCTGCGGGTAGATAGGCCCGATAATGCCGTAGCGGTTGCGGCTAGGCACCATGTATACCGGTTTTGCCCCGGTAAGGATCAGCCCCTGTTCAATCGATTTATGGCAGTTGCGATCCAGCACCACGACGTCGTTGTCGGTCATACAGGCTTGCATGATGGTGCGGTTAGAGCCGGAAGTCCCGACCACCACGGACCAGGAGCGGTCAGCGCCAAACACCCGGGCGGCATATTTTTCGCTCTCGCCAAATGCGCCAGTATGATCCAGCAGTGAACCCAGGGAGGTGCGTTCGATACCCATGTCGGTACGGAATAAGTTTTCGCCGTAGTAGTCATGATAGAAACGACCGGCTGGGGTTTTGGTAAAACCGACGCCGCCCTGGTGGCCAGGCGCCGCCCAGGAATATTCATGGATGTCGCTGTATTTCATCAGCGCGCTGAACAGCGGCGGCAGAAGCTGCTGGCGGTAACGAGTCATCGCCGCCACGGCGCGCCCGGCGATAAAGTCTGCGGTATCTTCCAGAATCCAGGCGAATTCATCGACAAGCTCCAGCAGGTCGCGATCCAACGATGCGGTGGCTTTTTCGCGATCGCCCAGCAGGAAAACAGGAACGTTTTGCTGGCGCTCGTGGAGCTTGCCGATCAATTGCCTGACATTCAGATGCTCATCTTGTTGTTCCATTTGATAGCTGAACATCAGGCAATCAATGGCTTCATTTGCGGCGAGGATGGCGTAACCATCGTCGAATGAGGTGGACTTAATGACGGTAACATTCTGGCGGCTTAATGCGTCAGCCAGACGTTCGACAGCGCTACCGACCCAGGTGTCCTGATGCAGAAACTCACTTTCAACAATTAATACTTTCATCATCTTTTACCCGGTTGTGGAAAGGTTGCAATTTATGGATTGCAGACACACCGTATGAATGTGACGCAGGCAAGTATTATCCTGAGAAAATGGGCTGTAAAGCGGGTAAAAAATAGTCTGTTTTGTATTTTATATGTTTTTAAACAATGAGTTATGCTGTGTTGAAGACGGATTTTAACCGCCGTTTATCGACAGGGGGACTATTTTTTTGGCTGATACTGATATTGCTGAATGGCAAGCATGCAGGCCGGATGTGCATCAGCAACATCCGGTAATGATTTCATTCAGTTGGCGGTGATTAACCCATAATGGCGCAGTTGCTTGCAATGCATTCTCGCCAGTAAAATCACGGTGGTTAAGGCCCCAAGCAGGGCGCAAAACATATCGGATTGGGTATCCCATGGGTCGCCCTGCGTGCCGAGAAAATCATCAGCTCCTTGACCCATTGCCAGCGCCGCCCACCATTCGATCAGCTCATAGGTCGCGCTAATCGCCAACGCCACGCAGCAGACTAAAAATGCCAGCATTTTTCGGCCACGGACAATATTACCGCGCACTAAAATCTCTCGTGCCGTCAGCGCTGGCACCAGCCCCTGAAAGAAGTGACCCAGCTTGTCATAGGGATTGCGACTAAGATCCAGCCATTCCTGAACCTGAAAACCGACGGGGACTTTGGCATAGGTATACATACCGCCGACCATCAGAATGATGGCGTGAAAGAAAATTAGCGTGTAGAGCAGCGGCGTCAACGGGTAGCGCTTTACGGTAGTCAGCAACAACGGTACGACGATAATGACCGGCGTGACTTCCATCAGCCAGGTGATTTTCTCAGTGGCACAGATGCCGGTGTAGATAAGGATCAGCGCCAGAATCAGCGCGCCAGACTGCAAAATCATGGGGTTCAGTGTGCGGAGCATTATGAATTCACACGTAATGGAAAAGATTACTATTCCCTGTGAACAGCAAAAATTCAACGCCAGTAAATGGGGGGATTAAGGTGGCCCGGGGGGATCGCTGGACTGACGCCAAAAGTTTAGTGTCAGTCCAGTGCCGGGCCGAATAGGTTACTTCGCGCAGTTAGCGCATTGTTTGCTGACGATTTGCTGGAAGAAATCGTTGCCTTTATCATCGACCAGGATGAACGCCGGGAAATCTTCTACTTCGATTTTCCAGATAGCTTCCATACCCAGCTCCGGGTATTCCACGCATTCCAGATGCTTAATGCTCTGCTGCGCCAGTACCGCTGCCGGTCCGCCGATGCTGCCTAAGTAGAAACCGCCGTGTTTGTGGCAAGCGTCTGTCACCTGCTGGCTACGGTTGCCTTTTGCCAGCATGATCATGCTGCCGCCGTGTGACTGCAACAGGTCAACATAGGAGTCCATACGACCTGCGGTAGTCGGGCCTAAAGAGCCGGACGGATAACCCGCTGGCGTTTTTGCCGGGCCCGCGTAGTAGATCGGATGATCTTTCACGTACTGCGGCAGACCTTCGCCGGACTCAATACGCTCTTTTAGCTTCGCGTGGGCGATGTCACGACCAACAATAATCGTGCCGCTCAGTGACAGGCGGGTAGAAACCGGGTACTGCGAAAGCTGGGCGAGGATCTCTTTCATCGGACGGTTAAGGTCTACCTTAACCACTTCGCCTTCGCCAGCCTGGCGCAGAGATTCGGGAATGTACTGACCTGGATTATGTTCCAGTTTTTCAATCCAGATCCCTTCGCGGTTAATCTTGGCTTTAATGTTACGGTCCGCGGAGCAGGAAACGCCCATACCTACCGGGCAGGACGCGCCGTGGCGAGGTAGACGGATCACGCGGATGTCATGTGCGAAGTATTTTCCGCCAAACTGAGCGCCGAGGCCGAGTTTCTGTGCCTCGATCAGCAGTTCCTGTTCCAGTTGCAGATCGCGGAACGCCTGGCCGTGGGCATTGCCTTCAGTCGGCAGCGCATCATAGTAGTGTGTGCTGGCCAGCTTCACCGTTTTAAGGGTGCTTTCCGCTGACGTGCCGCCAATGACGAATGCAATATGGTACGGCGGGCAAGCTGCGGTACCCAGCGTGCGCATTTTTTCCACCAGGAAGTTTTTCAGTTTTCCGGGAGTCAGCAGCGCTTTGGTTTCCTGATACAGATAGGTTTTGTTGGCTGAGCCACCACCTTTGGCCACGCACAGGAATTTGTATTCATCACCGTCCACGCTGTACAGATCGATTTGCGCAGGCAGGTTGGTGCCGGTATTCACTTCTTTGTACATATCCAGCGCCGCGTTTTGCGAGTAGCGCAGGTTATCTTCAATATAGGTATTAAATACGCCTCTGGAGAGCGCGGCTTCATCGCCGCCGCCGGTCCACACGCGCTGGCCTTTTTTACCCATGATGATGGCCGTACCGGTGTCCTGGCAGGTTGGCAATACGCCTTTGGCGGCGATTTCGGAGTTTCTCAGGAACTGCAGCGCCACGTACTTATCGTTTTCGCTGGCTTCGGGATCATGGAGAATTGAGGCGACTTGCTGTTGGTGTTCAGGGCGGAGCATAAAGGAGGCATCGTGGAAGGCTTGCTGAGCCAGTAGCGTAAGTGCTTCAGGGGCTACTTTCAGGATAGTCTCGCCTTCAAACTCGCCGACGCTGACGTGATCGGATGTCAGCAGGTAGTACTCAGTTTTGTCTTCCCCCAGTGGGAAAGCCGCCTGGTAAGTGAATTCAACTTTTGACATTTGCTTCCAGCCTTTTCATTTTTATCAGGAATTTAGAAATTCACTGTGTCTTAAGAGTGGCGTGCCGTACCAACGCGGACGGCACGCGAACTGTGATTACAGGAAACCGTACATTGCGGCGAATATCCAACCAAAGACACAGGATACGCTTACGCCGATCAAGCCAGGCAGAATGAAGCTGTGGTTGATAACGAAGCGGCCGATGTGGGTGGTACCGGAACGGTCAAACTGAATAGCAGCCAGATCGCTCGGGTAGGTCGGCAGAATGTAGTAACCGTAACATGCCGGCGCCGAAGCAACGATGTACGCTGGATCAACTCCGATTGCCAGCGCGACCGGAACAATCGCCGCCAGCGCCGCTGCCTGGGAGTTTACAAACTTGGATACCAGCAGCAGAACAATTGCATAGGCCCACGGATACTCTTTCACCATATTACCCAGCACACCTTCGATTTCCGTCATGTGCGCACCGAACATTGTTTCGGCCATCCAGGCAATACCGTACACCGCCACAATCGCGATCATACCGGAACGGAAGACTTCGTTTTTAGATATTGAAGCGGGATTGGTCTTCGTCAGGATAATAATCAGCGCACCGGTCAGCAGCATGAACATCTGGATAACCAGTACCATGGACAGCGGTTTGCCGCTGAAGGTAGGGCGCAGCTCAGAGAATGCGCCGAGCACAGCAACCACGGCGATAGCGGCGAGGAAGATCCACATGGCCAGCCAGTTGCTTTTCGGCAGTTTTTTATCTAACAGCGTGGCGGTGTCGCCATAAACATAGTTGTGGTTTTCAGGTACGGAAATAAACTTCTGGAATTCTTCATCTTTATCCAGATCTTTACCACGGAACCAGCTGAAAATACCGATAGCCAGTATACCCAGCAGGGTAGACGGGATGGTGATGCTGAGCAGGTCGAGGAATTCGAGATGTTTGCCTTCAAACGTCACATTACCCAGCATGGCGACCAATGACACCACGGCTACGGAAACCGGGCTGGCGATAATACCCATTTGCGCACCGATAGAACTCGCCGCCATTGGACGTTCCGGGCGAATATTATTCTTAATGGCAACGTCATAAATGATTGGCAGGATGGTGTATACCACGTGGCCTGTACCACAGAGAATCGTCAGGGTGCAGGTAACAAACGGCGCGACGATAGAAACGTATTTTGGGTTACGGCGCAGCAACTTTTCAGCGATTTGCAGCATAACGTCAAGGCCGCCGGAGGCTTGCAAGGTTGCCGATGCGGCCACCACGGCAATAATAACCAGCATAACGTCTACAGGTGGTTTACCCGGCTGGAGATGGAAAACGAAAACCAGAATGACCAGGCCGATACCGCCTAATAAGCCCAGTGCGATACCGCCCTTTCTGGCACCATAAAACAAACATATTAATATTATGAGAAGTTGTATACTAAATAACATTTTATTTACCCTCGCGAAAAACCCAGTCAATTTTTTGAAAAATGGATCTGTGGCACATTCTTTTTTGCCAGAATAAGCATCAAAAAATGGTCAGTATTCGATATGTCCGTATTTGCGATTAATGTTCAAATGTCTTGCTAGAATGTTTTTTTAAAGTTATGGCGATATTTAGTTTTTTTCTGTGGCGTTGAACAGAGGAGAAAATCCTCAGGCGATGGGAAGCAGAACTGGGCATAGAGAGCTGCGGTTGACGCTGTAATTTATCTGTTTTGCGTTTTCCGCTATGACATGAACCACGGACAGAATGAGTGAGTGGGTTATTTGTGTGATCACGGTCACGCCATTTCATTATGTAATGAGATCGGCGTACGGATACTTTTATTTGCTCACAAAAATGTACGGTGTCCATGGTACGTAGCATGGTCTCCATTGCTACCAGTCCAGATTTTGTATGTCTGGTTAATTTCAGACTAATCCTTTATGGGTAAAAATACACACTCTGCGAGTCAGATAATACTTAATTAACTTTTGTTAGCGATTTTGAAATTAAAAACAGTGTGATGTTTATCAATATTGAAATATAGCTTTTGACATGCTGTGTACAAATATATTTGATCTAACGCAAATTGATAATGCTTCTGCTTCAGCCAGTAAAATAGGGATTTTTCATTATTTTAATAATTGTTACTTTCAAATAACAAATAATCCCAAAATGTATTTATTGGCAATATTGTTTAAGCAATGAGTATTGCTCTGCCTGAACACGGTAACGATAAACAGGTCTACCGGTCACGCCATAGTGGATGCTGGTAAATAAGATGTGACAATTAACCAGCCAGATAAGGTATTTACGGCAAGATACGCGGGAGATATTGACCTCATTGGCCAGCTCATCCGTAGAGAACTCCTGATCCTGGTGCTCATCAATCCACTGGCACAGCGTACGTAATGTTTGTGGCGTTAGCCCTTTGGGTAAGCGGCGTACTTCCTGCTCATTGGAGGAGCTGCCGTGAATAAGTTGGTCAAGCTCAGACTGTTCATAGTACTGATGCTTTTCCATCTCTGTTTTCTTATGTAGCCAGCCGGTTAGCGCTTCTTCAAAACGGGAAGCCTGGAAAGGTTTGATCAGGTAGTCAACGACACCATAGTGCAGAGAGTCTTTGATGGTGGTCGCGTCAGCGGCGGAAGAGATGACAATAACATCACACTTGCAGCCTTTGCTGTGCAGAACGGGCAGCAGATCCAGACCGTTTTCTTTTTGCATGTAAATATCCAGCAAAATCAAATCGATATGATGACCGCTATGAAAGATGATCTCTTTGGCTTTCTCCAGCGTAGAGGCTGTTCCGCAGCAATGAAAACCGGAGAGTTGCGCGACATAACGACGATTTAATTCCGCTACCATTGCATCGTCATCGACAATTAAGACATTGATCATCTGCTGGCCCTCTCACCATTCCACGGTAACTGTACAAAAAATTGGGTGAAGACCCCAGGTTCAGACTCGACGGAAATATTGCCGCCAACACTTTCAACCTGCTGTTTCACAAGTGCTAAACCGACGCCTCGTTCGGTTCCTTTTGACGAGACGCCCTTCTCAAAGATGTGCTCAATGTGTTCAGGGGCGATCCCTGGACCATCGTCATTCACTTCGCAATGCAACCAGCCGTGTCGATAGTGCAAGGATACGCTGATCTCGCCACCGGGTTCTTGACCTAGCGCCTCCAGGGCGTTTTCAATCAAATTCCCCAAAACGGTAATCAGCACCGCTACCTGATCTTCATTGCTGTTTTCCGGCAATTGGCTTTCATTGCTAATGACCAGACTATGACCTAAATCAGATGTGCGATTAATCTTACTGAGTAAAAATCCAGCGATCACCGGAGATTTTATTTTTCCTAACAGTGAGCCAATCTCTTCCTGATAATTGTTCGCGGTCTTCAGGATGTAATTTTCAAGCTGCTTATAACTTTTCAGGTGCAATAATCCCAGAATCACGTGCAATTTGTTCATGAATTCGTGGGATCGTTCACGAAGTGCGTCGGCATAGTTAACCATACCGTCCAGGCGTTGCATCAGTTTCCGAACTTCAGTTTTATCGCGGAACGTTGAAATGGCCCCGATGATTTTTCCGTTGCTGAGTACCGGAACAGTATTAATTAAGAGTAGCCGATCTTTCACCGTGATCTCTTCATCGCGGCGTGGCGTTCCATCGCGTAGTACCTGCGAAAAATCGACCACCTGTGACCACGCGTGGCTGAGCGTTGAGAGCTGGGCATCATCTTGGGATTTGTGGTAATCAAGCAGTTCCTGCGCCGCCTGGTTTATCAGCGTGACCTCACCACACTCGTCAACGGCAATGACACCTTCCTTTATAGAGTGCAGCATCGCCTGGCGTTGTTCGAACAGATTGGAGATTTCATACGGCTCCAGGCCAAACAGAATGCGCTTAAGGACTTTGACGAATACCCATGTGCCGAGTAACCCAACCAGAACGCCAAACAAGATGGACCAGAAGATACTGCCGCGACTGTTATTGATCTGCTCAGTCACTCTGCTTAGCTCAAGGCCGATCGCCACCACGCCAATCTGTCGGTGATGCTCATCATAGATAGGGGTAAACACGCGCAGAGCTTTAGCCAGAAAGCCGCGATTAATGGCAACATTCTCTTTGCCCTGCAGAGCCAGCAAAATGTCATCGCCTTTAAATGGCTGACCGATTCGCTGCGCTTCGGGATGGGAGTAACGAATGCTTTGCATATCGGTGACGACGATGAATAAAAAATCGTTGCTCTTATTCACTGCCTGAGCTATCGCCTGAATACCGCTTTCCTCGGGTTTTTTCATTAACCCTTGGCGGATCTCCGGCGAGTTTGCCAGCGTCCGCGCGACCGCAAGCGCTTTATCCGCTAATGCATCGCGTGTCATGTTGCTGATTTGCGAAAAGTAAATCAGATGAACAACAAGCAGCACTGAGAAGAGTACTGCACTGACCATGAGGATCACGGTAGTGCCGAGCTTCATTGGGCGTTTGCGTATAGCAGTACGTTGCAGAGAGTGTCTCATCACGGTCCTGGAATCACGGTTTGTGCGGGTATTATCGCCCGACGGCATGCGTAATTCAAAGGTGGTAAGGAATGTGGGCTTAGGCTGCCAATACTTCTTCTATATATAGAGTGTTCTGGGCCGGTTCTCTCCATTTTTCAGTAATGCGTACCGGTAGTTTTTTGACGATTGTGGATAACTCTGTGCGTAAATGGGTATAAGACGGGGTTCTGCTGTGGAATGCAGCAGTCAGTCATTTTTCTGTCATTTAAGGGTTGCGGGCTGAAGGAAACTCCCTATAATGCGCCTCCATCGACACGGCGGATGTGAATCACTTCACACAAACAGCCCGGTCGGTTGAAGAGAAAAACCTGAAAATGAGGGTTGACTCTGAAAGAGGAAAGCGTAATATACGCCACCTCGCGACAGAGCGCTAAGGCGCGTCGCAACTGCTCTTTAACAATTTATCAGACAATCTGTGTGGGCACTCGAGGATACGGATTCTTAACGTCGCAAGACGAAAAATGAATACCAAGTCTCTGAGTGAACACGTAATTCATTACGAAGTTTAATTCACGAGCATCAAACTTAAATTGAAGAGTTTGATCATGGCTCAGATTGAACGCTGGCGGCAGGCCTAACACATGCAAGTCGAACGGTAGCACAGAGAGCTTGCTCTCGGGTGACGAGTGGCGGACGGGTGAGTAATGTCTGGGAAACTGCCCGATGGAGGGGGATAACTACTGGAAACGGTAGCTAATACCGCATAATGTCGCAAGACCAAAGAGGGGGACCTTCGGGCCTCTTGCCATCGGATGTGCCCAGATGGGATTAGCTTGTAGGTGGGGTAACGGCTCACCTAGGCGACGATCCCTAGCTGGTCTGAGAGGATGACCAGCCACACTGGAACTGAGACACGGTCCAGACTCCTACGGGAGGCAGCAGTGGGGAATATTGCACAATGGGCGCAAGCCTGATGCAGCCATGCCGCGTGTATGAAGAAGGCCTTCGGGTTGTAAAGTACTTTCAGCGAGGAGGAAGGCGTTGTGGTTAATAACCACAGCGATTGACGTTACTCGCAGAAGAAGCACCGGCTAACTCCGTGCCAGCAGCCGCGGTAATACGGAGGGTGCAAGCGTTAATCGGAATTACTGGGCGTAAAGCGCACGCAGGCGGTCTGTCAAGTCGGATGTGAAATCCCCGGGCTCAACCTGGGAACTGCATCCGAAACTGGCAGGCTAGAGTCTTGTAGAGGGGGGTAGAATTCCAGGTGTAGCGGTGAAATGCGTAGAGATCTGGAGGAATACCGGTGGCGAAGGCGGCCCCCTGGACAAAGACTGACGCTCAGGTGCGAAAGCGTGGGGAGCAAACAGGATTAGATACCCTGGTAGTCCACGCCGTAAACGATGTCGACTTGGAGGTTGTGCCCTTGAGGCGTGGCTTCCGGAGCTAACGCGTTAAGTCGACCGCCTGGGGAGTACGGCCGCAAGGTTAAAACTCAAATGAATTGACGGGGGCCCGCACAAGCGGTGGAGCATGTGGTTTAATTCGATGCAACGCGAAGAACCTTACCTACTCTTGACATCCAGAGAACTTAGCAGAGATGCTTTGGTGCCTTCGGGAACTCTGAGACAGGTGCTGCATGGCTGTCGTCAGCTCGTGTTGTGAAATGTTGGGTTAAGTCCCGCAACGAGCGCAACCCTTATCCTTTGTTGCCAGCGATTCGGTCGGGAACTCAAAGGAGACTGCCAGTGATAAACTGGAGGAAGGTGGGGATGACGTCAAGTCATCATGGCCCTTACGAGTAGGGCTACACACGTGCTACAATGGCATATACAAAGAGAAGCGACCTCGCGAGAGCAAGCGGACCTCATAAAGTATGTCGTAGTCCGGATTGGAGTCTGCAACTCGACTCCATGAAGTCGGAATCGCTAGTAATCGTGGATCAGAATGCCACGGTGAATACGTTCCCGGGCCTTGTACACACCGCCCGTCACACCATGGGAGTGGGTTGCAAAAGAAGTAGGTAGCTTAACCTTCGGGAGGGCGCTTACCACTTTGTGATTCATGACTGGGGTGAAGTCGTAACAAGGTAACCGTAGGGGAACCTGCGGTTGGATCACCTCCTTACCTTAAAGAACCTGCCTTTGTAGTGCTCACACAGATTGTCTGATGAAAAGTGAATAGCAAGGCGTCTTGCGATTGAGACTTCAGTGTCCCCTTCGTCTAGAGGCCCAGGACACCGCCCTTTCACGGCGGTAACAGGGGTTCGAATCCCCTAGGGGACGCCACTTGCTGGTTCGTGAGTGAAAGACGCGCACCCTGATATCTCAAAACTGACTTGCGAGTCATGTTTGAGATATTTGCTCTTTAAAAATCTGGATCAAGCTGAAAATTGAAACGACACACTGTTTCATTTCTCCGTAAACAAGAAATGAAAAGCGGTGTGTTCGAGTCTCTCAAATTTTCGCAATCAGAAGTGAAACATCTTCGGGTTGTGAGGTTAAGCGACTAAGCGTACACGGTGGATGCCCTGGCAGTCAGAGGCGATGAAGGACGTGCTAATCTGCGATAAGCGCCGGTAAGGTGATATGAACCGTTATAACCGGCGATTTCCGAATGGGGAAACCCAGTGTGATTCGTCACACTATCGTTAACTGAATACATAGGTTAACGAAGCGAACCGGGGGAACTGAAACATCTAAGTACCCCGAGGAAAAGAAATCAACCGAGATTCCCCCAGTAGCGGCGAGCGAACGGGGAGCAGCCCAGAGTCTGAATCAGCATGTGTGTTAGTGGAACGGTCTGGAAAGTCCGACGGTACAGGGTGATAGTCCCGTACACAAAAACGCATGTGCTGTGAACTCGAAGAGTAGGGCGGGACACGTGGTATCCTGTCTGAATATGGGGGGACCATCCTCCAAGGCTAAATACTCCTGACTGACCGATAGTGAACCAGTACCGTGAGGGAAAGGCGAAAAGAACCCCGGCGAGGGGAGTGAAAAAGAACCTGAAACCGTGTACGTACAAGCAGTGGGAGCACCTTCGGGTGTGACTGCGTACCTTTTGTATAATGGGTCAGCGACTTATATTCTGTAGCAAGGTTAACCGTATAGGGGAGCCGAAGGGAAACCGAGTCTTAACTGGGCGTTAAGTTGCAGGGTATAGACCCGAAACCCGGTGATCTAGCCATGGGCAGGTTGAAGGTTGGGTAACACTAACTGGAGGACCGAACCGACTAATGTTGAAAAATTAGCGGATGACTTGTGGCTGGGGGTGAAAGGCCAATCAAACCGGGAGATAGCTGGTTCTCCCCGAAAGCTATTTAGGTAGCGCCTCGTGAACTCATCTTCGGGGGTAGAGCACTGTTTCGGCTAGGGGGTCATCCCGACTTACCAACCCGATGCAAACTGCGAATACCGAAGAATGTTATCACGGGAGACACACGGCGGGTGCTAACGTCCGTCGTGAAGAGGGAAACAACCCAGACCGCCAGCTAAGGTCCCAAAGTCATGGTTAAGTGGGAAACGATGTGGGAAGGCACAGACAGCCAGGATGTTGGCTTAGAAGCAGCCATCATTTAAAGAAAGCGTAATAGCTCACTGGTCGAGTCGGCCTGCGCGGAAGATGTAACGGGGCTAAACCATGCACCGAAGCTGCGGCAGCGACACTATGTGTTGTTGGGTAGGGGAGCGTTCTGTAAGCCGTTGAAGGTGGCCTGTGAGGGCTGCTGGAGGTATCAGAAGTGCGAATGCTGACATAAGTAACGATAATGCGGGTGAAAAACCCGCACGCCGGAAGACCAAGGGTTCCTGTCCAACGTTAATCGGGGCAGGGTGAGTCGACCCCTAAGGCGAGGCCGAAAGGCGTAGTCGATGGGAAACAGGTTAATATTCCTGTACTTGGTGTTACTGCGAAGGGGGGACGGAGAAGGCTATGTTGGCCGGGCGACGGTTGTCCCGGTTTAAGCATGTAGGCGGAGGTTCCAGGTAAATCCGGTACCTTTTAACGCTGAGGTGTGATGACGAGGCACTACGGTGCTGAAGTGACAAATGCCCTGCTTCCAGGAAAAGCCTCTAAGCATCAGGTAACACGAAATCGTACCCCAAACCGACACAGGTGGTCAGGTAGAGAATACCAAGGCGCTTGAGAGAACTCGGGTGAAGGAACTAGGCAAAATGGTGCCGTAACTTCGGGAGAAGGCACGCTGATAGGTAGGTGAAGTGATTTACTCATGGAGCTGAAATCAGTCGAAGATACCAGCTGGCTGCAACTGTTTATTAAAAACACAGCACTGTGCAAACACGAAAGTGGACGTATACGGTGTGACGCCTGCCCGGTGCCGGAAGGTTAATTGATGGGGTTATCCGTAAGGAGAAGCTCTTGATCGAAGCCCCGGTAAACGGCGGCCGTAACTATAACGGTCCTAAGGTAGCGAAATTCCTTGTCGGGTAAGTTCCGACCTGCACGAATGGCGTAATGATGGCCAGGCTGTCTCCACCCGAGACTCAGTGAAATTGAACTCGCTGTGAAGATGCAGTGTACCCGCGGCAAGACGGAAAGACCCCGTGAACCTTTACTATAGCTTGACACTGAACACTGGTCCTTGATGTGTAGGATAGGTGGGAGGCTTTGAAGTGTGGACGCCAGTCTGCATGGAGCCGTCCTTGAAATACCACCCTTTAATGGCTGGTGTTCTAACGTGGGCCCGTAATCCGGGTTGCGGACAGTGTCTGGTGGGTAGTTTGACTGGGGCGGTCTCCTCCCAAAGAGTAACGGAGGAGCACGAAGGTTAGCTAATCCTGGTCGGACATCAGGAGGTTAGTGCAAAGGCATAAGCTAGCTTGACTGCGAGAGTGACGGCTCGAGCAGGTGCGAAAGCAGGTCTTAGTGATCCGGTGGTTCTGAATGGAAGGGCCATCGCTCAACGGATAAAAGGTACTCCGGGGATAACAGGCTGATACCGCCCAAGAGTTCATATCGACGGCGGTGTTTGGCACCTCGATGTCGGCTCATCACATCCTGGGGCTGAAGTAGGTCCCAAGGGTATGGCTGTTCGCCATTTAAAGTGGTACGCGAGCTGGGTTTAGAACGTCGTGAGACAGTTCGGTCCCTATCTGCCGTGGGCGCTGGAGAATTGAGGGGGGCTGCTCCTAGTACGAGAGGACCGGAGTGGACGCATCACTGGTGTTCGGGTTGTCATGCCAATGGCACTGCCCGGTAGCTAAATGCGGAAGAGATAAGTGCTGAAAGCATCTAAGCACGAAACTTGCCCCGAGATGAGTTCTCCCTGAGACTTAGAGTCTCCTGAAGGAACGTTGAAGACGACGACGTTGATAGGTCGGGTGTGTAAGCGTAGCGATACGTTGAGCTAACCGATACTAATGAACCGTGAGGCTTAACCTTACAACGCCGAAGCTGTTTTGGCGGATTTGAAAAGACAGATTTTCAGCCTGATACAGATGACATTAACCGGCGAAAAGCGGGTTAATAAACAGAATTTGCCTGGCGGCTGTAGCGCGGTGGTCCCACCTGACCCCATGCCGAACTCAGAAGTGAAACGCCGTAGCGCCGATGGTAGTGTGGGGTCTCCCCATGCGAGAGTAGGGAACTGCCAGGCATCAAATAAAGTGAAGAAGCCCATCCTGCCGGATGGGCTTTTTTGCGTCTGTGTGAAATGAACGTATTTTGTAGGCCTGATAAGCGCAGCGCATCAGGCAATCCCGCACCACGGAAAAACTTGTCCTGCTACCCGCCCCAATATCGTCCACCGCTGTACGTCCCGTTACGATGAATCCCATTTTTATATAGATCCCTGGCGTCTGCTTACTGAAGTTGGCTGTTAACGGCGAGATTGAGTTTACGTGGGGTGTTTGTGAGAGGTGGCGGGTCAGAAATAGGGTAAAACGATCGACTGGAAGCTATCAGAAACTACAAAAGCAAAAACCCGCCTTTTGGGCGGGTTCTT
Organism: Citrobacter sp. CRE-46; assembly: GCF_059615875.1. NCBI lineage: Bacteria > Pseudomonadati > Pseudomonadota > Gammaproteobacteria > Enterobacterales > Enterobacteriaceae > Citrobacter > Citrobacter sp. CRE-46. The sequence continues at coordinate 4,780,607 of NZ_CM184341.1, read as the reverse complement.
TAAATAGTGGTGCCCGGACTCGGAATCGAAAATTTCTTTTATCATATTGATATTAATATAATTTATTTGGTTTGATTAAAAATGTACCCTCAATTATACCCGCAGTCCCTTTTGATATCGAAAGGGAATCACACTCGGGATCAGGCTGAGAGCACAGAAGGAAAGTACCTGGCTATTATATCGTTAATTCTGTCAATCAGTTCCAGCCTTTTGAAAGTGATGTGTGCAGATCCCTTCTTAAAGTATTTAATGATGAACATCTCGTCTTCATAGCGCTCTTTACCCTGAACGGACTGGATGTGACCATCCAGACGAATAGTGATGTTTTCCCGGTTGTCGGGGATCGGTTTGCCGCTGAACAGGTGTAGCATTCTTTCCAGATCGGCAAGTCGATCGGCCTGTTGCCCGCTGTTCAGATGAAGCCCCCACCGGTCCCACCTCACCAGATTGTTGACGATAATTTTACTGCCAAATTTACAGGGTGAGTTGGTTTTGTAATCCCAGCTCAGTCCCCTGAAGACGTTGATCACCCCTCGCTCAAACACCTCATCCTTATTCTGGTGCAGTTGTTCGAATGTACTCAGGATATTCGCTTCACTGATTTCCGGAAAATTATCATATTCCAGTGATCGGTACCATGTGTCCCGGGCCTGCGCATCCATCAGACTCAGCATCCCGGAACGTTGCATCAGGTCACGCCAGATTTCTCGATCGAGATTGCGGGTGATGGCTTTCATTGCTGCTTCCGGTTTTTCCATCAGCCAGCAGCCACAGCGAAAATTCTGTTTCATCGCCCAGTCCAGGGCGGTTTTGCCGCCAATGCCTGCTGTCAACACTGAGATTTCTGCCAGTTGCCGGATAAGCGTTTCGGTTTGTTGCAGTGCTGCATTCCGTACCGTCACAACGTGTTGGATACTGGTGGAGCAGATAACGTCCGTATGCCCGGTGACCACTTCCGGACGGGAGATTGTGATGTCTGACATTATCGGTTTTCCTTTTGGTTTATAAACGAAAACGCCAGCTGTATTCAGGCTGGCGTCAGGGGAATGAAGTATGGTGAGTGATATTCACCGGTTCTGGTGCAGAAGCTGCAGATGACGAAGAGCACGGACATTCTTCCGGGCCTGTTCGATGCAGGGCAACAGTGCTGCTGAATCCGTTCTATCCTCATCGTTGTCAAAGATAATTCCCGATTCGCAGTCGATATTGTCCTGTAGCCACGCAATCAGAATATCCAGTGCGGTTTCCGTGGTTAATGATTTCATGTTGTTCCTGGTTACCAATCGAAAGTGGGCTGGTCCGGCAGACATTCAGCGCTGACATCCAGATGAATGAGACTGACGCCATAACGTTGGATGAGTGTGACAACCAGACGACGGAACGTTTTTGACAACCCCAGGCGTTTAAGCCGCAGAACCGGATATGACCACGCATCGGTACGTAACAGATATCCGCTACCTGTGAAATGAATCCATTCTGATTCACCGAAGTCACTGGTCTGGTGTGACAGCGAGTACAGCCAGGCGTTATCCTTTTCCGTGATATGTGCGGTACTGCAGCGTATGCCGGCAAGGGTTGCAAACGGTGGTAGTGTGCAGGTTGACTGTTGGTCGGATTCCTCCATCACGCGGAGTGAATAACCGTTTTCAGCGACCTTGTTAATCAGTTCAGTGAGATTAACACCATCGACATCAACGACAATTCGCCCCATGTTCAGTGCCTGCACATTAATGCTGTCGGCTTCCAACGTCAGGGCCAGTTTCATTGTTTCGCCTCCGGATGCTTCCCCTGGGTAATGTTATTTACCGTTCTGTAGTTATCGCGGGTCATCAGGCCGGTTGCCCTGCGAGCCCGGAGAATATCAATACTGTTTATTAACTGAGAGCGGGTACAGGCGCTGAATCCCGGCTGGTCGGTACGTACCAGTGCGTATTTTTCAACGAGAAAGTTCACCGCATCACACAGTGAAATGCCAGCTTCAATATGCTGCTCAATCACACGTTCATCGGCGAACGGTGTGTCATTCAGCGTAAGGCCGTAATGCTGGTCCAGCAACCGGGACAGCAGTGTCTGCCAGATGGTGACGGGAGACGGGCAGCGCGATGCCTCCCGTACGTGTGTGTCGGGTAATGTTTTCATACTGAAGATTTTCCTGATATGCAGAGATGAAAAATGGAAAAGTGGCGTGGTGAAAACACCAGGCCGGAGCAGAAGATTATTCTGATGATTTACTTTTTCGTTTCGGGCGTCGGATAAACAGCCAGATAAACGTAACCACAGGAGCCGAAGGTGTCGGCTTCGCAGGTTAAATCGTTGTGGTACAGGGTAACGCAGTGGGCATGGTGGGGGCTGAGTTCACCGGTGGTCAGCATCGATTCCATCTGGCGGATAAAGTGCGGGAATGTTTCATCCAGCTTCCGGCATTCGATGTCACTGAACTTGCCGGTGATGCTGGCCCGGTCAGCCAGATAATGCAGTCGGTTGCCTTCCTGCACCAGACGGGCTCCCAGGCGCAGTGTAATCTCCCGCTGCAGGCCCCTGGTAGGGTTGCTCATTACAGTTCTCCACTATTGTCAGTTCAGGGTGATGCTCATCAGGCAGGTATAGGGCCCATTACGGTCCTGGCGGCGTTCGGCGTATACCGCGAGGACTCCGGCGATATCCGGAACGTCCCTGCCGGTGTAATGACAGACGCTACCGTGCCACTGGTATTTGCCGGTGCAGTAGCGAAAGATTCGGGACTCAGGATGCTGGCGGTATATCGTCATTGCCCTGCGTTTACTGATAATTTTCATGTAATACCTCAAAGCAGACCGTGTTCTGCGAACGAATAGATTTGCCTGCCACCAACAATCAGATGGTCAGGGACACGGATATCCACCAGCTGAAGCACCTGAACCAGTCGCTGCGTGAGGGTTTTGTCGGCCTGGCTAGGTGTCGTCTCGCCGGAAGGATGGTTATGCGCGAGTATCACCGCCGCCGCGTTGAAGTGCAGAGCACGTTTGACCACCTCCCGGGGATGCACCTCGGTGCGGTTAATCGTGCCGGTGAAGAGCGTTTCATGGGCAATCAACTGATTCTGGTTGTCCAGATACAACACCCGGAACTCTTCCCGCTCAAGCGCGGCCATATGCAGTCGCAGCCATTCACGTACGGCGTGGGTAGAGGTGAAGGCTACGCCGGGTTCATGCAGGTGGCGGTCCAGAGCCCTGAGCGCCCGCTGAATGAGACGCCGGTCCTGTGGCGTCATCTCGCCGGGTAAAAAGGAAAGCTGTTTCATCTGTTGCTCCTTCGGTCAGTCGATAATACGCAGAATGGCGTGAGCCTCTGGATGTTGCATGGCATACTCCCGCAGGCGGTAATAGTGTGCGGTCATCGCGTCACATTCGGTGCGACAGGCATGGTGGCTATACGCAATCAGGCAGACAGCAATACCTGCTGCTTCTGCACTCATTTGGGCATCGTTACCGTTCAGGCAGTTAAACAGACGCCATGTCTCATCGTTGTCAGGCTCGGGGGACATAAATGCGCCGCCATTGCTGAGGGTGTAGAACGACCAGATACCACCGCTGTAGCCCTCACAGAGGCGGTCCATCCAGGCGAAGATATGCGGCTCCAGGAGTAGCCACTGCGGGATAGCGCCAAAGTACTGTGGCCAGAAATCGATACGCTGTTCATCGGGGACCGGCGTGACGGTCAGTTCAAATTCGGGTTGGTTAGCGGGTGCGAGGTCGTGCTGCGTCTGTGTTGTCATGGGTATGTCTCCGTCAATAAAAACGCCAGCGGCGATGGCTGGCGTATGGGGATATAAAGTGTGTTCGGGGAGGTGAATGCGGGTAAATGCTTCGCGATCAGCGGGTGGCCGTGTCTGTACGGATGCCTGAGGTGCGGATATAGCGGTTAAGACCTTCACCGGCATCCGGCTCAAAGTTCCATGCCCGCCAGACCATCCGGCCTTCAGTATCACGAACCACCAGACGGAAGTGACTGCCCTGGTCGTCTTCGAGTGTGATATTGCTGTACGTGGTAGTGACCGCTTGCGCTTGTCTCCGGGTGAAAGGCCCCGGTGGCAGCAACACGGATTGGGTCATTTTCGGGCTCCTGATAAAAGAAAACCCCGGCAGCCTGCTAGCTGTCGGGGTGGATTTGCTGGGGAAGATACTACTATCAGTCGTTGCTGCAGTCTCCGAGAGTGGACAGAACTTTCTCAGCGTTCTTCCGGTCCGCAGTGAAGGTCCCTGCTTTGTGGTCATTGACGTAGACGTCGAACTGCCCGGCCTCAGAGATATTGCTGATGAAGTCAAACCAGGCGTTATCGCCGTTACGCCAGCCCAGGCTGGACGGAATAATGTACTGCTGGTGATCCATCACTACGGTGATAGTGGTGTCGTCATCGTGCGAACTGACCGTCTTGTCATCGGCAAGGGTAAGAAAAACAGAATGCTGATAGAAACCATTCTGGTCCGGGTTCCCTGTGCAGTTGATGGTAAACGTCTTCCCGCTGGCTTCGGTCACACTGTATTCCGTATTGCCCTGACCGTAACCCTGCTGCCAGAACCCCGGGATCGCAGAGGCATTAAAGCTCGCGAGCAGTACACACGCCAGCATAAATCTACTTAGTGAACGTATTGTCATTTCTCTCTCCTTTATCGTTATTTTTATTCCTGGTTCTCAGGGTTTGAGGGTATCAGCAGTCGACCCATCAGTTTGCCGTCATGGGCGTACTCAAAGTATCTTTCTTTGGTATACGGGTCCGTCACCTCCTGGTATTCCAGTTTGATGTTATCGGCAATACACAGCGCATTCATCAGTGGCTGGACGGTTTTTTCCTGCATATCCACGAGGTAGTAGTAACTGCCACCCTCGCAGCCATCGGGCGACTGGTGGGTACGTAAAACCTGCAAGGTGGGACCGGATAAGTAGTCAACCTGTGACCATTCTTCGCTGACATCATCCTGGTGGCTGACCACATCACTGAAACGCGGTGGGGTTAGATCCTTAAATTTGCTGATGGCCTTCAGGTCATCACTTCTGTTATCGCATGCGCTGAGAAACAGCGTGGTGGCAACCAGCACCAGCAGAGGCAGTGTTTTACGTTTCATTATTTTTTTCCTGAAATCAGACGAACCACTTTGGCAAAGACATAAATGCCGACGAAAATACCCACCGGCACGCCGACGAACGGTGTCAGTGCGACACTGGCCGCACCGGCTGCCCCTCCGCCCGTCAGCAGTGCGGCAACGGTGGCAAGGGTCAGGGCCGTGAGGCTGTCGGACACCCCGGTTTTGTTCAGAATGATGACGATGACAACAATGGCGATAATGGCAATAAATGGCATAGGCTCTCCCTGCGGATGAGTTGAGATAGACCTGCACTATTCCGGTGGGCTGTCGGCCGGAACAAACGCAAGCAGCGACTGCTGGATAAAGCGAAAATGGGGTAAGGCCTGAATAAACACCGGGTCTTCAACCAGACTGCACAGACTGTCGTTGCGGCGAAAAGACTCCTGCAGGGGTTGAACCAGATGGATTTCATCCAGGGTGAATACGGCGATATGTCCGTCGTGCTCTGCCACCAGATACCAGGCCTGCTGGTGGATAAGTAACCGGCAGGGAGCCAGCCGCTCACAGCGCTGCCCCTCGGCAATCAGCGTCACCCGCCTGCGCCCGGTAATGGCCTGAATCAGTCGCCAGAAAGACAATGCGCCTGATGGCGAAGGAGCCGGACTGGCGGGTGCGATTACGCAGGGAGACTCATCGCACATCAGCAGTGCGTTTACCAGACGACGGTCAAAGCCAGGGAAAAGACCGGCCATCCCGCTGCGGTGGGCAAAGATAAGCACGTCGGGCACCATCTGCGTCTCACTGCCCGCAGTACGTAAGCGGCAATATCCGGACTGATACTCCAGGTCCAGATACATCAGCCGCTCACGAAAATCACGCCGCAGCGTGCGCACCGACACACCAAACTCAGCGGCCAGCTTACGCACACTCAGTGTTTCCCCTGCCACCAGACGGCTGATTATCAGTGACAGCCTGACAGCCAGCCGGTCATGGCGGCGTTCTGCCTGTGTCATGAGACGTTCTCCGTGAAAGTTAACTGACTGAAAATGATGTGATTACTTTAAAGAGGGGGTCGGACAGGGTATGGACATCACAGAAACTATTTTTCATTTCTGCAAAAGCCAGAGGCAGCGGGGGTTACAGGCCATTCACTCAGTGAGTGAGGACCGCCAGCACGGTGCGATGCGGACAGGTGGTGTCCGATATTAACAAAGCGGCAACATTAAACGGTCACTGCAGTTGCGTGAGCATCGCTTCCGCCATCACCCACAGTGCCCGGTTAAGTTTCACGTCCCCGTCGATACCGCGAACGGCACGGGTATGTGACCGTCCTCCTTTGGCATTACGGCCACTGAGCCCACCCTTAATCAGGTTCTCCTGAATACGCTGGTACGTGGTCCACAGGTCGCTACTCTCATCTTGCCAGCGGCGCGGGGAGAGGATCTGCGACTCAGTCACCGGCTGGTGGTCCTCACCAAAGCGGTACGTCAGCGCGGCTTTTGCCAGTGCCTGCTGCGCAGGTGGTGGCAACAGCAACGACTGCATCGCATCCAGCTTCTCCTCCACCCGGTCAAAAATGCCCAGCACTTCATAGGCCCCCTCAATCACCTGACTCACTACATCGCCTTTGTGCGGCACACGCACCTCGCCAAATGACTCACCGCAGACGAGCCCGTTCTGACAAACCGCACGAAATAAACCCGGCAACATCTGGTACGAACTGGTGCCATCATGGGAGTTGAGCAGGATAATTTCTGGTACCTGTTTACCGGTAATCTGCCCCTCCCGACGAAGGCGTAGCATGTGTTTTGTGTGCTCGCGTCGACCCGGGTCGCGTACCCGGGTCTGACAGGCAAAGAACGGCTGGAAGCCTTCTCGCTGTAGGCTGTCGAGCAGGGAGATGGTGGGTATATAGGTGTAGCGTTCACTACGGGATTCATGTTTGTCCTCACTGAATACACTGGGCACCACGCGAAACAGCTCTTCGCGGGTTAACGGGCGGTCGCGACGGATAAGATTTGCTGCGCCAAAGCGCGAAGCCAGACGGGTCATAAGCAGACTCCTCATAACGGGAAAACAAATAAAAGGGATCCCCGTCGCATCTGCGACAGGGGCAGGGAAGTAACAGGGATGGGTTAAATACTCAGAAGAAGAAATCCCAGACGGCGCGGGCCACTGACACCACCGTGGTGCGCACGGCCTGAATGACAGCCCGTACCGGGGCGGGTATCAGGGGAAAGGCACTGATGCTATCGAGTACGGCCCCGATGGTTTCACCAAAATCGCTACGAGCCTGTTCCCGGACTACCGTCGTGCGAAAGGAAGACTGGAGTTGCGACACCACCGGGCTGGTGGCCTCACGTGGCAGGCACTTAATCATTCGCTCGGCCATCACCCGCAGTCCCCACTGAAGACGGACCGACACGGCACACACCGGATGTACGGGCTGGAACAGCTCATGCAGCAGACAGATTTTACGGCTGATATTCTGCTTCTGCGCCGTGGACAACGGTCCCCCACCGCTGGTGGGTTCGGCCTTATCCGACTGGCTGATAACAAACAGCACCTTATGCCGGTATACCTCTCCAATCACCTGATGATAAAAATGTTCATCCACCGCCAGCGCCCGGTCATCGGCCTTAATCAGCCACAGAACCAGGTCGAGCCGGGGAAGCTGTTCACGGTACAGCCCCGCATACTCAGTATCGCGTGCACCACTCTCCCCCACGCCGGGCAGATCCACCAACGTCATATAGCGCTCGCCAACCTGCAGGCGAAATCGCAAAGGTTCACGGGTACAGGCCGCCACATCGCTGACCGGCGACACCTCACCGGCAAACAGAGCATTGCAAAGGCTACTCTTTCCCGCCCCAGTTTTACCCATAATGCCAATCACTGGTTCGTAGTGGGTTAACTGATTTATCTGCTGCAATATACGTTCAGACACCCACTGCGGCAGGCCGGAAAGCGAATGGTTTAATGGCTGCAAACCTTGCTGATTAATCATGACAACTCCTGCAATAAATAAAACTAAAAACGGCAGTACCGCGAAGTTCTGCCGTTATGCTGGTATGTTCATGAAAATGATATATATCTGAATATAGTTTGAATGATGATTTTCTATTGAATCATCCTAAATACTTCCAGTACTCGTAAGGAAGGTTAATGGTGGCTTTAGGAGGGTATAGCTGATTAGGTAAGGCTTTATCGATGTGCAAAGCAGCGATAAAAATAAACCCTTCCTGAAAGGGAAGCACTGGAATCCATGAAAGATAAGCGGAATTAAGATGTCTTTTTTTTCTGCGCATATATTCATCAATTCCTGCATTGCAAAAATCAACAGTTCGAACATGGCAAAGTGACTGAATGTCAAATAAGTAAGACTCAACAACAAATAATGGAATTTCTATTTGAATCAGGTCATAGCCAAACTTCTCACCAGATTTTTTATTTACGCACAAATAAACATAGCGTGATATACAATCACCCTCGGGCATATAGGATTTAATTTTATTCTCAATTCTCTCCATAAACCCACTATTGCAAGAGTCCCATTCAGATATTGCCGGAAGGAAAAAGCTTTCAACAGGATTTGGGTGAACATTGAATATAAGCTTTTCAGACAGAGAGTGAAGATATTTAAAAGTAGAGTCATCTTTATGCTGCTGCGTTTCGAAGTGACGAACCTCATGATAAAACATGCTAAAAAGCCTGCTTTCAACCTCCTGAGTAATTCTATTTTGATATGTCACAAAATCAAGAATAGGTGCAGTGGACCGTAATAACTCACATATTACCTTAGAACGTGACATGCCATTGGATTCGGCATACCTGTCGATTGAATTAATCGTTAAATCATCATCGGTGTTAAATGTAATTCTCTTTACCATAACTGTTATGCACTTTGTTGATTGTGCATAACAACCTATCACAGAGGCCAGTAAAGCGCCAGATCGCACTGCAATACTTCAGATTTCGCGTACACATTTCTTCCTGTGTAAGGCCACCATGTGAACCTACGATAGAATCCTTGAAACCATCAGTTCTTACTGAATTAAGGTTAATTAGTATTATCACCCGGAGTTAACCGTTCCCCTCCTGTAATCAATACTCATCCCTGTATAAAAAATACATCACACATCTATCTATTGAACCCCGTTTAGTTTGAGGATAGATCATGAAAGAACCCTACAATGCCAACCCTAATTACCCTATGCATCGTTTTCTTCTCGAAGATATAAACCACCACCTGGATGAAATGTTTGAGCGTTATTCCCGCTTACTGGCTTTTCGTATGGATTTTGGCTGGAAACAAGGGAGTGAACGCTCGCAGCGTAATCTCATGGATGAGATGGAGGGCGAGATACAGCACCTGATGGACGTGGCAATTGGCCGAAAGATGGTTATTGGGTACTACTGGGTAATTGAATACAGACAGCGTAAGGGGTTGCATGTGCATGCCATGCTTTATCTTGATGGGCAGAAGCATCGGAAATTCTATCCAACTTCGCGTGCGATAGGGGAAGAATGGCGCAGATTGACTGACGATGAAGGTCTCTTTCATCTGTGTTCCAAGAAAAAGCATTTCGTTGCGAGTTCCGGAACGATAGTGGATCACCGCAATAGGCAAGCAGTTGATGAACTACGTTACGTAATTAGTTATTTAGCCAAATCTGAGCAGAAGTCACGAGGGGTTATTGCAGGTATGAATGCTATACCACCACGAAGCCGTAGAGGCAGGCCCAGGAAGGAGTAGCGACAGGTAAACGTTAAGCTGAAGTTTTTTTACAACAGAAGCCATTGATGTGGAGGAGCTGACGGTAATGATTGGTTTACTAGCAGCTCCGGTTATTCATCTTTAACCGGAACACATCAACATGTATACAAAACCTGCACTACTTGAAGATCAATTCATTGATATGAAATTCATTACCCAGCTTACTGGCCTGAGCGATAAATGGTTCTATAAGCTGATACAGGATGGGGCATTCCCTAAACCGATTAAATTGGGCAGAGCTTCCCGTTGGTTAAAAAGCGATCTGGAAGAATGGTTATATTACCGTATCTACGAATCCCGTAATTAATTACTTTGGAACGATATTTGTCTTGGCCAAGATAATGCCCCCTTCAACGTATTTACAACAGATGCTTCGTGTATTTTAAAACGTAGCGACAAGCGTTGCAGCATAGTAGCAATATCAGCGGGAGGGAGCATGCAGTAAAGCACGCTCTGTAATTACCTCTAACGGATTTCACCTGATTTATGCATTGTTCGGCTTTGTTGAATAAATCGAACTTTTGCTGAGTTGAAGGATCAGATCACGTATCTTCCCGACAACGCAGACCGTTCCGTGGCAAAGCAAAAGTTCAAAATCACCAACTGGCCCACCTACAATAAAGCCCTCATCAACCGTGGCTCCATAACTTTCTGGCTGGATGATGAAGCTATTCAGGCCTGGTATGAGTCAGCAACACCTTCTTCACGAGGCAGACCTCAGCGCTATTCTGACCTTGCCATCACGACTGTGCTGGTCATTAAACGCGTATTCAGGCTGACCCTGCGCGCTGCGCAGGGCTTTATTGATTCCATTTTTTCTCTGATGAACGTTCCGCTACGCTGCCCGGATTACAGCTGTGTCAGCAGGCGGGCAAAGTCGGTTAATGTCAGTTTCAAAACGCCCACCCGGGGTGAAATCGCACACCTGGTAATTGATTCCACCGGGCTGAAGGTCTTCGGTGAAGGCGAGTGGAAAGTCAAAAAGCATGGCCAGGAACGCCGCCGTATCTGGCGTAAGCTGCATCTCGCCGTTGACAGTAAAACATATGAAATCATCTGCGCTGACCTGTCGCTGAACAACGTTACGGACTCAGAGGCCTTCCCCGGGTTAATCCGGCAAACCCACCGGAAAATCAGGTCAGCCGCCGCCGATGGCGCTTACGATACCCGGCTCTGTCACGATGAACTGCGGCGTAAGAAAATCAGCGCGCTTATCCCGCCCCGAAAAGGTGCGGGTTACTGGCCCGGTGAATATGCAGACCGTAACCGTGCAGTGGCTAATCAGCGAATGACCGGGAGTAATGCGCGGTGGAAATGGACAACAGATTACAACCGTCGCTCGATAGCGGAAACGGCGATGTACCGGGTAAAAGAGCTGTTCGGGGGTTCACTGACGCTGCGTGACTACGATGGTCAGGTTGCGGAGGCTATGGCCCTGGTACGAGCGCTGAACAAAATGACGAAAGCAGGTATGCCTGAAAGCGTGCGTATTGCCTGAAAACACAACCCGCTACGGGGGAGACTTACCAGAAATCTGATTTATTCAACAAAGCCAGGCCCTGTTTACACAATTAAATAAATCGAGCCCGACCAACAATTTTGATGTTAACAGCAGGATTATTGAGGGGCAATCAATGTGTTCTTCGGTAGCGATTACGGTAGTGAACGGCGCTCTACTGTACGGGCTGAGCGGGACCTGCTGTCTGAATGGTATCTGCGCCATATACTGAGAGTTTTGCCGGAATGGCCTTCCAACCTGTTGATGAACTCTTGCCATGGAACGTAGCACTTACCAATAAATAACCGTAAATACGGCGTTCGGGTAATGCTAACGATAATAGTATATCAATTAATCATTAGTTTAAAAGCTTGTTCAACTGCATACATCATTAGCGTTTAAGCCAGTGAACAGGAAGTTTACTGGCTTAATTACAGTAATATAGTGTATCGCTATGCTCACTGAGTCTTAGATCTCCACCGTCGGTCTAATATTCGCACTCCTGCTAACAACCGGTAATCAAATCGTCCTCCGGTATTGAAAGTTAATACACAAATCAGGATGATGGAGGCTCATACTGGTACAGCGCGACCACTTATGCAGGCGTCTCTGTCAGGTTTGTTGCCCGGATCACCCGCATCAGGGACAGGGCTGTTCAGTTATCCGCAGGAGAAAATATGTCACTCAAGGCTATCGCCGCCGAACTCGGGATCTCTGTCACCACAGTCAGCCGGGCGCTTGGCGGATTTTCGGACGTTTCCGCTTCGACCCGTGCACGTGTAGAAGCGGAAGCTCGGCGTCGTGGTTATCGCCCGAATACCCTGGCAAGACGTCTCAAAACCGGTAAAACCGATGCGGTCGGCCTGGTCTTCCCTGAACATGCTGTACTGTTCAGCAGTAGTGTGTTTGTGGATATGGTCAGTTGTATCAGCCGGGAACTGGCCCGCCATGATATTGACTTACTGCTGATAGCCGATGATGAACGGGCTGACAGCCACAGCTATATGCGTCTGGTCGAAAGCCGCCGGGTTGATGCCCTTATCGTGGCGCACACGATGGATAATGACCCGCGTCTTACACACCTGCAGGAGGCCGGTATTCCGTTTCTGGCACTCGGTCAGGTGCCGTCCGGTCTTCCCTGTGCCTGGTTTGACTTTGATAACCATGCAGGAACCTGGCAGGCCACACAGCACCTGATTGCCCTGGGCCATCAGCGAATTGCCCTGCTGAGTGAGGACAACTCCCGTGCCTATGTCACTGCACGACGTCAGGGATGGCGCGATGCCCTGAGTGAACATGGTCTGCCTGAGACCTGGCTACGCCGGGTCTCTCCCACCCGACGCTCAGGTTTCCAGGCAGTGACTGAGTTAATGTCACTTCCGCTTCCCCCGACGGCCATTATTACCGACAGTGACCTGATCGGTGATGGCGCGGCCATGTCGCTGCAGTTATCCGGTCATCTGTCCGGAGAGGATGCCGTCTCTCTTGTGGTTTATGATGGTCTGCCGCAGGACAGTATTATTGAACAGGATGTGGCTGCAGTTCTTCAGTCAACACGACATCGCGTCGGTCGTCAGATTGCCGACATGATACGCCAGCTGGTCACGAATGTTTCACCTGAAATGCTACAAGTACTCTGGCAGCCGGAATTTCATCCTGGCAAGACAACGCTTGCTCCCTCCGCCTGATTTTTAATCCCGCTCACAAATCCGAATCGTTTCGGTTGCTATCCGAAACGATTCGGATCAACAGTAAGGCATACACGAAAACGGAGATGTCTTATGGAACCGATGTACCGCAGGCTGACCAGTCCCCACTCAGACCTGATTATTAAAACCCACCCGTATGCAGAGATTGTCTGGTGGGGATCCACCCTGAAACACTTTTCACCGGATGATTGTATCAGCCTGGAAAGGCCGGTTGCGAATGGTCGTCTGGATACCGACACCCCACTGACGCTGATGGCCGAAAACGGCGCGGGACTTTTTGGCTCGCCGGGGCTGGAGGGACACCGCAACGGGCTGGATGCGTCCCCTGTGTTCCGTACCATCAGCGTGGTACAGGCCGGAGAATCACTCACCCTGACCAGTGAGGATGCAGTGGCGGGTCTGCGCATGGTCAGTGAACTGGTGCTGACATCGTCCGGTGTGCTGAAGATGCGTCATGCCCTGACGAACCTCCGTGAAGGGGACTGGCAGGTGAACCGTTTCGCCATCACGCTCCCTGTGGCTGAAAGGGCAGAGGAAGTCATGGCCTTCCACGGACGCTGGACTCGTGAGTTTCAGCCGCACAGGGTCCGTCTCACACATGACGGTTTTGTGCTGGAGAACCGCCGGGGCCGCACGTCCCATGAGCATTTTCCGGCACTGATTGCCGGTGCCCCCGGTTTCTCAGAACAGCAGGGCGAGGTGTGGGCCGTACATCTGGGCTGGAGTGGCAACCATCGCATGAAATGTGAGGTCAAAACTGACGGACGGCGTTACCTCCAGGCGGAAGCACTGTGGATGCCCGGAGAAAAAGCCCTGAAGAAGGATGAGACCGTGTACACGCCGTGGCTGTACGCCAGCTATTCCCCGGAGGGGCTCAATGGTATGAGTCAGCAGTACCACCGTTTTCTGCGCGATGAAATCATCCGTTTTCCTGAGCAGAAACCCCGTCCGGTGCACCTCAATACCTGGGAAGGTATTTATTTTGACCACGACCCGAACTACATCATGCAGATGGCCGGACGTGCGGCAGCGCTTGGCGTTGAACGTTTCATTATCGACGACGGCTGGTTTAAGGGGCGCAATGATGACCATGCGGCTCTGGGCGACTGGTATCTGGATGAACAGAAGTATCCGGACGGACTGATGCCGGTGATTAACCATGTGAAATCACTCGGCATGGAGTTCGGTATCTGGGTGGAACCGGAAATGATTAACCCGGACTCTGACCTCTTTCGCCGCCATCCTGACTGGATACTGTCAATGCCGGGGTACACACAACCAACCGGGAGACATCAGTATGTTCTCAACCTGAACATTCCTGAGGCCTTTGCTTACATTTATGAACGCTGTTTATGGCTGCTGGGCGAACACCCAGTTGACTATGTGAAATGGGACATGAACCGCGAGCTGGTCCAGGCCGGGCATGAAGGTCGGGCGGCGGCGGACGCGCAGACCCGTCAGTTTTACCGGCTGCTGGATCTCCTGCGCGAACGTTTTCCCCGTGTTGAGTTTGAGTCCTGCGCTTCCGGCGGTGGACGTATCGACTTTGAGGTTCTGACCCGCACGCACCGCTTCTGGGCTTCTGACAACAATGACGCCCTGGAGCGCTGCACCATACAGCGTGGCATGAGTTACTTTTTCCCGCCGGAGGTTATGGGGGCACACATCGGTCATCATCGCTGCCATGCCACCTTCCGGCAGCACAGCATTGCCTTTCGCGGTCTGACGGCCCTGTTCGGTCATATGGGACTGGAGCTGGATCCGGTAACGGCCGGAGAAGAGGAATCCGCCGGTTACCGCCGCTATGCCTCGCTCTACAAAGAATGGCGGCAGCTTATCCACACGGGCACCCTATGGCGGGTGGATATGCCGGATGCGGCGACACAGGTGCAGGGGGTGGTCAGCCCGGATCAGTCGCAGGCGCTCTTCCTGGTGAGCCAGCTTGCCATGCCGGATCACACCCTGCCGGGTGCTCTACGTTTTCCGGGGCTGGCACCACAGGCCCGTTACCGGCTTCGTGTTGTTGACCATCCGGATATTCAGCTGGTCGGTGAAGGCGGGCATACCATGCGCAGGCTGCCCGGCTGGATGAACCAGACCTCCGACATCAGTGGGGAATGGCTGGCGCAGGCCGGTATTCAGCTTCCCGTACTGGATCCGGAAAGCGCCATGCTGATTGCCCTTGAACGTTTGGCATAAAAGGACCGGAGCCGGTCACGGCTCCCTGCACTCAGTCCCGTGAGGATAACAATAATGAATACTGTCAGTACTCATAAAAACCCCGATTTCTGGATATTTGGTCTGTTCTTTTTTCTCTACTTTTTCATCATGGCAACCTGTTTCCCGTTTCTGCCCGTCTGGCTGTCAGACATTGTGGGGCTGAGTAAAACGGATACCGGGATTGTTTTTTCATGCCTCTCCCTGTTTGCCATCAGCTTCCAGCCGCTGCTGGGGGTCATCTCAGACCGTCTTGGCCTGAAAAAACACCTGATGTGGATCATCAGCCTGCTGCTGGTCCTGTTTGCACCGTTCTTTCTGTACGTTTTTGCGCCGCTGCTGCGGTTCAACATCTGGGCCGGAGCACTGAGCGGCGGGATTTTTATCGGCTTCGTTTTTTCTGCGGGAGCCGGTGCCATCGAAGCCTATATTGAACGTGTCAGCCGCAGCAGCGGATTTGAATACGGTAAGGCCCGGATGTTCGGCTGTCTGGGCTGGGCGCTGTGTGCCACCACGGCAGGGCTGCTTTTCAACGTGGATCCGTCCCTGGTATTCTGGATGGGGTCCGGCTGCGCATTGCTGCTGGTCCTTCTGGTGGCGCTGGCGCGTCCCGGAACCAGTCAGACAGCGATGGTCATGAATGCGCTGGGTGCCAACTCGCCCGTGATTTCCGCCGGAATGGTGTTCAGTCTGTTTCGTATGCGTCAGATGTGGATGTTCGTGCTTTACATGATTGGGGTGGCCTGCGTCTATGACGTGTTTGACCAGCAGTTTGCCACGTTCTTCCGTGCATTTTTTGACACGCCGCAGGCGGGGATCCGGGCATTTGGTTTTGCCACCACGGCTGGCGAGATTTGCAATGCCATCATCATGTTCTGCTCCCCCTGGATAATCAACCGCATTGGTGCCAAAAACACACTGCTTGTCGCGGGTCTGATTATGACCATCCGCATCACAGGGTCGGCCTTTGCCACCACGGCTACTGAAGTGGTGAGCCTGAAAATGCTGCATGCCCTTGAAGTCCCATTCCTGCTGGTTGGTGCGTTCAAGTATATCACCGGCGTGTTTGATACCCGGCTGTCGGCCACCATTTATCTGATTGGCTTTCAGTTCTCCAAACAACTGGCGGCGATATTCCTCTCAACCTTTGCAGGTCACCTGTATGACCGCATGGGGTTCCAGAACACCTATCTGGTTCTGGGCGGTATTGTCCTTGCGGTCACCGTGTTATCGGCTTTCACCCTGAGCAGTACCCGTAAAACGGCTGCCCCGTCAGCAGAAACCGCTACAGCACAGACGGAGGTTCGCTTATGAAACAGCGTCTTGCCTCTGCACAGGTTGCACTTGATACACTCCGCGCCCGTCGTGGTGATACCTGGTACCCGGTTTTTCATCTGGCTCCACCTGCCGGATGGATGAATGATCCGAACGGGCTTATTTATTTCAGCGGTCGCTATCACGCATTCTTTCAGCACCATCCGGCAAGTGAACATCAGGGGCCGATGCACTGGGGACATGCCACCAGTCCGGACATGCTGCACTGGCAGCATGAGCCGGTTGCGCTGGCACCCGGTGATGAATATGACCGGGATGGCTGTTTTTCCGGCAGCGCAGTGGACGACAACGGCGTGCTGTCGCTTATCTACACCGGTCATCTCTGTCTGGAGGATCGGGGGGATGACAGCATCATCCGCGAAGTCCAGTGTCTGGCAACCAGCCGTGACGGCATTCACTTTGAGAAGCAGGGCTGCGTGCTGACGCCACCGGAAGGCATCATGCATTTCCGTGACCCGAAGGTCTGGCGGGAAGGGGGATACTGGTGGATGGTTATCGGCGCGCGGGATACCTCTGACACCGGTCAGGTGCTGCTGTATCGCGGCACATCCCTGCGGGACTGGCGCCAGGAACGGGTTCTAGCGCAGTCGGCAGCCGGAGAAAGCTATATGTGGGAATGTCCGGACTTTTTCCGCTGTGGCGACCATCACTGGCTGATGTTCTCCCCGCAGGGGATGACGCCCGGCGGATACCGGTTCCGCAACCGCTTTCAGAGCGGAGTTTTACCGGGTCACTGGCAGCCGGGGGCCGCCTTTGCCCTGAGCGGGGCATTTGAAGAACTGGATCACGGTCATGATTTTTATGCCCCGCAGTCCCTGGTCGCGGAGGACGGACGGCGCATCATCATGGCCTGGATGAATATGTGGGACTCCCCGATGCCTACAAAGCGTGAGGCCTGGGCCGGATGTCTGACCCTGCCGAGGGAACTTTTTGAACGCCATGGTCGTCTGTGTCAGCGTCCGGTTCGCGAAGCCGAATCCCTTCGCGGGACGTGCCAGCCGTTACACCCTGTAAGGCTCAGTGGCACGCAGTTGCTGGCTGAGGACGCACAGGCCGTGGAACTGGTGCTGACGTGGCATACCCTCGACAGTCAGGCAGAGCATTACGGCATCCACCTGGGAGACGGGCTCCGGCTGTATGTGGATAACCAGGCAGGACGGCTGGTGCTTTGGCGTCACTACCCGGATGAGGGGCTGGACGGTTACCGCAGTATCGCGCTGCCTGGCGCAGAATATCTGACGCTACGGGTTTTCCTGGACCGTTCATCGGTGGAAGTGTTCGTTAACGATGGCGATGCCACCCTGTCCAGCCGTATTTACCCGCAGCCCGGAACCCGCCGGTTGTCGCTATATGCAGCTCACGGCGAGGCTGTGCTGACGGACGGCTCACTGTGGACGCTGGCCTGAAATAATTCCACTGCCGTCGGTGACGGCAGTACTTTCGGTTCACCCGTAATGAAGGAAAGCACAATGGGATTACTGGGCAGGATTAAACAACTGATAAGTGAAAATGAGAAACCGGCGGAAGTCACCAGCGTGATGGCACCGCTGTCCGGTGAAATTGTCCCTCTGGACACGGTTCCGGATGCTGTGTTTGCCGGGAAAATAGTGGGGGATGGTATTGCTATCCGTCCTTCCGGCGGCGATACCTTGATGGCTCCTGTCAGCGGCACTATCGGTAAAATACTGGAGACAAACCACGCGTTTTCCATCCGCACCGACAGTGGCACTGAACTGTTCGTGCACTTCGGTATTAACACAGTTGACCTCAGGGGAGAGGGTTTCCGGCGTATTGCCCAGGAAGGCCAGCTGATCAGCACCGGTGACCCCGTCATCGGGTTTGACCTTGCGTTACTTCAGCAGAAAGCACAGTCCACGCTGACACCGGTGATTGTGGCGGACTCTGACCGTGTCCAGGAGATAACCCTGTTCTCCGGCCCGGTCATCGCCGGAGAAACACCGGTTTTTGATATCAGCAGCCAGTAAGCGCCATGAGTGACAATATCGCCAGCGGGCAGCTGGTATCAGGGAAAGCCGCACAACTACAGTGAAAGCAAAGTCGATATGGCTGAACAACTCAACCGAAAACTGAAAGGCTGGGCCATGTTCTATCAGTTCGTTGATTTTAAGGCCAAAGTCTTCAGTTATATCGACCGTGTCGTGTTCTGGAAGCTGGCTCACTGGCTGGCCCGCAAATACCGTACAGGTATCGCTTCCCTGATGAGGTGGTGGTGTAAATCACCGAAACCGGGTCAGAGCAAAACGTGGGTTTTATTTGGTAAAACCAATCACGGCAAGCTCAGCGGCGAAATACTGTACCGGTTGGTGGGGCAAGGCAAGAAGCTGTTCCGCTGGCGGCTACCCGAAGGTAATCCCTATCTGAGGACGGAGACCAGAAACACGTATACATCGCGCTTTACAGAAGTGGCAATGGCGTTCGCCAGCATTTAAATGGAGAGCCGGATGCGCTGAAAGGTGCACGTCCGGTTCGGGGAGGAGAGGCAGGGAAATAGTCCGACTACGCCCTGCCTCTTACTCTACTCTGGACAGGCAAGCGTTGGGCTTACCTTGCTGTTGTTCTCGATCTGTTCGCAAGGAAACCTGAGGGTTGGGCAATGTCATTCTCACCGGACAGCAAGCTGACATCAAAGCGCTGGAAATTGCGTGGGAAGCTTGCGGTAAACCCGCCGGAGTGATGTTCCACAGTGACAGTAATAATGCCGGTGTCAGTCTTTACCACCACTCAGTTTGCCGTTTAACCCGATTGGTGTGATTACTGATGCAGTGAAGACCTTTCCGCATCACATCACTACAAATATTGATTTTTAATTGTTGGATTCGCACCAGATTTCACCTCTGTAGGGTATTCAAAAATGCTCAGTTATTACTGATGCCTAAACTGCAGCGTTGCGGGCAGGTAGCGTTGTAGCGTTTCGGGCGTATCGCCCTCGATCAATTGGCTTATCAGATCATAGCAGTGCCAGGCCAACTGGCGGTTATCCTGCTGTACGGTATCGATACGCAGCGACAGCGAATCATAAAGATAGTGATCGTCAAAGCTCGTCAGATGGATATCTGAGTCGAGTAAATGGTGCTGGCTCATATAGCGCAGTACCCCTTCGAGCAGTCCACAGGCGGCAGTGAACAGCGCCTTAGGCGGCCGCCCAAGTCGCGCGCAGAGTGCGGCGAACATCTCATAGCCTGAGCTCGGGTGGTAGTTACCGTTAATCACCCATTCCGGGCGCAGTGCAATACCCGCCTGAGCCAAACCCTGCGTGAAGCCGGTCAGACGATCGCGTGAAGGCGACAGACGCGACTGACCGCCTAAAAACCAGAACTCATCGCTATGCTTAGGTGCAATGCGGGAAATCAGTTCCGCCGTTGGGGTAATCGAATCAGTCATCACCAGCGGCAGCAGGCTTTCATTAGGACAACGGTCAAACAGCACTACTGGCAGTTGTTGGCTGAGCTTAAGATAGTCGGCATCGTTGTGCATACATGAAGCGACGATCAGACCGTCAACCTGGCGGGAAATCATGTTATTGACCACCACGCTCTCCTGACCGGGGTTTTCATCAGTACAAGAGATCAATAGCTGGACGCCTGCTTCGCGGCACAGCATTTCCAGCTCATGTGAAAAGACCGCAAAGCCGTGGTTGGTGATCTCCGGCACCACCAGTCCGATGGTGTGGCTGCGGTTGTCGCGCAGCGAGCGGGCGTGAATGCTTGGCTGATAGTGCTGCTCACGGGCAATCGCCAGTACTCGCTCACGCGTTTCCTGCGCCACACGCAGCTCCTTACCACGACCGTTCAGTACTAGGCTGGCGGTCGCTTTTGAGACGCCAGCCTGTTCGGCGATATCTTTAATGGTTACGCGTTTAGTTTTCATTACGACGCCATGAGCTTGAGGCAAAACGCTTATTCTACCATGCAAGTTCGCAGCGGCCAGTAGCAGAATGCGTCCGGTGTGATGCCAGAGAACATTAGCTGCCCTGAACAGGCCGGGAAGTAGCGGCAGCTCATCACTCCTTCGCCGCCGTTGATGAAAATCTCCACGCTAGACTGGTCGATGAAAATATGCAGCGAGCGGACGTCTCCGCGCCAGTAACGATAATGCTTCTCGTCGCTGGCCAGACTGGGTCGGGCCAGGCGGATCCCGCTGGCATCGCGTTCAAGGATTAATGCGCCGTCAAAATCGAGGCTCAAAATATCGTCCCCAGTGGTTTGTAGAACGATTTCCATCGGTGCCAGCGGCAGGGAGTTCCCTGCCCAGCCGTGCGCTTCGCCGCGCAGGGCGCTCAGCTCTCGTAGAGGACGTTGGTATAGCTGACCATCGATAAACTCCAGCTCACGCAGGCAGGTCATCTGATGGATCCAGCCGTTGGTGAGGGTCGGTTGAAGCATCTCTTCGCCCTCCGGCACGCCCATCCAGCCGACCAGCAGACGGCGGCCATCACTGGTAAGCATGGTTTGCGGGGCGTAGAACTCAAACCCTGCGTCCAATTCGTGCAGTTCGCCATGCTCGAAGGCCGCGCGGTGGTAGTCGAAATCGCCGCTCATCCACACTGCCGGGTAGGTGTTGAGATAGCGCTCTTTCTCACGAGGCACGCCCTGCGGGCAGCAAATCAGGACATGCTGGTCGCCGAGGGCAAACAGGTCCGGGCATTCCCACATATAGCCCGCGTCGTCCAGGCCATTGATGCCATAACCGGCGATTTCGCCCTGACTCGTCCACTCATGAAGGTCCGCTGAGCTGAATAACAACACCTTGCCACGCTTTTGCAAATCCTGTGCGCCCAGCACCATGTACCAGCGACCTTCGTGCTGCCAGACTTTCGGGTCACGCACGTGGCCGGTATAGCCCTCCGGCAGCGGTAATACCGGGCCGAGTTTGGTAAACGTGCCGTCGGCATTTTCCGTCGCCAGGCACTGCCACGCGGTTCGGCTGCCGTCGTCAAATTTTACGTTGCCGGTATAGCACAGGGTGAGCGTGCCCTGACTATCCACGGCGCTTCCGGAGTAGCAGCCGTTGCGGTCATACTCTTCATCCGGCATGAGCGCGATCGGCTCATGTTGCCAGTGCAGCAGGTCGGCAGAGCTCCAGTGCCCCCAGCACTTGAACTTATGATCGCAGGCGAGCGGGTTCCACTGATAAAACAGGTGATAACGTCCGGCAAATTCAATAAAGCCGTTGGGATCGTTCATCAGCCCGGTCACCGGCGCATGGTGCCAGCGGGGATAGTGGCTGTCGGCCAGCGCGCGCGGCTGGCCCTGCATAACAGCCTGCAAAATCGCAGGCAGGCGTGATGGATGTGACATTATTCAGCGTCCGTTTTGTATTTCAGTACCAGGGAGACGACAAAGGCGACGCCAAAGGCGATAACCATCCCGATAATGTAGTTCAGCAGCGAGCTGGCCTGCACGATAGCCATGCCAGGGATAGCCGTCAGGCCCACCGCGGTCATGTAAACATGCATGGATACCACCCACGCGCCGCCCACCGCGCCGCCAATCAGGGCTGCGATAAACGGTTTTACAAAGCGTAAGTTAATACCAAAAATCGCCGCTTCGGTGATGCCGAGCATGGCAGAAAACGCCGAGGGCAGGGTAATGGCTTTGATTTTGGCATCTTTCGTTTTGAACCACACCGCCAGACAAGCACCGCCCTGAGCGACGTTGGCCATCGCCCAAATCGGCAGCAGGAAGTTGACGCCGATGGATGGGTTGCCCAGCAGTCCCGCTTCGATGGCGTGGAAGCTGTGGTGAATACCGGTAATGACGATAACCGAATAGAGACCGCCAAACAGCAGTCCGGCCAGCCAACCGGCGTGGGTAATCAGGGTGCTAAGGACAAACGAAATACCGTCGCCAAGCGCGCGACCAGCCGGGCCGATAATCAGCAGGGCGATAAAACCGGAAATGATCACCGTCAGGAACGGCGTCAGGATCAGATCCAGTGCATCGGGGATCACGCGACGCAGCTGTTTCTCAACGATGCTCATAAACCACACCGCCAGCAGCACCGGGAACACCGTGCCCTGATAGCCGATCATGGCAATCTCAAGGCCGAAGAAGTTCATGGTGTGGAAACCGGCGGCCACACCCCAGGCGTTGGTGAGCGCCGGGTGAGTCAGGATGCCGCCAAGCGTCGCGCCAAGATAAGGATTACCACCGAACTCGCGGGCGGCGGTGAAGCCAATCAGGATCGGCAGAATAATAAACGCCGCTGAGCTGCACATATCCAGCATGATGTAGATGGCGTTACCCGGGTCGACCCAGCCGTACGTTTTAACCATCCCCAGAAGGCCCATCAACAGGCCGGAGGCGACGATAGCCGGGATGATCGGCACAAAGATGTTCGACAACAGGCGGGCAATGCGCTGGAAAGGATTCAGTTTTTTCGCCGCAATGTCGGCAGCTTCCGATTTGCTGGATTCGCCAATCCCTGCCGCCTGGATAAAGGCGGCGTAGACTTTGTTCACCACCCCGGTGCCGAAGATAATCTGCATCTGTCCGGCGTTACGGAAACAGCCCTTCACCCCATCAATTTTGCCGATGGCCTGCTGATCGGCCAGTGAGTCATCGACCAGCACCAGGCGCAGGCGTGTGGCACAGTGCGCGGCGCTGGCGATATTTTCCTTGCCTCCCAGAAGCGGAAGTAGCGAGCGGGAAATCTGTTCAAAATCCATAGTACCCTCTGAATGCGTATTGATTTTCGAGTTGTCGTCCCGTGGTAGCCGGAGCGCATTCTCTTCGTTGTTATTGTGTCCGGGGCGACGAAACGTATTTTGTCGCCCCGGCGGTTACTGTCGCCAGGTGTTAACCATCAAAACCAGGTTTCCATCTGCATCCCGAACGACCATTCGCCGCCCGATTTAAAACCACTGCTGCCCAGCGCGTCATCGCTGGCGTAATTATTGAGTTTTTTGCTCCAGTCCATCCACGAGGTGTAAAGACGGATTTCAGGACGGCTGAAGAAATCGCCGATGTCGCCAACCTTAAAGGTCGGGGCGAAGGTGAGCTTGTAGAAGCTGCCGTTTACCGCATGGCGATCGTTATAACCTTCAGGTTTGAGATCCATATACTGGTAACTGCCTTCATAAGCGAGGGCGAAGTTTTGATTGATCTCCTGGATCAGACGCATGTTGAGGGTTGCCCACTGGTAGCTGTCGCCATCGACATAACGGTCTTTACTGGTTTGTGCCAGTATCGCCGGGGCGATAAACCAGTTCTTGCTCAGTGGCGTGGTGCCGTAGCTGGCGAAGCGCCAGGTGTTAGCCCCCGAGCGTAACGCGCCGTCAGAGCCGACACCTTTAACTTCGGCACCCAGTCCGTGACCGTAGAGCAGGGCGGTTTTGCTGGCACCTTCACGCAGGCCGTAAAAACTGTCGTTGTGCAACCCGAGCAGCGCATGTACACCGGTATTTGCCGCATCGCCTTTGACCGGATTACCGTTGGTATCCTGGCGTTCGTCGTTGTCTTTTGCCCGCATCCCGCTGACCATCATCTGCACCGGCCCGATGAAATTGTTCATGCTGACGATGTAGTTCTGCACACTGTTGCTGGTATCAGCAATATCGCCGAAGTTACGCCCGTAAAGAGAGAAGTTGCTGCGAACGCTGTCGTTCCACCTGACATCGTAAATACCGCCGCCGGTACCGGCGAGGAACACGACATCCGAGTCGATCCAGTGAATGTCAAAGTTATCCCGGTCAAAGCGTTTCCCGGCCCACAGGGTGGAGCCTTTAAACGGCCCGTCGAAGGTGGGCAAGTTGCCCAGTTCAACAAAGGCCTGACGCACGTTCAAATCACTGGTGCTCGCCGTCCAGTCGTTATAAGTGGTTTGACCGTCGGCGACCATGACTTTGAAGCGGGTTGTTGCCCCGTTATCCAGGGTCTGCTTATGTTCAAGATTCATTTCAACATAGGTATCGGCCTGGTTTCCCAGGCGGCCAATAGCCCCACCGGTTTCCCCTGCTGGCGTCATGTAGGCTCCGGATTTGGTGCTGGCGCCGGAGTCATTCATTATCACGCCGGAGCGGGCGTAGCCGTGGAACTCAAACCCGCTTTTCTCATCGGCTTTTTTCTCCAGTTTGGCGGTACGCTGAGCCACTTCCTGAGTGCTGTCCTGGGTTTTTTGTTGCTGTGTCGTGAGCTGCTGTACTTTCTTCTCTGCCGACTCTGCGCGGGTTTCTGCCGTTTGCGCTCTGTTTTCGGCATCCTGTAAGCGTTTTTCCAGCGCAATTAAACGGGCTTCGATACTGCTGAGATCCGTTTGTGCATGGGCTGAGGCGGCGCCGGTTAGCAAAGCGATAAGAACCGCGAGTGTGCTTTTTCTGAACATATTGATTGCATCCCAAAAGGAAAATAAAAAATTGTGTGTTTTTACTAAACCGGTTTAGTTGCAATGTTAAGCACGACATTTAACATTTTGAAATTGATTTTGCTAAACCGGTTTAATAAGTGTGATGGATGCAACAAAGTGGACCGCGTACGACGGTATTTAGGATCAAATCTGGCGGTGTAGATCGCGCTGGTATGGCAGGGCAGTCATCGCGCCTTTCGCCAGGGTTGCCAGGGCACCGCAGGTTTGCGCCAGAGCGAGCGTTGGCTCCAGGGCATTGATATCCGCCGGCATCCCGTTGGCAGCAAGGCTGGCAAGCAGTCCGGCGACAAACGCATCGCCCGCACCGGTGGTATCCACGCTGACAACCGGTTTAGCGCTGAAATGGATAAACTGCTGCTGGAATGCGGCGATGACGCCCGCTTTACCCTGAGTCACCAGCAGTAATTCAGGCTGATAACGCTCAGTGATGCTGGCGATCCCCTGCGCGATATCATTACTCCCGCTGATGAGTATCAGCTCTTCTTCGGACAGTTTCACCACGTTCGCCAGACGCAGGGCGCGGTCGAGACAGGCGTGCAACAGGTTCTGATCTTGCCAGAGATCCAGGCGGATATTAGGGTCAAAGCTCACCCGGCCACCGGCACGTTTGATGTTCTCCATAGCCGCGAAGGTAGCACTGCGGCTGGGCTCGGCGCTGAGCGCGATGGAGCAGATGTGCAACCACTGTCCGGCGGCAAACTGTGGCAGGTCTTCTTCAGCCAGGAACAGGTCAGCGCTGGGGCGTACCATAAAGGTAAAGGTGCGTTCACCTTGGTCATCAAGGTCGACCACCACAGTGGACGTGCGGTGATGATCGTCAAGATACATATGGCTGACGTCGACCTGCTCCTGTTGCAGGGTATGACGCATGTAGCGGCCAAACGGGTCACCGCCGACGCGGCCGATAAATCCGCTGTTGCCGCCAAGGCGGGCAACCCCTACCGCCACGTTAGCCGGCGCGCCTCCAGGGCACTGTAGCAAGCGCCCTTCACTCTCCGGTAGCAGGTCCACCACTGCGTCGCCCAGAACCCAAACTTTTGCTTTCATGCTAAAACCCTCCAAGGCTAAACTTAATTAAACCGGTTTAGCATATTAAATCACAGTGAATGAGTGGGGGAAAGTTCCAGCCGGAAAAGCACTGCTCAGGGCATAAAAACGTGAGCCGCCTTACGAAATAGAATTGATTCGACAGCTGTGAAGACTTACGTCCTGGACACAAATGGATCCTGGATAAATTACCATGCAACTTGATGAAATTATCATGTTTTATCTTATTTACAGATAAATCAAAGGGCTTTTAACACCACACTTCTTGGCATAATGGTTAAGTGTAGTAATGCTCGCTCTGGATGGGTTTGCTTCTATGCTGCGCAGGTATTTGTAAGAAATACCCATTCTACTGGCGAGTTGTTGTCGCATCAGGCCAGCGAAACTGCGCAATTTCATCAGCGTTTCTGGAGGGTTTCCTTTAAAACTTCATCGACAAAACCGCTTTTTACCGTAGATACAGTAAGTGCCTCTTCTCTGCCATTATCCCAGCATCCAAGGTTACCGGGTTCTGATGTAGTCTGCCGATATGCAAGAAATGCAACGGCATCATGCTGGTTATGATGCTGTTTAATCTTCATTGTCACATGGACTATTCAGGGAGCGACAAGCGCTCCCACATGAAAACAGAACCACTCGTTTCATTTACGTGCTTCCTCAAAAGTAATCTCATACCCAATACTTCTGATTTAGTAGGGTTCTGATCATATCATGCAGCTCGATTGCGCTCAATTTGACGGTTTTCATCTTTACACAATGCTCGGTTATGATACTTTGTGATAGGCATGACAAGATCTGGCCGTAATTTTTTAGAAGTGAGTTTGCCCGCCACTTCACGGGACAGCATACATCCGGATAAAACCGGTAACAGGAAAGGCTCCACGCTGCATACGGAGGAAACAGAATTAATGAATGATAAATTGCCGCCCTGCGCTGATACCAGGGTGGAACGTGTCCGTCTTAAAGATGGGGATTACTTTTTCCCTGCTGAACCCGCCATAAAAGCGGATTCTTTGCGGACAAAATCGCTCCTTCATCGTTTTAACCACACCGATCCTGCTCATATTGATTCCCGCCTGCTACTGATGAAAGAGTTGCTGCCTGAATGTGGGGAAGGGGTATCTGTCACCACGTCTTTCCACTGCAGCAGGGGGTATAACATTCGTAAGCGTCGTCTCAGCACCGTCTGGCAGATCCTGAAATTCCTGAGAGGATAGTGGACACCAAATATGGTGGACACTATCCATGAAATCATTAACCACAGTGCGTAAAAAAAGCCCTAATTATCCCGTTGAGTTCAAAATCAAAATGGTTGAACTCTCGCATCGACCAGATATCCGAGTCTTTGCGTTTGCCAGCGAGGATAAGGAGTACCAACCGTTACTCGATGATATTCTGGATGGTCCAATGGTTGGGCGTTTTGATACTGAGGAAGCCGGAAAGGCTTTGATCGATGGTGGATTGATTGAGCGTTTGATGTCAACTATCATGCCCTTTATCACTTCAGAGGCCCCTCTACCCGATACGCATCTACGTCGGGAAACAACCTGGTATTATCCACTGGAAGCTATTCGCGAAACTGGGTGATGCTGCCAACTTACTGATTTAGTGTATGATGGTGTTTTTGAGGTGCTCCAGTGGCTTCTGTTTCTATCAGCTGTCCCTCCTGTTCAGCTACTGACGGGGTGGTGCGTAACGGCAAAAGCACCGCCGGACATCAGCGCTATCTCTGCTCTCACTGCCGTAAAACATGGCAACTGCAGTTCACTTACACCGCTTCTCAACCCGGTACGCACCAGAAAATCATTGATATGGCCATGAATGGCGTTGGATGCCGGGCAACCGCCCGCATTATGGGCGTTGGCCTCAACACGATTTTCCGCCATTTAAAAAACTCAGGCCGCAGTCGGTAACCTCGCGCATACAGCCGGGCAGTGACGTCATCGTCTGCGCGGAAATGGACGAACAGTGGGGATACGTCGGGGCTAAATCGCGCCAGCGCTGGCTGTTTTACGCGTATGACAGGCTCCGGAAGACGGTTGTTGCGCACGTATTCGGTGAACGCACTATGGCGACGCTGGGGCGTCTTATGAGCCTGCTGTCGGCCTTTGAGGTCGTGGTATGGATGACGGATGGCTGGCCGCTGTATGAATCCCGCCTGAAGGGAAAGCTGCACGTAATCAGCAAGCGATATACGCAGCGAATTGAGCGGCATAACCTGAATCTGAGGCAGCACCTGGCACGGCTGGGACGGAAGTCGCTGTCGTTCTCAAAATCGGTGTGATGTAGCCCCCTGAAACACCAGACAGTAGCTGTATCTCCAGATAAGAGATAGGCTTGAATATATGTCTAACACTAACACCAATATTGAGATGACCGGGATCCTGTTAGGGCAAGAAGTCCGTAAACGTAAAACTCCTCAGGAGAAGATCGCCATTATCCAGCAGACGATGGAGCCGGGTATGAATGTCTCCCATGTCGCCCGCCTGCATGGTATCCAGCCCAGCCTGCTGTTTAAGTGGAAGAAGCAATATCAGGAAGGCAGCCTCACCGCCGTTGCGGCTGGAGAGGAAGTCGTTCCTGCTTCTGAGCTTACTGCTGCTCTGAAGCAGGTCCGGGAGCTTCAGCGCCTTCTGGGCAAGAAGACGATAGAAGTTGAGATCCTAAAAGAAGCCGTGGAGTACGGTCAGTCGCGAAAATGGATAGCGCACGCGCCCTTGTTGCCAAAGGACGGGGAATAGCCATGGTCAGCCGGACCATGGGCGTGTCGCGTGCGCAACTGTCACTGCGGATTAACCGTTCTGCCGACTGGCAGGACAGGCGCTGTAACCGGCGTAATGAAGAAGCAGACGCAGAAATACTGTCGGCTATCCTCAACATTATCAGCGATATGCCGAGTTATGGTTATCGACGCGTGTGGGGCATCCTGCGCAAGCAACGTCGCACAGAGGGACAGCCACCTGTGAATGCCAAACGGCTTTACAGGATAATGAGCGAGCATAACCTGTTGTTGTTGCATCACAAACCAGAGCGACCGAAGCGTGAACATAAGGGCAAGATAGCGGTGGCAGAAAGCGATATGCGCTGGTGTTCAGATGGCTTCGAGTTCGGCTGCGACAACGGCGAAAAACTGCGGGTAACGTTCGCGCTGGACTGCTGCGACCGTGAGGCCATAGACTGGGCAGCAAGCACGGGAGGCTATGACAGTTCGACCGTGCAGGATGTGATGCTGAGGTCGGTGGAAAAGCGCTTCGGCGACAGGCTGCCGGAAACACCAGTGCAGTGGCTGACGGACAACGGTTCAGCATATACCGCGCATGAAACGCGGAGGTTCGCCAAAGAGCTGAATCTGGAGCCATGTACAACAGCGGTGAGCAGCCCGCAGAGCAATGGCATGGCCGAACGGTTCGTGAAGACGATGAAGGAAGACTATATCGCGTTCATGCCGAAACCGGATGTGAGAACAGCCCTGCGGAACCTTGCAGCGGCGTTCACGCATTACAATGAAAATCACCCGCATAGTGCGCTGGGATATCACTCTCCGAGAGAATACCGGCGGCAGCGGGCATCGTTAACTTAAGATACAAAAGCTGTCCGGAAATGGCGGGTCAAGATCAGTTCTCAAAATCGGTGGAGCTGCATGACAAAGTCATCGGGCATTATCTGAACATAAAACACTATCAATAAGTTGGAGTCATTACCATGGGGATGATAGATATACATCCCCATTACGACGAAATAAGCGTTTATGCTTTGTTGATTAAATCGATAATACGATCGCCTTCTGTATCTTCTTGCGCAAATCGGCTAAAGATGCTGCCATCGTTTTGTGTACCCACCTTGATAGGTTCCTTGCAATCTTTGTGGAAGATTCTTTTCCCTTTTTTTGTGACAACCACACCTGACATATCGGCGTGCTGCTCTTTATCGTAAACAATATATTCATAGGGGCCTTTGACGACACGTATCCAGTAAAGCGAGCCACCGGCGATCATCTGAGAATTATAGTAGGCGTTAACCCCCGGTTGATTAGTGACAAGATTCAGCTCAGCAGTCGGAGCAGACTGGGTTCCCAGGGCATATCCCGCGCTATCCTGCGCAATAAAGGCGCTGGCGTATTTATTATTGGTGAGCAGGCATTCCAGCGTTAATTGTTCCTGATCCTCCGCACTGTAAGACGCAGCTAAAGCTGTCTGGCTGAGTGACATACAGACAATGGTCAACGCCGCAATTCGTAGAGTTAATTTCACGTTCCTTACTCCTTTATAAACTGACATGTTTAAGATTAGTGGCCGTTCTTTACTTGTTTGCAGGTATCCAGCCAGCCAGCTGTATCAATTTTGCCGTTCGCTAGGTATTTTTGCTGATTCTGCCAATGAGCAGCGAGGAACGGCTTAAGACCGGAAAGACGTTTATTCAGCATCAGCATCTGATTGAACACGTTCACTTCGCCTTTTAGCCCTGCTTGCCCATACAGGGTGCCGGAATCCACCAGACTGCTGGCGTAGTAGCTCGTTAGCTGCTGTAGACGATCGGTTTGTTCCGCCAGCTTATTTTTGCGGATGGCACAGTTGGCATCGCTGCTGTCTTTATCTTTGCACAGCAGCTCATAATTGTGATTGAGGAAGTCAAGGAAACGACCATCGTCCTGTAATTTGGTACAGAGAAAAGAGCCCAGATTCAGGCTGGCGCGGATAGACTGTGCTCTTTCTTCTTGCTGCTGCTGGTTGCTGGCACGAAGTTGGTTTTCCAGATCTTTCAGCTTTTTCTTCAGCTCGCTGTCTTCAACGCCAGAAGCCAGGCTACCTAACGCTTTCGCCGTATCATTGGACCCGGATTTGCTGCTCTCTGCGCCCGTTTTATCATCACCGAGAGTCGACCAGTTTTTCTCAAGAAGTTTGACCCGGTCCGTTGAGGTAATTGCCTGGGAAACCAGCACCAACCGCAGGCCCATTGTTTTACTGGTAAAAGGCTGGGCATTATCGTAATAGTTAATTTCTTTACGGCTAGCGCTGCGGATATCCGACTCACTGGACATCACGCTGCCGCCACGCACCACAAAACCGCCAGCCTGGCCATGCAATCGATTAATTTTATTGAGGTAGAAGGGGGTAAACATCATCTCAGAGACGTTGCCTAACATATCGTACAGGCCGAGCGGGTTAGGATTTAACAGACCGATGAGCTGAAGTTTCCCGTTTGAGGACTGCGAACCGGAATACCACTCATAATTTTTGATGTCGTCCATCGGATAACGGGAATCACGAAACTGTGCGGTATCCACTTTCAGACCGCCGCGCGCGGCAAACTCCCACTCTACTTCGGTGGGCAGTCGTAAAAAACCTGGTTTGTTATCTTCTTTCGGCAGCTTGTCGAGCGCGTTTGCGCGTAACCACTGGTTATATTTATCGGAGAAATTAACGGCCTCAAACCAACTGATGCTGGTTTGAGGGAGGCTAAGTTTACGCGATGGTGTCGGGCAAGTATCGGAAGTTAATGCCTGATATTGCAATGCCGTCAGCTCATATTTCGCCATTAAATAATAACGGCCTTTATTTTGGGGCGTTTCAGTAAAGCTACCGGCGATAAACGTGGGATAACTGTGTTCCACAAAGCCCCATTCACCGCCATCTTCCCCTAAGGTGATGGGAATATCATCCAGAGGACCGGCTACTGGAATTTCTACCCGACGAAATACCATCGAACCTTCGCAGGGCATAGGCAAAATCACGTCATCGCTATCTGGCTTCGGATTATAGGTTTTCTCTGCCCACGGTTCTGCCAGCGCGGGGGAGATCTTCACCAGCAGGGCTAGCGCCAGGCAGCGCGATAATGTGGAAGGAGTAAAGGCCATGAACGATCTCCGCTAAAATAGATGCTTAGGGCAAATTAAAAAAATAAGGGTTATGCCTCGCGCAGGCTCTGCGCAGGTTCAATATGGATCGCGCGCCAGGCACCGATACCGGCAACCAGCGTCGCCACAACCAGCGTCAGTAAGAGGGCGATAAGGCCGTGTAAGGGCGTTATCTTGCAAATCATCTGACCGGTGGCCTGGCTTGTGGACAGCGCCCGGTTAAATATCTGGCTGGCTAAAAAATAGATGCCAAAACCGCCGATATAGGCCATCAGGCTGAGCAAAGCGCCCTGACTAATGACGTAAACGCCTACGGCTGGTCGCGTGAAGCCCAGCAGACGAAGTACAGCAATATGCTTACGTTTACGATCGACATTGGCGATAAACGAGCCGATTAACGAGGCGATACAGCCAATGAGCGCGGTGATGGCGATCGTGTTAAAGATGATGCCCAACACACGGTTAATGCTTTTTACATTCTCAATATCCGCCAGCCGACTGGTGGTTTCGATGCGTTGGGCGCGCAAATCGCGTTCAAGGCTGGCGACATGGTCAATATCGCGTGCGTACAACCTTGCGCGGGCGTAGCGCGGCGCGTTACCGTTAAGCTGAGCGCCGCTGGCGACCCCTAACGCTGTTACCGCATAGCCATCGCGAAAATGTTCAAGAGCCATTAATAACGCAGGGCGGGTAAAGATAGCGGGGCGATTAAAATAGGTGGCTGGCAAAATCCCCACCACGGTCACGCGCTTACGTCCCCATTCGCGGCGTTCATCGAGCATACGACTCACGCGTAGCGTGAGCGTATCACCGGTTTTCACCGCCAGCTTGCGTGCCGCTTCCTGAGTAATAACAACTTCATGGTCATGATGGAGCACCTGCGTGCCGAGCAAAGGATCGCCAGCCTCTGTCGGAATGACTTCCGCATTTTCAATAAAATGTGTGCTGTCCGTCTGCAAGTCAGTCAGCGTATTGAGCGAGCGCGTTTGCCCGATGGCGAAGCCGACATCAGGCCGCTGCCGTAGCTGCGTGATCCAGTGCTGATCGTAGCTTCCGCTGCTCAACATGCGGATCTCCAGATTGCGGGGATCGTTGGCCAGATCGTTTTGTAACTGGTTCACAATGCCAAAGCGCAGGCCAAAAAGGAGCAGTAAAGGGGCGATGACCGCAACAAGAGAGGAGACGATGCAAAAAGAGATGATGCGATCGTGCCACAGGTCTTGCATTGCAAGGCGACCGAGCAGTCTTGCACGATTAAAGGACAAAGTAAGTACCTCCCCGTTCGCTCTGTGATGACGCCGTCAGCGATTCTGGCTGCGCAGCTAAACAGGGTAAATTGAAGTGTTTGACCAGAGGCCAGTCATGGCAAACGACCAGCGCCATCATGTCTTCCTGACGGACTAGTTCGATAAACAGGCTAAATAATTTCTGGGCATTGTAGGGATCGAGCGCCGCCGTCGGTTCATCTGCCAGTACCAGCGCCGGGCGATGTAATATCGCGCGCGCAAAAGCGGTGCGCTGCCGTTCGCCAAAGGAGAGCTGGGTAGGATATTTTGCCAGTAGTGGCGACAGTTTTAGCGTGTCGATGACCCTATCCAGCATGGTGCTGTCAGGGCGGGCTCCCAGCAGCTGGCACGGCAAGAGAATATTATCTTTGACGTTCAGGTAGGGAAGGAGGCCACCGTTTTGTAATACAAAGCCAAGTTCGCGTGCCCGAATCGCAGCGAGTGTATTATGTCGCTCGCCCAGAAGCAACGCGGCAATATCCTGCTGCTGTGTCCCTTTGCTGAGCGTGTAACGCCCAATTTTGCTGGGATGCAACACTAAACCAATGGCTTCCAGAAGCGTGCTTTTACCGCAGCCGCTTTCACCCGTTACCGCCACCACCTCGCCTGGCCGCAGCGAAAGCTGCGGCAGGTAAACACGGTGAGCCTGATGATCCTGACCACGAACCACGCACAAGTCTTCAATGTGCAGCATCAGGGCATCATTTCCAGTGGGATGGGATACACGCGATCGCGCGGATCGCTACCTTGCGCCAGCTCGACCCAGCGGTCGACATCTGCATTATATTTTTGATAGTGACGCAGCTTGGATGACAGTGTGCGGATAAATTTCTCCTGTGACAGCCCATCCCAGCTTTTCCACGTTTCTTCATCGAGATTCAGCACATCGCTTTTGTAGGGAAGATCGGCCAGATACTCGCCCAGCACGCCAAGATCGCCGATGCTCGCGCTGTCTTGCTGTTTCAACTGGTTAGGATCGGTCCCCATTGTTGCCGCAACGGTGCGCAGTTGTTCAAACATCTTAGTGGGCGAGATCATCCCTTCATTAGCGGCTTTCAGAATCTGGCTGACGGCATCGCTTAAATCGCTCAGCTGTCCCTTGGTTAAGAGCACGCGAACATCTGTTGTGGGGATGTTCTGCTTAATCAGATCGCGATCGCTAATCCAGGCCTGGAACACCAGCGGGGCCTGGGTGCTGTTGCGTTTGCCCAAATAGGCTAACTGCATCGCATGCCCGATTAACGCCGTATCCTGGAGCAATTTCTGCTCCGCCGTGAGCTTTTGCCCCTCATCTTTGGCATACAGCGCGCTGCCAATGGCGGCATCCCCCATATAGGCGGCTTTCACCTGTTCCGTAATGGCTGACGCCAGGGCATCAACCTGCTGACCGAACATTTTGATATCGCCTGCATTCACCGCCTGATAAAGGTTAGATTGCGTGCTATCAAAATTGGAGAGATCGCGGTACTGGCTCTCGGCTTTGGTATGGTTTGCTTTGCCGCTGGCGGTTTTCAGGTGCAACGTATAAATAGCAATGCCGCGGTTACCGGCTTCCAGACGGAGCTGGCTTGCATCAAGGCCGGTTCCTGAAAGTTTATTGCTGCCCTCAATCGCGCCAGCATCGGTAATCAGCACCATATAGCGGGCGCCGAATGGACTCCAGTCAATGTCATCAATAGCTGATAACACGCCGGAATAGGCATCCTCGTCGTATAAAGAGCTTGAGACCTTCGCTTCTTTAAGATCGGCGACTTTCTGCAGAAAATCCGCGCCGTCCTTGACCTGGTTAGGGTCGGCGAAAATGCGGGTGTTATATTCAAGTCCCGGTACGGCTTTGGTATTTGAACGATAAGAGACCAAACCAAACTTGACCTGCCCATCCAGATGCTCTTGTTTAATTTTGTCGTAGATCTTATTGACCGCCTCTTTAGTGCGCTCAATATACGGCCCCATTGAAATGGTTGAATCGATAACGAACACCACCGAAGCGTTAAAGCCTTTCAACTGGTTTACGTCGTTATCTTGTTTTGCCGCTGCGTTATCATCCGCCTTGCTGACGGAGGCCACGTTGAGCAGGCGCGTATAGAAGCCATCTTCGGTCATGACCTCTTCGCCGCTCAGGATTGGCAGCAGATAAAATTGCTTTTGCAGATCGACAAAATATTCCGGCTCCTGGGCCTGAATACCTTCAGCGTGGCCGTCACGCTTCAATTTGGCGCGCAGCGGCGCCACCAGAGAGACAGGATCGGGGGCAGAAAGAATGTTATCCAGACTTTCTTTCTCTTTGAAAAAGAGTAACCGATCGCGGTTGGCCGGGTTGGTAAACGCCAGCGTCAGCTGCATTTTCCAGTCTACGGTACAGGATTTCGGCAACCAGCCAAGGGTTTTGCCATAGCTATCCGGCCCGACTTTAAGCCAGCTTTGCCCCTTAGCCTCTTCCTTTTGATAAACATAAAGGCTGCTAAAGGCAGGCTGAAGCTGCCCATTTTCATCCCCGGCGTTGTCGCTAAGCTTACAGCCTGGCGTCGTCAGGATGCGCTGGTATAGCGTTTTCTTCCCTTCCTGAAGCAGCGGTTTATCGCCCTCGGCGGCAAAGAGGTGCCCGCTGAACAACAGGCCGCATAAGGGCAGCGCCAGACGGCAAAAAAAAGTCCGGGTCATTTTGCTAGCTCCTCAAGGCGCTGCTTAGCCGTTTGGTTCTCGGGTTCTGATTGCAGTACCGTTTCGTACCAATAGGCCGCGGTATCTTTATCCGCCTCTTTGAAACATTCGCTTGCCTGATGGTATTTCGGATCGTACTCACCGGCGTAAATCAGGGCGATTTTGGTATCGCCGCCCTGCGCGCGATTTGCGTACAGGCGCTGGGCGACGCCGCATTTCTTCGCCTCTTTCGCTGACTGGATAATGGCCAGCAGTTTATCGCTATCGAGTTTTTCCTGAACGCACGTCTGCACGAATTCAAGCTCGCTCAGCGTGTCTAAACTCTGTGCGGAACAGCCAGCCGGGGCTTTAGGCTCGGTGTTCGTCGCTTCAGGGGCGGCGGCGGCGGCGGGGGCTTGCTGAGCTTGTACCGCCGGGACCACCTCCTGACCTTTGTCCCGGCTCATGAACCACCAAAGCGCGCCAGCAATCACCACTAAAAGCAGGATGGCGGCGATGATGAGCGGGAGGCGGGAAGCCGCAGGTTTTTGTTGCGGCTGCGGCTTGGCATGAATGGTCGGCGCAATGGTTTCAGATTCTGCGACGGGCGCTTCTACGATGGCCGCTGGTGCGGAGTCGGTTTCTGGGGTTGCCAGCATACTGCTGCTGCTGTAATTACCCGTCGCGCCCCTGGCTTCAGAAGAGAGCAACTCATCACGCACCAATTGGAGGGTGGTATTGCGCACTTCTCCTGAAGCCAGCTTGATCTGAATCTGGACCTGGCTTGCGTTTGCCAGCAAAGGGTCAAGTAGAGTAGGGCCGATACGAAAGCCGCTGCCGTTGGCCAGGGAGTAACCGCCGTTGACAGTAAACCAGTGCTGTGCAGGGCTCCAGCTGCCATCGGGCTGCAGATAGTTCTGCTCGTTATTACAAAGCGTAAAGGTCAGATCGGGCAGCACCGCAGTTTCGCCGCGCAGGCGAACCATCAATTGTGCGGTACCCGGCTCTGCCGGTTGGCAGGCGATGATTTTAGCTAGCATGGCATGTTCTCTTGTTTCAATTGGCTGATAATTTGACCAAGTTGGCGATTATGTTCGACGGAAATATCGCGCGTGGCGCTATGACCAGCGTTATCAAGTACGACGCTCATCAGGGCGGATAGCCAGTCTCCCAGATAAGAGACACCCGGCTGCGGCGCAACGGCGGCGAGCTGCGGCAGCTCGTCGTTCATCAGCGGTTTCTGGCGCACGAAGACTTTATTTTTCTCGCCAACATAGCTGTTGGGCACCTTTTCAGGCGGTAGAGTGAGATAACCAAACCAGGCGATAAAATCACGCATAGTCAGTTGGGCGCGCAGAACCTGGCGTGCCATAAGATGTTCACGCCGCGTACCCGCTTGCTCCTGACCCGCCAGCGCGCGTTTCAGCGTGCCTTCCAGATCGAGGCGCGTGGCTGCGGTGATCAATTCTTCGCTGAGATGATTAATCAGTTCGCTGTTCATCCCCAACTGACGCCACTGCGGCGCTTGCTGCGGCAGTTCACGCAAATGCGCGACCCAGGCTTTAAACGCCTGATGGGCGAAATCATCGTCCTGGCCGACTCTTTCCTGGGCAGTTGACGCTGGCGCGTCAACCACGGCGATTTCAGCCGGTGCGTCGGCGAAGGGATCGCTGCCAAACGGGTTATCACCGAAGGGGTTGTTGCCAAATGGGCTGGCGGTAAACGCGTTTGCCGCCAGGCTGTCGCCATCGTTTGACGGTTCCGGGTTGCGGTCGCGAATGCTTAAATAGATGTTATTAAGCTCCTGCGTCGGCAGATCCAGACGATTAATTAGCTCTCCCATACTGTGGGAGCAGGCGGACAGCCCCTGCCATAGCTCTTTCGCGATGGCCTGTTTTTTCACGAGCTGCCCGTCGCCGTCTTTTTCGTACCAGCGGCCCAGGCGGCGATTGCCGGTCTCCTCGCGACACTGCTCAAGTTGTTGCTGCAAACGTGCCAGCTTGAATTCCAGATGCGCGACGCCGCGCAGCGCTTTGGTTAAGCGTCCCATGCCGCCATCGTTGAGCTCGAGCATCGCGTGCCAGGCTTTGCTCGGCTCGGTGACGTGTTGCAGCACGTTTTTAGCGCTAATGAAGGTGCTGCCCATTTCGTCGAGCTTCTGGCGATAGCGCTCGGTGATGCACGCTTCCTTGTTTCGCTCCTGTTCTGTACCGTCTTTTAGGTCGATGAACGGATTATCCAGCCCCGGTTTTCGCACCAGGAAACAGTTATTAAACGCCTGGCCGGGCGCCCATTGCTGCAGCCAATCATATTGGGCGAAACGCTCCAGCAAGGTCATGTGCAGCATACCTTCCCAGCCTTCTTTTAACTGTTCGGTGGTGAGTTGCAGACTGCTGTTGATGCGCATATCGCACATGGTGATGGCCCAGAACAGCCCAGGGTTACGGCCCTGACGTTCTTCGGCGCTTTTACCCTGCGTTTTTTCTACCCAGCGGTTTAATACCGGACCAACGTCAGCAACATCGCTCTGTTTGGCGGAGCTGGCGCACACGACCAGCGCGTTCATCTCCTGATTATCGGTGTAACGTTCAAACAGATAGGCGACTTTACCGCGCAGCAGAAGCTGGCAAATGGGATTAAGCCCCTCTCTACCGGCCTCTTCCAGTGCGGTAATTTTAAGACGCCCGCGATACCCAGGGAAGTCAAGCAGATCGACCTGCTCCACGACGCTGTCGGCCTCGACTTCCGCTAACGGGAAGATAAGCTCGGTGGTTAACGCTGCCAGTTCCGCCTGGGTTAAGCTGGCGCTGCCGATTTGCTGCTCCTCTTTCCAGTAGCGGATCTCCACGTGGCGATCCTGGCTGGAGCCTAGCCGGTTAAGGCTGTCGACGTTCATAATGCTGCCATTACTGTGATCGATAAGCGTCTCCAGCGGGGCGAACACCGTCCGGGCATGATTGAGTTTGGTCAGCACATTGGCTAATGAACGATAGGTCTCGGTGAGGGCCGGCAGTTCTCCCCACAATAAAGAAAATAGCTCTGCGCGTTCACCAGGACTCAGCGCAGGGGCAATTTTCAACACCTGCGGCCAATAGGCGTGTTCAAGTTTTTCAACCGATTTTCTGAACGAGGCGTTCAGGTAATCCCATAAGGCAACCACATCTTCCTGGCTCACGCCGTTATAGCTTTTTGTTTGTGTGGCGCGTTGCAGGAAGGGGCGCAGTCGCTCTTCAACCCTGGCTTCATCAAGTTGAAAGCTCAGCTGCTCGTGGTTGAAATCATTAAACCAGGCGTTTGCCAGAATTTTGGCCAGATCGATTTCACTGAACAGGCGCAGAGGCACAGGATAGCCCGCAGGCGCGGCGGGGGCCTGGAGGGTGAAGCGGGTGACCAGGCCGGTGGCCTCTTTACCGCCGCCGACGGGATTCACTTCTTTGATAAAGTCGACGCGCCGTTCGCCATAAAGGGCTTCCAGTGAACCATTGCTGCCAGCTGCCAATGCGGAGATGAGATAGGATTTCCCGGCCTGAGAAATGCCGAAAAAACCGACGGTCATTGGCGTTCTGGCGACCAACGTCAGGCTATTGGCCTGGTTACGCGTGCGGAGCAAGCTAAGGTTGAGTTTATCCGCCTCGTTGTCGAGGCGACGTGAACCGGAACGCACTGCATCAACCCAGCCAAGTGCGTCCTGACAGCCCTGAGCGATAGCTGCCCAACCCTGAGTGAGAGATTTTTGATCGCTATTCATTATTTTTTAACACTCCCGCTATCGAGCCAGTGTCGGCTATCAATGAGCCCCGTATCGGGCATAGTATTGAGTTCCAGATCTACATCACGCTTGCTGAATGACTTATCGGTGTTGCTGGTGATATCCGCAATCATCAGCCGATCGCTGATTAAGCCCAGTTGGCGCGCCCGTTTGCCTTTGTCGATAGCCAGTCTCACTTTCAGGTACGGTGAACCGTTATCCACGGAGAAGGCGGCGGAAAACTTCTTACGGCCTTCTTCGCTAAAACGTAAGGTATAAAGCGGTGCGGCGGCCCAACGTTCGGCATCCAGTTGACGATAACCCAGCCGCAAATCGCCACGCATGATGATACTTTGCGTGGTGTTCTCGCCATTTTCGTCGGTGAATGTCGGCAGTTTTATCTGCCCGTTCTCCGATTCGATATGGCGATAAACGATATCGGCACTG
Organism: Citrobacter sp. CRE-46; assembly: GCF_059615875.1. Taxonomy (NCBI): domain Bacteria; kingdom Pseudomonadati; phylum Pseudomonadota; class Gammaproteobacteria; order Enterobacterales; family Enterobacteriaceae; genus Citrobacter; species Citrobacter sp. CRE-46. Next base: position 4,740,601 of record NZ_CM184341.1, on the reverse strand, counting down.
CGAATCAGGTTATCCATATCAATGGTGCCAATATGGCGAATCGTTGAGTAAGGCTTCAGCGCCGAGGTACGGAAATGGAAGTTAGGAATGCTGTGATTTGCGCACAGTTGCGTGAGCATCGCGCCAACGGAGGCGGTGCTCTTCGGATCGTCGATATGGCCATTTTTATGGAACGGATACCAGGTGCCGGTCTGATAACCGTGCAGCGGTAAAATACGCCCCGGCGGCAACGGCAGGTTGCGACGGATAATTGCCTGAATGCCCGGCAGCTGCGAAGGGCGGCCCGTCAGCAGTAGCAGGTCGCAATGATAATAGCTCAGCACTTCGCACAGCGCGGTTAGCACTTTATCAATGTTGAACTTACCCGAGCACAAATCGTTATGCACTCTGGCGAGCGGCAGAGTGAGCATTACCTCCGCCAGTTTGAAATCGGTCGGACCACCAGCTTTTTGTACTTCGCGGCGAACAAAGCTCTCGACTTCATCACGCAGAGAACCTACCGGCAGTAGATCGCCGACACGTTGGTTAATCACGATATGCGTTTGCTCGTCCAGCGGATCGAATTGCTCGTATTTACCCAGAATGTGCAACGCGAGGGGAACGAAGAGTTGCAGGGTGAGCTGCTGGCGCAGCACGGATTCCGCCGCGCTAATATTTTGCGAGCCGCACAGTTGAGACATCAGCGTCTCAACGGATATGACCCCCGTTTCACGCAGCGCCTGCTCAAAGGCTGGAAGCACATAGGACTGGATGACATCCAGCAGAATATCGTCGCCGGCAATTTTAAAACTGTCGCGAAAACGCTGCTGCGGGATGATATGGACGTTAGCGCCGCCCCCACTATGACCATTGCGATCGAGATGATAATCGGTGATGACCAGATCGGTGGTGCCGCCGCCGATATCGATAGATGCGATGGATATTCTTTCACGTTGCGTGCTGTCGGGTCGGCTAAGGGCGTCGAAAAACGACTCCGGGTGACCGGCAAAGTTTTGGTTTATCTCGGTGTAGAGATAAACCAACTGCGCGCAAGACGCTTCATCCCACTCGACCCTGATTTTCGGCAGCGGAATTTTAATGTTTGTCTGACTATGATCTTCTTGCTCATCCTCATAAGGATCGTTTTCGCCGTTGTGCCAGCGTAGCGCTTTCCAGACTAAACCGACCGCCTGACGCATACGGTCATCCAGTACGCAACGTTCAGCCATCGGCATACCGGGCGGCACGGTCAGAATAATATGGCGTAGCTGACGCGGAATACCTGCGTGTCCCTGACGTATGCGTTGTTCCGGGCTATTAATCTGACTAATCGCCTGGGTTAATACTTCCGCGAGCATAAAGGTCATCAGCGAGCTGCGGGAATAGCGTGGCGTAAAGACCGGGATGCGATCCATCTCATCTTCGATGGTGTGTAACGCCTCGCCCCGTTCATCGATCAGATTCGCGAACGGCGCAGCGGTGGCGAGTGGATTACTGTCCTGCACGTAGCTACCGTTGAATCGCCAGCCCTGACCGTAATATTTTTCATCCCAAAGATAACGTTTAGGGCTGGAGAGGCCGGTTGAACCTTCGCTGCCTTTTCGGCGCGCCGCTAAACGACCCGCTTCTCCGCCGATACGAGCGATCGTCGGCCACTGGAAGGCATCGTGGCGGCCGCTACGCACCGAGCAGTGATCTTTGCCGAAGAAGGCCTGTGAAAATTCGACCCGGCTTTCAAAGGGTTCGGTATAAACATGTTCCGGCGCGCTAAGATCGCGCAATTTGAGCACATAGTTGTGCTGCATACCTGAACCTGATTGCCCATGATCTTCAATGAGAATACCGCAGGTGCGTGAGTTACCGACATCGAGGATCAAATCAACGGGAATAGGCTTGATAGCGTTAGTTTCCCGATTGGCGATGACCCTGAACTGCGGCAATTCAATGATGGGGGCGGTCTGACTTTGCAAACCTTCGACGGGAATCGCCATCAGTGAAAGAAGGTTAAGGTAGTGCGCCAGCGGATACTGCTGGTTAAGCTCCTGCTCGCGTTCGTCGATATCCCGGCCTTTGCTCGCCTCTTTAAATACCTCTTTCAGCCAGTCGACAATCCACTCTTGCGTGAGATACCAGTTGAGGGCATAGGTGGCTGTCGCCACCGCAAAGGTTGCCCCGGCATTGACATCTTCCTGGTTCGGGCTGAGGTCGGCGGCGGCCTGCTGTTTGGCCATTACGCGAGTATCGATAGCCAACGTCATTCGATGGCTATGCCCATCCATATCAGGCTTGTCCAGCTTGACGATACGAAAACGCGCCCAGTTTAGCGGCCCTTCCTGATAGACGTCAGGCGGGCTGAAACGGAGTAGGGGAAGCGGCAACCATGTCCCGTCAAACAGCTTAAGACTCTGCTCAACGGGAATATCGTACTGGCTTTTAGCCTTCTCGATATTTGCCGGGCTGGGCTGATAAAAATAGTAATCACGCTGTTCGTTGTAGATTAAACGGGTCAATACGCCATTGGCTAATTTAACAAATTCACCGGCGGGCAAACGTCCTGGAGACAAACCAAAATCCATAAACTGGATCCCGGAGTCGCCTACCAGGGTTACTTGACGATCAAAAGATACAATCTCGGGCAACATAGTTATCTCGTCCCTGTTCAGGAATTAGGTTGAAGCATACGAATCGGGAAGGTTTTTTCCCCATCGTTGCTGCCAATACAATCGGCATGACCCGCGGAAGGTGATTTGCACTCGATGGTCGGCACAATAAAGTTTGAGCCATCGCTGCAGGTCATTTGCTCAGGGTTGGTAATGTTGAGCGCCCCCTGCTGCACGTTACCGTTGGCTGGGCCACGGCACGTTACGCCGCTGGACTGGCGGACGCTGACGGTGCCGTTGCCCTGGTCAAAATTATATTGCAGCTGGAGCGGGCGTCCGGTGTGCTTGTCCTGAATACCGCCATTCACGCGCCATTCGCCGTTAAGAAACTTCGCCGGGCCGTCCGGCAGGGTGGCCGGGAGGGTTAACGGTTCGCCCTGCGGCGCAACGAGCGGCGGGGCGGTTACCGGAGTCACGCCCGGAGGCGTCTGCTCGTCGTGGGTATCCTGTACGCCGGACGGCAGTGGCGGTTCTACGCTGGCTTCATTTGCGTTAGCCGGCGGCGGCGTCGCATCGCCGTCTACCGCTCTGTCAGATGTGTCGGCAGGCATCGCGGGCACCGTTGAATCCAGCGCAGGATGCGCGTCCGCGGTTGACCCTTCCACAATGCCGGGTACGGCGCGAGCGCCAACGGCGGTTTCTGACCCCCTGATCGCCACGTCATGGGTGCTGGTGGCCGGGTGCGTAGCCACAGGTTCAGCGGTGACCGTGGTTTTATCCGCAGAAAGACCAGGGAGGCCCGGTAGGGAAAGAGAAGGAGCGCAGCCGCGGAGCAGCCCTAACAGCAGCGCCAGCAGCAGTAACGCCAAAAGTAGCCATAGCAACCAACGCCAGCGCCAGCGGCGCGTTCGAACATCAACAAAGGGCGCGGGAGCGGGTTCGACGGTTTTTTCCGTGGCGCTGGCCTGCGGCGGAACGGCCGCGAGGGCGGCGGCGGGAACGGACGATGAACTCAGCCAATGCATCGGGTGACGTTGTTCCCCTTCCGGGTGGACAAACCCCCAAAAGGTGATCACCAGCGTTCCATTAACGAGATAGACAAACTCATAATCGGGGAAATGGGTCACAGATTTAAGCAACTGGGCAAAGACCCGACGATCGCCGCCGGTTCCGCTTTGCTCCGCGTTGAGCAACTGTTCGCTTAGTGACTGCACTGCCATTTGAAACGCATTAAATTGCTGGCGCGCCGATTCTCGCTCCGCTTCGCTTGCGCCGCTCCACGGGATAACATCGCCGGGAAAACTGCTGTACCAGTCGGTTCTGTCACCGCCCTGATCGTTTTGCGGGATAGCCAGATGACGGGCCAGATCGCGCCCTGCATCAAGACGATAGATGGCTTCGCGTAGCTGGAAGGCCATCTTGAAAACAGGATAGCCCGTTTCACCCAGCGCCTTGAATGAAGAGTTATTTCCGGTACGAAGTAGTGGTCCCTGAATCGAATTTCGCATTATCTAACCCTTAAAGGCTGTAATTTGACTAAAGCCACAGTGGTGCAGGCTAATTTTTGGTCGCGCCGGGCGTCCATTTGAAACCCCAGCCATAGTGCTTATCCATCGACTCGCGGTCGGGGAAGAAACGGTCAAGGCGTTCAACCTGAATATTGCCATCGACATTTTTGAGCCTGGCGATGGCGGCGACATTATTACGCTGGTCGCTATCCGTGAGCATGGATGTAATCGGCTGCTGTTCGGGGACATAGAGGGTGACGGAGGCGTTTGTCCCTTGCCAGTTATCGGTGCCAGCGTAAATGAAGCTATAAATCAGCACCTCATCAATGTCCTGCCAGTGGCTGCCGTTGACGAAAAGCCATTCGCCATCCACGTCATTGCCTTCACGCAGATCTTCCTGCAGCAGCAGATACGGTGGCTGGTCATAGTTGCCGGGCAAATGACTCAGCGCCTCAGCGCCGCTGATTTCACCGTTTTTTAAGCGCACAAAGGCGGCAATATCGAGATCGACAGGCTCTTTGTGGTCCCCCTGCTTCCACTGCAGATTGATTTTTATCCGGCCAAAATCCTGACGTTTCTCAAGCTTCACGCTGGGATTGGTGTCAGTTAATTCGGTATGGGTTGGTGTAACAACGGGGAGCGTCACGGCCGGGCGATGTGTAAACCACCACCAGACACCGACGAGTAGGAGCAGCAGTAGCAATAATGCCAGCCAAGGAAGAAAACCGCGGCACCAGGGGATAACCACTACCGTATGGAGGGGCGCCGCTGTGCTGGCTGTGGCCCAATTGACCAACACCGGTTCGCCGCCGACGCTATAGCCGTCGAGGTGGTGTGATTGGGTGAGTAGCGTTTGCAACGCATGTGCTGACTTATCTTCGCCGCGCGCGGCCAGCTGGCTGATTAACCCCGCCAGAATGTCCTGATATTGCTGACGTTTATTCTCAACAGTCAGCCGTTCGGCGTCATTCAGTGCGGAAAAAGGTTTAGCCAGCCCCTGACGTGCTGTCCACCACTCCAGGCGTCCTTCGGCATTGCGACGCGCGGTGGCATACAGCAGCGCCAGTGAAGGGGGAAGATGACGATGTATGATACCGACCGTATCTTCATAGGTTGTCAGCGTTGCTTCATGAATCGGCGCGGCAGTTGTTAATCGTTGCATAAGCAAATCATTATTGTTGTGGGTGATATGCATGAGGTGTGTATCATCGCATCTCAGACAGCCGGAACGTTTTCTGCGCTTTTAGCGGAGCGTATTTGCTTCTTCGAGAACTTTTATTTTGTGCTTGGCTTCGGCGACCTTTTTCTCAATCGCTGAAATTTCGCTGGCGCTCGTTGCCGTTTGTGACTGGCGCTGCAGCTCCTGCAATTTGGCAATTTCCTGCTGGCGTTCGCGGCTTTGGATCTTGCTTGATTTCAGTTTTGCGAGAGTCTGCGACAGATCCGAACGCACGGCATTTAGCCTTGCTTGTTCATCTGCCAGCTTTTGATTTAAGGTCTGCTGTCTGTTTTGGGTATAATCCTGCTGTTGCTTGGCCGATTCATTTTGATATTGGCTCAGGCGAACCTGCTGTTCTTTTTGATCAACCTGCTGACGATAACCACCCGACGTGGCGCAGCTCAGTTTGGTAATAAAGCTTGGATCTTGTGCGTGTAAATCACAGTCCTGGGGAGACGTAGTACAACCCGTAAGGACAAGGGCGGCAAGAAGTGCGTATTTTCTCATCAAATAATCCATCATTAGCGTCGAATAACGCTGCTTTAAGCAGTCTTAAACCGGCCGATAATGCTATCGGCCGAAAGGGTTAACCAAGGGAGATCGCCTGGCGCTGTTCATACAGCTCGTTGGTTTCTTGTTCCAGAGCAGCAATTTTGCTATTGAGATTGGCATATTCTTTGTTCAAATTTGCCAGCTTGCTTTTCTCTGCACTTGTGGTGGTCGTTTGACCTTGTAAAGCGACCTTATAGGCAGATTCTTTATCCTTCATGCCTTTCATGGTCTCTTTCATCTTGCTGATGTTGGCATCAATTTGCGCCAGCTGGGTTTTCGCACCGGCTTTATCAAATCCAGCTTTATCTTTTTGGATGCTGATTTTGGTTAAGGTGGCCTGGTTTTCGCTAATAACTTGTTTCATCGCCAGCGTCGATTTTTCAACCGCTGCGGTATCTTTGCTGATGTCGTTATCCATTGCCTGCAGACGATCGGCGGTGGAGGCATAATCTTTTTTCAGTCCGTCAAGATAGTAGTTAGCGGTCATACCTGCAGCACAGCCAGCAGCGCCACCAATTGCAGCGCCGGCAAGCGCTTTCTTCGAGTCACCTGCTAGCGCCCCTACTAACGCGCCGAGAGCTGCGCCGGATACGGCGCCTACGCCACAACCTTGTGCACCAGAAGCGCTAAAGAACTGTGATTGTTCTGTGGTGGTAAGGCGAGGATCCGGCTTTGTCCCAGACAGGAGAGAGCTTCCGGTATTGGCACAGCCTCCAAGTAACAATGCTGCGGAAATCACGATGCATGTGGTAGTTCGGTTAAATGTATTCACAATCTTTTTCCTTAAAAATAATTAAGTAACGACAAGCAAGCTGTATCAACTAAAAATTTAGAATTAGTAATGATTTTGTCCGACATTACTGATTATTGTATTAGTTATAAGATGTCAAAAGAGCTATTCAAAGAGTATTTAAATAATAAGCAATAAATTAATTGCAATGTGTTATTATGTGTTCGTAGGTATCCCGCACTGACAGCTTATGCAATTTTGTGTTTTCGTATCACTTTATGTTGGCCTTGCTGCTGAAACACATCTTTTTCAAAAATAATCGACATTTTCGAATTCGTAGGCCTTACCATGAAACATGGGAGGATATCTCCACATAAAATATACATTCCGTGAATATATCTCAACGTCAGAAATTTTTCCAGTGTGTACAATTAGAGTGTTGATTCAACTGATTAATCTTTATTAAACACACTAAAGATCATGCCAGAAATGCCGATAAATCACATGTGTGCTGTTGTCTTTATTTGTGAAGTAGGTAGGGTTACAGTTCTTGTTTTCACTGATGTAATCTGTATTTGATATCTTAATGTAATGTAGTTTTTTATTAATTGCAGTGTTGGTAATGCTGCCAACTTACTGATTTAGTGTATGATGGTGATTTTAAGGTGCTTGCGTGGCTTCCATTTCCATCAGATGTCCTTCCTGCTCCGCTACTGAAGGCGTGGTGCGTAACGGCAAAAGCACTGCCGGACATCAGCGCTATCTCTGCTCTCATTGCCGTAAAACATGGCAACTACAGTTCACTTACACCGCCTCTCAGCCCGGTACGCACCAGAAAATCATTGATATGGCCATGAATGGCGTCGGATGTCGCGCCAGTGCACGCATTATGGGCGTTGGCCTCAACACGGTTTTACGTCACTTAAAAAACTCAGGCCGCAGTCGGTAACCTCGCGCATACAGCCGGGCAGTGATGTGATTGTCTGCGCTGAAATGGACGAACAGTGGGGCTACGTCGGTGCTAAATCACGTCAGCGCTGGCTGTTTTACGCGTATGACAGGATACGGAGGACGGTTGTGGCGCACGTCTTCGGTGAACGCACTCTGGCCACACTGGAGCGTCTTCTGAGCCTGCTGTCGGCCTTTGAGGTCGTGGTATGGATGACGGATGGCTGGCCGCTGTATGAATCACGCCTGAAGGGAAAGCTGCACGTTATCAGCAAGCGTTACACTCAGCGCATTGAGCGACATAACCTGAATCTGAGACAACATCTGGCAAGGCTGGGACGGAAGTCACTGTCGTTCTCAAAATCGGTGGAGCTGCATGACAAAGTCATCGGGCATTATCTGAACATAAAACACTATCAGTAAGTTGGAGTCATTACCTCGGTATGGTGTCCCAGTATTCCGGATTTTCATAAAAGCTGAGCTTCTCAGGTGAATTCGCAATATAATCTAGTTTTTCAAGATATTTCTTTGAAAAATGATTTCTTGGGTGAAGGTGATCAATATGAAACACCTCGGTTGGATTCATTTCAGGGAACAGAAGATGCAATAGTGCGCGGCAACGACCTTCGCCATATCTGATATTGAGAAGGCTTTCGATGTATTCGTCGTCAAATCTGAGGTCTTTATTCGAGCCTTTATATCTGTCAATAATCTTTTCAAGAGGAAAGTGAATATCTGAAAGACTATTTTTCATTACATCTCTGATACTCGTGAGTAGCGCATCTGCCTGGCTTCCAAAGATCCCTTTCAGAAGTACCATGTAAAACCACTGGCTAATTACTGAGCGTTCATTGTGGTTTTTATTCAGGAGGTTAATCGTTGTATATAATGGATGTCCACTGGTTTGCTTTTTGTAAAGCCAGTAGACCACAGGAATGACTGCATTTTTAGATATCAAAGACTGTGGATTGATGCCGAATCGCCTGATAAGAATAAAGGTCTCCTTGATACAGGATTTTATTTCAGACCATTGTTGTTGTATCTTACCGACCTCCTCTGAAGTGAAGTTTTTTACTTTGAACCGGACGTCAGAGTCAATAAGCATCAGGCTGGTTTTTAAGAACCAGTCTCTTTCAATATAAAAACCCATTTCATTATTCTGATAAATGTTTTTTGTCAGTTCATCCAGTTCTTTTCTGAAATCACCCTGCCAGTGCGCTACCGCTATTGACATCAGTAAGTCGGAGAACTCAAGTTTTGTCCCCCCGCTGTTCGTGCGGATGAAAACATCCAGCACATGATCAATGTCCTGACTGCTCTCATTGAAGTAGTGGATAAGATTCTCAGTTCTTATCTTGGTATAAAGTTTAAGCAGAGTTTTTCTGGAAAATTCACTGGAAATGAGTCCTCTTTTTTCGAGTTCTGGTACGACAACGTTAAATAAAATATCATCAGGGGAATCATACTGCTCGTATTTGAATATTTCGTGCAGGCAGAACCAGTGATGTTTGTTGTCTGTAAGTGAATCAGTGTATTGCTTGTCGGTCAGGAACCTGAAGTTATACTTCATCATGAGCTCATCGTCTGAATTAAGTGGCGCTGTTAAATCGACGTAAAGCTTTCTTGGCGGCAGGATGCGATCATCCTGTGCCGAAGGCCACCACACCCGGGGCTGTTTATACGCATACGTTCCACACAATCCAATATATAATGATGTGAGACGCTGCTGACCATCAATCACCGCCTTGAAATCATGAAATCCAGCATTTGTTGCTACGCAGGGGTTTTCTTCATTAAATCGCTGACAGTATTCTTTCAGGAATTCATAGAATTTGTAATCGTTTTTAATACTGGCACTACGGATATCCCACATCATGAAAGAGTTTATCGGGTAGTCTCGCATGATGGAATCAAACAGCAGACATATCTGACTGCTGCTCCAGACGAACTTCCTCTGAATTGCAGGCAGAAGATAGTGGCGTAAATTAATTGAATCTATCGCTTGTTTTATCGTTATTGCTTTTTCATACTGGCCAGCCATCATAAACCTCATATGTTATATTAGCTGGCCTATTTTAATTTATTGCGTGTCGGTAGTACAGTCTTTGCACAAACTAATTTATGCAATGGAAAAGCTGACGGCTCGGTTTGTGTTTTTCATTCGGGTAGACTCGCATTGCGGATGCACAAAGTGATGAAACCTGTCTTGCTATATTTTTACCGAAGTTAACAAGAAGGCCGTGCTTTATTTTTTCACCCTCTGTCCTGATGCTGATGATAAAGCTGAACTGATATACGATTACCTCAATGAGGTCATTGCCAAATGTTATAATGGCGGCGTTGTTTATTTCATTTTCATAATCCCTCAGGTCAGTGTTAAGTCTTGCTGTTGCATCTACAAGTGCGTATTCTTTATCGATAATCATAATTTTCTCACTTTTCATGTTAATGTGATTTAATCATCACTAATAATATGTTGTGATTTTAATTACGATTATTCGTCTGTTTACTCCCGTAATGCATTATCTGATGAATAATGTTCATGTGGGGTAAGGCTTCCATAAAGTCAGACTGTTCAATCAGCGAAATGAGTGTGTTATCGATCTCAAACGTTGTATCCGGTAATACCTCAACCAGCCTGATTCGGGACAGGGAAATAACGAACACGCCCGATGACGTACATCCGGCAAGAAACCACTCCGCATGGCTGCAAAGCAGACGATAGGGATGAACGGTATGGCTGACGTTTTCGTCGGTTCTGATACGCACCTGGGTCTGGTTGAGTATGGCGAGCGTCAGTCTGCTGAAATCACCAAAGAGCGTGGGTTTCTGGCGCGGCTCCGGGAGCATAATCCGGTAGGGTGAAGGGTGCTCCCCGTCAAGCAGAAGGCTCAGCAGTTTGGCGTCCATCGCGGGTAACAGACGGTCAAGATGCAGCAACCTCGCCAGTATCTTCATATCCCGTTCCGTGCGGCGACGAAAGTAATGCGAAGCGAGCTGATATACGCCGTTGTTCTGTTCAATATCAAGATAGGTGAGGCGGACGTTAAAATCCCGCCGCAGCGTGCGCGTCGTCACCCCAAATTCTTCTGCCAGCGTCCCGATATGCAGCTTTTCACCCTGAAACAAACGGCTCAGGATGATGGAAAGGCGGGTTGCCAGTCTGTCATGTTCGTTTTCTTGTGTTATCAGCGTCATACATCATTTCCGAATTTAGCCGGGAAATAATGCCAGCAGTAGCGGACAGGATTTGTCCGCCCTCTGAAGTTTTTTAAAGTCTGAATACCTTAAATGTAAGTGCTAAACGTCAGTATTCTCAGGTGAATAAAGATGCTTCTGGCGCATGTAGGCAATAAAAATGCAGGATGGTAGCGTCACCCGGTATGCGGGACCGGCTAAATCTATCAGTAGCCAGAGAGAACTGAGCACCCAGCCCACGGGACCGGCAAAAGCGCCCATGGTACGCGTCAGCATGGCATTTCCTGCAACGGTCAGCCCTCTGCCTAACAGGGCTTTCGCCACACCATTTGTGACAACAAGTGCCATCTGATAGGCCGCAAACCCGGATGTTTTTATCCCCGCCTGGATTGCCATGGTCAGCAACTCCGGCGTGGGGTTGCTGTAGCCTGTCTGCAATTCTTCCGCCACGGTCTTTAGCTGGTCAGGCGTCATCTTCTCAAGACTTTTCTCCAGGATCTTCATCAGCAGATTCATTTCAATGGTTTCAACACTGGATTTGTTGTTGTAGTTCACCTTCATTTTATCGCAGGCATCGGTCAGAATTTCCCGGTACAGCACCCCTTTACCCCAGCGGAGCAGCGTGGCAAAGCTGTTCGCCCCAAACGTCTGAACCTCGGCGGCAATGGCATCCCAGTAGCGCGGGTGGTTGGGCTTGTGTTTTTTATACTGAGGATCATAGGTCAGCGTTTCCGTGATGCGTGCCAGTCCGTCTTTCGGATCGCAGATAAGCACAGAAACCAGTAAATCCAGATCGTCACGATGACAGTGGCGCAGAAACTCAAGGTCGGGGTCGTGTCGGTAGGTAGCCATATTTCACCTCATTGCAGATATTGGACCTGACAGTTTAAGGAAGCCCCCGGACAGGGTTTGTCCGCCTGAAAAACAAAAAAGTAAAAAAAAACCTGCCCGAAAGCAGGTTTCTGTTCACCGGATGGAGGTATAACGCGTCGGGATTACTTTCCGCGCCATTCCTTTTCCACTTTATCCGCAAAGGCATCGCACTGCCGGGCATATTCCGGGTTATAGAGCAGCTCCGACTGCGAAAGCTGCATGGCGGTCATGCTGCCGTTACGGGCGTTCGATTCGAGCCAGGTTCTGCCATAGGTTTGGTTCATCACCTGAAGTACCCTGTTGAATACCGGTCCGTTGAAGCGGGCATTGAGATTAACGCCTTTTACCTGAAGGCCGCTGTCACTGGTCTGGGTCAGGCGGGTGGAGTACATCGCGCAGAAGGTCGAGTTGGTTATCATCTGAGCGTCAGCCTGCTCGTCGGCGAACGCGCTGTGGCTGAAGGCGGAAAGCAGAATTGTGGCGGTTAACAGTTTTAAAATTTTCATCATGTTCCCTTATGGATTGAAAAGCGGAGACAGCCTGCCATACAGGGTGGTCAGGAGATGTCCGGCAGAGAAAAAAGTCAGGGTTTCAGCGAGGGAGCCAGTCGCCAGCGGTGAGGGCCAGCGGATTCGAGCACAAAGGCCAGTTGAGCGAGGTCCCGTCTTGCGGTCCGGGGAGATACGTCAAACTGCCGGATGATGTAGCGAACAGATATTGTCTGACCGTAAAACAGCACCATGGTCAGCCGGATGAGCCGTTCTCCCTGTCCGGTAGCGTGTTGCCTGCGACGATTAACGTTCATCGTTGCCATACGCGCCATCGGTCCCCTTTCTGAAAAGAATCGAGGTGTCTGGCAAGCCAGATATCAGGGCATGAATTGCCGGTAACGCAGCGGGCAGTAAACCGGTGGCAGTTAAAGTCGAGCAGGCTGTAGGGATAGCGCTGACCCACTGCCGCCTTTGCCCGTTCAGCGGCCCGCGCACAACCCTGAGGCGTCAAATCCATACAGTCTGTATACACCGAGATAGCGGAGTTCCAGCCATCGAGCCGGTCAAGAAACCCTTTAGCCTTACTTTTGATAACGGTTCCATCGCCATCAAGATGAACAATATCGCCGTTACCTACATAGATACCGCTGTGTGCGGCAAGGCCAAAAAGCAGTTCGCACTGCACGATACCACCGTAAGCCGGTTCATCGACGCAGGAGAGAATGCAGTTATCGATAAATGAATCCACGAAGTTCAGCAGCAGAAGCCGGTACATAACAATCAATTCCTTACTACGGGGGAGAGGGGGGATGCGGGGGAAACGTAGTGAACACTCAGCTTTCCCACAACGTACGGACCGTGAAAACCCCCATATCGTGGTAAGCCATAAAGTTACTTTCCCACAGCGACCAGAACTCACGGGCGTCGACATGAGAGATATCGCCACAACGGGAAAGCCACGTGTATTGTTGCGTCCAGCTCACATCGACATCTTTTTCAAGCTCAGGCCATGGATGCCCTGCATAGTGAAAATCGGTGACGTAATCGAGCTGCCAGTCTTCTCCGGCAGGGATGAGGCGTATTTCGACCGGATGCCAGCCGCCCTTTTCCGGTGAGTATTCAGGGTCACGAAAGTTAATGGTTAATCCGGTGATGGGGTGACGATGGGGCGGTTTTTGCGCAACGATACCCAGAAGCAGTTGGGTGAACGACCGGGAGAGCGGCAGCACATAGCCGCCCTGCAATATTACGGGTGATGACATAGTGAATTTCCTGATTTTTGGTTAACAGAACACAGAAAAAGCGGGGTTAGTCCTGGCTGAGCGTAGCAAGCTGCGTCATACGATGCTGCCAGTCGGCATAGCAGCGGTGCATAAAGAGTCTGCTGCTGTCCGCTTCGATAAGGCAGATATCCGGACTTCTGAGCACAGCAGCAAGAAAAGCTGCGTTATTGGTGCTGCCCTGACCAAACAGTGGGCGAAATACACGGGATGGAAAGCTGTCTGGCTGCTGTTCCAGAATGGCGTGAATCGCATCAAGCGCTATCCATTCACGGGAGAACAGGCCCCCTTCGCCATTGGCGGTTAAGCGCAGGGCAAGACTCCCGGTTTCACCCTCTTTACCCAGCTCATACGTCAGCAGTCCTTTACTGTGGGGGCTGATTTTCTCGGCTTCCCCCATGTAGAACACGGTATAGCTTTCGGTGACGGCGGCTTCGGTAGCGATTTTTTTCTTACTCATGGTTCAGCGCCTCAATCAGGTTCCGGAGTTGAGTGATAACGGTCGTGTCCGGGAACACCAGATAGATACCCTGTCCGTTATCGCAGACGATACCGAGCAGGAGATACCAGCCATCATCAAGTGCGGTGACGTATTCCGGGTTAGCCAGTGCCACTGCCAGCAGCGGGTCTTCGGGGAGGGTGTCATCGTGGTTGAGATGCCAGAGCAGGGTTCCCGTTTCGTTCCAGAAGGTGGTAAACAGGTCGATATCATCGACAGGGCCAAGGATTTCATTGCTGAGGGCCGCCAGTGCGGAGGCGGGCAGGTTGAGAAGGGGAAGACTGGTGGGGGTCGTGAGTTTAAACATGATTATCTCCATAAATGATTGATTCATATTGATAATATGTTTTCAAATGACTTTTAGTTACATTTTATTTACGTTGTTTGCTTTTTCTGGATTATGCCCTTAAATTTAGTTCTAACCTGGCATTAAATCCCGTTTTTTTTAGATTTTTAGCGTTTTATAAAGAAATTAGCATGTGCTGTTTTAACTGAAAATGAGAGAAGGCTTGCGCACAATTGCTATTGATTTTCTTACTTATTTTCTCAATCACAAAACGCCTTAAATAGTTCAAAAAACAATCAACACCCCATAATCGATATTATTTATGGGGAGAAACGACGTTTAAGCCTGAAAGTGGGGGAGTGGCACTTTCAGGAGATTAAGGAGGCAAACAGGCCTCTTTAACGCGTGTTTTTCTCACCAAAATGTCAGAGTCGGTGATTTGCACTTCAGTATTTCTGCCAATACTATTCGCTTCATGTGCTGGCCAGCATCTAACTCAATACCCTTAATTTGTATTAATTGAGCGAGATGTATGCATTATGAAACCCGATAGTTCTTTAAACCTAATAACGCTGACAATGAAACAGAATGATGTTGATTCTGTGGATGGTCGCTTTTGTAAGTCAGCGCAAAACATCAAAACCAGCGTTGACGTTGATGATTGCTGTGTTGAACCAATGGCCCGACATCGCAGCCCAAAGAATCAAAGAGAGGCATTCACTAAAGCTTTTTTTGATGAGTGTAAAACCCGTGCAATACAAACTGGCCGGACTATCGAAGCCAGCGATACAAAATGTACCGGGCTTAAGGCTATATTCCACTCATCCGGACGCATTAAGTTTATTGTCCGCAAAAGTATTCGCGGAAAGAATGTTTACGTTTCCGTAGGAAGTTACCCTGAATTTTCCATTAATAACGCAAGGGAGCATGCCTTTAAAATAATTCAGGAGCTTAAGGCTTCCATTGAGACTTATGGTGAGCGTTTTCTTACTCACAGTAAAATGACGTTTAATGAGCTTGTGGATGAGTATGAGAAAAGCGTACTCAGCACGGGCGTTAAGCGTTCAGCTAACACCGATCTTTCTAAGATCCGTAAATACCTGCGCCCTCTTCTCGGTGCCAAAAAGCTGGCAGGTATGACGGAGGCAGATATTCTGAGCTATCTGCATAATCTCGATCTCAAGCCAGCCACCCGCAATCGCCATCTGGCGCTCATTAAAGCGGTGTTTACCAGGGCAATACGCATGGGATACATCAGCCGCTCTCCGGCGCTTTATATCAAAGCGCTGCCTGAAGTAACGTCAGATCGCCGCGCCATGGATGACTCCCAGCTTCAGCGCTGGATGGAAGTCTGTGAGTGCTGGCGTAATGGTAAACCCGATCATGAAGGCCTTGCTCTGCTCATGTTCCTTGCCCTGACGGGGCTGCGTCTGGGGGAAACCCGTCATCTTCGTCTTGAGGATGTGGACTGGAGTCGCAAGGTTATCACCCTGCGCCATACTAAAAACGGCAAACTCCGCCGTGTACCGGTATGTGATAAGGCTTTCGTTCTTCTGACAGAACAGCGTCAGCATCTGGGGGATGAAGGCTGGGTATTTCCGGGCAAGGGGACCGACAATCCGGTTGCTGAGCCGCGTCGCCTGCAAAAACGGCTTTGTGAGGCTGCGGGTATTCCTCCGTTCACCATCCATGAGATGCGTCATACCTTTGCGACAAAGCTCATTGAGAGCGGGGCAGACATTCACACCGTCAAAGACTTACTGGGTCACAGCACAATCAAAGTAACAGAACTTTACTTGCACGCCTCCCCGGCACGTTATCACGAAGTTGTTAACCGGGCGATGGGCTAACAACTGGCACTCAACGACATGACTTTTAACCAGGATTCCGATGCCACCCGTTTTCTGACGGTGGCGTATTTTGATGGTAATGCACATGAATAAAAAAGTGACAACTAATGTTCCTCCGGTTTCCGGGATTAAGCGTATTCGCGCTTTTGCTGACCGTGATAAAAATTTCACCAAAATGTCGGAGGCAATTATCAGGCGTGCTGAAAACGCTGAAGTCGGTGAAGATGATATCGCTTCACTCGGTCTTAGTGATGGGCTGCCACGGCATTATGTGAATACGGCTGATGGCCTTTTCTACATCGGTGGACAGAAACCTGTGCTGGTTTGCGGTACGCCAGTTGTGCCTGTCGCCCTGTTTTGCGGGAAAGATAAGGAGTCCAGTCTTGGGATTCGCCTGATGACCGGTAACGGGCTGGGTAAGTATGTTAAGGCCCTGGTGCGCTTTGAGGATATTGTTCAGAGCGGTGCTCAGGTAGTAGGCAAACTGGCAGATCGTGGATTTTGTGTTGGCTCCTCTCCACAGCAGTTTGCCCTTTTTGACCGTTTTCTTCAGCGCTGCCGGAGTTTACCGCTGCCTGTCTATCTGATGGCAGATGCGATGGGATTCGTTTCGGAGGATATGGCCTTTTTACATGGTCATGAGCCCGTTGTGACCTCTCTGACCGGGTTTGATTATCTGCTGCCGGGATTCCGCGTGCGTCCCGGACTGCACAAAGGTGGGGCTCTGGAGGAGTGGATTAACCTCATCCGGGAAAATGTCCATGGCTGGGCGCAGACCTTTGCGCTGAGTGCGTCCTTTGCTTCGATGCTTCTGGTTCCTGCCGGTATGGATGTGGGCATGTTTCATTTTCACGGCGTATCCACCACCGGTAAAACGCTTCTCCTGATGCTGGCTGCATCGGTCCATGGTGATGGCAGCGAGCCGGGCAGTGGGGGGAATGTAAATATTATTCGCTGGAATACCACGCCTAACGCGATGGAGCGCCTTCTCGCTGACTATTCCGGTCTGGTCGCCTGCGTCGATGAACTGGGTGCGAGTAATCATAAGCAACTTTCCTCACTGCTTTACAACATTACGTCAGGTACGGCAAAAGAGCGCCTGAACCGTGGCCTGACGGCAGATGAGCCGTTTAAATGGCGCATGTTTATTCTCTCCACCGGTGAGATGTCAATCTCCGAAAAGCTGGCTGAACAGAAAGCCGTGTTACAGGGAGGGCAGGAGCACAGGGCCATCAGTATGGAACTGTTGCCTGAGGATGCTCAAAAACCGGATGAACCGGTATCAGAAACACGTGCCCGTGCAGATGCACTGAAGACGGGGCTGGCAGAGGCTTATGGTCATGCCGGGCCTGCATTTATCGGCAAACTGTTATCCGGGAAAAATACGGCTGGCGGTCTTCGCACCTACGCAGAGTTTTCATCCTGGCTCCAGGAACAGACAGATGATTGCTGTAACGCACTGGAAGAGGCCCTGAGGGATGAGGGGCGTGATATTACCCGCGTTCAGCGGCGCGGACTGAAAAGATTTGCGCTGGTATGGCTGGCAGGAGAGAAGGCGCTGAAATATGGCCTTTTACCTTTCGAAAGCGATGCGGTGGCTAAATCCGTTATATCCGCTGCACGACGCTGGCTGGATGATAACCAGAATCAGTATAACCCGGTGCGTAACATGCTGGAGGAGCTTCAGCTGACGCTGGTGACAAAAAGCAGCAGGCACTTTATCACCCTGCGTGACGAACATGCCCGATGCCCGGGAGATATGTGGGGATTCGTCCATTACAAAACCGGCGACTTCCTGATTTATGAATCGGTGTTTGAAAAGCTCTGTTCTGAAAAGGGACTTAAGACCGTTGATGTGGCCAGACCGTTAGAGCGTTCCGGTTATCTGCTTGGCGAAAGTGCCGGACACTATAAAAAAAGAGCGCTGAAGACGATGGCGCAGTCTTACTACCAGGTCAAAAAAGCGTTTCTGAAATGCAATGTGATGACCGAATTTTAACCCTGAATAAAACCATTTTGACTGAATAACAACGAATAGAAGGTGATGTATGATTTTTGAATCAGACCAGTACTATGACGGTTTTCCTCACGCTATCAGCAGCGAAAATGAAGAAAAAACCTCATTCAATGATTACGCTCTGGTTAACACACTGGCGGAGTGCCTGTATCACGACATTTCTCGTGAAATCTTCGATGGCAGTGAGCCGGCGCTCCGGGCCGTCATTGCCAACGGTAAGATTAAATTCCTGGCTCGTTATACGCTTCAAGGGGCCTGCTATTATGAACCCCTCGGCACATTTCCACGTATGCCCGTTAACGTCGCGCGTGAACGAGCACGTGAACTCTATAACAGATTTGATGATCACCGGGTGCCGGATGAAGAATATGGGGCCATCCCGTTCTGACTGATGGCTGAACAGTAAAAAAAAGCAGGGGCACTTGCCTCTGCTTTTCTGTTATCACAAGGACGGTAGCTGAGCCGTTATCCTTTCCGCCAGTAACTGACTGGTGTTCTGTAAGCGCTGAGGATGAAGATGCGCATACCGTTGTGAAGACTGACTGCTGCGGTGCCCCAGTTGAGCCTGAACGTCATACAGTGTTCCGCCGTAGGACACGATGAGGGCGGCAACCGAATGGCGACAGGTATGAATACATACTTCTTTGTCGAAAATCCCCGCCCGACGAACGATACGCTGAAAGGCCTTAACCGGGTTACTCAGCGGCATCCCCGGTTTTTTGCCTATAAACAACCACGGATTTCCCCGCTGCGTTGGCAGCGTTCTGATTACGTCCATCGCCAGTGAGTTAAGGTGAACAATCCGTCCATAGCCATTCTTGGTTTCAGGGAGCCACAGGGTGCGTTTAACCGGGTTAACATGCTCCCACTTAGCCAGACGCAGCTCATCACGACGAAGGCCGGTCAGTAACAGCAGTTTGACATAGCGGGCAGCTACAGGGCTGGTATCGTTATCGGCGGAGAGAAAAATACGACGAATTTCGTCCTCGGTAAAATAACGCTGTCGGGCGTTGTTCTCCCTGAGTAGCTGTACCACCCTTGCCGGATGAACAGAGGTCATGCTTTGCCTTCCGGCCCATGTAAAGACGGCTTTAATGAGTACGATGACACGGTTACAGGTAGCCGCTGACAGGGAAGTACTTAACGTCTGCTGAAGGCGCAGAATGCTCGCTGGTGTGATATCGCTCAGCAGCCTCTGACCAATGGCGGGACGGATATGATCGCGGTAGCGCTGAACATCCTTTCCCCAACTGCGTTTAGCGGATTTTGCCCATGGCAGATAATGCTGATTAAAGAGTTCATCGAACGTCAGCTCCATTCTCTTGTTTTCACGCTCCTGCTTAGGGTCAGTGCCGGTGGCAAGGGAACGTTTGTGTTCTATGGCAATCTGACGAGCAAGATTGACGTCCACTTCAGGCCAGTGACCAATGGCGATGGCGCGTTTTCGTCCATGATAAAGGTAGCGTAGCAAAAACTTTTTACGACCTTCTCTTCTGCTGACCAGACACTTGAGGCCGGAAATCTCGGTGTCGCTGTATTCGGCATCGGTACTGCGTGCATCGGATGTGTTAGGGGGCAGGGATTTAATGAGCTGATTAGTAAAACGGAAGCGTTTCGGGCTGGACATATAACCTCCTGTGACTGGTGTAAAGAACGTCAGGGTTGACCCATCCCCGGCACGGCGTTGCTAATGGCTGAGTTGATTTTCTGGCGTGGCGAAGGGAATGCTGGTGCCACATGGTATGAATGAAGACGGGAAATGCAGAAAGAGCAGGCTTTACGGTCTGCTTCTGGTCTTAAGGGGAAAGATTGCCGTTGGGGAAGAGTTCACAGAAATAATATGTGTTTCAGTCGGATATAATTACATGTGATAAGGGCAAAGAGCATGCTTTGCTAAAATTTGACATGTTGAAGTCCACTCTTTTTAACGATGTCGTTATGGACGACATGGCGAGTCTTGCTTAGATAATTAATCAAAATACTGTGACTTTGGACCCACGTTTACCACATTTCGAGCACTTGAGCCGAGTTTTAAGGTCTTCTAGGGAAGGTGCGAACAAGTTCCTGATATGAGATCATCATATTCATCCGGAGCGCATCCCAGAGGGACATCATGAGCCATCAACTCACCTTCGCCGATAGTGAATTCAGCACTAAGCGCCGTCAGACCCGAAAAGAGATTTTCCTCTCCCGCATGGAGCAGATTCTGCCATGGCAGAATATGACCGCTGTCATCGAGCCGTTTTATCCCAAGGCGGGCAATGGCCGACGGCCCTATCCGCTGGAGACCATGCTGCGTATTCACTGCATGCAGCATTGGTACAACCTGAGCGACGGTGCCATGGAAGATGCCCTGTACGAAATCGCCTCCATGCGCCTGTTTGCCCGATTATCCCTGGATAGCGCCCTGCCGGATCGCACCACCATCATGAATTTCCGCCACCTGCCCGAGCAGCATCAACTGGCCCGTCAATTGTTCAAGACCATCAATCGCTGGCTGGCCGAAGCAGGCGTCATGATGACCCAAGGCACTTTGGTGGATGCCACCATCATTGAGGCACCCAGCTCTACCAAGAACAAAGAGCAGCAACGCGATCCGGAGATGCATCAGACCAAGAAAGGCAATCAGTGGCACTTTGGCATGAAGGCCCACATTGGTGTCGATGCCAAGAGTGGCCTGACCCACAGCCTAGTCACCACCGCGGCCAACGAGCATGACCTCAATCAGCTGGGTAATCTGCTGCATGGAGAGGAGCAATTTGTCTCAGCCGATGCCGGCTACCAAGGGGCGCCACAGCGCGAGGGGCTGGCCGAGGTGGATGTGGACTGGCTGATCGCCGAGCGCCCCGGCAAGGTAAGAACCTTGAAACAGCATCCACGCAAGAACAAAACGGCCATCAACATCGAATACATGAAAGCCAGCATCCGGGCCAAGGTGGAGCACCCATTTCGCATCATCAAGCGACAGTTCGGCTTCGTGAAAGCCAGATACAAGGGGTTGCTGAAAAACGATAACCAACTGGCGATGTTATTCACGCTGGCCAACCTGTTTCGGGCGGACCAAATGATACGTCAGTGGGAGAGATCTCACTAAAAACTGGGGATAACGCCTTAAATGGCGAAGAAACGGTCTAAATAGGCTGATTCAAGGCATTTACGGGAGAAAAAATCGGCTCAAACATGAAGAAATGAAATGACTGAGTCAGCCGAGAAGAATTTCCCCGCTTATTCGCACCTTCCCTAAAAATATCCCCTTCCTGGCGGTGGATAACCCGGCGGATTCTGCTGTGGAAGCCGTACGTGCGCTACGAACCAGTCTGCATTTCGCTATGATGGAGACTGAGAATAACATTCTGATGATCACCGGTGCGACGCCAGACAGTGGTAAAACATTTGTCAGTTCAACTCTGGCAGCGGTGATCGCCCAGTCCGATCAAAAAGTGTTATTTATTGATGCCGACTTACGCCATGGTTATTCGCATAACCTGTTTACCGTGAGTAATGCACATGGCTTGTCGGAATATCTGGCAGGTAAAGATGAGCTCAACAAAGTGATCCAGCATTTTGGCAAAGGAGGCTTTGATGTGATTACTCGCGGTCAGATGCCACCTAACCCGTCTGAACTGCTGATGCGCGATCGGATGCGTCAATTACTGGAATGGGCGAACGACCATTACGATCTGGTGATTGTCGATACGCCGCCGATGCTGGCGGTGAGCGATGCTGCGGTCGTGGGGCGCTCTGTCGGCACCAGCCTGCTGGTTGCGCGTTTTGGCCTGAACACCGCCAAAGAGGTGAGCTTGTCAATGCAGCGTCTGGAACAGGCAGGCGTCAATATTAAAGGCGCTATCCTCAATGGTGTGATTAAACGCGCCAGCACCGCTTACAGTTACGGCTATAACTATTACGGTTATAGTTACTCCGAGAAAGAGTAAAACTGAAAGTGGCCGGATGCGGCGTGAACGCCTTTTCCGGTCTACGCATTAGACAGTTCTTCGTTTGTCATCAGCCTCAGAGCATTCAGGTAGCTGAATGCTCTTTTTTATGTGCGCCGGGCATGGCGCGTAGCGCCGTGACTGGCGCTGTTCTTCAACTATGGTGGCTGAAGAACGACTAAGAGGTGAAGGTCCTCCACACACCCGGTGAGGGGAAGTGTTAGCGGAAGGCAAGGGTGTTCATCGCGAGGTGAAATCTGAAGGAAGCCGGATGCAAAATGCTGGCCTGACGAACAGGAAGCGGTTAAGGCGGCACAGCGGGGTAAGGTGGCGTAAATCACCAAAGCCCGATACTCACACGGAACGCTGTGACGTACAGCCGACAGGCATAAGCAGGAAAGTCGCGCGAATTACCCCGGGAGATCTGCCGCTCTGCCAGTGTGCTACCGGCGTCGTGAGGCGCCGGGATGGGGCGACAGAAGTCAGCCGACGCCGTAGTAGTGCTGCAAAACCGACAGCGCGAAGGGCTGAACATGATTAACCGTGATTAGGACATTCGAACCCGATGATGATTAATGAAGCACAAGTGCAGGCAACTGCGGCCAGCGGCAGAGGAGACGGACGGTATTCGTCAGGGCTGCATGATGGCGCTGAAACCAGCACGGCAGCGGATGGGCAAACGAAAGCGGAAGTGCCGCTGACAATGGAAGCGGTGATAACGAGAGAAAACCTGATGCTGGCTTATCAGCGCGTGGTGGAAAACAAAGGCGCGGCGGGGGTGGATAACCTCAGCGTGGCGGAGTTGAAACCGTGGCTGAAGAAGAACTGGCGCAGTGTCAGGCAGGCATTGACTGACGGAAACTACCAGCCGCGGGCCATACGCAGAATGGACATCCCGAAGCCGGATGGCGGCGTGAGAACCTTAGGCATCCCGACGGTGGTGGACAGGCTTATCCAGCAGGCGATAGCGCAGCAGTTAAGCGCCATCGTGGACAAAAGCTTCTCAGACTCCAGCTACGGTTTCCGGCCGGGGCGCAACGCATGGCAGGCGGTGCAACAGGCACAGCGTTACATACGGGGCGGCAAACGGTGGGTGGTGGATATGGATCTGGAGAAGTTCTTTGACCGGGTGGATCACAGACTCCTGATGACGCGTCTGTCCAGAACGATAAAGGACAGGCGGGTGCTGAGACTGATACGCCGCTACCTGAAAGCGGAAATAGCCCGGGACGGGCAAAGGGAGAAACGGCAGGAGGGCATGCCGCAGGGCGGCCCACTGTCGCCGTTACTGTCGAACATCCTGCTGGATGAACTGGATAAAGAACTGGAGCGTCGTGGACACAGCTTCTGCCGCTACGCAGACGACTGCAACATCTATGTAAGCAGCCGGAAAGCGGGCGAACATCTGCTGGATGAAATCAGGGGGTTCGTGGAGAACAAACTGAAGCTGAAGGTGAATGAGAAGAAGAGCGCGGTGGCGCGACCATGGGAGCGCAAGTTCCTCGGGTACAGTGTGACACGGCACAAACAGGCAAAGCTGAAAATAGCCCCGGTGAGCGTGAGCAGGCTGAAGGAGAAAGTCCGCAGTCTGACCACGGGAAACCGGAGCAAATCAGTGAAAGCGACAATCAATGTCCTGACGCCAGTGCTGCGTGGATGGATAAGCTACTTCAGGCTGACGGAAGTCAGAGGAGTACTGGAGGAGCTGGACGGCTGGATCAAACGGAAACTGCGATGCCTGTTGTGGCGGCAGTGGAAGAGACCGGGAACCCGGGCGAGGAACCTGCAAAGAGCGGGACTGAGTAAGGACAGGGCAATGATCTCAGCGTACAACAACCACGGGCCATGGTGGAGCTCGGGGGCCAGCCATATGAATCAGGCGATAAAGAATGCGTGGTTCAGGAGGCAGGGTCTGATATCACTGCTGGAACAGCAGAGGCAGTTCCAGAGTTAACATGAACCGCCGTATGCGGAACCGCACGTACGGTGGTGTGAGAGGACGGCGGGAGTGATCCCGCCTCCTACTCGATGCATTACAAACTGCACGCCGGTATGCGTGCTTCATTCACGATTTGCGTAAAACCGGCCAACGAACACATGCCCTGCGCATTTCGCTCTTCACATCCTGCCAGGGTCAGTTTCACCTCTCCGGGCGGCGTATTTAATGACAGCGGCGTTTTATCACGCATCTGCTGTAAAGTCTGGAAGACCAGCGAAACCTGAATCCACTGGCTGTTATCGCTTAGCCGACGCCAGCGTTCAAACACCAGTTCACCACCTGGCGGCGTGTTATCCGGCTGACCTGGAAGCGTCCAGTTGAGCTCCAGTGCGCCGCCGAGATTTGCCAGATTAGTATCGTGTCCGGCGATAAACAGCACTGAAGTGGGTAATATCACACCATACGCCTGTTTTTGCGGTGGATGGGGCGTCAACGCTGTCATGATCAAATCCAACAACGGGGTGGCGCGGCTGCGGGCAACCTCCGGCGTGCGTTGTAGTAAATAAAATTGCGCGTTATGCAAACTTAGCAAGGTGTTCCACTGGTGTGAATCAGTGATCCTTCCCCACCCCGGCTCCGGCATTCCCTGTGCCTGTTGCAGGAGAAATATCTCCGTCAGCATTGATGCGAGGCTTACCGCACCGGTTAATGAGACATTGTCGGCGCTCACCTTGAGTTCCGATGGTAATGCCTGCGTTAATGAACAGCTTTCGTCCTGTTTCTCACGGTTAAGGCACAAGTTTGATTGCGGAAAATTAAGCACCCGTTCCAGTTCGCGAAACGCCGTTTGCCGATGCCCGGTAAAGTCAGCAATTGACCCTCCTGCCCTGCTGAGGATCGCGTCAGTCACGTTCGCGTTATCCAGTTGGCAAACGCCAGTTTTTAGAGGATTAAATAACGGATCGGGACTGGACGTATCTGCCTGGGTATGTACGGTTATTGCACAGTCAGGTGCCAGCCCGGCGGCGAAGGCTTCGCCTGTTTTACGGGTACGCTCGTCGACATCAGCAATAATCGCGACCTGACCAGGCTGCGGGCAGCCCTTTTTCGTCAGCAATCCGTCGGCTACCAGACGCTGGCGTTGGTAATGTCCGAGATAAGCGATTAGCTCACCACCGCGCGGTGTCAGCCAACCCAGTTTTACCGGCCAGGTTGGCCATGCGTCTGGGGTGACATCCTGCATCAGTTGCGTGGCCTTGGTTGGGGCACGCACACCATGACGACTGACAATCACCACACTTTCCAGCTTCAGCTCCGGCTCACTCTGAGCGAATGCAGATTGCGGGGTTAACGGAATCAGAAGAGATAAAAATGGGATCAAGATCGCTTTCATCGATATGTTTCCGCTTTTCATATCCGACATTATTGATTGCCTGATACGACGCTAATGCGCCGCATCAGACTTACGTTCGTTAACTTTTCAATCGCGGGTCCAGTCATACCAACACAAGGGTGGAGAGCGAACACATCAACAAAATGCCGACGAACCAAAGTAAATACCACATTGTTCCTGCTCCTTAGTACAGCTCGTTTTCGTTACGGCGGAGAGTTTCTGTCGTCATGCGCCCCCACATTTTGTAGTAGCTCCAGAGAGTGTAGAGCAACACAATGGGCAAAAATATCAGCACGATTACCAACATAATACTCAGCGTCAGCTGACTGGAAGTGCTGTCCCACAACGTCAGGCTGGAGATTGGACTCACGCTTGACGGCATGACAAAGGGGAACAGCGTGATGCCTGCCGTGAAAACCACGCCTAATTGCATCAATGATGCCATCAGAAATCCCCAACCCGGGCGACCACGATAAATCGCCATCACGGTCAGCAATGGGCAGAAGAACCCCAGCAGCGGGAAGATCCACAAAACGGGCGATTCGACGAAGTTATTCATCCAGGCACCAGGTAGCACTGTCACCAATTTCATTAACGGATTGGAAGGACCGGTAGCATCCTGGGCGAGCAGGACAAAGCCATCAATACCGACCCACAGCCAGCAACCCGCCAGCAAAAAGCACAGCATCACCAACAGTGCACCTGCACAATTAACGTGTGACTATCTTAGTGAAGATTTTTATGTAGAGTCAAGTAATGAAAGGATTGATGTAATTACTCATGGCAACCAAGATGTTCAGTTAGGTTGCTTCAGATATTCAAAAATTTCCGAACCACACAAATGGGTGACTGATATATCTGTAAATAAGAACTTAATAAATAATACGGTATGGATCCAAGTTGAATCAAGTGTGGTTAGTCAGGAGGCTGCATATTTAGCACCTCAACCTAAAAAACCTTTGATAGTAATTAGGTTGATAGATAAATTTTCTGGTGGTTTGGATGATGCCTTCAAAACATCAATAGAACCTGATTACCTTTCGAATTCTGAAGAGCATTTAAAGTTGGCGGCAAAAGTTATCAATGGAGAAACTGAAAACAGGCTGCCAATAATCTATGTCAGTTCGAAATATTTTTACAATGAACTGAATCGCCACGGATAATCTAGACACTTCCGAGCCGTTGATAATACTGGTTTTCATATTCTGTCGGTGACATCTGTTCGCTAGAACCATGCCGACGCTTACTGTTATAAAACATTTCGATGTAATCAAAAATATCACTGCGGGCTTCTTCCCGCGTTCCGTAGATCTTTTTCTTTATCCGTTCACGTTTCAACAACTGGAAAAAACTTTCTGCAACCGCATTATCATGGCAGTTACCGCGACGGCTCATGCTACCCTCCAGGCCGTGTGATTTCAGGAACGACTGCCACTCATGGCTTGTGTACTGACTGCCCTGATCCGAATGAACCAGCACCTGTTTTTCGGGATTACGCCGCCATACAGCCATCAGCAGTGCGTTCAGGACAATGTCCTTTGTCATCCGGGATTGCATGGACCAGCCGATAATTTTGCGTGAGAACAGATCAACAACAACGGCAAGATACAGCCAGCCTTCGTGGGTCCTGATGTAGGTTATGTCCGTTACCCAACGCTCATCAGGAGCATCCGGATTGAACTGTCGCTGGAGCCTGTTGGGTGACACGATACTGGCCTCGCCTTTACGTGCCCGCGGGATTCGGTATCCGACCTGAGCCTTTATTCCGACACGTTTCATCAGTCTCCAGACTCTGTTTACTCCGCACTGTTGCCCGCTGTCACGCAGATCCAGATGGATTTTGCGATAACCATAGACGCATCCCGATTCCAGCCAGAACTGTTTAATCTGTCCTGTCAGTCTCAGGTCTGCCTGATGGCGTTGTGAATGCGGCTGCTGAAGCCAGGCGTAAAAACCACTGGGATGAACATCCAGCACCCGACAGAGCAGGCGAACAGGCCAGCAACAGGAGTTGTCACGGATAAAGGCGTACCTCAGTCGGACAGCTTTGCGAAGTACGCCGCGGCTTTTTTTAATATGTCCCGTTCGTCGGTAACCCGTTTCAGCTCTTTCTGGAGACGGCGGATCTCGGCCTGAGCATCTGACTGTTCTTTATTAGTGGAAGAATCCGGACCGTACTTCTTTATCCAGGCATAAAGGCTGTGGGTGGTGATATCGAGACGTGTTGCAACGCTGGCAACAGAATAACCGCGATCAACAACCTGTTTGACTGCTTCAGTTTTAAACTCTTCGGGATAACGCTTACCGCTCATGGGCACCTCTCTTTAAGCCATCTTAAATGACTCTGAGGTGTCTGTTAAACCCGTGGCGATTCATTCTTTAATTTCCAACAACCCTCAAACCATGGAAGCAAATTCGCGTCAAACTCATTTGAAAAGAGCACTTAATGGCTACAGGAGTATGGATAAGGCAACGTCAAGGCAGCTTAAGGAACTTGGGTTTGAGTTGTCTGAGGAAGGTAAACATTGGAAGATAGTATATAATGGTGATTCCAGATACTCTTACATTCTTCCTAAAACAGGGAGCGACTATAGAGGATCTTTGAATGCTATTTCTGATATAAGTAATATTATTTTCTAACAAAATCTAGCCCCTTTATAAGGGGCTGGATTAAGTCTATTTTAAATCGGTAATACACATTGTTTAATGTAAGTATTACAGTTCAAAGTTTATGTTCAGGTAAGGAATTCCGATGGGGCTGAGTCATTTTTTAATGACGTGGAAAGCGGGGGATTTTGCTGATGCGAAGAATCATAAGGTGAAAAACAGGAATATTACAGGTGGAGTAGATGGTGGAAACACCCGACTGACAAGGGGAGTTGATAACGCTGAGTTCTTCCCCCTTGCCTGAAGAGGAGTCTCCCCGGTCTTCCCCCGGGGATGATGGCAGGTAATTTGTTGTTAAATAAAGTAAATTATGAAATCCCCCATTTCCCCCGTATTCTCTGCTTCATTATGAATAATCTTAGAGAAAGGAACCCTAAAGGACCGTAGAAAGACCGTAGCTGTGAGGTGAGGGAAGGCACATCAGAGGGTGTTGAGGTGTCTAAAAGTAACGAACATCTGCGAAAATGGCGAGAAATCCAGCAAACAAATAACGTGTTGCAACGACCAGAAATCTACCGTAGCCAGAAAAGGAAAAAGCCCCGCTTTGCAGCGAGGCCTTATGAATATTGGTGCCCGGACTCGGAATCGAACCAAGGACACGGGGATTTTCAATCCCCTGCTCTACCGACTGAGCTATCCGGGCAACGGGGCGCATTAAACCGTATTCGCGCCTGCCAGTCAATCAAATTTCAGGAAAAGCGGTTCAACCGCTTAATATTACGGCAATCTGTGCATTTGTGCCTGAAGTTTGCACAAATCTTCCAGATCGCCACGATGCCGACAGGTCATGCTAAGCGCAAGAAGGGCAGTATGGCAAAAGAGTGTTTCACTGCATCTTAATCACACGCTGACCAGGGCGGTTAACCGATTAATTCGCACCACCGTGGCGATGGCACGTTTTCAACGACTGATGGCGTTATGCTTACTCACACCGGCCAGGACGGGCTTGTTCGCTTAGGTTAGCGCGCCGCCCATACGGCACTGGGCAAAGCGCAGAATATCTTCCGCCAGACGGTGTGCCGTTTCGACATCAGCATGGCTACGATTCACCAGCATGCGGCTCAGACATCCCTCCAGCACCAGCTCCATCTGTTTGGCGACCATAGCCGGGTCGTCAACTTCCAGCGTAGTCAGTAGCTCATGAGTGAAGTCATGCGCTGCTTTTTTTTGTTGGTCGGCTAACTGGTGGATTGGATGTCCAGGATCGGGATAAAACGTGCAGGCGGCAATGAACAGGCAGCCAGGATAGCGATTATTGCTCACGCATTCGGACAGCGCGCTGTAGCGTGCCAGTAATTTTTGTTCCGCGCTCAGGGTCTCATCCAGCAAAAGCTGACGCCGCCAGATATCCACCCGCTGGCTGAGGTAACGTAACGCATCATACAGGATGGCCTCTTTATCTGGCCAAAAGCGCTGTAGTTCATCAAGCGGATAATCGATACGTTCGGCCACCATTTCCAGCGTGGTATTGGCTATCCCTTGAACCTCAAGTAATTTCAGGGCTTCTCCCAGGACATCTTCACGTTGCACGGTATTCTCCTCCGTATTTCCTTTTGCAAGTGTCGCTCACGGTTGACGATCGCGCAAATGTGCGCTGAAGGTCGCTGCATCCATAAATCCCGTTACCCGAGCCTCCGGATGCTCTTTACCCTCGGCATCAAAAAACAGGATAGTTGGCAAACCTAAAACCTGTAGATGTTTCAGGAGAGCGACATCCTTGGCATTGTTTGCAGTTACATCCGCCTGTAAAAGCACCGTGTCGCCTAGTGCTTGCTGAACCTGCGGATCGCTGAAGGTGTACTTCTCAAACTCCTTACAAGCCACGCACCAGTCGGCATACAAATCCAACATGACGGGCCTGCCTTTGGCTTGCGCCAGCGCCTGATTTAACGCCTCTACCGAGGCCACCGGCGTAAAGTTAAGGTGTGTCTGGGTTTGAGCATGCGGCATGCCAAACGCCCAGTCCTGCAATGGACGTACACTGACAAGCGCTGCGGCTAACAGGACAATCTGCACGATACGCATCCAGGCGTGCTTTGCCTGCAGGCTGGTAATGAATGCCCAGCTAAAGAACGCGACGCCCAACAGTGACCACAGGCGCACGCCCCATTCGTCGCCAATGATGCGTTCAAGCAAGAAGACGGGAAGCGCCAGGATGACGAAGCCGAAAGCGGTTTTAACATGTTCCATCCATGGACCGCTTTTAGGCAGCAGGCGGTTGCCAAAGACGGTAATCAACATCAGCGGCAAGCCCATCCCCAGCGCGTACAGATACAGCGTACCGCCTCCCAGCCACATATTTCCGCTCTGAGCGATATACAGCAAAATCGCGCTTAGCGGCGCGGTTGTGCAAGGAGAACAGATGAGACCCGCAATCGCCCCCATCGCAAAAACGCTACCGGGAGAGCCGCCTTGCTGGCGGTTACTCAGCAACGTGAGGCGCGTTTGCAATGAGGAAGGGAGTTGCAGCGTGAACAGGCCGAACATAGACAGAGCCAGCAGCGTAAAGATGATGGCAAGACCGATCAGAACATAAGGATGCTGTAATGCCGCCTGAAACTGTAATCCGGCGGCGGCAACAACCAGACCCAGCGCAGTATAGGTGAGCGCCATTCCCTGGACGTAGATAAACGTCAGCAGCAGCGCCCTACCGGTTGATAACCGTTGCTTGCCGCCCAGCACGATGCCGGAAATCAGCGGATACATCGGCAGTACGCAGGGCGTGAAAGCGATGCCAATGCCGATTAGCAATGCCCACAGCGCGGAAAAGGGGAGCTGGGCTGCGGGCTGTGGTTTCTCTTCCGGGGCCTCAGTGACAGGTGCGGTAGCCGGAGCCCCCCCGACAGCGGCTGACACTTCACTTAAGGGGACAGTTTTAGTTTCCGGCGGATAGCAAAAACCGGCGTCGGCACAGCCCTGGTACGTGACCGTTAATGTTGCGCCAGTTGCGGCCTGATTAACTGTGACCGGAATATTCAACTGTTTACGGTAAATCTCACTTTTGCCGTAAAACTCATCTTCATGCCAGACGCCAGGCGGCAGTTTTACCTCGGCAATATCGGCCTGAGATGGTGTAATGCTTATCTGTTTGCGATAGAGATAGTAGCCATCTTTGACCTGCCATGAGAGGTTCAGATCGTGTTGGTTTTGCTGAAAATCAAAAACAAACGCCCGATCGGCAGGAACAAACTGCGAGCGGCCGGGCGCGTCAAATAATCCGGCAAAGGTAGATGTGCTGCATAGCAGCAGGATCAGCGTAAGGATGCGTTGAGCCATGAGCGGTAATCAAAGTCTCCGTGAGTGACGGGTAAAACCAGAAGTTCAGGTGTTTGATACGGGTGATGTGACTTCAGGCAATCGAGAAGGGCTTGCTGGTGCGTGACAGTGGTTTTTAAAATCATCTGGACTTCATATTCCTGCTCCAGTTTACCTTCCCAATAATAGAGGGAGGTTGCACCGGGCAGAAGTGTCACGCAGGCTGCCAGCTTTTCCGCCAGCACTTTTGCAGCCAGATCCTGGGCGGTTGCTTCATCCGGAGCAGTACAGAGCACCACAACGGTATCGGGGATGGAAATATCCTGACTCTTTACATCAAGCATAAACACCTCGAAAGAACAGAGTAACCAGCTAAAGAGTGGTCACTATACAACGGACGAGGGAAGGATGTTAGCTAAAGCGGGGTGAGGAGGAGGAACTGCAGGGCGCACGGGCACCCTGCAGAAAAAACTTACAGCATGAAGCTACCCAGCAAGAAGCCGAAGCAGACAGCCAGAACTACACCCAGAGTACCCGGGATGAAGAACGGATGGTTAAAGACGAATTTACCGATGCGGGTTGTACCAGTGTCATCCATCTGAACTGCCGCAACCAGCGTTGGGTAGGTTGGCAGAATGAACAGGCCGGAAACAGCTGCGAAAGAGGCAACAGCGGTCAGCGGGGAAACGTTCAGCGCCAGAGCCATCGGCATCAGTGCTTTAGCGGTTGCTGCCTGAGAGTACAGCAATGCAGAAGCAAAGAAGAAGATGACGGCCAGCAGCCACGGATGACCCTGAATTACGCTACCTGCAGTATCTTTGATCCAGTCAATGTTGTGAGATACGAAGGTATCACCCAACCACGCAACGCCCAGGATACAAATACAGGCGCTCATACCGGCTTTGAAGGTGCTGGAGTTCAGAATGGAGTCAGTTTCAACGCGGCAGATGATGGTAGTCAGCGTCGCGATGCTCAGCATGATGATCAGGATAGCGTTGGTGGTATTCATCAGCGGTTTAGCGACCAGACCGAGGCTTGGGCTGTTAACGATCGCATAGACAACAACGCAAATTACGCCCAGCAGGAACAGCCAAACGGAAGTTTTTGCGCCTGCTTTGATTTCAACTTGTCTTTCACCGCGCAGTTCAACCAAACCTTCTTCCAGACGTTTACGATAAATCGGATCGTCAGACAGTTTAGAGTTGAACAGCATAGTCACCAGGAAGGACATCACCAGAACGGCCAGCAGGGTGGACGGAATAACCACGGACAGCAGGTGAATATAGCTGATGCCATGACCTTCCATTACGGAAGACATGTAAACCACGGCTGCAGAGATTGGTGATGCTGTGATCGCAATCTGAGCAGAAACCACCGCAGTTGAGAGCGGACGGCAAGGTTTGATCCCTTGTTCCTTCGCAACTTCAGCGATAACCGGCAGAGTGGCCAGAGAGATGTTACCCGTACCCGCAAAGATGGTCAGGAAATAGGTCACGATGGGTGCCAGGATCGTGATGTATTTCGGGTTCTTACGCAGCAGTTTTTCAGTTTGATGAACCAGATAGTCCAGACCACCTGCAATCTGCATAGCTGAGATGGCAGCGATAACCGCCATGATAATGGAAATGACATCGAACGGGATATTACCGGGTTTTACGCCGATAGCGGCGAGAACCAGGACACCCAGCCCACCTGCAAATCCAATACCGATCCCCCCAAGTCTGGCACCTAAAAAGATTGCCAGCAAAACGATGATAAGTTCTAAAACTATCATATTAGCCTTCCTTGTTGTTTAACAAGTTGATATTAAATTGTTGTTTTTAAGTAACTTCGTGCAAGAAAAAAGGCACGTCATCTGACGTGCCTTCTCTGGTACTACCCTACACGATTACTGCTCGCTTTCATCAGTATAACGTTTTGCTTTATAAGCCGGGTGCATCAGGTTCTGTACTGAGAAGATATCGTCCAGTTCGGCTTCGGTCAACAGGCCGCGCTCGAGGACAACTTCACGTACGCTCTTACCGGTTTCGGCACAAATTTTACCAACGATGTCGCCGTTGTGGTGGCCGATGAACGGGTTGAGGTAAGTAACGATACCGATAGAGTTGTATACGAATGCTTCGCACACTTCTTTGTTAGCAGTAATGCCGCTAACGCATTTTTCCAACAGGTTGTAGCAAGCGTTGCTCAGAATGTGAATGGATTCGAACATTGCCTGGCCGATTACTGGCTCCATAACGTTCAGCTGCAGCTGACCTGCTTCAGACGCCATGGTGACAGTGATGTCGTTACCGATGACTTTAAAGCACACCTGGTTTACGACTTCCGGAACAACCGGGTTCACTTTAGCTGGCATGATGGAAGAGCCAGCCTGCAGTTCCGGCAGGTTGATCTCGTTCAGGCCGGCACGTGGACCAGAGGAGAGCAAACGCAGGTCGTTACAGATTTTGGACATCTTCACAGCCAGACGTTTCAGTGCGCCATGCACCATAACGTATGCGCCGCAGTCAGAAGTTGCTTCAATCAGGTCTTCTGCAGGAACACAGGCAAAACCGGTAACTTCAGCCAGTTTTTTCACTGCCAGCGGAGAGTATTCTTTCGGTGTGTTCAGACCCGTACCGATTGCCGTTGCGCCGAGGTTAACTTCCAGCAGCAGCTCTGCAGTACGCCCAATGTTTTTCACTTCTTCTTTCAGCAGGATGCTGAAAGCACGGAATTCCTGACCGAGGGTCATCGGCACAGCATCCTGCAGCTGGGTACGACCCATTTTCAGGATGTCCTGGAATTCATCGGCTTTTTTCTCGAAGCCTTCACGCAGCTGGTTCAGGGCATCAATCAGTTTGATGATGGATGCGTATACCGCGATACGGAAACCGGTTGGGTATGCGTCGTTGGTAGACTGACATTTGTTAACGTGGTCGTTCGGGTTCAGGTACTGATATTCACCTTTCTGGTGACCCATCAGTTCCAGACCGATATTGGCCAGCACTTCGTTGGTGTTCATGTTGACGGAGGTACCCGCACCACCCTGGTAAACGTCTACCGGGAACTGATCCATGCATTTTCCGTTATTCAGGACTTCATCACACGCCGCGATGATGGCATTTGCCACACTTTTAGGAATGGTTTGCAGCTCTTTGTTGGCCATCGCCGCTGCCTTTTTCACCATTACCATGCCGCGAACAAATTCAGGAATGTCGCTGATTTTGTTATTGCTAATGTAGAAGTTTTCAATCGCTCTCAGAGTGTGAACACCATAGTAAGCGTCCGCTGGAACTTCCCTGGTACCCAACAAGTCTTCTTCGATACGAATGTTGTTTAACATGTGAACCTTCTTTTTCAAGCTGCCAATGATTTGACTAAACACACAGGATATATGTGATTTCGATTGTTTCTCGACCGACGATTATCCCCTGCATCGGTCTGATACTCGAGATCATATGCTGGTTCAGGATTTCTACCGTAATCTGGATCACTTAAAGCGTGGAATTTACCCCTTATTTATTATTCTGTGAAATAGATCACCCCTTTAGGATTAACACTAAATATTAGTGTACAAGCGACTTGAAATTTTGCTAACCACCTCAATATCTGACTGATGCGAGTCACATAATTTTTGAACAGACGTTGTACAAAACGCCTGTTATTAACAGGAGTCCCCTTTGCGCTGGATACCATTACTTGCCATTTTTCTCTATGTTTACATAGAGATATCTATTTTTATTCAGGTTGCCCATGTGTTGGGCGTTCTGATGACCCTGATTTTGGTTATTTTTACGTCGGTTATCGGGATGTCTCTGGTTCGTAATCAGGGATTTAAGAACTTTTTACTGATGCAACAAAAAATGGCGGCAGGTGAAAGCCCGGCTGCAGAAATGATCAAGAGCGTTTCGCTGATTATTGCCGGTCTGCTATTAGTGCTGCCGGGTTTTTTCACCGATTTCCTTGGTCTTCTTCTTTTATTACCCCCGGTGCAGAAGCATCTGACGATGAAACTGCTGCCACATTTGCGTTTTTCTCGTATGCCCGGCGGTGGTTTTAGCGCCGGAACGGGTGGGGGCGAGACCTTTGACGGTGAGTTCCAGCGCAAAGACGAGCATCATGACAGTATCGAACATAAAGACGATCGTCGGGATTAAGCATCAGTATGTAGGCCGGATAAGCGTTAGCGCCATCCGGCACGTGTTCATATGCCGGATGATGGCGTCAGCGTCGACTTATCCGGCCTGCCGGGTAAAAATAACCACAGCGCAGCCAGCATAATCAGTGCATACAGGCTCTTCCAACCCACCATCGCCAGCAATAGCAGACATAGCAAACCGCCAACGATCGCTAATGCGCGATAGTGTCCTTTCAGTAATCGACAACCTGCCAGCATGCACAGCAGATAAATTATAATAAAGATGCCGTTAGCGTAGACGATTAACGCATCGAGATTGATTTGCAGCATATAGATGCACAAGGTACTGACCACGCAGCAACCTAGCACGGCGTTCAGCGCATTGCGCGGAAGGTGACGAGGGGAAAGACGCGCCAGATAACTCCCCGGCTTGTATTGTGCTTGCGACCAGACCAGCCGGGCGAAACTTTGAATATAAATGTTGAGACTGGCAAAGCAGGCCAGATAACCAATAATGCAGGCGACCCACAGTGCCTGTACGCCAAACAGCTGTACAACAATTTCTGGCAGTGATGCCGCCGCCGCCATTTTCTCGCCATAAGCGCCAAAATGGAGGACGACGACGGTGCATGCCCAGTAGACAGAACCTGCCAGCAGTAGACCGATCATTAGCGCGCGCGGGAAGTCTCGCTCCGGATTTTTAAATTCAGAGGCCAGGTGGGCAAATGCTTCAAGACCGACAAAGCACCAGAACATCACTGACAGGGCAGCGAACAGTCCGGGAAGCTCAATTTCGCTAATTGCAGGGAAGGGGATTTCACTGGGTTTTAGATCGCCCGCCCACCAGATGGCGACAATCAGGGCCACGATCAGCCCGGCAATGACCGTTTGTAGGTTAGCGCTGGAGCTGGCGCCGCGGGAGCCTATGTACCAGACCAACGCCAGTGTACCGAGTTCTGCCAGCAGAAGCTGCTCGTCATGCCAGCCAAACATCGCCTGGCCGAATCCTGCGGCAATATGTAATGCCGCAGGCAAGCCAACCGGGATTACCGACAAAAACAGCCATCCGGTGACGCGCTCCAGGCGCGAGCCAAAGGCCATACCGACAAAATGCGCCACGCCGCCCGCGCTGGGGAAATGGCGGCCGAGCACGGCAAAGACAATCGCCACGGGAAAGACTAAAACAATCAGCACCGGCCAGGCCCAAAGACTGTTGTTGCCAGCGACCAGCGCAGCCAACGCGGGGACGGCAAAAACGCCTGTACCTAATAATGATGTCGACAACAGGCCAACGCCCTGAGCCAGTCCCAGCTCTTGTTTCAGTCCGCTCATAAGTTGTTATCCGGTTATGCCCATTGACTGGGCTACAGCGCAGATTTTGATGGTATCACAATCGGATTTACTTATGACGACGTGACTGAAATCGTTATGAAATGTGAGGCGTGTCGGTGTTTTGACGGGATTTTCTGCTGATAAAAAATTTTTTTCGCTTGCCCCCTTGAAGGCACAAAAGCCCATCCCCATCTCTCTGGTCACTAGCCGGGAAACCGTTTACGGGCCGGCGTCACCCATAACTGATAAAGACTTTCTCAAAGGAGAGCTATCAATGAGTATTCGTCCGTTACATGATCGTGTGATCGTCAAACGTAAAGAAGTTGAATCCAAATCTGCTGGCGGCATCGTACTGACCGGTTCTGCAGCAGGTAAATCAACTCGTGGCGAAATCATCGCTGTCGGTAAGGGTCGCATCCTGGACAACGGTACCGTACAGCCGCTGGACGTGAAAGTCGGCGATATCGTTATTTTCAACGATGGCTACGGTGTTAAATCTGAGAAGATCGACAATGAAGAAGTGTTGATCATGTCTGAAAGTGACATCCTGGCAATTGTTGAAGCCTAATCCGCGAACGACACTGAACATACGAATTTAAGGGAAAGAGAAAATGGCAGCTAAAGACGTAAAATTCGGTAACGACGCTCGTGTGAAAATGCTGCGCGGCGTAAACGTACTGGCAGATGCAGTGAAAGTTACCCTCGGTCCAAAAGGCCGTAACGTAGTTCTGGATAAATCTTTCGGTGCACCGACCATCACTAAAGATGGTGTTTCCGTAGCACGTGAAATCGAACTGGAAGACAAGTTCGAAAACATGGGTGCGCAGATGGTGAAAGAAGTTGCCTCTAAAGCGAATGACGCTGCAGGCGACGGTACCACCACCGCAACCGTACTGGCTCAGTCCATCATTACTGAAGGTCTGAAAGCTGTTGCTGCGGGTATGAACCCGATGGATCTGAAACGTGGTATCGACAAAGCTGTCGCTGCTGCCGTTGAAGAACTGAAAGCGCTGTCCGTACCGTGCTCTGACTCTAAAGCAATCGCTCAGGTTGGTACCATCTCCGCTAACTCCGACGAAACCGTAGGTAAACTGATCGCAGAAGCGATGGACAAAGTCGGTAAAGAAGGCGTGATCACCGTTGAAGACGGTACCGGTCTGCAGGACGAACTGGACGTGGTTGAAGGTATGCAGTTCGACCGTGGCTACCTGTCTCCTTACTTCATCAACAAGCCGGAAACTGGCGCTGTTGAACTGGAAAGCCCGTTCATCCTGCTGGCTGATAAGAAAATTTCCAACATCCGCGAAATGCTGCCGGTTCTGGAAGCTGTCGCGAAAGCAGGCAAACCGCTGCTGATCATCGCAGAAGATGTTGAAGGCGAAGCGCTGGCAACTCTGGTTGTTAACACCATGCGCGGTATCGTGAAAGTGGCTGCTGTTAAAGCACCTGGCTTCGGCGATCGTCGTAAAGCGATGCTGCAGGATATCGCTACCCTGACCGGTGGTACCGTTATCTCTGAAGAGATCGGTATGGAACTGGAAAAAGCCACTCTGGAAGATCTGGGTCAGGCAAAACGCGTTGTTATCAATAAAGACACCACCACCATCATTGATGGCGTGGGCGATGAAGCGGCAATCCAGGGTCGTGTGACTCAGATTCGTCAGCAGATCGAAGAAGCTACTTCAGACTACGACCGTGAAAAACT
Source organism: Citrobacter sp. CRE-46 (assembly GCF_059615875.1). Lineage (NCBI taxonomy): Bacteria > Pseudomonadati > Pseudomonadota > Gammaproteobacteria > Enterobacterales > Enterobacteriaceae > Citrobacter > Citrobacter sp. CRE-46. The sequence goes on along the minus strand of NZ_CM184341.1, from coordinate 4,702,225 downwards.
GCAGGAGCGCGTAGCGAAACTGGCAGGCGGCGTTGCGGTAATCAAAGTTGGTGCTGCGACTGAAGTTGAAATGAAAGAGAAGAAAGCCCGCGTTGAAGATGCCCTGCACGCAACCCGTGCTGCGGTAGAAGAAGGCGTGGTTGCTGGTGGTGGTGTTGCGCTGATTCGCGTAGCGTCCAAAATTGCCGGCCTGAAAGGTCAGAACGAAGACCAGAACGTCGGTATCAAAGTTGCGCTGCGCGCAATGGAAGCTCCGCTGCGTCAAATCGTTCTGAACTGCGGCGAAGAACCGTCTGTAGTGGCTAACACCGTGAAAGCGGGTGACGGTAACTACGGTTACAACGCTGCAACTGAAGAATACGGCAACATGATCGACATGGGTATCCTGGATCCAACCAAAGTAACGCGTTCTGCTCTGCAGTATGCAGCTTCTGTTGCGGGTCTGATGATCACCACCGAGTGCATGGTTACCGATCTGCCGAAAGGCGATGCGCCTGACTTAGGTGCTGCTGGTGGTATGGGCGGCATGGGTGGAATGGGCGGCATGATGTAATTTAATCTTCATACTTCAAGCCGCAGGTTCGTTGGCTGCGTTCGTTCACCCCAGTCACTTACTTATGTAAGCTCCTGGGGTTCATGAACTTGCCGCCTGCCTGCAACTTGAATTATTTGATTAAATACGCCTCTCGCGAAAAATGAGAAACCCCCGGGCAGAAATGTCTGGGGGTTTTTCTTTTGGTCATCTTTTTAGTATATGATTCAGCTACGGACATAACGTCCAACTAATTGATTATGGGGAATGACATGCACGTGAAATATTTAGCAGGGATCGTTGGTGCCGCGCTACTGATGGCGGGTTGTAGCTCCAGCAACGAACTGAGTTCAGCCGGACAAAACGTACGCTTTGTCGAAGACAAGCCAGGCGCAGAGTGCCAGCTGATTGGCACTGCAACCGGTACGCAGAGCAACTGGCTTTCTGGTCAGCATGGCGAAGAGGGTGGGTCTATGCGTGGCGCAGCGAACGATCTGCGTAACCAGGCCGCAGCAATGGGGGGTAACGTAATTTATGGCGTCAGCAGCCCATCACAGGGAATGCTGTCCAGTTTTGTTCCTACCGCCAGTGAGATGAATGGTCAGGTTTATAAGTGCCCAAACTGATAAAAGCTGTTGATGCCGGATGGCGACGCTAAAGCGTCTTATCCGGCCTACGGTATAAATGATCGTAGGCCTGATAAGCGCAGCGCCATCAGGCATTCTGAGCTTTATGCGCAGACTGAACGCGTAAATGATGTAGCGCGCGCAAACACTGATCCTGATTGAGCTTTTGGGTTTTATCTGCCGTCAACGTTTTGACAAACACCTGGCACGGGACACCGGCAAGTTTTTTCAGTCGTGGGCTGAAGTCCAGAAGGCGTCGGGTAATGGCCTCAGCTTCTTTACTGCCGGAAAGGGCGCGAGTTTTCACTACTGAGCCACAGAATTGAGCTTTACCCTTTTCATCCTTATAGCGGTAGATAATCGCCAGGTAATGGTTAAACAGGTTATGTTTCCATTCTGGTTGTGTATATGAATCATATTCAAGATTATCGTTTTGCTGGCAGTCAACATCGTACAGCGGCAGGAAATCCAGCAGCGATGTCATTCTTAGCGCTAATTCCTGCATGCCAGCATTTTTTATTGCATGAATGATTGCATAGGCTAATACCTGGATCTGCAGTTCATTAATCAGTAATTCGTGGATTTGTCCGTTATGCAGTGTCAGAGAAAATGCTAAGCTTTCTCCTTTATCATCCACTAACACCAGAGAATTGATGCGACGGTTTATATCCGCATTTTTTAACTCATCTTCCTGAATTAAAGGGATATTCTCGTGCATCTTTTTACTGGCTTTGTCGCGTTCTTTTTCATATCGCAAACGCGCTTCTTCGCTAAGCTGGTGCTTCGCATGGAGTCTGCTCTCCAGAGCGATAAGCAGATCTCTTAGCCCCAACGGTGAGAGAAAAAACAGCGACTCTTTATTTCTTGGTTCTTTGATCTTGAGTGCCAGAGCAATAAATTCATTCTTCTGACGAATAACACCGGTATTAATACCCTTAATACTAATAGCCATCTAGGGTTCTCCCTAACCATATATTTATTGGGAATTTATATTTGTATTAATTTATAAATTTTGCAAATGAGTTGTTGCACAGTACCAGTTAAAATAGCACATATTAAAAGTGCGACTCCACCTGCACGGATATTAAATACTCGGGATTGGTAGTGAGTGTCCATAATCGGACACTCAATAAGCATTATTGCTGGCGTAATTGCAGATCCAACGGCGTTTTACTGGGTTCTCCGCCAATTTCTCGCGCCAGTTTAGGGACCATATAACCGGAAACCAGCGTCAGCAGTTCACGCACAATCTGACGTGCTTCGTCGTCGCTGACCATAAAGTGGGCGGCACCCTGCACTTTATCCAGTACGTGCAGGTAATAGGGCATAACACCCGCATCAAACAGTGCGTTACTTAGGTCGGCCAGGGTTTGGGCGTTATCGTTAACACCCCGTAGCAATACGCTTTGATTGAGTAGCGTGACGCCTGCTTTGCGCAGTCTGAGCATCGCCTGGCGAAACGTCTCATCAACTTCATTGGCATGGTTAATATGATTGACCAGCAGAATTTGCAATGAAGAGTGAGCAAAACGCTCGGTCAGCCCTTCGGTAATGCGCGCAGGGATCACAATCGGTAAACGGCTGTGAATGCGCAGACGCTTAATGTGTGGAATGGTTTCCAGTTGCGTGAGCAGCCAGTCCAGTTCGTGATCCTTGGCCATCAACGGATCGCCGCCGGAGAAGATTACCTCATCTAACTCAGGATGAGCAGTAATGTAGTCCAGAGCGACCTGCCAGTTGCGCTTGTTGCCCTGATTTTCGGCGTACGGGAAGTGTCGGCGGAAGCAATAACGACAATTTACCGCGCAGCCGCCTTTGACCAGCAGCAGCGCCCGGTTGCGATATTTATGCAGCAGGCCGGGAACCACACTGTGCTGTTCCTCCAGTGGATCGGTCGAGTAGCCTGGCGCCGCAACAAACTCTTCCTCGGCGGTAAGTACCTGACGCAGAAGCGGATCGTTCGGATTGCCTTTCTCCATGCGCGCAATAAACGCGCGTGGTACGCGCAGGGCGAAAAGTCGTCTCGCGTCGCGTCCGGCCAACAGTTTTTCATCTGCGTCTATATTCAAAAGATGCAGAAGTTCATCGGGATCGGTCACAACATCGGCAAGTTGCGATAACCAATCTTCTCTGGATGGGGTATTTAGGGTTACAATATGCGCCATTTTGTGGCTTAGCTACCAGTTAACAATTTTCAGAGGGCCTTATGGCAACGTACTATAGCAACGATTTTCGTGCTGGTCTTAAAATCATGTTGGACGGCGAACCGTATGCGGTTGAAGCCAGCGAATTCGTTAAACCAGGTAAAGGCCAGGCGTTTGCGCGCGTTAAGCTGCGTCGCCTGCTGACCGGTACTCGCGTAGAGAAAACCTTCAAGTCTACCGACTCTGCCGAAGGCGCAGATGTAGCCGACATGAACCTGACCTTCTTGTATAGCGACGGTGAATTCTGGCACTTCATGAACAACACCACTTTCGAACAGCTGGCTGCAGACGAGAAAGCGGTAGGCGATAACGCTAAATGGCTGCTGGACCAGGCTGAATGCATCGTGACCCTGTGGAACGGTCAGCCGATCTCCGTGACTCCGCCGAACTTCGTTGAGCTGGAAGTTATTGAAACCGACCCAGGTCTGAAAGGCGATACCGCTGGTACTGGCGGCAAACCGGCTACTCTGTCTACCGGCGCAGTCGTTAAAGTTCCGCTGTTCGTACAGATCGGCGAAGTGATCAAAGTGGATACTCGCTCAGGCGAATACGTTTCCCGCGTAAAATAAAACACTTATTTGATCTTGTGGCGCAGGTTGCTGCGCCATACTTTTTCCAGGGCAGGAATGATGAAACGTCTTCTCAGTCTTGTAATGCTAATCCTTTTCACCAGCACCCTACTGGCGGGCTGTAATACCGCGCGCGGCTTCGGTGAAGACATCAAACACCTCGGCAATTCAATCTCTCACGCCGCCAGTTAAACTTCTCACATAATCTGAAAAACGATTGTTTATCCATCACACTTCCGGATCTTGTCTATTATTAAGTAGCTATACACAAACAATATTGGCTAGAAAAGGAAGACGTTATGATTAAGAAGACAATTGCTGCGATCTTTTCTGTGTTGGTACTTTCTTCCGTATTAACTGCGTGTAATACCACGCGAGGCGTAGGGGAGGATATTTCTGACGGTGGTAACGCTATTTCTGGTGCAGCGACAAAAGCTCAGCAATAACGCTCAACGGTACGACGCCGGGTCGTACCGTTAACTTTCCTTATGCGGGAGCGAGAGAAACGGTGAGAAGCGGTTCCCCAGATGAAGCTTCATACGAATATTTCGTTTATAGGTATACACCGTTTTGCCATGAATGCTGAGCGTGGCGGCTATCGCATTGTTGCTCACACCATCCATCCACATTGACAATACTTTCTCCTCCTGCGGCGTCAGCAGTGGCGTCGGGTTTTCGGCTAATGCTAATGTGGGGCGATCTTGTAGCGCTTCCTGAATCGTGTGTGTGAGTGCGTTTAGCGAGGTGTGTTTGGTTAATACCGAATGGGCGATGGCTTGAGAAGTCGGGACGGATGTGTGCTGTCTGTCCGCTGATTGCAGTAAAATCAACGGGATGACGCCACAGCTCATGAAAAAGGGCTTAACTGGCGGAGTGGAATGCGCCTCGCTAATAAAACTGTATAAATCCGCAATGACCAGATGCGGTTTCCACTGCAAAATATGCTCTTTTGCCAACAGAAGATTATTAATTCCTGATACCAGAAATGAGGAGCTGAACCTGCCAGAATGATTAAGCAAGGCCTCAATCCCTGTGCGGGTAAAGTGGCATCGGTCAATCACTAAAATTTTAAGCATAAACTTTTCGCATTCAGAAGAGGGGCAATCGACTTTCTGATTTCAGAAAGCCCTTCATCATAGAGAACTCCGATGAGTGCCAAATGCGGGAACTACGCCGCTAATTATGCTTAATTCTTGCTTTTAACAGACGGTGAATAAAAAGGTTGAAATTCATTTTCTGTCGGGCAAAAATGCCATTTCACACACCAGCTTTGCAGGACGACCTGCAAACGCTTCTTTCACCGGGGACGGCCCCATTGTTCTGGAGCCTGATATGTCCTGGATCATTTTATTAATTGCCGGTTTGCTCGAAGTTGTTTGGGCGATTGGCCTGAAATACACCCACGGCTTCACTCGTCTGACGCCAAGCATTATCACCATTGTCGCGATGATCGTCAGTATCGCCATGCTCTCCTGGGCGATGCGCACCTTGCCAGTTGGGACCGCCTATGCCGTCTGGACCGGTATTGGCGCCGTCGGGGCGGCCATTACCGGGATTCTGCTGTTGGGTGAATCTGCCAGCCCGGCGCGTTTGCTGAGTCTGGGGCTGATTGTGGCTGGCATTATTGGTCTGAAGCTGAGCACTCACTAAGCACCAGGCTGTTTCACCCAAATCAGTTTATTGACGTCAAACCCTTCCCGGGTCGCGATAGCCAACATTTGCTGCTTCATTTCATCTGAAATGGTGGGTGTCCGTGAAAGGATCCACAGGTAATCGCGATCCGGACCACACACCAGCGCGTGGCGATATTCCCGGTCGAGCGCAATCACGTTATACCCACCATAGAAGGGGCCGAAGAATGACACCTTGAGCGCCGCCCGATTTGGGTCGCCGGTGAAATAGGCTTTACCCTCCGTTTTTTGCCACATCCCTCTGTCCGGGTTATAGCCCTTATTGATCACGTTGATACCGCCGTCGTCGCGCAAGCTATACGTTGCGGTCACTTTTTCCAGTCCACGTTCGAAGCGATGGTCTAAACGTGCAATTTCATACCAGGTACCAAGATAGCGTTTGGCGTCAAAGTTATTCACAACGGTAACGCCTTTTGGCGGTGTAGGGGAACTGCAGGCGACAACCAGAAATGCAGCGGTAACTGCAGCAACGACGGGCAGAATGCGCATAAGATTTTCCTTACTGTTTTTTGTTAAGTGTAGATGACAGCAGGAAAAGAAGAGGAAGAAACGAGGTCCGCTATAGCGGACCTCATCGTCAGTTACTGCAATTTTTCAAGAATGCGCCAGGCGGCCTCGACGCGAGCAGGGTTTGGGTAGCTTTTGTTTGCCAGCATCACGATGCCGAGATTTTTTTCCGGAACGAACGCAACGTAGCTGCCAAATCCGCCAGTGGAGCCGGTTTTGTGCACCCATGAGGCTTTCACTGCAGGGGCGGGCGGATTGACCTCAACGGCGGGAAGCGCCGCTAACGCGACTTTACTGTCGCTACCGTTGATTATCGAGTCGGCATTCACCGGCCAGTTCAGCATCTCCCAACCTAACCCCTGGTACATATCGCCAATATGCCAGTAACGAGCCTGCGCAATTTCAATTCCCTGTCGGAGCGTTTTCTCCTGCATCTGGCTGGCGTCCATGTTGGCCTGAACCCAACGAGTCATATCGACAAGGCTGGATTTCACCCCGTAGGCTTCGGCATCAAGCTGGCCCGGAGATACGTGCACGGGCTTCCCTTCGCGATAACCCCAGGCATAATCCTTTTGTTCGCTCTGTGGAACCGTAATCCAGGTATGCGCCAGTTTTAATGGTTGCAGGACGCGTTTGGTCATCGCCTCTTCATAGCCCATTCCTGAAGGTTTCACCGCCAGTGCGCCAAACAGACCAATACTGGAGTTAGCATACAGGCGTTTAGCGCCCGGGGCCCATTGCGGCTGCCAGTTTTGATAAAAGCGCAGTAATGCCGCTTTATCTGTAACGTCGTCAGGTACCTGAAGCGGCAGACCACCCGCCGTATAGGTGGCCAGGTTCAGCAGGCTGATACCCTGCCATTGTTTGCCAGTTAATTCGGGCCAGTATTGGGTGACCGGATCGCTGAGCTTAATTTCACCACGGGCGATAGCATCGCCGCCCAGCACACCGTTAAACGTCTTACTTACCGATCCAAGCTCAAACAGCGTTTGCCGGGTGACGGGGCGGTCATTGGCGATATCGGCTTTCCCCCAGGTAAAGTAATAGGGTTTTCCCTGGTAGATAATTGCCACGGCCATACCCGGAATAGCCTGTTCTTGCATCAGCGGTGTGATGGTACGGTTTACGATATCGGCAATCTGTTGTTCTGTTTTTGCGGCGGCAAACGTGGAGAAAGAGGCTGTCAGCAGCAACGCGCAGCATAACGATTTTTTCATCATGAAATCAGTTCCGTAATAAAAAGCGAAAGGGTGTCCGGGCCCGTCAGACGCAATCAGTTTGTTTGATTTGCAGTGTGTTGACAAACGGTTAAATTTAGCAGCAGATATAAGTTTTTCTAACAGGCCGGATGATGACGCGTAGCTATATTCCTCTTAACTCACTGCGAGCTTTTGAAGCCGCGGGCAGACACCTTAGCTTTACCCGCGCTGCGATTGAGCTCAACGTGACGCATTCTGCCATCAGCCAGCATGTCAAAGCGCTGGAACAGCAGCTAAATTGTCAGCTGTTTGTGCGCGGCTCCCGTGGGTTAATGCTGACGACAGAAGGGGAAAGTCTGTTACCTGTACTTAATGATTCTTTCGATCGTATGGCGGAGATGCTGGATCGTTTTGCTACTAAAAAAACCCAGGAAAAACTTAAAATCGGAGTGGTGGGGACCTTTGCGGTCGGTTGTCTTTTTCCTCTGCTCAGCGACTTTAAGCGTAGTTATCCGCATATTGATTTGCATATTTCCACCCACAATAACCGCGTGGATCCCGCCGCCGAGGGACTGGACTATACCATTCGCTACGGAGGAGGTGCCTGGCACGATACCGATGCACAATATTTGTGTAGCGCGCTGATGTCCCCGCTTTGCTCGCCAGAATTAGCCGCACAGATCAAGGTACCTGCAGACCTCCTGAAATTCCCGTTATTACGCTCTTATCGGCGAGATGAGTGGACGCTTTGGATGCAGGCCGCCGGAGAAGCGCCTCCGTCACCGACGCACAACGTGGTGGTGTTTGATTCGTCCGTCACAATGCTGGAGGCCGCGCAGGCGGGGATCGGGGTGGCGATTGCCCCGGTAAGAATGTTCACTCATCTGCTTGGTAGTGAACGTATCGTTCAACCGTTTCTAACGCAGATTGATCTGGGGAGCTATTGGATAACGCGTTTGCAATCCCGACCGGAGACATCTGCAATGCGTGAGTTTTCCCGTTGGTTGGCTGGGGCTCTGCACAAATAAAAAGGCCCGCCAATGGCGGGCCTGATAGTTAACGCATGCAATTAGATGGTCAGGATACCAATGGCCGTTACAACGGTCAGGATAGCTGCCAGTCCGTAGAATACCCATTTGCCAGCAGGCACGTGGATTTTCAGGTCATGCATCGCGTGATGCATACGGTGTAAACCGCACCACAGCGGCAGGACGATCATCAGGAACAGGAATGCGCGACCGATAAAGCTCTGAGCGAATGCCAGGACGCGTTCATAGCTGAAGGCATCAGGAACAAAGCCCAGCGGCAGCATAATGCCTACCAGCAGAATCATCACCGGCGCAATGATTGCGCTCCACATACCGCCTGCACCAAACAGGCCCCAGAATACGGGTTCGTCAGAGCGTTTTGGATTTGGATTAATCATTCCGGACTCCTTACCAGAACAGGGCAACAAACAGTATTACTACTGTCGCAACCACAGTAACCGCCCAAAGCCCTTTGATGATTGGCTCTGGCCCCATTTTTTCGTCTTTTACGATGATGTTGGCCGCTTTCGGCGCCAGCTCAAACCAGGTCTTGGTATGCAGCAGCGCGGCTGCCAGGGCGATGATGTTAAGGATCACCACCACCGGGTTCTGCAGGAACCCGACAAAGCCAGCCCAGGATTCCACACCGTGCTTAAGCGCAAACAGGCCGAAGATCAGTTCAATACTGAACCAGACAGCCGGAACGGCTGTGCCTTCACGCAGCATGTAAAAGCGATAAAACGGCAGTTTCTTCCACCAGGTGGACGTCATTGGCCGCACATAGGCGTTGCGTTTAGTCGTCATGTTGCACTCCTTAGCGTGGTTTCAGGGTTGCGATAAGAAAGTCTTTTGAACTTTCAACTTTACCCTGCTGAATGGCCGCAGCCGGATCGACGTGTTTCGGGCAGACTTCGGAGCAGTAGCCCACGAAAGTACAACTCCAGACGCCGTTCGGGCTATTCAATTGAGCCATACGCTCTTTCTTACCGTGGTCGCGGCTATCTTCGTTGTAACGATGCGCCAGCGTAATCGCAGCCGGTCCAATGAACTCAGGGTTCAGGCCGAACTGCGGGCACGCGGCGTAACACAGACCACAGTTGATGCAACCGGAGAACTGATGATACTTCGCCATCTGCGCCGGAGTCTGGGTGTTTGGACCCTGATCCGGTGTACGCGGGTTACCGATGATGTACGGTTTGATCGCTTCAAGGCTTTCGATAAAGTGCGTCATATCGACGACCAGATCGCGCTCAATCGGGAAGTTGCCCAGCGCTTCAACCTTCATACCGTTGGTGTAATCACGCAGGAAGGTTTTGCACGCCAGCTTCGGCACGTTGTTGACCATCATGCCGCAGGAGCCGCAGATTGCCATACGGCAGGACCAGCGATAGCTCAGGTCCGGCGCCAGGTTATCCTTGATGTAGCCCAACGCATCGAGCAGAGACGTGGTTTCATCGTAAGGAACTTCGTAGAAAGCACTGTGCGGCGCGGTATCGGTTTCCGGGTTATAGCGCACCACCTCAACTTTCAGGTTTTTCATCTCAGCCATTCGCCTTCTCCTTCTTATCGGCTGCTTCCGCTTCGCCACCGTAAACACGTTTAGCCGGTGGCAGAGTGGTGATTTTCACGTCGCTGTATTCCAGGCGAGTCGTGCCGTCAGCATCGCGGAAGGCGAGGGTGTGTTTGAGGAAGTTCACGTCGTCACGCTCGGTGCAGCCTTCATCCAGACGCTGATGCGCGCCGCGGGATTCTTTACGCGCCAGAGCGGAGTGCGCCATACATTCAGCAACGTTCAGACCGTGACCCAGTTCGATGGTGTACAGCAGGTCGGTGTTGAAGACGCTGGAGGTATCAGTGATACGCACGCGCTTGAAGCGCTCCTGCAGCTCAGCCAGCTTATCAACGGTTTTCTGCATGAGTTCCGGCGTACGGTAGATACCGCAACCTTCTTCCATGGAGATCCCCATTTCGTCACGGATCTTAGACCAGTTTTCGTTACCTTCCTGGTTAACCAGATCTTTCAGACGTTTTTCAATACCGGCAACCTGTGCATCAAGCGCGGCACTGTTTGCAGCGCCAGCCGTTGCAGCACGTTCCGCAGCCTGTTCGCCGGCCATACGACCGAAGACCACCAGTTCCGCCAGGGAGTTAGAGCCCAGACGGTTAGCGCCATGCAGACCAACAGAGGAACATTCGCCGACAGCGAACAGACCTTTAATGCGGGTTTCACAGTGCTGATCGGTTTCGATACCGCCCATGGTGTAGTGCGCGGTCGGACGTACCGGGATCGGTTCTTTAACCGGATCGACACCCACGTAGGCTTTCGCCAGTTCGCAGATGAACGGTAAACGTTCGAGCAGTTTTTTCTCGCCGAGGTGACGCAGGTCGAGGTGAACCACATCGCCACGCGGAGTGGAAATGGTGTTGCCTTTGCGCCATTCGTGCCAGAAAGCCTGAGAAACTTTGTCGCGCGGACCGAGTTCCATATATTTGTTTTTCGGCTCGCCCAGTGGGGTTTCCGGACCCATGCCGTAGTCTTGCAGATAACGGTAGCCATTTTTGTTGACCAGAATACCGCCTTCACCACGGCAGCCTTCAGTCATCAGGATACCGGAGCCTGGCAGACCCGTCGGGTGATACTGAACGAATTCCATATCACGCAGCGGAACGCCGTGGCTCAGCGCCATGCCCATACCGTCGCCGGTTACGATGCCGCCGTTGGTGTTGTAACGGTAAACGCGACCTGCGCCGCCCGTTGCCATTACCACTGCGTTAGCACGGATCTGCACCAGCGTGCCTTCCATCATGTTCATCGCGACGACGCCGCGAGCATGACCATCGTCAACCAGGATATCGAGAACGAAGTGTTCGTCAAAGCGCTGAATCTGTGGGAACTGCAAAGACGTTTGGAACAGCGTATGCAGCATGTGGAAGCCGGTTTTATCCGCGGCAAACCAGGTACGCTCGATTTTCATGCCGCCGAAGCGACGTACGTTGACGCTACCGTCTTCACGACGGCTCCATGGGCAGCCCCATTGTTCGAGTTGCGTCATTTCAGTTGGGCAGTGGTGGACAAAGTAATCCACGACATCCTGCTCACATAGCCAGTCTCCGCCTGCTACCGTATCGTGAAAATGGTAGTCAAAGCTGTCATGATCCTGCGCGACAGCAGCAGAGCCGCCTTCGGCAGCAACGGTATGGCTGCGCATTGGGTACACTTTTGAGATCAGTGCGATTTTAGCGTTGGGATTTGCTTGTGCGGCAGCAATTGCAGCACGTAATCCCGCGCCACCGGCGCCTATAATGGCAAGATCGGCTTGAAAGGTTTGCACGACATTCCTCCAGATTGTTGTTATTTCATCCCCGCCTGAACTCAGATGCTTCATCGGCTTCAAACAGGTTATGAACGCGTTTCCACTGCTCCTTTATAGGTACAATAGTATAGTCTTAGGGATGTGCGGGAAATTTGACGTGTTCGATTTTTTTAGCGTGTCAAAGGGGGGAATTATCATTGAATTTGATTAATTTAATTACTAAACCACCCAATGTCGCTTTTTTTACCCGATTGCCAGTGCTGATTACTACCGCGGGAAATTTGTCTCGTTAGCGCGATACGAGTAGACTTCGTGCCCTTGTCTTAAATCGGAGAAACAACCATGAGCGAAACGGCAACCTGGCAGCCGAGCGCGTCCATCCCCAATCTGTTAAAACGTGCAGCAATTATAGCGGAGATTCGCCGCTTTTTTGCCGATCGTGGCGTGCTTGAGGTTGAGACCCCTTGTATGAGTCAGGCAACGGTAACGGACATCCATCTGTTCCCGTTCGAAACACGTTTCGTCGGCCCTGGACATTCCCAGGGAATGAATCTCTATTTAATGACCAGTCCGGAATATCACATGAAGCGCCTGCTGGTGGCAGGATGTGGCCCGGTATATCAACTGTGCCGCAGCTTTCGCAATGAAGAGATGGGACGTCATCATAACCCTGAGTTCACCATGCTCGAGTGGTATCGTCCCCACTACGATATGTATCGCCTGATGAATGAAGTGGATGATTTGCTCCAGCAAGTGCTGGACTGCTCTCCGGCGGAAAGCCTTTCTTATCAGCAGGCCTTTCAGCGCCATCTGGAGATAGATCCACTATCAGCAGACAAAACCCAACTGCGGGAAGTAGCGGCTAAGCTGGATCTCAGCAATATCGCCGATACTGAAGAAGATCGGGATACGTTGCTGCAACTGCTGTTCACGATGGGCGTTGAGCCGCATATCGGCAAAGACAAACCGACGTTTGTGTATCATTTCCCCGCCAGCCAGGCATCATTGGCGCAAATCAGTACCGAAGATCACCGCGTGGCTGAGCGTTTCGAGGTGTATTACAAAGGTATTGAGCTGGCGAATGGTTTCCATGAGTTGACCGACGCGCGCGAGCAGCAGCAACGGTTTGAACAGGATAACCGCAAACGTGCCGCGCGTGGCCTGCCACAGCAACCTATCGATACCAACCTGCTTGAAGCGTTAAAAGTGGGCATGCCGGATTGCTCTGGCGTGGCGCTCGGCGTTGACCGTCTGGTGATGCTGGCTCTGGGCGCGGAAAGCCTGGCTGAGGTTATCGCATTTACCGTCGATCGCGCGTAATTTACGCTCTCTCCATACAAAGTGGCGGATAAACAGCCACTTTGTAGCATATTTTTTCATTTACCCTCTAATAGCCACAATTTACATCTGGATGTTTGATATCTTTCAGGTATCAATTCTGTGTTAATTTTTTATCGCTGAACTCCGCAATGAGAGCAGTGCCAATCGGTGAGCGGCGTTTGTGAAACGCTTGCCAGAGTAAGGGATGGTTTAATGACCCAAACAATAAAAAAGATGAGCCTGATTGGTCTCATCCTTATGATATTTACGTCTGTTTTTGGTTTTGCTAACAGCCCCTCCGCGTTCTATTTAATGGGGTACAGCGCGATTCCATGGTATATATTTTCCGCATTATTATTTTTTATTCCATTTGCTTTAATGATGGCGGAAATGGGTTCCGCCTATCGGAAAGAAGAGGGGGGAATCTATTCGTGGATGAATAATAGCGTTGGGCCACGTTATGCGTTTATCGGCACGTTTATGTGGTTTTCTTCCTATGTGATATGGATGGTCAGCACGGCGGCAAAGGTCTGGGTACCTTTTTCGACCTTCTTATTTGGCGCAGACATGACGCAGCACTGGCGTTTTGCCGGGCTTGAGCCTACGCAGGTTGTCGGGCTGCTCGCCGTCGGCTGGATGATTCTGGTGACCTGCGTGGCCTCACGGGGGATTAATAAGATTGCCCGTATTACGGCTGTAGGTGGAATTGCCGTAATGTGTCTTAATTTAGTTTTGTTGTTAGTGAGTGTCGCTATTTTGTTATTAACGGGTGGCCACTTTGCGCAGGATATTAATTTTATCTCCTCGCCTAATCCGGGATATCAGTCCGGTCTGGCAATGTTGTCATTTGTTGTGTTTGCTATTTTTGCTTACGGCGGAATTGAGGCCGTGGGCGGACTGGTAGATAAAACAGAAAAGCCAGAAAAGAACTTCGCGAAAGGGATTGTCTTTGCCGCTATTGTCATTTCTGTCGGTTATTCACTGGCGATATTTTTATGGGGCGTTAGCACCAACTGGCAACAGGTATTAAGTGATGGCTCGGTCAACCTCGGCAACATTACTTATATCCTGATGAAAAGCCTCGGGATGACGTTGGGTAATGCGCTGCACCTTTCCCCGGAAAGCGCGATGGCGTTGGGCGTATGGTTCGCGCGTATCACCGGCCTTTCTATGTTCCTCGCCTATACTGGCGCCTTTTTCACGCTCAGCTACTCGCCGCTGAAAGCGATTATTCAGGGAACGCCGAAGGCATTGTGGCCCGCGCCGATGACCAGGCTGAATGCGGTGGGGATGCCGACGACGGCAATGTGGTTGCAGTGTTTACTGGTGAGCTTGTTTATCCTGCTGGTTTCGTTTGGCGGCGACACGGCCTCAGCGTTTTATAACAAACTGACCCTGATGGCGAACGTCTCAATGACGCTGCCGTATCTGTTCCTTGCGCTGGCTTTCCCATTCTTTAAAGCGCGTACGGATCTGGAAAGGCCGTTTGTGATTTTTAAAACGCGGGCGGCGACGTTACTGACAACCGGCGTGGTGGTATTGGTGGTGACGTTTGCCAACGTGTTCACCATCATCCAGCCGGTGATTGAAGCCGGGGACTGGAACAGCGCATTGTGGATGACCGGCGGCCCGATCTTCTTCTCGCTGCTGGCGATGGCGATTTATCAGAACTATAGCCGTCGCATGGCCAACGAACCTGAGTGGGCGGTGGAGTAACCGTCCTGGCGTATCCGGCCTACAAAGAAGCATTTTCGTAGGCCGGATAAGACCCAACGGGTCGCCATCCGGCATGTCTTGCCTGAATCATGCGCTACAAACTTCCTGCCGGGCGGCTGGCTCTGCCCGCAGAACTTAACGTTCTTCCCGTTTGTTTACCGCCAAGGCTCTCCAGACGCATCTGGAACGGCGGGAATGGCATATCAATACCGTGTTCGCGGAAGCCTGCCAGAATCAGCTGGTGGATCTCATGACGCAGCGGCATACGGTGTCCCATCTCTGCGGCATAAATACGCAGTTCGAAGATTTGAATCCCCTGCTGCAGATCTACCAGAAAGACTTCTGGTGCCGGGTTATCGATAACCAGCGAACAGCGCTGCGCGGCAGTCAGCAAAATCTGCGTGACCTCCTCGCTGTTAGCCTCTGACGGCGCCGGGATAGTTAACACCACACGGGTGACCGAATCTGATAACGACCAGTTGATAAACTGCTCGGTGATAAAGGCCTTATTGGGCACGATGATCTCTTTGCGGTCCCAGTCGCTGATGGTGGTGGCGCGAGTGTTAATCTTCGTCACACTACCGGTAAGATCGCGAATGGTCACCGTGTCGCCAATGCGAATCGGTTTCTCAAACAGGATAATCAGGCCGGAAATAAAGTTGGCGAAGATTTCCTGCAAACCAAAGCCCAGACCAACACCGAGAGCAGCCACCAGCCATTGCAGTTTGGACCACTCAATGCCGATCATCGAGAAGCCAACCAGACCGCCAATCAGCATCAGCAAATACTTGGTAATGGTGGTAATGGCGTAACCGGTGCCGGGGGTTAAATCCAGATGTTGCAGCAGCGCCAGCTCCAGCAACGCGGGGAGGTTGCGCACTAACTGGGTGGTGATGATAAATACCAGTATCGCGATGAGCACCGCGCCCAGCGTGATCGGCTCTAAGCTTTCCACGCCTTGCACCGTAGAGGTGACATCCCACAACGAGATGTTTTCCAGGAAGCCAAATGCGGAATGAATTTCCGACCACAGCACAATGACTGAAAGCAGGGCGATAAGCATCAGAATAGAGCGCACCAGACGCAGCGATTGCGCGCTGATCGCGTCCAGATCCACTTCGCTTTCATCAACATCAATCGCGCCTTCAAGACTGGTGGAGTGCGGCGGTTCTTCTTCACCCCGCGCGCGCTGCGCCAGCATTTCGGCGCGTCGATGCTTGGCGCGGTCGAACGCCAGACGGCGGCGTTGGATCAGCATCCAGCGGCGGATGACGTGATACACCACCAGTAACAAGAACCAGATAGCCACGGACGTTTCCAGACGCGCCAGCAAAGCTTGCGATGTGGCTAGATAGCCCACTGCGGCCGCGAGGATGGCAATCAGCGGCGCGCCCATCAGCATATTCCATAGCATGCTGTTGACCATGTTATCGCTGTTGCCCTCTTTATCGAGATACAGCGGTATTCCGGCGCGCTTCAGGCTCAGAGTCACGACCGCCAGTGCGCCGCAAATCAAGATAAAGCACAAGCGTCCCAATGAGGCGGAGAATTCCCGGTCATTGAGGTTATCAAACATAATTACCGCCATGATCAGCGGGACAATCAGTCCGATGCTCATCAGGTAATAGTGCATAGCCTTCGCGACGCGATTACGCGGCCAGCCAAAGTGGGCAATGAACAGACCGTTAGGGCGTGCAAAGGTGGCGCAAATCATCACCGCCCATAGCATGGGCACCGTGGCAGTTACGCCATCGCCGATAGCGACGGCCAACGGATAAGGCCAGGCTTCCTGCAAACCGTAACCCAGGGTGGCCCACAGTACCGGTAGCGGCGAGGCGACGAGTATTGACCAGAATACCGTACGTATCGTCAGCCAGAAGTGGTCCTGGGTCACCTTACCCACCCGCGCGGACGAGCGTTCAAGAAAACGGGTAAAGTGTTTGCGAGAATAGAGGCTAAATCCAACCAGTACCAACGCACCGAACAGCGGTAGTAGCGTTTCTTTGCTGGTCAGCATCATGATGCTGGCTTTACCTAACTGATTAAAGGTATCTAATGAGATCAGACGCCGCAGATCCTGAACAATGTCGACAGGCCAGGAGAGGGAGATAGGGCTGACGTCAGACGTCCAGAACAGATAGCGGTGCGTCGCTTCGTTGACCTCTTTTAGCGCATCTTCCAGTTGGCTATTGGAGACTTTTAGTTTGGTCAGCTCAAGGATCAGCGTATCGCCACCCTGTAACAGAGAGTTCAGCAATTCACGCTGAGTGCGCAACTGGGCGTTGAGGATGCTGCTCTGTTCCGCGGTCAGCGGTTGCCCATCGGCCTGATGGATCTGGCGTAGTTGCGGCTGTTTATTGAGGAGATCTTCATAGCGCATACGATGCACACGTAGCTGCGCCATTTCGGTATCTAACTGCTGAGGTTTGGGCATTTCGGGCAGACGAGATACCTGCGCGCGTAGCGCTTCCCCCAGCATATTCGAGACCCCAAGCCACTGGGACTGTTCGCGCAGCGTATTCAACGCCTGACGCACCTGCAGCGTTTGGCTGGTGGCCTGACGCTGTTGCGACGCGACCAGATCCATACGCTGCGCCTGCTGGTTTAAGGCCTGGGACAGTTCGCGGTTTACCTTGAACTGGTCAACAATGCCTTCGGGCAGCCCCGCGCTGTTTTCCGCCAGCAGTTCGGTACTCTCCAGCGCTCGCTCAGCTTCACGCTGCCGCTGACTGTTGAGTTGATTACGTAATGCCTGCAGATAGGCGTCGAGCTGTTGGCTCTGTTTTTCCGCCAGTTCTGAGCGCATACGCGCCAGTTCCTGACGGTTGTTGGCGGAAAGCTGCGCCAGCTCCAGTTCATCGACCAGGGCTTTGAGTTTGGCGGACTCAGCCTGCATCGCCTGATTCTGCGCGGGATTGGCGTTGGCGGTACCAATACGCCGCTCAAGCTCATTTAATTGGCGGCGGGCATCGGTTTGCTGTTGAGGAAGCTGACTTAACGAGTCGGCGATTTCCCGGGCGCGATCCTGCTCCTGCTGGGCCTGACGACTCTTTTCCAGCAACTGACTGCTGACCTGGAGGATCTCCTGGTTTAACGCATCAGTTGTCAGTCCGGTTGGTACGTTGCGCGGTTCGTCACGCAGATTGCTAAGCTGTGCGCGTAGCGTAGCGGAGAGCTTGGGGAAGTTATCAATAACCTGCTGGTATTGCGCGGCGCGCTCGAGAGAGCCTTTCCGCTCCTCAAGGGCATTCAGCGCGGACTGGAGCGCCTCGACGGTTTCTGGCTGAGCGGGTTTCGCCGCCTTGGCCTGCTCCAGTTCCTGGGTGAGTTGTTTGGCGTCGGGGGCCGTCGCAGCGTACGCCCCCAGGCTGAGGCACCAGGCCATCAGAAAAGTGATAATCAGGCGCACAGCAGCGATTCCTATGTTTAAGTTTCGTCTTTTTTGTCGTCAACCAGCGGGCTGGCGTCGTGTTCTGCTTCGATCTCTTCTTTCGGCAGCGGGGCAGGTTCTGCCTCTGGTGTCACGAAAGTCTCGGTTGAGATGGCCATTGGCTGACCGATTTTCGTGACTGAAAGGTCCTGCAATTGCTCAACCAGGTTAACTTTGCCCGGTGCGAACAGGTTGATGACGGTGGAACCGAGCTTAAAGCGGCCCATTTCCTGACCTTTCAGCAGTGCCACCGACCCTTCGCTTTCGCCTTCAGGCCAGGTCCAGCGTTTAATTACGCCTTCACGCGGTGGGGTAATGGTGCCAGCCCATACGGTTTCAATGCTGCCAACGATAGTCGCCCCGACCAAAATTTGCACCATTGGGCCAAACTCGGTATCAAACAGGCAAATAACGCGTTCGTTACGGGCAAACAGATTCGGTACGTTTTGCGCTGTCAGGATGTTTACAGAGAAGAGGTCGCCTGGCACGTACATCATTTCGCGCAGGATACCGTTACATGGCATATGTACCCGGTGGTAATCGCGTGGTGATAAGTAAGTGGTCACAAACGTACCGTTGCGGAATTTGTCCGCCATCTGGTAGTTGCCGGCCAGCAGCGCTTCAAGCGTATAGCTGTGCCCTTTGGCCTGTAACAGCTTGTCTTCTTCGATGTTACCTAACTGGTTGATCACGCCGTCGGCAGGCATGACCAGTACATTCGGATCGGTATTGACTGGACGAGCCTCGTCGCGCAGGGGACGAACAAAGAAGTCGTTAAAGGTGCGATAGCTGGCGGTATCCGGCTTTTGCGCCTCTTTCATATCGACCTTGTAATATTTCACGAACAGATCGATCACCAGTTTGGTCAGCCATCCCGCTCGTTTGCTCGCACCCCAGCCCGCCAGGCGAGTGAGCCATAGTTTCGGCAGAATGTATTGTAGCGAAAGCTTAAATGAGTTTAACAAGGTAGCCTCCAGGCCATAATTTGTTCCCGATCCGGCATATGGGCCGGATCCTGAAAAAGGGGACGATTCTAGCGATGCTTAGCTTAGTTGTCAGTTGTCAGTATCAGAAAAGTTTTTACGCGTTTTTACCTGCGCCATGCTTTCCAGGATGCGGTGATAATTTTCAAACCGAGTTTCGGCTATTTCCCCTTTTTCTACAGCCTCACGGATAGCGCAGCCTGGATCGGCATCATGCTTGCAGTCGCGATATTTGCAATGACCCAGGTAGTCATGGAATTCGACAAAGCCATGGGTGATTTGTTCCGGTTCCAGATGCCACAGTCCGAACTCGCGTACGCCAGGGGAGTCGATAACGTCGCCGCCGTGCGGGAAGTGATACAGGCGAGAAGCGGT
This sequence comes from Citrobacter sp. CRE-46, assembly GCF_059615875.1. Lineage (NCBI taxonomy): Bacteria > Pseudomonadati > Pseudomonadota > Gammaproteobacteria > Enterobacterales > Enterobacteriaceae > Citrobacter > Citrobacter sp. CRE-46. The sequence goes on along the minus strand of NZ_CM184341.1, from coordinate 4,682,731 downwards.
GGTGGTGTGCTGCCCAAGACCGGAGTTGTCGGAGACATCGTTGGTCAGGATCGCTTCCTGCAGGCCGAGAAGGTTATTGAGCAGGCTGGATTTACCTACACCCGACTGGCCGGCAAAAATGCTGATACGACCGGTTAACGCTTCTTCAAGCGGTTTCAGACCGTCTTTCGTGCGGCTTGATACCATCAACACGCGATAGCCAATGTTGCGATAGATATCCATCTGTTCGTTAACAAAGGCCATGCCTTCGGCATCCAGCAGATCGATCTTATTCAGTACGATAATCGGTTCAACGTGTAGCGTTTCGCAGGCGACCAGATAGCGGTCGATAATATTAAGCGACAGCTCGGGTAAGATGGCTGAGACAATAACGATCTGATCGATATTGGCGGCAATGGGTTTTACCCCATCGTAAAAGTCAGGACGTGTGAGCACCGAGGTACGTTCGTGAACCGCCTCAACGATGCCTTTGACATTTACCCCTTCTGCTGCCGCTTTACCTGGTCGCCAGACTACGCGATCGCCGGTAACCAGTGAACGAATTGTGCGGCGGATGTTGCAGCGGTGAATGTCGCCGTCAGCAGACTCCACGTCGGCATGCATGCCAAAACGGCTGATAACGATGCCTTCAGCGGTTTCGCCAAACAGGTTGTCGTCGTAGTCTGGCTTCTCCGCGGACGTTTTCAGACGACGCTGGTGATTGGCGTTCACACGGCGCTGTTGGCCTTTGGAGAGTTTATTCTTACTCAATCGGACTGGCTCCTGGTCGCCCATGATGGGCAAAACATTTATGATACACGCAATTTTAGATGAATATAGTCACACTGAATGTGACGCTGAAGGGTGGAAAATAGCATGAGTGCCAATGAAAACAACCTGATTTGGATCGATCTGGAGATGACTGGTCTGGATCCCGAGCGCGATCGCATTATTGAGATCGCCACGCTGGTGACGGATGCCAACTTAAATATTCTGGCTGAAGGACCGACGATTGCGGTGCACCAGTCTGACGAACAACTGGCATTAATGGATGACTGGAACGTACGTACGCATACCGGTAGCGGGCTGGTGGAACGGGTAAAGGCGAGCACCATGGGCGATCGCGAAGCAGAACTGGCCACGCTGGCCTTTTTGCAAGAATGGGTTCCTGCAGGAAAATCACCTATCTGCGGCAATAGCATCGGGCAGGATCGTCGTTTCCTGTTTAAATACATGCCGGAGCTGGAAGCGTATTTCCATTATCGCTATCTCGACGTCAGCACGCTGAAGGAACTGGCGCGTCGTTGGAAGCCGGAGATCCTTGCTGGCTTCACCAAGCAGGGAACGCATCAGGCGATGGATGATATTCGTGAGTCGGTTGCTGAGCTGGCTTACTACCGCGAACATTTTATTAAGCTTTGATTTTGTGGATTGCCGGGTGGCGGCTGCGCCTTACCCGGCCTACGAAAATCGTTCCTGCGAGCTTGCACTAAGTCAGGATTGTCGCTAAATTAAACGACTTGCCGATAAATTCAGCACTTAAACGAAAAAACAAGAAAATCGCTTTTAGGGGGGTTGCAGCTAAACGGATTTCTCGTATAATGCGCCTCCCGTAACGACAGAGAATTACGCGTTACGGCAGCAACAAAAGCAGTACAGATTTGCGGGAATAGCTCAGTTGGTAGAGCACGACCTTGCCAAGGTCGGGGTCGCGAGTTCGAGTCTCGTTTCCCGCTCCAAAATTTGAAAGTGCTTATTAAGCACAGACGCACCCAAGCGGGAATAGCTCAGTTGGTAGAGCACGACCTTGCCAAGGTCGGGGTCGCGAGTTCGAGTCTCGTTTCCCGCTCCAAAATTTGAAAGTGCTTATTAAGCACAGACCACCAATCGCAGGATTTCGAATTGCGACAAGGCGGCAACTGAATGAGTCCTCAGGAGCTTACTGAAGTAAGTGACTAAGGCGAGTGAAGGCAGCCAACGCGGTAGCGGTTCGAAAGACGAAGATTATGCGGGAATAGCTCAGTTGGTAGAGCACGACCTTGCCAAGGTCGGGGTCGCGAGTTCGAGTCTCGTTTCCCGCTCCAAATTCTTACCTCAAAAAAAATATCCACAACGAAGAATCGCGTTGGGGACGTTTTGTTTCGTCGTTGACATACTCTTGTAAACAGACTTATCCACAGGTCCGGGTATTATTCCTGGAATGCAAAAAACTTCGCCTGGTTAATAGTATCATTTTAACACATTGAAATTACTGGATTAATTATCATTTCAAATTGTTAATGCGATCACTTGACGATTTTTTCCCTCTTGAATATCAATGTGTTTTTATTTTTATACACAAGCTGTGGATGACTTAAGCGTCGCGCGGTAGACCCTTTTCGATGACCCTGACTAAACGTTGTTTCTTCGGCAACTGCACCTCAACTACGCAGGCGTTTCGCTTCTCAATTTGCTGAGCAACCGCCCACTCTATGTGTTCGTCGAGAAGTGGGTGCTCACCTCTACGGTTTTCCAGGGCGTTAATTACGGCTTCATCCCAGGGTGCATTGCCCAACGCAACAGCGATATTTCGCAGCCAGCGCAGATGACCAATACGACGAATGGCAGACCCCTCAGTGACTTTTAAAAACCACGCTTCGCTCCAGCTAAACAGCTCTATTAACTCCGGAGCATGAAGCTGCTTGCGTGGGCTAAAGTCATCCTCGACCGTCAACTGCGAATAGCGGTTCCAGGGACAAATGAGCTGACAATCATCGCAGCCGTAAATGCGATTCCCCAACAAGGGACGAAACGCTTCAGGGATAGCGCCTTCCAGTTCGATAGTGAGATAAGAGATACAACGGCGCGCATCTACGGTGTAGGGTTCAACGATGGCCCCGGTGGGACAGATAGTCATACAGGCGACACATTTCCCGCATCCTTCTTCTACTGGCTTATCGACCGGCAAGGGCAAGTCGATCAGTAATTCACCAAGGAAGAAAAATGAACCGGCTTCGCGATTAAGGATAAGTGAGTGCTTACCTGTCCAGCCAAGCCCGGCTTTTTCCGCCAACGGACGCTCAAGAATGGGCGCGGAATCGACAAAAGGTCTAAAATTCAGCGAAACGCAGTGTTGTTGAATCATCTCGCCCAGCTTTTTTAAGCGGTTACGCAGCAGCTTATGGTAGTCGCGCCCAAGCGCGTAGCGACTGACGTAACCCAGAGAGGGGTTTTTCAACGTGCTGGCAAAGGCCGCCTTGGCAGGGAGATAGTTCATACGTACGCTGATGACACGTAGCGTACCGGGCAATAATTCGTGAGGTCGGGCGCGCATCATGCCGTGACGGGCCATCCAGTCCATCTCGCCGTGATAGTGTTGATCCAGCCAGGCCTGCAGTTTGGGCTCCGCTTCGCTGAGGTCGGTATCGGCAATACCGACCTGCTGAAAGCCAAGCTCCAGCCCCCACTGCTTAATATTTTGCGCTAACTGATTGAGATCGAGGGGCTCTGACATGACGGACCATACAATGAAGAAAAACCCCGCAAGTATACCACACTCCATCTGGTACGCCGATGACATCAGGCGGATGGAGCGAGAGGCGGCAGACAGCTTAGGGCTGACGTTGTACGAACTGATGCAACGGGCGGGAGAGGCCGCGTTTCAGGTCGCCCGCGAAGCCTATCCGCACGCTCAACACTGGCTGGTGCTGTGCGGTCATGGCAACAACGGCGGCGATGGCTACGTAGTGGCAAGGCTTGCTAAAGCGCAGGGGCTTGAGGTCACGCTGCTGGCGCAAGAGAGTGACAAACCACTTCCGGAGGAAGCACAGCAGGCGCGCGATGCCTGGCTTAACGCCGGTGGCGTCATTCATGCTGCGGATATCGCCTGGCCTGGTAGCGTGGACGTCATCATCGACGCGCTGTCAGGGACTGGCTTAAAACACGCGCCGCGTGAGGCTCTCTCGGTATTGATTGAACGTGCCAATACTTACCCAGCCCCCATCGTGGCGATAGATATTCCTTCCGGCCTGCTGGCGCAAACAGGGGCGACACCGGGTGCGGTCATCAATGCGGCGCATACCGTCACCTTTATTGCGCTCAAACCAGGCCTGTTAACTGGTAAAGCGCGCGATGTCACCGGACGCCTGCATGTTAACGCGCTTGGGCTGGACGACTGGCTGGCTGGGCAGAATGCGCCAATTCAACGTTTTGATGCTCTACAGCTTGCGCACTGGCTGACGCCACGCCGACCTACCTCGCACAAAGGTTCCCACGGTCGGCTGGTGATTATCGGCGGGGACCACGGGACGGCAGGCGCAATACGTATGGCCGGTGAAGCGGCGCTGCGTGCAGGAGCCGGGCTGGTCAAAGTGCTGACCCGCAGTGAAAACATCGCTCCGATTCTGACCGCCAGGCCGGAACTGATGGTTGATACGCTAACGCCGCAGACTCTGGATGAAAGCCTGGCGTGGGCGGATGTTGTCGTCATTGGTCCTGGGCTTGGTCAGCAGGAGTGGGGCAAAAAAGCGCTGCAAAAGGTCGAGAATTTTCGCAAACCGATGCTCTGGGATGCCGATGCGCTCAACCTGCTGGCAATCAACCCCGATAAACGTCACAATCGCGTGATCACGCCGCATCCGGGAGAAGCCGCGCGACTGCTGGGCTGTTCCATTGCAGAAATTGAAGACGATCGCTTACTTTGTGCACAACGTCTGGTAAAACGGTACGGAGGCGTGGTAGTGCTGAAAGGCGCGGGTACGGTTGTTGCTGCTGAACCGGCTGAGTTGGGTATTATTGCTACCGGCAATGCAGGCATGGCCAGCGGCGGAATGGGTGATGTGCTTTCCGGTATTATTGGCGCATTGCTCGGACAGAAGCTTACCCCGTATGATGCAGCATGTGCGGGATGTGTTGCGCACGGTGCGGCGGCGGATGTGCTGGCGGCGCGTTTTGGTACGCGCGGCATGCTGGCGACCGATCTCTTTACTACGCTACAGCGTATTGTTAACCCTGATGTGATTGACGTTTATCATGATGAATCGAGTAATTCCACTACCTGATGAACAGGCGACTTTAGACCTGGGACTGCGGGTAGCCAAAGCCTGTGACGGCGCGACGGTAATTTATTTGTACGGCGACCTGGGAGCGGGCAAAACCACTTTTAGCCGTGGATTCCTGCAGGCGTTAGGTCACAAAGGTAATGTCAAAAGCCCGACTTACACGCTGGTTGAACCCTATTCGCTCGATAATTTGATGGTTTATCACTTCGATCTGTATCGACTTGCGGACCCGGAGGAGCTGGAATTTATGGGGATCCGCGATTATTTTGCCAATGATGCCATCTGCCTGGTGGAATGGCCGCAACAAGGTAAAGGTGTTCTGCCAGACCCGGACGTCGAAATACACATCGAATACCAGGCACAAGGTCGAGAGGCGCGCGTAAGCGCAGTCTCCTCATCGGGTGATTTATTGCTGGCGCGTTTAGCCGATTAACCTTAAGGGTGGCGGGATGATTTATCGCATCAGAAACTGGCTGATGGCAACCCTGGTCCTGCTGTGCGCGCAGGCAGGGGCCGCCAGCCTCTCCGATCTTCAGGTTTCCAACGGCGATCAACAGGCGCGGATTACGCTGAGTTTTATCGGCGATCCTGAATACGCCGTTTCGCAGGATGGGAAACGAACCGTCGCGCTGGATATTAAACAAACCGGTGTGATTCAGGGATTACCGTTGCTGTTTAGCGGTAATAATCTGGTCAAATCTATCCGTTCCGGTACGCCAAAAGACGCGCAGTCTCTGCGCCTGCTGGTGGATTTAACCGAGAACGGCAAAGCCGATGCCGTAAAACGCCAGAACGGCGGTAATTATACCGTCGTGTTTACCATCAAGGCCGATGCGCCACCGCCGCCTCCACCGCCTCCGGTGGTCGCGAAACGTGTCGAAGCGCCGGTTGTCGCCCCGCGCCCTGCCGAGCCTGCACGTAATCCGTTTAAAGCGGAAAACGATCGCACTACGGCGGTTACCAGCAGTAATACGTCCACGCGACCTGCGGCGCGCGCCAGCACCAATAGCGGCGACAAAGTGGTTATCGCCATTGATGCCGGGCATGGCGGACAGGATCCCGGCGCAATTGGCCCCGGCGGTACGCGTGAGAAAAATGTCACGATTGCCGTGGCGCGTAAACTACGCAGTTTGCTGAATGATGACCCGATGTTTAAAGGCGTCCTCACCCGCGATGGCGATTACTTCATCTCGGTCATGGGACGTTCCGACGTTGCGCGTAAACAAAACGCCAACTTCCTGGTTTCGATTCATGCTGACGCCGCGCCAAACCGGGATGCCACTGGCGCTTCCGTCTGGGTACTGTCAAACCGCCGGGCGAACAGTGAAATGGCTGGCTGGCTGGAACAGCATGAGAAGCAATCAGAATTGTTAGGTGGTGCGGGCGATGTGCTGGCCAACAGCCAGGCCGATCCTTACCTCAGCCAGGCTGTGCTGGATCTGCAGTTCGGTCATTCGCAACGCGTCGGGTATGATGTGGCGACCAGCATGATCGGGCAGTTAGAACGTATTGGCTCAATGCATAAACGTCGGCCGGAACACGCCAGTCTTGGGGTACTCCGTTCGCCGGATATCCCGTCAGTGCTGGTTGAAACTGGCTTTATCAGTAACAACAGCGAAGAGCGTCTGTTGGCGAGCGATGATTACCAGCAGCAACTGGCCGAGGCGATTTACAAAGGATTACGTAACTATTTCCAGGCGCACCCGATGCAAACCGGGCCGCAGGGCGCACCGGCGCAAACCGCCAGCGCCGTGTCGCCTGGCAACACGTTAACAAATTAAGGATTAGCCATGCCGATTCAGGTTCTACCGCCACAGTTGGCGAACCAGATTGCCGCGGGCGAGGTGGTAGAACGGCCTGCGTCAGTGGTGAAAGAACTGGTGGAAAACAGTATCGATGCCGGCGCGACGCGTATTGATATTGATATCGAACGCGGCGGCGCGAAGCTTATTCGTATTCGTGACAACGGCTGCGGGATTAAAAAAGACGAGCTGGCGCTGGCGCTGGCGCGTCATGCCACCAGTAAAATTGCCTCGCTTGACGATCTCGAAGCCATCGTGAGCCTTGGGTTTCGCGGCGAAGCGTTAGCCAGTATTAGCTCGGTCTCTCGTTTAACCCTGACGTCGCGCACGCAAGAGCAGCCTGAAGCCTGGCAAGCCTATGCTGAAGGACGCGACATGGATGTCACGGTTAAACCCGCCGCGCATCCGGTGGGTACCACGCTGGAGGTGTTGGATCTGTTCTACAACACCCCGGCGCGGCGCAAGTTTATGCGCACCGAGAAAACCGAATTTAATCATATCGATGAGATTATCCGCCGCATTGCGCTGGCGCGTTTTGATGTGACGATTAATTTGTCGCACAACGGCAAAGTGGTGCGTCAGTACCGTGCAGTGGCTGCGGATGGACAAAAAGAGCGCCGTCTGGGCGCGATTTGCGGTATGCCGTTTCTGGAACATGCGCTGGCGATTGAATGGCAGCATGGCGATTTGACGCTACGGGGCTGGGTAGCCGATCCTCACCACACAACGACGGCGCTGGCGGAAATCCAGTACTGTTACGTGAATGGCAGGATGATGCGTGACCGCCTGATCAACCACGCTATCCGCCAGGCCTGTGAAGATAAGCTGGGCGCCGATCAGCAGCCGGCATTTGTTTTATATCTGGAAATCGATCCGCATCAGGTGGATGTTAATGTGCATCCCGCCAAGCATGAAGTCCGTTTCCATCAGTCGCGTCTGGTACATGATTTTATCTACCAGGGCGTATTGAGCGTTCTGCAACAGCAGCTTGAAACGCCGCTGCCGTTGGCTGATGACGACGAACCTGCCCCACGGCACATCCCGGAAAACCGCGTTGCAGCCGGACGTAACCATTTTGCCGAGCCCGCTCCGGCGCGTGAAGCTGCTGCACCTCGCTACTCTGCCCCCGCTGGCGGTGGTGGTCGTCAGGCGGGCGCCAGCTGGCCTCATGCCCAGCCTGGATATCAAAAGCAGCAGGGTGAGATTTATCAGCAACTGCTGCAGACGCCAGTTCCAACGCGTAAAGCGCCGGTATCTGAATCGCCATCGGCTCCTCTGTCCGGCAACAGTCAGGGGTTTGGTCGGGTGCTAACGATTGTCGGTGCGGACTGTGCGTTACTCGAATGCGATGGTCATATTCGGTTACTGGCATTACCTGTGGCGGAACGTTGGCTGCGTCAGGCGCAATTAACGCCGGGACAGGGGGCTGTTTGCGCCCAACCATTACTGATTCCTTTACGTCTAAAAGTGACCGCCGATGAAAAAGCGGCGCTGCAGAAAGGGCAGAGCCAACTGGCCGATCTGGGCATTGAATTTCAACTGGATGCGCAGCATGTGACCATCCGGGCAGTGCCTTTACCCTTACGCCAACAAAATTTACAAATCTTGATTCCTGAACTGATAGGCTACCTGGCGCAGCAGTCCGTATTCGAGCCGGGCAATATTGCACAGTGGATTGCACGTAACCTGATTAGCGAGCATCCGCAGTGGAGCATGGCCCAGGCGATTACGCTGTTAGCGGATGTTGAGCGGCTTTGCCCACAACTCGTGAAGGCGCCGCCGGGTGGTCTGTTACAACCTGTTGATTTACATTCGGTAATGAATGCCCTGAAACATGAGTGATACCCGTAAGGCGAGCCTGCCAAAGGCGATTTTTTTAATGGGGCCAACGGCCTCCGGTAAAACAGCGCTCGCAATTGAATTGCGTAAAGTTTTGCCTGTAGAGTTGATAAGCGTTGATTCCGCCCTTATTTACAAAGGGATGGATATCGGTACAGCCAAGCCTGATGCAGATGAATTACAGGCCGCGCCGCACCGATTACTGGATATTCGCGATCCGTCGCAAGCGTACTCTGCTGCGGATTTTCGCCGCGATGCGTTAGCCGAGATGGCCGATATCACCGCCGCGGGGCGTATCCCGCTGCTGGTGGGCGGCACAATGTTATATTTCAAAGCCTTGCTTGAAGGGCTGTCGCCGTTACCGTCGGCGGACCCGGACGTCAGGGCCAGAATTGAGCTACAGGCGGCAGAGCATGGGTGGGATGCGTTACACCGACAGCTTCAGGAGATCGATCCCGTAGCTGCCGCGCGTATTCATCCAAATGATCCGCAAAGACTTTCCCGGGCACTGGAAGTTTTTTTCATTTCGGGTAAAACTTTAACGGAGCTGACGCAAACGTCAGGAGATGCTTTGCCGTATGAGGTGCATCAGTTTGCAATCGCCCCGGCGAGCCGTGAACTGCTCCATCAGCGAATTGAGCAGCGTTTTCATCAGATGTTAGCTTCAGGTTTTGAAGCAGAAGTCCGGGCGCTTTTTGCCCGTGGAGATTTGCATACGGATTTGCCTTCCATTCGTTGTGTCGGGTATCGCCAGATGTGGTCATACATTGAAGGCGAAATTTCATACGATGAAATGGTTTATAGAGGTGTTTGCGCCACGAGGCAGTTGGCGAAGCGGCAGGTGACCTGGTTGCGTGGTTGGGAAGGGGTGCACTGGCTTGACAGTGAAAAGCCTGACCAGGCGCGAAACGAAGTATTACAGGTTGTTGGTGCTATCGCGAACTGAATGTGTACAATTGAAACGTATCGTGCGCAATTTTTCAGAATCGAAAGGTTCAAAGTACAAATAAGCATATAAGGAAAAGAGAGAATGGCTAAGGGGCAATCTTTACAAGATCCGTTCCTGAACGCACTGCGTCGGGAACGTGTTCCAGTTTCTATTTATTTGGTGAATGGTATTAAGCTGCAAGGTCAAATCGAGTCTTTTGATCAGTTCGTGATCCTGTTGAAAAACACGGTCAGCCAGATGGTTTATAAGCACGCGATTTCTACTGTTGTCCCGTCTCGCCCGGTTTCTCATCACAGCAATAATGCCACCGGCGGCACTGGCAGCAACTACCATCACGGTAGCAACGCGCAAGGTTCATCTGCGCAACAGGACAGCGAAGAAACCGAATAAGGTTGATTGCTGTTTTACATACGGGGAGCCAGCGAACCTGCGTTCCCCGTTGATACATATTAAGGGGTTGACGCTTGTTTGACCGTTATGATGCCGGTGAGCAGGCGGTACTGGTACACATCTATTTTTCGCAAGACAAAGATATGGAAGACCTCCAGGAGTTTGAATCTCTGGTCTCTTCCGCCGGTGTCGAAGCAATGCAGGTGATTACCGGGAGCCGTAAAGCACCGCACCCGAAGTATTTTGTTGGTGAAGGCAAGGCAATCGAAATTGCCGAAGCCGTAAAAGCGACTGGCGCTGCGGTGGTGATTTTTGATCATGCTCTAAGCCCTGCCCAGGAACGTAACCTGGAACAATTGTGCCAGTGTCTGGTTATCGACAGGACTGGTCTTATTCTGGATATTTTTGCCCAGCGTGCGCGAACCCATGAGGGTAAGTTGCAGGTTGAGCTGGCGCAACTGCGCCATATGGCTACGCGTTTGGTCCGTGGCTGGACCCACCTTGAAAGGCAAAAGGGCGGGATTGGTTTGCGCGGTCCGGGTGAAACCCAGCTCGAAACCGACCGTCGTTTGCTGCGTAATCGCATTTTGCAGATACAGTCGCGCCTGGAAAAAGTTGAAAAGCAACGTGAGCAGGGGCGACAGTCGCGTAAGAAAGCGGATGTCCCGACCGTATCACTGGTGGGATATACCAACGCCGGAAAATCCACCCTGTTCAACCAGATAACTGAAGCCCGGGTCTACGCAGCGGATCAACTGTTTGCGACCCTGGACCCGACCCTGCGGCGGATCGACGTCGCGGATGTCGGTGAAACCGTGCTGGCGGATACCGTAGGGTTTATCCGTCACTTACCGCACGACCTGGTGGCGGCATTTAAAGCCACCTTGCAGGAAACACGTCAGGCGACATTGCTGCTGCACGTTATTGATGCAGCAGATTTTCGTGTGCAAGAAAACATCGAGGCCGTCGATACGGTGCTTGAGGAGATCGATGCGCATGAGATCCCGACCCTGCTGGTGATGAATAAAATCGATATGCTGGATGACTTTGAACCGCGTATCGACAGAGATGAAGAGAATAAACCCATTCGCGTTTGGGTTTCAGCGCAAACGGGAATAGGTATACCACAGCTTTTTCAGGCTTTGACTGAGCGGCTTTCCGGTGAGGTGGCGCAGCATACGTTGCGTTTGCCGCCGCAGGAAGGGCGTCTGAGAAGCCGGTTTTATCAACTTCAGGCAATAGAAAAAGAGTGGATGGAGGAGGACGGCAGCGTAGGTCTGCAGGTTCGTATGCCGATCGTAGACTGGCGTCGCCTCTGTAAACAAGAACCGGCACTGGAAGACTATGTTGTCTGATCTGACGGATATGGCCTGAAGATTTTTTCGCCTCTATACCTTGTGGATTTTGCGTAGCCAACGCATCGGCAGCACAAAAGACGCAGGTATAGCATCGCATAACAAATATGGAGCACAAAAATGGCGTGGAATCAGCCCGGTAATAACGGACAAGACCGCGACCCGTGGGGAAGCAGCAAACCTGGCGGCAACCCTGAGGGAAATGGAAACAAAGGTGGGCGCGATCAGGGACCTCCCGATCTGGATGATATCTTCCGCAAACTGAGCAAAAAGCTCGGTGGTCTGGGCGGCGGTAAAGGTACTGGTTCTGGCGGCGGTAGTTCATCGCAAGGTCCGCGTCCGCAACTGGGCGGTCGGGTCTTTACTATCGCTGCGGCCGCTATCGTCATAATCTGGGCGGCCAGCGGTTTCTACACCATTAAAGAAGCGGAACGCGGCGTGGTGACACGCTTCGGTAAATTCAGCCATTTGGTTGAGCCGGGTCTGAACTGGAAACCGACCTTTATCGACGAAGTGACCCCGGTCAACGTTGAAGCCGTGCGTGAACTTGCCGCATCTGGCGTCATGCTGACATCTGACGAAAACGTTGTGCGCGTTGAAATGAACGTGCAGTACCGTGTGACCGATCCGCAGCGTTACCTGTTTAGCGTAACCAGCGCGGATGACAGCCTGCGTCAGGCAACCGACAGCGCACTGCGTGGCGTTATCGGGAAGTACACTATGGACCGTATCCTGACCGAAGGGCGTACCGTTATTCGTAGCGATACCCAGCGTGAACTGGAAGAAACGATCCGTCCGTACAACATGGGTATCACCCTGCTGGACGTCAACTTCCAGGCCGCACGTCCGCCGGAAGAGGTAAAAGCTGCGTTTGACGATGCGATTGCCGCGCGCGAAAACGAACAGCAGTATATCCGTGAAGCGGAAGCGTACACCAACGAAGTTCAGCCGCGTGCGAACGGTCAGGCGCAGCGTATTCTGGAAGAAGCGCGTGCTTACAAAACGCAAACCATCCTGGAAGCCCAGGGTGAAGTGGCGCGCTTCGCGAAAATTCTGCCGGAATATAAAGCCGCGCCGCAAATTACTCGCGAGCGTTTGTATATCGAGACCATGGAAAAAGTGCTGAGCAATACCCGCAAAGTCCTGGTTAACGATAAAGGCAGCAATCTGATGGTTCTGCCGCTGGATCAAATGCTGAAAGGCGGTAGTGCGCCAGCAGCAAAGAGTGACAGCAGTTCAAACCTGCTGCGTCTGCCGCCAGCGACGACCTCCAGCACTGGAGCAAGCAACACCTCGTCCACCAGTCAGGGCGATATTATGGACCAACGCCGCGCGAACGCGCAGCGTAACGACTACCAGCGTCAGGGGGAATAACGATGCGTAAGTCAGTTATTGCGATTATCATCATCGTTCTGGTAGTTCTGTTCATGTCTGTCTTTGTGGTCAAAGAAGGCGAGCGCGGTATTACGCTGCGCTTTGGTAAAGTTCTGCGTGATGATGAAAACAAGCCGCTGGTCGTTGCACCTGGCCTGCACTTCAAGATTCCGTTTATTGAATCAGTGAAGATGCTGGATGCGCGTATTCAGACCATGGACAACCAGGCCGATCGCTTTGTCACCAAAGAGAAGAAAGACCTGATCGTTGACTCCTACATCAAGTGGCGCATCAGTGACTTTAGCCGTTACTACCTGGCAACGGGCGGTGGCGATGTTTCTCAGGCAGAAGTCCTGCTGAAACGTAAGTTCTCTGACCGTCTGCGTTCTGAAATCGGTCGTCTCGACGTGAAAGACATCGTTACCGATTCCCGTGGTCGTCTGACTCTGGAAGTCCGTGACGCGCTGAACTCCGGTTCTGCTGGTACGGAAGATGAAGTCGCGACGCCGGCGGCGGATAGTGCGATTGCCGAAGCGGCTGAGCGTGTTCAGGCTGAAACGAACGGTAAAGTACCGGTCATCAACCCGAACAGTATGGCGGCGTTGGGGATCGAAGTGGTTGACGTGCGTATTAAGCAAATTAACCTGCCTGCGGAAGTATCTGAGGCTATCTACAACCGTATGCGCGCTGAGCGTGAAGCGGTAGCGCGTCGCCATCGTTCACAAGGTCAGGAAGAAGCGGAAAAACTGCGTGCAACGGCGGATTACGAAGTAACGAAAACGCTGGCAGAATCTGAGCGTCAGGGCCGCATTATGCGCGGTGAAGGCGATGCAGAAGCCGCTAAACTGTTTGCCGACGCGTTCAGCCAGGATCCTGACTTCTACGCCTTCATTCGTAGCCTGCGTGCATATGAGAAGAGCTTTGAAGGTAACCAGGACGTGATGGTCATGAGCCCGGACAGCGATTTCTTCCGCTACATGAAGACACCGAATACCGCGACACGCTAAAATAGTTTCAGCGGTTTTAAACCAGAAAAACCACCGGCGTCCCCAGGGATGCGGTGGTTTTCTTTTTATATAAGGACGATGGATGAATTCAACAATTTTGCTGGCACTCGCGCTGGTTTTGGTGCTGGAAGGTCTGGGTCCGATGCTTTATCCCGGCGCATGGAAGAAAATGATCTCCGCGATGGCGCAACTCCCCGAAAATACTTTGCGTCGTTTTGGTGGAGGTCTTGTGGTTGCGGGCGTTGTGGTCTACTACATGTTGAGGAAAACGATTGGCTGATCAATAAGTAGCCTAATTTGCGGATTTTAGCATGCAAAAAGTGCTGTATATCTGAAAAAGCGGTGGTAGAATCCATTTTTAAGCAAACGGTGATTTTGAAAAATGGGTAACAACGTCGTCGTACTGGGCACCCAATGGGGTGACGAAGGTAAAGGGAAGATCGTCGATCTTCTGACTGAACGGGCTAAATATGTTGTGCGCTACCAGGGTGGACACAACGCAGGCCATACTCTCGTAATCAACGGTGAAAAAACCGTCCTCCATCTTATTCCATCAGGTATTCTTCGCGAGAATGTCATCAGCATCATCGGTAACGGTGTTGTACTGTCTCCGTCCGCGCTGATGAAAGAAATGAAAGGGCTGGAAGATCGTGGTATCCCGGTTCGCGAGCGCCTGCTGCTGTCTGAAGCTTGTCCGCTGATCCTTGATTATCACGTTGCGTTGGATAACGCTCGTGAGAAAGCGCGTGGTGAGAAAGCGATCGGTACTACCGGTCGCGGTATCGGCCCGGCTTATGAAGATAAAGTGGCTCGTCGCGGTCTGCGCGTTGGCGATCTGTTTGATAAAGCAACCTTCGCTGAAAAACTGAAAGAAGTGATGGAATATCACAACTTCCAGTTGGTGAATTTCTATAAAGTCGAAGCGGTTGACTACCAGAAAGTGCTGGATGATGTGATGGCGATTGCCGACATCCTGACTTCTATGGTTGTTGATGTTTCCGATCTGCTGGACCAGGCGCGTAAGCGTGGCGATTTCGTCATGTTCGAAGGCGCGCAGGGTACGCTGCTGGATATCGACCACGGTACTTATCCGTACGTAACCTCCTCCAACACCACCGCGGGTGGGGTGGCGACTGGCTCCGGCCTGGGCCCACGTTATGTGGATTACGTGCTGGGTATCATCAAAGCTTACTCTACTCGTGTTGGCGCGGGTCCGTTCCCGACAGAGCTGTTTGATGACGTTGGCGAGTTCCTGTGCAAACAAGGTAACGAGTATGGCGCAACCACTGGTCGTCGTCGTCGTACCGGTTGGCTGGACTCCGTTGCCGTACGTCGTGCAGTACAGATTAACTCCCTGTCTGGCTTCTGCCTGACCAAACTGGACGTACTGGACGGTTTGAAAGAGGTGAAAATCTGTGTCGCTTACCGTATGCCGGATGGCCGTGAAGTTACGACTACCCCGCTGGCGGCTGACGACTGGAAAGGTATCGAGCCGATTTACGAAACCATGCCAGGCTGGTCTGAATCCACCTTTGGCGTGAAGGAACGTAGTGGTCTGCCGCAGGCGGCGCTGAACTACATCAAGCGTATTGAAGAACTGACCGGTGTGCCGATTGATATTATCTCAACTGGCCCAGACCGTACTGAAACCATGATCCTGCGCGACCCGTTCGACGCATAATTCTGGTTATGGCGTAGCGTCGAATGGCGCTGCGCTTGCACTATCTTAGGCCGGATGAGGCGTTTTGCATTAGAATCCGGCTTAAAATCACGTAAGTTCCTCGCTTTTTTCCTTCCCGAACTGAAATAAATTAGCGACCTGGCTGGTGGCTGGTTTATCATCAATATAATTAATACCACCAGGTTTATCCGTTTTATCCCTTTTCCTGAGGTTGATGTGCAGTTAACAAGTTTCACCGATTACGGATTACGTGCGCTAATCTACATGGCGTCACTTCCCGAAGGACGTATGACCAGTATTTCTGAGGTGACAGAAGTCTACGGCGTGTCCCGTAATCATATGGTCAAAATAATCAATCAACTTAGCCGGGCGGGCTTTGTTACTGCTATTCGAGGAAAAAATGGCGGTATCCGCCTGGGTAAACCCGCTAAGGATATTTGTATTGGTGATGTGGTTCGCGAGCTGGAACCCTTATCGCTGGTCAACTGTAGCAGCGAGTTTTGCCACATAACCCCTGCCTGCCGACTCAAACAGGCGCTTTCTAAAGCAGTGCAAAGTTTTCTCACGGAACTGGACAACTACACACTTGCTGATTTGGTTGAAGAAAATCAACCGCTTTATAAATTATTGCTGGTGGAGTGACGAAAATCTTCATCAGAGATGACAACGGAGGAACCGAGATGTCACAAGATCCTTTCCAGGAACGCGAAGCTGAAAAATACGCGAACCCTATCCCGAGCCGGGAATTTATCCTCGAACATTTAACTAAACGTGAAAAACCGGCCAACCGCGATGAGTTGGCCGCTGAACTCAACATTGAAGGTGAAGAACAGCAAGAAGCGCTGCGTCGTCGCCTGCGCGCGATGGAGCGTGACGGGCAACTGGTCTTCACTCGTCGTCAGTGCTACGCGCTGCCGGAACGTCTCGACCTGCTGAAAGGTACCGTTATTGGCCACCGTGATGGCTACGGCTTTCTGCGCGTTGAAGGCCGCAAAGATGACCTGTACCTGTCCAGCGAGCAGATGAAAACCTGCATTCATGGCGATCAGGTGCTGGCGCAGCCGCTGGGCGCGGACCGTAAAGGTCGTCGCGAAGCGCGTATTGTGCGCGTACTGGTGCCGAAAACCAGCCAGATTGTTGGCCGCTACTTTACCGACGCTGGGGTCGGTTTTGTCGTCCCGGACGATAGCCGCCTGAGCTTCGATATCCTTATTCCGCCGGAAGAGGTGATGGGGGCGCGTATGGGCTTTGTGGTCGTGGTTGAGCTGACCCAGCGTCCAACCCGTCGCACCAAAGCTGTGGGTAAAATCGTTGAAGTATTGGGCGACAACATGGGCACCAGCATGGCTGTTGATATGGCCCTGCGTACCCATGAAATCCCGTATATCTGGCCGCAGGCAGTCGAAAAACAGGTTGCCGGGCTAAAAGAAGAAGTGCCGGAAGAGGCGAAAGTCGGGCGTGTTGATCTACGCGATCTCCCGCTGGTCACTATTGATGGCGAAGATGCGCGTGACTTCGATGATGCGGTTTACTGCGAGAAGAAACGCGGCGGCGGCTGGCGTTTATGGGTGGCGATTGCTGACGTAAGCTATTACGTCCGCCCGCCGACTCCGTTGGATCAGGAAGCGCGCAGCCGTGGCACGTCTGTCTACTTCCCGTCGCAGGTTGTCCCGATGCTGCCGGAAGTGCTGTCTAACGGATTGTGTTCGCTGAACCCGCAGGTAGACCGTCTGTGTATGGTGTGCGAAATGACCATTTCGTCGAAAGGTCGGTTAACCGGCTTTAAATTCTACGAAGCGGTAATGAGTTCCCATGCGCGTCTGACCTACACCAAAGTCTGGCACATGCTGCAGGGCGATCAGGAACTGCGCGAGCAGTATGCGCCGTTAGTGAAACATATTGAAGAGCTGCATAATCTCTACAAAGTGCTGGATAAAGCTCGGGAAGAACGCGGCGGTATCTCGTTTGAAAGTGAAGAAGCGAAGTTTATTTTCAACGCTGAACGTCGTATTGAACGTATCGAACAGACGCAACGTAACGACGCGCACAAGCTGATTGAAGAGTGCATGATCATGGCAAACATCTCAGCGGCGCGATTCGTTGAGAAAGCCAAAGAGCCAGCCTTGTTCCGTATTCACGATAAGCCGACGACCGAAGCGATTACCTCCTTCCGTTCCGTACTGGCCGAACTGGGCCTGGAACTGCCTGGCGGCAATAAACCCGAGCCGCGCGATTACGCTGAATTGCTGGAGTCGATTGCCGACCGTCCTGACGCGGAAATGCTGCAAACTATGCTGCTGCGCTCGATGAAGCAGGCGATTTACGATCCAGAAAACCGGGGTCACTTTGGTCTGGCGCTGCAATCTTATGCGCACTTTACCTCGCCGATTCGTCGTTACCCGGATCTCTCTTTGCACCGTGCAATTAAATATTTGCTGGCGCAGGAGCAGGGCCATAAAGGCAACACCACGGAAACCGGTGGCTACCATTATTCAATGGAAGAGATGCTGCAACTGGGCCAGCACTGTTCGATGGCCGAACGCCGTGCTGACGAAGCTACGCGCGACGTCTCTGACTGGCTGAAGTGTGACTTCATGCTGGATCAGGTGGGTAACGTCTTTAAAGGCGTAATTGCCAGCGTGACCGGGTTTGGCTTCTTTGTCCGTCTTGACGAACTGTTTATCGACGGTCTGGTGCATGTCTCCTCCCTGGATAACGACTACTATCGCTTTGACCAGGTTGGGCAGCGTCTGACGGGTGAGTCAAGCGGTCAGATGTATCGCCTGGGCGATCGTGTGGAAGTTCGCGTTGAAGCGGTCAACATGGACGAGCGTAAAATCGATTTCAGTTTGATCTCCAGCGAACGTGCGCCGCGCAATGAGGGCAAAACCGCACGCGAAAAAGCTAAAAAAGGCGATGCAGGTAAAACTACCGGTAAACGTCGTCAAATGGGCAAAAAGGTGAATTTCGAGCCGGACAGCGCATTCCGCGGCGAGAAGAAAGGCAGAGCCAAACCTCAGGCGGATAAAAAAACGGCTGAGAAGAAAGGCGATAAAAAAGCGAAAAAGCCATCGGCAAAAACGCGTAAAATCGCTGCCGCCACCAAAGCTAAACGTGCGGCGAAAAAGAACGTCGCACAATAACAGCCATAAACTGTAAGTCGGGCAACTATTATGTTGCCCGGCGTTACGCACAAACTATTAACGAGTACATTCATGAGTGAAATGATTTACGGCATCCACGCGGTGCAGGCTCTGCTGGAACGTGCGCCTGAGCGCTTCCAGGACGTCTTTATTCTCAAAGGCCGTGAAGATAAACGCCTGCTGCCGTTGATCCATGCACTGGAAGCGCAGGGCGTTGTCATTCAGTTGGCTAACCGTCAGTTCCTGGATGAGAAAAGCGAGGGTGCGGTACATCAGGGGATTATTGCGCGCGTGAAGCCGGGTCGTCAGTATCAGGAGAACGATCTGCCGGATCTGATTGCTGCGCTCGATCAGCCGTTCTTTTTGATCCTCGATGGCGTCACCGATCCGCATAACCTGGGCGCATGCCTGCGTAGCGCGGATGCTGCTGGTGTACATGCGGTTATCGTACCGAAGGATCGTTCCGCACAGTTGAATGCGACGGCGAAAAAAGTGGCCTGTGGCGCGGCTGAAAGCGTACCGCTGATCCGCGTAACTAACCTGGCGCGCACGATGCGAATGCTGCAGGAAGAGAATATCTGGATTGTGGGCACCGCTGGCGAAGCCGACCATACTCTCTATCAGAGCAAAATGACCGGACGTATGGCGCTGGTCATGGGGGCTGAAGGCGAAGGAATGCGTCGTCTGACCCGCGAACATTGTGACGAACTGATCAGTATCCCGATGGCAGGGAGCGTTTCGTCGCTAAACGTTTCAGTCGCGACCGGCATCTGCCTGTTTGAGGCCGTTCGTCAGCGCGGCTAATTCATTCTCAATTTCTCTCAAGCCATCCCCTGGGATGGCTTTTTTGTGACCTTCATCCCAGGCACTCTCTTGTCTGGCTGGCCATACTTAAGGCCACGGCCATTGACGGAGGGAAACACAATGCACTGGCAAACGCATACCGTTTTTAACCAACCTGTACCGCTCAATAACAGCAACTTATACCTGTCCGATGGCGCCCTGTGCGAAGCGGTTATCCGCGAAGGGGCGGGCTGGGACAGCGATGTGTTGGCGAGTATTGGCCAGCAGCTAGGTACCGCGGAGTCGCTCGAACTGGGTCGCCTGGCTAATGCTTTTCCACCCGAGCTTTTGCGCTACGATCCGCAGGGGCAGCGACTGGACGATGTGCGTTTTCATCCTGCCTGGCATTTGCTGATGCAGGGGCTGTGCGCCAACCGCGTGCATAACCTTGCCTGGGAAGACGAAGCGCGGCAGGGAACATTTGTTGCCCGCGCGGCGCGTTTCATGCTGCATGCGCAGGTGGAAGCAGGCACGTTGTGTCCGGTAACCATGACTTTTGCCGCCACGCCGCTGTTACTGCAGATGCTACCTTCACAATTTCACGACTGGTTTACGCCGCTGCTAAGCGACCGTTATGACTCGCATTTATTGCCTGGTGGGCAAAAGCGTGGGCTGCTGATCGGTATGGGAATGACCGAGAAACAGGGGGGCTCAGATGTGTTGAGCAATACCACCCAGGCGGAACGCCTCGCAGACGGCTCGTATCGGTTGGTGGGACATAAGTGGTTTTTCTCTGTGCCGCAAAGCGATGCCCATTTGGTGCTGGCGCAGGCAAAGGGGGGATTATCCTGCTTTTTTGTACCGCGATTTTTACCCGATGGTCAACGTAATGCTATCCGTCTCGAGAGGCTGAAAGATAAGTTAGGCAACCGCTCCAATGCCAGCTGCGAAGTCGAATTCCATGATGCTATTGGCTGGCTGCTGGGCGAAGAAGGAGAAGGTATACGCCATATCCTGAAAATGGGTGGTATGACGCGTTTTGACTGTGCGCTCGGTAGCCATAGCATGATGCGACGTGCCTTTTCCGTGGCGATTTATCATGCGCACCAACGACAGGTATTTGGCAAGCCATTGATTGAACAGCCGATGATGCGTCAGGTCTTAAGCCGAATGGCGCTCCAACTGGAAGGCCAGACTGCGTTACTGTTTAGGCTGGCACGGGCCTGGGACCGCCGCGCTGATGCCAAAGAAGCGCTGTGGGCTCGGTTGTTTACGCCAGCGGCGAAATATTCTGTCTGCAAAAGCGGGATGCCGTTTGTCGCTGAGGCGATGGAAGTATTGGGTGGGGTTGGCTACTGCGAGGAGAGTGAGCTGCCACGTCTGTACCGTGAGATGCCGGTAAACAGTATCTGGGAAGGCTCCGGCAATATTATGTGTCTTGATGTATTGCGGGTGCTGGCAAAACAACCCGGTATCTACGATATGCTCAGCGAAGCCTTTGCCGAGGTCAAAGGGCAGGATCGTCATTACGATCGGATGGTTCGTCAGTTGCAGCAACACCTGCGTAAACCCATTGAAGAATTGGGACGGGAGATTACGCAGCAGCTTTTCCTGCTCGGTTGCGGGGCGCAAATGTTGCGCTATGCCTCTCCGCCAGTGGCGCAGGCCTGGTGTCAGATGATGTTGGATACACGTGGTGGACGACGATTGTCTGAACAGGTACAGAATGATCTGCTGCTACGGGCAACGGGAGGATTACGGTAATAATATGCCTGATGGCGACGCTGGCGCGTCTTATCATCAAAGCAGGCCGGATAAGTTTACCCCATCCGGCAATCTGTTACGCATAGAGTATGGCCTGGACGCGCCAGTTATCGGGGTGCTGATCTTCATACATTTGAATGATCCGATACCATGAAGCACCTTGTTCATCCGCTTTTAACGCAATGACACGTTCTACATCCTGCGGATTTCCTGCAATGTTACTGACGGATATCAGCCCTATTTCGTTCAGGCCGGTAACACAGTCAGCACTGGCGAACTCGGCAGACTGCGCCGTAGTACCTACCAGTCCGGTAGAAAGCAGCAGTGAGGATAAGGCAAGTGATTGTTTCATCGTCAGCTCCATTATTCGTACCCCTACACACGGCAGGGCATTCCATCGCGATAATAAACCTCAAGCTTCCTGCTGTTGGTTTATTGTGCACAGGTAAACGCATAGGGGCGCAAAGCAATGTAAAGCTGACTAAATTTCAAACCAATGTTATTTACGATACAAAATCGCTTGTGAATACCATTGGCCTGTCACAATGGTCTCATCGACTAATAAGACCACATAATAATCAGCTTTTGCCGCGACGGCTTTGTCGCGGATTTCAGCCAGCGCATCATCCGGTGAGCCTCTTACCAGCGCGCTAACCGTCCCTATTCGCTGTAACCCATTACTCTGGTTACGGCGGATCTCCTGCGGGTGGTCGGCAACGGGCGGTGCGGGTTGCGGCGTTCCCTGTAGCACGCTACAGGCGCTTAAAACTAAAACCAGCAACAAAGAGGCAAACCGACGCATAACTCTATCTCGTTTCCTGATAGCCATAGTGTAGTGCCTTATTAATTTCCCTTTAGGGGAATGTTCCCGAATTGTTATCTCTCACGCGATTTTCGAATGAAAATGTTGCGAAAGCGTAACCCAGTTCTCAACATTATGAATCATTGTCGAACACATTCGCTTGCGTTAAGTATTGCTGCGTGGCATACCAGAAAGAAAGAGGCGACAAATGATCGAAATTGAAACACGACAGTTGGCGGGTATCCCTGTCCTGCACGCCGTTCCGGCTGGCAAACGCGCATGTTCACTCCCCTGTATTATTTTCTATCACGGATTTACATCTTCCAGCCTGGTCTACAGCTATTTTGCCGTTGCTCTGGCTCAGGCTGGATTCCGGGTAGTGATGCCAGATGCGCCAGACCATGGTGCCCGCTTCAAGGGTGACGCACAGGGGCGGATATACCGCTTTTGGCACATATTGCAGCAAAACATGCAGGAATTTTCGACGTTACGTGCGGCGCTGGTGGCAGAAAATTGGCTGTCAGATGAACGGCTTGCCGTAGGCGGGGCGTCAATGGGGGGCATGACGGCCCTGGGCATTATGGCTCGTCACCCCGAGGTGAAATGTGTAGCCAGCCTGATGGGTTCGGGCTACTTTACCCGGCTTGCGCAGACGCTTTTTCCGCCTTTATTGGTCCAGACGCCAGAACAGCAGGCTGCGTTTGATGCCCTCATCGCGCCGCTGGCCGAATGGGAAGTGACGCACCAGTTGCCACGCCTGGCCGACAGACCGTTGCTACTATGGCATGGGCAGGAAGATGATGTGGTACCGGCTATTGAAACTTTTCGCTTACAGCAGGCGCTGATTCAGGCAGGTCTGGACAATAACCTGACCTGTCTGTGGGAAGCAGGCGTACGCCACCGCATTACGCCAGAAGCGCTGGCTGCGACGGTGACGTTTTTCCGCCAGCACCTTTAAACGCGCATAATGCTTACACCCTGAGCTTCGAGCTGTTGCAGGATCTCAGGGTCCGCATTTTTGCCGGTAATCAGCATATCGATTTGATCGGCGCGGCTGAACAGCATCCCCGCGCGTTCACCGACCTTACTGCTATCGACCAACACCACCAGTTTACCCACCACGTTAAGCATCTTCTGCTCCGCCATCGCGGTCAGCATATCGGTTTTATACAGTCCATCTGCGGTCAACCCTTTGCCGCTGGTGAACATCCAGTGCCCGGCATACAGGCTATTTTCACTACCTTGTGGGCTAAGCGTGATGGATTGGCTTTTGTTGTATTGTCCTCCCATGATGATCACGCTCTCGTGCTCCTGGTCGATCAAATAGTTCGCCAGCGGCAGATAATTAGTGATGATCTGCACTGGCTTGCCGCACATTTCACGTCCGAGCAGGAAGGCGGTCGATCCGCAGTTGATCACCACGCTTTCACCGGCATTCACCAGTTGAGAGGCCGCTTTGGCAATGCGAACCTTTTCATCGTGGTTCTGCGCCTGATGCAGATTCATTGGCGTCCAGCGCGGGCGCTGCTGCGTGATGGCTTCTGCGCCGTTACGAACTTTCTTGAGTTTGCCGCTTTCGTCGAGTTTGTTGATATCCCGGCGGGCTGTGGCGGGGGAAATTCCCAGGCGCTCAATTACGTTCTCAACGGTAACAAAGCCCAACTGCGCCAGCATATCCAGCAATATTTGATGTCTTTGTGCTTCAGTCATGAGCTATTCCGATACAAATTGATTTGAAAAGATGATATTTGAAATAGCCTGGAAATACTAAAGTAAATGGGGAAAAAATGCCGGGTTATGCCCGGCATTTGGTGTGAATCACAAGAAGGATTTAAACGGTAGATCCGGTTCAATTGTGAAACAGTCATCAAAGCCGCGTGGATAGTGATATTCAAAGTTATCTTTATCCAGCGGCCAGGTGAATTTGCCACCTACCTGCCAGATGAATGGCTTAAAGCCATACTTCAGTCGATCTTTTTTCATCTCCCACAGCACGCGAATCTCCTGAGGATCGGCCTGGAAATTTGACCAGATGTCATGATGGAAGGGGATGACGACTTTTGTATTCAACGCTTCGGCCATACGCAGCATGTCGGAGCTGGTCATCTTGTCGGTAATGCCACGCGGGTTTTCGCCATATGATCCGAGCGCGACGTCGATCTGATGCTCATTGCCGTGTTTTGCATAATAGTTGGAGTAGTGTGAGTCGCCGCTGTGATACAGCGTGCCGCCCGGTGTTTTGAACAGATAGTTAACGGCGCGCGCGTCCATACCGTCCGGCAGCACGCCCGCCGCTTTCTGATCGGCGGGAAGAGTAATCAACGCGGTACGATCAAAAGCATCAAGCGCATGAATTTCAATATCTTTCACTTTAACCACATCGCCGGGTTTTACCACGATGCAGCGATCTTTCGGCACGCCCCAGCCGACCCACAGATCCACACAGGTTTGTGGCCCAATAAACGGCACGTCGTCCGCACAGTTCTGCATGACCGCTGCCGCGACATTAACGTCGATGTGATCGTTATGATCGTGCGTAGCCAGCACCGCATCGATCTGGCGAATCGCAAACGGATCAAGTACAAACGGCGTAGTACGCAGGTTTGGCTGCAGTTTCTTCACGCCCGCCATGCGTTGCATCTGGTGACCGGTTTTCATCAGCGGATTACCGTGACTTTGCTTACCTGTTCCGCACCAGAAATCGACGCAGACGTTAGTCCCGCCTTCCGACTTTAGCCAAATTCCGGTACAGCCAAGCCACCACATAGCAAAGGTGCCAGGTGCGACCTGTTCCTGTTCGATCTCTTCATTCAGCCAGCTTCCCCACTCCGGGAATGTGCTCAGAATCCATGATTCGCGCGTGATGCTTTTTACTTTACTCATCGCATTTACCTTCATGTTGGTTCAAGTTGAATCAAATTGTGATTTGTTTTGATTGATAATGACATCAATTTATCAAGAAGGCAATGCGTGGATTTTTCTGATTCCGTCGTAAAGCGTCTATTACTCACAACGTAACGGGATGCTTTGTAGCAATCTATTTTTGTATTTTATTGTTTTTATGAGTTTTATTTTTTGCTCTATGAATGTTCCATAAAACCCTGGTTCGGGTAAGAGATTTATTTGCGTACTCCATCACATTTAATCAAATTCAATCTTGTTGTGATTACTTTTGAAAATTAGAGTGGGGGCACAACATCCTGAACATCTGTAATGAATGTTCAGCAACTTTGTCTACTGGAGATCGTTATGGAGATCCTCTACAACATCTTTACCGTCTTTTTTAATCAGGTCATGACCAACGCGCCGTTGCTGTTGGGTATTGTGACCTGCCTCGGCTACATCCTGTTGCGCAAAAGCGTCAGCGTCATTATCAAAGGCACGATCAAAACGATTATCGGTTTTATGCTGCTGCAGGCGGGATCGGGCATTCTGACCAGCACGTTTAAACCGGTGGTGGCGAAGATGTCCGAGGTTTACGGTATCAATGGTGCGATTTCCGATACGTATGCCTCCATGATGGCAACCATTGAACGTATGGGAGACGCTTATAGCTGGGTAGGTTATGCCGTGCTGTTGGCGCTGGCGCTGAACATTTGTTACGTCTTGCTGCGGCGTATTACCGGCATTCGCACCATCATGCTCACCGGGCACATCATGTTCCAGCAGGCGGGCTTAATTGCGGTCTCTTTCTATATCTTCGGTTATTCCATGTGGACCACCATTATCTGCACGGCGGTGCTGGTGTCGCTCTACTGGGGGATTACCTCCAATATGATGTACAAGCCGACGCAGGAAGTGACCGACGGCTGCGGTTTTTCCATCGGCCACCAGCAGCAGTTCGCTTCATGGATTGCCTACAAGGTCGCGCCTTATCTGGGTAAAAAAGAGGAGAGCGTAGAAGATCTCAAACTGCCTGGCTGGCTGAATATCTTCCATGACAACATCGTTTCGACCGCGATTGTCATGACCATTTTCTTCGGGGCGATCCTGCTCTCTTTCGGCATTGATGTGGTTCAGGCGATGGCGGGGAAAACGCACTGGACGGTGTACATCCTGCAGACCGGTTTTTCGTTTGCCGTGGCGATCTTCATCATCACCCAGGGCGTACGTATGTTCGTCGCCGAACTTTCAGAAGCGTTCAACGGTATCTCCCAGCGTCTGATCCCGGGCGCGGTATTGGCGATTGACTGTGCCGCCATCTATAGCTTTGCGCCGAATGCCGTTGTGTGGGGCTTTATGTGGGGCACCATCGGCCAACTGATTGCGGTCGGCATCCTCGTGGGCTGCGGCTCTTCCATCCTGATTATTCCTGGTTTTATCCCAATGTTTTTCTCCAACGCCACCATTGGCGTGTTCGCGAACCACTTTGGCGGCTGGCGCGCGGCGCTCAAGATTTGTCTGGTGATGGGGATGATTGAAATCTTTGGCTGCGTCTGGGCGGTGAAACTCACCGGTATGAGCGCGTGGATGGGGATGGCGGACTGGTCAATTCTGGCGCCGCCGATGATGCAGGGCTTTGCCTCCATCGGCATCGCGTTTATGGCCGTCATTATTCTGATTGCACTGGCTTATATGTTTTTCGCAGGACGCACGTTGCGCGCTGAGGAAGACGCAGAAAAACAACTGGCAGAACATTCTGCTTAATAAGGAGTTCCGATTATGACCGTACGTATTCTGGCTGTGTGTGGCAATGGGCAGGGCAGTTCCATGATCATGAAGATGAAAGTGGACCAGTTTTTAACCCAGTCAAATATTGACCATACAGTGAACAGCTGCGCAGTGGGTGAGTACAAAAGTGAACTGAACGGCGCGGATATCATCATCGCCTCTACCCATATTGCCGGTGAAATTGCCGTAACTGGCAATAAATATGTTGTTGGCGTACGCAACATGCTGTCGCCCGCCGATTTTGGACCAAAACTGCTGGAAGTGATCAAAGCGCATTTCCCACAGGACGTGAAGTAAGGATACGGCATATGAAATTACGTGATTCGCTGGCAGACAATAACGCCATCCTGCTACAGGCCGAGGCCAACACCTGGCAGGAAGCGGTAAAGCTGGGCGTCGATCTGCTGGTTAAGGCCGACGTGGTTGAACCGCGCTACTACCAGGCCATTCTTGATGGGGTTGAACAGTTTGGTCCGTACTTTGTGATTGCGCCAGGACTGGCGATGCCGCACGGGCGCCCGGAAGAAGGCGTTAAGAAGACCGGCTTTGCGCTGGTGACGCTGAAAACACCGTTGGTGTTTAACCACGAAGATAACGACCCGGTGGATATTCTGATCACGATGGCGGCGGTCGACGCCAACACGCATCAGGAAGTGGGCATCATGCAGATCGTGAATCTGTTTGATGATGAAGCCAATTTCGACCGTCTACGTGCCTGCCGCACCGCGCAGGAAGTGCTGGATTTAATTGATAACGCCACTGCGGCGGCTGTTTAAAAGGATACCGAAATGTCATTACCTATGTTGCAGGTTGCGCTGGATAACCAATCAATGTCTTCTGCGTATGAAACGACGCGTCTGATCGCCGAAGAGGTCGATATCATTGAGGTGGGCACCATTCTTTGTGTTGCTGAGGGCGTACGTGCCGTACGTGACCTGAAGGCGCTCTACCCACATAAAATTGTGCTGGCGGACGCCAAAATCGCCGATGCGGGTAAAATTCTCTCTCGCATGTGTTTCGAGGCCAACGCTGATTGGGTCACTGTTATCTGCTGTGCGGATATCAATACCACCAAAGGTGCGCTCGAGGTGGCGAAAGAATTTAACGGCGACGTACAGATTGAACTGACCGGTTACTGGACCTGGGAACAGGCTCAGGAGTGGCGTGACGCGGGTATCGGGCAGGTTGTCTATCATCGCAGTCGTGATGCGCAGGCCGCAGGTGTGGCGTGGGGAGAGGCGGATATCAGTGCCATCAAACGCCTGTCTGATATGGGCTTTAAAGTCACCGTCACCGGCGGTCTGGCGCTGGAGGATCTGCCGCTGTTCCAGGGGATCCCGATTCACGTCTTTATCGCTGGCCGCAGCATTCGTGATGCCGCTTCTCCGGTTGAGGCGGCGCGTCAGTTCAAACGTTCCATCGCCCAGTTGTGGGGCTAAGGAGCGACTATGCTGTCGAAACAGGTCCCGCTCGGTATTTATGAAAAAGCGCTCCCCGGAGGGGAGTGCTGGCTGGAGCGCTTGCGGCTGGCGAAAGAGTTAGGTTTTGACTTTGTCGAAATGTCGGTTGATGAAACCGATGCCCGCCTCGCGCGCCTTGACTGGAGCCGCGAGCAGCGTCTGGCGCTGGTGGCCGCCATCGCCGAAACGGGAGTACGTGTACCTTCTATGTGCCTGAGCGCTCACCGCCGTTTCCCGCTGGGGAGCGAAGATGATGCGGTGCGCGATCAGGGACTGGCGATCATGCGGAAAGCCATTCAGTTTGCGCAGGATATTGGTATTCGCGTGATTCAACTGGCGGGTTACGACGTCTATTACCAGCAGGCTAATAACGAAACGCGTCGTCGATTTCGCGAGGGGCTAAAAGAGAGCGTTGAGATGGCAAGTCGCGCGCAGGTGACGCTGGCGATGGAGATCATGGATTATCCGCTGATGAATTCGATCAGTAAGGCGCTGGGTTATGCCCACTATCTCAATAATCCGTGGTTCCAGCTGTATCCCGATATCGGCAATTTGTCGGCGTGGGATAACGACGTGCAGATGGAGTTGCAGGCAGGAATAGGCCATATCGTGGCCGTTCACGTGAAGGACACCAGACCCGGCGTGTTCAAAAATGTGCCGTTTGGTGAAGGTGTTGTCGATTTCGAACGTTGTTTTGCGACGCTCAAACAGAGTGGGTATTGCGGGCCATACCTGATTGAGATGTGGAGTGAAACAACGGACGATCCGGCGCGTGAAGTGGCGAAGGCGCGCGATTGGGTGAAAGCGCGGATGGCCAGCGCAGGTCTGGTGGAGACGGTGTAATGCAAAAACTTAAACAGCAGGTTTTTGAGGCCAACATGGATCTGCCGCGTTATGGGCTGGTGACGTTTACCTGGGGTAACGTCAGCGCCATCGACCGCGAACGGGGGCTGGTGGTGATTAAGCCCAGCGGCGTCGACTACCAAACAATGACAGTGGATGACATGGTGGTTGTGGATCTGCACGGCAACGTGGTGGAAGGACGCTATCGTCCTTCTTCCGATACCGCCACCCATCTGGCGCTGTATCGCCGCTATTTATCTCTTGGCGGCGTGGTGCACACCCACTCAACCCACGCGACGGCATGGGCACAGGCGGGTCTGGCAATTCCGGCACTCGGCACGACGCATGCGGATTACTTCTTTGGCGATATCCCCTGCACGCGGGCATTAACTGAAGCAGAGGTTCAGGACGAGTATGAGCTGAATACCGGCAAGGTGATTATCGAAACGCTGGGGAACGTGGAGCCTCTGCATACGCCCGGCGTAGTCGTGTATCAGCATGGTCCGTTTGCCTGGGGTAAAGATGCGCACGACGCGGTACACAACGCTGTGGTGATGGAAGAGGTCGCAAAAATGGCATGGATTGCGCGTGACATTAATCCGGCCCTCAGCCCCATCGACAGTTATCTGATGAATAAACACTTCATGCGTAAGCACGGCCCAAACGCCTACTACGGGCAGAAGTAACGTCTTTGCCCCGGACAACGTGCATCTGCGGATGTGCGTCACCGATCTGTTCGGGGCAATCTTCAGCGTTGCTGGTAAGCTGCTGGCGTAAATCGCATTCCTGCTAAAACCAACGCACAAATGGCAGCACCAGCGTAAAACGTCGAGGCTGCGCCCAACGTTTCCCACAGAATGCCCGCGCCGGTACTGGCTAACAGCAGGGCGATGCCACTGATCAGATTAAACATACCGAAGGCCGTACCGCGTAGTTCTGCTGGCGCGGTATGCGCAATCATGGCAGCCAGCAACCCTTGCGTCATGCCCATATGAATCCCCCACAGTCCCACGCCTATCAGTAACGTGCTCCAGTGGTGACTCAGCGCCAGAGTGATATCCGCCGCGATCAGGACCAGCAGGCCCGCCTGTAACATGCGGGAGTGGTTCATGCTGTCAGACATTTTTCCAAAAGGATAAGCCGACAGACTGTAGACCAGATTCATGGCGACCATCACCAGCGGAATGGCAAACAGCGGGATATCCATTTGATATGCGCGCAACACGAGAAACGCTTCGCTAAAGCGGGCGAGCGTGAAGAGCGCGCCCAGTCCCACGACCCACCAGTAGGCTGCACTCAACTTTTTCAGGTTTTCCCGTCGTAACGGATTGGTGCGTTTATCAGTGACGGGGGTTTTCGGTTCACTCAGGCCAAACCATAGCAGGGCGATAGAGAGCACCCCAGGGATGACGGCAACCCAGAAGATAGTGTGAAAATCGTTGTTCCATAGCAGCATTAGCCCGACGGCGAGCAGGGGGCCCAGAAATGCGCCAATGGTATCCAAAGACTGGCGCAGACCATAGGCGGCGCCGCGGATCTCGGACGGGGTGACATCCGCGACTAACGCATCCCTGGGAGCGCCGCGAATACCTTTACCCACACGATCAATCATGCGAGCGCTGAGTACCATGCCTGATGAGCCCGCCATCGCGAACAGGGGCTTACTCAGCGCCCCCAAACCATAACCGAGCATCGCCAGCCCTTTGCGCTTTCCCAGATAATCACTGAGAACGCCGGAAAAAACCTTAATGATCAGCGCGGTGGCTTCAGCTAATCCTTCAATCAGGCCAATGATAATGACGCTGGCTCCCAGCGTGGTTGCCATAAACAACGGCAACAGGCTATGGATCATTTCGGAGGAGACATCCATGAGCAGACTCACGCCGCCCAGCACCCAAACGCCTTTTGGTATGCGATTCAGCGTTGCATAGCGTGCAAACATGGTTTCGCCCCAGAGTATCAGTTCGGTAATGCTTTATTTAATCAGTAAATGATGACCAGGATAAGATACAAAGAAAAATAATTCTCATTTACCTGATGTGCAAAAAAAAGCCCCCGGTGAGGGGGCAAGTCAAACGGTGGCAATGTTCTCGTTGGTTGTTTCTGGTGTTAGCGATAAATATCCGCACTGGCGTGCATATTTCCGTTACTGCCGGGTTCCCTGGTGAGGATCACGTGGTAGTAGTTTGCGCCTTGCGCATCGGTCTCTTCATTCAGGGCCTGAGTGGCTTCACTTTCAGTGGCGAAGTTATGATTTATGTAAATGACGCCTAAGCTCTGCACATCATCCATATTCCTGGCCTGATGATTGTCAATTTGGATGGCTGCCGTTGCATTTGCACTGAGCAAAAGCACAGCCAGAAGGGTTAAAACACGGGCTCGCATATGTACCTCCTCGACTGCGGTCTCTGGTTGCTTCTCTCCTGTGAGTGATGAGCTTCTGATGTAATTTTAACCGCTACTGGCGCAGGCGTTAGCGACCATTTCTGATGCAGTTGTTCAAAAAATTACCGCATGCCCGCCTTTTCTTTTATTTACAGGTAACTGATAGATACCGCTGCGTTAAAAAATACCTGTATTTCGCGCACAAGCTCATACCAAATAGTCAATTTAAACGGATGGATACCCTGTTTATAGTGAGCCGTATAATTAATATAACTTTATGATAATAAGGCAAAAACTTATGGATACTTCATTCATGGATTTCAGCTACTTCGTGATTATGTTTATGGTCGCACTGGTGGCTGGCTTTATTAACGTGGTGTCGGGCGGCGGTGGGTTTCTCTCTATTGGCGCACTGTTAATTTCTGGTTTACCCCCGGCGAATGCGCTGGCAACCAATAAAATTCAGGCGCTGGGCAGTTCGCTAACCTCCGGGATTTACTTTTTACGCCGGGGACATATCAACGTGCAGGAGCACAAGTATGTATTCCTGTCTGCTTTTATCGGCTCAGCGTTAGGCACGACGCTCATTCAGTTCATTGAACCGGAGGTGTTGAAAAAACTGCTTCCGGTACTGATTATCGCCGTCGCCATCTACTTTATTTCCGCTCCCAATCTCAGCGAACCGAAAAGAAAGCAGCAGGTATCCCTGTTTTTCTTTTCTCTGATCTGCGGCGGCTGCATTGGCTTTTATGATGGATTTCTTGGCGCTGGTGCGGGTTCCTTTTATACGCTCTGCTATATCCTGTTGTGGGGATACAGCATCGATAAGGCACAAATTCACTCGAATTTTATTAACCTTGCATCGAATATCGCCTCGATTTTGTTCTTCATTTTCGGCGGCAAAATGATCTGGTCGCTGGGGCTGGTGATGTTTGCCGGACAATCGCTCGGCGCGCGCCTGGGCGCAACGGTGGTACTGACGCGCGGAAAGAAAGTTATCCGGCCGATGATTGTCATTGTCTCCATTTGCATTAGCGTCAAAATGCTGCTGGATATGTATTAATGGCGACATGGTAAATAATCGTACAAGCACCTTGAGTTTACCGGCTGACCCCAGTATTATGACGCGTCATTTTTCAGCCGACCTTTAACACGTTCCTTGCCTCCATGGGCCTCGGCTGACCCAGACAGGAGGCTGAATAATCCGTAAGGAGCAATTCGATGCGTCATTACGAAATCGTTTTTATGGTCCATCCTGACCAGAGCGAACAGGTTCCGGGTATGATCGAACGCTACACTGCTGCCATCACTGGCGCAGAAGGCACGATCCACCGTCTGGAAGACTGGGGCCGCCGTCAGCTGGCTTACCCGATCAACAAACTGCACAAAGCTCACTACGTTCTGATGAACGTTGAAGCGCCGCAGGAAGTGATCGATGAGCTGGAAACTACCTTCCGCTTCAACGATGCCGTTATCCGCAGCATGGTTATGCGTACTAAACACGCTGTTACCGAAGCATCTCCGATGGTTAAAGCGAAAGACGAGCGCCGTGAGCGTCGCGATGATTTCGCAAACGAAACCGCAGATGATGCTGAAGCTGGGGATTCTGAAGAGTAATTTCTGATGACCAACCGTCTGGCGTTGTCCGGCACCGTGTGCAGGGCCCCCCTTCGAAAGGTCAGTCCATCAGGAATTCCTCATTGCCAGTTCGTGCTTGAGCATCGTTCTGTGCAGGAGGAAGCCGGATTTCACCGGCAGGCGTGGTGCCAAATGCCCGTTATTGTTAGCGGACACGAAAACCAGGCCATTACTCACAGTATAACGGTCGGTAGCGCAGTAACCGTTCAGGGGTTCATCTCTTGCCATAAGGCAAAGAACGGTCTGAGCAAAATGGTTCTGCATGCCGAGCAGATTGAATTGATAGATTCTGGAGACTAGCCATATGGCACGTTATTTCCGTCGTCGCAAGTTCTGCCGTTTCACCGCGGAAGGCGTTCAAGAGATCGACTATAAAGATATCGCTACGCTGAAAAACTACATCACCGAAAGCGGTAAGATTGTCCCAAGCCGTATCACCGGTACCCGTGCAAAATACCAGCGTCAGCTGGCTCGCGCTATCAAACGCGCTCGCTACCTGTCCCTGCTGCCGTACACTGATCGTCATCAGTAATCGGTCACGGTCCATTAATACGACTTTGAGAGGATAAGGTAATGCAAGTTATTCTGCTTGATAAAGTAGCAAACCTGGGTAGCCTGGGTGATCAGGTTAACGTTAAAGCGGGCTATGCTCGTAACTTCCTGGTACCACAGGGTAAAGCTGTTCCTGCTACCAAGAAAAACGTTGAATTTTTCGAAGCGCGTCGCGCTGAGCTGGAAGCTAAACTGGCTGACGTTCTGTCCGCTGCTGAAGCTCGTGCTGAGAAAATCAACGCACTGGAAACCGTAACCATCGCGTCTAAAGCAGGCGACGAAGGTAAACTGTTCGGTTCCATCGGTACTCGCGACATCGCTGACGCTGTAACTGCAGCTGGCGTTGAAGTAGCTAAGAGCGAAGTTCGTCTGCCGAACGGCGTTCTGCGTACCACTGGCGAGCACGAAGTGAGCTTCCAGGTTCACAGCGAAGTGTTTGCTAAGCTGACTGTAAACGTAGTTGCGGAATAAGTTTTTATTCTGCTAACCGCGTAAAAGCGCCGGCCCTGTGCCGGCGTTTTGCTTTTCTGTTCCCCGTCTTTCTCTCTGGCTATTCTTTGTCCTTTTCGGGATAATCATAAAAATAAAACATTATTTCAAAGTGGTGATGGAATGGAACCAACGCACCAACCTCTGTTTGCGCGTAAAAATGTTGTCTATCTGAGCGCGGCATTCTGCTGCTTGCTGTGGGGGAGCGCCTACCCGGCGATCAAAAGTGGATACGAGATCTTCCAGATCGCCACGGATGACATTCCCTCGAAAATTGTCTTTGCCGGCTATCGCTTCCTGTTTGCGGGATTATTGCTGCTCCTGCTGGCGGTGGCGCAGCGTAAACCGATTGGTCGGTTAAGCCCGCGTCAATATGGTCAGCTCACGCTGTTGGGGCTGACGCAGACTTCGCTGCAATATATTTTCTTTTATATTGGCCTGGCGTTCACCACAGGGGTGAAAGGGTCCATCATGAACGCGACTGGCACGTTCTTCAGCGTGCTGCTGGCGCATTTTATCTATCAGAACGATAAACTCAGCTACAACAAGGCGCTGGGTTGTATCCTGGGTTTTCTTGGCGTGATGGTGGTGAACTTTAACAGCGGACTGGATTTTAGCTTCAGCCTGTTAGGGGACGGCTCGGTAGTGATGGCAGCCTTTATTCTCTCCGCCGCTACGTTATACGGCAAACGCATTTCTCAGACGGTCGACCCGACGGTAATGACAGGGTATCAACTGGGCGGTGGCGGTCTGGCGCTGGTGATCGGCGGTTACGCTTTTGGTGGCTCGCTGACCGTACACGGTGCGTCTTCGTTGGCGATTCTGGGCTACCTGACGTTGCTCTCTTCGGTGGCATTTGCCTTGTGGAGTATTTTGCTTAAACACAACCGCGTGGGGATGATTGCGCCGTTTAACTTCCTGATCCCGGTTTCAGGCGCGGTACTGTCGGCCATTTTCCTCGGCGAAAATATTCTCGAATGGAAATATGCAGTAGCGTTGGTGCTGGTCTGTTCGGGGATCTGGTGGGTGAACAAGGTGAAACGCTAACGCTTCACCTTGCTGCCTGATGGCACTGCGTGGCTATCGGGCGCGAATAAAACTGCCGTTAGGCTGGCGGGTAAACAGGACCTGCTGGCCATTACCCGTATCGATGGTTAACCCGGTCACTACGCCACTGGCATTCTGCCTGATCTGCACCATCTGTCCGTCTTTCAAATTGCTCAGCGGTTTTCCGGCCCCTTCTACCTGCGCCATGGCGTACACATCGGTTGGCGGGAGATTGTGGTCACGGAATACCTGGGCCAGCGTTTTACCCGAATCTACGCGGTAGGAACGCCACTGCTGGTCAATTCCACTATCCGGCTGGAAAGGTTGCGTCTGTGGCTGAGATTGCTGGGCCTGCGGCTGTGCGTCTGGTTCCCCTTCCTGGATGGGTTCCGGCGCAACCGGCGCGACCTGGCCAGGATCGTTTTGCGGGGCGACCAGTTGTGCCTGAAGCTGGGCCTCCGTCGGCGGCTGTGACTGCGATTGCAAATCCAACTGGGCAGTACGCGCGACCACTGGTGCATCGCTGGTGTCGCTGAAAGGGAGCAGGAAACCGATCACCAGCACGATAGCAGCAGCAATAATGCCACGGCGGTGCATCGGTGGCAGCGGGTCCATAATGCGAAAATTGTCCGGTGCATGCCAGATTTTCGCCAGGGTTGGTTTTAATTCAAAGCGCCCGGGCATGGCTTTCCTCCTGCTCCGCGTCTCGTTCCTCAGTCATAGAGTATAGATCGCTAACTCTATGATACTTGTTCGGGTACCCGCTTTCGTGACATTCATGCGGACAATAGTCATTGTTTCTTTTTCCTCGCGATTTGTCATCAGTTCCCGAGACAAAGTTTTACCGGATGCGGCATGGCTGATATGCTGCCCGCTACTTTACATCCGATGAAAGGAAATATGATGGCTACCCCGACTTTTGACACTATCGAAGCGCAAGCAAGCTACGGCATTGGTTTGCAGGTAGGACAGCAGCTGAGCGAATCCGGTCTGGAAGGGCTGTTGCCTGAAGCGCTGGTAGCGGGTATCGCTGACGCGCTGGAAGGCAAGCATCCGGCAGTGCCGGTTGATGTTGTGCATCGCGCACTGCGTGAAATCCACGAGCGTGCTGATGCCGTTCGTCGCGAGCGTTTCCAGGCTATGGCCGCTGATGGCGTTAAATATCTGGAAGAAAACCGTGAGAAAGAGGGTGTGAACAGCACTGAATCCGGTTTGCAGTTCCGTGTTCTGACCCAGGGCGAAGGTGCTATCCCGGCACGCACCGACCGCGTTCGCGTGCATTACACCGGTAAACTGATCGACGGTACCGTATTCGACAGTTCTGTCGCACGTGGCGAACCGGCTGAATTCCCGGTTAACGGCGTCATCCCTGGCTGGATTGAAGCGCTGACTCTGATGCCGGTGGGTTCCAAATGGGAACTGACTATTCCTCAGGAACTGGCTTACGGCGAGCGTGGCGCTGGCGCGTCCATTCCTCCGTTCAGCACGCTGGTTTTCGACGTTGAACTGCTTGAGATTCTGTAAGCAGTGACTTCTGTTCCCCCCGAGGCCGGGGGGAGCAAAGAAATAGCGTGAAAAGCTATAGTTACGCCGTTGTCGATATTTTATCTTGCAAATGCCTCACCAGCATGTATTTTTGTGAGCTGATTCGCGCTATCAGAGTGATATGACACTCACTTTAAACATTAAATTAACATTATATCTAAATCTTAGTATTCATCCCGCCAATTCTTACCTAATATCGATGAGTCCTGCTAACAGGATCGTCGTATCATAGACACACTAAAGGCCGTAGAGCCTGAACAACACAGACAGGTACAGGAAGAAAAAACATGGTAGATCAGGTAAAAGTCGAAGCCGCAGAAGAGGCTTCGTCTGAACAGTCGCTACGGCGCAATCTCACAAACCGTCATATTCAACTTATTGCCATTGGCGGCGCTATCGGTACCGGCCTGTTTATGGGCTCCGGTAAAACTATTAGTCTTGCCGGACCGTCGATCATCTTTGTGTATATGATCATCGGTTTCATGCTGTTTTTCGTGATGCGGGCAATGGGAGAGTTGCTGCTCTCGAATCTGGAGTACAAATCATTTAGTGATTTTGCCTCCGACCTGCTTGGGCCATGGGCCGGGTATTTTACCGGTTGGACTTACTGGTTCTGCTGGGTTGTTACCGGGATGGCCGACGTTGTCGCCATTACGGCGTATGCGCAATTCTGGTTCCCTGAACTCTCAGACTGGGTCGCCTCGCTGGCGGTGATCGTGCTGCTGCTGAGCCTTAACCTCGCCACGGTAAAAATGTTCGGTGAGATGGAGTTCTGGTTTGCGATGATCAAAATCGTTGCCATTATCGGTCTGATTGTCGTCGGCCTGGTGATGGTGCTGACGCACTTCCAGTCGCCAACTGGCGTTCAGGCATCGTTCACGCATCTGTGGAATGACGGTGGCTGGTTCCCGAAAGGGCTGAGCGGCTTCTTTGCCGGCTTCCAGATTGCGGTGTTCGCGTTTGTGGGCATTGAGCTGGTGGGGACAACCGCTGCGGAAACCAAAGATCCGGAGAAATCTCTGCCGCGCGCCATTAACTCGATCCCGATCCGTATCATCATGTTCTACGTTTTCGCGCTGATTGTGATTATGTCCGTCACGCCGTGGAGCTCGGTGGTACCATCCAAGAGCCCATTCGTTGAACTGTTTGTCCTGGTTGGTCTGCCCGCGGCGGCGAGCCTGATCAACTTTGTGGTGCTAACTTCTGCGGCCTCTTCCGCAAACAGCGGCGTGTTCTCTACCAGCCGTATGCTGTTTGGTCTGGCGCAGGAAGGCGTGGCGCCTAAAGCGTTTGCCAAGCTGTCTAAACGCGCGGTTCCGGCGAAAGGTTTAACCTTCTCCTGTATCTGCCTGTTGGGCGGCGTGGTGATGCTGTATGTGAATCCGAGCGTGATTGGCGCGTTCACCATGATCACCACCGTGTCGGCGATTCTGTTCATGTTCGTATGGACCATCATTCTTTGCTCGTACCTGGTGTACCGCAAGCAGCGTCCGCACCTGCATGAAAAATCAATCTACAAGATGCCGCTCGGTAAGCTGATGTGCTGGGTGTGTATGGCGTTCTTTGTTTTCGTACTGGTACTGCTGACGCTGGAAGAGGATACCCGCCAGGCGCTGATCGTGACGCCGCTGTGGTTCATCGCGCTGGGTCTGGGCTGGTTGTTTATCGGTAAGAAACGTATGGCAGGCGTGCGTTAGGCGTAGCCATATCGGACACAAAAAAGGCCACATAAGCAGTGGC
This sequence comes from Citrobacter sp. CRE-46, assembly GCF_059615875.1. Lineage (NCBI taxonomy): Bacteria > Pseudomonadati > Pseudomonadota > Gammaproteobacteria > Enterobacterales > Enterobacteriaceae > Citrobacter > Citrobacter sp. CRE-46. Next base: position 4,644,454 of record NZ_CM184341.1, on the reverse strand, counting down.
CGAATTCGGACTTCAGGAAGGCGCTCTCGGGCGCCTTTTTTTATTCACCTGCGAGGGCACGCGGGAACAACACATTATTTTCCAGACTGATGTGTTCCATCAGATCGTCGATCATCTCGTTAATGCCGTTATACATGGCTTTCCAGGTGGTGCAGGCTTCTGGCGGCGGCGTCACATTATGGGTGATGTGTTTGATCACTTCGACCAGTTCACCGGCATCGTCATGCTCGCTTTCCATCACGCTGATTGGTCCCATTGCCTGGCTACCCATACCCTGTTTAATCATCGGGAACAGGATCTGCTCTTCCTTCATCATGTGGCTGGACAGCTCTTCATGCAGCATGCTCAGGTTCTTCGCCAGACCACGCGGTACGTTCGGTTTGTCTGCGTGGACGCGTTCAACTTTCGTGGCCTGCAGGATCAGTTCCGGCAACTGTTCGCGATGTCTGTCGTGATAACGCACAATGATATGGTCGATGATTTCAGCCAGCGCCACGGTACGCCAGTCTTTCTCCAACGGCTGTTCAGCCAGTTGCGCGAGCTGCGCCTCAATAACGTCTAAATCCAGCTCTTTACGCGCGGCAGCGCGTGCCAGCGTTTGCTTACCGCCGCAGCAGTAATCCATATCGTATTTACGAAACAGGGCCGAAGCGCGAGGAATAGAGAGCGCCAGTTCACCTAAAGGTTGATCGCGATAAGACATTGCCGTTACCTCATTCTCAATAATATAAGATGTATTTTAAATGCAACTTATAAAGAAGGCTATAACCCTTTCGGGGTGGGGTGTTTTGTGATGAGCGTCACGAAAATTTCTTATTTCGTTAAAGTGCTGAATCTTATTGAAAAGGGGAGAAATGGCGAAAAAAGCTGCGCCAGAGAATTAAATAAGCGCACGCCGCTGCCGATAGTTAGACCTCAGACAATACCTGCATAATAAAAGGCAACAGATGTTCAAACGAATCAAAGTGATAACCTTACTTATCACCGTGTTACTCGCGCTGGGCGCGATGCAGCTCATCTCCGCAGGCGTCTTTATTGGCGCACTCAATAACGATAAACAGAACTTTAATGTCTCTCAGCTTTCCAGTCAGAACGTGGCTGAATTTACCGATGCGTGGATTAGCCTGAACCAGGCTCGCGTCACGCTCAACCGGGGGATGCTGCGTTTACAGGGAACGATGGCCAGCGAGATCAACGGTGGTCAGTTGAAAGAACTGGTGAACACGGCAAATCGTCTGCTGGCCGAGTCGAAAGAGCATTACGATAAATACTACGCCCTGCCAGAAACGCCGGGGCTGGATGAGCGTCTGGCCGATCGACTGGAAGAACAGTACGGCATCTATTCTGCGACGCTGGCTAAAATGAACGCGCTGCTGGCTGAAGGTAAGCTGGAAGAGATGTTCAAGCAGAATGCTGAGCAGAAGCAGACGGCCATGCAGGAAGTATATCGGGAATGGCGTGCCGCGCAAACGGCGCTGGCCACTGCCGGCGTGCAGGACAATGAGAGTGATTACCGCAAGATAATCTGGCTGTTGTCTGCCGTGATGTTGACTGTCGTCACTGTGATTGTCGCCAGCTGGCTGGCGATGCAGCGCGTGTTGCTCAAGCCGCTCCACGAGGTGATGGGACATATTCGCCACATCGCTGCGGGTGACCTGACGCATAGCATCAACGCCGATGGCAGCAATGAAATGGCGCTGCTGGCAAGTAATGTGCGTGACATGCAGCAGGCGCTGGCGAATACGGTCAGCGTGGTGCGTGACGGGGCTGACACTATCTACACCGGCGCGGGTGAAATTGCCGCAGGCAGTAACGATCTCTCTTCACGTACTGAGCAGCAGGCTGCCTCTCTGGAAGAGACCGCTGCCAGCATGGAACAACTCACCGCCACCGTGAAGCAGAACGCGGATAACGCGCGTCAGGCGACCAGTCTGGCAAAAAACGCCTCACAGACGGCGCTGAAAGGTGGAACCGTGGTTGATGGCGTAGTGCGTACGATGGACGAAATCGCCACCAGTTCCAGCAAAATCGCGCAAATTACCTCTGTTATCGACGGTATTGCCTTCCAGACCAATATTCTGGCGCTGAACGCGGCGGTAGAAGCGGCGCGTGCGGGCGAACAGGGCCGTGGTTTTGCCGTGGTCGCTGGCGAAGTTCGTACTCTGGCGCAGCGTAGCGCTCAGGCGGCAAAAGAGATTAAGGCGCTGATTGATGACTCGGGCAATCGGGTCAATGCCGGTACGGCGCTGGTGCATGAAGCAGGCGAAACGATGGCGGAGATTGTCAGCGCCGTGACCCGCGTGACCGACATTATGGGCGAAATTGCCTCGGCTTCTGATGAACAGAGCCGGGGTATCGATCAGGTAGGTCAGGCCGTTGCCGAGATGGATCGCGTGACGCAGCAAAATGCTTCGCTGGTGGAGGAGTCCGCTTCCGCTGCCGCCGCGCTTGAAGAGCAGGCAGCACGACTGAACCAGACCGTGGCGGTATTTAAAGTGTCGCGCCGGATGGCGGCGTAAACGCCTTATCCGGCCTACATGAGATCGTACAGTCCTTGTAGGCCTGATAAGCGCAGCGCCATCAGGCATCCCCTGAAACCGGCACTACCGCCGGTTTCTGCGGTTTTGACCGCACCGCAATTACCACGCCTATTACCAGCAGCGCAATACCGCTTAGCGTCAGCAGCGGCGGAAAAGCCTGGCGCAGCATAAAGGTATACAGCAGGCCAGCCAGCGTTTCGAAGACAATCAGCGGGCCGAGGATCACCGTAGGCAGCTTCTGGCTGGCGACGTTCCAGCACAGCGCGCCAACCCACGAACACAATACCGCAATGGCTATCATCAGGCCGATAAACACATCCGGACGCGGGCCGAAGGGCAGGGCGAAACCTGGCGTTTGCCCATGCAGCCACAGACATGCTGCAATGTACCCCAGCAGAGAAACGGGCAGCGTCACCAGCGCCTGAGCCGTCGCCCACATCATCGGATGCTTATCTGGATTCTCGCGCAGCCAGCGGGCATTACGCAGTGCATACCACGCCCAGCACACCACTGAGACAAGCGCCAGCACGATACCAGAGCCATAACGCCAGCCGCTGAAATCGGGTAATCCCTGGTTCAGCTCCGAGATATTCACGCACAGCAGGCCAATAGCAATCAATATCAGCGCAGGTGACAGACGCCACCAGGATAATTTACCGTCACGCTGGCTATAGAGCAGGTTGGCGAAGACCGGGATCACCACCGGTAATGTACCAATAATCATCGTTGATACTGGCGCGCCGGTACGCTGGATGGCGCTGGCCAGGCAAACGTAATAAATCAGGTTACCCATCATCGTTAGCGCCAGCGCCGTTATCCAGTCTTTACCCGTCAGTTGGCGCAGACGCGCGCGTCCTAGCCAGGCGATCGGCACAGCGATCAGCCCCAGCGCCAGATAGCGTCCCATCGACTGTAATACTGCCGGGTATTCCGGCACGATCAGCGGCCCGACAAAAATTAATCCCCACATCAGCCCTGCCAGCAGGGCGTACAGCACGCCGCTAATCATTGTTAACATCCACATCATTAAACATTGCGTTGAGTGTAGGCAGGGAGAGTGCAGCCGTATTGTATGAGATTGCGCATTAGCGCGAATAAACCTGCTTCTGATAACGTACCGGCGTAATGCCGTAACGATGAGTAAATGCGCGGGTAAGATGCGACTGGTCGGTCAAACCGGTTGCGGCGGCGACCTCTGCGGCGGGCATTCCGTGAGTGAGAAAACCTTTGGCTCGCCACAGGCGAATGGCCATCAGCATTTGGTGCGGCGTAACGTGGAAATGAGATTTAAACTGGCGTTGAAAATGCCAGGGACTCAGTGAGGCAACCCGCGCCAGTTCGTCGAGCGTTATCGGGTGCATGTAATTATCATGCAGATACTCGCGTACCCGTTCAAAGCGATGCGCCCCTTCTGCAGATGTTGGCGCATGGCGGGCCAGCGGCTGGAAGGTGTCGATCAGATCGAGCAATAACCCTTTTTGCGCCAGCGTATCCTCTGTGTTCCACAGGCCGTGGATCAGCGAGCAGATCTGGCGCGAGCGCAGCGGATCGTGACGCGTTACGTCATGAAACCACCAGTGGCGGATCCCGGTGACCTCTTCCAGAAGATCGGGCTCAAGATAGATCATCCGATAGCGCCAGCCGTCGGCGGTTTCGGCTTCGCCGGTATGCAGCTCATCGGGATTCATGGTGACGACAGAATGGGCGGGCGCGACGTACTGCGTACCGCGATAGCGAAAACGTTCGGCTCCGGCTTCTATCGCGCCAATGCCAAACGCTTCATGGGTATGTGGTTCAAAGGCGTAACGTGAGATGTGTGCATGATACAGCTCAACGCCCGGCACCTGCGCCAGATGGCGAAAGCGGGCGCTGTCTTTTTCATCAATAAACTGCTCAGGTACACCTTGCACGTTTTCTCTCCCCACGCATCATCCTGTCATTATCAGAGAGGATGCGCGGGGATGCCACCACAATTAACTAATTTTTAACACTTATACGATGCCTTTGACGCTGTCAGCCAATGATGTGGTTGGGCGACCAATCAGTTTGCTCAACGTATGGCTGTCATCGAACAGACCGTCTTTAGAGGCGCCAACGTCAGAATCAGCCAGCATCTCCGCCAGCCCGGCAGGCAGACCAAAGCCTTTCAGCGCTGCGGCAAAATCAGCTTCGCTCAGGTTCTGATACACCACTTTTTTACCGCTCTGCTTTGCCAGCTCGGCAGCCAACTGGCTCAGGGTCCAGCCTGCATCGCCCGCCAGTTCGTAGGTTTTACCGGCGTGCCCCTCTTCACTGATGACGCGCGCGGCGGCAGCGGCATAGTCGGCACGGGTCGCTGAGGCGATTTTGCCTTCTCCCGCCGCCCCGATAAAGACGCCGTGTTCCAGTGCAGCTGGCGCGCTGGCGAGATAGTTTTCGGTGTACCAGCCGTTGCGCAGTAGCGCATAAGCGATACCGGATTCAGCCAGCATCTTCTCGGTGGCGACGTGTTCATCTGCCAGCCCCAGCGGGGAGGTGTCGGCGTGCAGCAGGCTGGTGTAGGCGATAAATTTCACGTGGGCAGCCTTTGCTGCATTAATCACGTTGCGATGCTGCGGGGCACGTTGTCCCACTTCGCTGGAGGAGATCAGCAGTAGCTTGTCGATACCCTGTAAGGCAGTCGTAAAGGCGGCTTCGTCGCTGTAATCCGCCTGGCGAACGGTAATGCCCTGCTGGCTAAGCGCCGTCGCTTTAGCGGGGTTACGCACGATAGCCACAATCTGGCTGGCAGGAACGGTTTTCAGTAGCGATTCAATAACGTGTTGGCCCAGTTGGCCGGTGGCGCCGGTAATTGCGATCATGGGGTAACTCCTTGGTATTGGTCTTGTGTTTAATCACGCTAACACTTAAACTAACTTTTAGTAAGTACGCACAAAAAGGTTAGTATGAAAATGACAGCGTCGACGCTCTCCCAGCAATTACGCGATGGCAATTTGTTTGCCGAGCAATGCCCTTCACGCGAGGTGTTAAAACACGTCACCAGCCGCTGGGGCGTGTTAATTCTGGTGGCGCTGCGCGACGGTACGCACCGCTTTAGCGATTTGCGCCGGAAGATGGGCGGCGTCAGCGAAAAGATGTTGGCGCAATCCCTGCAGGCGCTGGAGCAGGACGGGTTTATCAATCGGGTGTCCTATCCGGTGGTGCCGCCGCACGTGGAATATAGCCTGACGCCGTTGGGCGAGCAGGTGAGCGATAAAGTCGCCGCGCTGGCGGACTGGATAGAACTGAATTTGCCGCAGGTTTTGGCGCAACGGGAAGAGCGGGTTGCGTGATAGGTTGGCAGTGTGTTTTGTAGGCCGGATAAGACGCTAGTGCGTCGTATCCGGCACGAGAGTTACTTACTCAAATCCAACTGATAAATCGCAAAGCCGATATCATCGGTAGCGACTTTTTTCAGCGGATATTGCCCTTTCTCTTTGATAAACGCTGCGGCTTTCTCAGACGGTGACGTTTCAAAACGAATATCCAGTGGCGTATCACTGTGAATCGGCGCCAGACGCCAGTTGTTATCTGCCGCCGGATGAATTTCACCGGCACGCTTCGTCTCAGCACCAATCCATGCGGCCAGCACCGAGCGGTTTTCATCTGGTGACGCAAACGCGATGTGGTTGTCTCCGGTTCCGGCAAACTTACCGCCATAGGCGCGATAGTTGTTGGTCGCGACGAGGAAGGTGGCGTTAGGGTCGACAGGCTTACCGTTAAAGGTCAGATTCTTAATCCGCTCTGCTTTTGGGTTTATGGTCTGGCACTCGCCGTCGTAGCGGGCGGGCTGTGACACATCAATCTGATAATTCACGCCGTCGATCACGTCAAAGTTATAAGTACGGAACCCATCCCAGTTGATCAGCGACTGCGGCTTGCTGCTGTGAATATCAATTTGATTAAACTGCCCGGCGGAACATTCCAGCCACTCTTTCACCTCTTTGCCGCTGGCTTTCACGACCACCAGGGTATTGGGATAGAGATACAAATCAGCGGCATTACGGAAGGTTAACTGGCCTTTTTCGACTTCGACAAAGCTGGCCGGATCGTTCTTGCGTCCACCGACCTTAAACGGCGCGGCCGCGGAAAGTACCGGCAATTTTGCCAGGTCCGGATCGCCCTGAATAAAATGTTCCACATAGGCTTTCTGGGCGTTATTCACCACCTGCACGGTCGGGTCATCCTGAACCAACGCCAGGTAGCTGTACATGTTGTCGGCGGATTTACCAATTGGTTTGCTGACGAATTCACGAGTGGCGTCGTGATCGGCTTTCAGGATCTCAACGATTTTTTTGTCTTCTGCTGCCAGTGATTTTTTCGCCGCGGCGTCATAAATGGGGCGTGCCTCTGCTTTCGCCTGGCTGACCTGCCATTTACCGCTGTCGTTATTCAGTACCAAATCCACGACGCCCAGATGATCGCCCCACATGCCCGGCATCACCGCCGGTACGCCATTGAGCGTGCCTTTCGCGGTATCCGCGCCTTTAATATTGGCAAAATCTTTACCCGGGAAAACGGCGTGAGCATGACCAAACATAATGGCATCCACACCCGGTACTTCACTGAGATAATAAACGGAGTTTTCCGCCATCGTCTGATACGGGTCGGCAGAAAGGCCGGAGTGAGCAATCACCACCACGACATCAGCGCCTTTTTTCCGCATTTCCGGCACATACTTACGCGCGGTTTCGGTGATGTCATTTACCGTCACTTTGCCGCTAAGGTTAGCTTTATCCCAGGTCATGATTTGTGGTGGCACAAAGCCGATATAGCCAATCTTCAGCGTCTGCTTGTTACCTTGCTGGTCGACCACTTCAGTTTCTTTGATCAAATAAGGCGTAAATAGCGGCTTTTTGGTCTTAACATCGATGATATTGGCGTTAACGTAGGGGAACTTCGCTCCGGCCAGCGCGTTATGCAAATACGCCAGACCATAGTTGAATTCATGATTGCCGAGGTTGCCCACCGCGTAATCCAGCGTATTGAGCGCCTTATATACCGGGTGAGTTTCGCCCGCTTTCAGCCCTTTGGCCGCCATGTAATCCCCGAGCGGGCTGCCCTGAATCAGATCGCCGTTATCAACCAGCACGCTGTTTTTGACTTCACTACGCGCGGCGTTGATCAGACTTGCCGTGCGCACCAGGCCAAATTTTTCAGTCGGCGTGTCTTTGTAATAATCGAAATCCATCATATTGCTATGTAAATCAGTGGTTTCCATTATTCGCAGATCGACGGTCGCGGCATTCACGCTGGCTGCAATCAGCGTTGCCAGAAGCGTTGCACTAAACTTAATCATCAGGGGCATCCTTTTAAGATCTAAGCCACAAAAGAAAATGTATATAAATCTTCTTGCTTACAGAACTGTGAATCATGACATGAATATAGCGTTTAAAACCGCAGACGCTATCACAGTTGGCGGATCCCCTGACGATCGGGTATAAGTAAAACAACGAGTTAACACCACTGACAAACGAGGTGGAGAATGTTAGAACATGTATGCCAGCTTGCACGGAACGCGGGCGATGCCATTATGCAGGTCTACGATGGAATCAAACCGATGGAGATTACCAGCAAGCAGGATGATTCTCCGGTCACGGCGGCGGATATCGCTGCACACACGGTGATCCTCGAAGGATTACAGGCGCTGACGCCGGATATTCCGGTTCTGTCTGAAGAAGCTCCTCCTGGCTGGGATGTTCGCCAGCACTGGCAGCGCTACTGGCTGGTGGATCCGCTGGACGGTACCAAAGAGTTTATTAAACGTAACGGTGAATTTACCGTCAATATTGCGCTGATTGAACAGGGAAAGCCGGTGCTTGGCGTGGTTTACGCGCCAGTAATGAAGGTCATGTACAGCGCGGCAGAAGGTAAAGCGTGGAAAGAAGAGTGCGGTGTGCGCAAACAGATCCTGGTACGTGACGCGCGTCCACCGCTGGTGGTGATTAGCCGCTCGCATGCCGACAATGAGTTAAAAGAGTATCTGCAACAACTGGGCGAACACCAGACCACGTCGATTGGCTCGTCGCTGAAATTCTGCCTGGTGGCGGAAGGGCACGCGCAGCTGTATCCGCGTTTTGGGCCAACTAACGTCTGGGACACCGCCGCTGGCCACGCCGTTGCCGCCGCAGCCGGAGCGCACGTTCACGACTGGCAGGGGAAACCTCTGGACTATACCCCACGTGAATCGTTCCTCAACCCCGGCTTCCGGGTCTCTATTTACTGAGCAATTTATGCAGCAGGGCAATCACCTGCTGCACCTCTTCCTGCGTTAATGCACCATCTTTTGCCCACTGTACGCGTCCGTCCTTATCGAGTACCGCAATAGCGGAGCTTTCTTCATCCAGTTGCCAGGCTTTACGCGCAATGCCGTTGCTGTCGACAATAAATTGTGACCATGGATAGAGCTTCTTGTTGCTCTCCAGACTGCTGCGCACAAACATACCGGAGCCGGGAATGGCGTCATCCGTGTTGACGATAGTGGTGGTCTGGTATTTGTCGTGCGGCAGGTTCGCTGCTTTGATGGCTTCAATCAGGTTCGCGTTTTTCTCTTTAGCGGAGGTGCGCCCGGCGATGTGTTGCACAATCCGTACTTTGCCGGGCAGTTGCGCGCTATTCCAGCTTTTGTAGCTAAACTTATCGTTATCAAGAATCAGTTCGCCGCGATCGGCGATCCCCACCGGTGGTACGCGCTGGTTAGTCTCAAACTTATGGGCGGAGGCAATCATCGGCAGCAGCAGGCACGACAGCGCCAGCAGTTTTCGTAAGGTCATAGGTTTTCCTTCTTTCTTTATTTTGCAGGTGATCCGACCACTTGGGTCTGGAATTTAATCATATGTGCGATTGATGCTTTTTCCCGCAAGCGCGATGCCAGTTTGCGGACGGGCGCACAAATCCTGCGAAAATCGAAGGCTTATACTGAAGACAGCGAAGCGTTGAAAAGATAATTCTGAATAATTGTAACTTGAAGGTAAATAAACTTATACACGCTGGAAACATCAACGAGATAGTCTATAGTCATAGGGCATTAAAATTTGCGCCTGAGGATTGTCGGACCGATTGTGGTACCGCAAAGGCGTAATGCTCAGCAGGAGACAACAATGAAAATTTTCCAACGATACAACCCGCTGCAGGTGGCGAAGTACGTGAAGATCCTGTTTCGTGGACGGTTATATATCAAGGACGTAGGCGCTTTTGAATTTGATAAGGGTAAGATTCTTATCCCAAAAGTGAAGGACAAGCTGCATTTTTCGGTGATGTCCGAAGTTAACCGTCAGGTCTTGCGTCTGCAAACTGAGATGGCTTGATCAAAGTGCTATGCGGTAGTTAAAAAAACGGCTCCAGGACTGGAGCCGTTGATGTTTCTGCAAGGCGCTATGACGCCTTCGCCTCTTCCTTCGCATCCGGCAGTTTCGGTACCAGAACGGTAGGTTTACTGTCCAGACGCGTCACCAGCAGTTGATCGATCTTGTAGTTATCGATATCCACCACTTCAAATTTGTAGCCTGAATATTTCACCGAGTCGGTGCGTTTCGGGATTTTACGCAACATGAACATCATAAAGCCGCCGATGGTCTCATAGTTGCCGGACTGCGGGAATTCGTCGATATCCAGGACGCGCATGACGTCATCAATCGGCGTACCGCCGTCGACTAACCATGAGTTTTCATCACGCGCCACGATCTGCTCTTCCAGGCCCTGACCGACTAAATCGCCCATCAGCGTCGTCATCACATCGTTGAGCGTGATAATCCCCACCACCAATGCATACTCGTTCATGATGACGGCAAAATCTTCGCCTGCGGTTTTGAAGCTTTCCAGCGCTTCAGAGAGCGTCAGCGTATCCGGGACGATCAGCGTATTGCGGATCTGCACGCCGCTGTTCAGCGCCATGCTCTGGTTGGCCAGCACGCGGTTGAGGAGATCCTTTGAATCGACATAGCCAATGATGTGGTCGATATCTTCGTTACACACCAGGAATTTGGAGTGCGGGTGTTCCGCCACTTTGTTCTTCAGGCTCTGCTCGTCTTCGTGAAGATCGAACCAGATAATGTTCTCGCGCGAGGTCATTGAAGACGGTACGGTACGGGATTCCAGTTCGAACACATTTTCAATCAGCTCATGTTCCTGCTTGCGCAGAACACCCGCCAGCGCACCGGCTTCGACCACGGCGTAAATGTCGTCTGACGTGATGTCATCTTTACGCACCATCGGGATTTTAAACAGGCGGAAAATGTTATTTGCCAGACCGTTAAAGAACCACACCAGCGGGCGGAAGACCAGCAGACAGAAGCGCATCGGGTTGATGATACGCAAAGCCACAGCTTCTGGCGCAATCATACCGATGCGTTTCGGGGTTAAATCCGCGAACAGGATGAACAGGCCAGTAACCAGTGAGAAGGACAGAATAAAACTTAACTGTTCGGACAGCTCTGGAGCGAAGTACTTTGAGAACAGACTGTAAAACGCCGGGGAAAAGGCCGCATCACCCACGATACCGCCGAGAATGGCGACCGCGTTAAGGCCAATCTGCACCACGGTAAAAAACATGCCGGGGTTTTCCTGCATCTTCAAAACACGCTGTGCGTTTACATTGCCTTCATCGGCAAGCAGTTTAAGTTTGATTTTGCGTGATGCGGCAAGCGAGATCTCGGATATCGAGAAAAACGCACTCACGGCGATCAGGCAGAGAATGACTAAAATACTGTTTAACATATCTTATCCGACCGTTCGGGTCAGATCCTCGGAAGGGAGAAGTTGATAAATCCGTGTGAAATACACATTGAAAACCGGCTCGTGGAAGTGAGCCGGTAAATTCAGAAGCTAGTATAGCGTAAGGTACTGTAACGTCGCCAGAGGGGGAAATTTATCCTTGTGGTGGCAAACACACGCCAATCCCGCCAATTCCACAGTATCCATAAGGGTTTTTGTGCAGATATTGTTGGTGATCGTCTTCGGCATAATAGAACGGGGTTGCCGTACTGATTTCCGTTGTAATGGTGCGCTCGTCGCCAGCGGCGGTCATCGCCGCCTGAAAACGCTCAAGGCTGGCCTGTGCAGCGGCGGTTTGCTCTGGCGTTAAGGGATAAATAGCGGAACGATACTGCGTACCCTGGTCGTTGCCCTGGCGCATACCTTGCGCCGGGTCGTGATTTTCCCAGAACACCTGCAGCAGTTGCTCGTAGCTGATAACATGCGGGTCATAGACGACGCGTACCGCCTCGGCATGCCCGGTATCGCCAGAGCAAACTTCCCGATAGGTCGGGTTAGGGGTATAGCCGCCGGTGTATCCGGCTGCGGTGCTGTACACGCCGGGTAATGACCAGAATAAACGCTCCACGCCCCAGAAACATCCCATGGCGAAAAGGGCGATTTCCATACCATCGGGCACGTTGGTCATCGAATGTTGGTTAACCGCATGCAGCGTTGCCACTGGCATCGGGGTGTTGCGTCCAGGTAGCGCATCTGCTTGAGTAACGAGATGCTTTCTATCAAATAAACTCATGGCCGTTCTCCCGAAATCAGTCATTTGGGTTAAGGTTGTAACGAGACGCGTCTTTGCCCACAATAAACGGCATGAATACGTCTAGAGTTAAACATAAGAAATATTTGGGTTGCCGTCTGTTTTTCAACTCTTATTGTTGATTTTTTGTTAAGCCGAGGAACGGCATAGTATTTTTTTCCAGGGGTGGGAAAAAAGGATATTCAGGAGAAAATGTGCCACATATCCGTCAGTTATGTTGGGTGGGATTACTGTGCTTAAGTGGCTCCGCCGCCGCCGCGAATGTTCGCTTACAGGTCGAAGGATTATCAGGACCGCTGGAGAAAAACGTCCGTGCGCAGCTGTCCACGATTCAAAGTGATGAAGTCACGCCAGACCGACGCTTTCGTGCGCGCGTTGATGATGCCATCCGCGAAGGGCTAAAAGCGCTGGGCTACTTTGAGCCGACTATCGATTTTGAGCTGCGCCCGCCACCGGCGAAAGGACGCCAAGTGCTGATTGCCAAAGTAACCCCCGGCGAGCCGGTGCTGATTGGCGGCACCGAAGTGATTCTGCGCGGTGGCGCGCGTACGGATAAAGATTACCTGGATCTGCTGAAAACGCGCCCGGCAATCGGCACCGTGCTGAATCAGGGAGACTATGACAACTTCAAAAAATCCCTCACCAGCGTGGCGCTGCGCAAAGGTTATTTCGACAGTGAATTTAATAAAAGCCAGCTTGGAATAGCGCTTGAGCGCCGTCAGGCGTTCTGGGATATCGATTACAACAGCGGCGAACGCTATCGCTTTGGGCATGTCACCTTTGAAGGTTCGCAAATTCGTGATGAGTACCTGCAAAACCTGGTGCCATTTAAAGAAGGTGAAGCGTACGAGTCGAAAGATCTGGGGGAACTGAACCGTCGTCTGTCGGCGACCGGATGGTTTAATTCTGTGGTTGTCGCGCCGGAATTTGATAAAGCCCGCAAAACCAAAGTGCTGCCGCTAAAAGGCGTGGTCTCGCCGCGCACCGAAAACACCATCGAAACCGGGGTTGGTTATTCAACTGACGTCGGGCCACGGGTGAAGACCTCGTGGAAAAAGCCGTGGATGAACTCCTATGGCCACAGCCTGACCACCAGCGCCAGCATCTCTGCGCCAGAGCAGGTGCTTGATTTTAGTTATAAAATGCCGCTGTTAAAGAACCCGCTGGAGCAGTATTACCTGGTGCAGGGCGGCTTTAAGCGTACCGATTTAAACGACACCGAGCAGGACTCCACGACGCTTGCGGTTTCCCGCTACTGGGATCTCTCCAGTGGCTGGCAGCGCGCGATTAACCTGCGCTGGAGCCTCGACCACTTTACGCAGGGTAACGTCACCAATACCACCATGCTGCTCTATCCGGGCGTGATGATTAGCCGGACGCGTTCGCGCGGCGGTCTGATGCCCGTCTGGGGCGATTCACAGCGTTATTCCATTGATTACTCCAATACGGCCTGGGGCTCAGACGTTGATTTCTCCGTCTTCCAGGCGCAAAACGTCTGGATCCGCACGCTATACGACAAGCATCGCTTTGTGATGCGCGGTAACCTCGGCTGGATTGAAACCGGGGACTTCGACAAAGTGCCGCCGGATCTACGTTTCTTCGCCGGGGGCGATCGCAGTATTCGCGGCTATAAATACAAATCTATTTCGCCTGAAGGCAGCGACGGTAAGCTGAAAGGGGCCTCGAAGCTGGCAACCGGCTCGCTGGAATACCAGTACAACGTGACCGGGAAATGGTGGGGCGCGATGTTTGTCGATAGCGGCGAAGCGGTCAGCGATATCCGCAAAAGCGATTTCAAAACCGGCGCCGGGGTCGGCGTACGCTGGCAATCGCCGGTCGGTCCCATCAAGCTCGACTTTGCCGTTCCTGTCGGCGACAAAGATGAACATGGTTTACAGTTTTACATCGGTCTGGGGCCTGAATTATGAGTTTATGGAAGAAGATAAGCCTCGGCGTGCTGATTTTTATCCTGCTGTTGTTAGGCACGGTGGCGTTTCTTGTCGGCACCACCTCGGGCCTGCACCTGATCTTCAAAGCAGCTAATCGCTGGGTTCCGGGGCTGGAAATTGGTCAGGTCACCGGCGGCTGGCGGGATTTATCGCTCAAAAATATTCGTTATGACCAGCCTGGCGTGGCGGTGAATGCCGGCGAAGTGCATCTGGCCGTCGGGCTGGAGTGTCTTTGGGATAGCAGCCTGTGCGTCAACGATCTGTCGCTGAAAAATATCAACGTGGCGATCGACAGTAAAAAGATGCCGCCTTCAGCACCGGTTGAGGAAGAGGATAGCGGCCCGCTTAACCTTTCCACACCTTATCCGATTACGCTTTCACGCGTGGCGCTCAACAACATCAATATCAAAATCGATGACACCACGGTTTCAGTGCTCGATTTTACCTCCGGCCTGAACTGGCAGGAAAAAACGCTGACCCTGAAGCCAACGTCATTACAGGGCCTGCTGATTGCCCTGCCTAAAGTGGCGGAAGTGGCGCAGGAAGAGGTCGTTGAACCGAAGATTCAAAACCCGCAGCCGGATGAAAAACCGCTCGGCGAAACGCTAAAAGATCTGTTCTCAAAGCCGGTGCTACCGGAAATGACCGATGTCCATCTGCCGCTCAACCTCAATATTGAAGAGTTTCGCGGCGAGCAACTGCGCGTGACCGGGGATACGGATTTAACGGTGCATAACATGCTGCTCAAAGTGAGCAGTATTGACGGCAACATGAAGCTCGACGCGCTGGATATCGACTCTAATCAGGGCACGGTAAACGCCAGCGGTACGGCGCAGCTCACCAACACATGGCCGGTAGATATTACCCTCAACAGCACGCTGAACGTTGATCCATTAAAAGGCGAAAAGGTGAAGCTGAAGGTCGGCGGCGCGCTGCGTGACCAGCTGGAAGTCGGCGTCAATCTGTCTGGCCCGGTTGATATGGACCTGCGTGCGCAAACGCGTCTGGCAGAAGCCGGATTACCGCTCAATCTGGAAGTGGTGAGTAAGCAGGTTTACTGGCCGTTTACCGGCGACAAGCAATTCCAGGCCGATGACATTAAGCTCAAGCTGACCGGCAAAATGACCGACTATACGTTGTCGATGCGTACCGCGGTGAAAGGGCAGGATATTCCTCCGGCTACCATTACGCTGGACGCCAAAGGCAACGAACAGCAGATTAATCTCGACAAACTGAGCATTGCGGCGCTGGAAGGGAAAACCGAACTGAAAGCGCTGGTGGACTGGCAGCAGGCGATCAGTTGGCGCGGGGAGTTAACGCTGGATGGTATCAACACCGCGAAAACAATCCCGGACTGGCCGTCAAAGCTGAATGGTCTGGTGAAAACGCGCGGCAGTCTGTACGGCGGAAGCTGGCAGATGGAGATTCCTGAGCTGAAGCTGACCGGTAACGTGAAGCAGAACAAGGTTAATGTAAACGGCTCGCTGAAGGGGAACAGCTACCTGCAGTGGACGATCCCGGGCCTGCATCTGGAACTGGGGCGCAACAGTGCGGACGTGAAAGGGGAACTGGGGGTTAAGGACCTCAATCTCGACGCGACGATTGATGCCCCGAGCCTGGATAACGCGCTGCCGGGATTAGGCGGCACGGCGAAAGGGCTGGTAAAAGTTCGCGGTACGGTAGAAGCGCCACAGCTGTTGGCGGACATCACCGCCCGCGGCCTGCGCTGGCAGGAACTTTCCGTTGCTCAGGTTCGCGTCGAAGGCGACGTGAAATCGGCGGAGCAAATCGCCGGTAATCTCAACGTTCGCGTAGAACGGATTGTACAACCGGACGTGAATATCGGCCTGGTGACGCTCGATGCCAAAGGCAGTGAGAAGCAGCATGAGCTACAGCTGCGCATCCAGGGCGAGCCGGTCTCAGGGCAGCTCTCCCTGGCAGGCAGCTTTGATCGCAAAGAGCAGCGCTGGAAAGGGGAATTAAGCAATACCCGTTTCCAGACGCCGGTTGGTCCGTGGGCGCTCAATCGTGCGATCGCGTTGGATTATCGCAATCAGGAGCAAAAAATCAGCATTGGGCCGCACTGCTGGAACAACCCGAATGCGGAGCTGTGCGTACCACAAACCATTGATGCTGGTGCAGAAGGACGCGCGGTGGTGAATCTCAACCGTTTCGACCTGGCGATGCTGAAACCGTTTATGCCGGATACGACTCAGGCCAGCGGGGTGTTCACCGGCAAAGCGGATGTCAGTTGGGATGCGACCAAAGAGGGGCTGCCGCAGGGGCAGGTCACGCTTTCCGGGCGTAACGTGAAGGTCACGCAAAGCGTGAACGATGCGCCGCTGCCTGTGGCATTTGAAACGCTGAATCTGACCGCCGACCTGCACGACAACCGTGCCGAGCTGGGCTGGCTGATTCGCCTGACTAATAACGGGCAGTTTGACGGAAAGGTGCAGGTGACGGATCCACAAGGGCGCCGTAACCTGGGCGGCAACGTCAATATCCGCAACTTCAATCTGGCGATGGTGAACCCTATCTTCTCACGTGGTGAAAAGGCCGCGGGGACGATCAACGCCAACCTGCGTCTGGGCGGCGATGTGCAAAGCCCGCAACTGCTTGGACAACTGCAACTGAGCGGACTGGATATCGACGGTAACTTCATGCCGTTTGACATGCAGCCAAGCCAGTTAGCTGTTAACTTCACCGGAACACGCTCAACGTTGGCGGGTGTGGTGCGTACGCAGCAGGGGGAAATCAACCTGAGCGGCGACGCAGACTGGAGTCAAATAGACAATTGGCGGGCGCGCGTTGCGGCGAAAGGCAGCCGGGTGCGGATCACCGTGCCGCCGATGGTGCGTCTGGATGTCTCGCCGGATGTGGAATTTGAAGCGACACCGAGCCTGTTTACCCTGAACGGCAATGTCGATGTGCCGTGGGCGCGTATCGTGGTCCACGATCTGCCGGAAAGCGCGGTAGGGGTGTCCAGCGATATGGTGATGCTTAATAACGATCTGCAGCCCGAGAAACCACAGACCGCCGGGATCCCGATCAACAGCAACCTGAATATCCACGTCGGTAATAACGTGCGTCTTGATGCCTTTGGTCTGAAAGCGCGTCTGACGGGCGATCTGAAGGTGGTGCAGGATAAACAGGGGCTGGGGCTTAACGGGCAGATTAATATCCCGAGCGGTCGCTTCCATGCCTATGGTCAGGATCTGATTGTGCGTAAGGGCGAGCTGTTATTCTCCGGTCCGCCGGATCAGCCGTTGCTCAATATTGAAGCGATTCGTAACCCGGATGCTACAGAAGATGACGTGATCGCCGGCGTTCGCGTCACGGGCACGGCTGATGAACCGAAAGCGGAGATCTTCTCCGACCCGGCGATGTCGCAGCAAATGGCGCTGTCCTACCTGCTTCGTGGGCAAGGACTGGATAGTGAACAGAGCGACAGCGCGGCGATGACTTCAATGCTTATTGGCCTGGGGGTTGCACAAAGTGGTCAGGTTGTGGGTAAAATCGGGGAGACATTTGGCGTAAGCAATCTGGCACTGGACACGCAAGGGGTGGGTGACTCATCTCAGGTCGTTGTCAGCGGATACGTACTGCCAGGTCTGCAGGTGAAATATGGTGTGGGTATATTTGACTCCTTAGCGACACTCACGCTACGTTATCGTCTGATGCCTAAGCTATATCTGGAAGCAGTGTCTGGCGTAGATCAGGCACTTGATTTGCTCTATCAGTTCGAGTTTTAGCAATGCGAATATTTGTCTATGGCAGTTTACGAACCAAACAAGGCAACAGCCACTGGATGACCAATGCCCTGTTGCTGGGAAATTTCAGTATCGACAACTACCAGTTGTACAGCCTGGGCCACTATCCAGGCGCCGTTCCGGGAAATGGAACAGTACACGGGGAAGTTTATCGTATTGATAACGCCACGCTGGCAGAGCTTGACGCTCTGCGTACCCGTGGTGGTGAATACGCACGTCAGCTAATTCAAACGCCGTACGGAAGTGCATGGATGTACGTGTACCAACGTCCGGTTGATGGCTTAACGCTGATTGAAAGCGGTAACTGGTTAGACAGAGACCAGTACTGATATATACCCGATAGGTAAAACGCGCCACCTTCGGGTGGCGTTGTTTTATGTGCCTGCCGCACTCGCATCAGGACACAAAAAAGCCCCGACATGCGGGGCTTAGCATCAAAAGTAAGAATTACTTCTTCGCGCGCTCGAAGGAAGCAACGATTTCAGCTTTAGCAGCTTCTGCGTTGTCCCAACCGTCAACTTTCACCCATTTGCCCGCTTCGAGGTCTTTATAATGCTCGAAGAAGTGGGTGATCTGCGCTTTCAGCAGTTCCGGCAGGTCGGACACATCTTTGATGTGATCGTATTCTTTGCTCAGCTTGGTGTGCGGTACCGCAACCAGTTTGGCATCTTCACCGGATTCGTCGGTCATTTTCAGAACGCCAACCGGACGGCAGCGGATCACTGAACCAGGCTCCAGCGGGTACGGAGTCGGGACCAGAACGTCAACCGGATCGCCATCCAGAGACAAAGTGTGGTTGATGTAACCGTAGTTGCACGGATAGAACATCGCGGTGGACATGAAGCGGTCAACGAACAGGGCGCCGCTCTCTTTGTCAACTTCGTATTTGATCGGATCTGCGTTGGCTGGGATCTCGATAACAACGTAGATATCTTCCGGCAGGTCTTTACCGGCAGGGACGTTGAGTAAGCTCATGTCTGTTTCCTTTAAATAAGCTATGGCAAACAAGTGGCGGGTATTATAGCCAACTCGCGCGGAATGTCTCCGCTTGTTTTCGCTTTCTCTACTCCCATTTTCTTCTTTTTGCTCCTCTCTGGTGACAGAAAAATCCATATCTTCAGCCGCATTTTTCATAGTGATATGAAAGCGATTACAAACTTGTGATTAACGTTTTATTTACTTTTTTGAAGTGTGATGTAACGCAATCCGTTACATGCTCAATTGTCTATAGTTTTTTCGCGACGGTTTATTAACCAACAATAATCACCCTACGAGGACGCACTTATGTGGAAGCGCTTACTTTTAGTCACAGCAGTTTCGGCAGCCATGTCGTCTATGGCAATGGCAGCCCCATTAACCGTAGGATTTTCGCAGGTTGGCTCTGAATCCGGCTGGCGCGCCGCAGAAACCAACGTGGCGAAAAGCGAGGCCGAAAAGCGCGGAATTACGCTGAAAATCGCTGACGGCCAGCAAAAGCAGGAAAACCAGATTAAAGCAGTCCGCTCATTTGTTGCCCAGGGCGTCGATGCCATCTTTATTGCGCCGGTCGTGGCAACAGGTTGGGAGCCGGTGTTAAAAGAGGCCAAAGATGCCGACATTCCGGTCTTTTTGCTCGATCGTTCCATCGATGTAAAAGACAAATCTCTCTATATGACTACCGTCACCGCCGATAACGTGCTGGAAGGCAAATTAATCGGCGACTGGCTGATTAAAGAAGTGAACGGCAAGCCGTGTAACGTCGTTGAGCTACAAGGAACCGTTGGCGCCAGCGTGGCGATCGATCGTAAGAAAGGGTTCGCTGAAGCCATCGCTAACGCGCCAAACATCAAAATTATCCGCTCTCAGTCCGGCGACTTCACCCGCAGTAAAGGGAAAGAAGTGATGGAGAGCTTTATTAAAGCGGAAAACAACGGCAAGAACATCTGCATGGTTTACGCCCACAACGATGACATGGCGATCGGCGCTATTCAGGCGATCAAAGAGGCGGGCCTGAAACCAGGCAAAGACATTCTGACGGGGTCAATCGACGGCGTACCGGATATCTACAAAGCGATGATTGATGGTGAAGCCAACGCCAGCGTCGAGCTGACGCCGAATATGGCTGGCCCGGCATTTGACGCGCTGGAGAAATTCAAAAAAGACGGCACGATGCCTGAGAAGCTGACCATTACCAAATCGATCCTCTATCTGCCGGATACCGCGAAAGAAGAGTTAGAGAAGAAGAAAAACATGGGCTACTAGTTTTGCTGTCGGTCTTGCGTAGGCCGGATAAGGCGTTACGCCGCCATCCGGCATTTATTGCCTGATGGCGCTGCGCTTATCAGGCCTACGAAACGCCGTGATTTCGTAACGGAGGAATGCCATGACCACCGACCAACACCAGGAAATCCTCCGTACAGAGGGCTTAAGTAAATTCTTTCCCGGCGTCAAAGCGCTGGATAACGTGGATTTCAGCCTGCGACGCGGCGAGATCATGGCATTGCTCGGCGAAAACGGGGCGGGGAAATCGACGCTGATCAAAGCATTGACCGGTGTATATCATGCCGATCGCGGCACGATCTGGCTCGAAGGCCAGCCTGTCTCCCCCAAAAATACCGCCCATGCCCAGCAACTGGGAATCGGCACCGTGTACCAGGAAGTGAACCTGCTGCCCAATATGTCGGTAGCGGATAACTTGTTTATTGGCCGCGAACCGCGGCGCTTTGGCCTGTTGCAGCGCAAACAGATGGAAAAGCGCGCGACGGAACTGATGGCGTCGTACGGTTTTTCCCTTGATGTGCGCGAGCCGCTGAACCGCTTTTCCGTGGCAATGCAGCAGATCGTCGCCATTTGTCGGGCGATCGATCTCTCTGCGAAGGTACTGATCCTCGATGAACCTACCGCCAGCCTCGATACCCAGGAAGTTGAAATGCTGTTCGGCCTGATGCGGCATCTGCGCGATCGCGGCGTCAGTCTGATCTTCGTCACCCACTTCCTCGATCAGGTTTATCAGGTCAGCGATCGCATCACCGTCCTGCGTAACGGCGGCTTTGTGGGCTGCCGTGAAACCCATGCGCTGCCGCAGATCGAACTGGTCAAAATGATGCTGGGCCGCGAACTGGATACCCACGCGTTACAGCGTGCGGGCCGCACGTTGCTGAGCGATAAACCGGTGGCGGCGTTTAGTGATTTTGGTAAGAAAGGCACTATCGCCCCGTTCGATCTGCAGGTGCGTCCCGGTGAGATCGTCGGTCTCGCCGGACTACTGGGATCCGGGCGAACGGAAACGGCGGAGGTGATCTTCGGCATCAAACCCGCCGACAGCGGCAGCGCACTGATCAAAGGTAAACCGCAGACCTTGCGATCGCCGCATCAGGCTTCGTGCCTGGGGATCGGTTTTTGCCCGGAGGATCGGAAAACGGATGGCATTATTGCCGCCGCCTCGGTGCGGGAAAATATCATTCTGGCGTTGCAGGCGCAGCGCGGTTGGTTGCGCCCCATTCCCCGCAAAGAACAAAACGAGATTGCCGAGCGCTTTATTCGCCAGCTTGGTATTCGCACCCCTAACGCCGAACAGCCGATCGAATTTCTCTCCGGCGGCAATCAGCAAAAAGTCTTGCTGTCGCGCTGGTTACTGACCAAACCGCAGTTTCTGATCCTCGATGAACCCACGCGCGGGATCGACGTCGGCGCGCATGCCGAGATCATCCGCCTGATCGAAACGCTGTGTGCCGATGGTTTGGCCCTGCTGGTTATCTCATCGGAACTGGAAGAACTGGTGGGTTATGCCGATCGGGTCATTATTATGCGCGATCGCAAACAGGTGGCCGAGATCCCACTGGCTGAATTGTCCGTCCCGGCGATCATGAACGCCATTGCGGCCTAAGGAGACTATGGTGATGCCTCAATCTCTCCCTCAATCCAATCCGCCTGAACGACGGTTTCATTGGCCCAAGGGAATGCCACAGCTGGTGGCGCTACTGCTGGTGCTGCTGGTGGACAGTCTGGTCGCGCCGCACTTCTATCAGGTGATTTTGCAGGATGGTCGGCTGTTCGGTAGCCCGATTGATATTCTCAACCGCGCCGCACCCGTGGCGCTGTTGGCGATTGGTATGACGCTGGTGATTGCCACTGGCGGCATTGATCTTTCCGTTGGCGCTGTGATGGCCATTGCCGGGGCGACGACCGCGGCGATGACGGTGGCCGGGCACAGCCTGCCGGTAGTGCTGCTTGCCGCCTTAGGCTCCGGCATTCTGGCGGGATTGTGGAACGGAGTTCTGGTGGCCATCCTCAAGATCCAACCGTTCGTCGCCACGCTGATCCTGATGGTTGCCGGGCGCGGCGTCGCGCAGTTGATCACCTCCGGGCAGATCGTCACCTTCAACTCGCCTGAGCTTTCCTGGCTTGGCAGCGGCTCACTGTTACTGTTCCCCACGCCGGTGATTATTGCGCTACTGACGCTGGTGGTGTTCTGGCTGCTGACGCGGAAAACGGCGCTGGGCATGTTTATTGAAGCGGTGGGTATCAACATTCGCGCGGCGAAAAACGCCGGGGTCAACACCCGCATTATTGTGATGCTTACCTATGTCTTGAGCGGCCTGTGTGCCGCTATCGCCGGGATCATTGTTACCGCGGATATTCGCGGCGCGGATGCGAATAACGCCGGATTATGGCTGGAGCTGGACGCTATTCTGGCGGTGGTCATTGGCGGCGGTTCGCTGATGGGCGGGCGCTTTAACCTGCTGCTGTCGGTGATAGGCGCGTTAATTATTCAGGGGATGAACACCGGGATTTTACTGTCGGGCTTCCAGCCGGAACTGAATCAGGTGGTCAAAGCCGTCGTGGTGTTGTGTGTGCTGGTTGTGCAGTCACAACGCTTTATCAGCCTGATAAAAGGAGTGCGTGGTCATGATAAAACGTAATTTACCGCTGATGATCACCCTCGGCGTGTTTGTGCTGGGCTACCTCTACTGCTTGACGCAATTTCCAGCTTTTGCTTCCACCCGGGTGATTTGCAATATCCTGACCGATAACGCTTTTTTAGGGATTATCGCCGTCGGCATGACCTTCGTGATTCTCTCTGGTGGGATCGACCTTTCCGTTGGCTCGGTGATTGCCTTTACCGGCGTATTTCTGGCAAAGGCGATTGGCTACTGGGGGATTTCTCCGTTACTGGCCTTCCCCCTGATTCTGCTGATGGGCTGTGCGTTTGGCGCGTTTATGGGATTACTGATTGATGCGCTGAAGATCCCGGCGTTTATCATTACCCTGGCGGGAATGTTCTTTTTGCGCGGCGTTAGCTATCTGGTTTCTGAAGAGTCGATCCCGATTAACCATCCGGTTTATGACACGCTCTCCAGTCTGGCATGGAAAATTCCCGGCGGCGGTCGTCTGAGTGCGATGGGTTTGCTGATGCTGGCGGTGGTGGTGATTGGCATCTTCCTGGCGCACCGTACACGGTTTGGCAATCAGGTATATGCGATTGGCGGCAACGCCACCTCTGCTAACCTGATGGGGATCTCCACCCGCAGCACCACCATCCGTATTTATATGTTGTCTACCGGCCTGGCCACGCTTGCCGGCATTGTTTTTTCAATTTACACCCAGGCCGGTTATGCGCTGGCGGGCGTCGGTGTCGAGCTGGACGCGATTGCCTCAGTCGTGATTGGCGGTACGCTGTTGAGCGGCGGAGTGGGTACGGTTTTAGGCACCTTGTTTGGCGTGGCTATTCAGGGCCTGATCCAGACCTACATTAATTTTGACGGCACATTAAGTTCCTGGTGGACCAAGATCGCGATTGGCATTTTATTGTTTATTTTTATTGCCTTACAACGCGGTCTCACGGTGCTTTGGGAAAATCGTCAAAGCTCGCCGGTCAGCCGCGTAAGCACGGCGGCGACACCAAAGTAACGTCCTGATTTTTCAAGAGACATTTAAATACCTAAACTTTTTCCGGTTGTAGTCGATAGGTTCTGTACAGGTCTGTTTTAACCCTACAACCGGAAATATAACAATGCCAAAATCCCTTTCAATTCGATCAAGTTTGTTGGTGTTATTGTCTCTGCTGGCGTTTCTGCTGTTGCTGACCGGCGGAATGGGGCTATACGCCTCTACCCGCATTATTACTTCATTGATTTATCACGGTATTATGAGTGCAGCAATGCTGGCGGCCATCGCCTTGCTGGCGGTTATTTGGTTTATGCTGCGAAATAAGTTTCTCAAACCGCTGGATAACATTGTTGAACAGCTGGAACGTCTGGCGACAGGCGATTTGTCGCCAGTTAGCGCGCTGTCGGCCAGCGCTGAATTCAACCGTCTCAACGCGGCAATGGATGAAATGCGCCATGCGCTGGGCGACTCGGTGCAACGCGTGCGTGACGCCAGCTCGCAAATTGATATCGGTAGCCGTGAACTGACGGCCGGAAACCAGCATCTGGCGCAGCGTACTGAATCGACAGCCACGTCGCTGGAACAGACCGCTGCCAGCATGGAAGAGTTAACGGCGACCGTGAAACAGAATGCGGACAACGCCGAACAGGCGCACCAGTTGGCAAAATCGGTATCGGATACCGCCGATCGCGGCAGCGAGATGGTGTGCTATGTGATCGAGAAAATGCGCGATATTGCCGGCAGTTCCAGTCGTATTGCCGATATCCTTAGCGTGATTGACGGCATCGCATTCCAGACCAATATTCTGGCGCTCAATGCCTCCGTTGAAGCGGCGCGGGCCGGTGAGCAAGGACGGGGTTTTGCGGTTGTCGCAGGTGAAGTACGTAATCTGGCCAGCCGCAGCGCCGAAGCGGCAAAAGAGATCCGCGCGTTAATCAGCGATTCGCACACTCACGTCGGTGAAGGTAGCGAGCTGGCGCAACAGGCGGGCGAAACCATGGATGAGATTGCCACTGAGGTGATGCGCATGACTAAGCTGATGCGTGAAATCGCCAGCGCGTCCCAGGAGCAGAGTCGCGGCATAGAGCAGGTGAATATCGCGGTGATTCAGATGGATGAAACGGCGCAGCAAAATGCGGCACTGGTACAGCAGTCTTCAGCGGCTACCCGCTCGTTGGAAGAGCAGTCACATGTGCTGCTGGAGGCGATGGCGGCGTTTAAGCTACAGACAACGTAACCGAACGTAGGCCTGATAATGCGCAGTCGCCATCAGGCAATGTCACTGCATCATGCCGGATGGCGCTTCGCTTATCCGGCCTACTGTACGTTGTAGGCCGGGATAGGGCGTTTACGCGTCCGGGAACTCGCGGATAAAGCGTTCTACATCTTCAACCATATGGTCATTGCCCACGAAGAAGGAACGGCGCTGGTGCAGGCTTTCCGGAATGATATCCAGAATACGTTCTTTACCATCGCTGGCTTTGCCGCCCGCCTGCTCGGCCAGGAAGGCCATCGGGTTGCATTCGTACAGCAGACGCAGTTTCCCTTGCGGGTGGCTGGCGGTGCTTGGGTACAGGTAGATCCCGCCCTTCAGCAGATTGCGATGGAAATCCGCAACCAGAGAGCCAATGTAGCGCGAGGTGTACGGGCGCTGGGTTGACTTATCTTCTTCCTGACAGAATTTAATGTACTTCTTCACGCCATTCGGGAATTTGATGTAGTTGCCTTCGTTAATGGAGTACGTGCTGCCTTTTACCGGGAAGCGCATACGTTCCTGGCTGAGGCAGAATACGCCCAGAGAAGGATCGTAGGTAAAGGCGTGTACGCCACAGCCGGTGGTATATACCAGCATGGTGGAAGAACCATAAACCACGTAGCCCGCAGCAACCTGCTTGTTGCCCGGCTGCAGGAAATCCTCTTCCGTAACCGGTGTGCCGACTGGGGTTACGCGGCGGTAAATAGAGAAAATCGTACCGACAGAGACGTTAACATCGATGTTGGATGAGCCATCCAGCGGATCCATTAGCACAACATATTTTGCGTGTTCGCAGCCTTCGAAGACGACGATTTCATCCTCTTCTTCCGAGGCAATGCCCGCCACAATGTCGCGCGCCTTCAGTGCAGCTTTCAGTTTTTCGTTCGCGAACAGATCGAGTTTCTGCTGAACCTCTCCCTGCACGTTCTCAGCACCGCTGGCACCCAGGATATCGACCAGACCGGCCTTGTTGATATCGCGGTGGATGATCTTGGCGCCCAGCTTTATTGCCGACAACAAAGCAGTGAGTTCACCGGTAGCATGAGAAAACTCGTGCTGCTTTTCGACAATAAATTCACCTAACGTTTTCATAACACTTTCCCTGCAATTTATGTGGAGTAAAGCGACCGCAACAATATTAACAAATATTTCCATTGTTGCGCTTAGGTGAATCGCGCCAGCAAACTACGGAATATCCTGAAATGCGTTTCTCACTTGCCGGACATGTGCGTAAAATGGCCCCCAGATTAAAAAAGGATAGTGACGTATGCGCATTCATATTTTGGGAATTTGTGGCACTTTCATGGGCGGTCTGGCGATGCTGGCGCGCTCGCTTGGTCATGAAGTAACCGGTTCGGACGCCAATGTGTATCCGCCGATGAGTACCTTACTTGAGAAGCAAGGCATTGATTTAATTCAGGGTTACGATGCCAGCCAGCTCGACCCGCAGCCGGACCTGGTGA
This sequence comes from Citrobacter sp. CRE-46, assembly GCF_059615875.1. Classification (NCBI taxonomy): domain Bacteria; kingdom Pseudomonadati; phylum Pseudomonadota; class Gammaproteobacteria; order Enterobacterales; family Enterobacteriaceae; genus Citrobacter; species Citrobacter sp. CRE-46. Next base: position 4,618,068 of record NZ_CM184341.1, on the reverse strand, counting down.
TCATCGGCAACGCCATGACCCGTGGTAATCCCTGTGTGGAAGCGGTGCTTGAGAAGAACATTCCATACATGTCCGGCCCGCAATGGCTGCATGACTTTGTGCTGCGCGATCGCTGGGTACTGGCGGTTGCGGGTACGCACGGTAAAACCACCACTGCCGGAATGGCGACCTGGATCCTTGAAGCCTGCGGCTATAAGCCTGGCTTTGTGATCGGCGGCGTTCCGGGCAACTTTGAGGTTTCTGCGCGTCTGGGCGAAAGCGACTTCTTCGTGATTGAGGCGGATGAGTACGATTGCGCCTTCTTCGATAAGCGTTCTAAATTCGTGCATTACTGCCCGCGTACGCTGATCCTCAATAACCTTGAGTTCGATCACGCGGACATCTTTGACGATCTGAAAGCTATTCAGAAACAGTTCCATCACCTGGTGCGTATCGTGCCGGGCCAGGGACGCATCATCTACCCGGAAAACGACATCAATCTGAAACAGACGATGGCGATGGGCTGCTGGAGCGAACAAGAGCTGGTGGGTGAACAGGGTCACTGGCAGGCGAAAAAGCTGACCACCGATGCATCCGTTTGGGAAGTGTGGCTGGACGGTGAAAAAGTGGGCGAGGTGAAGTGGGGCCTGGTCGGCGAACATAATATGCACAACGGTCTGATGGCGATTGCGGCTGCCCGTCATGTTGGCGTAGCGCCTGCCGACGCGGCGAATGCGCTGGGCTCGTTCATCAACGCCCGTCGTCGTCTTGAACTGCGCGGCGAAGCAAACGGCGTGACGGTGTATGACGATTTTGCTCACCACCCGACGGCGATTCTGGCAACGCTTGCCGCACTGCGCGGTAAAGTGGGCGGCACCGCGCGCATTATCGCGGTACTGGAACCTCGGTCGAACACCATGAAAATGGGCCTGAGCAAAGACGATCTGGCGCCGTCGTTAGGACGCGCGGATGAAGTGTTCCTGCTGCAACCACCGCATATTCCGTGGCAAGTGGCGGAAGTCGCTGAAGCCTGCGTACAGCCTGCGCACTGGAGCGGCGATGTGGATGCGCTGGCAGATATGGTGGTGAAAACCGCACAGCCTGGCGATCACATCCTGGTGATGAGCAACGGCGGGTTTGGCGGCATTCATCAGAAACTGCTGGATGGCCTGGCGAAGAAAGCTCAGGACTTAACCGCGTATTAAATTACTATGTAGCCAGCCAACTTTGTGGCTGGCAGTTTTATATTGGGCAACTTGCCATTGGAAGCGCGCTCCGCTCGCCGTGGGACGTTAAAGCCCTACTGAAAAAGATCATTTGCCGCTCAGTATTGAAAAAGAGTAGACGGATATCCTTAAGGTAATCAGTGTAATACACTAAGAGTGTTCCGCCAGTTGCCGTAAGCGGGACGAAAAGAGCCAGTTCGCAATAACAGATGAAGATTTCGTGATTTATAAACGACATCTTCTGCCTTTCAACGTTTGCGATGCCGCCTGGCTGCGGGCATCGTCCAGTCATAACAATGCTGATTCTGTTGCATTTATGCGTTCAGATTCAGATTGCTCAGAACCCAGCCCGCCTGCAAATTCTGTACTGAAGATAACCACAGCGCAATTTGAATGTTGTTAACTGTATGGTCAGTTCATTTGTGCTAATATCGTTATTTACGAAATTTTCGTTCTATTAGAGTATTATGCATGTCTAAACATCAAACTCAACTTTCCTTACTGCAGGATGATATCCGCAGTCGCTATGACAGCCTTAGCAAACGTCTTAAACAAGTTGCTCAGTATATTCTGGATAACAGTAATAGCGTTGCTTTTGACACGGTCGCTTCCATTGCGCAGCATGCGGATGTCCCCCCTTCGACGCTGATTCGTTTTGCTAATGCGTTTGGTTTTAGCGGATTTAATGAAATGAAACAGGTATTTCGCCAACACCTGATGGAGGAAACTGTAAGCTATACCGAGCGGGCGCGCCTGTTCAGACAGAAAAATGCGGATGAAGGGGAACCTACCCCGGAAAAGCCGGGTGAAATTCTGAAGCTATTTTCAATGGTGAATGCACAGGTATTACAACAATTACCGGTGCAGATTAAAAATGAGCAGTTGGATGCTGCGGTAAATCTGCTCGCGAAAGCCGAAAATATATATGTGATTGGATTACGTCGTTCGTTTAGCGTGGCCAGTTATTTAACTTACGCATTGCGCCATCTCGAGAGACGGGCATTTTTAATTGACGGTATTGGCGGAATGTTCTCTGAACAGCTGAGTATGGTCAGCCCTGATGATGTTGTTATTGCTATCAGCTACTCGCCTTACGCGCAGGAAGTGGTGGAATTGGTCGAGCTTGGCGCGAAACGGGGTGCGCACCATATTGCGATAACTGATAGTCAGGTCAGCCCGCTGGCAGCGTTCAGTGAAGTCTGTTTTGTGGTACGTGAAGCGCAGGTCGATGGTTTCCGGTCTCAGGTTGCGTCCATGTGTCTGGCGCAGACGTTAGCTGTTTCACTGGCGCTGGCGACGGAGTAAAAAAAACAAGCCGATGATCGTATTTAGCGATCATCGGCATTGTGGTGAGACTTAATCAGAATAACGTTCGGCTTGAATTGGCGGCAGTTTTTTTCTGCGTTTTGCTAACACGACGCTCTCCATTTTCTCCAGCGAAATACCTTTTGTTTCCGGCAGGTAACGGCAGATAAAAAAGTAACTGAAGACGCAGCAGATAGCGAATATCCACATCGGAAATGCGCCGTGGAAATGAGAAAGTAAATACGGGTTTTCATTAATCATCGGGAAGCATTGTGAAACTATAAAGTTTGCCATCCACATAAATCCGACCGAAATACTCATTCCCTGTGACCTCATCCGGTTAGGGAATATTTCAGAAATAAGCACCCATGCGCCCACGCCCCAGGAAAGCGCGTAGAAAATCATAAAGAACAGCATACCAAATAGCGCGAAATAACCGGTTGCCTGGCTGTACAGCGCCCATGATGTGAGCAACAAGCCGATGATGCTGCCGATAGTGCCTTTCCGCATCAGTGACAAACGACCCATCTTATCCATAATCATTGCGCCAATAATGGAGCCGATAAGCTGAATTACGCCGATCCAGATTGTCTGGAACAGGGCTTCCTGGGCGCTACCGGTCACATCCTTAAGGACGATTGGTGCGTAATACATCATGACGTTAACCCCGGTCACTTGTTGCAGCATAGCGATCATGCAACCCAGAATCAGGATGAAACGCACGTTCCCGTCGCGGTAATTGAGTTTTTGATGTGCGTTTAGTTGGTCATTTTGCAGTGAGGTTTTTATATCGGCAAGAAGATGTCTGGCATGCTCTTCGTTGGATATTTTGGTCAGGATTTTTAGCGTCTCCTCCTCGCGACCAATCATCATCATCCAGCGGGGAGATTCCGGGATTAAAAAGACTAAAATACAGAACAAAATGCAGGGAATAATACCTGCAGCAAACATATAGCGCCAGCCAAGCTCAATAAGCCAGGTATCCGCTGCAATCGACGCTATTTTGTAGTTAACGTAGAAGATCAGAATCTGACCAAAAACGATAGCGAACTGCTGCATACTTAATGCTCTTCCGCGCATGTTTTTAGGTGAGACTTCAGACATATACATCGGTGATACTGTTGCCGCCAGACCGACTGCCAGGCCACCGATAATGCGATAAATCACAAAATGGGTGAACGTGTAGGAGAGGGAGGTACCCACTGCGGAAATCGTGAATAACAGTGCTGAAATCATCAATGATTTCTTGCGTCCAAAACGTTTGGATAAATATCCGGCGCTAAACGAGCCAATAACGCACCCCACCACAACGCAGGAAACTGCCCAGCCGGTCTCAGCAGGAGATAGATGAAAGTAGCTGGTAAGTGAACCAATCGCACCTGAAATAACAGCAGTATCGTAGCCAAATAATATTCCGCCCAGTGCGGCGATCGCGCAGATGCGTAATATGTAACCCGTATTATAACAACTATCTGATGTGGACATAGGTAGATTATCTCCAGAATAAACTTCATCTATCTGTTTGAATTCAGTGAGCAAATAGACAAATTCATCTTATGTCGGTCATCGCCGTAGCGCTGCCGACGATCTTATAGCTATTGAGAACTCTCGTTTCACAAACTATGTTTTAATTTCAAATCGATCAATAATGAAACTTATGTTTTGTTATGGTTATCACATTTCGAATTTCATAATCCTGGCATTTTTCATCGTTAAGATGCCGTATTTTGCGCAATGACTTTATTTATCTTTATGAAATTCCTATGTTTTATTGGTGTGTTGACAGTGCCTCTGTTTAACTTGTCAGAGGTTGTACTTTTTGCTCTTTCCTGGAATATCTCTATTTCGTGATCCTTTGCATGGAATTTTTCTTCTAATAAATGCAAAAATAAAATGAAAAATTTCATTGGTGTGTTGTTTCCTCAACAGGCAAGGGAGGGGTTATGTCTCAGAGAAGTAAGTACAATTCGGCCTATGTGTACGCCCTGTGTTGTATTGCGGCGCTGGCTGGATTGATGTTTGGTTATTCAACGGCGGTGATTACCGGGGTGGTATTGCCTTTACAGCAGTATTACCAACTGACGCCAACCGAGACCGGATGGGCCGTTTCCAGTATCGTGATTGGTTGTATCATCGGCGCGCTGGTGGGGGGGAAAATTGCCGATAAACTGGGGCGTAAACCTGCGCTTCTGATCATTGCGATCATTTTTATCGCTTCTTCCTTAGGGGCGGCGATGAGCGAATCGTTTATGATCTTCTCTCTTTCCCGCATTGTGTGTGGTTTTGCTGTTGGGATGGCCGGAACGGCATCCACCATGTATATGTCTGAACTGGCGCCTGCTGAAATTCGCGGCAAAGCGCTGGGCATTTACAATATCTCCGTGGTGTCTGGCCAGGTTATCGTTTTTATAGTCAACTATCTGATAGCAAAAGGAATGCCTGCTGATGTGCTGGTTTCCCAAGGCTGGAAGACTATGCTTTTTGCACAAGTAGTGCCATCAATTGCGATGTTAGCGATTACGCTTTTCCTACCTGAATCACCGGCGTGGTGCGCCCGTAACAACCGCGGCGAAGCCCGTTCGATAAAGGTGCTTACTCGGGTCTATAGTGGATTAACGGCCACAGATGTGGCTGCTATTTTTGACGGCATGAAAGAAAGCGTACGCCCACAGGACAACGTTGCTGGGGGAGAACGCACCAGCCTGAAAAGCTCAGCGGTGCTCCGCTATATTCTGTTGGTTGGATGCTGTATCGCCGTTTTGCAACAGTTCACAGGCGTTAACGTAATGAACTATTACGCGCCGCTGGTGTTGCAGAACAGCAGTACCGAAGTGGTTATGTTCCAGACCATTTTTATCGCGGTATGTAATGTGGTGGGCAGTTTTATCGGCATGATTCTGTTCGACCGCTATGGTCGTATTCCGATTATGAAAATTGGTACCATCGGCTCAATTGTCGGGCTGTTGATCGCGTCATACGGTTTGTACACCCATGATACAGGTTACATTACCATCTTTGGCATCCTGTTTTTTATGCTGCTGTTTGCCGTCAGCTGGAGCGTTGGCGCATGGGTACTGATTTCTGAGGTTTTCCCTGAAAAGATTAAAGGTTTTGGGATGGGGTTGGCGGTGAGCCTGATGTGGATAGCCAACTTCCTCATCTCACTGTTGTTCCCGGTCATAAATGATAACGCCTGGCTGCAGGAGACCTTCGGTGGCGCTTTCTCGATGTGGATCTTTGTCGTCTTTAATTTGGTCTGCTATGTCTTTATTTCTCGCTATGTACCGGAAACAAAAGGGGTACCGCTAACGGAAATTGAACGGCTGGCCGAGAACAAGCTGCGTGAGATTCAGGGGAAACGTCGCGATGTAATAGCCTGATACACCTCTGATATTAGCGGAGAATATCCGGAGATATTCTCCGCTGGTTACACAACCTTAAATCCCTTCAGCGAGTGCCCACAGGATATACCCTGTTGAAACCTCCACTGTATTGATCACCTCTACGTAAATACTTGCTCCATAATAATATCGGCAAACAGGGTAAGTCCCCTTCGGCCTCATTATTATTTAACAGAAAGTCACGGCGCATTCCTTGTGGGAGCCGTGTCGTAATAAGCTATATACAAAACAGGGAAATAATTTGAGTGAAGGCGGAGATCGATCTTATAAGCTCGTACTGCGCAGAGTTGAATAAAAAAGCCAGCCGCAGAGGACGGCTGGCAAAATACTACTCAACGAAGTGTTATCGAGGGTAGTCTGGTGAGTTAATCCACGCGTGGTTCTCTTCCCAGGTGAAACGCCATTTTCGTAACGGTCCGGCCATCACGTTCAGATAGTAGTTATCGTAACCCGCGATGGTGGCAACCGGGTGGTAGCCCTTAGGTACTTTCACTACATCCCGGTTATAGACCGCCATACATTCATCCAGGCTGCGATCGTCGGTGTAGACGCGCTGTAAGCAGAATCCCTGAGGTGGATTGAAACGGTGATAGTACGTCTCTTCCAGATAGGTCTCTTGACCTTCAACTGCTGTATCGTGCTTGTGCGCGGGCCAGGAGCTGGTATCACCTTCATTGGTGTACACTTCAACGACTAGCAGGCTGTCGGCGAGCTGGCTATCAGGAAGGATGTTATGCACCAGGCGCTGATTGCGCCCTTTTCCCCGATGCTCTACTCCGACCTCTTGTGGCAAGATCAGACGTACCGGAAGATCTCCGAATCCCGGCGCGCTGCACACGGCCAGCTCAAGGTCGGTTTCGGCTGTCACTTTCGCCTCCGTATGATGCGGGAGGTAAACTGAATAAGCAGGAATGCGCTCAAATGGACTCATGCGCTGGCCAATCCGATAGAAAAAACTGTCGGCGGCCTTAACGCTGGCCAGCCCGGCAACCAGCACCAGGCAGCGTTCGCGCTCATCGGACGGCAGGGTTATCGACTCTCCAGCCTTCAACTGCCAGACATCAAAACCGACATACTCCCAGCCTGCATTTTGAGGGGAAATGTGTTGGATATTCCCCGACTCAGACGTACAGGTACTCAGCAAGTTGGCCATAATCTTCTCCTTCCTGAAAGCGTATTAACCGAGAGTCGGCATACTGAACTCCGATACGATCTGCTGTCCGTTCGGCCAGCGCGCGGTAACGGTTTTCATCCGGGTATAGAAGCGCACGCCATCCGGCCCATGGACGTTCAAAGCACCAAACACCGAACGCTTCCAGCCGCCAAAAGAGTGAAATGCCATCGGCACCGGAACTGGAATATTAATACCGACCATCCCGGCTTCAACCGACTGGGCGAATTCTCGCGCATAGTGACCGTTGGTGGTGAAAATCACGCTGCCGTTGCCGAATTCATGGGAGTTTACTGTGCTAATAGCGGTGGCATAATCCGGGACGCGCACAATTCCGAGAACCGGGCCAAAAATTTCTTCGCGCCAGATGGTCATCTCAGGCGTGACGTTATCAAACAGCGTGCCGCCGACATAAAAGCCTTCAGGATATCCCGCCACGCTATAGTTGCGGCCATCCATGACCAAAGTGGCTCCCTCGTTAACCCCTTTGTCGATGTAACCCAACACTTTCTGTTGATGAGCACGTGAAACAACCGGGCCCATTTCATTTTCATCTTTGCCGCGCAGCTCTCCCGGGCCGATACGTAGCGCCGCAATCAGCGGTTTCAGGCGTTCGATCAGACGGTCCGCCGTTTCATCGCCCACCGCGACCACTACCGGCAGCGCCATACAGCGTTCGCCCGCGGAGCCAAATGCTCCGCCCATAATGGCGTTGACGGTGGCGTCCAGGTCTGCATCCGGCATGACTATTGCGTGATTTTTGGCGGCCCCGAAGGCCTGTACGCGTTTGCCATGGGCGCTGGCAGTGGTATAGATATGTTCCGCGACAGCGGAGGAACCGACAAAGCTGACTGCCTGTACGCGAGGGTCGCTGGTCAACAGGCTAGCCGCTTCATTGCCACAGTGAACAACGTTAAACACGCCGTCCGGCAGGCCAGCCTCCTGCAGAAGCTGCGCCATACGTAACGATGCGGACGGCACCAGCGCGGGCGGCTTCAGGACGAAGGTATTGCCGCAAGCCAGAGCAACCGGGAACATCCACATAGGCACCATTGCCGGGAAGTTAAACGGTGTGATGCCTGCCACAACCCCAAGCGGCTGCATTAATGAAAAGCTGTCAACGCCCGAGCCGACGTTAAAGGAGTACTCTCCTTTGCTGAGGTGCGGGATCCCGCAGGCAAATTCGACAACCTCTATGCCGCGCGTCAGCTCGCCAAGCGCATCTGACCAGACCTTGCCATGCTCGCTGACGATCAGCGCCGCCAGTTCGTCCCGATGTTTTTCCAGTAATACTTTGAATTCAAAAAGGATACGCGCCCGGCGTAGCGGAGTCATTTTACTCCATGCCGGAAAAGCCTCATGTGCGCTTTGAATTGCTGCCAGCATCTCTTCTCGGGTGCTCTGGGTGACCTGACGAATTACTTTACCGGTGGCCGGATTAGTCACCGGTAGCGTCTCGCCGCTGCTGCTCAGTGTCGTTTTACCATGAATAAAATTGCCGATTGTTTCCATCTCTTTTTTATCCTCTTAAACCGATGTTGACGACGTTCTGACTGAGCGGTACAGGCTTCAGCCTAAAACGCATACCGTATTCAATGTAAATTTTAGGATTAAAAATTTCAAATTTATTTTTATGAAATCTTTTTTTGAAAAAATCATGGTCGATTTTTATCTGGAATTATGTGCAACAAAAAACATGATTTGTGGTTAATTTATTGATATTTATTGTTTTTGATGAGTTTTTCATCAAGGGTGGTCTGCTTTGTTGGGGGATGGTTTGGAAAAAATTATGATCTGTATAGCATTTTTGTTTCATTTGGTGTGGTATAAAAATTCAAATTTCAGGGGTGTTGCGGCACCACAGTTTCGGATGTTGGAGGGTAAATCATGCGCTTGTGCTTCTGTCCTTCAGAACGAGAGAATAAGGCTCAGCCCCAGTTGGCGTATGTTAGTCAGGTCAGTGAGAGCAATGGTCCGTTTGTCCGGTTCATGCATATGCACCCACAGACCGTTGAACTGATACTTATCACTGAAGGAGATGGGGAGTATTTCATTGGCGATCGCATCTACCCGGTTCGTAAAGGCGACCTGGTAATTTATAACAGCCAGGTGGTACATGATGAGTATCTGGAAAGCGGGAGGCCAATTGGCACTATTTGCTGTGGAATTAACAATATTTCGTGTCCGGGTCTACGTGAGAATGCGCTAATACCGGATGATATTGTGCCGGTTATTCCACTGTATCATCATTATGCAACGGTGGAGAAACTGATGAGCTCCGTGTTTACCGTTATTAACCAGCATGCGGTAGAAGGCCCAACAATGGCGCAGTTATTGACCCAGGTAGTACTCAAATACATTGAGGGAAATGTATTATTGCGAACAGGTAACGATGCCATACAGCGCCATGAAAATTTACTTGATTCAATAAAAACCTATATTGATCGCAATTTCTATGAGCCAATTCGGCTGGATACGCTGGCGACGAAATTTAATGTCAGCCCTTATTATGTGTCCCATGAATTTAAACGCCGCTATGGTTATTCACCGATGGATTACCTGATAAAACGTAGGCTGGGAGAGGCACAATCGTTACTAACCACGGATGAAGGTGGGCGCGAAAAGATCACCTCTATTGCCTATCGTGTTGGCTTTAGCAACCTTAGTCATTTTCAGAATTACTTTAAGAATAAAGTGGGGAAAACACCTGGTCAATATCGCAAGGATTATCGCAAGGCTAATTATTTATTGTTTGAATATTAATGTTTGTTAAAATCTAATTGTAATAGGAATGGTCGCAATACTGCGGCCATTTTTATTTGTTGGTATGTCTTATGCGTTTATCTATAGTGCGAAAAGACTGGCAATATCATTAAAGAGTGATGATTTTTTTGTGATATCTGACGCATTTATCTCTCTTCTTCAACCAGGATAGATAAAGTTTTTCAGGCTACAAAAAGTAATATGTTGTCCATCAAAGGTTAACTTGCATCGCGGTATGCAGTAAAAGCGTTTCATTAAGTGGGAGCCAGCAACATGTACAATGTAAAAAAGAGCATTAAGTTGGGGATTGCGCCTATTGGTTGGCGCAATGATGATATTCCTGAAATTGGTAAAGAAAATACATATAAACAAATACTTAGTGATGCCGCGCTTACCGGTTTTTCCGGGACGGAAGTTGGCGGTTGTTATCCGCAGGATCCTGCTGAGTTAAATAAAGAGTTAATGCTTCGCGGGCTGGAAATACCAGGCCAGTGGTTTTCTTCCTTTATTATTCGCGATGGTATTGAATCAGCGATGAATGCTTTTGAACAGCATTGTGCTTATTTGCAGGCAATACATGCATATGTCGCTGTTGTTTCAGAACAAACTTATAGTATTCAAGGTGTTATCGATAAATGCGTATATACGGAGAAGCCTGGCTTCAGCGACAACGAATGGCAGCTTTTATGCGAAGGACTTAATGCGCTTGGGAAAATTGCCAACAAGCATGGGCTGAAGCTCGCTTTCCATCATCATATGGGCACCGGTGTGCAGACTCTGCTGGAAGTGGATCGACTAATGGAAAATACCGATCCGCAATTTGTACATCTGCTGTTTGATACCGGGCATATGTATGTTTCAGATGGCGATGTCATGCCGTTACTGCATAAACATTTTGATCGTATTAAACACGTTCACTTTAAAGATGTGCGTAATGAAAAACTCAAAGCGTGTCGCCTCGCGAAGAAATCATTCCTCAATTCTTTCCTGGATGGAGTGTTTACCGTTCCCGGCGATGGAAATATTGATTTTAAATCCGTATTAGCTTATCTGGTCGAGCATCAATATTCTGGCTGGATTGTTGTTGAAGCCGAGCAGGATCCTAAGAAATATAACCCATTGGAATATGCGCAAAAAGGTAAAAAGCATATTGATGAGCTACTGAAAAATTATCTTTGATTGAAAAGGAAACAGAAAATGACTTTAAAAGCAGGTATTGTGGGTATCGGCATGATCGGCTCCGATCACTTAAGACGTCTGGCCAACACCGTGTCAGGTGTTGAGGTTGTTGCTGTATGTGATATCGTCGCGGGCAGGGCGCAGGCGGCGCTGGATAAGTATGCGATTGAAGCCAAAGACTATAATGACTATCACGATCTGATTAATGATAAAGACGTTGAAGTGGTCATCATTACCGCATCAAATGAGGCGCACGCCGATGTGGCAGTTGCCGCGCTAAATGCTAACAAATATGTTTTCTGCGAAAAACCGTTAGCGGTGACGGCTGCGGATTGTCAGCGTGTGATTGAAGCAGAGCAGAAAAATGGTAAGCGTATGGTGCAGATTGGTTTTATGCGCCGCTACGACAAAGGTTACGTTCAGCTGAAAAATATTATCGACAGCGGCGAAATCGGTCAGCCATTAATGGTTCATGGACGTCATTACAATGCCAGCACGGTGCCAGAATACAAAACGCCACAGGCTATCTATGAAACATTGATTCATGAAATTGACGTTATGCACTGGCTGCTTAACGAAGATTATAAAACCGTTAAGGTTTACTTCCCGCGTCAGTCCAGCCTGGTGACCACTCTGCGTGATCCGCAACTGGTAGTAATGGAAACTACCTCCGGCATCAATATTGTGGTTGAAGTGTTTGTGAACTGCCAGTACGGCTACGACATTCACTGCGATGTTACCGGCGAGAAAGGAATGGCGGAGCTGCCAACCGTCGCCAGCGCCGCGGTACGGAAAGCGGCGAAGTATAGCACTGACATTCTGGTTGACTGGAAACAGCGCTTTATTGATGCCTACGACGTTGAGTTCCAGGATTTCTTCGATCGCCTGAACGCAGGATTGCCGCCGGCAGGCCCAACGTCATGGGATGGTTTTCTGGCTGCGGTTACCGCTGATGCCTGCGTGAAGTCTCAGGAAACAGGGAATACCGAGATTGTTGAATTACCCTCAAAACCTGATTTCTACAAATAAACCTTCCGCGTATTAAGACCTCCTGCCGGATAGCGATGCATAAGCGTCTTATCCGGCATATCACAATTTATTATCTTCTTTTATCCGGAACTCCCCTATGAAAGGCAGACTCATCTCTTCCGATCCGTATCGTCAGCAATTCCTTGTTGAGCGCGCGGTCTCTTTTTCGCATCGTCAGCGTGATTGTAGTGGATTAATCAGCGTCTTACCGCGCCACACGTTACAGCAGATTGACGGATTCGGCGGCAGCTTTACCGAAGGTGCGGGCGTGGTATTCAACAGCATGAGCGAAAAGACGAAGGCGCAATTTCTTTCCCTTTATTTTTCTGCTCAGGAACATAATTACACTCTGGCACGGATGCCAATTCAGAGCTGTGATTTTTCCTTGGGCAATTACGCGTATGTCGATTCCAGTGCTGACCTGCGGCAGGGACGACTCTCCTTTTCCCGCGATGAAGCGCATTTAATGCCGCTGATTTCTGGGGCGTTGCGGTTCAATCCACAAATGAAGCTGATGGCTTCGCCGTGGAGCCCGCCGGCGTTTATGAAAACTAATAACGATATGAACGGCGGCGGCAAGCTGCGGCGAGAATGCTACGCCGACTGGGCCGATATCATTATCAACTACTTGCTGGAATACCGCCGCCACGGCATTAATGTGCAGGCGCTCTCCGTGCAGAATGAGCCAGTGGCGGTAAAAACCTGGGACTCCTGCCTGTATAGCGTAGAAGAGGAGACAGCCTTTGCCGTGCAGTATCTGCGCCCGCGCCTTGCCCAGCAGGGTATGGATGAGATGGAGATCTATATCTGGGATCACGATAAAGATGGCCTGGTGGACTGGGCTGAACGCGCCTTTGCTGACGAAAATAATTATAAGGGAATTAACGGGCTGGCATTCCACTGGTATACCGGCGACCATTTTTCGCAAATACAGTATCTGGCCCAGTGCCTGCCGGATAAAAAACTACTGTTTTCCGAAGGCTGTGTGCCAATGGAGAGCGATGATGGTAGCCAGATTTGCCATTGGCATACCTATCTACATGATATGATTGGTAATTTCAAATCTGGTTGTAGTGGGTTTATCGACTGGAATCTACTGCTGAACAGTGAGGGCGGACCGAATCACCAGGGTAATCTGTGTGAAGCGCCCATTCAATACGATGCGCAAAACGATGTGTTGCTGCGTAATCACTCCTGGTATGGTATTGGCCACTTCTGCCGCTATGTGCGTCCGGGGGCGAAGGTCATGCTTTCTTCAAGTTACGATAATCTTCTGGAAGAGGTGGGATTTGTGAATCCCGACGGCGAGCGTGTGCTGGTGGTGTATAACCGTGATGTGCAGGAAAGGTGTTGCCGGGTGCTGGATGGCGATAAAGAGATTGCATTAACGCTGCCGCCGTCAGGCGCCAGTACATTGCTATGGCGGCAGGAGTCGATCTGAATGATGAAGCTGGGATTTAATGAAGCGACCTGTATGCGCAACTCCACGCTGGCACAGGATGTCGTATTGGCGGAACGTTTTGGCTATGATTACATCGAAATCCGTCTGGATATGTTGCAGGAGTGGTTGCAGGAACATACGTTAGGTGAGCTGGCAGACATTTTTGCCGCCGGTCACCTTAAGCCCTGGGGCTACAATTCGCTGGAAGATATTACGTTTTGTGATGGCGAAAGCTGGGCGGAAAAACGGCGGCAGTTGGCTTTCGCCTGTCATGCTGGCTCGGTGGTGGGTGGTGATTGTCTGGTCGTGGTGCCCACCATTCGTCAGGGGGGGAATTTTCCGCCAGGGGAAACGGTGAAAGATTCAGTGAAGCGTCTGCGCGAGATGGCGGCAGTGGCGGAAGAAAGTCAGATGCGGCTGGCCTTTGAGCCGATAGGTTCCGCAGGATGCTGTGTGCGCAGTCTTGCCATGGCGATGGAGATAGTAGATGCGGTCGATCGCAGTAACGTCGGGCTGGTCGTCGATGCCTTTAATCTTTACCTGCACGATCAATGGCGGGATCTGACCACGCTTCGCCAGATCCCTGTGGAAAAGATCTTCGTTTACCACATTGATGACGCCGATAATCTGCCGCCGGCAACACTGGATCATTGCCATCGTCTGTTTCCTGGCAACGGAGGGATCCCACTGCATGAGATCACGCGTGAGCTAGTGCAAAAGGGCTATGAGGGGATCTGTTCGCTGGAACTGTTTAACCCAGGCTACTGGCAGATGGCGGCCAGCGAAGTCTTTGCGATAGGGGCGGAAAAGACTCGCCCCTTCTTAACGGCTTAATGTTGCCGCAGCAGGAGATGGACAACCGCCGCGCCCAGCAGCGCAAAGGCCGCGGCCAGAAGAAAGACCTGCTGATAGCCGATGAACGGCGTCAGCAGACCTGCTATTGGTCCGGTAAATCCGTAGGCCAGATCCTGAAATGCTGACCAGACGCCGAGGGCTGTACCACGAATCTCCGGTGGCACTCTGCGCACAACCTCTACGCCCAGCGACGGGAACATCAGCGAACAGCCGCAGCCGGTAATTGCCGCTCCAATCAGTGCAGCGCCTGCTGACGGAGCTGCCCACATGACTGCCAGTCCGGTCCCCTCTACCAATAGTGAAAAGGTTGCGACCGTGGCACCGCCGTAACGGTCGGGAAATTTGCCGCAGAAAAAGCGGATAGCGATAAACGCAATGCCAAACAGCGTCATCGCAAAACCGGTGTTATCCCAGTGACGCTCGTTGAACCAGAGTGCGGTAAACACGCTGAGGGTGGCAAAACCAATGCCCTGGAGCACAAGCCCTGTTCCTGGTCGCCACACCAGGCCAATTACCCGTAACACAGGAACGCGGGGACGGGCTGTTGGGATATTCCCCGGCATGCCATAGATGACTCCGCTGGCGATGATCGGCAACAGCACAACAAGGACTGCCGGAAGCGCCAGACCACTCCTGGCGTAAAGCGACAGCCCCAGCGGTGCACCGATAGCCAGCGCACCGTAGGTCGCCATGCCGTTCCATGAAATAACCTGACCCGCGTGAGTCGAGCCCGCCAGCCACATCCCCCAGGTTAAATTACCGGTCAAAATGAAACTTTCACCGACGCCCAGCAATACACGACCAACAATCAGTATGGCCCATGCGAGTAGCGGAACCGGGTGAGCGATCAGACTGACCAGCATCAGCAGACCCGATGCGGCGCAGTAGAACAGACCGGTGATAACCGTCCGACGTCCGCCTGACGTGTCGGCTTTTCGACCCGCGGCGCCCCGGGTAAGCAAGGTGGCGATAAACTGGCTACCTACCGCGATACCGATCAACAGATCGCTCAGATGTAACTCCTGCTGAACGTACAGCGGCAGCATAACCAGCGGGATGCCAATAGTCAGATAGTTGAGGAACATCGCGGCGCTGATGCGAAACAGCGCGGTTGATGTGGAATGTTGAGTGAGAGCTGGCATGGGATCGTCCTTGAACACGCCCCGCGCTTGATGTAGACACGGGGCGTGATGGGGCAGGAATTAACGTGCCGGGCGGTATTCGCGCCAGTAGTCGATAAGCGTGCGGTATTTTTGTTTCACCGTTGCGATGAGTTGTTCATCGTTAAGCTGGCCGCCTAACCACTGACGTGACGGTTCAGCAAAGATGGTCCGGCCGACGGCGAAACCTTTCACCCAAGGCATATCCGCCGCTGCGGCGAATCCTGACTTCAGCTCGCTTTCCGGTGCGTCCAGACCAAGTATCAATATACCGCGACATTCGGGGTCATAATGCTCAATGTGCTGGCTGATTTCTCGCCAACGAGCGGGGCTTAACGGCGGCAGTTTCCACCAGTCCGGCTGGATCCCTAGTTGATAAAAACGTTCCACAATCTGAGGATAGTATTGCTCATTCTGGTCTGCTGCATCGCGCGGCAAGATGACTTCCAGCAGCAGATCGTGACCAGACTGACAGCAGGCGCGGTAAACCTCGTCAATGAGCGTCTCTTGCGCAAGACGTACCGACTCTGCGTCCTGTGGATGATAGAAAACCAGGCATTTCACGACGTGCTCTTGCGGCCAACTGACAAGCTGAGAGCCAATATCGCCATGTTCCAGCTTCAGCGGATACGAACCGGGCATCTCAACCGGTCGGCCAATCCACCATCCATGGCCGGTCACGTCGTTAAGCGCCTGCTGACCAAAGGTGGTATCGGCAAGAATGCCGCTATTATTCTGTAAACCTGCCTCAAGCGCCGCCTGCCGCGCCCCTTCCAGCAGTAGCATCTTCAGGGCGGGGAGCGCAGATTCACTTGCGCCGACTTCATTTGCGATATCCACCAGTTGCTTGCGATGGTCAAAGGCGAATACGCACAGCTCCGGCCAGTGCTGTTTACGGGTTGTAACCCGATGAAGATGATTCAGTCGCTGGTCTTTGTCTGGCCGGGCGATGGATTGTTCACGCGCGAGGTAGTCGTCCAGCTCTTTTTTGGTTGGCATGGCTGGGGCACAACCGTGGCGCGATACTACTAACGCGCCGCAGGCGTTTGCATAGCGGCAAGCCTGCTCCCAGCTTTCATCGTTCAGGTATCCCCGCAGCAAACCTGACATAAATGCATCGCCTGCGCCCAGCACGTTCAGAACGTCTACGCGTACGCCGCTATGTATCTTCACCTGCGACCAGTCATCGGCGATGTTGCCTTCAAATACTGAGCAGCCCAGCGCGCCGCGTTTGCACACAAGTACCGCCGGGGTCAACTGCCGGACGCGCCGTAGGGCGGTCAGCGTGTCGGTACTGCCACCGGCGATATGGAATTCTTCTTCGGTCCCAACGATCAGATCGAAATGGCGCAATACCTGCTGGAGCTGTTCGGTAACCTGTGGTGAGGCAATGAAACGCGTTTCACCGTCTCCTAGCGACGTCAGGCCCCACAGCACGGGACGATAGTCGATATCCAACGCCCGCCGCAGGCCGTGTTTTTGCGCATACTCCAGAGCTTTAAGAACGGCGGCGCGCGTATTGGGGTGTGAAAGATGGGTGCCGGTGACGGCTAATGCGCGTGAAGAGGCGATGTAATCTTCGCGGATATCCTCGGGTGTTAGCGCCATGTCCGCGCAGTTATCGCGGTAGAAGATCAGCGGAAAGGTGTCCTGATCTTTAATGCCGAGGATTACCAGCGCGGTCAGACGATCGCGATCCGATAGAAGGCACTGCGTATCCACACCAACGCGGTTTAATTCTTCACGAACGAAACGTCCCATATGTTCATCGCCGACGCGGGCCAGCATAGCGGAACGTAATCCCTGAATGGCCGTGCCGTAGGCAACATTGCCTGACGATCCTCCTAAATATTTAGCGAAAGTCGTCATATCCTCCAGCCGTGATCCGATTTGTTGACCATACAAATCAACGGCAACTCGCCCCAGACAGATAACGTCCAGCGGCTTTTGCTCACTACTGACTGCTTTATTCATTGACATATCCCCTAACAGAAGACGGCGTTATTTTTGCCCATACTAAGGTTTGATGATTTCATTTTCAATAAAAATGGAACTAACGTTTTTATTTTTTATTTGAACAAGATCACAGAAACGGCATTTTTGGGCGGCGTGTATGAATCAATTTTTATTGTGTTTTTTCTGCTAATTTATTGATTAGTATTGTCTTTATTGCTTTTTGAACTCTATGGAAGATAAATTTCATTTTCATGCAAAATACGACTAAATGGCGAAATTTTTTAACCGTTTTTTGATCTCCTTCCCATAAATGAAATATAAATTCCATATAATCATGAAGACGGAAATTTTGATCCTATGATAAGTCTCTTTGTTTTTGGGGCTGAAACGATGCATAAGTAGGCAACGACAGCCGAACGGTTGATAAAAGCAGGTGGGGTACATGAAAACAATCAGGTTGACCATGGCGCAGGCTTTGGTGCGCTTTCTTGATAATCAGTACATCGACGTAGACGGCAGCGAAATCAAATTTGTAAAAGGGATTTTCGCCATTTTTGGCCACGGGAACGTCGTCGGATTGGGACAAGCGCTGGAAGAGGACTGTGGCCAACTTAGCGTTCATCAAGGACGTAACGAACAGGGAATGGCGCATATCGCGACGGGATTTGCCCGCCAGATGCGTCGCCATCAAATTTATGCCTGCACCTCCTCAGTGGGGCCGGGGGCCGCCAATATGATCACCGCAGCGGCGACCGCGACGGCTAACCGTATTCCACTGCTTTTGCTGCCGGGCGATGTGTACGCATCGCGTCAACCCGACCCGGTTTTGCAACAGGTTGAACAAGAACACGATCTGACGCTGAGCACCAATGACGCTTTCCGTGCAGTTAGCCGCTACTGGGATCGCATTACGCGTCCGGAACAGCTAATGAGCGCCTGTATCAGCGCGATGCGGGTGTTAACCGATCCGGCGGATACGGGGGCCGTGACGCTTTGCCTGCCACAGGATGTGCAGGGCGAAGCTTGGGATTATCCGGATTATTTTTTCGCTCGCCGGGTCTATCGTCTTGAGCGTCACGCGCCGACGGAGCCGATGCTGAACGAGGCGGTTGCTCTGATTTGCCGCCACCAGCGGCCGCTGATCGTTTGCGGCGGGGGCGTGAAGTATTCGCAGGCTGAAGAGGCGCTGCTGAGATTTGCCGAACGCTGTCATCTGCCGATTGCTGAAACCCAGGCTGGTAAGGGAGCGCTCAGTTCTGCACATCCGCTGATCGTCGGTGGGATTGGCGAAACCGGTTCACTGGCGGCGAATTTGCTGGCGCAGGAGGCCGATCTGATTATCGGTGTGGGGACGCGTTATACCGATTTCACCACCTCCTCAAAGTGGATCTTCCAGAATCCCGACGTGCGCTACTTGAATATCAACGTCAGCCGTTTCGATGTCTTCAAGCTGGATGGCATACAGATGCAGGCTGATGCTCGCGTCGCCCTGACGCAGCTTAGCGAACGGCTGGCCCATGAGCATTATGCTTCGCAATGGGGTGAGACTATTCACCGCGTCCGCTCGCAATATATAGCGGAAGTTGAGCGCGTCTATGCTGTGGAATATTGCAGAGAGGGCTTTAAACCTGAAATTGAGGATCATATGGATACTCAAAAGGTGTTTGAAGAGTTTAATGCGATTACGCGGTCGTGGCTGACCCAGACGCGTGTGCTGGGTGTGCTTAACCGGATGCTGCCGGAAAACGCGTTAGTGGTGGCGGCGGCGGGCAGCCTACCGGGCGACCTCCAGCGCGTCTGGCAAAGCCGCGGCGAGAATGATTACCACGTCGAGTACGGCTACTCCTGTATGGGCTACGAGGTCAACGCCGCATTGGGGGCCAAGCTGGCGCAGCCAGAGCGCGAGGTGTACAGCTTCGTGGGTGACGGCTCGTTCATGATGCTGCACTCTGAGTTGGTCACTTCCGTCCAGATGGGGAAAAAGATCACCGTCATTTTGCTCGATAACATGACCAACGGCTGTATCAATAATCTGCAAATGGAACACGGTATGGACAGTTACTTTACCGAGTTTCGTTTCCATCAACAGGAGAGTGGTCGTCAGGAAGGCGGGTTTATCCCAGTCGATTTCGCTCGCATCGCTGAAGGGTATGGCTGTAAAAGCTATCGCGTCACTACCATTGGACAACTGCATGAAGCATTGGAAGATGCACGCAAACAGACCGTGAGCACGCTAATAGACATAAAAGTGCTTCCCAAAACGATGGTGCATAAATACCTGAGCTGGTGGCGCGTTGGCGGGGCGCGGGTATCCCGTAGCGAACGCATCCAGGCGGTGGCGCGAATGCTTGAGGAACATATTGGACAGGCTCGGCAGTACTGATTGACTTGCCGTCGTTCAGGTTGCTGAAGTGTGGTTATTTTTCTGCAACCTGAATGATGCAGTGTCCACGCATTGTTTGCTTTTCAGAACGGCAAAATAAAACGATCCGTTTTTCTCAGAATTACGAATGCTTTTCTTTTGCGGTTTAAAATTTACTATTCATGATATTAAGAGGTATGAATGAAAAAGCTTCGATGTGGTGTTATTGGCCTCGGCCGGGTAGGTAAAATGCATGTTGAGAATATGTATTTGCTGCCTCAATTAGATATTATCTGCGCCGCCGATTATTTTATTGAGGAGATGAGCGATTGGCTTTGTTCGGTAAATATAACTTCAGGGTATAAAAATTATCAGGAACTTTTACAGCGTGATGATATAGAGGCAGTTTTTATTTTCACCTCAACAGACATGCACGAAGAGATTGTCATGGCGGCAGCGCAGGCGGGGAAGCACATTTTTTGTGAAAAACCGCTCAGTATGAATGAAGATGAGCAGGCCTCAATGGCGGTGCTGAGAAAAGTGAAAGAGAAGGGGGTGACTCTGCAGGTTGCCTTTAACCGCCGTTTTGATCCTCAGTTTCACGAGGTCTTTGATCTGGTGCGCAGCGGCAAGATTGGTCGGCCCCAGATGATAAAAATTACCTCCCGCGATCCAGACCTGCTGCCCCATGATCTGATCAAACGTATTGGCGGTCTGATTTTTGACTTCACTATGCATGACTTTGATATGGCACGTTTTATGATGCAGGATGAAGTCAGCGAAGTCTACGTTAAGGGCAATACGCTGATTGATCCCAGCCTGAAAAATATTGATGACGTTGATACTCTTGCGGTGATGTTGACTTTCAGAAATGGCGGCTACGCACTCATTGATAACAGCCGTCGGGCGGTATATGGCTATGACCAACGGGTGGAGGTTTTTGGCTCAGAAGGGATGGCATATGCGGATAACGTTAGTGAATCGACGGTGAAAGTTTTCAACAGCCAGCACTGCGTAATGAAAAATCCCCTTCCTGATTTCACTGTCCGTTATCGTGAGGCTTACCGAACGGAAATATTACACTTTATAGATTCAGTCCTGCATCATACGCCAGTTGTCTGTACCGGCGAAGACGCATTATTGGCCCAGCGTATCGCTATTGCCGCGCAGCAATCATTAAAAAGCGGACTGCCGGTGAAAATAGCAAGCGATATTTATCTTTAACTGCATCTGTTAATAATGAATAAACTCTCGCACTGAAAAGTGTGAGAGCTTTTCTATACCGAGGGTAATAAAATGAAAGAAATGCAGGCAACGCTGCCCCAGACATTTTATATAAAACCAGGTAAGTTTATCTGGAGTTACCTAGGAACATTTTTATTTATGTTGGGCGGCTGTATCGAGAACAGCTGGTTATCTGCCTGGTTAAATACGCAGGGATTTGATCAGTCTCATATAGGGCAGATTTTTGCCGGATATGGGATTGTGGTCGCGATCACCTCCTGGCTATCCGGTGTTTGTGTGGACGTTTTTGGTCCTAAAAAGGTGATGGTTACCGGTTTTATCGTCTATTTGCTGGCTTCCGTCGCGTTTCTGAACTTTGCGCTACCCAGCCATGATTTTAGCGCGATTCTCGTCACCTACATGCTGCGTGGCGTGGGGTATCCGCTGGTCTGTTACTCCTTCCTGGTACGCCTGACCATCCAGTTGGATAATCACCAGCAAGGGATCGGCACCTCGCTGTTTTGGGTGGTCTATAACCTAGGTTTTACTATCATTGGGCCAGTGGTGGCGGCGTCGTTAATTCCTGCGCTGGGGCACATCAACGTGATGTGGGCCGGGATGGGCGTTGCGCTGCTGGGGGTTCTCTTCATGCTGGTGCTGGAACGCAATGAATTTATTCTGAAGCCGCGAACAACGCCGGTCTTCAAAGAGTTATCTGCGGGTATCTCCATTATGTATGAACGGCCACGGATCGGCCTGGCGGTGATAGTCAAAACTATTAACGGTCTTGGCACCTATGGATTTGTTGTCGTATTACCTCTGTTTCTGCTGGATAAGCATTTTACGCTGGAGGAGTGGGCGAGTATTTGGGGGATTACCTTTATCTCTAACCAGGTCTTCAACATTATCTTCGGCTGGATGGGCGATAAAATTGGTTTTCGCCGAACCATCCAGATTTTTGGCAGCATCCTGACCGGTGTCGCTACGCTGATCGTTTACTGGGTGCCGATGATATGGGGCCATAACTATGTCGCCTTTATGCTGGCAATGTGTTTGTGGGGGGCTGGGCTGGCTGGCTTTGTGCCGATGACGCCGCTGGTGCCGATGATGGCGCCGGATAAGAAGGGGGCGGCGAACTCGGCCGTGAACTTTGGTTCCGGCCTGGGGAATTTCGTTGGGCCAGCGCTGGTCTCCGTCCTGGCAGGGTTCGGCACCGGCGTGGTGATGTATACCATGGCGGGGCTCTATTTATTCAGCGGCATTCTGGTGCAATTTCTTAAAGTGCCTGGCGAGAAATAGTTTCAAATATTCTTCAAAAATCCCTTATAGCCTGTGATGTTCATCACTAAATTAAACCGGTTTTTATCAAGATTGATAAAGCCGGTTTTTTCACCCTACGTTAAATTGTACTAAAGAATTACGGTTATTTACCCACTCATATGCGTTCAGGGAGAAAATAATGAATATCGAAAAAACACGGTTTTGTATTAACCGGAAAATTGCACCGGGTCTAAGCATCGAAGCATTCTTTCGACTGGTTAAACATCTTGAATTTAATAAAGTGGAATTGCGTAATGATATGCCGGGCGGCAGCGTTACTGATGACTTGAATTATAATCAGGTACGTAACCTGGCGGATAAGTATGGACTTGAAATTGTCACAATTAATGCAGTCTATCCCTTCAACCAACTGACCGATGAGGTAGTAAGAAAAACGGAAGAATTATTACGAGACGCGCAGGGAGTTGGCGCGCGGGCATTAGTGCTTTGTCCGCTGAATGACGGAACGATTGTGCCGCCGGAAGTTACAGTTGAGGCAATAAAACGACTGAGCGATCTCTTTGCTCGGTATGATATTCAGGGGCTGGTTGAACCTTTGGGGTTCCGCGTAAGTTCGCTGCGTTCTGCCGTCGGGGCTCAGCAACTGATCCGGGAAGCAGATTCCCCCTTTAAGGTTTTGCTGGATACCTTCCATCATCATCTATACGAAGAGGCCGAAAAAGAGTTTGCGTCACACATTGATATTTCCGCTATCGGTCTGGTGCATTTGTCTGGTGTGGAAGACACCCGACCAACGGAAGCATTGGCTGATGAGCAGCGTATTATGCTGAGCGAAAAGGATGTGATGCAGAACTACCAGCAGGTGCAGCGCCTGGAAAATATGGGATATCGCGGTATTTACGCTTTTGAACCTTTTTCTTCCCAGCTGGCTTCCTGGAGTGAAGCGGAAATAGAGGAACAAATTAATCGCAGCGTGTCATTGCTGTTGCAATGAGGCAGCTAATATCCAGGTGATCGTTTTTCAGTTTCCGCAGCGTGGTACTTACAATGAAAATTGCTTTTGATGTCGATGTTATTAAACATTTACCCATTACACAAATGGTACGGCAGGTTTCCGAGTGGGGATATAAATATATTGAGCAGTCGCCGCACCCGCGTATTAATCCGTTTTATAAACATCCTAAAGCCGGTCGCGAAACAATGCAGGAATATAAACGCGCCTTGCAGAACTACGGTGTGGAAATCTCGTCATTTATTGTGGTTTATCGTTGGTCCGGCCCTGATGAAGAGCGTCGGCGCGCCGCGGTAACCAACTGGAAGCGGATGATTGAGATTGCCGTTGATATGGGCGTACAGGTGATTAATACCGAGCTTTCCGGGACGCCGGATGAGCCGGAGATTTGTGAAGAGATGTGGTATCGCTCCATGGAGGAACTGCTGCCGATCGTGGAACGAGAGGGAATTCGAATCGAAATTCAGTCTCACCCTTGGGATTTCTGCGAACTGAACGATGAGACGGTCGACATGGTGCAGTCTTTGCGTAGTGATAATGTGACCTATCTGTACAGCGCACCGCATGGCTTTTTTTACGATAAAGGACAGGGCGACGTCGCAAGGATGCTGAACTATGCCGGGGCCGAACTTTCGCATGTTCTGCTGGCAGATACGCACAACCACACACTCCCCTGCCGCTACATCATGAATCCGCCAGGCGTGAATGCGACGATTCATCAGCACATCGGGCTGGGAGAAGGTGAGGTCGATTTTGAAGCGCTATTCCGGACGTTGCGCGACATGGATTTTGCAAACCGCACGTTTAAGGTGGGCGGTGAGGCAATTATCACCACGTCGCTGTTTGGTTACCCTGAAAAAATGAGTGTTCAGGCGGTGGAAACGCGCGAGCGGATCGAGCGCGAGCTACTCGGACGTTAAAAACGCGTGGATTTGCCTGTACCGCGCCACAGGCTGGCGCGGTCATTTGCGGCAATTACCCTGAAATTACGCCTCGTTTTCCGCCAGTTCACGCAGGTACTGGAAAATCTGACGCGCTGATTTCGGCGGCTTGTTGCCCGCTTTTTCTTTCCTGGCGTTACGCACCAGAGAACGCAGTTGCTGACGGTCGGCGTCAGGCCACAGGTTCATCACTTCTTCGATGGCTTCATCGCTGCCGTCAACCATACGGTCACGCAGTTGCTCCAGCTTATGGAAGACAACAACCTGCTGGTTGTGACGGTTTTTCAGCTTGTCCAGCGCCTGACGGATAGGATCAACATCGCGCTGGCGCAACATTTTGCCAATCAGCTGCAGCTGGCGGCGGCGACCTTCCATCTTAATGCGCTGGGCCAGCTCAATGGCGGCACGTAAATCCGCGTCGAGCGGGATTTTATCCAGCGCGTTTTTCCCCAGTTCTACCAGTTCCACACCCAGGCGTTTTAACTCCTCGGCGTCACGTTTTATTTCACTTTTACTGACCCAGATAATTTCATCGTCTTCGTCTTCGATGTCATCACCGGGAACGTCGTCGAGCCAGTCTTCGGGCTGCTTAGTCATGTCAGGCTCCTTAAAAAAAGAGGCTAATGTTACCAGTTAAGATGCGCACTGAAAAACGGTTCTCTGTTAAACTTCAGAGAAACTCTCTCTACATTATGGCATTTGCGATGAAAGTAATCTCACAAGTTGAAGCGCAGCGTAAGATTCTGGAAGAAGCGGTCTCGACGGCTCTGGAATTAGCGTCAGGTAAGTCGGATGGCGCGGAAGTCGCTGTTAGCAAGACCACGGGTATTAGCGTCAGCACCCGTTATGGTGAAGTGGAGAACGTAGAATTCAATAGCGATGGCGCGCTGGGGATTACGGTTTATCACCAGAACCGTAAGGGCAGCGCATCCTCCACCGATTTAAGCCCGCAGGCGATTGCCCGTACCGTGCAGGCCGCGCTGGACATCGCTCGTTACACCTCGCCGGATCCGTGCGCGGGCGTGGCAGATAAAGAACTGCTGGCCTTTGATGCGCCCGATTTGGACCTGTTCCACCCCGCGGACGTTTCCCCTGACGAAGCCATCGAACTGGCTGCTCGTGCTGAACAGGCAGCGCTGCAGGCTGATAAGCGTATCACCAATACCGAAGGCGGCAGCTTTAACAGCCACTATGGCATCAAAGTGTTTGGTAACAGCCACGGCATGCTGCAGGGCTACTGCTCCACGCGTCATTCCCTTTCCAGCTGCGTGATCGCGGAAGAAAATGGCGATATGGAGCGTGATTACGCTTACACCATTGGCCGGGCGATGGGCGATTTACAAACGCCGGAATGGGTAGGGGCAGACTGTGCGCGCCGTACCTTATCGCGCCTGTCTCCGCGTAAGCTTTCCACCATGAAAGCGCCGGTTATTTTCGCCAATGAAGTGGCGACCGGACTGTTCGGACACCTGGTCGGCGCGATTGCTGGTGGCTCTGTATATCGCAAATCCACCTTCCTGCTGGACTCGCTGGGCAAACAAATTCTGCCGGAATGGTTGACCATTGAAGAGCATCCCCATCTGCTGAAAGGGCTGGCCTCCTCGCCATTTGACAGCGAAGGCGTACGCACAGAGCGCCGTGACATTATTAAAGACGGCATTTTGACCCAGTGGCTGCTGACCAACTACTCTGCCCGTAAGCTGGGGCTGAAGAGCACCGGTCATGCGGGCGGTATTCACAACTGGCGTATTCCTGGACAAGGTCTAAGCTTCGAGCAGATGCTCAAAGAGATGGGCACGGGCCTGGTGGTGACTGAGCTGATGGGGCAGGGCGTAAGCGGCATTACCGGCGATTACTCGCGCGGCGCGGCGGGCTTCTGGGTCGAAAACGGCGAAATTCAGTATCCGGTGAGTGAAATTACCATCGCCGGTAACTTAAAAGAGATGTGGCGTAATATCGTCACCGTTGGCAACGATATTGAAACGCGCAGTAATATTCAGTGTGGTTCAGTCCTGTTGCCGGAGATGAAGATCGCCGGGCAATAATACCCGTCATACTTCAAGCTGTGGCGTGAATTATTGAGGGTATCTGGCGTTTGTTTATTTTTGAATAATAAAAAAGGAAGTGAGCAATGCGTAAACACCTGTTAGCGATCGTCGCAGCTTCAACGCTGATTCTTGGTTCTTCTGCGTTTGCAGCCGATCTTGAAGACGATATGGGGATCCTCAACGACAACCTGAAAATCGTCGAAAAAACGGATAATGCGACTGAGCTGAAAGACGCGTTAACCAAAATGCGTGCAGCCGCGCTGGACGCGCAAAAGGGAACGCCGCCGAAGCTGGAAAACAAATCCCCGGACAGCCCGGAGATGAAGGATTTCCGCCACGGCTTTGACACGCTGATCGGTCAGATCGACGGCGCATTGAAGCTGGCGAACGAAGGTAAAGTCAAAGAGGCGAAAGCCGTTGCGGAAGACCTGAAAAAAACACGCAACGAAAACCACAAGAAGTTCCGTTAATCTGCTCTATCCGGCCTGCATAATCGTAGGCCGGATAAGACGCCAAAGGCTATCCCCGTCACATTTTTTCAACTTTAGAGTTAGAGAAGTCATTCGCCGAACTGGCTGTTTTCTGCTCATCTCTTGCGATACCCGTCACAGTTTCCCGCCACTAAAGCGCAAATATCGCCTTTTCTGCGGCATAGATCACTATCGCTGCGCCTCTTTCCACTTCGAAGTGGAAAACAACTCGCTACAAACTTTTAACCCCCGCCGCTAATTTACCCTCAGAGCCATTAGTGGGGTAAGACGAGTGAATAACGGAGCTGTAATGAATGACATGGGGGAATCGGTTGAACTGGCCGACCGCATGCTGGCGCAGGTGTATGCCTTGCTGCGTGAACGCCACATTATTCCTAACGCCGTACAGGAACAGATGCTGACGTCGCATGTTCGCGCCATGGCGCACCGCTCGGTAACGGGTGAACCCTTACCAGAAGTCGATGCCAGCTTGTTTGATGAAATATCTGCCGAATCAATGGCGCTTGCCCGCGACGTGGTCGCTGAGTTTGGCAATCTTCCTGAGGAAGAGGCCTGGCTGCTGTCGGTGCACTTCGAAGTCGCGAAAGACAACCTTTAAGGAGCAAAAGATGGATCAAATTACCGTAGTGATTGGCGATCGCCTGGGTAAAGGCCAGAAAGTGGCGGCAGGCGTTGAGAAAGCGGGTGGCCGCGCGGTCGTGGTGCCGGGTGTCGCGGCAGATATGAAGCTGGGCGATGTGATGAAAGCGGAAAACGCCACCTTTGGGATCTCGTTTTGCGGTAGCGGCGGGGCGGGCGCGATTACCGCGCAAACCAAATATGGCTACAAGGCGAAATATGGCATGCGCTCGGTCGATGAAGGGGTAACCGCCATCAATGAAGGCTGCAACGTACTGGGGTTCGGTTTTATGGACAAAGAAGAACTCGGCGAGCGCCTGGTACAGGCGTGGCAAAAGAAATACGGCGCTTAAGCATGAAAGAGCAATTCACCACCACGGTGAGAGTCACGGGTAAGGGGGAGGCTAAAGCGCGCGCCTTTGCCGACGCCCTGAACCACGTTCAGGCTGCGGTGATGAAAGCGTCCCCGCATATCTTACTGCGTATTGAGCCACAGGATGTGCAGGTTGTTCAAGCGCGTGAAACGGTGCGCAAAGAGGCGTTTTTGTTCCTCTTCCTGCGCCGGGAAAGACGCACCTTCAGCGTGGAGCTGGACGTGACCGTCAACGTGACTGCCATCAATCTCGACAAGGTGGATTTCGTTACGCAACGCTGATCTTTTATTAAAAGGCATAATTATGTTCCTGATAATATTAATAAAATCGCTCATCATCGGCGGCCTGGTTGGCGTCGGTGTCGGCGCTGGGGCTGCACGCATGTTTCATGCGCCGACCACTCAAGGGATGGGCGCGTTTCGTACTCTGGGAGAACTGAATTCCTGTGAAGGGGATCCGGCTTCTCACTTCTCATTCGGTCTGGGCTTTTTCTTTAACGCCTGGGCTTCTTCCGTTGCCGCAGGGGCGTTCACGCAGGACGTCGACCATCGCATCATCCCCAACTGGGGGGCCGCCGCGCTGATGATCAAAAATCGCAATGTTGGTGAAACGCTGCACGATCCTAAGCGCATGGCGATCGCCTGCGGTGTTATCGGCATGATTGTCGTGACCTTCCTGAACCTCACCGCGTCATCCGTACCGGAAGCGCTACAGGTTACTGCCGTTAAGGTGCTGGTGCCCGCGGCAAACCTGCTGGTCAACACCGTGATGCCAGTGATCTTCTGGCTGGCGGCGATTGATGCCGGCAAGAAATCCGGCTTCTGGGCTACCGTTTTTGGCGGCGCGGCGCAGTTAATTATGGGTAACGCCGTCCCGGGTCTGGTTCTGGGCATTTTGATCGGCAAAGGTGTTGAAGAGAGCGGCTGGAACCACGTGACGAAAGTGATGATGGTGGCTATCGTCGCGCTGTTCGTCCTGAGCGGCTTCTTCCGCGGCTTCGACATGAAGATGATCGAATCCTTCCATCTGACCGTGCCTGACTGGTTGGAACTTATCCATAACTCGCTCAGCGGTAAATAACGGAGGCCATCATGGAACAGAATAAAGGTTTTTGGTTCGCCGACTGGTCGTTCCCGATCTTCGTTGGCCTGCTCTCATCCGGCGTGTTTGCCGGAACGCACATGTACTACCTGTACGGTATCGGCGCATTCAACGAAGTGGCGTTCGTGGCGATGTTGAAAGCGGGAATGGACACCGGCTCCTACGGGGCGGTAGCGGCATTTGGCGCCAGCTTCCTGTTTGCCCGCATCATTGAAGGTTCGCTGGTAGGGATTCTGGATATCGGCGGGGCGATCCAGACCGGGGTCGGGTTAGGCGTTCCGGCGCTGCTGCTGGGCGCGGGCATTATCTTCCCGGTCGCCAACTTCGCTGCCTCGCTGGTCACCGGTCTGGTGATTGGTCTGGCGATTGGCTACATCATCATTCTGGCGCGTAAGTTCACCATCAATCAGAGCGACTCAACCTACGGAGCGGACGTGATGATGGGGGCCGGTAACGCTTCTGGCCGCTTCCTCGGTCCCTTGATTATCCTCAGTGCGATGACGGCTTCTATTCCGATTGGCGTGGGTTCGCTGCTGGGTGCGCTGCTGTTTTATATCTGGCAAAAACCGATCACCGGCGGGGCGATTCTCGGCGCGATGATCCTCGGTTCCATCTTCCCGATTGCGATTAGCTAACTGTTGATTTGTAGGCCGGATAAGGCGGTTACGCCGCCATCCGGCAAAGGAGAGAACGATGTTTGATTTACTCCTGCGCCATGCGCGTCTGGTCGATGACACGCTGACTAATATTGCCCTTCAGGATGGCAAAATCGCGGCGTTGGGTGACGTTGATGGTTCGGCGTTGAAAACCATTGACCTGCGCGGCGAATGTTACGTTAGCGCGGGTTGGATTGATTCTCACGTTCACTGCTACCCGAAATCGCCGATTTACCATGACGAACCGGACTGTGTGGGTATTGCCACTGGCGTTACCACCGTGGTGGATGCCGGGAGTACAGGCGCTGATGATATTGACGATTTTTACACGCTGACCCGTGACGCGGCCACTGAGGTTTATGCGCTGCTGAATGTTTCACGCGTTGGGCTTATTGCCCAAAACGAGCTGGCTGACATGGCCAACATTGACGCCGATGCGGTGCGGCAGGCGGTGAAACGTCACCCGGACTTTATCGTCGGCCTGAAGGCGCGCATGAGCAGCAGCGTGGTAGGGGTTAACGGCATCACGCCGCTGGATCGCGCCAAAGCGATGCAGGCGCAAAACGGCGACCTGCCGCTGATGGTGCACATCGGCAACAACCCGCCAGATCTGGATGAGATCGCCGAACGCCTCACCGCGGGCGACATTATTACCCACTGCTACAACGGTAAGCCGAACCGCATTCTGACGCCGCAAGGTGAGTTGCGGGCGTCAGTGACGCGGGCGATTTCACGCGGTGTGCGTCTGGATGTTGGGCATGGCACCGCCAGCCTGAGCTTTGCGGTGGCAAAACGCGCTATCGGCCTGGGTATTTTGCCGCACACCATCAGCTCCGATATTTACTGTCGCAACCGTATCAGCGGCCCGGTGCATTCCCTGGCGAATGTAATGTCGAAATTCCTCGCCATTGGCATGTCGCTTCCGCAGGTCATTGAATGCGTTACCGCCAATGCTGCCGATGGTCTGCGCCTGAAACAGAAGGGGCGACTGCAGGTCGGTCTGGATGCCGATTTAACCCTCTTTACGCTGAAACGCCAGCCAGCCGTGCTGGTAGATGCAGAAAACGACAGCCTACAGGCTGAACAACTGCTGGTGCCGCTTGCCGCAATACGTGCGGGCAAGGGCTATATGACCGAACAAGGGAGCGCGGAACATGCCTTCGATTTTTGAGAAATACAAATTAAAACAGGTGATTAACACATCAGGCCGCATGACGGCGCTCGGTGTCTCTACGCCGCGACCCGAAGTGGTTGAGGCCGCGATGGCGGGGATGAACCAATACTTTGAGATGAAAGACCTGGTGAATAAAACCGGTGACTACATCGCGAAATTGCTGGAAGTGGAAGGGGCAACCGTTGTTTCCTGCGCTTCGGCCGGGATCGCCCAGTCGGTCGCGGCTGTGCTGGTTAAAGACAGCGACTGGTTGCTGGAGAACCTGCACGTCACGCCCATCGACAACAACGAAATCGTGTTGCCCAGAGGCCACAACGTTAACTTTGGCGCGCCGGTGGGCACCATGGTAGCGCTTGGCGGCGGCAAGGTCGTAGAAGCCGGTTATGCCAATGAATGTTCCGCGGCGCAACT
The DNA here is from genome assembly GCF_059615875.1 of Citrobacter sp. CRE-46. Classification (NCBI taxonomy): domain Bacteria; kingdom Pseudomonadati; phylum Pseudomonadota; class Gammaproteobacteria; order Enterobacterales; family Enterobacteriaceae; genus Citrobacter; species Citrobacter sp. CRE-46. The sequence continues at coordinate 4,586,910 of NZ_CM184341.1, read as the reverse complement.
GGCAGCGGCCATCACACCGCGCACCGCGGCCATTCTGTATATCAAATCTCACCACTGCGTACAGAAAAGTATGCTCAGCGTGGAGCAGGCTGCGGTGGTGGCGCGCACGCATAATCTACCGCTGATTGTGGACGCGGCGGCGGAAGAAGATTTGCAGTGCTACTACCGCGTGGGCGCAGATCTCGTTATCTACAGCGGCGCGAAGGCGATTGAGGGGCCAACCAGCGGTCTGGTGATCGGTAAAACTCAATACGTTGAGTGGGTAAAACGTCAAACGGCGGGTATTGGTCGGGCAATGAAGGTGGGTAAAGAGGGAATACTTGGCCTGACCTGCGCTATTGAACTGTACCTCAACGCGCAGAAAGAGAGCGGTGCGGAAATGGTCGAGAAAATGACGCCGTTTATTAATAACTTGAATCAGCTTCACGGCGTGAGCGCCCGCGTGGTGTGGGACAGCGCAGGGCGCGACATCGCACGCACGGAAATTAAGTTTGACGAAGCGGTAACCGGGATCGCCACGGGCGAACTGGTCGACGCGCTGAAGCAAGGGGAGTACGCGATTTACTTCCGCGGTTACAAAGCCAACGAAGGCATTATCGAAGCCGATGTACGCAGCGTTGATCGCGCGCAACTGGAGATTGTGGCCCGTCGAATAGGTGAAGTGATTTCGCAGGAGAAAAAAGCATGAAACTGATCCCTAATTTTTATCGCGACCGCGTCTGCCTGAACGTACTGGCAGGCTCCAAAGAAAACGCCCGGGAGATTTACGCGGCGGCGGAAGGGCACGTGCTGGTTGGCGTACTGTCAAAAAATTACCCGGATGTCGCAAGCGCGGTAACGGATATGCGTGAATATGCGGCGCTTATCGACAATGCGCTCTCCGTGGGGCTGGGGGCGGGCGATCCTAACCAGTCGGCGATGGTCAGTGAAATTTCCCGTCAGGTGCAGCCACAGCATGTTAATCAGGTCTTTACCGGCGTGGCGACCAGTCGCGCGCTGCTGGGCCAGCAGGACACGGTGGTCAACGGTCTGGTTTCACCAACCGGTACGCCGGGACTGGTAAAGATATCCACCGGTCCGCTAAGCAGCAAAGCGCCGGACGGCATTGTGCCGGTAGAAACCGCCATTGCGCTGCTCAAAGATATGGGCGGTAGTTCAATTAAATACTTCCCAATGGGCGGCCTGCAATGCCGTGACGAGTACATCGCGGTCGCCCGGGCCTGCGCGCGTCATGACTTCTGGCTGGAGCCAACGGGCGGGATCGATCTGGATAATTTCAGTGAAATCCTGCAGATCGCCCTCGATGCCGGCGTGAGCAAAATCATTCCTCACATCTATAGTTCGATTATTGATAAGGTGAGTGGTAACACCCGTCCGGACGACGTACGCCAACTGATGGCGATGACCCGGGCCTGCGTAGGCTAATTGACAGATGAGGAAACTGACGTGCGATTCCCCAACCAACGTTTAGCGCAGCTATTTGGCATGTTGCAAAACGAAGCGCTTCCACAGGACGAGCTGGCGCAGCGGTTGTCGGTTTCCACACGCACCGTACGGGCGGACATCACCGCGCTAAACGCGCTGCTCTCCCAGTATGGCGCGCAGTTTGTCCTCAGCCGGGGTAACGGTTATCAGCTCAAAATTGACGATCCGGCAAGTTTTCATACCCTGCAGACGCAGCAGCCCGACTCGTTGCTGCGTATCCCACGGACCAGCCAGGAACGGGTTCACTGGCTGGTGGTTCGCTTTCTGACTTCGGCCTTTTCACTGAAGCTGGAAGATTTGGCTGATGAATGGTTTATCAGTCGCGCGACGCTGCAAAACGATATGGCAGAGGTGCGCGAGCATCTGCAACGTTATCATCTGACGCTGGAAACGCGCCCGCGACACGGCATGAAGCTGTTCGGCAGCGAGATGGCGATCCGCGCCTGTTTGACCGATCTGTTGTGGATGCTGGCACAGCAGGATCCGCAGCACCCATTGGTGACGGAAGAAGCATTGAATGCCGGGCTTCCTGAGCGGCTGCAACCCGTTTTGCAGGACATTTTCGCTCGTTTTCATATCCGCCTGACCGATGAGGGCGAGCTGTTTTTGCGCTTGTACTGCGCGGTGGCGGTACGGCGGATTAGCGAAGGGTATCCGCTACCGGAATTTGCCGCAGAAGAAGCCGAGCAATCTGTATGCCTGGCCACGCGGGAAATCGCGGCGGTATTGCATCGGTTGGCGGATAAACCGCTCTCCATTTCTGAAGAGAACTGGCTGCAGGTGCATATTGCTGCTCGCCAGGTTCAGGAGATCGCTCCCAGTGCCATCAATGCGGATGATGATGAAGCGCTGGTCAATTACATCCTGCGGTTTATCAACAGCCAGTACAACTACAACCTGTTGAATGACAAGCAGTTACATGCCGACCTGCTGACGCATATTAAAACGATGATCACCCGGGTGCGCTACCAGATAATGATCCCCAATCCGCTACTGGAAAATATTAAACAGCACTATCCGATGGCATGGGATATGACGCTGGCCGCCATCTCGGGATGGGGAAAATATACGCCGTACACCATCAGTGAAAATGAGATTGGTTTCCTTGTCCTGCATATCGGCGTTGGGCTGGAACGTAGTTACAACATTGGTTATCAAAGGCAACCGAAAGTTCTGCTGGTATGCGATGCCGGAAATGCGATGGCACGGATGATTGAAGCGGTGTTGGCACGTAAGTATCCGCAGATAGAAATCGTCGATACCGTGACGCTACGCGACTACGAACAGCGGGAAAGCATCAGCGAAGACTTCGTGATTTCAACCGCGCGGCTCGGAGAAAAAGATAAGCCTGTGGTGATGATTGCGCCGTTCCCTACCGATTATCAACTGGAGCAGATTGGCAAACTGGTGCTGGTCGACAGAACCCGTCCGTGGATGCTGAACAAATTTTTCGATGCCGCCCATTTCCGCGTTATCGATGGCCCAATGGATCAACAAACGTTGTTCAATACACTATGCCGTCAGCTGCAGGATGAAGGCTTTGTTGATGCGGAGTTTCTTGATTCGGTTGTCGAGCGTGAGGCCATCGTCAGCACTATGCTGGGTGACGGCATCGCCCTGCCGCACTCCCTCGGTCTGTTGGCAAAGAAAACGGTGGTCTACACCATTCTTGCCCCGCAGGGTATTGCCTGGGGCGATGAAACGGCGCACGTGATCTTCCTGCTCGCTATCAGTAAAAGCGAGTATGAAGAAGCAATGGCGATTTATGATATTTTCGTCACTTTCCTGCGCGAGCGGGCCATGACGCGACTCTGCGCGTGCCGGAATTTCACCGAGTTCAAAACGGTCGCCATGGAGTGCGTGAGTCGCTTTTAAAGACGCTGCGATTATCCTGCAGCGTCGTCTCCTGCAATCGTTCCCCCCTTAATTTCAAGGGCATCACATCACGGCACAACGGTCATTACCTGGCCGGGGAAGCTAATCTGGATCACGCCGCCCCACATGCAGATCAGCTTTGACTGGGCGGTGAGTGCGGGCATATTTCCCACTAATACCGTGGGTGAGCCCGGCGCCCAGGGGGCCGGTGTGGCGGGGATACACGGCATTGGCGTTAGCACGCCGAGCGCCGCCGCGGTTGCGGCTGCAACGGTCGGGTTAGCGATGCTGTTGCACATCCCGAACGGCAGAATGTTTACAAACGGTTTGTTATCCATAATATTCGCCATCGGCATGTTGTTGACGATGGTTCGGCTGGTGGGCAACACGTTCAGTGTAGCTGGCGCAATGCCAAACGAGCATTGCAGCATCGCGCCAGTACATACGGCAGGACAACTCATGGCAGTACCCCCAATTGTTTCCACAGTCGGCGAGCGGACTCATCGCCGCTAATCAGTTCATTGAGCAATTCAGGTAGCGGCGTATTCCCCCAGGCAAAGGCGCGATAGAGCAGATAAGGCACCGGGCTGTGTGGTTCAGTACGCGCCAGGTAATCCGCGACCTCTTTAATCATCCGATACGCTTCCCCGCGGTGGGCAAATGCAACGGGATTACCGGGCACTGGTGCCGCTTCTTGTACGACAGGCTGTGAGGGGGCTGGCAAGTTAGCCCCCAATGCTTGCAGGCAGGTTTTAATTTTTTGTTCCAGCGGATTGAAAGACGGTGCGGATGCTGCGGGCCAGCCCTGACAAACGGTATTAAGCCGCGTAAGCCATTCAAGACTTGCTGTTAGCGCCGTAACGATCGACTCTTCCGCCCCAGGTAGGGGAACGTCTGATAATTTTCCCTGCTGCCACTGTGATAAGGAGATATGCTCTCCATTCGCTATAAATAGCGGAGCTTCGGCGACCAGAACGGCGTAATGCTGCGCCATCCAGCAAAGTGGGGCGGCGCGATAATCATAGTCGCCCTCTTTGATTTTTGGGTGCAATTCCTCTGGATAACGCTCCAGCGCCAGCGTGGCCAATGCCAGCGCATCGGGCAAAGACGTTAAGCCTTGTGACCGAATCCATGCCTCACCCAGCCAGCTCATAATCACCAGATCCTTGCTGAGCGTTTTTGTCAGCGACGTGGCGATCTGTGCGACGGCGTCCCAGTCAGCGCGTCGCGGCGTGCTTTGCCAGACGCCCGTGGGCAGCGTTTCGTCATCCTGCTGGCGAGCGGCGACCAGTCGGTCGAACTCTGGTGAATAGCGGATCGCGTCTCCGCACGGTTTATCCGCCTGAATAGGCGTCAGTAATGCCTGAATATGTTCCATCATTTTCCTTGTGATAATCCCTGTTCGGTAAGCGGTACCCACGGTAGCGGCGCTTTGCCCTGTGCATCCAACAACGCGATTTGCCAAAAGACGGTGGTTTGTGACTGTTGCTGACCATCTCCCACAGGAAGCGAAAAGCGTAATGGTAGCGGTTGCGCCAGCGCGCCGCCGACGCGCTGTTGTTTGATCATCCTCAGCAGTGACCATGCCCCCTGCCAGCGCCAGCGACCAGTATCACCGCTTACCGTTACACCTGTCTGTGACAGACCTGGCATTGGTCGCCAGGCGGAGTTAGTTGCCCAGCGTAGGCTAAAGTTCAGGCTGTCTCCGCTACGCCAGTGCAGATTCGTCGTGCCGCCGGGGTAGCTTATTGCCTGTTGATTGCCGGTAAGCCGCCAGTCAGCAATTTGGTCAGCGCCGACCTCGCGGTGACGAGAGGTGCGCCAGATAACGCGTAACGTAACCCCTTCCGGACTGACCAGCGCGGAAAGTAATGGCTGCGCCGCCGCCAGTTGTTGAATCAATGGCGGCTGCGCAGAGAGCGTTTCTGGAGGGAGCTGCGCGAGTAAAGTCGTGAGTTCGCGAACCCGATCGACATCGGCATCCGGTGCCTGTGGCGCGGCGGTAAAGGGGAAATGCCCCGCCAGCCAGACGTTGTACAGTGTGAAGATTTGCCCCACCGCGCCAATGCTCGCCTGCTGGCGTAGCTGCTGGCATGTTTGCTGCGATGCGTTTACCAGCGCGTTCAGCGATTGGCTGTAAAAATCGTTACCGCCGGAAGTGGTGAACTGCGCCAGCTCGCTCTGACAATTCTGAGCGGAAAGCGTGGGCAGCGCGGCGGCAAGCGTGGTCATTTGCATCGGCGGGCTGCCAGGATCCTGTTGTTGCAGCCGCTGCATTGTGGCCAGTGAACTGCTCCAGCGGACGATAAGCTGGTTTTCCGTCGTGGTAAGCCATGGACGCTGTTTGTCGAGCCAGTCGATATCCTGCTGATAGCGGGTCAATGCGCCGGAGATTTGCGCGGCTTGCGCGTTGGCCCAACCGGCAATCTTCTGCCCGCTGACCTGCGCCTGCTCTGCCGTGGCGTAATTCACGGCGGGAGGGGCGATCGCCGGCAGTAACGCGCCGCCGTCCTGGCGCACGCGGGCAATCACCTGGGCTGCGGCTTGCTGACGTAATGCGATGGCAAACTGAGGACGATTAAGCTGGTTGAACGCGTCAATGAGTTGATCCGCGCTAGCCGTACTGAGATTGCTATGGTCAGGTGACTCGGCAGCCCCCGTGTACAGTGCCTGAAGCATGGCGTTTTCAACTGCTTGCCGGGCCAGCATAGTGAGTTTGGGACGCCAGATACTGTCCGGAAGTTGTTGTATAAAACGCTCATATCCGCCAAACAGCGCCAGTGCCTGCTGGAGTTGTAGATTCCCGGGATAACCTGCTGTTGTGTCGGTTGGTAGGCTCGCCCCACGCTGCCAAAACGGTTGATTGAGCAGATCGCGCAGGCTTTTTTGCAGCGCGACAACATCCGGTGACACGCTGAACTCGCCTTCCGGCGACTGCTCGGTTAGTGAGGAGAAATGCAGGCGGGAACCATCGACCTGTGCCAGAAAGCGTTGGCGCAATAAGGCTTCATGACGTAAAACTTCTTGAATCACATCATTGTCGATCAGTCGGAGCGTGCGTGCCTGGGTGAGGAGCTCATCCAACGGCAGCCGAATAGGTGAGTGAGTCGCATCGCGGCTAAGATTATTAATCGTAGTTAGCGTGGCCTGTAAACGGCTGACCTGACGGATTAAGGAACGCACAAATAGCGGAGTAACCCGTGAGTCATTGCTGAATAACGTCAGTAACTGTTCGAGCTGCTCTTCGTTGTTATCCAGACTGGTGTTGCCATAATTCTGCTCCAGCCAGCGCATCGTTTCGCGAGAAAAATACTCGCTGTTTCGCTGCGTTAATTCACTGGCGTCAGGCAACTTGAGGCGTGAAAGGTTGAGGGTGGCAATCATCCCATTCAGACGATCCTGCGACGGTAGCGATTCTGTATCTACGGTCACGCCCCAGATGCTGGCGCTGACGTTTGCCAGCGTCTGTATAGTGGGTTGCTTCACCTGCATTAATTGCAGTAATGGTAAATAACGCGACTCCATTTGCTTTGCCTGGCTAAGCAGGTGCTGAATCTGGCGGTAACGCTCCTCGGGCAGTAGCTCCTCCTGCTCTGACATCTTCTCACTTTGACTTTGCAGACAGATGCTGTTGGTCGCAGGTAATAGCAGGCTGGCTAACGTGGCGTTATTAAAGGTGTCCCGTAATTTTGTGTCGGTATGGCTGAACAAGGAACCGGGCCAGACAACAGATCGAAACTGCCACTGCGGAATACCGTTAAGCACTCGCCAGTACAGTGCGGTGGATCGTTCGCCTGCGTTATTGGCGCGCAGGGTTTGTGTGGCCAGCACTTGCAGACGATCGTGTAGTAAAACGGCGTTGGTATGTTGGTATTGCCAGCTCCAGATCATTGCCGCCAGCCAGATAACACAAAGGCAGCTATAACAGGCGAGGGTAATGAAATGGCGGCGCAGATTCAGGCGCAGCAGGCGGCGGACCGGGAGCGCCAGACCACGCTCGGCGGCAATTTTGCCGCTCAGTAGCGTCTGGCAAAACTGCATCCGTGGTTTATCATGGGTCAGCGTACGGGCGACAAACCAGATCCCACGCAATAGTGGAGGTTCATCGCGGGCGTTGCTGTTAAACAGAGAATCGAAATAATCATGCAGCGGGGCGGCTAGCGGCAGGAGGTTTTCCGGCAGACGAAACAGATCTTCCGGCGTAGTTCCCCGCAGCGCGCCGAGTTCCGTGATGAGCATGCGCAGTGAGCTTCGGGTATTGTCCAGCGCGCTGTCTATCCACTGTGGCTTCCAGATGGCCTCTCTGGCGACCGGGATGGCGCTGCCGATGGGGCTGTGACGAGCCTCCTCCGGCAACATGGCTAACAAAGACGAAGCCCCTTCCAGTGCTTCTACACCGCTTATCAGCAGGTAGACTGGTAAACTCAACCCACATACTTGCTGTAGCTGTTGGCAGTTGTTCAGTAGGCTGGCGCGAGCGGCCTCATCGCCCTGCAGCGCATCCAGCGACAGGGTGATAATCAGCGCGTCCAGTGGACGCTGCGGACGACTTTTCACCAATGCCGCGAGCATTTTTTGCCAGTCATTCTGGCGAATAAGCCGTTTTTTCCCGGCAGTTTGCAACGTTTGCGGCAGGCACAAAACACTACACTGAGGGTTAAACCACCATTGCCCGAACCAATACTCCTGGCCGTCGGTGAGTGACCAACTGCGACAAAGCAGACGGTTATCTTCTTCGTCGCCCAGCATCAGTATGCGCATACTGTCGTAAGGATCCTGACCGCCGCAGGCGCGCTGGATCTCTTTTTGCGCACGGATGAACGTATCGTTGCGGTATTCCCACTGCCACCAGACGCACCAGAGGGTCATCGCCAGCAGCACCTGCACAATAATCAGCAGAGTCAGCCAGTGTTGCATCACCTGGAATCTCCCTGGCAGGACTGGGTCACCGGGAAATCAGGCAACGTATTCACGCCGATAGCATCTTCAATACTTAGCCACAATCGTTGGCTTAACAGCAGCAGAGCGAGCAGTATGATGAGGGCAATCAGGTGCAGACGTGAGTTGTCAGGCAGGCGACGGTGCGCCGGAAGCTGTAATGGCGTTCCCAGTGCTGCGGATTCCATTCGCTGGGCAATATCGCTGAACCTGGCGTCATGCTGGAAAGCAAAATGCCATAGCAGTTGACAGGTTTCCTGGTGGGCCTGTGGATCAAAATCGTCACGCCGGGAACCGAACCCCAGCGTCAGGCAACGTAAATAAAGCGCGGCTAAATCGCGCTGTCCGGGGCTGCGCTCATTGAGTAACGCGGTGATCTTATGAGGGATCAGATCGCCGGCGCTATGGGTCTGCCACAAATGATACTCCAGCGGGCAACTCTGCCAGAGTGAGAGGGCTGGCCAGTCGCCATAGAGTACAGATTCATCAATCAGCGCGACCAGGGCGTAAACCGCGTCATCAATCTGCTGCTGAAAGGGGGTACCCAATTCACGGATTAGACGTCGGTTATACTCTGCCACCGCCTGACTGGCGTACTCAAAAGCCTCCGTGTGCAACTCATCAGGCGGCAGCGTGGTGCTTTTCCAGCGTTCAAACTGCGCCAGCCAGCGAGAGAAGACGTCATCAAACAGACGGCAGGCAGGCATATCAGGATTCGTAGGCGTCATGGCGATCCTCCTGACGGTAAAGCATGATCCGCTGCGGCATGTCATCGGTTTCATGCAGCGGAGCAATGACCAGCGGCGTCTCTTTTTCAAACCACTGGGTGGTAAGCGTTAACGTGAACAGGGCGATACTGCTGTCGACTTCCCAGTCGCCGTGCTGTTCGGCGGACAGTGGAGTGAGTGTCATCCCATGCATTCGCTGACGACGCAAAACGGCCAAAAACGGTTGGCTGGCGATAAGGCTCTTTTGTAACCAGCTTTCTGCTCTGGAGGTGCTGCCAGCAGGCATCAGCAGACCAATCACCACCTGTTCTCCGGCATGGATATTCGCGGGGAGCTGAAGCGAAAACATGTTATCCAGTTTGCTGAAGTTGATCCGTTGATAGCGGCGATGAATATGCGCCAATTGATTTTTCAACATGGTGAAAAGGGAGGCGAATGCCGGCTGCATGTTTTGATAATCGAAGGTCGGCAGCAAGGGCAGGGTTTTATCCTGGGTCAGAATTGCCGTCTGCCCGAGAAATAAACACAGCGCGCGGTAAAGATCCTCAGGGTGTGGACGCCCACCGTTAATCAGGCTTTCCAGCAGCGGTAAAGCCCCTTGAATACTTTGTAACGACAGCGTTAGCCACAGCCAGTCATTGGTGCGTTGGCTCTGTTGCGCCAACTGCATTTCCCGGCTTAAAAACAGAATTTTTTCTCTTGCCTGTAAGCAGAGTTGTCGCGTGTTGCGGGAAAGATAGCTCTCTTCACTGACGCTGGGCGAGGGCGGAAACCAGTCGCTCTGACGAAATCCTGCTTCGGTATACACTATCTGAAGTAGCGGCAGACAGATTAAATCGGCGCGTTCATGCTGACAAACCAGGCGTGGTGCGGGCTGCCACAGCGAAATACTTTCAGGAAATTCTCCGCTGCTCAGATCCGGCATTGGGGCGCTGTTCGTTGAGCGATAGCGGTCATTCATCAACTGCCACTGTCCGGCGCGGTTTAGCGGCGGCAGCGCCAGCCAGAGAATATGTTCACTGTCCGGCGCGGCGGGGAGCAGATGTTGGCAGTCGAACTCCAGCGGCGAGTCGCGGCTGATATCGTACTCAACCGGCGTGCCATCGGGCATGATTGCCTCAAGACGCAGGATACGCAGCATACCGGCACACAGTGCGGCTTCGTCGATATGTAGGTGGTTAACGCCCCAGAATCCGGGATTGGCGCACCGCGCCAGCATGGCGGGAAGCATTTCATTGCGCAGCGCCTGTAACTGGAAATGTTGCGGCAACATCGCCATCCCTTCGTACCAGCAGACCATTGCCGGAATCGTGCTCATAGTATCTTCCTTGTTCAGGGCGCCAGAATTGCCTCATCCGTCATCAGTAGCAGATGCAGTGAACTGACTTTATCCAGCCGGAGCCGGTGATCGCCTTCACTGCGATAACGTGCAAACAGTAGCGTTGCTTCTGTCGTAACGCCCTGCAGGGGATTTTCTTGCGCAACAAAACGTGAACCTGGCACCAGTTCCAGAGACCAGACGCGAAATCCGTCAGGGTTATCACGCAATAATTGTGATTTGGCATTAAACCACTGTGTCGCGGAGAGTGACTGGACGGTGGGTAACAGCGCGCTATCGGTAATAGCGACAATATCCACTGCTACCGGTGCGTTATCATTCGCATCCGGAACTGTTTCAATAATTACATCATTAAATGCCACACGGTTTTGCCACAATGAACAGCCGCTATTCAGTAACGTTAAGGTACTGAATAATATTAATATGGCCGAATGGCATATGCCGCTTTTCATATAAAGTCCTTTTATATTGTCATAAGAACGGTAATTAATGGTTGAAGTTTGTTTTTTGATTTAAATCATTATTCAGCGCGGATTATAAAATAAAAAACGTTTTGCTTGATTTATTCACGTGGTGAATTAGTTTTGTTGAAAATATCATTTTAGTGATTATTGTTTTGTATCTTATTGATTTTATTTGGTTATTTAATTGCTTTTGATTTTTATCAAAGCGGCGATCCTGGTGTAAAAACTGAAAAATTAAGTTGATATTTATTTTTTGTTGTGTTTTTTATATTGCATGTAGTTATTCAGAAAAATCTATTTTCGAATAATGGTGCGGCAAAAATAGCACCAGGGATACTATTGCAATAAAAAGGATTAAATATGGCAGAGAGCATTCAGCATAAACTCAACCGTATTAGGCCGCCGCGCGTGCAAATAACCTATGACGTGGAAACTGGTGGCGCGATTGAGAAAAAAGAACTTCCTTTGGTTGTTGGTATTTTAGCGGATCTATCCGGGCATCCGGCATCTCCACCGGCTAAATTACGTGAGCGCCGTTTTGTTGAAATCGATCGTGATAATTTCGACGATGTACTCTCTTCTGCCTCGCCTCGTCTGGCGATACAGGTTGAAAATCGTCTGGCTAATGATGGCAGTAAGCTGAACGTAGAACTCCACTTCAACGAATTCGACGACTTTTCTCCTCTCAATATCATTAATCAGGTTAAACCCCTCCAACGTCTTTTTCTTGCCCGTCAACGCTTACGCGACCTGCTGACCAAACTGGATGGTAACGACGATCTGGATACGTTGTTGCAGCAGGTAGTCAATGACAACGCTGAGCTTCAGGCGTTAAGACCCATTGCTGAAGAAAAACCGACTGACAACGCGTAACTAAAAAGGGGAAGAACAATGGACAATGTTCAGGAACAAGCTGAAACCGGTGGGCAAACCGTTACGTTGAGCGTGCTGGACCGCATTATTCAGGAAGGACGAATGGCGCGCGATGAGCTACAGCAGACCTACGCGCGTGACATGCTGGAAGAACTGGCTACGCAGATTCTTGATGAAGGGATGGTGATTGAAAGCGATACCGTAGCGATGATCAACCACCGCATCGCGCAGATTGACGCGCTCATCAGCGACCAGTTGAATGAAGTATTACATCACCCGGAGATGCAGAAACTGGAAGCCTCCTGGCGTGGCCTGCATCAATTTGTGATGAATACCGAAACCAGCACCCGGCTGAAATTGCGTCTGCTGAATGTGTCACGTAAGGAGTTGCAGGACGATCTGGAAAAAGCGGTCGAGTTTGACCAGAGCACGTTGTTCAAAAAACTGTATGAAGATGAATACGGGACTTTCGGCGGCAACCCTTACAGCGTGTTGGTGGGCGATTTTGAGTTTGGTCGACATCCGCAGGACGCGGCGCTGCTGGAGAAAATCTCCCAGGTGGCGGCAGCGGCCCATGCGCCATTTATTGCTGCCGCCAGTCCGCGCTTATTTGATATGGGATCGTTCGCTGAGCTGGGCGTCCCGCGCGATCTGGCGAAGATCTTCGAAAGCACCGAATTGATTAAATGGCGAGCCTTCCGCGATAGCGATGACTCCCGCTATGTCTCGCTGGTGTTACCGCATGTGTTGCAGCGTCTGCCGTACGGACCGGATACGGTGCCGGTAGAAGGGGTGAACTTCGTTGAAGATGTTAACGGCATGGACGCGAGTAAATACCTGTGGGGCAACGCCGCATGGGTGCTGGCTAACCGCATTACCGAGGCATTTGCCTTGTATGGCTGGTGCGCGGCGATTCGTGGCGCTGAAGGCGGTGGACTGGTGGAAGATCTTCCAGCGCATACCTTCTCTACGCCATCCGGCGATATCAGTCTGCGCTGTCCAACGGAGATAGCCATCACCGATCGCCGTGAGAAAGAGTTGAACGATCTCGGGTTTATCGCGCTGTGCCATAAAAAGAATACTAACACCGCCGCGTTCTTTGGTGGACAAACGACTAATCAGGCAAAAATCTACAACACGCCGGAAGCCAACGCCAACGCGCGCATTTCAGCGATGCTACCGTACATCCTGGCCGCCTCGCGCTTTGCGCACTACCTGAAGCGACAAGATTGGCAGCTTTATGAGCCGTGACGAGATCGAAAGCTACCTCAACAACTGGATTGCCGATTATGTCCTGCTCACCGACAGCGCCCCACAGGAGATCAAAGCGCGTTATCCACTGCGCGAAGCGCGGGTGGACGTAAGTGCTGTGCCTGGCAAGCCGGGAGTCTATCGCGCGGTTGTATTCCTGCGTCCGCACTTCCAGTTAGAAGAGTTAACCACTTCTATTCGTCTGGTCGCCGAACTGCCGCCACCGGCAGCCGCTTGATCATTAAGGAGATAAACCATGGATGCGATTTTTTTAAAGCTCGACGATATCAAAGGCGAAAGTCAGGTTGATGGATTTAAAGATCAGATAGAGATCATGTCCTACAGCCATAACGTCGCAATGCAGGTCACCAACGACGTCAGTAACACCGAACGCACCTCCGGACGGGCGCACGTGGGGGAAATGTCGCTGACCAAGTTTGTCGACCTTTCCACGCCGAAGCTTAACGAGTATTGCTGCAGCGGGAAGATGATTAAAGAAGCCGTGTTGACGTTATGTCGGAATGATGACGGCAAAATGCTGCCACTTATCGTGTATACCCTGGATAACGTGATTATCTCGCATCTGAGCGTGAGCGGCGGTTCCGGCGGTAAGCCGGTGGAAACGATGTCGCTAAATTTCACCAAAATTAAATGGGAAATTACCGCTCAGAAACTGGGAGGTCAGAAAGAGGGTAACGTCTCTTCCGTCTGGGATATGGCGATGAATAAGAAACCGTAACTTGAGGTAATGCCCATGTCACTACCCGTCGCGCTGCTCGACAGACTGATGGATGAGGACATTACGCCGCGTGAGTCGGTTTGCCGGGAGTTGAGAAGACTGTTCAACTCCCGTGCGGCAGAAGATGCTGACACATTGCCGGTGCTGCTTGCCTGGGGCGTCCCGGAATGGCACGGGCTGAACGCGGGCGATGAACGGGTGCTGCGTTGGTATTGCCGTCAGCTGCGCGCTGCTATTTTGCGCCATGAGCCTCGGATTCAGGCGCTGATCGTGAGCGTAAAAGATGCCCATCATCAGACGCTGGCGCTGCAACTTGACGCGATGCTGTGGAACGACGACGAACCACTAACGCTGGAGCTGGCGTACCAAAATGGCGGTTGGCGATAACCCGTATCAGGGGAGATCAATGGACGATCGATTGCTTGATGATTATCTGCAAGAGCTACGATGGCTGCGAACCGCCAGCGGTGCATTCGCTCGTCGGCATCCGCATGTTGCTTCCCGACTGCGGCTGAGTGAATTCGATTGCCCGGATCCCCATGTTGAACGACTTCTGGAAGGCTTTGCGTTGCAAAGCGCCAGGCTGCATCAGCGTCTTGATGACGGCTTTGGTGAGCTATGCGACTCGCTACTGGAACAGCTCTCTCCCCATTTGTTACGCCCTTTTCCTTCTTGCGCAACCGCTTGTTTTACCGCCGATCCGCTGGCGGGCGATCTGAGTCAGGGCTACACGCTTCCTGCTGGAACGCCGTTATACGCGCAAATGGAAAGTGGAGAAACAGTCTGGTGGCGCACGGCGTTGGCGCAAACGCTGTGGCCTATCGAGATTGAAAATGTTGTCTGGTGTGATGCCGCACAGGCCCGGCAGTTGAGCGGAATGGCGCAGGCGCGTGGCGCATTGCGTATTCAGCTACGTTGCCTGCCGCCGCATCAGTTCTCAACGTTGGCGGTAACACAGTTGCGCATTCATCTCAGCGGTTCGCCGCAAATCAATGCCACGCTGTTTGATTTGTTATATGCCCATGTCATTGGGCCGCTGCGCCCACATCCCATTGGCCTGCTGAATGCCGAAAAGATTTTGCCCAGCGAACCGGGCGTAGAGTCCAGCGTGCTGGCGCTCAGTGCCTGGATGAACTGTCCGCAGACGCTGATGTATTTTGATTTACCGCTGCCGTCGACGGGCGAGGGCGACAGTATCACGGTGTGTATCCCTTTCGACAATGCTCCACTGGCAGCACAGCATATTAAACCTGGCGATATTCGTCTGGGCTGCGTGCCGGTAATAAACCTTTTTACTCGCACCTCAGAGCCGCTGTTTGTCGAACATACCCAGAGCGAACATCGGCTGGTCGCCGATCATCATGACAAAAATGTGCACATCTACCGCGTACAGGCGCTGTGGATGAGTCGCCGTGAGAAAGCCTGGCGCGTTCCTGCGTACTACTCAGCCCAGGGACATAGCGAGGCCCGCTGGTTCTGGTATGCACGGCGTCACCGCCACCAGGGGAATGCGCTGTGGCTAACGCTGGTGGACAGCCGTTTTGACCCGTATGTGGCGGATGAAGAAACCAGTCTGACGGCAACGCTCTGGTGCAGCAACGGTGAGCAGGCCGCACAACTTACAGCGGGAACGCCATTGACCTTCGAAGTGCCGGGCCCGGTTGCGCAAGTACATTTACTGGGTACGCCGACTACGCCTTCTGAGCCAGCATTACAGCGGGACACGCGCTGGAAGTTGCTTTCCTCGCTGGCGCTCAATCACCTGTCGCTGGTGGAACGCGAGGTGGCGCTGGCGTCGCTGAAAGAGCTGCTGGCGCTGTACGCCCCTTCCGCCGCGTCACCCGCCGTCTGGCAACAGATTAATGGTATTCGCGAGATGCGTTGCCAACGGGTCAGTGAGCATCGGGGAGGTGATGCCTGGCGCGGTTGGCATAACGGCATCCGGGTGACGTTAGCCCTTGAACCACAATCATTTACTGGCAATAGCCGACTGCTATTTGCCGGCATCATCGCCCGTTTTCTGGCTCGCAATGCCACCGCGAACTGCTTTGTTCGTACGGTATTGCAGGAAGATGGAGAGGAACTGTCGCTATGGACAGAAGCCGAACAGACCGCGCTGATAGCGTAATCGCCCAATTGCGGCGCGAGCCGTGGCGCTTTTCGCTCGAGCAGTGTATCCGCATCTTACGGGCGAGCGGTGAAACGCCCGCGCTGCGGGGGGAACTGGGGCTGGCGTTCACGCCTGCGGAGGTGTCGCTGCGCGACGGTACCCTTCAGGTCCACAGCCTGGGGCCGGGCGGAGCCGATGGGGTGCTGCCCTACGGCTGGCTGGAATGGCTGCAACAGGCGGCGCAGGATAAAAACAGCGCGTCGCAGGACTTTATTCATCTGTTTCAACAGCGCTTGATTCAACATCACTGCCGTAGCCTGAGCCTGTATCGGCTGGCAACGCCTTACGCCAGGCGAGAAGATGCGCCGGGGTTTACGTTGATGCGGGTGCTGTGTGGTTTTGATCTGGATGCCGTAAAAAAGCCTCAGTCTGGGCAGCTACAGCGTCTGCTGTCGCAAAGCAGCGGGCTGGCGAATCGTCGGCGTTCAACGGCGGGATTTGTGGCGCTGGTGGCGGCAACGCTCGGTATCACCGTCCATATTGAGGAGTTTATCGGGCGCTGGCAATCCTTGCCGCTGGCGTCTCAAAGCCGGACCGGGTGTCGGCTGGGGCGCAATAGCGTCGCCGGTCGGCGAATATGGAATCAGCATGCGGCGCTACGGGTGCATCTGCGTGCGGAAAATGCCGCGCAGTGGCGAACATTTTTACCTGGCGGACGGGGATTTATTCAACTGAGCAAATTAGCGGAAATCTGGTTTGGTGCGGGAATAACGCTGGAATTGATGATGCGCGCAACCCTGACTCTGGATCATCGCTTAACCCGCGCTGCGCCGCCGCGTCTGGGTTATACCGCGCAACTGGCAGGGCGCAAGCCCGCCATGTTCCATTGCCAACAGCATCTTGAGGAGAACAGTAAATGGATTTGAAAGCGCTGGTAAAACGACTGAACCCAATTTGTTTTCGTGCGCTGGAACAGGCCGCCGAACGCAGCCGGGCGCAGGGACACTGGTTCGTTGAGCCGGAGCATATGCTGCTGGCTTTACTGGATGATGAACACTGTGATTTAGCGTATTGCCTGAGCAACGCGGCTATCTCCACCGATACGTTACGTGAAGAGATCCAGCGTGCTCAGGCGCAGTTCAAAACGGGCTGTACGCGGATGCCGGTGTTTTCCGTACACCTGATAGAGCTACTGGAAGGGGCGATTTTGCAGGCGACGTTCCAGCGTATTCCTCTGGTTCGTTCGGCCTTATTGCTCCTGACCTTACTCACCCGAGAACGGCTGCGTACCCAGTTGGCGCAGGGAATGCCACTGTTGTTACAGCTTCCGGCTGCGGAGCTGGAAAGCCAGTGGCAGAGCTGGTGTCGCAACTCCGTTGAGGAGGCTGCAGACCCTGACAAGGGCGAATCCCCGAAGCGTGAAGGCGGGGTTCTGGATCAATATACGCACGATCTGACGCGTGACGCGCGGGAAGGGCGGATCGATCCGATCATCGGGCGCGACGCGGAGATCCGCCAGTGCATCGACATCCTGCTGCGTCGCAGGCAGAACAACCCGATTCTGGTGGGTGCGCCAGGTGTGGGCAAAACCGCCGTCGCCGAAGGACTGGCGCTGCGCATCGCCGAAGCCAGCGTGCCGCCGTCGTTGCGTGATGTCGCTCTGCTGGCGCTCGATCTTGGCTTGTTGCAGGCGGGAGCGGGCGTGAAAGGTGAATTTGAGCAGCGACTAAAAGGCGTCATTGACGCCGTTAAAAAATCCCCGCAGCCGATCATTTTATTTATCGACGAAGCCCACACGCTGATTGGCGCGGGCGGCGCCGAGGGGGGTAATGATGCCGCCAACCTGCTGAAACCGGCGCTGGCGCGTGGTGAACTGCGTACCATCGCCGCCACCACCTGGCAGGAGTACAAAAAATATTTCGAGAAAGATCCGGCGCTGGACCGGCGTTTTCAGCGTATCCAGATCGAGGAACCGGACGAGAACAGCGCGGTGATCATGCTGCGGGCGGTGGCCGATAAACTGGAGGCGCATCACGGGGTACAAATTCTGGATACGGCGATCCGCGAGGCGGTGCGCCTCTCGCAGCGCTATATCTCTGGTCGCCAGTTGCCGGACAAAGCGATCAGCGTACTCGACACCGCCTGCGCGCGGGTGGCGCTGGCGCAGCATGACGTGCCGCCCCAGCTTGAGGAGATCCGTCAGCATCTGGCGGCCATTGAAGAAGAGAGCGAACGCCTGAACCGCGAACTGCTGGTGGGCGTCGATCATCACGACCGACTGTGTGAACTGGAGGCGCAGGCGGAAAAACTCCACCAGCAGGCGCGGGAGGTGGAGGAGCGCTGGCAGGACGAGCGCCAGCGGGTCGGCGAGCTACAGGCCGCCCGTCAGCGAATGCTGGATCTCAGCGTGCGGCTGGAAGAGGATGATGAACTGGAAGAGGAACTGGTGGAGTGCGCGGCGCTGATCGGCAAACTGGAAACCGCCGCCGCCCAGCTACGTGACGAAGTGCCGCTGGTGCCGGACTGCGTCGATCCCGCCACGGTGGCTTCGGTGATCAGCGGCTGGACCGGGATCCCAATCGGCCAGATGCAGACCGATGAAGCCCACGCCCTGCGCACGCTGGTTGCACGGATGAGCGAGCGGGTAATGGGTCAGCAGGCGGCGCTGGAGACCATTGCCCAACGCCTGCGTGCTTACCGCAGCGGTCTGACCGACCCGCAAAAACCGGTCGGCGTGTTTCTGCTGGTGGGACCAACCGGCGTGGGCAAAACCGAAACCGCCTATGCGCTGGCCGATGCTTTGTACGGCGGCGAACGCAATCTGATCACCATCAACCTGTCTGAATACCAGGAAGCGCACACCGTCAGCCAACTGAAGGGCGCGCCGCCGGGCTACGTTGGCTACGGCAGCGGCGGGGCGTTAACCGAAGCCGTGCGCCGTCGCCCCTATTCGGTGGTGCTGCTCGATGAAATCGAAAAGGCACACCCGGATGTGCTGGAGGCGTTTTATAACGTCTTCGATAAAGGGGTAATGGAAGATGGCACCGGGCTGATTGTTGATTTTAAAAACACGGTGATGCTGGCAACCAGCAATGTCGGCGCAGAGTTAATTCTTGATACGCCTGCAAATGAATTAAACAGCGAGCGGTTTAATGAGGCATTGCGCGAGGAGTTATTAAAGCATTTTCGCCCGGCGTTTTTGGCAAGGATGACCACGGTGGCTTATCGGGCGCTGGATGAGGAAATATTAAAAGGAATTGTGCTGGCTAAATTGGATAAGTTATCGCAGAGATATTTTGTGGCGACGGGAGAGAGGTTGAATATGGAGGATGGATTGGTGGAGAGGGTGATGGAGAAGTGTAAGGGAGTAGGGGCAAGGGATGTTGAGAATTTGGTGGTTGGGGAAGTGATGGAGAGAAAATTACAAGTTATTAATTGAGTTGTATCTATAAAAGGAGAATAATATGTGGCCATTTAAATGGGATGTTGATGATGGTGATACGAAACTTGCCTTGTTACGAACGAACCCTGAGTCGACACTCTTACAGTATGTTTTTCTTGTCGATATTGCTAAAGGTGTAATTTTAAATTCAGGGAATTGTAGTGTGAAGTGTGTTAAAGTAAAAGATAAAATATATAAGTTGATATTAACAAATAACTCCGGTAGTGATTGGTATTTCCCCTTTGTTACCAATGGATTGGGAGGGGTTGGAAGTTGTGAGGTTCCAATTCCTCAAAATAATGGAGCGTTGGCCATATCAACAGGAATGAATGGTTGTGCATTACAGGTAAATAAAAATGATAGAAAATTTATCTTTTTTCATGATTCAGATGGGACATCATTAGGTAAAATTACTGTGCAGGGAGAATGCGTCTGTAGAGTGGAATATAGGGATTATGCTGGCCCTTTTTATTCTGGTGAAAAATTTTTAAAAGAAAAGAAATTTGGTGATGGCTATTTTTCATATTATCCTATATGTGTACACCATGAAAATAAATGGAAGGTTTTTTATTCTGGGGTATATCACTCCCCAGTTAGTAATAAATATGAAAAATTATATGATGTTTTTCCATGTAAAACATCTTTTTATGACGAGTGAATGAATTTAATTATAACCACCTCCGCGCCGTTAACCGGGCAACAGACCATAATGCCATGGTTTTGGTGTAGTAAAAGCATTTTTAATGATGCTTTTAAAAGTACCTTTTGTGGCCTATACTAAAACCTCATTAACGAGGAAACAACCATGCCATTTCACATACTGACCAAAACCGCAGCCAGCATCACCGACCTGAAACGTAACCCGATGGGGACGGTTAACGCAGGGGAAGGTGAAGCGGTGGCGATTCTGAACCGCAATGAGCCAGCGTTTTACTGCGTGCCGCCTGCGGTCTATGCGTATTTGCTGGAGCTGGCAGAAGATGCGGAGCTGAACCGTATCGCCGACGAACGTGAAGGTGGAAAGCGAATACAGGTGTCTTTAAATGACCTATAGTCTGGAGTTTTTAGATATTGCGCTCAAGGAGTGGCGCAAACTTTCACCCACATTACGCGAGCAGTTCAAAAAGAAGCTAGCGGAACGGCTAGAGAACCCTCATGTCCCTGCCGCCCGCCTGTCTGGCAAATTACACCGTTATAAAATCAAGCTACGCAGTGCCGGGTATCGTCTGGTCTATCAGGTCGAGGACGAGCAGGTTGTCGTTCTTGTGATCGCCGTGGGCAGACGTGATGGCGATGAGGTTTATCATCAGGCTAACCGGCGCTAGCGCTATCGTTGAAAAAGGACTTCCCCATGCCCGATACCACTATCATCAAACTCACCGCCCCAACCCTGACCGGCCTAACCGCCACAACAGCGCAAACCGAATCCCAACTTAACGGCCTGACCACCGCCACCGTCGCGGGAACCACCTCCGCGCCGTTAACCTTAGACAGCGCGCTGGCCACCCATCTGACCGCCACCATCAACAACGCCAGCTACGACGGGCTGATTGCCGAGGCGTGCCAGCTTCCGGCGACCAGTAATGCCGATCGCTAC
Source organism: Citrobacter sp. CRE-46 (assembly GCF_059615875.1). Lineage (NCBI taxonomy): Bacteria > Pseudomonadati > Pseudomonadota > Gammaproteobacteria > Enterobacterales > Enterobacteriaceae > Citrobacter > Citrobacter sp. CRE-46. The sequence goes on along the minus strand of NZ_CM184341.1, from coordinate 4,566,069 downwards.
CAGTTTGTGCTGCGCCCGTGGCTGTGGTGGCTGACGCTTGCCAGTAACAACCGCGTGTTTCAGAACCTCAGCGCGCAGGAGATCGTCGAGCAGGTGTTTAAAGACGCCGGGTTTAGCGACTACAAATTTCAACTGAAAAGCAAACCGGCGAAGCGGGAATACTGCCTGCAATATAACGAAAGCGATTTTAATTTTGTCTCGCGGCTGCTGGAGCAGGAGGGGATCTTCTGGTTCTTTACCCACGAGGCAGGCAAGCACACGCTAGTGCTGGCGGATGACAACAGCGCCTTCCCGCCGATTGCTGGCGATAAAAAGGTCAAGTATCAGGCCACAGCAAGCGGCGAGCGGGAAACCGGGATGATTCGCTCGGCAGAACTGCATTTACAGGCCACCGCCCAGGGCTTCCAGAGCAGCGATTTTAACTACGAACAACCAAAAGCTGCGCTGTTTTCGCAGACGGGCGAGAAGAAGGGCGGTATGCAGTATCAGCATCCGGGGCGTTTTAGCGTTAAAGCCGAAGGCGACGCGCTGACGGCGTGGAAGGTTAACGCCCTGAAAGCGCAGGCGAAACAGCTGGTCGGTGAAAGCGACTGCGCGGCGTTGATGGCCGGGCACTGGTTTACGCTAACCGATCATGACGACAAATCTCTGAACATCGACTGGCTAATCACCGCCGTTAGCCACGAGTACGACGGTGAACGCTATCGCAACCGCTTCACTGCTATTCCAAAGGCCACGCCGTATCGCCCCCTCGCCGTGACGCCACAGCCCTTTATGCATACGCAAACGGCGACGGTGGTGGGTAAAAGCGGCGAGGAGATCTGGACCGACAAACTTGGTCGGGTGAAGGTGCAGTTCCCATGGGACAGAGAGGGCAAAAGCGACGAAACCAGCTCCTGCTGGCTGCGGGTGGCGACGGCGTGGAGCGGCAACGGCTTCGGCGCGCAGTTTATCCCGCGCATCGGTCAGGAAGTGGTGGTGAGCTTTATCGACGGCGACCCGGATAAACCGCTGATTACCGGCTGCGTCTACAACGGCGCGAATGCGCTGCCGTACGCACTTCCGGCGAACCAGACCCAGTCGGGCATTAAAACCAAAAGTGAAAAAGGCTTCAACGAACTACGCTTCGACGACAAAAAAGATGCCGAGCTGCTGGCGATGCAGGCGCAAAAAGACTTCCAGCTTACCGTTCTTAACGACAGCAAAACGACTATCAGCCATGACGACATTCAGAACGTCAAAAACGACCGCACGCGTACCGTTGAAGAGGGCAACGAAACCGTCACCCTAAAAAAAGGCAATCGTGCGGTGAAAATCGAAAAAGGCAGCGACACACTGGAGGTAAAAGAGAAGCGCAGCGTGACGGTGAAAGGCGATCAGGAGCACGTCATCGACGGCAACGAGACGCATAAGGTAAAGGGCAACTACACGCTGAACGTCGATGGCAACCTGACGATTAAGGTCAGCGGTACGCTAACTCTCGAGAGCGGTAAAACGTTGGACATCAAGAGCGGGTCGGGTCTTAACGCCAGCGCGTCGGGCAGCATGAAGCTGGATGCCACCAGCATAGCCAGTGAAGCGAAAGCCTCGCTGACCCAGAAAGCCGCAACCATCAGCCACGAAGCAAAAGCCACGCTCACCAGCAAAGCCAGCGCGACCCAAACGGTGGATGGTGGCGGGATGCTGATGATTAAAGGTGGCCTGGTGAAGATTAACTGATGAGCGATATGCAGGAATATCACCTGGATAACACCCTGCTACGGGCAAATCTTGCGAACGACCAGCTAAACGGCGAGACGAGAATTGAAGAGAACGGACGCCTGCTGGCAGTTTTGCGATATCAACAGGGGGCGCTGCATGGGGTAATGGAGCGCTGGCATCCTAACGGTCAGCTAGCTATGCAGCAGGCGTATCGTGAGGGCAGGCCGGACGGTATTGCTCGTTACTTCTCGGAAAACGGCGAGCTACTGCGAGAAGAGCAGTGGCTTGACGGCCTGCTGCACGGCGAATGCCGCAGCTTTTATCCTTCCGGGCAGCTACAGCAGCGTGAGCAGTGGAGTCAGGGGTTGCGTCACCAACTCAGCGAACAGTTCTATCCGGACGGCTCGCTTGCCCAGCGTCTCTGTTATGAAAAGGGGATACTGAAAGGGGAAGCGGAGCGCTGGCTGCCGGATGGGCGTGCCATTGATGCCCGTGGTAAAGCGCAATCGCGAATGAGTAAATGGACGGAGAGGCTGTGAACACGCCTCTCCTGAGTGATTTTATCGCAAATGATGCACGACCTGGTTGCTGCTACCGCGCCAGATCAGCGCCGGGTCTTTGAGGTCCTGCACAAATTTGCCATCTACCAGCACATTGATGAGATTGACCACCTGCATCTGTGCGGCGTTGAGTTCATCTAGCGTGTAGCCGGTCCATACCCAGATATCTTTCCCCGGACACTCAGCGCGAATACGTTGTACCAGTTGCAGAATATCCGGCACGTTTTGCGGATGCAGCGGATCGCCGCCCGACAGCGAAATACCCTGACGGTGAATACGCGTGTCGTTCAGATCGGCAATGATCTTATCTTCCATCTCTTTGGTAAACGGTTCGCCGGAATTGAGCCGCCAGGTGCTTTTGTTATAGCAACCGGGGCATTCGTGCACGCACCCTGACACAAACAGGGTGCATCGGGTTCCTGGGCCGTTGACGATATCGACAGGATAGTATTGATGGTAGCGCATAGAGGATGTCCAGAAAGCATGTAGGCCGGATAAGGTGCTTGCACCGCATCCGGCAACATTGTGATGCCTGATGGCGACGCGATTGCGTCTTATCAGGCCTACGGCCTTTGCAAACGGATATTAACCGATCTGCCCATTGCCTAAATGCTTAACGCGGCGCTTCACTTCTTCCTGCTTACCGGCGTTAAACGGACGTGCGTCCGGGCTGCCTAAATAACCGCACACGCGGCGGGTGACCGACACGCGCGCGGCGTCGTGGTTACCACACTTCGGGCAGGTGAAGCCTTTACTGGTGCACTCGAACTCACCGGTAAAGCCGCACTCGTAGCATTCATCGATTGGCGTGTTGGTGCCGTAATACGGCACGTGCTGATAGCTGTAATCCCAAACGTCTTCCAGCGCTTTCAGGTTGTGCTGAATATTCGGGTACTCGCCGTAGCAAATGAAGCCCCCGCTCGCCAGCGGCGGGTACGGCGCTTCGAAATCGATCTTGTCGTACGGGTTCACCTTTTTCTCCACGTCGAGGTGGAAGCTGTTGGTGTAGTAACCTTTGTCGGTTACGCCCGGCACCACGCCAAACTCGGCGGTATCCAGACGGCAGAAGCGGTCACACAGGTTTTCACTCGGCGTGCTGTACAGGCTAAAGCCATAGCCGGTCTCGTCTTTCCACTGATCGACCGCCTGACGCAGACGTTCCACAATGGCGATACCTTTGGCGCGCAGCTGCTCGCTGTCATAGACATGTTTGTCGCCAAACAGCGCGTTGATGGTCTCATGAATGCCGATGTAGCCCAGAGAGATAGAGGCGCGACCATTTTTAAAGATCTCAGACACGTCATCGTCCGCTTTCAGACGCACGCCGCAGGCACCTTCCATGTACAGAATGGGCGCAACGCGGGCTTTTACGCCTTCCAGACGCGCGATACGGGTCATCAGCGCTTTACGCGCCAGCACCAGACGGTCGTCGAGCAGTTTCCAGAAGGTGGCTTCATCGCCATGGGCTTCCAGCGCGATACGCGGCAGGTTGAGGCTGATAACGCCGAGGTTGTTGCGACCATCGTGAACCTGTTCGCCGTTCTCGTTTTCCCAGACGCCGAGGAAGCTGCGGCAGCCCATTGGCGTTTTGAACGAACCGGTGACTTTGACCACCTGATCGTAGTTCAGGATGTCCGGGTACATACGCTTGCTCGCGCACTCCAGCGCCAGCTGCTTGATATCGTAGTTCGGATCGCCAAACTTGTGGTTCAGACCATCGCGAATCGCGAACACCAGTTTCGGGAACACCGCGGTTTTACGGTTTTTACCGAGGCCAGCAATGCGGTTACGCAGAATAGACTGCTGGATCAAACGCGATTCCCAACTGGTGCCCAGGCCAAAACCAAAGGTGACGAACGGCGTCTGACCGTTGGCGGTATGCAGGGTGTTCACTTCATACTCAAGGGACTGGAATGCGTCGTAGCACTCTTTTTCGGTACGGGAATGGGCATAACCGTCAGCGTCCGGGATCTGCCATTCTTCAGCGGTCTTGCGATGTTTATTAAAGCTCTCGGTCACGAACGGCGCGAGAACTTCATCAATACGGTTAATGGTAGTACCGCCATAAATATGGCTGGCAACCTGCGCGATAATTTGCGCGGTCACGGCGGTCGCGGTAGAGATGGATTTTGGCGGCTCAATCTCCGCGTTACCCATCTTAAAGCCCTGCGTCAGCATGCCTTTCAGGTCGATCAGCATGCAGTTAAACATCGGGAAGAACGGCGAGTAGTCGAGATCGTGATAGTGAATATCACCACGCTCGTGCGCCTGGACAACATCACGCGGCAGCAGGTGTTGGCGTGCATAGTGTTTGGCGACGATACCGGCCAGCAGGTCGCGCTGGGTCGGGATCACTTTGCTGTCTTTGTTGGCGTTTTCGTTCAGCAGAGCAGAGTTGGTTTGCTCAACCAGACCACGAATTTCCTGGTTCAGACGGCCACGTTTTTCACGCTGGATATCACGGTCGTGGCGATATTCGATGTACGCACGGGCGAGTTGTTTGTACGGGCCAGACATCAGCTGGTTTTCTACCGCTGTCTGGATCTCGTTGATATCGACCTGGCTGCGCTCATTCATCAGGCTACTAACGACTTCTGCGACGGTGGCACAGTAATCTGCGTCATCGACTCCCGCTGCTTTAGCTGCACGCAGAATGGCTTCTTTGATGCGCTCTGATTTAAACGGCACTTTACAGCCATCTCGTTTCATCACATGCGGTGTCATGATCACTCCATATTTATAAGAACAGGTTATCCACAGAGGTTGGGGAAGCGGCCATGGCTTTATTCATCTCTATTGCCAATGACTTCCCGCAATCCTGACCCACGTTATCCACAATTCCACCGTGAAGCGGTGCATTGTAGTTGTAGCAATTATAGGCGATTAATACAACATATTGGGTCGGCGTGCATTTTAAGTTCTATATGTAGTGATTTGCATCAAGGATGTTTACGATTTTTTTGATGTAGCGCAAAGTAAAAATCGGAGCGTACAGATGACGGGCGCTACAGCCGATTGTAAATTACCCCTGGAAAATTCTGATTAATTATTCAGCAAAAACAGGAAGGTAAGCTGAGCGTAGGCGACAACGCCCGGCCACGCTATGCGTACCGGGCCCGAACATCATTGCAAGCTATTTTTGCACCCACCAGACGGCTTCAAAAGGGCGCAGCGTCATGTCAACGGGTTGGCTGGCGACCTCGGCATAGTTGTGCATCAGCACCTGCCAGTTTCCGTCGGCATGCGTCGGTTGCCAGTTCTGGAAGGTATCGCTCAGGTTGGCTATGACCAGCAGCCGCCGTCCTTGCCATTCGCGCTGATAACACCATACGTGTGGGCTGTCTGGTAACAGATCCTGGTAATCGCCCCAGGTGATAACCGGCTCCGTTTTACGCAGGGCGATCAGCTTCTGATAGGTGTAAAACACAGAATCAGCATCATCAAGCGCCGCTGCAACGTTGATCTCGGCTGCGTTGTCACACAGATTGATCCACGGCTCGCCCGCGGTGAAGCCCGCGTGTTGGCTGGCATCCCACTGCATTGGCGTGCGGCTATTATCGCGGGATTTACTGGCGAGGATTGCCAGCAACTCTTCGGCATCGCGTCCCTGCCCGTTCAGTTCGGCGAACATGTTATGGCTTTCTACATCGCGGTAATCGGTAATCTGGCGGAAGTGCGGGTTGGTCATGCCAATCTCTTCCCCCTGGTAGATATAGGGCGTGCCCTGCATACCGTGCAGCACCATCGCCAGCATTTTGGCGGCGGGCACACGGTATTTCCCTTCATCGCCAAAACGCGACACGATGCGCGGCTGATCGTGGTTACACCAGAACAGCGCATTCCATGCGACGTTGTGCATGCCCTGCTGCCAGTGGCGGAACAGAGTTTTGAGCGCCACGTAGTCCGGTTTGGCTAACGTCCATTTTTCACCGTTGGGGTAATCCACCTTCAGGTGGTGGAAGTTAAAGGTCATCGACAGTTCGCTACCGTCCAGCGCGGCGTATTGCTGACAGTTTTCCAGCGTGGTGGAAGACATTTCGCCGACTGTCATCAGGCTACGTGGGGTGAAAACGTCGCGGTTCATCTCGCGTAAAAACGCATGCGCGCGCGGACCGTCGGTATAAAAACGGCGGCCATCGCCGTCGGGATCGTTCGGGAAGTCCTGATCTTTGGAGATAAGATTGACTACGTCGAGGCGCAGGCCGTCCACGCCGCGATCGGCCCAGAACTCGCACACTTTTTTCAGCTCGGCGCGTACCGCCGGGTTTTGCCAGTTCAGGTCGGCCTGCTCCGGGGCAAAGAGATGCAGATAATACTGCTCGCTTTCGGCGTGCCAGCCCCAGGCGCTGCCGCCAAATTTTGACTGCCAGTTGTTCGGCGGGGTGGTCGGTTCGCCGTCGCGCCAGAGATAAAACTGACGATACGGGCTGTCTTTATCCAGCGCCTCACGAAACCAGGCGTGCTGGGTTGAGGTGTGGTTAAACACCATATCCAGAATAATGCGTATGCCGCGCGCTTTCGCCGCTGCTACCAGTTCGTCAAAGTCTGCAAGCGTGCCGTAAGCCGGGTCAACTGACATGTAGTCGGCGACATCGTAGCCGTTATCAACCTGCGGCGAAATGTAGAACGGCGTCAGCCAGATAGCGTCCACGCCCAGCTTTTGCAGATAGCCGAGGCGCTGCGTTACGCCGCGCAAATCACCCGTGCCGCTGCCGGTGGTGTCCTGAAAACTCTTGGGATACACCTGATAGATAACGCCGTTTTGCCACCAGTGTGGAATATTCATTGCTGTTTCCTGGAGATACGATGGGGCGCAACTGCGCCCCGAAGAAAAGTTACACAATCTGTAATGTGCCCTGACGGTATTTACGCTGGTAGACGAATGAGGTCAGTACCATCGGGATAACGATCGCGATGACCATCGCCATGCCAAACACCTGCCAGTAAGTCGGCTGAATGGAGAGGATGCCCGGCAGGCCGCCGACGCCAATGCCGTTCGCCATCACGCCGTTCAGGCCGCACAGCAGACCAGCGAGACCGGAGCCGATCATCGCGCACAGCATCGGGAAGCGGTATTTCAGGTTGATCCCGTACATCGCCGGTTCCGTTACCCCGAGATAAGCCGAGATCGCCGCAGGTACTGATATTTCGCGTTCATTGTGTTTGCGGCTGGAGATAATGATGCCGACCACCGCAGAAGCCTGAGCGATGTTTGACAGCGCAATCAGCGGCCATACCGGCGTACCGCCCATGCTCTGGATCATCTGCATGTCGATAGCCAGCGTGGTCTGGTGTACGCCGGTGATCACCAGCGGCGCATACAGGAAGCCGAACAGTGCCGCGCCAATCGGCGCAAAGCTGCCGGTCATCAGATGACGAACCGCGAACGCCACGCCGTCGCCGATCATGCGGCCAAACGGACCGATAAACGCGTGCGCAAGGAATACCGCGAGGATCAGCGAGCACACCGGGACGATCACCAGATACAGATAATCCGGGACGATGCGTTTCATGCGCGTTTCAATAAATCCAAGCGCCAGACCGGCCAGCAGGGCCGGAATAACCTGCGCCTGGTAGCCCACTTTCTCTATGCTGAACAGGCCGAAGTTCCACACTTCCGGCACCTGTTGACCGAGCAGATAGGCGTTCATCAGCTGCGGCGAAACCAGGGTCACACCCAGCACAATACCGAGGATCGGCGTACCGCCCATTTTCTTCACCGCTGACCAGCAGATCCCGACAGGCAGATAGAAGAAGATCGCTTCGCCAATCAGCCACAGGAAGTCGTAGAGGGTTTTCAGCGACGGATGCATCTGCGCCAGCGTCTGCCCGTTACTCATTGGCAGATCGCCGATCACATTGCGAAAACCTAAGATCAAGCCGCCGCTAATCAGTGCTGGCAGCAGAGGGAAGAAGATCTCTGCAAAATGAGAAATAAGTTGTTCATGCCACTTCATGTTCTGCCGCGCGGCTTTTTTCGCCTGCTCTTTGTCGGCACTGGCCTGGCCGGTGGTCGCCAGCAGCGCTTTGTAGTAATCGCCCACCTCGGTGCCAATCACCACCTGAAACTGCCCGGCGTTGGTGAAGCACCCTTTGACCATCGGCAACTGCTCTATCTCTTTTGGCCTGGCATTCGCAGGCTGATTCAGCACAAAACGTAGGCGAGTGATGCAGTGGCTCACCGTAGCGATATTGTCGCGCCCGCCTACCAGCTCAATCAGCCGGTCGATGTCTGCTTGTTTTATTTTGCTCATGATGACGTGTATTCCCCGTAGGCCGGATGAGACGCGTTAGGTCGCCATCCGGCAACTCCCGCGTTGTTGGCGCAAGAGTATATCTTCGATGAATATTTAAAAACGGGAACGTTCCCGAAACGCAGCGAAGATCACAAATTAGCGCTCAGAAAGCGATCAGGCGAGGGTGGAGGGAATAACGATTTGTCGCGGTTCGCTACGGCCGTTGATCTGCTCGATCAGCTGCGAGGCCGCTTGTCGTCCGGCTTCGGCGTAACCGGGATCGACGGTGATAATTTCCGGATGGAGGAATTTCATTAGCGGTGTGTTGCCCACACTCGCCAACTGCAGATTATCAATCCGCTGCTCCTGCAGATATTTGCTGACCCCAAGGGCAAGGGTATCCGTCGCACAGACTAAGGCGGTGGTTTCCGGGGTGATGACATTGGCGGCCTGCTCATAGCCCTGCTTCATGGCCAGGCCCGGTAGTGCGGCAACCGGATGCAGTTTGTGTTTCTTACAGAATGCCAGGTAGGCTTCATGACGGCGCTTACCGGTGGTCACGTCGCTATGGGGGACGCCAAGAAAGCTAATATGGCGGTGGTCGCGATCGTATAAACGCTGCATCAGGGTATGAATAGCGCCCTCATCGTCATAGCAGACGGAGGCAAAGCCTTTGGCATCTCTGGCCAGCAGCACCAGAGAATCCTGCCAGGAGGTGAGCATCGTTTCGGTAATGCCGGTAAAACCAAACAGCACCACACCGTCAATATTACGGCGTCTGAGCATGCCCAGATGTTCTTCGACCAGTTCAGGCGAGAACTGGCTTTCCATCATGATCGGATCGTAACCCTGTTCATAAAAAGCGGGCAGCATGGTCTGCACGGCGAGATTTTCTGAAAGAGAATCCAGGCGCGTGACGATAATCGCCACCACCTTGTCGCTTTGCCCACGCATGGCGCGTGCGGAGCGGGAAGGGGAAAAACCGTGCTGATTCATCACCGCTTCGACGCGTTCACGGGTACGTTCGCTGACGCCGCTTTCGTTGTTGAGAACGCGGGAAACCGTGGATTTCCCCACGCCGCTTAAGCGGGCGATGTCTTTAATGGTCAGCCGATTTTGCATCATGTTTTCCCGTGTCGCGTGTGAAGTTATGCCAAAAGAGAATAACTTTACTCAAGCACAGTGCAATGGGCAAAGTCTGGTATACGTTTGGTTTAGTTTCTATGCTTTATCATACCGCCATAATTGCCACAAACCTTATGGTTTTCTGCGTATAATCCGCAGCGCTTATCATTCACTTACCGGAGGCTATATGGATCCCGATCCCACCCCTCTCCCGAGACGGAGAAACACAACTTTCCGGTAAGCCTGTCTTTCACTGTCTTACCGGATGCGTAAGACAGTGACGTTCTGACGTCCCTGTTGTGATTTTAAAATTGCCATCAGGCAAGGCTTTGCCACGCCTGAAAGATTTACTGCGCCTGTTAAGACTGGCGCAGGGGGACTGCCTATGTTCAAAAATATGACTCGCCAGCTGTTTGCCCGGCTTAACCGCCATTTACCACATCGTCTGGTGCATCGCGACCCGTTGCCCAATGCGCAGACCGTTGCCAGCACACCGATCCCGCCCTCGCTGAGCGAACATTGCCTGAAAATGGCGCTGATGGACGAAGCCGCGCTGTGGAAAACGTTTGGCGCACATCCGGAAGGATTAAACGCCGCAGAGGTCGAGAGCGCCCGCGAAATCCATGGCGAAAACCAGTTGCCGGCGCAGAAGCCGTCGCCGTGGTGGGTGCATCTGTGGGTCTGCTACCGCAATCCGTTTAATATTCTGCTGACCATTCTTGGCGCCATTTCCTATGCCACTGAGGATCTGTTTGCTGCTGGCGTAATCGCGCTGATGGTCGCCATCTCGACGCTGCTGAATTTTGTGCAGGAGGCGCGTTCCACCAAAGCGGCAGATGCGCTGAAAGCGATGGTCAGCAACACCGCCACGGTGCTGCGCGTTATCAACGAAAAAGGCGAGAACGGTTGGGTTGAACTGCCGATTGACCAGTTGGTACCCGGTGATGTCATCAAGCTGGCGGCAGGGGATATGATCCCGGCGGATTTACGTATCGTCCAGGCGCGCGATCTGTTTGTGGCGCAGGCTTCGCTGACCGGTGAATCGCTGCCCGTGGAGAAAGTCGCAACCAGCCGCGACCCGCAGCAAAGCAACCCGCTGGAGTGCGATACTCTGTGCTTTATGGGGACCAATGTGGTGAGCGGCACGGCGCAGGCTATCGTGATTTCGACCGGAGCCAATACCTGGTTCGGGCAACTGGCGGGGCGCGTCAGCGAGCAGGAAAGCGAGCAGAATGCCTTCCAGAAAGGGATCAGCCGCGTCAGCATGTTGCTGATCCGCTTTATGCTGGTGATGGCGCCCATTGTGCTCATCATTAACGGCTATACCAAAGGCGACTGGTGGGAGGCGGCGCTGTTTGCGCTGTCTGTTGCGGTGGGGCTGACCCCGGAAATGTTGCCGATGATCGTCACCTCGACGCTGGCGCGCGGGGCGGTGAAGCTGTCTAAACAGAAAGTCATCGTCAAGCACCTTGATGCCATCCAGAACTTTGGCGCGATGGATATCCTGTGCACCGATAAAACCGGGACCCTGACCCAGGATAAAATTGTGCTGGAGAATCATACAGATATTTCCGGCAAACCCAGCGAGCACGTTCTGCATTCCGCGTGGCTGAACAGCCATTACCAGACCGGGCTGAAGAATCTGCTGGATACGGCGGTACTGGAAGGCGTGGATGAGGAATCTGCCCGCCAGCTTTCTACCCGTTGGCAGAAAATCGATGAGATCCCGTTTGATTTTGAACGTCGCCGCATGTCGGTGGTGGTGGCGGAAGAAACGGATGTGCACCACCTGGTGTGCAAAGGCGCGCTGCAGGAGATCCTCAGCGTCTGCACCCAGGTGCGTCACAACGGCGAGATTGTCCCCCTGGATGAGGGCATGCTGCGTCGGGTGAAACGCGTTACCGATACGCTGAACCGTCAGGGGCTGCGCGTAGTGGCGGTGGCCACCAAGTACCTGCCCGCGCGTGAAGGTGATTACCAGCGTATTGATGAGTCGGATCTGATCCTCGAAGGCTATATCGCGTTCCTCGATCCGCCGAAAGAGACCACCGCGCCGGCGCTGAAGGCGCTGAAAGCCAGCGGTATTACGGTGAAAATTCTCACCGGCGATAGCGAGCTGGTGGCGGCAAAAGTGTGCCATGAAGTGGGGCTGGATGCGGGCGATGTGGTGATTGGCAGTAGCATTGAAGGATTAAGCGATGACGAACTGGCAACGCTTGCTCAGCGCACTACGTTGTTTGCCCGCCTGACGCCGATGCACAAAGAGCGCATTGTCACGCTGCTCAAGCGTGAAGGCCACGTGGTTGGCTTTATGGGCGATGGCATCAACGACGCCCCGGCGCTGCGCGCGGCGGACATCGGTATCTCTGTTGATGGCGCGGTCGATATTGCACGTGAAGCGGCGGATATTATCCTGCTGGAAAAGAGCCTGATGGTGCTGGAAGAAGGGGTGATCGAAGGACGCCGTACTTTTTCTAACATGTTGAAGTACATCAAAATGACGGCCAGTTCTAACTTCGGTAATGTGTTTAGCGTGCTGGTGGCGAGCGCCTTTTTACCGTTCCTGCCGATGTTGCCGCTGCACTTACTGATTCAGAACCTGCTGTATGATGTATCCCAGGTGGCGATTCCGTTTGATAACGTCGACGAAGAGCAGATCAAAAAGCCCCAGCGTTGGAATCCCGCCGAACTGGGCCGCTTTATGATCTTCTTTGGGCCGATCAGCTCGATCTTTGACATTCTGACCTTTTGCCTGATGTGGTTTGTCTTCCATGCCAATACGCCAGAGCATCAGACGTTGTTCCAGTCGGGCTGGTTCGTGGTGGGCCTGCTGTCGCAAACGCTGATTGTGCATATGATCCGTACCCGTCGCGTGCCGTTTATCCAAAGTCGCGCCGCATGGCCGCTGATGCTAATGACGCTGGTCGTGATGGTGGTGGGCATTGCATTGCCGTTCTCGCCGCTGGCCAGCTATCTGCAATTGCAGGCGCTGCCGCTGAGCTACTTCCCGTGGCTGATTGCGATTCTGGCGGGCTACATGACATTGACCCAATTAGTGAAAGGTTTTTATAGCCGTCGCTACGGTTGGCAGTAAACATCAAACTTCTCAGCAGGATGGTGTAAATACCATCCTGCATTTCTCTTTTTCATTCGAAAGATATTCTCGCGAAATAGTAGTGTTTTATTTTTATTGAAATGCTAACTGAGGGAATTAGTATCAAATCGCCTTCTTTGCGTTGTTTTTTTATCAATAAAACGATCTGCGTTGCAAAAATGAAACACTGTGCTAAAAATTATTAGCATCTGCGATTTTTTGTGAACGCAGTCATCGAAATAAATTGTTACACCAGCTAGTCTGCGCAGGTAACGTCGTTAAGAAAGTTTCTCGCTGCCCGTTTTAATTCCGGCAGTCATTTGCTCTGCAAGCTATTCCTGTTAATGGATATTATGAACTTCTGGAGAAGGACAAATGAAACTGACAAAAAACCTGTTAAGTCTGTGTATTGGCGCGTCCGTATTACTGGCGAGTCATGCAACGCTGGCACAAACTTTTCGCGCCGCGGATGTGCATCCGGCTGATTACCCGAACGTCGTCGCAGTGAAACATATGGGGGAGAAACTCAGCGCCGCGACCGATGGCCGTCTGGAGATTAAAACATTTCCAGGTGGCGTGTTAGGTGATGAAAAACAGATGATTGAGCAGGCGCAATTAGGCGCTATCGATATTATTCGCGTCTCAATGACGCCTGTTGCCGCTATTCTTCCTGAAATTAACGTATTTACCCTGCCGTATATCTTTCGCGATGAAGACCATATGCATAAGGTCCTTGACGGCATGATCGGTCAGGAGATTGGCGACCGCCTGACGGCCAATACGAAATCGCGGCTGGTATTCCTGGGTTGGATGGACGCCGGGACGCGCAACCTGATTACCAAAAATCCGGTGGTGAAACCGGAAGATTTACACGGTATGAAAATCCGTGTTCAAGGGAGTCCGATAGCGCTGGATACCTTAAAGGCGATGGGCGCTAACGCCATCGTGATGGGTGTCAGCGAAGTGTTTAGCGGTATGCAGACCGGCGTTATTGATGGTACGGAAAATAACCCGCCAACATTTGTTGCGCACAACTATTTACCGGTCGTTAAAAACTATACCTGGAGCAAACACTTTATTATTCCTGAGCTTTTTCTGTTTTCCAAAGCCAAATGGGATAAATTGAAAAAAGAAGACCAGGAACTCATTATTAAGCTCGCCAAAGAAGCGCAGGTTGAACAACGCAAACTTTGGCAAGAATATAATGCGAAATCTCAGGAAACTATGAAAGCCAATGGCGTTCAGTTCCACGATATTGATACGGACTATTTCTATAAAGCCACGCAGTCAGTGCGGGATAATTACGGTAAAGACCACCAGGATTTGATCAAACGTATTCAGGATGTGAAGTAATTCATCAGGCGGAGGGGAGCAATCCTCTGCCTGAGTATTTTGATTAATTCGAGGTGATAATTATGGGTGAATGCTATTCATCGGTAATGGATTTTCTTTATCGGGTCTCTATGTGGATTGCTGGTGTCGCATTATTGGTTATGGTCGCCATTATCCCTATTGGCATATTTGCACGCTATGTCCTGAACAATGCCCTGTCATGGCCTGAACCGGTCGCCATTCTTTGTATGGTGACGTTCACCTTTATTGGCGCGGCGGTGAGCTATCGCGCAGGTTCGCATATCGCGGTGAGCATGGTGATTGACCGTCTGGGGGAGTCCGCCCGTCGTTACTGCTCGATTGTCGCAGATATCATGTTGGTGGCGATCAGCCTGTTTATTCTCTGGTATGGAATCAATCTGTGTCTTGAGCTGTGGGACCAGCCTGTCGCGGAATTCCCGCTTTTAAGCGCCGGGCAAAACTATCTGCCGTTGCCGATTGGCTCCGCCATCACGCTGCTGTTTATCGCAGAAAAGATTTTCCGCGGCCCGCAATATCAACGTCCCGTTGTCATGCTGGGTTCAACCAGCTAGTTACCGCCCCCATTTCATTAAGGAAAGCAGATGGATGCATTTATTCTCGTCTTTACGCTTGGCATTATGCTGGCGATTGGGGTACCGGTAGCGTACGCGGTTGGCATTAGCGCCATCATTGGAGCCTGGTATATTGATATTCCGCTGGAAGCCGTGATGATCCAACTGACCAGCGGAGTAAACAAGTTTTCGCTGCTGGCGATCCCATTCTTTATTCTGGCCGGGGCAATCATGGCGGAAGGGGGAATCGCGCGCCGCCTGGTGAATTTTGCCTATATTTTCGTTGGCTTTATCCGCGGCGGGCTGTCGCTGGTAAATATCGTCGCCTCGACCTTTTTTGGCGCAATTTCAGGATCGTCGGTGGCCGATACCGCTTCTATCGGTTCAGTGATGATCCCGGAGATGGACAAAAAAGGCTACCCGCGCGACTTTGCCGCGGCGGTAACCGCCAGCGGCTCGGTGCAGGCGATCCTCACGCCGCCCAGCCATAACTCGGTTATCTACTCGCTGGCAACGGGCGGGACGGTGTCGATTGCCGCGCTGTTCATCGCCGGGATCCTGCCGGGCCTGTTGCTGAGCTTTAGCCTGATGGTGATGTGCGTGGCTTTTGCCCATAAACGCGGTTATCCAAAAGGGGAGCGCGTACCGTTTCGCCAGGCGCTGAAGATTTTCGTCGATACGCTGTGGGGATTAATGACGGTGGTGATCATCATGGGCGGGATCCTGTCAGGTATCTTTACCGCAACGGAATCCGCGGCGATTGCCTGTCTGTGGGCCTTCTTTGTCACCATGTTTATCTATCGTGACTATAAATGGTCTGAGCTGCCGAAGCTGATGTTCCGCACGGTGAAGACGGTCACTATCGTGATGATCCTGATAGGCTTTGCCGCCGCGTTTGGGGCCGTCATGACCTATATGCAGTTGCCGATGCGGATTACCGAAGCCTTCACCAGCATCTCGGATAACAAATATGTCATCCTGATGTGCATTAACATCATGCTGCTGCTGATCGGTACGCTGATGGACATGGCGCCGCTGATCCTGATCCTGACGCCAGTGCTACTACCGGTGACCAACGCGCTCGGTATTGATCCGGTCCATTTTGGCATGATCATGCTGGTGAACTTAGGGATCGGCCTGATTACGCCGCCGGTGGGGTCGGTGCTGTTTGTGGCCAGTGCGGTGAGTAAGCAGAAAATCGAGCAGGTGGTGAAGGCGATGCTGCCATTCTACCTCGTGCTGTTCCTGGTGCTGATGCTGGTGACATACATTCCGGCGATTTCGCTGTTTCTGCCGAAACTGTTTGGCGTGATGTGATAAATGCCCGGTGGCGCTCGCGCTTACCGGGCCTACAAACTACGCTTGCATAGGCCGGATTACGCGAAGCCGCCATCCGGCACAAGGTGGTTTAGCGACGAACGGCGATCGCTTCAATCTCGATTTTCACGTCTTTCGGCAGACGAGCAACTTCCACGCAAGAACGCGCCGGGAAGGTCGCGTTGTGCTCGGTGAAGAACGCTTCGTAGGTGGCGTTGACGGTAGCGAAATCGTTCAGGTCTTTCACGAAGACGGTCGTTTTAACGATGTCGCCCACTTTCAGACCTGCTGCTTCAACGATAGCTTTTACGTTTTCCAGCGACTGACGCGCCTGAGCGGACACGTCTTCCGCTACGGCGCCGGTTTTCGGATCGACCGGGATCTGACCGGAAGTGATTACCATGCTACCCAGGTCAACACCCTGTACGTATGGGCCGATTGCTGCTGGTGCATTTTCCGTCGCGATAGTCTTGCTCATGATTTCTCCTGAATTACAGCGGTAATAGAATGTTCCCGCTCATTATAGGGAGCAGGGATCTCATAACCAACCCCAATTAGTTGGCCAGCACCACATAATGCGAAAACTCTTTTTCACAGTATTTGCATTTGAGTGCGATGTCATCAGCACGCTTTTTCACTGCAAAACTGGAAGAAACCGGCTCAGCATGACTGATGCAGTTGCTGTTCGGACACACCAGCACGTTGTCGATGCGCTCTGGCAGACTCGGACGTGATTTACCCACAACATCGTAATCGTCAATGCGGTTCACCGTTGCCTGCGGCGCGTACAGAGAGAGTTGGTTAACCTGCTCGTCGGTCAGGAAGGTATTTTCAATTTTGATCAGGTCTTTACGACCCATCTCACCGGACGGCAGGTTCAGACCGATGGTGATTCGCTGGTCGGTTTCTGTCAGCTTGAACAGCGTCAGCAATTTAAAACCAACCTGTGCGGGAATATGGTCAATCACGGTGCCACGTTTGATGGCTTCAACCTGCAGTTTGTTATCGTGTGTCATCTCTTTTTCTCCCTTACAGTGCCAGTTCGCTATTCAGTACCAGTGCCAGTAACGCCTGGCGGGCGAAGATGCCGTTGCCAGCCTGCTGGAAATACCAGGCGTGCGGCGTCTTATCGACGTCGGTGGTGATTTCATCAATACGCGGCAGCGGATGTAGTACCTTCATATTGGCTCTGGCGCCGTTCAGGTCGCTGGCGCGCAGGACAAACTGTGCTTTCACGTTGGCGTATTCGGATGGGTCCAGACGCTCTTTTTGTACGCGGGTCATGTAGAGGATATCGACTTCCGCCATCACCTCTTCGATAGTGCCATGCAGGCTCCAGGCGATGCCCTTTTCAGTCAGCATATCCAGAATGTACTGCGGCATGGCCAGCGCATCCGGGGCGATGAAGTAGAAGCGGTTGCCTTCAAACTTCGCCAGCGCCTGGGTTAAGGAGTGGACGGTGCGGCCATATTTCAGATCACCCACCATAGCGATTTGCAGATTGTCCAGGCGGCCCTGTGTCTCCTGAATGGTAAACAGATCCAGCAGCGTTTGGGTTGGATGCTGGTTAGAGCCGTCGCCCGCGTTAAGAACCGGGACGTTACCAGAGAATTCTGTTGCCAGACGCGCGGCGCCTTCCTGCGGATGACGCATGACGATGGCGTCGACATAGGTGCTGATGACGGAAATGGTGTCAGCCAGCGTTTCGCCTTTTTTGCCCAGAGACGTGTTGCTGCTGTCAGAGAAACCTACCACGCTGGCGCCCAGACGGTGCATAGAAGTTTCAAAGGATAGACGGGTGCGGGTGGACGCCTCAAAGAAGCAACTGGCGATGACCTTATGCTTTAACAGTTCCGGTTGTGGGTTCGCTTTTAATTTCGCCGCCGTTGCGAGGACCAGATTGAGGTCATCGCGGCTGAGGTCGTTTATGGAAATGATGTGTTTTTGATAGAGCGGGTTAGCCATGTTTATCTCCTGACGCCTGGGCAAAAAAAAAGCCCCTCAATTGAGGGGCTCGGAATGGGTGATCAACGGAAAGAAAAACGGCAGGCCAGCGTCCTTTTTCAGACGCGGTAAGACAAAATGTCGTACACACTGAACCATACATCCTCCCGGCAAATTGTCCGCGATTATACTCAGCTACGTTATGGGATCAAGCGAAAAATGCACGATTTATTCATCGCAAACGGTTCTTCTGAATTTTAATTCATTTTAAAGAGATAATTAATCTGCTTGTGAACCAGGCCCGTTCGCTGCACGACGCGCGGCGCGACCCAGACGATACTGCTGCCGGCAATGACGCCCAGAATTTCCGGCAAGGCGTGATAATCGAGGATTCTGGCAACCGCGCGACCATATCCTGCAGCGGTGTGAATGAGGATAAACTCGCTATTGTGTTCTATGCTGACCACCATTTCAGCGATCGATCGCGCCGCATCAGGAGCGGGTCGTGACTGAGGATTGACAGAATAAATTTTTTGCCCTTTTGTATTTCTTATTTTTATGGCCCCAAGCAACTTCAGCAAACGAGACACCGTCGACTGACTAATACTGGTAAAGCCATGGCTTTGCAGATCGCGGCGCAGCGCTTCCTGGGACAGGTAGCTTTTTTCGCTAATCAGGCGCTGACACATCGCCAGCTGTTTTTGCTCTTTGGCAGAGTAATCATCGAATTCCTTCATAAAATCACCTTATATTTCTTATCTGTATCAATGCGATGGCGAAATTCACCACATTTGCAGTATCAATAACGGCTCAAACGGGCGGTTGTGCAGAAAAACGAGAGAACGATCAAAAAAGCCGTCGGATACCGACGGCTAAAAGAGCTACAGCATCGCGCCGATACTCAGGACGACCATGTTCAGTAACGTCAAAATAAGCAGTAACGGAGCGACCCATTTCAGGTAACGCACATAGGGAACGCGCGCGATGGCCAGTCCACCCATCACAACCGCAGAGGTGGGCGTAATCAGATTCACAATGCCGGAAGCGGATTGATACGCGGTGACGACCAGATCCCTCTGTACATGCGCGAAGTCGGCCAGCGGGGCCATAATGGGCATGGTGAGGACCGCCAGCCCAGAGGACGATGGGACCAGGAAGGAGAGCAACACTTCCAGCCAATAGGTCACATTGATGAAAATGGTGGTGGAAAGGCCGGAGACTATATTTTCGGCGCTGTGCAGAATGGTGTGAGTGATCATGCCGTTATCCATCACCACGACGATGCCGCGCGCAATACCGATAATCAGCGCCACGCCAAGCAGATCCCGCGCACCGTCAATGAACGTACTGGTAAATGCCTCTTCACTCATGCGGGCGATTACGCCGACGATAATCGCAGCAGCCAGAAAGACTGCGGATATTTCTGCCATCCACCATCCGAGTACCGCCACCCCATAGATCATTACCGCAAAGGCGGCGGCGAAAATCAGCAAGATCCATTTCCGCGTTGCCGTGAATTCCAGATTGGTATTGGCGCGACTACCGAGAAAATGGGCGCGGTTTTCCTCCATTTTATCCGCCACGATAGACAGCTCAGGATGGCTGCGAACTTTCCGGGCATAGCGCATGACCCACACCACGCAGATCACATAGCCGACGACCAGCAGCAGAATGCGCATCAGCATTCCCTGGGTGAAGGGGATCCCGGCCGCGTTGGCTGCGATAACCGTTGCGAACGGGTTAATGGTCGAACCGAGTGTGCCGATACCTGCGCCGAGCAAAACGGTCGCAGCAGCGACCAGTGGATCAAAGCGGGCCGCCATCATTACCGGGACGAGCAGCGTGTAAAAAGGTAGCGACTCTTCCGCCATCCCGTAAATCGTACCGCCGGCGGCGAAAAGTCCCATCAGGATGGGGATCATCCACTCTTCTTTTCCATTAAGCCTGACCGTCACGCGTTCGATACCGGCGTCGATGGCCCCCGTTTTATTTACCACGCCGAGAAAACCGCCGATGATCAGGACAAACAGCGCCACATCAATGGCGCCGGCGGTGTAGGTCTCGTGATTATAAAGACCGTCAATTGGCGCCAGCAGTACAGCGGTAATACCTTGTGGATGCGCCTCTGTGGGGGCATAAGTCCCGGCAACCGGCACTTCTTTACCCAGGGTCGCATTCATCGCCATTTGGTATTTCCCTGCCGGGACAATCCAGGTCATAACAGCGACGAGTGCAATAAGAATAAACAGGATGGTATACGCGCTGGGAAATTTGAATTTGCCCATGATGTTCTCCGGATAGCTTGGGCATATGCCGTCAGGCGACATATGCCCGCAGGGGTTAGTCGCCGAGTGTCGCTACCATGACCGCTTTGATGGTATGCATCCGGTTTTCTGCTTCGTCGAAGACGATGGAGTGTGCTGACTCGAACACCTCTTCCGTGACCTCAAGCCCTTTCAGGCCGTAAGCCGCTTCGATTTCACGCCCAACTTTGGTGTGTTCGTTATGGAAGGCGGGCAGACAGTGCATAAATTTCACATTGGGGTTGCCGGTTGCGTTGATGACTCGCTGGTTAATCTGGTAAGGCGTCATCAGGCTTACGCGTTCTGCCCATGCCTCTTTGGGTTCGCCCATGGAGACCCAGACATCGGTATAGAGGAAATCCACGTCGTAAACGCCTTCCTCAACGTCCTCCGTGAGCGTAATGCGCGCGCCTGTCACGCTGGCGATTTCACGGCATTCGGCAACCAGCGTCTCATCCGGCCAGAAGGATTTAGGGGCGACGAGGCGGATGTCCATCCCCATTTTCGCCGCGCCAACCATCAGCGAATTACCCATGTTATTGCGGGCGTCACCGAGGTAGGCGAAGCTCAGTTCAGGTAAGGTTTTGCCCGGCGCGTGTTCCAGCATGGTCATCAGATCCGCAAGGATCTGCGTAGGGTGAAATTCGTTGGTCAGTCCGTTCCATACCGGAACACCGGCGAACTGCCCCAGTTCTTCGACGATCTCCTGGCCATATCCGCGATATTCGATACCGTCGTACATACGGCCTAACACGCGGGCGGTATCTTTCATCGATTCTTTGTGACCAATCTGTGAGCCGCTTGGGCCGAGATAGGTCACCTGCGCGCCCTGATCAAAAGCGCCAACTTCAAAGGCGCAACGGGTGCGGGTTGAGGTTTTTTCGAAGATGAGCGCGATATTTTTACCGACCAGCGTCTGTCTTTCGCGTCCGGCCTTTTTCGCCGTTTTTAATTCGATAGCCAGATCGATCAGGTACTGGATCTCTGCCGGGGTGTAGTCGAGCAATTTAAGAAAATTGCGATTTTTTAAGTTAACAGTCATCAGAATGTCCTTATGTAGGCCGGATAAGGCGCAGTCGCCTATCCGGCAAAAATGGGTCACGCGTCGTAAGCAATGGTTTCGGGCCGAATCAATGTGCCTTTCTCTCCCGAGAGAATGGCCGGGCCGTCGGCCAAGGAGCCGATGCCTGCTATCCCCTGGCATTGAGAGACAAAATTCGCGCAGGCGGTAACTTTCGGCCCCATAGAACCGGCGTCGAACTGCATCTCGCCGAGTATTTCGGGGGTGACCTGAGCCAGAGGGCGCTGGGTGGGGTTGCCCCAGTCGAGGTACACCGCGTCGGCATCGGTCAGGATGAGCAACGCATCAGCATGAAGCTGGCTGGCGAGTAGGGCGGCGGAGAGATCTTTGTCGATCACGGCTTCAATGCCGTGGTAGCCATCGGCTTTTTCCACGACCGGCACACCGCCGCCGCCATTGCAGATGACCAGATGATCGCGGGCGATCAACGCCTGGATCGCGTCACTTTCAACAATGCGTTTGGGCTGCGGAGAGGGCACAACGCGACGGAACGCTTTACCATCGGCTTTGAAAACCCAGCCTTTTTCCACCTGTAATGCACTGGCCTGGGTTTGGTCGTAAATGGGGCCGATATATTTGGTGGGATTGCTGAAGGCTGGATCGTGGGCATCGACTTCAACCTGCGTCAGCAGGACGCTAATTTCTCGCTGTGGAAGCTGGTTTTTCAGCGCCTGTTGCAACATATAGCCAATCATTCCCTGACTTTCCGCGCCGAGAATGTCGAGCGGATAGGGGGTGACGCTGGCGTAAGCGCTGTTTTGTAACGCCAGCAGTCCAACCTGTGGGCCATTGCCGTGTACCAGAATCACACGCCACTGTTGCGTAAGCCGGGCGATGGTTTTTGCCGCCAGCTCAATATTCTTACGTTGGATGTCTGCTTCCAGCGGCTCGCCGCGTTTGAGCAGCGCGTTGCCGCCCAGAGCCACAACCAGGGTCGGTTTATTTTCCATGACGTCTCCTTAAATACCGTCGCGTTCCAGTGGGCAGCTCATGCAGCGCGCGCCGCCGCGTCCGCGTCCAAGTTCGTCGCCAGGAATGGGTAAAACGGTGATGCCGGCTTTGTCGTATTTCTCGTTGGTCCAGATATTGCGCTCGTAACCCACAACCACGCCGGGACGTAGCGTCAGGACGTTGTTGGCGTCATTCCACTGTTCACGTTCGGCTTCGAAGGCGTCACCGCCGGTGGTAATCAGGCGAATTTGATCGAGCCCCAGCGCTTTTTCCAGCGCATGAACCAGCGTACTTTCCTGCGTCCGTTTCAGGCCGCCGCGCCCGTCTGGCGTCAGAGTCCAGCACTGCACGTCCGGGCGCACCACTTCCGGGTAGACAGAGAAGGTATCGATATCGATGTGGGTCATCACCGTGTCGAGATGCATACAGGAACGATGCTTAGGCAGTTCGACCGCGATGACGCGCTCTGCCTGGCGATGCTTGAAGAGTGATTGGGCAAGGAACTCGATTCCTTGTGGCGTGGTGCGCTCAGACATGCCAATAAGTACCGCACCGCGACCAATGACCAGCACATCTCCACCTTCTAATGTGGCGTGGTCGTAATTAATATTTTCATCACCGAAATATTTAATAAATTCACCATCGGCAAATTGCGGGTGCCAGCGGTAAATCGCCCGCAGATTATTAGTTTCTCGTTGCCGGGCGGTTTTAGCCATCGGATTAATCGACACGCCGTTATATATCCAGCAGGAGGTGTCGCGGGTAAATAAATGATTGGGCAATGGCTTCATAATAAAATCATTAATATCATGAGTATCCACCACCATATTTTTTATAGAGGCAGGGATTTCGCCATAGGTCAGCCCGCCGCTTAAATGCCGTGCCAGTTCCCGGTGCTGCATGTCCGCAAGCCAGGCGCGGACATCGGCGGCGAAAGTGGGTCCAAGGCGATAATCAGAAATTTGCGTATCCAGCAGCCAGCTTTTAGCGTCGGGAATATCCAGGGTTTGTGTTAATAAATCAGTGAGTAACAGAACCTCAATTCCCTCCTGGCGCAGCGTGTTGGCGAAAATGTCGTGCTCTTCACCTGCACGTTCTACCGAAAGCACATCATCAAAAAGCAGCTCCTGACAGTTGGATGGCGTCAGCCTTTTTAAGCTGAGATTAGGGCGATGCAGCATCACGCTACGTAATTGACCGATTTCAGAACCGACATAATGCTTTTCCATCATTATTCCTTTAATACGATTTTAAAAAATAAAGAGGAGATGGCTGCAAATGCAATTTATTGCAGTCATGATTTTTCAGCTGATTTCAGAATCTATATTTAGATGTTATTTGATACGGAAACGTGATTTGTTTCACAGTCGGTTCGATATTTGAATTTGCTTTCCTAATATATGAGATGGCTCTGAGATTTTAAAAAATAATAAATTCAATAACTGAATTGCTACGCATGAATATGTCTTGTTATTTATCTATGTTAATTTTATGTACATTTTTAAAAATATATACACTTAATAATCATTTGATTTTTATGTATTTTTTATTATGAGATGAATGTTTATGCGGTTCTGTGATTCTATTATTTGTACGGGACAGTTTATTGCCAAATAAATATGGTGGTGAACAAAGCGAGCGGGGGAGGTGTGAATTGTGATCGACGGCTGGGTTTTATCATAACACGTTCAAAACCAGCAAGTTACCAGCAAAGAGAAAAATGAGGGGGTAAGAGTTATGCAGTGTTTATGCATAACCTGATGCGTTAGGTTAACAACTATCTAACATCATCAGCGATAAACATGCGTTGCCACAAAATATCGGTAATTAGGAGTGGTATGGCAGGCCGTTTTTTCGTATAACAATAAAAATGAAACGATGTTTTAATAAAGGGGTTTGAGATGATTGTCGGCAATATTCACAACCTGGGTGCCTGGCTGCCGGAAGAGCTGCGTCAGGCGATTGAGCACATTAAAACGCATGTTACGGATGCGACGGAAAAGGGTAAGCATGACATTGATGGCGATCGCCTGTTTTATCTGATTGCCGAAGATATGACGGAGCCGTTTGCACAGCGCCGTGCCGAGTACCATGCCCGCTATCTGGATATTCAGATCCTGCTCAAAGGGCAGGAAGGCATGACCTTCAGTACGCAGCCTGCGGGCGCGCCGGAAACTGACTGGCTGGCGGATAAAGACATTGCCTTCCTGCCGGAAGGGGCACAGGAGAAAACGGTGGTGCTGAACGAAGGTGACTTTGTGGTGTTCTATCCGGGGGAAGTGCATAAACCGCTGTGCGCAGTCGGCGCTCCGGCGCTGGTACGCAAAGCGGTGGTGAAATTGCGGGTGGAATAAGCGTATTTGCCGGGGGGCGGCTTCGCCTTGCCCGGCCTACGGTAGCGCGGTTGTAGGCCGGATAAGATGCTGAGCATCGCCATCCGGCAAATCAATCACGCAATGCTATCATTTGGAAAGCGTCGCCACCATTACTGCTTTAATGGTGTGCATCCGGTTTTCCGCCTGATCAAATACGATGCTGGCGGGTGACTCAAAGACGTCGTCGGTCACTTCCATCCCGCCGTGCAAACCGTACTGTTGCGCCATTTGTTTGCCAAGCGTGGTTTGATCGTCATGGAACGCGGGCAGGCAGTGCAGAAATTTCACCTGCGGATTGCCGGTGAGCGCCATCATCGCGCTGTTTACCTGATATTTGCGCAGCAGCGCAATACGCTCGGCCCACTTCTCTTTCGCTTCGCCCATTGACACCCATACGTCGGTGTAGATGAAGTCCGCACCTTTTACGCCCGTGGCGACATCTTCCGTCAGCGTAATATTGCCACCGTTTTTCTGTGCCAGCGCTTTGCATTCTGCCACCAGACTCTCATCCGGCCAGCAGGCCTGCGGCGCAACCAGACGCAGATCTAACCCGGTTAACGCGGCGGCTTCCAGCATTGAATTGCCCATATTGTTACGGGCATCGCCGGTGTAGACTAACGTCATCTCATTAAATGCTTTACCCGGCAGGTGTTCCTGCATAGTTAACAAATCCGCCAGTAACTGGGTGGGATGAAACTCGTTAGTTAATCCATTCCACACCGGCACCCCGGCATATTCCGCCAGCGTTTCCACCACTTCCTGACCGTGACCCCGATACTGAATACCGTCGTACATACGCCCGAGTACGCGGGCGGTATCTTTAATCGACTCTTTATGCCCAATCTGGCTGCCGCTTGGCCCGAGATACGTTACGCGAGCGCCCTGATCGTATGCGGCAACTTCGAAAGAGCAACGAGTACGAGTCGAGTCTTTTTCGAAGATGAGCGCGATATTTTTACCGGTGAGTTGAGCGACCTCGGTGCCGTTTTTCTTATCTGCCTTGAGCTGCGCGGCGAGCTTGAGCAGTGACGTGAGTTCAGCAGAGGTGAAATCAAGCAGTTTCAAAAAGTGCTTCTGATAAAACGTAGACATGGTTTCCTCACATGGCTTAAGCCATTTATTGAATTAAAATTCAATTTATATGGATGTTTATTCATTTGCAACCTTGTTTAACAAATCTTTCCTGGAAAGGTGGAGGCAATGACAGCGGTATGTGACAATAAGAGTATCGGCAGGACATTATGAGGAACGAGCCATGGCAAACCCGGAACTACTGGAAGAGCAGCGTGAAGAAACACGCTTGATTATTGAAGAGTTACTCGAAGATGGCAGCGATCCAGACGCGCTGTACACTATCGAGCATCACCTTTCCGCGGACGACTTTGAAACCCTGGAAAAAGCGGCAGTAGAAGCCTTCAAGCTGGGTTATGAAGTGACCGAGCCGGAAGAGCTTGAAGTCGAAGAAGGCGACACGGTTATTTGTTGTGACATCCTCAGCGAATGCGCCCTGAATGCCGAGCTGATTGACGCTCAGGTTGAGCAACTGATGAACCTGGCTGAAAAATTTGAAGTGGAATACGACGGTTGGGGAACCTATTTTGAAGACCCGAACGGCGAAGAAGGTGAAGATGGCGACGATGAAGACTTCGTCGACGAAGATGATGACGGCGTGCGTCACTAAGTCATCTGCTGACCTGCGGTAGCCCAGGCTGCCGCAGGCCAAGGACAACGTATGGATTACCCGCAAATACTCTCCCCGATCCACAACTTCCTGCAATGTAAAACGCCTCAGGCCTGGCTTGATAAAGCGCGAGACCCGGCGAATCTGCCGCTGTTACTGACCGATCACCTCGTCTGCGAACTGAAAGCGGCGCAAACGGCAATGCTGCTGGTGCGTAAGTATGCCGCGGATAAACAGGGATCGCAGGCGCTGCTGGACTGGCTAAAACCCTATGAAGCCTTTGCTTTCAGGGAAGGGGATGAGCCGGATTTTATCGCACTGAATAAACAGATAAGCAAAAGCGTTATGCCGCAAACCGACGACCCGTGGGGACGAAAGCTTATCGACAGCATGGTGTTGCTGATCAAAGAAGAGCTGCATCACTTCTCGCAGGTACGCGAGGCGATGACGATCCGCAATATCCCTTACATCAAAATTACCGCCAGTCGTTACGCCAAAGGTATGCTCAAAGAGGTTCGCACCCACGAGCCGCTGACGCTGATCGACAAGCTGATTTGCGGAGCGTATATCGAAGCCCGTTCCTGTGAACGGTTTGCCGCGCTGGCGCCGTATCTGGAGGCGGATTTGCAGGCGTTTTACCTGTCGCTGCTGCGATCCGAGGCTCGGCACTATCAGGATTATCTGGCGCTGGCGCAGCAGGTTTCTGCTGACGATATCAGCGACCGGGTGCAGTTTTTTGGCGAAGTCGAAGCCGCGCTGATTACCTCTCCTGACGACGAGTTCCGCTTTCACAGCGGCATACCGGCTTGATTCCTTCTGTGACGCGCGCTGTTCAATCATCGCGCGTTTTACCTCTTCTCCCTTTCCGCTAGCAAAATCTGGTGGCTGGAAATCGCCCGCCGCTGCCGTAATAATCAAAACACACGAAGGGGGAAATATATCTCCTTACTCGAGATTGTTTTGCATAAGGATGGTTAATGAACTGGGCTCACGTATTGTTAGCAGGCTATATCGGGGTGGTGATTGCCATCGTCGTTGGCATGTTCCGTAAAAAAGGGTGGCTGGGCAAGATCTCTGGCGCGGTGGTCTTTGTGGTGGCGATTATTGCGTGGAATCTGTTTGATGTGCACTACCTGATCCCACGTGAAAACCCGGATTATGGTCTGACCGAAGAGCAGCAGTTTGAAAAGGCGATGCTCTCTAATCCGGCGTTTCAGGTGATTAAGGAACAGGAGCCTGCGCTGACGCAAAAAATAATCAGCCAGGCAGCGCAGATGAAAAAAGCAGGGAGCAGTGAACAGCAGGTTATCGACGCGATACAGCCGCAGATTCTTCAGTTGCAAATGGCACGATTGCAGCAAGCTCCTGATGCCAATGTCATTGAATATATGAAAATTAATCTTGAGCAGATTGCCGCCGTGGCCAAAATAGGTGATGACGAATGCTTCCGCTTCCTGTTTCCGGCGGTAAAAGGTGGGATTAACCCGGCACGTCTTGTTCCGCGTGAGATCATGGATCGTCGTATGGCGAGTGACATGAGCATGATGTACGCCTCTCACGGACCGAAAAAACATACGGTTACGGCAGAGGAAAAGCAACTGGCGCTTCAGGACCTGCAAAGCATCAGCCCTGGCCTGGTACAGCGCTATGGACCGGATATTCAAATCATGGCCGATCCGACTAAAGCTGTCGGCAAAGAGAATATTGCCTGTGAGATAGTGCAGGATCTCTGGTCACAGGTGTTGAAGCTGCCGACCGCGCGTTCGGCCGGCGTGATTCGTCTGATGCTTTCAGCTGAGATGCAGTAAGGTTAATATGGCCCCTCTGCGTAAGGTCAGAGGGGCTTTAACATCCGCACTTCACAATCCACGTGCCCGGTACAGCCCAGCGCTTCGCTGATGTGCTCAAAGCCTAAATGTTCATACAGGCGAATAGCCTCAGTCAGAAACGCGGTCGTTTCCAGATAGCACTGCTTAAAACCCTGCTCACGGGCGTGATCCAGCGCCATCAGCGCCAGCTTTTTCGCCAGCCCCTGGCCGCGTACGCTCGACAGGAAATACATCTTCTGCAGCTCGCAAATGTCCGGCTCGCTACAGCCTAACGGCGCGACGCCGCCGCCGCCCACCACCTGACCATTCTGCTCAACGACCCAATAGGCTGCGCCCGGCTGGCTGTAAACCTGGAACAGTTCATCCAGATTTGGGTCGGCCACGGTATAGCCTTTATCAGCGGTAAGCCCGTATTCGGCGGAAACCTGGCGGATAACGCGGGCGATGGCGGCGTTATCGTCGGCGGTAAGACGACGCAGCGTCGCAAAGACAGGGGTAGTAACACTCATAGCGAACTCATGACAGAAACGTGGAACATATGCAGTTAATAACACTGCGGGGAGGGGAAGTGCAAGCGATGATAATTCAATAAAAAGCCTCTGATGCACACGCTCAGAGGCTTTTTATTCGTCAGTGGTGTCGGATGCGCTACGCTTATCCGACCTACGTTGACGCTGCCCGTTGGCCGGATAAGCGCAGCGCCATCCGGCAAATATACGGGCACGATGATTACAGCGCGGCGATAACCGCCTGCTGCTCAATCAGCTTCGCTTTGGCTTCCGCGTAACCGTCCAGCTTCTCACGCTCTTTGGCGATCACCGCTTCCGGCGCACGAGCGACGAAACCTTCGTTGGAAAGTTTGCCTTCGATACGGGCAATCTCACCTTCGATTTTCGCCACTTCTTTCGCCAGACGCGCCAGCTCATCTTCTTTGTTGATGAGGCCAGCCATCGGGATCAGCAGTTCGGCGCCGTCGATGATTTTGGTCACGGAAACCGGACCTTTGTCATCGGCAGGCAGCACGGTGATGCTTTCCAGACGCGCCAGGTTCAGCAGGAAGCTACGGTTGTCGTTTACACGACGCATCGCGTCAGCGCTGCAACCACGCAGCAGCAGCTCCAGCGGTTTGCCCGGCGCGATGTTCATTTCCGCACGGATATTACGTACGGCGACGATCGCCTGCTTCAGCCATTCGGTATCGGCCAACGCGGCTTCATCAACCTGCGCGGCGTTATATTCCGGGAACGGCTGCAGCATGATGGTGTCAGCGGTAATACCGCAAATGACCTTCACGCGCTGCCAGATGGTTTCGGTGATGAACGGGATGATCGGATGCGCCAGGCGCAGCAGACCTTCCAGCACGGTGACCAGCGTATTGCGGGTGCCGCGCAGTTCAGACTCGGAACCTCCGGTCATCACCGGTTTGGTCAGCTCCAGATACCAGTCGCAGAACTGGTTCCAGGTGAACTCGTACAGAATGCCCGCGGCGATGTCGAAGCGGAAGTTATCCAGCGCTTCGCGGTACGCTTTAACGGTCTGGTTGAATTCAGCCAGGATCCAGCGGTCTGCCAGCGACAGGGTCATTTCGCCGCCGTTGAAGCCGCAATCCTGACCTTCAGTGTTCATCAGCACAAAGCGGCTGGCGTTCCACAGCTTGTTACAGAAGTTACGGTAACCTTCCAGGCGCTTCATATCCCAGTTGATGTCGCGGCCGGTCGAGGCCAGCGCCGCCAGGGTAAAGCGCAGGGCGTCGGTGCCGTGCGGCTCAATGCCGTTCGGGAACTGCTTCTCGGTACGTTTGGCAATCTTCTCAGCCAGCTGCGGCTGCATCATGTTGCCGGTACGTTTTTCCAGCAGTTCCGGCAGAGAGATGCCGTCGACCATATCCAGCGGGTCAATGACGTTACCCTTGGATTTGGACATCTTCTGGCCTTCGTCGTCACGGATCAGACCGGTCATGTAGACGGTATGGAACGGCACCTGCGGCTTGCCGTTTTCATCTTTGATGAAGTGCATGGTCATCATGATCATGCGGGCAATCCAGAAGAAGATGATGTCGAAGCCGGAGACCATCACGCTGGTTGGGTGGAACTGACGCAGCGCGTCGGTGTTTTCCGGCCAGCCGAGGGTGGAGAAAGTCCACAGCGCGGAGGAGAACCAGGTGTCGAGAACGTCTTCGTCCTGACGAAGCGCAACGTCGGCGCCGAGGTTGTTTTCCTGGCGGACTTCGTCTTCGGTACGGCCTACATAAACGTTGCCGTCGTTGTCGTACCATGCCGGGATACGGTGACCCCACCACAGCTGACGAGAGATACACCAGTCCTGAATATCACGCATCCAGGAGAAGTACATGTTTTCGTACTGCTTCGGCACGAACTGAATGCTACCGTTTTCAACGGCTTCAACCGCTGGTTTCGCCAGCACGTCGGCACGGACGTACCACTGGTCGGTCAGCATCGGTTCGATAACCACGCCGCCACGGTCGCCGTAAGGAACGGTCAGGTCGTGCGGTTTAATTTCTTCCAGCAGGCCCAGCGCGTCAACGGCTGCGACGATGGCTTTACGGGCAGCAAAGCGTTCCAGCTTCTGGAATTCAGCCGGAATCGCGTTGGAGTAAACGTCGGACTCTTCGCCTTTGGTGTCGTACACTTCCGCAGTTTCACGGATGTCGCCGTCAAAGGTCAGAATGTTGATCATCGGCAGGCCGTGACGTTTCCCGACTTCGTAGTCATTAAAGTCGTGCGCCGGGGTGATCTTCACGCAGCCGGTGCCTTTTTCCATGTCGGCGTGTTCGTCGCCCACGATCGGAATACGGCGGTCAACCAGCGGCAGGACAACGAATTTACCGATCAGATCTTTGTAGCGCGGATCTTCCGGGTTAACGGCCACGCCGGTATCCCCGAGAATGGTTTCCGGACGGGTGGTAGCGACGACCAGGTAATCTTTACCGTCTGCGGTCTTCACGCCGTCGGCCAGCGGATAGCGGATGTGCCACATCGAGCCTTTGGACTCGCGGTTTTCCACTTCCAGGTCAGAGATGGCGGTGCGCAGTTTCGGATCCCAGTTCACCAGGCGTTTGCCACGGTAAATCAGGTCTTCTTTGTACAGGCGAACAAAGACTTCTTTCACGGCATTGGAAAGACCTTCGTCCATGGTGAAGCGCTCGCGCTCCCAGTCAACGGAGTTGCCGAGACGGCGCATCTGACGGGTAATGGTGCCGCCAGATTCCGCTTTCCACTGCCAGATTTTGTCGATAAACGCTTCGCGACCGTAGTCGTGACGAGTTTTACCTTCTTCAGCGGCAATCTTACGCTCAACCACCATCTGGGTCGCGATACCCGCGTGGTCGGTACCGGCCTGCCACAGGGTGTTTTTGCCCTGCATGCGCTGGTAGCGGATCATCGTGTCCATGATGGTTTGCTGGAAAGCATGACCCATATGCAAACTGCCGGTGACGTTCGGCGGCGGGATCATGATGCAGAAGGACTCTTTGCTTTCATCGCCGTTAGGTTTGAAATAGCCCTGCTTTTCCCAGTGCTCGTAAAGCGGCTGTTCGATATCTTGTGGGTTATATGTCTTTTCCATTATTTCCAGGTTGCCGTATTCAGGTTAAAACCAGCCACGCGGTATGCTTTGTAGCGATCGCGTGCCGATTGTTTCAAAGAATCTTCGTAAGGGACGAAGTCTATCACTTCTGTGAAAGCGGTGGCAAAATCTGCAAAGCCAACGCGCAAACTGATCAGCAGGTCGCGCGGGCTGCTGTTGCGTTTTTCCGGCCAGGCAATCTCTACCGGCGAGCCGCCTCTGGGACCTTCACCCGCCAGATTATGCGGCACGAAGCTTTCTGCCGGTCTTGCCCACAGGGCTTCATCAAGGCGAAAGGCCTGCTTTTCGTTTTCGCAGGCGATCAGCACACGCTTGCCAGCACGCCAACGTTCTGCGGCAATTTCACACACCAGTTGCTCGACGGCGCTTAAGCCATCAACGGTAGTGTCATTATCCAGAAGATAGAACGTCGCATTCTTCATATATGGGGCTTCTTGTGGTGGATTTAAATACAAGGCCGGGTGACCCGGCCTTTTCGCCTGATGGCGACGCTCGCGCGTCTTATCAGGCCTACAGCTTACTGCTTTGTAGGCCGGATAAGCGTAGCGCCATCCGGCATTTACACATTACTCGTCGCCGTTAAATCCGGCGCGATTGAGCAGGAACTGCGACAGCAGCGCTACCGGACGACCGGTGGCGCCTTTGGCTTTACCGGAACGCCATGCGGTACCCGCGATGTCCAGGTGCGCCCAGTTATATTTACGGGTAAAGCGCGACAGGAAGCAGCCCGCGGTGATAGCGCCGCCAGGACGGCCGCCGATGTTGGCCATATCCGCAAAGTTGGACTCCAGTTGTTCCTGGAATTCATCACCCAACGGCAGGCGCCACGCGCGGTCGCCCGCCTGCTCGGAAGCACCGATCAGCTCGTGCGCCAGCGGATTGTGGTTCGACATCAGGCCGGTGATGTGATGACCCAATGCAATCACGCACGCGCCGGTCAGCGTTGCCACATCAATGACCGCTTCCGGTTCAAAACGCTCGACGTAGGTTAACACGTCGCACAGTACCAGACGGCCTTCAGCATCGGTGTTCAGTACTTCAACGGTTTGACCAGACATGGTCGTCAGCACATCGCCTGGGCGATACGCGCGGCCGCCCGGCATGTTTTCGCAGCCCGCCAGTACGCCGACGACGTTGATTGGCAACTGTAGCTCCGCCACCATGCGCATCACGCCGTAAACCGCTGCCGCGCCGCACATGTCGTATTTCATCTCATCCATACCTTCGGCAGGTTTGATGGAGATACCGCCGGAGTCAAAGGTTAACCCTTTACCCACCAACACGATCGGGCGTACGTCTTCGGATTCGACACCTTTATACTCAATCACCGACATCAGCGATTCATTTTGCGAACCATTGCCGACCGCAAGATAGGAGTGCATGCCCAGCTCTTTCATCTGCTGCTCACCGATGACGCGAGTGACAACATTTTTGCTATAGCTGTCAGCCAACTGACGCGCCTGAGAAGCCAGGTAGGCGGCGTTACAGATATTCGGCGGCATATTGCCGAGATCTTTTGCCGCTTTGATCCCGGCGGCAATCGCCAGGCCGTGCTGAATGGCACGTTCACCGCTGGTCAGTTCGCGGCGGGTCGGTACGTTGAAGACCATTTTACGCAGCGGACGACGTGGTTCGCTTTTGTTAGTCTTCAACTGATCAAAGCTGTACAGCGTTTCCTGGGCCGTCTCAACGGCCTGACGTACTTTCCAGTAGTTATTGCGGCCTTTGACGTGCAGCTCAGTCAGGAAACAGACGGCTTCCATCGAGCCTGTATCATTCAGGGTATTTATAGTTTTCTGAATGACCTGCTTATACTGACGTTCATCAAGCTCACGCTCTTTACCACAACCGATGAGGAGAATTCGCTCCGACAGGACATTAGGAACATGGTGTAGCAACAGGGTTTGACCCGGTTTGCCTTCCAGTTCGCCACGACGCAGCAGCGCGCTGATGTACCCGTCGCTGATCTTGTCGAGCTGCTCTGCAATCGGAGAGAGGCGGCGTGGTTCAAAGACGCCCACAACGATGCAGGCACTCCGCTGTTTCTCCGGGCTACCGCTTTTTACACTGAACTCCATGCACTACGCTCCTGAATCTTAAAGACAACGGCGGTGGCTACGGATAGAATTGCAAGCTTTCGTAACTCATTCCCGCTGTTGCGGTGACTTCGTGTTAATCTTAACGTTATTACGGCATTGGCACGTCAGAACAATTTCTGAGAGGTGGATCCGTTGAGTATAATGATCTTAGCGACGATTTCGACGACTCAAGAGAATAAATGACGTTTAAGCCATGAAACAAGCTAAATTCCGGCAAAAGACGGGTTTTTACGGGCGTATTTAAAGTGATAATCATAAGATATCTGGTTCGGGAAACGCTCAAAAGCCAACTTGCGATCCTTTTCATCCTGCTTTTGATCTTCTTTTGTCAAAAGTTAGTCAGGATCCTTGGTGCGGCGGTTGACGGTGATATCCCGGCGAATCTGGTGCTCTCGCTGCTGGGGCTGGGCGTGCCAGAAATGGCGCAACTTATCTTGCCCTTAAGCCTGTTCCTCGGGCTGCTGATGACGCTGGGCAAACTGTATACCGAAAGTGAAATTACGGTCATGCACGCCTGTGGGCTGAGCAAGGCTGTGCTCGTGAAAGCGGCGATGGTGCTGGCGTTGTTTACCAGTATTATTGCGGCGGTTAACGTGATGTGGGCCGGACCATGGTCCTCCAGGCATCAGGACGAAGTGCTGGCGGAAGCGAAAGCTAACCCCGGCATGGCTGCGCTTGCTCAGGGGCAATTCCAGCAGGCGACTAACGGCGGTTCGGTGCTGTTTATCGAAAGCGTTGACGGCAGCAACTTCAAAGATGTGTTCCTCGCGCAAATCCGCCCGAAAGGTAATGCCCGTCCTTCGGTGGTGGTGGCTGATTCCGGACATCTTACCCAGATGCGCGATGGCTCCCAGGTCGTGACGCTGAACCAGGGCACGCGCTTTGAAGGGACTGCGCTGCTGCGTGATTTCCGCATCACTGACTTCCAGGATTATCAGGCGATTATTGGCCATCAGGCTGTGGCGCTGGATCCAAACGATACCGACCAGATGGATATGCGTACGCTGTGGACGACCGACAACGATCGTGCTCGCGCGGAGCTGACCTGGCGTATCACGTTAGTATTCACCGTATTTATGATGGCGCTGATGGTCGTACCGCTGAGCGTGGTGAACCCGCGTCAGGGGCGCGTACTGTCGATGCTGCCCGCCATGCTGCTCTATTTGCTGTTCTTCCTGGTCCAGACATCCCTGAAGTCGAACGGCGGCAAAGGTAAGCTGGATCCGGTGTTCTGGATGTGGACGGTTAACCTGGCGTATCTGGCGCTGGCGATTGTACTTAACCTCTGGGATACGGTGCCTATGCGCCGCTTGCGTGCCCGTTTTATGCGTAAAGGAGCGGTATAATGCAGCCCTTTGGTGTACTTGACCGCTATATCGGTAAAACCATTTTCACCACCATCATGATGACGTTGTTCATGCTGGTGTCGCTCTCCGGGATCATCAAGTTCGTCGACCAGCTGAAAAAAGCCGGGCAGGGGAGCTACGATGCGATGGGCGCCGGGCTGTATACCCTGCTCAGCGCACCAAAAGATATCCAGATTTTCTTCCCGATGGCGGCGCTGCTCGGCGCGTTGTTGGGGCTGGGCATGTTGGCCCAGCGTAGTGAACTGGTGGTAATGCAGGCTTCCGGATTTACCCGTATGCAGGTGGCGCTGTCGGTAATGAAAACCGCGATTCCGCTGGTGCTGTTGACGATGGCCATCGGTGAATGGGTGGCGCCGCAGGGCGAACAGATGGCGCGTAACTATCGTGCCCAGCAGATGTACGGTGGCTCGCTGCTCTCTACGCAGCAGGGATTGTGGGCGAAAGATGGTGACAGCTTTGTCTACATCGAGCGGGTGAAAGGCGACGCCGAGTTAGGCGGAATTAGTATTTACTCCTTTAATGATAAACGTCGTTTGCAGTCCGTTCGCTATGCCGCGAGCGCGACGTTTGACCCGGAGCAGAAGGTGTGGCGTCTGTCGCAGGTGGATGAATCTAACCTGACCGATCCAAAGCAAATCACTGGTTCGCAGATGGTGAGCGGGACCTGGAAAACCAACCTTACGCCGGACAAGCTCGGCGTCGTCGCGCTGGATCCTGATGCGCTCTCGATTAGCGGTCTGCATAACTACGTGAAGTATCTGAAGTCGAGCGGCCAGGACGCCGGACGTTACCAGCTCAATATGTGGAGCAAAGTCTTCCAGCCGTTGTCAGTGGCGGTCATGATGCTGATGGCACTGTCGTTTATCTTTGGCCCGCTGCGTAGCGTCCCGATGGGCGTGCGCGTGGTGACAGGGATTAGCTTCGGTTTTGTGTTCTATGTGCTGGACCAAATCTTTGGCCCATTAACGCTGGTGTACGGCATTCCGCCGATTATCGGCGCGTTGCTGCCTAGCGCCAGCTTCTTCCTGATAAGCCTGTGGTTGATGCTGCGTAAGTCGTAATATCCGCCCCTCCCGTAGTGCGGGAGGGGCATTTCACTGCTAGCGTTTTCTGCCGCCCATCAAACTTCCCAACATGCCGCGAATTATCTGATTAGTGACCTGTCGCGCCGCGCTTTTCGCCACGCTCTGTACTACGCCATCGCGCTTACCGCCGCGTGGTCCGGTGCTGCCAAACAGAATATCTTTCAACCCCCCGAGAATACCGCCATCCACGTCGATCGCTTTACCGTTGGCGGGAGGCGTATTTTGCTGCTCGGTGCTGGCCTGTACGCCTTGCTGTAAACGCTCATAGGCGGACTCACGGTCGACCTCTTCCTCATATTTTCCATACAATGAGGAGTGATTAATCAGCCCGTTGCGCTCGTCGTCGGTTACCGGTCCCATGCGCGAGCACGGCGCAATTACCATCGCCCGTTCCACTACGGAGGGGCTACCTTTGGCATCGAGGAAGGAAATTAGCGCTTCGCCGGTACCCAACTCCTGAATGGCTTTTTCAGTATCAAATGCCGGATTGGCGCGCATAGTTTGCGCCGCGGTTTTCACCGCTTTCTGATCTTTCGGCGTGAAGGCGCGCAGGGCATGTTGCACGCGGTTTCCCAACTGCCCGAGTACGTTGTCCGGAATATCGGAAGGGTTTTGTGAAACGAACCACACGCCGACCCCTTTCGAGCGGATCAGGCGGATCACCTGTTCAATTTTATCCAGCAGCACCTGCGGGGCGTCATTGAACAACAGATGGGCTTCGTCGAAGAAGAACACCAGTTTTGGCTTCTCCAGATCGCCGGCTTCCGGCAGTTGTTCATACAGTTCGGAGAGCATCCACAGCAGGCTGGCGGCGTACAGTTTGGGCATCTGGTACAGCTTCTCGGCGCTGAGGATGTTGATTACCCCTTTACCGCTGGCGTCAGTGCGCATCCAGTCTTTGATATCCAGCATCGGCTCGCCAAAGAAGTGCGCCGCTCCCTGTTGTTCCAGCGACAGCAGTCCGCGCTGGATAGCGCCCACCGAGGCGCTGCTGATGTTGCCGTACTGGTTCTGGAACGATTTAGCGTTATCGCCGATGTACTGCGTAATGGCCCGCAGATCTTTGAAATCGAGCAGCAACAGACCCTGGTCATCGGCAATACGGAAGATAATATCCAGCACGCCGGACTGCACATCGTTGAGATTCAGCAGACGCGCCAGCAGCAGCGGCCCGAGGTCAGAGACCGTGGCCCGCACCGGGTGGCCTTTTTCGCCGAAGATATCCCACACCGTGACCGGATTCGCATGCGGTTGCCAGTCGGTAATGCCGATGTTTTTCAGGCGGGCGAGCAGCTTTTCAGAGGCTTGTCCTTCCTGCGCTACGCCGGTTAAGTCACCTTTTACGTCGGCCATAAATACCGGCACGCCAATCTCAGACAGCGATTCGGCCAGTTTCTGTAGCGTGACGGTTTTACCGGTCCCGGTCGCGCCGGTAATCAGCCCGTGACGGTTGGCCATGCCTGGGAGTAAAAACAGTTCGGTGTCCGGCGTGCGGGCGATTAGCAGGGGTGCGCTCATTGAGATTTCCTCCATTTATCCTGCCTGGAGTATAGGCAATATGAATGAAAGAAAGTATGAGCAAGGGAGATAAAAAATCTTAAAGCGTATGGCCGTGATAAATCTGATACCCCAAATCCACGGTGTTGTGGTTATGGTCGTTGTTCTTGATTTTGCTCAGCAACATTTGCGCCGCCATACGGCCAATGTCGAAACGCGGGGTGATCACGCTGGCGAGGCTGGGGATCATCTGCCGCCCCATTTCCAGTCCGTGAAAACCAGCAATCGAGATCTGTTCCGGAACGGCCAGCTCGCGTTCGCGGCACAGCAGCAGCGCGCCCATCGCAATATCGTCGTTGGTGCAAAAGACGCCGTCTAAATCCGGATGCGCGGCGAGCGCGTCCCGCATCATCTGGGTGCCGAGATGAATGGAAGAAATAGAACGCGGATTAACGCGCAGTGGCGACAGACCCCGCCGCGTCATGGCATCGCAATAACCGCGATAGCGCTGTTCATCGCGCACGTCGTCTTTCGAACCCAGATAGAGGATTTTGCGGCGCGGGCGTTTATCCAGCATGGTGCTGACCATATCAAACGCCGCCTGACGGTTATCAAAGCCCACCTCCATGTCCAGACGGTCACCCTGAATATCCATCAGCTCGACCACCGGAATATTGGCTGAACGCAGAAATTTAACCGTGCGCAGAGTGTGATATTTCTCGGACAGAATAATGCCGTCGATATTGTACGACAGCAGGTTGATCACCGACTCTTCCTCGGATTCCCGGTCATAATTGTAGTTGGCGATCAGCGTCTGATAGTTATGGTCCGAGGTGACCGACTCAATACCGGCCAGAATGTCAGCGAACAGCTGGTTTTGAAACGAGGGGATCAGCACGCCGAGCGTATAGCTTTGCGCATTCAGCAGCATCGCGGGCGCGCGGTTGGGGATGTAATTAATCTCCTCCATAATCTGCGCAATGCGTTCACCGGTTTCCTTTGCGACCTTTTTCGGCGAGCGAATGTAGCGGCTCACCGTCATTTTGGTCACGCCCGCCAGTGTGGCGATATCTTGCAAAGAAATTCTGTGGTTCCTCATTTTCTCTCCCGTGCCGGGGAGCGCTGACCTGTGCTCCCCGGTGATGACCGTCTTAATGCAGGATGGCGTTCAGCGCCAGTACGCCCAGCAGACCCATAATGGAAATCAGTGTCTCCATCACCGTCCAGGTACGCAATGTTTCCCCAACGCTGAGATTAAAATAGCCTTTAAACAGCCAGAATCCCGGATCGTTAACGTGGGAGGCAATCACGCTGCCCGCGCCGGTAGCCAGCACCATCAGCGCCGGGTCGGCATGCGTGACGTTAATAATCGGCAGCACCACGCCTGCGGTGGTGATCGCCGCCACGGTCGCAGAACCGAGCGCGATGCGCAGCAACGCGGCGACCGTCCAGCACATCAGCAGCGGAGAGAGCGACGTGCCGGTCATCAGGTGCGAGATATACTGCCCCACGCCGCTGTCGACCAGTACCTGCTTAAACGCACCGCCCCCGGCGATGATGAACACAATCATCGCGATTGCGCCGATAGAGTCGCCAATGATATCCATAATTTGCTCGATCGTCCGTCCGTTACGTCGACCAAGGGTAAAAATGGCCAGCACGATGGCGATAAACAAGGCGACCGCAGGGTTGCCGATAAACTCAAAGAATACCCGCACGCTGTTGGACTTCGGCAGCGTAATTTCACATACCGCCGCCACCGCCATCAGTATGACCGGGATAACCGCCGCAAAGATACTGTTCCAGAACGACGGCATCTCTTCTTCGGTGAACAGATGCGGGTTGAATAACCCTTCCGGCGGCGCTTTCTCAAAGCGGGTCAGCAGTTTAGAAAACAGCGGCCCGGCGACAATTACCGTCGGGATGGTAATAATAAAACCGTACAGCAGGGTGGTGCCGAGATTGGCCTCGAAAATGGTGGCAATCGCGGTGGGGCCCGGATGCGGCGGCAGGAAACAGTGGGTTACGGACAGCGCCGCCACCATCGGCACGCCGACATACAGCAGCGGCAGACCGGAAGAGGCCACCACCGTAAATACCAGCGGCAGCAGCAGAACAAAGCCGACTTCGAAGAACATCGCCAGACCGACGACCAGACCGGTGATCACCAGCGCCCACTGCACACGTTTCTTACCGAACGTGTCAATCAGCGTGGTGGCGATGCGCTGGGCTGCGCCGGTATCGGAGATCAGCTTGCCGAGCATCGCGCCAAACCCGAGGATCATCGCCAGCCCGCCGAGCGTACCGCCGATCCCATTTTGTATAGAGTGCAGAACGGCCTGAGCATCCATCCCTTCGGCAAAACCGACGACCGCCGCCACCAGGACCAGCGCAATAAAGCCGTTAACTTTAAAGCCAATCATCAGGACCAGAAGCAGCGCGACGCCTGCCGCAATTATTATTAATGGCATAATCGTTTCTCTTATATCCCCGTCATACTTCAAGTTGCAGGTGTGTTGGCTGCGCTCACTCACCCGAATCACTTACTCAAGTAAGCTCATCGGGTTCATTCACTTGCCGCGTTACTCGACCTGCGGCCTCGCCCCTTCGGGGCCAGCGCAAGCGCTGTTCAAAATGCTTTTGGCATTTTGTCCTGCAACTCGAATGATTTCGGGTGGGTGCCAAAATGCAGCGCCTGGGCGCTGCGTGATGTTGCGTTGTGTTGTATCAGACGGCGACCAGCATGCCGCCATCGACGAACAACAGGTGCCCGTTAACAAAATCGGATGCTTTGGAAGAGAGGAATACCGCCGCGCCGATCAGCTCCTGCGGATCGCCCCAGCGCGCGGCTGGCGTACGTTTGCACAGCCAGGAGGTAAAGGCTTCATCCTCGACCAACGCTTTAGTCATCTCGGTTTTGAAGTAGCCCGGCGCGATACCGTTGACCTGGATATTGTGGCGCGCCAGCTCAACACACATTCCGCGGGTGAGCATTTTCACCGCGCCTTTGGAGGCGGCGTACGGCGTAATGGTGTCGCGGCCCAGTTCGCTCTGCATCGAGCAGATGTTGATGACCTTCCCGGCCTGGCGTTCCACCATGCGGCGAGTGACCGCCTGCGAGACCAGGAACACCGCCGTCTGGTTAACGGCAATCACATCGTTCCAGTCCTGTTCCGGGAACTCGGTAAAGGGATGGCGGCGCTGGATACCGGCGTTATTCACCAGCACATCAATTTGGCCAATGTCTTTTTCGATATGCTCGATGGCGGCATCAATGTCCTGTTTCTGCGTAACATTAAATGGCGCGGCAACGGCGCGGATCCCTTCCTGCTGCAGTTTGGCGACGGCTGCCTCCGCGCGCTCTGGCGTAATATCATTGACGATAATCTGCGCGCCGTATTTACCCAGGCCGGTCGCCAGTAAATAACCAATACCCTGAGCCGAACCGGTGATCAGAATGTTTTTGCCGTCCAGTGAAAAAAGATCGTTCATCATGTTATTCCTTATTTTGTTTCTGCAAAAACGAGCTGGACCTTTGCCGCCTGGGTTTTGTCCCCGGCGAAGATCAGCGCTTGTTCAAGCTCGGTAAATGGATATTCGGCGCTGAGTAACGGCAGCGGATCGATAACGTTATTCGCCAGCCACGACACCGCGGTGTTGAACTCGGTGGTAAAGCGGAACGAACCTTTGAGCGCGATCTCTTTGCCGATCAGCATCATCATCGGGAAGTCCGGCACCGCGCCGCCCATGCCGACCTGCACCATCACGCCTTTTGCGCGGGTTACTTCCAGACAGGTGGTGATTGAGGACGGATGACCGGAGACTTCGAAGCTAACGTCGAAGTAGCCTTTCTCTTTTTTCCACTCCTCGAGCGAGTCCTGCTGCGGGTTAATCAGCGTGTCGGCCCCCATCTGCTGGGCCAGCGACAGCGAACGCGGGCTGATATCAGCACAGACAATCTCTGCCGCGCCGAGCGTTTTTACCGCGCTGACGATCAGGCAGCCGATAGGACCGACGCCGGAGATAAACACGCGCTTGCCCTGCAGGTCGCCCGCTTCATGCGCGGCGTGGATCGCGACCGCTAACGGTTCGGCAAAGGCCATGACTTTTTCATCGGCCTCTTGGGGGTAGGGGATACACTGCGCGGTATCGACGGTTTTAAACCGGGTAAAACCGCCGTCGACATGGGGAAAATACATGGCGCTACCAAAAAAGCGCATTTCCGTGCACTGGTTTTCTTCGTGCTGCAAACAGTATTTACAGTGGCCGCACGGCTTCGACGGATTAATCGCCACTGACTGACCTTCATGTAATTCTTTGGAGTCGCTGTGCACCACTTTACCAATAACTTCATGGCCTAAAATCATCGGCGCTTTAACAGTGAAATTACCGACTTTCCCTTCCTGATAATAATGTAAATCGGAACCGCAAATACCACCGCGGGTAATTTTTACTAATGTTCCTTTATTATCCCATTCAATATTTTGGTCGGTAATGGCAACAGTTTTCTTACCCGCGACAACGCAGGATTGGGTTTTGACTTGCATAAATGCCTCACTGGTCAGGTAGTAACCTCGACAGCATTTAAGCGGTTTTAATTATTATTATTTGTGAAGTAAGTCACGCTGGAAAATTGTTACACTACAATGTTACGCATAACGTGATGCGCCTTGTAAATCTGTGCGGTCGCGCCGAAAAAAGATGAATTCTGCAATGTGCAAGGCGTAGTATCGCGTCATGGAATATAAATCTGGAGTTTTTTGATGGCCGGGGAAAGTTATATTTTGATGGGCGTTTCGGGGAGCGGTAAATCTTTAATTGGTAGCAAAATTGCCGCTGTATTATCGGCTAAATTCATTGATGGCGACGATCTTCATCCAGCCAAAAATATTGATAAAATGTCTGAGGGTATTCCATTAACCGATGAGGACAGACTTCCCTGGTTAGCGCGATTAAATGATGCCTCATACAGTTTATATAAAAAGAATGAGACCGGATTTATTGTCTGCTCATCATTAAAAAAACAGTACCGCGATATATTGCGGCAGGGCAGCCCGAATGTGCATTTTCTGTGGCTGGATGGTGATTACGAGACCATTCTGGCGCGCATGCAGCGTCGGGCAGGGCATTTTATGCCGGTGGGCTTGTTAAAAAGCCAGTTCGACGCGCTGGAGTGTCCGCAGGAAGATGAACGCGATATTGCCCGCATCGATGTGAACCATGACATCGAGCATGTGACGGAACAGTGCCGCCAGGCGGTGCTTGCGTTTCGTAGCGGGCAATAGGCCCAGCCCCTTGCGGGACTGAGCCCTGCATCAGAAGTCGGCTTTCAGCACCACGCGGTAGCGGGCTTTGCCGTCGCGCACGTGCTGGATAGCGTCGTTAATTTGCGACATCGGGTACAGTTCGGTGGTCGGCGATACCTTGCTGCGCCCGGCAAACTTCATCAGTTTACGCAGCTCGAAGGGCGTACCGGTCGCCGAACCGGAGATGCTACGATCGCCGGCAATTAAGGTAAATGCTGGCACCGGCAGCGGTTTCAGCACCGCGCCGACGGTATGGAAGTTACCGCCGTAGGCCAGCGCTTCAAAATAGGGCTGCCAGTCGAGGTCGACGTTAACCGTGTTAATGATGAGATCGAACTGGCCCGCCAGCGCTTTTAGCGCATCCGGATCGCGGCTGTTGACCACCTTATCCGCTCCCATCGCCAGTACCTCCTGCTCTTTCGCCGGATTGGAGCTGAACGCGGTCACCTCGCAGCCCATCGCGTGTAACAGCTTAATGGCGATATGCCCCAGGCCGCCGATGCCGATCACCCCGACGCGGCTGGTGGCAGTGATGTGGTGCATCAGTAGCGGTTTGAACACCGTGATACCGCCGCACAGCAATGGGCCAGCCGCCGCCA
This sequence comes from Citrobacter sp. CRE-46, assembly GCF_059615875.1. NCBI lineage: Bacteria > Pseudomonadati > Pseudomonadota > Gammaproteobacteria > Enterobacterales > Enterobacteriaceae > Citrobacter > Citrobacter sp. CRE-46. The sequence goes on along the minus strand of NZ_CM184341.1, from coordinate 4,522,388 downwards.
GGTCGATGCTATCCGGCAGCGGGATCACCCACTGCCAGTCGGCCCGCAGCTTCTCGGCAAAGCCACCGCGATTGAGAATCGTGGGAACGGAACCTTGCAGGCAGTTAATCTGATTACCGCTGATACAGGCGTCGCAATGCCCGCAGCTGCGCGCCGTCCAGCCAACGCCGACGCGCTGGCCAACTTTCAGACCCTTATCCTGCGCCGCGCTGCCTAGCGCCGCCACGCGACCAATCACCTCATGCCCGGCAACCAGCGGATACTGAGAGAACCCCCATTCGTTGTCGATCATCGACAAATCGGAATGGCAGATACCGCAGTAATCGACCTGTACCTCGACATCTTCCGGCTTAAGCTCGCCCGCATCATATTCATAGAGTTCGAGTTCGCTGCCCGCCGATTTTGCGGCGTAGCTTTTTATCATCGACATCGTGTTTCCCTCAGTGTGGTGTTGAATTGGAAGTGTAGAGCATGGGGAAACGGGACGCTTCGCAGAACGGGGGCTTAAGGAGGTTATTGCGGGGACTAAACCGTGATGTTGATTGCAGCTCCGAAAGGTAATGCTGAAATTTTCAACACTTAGCGGGCCATACGCACGCTGACGCTTGCATGGTGGCGCATGACAGGTATAATCCACAACGTTTTCCGCATCCCTTCCGTGCCGGAGTGGCGAAATCGGTAGACGCAGTTGATTCAAAATCAACCGTAGAAATACGTGCCGGTTCGAGTCCGGCCTTCGGCACCAAAAGCATGTAAATGGACCTCAACTGAGGTCTTTTTTTATGTCTAAAATCCAGTATTTATCTACCTTTCCCGCTATATTAACTCTCTCAAGGTCAACCGACATCAACGTACATCTACCAACAGATGTTGGTATAGATGATGGTATTTCCGGTTCGATAATGCTTGTACCAACAGGGAGGGGATAAGCATGGCTCTAACAGATATCAAAGTCAGAACAGCCAAGCCAACGGATAAGCAATATAAGCTGACCGATGGCAGCGGTATGCACCTTCTTGTCCATCCAAATGGTTCTAAGTACTGGCGTTTGCAGTACCGTTATGACGGCAAGCAAAAGATGTTGGCACTTGGGGTTTACCCTGAAATCACACTGGCGGATGCCAGAGCACGTCGTGACGAAGCGCGTAAGCTACTAGCGAATGGCGTCGATCCGGGAGACAAAAAGAAAAATGATAAGGTTGAACAGAGTAAAGCACGAACCTTTAAAGAGGTAGCGATCGAGTGGCATGGCACCAATAAAAAGTGGTCTGAAGATCACGCCCATCGCGTGCTAAAAAGCCTGGAAGATAATCTTTTTGCAGCGCTTGGTGAGCGTAATATCGCTGAGTTAAAAACTCGTGATTTATTAGCGCCCATTAAAGCCGTAGAGATGTCTGGACGTCTTGAGGTTGCTGCTCGTCTTCAACAGCGCACTACGGCCATCATGCGGTATGCGGTGCAAAGTGGGTTAATTGATTATAACCCGGCACAAGAGATGGCTGGGGCGGTTGCTTCCGGTAATCGACAACATCGTCCGGCGCTGGAATTAAAGCGCATCTCTGAGTTGCTTGAGAAAATAGACAACTATACCGGCAGGCCGCTAACCCGCTGGGCAACAGAACTTACCCTGCTTATCTTTATTCGATCCAGTGAGCTGCGTTTTGCTCGCTGGTCAGAAATCGATTTTGAAACGTCAATGTGGACCATCCCACCTGAGCGAGAGCCCATTCCTGATGTGAAACATTCTCAGCGAGGTTCAAAGATGCGTACACCGCATTTGGTGCCGCTTTCAAAGCAGGCGCTGGCGATCCTGAAGCAGATAAAACAGTTCTGTGGCGAACATGAGTTGATCTTTATTGGCGATCATGATCCGCGTAAGCCAATGAGTGAGAACACCGTAAACAGTGCGCTCCGGGTGATGGGCTATGACACTAAAGTTGAGGTTTGCGGTCACGGCTTTCGCACAATGGCCTGTAGTTCGTTAATTGAGTCAGGACTATGGTCGAAGGATGCGGTGGAAAGGCAGATGAGCCATATGGAACGCAATTCGGTGAGGGCGGCGTATATCCATAAAGCGGAACACCTGGATGAGCGCAAGCTGATGTTGCAGTGGTGGGCGGATTTTCTGGATGCCAATCGAGGGAAAGGGATTACGCCGTTTGACTATGCGAAGATCAACCGGGGTAATGGCGAGTGAGTTGAATGCCTTTATTTCTCGGTTGATGTTTAAATTAAAATGACCAACCAGCCCTTTAGGACTGGTTGGTCGCTGTATTTTTTACCGTTGTTATCAGAATTCCATCTGCCAGGTACAGAGTCGCCAGACAAAAAGGACGTCTGCAATAATGCCTTGAATGTACATAAAGTTGCGAGCATCATCGCAAATATGTGCTCATGGATTCTTCAACGTAATGACCTCTGACAAAACCCTGAAGCAAGCGATATCAAATATCACCATTTGGCGCAAAGGCGAACAGCGTGCGCCACATAAGCCATTATTGCTGCTGCATGTCCTTTCACGCTATCGGCAGGGTCATGAGCGCCTGTTTAACTATAGTTCTGAAATCTACGAGCCCCTGTTGGATCTTCTGGAACGTTATGGACCGCACCGCCGTGACCAGCGCCCGGACATGCCGTTCTGGCGTCTGAAGGGCGATGGCTTCTGGGAACTACAAAACGCGGAACTGTGCTCAACCAATGGTAGCCGCCAGCCGCCCCGTCGTGAACTCACCGAATATAATGTCGCGGGTGGATTTGATGCCGACAATTTTGCGTTGGTGGCAAAAAATCACAGGTTAATTGATACGCTGGCGCAGCAGCTCCTGGAGGCACATTTCCCGGCCAGTATTCAGGAAGACATCGCTGACGAAATGGGTTTTGATATTCGCACCTCTCTCCGTCAACGCGATCCGAAATTCCGCCAGATGGTGCTACGTGCTTACAATTATCAGTGCGCTATATGCGGCTTTAACATGCGCCACGACAATGCGCCGATTGCTCTGGAAGCTGCCCATATCAGATGGAAGCAGCACCATGGCCCTTGTGAAGTACCTAACGGCCTGGCGTTGTGCGCAATCCATCATAAAGCGTTTGATCGTGGTTCGATTGGTTTGGATGAAAATATGCGTGTGAATGTTTCCGACGCGGTAAATGGTGGTGGGGTGGTACAGCGACTGTTCTGGGATTTTGCGGGAAAGGCGATTGCGTTGCCACCTGTTAAAGAAAATTATCCGGGAGAGAAGTTTGTGGAATGGCACAGGAAAGAGGTGTTCAGAGGAGAGCATTGATTTGAGGTAGGGCAGATATTTTGCGAGTGGCATACAAACCATTCAGTCTTAATGACTAAATGGTTTGTCAGCGATAATCACGATGCTTCACGTTCTGCAAGTTCGGAGTTACTGGCATAAGGGACTTTTCCAGAAGGTACAACCTTTGCCGCTGCGATCAAATGCACATCCTGATCGTCAAAGAAAATGTGTGGCTTAAACGCCTTCAGGACTTTTGTTTTCTCTACACCACCCAGAAAAAAAGCCTCATCGACGTATACTCCCCAGCTTCTGAGCGTTTTAATGACGCGCATTTCTGATGGGCTGTTTCTGGCCGTCACTAGTGCAATACGGACGGGAGAATACTCAACGCGGGTTGGCAGTCGTTCCTGAAGCTTGGCTATTTTTTTTAACAGAGTGGCATATGGCCCTTCTTCCATAGGAATATCCTGCTGCGCGTCTTCCTGAGCATGAAAGGCAGCCATCCCTTGTGTTTTATATACTAACTCGCTTTGATCGGAAAAAAGTACCGCGTCGCCGTCAAAAGCAATGCGCACTTGCCCCTCCGGGATATCGGAGGCGTCGGAAGGCGGATCTTTCAGGATTGCAGCAGCGCAGAATCGGGAATCAATCACCTTTTGCGCATCTTCAACGTTAGTTGTTAAAAATAGATCCACATCAAATGCATCAAGGTAATCGGCAACGGTTTCGCCTGCCGTAAAGGCAGAACGCGTGATATCGAGCCTGTCATGGCGGATAGTATTCAAAACGCGGATACCCGTATCAGGGCTGTTACGCGACATCACAACAACCTCAACCAACGGCGATTTATCATCCGGCTGGCGGTACCGGTTCAGACCCAGCAACGCTTTGACTAAGGGGTAGCCTGTTCCGGGCTGTAAAGGCTGGTTTTCGTGTTCGAGCATGTAGGCGCGGTACTTCTCAATGGCACTATCAGGATCGGTCGCATAGGTTTCCCGAAACATACGATCGGATTCGCTCATGTCGAAAAGCGCAGTTGCGCTGATGCCAATAACTAAAGTGTTACTTAAATCTAAAGGCATGGTTACTTTCCTAAACAATTATCGTGTAAGGGCAGTATATATCTTCAGCAGCAATGATGAGCAGGTTTCTTGGATGCAAACCGGGAGAAAAGGGTTACGCTGTTTTACTACGAAAAAATCAACCGTGGTAATGACATTTGAATTGTTTGCCATATCCGTTTAATTAAAGTTAATCGGCTAGCCTTAATGGGATGGCTGGTTGGTAATTTTTCCCAATGGTATTATCACCAAGAGCAATACATTCACTGATTTTATCGGTAAGAGCGATCCGCGAATTCTTTCAATAGTTTGTTAATTAATAACGTTACTGAGCTCTACGCTCAATCAGTCATGGATGCTATTGTATAACCGGTTGAGTACAAAACACTGTTGCCGCTAGTGAATCCCCACAGTAGATTCAGATGTATCATCTAACGTAAACTCCAAGGGTACAGGAGAAAGTACCCCTTTTTCTTTATTCATTTCAACACCAAGATTAACCTTGCAATTGAAAGTTTGCCACTATTTTATTTAAGTATCATTCTTTATTGCCTTCAATTTTTTGATATAATTGAACGTTGAAAAAAACACTTTCCAACACAAGATGGCACATCTTATTAATGTACGCACAATAAAGCCAAGTATTTTTAAAAGGATAAATTTAACTCTATGTTTTTCAGTTATGCCACGATTCTCTACATTACCTATTTTTGTCATTACATTGGCAATTTTCCCACCAATAAAAAAAGACATAGCAATAAACCACATCCATCTATAATGAGGGGCATTTTTACTTAAGGATAAACGAGCTTGTTCTTTTAATAAAACTTGGCGGTACCTTAATAATGATGTAGTTACACACTCATTGGCGACAGCGAAACGGTCTGACATGCCTGTTTTATATTTTCCCTCTTGAATGGCATTGCAGTAAGCTGGGGGTGGTGTCTGGCACCATCGAGAAGGTGATGGCAATTGTGTTATTGTTTTGGAAAGAGGTTTATTTGGGCATAGTTTTTTATTGAAGTCTTGAAATTCTTGTCTGATTTTATCTGGAGATACTTGATTACTATAGTACTCAGGAATTCGGTAGAAGGTGTCAAGATTTTCAGGTATTACATATTCAATAACAGATGATTTTGTACTAGCAATATTTTCTAGCGTTTCTTGAATGTACGATGCCCACTGACAAGATGACATTTCGGTAAGCCCGTTATTGTCACACATGCGGCTGTAGTCTTTCACCTGAAAAAGAAGGTATTTGGCTGCATCATTAATATCCGTAATTGTTTTCTCATATGCGGTTTTACCGACTGCTACCTCTCTGTCTGATACCCAGAAAATACCGTTACCAACTGCTGTCAGTATTAGGAAAATATCTGTCCACTGTCTGAATTTCTCTCCTGTAGCAAAAATATCACTAATGATTACTGCCAAAATCCAACCGCACAATAGCCCTATGAGGCTAAGACTTCCGAGTCCAGCTGCGTTACCTGTTGCACCTGCACCTCCTATTTCATAGGTCAATGGCAACCACTGGATAGCAGGAAGAAGGTGACAGAGCGATAATAGGCCAGGGGTTATAAGAAGAACAAAACAAATGATGAGTCCCTTTTTTCTGGCAAGTATCCATGAGCTCAAGAAAATAAAGGGTAATAATAAAATAAAGAGCTCAAGAAAACATCCTCCTAAGACTACAGCAACTTTATTGGGAGACCAGTAACTGCTCAAAAGAGCACCCTGTGCGTTCATTTCCACAAAGTTGGTACTAATCACACCCATCCCATCCAGTGTTTGCAATAAAGCGTATCCAGCGCTATAGCAAAGCATTATGTAAGGATAAAAGAATAGGATCATAATTTACTCTCTTTTCTTGCTTTTTCCATCATTTTTATAGCATATTCAATTCGTTGTTTAATATTACTAAAGTCGAAAATTGTCAATTTTTCGCCCTATTTAGAACCAATAACAACTAAATCTGCCATCGTTGTTTTCTTGATAAATAAGGCCGTACTGCCAAGTAACTTAAGGCCTTCTTCATTAATTTTGCTTACTCTAAGTCCTGGTTGAACAATAACAACTTGGAATTTAAGAGGTGTGATTCTGGAGCGCTCTTTCATAGCAGCAAGGTCTTTTATAGTGCCTTTCAGAAAGCGAGAATGACCACGCGATCGCCACTGTTCCTCGCGACGCTTAATGTGATGGTATAAATAGGAAAGATTCAGGTGTTTCCAACGAATGCATCTCTGCGCCTGCCCACATACTTCGTAAAGATCTTTAAGTCTTGCTCCAGCTTCTTCTGAGCCTGAATACTTGCAATGGATTAAAGAGAGAACAATACAGTCATCAACTATTCTCAACCCCACTAAATCTGCTGACTCACCTTTACCATCATCATTAATAATGACATCGTAATTATCTTTAATTTCACTGTACCAACGCCATTGGATGGATGATGGATCACGAGTATAGCCCATTGATTCCACTCGAACATCAGTTCCCTTCCAATCAAAAGCTACAATTTCGTCTTTGTCATAAAGGCCAATATTTTGGCTTACATGGACTATATGAGCGTTGTATGAAAATGAGCCATCGGAGTAATGAATCATTACTGGATCAATTTCCATATACTCTGATAGTGATACAGGTTCAGATTCACCACGCTGTACAAAAACGTCAGGGCCAGATATCAACTGATAGGCATAACCTTTCGCTGTAGCACTTCCCGTGAGACATAATTTATATTCAGATGACGTTTCATCTGTAGAGAAAATGAGTCGCACATTACCATCTTCAAATTTTCCAGCAGTCCTGACCTCTACTAAATATAAATGAGCAGATACAGTATCAAAATGAAAAATAACTTTATCTTCGAACGCAGTAAGCAAATACTCACCCCATTGAGCTGATATTGGATATTCATTATAGGGTTCAAGTAATGGGACAGGACGCAAAAAGTTACGCGTAAGATTGTTTGGATCCGGTTCAGAACTAAAGATCTTGTCCCAGGCTTTCTTAACCCAGTTGCACCAATCAGCAATGCTGCCACCTTTTTGTGGTGACCAGACTTTACCTCTGCGTTGCGAGCATCCCCAGATTACACGGTTTCCGGATTCATAACCTAATGCAGCAATATTGCTTAAGCTTGATTGAGACGCTTCAATTAGTGATAGCCCCTCAGTGACATTTGGGCCAAAATATTGAGTAAAGCTGATTGCCCCAATTTGAGATGCGCCTAAATTTCTTGCCAAAGGATATTCAATACCATTAAATACATTAAAGACTTTTTCACCACTGACAACTTCAAATTTATTATCACAAATAGTACTGACTAGATTCTCAACTCGAAATGCTTTATAGTCATTTGAGAATACAAACAAGGCGGATCTGTCTTGATCCCAATGAGCAATTAGAATTTTATAATTGGTATCTTTAAGATCTTTGTAGCTTCCCCACCGGACTGAAGTTGCCTGGACAGCTAGCACAACAAGCAAATTCTCATCTTCTGCTATTGCATGCCAGGATTCATCGAATCTGGGCAGTTTTTCCTTGTATCTTTCAGGCTCCCAATTGTCACAGTATGTTTGAAATAACATGACTGAACAACTTGGCTCAAGATTCCATAGAGAAATCTGATCGTGTAAATCACCTTTCCTTTTTAAGGCATCCACGACCTCTTGTAACCTAATCTCTCTAGCAATTCGCCCTTCAGAGAGTCGCCTTAATACATTATCCCAATCGGCATCTGTTGAATATAGATGCTGTAATTCACCTTCAACATTCGGGTCTGCAATATTCATGACTACACTGGCTTGACCAATTTTCTGTGCTTTATTGACACGAGTAAAGCGGCCAATGAACTGCAAAGTTACGGCAAGAGACTTATGATGATCATGCAAAGCGGCAATTTTCAGGTTGGGTAGATCATATCCTTCTCCCAACATGTCTACGCAAATAACGATTCTTGAATGTCTTGATAATAATTTATTAAGACGTTTTTTTATTTCCGTTTTAGGATAATCAGAATGAACAACAATTGGATTAAAGTTTGGTGCAATTTTCTGATAAATAGTAAGTATTTCTTCTGCTCGCTGCTTATTGCTAGTACGCGCCATGAGCAAATGGTCAAGGTCATTATTTAAGTCTATACGTAGTTGACCTACAGCTGTATCCGCGATTGCATGATCCATAAGGTCAGAGTAATACTCCTCTACAGGCAGCAAATTTACATTTGTAAAATAGCCTGCTCGTTGGGCTTCCCCCATCGTATAGTTATAGATAATTTTTCCACCAAGGGACTTTTTATCATTCCTAAAGGGAGTAGCTGTAAACTGCACTACACGTTTGTCTGTGAATCGTTCGCGAATTGTCTGCCATGATGAGGCTGAGATATGATGGGCCTCATCAACAAAAAGATGGCTACACGACTCGCAAAGTGCATTTAATGCTGCTTCGGAGCAGGCAGACAAAACGTTGGTCGTAGCAACCAAGACGTTTGATTCACAAACTAATTGCTTAGCTTCTTCCGCTACCTGAATTCCCTTCTTAATAATAGCGACATTAGGGAGGGCAATGTTAGGCGGAACGACTGTTAGCTCTGGCAAATATCCCAACTCAATGAATTTTTTTGATATTTGTGTTCGGAGAGAGTCAGATGGAACTATGAGCAAAATTCGCTCGCATCGCTGGTATATCATGGTAGCCAGCATTGTTTCCGTTTTTCCCGTTCCAGTGGGCAGTACGACGGTAGCAGGTTCTACCTGCAAATCAGTAGCGAAATAGCCTGCAATTGCATGAAGTGCACCCAGTTGGGGTTTTCTGAGACCTGGAGAACGGTGCTCTGGGTCGTCCTCTCTAAACTGAAATTGATGATACCATTGTTCATTAATCTCATTAGGCGAAGTGCTAAATACCTGCTCTGGAAATTGCTCCCAGCTTAACTCAGTATCTTCTCGCCATTTTTCGAATGTAAATGGTTCCTTCGCTTTAAGGGAAGCTACACCATCTGCGCATTTCCCCCTGGAATTTGGATCTTTCAGATAGATATAGTCTAGAGGGGGCTTTAGACCCGTAACAAGTTCAAAATATCCTTGGAAACGTGCATTTCTGACTTGAGCCGATACTGTTGTTGATCGGCAAAGTAATTTATGAACATAATTCCCACCCACTTTTCTTAAAGGGGCAGCTTTCGCGGGCAAGGTAAATTTAATTGTTAACAGGTCAAATAAGTCCATATGTACTTACCTCTTAAGATGTCCTGAAAAAGCCTGCTGACTTAACTTAGAGAAGAGGGCGTCGCTATCAATATCGCCTGACGCCATTTTATTTAAGCTATTATTGATTATTGATACAATCGAATGAAAATTAGCCATAAGTTCGTCGGGTGGAATTAGAACTTCAAAATTTTTAAGTTCAACAGGAGATATATGTGGCACCGTTGTTTCTGTCGGGCAGCAATGCTTTTCGAAAGCTGGCGATTTAATACAACTGTAAATATAGTTTGTGTAAGATTCGCAACGAGGTCGTAACCTAGCTACACGCTGAACTAAGTACGTTTCTCGCTGATTTTCAGGGAATATGCATACTTTTAACCCGCTTGATATCCACGGACGGTCCATAGCAAGGATAATATCACCCGCCTTAATTAAATAATTATCTAGCTTTTCTAGTTTATTTTTTGGCCAGAATTTTGTATCAGCCCAATCTAAATACCCCGTAAGTGTATTTGCCCCTCTGCAAAGCCGTACTGATTCTGGTGCATCACTAATGTACTCATTACTTTTGAATGCAAATCCGGTAATGACCTCTGCCAATTCAGTAATGGGAGCTTTTTTTAGTTTTTTTGGATTTTCAACAGGATCGCCAAACATATTCAAAAACGTAGTACGCAAAAAATCGTTAGCCAGTTTCATGGCTTGCTCGCGTTTTTGACGTAGGCTATCAGCCTTATCAAGAATATCCGCGATACGTTTCTGTTCTTCAAAAGGAGGCAACGGGATTTCAAAATTTTCTACAACTTTTTTAGATACTTCTTTGAAAGTTGCACCATTACCTAATAGCTCCAATTGTGGCACAAATTTCTTAATACAATGATATAAATATTTATTGTGAACATTTCGCCCAGGAATTAAACTTTTAAAACCCTGATTTGTACAAAGTTCAATACCAGCAATAGCTACATTTCCTATTGGTGCTCGTGATGTGAGTAGAATCGTTCCTACAGGTAACATATATGTTGCAGCAGCTTTATACCCTGTTTTAGTTATATATTCCGGTGCCTCGTAAATATAAGGTTCACTAAGATTTGACACATCTTTTGGCGTTATCCACGGAATATCACCGCCCCAGTAGGATACGATGTTACGTTTAGGTGTTGCACCTCCCACAACTTCACAGCAATCTTTAAGCTTCACCATCTGCCAGCTCACAGCATCCCCTCCAGCTCATCCAAATCCGCCAGAATCTCTTTCTCTAGGTCCCTCAGCCGCTTCAGTATCACCTTCGGATCTTCATACTCCTCGGCCTGATACACCACCTCTTTATAGCGATTGATAGAGAGGTCGTATTTCTGTGCGGCAATATCAGCTTTCGGCACCACAAACGCCGCCTGAGTGCGATCTTTAAAATCAACGCCAGCATCAATCCCTTCCGGTTGATGTTGTTTCAGCAACGAGGCTAATTTCTCGCCCATAAAGTTATCAACCGGCAGCCCGCGCAAAGTACGGTAATGCTTCCAGCTTGCCAATAGGTGCGGCAGATCGTTGTCTTTTACCGGGTTACGTTTGTCATCCAGACTGTAGCCGTCATTTCGTAGATCGTAGAACCAGACCTCATCCGTCTGACCGCCTTTGGTAAAGATCAGGATCGCCGTCGCCACACCGGCATAAGGCTTAAATACACCGGAAGGCAGATTGATCACCGCTTCCAGTTGGTTATCTTCCACCAGCGTTTTACGCAGGGACTGGTGCGCCTTACTGGAGCCAAACAGCACCCCCTGAGGCACGATAGTGGCACTGCGTCCGCCCACTTTCAGCATTTGCAGAATTCGCGCCAGGAACAGCAACTCAGTTTTCTTGGTTTTCACCATCGCCGACAGCGTGGAGTCGATATCTTCCTCATCCAGTGAACCGGTAAACGGCGGGTTCGCCAGAATCAGGTTGAAAGCGTTTTTACTGGCCTGTGGGAAATTAGTGCTGAAGCTCTGGCTCATGGTGTCCTGATAATGAATATCCGGCGCTTCCACTCCGTGCATAATCAGGTTCATGGCGGCGATACGCAACATGGTGGTATCAAAGTCGTAACCGTGGAACATATTGTTATCGACATGCACACGCCACGGCGTCAGCAGATCGCCGGTAAAGATTTTTTGCTCTTCTAATTCGCCGCGTTCGTTAGTGCCAATCTCGGTATGAATGGACTCAAGAGAACTGTACTTCTCCAGCAAATATTCATAGCTGGTCGCCAGAAAACCACCGGTGCCACAGGCTGGATCGCAAATTGTCTCACCGCGCGCCGGATTCGGCTCCATCATTTCAACCATCGCGCGGATAATGTGGCGTGGCGTGCGGAACTGACCGTTGATCCCAGCGGTTGTTAGCTTGCTTAACAGATATTCGTAGAGATCGCCTTTGGTGTCACCACGATCCAGTGGCAGGTTTTTGATCACCTCCACTGCTTTAGTCAATAGCGAAGGTTTAACGATCTCCAGACGAGCATCTTTCATAAAGTTGCCCAGCAGCGTCACCTTCGACGCATCGGCTTGGCCGAGTTGACGGAAATGCTGGAATACGCCATCGCGCACTACTTCCATCATCTCATCCGAGCCAAGGTTACTATAGTGACTGAAACGGAACTCCTGCTGTTCTGGCGTAAAGCGCGGTTTAAAATCAATACCCGCGATTTGCTTACGCTTCTCGTCTCGTTGTTCCTGGGTATCCAGCATCCGGGAGTACATCAGGTAGGTGATTTGTTCGATTACGGTCAGCGGGTTAGTGATACCGCCTACCCAGAAATCTTCCCACAGGCCGTCGATTTTACTTTTTAAGTCACCGGTGATCATTGTTAACGTCTATATCCTGTTATAAATACAAAAGCCCCGCTGCCGGGGCTTGTCACGTGCGTATTATACCGTCGCTGCGTCGGTCACAACACCCAACTCTTCGACTATCTTTTGCAACCGGGCGATCTGCTCTATGTCGGGGAACACGCCGGTAACGCCTTCGTTGTGGATATGGGTAAACGGCTGTTCAAAGAGCTGCCGCATTTCAATTGTGCCGTAATCACGTATATGGTTTTTCAGCAATGACAGGAAGCGCAGTTGCTGGCTGGTCAGGCTGTTGTCAGCGGCGAACTGGGCAAAGCGCACTTCCACTGCGTCGCTGTCCATCCCGATGATGGTACGCAAAAGTTTATCCAGGCTAGCTGTTGCCTGCGGATAGAACTCTTTCAGTGCCCGGATATCAACGTTCGGATTCTGGATCAGCACCAGCTTCGCCAGTTCATCCAGCTCGGCTTGCGTGACCGGCTCGCCGTTGCGGATTTTCTTCAGCACCGGGTTTTGCTGGAACAGCGGCTCCAGCGCTCCCTGAACCTGCTGTCGATAGAGTTTGAAATCAATCGAGCGGATATTGGTTTTACGGGTTTCCGTCTGGATCAGGTTCGCATCTTCGGTAATATCCACCTGTATCGAACCAAATTTCGGCGTAGCATCTTTCTCCATCAGGTGCATGATGCCGCGCAGGTGAATGCGGATATCTTCCAGTTCTTCAAGACTGGCCTGCTTCCACCAGCCTAAATCACGAAGCTGATTAATCCGCTGTCCCTGCTGTTGCACCTGAGCCAGATGCGGCGGCAGGCGATCGGCCTTTTCTACTATTACCGGCCAGAGTACGTCCAGCTCTTCCGGGTTGGTATAACGGGCGGTTTGCGCCGCCAGAATATCCATATCGAAGCGCATGGCATCGCTTTGCCCGCGTACGTCCAACCACTGCATTAACGGGGCCAGGACAGAGAGCAAATCCTGCTGTGTTTTCGGGGAAAGCTGGCGCAGCACTTTTTCATCGCTGTACTGCGCTTTTTGCTGCCACTTTTCCTGTACGGCAATCGACTTTTCATCCAGTGCGTTGATCTGCTCACGAAGCTGGTGAGCGACTAAATCCACCGCCTGTTTGTCGAACTTACGCTGAGCAGCGGTCCCTAGCGTGATCCATGCCTCGAAGCGTTTTTGCGCCAGCGATTTTGTCGCTGTGACTTCGGCCTCTTCGGTATGCAGCTCGTGATACTCAAAATTGCCCCAGTGATCGAAGATACGGAATTTTTGTTTATCCAGCGGTTTGCCGTTGTCATCGTTGCCGTACAGCCCTGAGCAAAGACGCGTACCACGGCCAATCATCTGCCAGAACTTCACTTTCGATTTGACCGGCTTGGCAAAGACCAGATTCACAATTTCCGGGACATCAATGCCGGTATCGAGCATGTCAACAGAGATAGCGATGGTCAGCTCTTTGTTGGTGCTTTCATCCAGCCCTTTAAAATCATCAATCAGTTGCTCGGCACGGGGGTCGTAGTTGTCAATAACCTGGCAGAAGCGTCCGGCAAACTGCGGGTACATGTCGTCGAACAATTCATTCAACAGCAGTGCGTGTTTGTGGTTACGGGCGAAAATGATGGTTTTACCTGGCAGTTGGCCGTCTCGATCTTTCAGGCCATTTTCCATCAGGTTACGTAGGATATAGCGGTTGGTGTCTTTGTTATAGATCGCCTCATCCAGCGCCTTACCATCAAATTCCAGCGTATTGGGATCGATACCCTGTTCTTCCAGTTCGCGGATTTGTGCGTCGCTTAACTTCTCCCGTTTGATGCCTTCGCGCAGGAATTCCGTGGTGTGCGTAACAACCTCATAGGGAACCAGATTGTTATCGGCGATGGCATCTTCCAGGCTGTAGTTGGCGGTAGGGATACGTCCTTCACAACCAAACAGGCCGAAAGTGGTTTTACTCACCATGTCGATCGGCGTGGCCGTCAGGCCAATCTGGAGGGCATCAAAATACTTAAACAGGTCGCCGTAGACGTTGTAGATAGAGCGGTGGGATTCATCGGCGATAATCAGATCGAAATAACCGACATCAAAATGGTCCATGATTTTCATCATGCCGGGATAAGTGGCAATGTAGATCCTGGCGTTCTGCCTGTCTGCTTTTTTCGATTTCCCGACCACATACAGCGGCTCATTGGTGAACTGATTGAAGGCATTCGCCGCCTGTTTGCGCAGCTCTTTACGGTCGCAAAGGAACAGAACACGTTTTACCCAACGGGCATCAATCATCAGTTTGCTTAGCGCAATTGCCACGCGGGTTTTACCTGTACCAGTGGCCTGAACAATTAACGATTGCCGGTACTTGTTGGTAAACCGTTCGCTGACGCGGGCAATGGTTTCAAGCTGATACAAACGTCCGGCAACGGCCTTACCTTCGTTATCTTTAACATGCGGCACACTGTTCAGCGGCAGACGGGTTTCACGCTGCTGAATAAGATATTGCAGGCTTTCCTTGCTGTAGAAGCCGAATACTCGACGCGGAGGATAACCATGAGTTTTATGCTCGTCCCACAGCCAGATATCGTAGCCGTTGGTGTAGAAGATGACCGGACGCTGACCATATTCTTTCTCCAGCCAGTCCGCATACAACCGGGCCTGAATTCTCCCCTGCTCGGCGTTGACGCTGGTTTTTTTTGCTTCCACTACCGCCAGCGGTTTGTGCGCCTCATCCCACAAGACATAATCCGCATAACCGTCGCCAGTTGTAGTAGGTTGTTCTTTAACCGGGTGTTCCTGCGTAACCTGATCGGTATTCTTAAGTTCTTCACCTACATTCCAGTCAGCAGCAAGCAGGCGAGAATCAATCAGACGGCGGCGGGTTTCCGCTTCATCAATAGAGAGGATATCGGCAACATGCTGGTTACGCGCCCTGGCTTCGTTCAGGCGCTGAGTGAGGTGTTCGGCCTTTTCCTGCTCCTGCTGTAGTGCGCGTTGTAACGCCAGTTCGCGCTCACGGCTTTCATCTTGAGCCCTGATTGCATCTTCCAGACGTTTTTCATCTGCACGACCTGAAGATTGTGTTAACGGAGGAAGAGAAAATTTGGGGCAATTATCAACATTACCATGGGCATAACGAACATAGAGCCAAACTCCCAGTAAATACGCTTCCTTGAGCAGCCAATAGGTATCTTTAGCTTTAATACGTCCACCGTGTGCGGCGCGGTTGCCATGGATACGCAGTGCATCCATTTTCATGATGATGGCTTCTGGCATCATGCTGGTGAAGACATCGGCGTTCATTAAATCATACAGATTTGCTTTGATGCCTTCAGGCAGCCGTTCCTGGCGGTATAACCAACGTACCATCAATTCAGTGTAGTTGCGTAGCTTGACCAGACAGCTTTCCGGATCGGAGTGAACATATCGTTCCGCCATACACGCGAGTTCTGCCAGTTCCGGCCACTGGCTGCGCAACATTTCAAAATTGAGAGACTGCTCCATCAATCATCGCCTTATGTCGTGGATACAACAGGAGTTGTGGAAAGGATATCACACTAATTTGGCTGACAAAGTGAGCCCAGATTTATTCACTAAACAACATTACTGTTGAATGTTGTCTCATGGTACTGCACTGGCAGCAATGATACAGAAGGCGCAGATGAAAGCATACGTTTCGTACTGTTAACATTTACCTGAAACTCAAATACCTGCGAGCCTTTCTATGTGTTTGTGGAACAAGCGATTGAACGGTTCGGTACTAATTTTCAGAAATAGTGCCCATCGCTTTACGAGGCCTCCCTGACATTGGACGTTGTGGGACTTCATTGCATCCGTATGAACAGAGCCCCTCTTTTTGCTCTTCTTTTGTCAGATAGCTCAATACTCGACGAATATTTAGAATGCTGGCGGGTTCATTATAACGCACGGGAATATTGATATCGGCTTTATAAGGTTCTTTAAACTGGCATATATTAAAATAGCCCTCCTGTTGGGTTAACTGCTTCCAGAATTCTCCTGCCTGCTGTGCAAAAGGATAGGATCTTTGCGTTTGATGCCCATCCAGCCAGTATGCAGCATGTGCATGGAAGCCATGAACGGCTGTCCATTCAATGACCCAGAAATAGCCCACAATAGCAGCTTTTTGCATCATTTTATTCATCAATAATCGCAGGTCACGCTCAAGTGCATGATGATCTTGATGTAAGTAGCGAGGGGTATCCTTTTTATAAAAGAAGTCTAGGCGTAATGTTAGTAAACAAGAATATCTGGCTACCATTGCATCGATATGATTATCCAGAATTACTGAAAGAAACCAGTCTGGATTCCATAATGGGTTATATTGGTGACTATTATTCATAGGTTAGACCTGTTTTTTAAAACGTTGTTAGATGATGGGGGAGTGCAGATAAAATATCTTCAGTGTACGTGATAAGGGTAAGTACGATACGTAATTATGTTTAGTGAATAGATTGGATAGATATTAAATGTAAGTCTGGGGAGAGTATTAATTATACTAAAAAACCCAAATTAATTTATTTGATACAATTCTAAATTCAGCTAATTTTTCTATGTAATCTGTGTTATTTGAAATGGATGTTTAATTGATTTTTGCATGTTTCATTCGTAACTAAGATTTAAGGTCTTTTCTAAAGATTAATAATTACTGTCCTCTTGAATTTTTAATCTGTTCTGTCATCCAGGCTTCGACTTCACTTTTTAGCCAACGAGAACTTCGGCCAAGTTTAATTGGTGCTGGGAACGCATTTTCAGAAATTAATCTATAGAACCATTTGTCGGTCATATTGGTGTAGGCAGTGATAAATGCCATGTCGACGAGCTGATCATTCAATACTGATTTTGAATCCAGGATTTTAGTTAATGGCAAAGTCGTTTGGCTGGTCATAGCGATGCTCCCGTATGGTGGTGTTGAGTTGGGAGAGAGCCTGTTGTCGATGGGAGAGTAACGGGCATCTATCTCATACTATGAGCTCGGAAGTAGAAAGTTACATCTGCCTGAATCATACAGCCCATTGATGTCACTTTTAGCATGATGCGCCCATTGATATGCCTGAAAATTCTTTCGAAAAATGCGTATAGTGTTTGCCGATGATTACGACAGTAAAAAATCATAACGGCATAGTTATTTTTTAGATTTTAGCCATCTATTGTGGGCTTATTCTCATAATTAGCATTACATTAAACTCACTAGTTGACTCCAGTAAAAATACAATTTAAATACGTAGTATAGTGTTTTTAAATACAGGTGTTTATAATGAATAAGAATGATAAGGATAGTCATTTAGGTGCTTTTGGAGAATTATTCTCTATTGAATTATCACAGAAAGAAATGGTTTCGACTGAGCAGCCGCCCACTTCTGTCAATCCTGAAAATAACAAGGAAGGCTCTTTATTGCAGGCATCAGAGGTGAAGCAACTTCCTGGCGATGATAGTAAGCACGAGTGCGCAGATGTAGATCTTTCTCCTGCTACTCTGGTGTCCGAAATAAATCAAACTGACCCTGCGATAGAACGTGTGATGCGGCAGGTATTGGCTCAGGAAGATACTCCCCCTAAAAAGCAAGTCTTAAATGGAGGTGAAGATCCCTACCTTCGTGATGTTGATTTTAGGTGGTTAAAAGGAGATGCCAATGAGCGAGCCATTTTCTGGTTTTGGATATATATCCGCACTGCATCAAATAGCCGTCTCAATTTGCCAGAATTAAAGTTGCAAAATGGCTGGGATTCAGAGGATCATTGTTTATATTCTTTTTTTAGACTTCCGGATAATCCCGTCAGCTCCGCTGAAAGGAGTCGGTTAATTATTACCTTCTTCAATAAACTCTCGGGTTTCTTCAATCCTATCCAAATTAAAGAGTCATTCGAACATATTCGTAGTATCTGGCTTCACTTGATTAGCCCTGTTCGACAATTTAAATGGTTAAAGAAAAAAGACTCTGAGGGTATTGAATGGGCGTGGGATTATTTATTAAAAAGGAAGGATGTCAATGATAACATCCTTTTTTGGTTTAAGCCCGCAGATGCAAATGAGAAATATATTGCAATCATGGGGGCAATTGATTGCTGGGTTATACGGGGGAATAAAATTGATTGTCAGGATAAAAAATTACTTCTGGATAACATGAAAAAAGCGTTTCAGCAGCGCGGGCGACGAGATAAAAAGAAAAGCTTCAATCTTAATACTGAAATTTCTATAAAAACCCGTAGAGAGCTTAAAGAGCTGGTTAAATTGCATGGTGTTAATATAAATAAATTTATTGAAAGGCTGATTGATGATGAATATGGGAAATATAAAGGCAATCCTAATGAATATAAAATATCTTTATTAAAGAAAAAACAATAACTCCACTAATTTTCATGCCTATATTACTTATGTGAATAGCCGGTTGATTTCCTTCCGGCTTTGCTTTTCACAGGAGTAAAACATGTCCCAAGCCCCCGAATCGCAGGATACCAGTGATATCCTGCGTGCCTGCCTTAATTTCTTACCCCAACAAACGACCGAACGTATTCTTTCCCGCCTGCAACACGCCATCAACTACGAGCCCGTGATTGGCATTATGGGCAAAAGCGGGGCGGGTAAGAGCTCGCTTTGCAACGCCCTGTTTCAACAACCGGTATGCCTGACCAGCGATTTGCTGGGCTGTACCCGTGAACCTCAGCGGATAGTGCTCACCGTGGGCGAGCGCAGCATGACACTGGTGGATTTGCCTGGAGTTGGCGAGACACCGGAATACGATGCGGAATATTCGGCGCTGTATCAGAAGTTGCTGACGGAGCTGGATTTGATTATCTGGGTCCTGCGTGCTGATGATCGTGCGCGGGCGGTGGATATTGTCACGCACCGGTCACTACTTGCTTATGGCGCGGATGCTTCCCGTTTCCTGTTTGTCATCAGCCAGGCAGATCGCATTCCTCCGTTGCCAGAACCTGCCGGTCAGGCTGTTCCTTCAACTGAGCAGTGCCTTTCACTTGCGGTTATCAGTTCGCAGATTGCTGGTCAGTTGCCGTCCTCTTTCCCGGTGATGGCTGTTTCAGCACATACCGGCTACAACCTGCATGCTCTGGTGGAACTGATGATACACGCGTTACCTGTACAGGCCAGTAGCGCTTTTTATTGCCAGTTAAAGCCAGAAAATCATACGGAGGAGAGTGATGTCGCTGTACGTCAGCGTTTTGGTGAAATAGCCGGTTCGGCTTTTGATACGGTGATCACTTCTGAGCGTCTGCCTTCTGGCTGGAGCTTGTTGCTGAGGAGGCTGCGGGAAAAACTGGTACAGCTTGCATCGGAATTATGGGAGAGGATTTTTGGCTGAACCGGACAGACTCAGCCACGGACAGATGTAAACCCGTTACTTTTTATACCTTACGGATAAGGTTCGTTTTACGTAGTTCTTACCGATTTCATAGTCCGGGTTCCATGTCGCCAGATTATGCACACCGATTGCGGCGGCGCTTACCGCTCCCAGAAGTGCTGTTGGTGACCACAGGGAGCCTGCCACCGCAGTGCTTCTGTATTCGGTGTATACACGGCAGGTTAATTTCTTCTGCTGATGTTCAATCGCGTACCCCTCTCTTTCTTTGAATCTATAAATGTCCCTGGGCATGCGCCTTAGGGTCAAACGTTGCACTTTTTCAGGGCAGTGTATGTCAGAAAAGAATATATCGATCTGTATAAACGATCAATAATAAGAAATTGATCGTTATTATCTATCAATAATAACTTTCGATATCCATGAATTGATCGTCTTAACCTATCAAAAAGTAAGGATATCCTAGCTCGTTTCGCGCCGTTTCCTGCTCCTTTGACAGATGTTGACTGATTAATAACTTATGCAGTGGTTCTTTCCCGACCGCTGCTGCCAATCCACAGGTGATTTATGAAAACCAGAACAATAATTGCTCTTTTTCTCTCCGCCGCCTCTGTCTCTGCGCAAGCAGGCAACTGGATGGTGAAAAACGGATGGTGCCAGACCATGACGGAAGACGGTCAGGCGCTGGTTATGCTGAAAAAAGACACTATTGGTATCTTCGGCCAGTTGCAGGGTTGCCCCAACGGTCAGCAGGAACTGATGGGAAGCCGTATCAGTATTAACGGGAATTTGATCCCCACCTCTCAGATGTGTAATCAACAGACAGGCTATAAAGCTGTTGAAATCGAAGGCGGACAGGCACCCGCCGCAGCCAGGAAAGCCATTGAATCAATTGCCGCTCAGGATAATTCCAGCGTGCAGGTCTTTGGCACACAAATGAAATTTACCCGTGGTGATATGCTCCAGGTTTGTCCGAAATATGTCAACGCTCTTACAGGCGCATCAGCAGATGCCACCGGGAACAAGCCGCTGAAAGTCAACAAAGGTTCGGTAATGAAAGCGGCCAGACAGGCGTACACGAAAGAATATGACCGTGAAACGGCAGACGCCGCTGATTTTGGCAGCTATGAAGTGAAGGGAAATACGGTGGTATATGAAGTCTACAATGCCGCTTACCGCACCTACGATAAAATCGTTGTTACTGTAGGATCTGATGGTAACGCCACCGATGCAAAGGTGGAGTACATGGGGCAATAACCCCCTGGTATTGTTTCTGACTCAGTCATAAAGGCCGTGCCTCCATCGGGAAGCATGGCCTTTTTGTTTTTATGCCGCCTCACTCATTGCATCACCTGTCACAAGAGTAGGCAGAAATGACTTCTCACCGCGTTTTAACCCCCCTGATTTAACGACTCATCATCACGCCAGCCCTGACCGGCTGGCTTTTTTATTTTCGGAGTGATTAATCATGAATACTGCAATTACTGACGCCACCTTATTGTCAGACACTATTTTCGCCACGCCTGTCGCAGATGAACAGCGCCCCGGCTTCTGGCCGCAGCATTTTGCCGCTATTCCACAGTGGATATTACTGGAGCCGCGTATCTTTGCGTGGATGGACCGTTTCTGTGCGGATTACAGCGGCGGAATCTGGAATTTTTACACGCTCAGTAACGACGGCGCTTTTATGGTGCCGGATACTGACAGCGATGTGCAATGGCAACTCTTTAACAGCATGAACGGCAATAACACGCAAATGAGTGCAGAGGCCGCCGGAATTGCCGTCTGTCTTATCGAGTACAGCCATCATGCCTGCCGTACCGGATGCGATGCCATGACAGCGCACTTTTATCGTCTGCGTGAGTATGCTCTGCACCATCAGGAATGCTCCGCCATCATGCGCATTATTGACTGAGGAATAGGTATGACTTTCAACTTATCACTACCGCAGGAACTACCGCTGACAACCCGGCGTACTGTTCAGCGTGCTCTGGCGCTGCTTGAACACCATCTGCGCGAACCAGGCGCATCATTCACGTCCACAACGGTTGTCCGGGATTGGCTGCGTCTGAAAATGACCGGGCTGGAGCGCGAAATGTTTCTTGTGCTGTATCTTAACCAGCAAAATCAGCTAATTACTCACGAAACCCTGTTTACCGGCACTATCAACAGCACGGAAGTGCATCCCCGCGAAGTGGTGAAATCAGCCCTTCGCCATAATGCAG
The DNA here is from genome assembly GCF_059615875.1 of Citrobacter sp. CRE-46. NCBI lineage: Bacteria > Pseudomonadati > Pseudomonadota > Gammaproteobacteria > Enterobacterales > Enterobacteriaceae > Citrobacter > Citrobacter sp. CRE-46. The sequence goes on along the minus strand of NZ_CM184341.1, from coordinate 4,500,491 downwards.
CCGCCGTGCTTTTTGCCCACAACCATCCCTCCGGTGAAGCTGAGCCCAGCCAGGCCGACAGACAGATTACCGCCAGACTGGTAAAGGCGCTGTCGCTGGTAGAAATCCGGGTGCTGGATCACTGCATAGTCGGAGGCATGACAGTGGTTTCATTTGCCGAACGTGGCTGGTTATGAAGGAGAGCAAAAGATGCCACTGACTGATGCCATACAGTGGGGATTAAAGCGAAGTTTCACACCGAATTTTGGCGCAAGGCTGGTACAGGAAGGCAACCGACTGCACTACCTGGCTGACCGGGCCAATATCACCGGTAAATTTGGTGACGCCGAATGTCTGAAGCTGGAAGAAGCATTCCCGCATTTTATCCGCCAGATGGAACTGATGCTGAGCACTGGCGAACTTAATCCCCGTCATGCGCACAGCGTCACTCTCTACCACAACGCTTTCACCTGTGAAGCCGATACTCTCGGTAGTTGTGGTTACGTCTACATCGTTATTTATCCCACTCAACGTTAAACCTTTTTCACACGCGAGAAAAAATGAAAACCTTACCTGCAACAATTCAGCGGGCGGCTAAGCCGCGCCCGTCTCCCGTGACGGTCTGGCAGATGCTGCTTACCCGTCTGCTGGAGCAACATTATGGCCTTACCCTGAATGACACGCCGTTCAGCGATGAAACCGTTATTCAGAAACATATCAACGCAGGCATCACACTGGTTGATGCCGTTAATTTTCTGGTGGAAAAGTACGAACTGGTACGTATCGATCGCAGAGGGTTTAACTGTCAGGAACAGTCACCTTATCTGGGCGCAGTGGATATTTTGCGGGCGCGGCAGGCAACCGGCCTGTTACGGCAAAGACATCTTCCTTCGATACGCTGAATCTTGCGAGCCGTCTTCCCGATTTACATCACCAATCTTTTTTCCTTATTAACTCATTGCATAATGCGCCTGCCATTCCCGGCGGGCGTGTTTGCTTTTTACGGACAAAATACCATGCAAGCAGAAGCTGAAATTTTAACCGATCATAATGAGCTGATTTGCTCCACCAGTATTGAACGCATCGTCACAGGACGTAATGCTGCGTTGAAACAGATTGAGGCGCTGATTTGTCAGCTAGATGACGTTTCCCGACTCACTTCAGAAATTGGCGGCGACATAGCGAGTCATTGGGCGATGCGGCAGGGCCATGCTTTCGACTGCTGGCTGGTGCAACCTGTAGATAAAGCGATGCCTGTCATCACCCGCAATATCGACCGCAGCATCTGGCGCGATCTGATGCTGAAGTCCGGGATGTTAACGTTGATGGATGCTGAAGCCCGCAGTCAGTGGGCGAAGAACCTGGAGGAGGGCGATCTTCCGGCCATCAGTGAAGCCAATATCCTGAGTACCTTTGAGCAGTTGCACCATAACAAGCAGGACGTTTTTGAGCGCGGGATAATTAATTTATTCAAGGGATTGAGCTGGGACTACAAAACCAATAATCCTTGTTACTTCGGCAAGAAGATTATCGTCAACAATCTGGTGAAGCATGACAGATGGGGCTACAGCCTGAACTGGGGCTGGCGACGCGATCAGCTCGCCGATCTGGAGAGGATGCTGTACCTACTTGACGGGAAGACCATTCCCGATAACCGGCATGATATCTCTATCCGGTTTATGGACTTTGTGCGCGACAACCCGCATCAGCAGGTCTTCGAGGATGAGCTGTTCACCATTCGCTACTTTCAGAAGGGCAGCGGGCATATCACGTTTAATCGTCTGGATCTGGTGGAGAAGATGAATGACATTGTGGCGAAGTACTATCCAGGGATGTTGCCTGCCAAATGAGAAATAATGTTTTTATAAGTAGGGCTATGTTCAAATTACCACGAGTTATTAAACGAGGTAGTCCCTATGGGTTCGCTTACAAACAAATCATTAGCGCAAAGATTGGCGAGGATGGTGATGCGAATGAAGGAAAATATGGAAATGTCCATATCACCATGGTGAATGGTGGCCCGGTTATTGAGCTTTTTTGTGAGCCAGATGAGTCTAAGGAAGAAAGTGATGGCGATATCGGTCAGTTGAATGCATTTTTTGACATTTTGGAATTAGAGCCGGAATCAACAGAGCGATATCAGTTAACCAATATTGATGGAGAAGACGCGTTTATCCGTATTGGTTCCATCGCTATGGTGCGAGTCCCACTTGATGTGCTGGAGCCTGTCGAGGAAGATGATATATAACAGATTTCGTCATCTTAACTCAGTTGTATTAGCTCAGACTTGATGTGACGGTTTTCCCTAGCAGCACACAATCAAATCTGATAGTCTGCGAAGAGCGAAGAGCGAAGAGCGAAGAGCGAAGAGCGAAGAGCAGATTGTGTTACTCTGTACAGAATTATGATCCTTTTTTCCAGATAAAATCCAGCAATAAAGAAGTTTTTTGATTTTAATTTATAAGAGGAATTTGTGTTGTGTGTCTATAAAAATAATTAATTTTACAATGATGAACTTCTCAATAATTTATCAAAGTAAAAATTATCCTGGAATGAGGCTAATAGCAATGCGGAATTAAAAACTTCCATCTTTGAAATATTTCAGCACCTCTTCATCACTAGACTGGCAATAAATAAAGAGCTAAAATACAATTATTTCAAATTATTGAAGAGAGATTTATGAATAGCACATTAAAAGAACTTGAGAGAAATTGCGCACCAATAGATTTTATTGAACCACTGGCTCGATTGGTCTTGGATGATTTAGCTATGTGGGCAAATGATAATATATACTCAAAAAAATCTGGGTGTTTAACTTATGAACTGCCTCTTGATGGAAACATCAATGCAGCTTGTACAAGTTATCATGATTCACGCTATCGAACCCATATTGAAATTAACCTTGGAATGGTTCAGGAAATCTACATCCAGTCATTTACCTATCCAGGTTACATTAAAAATCTAGAAAGCGGAAATTGGCATTTCAACGCTCTTGATGAGCCCTTTAGTGATGCTGAATTTTTATTCGAAGGTGGTATCCCCCCAAGAATCAGCGCGTCTGACACGGTCGCTCATATGGTCGAGCTATACAAAAATATTCCCAACAACAGAAATACCATGTGGACTGATGAAGAATTAATTTGCCGTTTTGCCATGTTTGAATTAATGATTGCGTGGATATTTTTTCATGAACTTGCACATCACGTTCAAGGGCATTACAAGATAAAAAAAGAAATAAAAGAATCGGTTACTTATCATGAACTAGATTACTCAAGCAACACTAATAATTCCAATCCTGAGGTAACTCCCAGCGTCATCCAAAAGAACATTGACCAGCATGCCAGAGAGATACTTGCAGACCTCGAAGGCATGTATTTAACACTGAGGATGATGGTGAGAAATGATACATTAACACCACCTAACACTTTTTTGCTTTTATATGTCCAAACTTCAATGTTTAATGTATTCTATAAATTATCTGAGGGAAAGTATACGGAATTAGATAGCGTTAAAGTTTCTCACCCCCACCCTGTAATTAGAAACAAATTTGTGCACGCCCTGTATGTCTCTGTGATGAGTTGGGAATTGGGTAATGAGATATACCAAGATTATCGTCAATCTGTTAGCCGAGGTTTTGAATATTATACTGTAAAATCATCATTGTTAGCTGGAATGATATGGGCAATGAGACAATCTGATTACAGTCCGGATGCAATGCCCCAATTTCTTAAATTTAGTGATGAGACCGAGTATTCCACAGATTATAACTACCTTAGAGAATTGACCTTAAGCGCTGAAAGGCAATCATCCATGATATCACTCTTGCATATCATCGATAATGATTCAGATAATATTTTTAAATTAACAAAATTAGACAATCTATTCACTCATTTTTTAAATGTTAATGAAGAATAAGTTCCAATGATTAGTGTTCAATTTCATCAGAGGTCTGAACTCCAGTCATTTGTACAGGGCTACTGTTGTAGCCCTAACAACCCTAGATTTCAATCAACTCAGAGATATCTAACTCATCACCGACTTAATGCCTATATAGCGGAATGAGCTTTTCATGTCAGATATAACAATGTCCGCATATTGCACATAACGGCCAGAATTTTGGCGGGCTGGTCTGCTCTGAGCGAGGTGCGGGCATTAACACTTAGAAGATGGTTATCTTGTTATAGCCTTGATTTTTATCCACTAGATTTCAAATACTTGCTAAAACAGAAAGTGAAAATCATAGCATACAAGCCATTTTGGAACTGTCGAAATCCATGGGTTAACTCATAAAACTCAGTTACAGCTGGCGGTCTTGAGGTTAAATGGCGGAAGTCTAAAACAATCATTACATTATATGCACATTTTAGAGTCGAAAATGAATATGTGGGCTTGATATAGGGCTCCGAAGGTAAAAGTGGTCAATGAGCCCTCTGTTTGCTATTTGTTTTCTGCTAACTGATCGGGGCGAATAATATATAGCTCTGGAGACTGATCGGTAGCGTTGTCAGGAGGCATCATCATAACCCATGGACGGCCTATAAATTTACCGCCTTCAAAAAACATGCCTACTTCATCGCGCCAAAAACGTTTTGTCGCCAACACAGCTCCAGGCCAAATTGATTCAACGATTTCTTTCAACGTTGGAGTCATATAACTCACAAGGTTCATTAATCGATTAGCATGATGGGTGGCACTTTCAGGACCTATACTTTTAGCTATTAACATCACCATTGCAAATAACCGTTCTGTGCGCCTTCCCATTTTGACATCCAGCTTAAGTGTCAACCCATCCGGAAGTTGGGCTTCTAAAGCTCTAATGTCTATATCCACTTCAAAAACAGATTCATCAAAGCTTTCCCACATTTGTAAGTAAGTCATGTTACGATCGAGTAAATAAATAGGTGATGGTATATTATCGTAATATTCTAAAATCTGTGCTGCAGGTGCTCTATCAAATGACTTTGTATAGACCAGTGGTCTTGCTAATGCAGCGGCCAAATGAATTGCTCGAGCAGGTTCAAACTCATCAATACCCATTATTTTAAGTTGATGACGAATATTTTCTGCTTCTACAAAAAATCTTTCTGCTTCAGGATGATAAGGAATATATTTTCCATCTTCAACTTTGATACTTCTTTGTTGCTCTTTTTTATTATGACACAAAAAAGGATGTAGCCATCCTAGAACAGTTTCCCCTCCCAGGCTTTCAAACCAATCAGGTTGAGGAACAAGAGCTTGAAGTATCAATTCAAGTTGTTCGTCATTTACAGCGGCAAAAAGTGATTGATTAACGGCCTCTCGTTCAGAATGCTCATAAACATCAACTAGGTGATTGCTTCCAGTGACATAAGGCCATAGGAGTTCGTACATCAAGAATGCATCATGATTTTCTGAAAACCAACCGGCCCACTCAACTTCAGCTACTGAAATATTATCAGGGAATTGCCAGTCCTCTCCCAGTTCAGGAAGAAGCCATTCCTTTTCAGTCTTTATCTCCCCATTAAAATTTATGATGTAACTCTCTGGCTCAATCCCTCCTATCCAAATATTGTCGTCCTCATTATTAGATTTGGGGTTAATCAAAGCGGGTTTACCAAATCTTACAGTCACTCCAGAATAAGTTCCCTTCAATGTTTGCAATACATTCTGTTTCATATCAGCAATAGCACTAGGTAGTTCTGTCAGGGATAGTCTACGCTCTCCGCTAATCGAATTAGCCGACAAATCACCAATGCCTCCAGACTTAATTGATGCTCGGAATGGTTCAAATAATTCACGTGGTCCCCAATAGCTAGAAATATCTTTATATTGATTTGCATTTAATTTTACAGTGCTATCGTCACTTACATTCCTAATGATGAAGGGGATAAGCAAGCGATGGGTGATCATTCCCAAGGTAGAATCATGGAGCCACATTCGCGATAGTAACGGGCTTTCTTCAACATATTGCAACATTAAGTCGCCGTCAATATAGTCCAGAGAATAACCTGGAAAATTATCAATGTATTCACGCTTTCCCTGTGGAGAAATGCGGCCATTCGTAAAAAATAAAGCAGACTTAACTCCAAACTTTGCCAAAGCTATAACAATTTCATCTGTTTCTCGTGAGCTAACAGATTTTGTGTCGTCAGAGTGGTGTTTGCATTGGGTTAAATGCGGTATACCTTCAGGAGTTATTGAAAGTATATCTCTTCTACCATCGCCAGGGCCATCAAGAATGCGAACCTTAGTATGACCAAGAGACCATTTAAGAATGTCAGCAGCAAGTATGGGAAGCGAACTGGGGTTTAAAGACCCGCTTAGTTTGTATCGAGAATCAATATCAGCCATTTATCTGCTCCTATAAATATCATTGTAGAGATTCGCCTTGCTTAGTTATATCAAATATAGATAATCTATTCTTGCCCTCATTGAATATCAAGATGATGTAAGCAACGTCCGCAACTGGGTCAGATTAGGTTTAGATCTGTGCTAGAGCTGTGTCAGCTCAAATCTGAGCTAATACAACTCAGTCATGTTTGTCCGGGTTCGATGCCGAAGAACAATGAATTTTCGCGTTGGTATCTGTGTTGGTATAAAATGAAAGTGTTTTTAATTAGATGTTTTAAATCATGAGGTTATGATTTATGTGCGAGTCCGGCCTTCGCACTCACCGTCTAAACACCTCTTTCCTGTGCCACTCTACAAACCCTTCTTTTGGATAATTCTCGCGCATCATCGGCAGCGCTATCGATTTACCGTCGAAATCCCAGAACAGTCTTCCCACCATACCGCTGCCATTAACTGCGGGTGATACCTGAACCCGCATGCTTTCATCCAGCCCAATCGAACCTTTATCAAAGGCTTTATGGTGAATTGCGCACAGCGCCAGGCCGTTTGAAATCTCGCACGGGCCGCCGTGCTGTTTCCATTTGATGTGGGCGGCTTCCAGGGCGACTGAGGTGCTGTCGTGGCGCATATTGAAGCCACAGATGGCGCATTCATAGTTATAAGCACGCAGAACCTGCTGGCGGAACAATGGGTCCCGTTGTTTGCGGATTTGCAGGATATCAAATCCCAGTTCATCCGCGATCTCTTCCTGAATGCTTTCGGTGAAGTGCGCCTCGAGGATTTGCTGGGCCAGGACATTAATAAGATTCTTGCTCTTTTTCAGCAGGGCAAAATGTTGTTCATCAAAGCCTCCGGCAACGTTATGTGTCACCAGTTCTCCGGCAAGGGGCTGTTTGCTGCTGCCGGATGTTGAACAATGCTCGGCGTTTTGTAGCTCCCAGAACCCATCTCCCTGTAAGCGCCAGAAGGGCATATCCGGGCGGTACTGCGCGCGCTGTGGTCCAAATCGCTCCAGCAGGCTATGCAACGGGTCGCGAACCTCCGAACCGTAGTCAAACAGGCGACCATGACCCTGCTGATAACCCGCCAGCACATGAAGCAGCAGCAGAGGCTTATGCGGCGCACGCTGCTCGCCTTTACGCCAGATGGTAATGTCGGCAATTGCCTGTTGCAGGGTTTTACTGGAAGCCATTGATTTCATTATCAGGTAAATAATTGCGATGATGCTCGCAAAATATCATCTGTTCAAGGGGGGGAGACCGATACACTATGGATGTCACTTTATCGCATGCCGTTATTTCAGAAAGCCTTTGGTTAAAGGAACCAGCCCCATGAATGAACTACCTGACACGCTGCCGCGCGAGTACATCATCAAGGCCATTCACGCCTATGAGTCGGGCTTCTCACATCGTTTCAAAGAGGCACGGCTTTATGAGCTGGAATTTCAGGGGCGTCGATATCCGTCAAAAGCTATTGCCGGAATTGCGGCGACGCTTTTGACGGGCAAAGCGTTTACCCCGCAGGATTTCTCCGGCGGTATCAGTTCGAAATGCGTCAGATTATTGACTGAGCAAGGTTTTCATATTGTTCAGGATAAAAATCGTGCTGCGGCGGTGAGCGACACGATCTTTCCTGAAGAACTCGAAGCGCAAACTGAATATATCAAGGGGGCAGCGACCCTGGTTGCTGTGAATCGCTATGAGCGCGACCGCAACGCCCGACAGGCAGCGCTTCACCACCACGGCTATCAGTGCAAAGTGTGTGGCATGGATATGTCAAAGGTCTACGGTAAGATTGCTGAAGGGTTTATTCATGTACATCACCTGGTACCCTTATCGGTAATAAAAGAAAACTACCGCCTTGATCCCATCAATGACCTGATCCCTGTGTGTCCAAATTGTCATGCTATGCTGCACCGGCGCTGCCCGCCGTATACCCCGGAAGAACTGAAAAATATGCTGTGCTAAATGCTCAAAAAGGCACCCCGCAGGCACCTCAAGGACTATCACACTCTCACCCCTTTGACGCTTTCCCCGCAATCACTCCGATAAACTCCAGCACCTGCTTTTGCTTGCGCGCGGAGAGCTTTTCCACGGCGCGCAGGGATTTCATCAGTTCTGACTCTTCGGGTTCGGCTGTGCGTGCGGCATGCACTTCTGGATCAAATGAAACTGCAATACAATGCGTATCAGTCATGGTGACTATTCTCCGATAATAGTTACTGCGATCAGCGATGCGCAGGTGTTGGCGCACCTTTGCATCGCGCTAATAAAACCCCTGTAAATTCCCCCTGTATCTTGGGTGAAGTCCAGATGTAAATAAGATGATATAAGCGCGAATAGCACGCTTTTGGAATAAATAGAAAACGCCTTCATCCCAATAAATCCGGTATTATTCAGCGTATAAATTCATTACCTTCCACACGCCTGAATATCCCCGCGCTCCAGAAAACAACGCCTGTCGATATCTGCCAAAAATGCGATCTAACTCACTGAAGCAAATAGCAAACTCTGAAACAACACCGTTTTGTACACTTTGCTTTACACTTTTAGTGATATGTATCACAAATAGTAACCCGCGAAGTGATCCGACTCTCACAAAATGGGGTGTACTCATTCACCAATACAAAATGAGAACAGCCTGGAAAGTTAAGTTTTCAGTATTTCCGGTCGCAGGTAACGCTCAACAGCGAACGACAAAACAACACGCAAAAAAAAACTTGTTGAATATGAATAGGTAAAAAAATGACGTGTGATTTGCATCACTCACATTTACAGATTTTTGAATTATTGCCAGTGATTAATGTTGCTCGAGCTATTTCCATAATCAATTAAATCTTGCATAGTGCCTCCACATTATTTCTCCCCCTGGCTCAGGAGGCGAATAGTTATATTTCATCAGACTTTATTGATGAACCAGGTATGCTTTACTTCACATTAATACGTACATGACCACTGTTACTGGAGAAACAAAATGAATTATCCGGCAGAACCCTTCCGTATTAAAAGCGTTGAAACTGTATCTATGATCCCGCGTGATGAACGCCTTAAGAAAATGCAGGAAGCGGGTTACAATACTTTCCTGTTAAATTCGAAAGATATTTATATTGACCTGCTGACCGACAGTGGCACCAACGCAATGAGCGACAAGCAGTGGGCCGGAATGATGATGGGTGATGAAGCGTACGCGGGCAGCGAAAACTTCTACCATCTGGAAAGAACGGTTCAGGAACTGTTTGGCTTTAAACATATTGTTCCGACTCACCAGGGCCGCGGCGCTGAAAACCTGTTATCGCAGCTGGCTATTAAACCTGGGCAATATGTTGCCGGGAATATGTATTTCACCACTACCCGTTATCACCAGGAAAAAAATGGCGCGGTGTTTGTCGATATCGTTCGTGACGAAGCGCACGATGCCGGTCTGAATATTGCATTTAAAGGTGATATCGATCTTAAAAAATTACAAAAGCTGATTGATGAAAAAGGCGCCGAGAATATTGCCTATATTTGCCTGGCGGTGACGGTTAACCTCGCGGGCGGGCAGCCGGTATCGATGGCTAACATGCGTGCGGTACGTGAACTGACAAAAGCACACGGCATTAAAGTGTTCTACGACGCCACCCGCTGCGTAGAAAACGCCTACTTTATCAAAGAGCAAGAGCAGGGCTTTGAGAACAAGAGCATCGCAGAGATCGTGCATGAGATGTTCAGCTACGCCGACGGTTGTACCATGAGTGGTAAAAAAGACTGTCTGGTAAACATCGGCGGCTTCCTGTGCATGAATGATGACGAAATGTTCTCTGCTGCCAAAGAGTTAGTCGTGGTCTACGAAGGGATGCCATCCTACGGCGGCCTGGCCGGACGCGACATGGAAGCCATGGCGATTGGCCTGCGCGAAGCCATGCAGTATGAGTACATTGAGCACCGCGTGAAGCAGGTGCGCTACCTGGGCGACAAGCTGAAAGCTGCTGGCGTACCGATTGTTGAACCGGTGGGCGGTCATGCGGTATTCCTCGATGCGCGCCGCTTCTGCGAGCATCTGACGCAGGACGAGTTCCCGGCGCAAAGCCTGGCTGCCAGCATCTATGTAGAAACTGGTGTACGTAGTATGGAGCGCGGAATTATCTCTGCGGGTCGTAATAACGTCACCGGCGAACACCACAGACCGAAACTGGAAACCGTGCGTCTGACGATTCCACGTCGCGTTTATACCTACGCGCATATGGATGTGGTGGCCGACGGTATTATTAAACTTTACCAGCACAAAGAAGATATTCGCGGGCTGAAGTTTATTTACGAGCCGAAGCAGTTGCGTTTCTTTACCGCGCGCTTTGATTATATCTAAATAAGCATTATGGCCCCATCTGGCGATGGGGCTTTTTTGTCTTCTTTTTCCATGAACAGGAAGCCTTTGCGGTGTCCGTTACCGTGACAGAACTATAAAAAGTAAACCCTGACTCCGACATTTTTATTATCCGCATGATGTACAAATGACAGCTGTAATTATAACGAATAGTCTACAGGAACATTTATCATGGATATTAATGCCATTGAGCGACAGAGTAGTACCCCCGGACTGATTAGCGGAACCATGTTGGTTATCGCGACCGTAGTGGGTGGCGGAATGTTTTCCCTGCCGATTGCGATGGCCGGCGTATGGTTCCCCGGTGCGTCGGTTATTCTTCTCTTTATTGCCATCATGATGTTATTAACCGGCCTGATGCTGGTTGAAGTTAACCTACATTATGGCGCTGGTGCCAGTTTTAATACCTTTACCCAAGATTTATTAGGCCGTAAGTGGAATATCGTGGTGGGTATCGCTTTCGGCTTTGTGCTGTATATTCTGACCTATGCCTATATCTCCGGTTCATCGGCGGTGATGGCGCAAACCGTATTTAAATACAGCGGAGTGCGTTTTCCGGCAAATATCTCGGTGATTATCGTCAGTATGCTGGTTGGGGCAATTGCCTGGTACAGTTCCTTGCTGGTTGGACGCATCACTACCGTGCTGATTATCGGTAAATTTGTGGCGTTCTTTGCCACCTTCTCCGGGCTAGTGGGCCATATCGAAGTGGCAAAACTCGTCGACAGCGTGGCGGTGGCGCTGCCCAATTCGCAGTATCTGCCGTATATCCTGATGACGCTGCCGTTCTGCATTATCTCGTTTGGTTTTCACGGTAACGTGCCGAGCCTGGTCAAGCTGTACGGCACGAGCGGGATTTCGAATATTACGCGCTCTATTATCATCGGCACGCTGTTTGCCCTGCTGCTGTATATCTTCTGGTTAGCCGTTACGATGGGCAACATTAGCCGTTCCTCGTTCCCGCCAATTATCGCCAAAGGCGGCAATATCGACGTGTTTGTCGAGGCCATCAGCGGGCTGTTCACCAGCCGTTATATGGATCTGATCCTGACCTTCTTCGGCAACTTCGCGGTAGCCAGTTCCCTGCTGGCGGCGACGCTTGGCCTGTTTGATTACATCGCCGATCTGTTTCATTTCCCGGATGACGGCATGGGCCGCCTGAAAACCGCGCTGGTGACTTACTTCCCGCCAGCCGCCGTGTGCTTCTTCTTCCCGAACGGTTTTGTGCACGCGATTGGTTACGCCGGTCTGGCCTTTACCATCTGGAGCGTGATCCTGCCGCCGTTCCTGGTGAAAGCGGCGAGGAAGTGTTTTCCGACCGCCAGCTATACCGCGCCGTGTAATAACACCGTGCTCAATCTGGTGATTGTCTGTGGGGCGATTGTTTATCTGACGGTTGTTCTCGACGTATTTGGTCTGCTGCCAACGTTTCGTTAGACGGAGTCAAAATGAAAAACGTGTTGTCTGTTCAGTCGTCAGTCGTTTATGGCTATGCCGGAAATAAAGCCGCCGTGTTGCCGATGCAGCTTTCGGGGATCGATGTCTGGCCGTTTTACACCGTGCAGTTTTCCAACCACACCCAGTACGGGATGTGGCAGGGCATGGCGATGCCGCACGGCGAGTTGAGCGCCATCATCAGCGGGCTGGATGACCTGCAAAAGCTGGCGCAATGTGATGCCGTATTGTCAGGGTATCTTGGAGATAAACGCCATTGCGAAGAGGTCAAGCACGCGGTCACCACCATTCGCCAGCGTAATCCGCAGGCGCTCTATTTTTGCGATCCAGTAATGGGCGACCCGCAAAAAGGCTGCATTGTCGCGCAGGGCGTGGAGTCCTATTTTGTCGATGACGCCATTCAACTGGCCGACATAATGGGGCCGAATCTCTATGAGCTGGGTGTGCTGACGGGCAGACAACTGCGTAGTTTTGACGAGGTGGTGGAAGCGGCGCAGCAGCTGGTGTCATGGGGCGTGAACAAGGTACTGGTGAAGCATCTCGGCGACTGCTCGCGTGACAAACAGGCGTTTGAAATGCTGCTGGTGACGGCGGAACAGACGTTACACATCGCCCGGCCGCTGTATAGCTTTGCCAAAATGCCGGTGGGCGTAGGGGATCTGATTTGCAGCGTGATGCTGGCCTCACTGCTCAATGGTTATGATGACAAGCTGGCGCTGGAGCGGACCACCAGTATTGTTGACGCGGTGATGCGACTAACGAAAGAGCGCGACTCGTATGAACTGCGGCTGATAGACGCGCGTCACCAGATAATGGAGCCGCAGATTCGCTATCAGGCAACGGTACTGTAGCGCCGCAAGGAGGCTCTATGTTTCTGACATTGCTACGATTTCAGCATCCGCTGGTCTACCGTTTTGCGTGGCTTCGTCTGTGGGTCAGGGTGTTAAGAGCGTGCGGGCTGCGCAAGTGAAAGGGGGCCAGTTGCCGGATGCGGCGCTTGCGCCTTATCCGGCCGACAAATGAGCGTGAAACGCAGACATTACACGCGGAAGTAGCGTGGTGGGATCAACGCAGAAAAGGCGTCGAACTTCTTCACCATCTTTTTCCAGAACAACATAACAACAACCCTCGATTTGAAACATCGGCGCTATTTTAGTCAGCGCCGACAAATCGTAAAGCCTGTCACCTCGTTCCGATCCCAGGGCGGTGTAAACCTTTATGGTCACCGCGTCGTCAAATACGATTGCCGCGAATTTGGCGGGGTTGACAACGGGTTACGCCATAAACCAGTAATAAAAGAGACCGACTTTCAGGCCGAGGATCACAATGTAGGCGCAGCAGTATTTCATGGTGCCAGACATTATCTGGTTGGCCTGGCCGTCCATTTTGGTGGCTGAAACTGCGATGGCGATGCTCTGCGGCGAAATCATTTTTCCGCCCGTTGCGCCGGAGGTATTGGCCGCCGCCAGCCAGTTGGGATCGATATGCAGCTTACTGGCGGCAATAGTTTGCAACTTACCGAACAGAATGTTCGAGTTGGTATCGCTGCCGGTCACAAACGTGCCCAGCGCGCCAATCACCGGGGCGAGGAAGACGTATGAGCTGCCGGTCAGATCGACAATCGACTGGGCCAGCGTGGAAATAATTCCGCTGAGATCCATCACCGTGGCCAGCGCGACGATCGCCATAATCGCCACAATGGAATTTTTAAGCTGGAAAATGGTTTTGATAAACACTTCCAGCATCCCACGTGCCGAAGCCCCCTGAATAAAACCGCCGATAATGGTCGCAAAGATGATCAGCATCCCCGGCGTGGTCACCCATTCCACTTTCAGCGCCAGGGTTTTGCCGTCGGCTAGCGTGAAATGCAGTACCGAGGCCAGTTGGGACGCCGCGGCTTTTATCGTCGGGAACAGCGGTGAACACAGCAGGATAAAGACAAAAATAAACAGATAGATAGAGCCCACGCGGAACAACACTTTTGCCGAGCGCGGCGTGGTTTCGCGGGTATGGCTGACCTCAATGCGCCATTCGGGATCGGTTTTCCCTTTGCGCAGGCGGCTGACTATCGCGACGGCAAACAGGCTGACCAGGCTCCCGGCAAAGGCAGGCAATTCCGCGCCAAGATGGATAGCAACAAAATATTGCGGAACCAGCGTGGTGATGCCGCACATCAGCGTGATCAGAAATACGCCGCGAATGGCTTTCAGGCCGCCGCCAATTATGCAGACAATGACAAACGGCAGCAGGATATTAAACAGCGCCAGTTGCAAAATAATGGTTCCGCCTAAGGTATAAACCGGCAGATTAACCTGTTCCGCCAGAATAGAAACCGGGATCCCGACCGCGCCGAATGCGGTGGGAACGGTATTTGCAACCAGAGAGGCGATCGCCGCCTTCAGCGGGTTGAATCCGAGCGCAATAAGAATGCCGATTGGAATGGCGACCGCCGTACCATAACCCGCCGCAGCTTCAAGGAATCCGCCAAAGCACCATGAAATCAGCAGCACCTGAATACGCTTATCTTCGCTAATGCTGGCGAGAATATCGCGCAGAATATCCAGCGCTTTGGTCGCCTGCATGACGTTATAACTGAAGATAGCGCCGAGGATCACTATCACGATCGGCCATAATCCCTTCAGTGCGCCATAGCCTATTGCGGCTTTCAGATTCTGTACGGGCATTTCCCAGAATAGTGCTGATAACGCGGCAGTGAAAACTAAAGAGATTAGCACGGAATAATGGATGGCCATTTTTAGTTTTAATATTAAAAATACCATCAGTAGTAACGGAGAGAGTGCCAGGGCAAACATAAAATATTCGTTCATTGCTATTCCCGATTGGTTTATTAAACCTGATTTATATTTATGGCGGGGAGGCTACATTGCTGGATTAATAAAAGCTGTAAACTGAATCGCTTCAGTGGATAAAGTAATTATGATTTGTGGTTTTGTAACTATTGTAATCTTTTAATTAAAGTTTAATGCCGAATAAATATACTTAAGAGTAAGCGGAATACCTATAAGTAGTTATTTAACAACATGTTTGATAATGGTGGTGACGAGAATAGTTATCTCCTGAAACTATTCTTAAGGTGTTAATAATGCTGTGGTTTTAAATATAAAAATGTGAGCGATGCCGAAATAAATAAACCTGGCTATTGCATGTCCGAGTCGATTAGGGGATTCTTTTGTTTTGTCATACAAATGAAAATGCAGACATTTGCGATTGTCCTGATATAAGAAACGGAGAGTCGCCATCAAAGGAAAACGATCTGAGCAACATTATGAACCCAGGCATTAGTAAAACGAGCAAACCGAAAAACTGGGTGTGAAAGACGATTGAACCTTTGCTTGATATAGCAATATCAAGCGCAATAAACAGAAATGAAGCAATGGAGTGGTTATTGTGAATGTAAATTTCTTTGTTACCTGCATTGGTGACGCACTGAAATCACGGATGGCACGAGACTCCGTATTGCTGCTGGAAAAACTGGGTTGTCGCGTGAATTTCCCCGAGAAGCAAGGGTGTTGCGGTCAGCCAGCCATCAACAGCGGTTACATCAAAGAAGCGATCCCCGGGATGAAAAACCTGATCGCCGCGCTGGAAGACAACGACGATCCGATTATCTCTCCGGCAGGCTCCTGCACCTATGCGGTAAAAAGCTACCCGACCTATCTGGCCGATGAACCTGAGTGGGCGATCCGTGCTGAGAACGTTGCCGCGCGTATGCAGGATCTCACTTCCTTTATTGTCAACAAACTGGGCGTGGTGGATGTCGGCGCCAGTCTGCATGGCCGCGCCGTATATCACCCCTCCTGTAGCCTGACCCGCAAGCTGGGTGTGAAGGAAGAGCCGCTCACACTGCTGAAAAACGTGCGCGGGCTGGAGCTGCTGACGTTTGCCGATCAGGACACCTGCTGCGGCTTTGGCGGAACATTCTCGGTCAAAATGGCTGAAATATCCGGCGAGATGGTGAAAGAGAAAGTTTTCCATCTGATGGATGCGAAGCCGGAATACTTGATTGGCGCAGATGTCAGCTGCCTGCTGAACATTGGCGGTCGACTGCAACGGGAAGGTCAGCCGGTCAAAGTGATGCATATTGCTGAAGTGCTGATGAGCCGCTGAGGGGAAAGAAATGTCGATAAAAACCAGCGATGTAGAATTTAAACTGCGCATTCGTCAGCAGATTGAAGACCCGATCATGCGCAAAGCCGTGGCTAATGCGCAGGAGCGTATCGGCGCGAATCGACAGAAAATGGTCGAGGAGTTAGGCCACTGGGAAGACTGGCGCGATCGTGCCAGCCAGATCCGCGATCACGTTCTGAGCAATCTCGACGCTTACCTGTATCAACTCTCCGAGAAAGTGACGCAAAACGGCGGGCACGTCTATTTCGCCAAAACCAAAGAAGAGGCTACCCGCTACATTCTGCAGGTCGCACAGAATAAAAATGCGAAGAAGGTGGTGAAGTCCAAGTCGATGGTGACCGAAGAGATCGGCGTCAATCATGTGCTGCAGGATGCCGGAATTCAGGTGATCGAAACCGATCTCGGCGAATACATCCTGCAACTGGATCAGGATCCGCCTTCGCACGTCGTGGTCCCGGCCATTCATAAAGATCGTTATCAGATCCGCCGTGTGCTGAACGAACGTCTGGGCTACGACGGCCCGGAAACGCCGGAAGCCATGACCTTATTCATTCGCCAGAAGATACGCGAAGATTTCCTGAGTGCCGAAATCGGCATTACCGGTTGCAACTTTGCCGTGGCGGAAACTGGCTCGGTGTGTCTGGTGACCAACGAAGGCAACGCGCGCATGTGCACCACGCTGCCGAAAACGCACATTGCGGTGATGGGTATGGAGCGTATCGCACCGACGTTTGCCGATGTGGATGTACTGATCACTATGCTGGCGCGCAGCGCCGTGGGCGCACGTCTGACGGGCTACAACACCTGGCTGACCGGCCCGCGTGAGGCGGATAACGTTGACGGACCGGAAGAATTTCATCTGGTGATTGTCGATAACGGGCGCTCGCAGGTGCTGGGTTCAGCGTTTCGTGATGTGCTGCGCTGCATCCGCTGCGGAGCCTGTATGAACACCTGTCCGGCGTATCGTCATATCGGCGGGCATGGCTATGGCTCCATCTATCCAGGTCCCATCGGCGCAGTGATCTCTCCGCTGCTCGGCGGCTATAAAGATTTTAAAGACCTGCCGTATGCCTGTTCACTGTGCACGGCCTGTGACAGCGTCTGTCCGGTGCGGATCCCGCTGTCAAAACTGATCCTGCGGCATCGCCGGGTGATGGCCGAAGAGGGCATTACCCCGAAAGCCGAGCGACGGGCGATCAAAATGTTCGCTTATGCCAACAGCCATCCAGGGCTGTGGAAGGTCGGCATGATGGCCGGGGCCCACGCGGCGAGCTGGTTTATCAATGGCGGTAAAACGCCGCTTAAGGTTGGCGCGATTGGTGACTGGATGGAGGCGCGCGATCTGCCTGATGCTGACGGCGAGAGTTTCCGCAGCTGGTTTAAGAAACATCAGGCGCAGGAGAAAAAAAATGGATAACCGTACCGCATTTTTAAACACCGTCGCCCAGGCGTTGGGTCGCCCGCTGCGTTTCGAACCGCACGCGGATGCCGCGCCGGTTAACAACTATGCCAACGAGCGCCTGACCGAACTGAGCCCCGAGCAGCGCTGCGAGGCGTTTATCCAGTTTGCCAGCGAGGTGATGCTGGCCCGCTGCGAACTGACCCGCGAGGATCAGGCCGCAGACGCGGCGCTCCGCCTGTGTGAGGAGCTGGGGCCACAACCGGTGGTACTGAGCGGCGACAGTCGGCTGGTGGAACTGGGCATTACCGAACGCTTACAGCAGGCATGCAACGCTGTGGTCTGGGACCCGGCGCGCGGTAGCGAAAATATTACCCAGGCCGAGCAGGCGAAAGTCGGCGTGGTCTATGCCGAGTATGGCCTGACCGAGTCCGGCGGCGTGGTGCTGTTTTCCGCGCCGGAGCGCGGGCGTTCCCTGAGCCTGTTGCCGGAGTCGTCGATTTTCGTGCTGCGTAAAAGCACCATCCTGCCGCGCGTAGCACAACTGGCGGAAAAACTGCATCAGAAAGCGCAGGCCGGTGAGCGGATGCCGTCGTGCATTAACATTATCAGTGGACCCAGTTCGACGGCGGATATTGAGCTTATCAAGGTGGTTGGGGTGCATGGCCCGGTGAAGGCGGTGTATCTGATTATTGAGGATTGCTAAGACAGGATGGAAAACCGCTCTGGCGCTACTGCCAGAGCGG
Organism: Citrobacter sp. CRE-46; assembly: GCF_059615875.1. NCBI lineage: Bacteria > Pseudomonadati > Pseudomonadota > Gammaproteobacteria > Enterobacterales > Enterobacteriaceae > Citrobacter > Citrobacter sp. CRE-46. The sequence goes on along the minus strand of NZ_CM184341.1, from coordinate 4,482,071 downwards.
GACAGACTTTATGCAATCATGCTGATGATCAACACGATTATCAAACCCACCACGGAGTTTACCAGTTCCAGCAGACCCCAGGTTTTCAGCGTATCCTTCACCGACAGGTCAAAGTAGCCTTTGAACAGCCAGAACGAGGCATCGTTGATGTGGGTCAGGGTGTTGGAGCCTGCCGCCGTTGCCAGCACCAGTAACGCCGGATCGACGCCCACCAGTTGACCGGTTGCCGGGTCGAGGATGGCTGCGCTGATAATTCCCGCCGCCGTCATGGCTGAGACCACGCCCTGACCGGTTGCCAGACGAATTAATACGGTTATCAACCACGCCATGATGTACGGAGAAATATTGCCGTGCGACATCAACATACCGATGGTATCGCCAATGCCGGTATCGATGATGGTCTGCTTCAGTACGCCGCCCGCGCCGATGATCAGGATCACCATCGCGATACTTTTCACCGCGTTTTCAAAGGCGTTCATGACCCATTGCATATCATGACCACGCGCGGTACCAAACAGCACGAAGGCAACAATCATGGCGATGAACATTGCAATCGGTGAAGAACCGAGGAAGTTGACCACTTCCCATGCTTGTGTCCCTTTTACCAGCCAGATGTTGGCAATGGTGGTGGAGATCATGATGATCGCCGGGATCAGCGGCACCAGAATAGACACGCCGAATGACGGCAGATTGTTCTGGTCAACCGGGACGTCGGCTTTCATGAATGACGGCGTCGGACGATCGAGGTTGCCAAGGAACTTCGGCAGGATAAGTCCGGCGCAGATTACGCTCGGAATGGTTACCAGAATACCGTAGATGTAGACCATGCCCATGTCAGCGCCGTAGGCGTTAACCAGTGCCACCGGGCCTGGTTGCGGTGGGAACAGGGAGTGCGCGGTGGTGGCGGCGGCAACGGCGGGGATCGCCAGCTTGAGGAACGGGATCTTCGCTTCCGCAGCAATAACGATCACCAGCGGCGCCAGCATAATAAACGCTACTTCATAGAACATCGCCAGGCCGAAGATCAGACCAATAATGATCACCGACAACTGCACATAGCGCAGGCCGAGGCGCGCCAGTAGCGTATGGGCAATCTGATGTGCCGCCCCGGAATCAACCATCAGCTTACCGATGACCGCCCCGAATACCACGATAATCGCCAGCTCTCCCAGCGTACTGCCGAAACCGGATTTCATGGTGTGCAGCAGCTCCATTAAATCCATACCCGCCAGCATGCCGACCGAGAGCGCCGCCAGCAGCAGGGCGACCATCGAGTTTATTTTGAATCTTAGATTAAGTACCAGCATCAGACCGATGCCGAATACGACCCACAGAATATTGAGAACGTGCATAAAACGTCTACCTTCTTTTGGTTGAACCATTATGATTTTGGTTGAGATGTTACATATATTGGTTAACCATTGATGCGATAGATGTCACATTGCGTTACATGTTTACATATTCACCGTGTATTTTTGCGGCGCACATAGGATTAAATCGGCTTTCATTGTGATTTGGTTAACCAATATCGCCATTGAGGTTGACATGTAATACCAAAAGGAGGAATTTATGCGCCATATCGTCGAGTCCATAATGTAAACGAGGAACAAAACATGGAACAGACATGGCGCTGGTATGGCCCTAACGATCCGGTCACCTTAGCGGATGTGCGTCAGGCGGGTGCCACGGGCGTTGTCACCGCTTTGCACCATATCCCGAACGGGGAAGTGTGGACGGTTGATGAGATCCTAAAGCGCAAAGCGATTATTGAGCAGGCGGGCCTGGTCTGGTCGGTCGTCGAAAGCGTGCCGATCCACGAAGACATTAAAACCCGTTCTGGCAACTATCAGCAGTGGATCGCCAATTACCAGCAGAGCCTGCGTAACCTGGCCCAGTGCGGCATTCGTACCGTGTGCTATAACTTTATGCCGGTTCTCGACTGGACCCGTACCGATCTGGAATACGTCCTGCCGGACGGCTCCAAAGCGTTGCGTTTTGACCAGATTGAATTTGCCGCCTTTGAGCTGCATATCCTCAAACGTCCGGGCGCGGAAGCAGACTACACCGCCGAAGAGATTGCTCAGGCCAATGAACGCTTCGCAACCATGAGCGATGAAGACAAAGCGCGTTTGACCCGCAATATCATCGCCGGTCTGCCGGGTGCGGAAGAAGGCTATACCCTCGATCAGTTCCGTCAGCATCTTGAGCGTTACAAAGATATCGATAAAGCCGCGCTGCGCGAGAATTTTGCCGTCTTCCTGAAAGCGATCATTCCGGTGGCAGAAGAAGCTGGTGTGCGTATGGCGGTACACCCGGACGATCCGCCGCGCCCGATCCTCGGCCTGCCGCGTATTGTTTCCACCGTGGAAGATATGCAGTGGATGGTGGATACGGTCAGCAGCATGGCGAACGGTTTTACCATGTGCACCGGCTCCTACGGCGTTCGTGCGGACAACGACCTGGTTGACATGATCAAACAGTTTGGTCCGCGCATTTACTTCACCCATCTGCGCTCCACGCTGCGTGAAGATAACCCGAAAACCTTCCATGAAGCGGCGCATCTTAACGGCGACGTTGACATGTACGAAGTGGTGAAAGCGATCGTCGAAGAAGAGCAACGTCGTAAAGCTGAGGGCAAAGAGGATCTGATCCCCATGCGACCGGATCACGGTCATCAGATGCTTGACGATCTGAAAAAGAAAACCAACCCCGGTTACTCCGCGATTGGTCGCCTGAAAGGGCTGGCGGAAGTGCGTGGTGTTGAAATGGCTATCCAGCGCGCTTTCTTCAGCCGTTAAAGCAGATTTGCCGGTCACCTGTCTGGCCGGCTTTTTCCTTTTCTCTTCCGTTGGTATTCCAACGGCTTCTGGAGTTCACGATGACAACGACAATTGCCAGTAGCAACCTGCCGGTTGCGCGTCCGGCGTGGGACAGTTCTCGCCTGCAATCCCGTATTGTTCACCTGGGATGCGGTGCTTTTCACCGCGCGCATCAGGCGCTGTACACCCACCATCTCTTAGAAACCACCGACAGCGACTGGGGTATCTGTGAAGTTAACCTGATGCCGGGTAACGACTGCGTACTGATTGAAAACCTGCGCAAGCAGCAACTGCTGTATACCGTGGCGGAAAAGGGCGCGGACAACACCGTGCTGAAAGTGATTGGCTCGATGAAAGAAGCGCTACACCCGGATCTTGACGGTTGCGACGGTATTTTACAGGCCATGGCGCGCCCGCAGACGGCGATTGTCTCGCTGACGGTCACGGAAAAAGGGTACTGCACCGACGCTGCCAGCGGCCAGTTAGATCTCAATAACCCACTGATTAAGCACGATCTGGCGAACCCGACCGCGCCGAAATCGGCGATTGGGTACATCGTACAGGCGTTGCATCTGCGTCGCGAGCAGGGGCTGGCGGCCTTTACCGTGATGTCCTGCGATAACGTGCGTGAAAATGGTCATGTGGCGAAAGTCGCGGTGCTGGGCCTGGCGCAGGCGCGCGACCCGCAGTTAGCGGAGTGGATTGCAGCTAACGCCACCTTCCCATGCACCATGGTAGACCGCATTGTTCCGGCAGCGACGCCAGAAACGTTGCAGGAAATTGCCGACCAGTTGGGCGTTTACGACCCGTGTGCTATCGCCTGTGAGCCGTTCCGTCAGTGGGTGATTGAAGACAACTTCGTCAATGGTCGCCCGGACTGGGATAAAGTCGGCGCGCAGTTCGTTGCCGATGTAGTGCCGTTTGAAATGATGAAATTGCGCATGCTTAACGGCAGCCACTCTTTCCTCGCGTATCTGGGCTATCTTGGCGGGTATGAAACTATCGCCGATACCATGACCAATCCCGCGTATCGCAAAGCGGCGTTTGCGCTGATGATGCAGGAACAGGCGCCGACGCTGGCTATGCCGGAAGGCACCGATCTCAACGCCTATGCGACGCTGCTGATCGAACGTTTTAGCAACCCGTCTCTGCGCCACCGCACCTGGCAGATTGCGATGGATGGCAGCCAGAAACTGCCGCAGCGCCTGCTGGATCCGGTGCGTCTGCACCTGCAAAACGGCAGCGACTGGCGTCACCTGGCGCTTGGCGTCGCGGGCTGGATGCGTTATACCCACGGCGTGGATGAGCAGGGGCAGGCCATTGATGTTGTTGACCCAATGCTGGCTGAATTCCAGCGTATTAACCAACAGTACCAGGGGGCTGAACGTGTGACGGCGCTGCTGGGGCTGAGCGGGATTTTTGGCCATGATTTAGCGGAAAACGCCGACTTTGTTGAGACGGTTATCGCCATGTATCAACAACTGTGCGAGCTGGGCGCGCGTGAGTGTGTTGCCGCGCTAAGCGCTGACGCTTAATTCCCCGAACTATGACGGGTCAATCAAAATACTGATTTGGTTGACCCGTTTTCTGTTTTTGACTTGCCGCAAATGCTATAGTTCGATACCTATTCACCGTATCTGATTACACGCTTCTGACGGACATAACACGATGAAATCGAACACTTCTCAACAAAGACCCTACCAGGAAGTGGGTGCCATGATCCGCGATCTGATTGTCCAGACGCCGTACCAGCCCGGTGAGCGTTTGCCGCCGGAGCGTGAAATTGCTGAGATGCTTAATGTCACTCGCACGGTGGTGCGCGAAGCATTAATCATGCTGGAAATTAAAGGACTGGTGGACGTGCGTCGTGGCGCCGGAATCTACGTGCTCGACAATGCGGATGCGCAGAGTATCGACAGTACGGATGTAAATCACTGCAACGATGCCGGTCCGTTTGAACTGCTGCAGGCGCGCCAGTTGCTGGAAAGCAACATCGCTGAATTTGCCGCGCTGCAGGCCACTCGCGAAGACATCGTCAAAATGCGTCAGGCGTTGCAACTGGAAGAGCGTGAGCTGGCCTCCAGCGAACCGAATGGATCAGAAAGCGGTGACATGCAGTTTCATCTGGCGATTGCGGAAGCCACGCATAACAGCATGCTGGTGGAGTTATTTCGCCAGTCATGGCAGTGGCGTGAGAACAACCCGATGTGGATCCAGCTTCATAGCCACCTCGATGATACTCATTACCGTAAGGAGTGGATGGTCGACCACAAGCAGATCCTGGCGGCGTTAATTAAAAAGGACGCCCGCGCGGCCAAGCTGGCAATGTGGCAGCATCTGGAAAACGTCAAACAACGGCTGTTGGAATTTTCAAATGTCGATGATATCGACTTTGATGGCTATCTGTTCGAGTCCTGGCCGCTGGATAAAGTTAACGCCTGATTTCGCTTCTTCAGCCACACGGACAGCTTCGGTCCGTGTGGTACTTTCCCTCGTGATTATTCCCCTTTTATCGTGCTGAATTGGACATAAAAAATTTTGTCTGGCGCCTCAGCCGGGATTTTTTCGCCGTCTTTACACGACGTAAATTGATTTATATCAATTAAAAACAACTTAATTTTGCATGCGAAAAAATGGGTTATTTACCTTATTTTTACCTTTTCGTGCTTATTTTTAGACAAAACAGGTCAGCATTAAGTGAGAATCAAAGTGATTCCGGCAGTGGTTTGGGTAGAACCGCTTTGCATAACAGTACATAAAAACAAGCAGTTCGCATAAAAGTAGACATTAATAACGGTATGTAACTTATTGGCTGTAATGATGTTTTGATTGAGTGTAATAATTCGTGTCAATGCTTCATGCGTTTTTAATCAAATGAATAAAAATGAATATATGTAAAGTTAAAATTACACATTATTCTATAAACAAGTTATCTTTCACTTGAAATATCGTTCCATTTTACCTCGCTTTATTAACAGTTTTATTACGATTGTGAATGCTTTTTACCGTTGACATGTTTTTACACTGACTGCATATTTCATCGCCATAAGCGTCTTATTGCGTTCAGGAGATGATGACGATGCCTTCTCGAGATTATCCCGATATCCGAAAAGCCAGGGGTACCCGATCTAAAGATATGGTTCTTTTAAGTGCCCGTGTTGATAATTCTCTGTGGGAATATGTCCGAACGCTGGCATTTGAAACGCGAAAAAGTAAACAAGATATTATCGCTGAGGCGTTAATGCTACATCGCTCTATTAACCAGGGCGAGAATCAAGAGTAAACCTGGCTGACCTTATTCCGGATTTTGAATGAAATCTGAGTAGTGAATTATTTATTGCCACTTCATTATTGCCTTTATTGGTGTGTTTTTGATTTCTCCCCTTGGTATTCAGGGGGCTTTTTTATGAGGACTTTCTGCCTTCATAACAAAGTTGATAGCAAAATTCACAATTAAAAGTGAGTAAAAATATGAAAAAGTCAGCAGTGGTATTAGCAGTGATGGCATTAGGCATCACTTCCGCTCATGCAGCGGAAATTTATAATAAAGATGGCAACAAACTTGATTTGTACGGCAAAGTAAAAGCGGTCCACTCCTGGACTGACGGCACCGATGCTGACGGCACCTACGCACGTCTGGGTTTTCGCGGTGAGACTCAAATCAACGATCAACTGACTGGCTATGGTCAGTTTGAAAGTCAGTTTGATGCCGCTAAAGCAGAAGGTTCACAGAATGGTGTTAATACACGTCTGGCGTTTGCTGGTCTGGATTATGGCCATGACGTTAGCTTTGACTACGGTCGTAACTACGGTATCGCTTACGACGTGGGAGCTTACACTGACACTCTTTCAGAGTTCGGCGGTGACTCCTATGAAAATACTGACCGCTTCCTTACTACACGCACTTCTGGCGTTGCAACACTCCGCACCAAAAATCTGTTTGGTGCCGTTGATGGCCTGAGCCTTGGCGCGCAATATCAGGGTCAGGATGATACCGATAAGGATCCAACGAAACAGCATGGCAATGGCTACGGCTTCTCCCTGGGCTACGATAATATCGCCGATTCCGGCGTGTCTGCGATTGCGGCCTACACCACCAGTTCAGTGACTGCTCAGCAGAAACAGAATGGTTGGGATGGCGAAAACGCAGAGTTCTGGGGTGCTGGCCTGAAGTATGATGCTAACGCCATCTACGTAGCGACGATGTATGGTGAGTCTCACAACCTGATTCAGGATGCGGACAAAGCTGAGCACTTTGAAGCGATGGCTGCGTATGTGTTTGATTTTGGTCTGCGTCCGAACGTGGCTTATGTCCATACGCGTGACAACAATAATAATGACCTGACCGAATATGTGGCGCTGGGTACGGACTACTACTTCAACAAAAATATGGTTGCTGATGTAGGTTATAAAATTAACCTGCTTGATGGCGCTGACGGCGACAACCAGGTTGTTGCGGGTCTGACCTATCAGTTCTAATTTGTTGTGATAATATGTAAAAGGCGTCTTTTGTAAGACGCCTTTTTTACATCTGCCTGTTTTTAAAGGAGCAAATTAAGTCGATCAGGATTATTAAAGCGGGCGATTTTTTTAAACCAGAATATATGCGTTTTTGAAGATGGTGTTGATGTTGAATTAACATGTCCATTTTTACGCATTTTAAAGTGAGTTTATAAATTAACGGTTGTGAATTTTAATTTTCCTGGTGGGTATTTTGTTCTTTATTTAGGGTTGCCGAATCGCTGTTTATATCATTGCGTGAGACTGATAATCGCAGCAAAAAACAACGCAACGGCACCACGCAGCGTGGCGTTAATGATGGCCTGAGCGCCGCTTCCCAGTAGATTAATATTGCGCGGCACGCTAAGTTGACGGGCGAGGGGCATCACCAGCGAGGTGGTCCCCTTAAAGATTCGCCAGCGTCAGCAGGGAAGGAATTTGCGACAGCAGATATAACAGCAGCCCAATAGAACCGCCGACCAGCGTGCCGTTGACGCGAATAAACTGCAAATCTTTGCCAATGTTTAGCTCAATTTGCTGTGACATATCGCGCGCATCCCAGCTTTTCACCGTGTCGCTAATGTGGCGCGTCAGGAAGGCGGCGAACTCCGGCGCAACCTTATGCGCGGCCTGCTCCAGATGCCCATTCAATGAAGCGCGCAGGGCGCTGTCGGCAACCAGCGTTTCGCCGAACCACTGCCCGGCATTGGCAATGCGCTGCTTCACGCGAGAATCATCGGCGTTGATATCGGTTTTCAGCCACTGACGCAGGTCTGCCCACAGCTCGCCGAGATAACGGTTGAAGGCTTCGTCTTCTTTCAGATAGCTTTTGAGGCTTTCCGCTCGCACGGCCATTTCCGGATCGTGTTTGAGCTTATCGATGAGCTTAAACGTCGCGCGATCGAAGGCGTGGCGGATCTGATGGGCGCGATCGTGGCTGATGTCATCCAGCAAAGAGTTTACGGCGTCAGAAACCAGTTCGGCGCTGTGCTCGCCCAGCCATTCTGTCGGCAGGATCTTCGCTTTCAGTGGATGTTCGGTCTCCAGCCAGTGCACGATCTGCCGGGCGATAAATGCCCGCGAGCTATCGCGTTGCAGCAGAGCGATCAGTTGGGCGATCAGCGTGTCGAGCAGCACCTGATGGCGATTGTTTTTGGTCATGCTTTCCAGCATCAATGCGCTGGTTTCAGAGAGATCAACCTTATCGATGGCCTTGTGCACTGCCCGCTTGATCAGCCGCTGAATGCGGGCGTCGTCGGTCAGTTCGAGAAAACCGCTCATAATTTGCAGCAGGTGCTGGCCGATACGCCGGGCGTTTTCCGGCTGGCTGAACCAGTTCCCGATCAATAGCGCTGGTTCATGGCGGCGGATCAGCGCGACCAGGGACTGAGTGTCGAGAAATTTTTCCTGCACAAACTGACCGAGATTTTCCCCGATCCGATCCTTATTGCGCGGGATAATCGCCGTATGTTGCGAGATAAAAGGGATCGGCACCCGGCGAAAAAGCGCCACCACGGCAAACCAGTCCGCCAGTGCGCCGACCATCGCCGCTTCGGCGATCGCTTTGATTCCGAGTACCCAGAAGTTAGGCGGCAGAAACAGCGTGATAACGAAAGTGGCGGCGGCAATCAGCAGCAATGAGAGCGCCAGTCGTTTGGCGCGTTTGAGTTCAGCAATTTTATTCATAGGCTTAAGAATAGAGCCAGACGACAGGATCGTGCAAAAAATGTGGTGCGGCCCTCGTTTTTAGGCGACCAGATCTTACTCCGGGATCCAGTTGTCCCAGACAGGTAAGGGACCGAGTTCCGCTACCAGAAAATCGATAAACGATCGTACCTTGGGGTTGCTGTACTTACTGGGAAAATAGAGCGCATACAGAGCATGAGTTTCACAGGTAATCGTGCCGTCGAGCATCAACGGTGTTATTTCTTCTTTTTGAATATGATCGCCAATCAGGTAAGTCGGCAAGTACGCCACGCCCTGATCTTCCAGTACCGACTTCAGTAATACCAGGCTGCTATTGGCCTGGATCGGCATATGCAGTTTGAGCTGATGCAGACGATCCTGTTCATCAGCCACTTTTAGCACTGGCGTGAGACCCGGATACACCAGGCAATCATGGTTGACCAGATCGCTGCGGCGCTGGGGCATGCCTTTTTTGGCAAGGTAGCCGGGTGAGGCGCAGTACGCCCAGCGGACAGGCACCAACTTGCGCATGGCATAGTTCTGCGGCGGCGCGGTAGAAATGCGCAGAGCGATGTCGAAATCCGTTTCGTTCAGATTCACGAAGTTATCGTTGAGATCGATATATAAATTCACATCCGGGAACTGAGTGCGATATTTATCCACCAGGTTCACCAGTCGGGAATAACCAAACGCAATTGAGCAGGTTATACGTAATTCACCCTGTGGACTGTGGTAATAACCGGAAGTGGTATTCAGCGTTTCATCGAATTCTTTCAAAAGCTTATTAGCGCGGTTGAAGAGATATTGCCCGGCGTCGGTCAGGGTAATACTGCGGGTGGTGCGTTTAATTAACGTCGTCCCCAGCGTGTCTTCCATCGCGGCCAGGCTTTTACTGACCGCAGACGGCGAGACATTGAGCTGCGCCGCGGCTTCTGACAGCCCCCCGCAATCGACGATTTTCGTAAAAAATTCCAGATGCTTGAGTGAAATCGGCGTACTCATAGTTTCCTTTAATTCACAAGTGATTTGCAAAAACGGTACGAATAGGCCGTTACATTCGGCTTTTAAACATGCAACTATTGAATCACAGGAAACAACTTACTGGCAAAATGAAAAAATAACAACTTAGGTGAGTTACGTCACAAAATAACAGGAGGCGCAACGGCAACTCATCACATTGTGAATTTAATCTCATTAATTATTATTCTAAAGGTACCGATTATGTGGTCACGACTCGAACCCTACAGATCGTCGATTATTTTATTAGTTGCTCTGGTGATTGGCGGCTTATTAGGTATTTATGCCCCATCGTTGGCAGGTAAACTCCAGCCAATAGGTCAGATATTCTTAAACCTGTTATTTATGATTATTGTGCCGCTGGTGGGGATCAGCGTTATGTCTTCGATCGCCAGTATGACCGACCTGAAAAGGCTGGGACGCATTATGGCGATTATCTTTATTGTTTCGATCGCGATGGCCTTTATTCCGGCGGCCGGGATCGTCGCGCTGGCGCTCTGGTATAACCCGGCGCAGGGCGTCACTATCGATCTCTCGCAGTCCGTGCAGGCGGGCAGCGGCAAGATGGATTTTGTGAGCATGATTACCACCAGCGACTTTATTGGACTGTTTTCTAAGTCCAATATCCTGGCGCTGATCGTGATGGCGATCATTGCGGGTGTGGCGATTGGCCAATCGGATCAGGCTGGGAAACGCATTGCCTCACTGCTGGAAGATGCCAACACGGTGATCATGAAGATCGTCTCAATCATCATGAAGGTTGCGCCGATTGGTCTGGGCTGCTACTTCGCGGCCACCATGGCCAGCCAGGACTCTGCTCTGCTGCTAACCTTTGCCCGCGCCATTGGCCTGTTTATGGTTGCTACGCTGGTCTACTTTGTTTTTGGCTCTATTCTCTATTCGTACATTGGCGGCGGTATTCCGGCGGTGAAAGCCTTTTGGCGTAACGCGATTGAACCCTCTGCAACCGCGCTGGGGACCTGTTCTTCGCTGGGTACGCTCCCGGTGACGCTGCGCGCCGGTAAAGCGATGGGGATCAACCCGGAAATCGTTGATGTCTCCATTCCGCTGCTGGTGAACCTGAATAAAGGCGGCGTGGCGATGATAGCCGCACTGAAAATTGTCTTTATCTATTCCGTGCTGGGTATGGAGTTCACCACCGAAACCTTCTTCCTGACGATGCTGATTGCGGTGCTCTCCGCCATTATCGTCGGCGGCGTACCCGGTGGGGCGTTCCTTGGCGAGATCTTTATCGTCACCACGTTGGGTCTGCCGATGGAAGCGATCCCGATGCTGGTGGTACTGGGCACCATTACCGATGCGCCAGCTACATTGATTAACGTCATCCATGATTTGAACGCGGCACAGATTGTCGAACGGTTCGCTGGAAAAAAGCAGACCAACACTGAAATAAACTCTACTGCTGCGGTGGTATAGGTTTTCACACGGATTAAGAACAGGAGAAGTTATGAAAGACGCTATGAAGCTTGAAACGCATCTGGTCGTTGCTGGTCGCGACAAACGCTATACCCAGGGAGCGGTGAATCCGGTGATCCAACGCGCCTCTTCGCTGGTGTTCGATACCGTGAAGGATAAGAAATTTGCCACCGCCAACCGTGCTAACGGCGAACTGTTTTACGGTCGTCGTGGAACCTATACGCATTTTGCCTTCCAGAAAGCCATGAGTGAGCTGGAAGGCGGTGTCGGCTGCGCGCTGTATCCGTGTGGAGCAGCAGCGGTGACCAATGCGATTCTGGCATTCGTCCAAAGCGGCGATCATATTTTGATGACGGGCGCGGCCTATGAGCCAACTCAGGATTTTTGCAATAAGATCCTGAGTAAATTTAACGTGGAAACAACGTATTACGATCCGTTGATTGGGGCTGGGATCGTTGATCTTCTGCGTCCGGAAACGAAGGTGGTGTTCCTCGAATCACCAAGTTCTATCACGATGGAAGTCCAGGATGTACCGGGAATGGTGAAGGCTATCCGCGCGGTGAATCCGGAGATTGTCATTATGATCGACAATACCTGGGCGGCGGGTGTCCTCTTCAAAGCACTGGATTTCGGGGTGGATATTTCCATTCAGGCAGGAACCAAGTACACCATAGGCCATTCGGATGGCATGCTGGGAACGGCGGTGTCTAACGCCCGCTGTTGGGACCGTTTGCGAGAGAACTCCTATCTGATGGGGCAAACGCTGGATGCCGACACAGCCTACAACGGTAGCCGCGGATTACGTACGCTGGCGGTACGTCTGAAGCAGCATCAGGAGAGCAGTATTCACATTGCTCGCTGGCTGTCGGCAAGGCCGGAAGTGGCGCGGGTGAATCATCCTGCATTAGCGGAATGTCCGGGACACGAGTATTTTCAACGTGACTTTGCCGGAAGTTCAGGCCTGTTTTCGTTTGTGCTTAAAAAGAGACTGACCGACGAGCAGATGGCGAATTTCCTCGATAACTTCTCGCTGTTCCATATGGCCTATTCGTGGGGCGGATTTGAGTCACTCATTCTGGCGAATCAACCGGAAGAGCTGAACAGCATTCGCCCGGCCGGAGAGGTTGATTTCAGCGGCACGCTGGTCAGGGTGCATATTGGTCTGGAAGATGTTGACGATCTGATTGCCGATCTGGAAGCGGGGTTTGCGCGCATCGCGTGAGGTGACAGACTCGCTGCCGGATGGCGTTGATCCTTATCCGGCCTACGTAAGCCAGTAGGCCGGATAAAACGCCTGCATGACATAGGCGGTGACGTTATATTTACAATCAAATTAACTCATAATTAGTCACTTCAGATCATTTTTTATCAATGATAATCTTAATCACGATTTTTATCTTCCCTCCTGGATAGCATAGTTACTGATTTTTAGGGTTACTGGCACAGAGGGGATGATGAGTTATGAAGCTGAAAGATTTATTCACGAGGACACCAACTGAACGCCGCCATTATGGCGTTGCCGTGTTAGTCGGCATCGTTTCTGGCGTACTTTCTGCATTTGTTAAGTGGGGAGCCGAAGTTCCGCTTCCACCCAGGACATTTTCTCTGGGAAGAAATGAGTTTAATCCTCCGTACCTTTTTCTCAGAGACTATTTAGGGATTGACCCCACGCAAACGGTCTATACCTTTTCTGAACATGTGATTAATCCGGTTATGGTCACGCACATCATATTTTCATTAGTGTTTGCAGTCGGATATTGCGTTGCCGCTGAAATTTTTCCAAAAGTTAAACTTTGGCAGGGGGTACTGGCAGGTTTAATCGTGACGGTGGCAGTTCATGGCATCTTCATTCCCGCCCTTCATCTTTCGCCGCCCTTGTCTCAGCTGCCATTTGATGAATATGTGTCGGAAATCATTGGGCATATTTTCTGGTTTTGGGTCATTGAAATGATTCGCCGCGACCTGCGTAATCGGATCACGCATGAACCCGATGCGGAAGTTCCGTTATCTCTCGTCAGATGATTAAAAGTAGATGCACTATGATGGATTGCCCCCAACCGCTAAACACAATATCAGTGTTCACGAATGGGGGCAGTTCGTAGAAGGTTAACTCTCTGCGGCTAATGCGGTGGCCTCATGCTGACGTACGCGCTTCAGTAAGCCTGCCAGCGTGAACACGACGGCAATACCTGCCACCACCGCCAGCAGATGAAACGAAATCCTGCCGCCGTTGAACCATAACCAACGCCCAATTTCGACAGAAACCGCCATCACCGTCAGGATCACCATATTCAACGATGCCGAAACCGTACCCTTCGGTAAGTTGTTGGAAAATAGTGTAAAGCGGAATAACGTTGGGAAGATCATTCCAATGCCAAACGCATACAGGCTGGTCCCCAGTACTGACCACAACCACACGTGCGGCCACAGTAAATTGCCAGCAATCAATACCGCCAGCCCGCTCAACTGAATGGGAACCGCTCGCCAGATAAAGCGTGGCCGGGTCGGATCCTTCACGAAGCGGACGACCACCATATTGGCGACGATCACCGCGCCAAACACCGGCGCCTGCGCCCAGGCAAACTGGGATGTGGTCATGCCGCCAGCATCAATGAGGATCACCGGTGAGACTGCCACCCAACTCATCATCGGGATATAGCTCAACGACAGCGTGGCTGCGCCAAACAGGAACACCCGGTTGCGGAAAACGTCGCGAAAATCACGTAAGACGCTGCGCGCACTGAACGGCACCGCGCCACGCTGGACGGTTTCGGGCATTGCTAACGTGAGTCCAATGAGTGCGATAAGCCCCATGACGGCGATAATGGCAAACAAGATCTTCCAGTGTACAAAATGCATCAGCGCTGCTCCGGAAAGCGGGCCGATAACCGGCGCCACCAGCACAATGGAGGTGATTACCGCCATCAGCTTAATAGCCTTTGTTTGCCCAAATGCCTCCTGCACCGTGACATAGCCGACGGTGGCGATAAAACAGATGCTGGTGCCTTGCACAAAACGGGCGACCAGAAATTGCGTCATCGAGGTGGTGAACAATGTGGCAGCGCAGGCGAGCGTAAAAATTAGCGCTCCCGCAATCAGTACCGGACGGCGGCCAATCCGATCGGAAAGCGGTCCTAACAACCATTGCAGCGCCATACCACCAGCCAGATAGAGACTGACCGCCGCGGGCGCCAGACTGACATCGGCGTTGAAATCGCGTACGACATTAATGATGCCGGGCTGGATCAAGTCCGTCGACAGATAGGCGGCGAAATCATACAAAATCAACGCAATAGGAAAAAATAGCGTCGTAGCGCGTTGGGAGAAAAACGCGAGAATCCGTTGCATAAAACAGCTCCTTGTCGGGAGAAAACCCTCAACGGGAATAACGAAATTCAATACCGTCTTTAAGACGTCAGGCCGATGACAGAATAAAAGCAGACTGCAAATGTACTGAATTTCATGTAATCAAAAACGCTGTCTGCGTGAAGCGCAAACAGGAGAAACGCTCACTAACGCAGGGTCAGAAAGCGTAACGATTACAGGTAACAATCAGCACATCGCACCTCAGGAAGAGTAAGTTGAACGGGTAGCAACCATTTGCAGTGTAATGTGGATTGGATATTAATTAAACGAGTTTATCCGGTTTATTTGCAGAAAATCGCCACGTTTATCAGAGTATGATGTTTTGCAAAAAACGCAGCGCGATGGCACAACCGAAGATGATCAGTACGCCGCCGGCGATACGTTCTACCCACAATATCCCTCTGGTTAAGCGTCGCTGGATCTGCGGTAAACCGATGAACATGACGATCAGCAGATCCCAGAACAGCACCACGCTGGTCATCCATATCCCGCTCATGCTTTGTTGCAGCAACGTCACCGACGGGCCGAGCAGGGCGGTCATTAGCGCCAGATAAAACAACGCATTTTTAGGGTTGAGTAGCGACGAAGCTAACCCCAGCAGCAGCTGTTTGCCAAACCCTGGACAGGTCGACTGGGCGTCTGCTCCGGTCAGAGTTTGTGGGCGGCTGCGTATCAGCAGACTGCCAATCCACAATAAATAGAGTGCGCCCAATAGCTCAATAACTGTAAACAGCAGAGGAAGCTGACGCAGGATCCCCCAACCGATAATCGCCAGCAGGATATACAGCCCATTGCCGATGGCGATCCCCACGCACAGCCCGGCGCTGCCGCGCATCCGGTAACGTACGGCATAGCCGACCAGTAAAAAGAAGTCCGGACCCGGGCTAAGGAGTGCGACAAAATGCGCCAGCGCCAACGCGGGAAACGCAGACGGAAAAAGTTCAGCAAGCAGTGACATAGTGACCTCAGAGAAGGAATCCGAGTTCACCCTACGCCTGATGCCGCGCTAATTATTGTCTGATATTGATCGTCCTAATGCATACTGACGCGGTGTAGCCGCGGTGTAGCGCACAAAGGTGCGATGGAAATGGCTCTGGTCGGCAAACCCGCTCTGGTAGCCGACATCCGCAATTTCGTCCCCGGCACGCAGCCGCTGACGGGCATAGTTAACTCTCAGGATATTCAGATAACTCCCCGGCGTTAGGCCGGTGTCCTGCTTAAAGTTACGGATCAGCGTCTCTTTACGCATGTGGCATTCATAAGCCAGATCGTCCAGCGAGGGGGGCGCAAACAAACAGGACTGCAACCGTTCACGCAGATACGCGCTGGCAGCGCTAAGGTTTTCCGCTTTTACCGATTGCAAGGGCAGCGAGCGCAGCAGTGCCTGCGCGGCATCGGTTATCTGTGTCGTTTGTTGCCGCTGCATGAGCGCCACGAGGCGCAAATAGCGCTGGAATAATTGCGGATCGCGGATAACGGGAGTGCATGGGTAAAGCTGCTGATTGCTGCTCAGCGCAGGCAGATGGGCCAGGCACCACCGGACATCAAGATAGAGCATATGGTAACTGCGAAACCGCCCATTAACGGGGTTACAGCTGTGAGGTGCCAGCGATGGGATCACAATGAGGTCGCCTGAGCTCAGGAGGTATTCTTTGCCATCACACTGGCAGCACGTCTCACCCTCAAGAATCGCTCCAACCGAGAGCTGAGAATGATGATGACGTTTATAGGCTTGATGACTACGCCAGGTGCTGCGCAGCTCCAGCCACGGCAACTGCGCATCACGCCAGAACGATTGTGGAATATCCCGGGTATGCGTCACATCGCGCCCTCCATGAAAGTGATGATTTGTTATAGCACAGGGCGTGCGATGAAAAAGCGGGAATGTGCATTGAGGTCGTGATTCTGCGTGATACGTTCCAGATAAATGCGGACGTTACAAAGGGACGTTTTTATCTCTGAAATCGCCTCGCAAAGAGAGAAAGTTGCAGGTGAGGGGGTGGTTTACCAGCGCTACATTCACGGCATCTTATTCCCAGGTGACGGATCGCCATGAGTAAAGCAACGACTTCTACCCCGCATGATGCGGTCTTTAAAACGTTTTTACGTCATCCAGAGACCGCACGGGATTTTCTGCAAATACATCTTCCTGTTTCACTATGCGAACTTTGTGACCTTCAGACGCTGAAACTCGAGTCCGATAGTTTCATTGAAAAGAATTTACGCGCGTCCTATTCCGACATGCTTTGGTCGGTGAAAACGACGGAAGGGGATGGATATATTTATGTAGTGATCGAACACCAGAGCACACCGGATGCACATATGGCATTCCGGTTGATGCGCTATGCGGTTGCGGCCATGCAGAAACACTTAGATGCCGGACACCAGCAATTGCCGCTGGTGGTGCCGATGCTGTTTTATCACGGCGCTAAAAGTCCATACCCCTGGTCGCTGTGCTGGCTGGACGAATTTGCGAACCCGAAGTTGGCGCGTCAGCTGTATACTGCGGCATTTCCACTGGTGGATATTACAGTCATACCGGATGATGAAATTGTACAGCATCGGCGTATGGCACTGCTGGAGTTAATTCAAAAACACATCCGTCAGCGCGATCTTATGGGGCTTGTTGAACAAATTGTTTCCCTGCTACTTACTGGACTGACTAATGACAGCCAGATAAAGACGCTGTTTAATTATATTTTGCAAACTGGCGATGCACCTCGATTCAGTGAGTTTATTCGTGGGGTCGCTGAACGTTCACCGCAGCATAAGGAGCATTTGATGACGATCGCGGACAGATTGCATGAGGCAGGTTTTCAAAAAGGATGGCTAAAAGGTCTGCAGGAAGGTAAACAAGAAGGTAAACAAGAAGGGCTGATAGAGGGGCAGCGAACTGAGGCGCTCCGTATTGCTTGCACCATGCTGGCAGATGGCATCGATATCAGCACTGTACAAAAAATTACCCGACTTTCCGCTGAGGATATCCAGGGGTTAAGCCACTAGACAGAGGCGAAGCCGGGTATACCGACTTACTCTATCGCCACCTTTACCGCCTCGCCGAGTTTTTGCATGACTTCCCGATGCTTCTCGTCTGGCGGCAACGCACAATTGATGCGTACGCAGTTGCGGTATTTACCGGATGCGGAGAATAGCGAGCCAGGCGCGACCTGGATTTTCAGGCGACAGAGCTGTTTGGCGACGCAGACCATATCGACCTGCTGTGGTAATTCAACCCACAGCATAAAGCCACCTTTCGGCCGGGTGACGCAGATCCCGCAGGGGAAATATTCCCGTACCCAGCAGGTATAGATCTCCATATTCCGCTGGTAGATCTGACGCATACGGCGAACATGACGATGATAATGCCCCTCGCGCACGAAGGTGGCGGCCGCCAGCTGTGTAGCAGGAACGTTAGTGCCGATGACGGCATATTTCATATGCAGAAATTTATCGTGATAACGACCGGGAATAACCCAACCGACGCGCAATCCCGGCGCCACGGATTTGGTAAATGAGCTGCACAGTAGCACCCGACCGTCGCTGTCCCAGGAATGGATTGTGCGCGGACGTGGATATTCTGTAGCCAGCTCTCCGTACACATCATCTTCAAAAATAACAATATCGTGCTGCTGGGCGAGGGCGAGCACAGCGCGTTTACGCGCATCCGGCATAATAAAGCCGAGCGGATTGTTGCAGTTAGGAACCAGGATCACCCCTTTAATCGGCCACTGATCCAGCGCCAGTTCCAGCGCTTCAATGCTGATCCCGGCATCCGGATCGGTCGGGATCTCAATAACTTTGATCCCTAATCCGCGTAGCAGCTGCATTGTGCCGTAGTAGGCGGGAGATTCAACGGCGACAATATCTCCAGGCTGGCAGACCGTTAGCAGCGCCAGCGACATTCCGCTCTGGCTGCCATTAGTGATCACAATATCATCCGCATTGACGATCGAACCGCCGTCCAGCATGAGCCGGGCAATCTGTTGACGCAATTCCCGACAGCCAGGTAATTCATCGTAGCCCAGAACTGCCTTGAGATTATGCTGCGCCACGCGGCTGAGTTCGCGCCACAGTGGCTTCAGGCTGGGTTGATTGATATCGGGCACGCCACTGCTAAAAGGGATTATCGATTTGTCCGCATGACCTGCCAGCATGTCCAGCACCTGATCCCACTGGGTTATCTCGACCGGACGCTGCACCGGACGCGACATCGGCGGCACCGGCGGTTGTGCTTTTTGTGGCGCGACAAAATAACCGGAACGCGGCTGCGGCGTGATCAGCTGTAGTTGTTCCAGCGTCTGATATGCCTGCTGGACGGTACTGATACTGACCCCATGCTCCTGACTCAGGCTACGCACCGAAGGCAATTTTTCGCCATGGCGATACAGCCCCTGCTCAATGCGTTCGGCCAGCAGATTGGCCAGATGTTGGTAACGCGTCATGCTGTATCCCTCATGGGTACCATACAGATAAAAAAACCAGTACAGATTGGCGTAAAAAAAGCGATGCAGAACTCTTTTTAACCAATCTGTATGTTAAATAAAAGTACTTTGTGAGTCTGTATTGTTCAGGCCCAAATCCGTGAAGATAAAGCCTCTGGCAAGGTGGGGAGGTAAAGTATGGAATTTCATGAGAATAAAGCAAAGCAGCCGTTCATTGGGTTTGTTCTGATCTGGCGGGCATATAAAGCATGGCGGCTACGGGCGCAAACGCGGCGCCTGTTGCAACAGATGAGCGATGAGCGGCTGCGTGACGTCGGGCTGCGACGCGATCAGGTGGAGTAATTATTTTCTATCGACAGAGGCTGGGTGTTAGCGCATTCGGCCTCTTTTATATTCACGGTGTTTATCAATTTATGCTTGTTGATAGTCTGTTTCTTGATACTTATCCTGATAAGTATTATTTTCTTCTCAGCGATGAGGAAAAAGAAACATGACTGAAGATGAACTGTTTGCCCGGCGTCCGATGGGGATGCGCATGGCGATGGTGGTACGCCAGTGGCGGGCCATTATTGATGCTGCCATCACCGATACAGGCCTGACGCAATCAAGCTGGACGGTATTGATGCAGCTGTATCAACTGGGAGACAACGTCTCGGTCAGTGAACTGGCCCAGGTGCAGGGCATTGAACTGCCGCCGCTGATGCGCACCCTCACACTACTGGAAAAGCAGGGCTACCTGCTGCGTTCCACATCGCCTTATGACAAACGCATCCGACTGCTGACGCTGACCGCGCAGGGCCGTACAAGGCTTGAAGAACTTAACCGGGTGATTGAGATGTATCAACATCGCGTCACCTGCACCATTCCTGAAGCGGAGCTTGCCGCCTTCAGCGCGACGTTAAATCAAATCGCCTGCAATTTGCGGACAATCCGCGAAGAAGACAATCAACACTAAAAAACTATGATGACCCCAGAACAAAAATTTGCCCGTTGGGTAAGGGTGAGTATTGCCGCTTTCCTGGTAATATTCGCCTGGTTTATCGTTGCTGATATCTGGATCCCGCTGACGCCAGACTCCACGGTGATGCGCGTGGTAACGCCTGTTTCCTCACGCGTTTCCGGCTATGTCTCGCAGGTGCATGTACATAACAATAGCCGGGTGAAAAAGGGCGATTTGCTGTACGAACTGGATCCGACGCCGTTTATCAATAAGGTCGAGGCGGCGCAGATTGCTCTTGAGCAGGCGAAGCTGAGCAACCAACAGCTGGATGCGCAGATCGCCTCTGCGCGTGCCAACCTGCGCATCGCGCAATTCAACGCCCGTAACGATAAGACCACCTTTGACCGCTATCAACGCCTGAGCGCCATGCAGAATGTGTCGCAATCCGATCTCGACAAGGTGCGCACTGCCTGGCAGACCAGCGAGCAGTCGGTGGCGGCGCTCAACGCCAGTATTCAGAACCTGCTTATCCAGCGTGGCGAGCGCGATGACAAGCGCAACGTGACGCTGCAAAAATACCGTAACGCGCTGGAAGAGGCGCAACTGAACCTTGGATGGAGCAAAGTGTATGCCCAGACCGACGGTATAGTGAGTAACCTGCAGCTTAGCCCCGGACTGTACGCCACCGCCGCCACGCCGCTGCTGGCGCTGGTCAGCCACCAGACCGATATCGTGGCCGACTTTCGCGAGAAAAGCCTGCGCCACACTCGCGTGGATACCGAGGCCGCCGTGGTGTTCGACGCCATGCCGGGCAAGGTTTTTTCTGCCCGCGTTACCAGCAGCGATGCCGGTATTCTGGCGGGCCAGGAGCAGGTTAACGGCCAACTGTCGCAACCGGAACAGTCCACCCGTTGGGTGCGTGATGCCCAGCGTATGCGTATTCATGTGGCGCTGAACGAACCGCTCGACACGCCGTTACCGACCGGGGCGCGCGCCACGGTACAGCTGTATAACAGCGAGGGGATGTTCGCCCGCACCTTTGCCGGGGCGCAGATCCACCTCGTTAGCTGGCTGCATTATGTCTATTAACACGCTGGCCCACGTCTTTACGCCGCACGGGAATATTGTCTACACCGCCAATGATTTTCGCCAGACCCTGCGTATCTCCGTTGCCGGGACAATCGCGCTGAGTATCTCAACCTTCTACAACGTGCAGTACGGCGTGTTCTTTGTGGTTTATCCGCTGATGCTGCTGTCGCTGGTGCCGGTATTCAACCGCCATGTGGCAAAACAGTTTGTGTTCAGCGCGGCGGTAAACTGCGTTGAAATGGTGCTGATCGTCGGCTATCTCTCACAGTGGCCGCTGATCATGACGCTGGTGGTGTTCGGCCTGTACGTGATGCGTTTTCGTTTTATGAGCAAAGGGTCACTGTTTCTGCTCGGTTCGATGGGCGTGGTATGCCAGAGCACGATGCTCAATTTTATGAGCTATCCCACCACCAACTGGCATACGCTGATGTTCTCCAATATGGAAGCCTGCGTCATGGCGGTGGCGCTGAGCGCGCTGCTGCATTATCTGATCCCGGACGTGGAACCCCGCCAGCCGCCGCCGCGCATTGAAAAAGATGCCGCCCGGGTGCGCCACGAGTCGCTGCTTTCCGGCACGGTGGCGACGATGATTTTTGTTGTCTTTCAGATCTGTGACTTGAGTGATTCGCTGTCGGCGCTGATGGCGGGCATTTTGATCCTGTTTCCGATGCACTATCGCGGGGCGGTGATTAGCTCGATCTGGCGTGTGGTCGGCGTGGTGCTGGCCTGTCTGTATATTCTGCTGGTGCAGCTGCTTATCTATGATTTCAGTAACCACATGGTGCTGATGATGCCGCTGATTGGCCTCGGGCTGGCGTTCAGCGCCCGCCTGCACGTAATGGAAAAAGTCGGCGCGGGCGTGGGGTTTGCCAGTATCACCACTATCGGCATTATGTTCGGCCAGAACCTGCACCCGGATCAGGACCTGGTATTCAGCGATTTGTACCGCATCACCTCCGTCACCGTCGCGCTGGTGGCAACGCTCACCATAGTATTTCTGGTGCACCGGGTGTTGAACTGCTTTGCTGCGACACGGTTTGTAATTACCGAGTGAGTGGGGAGTAAGTGCCGGATGGCGGCGTAAACGCCTTATCCGGCCTACAGAAGAAGGTTTGTAGGCCCGGTAAGCGCAGCGCCACCGGGCGTTTTTCAGATTACCTGCTGTTTCACCTTTATCTAATTATTCAGAATATGGTTTATTTGTTCGAGAAATAAAAGCATATAAATTATAAATATTCTGAATTTTAATAATTGTGAACTTATGAACAAATTTAATTCTACGATCATTATATTTTAAACGATGTGTCATTATGAATGGATAAGACAGTGAAATTTATTGTTACCTTCTTTCTATTTATGCTTTCTGGTGCTTCCTGCGCTGCAGAGCATACTGCACCTCAGCTTCTGCAGATGATAAATGAAAAAGGAGCAAATGCTGTTGTACACACACTTTATAATGACAATGAATCAGAATGGTGGAACCATATTATTCCTGAAATTAGCAAAGGTAATAATGACTGGTTAACGCTGGCCAGTGCTCTGGAATCCGGAGTAGATGCCAGTACGGCGGAAGATTTGCAGGGGGCGGTATCTGAAGCCATTCCACATAACCCCGCCGGTGTTCTGGCTATTCTCAACGATAAGAGACCATTGCTGACTATTGAGCAGATATGTGCATTTGCCTCTTTCCCTGAGTCAGAAGAAGAAATGAATAAGCTATTTGTTAATTCCATCAGGGAAATGTATAAGGTCAAAACGGCAGAAGGGAAGCGGTGTATTGCGGTTATGATCAATACTGTTGAAAATTCTGTTCCCTTTAATAAAACAATTTAAATGGTGAGATCTGAGTTATCGCTTAAGGTTTGAACAAGCGGCGCGCAGAAGCCGTGAGGCTGATGATAAATCAGTGCCTGATGGCGCTTCGCTTATCAGGCCCACATGAAATATGCGCAACATATTGATATCGCTATATATGTAGGCCGGGTAAGGCGTAGCCGCCACCCGGCACAAACGCGAATCTATACTTTAGCGCCGTCTGGCATCTTAGAAGTTATCCCTGCTTGCGCGGCTTCGCCGAAATCACGTCGATAAACTCCTGCACCTGCTGTTGCTTACGTGCGGACAGCTTGCACACCCGACGCAGCGACTGCAATAACGCGGGCTCTTCCGGCTCTGGCAGCTTTGTCGTCAGCACAATGCAGCCGGGCATCACTCTGACATCGAATTTGCAGCCGGTGGCGAAACCGGCAGCTTCCAGCCACTGGCCTTTCATAATAATTGCCGGAACATGCGTGTAATCCGGATAACGACTCGCATAAGTCACGGTACCCAGACGATTATTTGCCGGGGAGACTTCTGGATCGCACGGATCTGCAATAGAATGGACGGTAGTCATGATGGCTATTCTCCGAGAATAGTGATTGTGATTAGCGAGGCGCTCGTGTTGCAGCACGGGTGCCTTGCGTTAAATAACACCTGTAAATCTACCCAGTAAATAAAAATAAAGCCAGCTAAAAATGGACAATAATAAAGGCGTTACTGGAAATATAAATACGGGAATTAAATTGAAGGGAAATATAAAGTAGGCCGGATAAGCAAAGCGCCATCCGGCAATAACATTAATACAGCGTGTTAATATGATGCTGTTTAAAATTCTCCGCCTGCGCCAGCACGCCCATATATACATCATCATTCGCCACCGGCGGGAACTTGTGTTTGTGCAGCAGCAGGATCAACTCCACCTTCAGTTTCGCCTTGATATCATCACGCTTGCTCCAGTCCGGATACTTCGAGGTGTTATCGACCACCGCCTTCATCTCTTTCGCCAGCGCCAGCATTTTGTCTTCTTCATAGGTGAACTGATATTTATCGCGCATATGCGCCAGAATGTCGTAGAAAGCTTTCTCTTCGATATCAATCCCCATTTCAGCGTAAGTACCCATTTCGGTTTTAATATCGTAGATAATATCGGTCATTTCCTGACTGAAAGTATCGAACTCTTCGCCGTTGAGAACATCATCTTCCCGGCGTTCGTTATATTTATCCATAATCGACTGGAAACGGCGGGTAAAGTTGATCCCCTGAAGCTGGTTGATCTTTTTAAAGTCGCTGATGGCTTTTTCCAGCAGCTTTTGCAACAGCTGAATTTTGGTGGCCGGCAGTTTGATCTTATTAATGCGCGCCAGATAATCGTCGTCGAAAATATCGATCGACTCCGCTTTTTTGTCACCAAGGAAAAACAACTCTTCCACGCCGTCGGCCTTCAGCGCATCGGCAATCATCTCGCGTACGCGGGCGTTCATCTGCGTCACATCAGGCGCGTCGCCTTTAGTGAGCTTGAAGACGATCGAACGTACCGCGAGGTAAAAATGGATACGATCGCGCTCCGCCTGAGATAACGCTTCGCTGCCGCAGCAGACGTCATAGGCCGCTTTCAGCCGCTTCACCAGCCCCATAAAGTGGCGCTCTGTCTTCTGGGTGCGCATGACAAATTCTGCCGCGTAGTTCAGGCAGGCCAGCTGCGCCTGTGGCTCGCCGCTGAAATAAGCGCGGCTGTCGAATTCATGGCACAGCTTCGCCAGCAGATCGAGATGGTTTTTCACCTCAATCACCGACTGCTGAATATCTTCAAAGTTGGTAGCATCGATGCGCGAATACATCGCCAGCGCCTGGTTCATCTGACGCTTAATGCCGATATAGTCGACGACCAGCCCTTTGCTTTTGCCTTCCAGCTTGCGGTTGACGCGGGAGATGGTCTGGATCAGGTTGTGCTTTTGCAGCGGCTTATCGATATAAATGGTGTCCAGTTCCGGCACATCAAAACCGGTCAACCACATGTCCACCACGATGGCGATTTTGAAATTCGACTTCGCGTTTTTGAATTGTTTATCCAGCTCTTTGCGGTACTCTTTACCACCCAGCAGGTGGTACAGTTTCGCGTCATCATCTTTGCCGCGGGTCATCACCATTTTGACCATTTCGGACGGCGGCAGCTCTTTTTGTTCTTGCTCAGTAAGCTCAACCCCATCGGGGGCCTGTTTTACCTCAAACCATGCCGGACGGAAGTCTTTCAAATGACGATAGAAATCCCAGGCAATCTCCCGGCTGGCGCAGACAAACATCGCCTTGCCTTTTACTGTGGAGCCTTCAGCGACACGTTTTTCATAGTGTTTAGCAAAGTCTTCCGCCAGCGCTTTCAGGCGGTCTTCATCACCGAGAATGGCGTTCATGGTGGCGCTGGCTTTTTTGCTCTCGTCGATTTGCCACTCGTTGGTACCGGCGTCAGCGCACTCTGCGTAGTACTTTTCCACCTCTTCCAGCTTACCGGCATCAAGGATGACCTTCGCGGCGCGGCCTTCGTAGACAATGCGTACGGTGATCTCATCCTGCACGGATTCGGTCATGGTGTAGCTGTCGATGATGTTGCCAAAGACTTCCATCGTGGCGTCGATAGGGGTGCCGGTAAAACCAACATAGGTGGCCTGTGGCAGCGAGTCGTGCAGATATTTGGCGAAGCCGTAAGTTTTGCGCACCTTGCCGTTTTCTTTATCGACGATCACTTTCTGATCGAGGTTGACCTGGCTGCGGTGCGCTTCATCGGAAATACAGATGATATTGCTGCGCTCGGAGAGCAGCTCGGTGTCTTCGGTAAATTTATGGATAGTGGTCAGAAAGACGCCACCGCTGTTGCGACCGGCTAGTTTTTCCCGCAGATCGTCGCGGCTGGTGACGGGCACCACGGTGTCGTCGCCAATATAGTTTTTGGCATTGCACATCTGCGCCGAGAGCTGATCGTCCAGATCGGTGCGGTCGGTGATCAGCACGATCGTCGGGCTGGCGAACTCGACGCTTTTCATCAGCAGACGGGTTAAGAACTGCATAGTGTAGCTCTTGCCGCAGCCGGTTGCGCCAAAGTAGGTGCCGCCCTTGCCGTCGCCGAAAGGTTTACGCGCCCGTTCGATGCTGTAGTACAGCTTGCGCGCCGCATAGTACTGCGGGTAGCGGCAGCAAATTTTCACTTCATGTTTGGCTTTATCCGGGAAGCAGATAAAGTTTTTGATCACGTCCAGCAGGCGGACCGGATGAAACAGCCCTTGGATCATCGAGTGCAGGGAAGGGATGCCGTCCTGCTCGCGGTTCTCATTGCCGGTGACTTTGCGCCACGAGTAGAAATACTCATACGGCGCAAACAGGTTACCCATGCGGTTATTGACGCCGTCGCTGATAATGCACAGCGCGTTATAGACAAACAGCTGCGGAATATCGCGGCGATAGCGGGTGCAGAGCTGCTTATACGCATCGCCAATATTGGCTTCCTGCTCGCGCACTGCGCTTTTAAATTCAAGCACCACTAACGGCAGGCCGTTGATATACAGAATGGCATCCGGAATGCGTGGCTGGTTTTCTTTGCCAGTGATGGTCAGCTGATTAACGATTTTTACCCGGTTCAGCGGCTGGGTAAGATGATAACTTGCCGATGTTTCCGCGGCCTGTTGCAGCGGAACCTCTTCGGTATCGAACAGTTCGCGCAGCGCGGCGGGCAGATGCCGGGTGTCGAGCAGTTCGATATAGAGATCTTTCTGCTGGCGATCGTCGCGTTTAAACAGGAAACCGTTGGCCAGCCAGGCGCAGAAGGTTTTATTGCTTTCGTAAAGATCGGAGGCGGGCAGGGTGGTGAACTGCTTAATAAGCCGCTGGATCTCCTCTTCAGTGATGCCGTCGGCCTGATAGCGCGCGGCGAGGTAGTGGCGAAGATCGTCTTCGATAATAACCTGATCGAGGCTGGAACGCGGTACATTATCGCCGATCAGGTGCTGATAGCCCTGATCCTGTAACAGTTCAATTATCGCCTGTTCTAACTTCGCTTCACTGAATGAGAGATGCATATCTCGCTCCGGCCCTGGCTGGTTTTCTGGTAAGGGTTCCTGTAACAGAAGAAAACCTTACCAGAAAGCCCCTGATTTAACAGGGGCAAAATGCATTAAGCGGGTTCGGTTTGGGTTACTAAATCTGGCAGATCCTCCAGGGACAGCTCGCCGGAGATAAGTTTGGGGAGCAGGGTGTCACGGAGGGCGGTTAGATTCTCAGTCTCATTATGGTTTGAATCTATTTTAAACTGGATTGCCTGAATTATATTTGTAAATTTGGCAATGATGGGTTGGGTCGGTGTAACGACCTCAAGACGATAAGCATTGTTTCTGTTCAACCCAGGGACAGCAGCATCGGTATTCATATTTTCTAATCCCAGTGTCTTCAATAGTTGATAGCAGTAAACAAGGGGAAAATATTCTTTTGGTTTTACGAAAAACACCGTATCGATGGGGTAAAAATCTTTGTTTTCCCAATGTAGTGAACCAACAGTACCTTTCCTTCCAACAATAATTCCAGGCCCTTTAACAAGATACTCATTATGGGTTCCATCCACACCACCAGAACCATAAACAGGATAATCACCGTTGGTTCTTTCTGTCTTTTTAAGTGCTTTTCCGTAAGCCAACTCTAAAATATTTTCCAGCCGATTCGTCACCCAACCTTTTGGTGCGTAGGTCAACTCTGTTTCTTCAAATTCAGCCGGGAACAGAGCACGAATGTCTGCCGGAAGTGGTTTGAAATCTGCACTATTGCGTACTTTTTGACGCAGCTCAGCGCGAGATTGCAGCGCTTCCGGGATTGGGTTTCCCGCATCCAGCGCGTTATCAATCACCGGGTCAAAATCCACAAACCAGGATTTGAACAGGGTCTGGGCCATTTGTTCCAGGGTTTGGTTGATTTTTATATTAACGTCAATATGGTCATCAAGAGATTTCAATATTTCTACGATTGATCTTTGTATTTCTAACGGAGGGATATTAATCTCAAATTTAGAACAATCACCGACTCTAATATGGCTAACGACAGATCCAGAACCCTCATGCATTGAAAATTGTTGCTGAAGATCTGGTGATAAAAATGAATACAATAAAAAGTACGGATCAATTTTATTTTTATCCGCTCTATACTGCATGATTCTTTGGCCCAAAAAGATATTCTCGTCAGTTGTTATAATTCCAACCTCTCCAAGAGGAGCTTCACGAGTAAGTAACACATCTCCTTTTTGGGGCTTTGAGCGCCTTGTCCAGGTTTCATAAACTTCTTTTTCTACATAGCGGCATCCATCAAGTGTTACTTTTCCAGCGCGGATATTAGGCGTCCGAATCATCTTATAATCAGTTGGGTATTCCACAACTGGTGCGGTCTTATTCACACAATCTACTATTGAAGTGCAGACATCTGCTACTATTACCCGTTTCCACTTACTCCCCATAACCCAGCGCCTCCAGGTTCTGGCGAATTGCTTTATCCAGTTCTTCCGCCTGCTTCATCTGCGCAAACAACGTCTGCGACAACTCGCGCATTTTGATTTCAAACGCCACGCCGTCATCTTCCTGCTCGGCGGCGCCGACGTAGCGGCCCGGGGTCAGCACATAGTCGTTAGCCTTGATCTCTGCAATAGTCGCGACCTTGCAGAACCCGGCCTGGTCTTCGTACTGCGCCAGCTTGCTGTCGCCGCGTTTCACGCGCTCAGCCAGCTCTTCCGGCGTGCTGCGCCAGGCATGGTAGGTATCGGCGATGGTGGCGATATCGTCCGCCGTCAGCTCTTTGGTGGTGCGGTTGATCATGGTGCCGAGGTTACGCGCATCGATAAACAGCGTTTCGCCCTGACGGTTACGATAGCCTTTGGCCGGATCGGCTGCCTTCGATTTGGTCATAAACCACAGGCACACCGGGATCTGGGTGGTGAAGAACAGCTGGCCGGGCAGGGCAATCATGCAATCGATCAGATCGTTTTCGATCATCTGTGCGCGGATCTCGCCTTCGCCGCTGGTGTTGGAACTCATCGAGCCGTTCGCCAGCACAAAACCGGCGGTGCCATTGGCCGACAGCTTGGAAAGCATATGCAGAATCCAGCCGTAGTTGGCGTTACCGGTCGGCGGCGTACGGTAGCCAGCAAAGCGCGGATCTTTGGTCAGCTCGGCATCGTTGCGCCAGTCTTTCAGGTTAAACGGCGGATTGGCCAGAATATAGTCGGCTTTCAGGTCCGGGTGCTGGTCGCTGAAGAAGGTGTCCGCAGGGCGTTCGCCGAGGTTGGCGGAAAGGCCGCGAATCGCAAGGTTCATCTTCGCCAGCTTGTAGGTCGTCGCCGTCAGTTCCTGACCGTACAGGGCGATATCACGGCTTTTCCCCTGATGACTTTCAACGAACTTCACCGACTGGACAAACATCCCCGCCGAGCCGCAGCACGGGTCATAAATTTTGCCCTGGAACGGTTCGAGCATTTCGGTCAGCAGCGTCACCACGCATTTTGGCGTATAGAACTCGCCGCCGCCTTTGCCTTCGGTGGCGGCAAACTTGCCGAGGAAGTATTCGTACACGCGACCGACCAGGTCTTCTTTCGACAGCGCTTCGACGTCGGTTTCGTGGGCCAGCGTTTCGATGTTATCGATGGTGTCGATAAGCGACGCCAGCTTCTTGGTTTCCAGGTTCTGACGGCTGAAGTAGTTGTCCGGCAGCGCGCCTTTCAGCGACGGGTTGCGCTTCTCAATGGTGGAGAGTGCGGTATCAATACGCACGGCAATATCATCCTGCTTGGCGTGCTGTTTGATGAACGACCAGCGCGCCTCTTCCGGCAGATAAAAGATGTTGTCCTGCTGATAGAAGACTTCCATCTCAAGGAAATCGCCCTGGCCTTCGTCTTTCATTTTCTGACGGCGGGCTTCAAACTTATCGCTGATAAATTTGAGGAACACGAGGCTCAGCACCACGTGCTTGTATTCGGAGGATTCAACGCTGCCGCGAAGCTGGTTCGCGGTATCCCACAATGTGTCTTCAAAGCCTTTCTTTGCTTTGGCTTTTTTGGTTGGTGCTTTGGCCATGATGAACTCGTTCTGGAAAAATTTGGCCGCTATTGTAGCGATAAAAGCGGCCAAATTCGCCCTTTAGTCTATTTCCAGCTCGTCGAATAATTGTAAGTCCACGTCCAGCAACTCCACCGCATTGCTGCGTCGAATCCCAACGTTATTTTCTATCAACATTTCCAGCAGGCGATCGCCGTCAATCAGCGTGATAGGGGCGGCTCCCGGAAACAGCGCCGCTTCCGCGCATTTAGCAGCAAACTTGCCGGTGGTGATCAGCGTGCCGCGAATGGCTTTGTGATAAGGCAGTGCGCCGCGCAGTTGATCGATATACGGGCGGGTAATGGTGTTCTGCATCCGCTTCACCTGCACCACTTCGGTAATGGTGGTGATGCCCACCTGCACCTTACCAATCACATCCACGCCTTTATCGCCAGAGGCTTTGGTGACCTCGACCTCTTCATAGCCCATCGCTTCAAGAAGCTGCGCCACAAGATGCTCGAACTTGTAGGGGTTCATGGTAGAAAGCTGTTCGCGTAGTACCTCTTTTTGCTGCTCGTTGTAGCGTTTTACCGCATCGAGCAGCGCCTTACGCGGGTCCGTCTTTTTGGTTGGCAGCGCTTGTGTCAGCCACTGGCGACCTGTGTCAGTAATGCGGTAGCTCATCCCTTCTCTGGTCGCCAACTGGCGGTCAATCAGGTTATACAGGCGCGAGTAGAGCGTGCTTTTTGCCGAGCGGTCGGAGGCAAATTTAGAATGCTGATGCAAAAACGCCAGCCATTCTGGTAGCAGATCCCCACGGCGCGACATTTCACGACCGGCAAGCAGTTCCAGCAGTTGTATCAGCCCTTCCTGGTCGTCCAGCCAGCGCAGCGTTTCGTCGTCGTCTTGCAGAAAACGTTCGCCGCGAGCGGTCGGTGCCCAGATGTCATCGGCGGTGCTTGCCATCAGATCAAACAGCGGGTAGTTGAGGAACAGGTAGCAGCCGTAGCTGTGGCGTGGGTTCAGAATATGATTGTCGGTTTGCCAGATACGTAGCGCAATTTCGGCATCTTCGCCGCTTAAGCGCTCGTTGATCCATAAATCAGGTTCTGACCAGTCGACCGGGTTTTGCGGGGTACCGGTTTGTTCAAAGATGGCGGTAATCATGCTGCGTACCGATTTCAGGGAATAGCCTGAAATGGCTTTCATCATCGCTTTAACCTGGGCGTAGGTCGGAAAAAGCGGGGTAATCACTTTGTAATTTTTCACGTTGATCCCTTAACGAGTGCAATGACAATAGCTTGCCATACCAGGTGAAAAATTCCATGGGGTGAATCATTTATCGGAATGAAAACGGCCAGTGCCGGATGGCGGCTGCGCCTTATCCGGCCTACAAGGAGCGGGATTTCCAGGCCCGGTCACATCGCGTCACCGGGCAATTCAGCAGGGGATTACTTCTTCAGTCCCGCAAACGCGGCTCTGATCTCATCTTCTGGCAGATTAATACCAATAAACACCAGCAGGCTGTGCGGCGTTTCGTCGCCCCACGGGCGGTCCCAGTCGGCGCTGTACAGGCGCTGGACGCCCTGGAACAGCAGGCGGTTTGGCTCGCCTTCAATCCACAGCATGCCTTTATAGCGCAGCAGCTTCTCGGCGGATTCCAGCAGCAGATTTTTCATTACGCGCGACACGTCGCTGATGTTCACCGGGTAATCCAGTTCGACGACGATCGAGGAAATATCGTTTTGCTTGTCAGCGATAAAGTGGAAGCGCGGTTTGGCGCTGACCACGTTCTCTTCCAGCATAAAACCGTTGGTGTCGAACAGCAGCGAAAGATCGATGTCGCCATGCGTCACGGTGTAAATCGGCGCACGGGCGTTGATGCGCGCCAGGCGCTCACGCAGTTTCTCGCTTTCACCTGCGACGTCGGTTTTGGTCAGCAGGATGCGGTCAGCATAGCCGACCTGCGACTGGGCGATGGTGAACTGGTTCATCTGTTCATCAGCATGCACCGCGTCAACCAGCGCAATCACGCCGTCCAGCAGGTAGCGTTCGCAAATCACTTCATGGGAGAAAAAGGTCTGGATAATCGGGCCGGGGTCGGCCATGCCGGTGCACTCGATCACCAGACGGTCAAAATTGATAGTGCCTTTGTCGAGGTTGTCGAGCAGGTCTAACAAGGCATCTTCCAGCTCACTGGAGCGGGTACAGCAAATGCAGCCGTTGGTCAGGGTCTTAATCTGCGTGGCGCGGTCGCCGATCAGCTGATCGTCCACTGAGACTTCGCCGAATTCATTTTCGATAACGGCAATCTTGTAACCGTGCTGCTCGTTGAGAATATGGCGTAGCAGGGTGGTTTTACCCGCGCCAAGAAAACCGGTGAGTAGGGTAACTGCAATCGGGGTCATTCACTTCTCCTTCTAACAGCAACTGCTTCCGCCGCTACCGTAGCGGGCTTCCTGGCGCTCGCGGAAGAATTCTTCGTAGGTCATGTACGGCTTATCGGGATGGTTGGTCTTCATGTGCTCGACGTAGTTGTCGTAGTCCGGAATGCCAATCAGCATCTTCGCCGCCTGACCGAGATATTTTTTTGCCTGACCTAAAGTACCAAACATAAAACGCCCCGGATATATGTTGAGCTCGTAGATGCAGGCTATTTCACTTGCCTCTTTGACCGCGGGCAGTGCTCGCAATCCTCACGTACTGCGTGTACGCTCCGGTTGCTGCGCGCTGTCCGCAGTCAAACTGACTGCGCCAATTACGCCTGCGGCACTAAGTGATCCCGGCCGGGAGCGCAGTGCGCCACCCGGCTTCAGTTTAGTGGTGTGACGAGGTCTTCACGCCGCCTTCCGGCACCGGTACATACGGCGTCTCTTTATCGGAGCGACCGTTGATGGCGCGGGCTTTCTGCCAGGTACGGAACCCGTAGAAAATGATGCTGTACACCACCACCAGGAACAGAATACTCAGACCTGCGTTGGTGTAGTTGTTGACGACGATATGGTTCATATTGGCAATCTGCTGAGCGGTCAGTTCGCCGCCGTTAGCAATCTTCTCTTTGTACTGATTCGCCATAAAGAAGAAGCCTTCCATCTGCGGGTTGGTGCTGAACAGTTTCAGACCCAGCGCCCAGGTGGTGCAGATCAGCAGCCATACTGCCGGAACCACGGTAACCCAGATGTATTTGGTGCGTTGCATTTTAACCAGCACCACGGTACCGAGAACCAGCGCCACGGCAGCCAGCATCTGGTTAGAGATACCAAACAGCGGCCACAGGCTCTTAACGCCGCCCAGCGGGTCAACCACGCCTTGATACAGCAGGTAACCCCACAGGCCTACGCAGCCTGCAGTACCGATGACACCCGCCACCAGAGAGTCGGTTTTCTTCAGGAACGGGACGAAGTTACCCAGTAAATCCTGCAGCATAAAGCGGCCAGAACGGGTACCGGCATCCAGTGCGGTCAGGATGAACAGTGCTTCAAACAGAATACCGAAGTGGTACCAGAAGCCCATATCAGCCATCGGCAGTACTTTGTGGAACACGTGAGCGATACCCACAGCCAGCGTCGGCGCGCCACCTGCGCGGTTCAGAACGGACGGTTCACCGATGTCTTTCGCGGTCTGCAGGATCTGCTCAGGCGAAATCACGAAGCCCCAGGAGCTGACGGTCGCCGCCGCATGTGCGGTGACATCTTTCAACTGCGCCATAATCAGTGGCGCGTTCTCACCGCTCATTTCATGCAGGTTCGGCATGGTGATGCCAAGGCCCGCAGGCGGGGTGTTCATCGCGAAGTACAGACCCGGTTCGATGATGGAGGCGGCAACCAGCGCCATAATCGCCACGAAGGATTCCATCAGCATTGCGCCATAGCCAATGAAACGCGCGTCGGTTTCACAAGCCAGCAGCTTCGGCGTGGTACCGGAAGCAATCAGCGCGTGGAAGCCAGATACCGCACCACAGGCGATGGTGATGAACAGGAACGGGAACAGTGCGCCTTTCCACAGTGGGCCAGTACCATCAACGTACTGCGTCATCGCCGGCATTTTCAGTTCCGGGTTGAGGATAACAATCCCCACCGCCAGGCCGACGATAACGCCGATTTTCAGGAAGGTCGCCAGATAGTCGCGCGGGGCGAGGATCAGCCATACCGGCAGCAGCGCAGAGATAAACGCGTAACCGATCAGGGTAAAGGTGATGGTGGTGTCTTTAAAGGTCAGCGCCGGGCCCCAGAACGGATCGTGCGCAATCACGCCGCCGAAGTAGATTGAAGCTACCAGCAGCACAATACCAATTACCGACACTTCGCCCACACGGCCTGGGCGCAGGAATCGCATGTAGATCCCCATAAACAGCGCAATCGGTACGGTTGAGCAAACGGTGAAGACACCCCACGGGCTTTCCGCCAGCGCTTTCACCACGATCAGCGCCAGTACCGCCAGGATGATGATCATGATTAAGAAGCAGCCGAACAGAGCAATGGTTCCCGGGATTGGACCCATCTCTTCTTTGATCATCTCGCCCAGAGATGCGCCGTTACGGCGGGAAGAGATAAACAGCACCATGAAGTCCTGTACCGCACCGGCCAGCACGACGCCTGCCAGCAGCCATAGCGTACCGGGCAGGTAGCCCATCTGCGCGGCCAGTACCGGTCCGACCAGCGGACCTGCACCGGCGATAGCGGCAAAGTGGTGCCCAAACAATACGTTACGGTTAGTAGGAACGTAGTTCAGACCATCATTGTTGATGACCGCTGGCGTAGCGCGCGTCGGGTCAAGTTTCATCACTTTCTGGGCGATGTACAGACTGTAGTAACGATAGGCCACCAGATAAACAGAAACTGAGGCCACCACGATCCACAGGGCACTAATGTGCTCACCCCGACGTAATGCCACTACCGAGAGGCAGAATGCACCGATGATTCCGAGAATCACCCAGGGTATGTGCTTGAATATCTTTTTCGTATCCATAGTAAAACCTGGTATCTAATTAATAATTGGCCGAAGCCGCGTGGGTTTGATCTTATGTTTGAGGAGGTAAATTGACTGCTATGTTGGAGGGATCTTGCCAGAGAATTACGCGCGTAAAGTAAGGTAAATAAGTGAGCGGTTGTATGTCAGCTTAAGCGGTCTCAAATGTCAGTGAGCGGTTAGCAATGAGGGTGAATGGGGGAGTTTATGTGATTGAGATCACGGCATTATAGTGTTCGCTTGCCTAAATGCCGTGTTTCCCCACTGACACAGTATCTGACTGAGATACTTAGATGACGATATAACAGTAAGGCGTTTGTTCGATGTCTCTTAACAACACATGTTTCTTACGTGATTTAGTCAGGTAATATTTTTCATCCAGATAGTGGTCAATAAGTTCATCGAGGCGCTCTTTGTCTATGCGGGGTGTTACCCCGAGCGTCCAGAAGCTACGCAGCTCTAATTCTGAACGTTTGATTTTGGCGCTTTTAACCAAATCCGCAATCATATTTCTGACGCAACTTGTCGGATCCTGGTTCTGCTTGAGTTCAAGTGCAATGTAGCTGTCCTGAGTCCAGCCTTTTTTCCGCAACAAGAAATCTGCACGTACAGACAAACGCTGTGGATTTTTCCGCAGATCGCAGGCGAGAGTTTGTTCACGCCACCATTCATGACCCGTCGAAGCCAAAAGATTGGCAAATTCTATCTGCATCCAGACTTCCCAACCGGAGATGTTGTACTGATCGATGATATTAAGTTTTTGGCGAATATCTTCACGTTCAAAAAAGTGGTGCGCGAGGGTGGATAGGTGATCAAAATCGCGATTCAACATACAAGCATCCTTTCCTTAAAAACGGGAATCCTACACCTAAGACGCAATGGAACGAGTAATTTTTTGCGTAATTTGTCATAGGGAACGAAATTTAATGCGGAAACGATAATTATGTAGCAATTGCTGGCACCATAAAGTTTTCTCTTTCCAGGCCGAAAACCAGAGTATCTGTCTAGCGGAAAGAGAAAACATGTTAAAACGAATGAAGATTGTTACCAGCTTACTGCTGGTATTGGCGCTATTTGGCCTTTTACAGCTCGCCTCAGGCGGCTTGTTTTTTAACTCACTGAAGAATGACAAAGAGAACTTTACCGTTCTGCAAACCATTCGCCAGCAGCAGTCTGCGCTGAACGCTACCTGGGTTGAGCTACTGCAAACGCGTAATACCCTGAACCGGGCGGGGATTCGCTACATGATGGATCAGAGCAACATCGGCAGCGGCGCGACCGTTGCAGAACTGATGCAGGTGGCGAGCAATGCCCTGAAGCTGACCGAAAAAAACTGGGCGATTTACGAGTCGCTTCCGCGCGATCCGCGTCAAAGCGAAGCCGCGTTCCAGGAGATCAACCGCACCTATGACATCTATCACGGCGCGCTGGCGGAGCTGATCCAGTTACTGGGTGAAGGCAAGATCAACGCGTTTTTTGATCAGCCGACTCAGAGCTATCAGGACGGTTTTGAGAAGCAGTACATGAGTTACATGCAGCAGAACGATCGCCTGTATGACATCGCGGTTGAGGACAATAACGCTTCCTATAGCCAGGCGATGTGGGTGCTGGTGTGTGTACTGATTACCGTGCTGGCCGCTATCGTTGCGGTGTGGTTTGGTATCAAACTGACGCTGATCTCTCCGATGAACCGCCTGATTGAAAGCATTCGTCATATCGCCAGCGGCGATTTGGTGAAGCGTATTGAGGTGGAAGGTTCCAACGAGATTGGACAGCTGGCGGAAAGCCTGCGTCACATGCAGGGTGAACTGATGAACACCGTGGGTGACGTGCGTAACGGCGCTAACGCGATTTACAGCGGCGCCAGCGAGATTGCGATGGGCAACAACGATCTCTCCTCGCGTACCGAGCAGCAGGCGGCTTCTCTGGAAGAAACGGCGGCCAGCATGGAACAGCTGACGGCGACCGTGAAGCAGAACGCCGAAAACGCGCGTCAGGCCAGCCATCTGGCGCTGAGCGCTTCAGAAACCGCGCAGAAAGGCGGTAAAGTGGTTGATAACGTGGTGCAAACCATGCGCGACATCGCTTCCAGTTCGCAGAAAATCGCCGATATTATCAGCGTTATCGACGGCATTGCCTTCCAGACCAATATTCTGGCGCTCAACGCCGCGGTAGAAGCCGCACGTGCGGGCGAGCAGGGGCGTGGTTTTGCGGTGGTTGCGGGTGAAGTGCGTAACCTGGCACAGCGTAGTGCGCAGGCCGCGCGCGAGATCAAGAGCCTGATTGAAGACTCGGTCAGCCGTGTGGATGTGGGGTCAACGCTGGTGGAAAGCGCTGGTGAAACCATGGATGAGATCGTCAATGCGGTAACCCGCGTGACCGATATCATGGGTGAAATTGCCTCCGCCTCTGATGAGCAGAGCCGCGGTATCGACCAGGTGGGTCTGGCCGTTGCAGAGATGGATCGCGTGACGCAGCAGAACGCCTCGCTGGTGGAAGAATCCGCTGCTGCCGCTGCGGCGCTGGAAGAGCAGGCCAGCCGTCTGACCCAGGCCGTAGCCGTGTTCCGTATTCAGCATGACCAGCAGCGCGCGCGCGACGTTGCCGCCGCTAAACCGGTTTCAACGGTCCAGCCGCGTAAAGCAGCGGTAACTGATGCCGGTGATAACTGGGAAACGTTCTAAGCCTGTGATGCCCGATAAGGCGTAGCCGCCATCGGGCAATCAACGCAGCATCAGGCGCATGGCGCAGCGTCGTTCGTACGTCTGCCCGTGCGCCACCTCTTCAGCTCTTTTTTCGCGCAATTCCGGCGAAAGCGTCTCGTCAGCCAGCATTTCAAAACCCAGCCTCGCATATAGCGGCGCATTCCACGGCACATCGCGGAAAGTGGTCAGCGTCAGTGACGTATAACCTTTCTCGCGAGCCTGCTCGGCAACATAGCCAATCAATCTGCGGCCAATTCCTTTTCCCTGCCACTCCAGATGCAGCGACAGTTCAGCAATAAACAGCGATGACCCCAGCGTTTCGGCTACCAAAAAACCGACCGGATGCTCATCGACCTGCGCCAGCCAGCTCATGCCAGCGGCAGCAAATGCCCGATGCTGAGCAGCCGATATAATCTGGTCGTCAGCAATCCACGCCAGGTCGGGGATGAGTAAAAAACGTTGCCCCGCAGATCGTTCGATGGCGGGAAGAGCGGCAGTTTCTGCCAGAGTCGTGGCGCGCAAGATAATGTTCATACGTGGAGCATAACATGCCCGATAAGCGCGGTGTTATCGGGCATCTGGAGGATTAATCTTTACGCGGATCGCTAATGGGCTGGCGCACCAGGATGATGTAGGCGAGGGCGCCCACCATGGTGACGCAACCGCAGATAATCAGCGCCAGGCGGAAAGAGTTAGTGGTATCCACAATAAAGCCGGTAACGATCGGCGCGAAGGACGCGCAGATAAAACTGGCAAAGTTCTGGATACTGCCTACGGAGGCGGTCATACGTGAGGCGACGGCGACGTGGATCAAGCCCCAGCAGGAGGTTCCGGCGAAGTGGATACAGAACAGCGCCATACCGATCAGTAACACCGCGGCCATTGACGTTGTCGCCTGCGGTACCACGAAGGTGAAGGCTGCAGAGCAGAACATCCCGGCGATAATACAAATCTTCCGGCTCTTAATCGGTGCCATACCGCCTTTCACCAGCCAGTCGGTGACAAAACCGTTAATCAGCATGCCAGCTGCGCCAAACAGGAACGGAATGGCCGCCATTAAGCCGGTGCTTTTTAAATCCAGGTTGTAGGAGGTCTGCAGGTAGCCCGGCAGCCAGGCCAGGTATAACCATGCGGTGTAGTTGATGCCGCTAAAGCCCAGCATCATGCCCCACATGGTACGGTTGCGAAACAGGCTGCGCCATTCGGCAAAGCTCAGCGGATCGCGGCGGGCATTGACGCTGCCGGCGTTCAGGTAAGCCTGTTCTGTGGCGCTCAGATCAATCTGCTCGCGGTTGCGATACAACATGTACCAGCCGATGGCGAGGAAAATGCCCAGCACGCCGATGGTAATAAACATCCAGCGCCAGCCCATAACCAGCATCATTGCAGCCAAAATCGGTGGACTAATGGCGACGCCGATGGTGGAGGCGGCGTTAAATAAACCCATGGGGCGGCCGCGCTCTTTGATGTTAAACCAGTCGTTGATGACTTTTACGCCGCACGGGTTCATGGGCGCTTCGCCGATCCCCATGCCAATACGCACCAGCACAAACTGAGTGAAGCTGTGTACCATCCCGGACAGCGCCTGAAACAGCGACCAGAAGAACATCCCGAGTCCTAACATAATGCGCGGGCCCTTGCGATCCAGCAGCGGGCCGCAGGGCAGTTGTGCAATACCGTAAGCGAGAGAGAAGACCGACAGCAGGACGCCGATTTGCGTGGCGCTCAGCCCCAGTTCTTCCCGAATTGTTAAGTTGGCGACTGATAATGAACTACGGTCGAGGTAATTAATCACCGCAGCAAAAAATAATAAAATCATTGCTGTGGTCTGAATACGTTTAATTCGGCTACTGCGTTGTACCATGCCCTCAGGCGGAACATTAATATCCGCTGATGACGACGTGTCAAACGAAGAACTCGGGTCGAGGGTAATATTATTTTTTTCCACGCCGGACTCCTGAACCTCAATAATTTATTTTCACACAGCAGTGGGCTGTGCAGTATTGAAAAAATACCAGTGATGAATCAATTTACTCATCACCGCTCACAAAAGTTTTTAATGCAGTCGACTTAGCGTGAGCATAGGCAAGAGGTATTTTTCAGGGGTTTATATTTTTATAAAATCGTGCTCCCGGTAATGGTTTGCTGTTTTTTATCGGTACTTAATGCGCGGCAGCGCTACTTTGATTGATGGAGCGGATCATCGATTGTTTGGCTGTATTCAAATGGTTACATAGCGCCAGGGTGGCATCCAGGTCGCTGCGGCAGATCAGCGCGCTGAGGATAGTCATATGCTCATCGATGGCAATGATATTGCGCTGTTTAAGATCGCTTTCATCCCACTGATAGTGGAAGTGGAAAATCACGGAGATGATTTCAAGTGATTGATTAAAAAATATATTGTCGGCAGCAGAGAGCAGTAAAGCATGAAACTCACGGTCTAACTGCGAGAACATACGAAAGCTGCTGCCGATGCTGTCGCGCAGGATGCGATGGCGCTCCAACAGCGTTTTGGCCTGCAGCCAGCGCGGGTCATCATCGGGCAGATTGAGGAAATGCTGTAAAGAATGGGTCTCAAGCATTTCTCTGAGTTCAAACAGCTGTTCCGCATAGGCCTGATCGAACTGCTTCATGCTCCACTGACCGCGTTTTTCGTTTTTAATCAGGTTGTAACGTTCGAATTTTAAAAGATATTCCCGCACAACTACCGGACTGACGCCTGCGGCTCTGGCAAGCTGCAGTTCGGAGAAACTCTCGCCTGCGCGCAACTGGCGCTGGTTGATCATGGTGAAAAAAGCCTGCTCGAAGATCCGGTTTTGCTCGGTCATGGAGGCGGTGGTGCAGGCAAAACCGTCGTCATGGTCAGGTTTACGCACGATGACATAGTGGCTGCCGACCTGCGTCAGTACGCCGCATTCGCTTAAATGGTTCAGCATATGGCGCACGGTGGTGCGACTGATGTTGTACATCTCGGCCAGCGCGCTTTGCGACGGAAGTGGGGAAGGGATATGACCACGCGCCATATCATCGATTATTTGGTTAATCACATTGTGGCGTAAGTTCTGTGAAC
This sequence comes from Citrobacter sp. CRE-46, assembly GCF_059615875.1. Lineage (NCBI taxonomy): Bacteria > Pseudomonadati > Pseudomonadota > Gammaproteobacteria > Enterobacterales > Enterobacteriaceae > Citrobacter > Citrobacter sp. CRE-46. The sequence continues at coordinate 4,441,159 of NZ_CM184341.1, read as the reverse complement.
GGCTCATGGCGTCTCCTTTTTCGCTATTAAAACCCGATTTAAAACATTTTTATGCGCTGAGATTCACAGATTACGTTTCCGCTTTCTCCGGTTTTTTTATTTTCGTCGATATCTGAGGCAACAAAAAAACAGGAGAGCAGAATCATGTCTACGATGAATACGTTGATTTGCCAGGAACCTAAAAAATTAGTCTGGAAAGAGCGTGAAATACCTGTTCCGGGTGAGGGTGAGGCATTAATAAAAATTAAGTCGGTGGGGATTTGTGGCACCGATATTCATGCCTGGGGCGGCAATCAACCTTTTTTCAGCTATCCACGTGTATTAGGCCATGAAATATGTGGGGAAATTGTCGGGCTGGGTAAAAATATACAAAATCTGAAAAATGGCCAGCAGGTGGCGGTTATTCCTTACGTGGCCTGTCAGCAGTGTCCGGCATGCCAGAGCGGGCGCACCAACTGCTGCGAGAATATTTCAGTGATTGGCGTGCACCAGGATGGCGGCTTCAGCGAATACTTGTCCGTGCCGGTGACCAACCTGCTGGATGCGCAGGGCATTGACCCGCAGGCGGCGGCGTTGATTGAGCCTTATGCCATCAGCGCACATGCGGTACGTCGGGCGGCGGTAGCGCCGGGTGAGCAGGTGCTGGTGGTCGGTGCCGGTCCGATTGGTCTGGGCGCGGCGGCGATTGCCAAAGCCGATGGCGCGCAAGTGGTGGTGGCGGATACCAGCCCCGCGCGCCGGGAGCATGTGGTTTCCCGACTGGATCTTCCGGTTATCGATCCGTCTGCTGAAGATTTTGATGCGCAATTGCGCGCTCAGTTTGGCGGCTCGCTGGCGCAAAAGGTCATTGATGCCACGGGGAATCAGCATGCGATGAACAACACGGTGAATTTGATTCGCCATGGCGGCAGCATCGTTTTCGTTGGGCTGTTTAAAGGCGATTTACAGTTCTCCGATCCTGAGTTCCACAAGAAAGAGACCACCATGATGGGCAGTCGCAACGCGACCCCGGAAGATTTTGCCAAGGTGGGCCGCCTGATGTCGGCAGGCAAACTGACCGCCGACATGATGCTCACGCACCGTTACGCGTTTGCCCAACTTGCAGAGATCTACGAGCGGGACGTGATTAACAACCGGGAACTGATTAAAGGCGTGATCACGTTCTGAGAGGATAAGTGTGATGAAAACATTGAATCGACGTGATTTTCCGGGGGCCAGCTACCCAACGCGCGTAATCCAGTTTGGTGAAGGTAATTTTCTGCGGGCGTTTGTCGACTGGCAACTGGATATCCTTAATGAGAAAACGGATCTCAATGCTGGCGTGACCATCGTTCGCCCGATTAATACCGATTTTCCGCCGTCGCTGAATGCTCAGGATGGGTTATATACCACGCTTATTCGTGGGTTGAACGAGCAGGGCGAGGCGGTAAGCGAGGCGCGGCTGATTCGTTCGGTGAATAACGAAATCAACCCGTACAAGGATTTCGCGGCGTATCTGACGCTGGCGCACAATGCGGACATCCGCTTTGTGTTTTCGAACACCACTGAAGCCGGGATTAGCTATCACGCGGCGGACCGTGTGGATGATGCCCCGCCGGTGAGTTTTCCGGCCAAACTGACGCGACTGCTGCTGGAGCGCTTTAACCATTTTGCGGGGGCGGTGGATAAGGGCTGGGTGATTATTCCTTGCGAACTGATCGACTATAACGGCGATGCGCTTAAAACGCTGGTGCTGCAGTATGCGCAGGACTGGCAGCTTCCTGCGGCGTTTGCCGATTGGGTGGAAACGGCGAATACCTTCTGTTCCACGCTGGTTGACCGCATTGTTACCGGCTACCCGCGCGAAGAAGCCGCCGCGCTGGAAGCTACGCTTGGCTATCACGATGCATTTCTCGATACCGCGGAACACTTTTATCTGTTCGTGATTCAGGGACCTGTATGGCTGGCTGAAGAGTTAAAGCTGGCGCAATGCCCTCTGAATATCCGAGTAGTAAACGATATTAAGCCGTACAAGGAACGTAAGGTCGCGATTCTGAACGGCGCGCATACGGCGCTGGTGCCGGTTGCCTGGCTGTGCGGGCTGGATACCGTTGGCGAAGCGATGCAGGATGCCGATGTCCGCCGTTTTGTCGAGCGGGCGATTAGCGAGGAAATTATACCGGTATTGGATCTCGACGCCGATGAACTGCGCGAATTTGCCGGTGCGGTGAGCGGGCGTTTTCAGAACCCCTACATTCGCCATCAGTTACTTTCCATCGCGCTTAACGGCATGACCAAATTCCGCACCCGTATATTGCCGCAGCTGCTGGCGGGCCAGCAAAATGGATGTTGGCCTGTGCGCTTAACCTTCGCTCTGGCCGCGCTGTTGGCGTTTTATCGCGGTGAACGGGCCGGGGAAGGCTATCCATTGCAGGATGACGAGCAGTGGATAAATCTGTATGCCAGCCTGTGGCCGCAAGTTGGCAATGATTTAACGCTGCGGGAACTGGTGAATGCCGTGCTCGGCGAGGCCGCGCACTGGGGTGAAGATTTAACGTTATTGCCAGGTCTTGCTGAGCAGGTGACAGCCAATCTGGAAATGATTCTGGTACAAGGTATGCGTCAGGCGGTGAACTGTCTGGAATAAGGTTGCCATGCAGCGCCCGGAGTGGTGTTGGGCGCTGTTTTTTTATCAGGCAAGATCACAAAACAGGAATAAAGCGGCATCTGGCGCGTCAATGAGGGATTGTTTAGCGGCATCATTATTGCCACGGTAACAATCATGAGAGAGTACGATGCGCAAAGATGCCCTGCTGGCTTTTCTGACTAATCAGACCGATTTTTTCGATCCTGAGCATATCAGCGAAGTCTTTACCGCGCGCTATCTGGCGCAGCGTTTCAACATGCAGCGCAATACCGCCAGCCATTATCTGAACCAGCTGGTTGCACAGGGGATTCTGGTTAAAATCAACACCCGTCCCGTTTATTTCTTGCATAAACAAGCATTTGCTCAGCAATTTTTTGCCCTGTCGTGTAATGAATATGCCAGCGTGGCAGAGCTGTTGGCGCAAGGGGAGGAGGAGGACCAGTCGGGGGATCACTTTTCTCTGCTGATTGGCCACAACGAAAGCCTGAAAAAACCAATAGAGCAACTGAAGACCGCGTTGTTCTACCCTGAAGGCGGGCTGCCGCTGTTGATTACCGGGGAGAGCGGCACGGGGAAGAGCTATCTCGCGCAGTTGATGCATGAGTACGCCATCGCGCAGGAACTGATCGCCCCGGATGCCCCTTTTATCACTTTTAACTGTGCGCAATATGCCAGCAATCCGGAACTGCTCGCCGCGAACCTGTTCGGCTATGTGAAGGGAGCCTTCACCGGAGCGCTGACCGACAAAGCCGGCGCATTTGAGGCGGCGCACGGCGGGATGCTATTTCTCGATGAGGTGCACCGGCTGAACACCGACGGTCAGGAAAAACTGTTCACCTGGCTCGATCGCGGCGAGATCTACCGGGTGGGCGAGACGGCGCAAGGGCATCCGGTGTCCGTCCGGCTGGTGTTTGCCACCACCGAAGAGCTGCATAGTACGTTTCTGACCACTTTCTTACGCAGGATCCCGATCCAGGTCAGTCTGCCGGATCTTCAGCAGCGCAGCCGTCAGGAAAAAGAAGCGTTGATCCTGCTGTTCTTCTGGTCAGAGGCGAAGACTTTATCAGCCACGTTGACGCTTAAGCCTCGCCTGTTGCAAATCCTCAATCAGTATGTCTATCGCGGTAACGTCGGCGAACTGAAAAATGCGGTGAAGTATGCGGTGGCGACCGCATGGGCGAAAAATCCGGGGCGGGAGTCGGTCACCGTGTCGTTGCACGATCTGCCCGATGCCATGCTGACTGCGCTGCCGTCGCTGAATGAGCCGATTACAGAGGAAGAACCGGTCACCGTTACACCGCAGAGCAACCTGCTCTGGCTGCTGCGCGCACGTGATGAAACACAGGGCATGATCCACGACACTCAGTGTCTGGTGCTGGCGCTGTACGAGTCCGTTCGCTGTGCAAAGGAGAGCTGGGCGACGGTACAAAAGCGCATGGGGGATGAGATCGAAACGCTGTTTGATCGGCTAATCTTCAGCGGCGACGATCGTTCCCACTCCCAGCGGTTGTTGCTGATCACCAGTCAGGTAAGAGAGGAGTTCTGGCGGCTGGAAAAACGCTTCAATATGCAGCTCAATGGCAACTGCATTTACGCGCTCAGCCACTATTTGATCCACCGCGCCACGCTGGCTCCCTCGCGTCTGAACAGCGAACAGGTTCGCCAGTTGGATGGCTTTCTCGCCCAAAAATTTCCGCTACTGTATAGCTTCTGCCAGCAGATTCTGGACACGCTCACTCAGAAGCTGGATCTGGAGCCGCGGCGGATCGATGTTTTGCTACTGGTGCTCTGGCTGCATAAGCAAGGGGTAACCAGCCAAAAACAGGTCACTCATGCCGTGATCCTCGCACATGGTTACGCCACTGCCAGCAGTATTGCCAACGTGGCGAACCGGCTGTTAAAAAATAATATTTTTGAGTCGTTCGATATGCCGCTGGATGTCACGCCAGAAGCGATTGCTCAGCAGGTGATGCGTTATCTGGAAAGTCACCCGCTGGCATCAGGATTAATGATCCTCGTGGATATGGGCTCGCTGAAGGCCATACATCAACACTTCGACAAAGCAATCTCAACGCCGGTGACCATCGTCAATAACGTCTCAACCAGCATGGCGCTGTATGTGGGCGAGCGCATTTTACAGGGACATTTTATTGAGGACATTGCCCGCGATATTGCTCAGGATTTACCGGTGGAGCATCAGCTTTATTGGCCGAAAAGCAGCAAACCTAAAGCTATTCTGACTACCTGCGCCACCGGAATTGGCGTGGCGACCAACCTTTGTTCACTGCTGCAGGCCAGTATACCGGAGGCTCTGGGAATTGAAGTGGTGGCCTGCGACTATGCCATGCTGGCGCACAATAAACAGCTGGAACCGGTGTTTAGCCGTTATGACGTGTTGGCGATAGTCGGCACGTTAGATCCGCAAATCCGCAGCCTTCCCTGGATCTCGCTGGATTCCCTGATTTCAGGGGAGGGGAATCAGCAGTTGAGGACGCTGTTTGGCGCGTTAACCACGCCTGAGCAGGTGACGGAAATTAATAATCTCATCCTGAAAAACTTCTCGCTCAGAAGGGTGATCGAGTCAGTCACCATTCTGGATACCGGAAAAGTGATTAATCACGTTGAACAGTTTCTGCTGCGCTATGAGCAACTGGCGGGGCAGATTGTTTCTAACGAGCGCAAGGTTGCGCTGTACGTGCACATCAGTTGTCTGATTGAGCGTTTGATCCGCAATGCGGGGATTACCGCCCACAGCGGGCACCAGTGTCCGGAACACGAGCTGAATATGCTGCGCGAGGCGTTTAGTGTCATTGAGAGTAACTACAGTGTCAAAATCCCCGGCGCAGAGCTTTGCTATATCCATAATATTCTGACCTTCGACACAGAATATATCGAGCAAGATCAACAGTTTTAATCTCTTTATCCCACTCTCATTCTTTTCCCGGCGGCGGGCCACTGTTTCTGGCACGCCGCTTGCTCTGTTAACAGCAGTGGAATCTGTTTTCAGAGGTAAGGATGAAGAGACAGTATATTTTTGCCAGTCACGGCACGCTTGCCAGCGGCGTTTTAAATTCCGTTGAACTGATTTTAGGTAAACGCAATAACGTGCTAACGCTGTGCGCTTATGTTGAAGAAGGTGTGGATTTAAGCCAACAGGTTGATGCGCTGATGGCGCAGATTCCGCAGGACGCTGAGGTGATCGCTCTGACCGATATCTTCGCGGGAAGCGTCAACAATGAGTTCGTGCGCTATTTATCACGCGATCATTTTCACCTGCTGGCCGGAATAAATCTGCCATTGGTGATTGACCTGTTTATGTCGGAAGAGGAGGGCAATGCCGCACAGGTCATTTCCGCCGCGCTGATGAACTCAAAAGAAAATATTCAGTATTGCAATCAGACCATCACCAGCGCCATGCACGGCGATAAAGACTTTTAAGGGGAGGGAGAATCATGATTGTATTTCTTCGCGTGGATCATCGCTTATTACACGGTCAGGTGGCGTTTTCATGGACGCAATATGTTGACGCTGATTGCATCCTTATTGCTAATGACAGCGTACCCAACGATGAATTACGTAAAACGACCATAAAAATGGCTAAGCCACCGGCGGTTAAATTAGTCATTAAAAATATTAACGATGCGATTGAAGCTATTAAGAGCGGCGTTACTGATAAATATAAGCTGTTTATTGTCGTGGAGTCGGTCACCGACGCCTGGCGTCTGGCACGTGAGTTGCCCGAAATAAAAAGCATCAATCTCGGCGGCACCAAAGTCCGTGAGGGAAGCCAGAATATTTCCAAAGCGATCAATCTATTACCGGAAGAAGTGGCCCAACTTCAGGAGCTGGTGGCTGCCGGCGTTGAGGTTGAGATTCGGCTGGTGCCCAACGATCGCAAACAACGCTTTGCCTGAACGGATTACTTCCTGAGGATACATTATGGTAGAGGCACTTTTACTCGGTCTGGTGGCGTTTATCGCGCAGTCTGAATATGCGCTGGGAACCTCGTTGATCTCCAGACCTATCGTGACGGGACTACTGACGGGACTGGTATTGGGGGATATGGAAACTGGTATTGTGATGGGGGCGACGCTTGAACTGGCGTTTATTGGTTCGTTCTCGGTGGGAGCATCGCTGCCGCCGGACGTGGTAACCGGCGGTATTTTGGGCGTTGCTTTTGCGATTAACTCAGGAGCGGGCGCAGAGACCGCATTGTTGCTGGGTCTGCCCATCGCCACGTTGGCGCTTATCGTAAAAAATATCTATAACGGGATGTTCATCCCGCTGCTTTGTCATAAAGCCGATGCGTACGCTGAAGTGGGAAATACCCGCGGTATTGAACGGATGCACTTAATTTCCGGAATTGGGCTTTCGCTGACGTTGGGAATTATTGTCACCGTCTCTTATCTCGCCGGTGTGAATGTGGTGAAAGGTTTTCTCGATGCCATTCCGGAATTTATTAAGCATGGTTTAAGCGTTGCCACCGGGATTATTCCGGCGCTTGGTTTCGCCATGCTGGCACGTTTGTTAATTAACAAAAAAGTAGCCCCTTATTTTTTTCTCGGTTTTGTATTAATGGCGTATTTGAAAATACCGGTCACGGGTATCGCGATTCTCGGCGCGATTGTCGCCGTGGTGATGGTGAATATGCCGAAAATAAATCAATCTCAGACTGCACCCGCACAAGGAGCGCCTCATGACGATGAAGATGATTTCTGAAGACGATCGCCAGCAGGTGGACACCGCAGGAGAAGTGACCGCACGCGATCTCCGCCGTGTTTTCTGGCGCTCCTTCATGATGGAGTTTTCCTGGAACTATGAACGACAGATGAACCTGGCGTTTGCGTATACGCTTATTCCGGTACTGAAAAAGCTCTATACCCGCAAAGAGGATTTGGCGCAGGCGCTGAAACGCCACCTCGCTTTCTTTAATACCACGCCGCATATCGTCACTCTGATCCTTGGGATCACCGTGGCTATGGAGGAGAAAAACAGTCAGCAGAAAGGTATGGATGCGACATCCATTGATAACGTTAAGGCATCGCTGATGGGGCCGTTGGCAGGAATTGGCGACTCCTTTTTCTGGGGAACGCTGCGCCTGATTGCCACCGGTATCGGCACCAGCCTGGCGCTAAAAGGCAATATCCTGGGCCCTATTCTGTTCCTGCTGGTCTTCAATGTGCCGCATATTCTGGTGCGCTGGCTGTTTACACGCTGGGGATATGTGCTGGGCACCGGCGTGCTGCAGAGAATACAGCAAAGCGGCATGATGGAGAGCCTGACTTACGGTGCTTCGATTATTGGCCTGATGGTAGTGGGTGCCATGACGGCGTCGATGATTGATATCACGATCCCCATCACCTTTGGTACGGGTGAGGCGAAAACCCATGTGCAGGACATTATCAACGACATTATGCCCTGCCTGTTACCACTGGTGAGCTTTGCCATCGTTTACTGGCTACTTGGCAAGAAGGTTAAGCCATTAACTATTATTGGCGGTATCGCATTGGTCGGTATTTTGGGTTCCTGGATTGGTCTTTTTTAAGAGGGAAAAATGATGTCACCAACCATGCTGACGTATATCAATGAAGAGTCTGCAACGCTGGTCCGCATCCTGCGCGAATATCGTCAAACGCTGGCCGATATTTCCGACTTTGCGCACCACCGCAAAATAGAACGAATCACGATACTGGCTACCGGTTCGTCATTAAATGCGGCATATTGCGCCCGTTATTTTTTCGAAAAGTTCGCGATAAATATCGATATTAAAGAGCCGTACACCTTTACCCATTATGAGAATCTCGACCCGCAGGCTGACATGGTGATTGCGATTTCACAAAGCGGTAAAAGCGCCTCCACGCTGGATGCCATGCGGAAGGTGCAAGCGCAGGGGATTCCGGTTTTTGCACTGACCTCCGATCGGCAGAGCCCTGTTGGGCTGGCCTGTGACTATCCGCTGGATATTCTTACCGGCATTGAGAAGGTCGGATTTGTTACCCGCGGATTCAGCGCCACCGTGCTTAATTTGCTGCTGGTGGCACTACTGCTGGCCCGCCAGCAACAGCGCCTGGATGAGCGCGAAATGGTGGATTATCTGGCGCAGCTTGAGCGCATCGCGGTGGAGATTCCTGACGCGATCGCGCGCACTGAAGCATTTATTCATACGCATCAAACCATATTGCAACAGGGAAAACGGTTTGTCGCCATCGGCTATGGCGCGCTGGTGGGGGTGGCAAAAGAGTTTGAAACCAAGTTCACCGAGACGGTGCGTGTGCCGTCTGCCGGATTTGAGCTTGAGGCATACATGCATGGGCCTTATCTGGAGGCCAATGCGGAGCACGTGATGTTCTTCTTTGACGACGCTAGCGACGAGCGCTCCCGGGCGCTGCGTGGCTATATGTCGCCGGCGGTGGAGCGAGCCTTTAGGGTGACTCTGGCGGCACAGGCGCAGGATGACGAGACATTGGCTCTTGGTGTGGATGTGGATCATTTTTTATCGCCGCTGTTACTCATTGTGCCGGTACAACTGCTGGCTTTCTATATTGCATCGCTGAAAGGCATCGACCTTTCTGTGCGTATTTTTGACGATTTCGATCGCGTATTAAAAAGTAAAATCTAATTTATCAGGAGAGAAAATATGTTGGGTTTTAATCAGGACGAGTACCTGACGAGTGCTCGTGAGATAATTGCTGCGCGCAAAAAAACAGAACAGGTGGCGGATGATATTCATCAGTCGGGCTTCAGTTCTTTATTTTTTGCCTCCGTAGGGGGCTCATTAGCGCCCATGATGGCCATAAATGAATTCGCCAAAGAATTAACCGGTCTGCCGGTTTATATCGAACAGGCGGCAGAATTAATTCATAAAGGTAATAAACGGCTAAATAAAGATTCGGTGGTAGTGACGCTATCGAAATCAGGCGATACCAAAGAATCGGTCGCTATCGCTGAGTGGTGTAAAGCGCAGGGCATTCGCGTGGTGGCAATTACCAAAAACGCCGACTCACCGCTGGCGCAGGCGGCAACATGGCATATTCCGATGCGCCACAAAAATGGCGTGGAATATGAGTATATGCTGCTGTATTGGCTGTTCTTCAGCGTTCTCTCTCATCATGGTGACTTTGCGGATTACGAGCGGTTTGCCAGCCAGCTGGAGACATTGCCTGAGCACCTGCTGCAGGCGAAGCAGATCTTTGATCCGCAGGCGGACCAGATCGCCAGTCGTTACCATCGCAGTGACTATATGATGTGGGTCGGCGGAGCAGAGATGTGGGGTGAGGTCTATCTGTTCTCGATGTGTATTCTGGAAGAGATGCAGTGGAAACGCACCCGGCCAGTGACCTCAGCGGAGTTCTTTCACGGCGCGCTGGAACTGCTGGAGAAAGATGTACCGCTGCTGCTGGTGAAAGGGGAGGGGAAATGTCGGGCGCTTGATGAACGCGTGGAGCGTTTTGCCGCGCAGATCACCGATAATCTGGTGGTGATCGATCCGGCACATTACCCGATGCCGGGCATCGACGACGCTTTCCGCTGGATAATGGCGCCTTGCCTGGTCTCGACGCTGCTGGTTGATCGCCTCGCGGCGCACTTTGAGCACTATACGGGCCACAGCCTGGACATCCGCCGTTACTACCGCCAGTTTGAGTACTAACAGAAAAGGGAGCAATGCTCCCTTTTTTTACCCCTGAGCTGCCACCACTTTGATTTCCACCATCCCGATCCCCAGCTTGCGCGGCGAGTGGCCGAGAATATTGCCCTCGTTGGTGGCGACCGGATCGGGTGGGATAATCACCAGCGTATCGGCATCCGCCGGGTTTTCAAAATGTAAGGTAGTGGTGCTGATATCATGGCTTAACACCAGCGTCTGTTCCTCATTGCCAACGCGCACGGGTATCGGGCGATTGGCGTTATCGCCATAGGCTTTGGCGGTGATGACCAGATCGAATTTTTTCGGCAATGGCGCTTTGTATTCGATTTTTACCTCTTCACTGAGCTGCGCATTGGACCAGCGTCCCCAGGATTCGGGGCGTGAAATACCACTAAATTGTTTCACCTCTTCCGGCGCGCCCGCCACGTTAAAGACGAAGCTGTCGGCTTTGTAGCGAATATCGTTATCGACAATTTTCAGCGTATCGACGTTTCCTTTGTAGCGCTCCATGTCGATCACCGTGTCTTTAAAGACGGTTTTGCTTTTCCATTTGGCTTTGTCAACGTGCTGCACAATTTGTTGCCCGCCCAGTTGCCCCTGAGAGACGCACCAGTCGGTGGAAAGCGCCAACTCCGGCGCCCACAGCTGCGCCATTTTGTAGCAGCGATCGACCCAGACAAAGTTATCGCGCGGCGCGAAATCCGCCAACTGGAAGCGCAACGGCGCCGAGTATTCGCTTTCTGGTAGTGGTTCGACGCGTTTATCCGATACGCGTAGCAGCAGTGGCAGGCGGAAATGACTGCCGGAGAACGCGATCATGTTCTTGTCCTGGTCAATGGTGAACTCTTTCATCTCCTTCGGGAAATTCCACAGGCGGATGATATCGGGCTTCCACGCCAGCATTTTTTCTTTGATGTTGAGGAATACTTCCGACACGGATTCGCCCGACAAACTGCTGCGGCCAAGGCCGATAAAGTTATCGCCGCCCAGAATATCCAGCACCGTTGCGCCGTTATCCATCGTGTTACGTTTCACCGCCAGCGTATCCTGTTGCGGTTGGTCGCCGCGTAGCACGAAGAACAGGTTGTTGCGGTCCTGCTTGTTCAGATACTTCCAGGCGGTGTTGTTCATTGCCAGATGATCGGAAGAAACCACGATCACGGTATCTTTAAACCACGGGGATGCTTTGATTTTATTAATAAATTCAGCGATGTTTTCCTGACTGCAGCTCACCGCGCTGAAGGACTGATTGGCCTTACCGTCGATGTCATAACGTTTACGGTTACAGCTACGAGAGATAAATCCATCCGGATGATGGGTATCCACGGTCAGGGTAAACAGTGAAAAACGTTGTCCTGAACGCGATAGTTCTTCAAATTTTTTCCATGCTTCGTCCAGCACGGTGTCATCGTAAAAGCCCCAGTCGTTACGATATGCGGGATCCGCCACCACGCTTTTTAACTCTTCTGCGCCGTACAGATGATCAAACCCGTGAGATTTCAGGAACACATCCTTCCCGGCAAAGCGCAGGTTGGCCCCCTGCACAAAGTAGTTTTGGTAGCCGGAGTTTTTCAGGATATCGCCGAGACAGATATTGTTGGGGAAAAAGCTGGAAACCGATGCCGAGGCGTTGCCTTCAAATGGCGCAAATAACGGGATGCCACATTGCGAAGCGACCATGCCAGCGATGGTGTAATCCGTCCCTGGTAGCTGCATGGTGTTGCTGAAATCCATGCCTTCGTTTTTCAACGCGCTGAGCTCCGGGGTCAGATCCGGGAACGCCTCGTTATTAAAGTAGGTGCGTTCGAGACTTTCGCCGTAGATATAAACCAGGTTCAGCTTCGGATGAGGGATGGTTTTCGACGGCTCTTTATAATAGGTCAGGAAATCCGGATCGCCATCGCGCGACTGAGATTTCACCAGTTCAGTTATCTGGTGAAACGCCGGGCTGGCGTCAACGGAGGCCAGCGCCAGCAGCAGGGCCAACAGGCTGTAACCCACGTGATGCGGGTGATGGCGACGGCGGCGAAGGATCCAGCCGAGGGCGACGAAGACGGTCGTCAGCGCCAGCGCAATGCCGACGCCAGGCAGAATATATTTCCCGATACCTGCGCCGGTCAGGCTGTTGGTCAGAGTATAAAGCACCGCGTCGTTGATTCCGTCGCCGGTGAAATAGTCACTGGCATACAGTGTGATATTTAAGACAATAAAAATCCCCAGCACCGTTAACGTGGCGGCAAACCACCAGGTATTGCGACCCGCTTTCCAGGCATAAATCAGCACTGAAGCGAGAAACAGAGTGATGGAGATTAATTCTGACACGGTCGATCCTCAGTAAACCGGGCACATGCCTGGCAGGCTAATCATTTGGTAAGAGAACAATGTAATAGCGTTGTTATATTGCTGCAATTGTAGTGACATTAAATTACGTTGTTATTCAGAATTGGTTTAGATATGCGCGTTTTTGGCGGGTAATTACGGCTTTCGTGATGGCGGTCTGTATCGGCAGGAATAGGGGGATGCCGCGCAGGGGATACGCGGCATTTAATGCCTCAGGAAATGAAGTTCATACCCTGTTTTAACACCAGATCGCAGGCCTTGGTTTTTACCTGCTTCGCCAGCGAGCTATTACCAATCGTGTTCAGGTCCAGCTGTTGGCCATCTTTGGCGTTGAGCAGGCCCTGAATGCCGTCCATGTAATTGGTGTCTTGTTTCTGCTCTGGGGCACTGAGGCCGAGTTTATCCAGCACCTGGTTTTTGACATTTTGCGCGTCGGTGACCGAGGCCAGTTTCTGTTTGGCGCAATAGTCCAGGATCCCGGCGGCGTTATTCATGCTGCTTGAGGTCAGTGACTGATTGCTGCCATTCAGCAGACTGGTCAGGGAGGAGAGCGACGAGCTGCCCTGCGAGCCGGAGCTTTGTTTGCTCAGTTCGCTGGCCGCGCTGGAGAGCGAGTCCTGCCAGGAGGCGGCAAAAACGCTGGTGGAGATGAGCGTACTGGCGGCAAGCGCACAGCACAGCAGACGTTTGGTTGTTTTCATCATTATATGCAACTCGTGTTATGCCTTTTCAGCGCAGTATAGCGCTGGCAGCTTTAGGAGTGGTCCTAATACGTTAATACTCTTTTCCTGTTACCCGGCTACGGTAGCTGTCCCAGTTAAAAATCACCCACAGGCTGTTACCGAGACGCATGCGATCCATCACGCGCTCACCCAGCAGTTTGTTCATTTCATCCATATTGCTGTTGGTTAACATACCGGTCGGGCGTTTTGAGGACGATCGGCGATCGACGATCTGATTGATGATCACTTTTTCATAGCGGGATTCGGTCTGCATGCCGATCTCATCGATCACCAGCAGATCTACATTGCTAAGATCGTTGAGCAACTGTTCTTCGCTGGTTTCACGGTTACTAAAGGTTTCTTTCATCGCCGACATGATATCAGCCACGGTAATGATCAGTACCGACTTACCGCGGAGCAGCAGTTCGTTGCAGATAGCTGCCGCCAGATGGTTTTTGCCGGTGCCGGGTTTGCCCGAGAAAATAAAGCTGGCGATGTTGCCGTCAAACTCATCAACGTACTGGCGGGCTTTGCTCAGGGCGTTCATCTGACCTTCGCATTCCACCCGATAGTTATCGAATGAACAGTTTTGGTGCAGCGGACGGATACCGGAGCGGTTGAATGTGCGCTGCATTTTCATGGCCCGGTTTTCGCGGGCCAGCGCTGCGGCACGAATTTCACCTTGCTCTTTTTGCCATGCCAGTAGCTCTTCGCCCGTTTTAAAGGCAGGCTCGACATTGGGCGGCATCATTTTTTGCAGACGTTTCATCAGATCGCCAACGTTTTTCATCGTTATCCTCTAAAACCTGGTGGAATATGGCTGTCAGGTTCGCTGACACTGTTCACATCGCGCTTTGGCATTCCGCCATTGCTGGCCCGGCCAATCTGGATGCTACGCGCCAGTTTTTGCTGCCACTGAATATGGTGAAAGACTTTGCCTTCGGCCTGCCAGTAGGCGACGAATGAGGCCAGTTCCTCGGCGGTGACCGGTTCTCTTAACGCCAAGCCCCACAGAGCGGCCTGGCGCTGAAAGTCGGCATCGGGCTGCCAGTCAGCGTACATCGCAAATTTCCCCATTGGCACGGCCACGGGCGCAGCTTGCGGCTCTTCATAAAATTGCGCATCCAACGTCACATCGCTTCCTGGACGTGACAGCTTCTCTTCAAGCGCCAACAACTGAGCCAGTCGCGCAGGCGTCAGCGCGTAAAACGCTGGCGCATTGTTGGCGAATACCGCTACGGCGCCACCCGCAGACTTTGCCAGTACCGCGTGGTGATCGTGTAGTAAGGCGTCAATGCTGATGACGTCCGGCGTCAAAATTTTGCAGGGCATAATGTTTCTCAAAACTGAACAACAACCGAGAAGGGACTGCTTTTATAGTAACACAGAGAACCAGGAGAGCAGCAGATGAGGGGGAGATTCCCCCTCTGCGAGGCGCTAAGTAATTACCGCGCTAGACGCGTGGGCGTTTGCGATACAGCCATAAGCCTGGTACGGATAAGCCGATAGAGAGCGCACCAACAATTGATGAAGCTTTCAGGAAATTGGTTAACAGGGTAATCATCAGCGCTTCGCTATAGCCGAAATGGCCAATTTTTACCGCGGAGATCATGGCGGTGTAGGCGGAGATCCCGGGGAACATAGGGATCACAGCCGCAACGGTGAAAACTTTCGGATGCGCCAGATACCAGCGCGACCACTGGATCCCAATGCAGCCAATCAGCAGCGACGCCATAAAGGTTGACCATTCAATATTAAACCCTGCGCTCATCATCACCATTCGTGAACCATGGCCCAGCGCGCCGAGTAACGCACACCAGGGAAGCGCGCGGTGCGGGACGTTAAACACCATGGCAAAGCCCAGAGCCGGGATCGCCGACAGGATCATGTCCTGTATCAGCGCCAGAATGAAATCGATCACGCCCATCCGCGCAGCCCCCATAAGGTCATCGACATAACCACCCCAATGCAGGTTGCCAACGTCAGGAGACTGGCAATGGCCCAGCGAGCCAGCCCGGTATTAATGTGCCCCTTAAACATATCCGCGACAGAGTTGATCAACGGAAAACCCGGAACCAGCAGCAGCACGCTGGCAGCCATGGCGATGGTTGGGGTGTGATTAAAGGTCGGCAGCGTCAGCAACAGGCCGGATATTGTGGTCGCTACAAAGGCAGTGATACAAAAGTTGATTTGCGGATGCAAATGCCGTGACGCCAGAATCTGGCGGATATACATCGCCACCATGCTGGCGAAAAAGGTGATCACCGCGCCGTCCCATCCGCCGTTATTGAGTTTGCAAAAGCAGGCGCAGGACAAACCGACCATCAATGCGACCAGCCATCTTGGATAGCGTAGCGGCTTAATCTGGCTAAAGCGCTTCTCAACGCCTTTTAGATCCAGTAGTTTGTGTTCCGCTAAAATAACGATGTGCTGCACTTCCGTCACGACGTGCATGTTAATGCCGCGATCATGATTTTTTCGGGTCGACGTCAGGCATTGCCCATCTTTAATGGTAGTCAGGACAATCGCGTTGGAGGAGATGGCGCTTTCTACGCTATCCATGCCAAGCGCCAGGCCGAGGCGAGTGGATAACTCGTCAACCAGCGCGCTTTCTGCACCATGCTGGAGTAAAAAAAGCCCACATTGTATACATAACCGTGTAACCGTTCGCTGTGACGACTGCTCTGTTTGCATGGTTCGCTCTGACTGAAAAGGATCTCATTGAATAGTGAATGTCTTCTTTTTATCATGAAGCATGAGCCAGTTAGCTCTGGCAAGATCAATCTTTGTGTTGAAAAAAGACGCAGGTCGTACTCGCTTACATGCCTTACCTGCTAATCAATAAAAACAGTATCACATGATAAGATAGTTTTATTTATCAGGATGGCAAATACGTAAGCAATTCTAATGTTCTATTTTAGTTCTTTTAATTGTACATAGAATGTATTTATGCGTAATTTTGTAATAACGGTTCAATAGTTTGAACGCTATTGGGATTATAGCGCCATTATTTTAATGTTTGAATGAAATCCAAGGATAAACAATTCACCTCGTCTATTGTTTAGGGATTTTCTGTTAATTAATACGTTTAATTTATCAGGGATCTTCTAATAAATGCGAATACGGACTGGTGAATGTGGAGGGGATATGTTGCCAGGACGCTGCAAAAACGCAATTATTATTAGCAAATTACCGATCGTACAAACTGGGCTTAAAGGTGTAATGCAAGAACAGTTTGCTGATTACGAATTGACTTACTGTCGTTCTGTTGAAGAACTGACATTGTTGCAGTTGCGGTGCGCTGACTTGGTGATTGCTGATTTATCAGCAGACTGCAATCATCCTCGCTCAGTTTGCGAACAATTTTATTCTTTATTATCTCAATACCGTGATATTCATTGGGTGTTTCTTGTCTCTCGTGTTTTTTACCCTCTCGCCATCGAACTGCTGATGTGCCCGATCAGTTCACTGTTATCTGATGCTGAGCCGATTGAAAGTTTAGTGAATGTAATTCACGCGGGAAATACCCGAGCTGAGAGGATAAGTAAATCTCTGATTTCCCCTCCCGTAATGCCAGAGTTGGCTGACAATAGCGCCCGCTCAATTGCACTTACTCTCTCGGAGAGGAAAGTGCTGAGACTCCTGGGAAAAGGTTGGGGAATTAACCAGATTGCATCGTTACTTAAGAAAAGTAATAAAACAATCAGCGCCCAAAAGAACAGCGCCATGCGTCGCTTATCAATACATAGCAATGCAGAAATGTACGCATGGATAAATAGTTCTCAAGGATCGCGAGAACTGAATTTACCTTCAGTATATGGGGAGACCACGGAATGGAAAGCAGAAGCATTAAAAGAAACGTCGCACTTGTAGAAAAATGTGCGATGAGTCGCGTGGGTATTGAGAATTTATTTAATACCATGCCGGATGACCAATACGCACTTCATCTCTTTTCGAACCAGCCTGCTTTTAGTCAGGCGATGTTAAAAATGTCATTTTCGGCAGTAATTTTTTCTCTTTCTGCTATCAGAACCGATCGCAGAGCAGGACTCGCCTATCTGACGGAGATGGCGATAAATTTCCCTCGCATCAGGCGTGTGGTGATTGCCGATGACGATGCTGAGGCACGTTTAATTGGCTCTCTGTCACCATTGCCGCTGGATGGGGTCGTTAGCAAAGCCTCTTCGTTAACTGTGCTGCAGGAAGCTTTGTTTACGTCGTTGAATTGCCCTACCCGGACAACCGAAAGCGCGAAAAACCATTGGTTTATCAATCAAAGCCGTGTGCTTAGCCCCACAGAACGAGAAATACTGCGTTTTATGTCAAATGGCTATTCGATGCCGCAGATTGCCGTTCAGCTTGAACGGAATATTAAAACCATTCGGGCGCATAAATTTAACGTAATGTCCAAGCTGGGCGTGAGCTCAGATGCGGGTTTACTGGATGCTGCCGATATCCTGCTGTATCTGCGCGCAGGCGAACCGACACCCATTCTACAAGCGGCGTCGTGACGGCCAACGTAGACGTATTTTGTGTCGGGTTCAGTCACCGGCCCGGGGCGTGAAACATCATTGGCACACATCAACCCAGGTGGCTGAAGTTAGCTCAGCCATCCTTTCCGGCGTGATGCGAACAGCGCTGTGAATGGCCCCTGCCGCAGGCAGCACTTCAGCATAGTGCTTCAGAGAGACATCGCAATAAACCGATATCGGTGTTTCCAGCCCGAAAGGACAAACGCCGCCAACGGGGTGACCCGTCGCATTCACGACCTCATCACTACTCAGCATACGGGCTTTGGCGCCGAATGTGCTCTTTAGCTTTTTATTATCCAGCCGGGCATCGCCTTTGGCGACGACCAGAATGATGTCGTTCTTCACTTTTAGCGAAAGTGTTTTCGCGATCTGACCGGGTTCGACATTATGGGCTTTTGCTGCCAGCTCGACGGTTGCCGTGCTCTGATCTAATTCGATGATCTCAATATCTGGGGCATGTTGCGCCAAAAATTGGCGTACTGATTGCAAACTCATTCTTCTCTCCAAATCGCCTACGGGCAGCTCCATACAGCAGAAAACCGCATGGCGTAATTTGTCATAGGGGCAAGCTCGCTGTAAATATTTTATTGTAACAACATGGCAACATTGGCAGTTTTTCGATCATCTTCACAATCAAAGAAACCGGTTACAGTAACCGGTTGCAGAATGTTGAAATGACGATTAATACTGAAGTTGTCACTTCCTCTGTATCACATAATAAGAGCCATCTATGAAACTTAACTCAAAATGCAGTAGCGCTGGTGTTCTTCCCGGCACGGTTGCGAAAAAGTGTAATGAGCTTTGCGTGGTGGTGTTGATGTCTGCATGGCCGCAAGATTTTGCGCAACGGGAGAGCGGCTATGTCTACTAATCATGCTGTGTTTAATGTGATTTTCCGCTTTGTTGAAAACTACGTCAGCCCTGTCGCCGGACGAATCTCTTCACAACGTCATGTGATGGCAATCCGTGATGGGTTTATTTCGGCTATGCCCTTTATGATCGTCGGTTCATTTCTGCTGGTTTTCGCCTACCCGCCATTTTCTCCTGATACCACATGGGGATTTGCCCGTGCATGGCTGGATATGGCAAAACAGTTTGAAGGCCAGATCCTCACACCGTTTGATATGACGATGGGGATCATGTCGGTCTACATCTGTGCGGCTATCGCTTATAACCTGGGTAAGCACTATGTGAAGTCGCATCAGTTAGATCCGTTTATGTGCGCAATGCTGTCCATCATGGCTTTTTTACTTATTGCCGCCCCGAAAACCAAAGGCGCGATGCCCGTCGATAGCCTGGGTGGGACGGGGATTTTCACTGCTATCCTCGTGGCGATTTACTGTGTGGAAATGATGCGTTTCCTGAAGGCGCACAACATCGGCATCCGTTTACCCGATCAGGTGCCGCCAATGATCAAAAACTCCTTCGATCTGCTGATTCCGGTGCTGGTGGTGGTGCTAACGCTGTACCCTCTGAGCCTGGTGATACAGTCGCAGTTTGACATGCTAATTCCGCAGGCCATTATGGCTATCTTTAAACCACTGGTATCCGCTGCTGATTCTCTCCCGGCGATACTACTGGCCGTGCTGATTGGTCATCTACTGTGGTTTGCTGGGATCCATGGTGCGGCGATTGTGTCGGGGATGCTGCAAATGTTCTGGCTAACCAATCTCGGAATGAATCAGTCGGCGCTGGCACAGGGCGCACCTTTGCCACATATCTTTATGGAAGCATTCTGGACGTTTTTCATCGTGGTTGGTGGGTCCGGCGCGACGATGGGGTTAGTGATTTGCTATCTGCGCAGCCGTTCGGCACATTTACGTTCGATTGGGCGTTTGAGCGTGGTCCCCAGCATTTTTAATATTAACGAACCGGTGATTTTCGGTACGCCGATTGTCATGAATCCCGTGTTCTTTATCCCGTTTCTGCTGGCCCCGATGGTGAATGCAGTGCTGGCCTGGGCGGCGATGAAGCTGGATTTAATTGGACGGGTGATTTCCGTCGTTCCCTGGACGGCCCCGGCACCGGTTGGCGCGGCATGGGCGTTAGGCTGGGATTATCGCGCGGCCATCCTGGTCGTCCTGCTGGCGTTGGTGTCGGCGATCATCTATTTCCCATTCTTTAAGGTCTATGAAAAGCAGCTATTGGCGCAGGAAAAAGAAGAAGCACAGCGTATAGAAGAGGAAAACCAGCAGGTTGCATAAATTGTTGACGAGGGGCTACGGCTCCTCGCTTACTTCAGCGTACAGTCACCGCATTGCTGAACGTCGGGCAGGCGGTAACGCTGGCAGCAGGTTCTGCGCACCAGTAATCCTTCGCGTGGAACAACGGTACGCCACAACGGATTATCCTGACCGCAGGAGAGTTGTTTCTCAAAAAAGCAGGTTTGCCGCAGTGAGTTCAGCAGCTCTTCACCTAACAATGGCTTCATTTCCGTTAAATACCAGTGAATTAAATATCCAGTATTGCTCCAGATAAGCCTGGCGTTGATCTCGCCTGTTGCTTCCAGCGCCTGCACAACCGGCGTTAGTGCCGAGAGAATCAGCGTTTCCATGCGTTGTTGAGGCGACAGGGCTGTAGTCTGGTGATCCTGGTGGACGTCAATCCAGAAGCAGGCTGCACGGCCCGTTTCGTGAAACTCAACGCGCATGTGTTCAGGTGAGACGTCAATGGCCTCTTTTTGCGTTAGCAGGGCTACCATGAGTGGGGGCATCATCAGCCCGATATACCATTGCGCCCAGAGAGAAATCAGCGGCTTATTTTCGCGTGTCAGCGTGGGCTGGTTGCGATAGATATGGTCTGAATAAACGGCCAACAGCGAACTGAGCGTCGCTGGTTGCGTCCATTCATGTAGCGTCATCGCGCCCGGTACGGGGATTTCGTCAAGACGAATAAAGTCCAGCAGGTGCTCACGAGTTTGGGCTATCGTTTCGCGTACAGCAGCAGCCAGCGAGGGCATCTTTGCTGGAAGGTGGCTACGCCAGATGACATCTTCAACGATCGGTGCGGAACGATAAGCCATGGCAATATAAGGATGTTAATCGAAATGATAATGATTGCTAATCCTATGGTTGACGATGAACGATGGCAAGATCTTTGTCGCGATGACGGATGCCACCGCACAGATAGCTCAGAGTGAAGGGCGGTTTACCCTCAGCTCATCGCTGACCAGCGTGTTGTTACGCCCAAGATTTTTCGCCTCGTACAGGGCTTTATCCGCTCTGGCGATAGCGGCCTCAATATCCTGCTCTACCAGCGGCGCAATGCCGATACTGATGGTCACGTTGGTTGCCACGTTTTCGTTAAACATGTGGGGGATTTTAAGGTCGTACACTTTCTGACGAATACGCTCGGCGGCAGCCTGTGCCTGCTGCGGATCGATCGCGGTCAGCAAAACCATGAATTCTTCGCCGCCGAATCGCGCCACCACATCCCGGGATCGTACGGAATCACGAATGGCGGCTGAGACGCGGATCAGCGCCTGGTCGCCCATCATATGCCCGTAATGATCGTTATAGGCTTTGAAGTGGTCGATATCCAATAACAGCACGTAGTGTTTCGAGTTGCTCAGCGCCAACAGCGTATCGAGTCTGTGTTGCAGTCCCCGGCGGTTATACAAACCGGTAAGCGGGTCAAGCATGCTGAGTCCGTTGAGCGTTTCCCGTTCCTCAAGCAGTTTGTACATCAACTGCTGGGCGAAACCATCGTAGCGCTTTTGTATCACATGTTGGATGGCGATCCCGGCCATCGGTAACGCCATAAAATAGAAAATTCGTAAACTATGCTCGTTGCCGCTAAGCCATAAACAGACGGCGACGGAGGGGAGAGAATGAAGCGTAAACGCGATGATATTATTGGCGAAAGCAATAGATCCAATAAACAGCACGCTGAGCAGTGCGATTAACAGAAAATAATAGTCATTATGACCGAGTGTGGAATATTTCTGAAAAATATGGAATGCCCATAACAAGCCAAAGATTATTGAAATAAAAGGGAGATTAATTTTTTTATCCGTGTATTTCCCATGCCATATAAGCAGCAGCGTACTGGTGATCAGTATCAGCAGAGCCGGTACAGATAAGGCTTTGACGGCAAAAAGTGGGAAAAAAAGCGTAAACAGCGCGGAGACTGCGTTGAGAAGCAGAAACAAACGCAAAGAGAGTTGATATTTTTTAGTGCGCAGAGTTCGCCAGGATTGTACTGTCATAGTAAATATTGTTAGTTATCTGTAATATACGAAGATGTGTTGGTAAATAAAACAAATAACGAACGGGGTATCATTCGCTGAGGTCTTTATTTTTAGTTGAAGCGTTAACCGGCGAGCAATTTATCACCTTAGATTATTCATGTCATCAATCGTTAAGTAAAACTCATATAATTGATAGTGCCTCCCAGCTGACAAATGAGAAAACATATCATATGATATTGGTTATCATTATCAATGTCGTAGGTGGAACCATGTTGCAACATACGCTGGGCAGTGGATGGGGAGTTCTGCTGCCGGGGATACTCATTGCCGGGATGGCATTTACCGACCTGTCGGTCAATGTATGGAAGGTAATGATTGTATTAGGATTACTATTGACTTCGCTCATGCTATACCACAAGCGCTTACGGCATTTTATTCTGTTACCTTCATGTGCAGCGCTGATTGGCGGCATTGTGCTGGTAATGATGAACTGGAATCAGGGATAAGCAAAACAGGGGAAAAAGAGAAGGAAATAAGATAATTGGTGCGAGGGGGGGGACTCGAACCCCCACATCCTAAGGACACTAACACCTGAAGCTAGCGCGTCTACCAATTCCGCCACCTTCGCACAGTCATCTTATTTTTTTGATATCGCCTCGTTGGTGCGAGGGGGGGGACTTGAACCCCCACGTCCGAAAGGACACTAACACCTGAAGCTAGCGCGTCTACCAATTCCGCCACCTTCGCCCAGTGCGAGCAATATCAACGTGGATTATGGTGCGAGGGGGGGGACTTGAACCCCCACGTCCGAAAGGACACTAACACCTGAAGCTAGCGCGTCTACCAATTCCGCCACCTTCGCATACCATCGACACTCAAAAAGTATCGTTACCACGGAGGCGAATTCTAGAGATTTTATGCAGGGCGTCAACAGTTAATTATCGAACTTAACGTGATTGCCGAAAAAAAAGGCGTTTCTACGGTTTTTGGCGTTTTATCCAGGCCGGATAAGCAATAGCGCTATCCGGCGTTGCTCAGTGTCACGTCTGGCGGCAGCGTAAATGCCTGATCCAGCCTTGATCAGTTAGGCTTTTTTCGCCTGACGCGTCATGATGGTGCGATAGACCTTGAAGCGTCCGGTCTGTGCGATAACTTCATGGAATCCGAATACCTCATCCAGCACCTTCGGATAGGGCAGGAAGGCGTTCGCCACGATACGCAGTTCACCGCCGCTGTTGAGATGACGCACCGCGCCGCGAATCAGCGTTTGCGCGGCATCGAGGCTGGTCTGCATCCCATCATGGAACGGTGGGTTGGAGATGATCATATCAAAGCGGCCCGTCACGTCAGAAAAAACGTTGCTGGCGATCACATCACCTTCAATACCGTTGGCGGCAAGCGTGGCGCGGCTGGCTTCAACAGCGGCCGCACTTACATCACACAGGGTTAAGCGGACTTTGGGCGAATGGCTGGCTAAAGCGACGGAGAGTACGCCCGCGCCACAACCGACATCCAGAACTTTACCTTTGGTATGCGGCGTCAGTGTGGAGAGCAGCAATTGGCTGCCAACATCCAGGCCGTCACGGCTGAATACGCCCGGCAGCGTTTTGATGGTCAGATTATCAATCTGATATTCATCCCAGTATTTTTCTGCATCAAAGACCGGCTGTTTTTCCAGACGACCGTGGTACAGGCCACAGCGACGCGCGCTGTCGACTTTATTCAGCGGTGCGTATTCGGCCAGCATCTGCTCTGCGCTACGTACGCCGCTGCGGTTCTCACCCACAACAAAAACATCGCTGCCCACCGGTAACAGCGACAAAATGTTCATCAGCTGGAACTGCGCTTCCGGCTTATTCTTCGGCCAGTAGTAGATTAGCGTATCGCTATCGGCAACGTCATCGGCCTTAGCGACGAGGCTGAAACGGACGTTGTCACCCATCTGGCGGTTCAGCACCTGCCAGTGGTGAAGTTGTTGAGTGTGCGCACGGCTGGCGGCGCTTTCGAAGTGGGCAGGCAGATCATCCTGCAAATCACCGGCAAACAGAATACGGCTTTGTTCGAAATCATCACTGTGGCGCAGCAAGACTTCACTTGCCGGGGTAAAAGCAGACATGGAGTGCTCCTTAAATTGTACAGCCGGGGATTATAGTTGTTTGATGGCACGGATTCGACAAATTTGCTATATTTGCGCCCCTGATAGACAGGAGTGTTTCGCTATGACATCCCGACGAGACTGGCAGTTACAGCAACTGGGCATTACGCAGTGGTCGCTGCGTCGTCCTGGCGCACTGCAGGGCGAAATCGCGATCTCCATTCCTGCGCATATCCGTTTAGTGATGGTTGCTGCACAGCTACCCGCGCTAACCGAACCGTTAATGAGCGATATTTTACGCGCAATAACCGTCAGCCCGGATCAGGTTTTACAATTGACGCCTGACCGTGTCGCCATGCTGCCGCAGGGCAGTCGCTGTAATAGTTGGCGGCTGGGAACCGAAGAGCCGCTGCTGCTGGAAGGCGCTCAGGTCGAGAGTCCTGCGTTTAATGAATTACGGGAAAACCCAGCGGCCCGCGCCGCGTTATGGCAACAAATCTGCGCATATGAACACGATTTCTTCCCTCGAACCGACTGATTTACCTGCAGCATTTCAGATTGAAAAACGCGCCCACGCTTTTCCGTGGAGTGAAAAAACATTTGCCAGCAACCAGGGCGATCGCTACCTCAATTTTCAGTTGAGGGTTGACGACGTGATGGCCGCCTTTGCGATTACGCAGGTGGTACTGGATGAAGCTACGCTGTTCAATATCGCCGTCGATCCTGACTTTCAGCGCCAGGGCCTGGGGCGCGAGCTACTGGAGCACCTGATCGATGAGCTGGAAAAGCGCGGCATTTTGACGCTGTGGCTGGAAGTGCGCGCCTCAAATGCTGCCGCTATCGCGCTGTATGAAAGCCTGGGCTTTAACGAGGCGACGATCAGGCGCAATTATTATCCGACGGCCGATGGTCATGAAGACGCCATTATCATGGCATTGCCAATCAGCATGTAAGACAAGGTGTAATAATGAAGAAGTGGGACTGGATTTTCTTTGATGCCGACGAAACGCTGTTTACGTTTGACTCGTTTACCGGCTTACAGCGGATGTTTCTCGACTATAGCATTACCTTTACCGCTGAAGATTTTCAGGACTACCAGGCCGTGAATAAACCGCTATGGGTGGATTATCAAAACGGCGCGATTACGTCATTACAATTGCAGCATGCCCGTTTCCAGAGCTGGGCTGAACGCCTGAAGGTCGAACCAGGCCAGCTTAATGACGCATTTATCAATGCGATGGCTGAGATCTGCTCGCCGTTGCCAGGGGCGGTCTCTCTGCTCAATGCGATTCGTGATAAAACGAAAATTGGCATCATTACTAACGGCTTTACGGCGTTGCAGCAAATCCGCCTTGAGCGGACGGGGCTGCGCGACTATTTCGATCTGCTGGTGATTTCTGAGCAGGTTGGGGTGGCAAAACCCGATCCCCGTATTTTTGACCATGCCCTGGAGCAGGCGGGCAATCCTGACCGTTCCCGCGTGCTGATGGTGGGCGATACCGCAGAGTCCGATATTCTTGGCGGCATTAACGCCGGGCTATCCACCTGCTGGCTAAATACGCACCATCGCGAGCAGCCAGCTGGCATTCAGCCGACCTGGACGGTCGCGTCATTAAGCGAACTGGAGCAGCTCCTGTGTAAACACTGATTGCCTCCCCCCCGTTGATGGGTAAAATAGCCGCAATTTTTCGTATTCAACTTGCACGGCCCGTTGCCGTGCTTACCTAAGAAGATTTGACTATGACGTTGTCTCCTTATTTGCAAGAGGTGGCCAAACGCCGCACTTTTGCCATTATTTCTCACCCGGATGCCGGTAAAACGACCATTACTGAAAAGGTGCTGTTATTCGGACAGGCGATTCAGACCGCAGGTACGGTAAAAGGCCGTGGCTCCAGCCAGCATGCGAAATCTGACTGGATGGAGATGGAAAAGCAGCGTGGTATCTCCATTACCACCTCTGTAATGCAGTTTCCGTATCACGACTGCCTGGTGAATCTGCTGGACACCCCGGGGCACGAAGACTTCTCCGAAGATACTTATCGTACCCTGACGGCGGTAGACTGCTGTCTGATGGTTATCGACGCCGCGAAAGGCGTTGAGGATCGTACCCGCAAGCTGATGGAAGTTACCCGTCTGCGCGATACGCCGATCCTGACTTTTATGAACAAACTCGACCGTGACATCCGTGACCCGATGGAGCTGCTGGATGAAGTCGAGAACGAGCTGAAAATCGGCTGTGCGCCGATCACCTGGCCGATTGGCTGCGGGAAGCTGTTCAAGGGCGTTTATCATCTTTATAAAGACGAAACTTACCTGTACCAGACGGGTAAAGGCCACACCATTCAGGAAGTGCGTATTGTTAAGGGGCTGAATAACCCGGAACTCGATGCCGCCGTAGGTGAAGATCTGGCGCAGCAGCTGCGCGACGAGCTGGAGCTGGTGCAGGGCGCGTCTAACGAGTTCGACCATGATCTGTTCCTCGCGGGCGAAATCACCCCGGTCTTCTTCGGTACCGCGCTGGGTAACTTCGGCGTTGACCATATGCTGGACGGCTTAGTGGAGTGGGCGCCTGCGCCGATGCCGCGTAAAACTGATACCCGCACCGTGGAAGCCTCAGAAGAGAAGTTCACCGGCTTCGTGTTTAAAATCCAGGCCAACATGGATCCGAAACACCGTGACCGCGTGGCGTTCATGCGCGTGGTTTCCGGTAAGTACGAGAAAGGCATGAAAATGCGTCAGGTACGCATTGGTAAAGACGTGGTGATCTCCGATGCGTTGACCTTTATGGCCGGTGACCGTTCTCATGTGGAAGAAGCGTATCCGGGCGATATTCTCGGTCTGCACAACCATGGCACTATTCAGATCGGCGATACCTTCACCCAGGGTGAAATGATGAAGTTCACTGGTATTCCGAACTTCGCGCCGGAGCTGTTCCGTCGTATTCGCCTGAAAGATCCTTTGAAGCAGAAACAACTGCTGAAAGGGCTGGTTCAGCTGTCGGAAGAGGGTGCGGTGCAGGTCTTCCGTCCAATTGCTAATAACGATCTGATCGTGGGCGCTGTTGGTGTGCTGCAGTTCGACGTGGTGGTTTCGCGTCTGAAGAGCGAGTACAACGTTGAAGCGATTTATGAGTCTGTCAACGTGGCGACCGCGCGCTGGGTAGAATGTTCTGACGTGAAAAAATTCGAAGAATTTAAGCGTAAAAACGAAGTGCAGCTGGCGCTGGATGGCGGCGATAACCTCACCTATATCGCACCGACCATGGTTAACCTGAATCTCACCCAGGAACGTTACCCTGACGTTCAGTTCCGCAAAACGCGCGAACACTAATCGCCTTCCGGGGCACGGTATTCGCCGTGCCCTGCAACTTTCCCTGTCTTTTAAATCCCTTGCGGAATGTTCTTAAAACCTCTCGTTTTTCTGTTGTTTGCCTGTTTTTTAGTCAATCCGGACTGCGATCACGAAATCCTGAACTATATTTAACAATGTGATGACATAAATATCGGCGTTAAATGCTTTTTAGGCTGCCTGTTGCAGCTTCTATTGCTGATATTTATTCCACTTACAAGATTAGTTGCTGGTTAACGCCGTTTTACGGCAGACCATCGCTTTTAGCAAAACATACAGGAATACATCGATGACAATGACAGGACTTAAGATTTCTAAAACGCTGCTGGCCGTGATGCTGACCTCCGCTGTTGCAACGGGTTCTGCTTTTGCAGAAAACGCCACGACGGATAAAGCGCAATCTGGTGTCGAAAGTGCGGGGCAGAAAGTCGATAGCTCTATGAACAAAGTCGGTAATTTCATGGATGACAGCACTATCACAGCAAAAGTAAAAGCTGCGCTGGTGGATCACGAAAGCATCAAGAGCACCGATATTTCTGTGAAAACAGACCAGAAAGTGGTGACGTTAAGCGGGTTTGTTGAAAGCCAGGCACAGGCTGAAGAAGCCGTGAAAGTGGCCAAAGGCGTTGAGGGCGTAACCTCAGTGAGCGACAAACTACACGTACGCGACAGCAAAAGCACATCCGTAAAAGGCTATGCGGGCGACACGGCAACCACCAGCGAAGTTAAAGCAAAACTGCTGGCTGATGACATTGTCCCTTCCCGTAAAGTGAAAGTAGAGACCACTGATGGAGTGGTTCAACTTTCCGGCACCGTTGACTCAAAAGCACAAAGCGATCGTGCTGAGAGCATCGCCAAAGCCGTTGATGGCGTGAAAAGCGTCAAAAACGACCTTAAAACTCAGTAATTCGACTTAATTCGTCCTCCTGACGTTTGTCGGGAGGCGTGTTGTGCACCACACTAAAAATATCGCCGATGAGCAGCCTGAGCGCTCATAACAAGCGGTGACATTAACTATGGTAAAGGAGAAGCGTATGTTTCGATGGGGCATCATATTTCTGGTTATCGCGTTAATTGCCGCCGCACTGGGTTTTGGTGGACTGGCTGGTACCGCTGCAGGCGCAGCGAAAATTGTTTTCGTGGTGGGGATCATTCTGTTTCTGGTCAGCCTGTTTACAGGGCGTAAACGACCCTAGTCAGTAAACCGTAAAGATAACTTGCTACCAAGCCAGTCCAGTGGACTGGCTTTTACGGTTTTAGCGTCAGGCAATTTGCGTTACTTTGTTGTTCCAGTACAAAAACAACAGGAAGGCAGAGGTGGGGCAGAGAATACCCGTCACGCTCGGTAATATTGCGCCGTTATCGTTACGTCCGTTTCAACCAGGCAGTATAGCGCTGGTGTGTGAGGGTGGGGGACAAAGAGGAATCTTTACCGCTGGCGTACTGGATGAGTTCATGCGTGCGCAGTTTAATCCCTTTGACCTTTACTACGGGACGTCCGCCGGGGCGCAAAACCTTTCAGCCTATCTGTGTAACCAGCCCGGTTACGGTCGTAAAGTCATTATGCGTTACACCACCCGCCGTGAGTTTTTTGACCCGGTGCGCTTTGTGCGCGGGGGAAACTTAATCGATCTCGACTGGCTGGTGGATTCGACCGCATCCCAAATGCCGCTGGCGATGGATAACGCCGAGCGCCTGTTTGCCTCAGGGAAAGCGTTTTATATGTGCGCCTGCCGGGGTGATGATTATACGCCTGGTTATTTTTCGCCAAACCGGCAAAACTGGCTCGATCTCATTCGCGCCTCCAGCGCTATTCCGGGATTCTACCGCACTGGCGTTGCGCTGGACGGTGTGAACTATCTGGACGGGGGAGTCAGCGATGCCATACCCGTACAGGAAGCGGCGAAGCATGGCGCAAAAACGCTGGTGGTGATCCGCACTGTGCCTTCGCAAATGTACTACACCCCGCAGTGGTTCAAACGTATGGAGCGCTGGCTGGGCGAAAGCAGTCTGCAACCGTTGCTGAATTTGGTCCAGCACCATGAAACCAGCTATCGCGCGATCCAGAGCTTTATTGAAAAGCCGCCGGGTAAGCTGAGAATCTTTGAGATCTATCCGCCTAAACCGCTCCACAGCATGGCGCTGGGGAGCCGTATTCCGGCGCTGCGAGAAGACTATAAGACCGGGCGTTTGTGTGGTCGTTACTTCCTTGCCACCGTCGGCAAGTTGTTGGCGAAAAACGCGCCATTGCCTCGTCAGACGCCGAAGATTGTCGTGCCGGGACCGGTGGTGGTTCCTCCCGCACCGGTGGCCAACGATGCCCACGCGCCCGTGGTGACCAATGCGCCTCAGGCTAACGATACAACGTTTGATAGCGAGGATCTGGCGTGAGTTTTCGTTTCATTGATACACATTGTCACTTTGATTTCCCGCCGTTTACCGATGATGAGCCCGCCAGCATTCAACGTGCCGCGGCGGTCGGTGTGAATTGCATCATTGTTCCGGCGACGCAGGCGGCAAACTTTTCCCGCGTACTGGCGTTAGCGGAAAAGTATCCGCCGTTGTTTGCTGCTTTGGGTCTGCATCCGATTGTTATTGAACAACACGGCGATGACAGTCTGGACCAACTGCAGCAGGCGCTGGATACGCGCCCGCAAAAGCTGGTAGCCGTAGGCGAGATTGGACTGGACCTTTATCGGGACGATCCGCAATTTGATAAACAAGAACGGGTGCTGGACGCGCAGCTTAAACTGGCGAAGCGTTACGAACTGCCGGTGATCCTGCATTCGCGACGGACTCATGACAAGCTGGCGATGCATCTGAAACGCCATGCTCTGCCACGAACCGGCGTGGTGCATGGTTTTTCCGGGAGTTTGCAGCAGGCGCAACGCTTTGTGCAACTGGGGTACAAAATTGGCGTTGGCGGCACCATTACCTATCCACGCGCCAGTAAAACCCGTGAGGTGATGGCGCAACTGCCGCTGGAATCACTCCTGCTGGAAACCGACGCGCCGGACATGCCGCTCAATGGTTTTCAGGGGCAGCCCAATCGCCCCGAGCAGGCCCTCAGAGTGTTTGAGACATTATGCGAACTGCGTCAAGAGCCTGCGGACGTGATAGCAGATGCGCTGTATCGCAATACGACCGCGTTGTTTAATGTGTGATTGTTGGGCGCCGGATGGCGGCTGTGCCTTATCCGGCCTACCTATGATGTCGTCGCATCCGGTAATCACAGATACAGCGCCGGGAAAATCAGGTTATCCACCCCACGCTCGCGCAATCCTGCCGCCAGTTGCTCCACATCCTCTGGCGTTGCGCTCGGCCAGTCTTTTGCTTCGCCATACACCCCATGCGCATGAAAGGCATTCAGTCGCACTGGTACCTCGCCTGACTGCTTAATGAACGCCGCCAGCGCATCAATATGCTGCAAATAATCCACCCGATCGGGGATCACTAACAGGCGTAGCTCAGCAAGCTTTCCCTGCCTTGACAGAAAGGTAATGCTTTGTTTAATCAGCGTATTATCTCGACCGGTAAGCTGGCGATGGCACGTGCTATCCCAGGCTTTTAAATCGAGCATTACCCCGTCGCACACCGGCAATAGTTTTTGCCAGCCGGTTTCGCTCAGCATGCCGTTGCTGTCGACCATGCAGGTCAGATGTTGCAGCAGAGGATCGCTTTTGAGCGCGGTAAACAGCGCCACAATAAACGGCAACTGGGTAGTCGCTTCGCCACCGCTGACCGTAATTCCCTCAATAAACAGGGCTGCCTTGCGAATATGCTGCAGCACCTGATCAACGCTCATGGTTTGCGCCATCGGCGTCGCCTGCTGCGGGCACAGGCGCAGGCAGGTGTCGCACTGCTGACACACATCGGACTGCCACCATACTTTTCCTGCACTCAGGCTTAGCGCTTCATGCGGGCAATGCAGCACACATTCTCCGCAGTCGTTGCAGCGCCCCATCGTCCATGGATTGTGGCAGTTCTTACAGCGCAGATTACACCCTTGCAGGAACAGAGCCAGGCGGCTGCCCGGCCCGTCGACGCAGGAGAAAGGGATCAGTTTACTTACTGAAGCGCATCTGCTGTTCATGGCTTATCACACGAGGTTGTCGTTCCAGAATGCGTGTATTGCGTGCGGCCTCTTCACCAAGCCAGGTGGTGTTAGTGCGAGATCCTTCGGCACGATATTTTTCCAGATCCGACAGGCGCACCATATAGCCCGTGACGCGGACCAGATCGTTGCCGCTCACGTTGGCGGTGAATTCACGCATTCCGGCTTTAAACGCGCCGAGGCACAGTTGCACCAGCGCCTGTGGATTACGCTTGATGGTTTCATCCAGCGTCAGGATATCGCTGATCCCGGCGTGATAATATGCGTGATGCGGCGCGACGGTTTGCAGATGGGTGATCGGGTCAGGTTCATCACCATAAGGCAGACGCGCGCCGGGCGTGGTGCCGATGTCAGAACTGATCCCCGACTGTGCATGCAGCATCGCGCGCTGCTGCCAGCCATACTTCACCGGCGTGCGTTCGACAAACTCCGCCAGTTGGGCGCTAATGCGATACCCGAGCTGATTGGCGAACGCATCTTTCCCGTAGCGGGCGCTTTGTCCTGCCTTTTCGCACAGCAGGTTTACCGCTTCCGCCAGACCATACATCCCGAACATCGGCACAAAACGTTCGGGATCAATCAACCCTTCCTGCACGAGGAAGCTATTCTCAAAGAAATGTGATTTCGTGTAGAGGAATTCACATCGTGAATCAATGATGGCGATTTGCTGCTGGCAGTAGTGCGGTAGGGTGCGTGTAAAGAAGTCATCGACAGAGGTGCTGCGCTCTGCGATGGCTTTCAGATTGAGCCTGACCAGCGTGCTGCCGCCCCCGGCGAGCGGTAAAGAGTTGTAACAACTCACGACGCCATACTGACCTTTTGTGAAAATTTTATCATTTGCGGGGCCGTTGGATATGTGCGGCTTACTGCACTCGCAGATATTTTGCGCCACGTTGAGCAGCAGATCATCAGGGGTAATTTGCGGATCATAAATGAATGTCAGATTCGGTGAAACCTGCTTTAACTCTGCATCTGCACGTAAAATTGCGCGGGTGATTGGCGTATCGGCAGGGCCGATATTGGCATGCATAAACGCGTCTGGCAGGGTTCTGTCGAGATAACGCCAGAAACGTTTTATTCGAATATCGATCTCTTCTTGTGTTAGAATTCTAACATATGGTTGCAACAGAGCGTCGAGCTGACCGAGGTAGACCGGCATCGAGGTCACTGACGGAACGTGGTGATACAGGATGGTGAGCAAGGACAGCGCATCATCAAGGTCGCTGGCGCCTTCAAGCTCCAGCCATGAGGAACCGTTGGCCAAAAAACGCGCGTAATCAGGCAGCACATAGCGCGGTTTGAACGGGGCATGACCTTCGTACATATCGCAGATCACCCCGTCATCCAGCGCCTGGCGGGCCTCAGCGGACAGTGGCGGATAAGGCAGCGCGTTTTCAGCCTCCAGCGCCAAAAAGTGGCGTTTCTGCTCAGGGCTGAGCGTCGGGCTGGTCACGATTTGTTGGCACCGCTGTTGCAGCGCGAATTCGCTTGAAGTGGGCATCGTTGGTTCCTTTATGTGCCGAAGGTATAGCGCCATTGTAGAAAGCTATGCCGCCGCAACCTTTGATCCGGATGCGTCTGATGCCACCGCACCTGTGGTGTAAAGGTGAATTATTTGAAGCAGATCTCATTAGAGTAATGCAAATCTGTATGTGGTTTTCATTAACTGTGATGTATATCGAAGTGTAATCGCGAGCGGATGTTAGAATACTAACAAACTCGCAAGGTGAAATTTTATACGGCGATGCCGTTGGAGAATGTTATGACCGATTTAACAGCAAGCAGCCTGCGTGCACTGAAACTGATGGATCTGACCACCCTGAATGACGACGACACCAATGAAAAAGTGATCGCGCTGTGTCATCAGGCGAAGACCCCGGTTGGCAATACGGCAGCAATTTGCATCTATCCACGTTTCATTCCTGTTGCGCGTAAGACCCTGAAAGAGCAGGGCACACCGGATATCCGTATTGCCACCGTCACCAACTTCCCGCACGGCAATGACGACATTGAGATCGCGCTGGCTGAAACCCGCGCGGCGATTGCCTACGGTGCTGACGAAGTTGATGTGGTGTTCCCGTATCGTGCGCTGATCGCGGGTAATGAGCAGATTGGTTTTGATCTGGTTAAAGCCTGTAAAGATGCATGTGCGGCAGCAAATGTGCTGCTGAAAGTGATCATCGAAACTGGTGAGCTGAAAGAAGAAGCCCTGATTCGCAAAGCGTCTGAAATTTCTATCAAAGCGGGTGCTGATTTCATCAAAACGTCTACCGGTAAAGTACCGGTCAATGCGACGCCGGAAAGCGCACGCATCATGATGGAAGTGATCCGTGATATGGGCGTTTCTAAAACCGTTGGTTTCAAACCCGCTGGCGGCGTGCGTACTGCAGAAGATGCACAGCAGTTCCTGGCGATTGCTGACGAACTGTTTGGGGCTGACTGGGCAGATTCCCGCCATTACCGTTTTGGCGCATCCAGCCTGCTGGCGAGCCTGCTCAAAGCGCTGGGTCACGGCGACGGTAAGAGCGCAAGCAGCTACTAAGTTTGAATTGCCCATCGTAGGCCGGATAAGGCGTAAGCCGCCATCCGGCATCAATACGACTAGCCGGGGAGCGCACTGCTTACCCGGCCCATAATCGGGAGGTTACCGTGTTTCTCGCACAAGAAATTATTCGTAAAAAACGTGATGGTCATGCGCTGAGCGATGAAGAAATTCGTTTCTTTATCAATGGGATTCGCGACAACACTATCTCTGAGGGGCAAATCGCCGCCCTGGCGATGACCATTTTCTTCCACGATATGACAATGCCTGAGCGAGTTTCGCTGACCATGGCAATGCGTGATTCAGGAACCGTGCTGGACTGGAAAAGCCTGCAACTGAACGGCCCGATTGTGGATAAACACTCTACCGGCGGCGTGGGCGACGTAACGTCGCTGATGTTAGGCCCGATGGTGGCTGCCTGTGGCGGCTATATTCCCATGATTTCCGGGCGCGGCCTGGGTCATACCGGCGGTACGCTCGATAAACTGGAAGCGATTCCTGGGTTTGATATCTTCCCGGACGACGCGCGTTTCCGTGAAATTATTAAAGATGTGGGTGTGGCGATTATTGGGCAAACCAGCTCGCTCGCACCGGCGGATAAACGTTTTTATGCCACCCGCGATATTACCGCGACGGTGGATTCCATCCCGCTGATTACCGGCTCTATCCTGGCGAAAAAGCTGGCGGAAGGGCTGGATGCGTTGGTGATGGATGTGAAAGTAGGCAGCGGCGCGTTTATGCCGACCTATGAACTTTCTGAAGCCCTTGCCGAAGCAATTGTCGGCGTGGCGAACGGGGCGGGTGTACGTACCACCGCGCTGTTAACTGATATGAACCAGGTGCTGGCTTCCAGCGCAGGTAACGCGGTAGAAGTCCGCGAGGCTGTCCAGTTCCTGACAGGTGAATACCGTAATCCACGTTTGTTAGATGTCACCATGGCGCTGTGCGTGGAAATGCTGATCTCCGGCAATCTGGCGAAAGATGACGCCGAAGCCCGTGCGAAATTGCAGGCGGTGCTGGACAACGGTAAAGCGGCGGAAATTTTTGGCCGTATGGTTGCGGCGCAGAAAGGCCCGACCGACTTCGTCGAAAACTATGCGAAGTATCTGCCGACGGCAATGCTCAGCAAAGCGGTATATGCTGATACTGAGGGTTTTGTCAGCGCGATGGATACCCGCGCGTTGGGTATGGCAGTCGTTTCCATGGGCGGTGGACGCCGTCAGGCATCGGATACCATCGATTACAGCGTCGGCTTTAGCGACATGGCCCGTTTGGGCGACAGCGTAGACGGACAGCGTCCGCTGGCAGTGATCCACGCGAAAGATGAAGCCAGTTGGCAGGAAGCGGCGAAAGCGGTCAAAGCGGCAATTAGCCTTGACAATAAAGCGCCAGAAATTACACCGACAGTCTATCGTCGTATAACCGAATAACTGTATACTGATCTGATCGCTTTTTTGCGGCGCAGATGTATGGAGAACAAGATGAAACGTGCATTTATTATGGTGCTGGACTCCTTTGGTATTGGTGCGACTGAAGATGCGGATCGCTTTGGCGACGTAGGCTCAGACACTATGGGACACATTGCAGAAGCCTGTGCGAAAGGTGAGGCTGACAATGGTCGCAAAGGCCCACTGAATCTGCCTAACCTGACCCGTCTGGGCCTGGTGAAGGCTCACGAAGGTTCTACCGGTAAAATTGCTGCTGGTATGGACGGTAATGCGGAAGTCATTGGCGCATACGCATGGGCGCATGAACTCTCTTCCGGGAAAGATACGCCGTCTGGCCACTGGGAAATCGCCGGAGTGCCGGTTCTGTTTGACTGGGGTTACTTCAGCGACCACGAAAACAGCTTCCCGCAGGAACTGCTGGATAAGCTGGTAAAACGTGCCAACCTGCCGGGTTACCTCGGTAACTGCCACTCTTCCGGTACCGTGATTCTGGATCAACTGGGCGAAGAACATATGAAAACCGGGAAGCCGATTTTCTATACCTCCGCTGACTCCGTGTTCCAGATTGCCTGTCATGAAGAGACCTTTGGCCTGGATAAACTCTACGAGCTGTGCGAAATCGCGCGTGAAGAGCTGACCGAGGGCGGTTACAACATCGGTCGTGTTATCGCGCGTCCGTTTATCGGTGATAAAGCCGGTAACTTCCAGCGTACCGGTAACCGTCATGACCTGGCCGTTGAGCCGCCAGCGCCGACCGTGCTGCAGAAACTGGTTGACGAGAAAAAAGGTCATGTTGTCTCTGTCGGTAAGATCGCGGATATTTACGCCAACTGCGGTATCACCAAAAAAGTGAAAGCGACCGGCCTGGATGCGCTGTTCGACGCCACGATTAAAGAGATGAAAGAAGCGGGTGACGAGACCATTGTCTTCACTAACTTCGTGGACTTCGACTCTTCCTGGGGTCACCGCCGCGACATCGCGGGCTATGCCGCTGGTCTGGAACTGTTTGACCGCCGTCTGCCGGAGCTGATGGAGCTGGTGGGTGAAGATGACATTCTGATCCTCACCGCCGACCACGGCTGCGACCCGAGCTGGACCGGTACCGACCATACCCGTGAGCACATTCCGGTGCTGATCTACGGTCCGAAAGTGAAACCGGGCTCTTTAGGTCACCGTGAAACCTTCGCGGATATCGGACAGACGCTGGCGAGCTACTTCGGTACGTCGCCAATGGACTACGGTAAAAACATGCTGTAATGCCCGTTGCCGGATGGCGCTACGCTTATCCGGCCTACCAGGAATCGTTTGTAGGCCGGATAAGGCGCAGCCGCCATCCGGCAAAAACAACAATGTAAAAGGAACTGAAGATGGCAACTCCACATATTAATGCAGAAATGGGTGATTTCGCTGACGTCGTATTGATGCCGGGCGACCCGCTGCGTGCGAAGCACATTGCTGAAACTTTCCTCGAAGATGTTCGTGAAGTGAACAACGTTCGCGGCATGTTAGGTTTCACCGGTACTTACAAAGGCCGTAAGATTTCTGTTATGGGCCACGGTATGGGTATCCCATCCTGCTCCATCTACACCAAAGAGCTGATCACCGATTTCGGCGTGAAGAAAATCATTCGCGTCGGCTCCTGCGGTGCTGTGCGTATGGACGTCAAACTGCGCGACGTGGTGATCGGTATGGGCGCCTGCACCGACTCCAAAGTGAACCGTATCCGTTTTAAAGATCATGACTTTGCGGCTATCGCTGACTTTGACATGGTACGTAACGCGGTTGATGCGGCAAAAGCGCTGGGCGTTGACGCGCGCGTAGGCAACCTGTTCTCCGCTGACCTGTTCTACTCTCCGGACGGCGAAATGTTCGACGTGATGGAAAAATACGGCGTACTGGGCGTGGAAATGGAAGCGGCGGGCATCTACGGCGTTGCTGCTGAGTTTGGTGCGAAAGCGCTGACCATCTGCACCGTGTCCGACCATATTCGTACCCACGAGCAGACCACGGCCGCTGAGCGTCAGACGACCTTCAACGACATGATCAAAATCGCGCTGGAATCTGTTCTGCTGGGCGATAAAGAGTAAGACTGTATGATGCCCGGTGGCGCTGCGCTTACCGGGCCTCGCGATCGTAGGCCGGATAAGGCGTAGCCGCCATCCGGCTTTTTTTATTAACGCACCGCTCCGGCAATCCACGCCGACAGTTCTCGTAGTTCTTTTTCTTGCTCCGGGAAATCAACCAGCAGCGCCTCGCACTCCTGTTGCAGCATATCCGCGCGATACAAACACCCTTGCAACCGCCCCGCCAGCGCTTCCAGTGGCGCGGGATTGAGGCTGTCGGTAAAGACCTGTGCACGGGTGATATGACCTTTTTCGACGTCGAAATGTAGCTCGACGCCGCCCCAGGTGAAACGCTCGTCCAGCAAATGTGAGAATGCCGGCGCCTGGCCGAAATTCCACTCCCAACTGCTCTGGCGTGCAAAGGTTTCGGCAAAATTCGGCAGATCCGGCGTTTTATCCGGGGATATTACTTCTGCTTCGACGCGCTCGCCGTAATGGGCGAAAAAGGCGTCCGTGACCGCCTGGCAGACCTGTTCATGGGTGATGCCCGGTAATAGCTCGGTAAGATTGGCCACGCGGGAGCGAACGGAGGTAATCCCTTTCGCCGCGAGTTTCTTTTTATCCGGATTCAGATAGTTCGCCAGGCGGCTGAGGTCTGCATTCAGCAGCAGCGTACCGTGATGGAAGCCGCGATCTTTGGTTTCGCGATAGGCTGAACCAGAGACTTTGCGATCGCCGTCCGGCGTTTTCACCACCAGATCGTTGCGTCCCGAAGCATCGGCCATAACGCCCAATGAATTCAGTGCATTGAGTACGATAGCGGTAGAGATAGTTTTGTCGTATTCCGGTTTGCCGGCCATAAAGGTAAAGCAGGTATTGCCTAAATCATGGAACACCGCGCCGCCGCCGCTGCTGCGACGGGCAAGCCGCACGTTATCCTCTTCCATACGGCGGGTATTACACTCTTTCCATGGGTTTTGCGCCCGGCCAATCACCACCGTATCGGCGTTACGCCATAAGAACAGAACGCGTTGCGTAGCGGGCATCTGGCGAAATATGCACTCTTCAACCGCCAGGTTAAACCACGGATCGTAAGAGTCTGAGATAAGCAGACGCAGGGTAGTCATAGCGATTTCCTTTTCTTAATCATCTTTATCTTCTTCCTGCACCGGTTTGTTGGCGGTAAGCAGGAACGGCGATTGTTGCCAGCGGGTGCGCTTACCTTGCAGTAAGGTGCGGGTCAGCACCACGCCAATCGCCAGTGACAGGAGCAGCATAAGGCGTAGAATGTTGGTGGTGTTATCCACCTGTTTGGCCTCGGTGGCGAGCGTGTGGGTATCCAGCGTCAGGCGCAGATAGCCCAGTGGACCATTTTTGCCTTGAATGGGTTCGACAATCTGCTGGTTAAAATAGCCCCCGGCTTTTTTACCGTCCAGCGCCAGTCGGTCACGAACGTTGACGCTCTCACCGGTACGAGTAATCAGGTCTCCCTGTTCATCGTACACGCCCGCATCCAGAATACGGCTGCTTTCCGTCAGTTGCGTGAGCACTGCTTTAATGCGCTTTTCATCCGGCGTTTCGGTATGCATCAGCGGCGCGACGTTTAATGCGACCTGACGTGCCAACGTACGGGCTAGCTCTTCCAGTTGCGGATTACGTTGTTGCTGGTGGCTTTGACTAAACCAGGATGCGCCCTGCATCAGGGCGACGAGCAGCGCCAGGCAGGACAATACAATCACTGCACGATGTAGTCGGAATTTCAGTTTTGTGCGAGCCATATTCCACCTGCTGAAAATTTGAGACTTAATGTTGCCAGAAGCGCTGGTTACAGGGTAGCCTCATGCGTTATTTTCCCCTGGATGATTCCGACCCGAACGATTTTACAGGAGCTTTAATGCCTAACATTACCTGGTGCGATCTACCTGAAGATGTCTCTCTGTGGCCAGGTCTGCCCCTCTCTTTAAGTGGCGATGAAGTCATGCCGCTGGATTACCACGCGGGCCGTAGTGGCTGGTTGCTGTATGGTCGCGGGCTGGATAAACAACGTCTCACGCAATACCAGAGCAAACTGGGCGCGGCGATGGTGATCGTGGCCGCCTGGTGCGTTGAGGATTATCAGGTGATTCGCCTGGCGGGTTCGTTAACGCCGCGTGCGGCAAAACTGGCGCATGATGCCAAACTGGATGTTGCGCCACTCGGCAAGATTCCACATCTGCGTACGCCGGGTTTGCTGGTGATGGATATGGATTCAACGGCGATCCAGATCGAGTGCATTGATGAAATCGCGAAGCTGGCCGGCACCGGCGAGATGGTTGCCGAAGTCACTGAACGTGCGATGCGCGGTGAGCTGGACTTTACCGCCAGCCTGCGCAGCCGTGTGGCAACGCTGAAAGGCGCGGATGCCAATATTTTGCATCAGGTACGTGAAAATTTACCGCTGATGCCTGGTCTGACTCAACTGGTGTTGAAGCTGGAAACGCTGGGCTGGAAAGTGGCTATCGCCTCCGGCGGGTTTACTTTCTTTGCGGATTATCTGCGTAATAAGTTACGTCTGACGGCGGCTGTAGCAAACGAGTTGGAGATCATGGACGGGAAATTTACCGGCAATGTGATCGGCGATATCGTCGATGCGCAATACAAAGCCAATACGTTGACCCGTCTGGCGCAAGAGTATGAGATCCCGATGGCGCAGACGGTGGCGATCGGCGACGGCGCGAACGATCTGCCGATGATTAAAACCGCAGGGTTGGGCATTGCGTATCATGCCAAACCCAAAGTGAATGAAAAGACAGAGATTACTATCCGTCACGCCGATCTGATGGGGGTGTTCTGCATTCTCTCCGGCAGTATGAACCAGAAATAGTGTTGATGCCGGATAAGCGTCAGCGCCATCCGGCAAAAGCGTTAACGAAAGAGGTAAAACGTGGCAAAAGCTCCAAAACGCGCCTTTGTTTGTAATGAATGCGGGGCCGATTACCCGCGCTGGCAGGGGCAATGCAGCGCCTGTCAGGCCTGGAACACCATTACCGAGGTGCGCCTTGCCGCGTCGCCGACGGTGGCGCGTAACGAGCGGCTCAGCGGCTATGCCGGGAATGCGGGTGTCGCAAAAGTGCAGAAGCTGTCTGACATCAGCCTTGAGGAATTGCCGCGTTTTTCCACCGGATTTAAAGAGTTTGACCGCGTGCTGGGCGGTGGGGTGGTACCTGGCAGCGCTATTCTGATTGGCGGTAACCCTGGCGCGGGCAAATCGACGTTGCTGCTGCAAACGCTGTGCAAGCTCGCCGAGCAGATGAAAACGCTGTACGTCACCGGCGAAGAATCGCTACAGCAGGTGGCGATGCGCGCGCATCGGCTTGGCCTGCCGACGGCGAATCTGAACATGCTGTCGGAAACCAGCATCGAACAAATTTGCCTGATTGCCGAAGAAGAACAGCCGAAGCTGATGGTGATCGACTCCATTCAGGTGATGCACATGGCGGATATTCAGTCTTCGCCGGGCAGCGTGGCGCAGGTGCGCGAAACGGCCGCTTACCTGACGCGCTTTGCCAAAACGCGCGGCGTGGCGATTGTGATGGTAGGTCATGTGACGAAAGACGGATCGCTGGCCGGGCCAAAAGTGCTGGAGCACTGTATCGACTGCTCGGTGCTGCTCGACGGCGATGCCGACTCCCGTTTCCGTACCCTGCGTAGCCATAAAAACCGCTTTGGCGCGGTGAATGAGCTGGGCGTCTTTGCCATGACCGAGCAGGGCCTGCGTGAAGTCAGCAATCCTTCCGCTATCTTTTTAAGCCGTGGCGATGAAGTTACTTCCGGTAGTTCGGTG
Source organism: Citrobacter sp. CRE-46 (assembly GCF_059615875.1). Lineage (NCBI taxonomy): Bacteria > Pseudomonadati > Pseudomonadota > Gammaproteobacteria > Enterobacterales > Enterobacteriaceae > Citrobacter > Citrobacter sp. CRE-46. The sequence goes on along the minus strand of NZ_CM184341.1, from coordinate 4,399,672 downwards.
ATGGTGGTCTGGGAAGGTACGCGTCCGCTGCTGGTAGAGATTCAGGCGCTGGTCGATCACTCAATGATGGCGAACCCGCGTCGCGTGGCGGTCGGTCTGGAACAGAACCGTCTGGCGATTCTGCTGGCGGTGCTGCATCGTCACGGCGGCTTGCAGATGGCGGATCAGGATGTGTTCGTCAACGTGGTCGGTGGTGTCAAAGTCACCGAAACCAGCGCCGATCTGGCGCTGCTGATGGCAATGGTCTCCAGCTTACGTGACAGACCGCTACCGCAGGATTTAGTGGTCTTTGGCGAAGTGGGACTGGCGGGCGAGATTCGCCCGGTGCCGAGCGGCCAGGAACGTATTTCTGAAGCGGCGAAGCATGGCTTCCGTCGGGCGATTGTGCCTGCCGCCAACGTCCCGAAAAAAGTGCCGGAAGGGATGCAGGTTTTTGGCGTTAAAAAGCTTGCAGATGCGTTAAGCGTGTTTGACGACTTATAATCCTCTGTATGCAGTGATGTTGTATAATTTGCCGGATGGCGACGCAATGCGTCTTATCCGGCCTACGGATTGATGTTGTAGGCCTGATAAGCGAAGCGCCATCAGGCAGTGTTACGCGATTTTTCCAGCAGGAGGCTCTTGTGTCATCGTTCGACTATCTCAAAACCGCCATAAAGCAAAAGGGCTGTACCCTGCAACAGGTGGCGGATGCCAGTGGCATGACCAAGGGATATTTAAGCCAACTGCTGAATGCCAAAATCAAAAGCCCCAGCGCGCAAAAGCTGGAGGCGTTGCACCGTTTTCTCGGGCTGGAATTTCCCCGCCAGCAGAAAAATATCGGTGTGGTATTCGGTAAGTTTTATCCGCTGCACACCGGCCACATCTATCTGATCCAGCGTGCCTGTAGTCAGGTCGATGAGCTGCATATCATCATGGGTTATGACGATACGCGCGATCGCAGCCTGTTTGAAGACAGCGCCATGTCGCAACAGCCGACGGTGCCTGATCGTTTACGTTGGCTGCTGCAAACATTTAAATATCAGAAAAATATCCGAATTCATGCCTTCAACGAAGAGGGCATGGAACCGTATCCGCACGGTTGGGACGTGTGGAGCAACGGCATCAAAACGTTTATGCAGGAGAAGGGGATCCAGCCAAACTGGATCTACACCTCTGAAGAGTCAGATGCCCCGCAGTATCTGAAACATTTGGGGATCGAAACGGTGCTGGTGGATCCGAAACGGACGTTTATGAGCATCAGTGGCGGGCAAATCCGCGAAAACCCGTTTCGCTATTGGGAGTATATTCCCACCGAAGTGAAGCCGTTTTTCGTGCGCACCGTGGCGATCCTTGGCGGGGAGTCGAGCGGAAAATCCACGCTGGTGAACAAGCTCGCCAATATCTTTAACACCACCAGTGCGTGGGAATACGGGCGTGATTACGTCTTCTCCCATTTGGGCGGCGACGAGATGGCGTTGCAATATTCCGACTACGATAAGATTGCCCTCGGACAAGCGCAATACATTGATTTTGCTGTCAAGTATGCCAATAAAGTGGCGTTTATCGATACCGATTTCGTGACCACTCAGGCATTCTGTAAAAAGTACGAAGGGCGTGAACACCCGTTTGTGCAGGCGTTGATTGATGAGTACCGTTTTGACCTGGTGATCCTGCTGGAAAACAATACCCCATGGGTGGCGGATGGTTTGCGTAGCCTTGGCAGCTCGGTTGACCGAAAAGCGTTTCAGTCGCTGCTGGTCGAGATGCTGCAGGAAAACAATATCGATTTCGTGCACGTTCAGGAACCTGACTACGATGGTCGATTCCTGCGCTGCGTGGAGCTGGTGAAAGAGTTGATGGGCGAGCAGAGATAGGTTAAATGCCGGATAGCGCCGCGCTTATCCGGCCTGGAAGTTGCATTAACCTCGTAGACCGGATACGGCGCTTAACGGTAATTACTTAGAAATACGCTTGTACTTGATACGCTTCGGCTCCAGAGCATCGGCGCCCAGCGTGCGTTTCTTATACTCTTCGTATTCGGTAAAGTTACCTTCGAAGAACTCAACCTTACCTTCATCCTGGTAGTCCAGAATGTGGGTGGCGATACGGTCGAGGAACCAACGGTCGTGCGAGATAACCATCGCGCAGCCCGGGAACTCCAGCAGGGCGTTTTCCAGCGCGCGCAGGGTTTCGATATCCAGGTCGTTGGTCGGTTCATCGAGCAGCAGCATGTTGCCGCCAACCTGCAGCAGCTTCGCCAGGTGCAGACGACCGCGCTCACCGCCGGACAGTTCGCCCACGCGTTTACCCTGATCCACGCCTTTGAAGTTAAAGCGGCCTACGTAGGCGCGGCTTGGCATTTCGGTGTTGCCGATCTTCATGATATCCAGCCCGCCGGAAACTTCTTCCCACACGGTTTTGCTGTTATCCATTGCGTCACGGAACTGGTCAACGGAGGCCAGCTTCACGGTTTCGCCCAGCGTGATGGTGCCGCTGTCAGGCTGTTCCTGACCGGACATCATGCGGAACAGGGTTGATTTACCCGCGCCGTTCGGACCGATGATGCCGACGATAGCGCCTTTCGGTACCGAGAAGCTCAGATCGTCGATCAGCACGCGATCGCCGTAGGATTTACGCAGATTGCTGACCTCAACGACTTTATCGCCCAGACGAGGTCCAGGTGGAATAAACAGTTCGTTGGTTTCGTTACGCTTCTGGTATTCGGTGTTATTCAGCTCTTCAAAGCGCGCCAGACGGGCTTTGCCCTTAGACTGGCGGCCTTTCGCGCCCTGACGCACCCACTCCAGCTCTTTCTCGATAGATTTACGACGAGCGGCTTCCTGAGAAGCTTCCTGCGCCAGACGCTGATCTTTCTGCTCCAGCCAGGAGGAGTAGTTGCCTTCCCATGGAATACCTTCGCCGCGGTCCAGCTCCAGAATCCAACCCGCAACATTGTCGAGGAAGTAACGGTCGTGGGTAATCGCCACGACGGTACCCTCGAAGTCGTGCAGGAAGCGTTCCAGCCAGGCGACGGATTCGGCATCCAGGTGGTTGGTTGGTTCGTCGAGCAGCAGCATGTCTGGTTTTTCCAGCAGCAGGCGGCACAGCGCGACGCGGCGGCGTTCACCACCGGAAAGGTTCTCGATTTTGGCATCCCAGTCCGGCAGACGCAGGGCGTCAGCGGCACGCTCGAGCTGCACGTTCAGGTTATGGCCGTCGTGCGCCTGAATAATCTCTTCAAACTTGCCCTGCTGCGCGGCCAGTTTATCGAAGTCGGCGTCCGGTTCTGCGTACTTGGCATACACTTCATCCAGGCCTTTCAGGGCGTTAACGACTTCGGCCACCGCTTCTTCAACAGACTCACGGACGGTGTGTTCCGGGTTCAGTTTTGGTTCCTGCGGCAGGTAGCCGATTTTAATGCCCGGCTGTGGGCGAGCTTCGCCTTCGATTTCGGTATCAATGCCGGCCATGATGCGCAGCAGGGTAGATTTACCCGCGCCGTTCAGACCGAGTACACCGATTTTGGCGCCAGGGAAGAAGCTCAGTGAGATGTTTTTAAGAATATGACGTTTCGGCGGAACGACTTTGCCGACACGATGCATGGTATAAACGAATTGAGCCACGTGGACTTCGCCTCTTTTATAGTGATGAATAGAGTTATCAAAAGCGAAGTGTAGCCTTTTTCATTGCCCAATCCCAGCCAGCAGATCTCACTCGCAACAAAAGTAAAAAAGTGTCCGTGACGTGGCGCATTCTGCAATGTCTGGTTAGCATGAATGAATTAAGCGGCATGATGCTGCACAGACGTAACATGACAAGAGGAAGAGCTTGTGGACAAAGCCAAACAATTTACCTGGCGCCTGCTGGCGGCCAGCGTATGTCTGCTGACGGTCAGTCAAGTGGCGCGAGCCTATTCCCTGGATGAGCAGCGCAATCGCTATGCGCAAATTAAGCAGGCCTGGGACAACCGACAGATGGATGTCGTGGAGCAGATGATGCCCGGCCTGAAGAACTATCCTCTGTATCCCTATCTGGAATATCGTCAGATTACTGACGATCTGATGAATCAGCCGACCATTACCGTCACCAATTTTGTGCGCGCCAACCCGACGCTGCCCCCGGCGCGTACTCTGCAATCGCGTTTTGTGAATGAACTGGCGCGACGGGAAGACTGGCGTGGACTGCTGGCGTTTAGCCCGGAAAAACCGGGTACCACGGAAGCGCAATGTAACTATTACTTCGCGAAATGGAGTACCGGACAAACCGAAGAGGCCTGGCGGGGCGCGAAAGAGCTGTGGCTGACCGGGAAAAGTCAGCCGAACGCCTGTGACAAATTATTCGGCGTGTGGCGCGCCTCAGGCACTCAGGATCCGCTGGCTTATCTGGAGCGTATTCGTCTGGCGATGAAAGCGGGCAATACGGGGCTGGTCACCGCGCTGGCCGGGCAAATGCCTGGGGAGTACCAGACGATTGCGTCGGCAATCATCGCGCTGGCTAACGATCCAAACACCGTAATGACCTTTGCGCGCACCACTGGCGCAACGGATTTCACCAGGCAGATGGCGGCGGTGGCTTTTGCCAGCGTGGCGCGTCAGGATGTCGAAAACGCCCGCCTGATGATCCCCTCTTTGGTGCAGGCGCAGCAGTTAAATGACGAGCAGACTCAGGAGCTGCGCGACATCGTCGCCTGGCGTCTGATGGGCAATGACGTCACCGACGAGCAGGCGAAATGGCGTGATGATGCGATTATGCGCTCAAATTCCACCTCGCTTGTGGAGCGTCGCGTGCGGATGGCGCTGGGAACTGGCGATCGTCGCGGCCTGAATACCTGGCTGGCGCGTCTGCCGATGGACGCTAAAGAAAAAGATGAGTGGCGCTACTGGCAAGCGGATCTGCTGCTGGAGCGCGGGCGCGAGGCGGAAGCGAAAGAGATCCTGCATCAACTCATGCAACAGCGCGGTTTCTACCCGATGGTGGCGGCGCAACGCCTCGGCGAAGAGTACGAGCTGAAGGTGGATAAAGCCCCAGCGAACGTTGACTCTGCGCTGACTCAGGGACCGGAAATGGCGCGCGTACGCGAGCTGATGTACTGGAATCTGGACAATACTGCGCGCAGTGAATGGGCAAATCTGGTCACCAGCCGCACCAAGTCCGAGCAGGCGCAGCTGGCGCGCTACGCGTTTAACAATCATTGGTGGGATCTGAGCGTACAGGCGACGATCGCCGGTAAACTGTGGGATCATCTGGAAGAGCGCTTCCCGCTGGCCTATAAAGATCTGTTTACCCGCTATACCAATGGGAAAGATATTCCGCCAAGTTATGCGATGGCGATCGCGCGTCAGGAAAGCGCCTGGAACCCGAAAGTGAAATCGCCGGTTGGCGCCAGTGGGCTGATGCAGATTATGCCGGGCACCGCAACGCACACGGTGAAAATGTTCTCGATTCCGGGTTACAGTAGTCCGAGTCAACTGCTGGATCCTGATACCAACATCAACATTGGCACCAGCTATTTGCAGTATGTTTATCAGCAATTTGGCAATAATCGCATCTTTGCATCGGCGGCCTATAACGCCGGACCGGGGCGTGTGCGCACCTGGCTGGGCAATAGCGCAGGTCGGATCGATGCCGTGGCGTTTGTCGAAAGCATTCCGTTCTCAGAGACGCGTGGTTATGTGAAGAACGTGCTGGCTTACGATGCGTACTATCGTTATTTCCTTGGCGATAAACCGGAGCTGATGAGCGACGCAGAATGGCAACGTCGTTACTGATCGCATCGGTTGTGTTATGCTATCGTACTCGTTAGAGAGTACAAAAGGGGGAGGCAAGTACGCTTCCCCCACAACGATGGCGATATCTTATGACTCAGCAATCACCCTATTCAGCAGAGATGGCAGAACAGCGTCACCAGGAGTGGTTACGTTTTGTCGACTTACTTAAACACGCCTATGAGCAAGATTTACATCTGCCGCTACTCAATTTGATGTTGACGCCGGATGAGCGCGAAGCATTGGGCACGCGCGTGCGTATCATTGAAGAGCTGTTGCGCGGCGAGATGAGCCAGCGCGAGCTGAAAAATGAGCTTGGGGCGGGCATCGCCACCATTACGCGCGGTTCAAACAGCCTGAAATCCGCGCCGGTGGATCTGCGCCAGTGGCTGGAGCAGGTACTGCTCGGGAAAAATTGATCCGCCGGATGCGGCTTTGCCTTATCCGGCCTACGATTGAACATCCGGCACAATGCTATAAATACACCGCGTTATGAAACGGACTAAGCGCCAGAATGACCGCCTGATGGTAAACGCTTGAGCGCGTCAGCTTACCCGCGGTAAATACGCCAATCGCGCCCTCTTTACGACCAATCTCATCAATGCCTGTGTACTGCGACATCACCGGGCCAAGCGCTTCTCCCTGGCGGACTCTGTCGAGAATAACGGCGGGCAGCGGCAGCGTGGCCGATCGCGCTTCACCGCGCTGAACGCCGTTATCAATTACCACCCAACTGAAGGTGGCGTCATCGTCAATTCCAGCTTCGATGGCTACCCAGAAATCAGCTTGTGGATGCAGGCGGCGCGCATTATCCACGCGATTTCGTGCGCCAGTGCGCGTTTCCTGGCTTCCAAAAGGCTGTTCCGGTACGCCGCTCTCGACGGCGACGGGTTCGATATGGCAGGATCCTTCCCCGAAAATCTCTTCAAATGCCCGGAGAATTGCCTGAATTTTGGCAGGATTGGTGGTAGCAGAGATAACCTTGTGCATAATAAAGCTCAGTTTGAAAATTCATCGCATCGCAGTATAACGGAAAAAAAGCATGTTACAGGTATACCTTGTTCGCCATGGTGAAACGCAGTGGAACGCCGAGCGACGTATTCAAGGCCAGTCAGACAGCCCACTGACCGCTAAAGGTGAGCAGCAGGCCATGCAGGTTGGTGAACGCGCCCGCTCATTGGGTATTACGCATGTCATCAGTAGTGATTTAGGTCGTACACGACGCACAGCAGAAATCATCGCTCAGGCTTGTGGTTGTGATATCACTTATGACTCCCGGCTGCGTGAACTGAATATGGGCGTGCTGGAAAAACGTCATATCGACACGCTGACGGCTGAAGAAGAGGGCTGGCGTCGTCAGTTGGTGAACGGTACGGTTGATGGGCGTATTCCGGAAGGGGAATCGATGCAGGAGCTGAGCGATCGCGTCAACGCGGCGCTGGCAGCCTGCCTGGACCTTCCGCAGGGGAGCCGCCCACTGTTGGTGAGCCACGGGATCGCGCTGGGCTGCCTGGTGAGTACGATTCTGGGATTGCCGGCATGGGCCGAACGTCGCCTGCGTCTGCGCAATTGCTCTATTTCCCGCGTTGATTACCAGGAAAGTTTATGGCTTGCGCCGGGATGGGTGGTTGAAACGGCAGGGGACATCTCACATCTGGACGCCCCTGCGTTGGATGAGCTGCAGCGTTAGCGGCGAATCGGTATCAGGAATTCGCAGCGCAGGTTGATCGGGCGATCTCCCGCTTTGGCATCTTCTGCCGGGTAGTATCGCTCGATATCCTGCCCTTTACGGCGGGTCAGGTTTAGCATCGGCATGCAGGTGCCGTATACCGTCAGGATAAACTCCTGTACGCCAGTCCCCAGCCCTTCATAGGTAAACATCACGTACTCGCCGCCCTGCAGCAGGATAGGCTGCGCCGACGGTACATAGCCATTGGCTTGTTCCGGCGTCAGTGCCGTGGTGTAAAACACTTCCTGTTCGTCGTCCTTTTCAATGCTCGGACGCGTTTCGTTCAGCCCGTACAGCACCGGCGGGATTGAAGGCGCATGGCCAAGGAAGTCGCGCCAGAACTGAATACGCATTTCATGACGGAAATCTGAAATCTGTTCCAGCGAGCAGGAATAGCTTTGCGTGGTGCCCAGCAGTTGCGTATCTTCCAGCGTCACAAACTCGTGCGCAGGCATAGCAAATTCACCGAGTCGCATTGGCGGGCGAATACCAAAAGCGCTCCATTCCGGCGAGCGGCGATACAGCGCTGGCGTCTGAGAAAACTGTTTCTTGAACGCGCGGGTAAAGGTTTGTTGAGAGTCGAAGCGGTATTGCAGGGCAATATCCAAAATAGGGCGCGCAGTCAGGCGAAGCGCCACTGCGGATTTCGATAAACGACGGGCGCGGATATAGGCGCCAATAGCATGGCCCGTCACGTCCTTAAACATTCTCTGCAGGTGCCACTTGGAATAGCCTGCTTTTGCCGCCACATTGTCAAGCGACAAAGGCTGATCCAGATGACCTTCCAGCCAGATTAATAGGTCGCGAATAATGCCAGCCTGATCCATAAAATATCCTCATCCTTTCAACAACGAGTACCTGACGTCAGGTATGAGGATAATAGCATTTTTTGTTGTTTTAGCATTCAGTGTTTTTTTTGCTCATAAATGCTTTTTTTGGACATTCGAAAGCGTGATTATTGTAATCCTGTGATCTGTATACGTTTTATCTTAGAATGTCGAATAATTACCCAGAGTAACTTTTAAGAATGGTAACAATATGAAATATAAGAGCTTAGCCATTTCCTCAATTTTGCTGATGTTGGCGCAAGTCGCCCATGCGGAGCAGATTGGATCTGTCGATACGGTGTTCAAAATGTTTGGGCCGGACCATAAAATTGTGGTCGAGGCGTTTGACGATCCGGATGTGACCAATGTGACCTGCTACGTGAGTCGTGCCAAGACCGGCGGCATCAAAGGTGGGTTGGGGCTGGCTGAAGATACCTCTGATGCCGCCATCTCCTGCCAGCAGGTAGGACCGGTGGAACTGAGCGACAGAATCAAGAACGGTAAAGCACAAGGCGAAGTGGTGTTTAAAAAAAGGACCTCGCTGGTGTTTAAGTCCTTACAGGTCGTACGTTTTTATGACGCAAAACGTAATGCGCTGGCCTATCTGGCCTATTCAGATAAAGTGGTTGATGGATCGCCCAAAAATGCCATCAGCGCTGTGCCCATTATGCCGTGGCGGCAATAACAAGGAAGCAAAATGCAACAGCCGTTGATCTGGTTGGTTGAGGATGAGCAGGGCATCGCGGATACGCTTATTTACATGCTGCAGCAGGAAGGCTTTCGCGTAGAAGCGTTTGAGCGCGGGCTGCCGGTGCTGGAAAATGCGCGCCAGAGATGCCCCGATGCGATAATTCTGGACGTCGGCCTGCCGGATATCAGTGGTTTTGAGCTGTGTCGACGCCTGCTGGAACGTCATCCGGCGCTGCCGATCCTCTTTCTCACCGCGCGCAGCGATGAAGTGGACCGCCTGCTGGGGCTGGAGATCGGCGCGGATGATTATGTTGCCAAACCCTTCTCGCCGCGCGAGGTGTGCGCCCGCGTACGTACACTGCTGCGGCGGGTGCAAAAATTCGCCTCTCCTTCCACAACGACGCGCTGCGGGGATTTTGAGCTTAATGAGCTGGCCGCGCAGATTACCTGGTTCGGTATACCGTTAACTCTGACGCGCTATGAATTCCTGTTGCTGAAAACACTGCTGATGTCGCCGGGGCGCATTTACTCTCGCCAGCAATTGATGGATTTAGTCTGGGCCGATGCGCAGGACACCTTCGACAGAACGGTCGATACCCACATCAAAACGCTGCGAGCCAAACTACGGGCGATCAACCCTGATATCTCGCCCATTAATACGCATCGCGGTATGGGATACAGCCTGAGGAGCGTCTGATGCGCATTGGTATGCGTTTGCTGCTCGGCTATTTCCTGATTGTCGCCGTTGCCGCCTGGTTCGTGTTGTCGATCTTTGTGCAGGAAATTAAGCCTGGCGTCCGCCGGGCGACTGAAGGCACATTGATTGATACCGCCACGTTGCTGGCTGCGCTGGCGCGTGATGATTTACTCTCTGACGCGCCCGCCAACGGTAAGCTGGCGCAGGCATTTTCCCAACTGCATAACCGCCCATTCCGTGCCAATATCAGCGGCATTAACAAAGTGCGTAATGAATACCATGTCTATATGACGGACGCGCAGGGTAAGGTGCTGTTTGATTCCGCTAACCAAGTGGTCGGCCAGGACTACTCCCGTTGGAATGACGTGTGGTTAACGTTGCGTGGGCAGTATGGCGCCCGCAGTACGTTGCAGAATCCGAACGATCCGGAAAGTTCGGTAATGTACGTTGCCGCGCCGATCGTTGACGGCGGGCGTATTATCGGGGTGCTTAGCGTTGGCAAACCCAATGCGGCGATGGCGCCGGTGATTAAACGCAGTGAACGGCGGATGCTGTGGGCCAGCGCGGTATTGCTGGGGATCGCCTTAGTGATTGGCGCGGGGATGGTATGGTGGATCAACCGTTCTATTGCCCGACTGGCGCGCTATGCCGATTCCGTTACTGAGAATCGCCCCGTCCCACTACCTGATTTAGGCAGCAGCGAGCTACGTAAACTGGCGCAGGCGCTGGAAAGTATGCGTCTGAAGCTGGAGGGCAAGAATTATATTGAGCAGTACGTTTATGCGTTAACGCATGAACTCAAAAGTCCTCTGGCGGCCATTCGCGGCGCGGCGGAAATTTTGCGCGAAGGCCCGCCGCCGAACGTGGTGGCGCGTTTTACCGATAATATTCTGGTACAAAATGCGCGCATGCAGGCGCTGGTTGAAACCTTGTTACGCCAGGCGCGCCTGGAGAATCGCCAGGACATTACGTTGACGCCGGTGGCGGTAGATGCGCTGTTTGCCCAGCTCAAAGAGGCCCGGAGCGTGCAACTGGCGGCAAAAAACATCACGCTGACCATTATGCCTTCATCGCTTAGCGTTGATGCCGATCCCGCGCTGCTGGAGCAGGCATTGGGGAATTTGCTCGACAACGCTATCGACTTTACGCCGCAGGACGGAACGATTGTGCTCAGCGCGCATCAGCATCAGCATGAGGATCAGGTCACGTTGCAGGTTACCGACAGCGGCAGCGGGATCCCTGACTTTGCGTTGCCGCGTATTTTTGAACGCTTCTACTCGCTGCCCCGTGAAAATGGGCTTAAGAGCAGCGGATTGGGACTGGCGTTTGTCAGTGAGGTTGCGCGACTGCATGCAGGCTCGGTGACCTTACGCAATCGACCGGAAGGTGGGGCACAGGCTTCGTTTACGCTTCACCGTCACTTCACATAACTTCAAATTCCCCGCACATAGCTGTTCTACCTTGCTGGTATTGCAAAGGAGAACGCTATGTTGAAATCACCCCTGTTCTGGAAAATCGTCACCTTAGGTGGCGCCATGCTGTTGCTGTTAATTCCCCTGACAATGGTCAGGCAGATAATCGTTGAGCGATCGGACTATCGCCATGACGTTGAAGATGCAATCCGCCAGAGCACCAGCGGACCGCAAAAGATGGTCGGCCCGTTGATTGCCGTTCCGGTGACGGAACTTTATACCGAGCTGGAAGAGGGTAAAGAGGTCCAGCGTAAGCGCAGCTATATCCATTTCTGGTTACCGGAATCGTTGGTCGTCGAGGGAAGCCAAAACGTTGAAGCGCGTAAAATTGGTATTTATGAAGGCCAGGTCTGGCATAACGATTTGGCGGTGAAAGCCGAGTTTAACGCTGAACGTTTGAGTGATTTAAACCATCCTAATGTCAGTATCGGCAAACCGTTCATAGTGGTGGGCGTGGGGGATGCGCGTGGGATCGGCGTGGTGAAAGCCCCCCTGGTCAACGGCACGTCGCTGGCCGTGGAGCCAGGAACAGGTCTGGCGGGTCGTGCTCAGGGGATCCATATTCCGCTACCCAACGCGAGCTGGACGGCGCAAAATCTCAGCATGGCGCTGTCGCTTAATTTGAGCGGAACCGGCGACTTCTCCGTCGTTCCGGTTGGCCGTAACAGTGAAATGACCTTAACCAGCAATTGGCCGCATCCCAACTTTCTTGGGGATTTTCTTCCGGCTAAGCGCGAAATCAGTGAGTCTGGATTCAATGCCCAGTGGCAAAGCAGCTGGTTTGCTAATAACCTCGGCGAACGCTTTGATGGTGAAAAGATTGGCTGGGAGGGAATGCCTGCATTTAGCGTCGCTGTCGCCACCCCTGCGGATCAGTATCAATTGACGGACAGGGCGACAAAATATGCCATTTTGCTGATTGTGCTGACCTTTATGTCTTTCTTTGTGCTTGAAAGCATGACCAGCCTTCGACTGCACCCGATGCAGTACCTGCTGGTGGGGTTATCGCTGGTGATGTTTTATCTGTTGCTGCTGGCGTTGTCAGAACACATTGGTTTTACCGCCGCGTGGATTACGGCAAGCCTTGTGGGCGCATTGATGAACGGTGTATATCTGCAGGCGATATTACAGGGTTGGCGCAAGAGTATTTTGTTCACCGTAGCGCTGCTGGGGCTGGATGGCGTGATGTGGGTGTTGCTCCGTTCGCAGGACAGTTCTTTACTGCTTGGCACCAGCGTGCTGTTATTCGCGCTGTGTGGCGTGATGTTCCTGACGCGTCATCTTGACTGGCACTCGCTGGCGCAGCCAAAACCAATGTCGAAAGCGCTTCCTGAGCCGCAACCCGATGAGAGTGATGAATTACGTATATGGAAATAGCGGAGCGGTGAAATGAAAAACGGCGCATAAAGCGCCGTTTTTGTACGTGTGAGGATCGAATTAATCCTGCAGGTCGCCGCAGAAACGGTAGCCTTCACCGTGGATGGTAGCGATGATTTCTGGCGTATCCGGCGTTGATTCGAAATGTTTACGAATGCGGCGGATAGTCACGTCAACGGTACGGTCATGTGGCTTCAGTTCGCGACCGGTCATTTTTTTCAGCAGTTCTGCGCGAGACTGGATTTTGCCAGGATTCTCACAGAAGTGAAGCATGGCGCGGAATTCGCTGCGTGGCAGTTTATACTGCTCGCCATCAGGACCAATCAGAGAGCGGCTGTTGATGTCCAGCTCCCAGCCATTGAACTTGTAGCTCTCGACGCTACGGCGTTCTTCGCTGACGGTACCCAGATTCATGGTACGCGACAGCAGGTTACGAGCACGGATAGTCAGTTCGCGCGGGTTAAACGGTTTGGTGATGTAATCGTCGGCGCCGATTTCGAGGCCGAGAATTTTATCGACTTCGTTATCACGGCCCGTCAGGAACATCAGCGCAACGTTAGCTTGTTCGCGGAGTTCGCGCGCTAACAGGAGACCATTTTTCCCAGGCAGATTGATATCCATAATCACAAGGTTGATGTCATATTCAGAGAGAATCTGATGCATTTCCGCGCCATCTGTCGCTTCGAATACATCATAGCCTTCTGCTTCGAAAATGCTTTTCAACGTGTTGCGTGTTACTAACTCGTCTTCAACGATAAGAATGTGCGGGGTCTGCATGTTTGCTACCTAAATTGCCAACTAAATCGAAACAGGAAGTACAAAAGTCCCTGACCTGCCTGATGCATGCCGTAAATTAACATGATCGGCGTAACATGACTAAAGTACGTAATTGCGTTCTTGATGCACTTTCCATCAACGTCAACAACATCATTAGCTTGGTCGTGGGTAGTTTCCCTCTGGACCCGACAGTGTCAAAAACGGCTGTCATCCTAACCATTTTAACAGCAACATAACAGGCTAAGACGTACCGGACACCCAATAAAACTACGCTTCGTTGACATATATCAAGTTCAATTGTAGCACGTTAACAGTTTGATGAAATCAACGCATCCAAATGTTTGCTTTCATCACAAAATTGCAATATTACAACTAGTTGCACGAGCTAATTAATAAATGTAATGAATCCAACCAATGCTATCCATTTTAAATTAAATTATCATGGATAAACAGCAGGATATGCAACTTTTGTTAACATAAAAAGCAATAGTACAGGTTGGAAATAGTTTAGCATTTTTTATTGGATGCGAAATCCTTTTTCAGTGATTTCTGTTAAAAATATGTAAATTCGCGCTGCGTAATATGTTGATGTGCGTCACATTATTACCTGCCGACTGGCCAAAAGAGTATCGAAATGCGTTTAACAATTATTCTGGTTGCCCCTGCCAGAGCGGAAAATATTGGTGCGGCTGCCCGCGCGATGAAGACCATGGGATTCACTCAATTGCGGATCGTGGACAGCGAGGCCCACCTGGAGCCTGCAACGCGATGGGTCGCACATGGATCGGGCGATATTATTGATAATATTAGCGTTTTTCCAACGCTAGCCGAAGCGTTGCACGACGTTGATTTTACCGTGGCGACCACGGCGCGCAGTCGGGCGAAGTTTCATTATTACGCCACGCCGGTCGAACTCGTTCCTCTGTTGCAGGAAAAATCCGCGTGGATGGATCACGCCGCGCTGGTGTTTGGGCGCGAAGATTCCGGGCTGACCAACGAAGAATTAGCACTGGCGGATGTCCTTACTGGGGTACCCATGGTGGCTGACTACCCTTCACTCAATCTGGGACAGGCGGTGATGGTGTATTGCTATCAATTAGCAGGTTTAATACAACAACCGGCCAAAAATAATGAGGTAGCGGATGAACTTCAGTTGCAGGCATTGCGTGCGCGCGTTTTACGTTTATTAGCCACGCTGAACGTTTCTGACGACATCAAACTCACCGACTGGCTGCAACAGCGAATGGGCTTATTAGGGCAGCGAGACACGGCAATGCTGCACCGTTTTTTACATGATATAGAAAAAAACATAACAAAATAAAATGCTGGTTAATGTTTTATCATTGGCGTTTTGTTTTGGTTTCAAGTGGGTCGGACATGCTGTATTGGTTGAAAGTAAAAGGGCAAGCAGTGGCTCATGAACAAGTTTCGGAATGTGATCAATTTAAAAATTTATTGACTTAGGTCAGCAGATACTTTAACCCTAAAAGAATACAAGACAGACAGATAATAATTACAGAGCACACAACATCATGAAACGCATCAGCATCACCATTACCACAACCATCACCATTACCACAGGTAACGGTGCGGGCTGACGCGTACAGGAAACACAAGAAAAAGCCCGCACCTAAACAGTGCGGGCTTTTTTTTCGACCAAAGGCAATGAGGTAAACCATGCGAGTGTTGAAGTTCGGCGGTACATCAGTGGCAAATGCAGAGCGATTTCTGCGGGTTGCCGACATTCTGGAAAGCAATGCCAGACAGGGGCAGGTCGCGACCGTTCTCTCTGCCCCCGCCAAAATTACCAACCATCTGGTGGCGATGATTGAAAAGACCATCGGTGGTCAGGATGCTTTAGCCAACATCAGCGATGCCGAACGCATTTTCTCAGAGCTTTTAGCTGGTCTTGCCGCCGCGCAGGCGGGTTTCCCGCTGGCTCCGCTCAAAGCCTTGGTTGAACAAGAATTTGCTCAGATTAAGCACGTCCTGCACGGTATCAGCCTGTTGGGGCAGTGCCCGGACAGCATCAATGCCGCGCTTATCTGCCGTGGCGAAAAAATGTCGATCGCCATCATGGCCGGCCTGCTGGAAGCGCGCGGGCACAACGTGACGGTCATCGACCCGGTTGAGAAACTGCTGGCGGTTGGCCATTATCTCGAATCTACTGTTGATATCGCCGAGTCTACGCGCCGCATTGCCGCCAGCCGTATTCCAGCGGACCATATGATTCTGATGGCCGGATTTACCGCCGGGAATGAAAAAGGTGAGTTAGTGGTGCTGGGGCGTAATGGCTCTGACTACTCCGCCGCCGTACTGGCCGCCTGTTTGCGTGCGGACTGTTGCGAGATCTGGACCGATGTCGACGGCGTATATACCTGCGATCCGCGTCAGGTACCCGATGCCCGACTGCTGAAGTCGATGTCTTATCAGGAAGCGATGGAGCTTTCTTACTTCGGCGCTAAAGTACTACATCCGCGCACCATTACCCCTATTGCCCAGTTCCAGATCCCGTGCCTGATTAAAAATACCGGCAATCCGCAAGCGCCCGGTACGCTGATCGGTGCCAGCAGTGATGACGACGACTTGCCGGTAAAAGGCATTTCTAACCTCAATAACATGGCGATGTTTAGCGTCTCCGGCCCTGGAATGAAAGGTATGGTAGGCATGGCGGCGCGCGTTTTCGCCGCGATGTCGCGTGCAGGCATCTCGGTGGTGCTGATCACGCAATCCTCTTCTGAATACAGCATCAGCTTCTGTGTCCCGCAGGGCGACTGCGCGCGTGCGCAGCGCGCGATGCAGGATGAATTCTATCTCGAGCTGAAAGAAGGTCTGCTGGAGCCGCTGGCGGTGACTGAGCGTCTGGCTATCATCTCGGTGGTTGGCGATGGTATGCGCACGTTGCGCGGCATCTCGGCGAAATTCTTTGCCGCGCTGGCTCGCGCGAACATCAATATCGTGGCCATCGCCCAGGGGTCTTCTGAGCGTTCTATTTCGGTGGTGGTAAACAACGACGACGCCACCACCGGCGTACGCGTGACCCATCAGATGCTGTTCAACACCGACCAGGTGATTGAAGTGTTTGTGATTGGCGTCGGTGGGGTGGGCGGTGCGCTGCTGGAGCAGCTTAAACGTCAGCAAACCTGGCTGAAAAACAAGCATATCGATTTGCGCGTGTGCGGCGTGGCGAACTCGAAGGCACTGCTGACCAACGTCCACGGTCTGAATCTGGAAAACTGGCAGTCTGAGCTGGAGTGTGCGAAAGAGCCTTTCAACCTTGGGCGTTTAATTCGTCTGGTGAAAGAATATCATCTGCTCAATCCGGTGATTGTCGACTGTACCTCAAGCCAGGCGGTGGCGGATCAGTATGCCGACTTCCTGCGCGAAGGTTTCCATGTGGTCACCCCGAACAAAAAGGCCAATACGTCGTCGATGGATTACTACCATCAACTGCGTTTTGCTGCGGCGAAATCGCGACGTAAATTCCTGTACGACACCAACGTGGGCGCGGGCTTGCCGGTTATTGAAAACCTGCAAAACCTGCTCAGCGCAGGCGATGAACTGCAACGATTCTCCGGCATCCTTTCCGGTTCGCTGTCGTTTATTTTTGGCAAGCTGGATGAAGGCATGAGCTTCTCGCAGGCGACCACTATGGCGCGTGAGCTGGGCTATACCGAGCCCGATCCGCGTGATGATCTTTCCGGTACAGATGTGGCGCGTAAGCTGCTGATCCTGGCCCGTGAAACCGGCCGTGAGCTGGAGCTGTCTGACATTGTCATTGAACCGGTCCTGCCAACAGAATTTGATGATTCCGGTGATGTTCCCGCGTTTATGGCGAAGTTGTCGCAACTGGATGACGCCTTTGCCGCGCGCGTGGCGAAAGCTCGTGATGAGGGGAAAGTATTGCGCTATGTTGGCAATATTGAAGAGGACGGTGTCTGTCGCGTGAAAATTGATGCAGTAGACGGCAACGATCCGCTGTTCAAAGTGAAAAACGGTGAAAACGCGCTGGCGTTCTATAGCCATTACTATCAGCCGTTACCGTTGGTGCTGCGCGGATACGGCGCAGGTAATGACGTAACGGCGGCGGGCGTATTTGCCGACCTGCTACGTACCCTTTCATGGAAGTTAGGAGTCTGACATGGTAAGAGTTTATGCCCCGGCTTCCAGCGCCAATATGAGCGTCGGATTTGATGTGCTCGGGGCGGCGGTAACCCCCGTAGACGGTTCGCTATTGGGTGATGTGGTCTCTGTTGAGCCAGCCGACCAGTTCAGTCTGAATAATCTTGGGCGCTTTGCTGACAAACTGCCTTCTGAGCCGCGAGAAAATATCGTCTATCAGTGCTGGGAGCGATTCTGTCAGGAGCTGGGTAAAACCGTTCCGGTGGCAATGACGCTGGAAAAAAATATGCCGATTGGCTCCGGGTTAGGTTCCAGCGCCTGTTCCGTTGTGGCGGCGTTAGTCGCCATGAACGAGCACTGTGGGAAACCGCTCAACGACACGCGCCTGTTGGCGATCATGGGAGAGCTGGAAGGACGTATCTCCGGCAGTATTCATTACGATAATGTTGCCCCGTGCTTTTTGGGCGGTATGCAGTTAATGATCGAAGAAAACGGCATTATCAGCCAGCAGGTGCCAGGCTTTGATGAGTGGCTGTGGGTACTGGCGTATCCGGGGATTAAAGTGTCGACGGCGGAAGCGCGGGCCATTTTACCTGCGCAGTATCGCCGTCAGGACTGCATCGCCCACGGGCGGCATCTGGCAGGGTTTATCCATGCCTGCTATTCCCGTCAGCCTCTTCTGGCCGCGAAGCTGATGAAAGATGTCATCGCTGAGCCGTATCGTACCCGCTTGCTGCCAGGCTTCAGCCAGGCGCGTCAGGCGGTAGCGGAAATCGGCGCGTTGGCCAGCGGGATCTCCGGGTCAGGGCCGACGCTGTTCGCCTTGTGCGATAAGCCGGATACGGCGCAGCGTGTCGCAGACTGGCTGGCTAAACATTATCTGCAAAATCAGGAAGGCTTTGTTCATATTTGCCGGTTGGACACGGCAGGCGCACGGGTACTGGGATAATCAATGAAACTCTATAATCTGAAAGATCATAACGAACAGGTCAGCTTTGCGCAGGCCGTCACGCAAGGGCTTGGCAAGAATCAGGGGTTGTTTTTTCCGCACGATCTGCCGGAATTCAATCTGACAGAAGTGGATGAGATGCTGAACCAGGACTTCGTTAGCCGCAGCGCTAAGATCCTTTCCGCATTTATTGGCGACGAGATCTCGCAGGAGATCCTGGAAGAGCGCGTACGCGCGGCGTTTGCGTTCCCGGCGCCGGTTGCTCAGGTTGCAGCGGACATTGGCTGTCTGGAGCTGTTCCACGGTCCTACACTGGCATTTAAAGATTTTGGCGGGCGCTTTATGGCGCAGATGCTGACGCACATCAGCGGCGACAAACCGGTAACGATTCTGACGGCGACCTCCGGCGATACCGGTGCTGCCGTGGCGCATGCGTTTTATGGTCTGCCGAACGTTCGCGTGGTGATCCTCTACCCGAGCGGCAAGATCAGCCCATTACAGGAAAAACTGTTCTGTACGCTGGGCGGTAACATTGAAACCGTCGCTATTGATGGTGATTTTGATGCTTGCCAGGCGTTGGTGAAACAGGCGTTTGATGACGAAGAACTGAAGGTGGCGCTGGGGCTGAACTCGGCTAACTCAATCAATATCAGCCGTCTGCTGGCGCAAATCTGTTACTACTTTGAAGCTGTGGCTCAACTGCCGCAAGAAGCGCGCAACCAGCTGGTTATTTCCGTTCCCAGCGGCAACTTTGGCGATCTGACCGCCGGACTGCTGGCGAAATCGCTGGGCTTGCCGGTGAAGCGCTTTATTGCGGCGACCAACGTCAACGATACGGTTCCACGCTTCCTTGCAGAAGGCGAGTGGGCGCCGAAGGCGACGCAGGCGACGTTATCCAACGCGATGGATGTCAGCCAGCCGAACAACTGGCCGCGTGTGGAAGAACTGTTCCGCCGTAAAATCTGGCGTCTGAATGAGCTGGGGTATGCCGCCGTTGACGATGCTACCACTCAGGATACGATGCGCGAGCTGCATGAAATGGGGTACACCTCAGAACCGCATGCGGCGGTGGCTTACCGTGCGCTGCGTGACCAGTTGAATCCTGGCGAGTATGGCTTGTTCCTCGGCACCGCGCATCCGGCGAAGTTTAAGGAAAGCGTTGAAGAGATTCTTGAGCTTACGCTGGCTCTGCCAAAAGAGCTGGCGGAGCGCGCTGATTTGCCGCTGCTCTCTCATCACCTGCCTGCTGATTTTGCTGCGCTGCGTAAGCTGATGATGACCCGCGGTTAACGGTAGTGCCCGCTGGCGTTGTGCTTAGCGGGCCTGCAAAACCTGTAGGCCGGATAAGGCGTTAGCCGCCATCCGGCATGTACACTACTGCTCGTGGCGTTTAAACACCAGTTCGCCATTCCCTGACGCTTCTTCATCAAAGAAATAGCCTTCACTGGTAAATGCCGTCAGTTGCTCTGGCTGAGTTAAGCGATTTTCAATGATGTAGCGGCTCATCAGGCCACGCGCTTTTTTGGCATAAAAGCTGATGACTTTGAACTTACCGTTCTTCTCATCGAGGAAGACTGGTTTGATAAGTTCGGCGTTCAGTTTTTTCGGCTTCACGGATTTAAAATATTCATCTGATGCGAGGTTAATCACCACGCTGTCGCCTTGTGCTTCCAGCGCTTCGTTAAGTTTGTCGGTGATGGTATCGCCCCAGAACTGGTAAAGATCTTTCCCCTTTGGATTGGCCAGACGAATGCCCATCTCCAGACGGTAAGGCTGCATCAAATCCAGCGGACGCAACACGCCGTACAGCCCGGACAACATGCGTAAATGCTGCTGAGCGAAGTCAAAATCCGCTTCGCTGAAGGTTTCAGCCTGCAGCCCGGTATAAACGTCGCCTTTAAACGCCAGAATAGCCTGACGCGCATTCTCCGGTGTGAAATCGGGCTGCCAGTCATGGAAACGGGTGGCGTTCAGATCCGCCAGCTTGTCGCTAATTCCCATCAGCTTGCCAATCTGCGGCGCGGAGAGTTGTCGCGCCACGTGAATAAGCTGCTGCGAGTGATCCAGCAGTTCGGGCAGCGTGTGGCGTGTGGTTGCCAGCGGACTTTGGTAGTCGAGCGTTTTTGCAGGTGAAATCAGAATCAGCATATCCAGTCCTTGCAGGAAATTTACTGCGACTTTAGCAAAAAAATGGACAGAATTGATCGATGGTTGCGATTGCCGCGTTAATCACGCGGCGTTTCATCCCAGCTTTCGGGCGCAAGCTGCTGCCTGATATCAGGATAACGGCGCGGATCAAATTCCGGGCGCACCCCGAGTTTACGCTGGCGCAGATAGTCGCTGGCGAGGGTATGGACAACCGGTGAGAGCAGTAAAATCGCCGTCAGGTTAGTGATGGCCATACAGGCCATGATGATGTCAGCAAGTTGCCAGAGCAGCGGGAAGCTGAGTAATGTGCCGCCGACAACGGTGCTCACGGTCGCGATACGTAATAGCCAAATTACCCGGATATTGTCCAGCTTCAGGAAAATAAGGTTGTTTTCCGCGTAGATGTAGTTGGCGACGATAGAGCTAAAGGCAAACAGGATCACAATAAAGGCGACGAATCCGGCACCCCATTCACCCGTCAGCGAGACCATCGCTCTCTGCAGCAACTGGATGCCTTCAATGGGGATAGAACTGGTGCCATTACCCGCCAGCAGAACGATCATCGCACTGGCCGTACAAAGAATCAGCGTATCGCCTAAAACACCGATCATTTGCACAATGCCTTGTGCCGCAGGATGCGGAGGCCATGACGCAGCCGAGGCGGCGGCGTTCGGGGTTGAGCCCATTCCGGCCTCATTCGAGAACATACCGCGTTGAAAGCCGCTGGCAATGGCCTGGCTTAGCGTATACCCGGCGGCGCCGGCGGCGGCTTCCTGCCAGCCAAAGGCACTTTTAACGATGGTTATGATAATGTCGGGAAGCTGAGCGAAATGCCAAAGGCAGATGACGAGGCTACAACCGACCCACAACAGAGCCATCACCGGAACAAACCATTGCATCAGACGGGCAACGCCTTTAATACCGCCGACGATGACCAGTAATGATGTGATAGCCAGGGCGATACCGGAGAAGAGGGGAGGGATATCGAAAGCAAAAGCAAGTGCGCGCGAGACCGAGTTTGCCTGCACGCTGTTAAAAATCAGTCCATATGCGATGAGTAAAAAGATGGCAAAAAGCACGCCCATCCAGCGCATACCCAGTCCACGCGCCATATACCACGCAGGACCGCCGCGAAACTGTCCCTTGCTGTCGCGTTCTTTATACAGTTGCGCAAGTGAGCATTCGGCAAACGAGGTTGCCATCCCAATGACTGCCGAGACCCACATCCAGAAAACGGCTCCCGCGCCGCCTGCGGCGATTGCCAACGCCACGCCCGCCAGATTTCCGCTGCCGATCCGCGCGGCAAGACTGGTGCATAAAGCCTGAAAGGAAGTTAAACCGCCCGGTTGCGGGCTGATGCTGTTTTTAAGACTTCTGCCAAACTGGCGAATGTAGCGAAACTGGATGAACCCCGTACGCCAGGTGAACCAACATCCTGCGCCAAGCAGGAGGTAGATCATTACCGAGCCCCAGAGTATTTCATTAATAAATGCGAAAAAATCAGGCATTAACATCCCTCTTGTTGATGCCGGTAAGCGCGAATAATCCCATGTAAGCGCTACCAATTATCGACCAGTATATACCTTCTAAGTAGATTGATTACGGGAGTTTATCATAACAACAGGTATATCCCTTAATTGCGCATCTCAGGCTTTGAGCTGCGTAATCAGGGCTGAGCGGCAGGTCGGACAATACAGGCGGTTGCGCTGAGAGTGCGTCGTGCTATCATCAGGGAAGATCGGTTACATCCCCCTAACAAGCTGTTTAAAGAGAATCACTATCATGACGGACAAATTGACCTCCCTTCGTCAGTTCACCACAGTAGTGGCCGACACCGGAGACATCGCGGCAATGAAGCTGTATCAGCCTCAGGATGCCACAACTAACCCTTCTCTCATTCTTAACGCAGCGCAGATCCCGGAATATCGCAAGCTGATTGATGACGCTGTAGCTTGGGCTAAGCAGCAGAGCAACGACCGCGCGCAGCAGGTCGTCGACGCGACCGACAAACTGGCGGTAAACATTGGTCTGGAGATCCTGAAACTGGTCCCGGGTCGCATTTCCACAGAAGTTGACGCTCGCCTGTCCTACGACACCGACGCATCCATCGCGAAAGCAAAACGTCTGATTAAACTGTACAACGATGCTGGCATCAGCAACGATCGCATTCTGATCAAACTGGCTTCAACCTGGCAGGGCATTCGTGCCGCTGAGCAGCTGGAAAAAGAAGGCATCAACTGTAACCTGACTCTGCTGTTCTCTTTCGCGCAGGCGCGCGCTTGTGCAGAAGCTGGCGTATACCTGATTTCTCCGTTCGTTGGTCGTATTCTTGACTGGTACAAAGCCAACACCGACAAGAAAGAGTATGCACCGGCAGAAGATCCGGGCGTGGTTTCCGTAACGGAAATCTACGAGTACTACAAACAGCACGGTTACGAAACCGTAGTTATGGGCGCGAGCTTCCGTAACATCGGTGAAATCATCGAGCTGGCGGGCTGCGATCGTCTGACGATTGCACCGGCGCTGCTGAAAGAGCTGGCGGAAAGCGAAGGCGCTATCGAACGTAAACTGTCCTTCTCTGGCGAAGTGAAAGCGCGTCCTGCACGTATCACTGAAGCTGAGTTCCTGTGGCAGCACAACCAGGATCCAATGGCTGTAGACAAACTGGCGGACGGTATCCGTAAGTTTGCTGTAGACCAGGGCAAACTGGAAAAAATGATCGGCGATCTGCTGTAATCATTTCGGCGTGGCCCTGACAGGGGTCACGCTACCTCTTCTGAAACCTGTCTGTCCTTCCTTTCGCAGTGTATCATTCTGTTTAACGAGACTGTTTAAACGGAATAATCATGAATACTTTACGCATTGGCCTGGTGTCCATTTCTGATCGTGCTTCCAGCGGCGTTTACCAGGATAAAGGTATCCCGGCCCTTGAAGAGTGGCTGGCATCAGCCCTAACAACCCCTTTTGAGCTGCAAACACGGCTGATCCCGGATGAACAGGCGATCATCGAACAAACCTTATGCGAGCTGGTTGATGAAATGAGCTGTCATCTGGTACTGACGACCGGCGGAACGGGGCCGGCACGTCGCGACGTAACGCCAGACGCTACGCTGGCCGTAGCCGACCGCCAGATGCCTGGTTTTGGTGAGCAAATGCGCCAGATAAGTCTGCACTTTGTGCCAACCGCAATCCTTTCCCGTCAGGTTGGCGTGATTCGCAAACAGGCGCTGATCCTGAATCTGCCTGGGCAGCCGAAATCGATCAAAGAAACGCTGGAAGGCGTGAAAGATGCCGATGGTAAGGTCATCGTGCCAGGCATTTTTGCAAGTGTACCGTATTGTATACAGCTGTTAGATGGACCTTATGTCGAGACTGCACCGGCAGTAGTAGCATCTTTTCGCCCTAAAAGCGCGATCCGCGATACAAATGCCTGAAAGTAGCCTGGTCGTGATATAAGTAACAATGAAGGTGGAGTATTGAATTGTTTACGATATAGTAATTTTTGATTTACATATATCGACAGACATATTCAATTACTCCACTGACTCATGGTTTGCTATGTCACAACACACTCGACCCCTGAATCGCCAGGATTATAAAACCCTTACGCTTGCTGCCCTCGGCGGGGCGCTTGAGTTTTATGATTTCATTATATTCGTCTTCTTTGCCGCGGTTGTTGGCGAACTTTTCTTCCCGGCCGATATCCCTGAATGGCTACGACAG
Source organism: Citrobacter sp. CRE-46 (assembly GCF_059615875.1). Lineage (NCBI taxonomy): Bacteria > Pseudomonadati > Pseudomonadota > Gammaproteobacteria > Enterobacterales > Enterobacteriaceae > Citrobacter > Citrobacter sp. CRE-46. Next base: position 4,375,414 of record NZ_CM184341.1, on the reverse strand, counting down.
GTTCAAACCTTCGGCATTTTTGCCGCCGGATACCTGGCGCGTCCATTGGGCGGCATCATTATGGCGCATTTTGGCGACCTGGTCGGACGCAAGAAAATGTTTACCCTGAGCATTTTGTTGATGGCGATACCGACGCTGGTGATTGGCTTGTTGCCTACCTATGCCTCAATGGGGATCCTCGCGCCGTTACTGTTATTACTGATGCGCATTTTGCAGGGGGCAGCCATTGGGGGCGAAGTGCCGGGGGCGTGGGTGTTCGTGGCGGAACACGTACCGGAGCGTCGCATCGGTATCGCCTGCGGCACGCTGACTGCCGGACTTACTGTGGGGATTCTGTTGGGGTCGGTTGTTGCAACGCTGGTGAACACCAGCCTGACGCAGCAAGCGGTGCATGACTACGGCTGGCGTATTCCTTTCCTGCTGGGCGGCGTGTTTGGGCTGGTGGCGATGTATCTGCGCCGCTGGCTGCAGGAAACGCCCATCTTCCTCGAAATGCAGCAGCGTAAGGCGTTGGCGCAAGAGCTACCGGTAAAGTCGGTGGTGAGCAAACATAAAAAAGCGGTGGTCATTTCCATGCTGCTGACCTGGCTGTTATCGGCTGGGATCGTGGTGGTGATCCTGATGTCGCCAGTCTGGCTGCAGAAACAGTATGGCTTTGCGCCAGCATTGACATTACAAGCCAACAGTGTCGCGACCATTATGCTGTGCGTCGGTTGTCTGCTGGCCGGGTTTATTGTCGACCGGGTTGGCGCCAGCAAAACCTTTATTGTCGGTAGCCTGTTGCTGGCCTGTTCGAGCTGGTTTTTCTATCATCTGACCGGTAGCCATCCTCAGCATTTGTTCTTGTTGTATGGGCTGGTGGGCTTGTGCGTTGGCGTGGTGGGGGCTGTGCCTTATGTCATGGTACGAGCGTTTCCAGCGGAAGTCCGCTTTACCGGTATCTCGTTTTCTTACAACGTTTCGTACGCCATTTTTGGTGGTCTGACGCCAATCGCTGTGACGATGTTAATGAGCGTGTCGCCAATGGCTCCAGCCTGGTATGTACTGGCGTTATCGCTGGTGGGGTTAGGGCTGGGGATTTGGCTGCGACAGGATATTTATCATCGCGATACCAGCGTGCAGGGAGAGTTACAGCGCTTGTAAGGAATATCCCCCCGTCCGGGGGGATAGCGTCAGATTAGTGCGCTTCACCAATCGGCAGGATGGTACGGCCAAACTGTTCGTTCAGCACTTCGCCCATCGCCAGGTAAATGGCGCTTGCACCACACACTAAGCCAACCCAGCCAGCAACATGGATGATCGCTTCGTTACCTGCAATGTTGCCCACGGCCAGTAGCGCGAACAGCACCGTCAGGCTCAGGAAGACAAACTGCAGCGCACGCGCAGCTTTCAGCGTGCCGAAGAACATGAACAGTGTGAACACGCCCCACAGACCCAGGTATACGCCCAGGAACTGGCCGTTGGTTGCATCCGCCAGGCCCATTTTCGGCATGATCAGGATCGCAACCAGCGTCAGCCAGAACGAGCCGTAGGAGGTAAAGGCGGTTAAACCGAAGGTGTTGCCTTTTTTATATTCCAGCAGCCCGGCAAAAATTTGCGCGATACCGCCGTAGAAAATGCCCATCGCCAGAATAATAACGTCAAAGGCGAAGAAACCCGCGTTATGCAGGTTAAGCAGAATGGTGGTCATGCCAAAGCCCATCAGGCCCAGCGGTGCCGGATTAGCCAACTTAGTGTTGCCCATAATTCCTCAAAATCATCATTGATTGAATGGTGAAATAGTTTCCCCGAATAACGATCACTGTCTTCGGGGCGCGGCATGATAATCAGGGGAAAGCGGACTGTCTATGATCTAACAAAGGGAAAATGAATTATTTTCCCTGTGATGGACATCACGCTTGTGTGTTGTTGATCATTCTTCGCAGACAGGCGATTTGTAGCACCGCCGGAATCGTCACGCGATAGGCGCTGCCGCTCACCGCTTTAACCCCGTTTAAAGCCGCGCCGACCGGGCCGCCAAGCCCTGCGCCGCGTAGCAATCCATGCCCGATGACGCTAACTGCGGCATGGGTACGCAGGATCTGCGTGAGCTGACCGGAGAGCAAATGAGCAACGCCAGTCGCCAGATGGCGATCCTTCATTAATAGCGGCAGTAACTCTTCCAGTTCAGAGACTTTTGCCTCAACGGCCTGCAAAAATTCCTGCTTATGGTCCGCATCCATTTTTTGCCAGGCATTCCGTAGAAAGTGTTCCAGCAAATACTGTTCAATTTCATACGTGGGCATCGCTTTGTCGGCTTTAAGCTTCAGGCGCTTCGAAACATCCAGCAAAATCGCCCGATACAGCTTTCCATGGCCACGAAGTTTATTGGCAATGCTGTCGCCACCATAATGCTGAAGTTCGCCGGCGATCAGTTGCCAGTTGCGGCGGTGCTGTTCCGGGTGTCCTTCCATCGATTTAAATAATTCGTTGTGGCTCAGAGCGCTCGACAGACGGGCTTTCCCTTTTTCATTATGCGTTAACAGGCGAGTAATCGTGGCGAGTTGTTCCTCACTGCAATGCTGCAGAAAGTCGAGGTCGTCGTCATGCAAATACGTGACATTCATGTTTTCTATGGCTTCTGAATAAAAGGGCGTAGTTAGTCGTCGCCGATGACTTTAAGCGTCGCCATGTCAGAGGAGTTTACCGACTGGCCTGAAAAAGTGATTTTGGATACGCAGCGTTTATTGTCGTTGTCGCTATTAATATTGATCCAATTAGTGGTTTGTCCCTCTTTAATGGATGACGGGACGTTCAGGCTTTGGCTGGAGGTGCGCGCAGCTTTGAAGTAAACGGATGCGCCGTTAAGGTTAATATCGCCTCGATCGGCGGTGAGTTGAATACGCTTCACCAGCCGACAAACGGGAATTTTGAGCGTGAGATCGTTAGTTGCGTTGCGGGGCATAGCAATCATCCCCAGAACTTTATGATCGTTAGCGTGAGCGGCGCTGCTCGACACCAGGCCCATAAGCAGGGTGGCGGAAAGGGTTAAAACGGATTTCATGAAATTTCTCTTTGACGGCTGCAAAAGTGCGTGACTTCGCGCTAGTTTACCGCCGACACAAAAACGATTCATTCACGTAATCTTTTCTTTTTATTACAATTTTTATGTGAATAACAGCGCTTTATTAATTGGTTTTATGAATTAATTTTGATTGGCGATTATTCATTTTTTGTAGTTTTGTGCCTTTTTTCGGCAAATTTATTGCTTCTGCGCTAAAAAAATTTTTCATGCCCCCCTTGATGAAGTGGGTTACGACCCCACTTAGTAGTCAACCGCAGTGGTGAGTCTGAAAAAAAACGATTCAGGGTAGTTGAAACCGCACGTTTCGCCCTTATTACAGATTCACAACCACATGATGACCGAATTTTTAGTGGAGACGTTTAGATGGGTAAAATTATTGGTATCGACCTGGGTACTACCAACTCTTGTGTAGCGATTATGGATGGCACTACTGCACGTGTGCTGGAGAACGCCGAGGGCGATCGCACCACGCCTTCTATCATTGCTTATACCCAGGATGGTGAAACTCTGGTTGGTCAGCCGGCTAAACGTCAGGCAGTGACAAACCCGCAAAACACCCTGTTTGCGATTAAACGCCTGATTGGCCGCCGCTTCCAGGACGAAGAAGTACAGCGTGATGAAGCCATCATGCCGTACAAAATCATCGGTGCTGACAACGGTGATGCCTGGATTGACGTAAAAGGTCAGAAAATGGCACCGCCGCAGATCTCTGCAGAAGTGCTGAAGAAAATGAAGAAAACGGCTGAAGATTACCTGGGTGAACCGGTAACTGAAGCGGTTATCACCGTACCTGCATACTTTAACGATGCTCAGCGTCAGGCAACCAAAGACGCCGGCCGTATCGCAGGTCTGGAAGTAAAACGTATCATCAACGAACCAACCGCAGCTGCACTGGCTTACGGTCTGGATAAAGAAGTCGGCAACCGTACTATCGCGGTTTATGACCTCGGTGGTGGTACTTTCGATATCTCTATTATCGAAATCGACGAAGTTGACGGCGAAAAAACCTTCGAAGTTCTGGCAACCAACGGTGATACCCACCTGGGTGGTGAAGACTTCGACAGCCGTATGATCAACTACCTGGTTGACGAGTTTAAGAAAGATCAGGGTATCGACCTGCGTAATGACCCGCTGGCGATGCAGCGTCTGAAAGAAGCTGCTGAGAAAGCGAAGATCGAGCTGTCTTCCGCTCAGCAGACCGACGTGAACCTGCCGTACATCACTGCAGACGCGACTGGTCCGAAACACATGAACATCAAAGTGACCCGTGCGAAACTGGAAAGCCTGGTTGAAGACCTGGTTAACCGTTCTATCGAGCCGCTGAAAGTTGCTCTGCAGGACGCTGGCCTGTCTGTTTCTGATATCAACGACGTTATTCTCGTTGGTGGTCAGACGCGTATGCCGATGGTGCAGAAGAAAGTTGCTGAATTCTTCGGTAAAGAGCCGCGTAAAGACGTTAACCCGGACGAAGCCGTGGCAATCGGTGCTGCCGTTCAGGGTGGTGTATTGACGGGTGATGTGAAAGACGTACTGCTGCTGGACGTTACCCCGCTGTCTCTGGGTATCGAAACCATGGGCGGCGTGATGACGCCACTGATCGCGAAAAATACCACCATCCCGACCAAGCACAGCCAGGTGTTCTCTACCGCTGAAGACAACCAGTCTGCGGTAACCATCCATGTGCTGCAGGGTGAACGTAAACGTGCTGCCGATAACAAAGATCTGGGTCAGTTTAACCTGGATGGTATCAGCCCGGCTCCGCGCGGTATGCCGCAGATCGAAGTTACCTTCGATATCGATGCCGACGGTATCCTGCACGTTTCCGCGAAAGACAAAAACAGCGGTAAAGAGCAGAAGATCACCATCAAGGCTTCTTCTGGTCTGAACGAAGAAGAAATTCAGAAAATGGTTCGCGAAGCAGAAGCGAACGCAGAATCTGACCGTAAGTTCGAAGAGCTGGTTCAGACTCGTAACCAGGGCGACCATCTGCTGCACAGCACTCGTAAGCAGGTTGAAGAAGCAGGCGACAAGCTGCCGGCTGACGACAAAACTGCCATTGAGTCTGCACTGACCGCGCTGGAAACGTCTCTGAAAGGCGAAGACAAAGCGGATATCGAAGCGAAAATGCAGGCGCTGGCTCAGGTTTCCCAGAAACTGATGGAAATCGCGCAGCAGCAGCACGCACAGCAGCAGGCTGGTGCAGCAGGCGCTGATGCTTCTGCAAACAATGCGAAAGATGACGACGTTGTCGACGCTGAGTTTGAAGAAGTGAAAGACAAAAAATAATCGCCCTGATGCAGGGTAGTTAATCGGCACGGGCGTAGAGGTTTCCTCTTCGCCCGTGCTTGTATGTTAAGGGGCTTAAAAAAACCAATGGCAAAGCAAGACTATTACGAGATTTTAGGCGTTTCCAAATCAGCGGAAGAGCGTGAAATCAAAAAGGCCTACAAGCGCCTGGCCATGAAATATCACCCGGATCGCAACCAGGGTGATAAAGAGGCTGAAGCCAAGTTTAAAGAGATCAAAGAAGCGTACGAGATCCTGACCGATGCGCAAAAACGCGCGGCTTACGATCAGTACGGTCATGCCGCGTTTGAGCAAGGCGGCATGGGCGGCGGCGGCGGCGGTTTTGGCGGCGGGGCTGACTTCAGCGATATCTTTGGTGACGTGTTTGGCGATATCTTTGGCGGCGGTCGTGGTCGTCAGCGCGCCTCACGTGGTGCTGATTTACGTTACAACATGGATCTCACTCTGGAAGAAGCCGTGCGTGGCGTCACCAAAGAGATCCGTATTCCGACGCTGGAAGAGTGTGACGTCTGCCATGGCAGCGGCGCGAAGTCAGGTACTCAGCCGCAAACCTGTCCAACCTGTCACGGTTCCGGCCAGGTGCAGATGCGCCAGGGCTTTTTTGCCGTACAGCAGACCTGTCCACATTGTCAGGGTCGCGGTACGCTGATCAAAGATCCGTGCAACAAATGTCACGGTCATGGTCGCGTTGAGAAAAGCAAAACGCTGTCCGTCAAAATCCCGGCAGGCGTTGATACCGGCGACCGTATTCGTTTAGCAGGTGAAGGTGAAGCCGGTGAGCATGGCGCGCCAGCAGGCGATTTATACGTTCAGGTGCAGGTAAAACAGCACCCAATTTTTGAGCGTGAAGGCAATAACCTGTACTGCGAAGTACCGATTAACTTTGCGATGGCAGCGCTGGGCGGCGAGATTGAAGTCCCGACGCTGGACGGTCGCGTGAAGTTGAAGATTCCGGGCGAGACGCAGACCGGCAAACTGTTCCGCATGCGTGGAAAGGGCGTCAAGTCTGTACGCGGTGGCGCTCAGGGCGATCTGCTGTGTCGTGTCGTTGTTGAAACCCCTGTGGGTCTGAACGACAAGCAGAAGCAGTTGCTGAAAGACCTGCAGGACAGTTTTGGCGGCCCGACCGGCGAGCAAAACAGCCCGCGCTCCAAAAGCTTCTTCGACGGCGTGAAGAAGTTCTTTGACGATTTGACCCGCTGATTCTCTCGACTCAATATTTGATAAAAAGCCTGGGACTGAAAAGTTTCAGGCTTTTTTATTTCTGTTTTCCGTTCGGAAAATCTTTTTTAATTTCAGTCTATTTGTTCGTAAAAACCGATCTATCTATCATGAATAATCTAATTTTAACGAGCTTTTTGAGGGTGTAAGATAGTATTTACGAAGTATTCACCCAATAGAGAGAATAAAAGTGAAACATCTGCATCGTTTTTTTAGTAGTGACGCCTCGGGGGGCATCATCCTGATCATCGCAGCCGTCATCGCTATGTTGATGGCAAATATCGGGGTCACCAGTGGATGGTACCATGCCTTTCTGGAAACGCCCGTTCAACTGCGGGTTGGCGCGCTTGAGATCAACAAAAATATGCTGCTGTGGATCAACGACGCGTTGATGGCGGTGTTCTTCTTGTTGATTGGTCTGGAGGTAAAGCGCGAGTTAATGCAAGGCTCGCTGGCCAGTCTGCGTCAGGCGGCATTTCCGATCATTGCCGCTATCGGGGGGATGATTGTCCCGGCGCTGCTGTATCTGGCATTCAACTATGCTGACCCTATTACCCGTGAAGGGTGGGCGATCCCGGCTGCAACGGATATCGCTTTTGCATTAGGCGTGCTGGCACTGTTGGGCAGTCGTGTTCCATTGGCGCTGAAAATCTTCCTCATGGCGCTGGCGATTATCGATGATCTTGGCGCTATCGTGATCATCGCGCTGTTCTACACCAGCGATCTCTCGCTGCTGTCGCTGGGCGTTGCCGCGTGCGCCATTCTCGTCCTGGCGGCCTTGAATCTGTGTGGCGTGAGACGTACCGGGATTTATATTCTGGTGGGCGTGGTGCTGTGGACGGCAGTCCTGAAGTCCGGTGTGCATGCGACGCTGGCGGGCGTGATCGTCGGTTTCTTCATTCCGTTAAAGGAAAAACACGGACGTTCACCGGCAAAGCGTCTGGAGCATGTTTTGCATCCGTGGGTGGCATACCTGATCCTGCCGCTGTTTGCCTTCGCTAACGCGGGTGTTTCACTGCAGGGTGTCACCATTGATGGGCTGACCTCCGTATTACCGCTGGGGATTATTGCAGGTCTGTTGATCGGTAAACCGCTGGGTATCAGCCTGTTTTGCTGGCTGGCGTTACGCTTAAAGCTGGCGCAATTACCTGAAGGAACGAATTTCCAGCAGATCATGGCGGTCGGGATTCTGTGCGGTATTGGCTTTACGATGTCGATTTTCATCGCCAGCCTGGCGTTTGGTAATGTCGATCCTGAGCTGATTAACTGGGCGAAACTGGGGATCCTGATTGGCTCCTTGCTGTCGGCGGTAATTGGTTACTGCTGGTTACGCACCCGGTTAAACGCATCCGCCTGACAGGATAACCCTTTCGTGACAATTTTCAGGGAGAGAGTATGTCTCATATAAATTACAACCACCTGTATTACTTTTGGCATGTCTATAAAGAAGGTTCGGTGGTTGGTGCAGCAGAAGCGCTTTATCTGACACCGCAGACCATTACCGGGCAGATCAAAGCGCTTGAAGAACGTTTACAAGGAAAGTTGTTCAAGCGGAAGGGGCGTGGGCTGGAGCCAAGCGAGTTAGGCGAGTTAGTCTTTCGTTATGCGGATAAAATGTTCACGTTAAGCCAGGAAATGCTGGATATCGTGAACTACCGCAAAGAGTCTAACTTGCTGTTTGATGTCGGCGTGGCGGATGCGCTATCCAAACAGCTGGTCAGCCGTGTGTTGAATGCCGCGGTGGTGGAAGATGAACAAATCCATCTGCGCTGTTTTGAATCAACGCACGAGATGCTGCTGGATCAACTCAGTCAGCATAAGCTGGATATGATTATCTCTGACTGTCCGATTGATTCTACGCAACAGGAAGGGTTGTTCTCGGTGCGCATAGGCGAATGCGGCGTAAGTTTTTGGTGCACCCAGCCTTTGCCTGAGAAGCCGTTTCCGGCCTGTCTGGAAGAGCGCCGATTGCTGATCCCTGGACGTCGTTCGATGCTCGGTCGTAAGCTGTTGAACTGGATTAACTCACAAGGCTTGAATGTTGAAATCCTCGGCGAATTTGATGACGCAGCGCTGATGAAAGCTTTTGGTGCAACGCATAACGCTATTTTCGTTGCCCCGACGCTCTATTCGAACAACTTCTATGCCGACGATTCAATTGTGGAGATTGGGCGCGTGGAGAATGTGATGGAGGAATATCACGCTATATTTGCGGAAAGAATGATCCAGCATCCGGCGGTGCAGCGTATTTGTAATGCGGACTACTCGGCGCTCTTTACGCCAATGAACAAATGACAGCCATAAAAAAACCCGCTTGCGCGGGTTTTTTCACAAAGCGACAACAAGCAGGCGATTAAGCCAGTTTGTTGATCTGTGCAGTCAGGTTTGCTTTATGACGTGCAGCTTTGTTTTTGTGGATCAGACCTTTAGCAGCCTGACGGTCCACGAGTGGTTGCATTTCGTTAAATGCTTTCAGTGCAGTAGCTTTGTCGCCAGCTTCGATAGCTGCGTATACTTTCTTGATGAAAGTACGCATCATAGAGCGACGGCTAGCGTTGTGCTTGCGGGCCTTTTCAGACTGAACGGCGCGCTTCTTAGCTGATTTGATATTAGCCAAGGTCCAACTCCCAAATGTGTTCTATATGGACAATTCAAAGGCCGAGGAATATGCCCTTTTAGCCTTCTTTTGTCAATGGATTTGTGCAAATAAGCGCCGTTTAAATTGCAGCACTCGTTGCGTAGTGATGGCGCAGGATTCTACCAGCTTGCGTGGCGTGAATACAGCTTTTCCACGAGAAAAATTGCATTGGATTGCCCGTTAAGGTCTGCAATTTGTTTCATAACAATGAAAACCATCCTCTTTCTGTTTCGGAGAAACAATCGCCGGTTAACCTTGACCGCGGTACAGGGTATACTTTCACGATTTTCACTGTTTTGAGCCAGACATGAAGCTGATACGAGGCATACATAATCTCAGTCAGGCCCCGCATGGGTGTGTGCTGACTATTGGTAATTTCGACGGCGTGCACCGTGGCCACCGTGCGTTGCTGCAGGGCTTACGGGAAGAAGGGCGCAAACGCAATTTGCCGGTGATGGTGATGATTTTCGAGCCACAGCCATTAGAGCTGTTTGCAACGGACAAATCACCTGCGCGCCTTACTCGCCTGCGAGAAAAACTGCGTTATCTGGCGGAGTGTGGCGTAGATTACGTATTGTGCGTGCGTTTTGATAGGCGCTTCGCGGCATTAACGGCGCAGACATTTATCAGCGATCTGCTGGTTAAGCGCCTTGGTGTACAATTTCTTGCCGTGGGTGATGATTTCCGCTTTGGCGCTAGCCGTGCGGGCGATTTCTTGTTATTACAGGAAGCGGGCGCTGAGTATGGTTTTGATATCACCAGTACCCAAACCTTCTGTGAAGGCGGTGTTCGTATCAGCAGCACCGCGGTACGTCAGGCGCTGGCTGAAGATAACCTGCAGTTGGCCGAAAGCCTGCTTGGGCACCCTTTTACCATCTCAGGACGGGTGGTGCATGGTGACGAGTTAGGACGCACCATTGGCTTTCCGACGGCAAACTTACCGCTTCGTCGCCAGGTTTCTCCGGTGAAAGGGGTTTATGCGGTTGAAGTGATGGGGCTGGGTGACAAACCTTTTCCCGGTGTTGCCAACATCGGCACCCGCCCGACGGTAGCCGGCGTACGTCAGCAGTTGGAAGTGCATCTACTGGACGTTGTAATGGACCTCTATGGTCGCCATATAGATGTAGTGCTGCGTAAAAAAATTCGCAGCGAGCAGCGATTTGCTTCGCTGGATGAACTAAAAGCGCAGATTGCGCGTGATGAGTTGACTGCCCGCGATTTTTTTGGGCTAACAAAACCGGCTTAATGCCTATACGAGTTTTAAATACGGAACCGAGAATCTGATGAGTGACTATAAATCAACCCTGAATTTGCCGGAAACAGGGTTCCCGATGCGCGGCGATCTCGCCAAGCGTGAACCGGGAATGCTGGCGCGTTGGACTGATGATGACCTGTACGGCATCATTCGTGCGGCCAAAAAAGGCAAAAAAACCTTCATTCTGCATGATGGCCCTCCTTATGCGAATGGCAGCATTCATATTGGTCACTCGGTTAACAAGATTCTGAAAGACATTATCGTGAAGTCCAAAGGACTCACGGGCTATGACTCGCCTTACGTTCCGGGCTGGGACTGCCACGGTCTGCCGATCGAGTTGAAAGTAGAGCAGGAATATGGCAAACCGGGCGAGAAGTTCACCGCCGCTGAGTTCCGCGCTAAATGCCGTGAATACGCTGCTACACAGGTTGACGGTCAGCGTAAAGACTTTATCCGTCTTGGCGTGCTGGGCGACTGGTCGCATCCGTACCTGACCATGGACTTTAAAACCGAAGCCAACATCATTCGCGCGCTGGGTAAAATCATCGGCAACGGTCACCTGCATAAGGGTGCGAAGCCGGTGCACTGGTGCGTTGACTGCCGTTCCGCGCTGGCGGAAGCGGAAGTTGAGTATTATGACAAAACCTCCCCGTCCATCGACGTGGCGTTCCACGCCGCCGATCAGGACGCGGTGAAAGCGAAATTTGCCGTTTCTGACGTTAACGGCCCGATCTCGCTGGTTATCTGGACCACCACCCCGTGGACGTTGCCGGCGAACCGCGCGATCTCCCTGGCGCCTGATTTTGACTATGCGCTGGTGCAGATCGACGGCCAGGCCGTGATTCTGGCGAAAGATCTGGTTGAAAGCGTCATGCAGCGCATTGGCGCGGCCGACTACACCATTCTGGGCACCGTTAAAGGCGCAGAGCTGGAACTGTTGCGCTTTACCCACCCGTTTATGGGTTTTGACGTACCGGCGATTCTGGGCGATCACGTCACGCTGGATGCGGGTACCGGGGCGGTACATACCGCGCCTGGCCACGGCCCGGACGACTATGTCATCGGTCAAAAATACGGTCTGGAAGTGGCGAACCCGGTGGGTCCGGACGGCGCTTATCTGGCGGGCACCTACCCGACCCTGGACGGTGTGAACGTCTTTAAAGCCAACGATATTGTTGTCGCTCTGCTGAGCGAAAAAGGCGCGTTGCTGCACGTCGAGAAGATGCAGCATAGCTATCCGTGCTGCTGGCGCCACAAAACGCCGATCATCTTCCGGGCGACCCCGCAGTGGTTCGTGAGCATGGATCAGAAAGGCCTGCGCGCGCAGTCCCTGAAAGAGATCAAAGGCGTGCAGTGGATCCCTGACTGGGGCCAGGCGCGTATCGAATCCATGGTTGCCAACCGTCCTGACTGGTGTATCTCCCGTCAGCGTACGTGGGGTGTGCCGATGTCTCTGTTCGTTCACAAAGACACCGAAGAGTTGCATCCGCGCGCTATCGAACTGATGGAAGAAGTGGCTAAACGCGTTGAAATTGACGGCATCCAGGCGTGGTGGGATCTCGATCCGAAAGATATCCTCGGCGACGAAGCTGACCAATATGTCAAAGTCCCGGATACGCTGGACGTTTGGTTTGACTCTGGTTCCACCCACTCATCTGTCGTAGACGTGCGTCCTGAATTTGCCGGTCACGCAGCGGATATGTATCTGGAAGGCTCTGACCAGCACCGTGGCTGGTTCATGTCATCTCTGATGATCTCCACCGCGATGAAAGGCAAAGCGCCGTATCGCCAGGTACTGACTCACGGTTTCACCGTGGATGGTCAGGGCCGTAAGATGTCCAAGTCTATCGGTAACACCGTTTCTCCGCAGGACGTGATGAACAAACTCGGCGCGGATATTTTGCGTCTGTGGGTGGCGTCTACCGACTACACCGGTGAAATGGCGGTTTCTGACGAAATTCTGAAACGTGCTGCCGACAGCTATCGTCGTATCCGTAACACCGCGCGCTTCCTGCTGGCGAACCTGAACGGGTTCGATCCGGTAAAAGACATGGTGAAACCGGAAGAGATGGTGGTGCTGGACAGGTGGGCGGTAGGTTGTGCGCAAGCGGCCCAGGAAGAGATCCTGAAAGCTTACGAAGCCTATGACTTCCACGAAGTAGTGCAGCGCCTGATGCGTTTCTGCTCCGTAGAAATGGGTTCGTTCTACCTCGACATCATCAAAGACCGCCAGTACACCGCGAAAGCGGAAAGCCGGGCGCGTCGTAGCTGCCAGACTGCGCTGTTCCATATCGCAGAAGCGCTGGTTCGCTGGATGGCGCCGATCATGTCCTTCACCGCGGATGAAATCTGGGGTTACCTGCCGGGCGATCGTGAAAAATACGTCTTTACCGGTGAATGGTACGAAGGCCTGTTTGGCTTAGGTGAAACCGAAGCGATGAACGATACCTTCTGGGACGAGCTGCTGAAAGTACGCGGCGAAGTGAACAAGGTCATCGAGCAGGCGCGTGCGGATAAGAAAGTCGGTGGTTCTCTGGAAGCGGCAGTCACCCTGTACGCTGAACCCGAACTGGCGGCGAAATTGACCGCGCTCGGCGAAGAGTTGCGCTTTGTGCTGCTGACCTCTGGTGCGAGCGTTGCGGAGTTTGCCGAGGCGCCAGCTGATGCTCAGCAGAGCGAATTGCTCAAAGGTCTGAAAATCGTACTGAGCAAAGCCGAAGGTGAGAAGTGCCCGCGCTGCTGGCATTACACTACCGACGTCGGCCAGGTGGCGGAACATGCAGATATCTGCGGACGCTGTGTCAGCAACATCGCCGGTGATGGCGAACAACGTAAGTTTGCCTGATGAGTAAGCCTCTTTGTTCAACAGGGCTACGCTGGCTGTGGCTGGTGGTAGTCGTGCTGATTATCGATTTAGGCAGCAAGTACCTGATCCTCCAGAATTTTGCTCTGGGGGATACGGTATCGCTGTTCCCGTCGCTTAATCTGCACTACGCGCGAAACTATGGCGCGGCGTTTAGCTTCTTAGCCGACAGCGGCGGCTGGCAACGTTGGTTTTTTGCCGGTATCGCTATTGGTATCTGCGTCATCCTGATGGTGATGATGTATCGCTCGAAGGCGACGCAGAAGCTGACCAACATCGCGTATGCGTTAATCATTGGCGGTGCGCTGGGCAATCTGTTCGATCGCCTGTGGCATGGCTTCGTGGTTGATATGATTGACTTTTACGTTGGCGACTGGCATTTCGCGACATTCAACCTGGCTGATACGGCAATCTGTATCGGCGCGGCATTGATTGTTCTCGAAGGCTTCTTACCGTCGAAAGAGAAAAAAGCCGCATAAAAAAATGCCGGATGGCGCTATGCTAATCCGGCTTACAATCTATCGCGAACCTTGTAGGCCCGGTAAGCGTAGCGCCACCGGGCAAACAGGCGGCAGCAATTTTAAAGAGCAACCTGCATGTCTAAATCAGTACAGAGTAACAGTGCGGTGCTGGTGCACTTCACCCTTAAGCTCGACGATGGCTCCACCGCAGAGTCAACCCGCAATAACGGCAAGCCTGCGCTGTTTCGCCTGGGCGATGGTTCTCTGTCTGAAGGACTGGAACAACACCTGCTGGGGCTAAAAGAGGGTGATAAAACCACTTTTTCCCTGGAGCCGGATGCCGCCTTTGGCGTGCCAAGCCCGGACTTGATTCAGTATTTCTCGCGTCGGGAATTTATGGACGCGGGCGAGCCAGAAATTGGCGCTATCATGCTCTTTACCGCAATGGACGGCAGTGAGATGCCTGGCGTGATTCGTGAAATCAACGGTGACTCTATCACGGTTGATTTCAACCATCCGCTGGCCGGGCATACCGTTCATTTTGATATTGAAGTGCTGGAAGTCGAACCAGTACTGGAGGCGTAAAATGCAGATCCTGTTGGCTAACCCGCGCGGTTTTTGCGCTGGCGTAGACCGCGCTATCAGCATTGTAGAAAACGCGCTGGCTATTTATGGCGCGCCGATTTATGTCCGTCATGAGGTGGTGCATAACCGCTATGTGGTGGATAGCCTGCGCGAGCGCGGCGCAATTTTTATTGAGCAAATCAGTGAAGTGCCTGACGGCGCGATCCTGATCTTCTCCGCCCACGGTGTCTCTCAGGCGGTACGTAACGAAGCCAAAGGTCGTGATCTCACGGTTTTCGACGCCACCTGTCCGTTAGTCACCAAAGTGCATATGGAAGTGGCGCGCGCCAGCCGTCGCGGTGAAGAGTCAATTCTGATTGGTCACGCCGGACACCCGGAAGTCGAAGGCACGATGGGCCAGTACAGTAACCCACAGGGGGGGATGTATCTGGTTGAATCACCGGAAGATGTACTGAAACTGACCGTGAAGAATGAAGGTAAATTGTCCTTCATGACACAGACCACGCTTTCCGTTGACGACACTTCTGACGTGATTGATGCGCTGCGCCAACGGTTCCCGAAAATTGTCGGGCCGCGCAAAGACGATATCTGTTATGCCACCACCAACCGTCAGGAAGCGGTTCGCGCGCTGGCGGAACAGGCTGATGTGGTGCTGGTGGTCGGCTCGAAAAACTCCTCTAACTCTAACCGTCTGGCTGAACTGGCCCAGCGAATGGGGAAAGCGGCGTATTTGATTGACGATGCGACCGACATCCAGGAAGCGTGGGTAAAAGACGCTAAGTGCGTAGGCGTGACGGCCGGAGCCTCGGCGCCGGATATCCTGGTGCAAAACGTGATCGCTCGCCTGCAGGAACTTGGCGGTGGAGAGGCTATCCCACTGGAAGGCCGTGAAGAAAATATTGTTTTCGAAGTGCCTAAAGAGCTGCGTGTGGATGTTCGTGAAGTAGAGTAAGTCTTTCACGATACGATTATGAGAAGATGCCAGACTTAACGTCTGGCATTTTTTATGGAGAAACCATGCGCTTACCGATCATTCTTGATACCGATCCCGGCATTGATGATGCCGCCGCTATTGCCGCCGCGCTGTTTGCCCCTGAGCTGGATCTGCAACTCATGACCACGGTAGCAGGCAATGTTTCGGTGGAAAAAACCACCCGTAATGCGTTGCAGTTGCTGCATTTCTGGAATGCGGATATTCCGCTGGCGCAAGGGGCATCAATGCCGCTGGTGCGGCCGCTGCGTGACGCCGCTTCCGTGCACGGCGAGTCCGGTATGGAAGGGTATGAATTTGTCGAACACGACCGACAGGCGATGGCAAAACCCGCCTTCCAGGCTATTCGTGACGCGCTGATGCATGCCCCGCAGCCCGTGACGCTGGTAGCGATTGGTCCGCTGACCAACGTTGCGCTGCTGCTGACCCATTATCCTGAATGCATATTCAATATTCACCGTCTGGTGATGATGGGCGGTTCAGCCGGGCGCGGGAACTTTACGCCAAATGCCGAGTTTAATATTGCTATCGATCCTGAGGCCGCCGCGAAAGTTTTTCAGAGTGGGCTGGAGATCGTGATGTGTGGGCTGGATGTCACTAATCAGGCCATGCTGACGCCGGAGTATCTGGCGACGCTTCCCGCGCTCAATAAGACCGGCAGCATGCTGCACGCACTATTTAGCCATTACCGCAGCGGCAGTATGAATACAGGACTGCGGATGCATGATCTGTGCGCGATTGCCTGGCTGGTGCGCCCGGAACTCTTTACCCTGCAGCCGTGCTTCGTGGCGGTGGAAACTCAGGGGGAATATACCTCGGGTACCACGGTGGTGGATATTGAAGGACGTTTGGGGCATCCGGCAAATGCCCAGGTTGCACTGGATCTTGACGTTGAGGGGTTCCAGCAGTGGGTGGCAGAGGTGCTGGCGCTGGCGCCATAATCAGGTGTTGTGTAGCGGTACCTTTTCGCCGAGATAATCAATCATCGCCCGCATTCTGGCGGGCATATGTTGATTGCGCGTCCATAGCAGCCACAGTTCCCCGCTGTAGTCGCTGATAAATTCCCATTCCGGCAGTACCTGGACAATCTCGCCATTGGAGAGTGCCGCGCGGGCGGTGAACAGCGGCAGGCTGCCGATTCCGAGGTTATTTTTCACCGCATCCAGACGTACGCCGGTATGGTTGGCGGCGTAGCGACCATGAGTCTGAATGGTCTCCACACGTTCACCGCGGCGAAACTTCCAGCGTGAATCCGCAGGTGTCTCGCCAAGGCTGATACAGCTATGCTCGCGCAGTGCCTGCGGGTGCTCGGGCGTACCATGCTTGCGTAAATACTCGGGGGTAGCGCATATGACATGGCTGACCGGCATCAGTGGTTTCCCATACAGGCCCGGGGAGGGCGACTGACTGATGCGCAGCGCAAGGTCGACGCCGTCGTCGATTAAATCCATATAACGGTCTTCCAGCCGAAGGCGGACGTCCACCTGTGGGTAGCGCGTAAAGAATTCGGCCATCAGTGGATGAATGACAAATCGCCCCACCGCTTTGGGCACGCTGAGGGTCAGTTGCCCTTGCGCAATAGTTTGTCGGCTGCTGCCTGAGTCGACAGCCATTTGCGCCGCATGCAGCATTTCCTGCGCGTGCGCATACACTATTTTGCCCGTTTCGCTAAGCGCCAGCTTGCGTGTCGTACGGTGCAGCAGTTTGCTGCCCAGCGCCTTCTCGAGGCGTGATGCGCTGCGGCTAATAGCGGAAGGCGTAGCACCTGAGACTTTGGCGGCGGCAGAGAAGCTCCCCTGGTCGATAATCAACACAAAGGTGGCAAGGTCAGGAAGAAGGTTAGGGTTCATTTGTGCATACCAGGCAAAGATGCATTGAACCGGCGCAGGATTATCGCCGTCAGTAAAGTGAATATACTCTTCCTATCAAGAGGAGAGCAATCATGACCGAACGTCTTTATTACACCTGTGATAACACCGAAGGCCAGGCCACGGTGATGAGCTGTACAGCGCGAGCGGAAGGAGGCTATGCGGTGGTGCTGGACGGCACGCTATTTCACCCACAGGGCGGTGGGCAACCCGCGGATGCTGGCTGGATTGATGAGATCCCCGTCGAGACGGTGATCGTGAGTGATGACGATGTGCTACATATCGTGGCGACACCGATTGCGCCTGGCGTAATCAGCCTGAGAGTTGATGCGACACAGCGTCAGCTGCATGCGCGGCTGCACTCTGCGGGGCACCTTATCGGGCTGGCGGGTACAGAGTACGGATGGCAACCGGTAAAAGCGCACCACTGGCCTGGCGAAGGGCGGATTACGTTTTCCGCAAAAGGCAGCAGTACGCTGCCGGACGGCGCCTCACTGCTGGCGAAAATCAACGCCTGGCAGGCGGAGGATCTTCCTCGCCGGGTGACATCCGACGGCGGTTTGCGCGAAGTCGGGTTCGGTGAGCTGCCCGCTTACCCTTGCGGCGGTACGCATGTTGCGCGTTTATCCGACATTGGGCAGGTGACGATTACTCAGGTGAAGATGAAAAAAGGGCAGATGATCGTCACCTACACGCTCGTGCCATAAAACCGCACTCGCGAAAATATCTACGCAGATTGGCTGGTTTCTGCTCGGTTTTCCATCGTTTTCCCATCACTTTGCGCCATACTGAGTAAGTTTGACTTCTTTCCAGTGCTCCAGCAATGATTCATCCTGCGGGATGAATCATGTCTTTTACTGATATTCCCCTCTGTTTATCATTAAATTCTAATTATGGGTGTTTTCAGCTAGCGGCCTCCGGGCGTGCTGGTTACTCTGAAAACGATTTACGCAAAATTAACAAAAGAGAATAGCTATGCATGATGCACAAATCCGCGTTGCCATCGCGGGAGCCGGAGGACGCATGGGGCGTCAGTTGATTCAGGCCACACTTGGCATGGATGGCGTACAGCTTGGCGCGGCGCTGGAGCGCGAAGGCTCTTCCTTACTGGGAAGCGATGCCGGAGAGTTAGCGGGAGCCGGGAAAACGGGCGTTACCGTACAAAGCAGCCTTGAGGCGGTGAAAGATGATTTCGATGTTTTCATCGATTTCACGCGACCGGAAGGTACGCTGACGCATCTGGCGTTTTGCCACCAGCACGGTAAGGGAATGGTGATTGGTACCACCGGATTCGATGATGCCGGTAAACAGGCTATTCGCGATGCCGCGCAGGAGATTGCTATCGTCTTCGCTGCGAATTTTAGCGTCGGCGTTAACGTCATGCTGAAACTGCTTGAGAAAGCAGCAAAAGTGATGGGGGACTATACCGATATTGAGATTATCGAAGCGCATCACCGCCACAAAGTGGATGCCCCATCGGGGACCGCGCTGGCGATGGGTGAGGCGATCGCCGGGGCGTTGGATAAAGATCTGAAAGACTGCGCTGTCTACTCGCGCGAAGGTTATACCGGCGAGCGTGTGCCGGGCACTATTGGTTTTGCGACCGTACGCGCCGGTGACATTGTCGGCGAACATACCGCGATGTTTGCCGATATTGGCGAGCGTATTGAAATCACCCATAAAGCGTCCAGCCGCATGACTTTTGCCAATGGCGCAGTGCGATCGGCGGTTTGGCTGAAATCTAAGTCAAATGGTCTTTTTGATATGAAAGATGTACTTGATTTACGCAGTTTATAGATTTTATTACCCTTCGTGATGTGGTTATGGTAATCGTAATTATTTGATTACATGGGGCAATATTTTATTGCCCTTTAATTTTTTGGATTTTGGTTTTGTTTTTTATCTAAGTCGATGTTTATATATGTTTTTATGCTTCATTCTGTTATATGAATGTAAATTTTGACCAAGTGGTCCACTTTTTTCTCTCGCTGCTCCCGTTTTTACACTCTTTATCTACCGCAAGCGTTTTCCACCCTGAGTTAGCTGATCTTTTTGCCTGTTAAATCGAGTGATTTATCCCAGTGGCGTAAAATAATAATAAAAATTGCCCTTTTGGGTAGACTTTTACGTGGGCTATCTCTAGAATGCCGCCGTTTGCCAGAAATCCATAGGTAAGCAAATTTGCATTGATTCATGAGGTGTTAATGAATTAATATGCAAATAAAGTGAGTGAATATTCTCTGGAGGGTGTTTTGATTAAGTCAGCGCTATTGGTTCTGGAAGACGGAACCCAGTTTCACGGTCGGGCCATAGGGGCAACAGGTTCGGCGGTTGGGGAAGTCGTTTTCAATACTTCAATGACCGGTTATCAAGAAATCCTCACTGATCCTTCCTATTCCCGCCAAATCGTCACTCTTACTTATCCTCATATCGGTAATGTCGGCACCAATGAAGCCGATGCAGAATCTTCTCAGGTACATGCGCAAGGCCTGGTCATCCGCGACCTGCCGCTGATTGCCAGCAACTACCGCAACACCGAAGACCTCTCTTCTTACCTCAAGCGCCATAATATTGTGGCGATTGCCGATATCGATACCCGTAAGCTGACGCGACTGCTGCGCGAGAAGGGCGCTCAGAACGGCTGCATCATTGCAGGCGATAATCTGGATGCTGCGCTGGCCTTAGAAAAAGCCAAAGCGTTCCCGGGCTTAAATGGGATGGATCTGGCAAAAGAAGTGACCACCGCTGAATCCTACAGCTGGACTCAGGGTAGCTGGACGCTTTCGGGTGACCTGCCGGAAGCGAAGTCTGCAGAAGAGCTGCCGTTCCACGTGGTGGCCTACGATTTTGGCGCCAAGCGCAACATTCTGCGTATGCTGGTGGATCGCGGCTGCCGCCTGACGGTGGTACCGGCGAAAACCTCCGCGGAAGATGTTCTGAAGATGAATCCGGACGGTATCTTCCTGTCTAACGGCCCAGGTGACCCGGCCCCGTGCGACTACGCCATCGAAGCCATTGAGAAATTCCTCCAGACCGATATTCCGGTATTTGGCATCTGCCTCGGCCATCAACTGTTGGCGCTGGCGAGCGGTGCGAAGACCATCAAGATGAAGTTTGGTCACCACGGTGGTAACCACCCGGTGAAAGACATGGATAAGAATGTGGTGATGATTACCGCGCAGAACCACGGCTTTGCGGTGGATGAAGCTTCGCTGCCAGCCAACCTGCGCGTGACCCACAAGTCCCTGTTCGACGGTACCCTGCAAGGGATTCACCGTACCGATAAACCGGCGTTCAGCTTCCAGGGCCACCCGGAGGCGAGCCCAGGCCCGCATGATGCGGCGCCGCTGTTCGACCACTTTATCGAGCTTATTGAACAATACCGTCAGTCCGCGAAATAATCAGGAGTAATAAAAGCCATGCCAAAACGTACAGACATAAAAAGTATCCTGATTCTGGGCGCGGGCCCGATTGTTATCGGTCAGGCGTGTGAGTTTGACTACTCCGGCGCCCAGGCGTGTAAAGCGCTGCGCGAAGAGGGTTACCGCGTTATTCTGGTGAACTCTAACCCGGCAACCATTATGACCGACCCGGAAATGGCCGATGCGACCTACATCGAGCCGATCAACTGGGAAGTGGTACGCAAAATCATCGAAAAAGAGCGTCCGGATGCGGTTCTGCCAACCATGGGCGGCCAGACCGCGCTGAACTGCGCGCTGGAGCTGGAGCGTCAGGGCGTGCTGGAAGAGTTCGGCGTGACCATGATTGGTGCGACCGCTGATGCGATTGATAAAGCAGAAGACCGCCGTCGTTTCGACGTGGCGATGAAGAAAATCGGCCTCGACACCGCGCGTTCCGGTATCGCGCACACCATGGAAGAAGCGCTGGCGGTTGCCGCTGACGTGGGCTTCCCGTGCATCATCCGTCCATCTTTCACCATGGGCGGCACCGGCGGCGGTATCGCCTACAACCGTGAAGAGTTTGAAGAAATCTGCGAACGCGGCCTGGACCTCTCGCCAACCAACGAGCTGCTGATTGATGAATCGCTGATCGGCTGGAAAGAGTACGAGATGGAAGTGGTGCGTGATAAAAACGACAACTGCATCATCGTCTGCTCTATCGAAAACTTCGATGCGATGGGTATTCACACCGGTGACTCGATCACTGTTGCTCCGGCGCAGACCCTGACCGACAAAGAATACCAAATCATGCGTAACGCCTCGATGGCGGTACTGCGTGAAATCGGCGTAGAAACCGGCGGTTCCAACGTTCAGTTCTCGGTGAACCCGAAAGATGGTCGTCTGATCGTTATCGAAATGAACCCGCGCGTCTCCCGCTCTTCGGCGCTGGCTTCCAAAGCCACCGGCTTCCCGATTGCCAAAGTGGCGGCCAAACTGGCGGTGGGTTACACCCTCGACGAACTGATGAACGACATCACCGGTGGCCGTACTCCGGCCTCCTTCGAGCCGTCTATCGACTACGTTGTCACCAAGATTCCTCGCTTCAACTTCGAGAAATTCGCCGGTGCGAATGACCGTCTGACTACGCAGATGAAATCCGTCGGCGAAGTGATGGCGATTGGCCGCACGCAGCAGGAATCTCTGCAGAAAGCGCTGCGCGGCCTGGAAGTGGGCGCCACCGGTTTCGACCCGAAAGTGAGCCTCGACGACCCGGAAGCGCTGACCAAAATCCGTCGCGAGCTGAAAGACGCGGGCGCCGAGCGCATCTGGTATATCGCCGATGCCTTCCGCGCGGGCCTCTCCGTCGACGGCGTGTTCAACCTGACCAACATCGACCGCTGGTTCCTGGTACAGATTGAAGAGCTGGTACGTCTGGAAGAAAAAGTGGCGGAAGTGGGCATCAACGGCCTCGACGCTGACTTCCTGCGTCACCTGAAGCGCAAAGGCTTCGCCGATGCGCGTCTGGCAAAACTGGCGGGTGTGCGCGAAGCGGAAATCCGCAAGCTGCGCGACCAGTACAACCTGCACCCGGTCTACAAGCGCGTGGATACCTGCGCGGCGGAATTCGCCACCGATACCGCCTACATGTACTCTACCTATGAAGAAGAGTGCGAATCTAACCCATCCGTCGACCGCGACAAAATCATGGTCCTCGGCGGCGGTCCGAACCGTATCGGCCAGGGTATCGAATTTGACTACTGCTGCGTCCATGCCTCGCTGGCGCTGCGCGAAGACGGTTACGAGACCATCATGGTCAACTGTAACCCGGAAACTGTCTCTACCGACTACGACACCTCCGACCGTCTGTACTTCGAGCCGGTAACGCTGGAGGACGTACTGGAAATCGTGCGCATCGAGAAGCCGAAAGGCGTCATCGTGCAGTACGGCGGCCAGACCCCGCTGAAACTGGCGCGTGAACTGGAAGCCGCAGGCGTACCGGTTATCGGCACCAGCCCGGACGCCATCGACCGCGCGGAAGACCGTGAACGCTTCCAGCACGCGGTTGACCGTCTGAAGCTGAAACAGCCAGCCAACGCCACCGTGACCGCCATTGAACAAGCGGTTGAGAAGGCGAAAGAAATTGGCTACCCGCTGGTGGTGCGCCCGTCCTACGTACTGGGCGGCCGCGCGATGGAAATCGTCTACGACGAAGCCGACTTGCGTCGCTACTTCCAGACCGCGGTTAGCGTCTCCAACGACGCGCCGGTGCTGCTGGACCGCTTCCTCGACGATGCCATCGAAGTGGACGTTGACGCCATCTGCGACGGCGAAATGGTGCTGATTGGCGGCATCATGGAGCACATCGAGCAGGCGGGCGTACACTCCGGCGACTCCGCCTGTTCTCTGCCTGCCTACACGCTGAGCAAGGAAATTCAGGATGTGATGCGCCAGCAGGTGCAGAAGCTGGCCTTCGAACTGCAGGTGCGCGGCCTGATGAACGTGCAGTTTGCGGTGAAAGACAACGAAGTCTACCTGATTGAAGTCAACCCGCGTGCGGCGCGTACCGTACCGTTCGTCTCCAAAGCCACCGGCGTACCGCTGGCGAAAGTGGCGGCGCGCGTGATGGCCGGCAAATCGCTGACCGAGCAGGGCGTGACCAAAGAAATTATCCCGCCGTACTACTCGGTGAAAGAAGTGGTGCTGCCGTTCAACAAATTCCCGGGCGTTGACCCGCTGTTAGGGCCAGAAATGCGCTCTACCGGGGAAGTGATGGGCGTGGGCCGTACCTTCGCGGAAGCGTTCGCCAAGGCACAGCTGGGCAGTAACTCCACGATGAAGAAACAGGGCCGTGCGCTGCTCTCGGTTCGCGAAGGCGACAAAGAGCGCGTGGTGGACCTGGCCGCTAAGCTGCTAAAACAGGGCTTCGAGCTGGATGCGACTCACGGTACCGCGATTGTGCTGGGTGAAGCCGGTATCAACCCGCGTCTGGTGAATAAGGTGCATGAAGGTCGTCCGCACATTCAGGACCGTATCAAGAATGGCGAATACACCTACATTATCAACACCACCGCAGGTCGTCAGGCGATTGAAGACTCCAAGCTGATTCGCCGCAGCGCCTTGCAGTACAAAGTGCATTACGACACTACCCTGAACGGCGGTTTCGCAACGGCCATGGCGCTGAATGCGGATGCCACCGAGAAGGTGACCTCGGTGCAGGAAATGCACGCGCAGATCAATAAATAATAAACAGAAGGTTCGGTGATATTTGCGTTAATCGGATCTGCAATATAAATTTGAAACGGTTCCTGAGAAGGAGCCGTTTTTTTTACCCTATCAGGTCATTCCTGGAGATGTCCGTTTCCTTAACCACATTTTCAATGTAATAAGCACGATATTGCTCACACTAATCAACATTCAAGTCGCATACTATCTTTATATCCACAATTTTAATATGGCTTAGTTTTTATTAATTTGGACAGGCCGTAGCCAGATTTTTAATTTGTGAAATGGTGTGCTTATGTGTGAAAAATATGTTGAAAGACCGCTTTATTTGTTAATTGCTGACTGGATGATGGCAGAGGACCGATGGATCACTGCCAAGGAGATTTCCCGTCAATTTGATATTGAACACTGCAAAGCAATTAATACGCTCTCCTATATTCTGTCAGAAGTTGGGGAAATTGTTTGTGAAGTGAAGATGATCCCTAACCAGATTGCAGGACGAGGCTGTCAGTGCCAGCGTCTGGTGAAAGTCGTGAGTATTGATTCTCATCTCTATCGCCGATTGAATCATAATTTGCAGGAAAGAAAAGTGAGTGTGGCGAAAGCGCCGCGACTGTCTGCCGTTCCCCCAACAGAGCTCAACCGTGAGCAGAAATGGCAGATGATGCTGTCAAAAAGTATGCGTCGCTAATGGTTAGTTTGCCTGATGGCAGCGTTAACGGGGATTGACGCGTAGGCCGGATAAGCGTCAGCGCATCCGGCATCAATTATTGGGCTGATTTTGGCTTCACGTCCGTCGTGCCTTTCAGGCGCGGCCGGTTTTTTTCGACCTGGGTTAACGGCTTCGTTTCAGATAGCCCCGTTCGACAGCGGACCGCAAGATCCTGATATTCTTTGGTGTTGAGGCGTTTCCAGTGCAGCTCCTGGTCTGTGACCTGGCGTAGTACTCGTGCAGGTGAACCCACCAGCAGTTGCCTTGCCTCACCCTGAAATCCGGCTTTGACGAAACTCATGGCGGCGACGATGCTCTCTTCGCCAATCACTGCGCCGTCCATAATCACGCTGTTCATACCGACCAGGGCGTCCCGGCCCACCACGCAGCCATGCAAAATAGCGCCGTGGCCGATATGAGCGTTCTCATGCACGATGGTATCGGTATCGCAGTAGCCATGCATAATGCAGCCATCCTGCAGATTAGATCCTGCCTTAAGGATCAGGCGCCCATAATCCCCACGCAATGACGCGAGTGGGCCAATATAAACACCAGCACCCACGATGACATCGCCAATCAGCACGGCGCTGGGATGGACAAACGCGTCCGGGTGTACCACCGGGATCAGTCCTTCAAAGGCGTAATAGCTCATGGTTGTACCTCGGTTTTTTTGCCGGACGACGGCGTAAACACCTTATCCGGCATAGTCACATTAACGACCTTTCCACACCGGATCGCGTTTTTCGGCAAATGCCTGCGGTCCTTCGAGCGCATCTTCCGAATGCAGTACCGACGGATAATGCTTCAGTACGCCGCTGCGGATGTAGCGGTAGCCTTCTTCTACCGGCATTTCGCTGGTCGCACGATAAATCTCTTTCAGCGCCGCGATTGCCAGCGGGGCGCTATTAACCAGTTGTTGCGCCAGTTCGCGCGCGCTATCCATCAGTTCGCTCTGGCTAACAACGCGGTTCACGATCCCCCAACGCAGCGCTTCTTCGGCGCTCATTCGTCTACCGGTCATCACCATTTCGTTGACGATAGCCGGTGGCAACAGCTTAGGCAGGCGCAAAACGCCGCCGCTGTCAGGCACGATGCCGAGCTTGGCTTCCGGTAGCGCGAAGCTGGCGTTTTCCGCGCAGACAATAAAGTCCGCTGCCAGCGCCAGCTCAAAACCGCCGCCAAACGCATAGCCGTTTACCGCGGCGATGACCGGCTTATCCAGATCAAATATTTCGGTTAAACCGGCAAAGCCGCCGGGACCAAAATCGGCATCCGGCGCTTCACCTTCCGCTGCCGCTTTTAAGTCCCAGCCAGCAGAAAAGAATTTCTCCCCGCCGCCAGTAATGATTGCTACGCGTAATTCCGGATCGTCACGGAAATTAAGAAAAGCCTGGCCCATTGCAAAGCTGGTTTTGGCGTCAATGGCATTGGCTTTAGGTCGGTCGAGGGTAATTTCCAGGATCGGGCCATTACGGGTCAGATGTAATGATTCACTCATGGTTCATCTCCAGATAAATAGTTTCCCGGCGGGAGGGATTCCTGCCGGAAGGTTTATTTCAGATTTTTTTTGATTATTTTTCCTGAGCAGTTGCGCGGCAGGTCGGTTCTGATCTCCATAAAAGAGGGAACCTTGAATTTCGCCATATTGTTTTCGCAGAAGCTGAAAAACTCGGCTTCGCTTAATGTTTCGCCTTCATTAAGGACAATAAACGCTTTAATGGCTTCATCACGGATCGCGTCTTTAATACCAACAACCACAATGTCCTGAATTTTCGGATGTGCAGAAATAATATTTTCCAGCTCGACGCAGGAGACATTTTCCCCGCCGCGTTTAATCATGTTGCAGCGTCTGTCGACAAAATAGAAATAGCCATCCTCATCCTGGTAACCCGAATCACCGGTATGTAACCAGCCCTCTGGTTCCAGCGCCCTGGCGGTTGCTTCCGGCTGCATGTAATACTCTTTGAAGATGGTCTTGCCGGGGACGCCTTTAATACAGATTTCGCCAATTTCTCCGGCGGGCAGCGGACGATTTTGATCGTCGCGAATTTCAGCTTCATAGCTAAATCCCACGCGACCAATGGAAGGCCAGCGTCGTTTGTCTCCGGGACGGTCGCCAATAATTCCGACAATGGTTTCAGTCATACCATAAGAGGTCAGCAGCCTGACGCCAAAGCGTTCGATAAAGGCGTCTTTTTCCTGCGCGGATAGATTGAGATAGAACATCACTTCGCGCAGATGATGCTGCCTGTCCGTTGGCGCGGCGGGCTGGACCATCAGCGTGCGGATCATCATCGGGATGCACTCGGTCACCGTCGCCTGATATTTACGTACCTGATCCCAGAATGCCCGGGCGCTGTACTTCTCCAGGAGCACAAAGGTGCTGCCGGCGGAAAAGGCCGGCATTGCGGCGGTACACTGACAGTCGATATGAAAAGCGGGCATCACCGTCATGTATACGTCATCATCGCGCAGGGCGATTTGCCAGGCAGAGTAATAGCCCGCAAAGCGCAGGTTATAATGGGTAATCACCACCCCTTTTGGACGCGAGGTGGTACCGGAGGTAAACAGAATTTCCGCCGTATCGTCAGTGGATAACGCAGGCGTATAGCACAGGGTGGTCGACTGACGAGCCTGCAGTTGGGTAAAGTGGCTCACGCCATCGTCAGCCGGAAGCTGCTCGCCAATCAGACAGATATGATTAAGCGGAGTGCTATTTTCCTGGCGTATTTCACGGTACATAGGATAAAACTGGGCGCTGGTAACCAGCAGGCTCACCTGGCTGTTTTGCAGGATCCAGGCACTTTCTTCGCCCAGTAAGCGAGCATTAATCGGCACCATAATGGCGCCGATTTTTGCCAGTCCAAACCAGCAAAAGATGAATTCCGGACAGTTATCCAGATGCAGTGCGACCCTATCGCCCTTGCGGATCCCTAAGGAATGAAAAAGGTTCGCCGTGCGGTTAATCTCTTCATTGAGCGAGGCATAGCTAAATTGCCGAACGATTCCTTCACAGGATTCGAAAATTAACGCCGTTTTATTTCCGTACACCCCGGCCAGGTCGTCCCACATCTGACGTAAGTTTTGTCCGCCAACGATATCCATATTGCTTTATCCACTGAAATCAGGCGTGAGCGCTAACCCACGAGCGGGTTAGCGCGTCGCGTTTATTCCTCAACCCTGGCCAGGCCTTTGCCGACCAGCTCATTTATGTCTGCTTCGCTATAACCAATGTTTTTCAGAATGGCGGCGGTATCCATGCCGTGTGATGGCATGCCACGCCAGATTTTCCCCGGGTTGTTTTTAAATTTCGGCATGATGTTCGGTCCTTTGCAGGTGCGGCCGTCCATTGTTTGCCACTGAGTAATGGATTCGCGGGCAACGTACTGCGGATTGCCTTCCAGTTCCGGAATGGTTAGCACCTTCGCACAGGCGATATTCAGTTCAGCAAAGCGCGCCTGGACTTCGGCGATGGTATGTGCTGCCAGCCAGGCGTCCAGTTTCTCTTCGACGAGCGGGCCGTAAGGGCATTCCACGCGATGGATTAGCTGCGTGCCTTCCGGAACTTCCGGCGTACCGAGAATGTGGGCCAGGCCGATATCTTTAAAACACTCGTTGATTTGCGTGATGCCGACCAACTCCATGACGATGTAACCATCGGCGCATTTATACAGGCCGCAACCGGCGTAGTAGGGATCTTTCCCTTTCGTCATACGTGGACAGATTTCGCCGCCGTTGAAGTAGTCCATCATGAAGTACTGACCCATGCGCAGCATCACTTCGTACATGGCGATATCGATGCTTTCACCTTTACCCGTTTCGCGCACTTTGTGCAGGGCCGCCAGCGCCGCTGTCGTTGCGGTCATCCCGGAGAAGTAATCTGCGGTATACGGGAAGGCTGGCATCGGTTGGTCAACGTCGCCGTTTTGGATCAGATAACCACTGAACGCCTGCGCGATGGTGTTATACGCCGGAAGATTGGTGTACTCCTCCGTACCAAACTGGCCAAAACCGGAAAGGTGGGCAATGACCAGTTTCGGGTTATGTTCCCACAGCACTTCATCAGTAATACCGCGGCGTGCAAAGGCCGGGCCTTTACTGGCTTCAATGAAAATATCGGTGGTTTCCATCAGTTTCAGAAACGCTTCCCGACCTTCATCTTTGAAAATATTGAGCGACAGGGCGTGCAGGTTGCGGCGTGAGAGCTGCGGGTAGTTAGGCTGTACGCGGATGGTATCGGCCCATGCGACGTTTTCAATCCAGATAACCTCGGCGCCCCATTCGGCGAACATCTGTCCGGCGAATGGACCGGCGATTTCGATCCCTGAAAAAACAACGCGTACTCCAGCAAGAGGGCCAAAGGTTGGCATTGGTAAATGATTCATAATTTTTCTCCTGGCATTTATGGGGGCCACGTAGGCCGGATGGCGACGCGAGCGTCTTATCAGGCCTACAGGTTGCGCCGTTCTATCGGTATTGCTTGAGTACCGCACGGCCTAACGTCAGGATCTGCATTTCATCAGAACCACCAGAAACGCGGTCAACACGCAGGTCACGCCAGAAACGCGTGATGCGGTGGTTGCCCGCGATACCAACACCTCCCAGTACCTGCATGGCGGTGTCTACCACTTCAAACGCGGCGTTGGCGCAGAAGTATTTGCACATTGCCGCGTCGCCGGAGGTAATAGTGCCGTTATCTGCTTTCCACGCGGCTTCCAGCAGCATGTTTTTCATGGAGTTCAGTTTGATCGCCATATGCGCAAACTTCTCCTGAATCAGCTGGAAACGGCCAATAGTTTCACCAAACTGCACGCGCTGATTAGCGTAACGCGCGGCATCTTCAAAAGCGCACATTGCGGTGCCGTAGTTGGTCAGCGCGACGAGGAAGCGCTCATGGTCAAACTCTTCTTTCACGCGGTTGAAGCCGTTACCTTCCCGACCGAACATGTCTTTTTCGTCCAGTTCAACGTCGTCAAAGGTGATTTCACAGCAGCTATCCATGCGCAGACCGAGTTTCTCCAGTTTGTTGACCTTGATACCCGCTTTGCTCATGTCGACAAACCATTCGGTGTAAACAGGCTTATCCGGCGATGCACCGTCTCGCGCCATGACCACGATGTACGGGGTATAGGCGCTACTGGTGATAAAGCACTTACTGCCATTAAGATAAACCTTACCATTTTTGCGTGTATAAGTGGTTTTCAGACTGCCGACATCCGATCCCGCTCCCGGTTCGGTGATAGCAGAGTTCCACATCTGCTTACCGGTACCCTGGAACGCCATGATTTTATCAATTTGCTCCTGAGTCCCTTCACGCAGGAAAGTGTTAAAACCTCCCGGCAATTGGTACAACACGTAAGTTGGTGCGCCAAGACGTCCCAGCTCCATCCAGACGGCGGCGACGGTAACAAAACCCGCTTCCAGACCGCCATGTTCTTCCGGGATCAGCAGGCTATCAATGCCCATATCCGCCAGCGCTTTTACAAAACGCTCAGGGTAGACGCTGTCACGATCGCACTCGGCAAAATAAGCTTCCCAGTTCTCACTGGCCATCAGTTCACGAATACCGGCGACAAACAGTTCCTGCTCGTCATTTAAGTTGAAATCCATCTTTCAGCCTCTTGATCAATTAGGTTAATAAGAATTACTTGTCTTTCCAGTGCACTTTGGCGTCTTTAATAAAGGACAGCGTCACCATAATGTTGACGAAGAACAGCGGGCATCCTCCGGCGATAATTGCGGTCTGAATCGGCTTCAACCCCCCCAGTGCCAGCAGAACGATACCGATGATGCCGACCAGCACCGACCAGCCGATACGCACTAACAGAGGCGGTTCTTCACCATCGCGAACTTCGCGACAGGTGGACATCGCCAGGGTGTAAGAGCAGGCGTTAATCAGCGTTACGGTGGCGATAAAGCAGAGGATAAAGAAACCCCACATGGTGGCGGTGCTGAGCGGTAAGGCGGCCCAGGTTTCGATAATGGCGCGCGCCACGCCGTGTTGTTCAATCAACTGCGGAATGTTGAGGATGTTTTTATCCATCAGCAGCAGCGTGTTGCTGCCAAGGACAGTCCACAGGATCCAGGTAGACGCGGTCAGGCCCAGTACCATCCCGAAGCACAGTTCGCGTACGGTGCGACCACGAGAAATACGGGCCAGGAAGATACTCATCTGGATGGCGTAAATTACCCACCACGCCCAGTAGAAAACGGTCCAGCCCTGCGGGAAGCCGCCTTTACCAATGGCATCGGTATAGAACAGCATCCGTGGCAGATGCATCAGCAACATCCCGACGGAGTCGGTGAAGTAGTTCATGATGAAGCTGGCACCGCTGACGATAAACACCCAGCCGAGCATCAGGAAGCTCAGATAACTACGTACGTCACTGGCGATCTTGACCCCTTTTTGCAGGCCACAGGCCACGCAAATGGCGTTCAGAATGATCCAGCA
The DNA here is from genome assembly GCF_059615875.1 of Citrobacter sp. CRE-46. NCBI lineage: Bacteria > Pseudomonadati > Pseudomonadota > Gammaproteobacteria > Enterobacterales > Enterobacteriaceae > Citrobacter > Citrobacter sp. CRE-46. The sequence goes on along the minus strand of NZ_CM184341.1, from coordinate 4,344,375 downwards.
GGTAATGATGATGGCGTCGAGTTGCAGCGTATGTGGAATACCGAACAGGTACTGCATACACTCGGTGACCAGCGGGGTAGCCAGACCGAGGCTGGTGCCCATTGCGAAGATCAGCGCCACCAGGTAGAAGTTATCAACGATGGTACCGAACAACCCTTTCGCATGTTTCTCACCGACGAGCGGTACCAGCGTGGAGCTGGGACGGATGACATCCATCTTACGTACAAAGAAGAAGTAGGCAAAGGCTACAGAAAGGAAGCTATAGGTTGCCCACGGCAGCGGCCCCCAGTGGAACAGGCTGTACGCCAGACCTATCTCTTTCGCGCCCGTGGAATTTGGTTCCAGGCCGAACGGCGGGGTGGAGATATAGTAGTAGATCTCAATAGAGCCCCAGAACAGCACCGCAGCGGATGTACAGGACGCGAACATCATAAAAATCCAGCTGGCGGTGCTAAACTCCGGTTTTTCGTCACCTAATCTCTTTTTGGCATAGGGGCCAAAAACCAGCCAGAACCAGCCGAATAGCATGATGACCATATACCATTCAAATGCCCATCCCCAGACGTTGGTGACATAACTGAATACCGCATTAATAACGACGTTAGCGGCATCAAGATCTCTTACTGTTAGCCAGCAAAGTATTCCGACAATTATTAATGGCGGAAAAAAAACCTTCGGTTCAATTCCCGATTTTCTCTTTTCATTTTTCATAAGTGAATTCCAGTGTGAAAACGAAATTTATTTAGCGTGCCCGTTTTTGAACGTTTGTTTATTTATTATTAATGGTTTGTTGATAACTTATTAACCTCTGGGACACCTCAACGAGTAACTCATAATGGGTATTCATTTCGCGTGATTCTGTTACTTGTGTCACACTTTTTTGTGCTGGTTATTTTGTCTTGAAATATCTGTTTTTTGATTGTAAATCATATATTTGACATTGGTTTTTTAACTTTTTTAAGTGTCTGGCGTTCAATATTGTTGAACCAGCAAGCAATATTGAAAATTTTCATATTTGACGTGTTTCTTTCAATATTGGTGAGGCATGTAACACTATTGAAAGTTACGAATTTCAATGTGTGACATTTTCAATATTGGTGATTAAGGTTTTATTTCCGAATTAAAGAGCGTGATATCTGTATTTAACACCGCCGATATAAATACGTTTCCTTCATGATTTCTGGAGATGCAATGAAGATAATTACTTGCTACAAATGCGTACCTGATGAACAGGATATTGCGATTAATAATGCTGATGGTTCACTCGATTTCAGCAAAGCGGATGGCAAAATCAGCCAATATGATCTGAATGCAATTGAAGCTGCTTGCCAGTTAAAACAGCAGGTGGGAGACGCTCAGGTTGTCGCCATGAGCGTTGGCGGCAAAGCGCTGACTAATGCAAAAGGGCGCAAAGATGTCCTTTCTCGTGGCCCTGATGAACTGATTGTGGTGATTGACGATCAATTTGAGCAGGCGCTGCCGCAACACACCGCTACCGCGCTGGCCGCCGCGGCGCAAAAATCAGGTTTCGATCTGCTTATTTGCGGCGACGGTTCTTCCGATCTTTATGCTCAGCAGGTTGGTTTGCTGGTGGGTGAAGCGCTGAACGTTCCGGCGATTAACGGCGTGAGTAAGATCCTCTCTCTTACTGACAGTACGCTGACGGTAGAACGCGAACTGGAAGATGAAGTTGAAACGCTGAGCATCCCGCTCCCGGCGGTGATCGCGGTTTCCACCGACATCAACACTCCACAAATCCCTTCGATGAAAGCCATTCTTGGCGCGGCGAAAAAACCGGTTCAGGTCTGGTCGCCTGCGGATATCGGGCTGAACAGCGTACCCGCGTATTCCGTACAACAGGTTGCCGCACCGAAGCAGCGCGAGCGTCAGCGTGTGGTGATTGAAGGTGACGGTGAAGAACAAATCGCCGCGTTTGTCGAGAATCTGCGCAAAATCATTTAATTATCAGGGGATGTTATGAACAAATTTTCCAGTGTCTGGGTATTCAGCGATACCCCTTCTCGTCTGCCCGAACTGATGAGTGGCGCGCAGGCTGTAGGTGAAAAAGTTAACGCGTTCGTACTGAACGAAGCGGATAGCGCGACAGCATGTCATTTGGGCGCGGATCATGTCTGGCTGCTCAGCGGCAAACCAGAAGACCGCATGATCGAAGACTACGCTGATGTGATGGCTGAGACTGTTCGTCAGCATAGCGAGGGCGGCGCGGTACTGCTGCCGAATACGCGCCGGGGCAAACTGTTGGCGGCAAAGCTGGGCTTTCGCTTGTCGGCTGCGGTTTCCAACGACGCCAGCGAAGTCGCCCTGCAGGATGGAAAAGCGGCGGTTAAGCATATGGTCTACGGCGGTCTGGCGATAGGGGCAGAAACCATTGCTTCGCCGTTTGCCGTGATCACGCTCAGCAGCGGAACGTTTGACGCACAAGACCCGGACACTTCTCGCAGCGGTGAGATGCACACCGTGCAGTGGCAGGCTCCGGCCAATGCTGTGACCCGCACCGCAACCCAGGCACGTCAGAGCAACAGCGTCGATCTCGATAAAGCGCGTCTGGTGGTCAGTGTGGGACGCGGTATAGGCAGCAAAGAGAATATCTCGCTGGCCGAAGCGCTGTGCCAGACGATTGGCGCTGAGCTGGCCTGTTCTCGCCCGGTAGCGGAAAACGAGAAGTGGATGGAGCACGAGCGCTACGTCGGTATCTCCAACCTGATGCTCAAGCCTGAACTGTATCTGGCGGTGGGGATCTCCGGGCAGATCCAACACATGGTCGGCGCCAACGGCGCGCAGACGATTTTCGCCATCAATAAAGATAAAAATGCGCCGATCTTCCAGTATGCGGATTTTGGCATCGTTGGCGATGCGCTGAAGATCCTGCCTGCGCTGACGGCTGCCTTAGCGCGATAAATCATTTCGGGCAGGATGCGAAGGTATCCTGCCGCTGACAGGAGTACGTATGTCCGAAGATATCTTTGATGCCATCATCGTGGGTGCAGGTCTGGCCGGTTCGGTTGCGGCGCTGGTGCTTGCTCGCGAAGGTGCACAGGTGCTGGTTATCGAGCGCGGCAATTCTGCTGGCGCGAAGAATGTCACCGGTGGGCGTCTGTATGCGCATAGCCTGGAACGCATCATTCCCGGCTTTGCGGATCTGGCCCCCATTGAACGCATGATTACCCACGAAAAACTCGCCTTTATGACCGACAACGGGGCGATGACTATCGACTACTGCAATGGTGAAGAGGCCGCCGCGTCGCAGGTTTCTTATTCCGTCTTGCGCAGTAAATTTGACGCCTGGCTGATGGAGCAGGCCGAAGAGGCGGGGGCGCAACTGATCACCGGTATTCGCGTCGATAACGTCGTTCAGCGCGAGGGTAAAGTCGTGGGCGTGGAAGCCGATGGCGATATTCTGGAAGCCAAAGTCGTGATCCTCGCCGATGGGGTGAATTCTCTGCTGGCTGAAAAGCTGGGCATGGCCAAGCGTGTTGAGGCATCACATGTTGCCGTCGGCGTGAAGGAACTGATCGAATTACCGAAGTCGGTGATTGAAGATCGTTTCCAGCTACAGGGCAACGAAGGCGCCGCCTGTCTGTTTGCCGGGGCGCCAACCGATGGTCTGATGGGCGGTGGCTTTCTGTATACGAATGAAACAACCCTTTCTCTGGGGCTGGTCTGCGGTCTTCATCATCTGAAAGACGCGAAAAAATCGGTCCCGCAAATGCTGGAAGATTTCAAACAGCATCCGGCAGTTGCTCCGCTGATCGCTGGTGGCAAGCTGGTGGAATATGCTGCACACGTTGTACCCGAGGCGGGAATGAATATGCAGCCTGAACTGGTGGGCGATGGCGTACTGATTGCCGGAGACGCTGCCGGTATGTGTATGAACCTCGGCTTTACCATCCGTGGTATGGATCTCGCCATATCCGCAGGCGAAGCGGCGGCGAAGACGGTGCTTTCGGCGATGAAGCGCGACGATTTTAGCAAGCAGTCGCTGGGTGAATACCGTCAGCATCTGGACGAAGGTCCGATGCGCGATATGCGCATGTATCAGAAACTGCCGGCTTTTCTTGATAATCCCCGCATGTTTACCGCTTATCCCGAAATGGCGGTCAGTATCGCGCGCGACCTGTTCACCGTGGATGGCTCCGCTCCGGTGCCAATGCGTAAAAAAATCCTGCGCCATGCGAAGAAAGTGGGCTTCATCAACCTGATGAAAGATGGCCTGAAAGGAGTGACCGTATTATGACATCTCCCGTCAATGTGGACGTCAAACTGGGCGTCAATAAGTTCAATGTGGATGAAGATAGCCCACACATCATTCTCAAAGCCGATCCTGATAAACAGGCGCTGGAGGTGCTGATTAAGGCCTGTCCGGCGGGACTGTATAAAAAGCAGGACGACGGTAGCGTTCGTTTTGATTACGCCGGGTGCCTGGAGTGCGGAACGTGCCGGATCCTCGGCCTTGATACGGCGCTGGAAAAATGGGAATACCCACGCGGGACGTTTGGCGTGGAGTTCCGCTACGGCTAATAAGTACGAGGTTGTGTACCCGTAGGCCGGATAAGATGCGGTAGCATCGCCATCCGGCAATCATGTGGTGCCAATGCCGGATGGCGGCGTAAACGCCTTATCCGGCCTACAGATGACGCTTTGCCCGTGTTGAAACAGGACATCACCATGCAGCAGCCCAGGAACTTTGATGACATCAAATTTACCTCTATTCACCGCAGGATAATGCTATGGGGAAGCGGTGGGCCGTTTCTGGATGGTTATGTGCTGGTAATGATTGGCGTGGCGCTGGAACAACTCACGCCAGCATTGAAACTGGATGCTCAGTGGATTGGCTTGCTGGGTGCGGGCACGCTGGCCGGACTGTTTGTTGGTACGTCGTTGTTTGGCTACATTTCTGATAAGGTCGGGCGGCGAAAAATGTTTATTATCGATATCATCGCCATTGGCGTGATATCGGCAGCGACCATGTTCGTTACCTCGCCCATTGAACTCCTGGTGATGCGTGTGCTGATCGGCATTGTGATTGGCGCCGATTACCCGATCGCCACCTCGATGATTACCGAATTTTCCAATACCCGCCAGCGTGCCTTCTCTATCGGTTTTATCGCGGCTATGTGGTATGTCGGCGCAACCTGTGCCGATCTGGTCGGTTACTGTTTGTATGATGTTGAGGGCGGATGGCGCTGGATGCTAGGTAGCGCGGTGATCCCCTGTATTTTGATCCTGATTGGACGCTTCGACCTGCCTGAATCGCCGCGCTGGCTGCTGCGTAAGGGGCGGGTGAAAGAGTGCGAGGCGATGATGATCAAGCTGTTCGGCGAACCGGTGGTGTTCGACGAAGAAGCGCCGCAGGAGACGCGTTTTCTCCAGCTGTTTAATCGTCGTCATTTCCCGTTTGTGCTGTTTGTTGCCGCCATCTGGACCTGTCAGGTGATCCCGATGTTCGCCATCTATACCTTTGGCCCGCAGATTGTTGGGCTACTGGGACTGGGTGCCGGGAAAAGCGCCGCGTTGGGCAACGTGGTGATTAGCTTGTGCTTTATGCTGGGGTGTATTCCGCCGATGTTTTGGCTCAATAGCGCGGGGCGGCGACCGCTGTTGATTGGCAGCTTTATTATGATGACGCTGGCGCTGGCCGTACTGGGGTTAATTCCTGATATGGGGGCGTGGCTGGTGGTGCTGGCCTTTGCCGTATACGCATTTTTCTCTGGTGGTCCGGGGAATCTGCAGTGGCTATATCCCAACGAACTGTTTCCTACCGATATTCGCGCGTCTGCCGTCGGGGTGATTATGTCGTTAAGCCGCATCGGGACCATTGTTTCCACCTGGGCGCTACCGGTGTTCATTAGCAAATACGGCATCAGTAATGTCATGCTGATGGGGGCCGGGATTTCGCTGATTGGCCTGCTCGTGTCCATTGCTTTTGCACCAGAAACACGCGGCCTGACGTTGTCTCAAACCAGTCAGATGACGATTCGCAGTAAGCCCGTGACCAGGGCAGGTTATTAGGAGTGTTCTGTATTTTCCCTGTAACTCAGTCAGTTAGCCTACAGTTAATCTATATTTCACTGAAAACGACTGAAAAGCAGGGAGAACACCATGCAAAAACATATCCTGATCACCTCTATTTTTACTGCAGCAGCTCTGTTTACCGTCGCCGGTTGTTCCTCAAACCAGGCGGTGAAAACCACCGATGGCAAAACCATCGTTACCGACGGCAAACCGCAAGTGGATGATGATACTGGCCTGGTGTCGTATAAAAATGCGCAAACAGGTAAGACGGAGCAGATTAACCGCGACCAGGTTAAAGATATGAGTGAGCTGGACAACTAACTCAGATTTTTCCATTTATCTACTCAATAATATTGACTGTTAGCCTGTGGATTAACTGACTAAACTCACTGTTATTACAATAATGCAGTGACACAGGCTAATCATGATTCTCATCATTTATGCGCATCCCTATCCGCAGCATTCGCATGCGAATAAGCGGATGCTTGATCAGGCAAGGACGCTGGAGGGCGTGGAGATCCGCTCGCTCTACCAGCTCTACCCCGATTTCAATATCGATATTGCCGCTGAACAGGATGCGTTGGCACGCGCTGATTTAATTATCTGGCAGCATCCTATGCAGTGGTATAGCACGCCTCCGTTACTCAAATTGTGGATGGATAAAGTCCTCTCTCACGGCTGGGCCTATGGCCATGGCGGAACAGCGCTGCACGGTAAACATCTGCTGTGGGCTGTGACGACCGGCGGCGGTGAAAACCACTTTGATATCGGCTCCCATCCTGGCTTTGATGTACTTTCTCAGCCCCTACAGGCAACGGCTTTATATTGCGGCCTCAAATGGCTGCCGCCGTTTGCGATGCACTGTACGTTTATTTGTGATGATGAAACGCTGCAGGCGCAGGCGCGCCACTATAAACAGCGTCTGCTGGAGTGGCAGGAGGTGCATCATGGATAGTCATACGCTGATACAGGCGCTGATTTACCTCGGTTCGGCGGCGCTGATTGTCCCCATCGCCGTACGGCTGGGCTTAGGGTCAGTTCTGGGCTATCTCATCGCCGGGTGCATCATCGGTCCTTGGGGCTTGAGGCTGGTGACAGATGCCGAATCAATCCTCCATTTTGCCGAGATCGGCGTGGTGCTGATGTTGTTTGTCATCGGCCTGGAACTGGATCCGCAACGTTTGTGGAAGCTGCGAGCCTCGGTGTTTGGCGGTGGTGCATTACAAATGGTGGTTTGCGGGGGGCTGATCGGTCTGTTCTGTATGTTCCTCGGCCTGCGCTGGCAGGTAGCGGAACTGATCGGCATGACGCTGGCGCTTTCCTCAACGGCCATCGCTATGCAGGCGATGAATGAACGTAACCTGATGGTGTCGCAACTCGGACGCAGTACATTTGCCGTGCTGCTGTTCCAGGATATCGCCGCTATTCCACTGGTCGCGATGATCCCATTACTCGCGGCGAGCGGCGCATCGACAACGCTTGGGGCATTTGCGCTCTCTGCGCTTAAGGTGGCGGGGGCACTGGTGCTGGTGGTGCTGTTAGGTCGCTATGTGACGCGTCCCGCCTTACGTTTTGTTGCCCGTTCAGGCCTGCGGGAAGTGTTTAGCGCCGTCGCGCTGTTCCTCGTTTTTGGCTTCGGTCTGCTATTAGAAGAGGTCGGGCTGTCGATGGCGATGGGGGCGTTCCTGGCCGGTGTGCTGCTGGCCAGTTCTGAGTATCGCCACGCGCTGGAAAGCGATATTGAACCGTTCAAAGGACTGTTGCTGGGACTGTTCTTCATCGGCGTGGGGATGTCTATCGATTTTGGCACGCTGGTAGATAACCCATTACGCATCGTTATTCTGCTGGTCGGTTTCCTGGTTATCAAAACCGTCATGCTGTGGCTGATAGCGAAACCGTTGCAGGTGCCGAATAAGCAACGTCGCTGGTTTGCCGTATTATTAGGGCAGGGCAGTGAATTTGCCTTCGTGGTGTTTGGCGCGGCGCAAATGGCAGACGTGCTTGATCCTGATTGGGCGAAATCGCTGACCCTGGCTGTCGCGTTGTCGATGGCGGCGACGCCGATTTTACTGGTGATTTTGACACGACTGGAAAAATCAGCGACCGGTGAAGAGCGGGAAGCGGATGAAATCGACGAAGAACAACCGCGAGTGATCATCGCCGGGTTTGGGCGATTTGGTCAGATTACCGGGCGTTTGCTGTTGTCGAGCGGCGTCAAAATGGTGGTTCTTGATCATGACCCGGACCATATCGAAACGCTACGTAAATTCGGCATGAAGGTTTTCTATGGCGATGCGACCCGGATGGATCTGCTGGAGTCTGCAGGGGCGGCTAAAGCTGAAGTCATTATTAACGCCATTGACGATCCGCAAACCAGCCTGCAATTAACCGAAATGGTGAAGGAGCATTTCCCTCATCTGCACATTATTGCCCGCGCGCGCGATGTGGATCATTACATTCGCCTGCGCCAGGCAGGGGTGGAAATGCCGGAACGTGAAACCTTTGAAGGCGCGCTGAAGACCGGGCGTCTGGCGCTGGAAGGTCTTGGGCTTGGTCGCTATGAAGCGCGTGAGCGGGCCGACGTATTCCGCCGCTTCAATATGCTCATGGTTGAGGAGATGGTGAAAGGGGAAAATGACGCGATTTCCCGCGCAGCGGTTTATAAACGCACCAGCGCAATGCTGAGTGAAATTATTGCGGAAGATCGCCAACACTTATCGTTAATTCAACGCCATGGTTGGCAAGGCACGGATGAAGGTAAACATACGGGCGACGTCGCCGATGAGCCGGAAGTGAAACCGTCAGCATAGAGTAAAAAATGTGATGTTCTGCAAACTTTACTGCTAATTGGCTGTTTTTGAACTACTGTAATGCTGGCGTACCACCTTAAATAGGTCGGTTCGCCAGCAGAACGGAAAATTTTCATGCTCATCCTCTTTCCGCCAGTCGACGAAAGATTGCGCTTTCCGTATAGTGGCGACAATTTTTTTGTATCCGGGAAACATTCAATGATCAGTCTGATTGCGGCGTTAGCGGTAGATCGCGTCATCGGTATGGAAAACGCCATGCCATGGAACCTACCTGCCGATCTCGCCTGGTTTAAACGTAATACCTTAAACAAGCCGGTTGTCATGGGACGCCATACCTGGGAATCCATCGGGCGACCGTTGCCAGGGCGTAAAAATATTGTCATCAGCAGCAAGCCAGGCACCGACGATCGCGTGCAGTGGGTGAAGTCTGTTGATGAAGCAATAGCGGCCTGCGGCGATGAACCTGAAATTATGGTGATTGGCGGTGGACGCGTGTATGAGCAGTTCCTGCCGAAAGCGCAAAAACTGTATCTGACACACATTGATGCGGAAGTTGAAGGGGATACGCATTTCCCGGACTACGAACCGGACGACTGGGAATCGGTGTTTAGCGAATTTCACGATGCCGACGCACAAAACTCCCACAGCTACTGCTTCGAGATTCTGGAACGTCGTTAATACCGTAAGCGCCGGATGGCGGCGAAACGCCTTATCATCCAGCTAATGTAGGCCGGATAAGGTGCGAGCACCGCATCCGGCAAACGACTATCAGGCGTTGACCGCCTCGCCGGGATCCAGATTCAGATGGCGATTTGATGGCTGTACAAAGTACCGTTTGTCTTCCCAGCGCAGACAGGTGAGGTCTCCTCCCCAGCAACATCCCGTATCCAGCGCGTAGATACCTTCAGGCGTGCCTTTCCCCTCCAGCGATGCCCAGTGCCCGAAAGCAATGCTATAGGCTTCACTGACCGGTCCAGGAATGGCAAACCAGGGCTTCAGTGGGGCTGGCGCATCTTCTGGCGACTCTTTGCTGTACATATCCAACTGACCGTTGGGGAAGCAGTAGCGCATGCGGGTAAATGCGTTGGTAATAAAACGCAGGCGCGCCAGTCCCGTGAGTTCCGGTGTCCAGTTGTTTGGCATGTCGCCATACATGGCGTCGAGGAAGAAGGGATATGAGTCGCTCGACAATACGGCTTCAACATCGCGGGCGCAATTCCTCGCTGTCTGCAGATCCCATTGTGGGGTAATACCGGCATGCGCCATCACCAGCTTCTTCTCTTCATCAATCTGCAAGAGCGGCTGGCGGCGTAACCAATTAAGCAACTCATCCGCGTCCGGTGCTTCGAGCAGCGGTGTGAGCCGGTCTTTCGGTTTGTTACGACTGATACCGGCAAATACGGCCAGCAGGTGCAAATCGTGATTGCCAAGGACTAACCGCACGCTATCTCCCAGCGATTTCACGTAGCGTAAAACGTCCAGAGAGCCCGGCCCACGCGCGACCAGATCGCCAGTGAGCCATAGGGTGTCTTGTTCGGGGTTGAAGTCTACCTGGTGCAGCAAGGCGATCAGTTCATCGTAACAACCGTGAACGTCGCCAATAAGGTATGTCGCCATAGTTATTGTTTTAGTGAATGAGTGTTGGAACGGCGAGCCGAAACACGGGAATGTCGATGGTAAAGGCGATGCCTTGTTCATCGATCATTTCGTAATGACCCTGCATGGTGCCCAGCGGTGTTTCAATTACCGCTCCGCTGGTGTACTGATACTCTTCTCCAGGTGCGATGTGGGGCTGAACGCCAACCACACCTTCGCCCTGAACTTCGGTTTCGCGGCCATGACCATTAGTGATCAACCAATAACGCCCCAACAGCTGCACAGGCGCTCGCCCCAAATTGCGGATAGTCACGGTATAAGCAAAAACGTAACGTTCATCATCAGGTGAGGATTGCGCCTCAATGTAGACGCTTTGTACCTGAATGCACACTCGGGGCGAATTGATCATCTTTAACTCTCCTTCGATGGCGCGTTTTCTGACAGATAGTTAGCCATCCGGCAGTATTGCGCGACAGAGATATTTTCCGCTCGCATCGCCGGATCAATACCCAGCTCGGTCAGGACCTCAACGCTAAACAGGTTGCCGAGGCTGTTACGTACCGTTTTACGGCGCTGATTAAACGCTTCGGTGGTAATACGGCTCAGCACGCGGACATCTTTAACCGGATACGGCATCGTCGCATGAGGAACCAGACGCACAACGGCGGAATCGACTTTAGGCGCAGGCGTGAATGCGGATGGCGGTACTTCGAGTACCGGGATCACATTGCAATAATATTGCGCCATGACGCTTAATCGACCATACGCTTTACTGTTTGGCCCTGCAACCAGACGATTGACCACCTCTTTTTGCAACATGAAATGCATGTCGGCAATGGCATCAGTATAGGTAAAAAGATGGAACATCAGCGGCGTGGAGATGTTGTACGGCAGGTTGCCGAAAACGCGCAGCGGCTGGCCCATCGTTTGTGCGAGTTCGCCGAAGTTCATCGTCATGGCATCTTGCTGATAAATCGTCAGCTTTGGCCCTAAAAACGGGTGAGTTTGCAGGCGCGCGGCAAGGTCCCGGTCCAGTTCAATGACCGTGAGCTTGTCCAGACGTTCGCCTACTGGCTCGGTCAATGCTGCCAGGCCCGGGCCGATTTCGACCATTGCCTGACCCTTCTGCGGATTGATAGCAGAGACAATACTTTCGATCACAAACTGATCGTTAAGGAAGTTTTGCCCGAAACGTTTACGGGCTAAGTGGCCCTGATGGACTCGATTATTCATTAGTATTAACAATCATTTTGATGGCGAGATTAAGCGCCGTAATAAAACTGCCGACATCTGCTTGCCCACGACCCGCAAGTTCAAGCGCGGTGCCGTGATCGACAGATGTGCGAATAAAGGGCAGGCCCAGCGTGATATTCACCCCGCGACCAAATCCCTGGTATTTTAGCACGGGGAGGCCCTGATCGTGGTACATTGCCAATACGGCATCCGCGTGGTCGAGATATTTGGGCTGAAACAGCGTATCTGCTGGCAGTGGGCCGTTTAGTTTCATCCCCTGCGTACGCAGTGCATCGAGGACCGGAATGATGGTGTCTATCTCTTCCGTCCCCATATGACCGCCTTCACCAGCATGCGGGTTAAGACCGCACACCAGAATATGCGGATCGGCAATGCCGAACCTGGTGCGCAAATCATGATGCAGAATGCCGATCACTTCCTGCAACAGGGCAGGCGTAATGGCGTCGGCAACGGCTCTGAGCGGCAAATGCGTGGTGGCCAGAGCAACGCGCAGCTCCTCCGTCGCCAGCATCATCACCACTTTTTTCGCCTGCGATCGCTCTTCAAAAAACTCAGTATGTCCGGTAAACGGCACGCCAGCGTCATTGATTACGCCCTTGTGGACCGGACCGGTAATCAGCGCCGCAAATTCACCTTGCAGACAACCATCACAGGCGCGAGCCAGCGTATCCACGACATATTGCCCATTTTCTACCGCCAACTGACCTGCGACTACAGGCGCTCGTAGCGCAATCGGTAACAGCGTCAACGTACCTGCTGATTGCGGTCTGGCTGGGGTATCAGAAGAGTAGGGGAGGAGTGAAAGCGGTAAACCGAGCATCGCTGCCCGGTCACTGAGAAGAGCGGCATCCGCACAGACGACGAGTTCTACGGGCCACTCACGCTGTGCGAGCTGAACCACGAGGTCTGGGCCAATCCCGGCGGGTTCGCCGGGAGTGATGACAACGCGTTGAATACGAGTCATTAGTTGCTCAGAATTTTAACGTATGCGCTGGCGCGCTGTTCCTGCATCCAGGTCGCTGCTTCTTCCGAGAATTTACGGTTCATCAGCATACGGTAGGCACGGTCTTTCTGCGCTGCGTCAGTTTTATCGACATTACGCGTGTCCAGCAGTTCGATCAGATGCCAACCGAAAGAGGAATGCACCGGGGCGCTCATCTGGCCTTTGTTAAGTTTGGTCAGCGCATCGCGGAAAGCAGGATCGAAAATATCCGCTGCAGCCCAGCCCAGATCGCCGCCCTGGTTGGCAGAACCGGGATCCTGAGAAAACTCTTTTGCTGCTGCCGCGAAGGTGGTTTTACCACTCTTAATATCTGCCGCGATTTGTTCCAGCTTCAGACGCGCTTGTTGATCGGTCATGATCGGCGATGGCTTCAGCAGAATATGGCGGGCGTGCACTTCAGTCACGGAGATGCTCTGGCTTTGACCTCGCATGTCGTTGACTTTCAGGATGTGGAAACCCACGCCTGAACGAATAGGGCCGATGATATCGCCTTTCTTCGCGGTGCTTAACGCCTGAGCAAAGATGCCCGGCAGTTCCTGAATACGTCCCCAACCCATCTGGCCGCCTTTCAGCGCCTGCTGATCGGCGGAGTAAGTGATGGCCAGTTTGCCGAAATCGCTACCGTTACGCGCTTCATCAACAACAGAGCGTGCCTGGCTTTCAGCCGCGTTTACCTGCTCTGACGTTGGGTTTTCCGGTAATGGGATCAGAATGTGGCTCAGGTTCAGCTCGGTGCTGGCATCGTTTTGGTTGCCAACCTGCTGCGCCAGAGCATCCACTTCCTGCGGCAGAATGGTGACGCGACGGCGAACTTCGTTGTTACGCACTTCGGAGATGGTCATCTCTTTGCGGATCTGGCTCCGATAGGTCGAATAGCTTAAACCATCCTGTGCCAGACGGCTGCGCATCTGATCCAGCGTCATGTTGTTCTGCTTGGCGATGTTGGCGATAGCCTGATCCAACTGCTCGTCAGAAATTTTCACACCCATCTTCTGACCCATCTGCAGGATGATTTGATCCATGATCAAACGTTCCAGGATCTGATGACGCAGCGTGGCGTCGTCTGGTAACTGCTGACCAGCCTGACCCGCATTAAGTTTTACTGACTGCATTAAGCCATCGACGTCGCTTTCCAGAACGACGCCGTTATTGACGACGGCTGCGACTTTATCGACTACCTGTGGGGCAGCGAAACTGGTATTCGCGATCATGGCGATACCGAGAAGCAGCGTTTTCCAGTTCTTCATACTTTTTCCATTTCAATTAACCGCAATGCGGATTACGTGTAAATTAATCAGATCATAAAGAGCTTTGATACGGCAAAATGTTCGAACGCAACATTTGGTTGGTGCCGAGACCGTAGTTGGAGCTCAGGCCGCGGAGTTCGATATTAAAGCCGATCGTGTTGTCATAAATTGCATGTTGCTGGGTGTTATCCCAACCGTTCAGCTTACGTTCGTAGCCGAAGCGAATGGCGTAACAGCAGGAGTTGTACTGTAAGCCCAGCATGGAGTCTGCTTCTTTGTTCACGTTGGTATCGAAGTAGTAAGCACCGACAATCGACCAGCGATCGGCGATCGGGAAGCTTGCCACTGCGCCCACCTGCGAAATCCCGTTCTTATACTGATCGGCCGTCGAGTAGTAAGAAGGCAGGGTTGCCTGGATATACTCTGAACTGGCATAACGGTAGTTCAACTGCAGCATACGGTTTTCGTCGCGGCGGTATTCGATACTGCTGCTGCTGGTGGCGATGCTATCCAGACGCGTGTCGTACTGGATCCCACTACGCAAACCCCAGCGATCGGAGATGCGCCAGTAGGTGTCTCCCGCCCAGACCAGCGAACCCGTTTTGTCGTCATTCTCCCATTTAATGTTGTCATCGCCAGTGCGAGACTCAGTGAAATAGTAGATTTGACCCACAGAAATATTAAAACGTTCAACGGCCGCGTCATCATAAACGCGAGATGTGACCCCGGTCGTTACCTGGTTAGCGGAAGCAATACGGTCCAGACCGCCATAAGTACGGTCGCGGAACAGGCCGCTGTAGTCAGATTGCAGCAGGGATGAGTCATAGTTATAGATATGGCTTTGGTCGCGATACGGGACGTACAGGTACTGGGCGCGCGGCTCCAGCGTCTGGGTATAGCCCGGCGCCAGCATTTGCATGTCACGCTCAAATACCAGCTTGCCGTCAACTTTAAACTGCGGCATGACGCGGTTGGCGGAATCATCCAGCTTGGTGGCGTTATTGGTGTTGTACCAATCCAAGTTGGTCTGTTGATAGTGCGTTGCCAGCAGTTTCGCTTCGGTATTGATACTACCCCAGTTATTCGACAACGGCAGATTGATGGTCGGTTCAAGGTGAACACGCGTAGCTTCCGGCATGTTGTCATTGGTGTTCACGAAATGGACCGCCTGGCCATAAATACGGGTATCAAACGGACCGACGTCATTCTGGTAATAGTTGACGTCTAACTGCGGCTGCGCAGAGTAACTGTTACTGTTTGCGGAATCGAAGACCTGGAACTGCTTGGTCGAAACCGTGGCGTCAAAGTTCTGTACCGCATAGCCGACGCTGAATTTCTGCGTGGCGTAGCCGTCGGTACTGGAGCCGTATTTGTTATCAAAATCATTAAAGTAACTGGTGTCGCTGACCTTGGTGTAGTCGATGTTGAAACGCCACACCTGGTCCATGACGCCTGAGTGCTGCCAGTAGAACAGCCAGCGGCGCGAATTGTCATCCTTCGGATGCTCATCTTCGTACACTTTATCGGAGTTCAGATAGTCGAACTCCATCAGGCCTGCGCCCGCCTGGGTGAGGTAGCGGAATTCGTTCTCCCACATGATGCCGCCACGACGGTGCATATAATGCGGCGTGATGGTGGCGTCCATATTGGGCGCAATGTTCCAGTAGTACGGGAGATAGAACTCAAAATAGTTATTAGTAGAGTATTTTGCGTTCGGGATCAGGAAACCGGAACGGCGCTTATCGCCGACGGGCAACTGTAAATAGGGGCTGTAAAAGACCGGAACCGGACCCAGTTTAAACCGGGCGTTCCAGATTTCCGCGACCTGTTCTTCACGATCGTGGATGACTTCGCTACCGACGACGCTCCAGGTATCGGAACCGGGCAGACAGGAGGTAAAGCTACCGTTTTCCAGAATAGTATAACGGTTTTCCCCACGCTGTTTCATCAGGTCGGCTTTCCCGCGTCCCTGACGACCTACCATCTGGTAATCCCCCTCCCAGATGTTGGTATCTTTGGTATTCAGATTAGACCAGCCCTTCGGTCCCTTCAGAATCACCTGATTGTCATCGTAGTGGACATTACCCAACGCATCGACGGTTCGTACTGGCTCCGGCTGACCTTCTGCCTGCTTCTGGTGAAGCTGAACTTCGTCGGCCTGCAGGCGGCTATTACCCTGCGCTATATCCACGTTGCCGGTAAACACCGCGTCATCCGGGTAATTCCCTTTCGCATTGTCGGCATTAATGGTGACGGGTAATTCATTGGTTTCGCCCTTCACCAGAGGACGGTTATAGCTCGGCACGCCCAGCATACACTGTGAGGCGAGATCGGCTGCCAGGCCCTGTTGGCTATAAAGGGCGCTGGCAATCATGGTGGCCAGAAGAGTGGGAATACGTTTTTTCATACGTTGTATTTATTGTTCCATCATCGGTAGCGTCGCGCGTGACAAACGGTCACAGCCTAACTTATCTCATCTTCACTGCGCTAGTGTTAATCCTGCCCATTTAGGCATCCGTGGTGTTAGGCACGGCATTGAATGACAGGTATGATAATGCAAATTATAGGCGATGTCCCACAATTGACCGCAGCCGTAAAACGGTAAAAGCAGCTTATATTGTGGGACATAGCCTGGCTGAGAGCACAAAGATTTGGGGAGTCTATGCAGTATTGGGGAAAGATAATTGGTGTAGCCGTGGCTTTAATGATGGGCGGCGGCTTCTGGGGTGTGGTTCTGGGCCTGTTAGTTGGCCACATGTTCGACAAAGCCCGCATGCGCAAAATGGCGTGGTTTGCCAACCAACGTGAACGCCAGGCGCTTTTTTTTGCCACCACTTTTGAGGTGATGGGACATCTGACCAAATCCAAAGGTCGCGTCACGGAAGCCGATATTCATATCGCCAGCCAGTTGATGGATCGGATGAATTTGCACGGTGATTCCCGTACTGCCGCGCAACACGCCTTCCGGGTGGGAAAATCAGACAATTACCCGTTACGTGAAAAGATGCGTCAGTTCCGCAGCGTCTGTTTTGGTCGATTCGATCTGATCCGCATGTTTCTGGAGATTCAGATCCAGGCGGCATTTGCCGACGGGTCATTGCACCCTAACGAGCGTGAAGTACTGTATGTGATTGCTGAAGAGTTGGGGATTTCGCGTACCCAGTTTGATCAGTTTCTGCGCATGATGCAGGGCGGGGCACAGTTCGGCGGCGGATATCAGCAGCAGTCCGGCGGTGGCGGCTGGCAGCAAGCGCAACGAGGCCCGACGCTGGAAGACGCCTGTAATGTTCTCGGTGTAAAAACAACCGACGATGCGACCACCATTAAGCGCGCTTATCGTAAACTAATGAGCGAACACCATCCGGACAAACTGGTGGCGAAAGGTTTACCGCCAGAAATGATGGAGATGGCCAAGCAGAAGGCGCAGGAAATTCAGAAGGCGTACGAGCTGATTAAAGAGCAGAAAGGATTTAAGTAAAGTGAATTGCCGGATGCGGCTTGCGCCTTATCCGGCCTACGTTAATGAATGTAGGCCGGGCAAGCGAAGCGCCCCCGGCATCAATTGGCTCTGCGTTTAAAAATCCGCCGGGACTTTAAACGTCATGCTGTTGCCGTATGCGGGATGGGTGATGGTTAACATCTCTGCGTGCAGCAGCAGGCGTGGCGCTAACGCCAGGGCTTCTGGCGGAGCGTAGAGGCGGTCGCCGAGGATCGGATGCCCTAATGCCAGCATATGCACACGCAACTGGTGGGAGCGTCCGGTTATGGGTTTGAGCACCACCCGGGCGGTGTTATCCGCCGCGAATTCGACCACTTCATACTCGGTCTGCGCGGATTTCCCGGTCTCATAACACACTTTCTGCTTTGGTCGGTTCGGCCAGTCGCAAATCAGCGGTAAATCAACCAGTCCCTCGGCAGGCGCCGGATGTCCCCATACGCGTGCGACATACTGCTTTTTCGGTTCGCGCTCGCGAAACTGGCGTTTGAGTTCACGCTCTGCCGCTTTAGTTAGCGCGACTACAATCACGCCGCTGGTTGCCATATCCAGACGATGTACGGATTCAGCCTGTGGGTAGTCGCGTTGAATACGCGTCATCACGCTGTCTTTGTGCTCATCCAGACGACCCGGCACGGACAACAAGCCGCTCGGCTTGTTGACCACCATAATGTGCTCATCCTGATACAGGATAACCAGCCAGGGTTCCTGCGGCGGATTGTAGTTTTCCATCCCCATGTATGGCTCCGTTACTGGTGCGTCACGACGATCAGACGCAGGGCATCCAGACGCCAGCCCGCCTGCTCCAGGCTTTCCAACACCTGCTGGCGGTTGCTTTCAATGGCGCTCAGTTCGTCATCACGGATGTTCGGGTTAACGGCACGTAGGGCTTCCAGACGCGACAGTTCTGCTGTCAGCTTCTCATCCGCTTCTTTGCGCGCCGCGTCGATCAGCGCACGGGCGGATTTTTCCACCTGCGCCTCACCCAACTGCAGGATGGCATGAACATCCTGCTGCACGGCGTTGACCAGTTTGCTGCCGGTGTGGCGGTTAACGGCGCTGAGCTGACGGTTAAAGGTTTCGAATTCAACCTGCGCGGCAAGGTTATTGCCGTTTTTATCCAGCAGCATGCGTACCGGCGTTGGCGGCAGGAAGCGGTTCAACTGCAGCTGTTTCGGCGCTTGCGCCTCTACAACGTAGACCAGTTCAACCAGCAGAGTACCGACCGGTAACGCTTTGTTTTTCAATAAAGAAATAGTACTGCTTCCGGTGTCGCCGGACAGGATCAGATCCAGACCATTGCGGATCAGCGGATGCTCCCAGGTAATAAACTGCGCGTCTTCACGCGACAGGGCGACATCACGTTCAAACGTAATGGTGCAGCCATCTTCCGGCAGGCCAGGGAAATCAGGTACCAGCATATGATCGGACGGCGTCAGCACGATTAAATTGTCGCCGCGGTCATCCTGATTAATACCGACGATATCAAACAGGTTCATGGCAAAGGCGATCAGGCTGGTGTCGTCATCCTGCTCTTCAATACTTTCGGTAAGTTGCTGAGCTTTTTCACCGCCATTGGAGTGAATTTCCAGCAGGCGATCGCGGCCTTGCTCCAGTTGGGCTTTCAGCGCCTCGTGCTGCTCACGGCAGGTTTTGATCAAGTCATCAAAGCCATCGGTATTTTCCGGCTCAGCCAGGAAGCCAATCAGATTGTTGTATACCGTGTCATAGATTGTACGTCCGGTTGGGCAAGTGTGTTCGAACGCATCCAGACCTTCGTGGTACCAGCGCACCAGTACGGATTGCGCGGTTTTTTCCAGGAACGGTACGTGGATCTGAATATCATGAGCCTGGCCGATACGGTCCAGACGACCAATACGCTGTTCCAGCAGGTCCGGGTTGAACGGTAGGTCGAACATCACCAGGTTGCTGGCGAACTGGAAGTTACGCCCTTCTGAGCCGATTTCAGAACACAGCATCACCTGGGCGCCGCTATCTTCTTCGCTAAACCAGGCCGCCGCGCGGTCACGTTCAATAATCGACATTCCTTCATGGAACACGGCGGCGCGGATCCCTTCGCGTTCGCGCAGGACCTGCTCCAGTTGCAGCGCGGTGGTCGCTTTCGCGCAGATAACCAGCACTTTTTGCGAACGGTGGCTGGTCAGGTAGCCCATCAGCCATTCCACGCGCGGATCAAAGTTCCACCAGGTGCCGGTGTCGCCTTCGAATTCCTGATAAATCTGTTCCGGGTAGAGCATGTCGCGAGCCCGGTCTTCCGCACTCTTACGCGCGCCCATAATGCCGGAGACTTTTATCGCGGTCTGGTATTGGGTCGGCAACGGTAATTTGATGGTATGCAGTTCGCGTTTCGGGAAGCCTTTCACACCGTTACGGGTGTTACGGAACAGCACACGGCTGGTGCCATGGCGGTCCATCAGCATCGAAACCAGTTCCTGACGCGCGCTCTGGGCGTCTTCGCTGTCGCTGTTTGCTGCTTGCAATAATGGCTCAATATCCTGCTCGCCAATCATGTCGCCTAACATGTTCAGCTCATCGTTACTCAGCTTATTGCCAGCCAGTAGCATGGCGACGGCATCAGCGACCGGACGGTAATTTTTTTGCTCTTCAACAAACTGGGCGAAATCGTGGAAACGGCTTGGATCCAGCAGGCGCAGACGTGCAAAGTGGCTTTCCATACCCAGTTGTTCTGGCGTAGCGGTCAGCAGCAGGATACCCGGTACGCGCTCAGCCAGCTGTTCAATGGCCATATATTCGCGGCTGGGCGCATCTTCGCTCCACACCAGGTGATGGGCTTCGTCGACAATCAGCAGATCCCATTCGGCGTCACACAGGTGCTCCAGACGCTGTTTACTGCGACGGGCAAAGTCCAGCGAACAGATAACTAACTGTTCGGTTTCAAATGGGTTGTAGGCGTCGTGTTGCGCTTCTGCATAACGCTCATCATCGAACAGCGCAAAACGCAGGTTGAAACGGCGCAGCATTTCGACCAGCCACTGGTGCTGTAGCGTCTCCGGGACGATGATCAGTACGCGTTCAGCGGCGCCGGAAAGCAGTTGCTGATGCAGGATCATCCCGGCCTCAATGGTTTTACCTAAACCCACTTCGTCAGCCAGCAAAACGCGCGGGGCGTGACGACGACCAACATCATGAGCAATGTTGAGCTGGTGGGGGATCAGGCTGGTACGTTGGCCGCGCAAACCACTCCATGGCATACGGTACTGTTCGCTCTGAAATTTACGCGCGCGATAGCGCAGCGCAAAGCGGTCCATACGGTCAATCTGACCGGCAAACAGGCGATCCTGCGGTTTGCTGAATACCAGTTTACTGTCGAGCAGCACTTCACGCAGCGTTACACCGGTTTCTTCGGTATCAAGGCGGGTTCCGATATAGGCAAGCAGGCCGTTTTCTTCTTTTACTTCATCGACATGCAGTTGCCAGCCTTCATGGCTCGTTATCGTATCGCCAGGATTGAACATCACGCGGGTCACGGGAGAATCACTGCGCGCATACAGACGGTTTTCGCCCGTCGATGAGAAAAGTAAAGTGACGGTTCGCGCATCCATGGCGACAACAGTACCAAGTCCCAGTTCGCTTTCTGTATCGCTGATCCAGCGTTGACCAAGTGTAAAAGGCATATATGTTCGGCTCTATATCTTTAATTGCAGGCAATACTCGTCATTTTCCGGGCTAACCCGGTTTTTGAGAGCATACGACCCCGCTACCAGGCTAATAAATCAGTGGTAGTGGTGTTAAATGGGTCCAGGAATGGAAAGGGCGCTATGGTACTGGATGGCGGCGGTTTCGTCACGCGTCAAAATAACCCCAGTTGCCCTGTGAGTAGTGTAGCAAAGTTATCATCGATAAAGGGAAGTATTCCCTCGGCAACCGGTTGTATCTGACGGGTCAGATAGTGCTCATAATCGAGAGCAGATTGCTGATAATCCACAGGTTCAGGGCCGTTTACTGTCCAGACATATTTAATGGTGCCACGGTTTTGGTACTGTGGCGCGCGACCTCGTTTTATATTCTGTTCATCAGCCAGTCGTGCCGCGCGGACGTGTGGCGGAACATTACGCTGGTATTCACTTAACGGGCGGCGCAGGCGTTTGCGGTACACCAGTTGTGCATCCAGTTCACCTGCCATCAGACGGTCGATGGTCTCGCGGACAAACTCCTGATACGGCTCGTTACGAAAAATTCGCAGGTACAGCTCCTGCTGGAATTGTTGCGCCAGCGGTGTCCAGTCGGTGCGAACCGTTTCCAGTCCCTTAAACACCATGCGTTGTTCAGCCCCTTCCTGAATCATCCCGGCGTAACGCTTTTTACTACCGGTATCCGCACCGCGAATAGTCGGCATCAGAAAGCGACAAAAGTGGGTTTCAAACTCCAGCTCCAGCGCGCTGGTCAGATTTTGTTGTTTTAGCGATTGCGCCCACCACGAGTTGACATGGCTCACCAGCTCCCGGCCAATCCGGGCGGCATCATCTTCTGAGTGCGCCTTTTTAAGCCAGACAAAGGTCGAGTCGGTATCACCATAGATAACGTCGTAACCCTGAGCCTCAATTAACGCTTTGGTCTGGCGCATGATCGCATGGCCGCGCATCGTGATTGATGAGGCCAGTCTCGGGTCGAAAAAGCGACAGGCGGTAGTACCCAGTACGCCGTAAAACGCATTCATGATAATTTTCAGCGCCTGCGAGAGCGGTTTATTCCCGTGGCGTTTTGCTTCTTCACGCCCGTGCCAGATCTGAGTAACGATCTCCGGCAGGCAGTGTTTTTCGCGTGAGAACCAGGCGTCAAGAAAACCTTCGGTGCTGTGCTCCCGATCCGGGTGCGCCATCCCTTCGATAAGCCCCACCGGATCGATCAAAAATGTACGAATAATTGAGGGGTACAGGCTTTTGTAATCCAGCACCAGAACGGAGTCGTACAATCCCGGGCGCGAGTCCATCACATAGCCGCCGGGGCTGGCGTGCGCGGGAACTTCTCCCAGATTTGGCGCCACGTAACCCGCCCGGTGCATGCGCGGAAGGTAGAGGTGGCCGAAGGCGGCAACCGAACCACCGTGACGGTCGACCGGCAGACCGTTGACCGTTGAGCGCTCCAGCAGAAAAGGCATGATCTCGGTTTTATGAAAAATGCGCGTGACCAGCTCACAGTCTTTGAGATTGTAGGTGGCGAGCGCGGGTTTATCCTGGGCAAACCGACGGTCAATTTCGTCCATTCGGTCCCACGGGTTATCAATCGATTTTCCTTCGCCCAGCAATTCTTGCGACACCGTTTCCAGCGAGAATGACGAGAAATTCCAGAATGCGGATTTGAGCGCTTCAATGCCGTCAATGATCAGTCGACCTTTGGCCTGCGCGAAGAACACGCCGTTTTTGAAGCCATGCTCGCGCCACTCCAGTTCGCTATTATCACGACCAAAACGCAGGGGGATGCGATAACGTTCGGCATGCTTTTGCAGGACGCGTAAATCGAATTGCACCACATTCCAGCCAATGATGACATCGGGATCATGACGGGCAATCCAGTCGTTGAGCTTTTCCAGCAACTGCGGTCGGCTAGCCACGTACTCAAGTTCAAAATCCAGCGCCGAGGCATCGCCGTTTGCCGGGCCGAGCATGTAGACAATACGCTGCCCGCAGCCTTCAAGACCGATGCAGTAGAGTTCACCATGCCGCGTGGTTTCGATATCCAGCGATACCCATTTTAGCGGCGGTCGATAGTCCGGGTTTGGCTTCAGGCGGGCATTAATCAGCGTGCCGTTATGTTTGTCGCCTTCGACCCAGATCGGGGACGTGATAAAGCGCTCCATCAGATATCGCTCTGGCGGGCGTACGTCAGCCTCATAAACGGTGATGTCGTTTTCGCGCAGGAGTTTTTCCAGCCGCATAAGCTGGCGGTGGGAGCGGCAATACAGACCCGAAACGGGCTGGCGGTGGAAATCTTGTAGCTGAAGCGGCGTCAAGCGATAGCCGTTCTCTGTACGTAATAATGATGTAACGCGCGGAACCTGACTGCCAGGTATAAACGCGACGGATTCCTGAGGCGCGAGCGTGACCAGCAGCGGCCCGTCGTCTGTCGCCAGCCAGAATGAGACCTCAGTTCCCTGCGGGGTGTCCCGCCAGTGCCGGGTTAAAATAAAGCCTGCCTGCGCCACGCTGTGTATCCATTAAAAAACCAAGCATGATTATAGCCTGGATTGCACGATTGTACTGTTATTTTGTACAGTTGTAAGATAAAAGTCGCGGTAAGATGCAGTCGCAGTGACAGTAAAATTCTTTTCGGGTACAAATTTTCAGTGTCGAACTATTTAATTTATGAATACAGTTTCTGGTTATACTTCCGTAAATTATTTGATTAGTCTGTTTTGATTATTTATTTAAATTACTACTTTTTGATTATGTGTTTTCCATAAATTGATAGTCTGCTTCAGGAGTTTTTTCACATTTTCAGAATAGTGCTCAACCCATTCTGCTACTTACCCCTCGGTTCAGAAAAAATTACACTTTTTTTAATTTGTTTTTATTCATGGTTAGTGTAACTATTTTAATCGAAGCATTCGGGTTGTCAGGTTGAATATAATATATATTATTGGATTACTATTGTCTGGATAAAAATAGATTTTCGGTACGATTTCGTCGGGAATATCTCTCTGCATAATTTGATTTTTATCTCCTGATGTAATTTTTATTCATCTGGCGGCTCGGGTGTTTTATATCAATAGCTTGGGTGTGTTGTGAAATGGAGAGGTGTTATGAATGTTTATACTCAGGCGTTACAGGTAGGATATGACCACTATTTATTTGTTAATACTCAGCTATGTAACCCGACTATTAAGTCGGTAAGTCAATACATTGAGTATAGAACATGGTCAGGTCAAATCTGGCGCTCTGAGATTATTGATCGTGGGAATGCCTTCTTTCACTGGCAAGGACAGGACAGAATAAATGGGCATCGTGATACGGTTATTAATTATCTGTTGAACGGCCAACGCTGGCAGTCAACAATTGCAGATTATATTTTCTTTCATTCTCTGGATGGCGAAGAGGCGCTGGGACATTATGATAATGTGATTAAATACGTTTGTGCTAATAATTGTGTGTATCGAAGTACGTTTGCGGAATATATAACTCAATAATAAGAAGGCGCGTCATTGTTTCCGGACGCGCCTGGCGTCATTTCACTGACCGTAATAGGCTTTTGCGCCATGTTTACGCAGGTAGTGTTTATCCAGCAGGGTTTGTTGCATATCCGGCAACTGCGGCGCGAGTTGGCGGCAGAATATCCCCATATAGGCGACTTCTTCCAGCACGATGGCGTTATGCACCGCATCTTCGGCATTTTTTCCCCAGGCGAACGGACCGTGAGAGTGCACCAGTACGCCTGGCATCTGCGCTGCGTCAATCCCTTTTTTCTCAAAGGTTTCGACGATCACATTCCCGGTTTCCCACTCGTATTCCCCGTTAATCTCGCTGTCGGTCATTTTACGTGTGCAGGGAATGGCGCCGTAGAAATAGTCCGCATGGGTGGTACCCGTGGCCGGGATCGACTGACCCGCCTGCGCCCAGATTGTCGCGTGGCGCGAGTGGGTATGAACAATGCCGCCAATGGTCGGGAATGCCTGATATAACAAACGGTGCGTTGGGGTATCGGAGGAGGGCTTTTTCGTGCCTTCAACGACTTCCCCGGTGGCGATACTGACAACAACCATATCGTCTGCGGTCATGACGCTGTAATCGACACCGGAAGGTTTAATCACAAACACGCCGCGTTCGCGATCGACGGCGCTAACGTTACCCCAGGTCAGCGTCACCAGGTTGTGCTTGGGCAGTGCCAGATTCGCTTCCAGTACCTGACGTTTAAGATCTTCTAGCATGTAAACTCCTGAATGCCGGATGGCGTTTCGCTTATCCGGCCTACGGTGATTTATAGGCCCGGTAAATGAAATGCCACCGGGCAATCCGTTTCACCAATTAACGTTTGAACCCGTAATACACTTCGTTCCAGCGCAGCGCGTCCTTAAAGGCCGGCAGACGGGTCTCGTTATCGATCACTGCGATCTCGATATCGTGCATTTCAGCGAACTGGCGCATATCGTTCAGATCCAGCGCATGGCTGAAGACGGTGTGGTGCGCGCCGCCGGCAAGGATCCAGGCCTCAGATGCGGTTGGTAGATCCGGCTGGGCCTTCCACAATGCGTTAGCCACCGGCAGTTTCGGCAGGTCGTGCGGCGTTTGCACCGTGTCGATGCAGTTAACCAGCAGGCGATAACGATCGCCGAGATCGATCAGGCTGGCGACCACTGCCGGGCCGGTTTTGGTGTTGAAGATCAGACGGGCAGGATCGTCTTTACCGCCAATGCCGAGGTGCTGAACGTCGAGGATCGGTTTCTCTTCCACAGCGATTGACGGGCACACTTCCAGCATGTGTGAGCCGAGCACCAGATCGTTGCCTTTCTCGAAGTGGTAGGTGTAATCCTCCATAAATGAGGTGCCGCCCTGCAGACCGGTTGACATCACCTTCATGATGCGAAGCAGAGCGGCGGTTTTCCAGTCGCCTTCGCCCGCAAAGCCGTAGCCTTGCTGCATCAGACGCTGTACGGCCAGACCCGGAAGTTGTTTCAGGCCGTGCAAATCTTCAAATGTCGTCGTGAAGGCGTGGAATCCGCCCTGCTCAAGGAAGCGCTTCATTCCCAGTTCAATTCGGGCGGCTTCCAGTACGTTCTGACGTTTCTCACCATGGACTTGTGTGGCCGCCGTCATGGTGTAGGTGCTTTCATACTCGTCGATCAGCGCGTTGATTTCGCCGTCACTAATTGCGTTCACTACCTGCACCAGGTCGCCCACGGCCCAGGTATTTACCGAGAAGCCGAATTTGATCTGTGCGGCAACCTTATCGCCGTCAGTGACCGCCACTTCGCGCATGTTGTCGCCAAAACGGCAGACTTTCAGATGGCGGGTATCCTGTTTGGACACCGCCTGACGCATCCAGGAGCCAATACGCTCGTGCGCCTGCTTATCCTGCCAATGGCCGGTGACCACGGCGTGCTGCTGACGCATACGCGCACCGATGAAGCCGAATTCGCGACCGCCGTGTGCGGTCTGGTTCAGGTTCATAAAGTCCATATCAATGCTGTCCCACGGCAGGGCGGCGTTGAATTGGGTGTGGAACTGCATCAGCGGCTTATTGAGGATAGTCAGACCGTTAATCCACATTTTGGCTGGAGAGAAGGTGTGCAGCCAGACCACCAGACCTGCGCAGCGATCGTCATAGTTGGCATCACGACAGATAGCGGTAATTTCGTCAGGTGAAGTACCCAGCGGTTTTAACACCAGTTTGCAGGGCAAGTTAGCTTCCGTATTCAGTGCGTTAACAACGTGCTCGGCATGTTGGGTTACCTGACGCAGGGTTTCCGGGCCATACAAGTGCTGGCTACCAATCACAAACCACACTTCATAGTTATTAAAAATTGTCATTGTCGTGTCCTTAATGAGTCAGGGTTGCCAGGTCTACCGGGGCTTGTTGCGCCGGAGCGGCAGTCGGAAGGTATTGTTGTTCAGCGCTTACCGCCCACTGCTGGTAGCGGCGGTAAAGTTGTTCAAAACGTTGAGCCTGTTCTGGGCGAGGTTGCATCGTCTTTTCTACTGCGCTCGCCATGTGTTGCTGGGCGGCTGGAATGTCTGCATGGACCTGCGCGGCAACGGCGGCGAAGATAGCCGCACCGAGCGCGCAGCACTGGTCTGAAGCGACAATCTGCAGCGGACGGTTTAGCACGTCGCAGCAGGCCTGCATGATGACCGGGTTTTTACGCGCGATACCGCCGAGCGCCATGACGTTGTTAACCGCAATGCCTTGTTCGGTGAAGCATTCCATGATGACGCGCGCGCCAAAGGCCGTGGCGGCAATCAGACCGCCGAACAGCGCTGGCGCATCAGTTGCCAGATTCAGGTCGGTAATGACGCCTTTCAGACGCTGGTTGGCATTCGGCGTACGACGACCATTAAACCAGTCGAGCACCACCGGCAGGTGATCCAGCGACGGATTTTTCGCCCAGGCTTCGGTGAGCGCTGGCAGTAGCTGTTTTTGGCTGGCTTTAATCTGGGTTTTCAGTTCCGGGTGCTGCGCAGCAAGCTGTTCCAGCGGCCAGCTCAACACGCGGCTAAACCAGGCATAGATGTCGCCGAAAGCAGATTGCCCCGCTTCCAGACCGATAAAATGCGGCACCACGCTGCCATCAACCTGCCCGCAAATGCCTTTCACCGCGCGTTCGCCAACGCTGTGTTTATCGGCAATCAGAATGTCGCAGGTAGACGTGCCGATGACTTTCACCAGCGTATTGGGCTGTGCGCCTGCGCCGACCGCGCCCATATGGCAGTCAAAAGCGCCGCCTGAAATCACCACGCTTTCCGGTAGACCCAGGCGCTGCGCCCACTCGGCACACAGAGTGCCAACCGGCAGGTCCGCCGTGAAGGTATCGCTAAACATTGGGTATTGCAGATGGCGGTTGAGGATGGGGTCGAGTTCGTCAAAGAAACTGGCTGGCGGCAGCCCCCCCCAGCTTTCATGCCACAGGGATTTATGCCCGGCGCTGCAGCGACCGCGACGAATATCCTGGGGGCGCACAGTATTGGAGAGCAGGGCCGGAACCCAGTCACACAGCTCAATCCATGAGACCGCCGCCTCGGCGACCGCGTGGTCCTGGCGAGTCACGTGCAGGATTTTTGCCCAGAACCATTCGCTGGAATAAATACCGCCAATATAGCGGGAGTAATCGATCTTGCCTGGCGTGTGGCACAGGCGAGTAATTTCTTCGGCTTCTTCTACCGCAGTGTGATCTTTCCACAGAACAAACATCGCATTCGGGTTTTCCGCAAACTCCGGGCGCAGCGCCAGTACGTTGCCGTCGGCATCGATAGGCGCCGGGGTTGAGCCGGTACTGTCAACGCCAATCCCGACCACTTCTGCGCGTTGTTCCGCGCTCAGTTCGGCGAGTACGGTTTTCAGCGCCGCTTCCATGGATTCAATGTAGTCGCGCGGATGATGGCGAAACTGGTTGTTTGGGCCGTCGCAAAACTGCCCTTCCTGCCAACGTGGGTACCACTCAACGCTGGTGGCGATTTCTTCACCAGTGGCACATTCCACCGCCAAAGCGCGTACCGAATCACTACCAAAATCGAGGCCAATTGCAATCGCCATCGTCTTACTCCATCCAAAAATACGGGTATGGATAAACAGTAGTGACCAGGGATAAAAACCGTCAGGCAGGATTCGCTAATCTTATGGACTAAAATGCTGTGGCATCACAAAGTGTGACGCCGTGCAAATAATCAATGTGGACATTTCTGCCGTAGTTATAGACACTTTTGTTAGCCGATTTTGACGTTGGCGTGGTACATGTTTTTTACAAATTGCTTTTCACAAGCGGGGTTGATGGTCCATTACCGCAAACAACTGTGGCCCGCCGGGACGACGGCGATGATGTCTGGCGTAATATGGACAAATTGTTTCTTAGCAGAACCCAGGGAGTATTGAAATTATGGCTGAAACGCAAAACGATCCCCTCCTGCCGGGCTATTCGTTTAACGCACATTTGGTGGCTGGATTGACCCCCATTGAGGCGAACGGATACCTGGATTTTTTTATCGACAGGCCGCTGGGGATGAAAGGCTATATCCTCAATCTCACTATTCGTGGGGAAGGGGTCATTAATAATCAGGGCAAGCAGTTTGTCTGTCGACCTGGCGATATTTTGCTTTTTCCGCCTGGCGAAATTCACCACTACGGACGCCATCCTGACGCCAGCGAGTGGTATCACCAGTGGGTCTACTTCCGGCCACGCGCTTACTGGCAGGAGTGGCTGGCCTGGCCGGCCATTTTTGCCCAGACCGGTTTCTTTCGCCCTGATGAAGCGCATCAACCGCATTTCAACGAACTGTTTGGGCAGATCATCAATGCCGGGCAGGGAGAGGGACGCTATTCCGAACTGCTGGCGATTAATTTGCTGGAGCAATTGTTACTCCGACGTATGGAAGCCATTAATGAGTCGCTGCACCCGCCAATGGACAACCGCGTTCGTGATGCCTGTCAGTACATTAGCGATCATCTGGCGGACAGCAATTTTGATATTGCCAGCGTCGCACAGCATGTCTGCCTGTCGCCTTCCCGTTTGTCACACCTGTTCCGCCAGCAATTGGGCATCAGCGTATTAAGCTGGCGTGAGGATCAGCGAATCAGTCAGGCGAAGCTACTGCTGAGTACCACACGAATGCCTATCGCCACGGTGGGTCGCAACGTCGGCTTTGATGACCAGCTCTATTTCTCTCGCGTTTTCAAAAAATGTACCGGCGCCAGTCCGAGCGAGTTCCGTGCTGGATGTGAATAAAAAGTGAATGATGTGTCCTGAAAGTTGTCATAACTGGCAATCTATTCAGACAATTGATGGCTTGACGAAGTTGAGAAGGGTTATCAAAATCCCTGCTTCGTAAATCTGACGGACACATTATGCAAGCATTGCTGGAACACTTTATCCTCCAGTCCGCCCTGTACTCTCTGATCGCCGTACTTTTGGTGGCCTTTTTGGAGTCTCTGGCGCTGGTTGGTCTGATTCTGCCTGGCACCGTGATGATGGCGGGGCTGGGGGCGCTGATTGGCAGTGGCGAACTGAATTTCTGGCATGCCTGGCTTGCGGGCATCGTCGGTTGCCTGTTGGGGGATTGGATCTCCTTTTGGTTGGGCTGGCGCTTTAAAAAGCCGCTGCACCGTTGGTCGTTCATGAAAAAGAACAAGGCGCTGCTGGATAAAACCGAGCATGCGCTGCATCAGCACAGCATGTTTACCATTCTGGTGGGCCGTTTTGTCGGCCCAACGCGTCCGCTGGTGCCGATGGTGGCGGGTATGCTGGATCTGCCTGTCGCAAAATTTATAGTCCCCAATATTATTGGCTGCGTGCTGTGGCCGCCGTTCTATTTCCTGCCGGGTATTTTGGCGGGCGCGGCAATCGATATTCCTTCCGATATGCAGAGCGGAGATTTCAAATGGCTGCTGCTGGCGACGGCGTTGCTGCTGTGGGTTGGAGGCTGGTTATGCTGGCGGCTGTGGCGCAGCGGCAAAGCGGCAGTCGATCGTTTAACTGCGTATTTCCCCCGCAGCCGTTTACTGTATCTGGCGCCGTTGACGCTCGGGATCGGCGTGGTCGCGCTGGTGGCGCTGTTGCGTCACCCGCTGATGCCGGTATATATCGATATTCTGCGCAAAGTTGTGGGTTACTAACGATTCCCTTGCCGGATGACGGCTTCGCCTTATCCGGCCTACGAAATATGAGGCTTGATGCCTAACAGCGCTGAGGCGCTGACTTGACCGCTTAGTAGCTCGTCTGTTTTGCCTTGCCACGCAATGCGTCCGTCGGCGACCACGATTGACCGGGGCGCAATTCGCGCCGCATCTTCGACGCTGTGGGAAACCATCAGCAGCGTAAGCTGCTTATCACGGCAGACCTCGGCGACCAGGGTTAACATCTCCTGACGCAGCGCGGGATCGAGCGCAGAGAACGGTTCATCGAGCAGCAAAATGGGTTGCTCCCGCACCAGACAACGCGCCAGCGCCACACGTTGTCGCTGCCCGCCGGAAAGCTCACCGGGGAGTCGCTCCAGCAGTGAATCGAGCCCCATTTGCCGGGCGATGTGGCGCATTTTTTCCCGCTGCGATGCGTTCAGTTTTAATCCCGGATCAAGACCCAGACCGATGTTTTGCCACACGCTCAGATGGCTGAACAGATTGTTTTCCTGAAACAGCATGGAGACGGGACGACGCGAAGGAGGCGTTGCGGTGTGATCTTCACCTTCAATCATCATTGTGCCGCTGGCAGGCGCAAGAAAGCCGGCAATCAGATTCAATAGCGTACTTTTCCCGGCGCCGCTGGGCCCGAGTATTGCGACCTTCTCACCGCGCGAGACTGACAGCGTAAAGCGCATGGGCAAATGGTGGTAAAGCCATGTGATATCAATCAGTTTTAACATTTCTACGGGGCAATTTCTCAATAACGGTAAACAGCGTAAAACACAGGATCAGCAGCAAGAGCGCCGTAACCGCGCCATCCTGACTGCGATAAGATCCAATCTGCTGATATAGATAAAACGGCAAGGTGCGGAAATCCTCATTGCCAAATAACGCCACCACGCCAAAATCGCCAATCGACAGTACGCAGGCAAAAGCCATCGCCTGCGCCAGCGGACGTTTCAGTGCCCGCAGTTCAACCACTTTCAGCCGCGACCATCCCTCAATTCCCAACGACTGGCACAACATACTGTAGCGTGCGGTCACGTCACGCATTGGGTTTTCCAGTACCTTCAGCGCGTAAGGGATCGCCATCAGCGCGTTGGTGAAAATCACAATGCCGTCGGCGGATTCGGGGAGACCAACGGTGTTATTGAGCAGCAGAAAGAAGCCGGTTGCCAACACGATGCCCGGCATGGCGAGGATCATCATGCCGCTAAGCTCCAGCACCTGGCCTGCCAGCACCTGCTGTCGGGCGCGCAGTTCGCGACTGCTCCATAACAGCATCATGGTGAGTATCACGCACAATGCCCCTGCCGCCAGCGCGATGCGCAGTGAAGTTCCCAACGCCTGCCACAGAACCGGCTGCATAAGCACATCCAGAAGCTGGCGGTTAAGACCATCGACAATCACTGCCAACAGCGGCGGCAGCAACAGCAACAGGGCCAGGAAAATCAGCAAGGAGTCTGCCAGACGGCTGTGCAGACGATCGTCGGGATCGCGCCAGTCCTGAACCAGCGTGGTGCCGGGCGCAATAGCGCGGCTCAGGCGTTGACTGAGGAGCACCAGCGCTAAACAACACAGCATCTGGATCAACGCCAGCATAGCGGCACGGGCGGGATCGTAATCGAAATTCAGCGCCTGATAGATAGCCAGCTCAATGGTGGTGGCCTGCGGCCCGCCACCCAGCGACAAAACGGTGGCGAAGCTGGCGAAGCACAGCATAAAGATGAGCGCGGCGACGGGAAGGATCTGACGGCGTAACCATGGCCATTCGACAAAGCGGAAGAAATGCCAGCCGCGGATACCCAACTGAGCGGCTAACTGTCGCTGTTCACCGGGAATATTTTCCAGCGACTGCAACAGCAGACGGCTGGCCATCGGCAGATTGAAAAAAACGTGCGCCAGCAGAATACCCTGCAAACCGTACGGCGAAAACGTCCACTCCAGCCCGAATATCTGCCAGAGTGAGGCTAACCAGCCCTGACGGCCATACACGCTGAGAATGCCAAAGACCGCGACCAACACCGGCAGGATTAACGTCATCGCGCACAGGCGTAGCAGCGCCAGACGTCCGGGGAAACGGCGGCGATAAAGTGCTCTGGCAAGGAAAATTGCCGGGACAACCGACAACACTGCGGATAAAAAAGCCTGCCAGAAAGAAAAACGCACCACGTGCCACAGGTAGTCGTCTCGCCACAGCGAGAGCCATTCTCCTTGTGGGGCGTTAAACCATAGCGCCAGAAACGCGGCCAGGGCTACTGCGACCATCAGCGTGGCGGCAGAAAGCCCTGGAAGCAGCCAGCCGGGAATTAACGGCTGACGGCGCGTTGCCATTCGCTAATCCATGTCTGACGCTGAGCCGCAACCTGCTGCGGGGTAAATTCCAGCGCGGTGGCCGGTTTCTTCAGTTGCTCAAATCCTGATGGGAGAGCAACCTGCGTCACCGGATACATCCAGTTGCCGGTCGGAATGGCATTCTGGAATGCCGGAGAAACCATAAACTTGAGGAACGTCTCAGCCAGTTCCGGCTGCTTGCTGGCCGCGGTGCGGGCGGCGACTTCCACCTGCAAATAGTGACCTTCACTAAAGTTGGCGGCGGCGTAGTTATCTTTTTTCTCGTCAATGATGTGATAGGCCGGAGAGGTGGTGTAGCTCAGTACCAGATCGCTTTCACCTTTCAGGAACAGGCCGTAGGCTTCGCTCCAGCCCTTGGTGACGGTGACGGTTTTGGCTGCCAGTTTCTGCCACGCCTCCGGTGCTTTGTCGCCATAGACTTTTTGCATCCATAACAGCAGGCCCAGCCCTGGCGTGCTGGTGCGCGGGTCCTGATAAATGACGCGCCATTTCTGATCGCTTTCGACCAGCTCTTTCAGGCTCTTTGGCGGATTTTTCAGCTTGTTTTTATCATAGACAAAAGCGAAGTAGCCGTAATCAAACGGAACAAAGGTGTCATTTTTCCAGCCGCCGGGTACGTCAACGGCGTCGTTTGCGACATTGCTCTTGGCGAACAGTTTGGTTTGCGTGGCGGCTTCCAGCAGGTTGTTATCCAGTCCCAGCACGACGTCGGCTTTGCTGTTTTTTCCTTCCATGCGCAGGCGGTTAAGCAGCGAGACGCCATCTTCCAACGCGACCAGCTTCAGTTCGCAGTTGCAGTCAGCTTCAAAGGCTTTTTTGATTGTCGGGCCAGGCCCCCAGTCCGCAGCGAACGAATCGTAGGTATAGACGGTCAGCACCGGTTTGGCGAAGGCAGGCGCTGCGCACAGCAGTAAAAGCGGAAGACATTTTTTAAACACTTTGCACCTCAAGAGTTGGGTGGCAAAGGACTTGAGATAAGCCTCAAATCCCTTCGCCGGCATTATCCGGATCAGGTTCGACGGGTATCTCTCAGCCCATACACTTCATCATTCACGCTGCCTCTGTGTTGGCTGCGCTCGCTCACCCCAGTCACATAGTTATCTATGCTCCTGGGGATTCACTCGCTTGCCGCCTTGAGGCATCATGAATGATTTTGTGTATGTTTTTTATTTAGCACCCCGTTGAGAACGGCGTTAGTGTAGTGATTTTGTTGCCGGGCAGCAATTAAGAGCTGGCTCTTAGGGATCCGGCGGCGCAAACCATGCCGATTTAAAATCAAACCAGCCGAGGGTATTCATGCGTAGCCCGCGCATACTGCGCTGGCCCTGAATGATCAGCCAGTGGTGGATCAACGGCACAATAGCCTTTGTGGCGAGCAGCTGTTGGCACCATGCCGCCAGGCTCATTTCACCGGTTCGCCAGCGGGCCGCATCGTTTTCCCAGTCGCGCGAGATACAGTTTTGCAGCAGCGGGACTTCGCACAAATGAGCGAACAGCGAGAAATCCAGCGGTAGGGTAAAGTTGGCGCTGTTGAGCCAGATATCACTGACTATTTCACCTGCATGCCACTGATCGTAGTCGATCTCCTGAATGTTTAGCTGTACCTGATGCTGCGCCAGCAACGTTTTCATGATCTGCGCGATAATCCGATGTTCGATGTGATCGCGATAGTAAGTGAGCGTTAGCGTTTCCAGCCCGGCCGGTTTTTCACCATGCCCGGGTTTGGCGTGGTGCCAGCGGGGGAGTAACCCATAGGCGGGAAACCACAGTCTCTGGTACTGTTCGTCGGCGTGACAGATTAAATTGGTTGGCGAGAGAACCCGGCTTGCCCACTCGCGAACCTCCTGATTAGCACCACGATGGGTGCGTGTATCAAACAGCAGGTAGTAGCAGCCTTCTTCCAGTCGACTTTCAATCGCCTTTTCATCCTCCGTGGGACCTTTTAGCGTCAACCCGCCGCCCGGCTCTTCGCCGATGTCAGGTAATACCCAAACGTTAACTTCATCGATCAGCGCCCGGTAGCCGAAGTAATCATCAAATGCGCGAATTTTCAGTTGGTTATTAGTATTGCGCATCACGGCATATGGGCCTGTGCCAATCGGATGGCTGGAAAAGTTATTTAGCGTTTCCCATTCTCGCGGCAGGATCATGGCGGGGACTTGCCCCAGTAGCCAGGGAAGCCAGCGGTCCGGTTGGGCAAGATGGATATCCAGCGTCCAGGCGGTGGGCGAGACGATTTGCGTAATGTGCGAATACAGCGGCAGCGCGTTGATGCGCTGTAGCGAAGTAATGACATCCTCCATTTCCAGCTCACGGCCATGATGAAAATGGATCCCCGGGCGCAGGAAGAATCGCCAGTGTAAAGGCGAAATCTGCTGCCAATGATGCGCAATGTCGGCTTCCAGTTCCCCATTTTCCTCATTTACCAGAATTAAGGAACTGAAGATTTGTCGGGCAATATGGGTTTCGGAGCGGCGTAACGCCGTGCCGGGGAGCAGATTGCGCATAGGGCGATAATAGAGGACGCGCATGATGTGCCGCCCCTGGCGAAAACTGCGTCCCAGGTGGGAAACCAACATTTGTCTGACGGCCGTTTTATCACCGACCAGTTGCACCAGTTGATCGATACGATCCTGTTCCAGCAGGTCTTCTGCCCGCTGCTGCTGGAGCGCCAGCCCGGTATAGAGAAATGTCAGGCGCGAGCGTTTACCCCGCCCAACTTCGGCTTCCCACGTTAACCAGCCGCGATCCTGCATGGTATTAAGCAGGGTGCGCATATGACGGCGCGAGCAGCTCAGCAGCTCCGCCAGTTCGTTTAGCGTCGTGTCTTGCGTTTTGCCGTCACAGCATTGCCACAGACGGATGAACTGTTGTTGCAAACGACCAGAAGACATAAAAGGGGAACTCCTGCGGAAAACTCAGCAATTTTATTATCCCTATATTAAGCCAATAATAGATTCCGATGAAGCGATGAGACAACGAAGGGGTCATCTATGCGTCAGTTCTGGTTGAAGTACTTTACTGCGACGGAAAAATCGTCCTGGTTGGCTTGCCTGAGCGCACCGCAGCGCTTAAAGATGCTTGAAGAACTGATGCAGTGGGAGGTGACAGCCTGACCTCCGAATTGCGAGTTGCAGACATCATGTGTGACTGAGTATTGGTGTTAATCGCCGCGCCAGCAGGTATTATCTGCTGGCTTTTTTCGTTTCAGCTGCGCTTAAAAGGAAAGATATGCTCTGGATTATGACCATGGGACGGCGCCTTAACGGCGTTTACGCGGCATTTATGCTGGTCGCTTTTATGATGGGTGTGGCCGGGGCGTTGCAGGCACCCACGCTGAGCCTGTTTCTGAGCCGTGAAGTCGGGGCGCAGCCATTTTGGGTCGGGCTGTTTTATACCGTCAACGCTATTGCCGGGATCGGGGTCAGCCTTGGTCTGGCGAAACGATCCGATAGTCAGGGCGATCGGCGAAAACTGATCATGTTCTGTTGTCTGATGGCAATCGGCAACGCGCTGCTGTTTGCCTTTAATCGCCACTATCTCACGCTGATCACCTGCGGTGTGCTGCTGGCTTCGCTGGCAAATACCGCCATGCCGCAGCTGTTTGCGCTGGCGCGGGAATATGCCGATAGCTCGGCGCGTGAAGTGGTGATGTTTAGCTCGGTGATGCGTGCGCAGCTTTCGTTGGCGTGGGTGATAGGGCCGCCGCTGGCTTTTATGCTGGCGCTGAATTACGGTTTCACGGCGATGTTTTCCATTGCCGCAGGCATTTTTGCCATCAGCCTGGTGCTGATCGCGCTGATACTGCCATCTGTGGCTCGGGTGGAGCAACCTGTCGATGTGCCGCTGGAACAGGCCAGCGGTTGGCAGGACAAAAATGTACGCATGCTGTTTATTGCCTCCACGCTGATGTGGACCTGCAATACCATGTACATCATCGATATGCCGCTGTGGATTAGCCTTGAGCTGGGCTTGCCGGACAAGCTGGCCGGGATCCTGATGGGCACCGCGGCCGGGCTGGAAATTCCGGCGATGATTCTGGCGGGCTACTACGTGAAACGCTTTGGTAAGCGGCGCATGATGATCGCGGCCGTGGCGGCGGGCGTACTGTTTTATCTTGGTCTGATCTTCTTTCACAGCCGCACGGCGCTGCTGGTCCTGCAGCTGTTTAACGCGGTATTTATCGGCATTATCGCTGGGATAGGAATGCTGTGGTTTCAGGATCTGATGCCGGGGCGCGCGGGATCGGCGACCACATTGTTTACTAACAGTATTTCAACGGGCGTGATTCTGGCGGGAGTGATTCAAGGAGCGGTGGCGCAAAGCTACGGGCATTTTGCCGTTTACTGGGTGATTGCGGCGATTTCGGTGGTCACGCTGGTGATGACCGGGCGGGTGAAGGACGTTTGATTTATAAAGTGCCGGATGGCGGCGTAACGGCCTGATCCGGCACAACAATGACTAGCGCATAAACGCGGGCTGCCTGTCTTCGTATTCGGTGATGGCGGCTTCGTGCTGCAGCGTCAGCCCGATGCTGTCCAGACCGTTCAGCATGCAGTGGCGGCGGAAGTCATCGATCTTAAAGCTGTAGGACTTATCGCCCGCTTTGACGACCTGCGCCACCAGATCCACTTCAAATGTAATCCCCGGATTGGCTTTCACCAAGGTAAACATTTCATCGACCTGCGCGTCGTTCAGGGTTACCGGCAGCAGTTGGTTGTTGAAACTGTTGCCGTAGAAGATGTCGGCGAAGCTTGGCGCGATCACTACTTTAAAGCCGTAGTCGGTCAGCGCCCACGGCGCATGTTCACGTGAAGAGCCGCAGCCAAAGTTTTCCCGCGCCAGCAGAATCGACGCGCCTTTATATTCCGGAAAGTTCAGCACAAACTCTGGATTTGGCTGTTGACCCTTTTCGTCCAGGAAACGCCAGTCGTTAAACAGATGGGCGCCAAAACCGGTGCGTGTGACCTTCTGCAAAAACTGTTTCGGGATAATTGCATCGGTATCGACGTTGGCGGCATCCAGTGGGACAACCAGGCCGGTATGCTGGGTAAATTTCTCTGCCATGGTAGTTTCCTTATTTGATGCTGCGAATGTCGGCGAAGTGGCCGGTAACGGCGGCGGCGGCGGCCATCGCCGGGCTGACTAAATGCGTGCGGCCACCGCGGCCCTGACGACCTTCAAAGTTACGGTTGCTGGTGGATGCGCAGCGCTCGCCTGGGTTCAGGCGGTCATTATTCATGGCCAGGCACATGGAACAGCCCGGTAAGCGCCATTCAAATCCTGCTTCGATAAAGATCTTGTCCAGACCTTCCGCTTCCGCCTGCGCTTTCACCGGACCAGAACCCGGCACCACCAGTGCCTGTACGCCCGGCGCGACTTTGCGCCCTTTGGCGATTTCCGCCGCGGCGCGTAAATCTTCAATGCGCGAGTTGGTGCAGGAACCGATAAAGACTTTATCGATAGCCACTTCTGTTAACGGAATGCCAGGTTTCAGCCCCATATACGCCAGCGCTTTTTCCGCCGATGCGCGCTCAACGGGATCGGTAAATGATGCCGGATCGGGAATATAATCGTTCACCGAGATCACCTGACCCGGATTCGTTCCCCAGGTGACCTGCGGCGCGATCTCTTCTGCTTGCAGAGTGACGACGGTATCAAACGTTGCGCCGTCGTCGGTTTGCAGCGTTTTCCAGTACTCAACCGCGTGGGCAAAATCCTCGCCTTTCGGCGCATGTAAACGCCCTTGCACATAGTTAAAGGTGGTTTCATCCGGTGCGACCAGACCCGCTTTGGCCCCCATTTCAATGGCCATGTTACACAGGGTCATACGGCCTTCCATGCTCAGCTCACGGATGGCTTCGCCGCAAAATTCAACCACATGCCCGGTACCGCCCGCGCTACCGGTTTTACCGATAATCGCCAGCACGATATCTTTCGCCGTGATGCCCGGCGCGGCTTTGCCGTTGACTTCAATCTTCATGGTTTTGGCGCGACCCTGTTTCAGGGTTTGCGTTGCCAGCACATGTTCAACTTCTGAAGTGCCAATACCGAACGCCAGCGCGCCGAATGCGCCGTGGGT
Organism: Citrobacter sp. CRE-46; assembly: GCF_059615875.1. Taxonomy (NCBI): domain Bacteria; kingdom Pseudomonadati; phylum Pseudomonadota; class Gammaproteobacteria; order Enterobacterales; family Enterobacteriaceae; genus Citrobacter; species Citrobacter sp. CRE-46. The sequence continues at coordinate 4,305,197 of NZ_CM184341.1, read as the reverse complement.
GGCGGTGTGGGAGTCGCCACAGACGATGGTCATTCCCGGCAAGGTCACGCCTTGCTCAGGCCCCATCACGTGGACAATACCCTGATACGGGTGATTCAGGTCGTACAGTTCAACGCCAAATTCATTGCAGTTTTTGATCAGTTCCTGCATCTGAATACGCGCCATTTCGCCGGAGGCGTTAATGTCTTTGGTTTGCGTTGAGACGTTGTGGTCCATGGTGGCGAAGGTTTTACCCGGCTGGCGCACCTGACGGCCATGCGCGCGCAGACCATCAAACGCCTGCGGGGAGGTGACTTCATGCACCAGATGGCGGTCGATATACAGCAGCGGGGTTTCGTTTTGCGCCTCAAAGACTACGTGCGCATCAAATAATTTTTCGTATAACGTTTTGGCCATGATTACACCCCTTCTGCGACGTAACGGGCAATGATGTCGCCCATTTCATCGGTACCGACTGCGGCAGCGCCACGGGCCAAATCACCAGTGCGAATGCCTTCTTCTAATGCGCGGTTAATGGCGCTCTCAATTGCGGTTGCCGCATCGTTGGCATCCAGGCTGTAGCGCAGCAGCAGCGCCAGCGACAGGATCTGGGCGATAGGGTTAGCAATGTTTTTCCCGGCGATATCCGGGGCGGAGCCGCCAGCAGGCTCGTACAGACCAAAACCCTGCTCGTTCAGGCTGGCGGATGGCAACATCCCCATTGAACCGGTGATCATGGCGCACTCGTCAGACAGAATGTCGCCAAACAGGTTGGAGCACAGCAGGACGTCGAACTGGGAAGGATCTTTGATCAACTGCATTGTCGCGTTGTCGATGTACATATGCGCCAGTTCAACGTCCGGGTATTCATTGGCAATTTCATTGACGATTTCACGCCACAGAATAGAGGTTTGCAGCACGTTAGCTTTATCAATCGACGTGACTTTACGGCGACGCTGGCGAGCTGACTCAAACGCGATACGGGCAATACGTTCGATCTCGAAACGGTGATATACCTCGGTATCAAATGCTTTTTCATGTTGCCCGCTGCCTTCGCGGCCTTTTGGCTGACCGAAGTAGATCCCGCCGGTCAGTTCACGCACGCACAGGATGTCGAAACCGTTAGCGGCGATATCGGCGCGCAGAGGACAAAACGCTTCCAGCCCCTGGTACAGCTTTGCCGGACGCAGGTTGCTGAATAATTTGAAGTGCTTACGCAATGGCAGCAGCGCACCGCGTTCAGGCTGCTGGTTTGGCGGCAGGTTTTCCCATTTCGGACCGCCAACGGAGCCAAACAGAATGGCGTCAGCTTGCTCACAGCCTTCAACCGTAGCCGGCGGCAGCGGCTGACCGTGGTTATCAATGGCGGCGCCACCCACGTCGTAGTGGCTGGTGGTAATGCGCATGTTAAAACGGTGGCGAATTGCGTCCAGTACTTTCAAGGCTTGCGCCATCACTTCCGGGCCAATACCGTCACCCGGCAAAACAGCAATATGGTAATTCTTCGACATCACACGGTTTCCTTGTTGTTCTCGTTGTTCTGAGCTTTGCGTTGCAATTCTTTTTCGACTTCTTCGGCGCGCCAGATATTGTTCAGCACATGGACCATCGCTTTGGCGGAAGACTCGACAATATCCGTTGCCAGACCGACGCCGTGGAAGCGGCGACCGTTATAGTTGGCGACGATATCCACCTGACCCAGCGCATCTTTACCGTGCCCTTTGGCGGTCAGGCTGTATTTCACCAGTTCGACGTTGTATTCCGTCACGCGGTTGATGGCCTGATAAATGGCATCAACCGGGCCGTTACCGTTCGCCGCTTCGGCTTTGACGTCTTCACCGCAGGCCAGCTTGACGGAGGCAGTAGCAATGTCATTTGAGCCGGATTGCACGCTGAAGTAATCCAGACGGAAATGTTCTGGCTCTTCCTGCTGTTTGTTAATAAAGGCCAGCGCTTCCAGGTCGTAATCAAATACCTGACCTTTTTTATCCGCCAGCTTCAGGAAAGCGTCGTACAGGTTGTCCAGATTATATTCACTCTCTTTATAGCCCATCTCATCCATGCGGTGTTTCACCGCGGCGCGTCCGGAACGGGAGGTCAGGTTCAACTGTACCTGATTCAGGCCGATGGATTCAGGCGTCATGATTTCGTAGTTTTCACGATTTTTCAGTACGCCGTCCTGATGAATGCCGGAGGAGTGAGCAAAGGCGCCGCTACCGACAATCGCTTTGTTAGCCGGAATGGGCATGTTACAGATTTGGCTCACTAACTGGCTGGTACGCCAGATCTCCTGATGATTAATGCGGGTCTGTACGTTCAGGATATCTTTGCGCACTTTGATCGCCATGATCACTTCTTCCAGGGAGCAGTTACCAGCGCGTTCGCCTATACCGTTCATCGCGCCTTCCACCTGGCGCGCTCCGGCGTGAACGGCAGCCAGCGCGTTGCCGACGCCCAGGCCTAAATCATCATGGGTGTGTACGGAGATGATGGCTTTATCGATATTCGGTACGCGTTCGTACAGACCGGAAATGATTGCGCCAAATTCGAAAGGCATGGTGTAGCCGACGGTATCGGGAATATTGATGGTTTTGGCACCGGCGTTAATGGCGGCTTCTACTACGCGAGCCAGGTCTGCGATAGGGGTACGGCCAGCATCTTCGCAGGAGAATTCCACGTCATCCGTGTAATTACGCGCACGCTTAACCATATAGATAGCCCGCTCGATCACCTCATCCAGCGTACTGCGCAATTTGGTCGCGATGTGCATCGGCGAGGTGGCGATAAACGTATGAATGCGGAAAGCTTCAGCGACCTTCAGGGATTCAGCTGCAACATCAATATCTTTTTCAACGCAACGGGCTAAGGCGCAAACGCGGCTGTTTTTAACCTGACGAGCGATGGTTTGAACCGACTCAAAGTCACCTGGTGAAGAGACTGGGAAACCCACTTCCATCACGTCAACGCCCATACGCTCAAGGGCCAGCGCAATCTGCAGTTTTTCTTTCACACTCAGGCTTGCCTGTAACGCCTGTTCTCCATCGCGTAAGGTGGTATCGAAAATAATGACTTGCTGGCTCATGGTTTAGGTCCTTGGTCTTTAGGGCGCCTTGCTTCGAGCATAAAAAAACCCGCGCAACGGCGCGGGTTTCTGTCTTAACTGGAGCTGACTTAATGCTGAATGTCGTCCACCAGTCTACCGCGCAACGAAGATGCGTTTAGTAGTAGTAGACCGTTGAAACGAGCAATGTAAGTCATCAATTAAGCTCCAGGCGAATGCGATATGCTTTTAGTGGTACTGGATATGAACTCCGATGTCAACCCCATCCCTTGTAAATGCCCCTGTAGCAGATAAAAGTTTAGGCAAAACTTAAGCGAATTGTGCTGAATTTGTTGGCGTATATAAAATTAATCTGCTGATGCTTGTACATAATTTTCATGGTTTGACATATTTAAGCATATTTATTCGCATTTATTGTAACGGTTCGTTGAAGTCGATGGCGCGATTAAGATTTTATATCTTTATGATTTGTCTGTTTTTATAGCAATACTGAATAGATCGGGGCACAGCGGAAGGACATGATTGATAAATTAATGTTAACTTTTAATGTATTAATAATATAAACATTTAATTAAAACTTAAATATACATTCATGATGTGTATGATTGTATATTCGCCACGCTTATGGTTATATTGTTTTTGAAATTTAAACATATGAATCATCGTGCAGTGACCTCTGCCACACTGCGCTCGCATTGCTGTTTTGTTCATTTAGGTTTGTACCTTTATGTTTTCCTAATTTTAATGTTTTTCCTTTTTCTTATTTTATATGCATGGTAAATCATATTAGCGGAGGTTATTTCTTTACTCCGTCTGGGAAAAGGGAGTTTAGAGTGACAGTGGAGTTAACTATGCCAGAAGTAAAAATAATAGATAAACCCAATCTTTTAGAGCCAGGAAAACCGCAACTTCGCATGGTTGACCTTAATCTTTTAACCGTTTTTGATGCGGTGATGCAGGAACAGAATATTACCCGCGCTGCGCATACCCTGGGGATGTCGCAACCAGCGGTCAGTAATGCGGTAGCGCGCCTCAAAGTCATGTTTAATGATGAGCTTTTTGTTCGTTATGGTCGGGGGATCCAGCCGACAGCAAGAGCTTTCCAGCTATTTGGTTCCATTCGTCAGGCATTGCAATTAGTGCAAAACGAACTGCCTGGATCGGGTTTTGAACCAGCCAGCAGTGAACGTGTTTTCAATCTCTGCGTATGCAGCCCATTAGATAATATCCTGACATCGTTGATTTATAATCGGGTTGAACAGGTCGCGCCAAACATTAATGTCATATTTAAATCTTCACTTAATCAAAATACCGAGCATCAGCTGCGTTATCAGGAAACAGAGTTTGTTATTAGCTATGAAGAATTCCGTCGTCCAGAATTCTCAAGTATTCCGTTATTCAATGATGAAATGGTATTAGTGGTAAGCAAAAAGCATCCGCGCATTAGTGGTCCATTATTGGAAAACGATGTTTATAATGAGCAACACGCGGTGGTTTCGCTGGATCGCTTCGCATCTTTCAGTCAGCCGTGGTATGACACGCCGGATAAACAATCCTGCGTCGCTTACCAGGGCATGGCATTAATTAGCGTTCTTAATATTGTGTCGCAAACGCATCTGGTCGCTATTGCGCCACGTTGGTTGGCAGAAGAGTTCGCTGATTCTTTAGAACTTCAGATATTACCTTTACCTTTAAAATTGAACAGCCGTACATGTTATCTTTCCTGGCATGAAGCTGCAGGCCGGGATAAAGGACATCAATGGATGGAAGAGCTGTTAGTCTCCATCTGTAAGCAATAGCATTCAGCAGAACAAGCCGGATAATGCTTCTGGTTTGTTCTGCTTTTTTATTTATATGTAAAATTTTATGCTGAAATCCACTTTCCAGGATTAGCTAACAGTGTAAAAAAATAGAGTAATAGCTGTAAGTCCCCCTTTTTAAGCGATTATTTATCATATCATTTACTTATCCTGGTTTAATTCTCCATTAAATCGACGCTTTCCTCCGTTTTATTCTTATTTGCTCTGAGGCTACCCCAGCGGAGTCAATTGCCATGCGTCATCGTCAGCGGTTAATGTGTTGTTAAACCGTTATTCATTATAAGAGTGAGGCAAGCCATGGAGATGTTGTCTGGAGCCGAGATGGTCGTCCGATCGCTCATCGATCAGGGTGTAAAGCAGGTATTCGGTTATCCCGGGGGGGCCGTCCTCGATATTTATGATGCGTTGCATACGGTCGGTGGTATTGATCATGTGCTGGTTCGTCATGAGCAGGCCGCGGTACACATGGCTGATGGCCTGGCGCGCGCCACGGGGGAGGTGGGCGTCGTATTAGTCACTTCAGGACCAGGCGCTACCAACGCGATTACCGGGATTGCAACGGCTTACATGGATTCCATTCCGCTGGTGATCCTCTCCGGGCAGGTCGCAACGTCGCTGATTGGCTACGATGCCTTCCAGGAGTGCGACATGGTGGGCATATCCCGCCCGGTGGTGAAACACAGCTTTCTGGTCAAACAAACAGAAGACATCCCACAGGTGCTAAAAAAAGCCTTCTGGTTGGCGGCAAGCGGTCGTCCGGGGCCTGTCGTGGTCGATTTGCCGAAGGATATTCTGAATCCCGCCAGGAAACTGCCTTACAGCTGGCCGGAGTCGGTGAGTATGCGTTCGTATAATCCGACGACTACCGGACATAAAGGGCAGATAAAACGCGCTCTGCAGACGTTAGTCGCGGCTAAAAAACCGGTTGTGTACGTGGGTGGTGGCGCCGTTAATGCCGCCTGCCATGAGCAGTTGGGCCAGATCGCTGAAGCTCTTAACCTGCCTGTTGTTTCCTCGCTGATGGGGTTAGGCGCGTTTCCGGCAACACATCGCCAGGCGTTGGGAATGCTGGGCATGCATGGAACTTACGAAGCAAACATGACCATGCATCATTCCGATGTGATCTTTGCCGTCGGCGTGCGTTTTGACGATCGAACAACCAATAATCTGGCAAAATATTGTCCAAATGCGACCGTGCTGCATATCGACATCGATCCGACCTCTATTTCGAAAACCGTCACTGCGGATATTCCGATTGTCGGCGATGCTCGTCTGGTACTTGATCAGATGCTCGAACTGCTGGAGCAGGAGAAATCTCAGCAGCCGCTGGATGATAACCGTGACTGGTGGCAACAGATTGAACACTGGCGCGCCCGTCAGTGCCTGAAATATGACACGCAAAGTGAAAGCATTAAGCCACAGGCGGTGATTGAAACCATCTGGCGTCTGACGAAAGGGGATGCGTATGTGACTTCTGACGTGGGTCAGCATCAGATGTTTGCCGCACTCTACTACCCGTTCGATAAACCACGCCGTTGGATTAACTCTGGCGGCCTCGGCACCATGGGATTTGGTTTACCTGCGGCGCTAGGCGTAAAAATGGCATTGCCTGAGGAAACGGTGGTGTGCGTGACCGGGGATGGCAGCATTCAGATGAACATCCAGGAACTGTCGACGGCGCTGCAGTACGAGCTGCCGGTACTGGTGCTCAACCTGAACAACCGCTATCTCGGCATGGTCAAACAATGGCAGGACATGATCTACTCTGGACGTCATTCACAATCTTATATGCAGTCGCTGCCCGATTTTGTGCGCCTTGCCGAGGCTTATGGGCATATTGGTATCCAGATTAACCATCCTGAAGAACTGGAAAGCAAACTGAGTGAAGCGCTGGAGCATGTGCGCAACCGTCGTCTGGTGTTTGTCGATGTCACCGTTGATGGCAGCGAGCATGTCTACCCGATGCAGATTCGTGGGGGCGGTATGGATGAAATGTGGTTAAGCAAAACGGAGAGGACCTGATTATGCGCCGGATATTATCGGTATTGCTGGAAAATGAGTCGGGTGCCTTGTCGCGTGTGATAGGCCTTTTCGCCCAGCGTGGATACAATATTGAAAGCCTGACCGTCGCGCCCACTGACGATCCAACCTTATCGCGAATGACGATTCAAACGGTAGGGGATGAGAAAGTCCTGGAGCAGATCGAAAAGCAGCTACACAAACTGGTGGATGTTCTGCGCGTGAGCGAACTGGGGCAGGGCGCCCATGTTGAACGCGAGATCATGTTGGTGAAAATCCAGGCCAGCGGCTATGGTCGGGAGGAGGTGAAACGCAACACGGAGATTTTCCGCGGGCAAATCATCGACGTCACGCCGTCCATCTACACCGTACAGTTGGCGGGCACCAGTGATAAGCTGGATGCGTTCCTGGCAACATTACGTGAAGTCGCCAAAATTGTAGAGGTAGCCCGTTCTGGCGTGGTGGGGCTTTCTCGCGGCGATAAAATCATGCGCTAATAGTCGACTGTAGGCCTGATAAGCACAGCGCCATCAGGCATCATCGCGGAGGCCATGCCGGATGACGGCGTAAACGCCTTATCCGGCATGGAGGGTTTTCGCTGATGCTATCTGTTGCGCTTTTTTTGCGAAATCAGCAGTAACCAGAGACAAAAGCGGTTGCCGCAGTCATTATTCTGCGCTTAGATGTTAAGAAACTTAACCCATGCCATCACAAAGGTTATGGTTTGTACATTTTACGCAAGGGGCAATTGTGAAACTGGATGAAATCGCTCGGTTGGCCGGCGTTTCGCGAACGACTGCAAGCTACGTTATTAATGGCAAAGCAAAGCAATATCGCGTAAGCGACAAAACGGTTGAAAAAGTCATGGCGGTGGTGCGTGAGCATAATTACCACCCGAATGCCGTGGCGGCCGGGCTGCGTGCTGGACGCACACGCTCTATCGGGCTGGTGATCCCGGATCTTGAGAACACAAGCTATACCCGGATTGCAAACTATCTGGAGCGCCAGGCGCGTCAGCGCGGGTATCAACTGTTGATTGCCTGCTCTGAAGATCAGCCTGATAACGAAATGCGCTGTATTGAGCATCTTTTACAACGCCAGGTTGATGCCATCATTGTGTCGACTTCCTTGCCGCCAGAACATCCGTTCTATCAGCGCTGGGCAAACAGTTCATTCCCGATTGTGGCGCTGGACCGTGCGCTGGATCGCGAACATTTCACCAGCGTCGTGGGCGCGGACCAGGATGATGCGGAAATGCTGGCGCAGGAGTTACGTAAATTCCCTGCAGAAACCGTACTTTATCTGGGCGCGCTGCCTGAATTATCCGTCAGCTTCCTGCGTGAGCAGGGCTTCCGTACCGCGTGGAAAGACGATCCGCGTGACGTTCATTTCCTTTACGCCAACAGCTATGAGCGGGAAGCGGCCGCGCAGCTCTTTGATAAATGGCTGGAAACGCATCCCATGCCTCAGGCGCTTTTTACCACGTCGTTTGCTCTGTTGCAGGGGGTGATGGATGTGACCCTGCGTCGCGATGGGCAGTTGCCGTCTGATTTGGCGATAGCGACTTTTGGCGATCACGAACTGCTCGACTTCCTGCAGTGTCCGGTGCTCGCGGTGGCGCAACGCCATCGCGATGTAGCTGAACGTGTGCTGGAGATTGTGCTGGCAAGTCTGGATGAGCCGCGTAAACCCAAACCTGGGTTAACGCGTATACGGCGTAATCTGTACCGTCGCGGTATTCTGAGCCGTAACTAAGTTGCCTCATTTGGTGACGTCAACGGGATAAGCCTCTGACGTCATCAAATATTCTATTCTCAGAAATAACCTCATTATAATTAAGAATATTCTTTAGAATTATCTGAAATTGATTCTTGAATTATGCCGAATTAAAAATGCAACTCTCCATTTTTGGGTTATTGAAGCGTAAAGATGCGTTACGGTTGTATTATTTTGTTACATGCTTGTAGGGATTTGCCGAATTAACAAACACTTTGCTGCCCTATGCCGACAACCTCACGCTTACCTCGCTCCTGCACGGCATACAGACTGATTAACTGGTACTGTTATCTCGCTGCATATTGTCCTAAAATGCCGCTCGCGTCGCAAACTGACACTTTATATTTTCTTTTGATGATATTCGGTTGTTTTAAACAATCATGAGTTGTTGGATTTTTTTCTTACAAATATTCATGACGTTAATTTGCTTCGTTTGCTGTACGGAATTTGTTCAACGCTGATATTAGCTGTAAACAATGTGTTTTTTGCTCCGCTTAGCGCCGTGACTTGCTTGACAAGGTTTTCCTCCGCTCCGTAAACTCCTTTAAGTGGGATTTTGTGGGATAAAGTGGTAATCGGGGGTGAGACTGGCATGTTCCGGGGAGCAACGTTAGTTAATCTCGACAGTAAAGGGCGCTTATCGGTGCCCACCCGTTATCGGGATCAACTGCTCGAGTGCGCTACCGGTCAAATGGTTTGCACCATTGACATCCATCACCCGTGCCTGCTGCTGTACCCCCTGCCTGAATGGGAAATTATCGAGCAGAAGTTATCGCGTCTGTCGAGCATGAATCCAGTTGAGCGTCGCGTACAGCGCCTGTTGTTGGGGCATGCCAGCGAATGTCAGATGGATAGCGCTGGCCGATTATTGATAGCGCCGATTCTGCGGCAACACGCGGGGCTAACGAAAGAAGTGATGCTGGTTGGGCAGTTCAATAAGTTTGAGCTGTGGGATGAAACGGCCTGGTATCAACAGGTCAAGGAAGATATCGACGCTGAGCAGTCTGTTACCGGCGCGCTGTCGGAACGATTGCAGGATTTGTCTCTATAAAATGATGGAAAATTATAAACATACAACGGTGTTGCTGGATGAGGCCGTCAACGGCCTGAATATTCGTCCAGACGGCATCTACATTGACGGGACATTTGGTCGCGGTGGTCATTCACGTCTGATCCTTTCCCAGCTTGGCGAAGAGGGACGTTTACTGGCTATCGATCGCGATCCGCAGGCTATTGCCGTTGCACAGACGATTACCGATCCCCGTTTCTCCATCGTTCATGGACCATTCTCTGCGCTGGCTGACTATGTCGCCGAGCGCGGACTTACCGGTAAGATCGACGGGATTCTTCTCGATCTTGGCGTTTCTTCCCCGCAGCTTGATGATGCGGAGCGCGGTTTCTCGTTTATGCGTGACGGTCCGTTGGATATGCGTATGGATCCAACACGCGGTCAGTCCGCAGCCGAATGGCTGCAAACCGCCGATGAAGCGGACATTGCCTGGGTGATTAAAACCTTTGGCGAGGAGCGCTTTGGTAAACGCATTGCTCGCGCCATCGTCGAGCGCAATCGCATCGAACCGATGACCCGCACCAAAGAGCTGGCGGAAGTGATTGCGGCGGCAATGCCGGTGAAAGACAAATTCAAACATCCCGCGACCCGTACCTTCCAGGCGGTGCGCATCTGGGTGAACAGTGAACTGGAGGAGATAGAGCAGGCGCTAAAAAGCTCGCTCAGCGTGCTGGCACCAGGTGGTCGCCTTTCGATTATCAGTTTCCATTCGCTTGAAGACCGTATTGTGAAACGCTTTATGCGCGAACAAAGCCGTGGTCCTCAGGTTCCGGCTGGAATACCGATGACGGAAGCGCAGATTAAAAAGCTGGGTGGCCGTGAGTTAAGAGCACTAGGCAAGATGATGCCGGGTGAAGAAGAGGTAGCTGAAAATCCTCGTGCCCGTAGTTCAGTTCTGCGTATTGCAGAGAGGACGAACGCATGATCAGCAGAGTGACAGAAGCCCTTAGCAAAGTTAAAGGATCGATAGGAAGCAACGAGCGCCATGCCTTGCCTGGCGTGATCGGTGACGATCTTTTGCGGTATGGGAAGCTGCCACTCTGCCTGTTCATTTGCATTATTTTGACGGCGGTTACCGTCGTGACAACAGCCCACCATACGCGGTTACTGACCGCGCAGCGTGAGCAGTTGGTTCTGGAGCGAGATGCGTTGGATATCGAATGGCGCAACTTGATCCTTGAGGAGAACGCGCTCGGCGACCATAGCCGTGTTGAACGGATCGCAACGGAAAAGCTGCAAATGCAGCATGTTGATCCCTCACAAGAAAATATTGTAGTACAAAAATAAGGATAAACGCGACGCATGAAAGCAGCGGCAAAAACGCACAAACCAAAACGCCAGGAAGAACAAGCCAACTTTGTCAGTTGGCGTTTTGCGTTACTGTGCGGCTGTATTTTGCTGGCACTGGGTTTCCTGCTGGGACGCGTCGCCTGGCTGCAAATCATCGCGCCGGATATGCTGGTACGTCAGGGCGACATGCGCTCCCTGCGCGTACAGGAAGTCTCTACATCGCGCGGGATGATTACCGACCGTTCGGGCCGTCCGCTGGCGGTGAGTGTTCCGGTGAAGGCGATTTGGGCCGACCCAAAAGAGGTGCATGACGCAGGCGGCGTGAGCGTTGGTGAACGCTGGAGAGCGCTGTCGACCGCGCTTAATCTCCCGCTCGACCAGCTGGCTTCCCGTATTAACGCCAACCCGAAAGGGCGCTTTATCTATCTGGCGCGTCAGGTTAACCCTGACATGGCCGACTACATCAAAAAACTCAAGCTGCCAGGTATTCACCTGCGTGAAGAATCCCGTCGTTACTATCCTTCCGGAGAAGTGACTGCTCACCTCATTGGCTTTACTAACGTTGATAGCCAGGGGATTGAAGGCGTTGAGAAGAGCTTCGATAAGTGGCTCACCGGACAGCCGGGCGAACGTATCGTACGTAAAGACCGCTATGGCCGCGTAATTGAAGATATCTCCTCTACCGACAGCCAGGCGGCGCACAACCTTGCGCTGAGCATTGATGAGCGTTTACAGGCGCTGGTCTACCGTGAACTGAATAATGCCGTCGCGTTCAACAAAGCGGAATCCGGCAGCGCCGTGCTGGTGGATGTCAACACCGGTGAAGTGCTGGCGATGGCAAACAGCCCGTCCTACAACCCCAATAATCTCTCCGGTACGCAAAAAGATGTCATGCGTAACCGTACCATTACCGACGTGTTTGAACCGGGTTCTACCGTCAAACCAATGGTGGTAATGACGGCGCTGCAGCGTGGAGTGGTACGCGAAAATACCGTACTCAATACGATTCCTTACCGAATTAATGGTCACGAAATCAAAGACGTGGCGCGTTATAGCGAATTGACCCTTACCGGGGTTTTGCAGAAGTCGAGTAACGTCGGTGTTTCTAAGCTGGCGTTAGCGATGCCGTCCTCAGCGTTAGTAGATACTTACTCACGTTTTGGGCTGGGAAAAGCGACCAATTTGGGGTTGGTCGGAGAACGCAGTGGCTTATATCCTCAAAAACAACGGTGGTCTGACATAGAGAGGGCCACCTTCTCTTTCGGCTATGGGCTAATGGTAACCCCGTTACAGTTAGCGCGAGTCTATGCAACGATCGGCAGCTATGGCGTTTATCGCCCGCTGTCGATTACCAAAGTTGACCCTCCTGTTCCGGGCGAGCGTATTTTCCCGGAAGCGACCGTTCGTACCGTGGTGCACATGATGGAAAGCGTAGCGCTGCCCGGAGGCGGCGGCGTGAAGGCGGCGATTAAAGGCTATCGCATCGCCATCAAAACCGGTACGGCGAAAAAAGTAGGGCCGGATGGTCGCTACATCAACAAATACATTGCTTATACCGCAGGCGTTGCGCCTGCGAGTCAGCCGCGCTTCGCGCTGGTTGTTGTTATCAACGATCCGCAGGCGGGTAAATACTACGGTGGCGCCGTTTCCGCGCCGGTCTTCGGTGCCATCATGGGCGGCGTACTACGCACCATGAACATCGAACCGGATGCGCTGGCAACGGGCGATAAAAGTGAATTTGTGAATAATCAAGGCGAGGCAACAGGTGGCAGATCGTAATTTGCGCGACCTTCTTGCTCCATGGGTGCCGGGTGCACCGGAGCGAGCACTGCGGGAGATGACGCTCGACAGCCGTGTGGCTGCATCGGGCGATCTCTTTGTCGCAGTATTGGGTCATCAGGCGGACGGGCGTCGGTATATCCCGCAGGCGATAGCGCAAGGTGTGGCTGCCATTATTGCAGAAGCAAAAGATGAAGCGACTGATGGTGAAATCCGTGAAATGCACGGCGTTCCGGTTATCTATCTCAGCCAGCTTAATGAGCGTTTATCTGCACTGGCGGGCCGTTTTTACCACGAGCCTTCTGAAAAAATGCGTCTGGTTGGCGTGACCGGGACTAACGGTAAAACGACCACTACTCAATTGCTGGCGCAGTGGAGCCAACTGCTGGGTGAAACCAGCGCGGTGATGGGAACCGTTGGCAATGGTCTGTTGGGCAAAGTGATCCCGACGGAAAATACCACCGGTTCAGCCGTTGATGTCCAGCATGTGCTGGCGGGGCTGGTTGCACAGGGCGCCACGGTTGGCGCAATGGAAGTCTCTTCCCACGGTCTGGTTCAGCATCGCGTCGCGGCGCTGAAGTTTGCCGCATCAGTGTTTACTAACTTAAGCCGTGACCATCTCGACTACCACGGTGACATGGAACATTACGAAGCCGCGAAATGGTTGCTGTACTCCACGCACCATTGCGGTCAGGCCATCGTCAATGCGGATGATGAGGTCGGTCGTCGCTGGCTGGCCAAACTTCCGGATGCGGTGGCCGTTTCGATGGAAGACCACATCAACCCGAACTGTCATGGTCGTTGGTTAAAAGCCGTTGAGGTGAAGTATCACGACAGCGGGGCAACGATTCGCTTTACCTCCTCATGGGGGGAGGGCGAAATTGAAAGCCGCCTGATGGGCGCGTTTAACGTCAGCAATCTGCTGCTGGCGCTGGCAACGCTGCTGGCGCTGGGGTATCCGTTAGCTGATTTACTAAAAACAGCGACACAATTGCAACCGGTTTGCGGGCGCATGGAAGTATTCAGCGCGCCGGGCAAAACCACCGTGGTGGTTGATTATGCCCATACGCCGGATGCGCTGGAAAAAGCGCTGCAGGCGGCGCGTCTGCACTGTACCGGCAAACTGTGGTGCGTCTTTGGCTGCGGTGGCGATCGTGACAAAGGCAAACGTCCGCTGATGGGCGCGATTGCCGAACAATTTGCTGATGTGGTCGTGGTGACTGATGACAACCCGCGTACCGAAGAGCCGCGCGCCATCATCAACGACATTCTGGCGGGGATGCTGGATGCCGGACAGGCGAAGGTGATGGAAGGTCGCGCCGAAGCAGTGACTAACGCCATCATGCAGGCGAAAGAAAACGACGTGGTGCTGGTGGCCGGGAAAGGGCACGAAGACTACCAGATCGTTGGTTCACAGCGTCTCGACTATTCTGACCGCGTCACGGCAGCGCGTCTGTTGGGGGTGATCGCATGATTAGCGTAACGCTCAGCCAACTGGCGGAGATCCTCCGTGGCGAACTAAAAGGGGGCGACCTGACCCTCGATGCAGTGACAACCGATACGCGTAAAGTGACGCCGGGCTGCCTGTTTGTGGCGCTTAAAGGCGAACGCTTTGATGCCCACGATTTTGCTGACAAGGCGAAAGATGGGGGAGCAGGCGCGCTGTTAGTCAGCCGTCCACTCAATATTGATTTACCGCAGGTTATTGTAAAAGACACCCGTCTGGCGTTCGGCGAACTGGCAGCGTGGGTTCGCGCCCAGGTTCCGGCGCGCGTGGTCGCGCTAACCGGCTCATCCGGCAAAACGTCTGTTAAAGAGATGACGGCATCCATTCTGAGCCAGTGTGGCAACACCCTATACACCGCGGGCAATCTGAACAACGACATCGGTGTACCGATGACGTTGCTGCGCTTAAACAACGATTACGACTATGCCGTGATCGAGCTCGGCGCCAATCATCAGGGCGAAATCGCCTGGACCGTTGGCCTGACGCGTCCGGAAGCGGCGCTGGTGAACAATCTTGCTGCCGCGCATCTGGAGGGTTTCGGCTCTCTGGCGGGCGTTGCGAAGGCTAAAGGTGAGATTTTTGGCGGTCTGTCAGCGAATGGCATCGCCATCATGAACGCTGATAACAACGACTGGCTGAACTGGCAGAGCATCATTGGCGATCGCAAAGTCTGGCGCTTCTCCCCGAATGCGGCCAACAGCGATTTTTCGGCGGCTAACGTTCACGTGACCTCGCACGGTACGGAGTTTTCGCTGCGCACGCCAACCGGAAGCATTGATGTTCTGCTGCCGTTGCCGGGTCGTCACAACATTGCCAACGCCCTGGCGGCGGCTGCGCTCTCTATGGCGGTAGGCGCGACGCCTGAGGCGATCAAAGCGGGCCTGAAGGATCTGCAAGCGGTACCGGGGCGTCTGTTCCCGATTCAACTGGCAGAAAATCAGCTGCTGCTGGACGACTCCTACAATGCTAACGTCGGCTCGATGACCGCAGCGGTACAGGTGCTGTCCGAAATGCCGGGCTACCGCGTGCTGGTGGTGGGCGATATGGCAGAGCTTGGCGCGGAAAGCGAAGCATGTCACGTACAGGTAGGTGTTGCTGCGAAAAACGCGGGCATCGACCGTGTACTGAGTACAGGGAAACTGAGTCAGGCAATTAGCGACGCCAGCGGCGTTGGCGAGCATTTTGCGGATAAAACCGCGCTGGTCGCGCATCTCAAGGCGCTGATTGCGGAACATCAGATCATGACGATTTTAGTGAAGGGTTCACGTAGTGCCGCCATGGAAGAGGTAGTACGCGCATTACAGGAGAATGGGACATGTTAGTTTGGCTGGCCGAACATTTGGTCAAATATTATTCCGGCTTTAACGTCTTTTCCTATCTGACGTTTCGCGCCATCGTCAGCCTGCTGACCGCGCTGTTCATCTCTTTGTGGATGGGCCCGCGCATGATCGCCCGCCTGCAAAAAATGTCCTTTGGACAGGTCGTACGTAACGACGGCCCGGAATCACACTTTAGTAAACGCGGTACGCCGACCATGGGCGGGATCATGATCCTCACCGCGATTGTTATCTCCGTGCTCCTGTGGGCATACCCGTCGAACCCATACGTCTGGTGCGTGCTGGTGGTATTGGTCGGTTACGGGATTATTGGTTTTGTCGATGACTACCGCAAAGTGGTACGCAAAGACACTAAAGGTCTGATCGCGCGCTGGAAATATTTTTGGATGTCGGTGATTGCGCTGGGCGTAGCCTTTGCGCTGTACCTGGCGGGGAAAGATACCCCGGCGACCGAACTGGTCGTGCCGTTCTTTAAAGACGTGATGCCGCAACTGGGACTGTTCTACGTCCTGCTGGCGTACTTCGTCATTGTGGGTACCGGTAACGCGGTCAATCTCACCGATGGTCTGGATGGCCTGGCGATTATGCCGACCGTGTTCGTGGCTGCGGGTTTTGCGCTGGTGGCATGGGCGACCGGGAACATGAACTTCGCTAACTATCTTCACATTCCGTATTTACGCCATGCCGGCGAACTGGTGATCGTCTGTACGGCGATTGTCGGCGCGGGGTTAGGCTTCCTGTGGTTTAACACCTATCCGGCGCAGGTCTTTATGGGCGACGTCGGATCGCTGGCGCTGGGCGGCGCGCTGGGCATTATTGCCGTGCTGCTGCGTCAGGAGTTCCTGCTGGTGATCATGGGCGGCGTATTTGTCGTAGAAACGCTGTCGGTCATTCTGCAGGTCGGTTCCTTTAAGCTGCGCGGACAGCGCATCTTCCGTATGGCGCCGATTCACCACCACTATGAACTGAAAGGCTGGCCGGAACCGCGCGTGATTGTGCGCTTCTGGATTATTTCGCTGATGCTGGTGCTGATTGGCCTGGCAACGCTGAAGGTACGTTAATCATGGCTGATTACCAGGGTAAAAAAGTCGTCATTATCGGTCTGGGTTTGACCGGGCTGTCCTGCGTGGATTTCTTCCTGGCGCGTGGCGTGACGCCGCGCGTGATGGATACCCGCGCGACGCCGCCGGGCCTGGATAAATTACCGGAAGCGGTTGAGCGTCATGTTGGCAGCCTGAATGATGACTGGCTGCTGGACGCCGATCTCATCGTCGCCAGCCCTGGTATTGCCCTGGCGCACCCTTCACTGAGCGCCGCCGCCGATGCGGGGATTGAAATTGTCGGGGACATCGAGCTGTTCTGTCGCGAAGCACAGGCGCCGATCGTCGCGATCACCGGCTCTAACGGTAAGAGCACGGTTACCACGCTGGTTGGCGAAATGGCAAAAGCAGCAGGCATTAACGTCGGCGTAGGCGGTAACATTGGCCTGCCAGCACTGATGTTACTGGACGCCGAGCGTGAGCTATATGTGCTTGAGCTATCCAGCTTCCAGCTTGAAACGACCTCCAGCTTACAGGCCGTAGCCGCCACCATTTTGAATGTCACCGAAGATCATATGGACAGGTATCCGTTTGGCTTGCAGCAGTATCGTGCGGCCAAATTGCGCGTTTATGAGAATGCGAAAGTCTGCGTGGTCAATGCGGATGATGCGCTGACCATGCCGGTTCGTGGCGCAGATGAGCGTTGTGTGAGCTTCGGTGTCAACATGGGGGACTATCACCTTAATCGTCAGCAGGGCGAAACCTGGCTGCGGGTGAAGGGTGAAAAAGTTCTCAACGTGAAAGAGATGACGCTTAGCGGCCAGCATAACTATACCAACGCTCTGGCAGCGCTGGCGCTGGCTGATGCTGCGGGTCTGCCGCGGGCGTCAAGCCTGAAAGCGCTGACCACCTTTACCGGACTGGCGCATCGTTTCCAGTTGGTACTGAATCATAACGGTGTGCGTTGGATCAACGATTCAAAAGCGACCAACGTCGGCAGTACCGAAGCAGCGCTCAATGGCCTGCATGTTGACGGTACGCTGCACCTGCTGCTGGGCGGCGACGGGAAATCCGCTGACTTTATGCCGCTGCAACGTTACCTCACCGGCGACAACATCCGTCTGTACTGCTTTGGCCGTGATGGCGCGCAGCTTGCGGCACTGCGACCTGAGGTTGCCGAACAAACCGAAACCATGGAGCAGGCAATGCGTCTGCTCGCGCCGCGCGTGAAGCCGGGTGATATGGTGCTGCTGTCGCCAGCGTGTGCCAGCCTCGATCAGTTCAAGAACTTTGAGCAACGCGGTGACGTCTTTACGCGTCTGGCGAAGGAGTTGGGTTGATGCGTTTATCTCTCCCTCGCCTGAGAATGCCGCGCTTACCGGGACTGGGTGTCCTGGCGTGGATCTTCGCGGCACTCAAAGGCTGGGTGATGGCTTCGCGCGATAAAGACGCGGACAGCCTGATCATGTATGACCGCATGCTGCTGTGGCTGACCTTTGGTCTGGCGGCAATTGGTTTCATCATGGTGACATCGGCATCAATGCCGGTAGGACAACGTCTGGCGGGCGACCCCTTCCTGTTTGCTAAACGTGACGCGCTGTACATCTTCCTGGCATTCTGTTTGGCGATGGTCACGCTGCGTTTGCCGATGGCGTTCTGGCAGAAGTACAGCACCACGATGCTCATCGCCTCGATCATCATGCTGCTGATCGTGTTGGTGGTGGGGAGCTCCGTTAACGGGGCATCGCGCTGGATTGCTCTGGGGCCGCTGCGTATTCAGCCTGCGGAATTTACCAAGCTGTCGCTGTTCTGTTATCTCGCCAATTACCTGGTACGCAAGGTGGATGAAGTGCGAAACAACCTGCGCGGCTTCCTGAAACCGATGGGCGTGATCCTGGTGCTGGCCGTATTACTGCTGGCGCAGCCTGACCTCGGTACGGTAGTAGTGCTGTTTGTCACCACGCTGGCGATGCTGTTTCTTGCCGGGGCTAAATTGTGGCAGTTCATTGCGATTATCGGCATGGGGATATCGGCGGTCGTGCTGCTGATCCTTGCCGAACCGTATCGTATTCGTCGCGTAACCTCTTTCTGGAATCCATGGGAAGATCCGTTCGGCAGCGGATACCAGTTGACGCAATCGCTAATGGCGTTTGGCCGTGGTGAGGTTTGGGGGCAAGGGTTAGGCAACTCAGTCCAAAAACTGGAGTATTTACCGGAAGCGCACACCGACTTCATCTTCGCCATCATTGGGGAAGAACTGGGTTATATCGGTGTGGTATTGGCACTTTTAATGGTATTCTTCGTCGCTTTTCGCGCGATGTCGATTGGCCGTAAAGCGCTGGAAATTGACCACCGTTTTTCAGGCTTTTTAGCCTGCTCCATCGGGATCTGGTTTAGCTTCCAGGCGTTAGTAAACGTCGGCGCGGCGGCAGGTATGCTGCCAACCAAAGGCCTGACGCTGCCGCTTATTAGTTATGGTGGTTCCAGTTTGTTGATAATGTCGACGGCCATCATGTTTTTGTTACGTATTGATTATGAAACGCGTCTGGAAAAAGCCCAGGCGTTTACACGAGGTGCACGATGAGTGGTCAACCGAAGCGGTTAATGGTGATGGCAGGCGGTACCGGCGGGCATGTGTTCCCGGGACTGGCGGTCGCGCACCATTTAATGGCCCAGGGCTGGCAGGTTCGTTGGCTGGGCACCGCCGATCGTATGGAAGCGGACTTAGTGCCGAAGCATGGCATTGAAATTGACTTTATTCGCATCTCCGGTCTGCGTGGCAAAGGCGTTAACGCACTGCTTGCTGCACCCGTGCGTATTTTTAACGCCTGGCGTCAGGCGCGCGCCATCATGAAGCAATTCAAGCCTGATGTAGTGCTCGGTATGGGCGGCTACGTGTCAGGTCCTGGCGGCTTGGCCGCATGGTCATTAGGTATTCCGGTCGTACTGCATGAGCAGAACGGCATTGCGGGATTAACCAATAAATGGCTGGCAAAGATTGCAACGAAGGTTATGCAGGCTTTCCCCGGTGCTTTCCCGAATGCGGAAGTGGTCGGGAACCCGGTACGCACAGACGTGCTGGCGCTGCCATTACCCGAAGCGCGTCTGGCTGGACGTGAAGGCCCGGTTCGTGTGCTGGTGGTCGGTGGTTCTCAGGGCGCGCGCGTTCTCAACCAGACGATGCCGCAGGTTGCCGCAAAGCTTGGCGAGGCGGTGACTATCTGGCACCAGAGCGGTAAAGGTGCGCAACAAACCGTTGAACACGCTTATGCCGAGGTCGGACAACCGCAGCATAAGGTCACTGAGTTTATTGATGATATGGCCGCCGCTTATGCATGGGCGGATGTTGTAGTGTGCCGTTCCGGCGCGCTGACGGTGAGTGAGATTGCCGCCGCAGGCTTACCTGCGCTGTTTGTGCCGTTCCAGCACAAAGACAGACAGCAGTACTGGAATGCGTTGCCGCTGGAAAAAGCGGGCGCCGCCAAAATTTTAGAGCAACCACAGTTTACTGTGGATGCCGTCGCCAGCACCCTTGCCGGGTGGTCGCGAGAAACTTTATTAACCATGGCAGAACGTGCGCGCGCCGCATCCATACCGGATGCCACCGAACGCGTTGCAAATGAAGTGAGCCGGGCTGCCCGGGCGTAATTGTGGTGATGCCTTTTGCATCGCATGAACTAAGAAGTTAATGGCTAAAGAATGAATACACAACAACTGGCAAAACTGCGTTCCATCGTGCCCGAAATGCGTCGCGTTCGGCACATTCACTTTGTCGGCATCGGTGGTGCTGGTATGGGCGGTATTGCCGAAGTTTTGGCCAATGAAGGTTATCAGATCAGCGGTTCTGACTTAGCGCCAAATCCGGTGACGCAGCAGTTGACGAATCTCGGCGCCACGATTTTCTTCAACCATCGTCCGGAAAACGTACGCGATGCGAGCGTGGTGGTGGTCTCCAGCGCCATTTCTGCGGATAACCCTGAAATTGTTGCGGCGCATGAAGCGCGCATTCCGGTGATCCGTCGCGCTGAAATGCTGGCGGAGTTAATGCGTTTTCGTCACGGCATCGCCATTGCCGGGACGCATGGTAAAACCACGACCACGGCGATGGTCTCCAGTATTTACGCGGAAGCGGGGCTGGATCCGACCTTTGTTAACGGTGGTCTGGTGAAGGCCGCAGGCGTTCATGCACGTCTGGGTCATAGCCGTTATTTGATTGCCGAAGCGGACGAGAGCGATGCGTCGTTCCTGCATTTGCAGCCGATGGTGGCGATTGTCACCAATATCGAAGCCGACCATATGGATACCTACCATGGCGACTTCGAAAATTTAAAGCAGACGTTTATTAATTTCCTGCATAACTTGCCGTTTTATGGTCGTGCGGTGATGTGCGTTGACGATCCGGTGATCCGCGAACTGCTACCGCGAGTTGGCCGTCAAACCACAACCTATGGTTTCAGTGATGATGCCGATGTACGCGTTGAAGATTACCAGCAGATCGGCCCGCAGGGACATTTCACCCTGGTGCGTCAGGGGATGGCCGAACTACGCGTAACGTTGAACGCGCCGGGCCGTCACAATGCGCTGAACGCGGCTGCCGCGGTAGCGGTCGCAACGGAAGAAGGTATTGAAGACGACGCGATCCTGCGCGCGCTGGAAAGTTTCCAGGGGACCGGACGCCGTTTTGACTTCCTCGGCGAATTCCCGCTTGAGCCGGTTAACGGTAAAGCCGGGACCGCGATGCTGGTTGATGATTACGGCCATCACCCAACGGAAGTGGATGCCACGATTAAAGCCGCGCGCGCGGGCTGGCCGGACAAAAATCTGGTGATGCTGTTCCAGCCGCATCGGTATACGCGTACGCGCGATTTGTACGATGACTTTGCCAACGTGCTGACTCAGGTTGATGCGCTGTTGATGCTGGATGTATACGCCGCGGGCGAAGCCGCCATTCCAGGCGCTGACAGCCGCTCGCTGTGCCGTACTATTCGTGGTCGCGGTAAGATCGATCCTATTCTGGTATCCGATCCGGCCCAGGTGGCTGAAATGTTGGCACCGGTATTAACCGGCAACGATCTGATTTTGGTGCAAGGCGCTGGAAATATCGGCAAAATTGCGCGTTCCTTAGCTGAAATCAAACTGAAGCCGCAAAATCCGGAGGAAGAACAACATGGCTGATAAAATCGCGGTCCTGTCAGGGGGCACTTCCGCAGAACGAGAAGTGTCGCTGAACTCTGGCGCGGCTGTGCTCGCCGGGTTGCGTGAAGGCGGCGTGGATGCCCATCCGGTTGACCCCAAAGAGGTTGATGTCACTCTTCTGAAATCAATGGGTTTTCAGAAGGTGTTTATTGCGCTGCACGGCCGTGGCGGTGAAGATGGCACGTTGCAGGGCATGCTGGAGCAAATTGGCCTGCCTTATACCGGCAGCGGCGTCATGGCTTCCGCGATTTCGATGGACAAACTGCGCAGCAAGCTGCTGTGGCAGGGCGCAGGTTTACCCGTCGCGCCATGGGTTGCGTTGACCCGCACTGAGTTCGAAAAAGGTCTTAGCGATGAGGTAGTTGCAAAAATTTCTGCGTTAGGTTTGCCGCTGATTGTGAAGCCAAGCCGTGAAGGTTCCAGCGTAGGGATGTCAAAAGTTGAAGAAGAAAATGCTTTGCAGGGTGCATTAGCATTGGCTTTTCAGCATGATGAAGAAGTACTGATTGAAAAATGGCTCAGTGGCCCGGAATTTACCGTTGCGATACTCGGCGAAGAAATTTTACCGTCAATACGTATCCAACCCGCGGGAACCTTCTATGATTATGAGGCGAAGTATCTCTCTGATGAGACACAATATTTCTGCCCTGCAGGTCTGGAAGTCGAGCAAGAGGCCCAATTACAGGATTTAGTCCTGAAAGCGTGGACCGCCTTAGGCTGTAAAGGTTGGGGGCGCATTGACGTCATGCTGGACAGCGATGGCCAGTTTTATCTGCTGGAAGCCAATACCTCTCCGGGTATGACCAGCCACAGCCTGGTGCCGATGGCGGCGCGTCAGGCGGGTCTGAGCTTCTCGCAGTTGGTGGTAAGAATTCTGGAGTTGGCGGACTGATATGTCGCAGGCTGCGCTGAACACGCGAAACGGTGATGAAGAAGAAGTAAACTCCTCACGCCGCAATAATGGAACGCGTCTTGCAGGAATACTGTTCCTGCTGACAGTGCTGTGCACCGTGTTTGTCAGCGGCTGGGTCGTGTTGGGATGGATGGAAGATGCGCAGCGTTTGCCGTTGTCAAAACTGGTGTTAACCGGCGAACGGCATTACACGCGCAATGATGATATCCGTCAGTCCATTCTGGCGCTGGGCGCGCCGGGAACCTTTATGACCCAGGATGTGAACATCATCCAGAGTCAGATTGAACGCCTCCCGTGGATTAAACAGGCGAGCGTCAGAAAGCAATGGCCTGATGAATTGAAGATTCATCTGGTTGAATATGTGCCAGTTGCGCGTTGGAATGACCAGCACATGGTGGATGCTGAAGGCAATACGTTCAGCGTCCCATCCGGTCGGGCCAATAAGCAGGTATTACCCATGTTGTACGGACCGGAAGGTAGCGCAAGTGAAGTGCTGCAAGGGTTCCGCGATATGGGGCAGGTGCTGGCTAAGGATAGATTCACCCTGAAGGAAGCGGCGATGACCGCGCGTCGTTCCTGGCAGTTGACGCTGAATAACGATATTAAGCTCAATCTGGGCAGGGGCGATACGATAAAACGTTTGGCTCGCTTTGTGGAACTCTACCCGGTTTTACAGCAGCAGGCGCAAACCGATGGCAAACGGATTAGCTACGTTGATTTGCGTTATGACTCAGGAGCGGCAGTAGGCTGGGTTCCCTTGCCTCCTGAGGAATCTAATCAGCAACAGAATCAGGCACAGGCAGAACAACAATGATCAAGGCGACGGACAGAAAACTGGTAGTTGGACTGGAGATTGGCACCGCGAAGGTAGCCGCTTTAGTAGGGGAAGTTCTGCCCGACGGTATGGTCAATATCATTGGCGTGGGCAGTTGCCCATCGCGAGGTATGGATAAAGGCGGGGTGAATGACCTTGAGTCTGTGGTGAAATGCGTACAGCGCGCCATTGACCAGGCTGAGCTGATGGCAGATTGCCAGATATCCTCGGTGTATCTGGCGCTTTCCGGCAAACACATTAGCTGTCAGAATGAAATTGGTATGGTGCCCATTTCCGAAGAGGAAGTGACGCAGGAAGATGTGGAAAACGTCGTACATACGGCAAAATCCGTACGCGTGCGCGATGAACATCGTGTTCTGCACGTTATTCCGCAGGAATACGCCATTGACTACCAGGAAGGTATCAAAAATCCGGTAGGTCTTTCCGGCGTACGTATGCAGGCAAAAGTGCATCTTATTACCTGCCACAACGACATGGCGAAGAATATTGTCAAAGCCGTTGAACGTTGTGGTCTGAAAGTTGACCAACTGATTTTCGCCGGACTGGCAGCCAGTTATTCCGTGTTGACGGAAGATGAACGTGAACTGGGTGTCTGCGTGGTAGATATTGGTGGTGGTACAATGGATATCGCCGTTTATACTGGCGGGGCGTTGCGCCATACCAAAGTGATCCCTTATGCAGGGAATGTGGTGACCAGCGATATCGCGTATGCCTTTGGTACGCCGCCGAGCGATGCTGAAGCCATCAAAGTACGTCATGGCTGCGCGCTGGGCTCCATCGTCGGTAAAGACGAGAGCGTTGAGGTGCCAAGCGTGGGCGGTCGTCCGCCGCGTAGCCTGCAGCGTCAGACTTTGGCAGAGGTCATTGAGCCGCGTTATACCGAGCTGCTCAACCTGGTCAACGAAGAAATTTTGCAATTACAAGAACAGCTTCGCCAGCAGGGGGTGAAACATCATCTGGCGGCGGGGATTGTGTTAACCGGTGGCGCAGCGCAAATTGAAGGTCTTGCAGCCTGCGCACAGCGCGTGTTCCATACGCAAGTCCGTATTGGCGCACCGCTGAATATTACCGGTCTGACGGATTATGCCCAGGAGCCGTATTATTCAACGGCGGTGGGGCTGCTTCACTACGGGAAAGAGTCCCATTTGAGTGGTGAGGCTGAAGTTGAAAAACGCGTAACGGCGTCAGTTGGCTCGTGGATTAAACGACTCAATAGCTGGCTGAGAAAAGAGTTTTAATTTTTAAAGAGACCGACGCACATTAAAGGTCTCAGGCGACAGGCACAACGGAGAGAGAAACTATGTTTGAACCTATGGAACTAACCAATGACGCGGTGATTAAAGTCATCGGCGTCGGCGGCGGCGGCGGTAATGCCGTTGAACACATGGTGCGCGAGCGCATCGAAGGTGTTGAATTCTTTGCGGTGAATACCGACGCTCAGGCGTTGCGTAAAACGGCGGTTGGACAGACCATTCAGATTGGTAGCGGCATCACCAAAGGTCTGGGCGCGGGTGCAAACCCGGAAGTCGGTCGTAATGCGGCAGACGAAGATCGTGAAGCTCTGCGTGCAGCGCTTGACGGTGCAGACATGGTGTTTATCGCAGCAGGAATGGGCGGCGGTACCGGAACCGGTGCTGCGCCAGTGGTTGCTGAAGTGGCAAAAGATTTAGGTATCCTGACCGTTGCTGTCGTGACTAAGCCTTTCAACTTTGAAGGCAAGAAGCGTATGGCATTCGCGGAGCAGGGTATCACCGAACTGTCCAAACACGTGGACTCTCTGATCACTATCCCGAACGACAAACTGCTGAAAGTGCTG
Organism: Citrobacter sp. CRE-46; assembly: GCF_059615875.1. Classification (NCBI taxonomy): domain Bacteria; kingdom Pseudomonadati; phylum Pseudomonadota; class Gammaproteobacteria; order Enterobacterales; family Enterobacteriaceae; genus Citrobacter; species Citrobacter sp. CRE-46. The sequence continues at coordinate 4,279,760 of NZ_CM184341.1, read as the reverse complement.
GGCCGTGGTATCTCCCTGCTGGATGCGTTTGGCGCAGCGAACGACGTGCTGAAAGGCGCAGTCCAGGGTATCGCTGAACTGATTACGCGTCCGGGCCTGATGAACGTCGACTTTGCAGACGTGCGCACCGTGATGTCCGAAATGGGCTACGCGATGATGGGCTCCGGCGTGGCAAGCGGTGAAGACCGTGCGGAAGAAGCGGCTGAAATGGCTATCTCTTCTCCGCTGCTGGAAGATATCGATCTGTCCGGCGCGCGCGGCGTGCTGGTCAACATTACTGCGGGCTTCGACCTGCGTCTGGATGAATTCGAAACCGTCGGTAACACCATCCGTGCCTTTGCATCGGACAACGCGACCGTGGTTATCGGTACCTCTCTGGACCCGGATATGAACGACGAACTGCGCGTGACCGTTGTTGCGACTGGAATTGGTATGGACAAGCGTCCTGAAATCACTCTGGTAACCAACAAGCAGGTCCAGCAGCCGGTAATGGATCGTTACCAGCAGCACGGTATGGCGCCGTTGACGCAAGAGCAAAAACCGGTTGCGAAAGTGGTTAACGACAATACGCCGCAAACCACCAAAGAGCCGGATTATCTGGATATCCCTGCGTTCCTGCGTAAGCAAGCTGATTAAGAATTAGCTGGAATTTGGGAATTGTGGCTCTTTGTGCTAAACTGGCCCACCGAATGTATAGTACACTTCGGTTGGATAGGTAATTTGGCGAGATTATACGATGATCAAACAAAGGACTCTTAAACGTATCGTTCAGGCGACTGGCGTCGGTTTGCATACCGGCAAAAAAGTCACCCTGACATTACGCCCTGCGCCGGCCAACACCGGGGTCATCTATCGTCGCACCGACTTGAATCCTCCGGTAGATTTCCCGGCCGATGCCAAATCTGTGCGTGATACCATGCTCTGTACGTGTCTGGTCAACGAGCATGATGTACGGATTTCAACCGTTGAGCACCTTAACGCTGCTCTGGCGGGCTTAGGTATCGATAACATCGTTATTGAAGTTAATGCCCCGGAAATCCCGATTATGGATGGCAGTGCCGCTCCGTTCGTTTATCTGCTGCTTGATGCGGGTATTGAAGAACTGAGCAGCGCCAAAAAATTTGTTCGCATCAAAGAGACCGTTCGTGTCGAAGATGGCGATAAGTGGGCTGAGTTTAAGCCGTATAATGGTTTCACGTTGGATTTCACCATCGACTTTAACCATCCGGCAATCGACTCCAGCACGCAGCGCTACGCGATGAATTTCTCTGCGGATGCGTTCATGCGCCAGATCAGCCGCGCGCGTACTTTCGGCTTCATGCGTGATATCGAATATCTGCAGTCCCGCGGCCTGTGCCTGGGCGGCAGCTTCGATTGTGCCATCGTTGTTGACGATTATCGCGTATTGAACGAAGACGGCCTGCGTTTTGAAGACGAATTCGTTCGTCACAAAATGCTCGACGCGATTGGTGACTTGTTCATGTGTGGTCACAACATTATTGGTGCATTCACCGCGTATAAATCCGGTCATGCATTGAATAACAAACTGTTGCAGGCGGTCCTGGCGAAACAGGAAGCTTGGGAATATGTGACCTTCCAGGACGATGCAGAACTGCCGCTGGCGTTCAAAGCACCTTCGACCGTACTGGCATAACGACATACGCTGTCGCATAAATTCGACTGGTTAATCTGGCACTCTCTCCGGCCAGGTGAACCAGTCGTTTTTTTATTTTCCGATTGCAAACCACCTTCCCTGAAGCGACTTTCTCCCCACCGGCAGAGTAAAATAGCGTTCGATCGCTGCTTTCTTAAGCATATTTACCCGCGACTTGCGTCATTACTGCTGTGGTGCGAACGCATTAATGGTAATATTTGTGCGCAAAAAATGGTTTTGCATATGTAACCCCAAACGCAGGGTATATCAGGTGGCAATAACGTGAGTGGAATACTGACGCGCTGGCGACAGTTAGGCAGACGGTACTTCTGGCCGCATCTCCTGTTGGGGATGGTCGCGGCTAGTTTTGGCCTGCCCGCGCTCGGTAATGCTGCTGAACCTAATACCCCCGCGAAGGCGACCGCCAGCAATCACGATCAAGGCGCTAAAGTTAACTTTAACCAGCTTGCTTTGCTGGAAGCGACCAATCGCCGCCCGAATTTTACCGTCGACTACTGGCATCAGCATGCTATTCGTACGGTTATTCGCCATCTTTCTTTTGCTATGGCTCCTCAGGCGCTGCCCGTTGCCGAAGAGCCGTTGCCAATCCAGGCGCACCATCTTGCGTTATTGAATACGCTCAGCGCGATGCTGACGCAAGAAGGCAGACCGCCAGCGACCGTGAGTCGCGTGACATACTCCCACTTTACCTCTCAGGCCGCGTTTAGCGTTCCGGTCTGGATCAGCCAGCTGCAGGGCATCCGCGCTGGCCCTCAACGCCTCAGCTAAAAAAGAACCTTCCAACTTATAATTTTTGACTCCGCACCGCGGGGCGTTTGAGATTTTATTATGCTAATCAAATTATTAACAAAAGTATTCGGTAGCCGTAACGAACGTACGCTGCGTCGTATGCGTAAAGTGGTCAATGTCATCAACGCCATGGAACCGGAGATGGAAAAACTCTCCGATGATGAGCTGAAAGCAAAGACCGCGGAATTCCGCGCCCGTTTGGAAAAAGGCGCCAGCGTTGAGAGCCTGATCCCGGAAGCGTTCGCGGTGGTTCGCGAAGCGAGTAAGCGTGTGTTCGGCATGCGCCACTTCGACGTTCAGCTGCTGGGCGGTATGGTGCTTAACGATCGCTGCATCGCGGAAATGCGTACCGGTGAAGGTAAAACCCTGACCGCAACGCTGCCGGCGTACCTGAACGCGTTAAGCGGGAAAGGCGTACACGTGGTTACTGTGAACGACTACCTGGCCCAGCGTGACGCCGAAAATAACCGCCCGCTGTTTGAATTCCTCGGCATGACTGTCGGTATCAACATGTCTGGCCTGCCAGCGCCAGCTAAGCGTGAAGCTTATAATGCCGATATTACCTACGGCACCAACAACGAATACGGCTTTGACTACCTGCGTGACAACATGGCGTTTAGCCCGGAAGAGCGTGTTCAGCGTAAACTGCACTATGCGCTGGTCGATGAAGTCGACTCCATCTTGATCGATGAAGCGCGTACGCCGCTGATCATTTCCGGTCCGGCTGAAGACAGCTCGGAAATGTATAAAAAAGTGAACAAAATCATTCCGCACCTGATCCGTCAGGAGAAGGAAGATTCCGACACTTTCCAGGGTGAAGGCCACTTCTCCGTTGATGAGAAAGCGCGCCAGGTTAACCTGACCGAACGGGGTCTGGTGCTGATTGAAGAACTGTTGGTGAACGAAGGCATTATGGATGAGGGCGAGTCGCTGTACTCTCCGGGCAACATTATGCTGATGCACCACGTGACTGCCGCACTGCGCGCGCACGTGCTGTTTACCCGTGACGTCGACTACATCGTGAAAGATGGCGAAGTTATCATCGTCGACGAACACACTGGTCGTACGATGCAGGGGCGTCGCTGGTCCGATGGCCTGCACCAGGCTGTTGAAGCGAAAGAAGGCGTGGAGATCCAGAACGAAAACCAGACGCTGGCATCCATTACCTTCCAGAACTACTTCCGTTTGTACGAAAAACTGGCCGGTATGACCGGTACTGCAGATACTGAAGCGTTTGAATTCAGCTCCATCTACAAACTGGATACCGTGGTCGTTCCGACCAACCGTCCGATGATCCGTAAGGATTTACCGGATCTGGTGTACATGACCGAAGCGGAAAAAATTCAGGCGATTATTGAAGATATTAAAGAGCGTACCGCAAATGGCCAGCCGGTGCTGGTGGGTACTATCTCCATTGAAAAATCGGAAGTGGTCTCTAACGAGCTGACCAAAGCAGGCATTAAGCACAACGTGCTGAACGCCAAGTTCCACGCCAGCGAAGCGGATATCGTCGCCCAGGCGGGTTATCCGTCAGCCGTCACTATTGCGACAAACATGGCGGGTCGTGGTACCGATATCGTGCTGGGTGGTAGCTGGCAGGCGGAAGTTGCCGAGCTGCAAGACCCAACTCCGGAACAGATCGCCCAGATCAAAGCTGATTGGCAGGTTCGTCATGACGCGGTGTTAGCGGCCGGCGGTTTACATATTATCGGTACTGAGCGTCATGAATCTCGTCGTATCGATAACCAGCTGCGTGGTCGTTCCGGTCGTCAGGGTGATGCGGGTTCGTCTCGTTTCTATCTGTCGATGGAAGATGCGCTGATGCGTATTTTTGCCTCTGACCGCGTGTCCGGCATGATGCGTAAACTGGGTATGAAGCCGGGTGAAGCGATTGAACACCCATGGGTGACGAAAGCGATTGCAAACGCGCAGCGTAAAGTGGAAAGCCGCAACTTCGACATTCGTAAGCAACTGCTGGAATATGATGACGTTGCTAACGATCAGCGCCGCGCAATCTACACCCAGCGTAACGAACTGCTGGATGTCTCTGACGTTAGCGAAACCATTAACAGCATCCGCGAAGACGTCTTCAAAGCGACGATTGATGCCTATATTCCGCCGCAGTCTCTGGAAGAGATGTGGGATATTCCGGGTCTGCAGGAGCGCCTGAAAAACGACTTTGATCTGGATATGCCGATTTCAGAGTGGCTGGATAAAGAACCTGAGCTGCACGAAGAAACGCTGCGCGAACGTATTCTGGCAAACGCGGTAGAAGTTTATCAGCGTAAAGAAGACGTTGTGGGCGCAGAGATGATGCGTCACTTCGAAAAAGGCGTGATGCTGCAAACGCTCGACTCGCTGTGGAAAGAGCACCTGGCGGCGATGGATTACCTGCGTCAGGGTATCCACCTGCGTGGTTACGCGCAAAAAGATCCGAAGCAGGAATACAAGCGTGAATCCTTCTCTATGTTTGCATCAATGCTGGAATCACTGAAGTATGAAGTGATCAGCACCCTGAGCAAAGTTCAGGTACGTATGCCTGAAGAAGTCGAAGCGATGGAGCAGCAGCGTCGTGAAGAAGCTGAGCGTTTAGCGCAGATGCAGCAGTTGAGCCATAAAGGCGACGATGCCGCCGCAGCAGAAGAGATGGCAGCACAAACCGGCGAGCGTAAAGTGGGTCGTAACGATCCGTGCCCTTGCGGTTCCGGCAAAAAATACAAACAGTGCCATGGCCGTCTGAGCTAAGAAAATAACTTATTGAAAAGGCGCAGACTTCTGCGCCTTTTTTATGGACGATGAAAATGAAAAAATTGCAGATCGCCGTCGGGATTATTCGTAACCAGCACAATGAAATTTTTATCACCCAGCGTGCGGCGGATGCCCATATGGCAAATAAGCTGGAATTCCCCGGCGGGAAAATTGAAGCGGGTGAAACGCCAGAGCAGGCGCTGATTCGCGAACTACAGGAAGAAGTTGGGATCACACCGACTCAGAATTCACTGTTCGAAAAGCTGGAGTATCAGTTTCCGGACCGGCACATTACGCTGTGGTTCTGGCTGGTGGAAAGCTGGGAAGGCGAACCGTGGGGAAAAGAGGGGCAACCGGCGCAGTGGATTGCGCAAGATGCTCTGAATGTGGAGGACTTCCCGCCCGCGAATGCCCCGGTAATTGAAAAGCTGATTGCGGGCTAAGGGTGTTCGTAGGCCTGATAAGCGCAGCGCCATCAGGCAAAACAACATGCAACGCCGGATGCGGCGTTGCTTTATCCCGTTTTAGCAGAATTATTTCTGCTCTTCACTCCAGTCGTCGCTTTCCGACAGATCGCCAGAGCTTGGGATACGTTTCTCTTCTGCGGCCCACTCACCCAGATCGATTAACTGGCAGCGTTTGCTGCAGAATGGGCGAAACGGACTGACTTCAGCCCACACCACGGGTTTACCGCAGGTTGGGCAGTTGACGATGGTTTGTTCAGACATGTTGACTCCTTAACAGCACGCCAGATCAAAATCGAGACGCTCAGGCACCTGGCCATTCTCGCTATCCAGCGGCATAAAACGAATGGCAAAACGGCTCTTATGACCAGAAATTTGCGGATAAAGCTGCGAATCCAGCGGCAGCTGCAAGCGCAGCAAATCGGCATCTTCGCCGTTGTCCTGGTAAAAACCATTCAGGCTGGTTTGTTTACGAAACGGCGCCGAGTTACGAATTAAATCCAGCACCAGCGACAACGCCTGGTTGAGTGGATTCAGGCTGGCAAGCCAGGTTTCAACCTGCGCGTCGCGTTGCGGCTGTGGTAAATGTAACCAGATATGCAGGGTGGGGAGATCGAAACTGCAGCATCCGCCAGGAATGCTTAAACGCTGACGCACGAGGCCAATCAGGCGATCTTCACGCAGCGTTTGTCCAATGCGTGGGGCCGAAATCAGAATGCTGCCCGCGCTTTTTAACTGTTGGCGCAATGCGTCGATTCTGCTTTGATCGACGCCGGGAACTTCAACCCAGGCCTGGAGTTTACGCTGTTGTCGTTCAAGTTCTTTCAGGAGTTCGGTGCGAACTTCACCGCGTTCAAAGACATCCAGTAAATCGCCGATATTACGGAAAAAATGCAGTGCGCCTGCATGGTCTGCAATAGGTAAATTAACGGAGAGCTGTTGGATCAAAAACTCTATGCGCAGCCATGTACGCATCTTCTCATTGAGAGGGTGTTCAAAAAGGACCTGGGTGTGCATTACGGTTTTTCCTGTGAGACAAACTGCAACGCGCATTGCAAATAGAGCGCGTGCAGGCGGGCGACATCCGAGGCGATGGCTTCCGGTGCGCCATTATTATCAATAACATCGTCTGCCACGGCCAGACGCGCTTCACGCGTAGCCTGGGCAGCAAGAATTTGTTCAACATGCTCGCGCGTCACATCATCACGCTGCATTGTTCGTCTGAGCTGGGTCTCGGGGGTGACATCCACCACCAGCACGCGGTTGGCTTTTTTATACAGCGCATTCTCTACCAGCAATGGGACAACCCATAACAGATAGGGCGAGGTCGCTTGATCAAACTGACGCTGTGTTTCCTGCTGAATAAGCGGATGGAGCAGTGCATTTAGCCAGCTTTTTTCCTCAGGATTAGAAAAAATACGTTCGCGTAAAATGCGTCGCTGTAGCGAACCGTCCGCGGCTATCACGTCGGAACCAAAATGTTCTTCAATCGCCATGAGGGCAGGCGTACCTGGTTCAACCACCTGACGCGCAATGATATCTGCATCAATCACGTTTATTCCGAGGTCAGCGAACGCATTTGCAACGGTGCTTTTACCACTGCCAATGCCGCCGGTTAAGGCTACTGTATACCTCATAGATGCAGATCCTGGAGTTTAAGTTTGATTATCAAACAGTTAAAAGTTAAGCGCGCGAAGGCGAGGCTGCTGCAGGATTAACCTACTATTCGCCAGGTAAATTTATGGGATTGTAGCGTAAAAAAAGAGAATTTCGCAGTCTTGCGCGGCATTGATTAGTGCGTATGATAGCGTCACTGGAGTTGTGAGTTTCGATTTTTCGCCATTAACCCCAGGAATCCGCACATGCGTATCGAAGAAGATCTGAAGTTAGGTTTCAAAGACGTTCTTATCCGCCCTAAGCGTTCTACTCTCAAAAGCCGTTCCGATGTTGAGCTGGAACGTCAATTTACCTTTAAGCATTCAGGTCAGACCTGGTCCGGCGTACCGATTATCGCTGCGAACATGGACACTGTCGGGACATTTGCCATGGCAAAGGCGCTGGCATCCTTCGACATCCTGACCGCTGTGCACAAACACTATTCTGTTGAAGACTGGTCTGCCTTTATCGCGGATAGCTCTGCCGATATCCTCAAGCATGTGATGGTTTCCACCGGCACGTCTGACGCAGATTTCGAAAAAACCAAACAGATTCTGGCGCTCAACCCGGCGCTGAACTTTATCTGCATTGATGTGGCAAATGGCTACTCTGAGCATTTTGTTCAGTTTGTGTCAAAAGCGCGTGAAGCATGGCCGACGAAAACGATCTGTGCGGGCAATGTGGTTACCGGCGAAATGTGTGAAGAGCTGATACTGTCCGGTGCGGACATTGTCAAAGTCGGTATTGGGCCTGGTTCTGTATGTACCACGCGTGTAAAAACCGGCGTTGGCTATCCGCAGCTCTCTGCAGTGATTGAATGTGCCGATGCAGCCCACGGTCTGGGCGGTATGATTGTCAGCGACGGCGGCTGCACAATGCCGGGCGACGTGGCAAAAGCATTCGGCGGCGGTGCGGACTTCGTTATGCTCGGCGGCATGCTGGCCGGTCATGAAGAAAGTGGCGGCAAAATTGTTGAAGAGAACGGTGAGAAATTCATGCTGTTCTACGGTATGAGCTCTGAATCTGCCATGACGCGTCACGTAGGTGGTGTTGCACAGTACCGCGCTGCAGAAGGTAAAACTGTTAAGCTGCCGCTGCGTGGTCCGGTTGATAATACCGCTCGCGATATCCTCGGTGGCCTGCGTTCAGCTTGTACTTATGTAGGCGCCTCCCGTCTGAAAGAGCTAACCAAACGTACAACGTTTATTCGTGTACAGGAACAAGAAAACCGCGTTTTCAATAGCCTGTAACATGATGAAGCTGGCGTGTGGTAATGCGCCAGCTTTATCCTACGCCGCTCATTGCATCTCCCAAATGGAAAATCGGTAAATACATCGCGACAACCAGCGTACCGATGATCAAACCCGTAATGACCAGTAACGCGGGCTCAAGTAGCGCAGCCAGATTTTCCGCCTGAGACAGCGTTTTCTCCCCGTGATGGTGGGCGAGATTACGCAGCATTGCATCCAGCGAGCCGGATGCTTCCCCCGTTCTTACCAGCTGTATACATAATGGACTGAATTCGCCGCAATTTTTCAGCGCCAACCAGACAGGTTTCCCGGCGCTGATATCGTGATGAACCTGCGCTAAACGTTGAGACCAGAAAGGGCTGGCAAGCGTTTCACTAACGCTCTCAAGACCCTGTAAAAAGGGAATGCCAGCGTTTTGTGTTAACGCCAGAACGGTAAAGATCTGCGTGAGTTTTTGCCCTCTGACCATTGCTCCTGTAACAGGGAGCCCAAGCAACCATTTCTGACTCAGAATGCGCCAATACGGTTTCTGTTTGATCACGTGATATGTCATAACCGAGAGCATCGTGAATGCTACCGCCAGCCACCCCCATTGGCTGCTGTAGTGGTCGATGGCAATCATCCCCCGAGTGAGCGCTGGTAGTGGGGTGTTAAACGTTTGGTAGATGGCGGCAAACTCAGGGAGCACAAACTGCAGCATCGCAAATACCACTATTACCGCCATCGTGATGATGATTATCGGATAGCGCAGGGCTTTTTTAACTTTATCAGCGAGTTGCTGCTGGTTTTTTTGCTGTCTGGCGAGTTCAAAACAGCAGTCATCCAACTTACCTGTAAGCTCTCCGGTACGAATCATCGCCTGATAAAGTGGCGGAAAAACGTGTTGCCATGTTGCGAGTGAGGTGGAGAGGGAAATGCCCTGCTCCATATCGTGAGCCAGCGTGCGCAGGAGCGCCTGCCACTGGCTGCTGGGATGCTGTTCAGCCAGCAGGGTTAGCGCTGCCGAGAGTGTTAGCCCTGCTTTCAGTAAGGTTGCCAACTGATGTATGGTTTCGGCGCTTCTTTCACGGCTCCAGTGAGAGTTTTTGACACGGATACGTTTAATACGTAACGGCGTGATATGCCGCTGCTCCAGCGCTTGTATCAGCGAGAGTCGGGTATCAGCCCATAATACTCCTTCCGACGGCTCACCTTCGTTGTTAATGCCTTGCCAGCGCCAAAGCTGTTTAGCTGACATGCGGCATGCCCAGTACGCGAATAAGTTCTTCATATGTCGTTAAGCCTTGTTCGACAGCCTGACAGCCATTCTCGAAAAGCGTACGCCCTGATAGCTGAGCATCTGACTCGACCCCGTCTGCGGATGTGCCACTGGCGATGCTCTGGCGTAATGCAGGTGTCACCGGGAGCACTTCAAACAATGCGGTACGACCATAAAAGCCGTGATAACAATGTTCGCAACCAGGCGCATGCCAACGTGGCAGTGGCATGGGCCAGATTGCTTGGGGGAGCGTAATGGATGTATCCAGGCGTTGTCGGCAATGGGGGCATAGCTTTCTGACCAGGCGCTGGGCAATGACGAGCGTCAGTGCGGAGGCGATCATCCAGCGCGCAACCCCCATTTGCTGCAGGCGTACCAGCGTTTCACTGGTGGAATTAGTATGCAGTGTTGACAGAACCAGATGACCGGTTTGTGCCGCCTTAAGCGCTATTTCAGCCGTTTCGCCATCGCGGATTTCGCCGACCATAATGATGTCGGGATCCTGGCGCAGCAGAGCGCGCAATACGCCCTGAAAAGTAAGACCTGCGCGTGGATGAATTTGTGTCTGGTTAAGGCCTGCGATGGGGATCTCTACCGGATCCTCTACGCTACAAAGATTCACCTCTGATGTATTTCGGGTTTGTAGCGCGCTGTACAGGGTGACCGTTTTACCACTCCCGGTAGGCCCGGTAACCAGAATCAGCCCTTGAGGCTGCTGCAACGCTTGCGAAAATGCTGCCAGCTGCGCGTCCTGCATGCCCAGCGCGGTGATATCCAGTGTCTGATCGACCTGATGAAGTAGCCGTAGTACAACCTTTTCACCCCAGCGACAGGGCAGGGTGGAGATACGAAACGAGATGGGTTGTCCTGAAATCTCAATGGTAAATTGTCCGTCTTGTGGCAGCCGGTGCTCAGCAATATCCAGGCTGCCTAATACTTTTAATCTTGCGGTGATAGCGATGCCCATCTCAGTTGTGACTTCCGGCAAAGCGTGTAATACGCCATCCACGCGTAATCTGATCTGATAGCGATGTTCCGCTGGTTCAAAGTGAATATCAGAAGCCCGTTGTGCCAGGGCGGATTGAAACGTCTGATTCAGCAACCCAGCTGCGGTGGCGCTGCTTTCAGACACTACGACCGGTAACATTTTCTGTGGCGTATGCGTGTGGCCTTCCATTTGCTGGCGCGTCCAGCAAACAATGTCGATACGTCGGGTGGTGGCAAAATGCAGGGCGTCCAGCAGTTCATGGGACGGTGCATCCACCACGGCGATGTGCACTACTTCATTGTCTGCATCGAGTAATATTCCCTGATAACGCTGGCATAGCGCCGTGAGTTGCGTGGTATTCATCTCTTTTCCTTAGTACGTGTCGAAGCGGAAAACGTCTTCGCAAGCCTGTTGTAGTGCGCTGTCATTTGGAATGGCGCAGTTACGGTTCCAGCCGGTAATACCGTTGGCATTGTCCCAACCCGGCGTCATCGTGATACTTAGCCCATTCAGGCTTTCCTGGCCTGTGAGGCTGACAACGCCTTTTTCAACCCTCATGCCTGAGACATAACGGGTGGTTGTGGGGGAGGGAATGCCATTGGTCCCGGCATCGCAAGTCTCTGTTCCACCATGCTCCAGCGCACAGAGCTCGACCGCAGTGCGATAGGGGACAAAGGTTTGCAGCATGTCTGTCAGGGCGGCTTTGCGTAGATAGTTTTGATAAGCCGGAATGCCGATGGCGCTAAGAATGGCAATGATGCCAATGACCACCATCAGTTCGATAAGCGTGAAGCCTCGTTGTTTATCCATTGTTGATTCGCTCCTGGAGTTAGCTGGCGCTACTTTGGCAAATCGAACGGATCTTAGGCGAGAGACAAAAAACAGAACGGGAAAGCGGGTTCAGAGGATTTTTACGAAATTACAGGATCAGACAACGTATTTGCGAAGGGGCTCGAAGAAACTGCCTGATGACGGCGTAAATGCCTTATCCGGCTGGGGGAGGCCCGATAAGCGAAGCGCCATCGGGCCTTGCAATGAGCAATTAACGAAAACGCATGGAGAGATCGAGCGCGCGGACGTGCTTGGTCAGTGCGCCAACGGAGATAAAGTCCACACCGGTTTCGGCAAATTCGCGCAGCGTTTCATGGGTGACGTTACCCGAGACTTCCAGACGCGCCTGGCCGTTGGTGCGTTTTACCGCTTCGCGCATTTGCTCAGTTTCGAAGTTATCGAGCATGATGATGTCCGCCCCGGCTTTCAGTGCGTCGTCCAGTTCTTCCAGGCTTTCAACTTCAACTTCAACAGGCACATCCGGATGCAACCAGAAGGCTTTTTCAACGGCCTTACGTACCGAACCAGAAGCAATAATGTGGTTTTCTTTAATCAGGAAGGCGTCAGAAAGCCCCAGGCGATGATTCGCGCCGCCGCCGCATAACACGGCATATTTCAGAGCGGTACGCAGTCCTGGCAGCGTTTTACGTGTATCCAGTAGTTGGGTTTTTGTCCCCGCCAGCAGATCGACGTATTTACGCACCTCGCTCGCCACGCCCGAAAGCGTCTGTACAAAATTAAGCGCGGTACGTTCGCCGGTCAGCAGTACACGGGAGGGGCCGTCCAGCTCAAACAGCGGTTGATTAGCCTTAATGCTGTCGCCATCTTCGACATGCCAGGTGATGTTGACATCATCGCCAGCCAATTGAATAAAGACCTCTTCCACCCAACGTTTCCCGCAAAAAACGCCATTTTCTCGGGTAATCACGGTGGCGTGGGAACGCATATCTTCGGGTAAAAGCTGTGCGGTGATATCGTTATTGGCATCAACTTCTCCGCCTAAATCTTCGCGCAGTGCCTGAGCTACAGCGGCAGGGATATCCAGATTTATGCGTTCCAACAGCGCGTCACGTCGGTAGTCAGGGTTATAGCGGCGAGGCGGCATGATAAAACTCCAAATTGCTAACGAATCATAAGGTAGAAACATGCTACCCTGAACCTGGTATGAGCACCACCAATAAGGAGATTCTGCATGTTGTTAGACGAGGGCTGGCTGGCAGAGGCGCGACGCGTTCCCTCTCCTCATTACGATTGCCGCCCGGATGACGAAACCCCTTCTCTGCTGGTGGTGCATAATATCAGTCTGCCGCCCGGCGAGTTTGGCGGCCCGTGGATAGACGCGTTATTTACCGGCACGATTGATCCCAAGGCCCATCCTTTTTTTGCTGAGATCGCCCATTTGCGCGTCTCAGCCCATTGTTTGATCCGCCGTGATGGTGAGATTGTGCAGTACGTCCCTTTTGATAAACGCGCCTGGCATGCGGGCGTGTCAAATTATCAGGGGCGTGAGCGCTGTAATGATTTTTCAATTGGTATTGAGCTGGAAGGAACGGATACGCTGGCCTATACCGATGCACAGTATAAGCAACTGGCCGCCGTGACGAATGCACTGATTACGCGTTATCCGGCCATTGCCAACAATATGACTGGACACTGTAATATTGCCCCCGAACGTAAGACCGATCCCGGGCCGTCTTTTGACTGGGCAAAATTTCGCGCCCTGGTCACCCCCTCGTCGCACAAGGAGATGACATGACGTTGTTTACAACATTACTGGTGTTGATTGTTGAACGCCTGTTTAAGCTGGGTGAGCACTGGCAGCTTGATCATCGGGTGGAAGCTTTTTTCCGCAGAATTAAGCACTTCTCGATGATGCGTACGGCGGGCATGACCCTGATTGCAATGGGACTGACATTCCTGCTGCTGCGCGCGGTTCATGGGCTGCTGTTTAATGTTCCGTTGCTGGTGGCGTGGATCTTAATTGGCTTGCTGTGCATCGGCGCAGGCAAGGCGCGTCTCCACTATCATGCCTATTTGCAGGCGGCCGCTCGCGATGACGCACATGCTCGTGAGGCGATGGCCAGCGAGCTGACGCTTATACATGGGGTTCCGCCGGATTGCGATGAGCGAGAGTTCTTGCGCGAGCTGCAGAACGCGTTGTTATGGAACAACTTCCGCTTTTATCTGGCGCCGTTATTCTGGTTGATTGTCGGTGGTCCTTGGGGACCGGTGACGCTGGTTGGTTATGCCTTTTTACGCGCCTGGCAGTCCTGGCTGGCGCGCTATCAGACGCCGCATCAGCGTCTGCAATCGGGTATTGATGCGATCCTGCATGTGCTGGACTGGATCCCGGTTCGTTTGGCTGGCGTAGTCTATGCGTTGCTGGGACACGGCGAGAAAGCGTTGCCGGCCTGGTTTGCCTCACTGGCGGATCTGCATACTTCGCAATATCAGGTGTTAACGCGTCTGGCGCAGTTCTCTTTGGCGCGTGAACCGCATACTGATAAAGTCGAAACGCCAAAAGCGGCTGTTTCAATGGCGAAGAAGACCTCTTTTGTGGTGGTGGTGATTATCGCGTTGCTCACCATTTATGGCACATTAGTGTAGCGTTGTGCCGGATGGCGCTAACGCTTATCCGGCCTGGAATGGAAAACGTGTAGGCCCGGTAAGCATTAGCGCCACCGGGCAGTGCAACGGCTTAGATCGTATCAGCAGGCGGGATGCCAAAATCGGGCATCCCGTTTTCGTCCCAGCGCACCAGTTTCAGACGTGTATGGCGGTTTGGATCGTACAACGGATCGCCTTCAATCTCAGTGTAATTTCTCGCGTGGTACACCAGTACATCTTCACCATCCGGCGTTTGCGTAAAACTGTTGTGTCCCGGTCCATACTGGCGATTTTCATAGCTGGTGGTAAAGACCGGGCGCGGTGATTTATGCCAGTTCTGCGGGGTGAGCGGATCGTCGTTGAGGCCAATCCACAGTAACCCCATACAGTAATTCTCATCGGTGGCGCTGGCCGAATAGCTGATAAACAGCTTGTCGCCATGCACCATGACTGCCGGACCCTCGTTGACCCAGAAACCCCGGCATTCCCAGTCATACTCAGGATGGCTGAGCATGACCGGCTCGCCTTTAATCGTCCATGGGTTTTCCAGCTCTGCGAGATAAATATTGGAATTTCCGGCGATATTTGGCGATTTCTGTGCCCACAAATACCACTGTTTCCCCTGATGATTAAAGGTGGTGGCGTCCAGGGCGAAGGTATCAAACTGCGTTTTAATCTGGCCTTTCTCTATCCACTTGCCGGTCAGCGGATCGGCGTCTGCGCACTCCAGGGCAAACATGCGGTGCTGGAACATCCCCAGCTTATCAAGCGCCTGAGTATGGGTAGCGGCAAAATAGATGTACCACTTGCCTGCCAGATGATGAAGTTCCGGCGCCCAGATGAGTTGGCTCATAGGACCACTTTCCGGCTTACGCCAGACGACAACGGGAGTGGCGGAGCGCAATCCCTCCAGAGAGTCGGCCCGACGAATCTCCAGTCGGTCATATTCTGGCACTGACGCAATGAAATAGTAGTGGCTACCGTCGCGTAAGATAAACGGATCGGCGCGTTGTTCGATAAAGGGATTTGGCCACTGTTTCATTAGGCTTTCCTTAAGGGTTCAGTCGTTTTTATATCGTGGTATTCATTGAGTTCACGGTAGTTGGTACGGCGTTTTTCCAGATCGGTCTGGATTTGCTGCATAAACTCGCGGTCAACTTTTAGCAGGCGAACCACGCCTGCGGTAATCAGATAACCTACGCCAGGTATGATGGTGAACAGCAGCATAATACCGTTAATGGCGGAGTCGCTTTGCGCTTTCGCCCCTGCGTCGTAGCCGTACCAGGAGAGCAGGAAGCCTACCATCGCCCCGGCAATTGCCAGGCCCAGCTTGAGGAAAAACAGGTTACCGGAGAAACTGATCCCGGTGATGCGCTTACCGGTTTTCCACTCGCCGTAGTCATCGACATCCGCCATCAACGACCAGTGCAGCGGGGAAGGGATCTGATGCAGGACGTTGAGCAGGAAGTAGAGCACCATAATCATCATGGTGGCTTTCGGGTCGAAGAAATAAAATGCAGCGGAGAAAATCGCCAGGATGATGTTGGTCCAGAAGAACACCTTCAGTTTGCACCAGCGATCGGTTAATACCTTCGCCAGCATGCTGCCGATCATCATGCCGACGACGCCGAGGCTGATAAACAACGTGGCGAACTGCGTGCTTTGTTGCATAACCCACGTAACGTAGTACATGGTGGCGGCCATGCGAATAAAGCCCGGGCAGACGTTGCACAGGGTTAACAGCAGGATTTTTACCCACTGGTCGTTCTTCCACACGTCTTTCAGGTCGGCTTTTAAATCGTCGTTAGTCTGCACGGCGGGGCGAACGCGTTCACGGACTGATGCAAAGCAAAACAGGAACATACACATGCCGATGAAGGCGAGTACCGCCATCGCCATCTGATACCCTTTAGCTTTGTCTTCCCCGCCAAACCAGTCGGCCATTGGCAGCAGGGTAAGGGAGAGCAGTAGGGTTGCGATTCCTACCAATACAAAGCGATATGACTGGCAGGCGACGCGTTCCTTGGGATCGTTGGTGATAACGCTGCCGAGCGAGCAGTAGGGAATGTTGATCGCCGTATAGGTAATAGAGAGCAGGAAGTAGGTGACGAAGGCATAGATAACCTTGCTGTTATACGTCCACTCAGGGGTGGTAAACATAAGCACGCTGAATAATGCGTAAGGGAAAGCCATCCACAAAAGCCATGGACGAAATCGACCATATTTACTGCGTGTGCGGTCGGCCATCGCGCCCATTATAGGGTCGGTAACGGCATCGATAACGCGTACTGAGAGCAGTAATACGCCGACCAGGGCAGGTGCAAGACCAAAAATATCTGTGTAAAAATAGTTAACAAACAACATGATGGCGCCAAAGATGATGTTGCATCCGGCGTCGCCCATTCCATAGCCGATCTTTTCTTTCACCGTGAGCTTACTGGTTTCCATCAACTGCACTCCATTAATGAGATATGGAGAGAATTATTGTCTGGTACCGGTGTTTTTACGTTGCAGGATAACGCCGCTGATATGGACGAAACAGTCGTGAATGGGAAAGTGTGAGGCAGGTAACAACCCCCACCCGGTCCAGGTGGGGGAGGGAAGTTTAATGCGCTTTAACCGCGCGGGCCGTTTTCTGCTTGCACAGATAGCCGATGCCAAGAATACCAATCCATACCGGGATTAAGTACACCGAGATCGCCATGCCCGGCGTCATCAGCATAATCACCAGCACTGCGGCCATGAACAGCAGGCATACCCAGTTACCCAGCGGGTAGAACAGCGCAGGGAAGCGGGTGGTTACGCCCTGCTGCTGTTTGGCTTTGCGGAACTTCATGTGCGCCAGGCTGATCATCGCCCAGTTGATCACCAGGGCGGAAACCACCAATGCCATCAGTAGGCCAAAGGCGGATTCCGGCGCCAGATAGTTGATCAGCACGCACAGAGCCGTTACCAGCGCGGAGACCAGAATAGTGTTCACCGGTACGCCGCGTTTGTCGACGTTCATCAGCGCTTTCGGCGCATTACCCTGCTGCGCCAGACCGAACAGCATACGACTGTTGCAGTATACGCAGCTGTTATAGACAGAAAGGGCGGCGGTCAACACCACGATGTTCAGCGCATTGGCAACAAAGGTGTCGCCCAGCTCGTGGAAAATAAGGACAAACGGGCTGGTATCAGCGGTGACGCGCGTCCACGGCATCAGGGAAAGCAGAACCGCCAGCGAACCGACATAGAAAATCAGGATACGGTAGATAACCTGGTTAGTCGCTTTGGGAATGCTTTGCTCCGGGTTATCGGCTTCTGCCGCGGTGATGCCGACCAGTTCCAGCCCACCAAAGGAGAACATGATAATCGCCATCATCATCACCAGACCGGTGAAGCCGTGCGGCAGGAATCCCCCCTGGCTCCACAAGTTGCTGACGGTGGCCTGTGGGCCACCGTTGCCGCTAAACAGCAGCCAGCCGCCGAACAGGATCATGGCGACTACGGCGATGACTTTAATAATGGCAAACCAGAACTCCATCTCGCCAAACACCTTCACGTTGGTCAGGTTGATGGCGTTGATCAGCACGAAGAAGGCCGCCGCAGAAACCCAGGTTGGGATCTCCGGATACCAGAACTGAATGTATTTACCTACGGCAGTTAGCTCTGCCATGGCAACCAAAACGTACAGTACCCAATAGTTCCAGCCGGAAGAGAAACCCGCGAAACCGCCCCAGTATTTATAGGCAAAGTGGCTAAAGGAGCCTGCAACCGGCTCTTCAACGACCATTTCACCGAGCTGGCGCATGATCAAAAAGGCGATAAAGCCGGCAATAGCGTAACCCAGGATAATCCCCGGTCCTGCAGACTGGATAACGGATGCGCTACCGAGGAATAACCCGGTACCAATCGCGCCACCCAGCGCGATTAGCTGTATATGGCGGTTTTTAAGGCCGCGCTTGAGCTGATCGCCATGCGGTTGACTTTCCATCATTAAACCTCGTGTGTGGTTTTACTCTTCATAATTTCGAGTACTTATTTTTTGAACTACGCAGCAATGCGTGTGTAAGTTTGCAATTCCGTTTGTTGTATTAATTTGTTTACAGATGCCAATAAAGAAATGTTACCTTAATACTTTTGTCTTGATCAGAATAATGGTATGCGGGCGCGAATGCACCTGCTTTATGCGAGGGTGTTGACGAGTTGAATAAAAAGAAACCATTTGTAAATGCGAGTTTAACTACCACAAAATTTCCATTATGAATTTTTATTCATAAATTTTGCTTATAAACTCGATGATTAAGTGGGTGAATCGGTTCAGATAATATATTTTTTCGTTTAAATTAGGTTAAAACTACCCCGTGGTGGGTAAATTTAACATTTGTGCATAGTTACATGTTTGAAACGTTATTTCTGTAATGTTGTTAAAATGTGCCTCCTTTACTGATTTCAATCAAAACCTGTATGGACAGAAGGTGAATACTTTGTTACTTTAGCGTCAAGAACATGAAATTGGTAAGACCAATTGACTCCGGGCAAATGGCTTAAGACAGGAAATCATGGCCTACAGCAAAATCCGCCAACCAAAACTCTCCGATGTGATTGAGCAGCAGCTGGAGTTTTTAATTCTTGAGGGGACACTTCGCCCCGGAGAAAAACTCCCACCGGAACGCGAGCTGGCAAAACAGTTCGACGTCTCCCGCCCCTCCTTACGCGAGGCGATCCAACGCCTTGAAGCGAAGGGGTTACTGCTTCGTCGTCAGGGCGGCGGCACTTTTGTACAGAGCAGCCTGTGGCAAAGCTTTAGCGACCCACTGGTAGAGCTGCTCTCTGACCATCCTGAATCCCAGTTTGACCTGCTTGAGACGCGCCATGCGTTGGAAGGTATTGCAGCCTATTACGCTGCACTGCGCAGCACGGATGAAGACAAAACGCGTATCCGTGAACTCCACCATGCGATCGAGCTTGCGCAACAGTCCGGCGATCTGGACGGCGAATCCGATGCGGTACTCCAGTATCAAATTGCTGTCACCGAAGCCGCACACAATGTGGTGCTGCTCCATCTGCTAAGGTGTATGGAGCCGATGCTGGCCCAGAACGTTCGGCAAAACTTCGAATTGCTGTATGCGCGTCGCGAGATGCTGCCGCTGGTAAGCAGTCATCGTACCCGTATCTTTGAAGCAATCATCGCCGGGAAGCCTGAAGAGGCGCGTGAAGCGTCTCACCGTCACCTGGCGTTTATCGAAGAGATTTTACTGGACAGAAGCCGTGAGGAAAGCCGTCGAGAACGCGCCTTACGCCGTCTGGAGCAACGAAAGAATTAGTGATTTTTCTGGCAGAACGTTAACCAGAAGATGTTGTAAATCAAGCGCGAACTAAAAGCGCGGCAACTAAACGCAGAACCTGTCTTATTACGCTCTCTGGCGAGAACGTAATGGGACAGGTTCCAGATAACTCAACGTATTAGATAGATAAGGAATACCCCCATGTCAGAACGTTTCCCAAATGACGTGGATCCGATCGAAACTCGCGACTGGCTACAGGCGATCGAATCGGTCATCCGTGAAGAAGGTGTTGAGCGTGCTCAGTATCTGATCGACCAACTGCTTTCAGAAGCGCGCAAAGGCGGCGTGAAAGTAGCGGCAGGTGCAGGGGCCAGCAATTATGTCAACACTATTGCCGTTGAAGATGAGCCGGAATACCCGGGTAATCTGGATCTGGAACGTCGTATCCGTTCTGCTATCCGCTGGAACGCCATCATGACCGTACTGCGCGCGTCTAAAAAGGACCTTGAGCTGGGTGGCCACATGGCATCCTTCCAGTCCTCCGCAACGGTATATGATGTTTGCTTCAACCACTTCTTCCGTGCACGCAACGAGCAGGATGGCGGCGACCTGGTATACTTCCAGGGTCACATCTCTCCGGGTATCTACGCACGCGCATTCCTGGAAGGTCGTCTGACCGAAGAGCAGATGAACAACTTCCGCCAGGAAGTTCACGGCAAAGGCCTGTCTTCCTACCCGCACCCGAAACTGATGCCAGAATTCTGGCAGTTCCCGACCGTCTCTATGGGTCTGGGTCCAATCGGTGCTATCTACCAGGCTAAATTCCTGAAATATCTGGAACACCGTGGCCTGAAAGATACCTCTAAACAAACAGTTTACGCTTTCCTCGGCGACGGCGAGATGGATGAGCCAGAATCTAAAGGTGCGATCACTATCGCGACCCGTGAAAAACTGGACAACCTGGTCTTTGTTATCAACTGTAACCTGCAGCGTCTTGACGGCCCGGTCACCGGTAACGGCAAGATTGTTAACGAACTGGAAGGCATCTTTGCAGGTGCTGGCTGGAACGTTATCAAAGTCATGTGGGGCGGTCGTTGGGATGAGCTGCTGCGTAAAGACACCAGCGGTAAACTGATCCAACTGATGAACGAAACCGTTGACGGCGACTACCAGACCTTCAAATCCAAAGATGGCGCATACGTACGTGAGCACTTCTTCGGTAAATACCCGGAAACCGCAGCTCTGGTTGCTGACTGGACCGATGAGCAGATTTGGGCTCTGAACCGTGGTGGTCACGATCCGAAGAAAGTCTACGCTGCACTGAAAAAAGCGCAGGAAACCAAAGGCAAAGCAACTGTAATCCTCGCCCATACCATTAAAGGTTACGGCATGGGTGACACCGCCGAAGGTAAAAACATCGCTCACCAGGTTAAGAAAATGAACATGGACGGCGTGCGTTATATCCGCGACCGTTTCAACGTTCCAGTGACCGATGAGCAGGTTGAAAACCTGTCTTACATCACCTTCCCGGAAGGTTCTGAAGAGCACACTTATCTGCACGCCCAGCGTCAGAAACTGCACGGCTACCTGCCTGCTCGTCAGCCGAACTTCACCGAGAAGCTGGAACTGCCGGCTCTGGAAGACTTCGGTGCGCTGCTGGAAGAGCAGAACAAAGAAATCTCCACCACTATCGCGTTCGTTCGTGCCCTGAACGTGATGCTGAAGAACAAGTCGATCAAAGATCGTCTGGTTCCGATCATCGCTGACGAAGCGCGTACTTTCGGTATGGAAGGTCTGTTCCGTCAGATCGGTATCTACAGCCCGAACGGCCAGCAGTACACCCCGCAGGACCGTGAGCAGGTTGCTTACTATAAAGAAGACGAGAAAGGTCAGATCCTGCAGGAAGGTATCAACGAACTGGGTGCCGGCGCATCCTGGCTGGCTGCTGCGACTTCTTACAGCACCAACGATCTGCCGATGATTCCGTTCTACATCTACTACTCCATGTTCGGGTTCCAGCGTATCGGCGACCTGTGCTGGCAGGCAGGCGACCAGCAGGCTCGCGGCTTCCTGATTGGTGGTACTTCCGGTCGTACTACGCTGAACGGCGAAGGTCTGCAGCACGAAGATGGTCACAGCCATATTCAGTCTCTGACTATCCCGAACTGTATCTCTTACGATCCGTCTTACGCGTACGAAGTTGCGGTCATCATGCACGATGGTCTGGAGCGTATGTACGGTGAGAAACAAGAGAACGTTTACTACTACATCACCACCCTGAACGAAAACTACCACATGCCGGCAATGCCAGCAGGCGCCGAGGAAGGTATCCGTAAAGGTATCTACAAACTCGAAACCCTCGAAGGTAAGAAAGGTAAAGTTCAGCTGCTGGGCTCCGGTTCTATCCTGCGTCACGTGCGTGAAGCTGCTCAGATCCTGGCGAACGACTACGGTGTGGGTTCTGACGTGTACAGCGTAACCTCCTTCACTGAACTGGCGCGTGATGGCCAGGATTGTGAGCGCTGGAACATGCTGCACCCGATGGAAACGCCGCGCGTTCCGTACATCGCTCAGGTAATGAACGACGCACCGGCAGTAGCATCTACTGACTATATGAAACTGTTTGCCGAACAGGTTCGTACTTATGTACCGGCTGATGATTACCGCGTACTGGGTACTGACGGCTTCGGTCGCTCTGACAGCCGTGAAAACCTGCGTCACCACTTCGAAGTTGATGCTTCCTACGTGGTTGTAGCGGCCCTGGGCGAACTGGCTAAACGTGGCGAAATCGATAAGAAAGTGGTTGCTGACGCAATCACCAAATTCAACATCGATGCAGATAAAGTTAACCCGCGTCTGGCGTAAGAGGTAAAAGAATAATGGCTATCGAAATCAATGTACCGGACATCGGGGCTGATGAAGTTGAAATCACCGAGATCCTGGTCAAAGTGGGCGACAAAGTTGAAGCTGAACAGTCGCTGATCACCGTAGAAGGCGACAAAGCCTCTATGGAAGTTCCGTCTCCTCAGGCTGGTATCGTTAAAGAGATCAAAGTCTCTGTTGGCGATAAAACTGAGACCGGCAAACTGATCATGATTTTCGATTCCGCCGACGGTGCAGCTGCTGCTGCACCTGCTCCGGCAGAAGAGAAGAAAGAAGCGGCTCCGGCAGCAGCACCTGCTGCGGCAGCGGCGAAAGAAGTACACGTACCGGACATCGGCGGCGACGAAGTCGAAGTGACCGAAGTGATGGTTAAAGTGGGCGACACCGTTGCGGCTGAGCAGTCTCTGATCACCGTTGAAGGCGACAAAGCCTCTATGGAAGTTCCGGCGCCGTTCGCAGGCACCGTGAAAGAGATCAAAATCAGCACTGGCGACAAAGTGTCTACCGGCTCCCTGATTATGATCTTTGAAGTAGCAGGCGAAGCTGGTGCGGCTGCCCCGGCGAAAGCTGAAGCGGCTCCAGCAGCAGCTCCGGCTCCGGCAGCCTCTGGCTCGAAAGAAGTGAACGTGCCGGACATCGGTGGTGATGAAGTTGAAGTCACTGAAGTGATGGTTAAAGTGGGCGATAAAATTGCCGCTGAACAATCACTGATCACCGTTGAAGGCGACAAAGCGTCAATGGAAGTTCCGGCGCCGTTCGCGGGCACCGTGAAAGAAATCAAAATCAGCACCGGCGACAAAGTGAAAACCGGTTCTCTGATTATGGTCTTCGAAGTTGAAGGCGCAGCGCCTGCGGCCGCTCCGGCTAAACAAGAAGCGGCGGCTCCGGCTCCTGCGGCGAAAGCTGAGAAGCCAGCAGCTCCAGCTGCAAAAGCGGAAGGTAAATCTGACTTCGCTGAAAACGACGCTTACGTCCACGCGACTCCGCTGATTCGTCGCCTGGCGCGCGAGTTTGGTGTGAACCTGGCGAAAGTGAAAGGTACCGGTCGTAAAGGTCGTATCCTGCGTGAAGACGTTCAGGCTTACGTGAAAGACGCGGTTAAACGCGCCGAGTCTGCACCGGCAGCATCTGCTGGCGGCGGTATCCCGGGCATGCTGCCCTGGCCGAAAGTGGACTTCAGCAAGTTTGGTGAAATCGAAGAAGTGGAACTGGGCCGTATCCAGAAAATTTCTGGGGCGAACCTGAGCCGTAACTGGGTGATGATCCCGCACGTTACGCACTTTGATAAGACCGATATCACCGATCTGGAAGCGTTCCGTAAACAGCAGAACGCCGAAGCTGAAAAACGTAAACTGGACGTGAAATTCACCCCAGTGGTCTTCATCATGAAAGCCGTTGCCGCCGCTCTGGAACAGATGCCGCGCTTCAACAGCTCTCTGTCCGAAGATGGTCAGCGTCTGACCCTGAAGAAATACATCAACATCGGTGTTGCGGTTGATACGCCGAATGGTCTGGTTGTTCCGGTCTTCAAAGACGTGAACAAGAAGAGCATTACCGAGCTGTCTCGCGAACTGACCACCATCTCCAAGAAAGCGCGTGATGGCAAGCTGACTGCTGGCGAAATGCAGGGCGGTTGCTTCACCATCTCCAGCATCGGTGGCCTGGGTACTACCCACTTCGCGCCGATTGTTAACGCGCCGGAAGTGGCGATCCTCGGTGTCTCCAAGTCCGCAATGGAGCCAGTGTGGAACGGTAAAGAGTTTATGCCGCGTCTGATGATGCCGATTTCGCTCTCCTTTGACCACCGCGTAATCGACGGTGCGGATGGTGCGCGCTTTATCACCATCATCAACAACATGCTGTCTGACATTCGCCGCCTGGTGATGTAAGCGAAAAAGCCGGCCCGACGGCCGGCTTTTTTCTGGTAATCTCATGAAGTCAGTGAGGTTATTGTGCGAAAGACAAATCGGTTGCCGTTTGTTGTTTCAAAATTGTTAACAATTTTGTAAAATACGGGCGGATAGAACGACCCGGTGGACGACGGGTATAAATTAAGAGGTCATGATGAGCACTGAAATCAAAACTCAGGTCGTGGTACTTGGGGCAGGCCCTGCAGGTTACTCTGCTGCCTTCCGTTGCGCAGATTTAGGTCTGGAGACCGTCATCGTAGAACGTTACAGCACCCTCGGCGGTGTTTGTCTGAACGTCGGCTGTATCCCTTCTAAAGCGCTGCTGCACGTAGCTAAAGTTATCGAAGAAGCCAAAGCGTTGGCTGAACACGGTATCGTTTTTGGCGAGCCGAAAACCGATATCGACAAGATTCGTACCTGGAAAGAAAAAGTTATCACTCAACTGACCGGCGGTCTGGCTGGTATGGCTAAAGGCCGTAAAGTGAAAGTGGTTAACGGTCTGGGTAAATTTACCGGGGCGAACACCCTGGAAGTTGAAGGCGAAAACGGCAAAACCGTGATCAACTTCGACAACGCGATCATCGCGGCGGGTTCCCGTCCGATCGAACTGCCGTTCATTCCGCATGAAGATCCGCGCGTGTGGGACTCCACTGACGCGCTGGAACTGAAAACGGTTCCTAAGCGCCTGCTGGTTATGGGCGGCGGTATCATCGGTCTGGAAATGGGTACCGTGTACCATGCGCTGGGTTCAGAGATCGACGTAGTTGAAATGTTCGATCAGGTTATCCCGGCTGCCGATAAAGACGTGGTTAAAGTCTTCACCAAGCGCATCAGCAAGAAATTCAACCTGATGCTGGAAACCAAAGTGACCGCCGTTGAAGCGAAAGAAGACGGTATCTACGTTTCCATGGAAGGTAAAAAAGCGCCTGCTGAAGCACAGCGTTACGATGCCGTGCTGGTGGCTATCGGTCGTGTACCGAACGGCAAAAACCTCGATGCGGGCAAAGCTGGCGTGGAAGTTGACGACCGTGGCTTCATCCGCGTTGACAAACAGCTGCGCACCAACGTGCCGCACATCTTTGCTATCGGCGATATCGTCGGTCAGCCGATGCTGGCGCATAAAGGTGTTCACGAAGGTCATGTTGCCGCTGAAGTTATCGCCGGTAAGAAACACTACTTCGATCCGAAAGTTATCCCATCCATCGCGTACACTGAACCAGAAGTTGCATGGGTTGGCCTGACTGAGAAAGAAGCGAAAGAAAAAGGCATCAGCTACGAAACCGCCACCTTCCCGTGGGCTGCTTCTGGCCGTGCTATCGCTTCTGACTGCGCAGACGGTATGACCAAACTGATTTTCGACAAAGAATCTCACCGTGTGATCGGTGGAGCGATTGTCGGTACCAACGGCGGCGAGCTGCTGGGTGAAATCGGTCTGGCGATCGAAATGGGTTGTGACGCTGAAGACATCGCGCTGACCATCCACGCGCACCCGACGCTGCACGAGTCCGTCGGTCTGGCTGCCGAAGTGTTCGAAGGTAGCATCACCGACCTGCCGAATCCGAAAGCGAAGAAAAAGTAATTTTTCCAAAATGATAAAAAGCGGCTGAATGGCCGCTTTTTTTTATGTGTTTGTTACAAAATGGTGTCAAAATTTGGCAAAAATTAAGGTGAATAGCCGAATTGCCAGAAAATGTTTTTTCCCGTACTGCACGATACGCCCGAACCGCATGAAATCGGCATTCCAAATCAACTTCCTGTTTCACAAGAAATAAATTACCTTATCTTGTCATTAGATGAAACTAATAACCCTCTAAACTAATAGCGTGATAACAAATTGAGAGGGGAAATGATGAAACGTTTTTTAAAAGCAGCAGTAATGACTACCGTGTTTATTTCCGGCATGGCGCTGGCGCAGGATGCCGTCATCCCATGGGCTACCAACAGCGGTGGTACCGAAAGCACGCATATTGCGGCAATGGGACAAAATTTGAATGCGCAGCATCAGCAGATTAGCCAGACACAGGAAGGTGTATGGGCAACAAACTCTGGCAGCATTCGGGCTGATGAAGTAGCACTTACCAGCACTAAGCCAGCGTTTAAAGGTTATCCTGAATTAATGCCGCATCAGAATTAACTCTCCCGCTCACGTCAGACACATCTTCGCTGACGTGAGCGTCTGGGCAATGACGCCAATCCCAAACTACCAGTTCTGGTAGTCATCTTATTGATATTTCCGCTAAAAAAAATTGCGCAACTGCCGATACTTTTTTCGCCATTGTGTGGCTACTGGCCGCGCGGTTAAGAGGCTCTGGACTCTTTATTACACGAAAAAAGGAAAAAACATGTCTTTAAAAAAAATCGCGGTTGTTGGCATGGTTGTCGCGACAATGACCCTGACCGGGTGTGGCGCCATGACCACCGCCGTTAAAAAACGTAATCTTGAAGTGAAAACGCAGATGAGTGAGACCATCTGGCTGGAGCCTTCCAGCGAGAAGACCGTCTACATTCAGGTGAAAAACACTTCCGATAAAGACATGAGCAATCTGCAAACCCTGCTGGCAAATGACCTGTCGGCTAAGGGCTATAAAGTGACCAGTTCGCCGGATAACGCTTACTACTGGGTGCAGGCGAACGTACTGAAAGCGGACAAAATGGATCTGCGCGAAGCTCAGGGCTTCCTCAAGACCGGTTATGAAGGGGCGGCGATGGGGGCAGCTTTAGGCGCGGGGATTACCGCTTATAACAGCAACTCCTCCGGCGCGGCGCTGGGCGTTGGCCTGGCTGCGGGACTGATCGGTATGGCTGCGGATGCGATGGTGGAGGACGTAAACTACACCATGGTCACTGACCTGCAAATCTCCGAGCGCAGCAAAGCGAAAGTGACAACGGATAACGTTGCCGCGCTGCGTCAGGGGACGTCCGGCATCAAGCTGCAAACCAGCACTGCGCAAGGCGATCGCGCAAAATACCAGACTCGTGTTGTTTCAAATGCGAATAAGGTAAACCTGAAGTTCGAAGAAGCGAAGCCGGTTCTGGAAGCGCAACTGGCGAAATCTGTCGCTAACATCCTGTAATTTGTTGCGAGTTGCCGGGGGGGCTACGCTTACCCGGCAACTCATCCTTCGACTCTGGGGATTCAGGGCGCGACAGGCTGCCAGGTTTTATCCAGGTGGTAGGCGGTTAACGCCTGTGCTTTTTGCTGCGACTCCTCGCCAAGATCCGCCTGATAGACCTTGTCATCACCGTTAACCATAAAGCTCATCACGCCAGTATGATCGTAGCTAACGGGCCAGGCAACCATCGCAAAGCCGCTGGTTTTGTCGGGAAGAATACGGAAATGATAACCGTGATAGCCTGTACCGGGTTCCTGCGGACTGAAGGCTGGTCCAAGCGGGCTTGGCGCTTCACCGGGTGAAACGGGCCAGTACAGACCATCTTTTTTCCCTTCAGAGCTGACAATCTTTTGTGCGTATGTCTGGTTCATCGCAAAGTAGCTTTGCTGAGCATCGACGTAGGCATGTAACGCCTCGATGGCAGCGAGTTCGTTGCGCCCAATCTCACGGGTCAGGATCTCTTCGGCCGCTTCCTTAATATCAAATTGCCAGCCAGAGGTGGTTTTAACCACCGGGATCGGCAGTTGCCAGTCGCTGTCTCCGACAACCAGATGCGCGGTATTACCGTCGACAACGGTGTTATGGCGAACCTTCCAGTCGCGCAGGAAGCGATCAACCGCATCAGGATCGACGCCTTCCGGCGGCAGAAACTCGCGCCAGTTTTCCCCGAGCAGGTTGTTCATCGCACTTTCATTTTGCTCACTAATAGCGTTTGCCAGCGCATTGGTGGCCTGGTCTGGCGTGCTGAAGGATTGCTGCGCCATCGCGGTGGCCGAAACCATGAACAACACCATTCCACTGAGTAGTTTATTTTTCATGTCGGTTCCCTTAACGATGACGGAATTCACGGTGTTCAGCACGACCGCCGGATAGCTGGCGAGATGGCTGGTTGCGGGCGAACTGCCTGCTTTAGGCCCCTCGCTGCTGCTGCGCCTGCCAGCTGGCGGAGCGACTGTCATTGCCGCTCAGCGCATTGGCGCGCGGCTGGCTGGTCCGTTGTAGAAAATTATGTTGCTGTATATTGCGTTGCTGCGCCGGTTGCGTGATCCGTTTCTCCTGGCGCTGGGCGGCAGCCTGGCGATTTTCACGCTGCTGAGTGTTTGCCCGTTGCGCCGTTTGCGGTTTGGTATCGTAACCGCGGTAGTTATTACGCTGAGAAATTTGCTTCAGTTGTTGACTGGATGCCTGACGCTGGGCGTCTCTCGTGCCCGTACGCGCCGTTTGCGGGAAAGTTTTCCCCGTTGATTTTTCCATCTGGCTCAGGGCTGCCTGACGCTGGCTATCACGGTTGATCGGTCGTTGCTGGGTTGAGCTTAAGCCCGTTGCCGTATTAGTGGAGTGAAAGCGGTTATTGAGCTGGCTATTAGGATACGGCACACCCTCGCGATAGGCCGGGTTGTGCTGCCAGTTACGGTTGGCGTCCGTTAGCCGTTGTCCGCTGATTTTATTGAAGTTATCAACGTTGATATTGATGTTGTTATCGCCGTTGCGGTTATACCCGCCATGGTTATCCCAGTCATCGTGATGATGGTGGTCCCAGTCATCGTCATCATCCCAGTCGATGTTGCTGAAGATGGCATAGGTTGTGGCGACACCGAGGCTGAAGCCTAAACCGTTCACGAAGCTGTTGCCAAACTGCTCGCCGGGCGTTGGCGGCAGATAGGTTGGCGGATAGGCGGTATTGGGCCAGGTGCCGTAAACCGTGTTCGGGTTATAGGTGGGGACGTACACCACCTGTGGATCGGCGGATTCAATTTTGATAATCGTTGGGCTTGCCGTGGCGGTCGTGGTAGTAGAACTGGTTGTTGACTCGCTGGTGACGGTTTTAGCCGGTGCCGCTTTTGTCACAGTAGTGACGGTCTGTTGCGGTGTCGATTGCAACGCCCCGGTTTGTTGCGCCAGCGCGCGCAGGCGTTGTACGGAGTCCATGACGTCTTTCGGTTGCGCGAGGAAAGCGTCACCCAGGCTTTGTACCCACGGTGGATTTTCACCCATCAGTGACATCAACTGTGGAAAGGCAACCAGCGATTTCACGCTGGGATCCCAGGGTTGACCAGCAACGGCCTGAATGGCGGCATCGCCCTGCATTTTGGGATTATCTTTTGACCACTGCGCGGCCTGGATGACGTTAGCCGGATAGGTTGAGGCCATCAAAATTTGTGACAGTAGTGAATCCGGATAGAGCGCGATAGGTGCCACCCACTGATCGATTTGCGCAGCCGAGTATGTCGGCGCGGCAGCAGGCGCAGGTTGGTCAACGGGAGCAGGGGCCGCTACGGGAGCTGGTGCCGGCGTTGAAGGTTGTTGTGCGACGGGGGCCGGCGCAGCGGGCTCCGTTACGCGACTTTTAACGAACATCACGCCAGAGGCGGCAAACAACCCGGCACTGCACAGAAGAACAAGCAGATGTGGCTTAAATGGCAACTTCATAAAATGACTCCAACGAGACAAGCGCTGTGCCGTGAGGCGTTCCTGTTGCCGCGAGTATCATGCACCCGTGTTTGACAGTTTTGACTTTTATTGGGGATTCAGCCGGCAGGTCTGGAAAAAGAGTGTGAGTATTTATTACACAATTATATCTGACGGCTAAAAAAACGCTGGAAAATTCAGCGCGTCACGCTTGAAAATCAACCGCTTTACGGCGCTCTTTATCCCTCTGAAATGCGTCCCGCCTCGCCGCTACACCATTCTTAACGATTCAGCCAATTTTTTATGTTGCTTTTTTGTAAACAGATTAACACTTAAAGAAAATCCTGTTATTGTGCCTTATGCGGTACCGGGCATTTACCCTACTAACTACTGTCTCACAGGAGCGTGAAGAGAATCGCCCATCAACAAAAGCGCCGCATTATGACAATGAGAGCGAGGAGATATCGTCGTGCTAGAAGAATACCGTAAGCACGTAGCTGAGCGTGCTGCCCAGGGGATTGTGCCCAAACCTTTAGACGCAACCCAAATGGCCGCACTTGTCGAGCTGCTGAAGACCCCGCCTGTGGGCGAAGAAGAATTCCTGTTAGACCTGTTGATCAACCGCGTTCCTCCTGGCGTAGATGAAGCCGCATATGTTAAAGCCGGTTTTCTCGCTGCTGTCGCGAAAGGCGACACCACCTCCCCACTGGTCACGCCAGAAAAAGCCATTGAACTGCTGGGCACCATGCAGGGTGGTTACAACATTCATTCGCTGATCGATGCGCTGGACGACGCAAAACTGGCACCGATTGCTGCCAAAGCGCTCTCTTCAACGCTGCTGATGTTCGATAACTTCTACGATGTAGAAGAAAAAGCCAAAGCGGGCAACGAATATGCGAAGCAGGTAATGCAGTCCTGGGCTGATGCCGAATGGTTCCTGAATCGTCCTCAGCTTGCTGAAAAAATCACCGTTACCGTCTTTAAAGTGACGGGTGAAACCAACACCGATGACCTCTCTCCGGCCCCGGATGCGTGGTCACGCCCGGATATCCCTCTGCACGCCCTGGCGATGCTGAAAAACGCCCGTGAAGGCATTGACCCGGATCAGCCGGGCGTCGTTGGCCCGATCAAACAAATCGAAGCATTACAGAAAAAAGGCTACCCGCTGGCCTACGTCGGTGATGTTGTCGGCACCGGTTCCTCCCGTAAATCGGCGACCAACTCCGTACTGTGGTTCATGGGCGATGATATCCCGCATGTGCCGAACAAGCGCGGCGGCGGTCTGTGCCTCGGCGGCAAAATTGCGCCTATCTTCTTCAACACGATGGAAGATGCGGGCGCGCTGCCGATTGAAGTCGACGTGTCGAACATGAACATGGGCGACGTGATTGATGTTTACCCTTACAGCGGTGAAGTGCGCAACCACGAAACCGGTGAGCTGCTGGCGACATTTGAACTGAAAACCGACGTGCTGATCGACGAAGTCCGCGCCGGCGGCCGTATCCCGCTGATTATCGGTCGTGGCCTGACCACCAAAGCGCGTGAAGCGCTGGGTCTGCCGCACTCAGACGTTTTCCGTCAGGCGAAAGACGTGGCGGAAAGCAGCCGCGGCTTCTCTCTGGCGCAGAAAATGGTTGGCCGCGCCTGCGGTGTGAAAGGCATCCGTCCGGGCGCGTACTGCGAACCGAAGATGACTTCCGTGGGTTCCCAGGATACCACTGGCCCGATGACCCGTGACGAACTAAAAGACCTGGCGTGTCTGGGCTTCTCTTCTGACCTGGTGATGCAGTCCTTCTGTCACACTGCGGCGTATCCGAAGCCGGTAGACGTGAACACGCACCACACGCTCCCAGACTTCATCATGAACCGCGGCGGTGTGTCGCTGCGTCCGGGCGACGGCGTTATCCACTCCTGGCTGAACCGCATGCTGCTGCCGGATACCGTCGGTACTGGCGGTGACTCCCATACCCGTTTCCCGATTGGTATTTCCTTCCCGGCGGGCTCTGGTCTGGTGGCGTTTGCTGCCGCGACCGGCGTGATGCCGCTGGATATGCCGGAATCCGTTCTGGTGCGCTTCAAAGGCAAAATGCAGCCGGGCATCACTTTGCGCGATCTGGTACACGCCATCCCGCTGTATGCAATTAAACAGGGCCTGCTGACCGTGGAGAAGAAAGGGAAGAAAAACATCTTCTCTGGCCGCATCCTGGAAATTGAAGGTCTGCCGGATCTGAAAGTCGAGCAGGCGTTTGAACTGACCGATGCTTCCGCCGAGCGTTCCGCTGCCGGTTGTACCATCAAGCTGAACAAAGAACCGATTATCGAGTACCTGACCTCCAACATCGTGCTGCTGAAGTGGATGATTGCAGAAGGCTACGGCGATCGTCGTACGCTGGAACGTCGCGTGCAGGGCATGGAAAAATGGCTGGCGGATCCGCAGCTGCTGGAAGCCGATGCTGACGCGGAATACGCGGCGGTGATCGACATCGATCTGGCGGATATCAAAGAGCCGATCCTGTGTGCGCCGAACGATCCGGACGACGCGCGTTTGCTGTCCGATGTGCAGGGCGAGAAGATCGACGAAGTGTTCATCGGTTCCTGCATGACCAACATCGGCCACTTCCGCGCCGCTGGTAAGCTGCTGGATGCGCACAAAGGCCAACTGCCGACGCGCCTGTGGGTGGCTCCGCCGACCCGTATGGACGCGGCGCAACTGACCGAAGAAGGCTACTACAGCGTGTTTGGTAAGAGCGGCGCGCGTATTGAGATCCCTGGCTGTTCCCTGTGTATGGGTAACCAGGCGCGTGTGGCTGACGGCGCAACGGTGGTATCGACCTCTACCCGTAACTTCCCGAACCGTTTAGGTACCGGGGCAAACGTCTATCTGGCTTCTGCTGAGCTGGCGGCGGTTGCGGCGCTGATTGGCAAACTGCCTACAGCGGAAGAGTATCAGACCTATGTGGCGCAGGTGGATAAGACGGCGGTGGATACCTACCGTTATCTGAACTTCGACCAGCTTTCTCAGTACACCGAGAAAGCGGACGGCGTGATTTTCCAGACCGCAGTCTAATGCGCTAACGCGTTTTGTGTAAAAACGCATCAATGCCCGGAGGCGTCTGCTTCTCCGGGCATTTTTATTTCTATTCCTTATACCCGCTACGCTTTTTTTCTGCCGCGCTGCTGCGATAATTACAGCAAGGCGCAATGCGGTATTGGCGCATTGCCGGGAGCAGAGGAAGACATTATGGATTACGAATTTCTGCGCGATATTACCGGAGTGGTAAAAGTGCGTATGTCCATGGGCCACGAGGTGGTGGGGCACTGGTTTAATGAAGAAGTGAAAGAGAACCTGGCCTTACTTGATGAAGTGGAACAGGCGGCGCGTGCGGTTAAGGGCAGTGAGCGCTCCTGGCAGCGAGCAGGGCATGAATACACGCTCTGGCTGGATGGCGAAGAGGTGATGATTCGCGCCAATCAGCTTGAGTTCTCAGGCGATGAAATGGAAGAGGGGATGAGCTACTACGACGAAGAGAGCTTTTCGCTCTGCGGCGTAGAGGATTTTCTGCAAGTGGTCGCGGCGTACCGTGAATTTGTCCATCAATCCTGAGAAATTTCAGATATCAATCAAGCCGGGTGAGACGAACCCGGCTTTTTTTTCACAAAAATGATTATTTGATTTTTATTGATCATTATTAAACTGTGATCTGCCGCGTTTGCGCTTTTATTTTGATTGAATATAATCGTTATGATTTTATTTAATCACAACATAACAACAGGCGGGAAGACCATGAACATCAAGAAGGCAATAGAACGTGTACCCGGCGGCATGATGGTTGTGCCGTTGGTTATCGGTGCCATTATCAACACTTTTGCCCCGCAGGCGTTGCAGATTGGTGGATTCACCACTGCTTTATTTAAAAATGGCGCAGCTCCCCTAATCGGCGCGTTCCTGCTCTGCATGGGCGCAGGGATTAGCGTAAAGGCGGCGCCACAAGCTTTGTTACAAGGCGGTACGATTACGCTGACAAAATTACTTGTCGCCATCGCGATTGGTCTCGGGGTTGAACATCTGTTTGGCGCGGAAGGTATCTTTGGCTTAAGCGGTGTCGCCATTATTGCGGCAATGAGTAACTCCAATGGCGGGCTTTATGCGGCGCTGGTGGGGGAGTTTGGCAACGAACGTGATGTCGGTGCGATCTCTATCTTGTCGCTGAATGATGGGCCTTTCTTTACCATGATCGCATTGGGCGCGGCGGGTATGGCAAATATTCCTGTCATGGCGCTGGTGGCGGTTTTGGTACCGCTGGTGGTAGGTATGATCCTCGGTAACCTCGATGCCAATATGCGTGACTTCCTGACCAAAGGCGGTCCGTTGCTCATTCCTTTCTTTGCCTTTGCGCTTGGGGCCGGTATTAACCTGGAAATGCTACTGCAGGGCGGTCTGGCGGGCATTCTGTTGGGGGCGCTGACCACCTTTGTTGGCGGCTTCTTTAACATTCGCGCCGACCGTCTCGTCGGAGGGAGTGGTATTGCTGGCGCTGCTGCATCCAGTACTGCAGGGAACGCGGTAGCGACGCCGTTGGCGATAGCACAAGCCGATCCATCGCTGGCAGAGGTTGCTGCTGCGGCTGCGCCGTTGATCGCAGCGTCAGTCATCACGACCGCTATTCTGACGCCAATTCTGACCTCGTGGGTGGCGAAAAAGCAGGCGCGCCAGGCAGTTCAGGAGAACAAAGCATGAAAATGATCGTTATCGCCGATGATTTTACGGGGTCTAACGATACCGGCGTACAGTTGGCGAAAAAAGGCGCACGTACGGAGGTCATGCTCACACCTGCGCAGAAACCCTCTCGTCGCGCCGATGTTCTGGTCATCAACACCGAAAGTCGGGCGATGCCTGCAATGCAGGCCGCTGCAGCTGTACAACAGGCGTTAGCGCCATGGTGTGACGAAGCGGTAACACCGCTGGTATACAAAAAAATCGACTCTACTTTCCGGGGCAATGTCGGGGCCGAAGTCACCTCAGCGATGCGTGCTGCTGGTCGGACGCTGGCCGTGATTGCGGCAGCGATCCCTGCAGCCGGGCGTACCACGCAGGATGGATTATGTCTGGTACATGGCGTGCCGCTGTTGGAGACGGAATTTGCCAGCGATCCAAAAACGCCCATTCACTCTTCTCGTATTGCTGAGCTGATCGCGTTGCAAAGCGATATCCCGGTACATGAGGTGTCGCTATCGGATGTGCGTCGGGGAAGCTTAAGTGCGCTGCTTCGCGCTTTTGCGACAGAAGGCGAATGCATGGTGGTTGTGGATGCAGTGGAAGAGCGAGATCTGGCGCTAATCGCACACGCTGTTTGCGAACAAAAACAGATGCCGTTATTGGTCGGGGCGGCAGGGCTTGCCAATGCCTTACCTGCCGGAACGTTTATGCAAGAAAAGCAGGCATTACCGGTGCTGGTCGTGGCGGGCTCAATGAGCGAAGCAACGCGACGTCAGGTGGAAAAAGCGTTGTGCCAGGGCCGGGCAACGGTGGTTGAAATCGATGCCGCGCGATTGTCTGCATCGTCATTTGAGCAGGAAATGGCCTCTGTTGTTGAACAGGCTTGCGCGCAGTTGAGCCAGCAACAGCACACGATCTTGCGTACCAGTCGGCGTGCAGAAGACCGGAATATGATCGACTCGTTGTGCGCCAACCTGGGAATGAGCCGGCAACAGTTGGGAGAGCTGCTGAGTCGGCGTCTTGGAGAGATAACATTGCGGATTATTGAACGGGCGCGTATCGGCGGTTTGTTCCTGACCGGAGGCGATATTGCTACGGCGGTCGCCAGTGCGCTGGGGGCAGAAGGGTATCGCATTCAAAGTGAGGTTGCCCCCTGTATTCCGTGTGGAACATTTGTGAACAGCGAGATTGATGACTTGCCAGTGATCACCAAAGCGGGTGGATTCGGTTCCGACACGACCCTTTGTGATGCGCTTTATTTTATTGAGGAGATGTACCGTGGTAACTAAAACTATTGCGATTACGATGGGAGATCCGGCGGGAATTGGTCCGGAAATTATTGTTAAAGCACTGCGTGAAGATGACCTTAATGGCGCCCCGCTGGTGGTGGTTGGGTGCCTGCAAACTCTGCAGCGATTACAGGCCCAGGGGCTGGCTGAAGGGGTGACATTCCGTGCAATCGAAAAGGTTGCTGATGCCCGATTCGAACCGGGTACGATTCATGTGATTGATGAACCGTTGGCGCAACCCGACGAACTGGTCCCGGGAACAGTGCAGGCGCAGGCAGGCGATCTGGCCTATCGCTGTGTAAAACGGGCGACGGAACTGGCGATGAAGGGCGATGTGCACGCCATTGCGACCGCGCCGTTGAATAAAGAAGCATTACATCTTGGCGGACACAATTATCCCGGACATACGGAACTACTGGCAACGTTGACGGAAAGTCGTGATTACGCCATGGTGCTCTACACCGACAAGCTGAAAGTCATCCATGTTTCCACGCATATTGCTTTGCGCAAATTTCTCGATACGCTCAATGGGCAACGTGTTGAAACGGTGATTGGCATTGCCGATACCTTCCTGAAGCGCGTCGGTTTTGCGCATCCGCGTATTGCCGTGGCGGGGGTGAATCCACATGCCGGTGAAAATGGCCTGTTTGGTGATGAGGAAATCCGCATTGTCGGGCCTGCGATTGAGAATATGAAAGCGAAGGGGATGAATGTATACGGACCGTGCCCGCCGGATACTGTGTTTTTGCAGGCTTATGAAGGCCAGTACGACATGGTGGTGGCGATGTATCACGATCAGGGTCATATCCCGCTTAAGTTGCTTGGTTTTTATGATGGGGTAAATATCACAGCAGGTTTGCCGTTTATTCGTACCTCAGCCGATCACGGTACGGCATTTGATATCGCCTGGACGGGAAAAGCAAAATCTGAGAGCATGGCCGTATCGATCAAACTGGCAATGCAACTGGCGTAATTTACTGTTATGAAAGGCCAACACCGTCTGGATAAGATTGTGGCGTATTTGAAAAATCATACGCTGGTTACCGTGGAGCAACTGGTTGAGGCGGTTGACGCCTCTCCAGCAACAATCAGACGCGACCTCATCAAGCTGGATGAACAGGGCGTGATCAGCCGTAGCCACGGCGGTGTTGCCCTGCGACGTTTTGAAGCGGCGCAGCCGACTACCAATGAAAAGCAGCTGCGATCGCCCGCTGAGAAACGGGCGATTGCGCGTTTTGCCGCCTCAATGGTGCATGCTGGCGATGCCGTGGTGCTTGATGCCGGTACCACAATGCTGGAGCTGGCAAAATGTCTGACCCATTTGCCGCTGCGCGTCATTACTGTTGATCTGCATATTGCCCTGTTTTTGTCAGAATTCCGCCAGATAGAAGTGACGATTGTTGGTGGGCGCATTGATGACAGCAGTCAGTCCTGCATTGGTGAGTTTGGACGGAAAATGTTGCGTAGCGTCTATCCCGATATCGCCTTTATGAGCTGTAACACCTGGAGCATGGACAAGGGTGTGACCACGCCAACGGAAGACAAAGCGGGACTGAAGCAAGAAATTATCGCCAATGCGCAACGGAAGGTATTACTGGCGGATAGCAGTAAGTATGGCGCGCATTCGTTATTTAACGTCGCGCCGCTTAGCCGCTTTACTGATATTGTTACCGATGTGAATTTACCGCAAGGCGCAAAGGCTGAATTAAAAGCGCAATCCGTGGCCCTGACGCTGGTACAGCCAGAGTAACGGCGGTGGATTATTTAACGTAAGCCAACAGGCTCAGGGAATCACGCGCCAGCGCTTTGCATTTTTTTGCCGTTGGGATGCCGATACCGCTGAGATCGCGATAGCTGTCCTCACCCAGCGCCTTCATGTTGAAGGTGTCGTAATTACTCAGGTCCCACTGGTTTTGCTGGGCAAAAAAGACCAGTGCGCGACGGATCTGCCCATTTGGCAAATTCTGGTATCCACAGTCATTTTTCAGAAAAACAAAAACTGCCGTTAAATCGGCCATATCTTCGGCTTCGGACTCGCTCAGCGCGTAGCTATTTGCGCATACGGCCATCAGGCTGCCGAACAAAACTGTTCTGAAAAACGTCTTCATTGCTTCTACCACTGCATCACGGAATTTAAACGTTAGCACACTGCGAGCGAAGCGACGACCTTTATTATTAGCCGTTTACTTGACCTTCCCGTAAGGGGAAGGCTTATGCTTAAAAGATAGCCTGCTTAAGCTGCTGAATATAAGGAAGTGATTATGCAACGTCGTGACTTTTTAAAGTACTCCGTGGCGCTGGGCGTCGCGTCAGCATTACCTCTGTGGAGCCGTAGCGTATTTGCCGCCGACCGTCCGGCATTGCCCATTCCAGACCTGTTAACCGCCGATGCTTCTAATCGCATTCAGTTGATTGCACAAGTCGGGCAGTCGAGCTTTGCAGGTAAAACCGCCACGACGTGGGGATATAACGGCAATTTGCTCGGACCGGCGCTAAAGCTGAATAAAGGGCAATCGGTGACGGTGGATATCCACAACCAGCTTGCCGAAGAGACGACGTTACACTGGCACGGACTGGAAATTCCTGGTGAAGTTGACGGTGGGCCGCAAGGTATTATCCCGGCAGGCGGGAAACGCTCTGTCACTTTCACCCCGGATCAACGGGCAGCAACCTGTTGGTTCCACCCGCATCAGCATGGCAAAACCGGTCGTCAGGTGGCGATGGGGCTGGCCGGACTGGTGCTGATTGAAGATGAAGAGATTCACAAACTACTACTGCCGAAGCAGTGGGGCATAGATGATGTGCCGGTGATTATTCAGGATAAGCAGTTTTCCGCCGATGGACAGATCAACTATCAACTGGACATGATGACCGCTGCCGTCGGCTGGTTTGGCGATACGCTGCTGACCAACGGCGCGATTTATCCTCAGCATGCCGCGCCGCGCGGTTGGCTGCGTTTGCGCCTGCTGAACGGGTGTAACGCTCGCTCGCTGAATATTGCCGCCAGCGACAATCGTCCTCTGTACGTTATTGCCAGCGATGGTGGACTGTTGGCTGAACCGGTCAAAGTCACTGAACTTCCCATGCTGATGGGCGAGCGCTTTGAAGTGCTGGTGGATGTGAGCGACGGTAAGGCGTTTGATCTGGTCACTCTTCCTGTCAGCCAGATGGGGATGGCGGTTGCGCCATTTGATAAGCCGCACCCGGTGATGCGCATTCAGCCGCTGTTGATTACCGCTTCCGCAACGCTGCCTGATTCGCTGACATCCATGCCGTCATTGCCGTCACTGGATGGCCTGACGGTGCGCAAACTACAGCTATCTATGGATCCGATGCTCGACATGATGGGCATGCAAATGCTGATGAAGAAATACGGCGGTCAGGCGATGGCGGGTATGGATCATGGGAAGATGATGGACCATATGAATAATGACAATATGGGCCACGGGAAGATGAATCATGGCAATATGAACCATGGCAACATGGGGAATATGCAGCATGGCAACATGAAGCAGGCGGGATCATTTGATTTCCATAATGCCAACCGGATTAACGGTCTGGCGTTTGATATGAATAAACCCATGTTCGCCGCGGCGAAAGGTCAGCATGAGCGCTGGGTGATTTCTGGTCAGGGCGACATGATGCTGCATCCGTTCCATATTCACGGCACCCAGTTCCGCATTTTGTCTGAGAATGGCAAAGCGCCTGCCGCGCACCGCGCGGGATGGAAGGACACGGTACGGGTAGAAGGCGGCGTCAGCGAGGTGCTGGTGAAGTTTGACCACAATGCGCCGAAAGAGCATGCCTATATGGCGCATTGCCATCTGTTAGAGCATGAAGATACCGGCATGATGCTCGGATTCACGGTATAAAAAAAGCCGGGTGGCGGCTTCGCCTTACCCGGCCTGTATGTCGTATCCGTAGGCCCGGTAAGCTTAGCGCCACCGGGCTTTTCAGTTATTTAGCGTCGTCCGGCAAGGCGTACGCCACGATATAATCGCCCATCTTCGTGCCAAACGACCCGTGACCTCCGGCGGAGATCACCACATACTGTTTGCCATTCACTTCATAGGTCATCGGTGTCGCCTGTCCACCTGCCGGTAGACGACCTTGCCACAATTTCTCACCGTTACTCATGTTGTAGGCGCGCAGATAGTTGTCGGCGGTCGCGGCAATGAACAGCACGTTACCGGCGGTGGAAATAGGCCCCCCCAGCATTGGCATTCCCATATTGAACGGCACCTGAACCGGCATTGGGAACGGCATGCTGTCCTGCGGTGTGCCAATACGTTTTTTCCACACCACTTCATTGGTCTTCAGATCCACGGCGGAGATG
The DNA here is from genome assembly GCF_059615875.1 of Citrobacter sp. CRE-46. NCBI lineage: Bacteria > Pseudomonadati > Pseudomonadota > Gammaproteobacteria > Enterobacterales > Enterobacteriaceae > Citrobacter > Citrobacter sp. CRE-46. The sequence continues at coordinate 4,239,567 of NZ_CM184341.1, read as the reverse complement.
TAGCCCCAGGCTGGCTGCTTACACGGCAGGCCAAATGGCGACAGGAACGGATTCAGCGTGACGCCGAACGGCACGCCGTACTGTGGCTGAATCCCTGATTCTGTGCCGGTGCCTTTGGCATCTTTCGGCGGCTCCATCGGATTGCCTGGGCCGCGTGGGATCAGCTTCGATACAAACGGCAAGGCCATCGGGTTGGCAATCGCCACCTGACGGTTAGGATCAACGGAGATGCCGCCCCATTCAAACATCCCCAGGTTGCCGGGGAACACCAGCGTGCCCTGCTCCGAAGGCGGGGTGAAGATGCCCTCATAACGCAGTTGGTGGAACATCACGCGACACACCAACTGATCGAACATGGTGGCGCCCCACATATCCGCGCCGCTCAAATCTTTCTGCGGACGGAAGGTGAGATCGGAGAACGGCTGGGTTTTGCTGACGTAATCACCTTTGGCTGCGCCCTGCGGCACCGGTTTTTCCGGGGCTGGTACCACCAGTTCACCATTACGGCGGTCGAGCACGAAGATGTTACCGGTTTTCGCCGGGGCGTAAATGACCGGGACTTTCTGCCCTTTAACGGTGATATCCGCCAGCGTCGGCTGCGCCGGTAAGTCCATATCCCATAGATCGTGATGAACGGTTTGATAGCTCCAGGCCAATTTCCCGGTAGTGGCATTTAACGCCAGGATGGCGCTGGCATAACGTTCCTGTTCCGGCGTGCGGTTACCGCCCCAGATGTCCGGAGTGGTGACGCCCATGGGCAGATACACCAGATCCAGCTTCGCGTCATAGGCCGCAGGGGCCCAGGAGTTTGGTGAGTTAAAGGTGAACGTATGTTCATCTGACGGGATGAAATTGGGATCTTTGGCGCCTGGGTCGAACGCCCACAGCAGCTTACCGGTATTCACATCGAAACCACGGATAACGCCGGAGGTTTCGCGGGTGGAGAAGTTATCGGTCACCGACCCGGCAATCACGATGGTTTTATCAGTAATGATGGGCGGCGACGTCGGCTCATACAGACCCGGCGTGGTATCCGGCATGTTGGTCTGTAAGTTAAGGATGCCTTTATTGGCGAAGGTTGCGCACAGCTTGCCGGTTTCCGCGTTCAGGGCAAACAGACGGCCATCGTTCACCGGCAGGATGATGCGGCGCGGACAGTCAGCAACCACTTCCGGGCTGGCGTTATCGGCCCGTGCTTCATGATAAGAAACGCCGCGACAGGTCACGTGCTGGAAAGAGGTGTTGGTATTGAGTTGCGGATCGAAATGCCACTTCTCTTTACCACTCGCCGCATCAAGTGCAAACAGACGCTGGTGGGCGGTACACAGATAGAGCGTATCACCAACTTTGATCGGCGTGACTTCATTGGTGATTTCACCCGGATCGTTCGGCTGTTTTAAATCACCGGTACGAAATACCCAGGCTTCTTTCAATTGATGTACGTTGTCGGCGTTAATTTGTTTTAACGGTGAGTAGCGTTGACCTTCCTGATTGCGTCCGTAAGCGGGCCAGTCCTCGTCGGCCACGGGTGAAATTGCTTCGGCCGGGGTGGTATCCGCGCTCAGCGTGCCGTGTATTTCCTGCGGATCGTTGAAACCCGCCCAGGTCAGGATCCCGCCGCTAATCAGTAGTGCGACGACGAGCGCTGTTACCGCACCGCTGGAAGGTACGATCAGATGGCGCCAGACGAACGGCAGAATCAGCCAGATACCGAAGAAGACCAGGATATCGCTACGCGGTGTTAATGCCCAGAAATCAAACCCAACTTCCCATACGCCCCAAATCATAGTGGCGAGAAGCAGGACGGCATACAGCCAAAGCGCGGAGCGTTGACTACGCCATAGCAGGAAGGCCACGCCGAGCATGGCCAGACCCGCAATAGGGTAATACCAGGAGCCACCGATGGCGACCAGCCAGCCTCCGCCAATCAGGAGATAGAGTCCACAAAGTGCGGCGAACAGAGCACTCAGTGTCACGATAAGTCGTTGGGATCGTACGTTGTTATTTGCCATAAAAAATACCATCACAGGTGTTATTTCTTTAATAGCAGTTAATTATAGGAGTTAAAACGCGTGATGATTGTCACACAATGAACTTTATCAACAGATGCCGCGGATGAATGCTTTTGCTGGTATACTGCGTGCCTTGCGCTTAGATGCTCGCTTATTAAAAGTAAGCATTGAGTGATTTGTTTTAAATCATATGGTTAGAGATATGAAACATACTGTTGAAGTCATGATCCCGGAAGCGGAGATCAAAGCGCGTATTGCTGAACTGGGACGTCAGATTAACGAACGTTATAAGGACAGCGGCAGCGATATGGTGCTGGTTGGTCTGTTACGCGGCTCATTTATGTTTATGGCGGACCTGTGCCGTGAAGTGCATGTCTCCCACGAAGTCGATTTCATGACTGCATCCAGTTATGGCAGCGGAATGTCTACCACGCGTGATGTTAAAATCCTGAAAGACCTGGATGAAGACATTCGTGGCAAAGACGTGCTGATTGTTGAAGACATCATCGACTCTGGCAACACGCTGTCTAAAGTGCGTGAGATTTTGAGCCTGCGCGAGCCGAAATCCCTGGCTATCTGTACGCTGCTGGATAAACCTTCCCGTCGTGAAGTGGATGTGCCGGTTGAGTTTATCGGATTCTCTATTCCAGATGAGTTTGTGGTCGGCTACGGCATTGACTATGCCCAGCGTTATCGCCATCTGCCGTACGTTGGCAAAGTAGTGCTGCTGGACGAGTAATTGGCTGGAGTGCCTGATGGCGCTTCGCTTATCAGGCCTACGGCGCAGGTTTGTAGGCCGGGTAAGGCATAGCCGCCTCCCGGCAATGTCACATTATTTATGGTTGCAGTGTTTCTGGCTGAGGTTAGATAACCCCTGGCGATAGCGCTGCTCCAGCGTTTCGCGGCTGGTGGCGGTGACGTCGAGATCGCGCAGCAGGCCATCATGAATACCGTAGGCCCAGCCGTGAATCGTGACTTTCTGACCGCGCTTCCAGGCGGATCGCATAATCGTTGAATGACCCAGGTTATAGACCTGCTCCATGACATTCAGTTCGCACAGAGTGTCCATGCGGCGTTCCTGCGGCATTTCGCCCAGCAGTGAGCTGTGTTTAAACCAGATATCGCGAATATGCAGTAACCAGTTATCAATCAGCCCCTGTTCTTTATTTTCAATAGCCGCCTGGACGCCGCCGCATCCGTAGTGGCCGCAAATAATAATATGTTCCACTTCCAGCACATCCACCGCATACTGAACCACTGAGAGGCAGTTCAGGTCGGTGTGAATAACCAGATTGGCAACATTACGGTGGACGAATAATTCGCCCGGTTCCAGACCGGTCAATCGTTCAGCGGGAACGCGGCTATCGGAACATCCAATCCATAGAAAACGTGGATTCTGCGCATGTGTCAGCGTTTCAAAAAATCCGGGATCCTCTTCTACCAGCATCTTTGACCATAGTGCATTGTTGCTGATGAGTGTATCTATGTCTTTCATGGAGTTGTACGACCCGAAACCAGATAAATTCGATGGGCTAATATAGGGTAACTCCAGCATTAATTAAACTATATATGAAATGTCAGAACGTAAGGTAAGTAAAAAACCATGACCATTGCTCTGGAACTTCAAGAACTTAAGAAAACCTATCCCGGTGGCGTGCAGGCGCTACGCGGCATAGATTTGCAAGTCGAAGCGGGTGATTTTTATGCGCTTTTGGGACCGAATGGCGCAGGTAAATCCACCACCATCGGCATTATCAGTTCGCTGGTGAATAAAACTTCCGGACGGGTAAGCGTCTTCGGATACGATCTCGATAAAGATACGGTTAACGCTAAACGTCAGCTTGGTCTGGTGCCGCAGGAGTTTAACTTTAACCCGTTTGAAACCGTGCAGCAGATCGTGGTCAACCAGGCAGGTTACTACGGCGTTGAGCATAAAGAAGCCGTTAAGCGTAGCGAAATATATCTAAAACAGCTCGACTTGTGGGAAAAGCGTAACGAACGTGCGCGTATGCTTTCCGGCGGGATGAAACGTCGTCTGATGATCGCTCGTGCGCTGATGCATGAGCCAAAGCTGTTGATTCTCGACGAACCGACGGCGGGCGTCGACATTGAGCTACGTCGTTCAATGTGGGGCTTTTTAAAAGATTTAAACGACAAAGGCACCACGATTATTCTGACCACCCACTATCTCGAAGAAGCGGAAATGCTGTGTCGCAATATCGGTATTATTCAGAACGGCGAGCTGGTGGAAAATACCTCCATGAAGAGCCTGCTCTCTAAACTGAAATCCGAAACCTTTATTCTCGATCTGGCGCCGAAAAGTCCGCTGCCAAAACTGGAAGGGTATCAGTATCGTCTGGTTGATACCTCGACGCTGGAAGTGGAAGTTCTGCGTGAGCAAGGGGTTAACAGCGTGTTCTCACAACTGAGCGCCCAGGGTATTCAGGTATTAAGTATGCGTAACAAAGCGAACCGACTGGAAGAACTGTTTGTTTCTCTGGTGCATGAAAAACAAGGAGATCGCGCATGATGCAGCTGTATTGGGTTGCGCTGAAAAGCATCTGGGCGAAAGAGATCCACCGCTTTATGCGTATCTGGGTCCAGACTCTGGTTCCTCCCGTCATCACCATGACGCTCTATTTTATTATTTTTGGTAATTTGATTGGCTCGCGTATCGGCGAAATGCATGGTTTTAGCTACATGCAGTTTATTGTGCCGGGGCTGATTATGATGGCTGTAATCACCAACTCGTACGCTAACGTGGCATCGTCATTCTTTAGCGCCAAGTTTCAACGCAATATTGAAGAACTGCTGGTCGCTCCGGTACCGACGCACGTCATTATCGCTGGTTTTGTCGGCGGCGGCGTGGCGCGCGGGCTGTGCGTGGGCATTCTGGTTACCGCGGTGTCGCTGTTCTTTGTGCCGTTCCAGGTACATTCGTGGGTGTTTGTGGCGCTCACATTGGTGCTGACCGCGATTCTGTTCTCGCTGGCGGGCTTACTGAATGCAGTCTTCGCCAAAACCTTTGACGATATCAGCCTGATCCCAACCTTCGTACTAACACCGCTGACCTATCTGGGGGGCGTATTCTATTCGTTAACGCTGCTGCCGCCGTTCTGGCAGGGGCTGTCGCACCTGAACCCAATTGTCTACATGATCAGTGGATTCCGCTACGGCTTCCTGGGTATCCATGATGTTCCGCTGGTCACCACGTTTGGCGTGCTGGTGGTGTTCATCGCGGTGTTTTATTTGCTGTGCTGGTACCTGATCCAGCGTGGACGCGGTTTGCGCAGTTAATTCTTTCTTCCTCTCTCTGCTCGGGAGAGGAAGACTTTTGACGCTTATCACCATTATGGATTTATCACATTGATAAACTACTTGCCTGCTAAGGAGGAAGGCAATGTTAGGTTGGGTAATTACCTGTCATGACGATAAGGCACAGGATATGCTGCATCGTCTGGAGCAGAAGCACGGCCCGTTGGCCCAATGCCAGGCGGTAAGTTTTTGGCGTGGGCTCAGCTCAAATATGCTGAGCCGCATGATGTGCCACGCTCTGCATGCTACTGACTCAGGCGAGGGCGTGATCTTCCTGACGGATACCGCGGGGGCCGCACCGTACCGCGTGGCCTCGTTAATGAGCCACAAACACCCCCAGTGTGAAGTGATTTCAGGTATCAGCTATTCATTGCTTGAGCGAATGCTTTCGTCGCGGGAATCAATGAGCAGCTCTGCCTTTCGCGATTGCATTGTTGCGCTTGGCGGGCCGGAGGTCTCAAGCCTTTGGCATCAACAACAAAAAAATCCCCCCTTCGTGTTGAAGCATGATTTGTACGAGTATTAATCGTTGGTATTGATGGCGCTTTTGCTACAATAGCCGAGGTTTCTCGCCTCGGTTCGGTTATCTCATATGGTTATGCGCGTTGTGCTTATTTTGTTGCTCCTGTCTTCTGGCAGCGTAGCTGCGGCTTTGCCTGCTCGCTACATGCAAACTACCGAAGCGGCTGCCGTGTGGGCGCAGATAGGTGACAAAATGGTGACGGTGGGGAATGTTCGCGCCGGGCAGATCCTTGCCGTAGAGCCGATAGCGGCTGACTATTACGAATTCACCTTTGGCTTGGGTACCGGGTTTATTGATAAGGGGCATCTGGAGCCTGTTCAGGGGCGGCAGAAAGTTGACGATGGTTTGGGCGATCTCAATAAACCCCTCAGCAATCAAAGCCTGATTACCTGGAAAGATACACCGGTTTATAATGCCCCGGATGTCGGTAGCGCCCCGTTTGGCGTGCTGGCGGATAATCTGCGCTATCCCATAATCAGTAAGCTTAAAGACCGACTCAACCAGACGTGGTACCAGATCCGCATTGGCGGCAGACTGGCCTATATCAGTGCTCTGGATGCGCAGGAAGACAACGGCATCCCGGTGTTAACCTATCATCATATTCTGCGTGATGAAGAGAATACCCGCTTTCGCCACACCTCCACCACAACCTCCGTACGCGCTTTTAGCAACCAAATGGCCTGGCTACACGACCGCGGCTACACGACGCTGACGATGTATCAACTGGAAGGCTATGTACGCAACAATATGAACCTCCCGGCGCGGGCGGTGGTGCTGACTTTCGACGATGGTCTGAAGTCGGTGAGTCGTTATGCTTATCCAGTGTTGAAACAGAACGGCATGAAGGCGACGGCGTTTATCATCTCGTCACGCATTAAGCGCCATCCGCAGAAGTGGGATCCGAAATCGCTACAGTTTATGAGCGTCTCTGAACTGAATGGGATCAGGGATGTGTTTGACTTCCAGTCGCATACCCATTTTTTACATCGAGTGGACGCTCATCATCGGCCGATCCTGCTGAGCCGCAACTATCACAACATTCTGTTCGATTTTGCCCGTTCGCGGCGGGCGTTGTCCCAGTTCAATCCTCACGTCCTGTATCTTTCATATCCGTTTGGCGGTTATAACGCCACGGCGGTAAAAGCGGCGGGCGATGCGGGATTTCACATGGCGGTAACCACGGTGAGAGGGAAGGTGAAGCCGGGCGATAATCCGATGCTGCTCAAAAGGCTGTATATTTTACGCACGGATTCGCTGGAAACGATGTCGCGGCTGATCGTCAATCAGCCGCAGGGGTAAGGACTATCAGGCAACCTGGACCGGAATAGCTTTCGCGGTGCGCTTCATTTCGTTGTCGCCTTCAAAGTAGGCCACTTTCGGCCGCCATGTCCGGGCTTCTTCATCAGACATGGTGACGAAGCTGGCGATAATCACAATGTCGCCAACCTCAGCGCAATGCGCCGCCGCACCGTTCACCGAGATGATTTTGGAGCCGCGTTCAGCCGCAATCGCATAGGTTGAGAAACGTTTCCCATTGGTCACGTTCCAGATATCAATCGCTTCGTTTTCCAGAATACCGGAGGCATCGAGGAAATCCTGGTCAATGGCACAGGAACCTTCGTAGTGCAGGTCCGCCTGCGTGACTTTTACGCGGTGGAGCTTGCCTTGCAGCATGGTGCGAATCATAACTTCTATACCCTGTCGTTTATCTTGGCTAAGCAGGCGCTTGTAGCCTGCTTTGGAAATTCTCAGGCAGTATTGCCCGATTTTTAACCCCTGTCTACTGGGCTAATGTAACGCTTTGATTATCGATCAAACGCGCCTGTCCCAGCCATGCGGCGACCAGAATGACCGCACGTTTGCTGTTTTCGGTGAGTTCAAGCAGCGTGTCGGCATCGCGGATCTGAATGTCGTCGGCGCGGAAGCCTTTTTCATTTAGTTCTTGCGCTGCAATGGCAATCATCTCGTCCAGGTCACGCTCACCGGCCTGTAACTTTTCGCCGATGCCGCTCATCACTTTGTATAATCCTGGGGCGATTTTACGCTGCTCTGCCGTCAGATATCCGTTACGCGAGCTGAGCGCCAGACCATCTTTGGCGCGGATAATCGGCACGCCGACTATCTCAATGTCGTAGCCCAGATCGGCGACCATTTTGCGAATCAGCGCCAGTTGCTGGAAATCCTTCTCGCCAAAGCAGGCGATATCCGGCTGGATCAGGTTGAACAGCTTGCTGACGATGGTCGAGACGCCGCGGAAGTGGCCCGGACGGCTGGCGCCTTCCAGCATGGTAGAGAGGCCGGGAACATCAACGTACGTCTGGCCTTCCAGCCCCTGCGGGTAGATTTCCTCAACGGCTGGAGCAAAGACATAATCGACTTTGCGCTTGTTCAGTTTTTCGCAGTCTTCCTGCAGCGTGCGCGGATAGCGCACCAAATCTTCCGGTCTGTCGAATTGCATCGGATTGACGAAAATGCTGACGATGACCACATCAGCCCGAGCTTTTGCCTCATCAACCAGTTTCATATGGCCGTCGTGCAGATTGCCCATAGAGGGAACCAATGCGACGCGTTTGCCTTCCTGGCGCAGACGACGGATATGCTGACGCAGCAGCGGCAGGGTTTCGATAATTAACACACCTGGACTCCTTAATGGAAACTGTGTTCTTCGCCCGGATAAACGCCGGACTCCACTTCTGCCATATACTGCCGTACGGCGGCGCGCATGTCGCCCGCTTCGGCAAGGAAATTTTTCGCGAATTTTGGAATATGACCGCCGGTGATGCCAAACGCATCGTGCATTACCAGGATCTGACCATCGGTGACGTTGCCCGCGCCGATGCCGATCACCGGAATCGACAGCGCTTCAGTAACGCGCTTCGCCAGTTCAACCGGCACGCATTCCAGCACCAACAGTTGAGCGCCTGCCGCTTCTAAGGCCAGCGCGTCATCCAGCAGTACCTGCCCGGCGTCGCCGCGGCCCTGAATTTTATAGCCGCCGAAGATATTCACCGATTGCGGCGTCAGCCCCAGATGACCACAAACCGGGACGGCGCGTTCGGTGAGCATTTTCACCGTATCAACCAACCATGCGCCGCCTTCAATCTTGACCATATTTGCCCCCGCACGCATCACGATGGCCGCGTTTTCAAACGTCTGTTCCGGCGTGGAATAAGCCATAAACGGCAGGTCGGAGAGCAGCAGGCAGTTCGGCGCGCCACGGCGAACGGCGCGGGTGTGGTAGGCGATATCTTCCACGGTGACCGGCAGGGTGGAGTCGTGCCCCTGAATTGTCATGCCCAGTGAGTCGCCCACCAGCATCACGTTGATGCCTTCATCGGCGAATAATTTGGCGAAGCTGTAATCGTACGCGGTAATGGTGGCGAAGCGTTTCTTTTCCTGTTTGCATTTCTGTAACAGCGAAATGGTGGTCGGTTTCATAACATTTCCTGATGATGAAGGTCATATTTACCGGCATTCTAACAGTCACATTCAGGGGGGCAATTGATTTAAGCAACCGTTTGGCACTAAAGCAGTAAACGCTAAAGGGGAGGCTATGTTTTACCAGTGGGCGGGTTTTGCCGCACCAAGATGGGTGAGATGCTGATGCAGGCTGATACCATCCGGAAAGATCAGATCAGGGGCGATCTCAAACAGCGGCCACAGCATAAAGCCCCGGTTTTTCATGTCGTAGTGCGGCACGGTCAGACGGTCGGTGTTAATCACTTCATCGCCAAACAGCATAATGTCGAGATCCAGCGTACGCGGACCCCAGCGTTCGGCCTTGCGCACACGCCCCTGTTGCAGCTCAATGCGCTGGGTATGGTTAAGCAATTCTTCTGGGGCGAGAGCGGTATCCAGCGCCACGGCGGCGTTCAGGTAATCGGGCTGATCCTGTGGGCCTAATGGCGGTGTGCGGTAAAATGAAGAGACGGCCACAATGCGGCTGTCGGGAATTTCACCGATCGCCTGTACGGCAGCATTCACCTGTTCCAGCGGGGAGGCGAGGTTGCTGCCAATAGCGATATATACCCGTCGTCTTTCAAGCTGCATCTGTGTTGGCTTTCCTCGCTCATCCCAGTCACGTACTGATGTACGCTCCCGGGAGTTCGCTGTGTCGCCGCATTGATGCAACCCGAAATCCATTGGGTATTCGCGATTGGTCACGCGGAGCCCTCGCGGCGTGGCGCGCGTTTACGTGGGCGACGATGACGACGACGTTCAGGCTCTTCATCCAGCTCGTTCAGCATGCCTTTTTGCTCCGGCGGCGCTGAAACCTGGAATTCACCCCACCATTGAGCCAGACGCTGCAGCTCGGCGTTGTTTTCCACTTCTGCACGCAGGGCCAGCAGGTCGTAGGCGGCGCGGAACTTCGGATGTTCCATCAGCTTCCAGGCGCGTTTGCCCTGACGACGGGACATGCGTAACTGCAACTGCCAGATATCACGGGTCAGCGAGGTTAATCGTTTCGGGATTGCCAGCGAGCGACAGGCTTCGTCGAGTACGTCATTCATTGCCAGTGCGAAAGCGTCGTAATAGGCCAGACCGCTTTCTTGCGCGATTTTCTGCGCGGCTTCCAGTAACGGATACCAGAACATGGCGGCGAACAAGAACGCCGGGTTAACGCGCATATCATTGTTAATGCGGTTATCGGTATTCTTCAGCACCTGGGCGATAATGCGTTCCATCGGGCTGTCACCGTCTTCGGTGAAGTAGCGCGTAATGGTTGGAAACAGCGGCTGGAACAGGCTGTACTCACGCAGTTTTTTATAGGTTTCATACCCATAGCCCGCCTGTAACAGCTTAAGCGCTTCTTCAAACAGGCGTGCGGGAGGAATGTCGTTCAACAGCGTTGCCAGACGCGGGATCGGCTCTGCGGTTTCCGGGCTGATACGCATGTCGAGCTTGGCGGCAAAGCGCACGGCGCGCAGCATACGTACGGGATCTTCGCGATAGCGCGTTTCCGGATTACCGATCAGGCGAATGATGCCTTCTTCGAGATCCTGCATGCCACCGACGTAATCACGCACGGTGAAATCGGCCACGCTGTAATACAGGCTGTTGATCGTGAAATCGCGACGCTGGGCATCTTCTTCAATGGAGCCAAAGATGTTATCGCGCAGCAGCATACCGTTTTGCCCGCGTTGCGACGTGGTGCGATCGGCGTCGCTGCCTTCATGATGGCCGCGAAAGGTCGCCACTTCGATAATTTCCGGGCCAAACATCACATGCGCAAGGCGGAAACGGCGACCGACCAGACGACAGTTGCGAAACAGTTTTCGCACCTGATCCGGCGTTGCGTTAGTGGTGACATCAAAATCTTTTGGCTTTTTGCCCAGCAAAAGATCGCGCACGCCCCCGCCAACCAGCCATGCCTCGTATCCGGCCTTATTGAGCCTGTACATTACCTTCAGGGCATTTTCACTGATATCTTTGCGGGAGATTGAGTGCTGCTCACGCGGGATTACCGTCATATGTGGACGGGCGACGGCAAGCTCGGCCTCGCGCTCCTCGCGGCTTAGCACCTTGCGGCAAAAATTAGCGACTCGGGTAAAAATAGTGCACCTCGGTAGTGTCAAACTTCAATCAGAACAAGTGTTGCTGTGTAAAAATAGCGGCTAATCATAGCTCAGCGTGGCGCATTTGAGAATGGCGTATTTACGATCGCTGATTCTGGCACCGTTGTCAGACTCCAGTTTTTGACGGCAAACTGAAGGATCTGATCGACCTGCATTTCCTGCCACGCGATATCCGCACGCTGGCCGAGAAAGCGCAGCGCGGCAATAATCACCGGACGTGGATCGCCTTGCGGCAGGGCAGGTGCATGATTTTGTTTGGAAAGTTTAGCGCCTTGTTCGTTAAGCGCCAGCGGCAGATGAATATAGTCTGGCGCCTGCCAGCCAAACTGCTGATACAACGAAATTTGCCGCACCGTCGGTTCTATGAGATCGGCGCCGCGCACAATTTCCGTCACACCCTGGAAGTGGTCATCTACCACTACCGCGAGGTTATAGGCAAACAGCCCGTCGCGGCGGTGAATAATAAAATCTTCGCCAGCAAGTTGCGGGTCAGCCTGAATTACACCGCGTAGCCGGTCAGTAAACTGCAGCACGGGGCGGCGTTGCTTGATGCGGACAGCCGCCTGCTCTGGCCCGAGGCGTAACTCACGGCAGTGGCCGTCGTAAATACCGCCGACGCTTTGAATACGCGCCCGCGTACAGGTGCAGTAATAGCTCAGATCCTGCTGATGCAGCCAGCTAAGCGCCTCTCGGTAGGCTTCATGACGCTGGGATTGCCATAAAATTTCGCCATCCCAATGCAGGCCGTAATGTTCCAGCTGACGCAGAATCGTCTCTGCAGCACCGGGAACTTCACGAGGGGGGTCAATATCTTCAATACGTACTCGCCAGGTGCCGCGCCGGGCACGGGCCTGCAGGTAACTCCCGAGGGCGGCAATCAGTGAACCGAAGTGCAGTTCGCCGGAAGGGGAGGGGGCGAAGCGGCCAATATAGTGTGAATCGCTCATTTTGCGGACTAACAAATAATAAGGCGGGAGAAACTCCCGCCTGTAGTAAACGTGGTAAAAATGACCGGAATTAACCTGCCATTTGTTTTTCGCGGATTTCTGCCAGCGTTTTGCAGTCGATACACAGATCGGCTGTCGGACGCGCTTCCAGACGGCGAATACCAATTTCTACGCCGCATGATTCGCAGTAGCCGAAATCTTCGTCTTCTACCTTCTTCAGCGTCTTCTCGATCTTTTTGATCAGTTTGCGCTCACGGTCACGGTTACGCAGCTCAAGGCTGAATTCTTCTTCCTGCGCGGCGCGGTCCACCGGATCAGGGAAGTTAGCCGCTTCGTCTTGCATATGAGATACGGTGCGATCGACTTCATCCCTAAGTTGATTACGCCATGCCTCAAGAATACGCCTGAAGTGCGACAGCTGGGCTTCGTTCATATACTCTTCGCCCGGTTTCTCCTGGTACGGCTCCACCCCAGCGATGGCGAGAATACTCAGGGACGATGTTTTACGGTTTTGCCCTTCTTGCATGTTGCTTCTCCTTAACACGCACTATCGATCCCCATGTTCGGGGGAAAAATCAGGTCGCTATAAATAGCAGATGCTTTTCCGGATAGCAATTATCTAAACGTAACACTTGACAACCCTGTGAGGAAAAGCGTATTTGCACACGCGCCCAGAATATTAATTAACCAGATGTTTACACCATTACAAGGTAATGGGCAACGGCTCTTTAAGAGTCATACCATGGGCAGAAAGTTCCGCTTTATAAACCAGAATTTCGACCCCCTTTTGCCGAGCTTCGACCAATAATTGCGCATATTTCGTATCAATATGGCGCGCGGGTGAAAACCGTGTAATGGCTGAATGTAGCACTGCGAAAAATATCACCGCCCGCTTACCTTCAGCCGCTACGCTCATCAATTCCCGAAGATGTTTCTGACCTCGTTCAGTGATGGCATCGGGAAAATAACCCTGATCTTTTTCCGCCAACGTGACTGATTTCACTTCAATATAGCAGTCAGGTCGGGAATCCGCCTGTAACAAAAAGTCTATACGACTCCCTTCAGCGCCGTATTTTACTTCACTTTTCAATATGCTATAGCCTGAAACTTCTGAAATTAGCGACTGCTGAATCGCCTCTTTCGCTAATCTGTTCGCCCACAGCGTATTAACACAAATAAATGCCCCGGATTGCGTTTGCGTTAATTCCCAGGTATGCGGATATTTTCGTTTGGTATTTTCTGATGTCGAATACCAGACGGTATCACCAGGCGTTGCGCATCCGGTCATCGCGCCGGTATTTGGGCAGTGTAACGTTAACGTTGTGCCATCCGGTGTGATCACATCCGCTAAAAAGCGCTTGTAGCGCTGGATGAGCGTAGCGGGTTGTAAAGGTGGAGAAAATTGCATGAACAGTCCCTTTGATTATTCAGTCAGCATCCAGCGTTGCAACTGCGTGTAACGCGTACGCCCCCGCGTGAATGTGGAGGAATAGAGCGCAAACCCGGTGACCGGGAACGACCAGCCAAAGCCGGGGGGCGGAATGGGAACCGCGTGTCCGGCATCGCGCAGCAGCGTGATATGCGGGTGAAACGGCTGCGGGCTTTGATAGCACCCGCTGCGTGAGGCCTGCGCCCGCAGCATATTCGCCAGTTGTAACAGTCCGCGCGGCGGCTGACGCATCCCCAGCCACACTACTCGCGAACACAGCCATTGCCCGGCATCATCCAGTTTGAGCGTAAAACCGGGCTGGCGAATGCGTCCGGCTAGCTGCGACAACGCCTGTTGCTTCTCTGCGCTGACATCGCCTAAAAAGGCCAATGTCAGATGCAGATTCTCAGCGGCGACGGGACGGCCTGCTTCAGGAGGGAACTGCGCGGCTCGCCAGTGGATTAACTGCTCCCGAACCTCGGCAGGCAATTCAATCGCAAAGAACAGCCTTTTTGGCTCAGACATGATGGATACTCGGTTATGAATTAACGCGATGCTACAATGCAGCGCGAAGAATGTTAACCCTCTGGAGCCATTTGTGACGTCGTTGCCCGTTGCCGCCGTAGTGCCTGCACTGCTTACCGCCCTTGATGCCTCGCCGCAGGTGCTGCTGACCGCGCCGACCGGTGCCGGGAAATCGACCTGGCTGCCGTTGCGACTGCTTGAGCATGGTGGCATCAAGGGGCGGATTATTTTGCTGGAGCCGCGCCGTCTGGCGGCACGCAATGTGGCGCAGCGGTTGGCGGAGTTGCTGAACGAAAAGCCCGGCGAGACCGTGGGGTATCGCATGCGCGCGCAAAGCTGCGTGGGGCCGCAGACCCGGCTGGAAGTGGTGACGGAAGGCGTCCTGACGCGCATGATCCAACGCGATCCCGAACTCACGGACGTCGGATTAGTGATCCTCGATGAATTTCACGAACGGAGCTTGCAGGCCGACCTGGCGCTGGCGCTGTTGCTGGATGTACAGCAGGGTCTGCGTGACGATCTGAAACTGTTGATCATGTCCGCAACGCTCGATAACGGGCGCTTGCAGCAGTTATTGCCCGATGCGCCCATGATTATCTCTGAAGGCCGCACATTTCCGGTTGAGCGACGGTATCAACCGCTGGCGGCACATCTGCGTTTTGACGAAGCGGTGGCGATAGCCACGGCGGAGCTACTGCGCCATGAAAGCGGCTCGCTGCTGCTGTTTTTACCGGGCGTTGGGGAAATCCAGCGCGTGCAGGAGCAACTGGCAACGCGTGTGGGCAGCGATGTTGTGCTGTGCCCACTGTATGGCGCGCTGACGCTTGCCGAGCAGCGTCAGGCGATTTTGCCCGCGCCGCAAGGCCAGCGCAAAGTGGTGCTGGCCACCAACATTGCTGAAACCAGCTTAACGATTGAAGATATTCGGCTGGTGGTAGACTGCGCTCAGGAGCGCGTGGCGCGCTATGACGCGCGCACTGGACTGACGCGACTGATTACCCAGCGCATCAGTCAGGCCTCGATGACGCAGCGAGCGGGACGCGCAGGGCGTCTGGAACCCGGAATTTGTCTGCATCTGCTGGCCAAAGAGCAGGCGGAAAGAGCGGCTTCGCAAGGGGAGCCGGAGATATTACAGAGCGATCTGTCCGGGCTGCTAATGGAGTTGCTGCAATGGGGATGCACCGATCCCGCGCAATTAAACTGGCTGGATACGCCGCCCGCTATCAACCTGCAGGCGGCAAAACAACTGTTGCAGATGCTGGGTGCGCTTGCGGGTGACAGGCTCAGCGCTCGCGGGCAGAAAATGGCGATGTTGGGGAACGATCCTCGCCTGGCGGCGATGCTGGTCAGCGCCAGCAATGATACCGAAGCGGCAACGGCGGCAAAACTGACAGCGATTCTGGAGGAGCCGCCGCGTGGTGGCTGTACCGATCTGGCTGTGGCGTTTTCACGCAATCACCCCGCCTGGCAGCAGCGCAGCCAACAATTGCTGAAACGGCTCAATGTTCGCAGCGGACAGCCCGACAGTACGCTGCTTTCCCCGTTGCTGGCGCAGGCGTTTGCCGACCGGATCGCGCGTCGACGCGGGCAGGAAGGGCGTTATCAACTGGCTAATGGTATGGGCGCAATGCTGGATGCTGATGACGCTTCCGGACGCCATGAATGGCTGATAGCGCCGCTGTTGCTACAGGGCAGCGCTTCGCCGGATGCGCGTATTCTGCTGGCCCTGCCGCTGGAGATTGACGTGCTGATGCAGACGTGTCCTGAACTGCTCCAGCAGTCCGACACTATCGAGTGGGATGAAACCCAGGGCACATTAAAAGCCTTACGCCGCTCGCGCATTGGTCAGCTCACGGTAAAAGTCCAGCCGCTGGCTAAACCCTCGGAAGAGGAGTTGCACCAGGCGATGTTGAATGGCATTCGCGATAAAGGGCTAAGTATGCTCAACTGGACGCCGGAGGCCGAGCAGTTTCGGCTGCGTTTGCACTGTGCGGCGAATTGGTTGCCAGAATATGACTGGCCCGCGGTAGATGAAGATTCTCTGCTGGCGACGCTGGAGACCTGGCTGTTGCCACACATGAGCGGTGTGCACTCTTTACGCGCGTTAAAAGCATTAAATGTGGGTCAGGCATTGCGCGGTTTGCTGGACTGGTCAATGCTGCAACGTCTGGATAGTGAACTGCCGGCGCATTACACTGTGCCGACGGGGAGTCGGATTGCCATTCGCTATCATGAAGATAATCCTCCTGCGCTGGCGGTGCGGATGCAGGAAATGTTTGGCGAAGCGAGGACTCCAACCATCGCTCAAGGCCGCGTTCCGCTGGTGCTGGAGCTGCTGTCTCCGGCCCAACGACCGCTCCAGGTGACCAGCGATCTGAGCGCGTTCTGGCAGGGATCGTACCGCGAGGTGCAAAAAGAGATGAAAGGGCGTTATCCGAAACACGTCTGGCCGGACGATCCGGCGAATACCGCGCCAACGCGGCGCACCAAAAAGTATTCGTAATGTAACGGTAGGCCGGATAAGGCGTCATGCCGTATCCGGCGAAAGAGCGGTAATAATTGAGAGATTTCTTCTTCTGTCGCAGGACGGAAGAACAGAGAATCGGGCCCTTGCGCCTGAATGTTGCGGAGAAAAAGCATGGCGGGGAATGACCGCGAGCCAATTGGACGTAAAGGGAAACCATCGCGTCCGGTAAAACAAAAGGTGAGCCGTCGTCAACTCAGAGATGAAGAGTATGACGACGATTATGATGATGATGACTATGAGGATGAAGAACCGATGCCGCGTAAGGGTAAGGGCAAAGGGCGTAAGCCTCGTGGTAAGCGCGGCTGGTTCTGGCTGCTGGTAAAACTGTCGATTGTCTTTTTGGTGCTGATCGCCATTTACGGCGTGTATCTGGACCAAAAAATTCGTAGCCGTATTGATGGCAAAGTCTGGCAACTTCCGGCGGCGGTATATGGCCGCATGGTTAACCTTGAGCCAGAAATGCCCATCGGCAAGAACGAGATGGTGAAGCTGCTGGAGGCCACGCAGTATCGTCAGGTGACGAAGATGACGCGTCCGGGCGAATTCACCGTACAGGCGAAGAGCATTGAGATGATTCGTCGCCCGTTTGACTTCCCGGACAGCAAAGAAGGGCAGGTGCGCGCGCGTCTGACCTTTGACGGCGATCATCTGGACACCATCGAGAATATGGATAACAACCGCCAGTTCGGTTTCTTCCGTCTCGATCCGCGTCTGATCACCATGCTCTCTTCACCAAACGGCGAGCAGCGTCTGTTTGTCCCGCGTAGCGGCTTCCCGGATCTGCTGGTGGACACGCTGTTAGCGACAGAAGACCGTCACTTCTATGAGCACGACGGGATCAGTCTCTATTCCATTGGCCGTGCAGTGCTGGCGAACCTGACGGCAGGTCGTACGGTACAGGGGGCCAGTACGCTGACCCAGCAGTTGGTGAAGAACCTGTTCCTCTCCAGCGAGCGCTCCTACTGGCGTAAAGCCAACGAAGCCTATATGGCACTGATCATGGATGCGCGTTACAGCAAAGACCGCATTCTTGAGCTGTACATGAACGAAGTCTATCTCGGCCAGAGCGGCGACAACGAGATCCGTGGCTTCCCGCTGGCGAGCTTGTATTACTTCGGTCGTCCGGTGGAAGAGTTAAGCCTCGACCAACAAGCACTGCTGGTTGGGATGGTGAAAGGGGCGTCGATTTATAACCCGTGGCGTAACCCGAAGCTGGCGCTGGAGCGTCGTAACCTGGTGCTGCGTCTGCTGCAACAGCAGCAGATTATCGACCAGGATCTATATGACATGCTGAGCGCGCGTCCGTTAGGCGTGCAACCGCGCGGCGGGGTCATCTCCCCACAGCCAGCGTTTATGCAGATGGTGCGTCAGGAGCTACAGGCGAAGCTCGGCGATAAAGTTAAAGATCTCTCCGGCGTGAAAATTTTCACCACCTTTGATTCCGTGGCGCAGGACGCTGCAGAAAAAGCGGCGGTGGAAGGCATTCCGGTGCTGAAGAAACAACGTAAGCTGAGCGATCTGGAAACGGCGATTGTGGTGGTTGATCGCTTTAGCGGCGAAGTTCGCGCCATGGTCGGTGGGGCAGAGCCGCAGTTTGCGGGCTATAACCGTGCGATGCAGGCGCGTCGTTCGATTGGTTCTCTGGCGAAACCGGCGACCTATCTGACGGCGCTCAGCCAGCCGAAGCTGTACCGCCTGAATACCTGGATTGCCGATGCGCCAATTGCGCTGCGTCAGCCGAACGGCCAGGTGTGGTCGCCGCAGAACGATGACCGTCGCTATAGCGAAAGCGGTAAAGTGATGCTGGTGGACGCGTTAACGCGCTCAATGAACGTACCCACGGTGAATCTGGGGATGGCGCTGGGCTTGCCTGCCGTGACCGATACCTGGCTGAAGTTGGGCGCGCCGAAAGATCAGCTTAACCCGGTTCCGGCTATGCTGCTGGGGGCGCTGAACCTGACGCCAATCGAAGTGGCGCAGGCGTTCCAGACTATTGCCAGCGGAGGGAACCGCGCGCCGCTGTCGGCGCTGCGTTCGGTGATTGCCGAAGATGGCACGGTGTTGTACCAGAGCTTCCCGCAGGCTGAGCGTGCCGTTCCGGCGCAGGCGGCGTATATGACGCTGTGGACCATGCAGCAGGTGGTTCAGCGTGGTACAGGCCGCCAGCTTGGCGCGAAGTATCCTGGGCTGCATCTGGCGGGTAAAACCGGGACCACCAACAACAACGTCGATACCTGGTTCGCCGGGATTGACGGCAGCCAGGTGACCATCACCTGGGTGGGCCGTGATAACAACCAGCCAACCAAGCTGTACGGTGCCAGCGGCGCGATGTCGATTTATCAGCGTTATCTGGCTAACCAGACTCCAACCCCGCTGGTGCTGACGCCACCGGAGGATGTGGTGGATATGGGCGTGGACTATGACGGCAACTTCGTGTGTAGTGGTGGGATGCGCACGCTGCCAGTATGGACCACCGATCCAGACTCACTGTGTCAGCAGGGGGAAATGCTGCAGCAGTCGGGTAATCCGTTCGATCAATCTTCTCAACAGCCGCAGCAACAGCAGCCTCAACAGCAGCAACCGGCGCAGCAAGAGAAGAAAGACAGCGACGGTGTAGCGGGTTGGATTAAGGATATGTTCGGCGGAAACTAATCCCTCAACAAAACCCGCTTCGGCGGGTTTTTCTCTATTCGCGCAGGATAATCACGCTGCTATTCGACCATTCGCTATTGTTTTGCCTGATGGCGCTACGCTTATCAGGCCTACTGGGCAAGAGCGTAACGCCACCTTCCAGACTAATTTATTAACCCTTTCTTTTCATCTGGTTATTTCTTAACCCCTTAGTTTTAGTAGGGACGCGTATTGCTTGCGCTCGCAACAGCGTTTCGAATATCATACTCTCGTTATAAGAATAATTCTCGTTTACGTTATCATTCACTTTCATCAGAGAAATACCAATGGCGCGTCTTAAAACTGCTCAGCCAAATTCCTCGCTGCGTAAAATCGCAGTAGTGGTAGCCACAGCGGTTAGCGGCATGTCTGTCTATGCACAGGCGGCGGTTCAACCGAAAGAAGAAACCATCACCGTAACCGCAGCGCCTGCTCCGCAGGAAAGTGCATGGGGACCTGCGGCAACCATCGCCGCGAAACGCTCTGCCACTGCCACCAAGACTGATACGCCTATCGAAAAGACCCCGCAGTCTGTTTCGGTTGTGACGCGTGAAGAGATGGATATGCATCAGCCAGGGTCGGTAAAAGAGGCTTTAGCCTATACCCCTGGTGCTGCCGTTTCTACGCGTGGCGCTTCCAGCACTTATGATTTCGTTATTATTCGTGGCTTCTATACGCCTGGCCCAACACCAAACAATTACCTTGATGGCGTCAAGCTACAGGGGGATTACTACAGTTCTGCCGTTGTTGATCCTTACATGCTTGAACGCGTCGAGCTTATGCGCGGGCCAACGTCTGTGCTTTACGGGAAAAGTAATCCGGGTGGCTTGATCTCCATGGTTAGCAAAAGCCCGACATCAGAGCCGTTAAAAGAAATTCAATTCAAAATGGGTTCGGATAATCTGTTCCAAACCGGTTTTGATTTCAGCGATTCCCTGGATGACGACGGCGTGTACTCATACCGCCTGACAGGGTTGGCTCGTTCTAATGACGAACAACAGGATTTCGCGAAGCAGAAGCGTTATGCCATTGCTCCGGTGTTTAGCTGGAAGCCTGATGACCGAACCAACCTGACTCTGCGAGCAAACATTCAGAATGAACCGTCAACGGGCTATTACGGTTGGTTGCCAAAACAAGGTACGGTCGATACGTTACCTGATGGTTCCCGTTTGCCAGTTAGCTTTACGGATTATGCGCCGAACAATACCTATTCGCGTTATGAGCGAATGGTTGGCTACAGCTTTGAACACAGTTTTGATGACACTTTCACTGTGCGCCAAAATTTACGTTATAGCCAAATCAAAACCTCTCAACAGAGTGTGTATGGCTTCGGCGCAGTGGGTAATCAATTGACTCGTCAGATTATCGTCGCCGATGAACGCTATAATGATTTTGGCGTAGATACTCAATTGGAAAGCAAGTTCGCGACGGGAGATGTTGGACACACTCTGCTTACCGGCGTCGACTATTCGCGTCTGCGAAACGATATTGATAACGCCTACGGAAGTGCACCGCCTTTAGATATGAATAATCCGGTGTATGAAGATGTTGATTTCCCTGACGCGAAACCGTTCCAGCTTAACACGCAGCACCAAACTGGCGTGTATGTACAGGACCAACTGGAATGGAATAAATGGGTTGCAACACTGGGAGGCCGCTATGACTGGTCTCAGCAGGCAACCACTATTCGTTCCAGTAATCAGAAAGTTGAGCGTAACGATGAGCAGTTCACCTGGCGCGGCGGGATTAACTATCTCTTCGACAATGGTATTACGCCATACTTTAGCTACAGCGAATCATTCGAGCCGAACCCTTCAAAAGCATGGGCGGCAACACCTGCTGATAACGTTGCGTATGCGCCGTCAAAAGGTAAGCAATATGAAGCTGGCGTGAAATATGTTCCAAAAGATCTGCCCGTTGTTGTTACTGCCGCGGTATATGAGCTAACGAAAACGAATAACCTGACCACCGACCCGCTTAATCCGTTTGCGCAGGTTCCGGCGGGTGAAATACGTTCTCGTGGCGTTGAATTAGAAGCAAAAGCCGCAGTGAATGCGAACATTAACCTGACTGCGTCTTATACATATACCGATGCGGAATATACAGAAGACACGACGCTTAAAGGTAAAACACCTGTTCAGGTACCAAAAAACATGGCCTCTCTGTGGGGGGATTACACCTTCTACGAAGGCCCGTTATCTGGGTTAACGCTGGGAACCGGTGGCCGTTATGTCGGTTCTAGCTATGGCGATCCGAAGAATACCTTCAAAGTGGGTAGCTCAACCGTGATGGATGCCGTCGTTAAATACGATCTCGCGCGCCTGGGTATGGCAGGATCTAGTGTTGCCGTTAACGTTACAAACCTGTTTGACCGTGAATATGTTGCCAGCTGCTTTGATACCTATGGCTGCTTCTGGGGCGCAGAACGTCAGGTCGTTGCAACCGCAACCTTCCGTTTCTAATTTCTCTTTGGGCACGCTTTGCGTGCCCGTTTTACAAGTTGGCTGCTATGCAGGAAAACAGATCCCATCCCGATACCACTTTTGCGTTGCGTAATGTCTCCTTTCGTGTGCCTGGGCGCACGCTTTTGCATCCTCTCTCGTTAACGTTTCCCGTAGGAAAAGTGACTGGTCTTATCGGCCACAACGGTTCCGGAAAATCGACGTTATTGAAAATGCTGGGACGTCATCAGCCGCCGTCAGAAGGCGAGATCCTGCTCGACGACCAGCCACTGGAGAGCTGGAGCAGTAAAGCGTTTGCCCGCAAGGTCGCCTATTTGCCGCAGCAGTTGCCGCAGGCAGAAGGGATGACCGTTCGCGAACTGGTAGCGATTGGCCGCTATCCGTGGCACGGCGCGCTGGGACGTTTTGGCGTGGCCGACAGAGAGAAAGTAGAAGAAGCCATTTCGTTGGTGGGCTTAAAACCCCTGGCGCATCGTCTGGTCGATAGCCTGTCCGGCGGCGAGCGTCAGCGTGCGTGGATCGCCATGCTTGTGGCGCAGGACAGCCGCTGCCTGCTGCTTGACGAACCGACCTCTGCGCTGGATATCGCTCATCAGGTCGACGTACTGGCGCTGGTGCATCGCTTAAGTCAGGAGCGCGGCTTGACGGTGGTTGCCGTACTGCACGATATCAATATGGCGGCCCGCTACTGCGATTATTTAGTTGCGCTGCGCGGCGGCGAAATGATTGCTCAGGGAACGCCTGCGGAACTGATGCGCAGCGAAACGCTGGAACAGATTTACGGTATCCCGATGGGCATTTTGCCGCATCCGGCCGGTGCCGCACCCGTGAGTTTTGTCTATTAATGATCGGATTACCTCATATTACCCGTCGGCGGCTGCTGACGGCGATGGCGCTGTCGCCGCTGCTGTGGCGGATGAATACGGCTAACGCGGCGGCGATTGAGCCGCGGCGTATTGTGGCGCTGGAATGGCTGCCGGTAGAGCTATTGCTGGCGTTGGGTATTACGCCGTACGGCATTGCCGATATCCCTAACTACAAGCTGTGGGTTAATGAGCCTCCGCTGCCGGAGTCGGTGATTGACGTCGGTCTACGTACGGAACCCAATCTCGAACTACTGACCGAAATGAAACCCTCGTTTTTGGTATGGTCGGCTGGTTATGGCCCCGCCCCGGAAAAACTGGCGCGGATTGCGCCTGGTCGGGGATTTAACTTCAGTGATGGCAAAAAGCCGCTGGCGGTTGCGCGTCAGTCGCTGCAGGAAATGGCGCAGTTGCTGAATCTGCCAGCTTCTGCTGAACGCCATCTGACTGAATACGATCGTTTTATCGCCAGCCTGAAACCGCGATTTATCCAACGAGGCGCGCGCCCCGTGCTCCTGACGTCCCTGCTTGATTCGCGGCATATGCTGGTGTTTGGCCCGAACAGCCTGTTCCAGGAGGTGCTGGATGAATATGGGATCCCCAACGCCTGGCAGGGAGAAACCAACTTCTGGGGCAGCACTGCCGTGAGTATTGACCGGCTTGCAGCCTATAAGGATGTTGATGTGCTGTGCTTTGATCACGGCAACAACAGAGAAATGGATGCGCTGATGTCTACGCCGTTATGGCAGGCGATGCCGTTTGTCCGTGACGGACGTTTTAAGCGCGTGCCCGCCGTCTGGTTTTATGGTGCAACGCTGTCCGCGATGCATTTTGCCCGCATCCTGGATAATGCACTGGGAGGCAAAGTGTGAGTAAACGAATTGCGCTGTTCCCAACGCTTCTTCTGGCGGTTCTGTTTGTCGCTGCCTGCTGGCTCACCTGGGTTAACTTCTCTGTGGCGCTACCGCGCAGCCAGTGGCAACAGGCCATCTGGTCACCGGATATCGATGCCATTGAGCAGATGGTTTTCCACTACAGCCTGCTGCCGAGGCTAGCGATTTCGCTATTAGTTGGCGCCGGGCTGGGGTTGGTCGGCGTGTTGTTCCAGCAGGTGCTGCGTAACCCACTGGCGGAGCCAACCACGTTAGGTGTCGCAACCGGGGCGCAGTTAGGTATTACGGTCACGACGCTGTGGGCGATTCCGGGGGCGCTGACCGCGCAATTTGCGGCGCTGGCAGGGGCCTGTATCGTTGGCGCGCTGGTGTTTGGCGTTGCCTGGGGCAAACGTCTTTCCCCCGTGACGCTAATCCTTGCCGGTCTGGTGGTCAGCCTGTACTGCGGGGCGATTAACCAGTTACTGGTACTTTTCCATCACGATCAGCTGCAAAGCATGTTTTTGTGGAGCAGTGGCTCGCTGACGCAAACCGACTGGAGCGGCGTTCAGCGTTTGTGGCCGCAACTGCTGGGCGGCGTGATGTTGACGCTGCTGTTATTACGCCCAATGACGCTGATGGGGCTGGATGACGGCGTGGCGCGCAACCTTGGGCTGGCGCTATCGCTGGCGCGTCTGGCGGCACTGACCCTGGCGATTGTCATCAGCGCCTTGCTGGTTAACGCTGTCGGAATTATCGGTTTTATTGGCCTGTTTGCCCCGCTGCTGGCAAAAATGCTCGGTGCCCGGCGCTTACTGGCGCGTCTGATGTTGGCCCCGCTGATCGGCGCGCTGATCCTCTGGCTCTCCGATCAAATCATTCTGTGGCTAACCCGCGTCTGGATGGAAGTCTCCACCGGTTCGGTGACGGCGCTGGTTGGCGCGCCGCTGCTGCTGTGGCTGCTGCCGCGTCTTAAGAGCATGAGCGCACCGGATATGAATGCCAGCAACCGCATCGCCGCTGAGCGTCAAAATGTCCTGATGTTTGCGCTGGCGGGCGGCGCAATTTTACTGCTGACGGTCGTGGTGGCACTGTCGTTCGGACGTGATGCGCACGGCTGGACATGGGCCAGCGGATCGATGCTGGATGGACTGATGCCCTGGCGCTGGCCGCGTATTCTGGCGGCGCTGATTGCCGGGGTGATGCTGGCGGTGGCGGGTTGCATTATTCAGCGTCTGACTGGAAATCCAATGGCCAGCCCGGAAGTCCTCGGTATTAGTTCCGGCGCGGCATTTGGCGTGGTGTTAATGCTGTTTCTGGTGCCCGGCAATGCCTTTGGCTGGCTGCTCCCCGCCGGGAGCCTCGGAGCGGCGGTCACTCTGCTTATCATCATGGTTGCCGCCGGGCGCGGCGGTTTTTCGCCGCACCGCATGCTGCTGGCAGGGATGGCGCTCAGTACGGCATTTACAATGCTACTAATGATGCTGCAGGCCAGCGGCGATCCGCGCATGGCGGGCGTGTTGACCTGGATCTCCGGTTCAACCTATAACGCGACTGGCGAGCAGGTATTGCATACCGGGATAGTGATGGTTTTCTTGCTGGCGTTGACGCCGCTGTGTCGCCGTTGGTTGACGATTTTACCTCTTGGCGGCGATACGGCGCGGGCGGTCGGTCTGGCGTTGACGCCGTCACGCGTGGGGTTACTGCTGTTGGCGGCGGGATTAACGGCGACAGCAACCATGACGATTGGGCCGCTGAGCTTTGTCGGGCTGATGGCGCCGCATATTGCTCGCATGATGGGTTTTCGCCGGGCTATGCCCCATATGCTGATTTCGGCGCTGGCGGGAGGCGTGCTGTTGGTCTTTGCCGACTGGTGCGGCAGAATGGTGCTGTTTCCGTATCAGATCCCGGCGGGATTACTGTCGACGTTTATCGGCGCGCCGTACTTTATCTATCTGCTGAGAAAGCAGAGCCGCTGAGGCTGATTCTTTTCATGTAGGCCGGATAAGACGCTTTGCGTCGCCATCCGGCAATAAAAAAGCCGGGTGGCGGCTTCGCCTTACCCGGCCTACTTTGTTTCTTTACGTTCTCTTTTACAGTTTCGCAAACACCCGACGCGCGGCGTCGATGGTGTTATTGATATCTTCTTCGCTGTGCGCCACAGACATAAAGCCCGCTTCGAAGGCAGACGGCGCCAGGTAAATCCCTTCATCCAGCATCATGTGGAAGAACCGCTTAAAGCGTTCAACGTCGCATGCCATCACATCCTGATAGCAGGTCACGGTTTCTGCATCGGTGAAGAAAATCCCGAACATCCCGCCCACATGGTTAACCACCAGAGGAATGTTCGCTTCTTCGGCGGCTTCCAGCAAACCTTCCGCCAGACGCGTTGTCAGTTCATTCAGCGTTTCATGAATACCCGGTTGGGCCACTTCGTTCAGACAAGCAAAACCCGCCGCCATTGCAATCGGGTTACCGGACAGCGTACCCGCCTGGTAAACCGGACCGGTCGGCGCCAGCGCGTCCATCACATCACGACGGCCACCGAATGCGCCAACGGGCATCCCGCCGCCGATGATTTTACCCAGGCAGGTCAGGTCCGGAACGACGCCGTAATAATCCTGCGCACCGGCCAGCGCCACGCGGAAACCGGTCATCACTTCATCGATGATCAACAGCGCGCCAAACTCATCGCACAGCGCACGCAGGCCTGGCAGGAATTCCGGCAGTGGCGGAATGCAGTTCATGTTGCCGGCGACCGGCTCAACGATGATACAGGCGATCTCCTGCGGGTACTGTTCAAACGCTGCACGTACTGAAGCGAGATCGTTGTAGGTGCAGGTCAGGGTGTGTTTCGCGAAATCAGCGGGTACGCCAGGGGAGTTCGGCTGGCCCAGCGTTAACGCGCCGGAACCGGCTTTGACCAGCAGGCAGTCAGCATGGCCGTGGTAGCAGCCTTCAAATTTGATGATCTTATCGCGACCGGTGAAACCGCGCGCCAGACGGATGGCGCTCATCGTCGCTTCCGTACCGGAGTTCACCATGCGCACCATGTCCATGGTCGGTACGAGTTCAGTGACCAGCTCCGCCATTTTCACTTCCATCTCGGTTGGCGCGCCGAAGCTTAAACCGCGCTCTGCCGCTTCAATCACCGCGTTACGGATTGCCGGATGGTTATGGCCCAGCACCATCGGTCCCCAGGAACCGACGTAGTCGACATAGGCTTTACCATCGACATCATACAGATACGCGCCGTCCGCTTTTTCGATAAACAGCGGAGTACCACCCACGCCAGTAAAGGCGCGAACGGGGGAGTTAACGCCGCCAGGGATAAGTTCGCGTGCTGCGCTGTAGAGATTTTCAGACTTACTCATGGATGGGGTCCTGGTTCGTAGAAAAAGTAAATGCCCGCTATTCTAGTTATTCAGAGAAGGTTATGAAAGTTTTACGCAATTGAAACAATGCGATTTGCAGGGGATTTTCGTGAAATGTGCGAGTAGAATGCCGATTCCGTATTTGTATTACCAATTAATGATCATCTGATGAAGACTGACACTCCCTCTTTTGAAGCACAACAAATTGTGCGTTTACGCCGCAGGGATCAAATCCGTCGACTCCTGGAACGAGACAAAACGCCGTTGGCGATCCTCTTGATGGCCGCGGTAGTGGGGACCGTGACGGGACTTGTGGGCGTGGCGTTTGAGAAAGCGGTGACCTGGGTGCAGAATCAGCGCATCGGCGCGCTGGCTCAGGTTGCGGACCATGCCATTTTGCTGTGGCCGCTGGCGTTTATCCTCTCCGCATTGCTGGCGATGGTCGGCTATTTTCTGGTGCGTAAATTTGCGCCGGAAGCGGGCGGTTCGGGGATCCCAGAGATTGAAGGCGCTTTGGAGGAATTGCGACCTGTGCGCTGGTGGCGCGTTCTGCCGGTGAAATTTATCGGCGGTATGGGTACGCTGGGCGCTGGGATGGTGCTCGGGCGAGAAGGGCCGACCGTGCAGATTGGCGGCAACATTGGGCGTATGGTGCTGGATATTTTTCGTATGCGCAGCGCCGAAGCGCGGCATACTCTGCTGGCTACCGGTGCCGCTGCGGGCCTGTCGGCGGCGTTCAATGCCCCTCTGGCGGGGATCCTGTTCATTATTGAAGAGATGCGTCCGCAGTTTCGCTATAACCTCGTGTCGATCAAAGCCGTGTTTACCGGCGTCATCATGTCGAGCATTGTGTTTCGCGTTTTCAATGGTGAAGCTCCGATTATTGAAGTTGGCAAGCTCTCCAATGCGCCAGTGAATACGCTGTGGCTGTATCTGGTGCTGGGGATTGTTTTTGGCTGCGTCGGACCGTTGTTTAATACCATGGTGTTGCGTACCCAGGATATGTTCCAGCGTTTCCACGGTGGCGAGATTAAAAAATGGGTGCTCATGGGCGGCGCGATTGGCGGCTTGTGCGGGATCCTCGGATTAATTAAACCTGAAGCAGCGGGTGGTGGGTTTAACCTGATCCCGATTGCTGCGGCGGGCAATTTTAGCGTCGGTCTGCTGCTGTTTATCTTTATTGCCCGGGTGATTACCACGCTGCTGTGCTTCTCGTCCGGCGCGCCTGGCGGGATTTTTGCCCCGATGCTGGCGTTGGGTACGCTGCTTGGTACCGCGTTCGGTATGGCCGCAGCGGCCTCTTTTCCGCAGTATCATCTGGAGGCCGGAACTTTTGCCATTGCCGGAATGGGGGCTTTGTTGGCGGCTTCGGTAAGGGCGCCGCTCACCGGTATTGTGCTGGTGCTGGAGATGACCGATAACTATCAGCTCATTTTGCCAATGATTATTACCTGTCTTGGCGCAACACTATTAGCCCAATTTATGGGCGGAAAGCCGCTATACTCGA
This sequence comes from Citrobacter sp. CRE-46, assembly GCF_059615875.1. Classification (NCBI taxonomy): domain Bacteria; kingdom Pseudomonadati; phylum Pseudomonadota; class Gammaproteobacteria; order Enterobacterales; family Enterobacteriaceae; genus Citrobacter; species Citrobacter sp. CRE-46. The sequence goes on along the minus strand of NZ_CM184341.1, from coordinate 4,210,965 downwards.
CTATCCTTGCCCGCACGCTGGCAAAACAGGAAGCGGAGCAGGCGGCAAAAAGTCAGGGGACTACCGCTGGCGAGAATACTTGAACGAAATACCAGGGTATTAGATAATGGCTTTAACCATTGGGTTATAATTTGCCCAATTGCCAATGTCGTTTGGAGCAAAATATGAGTGATGACGTAGCGCTGCCACTGCAATTTACTGAAGCAGCAGCCAAGAAAGTAAAAAGCCTGATCGCTGATGAAGATAACCCGAATCTGAAATTACGCGTGTATATCACCGGCGGTGGTTGCAGCGGTTTCCAGTATGGTTTCACCTTTGATGATCAGGTGAACGATGGTGATATGACCATTGAGAAACAAGGTGTTGGTCTGGTGGTTGATCCGATGAGCCTGCAATATCTGGTGGGTGGTTCGGTTGACTATACCGAAGGTCTGGAAGGTTCCCGCTTCGTTGTGACTAACCCGAATGCAAAAAGCACCTGCGGGTGTGGTTCTTCTTTCAGCATCTGATTGCTGTCTGTAATACTGATGGTCTGATGTTGTAGGCCCGGTAAGCGCAGCGCCACCGGGCAATGTGCCGGATGGCGGCGTAAACGCCTTATCCGGCCTACATGTTCTGTATCGTCATATCAACGCCCGTTATCATCCAGCGCAAACGTCGGCAATTTCAAATGCCAGCGAATGGCGGCCAGCCGAATCAGCAGGGTGACAATCATCCCCATCATACTGGCGTTTTCCAGTGAAACATCAAAGGTATAAAACGCGGTCGCATGTACGATCCCGCCGATAATACAGGCTGTAGCGTAGATTTCGGTGCGCAAAATCATCGGCACTTCACGGGCTAATACGTCACGAATGATCCCACCGCCAACGCCGGTAATCACGCCCATACAAATCGCCACCAGAGGCCCTGTTCCGGCAATAAAAGCTTTGTTGACGCCAATGCCCACGAATACCGCCAGGCCAACGGCATCCAGCACCGGCAGGATCCACTTCGGCAACCGTCGGGGCTGACGCACCAGCAGGATCGTCAGCATGCTGGTGATCATCGCCACCACCAGATCGGTAGGATCCTTAACCCAAAAAACCGGTCCGTTATCCAGCGCCATATCGCGGATCGTCCCGCCACCGACGGCTGTTACCACGCCTAAGACCAGAACGCCGAAGGGATCCATACGCAGTTTTCCGGCAAGCAATACGCCAGAGATAGCAAATACCGCGGTACCGACAATATCCAGCCAATAGACGAGCATGTTTAAATCCTCACAACAAACCTGGTGGGGGCAGGCGCTAATTTACCTGTGAAAGCGCATTACAGAGTTGTTTTGCGGCGAGGATAATACGCGGGCTCGCACGTTCGAACCAATCACTATTAAGGGTAATAACCGGGATTTTAAGCTGATTTCCCCAATATTGCTCAATTTTCAGCGTTTCGCCGGAACCACCGGTGGCAACGATAGCCTGCGGCGCTCTTGCCAGGACCTGTTCACGGCTAACCTGCGGCCATGGAACCCGACTGCCGGCAAAAATGTTTTCTCCGCCGCATACCTCAAGAACCTCATGCTGAATGGAGCCTTTTCCACTGGTAAACAGAGGATTCGCCCCAAACTGCAGAAACACGCGTTTTTTCGGTTTGTTGGCATACTGAGATTTTAGTAAAGCGTATTCATCAAGCAATGTTTTTGCCGCCTGTTTGGCCTGCTCTGGCCTGGGGCTCCATGGCGCCAATTGGCGTAGCGCATCGGCGACCTGCTCAATGGTAACGGCATCCACCCAAATGACTTTAATGCCCAGCGCGGTTAGCTGATTAACCTGCCGCTCAGCATTTCCTCCGCGCCAGGCGACGACCAAATCCGGTTTCAGCGCCACAATGCGTTCCAGATTCATGCCTTGCCAGGTTGAGACCTCTTCAATTTTTTGGGCCTCGGGCGGGTAATTGGAGTAGCTGCTGACGCCAACGGGCGTAATGCCTGCGGCAAAGGCGAGTTCAGTATTGGCAGGAGAAAGCGTAACAACACGCGGTGCGGCGTAAAGGAACGCCGGAAGAGTGAAAAGCAGGGCGACCAGCGCCCTGGAGAGTAATTTAGCCATGCGCCAGTTTCTGTACCAGCGTTTCAACCATCAGGCTTGACTGCTTCGCGGCGACCACCAGGAACTCGTCAAAGCTGAGATGGGACTGCTGATCGGCGACGTCGGAGATGGCGCGAACCACGACGAACGGCACGTTAAAATTGTGGCAAACATGCGCAATCGCGGTTGCTTCCATCTCAACGGCAATCGCCTGCGGGAAGTTATGCTTAATTTTAGCCAGGCCGACAGAGCCATTAATGAAGGCATCTCCGCTGACGATAAGCCCACGGACGGCATTCAGATTCAGTTCAGCAATGCAGGCTTCTGCTGCAGCAATCAGCGCAGGATCGGCTTTGAAACCCGCCGGGCAACCCGGTAGCTGACCAAATTCATAGCCAAATGCCGTGACGTCGGCATCGTGATAGCGCGCTTCATCAGAAACCACGATATCGCCGACTTTCAGCGTAGAGGCCAGGCCGCCCGCTGAACCGGTATTAATGATGGCGTCCGGCTTGCAGCGTTCAAGCAGCAACGTAGCGCCCAGTGCCGCAGCGACTTTACCGATGCCTGATTTCAGTAGCGCAACCTCAGTACCATTCAGTTGGCCGGTGTAAATTTCACAACCGCCGAGAGCGATGGTCTGACGGTTTTCGATTTTGTCACGCAGTAGCGTAACTTCTTCTTCCATTGCACCAATGATGCCGATTTTCATAGATTTACTCGCGATAAGCCAGATTTGAGGGCATAGTCTATCATGCGCTTACGGGGTAGCGCATTTCTCAGGCGGGAGAGGACATGGCACAGATCGATTTCCGAAAAAAAATAAACTGGCATCGTCGTTACCGTTCGCCGCAGGGCGTGAAGACTGAGCACGAGATCCTGCGTATTTTCGAAAGCGATCGTGGACGCATTATCAATTCTCCGGCAATTCGCCGACTGCAACAAAAGACCCAGGTCTTTCCGTTGGAACGTAATGCGGCGGTACGCACGCGTTTGACGCACTCAATGGAAGTTCAGCAGGTTGGTCGCTATATCGCGAAAGAGATCCTCAGCCGACTCAAAGAGCAAAAGTTGCTGGAGCAGTATGGTCTGGATGAACTGACGGGACCGTTTGAGAGTATTGTTGAAATGTCCTGCCTGATGCATGACATTGGCAATCCGCCGTTTGGTCACTTTGGTGAAGCGGCGATTAATGACTGGTTCCGCCAGCGACTGTACCCCGCAGATGCGGAAAGTCAGCCACTCAGCGATGACCGTTGCCTGGTGGCGGCATTACGTTTGCGCGAGGGCGAAGAGTCGCTGAATGATATTCGCCGTAAAGTGCGACAGGACCTGTGCCATTTTGAGGGTAATGCGCAAGGGATTCGTCTGGTACATACCCTGATGCGTATGAATCTTACCTGGGCGCAGGTTGGCGGTATTTTGAAATATACCCGCCCGGCGTGGTGGCGCGGCAATGCGCCCGCAACACACAACTATTTAATGAAGAAACCGGGCTATTATCTTTCCGAAGAATCGTATATTGAGAGATTACGTAAAGAATTATCATTAGCGCCTTACAGTCGCTTTCCATTAACCTGGATTATGGAAGCTGCTGATGATATCTCTTATTGCGTGGCCGATCTGGAAGATGCCGTTGAGAAAAGAATCTTTAGCGTCGAACAACTTTATCAGCATCTGTATGCGGCGTGGGGACACCACGAAAAAGGTTCCCTGTTCAGTCTGGTGGTAGAGAACGCCTGGGAGAAATCACGTTCAAATACATTAAGCCGGAGTACCGAAGATCAGTTCTTTATGTATTTACGCGTTAATACATTGAATAAACTGGTGCCGTACGCTGCCCAGCGATTTATCGATAACTTGCCGCAGATTTTCGAGGGATGTTTTAATCACGCGCTGTTAGAAGATGCCAGTAGCTTCAGCCAGTTGCTGGGCGTCTATAAAAATGTGGCGATAAAACATGTCTTTAGCCACCCAGACGTAGAGCAACTGGAGTTACAGGGCTATCGAGTGATAAGCGGGCTGCTGGAAATCTATCAACCGTTATTAAAAATGACTCAGTCAGATTTTACGGAACTGGTCGAAAATGAAAGAGTAAAACGTTTTCCTATCGAGTCCCGGTTATTTCAGAAGTTGTCTACTCGCCATCGCCTTGCTTATGTTGAGGCGGTCAGTAAAATATCGGCTAGTTGCGCTGAGTTTCCTGTTCTGGAATATTATTATCGCTGCCGTTTGATTCAGGATTATATCAGCGGGATGACAGATTTATATGCTTGGGATGAATATCGTCGGTTGATGGCAGTAGAACAATAAATAATCATTTGTAAAGATCGACAATAAAATTTTACTTTTTCCTTAAACTTAAATCTGGAACTTAGCGCTATAAAACGACTCTGACGTATACAGCAATTTTGCGTTACCTGTTAATCGAGAACGAAACACATGAAAAAAACCACATTAGCAATGAGTGCACTGGCTCTGAGTTTAGGTTTGGCGTTGTCCCCCTTGTCTGCAACAGCGGCTGAAACGGCGTCTTCAGCAACGACCGCCCAACAGATGCCAAGCCTGGCCCCGATGCTTGAAAAAGTGATGCCATCGGTGGTGAGTATTAACGTCGAGGGGAGCACGACGGTGAATACGCCGCGCATGCCGCGTAATTTCCAGCAGTTCTTCGGTGATAATTCCCCGTTCTGCCAGGACGGTTCTCCGTTCCAGAGTTCACCGTTCTGCCAGGGCGGCGCACCGGGCGCTGACAACGGCGGCGGCCAGCAGCAAAAATTTATGGCGCTGGGCTCCGGCGTAATTATTGATGCTGCGAAAGGGTATGTTGTGACCAACAACCACGTGGTGGATAACGCCACGGTAATTAAGGTTCAACTGAGCGATGGTCGTAAGTTTGACGCGAAGATCGTGGGTAAAGATCCGCGCTCCGATATCGCGTTGATCCAGATCCAGGATCCGAAAAACCTGACGGCAATTAAGCTGGCGGATTCCGACGCGCTGCGCGTGGGTGATTACACCGTGGCAATTGGCAACCCGTTTGGCCTCGGTGAGACCGTGACCTCCGGTATCGTTTCTGCGCTGGGTCGTAGCGGCCTGAATGCGGAAAACTACGAGAACTTTATCCAGACGGATGCTGCGATCAACCGGGGCAACTCCGGTGGCGCACTGGTCAACCTGAACGGTGAGCTGATCGGGATTAACACCGCGATCCTCGCGCCGGACGGCGGTAATATCGGGATCGGTTTTGCAATCCCAAGCAACATGGTGAAAAACCTGACCTCGCAGATGGTTGAGTTCGGCCAGGTTAAACGTGGCGAGCTGGGCATCATGGGTACCGAGCTGAGCTCTGAGCTGGCGAAAGCGATGAAAGTTGACGCCCAGCGTGGCGCATTCGTCAGCCAGGTCATGCCGAACTCTTCCGCAGCGAAAGCGGGTATTAAAGCCGGGGATGTGATTACCTCCCTGAACGGTAAACCTATCAGCAGCTTTGCCGCACTGCGTGCGCAGGTGGGAACTATGCCGGTAGGCAGCAAAATTAACCTTGGCCTGCTGCGCGACGGTAAGCCTGTTACTGTGAATCTGGAACTGCAGCAGAGCAGCCAGACCCAGGTTGATTCCAGCTCTATCTTCAAAGGCATTGAAGGTGCCGATATGAGCAACAAAGGCCAGGACAAAGGGGTCGTGGTAAGCGACGTGAAACCGAATTCTCCGGCTGCACAGATTGGCCTGAAGAAAGGGGATGTGATTATCGGTGCTAACCAGCAACCAGTGAAAAATATCGCCGAACTGCGCAAAATTCTCGACAGCAAACCCGCTGTACTGGCGCTGAACATTCAGCGTGGCGACAGCTCCATCTATCTGTTGATGCAGTAATCTCCCTCAACCCCTTCCTGCACAGGAAGGGGTTTCTTTTTGTGATACCTCCCACAACTCCATACTTCTCTCTTCCGCTTTGTGCATTTGCACAATGTCGTCGCTTGTTATCTTCCTTATGCTTGAGCTCTGCTCACAGGAGGGGTTTATGGCTGGCTGGCATCTCGATACCAAAATGGCGCAGGATATCGTGGCGCGTACCATGCGCATCATTGATACCAATATCAACGTAATGGATGCCCGTGGGCGGATAATCGGCAGCGGCGATCGCGAACGAATTGGTGAATTGCACGAAGGCGCGCTGCTGGTGCTTTCTCAGGGGCGGGTGGTCGATATTGACGATGCGGTTGCACGGCATTTACACGGCGTGCGACAGGGGATCAATCTGCCGCTGCGTCTTGACGGCGAAATCGTTGGCGTTATCGGTCTTACCGGCGAACCGGAACATCTGCGCAAATACGGCGAATTGGTATGTATGACCGCCGAAATGATGCTGGAACAGTCGCGTCTGATGCATCTTTTAGCCCAGGACAGCCGTCTGCGCGAAGAATTGGTGATGAACCTGATTCAGGCGGAAGAAAATACCCCAGCGCTAATGGAATGGGCGCAGCGTTTAGGCATCGATTTGAACCAGCCGCGCGTGGTAGCGGTAGTTGAAGTCGACAGCGGTCAGCTTGGCGTTGACAGCGCGATGGCTGAACTACAGCAATTACAGAATGCGTTGACCACGCCAGAGCGTAATAATCTGATTGCGATTGTTTCCCTGACTGAGATGGTGGTGCTGAAACCCGCACTCAATCAGTTTGGCCGCTGGGATGCAGAAGATCATCGCAAGCGCGTTGAACAGCTCATTGCCCGGATGAAAGAGAACGGACAGCTGCGTTTTCGCGTCTCGCTCGGCAACTATTTTACCGGACCTGGCAGCATTGCCCGTTCGTATCGTACGGCGCGTACCACCATGATGGTCGGTAAGCAGCGGATGCCGGAAAGCCGAAGCTATTTCTATCAGGATCTGATGCTGCCGGTACTGCTGGACAGCCTGCGCGGCGGCTGGCAGGCCAATGAGCTGGCGCGTCCGTTGGTACGTTTAAAAGCAATGGATAACAACGGCTTGCTGCGTCGGACATTAGCAGCATGGTTTCGGCATAACGTTCAGCCGCTGGCGACCTCAAAAGCCTTGTTTATTCATCGCAATACGCTGGAGTATCGCCTGAATCGTATTTCAGAACTGACCGGGCTGGATTTGGGGAATTTTGACGACAGGCTGCTGCTGTATGTGGCGTTGCAGTTAGATGAGCAGCATTGATTGCCTGATGGCGCTACGCTTATCAGGCAAAATGCCGGGTGGCGGCTTCGCCTTACCCGGCCTACGAATACATCCACTCGCGGTTATTTACGCGTGAGTTTTTCCAGATCGGCTTCAATTTCGCTGATCTTGTTGGTCACGACGCTTTCCAGATGACGTAAATCATCGAGGATCTTACGTTTAAGATCGACTTCGCTGCGATCGCGCTGGCAGATCTGATCCAGTTCATCGATCACATAGCGCAGGTTGGGGCTGATCTCCTGCACTTCTTTATAACCCTGGCCGACGCCATCGGCGACAACCGTTTTACGCTGACGGGGATATTTGAACTTCACGCTCTTGGCAAAAAACTCGCCTTTATCCTTCTGGAAATAGATTTTCAGGATATCGTTATTGGCTTCTTGCCGCAGGCTGTAACGATCGATCTCTTCAGGATTAGTAATGCCCAGACTTTTTAGATTGTCATACATAGCGGTACCCTTAAGCTCACTATAACCATTGAATAATTAACGAAAAGCCTTGTTTACGCCACTCGCAGATGTAAAAAAAGCGGGCTAAGCCCGCTTTTTCAAATTGCTGTTAGTCGATGGTGCGTAACAGTTCGTTGATTCCCACTTTGCCACGCGTTTTGGCATCAACCTTTTTCACTATCACCGCGCAGTACAGGCTGTATTTGCCATCTTTCGACGGCAGGTTGCCGGAGACGACAACGGAGCCCGCCGGAACGCGGCCATAATGTACTTCGCCCGTTTCGCGATCGTAAATACGGGTGCTCTGGCCGATGTACACGCCCATGGAGATAACGGATCCTTCTTCGACGATCACGCCTTCTACGACTTCAGAACGCGCGCCGATGAAGCAGTTGTCTTCAATGATGGTCGGGTTAGCCTGTAACGGCTCCAGTACGCCGCCAATGCCAACGCCGCCGGACAAGTGTACGTTTTTACCGATTTGCGCACAGGACCCGACTGTCGCCCAGGTATCAACCATCGTACCTTCATCAACATAAGCGCCGATGTTCACGTAAGACGGCATCAGCACGGTGTTACGGGCGATAAACGCGCCCTGACGTACTGCCGCAGGCGGCACCACGCGGAAACCTTCTTTCTGAAAACGCGCTTCGTCATAGTCGGCGAATTTCATCGGCACTTTATCGAAGTAACGGCTTTCCGCACCATCGATAACCTGATTATCGTTAATACGAAAAGAGAGCAGGACCGCTTTTTTCAGCCACTGATGCGTGACCCACTGACCCTCAATCTTTTCTGCGACGCGCAGAGCACCGGAATCCAGTAAAGAAATAACCTGATTCACCGCTTCGCGGGTTACGGTATCCACATTTGCCGGAGTAATGTCGGCACGGCGCTCGAAAGCGGATTCAATAACGTTCTGTAACTGCTGCATTGTTAAACTCTTTCCATAATAAATAAAAACATCACCCTTTATCGTTTGGATTGAGGGCCTCTGTCAACCGTTGATGCACTTCCTGCTGCAGCTCATTATTAAGGGCGCGCCGGTCGGCGGTGGCGATTATGAATAAATCTTCTACTCGCTCGCCAATTGTTGTAATTCGGGCGCCATGCAGCGAAATTCCCAGATCGGCAAAAATCTGCCCGACCCGCGCCAGCAGTCCTGGCTGGTCGAGAGCGATAAGCTCGAGGAATGATTTTCGATCGGTATGGGTCGGCAGAAAAGTCACTTCGGTATCGACGGTAAAATGGCGTAATTTTGCCGGCTGGCGACGCGGTTGCGGCGGTTGCCAGCTACGCTGAGTGATCGCCTGTTCCAGCCCGAAGCGGATCGCTTCGTGTCGGTCTGACGACAGCGGGCTACCGTCCGGCTCCAGCACAATGAACGTATCCATCGCCATTCCATCGCGGGTGGTGAAAATCTGCGCATCGTGGACGCTCAGATTACGCCGGTCCAGCTCGGCGCAAACGGCGGCAAACAGATACGGGCGATCCGGACTCCAGATAAAGATTTCCGTTCCCCCACGCGTTGCCTGCGGGCTAAGCAGAATGAGCGGCTCTTTGAGGTCATGTTGTAAGAGATGACGCGCATGCCAGGCCAGTTGATTTGGACTGTGGCGCACGAAATAGTTTGCCCGACAGCGTGACCAGATATGGTGCAGCGCTTCTTCATCAATGTTATCCATCCGCAATAACGCCAGCGCCTGAAGCTGATGGTGACGCACGCGCTCGCGCATATCCGGCGTGTTTTGCATCCCACGACGTAGCTGTTTTTCCGTGGCAAAGTACAGCTCGCGCAGCAGGCTTTGCTTCCAGCTATTCCACAACGTTTCGTTGGTGGCGCAAATATCCGCGACGGTCAGGCACACCAAAAAGCGCAGGCGGTGTTCCGTTTGCACTTCTTCGGCGAATTGCTTAATCACTTCGGGATCCTGAATATCGCGACGTTGAGCGGTTACTGACATCAGTAAATGCTGGCGCACCAGCCACACGATCAGCTGTGTTTCGCGGGAGTTCAGGCCGTGTAGCTCGGCGAATTTGAGTACGTCCTGAGCACCGAGAACTGAATGATCGCCACCGCGGCCTTTGGCGATATCATGGAACAAAGCGGCAATCAGAATCAGCTCCGGCTGCCGCAGGCGCGGCCACAGATCCACACACAGCGGATGGCGCTGGCGGGTCTCTTCGTTGGCAAAACTTTCCAGCTTGAGCATCACGCGGATGGTGTGTTCATCTACCGTATAGGCATGAAACAGGTCAAACTGCATTTGGCCGACGATATGCGACCATTGCGGCATATAGGCCCACAATACGCTGTGGCGATGCATCGGCAGCAGGCCGCGGCTCACCGCGCCCGGATGGCGTAACATGCTGAGAAACAGCGAGCGCGCTTCCGGGATGTAGCATAACGGCTGCGTTAAATGACGGCGGGCATGGCGCAGATGGCGCAGCGTGGTGGAGTAAATCCCGCTGATTGCGCTGTTACGCACCATGATGTAAAACATCCGCAATATCGCTTCGGGTTTACGGATAAACAGGTCATCGCTGCGCAGATCAATCAAGGAGCCACGCAGTTGAAAGTCGTCATCAATCGGACGCGGCTTTTCGTCGGCGGGCATAGCGAGGATCGCCTCGTCGAACAGCTGCAACAGCATGTGGTTCAGTTCGCTGACCCGTCGCGTAACGCGGAAATAGTCTTTCATCATCCGCTCGATTGGCTCGTTGCCCTCACCGCCGTAGTTTAGCCGTTGGGCTACGCTGAGCTGACGATCAAACAGCAGGCGGTTATCGTAACGACTCACGATCAGGTGCAGAGCAAAGCGTATGCGCCACAGGATATGCAAGCATTCATTCAGCTCGGCACGCTCCGCCAGCGTCAAAAAACCAAAACCAACCATTTCATCCAGCGACGTGGCGCCAAAATGGCGGCGGGCGACCCATTGTAGAGTGTGGATGTCGCGCAGGCCGCCGGGGCTGCTTTTGATATCGGGTTCCAGATTGTAGCTGGTGCCGTGATAACGCTGGTGGCGTTGATTTTGCTCTTCCACTTTGGCGGCGTAAAACTTATCGGACGGCCAGAAACCTTCGCTAAAAATATGCTTTTGTAGCTCAAGAAACAGCGCCACGTCGCCAATCAGCAGGCGTGTTTCTATCAGATTGGTGGCGACGGTTAAATCTGATAAACCTTCCAGCAGACACTCTTCCAGCGTGCGCACGCTGTGGCCCACTTCCAGCCTCACGTCCCACAACAGCGTTAACAGCTCACCGACTTTTTCGGCCTGCGCGTCAGGGAGCTTTTTACGGCTGAGGATCAACAGGTCGATATCGGAAAGCGGGTGCAGTTCGCCGCGCCCGTAACCCCCAACGGCAACCAGCGCCAGGTCGGCAATTTGGCCAAAACCGGCTTCAATCCACAGGCGCTGTAGCAACTGGTCAATAAATTCGGTACGGGCCTCAATGAGCTGTTCAGCGGAAATTCCGCTGTCAAACGCTTCGCCTAACCAGCGCTGGAACGTGTCGATATGCGCTTTAATGCCGGCGCAGTTGAGATCGTGCTGTGGCCAGGTTCCGGGGTTTTGCGGTTGGCCAGGCAGGGTGGGGAGGGCTGTATTTGCGTGCTGTTCAGGAAGAGTATTCATTATGCGCCACCCATTAAAAAGCCGGATGATGGCGTGAACGCCTTATCCGGCCTACGAAGTAGTACAATTTGTAGGCCTGATAAGATGCGAATGCATCGCCATCAGGCAAAACATTATTCGTCGTGAGTGATGATCGCCGGGATGGTGTCATCCTTGCGTAACGTCAGGATCTCACAGCCGTTTTCCGTCACCACAATAGTATGCTCGTACTGAGCAGACAAGCTGCGGTCTTTGGTTTTCACCGTCCAGCCGTCTTTCATGGTGCGGATGCGGTAATCACCGGCATTCAGCATCGGTTCTACGGTGAAAGTCATGCCAGGCTGCAGTACCACGCCGCCGTCGTCCGCATCGTAGTGCAGAACCTGAGGCTCCTCGTGGAAGCCGCGACCGATACCGTGACCGCAGTATTCACGTACTACAGAGAAGCCTTCGCCTTCCGCGTATTTCTGAATCGCAGCGCCCAACGTGCGCAGGCGAATGCCCGGTTTAACCATCCGCAGCGCCAGATACAAGCTTTCCTGCGTTACACGGCACAGACGTTCGCCCAGAATGGTGGGTTTGCCGACGATAAACATTTTGGAGGTATCGCCGTGGAATTCGTCTTTAATCACGGTCACGTCGATGTTAACGATATCACCATCTTTCAGGTGCTTCGCGTCGTCCGGGATCCCGTGGCACACCACTTCGTTAATCGAGATACACACGGATTTAGGGTAACCGTGGTAGCCCAGGCACGCGGAAATGGCCTGCTGCTCATTAACGATATAGTCGTTACAGATGCGATCCAGTTCGCCGGTGCTGACGCCCGGTTTGATAAACGGTTCGATCATCTCCAGTACTTCCGCCGCCAGACGGCCAGCGACGCGCATTTTTTCGATTTCTTCAGGGGTCTTGATTGAGATAGCCATGAATTCTGTCCATCAGTGCCGATTATTTTCGGCAATAATTGTGTAAGTGCTGACAATGGTATCAGTCAGGGGTGTACCCTGCCAAATTGAGAATCATTCTGAACTTCGCCTTTCGTGCCACAGGTGCGTTGGCTACATTTTTTCACCCCAGTCACTTACTGGCCGTAAGCTCCCGGGGATTCAAAAATTTGCCGCCTGCCTGTAACACGAAATTCATCGTTCAATTCAGCACTGAGTGCCAACAATTATTGGTGTCGGTGGCGTATTTGTGGTATAAAGCGCGCCGGACTTCCGATCCATTCGAAGACTACACACGATGGACGGGAGCGACAAATCTCACTTTGTGTAACAACACACACGTATCGGCACATATTCCGGGGTGCCCTTTGGGGTCGGTAATATGGGATGCGTGGAGGCTTAACCCCAACTTTTATATATAGAGGTTTTTATCATGGCAACTGTTTCCATGCGCGACATGCTCAAGGCTGGTGTTCACTTTGGTCACCAGACCCGTTACTGGAACCCGAAAATGAAGCCGTTCATCTTCGGTGCGCGTAACAAAGTTCACATCATCAACCTTGAGAAAACTGTACCGATGTTCAACGAAGCTCTGGCTGAACTGAACAAGATCTCTGCTCGTAAAGGTAAAATCCTTTTCGTTGGTACTAAACGCGCTGCAAGCGAAGCGGTGAAAGAAGCTGCTAACAGCTGCGACCAGTTCTTCGTGAACCATCGCTGGCTGGGCGGTATGCTGACTAACTGGAAAACCGTTCGTCAGTCCATCAAACGTCTGAAAGATCTGGAAACTCAGTCTCAGGACGGTACTTTCGAAAAGCTGACCAAGAAAGAAGCGCTGATGCGTACTCGTGAGCTTGAGAAACTGGAAAACAGCCTGGGCGGTATCAAAGACATGGGCGGTCTGCCGGACGCTCTGTTCGTAATCGATGCTGACCACGAGCACATTGCTATCAAAGAAGCAAACAACCTGGGTATCCCGGTATTTGCTATCGTTGATACCAACTCTGATCCGGACGGTGTTGACTTCGTTATCCCGGGTAACGACGACGCAATCCGTGCTGTGACCCTGTACCTGGGCGCTGTAGCTACTACCGTTCGTGAAGGCCGTTCTCAGGATCTGGCTTCCCAGGCGGAAGAAAGCTTCGTAGAAGCTGAATAATAAGGCACGCTCGTTCGAGCCCCCTTATAAACCAGGTAGTATCACGTTTGGTTAGGGGCCCTTTAGGCCCCTTTTTCACTTTTAAATCTGTGCGGTTTCATGCCGGGCAGATCAAATCTTCCGAGGATTTTAGAATGGCTGAAATTACCGCATCCCTGGTAAAAGAGCTGCGTGAGCGTACTGGCGCAGGCATGATGGATTGCAAAAAAGCACTGACTGAAGCTAATGGCGACATCGAGCTGGCAATCGAAAACATGCGTAAGTCCGGCGCAATCAAAGCGGCGAAAAAAGCAGGCAACGTTGCTGCTGACGGCGTAATCAAAACCAAAATCGACGGCAACATCGCTTTCATTCTGGAAGTTAACTGCCAGACTGACTTCGTTGCTAAAGATGCTGGTTTCCAGGCATTTGCTGACAAAGTACTGGACGCTGCCGTTGCTGGCAAAATCACTGACGTTGAAGTTCTGAAAGCACAGTTCGAAGAAGAACGTGTTGCGCTGGTTGCTAAAATCGGTGAGAACATCAACATTCGTCGCGTGGCTTCCCTGGAAGGCGAAGTTCTGGGTAACTACCAGCACGGTGCGCGTATCGGTGTTCTGGTTGCTGCTACTGGCGCTGACGAAGAACTGGTTAAACAGCTGGCAATGCACGTTGCTGCAAGCAAACCAGAATTCGTTAAGCCGGAAGACGTTTCTGCTGAAGTGGTAGAGAAAGAATACCAGGTTCAGCTGGACATCGCCATGCAGTCTGGCAAGCCGAAAGAAATCGCAGAGAAAATGGTTGAAGGCCGTATGAAGAAATTCACCGGCGAAGTTTCTCTGACTGGTCAGCCTTTCGTTATGGAACCGAGCAAATCTGTTGGTCAGCTGCTGAAAGAGCACAACGCTGACGTAACTGGTTTCATCCGCTTCGAAGTGGGTGAAGGCATCGAGAAAGTTGAGACTGACTTTGCAGCAGAAGTTGCTGCGATGTCCAAGCAGTCTTAATTTTTAAAGGAGCCGCCTGAGGGCGGCTTCTTTTTGTGTCTGGCTTGTAAATTCAGCGAACCGCTATAGTGGTCATGCTGAAAAGCGACATACAATGTCGCCGGAATTAACTCATCTCATTCGTTGACAGTCTCAGGAAAGAAACATGGCTACCAATGCAAAACCCGTCTACAAACGTATTCTGCTTAAGTTAAGTGGCGAAGCTCTGCAAGGTTCAGAAGGCTTCGGTATTGATGCAAGCATACTTGACCGTATGGCTCAGGAAATCAAAGAGCTGGTTGAGCTGGGTATTCAGGTTGGCGTAGTGATTGGTGGCGGTAACCTGTTCCGTGGTGCTGGTCTGGCGAAAGCAGGGATGAACCGCGTTGTGGGCGACCACATGGGCATGTTAGCCACCGTAATGAACGGTCTGGCGATGCGCGATGCGCTTCACCGCGCCTATGTGAACGCTCGCTTGATGTCCGCCATTCCTCTGAACGGCGTGTGTGATAACTACAGCTGGGCGGAAGCTATCAGCCTGCTGCGTAACAACCGCGTTGTTATTTTGTCTGCAGGTACCGGCAATCCGTTCTTCACTACTGATTCAGCAGCCTGTCTGCGCGGTATTGAAATTGAAGCGGATGTGGTACTGAAAGCTACCAAAGTGGACGGCGTATTTACTGCCGACCCGGCTAAAGATCCTACGGCGACCATGTACGAACAGTTGACCTACACTGAAGTACTGGATAAAGAGCTGAAAGTGATGGATCTGGCGGCGTTCACGCTGGCTCGTGACCACAAATTACCGATTCGTGTCTTTAACATGAACAAACCGGGTGCGCTGCGCCGTGTTGTTATGGGTGAAAAAGAAGGCACGTTAATCACGGAATAATTCCCGTTGCGGCTAAATGCAGGTAATATTCCGCTTTAATGTCGCGGGATACGTCCCTCAAAATTAATCAAGACTATACTTGTCACAGCTTGCGTGGTGGGTATGGTCTGACTGAAACGAGCTTTCAAGGATTCGTAACGTGATCAACGATATCAGAAAAGATGCTGAAGTACGCATGGACAAATGCGTCGAAGCGTTCAAAAATCAAATCAGCAAAATTCGTACGGGCCGTGCTTCTCCTAGCCTGCTGGATGGTATTGTCGTGGAATATTACGGCACGCCGACTCCGCTGCGCCAGCTGGCAAGCGTAACGGTTGAAGATTCCCGTACCCTGAAAATCAACGTGTTTGACCGTTCCATGGGACCAGCCGTTGAAAAAGCAATTATGGCTTCCGACCTTGGTCTGAATCCAAGTTCAGCGGGTTCCGACATCCGCGTTCCGCTGCCGCCGCTGACCGAAGAGCGTCGTAAAGATCTGACCAAGATCGTGCGTGGCGAAGCTGAAGGCGCGCGTGTTGCCGTACGTAACGTACGCCGCGATGCAAACGACAAAGTGAAAGCGCTGTTGAAAGATAAAGAGATCAGCGAAGACGACGATCGCCGTTCTCAGGACGAAGTACAGAAACTGACTGACGCAGCGATCAAGAAAGTTGATGCGGCGCTGGCAGAGAAAGAAACGGAACTGATGCAGTTCTGATTCATCTGTACGCTAAAAACGCCGCTTAGAAGGCCTGCAAAGGCTGGATGGCGGCGTTTTGCTTTTTTCTGTCTATACCCTATTTTTCTGGATGTCTCATGAAGCAATTAACCATCCTGGGATCAACCGGTTCCATTGGTTGCAGTACGCTGGATGTAGTACGCCATAACCCGGAAAAATTTCGTGTTGCTGCGTTGGTTGCGGGAAAGAATGTTGCCCGTATGGTGGAGCAATGCCTGGAATTTTCTCCTCGCTATGCGGTAATGGACGATGAAAAAAGCGCGGCATTGCTAAAATCGGCTCTGCTGGAGCAGGGTAGCCGCACTGAAGTTATGAGCGGACAGCAGGCCGCCTGTGATATGGCCGCGCTGGATGATGTTGATCAGGTCATGGCGGCGATTGTCGGCGCAGCGGGCCTGCTGCCGACGCTTTCGGCAATCCGCGCGGGCAAAAGCATTTTGCTGGCGAACAAAGAGTCTCTGGTCACCTGCGGACGTCTGTTTATGGACGACGTGAAACGCCACAAAGCGCAGCTTTTGCCGGTAGATAGCGAGCATAACGCGATTTTTCAGAGTTTACCGCAACCGATCCAACTCAATCTGGGATACGCTGACCTTGAGCAAAACGGCGTCGTGTCCGTACTGCTTACCGGGTCTGGTGGCCCTTTCCGTGAAACGCCATTGCGCGATCTGGTTGCTATGACCCCCGATCAGGCATGTCGTCATCCGAATTGGTCGATGGGACGAAAAATCTCTGTCGATTCAGCCACCATGATGAATAAAGGTCTGGAATACATTGAAGCGCGTTGGTTATTCAATGCCAGCGCAAGCCAGATGGAAGTGCTGATTCATCCGCAGTCGGTTATTCATTCGATGGTACGTTATCAGGATGGCAGTGTTCTGGCGCAGTTGGGGGAACCTGACATGCGTACACCTATTGCCCATACGATGGCATGGCCGGAACGTGTGAAGTCTGGCGTTAAGCCTGTCGACTTTTGCCAACTCAGTGTGTTGACGTTTTCCGCACCTGATTATCAGCGCTATCCGTGCCTGAAACTGGCGATGGACGCGTTTGAGCAAGGGCAGGCGGCAACGACCGCACTGAACGCCGCGAATGAAATTACCGTTGCCGCATTTCTGGCGCAGCAGATTCGATTTACCGATATTGCCGATCTTAATTTATCCGTACTGGATAAGATGGATTTGCAGGAGCCGCAGAGCGTTGATGACGTGCTGAAGGTTGATACCATCGCGCGGGAAGTCGCCAGAAAAGAAGTGATGCGACTCTCAAGCTGATGATAATCCCTCTACGGAAGATCGTGCTATTTGTTAGCGTTGGGCTTCAGTGATATAGTCTGCGCCACTCGATCGCGGGTAGTTGCTTTTTTTCGGTCGGGTAAGCCGTGGTTTGACACGGCTTTTTTGTGGATGGGCTTCAGTATTCCTGAGTACCGTAAATCCTTTCAGGGACTAAAAACGCGTTATGTTGTCTGCAACTAAACCATTAAGCGAAAATTTGCCAGCACATGGTTGCCGCCATGTTGCAATCATCATGGATGGCAATGGCCGCTGGGCGAAAAAGCAAGGGAAGATTCGCGCCTTTGGGCATAAGGCCGGAGCAAAATCCGTCCGCCGGGCTGTCTCTTTTGCTGCCAATAACGGTATTGATGCGTTAACGCTGTATGCCTTTAGCAGTGAGAACTGGAACCGACCTGCGCAGGAAGTGAGCGCGTTAATGGAACTGTTTGTGTGGGCGCTTGATAGCGAAGTGAAAAACCTGCACCGCCATAACGTACGTCTGCGTATTATCGGGGATATCAGTCGATTTAACTCACGTTTGCAAGAACGGATTCGCAAATCAGAAGCGCTTACCGCCCAGAATACCGGGTTGACGCTGAATATTGCAGCGAATTACGGTGGACGGTGGGATATTGTCCAGGGAGTCAGGCAACTGGCACAACAGGTGCAGGAAGGTCTGCTGCGCCCAGAGCAAATCGATGAAGAGATGCTTGGGCAGCAAATTTGTATGCATGAACTGGCCCCTGTGGATTTAGTGATAAGGACTGGGGGAGAACATCGAATTAGTAATTTTTTGTTGTGGCAAATTGCCTATGCCGAACTTTACTTTACGGATGTTCTCTGGCCCGATTTCGATGAACAAGACTTTGAAGGTGCGCTGCATGCCTTTGCTAATCGTGAGCGTCGTTTCGGCGGCACCGAGCCCGGTGATGAAAAAGCCTGATGGGGGTCGCTTTTGCTGAAGTATCGCCTGATTTCTGCTTTTGTTTTAATACCCGTTGTCATCGCGGCGTTGTTTTTGCTGCCGCCGGTGGGGTTCGCCATTGTTACGCTGGTTGTCTGTATGTTGGCCGCCTGGGAATGGGGACAGTTAAGCGGTTTTACCACGCGTACACAGCGAGTCTGGCTGGCGGTTTTGTGCGGGCTATTGCTGGCGCTAATGCTATTTTTACTGCCAGAATACCATCGCAATATTCATCAGCCGCTGGTTGAAGTATCGCTATGGGCGTCGCTGGGTTGGTGGATCGTCGCGCTGTTACTGGTACTGTTTTACCCAGGTTCTGCGTCGGTCTGGCGTAATTCCAAAACATTACGCATAATTTTCGGCGTGCTAACCATTGTTCCTTTCTTTTGGGGAATGCTGGCGCTACGGGCATGGCACTATGATGAAAATCATTATAGTGGCGCGTTATGGCTGCTGTATGTCATGATCCTCGTCTGGGGAGCGGACTCTGGCGCGTATATGTTTGGTAAGCTGTTTGGCAAACACAAACTGGCACCGAAGGTTTCTCCTGGTAAAACCTGGCAGGGTTTTATTGGCGGACTCGCCACTGCGGCCGTAATCTCATGGGGTTATGGCATGTGGGCGAATCTTGAAGTTGCGCCTGTCACCTTGCTCATTTGCTCCATCGTTGCAGCCCTGGCCTCCGTGCTGGGTGACCTGACTGAGAGTATGTTTAAGCGTGAAGCAGGTATTAAGGACAGTGGTCACTTAATTCCAGGACACGGCGGTATTCTGGATCGTATTGATAGCCTGACGGCTGCGGTACCGGTCTTTGCCTGCCTGTTGTTACTGGTATTCAGGACGCTCTAACGGATGGTCTTATGCTGAGTATTCTCTGGAATCTGGCTGCATTCATCGTCGCACTCGGTGTGCTTATCACCGTGCATGAATTTGGTCATTTCTGGGTTGCACGGCGCTGCGGAGTCCGCGTTGAGCGCTTTTCCATTGGCTTTGGAAAAGCGCTTTGGCGTCGTACCGATAAACTGGGTACAGAATACGTCATCGCTCTAATCCCCCTCGGCGGTTACGTCAAAATGCTGGATGAGCGCGCTGAACCGGTGGTACCGGAGCTGCGCCATTACGCTTTCAACAATAAAACGGTTGGGCAGCGCGCGGCTATTATCGCCGCAGGTCCGATCGCAAACTTCCTTTTTGCTATTTTCGCTTATTGGCTGGTGTTTATCATTGGCGTTCCTGGCGTTCGTCCGGTTGTTGGTGAAATAACACCCAACTCGATTGCTGCGCAGGCGCAAATTCAGCCTGGTACGGAACTAAAAGCGGTTGATGGTATCGAAACCCCTGATTGGGATGCCGTGAGACTGCAGTTGGTTTCCAAAATTGGCGATGAGCATACAACGCTCAGCGTGGCGCAGTTTGGCAGTAACCAGCGGCAGGACAAAACGCTGGATTTGCGCCATTGGGCATTTGAGCCAGACAAACAGGATCCCGTCGCCAGTTTAGGGATTCGCCCACGCGGTCCGCAGATTGAATCGGTGCTGTCAGAAGTGCAGGCTAACTCGGCTGCAAGTAAGGCGGGTTTGCAAGCTGGCGACAGGATCGTTAAAGTCAATGGTCAGCCGCTGACGCAATGGATGATGTTCGTGACGCTGGTGCGCGATAATCCGGATAAGCCGTTAGCGCTAGATATTGAAAGACAAGGCAGTTCCTTGTCTTTAACGTTAACCCCGGATTCAAAACAGGTTAACGGGAAGGCAGAAGGTTTTGCGGGCGTGGTGCCTAAAATTATTCCTCTGCCTGATGAGTATAAGACTGTACGCCAGTATGGACCCTTCAGCGCCATCGTCGAAGCCTCGGATAAAACGTGGCAGTTGATGAAGCTGACGGTCAGTATGCTGGGAAAATTGATTACCGGTGATGTAAAACTGAACAACCTCAGTGGGCCGATTTCTATCGCCCAGGGGGCTGGGATGTCAGCGGAGTTCGGGGTGATTTATTACCTGATGTTCCTTGCGCTTATCAGCGTGAACTTAGGGATAATTAACCTGTTTCCGTTGCCCGTTCTTGACGGGGGGCATCTGCTGTTCCTGGCGATTGAAAAGCTGAAGGGCGGTCCGGTATCCGAGCGGGTTCAAGACTTTAGTTATCGCATTGGCTCTATCTTGCTGGTGTTGTTAATGGGGCTTGCACTTTTCAATGATTTCTCTCGGTTGTAAGAGAGTGTTAGGAAGAACGCATAATAACGATGGCGATGAAAAAGTTGCTCATAGCGTCGCTGCTGTTTAGCAGCGCCACCGTATACGGTGCTGAAGGGTTCGTAGTGAAGGACATTCATTTCGAAGGCCTACAGCGAGTCGCCGTTGGTGCGGCTCTCCTCAGTATGCCGGTGCGCACAGGCGACACGGTTAATGATGAAGACATCAGTAATACCATTCGTGCTCTGTTCGCCACCGGTAACTTTGAGGATGTCCGCGTCCTGCGCGATGGTGATACCCTTCTGGTTCAGGTAAAAGAACGTCCGACGATTGCCAGCATTACTTTCTCCGGTAACAAATCGGTGAAAGACGACATGCTGAAGCAAAACCTCGAGGCGTCTGGCGTACGTGTTGGCGAGTCTCTGGATCGCACCACGCTTGCCGATATCGAAAAAGGCCTGGAAGATTTCTACTATAGCGTCGGTAAGTACAGCGCCAGTGTGAAAGCGGTGGTAACGCCGTTGCCGCGTAACCGCGTTGACCTCAAACTGGTCTTCCAGGAAGGTGTTTCGGCGAAGATCCAACAGATCAATATCGTCGGCAACCATGCCTTCTCGACTGACGAACTTATCTCTCACTTCCAACTGCGTGATGAAGTGCCGTGGTGGAACGTAGTGGGCGATCGTAAATACCAGAAACAGAAACTCGCGGGCGATCTCGAAACCCTGCGCAGCTACTATCTGGATCGCGGTTATGCTCGCTTTAATATCGATTCTACCCAGGTGAGCCTGACGCCGGATAAAAAAGGTATCTACATCACCGTTAACATCACTGAAGGCGATCAGTACAAGCTTTCTGGGGTAGAGGTGAGCGGTAACCTGGCCGGACACTCCGCCGAAATTGAGAGCCTGACCAAAATCGAGCCAGGCGAACTCTATAACGGCACCAAAGTGACCAAAATGGAAGATGATATCAAGAAGCTTCTGGGGCGCTATGGCTATGCCTATCCGCGCGTACAGTCGCAGCCTGAAATCAACGATGCCGACAAAACCGTTAAATTACGCGTAAATGTGGATGCGGGTAACCGTTTCTATGTGCGTAAGATTCGCTTTGAAGGTAACGACACGTCTAAAGACTCCGTTCTGCGTCGCGAAATGCGTCAGATGGAAGGCGCATGGTTGGGCAGCGATCTGGTCGACCAGGGTAAAGAACGTCTGAACCGTCTGGGTTACTTTGAAACCGTCGATACCGATACTCAGCGTGTTCCGGGCCGTCCGGATCAGGTTGATGTGGTCTATAAGGTGAAAGAGCGTAACACTGGTAGCTTTAACTTCGGCGTCGGTTACGGTACCGAGAGCGGCGTGAGCTTCCAGGCGGGCGTTCAGCAGGATAACTGGTTAGGTACCGGTTATTCCGTCGGGATTAACGGCACCAAAAACGACTACCAGACCTATACTGAGCTATCTGTCACCAACCCGTACTTCACCGTTGACGGTGTGAGCCTTGGCGGTCGCGTCTTCTATAACGACTTTGAAGCGGATGATGCAGACCTGTCCGACTATACCAACAAAAGTTATGGTACTGACGTAACGCTCGGCTTCCCGGTTAACGAATACAATACGCTGCGTGCTGGCCTGGGTTATGTACATAACAAACTGTCCAACATGCAGCCGCAGATCGCGATGGATCGTTATCTTGAGTCGATGGGACAACCCGCTGATACCAGCAGTTTTGCCGCTGATGACTTCACCTTCAACTACGGTTGGACGTACAACAAGTTAGACCGTGGTTATTTCCCGACAGACGGTTCGCGTGTCAACCTGAATGGTAAAGTGACCATTCCGGGTTCTGATAACGAATACTACAAATTGTCGATGGATACCGCGACCTACGTGCCGATTGATGACGATCACAAATGGGTTGTCCTGGGCCGTACCAAGTGGGGTTATGGTGATGGTATCGGTAGCAAAGAGATGCCGTTCTACGAGAACTTCTATGCTGGTGGTTCCAGTACCGTGCGTGGTTTCCAGTCGAATACTATCGGCCCGAAAGCTGTTTATAAAAATGGCGCCCACACGAGCTGGGACGATAATAATGATTACGAAGACTGTACTCAGGAAGCTGGCTGTAAATCTGATGATGCGGTAGGTGGTAACGCCATGGCTGTCGCCAGCCTGGAGTTTATTACCCCGACGCCGTTCATCAGCGACAAGTATGCCAACTCGGTCCGTACCTCGTTCTTCTGGGATATGGGTACCGTTTGGGATACGAACTGGGATCCGTCATCTGCGCCGTCGGATGTACCGGACTATAGCGATCCGAGCAATATCCGTATGTCAGCAGGTATCGCTTTACAATGGATGTCCCCATTGGGGCCGTTGGTTTTCTCCTACGCCCAACCGTTCAAGAAGTACGATGGAGACAAAGCGGAACAGTTCCAGTTTAACATTGGTAAAACCTGGTAATTGTTCTTCGCAAAGGAATGTAGTGGTAGTGTAGCGCTGACTTTAGGCGATCTTGCATGGGATCGCCTGGCCACGCAAAGAACTGTACCTTCGGGTGCAAATGGGATGGTAAGGAGTTAATTGTGAAAAAGTGGTTATTAGCTGCAGGTCTCGGTTTAGCGATGGCAACGTCCGCACAGGCCGCTGACAAAATTGCAATCGTCAACATGGGTAGCCTGTTCCAACAGGTTGCACAGAAGACAGGTGTTTCCGCTACGCTGGAAAACGAGTTCAAAGGCCGTGCCAGCGAACTGCAGCGTATGGAATCCGATCTGCAATCTAAAATGCAGCGTCTGCAATCAATGAAAGCGGGTAGCGATCGTACCAAGCTGGAAAAAGACGTTATGGCTCAGCGTCAGACTTTCTCACAGAAAGCTCAGGCTTTTGAGCAGGATCGTGCGCGTCGTTCCAACGAAGAACGTGGCAAACTGGTTACTCGTATCCAGACAGCTGTGAAATCTGTTGCTAACAGCCAGAGCATCGATCTGGTCGTTGACGCAAACACCGTTGCATACAATAGCAGCGATGTAAAAGACATCACCGCTGACGTACTGAAACAGGTTAAATAAGTAATGCCTTCAATTCGACTGGCTGATTTAGCAGAGCAGTTGGATGCAGAATTACACGGTGATGGCGATATCGTCATCACCGGCGTAGCGTCCATGCAATCTGCGCAAACTGGCAATATCACGTTTATGGTGAATCCTAAGTACCGTGAACACTTAGGCGTATGCCAGGCTTCTGCCGTTGTCATGACGCAGGACGATCTTCCTTTTGCTAAGAGTGCAGCGCTGGTAGTGAAGAATCCCTACCTGACCTATGCTCGTATGGCGCAAATTTTAGATACCACGCCGCAGCCCGCACAAAACGTTGCACCGAGTGCAGCGATCGATGCGACGGCGAAGCTGGGTAAAAATGTCTCGGTGGGCGCAAATGCGGTCATTGAGTCTGGCGTAGAACTGGGCGATAACGTGGTTATTGGCGCAGGCTGCTTCGTCGGAAAAAATACAAAAATCGGCGCAGGTTCTCGCTTGTGGGCGAATGTGACGATTTACCACGACATTCAGATCGGTGAGAATTGCCTGATCCAATCCAGCACTGTCGTCGGTTCGGATGGATTTGGTTACGCGAACGATCGCGGTAACTGGGTGAAGATCCCGCAGCTTGGTCGCGTGATTATCGGCGATCGCGTCGAGATCGGCGCTTGTACTACCATTGACCGTGGTGCCCTGGACGATACTGTGATCGGTAATGGTGTTATCATTGATAATCAGTGCCAGATTGCACATAACGTTGTGATTGGCGACAATACGGCGGTAGCCGGTGGCGTCATTATGGCGGGTAGCCTGAAGATTGGCCGTTACTGCATGATTGGCGGCGCCAGCGTGATCAATGGGCATATGGAAATATGCGACAAAGTCACGGTAACTGGCATGGGTATGGTGATGCGTCCTATCACGGAACCTGGCGTCTACTCCTCAGGCATTCCGCTACAACCCAATAAGGTATGGCGTAAAACAGCTGCACTGGTGATGAATATTGATGATATGAGCAAGCGCCTCAAAGCGATTGAGCGCAAGGTTAATCAACAAGACTAAAGCACCTTTTTTGCATGTCTGACTTTTCGGCCTGTCCCATTCATACGATTGCGACAGGCCGTGTTATTATTGCCTTTTAGTATATTTTGACAGGAAGAGTATTTTGACTACTAACACTCATACTCTGCATATTGAAGAGATTTTAGAACTTCTGCCGCACCGTTTTCCGTTTCTGCTGGTTGACCGCGTGCTGGATTTTGAAGAAGGTCGTTTTCTGCGCGCAGTGAAAAATGTATCCGTTAATGAGCCTTTCTTCCAGGGCCACTTCCCAGGCAAACCTATTTTCCCTGGCGTACTGATTCTGGAAGCGATGGCGCAGGCCACCGGTATCCTCGCATTTAAAAGCGTAGGAAAACTGGAACCAGGCGAACTGTACTATTTCGCGGGTATTGACGAAGCGCGCTTTAAGCGTCCTGTCGTGCCGGGCGATCAGATGATCATGGAAGTGACTTTCGAGAAAACGCGCCGTGGCCTGACCCGTTTTAAAGGGGTTGCGCTGGTCGACGGTAAAGTTGTGTGCGAAGCAACGATGATGTGTGCCCGTAGCCGGGAGGCCTGATACGTGATTGATAAATCCGCCTTTATTCACCCTACCGCCATTGTGGAAGAGGGCGCCAGTATTGGCGCTAACGCTCACATTGGCCCATTTTGTATTGTTGGACCCCATGTTGAAATTGGTGAGGGTACCGTACTGAAGTCTCACGTTGTCGTGAATGGCCATACAAAAATTGGTCGCGATAACGAGATCTATCAGTTTGCCTCCATCGGCGAAGTTAACCAGGATCTTAAATATGCTGGCGAACCGACCCGCGTGGAAATTGGCGATCGCAACCGCATCCGCGAAAGCGTCACCATTCATCGTGGCACAGTGCAGGGCGGTGGAGTGACGAAGGTGGGCAGCGATAACTTACTGATGATTAATGCGCACGTCGCGCATGATTGTACGGTAGGCAACCGCTGTATTCTGGCGAATAACGCCACGCTTGCCGGACATGTTTCGCTGGATGATTTTGTTATCATCGGCGGCATGACTGCGGTGCATCAATTCTGCATCATCGGCGCGCATGTGATGGTTGGCGGCTGTTCTGGCGTTGCTCAGGACGTGCCACCGTACGTTATCGCCCAGGGCAACCACGCGACGCCGTTTGGCGTAAATATCGAAGGTCTGAAGCGTCGTGGGTTCACCCGCGAAGCGATTACCGCGATTCGTAATGCCTACAAAGCGTTGTACCGTAGCGGTAAAACGTTGGAAGAAGCGAAACCGGGAATCGCCGAACTGGCGAAACAGCACCCTGAAGTCCAGGCTTTCAGCGACTTCTTTGAGCGCTCAACGCGTGGTCTGATTCGTTAATGACTGAGCAGCGTCCTTTAACGATTGCCCTCGTCGCCGGAGAAACCTCCGGCGATATTCTTGGTGCAGGGCTAATCCGCGCACTCAAAGCTCGTGTTCCTAATGCGCGTTTTGTTGGCGTGGCGGGGCCGCTAATGCAGGCCGAAGGCTGTGAAGCCTGGTACGAAATGGAAGAACTGGCGGTGATGGGCATTGTTGAAGTGCTCGGACGTCTGCGCCGTTTACTGCATATTCGTGCCGATCTCACTCGTCGATTCACCGAGCTCAAGCCGGATGTTTTCGTTGGCATTGATGCGCCTGATTTCAATATTACCCTTGAAGGGAACTTGAAAAAGCAGGGCATAAAAACCATTCATTATGTCAGTCCGTCCGTCTGGGCGTGGCGACAGAAACGCGTTTTCAAAATAGGCAGATCCACTAATATGGTGCTGGCTTTTCTGCCTTTCGAAAAAGCGTTTTATGACAAATTTAACGTCCCGTGCCGCTTTATCGGCCACACCATGGCGGATGCCATGCCGTTGGATCCGGATAAACACGCGGCCCGTGATATTTTGGGTATTCCCCACGACGCGCATTGCCTGGCGCTGCTGCCAGGAAGCCGTGGCGCAGAAGTGGAGATGCTCAGCGCCGATTTTCTGAAAACGGCGCAACTGTTACGTCAGCATTATCCGGATCTCGAAGTTGTGGTGCCGTTGGTGAATGCCAAACGCCGGGAACAGTTTGAGCGTATCAAGGCAGAGGTTGCGCCGGAGCTTTCCGTGCATCTGCTTAATGGCATGGGACGTGAAGCGATGGTGGCCAGCGACGCGGCGCTGTTGGCTTCAGGCACCGCCGCGCTGGAATGTATGCTGGCAAAGTGTCCGATGGTGGTCGGCTACCGCATGAAACCCTTTACCTTCTGGCTGGCGAAGCGTCTGGTGAAAACGGATTACGTTTCGCTTCCTAACCTGTTAGCGGGAAGAGAACTGGTTAAAGAGCTGTTGCAGGAAGAGTGTGAGCCGCATGCGCTGGCGCAAGCGCTGTTGCCGTTACTGGCGAATGGCAAAACCAGCCATGCGATGCATGACACTTTCCGTGAACTGCATCAGCAGATCCGTTGCAATGCTGATGAGCAGGCAGCGGATGCAGTCCTGGAGTTAGCGCAATGATTGAATTTGTTTATCCGCATACGCATTTAGTGGCGGGTGTGGATGAAGTCGGGCGCGGTCCTTTGGTCGGCGCGGTTGTTACTGCTGCCGTTATTCTGGATCCGGCTCGCCCGATTATCGGTCTTAACGACTCAAAAAAATTGTCGGAAAAACGTCGCCTGGCGCTGTTTGATGAAATAAAAGAAAAAGCGTTAAGCTGGAGCGTGGGCCGTGCGGAACCGCATGAAATCGACGATCTGAATATTTTGCATGCCACCATGCTGGCGATGCAGCGTGCGGTCGCGGGGCTGCATATTGCGCCGGAATACGTACTGATTGACGGCAATCGTTGTCCGGCATTACCGGTACCGTCGATGGCGGTAGTCAAAGGTGATAGCCGCGTAGCGGAGATTAGCGCAGCGTCAATACTGGCAAAAGTGACCCGCGATGCTGAAATGGCAGCGCTGGATACGGTTTTTCCGCAGTATGGCTTTGCGCAGCACAAAGGCTATCCAACCGCTTTTCATCTGGAAAAATTGGCACTGTATGGCGCGACAGAGCACCATCGCCGCAGTTTTGGCCCCGTCAAACGCGCACTGGGACTCACGTCCTGATTCTTGTGTCGAAGGAATCTGAAGATGTCTGAACCACGTTTCGTCCACCTCCGGGTGCACAGCGACTACTCCATGATCGATGGGCTGGCGAAAACCGGGCCGCTGGTGAAGAAGGCGGCCGCGTTAGGCATGCCTGCGCTGGCGATCACCGATTTTACCAACCTGTGTGGTCTGGTGAAGTTTTACGGAGCGGGTCACGGCGCCGGTATTAAGCCTATTGTAGGCGCAGATTTTCATGTCCGCAGTGAACTATTGGCTGATGAACTCACGCAACTCACCGTACTGGCCGCTAACAATACCGGCTATCAGAACCTGACGTTATTGATATCAAAAGCCTATCAGCGCGGTTATGGCGCAGAAGGGCCGGTTATCGACCGCGACTGGCTGGTCGAGCTAAAAGAAGGTTTGATTTTGCTCTCCGGCGGCCGCATGGGCGACGTCGGACGTAGCTTGTTGCGCGGTAATAGCGCCCTGGTTGACGAATGCGTGGCGTTTTACGAAGCGCATTTTCCCAATAGCTACTTCCTTGAGCTGATCCGTACCGGCAGACAAGATGAAGAAAACTATCTGCATGCCGCGGTAGAACTGGCTGAAAGGCGTGGTTTGCCGGTGGTGGCGACCAACGATGTTCGCTTCCTGGAAACCGGCGATTTCGACGCGCATGAAATCCGTGTGGCGATCCACGACGGGTTCACCCTTGACGACCCTAAACGCCCGCGTAACTACTCCGCGCAGCAGTATATGCGTAGCGAAGACGAGATGTGCGAGCTGTTCTCCGATATCCCGGAGGCGCTGCAAAACACCGTCGAAATTGCCAAACGCTGTAACGTCACGGTGCGTTTGGGTGAGTATTTCTTGCCACAGTTCCCGACCGGCGATATGACCACCGAGGATTTCCTCGTGGCGAAGTCGAAAGAGGGGCTGGAACAGCGACTGGCGTTCCTGTTCCCGGATCCGGAAGAGCGCGCCAGGCGCCGTCCGGAATATGATGAACGTCTGGATGTTGAGCTACAGGTTATCAACCAGATGGGGTTCCCGGGCTACTTCCTGATCGTTATGGAATTTATCCAGTGGTCGAAGGATAACGGCGTACCAGTAGGTCCGGGACGTGGTTCCGGCGCAGGCTCGCTGGTGGCCTATGCGCTAAAAATTACCGACCTGGATCCGCTGGAATTTGACCTGCTGTTCGAACGTTTCCTGAACCCGGAACGTGTCTCAATGCCCGACTTCGACGTTGACTTCTGTATGGAGAAACGCGACCAGGTTATTGAACACGTGGCGGATATGTACGGTCGTGATGCGGTTTCGCAGATTATTACTTTCGGTACGATGGCGGCAAAAGCGGTTATCCGAGACGTGGGTCGCGTGCTGGGGCACCCGTACGGCTTCGTGGATCGTATTTCGAAACTGGTGCCGCCCGATCCGGGCATGACGCTGGCGAAAGCCTTCGAAGCTGAACCGCAACTGCCGGAAATCTATGAGGCAGATGAAGAGGTTAAAGCGCTGATCGATATGGCGCGTAAGCTGGAAGGCGTCACGCGTAACGCCGGTAAGCACGCCGGTGGCGTGGTTATCGCTCCGACCAAAATTACCGATTTTGCGCCGCTATACTGCGATGAACAGGGGCTGCACCCGGTTACTCAGTTTGATAAGAACGACGTGGAATACGCCGGCCTGGTGAAGTTCGACTTCCTGGGGCTGCGTACGCTGACCATCATCAACTGGGCGCTGGAGATGATCAACGCCCGCCGTGAAAAGAACGGCGAGCCGCCGCTGGATATCGCGGCCATTCCGCTTGACGATAAGAAAAGCTTCGACATGCTGCAACGTTCGGAAACCACCGCGGTATTCCAGCTTGAATCCCGCGGCATGAAGGATCTGATCAAACGTCTGCAGCCTGACTGCTTCGAAGATATGATCGCACTGGTGGCCCTGTTCCGCCCGGGCCCGCTACAGTCGGGGATGGTAGATAACTTTATCGACCGTAAGCATGGTCGCGAAGAGATTTCCTATCCGGACGTACAATGGCAGCATGAGTGTCTGAAGCCGGTACTGGAGCCAACCTACGGCATTATCCTGTATCAGGAACAGGTTATGCAGATTGCCCAGGAGCTGTCTGGTTACACGCTTGGCGGCGCGGATATGCTGCGTCGTGCGATGGGTAAGAAAAAGCCGGAAGAAATGGCCAAGCAGCGCGGCACCTTTGAAGAAGGAGCGAAAAAGCGCGGCGTCGACGGCGAACTGGCGATGAAAATCTTTGACCTGGTGGAGAAATTCGCCGGTTACGGATTTAACAAATCACACTCCGCCGCCTATGCGCTGGTCTCTTACCAGACGCTATGGTTGAAGGCGCATTACCCAGCCGAGTTTATGGCGGCGGTAATGACGGCCGATATGGATAACACCGAGAAAGTGGTCGGGCTGGTGGATGAATGCTGGCGCATGGGGTTAAAAATCCTGCCGCCAGACATTAACTCCGGGCTTTACCATTTCCACGTTAACGATGATGGCGAGATTGTTTATGGCATCGGCGCGATAAAAGGCGTGGGTGAAGGGCCAATTGAAGCTATTATTGAGGCGCGCAACGAAGGCGGTTACTTCCGCGAGCTGTTTGATCTCTGTGCGCGTACGGATATCAAAAAACTCAATCGCCGGGTGCTGGAAAAACTGATTATGTCCGGGGCGTTTGACCGCCTTGGCCCACACCGCGCGGCGTTGATGAATTCGTTGAATGATGCGCTAAAAGCCGCTGATCAGCATGCGAAAGCCGAGGCTATTGGCCAGGCTGATATGTTTGGCGTGCTGGCGGAAGAACCCGAACAAATTGAACAGTCTTATGCCAACTGTACACCGTGGCCTGAGCAGGTAGTATTAGACGGTGAGCGTGAAACGTTAGGGCTTTACCTGACGGGGCACCCTATCAACCAGTATTTAAAAGAAATTGAGCGCTATGTTGGAGGCCACAGGCTGAAAGACATGCATCCGACAGAACGTGGTAAAGTCACCACGGCTGCGGGGCTCGTCATTGCCGCGCGGGTAATGGTCACCAAGCGCGGCAATCGTATCGGCATCTGTACCCTGGATGACCGTTCCGGGCGTCTGGAAGTTATGTTGTTTACCGATGCCCTGGATAAATACCAGCAATTGCTGGAAAAAGACCGCATACTTATCGTCAGCGGACAGGTCAGCTTTGATGACTTCAGCGGCGGGCTTAAAATGATGGCCCGTGAAGTCATGGATATTGACGAAGCCCGGGAAAAATATGCTCGCGGGCTTGCTATCTCGCTGACGGACAGGCAAATTGATGACCAGCTTTTAAACCGACTCCGTCAGTCTCTGGAACCCCACCGCTCGGGGACAATTCCAGTACATCTCTACTATCAGAGGGCGGATGCACGTGCGCGGTTGCGTTTTGGCGCGACGTGGCGTGTCTCTCCGAGCGATCGTTTGCTAAACGATCTCCGCGGCCTTATTGGTTCGGAGCAGGTGGAACTGGAGTTTGACTAATACAGGAATACTATGAGTCTGAATTTCCTTGATTTTGAACAGCCGATTGCAGAGCTGGAAGCAAAAATCGATTCTCTGACTGCGGTTAGCCGTCAGGATGAGAAACTGGATATTAACATCGATGAAGAAGTGCATCGCCTGCGTGAAAAAAGCGTAGAACTGACGCGTAAAATCTTCGCCGATCTTGGCGCATGGCAGGTAGCCCAACTGGCGCGCCATCCACAGCGTCCGTACACCCTGGATTATGTCCGCCTGGCGTTTGATGAATTTGATGAGCTGGCGGGCGATCGTGCCTATGCGGATGACAAAGCTATCGTCGGCGGTATCGCGCGTCTGGATGGCCGTCCGGTGATGATCATTGGTCATCAGAAAGGCCGTGAGACCAAAGAAAAAATTCGTCGTAATTTCGGCATGCCAGCGCCGGAAGGCTATCGCAAAGCGCTGCGTCTGATGGAAATGGCAGAACGTTTCAACATGCCGATCATTACCTTCATCGACACCCCAGGGGCTTACCCGGGCGTGGGCGCGGAAGAACGTGGTCAGTCTGAAGCGATCGCGCGCAACCTGCGTGAAATGTCGCGTCTGAGCGTACCAGTCATCTGCACCGTTATCGGTGAAGGTGGTTCCGGCGGCGCGCTGGCGATCGGCGTAGGCGATAAAGTGAATATGCTGCAATACAGCACCTATTCCGTTATCTCCCCGGAAGGTTGTGCCTCCATTCTGTGGAAAAGCGCTGATAAAGCGCCGCTGGCCGCTGAAGCGATGGGCATTATCGCGCCGCGTCTGAAAGAGCTGAAGCTTATCGACTCTATCATTCCTGAACCGCTGGGTGGCGCGCACCGTAACCCGGAAGCCATGGCGGCGTCACTGAAAGCGCAACTGCTGGCCGATCTCGCCGATCTTGATGTGTTAGGTAAAGAAGATCTGAAAAACCGTCGCTACCAGCGTCTGATGAGCTACGGCTACGCATAAGCTACATTAATTCTGAAAAGGGCCACAATGCTGTGGCCCTTTTTTTTACCTGCAGTTTGACCAGGCTATGCTTAACTAAGGTTTTTCCAGGAGGAACGCATGAATATCATTGCCATCATGGGACCGCATGGCGTCTTTTATAAAGATGAGCCCATCAAGGAACTTGAGCGTGCGCTACAACAGCAGGGGTTTCAGATTATCTGGCCGCAGAATAGCGTTGACCTGCTGAAGTTTATCGAACATAACCCGCGAATTTGCGGCGTCATTTTTGACTGGGATGAATACAGTCTGGATCTGTGCAGTGACATCAACCAGCTCAACGAATATCTTCCGCTTTACGCCTTTATTAATACCCATTCGACGATGGATGTCAGCGCCCATGACCTGCGCATGGCGCTGTGGTTTTTTGAGTATGCGCTGGGCCAGTCTGAAGACATTGCCACCCGCATCCGCCAGTACACCAGCGAATATCTGGATAACATTACGCCCCCTTTCACCAAAGCGCTGTTTACCTATGTGAAGGAAGGAAAGTATACCTTTTGCACGCCCGGTCATATGGCGGGAACGGCGTACCAGAAAAGCCCGGTCGGCTGCCTGTTCTATGATTTCTTTGGCGGTAATACGCTGAAAGCCGATGTCTCCATTTCAGTGACCGAGCTGGGCTCGCTGCTGGATCATACCGGCCCGCACCTGGAAGCGGAGGAGTATATCGCGCGCACTTTTGGCGCCGAGCAGAGCTATATGGTGACCAACGGCACGTCCACCTCCAATAAAATTGTTGGTATGTACGCCGCACCCACGGGCAGTACGCTGTTGATTGACCGCAACTGTCATAAGTCGTTGGCGCATTTGCTGATGATGAGCGATGTGGTGCCAATCTGGTTGAAGCCGACGCGTAATGCGTTGGGTATTCTGGGCGGTATCCCCCGTCGGGAATTTAGCCGGGCAAGCATCGAAAGCAAGGTAGAGGAGACCCCTCAGGCGCAATGGCCGGTGCATGCGGTGATCACCAACTCCACCTATGACGGCCTGCTGTATAACACCAACTGGATCAAACAAACGCTGGATGTGCCCTCTATCCATTTTGATTCAGCCTGGGTGCCATATACCCATTTTCATCCGATCTATCAGGGGAAAAGCGGGATGAGCGGTGAGCGCGTGCCGGGGAAGGTGATTTTTGAAACCCAGTCCACCCACAAGATGCTGGCGGCGTTGTCACAGGCTTCTTTGATCCACATTAAGGGCGATTACGACGAAGACACCTTTAACGAAGCCTTTATGATGCACACATCCACTTCGCCGAGTTACCCGATTGTTGCCTCGATAGAAACCGCAGCGGCCATGCTGCGTGGCAATTCCGGTAAGCGGTTAATCAATCGTTCGGTGGAGCGGGCGCTGCATTTTCGTAAAGAAGTGCAGCGGTTGCGTGAAGAGTCGGATGGCTGGTTTTTTGATATCTGGCAACCAGAAAGGGTGGATGAAGCAGAATGCTGGCCGGTAGCGCCCGGTGAAGACTGGCACGGATTTATCGATGCTGACGCCGACCACATGTTTCTTGACCCGGTGAAAGTCACTATTCTGACGCCGGGGATGGATGAACAGGGAAATATGAGTGAAGAGGGGATTCCTGCCGCGCTGGTGGCGAAATTCCTTGATGAACGCGGCGTGGTTGTCGAGAAAACGGGACCGTATAATCTGTTGTTCCTGTTCAGCATCGGCATTGATAAAACCCGGGCGATGGGCCTGCTGCGCGGACTGACGGAATTTAAGCGTTCGTACGATCTGAATTTACGCGTGAAAAACATGCTTCCGGATCTGTATGCTGAAGATCCTGATTTTTATCGTAATATGCGCATTCAGGATCTGGCGCAGGGGATCCATAGGCTTATTCGCCAGCACGATCTTTCCGGGCTGATGCTGCGGGCATTTGATACCTTACCGGAAATGAAAATGACGCCGCATCAGGCCTGGCAGCGGCAGATCAAAGGTGAGGTTGAAACGGTGGCGCTCGATCAACTGGTGGGGCGCGTTTCCGCCAATATGATCCTGCCTTACCCTCCCGGCGTACCGCTCTTGATGCCTGGTGAAATGATCACGGAAAAAAGCCGGGCTGTACTCGATTTCCTGCTGATGCTGTGCTCCGTGGGCCATCATTATCCTGGATTTGAAACCGATATCCATGGCGCTAAACTGGGTGAGGATGGCGTGTATCGTGTGAGAGTCTTAAAAATGGCATAACGACTTGCCTGAACCCATTACGCACGAGTAACGTGCTGAAGAACAAACGAAAGAGGCAAAACGCTATGCTGGGATTAAAACAGGTTCACCATATTGCCATTATTGCGACGGACTACGCGGCGAGTAAGGCATTTTACTGCGATGTGTTGGGCTTCACCCTGATGAGCGAAGCCTACCGGGAAGAGCGAGACTCCTGGAAAGGCGATCTGGCATTGAACGGTCAGTATGTGATTGAGCTATTTTCTTTCCCATTTCCACCTTGCCGCCCCAGCCGACCGGAAGCCTGTGGTTTACGTCATCTGGCGTTCAGTGTGGATGACGTAGAGAAAGCGATCGCGCATCTGGAAGCGCGCGATGTGAAGTGCGAGCCGATACGCATTGATCCGTTCACCGGCAAACGCTTCACGTTTTTTAACGATCCCGACGGATTACCGCTCGAACTGTATGAGCTGTAAGGCTTGTCATTATGGCGTTAGCCCGGTAACGTGCCGGGCAATACCATTGTAAGTAACCATCATGACAACACTCACGCTGAATACTTCACTGCTGAATTCTCAATCGATTCTGGTCGCCTTTAGCGGCGGGCTGGACTCCACCGTGCTGCTGCATCAGTTAGTGCTGTGGCGAGCACAGCACCCTGAGGTTACGTTGCGCGCAATCCATATTCATCATGGATTAAGTCCCCACGCGGACAACTGGGTGCAGCACTGTGAATCGATATGCGCGCAGTGGCAGGTGCCGCTGGTGGTTGAACGGGTCCGTCTGGAGGATGATGGTCTGGGGATAGAAGCTCAGGCGCGGCGGGCGCGCTATCACGCATTTGCACAGACGTTACTGCCGGGCGAGGTACTGATGACCGCCCAGCATCTGGACGACCAGTGCGAAACTTTTCTGCTGGCCCTTAAGCGTGGCAGTGGTCCTGCCGGGCTTTCCGCCATGGGAGAAAGCTCGCCGTTCGCCGGGACCCGGCTGATCCGACCGCTGCTGGCGCAAACGCGAGAGGCGCTGGAAGGGTGGGCGCGACAGCACCAATTATGTTGGATTGAGGATGAAAGTAATCAGGATGATACCTACGATCGCAATTTCCTCAGATTGCGCGTTACTCCCTTGCTGCAACAGCGTTGGCCGCACTTCGCGCAATCCACGGCCCGCAGCGCCGCGCTGTGCGCCGAGCAGGAGAGCTTACTGGATGAACTGCTTGCCAGCGATTTAGCCGACTGCGTCACGGCCCAGGGCACACTGTTGCTGGCACCGCTAATGACGATGAGCGGTGTACGGCGTGCCGCCCTGCTTCGCCGCTGGCTGGCAGGATTAACTGCGCCAATGCCTTCCCGTGACGCGCTGGAACGTATCTGGCAGGAAGTCGCGCTGGCGCGGGAAGATGCTTCCCCCTGTTTTCGCCTTGGAGGGTTCGACATTCGTCGTTATCAGTCACAGCTGTGGTGGGTGAAATCGGTCGATGGGCAAAGCGAAACCGTCATCCCGTGGACATGCCGGGAAACGCCGTTGACGTTGCCTGCCGGGTTAGGCTCGGTGCAGCTCATCCCTGCTGGCGAATTGCGTATGCCGCAGGCAGATGAAGCCGTCAGCATTCGGTTTAAAGCGCCAGGCGTATTACATATTGTCGGGCGTAACGGTGGACGTAAATTAAAGAAAATCTGGCAGGAGCAGGGGATCCCGCCCTGGCGACGAGATACCACGCCGCTGTTGTTTTACGGCGAAACGCTGATTGCGGCTGCGGGTGTTTTTGTGACGCGTGAGGGGGCAGCAGAAGATAAAGAAGGGGTGAGTCTGGTTTGGCATGCCTGATGGCGGTGCGCTTATCCGACCTACATATCGCATGGAAAGTAGGCCGGATAAGGTGCTTGCACCGCCATCCGGCAACAAAAGAATCAGGATTCGCTGACGACCACGGTACCGATTTGCGGGTGGCTGAAGCTGGCAATTTTATCGAGGCGAAGCTCCCGGGTTTCACCTGCGACATCTGCGACCAGATATTCCACGTTTTTGCGTGAAACCAGATCGTTTGCTTTCGCTTGTAAAACTTCGCCATCTTTTAACGCCAACGTCAGTAACAAATGGTGCTGGCAGGCGAGTTCAAGATTGTCGTAATCATCACAGTTGATGGGTTGATACGTTTCATTCATTGACATAATCGCTCACCAGTAAGTTCGCGGCAGCATAGGCCGCTTTTTCCCTGACCGACTCTGAAAGGGCGCTGTCTGCCGCCATTTCATTAAGCACCTTCAATACGCAACCCAGCGCATCCGGGACATACCCTAAGTCTCCGCTGGCGATTTCCGCGTACCGCTTGCGTATTAACTCACAATATTTTTCCACATGCCCTCCTGTCAGCACTCTGACTTAACCGTGGATGCAAGTCTAAGCCTACGAAGATAAACTCTGTTTAGCAAGGTGACTATACCATACTCATTCAGGCAATATCAGCGGCCTTGATAGAGGCGCTGTTAGCAGCCTTTTGCCGCAGTTTTCGCTACAATGAGCGCCTGATTCGAAAGGAGTTCTCAAATGGCGCTTAAAGCGACAATCTATAAAGCTGTAGTCAATGTGGCGGATCTCGACCGCAACCAGTTCCTTGACGCAGCCTTGACGCTGGCGCGTCACCCTTCAGAAACCCAGGAGCGCATGATGCTGCGACTGCTGGCGTGGATTAAATATGCCGATGAACGCCTGCAGTTCACGCGTGGCCTGAGCGCGGAAGATGAACCGGAAGCCTGGCTGCGAAACGACCATCTGGGCATTGATTTATGGATTGAACTCGGCCTGCCGGATGAGCGTCGTATTAAGAAAGCCTGCACTCAGTCTGCTGAGGTGGCCCTGTTTACCTACAACAGCCGTGCGGCCCAGATCTGGTGGCAACAAAACCAGAGTAAGTGCGCGCAGTTTAAAAATCTTACCGTGTGGTATCTGGATGACGAACAGCTGGCGCAACTGAGTGAATTTGCTGGTCGCACCATGGCGCTGCAGGCGACGATCCAGGATGGCGCTATCTGGTTGTCCGATTCTCAGAACAATCTGGAAATTCATCTGACCGCGTGGCAGCAGGGTTCATGATAGTTATCTCCCGAAACGTCTCTATCCCTGAAAATGAGCTGGAAATCACGGCGATTCGGGCGCAGGGCGCGGGTGGTCAGCACGTTAACAAGACCTCGACGGCCATCCATTTGCGCTTTGACATTCGGGCCTCTGGCCTGCCAGAGTATTATAAGGAACGCCTGCTGGCCGCCAGCCATCATCTGATTAGCGGCGATGGCGTTATTATCATTAAGGCGCAGGAATACCGTAGCCAGGAGCTAAACCGGGAAGCGGCAATCTCCCGGCTGGTGGCGGTGATCAAAGAATTAACCGCAGTGCAAAAAAGCCGACAGGCAACGCGTCCTACGCGCGCTTCGAAAGAGCGTAGGTTGTCATCGAAGGCGCAAAAATCCACAGTGAAGTCACTGCGCGGGAGAGTTCGTCGAACGCAAGACTGACGAGCAGGAATAAAAATTTATAAGGAATTGATAGTGAAAACAGCAATATTGTCCGTCGTCGCTGCATGCACGCTTTTTTCCTTGATCGGCTGTAACAACCGTACTGAAGTCGAAGTACTACAGCCGACACGGGCGGCAGAATTAAAACCGATGCAGCAAAGCTGGCGAGGCATCCTGCCTTGCGCGGACTGCGAAGGGATTGAAACTTCTCTGTTCCTCGAAAAAGACGGAACATGGGTGATGAACGAACGTTATCAGGGGGTGAGGGATGAACCGTCGTCCTTTGCCTCTTACGGAACATGGGCGCGCACTGCGGATAAGCTGGTGCTGACCGACAGTAAAGGTGAAAAGTCGTACTATCGTGCTAAAGGCGAAGCGCTGGAAATGCTCGATCGTGAAGGTAATCCGATTGAGTCGCAGTTCAACTACACCCTTCAGCCCGTTTCCGCCAGCTTACCGGTGACGCCAATGCCGATGCGGGGCATGTACTTCTATATGGCTGACGCAGCTATCTTTACCGACTGCGCAACGGGTAAACGGATGCCGGTGGCGAATAACGCCCAGCTTGAGCGTGACTATTTAGCCGCGCGCGCGGAAAACGGGCAATCCGTATTGCTGACGCTGGAAGCGCATTTTACACTGGAGGCGAACCCGGACACTGGCGAGAAAGTGAAAACGCTGATGGCGGATAAAGATGCGAAATTTACCCCCGGCAAAGGGTGTAATTAATTGATGAAAAAAAGGCCCTGATTATCAGGGCCTTTTGCTGATATTAGCCTTTAATGGCTTTTACCAGGTAGTCGACGATGTCGCCCGTTTTAATCAACTGCTTCTCGCCGTTACGACGGTATTTGTATTCGATATCGTCGTTGTCGAGGTTACGGTCGCCCAGCACGATAGTGTGCGGAATACCGATCAGTTCCATATCGGCAAACATCACGCCCGGACGCTCTTTACGGTCGTCCATCAGCACTTCAATGCCCTGCGCGCGCAGCTCTGCGTACAGCTTTTCAGCCAGTTCCTGCACGCGGTAGGACTTATGCATGTTCATCGGCAGAATCGCGACCTGGAACGGGGCAATGGCGTCTGGCCATACGATACCGCGATCGTCATAGTTCTGTTCGATAGCAGCAGCAACCACGCGAGTGACCCCGATACCGTAGCAACCCATGGTCAGGATCTGGTTACGGCCATCTTCGCCCTGAACGGCGGCTTTCATCGCTTCAGAGTACTTGGTGCCCAACTGGAAGATGTGACCCACTTCGATGCCGCGTTTAATCAGCAGCGTACCCTGGCCATCCGGACTCGGGTCGCCAGCGACTACGTTACGGATATCCGCAACTTCCGGGGTGGCAACATCACGATCCCAGTTGATACCGAAATAGTGCTTACCGTCGATGTTCGCGCCCGCGGCGAAGTCGCTCATGACCGCAACGGTACGGTCGATAACGACCGGAATTGGCATGTTCACCGGACCCAGAGAACCCGGACCCGCTTTCACCAGTGCGCGAATCTCTTCTTCGGTGGCGAAGGTCAGCGGGCTGGCAACCTGCGGCAGTTTTTCCGCTTTGACTTCGTTCAGCTCGTGATCGCCGCGAACCAGCAGTGCAATCAGCGGAGACTTGCTGCCTTCAACCGCTTTCACCAGCAGGGTTTTTACGGTTTTCTCGATCGGCAGGTTGAACTGCTCAACCAGCTCGGCGATGGTTTTGGCGTTTGGCGTATCGACCAGCGTCATCTCCTGCGTTGCTGCCGCACGCGGCTCTTTTGGCGCAACGGCTTCGGCAAACTCGATATTCGCTGCATAATCGGAGGTGTCGGAGAAGATCACATCGTCTTCGCCGCTCTGCGCCAGCACCTGGAATTCGTGAGAGGCGCTACCGCCGATAGAACCGGTATCCGCTTGTACCGCACGGAAATCGAGACCCATACGGCTGAAGATCTTGCTGTACGCCGCGTACATCGCGTCGTAGGTCTCCTGCAGGGATTCCTGAGAGGTATGGAAAGAGTAGGCATCTTTCATCAGGAATTCGCGGGAACGCATCACGCCGAAGCGCGGACGAACTTCGTCACGGAATTTAGTCTGGATCTGGTAGAAGTTCAGCGGCAGCTGTTTGTAAGAGCTCAGCTCGTTACGAATCAGGTCGGTGATGACTTCTTCATGCGTTGGGCCAAGGACGAACGGGCGATCGCCACGGTCAGCAATACGCAGCAGTTCCGGGCCGTATTGTTCCCAACGGCCACTCTCTTGCCACAGCTCAGAGGGCTGAACGACCGGCATCAACACCTCGATCGCACCGGCGTTGTTCATCTCTTCACGCACGATGTTTTCGACTTTTTTCAGGACGCGCACGCCGGTCGGCAGCCAGGTGTATAACCCGGAGGCCAGCTTGCGGATCATCCCGGCGCGCAGCATCAGCTGATGGCTGATGACTTCGGCGTCGGCAGGTGTCTCCTTCAGAGTGGAGAGCAGATATTGGCTAGTACGCATGTTGTTACGGTTCCAGTTGAACGATCGAACAGGCTCAAGACGAGCCTGGCACAAAACAAAAGTGGTTTAGTTTACCAGCGAGAAAGGGATGTCAAAAGAGTACGCGACGCAAATTAGCGGGCTTCCAGAGCAAAGACCTCAAATCCTGACGGCGTAACGCGCCAGCGGACGTTAAAGTCCAGCAGCCAAACGGCATAGGTTTTGCCTTCTTCCTCGTTTTTACGGTAGGCAGGACGGGGATCCTGCGCCAGCACTTCGGCAATAAACTGGCGAAGATGCGGATAACGTTTTTCCAGCCCAGCCAGTTGCCCGGCGATCTCTTCACTGAACGACACATCTACGCTGGCCTGCGGTGCATCCTGAGCATAGCTGGCGCGAGCATCGGGCAGCGATTCGGCAAAGGGCAGATACGGTTTAATATCTACAACCGGCGTACCATCGACAAGATCCAGCCCGCCGAGCTCAAGGATGACGTGCTCTTTGTGGCAGCGGATACCTCGAAGCTCAACCAAAGACATGCCAACAGGGTTAGGACGAAACGTTGAACGCGTGGCGAAGACACCCATTCTGGCGTTGCCGCCAAGACGGGGAGGGCGCACGGTTGGACGCCATCCTCCTTCCATTGTCTGATGAAAAACAAAAATCACCCACAAATGGCTGAAGGCTTCCAGGCCGCGAACAGCTTCGGCCTGGTTATAGGGAGCGAGCAAATGCAGTTCGCCGCTGGCGCTTTTCACCAGACCTGGCTGGCGTGGAACGGCGAACTTTTCTTTATAAGGTGAGCGGATAACGCCTATTTGCTCGAACTGAAAATGACTCATTTCGCCGAAATGTTCAGTGCAGAACCAATGCAAACTGCCTGACGATAGCAACCTGGCGTCCCGCTGGTGACTTCGCAACTGTGCAGCAATACCGCATTCGCTTTCATTTTAGAGGCGTTAATTTGCATGCGTTTACGTGCGGTTGGGATGCTAGGAGGGGAATCCTGGTTTGATGCCTGGCAGGATTCGCCGCTGACTTCGCCGAGATCGCGGAACGGTTTACCCACTAAATCTTCGGCGTTAGTAATGATTCTTACCGGCGCCGCGCGCGGTGCTTTTGGTTTTTCCGGCTCCGCTTTTGGCGGGGTAGCGGTGCTTTGAACGGGTTCAACAGGGGATCTGCTTAACATAGAACAGCCGCTCAGCATGAGTGCTACTAAACAGATCGGTAAAGCACGCATAATATTTCCTCAATGAATGATCTAAACGTCAGATATTGAATCAGGTGCTTGCATAAATGACAAGACGGGCAAGCGCCCGTCCTGATGATATTACAGATTCTGGAAACAGCCTAAAATTACCAGCCCTTAACAGCACCGCCGTTGAAGACTTTGTTCGCTGCTTCGTACACTTCGTCAGACTGGTAGGCCTGCACGAATTTCTTCACGTTCTCAGCATCTTTGTTGTCTTCACGGGTCACGATCAGGTTTACGTACGGAGAATCTTTATCTTCAACAAAGATACCGTCTTTTGCCGGGGTCAGGCCAATCTGGCTGGCGTAGGTGGTGTTGATGACCGCCAGGGCGATTTGCGCATCGTCCAATGAACGCGGCAGCTGCGGCGCTTCCAGTTCAACCAGCTTCAGGTTTTTCGGGTTTTCAATCACGTCCAGCGCGGTCGGCAGCAGGCCAACACCGTCTTTCAGTTTGATTAAGCCCACTTTTTGCAGCAGCAGCAGCGAGCGGCCGAGGTTAGTCGGGTCGTTTGGAATCGCGACCTGAGAACCTTCCTGCAGCTCATCCAGTGATTTGATTTTTTTGGAATAGCCCGCAATCGGGTAAACAAAAGTATTGCCCGCGGCAACCAGCTTGTAACCACGATCTTTAATCTGCTGATCCAGGTACGGTTTGTGCTGGAAGGCGTTAGCATCAATGTCGCCTTTGCTCAGCGCTTCGTTAGGCAGGACGTAATCGTTAAACGTGACCAGCTCAACGTCCAGACCGTATTTTTCTTTTGCCACTTTCTGCGCGACTTCTGCAACCTGTTGCTCTGCGCCAACAATAACGCCCACTTTGATGTGGTTAGGATCTTTTTCATCCTGACCGCAACCCACAAGTGCCAGAGAACC
Source organism: Citrobacter sp. CRE-46 (assembly GCF_059615875.1). NCBI lineage: Bacteria > Pseudomonadati > Pseudomonadota > Gammaproteobacteria > Enterobacterales > Enterobacteriaceae > Citrobacter > Citrobacter sp. CRE-46. The sequence continues at coordinate 4,168,508 of NZ_CM184341.1, read as the reverse complement.
GATCAGGGCTCCAACTGCCGCAAAGGTTTTGAATTTGAACGCCATGCTTATTTCCTTTTCTTAATGAGTTTTTAGTGTTGTGTGCAACGTTATTTGTGCGTGACAACCCGGACGATGCGATCGCCGGATAACTGAATTAAATAAACCAGAACGACGAGCAATACCAGTACTGTATTCATCACGGTAGCGTTGTAGCCGATATAACCGTACTGGTAGCCAATCTGTCCCAGACCACCTGCGCCGACGGCACCGCCCATCGCGGAATAGCCAACCAACGTGATGAGCGTGATGGTGGCGGCATTGACCAGACCCGGCAGCGCTTCTGGCAGTAATACCTTACGTACAATCTGCAACGGCGTGGCACCCATCGCACGGGAGGCTTCAATCAGCCCGGTCGGGATTTCCAGCAGCGCGTTTTCCACCATACGGGCGATAAACGGCGCGGCGCCGACGGTCAGCGGGACGATAGCGGCCTGCAGCCCAATAGAGGTACCCACAATCATGCGGGTGAATGGAATCATCCACACCAGCAAAATAATGAATGGGATGGAACGGAAAATATTTACCAGCGCAGAGAGCGTACGGTAAAGCTTAGCGTTCTCAATAATTTGCCCAGGACGCGTAACGTACAGCAATACGCCAACCGGCAGGCCAATGACAAAACCAAAAAAACCGGACACAAAGGTCATTGCCAGCGTTTCCCATACGCCGCGAACCAGTAGCCACATCATCGGCTCAGACATAACCCAGTACCTCTACTTTTACATGGTGTTCCTGCAACCAGTTAATGGCTGCTTGTGTATCTTCCTGTGTGCCGTGCATTTCCGTCAGCATAATGCCGAACTTCACGCCGCCGGCATAATCCATCTGCGCGCTAATAATGTTGTTATTCACATTAAAGCGACGGGCCGTCTCAGAGAGTAATGGCGCATCGACCGAATGACCGGTGAACTCCATGCGCAGCATTGGCACGCTGTCGGCTTGCGGCTCTGCTTTTAAACGTTCCAGATAATCTTCCGGGATATCCAGATGTAGAGTGGACTGGATAAACTTCTGTGCCAGCGGCGTTTTCGGGTGAGAGAAGACTTCGCTGACGGTGTCCTGTTCAATCAGTTCACCATTGCTGATGACCGCCACACAGTCACAAATGCGTTTTACAACGTCCATCTCATGGGTAATCAGCAGAATGGTGAGACCCAGACGACGGTTAATGTCTTTCAGCAGTTCCAGAATCGAACGCGTGGTTGCCGGGTCGAGTGCACTGGTGGCTTCATCGCAGAGCAACACTTTGGGATTACTTGCCAGCGCACGGGCGATCGCCACTCGCTGTTTTTGTCCACCGGAAAGGTTGGCTGGATAGCTATCGTGTTTGTCGCCAAGGCCAACTAAATCCAGCAGTTCTGTTACACGGCGTTTGATCTCTTCCTTTGGCGTGTTATCCAGTTCCAGCGGCAGCGCGACGTTACCAAACACGGTACGGGAAGAGAGCAGGTTAAAGTGTTGGAAAATCATGCCGATTTGACGGCGAGCTTTGGTCAACTCGGACTCTGAAAGCGTTGTCAGCTCCTGACCACCGACCTGAACGCTGCCTTCGGTTGGGCGTTCAAGTAAGTTAACGCAGCGGATAAGCGTACTTTTACCGGCACCGGAGGCGCCAATGACGCCATAAATCTGCCCCGCGGGAACATGCAGGCTGACATTATTTAGCGCCTGAATGGTACGAGTCCCCTGCTGGAACACTTTGGTGATATTCGAAAGTTTAATCATTGGTTATTTATTATCGTAATTAAGTTAGCCGTGGCATTTTCGTCTGTCTGGGACGGTCGAAGCCGTCAACAAGATGGATGTTAAGGCATCCAGACGTCTAAATCAATCTAGCTTTGCACGATGAGCACTTTCTTGCCCGCCGAAACATGCGATACTAGAGCCACATGCCTTATTCAGGAGCTATAAAAGGTGGCAAAGTCTGTACCCGCAATTTTTCTCGACCGTGACGGCACCATTAATGTGGACCACGGTTACGTACATGAGATTGATGAGTTCGAGTTTATCGACGGCGTTATTGATGCCATGCGTGAACTTAAAAATATGGGTTACGCGCTAATTGTGGTGACGAACCAGTCTGGTATCGCGCGCGGTAAATTTACCGAGGCACAGTTTGAAACGTTGACCGAATGGATGGACTGGTCGCTGGCCGATCGCGACGTTGATCTGGATGGTATCTACTATTGCCCGCACCATCCGCAGGGTACCGTAGAAGAGTATCGTCAGGTCTGCGATTGCCGTAAGCCGCATCCCGGGATGTTGATCTCCGCTCGCGACTTCCTGCACATCGATATGGCTGCTTCTTATATGGTAGGCGACAAAATAGAAGATATGCAGGCGGCAGCAGCGGCGAATGTTGGCACCAAGGTACTGGTGCGCACGGGCAAACCCGTCACGCCGGAAGCAGAAAATGCGGCAGATTTGGTTATAAATAGTCTGGCAGACCTGCCAAAGGCGATAAAAAAGCAGCAAAAGTAAGCGTTGTGGATAAAAGGTGAGCGGTTGGAACGAAAATGCATTTTTCCGCTTGTCTTCCTGAGTCGACTCCCTATAATGCGCCTCCATCGACACGGCGGATGTGAATCACTTCACACAAACAGCCCGGTCGGTTGAAGAGAAAAACCTGAAAATGAGGGTTGACTCTGAAAGAGGAAAGCGTAATATACGCCACCTCGCGACAGAGCGCTAAAGCGCGTCGCAACTGCTCTTTAACAATTTATCAGACAATCTGTGTGGGCACTCGAGGATACGGATTCTTAACGTCGCAAGACGAAAAATGAATACCAAGTCTCTGAGTGAACACGTAATTCATTACGAAGTTTAATTCACGAGCATCAAACTTAAATTGAAGAGTTTGATCATGGCTCAGATTGAACGCTGGCGGCAGGCCTAACACATGCAAGTCGAACGGTAGCACAGAGAGCTTGCTCTCGGGTGACGAGTGGCGGACGGGTGAGTAATGTCTGGGAAACTGCCCGATGGAGGGGGATAACTACTGGAAACGGTAGCTAATACCGCATAATGTCGCAAGACCAAAGAGGGGGACCTTCGGGCCTCTTGCCATCGGATGTGCCCAGATGGGATTAGCTTGTAGGTGGGGTAACGGCTCACCTAGGCGACGATCCCTAGCTGGTCTGAGAGGATGACCAGCCACACTGGAACTGAGACACGGTCCAGACTCCTACGGGAGGCAGCAGTGGGGAATATTGCACAATGGGCGCAAGCCTGATGCAGCCATGCCGCGTGTATGAAGAAGGCCTTCGGGTTGTAAAGTACTTTCAGCGAGGAGGAAGGCGTTGTGGTTAATAACCACAGCGATTGACGTTACTCGCAGAAGAAGCACCGGCTAACTCCGTGCCAGCAGCCGCGGTAATACGGAGGGTGCAAGCGTTAATCGGAATTACTGGGCGTAAAGCGCACGCAGGCGGTCTGTCAAGTCGGATGTGAAATCCCCGGGCTCAACCTGGGAACTGCATCCGAAACTGGCAGGCTAGAGTCTTGTAGAGGGGGGTAGAATTCCAGGTGTAGCGGTGAAATGCGTAGAGATCTGGAGGAATACCGGTGGCGAAGGCGGCCCCCTGGACAAAGACTGACGCTCAGGTGCGAAAGCGTGGGGAGCAAACAGGATTAGATACCCTGGTAGTCCACGCCGTAAACGATGTCGACTTGGAGGTTGTGCCCTTGAGGCGTGGCTTCCGGAGCTAACGCGTTAAGTCGACCGCCTGGGGAGTACGGCCGCAAGGTTAAAACTCAAATGAATTGACGGGGGCCCGCACAAGCGGTGGAGCATGTGGTTTAATTCGATGCAACGCGAAGAACCTTACCTACTCTTGACATCCAGAGAACTTAGCAGAGATGCTTTGGTGCCTTCGGGAACTCTGAGACAGGTGCTGCATGGCTGTCGTCAGCTCGTGTTGTGAAATGTTGGGTTAAGTCCCGCAACGAGCGCAACCCTTATCCTTTGTTGCCAGCGATTCGGTCGGGAACTCAAAGGAGACTGCCAGTGATAAACTGGAGGAAGGTGGGGATGACGTCAAGTCATCATGGCCCTTACGAGTAGGGCTACACACGTGCTACAATGGCATATACAAAGAGAAGCGACCTCGCGAGAGCAAGCGGACCTCATAAAGTATGTCGTAGTCCGGATTGGAGTCTGCAACTCGACTCCATGAAGTCGGAATCGCTAGTAATCGTGGATCAGAATGCCACGGTGAATACGTTCCCGGGCCTTGTACACACCGCCCGTCACACCATGGGAGTGGGTTGCAAAAGAAGTAGGTAGCTTAACCTTCGGGAGGGCGCTTACCACTTTGTGATTCATGACTGGGGTGAAGTCGTAACAAGGTAACCGTAGGGGAACCTGCGGTTGGATCACCTCCTTACCTTAAAGAAACGTTCTTTGCAGTGCTCACACAGATTGTCTGATGAAAAGTGAATAGCAAGGCGTCTTGCGATTGAGACTTCAGTGTCCCCTTCGTCTAGAGGCCCAGGACACCGCCCTTTCACGGCGGTAACAGGGGTTCGAATCCCCTAGGGGACGCCACTTGCTGGTTCGTGAGTGAAAGACGCGCACCCTGATATCTCAAAACTCATCTTCGGGTGATGTTTGAGATATTTGCTCTTTAAAAATCTGGATCAAGCTGAAAATTGAAACGACACACTGTGTCTGTTCTCCGTAATAAGAACAGATAAAAGGTGTGTTCGAGTCTCTCAAATTTTCGCAATCAGAAGTGAAACATCTTCGGGTTGTGAGGTTAAGCGACTAAGCGTACACGGTGGATGCCCTGGCAGTCAGAGGCGATGAAGGACGTGCTAATCTGCGATAAGCGCCGGTAAGGTGATATGAACCGTTATAACCGGCGATTTCCGAATGGGGAAACCCAGTGTGATTCGTCACACTATCGTTAACTGAATACATAGGTTAACGAAGCGAACCGGGGGAACTGAAACATCTAAGTACCCCGAGGAAAAGAAATCAACCGAGATTCCCCCAGTAGCGGCGAGCGAACGGGGAGCAGCCCAGAGTCTGAATCAGCATGTGTGTTAGTGGAACGGTCTGGAAAGTCCGACGGTACAGGGTGATAGTCCCGTACACAAAAACGCATGTGCTGTGAACTCGAAGAGTAGGGCGGGACACGTGGTATCCTGTCTGAATATGGGGGGACCATCCTCCAAGGCTAAATACTCCTGACTGACCGATAGTGAACCAGTACCGTGAGGGAAAGGCGAAAAGAACCCCGGCGAGGGGAGTGAAAAAGAACCTGAAACCGTGTACGTACAAGCAGTGGGAGCACCTTCGGGTGTGACTGCGTACCTTTTGTATAATGGGTCAGCGACTTATATTCTGTAGCAAGGTTAACCGTATAGGGGAGCCGAAGGGAAACCGAGTCTTAACTGGGCGTTAAGTTGCAGGGTATAGACCCGAAACCCGGTGATCTAGCCATGGGCAGGTTGAAGGTTGGGTAACACTAACTGGAGGACCGAACCGACTAATGTTGAAAAATTAGCGGATGACTTGTGGCTGGGGGTGAAAGGCCAATCAAACCGGGAGATAGCTGGTTCTCCCCGAAAGCTATTTAGGTAGCGCCTCGTGAACTCATCTTCGGGGGTAGAGCACTGTTTCGGCTAGGGGGTCATCCCGACTTACCAACCCGATGCAAACTGCGAATACCGAAGAATGTTATCACGGGAGACACACGGCGGGTGCTAACGTCCGTCGTGAAGAGGGAAACAACCCAGACCGCCAGCTAAGGTCCCAAAGTCATGGTTAAGTGGGAAACGATGTGGGAAGGCACAGACAGCCAGGATGTTGGCTTAGAAGCAGCCATCATTTAAAGAAAGCGTAATAGCTCACTGGTCGAGTCGGCCTGCGCGGAAGATGTAACGGGGCTAAACCATGCACCGAAGCTGCGGCAGCGACACTATGTGTTGTTGGGTAGGGGAGCGTTCTGTAAGCCGTTGAAGGTGGCCTGTGAGGGCTGCTGGAGGTATCAGAAGTGCGAATGCTGACATAAGTAACGATAATGCGGGTGAAAAACCCGCACGCCGGAAGACCAAGGGTTCCTGTCCAACGTTAATCGGGGCAGGGTGAGTCGACCCCTAAGGCGAGGCCGAAAGGCGTAGTCGATGGGAAACAGGTTAATATTCCTGTACTTGGTGTTACTGCGAAGGGGGGACGGAGAAGGCTATGTTGGCCGGGCGACGGTTGTCCCGGTTTAAGCATGTAGGCGGAGGTTCCAGGTAAATCCGGTACCTTTTAACGCTGAGGTGTGATGACGAGGCACTACGGTGCTGAAGTGACAAATGCCCTGCTTCCAGGAAAAGCCTCTAAGCATCAGGTAACACGAAATCGTACCCCAAACCGACACAGGTGGTCAGGTAGAGAATACCAAGGCGCTTGAGAGAACTCGGGTGAAGGAACTAGGCAAAATGGTGCCGTAACTTCGGGAGAAGGCACGCTGATAGGTAGGTGAAGTGATTTACTCATGGAGCTGAAATCAGTCGAAGATACCAGCTGGCTGCAACTGTTTATTAAAAACACAGCACTGTGCAAACACGAAAGTGGACGTATACGGTGTGACGCCTGCCCGGTGCCGGAAGGTTAATTGATGGGGTTATCCGTAAGGAGAAGCTCTTGATCGAAGCCCCGGTAAACGGCGGCCGTAACTATAACGGTCCTAAGGTAGCGAAATTCCTTGTCGGGTAAGTTCCGACCTGCACGAATGGCGTAATGATGGCCAGGCTGTCTCCACCCGAGACTCAGTGAAATTGAACTCGCTGTGAAGATGCAGTGTACCCGCGGCAAGACGGAAAGACCCCGTGAACCTTTACTATAGCTTGACACTGAACACTGGTCCTTGATGTGTAGGATAGGTGGGAGGCTTTGAAGTGTGGACGCCAGTCTGCATGGAGCCGTCCTTGAAATACCACCCTTTAATGGCTGGTGTTCTAACGTGGGCCCGTAATCCGGGTTGCGGACAGTGTCTGGTGGGTAGTTTGACTGGGGCGGTCTCCTCCCAAAGAGTAACGGAGGAGCACGAAGGTTAGCTAATCCTGGTCGGACATCAGGAGGTTAGTGCAAAGGCATAAGCTAGCTTGACTGCGAGAGTGACGGCTCGAGCAGGTGCGAAAGCAGGTCTTAGTGATCCGGTGGTTCTGAATGGAAGGGCCATCGCTCAACGGATAAAAGGTACTCCGGGGATAACAGGCTGATACCGCCCAAGAGTTCATATCGACGGCGGTGTTTGGCACCTCGATGTCGGCTCATCACATCCTGGGGCTGAAGTAGGTCCCAAGGGTATGGCTGTTCGCCATTTAAAGTGGTACGCGAGCTGGGTTTAGAACGTCGTGAGACAGTTCGGTCCCTATCTGCCGTGGGCGCTGGAGAATTGAGGGGGGCTGCTCCTAGTACGAGAGGACCGGAGTGGACGCATCACTGGTGTTCGGGTTGTCATGCCAATGGCACTGCCCGGTAGCTAAATGCGGAAGAGATAAGTGCTGAAAGCATCTAAGCACGAAACTTGCCCCGAGATGAGTTCTCCCTGAGACCTAGAGTCTCCTGAAGGAACGTTGAAGACGACGACGTTGATAGGTCGGGTGTGTAAGTGTAGCGATACATTGAGCTAACCGATACTAATGAACCGTGAGGCTTAACCTTACAACGCCGAAGCTGTTTTGGCGGATTTGAGAAGATTTTCAGCCTGATACAGATAAGATTAACCGGCGAAAAGCGGGTTAATAAACAGAATTTGCCTGGCGGCTGTAGCGCGGTGGTCCCACCTGACCCCATGCCGAACTCAGAAGTGAAACGCCGTAGCGCCGATGGTAGTGTGGGGTCTCCCCATGCGAGAGTAGGGAACTGCCAGGCATCAAATTGCAGTAAACCGGGATGAAAATCCGGGTGGTGACAAAGAAATTCGGTGGAGCGGTAGTTCAGTTGGTTAGAATACCTGCCTGTCACGCAGGGGGTCGCGGGTTCGAGTCCCGTCCGTTCCGCCACTTATTAAGAGCCCTGAGCGTTAGCTCAGGGCTTTTTCTTTGCCTGCGATTTAATTATTGCTAAATTCGCAAAAATCCTCTGCATTTTTCATTCTTTTTCTATAAAGCGCTGAAGTTCATAATCCTCTCCGTAAACGAACATTGTGATTAAAAAGAGGAATTTCATGACTATCCCTGCATTCGGTTTAGGTACTTTTCGCCTGAAAGACGACGTGGTTATCGCTTCTGTTAAAACGGCGCTAGAGCTGGGCTACCGTGCTGTCGACACTGCGCAAATCTATGATAATGAAGCGGCTGTTGGCCAGGCGATTGCTGAGAGCGGCGTACCACGTAGCGAGCTGTACATCACCACCAAGATCTGGATTGAAAACCTTAGCAAAGACAAGCTGATCCCAAGCCTGAAAGAGAGCCTGAAAAAACTTCGTACGGATTATGTCGATCTGACGCTAATCCACTGGCCCTCTCCGGGTGACGCCGTATCTGTCGAAGAATTTATGCAGGCATTGCTTGAAGCTAAAGAACAAGGGCTGACTCGCGAAATTGGCATTTCAAACTTCACCATTCCGCTGATGGAAAAAGCCATTGCTACAGTGGGCGTGGAGAACATCGCCACTAACCAGATTGAACTGTCTCCGTATCTGCAGAGCCGTCGGGTGGTTGACTGGGCGAAAGCGCACGGTATCCACATCACCTCTTACATGACGCTGGCTTATGGTAAAGCGCTGAAAGATGAGGTGATTGCACGCATCGCCGCAAAACACAATGCCACTCCGGCACAGGTTATCCTGGCATGGGCAATGGGAGAAGGTTACTCAGTAATACCTTCTTCCACCAAGCGTGAAAACCTGGCAAGTAACCTACTGGCACTGGAATTGCGTCTGGATGCCGAAGATAGAGCAGCGATCGCGGCACTGGATTGCAACGACCGCCTGGTTAGCCCGGAAGGTCTGGCCCCTGAGTGGGATTAATTGCCTGACCCTTTGTACCCTTTAACCCTCTTTCACAGCTCCTTCAGGAGCTGTTTTTATATGTTCACTTAAGAAGTCGATAAATGCCCGGATACGTGTACTGACGGCACGATCGCTGTAGTAAACGGCACTGAAAGGCATTTCTACCGGCAGACGCTTATCGGCCAGCAGTTCCACCAGTTCTCCCTGCTCGATCTCTTTGTCAATCATATAATCTGAAAGACATGCAATGCCGTTACCGCTCAGGCAAAGCTGTTTTAACGTTTCCCCGCTGTTGGAAGAAATCCCACATTCGACCTCATGGAGCTGCCCATCGCTACAGGCTATTGGCCAGGTATTGAGCGAGATGGGTTCAGAAAACCCCAGACACAGGTGCCGTTTTAACTCTTCAACACTCTCTGGCTTGCCAAAACGGGCAATATAGTCAGGTGAAGCGATAATCTTGCGGTAGCTGGTAAATAACGGACGTGCGCGCAGACTTGAATCCGTCAACGTGCCTGCGCGTATCGCAACATCCACTTTTCGTTCAATAAGATTGATGAACGTTTCTGAGGAGACAAGAGACAACGTCATCTCGGGATACCGCTCACGGAACGGTTTAATCAGCGGCATCAGGAAATGCAGCATTACCGGCGTTGCCGCATCGATACGCAGTAAGCCGCGTGGGGTATTACGTGATTCCATGATTTCCGTTTCTGCTGCAGCCATTTCTTGCAGTATCTGCTGCACGCGCCTGAAGTATCGCTCACCTTCTTCAGTCAGGCTCAGCTGTCGGGTCGTACGATTAAGCAGACTGACGCCGAGCTTCATCTCCAGCTTTTTAACTGCCCGGCTGACAGCGGAATTGGCCTGTCCAAGCTGCTCTGCCGCCCGGCTGAAGCTGCCGCTTTCCACGACAGCGACAAAAATTGCAAGTTCTTCGGAGGTTGCTTTCATTTTTGCACCTGAAGCAAAATTAAATTGATATTTTGAATATTTTTGTCATTAAAACATCCAGGCATACTGCGTGTCATCTGATTACTGATGTTATGGAGTTATTTATGCCTATCGCTTTATTTGCACTGACGATAAGTGCCTTCGCTATTGGCACGACTGAGTTTGTGATTGTCGGCCTGGTGCCGACCATTGCTCAACAACTGGCGATCTCGTTACCTTCCGCCGGAATGTTGGTTTCAATCTATGCGCTGGGCGTAGCTATTGGCGCGCCGGTGCTGACTGCTCTGACCGGACGCTTACCGCGTAAACAGTTACTGGTCGCGCTGATGGTCTTGTTTACGGCCGGGAATTTGCTGGCATGGCAGGCACCGGGCTATATGACATTAATCGTCGCCCGTCTGCTGACGGGGCTGGCGCATGGTGTGTTCTTCTCAATTGGCTCTACCATCGCGACAAGTCTGGTGCCGAAAGAGAAAGCGGCTTCCGCGATCGCCATTATGTTTGGCGGCTTAACGGTGGCGCTGGTTACGGGCGTGCCGCTGGGGACATTCATCGGTCAGCATTTTGGCTGGCGCGAGACTTTTCTTGCGGTATCAATGTTAGGCGTGATCGCGCTGATTAGTAGCCAACTGCTGATCCCGGCCAACATTCCCGGTCGGGCGGCCGCCAGCATTCGTGACCAGGTGAAAGTGCTGACCCATCCTCGTCTGTTGCTGATTTACGCTGTTACGGCGCTGGGCTATGGCGGTGTATTCACGGCATTCACCTTCCTGGCGCCGATGATGCAGGATCTGGCAGGATTCTCCCCGGCAGCAGTAAGCTGGATCTTGCTGGGCTATGGCGTATCTGTGGCTATCGGCAATATCTGGGGCGGCAAACTGGCAGATAAGCATGGTGCCGTTCCTGCGCTGAAATTTATTTTCGCCGCACTGTTTGTTCTGCTGATGGTCTTCCAGGTGACCGCATCCACTCAGTACGCCGCACTGGCCACTATTCTGGTGATGGGGATCTTTGCCTTTGGCAACGTACCGGGTTTGCAGGTCTACGTTGTTCAGAAAGCCGAACAATTCACGCCTAATGCGGTAGATGTGGCATCAGGACTCAACATTGCAGCGTTTAACATTGGTATTGCATTGGGTTCAGTGATTGGCGGGCAAACGGTGGAGCATTACGGTTTGGCGCAGACGCCGTGGATTGGTGCCCTCATTGTTCTGGTGGCTTTCTTACTGATGGGCGTCAGCGGTCGCCTTGATAAACCTGTACGCATTGCTCTGGGGTAAATCATTGATGTAAGCGCCCACTTACAAAACAAACTGCAATTGTTCGTTGAAAGTGAGTGCTAAAATCCCTATAACAGAAGAACCAGTCCGGCTGCGGACTGGTTGACGTTACAGAGGTTTGAAAGTCTAAAGTGCGAAAAAACACCTATGCCATGCGTTATGTTGCCGGACAGCCCGTTGAGCGGATTTTACCGCCAGGGTCGTTTGCGCATATTGGCCAGGCATTACCCGCAGGCGCTCCGTTAAGCAGTGAAGATCGCATTCGCGTGCTGGTATGGAATATTTTTAAGCAGCAGCGTGCAGAATGGCAGTCGGTGCTGAAAAATTTTGGCAAAGATGCGCATCTGGTGTTATTGCAGGAAGCGCAAACCACGCCTGAACTGGTGCAGTTTGCGACCGCTAACTATCTCGCTGCCGACCAGGTACCCGCCTTTGTGCTGCCTCAGCACCCCTCTGGCGTCATGACGCTCTCTGCCGCCCATCCTGTTTACTGCTGTCCATTGCGCGAGCGTGAGCCTATTTTACGGCTGGCGAAATCGGCATTGGTGACGGTTTACCCATTGCCTGATACGCGTTTATTGATGGTGGTAAATATCCACGCGGTAAATTTCAGCCTCGGCGTTGATGTTTATAGTAAGCAGTTACTTCCTATTGGCGATCAGATTGCCCATCACAGCGGTCCGGTGATCATGGCGGGTGATTTTAATGCCTGGAGCCGTCGACGGATGAATGCGCTGTACCGCTTTGCGCGCGAAATGTCGCTGCGCCAGGTGCGCTTTACCGACGATCAACGCCGACGCGCGTTTGGTCGCCCTCTCGATTTTGTGTTCTATCGTGGTTTGAACGTGAGTGAAGCCTCTGTGCTGGTCACCCGCGCATCTGATCACAATCCGCTACTCGTTGAATTCAGTCCCGGCAAACCTGAACAATAACGGTGTGTCAGGTCTGCCGTAGGGCAGACCTGTAGTGGTGCTGCCCTTCCTATTAAACAACAACCGAAGGACAACACAATGACAACACGCTCCCATCATGACAACGTCGAAAAACAGTTTGGCTCTCAGGCTAATGCCTATTTGACCAGTGCGGTACATGCCTCTGGCCGCGATTTGCAACGCCTGTCCGCAAGATTGTCAGCATTTCCGCAAGCCCGGTTACTGGATATGGGATGCGGAGCAGGGCATGCCAGTTTTGTGGCTGCGCAACACGTCAGGCAGGTCGTAGCTTATGATTTATCTTCACAAATGCTTGAAGTGGTGGCGGAGGCGGCAAAAGACAGGGGGCTGGAAAACCTCTCCACGCGCCAGGGTTATGCCGAAAGCCTGCCATTTGAAGATAACGCGTTTGATGTGGTGATTAGCCGCTATTCCGCGCATCACTGGCATGATGTCGGGCGCGCGCTGCGGGAGGTGAACCGCGTCCTGAAGCCCGGCGGCGTACTGATCGTGATGGATGTGATGTCGCCGGGTCACCCTGTACGTGATATCTGGTTACAAACCGTGGAAGCGTTGCGTGATACCTCGCACGTACGCAATTATTCCAGCGGGGAGTGGCTGTCTTTAATCAATGACGCGAATCTCATTGCTGACACCTTGTTAACTGACCGCTTGCCGCTGGAGTTCAGTTCGTGGGTTGCGCGGATGCGTACGCCTGCGGCGTTGACCGAAGCGATTCGTTTATACCAGGAGAGTGCATCTGCTGACGTGAAGGCCTACTTTGCATTACAGGAAGAGGGGTCGTTTACCAGCGACACGATAATGGTAGAGGCGCATAAAGCAGGATAAATAAAAAAGGCACTGGGGGGAAACCAGTGCCTTCATTTCTACAATGTTATCAGGAGTCCGGCATACCGTTGTTTTTCACAAACAACGTTAGCTGATCGCCAGGCTGCAGGTTATCCGTGTCGCTATTCCAGCGCATCACATCTTTGATGTTAACCCCGTGACGTTTGGCAATGCTCGACAGCGAGTCGCCCTTACGCACACGATAGGTGATGCTATCGCTGTTATTAGCCAGGCGCTGCGCGCTGGTTCCAGCGCCTACCGTCAGGCTTTGGCCTACTTTCAGGGAAGAACCACGCAGATTGTTCCACTGTTTCAGGTCTTTTGTGCTCACGCCAAGACGTGAAGCAACGCCAGAAAGCGTATCGCCAGAGCGAACTTTGTAGCTACGGCTGTTCAGCGGCGTGTTATCCGCGAGCAGCGTTGACTGCACGGCTGCAATTTCGCCTGAAGCCAGAGACTCACGCAGCTTTTCTGCATGCTTCTTTGGCACCATCACATATTGCGGACCGCTGGCACCCAACGTGGAGCCTTTCACGCCTGCATTGAAGGTCTTCAGCTTGCTGACGGATATACCCGCCATATCGGCAACCTGAGCCATCTCAACCGGGCTATTCAAGCGAACACGTGCCAATGCGCGGCTTTCGTCTGTTGTAGGCAGACGCACGCCATAGCGCTTGCTGTTTTTGAGAATATCGCTCAAAGCCAGCATTTTGGGCACATACAGCTTCGTTTCCTGAGGCAACGGTAACGACCAGAAGTCGGTGGATTTACCACGCGCTTTGTTCGTTTTGATCGCCTTCATCACGCGACCTTCACCGCTATTATAAGCAGCAATGGTCAGCAGCCAGTCGCCATCAAACATCTTGTTCAGACGCTGCATCATGTCGAGCGCGGCAGTCGTGGAAGCCACAATGTCGCGACGTGCATCATAATTGCGGGTCTGCTTTAAACCATAATTGCGCCCCGTGCTCGGAATGATCTGCCAAATACCTGCGGCATTGGCGCCAGACGTTGCGTGAGGATCAAAAGCGCTCTCCACTATGGGTAGTAATACCAGTTCCATTGGCATGTTACGTTTCTTAACCTGCCCGGCTATCCAGTACATATACGGCTCTGCCCGTAAAGTTACATCGTGGAGATAGCTCTTATTGCGTAAATACTTCTGTTTCTGTTCGCGAATCCGGCTGTTTTCCGGAATTCCCATCTTTAGCTCGTCACCAATGAAAGCCCACAAATCTTGATCAGCAGCGATAGATGTTCCATCGTCCATCCATCGCGCCTGACTTGTAAACTTTCCTGCTTCCCCTTGACCAGCTGCAGAAAGGCTCTGTGCGTGCTGTTGGACGTTACCAGTATTCTGGCACCCAACAAGCAGGACAGAGGCGAGTAATATCGCTTTTGCCTTCATGTGTGTGTCAATAGTTGCTTAAAAGACGACCGATCATAACGGCGAAGTTTTCAAAAGGCAACCCGGAATTGTCAGAACGTATCTTTCTTTGACCTTAACCAGGCAAAACGCTCTTCAGGTTGTTGCAATATTGTTTCTTTGTTTATTTCATTAATTAAATCAATATCTTCAGTTCGCAAAAAAATATTATTTCGCCGCTCATTTTTCAGAATTACGGGTAGTGTCATTTGTTTTTTTACGCGTAACTCATTAACTTTACGATAATATTCATTTATGAACGAATCGTGCGGGAGGATGCTTAAAGCAAACTTCATATTTGCTAATGTGTACTCATGCGCGCAACAAATCAAAGTATCATCGGGAAGTGCGCTGATCTTTTTAAGTGATTGATACATCTGTGTTGCAGTACCTTCGAAAAGCCGACCGCAGCCACCAGAAAAGAGCGTGTCGCCACAAAACAGGTAAGGGTGACTAAAGTAACAGATATGTCCTAAAGTGTGACCCGGCGTAGCAATTACCTTAAATTCATGCCCCAATACGAGAGCAATATCGCCATCTTCGACTATGTGCGTCGTTCCCTTATCTTGCGTTTCAGCCGGTCCGTATACCACTATTTGTGGGAAGTGTTGCAGGAGTTCTTTCACGCCGCCAACGTGATCCTGATGATGGTGGGTCAGCAGAATGGCCTCTGGCACCCAGTTATGTTCTGCAATGGCTTGCAGAACTGGGGCGGCTTCTCCCGGGTCAACAATCAGACAATGTTGGTCATTATTTGACAGGACCCAGATGTAATTGTCCTGAAATGCAGGAATACTGTTAAGATTCATATCTTACCTCTCAATGCGAAACGGAAGGTTATGATGAAACCGGCAAGGATCCCTCAAACTGTCGTAGCGCCCGTGAGCTGGGATGATTTACCCTGGGGCGAATACTATCGTGAGGCGCTGGAGCATCAGCTTAACCCGTGGTTCGCAAAAATGTACGGTTTTCATCTGCTTAAAATTGGTAATTTAAGCGCAGAAATCGATTCTGAAGCGTGCGCGGTTTCTCATCAGGTTAATGTTTCTTTGCTGGGTTCTCCCATGCAGGTAACGGCCGATCCTTTACATCTGCCCTTTGCCGACAAGTCGGTGGATGTCTGTTTGTTGGCCCATACGTTACCGTGGTGTGACGATCCGCATCGGTTACTGCGCGAAGCCGATCGTGTGCTGATTGATGACGGCTGGTTGATTCTGAGCGGGTTTAATCCGGTAAGCCTGATGGGACTGCGTAAACTGGTGCCGGTATTGCGCAAGACCCCGCCTTACAACAGCCGGATGTTTACCCTCATGCGTCAACTGGACTGGCTCTCTTTGCTAAATTTTGAAGTGCTGCACTACAGCCGCTTTCATGTTCTGCCCTGGAACAAGAAAGGCGGGAAAATGTTAAGCGCCCATATTCCTGCCCTGGGATGTTTGCAACTGGTGGTCGCACGTAAGCGAACCATCCCACTTACGCTCAACCCAATGAAACAAAATAAAAGCAAAACGCCTATCCGCCAGGCCGTTGGCGCTACCCGGCAATACCGCAAGCCGGACGCTTAAGACTCGGCCTGATACCCGATATCATCCTGAGTGGGACTCATTGCCGCGGCGCGCGCAAGCTCATCACAGCGTTCGTTTTCCGGATGGCCCGCATGGCCTTTAACCCATTCCCATTTGATTTGATGCGGACCCAGCGCGGCATCCAGACGTTTCCACAGATCGACGTTCTTTACCGGTTTTTTATCTGCCGTTTTCCAGCCGCGCTTCTTCCAGTTGTGGATCCATTGTGTAATGCCCTGGCGCACATACTGGCTGTCGGTGCTGAGTATCACTTCACACTGTTCTTTCAGGGCTTCCAGCGCAACGATTGCCGCCATCAACTCCATGCGATTATTGGTTGTGAGGTTGTACCCTTCACTAAAGGTTTTTTCGCGCCCGCGATAGCGTAAAATTGCCCCGTAACCACCTGGCCCTGGATTTCCCAGGCAAGAACCATCGGTGAAAATTTCTACCTGTTTAAGCATCTCTGGTAGACTTCCTGTTTTAGCAAATCGAAATCAAACGATAAGTCTGACATAAATGACCGTTATGAGCACTGGAATTACACGACAGGTAGTCCTTGATACCGAAACCACCGGTATGAACCAGATTGGCGCCCACTACGAAGGCCACAAGATCATTGAGATCGGTGCGGTCGAAGTGGTGAACCGCCGCCTGACCGGTAATAACTTCCACGTTTACCTGAAGCCGGATCGGCTGGTGGATCCGGAAGCGTTTGGCGTACACGGAATCGCAGACGAATTCCTGCTCGATAAGCCTACGTTTGCCGAGGTGGCCGACGAGTTTCTCGACTACATTCGCGGCGCGGAGCTGGTCATCCATAACGCATCGTTTGATATCGGCTTTATGGATTACGAGTTTGCTAAGCTCAATCGTGATATTCCGAAAACCAACGAATTTTGCAAAATAACCGATAGCCTGGCGCTGGCAAGGAAAATGTTTCCTGGCAAGCGAAACAGCCTTGATGCGTTATGCTCGCGCTATGAAATAGACAACAGTAAACGAACCCTGCACGGCGCATTGCTCGATGCCCAGATTCTGGCCGACGTTTATCTGATGATGACCGGTGGGCAGACCACGATGGCGTTCTCGATGGAAGGTGACAGCCAGCAGCAAAATGACACGGGGATCCAGCGCATTGTTCGGCAGTCCAGTAAACTACGCGTTGTTTTCGCCACTGATGAGGAGTTAGCGGCCCATGAATCGCGCCTTGACCTGGTGCAGAAGAAGGGGGGAAGTTGTCTCTGGCGGGCGTAAATGACCCAATTACAGTGCAGAAATGACCATTCGGGTGATTTTTGCAGCAAACGATTAAAAACGTGAGAAAAAGCGTTGACGAGGCGCGAGGCAATCCGTAATATTCGCTTCGTTCCCGAGCGGAACACAACGCGGAGTGGTAGTTCAGTTGGTTAGAATACCTGCCTGTCACGCAGGGGGTCGCGGGTTCGAGTCCCGTCCATTCCGCCACTATTCAGATAGCCTGAATCAGAAATGATTCAGGCTTTCGTCGTTTTAGCCCACCCCAAATAACAATCCCATCATTACACTGCATTGCAACCTCCGCGCTGCCGGGCGGGAAACACATCAGGTCATCCTTAACCCGACGCATATCGTAGAGGCGATTAACCCGCGAAGTGATTCATCACGCAGGCGAAGCGGGGTGAAAAGTTATCGCCAATAAGAACCGTTTCCTCATTCAGGCGCTTCAGCATATACAGCTTGTCGGCACGTTCGTAAGCGTCGAAGAAGAGGTAATCGACAGCATCCGTTGCGTCATCATCGGGGGATTTTTCACGTCCATCGGGAGTGAGCATGAAAACGCCTGCGGTATGGCCGAGCGGACGGGCGTAGCGAAAGAACAGTTTTCGGCTAACAGTGAACTCACCATCATCACTTTTGAATTTCCCCTGTACTGACAATGAAAGGTGTCCGGAATTGTAGCTAGTGATCAGCATAATTCCGTTGAGTTCCTTTTTGCTATTTTGGATGTCGAGTATCGACGTAAATTCCGATGAGCATGAAAAGCTGATTTCTTGTTTCTTCGCATTCCCGACGATAATGAAAAAAGCAATGGCCGCCAGCCCAAAAATGGCAATTACCACTGACCACAGTAAAGGAGAGTGATCGCTTTCCTGCTTCATATCATTCCTCATAATGACGATACTGGCTGACGCAATGGTAATAGCCGAGGTTTAGTCCGCATTCAGCGGCAAACGACCACTCAACCAGGTTATGGTTGCTCGCCCACGTATTAAGATAGAGATCTTTTGGATGCGAACAGTTTGGGTTAATCCCTACTGACTTGAATATATCCAGCGCTTTCTTTTCAGTTATGGTATCGGTAAGAGCATTCCCTAATATATGTACCCGGCATTGCTCGTAGTCGATTGTCCGCAGAATAGCTGCGTCCGTCATGGCGATTTCATTGGGTATCCATGTTAACCACGCTGTCGCCAGCACTGCGATACCGGTGATTAACGTTGTTATCGCGACTGGCCATCGGTTTCGGTTCTTTTTGTTGAGCTTCTTTGCAACATGGGCAATTCGCGCTGGAGTTTGCGCCTCTTCCAGTTGCTGAATATTGATATTGACGTCGCCCATCCGAAATCCCATTCGCGGAATGGTGACGATGAGCTCGGCAGGGTGACCCGTTGACGTTATTGCTTTGCGCAGAAATGAAATGTGCTGGTTGAGATTGGCATCCGTCGCCCGGGCGCCATTATGCTGGAAAACATTCAGCAGAATTTCATCGCGCGAGGAAATCTCTTTACCATTTTGCAACAAATAGAGCAGTAATTGCGTTGCCACATTATTCAATGTCGCCATTTCACCCGATGTCAGGTCTTTTAGGGTATTTTTATTTGGTCTGAAAACTAAGCCATCACCAATAATTACGGATTTAATTTTGTTTATTGGTATATGAGAAATCACTGATGTCTCCTTTAAAGCAGGATATCTCGCATTCGAGTGGGGGAAGCAATAGCATAACATAATTTATTTATAAAAAATGGTTGCGCCATAGATCGCTTCATTAATATTTATATAACAATATTTTAATATTTCTTATAAGTTGTCTCATTCTCCTTTCTCTCTGTCACTATCTTATTGTCATTACTCGCTTTTGATATCCACTTTCATTTTTACAAAACTTTCATAAATACATTTTGCCTGGTATCCGGACTAAATAAAAAAATAGTTGATAGATAAAAACTCTATAAAAATGCAAAATAATAGATATTAACACTGGTATGCGCCTGGATTCTGGTGGTTTTTTAGGTAAACGATCGTTATGCAGGCGGTGATACAACACGATTCCCTGAGTTTGATTAATACCGTATTTTTGCATTGTGTCATTTTTCTGCCGACTTAATATAAGCCCCGAAACAGCCTGAATAGCTGTGGACGGTATTTCGTATGGAATGCCAATGATGTTCAAAATAAGGGGCGGGTTGAGATGGATTGTTTGCAGGGATATGCGCTACCGCCACCTGCAGATCAGCATTTCCCTGACGTTAAGTGTCTGCGGAAATAGATCGTCGGAATAACTAAAAACGGATATAAGGTTAAGTAGTAATATGAAAATGAAAAACGTGGCTGTGGCCTGCGCGCTGATGGCGGGAATGACTTTGACTGCCTCTTCTGCTTTCGCTGCAAAAAATGTCGAGCCGACTAACGGTAAAATTCAATTCACCGGTTCTCTGGTTAATTCCGCATGCGGTCTGGCACCTGAATCCAGCCCGGTGCAGGTTAATTTTGGTGAGATCCCAACCTCTCAGTTAAAAGACAACCAACGCGCTGGCGTTAAGCATGCCAAAATCGTTCTTCAGGGCTGCGACACCACCGTTGCGAAAACGGCCACTGTGACCTATACCCCGGCAACAATTGATACCGACAACAACGCCCTGGCCGCATTCACCTCTGGTACTGCAAAGGGCGCGGGTATTGGTATGGTTGACAGCGGCAACCAGGACGTGGAATGGGGTAAAGCTGCCTCTCAGGTCAACATCACTGACGGCGAAACCGACATTGATTTCGTTGCTTATCTGCAGGCAAACAACGCTTCTGCAGCGGTAACGCCGGGTGATTTCGAATCTACCGTTAATTTCCAGATCGACTATCAGTAATTACCCGCAGCGGGCGCATTAATGCGCCTGCTTAACCCTTCCTGCGAATAACTGAAAGGAAATACGGTTATGCCTGGATGGCGAATTTTACTGCTTTTTGTCTTTATCTCGCCTGCATGGGTTATGGCTGGCGCCAATCGTCTAAACAGTACGCCCGGCAAAATGCGCATGCGAGGAAATATTATTGAGGCAGCCTGTTATGTTGATCCGCGCGACCGGTCGCTACTGGTTGAATTCGATGATCTCTCTGCCAGAGATATTTCCGGAAGACCAGAAAAAGTGTCCGCGCATGATTTCAGTATTCATTTGCTGGGATGTTCATTAGGGGATTCTCAACATTCCGGGAATGTGTTTCAACGCGCCAATATTACCTTTTCTGGTGCGCCCGACAGGGACAATCCTGATTATCTGAGCGTGCAGTCGGAAACTGAAAATTTAGCAATAGAAATATACGACAGCAAAGGACAGCAAATTCGTCTGGGCGAACCATCACCAGATTATGTGCTTAACCCAGGGAAGAACACACTCAACTTTACGGCTTATTTGATCTCCCGTGACGGAAGAATGACATCCGGCGAATT
This sequence comes from Citrobacter sp. CRE-46, assembly GCF_059615875.1. NCBI lineage: Bacteria > Pseudomonadati > Pseudomonadota > Gammaproteobacteria > Enterobacterales > Enterobacteriaceae > Citrobacter > Citrobacter sp. CRE-46. The sequence continues at coordinate 4,147,804 of NZ_CM184341.1, read as the reverse complement.
TACTGCGGTCACGCATTTTGTTGTGAATTATCTCTGAGCTGCACTGCAATTCGGGTATCTGAAGGTTTGCGAACGAAAATGATCACGCTGAAAACAGATAAAAAACGCCTGGCGCTATTTATTACTCTGGTTTGTGCCTCTGCATGGGCTGAAGCGGATGAGGCCATTGAATTTAATACTGACGTACTGGACGCCAGTGACCGGCAGAATGTCGATTTACAGCGTTTTTCCGAAGGCAACTTTGTGACTCCCGGAGAATATCTGCTGGATGTTCGAATTAACAGCCAGGAAATTCCTCAGCAGTCGATCCGCTATATTGTCGATCCTGCCAACCCGCATAAATCCATGGCGTGTCTGACGCAGCAACAACTCGAATTACTGGCGCTCAAAGAAGAGGCGCTGACCTATATTCATCCGATTAGCGCGACCTGCTATGACATTTCCCGTCTGCCGGGCGTAGCGTTGAATAATAGCGCAGGCGTACTGGACATTACCGTGCCGCAGGCATGGATGAAATATACCGATCCCGACTGGACGCCGCCGGAGCGCTGGGATAATGGCGTCGCAGGGCTGATTTTTGACTACAGCATCTCGGGTCAGGCCACACATTACGAGCAGGGGGGCGATCATTACCGCTCTCTTTCTGGCTACGGGCAAACAGGCTTTAACCTCGGCGCGTGGCGCTTTCGCGGGCAGTATCAGGCCAATTACGCTTCCGATGATAATCGTGGGCGTATCGACTGGGATCAGATCTATGCTTATCGCCCATTACCGATGCAGGCGGCAAAACTGACGCTTGGCGAAATCTATCTGAATTCGCAGGTTTTTGATTCGGTACGTTTCACCGGGGTTAACCTCGCCAGCGATGAGCGTATGTTGCCACCGAATTTGCAGGGTTACGCGCCTGAAGTCCATGGCATCGCGCGGAGTAACGCGAAGGTCACCGTCAGTCAGCAGGGACGTGTTATCTATCAAACCACCGTTCCTGCGGGGCCGTTTAATATTCAGGATCTGCACGGCTCGGTACGCGGCACATTGGATGTACGCGTTGAGGAGCAGGATGGCAGCGTACAAACCTTTCAGGTTAATACCGCCGATATTCCCTACCTGACGCGCCCAGGCTACGTTCGCTACAACGCCGCGGTCGGTAAGCCATCGCTTTACAACCATGACATTCAGGGCCCTGCGTTTTATACCGGCGATTTCTCATGGGGGGTCAGCAATGCGTGGTCGCTGTACGGCGGCGCGCTGCTCACTGGCGATCGTTATAACGCCTGGTCGATGGGGATCGGCCGGGATTTGAGCTGGTTGGGAGCGTTATCGGCAGATGCGACGCAATCCGTGAGTCGGGTGAAGCATCAGGCTGAACAAAAAGGCATGTCCTTTAAGCTCAGCTATGCCAAAACCTTCGATGAATACAACAGCGCTATCACCTTTGCCGGGTACCGCTTTTCACAGCGTAACTTCCGCACTTTTTCGCAGTTCCTCGACGAACAGTATGCCAATAACAACAGCGCCGGCAACGAAAAAGAGATGTACACCATCACCGGTAACAAAACCTTTTTTGCCGACGATCCGCAGTTAGCCACCACGCTGTATCTGACCTACACCCACCAGAACTACTGGGATCGTCGTTCGCAGGATCGTTACGGCTTGTCGATGGGACACAGCTTTTCGTTGGCGGGCATCCAGGGGATTAGCGCCAACCTTGCGGCTTACCGCTCTGAGTATCAGGGCAAACGGGACGACAGTCTTTCGCTTTCAATTTCGATTCCCTGGAGCGATGGCCGATCCATGGATTATGAATTGCAGAACAGCGGCAACCAGACCAGCCAGATGGTTTCGTATTCCGATAACCGCGACCGTAACAATCCATGGCGTTTGCGCGCAGGGGTTTCCGGTGAAGGGCACACGGCATTTGATGGCTATTACAAGCACCGCAGCATGATGGCGGAGCTGGAATCTAACGTCAGCTGGCAGCAATCACGTTATTTCTCCGTAGGCGGCACGATGCGCGGCGGTTTTACCGCGACGCGTCACGGTGCGGCGTTGCACAACAGCCAGGCGTCAATGAATACCGCCAGAGTGATGGTCGATACCGACGGTGTGGCGAATGTACCGCTGAACGGCGAACAGGCGCACTCAAACCGCTTCGGTATTGCCGTGGTACCGGACGTCGTCAGCTATCACAGCTTTGATACCCGTATCGATGTGGACGCAATGGACGAGGATATTTCCGCGACCAAAGCCATTGTCACCAACACCCTGACGGAAGGAGCGATTGGCTACCAGCGCTTTGCCGTGGCGCAGGGGCAAAAAATGATGGCGCTGCTGCGCCTGAAGGAGGGTTCGGTCCCGCCGTTTGGCGCCGAAGTGTTTAACGCCAACGGCGTCAGCGTCGCCATGGTGATGGAAAACGGCATGGCCTGGATTGCCGGTGTGAATCCAGCCGAGCGTCTTTCCGTGGCCTGGGGCGGTCGAGCGCAGTGTCACTTACAGGTGCCACAACAACTCAACCCGGAAGGTAACGTGCTGTTGCCTTGTGAATAATTTCAATAACCAGAATGAATTTTGTCATGAAAAATCAAGCTTTTTACTCCGTGCAGCGTTGGCTCAAACCCGTGGCTTGTGGCCTGCTTTTTATTGCAGAGATCAACGCTTCCTGGGCGGGCATTGCGCTCGACCGTACCCGGATGATCATCACCGGCGATGCGCGCTCTGTCAGTGCGAACTTAACCAATACCAGCCCGAGCATTCCGTTTTTGGCCCAGTCGTGGGTGGAAGATGCCAACGGAACAAAAGTTACCTCGCCGCTGATGGTCTTACCGCCGCTGCAGCGAATTAACGGTGGGCAAAAAGGCATTGCCCGCGTGACGAAAACCAGCGGGATTAATGCGCTGCCTCAGGATCGTGAAAGCCTGTTCTACCTGAATGTGCGTGAGATTCCACCTAAGCCTGATAAGCCTAACGTGCTGCAACTGGCGATGCAGTCGCGCATCAAATTGTTCTACCGGCCGACCGCCATCGTGCCGGAAACGCCGGGCGCGGTATGGCAAAACCAACTGGTCTTTCACAAGCAGGGTCTACGCTGGACCGTGGATAACCCAACGCCATACTTCGTCACCTTGATCGGTTTAAGCCGTAAGCCGGAAGCGCAGGGCGGCGGCAGGCTGACTGACTTCCCCGGGGTTATGATTTCACCAAAATCCTCGCTTGATTTCAGCGTCACCGACGGCAGCGTCAGCCAGTTCAGCATGATGTATGTGAACGATTTTGGCGGTCACCCTGAATTGAAATTCAGCTGCACAGGCAATGTGTGTAAAGCATTGCCGATGGAGCAACAGCCCCGGTAAAGGACTCGTAAATGAAAAAGATGCTTTGCGCTCTGCTGATGGCTGGTATGGCCTGCCCGGTTCAGGCCACTAGCGGCCGCCAGGATATGAGCAACGTTTCCGGCGAGTATGGCAACGTCCGCTTTCACGGTCGGGTATTCGTTTCGCCGTGCGTGCTGGATATGGCTTCACGCGATCAGACCATCGATCTGGGTGATATTTCCGCCAGCCGCTTTCGCCAGAGCGGCGATCGCAGCGATCCGGTATTAGTGACGCTGAACCTGAATGGCTGCTTAAAAGGCTCTGGCCATACCTTAAGGGATTTTCCCGGACAGACCAGCGAAATGCCGGAGCTGGCGCATAGCACGGTGGAACGTGGCGTGTCGATGACGCTGATGGCCGAGGATGCGCCGGAAAACAGCGATCTGGGGCGTATTCGCGGCGATGTGCGTGGTGCGGGCATTCGGCTACTGACCGAACGCAACCAGTTGATTCACCTGAATCAACCGCAACGCATGTGGATCCTCAAACCGGGCGATAACGCGATTCACTTTCTTGCCGCGCTGGAATCTTTTGGCCCGGAGGTGACCGCTGGCGAATTTAACGGTCTGGTCAGACTTAAGCTGGAGTATCTATGAGCGTATTGCACAAAGCGCTGCTGTGGGTCGCCCTGGCTGGCTGTCCGCTGGCCGGGCAGGCATTTACTCAGGGTGAAGGTGAACCGCAGGGCGGGTCGCCGCATCAGTACGATATTGAACTGAGCTCGCTGGACGTCAGCAAAAACCATGTTGGCGGCAGAACGGATCCGTTCACCTGGAATTTAGGCAGTTGGTATGTCGTGGATTTTCATTGTGAGCAGGCCGACATCTCGCGACAGCCGATTTATTACACCACCACGACCACCATGCCGCCTTCTAATCAGGGAGCGAACCGTTTTCGTCTGAATGAGTACTTGGATGTGGAAGTGAAGGTATGGGTCGCCGGGCGGTATAACAACTACGTTCAGGCACCGTTTACCAACTTTTCGAATCGCTACAACGACCATAATTGCAAAAAGCGCAAAGGCTACGAGCGAGCCACTAACATTGAAAGTGGGTCTAAAGGAAAAGTGACGTTTATTGTCACTAAACCCATTATTAACGGCATCAATATCACTTCTCAGTCACTGGTGGAAGTTGCTGGACGTCTGGGCAATGCAGGCCCTACGCCGACAACGCCAATTTCCCGTGTGGTCATTAAATCCGGGCTCATTACCGTGCCGGATAAATGCACCTTCAATCGGGGAGACAAAATCAGCATTGAGTTTGGCGATCTGTCCGGATCCGCTGCAAAGCTTAACGGCACCAATTACAGCAAGTCGATCCCGATACACGTGGTCTGTGAAGGTGGCAGCTTCGATCAGGGCGCGCTGAACATCAATTTAGGTGTACAAACCACCACGGCGTCAGGTACGGCTGGGTTTAACGATCATCTTCTCGGCACGTTGAGTGGCGGACAGAAACGCGACGATCTCGGCATTCTGATTAAAGACGAGAGCGGCGGCACCGTCGTGCCCAATCAATTCTACAACGTGAAGGGTTTTTACCAGAATCAGGGCGACTGGAATCTCACTGCCGCACCGGTGGCAAAGCCGGGCGTGGGGAGCGTTCAGGAAGGTGAGTTTGAAGCCTCTGCCACCGTTGTCGCGCAGTTTCAGTAGGGTAATACCATGACTTTCAGAACGTTAATCGCGGTGAGTACGCTGCTGTTTGGCGCAACGGTTCAGGCTGACACCAAACTGGTCGGCGGCGATATGTATTTTCACGGCACCATCAGAGCGCTGGCCTGCAGCCTGGCGCCCGGCGGCGACAAAATCGAGGTCGATTTCGGACAAATCGCGACGCAGGATCTCTATCTCTCGGGGCGCAGTAAACCGGAAAAATTCAGCATCCAGCTACGCGACTGCAACCCGGAGGTCTTCCGTGGGATCTCGGTCACCTTCAGCGGCAAGGAAGATGCGGAGCTTACTGATCATCTGGCGCTGGATAGCAGCGAGCAGGGCGGGGCGTCGGGGATCGGGATTGGGATGAGCGAAGACGATGGCACGGCAATCCGGCTTGATGAAAGTACATCAGTTACAGAGATTACTGAAGGAGCGATGACGCTGAATTTTTTGGCGTGGGTCGCGGCAGAGCCGTCGGCGATAAAAAACCAGTCCCTTGAATACGGTCCGTTCAGCGCCAGCGGGACCTGGACGTTGAATTACCAGTAGCATGATGAACGCACTGAATCGTATTGCGCCGCTGCCTGGCCAGAAATTATTGCTGATTGTCAGCCTGTTTTTCTGGTGCGGGATCATGCACTTCTACTGGCTGAATAACGGCGGCAGCGGTCTGTCGTTGCCGCTTAATATTACCAGTTGGATCTACGCTGCGGTATTGGCTGCAAGCGTAACGATGCTACTGCCTCGCCGACGCTGGCGCATCACTGTACCTGCCATGGGATTTACGTTGGGTGCGCTCATCCTGACGCTGCTTTGTCTGCTGACGCCGGGCGTCTGGCGGTCCGAGGCGTTGCTGGTGATGGGGGCGCTATTGGGTGGGGTGCTTGTCTATCTGGTGACATTGCAAATTCCACTTACGGTAAACGTTCGCACGGCATTGCTGGCCCTGTTATGGGGGGCATGCGTCATCGAATGCGTGGCGTTTGTCTATCAGTACTGGCATTGGCCGGGCGTTGATTACTGGGAGTTTGCCTGGCGGCGTGGCACGCGGCCCTACGGTATTTTTCAGCAGGTTAATCTGCTGGCCAGTTTCACGGCGTGCGGCGTGTTGCTGTCAGCGCTGCTCTTTTTACGCCTGGGCGGCAGATACCGAATTGTTATCGGGATTGCTCTGGTGATGATGGGATTTGTGCTGCATGAATCCCAGTCGCAAACCGGCTTTTTGTCTCTGGCGGTCGGCGAAGTGTTGCTGCTGGCGGTGTTCCCTGCACAACGCCGCACATTGTTGCTACTTCTGTTGCCACTGGCGTTAGGTATGGCGGCAGGCGCGGCCGCTCGCCATTTTTTGTCCGTTGCCACGGTAGATCATTTAACGACTTCTCATGTGCGCTGGACGGTGCTGAAAACATCACTGGCATTATTTGCTGAACGTCCGTGGATGGGATGGGGCGTGGGCAGTTTCGCTGCTGTTTTTCTCGAACGAGCGGGGCCATTGGGGCTGAGCAGCATCTCGCATCCACATAATGAACTGGTGCTGTGGCTGGTGGAGGGCGGTCTGGTTGGGCTGGTGGGCTCGCTGTGTTTTATTGCGGGTGGGTTATGGCTCTGGCTGCACGGAAATCGCTGGCGTCGTGCCTGCCTGGTGGCGGCGTTGCCGGTGGTTATCCATATGTTGACGGAATACCCGGTCAGGCAGTCAACGCCACACTGGTTATTGCTGATCCTGCTGCTTCGTTGCGCGGATGGCGCGCTAAAAGGGACAAGTCTGACGCGCCCGGCGACGTCGTTGATTCGTGGGCTGGCATTTATCTCGTTTCTGATAGCCACTCCCTTGTTGCTTCTCACGCTACAGACGCAACAGCAACTGACGCTGGCGGAACGGCAGTCAACACAGTGGCAACTTGCCGAATCGCTCCCGGTAGGCGGCTGGTTGCTTGCCACACGCTACCGGTTTGATCTCCAGATGGGATACCTGCAACGGTATCAACGTACCCGGGATGCTCGCTGGCTGGAGTTGGTTCGCCGCTGGGCGCCTGACTATGTGCGTGTTCACCCGGACCCGAATATCTCCTTCACGCAAATCTTGCTGGCGTTACAGCAGCGCGACGTGACCCAGGCGCACCGTCTGGCGACGCGCTTTTACCTGATCTACCCGAACGATCGCCGTATCTCCTGGTTACAGGATGCACGACGTCCTTTTAATCAAAAAATGGAATGATATGAACAGACTCAGCGAACAGGCTCAATATGTACCAGAGCTTCCCCGTAATGCCGAACTGCTGCGGATCTCCGGGATCCGTTTGCAGCGCATTCATTTTTTTGATGATGCATCACTGGATGTCCGTGAGGTGTTAAGCCAGGTACGCACGCCGCTCCCGCTGGATCTTTTTTTCAAGCATCTTTCTGTCAGCGCGAAACAGCAGCTGTTTATGTGGCAAATGCAGCGGGTGCTCGTACTTCCAGGAAGCTATTCGCTGAATTTATCCGTCAGGATGCTGACCTGTCTGTCGTGGATCTCGCGACTCACCAGGCAGGCGCATCAGGGGCGGATTGTTATTGAAATTCAGGATCCCGCGACCATGATGCGTCTGGAAAAGGCAGAGCAGCAGGCGGTATGCATCGCCATAAAAACCCTGGTGCGTCATGGGTTTCGCGTGTGGCTGGATGACGTTTCGCCTGAGCTGTTTTTTGTCTGGCGACTGTCTGGCATCCGTTTTGATGCCATTAAAATTGAAAGCGGGATGTTTCATCAGTTCAGATCATCGGAGTGGCAGTTGCGGGTACTGGTCAATCAATTTCGCGGGCTGGGAGAGCGGGTGGTGATCGAGGGAGTAGAAAGCGCGCAGGATTACGCCATCTGCCGTATGAGCGGCGCAGATGCTGTACAGGGCTTCTTTTTTGAGCAGGAGATTGTGCCGAAAAGCCTGAATCATTGCTGATTCAGGCCCTGGGGATTACTCGCTCAGCGTCTGCGCGATATCTTTCTGTACCTGCTGGCGCTGTTCCGGAGTCAGCACTTTGTTCAGGTCGAAGTAGTATTTCACGCGATAATAACGCGCTTGTTGTTCGATATTGCTGAACGCGGAAAGCTGCTTCTTGACGGCGATTTCATCCCATTTCCCGGACTTGATAACGTCAATCAATGCGCCGTCTTTAACATCTTTCACTGAAATCTGGCTGACGTTGGTTTCAAGCTGCTGGTGCAGTTTTTTGATCTGCGCAACCTGGTCGGTGGTCAGCTTAAGGTGCTGGACTACCGGGTCCTGAGCTGGGGCGGGAACGTTGGATACATTTGCTGCAAACGTGCTAAAAGAAGCGCCAGCTACGGTTGCAGCCAGCAAAGTCATGCGAACGAAGTTCTTCATTATTGAAATCCTGATAAAGGAATTATTAACATTGTCAGACACTCGCCGGTTACGAGTGATTATCCCTTGCAGAATACGTTGCCTGAAGCATGTCGCCACGCGAATTTGTTTTGCGGTTGGTTACGGAGTGCAACAATCCCGCTATGCAAAAATGTTGCGCAGCGGGAGGAGAGGCGATATCTACAGCGCAAACGGGTCGGCGTCCTGCCAGGCGGGAAACTTTTCGCGATACTCACGCAGCGCCGAGAGCGACAGGTCAGCGTCAATGCGCGTGGCCTGATGCGGCTCGGCGGTGGCAATAATCTCACCCTGTGGATTTATCACCCGGCTGTCACCGCGATAATGATGACCGTTACCGTCAGTTCCTACACGGTTACATCCTGCTACATACGCCTGATTCTCAATCGCCCGTGCAGTGAGCAGAACCTGCCAGTGCAGCGAACGCGGCGCGGGCCAGTTAGCCACATACAAAGCGAGGTCGTAATCGTTACGGTTGCGCGACCACACCGGAAAACGCAGGTCATAACAGATTAACGGCAGAATGCGCCAGCCGCGCCATGCAAAAATAACGCGCGCGTCTCCCGCCTGGTAATGCTGATGTTCATCCGCCATGCGGAACAGATGACGTTTGTCATAGAAATGCACATTACCTTCAGGCTCGACCAGAAAAAAGCGGTTAACCGCACCGCGTTCGGAGTGAATCGCGGCACTGCCTGCGATCAGGGCGTTCGTCTGTTGCGCTTTGGCGCGCATCCAGCTTACGACCTCTTCCTGCGGCAGCGATTTGTTTGCTGCTTCCATCGCAAATCCGCTGGTAAACATCTCGGGCAACACAATCACATCACGTCCGGTGACGCTTTCCAGTTGGCGGTCGAAATGGCGCAGGTTGGCCGGGCCATCCATCCAAATCAACGGTTGTTGCAGCAGAGTAATTTTCAAACCAGGCACGATCGAGGCTCCTCGTTGAACAACATTTTGACACTGTAGCATGAGCTTTAACGAAAATGTGGCAATAAGAAATCTCCCCGCATATAGCGTAATGCTGTTCAGTTAACGCCTCTGTTTCAGAAAGCATCATCAGTATTGGTAGAAGTTATGAATATGCTGTCTCAGAGAAAGGGTTCCGTTCACCTCATGTTCATTGTTTCTCTGAAACATCGATTCCTGTGAACGTGTAAAGGGCGTTCTCCGCCACGCCCTTTACCATCCCGGCTCCCGGCGGGAAAATTGTTGCTGCGCAATACCCTCCGCTTATTCCTTCAGGCTACCGGGCCGGGCGCGATGAAGCGTCCCTGCAAAGCGCGCCCTGAGCCAGCATCCATGCTGGCTCTCCCGGCCTTACGGAAACACGTCGGCAATTTTCAGCCGGACCAGCCCACACCTCACCATCTGCGTTTTTGGTCTGAACAGCAAAACAGATTTAACTGGAAGTCAGAGCATTGAAGCGATGACTCCGGTCCGGCTGAAAATCGATGAGGCGTTGACGGCTGACCGGGGTTGCCCGCAGGGATGCGGGCAGAGGGGACGGCCTGCATGGAGGCAGGCTCGGCCCCGACCCGACAGGCAGACGGCATAAGACGAATGAATCGCGAAGCGACGATTTTCCCGCCGGGAGCCTGGGATGCAAGGGAGGCGGCGGGAGCCTCCCTTGCACGTTCATGTGTAATGCGGTTTCAGAGAAGTTATGAGCATAAGGTGAACGTAATCCTGTTCATAGGTGGAATGTTCACCCTATATGCTTAACTGACTGGCATTACCCATTTAGCGGTGCTTAATGCCGTGCGGAAGGTTATGCCGCTTCGACTTTACGCACTTTCTCTGGCAGCTTTACCGGCTGCGTCGCCAGCTCCTCGGGTTCGAAGTCATCCACGTTAATGCTGCGCAGACGGCTCGCTTCGGCTTTCACCAGAATCGCGGCTTCATCTTTATCAATCAACCCTTTGGCCAGCGCGTTATGCGCCAGTTCGTCCAGGCGGGTAAACGGCAGATTTTTACCCAACTCTTTGCAGATCCGCTGGTGGATAGGGTCGGCTGCAATCACGTCCAGCAGAGCCTCTTCCAGCAAACCGACCGGGTTATGCTCGCTTGGCGTCAGGTATTGACCGCGACCAAGGCGAGAACGGGTGGCGCTCGGAACCTGCAAAATCTTCGCGACCTTATGATCCAGCTTGTCGGACGGTGCATGATAGTGGCGACCGGTCGGGAAGATAACCACACTCAGCAACCCGGCAACCAAACGGTTCGGGAAGTTTTTCAGCAGATCGTCCATCGCCTGTTCGGCTTTGTACAACGCATCCTGGACGCCCCAGTGAACCAACGGCAGGTCGGCTTCATTACGGCCTTCATCGTCATAACGCTTCAGTACCGCGGAGGCCAGGTACAGCTGACTTAACACATCCCCCAGTCGCGCCGAGATACGCTCACGACGCTTCAGGCTACCGCCCAGAACGGCCATAGACACATCCGAAAGCAGTGCCAGGTTGGCGCTCAGACGGTTCAGGTGCTGATAGTAACGTTTGGTCGCATCGGCGGTTGGCGTGCTGCTGGTTAAGCCACGCGTCAGGCCCAGCCAGAAACTGCGTACTTTATTGCTGCCAACGTGACCGATATGTTTGAACAGCAACTTATCGAACGCATTCACATCGTTATTCTGCGCTGCAGCCATCTCTTCCAGCACATACGGATGGCAGCGAATCGCACCCTGACCGAAGATCATCATGCTACGGGTCAGAATGTTAGCGCCTTCAACGGTAATGGCGATAGGCGCCCCCTGATAAGCACGGGCGAGGAAGTTGCTTTCGCCAAGCATGATGCCTTTACCGCCAGTAATATCCATGGCATCGATGATTGATTGCTGTCCACGGTGAGTACAGTGATACTTCACGATAGCCGACAGTACCGCCGGTTTTTCACCCAGCATAATGCCGTAGGTAATCAGCGACGCCGCAGCATCCATTACGTAGGCGTTACCGGCAATACGCGCCAACGGCTCTTCAATACCTTCCATCTTGCCGATAGAGATTTTGAACTGGCGACGAATATGCGCATACGCGCCGGTTGCCATTGCGACCGACTTCACGCCGCCCGTGGAGTTAGACGGCAGGGTAATACCGCGCCCCACAGACAAACATTCCACCAGCATACGCCAGCCCTGACCGGCCATTTTTGGGCCACCGATAATGTAATCAATCGGCACGAAGACATCTTTGCCCAGCGTCGGACCGTTCTGGAATGGCACGTTAAGCGGGAAGTGGCGGCGACCAATCTGTACGCCCGGCGTTGAGGTTGGGATCAGCGCACAGGTAATGCCGAGATCTTCTTCCCCACCCAGCAGTTTTTCCGGGTCGGAGAGTTTAAATGCCAGACCCAGTACGGTAGCGATAGGCGCCAGCGTGATATAACGTTTGTTCCAGGTCAGGCGCATCCCCAGCACCTGCTGGCCCTGCCAGTCGCCCATACAAACCACGCCGGTATCAGGGATCGCGCCTGCGTCGGAGCCTGCTTCCGGGCTGGTCAGAGCGAAACATGGGATTTCCTGACCGCGTGCCAGACGCGGCAGGTAATGATTCTTTTGCTCTTCGGTGCCGTAATGCTGCAGCAGTTCGCCTGGGCCTAATGAGTTAGGTACGCCGACGGTGATCGCGAGGATCCCGGAGACGCCGGAGAGTTTCTGCAATACGCGAGCCTGAGCATACGCGGAGAATTCCAGCCCGCCGTACTCTTTCTTAATGATCATCGCAAAGAAGCGGTGTTCTTTCAGATACGCCCACAGTTCCGGCGGCAGGTCCGCGAGTTCGTGGGTGATCTGGAAGTCATTCGCCATGCGGCATGCTTCTTCCACCGGACCATCAATAAACGCCTGTTCTTCAGCTGTCAGATGCGGCTGAGGATAGTTATGCAGTTTTTTCCAGTCTGGTTTCCCCTGGAACAGGTCGCCTTCCCACCAGGTTGTACCGGCATCAATCGCCTCTTTCTCTGTACGCGACATGGGCGGCATGACTTTACGGAAACCGCGGAACACCGGCGCAGAGATCATGGATTTGCGCATCGGCGTCAAGTTAAACGGTACGAGAATAATGGCCAGAGGAACCAGCAGCCAGACTGACCACAGACCAGCCACGCCAAGCGCAGCCGTCCAGGCGAGCAAAATTAAGCTGCTGAGGAATAAGCTCACGCGGTGATAGAACAATACGCCGAGCAGAACAACCGTAGCGATAATACTCAAAATCATCATAACGAAAAGCTCCCTTGCTTGTAGGAGGTCTGACCACTTGTGATGATATGGTTGTAGTGGATGTAAATTCTTTTAGCAATGTGTTTACAAAATAATTACAACAAAGCTCACATTGTTGGTGTTTTAACCGGCACAAAAAATCAAAAGCCGCGGCCATTCCTGTGGCTTGTACTTCTCGCTGGTAGCGCTATCCGGTACACTGCATCCTGTCATTTACATTCATGCTGAAGGATATCCTCATGTACCAGGATCTTATTCGTAACGAACTGAGCGAAGCGGCGGAAACGCTGGCTAATTTTCTTAAAGATGACGCCAATATTCACGCCATTCAGCGCGCGGCGGTCCTGTTGGCAGACAGCTTTAAAGCCGGTGGTAAGGTACTTTCTTGCGGTAACGGCGGTTCCCATTGCGATGCGATGCACTTCGCCGAAGAGCTGACCGGGCGCTATCGTGAAAACCGCCCAGGTTATCCGGCTATCGCTATCTCTGACGTTAGCCATATCTCCTGCGTCAGCAACGATTTCGGTTACGATTATGTGTTCTCCCGTTACGTTGAAGCCGTGGGACGCGAGGGCGATGTCCTGTTAGGCATCTCTACTTCGGGTAACTCTGGTAACGTGATTAAAGCGATTGCCGCAGCGCGTGAGAAGGGGATGAAAGTCATCACCCTGACCGGTAAAGATGGCGGCAAGATGGCGGGCAGCGCGGATATCGAAATTCGTGTGCCGCACTTTGGCTACGCTGATCGTATTCAGGAAATTCATATCAAAGTGATCCATATCCTGATTCAACTGATCGAAAAAGAGATGGTTAAATCATAAGAAGGCGATTGCCGGATGGCGGCTGAAGCCTTATCCGGCCTACATGAGCTCCACGTAGGCCTGATAAGCGCAGCGCCATCAGGCAGTTCACGGTTTTAAGGTAGGTGATGTATGTGCGAACTGCTCGGGATGAGCGCCAATGTGCCAACCGATATCTGCTTTAGCTTCACTGGGCTGGTTCAGCGCGGCGGAGGGACCGGGCCGCACAAAGACGGCTGGGGTATTACGTTTTATGAGGGTAAGGGTTGCCGTACGTTTAAAGATCCGCAACCCAGCTTTAATTCGCCTATCGCCAAACTGGTACAAGACTATCCCATTAAATCCTGTTCCGTGATTGCCCACATTCGTCAGGCGAATCGTGGGGAAGTGGCGCTGGAAAATACCCATCCATTTACCCGTGAACTATGGGGACGTAACTGGACGTATGCCCATAATGGGCAGCTCAGCGGTTATAAATCGCTGGAGACTGGTAATTTCCGCCCGGTCGGTGAAACTGACAGCGAAAAAGCCTTCTGCTGGCTGCTGCACAAGCTGACAGAGCGTTATCCGCGCACGCCAGGTAATATGACAGCGGTGTTTAAATATATCGCGTTGCTGGCAGGAGAACTGCGGGAGAAGGGCGTCTTCAACATGCTGTTGTCTGACGGTCGTTATGTGATGGCTTTCTGCTCGACCAACCTGTTTTGGATCACCCGTCGAGCGCCATTTGGCGTAGCGACGCTGCTGGATCAGGATGTGGAAATTGATTTTAGCTCAGAGACCACACCCAATGATGTGGTCACCGTGATTGCCACTCAGCCGTTAACCGGCAATGAAACCTGGCAAAAGATTATGCCAGGCGAATGGGCATTATTTTGTCTCGGGGAGCGAGTAGTTTGATGCCAGCTGCGGCTGAACGACTTCGTGACTCAACGGCTTGCTGATAACGTAACGGCCATCGACGACGGAAACGGTCGGTGGCTTACGCGTTTGTTCAAAGTAATCGTATCCTGGCTTTAACTGGGCCCAGAAATCTTTGTAATACGAAAACTTATGGCGCTGCATGTTGGCATCGGTCATGCGGAACGGGTAAATGCTAACCTGTACGCTGGATTGCCCGAACACCAGAGCGCCGGTGACAAACTGGAAAATCTCATCAATACCGTTGTCGGTCATCGCATAGCAGCCGACGGAAACGCAGGCGCCGTGGATCATCAGGTATTTACCTTCATAACCGTGTGCACGGTCGTAGGCGTTAGGGAAACCGATGTTAATCGCTTTATAGAAGCGGCTATCCGGTTTGAGCTGTCCGCGTTGTACGCTGTAAAAACCTTCCGGGCTTTTGAAATCACCCTGACGCTGTTTCGGCCCTAAGCCGCCGGAATAATTGCAGATCTTATAACTGTCGAGCAATTGATACTGTTCGCCCATCTTGACGTACAGATCGAGCGTTCGCTCTTCTTTGAAGATCTGGATATAGACAGGGGAGCCCATTAACTGCTGCTTATATTCTTTGCTGACAGGCGTGGTCGGGCTGCTGCTGCTCAGCAAACCAGCAAATGAAACGCACGGCAATAAAAGCATCGCAAGAAAAAATGCGATTTTACGCATACTGCTTATTCCTTGATAAAACGATTACACACGCCAGGACGGCAAAAAGAGTCCCCAAATCGGATAAATCTGGATCTGGAGCGCTCACATTAGCACCAAGAGAGTTTTTCGCAAGTCTCTCGTGCGGCGTTTACACTTTAGTTTTTCTTTATACGAAAAATTGCGCTTAAAGGCTGTCAGACACGGGCCTATTTTGCTGACTATCCCTCTGCATTTCGTCTTATTAATAAAGAATGCCTAATGTGTTGAATTTAAAAAATTAATTATTTAATAATCGAATATTAAACAGGAATGACGGGCAATAGCGCTAGACTGCGGCGAACGTGTTTGACCAGGTATTCTTCTTTTCATGCTTTTTGTCTCTGCACCCCGTTGCTTCTTGCCGGGCCTGTTGTCTTTGTGTGTTGTGCTGTCATTACCGTCTGTCGCCAAAGTTCAGCCCCACTTATCTGACGCCCAGTTAAGCTATGCGGCGCAACTGCGTATGCGTAACCGCGCCCGGCTACTGAAACTGTATCACGCACAGGTAAAAAAACAGGCAAGCTACGTCGTGGAAGGCAACGCAGAAAGTAAACGCGCGCTGCGCCAGCAGAACCGGGCGCTGATTAAACAGCACCCTGAGTGGTTCCCGGGCCCACTAAAAGCCAGCGATCATCGCTGGCAGGAACTGGCTGAGAATGACCATTTTCTCAGTAGCGATCATCTGCACAATATCACCGAAGTGGCTATCCACCGACTTGAGCAACAGCTAGGTAAACCCTATTTGTGGGGAGGCACCGATCCGGATGAAGGGTTTGACTGTAGCGGGCTGATTTTTTATGCCTACAACAAAATCCTGGCGGCAAAATTGCCCCGTACGGCGAATGAAATGTATCACTACCGACGGGCAACGATTGTCTCTAACCGCGATCTTCGCCGTGGTGATTTAGTGTTCTTTCATATTCACCGCCGGGATATAGCCGATCATATGGGCGTCTATTTGGGGCAGGGGCAATTTATTGAATCACCGCGGACGGGAGAAACCATTCGGGTAAGCAATTTATCCGATGACTTCTGGCAGGATCATTATCTTGGCGCCCGTCGTATTCTTACGGAAAATACGATTCTGTAATCAAAAGGCGGTGCAATCACACCGCCGCGCCAGGCGTTAACTCAACGCCCCCATGATCTTTAATTCCAGCTCATCCGGAACTTCGTTATAAGACAACACCTGTAGGCCCGGGGCAAACAGGCGCGCATAGCGCGCGAGCAGAGGACGTAACTGCGGCGCGACCAACAGCACTGGCTCTTTCCCCGCCGCTTTCATCTGCTCTTTTATCTGCGGCATATTGGTCTGAAACTGATTCAGCATATTGGGATCGACCGGCACGCTATCCAGCACCACTTTTCCACTTTGCTGAGCCTGATTCACCACATTCGCCAGCAGATTCTCCAGGTCACTATTCAGCGTATATACCGCCAGCTCATCTTTACGCACAAACGGATGGGTAATGCTGCGACGTAGCGCCAGACGCACATCCGCCGTTAACAGAATATGATCTTTGGTCACAGCGCTACTGGCGACCAGTACGGTGGCTATGGTGACGATATCGCGCAATGACACGCCTTCGATAAGCAGCGCCCGGTACACTTTCAACAGTTGGCTGTAATTCAGCGCTGCGCTTAAATCTTCCGCCAGACGCGGCGCCATAGAAGAGAGACGGTTATGCAACTGCGTAATGTCATCGTAATTAAACAGCTCTGGAATATAGTTACGAATGATCTTATTCACATGCGTCGCAATAACGCTGGCGCTATCGATAACCTGATACCCCATATTTAACGCTTTAGCTTTTTGCGCCGGAACAATCCAGGTGACCGGCATACCGTAGGCCGGATCGTGGCCTAAAACACCGTCGATCTCGCCATAGGTTTCACTGGAGGGCAGCGCCATCAGCTTATCTGCGGGAATGTCGGCCTCATCGGCCTTGATCCCATTGATAAAAATCGCGTACTGGGTCGGTTTGAGGCGGAAGTTTTCGCGAATGCGAATTTCCGGTAACAACACGCCGTTGCTGTCTGAGATCACCTGCCGCACACCGCGAATACGCTGAGTGAGCGGATTCCCTTTGGATTTATCGACCAACGACACCAGCTTGTATCCCAGACTCAGGCTGATAGGTTCAATTAAAGGGATGGTTTCCCAACTGACCTGCTGCTCGGTGGTTTCTGCGATGGTTTTGGTCAGCGTTTCGAGATTTTTCTCTTCGGTCTCTGCAACCTTGGGGCGCTTGCTCATGCGCCAGGCGGTGAATCCCAGCAGGGCGCTGAAAATCAGGAAGGGGAAATGCGGCATCCCCGGCACCACTGCCAGCACAAACATAATGCTGGTGGCGGTATACAGCACCGAGGGGCTGGCCAGTAGTTGGCTACGCACGTCTGTGGCAATATCGCCGCTGTCGCTTACGCGGGTGACGATGATCGCTGCCGCTGTCGACAACAGCAGAGAAGGGATCTGGGCGACCAGACCGTCACCGATGGTCATCAGTACGTATTGCTGGAATGCGGCTTCGGCGCTTAAATCGTATTTAAAGATCCCGATACAGACGCCGCCGATCAGGTTGATAGCCAGGATCATCATCCCGGCGATGGCATCGCCGCGCACAAACTTTGACGCACCATCCATCGCGCCATAGAAATCCGCTTCGCCCGCTACGTCTTTACGTCGCGCTTGCGCCTGCGCCTGATTAATCAGTCCTGCATTCAGATCGGCGTCGATCGCCATCTGCTTACCGGGCATGGCGTCAAGCGTAAAACGAGCAGAAACTTCGGAGATACGCTCCGCGCCTTTGGTCACCACGATAAAGTTAATGATCATCAGAATGATGAACACCACGAAACCAACGACAAAGTTACCGCCGATCACCACCTGACCGAAGGACTCAATCACCTTACCGGCAGCGCCTGCGCCCATATGACCGTGCAGTAATACCACGCGTGTTGACGCCACGTTCAGCGTCAATCGCATCAGGGTGGTGATCAGCAGAATGGTCGGGAACAAGCTGAATTCGAGCGGGCGTTTTGCAGAAACGGCCACTAACAGCACCATCACCGCCAGCACGATGTTAAAGGTGAACAGAATATCCAGCAGGGCCGGTGGTAACGGTAGGATCACCATGGCCAGGATACACAGTATAACCAGCGGAATGCCGATGTTACCGTTACGCAGCAGGGCCAGGAATTGTTTAGTTGTTTTCGGCATCCAGTTTAAGAACCTCTTTTGGAATGGAAATATGTCTGTTCAGCGAAGGACGTGCTTGTGAACCGTCACGCCAGTGCTTCATTTGCAGTACATAGGTCAGGACGTGTGCAATCGCCCGATACAGTTGAAATGGGATCTGTTGATTCACCTGGGTGGTGTAATAAACGGAGCGTGCCAGCTTAGGAAACTCAACGACTTCAATATTGCTTTCTGCCGCTACCTGCCGGATATACAGCGCGATTTCATCGGTGCCTTTGGCAACCACGAAAGGCGCGGCGGCGCGTGACTGGTCGTATTGTAGCGCCACGGCATAGTGGGTTGGGTTGGTGATTACCACATCGGCTTTTGGCACAACTTTACGAATTTGCCCCATCGCCATTTGCCGTTGCAAGCGACGTATTCTGGCCTTAACCTCGGGTTTACCTTCCTGATTTTTATACTCTTCCTTCACTTCCTGTTTCGTCATTTTCAGCCCTTTGGTGAACATTTTTTTCGCCAGAGGGACATCGATCAACGCAAAGAAAACAAACAGGATGACAAAGTTGCGCATGATGCTGCTGTACAGCGCCAGACCATCGCTGACGGCCTGTTTGAAATGAAGCTCTTGTAAGCCGAGAAATGCGGCAACGTTATTGGGTACGCTGATCCATAGCATCACCAGCAGCACTATCGCTTTGAGCGTCATCTTGCCGGTATCCACCAGATGGTCGGTGGAAAACAGGCGACCAATCCCTTTGATCGGGCTTAATTTGCTAAAGTCCGGCAATATTTTTTTCGGCAGGAATAGCCAGCCTCCCGGAACCAGTGAGGCAAACAGCGCGGCAACCGGCATGGGTAACAGCGTCAGGATGAATTTCCCCAGAATCAGCAGATGGTGTTCAAGGAACTGACCGATGATGTCCGGGTCATTAATGTTCTGCGCGTACTGATGCACGCTGGTAAAGCTTTCGCGCACGAAATCTTCGTACCAGGGAAAGCTGCTGGAGATCACCATAAATGCGGCAAACAGACTGGCGGCAAGCCCCATATCTTTTGAACGCGGTATTTGTCCCTCTTGTCTGGCCTTGCGAAGTTTTTGCGTCGAGGGTTTTTCTGTTTTTTCTTCGCTACTGCTATCCGCCATAGTGTCCCTTCAACGCGTCAAGCTGCTGTAAGACGAAATTCGCCAGGTGCAAATAGTGGTCGGGCAGGTTGTAAAGCAGGGTTGCAAAGCAGAACAGACCCGCCAGCATGTTGATGGGAAAACCTAATGAGTACAGGTTGAGCGGTGGTGCAATACGGTTTAGCAGACCAAAGCAGCCCTGAACAATCAGCATGATAAAGGTCGTCGGCAGCGCCAGCAGCGTGGCGGCGGCGAATACCCAGCCCAGCGCCAGAGAAATCGTGCGCAGAGATTGCGGATGCAACGCATTGCCAATCGGCCAGTAAGTAAAGCCTTTAAATAAAATACTCACCAGCAGCAGATGCCCGTCCATGGCAAAAAACAGTATCACCGCGTAGATGTTGATCATTTCCGCCAGCACCGTCGTTGACGCGCCGCTGCTGGGGTCGTTCATCACCGCCATGCTCATCCCCATATTAAAAGAGAGGATTTGGCCCGCCAGTTGTAGCGCTAAAAATAAAAACTGCAGCATCAGGCCGAAAAGCATTCCCCACAGAAACTGCTCTGCGGTCAAAATAATGCTGTTGATCGACAGCAGGCTGGTGGGTACCGGGTGGGGGATAAGCGGCGTAATGATAAAGGCCAACGCCAGGGACAAAATAATGCGTATACGTATGGTCAGCGCGGCATTATCCAGTACCGGCGCGTAGTGAATAAACGCCATAATGCGCACGAAGGGAAACCACATGCCCAGTATCAGATTACTTAACTGTGTAATATCTGTTTCGCGCATGTCAGTGCACCAGAATGGCGGCCTGAGAGAACAGATGCACGCAGAGATCGCTCAACTGGACGATCATCCATTTTCCGCAAATACCTAATACCGCGAGGGTGACGATCAGCCTGGGTAAAAAACTAAGCGTTTGTTCGTTAATCTGCGTCACAGCCTGAAAAATGCTGACCAACATACCGACCAGCAGGCTGGGAACGACTAACACGCAGACTAAAATGATCACGACTTTTATACCGCTGGCGACGATGTCTGCGGCTACATCAATGGTTAGCATGTCAGCTCTCCGTTAGCCCAGTCCCAGACCGCGAATGCTGGAGGTCAGCGTACCAACGGTCAGCGCCCAGCCATCAATAAGCACAAACAGCATCAGCTTAAAGGGCAGCGAAACGATCAGCGGTGACAGCATCATCATCCCCATCGCCATCAGTACGCTGGCGACGATCAGATCGATCACGAGGAACGGAATGTAAATCATAAAACCTATCTGGAAGGCGGTTTTGAGTTCGCTTAGCACATAGGCGGGAACGATAATAGAAAGATCCTGATCGACTGCATTCCCTTTCGCGTTGGCGATCGTCATTATCTGCGCAATCGCTTTTTTATTGGTTTGCGCCAACATAAAACGTTTCAATGGCGAAGCGGCTGTACTCAGGGCGTCGGGGAGCGTGATTTGATCGTTTTCAAAAGGGACTACGGCATGATCGTAAATGTTGATCCAGATTGGGCGCATCACCAGCATGGTTAACGACAGGGCAATGCCAATCAGTATGCGGTTCGGCGGCGTTTGCTGCAGCCCTAATGCCTGACGCAGCAGGGAAAGAACAATAATAAAACGGGTAAAACAGGTCATCATCAGCACCAGGGTAGGCAGAATGCCCACCAGGGTCATCAGGATCAGGACCTGGATTTTTACGCTGTATTCCTGGCTATTTCCGTGTGAAACCACATTCAGCAACGGGATATCTCCCCCTTGCGCGCAGGCAAAGGGAGAAAGGATGAGTAACGAGATACCCAGTAAGAGCGTGAGTGTTGGCGCGCGTTTCATGGTGCCAGGTCGTTAATTTCATGCGTGTTGAATTCAAGGACGCGCAGGCCATATTTTTCGTTGACCACCACCACTTCAGCCTTACCTAGCAGGATATTATTGACCTTAATATCCAGCGGTTCGCCGGCGAGTTTATCCATCTCGATGACGGTGTCGTCATCAATGTTTAGCAGATCGGCCAGCATCACCTCCACGGAGGAGACTTCCAGCGTTAGCGTGACTGGAATACGTTTGAGTAATGACATCGACTCGGAAAAACGGTCTTCTAAACGCGCTACCAGCTTTTCAGTGACAGACGGCGCGGGTGGCGTAGTTGCTTCGGGGGCTAACTCGAAGCCTTGCTCTAAAATATCTTCTGGCTTACTCATAGGATTTCTCCGTCTTGCTCGTTAATTCGGACAAAAACAGTTTGTCTTTATCCTCTACGATCAGGGCATTAAATAATTCGGATTTCCCGATATAAACAGGGAAAGTATCAGGCATCGCAATCGGTAAAATATCGCCGGGTTTAATCGTCGTCAGGTCGGCAACATTCAGAGGAATTTCTGCAATCTTCACGTTCATGGTTAGCGGCAGCGTATGAATGATTTCTTTGATCAGCGTTTTTTTACGCGTTTCAGCGCTGGCTTTATCAATCTGCTTTTTTTTCTCTCCATGCTCGCTACGGCGAATCAAATTCAGAATATAATCGGTATGCGAATCGTCCAGTAAGATGCGGAAACTGCAATTCTCATCATCACCTAATACAAATGTAAGCTGATAAGCCCAGTGGGTTTGTATGGTGCTGCTGTCGGGTTTGAGCGTCAGTGGAATACCAGATATATTTTTATTAAAAATGATATTGCAAATATCCAGCGCCAGTCTGCTTCGCAAGCGGATTTCCGTTTTGGTTGGTAAATCATCCTGCGACTTCTCGTCGGCGAGAGATGATGCCAGACCATAAAAGTTACCTAATAACATTAACAATAATGCGCGGTCGATATCAAAGGCCAGATGCCCAACCTGAGAAACTAATAACTCCGCACTTTTATTGATAACATCCATCTCACACTGTATTTTTTTTAGTGTTATATTTGTGCGGTGTTTTTTCAGGAAATAGTTTCCAAGATGTGATTCAATTGTATCAAAACTTCCCGTAAACATAGTCGGCAGACGATGATATGGACGTCCAAGCCGGTTTCCTTCAAGTTTAAAGATTCCGGGCGTTTGACTATATTTCAGCATGGTGCGCTTTCTCAGCTGTAATTTCTGGGGCGGATGAGTTGATATCAAATCCCGCGGTTATCAAAGAAAATACAAATCCATTTAATTTATTACTCATCCTTGACGCTATTCTCATAGTGTTGAAGTCCATTAGATATGAAATGCAGTACCTGGGCTCTTCACTGATCCAGGGCTGGATATTAGATATTTTACCCCTCCCTTCTGCAAGTTATTAATGGTGATGAACTATAATTAAAAAATAATTAATTACACATCCGTGATGTTGCCCGCCTACAGTCTGTCGCTGCGTAGGGTTATCTTGCTGTCTATTTTTCATGCGGATTTTCTTGTAGTTGTTTGTTTTTTAAGGAATAATATTTTTATTATCTTTTAATTTAAGATTGTTAATGATACCGGTGATAGTATTTTTTTAGGAAAAACCCTATTTGAAAATAGTCTCCGATAGGGCTGCCCTGTGAAAGGGCGGTAAAACATGAGCAAGGATGGGATTAAGACATGGCACGGGTGATATCTATTATTCGATGATTGTGCTTTGGAATGATTTGTATATTTCTCGTAACGGATGTTAACTTTACTTCTAAGTGTAAATAATCATGTTTGAACTTATTGCCGAAGCAGCCTCCAGCATTAACGTTTTTTCAATGGCAAGACGTATTGCTGCTTTTAATGTTCCAGTACTTATCCATGGCGAAACCGGTACGGGTAAAGAATGTATCGCCAAATTTATCCACTCGATTGCATTTGCGCAGGAGTCGTCGGCGCCTTATATCGGTGTGAATTGCGCTGCTATTCCTGAAAATATGCTGGAAGCCACGCTCTTTGGTTATGATAAAGGGGCGTTTACCGGGGCAGTGGCCACCGTACCGGGAAAGATGGAATTAGCTAATAACGGTACATTATTACTGGATGAAATCGGTGATATGCCGTTGGCGCTACAGGCCAAGATACTGCGCGTATTACAGGAACAACAGGTTGAGCGTTTAGGCAGTAACCGTCTCATCAAATTAAATTTTCGTTTAATTGCCTGCACCAATAAAAACCTTGAAGAAGAGGTTGCGGCAGGACGCTTCAGAGAAGATCTCTATTATCGCATGTCAGTGATTCCGTTGACAATGCCGCCCTTGCGCGAGCGTATGGAAGATATTATCCCATTGGCGGAATCCTTTATTAAAAAATACTCCACGGTGCTGGTAAAAAATATCAAGCTTTCTGAATCGTCACGCCGGGCATTACTCAGCTATGCGTGGCCGGGTAACGTACGCCAACTGGAGAACGCGATTCAACGAGGAATGATCCTTAATCGTGATGGCGTTATTTATCCAGATACGTTAGGTCTGCCATCTATTGAGTCCGATTCCTGGAGCGAGCCGCAATGGCAACCTAAACCCAGCGCGCAAATCACCACCAGCGCCAATCTGGGCCAGCATGGTCGTAGCGCGCAGTATCAATATATCGCTGACCTGATGCGCAAATATCAGGGTAATAAAACCAAAATCGCTGATTTATTAGGAATCACCCCACGTGCGCTTCGTTATCGTCTGGCATCAATGCGAAAACAGGGAATAGAGATCTTTTCCTGAATCAGTCTGTGGTACCGAGAACGCTTTTCTAATTTTAAGAGTAGGTCATGAGCATAAATACGATAGCCCCAGCCAGTACGATGCAGACGCAAATGATGCAGGACATGCAGCAGATGAAAGCGGTCGTGCAAGCGCCCGTCCTTTCGCCGATGCAGGTTAACGCCCAGCAGGCATCATCTCCGGTTTCGTTCGACCGCGTTATGCAAGGGGCGCTGAATCATGTTGATCGGTTCCAGCAGGTTGCGGAACAAAAACAAACGGCCATTGAGATGGGGAAAAGCGACGACCTGGCGGGGGCGATGATCGCCAGCCAGCAGGCATCGTTATCGTTTTCCGCGCTGGTGCAGGTACGTAATAAAGTCGCTTCCGGATTCAATGACCTGATGAGCATGTCAGTCTAACGCTATGAATGAACTAATAAAAAAAGTTACTCAGTTTTTACCATCGTTCTCTTTCAGGCTGGATGGTAATAAACGTCTGGCGTTACTGGCGGCAGCGGCTGTTGCGGCTACCGCCATTATTGTCAGCGTGCTATGGAATGGCAACCACGGCTATGTTTCGCTGTACGGTAGCCAGGAAAATATCCCGGTTTCGCAGATAGTCACCGTGCTGGATGGTGAAAAGCTGGAATACCGCATCGATCCGCAAAGCGGACAAATTCTGGTTCCGGAAGAGGCCTTGTCCAAAACGCGAATGACGCTGGCGGCGAAAGGCGTTCAGGCCATGCTGCCCAGCGGCTATGAACTGATGGATAAAGATGAAGTGCTGGGCGCCAGTCAGTTTGTGCAAAACGTTCGCTACAAGCGGAGTCTGGAAGGCGAACTGGCGCAGAGCATCATGACGCTGGACGCCGTCGAGAGCGCCCGAGTGCATCTGGCGCTGAATGAAGAGAGTTCCTTTGTCGTCAGCGACGAACCGCAAAACAGCGCCTCGGTGGTGGTGCGTCTGCATTATGGCAGCAAGCTGGATTTGGACCAGGTGAATGCTATCGTGCACCTGGTGTCCGGCAGCGTGCCTGATTTGAAAGCTTCGCAGGTCAGCGTTGTCGACCAGGCGGGGAATTTATTGTCCGACGGTATTGGCGCGGGTGAAGCGGTTTCTGCGGCGACGCGTAAGCGCGACCAGATCCTCAAAGATATTCAGGATAAGACCCGCGCCAGCCTCGCAAACGTTCTCGACTCGCTGGTCGGCACTGGCAACTACCGGGTGAGCGTGATGCCGGATCTCGATCTGAGCAATATCGACGAAACCCAGGAGCATTACGGCGACACGCCAAAAGTTAACCGTGAAGAGACGGTACTCGATAGCGATACCAGCCAAATCGCCATGGGGATCCCCGGCTCGCTGAGTAATCGTCCTCCAGTGGCGGCAAATCAAGTGACGAATGGCGCCAATGGAAGCGCGCCAGAGGAATCTAACCAGCCCGCTGCGTTGTCAAAGCATAGCGAGAACAAACGCGACTACTCCTGGGACCGTAGCGTTGAACATATCCAGCATCCCGGTTTCGACATTAAACGTTTAAATGTGGCTGTGGTACTTAACCAGAGCGCGCCTGCGTTGAAGAACTGGAAACCGGAGCAAACCACGCAATTGACGGCGCTGTTGAATAACGCCGCCGGGATTGATGCCAGGCGTGGCGACAATCTGTCTTTATCGCTGCTTAATTTTGTGCCGCAGTCGATCCCCGTCGAGCCGGTGGTCCCCTTTTGGAAGGATGACGACATTCTGGCCTGGGTGCGTCTGATTGGCTGCGGTCTGTTGGCTCTGCTGTTGCTGCTGTTTGTTGTTCGCCCGGTCATGAAACGGTTGACCGCCGAACGTCGCCGGACGTCGGCGCCAGAGCTGGCGCTGGACGCTGCACCGATCGCGATTCCTGCGGACAAACCCCATTTTGCGGCCGCTGAAGATGAACGTAAAAATATCGAACTGCCTTCTTTCCCTGGTGACGATAGCCTGCCTTCGCAGAGCTCCGGTCTGGAAGTGAAGCTGGAGTTCCTGCAAAAACTGGCGATGAGCGACACCGATCGCGTAGCTGAAGTTCTCAGACAATGGATTACCAGCAATGAGCGAATTGACAATAAATAACGGCAGCAACAATAGCTATCTGGAACAGGCCGCAATTTTATTGCTGTGTCTGGGCGAGGAGGCGGCAGCCACGGTGATGCAAAAACTCAGCCGCGAAGAGGTGGTTCGCCTGAGTGAAAACATGGCGCGTCTGTCTGGGGTAAAAACCAGCATAGCTAAAAAAGTGATCAATAACTTTTTTGATGAATTCCGCGAACAAAGCGGTATCAACGGCGCATCGCGTTCCATGCTGCAAGGGATCCTCAATAAAGCGCTGGGCACAGAAATCGCCAGTAGCGTGATCAACGGTATTTATGGCGATGAGATCCGTTCGCGGATGGCGCGTTTACAGTGGGTGGAGCCGCGCCAGTTGGCGATACTGATCTCAGAAGAGCATTTGCAGCTACAGGCCGTATTTCTTGCCTTCCTGACGCCAGAAATCTCGGCCACGGTACTGTCTTACATGAATGAGTCAGTGCAAAACGAGATCCTCTATCGCGTAGCTAAACTGAACGATGTGAACAGGGACGTGGTGGATGAGCTGGATCGTTTGATCGAGCGTGGGCTGTCGGTGCTTTCTGAACATGGCTCGAAAGTGAAAGGGATCAAGCAGGCTGCGGATATCGTGAACCGCTTCCAGGGAAATCAACAGGTGATTCTCGATCAGCTGCGCGAACGCGATGAAAATGTGCTCGAACAGTTGCAGGATGAAATGTACGACTTCTTTATTCTGAGCCGCCAAACTGACGAAGTGCGTCGTCGTCTGCTGGACGAAGTACCGATGGAAGATTGGGCGGTGGCGCTGAAAGGTACTGAAGCGCTGTTACGCCGTTCGATTTATGCTGTGATGCCTAAGCGTCAGGTACAACAACTGGAGGCGATAACCTCACGTCTTGGTCCGGTTCCGGTGAGCCGTATTGAGCAGATACGCCGTGAAATCATGGGAATTGCCCGCGAACTTGAGGAAGCGGGTGAAATACAGCTACAGCTGTTTGCTGAACAGACGGCGGAGTAACCTATGGCGATTGAAACCATTCGTGGTCGTTACCGGCTGCATCGTTTTCCTCCTCGCCAGCGCCATCTACAGGCTGAACAGCTCACGCCGGGGATTACTCCGGCGGATTATCAGCGCCAACTGATGGACGGCTTCCAGGAAGGGCTGCAAAAAGGTTTTGAGCAGGGGATGACCGAAGGCCAGGAGCAGGGTTTTCAGGAAGGTCATCAGAAGGGGCACGATGAAGGTCGTCGTCAGGGATACACTGAAGGCAGCCTGGCCGGACAGCAGGAAGGGCGCAAGCAGTTTGAACGCGCCGCCCAGCCGCTGGAGGCTATCTCCGGCAAAGTGAATGACTATCTGGCGCACGTCCAGCGTAAACAGCGGGAAGACCTGTTGCAGCTGGTTGAAAAGGTGACCCGCCAGGTGATTCGCTGTGAGCTGGCGCTGCAACCGACGCAGCTATTATCGTTGGTCGAAGAGGCAATTTCGGCCTTTCCGGCGATGCCTGAGTCGCTACAGGTGCTGCTGAGTAACGAAGAATTTAACCGCATCAAAGATGTCGCGCCTGAGAAGGTCACAGCCTGGGGACTGACTCCCTCTCCCGATCTGCAGGCGGGCGAGTGTCGGGTGATTACCGATAAATCCGAGCTGGATATTGGCTGCGAGCATCGCCTCGAGCAATGTATGTCGGCACTTAAAGAGTCGCTGCTGCCGGAGCCGACGGGTGAGTGATCTTTCCAGCTTCGACAACGCGCTGCGTTCTATTGAGTCGATTCCTTTAGCCCGGGTTGCCGGGCGACTGGTTCGCGTGAACGGTATTTTGCTGGAGAGCGTGGGCTGCCCGTTGGTAACCGGCCAGTTGTGCCGTGTTGAAAGCGCAAACCATACGCTGATCGACGCGCAGGCGGTGGGATTTAATCGTGATATCACCTACCTGATGCCCTTCAAACACCCTGTCGGACTGATGGCGGGGGCGCGCGTATTCCCCGAAGAAAAAGCCCAGGAGATCCTGATCAGCGAAAGCTGGCTGGGGCGGGTGGTCAATGGCCTGGGCGAACCGCTGGATGCCAAAGGCCGTCTGACCGGCAATGACGTGCTGCCACCTCAGGCGCCGTCTATCAACCCCCTTACGCGTCGGTCGGTGA
Organism: Citrobacter sp. CRE-46; assembly: GCF_059615875.1. Lineage (NCBI taxonomy): Bacteria > Pseudomonadati > Pseudomonadota > Gammaproteobacteria > Enterobacterales > Enterobacteriaceae > Citrobacter > Citrobacter sp. CRE-46. The sequence goes on along the minus strand of NZ_CM184341.1, from coordinate 4,119,569 downwards.
ACCAACCGCTGGATGTTGGTGTAAAAGCAATCAACGGGTTATTAACTATCGGCAAAGGCCAGCGCGTGGGGTTGATGGCTGGCAGCGGCGTGGGAAAAAGTGTGCTGCTGGGGATGATCACCCGCCAGACCAAGGCCGACATCGTGGTGGTGGGGTTAATTGGCGAGCGTGGCCGCGAGGTGAAAGAGTTTATCGATCACTCCCTGGGCGCGGAAGGGTTGGCAAAATCCATTATCGTGGCGGCTCCGGCGGATGAGTCGCCGTTGATGCGTTTGAAAGCCACCGAGCTGTGCCACTCTATCGCCGCCTGGTTTCGCGATCGTGGGCATCACGTTTTATTGCTGGTGGATTCGTTAACCCGTTATGCCATGGCGCAGCGTGAGATCGCGTTGTCATTGGGAGAACCTCCGGCGACGAAAGGCTATCCGCCCTCGGCGTTCGGTATGATCCCTAAGCTTGTGGAAAGCGCCGGCAACAGTGAAAGTGAAGGGTCAATGACCGCCATTTACACGGTGCTGGCGGAAGGGGACGACCAACAGGATCCAATCGTTGACTGCGCGCGCGCGGTGTTGGATGGGCATATCGTACTGACCCGTAAGCTGGCGGAAGCCGGGCATTATCCAGCCATTGATATTGGGCAGTCGATCAGTCGATGCATGACCCAGGTTACGCCCTACGAGCATCAGCAATCGGCCCGTCTGCTGAAACAAAACTATGCCGCCTATATGGAAATTAAGCCGCTGATCCCGTTGGGAGGCTATGTTGCCGGAGCCGATCCCAGCGTTGATAAAGCCGTCAAAGTGTTCCCCGCCATCGAGCGTTTCCTGCGTCAGGAGGTAAGTGAACCCGCGTCACTTGAACTGGTGCAAAGTCGTTTACAGGCCCTTTTCCCCCAGGCAAAGAAAACGGAAGGTAAATAATCATGCGGCAAATTATTGATACCCTGGCGCAGTTGCAGCGTCTGCGGGATAAATCAGTCAAAGACATGACGGTCCAGTTGGCTAAACAGCAGCAGGTCTGTACCGGCTTTGACAATAACATCAAAGCGCTGGGTTACCTTATTCAAAAAACCAGCACCGGCGTTGAGGCGCCTTCGGTTGAATCACTCAAAAACGTGACCGGATACAAAGGCACGCTACGCACGGTGATTGCCTGGCAGGAACAGGAAAAAACGCTGGCTAAAATCAAAGAGCAGCGTATTCAAAAAAATCTGGTCGCCGCGGCTTGTGAAGAGAAAATTGTCGCCATGACGTTGGCAGATAAGCGTTACGCGCTGAGCAATGAGGCGCAGGTAAAAGAGCAAAAAGCCGTAGATGAAATCGCCGCGCAATGTTGGCTAAGACAGAAGACGCTGGGACTGGTATGAAAACGATCATTACTTTCGGCACATTTGATGTTTTTCATATTGGGCATCTGCGTATTCTTGAACGCGCCGGGCAGTTGGGTGAGCGGCTGATTGTCGGCGTCTCCTCAGATGCGCTAAATATGCATAAAAAAGGCCGGATGCCGGTTTATAGCCAAAGCGATCGCATGGGGATTGTTGCCGGGTTGAAATGCGTGGACAGCGTGTTTCTCGAAGAGTCGCTGGAGAAAAAAGCAGATTATATTCGCCAGTTTAACGCTGATACGCTGGTGATGGGCGATGACTGGGCCGGACGCTTTGATAGTTTGTCGTACCTGTGCGAAGTGGTCTATTTTCCCAGAACACCATCGATATCCACCACCTCGATTATTGAGGTGGTGAAGGGATACAAATAAAAAATTCGTGGACTGGTTTATTCTTCCGGTTTCATCTTGTTTTTATTTTTTATCCACACATCCAGCTGTAATTTCATATCATCAATATGTTGCACAATCAACGGTACCATGTCGGCTGAGAAAAAATGCTGCATATGCGGATGAATGCCGCCAGTACGTTGCCGATGTGCTTTATCAAGATCAAGGTAAGCTTCTCCTGATTTCTTATATTTAATTAAGGGTAATATATCAAAATGATTTGCCGGGTCAGCCTTCCATAAAAACATCTTTAGCTGATTATCGACCTTCATTAAGTGAAAGTGTTCGGAAGTGATGGCATACCCTTTCTTGAGTGGACTTCCGCCATGCTGACTTTTCTGTTGTGCAAATAGATTACGACTGTAACAAAAACGGCGTTGTGGCGTTAATGCGAAAGCTTGTTTTTCAATACCTTCAGCAGGTGTAATATCAAGTAAGGTCAGTACTGTATTATAGATATCGACCATACTGACCATATGGTTTAAATCAACGGCTTTCATGCCTGGACAGAAAATAAATGCTGGGGTATGAACTAATGGCGTGTAGGGTTCAATACCATGCGTATAACCGCCATTAAATCCGTGTCCCCAAAAGTCATCGCCATGATCGCCAAAGGCGATAATCATTGTATTATCAAGCTTTTTGTTTTCCATCAACATCTTAATGGTCTGACCGACCATTAAATCCATACTTTGGTAGCCACGCTGCCAGCGTTCGAGGCTGTTACTGCCCCCTTTTTTGATATCATCGTAATAACACAGATGACTACTGAGGTTCCACAGATAGAGCGCGAAGGGCTCCGGGCGGGAAATGACCTGCTGCATTTCAGCCTGCATTATTTTCGCGCTGTCATACCAATTAAAAGTATCCGTTTCACTCCAGATGGTATCCACATTTGCCCAGTTTTTGGGATACCCCATACCAGCAGCGGTGTATCCGTGCTGCTTTAAAACGTCGAAAAGCGCGGGGCCGTGACGATGGATGGAGATGTTTTCTTCGAGATGGGTGTTATGTTCTAACGTATTGTCATCACCATGCAAGAGATCGCTAAATGCCATCAGTGAGGAGGTGGCAGTAGAAATGAAATTATTGAGTCGTAGCGACTGGTTATAAATTTTATTCGTAAAAGGAAACCACTGGCGATTGTTAAAGATCGTGTGATTGAGACTTTCGAGATGCAAAAATATAATATTTTTCTTCATGTTATTCACATATTAATAGTTCGAGCATGCTGATGTCGAAGACAGGGAGGTCGGTGACCGAATTAACTTCCTGTCGTTCAGAGAAACTGTCGTCGATAAATATGGCGTCGGCCTCGTCAATATAATCACTTTTCTTATCGTTTTTACCCAAGTGGGTAATGGTGTCAAAGAAATTGTTAATCCGCCGTTTCGCCAGTTCAGCATAAATGTCACCGGCATGACGCGTAATGAGATGAATTTTTATCCCGCGATTCAGACATTGGCAGAGAAAAGTGAAGACAGGCACGCAGAGTTTATCTTTGATGACGACGGTATCATCGTAGTCGATGTAGACATGTCGAAACGTGAAATTATGCGTATAGTGATTCGTTAAGCTACGTGTAATTTGCAGGTTTTTACTGAGCGGGTGCAATTTAACGTTTACACGCATACTTTCGTACAACGTCAGCATGGCGAAATTAACGCCATTGGCACGATTAAGCGCCATTGTGCCTGCAATACGCGGCGCGACTTCCAGTAATGTCAAAGTACCTGAGGCAGAACGCTTCAACTGAAAAAACCATGCGCCGTAGAGCTGCAATTGCTGCGAAATAGCGCGAGCGTAAGCGTCCACTTCCGGCAGACTCACTAAGGTTGAGGTCATTGCAATACCGGCACGTATACGTGAGCGTATGCGAGGTTGGCAAAACAGTAATCCCTGAGCGCGATCGGAAAAACAATCAACCGTAAACTCTTCCCCACTTAAATATTCACAAACAATCAGATCATCTCTTTCTGCCTGTAATGATGCCAGCATGGCTGGGGTATCAACACGCGCTGCTCCCTGCGCGCCCTGACCGCGATCTGGTTTAACAAAAACGGGCCATTGCTCTATCTCAGTAACGTCGTTAAAGATCTGCGGGGTGGGAATTGACTGTGTGAGAGCCTGATATGTTTTACTTTTAAAACGCGTAATCTGGCAGGTTTCTTGCGATGGGCAGAGTACCGTGGCGGAAAGCGCACCCCGGTTTTCAGATAAGGCAAGAAGGGCTTCATCATGTGCCGGGAAAATGTAATCAATTTTTTCTTGCAGCACTAATGCCTGCAATGTGGGTAACCAATTGCAATGCGTAACGTCAGGTACGATATGGTACTCGCTGGTGTAATGACGGGCATGGCTATCGTAATCCGCCCCGGCTAAAACCAGATTTACGTTTTTTTCGTATCGAAGAGACAGGTAAATTTCTCTGCCAATTTCGGTCCCTGCAGGGAAGATAAGTACATTGATCATGCTGTTATGAGCTCAATAATAGTGCTGAGTTCTTCGGGGGTCATATCAGGATAAATCGGCAGACACAGCACCTGTTCGGCGATTTGGTTCGCCACGGGCAGCGTCTCTTTATTGGCGCCAGACATGTTTTTGTACATGTTAAGATTCGACAGCAGCGGGTAGAAATAACGCCGTGTTAAAATGTTATGTTTTTTGAGATGATCGTATAACGCGTCTCGCGACATTTTATAGTCGGGGCGCACCAGGATTGGGAAATAACTGTAGTTACTCTTAAGATTGGCATTGCTGTCAGGAATAACGATCCCTTGCGTGTTGGCGAGTTGCTCTCGATAACAGCGATCGATTTTTTGGCGCCTGGCTATCGCCTCATCAATATAATTTAATTGTAAGAGACCAAAAGCCGACTGGATTTCATTCATTTTGCCATTGATGCCTGGCGCGACAACGGTTAACTCGTCAGCAATACCAAAGTTTTTCAGGTAATCGATCCGTTGTTTTGTTTTTTTATCGTAACTGACGATGGCGCCACCCTCAAAAGTATTGAACACTTTTGTTGCATGGAAGCTGAGGACCGAAAGATCGCCATGACGTAGAATGCTTCCGCCGCAATCTTCTACAGCAAAAGCATGTGCCGCATCATAAATGACGGGAATACCATAATTATTGGAAATTTTTTCTATTTCAGTGGTGTTACAGCTTTGGCCGTAGACATGCACCGGCATAATTAACCCTGTTTTCGGGGTAATGGCCGACTCAATCAGGTGCGGGTTGATATTAAAGCTGTGTGGTTCAATATCAACAAATACTGGCGTTAATTGGTTCCAGAGAATGCTATGAGTCGTGGCAACAAAAGAATAAGGGGTGGTAATGACCTCGCCTTTAATTCTCAGCGTTTGCATTGCAGCAATTAACGCGATAGTCGCATTACAAAACAGAGAGATATAAGGGACGTTCAAGTAAGACGCTAACCTTTCCTCTAACAGTTGATGCATGACGCCATTATTGGTTAACTGCTTACTTGACCAAATCTCTTGCAGATACGGCATAAACTCCTCGAGTGGAGGCAAGAAAGGTTTGGTAACCGTAATAAGGTTATGATCTGCTTGTTTCATTGCTGAGGGTCCTGAGGGAATTTTTCACTAATCTGTTGATAGTGTTCTGGCAGTCTGGTTTTCAGACTGGTAAGGAGCGTGCTTCTAATCTTCTTATCAGTAATACTTTTTAACGCGGCAAAATATAATTGAGGTAATATTTCCAGGCGACTATCACAATAGATGATGGCCTGAACAATATGATATTGTGCTTTGCTGACGTCTTTATGGTGAATGGCCACGATAAAACCCTGGAAATGTAGCAAGGGGTCGGTTGGCTGTTTAAGCAACAGTTCGTCAATATCTTCTTTGATCAGCGTATGGTCGGGATGAGCATACTGCTTCCAGCGGCTGTTCATCGCGTCTACCCAGGCTTCTTCATGTTTCCACTGATTAAGGATCATCATCCGGTTTTGGTACATTAATTTGCTGTTATCTTTTCTGTACCAGGTGTTGTTGTCATGGCGACGGTAGTAAGCCACTAAACGTCGGGATGAAATAAAATGCCCCTGGCGGGAAAGTTTCAGAAACATATCCCAGTCTTCCTGTACCAGTTCAGGATCGGAGCGTTCTAACTTCAGATACGCCTCGCGGCGGATTAACGATCCGATATAAAGACTGAGATTGCCAGATACCAGAAGATGATGAAAAACATCGCCATCAAGGAATATGTCGCTGTAGGGAAAACGCGAGCCATCAGGCATGATGACCTCAATGGCGCTATAGCACATGACGCAATGTGGATTTTTCTCGAGAAGATTAACCTGATGGGAGATTTTGGTGCGGACGATAAGATCATCAGAGTCGACGACAGCAATATATTTACCCGAGGCCATATTCATTGCCTCGATGATCGGTTTATCACCAATTTTATTTTTCTGCGAATAATAGTTAGTTTCGCGTAGGATCGTTTTGCAATTATATTTCCGTTGATATTTTTTAATGATATCAACAGACCGATCGGTAGACGCATCATCGACGATGATCACTTCGATATTTTTCCACGTCTGGTTAAAGACGCTATCCAGCGCCTCTTCAAGGAAAGCATCGTGGTTATAACTGGTGACGATAATACTCACTAAAGGCGTTGGCATAGATTCATCTCTGGCGACAATTACTGTGTTATCAACTAAATAACTTCTGTTGCAGGCTTATCAGCAACGTATTGCTGTGTTGTTGGGGCGACGCCTCGATGAGGCTTACGATTTCCTGAGCTGCCCGTTTCCCCGCCTGTCCATCCATAAATGCATCACAATAGTGGCGGCGAATCTCAGCTAACGGCGTTTCCAACGCAGCCCAATCAAACGCGTCGGAGAGCGCGTTGCGTAACGCCTGTATATCCTGAGCCACCGGGAGAATGTCACGGATACGTTGATCGGCACTGTCAGGGGTAGAGAAACTTTGTTGTCCATCCAATAGCGAAGCCATACCTGGCCAGCTCAGTAAAATGACGCGTTTATTCATATGAATAGCGTCAAAAATAAAGCCGCTGCTGTCGGTCAGGATGTAATCTGCTTGTGCAATAAGCGCCAGCAGATGGTGTGGGTCGTCGAGTCTGTTCTTTAAATAGCGCTGCGCCAGCGCCAGAGAGGCGGTTTCCTCCGGTCTGTGAAGGGTGCCATGATGCAATTTTGTGACGATATTATATTCATGGCTTAAGCGACCGAGCTGTTCCGCCCAATGGGGCAGCGAGCTTAGCGCGCCATAGGTAGGGGCATACAGAATGGTCTGTTTTTTCGCATTGAGCTTCAGACTGTTTGGCAACGTGTTATCAAAAGTGTGGTTGTGCCACTCATCGAAGCGGGGATTACCGACCACTTTTGCACTACCGCCAATATCAAGCGCGTGCTGGCTATAGTGGCTGTAGCACAGGATGCGATGATAAAAAGCGTTCCACCAGGCATGGTTCCACTCTTCTTTCGCCAGGCCATACATGGCACGCACATGGGTATCCGCCAGCCCGTTTAGCAACGGCGTGTAGTAGGGGCTTACCAGGCATTTGAAACGCTGGCGTTGCTCAATGACCGTAGAAAGGCGTGTTCCGCCCAGCGCAGAGTCGTTAATGGTTTTAATCGTCGCTGTCATTTCATCCAGAAACGACTTGTGTATTTTGTCACTCACCAACAACGAGCAAGAATGGCCCATCGCCTGAAGCGCGCTAATAATGGGGCGGTACACCGTGTAATGCAGCGATGTTTCCATATAGAAGCCAATGGCATCGATATGAGTGGAAGTCGACGGTTGCGAGTTGCTTACCAGCGCGTTGACGGTCTCGGGTTTTTTATTAATTTTATTGAAGTAGTAGCCGATGTTATCGGTTTCTTTCTTTTCGATATCGCTATATCCCGCACGCTGATAACAAATGCTCGGATAACACGAGAGCCATTTTCCTTCACGTAGCAGCGGTTGCCATTGCCCTTCGAGGGTGTCGGAGAGGTCATGCTCCATTTGCTGAGCCAGCGTCGGGTAATAACGGCTGTTTACCAGATAGGCGCAAACTTTATTGCAGTCGCGGGCATGGATCATGCCCTGCAGGCTTTTCAGTTCGCTGCCTTGCTTAATTTCTCCGCCGAGGATGACCACTTCCCACGGAAAATTAGGTAACGCGCTCAGGAGCGAATTGAGTACCCGAATATGCTTTTCCTGCTTGAGGATCACGCTGTCATCTTCAAGTAACAGGTAGTTTTTCCAGCCCTGACGATGCGCCAGTTGCAGCGCCTGCATATGGGACTGACGGCGACCAATCTGGCCATTGGTTGCTACTGATGCGGCCAGTCGGGTAACTTTTTCCGCGGGAAAATTAAGAAACGACAGCTCTTGCTGGATGTGCGCTAAACGATCCGGGCGCGAATCCAGATTCACGATCACCACCTGATCAATGTAATCCCAGCGGATCGGTTGATGATGCGTGGCGTTATGCAGGCTTTGATACCAGTTTTTTAGCATTGGGTCGGTAACCGCCTGTGCCAGCGTGGTTTCCTGCGGCTCGCTGCTTCCCAATACAAAGTCTTTATCGAACGTATTTTGGCTATGCGAGATACAAATGATGGTGCGCTCGCCCGGCAATTGCAGTGGATTCACGGTGAATTGATTGGTGAATCCTTCTTCTTCGCCTAAGTTACATTCATCATCGTAACGGTGCTTTTTCAAATAATTGCGATGGTAGCAAAAGGTGCCGTTGAGAATGTTTTGCGGGCCAAAGCTGCGGCTTTTAAACAAGCGGTTGATATGGCTATACCAGATGGGGATTTGATCGGAACCCGAAATCAACGCCCGATGACGTTGCATCATGTCGATGGTGTAAGAGATCTTATCCGTCGGATAATAGTCATCGTCATCCATACACAGAATATATTCACCTAACGCCAGCGCATTGAGCATATTCCGCTTTCTGCCCAGCGTCAGTTTTTCCGGATGATAGATATAACGAATATTAAATTTCTCCGGGTGATTCTGCGTCAGCCTGTCAATGACCGACTGATGGCTTTGCGGGGAATCATCGAGGATCACCAGCTCCCGGCGGTCGGCAGGGTAATCCTGGTAGCGGAACATATACAGTAAATAGGGTAAGAAAGCTGCGCGGTTCCACGTTGGGGTAATGACGCTGACAAACGGTTTTTCACGGCCAGTTTCCAGCGTTTTGACAATGCCGGTCAGGGCGGAACGAGCTTTAGAGGTCTCAGGCATGGTGATGTGTATTCGCGGTTCGAAAAAGGACCGGGCATTCACCCGGTCAACAGGTGCTAACGTGTAATCAGGGAAAACGCCGAGAGCAGAGGGTCTCCCGGCAATATGTTCACAATATGCTGGCGCAGCGAGATGGCATGCTCGCTATTGCGCCACGCTTCAAACAGCGCGAAAAGGGCATAAATTTCGTCGTGGCTTAATGCGGAACCGTCCAGTGTCCACAGGCAAAACAGTGTACGAATCATAAAGACGTCAGCGACCAGCCAGAAGAAACGCTGGAGCGCGCTTTCATCGTCATGTTGCGGGAAGGTATCGTGATAAAGGCGATAAATCAGATAGTTACTGAAAATCCAGGCATCCTGCGCGAAATAGCGCTCCCAGGTCATTAACCACTGATCATGCAATTGCTGTTGGAGCAAGGCTTCACTGTTAGCATCTTGCAGCATCAGCAGGCTTACCTGCAGGGGCAAGGTCAGCTTACGCGCGCTTTCCGGCAACAGTTCCCAATTGAAATCGCAGTTGCCCATTTGGGTGATCATTTCCCGCTGCAACTGGGGCAGACTGGGCAGTTGTGCGAATTGCTCCTGCAGTTTTCCACTTTGCGCATGGTCAGCCAGCACCTGCGGTAGCGAAGCCAGCTTTTCCAGCGTCTCGTCGCTACTGTCTGGGCATTTCTCACAAAAAGAGAGCATGATGCCCAGCGCATAGAGGCGCAGCTCCGGTGACAAGCCTGGCAGGGTAATAGTATTCAGAGCAGATTGATTCAATACCTGATCGCGTAGGGATAACGTCGGGCTGTCAGGGGCGGCCGCACATTTTGAATGATGCAAGACAAAGGCATTGGGATCGCCTAATGCAGCCTGGCAGCTGGCCGGATCGGTTAAGACCAGACTCTGACGAACTTCCGTTTTCCAGCGCACATTGACCAGTAAAGCGGAATCCGGATGGTGGGATAAAAACAACCGGACAAAGTCAGGCTCGTAACAATCAATCATACTCATAATGTGTTCTCAGTAATCCCAATATTCAAAATCTGGCTATGACAGTGCAATATCCATGCCTGAATTTTAATTATATTTATATCAATTGGTTAGATGAGGCGCGGAAAGCCGGTTTCCGCGTCAGGGAAGGAAGTTTTAGCGCTGGTAAATAAAATCGGGCTCAGTACCTAAAAAAGCCTGAATAAATTCATACTGGCGGATCAGCAGATCGCCGTTTTTTTCGTTGTACATCTTGCAGCGTTTCGCTTTTTGCTCAAGGCTTTGCCACCAGCCCTCTGCGGCAGTTTTCTGCACGCCCGGCAACCAGCTAAAGACCTGTTCTATCCCTGCACGATTGACGCTTACGCCCAGCAGTTGCAGGAGCGACCGGCGCTGTTGGCTGCTGTTTTGCAACTGCTCATAATGCTGTTGAATAAGTTCATTGACGGCCAGTAGTTCGTCGCTGTCGCGACGGATCATACACAGACGTTGTTGTTCCAACTGGTGTCTGAGCGCGTCATACCGCGTCCCGTCCTCGCGGATGCCCTGAAGCAGAGTTTTCACCTGCTGTAGCCTGGTACTCACTGTTGTAGCCTCTTATTTCTGGAAAAAGCTGAGCATGTCCCCAGCCAGTTGATCGGTATCAACCTGCAAATCGCCTGAGGCCAGCATGGCCTGCATTTGCGTCACTTTGTCGTAATCAACGTCACTTTGCGTATCACTGTTCAGCGTTTGCTGCGCCGTTTGTAATCCCGCCTGAGTAATATCGTCGGCGGAAAGCGATGCGGAACTGGACGCGCTCGTCTGCACGCTGCTCTTGTCTGCACGCGCCTGTTCGGTTGTCGATGCAGGGCGATTTCCTGGCAGAGTTGGGGTAATTTTCATAGCAACCTCGTACATATTCCGTTGGGTTGGTTATCTGTTATTGGCTAAAAGCGACGGTAATAGAGGAAAACTTTAATCCCATCACAAAAAATCCCCGCACTATTCCGCCGTCAGCGTGGTGACCACGCCGGTATCGTCCACCATCCCGCTAATGATCCGCTGGCTGCTGCTGTTGCGAATTTTTATCACATCCCCTTTACGACCATTCTTCAACGCCACGCCCGGCATTGAGGCGGTGATCCCGGCCATGTGGGAGACGATCATCACCGGCTGGTCGCGTTTGACCAGTACGGGCAGTACCAGCTCGCTACGGGTAATCGGTTTGCCCGGTTGCAGGGCGCGCTTGCTGGTGAGACCAATCGCCTCATCGATATTCGTCATCAACCCTTCGCGCTGGTTGCTGATATTGAATTTTTTAAGCTGCAGGTCGTCGGCGGTGATTACCGTATCTCGCGCAATCAACGACTTTGGCATGACCACCGGAATCGACACATCGGGGCGTACCGCCACGTTAAATTGCCAGCCATTGCTGCCCGGACAACTGACCACAAAGTTCATTCGTGACAGGACCATCTCCGGTGATGTGCTTGAGGTAACCTGCGGCGCCGACGCGCATAGCGCGCTGGTGCTGACGGCGGAGGGAATATAAATATTGAACGTGTAGCGATAGTCCCGCCACTGCTGTTTGCGCGCCAGCGCGTCAATTTCATGACTGGCGGCATTGAGAATCTGCGCGTTGATCTGTTCCCGGGCGCTGTGCTGAATGGGATGGACGGCGGCATATATGGGTAAGCCACAGCATATAGCCAGCATCATTTCCACGGCAAAGAGGAAAGAGGGCTTCCTTCTGTGAGGGTGTCTTTTCATAAAGTCATTTCTCATCAATCACTTAAAAGTTGGCATACATATTGCTAATAACAGCGATATCTACGCAGGAGTGATGCAAGAAATGGGAATCAGTTTTCAGCAGGCATTGGGTGTACATCCGCTGGCAGTGAAGTTACGTCTTGAGAGGACCGAGCTACTGACTGCGAATCTGGCAAACGTCGATACACCAAATTTCAAAGCCAAAGATATTGATTTTGCCGCTGAGATGCAACGGGCAAGTCGTACAAATGTTCCGCCCGAGGTTGACGTGAAATACCGCGTGCCGATGCAGCCTTCAGAGGATGGCAATACCGTAGAGCTGAATACCGAGCAGGCCCGGTTTTCACAAAATAGTATGGATTATCAAAGCAGTCTGACTTTTTTGAATCTGCAACTTAGCGGCATCAAAGAGGCCATTGAAGGGAAATAACCATGTCGTTTACTGATATTTACCAGATTTCCGGTTCGGCGATGACGGCGCAAACCATCCGTCTGAATACCGTCGCCAGCAACATGGCGAATGCGGAATCTCCTGCCAGCAGCGAGGCGCAGGCCTATAAGGCGCGCAGCCCGGTTTTTGCCGCGGTTTACAACAATAGCCTGATAGGGGGACATAACCGTCACGCCATTGATGGCGCCAGCGTACAAGTGCAGGACGTCATGCAAAGCGGCGGAGCGGTAAAGCGTTATGAGCCGCATCACCCAATGGCGGATCAGAACGGTTTTGTCTGGTATCCGGACGTCAACGTGGTCGAGCAAATGGCTGACATGATGTCCGCATCACGTGATTTTGAAACCGACGTTGATGTGCTGAATAACGTCAAAAGTATGCAACAAAGCTTACTCAAACTGGGAGAAGTGTAATGAATACCCTGGCTCTGTATGCCCAATCTCAGGCGCTGGCTTCTTCTCAGGAGAAGACGACGGCGGTTGCTGAAAATAACGTCGGCGCCACGGCGCAAAGCACTAATGTGGGAGACAGCAGTTCTTCGACAACGTCGTCAACGACGGATACCAGCGACACCAGCAGCACCACAACAACCACCACGTCCACCGAAACCTCGGCGGTCGACACGTTTCTGACGCTGTTTGTGGCTGAAATTGAAAACCAGGACCCGACCGATCCCACCGATCCTACGGCCTATATCGATCAGCTCTCCTCAATGGCGCAGGTGGCGATGATGGAAGAGATGAGCGTCCAGGCCAACACTAATGCCGTGCTGATGAGCAACATCCAGGTGATGGCGCTGGGAAATATGGTCGGCGACGACATCATGGTGCAAACCACCTCGCTGGATATCGAAGACAACAGCAAGGCGATCCAGGGGCGCGTCACGTTGGATGACAGTTGTACCGATGTGGATCTGCACTTTACCGATGAAGCGGGTGATGACTACACCGTGTCGCTGATTCCGGAAGGTGAAACCTCCGTCGGACCAGGCCAGGTGGACTTCGACATCAATCCTGCGGATTACGGCATCCCGCCGGGCGATTACAGCGTTTCCGTGGTGACCAATACCGGGGAAGAGGAAGTGCCGATCGAGGTGACGGGCCAGGTGGAAGATGTGCGTATTCCGCTTGATGGCAGCACGCCGGTGCTCAACGTTGACGGCGTTGGCGAAGTGCCATTCACCATGATCACCCAGTTTGGCGTACCGGACAGCACCGACGGAACCAGCGGTTCCGATGACACCACGCCGCCAGATACTGACGACGGAAGCGATAACGCCAACAGCAATATGGTGCTCTGATTTAGTTAATCTTACAGGAAGAAACAATGAGTTATGAAATTGCAGCGACGGGGCTAAACGCCGTCAACGAACAACTGGACGGCATCAGTAACAACATCGCTAACTCCGGTACGGTGGGTTATAAATCAATGACCACCCAGTTCTCCGCCATGTACGCCGGGACGCAGGCGATGGGCGTGAGCGTGGCCGGTTCCGCACAAAGTATCTCCACCGGTGGCTCGATGGTTTCAACCGGCAATGCGCTGGATTTAGCCATTAACGATGATGGTTTTTTCGTCATGTGCGATAGCGCAGGGAATATTTCCTATACGCGTGCCGGCTCTTTTGTGACCGATAAAAACGGCTATATCGTCAATGCGTCCGGTGATTACCTGCAAGGTTATCCGGTTGATGACAGCGGCACGCTGCAAACCGGTACCGTCACTGACATCCAGATTAAAACCGGCAACATCCCGGCGCAGGCCACCGATAGCATGACCTTCACGGCAAACTTTGACGCCAGTGATGAAACGATCGATCGCACCAGCGTACCGTTTGACGCGAACAACAGCGATACCTATACCGACAGCTACACCACCACTGTGTATGACTCGCTGGGTAACGAACACTCGGTTAGCCAGTATTTTACCAAAACCGCCGATAACACCTGGGAAGTACAGTACACCTTTGATGGTGAGGCGCAGAGCGGCGTCCCACCGACCACGCTGACCTTCGACTCAAATACCGGCAAGCTGACATCGCCAACAACACCGCAAACCATCACGTTCACTACTGATGACGCTGCGCCGATTTCGATGACCATTGATTACTCAGACTGTACTCAGTACGGCTCTGATTTCTCGGTGACAACCAACTCCGCAACCGGTTATGCCTCGGCAACGCAGAACGGCGTGCAGGTGGATGATGACGGTAAAGTTTACGCCACCTACAGCAACGGCGAACGCATGCTGCAGGGGCAGGTCGTGCTCGCTACCTTCCCGAATGAGAACGGACTGGAAGCGGTAAGCGGCACCGCCTGGGTACAGACGGGCGAATCCGGCACGCCGTTAATAGGTACGCCTGGCTCCGGCTCTTGCGGCACGCTCTCCTCCGGCATGCTCGAAAGCTCCAATGTGGATATTACCAACGAACTGGTCAATCTCATGACCGCCCAGCGTAATTACCAGGCGAACACCAAGGTGATTTCGACCAGTACGCAGTTGGATCAGGCTCTCTTCCAGGCGATGTAAGGCTAAGAAATGGATCGGTTGATTTATACCGCACTCAGCGGAGCCACCCAGACGCTGCTCGAGCAGCAAATTAGCGCCAATAACCTCGCCAACGTTAACACCAATGGTTTTCGCGCGGATATGGCGATGGCGAGCAACGACAAAGTAAAAGGCGGTGGTTTTGATACGCGTTTTATGGCGAAGGAGAGTCCCAGCGGCGTCAATGACAGCACTGGCGTGGCGGAAAAAACCGAACGTCCGCTTGATGTTGCTATTCAGGGACCCGGCTATATCGCCGTGCAGGATAAAGCGGGAAACGAGGTGTACACCCGTAACGGCAATATTCAGCAGGACGATCAGGGGCAACTGACCATCGACGGTAACGTGGTGCTCGGGGATAACGGCCCGATTATTTTACCGCCAAACGCGATTGCCTCTTTCGGCAGCGACGGCACGCTCTCCGTCACGCCTGACGATGGCGATGTTACTGCAACGATGGATATCGATCGCCTGAAGCTGGTGGATATTCCGGTCGCCAATCTGGCGAAAAATAGCGAGGGGATGCTGGTGACGGCGGACGGCGTACCGGCGCAGCGCGATGAGAACATCAAAGTGAGCGGCGGCTTTCTGGAAGGCAGTAACGTGTCTGCGGTGAGCGAAATGATGTCATCTATCGCGATGAACCGTCAGTTTGAAGCGCAAATCAAGATGATGAAAACGGCTGAAGATCTCAGCGACTCAGGCAACAGGCTGCTACGCGGCTCCTGAGTCGTAGCCTTTAATCAGGGATAAAGTTTTATGAATGCAGCGTTATGGATCAGTAAAACCGGCCTGTCGGCGCAGGATGCTGAGATGAGTGCGATTGCCAACAACATCGCCAACGTCAATACCACGGGCTTTAAGCGCGACCGCGTGATGTTCCAGGATCTGTTTTATCAGACTCAGGAAGCGCCGGGCGCCATGCTCGATCAAAACAACATCATGCCGACCGGAATGCAGTTCGGTAGCGGTGTTCGTATTGTGGGAACGCAAAAAACCTTCACCGAAGGGAATGTAGAAACCACCGACAATACGATGAACGTGGCCATCATGGGGCAGGGGTTCTGGCAGGTGCAAAAAGCCAATGGGGATATCGCTTATACCCGTGACGGCAATATGCAGGTTAACGCTGATGGCGTGCTGACCAACTCCCAGGGTTTGCCGTTACAGCCGGAAATTGATGTGCCAGCGGGTTCAACCAGCGTGTCATTTGCTTCCGATGGCACGGTGAGCGCGATTTTACCCGGCGACAGCGATCCCACTGAGCTGGGACAGCTAACGCTGGTGAATTTCGCCAACCCGGCCGGGCTTTCAGCCGAAGGCGACAACCTGTATCTGGAAACGGCGGCCAGCGGTCAACCGACGGAAGGTATTCCGGGGGAAGATGGTCTGGGAACGTTACAGGATAAAGCACTGGAAGGCTCGAACGTGGACATCGTCAACGAAATGGTGGCGATGATCACCGTACAGCGCGCCTATGAGATGAACGCCAAAATGGTCTCTGCGGCAGACGATATGCTGCAGTTTATTAGTCAGACACTGTAACTCAAGAATGTGAAATGCCGGATGGTACAGCGCCATCCGGCAGAAATAGGCAGAACGTGAAAAATTATCTCTGGCTGATGGTACTGCTTCCCCTGTTAAGCGGGTGCGAATCGCAGGCCCTCCTGGTCAAAAAAAATGACGAATTCTTTGCTCCTCCCAAAACGGAAGCGCCGCCAACGGCGGATGGTCGCGCGGGGGGCGTGTTTGAAACGGGGTATAACTGGTCGCTGACGGCGGACCGCCGCGCCTATCGCGTGGGCGATATCCTGACCGTGATGCTGGAAGAATCCACCCAGTCGAGCAAACAGGCGAAAACCAATTTCGGTAAGAACAATACCGTCGACATCGGCGCGCCGACGCTGTTCGGACATACCAAAGATAACCTTTCCGCTTCCGTGGACGCCAATCGTGACTTCAACGGGACGGCGACCTCGCAGCAGCAAAACAGTTTGCGCGGTGAAATTACGGTATCGGTACACTCGGTACAGTCGAACGGTATCCTGGAAATTCGCGGTGAAAAATGGCTCACCCTTAACCAGGGCGATGAGTACATTCGCCTGAGTGGCCTGGTGCGCGCCGATGACATTCAGAACGACAACTCCGTCTCATCGCAGCGTATTGCGGATGCACGCATCTCCTACGCGGGCCGTGGCGCATTGAGCGATGCCAATGCGGCGGGCTGGCTGACGCGTCTGTTTAACCATCCTCTCTTCCCGATCTAAGTAGGATTTTGATATGCAACACTTAAGCGGGCGCTGGATGAACGCGTTAAACGGCATCGTTATCGCCCTTAGCCTGGCGCTGCCAGGTACCACGCAGGCGCAATCTCTGGAATCGCTGGTTAACGTCCAGGGGGTCAGGGAAAACCAACTCGTCGGCTACAGTCTGGTGGTCGGTCTGGACGGAACCGGGGATAAAAACCAGGTCAAATTCACCAACCAGACAATTACCAACATGCTGCGCCAGTTTGGCGTACAACTGCCGAGCAAAATCGATCCGAAGGTGAAGAACGTTGCGGCGGTGGCGGTCAGCGCGACGCTACCGCCCATGTACTCGCGTGGGCAGACCATTGACGTCACGGTCTCGTCGATCGGCGATGCCAAAAGCCTGCGCGGCGGCACACTATTGCTCACCCAATTACACGGCGCGGATGGCGAGGTTTATGCCCTTGCGCAAGGGAGCGTGGTGGTCGGCGGGATGAACGCGACCGGAGCCAGCGGCTCCAGCGTCACCGTGAATACCCCCACCGCCGGGCTGATACCGAACGGCGCGTCGGTAGAACGGGAAATTCCCAGCGACTTCCAGATGGGGGACACCATTACGCTCAATCTGAAACGCCCCTCCTTTAAAGATGCCAATAACATTGCCGCGGCGATCAACGCGTCGTTTGGCGGCATTGCGACGGCGCAAAGCTCGACCAACGTTATCGTCCGCGCGCCAACCAGCCCCGGCGCGCGCGTGGCCTTCATGTCTCAGTTAGATGACGTCCAGGTGCAGGCGGAAAAAGTCCGCGCCCGCGTGGTGTTTAACTCGCGTACCGGTACGGTCGTTATGGGCGATGGTATCGCCCTGCATGCGGCGGCGGTATCGCATGGCAGTCTGACGGTTTCCATCAATGAAAGCAGCAACGTCAGCCAGCCGAACGCTTTTGCCGGTGGCCGTACGGCGGTGACGCCGCAAAGCAATATTTCGGTGAATCATGCCCGTCCGGGGATGATCAGTCTGCCAGAGTCCAGCAGTCTGAAAACGTTGGTCAACGCGCTCAATAGCCTGGGGGCAACGCCGGACGACATTATGTCTATTTTGCAGGCCCTGCATGAAGCCGGCGCGCTGGATGCCGATCTGGAGGTGATTTAATGGCCGACATCAAGGTGAATCATAGCGGGGGCATTGACGGTAGCGATGCGTTAATGGGCCCCAAAATCAAAGATAACGATTTGCAGAAAGCTGCCCAGCAATTCGAAGCCATCTTCTTACGCAACATGCTGAAAGAGATGCGTAAAACCAATGAGATCTTCGACTCAAAAGATAACCCGTTTAACAGCGACTCGGTACGCATGATGCAGGGATTTTATGACGATCAGCTGTGCAACAGTCTTGCCCAACAGCACGGCATTGGCATTGCGGAGATGATCGTCAAACAGCTCTCCCCTCATCACCAAGGATAAAGGTTGCGCGGCGGCTTAAGAACTGCGGTTTTTTCGCCGCTCTTAATCGGCAAGGTTGTTAATGACAGACCGGGTAACTGACCGGCGAGGACGCTTTGATGGATATGATTAACATTGGCTACAGCGGCGCATCGACTGCGCAGGTGGAGCTTAACGTAACGGCGCAGAACACCGCCAACGCGATGACTGACGGTTATACCCGGCAGGTTGCCATCACCAGTACCATTGGTGCGAGTTCCGGTTCAGCGAACAGTGCGGGTAACGGTGTGCAGGTTGACAGTATTCGCCGGGTCTCAAACCAGTATCAGGTTAACCAGGTCTGGTATGCCGCCAGCGATTATGGCTATTACAACACCCAGCAAGAGTATTTAACGCAGTTGGAAACCGTCCTCAGCGATGATAACAGCAGCCTGAGCGGGGGATTTGATAACTTTTTTGCCGCGCTAAACGAAGCCACCACCAGCCCGGATGATTCCGCCCTGCGTGAGCAGGTGATTAGCGAGTCCGGCGCGCTGGCGCTGCGCGTGGATAACACCCTCGATTACATCGACTCGCAAAGCAGTGAGATCGTTAGCCAGGAGCAGGCAATGGTGGCGCAGGTGAACACCCTGACTACCGGTATTGCCAGTTATAACCAGCAAATTGCTGAAGCTGAAGCTAACGGTGATAACGCCTCGGCGCTGTATGACGCCCGCGATCAGATGGTGGAAGAGCTGAGCGGCATTATGGACGTTCAGGTCAATATCGATGATGAAGGCAACTATAACGTCACGCTGCAAAACGGTCAGCCATTGGTTAGCGGGCAGGAGAGTTCCACCATCGAACTGGATACCAACGCCGATGGCACGCAGAGTATGTCGTTAACGTTTGCCGGAACCACCTCATCCATGAACACCGATACCGGCGGCTCGCTGGGCGCGCTGTTTGATTATCAGAATGAGGTGCTGACGCCGCTGACGGGAACGATTAACAGCATGGCGGAGCAATTTGCCGATGCGGTTAACACCCAACTGGCGCAGGGCTACGATTTGAACGGAAATCCCGGTGAACCGCTGTTTATTTATGATGAAAACTCATCGGATGGCCCGCTGGAGGTAAACCCTGATATCACCGCCGATGAACTGGCGTTTTCCAGCTCGCCGGACGAAAGCGGCAATAGCGATAACCTGCAGGCGCTGATCAGCATCTCAACCGAACCGCTGGAAATTGAAGGATTCGGTAGCGTAACCGTGGGCGAAGCCTGTTCATCGATCATCAGCAATATTGGTATCTACAGCCAGCAAAACCAGACGGAAGCCGAAGCCGCAGCGAACGTGTACTCCGAGGCACAGAACCAGCAGAGCAGCGTGAGCGGCGTCAGCATGGATGAAGAAGCGGTCAACCTCATTACCTATCAGCAGATTTATGAGGCTAACCTGAAAGTCATCTCAACGGGTGCTGATATTTTCGATTCTGTGCTGGAAATGTGTAGCTAACCGGAAGGGGAATGAAAAATGCGAGTCACTGCCCAGCAGTCTTATGTGTCTATGACGCAGAGTTTTAACGACCTTTCCAGCGATCTTTCTCATGTCGTCACGCAGATGGCGACGGGGAAAAGCATTCTGTTGCCGTCTGACGATCCGATTGCGGCGACCCGTATCACCCAGCTTAACCGCCAGCAATCGGCCCTCGACCAATATCAAACGAATATTAATTCCGCGTCGGCGGGGATGAGCCAGCAGGAATCTATTCTCGACGGCGTCAATAACGATCTGTTGGCGATTCGCGACGATCTGTTGGAAGCCGCGAACGGCACCAATACCGCTGAGTCATTATCCAGTCTGGGGCAGGATATCCAGTCGATGACTGAAGCGATGGTGTCGGCGTTAAATTACCAGGATGAAGACGGTCACTATGTGTTTGGCGGGACGGTGAACGATCGGCCGCCGATTGTCGCGATGGATGAGGACGGCGACGGCGTGACCGACAGCTATACCTACCAGGGGAATGGCGATCATCGCCAAACTACTGTCTCCAATGGCGTAGAGGTTGACACCAATGTGGCCGTCAGCGACTTCTTCGGCGATAGCCTGGATGTGCTGAACACCTTAACGTCATTATCGAAAGAGCTGCAGGACCCATCGGTTGATCCTGCCGATCCGCAGGTACAAAGCGACATTCAGAATGCCATCGATACGGTAGACGTGGCCTCTGATGAGCTCAACGCCTCCATCGCCACCATTGGTGAAACGCAGAATACAATGACCATGCTCAGCGATGCTCAGACGGATATCTCAACGTCCAACGATCAGCTGATCAGTCAGTTGAGCGATCTGGATTACGGCCCAGCTTCCATTACCTTTACCGGACTGGAAATGGCGATGGAAGCCACCTTAAAAACCTACTCTAAAGTGAGTGAGTTGAACCTTTTCAGTGTGATTTAACAGCGAGCAGTAGCTCAGGAATAGTATGCAGGTCGGTTTAAATACAACGTCACTCTCCGGTAGCGGAGCGCTTAATCCTTCTGTGCAGCAGCACACCGTTGCGCAGAATGCCCCTGTCCGTCAAAAGTTACCCGCAACGGCGAGTGATTACCCGGCCTCACCGCTTATTACCACCCGGCCTCAGCGTTATAGCGTGCAGCTTAACGATCAGCTCACCACGCTACAGCAGGCCGATCACTATCTGGGACAACTGGAACAGCATTTGCTGGATTATCGCCATGCCTCGCGCCGTGGCGGGCAGACGCAGCAGCAAAAGGGTGCTGAACTTACCCAGTGGCTGGATAAAAGAACGGCGTTATCCGGCGGTGCGGTGGACAGGCAACTGCGTCCGGTTTTGCAGGGCGAGGCGCGAGTGACTTTTCACGCGCCTGAACTGGCGCAGATGCTGCAAAAAGATGCCATAAGCTCGCGCATGTTTAGTGTTTCCGATGGGCGGCAAACGCAGCACTCGGCGGTGGTGGTGGGTGAGGATATGGATCCAGGCCAGTACAAGATAATGATGAGCAACGCGCTGCGTCGCGTCGGCGTACAGGTGCACGATCGGCAGGGCACGTTAACGTTCTCCACCACGGAAAAGCAGTGGTCGCAGATCCAGCAAACCCTGAGCGTACGCGATGTCGGTGCGAAGTCATCAGCGTTTACCCCGCTGAAAACATTTGCCGATCCCTCACGTTCAGAGGAGCTTCAACAGTATGTAGCACAGGGCGGAGCCCGAACTCAGGACGGATTACAGCAGGCGTTGGATATTATTGGCGATCAACGTGCGCAAATGGCTGCCCAGCAGGAGAAGGCCCGGCAGCTCATTGACGGTATGGCGCGTTTTCCACAGGCAGAAAGTGCGGTGCAAGCCTCTGAATCATTGGGTGGGGTATTGGATCATGCTAATCACAATTATCAGGTATTAGCGCAGGCGGTGAATGGACAAGCCCGACTTTCCAGCCAGACTGTCCGTAGTTTATTAAGTTAATTCTGCTGGCATGCTTTTGTTGAAAAGTTAAATACAGAGGGGTCTGTGATTAACAGACCTCCGACATCCCGAGTAAAAATCAAATTTTGCTGCGGAGTTATATGGAGCCACCATGTATGCAGGTTGTGCTCAGTGACAAATGCCCCGAAATTAGCCATACGAGAATCGTTTTGATCGGTTTTGGTGGTACTAAAGTGAAACTCACCCTGTTTATATGAGCCGGTATAATGATTAATACACGATGCTACTTTAAACGTAGAGGGCATTTTATTATTTTGCTCCAAAGGGACGAGAGTGATTGTGGTGCTTTTATCCAGAGAATTTGCGATAAGTTCATAATGTACGTTTTTGCCAGTAGTAAGGTCGTAATTGGCAATGACCGTATTTTCAATGCGGGCATGAGCCGTCAATGTGAAAAATAGTGTGAAAGCAGACAGGGCAGGGAAAAAGAAATTATTTGCATTTTGGCATTTCATTTAACATTTTCTCCACTTCTTTAATTAAAATACCATTCATTTCATTATCTTTATTTAGCCAGTTGTCAAAGCTTAGCGCTAACTGCCACTTATCATTGCATTGATTGCTAAGCACAATATCAAGGGCGAGTTTGTTCAGTGAGACCCGATAATACAAGGTCATCGAGGCGTTATGGCTTACCAATAGTGGGTTGAGCTGCTCGATACCGGGAAGAATATGCGTTGAAACAAGCGATGATGATTTCTTATTCTCACCTGGGTCGTAAAGTTGATATACCGTAACATGGTTGGCATTTTCAAGCGTCTCTTTAACCAATTGCGGAGCTTCTTCCATTTTAGTGACAGACGGTGCTTTAAAATAAGAGATTAAAATAAACAACGACAGCGCGATAACGATAACGGGTAAGGTAATCAGAACGGCTCGATAAGGATGCCGCCTGATAGCCGTTTTTCTCTGGTTTCTTGACGATAGTTGACTGTTAAGTAAGGGTATTTCCCCATGATTTGTTGATGAACGCATTTCATCAAGCGCAGGGGACTCAATAATCTCGGTACGTTTCTCGACCTCATCAATGGTGCTGTCATCAGCCACAGCTTCATTAAGGTCAATAGTTTCAGTGAGGTAGTTTTTATTAAATAAATACCCTTTTTTGGGTATGGTTTTTATAATTTCTTGCTGCTTACCGTCATCATCGATCGCAACACGCAGCGCATGAACGGCTGTCGGCAGGCTATTTCCACCGACGATGCGATTCTTCCATACTGCGCTCATTAAATATGACCGAGATAAAACGACATCGGCATTTTTAGCTAATGTCTCTAACAGAATAAAATGGTATTCGCCCAGGCGACGTATCTCGCCTGTTTCACAATGGATTAACGCATTAAGCGAGGAATCCATCCGCCAGTTGTTGACTACGATACTCATCGATTTGTATACCCGTGCAAGATTTTATATCCCTGGTGTCACACCGTTAAAAATCAGTGCATTAAAATTCTGGAGAAATTGAAATTTCTTTGTGCTATGAAGCTGCAGCTGAATCGCTATTGAGTGTTTTTTATGCTATCCAAAAAAGGATTTGAAATGTAGCGAAAGTGCCCGAGACTCACAATATAAAAGTACAGGGTATTTGCAACTAAATGTAAAACATGGCTATAACCAGGCTTTTTAAAGTGATTTCATCTAGGGATAATCTTATTCTTATCAAAAAGTTAACCCGTATGGCGCGTAAGCAACCAAGCCGTTATTAGATATTTCTAATAATCTTTTAATTAAATCTTGATTGAGATCTTCCTTAGAAGGTGGTTTTTTGGGGAGGTAGCACGTAAAGCTAAAATAGAGGTGGAAGCGTTTTTTCTCTCGCTAATGATGTTGTGTAACGCGTCAAAAAAATTTTCTGCAGCGCTTTAAGTTTTCCAAACGGGTGGTCGTTTTTACAGAGTATCGAAACGAAAACGATTATTCCCAAGGAGCAGTACCATGTTATCGATTAATACTAATACCGCATCAATGTCTGCTGTAAATGCTATCAACAAAAGCAGCGCATCACTGTCTACTTCTATGGAACGTCTGGCGACAGGTAACCGTATTAACTCCTCTGCAGATGACGCCGCGGGCAAACAGATTGCCAGCCGTCTGACCGCGCAGTCCAGCGGCATGGGCGTTGCATTGAGCAACATCAACGATGCCACTGCCATGCTGCAGACTGCCGACAGCATGTTTGATGAAATGACCGACGTACTGGGCCGTATGAAAGACCTGTCTACTCAGGCGGCGAACGGAACGTACAGCGATGAAGATTTGCAGGCAATGCAGGACGAATACGATGAACTGGGCCAGCAGATGTCCGATATGCTGCAGAACACCACTTACGGCGGCACTAACCTGTTCGGTGTTTCCGGTACCAGCAACACCGGTAAAGACGGTCTGTTCCAGAGCGGCGTAACCTTCCAGGTTGGCGCTGAATCTTCTGACACCATGACCGTTGATATCTCCAGCCAACTGGACGCTCTGGTTGGAGCACTGGGTCAAGTTAGCGCCTCTTTCAGAGGCGATCAGGCTGATGCTACCGGTAATGCCGGTGTTTCCGGTGGTTCTGAGCTGACCACTTCTGGCTCTGCAAACGCGATGATCACCACTATCCAGACTGCAATGGACGACGTGTCTAAGATCCAGTCCAAACTGGGTGCATCCATCAACCGCCTGAACGACACCGCGGCTAACCTGACCAGCATGCAGGACAACACTGAAGTGGCGATCGGTAACATTATGGATACCGACTACGCGACGGAAGCGTCCAACATGACCCAGCAACAGGTGCTGATGCAAACGGGTATCACCATGCTGAAGCAGTCCAACAGCATGTCCAGCATGGTTTCCAGCCTGCTGCAGTAATTCCTGACGTAATGCCATTCACAGCACCGCCACCCGGCGGTGTTGTGCTTTCCGCAACCGGGCCTTTGCCTGGAAACCTTCCTGAGGAAGGGAAAATTCATTTCCGCTACTAATTTAACTTACTGAATATCAATAATAAAAAATATTGGCATGCGTTTTGCTATTACATAACTAACGTTGCACGGAGTCACTGATTATGAGTTTTACGAGTCCGATCCAAAAATTAGCACAAGAATTTGCCTACGCAGACATCGCCACCCAGGCAGCAAATCTGCAGAACCAGCAGAACGAATTGAATGCAGAGAGCAACGGCCTGGACTCGTTAAGTTCGGCGCTCACCGACTTTCAGTCAGCAATTGATGCGCTTAACAGTGACACCGACGGCCCGCTGACGTTTTCTGCCACCTCGAGTAATGAGGCGAATACGGTGTCAGCAAACTCGCAGGCGCAGGCGGGAACCTATTCATTCTATGTCACTAAACTGGCGCAGGCGCAGCAGACAACCTTCAATATGAGCGACGACACGTTTAGCGCTTCCGGCACGTTTGAGCTAACGATGGATGACGGCACGACCATGGATATCGATCTCGCGGCGGCTGATGAGGATGGCGACAGCTTTATTGATGCCAGCGAACTGGTTGATGCAATTAATGACTCGGATGACAACCCTGGCGTGTCAGCGGCCCTGGTCAAAACCGATGGGACAACCACCATCATGCTGACTTCCGATACTACGGGAGCGCAAAGCGCATTCTCAGTAAACGTAACGGGAAACACCTCTTTCTCCGATCAGATTACAGCCAGCAAAAATAACGTCACGGATGCGCAGGACGCAGAAATTCATCTGGGAAGTCAAACCGGTCCTGCAATCACCAGCAGTAGCAACACTTTTGACGATGTGATCCCCGGCGTAACCATGACCTTCACAGAGGCCAGCGATCCTGATGATCCTAATGATGTGACTACCTTTACCGTCGCAGAAGATTCCAGCGGTTCGCAGGAAAAGGTACAGACTTTTGTTGATGCTTATAACACGCTAATCGACACCATAGATTCTCTCACCAGCTATGGCGATGACGACACGGCAGCCGGGGTTTTTGCCGGTGATGCCGGGATGAATTCGCTGGCAAATCAGATGGATGATATCGCTCACGCTTCATACGGCGGCGTATCGATTGTCGACTATGGCATCACGCTGGATTCCGACGGTCACTTACAAATCGACTCCACCCAGTTCAGCGAAGAAATGGAAGAAAATCCGGACGGTTTGACCTCTATTTTTGTTGGGGAAGACAGCATGGTCGCGCAAATGGACGACCTGATGGACAGCTATCTGGATTCCAGTAACGGCATCATTGCCATGCGCCAGGAAAACATTGACGACCAGCAGAGCAAAATCCAGGACGAAAGCGATCAACTGACCGAAACCTATAACACCAACTACGAGCGCTATGTGGAAGAGTACACCAATACGCTGGTTGAGGTGTACACCATGAAAGTGAGTATGGCCGCGTTTATGTAACCGGCCGATTTAAGAGAAGGATTAAGAACCAATATGTACGACACGCAGGATGGTTATTCGCAATACAAAGAGATGGATCTTGCTGCGCGTACGGCAGCAGCATCGCCGTTAGAGCTGGTGCTGGTGCTGTTTTCGGGACTGATGGACGAACTGGAACGCGCGAAAAGCCACATTGAGAACAAACGCTACGAGCGTAAAGCGCAAAGCATCAATAAATGCATCGATATTCTCAACGCCTTAACCAGCTCGCTGGAGTTTGAAACCGGCGGTGAGCTGGTGGTGAATCTCTCCCGGCTGTATGACCACTGCGTCTACCGCCTGTATGAAGCCAGCGGCGAATTGTCGTTAGAAAAAATTGATGAAGTGATCCTCATCCTGACGAATCTGCGCACAGGCTGGGAAGGTCTGTCGGCAAAACTTGGATAAGGCGATGGAAAGAGAACGTCAGCAACAGCAGCTTTATGCCCTGGTGGCGGCGATGAACGATGCCCTGGATCAAAAACGGTGGCGTCGATTACCAGGTCTGCATCAGCAGGTGATGCGTGACTTTCATGCCTATGCTGCCTGGGAAACTGACGCCGAGGCGCTACGGGAAGTGAAAAGCAGACTGCTGGTCGCGTTTGAGACATTAATTGCGCGGCGAACGCAGCGTGCGGAAGAACTCAAAACGCGGATGGAGAAACATCAGCAAAACCAGGAAGGAATGTTGGCGTATTCAATGGTTAATTTAATTTCGGAGAAGGCATGAATCCTGTATTACTGGCCTCGGTCAGTGCGTCGGCAGAGGCCACACCGGAAAAGGCGACGATTTCGGCGCCGTCAACCCCTGAGGGCGGCAGCGCATTTTCTTTATCCCAGTCGGGACTGAACGCCGCGGCTGAGCGGTTGATTGGCGCAAAACTGAGTCATCAGCAGACATCGGCGGCTGCACATAAACAAGACGACGCGACTCCGGCAGCCATGCAGGCATTGCTGGCTATGCTATTGGCGCAACCGACTCAGGCAGCCCCGGCCGATGTACAAAAGCAGCCTGATGGCGACATGTTGAGAATGCTGGCGCAGGTGCAAACCACCCATTCGGGGTCATCATTGCTGCGCCAACTGGCGAGCGCCATGGCCCAGCCGGAAAAAACATCCGCGCCATCGGCTGATCAGCACACAACTGACTTATCGTCACTGCCGCCTAAGCTGCAAACGTTACTGGCGTCACTCAGCGAGGATTTGCCGCCAGCAACCCCGGATCAACAGGCTAAGCTGGCGACGTTTTCCGCCCAGGATCTGCGAGCGATTGCGCCGGAGCCTGCGTCACTCTCGACCTCCCAACAAATTTCTGCTCGGGTGAAATCAACCCAGAACCCCAGTCCTCGCCCGGTGGTGGAGAGAAAAACCGCTGGCGTGACGGTCAACCCTGCGCTCTCTACGCAGAATTTGCTCAATACCGCGGCGCAGGGAAATCAGCCAGTGAATCCACTGACCGAGCATAACATCGTGTCGACGCCAGTTTCCGCACCAGTGACGATGTCAACGGAGGAACTCGGGGAGAAACTCACTGCGCTGCTTAAAGACAGAATTCAGTTCCAGATAGGTCAGCAACAGCAAATTTCGACCATTCGTCTTGATCCTCCGTCGCTGGGCAAGCTTGAAATTGCCGTGCAATTGGATGCAGGGAAGCTGATGGTACATATCGGCGCAAATCAGAGCGATGTCTGCCGCTCATTGCAGCAGTTTAGCGAAAACCTACGTCAGCACCTGACGGCGCAGAACTTCATGGAAGTCAATGTTCAGGTCTCTTCCGAGGGGCAATCGCAGCAGCAAAAACAGCAGTCAGGTCATCAACAGGATGAGGTGGCGTCAGCATTAGTGCTCAATGATGAACCTCAATTTCAACGGAATGAATCCGTTCTGATCAAAGTGTAAAAGCAAAATGAAGAAAATCGTTATCGCGTGTGTGATCAGTTCCGTCGTCGCTTTGGGTATTGCGGGGGGGGCCGGATGGGGCATTTATCATGCTATGAATAAGGGAACCACGGCTGCGGCAGCGACTCCCGCTCACGAAGCGGAAGATAGCCAGGATGAGTCCAACAATATTTTTGTCTCCCTGCCAGAAACGGTGGTTACGCTGCATGATGATGAAGGCGGCGATCGCTATATGGTCGCTGAGCTGGTGATGGTTGTTGATTCAGAGAAAGACGCTGAAAAAATTAAGCAGGACGAACCGCTTTATCAAAGTATTACCGTAGATGAGCTTTCGAATATGAAATATGAAGATATTCGGGCGCTGAAGATCTCCGAAATCAGAAAGAAAATATTTGAAAATCTGAAAGTTGAATTAGCGAAACGCAAAATGGCGACACCTTATAAGGAGATATTGGTGAAAAAAGTCGTTTTCCAATAAGCGACAAGCCAGGAAATAACATGATACAGGATGCTTACGAGTCAGAAGACTTTAATGCGACGCCCATGCTTACGCCAAAGCAAGAGAGCCATTATTTACAGGCTTATCTGCCGTTGGTGCGCAAAGTGGTGCGTCAACTTGCGCCGCAATGTACCTGCGTTATGGATAGGCAGGATATGGAACAAACGGCGTTGATGGGATTGCTGAATGCGATTCGACGCTACGGTCAACCAGACGAAGGTTTTGCCGGTTATGCCGTTCACCGCATACGCGGCGCAATTCTGGATGAGCTGCGCAGCCTCGACTGGCGGCCTCGCCAGCTACGCCAAAAATACCATCAGATTAAAGATTTGATTCGTGATGCGCGCACACAGCTTGGGCATGAACCCTCATGGGAGGAGTTGTCCCGACGGGGATTATCGTCTGAGGATTATCAGGAATACCAACAGCTGGAAGGTGCGGAAACGCTGGCCAGCCTGGATGAATTACTGAATGGCGATATGCCGATAGCACCGCTCGAAGGGCGTGGGCTGGAAGAGCAATTCGTCACGCAGGAAATGTTGAGTTACGCCCTGAGCCAACTCAGCGAAAAAGAGGGCCTCGTGCTCTCAATGTATTACCAACACGATATGAATTTAAAAGAGATCGCGCTGGTATTAGGGCTGACCGAAGCCCGAATCTGTCAAATGAATAAAAAAATCACGCACAAGATTCGTGATTGTTTATATCCAGACTAACAATTCCGAATCAACATGCGGAGGACGTAATGCAAAAGATTTTTGGCTTATTAGTGGTTTTGGGCTGCGTATTTGGCGGCTACTTTGAGGCTGGTGGGCAGTTAATTGCTATTTGGCAGCCAGCAGAAATTATTATTATCGTTGGTGCCGGCCTGGGGGCGATGATTATTGGGAACCCGGTACATGTGCTGAAAGAGATCGCCCATCAGATCAAAGGGGTGATCAGTAAAAAGAAAATGGGACCGGAATTTCAGCGTCAGCTACTGATGTGCCTGTATGAGCTGCTGGAAATGGTGCAGAACGGTGGTCTGCGTATGCTGGATCAGCATATCGAACAGCCGGAAGAAAGTACCATTTTCCAGAAATACCCGCTGGTGCTGACTCAGAAGCGACTGGTGACATTTATCGCCGATAACTTCCGTCTGATGGCGATGGGTAAAATCGATGCCCATGAACTGGAAGGGATCCTCGATCAGGAACTGGATACCGCTGAAGAGTCTTTGTTAACCCCTTCGCGCTCCTTGCAGCGTACCGCCGAGGCGATGCCTGGATTCGGTATTTGTGCTGCGGTACTGGGCATTATCATCACCATGCAGTCTATCGATGGCTCCATTGCGCTTATCGGTCTGAAAGTGGCGGCGGCGTTGGTGGGGACATTCTTAGGGGTATTCATCTGTTATTGCCTGATGGACCCGCTGGCAAACGCCATGGAACAGCAGGCGCGGGCAGAGCATTCGCTGCTCGAATGCGTTCGTACCGTTCTGGTGGCGCAAGCGGGCGGTAAACCGACGCTACTGGCGGTCGATGCTGGCCGTAAACTTCTCCATCTGGCCTCTAAACCCACTTTCGCCAATCTGGATGCGTGGGTTAATGCGATGCTGGAGCAGGAATAAGCATGAGGAAGGGGCCAAATCGTCGCGATCGCGGCGCGAAAACCACCATTATCCGCCGACAAATTAAAAAGAACCATGCAGGCCATCATGGCGGGGCGTGGAAGGTCGCCTTTGCTGACTTTACGCTGGCGATGATGGCGCTGTTTATGACGCTGTGGATTGTGAACAGCGTCAGCAAGGCTGACCGCGAAAATATCGTGGCGGCGCTGCATGGCCAGTCAATCTTTAACGGTGGCGGTATGGCGCCGTTAAACAAGCTGGGCAAACTGCCGATAACGCCAGGCGCGCAGAAGAAAAACGTCACGCGCAACAAGCTTGATAAAACCGTGAATCCACAGGAGACGGCCAGGATCACGGAAGAGAACGCTAAAAAGGCGCTGGATGTGAATGAGAAAACGGCGTTACTGAAACAAAAATCAGCCCAGGAGTTAGGCGAGCTGGCGACCGACATTAACGTCATTGCCCGCAAGGCGCATATGGAGACCAACCTTGAGATGGAGATTGTTCCTCAGGGGTTGCGCGTACTGATTAAAGATGATCAGAACCGTAATATGTTCGAACGCGGTAGCGCCAAAATTATGCCGTTCTTTAAATCGCTGCTGGTTGAGCTGGCCCCCGTGTTTGACTCGCTGGACAATAAGATCATCATCACCGGGCATACGGACGCGATGAGCTATAAGAGTAACATTTACAACAACTGGAATCTGTCAGGCGACCGCGCATTGTCTGCTCGACGCGTACTGGAAGATGCCGGAATGCCGCAGAATAAAGTTATGCAGGTCAGCGCAATGGCCGACCAAATGCTGCTGGATGCGAAAAATCCGGAAAGCGCCGGCAACCGTCGCATTGAGATCATGGTATTAACGCAAAGCGCTTCTGATACGCTGTATCAATATTTTGGCCAACACGGCGAGAAGGTCGTACAACCGCTGATTGATAAGCTGGACAAACAAAAGCAGGTGACTTCTTTACGTCAACATTCTGCTCCCGTCACGCATTAATTTGATTCCCGGTCCTCCACGCAACGTGGGGGGCAAATTATCCCGCAGGAAGGCAATGTGATAGATGTAACCCATATTATTCCATTGGATATTCATACTGATAACGTCACGGATGTGACCTGTCAGGGCGCGCATTTCGACCAGATTTCAGGGATCTGGTACACCGAACCTCATGAGCTAAACGGGGGGCTTCGTGACTATGTCTATAACACCGACAGTTTTAACATCGTCGCGCCGTACTATCTGGTAATTACCTCGAAGATGCACTGCTGGAACTGCCACCAGCTCACTCATATTCACGGAGTGATGTTTACCCGGTTTATTAGAAAGGAGCATGATGGCCAAGGCTGGCAATCTATTCGACGGAATACCTTTCTGTTTCATATTAATTCTCTGCCTGAAGAGATAAAAAAGAACATTAAGGCCAGCAATTACTATCTGGATAAAAGTAAAACCACCGGGCTACGTTACTGGATGAATCATTGTGAAATTTGTGGAGAGCGTCTGGGTGACTATGAGCTTTTCTGCGTGGAAAATGATG
Organism: Citrobacter sp. CRE-46; assembly: GCF_059615875.1. Lineage (NCBI taxonomy): Bacteria > Pseudomonadati > Pseudomonadota > Gammaproteobacteria > Enterobacterales > Enterobacteriaceae > Citrobacter > Citrobacter sp. CRE-46. The sequence continues at coordinate 4,087,690 of NZ_CM184341.1, read as the reverse complement.
CATTTCGCCTGATGACGATCGAAAAATTGCTGCGGGCAAAGATTCGCAAAGTGAATAAACTATTTGTCAGTACGGCGGGTAATCCCGCAGAACATAAGACCACGGACATCGTACGTTACCTGTGCGATGCGCGCTTTGTCATGAATGGTCCAGCGTAAGGCATAATCAGACTTCTCACACCATAAAAATACTGTATACTTAAACAGTGTTGTGGGAGGCGAGTCATGCGCAAAATCATACATGTTGATATGGACTGTTTTTTCGCGGCGGTGGAAATGCGTGATAATCCAGCCCTGCGCGACATTCCCATTGCTATCGGCGGCAGTCGTGAACGCCGGGGCGTTATCAGCACGGCCAATTACCCGGCGCGTAAATTTGGCGTACGTAGCGCAATGCCGACCGGAATGGCGTTAAAACTGTGCCCGCATCTCACGTTATTGCCTGGTCGATACGAGGCTTACAAAGAAGCCTCCCGCCAGATTCAGGCGATCTTCTCCCGTTATACCTCGCTCATCGAACCTCTTTCGCTGGACGAAGCCTATCTGGATGTGACCGACAGTGCTCACTGTCACGGTTCCGCCACGCTGATAGCGCAGGAGATCCGCCAGACGATTTTCAACGAGCTACAGTTAACCGCCTCCGCCGGGATTGCGCCGGTTAAGTTTCTGGCAAAAATAGCCTCCGATCTCAATAAGCCCAACGGGCAATATGTCATTACCCCCGCTGATGTTCCCGAATTTCTCAGAACGTTGCCGCTAGGGAAAATACCCGGCGTAGGCAAAGTTTCTGCCGCTAAGCTGGAAGCGATGGGATTGCGTACCTGCGAGGATGTTCAAAAATACGACCTGGCCATGTTGCTCAAACGTTTTGGTAAGTTTGGTCGCGTGTTGTGGGAACGCAGCCAGGGCATTGATGAGCGGGATGTCAACAACGACAGACTGCGCAAATCTGTCGGCGTTGAGCGTACGCTGGCAGAAGATATTCATGAATGGGCTGAATGTGAGGAGATTATTGAGCGGCTATATCCCGAACTGGAACGACGTCTGGCAAAGGTAAAACCGGATCTGTTGATCGCCCGGCAGGGAATTAAACTCAAGTTTAATGATTTTCAGCAGACCACGCAGGAGCACGTCTGGCCGCGCTTAAGCAAAGATGACTTAATTGCGACAGCGCGCAAAACCTGGGATGAACGTCGGGGCGGGCGGGGCGTAAGGCTGGTGGGATTACACGTCACGCTGCTTGATCCACAGCTGGAAAGGCAACTGCTGCTGGGAATTTGACTCTGATGTATTGCCGGATGGCGGCGTAACCGCCTTATCCGGCCTACAAATCAGCGCGTAGGCCGGATAAGCGCAGCGCTATCCGGCTTTATTACAGAGACTTATTTCGCTGGAATCGACTTCAGCAGCTCGGTTAGCAGCGTCCAGTAGTGGCCGACGCTTTCAATATGAACCTGCTCATCCGGGGAGTGCGGACCGGTGATAGTTGGCCCGATGGAAACCATGTCCATATCCGGATACGGTTTCTTGAACAGTCCACATTCCAGACCGGCGTGGATAATCTGGATGTTCGGCGTTTTGTTGAACAGACGCTGATAGGTTTCGCGAACCAGGTGCATAACCGGAGAGTTAGCATCCGGCTGCCAGCCAGGATACGCACCTTTGGCTTCGGTTTTGGCACCGGCGAGCTTGCCCAGTGAATCCAGCATGCTTACCACGTAGTCTTTACCGCTGTCGATCAGCGAGCGAACCAGGCAGTGGATCTGTACATTATCGTCAGTCATGGTCACGACACCGACGTTCAGGGAGGTTTCCACCACGCCTTTCGCCACGTCGGAATTGCGGATCACGCCGTTAGGGGTGGCGTTCAGCAGACGAACAAAGCTATCGCGAGACGGCGTGGTCAGGGCGGCTTTATCGTTGGCGACAGCATCCAGAAGCAGAGCCAGATTCTTCTCTTTGGCTTCCAGTTCGTTTTTCAGGATGTCCTGGTAAGTGTTAACCAGTGCTTTTAACGCATCAACTTTATCTGCGGCCACGGCGAGGGTCGCAAAGGCTTCACGCGGAATCGCGTTACGCAGCGTGCCGCCGTTGAAATCGACCAGACGCAGATCCAGCTCTTCAGCGTGACCCGCCAGGAAGCGTACCAGCAGCTTGTTAGCGTTACCGAGACCAACGTGGATTTCACCGCCGGAGTGACCGCCTTTCAGACCTTTTAAGGTCAGCTTAAAGCTCTGGAAACCAGCCGGAACCGCCTCACGGGACAGCGGCAGGTTTGAGGTAAAGTCGATACCCCCTGCGCAACCCATGTAGATCTCACCTTCTTCTTCAGAGTCGGTGTTGATCAGGATATCTGCCTGCAGCCAGTTTGCCTGCAAACCGAACGCGCCATCCATACCCGCTTCTTCGGTCATGGTCAGCAACACTTCCAGCGGACCGTGTACCACATTGTCATCCGCCAGTACGGCCAGCGCGGACGCCATACCGATGCCGTTATCCGCACCCAGCGTGGTGCCACGGGCTTTCACCCATTCGCCATCAATATAAGGCTGGATAGGATCTTTGGTGAAGTCGTGCACGGTGTCGTTGTTTTTCTGCGGAACCATATCCAGGTGCGCCTGCAGAACGACCGGTTTGCGGTTTTCCATGCCTGCAGTGGCAGGTTTGCGAATCAGGATATTACCGACCTGGTCGCGCTCGACGTGAAAACCTTTCTCCTTGGCCCAGCTCAGAATGTGTTCAGCGAGCTGCTCTTCATGGTAGGACGGGTGAGGAATAGAACAGATTTTGGCAAAAATATCCCACAGCGGTTGCGGGGATAACTGAGACAGTTCAGACACGTTGAGTCTCCTTGGCGGTGTCCTACAAAACTTGCTTGCAGTCCACGGGGTTAGCTGAATTAAAAACACCACAAGTCAGGCTTGCGCGATGCGATTGAGAATACCACTTTCTCCGCCGACGGCTAGCATAAAGCATGCAAAAAGAGGCGCGGATTCCGCGAAACACTGGTTTTTAGTGCGTCAGATCTCTATAATCTCGCGCAACCTGATTCACCCTCAATTATTAATTAGCCGTAGATACACAGGCTGGGACACTTCACATGAGCGAAAAATACGTCGTCACCTGGGACATGTTGCAGATCCATGCACGTAAACTGGCAAGCCGCTTGATGCCTTCTGAACAATGGAAAGGCATTATTGCCGTTAGCCGTGGTGGTCTGGTGCCTGGCGCATTGCTGGCGCGTGAATTGGGTATTCGTCATGTCGATACCGTATGCATCTCCAGCTACGATCACGACAACCAGCGCGAGCTGAAAGTGCTTAAGCGTGCTGAAGGCGACGGTGAAGGTTTTATCGTCATCGACGACCTGGTTGACACCGGCGGCACCGCGGTTGCGATCCGCGAAATGTATCCTAAAGCGCATTTCGTCACTATTTTCGCTAAGCCGGCAGGTCGTCCGCTGGTAAATGATTATATTGTTGATATCCCTCAGGATACCTGGATTGAGCAGCCTTGGGATATGGGCGTAGTGTTTGTCCCGCCGATCTCTGGTCGCTAATCAACAGCGCTTTCAACGCCTGGCTATGCCGGGCGTTGTTCTTTATTAATCCCCATCAGGTTACACTATGCCTTAATGAGTATTCATGGAGGCTGCAAGAATGTCACAAGCTAACCTCAGCGAAGTCCTGTTCAAACCCCGCTTCAAACACCCTGAAACGTCTACGCTGGTTCGTCGTTTTAATCACGGCGCGCAGCCGTCCGTACAATCTGCCCTGGATGGCAAAACAATCCCGCACTGGTATCGCATGGTGAATCGTCTGATGTGGATCTGGCGCGGCATCGATCCGCGTGAAATCCTCGAAGTACAGGCGCGTATCGTGATGAGCGAAGCCGAACGTACGGATAAAGAGCTCTACGATACGGTCATTGGCTATCGTGGCGGGAACTGGATCTATGAGTGGGCAAAGCAGGCGATGGAATGGCAACAGAAAGCGTCTATGGAGGAGGATCCGCAGTTAAGCGGACGCCACTGGCTGCATGCCTCTACGCTGTACAACATTGCCGCTTATCCGCATCTGAAAGGCGATGAGCTGGCAGAGCAGGCGCAGGCTCTGGCTAATCGCGCCTATGAAGAAGCCGCTCAACGGCTGCCGGGCACGCTGCGTGAGATGGAATTTGCGGTCGCTGGCGGCGCGCCGATAACCGGCTTCCTGCATATGCCAAAAGGCGATGGTCCGTTCCCGACGGTACTGATGTGCGGCGGTCTCGATTCCATGCAAACGGACTACTACACGCTGTATGAGCGCTACTTTGCTCCGCGCGGTATTGCCATGTTGACGCTGGATATGCCGTCGGTCGGATTCTCATCAAAATGGAAACTGACTCAGGATTCCAGCCTGCTGCATCAGCATGTATTAAAGGCGCTGCCTAATGTCCCGTGGGTGGATCACACCCGCGTGGCGGCCTTCGGTTTCCGTTTTGGCGCTAACGTAGCGGTACGCCTGGCGTATCTGGAGTCGTCACGGCTGAAGGCGGTGGCCTGCCTGGGACCGGTTGTGCATGCGCTGCTGAGTGACCCGCAGCGTCAGGCAAGCGTCCCGGAAATGTATCTTGACGTTCTGGCCAGCCGCCTGGGGATGCACGACGCTTCCGATGAAGCGCTGCGCGTAGAGCTTAATCGCTATTCATTAAAAGTGCAGGGACTGCTCGGTCGACGCTGCCCGACGCCAATGCTGTCGGGCTTCTGGAAAAACGACCCATTTAGCCCCGAAGAGGAGTCGCGTTTAATCACCTCGTCATCTTCTGACGGTAAGCTGCTGGAGATTCCATTCAACCCGGTGTATCGCAATTTTGACAAAGGACTGCAAGAAATAACTAAGTGGATCAATCAGAGATTGTGTTAAAAGTTTGCTAAATTTTATCGATTTGGTAAAACAGGGGCTTCACCTAAGGAGATCGTAATGACGTTACCGAGTGGGCATCCGAAAAGTAGATTGATCAAGAAATTCACCGCGCTTGGCCCGTACATCCGGGAAGGGCAGTGCGAAGATAATCGCTTTTTTTTCGATTGTTTGGCTGTTTGCGTCAACGTGAACCCCGCCCCTGAGAAACGCGAGTTCTGGGGCTGGTGGATGGAGCTTGAGGCGCAGGAAAAACGCTTTACCTACAGCTATCAGTTTGGTTTGTTTGATAAAGATGGCAACTGGACGGCGGTGCCGGTGAAAGAGACTGAAGTGGTAGAGCGACTGGAATACACCTTACGTGAGTTTCATGAAAAATTACGTGGGTTGTTAACGTCGCTGGATTTGGCGCTGGAGCCTGCTGACGATTTTAAAGATGAGCCGGTTAAATTAACCGCATAATGAACAGTAAAATGCCGGATGGCGGCGCAACCCCATCCGGCATTTTTTATCCTAAATCAGAACTGATAAACCATACCGACAGCAACGATATCATCGTCGTTGATGCCCAGTTTATTGTCGCTATCCAGCTGGTTGATTTTATAATCGACAAACGCGGACATATTTTTGTTGAAATAATACGTGGCGCCAACGTCGATATAATTCACCAGATCCTCATTGCCGACGCCTTCAATATCTTTACCTTTTGACAGCACATAACCCAGTGACGGACGCAGACCAAAGTCAAATTGGTATTGAACAACCGCTTCGAAGTTCTGCGTTTTATTGGCGAAGCCACCGGAAATCGGCGTCATATTGCGCGTTTCAGAATAGAACGTCGCAATATAGATATCGTTAGCATCATATTTTAAACCCGTTGCCCAGGCTTCTGCTTTATCGCCCGTACCGCGAGTTTGCAGATTCTGCTGATTGGTACGATCGGAGTTGGTATAAGCGCCGCTTACGGCGAAATCGCTACCGCCAAAGTCATAGGTAACGGATGTACCAAAACCATCGCCGTTCTGTTTTTTCACATCGCGGTCCTGGTTTTTACCCTGATATTGCAGGGTGAGATCCAGGCCATCCACGACGCCGAAGAAGTCGGTGTTACGGTAAGTCGCCAGGCCGCTGGCGCGTTTGGTCATAAAGTTATCGGTCTGTGCAGAAGAATCGCCGCCGAACTCCGGGAACATATCAGTCCACGCTTCTACATCGTACAGCGCGCCCAGGTTACGACCATAATCAAACGAGCCAAGATTTTTTAATTTCAGACCGGCAAAGGCCAGACGTGTTTTTTGCTGGTTGGAATCACTTTCAGCTTTATTGCCTGCGAACTCTGCTTCCCAGCGACCATAACCCGTCAGTTCATCATTAATTTGCGTTTCGCCCTTAAAGCCTAAACGGATATAGCTTTGGTCGCCGTCCTTGCTGTCATAATCCGTCATGTAATGCATGGCTTTAACTTTGCCATACAGATCCAGTTTATTACCGTTCTTGTTATACACTTCAGCTGCCTGTACGGATGCCGACGCCACAATCCCCATCACCACTAATGCCAGAGTGCTCTTTTTCATTTTCATTCCTGATTAAAAGTACGCGCTAATATTCACTGGGTGTGATCCCCGTTAAAAGACAGGAAGGTTTTTAACGTCTGGCAATGAACGTTTTATGACAAAGTAAGAATATTTTTAAAAAAGCGTGTTTTTATGTTTCTGTAATAAATGCGTCAAAATCTGCCGCTACGCTTGCTGATCCTGCGCAATAAAATTTCATGCTTTGTGCGCTGGCTGTTGGCAACCGGGGCCAGTCCTGCTAAAACGTTCGTTTGATATCATTTTCCCCAATTTTGAATGGCAGAGAATCATGAGTGACAGCCAGACGCTGGTGGTAAAACTTGGCACCAGTGTGTTAACGGGCGGATCGCGCCGCCTGAACCGCGCCCATATCGTAGAACTGGTTCGCCAGTGCGCGCAGCTTCATGCCGCAGGGCATCGTATTGTTATCGTTACCTCAGGCGCGATCGCCGCCGGGCGTGAGCATCTTGGTTACCCTGAGCTTCCGGCGACGATAGCCTCGAAACAGCTGTTGGCAGCGGTAGGGCAGAGCCGATTGATTCAACTGTGGGAACAGCTGTTCTCTATTTACGGTATCCATATCGGGCAGATGCTGCTGACGCGTGCGGATATGGAAGACCGTGAGCGCTTCCTCAATGCCCGCGATACGTTACGCGCGCTGCTGGACAACAACATCGTTCCTGTCATCAATGAGAATGACGCGGTGGCGACCGCCGAAATTAAAGTCGGCGATAATGACAATCTCTCGGCGCTGGCGGCAATTCTGGCCGGAGCCGATAAGCTACTGTTGCTGACCGATCAGCAAGGACTTTTCACCGCCGATCCGCGCACCAATCCGCAGGCGGAGCTGATCAAAGACGTTCACGGTATTGACGATGCGTTGCGCGCCATTGCCGGCGACAGCGTTTCTGGCCTGGGAACAGGCGGTATGGGCACAAAATTGCAGGCCGCTGATGTCGCGTGCCGCGCTGGGATCGACACCATTATTGCCGCAGGCAGCAAACCGGGCGTGATTGGCGATGTGATGGAAGGCGTTTCCGTTGGAACGCGTTTTCATGCTCAGGCCTCTCCACTGGAAAACCGTAAACGCTGGATTTTCGGCGCGCCGCCTGCCGGGGAAATTACCGTCGATGAGGGCGCGACCGCAGCGATTCTGGAACGTGGCAGTTCATTACTGCCAAAAGGCATTAAAAGCGTGACAGGCAACTTTTCTCGTGGTGAAGTGATTCGTATCTGCAATCTCGAAGGGCGCGATATCGCCCACGGCGTGACCCGCTATAACAGCGACGCGCTCCGCCGTATTGCCGGACACCACTCACAGCAGATTGACACCATCCTCGGCTATGAATACGGCCCGGTTGCTGTCCATCGCGACGACATGATTACCCGTTAAGGAACAGGCATATGCTGGAACAAATGGGCATTGCTGCCAAAGCTGCGTCATACAAGCTGGCGCTGCTCTCCAGCCGCGAAAAAAATCGCGTGCTGGAAAAAATAGCCGATGAGCTGGAAGCGCAAAGGGAAAGTATCCTTAGCGCTAACAAGCAGGATGTAGAACAGGCGCGTGAAAATGGTCTGAGCGAAGCAATGCTCGACCGCCTGGCATTGACCCCTGCGCGCCTGAAAGCGATTGCTGACGACGTGCGTCAGGTGTGTAATCTTGCTGACCCTGTCGGGCAGGTGATTGACGGGGGCCTGCTGGATAGCGGACTGCGTCTTGAGCGTCGTCGCGTCCCGTTGGGCGTGATTGGCGTGATTTATGAAGCGCGTCCTAACGTTACCGTTGATGTTGCCTCCCTGTGCCTGAAAACCGGTAATGCGGCGATCCTGCGCGGCGGGAAAGAGACTTACCGGACTAACGCTGCGACCGTGGCGGTGATCCAAAAGGCGCTGGAAGCCTGCGGTTTACCCGCAGCAGCGGTGCAGTCAATCGACAATCCGGATCGCGCGCTGGTCGCTGAAATGCTGCGTATGGATAAGTACATCGATATGCTGATCCCGCGCGGTGGCGCGGGCCTGCACAAGCTGTGTCGTGAGCAGTCGACTATCCCGGTCATCACCGGCGGCATTGGCGTGTGTCATATTTATGTGGATGATTCTGCTGAAATCGCGCCAGCGCTGAAGATTATCGTCAATGCCAAAACCCAGCGTCCGAGCACCTGCAATACCGTGGAGACCTTGCTGGTGCATCAGGATATCGCTGAGCGTTTCCTGCCTGCGTTAAGCGACAAGATGGCGAAAAGCGGTGTTACGCTGCACGGCGACGAAATCGTGATGCAGGTACTGCATGGCCCGGCCAAACTGGTGCCGCTGAAACCGGAAGAGCTCGATAACGAGTTTCTGTCTTTGGATCTGAATGTTGTGGTGGTCGAAAATATGGATGGCGCTATCGCGCACATTCGCGAACATGGCACCCAGCACTCCGACGCTATCCTGACGCGCACGCTCAGCAACGCCAACCGTTTCGTGAATGAAGTTGATTCTTCTGCCGTATACGTGAATGCTTCCACCCGTTTTACCGATGGCGCCCAGTTTGGACTGGGGGCTGAAGTGGCGGTGAGTACGCAAAAACTGCACGCGCGTGGCCCAATGGGACTGGAAGCACTGACCACATATAAGTGGATTGGCTTCGGAGATGATACCATTCGCGCGTAATTGAAACCGGGTGATGCAAAACAGGCGTTTGATTCGCAAGGCCAGTAATGCATCGCCCGGTTTGTTTTAACCTTCTTCGCCATACCCGCGTTCGTTTCAGCTCTGCGTTTTTAATCATCCGCAGCAGACTATATTTATTCATATTCTCGTTTGTGCCAGAAAAGTAAGCCAGCACAGAATTTTCCCTGTCTGGAATGAATTTTCCTGGTCTGCGGTTCACGTATTGTTCCCAACGCTTGTTCTATTAGAATCAGTTTCATTTTTATGAGGAGTTGTTGCGTGAAATCGGATATTCACAAACTTAGTATTCCTGTTGTGCCGCTCGGCAATCCGTTCCCACCCCGCCATTGTTCGCTGTGTCCAAAGGGAACGGCTATTGATCGTGATAATGAGTACAAGTTAATAGACAAAAGAAGGAAGTTTAAAGCAGGTGAGATTCTCGCTCGGCAGGATGAAGCCGCAGAGATGCTTTTTGTGATTCATGAGGGGTATTGCAAGTCCAGCGTGGAATGTGGCGATAACGTTTTTATCAGCCGCTTTTATGTTCCAGGGGATATCATGGCGCTGGATGCTGTCGAAGGGAGAACGTATCTGACCACCATCAGGGCTGCAACGACTGCGGAAGTTTGCCATATCGACATCGCGCGGTTGTTCAAGGTCGCAGAGAAGGATCCTTCAGTTGCCGCAGCAGTCATCAAGTTTCTGTGCAGAGATAATGGGTTCATTGTTGAGAAATTGCGGCGTTATGCGAATAAACACGCGGAGGCCAGAATCGCCGCTTTCCTGGTGGAGTTTTACGAGATGCATTTGCGTATTGGCAGACCGGAAACGACGCTTCGATTGCCTTTTTCCCGGGAAGAAATTGCCAATTATCTCGATCTTAAAATTGAAACCGTCAGCCGTTCATTAAAATCACTCGAACAACAAGATTTGATTACCTTACATCGTGTACGTACGGTAACACTTAATAGTTATCTCGGTTTGAAAAGCTTCATCTAATTCTCGCTTTTATGAATATGATTTTTTTCTTGCAATACCAGGAATATTCTTTTTATATGGAAAATTCCTGGTTTTATTTGTGTGAAATAATTATCAATTCGAGTATTAATCCTCCAGATTTTTGCTTTGTTTATAAGAATATTCCCCTTCAAACGAAAGTTTCATGAGAATTTTCTTGTGAAGATGAAAATTTATCAAAGTTGTAACAAATAGTCAGCATTTTAGAAAAGATATAAATATTTTAATTATCTTTATGTTTTGTAAGGATTTTATTAGGGTTTTATTTGTATGACCTTTTTGATATTTATCAAAAACATAAAAAAGATGAATTGTTTGGTTCGACTTATTTGTGTGGTTAATAATTCTGTAATGCGGCTTATTTTGAGTAAATATATCTTGGGAAAGTTCCTGGAAGACTATTTGTGTAAGAAAATTCTTAGTCTTTTGTAATTTCTGCGTTTCAGGGTTTGTTGAGATGTTACTTAATTCAAATGATAATTTTTTTGCGCGGCAATTCTGGCTCGCAATTAATGGAACCGCTGGAGTGACTTAATAATAAGACTCGGTGGTGAGTTTGTTCTTAGGAGAAGATAAAAATGAAAAAACTATTATTAGTAACCTCTCTGGCTTCTGTATTTGTTGCGGCAAATGCAATGGCAGATGTTACTGCTTCTGCAACTGCCTCGTGGGATGCGACGGCAACAAAAGATACCACCAGCATGTTGGTTGTCACCCCGCTAAACTCTTTGACTTTCCAGTATGCTGAAGGACTGAATGCCTTCAACTCTCAGGACGGTGCTTTTGATGTGACTATTCAGGGCCAGGAGACGGCAACTGATTTTGAGCTGACTGCGCAGATCATTAGCAACACTCTGACCAACGCCAGTGGTGATGCATCTACCCTGAACGTAGGAGTGGCATGGAATGGCACCGCGCTGACTAATTCTTCAGATACTGTCCTGGTCAACTCCAGCTCAACTTCTGGTCTTGAAAGCCTGATGGCTGATGGCGCTTATAACGGTGCTGCTCGTGTCAGCGATCAATCCAACTTCAAATTCACCATCGCGTCAGCGACTTCTGATGGTACCCAGGCAGTAACGGATTACTCTGCCCTGCCAGACGGCTATTGGACTGGTGATGTAAAAGTACAGTTCAATGCAACCTGGACGACTACCTAAGTAATAAAAAATTCGGGAGAATTTTATCTCCCGAATTTATCAGGAATGGTGTCATGAAAAAATATTTACCGACAGCGATGTTGGTAGGGTTAGTAGTATCTTTTCCCGGATGGGCAATTAATGTTGGTGAAATTACATCGATAATGACTTCTGCTGAGAGTTCATTATCGAAAGAAATTACCAATACGACTGATGCGGCGCGTTATGTCAGTGTTTCGGTAAAACAATTGTCATCACCTTTAGCTGGCGGAGTCGAAATAAAGCCTGTTAATTCCGGAGAGTTACTTTCTACACCTGCCAACCTTATTCTTCCTGGTCAGGCGAAGGATGTATTTCGCTTTTTCTATAAAGGACCTGCAGATGATGTTGAGCGTTATTATCGTCTGCAATGGATTGATGAACCGGTTACCGAGAGCGCGGAAACCCGGGCCAATAAAATGGCGGTTGCAACAGCGTCGGCTGAAATTGGAACTATTTTGGTGGTTGCGCCGAGAAAGGAGCGTTTTGAATATAGCCGGAATGGCGATGTTATTACCAATACTGGCAATGTTTCGTTTCGAGTGATCGCCTATGGCACGTGTAAAGAGAAGGCCCACGATCGAGGACGAGGCTGTCGCGAACGTTATTACATTATGCCAGGTACGAAAATAAAATTACAGTTTACCGATATTAATAATAGCCGTTCACGGATCGGTATCTGGCACGGTAAGCAGTTTATTACAGTGAAGTGATGGTCGATTGCAGCCATCTGTACGGGATAAATAAAATACCGGAATGTAAGGATGCATATGACAACAAAAAACATTGTCGGCGGTAGCTTTTGCCTTTTTCTTGCGCTGACACCAGGATTTTCACATGCAGCCCCAGTAAAAGTGGGTAATTACGTTATTCCCAGCGCTTTCGCCCGTTCACTGGAGCAGGGAATGACGGTACCGGTATATATTCGCTACAACGAGACTGACGAGAAAAGTCAGCAAAAAATTGCCGATGCGGTAATTTCGCTTGTTGATGGCAATATTACCGTTAAATCCCTGACGCTTACTGAATTGCCTAATAATGCCGTGTTATCTGGAAAAACCCGCGCATTGGTGGAAAAAATTCGTGATGTGAAGTTTCACGATAATACCAATATCGAGCTATCGGCTAATGCACGCCTGCAGCTTAACGTCTCTTCATTTCATCTGGAGATGATTGTTAGTAAAGATGCGCTAACTGAAGCGATTGTCGCACGCAGCAGTCTGCTTGGGCCTTCCAGTGTTGAGACGCTCTCCAATGTCCTGAATTATAACTTTGGTACCTACTACAACGATTATCACAACGGCAGCAGTACTCGCAGCTATCTGACGGTAGACAATACAACATCGCTGCGTGAGCACCATATCAACATTAACGGTTCGTTTTACGGTATAGGCGACAGCAATGGCACCAGCAAACTCTATCGGGCGATGTATGAACGCGATTATAACGGGTATCGACTGGCGCTCGGGATGCTTGATACCTGGAATGTCCAGTCTATTGCCAGTCTGAATGCGCTGAACGGCGGTAAAATTTACGGTGTGAGCTATGGAAATAAAGGAAGTACGGTTGTTGAAAACACCGCGCTTTCGCTCACGCCGATTACCGTATTTTTGCCAGCCGCTGGCGAGGTTCATGTCTTTCGTGACGGGCGATTGCTCAGCGTACAGAACTTTAATATGGGCAGCTATGAAATTGATACCAGTCGTTTCCCGTATGGAGTTTATGACGTCACGGTAGATATCGTGGTCAATGGCCGGACAATTAATAGTCGTATCAGCAGGGTAAATAAAATCTTTGCCCGCCAACAAGGAGCCGGAATTGATCAGCTCTCGTGGCAGTTTTTTGGCGGCTCACTGGATTATGATCGTGTGAGCTATAAGCGAAACCATTATCAGGATTTGGGCAGCGAGCAGACATGGATTGCTGGCGGGGCCGCATCGGTAACGCTGGCGGTATTGTCGGGACTGGGCCTGAAATCCACGCTCTACGGTTTTGACAACAATGCGGTTAATGAAACGGATGTCACGCTCAATGTGAATGAATACGTAAGCATTGGCACTCAGACGCTGGTGGCGAACGATTCGTCATGGCGAAACATCAGTAACATTAATCTCAATGTGCCTGAGGGGTATGGCTCTCTCTGGGCATCGCGTGAAGACAGTAAAATTGGCGATCGTTTGCCCGTGCAGGAACGTGACAATTATTCCATTGGCGGCACGCTGAATATCGGAAAGTTTATTCCTCATGGCGGTTCGCTCACCGTTAGCCAGACGGAGAATCGCTATTCAGGCAATAAATACCGTAACCTGGACTACAGCACGACCCTTTATTCAGGCAGATATGCCTCGGTTGGACTGCGTGCCGGGATCCAGCGTTATTACTACAACAACCGAAATGACGATGGGCGACAGGAACGTTATGTCAGCCTGGATTTATCATTGCCGTTGGCTTCCTGGTTGAGCATGGGGGTCTCCCGGGATCGCTATGGCAGCACCCAAGGGAATCTCAGCGCGCGTAAGCAGTATACTGAAGGCCCCATTAAATCAGTCGGCCTGGCGGCGTCAACCCGTCTGAGTGGTGAACAATATTATGACAACAACTATTCGATAAACGGCAATTTGAGTTATGACACGAAATATAACGCCGGTACCGTATCGGTCACGCGTTCCGCGGATAACTCCACCAATATGAACTTCTCTTCTCAAGGCTCTCTGGCGTGGGCTGGGAAAGACTTCGGTCTGAGTAAAGAGAGGCAACGGTCAGGTGTCATCGTGAAAACAGATTTGACCGGTGAGGGGAAACTGGCGGCGAAGATTAACAATCGTAATTATCTTCTCAGCGGTAAATCAAATTTCATTGCACTGCCGCCCTATGCCCAGTACAAGCTGGAAATCCTCAATGATAAAAACTCTGAGGACAGCTTCGATATTGTTTCAGGACGCAAGCAGGAACTGACGCTATATCCGGGTAACGTTGGTGTTATTAACCCTGAAGTGAAAAGCATGGTCACCGTGTTTGGGCGTATTCGTTACCCTGATGGGCAGTTAGCTGCAAATACCGATATTCATAACCACATCGGGAAAACACGTACCGATGAAAAGGGTGAGTTTGCTATCGATATTGATAAAAAATATCCGGTCATCACGCTAATTTCAGCCAATGGCAGCGTTTGTGAAGCCGATCTCGATCTGGAAAAAGCACGCGGCGCGGCGTGGGTGGGTGAGGTGAAATGCGCAACGCAAACCACTATGGCACAGAGGTAATAAAATGAAAGTATTAAATAAGTTGGCTATTTTAATCTGTGCTGTCGGAAGCTTTACGCCTTTGCCTGTTTTAGCTTTGAAGGCCTCCTCGTCCGGCTCAGTCAGCAATAATTATTTGTTTATTGAAAATGCTATCGATGGTGAATATTTTATTACCCCATCGGCACTTGATCCGCGCTTCAGCGGGTCAAATACGTGGATAAAATACGGTACCTCGCAGGTCAGTCTCGGATATTTAGGTTTTGTGGGCTGGACTGCACCCGGAAATTATTATCAGGATATGTGGATTGATAATTCCCCGATTAATGGGCCTTTCCGGGGAATACGTTGTTATAGTGGAACCCAGTGTCCATCGACCGGGTTTATTGCCGGGCAAGGAACTGACAATAACGGGTTTTATCATGCACAGGTGGGATCTGTCGCAGGCGTTGTTGGCGGAGCCTACGGATTCGCCTCTCTGACGGATACTGCCTATGAGTATTTTCGCAATGTGTCTACCGGTAGCAGCGAAACCTACGTATTCAACCGCTGTTATACGTCTGTAAATTATGATTATTCTTCCGGACAGCGTTGCAAAGACCAGTCGACCGGATCATGGAATTACGTTAATTATACGTTGACCAAACGCGGGCATCTGTCGCTTGAATCGACTAATGCGTTTCAGGAACTTTGGGTTGCCAGCGACGGAACGCCGAGCATCACCAAAGACTCTGGTTATTGTGAGCTTGGCGTGGTGGGCGGCACAGACGGTGTGATTTGCAAGATGGTGAGTTATAACCTGCAACAAACGGCTAATCTGACCGCCTCTCTGACGTTTCGCGCTTATGTTGACACAGCGATGCTTGGTTTTACGCCCGGAGCGGCCACCGTGAGATACTCCGGAAATGGCTCAAACTGGTATAACTATGGTTCTTCAACAGCGTATTACAACGTTTTCACCACGTCCGGGGAGTATATTTATATTTTTCTGTCGAAAGTATTTCTGAAAAATCTCGTCGATTCAGGGATCAGTATTACTAACAGTCAGCCGTTTACTTTCGGTTTTTATAATGGCTTAACACCAGAGTCAGGGCACTACCAGTTTACCCCTTCGTTACAGCTCAATATTGTGCCGAAGGAGTATGGAATCAGTATTGTCTCTTCGGACAACACAGCTTCTGCGAGCGGCAGTGGCACGATTGGCGATGCCGCTCCTATAGAAATGGATTACACCGTAACCGTCTCAGGCCCTCGTCAGGCCGATAGCATTACCGCCCAGGTTATCGGGGATAGTACAACGATCAATAGTGTGCCTTATTGCCTGTTTACCTCTACGCAAGGCGGGCTATCCGTCCCAATCCCCGCCTTTCTGCAGTACAACAGCCAGTCGGGGGGCGTAATGCAGAAACGAAATAGCTGCAGTGAAGCACCAATCAGCATGAGCGATGCGCAGTGGCAACAGACGCCCTGGGATGCAAATAACAATGACGATGGAAGCTATTATACGACTGATTTGAAGTTGCTTTTCCCCATGAATGATTCACGTTCGCTGTTAACCGTTTCCGGAGCAGACTGGGAAGGTGTCGTCAGCGCCAGCGGAGAGATAAAAGTGACGGCGAATTGGGTGGGCGTCACGCCATGAATCGCTACCATTTCGCACTTAGATGGGCATTTGTCTTTTTTTGTGGGCTGACTGCATGCTCTGCACAGGCTGTCTACCTGGAGTCGACCATCTATGAGATGCCATCGGATAAATCATTTATCAGTAAGCGAATCTATAACGATAGCCACAAACAGAATTTGTACAGTATTAGCGCCGTAAAAATTGATAAGCCGGGGCCGGGAGGTGAAAACAGAAGCGCCATTGCTGAAGGCGAACTTCTGTTTACACCGCTGAATTTCTCACTGGCACCGCAGGCGAGTGAGTTTTTTAAGATTTTCTACCGTGGACCGCAGGATGATAAGGAACGTTATTATAGAATTCTGTTTCGTGAAATGCCGATCACGCTGTTTACCGAGCGTAATCAAGGAAAAGGCGGACAGGCTCTCCCGGTGATCGCTATGGACACTATACTGGTTGTTCGCCCGAGAAAAATAAATCTGACCTACACCATTGATGAGGCTAACGGAACGCTGAAAAACACCGGGAATACTTTTTTTAAAATCATCGTACACCAGGGGTGCAACTCAACCGATGATGAAGCCACCATGCGTTATGTGTTGCCGGGGGAAACCTGGCGTAGTAGCCAACTAAAAACACAAAACAGAAAATTTATAGTTGCCTTGCAGAAATACCTACCCGTGGGGCAGGGGTGCTTCAAACTCAATCGTGAGTAAGTATTGAATCTGATCGGATATGTCATGATGAGATATTGAATCTATACTGTATGTATCTTTATAAAATACAGTCATAAGCTCAGAGTAGATGAAATTTTGGCCATCCGAACTCAATATTACGGTATTTAAGAGTCAGGTTGTATGAAAAGTATAATTAATGATCAGGTTGAGTACGATTCCACCAGGAAAAGCCTGAAACAGCGTGATATCAAAGATTCGTCGTGCGGCTATCGTCAAAAAAAGAAATGATAATGTTCCTGATGATATTACTGAGTAGCTCATGTTAGGCCAGTTTTTTTTCTAATGAAATGTGATCCATATCGCTGGAAATGGTTATGGGATAAGAAAATTATAACATGTGCTCATGGTTTTTCTGGCAGAATGTTTTTTTTAGTTACATATGTTGTCGTTTTTAGATTTTATGCTTTTATATTTTAACTCGCTGCGACGGTGAGTGGGTTTGTTTGTACTGCTTAGGAATTTGGAATATTCCTTTTTTAATATTTAAAATGACCTTGCTATTTGACGGGGATACTCATATGGACAGTTATGATTATAAATTCCTAACCTGCATGAGATGACTTATGGAAAAAGTTAACTCACGCGCTGCCTTATAATTATTGGAGGTTGAAGGTGTTGTACATGCTCTCGTGTATAAAACGAGGGACCTGCTATGCCATAAATTAAAGTTGGTGATAACTATGAATGTGAAAAAAGCTTTTCTTCTCAGTTATGATATTTTCCTTTTCTCAGGGTTAAAAGCGTCTTTGCCAAATTTAGTACTGGTTGATGCGCGCACATATATTTCTGGAGCGCAACCCGTCATACCACAATATCCATCCTGTGTGTTGGTTATTGATAATCGACTGCCATTATTCCTGGTCAGGAAGTGGCTCCAGAGAAATAGTGCACAGTTCATTAATATGAGCTGTATTGTTCTTCGGATGAGTGAAAACCAGGCTGTTAATCGAGGGTATGAAGAGTTTGTTTTTATTAATGGATGGGAATTATCAGAGAAGGTGATCTCTCAGTTAAAAGATTATTTATTGGCACCTGGTGAGATAGCCGAAATTAACAGAGGTTCACCACTATTTACTTTTTATTTAACCGAGTTTGAGGAAGAAATGTTGTATGCTTCTTTCACTAAAGAAAGATTGCACGATTTTTGTATTGCCAACTCGCTGACAATTAAGTCAGTATATCGATATCGGGAAAAAATTACCACTCGGCTCGGATTTTCTCATTTCAATGAAACAATCATTTTTTTAACCAGGAATAATTTCTTGCGTGAAGACAGTTCACCGCTAAGAAATACAGCGGAGAATATGATTTATGATGAGGTGTATGATGTTTCAGATACTAGCCGACTGAGCATGGCAATAAGGAATGAAGAAATCATTCCTTATTTTCAACCCATAGTAAATACCAGTGGTGATGTTTGCGGCGTTGAGGTTTTGGCTCGTTGGCCACAGGGGCATAACTACGCTATTTCTCAGCGTGAGTTTATTCCATTGGCAGAAAAAAGTGGGTTGATTAATGAGTTGACCAGCTATTTAATGACCATCGTTGCGCGTGATTTCGTCGGCGGAGGTTTAGGGATCAACAACACTTTATTTGTCTCATTTAATGTCAGCCCATCAGGTTTAAGTAACCCTGTCTTTTATTGGGAATGCCTTAACTTTATGGAAATGACGCAAAAATTACCCATAAAACTGATGATAGAAATAACTGAAAATCAGACGCTTACAATCACTCCAGCAATCAAAGAGCTTATTCGTTCATTACGAAACAGAGGCGTTCTGTTTGCTTTAGATGATTTTGGGACCGGTTACGCTAACCTCTGTTATCTCAATGAGTTAGACCTGGATGTAATCAAGATTGATAAAACATTCATTAAGGCTATTAAAGAGGTTGAGCAACATATTCCTATGCTTGAGTCAATTATTCATCTTTCCGGGCTTTTAGGGCTACGCGTAGTGGCGGAGGGCGTTGAACATGATTTTCAACAGCAATGGCTGGGAAAACAGAGAGTTGATTACCTGCAAGGCTATCAATTTCTACCGCCAGTGACATTTAGTGATTTTATCCGGTATTACAAGCACTCTGTTAGTTTGTATGAACCTGTATCTGGTTCAACTTTCTCAACCTAGATCTCAAGAAGGTTTGCTGTTCTGAGCGATGCATCGTTTGTTTGTTTGTTTATCCTAAAAGGGTTATTCATAACTATATTAATGTTCAATACAAAAGTTTTGAGGTTAGCCCTTCGCCATGCGTACATTTCTGACAAAAGTAAGAGTATGGTTTCCGCCACCGCTCATCTTAGTATTATGTCTTGTCATGGATGCGTTGACGGCGACCCCGCGTTTTACGTTCGGCGCTGTGAATATCGTCGTAAGCCTATTGTTGGCCTGTGTTAGTCTGGCGGTTGCACTGCATACTGTGTGGCAGATGAGGATGAAACGCACGACGCTGAACCCGCTTCATACGGAAAGAACGACCACGCTTGTTACCGAAGGTTGTTACGCCTGGAGCCGCAACCCTATTTACCTTGGAATGAGCGGAATCCAGTTGGCCTTCGCTTTCTACGTCGGCAGCCTCGCCGGGATACTGGCTGTACCATTATTTATGCTGGTGATAGCGAGATTGCATATCGATTTTGAAGAAGAACAGCTGCGAAAACATTTCGGGCAGGAATGGGAACGCTATGAGCAACGGGTTCGTCGTTGGTTATAGAAATGTCTGATGCAATAACGCGCTATCGCGAACACGGAAAGCGCTGAGCGCGTTCCGCCGTAGCTGGTGATGACACGATTCGTGCGTAATTGAATCCGGGTGATGCAAAAATAGGCGTTTGATTCACAAGGCCATTGACGCATCGCCCGGTTAGTTTTAACCTTCTACCCCGTGTTCACATTCGTGGACATGTCCTTTTCAGGGCCGATATAGCTCAGTTGGTAGAGCAGCGCATTCGTAATGCGAAGGTCGGAGGTTCGACTCCTCTTATCGGCACCATTTCAAGCCAGGACGTCCTCCGGCCTTTAAGAAAACCACGTTTCTCCTCTCGCGCCGCACGCATACTTTTCGACTCGGGGTAAAGATTTGAACTGCTTTTGGGTTCTATGACTGTCGAGTTCACACCGATAACAGAATTGCCGGATAAAAAGTCTTTCAGGCTACGTTCGCGTAATAGATAAACGCGAGCTTGTTGCCGTCCGGATCGCGTACGTAGGCGCTGTAAAATCCCTGACCATACTGCGGCCTGTGACCCGGCGCGCCTTCATCTGTACCGCCCAGACTGAGTGCGAGGGTGTGTAACTGCTCAATATGCTCGACGGAACGTGCATTCAGCGCCACCATCGTGCCATTACCAACGCTGGCAGGTTGTCGATCGAAGGGGCTGCCGATGCACAGCCCAACGGTGTGGTTGCCGTTGAATGTTCCCCACGACGCACCTTCTTCATTACGCCCGGCCTGCGGTTGCCCAAGCAGTTCCATTAGCGGATCGTAAAACTGAATGGCGCGCGGGAGATTGTTGGTACCTAACATAATGTAAGAAAACATACTGTCCCTCATATTCATGATGCCAGGAGGCTCAGTGGTTATCCCGTCTTGGTAACATAGATGGGATAACCTGTTGGCATGTTCAGAATGATTCGCGTAACAGCCAGGGACTGTCGACCAAAACTTTCTCCCGGTGGCTGTCGCCGTTGATAATGTGCAACGTACTTAAACGCCCAATCTCATAATGCGGTAACTGGACTGTGGAAAGCGGGGGTAAGAACAAATTTCCGATCCCAACGAGATTATCATACCCAAGAACAGCAATGTCCTGTGGGATGCGAATCCCCTGTGTTAACAGCGTTTGATATACCATAAATGCGATACGGTCATTGCCACAAATTACCGAATCAAATTGCGGTATCCCCCGATCAATATATCTCAGCAAAATGTCCGGAATATCACGATAGTGTTCATCGCCATATTGCATATAACAGTGTTCGAGCGCGTCAGGATTAATATTGGCTTCACGGCAGGCGCGATCGAGCCCCTGACGGCGGCGTCGCGTCGCCAGATGGTTGACAGGTAAATGCAGGCAAAGAGGGCGACGGTATCCCGCTGCTAATAGCGCCTGCACTGCCGTATATTGCCCTTGTTCATCATTGGGAATATAGCTGGCAACTGCTTCTCCCTTGTTCTCGCAGTTGGCCAGAACGCAAGGGTGCTTCAGTAGCCTGGAAGGGACGTTCACCTCACGCAATCCCATCGTGGTGAAAATGATCCCTCCGGGTCGGTGTGCGAGCAGCAGATCGACAATATCGTCAGGATTATCATCGGCAAACATGTTAACCACGAAGCTATTCCAGCCGTACGCGCGCGCGGTTTCCTCGATAGACAACGTAATGTCGACTGAAAAAGGGGTTGTGACGGTATCCAACGCGAGCACGCCAATCGTTTTATTTCTGGAACCGACACGACGAACCTGCCGGGCAGAGAGGTCCGGTACATAATTGAGCTGTAAAATAGCCTCCTGTACCCGGGACAGGGTTTCAGGCTTCACACGTTTCGGATCGTTCAGCACCCGAGACACGGTCATTAGCGATACATTGGCCAGTCTGGCCACATCTTTTAAAGATGCCATAGTCTTCCATTAAAGAAACTAACTACCCAATCCAGATATTGTACGCAATCCATCTATTAACGGGTTGTGAACAAAGACAAATATTTATTCCAGACATCGAACCCCGATGAATGGCAAGCGACGATAAAAAATGTGATCTTGATCCGAGCACAAAAATGTTAACGTTAACTTTTGTGATTAACATCGATTATCGCGTCAAAATCAAGTGTACCGGCAAAATGTTAACGTTACCATCTCAGTATGTCATTTCCCTGAGATTACGTAGATGAATAAAAGATCTTCTCGCAGCTATCTGCTGCTCAGCGCGCTGCTGTTCTTTTTCTTTGTGACCTGGTCCTCATCAAGTTCACTTCTCTCTATTTGGCTTCATCAGGAAGTGGGACTAAAAGCGTCGGAAACCGGAATTATCTTTTCCGTGCTATCCGTCTCGGCACTCTTCGCTCAGGTTTGTTATGGCTTTGTTCAGGACCGACTTGGCTTGCGTAAACATCTGTTGTGGTGCATCACCGCGCTTTTGATCCTTTCCGGACCCGCTTATTTGTTATTTAGCTATTTGCTGAGTATTAATATCTTGCTGGGAAGTGTTTTCGGTGGTTTGTTTATCGGTCTGACATTTAACGGCGGTATCGGCGTTTTGGAGTCCTACACCGAGCGCGTTGCGCGTCAGAGTACCTTTGAGTTTGGTCGGGCACGTATGTGGGGGTCTCTGGGCTGGGCTGTGGCTACCTTTTTTGCCGGGCTACTGTTTAACATTAACCCTGACCTTAATTTCCTGGTGGCTTCTTGCTCCGGGATTATCTTCTTCTGTCTGTTGGCCCGTTTAAAAGTTGCGGCTCCGGCAAGCATGGAAAAACTCGAAATCGGCGCTAAAAAAGTCTCTCTGGAAGATGCGCTGAATTTGCTTACTCTGCCACGTTTTTGGGCGTTGATATTCTTCGTGGTCGGCACCTGTATATACGGCGTTTACGATCAGCAATTTCCGGTCTATTTCTCTTCACAGTTCCCGTCATTAAGAGAAGGGAATGAGATGTTTGGCTATTTAAACTCTTTCCAGGTTTTTCTGGAGGCGGCAGGCATGTTTTGTGCGCCCTGGTTGGTTAATCGCATTGGCGCTAAAAATGGTCTGATATTCGCCGGAATGGTGATGGCGATGCGTATGATCGCTTCCGGGCTGGTGGAAGGGCCGCTGCTTATTTCCATTACTAAATTACTTCACGCTGTTGAACTACCGATATTGTTAGTCGCTATTTTTAAATACAACAGTCTGAATTTCGACAAACGTCTGTCCTCCACGATTTATCTGGTGGGATTCGCCTGCACCAGTTCCATTATTGGCACCGTTTTATCCCCGCTGGCAGGCTTTAGCTATGAGAAATTTGGCTTCGCCCAGTCCTATCTAATCATGGGCATTATGGTGTTCTGCACCACGTTCATTTCAATTTTCCTTTTGCGCTCAAATAAGTCTTCATCTGAGCCATCCTTTCTGCAGCAAAACGCTGTGTAATGTACTGAGAGTAAAGACGATGACATCCTTATTAGAACAAGCCGAACAGACGCTTGAAAAAGCACAATCCAGTATTAATCCGCGATGGTATCCACGGTATCACCTCGCTGCTCGCGCAGGCTGGATGAACGACCCTAACGGCCTGGTTTGGTTTGACGGTTGGTACCACGCGTTTTATCAACATCACCCTTATTCTCCTGAATGGGGGCCAATGCACTGGGGACATGCCCGCAGCAAAGATTTGGTGCACTGGGAGCATCTGCCAGTCGCGCTGGCGCCAGAAGGTCCGGCTGATGTGGATGGTTGTTTCTCCGGCTCCGCCGTGGTGGATGGCGATATGCTGGCGCTGATTTATACCGGACATAAATTTCACGGTTCGCCAGACACAGACGACAATCTCTACCAGGTGCAGTGTCTGGCCACCAGCCGTGACGGTATCCATTTTGAGCGACATGGGATGGTGATTGATACGCCCCCTGGACTGCATCATTTTCGTGACCCGAAGGTCTGGCGTGAAGGGAATTGCTGGTACATGGTGGTCGGTTCCCGAGTGGAGAATACGGGACAGGTGCGTCTGTATAGTTCATCCGATCTCCGCAAATGGCAAGACGAAGGGATATTCGCTGAGGCTGATGAGGGGAAGGGCTATATGTGGGAATGTCCTGATTTCTTTACTCTGGGAGGGAAGCGGATTCTGATGTTTTCTCCGCAAGGGATCGCGGCGAAAGGTTATCAGCATCGCAACCTTTTTCAGAGTGGCTATTTACTCGGGGAATGGCAGCCCGGTCAACAATTCACCCATGACGGACAATTCATTGAACTGGACCATGGTCACGACTTTTATGCTCCGCAAAGTTTTCTGACCCCGGATAATCGCCGCATTGTTATCGGTTGGTTGGATATGTGGGAATCACCGATGCCCGAACAGCAGGACGGCTGGGCAGGCATGCTGTCTCTCCCGCGCGAACTGAGCCTTGGTGATGATCATCGGGTGAGAATGAAACCCGCTGACGAAGTCTCTGAACTGCGTGGCAGCTATTATCCAACGCCTGCTTGTTGCCTGCGTAATCAGAAAGTCCTTATGACGGCTGATGCCGAAGCGGTCGAGGTGCAACTGCTATGGGATCTAAACGCCTCTACAGCGGAACAGTTTGGTATGGCATTAGGGGATGGGCTGAGAATTTACGTCGATAATCAGGCCCAACGTCTGATAGTGGAGCGTCGCTATCCAGAATATTCGCTGGAAGGAACTCGCAGTATTTCGTTGCCAGCAGACGGGGTACTGTCATTACGCATTTTTATCGACCGCTCATCAGTAGAGGTTTTTGTGAATGAGGGTGAGGCATGCTTAAGTAGCCGAATTTATCCTCACCCGGCGCAGCGCGATCTTTCGCTGTTTGCGAATCATGGTGTTGCCTCATTACAGGAAGCCGGATATTGGTCGTTAGAGTAATAATTTAGTCCTGATTCGCCTTACCTGTTACCTTGTGAGCTTTTATTTCTGCCAGTCTTAGGCTGGCATGTTATTGCCTGGAATAATGAGATAATGAAATGGATGAAATATTAATGCCTCACTATCGCGTTACCGCGATAAATATCAAAAGGTTCGTGTTAAAACAAAAAATACTGGCCTGTGTGATATCCTCAGTTACGGCATTCCCCGCTATCGCAGAGGATAATACCGAACAACCAGCTACCTATATCGGTAGTTATCAAAGCTATTTTTCTGATGAATATGATACGCCACAAGAGAATATTGGCCAGCTAACAAAAGGAGGTGAACAATCGACCAATAGCGTCACTGCTCCTCCTGTTACTACAGGGGCAGAAAATAAACTGGCAACTTCGTCGATGCCGACAGCCTCGCATCGAGAAAATGAAAATAAAACAACTGAGGTGAAAAAGAGTAATAATTTAGATAAGTCTGATGATGTCAGCGT
Source organism: Citrobacter sp. CRE-46 (assembly GCF_059615875.1). NCBI lineage: Bacteria > Pseudomonadati > Pseudomonadota > Gammaproteobacteria > Enterobacterales > Enterobacteriaceae > Citrobacter > Citrobacter sp. CRE-46. Next base: position 4,062,704 of record NZ_CM184341.1, on the reverse strand, counting down.
GTTGCGTTTAAGACAGGAAGATCCTCCTGTTCACTGGGACAGTATTGGTCGTAATATGGAGGCTGGTGGCCTGCATGGAAACATCAGCACTCAGATAGAAATTGATGATGTTCGTTGGAGTGATAATAAGAAAAATAGCGGAAAATTTAAACTCGCCACCATTCAGGCTTTTTTAAGACATGATGAGTTACCAAACTGGTACTTTGGCTTCTGGAATGCCCGCGAGGATAGCTATAAAGGACAATTTAGTAATCAGGATTACAAAGGCACAAATACGATCAATGAGTTTTTTGTCGGCCATATTTTTGAAACCTGGCGCGGTAATATCGGTACGGAGGTCATGGTTGGTTCGGAAACAGCAACTAAACGTTGGAAAAACAGGTACAAAATCTGGCAAGACCTGCGACTAACCAACAAATGGAGCCTGGCCGGTTACGCCTATGGCGAATATCAGCCGCAGGGTAATGAACCGGGAAATGGCGATCTTGAACAGTACATTTTTGAAATTGAACCCGCCATTCAATACCGTGTGAATCCCGATCTCGGCCTGTATTTGCGGCCTTATTATTACTATAACCGTCAGGAACGTGAGAGCTGGGGCGACATTGTTGAAGAAGAATGGAAGATGACGGCTGGACTCTGGCGAAACTGGTATCCTTTGTTAACCTCCCTGTATTTAGGTTTCGGCCAGGACAAAATAGATAATGCCAGCAATGCCAAAGAAGTTTTCTATGATGGTCGTTATAAATTCATTGGTGGCACAATTAGTTATCCAGTTTTTGGTGAAGTTAGATTATATGGTGAGTTCAAAGCACAATTCACGAAAGAAACCGGGCTCTGGACTTCTAGCGGCCATTCGTGGAATCCCTTTACCGTGGTTGGCGTGAATTATAACTTCTGATATTCAGGTGTAACATGAAAAAAATAATATTAGTGGTATCTGCCGCTCTGTTGGCATTTTCGTTTATCAATATGCCAGCCTGGTCGCAGCCTTCTAAAGAAACATTACACAATAAAAGTATTCGCTATATTAATGATTTTTTCCCCCGGGTGGAGGGATCATTTATTGGTGACCCAATGCCTGTCTATAACGATGGTGAATTTGATATTTTTTATCTCAATGATGTGCGCGGCGGTAGCGATTTAGGCGTACATGCTATTCACTTATTATCGAGCACCAATTTATATAACTACCAGAACCATTCTGAAGTGATTCCCTACGTTAACGACGTTGACGATCCTGAACTGCTATTGGGAACCGGCTCGATTATTAAAGTCGGCAATACCTGGCATGCCTGGTATACCGCGCACAATGAAAATGTGTTCCCGGTTGAGTCCATTATGCACGCGACCAGTAAAGATCGCCTTCACTGGGTAAAACACCCGCAGGATACGATTCTGCCAGGTGATAATTATCGCGGTAATGACTTCCGGGATCCTCATGTTGTTTGGGTTGCAGAAAAGAAAGAGTACTGGATGTTAATTACCACGCGTAGCGAGGGGCGCGGTGTCATAGCCCGGTACAGTTCAACCGATTTAAAGAACTGGGAAGACCGTGGTGTATTTTTTGATAATGACACGATTACCAGTAACTCTAACCTGGAATGCCCAACGCTGGTTTTCTTTAACGGACGTTGGTATCTCAGCTTTAGCGACCAATGGCCACTACGCCTGACCCAGTACCGGGTTGCGGATAATCCGGATGGACCATGGCGAAAGATGGACAATTATGTGGTTGATGGCTCGGGGTTTTACGCAGGAAAACTTGTACTTAAAAACGATCGCCTGTTTGTTTTTGGTTGGATCCCAACCAAAGCAGGAAGCAGTGACAATGGCAATATTGACTGGGCAGGAAATCTGGTTGCTCATGAGCTCATCGCAGATAAGCAGGGGCAGCTTAGCAGCATCCTTTCACAGGAACTTCAGAGGGTCATTAATGATAACCCCGGTCCGGTGACCAGCTTAACAAGCAGTAAAATGATAAAAACAGCCACACAGTTTGGTCCATTACAATCTGTTGTGTATCCACCTCTGCCCAAACGAGGTGAGTTAAGTGCAACTGTAGATATCCCTTCTGCCGGAATGGTGATGAGTTTTGGTCTGACTGACGACAGAGTAAGCGATGCAAAGCTTAACGTTGTGTTCAATAAGAGCAAAGGCAAGGTCTACTTTTTCAATGCGCCACTCGCATCTATTCACCATGCGAATGCGGAATCATGGGTAAATGTTCCTCTGGATGAAAAAGTTGAGTTACGTGTGCTGATTCAAAACTCAATTGCTGTTTTTTATATAAATAATAAAGCCGCATTCAGTACCCGAATGTATTCCATGCCGGAGAAACCATGGAGTATCAGTTTGCCACAAAATGATAATTTTCACGCCACATTGAAAATAAAAGAAATAATATAACGAGATATCACTATGAAAAACTATCATGCCCTGTCTGTTATTTTTGTTCTTCTTTTTCCGGCGCTGGCGAATGCGAGCATGAGCATCATGAAGGATGTATCGGGAAAGGTGATTGCTGTGGATCCGTGGTCATATCTGGATGAAGACGTAATGTGGACCTCAACCCGTTCCTCAAATCCTGCTGGCGGTCGTGTTCATGGTCAACTGAAAATGAAATATGCTATCGAGGATAATAACTGGCGTAACAGCCATTTCCATAACGGAAATGATTCACTGACATTTGTACAAGGGGTGATGCGTCATGATGCGTTACCCGGTTGGTATTTGGCATTTTCTGAGGGCCGAACCACCAACTATAACGGGACCTGGGAGAATCAAACATATCTCAGCCAAAATCAGTGGACTCAGTTGATTGTTGGCCATGAATATTTCTACAAGCGTCTACGTTATGGTTGGGATGTGCTGGGCGGAAGTTCATCACTTGATGACCGTTGGCAGGGGCGCGTCAAGTTCTTTACCGATTTGCGTGTTACGGACAACTTCTCGTTCTTTAACTATCTGTATCAGCAGATTGATCATCGCCGTGATGGCGGTTCACAAAATGATCGGGATCGACGTTCATTTCAGATTGAACCTGGCGTTCAATACATTATGAACAATACCACTGGAGTCTGGTTCCGTCAGCAATTCGCTTCTGCAATTTTAGACCGTGCGCAATGGGGGGATATTGATGAAAAAAGTTGGGCAACATCACTTGGCGTCTGGCACAACTGGGGGAAATTATCCACGACATTCAGCGGTGGATATGGACATTACAAAAAAAATAATGCGCGAGTTGAAGATGGCGAGGTATTCCAGAATACCCGTAACCGCTTTCTTAAATTATCAGCGAATTATCCATTAACCTCTCGTTTTACGGTGTCTGGGGAAATAACCGGCTCGTTAATAAACCAGAGTGGCAGTTGGGTCACTAATGGTGATGCCATAACCACCGACTATAAGCTGATGCTGGATTATAACTTTTAACCGTCACGTTTAAATAAATGCGTTAATTACCATTGAGGAAATGTCATGAATATCTGGACGCTTGGCGATGCGGTGGTTGATCTTTTGCCGCTTTCAGACATGCAATATCAAGCTTGTGCAGGAGGAGCGCCATTCAATGTGGCAATTGGTACTGCGCGTTTACACAAGCAAAGTGGTTTTATTGGTCGGGTTGGTGATGACGATTTTGGTCACTTTCTAAAAAAGACGCTGTCTGATGCAGGCGTCTCAACTGCAAGCCTTCAGATGGATAATCAGCACAGAACCAGTACGGTGCTGGTCTCGCTGGGTAACGGTGGCGAACGTGGATTTACATTTTTAACCAATCCCTCCGCGGATCAATTTTTAACATCTGCCGCGCTACCAGATTTTAGCGACGATATTCTGCACTTCTGTTCTCTGGCTCTGGTGGCTGAAGGTTGCCGTGATACATTGGCTTCTGCCATCGCTCAGGTTAAACAACGGGGCGGATTGCTGAGTTTCGATGTGAATTTACGCGAACAAATGTGGCCCGATAAGCATGAAATGCTCAAAGTGGTACGCCACTATTCCTCACAGGCTGACATTCTTAAGCTTTCGGAAGAAGAGTGGTACTGGATGACCGGTACACACGATTTTGCCCATGCGCTTGACGGCCTTAAAGCGCTCCCTGCACAACTGAAAGTTGTGACCTACGGAGCGCAGGGCGCGATGGTACTTTGGCAGGATAATGTGATCCATTTCAACGGCTATACCGTCGACAGTATTGATACTACCGGGGCAGGGGATGCTTTTGTCGCCGGTTTGCTGGCCTGGCTGGCAGACAACCGGATGCCGGAGAGCGTTGAACAGCTTCGCCAGGCTATTGCCTGGGCCAGTGGCTGCGGAGCGCTCGCGACAACCCGCAAGGGGGCGCTGACCGCACTGCCGGATATCGAAACGCTGAATGCTTTGATTACGCAATGTCATCTACCGGACTACGAAATAAAAGACCTTTAAGCATGATAACGGCGAGCTAAATAATTTTAGCTCTCTATGATTTTTGTGAATGTCCCCGCATCCTCATCGGATGGCGGGGATTTTTACTTTATTTTTGCAGGAAGATTAAACTGTAATACGCTTCAACCCCACTATCGCTTTTTCGAGGTAGGCGCGTGGACATCCCATGTTCAGGCGAATAAAACCTTTGCCAGCCGAACCAAAGCTATTTCCCATTGAAGGCGCAATACCGGCAACATCAAGCATAACCCCTTTGAGTTGCTCATCATCCAGTCCAAGCGCTTTGCAATCGATCCACAGCAGATACGTACCCTGGGAAGGAACAACCCGGGCCCACGGGAGATATTCATTAATCTGCTGAATAAACCAGCGTCGATTTTCAGCCAGATAACCAAGTAACTCGTCTAACCAGGGCGCGCCATGCTGCCATGCTGCCGTACTTGCCTCGACGGATAGCGCATTGAACACATCCAGCCCATGGGCATCCAGACGGCGTAAAAAGTGTTCACGCAATGCCGGTGCCGGTATCAGAAAATTAGCAATGCGTAGTGTCGACAAACCAAATGTTTTACTGGCGGAGGTGGCAGAGATAACGCGCGAATGCCAGCGCGCTCCCAGATGCAGAACTGAAGTAAATTTTTCACCTGGCAGTAATAAATCAGCCCATATTTCATCAGACAGCAACGTAACATTATAGGTCTCACATAAGGTGAGTAGCTGTTCCAGCTCCTGCGCAGACCAACAACGGCCGGTTGGGTTATGCGGATTACATAAAATCATCAACGGTGGGCGTTCAGTCCGGAATAACATTTCCAGGTGCACAAAATCCATTTGATAACCCGTACCCGGATCCTCAGATAATGGGTTTTCCAGGAGCTGCCTGCCGTTCAGAGAGATAATTTTGGCGAATGAGCCGTAGTACGGCCCCTGAACGACCACGCCTTCACCGGGTTGACTCAGCATTTGCACCAGTAGAGATAACCCCGGAACGACACCTTCAATGCTGCAGACCCATTCCTGCTTTATTTCCAGTTGATGGCGGGTGGAGAACCATGAGTTTAATGAATCAAAGTAACTTTGTGGGCGTTCGCTGTAACCAAAAATGCCGTGCCCGACGCGGAATGTTAAAGCCTCCTGAACGGCAGGGGGGCAAGCAAAGTCAAAGTCAGAAACCCACATTGGCAACAGTTCATGTGTATCTTCGCCGAAATATCGCGTCATAAAGTCCCATTTCAGCGAACCGGTATTGTGGCGATCGATAACCTTATTAAAATCCATTACATGCTCTCCCTATTCTGTTGCCGTAATTTTTTTAGCTGTACCTGCCGCTGATGGCGCTTTTGCGATACCGATTCCTGTAAAACCATAAATCAAGGCGAAGAAGATTGCGGCATAGCACTGAATCGCCCATGGCAGTAAATCCAGCGTACTCACGCCTAATGTCGTTGCCATATAGACTCCGGCAGAGGTCCACGGTAGCAGCGGTTCAATGACGGTGCCTGCGTCTTCAATGGTGCGGGACAGATTTTTGGTATCCAGTCCCATACGACGGTATGCGTCTTTAAATAATTCAGCTGGAACCAGAAGCGCGAGTTTGCCGTCGCTTGTCGCACCTGTCACCAGAATGGTGGTCCCAATGGTCGCCGCAATTAGCTGACCGACACTGTGAATGACGGTCAACAGGCGGTTAATAAGAATGTTGAGCGCCCCCGTTAACGTTAAAGCCCCGGCAAAAGAGAATGCGCAAAATACCAGAAGGATAGTGCTCATCATTGAGAACATTCCTCCACGGTTAAGCAGGCGTGGTACATCCCCAATAATGCCCTCGCTCCCTTGCGGGAACATCGTAATATTAAAGCCATCGATAAAGGCATCCAGTCCTTGCTTGATGCTAAGTCCCTGCATCACAACGCCCAGAATCAGGGCTAATACGCACGCGCTCAGCATTAAAGGAATGACCGGTTTTTTACGAATCGCCCCCCATAAAACGATTACTGGCGGCAAAATCAGAATGATATTGAAGTGGTACAGCGACTCCAGGGCGTTGACAATATCGGTCACCCGTTGTGGCGTGGCGACCTCGCCCAGCATATTGCTGTGGCCCGCAATTAAATAAACCACGGCTGCAAGCAGAAAGCTGGGAATTGTGGTCCACAATAAGTGCTGAATATGCTCGAAAAGGGTAGTATCTGCGACAATGGCCGCAAAGTTAGTTGAGTCTGACAGCGGCGATATCTTGTCGCCGAAGTAAGCACCTGAAACAACGGCTCCCGCAGCCGCTGCCATCGAGACATCCAGTCCGGCGGCAACCCCCATCAATGCTACGCCCACCGTTCCGGCTGAACCCCAGGAGGTTCCGGTACATACGGATACGACGCTGGTCAAAAAGAAGGCGGCGATGAGAATGTATTCGGGGCTGATGAGTTTAAGTCCCCAGTACACCATATAAGGGATGGTGCCGCTAAACATCCATGTTCCAATCAGGCCGCCAACGCAGATAAGAATCATAATAACCGGCATTGCTTTGGCAAGTTTATCAACCACCGAATTAATGATGTCTTCCCAGCAATACCCTTGCCACCACGCCATCCCTGCGGCGACAGCGGCAGAGCACAGTAACAAAGGTTCAATGCGTAACCCCATAATGCCGTAGCCAATAATTAATAGCAGGAGCATGGCTAAAATAGGGATCGCTGCCAGTCCAAATGAGAGCGTTTTTTTCTGATTTTGAGAGGCATTCATTCATGAATCTCCAGTCTGTAAGGTCGTTCAAGAGTAGAGAACACCCTTAGGCCTGACTGTGATCGTTCATTGGCCCTCATGTAAGCGATTACATGAGAACGTTAAACTTGAAGTCGATCACAATTCAGGGGCTTGACGATTTACGCATTGATGACGGGGGGAAGAACAGAATCGCGGATCACCAGATCCGCAGTGAAGCTATTCACACTGGGACGCTGGGTTGCGCCCTTAAAAAGCTGTATCGCCAGGTGCGAAGCACAGCGCGCCATCCGTTCAACGGGGTAATGCATTGTTGTCAGCGCGGGATAGAGATAGCGCGCCATCACCACATCATCGAACCCAACGATTGAAAGCTGCTGTGGCAGTGTAATTCCTTGTTGATGAAGGATGCGCATAATCCCGGCGGCCATCACATCATTAAATGTCACCGCTGCGGTGAAAGGGATGCCGCAATTTAGCAACTGATGCGCAGCGCGTTCGCCCCCCTCTTCATTGAAGGGGACGCTAATAACCCAGTTTTTATCAGGCGTAATGCCATATTCGGCCAGCGCCAGCTGATAGCCTTCCAGCCGCTCACGACGATCGATAATCGGTAAATCACTTGTCACGCAAGCAATACAACGGTGTCCTTGTTCCAGTAGATGTAGCGTGGCTGTTTTGGCTGCTTGACTATTTTCCAGCCATACGCAGCGATTGGCCATCCCGGCAATATAGCGATTCACGACGACCATGGCCGGGAAATGCGCGGCATATCGCAACAGTTCTTTTTCGGAGAGCCTACTGGCATGGACCACAATAGCTTCACAGCCCTGGTTGATCAGGAAATCGAGCCCGGATTTTTCCATTCCTTCATCGTGGCCACCGCTGCATACCATCAGCCGAAATTGCTGCTGGCGTGATACTTCTTCCACGCCTCGGGCAAGTCTGGCAAAAAAAGGATCGGCAAGATTGCCGGTCAATAACCCGAGCATGTCCCCGCTGCGTTTCGCTAATGCAATTGCGGCGGCATTGCGATGATAATTCAGCTCGCGCATAGCTTTTTCAACACGCTCACGCGTCACCGGTTCAACCCATGCAGTTTGATTAATAACGCGTGAAACGGTTGCGGTGGATACTCTTGCTAACTCTGCAACATCCTTTATCGTTGCCATACCGGCTCTTTACCTTATTGATGCTTGAGAATTTGCTTATCACTGGTTTTTATTTGGAAAATTAACTATTGGCTTTTATTTATCATGAGTTCATCTGACGTCTAGATTTGCATCAATGCCAGTTTAACGGCAAGCCCGGCAAACGCAACAGCAAAGAAACGCAATACCCAACGTTGCACAGCAGCATTAGCAACCACATGCTGGCGTATGCTGGCTGCACTAATTCCATATACGGTAAATACAAAGAAAGTCATAACCATAAAAATCAGGCACATCTCCAGCATCTGAGAAACAGGTGAGATCTCACCTTTAATAACGAACTGCGGTAAGAATGCCAGGAAAAACATGGAGAGTTTAGGGTTGAGTAGATTGATAAGTATCGCCGAGGTTATAACTTGCCTTAAACTCTGTTTTTTAGTTTTACTAGCCATATTCAGATTTTTATTTTCATTAAGCGTTTTCCATGCCATATAAAGCAGATATGCTACGCCCAAATATTTAATTATCTGAAGGGCCATTTCACTGGTATGCAGTATTGCAGCCAGTCCTGTAATAACTGTTAATATGTGCGGAACAATACCCAGCGTGCAACCCAATGCAGCAATTATACTTACGCGAGCACCATCTGAAATGCCCGTGGCGACAGTATAGAGTACGCCAGTCCCTGGAGATGCCACGATAATGAGAGTGGTAAGGAGAAACTCAAGCGTCATAATGAATTTCCCCCGCAGACTTTTACTTCGGACTCGATGTAACGGGGCAACTGAGTCTGCGCAGTGAGGTTGGTACGGGGAATAATGCCATCAGCATGAATTATTCCAGTGTAGAGTCGTTCAACATGATTACGAATGAGGGGAGGGTAGAATAGTGACATTGGCAAATCTCTCTTCCGGAATGTTTCCAGCAGCATGCCGAGTGTCACGATTGGTGTATTGAATAAAATTGCAGCTTACTTTATCGCAGCAGCATAGGCGCCGGGCGTTATGCCATAAGTACGAACAAAAAGTCGCGTCATATGACTTTGATCTGCAAAACCGGCGGTATAGGAGGCATCAGTAAGAGGCATTCCTCCAGCGATAAGCTGCCTCGCCTTTTGCAGTCTCCGCTGGATAAGATAAGCATGTGGAGTAAGCCCTGTGACTGTAGAAAAAGCGCGTAGTAGCTGAAACTGACTCACGCCTCCCAGAGCTGAAAGCTCATGGAGTGATAACGGTAATGAGGGGTCATCATCAATACGCTCCTTTGCCAGGATAATTGATTTTGGTACGCCTTTTTTCTCAATACGCGGGCTTGCGAGTAAGCCTGCCAGTAAAAAGAGCAGGGTTTCTTCCTGTTCAATTTCGCTGTGCCCGCCGCGGGAATCCGTCAGAATTCGAAAGAGTGTCGAGAAATGGGCCGCAGGCTCACGATTACGAAATACTGGGCTGGATAGCTCAACGCAGCCAGAGCGACTTTCCGTCAGAACTTGCATGGCGCCGGACAAAACGGTGGGGTCGAAATAGAGCATGCGCCACGACCTGCTTTCTGTTCCCAAAGGTGAGCCATCATGGACTTCACCAGGATTAACGGTGATCACATTCCCCACTACAGCTTCTACCCTACCGCGCCCGCTCATCGAAACCTGAGCTCCACGAACGATTAAGCCAATGCCGAACTGATCATGAGTATGACGCCCAAACCGGAAGGACGTATCGGCAGATACCGCATGGACACCTGCCATCCCACATCGAAGGGTTGTGAAACGTTCTTTCTTCATCGAATTAAGACCGGGGTGATGAGTTATCAGTACATCCTCTGAGTATATCTACTCAGAGGCTAATCTTTGATTTTTTTAAACTGAATGATTAACGTCTGTGAAAAGTATTATTTCTCTCACATACGATATTCAATCATCCCACTCTTTTTGGCCACCCAGTCATACAGTCTTTGTCCACGCAGGTTGGTTTCATGCGTGTGCCAGTATAATCTTGACGCATGGTTTTTTTGGGCTTGCTTTTGAACATACTCGATCAGCTGTTTACCGATATGTTGACCGCGCACTTCTTCGCTAACAAATAGATCTTCGAGATAGCAATAATTTGATTCTGCCCAGGTTGAACGGTGAAAAACATAATGCACCAGGCCCACAATTTTACCATCATATTTGGCAACTGCACAAAAAACTGGTTCGTCTGGCGTCAGAAAACGCTCCCATGTTAATTTTGTTACTTCATCTGAAATTTTAGTACGATAAAATGTTTGGTAGTTTATCCATAAAGGAAGCCAGCTGGAGTAATCTTCTTGTTCTGCAGCTGCAATAGTAATAGTATTTTTGCTATTCATATATTTCTCCTGATATTGTATAAGAATAATGTCTCAGGAGTATGATCCTAGGGGCTTTATAAATTCTGGTAAAGAGACACTTTTTACCTATTGATAGGATCCACTTTTAGCATAAAGGTTAATACAATGAAGAAAAATAATGCACCTTTATTTCAAGGATTTGTTTTAGGAAAAGGTGTCGTGAAGGAACAGGTTTATCATGCTCTTCGTGAACACATTCTTGCAGGCCGATTACCAACAGAAACAAAGATGCCTTCAACCCGGGCGTTGTCCGAGATGATGGCAATTTCACGAAATTCAGTGATTGCCGGTTATGACAGGCTATTAGATGAAGGGTATATTTTGACCCGGAAAGGGTCTGGAACCTACGTTGCGCACAATATTCCGGATCGGAGTATCAGCAATAGCTATCCAATGATAGCGCCGGGGGAAATCGTCGCGCCTGATGAACAGGTAAATGGCCAAAATAATCCTGTGCGCGATTTATGGTCAAATGAGTATGAAGGGCGCGGCATGAACCGTCTATTTGCGGTTGGTGTTGGCTGTACGGATCTCTTCCCGCACGCCCTATGGGGCAAATTACTGCAACGGGTCTGGAGACAATCCCGGCACCAATTGGGGGCCCACACTCACCCTTGCGGATACTTTCCTTTGAGAAAAGCGGTTTGTCGTTACATCAAAACAACGCGTGGAGTGAACTGTAACGAAGATCAGATAATCATCGTAAATGGTATCCAACAAGCATTGAATATTACCGCACGAGCGCTGCTGTCGACAGGCCATGAAGTTTGGCTGGATGAACCGGGTTACAAAGGCGCACGAGGGGCTTTTATGTCTGTTGGCGCAATTGTGAGGCCGGTACCGGTAGACAGCGAAGGAATGAACGTCCGCTATGGTATTGATCATTTCCCTGACGCTAAGCTGGCCTATGTTGTCCCGTCGGATCAATATCCATTAAGTGGAACATTGAGTTTATCCCGGCGTTTTGAGCTGTTGGAATGGGCGAAGTCAAACCAGGCATGGATATTTGAAGATGATTATAATAGCGAGTTCCGCTATGCCGATCGCTCTTTACAGGCATTGCAGGGATTAGATGATAATCAACGGGTTATTTATGCCGGTACATTTTCGAAAATGATGTATCCAGAGTTCCGTTTAGGCTTTTTAGTTGTTCCGCCAGGTTTACAAGAACAGTTTATGGTGACGAAATATTTTACAGATCTCGGCACCAGCTATCTTGAGCAGGCAATGATGGCGAGTTTTATTGAGGATGGGCATTATGCCAGTCATGTGCGTCGAATTCGCAAGGCGTGTTATGAAAGAAGAACTGCGCTGGTCAATGCTATTCAAGAATACCTTGCTGATAAAATGATTGTTCAGCCTTCTGACTCTGGCGTTCATATTGTGTGCTGGCTACAAAACGGATTGACCGGAAATGATGTCGAGGAAAAAGCCAGAACACTGGGGATGGGAATACTATCACTGAGCCGTTATTACCAGCGAGATATCACCCGACAGGGGATTTTGATTGGTTTTGCAAATCATCCGGCAGAAGCACTTGTTGATGGGATACGTCGTCTGGCTCAGGTTATTTAAATAATAATTTGTTCAGAACGTCTTAATGTTGTTTGCCATGCAAAGTATGGTTATGAAGCGTACTGCAAAGCGAGCGATTTTCGTGACTGGACATATCTGGCGGCATGGCCTTTTGAAACTTTTGACGCCTTCCTGGATTATGTAAAAAACATGCAAGAACAGACAGATACGAGGCATTGATGGTGAGTACCTGACACCGCGACTGGCATACGATATGTGGCTCAATGAGCGTAATTTCGATAACCAGGGACGGTAGATTAAACATCCTGGTGAGCTGATGGAAAGGGTATAAAAGGCTCCCCCGAATAAACCGGGGAGCCAGAAAGCTAAACGTACTCGCAGAACTACTTCTGCCGCGACTCAAGCCAGACCAGCGCCAGCGTGGAGAACGCGCACATCAGCAGAATGCCGACCAGCCAAAACAGATACCACATCTTATAGTCCTCCCTAGTAAAGTTCGTGGTTGTGGCGGCGGATCGTTTCTACCTTGATTCGCCCCAGCATCTTGTAATAACTCCAGGCGGTATAAAGCAGCACTATCGGTAGAAAAATCAGCACAATAACCAACATGATACTGAGCGTCATCTGGCTGGAGGTACTGTCCCACACCGTCAGGCTGGACAGGGGTTGCACGCTTGAAGGCATCACAAACGGAAACAGGGTGATTCCGGCGGTGAAGATCACGCAGGCCTGGGTCAGGGAAGCGCACAAAAATCCCCACACGGCCCGACGTTGCCCGCAGGCATAGATCGTGAGCATTGGGAAAATCATGCCAGCTAGCGGAATAATCAACAACAGTGGTGACTGATAAAAATGCGCCATCCACGCGCCCGGCGAGGTTGTTACCGTTTTTAATAGCGGGTTGGAAGGACCATTAGGATCCTGGCTAAGCAGCACAAAGCCATCAATTCCTGTCCACAGCCAGTAACCGGCTAACAGAAAGCAGAGTACCACCAGCATTGCGCTGCGGCGGGTGGCGGACAGCGCGCGTTGGCGAACGATGCCATCGGTTTTTAACTGGAGCCACACGCCCCCTTGCAGAATAACCAGCATCAGGCTTAACGCGCCGCACAACAGGGCAAAGGGAGAGAGTAACTGCCAGAAGGTGCCCAGGTATTGCACATGCAGTTGCGGCGTGTGGATAAAAGGCACGCCCAAAAACAGGTTGCCGAACGCAATGCCGAAAATAACAGGCGGAACCAGACTGCCGATAACCAACCCGGTGTCCCATATTCTGCGCCAGCGCGCGTTGGCTATTTTACCGCGATAGTCAAAAGCTAACGGGCGAAAGAAAAGGGCGCATAGCACCAGAATCATCGCCACATAAAATCCCGAAAAAGCGGCGGCATAGACGCGTGGCCAGGCGGCGAATAATGCGCCGCCCGCCAGAATGAGCCACACCTGATTACCTTCCCAGTGCGCCCCGACGCTATTGATTAATACCCGGCGTTCGTCATCGTTACGCGCGATCAGCGGCAACAGGCAGCCGACCCCCATATCAAATCCGTCAGTGACCATAAAGGCCACCAGAATGATGCCAATTAGCAGCCACCAAATGAGCCGCAGCGTTGCATAATCCAACATGATTATCTCCTTTATCCCTGTTGTTGCGCCGGTTGTTGGTCCCGCATCGTATCTGGACCCAGACGCGCGTATTTTTGCATCAGGTAGACCTCTGCAATTAAAAACAGGGTGTAAAGCGTAAGGATAAGCCCCATGGAGAAGGCCAACTGGCTCGCGCTCAGCGCGGAGTGGGCGTACCAGGTGGGTAAAATATCCTGAATCGCCCACGGCTGACGGCCAAACTCCGTCATAAACCAGCCTGCTTCAATGGCAATCCACGGTAGCGGCAGACTCCACAGCGTCATGCGCAGTACCCAGCGATGCTGGTCGATACGCCAGCGTAAGGTTTGTATCAGCGCAATCGCCATCACCAGCAGCAGCAGAGAACCGCATCCAATCATGATGCGAAAGCTCCAGAACACAGGGGCCACCTGCGGAATGGCGCCGCGTTGCGCGGCCTGATATTGCGCGGGCGTAACGTGGTTCATATCAGGCGCGTAGTTCGCCAACAGGATGCCGTAACCCAGATCATTTTCTACGGCGTGGAAAGCCTTCAGTACCTGAGGCGTGCGTTTGCCGTTGGCGATTTCCTGCAACAATAACCACGCTTCCCGGCCCCGCTGCAGGCGGGGGAGCGCGTCCGCCATCAGATTTTTGAGTCCCGGAACCGGGGTATCTAACGAGTGGGTCGCCAGGATACCCAGCAGGGCCGGTATCTTCATGGAAAAGGCGTTACGCTCTTGTTCCTGCTGCGGCCAGGCGATGACATGAAAAGGAGCGGGGGCGGGCTCGGTTTGCCATTCTCCTTCCATTGCCGCCAGTTTTACCGGCTGGAGCCGGGCGACCTCATAGGCTGAACTGTCACCCAGTTGCAGGGTGCCGAGGATAGCCAGCGTGCCAAAAACGGAACCCACCGCGAAGGAGCGCAGGGCAAACTCGCGATTGCGACCACGCAGCAGATACCAGGCGCTGATGGACATCACAAACATGGCACCCGTGACATAACCGGACATCACGGTATGGACAAATTTCACCTGACTGACAGGGTTAAAGACCAGTTCGCTAAAACTGCTCATCTCCATGCGCAGGGTATCGATATTAAAGTGAGCACCGGTCGGATATTGCATCCAGCCGTTAGCGTTGAGGATCCACAGCGCCGAGATATTGGATCCAAACGCGACCAGCCAGGTCACCAGTAAGTGCTGGTACTTGTTTAAACGCTGCCAGCCGAAGAAGAACAGCCCGACGAAGGTGGATTCAAGAAAGAAAGCCATCAGGGCTTCCATCGCCAACGGGGCACCGAAAATATCGCCCACATAGTTGGAATAGAGCGACCAGTTAGTGCCGAACTGAAACTCCATGGTCAGGCCGGTAGCCACGCCGAGCGCAAAGTTAATACCGAATAATTTTCCCCAGAAACGGGTCATGTCGCGGTAGATGGTTTTGCCGGTCACCACGAACAGGGTTTCCATGATGGCCAGCAAAAATATCAGCCCCAGCGTCAGGGGAACAAACAGAAAATGGTACAGCGCGGTCAGCGCAAACTGCCAGCGCGATAAGTCAATGACGTCCCACATGCGAACTCCATCAGGCATTAGAGAGTGAATAGATAAAGAAGAAAACGTCAGACCCGCAGCAGAAAAGTGCGCGGGTCTTAAAGAGGGGAGTCAGGCAGGCGGGCCGGATGCCAGCCAGGCGCAGACTTCATCCAGGCGCTCGAGCGAGTCGAGCAGATCTTCCGGCGCAGCCAGTACCAGTTCCGGTAATGGACAGATCTCATAACTCTCGAGCAAAAGCCCTTTCAGGCTATCCAGACAGCGAACATGCCAGACATGGCGCAGCGCCGTGGCGTCGATTTGGCTCTCGCCGTAGCCGATGGTGCGGATCTGAATGTGCCCTTCGCCGCACAGATTGGCGAGGAATCGGCGATCCGCGTCGCTAACAGGCAGTTGGGTGAGGTTAATGCTATGAGGACGCGTGGCCGGATCGCGCAGGTGCGCCAGCAGTTCCTGGGCCAGCGTCAGGCCATTCATTAATCCGTCGATGGGCGGAGGCAGCAGGCTATCGTTCGGCAGCGTATTGAGTGTTGCCGCCTGCCACAGCGCCTGCGGCGCGCTACCGGCTTCCAGATGTTCCTCCCATTGGCCCTTGTCATTCTGACAACGCACTCGCCAGATGCCGCAGAAAATCGACTCCTGAATTTCGCTTTCCCGGCCGTCAGCATGCTGGATGCGCGCTGAAACTTCGCCTTCACCGAGCAGCGTATTCAAAAACGTGAGATCGTCGGCGTTGAGCGTGGATAGATCCCATCTCAACACCTCCTGCCTGATGGGAATTCTCCGGGCGAGCTGGTGGCGTACATCGGCTAACAATGCCATCACCGCTGGGCTGTGCGGGCAGTTTTCCAGTATCGCCATGCTGGGGTCGCAGTTGACAAGGCAGGTGAGGGGCAAGGGATTCATGCTGAAGCTATCATCGCCCGGCTGCGTACCCGGACCCAGCAGATGAAAAAAGGAATCGCTCATCATGCAGACTCCGGCGGTATCTGTTCTTCAACTAAGGGCCGCATCAGGTTAAGCAGGTCAGCCCAGGGGTGGATGCCGCTGAGAATGCCGCGCAGCTCGCCGTGGATAAACACCAGTGTGGCCGGGAAGCGGAACACGCTAAAACGATCGCCGATCGCCTCGCTGTGTTCGAGGTCGGCCATGGCTATTTGCCAGGCAAACTGGGGAAACTCGCGCAGTAACTCGGCAATCATGACCGGGTTGTCGCTGACTTCCGGCGTGCGGCGGGGATCGCTGCTGAGCAGGACCACGCCATTGCCCACGCGGGTTACCCAGCCATCCAGTTCAGACGCGCTCAGTGGTTGCCAGCCACGCGCCAGCATACGTTGCCATAACGCAGAAAATGGGGTGTCATTTAACATATTGTTTATTCCTCCAGCGTCACGCGATACTGGCGAATACGCACGCCTTCATAGTTTTCCATCGACAGGCATTCATAGTTCAGGCAACGCGTTTCCTCGTTTCTCTGTGGCGCGATACCCCACGCGGCCAACTGCGTAAGCGCGGCTTGTTCCGCCGCCGGGAGCTGAGCGCGTGCGATGTCGGTCAGGCTGCCGCCATAGTCGTCCAGTTGTACCGGCTGCAGTCCCACGAGAGCGATGTGCGCGGGGAGATGGCCGCGAATATCTGCCAGCGCCAGCACCTCGGAGAAGCTGTTCTGGTGCAGACTCATTTTTTTGGCGCTGAGGTAACTGGGGACTTTGTCACCGGCGTAGGTTTGCAGAGTGCCCGGCGCGAGTCCGTAGTCGATGGCGTCCAGCAGCAGCAAATGGCTGGCCTGTTCAACATAGCCCAGCAGATTCAGCCCCTGGGTGCCGCCATCGACAATCTCTACCCATTCTGGCCAGTGATAGTGGGCGTACAGGCGCTCCGCGAGGCGAATGCCAAACCCTTCGTCTGCCCACAGCAGGTTGCCCAAGCCCATCACGATGACGTTCGGTTCGCTCATGACGCCTCCTTGTCGCGCTGACGTTTGGCAAATTTGTGACTACGATAGCCGTTGACCATGGTCGAGATGACGGTATCGTCGGACATGATGTCCTCGCGGATAGCCATGTACACATGACCTATGATGAAGGCGGCGATGAACCACATTCCTAGCCGGTGCCAGCTGTGAATATCGAGAGAGTTGCCGCCGGTCCAGTAGAAAAACTCCGTCACATAGCGGAAGGGAGTGAAGATGGCGTACTGGCTATGCTCGCTGTATAAGGCAAAACCGGTCAGGATCATAAAAACGGAGAGCAGGAAATAGCCAAACATCGCTGCCTGCGCAACGGGGTTATGTCCGATATCCTCCCCTGGTTTCTTTTCCAGAAACAGATACCAGCGCACTACCGAAAACGCCCCCTGCCACCAACTGCGACGCCAGACCGGCACAATAAACAACTCGCGTGAATAACGGTTACCGACAAAGGCCCAGTAAATGCGCATCAGCAGTATCGCCGTGAACACCATGGCGGCGGCGAAATGCGCCAGCCGGATGTCGCCCATATAGAACAGATAGGTGGCCTCGCCGCTGACCGATGGCAGCGGTCGGCCAATAAAGTATCCGGTCACCATCAAAACCAACATGCAGCCTACCGTCAGCCAGTGCCACAAGCGAACAGGCGCTTCAAACACATAGTGGCTGACGGCGGTATCACGCGCCTCACCGAAGCGTGGGGATATCTTTCCAGTCATCGTTCCTTTTCCTCAACGCTTAGCGAACCTGGACTGCGATCAGTTCGCTGCCGTCGTCGCCAAGCACGTGGGTTGAACATGCCAGGCAGGGGTCGAAGCTGTGCAAGGTGCGCAGGATCTCCAGGGGTTGATCCGGTATCGCCATTTGGGTACCCATCAGCGCCGCCTCGTAAGCGCCAATTTGCCCCTTTGGATCGCGCGGGCTGGCATTCCAGGTGGTTGGCACCACGCACTGATACAGATCGATTTTCTGGTCGCGAATCGATGCCCAGTGGCCTAATGCCCCGCGCGGCGCCTCGGTAAAACCTATCCCGCGGCACTGCTGCGGCCAGCTTTCTGGCTCCCATTTTTCGGTATTCGCCGTCGCCAGGTTGCCGTTTTTCAGGTTGGTCATCAGCTTGTCGAAGAAATATTGCAACTTGCTCACGGCCCACTGCGCTTCGTGCGCCCGGCACAGAATTCGGCCCAGCGTTGACTGCATGCCCGACAGCGGCAGTTTGAGGGCGGACATCATGCGATCCACGGATTCAATCGTCGCGGCATCGCCTTTGTGATAGGCAATCAGCGTACGCGCTAACGGTCCAACTTCCATGGCGTGTCCCCGCCAGCGCGGGGCTTTAATCCACGAGTAGCGTTCCTGCTCGTTGAGCTGCTGAATATTAATATCGCTGCCTTTCACATCGCCGGGGTTATACCAGGGTTCTGTAATCCCTGCGAACGGGTGACGGCCCAGTTGATCGTCCGGATAACGATACCAGGCATGATCGACAAACTCCTGAATTTGCTGCTGATCGGCGAGGTCCACAGGCAATACGTTGTTAAAATCACCATTAATCACCGCGCCGCCAGGCATCAACAGGCTTTTGTCGCTAAAGTCGTTGGCGATATCCGGGAACGCGCCGTAGCTCAAAACGCATTTATCAGAAAGCCCGGTGCCAATCTGGCTCCAGGATTTATTGAACTGACCGATAGCCAGCGCGTCAGGCACCATCACGTTGTTGATAAAGTCAGCGGTGCGGGTGATGATCGACTGCACCAGGTTCAGGCGTTCCATATCGACCGCGCCTACTGCGCCACTCTGATCGATATTGATAGCGCACGGCATACCCCCGACAATCCAGTTAGGATGGGGGTTTTTACCGCCAAACACCGTATGGATTTTGATAATCTCGCGCTGAAAATCGAGCGCTTCCAGATAGTGGGCAAAGCCCATCAGGTTAGCCTCTGGCGATAGCTTGTACTGCGGATGGCCCCAATAACCGTTGCGGAAAATCCCCAACTGACCGCCTTCGACAAATTTCTTCAGCCGATTTTGGACGTCAAAGAAGTAGCCCGGTGAGGACATCGGCCAGGCAGAAAGACTCTGCGCCAGTTGCGATGTGGCGCGAGGATCTGCTTTCAGAGCATTTAGCACGTCAATCCAGTCCATTCCGGCTAACTGGTAAAAGTGCACCAGATGGTCGTGGCACCACAGCGTGGCCAGCATAATATTGCGAATGATGTTGGCATTGTCGGGCACCTTAATACCAATGGCATCTTCAATGGCGTAGACAGAGGCAAGGGCATGTACGCCGGTGCACACCCCGCAAATTCGTTCGACAAATGCCCATGCGTCGCGCGGGTCGCGACCCTGAAGAATGATCTCCAGTCCGCGGAACATGGTGCCGCAAGAAACCGCGTTGGTGATGATGTTCTGCTCATCAATGTTCACTTCACAACGCATATGACCTTCAATGCGCGTAATGGGATCCACAACCAGACGGCGACCGGCATTGTTTAAGGTATATCCCTGGGTTTGATATGAATGGCTCATGCCTGTTTATCCTCATTATCTGACGACTGCTGTCTGGCGTCGGCTAATTGCTGTTTGTGGCGGTTGTGTTGGTTGACGGCGCTGGCGACGGCGTGGACGCCGACGCCGGCAGCCACGACGCCAAGCGCGGTGAGGCCCACGGTATCGGCGGTGGAATGCGTTCCCATCTGTGGAATATCAACCACGCGGCTGTAGAACGAGCCGCGATCCCAGAAGCCGTTCTCTGAACATCCCAGACAACCGTGACCGGACTGGATGGGGAAGGAAACGCCGCCATTCCAGCGAGTGGTGGAGCAGGCGTTATAGGTGGTTGGCCCTTTACAGCCCATTTTGTACAGGCAATAGCCTTTGCGGGCGGCGTCATCATCCCAGCTTTCGACGAACTCCCCGGCGTCAAAGTGGGCGCGGCGATAGCATTTGTCGTGAATACGCTGTCCGTAGAACATCAGCGGACGCCCCAGACGGTCGAGTTCAGGCAGCCTGTCAAACGTCACCATGTAGGTGATGATGGCGCTCATGACGTCCGGGATCGGCGGGCAGCCGGGCACTTTTATGATCGGCTTATCGGTGATCACTTTATCGATCGGGGTTGCCTGGGTGGGGTTAGGCCGGGCAGCCTGCACGCAGCCCCAGGAGGCACAGGTGCCCCAGGCGATGATCGCGCTGGCTCCGGCGGCGGCGCGTTTGAGTTTTTCCACAAAGGGTTTTCCGCCGCTAATACAGAACATCCCTTGTTCACCCAGCGGAGGATTACCTTCGACGGCCAGAATGTAGCGGCCGTGGTACTGGCGCAGAATGTCTTCAAATACCTCTTCGGCCTGCGTTCCGGCGGCGGCCATCAGCGTGTCGTCGTAATCGAGGGAAATCAGAGAGAGGATGACGTCTTTGGCGAGTGGGTGCGAGGAGCGAATAAACGATTCGGTACAGCAGGTACATTCCAGCCCGTGGATCCAGACGACCGGGATCCGGGGTTTGTTCTCCAACGCCCAGGCTATTCGGGGCGTCATTCCAGCCCCTAATCCCAGCGATGTTGCGGCGAGGCTACAATATTTAAGAAAACTGCGTCGGCTCACTCCCTTCCGGCGCATCGCCTGATAAAAGGTCTCCTCATTATTCGTATTCATAACACGCGTTTCTTCCCCCGTTGAGTTCTGGCGCACGCCGCCAGCGATATCTAAAAAAGCGTATCCGATTAGAGGAGAGAAACAATGCGAAGAGTGTGGTTATGTCCTATAGCGATATATTCGTGACTGTTATCTGTTTTTCACCGACCGGGAATAAAAAAACGCACAGGGGAGACCGCCCTGTGCGTCGGGTTTATCGCGGAAGAACTTAAACCCCAAGGCGATCGCGTAAGCTGTAATAGGCCGCCCCCATGGCGGTAAAGGGAATGCGCAGGCTGCGGCCTCCCGGGAACGGGTAGTGTGGCAGGTTGGCGAATGCGTCAAAGCGCTCGGCATCCCCGCGCAGCAGTTCGGAAATCAGGCGTCCAGCCAGATGGGTACAGGTCACACCGTGACCGCTGTAGCCCTGCATATAGTAAATATTGGTATCAAGACGGCCGAACTGCGGCATACGTGATAACGTCAACAGGAAATTACCGGTCCAGCGGTAATCAATTTTTACCCCCCGCAATTGCGGGAAGGTCTTCAGCAGATTCGGCATCACCAGGCGTTCAATATCGTTCGGATCGCGTGCGCCGTAGACCACGCCGCCGCCGTACAGCAGGCGGTTATCGCCGGTCAGACGGTAGTAATCCAGCAGGTAGTTGCAATCTTCCACACAGTAGTTTTTTGGGATCAGCGAACGTGCCATTTCAGCGGACAGCGGTTCGGTGGTTAACACCTGGGTGCCGCACGGCATGCTGCTTTTGGCCAGCGCAGGTTCCAGTTTATCGCCGAGGTAGGCGTTGCCCGCGACGATCACAAAGCGGGCTGTCACCTGGCCTTTTTCCGTGCTGACCACCGCCGGGCTGGTGTGTTGAATACGGGTGACCGGCGACTGTTCGAAGATGCGTCCGCCGTTCAGACGAATGGCGTTAGCTTCGCCAATCGCCAGATTGAGCGGATGAATATGGCCACCGCTGTGGTCGAGCAGCGCGCCGACATAGCGATCGCTACTGACTTCGCGGCGAATTTCGCTGCTGTCTAACAGTTCAAGCTGTGTGTTGCCGTAGCGTTCCCAGTTCGACTTCTGCTCTTCCAGCGTTTCCATCTGCTTATGGTTTAGCGCCACAAACAGCCCGCCAGGACGATAATCGCAGTCAATCTGATAACGTTTAATGCGTTCGCGAATGATATCGCCGCCTTCAAACATCATGCTGCCGAGCATTTTGGCGGCGTCCGGGCCGTAGCTGCGTTCGATAACATCAATATCGCGACTGTAAGAGTTAACCAACTGGCCGCCGTTGCGTCCGCTGGCGCCAAAACCAATTCGTGCGGATTCCAGTAGCACCACGTCGTAACCCATTTCCGCTAAATGCAGGGCGGAGGAGAGTCCGGTATAGCCGCCGCCCACGACACAGACATCACAGCTAACTGATTCGCTAAGGGTGGGAAACGGTTCGTACTGATTGGCGCTTGCGGCGTAATAACTGCTGGTATGTTCAGTCATGATTAAGGCTCCAGGGAGATCCAAATGGTTTTCAGTTCGCTAAATTTTTCCAGGGCATGCAGGGACTTATCGCGCCCGTTTCCGCTTTGCTTATAACCGCCGAACGGTACGGTCATATCACCGTCGTTGTAGTTATTCACGAAGACTGAACCGGCCTTCAGGCGACGACTCATGCGATGGGCGCGCGACAAATCGCGGGTCCAGACCGCGGCGCCCAGGCCGTAGTCGCTGTCGTTGGCCAGCGCCAGGGCTTCGGCTTCGCTGCTAAAACGGGTGATGACCAGTACCGGGCCGAAGATCTCATCGCGGCTGACGTGGGCTTGCGGCGCGGTATTGACAAAAATCGTCGGGCCGATAGCCGCCGGATGAACATGGCTGCGGCCATCCAGCGCCAGCGTGCCTTGCGTTTCACCGTCGCGAATAAAGGTGTCCACGGTGTCGGCATGCGCATTGTCGATAAGCGTGCCCATCGTGGTTTCAGGATCGAGCGGGTTGCCCGGCTGCCAGTTTTTCGCCTGCTCTTTCAACAGCGCGATAAATTCGTCGGCAATACTCTCTTCCAGCAGCAGACGCGTACCGGCGATACAGACCTGACCCTGGTTGTAGAAAATGCCTGCCGCGGCAGTGGCGGCGGCTTTCGCTAGATCCGGGCAGTCGGCAAACACGATGTTGGCGCTTTTACCGCCAGCTTCCAGCCACACGCGTTTCATGTTGCTGTCGCCAGCATCTTTTAGCAGTTGCTTGCCGGTGCGGGTTGAGCCAGTAAAAGTGATCACATCGACATCCGGATGTTGTGACAACGCCTGGCCCGCTTCATGACCATACCCGCTAACCACGCTGAGAACGCCATCGGGCAAACCCGCTTTTTTAGCCAGTGCCGCAAGACGTATGGCGGTCAGCGGGGACTTCTCCGAGGGTTTGAGGATCACGCTGTTACCGGCGGCCAGCGCGGGGCCAAGTTTCCAACAGGCCAGTAGCAGGGGAAAGTTCCACGGAACGATAGCCGCGATTACGCCCACCGGTTCGCGCACAATCAGCGCCAGATCGTTTACCGAGGTGGTGGCAACTTCGCCATAGACTTTATCAATAGCTTCGGCGTACCAACGAATGGCGCGCGCCGCGCCTGGAATATCATCACGCAGGCTATGGCGAATCGGTTTACCGGTGTCGAGCGTTTCCAGTAGCGCCAGCTCCTCGTGATGCTGCTCCATTAAATCTGCAAGCTTGTGGAGAACCGCCTTGCGCTCTGCGGGTGTTGCCTGCGACCAGTCACCGCGTTCAAAGACGGCGCGGGCTGCGGTGACCGCACGATCCACATCCGCTTTTTTGCCGCGGGCGACTTTGGCGAGTGGGCGCTGGCCGGCCGGATCCTGAGTAATAAAGGTTTCGTTATCGGCGGCGGCGCAATATTCGCCGTTAATAAATAAACGGGTTTCCGGCGAATAATGACTGGCTTTCTCACGCCAATATTTAAGGTTCTGAAAGTTCATAGCTACTCCTTTTATATCAATAAGATAAAGTTCGTTGCTGATCTTTTTCAGGCAAAATCAGGCTGCACGATGCCCCAGGGATTTACCCTGTTAATGCGCGTTATTTAAGAAGGCCTGAGAAACTCAGGCCGCTACTTATTAGAATGTGGTGGGAGTGTGGGCACTGATAATGCGGCAGATCCCTGCCGAGGTGTTGCTGAAGCTGTGTGGAATGCCGGTGTTAATGGCATAACTTTGCCCTGCAACAAGATGATACGTTTGACCGTTGATGGTCAAAACGACTTCACCTTCCAGTATTGTCCCAATCTCTTCACCCTGGTGTTTAATTCTCTCCCCGGTTGTCGTGCCTGGCTGATAGGTTTCAAACATCATTGCCAGCGTACGATTCGGATTTCCGTTGTGAACTAACTTCATGGATACTCCCTGACTCCCGATCTCAATCAAATCATCCTGATTGATAACCACCTGCGGTTCGTCAGGCTTTTCCGGTTCCGCGAAGAACTCGGAGAGCGACAGCCCATATACTTTCAATAGCTTTTGCAGCGTACTGATGGCAGGACTGACTTTGTCCTGCTCTATGGTACTGATGGCACTATGCGTCAACCCAGACAGTTCGGCGGCACGACGTTGCGAAAGACCCAATTGCTGGCGGATCTCTGACAAACGTTTACCCGGCGCCAGGCCGTCATCGCTCATAATTGCATTTCCTTAACAGTAGTGGTCAGAGTCGCTGTTTTTCAGCGAGGTGGTTCTGACAAGCGGTGATAAAACCTTCAAGTAACAAACGCGACAGGGCGTATTCGCTACTGTTCCATTCCGGGTGCCACTGCACGCCGAGCGCGAAAGGATGGTCGTGAACGCTGGCCGCTTCCACTAATCCATCCTGCGATCGTGCTTCCACACGCAGCTGCGGGCCAAGCGTTTTTGCGCCCTGACCATGTAAGGAGTTAACCCAAAACGTGCTGCAACCTGGTATTAATTGCGACAGCAATCCTCCCTGTTGAACCTGGACTTCATGAGATGGGGCGTATTGCTGCTCCACCGGGAGTTCCGCATCTTCACGATGTTCCAGGAACTGTGAGTGATCGCACAGGCGACGATACAGAGTCCCGCCAGTGGCGACAACTAATTCCTGTAAGCCCCGGCAGATGGCGAAAATGGGAATGCGCCTTTCGAGCCCGGCGGTAATTAGCGCCATGCTCAGAAGATCACGCCCCGGATCGGCGTCAGACTCATCGCCATTTTCACCATAGAGGTGCGGTTGCACATTGCTTGGGCTTCCAGGCAGGAAGATACCATCCAGTTTTGGTAACAGCGCGTTCAGTAATTCTGGCTCCGCGAGCGCATGAGGTAACGCTATCGGTAATCCACCGGCATTCAAAACCGCATTCAGGTACTTTTCTTGCAGAGTCTGGGTCTCGTGACCCTTAAGCCTGTTCCTACACATCACTACACCAATAACTGGCTTGTCAAATATATTGCCCATGATCGACCTCACGTTTTGGAATAAATTATTGCCAAACGGTTCCTTGTTGTGCAATTCCGTTCATTATTTTCTCAATCTAGCAGCGCAATAACCTTCTAGCAAACTTAATTTAACATTTGACAAACAAATTGTTTGCATCCAGAGTCGAAGGGTGGACATTATATTTAACAGTCAAATCACAGAAAGCTTACCAGGCCAACGGCGGTGAATCATGGAAACCAATATCGTAGAAGTTGAGAATTTTGTTCAGCATTCTGAAGAGAGGCGAAGTAGCGCGTTTGCGCGCGAAGTGAAGCAATATCTGGAACGTTATCCCAACACGCAGTTTGTCGATGTGCTGTTAACCGACCTTAACGGTTGTTTTCGCGGTAAACGCATTCCCGTGTCGGGATTGTCTAAGTTAGAGAAGGGCTGTTATTTTCCCGCATCGGTGTTCGCGATGGACATTCTGGGCAATGTGGTGGAAGAGGCGGGATTAGGACAAGAACTTGGCGAACCGGACAGGACCTGTGTGCCGGTACTCGGAACGTTAACCCCTTCGGCCGCCGATCCGGAATTTATTGGCCAGATGATGCTGACAATGCTGGATGAAGATGGCGCTCCCTTTGACGTTGAGCCGCGGAACGTTCTCAACCGACTCTGGCAGAAAATGCGCCAGCGCGGTTTGTTCCCCGTCGTAGCGGTAGAGCTGGAGTTCTATTTACTCGATCGCAAGCGCGATCCCGAAGGTTATCTGCAGCCGCCATGCGCGCCGGGAACGGACGATCGTAATACCCAAAGTCAGGTTTACTCCGTTGATAACCTGAACCACTTTGCTGATGTGCTGAACGATATCGACGAACTGGCCCGTCTGCAGTTGATCCCGGCCGACGGTGCGGTGGCCGAAGCATCTCCTGGTCAGTTTGAAATCAATCTCATCCATACCGATAACGTACTCGACGCCTGTGACGATGCGCTGGCGCTGAAGCGCCTGGTGCGGCTGGTGGCGGAGAAACATAAGATGCATGCCACCTTTATGGCAAAGCCCTATGAGGAGCATGCCGGTAGCGGGATGCATATCCACATCAGCATTATGAATAACAAAGGCGAGAACGTGCTGGCCGATGCGAATGGCGATGATTCCGCGTTACTTAAGCGTGCGCTTGCCGGGATGATTGATCTGATGCCCGCGTCGATGGCGCTGCTGGCGCCAAATGTGAACTCTTATCGTCGCTTCCAGCCGGGGATGTACGTCCCTACCCAGGCTTCCTGGGGGCATAACAACCGTACTGTGGCGCTGCGCATTCCCTGCGGCGATCGTGATAATCATCGGGTTGAATACCGTGTGGCGGGGGCTGATGCCAACCCTTATCTGGTGATGTCGACCATTCTGGCCGGGATCCTCCATGGTCTGGATAACGAGCTGCCGTTACAGGAAGAGGTGGAAGGCAACGGACTGGAGCAGGAAGGTTTGCCGTTCCCGATCCGTCAGAGCGATGCGCTGTGGGAGTTTATGCAAAACGACAGTCTGCGTGAATTATTGGGGGAGCGTTTTAGCCACGTGTATCACGCCTGTAAAAACGATGAATTAATCCAGTTTGAACGTCTTATCACCGACACTGAAATTGAGTGGATGTTGAAAAACGCCTGACCGTCGAACAGGTCATTTAAAAAGAAGTCGCATCATGCGGGCTGAGCGGAGCCAGCCCGTAAAAATTGCAGGAATACCTGCCATTTCCCGGATGTCGCGTAATGGAGCGCGGGCGACAACGGGTCTTCAGATAACCGACAGAGTTTGTGACGAGGAAATGTGATGATGCCAGTGTTTAAAAACCAGCCCCGCGTGAGCATCCATGGCTCCCGCAGTAAGTACGGACCACACCTTTGCCGTACGACATTGACGCCTTACTTTTGGAGATCCGCCCCGACACGACTCAGGTTTGCGTTACCAACGTTTCGAACGCAGACCTGGACTCGTTGCGGGGAGGATCGCTATGTCGACTAATTCTCCTGTGGACGTTGCAGCCCAGCCGGGCAAAACACAACTGCGAAAATCCCTGAAACTGTGGCAGGTGGTGGTGATGGGGTTGGCCTATCTCACGCCGATGACGGTGTTTGACACCTTTGGGATTGTTTCGGGCGTCAGCAATGGCCATGTTCCGGCCTCCTATCTGCTGGCCCTGGCGGGGGTGCTGTTCACCGCCATCAGTTACGGTAAGCTGGTACGCCAGTTTCCGCAGGCCGGTTCGGCCTACACCTATGCGCAAAAAGCCATCAATCCGCACGTGGGGTTTATGGTTGGCTGGTCGTCGCTGCTTGACTACCTTTTCCTGCCGATGATTAACGTCCTGCTGGCGAAAATTTACCTCTCCGCGCTGTTCCCGGAGGTTGCGCCATGGATTTGGGTGGTGATGTTCGTGGCGATCCTCACCGCGGCCAATTTGAAAAGCGTTAATCTGGTGGCGAACTTCAATGCGCTGTTTGTGCTGGTGCAGGTGGCGATAATCGCCGTGTTTATCTTCCTCGTGGTACAGGGACTGCATAAAGGCGAGGGGGTCGGCACCGTCTGGTCGCTGCAACCATTTATTAGCCAGAATGCACATTTGATCCCAATAATCACCGGGGCGACCATCGTCTGCTTCTCGTTCCTCGGCTTTGATGCGGTGACGACGCTTTCTGAAGAGACGCCGGATGCGGCGCGTACCATCCCGAAAGCTATTTTCCTCACCGCCCTGTACGGTGGGTTGATCTTCATTGCCGCTTCGTTCTTTATGCAGCTGTTTTTCCCGGATATTAGCCGCTTTAAAGACCCGGATGCGGCGCTGCCGGAGATTGCGCTGTATGTCGGCGGCAAACTGTTCCAGTCCATTTTCCTGTGTACGACTTTTGTGAATACGCTGGCGTCAGGCCTGGCGTCACATGCCAGTGTATCTCGTTTGCTGTACGTGATGGGCCGGGATAACGTCTTCCCGGAGAAGTACTTCGGTTATGTTCATCCGAAATGGCGCACCCCTGCGCTAAACGTCATTATGGTCGGCATTGTGGCGCTGTCGGCGCTGTTTTTTGACCTGGTGACCGCCACTGCGTTGATTAACTTTGGCGCGCTGGTGGCCTTTACGTTCGTCAATTTGTCGGTGTTTAACCACTTCTGGCGGCGTGAAGGACGTAAACATACCTGGCAGGAGAAATTGCACTATCTGGTATTGCCAATGGTTGGCGCCGCCACGGTTGCCGTACTGTGGGTCAATCTGGAGGTGACATCGCTGACGCTGGGACTGGTATGGGCCGGGTTAGGGTTGGTGTATCTCGCCTGGCTGACCGGACGTTTTCGTAAGCCGCCGCCGCAGTTTGACGCGGCGAAAACTGAGCGGGCCTGGGAGTAATGGAAGCGGAATCAACAATAGCTTTCGGCTGAATTGGGCTAAAAATAAAATACGCTATGCCGCGGCAGACAGTTGCGGCATAGCTGCTTTAATTAATGTACAGCTTGCATTAGGCAATAAAAAAACCGGCACGGGAGCCGGTAAGTGAATCAATGTTGTAAGATAATTATTATTATAATAACTGAATTACAATTGAGCTAACTCTATAGGAACGGGTTTTCCTATATGGTATCCCTGTAACCAACCAATACCCATCGTGATTAGCATCTTTTCAATTTCCTCATTTTCAACAAACTCCGCGACGACTTCCATTTTTTTCAGTTTCGCCACTTCGCAGAATGATCTGACCGCGCATCGACTAAACTCATCGGTCAGAATATTACGGATGAATGAGCCATCAATCTTCAGAATGTCAGCGTCTAACGTTCGTAAACGAGAATAACTGGATGCTCCGGTTCCAAAATCATCAATAGCAATTTTCGAACCGGCTTTACGTAATGCTCTCAGAACATCAGTGACATTGGCGTTATCAATGATATCTGATTCAATGACTTCAAAAATGATACGTTCCGGTGCGATGGCGTATTTTCTAAACAAGGTGAAAACATTATCAAGAAAATCAATTTTATTAAGCGAATCTGGGGTCAGGTTAATAGAAAAATGGCTGTTGGGTTCAGATTTCTGTCGTGACTGTATAAAACGAAATGTCTGTTCAATCACGGTGATATCCAGCGCAGGGAGTAGTCCTGCCTCGCGTGCAACCGGTAGGATGGTATCTGGAAAGATTAATTTACCATCAACCATTTTTATCCGAATAAGTATCTCGTGATAACGTGTCAGTCCAGTGGTTGACACGATCGGTTGAACAACCAACATTGTTGATACGATAGGTTGGGCCATAAGTTCAAACGATTGTCTGTCGATAGCTTTTTGCAACATATGACGAATCACAGCCTGACTGACAATTCTATCACCCGGCATTTGTGGGTTGAGTAATAACGGTTGCCCCTGCATCAACGAGATGTAACTTTGGGTATTAAGCTGCTTAATAGCTAGCGATAAATTTTTAATCAGGTTTTTCTCGGTGGTATACGCCATACCGCAAGATAACCCCAATTGGTAGTCTTTCCAGATAAAACGGAAAGAGTTTAGTTTTTTATACAGTTCAGAAATGTCAGGTATGGCATTAAGGCGAAGAATTATCCCGTGACCTGGGGCATAATAGATATTATCGTCACCGCTTATTAATTTACGCACATAGGTGCTTAACCCTTTTACAAACTCAAAACGGAACTCGATACCATGCGTTTGCTCTAGCGTGTTCAGTTCAGTACAACGGATGTAACACAGACACTCAGTTGAGTATTTACGAATATCCATTTGCAGGGCCTGAAAGTTAGGCAGTCCAGTATTAGGCTCTGATCTAAAAAGTTGTTTGAGGCGTCGGAGGTATTTTCGGTTACGAATGGCAAGTACACCGGCAACGACAATCGTCAGCGAAAAGACAAACACGACCGTAGAAGAAATCACCAGACTATGTAAATAGTTTTTATCGTCAGCGGGTGGGATATAACTATTTATGTTATATCCTAGCAAGATGAGCATCGCTACCCAAACAGGGGATATGAAAGCATGACCAATACAGATCACTCCCCATAGCATGAGCGGAAGAAGCCACAGTAATGAGTAGTCAGTAAATATGAGTATATCCTGTCTGCTGACAATCAAAGCAGACATAATGCAGACTAACAGGACCAGCCATAATACTTGACATAAAATAGGTGGGCCGGATTTTATCAATGTCTTCACATGCCTGATGTGTAAAATACACCACACTGGATTTTGAACGCTTCTGAGCAACAGGTAACAAAAAGGGATCCCTGTCAGGCAAGAGTTCATCAACCACTGCAAGTTAATTAATGTTTGCAGTGTAAAAAGATGAGTCATTGGTTCAGAAATAACTCGCGACTGGAACCAGTGCTCAATCGAGATAAAGAGTAATGAATTGCAGCACACCAGCCAAACAATACGTAGGGTTGTAAGCTGGCTGCGGCCAAAGCTTACGGCACTTCGTTTACCTGTCGAGAACACATAGAATGTCTGGCTAATGAGTGCGGCCAGTACCTGAGCTGATAACGTTAGCAGCGAATCTAATGAGTAAGAGTAGAGCGCATACAAGAAAAAGGCACCTAAAATGGGGAATGCCTTTTGCCTGTATAAAACCAGTAATGCGGAAATGAGAGGTAAAGTGAGATCGTAAAAATGCAGGGTTGCACCCGCAATATCTTCCTGCTTACTGAGATGACCAGCGACAAACTGTAAAGTAAAAAATGCGATGCCTACACAAAAATAGTCTTTAAATGTATTAACGAAATTTATATTTTCCGTTTTTTTTAACGATATCATCATGCGCAATTCTCAGTAAGTTATCACCGCTCTCAATGTAAGCTATCTACTTAAAACCTGTTAGCCCGGGTGCTGAAAGTGTGTATTTTTGGATGTTCTTGCTAATCGAAATCTATTTGAATAGATGTTATGTAAATTTTTAAGCGTAATCCTTGATAATTTTCTGGTGCGACACAACGCAAGAGAGAAGAATTTTTCTGACTGCGCTGGTAATAAAAATGCCGTCAATAGCATTTATTTCATACAGAATATACGATCGATAAAAACGATCAATATAAATATTTTGATAGATTTAAACGATAGGTTTGGCAGATCGTAAATACGATGAAAGATCGATGAAAGCTATTGAAATGTTATTAATTAATGTTATTTATTTCATTATTGTTAATTTTGTTGCTTTGTTTTTTAAGTTACTCTGTGGTCATACCTTTCTAAGGAAATCTTTTTTTTGTAGCCAGGAACGCGAGTCTCCCCACTCTCCTGCAAAACATGCCATCGCGAATGATTAACAGGGCTGCTGCTGCGTCGCGCAGTGAATTCCAACGCCGCCAGCCGATTGACCGAAGGCCCGCACAGGCACGTGGCGAGTAGCATACCCAATCCTTGCCTGACGAACGAACATCTTGTCATCATGGGAATAATCTTTGCGTATTTTCACCTGACTGCAGGCGAATAAAATAATAATAGATAATAACGCGAGTGCGCATAATTTTATTAAATAATTAAGTTATGGATGGTGCTGGCTGATATTAAAACTTCTCAGCTATATATAATTTATATTTATTAACTCTATTTTACCATGCAGGTTTACGTTGAGGCCGCCATCTGGCGGGCCTTGGCGCAGATTGTGATCAGACCGAATGTTCTGCTGTATTTATCAATGTCGCCTATCGCGTGGACTATAGTAAAGATGGCCGCTATTTCTCATCATTAATCACCGTGAGTGGGGGACGTGAATGAAGAAAATACTGATGTTAGTTGGCGATTATGTCGAAGATTATGAAACGATGGTTCCTTTCCAGGCGTTGCAAATGCTGGGCCATCGTGTTGATGCAGTCTGTCCGGATAAGCGTCAGGGGGATTACGTTCAAACGGCGATTCATGATTTTGATGGGGCGCAAACCTACAGCGAAAAACCGGGACACCGTTTTACGTTGAATGCGAATTTTGCCGAAGCACGGGCCGTTGATTACGACGCGTTGGTGATCCCCGGCGGGCGCGCTCCGGAATATCTCCGTCTGAACCCGGAGGTCATTCAACTGGTGCAGGATTTCAATTCAGCGGGTAAACCTATCGCCGCCGTCTGCCATGGCCCTCAGCTATTGGCGGCAGCAGGGATATTAGAAAACCGTACCTGTAGCGCCTATCCGGCCTGCGCGCCTGAAGTGCGTTTGAGCGGCGGACATTATGCGGATATCGGCATTGATCAAGCCTACGTCGACGGTAATCTGGTGACTGCGCCAGCCTGGCCCGCGCATCCGCAGTGGCTGGCTAAATTTGTTGAAGTATTAATGCAGCCAGCGGCAAAGTGATGAGCAAGTCGGTATAACCTCCCGGCTATACCGACCACACATCTTACCTCTTCATGAGTGCGAACACGCCCCAGCCGATGTATTCCCGGGTGAAGGTGACGTGGCGTCCCGGTGAACTTCTCAGTTGCTCCCTGACTTCAGTTGCAAACTCATCGTCCTGATTAGCTTCCAGCCAGCGGCGCATCGTCAACCATTTTGCCGCCTCGTACCTGTCCCAACCTTCCTGGTCAGCCAGAACCATTTCAATCACGTCATAGCCGAGCAGATCAAAAGAAGCAATGAGTTCCGCCAGGGAAAGAAAATCGGCGACAGCGGTCGCGCCGCAGGACTGGGCGATTTCCTCTGTTGCGGGTATCTGGCGCCAGTACGGTTCACCGATGAGTATGATTCCGCCAGGCTTAAGACTCTGCTCCAGTTGTCTGACCGTTCCGGCGACGCCGCCTGCAATCCAGGTTGCGCCCACGCAGGCGGCAATATCGCATTTTTCTTCAGCGATATAGCCCGTTGCATCGGCGTGGACAAAACTCACCTGCTGACTGAGGCCCAGTTCTGCTGCGCGCAGCGTTGCCTGCTTGCTAAACAGCTGGCTCATATCGATACCGATGCCGAAAATGCCATGATCGCGCGCCCAGGTGCACAACATCTCGCCCGAGCCGCTGCCGAGATCCAGAATGCGGGTTCCCGGTTCCATGCGCAGCACCTGGCCTAACGTGGCGTATTTCTGCGCGGTGAACGGATTATGGATGCGATGAGCGCTTTCGCTGATAGTAAAAATTTTTGGGATATCCATCTCTCTCTCCTTAGCGATTATCCAGTTGGGCGCGAACGTTGTTCAGCCCGGTAGTATTGATGCGATAGGGCTGACCATTGACAGATTTGATCAGCTTTTTGGTTCTGAGTTTTTTGAACACGGCGAGGGTGCAGTCGCAGAGCAGTAGTCCTTCGCGGCTGTAGCATTCGACGGAGGTGACGCGGCCTGAGGCGTCGCGGACGTGAACGATACGACCACCTTTGGCGAGAACGTGTAAGGTACGTTGTTCCTGACGGGATAAATTCATACTGGAAAACCTGTTTAATCATCATGTGCAAAACGTGCAAACACACTGCGGTGTCCGCATTCGATTTCGGCGCATTGATAACCAGTCCGTCCTGAAAAGGTCGGCAAGCTGATTATCTGATAATTACATTCTCCAGCATCAAAGCCTCGGGTTGAGTTGAAAGGTATTTACCTGATGAATCATACCAGCCAGAATCTCCAGAGAAAACTCCTTGTACATAAAATGTGATCTATAGCGAGTTATAGCGTTTAGTGACTTTATTAACTGCAAATTTTTGTTATGTCAGGTGTCTATTAAAATATTAAATTAATTTGATATTCTGTCTGCGCATAAGGTGTTATCTGTGGTAACGCGGCACTGTGAGCGCATTTGGGGCCACGCAATTGATTAGGATGGATTAATCTTTTTGTCACTTTATTTGCTGTTTTGATAAGGCGTTTTTTATTATTTTAATGTTTTTCGACCGAATTTGTGATTAAGTGATTTTAAGAATTTTCTTAATGCGATGAATTGTGTATACTCGGTTCCGCAAGAAGCTCTTCCGTTATCACTAAAACTATAAATCTGTCCTTAACACCCGTATTACCTCTGCCCTGAATCTCTTCTCAGGGCAGAGGTTTTTTTTGCCGGTGCAGGATTTTATTAATCACCAATATATACCAATATTATGGTGGGTAATGTTTAAAATTAATGGTTAGGGAAGTATTATCCATCGATAATAAGGTAATGTCGAATAGTATCATAATGAATCTATTTACCAGGGGACTATATAGCGTTTCTTATAATTCACGGTTTTTCAGTATGATAGAAATTTTTGCTATTGATATAATTGTGAGTTTGCTCACGGATTTTAGCGCGCTAAGTGGCTATTTCTAGAGAAGTGCAAACGGTTGCATGTTGCTGACACCGTATTCGTTCATTAAAAAAATATAGCAATGCTATCTCTTGGGCCGGTATAGAGAAGTGGAGTCTAAATGATTTCTATTATCTCTTAGGCTTACGAGTGCCGTTTATGATTTCTGTTAGCTAAACACCATGGGAAATAGCAGTGAACATGGACAGGGAGTATGGTTTTACCCATCAGTAAGGCGTTTTTGTCACCGACGTAATGACTCATCTCATTATATTCATATATATACCCGTCATACTTCGAGCTGCATGTGCGTTGACTTTCCTCGCTCGCCCAGTCACGTACTTATGTACGCTCCTGGGAATTCGCTGCGTCGCCGCCTTCCTGCAACTCGAATTATTTAGGGTATAAATCAACGTCGTAATGCTCATAAAATCAGCGTTCCGGGATGAACGCTGATTTTATCTGGTTCCCTGTTTAATATCACTCGCGCTGTACGCGAGCCCCTCTCACAGTATTTCGTCAATAAAATATTAAAGGACCTCCTGGAATGGATATTGTTGAACGTTTTATCAACTACACCAAAATTAATACCACGACTTCAAGAGAAAATGGCGCAAATGGGATAATGCCTTCTTCTGCTGGTCAAATGGTACTGGCAAAACTGCTTGCAGCAGAACTTGAAGCATTAGGAATGGAAAACATTGAGGTCAGGGATACCGCCATCGTAACGGCGACACTGCCCGGGAACACCGATGACACGGTTCCTGTCGTTTCATTCTTTGGACATCTGGATACCAGCGCGGAACAGACTGCGGACACAAATGCGCAACGTCTTCACTATAGCGGTGGGGATTTGTGCCTGAACAAAGAACTGAATATTTTTCTGCGCGAAAGCGAGTTCCCGGAACTGAAAAATTATATCGGTGATGATCTATTGGTCACTGACGGCACCAGCCTGTTAGGGGCTGATGATAAAGCAGCCATCGCCGCAATTATGAACGCATTACAGTATCTGGTGGCACATCCGGAAATCAAACATGGGCCGGTGAAGGTGGGTTTTGTGCCTGATGAAGAGCAAGGATTGCGTGGCGCAAAAGCTTTTGATGTTGCCAGCTTCGGCGCTGATTTTGGTTACACCCTGGATTGTTGCGGTATCGGCGAGTTTGTTTATGAGAACTGGAATGCGGGCGATGCGGAAATCATCTTTACCGGCCAGTCTGCGCACCCCATGTCAGCCAAAGGTAAGCTGAAGAACTCGCTGCTGATGGCGCATAAGTTTATTGCGATGCTGCCTGGCGGAGAAGCGCCTGAATATACGGAAGGGCGCGAAGGTTATTACTGGGTTAAGCAGTTGCAGGGTAACAGCGCCCGCACGGTGCTTAAGCTGGATATCCGCGACTTCACTGAAGAAGGCTATAAGGCGCGTATGGCATTTATCCGTCAGCTTGCCGTCAGTACCTGCGCACTATGGGGCGAAAATAGCGTGGTCTGTCATTTAGCCGATCGCTATGCGAACGTGTTCAATAGTTTGCAGGGTGATGCTCACTACCCGATTGATATTGCATTACGCGCCTATCAGAAATGTGGGATTACCCCGGCACCTGTCGCCATGCGCGGCGGATATGATGGTGCGGTTTTATCGCAGAAAGGATTGCCTTGCCCGAATATTTTTACCGGCGCCCATAATTTTCACTCTATTTATGAATATCTGCCGGTGCGTTCACTGCGGGCCGCCAGCGATGTCGTGGTTGCGGTCATTGAGGAAACCTTTGCTGAGTTCACGCAGCGGAGAGCTCAGTCATGATTCAGGTGTTAATTGCCCTGCTGGTTATCGTGGTGGTCGCTCGTCTGATTCTGAAAGGTTATCGTGCGGAACCCGTGCTATTTATTGCGGGCTTGGTGCTGATGATTTGCACCGCTCTCACCGGGTGGGGTTCCGTACTACCGAAAGGCGTTGCTGGCACAGGGATTTCCTTTCTCGATCCGTTCGAGGTTATGCGCGATCTCTTCAGCACGCGAGCCGCCGATCTTGGCCTGATGATCATGGCGCTGATGGGATTTGCGCACTACATGGATCATATCGGCGCCAATGAGGCGGTGGTGCGTGTCGTCACAAAACCCCTGCGTGCGCTGCGTTCGCCCTATATTCTGCTTTTTTTCTCGTACCTGCTCGCCAGTCTCCTGCAGTTAGCTATTCCTTCAGCCACTGGACTAGCCGTACTGCTGATGGGAACAATGTTCCCCATTATGCTGGGATTAGGGCTTTCCGCTGCCTCTGCTGCCGGGGTAATTGCCACCTCGCTGGGCGTGGCGTATACCCCAACGGCAATCGATGCTATCAGGGGATCGAAAGCGGTCAATATGGATGTGGTGGAATACGTGGTCTACCACCAGGGACCGGCTGCTCTGGCTACCGTTTTGGTCGTTGGAGTCTGCCATTTTTTCTGGCAGCGCTATTGCGACCGTAAAGCGGGGACCTTACCACGGGAAATCGGTAGCGCTGAAGTGACTGACTCAGGAACTGCGCCCGCATTTTATGCGCTGCTTCCCATGCTTCCAATACTGATGGCAGTGGGATCCTCTGAAATGTTCGTCAGTGGTATTAACCTGAATATCATTACCATTGTGCTTATTTCAATGGCTATTTGTATGTTGATTGAATGGCTGCGGGTGCGAGATTTAAAGGCGGTGTGCGAAGGATTTAGCCATTTTCTGAAAGGAATGGGGACTGCCTTTACCGGTGTGGTAGGCCTGCTGGTTGCGGCGGGGGTTTTTGCTCATGGTATTAAAGTCATTGGTGCGATTGATCAATTAATCCTGATGGCCGAACATGTGGGTTTACCGCCATTTGCCATGGCGGTGGTGTTTGCGCTGGTGACGCTTGCGGCGGCTATCATTATGGGATCGGGTAATGCGCCATT
Source organism: Citrobacter sp. CRE-46 (assembly GCF_059615875.1). Classification (NCBI taxonomy): domain Bacteria; kingdom Pseudomonadati; phylum Pseudomonadota; class Gammaproteobacteria; order Enterobacterales; family Enterobacteriaceae; genus Citrobacter; species Citrobacter sp. CRE-46. Next base: position 4,025,121 of record NZ_CM184341.1, on the reverse strand, counting down.
TCTTGCGTTCGTTGAGCTTATCCCGCAAATCGCTGCCAGTATGGGGGCGAACGCCGTGGCCATGATTCTGCCGATGCAGCAGGCATCGCATATGGGACGGGCCATTTCACCGGTATCTGGCGTCGTGATCGCCGTTTCCAGCGGGGCAAAAATAACTCCATTCGATGTGGTTAAACGCACCGCCGTACCGTTGATTGTCGGCTTTGTTACGCATACGCTAATCATCGGTATTTTCTACTAACAATTGCAGGCCCAGACAAACCTCCGGTTTATTGAATCTGGAGGTTTTCTGGTTTGATACATTGTTGTATTGATTACGCGGGATAATTATTAGTTTTCATCTTTATCGAGCTATTCTTATTATTTGTGGCCAATCTTGTTAACTATAAATGATTAATAAAAATAATGTGTTTCATGGCTCTTTTTTTACATTGAGATAAATTAATCTGGATCATATTATGCTGGTTTTAGTTGTAGTAGGTTTTTAAATTGAGTAGTAACAAATTAAATACAATAATGATTTTTCTGGGTAGGTTTTAAGTGGTAAAAAATTTAGGAAAAGTGAGTAAATCGAGGCATCATTATCAGGATGAGCTGGAAGCGTTCACCTGGAGCGCGTTAGTGGCAATTGGTATCGCATTACAGGATCACAAGATCCACTCTAAAATGTCAGAGCATATTTTTATTATGCATTGGTTGGCCATCGCAAAAAAAAGAAAACTCTTTTCACGAAGTGTGGCCAATGAGCTTCAATGGTTAATTGATGAAGGTAAGAAAAAAAGCATCAATGCACAACTAAAATTTAAAATAGAATACTTGTACGCCACCTCAAGTGGTGATGTGACAATGCAAAATGATTATTTTAAATTCACCCACACGATTGAAATGTTGAGAAATAATGGATGGCAGAACTTTCTACTCACACCAGAGAAGTGGCGTGACCTGCATGATAAGATTAAAGTGAGAAAGGGTAACTTTATTTTTATGGATGATACCAGACTCCAGGAGTGCTTTGGTGCTCAGGGCGAGATAGTCAAACCTTTCTGTATCCGGGTGTATGGCGATGTTGAGTTCGCAAAATTAACCTTCATCAAACACCACCTGCCGGTAGAGTTTGTGAAAGATATTTCAAATGAATTTCATCACTTCCAGTTTCTTACTGATAAGTAATGATTAGAACAAGTTATGAACAGAGAATTGTTAAAGCAAAAGTTAGAGATCGAGACCGAATGGATTAGGCTGTCTGATACCGCTGACAATTTATCTATATCTTTTCGGGGCATTCTCGAGATTGGCGAAAGTTCTTCTGCGCCAGATAACAGCACGCCGCTACTCCGGTTAGAAAATGAAATGGCGACAATTGCAGTTGATTCAATGTCATGGGTAAGGGTGCCGGCAGATCGTCAGGAAAAAGTGACCGTCTATATTCTCTGACGTTTGGCTGGTGCTTTGTTCGCTTGATGTCGGTCAGATACGGCTATCTGGCCCATACTCAGTGGCGCATTGTATTTAATATAACTATTTTCTCATCCATAAATAATATTAATGTTGGTTTTTTATAGTGTAATTGTTCCCGGTAATAAAACGGCGATTTGCCGCCATGTGCACCACGGTGTACGTAATTTATTATGCTAAGTTGAGCGGGGATACTTTCTCATAATTAACCATTTTATAGGTTAAGATATTACGTGGCGTGTCGATAACAATTTAGTCATAGATGATTGGCTAATTGTTATGGAGATGTTCAAATGTTAAAGAATATGAGGATTAAAACCAGTCTGTTATTATTGCTTTTGGTATTTACCTTTATGCAGTTCCTTTCTAATGGGTTTGAGTTGGTCGATCTCAAAGGAAATCAAAAAAGTACCCTTCTACTGCATAATATAGTAAAGGAACAGGATTCACTGCATAACGTCGTTGGGGCTGTTTATAAAGTAAGAAGCGTTCTTGATAATATCCAACTGCAAGATATGGCTGCTACCCAACAGACATTGCGACAGGTGCAGGATGAGATAGCTTATGCCAGAAAGCAGTTCGCTATTTTTTGGGATATACCAGGACTGACGGCGGATGATCCCCAGATTGGTAAAATCGTCAGAACTGCTTTTGAGCAACAAATGAATGCTGAGCAAAAGTATGTTGATAAATTAAATGAGGCTATTTCTGACGGTAGTATTGTTGGTACACAAACAAATGCCAACACAGAGGTGCTGGCTTTGCGAAAAAATTTTGATAAGGAGATTGAGAGCTACTACAAATCAACCATGTTGGTCGGTAAAAATATCGTTGAGCAGACACACGTTCAGTTTAATGCCTCAATACTTAAAATATCCTTGCTGCTGGCCGTTACGGTTCTTATCTTTATTCTCTGCAATATCTGGATAAACCGAACAATCATTCGGCCATTAAATATCGTGTCTGAGCATTTTTCACGGATTGGTAAAGGCGATCTGAGTCATCCCGTTATGGTGCCGGGTAACAATGAAATTGGCTTACTGTGTTTAAATTTACAACATATGCAAAACGGTCTGCGGGAGACCGTCAGTACGATTCGCGATGGCGTTGAGTCTATTAATATCGGCATGCAGGAAATTGCTTCGGGTAATTCAGACTTATCAACCCGAACGGAGCAACAGGCTGCGGCCGTGGTTGAAACGGCGGCCAGTATGGAACAGATTTCCGTAACAACCAAAAATAACACCGATAAATCACATCAGGCGTCTGCCATGACGAGTGAAAGCACGGAAATGGCATTGCGTGGCGAGCGCTTAATGAGCGACATGGTTGAGAAAATTCACCTGATCAGCCGCAACGCGCAAAGCGTGAATGAAATATCTCATGTCATTGATAGTATTGCTTTCCAGACCAATATTCTCGCCTTAAACGCCGCGGTAGAAGCGGCGCGCGCTGGCGAATCCGGGCGTGGATTTGCCGTTGTGGCGAGTGAAGTCAGAACCCTTGCCCAACGTAGCGCTTCCTCAGCGAAAGAAATCAGCGAACTGGTGGCCAAGGCGGCAATCAGCGTCAAGGAAGGGGTGGAGATAGCTGAAAGCAGTGGGGCCATGATGGCGGACATTGCTAAGGCAATACGAAATATCAATATACTCATGGAAGATATATCCGGCGCATCGGGGGAACAGAGTAGCGGCATCGAGCAGATCCGCGTTGCTGTCACGCAAATGGAGCAAGTCACTCAGCAAAATGCGTCTCTGGTTGAGGAAATCGCCGCCACGACAGGCAGTGTGGAAGAGCAGTCGGCAATGCTCTCCCAGGCAGTGGCTGTGTTTCAGGTTGATGAAAAGCCGCAGCAGGGTACGCAGGACAAGCAGTAGAACATGCGCATCTCATCAGCTGTAAATTCAGTCTGATGAGATGGCTGGTTGTCGGGAGACAGTGCTTTAACCATATTGATAATAATTCTCATTATTATTGTTGTGTCGCGCAGGGAATGGTAATGTTGCTCCTGACCAAAAACTGTTAATCCCATTTTCTGTGCAGAAGACAGCATGAACAACACCACCACTCTGAATGCCTCCAGACGCGTAGCGCGTACTTTTTCCGTCAGCGAGTTTATGGATTTTGGTGAGCGTTATGGGATCGACTATTGCTTTCCCCTGCTGGCGCACAAGCCGGATTTGCCGTCCGCTAGCCCTGTGCTGCAAGGTGAAATTGAGGAGATGACGCTCCCCTGCGGGATGTGCGTGACGCACTCTGATGTACAGGTGTTGCAACCCTATGAAACCACCTCCCGCCACAGCAGTCCCTTGTATATGCTGGTGGTACTGGAAGGCTGCGTGATCCTCTCGTTTAACGGCCAGGAACACGTGGTGCGTTCCGGCATGGCGTTTAGCTCACGCCTGAGCGAGCACCAGACGATGCGCGCCCGCCATCATGCCGACTGCAAACTGCGAACCTTATCGCTCGGTCTGTATCCCGACGGCGCGTGGCGCACGGGGCTACTCGAATCGTTGATGCGTGAGTGGGAAAGATGCCAGACGCCGACGCTTATCTGGCAGGTGCCGGGATTTTTACTCAGCGGCCTGGAGTATGCGCAGCAGAGCGCGCTGAGCAATGTTTCTCGCCAGTTGATGCTGGAAGGGCTGATATTGCAACTGTTCGGCCATGGCCTCAGCGTATGCCAGGTCGAGAGCGGCAAACGCCTCGCCGCCAGCGGGGAACAGCAGCGGCTGGAAGTCGTTCGTCGCCTGTTGGAACAGAATCCCGAGAATGATCACACGCTCAATGAACTGGCGCAACGCGCGGCAATGAGCCCCAGTAGTCTGCGTAGCAAGTTTCGCGCAGCCTATGGCTGTTCGGTCTTTGATTACCTGCGCGATTGCCGCCTGGAACGCGCGCGCGGTTATTTACTGGAAGGATACAGCGTACAGCAGGCAGCCTGGATGTCGGGATATCAGCACGCCACCAACTTCTCTACTGCCTTTCGTCGTCGTTACGGTTTTTCGCCAGGTGATATGCTCAAGCTTTGCTAATCCATTTTTGCGTTTTGCGCACGTTGCTGGCAGACAATTTGGCACTGCGCATAGGTAATCTGGCATCCGGCATAGCTATCTCCGTCAGCAAAAAGGTAATAATTCTCACTTACAATTAGAAATGCCTTTGGAGATACTCATGTTCGCGAAGACTCGGTTGGCGCTGTTGGTAGGATGGGTGACCGGCAGCGTGGCTTTTCCTCTGCTGGCGCAGGAAACAACAAAAAACGATACGGTCGTTGTCACCTCGCAAATGCAGAGCGGGGCCACGAAGCTTGCCACGCCGGATATTGAAACCCCGCAATCGGTATCCATCATTACCCGCGAACAGTTTGAAGAGCAGGGCGCAACCAGCGTGCGTCAGGCCGTTAGCTATACGCCGGGGGTATACAGCAATCAGATTGGCGCCTCCAACCGCTTTGACTACATTGTGCTGCGCGGCTTCTCCGATGGCAGCCTGGACAACGTCTATCTCGATGGTCTAAAGATGATGGGCGACACCAACTCACACAGCTCGTTGGTGGTCGATCCGTGGTTCCTTGAAGATATCGAAGTGGTGCGCGGCCCGGCTTCCGTGCTGTATGGCCGTTCCTCTCCGGGCGGTATTGTGGCGCTGACGTCGCGTAAACCGTCGTTTGACGCGGGTGGGGAAGTTAAGCTGTTTGCCGGCAACAATAACCAGCGCGGCGCGGCGTTTGACGTCACCGGAGCGCTGGATGATAACGATCGTGTGGCGGCGCGCCTGAGCGGAATGACGCGTTACGCGGACTCGCAGTTTGGCCCATTAAAAGAAGAGCGTTACGCGCTGATGCCCAGCCTGACCTGGCGCATCACCGACCAGACGCGTCTGGATCTGATGGCCTATCTGCATCGCGACCCGGAAGGCGGTAGCCACTCCGGTCTGCCTTATGACGGCACCGTGGTTCCGCATTACGGGCAAAAGATCTCTAACACCTTTTACGAAGGTGAGGATGATTACGACAAATACGATCGCCGTGAAAACATGGTGGGCTACAATATTGAGCACATGTTTGATAGCGGCTGGTCGGTGCGGCAAAAGCTGCGCTATCTGCATACCGACGTTGAACTGAACCAAGTGTATGCGGCGGGCTGGTTGAACGAAACCGAGCTTAATCGCGGCTATTCCGGCTCTGATGAAAAAATGTCGGCGATTACGCTGGATAACCAGCTCGACGGCAGCTTTGATACCTGGCAGGTCAACCATCGTCTGCTGGTGGGCATTGATTATCAGGATCGCAGCAACAATACCACCGGCTACTACGGCGCATTCCCGCCGATCGACGCTTTTAACCCGGTGTATGGCGCGAAGCCGGATTATATCGACATGTATGCGCGTGAGAAGCACAAGCTGCGCCAGACGGGCTACTATTTGCAGGATCAGATGTCATGGGATCGCTGGCGTATTACGCTCGGTGGTCGCTACGATCAGGTCAGCGTTTCTAACATTGATAAGATCAACGATACCCGCAGCGATCTGGATAAAAACAACTTTAGTACCCGCGCCGCGTTGCTCTATTTGTTCGATAACGGCTTTGCGCCGTACGTGAGTTATTCCACCGCCTTTACGCCAACCAGCTTTGCCGATGAGAATGGCAATCTGCTGGAGCCGATGAAAGGCAAGCAGTGGGAAGCGGGGCTGAAATATGAGCCGGAAGGGCTTAACAGTCAGTTCAGCGCGTCGGTGTTCCGCATTAATCAAACCAATATCGCCACCAAAGAAGAGCCGACCGATCCGTACCGCTCGATTGGGGAAATTGAATCTGAAGGGGTGGAGCTGGAGGCGATTAGTCAACTGACGGACAGCTTCCGTCTGCAGGCGGCATATACCTACACCGACATCCGCTACAAGAAAAGCAGTCCGGAGGAGCAGGGCAAGCGTGCCGTATATGCACCACGGAATCAGGCCAGCACCTGGCTGAGCTACGATGTGAAAAGCGGCCCGCTGGATGGTCTGACGCTCGGCTCGGGCGTGCGTTATGTCAACGGAATCACCAGCGATCGTCTGAATACGCACACCCTGCCATCTTATACGTTGGTGGATATGGCGATTGGCTACGATTTAACGAATATCGGAATTAAAGGACTGAGCGCCCAGTTGAACGTCAACAACCTGACCGATAAACGCTACGTTGCGGCCTGTAACTCGCTCTCATACTGCTACTTCGGCGCTGAGCGCAGCATTGTCGGCAGCGTATCCTGGAAATTCTGATGCTTTAGCCGGATGGCGGCGCTGGCACCTTATCCGGCCTACTGTAGTGTGTAAATTGTAGGCCTGATAAGCGCAGCGCATCAGGCCTAGTGGATTGCGGCTATTGCGTAAAACCGTTTTGCATACAAATCTGCGCGCTGGTTCTCAGAGTGAAGGCGATTTTGTCTGGGTACTGGCTGTAATAGTTATGCTCTTCTTCCAGCCCTTTCGCCTGCGCCAGACGTACCGTTTCCAGTGAGCAGGTACGGTAGATCAGATCTTTATTCATATTGATCTGCTTCTCGCGCTGTTTGTCCGCAGACAGCGCCAGCCAGCTCTCTGACAGCGAGTAATCGTAGACTACCCGATTCCCTTTCGCCTGCACGTTCTCAATGGTAATGAATTGGTCGATTTTCAGTCTCGGCTGCCCACGCATTTTTTTCTTATCTTCTGCTGCGGCATATTGGGCCAGGGTATTAATATCCATACTGGCTATCTTCTGTTTATAAGTCTCGACATAGGCGGCGGGTTGCTGATAATGCTGAGCGTAAGCATTTCTTAATTCCCCGTCGCTCATCGTACAACCCGCCAGAAACAGAGGTAATAGCAGTGCCAGTTTTATTTTAGTCATAATGCTGTCCCGTTTATTATTGGATGTAGTCGCCCATAACATAATAGAAAATGAATGATCACAGGAGATAGTTAAGGTTGTATAAACCGGTGCGCGAAGGCACAAGTTCAATAGTCTTAAAATGGCGGAACAGGCGGGAAACCCTGCCAGAATTGGCAGGGTTATTAAAAATTAATGGCCGATCATTTTAGCCTTCGGGATCAGCTGGAAATACATGTGTTCGGGCACCGGCGTATCCCAGACATTGGCATAAACCGCATAGCCAATGGTGGCAAAAAGGATACCCAGCACCAGGATAGTCATGACAACGCCTGACAATGCCGTTTGCCGCCATAACGATTTGCCGTTTCCTTGTTCCCCCGCAGGGGTGTGCAGTGAAAAGCTCAGCGTAGAGGCCACCGGGCAGGATTCAACGCAGGTCATACAGCCGGTACATTCCACGGTACGCACTTGAATCAGTCGATCGACCGGGATAGTAGACGGGCAGTTTTTCGCACATTTCCCGCAGTCAATGCAACTGTCTGCATTACGCCGGATTTTAAACGGCGAGAGCAGAGAGAACAGGCCAAGCAGTGCGCCATAAGGGCACAGATAACGGCACCAGGCATTGCGAATAAACACGCTCAGGACGCTGATAATTATCAGGAAAATAAGCGTGGCGGAGCCGATATGACGAAAGAAATCGAGCATCTTCACGTCAATGATCATGCCATAGGCCGACATCAGAAAGTACTGGATTCCCTGGGCGGGCATCGACAGAGCGATATACAGAAAGAATCCCAACAGCAGATACTTCAGACTGAGCAGTGGGATATCCAGCCAGCGCGGCAGCGTGAAGTTGCGACCCAATACTTTTTTTCCCAGAGTACCAAGCAGTTCGGAAAGCGTGCCAACCGGGCATAGCCACGAACAGAAGGCTTTTTTTAACAACAAGCTAATCAGGATAAACGCAACTAACAGCAGCATGGAGGCGGCATGGATGGGCGGGAGAAAACCGGTCTCCAGCGTGTAGCGGATATTCATCAAACCCGCGATCGGCAGCCACCCCTCAATACCGCCGGGTCTTGGAATATAGACGCTGGTACCGGCAGTTTCAAAATAGCGGACCCAATAATAAAACGTCACGCCAATATAGATATTGCTGGCCAGCAGGAGAAACTGGGTGGCTTTTCGCCAGGTACTGGCGTTACGCCAGTCATTCCACGGCAATTTGCCTCCGGTCGTGCCTGGGCGGCGCTGCCAGCGCGTGCTCTTTTTCCCGTTCATGGTTTTACACTATCCCTCATATTTCCCCTCCCGCATTCAGAAGGCGTCATCATCGGGATATGCTAGCGCTATTCAGATTTAGTGTATTTGACTTACATCTTATTAAGCGGCTGTTATTTTTATAGCGCCAATAGGCCTGAATAAAAATAACAGCCCGATACTTATCGCAGGTCAGATAAATACCCTTAACGGGGTATTTATTTCTCCGTGGGAAAATAGGTTATTCCTGAAATATCTCTACGCGGTCGCGGCCATTACTTTTCGCCAGGTACAGCGCCCGATCGGCTTTATCAACCAACTGCTTGTAGTCAGGATGGTAGTCATATTCAGCGATGCCAATACTGACGGTGACAGAAAATACTTCTGTCGCTGAGGCCGCCATGCGCATCTCGGCAATTTTCATACGCAGCGTTTCGAGGATAATACTGGCCTGAGACTGATCTGACTCGACAAGCAGAATCATAAATTCTTCACCGCCGTAGCGGAAAACATAATCGCTGCTGCGAATATGATCATAAATAACCGCCGCGACGTTTTTGAGCGTCATATCACCGGTGTTATGCCCATAGTTGTCGTTAATTTGCTTAAAGTAGTCGATATCCAGCATCGCCAGGGTAAAGGGCTTCCGGGTATGTAACGCCAGCGAGATCTCACGGCGCATAATGGTCGGGATAAAGCGTCGGTTAAGTAATTGAGTCAATGAGTCTTTACCATTTTCCTGCTTGACCAGCGCGTCGAACATTGAGGCGAGCAGGAAATGGATTTTTGCCGAGAGCTGGCGTACATCCTGCAGCAAGCTCATCCGTTCAGGCTCTGTCGCCTGATGCTGATGCGACAGCGTGGTTGTCAGGCGGTTGTCGATTTCCGCAATCAGCGACTCCATTTCTTTCAGCAGATTGCTGTTACCCAGAATGTATTTTCCCTTATGCGCGAACCACATACCAAAATCAGAATTCGCCAAAAGGACCAGCTCACCGAAAGGCATTCCGGTGGCTATGTTATAGATAAACTGGTTTTCCCAGTCGGTAAATGAACGTATTTGCCGCTCGCGTTCGACGTTGACGTCATCGTAAATGGTCTGCAGGCGATACTGTTCCTGGGTATGCAGTGAGTTTTGATAGCTGGGAGAATAGGAGACGGTCATGGCCTCCAGGGCGGTATCCATTGCCAGACTGCTGAAACAGATGGCATCGCTCAGCAGGGCGGGCGAGTATTCCGCTTTCTTTTTCAGGACCCGATACAACTCATCTTTCAGCTTGCGCGCGCCGCGATTAACCAGATCGATAGGCAGCCCGATGCGGGCATGCACCACGCCAATTTTGCGCTGTTTTGCCAGCAGTTGTGAGAGGTCTTCATTCGCGCTACCAAGTACGCTGCGTAGCCAGTCAAACATACTGCCGCTGAGACGGGTGCTGACCTGTTCCGTATTGAGGAACAATGCGCTCTCCGCATGGGAGAGCATATAGTCATAAAAAACGCTCACTAAATGGCGGATCTCTTCGTCGCTTAATGATGTCAGGATCGTGTGAACTTCAGGGGATGTTTGACGTAACAACGCCTGCCATTCTGTAAGGAGTAATGTGTCGTTTACCGGAGCAACCTGTTCCATCTCACTGCCACTCAAAATGCGATTTAAAATTCAGGCGGTATTACGGACAATTACGTCACGATGGTCAAGTTAAACTCGCTTAACGATGGCTGATACCTTCATAAATAAGCCTGAGCGCGAAAACGCCGATAATGGCGCCTATCACCCGGCTGGCAACCCGCTGGATTCGTCCATACGCACGGCGTACGGTGGGCAAAGAAAACGCCTGGCTGAGAAAAATACGCCAGATAACGGAAGACAACACAATACCTGCCCAGGCCATGAGCCTCGCCCACGTAGGCGTTTCTGCGCTGAGGGTGACAGAGAAGATACTAATAAAAAACAGAACGGTTTGCGGATTAGATAAATCCGTTAATAACCCGCGGCGGAAAAATACATACCAGGGGGCGGAAATCGGCTGCTGTAACGTTGGCATTTGCGGTGTAGCCTGATGGCGAACACTATTCCAGGCAAACCATAGCAAGTAGGCGCCGCCGACAATTTTAATCAGTGAAAATATCTCTTCGCATTGGGTAATCAGCGTCGCCATGCCAAAGAGCCCGAGACCGGAGTAGAACGCATCGCCTAAGGCCACGCCCAGACCGGTCATCACCCCTGCGCGTCGTCCTGACGCCAGGCTGGTTTGCACCACCACGAACAGGTTAGCGCCGGGATTAAAAAAGGTTAAAACAAACAGGCTGATGGTAAGTACGACGGCGTGTAAAGGTTCCATAGACAACGATTCCATTAGTAAGAGCGGGCCTGGGGCATGCTTAGACTGCTAACACTATAATTTTAGCGCGCTCATCATTCTGCGTATTTACTCACACTGTATTGTGAAATGCGCCTAAATTTGCCAATAGCGTCTACGCCTGGTTTCTGTAACCAAGCAGCGCCGGATAATGCCGCGGCGTGGGATCTTCTGTTATACGCGATACGCAAAATATCTTTATATTTCCGCCAGCTCTGGATCTTTTTTGCGGCCTGAACTACTTATTAATCATCCTTGAATCGCATGGCGAATGTTCAGGGGGCGATGATGGCATATATAACAAAACCTGGAGCTTTTATATGAAAACTGGAATTAAAGTACTTATTGGTGCGTTAGCTTTTGTTGTGTCCAACGCGTATGCCGCGGAATTTATGACGAAGGTTGAGTTTGAAAAGGTTGAGTCGCAATATACCAAAATCGGCGATATTTCAACAAGTAATGAAGTATCAGCCGCTGATGCGAAAGAAGACCTTCTGAAGAAAGCCGAAGAGAAAGGCGCAGATGTGGTGGTATTAACCTCCGGCCAAACGGACAATAAAATCCACGGTACAGCCAATATTTACAAGAAAAAATAATGCGCGGTACTGAAAGATAACGTACCCGCCAGTCATTGCACTGGCGGGTTTTCTTTTAGCCTGCGCCAGAACGTAGTTCTGCTGATCCCAAGATATCTCGCCGCCGCGGTTTTATCGCCATTGAATTGCGCCAGCACCTGCTGCGGCGTCAGTGATGAAGTGACCTGCGGTGGGGCAGCAACAGCGGCCAGTTCAGGTAATAGCTGCTGTAGAAATTGTACGTTCAGCTCCGGCTGCGGTTCGACGCTTAAAAACAGCGCCAGACGCTCCATCATATTGCGTAACTCGCGGATATTTCCCGGCCAGCCATAATTGAGCAGCGTAGGCTGGCTCAGGGCTAATCCCTTACGCACGGGTTCAGAAAACGGTACATCCAGTTCTGCCAGCGACTGTTTTAAAAAGCCTTCCGCCAGCGGCAGAATATCGGGCAGCCGCTCGCGTAGCGGCGGCAGTTTAAGGCGCAGAATGCTCAGGCGATAAAACAGATCGGTACGAAATTCTCCCTGTTTCATCTCTTGTTCCAGGTCGCAGTGCGTGGCGCTGATCACCCGCACATCGACCGGAATCGGCTGATGTCCACCGACCCGGGTGACCTCTTTTTCTTCCAGCACGCGCAATAACCGGGTTTGTAACGGTAGCGGCATTTCGCCTATCTCATCAAGAAACAGCGTCCCGCCGTGGGCAATTTCAAACAGGCCCGCGCGTCCTCCCCGGCGGGAGCCGGTAAACGCGCCATCCTCATAGCCGAACAGCTCCGCTTCCAGCAATGATTCGGTGATGGCGCCGCAGTTGACGGCAACAAACGGCGGCGAAGGTTTTCCGCGCCGATTCTCCTGACGCGTAAAATACTCACGATGAATAGCCTGCGCCGCCAGCTCTTTACCTGTGCCGGTTTCACCCTGAATCAGCACCGGCGCACGCGAACGGGCGTAGAGCATAATAGTGTGCCGCACCTGTTCCATTTGCGCAGAGTGACCGCGCATATCTCCCAGCGCATAGCGGGTGCGCAGCATATCGCCAGAGGCGTATTGCCCGTTTCTGCGCAGCGTCAGACGGGTCATATCCAGCGCGTCGACAAAAGCCTGACGCACGGTGGCCGCCGAATAGATAAAAATGCCGGTCATGCCCGCTTCTTCCGCCAAATCGGTAATCAACCCCGCGCCGACCACCGCCTGGGTGCCGTTGGCCTTCAGCTCATTGATTTGTCCACGAGCATCTTCTTCGGTGATATAGCTGCGCTGTTCAAGCTGCAAATTGAAGGTCTTTTGAAAGGCGATTAGCGCGGGGATGGTTTCCTGATAGGTAATGACGCCAATCGACGAGGTCAGTTTTCCCGCTTTCGCCAGCGCCTGGAGTACGTCAAACCCGCTGGGTTTAATCAGGATCACTGGAATCGATAAACGGCTTTTCAGATACGCGCCGTTGGAGCCTGCCGCAATGATGGCATCGCAACGCTCGGTGGCCAGCTTCTTACGGATATAGGCCACCGCTTTTTCGAAACCCAGCTGAATAGGGGTAATGGTCGCCAGGTGGTCGAACTCCAGACTGATGTCGCGAAACAGTTCGAACAGGCGCGTGACCGAAACCGTCCAGATAACCGGTTTGTCATCGTTCACTCGCGGCGGAAGATGCGTATCAGCCATAAGCAACCCAAAAAGTAAGGAACCGAGTATAAGGGTTTAGTTGTGTTTCATAAATGTTGCAATGAAACATTCAAGTCGGTTTCATGAAACGATAGCTGACACGCTTTTGTGCAATAAAAACACAGACTCTAAATGTAATCATCTGATTCAAAAAGTAAAAATTGAATTTGAACAAAAATTTCGGTCTTTGGCATACCCCTTGCTTTAGGTAAATCAACGAATGGTAACAAGTTGATAACAAGAGGACGGATATGTCTCTACACTCCCCCGGGCTGGCGTTTCGCGCCGCGCTCAGCAAAGAAAATCCATTACAAATCGTCGGCACCATTAACGCCAATCACGCTCTGCTGGCTCAGCGTGCCGGATATCAGGCGATTTATCTCTCCGGCGGCGGCGTCGCGGCGGGGTCGTTGGGATTGCCGGATCTCGGTATTTCTACCCTTGATGATGTACTGACCGATATTCGTCGTATCACCGATGTTTGCCCGCTGCCATTGCTGGTGGATGCGGATATTGGTTTTGGATCGTCGGCGTTCAACGTGGCGCGTACCGTGAAGTCGATTGCCAAAGCCGGGGCCGCCGCGCTGCATATTGAAGATCAGATCGGCGCCAAGCGTTGCGGGCATCGTCCGAACAAGGCGATCGTCTCTAAAGAAGAGATGGTCGACAGGATCCGCGCCGCCGTGGATGCCCGCACCGATCCCAACTTTGTGATTATGGCGCGCACCGATGCATTGGCGGTGGAAGGGTTAGAGGCGGCTATCGATCGTGCCCAGGCGTATGTCGAAGCGGGGGCCGACATGCTGTTCCCGGAAGCCATTACCGAGCTGGCGATGTACCGCCAGTTTGCTGATGCGGTGCAGGTTCCGATCCTCGCTAACATTACCGAATTTGGCGCCACGCCGCTGTTCACTACCGATGAACTGCGTAGCGCGAACGTCGCCATGGCCCTGTATCCGCTGTCTGCTTTCCGCGCCATGAACCGTGCGGCTGAACGGGTCTACAACGTGCTGCGCCAGGAAGGCACGCAAAAGAGCGTGATCGACATTATGCAGACGCGCAACGAACTGTACGAAAGCATCAACTACTACCAGTTCGAAGAGAAACTCGACGCGCTGTACACAAAAAAGTAACCGTCGTAGGCCGGATAAGGTGAAGCCGCCATCCGGCAATAAATTTGTACCCTACATATTATAAAAATGACGAGGACAACATGAGCGACACAACAATCCTGCAAAACAACACGCATGTCATTAAACCTAAAAAATCGGTTGCGCTGTCAGGCGTCGCCGCCGGAAATACCGCGTTATGCACCGTGGGTAAAAGCGGTAATGACCTGCATTATCGCGGCTACGATATTCTCGACCTGGCGCAGCAGTGCGAATTTGAAGAAGTCGCGCACCTGCTGATCCACGGGAAATTACCTACCCGCGACGAGCTCACCGCCTATAAAAACAAACTTAAAGCGCTGCGCGGCTTACCCGCAAACGTGCGCACCGTGCTGGAAGCGCTGCCTGCCGCATCCCACCCGATGGATGTGATGCGCACCGGCGTCTCCGCGCTGGGTTGTACATTGCCGGAAAAAGAGGGACATACCGTTTCCGGCGCGCGCGATATTGCCGACAAGCTGCTGGCGTCCCTCAGTTCGATCCTTTTGTACTGGTATCACTACAGCCATAACGGCGAGCGCATTCAGCCGGAAACGGATGATGATTCCATCGGCGGGCACTTCCTGCATCTGCTGCATGGCGAAAAACCGTCGCAAAGCTGGGAAAAGGCGATGCACATTTCACTGGTGCTGTATGCCGAGCACGAATTCAACGCGTCCACCTTCACCAGTCGTGTGATTGCGGGAACCGGCTCCGATATGTATTCCGCGATTATCGGCGCGATTGGCGCGCTGCGTGGGCCGAAACACGGCGGGGCGAATGAAGTTTCGCTGGAGATCCAGCAGCGTTATGAAACGCCGGATGAAGCCGAAGCGGATATCCGCAAACGCGTGGAAAATAAAGAAGTGGTGATTGGGTTTGGTCACCCGGTTTACACCATTGCCGACCCGCGCCATCAGGTGATTAAACGCGTGGCGAAACAGCTTTCTCAGGAAGGCGGTTCGCTGAAAATGTACAACATCGCCGACCGTCTGGAAGAGGTGATGTGGGAAACCAAAAAGATGTTCCCTAACCTCGACTGGTTCTCGGCGGTCTCCTACAACATGATGGGCGTCCCGACCGAAATGTTCACTCCGCTGTTTGTTATCGCCCGCGTGACCGGCTGGGCGGCGCACATCATCGAACAGCGCCAGGACAACAAAATTATCCGACCCTCCGCCAACTACACCGGCCCGGAAGATCGCGTATTTGTACCGATCGAAAAGCGTTGCTAATTAAAACCTCTAAATATAAAAACAGGAGTTGTACCCTATGTCCGCACATATTTCGAACGTTCGCCCAGACTTTGACCGTGAAATCGTTGATATCGTTGATTACGTTATGAATTACGAGATCACCTCAAAGGTGGCGTACGACACCGCGCATTATTGCCTTCTCGACACCCTTGGCTGTGGCCTGGAAGCGCTGGAATATCCGGCCTGTAAAAAACTGTTAGGACCGGTGGTGCCGGGGACCGTAGTGCCGAACGGCGTTCGCGTACCGGGCACCCAGTTCCAGCTTGATCCGGTGCAGGCGGCGTTTAACATCGGCGCGATGATTCGCTGGCTGGACTTCAACGACACATGGCTGGCCGCGGAATGGGGCCATCCTTCCGATAACCTCGGCGGCATTCTGGCGACAGCTGACTGGCTGTCGCGCAACGCGGTGGCGGCGGGGAAAGCGCCGTTGACCATGAAAAAAGTGCTGACCGGGATGATCAAAGCTCATGAAATTCAGGGCTGTATCGCACTGGAAAACTCCTTTAACCGCGTTGGTTTGGATCACGTTCTGTTGGTAAAAGTCGCCTCCACGGCGGTGGTCGCGGAGATGCTTGGGCTGAGCCGGGATGAAATCCTCAACGCCGTTTCGTTGGCGTGGGTCGACGGCCAGTCGCTGCGTACCTATCGTCATGCGCCAAATACCGGCACGCGTAAATCCTGGGCGGCAGGCGATGCGACCTCCCGCGCGGTACGTCTGGCGTTGATGGCAAAAACGGGCGAGATGGGATACCCGTCTGCGCTGACGGCGAAAACCTGGGGCTTTTATGACGTCTCCTTCAAAGGGGAATCGTTCCGCTTCCAGCGTCCATACGGCTCTTACGTGATGGAAAACGTGCTTTTTAAAATCTCCTTCCCGGCTGAGTTCCACTCGCAGACTGCGGTAGAAGCGGCAATGACGCTGTATGAGCAACTGCAGGCCGCGGGTAAAACGGCGGCGGATATCGAAAAGGTGACCATTCGCACCCACGAAGCCTGTATCCGCATCATCGATAAAAAAGGCCCACTGGATAACCCGGCGGATCGCGATCACTGCATCCAGTATATGGTCGCCATCCCGCTGCTGTTTGGGCGTTTAACCGCGGCAGATTACGAAGACGGCGTGGCGCAGGACAAACGCATTGATGCCCTGCGCGAGAAGATCACCTGCTTCGAAGATCCGGCCTTTACCGCCGATTATCACGACCCGGAAAAACGCGCCATTGCTAACGCCATCACTCTCGAGTTCACCGACGGTTCACGTTTTGAAGAAGTGGTGGTGGAGTACCCAATCGGTCATGCGCGCCGTCGCCACGACGGTATGCCGAAGCTGGTCGAGAAGTTCAAAATCAACCTGGCGCGTCAGTTCCCGACCCGTCAGCAGCAGCGCATTCTGGATGTCTCCCTGGACAGAGCCCGCCTGGAGCAGATGCCGGTCAATGAGTATATGGATCTTTATGTAATCTAAACCTGCGTGCGGCAAGGCGTAAGTTCAACAGGAGAGCATTATGTCTTATAGCGAGTTTTATCAACGTTCGATTACGCAACCGGAGTCGTTCTGGGCCGAGCAGGCCCAGCGTATTGACTGGCAGCAGCCGTATACGCAGGTGCTGGATCACAGCAACCCGCCGTTTGCCCGCTGGTTTTGCGGCGGTAAGACCAATTTGTGTCATAACGCCATTGACCGCTGGGTGGAGAAACAGCCTGAGGCGCTGGCGCTGATTGCGGTGTCATCGGAAACCGAAGAAGAACGTACCTTTACCTTTCGTCAGCTGTACGACGAAGTGAACGTGGCGGCGGCAATGTTGTTGTCTCTGGGCGTACAGCGCGGCGACAGGGTATTGGTTTATATGCCGATGATCGCCGAGGCGCACATTACGCTGCTGGCCTGCGCTCGCATTGGGGCGATCCATTCGGTGGTGTTCGGTGGCTTTGCCTCGCACAGCGTGGCGGCACGTATCGACGACGCCCAACCGGTGATTATCGTTTCGGCGGATGCCGGCGCGCGCGGGGGTAAGATCCTGCCGTATAAAAAGCTGCTCGATGATGCAATCAGTCAGGCGCAGCACCAGCCACGTCATGTGGTATTGGTCGATCGTGGTCTGGCGAAAATGGCGCGGGTAGAGGGGCGCGACCTCGACTTTGCCGCGCTGCGCCAACAGCATCTTGGCGCGCGGGTGCCGGTGACGTGGCTGGAATCGAATGAAACCTCCTGCATTCTCTATACCTCCGGGACAACCGGTAAACCGAAGGGCGTCCAGCGTGACGTTGGCGGCTATGCGGTCGCGCTGGCAACCACGATGGATACCATTTTCGGCGGTAAAGCGGGCGGCGTGTTCTTCTGCGCGTCGGACATCGGCTGGGTGGTTGGGCATTCGTATATCGTGTATGCCCCACTGCTGGCGGGGATGGCGACGGTGGTGTACGAAGGGCTGCCAACATATCCGGACTGCGGCGTGTGGTGGAAGATTGTTGAGAAGTATCAGGTTAGCCGGATGTTCTCCGCGCCAACGGCGATACGCGTACTGAAGAAATTCCCGACCGCGCAGATCCGCAATCACGATCTCTCCTCGCTGGAGGTGCTGTATCTGGCCGGGGAACCGCTGGACGAACCGACCGCCAGTTGGGTAACGGAAACGCTGGGCGTCCCGGTTATCGATAATTACTGGCAGACCGAATCCGGCTGGCCAATTATGGCGATCGCCCGTGGGCTGGACGACAGGCCGTCGCGGTTGGGCAGCCCTGGCGTGCCGATGTATGGCTATAACGTGCAGTTGCTCAATGAGGTCACCGGCGAACCCTGCGCAGCGAATGAGAAGGGTATGCTGGTGATTGAAGGGCCACTGCCGCCAGGGTGTATTCAGACCATCTGGGGCGATGACACACGGTTCGTAAATACCTACTGGTCGCTGTTTTCTCGTCAGGTATACGCCACTTTTGACTGGGGCATTCGCGATGCCGACGGCTATTACTTCATCCTTGGTCGGACTGATGACGTCATTAACGTCGCCGGACATCGACTGGGTACGCGTGAGATAGAGGAGAGTATTTCCAGCTATCCAAACGTCGCAGAAGTGGCGGTGGTCGGCGTGAAAGATGCACTGAAAGGGCAGGTGGCGGTTGCATTTGTCATTCCGAAGCAGAGCGATAGCCTGGAAGACCGTGACATCGCGCATTCAGAAGAGAAGGCGATAATGGCGCTGGTGGACAGCCAGATTGGTAATTTTGGCCGTCCGGCACACGTCTGGTTTGTGTCGCAGTTGCCGAAAACGCGCTCCGGTAAAATGCTGCGTCGCACCATCCAGGCAATCTGTGAAGGCCGCGATCCCGGCGATCTGACGACCATTGACGATCCGGCGTCGCTGCAGCAAATTCGCCAGGCGATCGAGGAGTAGCCGTTATTCATTGGCCCGGTGGCGCGATGCTTACCGGGCCTGAATTTTAATCGACTTTCTTATACGGTCCATGATAGTAATCAAACGGCGCATAGACCGTATCTGCCACAAAAGACAGTGGTACATCGATAAATAACAGCGCTAAATCGAAATAGTTATAATCATAAGCGCCTGGATTTTTTAGTTTAGCCATGTCGTGGTGCGTACCCACATAATAGGTATTCGAATCCTCGCCTTCCGTGCGCGCATTAATGCTGCCACATCCTGAAAGTAATGCGCTGATAAAGAACGCCATTACCGCAACCGTCTTTCTGCTCATCCTGTGACCTGGGTTTACCGTCTCGTTTACCATAGCAGGTTAAAAGCGGCTTTTTGCCCGCAAAACTTAAACCACCGGGTCAGGACTCACAGAGTGAGAATTGCACGTTGTAGGCCGGATAAACCGCGTGAGTGGTGCATCCGGCAAAGAGGCTTTTACAGCGCGACGCTTTCGCGACGACGCAGCAGGGAAAATGGCCCCGGTCCACTTAGGGTAAATACGGAGATCAGCGTGAAGCTCAATGCAATTATCCCCAGCACCAGATAAGCCCCCTGGAAACCAATGTTCTCATACATTTTCCCGGCCAGAACTGACATGAAAATCATTGCCAGCTGTTTGAAGAAACAGAAACACACCAGGTAAATCGTGGCCGAGAAACGCACTTCAAACTGACTGGTGATGTATTTGAAGCAACCGACAATCAGGAACGGTATCTCGAACATATGCAGCGTTTTGAGGATAACGACTTCCAGCGCCGTGGTGGCGAATGATGAACCAATGATCCGTACCGACATGATCGTACCGGCCAGCAGCAGGGCGTTCTTTCCGCCGATGCGGTTCACGATCAGCGGAGCAAAGAACATGATCGAGGCGTTGAGTAATTCCCCCATGGTTGTGACGTAGCCAAACACACGGGTGCCCTGTTCGCCAGTGGCAAAGAACGAAGTAAAGAAGTTGGCGAACTGCTGGTCAAACACATCATAAGTACAGGAAACGCCGACCACGTACAGGGAGAGAAACCAGAGTTTTGGTTGTTTGAATAATTCCAGCGCCAGCTTCAGGCTGAATGCTGAGTTGTTGGCGCCTACCGCATCCGCGACTTTTGCAGAAGAGGGGGCATCTGCTTTTGAAAAGAACAGCAGCAATGCCAGAATGACCGCACAGCCAGAACCTAACCAGAAGACAAACTGGTTATTGATGGTGAACATAATTCCTGCAATCGAGGCGCACAGCGCCCAGCCCACACAGCCAAACATGCGTGCGCGACCAAATTCAAACTTGCTTCGGCGGCTGGCCTTTTCAATATAGGCTTCAATCGCCGGAGCGCCGGCATTGTAAATAAAGCCAAGATAAATCCCGCCGACAATCGACCCCAGTAAAATATTAACCTGCAATAGCGGGCCAAAAACGTAAATAAAGAACGGGGCAAACATTACCAGCATTCCAGTAATTACCCACAGCAGGTGTTTTCGCAGGCCAAGCTTATCGGAAAGTAGTCCGAAAACAGGCTGGAATAATAATGAAAACAGTGAAATACAGGCGAAAATGATCCCTGTGTCGCCTTTACTGATATGGTTCACATCGTGTAACCAGATCGGAAAGAAGGGGAAATAAGCACCCATAATGAAAAAGTAAAAGAAAAAGAAAAAGCCGAACATCCAAAAGTTAGTGTTTTTTAAATAATACATGACAGACTTCCTCAGGAAAAATAAGGGCAGGTCATAACCTGCCCATTATTATTATGTTTAACCCCAGATAACCTGGTAGTGATAACGTCCGGCACTCAACAAAAACTCCGGCGACACGGAAGGACTCCATGAATCATCGCCGCCGACACCCATATGGAAGCCATCAATATTGAGCCAGGTACCCGCCTCCGGTTGCAGCAGATGACGGTGGCTGGTTTCCATTAGTTGCTGTTGGCTAAAGCGGCTGATGTTGAACAGGAAGTCGCCACGCCATTGATGCGTGCCGTATCGCAGTTCGCGCGTGCCGCAGCGCAGACCGTTTTCGCTCGGGAAAACATACGGGGTGTACATCTCATCGAGTGACAGATCCCAACGGTCAAAACAGGCGGCGCTCAGGCGATCCGGGTAGTTCTCATGCGGGCCGAGACCTAACCAGTTCACACGCTCGGCGACCTGCGACAACTGGCAGCTCAGGCCAATACGCGCCGGATGCGGCGTGCCGCTGGCAACATCGACATCCACCGCTACCTGCATCTCGCCATGACCGTTGATACGATACGATTTACGGCTGATAAACAGCGTTTCACCCTGATACTGCCACGCATGTTCGGTGGTAATCAGTACTGCGTTGCTGAGCGCGTCGGCAGCACAGTGCAGTAACGTTGCTGCAACCTGATAATGACCGGCGGCCTTCCAGCGTTCAACCCAGGCATTCGGGTCAATGCGGGTTGACTCGCTGACGCCGATGTCGTTGTCCAGCGGCGCGCGGGTGAACTGGTCGGTCAGTGGGGATAACAACTGGGCTGTATCATCAAGCCAGTATTGTGTCAGCAGGCCAGACCGACGGTCGAATTGCCAACGCTTGTTGTCGTTCTCAACAGTAAAGCTGTTTTCGCTAACGTTGAGCTGTGGCGCGGTGCGGACAGTTGGCAGCCGCGCCAGGCTGAGTTTCTCTTCCAGTTTCCACTGCTGCCAGGCGCTGATGTGCCCGGCGTCTGACCAGGCGGTGGCGCGAGGCTGTTCCACGCGCACCGACAGCCACAGTTGGCCTGCGGTTTCCGGCATCGGGCAATCTGGTAGGGTAATCACCTGGCGGCCCTGCGGGGCAATATCCAGAACGATTTGTCCGGCGGCCAGCGGGTTGCCGTCCTGGGCAATCGACCAGTGCAGAACTTCGTTATCGCTGCGGCGGAACAGATATTCGCTGGTCACTTCAATCTGGCGTTCAGCGCCCGGCAGTAACGTAAACTGGAAAAACTGCTGTTCATGTTTGGCCTCGTATAACGCCGGATGCGGGGTGCGATCGGCGAACACCAGTCCGTTCATGCAAAATTGACGATCGTTAGGCGTGTCGCCAAAGTCGCCACCGTAGGCTGACCATGCCTTGCCATTATCATCGTGTTTAATCAGCGATTGATCCACCCAGTCCCAGACAAACCCGCCCTGCAGGCGCGGATACTGACGAAATGCCTGCCAGTATTTGGCGAAGCCGCCGAAACTATTGCCCATCGCATGGGCATATTCACAGAGAATGAGTGGACGCTGCTCGCCGGGCATCGACAGCCACTTTTTAATCGACCATTTAGGTACCGCCGGGAAGGGCTGATCCTGATCGACGCGGGCGTACATCGGGCAAATAATGTCGGTCGCCGCGGTATTCGCGCCGCCGCCTTCGTACTGTACCGGGCGTGACGGGTCTTCTGATTTTATCCAGCGATACAGCGCGTCGTGATTGACGCCATGACCGGATTCATTGCCCAGCGACCAGATGATAATGCTCGGATGGTTGCGATCGCGCTGCACCATGCGCGTCACGCGCTGGCTCATGGCAGGCAACCATGTGGGATCGTCGCTCAGGCGATTCATTGGCACCATGCCGTGGGTTTCGATATTGGCTTCGTCGACCACGTACAGGCCGTAGCGATCGCACAGGGTGTACCACAACGGATGGTTCGGGTAATGGGAGCAGCGCACGGCATTAAAGTTGTTCTGCTTCATCAGCAGAATGTCCTGCACCATCGTCGCCTCGTCCATCACCTGACCGTTGACCGGATGGTGTTCATGACGGTTGGTGCCGCGAATCAACAGCGGCTTACCATTTAACAGTAGTAGGCCGTTTTTGATATCAATCTGACGAAAGCCGACGTCACAGGCTTCTGCTTCAATCAGCACTCCATCCGCGTTATGTAATTGCACAACGGCACGGTACAGATTGGGCGTTTCAGCACTCCACAGCGCTGGCTTTTCGACGTTCAGCCGCAGGCTAACCCGGTCATGATAAGCGCCGCGTTCATCAATAATCTCGCCGCCGAGTGGGGAGGTCGTTTCGTCAGTCAGCGTTTCAGCTTCCCACAATTGTAGGGTAACGCGTAAATCTTCGCTCGCGTTGCCCGCCACTTTGACTTCCGCTTCCAGCACGGCGCGGCTGAAGTCATCGTTAAAACGGGTGTTAATGCGCAGGTCGCTGATTTGCGTGGTGGGCTTATGCAGCAAAGATATGTCGCGAAAGATACCGCTCATGCGCCACATATCCTGGTCTTCCAGATAGCTGCCGTCGCTCCATCGCAGCACCATCACGGCCAGGCGGTTTTCGCCGCGCAGCAGATAATCGCTCAGATCGAATTCAGACGGCAGACGACTGTCCTGACCGTAGCCGACCCAGCGACCGTTGCACCACAGATGAAATGCGGAATTGACGCCGTCAAAAATAATGCGCGTCTGACCTTCATCTAACCACGCGTCTTCGATATTAAATGTGAGCGAGTAACATCCCGTTGGGTTCTGTGCCGGAACGTACGGGGGATTAACCGGAATCGGGTAGGTGACGTTGGTATAAATTGGCGCGTCGTAACCGTCCATCTGCCAGTTAGAGGGGACGTTGATAGTGTCAGCCTGTGGCAGATCGCTTGTCAGCCAGCTTTCCGGCACAGCCTCCGGCGCGGGAAACCACGCGAATTGCCACTGGCCATTCAGCGAGCGTAACTGAGTTGAGCGTTGATTAGTTCGCGCATCATCTGCTGAGCGCCAGCTACAGAAAGGTGGGTGCGCCTCCAGGCGGTTGAGCTGCGTGACGCCGGGATTTTCCCAGTCGCGGCGGGCCAGAACAGCGGAGAGTGAATCTGTGTTCAGGTTCATAACGGTATCCTGTTTGAATTTGTTATTCGCTCACAATTTCAATCAAAATACGGATAAGCGCTCCCGGCTGTAAAGGATGGGGCGTTTAATGAGTGAACTGACTCACATAATTGTTATGCGTTCACATTTTGGGTGTGAGCTGAGAAACTTGCCGCGCAAGCTGGATGAGTGAATCCGCCAGCGCCTGGGGAGAGGTGGTTTGCGTATCAGGAGGCAGAACCGTTTTGCGCTTCACCAGAGTTACGGGCAGCAGTTGGTTGCCCTCGGTTGATTCGCCATGGGGATGTTGCAGCAGCCTGTCGACGCTGGTTTCACCCAATAATGGAAAATCCTGCCTGATGGTGGTTAGCGGTGGAATGTAGCAGGCGCTGTCTTCTGTGTCATCGTAGCCGATCACCGAGATATCCATCGCCACCCGCAGGCCGAACTCGCTGATTGCCCGCATCGCGCCCAGCGCCATTTGATCGTTAGCAACCAGCATAGCGGTGGGGAGATTACCGCTATTGAGCAGTTGCAGTGTTTGTTGAAAACCAGACATCGCGCTCCAGTCGCCTTCCAGCTCCGCGACGGGTTGCAACTGGTAGTACGCCAGATATTTATGCCACCCCGCATGCCGAAGCCTTGCCGAAACCGAAGTGTGCGGCCCGCTCAGCAGGGCGATACGCTGATGTCCGTGCTGTACCAGATGTTCAACGCCAAGGCGTGCGCCGTCATCATGGGAGAAAATCACACTGTTAATTGGCGTCTGGTCAGAGACATCGAGAAACAGCACCGGCACCGTACCGCAGGCGGCAGCCACGGCAATGGCGTCTTCTTCATCCAGCGGATAGTTAATGATAAGTCCGGTTACGCGTTGGGAAAGCAGGTTGTGGACCGCGGCTTTGCATGCTTCAACGCCGCTGCGCTCGACCATGGCGATCACCACGCTGGCACCGGACTGGTCGGCGCGGGATTTTATGGCGGCAACGATTTGTGAAGGGGCGTGCAGGGCAAGATTCGCCGTCACGACGCCAATAAGCGACGTCTGTTTACCTGCCAGTTGCTGTGCGACGCGGTTAGGGATGTAATTGAGTTCCGCCATCGCGGCCTCAACTTTCTGTCGGGTTTTTGCAGAAACGTGGCTGGCCTGATTTACGACGCGCGAGACGGTCTGGTAAGAGACTCCTGCATGGTCTGCCACATCGTATAGCGTTACCGGTTTCACGTTTATCACCCCTGTCATGATGTTTTCTACGCGCTATGATGCCACAGCGGAACAGTTTTGGGGGATTTGCGCATGGGTTCTGCGAGGCGCATTCCAGGGTTGCGTCTCTGGCAGCGGAGGATTTATCGTCGTGATTATTAACAGAATAAAAAAGTGAGTACATCGTGAGCGACGTTGCGGCAAACAACATTCTGTCCATCTACCGACGTCATGCGGATGCCTTTGCTAGTCAGCGCTCTCGTACACTGTTCGAGAAAAGCTGGCTGGATAAGTTCATCACCGTGATGGGCGGGCAGGGCAGCATTGTGGATATTGGCTGCGGGAATGGTCAGCCGATTGCCGGGTATTTTATCCAGCAAGGTTTTCAGCTCACAGGGATTGATGGTTCCGCAGCGATGCTGGCCCGCGCCCGGCAATCCTTTCCCGCGCAGCGCTGGCTGGAGCAAGATATGCGGGAGTTGGTACTTAACGAGACGTTCGACGGCCTGATCGCGTGGGACAGCTTTTTCCATTTAACCCAGCAAGACCAACGAAAGATGTTCCCGATCTTTGACCGGCTTAGCCATCCCGGCAGCGCGCTGATGTTTACCAGCGGTACCGGGAACGGCATTGCGATGGGGCAATTTGAAGGCGAGCCGCTATTTCACGCCAGCCTCGCGCCGGACGAATACCGCGCATTGTTGTCAGCGCATGGCTTTGCGGTGGTCGAGATGGTGATGGAAGATCCGGAATGCGCAGGGCACACGGTGTGGCTGGCGAAAAAAAGCTAAATGCCGCGAAAGGTTTTGCGCCATTCGGCGGGGCTGACGCCGAAATGAGATTTAAAATGCTGACGCCAGGTGACCGGCGACTGAAAACCGACCTGTTCGGCGATGCGTTCAACGGGCAACTGACTGGACTCCAGTAACGCCTGGCTGCGGCGAAGACGCTCGACAATCAACCACTCTGCCACGCTCGATCCGGTGGCTTTCATAAAGTGACGGGTTAACGTGCGACGGCTCATCATCAGCCGCTGCGCCAGCTCATCGATACTATGCTGCTCGTGGATATGCAGGCGTAAATAATCAAGCAGGGCATTTATGCGCTGATCCTGGGTATTTTTCGCCACCGGCTGTTCGATAAATTGTGCCTGACCACCTTCGCGATGCGGCGGCACAATCATCCGCCGCGCAATCTGATTCGCTGCCGTGCTGCCAAAACGTTGGCGGATCACGTACAAACAGCAATCCAGCGCGGCGGCAGTGCCTGCTGAGGTAATAATACCGTCGTCATCCACATACAGAGCGTTGATATCCACACGCGCCGCCGGGAAGCGGGCCTGAAAATCCTGCTCGAACTCCCAGTGCGTGGCAGCCCGTTTGCCATCCAACAGACCGGCATAGCCGAGGACAAATGCGCCCAGACACAGCCCGACAATTTGCGCGCCGTTTTGTCGGGCGTGGTTGAGCGCATCAAGCAACCCTTGCGGCGGGCGATGTGCGGTAGTGCCCCAGTAAGGGATTACCACGATGTCGGCTGCCTCCACCGCTTCATAGCCATGAGCTGCGTTAATCGAGAAACCGTCCTGCGAGGAAACAATACCGGGCTGTTCGGCGCACAATTGCACGTCGAAGCGCTTTTTCGCCGCTACTTTGTCACTGAAAATGATGCACGGCACCGAGAAGTGAAACGGGCTGAAATCTTCCACGGCGACAATAGCGACGGTAAGCGGCTGCATACGATTCCTCTGCGGATATTAAAACGTCAGGGTTTCACCATCTTCCGGCACGTTGACGCA
Source organism: Citrobacter sp. CRE-46 (assembly GCF_059615875.1). Classification (NCBI taxonomy): domain Bacteria; kingdom Pseudomonadati; phylum Pseudomonadota; class Gammaproteobacteria; order Enterobacterales; family Enterobacteriaceae; genus Citrobacter; species Citrobacter sp. CRE-46. The sequence goes on along the minus strand of NZ_CM184341.1, from coordinate 3,998,304 downwards.
TTGCGCAATCTGGTTGTCGCTGGCGTATGACTTCAGCGCGGCGCGGGTCAACAAACAGTGGTTTATCGCCTCCATATGCGTGGCCACAATTTGTGCGTTGGGAAGGGTGAAGTGGGTTTTTAGTACATCTTCTGCGCCCATAATAATTGGGCCAAAACCGATAACGTGGGCAAAACCGGCGTTCAAAATCACCACGTCCGGTTGGAAAGTCAGCATGTTGGCTTCCACTTCGTCACGCCAGATAGTGTCTCCAACCAGATACAGCGTTTTTTCCGCCGGATGCTGAAAGATTACCCCGCAGGCATCGCCTAAACGTTCCGCCATTTGCGGGATGGCGTAAGCGCGATCTGAGCCATGCTGGCCGCCGGTTTTACGCAGGATGATGTCGCCCAGCGTGGTGTTGTGCGTCAGTACGATCAGGTGTGTGAAACCCTGATCTCGCAGTACCTGCGCATCTTGCTCATTTTGCACGTAAATCGGTTTGTCTTTCGGCACGACGTGTGCTGCAACCTCATCCCAGTGATCTTCATGCAGGTGGGTCACGATCAGCGCGTCAACGTTGAGCAGGGTGTCGATATCGACGGGCAGATCAACGGTTGGGTTGCGGATCTCCGCACGTGCCGTTCCGGCAAAGCCCGGATAAGCACTTTTTGCCGCCAGCATTGGATCGATTAGAAAGGTCTTGCCGCCAAAGGTGATGTACTGCGTGGCGTTACGGATTTGCGTGATGTTCATGGTGTTTGCTCCACGTGTTGGGTCAGTGGTGTCATCGTAGAGTGTTGTGCATAAGTTGAATGTGGGCAAATGGGCGACTAGCGATGGGATTGGGCCAATTGCAGAGGCCGATAATGTAATTAGATTTAACGTAATAGAATATTTACTTTATAGCTCTCGGGTTAATTTGTTGCTATTGTACCGACCTAAATAAAAAAACAGATATATAAATAAAGATTAATTAAATGCGAAGCGGCTCCAGAAAATAGTGTTGATATATGTAATGTGTAACAGCCAATAAAACAGATCGCGAACCATGAAATAACAATGCTATCATTCACATCAGACGTGGCAGACAACTGCTGGCACACGCATTCACCCCGGAGCACCTCATGAATAACGACATTCCGCTAAAATATTATGATATCGCCGACGAGTACGCGACCGAAGCCGCAAAGCCGGTAAACGATGCCGAACGCGATGCGCTGGCGCACTACTTCCAGCAACTGATCACCCGTTTAATGAACAACGAAGAGATTAGCGAAGAAGCGCAGCAGGAGATGGCAACCGTGGCCGGTGTCGACGCGCAGCGTATCGACGATATCGCGGAGTTCCTCAATCGCTGGGGTAACGAGTAGCCAAAGACGTGGTCTGTGTTTTACACTGCGCGCAAATTCAGTAGATATACTCTGCGAGTATTAGATTTAATCAGGTGGAAACAGCAATGAACGGAACAATCACAACGTGGTTTAAAGATAAAGGCTTTGGATTTATCAAAGATGAAAATGGCGATAACCGCTATTTTCATGTGATTAAGGTTGCTAATCCTGAGCTAATCAAGAAAGACGCGGCGGTAACCTTTGAACCGACCACCAACAACAAAGGTCTGTCTGCCTATGCGGTGAAAGTCATACCAGACAGCAAATACATCTATATCGCGGGCGAGCGTCTGAAGCTCACGGCGATCAAGTCGTACCTGGTATACAGTGAAGAAGTTCCTGTCGAAACCCGTATTGATAAAGAAAACGCGGTGCTGTCTGTCGGCGTGCTGATGAACAGCATCCGGCCGAAATCAGAGGTGAAGCCAGGCGAAATGCGTAAGCTGAAAAAACTGGCTATCACCACTTTCCAGGGTACGACGCTGATCTTCTCTGAAGATGAAATCGACATCGATGCGACAGTAAAATTGCTTAAGGTCTGAAGCTCTTCAGACTGATAAGTGCCGCAACTCTGTTATTCATTGCCCCATGCGGATAGTGTTGCTCTGAGCGCTGAGGATGCAAGAAACCGCTCGCCCAGAGCAGAACACTTTATGTAATTGCTGAAGCCGCCGCTGGCTTCGCGTCCTTATTATTGCAGTGGTCCAATTAGTTAGGATAAAAACAAAAGAACCAGCAGGGAGTCTGGTAATAACCTATTCATAATGTTAATTATTAATTAAATAAAAGTAGCAGCTCATGAAGTTTTGATATTTTCATTTCTCATAGACGAGAATTTACACATCATGATATAATATGGTGGAGAAAGCTCGCGGTTTATTAATCTGCGCGTAATGTAAATAAATTTTCGGGGAGTGTATTCCAGTGGGACGTAAATGGGCCAATATTGTTGGTAAAAAAACGGCTAAAGACGGTGCAACGTCTAAAGTATATTCAAAATTCGGTGTGGAAATCTATGCTGCCGCTAAACAAGGTGATCCAGACCCAGAATTAAACACAGCTTTAAAATTCGTTATTGAACGTGCGAAACAAGCCCAGGTTCCCAAGCACGTTATTGATAAAGCTATTGATAAAGCCAAAGGTGGCAGCGACGAAACGTTCATGCAAGGGCGTTATGAAGGTTTTGGCCCAAGCGGTTCCATGATTATCGCTGAAACCCTGACATCAAACGTTAACCGCACGATTGCTAATATTCGCTCAATCTTCAATAAAAAAGGCGGGAATATCGGGGCGGCAGGTTCTGTCAGCTACATGTTTGACAATACTGGTGTAATCGTATTTAAAGGCACTGACCCTGACCATGTTTTTGAAATTTTGCTTGAAGCTGAAGTTGATGTTCGTGATGTCACCGAAGACGAAGGAAATATCATTATTTATACTGAGTCTACCGACCTTCACAAAGGCATTGCAGCGTTAAAAGCAGCGGGAATTACAGAGTTTTCAACAACAGAATTAGAAATGATTGCTCAATCAGAAATTGAACTGTCGCCAGAAGATTTAGAAATCTTTGCAGGGCTTGTTGATGCTCTTGAAGATGACGACGATGTTCAAAAAGTATATCATAACGTTGCAAATCTCTAATTCTAAATTAAAGAAATCTGTCATTGTGGCAGATTTTTTTAACGATTAGATTTGTTATAAAAAGTATATCTGGCCTGACAGTACGGCAGAAAATAAAATTAAATATCTGCTGGCTCAATTCTGGCTCTGTCTCGCCAGCCACTGACCGACGATAGGCCATAATTTATCCGCACTCCGCGTTCGAAAAAAGCCCATGTGTCCAACTGAAGAAAGACCATAATCTGCGTGCCGAATTTCGCGATGTTCGATTTTTGCGTTTTGCACTGGCTCCATCAGGGATGCAATGGCTTCAGGGTTAGCCCACGGGTCGTCATCAAAACCCATCACCAGTAAAGGCAAGGTTATCTCACTTGCCCGTTGGCGTGCATCCCAGTCTGGATCGTCGTAGAAATAACCCGGCATTGCGCTCCAGCGTCCCCACTGAAGCATCACTGGAGCTGGCAAATCTTCGCCCAGCCCAAGGCGCCTGGCAGGCATATACCCGAAGATTCGGCAAAGAACCGGGGCCAGAACACGCAGCAGGCACCAGACCCGCACTTTCTCTGCCGTTTGTTTTATTGTGCTCGTTACCCCGGCATGGGAGGCCACAATGACGGCCGCGTGCAGGGCGGAAGTGGCCGTGGAAAGCAGAACCGCATGCCCGCCGACACTGTGTCCTACCGCCAGCAGGTTAAGTCCGGGAAAACGCGTTTTAGCCCAGGCAGTAATGCAGCCCACGTCCTGCTCGATCCAGTCTGACATTGAGATGCTGTAGCTACGGAGCTTCCCGGATTTCGAGCGGCCCGTTCCCCGATAATCGTAAGTGACGACACTGAATCCCTGGTTAAAAAGGTACTCTGCGAACCCCTCATAAAACGCCTGTACAACCGCCGTGGCTGGATGAAGAATAACGATCGCTTTGGCATCGCTTCTTTCCCAAATCGTGGCGGACAGAAATCCGCCTTCATTTACGGGTATTATTATTGAATTCATTCATTGAGCCTTATCTGTGTGGTCATACCAGTTGGTTCTGAATTCAATGTAGCTTTAACTAGCGAATCTGGCGATTTTTTTGTTCTGTATCCCGGTCTCGTTAAAGGAGACCGGGAATGCGGAAGGTTATTTAAGCTTTGGATAATCCGCCAACAAATGTGATCTACTTCACCTCCCGGCAACCAAAATCTCTTGTGACTCCACGCCGTCCTCTATCTGTTTCGCCACTTTTTGTAAGGCCGGAAGATGCTTTTCCGCTGCCTGCTCGATGGTCATGGCGCTGGCCATATACACCAGGTTCAGACAACCAATAACCCGCTGTTCGCTGCGGATGGGAACGGCGATGGAGGCGATTTTTTCTTCCTGATCCCACCCGCGATAGTTCTGTCCAAAGCCGTCTTTACGTGCGCGGGCCAGAATAGCGTCGAGCTTTAGCGGTTCGCGGGCTAACTGGAACTCTTCTCCTGGTCTTGAGGCAAGCATTTCAATCAGTTGCTGACGTTCATTCTCCGGGCAAAATGCCAGCCAGGTCAGGCCGGATGCGGTTTTTAATAGCGGTAAACGACGTCCGACCATCGCCCGGTGAAACGACAGGCGGCTGAAGCGGTGGGTGGTTTCACGCACTACCATCGCGTCAACGTCCAGCGTGGACACGTCGGTCGGCCAGATGACTTCGCGCAGCAAATCCCCCAACAGCGGGGCGGCGAGCGCAGAAATCCACTGCTCGTCACGAAATCCCTCGCTGAGCTGACGGACTTTAATGGTTAAGCGAAAGCTATCATCGGACAGGCTGCGCCGGACGTAACCCTCATCCTGCAACGTTTCCAGCAGACGTCTGACCGTGGTGCGGTGCAGGCCGCTCAGCTCTGCCAGCAGGCCAACGCTGGCCCCGCCGTCAAGCCGATTTAACATATTTAATAACATTAACCCGCGCGTTAACCCGCGCACGGTTTTGTATTCGGTACCGTCGTCACTTTTCATATTCATTGACAAATATATAGGTAAAACAACGTTGTGCACTTAGTGCACATCCAGGCATGTTTTGATTGTAGCGCAAAAACTCACTTCTATACTGACCGCACAATAAAAACTATTCACATATTTTTAACAAAACAAATTGCGCCTCACCAGGGCCTGCAATTGCGTTTTGTCCGAGTAGTGAGGTTCTGAAATGACAACTATAAATCCTGATATCCAACCCGCAGTGCAGCACACCGCGCAGGTAGCGATTGCTGGAGCCGGCCCGGTAGGGCTGATGATGGCGAACTATCTTGGCCAGATGGGCATTGAGGTGCTGGTGGTAGAGAAGCTCGACACGCTGATCGACTATCCCCGCGCCATCGGTATTGACGATGAAGCGCTGCGCACCATGCAGTCCGTTGGTCTGGTCGAGAACGTTTTGCCACATACCACGCCGTGGCACGCGATGCGCTTTCTTACCCCGAAAGGCCGCTGCTTTGCCGATATCCAGCCGATGACCGACGAATTTGGCTGGTCGCGCCGCAATGCGTTCATTCAGCCGCAGGTGGATGCGGTGATGCTGGAAGGGCTGTCGCGTTTCCCCAACGTGCGTTGCCTGTTTTCTCGCGAACTGGAAGCCTTCAGCCAGCAAAATGGTGAAGTGACGCTGAACCTGAAAGCGCCGGACGGCCAGCGGGAAACGGTGAAGGCCCAGTGGCTGGTGGCCTGCGACGGTGGCGCCAGCAACGTCAGGCGCTCGCTGAATGTGCCATTTGAAGGTAAAACCGCGCCGAATCAGTGGATTGTAGTGGATATCGCCAACGATCCGCTGAGTACGCCGCATGTGTACCTGTGCTGCGATCCGGTGCGCCCGTATGTTTCTGCCGCGCTGCCGCATGCGGTGCGCCGCTTTGAATTTATGGTGATGCCGGGGGAAACCGAAGCCCAGCTTAGCGAGCCGCAGAATATGCGCCAACTCTTGAGCAAAGTGCTGCCGAACCCGGATAACGTCGAGCTGATCCGCCAGCGCGTGTACACCCATAACGCCCGGCTGGCCGAACGCTTTCGTATTGACCGTGTGCTGCTGGCGGGCGACGCGGCGCACATTATGCCGGTCTGGCAGGGGCAGGGGTACAACAGCGGTATGCGCGATGCCTTCAATCTGGCGTGGAAACTGGCGCTGGTGATTAATGGCAAAGCCGGTGATGCGCTGCTGGATACCTACCAGCAGGAGCGCCGCGATCATGCCAAAGCGATGATCGATTTGTCGGTTACCGCAGGCAACGTGCTGGCGCCGCCAAAACGCTGGCACGGCGCGGTGCGCGACGGAGTTTCCTGGCTGTTGAACTACATTCCGCCGGTCAAACGTTACTTCCTTGAAATGCGCTTTAAGCCGATGCCGCAGTACCACATCGGGGCGTTGGTGCGTGAAGGTGACGCGAAAACCTCGCCAGTCGGCAAGATGTTTATCCAGCCGAAGGTCACGCTGGAAACCGGCGAAGTGACGTTGCTCGATAACGTCATTGGCCCGAATTTCGCGGTGATTGGCTGGGGCTGTAATCCGCTATGGGGCATGAGTGAAGCGCAGATCCAGCAGTGGCAGGCGCTGGGGACGCGGTTTATCCAGGTGGTGCCGGATACGCAGATACATACCGATCAGGATAACCATGACGGCGTTACCCGCATTGGCGATACGCAAAACCGTCTGCGCGCGTGGTTTGCCCAACACAATGCCGCGCTGGTGGTGATGCGCCCGGACCGCTTTGTCGCCGCCATCGCTATTCCGCAAACCCTGGGCAACACCCTGAATAAACTGGCGTCGGTGATGACGCTCACCCGCGTAAATACCGATCTTCCTGTTGAAAAGGTAGCCTGATATGCACGCTTATCTTCACTGTCTTTCCCACTCGCCGCTGGTGGGCTATGTCGACCCGGCGCAGGCCGTGCTCGATGAAGTTAACGGCGTGATCGCCAGCGCCCGCGCACGTATTGCGGCGTTCGATCCTGAGCTGGTGGTGCTGTTTGCCCCCGATCACTACAACGGTTTTTTCTACGATGTGATGCCGCCGTTTTGTTTAGGCGTAGGGGCCACCGCAATCGGCGATTTCGGCAGCGCCGCCGGGGAACTGCCGGTGCCCACCGATCTCGCTGAGGCCTGCGCCCATGCGGTGATGAAAAGCGGTATCGATCTTGCCGTGTCCTACAACATGCAGGTCGATCACGGCTTTGCGCAGCCGCTGGAGTTTTTGCTCGGCGGTCTGGATAAGGTCCCGGTATTACCGGTGTTTATTAACGGCGTCGCCACGCCGCTGCCGGGCTTTCAGCGTACCCGCATGCTCGGTGAAGCCATTGGTCGTTTCGCCAGTTCGCTGAATAAACGCGTGCTGTTTTTAGGTTCCGGCGGCCTGTCGCATCAGCCACCGGTGCCGGAGCTGGCAAAGGCCGATGCCCATATGCGCGACCGCCTGCTCGGCAGCGGCAAACAGTTACCCGAAAACGAGCGTGAATTGCGCCAGCAGCGAGTGATCAGCGCCGCCGAGAAATTTGTGCAAGACCAGCACACGCTGCACCCGCTTAACCCCGTCTGGGATAACCGCTTTATGACCCTGCTTGAGCAGGGACGTTGGCAGGAACTGGACGCGGTCAGCAATGAAGAGCTATCCGCGATGGCGGGCAAATCAACGCACGAAGTGAAAACCTGGGTTGCCGCCTTCGCCGCCATTTCTGCCTTTGGCAACTGGCGCAGCGAAGGTCGTTATTATCGCCCGATCCCGGAGTGGATCGCCGGATTCGGCTCCCTGAGCGCCACCACACAGAACTGAAACAGAACTGAATATGCAGGAGAAGAACATGACTTACCAACCGCAAACCGAAGCCGCCACCAGCCGTTTTCTGGAGGTGCAGGAAGCAGGCGAAACCTTACGCGCGCATTTCAATGACTGTGGGCAGGGCGAAGAGACCGTGGTGCTACTGCACGGCTCAGGTCCTGGCGCGACGGGCTGGGCGAACTTCAGCCGCAACATCGATCCGCTGGTTGAGGCCGGATACCGGGTGATCCTGCTGGATTGTCCTGGCTGGGGGAAAAGCGATGGGATCGTTAACCGCGGGTCACGATCCGATCTCAACGCTCGCATTCTGAAAAGCGTGGTCGATCAACTGGATATTCAGAAAATCCACTTGCTGGGCAACTCAATGGGTGGCCACAGTGCAGTGGCGTTTACTTTGAGCTGGCCGGAGCGCGTGGGCAAGCTGGTGCTGATGGGCGGTGGAACGGGCGGCATGAGCCTGTTTACCCCGATGCCGACCGAAGGCATCAAGCGTCTGAATCAGCTATATCGTGAGCCGACCATCGAAAATCTGAAGCTGATGATGGAGATTTTTGTCTTCGACACCAGTGACCTGACTGAAGCGCTGTTTGAGGCGCGCCTGAATAACATGCTGTCGCGCCGCGATCACCTGGACAACTTTGTCCAGAGTCTGGAAGCCAACCCGAAACAGTTCCCGGACTTCAGCCCGCGTCTGGGTGAAATCAAGGCCCAGACCCTGATTGTCTGGGGCCGCAACGACCGGTTCGTGCCGATGGACGCCGGCCTGCGCCTGCTCTCCGGGATTGCCGGTTCTGAACTGCACATCTACCGCGACTGCGGGCACTGGGCGCAGTGGGAACATGCGGATGCCTTTAACCAACTGGTGCTGAACTTCCTCGCACGCCCTTAAGGAACGGACATGACGAATCTTAATCTTGAGCAGTTAGCCGCCGATTTACGCCTGGCAGAGGAAAAAGGAGAAGCTATCGCCCCGCTGCGTGAACTGATTGGCGTGGACAATGCCGAAGCGGCCTATGCCATTCAGCGCATCAACGTGCAGGACAACGTGGCGCGCGGGCGGCGCGTGGTTGGGCGCAAAGTGGGGCTGACGCACCCGAAAGTGCAACAGCAATTGGGGGTCGATCAGCCAGACTTCGGAACGCTGTTTGCCGACATGTGCTACGGCGATAACGACACCATTCCGTTTTCACGTGTACTGCAACCGCGTATTGAAGCGGAGATTGCGCTGGTGCTGAACCGCGATCTACCCAATGCCGACACCACTTTTGATGAGCTATATAACGCCATAGAGTGGGTGCTGCCCGCGCTCGAAGTGGTCGGCAGTCGTATCCGCGACTGGTCAATAAAGTTTGTTGATACCGTGGCGGATAATGCCTCCTGCGGCGTGTATGTGGTCGGCGGGCCGGCGCAGCGTCCGGCCGGGTTAGATCTGAAAAATTGCGCAATGAAAATGACGCGCAATAACGAAGAGGTCTCCAGCGGGCGCGGCAGCGAATGTCTGGGGCATCCGATCAACGCCGCCGTCTGGCTGGCGCGCAAAATGGCCAGCCTCGGCGAGCCGCTGCGTGCGGGGGACATCATTCTCACCGGGGCGTTAGGCCCGATGGTATCAGTGAATGCGGGCGATCGTTTTGAAGCCCATATCGACGGTATTGGTTCAGTTGCCGCCACTTTTTCAGCGGCGGTTACAAAAGGAAGTCAGTCATGAGTAAGCGTAAAGTCGCCATTATCGGCTCCGGCAACATCGGCACCGATTTGATGATTAAAATTCTGCGCCACGGTGTGCATCTGGAGATGGCGGTGATGGTCGGTATTGACCCGCAATCCGATGGTCTGGCGCGCGCCAGACGTATGGGCGTTGCCACCACCCATGAAGGGGTGACAGGGCTTATCGCCATGCCGGAATTTGCCGATATCGACATCGTGTTTGATGCCACCAGCGCGGGCGCACATGTGAAGAACGACGCCGCGCTGCGCGCCATTAAACCGGGGATCCGCCTGATCGACCTGACGCCCGCGGCGATCGGTCCATACTGCGTGCCGGTGGTGAATCTGGAGGCTAACGTTGATCAGCAGAACGTCAATATGGTGACTTGCGGCGGGCAGGCGACCATCCCGATGGTGGCGGCTGTCTCTCGCGTGGCAAAAGTCCATTACGCCGAAATTATTGCCTCGATCGCCAGTAAATCTGCGGGACCGGGCACTCGCGCCAATATTGATGAGTTCACCGAAACCACCTCAAAGGCGATTGAAGTGGTCGGCGGCGCCGAAAAAGGTAAAGCCATCATTGTGCTCAACCCGGCCGAACCGCCGCTGATGATGCGTGACACAGTGTATGTGCTAAGCGAAGCGGCCTCCGAGATTGAAGTTGAAGCGTCTATCAACGAGATGGCGGCGGCGGTACAGGCCTATGTGCCGGGTTATCGCCTGAAACAGCGCGTACAGTTTGAAGTTATCCCGCAGGATAAACCGGTGAATCTGCCGGGTATCGGCCAGTTTTCCGGGCTGAAAACCGCGGTATATCTGGAAGTGGAAGGCGCGGCGCACTATTTACCTGCCTATGCGGGCAACCTCGACATAATGACCTCCAGCGCGCTGGCGACCGCTGAGAAGATGGCGCAGTCACTCACCCGTCAGTCAGGAGAAGCAGCATGAACGGTAAAAAACTCTATATCTCTGACGTGACCCTGCGTGACGGTATGCACGCCATTCGTCACCAGTATTCGCTGGAAAACGTGCGCCAGATTGCGAAAGCGCTGGACGATGCGCGGGTCGATTCTATTGAAGTGGCGCATGGCGACGGTTTACAAGGTTCCAGCTTTAACTACGGCTTTGGCGCGCACAGCGATCTCGAGTGGATTGAAGCGGCGGCAGACGTGGTGCAGCACGCTAAGATCGCCACGCTGTTACTGCCGGGGATCGGTACGATTCACGACCTGAAAAATGCGTATCAGGCCGGGGCGCGGGTGGTACGCGTGGCGACCCACTGCACCGAAGCGGACGTGTCGGCCCAGCATATTCAGTATGCGCGCGAGCTGGGTATGGATACCGTCGGCTTTCTGATGATGAGCCACATGACCACGCCGGAAAATCTGGCGCAGCAGGCGAAGCTGATGGAAACCTACGGCGCGACTTGTATCTACGTGGTCGATTCCGGCGGGGCGATGAACATGAGTGATATTCGCGCCCGCTTCCGCGCCCTGAAAGCGGTACTGAAGCCGGAGACGGAAACCGGAATGCATGCGCACCACAATCTCAGTCTCGGTGTGGCGAACTCGATTGCTGCGGTGGAAGAGGGCTGCGATCGTATCGACGCCAGCCTGGCGGGGATGGGCGCAGGCGCGGGCAATGCGCCGCTGGAAGTGTTTATCGCTGCAGCGGATAAGCTCGGCTGGCAGCATGGCACCGATCTGTATGCGCTGATGGATGCTGCCGACGATCTGGTGCGTCCGCTGCAGGACCGCCCGGTGCGGGTGGATCGCGAAACGCTGGCGCTGGGCTATGCCGGGGTGTACTCCAGCTTCCTGCGTCATTGTGAAGTGGCGGCGGCGCGTTATGGCCTGAGCGCGGTTGATATTCTGGTTGAACTGGGCAAGCGCCGAATGGTGGGCGGCCAGGAAGATATGATCGTCGACGTGGCGCTGGATCTGCGCCACAGCAAATAAAAATGATTACGCGGCTGGCAACGTATCAGCCGCGATTCACCTGCATCGTGACCTCAGAGGTACATCTTATGACTACCCGTACCCCCGCATCCTGGCGCCTGACGTTGACCGTCGGGCTGTGTTTTTTAGTCGCCCTGATGGAAGGGCTGGATCTCCAGGCCGCCGGGATCGCTGCCGTCGGTATCGCTCAGGCGTTTGCGCTGGATAAAATGCAGATGGGCTGGATCTTCAGCGCCGGTATTCTCGGGCTGCTGCCCGGCGCGTTGGTGGGCGGTATGCTGGCCGATCGCTATGGCCGCAAGCGCATTCTCATTGCCTCCGTGGCGTTGTTCGGCCTGTTCTCGCTGGCGACGGCGATTTCCTGGGATTTCTCATCGCTGGTATTTGCCCGTCTGATGACCGGCGTCGGGCTGGGCGCGGCATTGCCGAATCTGATCGCGCTGACCTCCGAAGCGGCGGGGCCACGTTTTCGCGGCACGGCGGTGAGCCTGATGTACTGCGGCGTGCCGATTGGCGCGGCGTTAGCGGCGGCGCTTGGGTTTAGCGGTCTCGCCTCCGCCTGGCAAACGGTGTTCTGGGTTGGCGGGGTGATCCCGCTGCTGCTGGTTCCGCTGTTGATGCGCTGGTTGCCGGAATCGCAGGTTTATACCCAACAAACGCAGGTAGCTGCCGCGCCGTTGCGCGCCCTGTTTGCGCCAGCAGCAGCGAGCGCTACGCTGCTGCTGTGGCTGTGCTATTTCTTCACCCTGCTGGTGGTGTATATGCTGATCAACTGGCTGCCGATGCTGCTGGTGGAGCAGGGATTTCAACCCTCGCAGGCGGCAGGCGTGATGTTTGCTCTGCAAATCGGTGCAGCCAGCGGGACGTTAATTCTCGGGGCGTTGATGGACAAACTGCGTCCGGTGGTGATGTCGCTGCTGATCTACACCGGGATGTTGGCTTCGCTGCTGGCGCTGGGGACAGTATCGACATTCAGCGGCATGCTGATGGCGGGATTTGTGGCGGGGATGTTTGCCACTGGTGGGCAAAGCGTGCTGTATGCGCTGGCGCCGTTATTTTACAACACGCAGATCCGCGCCACAGGCGTGGGCACCGCCGTTGCTGTCGGACGTTTGGGCGCGATGAGCGGCCCGCTGCTGGCCGGGAAAATGTTAGCGCTGGGCACTGGAACGGTGGGCGTGATGGCGGCGTCTGCGCCGGGGATTTTGCTGGCGGGCCTGGCGGTATTTATCCTGATGAGCCGTAAATCGCAGATGTCGATTCCGGCTAACGGTGCTTAAGCGATCGTCTGATGCAGAGTTGACGCATCGCCATAATTGCGGGTGAGCGCGGAGCCTTGCGGGTATGGCTGTGATAGTGTGAGGGCTTATTTCCGTCAAAACAGGAGCCAGAACATGTCGCAGAATAATCCGTTAAGCGCCATCCTCGACAAACAGGATTTCCTGTTACTGGATGGTGCGATGGCGACGGAGCTGGAAGCGCGCGGTTGTGATTTAGCAGACAGCCTGTGGTCAGCCAAAGTGCTGGTCGAAAATCCGCAGCTTATCCGCGAAGTGCATCTTGATTATTTCCGGGCGGGGGCGCAATGCGCGATCACCGCCAGCTATCAGGCCACGCCGGCAGGTTTTGCCGCGCGCGGCCTGAATGAAGCGCAGTCGAAAGCGCTGATTGGCAAAAGCGTGGAGCTGGCGCGTAAAGCGCGTGAAGCCTGGCTGGCTGAGAACCCGCAGGCGGGTACGCTGCTGGTGGCAGGCTCCGTCGGGCCTTATGGCGCGTATCTGGCGGATGGATCAGAGTATCGTGGCGATTACCAACGTAGCGCTGAAGAATTTCAGGCGTTTCACCGTCCGCGCGTGGAAGCGTTGCTGGATGCCGGGGCCGATCTGCTGGCCTGTGAAACCCTGCCGAATTTTACCGAGATTGGCGCGCTGGCTGAGCTGTTGACCGCGTATCCGCGTGCCAGGGCGTGGTTCTCGTTTACTCTGCGCGACAGCGAGCACCTGAGCGACGGTACGCCGCTGCGTGACGTGGTGGCGTTGCTGGCGGGTTATCCGCAGGTGGTGGCGTTAGGCATCAACTGTATTGCGCTGGAAAAGACCACCGCCGCATTGCAGCATCTGCACGGCTTAACGGCGCTGCCGCTGGTAGTGTATCCAAACTCAGGCGAGCATTATGATGCGGCAAACAAAACCTGGCATCATCACAGTGAGCATTGTGCGCAGTTGGCGGATTATTTGCCGCAGTGGCAGGCCGCTGGCGCACGGTTGATCGGCGGGTGCTGTCGCACCACGCCGAAAGATATTGCCGCGCTAAAAGCGTGAAGCTGAGAATTTATCAGGCCTACATCGTTCACTGTAGGCCTGATAAGCGCAGCGCATCAGGCATTGCCGGATGGCGGCACAAGCGCCTGATCCGACCTACAAAGCAACAAAACCTTATGCCGCATCTGCCAGCACAAACATGCCGTACGGGTGGATTTCGAGGTAATACTGCTCGCCGACGTCCGGCTGCAGGCGCGTGGCGTTGACCTGTAACAAGATCTCCTGTCCATGCCACTCCACCGTGACTTCATACTGAGGGCCCATATAGGCGACATGGCGGATCGCGCAGCGCTGGCTCTCCTCGCCGCGATCGCTGAGCGTGATCGCTTCCGGGCGCACGCCGACCATCCCTTCTCCGTGATCGTTAAAGTGCGGCGGTCGCGGCAAACGATAGCCGTAGATATCAACGTATCCTGCGCTAAAGGTGGCCGGAAACAGGTTGGCATCGCCCATGAAACTCGCCATAAAACGTGAGGCAGGCTGACGATAGAGCTCCTGTGGCGAACCGATCTGCATGATGTGTCCTTTATTCATCACCAGTACGGTATCGGAAACCGCAAAGGCTTCGCTCTGATCGTGGGTAACGTACAGCGAGGTGATATCAAACTGCTTTTGAAGCTCGCGGATCTTGTCGCGCATACTGCGACGCAGGTTGGCGTCCAGGTTGCTCAGCGGCTCATCAAACAGCAGCACCTTCGGTTTGAGGATCAACGCGCGGGCCAGTGCCACGCGCTGCTGCTGACCGCCGGAGATCTGATCGACATAGCGCTCTTCGAACCCCTCCAGATCGACCATCGCCAGCGCGTCTTTCACCCGTGCCTTCACTTCGCTGCGCGACACGCCAAGCATCTTCAGGCCATAGCCGACGTTCTCTCCCAGCGACATGTGCGGAAACAGAGCATACGACTGAAACACCATGCAGATGTCGCGTTGCTGAATGGAACGATGGGTGACGTCTTCGCCATCAATAAAAATCTGGCCTTCACTCGGTTTTTCCAGCCCGGCGACAAGGCGCAAAATGGTGGTTTTGCCACAGCCGGAGGGGCCGAGCAGCGTCACCATTTGCCCCTGCGGAATGGTGAGGTTGATGTTGTCGATAACCGTGTTGCTGCCAAATCGTTTAGTGACGTTGCGCAGTTCAACGAAATTTTTCTGAGTCATAGTGCGCTCCATTACGCCTGGTTTTTAGCTTTTGAACGGGAGGTACGTGATTCGCCGATCAGCCAGTCAAAGATGAAAATAATCGCCAGCATCACCACGATCAGAATCGAACCGTAGGCAATCGCCACCCCGTACTCGCCGTCTTCCACGCGGTTGAGGATGTAGGCCGTCGCCACGCGGGTATCCGGCGTCACAAGGAACACAATGGCGCTGACGGTGGTAATGGCGCGCACAAAGCTGTAGATCAGCGCCGAGAGGATCGCTGGGCGCAGCAGCGGCAGCAGGATATGCGTAATGGTCCGCAGGGAACCGGCACGCAGGCTAAGCGAGGCTTCATCCAGCGATTTATCGATTTGGCCTAAGCCCGCGATGCCCGCCCGAATTCCGACCGGCACGTTACGCATCACCATTGAGATAATCACGATGGCGGCGGTGCCGGTGAGGTACACCGGGGCGCTGTTAAAGGCCAGAATGTACGACACGCCCGCTACGGTGCCAGGAACGGCAAAGCACAGCATGGTGGTGAACTCGATGGTTTTTTTACCTTTAAACTGCTGGCGCACCACAATCCACGCGATCAGCAGACCAAAGATCGCGGTGATCGGCGCGGCAATCCCGGCGTAGAGCAGAGTGTCGAGCAGTGAAGGCCACGCGCCGTCGCTCATCCCCTGACCGAACAGTTTGGTAAAGTTCGCCAGCGTCAGGGTGTAGTCCACGCCCCAGTTAACGGTGAAACTGCCGTAGAAAATGCTGCCGTAGAGCAGGGCGTTAAAGGCAATCCACACCGCCAGCAGCGCAACCACGCTCCACACCAGCGTCACTGGCAGCGGCTGGACGTCGCCCCGGTAGGATTTACCGGAGACCGTCACGTAGGAGCGCTTGCCGATCCACATGTACTGCACACAGAATACCAGCAGCGAGAACAGCAGCAGGAACGCGCCCAGCGTACTGGCGGCCTGATAATCGAGCTGCGAGCCGGTGATATAGAAGTAAATTTGCGTTGCCAGCACGTCGAAGTTACCGCCGAGCACCAGCGGGTTACTGAAGTCGGCCAGCGACTGTACCACCACAATTAAAAAGGCGTTCGCCAGCGCCGGTTTCAGTAGCGGGACAAACACGCCGTTAAAGGTCTGCCAGCGGCTGGCACGCAGGGTGTATGACGCTTCTTCCAGCGACGGATGAATGGTCTTGATCGCCCCGTCGAGGATCATAAACGCCATCGGCGTAAAGGCCAGCACCTGCGCCAGCCAGATGCCGGTAAAACCGTACAGCCAGTTGGTGTTGGTTAAGCCGAACCAGTCGACCATAAATTCGGTGATGTAACCAGAGCGACCCATCATCAGCGTAACGCCTAAACCGACGACAAACGGCGGGGTAACGATCGGCAGAATCGAGAAGATACGTCCGATGATGGCGCTACGTCTGGCGATACGGGTCGTGTAGATAGCCAGCACCAGGCCAAAGAAGGTACAGCCGACGCCGACGGCAATCGACAGCATAATCGAGTTGAGGATCACCTGAATGATATGCGCCTGCGACAGCACATTCATAAACGCCAGTGGCGCAAATTCCCCGGCGTCGTTGGTGAACATCGGAATGAAAATAGCGATGCTCGGCCAGACGATAAAAATACCGATCAGCGCGACAATCGCGGTCAGCGAGCCGATGACAAAACGGTCGCCGCCCAGCCATTCAAGACGGGTAAGCGCCAGGGTCATAATTGCGCCCAGCGCCACAAACAGCACGATGGTGGCATAGCCTAAGCCGCGACCTTCAAGCGTGGCGCTGGCGACGATAAAGGCCATGCAGAAGAATGCCCAGCCTGCGTCAAGATAATGGCGGCCGCGCTGTTCGCGTCTGGCTTCATGGAACGGGCGTACCAGCAGCAGGCTCGGTAGCAGATACCATAACCAACTGATATTGAATTGTGACCAGCCGTAGGCGGCGAGAATTTCTTCGCCCGTCGACTCCAGCAGACCGTAGTCCAGGCTCCAGCTTGGCAGCAGGGCAAACGCCAGCCAGCCGAGCAAAACCCAAAGAAATATCGCATCCCGTTTTTTCACGGGATGGAGTGCAAGTGTGTGTGACATAGCGGTTCCGGTATTTCAGGCCGGGCGGGCGCTTACGCCGCACCCGGCAAATGAACGCAACGTGGGCTTATTTACCCATCTTTACTTCGCTAACCCACTTATTGATCAGGGCTTTACGTACGTCGGTCGAGCCGTACTTATCCATGTCGTAGTTGATAAGCTTCAGGTCGTCGAGCTTCAGCGAGTTCGGCGAGGTCTCGGCGGTGGTGTTGGTCAGGATCTGATAGGATTTACCTTTCTTCCATGCCAACTCCTGGGCGTCTTTCGACAGCACCCAGTCAACGAACAGTTTGGCGTTGTCGAGGTTACGCGCGCCTTTCAGGATGCTGACGCCGCCAATTTCATAGCCGGTGCCTTCGCACGGGGAGATCAGCTCCAGCGGGGCGCCCTGTTCTTTTTCCAGCGAGTAGTCATGCAGGAAGCCAATGCCGATCGCCGTTTCGCCACGGGCGGCATTACGCGCCGGAGCAATGCCGGATTTGGTGTACTGGGAGACGTTGGCGTTGAGCTGTTTCAGGTAATCAAAAGCCTGATCCTCACCCCAAAGCTGGGCGAAGGTCGCCAGCGCGGTGTAGGCGGTGCCTGAACTCTGTGGGTCAGCAATCTGGATTTCCCCTTTGTATTCTGGTTTGGTCAGATCCTTCCAGCATTTCGGTACCGGCAGGTTTTTCTCTTTCAGGCGTTGAGTATTAACGCCAAAGCCCAGAATACCGACATACACCGCCGAGGAGAGGTTACCCTTTACTTTTGCGGGATCGCGGAACTTCTCCATGATCTGCGCGAGGTTAGGTGATTTGTACGGCTGCAGCAGGCCCATTTCGCCGGCCTGGGATTGTGGATCCAGCGTACCGCCGTACCACACATCCGCCTGCGGGTTTTTCTTCTCGGCATCGACCTTCGCCAGCGTGCTGCCGGAGCCGTTACGAATAAATGAGGTTTTCACATCATATTTGTCGCCGAAGGCTTTGGTTTCGGTTTCGCACATCTCGTTGGTGGCGCTGCAATACACCACCAGACGTCCTTGAGCTTGTGTCGCACTGCTGAAGGCCGCCAGCGTCAGAGCGGAGGCAATCAGGGTAGAGGTAAGCGTCAGTTTCATTGTTTTATCCTTTGACTGAGAGAAGGGGTAATGCCCGCAATGAGCAATGGCATCAGCAATAAACCCATAAAAACAGCGGCAACCGAGAGCAAACTGAACATTCCCGACCAGCCGTAGTGTTCTATGACCAGCGACAGCGGCCAACCCGCCAGCGCGGCCCCCAGATAGGCGAACAGCCCGAGAAAACCGGTGATTGAACCTGCCGCCGCTTTGTGTCCGCATTCGACAGCAGCCAGACCAATCAACATCTGCGGGCCAAACACAAAAAAGCCCACGGTAAAGAAACAGACTGCCAGCAGCGCATAGTGGTGCACCGGGGCCAGCCACAGGGCGGCGACGGAGACCATCAGCCCCAGCGTGAACAGCAATATCATCGGCGCGCGCTGACCGCTGAACAGCAGATCCGATCCCCATCCGGCAAATAGCGCGCCGAGCAAGCCGCCGACTTCAAACAACATCACCGTGGCATTGGCGCTGAGTAGATTCACGCCGTGGCTTTCCGTCAGCCAGATGTTGCCCCAGTCGTTGAGCGCAATGCGGATCAAATAGACCAGTACATACGACACGCCAAGCAGCCAGATCATCGGATTTTTCAGCATGGTGGTGCGTAACATTTGCCACAGCCCCATCGGCGGGCTCTGCTGCTCCTGACGTAGCTCCAGCGGATCGTGCCGCCACTCTCCAACTGTCGGTAATCCCTCTTCCAGGGGCGTGCCTTTCAGTTGCAGGGTGAGCCAGATACCTAACGCCATGCTGATTATCCCTGGTGCCAGCATCGCTGCCTGCCAGCCCCACCAGAGGGCGGCAAAGGCGCTAATCAGCGGGATGATGGCCCCGCCGATGTTGATCGACATATTCCAGCAACCCCACCAGAAGCCGCGTTCGTTGCGCGAGTACCAGTGGGTCAGCAGGCGGGCGCAGGGCGGCCAGCCCCAGCCCTGGAAAAATCCGTTCAACGTCCAGACCGCCAGCAGCAGCGTCAGCGATTCACCAAAGGCGAACACCACGTTCAAAACACCAGTGGCGAACAGGCCGATTCCCATGAACGCGCGCTGCCCATGGCTGTCGTGCCACAATCCGGCGGCGAATTTCGACAGGCCGTAGGTCAGATAAAACAGCGAGCCCAGCAGACCGATATCGCCTTTATCCAGCCCCAGATCCGTTTGCAGCGCCGGGAGTACATAGTTGACGCTTTTGCGCGTCAGATAAAACGCGGCGTAGCCAATCACCATACACATCAGCAATTGTGGACGTAGCGTCCGGTATTGTTGGTCTGTTTCGCGTGCGTGCATGGCGGTCTCCGTTTGTGCTGACTATAGGAAAGTGAAAGCAAAAGGGGATGAGAGAAAGTCCGCAGTGACTAAGACTTTTTCCTGGTTAGCGGCTGGTTTGTTGCAAATTTGTGGGCAGGTTAACAATTACCCGCGTGCCGTGGTTCGATTCCAGCGTGAGTTCGCCACCGAGGGCGCTTACCCGCTCACGCATGCCCTGGATACCGAAACCGGGGATTTTTTCCGGGAGGATACCCACGCCGTTGTCATCGACTTCCAGTGACAGACGGTGTTCCCGCTGGCGTAGCGTAATCGATACCTCGCTGGCATCGGCATGCTTACAGATGTTATTGAGCAGTTCCTGCATCAGGCGATACAGCGTGAAGCGCACCGTTTCATTTTCTGGCGTATTTTCCAGATGGTAATTAAATCGGCAGTGGATGCCCCGCTCGGCAAAGGCAAATTCATTCACCAGATGATACAGCGCATCTTTGAAAGACAGTTCATCAAGCGCGGGCGGGCGCAACTGGCGCAGAAGCTGGCGGGTGGAGTGGTGAATGCGCCGGGCAAGATCGTTGATCTGATTCGCCGCCTCAAGCGTTTGCTCGCGACCCGGCGCGCGTTTGACCAGTTGCGTCTGAATCTGGATGGCGGTGATGTTCTGGCCTATTTCGTCATGCAGTTCACGCGCTAAACTTTTTCGCGTGTCTTCCTCGGTACGAATCAGCTGTTCGGTCAGCGCACGGCGTGCCGCCAGTTCGGCTTCCAGACGCTGGCGATAATGGTGCAAGTTTTGCGCCAGATGCTGCTGGCGGCTGATGGCGATGCCAAGACCAATACCCAGCAACGCCTGCGTCGCGAGAAAAATCTCCAGTTCAAGAAGATTACTGAACCCCACGCCTATCTGCCGGGCGATGGTGATCATCATGCTGCCGAGCAATCCAGACAACACGCCGCCCTGCCAGCCGAATTTCCATGCCATCACCACGTTTGGTAAAAACACCACGATCAGCAGCAGGCGCTCGATATCCGGCGACAGTACCATCTGCGTGCCAATGCCAATAATAAAAAACAGGCTGCACCAGATGATAAGCGAGGTGCGCAGCGGGGGATTGGTGGTATCCAACCCGAGCAAATGATAACGGTGCTGCTGGCGCAGAAATTCATAGATCAGATAGACAAACGGCGTCAGCAGCACGCCGCCGGTAAACGACGCCAGGCCAATTAACGTTGCCGGGCTTGCGATAAACGGTGACAGCAGGGCGGTATTAAGCAATGAGGTAATTGTTACCGCGGCCAGCAGCAGCGTTAAGCGCTGCCAGTACAGGGGGAAGCGGTGCCAGTATGACTGACCGATGCTTGCCGGAAGAAGGCTAATTAATGGGGCTACCAGCAAAATATAGCCATTCAATAATTGCTCGCTGTGCAGCCAGAACAGCATCAGTACCGGCGGCAGCACCAGCGCGGGCCAGTAGCGGCGAGAAAGCAGAATCAACAGTGCAAGATAGACCCCGTGTGGCAGGAATAATGCCGCCTGCTGACCGTTGTGGGTCAGGTAAAACCCCAGCGTCCACAGCATCAACCAGCCCGATCCCCAGGCCAGCAGAATAAACAGGGAGATTACCCAATGACGAAGGTTACGCGACATTAATGCCCCGTCAGTAGCTGGTGGTCGAGGGCAAAATGCACCAACTCGATAGTGCTGTGGCATTGCAATTTGCCCAGCACGTTCGCGCGGTGGACGTGAACCGTTTTGTGGCTGAGATCGAGCTTAAAGGCAATCTCTTTCACGCTGTCGCCTTTGACCAATAGATCAAACACTTCGCGCTCGCGCGGGGTCAGTACCTCCAGGACCTGCGCGGGCTGCTCGCCGCCGCGTAACGCCCGCAGCGCATCGGCGCACAGATAATGCCCGCCCATACCCACCGACCGTACCGCTTGCACCAGTTCTTCGGGTCCGCAGCGTTTGGTCAGATAGCCGCTGGCGCCAGCATCCAGTGCACTTTGTACAAACGTCGGCGAGTCATAAATGCTGAGAATAATGGCGCGAAAACCGGGCTTCTGCGCCCGCAGTCGTTTTAGCAGGCTCAGGCCATTTTCATCCGGCATGGCGATGTCCATCACCGCGACGTTGACGTCATCATGCAGTAATGCAGGCCAGGCCTCCGCCGCGCTACTGAACTGACCGGTGACGTTGAGATCGTCTTCGAGACTGAGTAATTGCGCAAAGCCGGAACGCACCACCACATGGTCATCCACCAGCACAACATGAATCATGATATTGCTCTCTTGCCTGACAATAGCGTCTATGATGCCTGCCAGCGCAGCGCTGGCAATCATCCAGGCGCAGTTATGTAACGAATGTAACAAAATCGCAATACACTTCATCCTTCAAGCTGCCTCTTTGTTGGCTGCACTCAGAAACCCCAGTCACATAGTTATCTATGCTCCTGGGGATTTCTTCCCTTGCCGCCTCGACGCATCTTGAATGATTTTGTGTATAAGCATTGCCGGTTTTTTTCTAAAAACGCTTTGTTCTTAGCCAGAATTTTTAATTCCTTTATCAAAGTGGGCCGCAACGAAATACTGCCTCCTATAACAAGACAGGGGAGCAGACAATCATGGCTAATTCATCGCGTAACGCACTTCTTGCCGCACTGGCATTCATCGCATTTCAGGCGCAGGCGGTGAACGTCACCGTCGCGTATCAAACTTCCGCCGAACCCGCCAAAGTGGCGCAGGCGGATAACACCTTTGCTAAAGAGAGCGGAGCCACCGTTGACTGGCGCAAGTTTGACAGCGGCGCGAGTATTGTCCGCGCGTTGGCATCCGGCGACGTACAGATCGGTAACCTCGGCTCCAGCCCGCTGGCGGTAGCGGCCAGTCAGCAGGTGCCGATTGAGGTTTTCCTGCTGGCATCAAAGCTCGGCAATTCTGAAGCGCTGGTGGTGAAGAAAAACATCAGTAAACCGGAAGATTTGATTGGTAAGCGCATTGCCGTGCCGTTTATCTCCACCACCCACTACAGCCTGCTGGCAGCGCTGAAACATTGGGGGATTAAACCCGGCCAGGTAGAGATTGTGAACCTTCAGCCACCGGCGATTATTGCCGCCTGGCAGCGCGGAGATATTGACGGCGCGTACGTCTGGGCACCTGCAGTCAATGCGCTGGAAAAAGACGGCAAGGTACTGACTGACTCGGAAAAAGTCGGTGAATGGGGGGCGCCAACGCTGGACGTGTGGGTGGTACGCAAAGATTTTGCCGAGAAATACCCTGAGGTAGTGAAAGCATTTGCGAAAAGCGCCATCGATGCGCAGCAGCCCTATATCGCCAACCCGGATGCCTGGCTCAAACAACCGGAGAATATCAGCAAGTCGGCGCGCTTAAGCGGTGTGCCAGAGGCGGATGTGCCGGGGCTGGTGAAAGGTAACACCTATCTGACTCCGCAGCAGCAAACCGCCGAGCTTACCGGACCGGTAAATAAAGCGATTATCGACACCGCGCAGTTCCTTAAAGAGCAGGGCAAAGTGCCCGCCGTAGCGACGGATTATAGCCAGTACGTGACCGATCGTTTCGTGCAATAAAGGGGACGCTGATGCTGCAAATCTCTCATCTTAATGCCAGTTACGGCGGCAAACCGGTGCTTGAGGATATCAACCTGACGCTCGATAGCGGTGAACTGCTGGTGGTGCTGGGACCTTCCGGTTGTGGGAAAACCACATTGTTAAATCTGATTGCCGGATTTGTACCGTATCAACACGGCAGCATTATGCTGGCGGGCAGTAAGGTCGAAGGACCTGGCGCAGAACGTGGAGTGGTGTTTCAGAATGAAGGTCTGTTGCCCTGGCGCAACGTACAGGACAACGTCACCTTCGGTCTGCAACTGACGGGCATGGAGAAGCCGCAGCGTCAGCGTATTGCTCAGGAAATGTTGCAGAAAGTGGGGCTGGAGGGCGCGGAAAAACGCTTTATCTGGCAGCTTTCCGGTGGGCAACGTCAGCGTGTCGGCATTGCGCGGGCGCTGGCGGCCAACCCGCAGCTGTTGCTACTCGATGAGCCGTTTGGCGCGCTCGACGCCTTTACCCGCGAGCAGATGCAAACCCTGCTGCTGAAACTTTGGCATGAAACGGGGAAACAGGTGCTGTTGATTACCCATGATATCGAAGAAGCGGTGTTTATGGCCACGGAACTGGTATTGCTGTCGCCAGGCCCTGGCCGGGTGCTGGAACGATTGCCGCTTAATTTCGCCCGGCGTTTTGTGGCCGGAGAGGCGAGTCGCAGCATTAAGTCCGATCCGCAGTTTATCGCCATGCGCGAGTATGTGTTAAGTCGTGTCTTTGAACAACGGGAGGCCTTCTCATGAGCGTGGTGATTAATGACAAACCCCGCCGCCCGCGGGCGCTGAACTGGCGCTGGCCGTTCTCGCGCCAGATGACTTTAAGCCTCGGTACGCTGGCCGTCATTTTGGCGCTGTGGTGGACGGTGGCGGCGCTGCAGTTAATCAGCCCGTTGTTTCTGCCGCCGCCGGGCCAGGTTTTGCAAAAACTCATCAGTATTGCCGGGCCGCAGGGGTTTATGGATGCCACGCTGTGGCAGCATCTGGCGGCCAGTTTGACGCGTATTGTTATCGCGCTGCTGGCGGCGGTGGTGTTGGGGATTCCGGTCGGCATCGCCATGGGGCTGAGTCCGACGATTCGCGGCATTCTCGATCCAATCATTGAATTGTATCGTCCGGTTCCGCCATTGGCTTATTTGCCGCTGATGGTTATCTGGTTTGGTATTGGTGAAACCTCCAAGATCCTGCTGATTTACCTGGCGATTTTCGCCCCTGTGGCGATGTCGGCGCTGGCGGGCGTAAAAAGTGCGCAGCAGGTGAGAATCCGGGCCGCGCAGTCGCTGGGGGCCAGCCGTGCGCAGGTGCTGTGGTTTGTGATTTTACCAGGTGCCTTGCCGGAGATTTTGACCGGACTGCGCATTGGACTGGGCGTGGGGTGGTCGACCCTGGTGGCGGCGGAGCTGATTGCCGCGACGCGAGGTTTAGGATTTATGGTGCAATCAGCCGGTGAGTTTCTGGCAACAGATGTTGTGCTGGCGGGGATCGCGGTAATTGCCGTTATCGCGTTTATTTTAGAGCTGGGTCTGCGCGCGCTTCAGCGCCGTCTGACACCCTGGCATGGAGAAGTACAATGAGTGAACGTCTGAGCATTACCCCGCTGGGGCCATACATTGGCGCACAAATTACCGGCGCGGATTTAACGCGCCCATTAAGCGATAACCAGTTTGAACAGCTTTATCATGCTGTATTGCGCCATCAGGTGGTGTTCCTGCGCGAGCAGGTGATTACGCCACAGCAGCAGCGCGCGCTGGCGCTACGTTTTGGCGACCTGCATATTCACCCGGTCTACCCACATGCCGAAGGGGTGGACGAAATAATCGTGCTGGATACCCACAACGATAATCCGCCCGATAACGACAACTGGCACACTGATGTGACGTTTATCGACACGCCGCCCGCCGGAGCGATTCTGGCGGCGAAAGAGCTGCCATCGACAGGCGGAGACACCCTGTGGACCAGCGGGATTGCTGCTTATGATGCTCTTTCCCAGCCGTTTCGCCAGCTGCTGAGCGGCCTGCGGGCAGAGCATGATTTTCGTAAATCATTTCAGGAATATAAATATCGCCAGACGCCAGAGGAGCATCGGCGCTGGCTGGAGGCGGTCGCCAAACATCCACCGTTATTGCATCCGGTGGTGCGTACCCATCCTGTGAGTGGCAAGCAAGCGCTGTTTGTGAATGAAGGGTTTACCACGCGAATTGTTGATGTGACGGAAAAAGAGAGCGAGGCGCTGCTGGGCTTTTTGTTCGCGCATATCACCAAACCGGAGTTCCAGGTGCGCTGGCGCTGGCAGCCTAACGATGTGGCGATTTGGGATAATCGCGTGACGCAGCACTATGCCAACGCGGATTATCTGCCGCAGCGGCGCATTATGCACCGGGCGACAATTCTTGGAGACAAGCCGTTTTATCGGGCCGGGTGAATAACCGCTGGCGCTTCGCTGACCGGACCTGGCGATAACAGGCCGGATAAGGCGAAGCCGCCATCCGGCACAAGGTCAATTAACGCAGGATTTTTTTCTCAGCCAGATCCAGCGCAAAGTAGCTGAAGATCAGATCCGCGCCCGCGCGTTTGATCGAACCTAAGCTTTCCAGCACCACTTTCTCTTCATCGATAGCACCCGCCATCGCCGCGAACTTGATCATCGCGTATTCACCGCTGACCTGATAAGCGCCAATTGGCAATTCGGTGCGTTCGCGGATATCACGCAGAATATCGAGGTACGCGCCGGCCGGTTTCACCATCAGGCAGTCTGCACCCTGGGCTTCATCCAGCAGTGATTCGCGAATCGCCTCGCGGCGGTTCATCGGGTTCATCTGATAGGTTTTACGATCGCCCTTCAGCGCTGTACCTGCTGCTTCACGGAACGGGCCATAGAAAGAAGAGGCAAACTTAGTGGAGTAGGACATGATCGCGGTATCGGTGAAGCCCGCGGCATCCAGCGCCTGGCGAATCGCCTGCACCTGACCGTCCATTGCGGCGGAAGGGGCGATGAAATCTGCACCCGCAGCGGCAGCAACGACTGCCTGTTTGCCGAGGTTGGCAAGGGTTAAATCATTATCGACGCCGTGATCGCACAACACGCCGCAGTGACCATGCGAGGTGTACTCACAGAAGCAGGTGTCGGACATGACGATCATTTCCGGTACGGTCTGCTTACAGATACGCGACATGCGCGCCACCAGACCATCTTCTTTCCAGGCATCGCTGCCGGTGTCGTCGGTGTGGTGGGAAATGCCGAAGGTCATAACCGAACGGATACCTGCATTGGCAATGCGTTCAATTTCGCGCGCCAGGTGTTTCTCTGGAATGCGCATCACGCCCGGCATGGCGTCGATGGCTTTGTAATCGTCGAGTTCTTCTTCAACAAAGATCGGCAACACCAGGTCATTTAAGCTGAGTGTTGTCTCTTCAAACATAGCGCGTAGCGCAGGAGATTTGCGCAGGCGGCGAGGGCGATGGATTAGGTCTGTCATGGTATGCCTGATGTTTGTGGAATCGAAGGTCGCAGTATACCTGAACCTGAGGGCGGGTGGTTTACGAAAGTTGGCGTTATGCGAGTGAGGTTCCACTCTTAATAACCTCTTTTACATATATACTATTTATATTTTTGCGATGTTAATTATTTTAGATATCGATTGGTTTTAATCCTGGTTCAGCTTTGTTTAATGTTTAATTAAGTTGCGAGGGGGTGGTGGTATTTATTGCTTGCGTTTTTTATTTCTTTTTAAATCATAGGGTAAGTGTATGTGTTGGAGTTTTTTATTATTTTAATGCTCTGAATTTAAAAGTGTTTTAATTCTTCTTATAGAATTTTCTTAATTGTCTTATTTATGGTCTGCTTTCGGACTTAAGGCAAAGAATAATTGAACCTTTCATCCATGACGCCGCATAATCCTTCCTGCGAAACATAAAATGTTTTCTTTGCATTGATAATTGATGGATCAACAATATTACGTCCCTGAGGAGGGATGACAAATGCACACCTGGAAAAAGAAACTCGTAGTCTCACAATTAGCACTAGCCTGCACTTTGGCAATCACTTCTCAGGCAAATGCTACCACTTACGATACCTTTGGTTTTCACGACGATGCGACCACATATAACACGCCAGATGCTGACTACATGACCTACAATGGTTATGTTTATAACAACGCAGCAACCGATAGCAGCTATTTCGACACCTCATTCTCTGGCGATACGGTGAATGGCGTTGTTTCGACGTATTATCTGAACCGCGATTATGCAGACGATACGGCAAATACCGTGAATGTAACCAATTCCACGATTCACGGTATGATTACCTCTAAGCAGGTATCTGGCTTTAATGATGCGATTGCGCATGACTGGGTTGACGGTGATATCTTCACATTAAATATCAATAACTCGACGATTGATGATGACTATGAAGCATTTTATTACACCGATACCTATCTGGATGGCACAACATCGAAGTCAGTCTACGAAACATATTCTGTAGCTGGACTGGGAACGGCGGTAACGCTGGATGTCGAAAGCGCTATCAATATTAGTAATAATTCACATGTTGCAGGTATTAGCCTGGAGCAGGGTGATACCACCAATGCGGCGTATACCACTGGCGCAACTCAGTGGGATAACACCATTACGGTAAATGACTCAACCGTCACGTCGGGTTCTTATACTGCTGATGAATCAACGGGGCACTTTGGTAACTCTGCAGAGCCGAGTGATTACAGTAATTCCTCAACCCAGGATGATGTTGCACTATCGTTCACAGATAACAGCGCTTCTGCTAATCGTATGGTAAACACCGTCACGCTGAACAATTCTCAGTTGTTAGGCGATGTTGTGTTTACGAGTACCTGGAACAGCAATTTTGATTCCGCTGGCCATCTGGTTGATGGTTCTACTTCAGATTATACCCACGGCGGCTGGGATGATGACGATCAAAACGTCGATCACCTGACTCTGACGCTGAATAATAGCAGTTGGACGGGGGCAGCCAATATTGACTATGACACCGTGACCCCTTCACAGTTCTATGATATTGCAGCTAACAGCTTAGATCCAAATGCGACAAGTTCTGATAACTGGAACCGTGTTAACAGTGCAAACTCCTTCCAGAGCGGTATATTTGATATCGCACTGAATAATGGATCTGTATGGAATACCACGAAAACGTCTCTGATTGATACCCTGGCTATCAACAGCGGTTCTCAGGTTAATGTTGCCGACGGTTCCAGCGTAACGTCTGATTCCATTACCCTGAACGGTGCTTCTACGATGAATATCGGCGAAGACGGCGCGGTTGATACCGATCACCTGACGATTGACACTAACAGTACCGTGACACTGTCTGATGACGTCAGCTCTGCATGGTCAGGGGCTGCTTTGTATGCCAACACCATTACCGCAACTAACGGCGGTATGCTGAATGTCGAAACCAGCAATAATGGTGCTTCCAGTCTGTTTACCGCCGGTACGCTGGAACTGACCAGCGGAAATGTGGCTGATAACAACGGCAACGTGTACGCCGGTGTATTCAATATTAACAGCAACAACTACGTACTGAATTCAGATCTCGTCAACGATCGTACCTGGGACACCACTCAGGCTAATTATGGTTACGGTATCATCGCGATGAATTCTGATGGTCACCTGACCGTCAACGGGAATGGTGATATCAATAGCGGCGACGAAGCTGATGCCAGCAGCACCAGCGATAACGTTGTTGCTGCAACCGGTAACTACAAAGTTCGCATTGATAACGCAACGGGTGCAGGTTCTGTTGCTGATTATAAAGGCAAAGAGCTGATTTACGTTGATGACGTAAACACCAACGCCACCTTCTCTGCAGCCAATAAAGCTGACCTGGGCGCTTACACCTATCAGGCACAGCAGCAGGGGAACACCGTTGTTCTGCAGCAGATGGAGCTGACGGACTACGCTAACATGGCGCTGAGCATCCCCTCTGCCAACACCAATATCTGGAACCTGGAACAAGATACCGTGGGTACTCGTCTGACCAACGCACGTCATGGTCTGGTCGATAACGGTGGCGCATGGGTCAGCTACTTCGGTGGTAGCTTCGACGCGGATAACGGCACCATTAACTACGATCAGGATGTTAACGGCATCATGGTCGGTGTTGATTCCAAAATTGATGGTAACAACGCGAAGTGGATTGTCGGTGCCGCGGCAGGCTTTGCCAAAGGAGATATGAGCGACCGTACCGGTCAAGTGGATCAGGACAGCCAGACTGCCTATATCTACTCTTCTGCTCGTTTTGCCAACAACCTCTTTGTTGACGGTAACTTAAGCTACTCTCACTTCAACAACGATTTGTCTGCCAGCATGAGCAACGGTCAGTATGTTGATGGTAGCACTTCTTCTGATGCCTGGGGCTTTGGCTTGAAACTGGGTTATGACCTGACGCTGGGTGACGCTGGCTACGTAACGCCTTATGGTAGTGTATCCGGCCTGTTCCAGTCTGGTGATGACTATAAGCTGAGCAACGACATGAAAGTTGACGGTCAGTCTTATGACAGCATGCGCTATGAACTGGGGGTTGATACAGGTTATACCTTCGCGTACAGCGATGACCAGGCGCTGACCCCGTTCTTCAAACTGGCCTATGTTTACGATGACTCGAACAACGATTCTGACATAAACGGCGACTCTATCGACAATGGCGTAGAAGGTTCTGCGGTACGTGTCGGACTGGGTACGCAGTTCAGCTTTACCAAAAACTTCAGCGCGTACACCGATGCTAATTATCTCGGTGGTGGCGATGTCGATCAAGACTGGTCTGCAAATGTTGGTGTTAAATATACCTGGTAAGAAATCTATCGCAGAGAAAAAATAATTTAATCTGGAAAATGCCCGTCACGGATTTGACGGGCATTTATTGCAAGGAACGAGCAATGTTATCTACGAATAAACCTCTTCCTGAATTTAGTAAGCTTGATAAATGTTTATCGAAATATGGCAAGCACTTTGAATGTGATAACGATAAAGAAACTATATATTCCAGTGAGGTAAATAACGATGATACCGTTATTATTTTAAGCGGTGTAGTTTCCCTGAGACGCGGGGAGAATGTACTCGTCGGCATTGCGCAGGCACCATTTATTATGGGGCTTTCAGATGGTGTGATGAAAACCGATGTGCAATACAGATTAATGACCGAAAGTTATTGTACGGGATATCATCTTCCTGCCTTACAAACGATTAATATAATTGAACAATGCCAGCTTTGGCGCGAAGCATTCTGCTGGTTGGCCTGGCAGAACCGCATGCTTGAAATGCGCGATCTGCAGCTGATTGGTAATAACTCCTACGATCAGATCCGCGCGACGTTGATATCCATGACGAAGTGGGACGAAGGCCTGCGTTCGCGTATTGGCGTTATGAACTATATTCACCAACGCACACGAATTTCACGCTCAGTTGTCGCTGAGGTCCTCGCGGCATTGCGTAAGGGTGGTTACATTGAAATGAATAAAGGCAAACTGGTGAGCATTAAACGTTTGCCTTTTGAGTATTGAATCAGGATGCGGGAATAACCTGCGGTTTGTTTCCGCTCAACTCTGTGACCAGATCGTTAATACCGTCACTCATATTGGTAAAGCGCGTCAGCGGAGAACGGGTCACCACGACAAATGCCCCAACGTTTTTCTGCGGGATCATTGCCATATAGGTAATAAAACCACCGCCACCACCGGTTTTTTGAATAATTCCCGGGTGGCCATTCTTCGGTGCCATATACACCCAGCCCAAACCAAGCGCATCGGCTTTGCCCGGAACGTCCATCCCTATCACTTTGGTTAACTGCGTACGCTGATAAATCAGCGTCTGCATACGGTCGGCTTGCTGGCTGCGATGATAAAAATCAGAAGAGAGATACTGTTGCATCCAGCGCATCATATCGCCGGGCGTTGAATAGACGCCGCCGCTACCCATCGCCGCCAGGGTATTGTTACAAGGGCTGGCGCCTTTTTCCGCGACCATCAGACGTCTGCACTGATCGGGGGATGGGGTAAAGGTGGTGTCTTTCATTCCCAGCGGTCGGGTGATTTTTTCTTCAAACACCTGCGGATAAGGCTTACCGGCGGCTGTCCCCAACGCGTCGGCCAACAGGTCGAATGCCAGATTTGAATAAGAAGCCTGCGATCCTGGCGCGGCTTTAAGCGTGGCGGTTGAGAGATAGCTCCAGCGTTGTTCGCGGGTTGGCCAGACAAACACCGGGCGATGTGCTGCGCCGCCAGGCTGTTCGCGCGGCAGCGCGCTGGTATGCGTCGCCAGATTCACCAACGTGATTGGCGTTCCCTGATAAGTCGGCACGCGTGCGCCAGGTGGTGCATATTTACTCAAGGGATCGTTGAGTTTAACCGTGCCCTGATCGAGTAATTTCACCAGCACTTCGCTGGTCATTAATTTAGTGATAGAGGCAATGCGAATCACGGAATCCAGTTGTGGATGAACATTATTGCCGGGGCGCGTTTCGCCGAAGCTACGAAATACGCGTTGATTACCATCAATCACCACGAGCGCCATCCCCGTGGCACCACTGCCGTAAAATATATGGTCGGCATAACGATCGACGATATCTGAGGCGAAGACCGGATCGGTTATAGGCTGTGCCGCCTGGACAGATGTCAATGACGCCGCACACAGCGCGGCAGAAAAAAGCAGACTACGTTTCAACGGTGGTGTCCATGAGTTAGAAAAAGTGAAAAAGGATGTCGTGCGTATGCGTATTTATACTACTCAACGGCGTATTGCAAAGCGCTTATCAGCCAATAATAGTGTGAAAAACGTAACGATGAGTAAACGTGAGTGTTTCCCGGATTGTGGATGTTCGCTTTTGTGATCTCACGCTGTGATAATCTGCACATGCTGGAACGTTGTCGAGTGTGAAAACCACAGAAACAATTCTTCATCGCCGTGGGGCGAACTATGTGCCACGGTTTTGGTCACAATTGTCGGTTTCAGCTTGTGTTTTTTGGCGTAAGCCGTCTCGCCGCCGCATTTCCCGGTGGCAAACGCACAGCAGTCGTCATAACGATAAGAAGTTAGCAGGAGAGCACTATGTTTAAGTCTTTTTTCCCAAAGCCGGGACCGTTCTTTATTTCGGCATTTATTTGGGCACTGGTCGCTGTTGTATTCTGGCAAGCAGGTGGGGGAGCCTGGGTGGCGCGCATTACCGGCGCGTCGGGGGATGTACCGATTAGCGCGGCGCGTTTCTGGTCGCTGGATTACCTGATTTTTTATGCTTACTACATTCTTTGCGTTGGGGTGTTCGCGCTGTTCTGGTTTCTCTACAGCCCGCACCGCTGGCAGTATTGGTCCATTCTCGGCACCTCGCTGATAATTTTTGTGACCTGGTTTCTGGTTGAGGTCGGCGTCGCCGTCAACGCCTGGTATGCGCCATTCTACGATCTCATTCAAACCGCGCTCAGCGCACCGCATAAGGTGAAGATTGAGCAGTTCTATAATGAAGTGGGGATCTTTCTCGGCATTGCGCTGATTGCCGTGGTCATTGGCGTGATGAACAATTTCTTCGTCAGTCACTATGTGTTCCGCTGGCGTACCGCGATGAACGAACACTATATGGCGCACTGGCAGCATCTGCGTCATATCGAAGGCGCAGCACAGCGTGTGCAGGAAGACACCATGCGTTTTGCCTCCACGCTGGAAAATATGGGCGTCAGCTTTATCAACGCCATTATGACGCTGATTGCCTTCTTGCCGGTACTGGTTACGCTGTCGGCGCATGTTCCTGATCTGCCGATTATTGGACATGTTCCTTATGGGCTGGTGATTGCCGCGATTGTCTGGTCGCTGATGGGCACCGGCTTACTGGCGGTAGTCGGGATCAAACTTCCGGGTCTGGAGTTTAAAAACCAGCGTGTGGAAGCGGCTTACCGTAAAGAACTGGTATACGGTGAAGATGATGCCAGTCGTGCAACGCCGCCGACGGTGCGTGAACTGTTCCATGCGGTGCGGCAAAACTATTTCCGTCTCTATTTTCACTACATGTATTTTAATATCGCCCGTATTCTGTACCTGCAGGTTGATAACGTTTTCGGTTTGTTCCTGCTGTTTCCGTCAATTGTTGCCGGTACGATTACGCTCGGTTTGATGACGCAAATTACCAACGTGTTTGGCCAGGTGCGCGGCTCGTTCCAGTATCTGATTAACTCCTGGACAACCTTAGTTGAACTGATGTCTATCTATAAGCGTCTGCGCAGCTTTGAACGTGAACTTGATGGCCAGGATATTCAGGAAGTTACCCATACGCTTAGCTAACAAAAGGAGATGTTATGTCGACGGTTTCCCGTCTTTACCCCTGGTCCGGACTGGCAGCATTGGTGCTGGTGGGATGTAGTAGCCAACCCGCGCAGCCGTTAAAAAAAGGGGAGAAAGCCGTCGATGTGGCGAGCGTGGTGCGCCAGAAAATGCCCGCCAGCGTGAAAGACCGGGATGCCTGGGCGCAGGATCTGGCGAAGACGTTTGAAAGTCAGAAGCTGGCGCCGACGGTTGAAAACATCTGTTCGGTGCTGGCGGTCGCGCAACAGGAGTCAAACTACCAGGCTGACCCGGCGGTTCCTGGCTTAAGTAAAATCGCCTGGAAAGAGATCGACCGTCGCGCCGAGCGCATGCATATTCCGCTGTTTGTGGTGCACACTGCGCTGAAGATTAACTCCCCAACGGGGAAAAGCTACAGTGAGCGTCTGGATACGGTGAAGACGGAAAAACAGCTTAGTGCCATCTTTGATGATTTCATCAATATGGTACCGATGGGGCAGACGCTGTTTGGTTCACTGAATCCGGTGCATACCGGCGGACCGATGCAGGTCAGCATTGCGTTTGCCGAGCAGCACGCCAGCGGCTATCCATGGAAAATGGCAGGGACGGTCCGTCAGGAAGTGTTCAGTCGACGCGGCGGACTGTGGTTTGGCACTTATCATCTGCTCAATTATCCGGCGAATTACAGTGCGCCCATCTTCCGCTTTGCAGATTTTAATGCCGGCTGGTACGCCAGCCGCAATGCGGCTTTCCAGAATGCAGTCAGTAAAGCCAGCGGAGTGAAGCTGGCGCTGGACGGAGATTTGATTCTCTACGGCAGCAGCGAGCCGGGGAAAACGGAGCTGGCGGTACGCAAGCTGGCCGGGAAGCTGGGGATGAGCGAGAGTGAGATCCACCGGCAACTGCAAAAGGGCGATAGCCTGGCCTTTGAAGAGACTGCACTGTACGAGAAGGTTTATAAGCTGGCGGAAGCGAAGAGCGGTAAATCGCTACCTCGTGAAATGCTGCCTGGCATTCAGTTGGAAAGCCCGAAGATCACGCGTAATCTGACGACCGCGTGGTTTGCTAAACGCGTGGACGATCGTCGGGCGAAGTGTATGGCTCAGTCATCGTTATGATGACGGCGGCGCCAGCGGATAATTGTCGCGACGGCGCCAAGAATCAGGCTACCGACCAGGAAAGGGATCAGCCCAAACAGGGTACCGACGCCTAAACCAATTTCAACGCGCGGGCGTCCTGTTTCTTGCATTTGCAACTGCATCAACTGCTCATAGATACCGGGTGCGTGGGCCAGCAAATTTAAAATCTGCGCGCCTGCCCAAAAGCAAAACAGCACAAATATGGCATACGCAATGTTGCCGGGCAGGGAGGAGGTATCCCGATGCTTGCCCTTAAACAGGGATTTTGAGAGCGTAAAATCAGCCATAAAGACCTCCGGAAATAACCTGCTTTTTTGGCGTAATGCCTGTAACTGAGTGTGAGTCTGACAGGTGATTAGGAATGTCAATATCAGAATGTTGGTAATTTCAGGTGGAGATTATTCCTGGATTTCGGTTTTTTGTGGTATATCACAATTATTTAACCTTAAGTTAAATTGAGTTACATTTCAGAAATTACGCCTATGCCACAGACGCCCATGGGGAAATGTGCGAGGATGCTTTCCCATGTTGTATATCCACCGGAGCCGTTATGAACCTGCCTGTAAAAATCCGCCGAGACTGGCACTACTATGCCTTCGCTATTGGGCTTATCTTTATTCTGAATGGCGTGGTCGGGTTATTAGGCTTTGAAGCGCAGGGATGGCAAACCTATGCGGTGGGGCTGGTTACCTGGATAATCAGCTTTTGGCTGGCCGGATTAATTATCCGTCGCCGCGTGGAAAATGAAGATGATGAAGCTAAGGATGCCCAATAGTTATCAGGCATCCTGGCGGGTTTACATACTGGTTTTCAGCGCGCTATCCGCAGCGTGGCGCTCCAGCGCCAGTTCGATCAGACGCGTGATCAAATCGGTATAGCCTAAGCCGCTCGCCTGCCACAGTTTTGGATACATACTGATGTTGGTGAAGCCCGGCAGGGTGTTGATCTCATTGATCACAACGTCGTTGTCTGCGGTTAAGAATACATCTACACGCGCCATGCCGGCACATCCCAGTGTCTGGTACGCCTGAATGGCGATCTGGCGGATCTTGTCGTTAATCTCTGGCGCGATCGCTGCCGGAACAACTACTTTGGCGCCATTATCGTCAATGTATTTGGTATCGTATGCGTAAAAATCACTGTTCAGCACGATCTCACCACAGGTGCTGGCCTGCGGATGATCGTTGCCCAGTACCGCGCATTCGATCTCACGGCCTTTGATCCCTTGCTCTACCACGACTTTATGATCGAACTCAAATGCCAGCGCGACAGCCTGGTTGTATTGTGCTTCACTGGTCACTTTGCTAACGCCAACGGACGATCCCTGGTTGGCGGGTTTCACGAACAACGGCAGACCCAGGCGGGATTGCACCTCAGCAAAGCTAATATTGTTGCGGTTCGCGCGAGTGAGTGTAATAAATGGCGCGATATTTAATCCGGCATCGCGCAGCAGACGTTTGGTTACGTCTTTATCCATACAGGCTGCGGAACCCAGGACATCAGAACCGACGAACGGCAGATTCGCTACGCGCAGCATACCCTGCAAAGAGCCATCTTCACCCAGCGTACCGTGGACGATCGGGAAAATAACATCGACCGTCGGCAGCGGCTGACCGTTTTGCGCATCGATCAACTGGTGCTCTTGTTTACCCGGAACCTGAGCCAGGCTGGTCGCGGAAGGACGCAGCGCAATGTGCGCCGGATCGTCTGAATTGAGCAGATAGTTACTGGCATCGCTAACGTGCCATTGCCCTTGTTTATCAATACCTAACAGCACAACGTCAAAGCGAGTCTTGTCGATGGCATCGACAATATTTTTTGCCGATTGCAATGACACTTCATGTTCCGCTGATTTACCACCAAATACGATTCCTACCCGCAACTTTGCCATCTTAAAAACCCATTCCATGAATGCAAAGCACATACATTACCACGACAAAACGCAGGTTTCCTCGGCTTCTGGCAGATTGTTTGTCTGGGCAACAGGGGAATAGATACGCGCAAACGCGTTGATCTCGCATCAAGCATAATTCCCTGCTTGTATTGTGGGTTTGATGTGAGGCGTATCACAAATATGATGAGCGGGAAGATAAAATTCTAAACTGTGATATATCGCACCTGTGGATCCTTATTTGGCTAAGTAATTTGTTAAGCTGCTCGCAGTTTTCAGCTACTTATCGTTATGAGTCCTTATGGAATCCTGGAGAGTAAACCTTATTTCCGTCTGGTTCGGATGCTTTTTTACCGGACTGGCGATTAGCCAAATCCTGCCTTTTTTACCGCTCTATATCTCCCAATTGGGCGTCACCTCGCACGAAGCGCTCTCTATGTGGTCCGGATTAACGTTCAGCGTCACCTTCCTTATTTCAGCCATTGTTTCACCAATGTGGGGCAGTTTAGCTGACCGTAAAGGGCGCAAGCTGATGTTGTTACGAGCTTCGCTGGGGATGGCGATTGCGATTTTACTGCAGGCATTTGCCACCAACGTCTGGCAGCTTTTTCTGCTGCGTGGGGTGATGGGGTTAACCTCAGGCTATATTCCGAACGCAATGGCGCTGGTGGCATCACAGGTTCCGCGTGAACGCAGCGGATGGGCATTGAGCACGCTTTCTACAGCGCAAATCAGCGGCGTTATTGGCGGTCCGTTAATGGGCGGTTTTATTGCCGACCATATTGGCTTACGGGCGGTGTTCTGTATTACTGCTGCTTTGTTGGTGGTCAGTTTCCTTGTCACGCTGTTTTTGATCAAAGAGGGTGTGCGCCCGACGACCAAAAAAAGCGAACGCCTGAGCGGGAAGGCCGTCTTTGCCTCGCTGCCTTATCCGGCGCTGGTGATCAGCCTGTTTTTTACGACGATGGTGATTCAGCTGTGTAACGGCTCTATCGGGCCAATTCTGGCGCTGTTTATCAAATCAATGGTGCCAGACAGTTCTAATATTGCCTTTCTCAGCGGGCTAATCGCCTCAGTACCTGGCATCTCGGCCCTGATTTCCGCGCCCCGGCTTGGCAAATTAGGCGACCGTATTGGCACTGAGCGGATTTTAATGGCGACGTTGATGTTCGCTGTCGTGCTGTTTTTTGCCATGTCGTGGGTCACCACGCCATTGCAGTTGGGGGTATTACGTTTTCTGCTCGGCTTTGCCGACGGCGCGATGTTGCCAGCGGTACAGACGCTGCTGGTGAAATACTCCAGCGACCAGATAACCGGGCGTATCTTTGGTTATAACCAGTCATTTATGTACCTGGGCAATGTCGCCGGGCCATTGATGGGAGCAACAGTATCAGCCATGGCGGGATTCCGCTGGGTGTTTATTGCTACGGCGAGTATTGTACTGATTAACATCTGGCAGTTGGCCATCGCGTTGCGACGTCGGCGTCACGCGCGCTGACTTCCTGATAAACAACGCTGCCAGTCGGCGTTGTTTATCGATAATTCTGCATTATATCTCTATGTGATTATTCATAATCTTACCTTTTGATATTGAATGATTCTGCTTTACGTCTCATCTCTCCCTTATTTTGTGATGTGATTGTTTTCGCAAATAGTTTAATTTCTTCTAAAAATAAAACTTTTATCACCTAGGCAGTTATGAGCCTTAATGTTAACGTGGCTTATATTTTGTTAAGGGAATACGCAAATGAAAAATCTCGTCACTGAGTTGTTGCTTAAGCTCGCCCAAAAAGAAGAAGAGTCAGAAAACCTGGCCGCGCAGGTTGAAATGTTAGAGCAGGTAATCACCGAAATGCTGCGCAATATGGCGTGGAGCGATCGGCAAATATTGCTGCGTCAAATTGAAGGGGCTCTGGCAGGTGTCAACCCCGTGCCAGCGTTTATGACGACCCTGCATAACGCTGGCGAAAGCGTGTCAAAACGTTTTGATTAATCTGTGGGACGTCCCCACAAATTATCATAAAAGTGTCACATCAAATACTTATAGTCGCTTTGTTTTAATTTTACCGTATTTATACATGGAGAAAATAAAGTGAAACAAAGCGCACTCGCTATTGCCCTGTTACCTTTGCTGTTTACCCCGATTATTAATGCAGAAACATCTACCGTAGCGGTTATGGATAATCGTGCCGCTCAGGGTGATATCACCACGCCAGGCGGCGCCCGCCGCTTGTCAGCCGATCAAACGGCGGCTTTACGCGAATCTCTGAACGATAAACCTGCCAAAAATATTATTTTACTTATTGGCGATGGGATGGGCGATTCAGAAATAACGGCAGCGCGAAATTATGCCGAAGGCGCGGGCGGTTTTTTTAAAGGTATTGATGCCTTACCGTTGACCGGACAATACACGCACTATGCGTTAGATAAGAAAACGGGCAAGCCGGATTATGTGACGGACTCAGCGGCCTCAGCGACGGCGTGGACCACCGGGGTTAAAACTTACAATGGCGCGCTGGGCGTTGATATACATGAAAAAGATCACGCAACAATTTTGGAAATGGCAAAAGCGGCAGGTCTGGCCACGGGCAACGTTTCTACCGCTGAATTGCAGGATGCAACCCCAGCGGCACTGGTTGCTCATGTGACTTCACGTAAGTGCTATGGCCCTGACGTGACCCGTGAAAAATGCCCAACCAATGCGCTGGAAAAAGGCGGCAAAGGGTCAATTACAGAACAATTGCTGAATGCCCGGGCTGACGTCACGTTGGGCGGTGGGGCAAAAACGTTTGCCGAAACCGCTGCGGCAGGGGAGTGGCAGGGCAAAACGTTGCGTGAACAAGCCCTGGCGCGCGGTTATCAGATGGTAAGTGATGCCGCGACGCTGGCTGCGATTACCGAAGCTAACCAGGATAAGCCGTTGCTGGGCCTGTTCTCCGACGGCAACATGCCGGTACGCTGGGAAGGTCCGAAAGCGTCCTATCATGGGAATCTGGATAAACCAGCGGTGACCTGTACGCCAAATCCAAAGCGTGATGACACCGTACCGACGCTGGCGCAGATGACGGATAAAGCGATTGAACTGTTAAGCAAAAATGAGAAAGGTTTCTTCCTGCAAGTTGAAGGGGCATCCATCGATAAACAGGATCACGCTGCCAATCCGTGCGGACAGATTGGTGAAACGGTTGATCTGGACGAAGCGGTACAGCGCGCGCTTGCCTTTGCGAAGCAAGACGGCAACACCCTGGTGGTGGTAACCGCTGACCACGCGCATGCCAGCCAGATTGTCGCACCTGATACCAAAGCGCCTGGTCTGACTCAGGCACTGAACACCAAAGATGGCGCGGTGATGGTCATCAGCTACGGCAATTCTGAAGAGGAATCTCAGGAGCACACCGGTAGCCAACTGCGCATCGCCGCTTATGGCCCGCATGCGGCGAATGTGGTCGGTCTGACCGATCAAACTGATCTGTTTTACACCATGAAAGCGGCGTTAGGGCTGAAGTAACTCTACCCCCGGTGACAATAGTTTTGCCGCCGGGTGGTATTTTTATCGTTAGCAGCCAAACTTACCTGTGTGTCGTCGTTCAGAAAAGGATGGTGCTATGAAAATTACATTATTAATGACGCTGCTCTTTGGACTGGTTTTTTTAACTACCGTCGGTGCTGCCGAGAAGACGTTAACCCCGCAACAACAGCGTATGACCACCTGCAATCAGCAGGCAACTGCGCAGGCTTTAAAAGGGGATGCGCGAAAGACGTATATGAGTGATTGCCTGAAAAACAGCAAATCTGCGCCTGAGGAAAAGAGTTTAACCCCCCAGCAGCAGAAGATGCGTGAATGCAACGTCAAGGCGACGGAGCAGTCACTGAAAGGCGACGATCGTAACAAGTTTATGAGCGCTTGCCTGAAAAAAGCTGCGTAGCACTTACGGGTGAGCAGGTAAAAACGCTCACCCGAAATTTCATACTCCCGCCAGCAGACCCCTACCTATAATTTGGGAAATTTGTTTCAGAATGTTCCCAAATACGATGAATGATGCAAACTTTTTCCAAAAGAAGGTCGTCGCGGATGAAGCGTTTATATCACTTCATCAAAACGACCACCAACGTTCCGGTCTGCGATTTGCCCGACGGATCAGGCTGCCGCGAGCGGTGGGATTGGGGGGGATGTTTTTCCCTATCGCGTCGGTATTAGTTTCCCAGCCTATTACTGGAGGCTGGTGGCTGTTACTGGTGGGATGGGCATTTGTCTGGCCACATCTTGCCTGGCAGTTGGCAAGTAAAGCAGACGATCCTCTGCATAGTGAATTTACCAATTTAAAAGCCGATGCCATCCTCGCCGGAATGTGGCTGGGAATTATGGGGGCAAACCTGTTGCCGTCCACGGCGCTGCTCATGATTACTTGCATCAACCTGATGGGCGCAGGGGGAATGCGAGTATTCCTCGCGGGCGTCGTGTTGATGGCGGTGTCATGCCTGGTGACGTTACAGTTAACCGATATTCCCGTCGCTGTTAGCAGCAGTCAACTGAGCGTGATGTTATCACTGCCGGTACTGGTGATGTACCCGCTGCTGTTTGCCTGGGTCAGCTATCAGACGATCATCAAGCTGGCGGAACATAAACGCCGCTTACAGGTGATGAGTACGCGAGATGGGATGACCGGCGTTTATAACCGACGTCATTGGGAGTTATTACTACGTAATGAATTTGATAATTGCCGCCGCTATCAGCGTGATGCCACGTTGCTTATTATTGATATCGACCATTTCAAGAGCATCAATGATACCTGGGGTCATGACGTCGGGGATCAGGCTATTGTCGCGCTGACCCGCCAGTTGCAGATGACTTTACGCGGTAGCGATGTGATTGGCCGTTTTGGTGGTGATGAATTTGCGGTGATTATGTGCGGTACGCCCGCAACCAGCGCAATTGCGGCCATGTCGCGCGTGCATGAACGACTTAGTCAGTTGCGTTTATCCTGCGCTCCGCAGGTCGCCTTACGTATTAGCGTTGGCGTAGCGCCGCTGACTTCTGAAACTGAGCATTATCGGGAATGGTTAAAATCGGCGGATATGGCGCTTTATAAAGCAAAGAATTCCGGACGTAACCGCACCGAAGCGGCGGCCTGACGTCCGGTGATATTAACTCAGGATCGGCTGAGTTTTTCTGACTGTTCCATGCACTTAACCATCGCTTCAATCACTGATGAACGAAAACCGCGTTCTTCCAGGACGCGTACCGCTTCGATAGTGGTTCCGCCTGGCGAGCACACCATATCCTTCAGTTCCCCAGGATGTTTACCCGTTTCCAACACCATTTTTGCCGAGCCCATTACCGCTTGCGCTGCGAATTTATAAGCCTGCGCACGGGGCATACCGCCTTGCACGGCGGCGTCCGCCATCGCTTCGATAAACATAAAGACATAGGCCGGCGCAGAACCGCTGACGCCGACAACCGGGTGAATCATCGATTCTGCAATCACTTCGGCTTCGCCAAAGCAGCGGAAGATATTCAGTA
This sequence comes from Citrobacter sp. CRE-46, assembly GCF_059615875.1. Classification (NCBI taxonomy): domain Bacteria; kingdom Pseudomonadati; phylum Pseudomonadota; class Gammaproteobacteria; order Enterobacterales; family Enterobacteriaceae; genus Citrobacter; species Citrobacter sp. CRE-46. The sequence goes on along the minus strand of NZ_CM184341.1, from coordinate 3,956,463 downwards.
CGTCGGCCGTATCTTCCGGCGTTACTAAGGCGTTCGGCGTGACGGAGGTCATTCCGGCATTAACCAGTGACGGGGTATTAGGCATTGCGCGAATGATTTTGCGATCATGACCCAGCGCACGGGCGAGCTGATCGAGGGTAACACCAGCGGCAATCGAGACAACCAGAGAGTCTTTGTTCAGGCTGGAGGTGATTTCACTCAGTACCTTAATCATGATGCCTGGTTTTACGGCCCCAAAAACAATGTCGGCGATTTGCGCGACTTCTTGCGCAGACTGCGCTGCATTAATGCCATACTGGTCGTGCAACGCAGCGACTTTATCGGGGGAAGGGGTATAGACCCAGATTTGTCCCGGGAGAACCTGGCCGCTGGCGATCATGCCGCCAAGAATTGCTTTGCCCATATTACCGCAGCCGATAAAACCAATTTTTTTGTCCATCTTGTCACTCCCTATGGATGATATTCATTGTTTTATACCCGTCATACTTCAAGTTGCATGTGCGTTGGCTGCGTTCGCTCACCCGAATCACTTACCAGAGTAAGCTCATCGGGACTCACTCTCTTGCCGCCTGCCTGCAACCCGAATTATTTAGGGTAAATCTGGGAAAGCTAAGCTTAGCGCGGAATGAATATGTGCAGAAGGAGAAACAGCACTTTGCCTGCAAGTAAAAGCACGAGACAATGCGCGATTACACACGAGTGGGGAGAGATTATGACAATATGGGTGGATGCCGACGCGTGTCCGAACGTGATTAAAGAAATTTTATACCGCGCCTCTGAGCGCATGCAGATGCCGCTTATTCTGGTGGCGAACCAGAATTTGCGCGTCCCGTCTTCGCGTTTTATCCGTACATTACGCGTTCCCGCCGGGTTTGACGTTGCTGATAACGAGATTGTACGACAATGTAGCGCCGGTGATTTAGTGATCACGGCGGATATTCCGTTGGCTGCTGAAGCCATTGAAAAAGGGGCGGCTGCGCTTAATCCACGCGGCGAACGTTATACCGAAGCGACGATCCGCGAACGTCTGATGATGCGTGATTTTATGGATACGCTACGCGCCAGCGGCATCCAGACCGGGGGACCGGATAGCCTTTCTCCCCGCGACCGGCAGCATTTTGCGGCTGAGCTGGATAAGTGGTGGCTGGAAGTTCAGCGCAGAAAATAGTATCTGTAATTTATTTTTTACACTTTCATCCGTGTGAATTCTTGTTATAGTAGGGTTTAATTGACACCATCACTGTTTGTGTAATTTTTTCTTTACGATTTGGTGGTGTACTAGTTTGGTGATATGATTATATCTTTAATTGCATCAGATCCCGCTCGTCGGCGGTTCTCTGGGGAAATTCTGTGATGACGCAACCTCTTTTTCTTGTTGGCCCCCGGGGGTGTGGTAAAACGACAATCGGTATGGCGCTGGCGAAGGCCATCGATTACCAGTTCGTTGATACCGATCGCTGGTTGCAGTCGCACGTGCAGATGACCGTAGCGGAAATCGTCGAAAGAGAAGGATGGGAAGGGTTTCGTGCCCAGGAAACGACCGCTCTGCAGGCCGTCACGGCTCCGACAACGGTTGTTGCGACCGGTGGCGGCATCATTCTGACCGAATTTAATCGTCATTATATGCGTAGCCACGGTGTGGTTATCTATTTAAGCGCGCCGGTATCGGTACTGGTTGAGCGTCTGGAGGCTACGCCTGAAGAGGGGTTGCGCCCAACCTTAACCGGCAAGCCGCTGACTGAAGAAGTAGAAGAAGTGCTTGCCCAGCGTGATGTTCTGTACCGTGCAGCGGCGCATTATATTGTTGATGCGACCAATCCGCCTTCGCAGGTGGTGGACGACATTTTTGGGATACTGTCGCAGGCAGCGCCACGCTTACAGGGTGGTGTCTATACTTAAAGCTCATTCAGACAAAAGGAAGAGCTATGCCGACAAAACCACCTTATCCGCGTCAAGCAACCATTGTTACCGTTGAAAAGGGGACGCCAGGCCAGACGGTAACCTGGTATCAACTTCGCGCCGATCACCCGGAACCGAATTCGCTGATCAGTGAGCATCCTTCCGCTCAGGAAGCCATGGATGCTAAAAAACGCTACGAAGATCCCGATAAAGACTGATATTAAGCACCGTCCTGGCACGAGTCTGAAAAGTGCCAGGACGGGCGTACATCACATTTTTTTAAATATCGCCGTATACAGTAAAAATTGAAAATTAAACAATAACAATACAGTACTGGAATGATTTGGAATCTTTACAAAATACACCGCCGATCTGCTGCTACGCTTTTGAGCGTTTGTAGCGCAGGTCAGCGCCCGGCAATTATTCGGGAATTCACAGCAAAGTAAGAAGACGGTGGAGCAAAAAATGGGTACGTCGTTGGCTATCCTCACGATTGGCGTGGTGCCGATGCGTGAGGTGTTACCGCTCCTGACGGAATATATCGATGAGCAGCACATCACTCACCACAGTCTGCTGGGGCAGATGCGGCGAGAGGATGTGATGGCCGAGTACGGCGTCTCTCCCGGTGACGAGCCGCTTTTAACGCTGCTCAGCGACCATCAGCTTGCCCATGTTTCGCGCCAGAAAGTGGAACGATCACTACAAGGTATCGTAGAAGTACTCGATAATCAGGGCTTTGACGTGATCCTGCTGATGAGTACGGCCTCAATTGCCCGCCTGACCGCCCGTAAGAGTATGTTACTGGAACCTTTACGTATAATTCCTCCACTGGTCGCCTCGATTGTGGAAGGGCATCAGGTCGGGGTTCTTGTCCCCGTCACGGAATTGCTTAAAGCCCAGACGCAAAAATGGCAGGTGTTGCAAACGCCGCCAGTGTATGCCGTGGCGAATCCGATTCACGGTTCCGAACAACAACTGATTGATGCCGGTAAAGAATTGCTTGAGCAAGGCGCGGATGTGATCATGCTGGATTGTCTGGGTTTTAATCAACGTCATCGCGATTTACTGCAAAAATCGCTGGATGTCCCGGTTCTGCTGTCCAATGTGCTGATCGCCCGGCTGGCTTCGGAATTGCTTGCGTAATTTTGCGTGACAGGTGCAACGCCAGCCCCCTATATTGGTTGTTAACTTAATCACAAGATAGGGTCAGTTGTATGCTTCAAAGTAATGAATACTTTTCCGGCAAAGTAAAATCCATCGGTTTTACCAGCAGCAGTACTGGCCGTGCCAGTGTTGGCGTGATGGCTGAAGGCGAATACACCTTTGGTACTGCGGCGCCTGAAGAGATGACGGTCGTCAGCGGCGCACTGAACGTGCTGCTGCCGGGGGAAACTGAGTGGAAAGTCTATGCCGCAGGGGACGTGTTTAACGTACCAGGCAGCAGCGAGTTTCATCTGCAGGTGGCAGAGCCAACATCCTATCTTTGCCGCTACCTGTAAGCGTAAAAATGACGAATGGCGACATTGAGCCGCCATTCGGTAAACACGGCTTAACGTTGCGCTTCGCCGCCTAATCCTTCTACCAGACTTTTAATCAGCGCCGCCAGTTCGCCCGTCATCAGGATGAAATCGGCATCAAAACGCTGAGCGTAGTCCTCGCGGTCAATATCTTCGTTCTGATCGCGCAATTCGTCGCTAAACTTCAGACGCTTAATCGAGCCGTCGTCACACATAACGAACTGAATGCGCTGCTGCCAGTCCAGCGCCAGCTTGGTGACCAGTTTGCCCGCTTCGATATGTACGGCGATTTCGTCGCAGACCAGATCCTGTTTTTTCGCGCGGATCACGCCGCCGTCTTCAAGGATCGCTTTCAGTTCTGCTTCATCCAGCAACTGGAAGCCCTGCGCCGTTGTACCGGAGCGAACCCATTCGGTTAGCGTCAGCTCAATAGGGTTTTCCATCGTCAGCGGAACGACCGGCAGCGAGCCGAGGCTCTTACGCAGCAGCGCCAGCGTATCTTCCGCTTTCTTCGCGCTCGCACAATCAACCATGATCAGATCGTTAACGGTGTCGATCCACATCATCGTTTGGCTGAAGCGGCTAAAGGCGCGCGGCAGCAATGAGTGCAGAACTTCATCTTTCAGCGAGTCTTTTTCGGTCTTCTTAAGCTTGCGACCTTGCTCAGCTTCCAGTTTGAATATTTTGGCTTCCAGCGCCTGTTTGATAACCGGCGACGGCAGAATTTTTTCTTCTTTGCGGGCGCAGATAATAATTTGGCCATTGGCGGTATGCGTTAATGCATCGCTGTGCGATCCCATCGGCGGAACCCAGCCCATTTTTGCCATATCCTGGCTACCGCAAGGGGTGAACGTCATTGATGCCAGCTGTTTTTCCATCTCTTCGGCACGCAAAGAAACATCGCGGCTAAGACGGTAAACCATTAAATTTTTGAACCACAGCATGATAATTTCCACGGCCTTGTCGTTAAATCCAGCGGGCATGATAGCGAATTGTCGCTATGCTTGCATTGTTAATCGGGAAGAGGAGCAAACAGTGCGTATAGGTATCGATTTGGGCGGTACAAAAACGGAAGTTATTGCGCTTGGCGATGCAGGCGAGCAGCTTTTTCGCCATCGCCTGCCCACACCGCGTGAGGATTATCAGCAAACGATAGAAACCATTGCTGCGCTGGTGGTGATGGCGGAGCAGGCTACCGGGCAAACGGGAACCGTGGGGATGGGGATCCCTGGTTCAATTTCGCCTTACACTGGGGTAGTCAAGAATGCCAACTCAACCTGGCTTAACGGGCAACCCTTTGATAAAGACTTAAGTATGCGTTTGAACCGTGAAGTGCGCCTGGCGAATGATGCCAATTGCCTGGCGGTTTCTGAAGCGGTGGATGGCGCGGCGGCAGGGGCGCAAACCGTATTTGCGGTAATTATTGGCACCGGATGCGGCGCGGGTGTGGCGTTGAATGGTCGGGCGCACACGGGTGGCAACGGTACCGCGGGCGAGTGGGGGCATAATCCGCTGCCGTGGATGGACGAAGATGAGCTGCGTTATCGCCAGGAAGTACCCTGCTATTGCGGCAAGCAAGGCTGCATTGAAACCTTTATTTCCGGGACCGGTTTTGCCACCGACTACCAGCGTCTGAGCGGTAAGTCGCTCAAGGGCAGCGACATTATCGATCTGGTTAACGTGCGGGATGCGGTGGCGGAGCAGGCATTGAGCCGCTATGAGCTGCGTCTGGCAAAATCGCTGGCGCATGTGGTGAATATTCTCGATCCGGACGTCATTGTACTGGGTGGGGGAATGAGTAATGTCGACAGGCTATATCAAAACGTTCCCACGTTGATGAAGCAATTTGTCTTTGGCGGCGAGTGTGAAACGCCCCTACGCAAGGCGCTGCATGGTGACTCCAGCGGCGTACGCGGTGCGGCCTGGCTGTGGCCGCAGGCGTAATCTGTTTTACGTCGCGGCTGCAACTTGTTGCACGCCGCGCTTCAGGTAGCCGTAAATCAGCAGCGATGACATGGCGGAGAACGACAGCAACGCAGCCGGCAGCGTCACATAGTTGTAGGCAAAGCCCAGCGTCAGCATCATACCGCCGCACCAGGCGCCAATTGCGCTACCGAGGTTAAAGGCAATTTGTCCGCCTGCCGCGCCCAGTAGTTCACCTCCTTTGGCATTTTGCAGCAGCAAAATTTGCAGCGGCGCCGATAGGGCGAACAGGCCCGCGCAGCAAATAAAGGCGAAGGTCAGCGATGCGGCTTTGATACCGCCAAAAACAAAAAGCAGCAGCAGAACCAGCACAATGGTGAAGTCGGTTATTACCGCAATGCGCAGCGGCGTATAGCGGCCAGAAAGCTGACCGCTCAACAGATTCCCTAATACCATCCCCAATCCCACCAGCATCATGATGAAGGTCATCAGCGCCTCGGAAAAGCCGGAGATGTACATCATGTACGGCTTGACGTAGCTGAACCAGGCGAAAACCCCGGCGTTGCCAAACATGGTGGCGGAAAAGATCAACCACGGGGCGGGGCTTTTCAAAAAGTGAAATTGCTCGCGCAGATTCCCTTTCGCTTCATCGCTGATGTTGGGCACCCAAAAAGATATCGAGACAATAACGGCGATATTAAAGACGGCAATCAGCAGGAACGTATAGCGCCAGCTAAATTCCTGGCTCAGCCAGGTACCGACGGGAATGCCAATCAGATTGGCAACGGTCATCCCTGAAACCATGCCCGCGACGGCGGCGGTGACTTTTCCTGGGCGCGCCAGCTTCGACAGAATAATAGCTCCAACGCCAAAAAATGCGCCGTGCGGGAAGCCGGAAACCAGCCTGCCCACCGCCAACATAAAATACGAGGAGGAAAGGGTGAAGATGGCGTTGCCAATCACGCACAGCGTGACCAGAAACAGCAGAATATGCTTAAGCGAAAAGCGGCTGGAAAAGAGCGCAATAATCGGCGCGCCCAACACTACGCCAAAGGCGTAAAACGAAATCATATGACCAGCGGCCGGGATAGAAATGCCCACGTCCCGCGCCAGCTCGGTGAGTACCCCCATGATGCCGAACTCGGCCATGCCCAGCCCAAATGTCCCCAGCGCTAAAGAGAAAACGACTTTTTTCATACCACCTGCCAACAAGAAAGACGCCGGATGTGCGTCATAGCGGCGAACGTTCGCCGCCAACAGAGATAGCTTGCGGATAAGCGAAGTGGAATGCCATTTCATATCCGTCTTTGAGTATGCAATATTGTGCTACATATTGTGCCGGATAGCTCCGGCCTGGAGATTTATGCTGATCCCACCGCAAACAGCTTGTCGAGTTTGCTGTAGCCCAGCCCGTTGATTTTTTTAACCTTGATCTGCACCGGAATGCGTTCTTTCATCGCTTCAACGTGGCTGATCACTCCAATGGTTTTGCCGGTGGCGTTCAGCGCATCCAGCGCGTCCAGCGCGGTATCCAGCGTTTCGCTGTCCAGCGTGCCGAAACCTTCATCGAGGAACAGGGAGTCAATTCGCGTTTTGTGGCTGACCAAATCGGATAACGCCAGCGCCAGCGCCAGACTCACGAGGAAGCTCTCGCCGCCGGAAAGCGTACGGGTGTCGCGCACGGCATCGGCCTGCCAGGTATCAACCACTTCCAGCTCCAGCGCTTCGCTGGCCTTACGCTTTAACAGATAGCGACCATGCAAACGAGTGAGTTGGTTGTTGGCAAGCCACACCAGGTTATCCAGTGTCAGTCCCTGGGCAAACTTGCGGAATTTATCTCCCTCTTTCGAGCCGATCAGCGCATTCAGATAGCCCCAGTCTTCAACCTGCTGCGTGACGTTTTCAATCTCCTGCATCAGCGCCTGCTGCTGCTGGCGATGTTCAGTATCCTGTTTCAGCTGCTGGCGAATTTCGCCCTGACGCGTGGTATTTTCCCGTAGCTGCTGGGTGAGCTGCGCCAGCGCGTCGCGAAGCTGTTGTGCCGTGAGCGTGAGATCCGCCCCGGTTGGCAACTGCTGGTGATGGCTCGCCAGCGCCTGCTGAGCCTGATTAAGCAGCGTTTGTGCCTGCTGCTGCTGCTTTTCCAGCGATTGCGTTAACTGCTCCAGACGGCTAAAGGTTTCTTCATCCAGCAGTGCGGCAACAAAGGCGTCACGATCGGCAAAGATGCTGGCCTGCAGTGCGGCATCAAACTGTGCCTGAATTTCTGCGGCGCGCTGTAGGTCCTGCGCCTCCTGCTGTTGCAAGGTTTGCCACTGGCCTTGTAAAGACAGGCAATCGTCATGCACCTGTCGCCAGTTTTCCAGCGACAGATTCTCAGTACTTGCAGACAGCGTATCGCTCTCAGGCAGCGTTTCCAGCAACGGCGTGAGCTGAGCTATTCGCGCCTGTAACTCGGTGAGTTCGTTCTGGCGCTGCTGCCACATTTGCGCTTCTCTCGCCCGCTCACTCAGCCACGAATTAGCGTCATCTGCAGCAGGAAGGGACAGTCCATGGCGGGCCAGCTCGGCGGTTAACGTCGCCTGGCGCTGGTCAATTTGCTGCTGGAGCTGGGTAATCTGCTCGGTATGCGCCGTGATTTGCGCCTGCAGGGTATGACGCAGGCTCAACTGGTGAAGTTGTTGTTCGTATTCTTCCTGGGCGGCAAACCACGGGGCGATATCATCCTGCGGTTGCAGCGTCACGCTAAGGCTGGTAGTGACTGTCTGCCACTCTTGAGTAAGCGCTTGCTCCTCTTGAGAAAGCGTCTGTGCTTCACGCTCATCGCGCTGGAGTTGCTGGGTTATGGCCTCAAGCTGACCGCGTAACGTTGAGCCCTCATCAGCCAGGGTTTTAACCTCTTTTTCCAGTGCTTCACGTCGTGCCTGATTAACACTCAGTTCGAGCGTTTGATAGCGCTCAATCGCCGGATGCGTGGTGGAGCCGCACAGCGGACAAGGCATGCCGGATTGCAATAATGCCCGCTGGCTTTCCAAATCTTTGATGCGGGCTTCCTGCTCGCAAATGATCCTCACATCGGCAAGCTGCTGATTTTTATCTTTATAGCGCTGACGTTTTTCGGCAAGCACCGCGTTGCGCTGCGTTAGCTCTTGCTGACGTTGCACCAGCGTCGCGCGTAACTGCGCCAGCTGCTTTTGCTTCGGGGCGATTTGCCCATGCAGATTGCTCAGACGTTGGCGTAACGGACGGAGCTGCACATGTTGCGCCAGCGCCGCCGTGACCTCCTGCGGCGAAAGTGTCAGCGTGGGAAGCGCCAGCGCATCCAGTTTACGCGTGTCGTTTTCCCGTAATTGCTGCCACTGGCGTAGCTGGGCGCTGGCGTCGGAGTGTTGCGCCAGCAGGGCCTTCCACCCAGCCAGTTCGCTGCCCCACAAGCGGAAGCGATCATGTTCGTTCAGCCAGTCGATTAACGTCTGTTGTCCGGCGAGCAAGGCGGTCGACTGCGTGTGCGCCTGCTGACGGATGCGCCCGCGCAGCGCTAAGCTGCTTTGTAAGCGAGCATTCACTTCCTGAATATTCTGCCGCGTACGCGCTATCGTAGCCGTTTGTTCCTGGATTCGCTCCCAGTGAGGGCGTAACGCTCTGGCCGGTTGTGCCAGACTCAGCGCCGCCAGCTGTGGCTGCGCGTCTTCTTGCGCCTGTTTTGCGGCCTGTAACGCCTGTTGGTGACGGTTGATTTCTGCCTGTAGCTCATTTTGCCGAATGAGCCAGTTGAGATGCTGTTGCTGAGTCTGCTGGCTTGCAAGGTGTTGTTTTTCCTCGTCAGTAAGTACCTGCAAACTCTCTGTCAGGGACTGCACCTGCTCCGCAGCGAGCAGTGCCACGCCGTTGGCCTGCGCCTGCAGTTTTTCCAGCTCTGTACGCGCTGCTTTATGCTTTTCAAACACCATGGCGGAAATTTGGCCGTAGATCTCAGTCCCCGTCAGCTCTTCCAGCAGTTCGGCACGCTCTTTCGGTTTGGCATTTAGAAATGCGGCAAATTGCCCCTGAGACAGCAGCATCGAACGGGTGAAACGACCGTAATCCAGCCCGGTAAGTTCGGCGGTCATTTCCAGCTTGTCTTTGACTTTATCGGCGAGGATTTTACCGTCGGCGCAGCGGGCAAGTTCTACGCGCGGAGCCTGTAGGTTGCCTTCAGGCTGATTGCGCGCGCGGTTCTGGCTCCAGAATGCGCGATAGGCTTCGCCCCGGACTTCGAACTCGACCTCGGCCAGACACTCGGCGGTGTCGCGGGTCATCAGATCGTTTTGCGATTGAGACACGGTATTGAGCCGCGGCGTTTCGTGATACAGCGCGAGACAAATGGCGTCCAGCAGGGTGGTTTTTCCCGCGCCCGTTGGACCCGTGATGGCGAACAGCCCATTGCTGGCAAAGGGCTCAGCCGTGAAATCGACTTTCCATTCTCCTTTCAGAGAATTGAGGTTTTTCAAACGCAGGCTGAGAATTTTCATGCTTCGGTCTCCCCGGCAAGCGTGTGTAAGGTGGTGCTAAACAGTTGATTCAGGCGCTCGCGTTGCGATTCTTCGAGTTCTTCCAGCGCCAGGCGACGGGCAAAAACGTCCGTCACGCTCAGCTCGCTTAGCGTTTCACGTCGTTCATTCGCCATAATACGTTCGCGCTGTTCCCGGCTACGGCGCACCAATAACACCTCTACCGGTAAATCTTCGGTTAATGCCTGAATCTTACGCTGCATGTCGTGCAGATAGTCATCGGTGGTGATTTCGATATCTAACCAGACTGGCGGTTCCTGCTGCACACCGCGCCACTGCTCTAGTTGGGCGGTAATCGCGGCTAAATCACCTTTCAGCACCGCCAACGGCTGGGTGACCGGTACGGTGAGGTGTTCAACAGCGCTCAGCTTGCCGTTTTCGAAGCTCACCAGATGGACGCATTTGCTTTTGCCGCACTCGTCAAAACTGAGCGCAATTGGCGAACCGCAGTAGCGAATATGCTCTGTTCCGCCGATAACCTGCGCCCGATGAATATGTCCCAGCGCGATGTAATCGGCGGGTGGAAAGTTTTGCGCCGGAAAGGCGTCCAGCGTACCAATATAAATGTCACGTACAGCGTCACTTTTACTGGCGCCAACGGTGGTCAGATGCCCGGTCGCAATGATGGGCAGATTCTGGTCGCCGCGCAGCGTACAGGCGTCATGATATTGCTGTTGGTAATAGTCGGTGATAGCCGATAGCAAATGCTGCTGTTTCTCTTGTCCCGTTAGCCCGGCCTGGCTGGTAATGATGTCACGCGGGCGTAAAAAAGGCACCGGACACAGGATCGCGCCCGGCGTGCCGTCGCGTTGAGACAGCACCTGCGGCGCATGGCCAGCGCTGGCGATCACTGTGGTATTGAGAAACGCCAGAATATCGCGGGATTCGTTGAGCGTGGCGACGGAGTCGTGGTTACCTGCCAACACCACCAGATGACAGCCGGTTTGCTGCAGATTAACGACAAAACGGTTATACAGCTCACGGGCATAGCTTGGCGGTGAGCCGGTATCGAAAATATCGCCCGCCACAATAATGGCATCCACCTGCTGGGATTGTGCCGTTTCCAGCAGCCAGTCGAGAAAGGCCTGATGTTCAGCGGCGCGGCTCTTGCTGTAGAAATTTTGGCCCAGATGCCAGTCAGACGTGTGAAGGATGCGCATAAGAGTTCCATGACGATAAAACAGTGGCGGGGATTATAACCCTGCAAGGACGGTAATATCTTGTTTAAGGGCTGTCATAATTCGCGGGGCTGCGTTAAACCTGGACTATCTTTTCATAAATCTGTCATAAAACTGACGCATAATGGCACCGTATTGATGGCAAACGATTTAATTATAAACAGGGCAAATCATGGCGAGACGTATTCTGGTCGTAGAAGATGAAGCTCCAATTCGTGAAATGGTCTGCTTCGTGCTCGAGCAAAACGGTTTTCAAACCGTAGAAGCCGAAGACTATGACAGTGCTGTGAACCAACTCAATGAACCCTGGCCGGATCTCGTCCTGCTTGACTGGATGCTACCCGGCGGCTCGGGCCTACAGTTTATTAAACATCTCAAGCGCGAAGCGATGACGCGGGATATTCCCGTCATGATGCTGACGGCGAGGGGAGAAGAGGAAGATCGTGTACGGGGTCTGGAAACGGGCGCGGATGATTATATTACCAAGCCGTTTTCTCCCAAGGAGCTGGTGGCGCGTATTAAAGCTGTTCTGCGTCGTATTTCCCCCATGGCGGTGGAAGAGGTTATTGAGATGCAGGGGCTGAGCCTTGACCCAACCTCGCATCGCGTGATGACCGGCGAGGATCCATTGGATATGGGGCCGACAGAATTCAAACTGTTGCACTTCTTTATGACCCACCCTGAACGCGTCTATAGCCGTGAGCAATTACTCAATCATGTCTGGGGTACCAATGTGTACGTGGAAGACCGGACAGTGGATGTGCATATCCGCCGCTTGCGTAAAGCGCTGGAGCACAGTGGACATGATCGTATGGTGCAGACGGTTCGTGGGACGGGATATCGTTTTTCGACCCGCTTCTGACTAACATGAATAGGGGCCTGACGGATTAGGCTGTTAATGGAGTAAGACGTTTGCTAGAACGATTGTCATGGAAAAGGCTGGTACTGGAGCTGATCCTCTGCTGCATACCGGCGTTTATCCTTAGCGCTTTTTTTGGTTACCTGCCCTGGTTTTTGCTGGCGTCGGTAACCGGCCTGCTTGTCTGGCATTTCTGGAATTTATTACGCTTGTCCTGGTGGTTATGGGTCGACAGAAGCATGACCCCGCCGCCGGGGCGCGGAAGTTGGGAGCCGTTGCTGTATGGGCTGCATCAAATGCAGCTGCGCAACAAAAAGCGCCGTCGGGAACTGGGTAATCTGATTAAACGTTTTCGCAGTGGGGCGGAATCGCTACCCGACGCGGTGGTGTTGACGACTGAAGAGGGGGGCATTTTCTGGTGTAACGGCCTGGCCCAGCAGGTTCTGGGACTGCGCTGGCCGGACGATAGCGGGCAAAATATACTTAACCTGCTGCGCTACCCGGAATTCACGCAATATCTGAAAACGCGTGATTTTAGTCGGCCAATCAATCTGGTGCTCAATACCGGACGGCATCTGGAGATTCGCGTGATGCCCTATACCGATAAGCAATTGCTGATGGTCGCGCGCGATGTTACCCAGATGCACCAACTGGAAGGTTCGCGGCGTAACTTTTTCGCCAACGCCAGCCATGAGTTGCGTACGCCGCTGACGGTGCTACAAGGTTATCTGGAAATGATGCAGGAGCATCCGCTGGAAGGAACGACGCGTGAAAAAGCGCTGCATACCATGCGTGAGCAAACGTACCGCATGGAAGGGCTGGTGAAGCAGTTGCTGACGTTGTCGAAAATAGAGGCCGCGCCAGCGCTACTGCTTAATGAGAAGGTGGACGTGCCGATGATGCTGCGCGTGGTTGAACACGAGGCGCACACGCTGAGTCAGAATAATCATACGTTTACTTTTGATATTGATAGCCACCTGAGCGTGCGGGGAAATGAGGAGCAACTGCGTAGCGCGATTTCGAATCTTGTGTATAACGCGGTGAACCATACCCCCGCGGGTACGCACATCACCGTGCGCTGGCAGCATGTTGCCTCTGGGGCGGAATTTAGCGTCGAGGACAATGGGCCTGGTATTGCTGCGGAGCATATTCCTCGTTTGACCGAACGCTTCTATCGCGTGGACAAAGCGCGATCCCGACAAACGGGCGGGAGTGGACTGGGTCTGGCCATCGTGAAACATGCTCTGCAACATCACGATAGCCGCCTGAATATCGAAAGTACGCCAGGCAAAGGGACGCGATTTAGTTTCGTCATCCCGGAACGTTTAATGGCCAAAAGTAACGATTAACCCGTATTCGTAAGATAATCTTTCCAAAAGCCAGCGCGAGCTGGTTTTTTTATGTGGTCAATAGTTACATCCTGAATTTTGCGACGTTTGATTGTTTTTTGTTCGAACTATTACCCATACCTTTTTCCATGAAATGGTTTTTTGTGCTAACTGCATTTTTCATATCGCTATATTGTTCTGGTTTTTGGATCCCACCTTGCTTTAAAACGTTATAAGCGTTTAAATTGCGCTCCAGATGCTGTCATACCGACTGCATTTACGCGGTAAATCGAAAAACTATTCTTCGCCGCGCCAGGTCGGGAGTGTTTCCCGCTGGAATTGAGCAAAAATGCCGCTGTATTGTCCCCCAGGGAAAGGCAAAAATTTATTATTTTCAACACCACATCCACAGGCTGTAAGACTTTATGACCCATCAGTTAAAATCGCGCGATATTATCGCTTTGGGATTTATGACATTTGCACTGTTCGTTGGTGCAGGTAACATCATCTTCCCCCCAATGGTTGGTTTGCAGGCAGGCGAACACGTCTGGACTGCGGCTTTTGGCTTTTTGATTACCGCCGTTGGTCTTCCGGTACTTACCGTTGTCGCGCTGGCGAAAGTCGGTGGCGGTGTGGACAGCCTGAGTACGCCTATCGGTAAGGTTGCTGGGTTGCTGCTGGCTACCGTCTGCTATCTGGCGGTTGGTCCATTGTTCGCGACGCCGCGTACCGCAACGGTCTCTTTCGAAGTCGGGATTGCGCCGCTGACCGGTGACTCTGCACTGCCGCTGTTCATCTACAGCGTGGTCTATTTTGCGATTGTTATTTTGGTGTCGCTGTATCCAGGCAAACTGCTGGATACCGTCGGCAACTTCCTTGCTCCGCTGAAAATCCTTGCGCTGGTGGTACTGTCTGTCGCCGCGATTGTCTGGCCGGCAGGCCCGATCAGCAATGCGATGGAAGCCTATCAAACCGCAGCATTTTCGAATGGTTTCGTAAATGGTTATCTGACCATGGATACGCTGGGCGCGATGGTATTTGGTATTGTTATTGTTAACGCCGCCCGCTCGCGTGGCGTTACCGAGTCGCGTCTGCTGACCCGTTACACCGTTTGGGCTGGTTTGATGGCGGGTGTGGGCTTAACGCTGCTGTACCTTGCGTTGTTCCGTCTGGGCTCCGATAGCGCAATTCTGGTCGATCAGTCAGCTAACGGCGCGGCGATTCTGCATGCGTATGTTCAGCACACCTTTGGCGGCGCAGGAAGCTTCCTGCTGGCGGCGCTGATTTTCATCGCCTGTCTGGTGACTGCGGTTGGCCTGACCTGCGCGTGCGCAGAGTTCTTTGCCCAGTACGTTCCACTGTCTTATCGTACGCTGGTATTTATCCTCGGCGGCTTCTCAATGGTGGTCTCTAACCTGGGGCTGAGCCATCTGATTCAGATCTCTATTCCGGTGCTGACGGCTATCTATCCGCCATGTATCGCACTGGTTGTATTAAGTTTTACCCGCTCATGGTGGCATAATTCTTCCCGCGTCATTGCACCTGCGATGTTTATCAGCCTGATTTTTGGTATCCTTGATGGCATTAAAGCTTCTGCAATTGGCGACGTGTTACCGGCCTGGACCCAGCGTTTACCGCTGGCGGAACAAGGGCTGGCGTGGTTGATGCCAACAGTCGTGATGGTGATCCTGGCAATTATCTGGGATCGCGCCGCGGGTCGACAAGTGACCTCCAGCGCGCACTAATCACTGACAATAAGTTTTAACCACGGGGCTATTAATATGGCCCCGTGGTTTTTTTATTGTGTTAACAGGTTAGGAATCGATGGAAAGTAATAACAAGCTAAAGCGTGGGCTGAGCACCCGGCACATTCGCTTTATGGCATTAGGTTCGGCAATTGGCACCGGGCTGTTTTACGGCTCTGCCGACGCGATCAAAATGGCGGGGCCGAGCGTGTTGCTGGCCTATATTATCGGTGGCGCTGCGGCATATATCATCATGCGCGCGCTGGGCGAAATGTCTGTGCATAATCCTGCAGCCAGCTCTTTCTCGCGCTATGCGCAGGAAAACCTCGGGCCGTTGGCGGGTTACATTACCGGCTGGACCTACTGTTTTGAAATCCTGATTGTCGCTATTGCCGACGTTACTGCCTTCGGCATTTACATGGGGGTCTGGTTCCCGGCGGTACCGCACTGGATATGGGTACTCAGCGTGGTGCTGATTATTTGCGCCATCAACCTGATGAGCGTGAAGGTGTTTGGCGAGCTGGAGTTCTGGTTCTCGTTCTTTAAAGTCGCCACTATTATCATCATGATTGTCGCCGGGTTCGGCATCATCATTTGGGGCATTGGCAACGGCGGTCAACCTACCGGTATCCATAACCTGTGGAGTAACGGCGGCTTCTTTAGCAACGGCTGGCTCGGCATGGTGATGTCGCTACAAATGGTGATGTTCGCTTACGGCGGGATAGAGATTATCGGTATTACTGCAGGTGAAGCGAAAGACCCGGAAAAATCTATTCCGCGTGCTATCAATTCCGTACCGATGCGTATCCTGGTATTTTACGTGGGGACGCTGTTCGTCATTATGTCTATTTACCCGTGGAACCAGGTTGGCACCGACGGGAGTCCGTTCGTCCTGACGTTCCAGCATATGGGCATTACCTTTGCCGCCGGGATCCTCAACTTTGTGGTTCTCACCGCATCGCTGTCGGCTATCAACTCTGACGTCTTCGGCGTGGGGCGTATGCTGCATGGTATGGCGGAGCAGGGCAGTGCGCCAAAAATGTTCGCCAAGACGTCGCGTCGCGGTGTGCCATGGATCACAGTGATGGTGATGACTATCGCGCTGCTGTTTGCGGTTTATCTTAACTACATCATGCCGGAAAACGTCTTCCTGGTGATCGCCTCACTGGCGACCTTCGCCACGGTGTGGGTGTGGATTATGATCCTGCTGTCGCAGATTGCCTTCCGCCGCCGTCTGCCGCCGGAAGAGGTCAAGGCGCTGAAATTTAAAGTACCTGGTGGGGTAACAACGACCGTTGTTGGCCTGATTTTCCTCGTCTTTATCATCGCGCTTATCGGCTACCATCCGGATACCCGCATTTCACTGTATGTTGGTTTCGCGTGGATTGCCCTGCTGCTGGTGGGGTGGGTATTTAAACGCCGCCGCGAGCGTCAACTGGCTGAAGCACAGTAATTTTTTGCCGGGTAACGCGTCGCGTCGCCCGGCAATTTTCTCCTCCCCCGAACTCCTCCCCTAATAAACGTTAAGATGATGAGTGATCCTGCTCTTTGCTATGGCAAGGTGGCTTCATTTTCATCAAAGGGGATACGTGATGTTGAACGCCTGGCACCTTCCGGTTGCCCCATTTGTTAAGCAAAACAAAGATCAACTGACAATTACGCTGTGGCTGGCCGGGGAAAATCCACCTCAGCGGGTGACGCTACGCGCAGAAAACGATAACGAAGAGATTTCGCTCTCCATGCACAAGCTGCGCAGCCAGCCGCAGCCGGGCGTGACCGCGTGGCGAGCGGCGATCGATCTTGCCAGCGGCCAACCTCGTCGGCGCTATAGCTTTAAATTATTGTGGCCCGATCGTCAGCTGTGGTTTACACCGCAGGGATTCAGCCGTTTTCCGCCTGCGCGTCTGGAGCAGTTTGCTGTTGATGTGCCGGATAACGGTCCGCAGTGGGTAGCTGACCAGATTTTCTATCAGATTTTCCCGGATCGCTTTGCCCGCAGCCAGTCGCGTGAGCCGGCTCCAAACGTCTATTACCACCACGCAGCCGGGCATGACATCGTGCGTCGCGAGTGGGATGAACCGCTGACCGCTCAGGCCGGAGGATCGACATTTTATGGCGGCGATTTAGACGGCATCAGCGAAAAGCTGCCGTATCTGAAAACGTTAGGGGTGACGGCGCTGTATCTGAACCCGGTATTTACCGCGCCGAGCGTGCATAAATACGATACCGAAGATTACCGTCATGTTGATCCACAGTTTGGCGGCGACAACGCGCTGCTGCGCTTGCGTCACAACACGCAACAGCAGGGCATGCGTCTGATTCTGGACGGTGTCTTTAACCACAGCGGCGATTCACACCCCTGGTTTGATCGGCATAACCGTGGGACGGATGGGGCGTGTTACAACCCGCACTCCCCCTGGCGTGACTGGTATCATTTCTCTGCCGACGGTGTGGCGCTTGACTGGCTGGGCTATGCCAGCCTACCCAAGCTGGATTTTTGTTCGCAAAGCCTGGTCAATGAGATTTATCGTGGGGAAGACAGTATCGTTCGTCACTGGCTGAAAGCACCGTGGAGTATGGACGGCTGGCGTCTTGATGTCGTGCATATGCTGGGAGAGGGCGGCGGGGCGCGCAACAACCTGCACCATGTGGCGGGGATTACGCAGGCGGCAAAAGAAACCCAGCCTGAAGCGTATGTTGTGGGTGAACATTTTGGTGATGCGCGCCAGTGGTTGCAGGCGGATGCAGAAGATGCCGCCATGAACTATCGCGGTTTTACTTTCCCCATCTGGGGATTTCTGGCCAATACGGATATCTCCTACGACCCGCAATCTATTGATGCCCAAACCTGTATGGCGTGGATGGATAACTACCGCGCGGGTCTGTCGCATCAGCAGCAACTGCGGATGTTCAATCAGCTCGACAGCCACGATACCGCCCGTTTTAAATCCTTGCTTGGCAAAGACGTGGCGCGTTTACCGTTGGCGGTGGTATGGCTGTTTACCTGGCCTGGCGTGCCTTGTATTTATTACGGTGACGAGGTGGGGCTGGACGGTAATAACGACCCGTTCTGTCGTAAGCCGTTCCCGTGGCAACCTGAAAAACAGGACACTCATTTGCTTGAGCTGTATCAGCGGCTGGCAAAATTACGCCATCAAAGCCAGGCGTTACGCCATGGCGGTTGTCAGGTGATTTACGCCGAAGATAACGTGGTCGTGTTTGTGCGGGTGCTCAACCGCCAGCGCGTGCTGGTGGCGATTAACCGTGGTCAGGCCTGTGAAGTGGTCCTGCCAGCCTCGCCACTACTGCGTGTCGCTCAATGGCAGCACAAAGAGGGTAACGGCCTGCTCGCTGACGATATCCTGACGCTGCCGGCGATCTCCGCCACGGTGTGGATCGGTCATTGATACAAGCGCGCAATCTCCGGGCTCGCCAGCAGCGTTTCTCGCCACCAGCGCTGCGCCAGCCCGTCGCGGCTGTTACGCCATGCCATATAGGCCACATCTTTTTGGCGAAATGAGATGACCGTTTTTTCCACCAGTTCGCCTGTGGCAAGCCACGGGCTGGCAATGTGGCGGGGAAGAAATCCGCAGCCCATGCCGGCTCGCAGTAACATCACCTTACTGTGGAAGTCATCGACGCGAATCTGCGCCTGCTCGTCCATCAGATTGGTTTGCAGCGGATGGCAAAAGCGGGCGCTGTCGCTGATAACAATGGCCCGATGCAGGCACAGCTGTTCGTTTGTCAGGCCATCTGGCGCGGCGGCCAGCGGATGTTCGGGTGCCACGACAAATACATTATCCAGCGTGCCGAGCATTTTGTAGGACCAGGCGGCTGACGTTGGCGGTTCATTAATCGCCCCCAGAATGATGTCTGCGCCATTATGGGTCAGTTCCTCCCAGGAGCCTGCCAGCGTATGGTGGGTAAAACTCAGCCGGGTTTGCTTATTCAGCGCGTGAAATTCATCAATAATGGGCAGCAGCGTGGCGAAAGGAAAAGAGTCGTCCAGCGCGATTGCCAGCTCTTTTTCCCAGCCTGAACTCAGCTGTACCGCCTGCTTTTCGAGATCTTTGGCCGCACTCAGCAGCAAACGTCCCTTTTCCAGCATCATCAGCCCGGTGTCGGTAAATTTCGCCCGGTGCCCGGAGCGGTCAAGCAGCTCAATATTCAAATCGCTTTCCAGCTTCTGAATCATATAGCTGAGTGCCGCAGGGGTTTTAAACAGCGATTCGGCTGCTGCGGCAAATGAACCCTGTTTGTCGAGTGCGTCGAGGATGAGCAAAACATCCAGATTGATGCGCATAAGCAGAAAATATCCTGAAAAATAAACTCCTCTGTTGTACCGAATGAAGAAAAACAATGCCAGTGAATAAATTAGATGAGTCATGCGCATTTTTTTGATGTTGTTTAGGATATATCGCAACACAGAATTAATAGTTTCACAGGATGGTTAGTTTTCTTTAATAACTCGTTAGAAATTTCCCGCTATACTCAACAAGCTTTCTGATTCAGGATCCTGCTGCTGACGGCAGATACAGACCGTTGCCTTTTAACTTATTGATTAAGAAGGTGTGTTATGTCTATTCGGGAACTGATTGACCCTCAAAACTCTACGCTGATTTTTATTGATCATCAGCCGCAAATGTCATTTGGTGTGGCAAATATTGATCGCCAGACTTTGAAAAATAATACTGTGGCATTAGCGAAAGCCGGCAAGATATTTAATGTTCCAGTGATTTATACCTCTGTGGAAACAAAAAGTTTTAGCGGCTATATCTGGCCGGAATTGTTAGCGGTTCACCCCGATGTGAAGCCTATTGAACGCACGTCTATGAACTCCTGGGAAGATGCGGCGTTTGTGAAAGCCGTGGAAGCGACCGGACGCAAAAAATTGATTATCTCCGCGCTGTGGACCGAAGTCTGCCTGACCTTCCCGGCGCTGATGGCGCTGGAAGCGGGTTATGAAGTGTATGTGGTGACCGACACGTCCGGCGGCACGTCTGTGGATGCCCACGAGCGTTCTATTGACCGGATGGTGCAGGCGGGCGCAGTCCCCGTAACCTGGCAACAGGTTCTTCTTGAGTACCAGCGTGACTGGTCCCGCAAAGAAACCTACGACGCCGTAATGGATTTGGTGCGCGAACATAGCGGCGCCTACGGTATGGGCGTGGATTACGCCTATACCATGGTGCATGGCGCGCCGGAACGTAAAGCCTAAATACACTTCATCCTTCATGCTGCATCTTTGTTGGCTTCGCTTGCGTACCCCGGTCACTTACTGATGTAAGCTCCCGGGGATCCACAACCGTGCCGCCTCGATGCACCATGAATGGTTTTGTGTATTGCTTTCCTGGCCTAAGCGGTCTGTTTCCTCTCAACAAGGAACCCTTCATGGCGCAGAACAAACATGTGACGTTGGTGATTACCCATACCCTGCAGCCTGAGCAGGCGCGGCGGTATGAGCAGTGGCTGGGGAAAATCATGCCGGTGGCGGCCGAGTTTCCCGGTCATCTCGGGGCGAATGTGATTCGCCCTGCGGAGGGCGAGAATCTGTGGAACATTATTATCCGCTTCGACACGCTGGAGCATTTGTACAACTGGACCCAGTCCGATACGCGCCGTGTGCTGGTGGAAGAGATAGCTCCGCTGCTGGCAGAAGGTGACAAAACCGAAATTCGTACCGAAGCGGCGTTCTGGTTTACGCCGCCCGCGCCCCATGTACGCCAGCCCAGGCGCTGGAAACAGTTCCTGATAACTCTGCTGGTGATTTTTCCCAGCACTAACCTGGTGCCGTGGTTGACCGGCATTGTGCTGCCTGCAATGAAGGGCTCGTTACTCCTGCATCTTATCAATGATGCGTGTGTGGTTGCGCTGGTGGTCTGGTTCTGGATGCCCATCGTAACCCGTCTGTTTGCCGGATGGCTGAAAAAAGCCTGACCGGTTTCTCAGGAGATTGTTATGTCGCAAACTGCCACACTGATTCTGACTCACGGAAAAATTCATACTCTCGACAGACAAAGCCCACAGGTCGAGGCGGTCGCGATCGCCAACGGGAAGATCCTGGCGACCGGTAACCACGACCGGATCATGAGCTTTGCCGCCGAAGGAACGCAGATTGTCGATCTGCAAGGACATACGGTGATCCCCGGCTTAAATGATTCACACCTGCACCTGATTCGCGGTGGTCTGAATTACAACCTGGAACTGCGTTGGGAAGGCGTACCGTCGCTGGCGGATGCACTACGCATGCTCAAAGAGCAGGCTGACAGAACGCCGTCGCCGCAATGGGTGCGCGTGGTAGGCGGCTGGAGCGAATTCCAGTTTGCCGAACGGCGCATGCCGACTCTGGAAGAACTGAATGAAGCCGCGCCAGATACCCCGGTATTTGTTCTGCATCTGTACGACAGGGCGTTGCTGAATCGCGCGGCGCTGAAAGCCGTGGGCTACACCAAAGCGACGCCGGATCCGGCAGGCGGTGAGATTGTGCGTGATAGCAACGGCAACCCGACCGGAATGCTGATCGCCAAACCCAACGCCATGATCCTTTATTCGACGCTGGCGAAAGGGCCAAAGCTGCCGCTGGAAATGCAGGTCAATTCGACCCGCCAGTTTATG
This sequence comes from Citrobacter sp. CRE-46, assembly GCF_059615875.1. Classification (NCBI taxonomy): domain Bacteria; kingdom Pseudomonadati; phylum Pseudomonadota; class Gammaproteobacteria; order Enterobacterales; family Enterobacteriaceae; genus Citrobacter; species Citrobacter sp. CRE-46. The sequence goes on along the minus strand of NZ_CM184341.1, from coordinate 3,934,849 downwards.
CGCGAGCTGAACCGTCTGGGACTGACCAGCGCCATTGATGCGGGCGGCGGCTTTCAGAACTACCCGGAAGATTACGAGATCATTGAGCAGTTGCACGCCAACAAGCAGATGACGGTGCGCATCGCCTACAACTTGTTTACTCAGCGTCCTAAGCAGGAGCTGGAGGACTTTGAACGCTGGACCGATATGCTCAAGCCCGGACAGGGCACCGATTTCTACCGTGCTAATGGCGCAGGGGAAATGTTGGTCTTCTCGGCCGCTGATTTTGAAGATTTCCTGCAACCACGTCCGGATCTGCCGGAAGGTATGGAAGAAGAACTGGAACGCGTGGTTCGCCACCTGGTGGAGCATCGCTGGCCGTTCCGTCTGCATGCCACCTATGATGAATCCATCAGCCGCATGCTGGATGTGTTCGAGAAGGTGAATCGCGATATCCCGTTCAATGGCCTGCACTGGTTCTTCGATCACGCCGAAACGATTACCGAACGCAATATCGAGCGCGTCAAAGCGTTGGGCGGCGGGATAGCGGTTCAGCACCGAATGGCGTTCCAGGGGGAGTATTTTGTCGATCGCTATGGCAAAGACGCGGTCAAGCATACGCCGCCGGTGGCGAAAATGCTGGCGGCTGCTGTTCCGGTAGGGCTGGGGACTGACGCCACCCGCGTGGCCAGCTATAACCCGTGGACCGCGCTGTACTGGCTGGTTTCGGGCCGTACCGTTGGTGGTATGGCGATGTATGATGATAACAATCGCCTGCCGCGCGATGTGGCGCTGGAACTGTGGACGGCCGGTAGCGCCTGGTTCTCCAGCGAACAGGGTAAGAAAGGGCGTATCGAGAAAGATCAACTGGCCGACCTGGTGGTGCTGTCTAAAGATTATTTCAGCGTGCCGGAAGAAGAGATCAAAGGCATCGAGTCGGTGATGACTATTGTCGATGGTAAAGTCGTGTACGCAGCCGGGCATTTCACGCCGCTGGCACCGCCAGCCATTCCGGTTGTGCCGGACTGGTCGCCGGTGGTGAAGGTGCCGGGGCACTATCGCTCAGCGCCGCCTGCTGCGGCGAAAATTGGCGCAATGGTACAGATGCACCAGTGCTGTGGTAGCTGCGGCGTACACGGTCATCAGCATGACATCGCGCGTAAGTCGGGGATTCCGGTGTCAGATGACAGGGCTTTCTGGGGCGCGCTGGGTTGTTCCTGTTTTGCGTTTTAATCTCTCATCACAGCCCCTGGCCAAACGCAGGGGCTGATTGGCTTTTCTGAAAAGCGGGTCATAGTGTTAACAGATATGGCACAGCTGCAACAATTTGTGTCATTCTGGTCTGTCTTTACACAGTGAAGGTGGAAACATGGATGAGCTGCTAACCCTTGGCTGCATTGTTTTATTCTTCGCGTTGGTCGTGGTTCCTGGTCTCGCGATCGTGGCATACAGACGCAGTGCGGCGGTACGTTCTGAGCTGGCGGCCTTGCGCCGTCGGGTAGAGGAACTTGAGCTGCGCGGTGTAGCGTCAGAGTCTGTGGCACAGGCTGCCGCCGATGCGCCAACGCCTGCGATGAGCAGCGTGGCGCCGGAACCTGACGCTGAGCCGACGCCTGAACCCGTTAACCCGTGGTCTTCACAGCAAAAGCCGGATAAAGCGGCGGTCTCCACGCCCAACGCCCAGCGGCCTTCTGCTTTTGGCGGGGTGATATCATCGCTGGTGCGCTGGTTTATGCAGGGCAACCCGTTGGCAAAGCTCGGTATATTGCTCCTGTTCCTGGGACTTTCTTTCCTGCTGCGTTACACCGTCGAACATTCTCTGTTTCCGCTTGAGCTGCGCCTGGTGGCGGCCGCGCTGTTTGCTATTGTCCTGTTGGCGCTGGGCTGGCGGTTGCGGCATAAGCAACCGGTCTATGCGCTGATCTTACAGGGCGGGGCCACGGGAGCACTCTATCTCACCGTCTTTGGCGCGTTCCGGCTGTGGCAAATGCTGCCAATGACGCTGGCATTTGCGCTGCTGGTGGCGATTTGCGCGGCGAGCGTGGGTCTGGCTATTTTGCAAAAGGCACTCAGCCTGGCGATGCTGGCAAGCCTTGGTGGCTATCTCGCGCCGCTGCTGCTTTCCTCCGGCGGCGGCAGTCATGTCGCGCTTTTCTCTTTCTATCTTCTGCTCTCGGTCGGCATTCTCGCCATTAGCATCTGGCAGCACTGGCGGGAGCTGAATCTGCTCGGCCTGCTGTTTACCTTTGGCGTTGGCGGTTTGTGGGGGCTGGAGGACTATCGACCTGAGTATTACCTGAGCTGCCAACTGTTCCTGATCGCCAACACCCTTATTTTTGGCGTGCTGAGCGTGGCGCTGTCGCTTCGTGCGCAGGAAAAAGGCAAGCAGATTATTGATGGCGTGCTGCTGTTTGCCCCTCCGCTGGTAGGTTTTGGCATGCAGTACGCCATTACGCGGCATATGGCATATGGTCCGGCGCTGAGCGCGCTAGGCTACGGTGGTTTCTATCTGGTGTTGGCGACGCTGGCGTTGCGGCGTTCGTCTTTGCCGGGGAGACCGCTGGTATTGGCTGCCCTGGCGCTTGGCGGCGCATTTACTACCCTGGCTATCCCGTTGGCGCTTTCAGCCCGTTGGACGGCGATGGCCTGGTCGCTGGAGGGACTTGGGATCCTCTGGCTGGGTATCCAACAGCAGCAGCGACGCATGAGTTATAGCGGTATGGCGCTGCTCGTGCTGGCCGTGGGCAGCGCGCTATGGGCGCTGGCGAACGGCACAACTGCGCTCTCAGTGATGCTGATATTTGCCGTGCTTAGCCTCAGTTGGCTGGCTGCCGCATGGCTATGGCGCAGCATTCGGATGCAGGGCAGTTGGGGGCTACTCGCTGGCGGTTTACTTTTCTGGATTACTGCCCTCGTTGCGCTATCGCAGCTCGTCCTGAAGCAGGAGCGGTGGGTGCTGTCTGGCGTGTTGGCATTAATGGCGGTATCGGTCTGGGGCTGGCGTACGATTGCTGGTCGCCTGGCATGGCGGGAGCTGGATGCCAGTAAATGGCTGTTATGGCCGACGATGCTGGTGATGCTGATGTATCAGATCTCTTGGCAGCAGATTTTTGCTGCGGGCTGGCCGAATCTGGCCTGGTGCGCGGCGCTAATTGTTGCAGTGGCGCTGCTCTGGCGTGACGCACAGATATTACCGCCAACGCTTTCCCGGCTGGCGCATTTGTCATTCTTCTGGATGATTGTACTGGCGCTGGCGGTTGAGCTGTTCTGGTTCGCCCAGGCGCTACCGTGGGGGAAGGCCGCGTGGGGAAGCGGCCTGATGATGGCGGCTGGCGGGTTGCTGATTTTCCTGGTTTATCAAGCTGTTCAGCGCAAGCTCTGGCCATTTCGTATCTGGCCAGCCTTATATTCTGTGCAGGCGATGGTTCCCGTTGCGCTGGTGCTGGTCGGTCTGCTCGTGTTGACGAATTTACAGGATGGCGTGGTTTATCGTCAGACGTATCTGCCGTTGCTCAACCCGCTGGAAGAGGGCGCAGCTTTTGCCCTGCTAGGGTTGATCATGTTTTATCGCGCGTCTGAACGCTATTTCCCGGTGCAGCTTTCGGTGTGCCGCCCATGGCCGGTTGTGGCGCTGATGGCGCTCTGCTTTTGGTGGCTTAATGGTTTGTTGCTGCGCGCGTTGTCCTGGTATGGTGAAGTTGCGTGGAATGTACACGCCCTGTGGGATTCGCGGTTGATTCAAACCTGTTTTGCTCTGTTCTGGATGCTCACGGCATTGGTGGTGATGCTGCAGGCAACCCGGCGTCGCTCGCGGCAGGAATGGCTGTGTGGAGCCGTTTTGCTGGGGATAGTCATTATTAAACTGATGCTGGTGGACAGCGCGGGAGGCGGCGGCCTGGCGCGCGCGGTCGCGTTTATTGGCGTCGCCATTCTGGTGCTGATTATCGGGTATTTTTCACCCTTACCGCCGAAAGCTGGAGAAGAAAAATGAAATGGATTAAAGCGGTTCTCTGGAGTGCTCTGTTAGGAGCAACCGGCGCGGCGTGGGGCAGTAATACGGTTACGGATGCGCCTGCAGACTACGCGAACGGCATGAAGCTCTTAACGCCGGGGTCAGAGCAATGGTATAGCCTGCCTCTCCCTTTAGCGGTGTACCATGAGGCAGTCTGGCCGGATTTACGTGATATCCGGGTGTTCAACCGTCAGGGCGAGGTAGTGCCTTTCACTCTGCTGGCAGAAAAAACGCAGGCAACGTCCCCGAGAACGATTCCTCTGCGCCTTTTTCCGTTTGATTCTACGGTGCAACAGGTGACGCCAAAGCAAGATGATGAAAGACCCGCAGTCCTGCTTCGTGCTAAAAATGGCATCGAAATTCGCTTCGAAAGTGAAAACCTTCAATCCATCGGGCAGAGTTATTTAATCGCCTTGCCAGACGATGTCAAAGAGACGCCATCGCTGTCCCAGTTGCGTTTGAACTGGGATGCGCCAGCGAAAAACTGGCAGGGAACGGCATCGCTTTATTACAGCCGAGATTTACGTGACTGGAGGTTGATTACAGGAAATGCGCCGCTGATGGATCTAACGCATAGCGACGACCGGTTGAAAATGGACACCTTAGGCGTCGATGATTTGCGCATGTCCGCTGGTGGTGTCCCCTGGCTGTTGCTGATTCTTGATTCGCAAAGCCCTGCGTTAAATCTGACCGGCGTGAGTGCGATAACCCGTGAGGAGCCTCCGCTTACCCGGCCTGTTTCGATGGATGCTGAAGCGGAGAGAATTGCCGAAAACCAGGCGATTTGGCGCTGGTCCAGGCCGCAACCGTTGACCTCATTAAAGATTTCACTGGATTACGAAGGCGTATTGCCGGTTGAACTTGAATGGCGCAAGGGAGAAAAAGACGCCTGGCAGCCTTTAACCCGAACGGTTCTCTACAATCTGGAAAATCAGTATTCGGATGATATTCCGCTTTCCGGTGAATTAGTTGAGGCGGTCCGGATGACGACGCTTCAGGCGCGTTTACCCGCCACCTTACCCGTATTGAGAGGGGAGCGCGACAGCTATAAAGTGATTTTTAACGCGCAAGGTCAAAGCCCGTTTATCCTGGCATGGGGAAACAAAGCGGCGGAACCCGCGAGCATCAGTCTGGCGATGCTGGTCCCGGAGGCGTTACGTAAGCACAACGATCCCGATAAAATGCCGCAGGCATTGGAGGATGAACGGGTTACTCTGGGCGGTGAGGGTCGGCTGACGGCAACGTCAGTCGCTGAGCAACAAAGCCAGTGGAAAACGCTGTTGGTGTGGGGGGCGTTAATCCTTGGCGTCGCCGTACTGGCGCTGATGGCGTGGCGAATCTGGCGTGAAGTGAAAAAGGGTAATCCGACATAAACCCATAAAAAAGGCCCGCATTGCGGGCCTTTTGTCGATTCATGCCAATTACAGGCTGGAAACGTTCTCGGTCAGGTATTTTGCCACGCCGTCCGGAGACGCGTTCATACCTTCTTTACCTTTTTCCCACTGCGCCGGGCAAACGTCGCCGTGCTCTTCGTGGAACTGCAGCGCGTCAACCATGCGCAGCATTTCGTCGATGTTACGACCCAGCGGCAGATCGTTAACCACCTGGTGACGAACAACGCCGTTAGCGTCGATCAGGAAAGAACCACGCAGAGCAACGCCCGCTTCCGGGTGCTCGATGCCGTAGGCTTTCTGGATTTCGCGTTTGATGTCAGCAACCATTGCGTATTTCACCGCACCGATGCCGCCTTTGTCGACAGGGGTGTTACGCCATGCGTTGTGGACAAATTCAGAGTCGAAAGAAACGCCAACAACTTCAACGCCGCGCTTCTGGAATTCTTCGTAACGTTTGTCGAATGCGATCAGTTCAGACGGGCAAACGAAAGTGAAGTCCATCGGCCAGAAGAACAGAACGGTGGTTTTACCGTTGGTATGCTGTTTGAAGTTGAAGTTTTCAACGATCTCACCGCTACCCAGTACCGCAGCTGCTGTGAAATCCGGAGCCTGACGAGTTACCAGTACCATATAATTCTCCTGCAATGTTAAGGGGTTTTTGGAACGCAACGCGGGCCAGTATAGAGAGTGTTCGTGAATAAGACAAAGAGGCGCTGGCAATCAATGAGACAGGTTTTGTCTATCAATCTTTTACCGGATGGTGGCTAAGGCTTATCCGGCGCGTTATGCGGGCTACAATCAAAGGGTTTTACGCTGCGCCTGTTCCATCATCTGCGGATAAAACTGCCAGAAACGTTCTTCTAACGCATCATAATGCGTATCCAGGTCATACCATGAGGCGCGCAGGGCATCGAGACGCGGACGGCGGCTGGCCATGCCGTTCAGGACGTTCTGGATAAAATCCATGTCACGATAGCGCTCAAGCCATTTTTCTGACCATATATAGTTGTTTAAGTTAATAAAGCGCGGCGGCGATTCCGGCAAAATTGTGGTCACCTGGGTGCGGGCATAGCGCACAAAGTCTACCAGCGGGAAGTCTGGGGAGATTTCCGCCCAGTGGCGCGACAGAAAGTGATCCCACATCACGTCCAGCGTAATTGGCGCGACGCGGCGCGTTTCGCTACGAAACCACTCTTTGGCTTCACGCACCTGCGGCAGATTATCGGTCATCACATCGATACGACGGTGCATGAAGATGCCTTCCACCACCTCAGGCGAAAAATGCGTTTCCGGATTACCCCGGACAAAATCGGCCAGCAGATTGCCGGAAAGCGAGCTGTCGGCAAGATGAGCGAGATGCAAATGTGCAAGAAAATTCATAGTTAAACGTTTATCCAGAGGGGTAAAGGTTGCAGGGAGAACGCCCCGGCACTAGACTACCCGCCTCTTATTTTAGTCTGAGTCAGTGTCATGCGCGTTACCGATTTCACCTTTGAACTACCCGAATCCCTGATTGCCCACTATCCGCAAGCTGAGCGCAGTAGCTGCCGCTTGCTGTCATTGGACGGGCCGACGGGCGCGCTGACGCACGGTACTTTCACCGATTTGCTCGATAAGCTCAACCCTGGCGATTTGCTGGTCTTTAACAACACCCGCGTCATTCCTGCGCGTCTGTTTGGCCGTAAAGCCAGCGGCGGTAAGATTGAAGTGCTGGTCGAACGCATGCTGGATGACAAGCGTATCTTGGCACACATTCGCGCCTCGAAAGCGCCGAAGCCGGGTGCCGAGCTGCTATTGGGCGACGATGAAAGTATTAAAGCGACGATGGTTGCCCGTCACGACGCGCTGTTTGAAGTGGCGTTTGACGACGAACGCAGCGTGCTTGATATCCTCAATGCCATCGGCCATATGCCGTTGCCGCCGTATATTGACCGCCCGGACGAAGACGCCGACCGCGAGCTGTACCAGACCGTGTATAGCGAAAAACCGGGTGCCGTCGCTGCGCCGACCGCGGGGCTGCACTTTGACGAGCCGCTGCTGGCGAAACTGCGCGCTAAAGGCATTGAAATGGCGTTCGTTACGTTGCACGTCGGCGCGGGTACCTTCCAGCCGGTGCGCGTAGACACTATCGAAGACCACATTATGCACTCTGAATATGCGGAAGTGCCGCAGGATGTGGTTGACGCGGTGCTGGCGGCGAAAGCGCGTGGCAACCGCGTGATAGCCGTGGGCACAACGTCCGTTCGCTCACTGGAAAGCGCGGCGCAGGCTGCCAAAAATGATCTCATTGCGCCGTTCTTCGGCGATACGCAGATATTTATTTATCCAGGTTATAAATACCAGGTGATTGATGCCCTGGTCACCAACTTCCACCTGCCGGAATCGACGCTGATCATGCTGGTTTCTGCGTTTGCTGGTTATAAAAACACCATGCACGCCTACCACGAAGCGGTAAAAGCGGAATATCGCTTTTTTAGTTACGGAGATGCGATGTTTATCACGTACAATCCGCAGGCTATTTCTGAGCGTGTCGGGGAATAAATTTCCGGCATGAGTATTTAACGTCGGACTGTTTTTCTGACGCAGGAGTTAAGATGAAATTTGAACTGGACACCACAGACGGTCGCGCGCGTCGCGGCCGCCTGGTTTTTGATCGTGGCGTAGTGGAAACGCCAGCCTTTATGCCCGTTGGTACTTACGGCACCGTAAAAGGCATGACGCCGGAAGAAGTTGAAGCCACCGGCGCGCAGATCATTCTCGGCAACACTTTCCACCTGTGGCTACGCCCGGGTCAGGAAATCATGAAGCTGCACGGCGATCTGCACGATTTCATGCAGTGGAAAGGGCCAATCCTTACCGATTCCGGCGGCTTCCAGGTTTTCAGTCTGGGCGATATCCGCAAGATCACCGAGCAGGGCGTGCATTTCCGCAACCCGATCAACGGCGATCCGATTTTCCTCGATCCTGAGAAATCAATGGAGATTCAATACGATCTCGGTTCCGATATCGTGATGATCTTCGACGAATGTACACCGTACCCGGCCGACTGGGACTATGCTAAACGCTCAATGGAGATGTCTCTGCGTTGGGCGAAGCGCAGTCGCGACCGTTTTGACAGTCTCGGCAACAAAAATGCGCTTTTTGGCATCATTCAGGGCAGCGTTTACGAAGATTTACGTGATATCTCTGTCAAAGGTCTGGTAGATATCGGCTTTGATGGCTACGCTGTCGGCGGTTTGGCTGTCGGTGAGCCGAAGGAAGATATGCACCGCATTCTGGAGCATGTTTGCCCACAGATTCCGGCAGATAAACCGCGTTACCTGATGGGCGTCGGCAAACCAGAAGATCTGGTTGAAGGCGTACGTCGCGGTATCGATATGTTTGACTGCGTGATGCCAACGCGAAATGCCCGTAATGGTCATTTGTTTGTGACTGACGGCGTGGTAAAAATTCGTAACGCGAAACATAAAAGCGACACCAGTCCGCTCGATGCTGAGTGTGATTGCTACACCTGTCGCAATTATTCGCGCGCTTACTTGCATCATCTCGACCGTTGCAACGAAATATTAGGCGCGCGTCTCAACACGATTCATAACCTTCGCTACTACCAGCGTTTGATGGCGGGTTTACGCAAGGCTATTGAAGAGGGTAAATTAGAGAGCTTCGTGACCGATTTTTACCAACGTCAGGGTCGACCAGTTCCACCTGTGAACGTTGATTAATTTTAATAATGAGGGAATTTGAATGAGCTTTTTTATTTCTGATGCGGTAGCGGCAACAGGTGCTCCGGCGCAGGGCAGCCCGATGTCTCTGATTCTGATGCTGGTGGTGTTTGGTCTGATTTTCTACTTTATGATCCTGCGTCCCCAACAAAAGCGTACCAAAGAACACAAAAATCTGATGAACTCCATTGCGAAAGGCGATGAAGTGCTGACTAACGGTGGTCTGGTGGGTCGCGTGACCAAAGTAGCAGAATCTGGCTACATCGCTATTGCGCTGAACGATACCACTGAAGTGGTTATTAAACGTGATTTCGTAGCTGCCGTTCTGCCGAAAGGCACCATGAAGGCGCTGTAATTTATTGTTTTCCCAAAGGGAACTGCCGTGTTAAACCGTTATCCTTTGTGGAAGTACATTATGCTGGTCGTCGTGATTGTCGTCGGCCTGCTTTACGCACTTCCCAACCTGTATGGTGAGGATCCGGCTGTTCAAATCACTGGCGTGCGCGGTGCCGCCGCCAGTGAGCAAACGCTGATCCAGGTCCAGAAAACGTTACAAGAAGATAAAATCACACCTAAGTCTGTGGCTCTGGAAGAGGGTGCTATTCTTGCGCGCTTCGACTCCACTGATACCCAACTGCGCGCACGTGAAGTGCTGATGGGCGTGCTGGGCGATCAATACGTCGTGGCGCTTAACCTTGCTCCGGCAACCCCGCGCTGGCTGGCAGCCATTCACGCAGAACCGATGAAACTCGGCCTTGACCTGCGTGGCGGCGTTCACTTCCTGATGGAAGTGGATATGGATACCGCGCTGAGTAAGTTGCAGGAACAAAATATCGATAGCCTGCGCAGCGATCTGCGTGAAAAAGGCATTCCTTATACTACCGTTCGTAAAGAAGATAACTACGGCCTGAGCATCACCTTCCGTGACAGCAGCGCCCGTGATGAAGCTATCTCTTATCTGAGCAAGCGTCACCAGGATCTGGTTATTTCCAGCCAGGGCAGCAATGCTCTGCGTGCGGTGATGACCGATGCGCGACTGAGTGAAGCCCGTGAATACGCGGTACAGCAGAACATCAATATTCTGCGTAATCGTGTGAACCAGTTGGGTGTTGCTGAGCCGGTGGTACAACGTCAGGGCGCTGACCGTATTGTCGTCGAACTGCCGGGTATTCAGGATACCGCGCGCGCGAAAGAAATTCTGGGTGCAACCGCGACGCTGGAATTCCGTCTGGTAAACACCAACGTTGACCAGTCTGCTGCGGCATCCGGGCGCGTGCCGGGTGATTCGGAAGTGAAACAGTCTCGTGAAGGTCAGCCGGTTGTGCTGTACAAACGCGTGATCCTGACCGGTGACCATATCACCGATTCCACTTCCAGCCAGGACGAATACAATCAGCCGCAGGTTAACATCTCGCTGGATAGCGCGGGTGGTAACATCATGTCCAACTTCACCAAGGACAACATCGGTAAGCCGATGGCGACCCTGTTTGTGGAGTACAAAGACAGCGGTAAGAAAGATGCCAACGGTCGCGCTGTGCTGGTGAAACAGGAAGAGGTGATTAACATCGCCAACATCCAGTCTCGTCTGGGTAACAGCTTCCGTATCACCGGTATCAACAACCCGAACGAAGCGCGTCAGCTTTCTCTGCTGTTACGTGCCGGTGCATTGATCGCGCCGATTCAGATTGTTGAAGAACGTACCATCGGCCCAACCCTGGGTATGCAGAACATCAAACAGGGTCTGGAAGCCTGTCTGGCCGGTCTGGTGGTGTCTATCCTGTTCATGATCTTCTTCTATAAGAAGTTCGGCCTGATTGCGACCAGCGCGCTGATCGCTAACCTGGTGCTGATTGTCGGCATTATGTCGCTGTTGCCGGGAGCCACGCTGAGTATGCCGGGGATTGCAGGGATCGTCTTAACCCTTGCCGTCGCGGTTGATGCTAACGTACTGATCAACGAACGTATCAAAGAAGAGTTGAGTAACGGTCGTTCGGTACAGCAGGCCATCAATGAAGGTTATGCGGGCGCATTTAGCTCCATCTTCGATGCGAACATTACGACGCTGATTAAGGTCATTATCCTGTACGCAGTCGGCACCGGGGCAATTAAAGGGTTCGCGATTACTACCGGTATTGGGGTAGCGACGTCGATGTTTACCGCAATTGTCGGTACACGTGCCATCGTAAACCTGTTGTATGGCGGCAAGCGCGTCAAAAAGCTGTCAATCTGAGGAGTGCGAAGTGGCACAGGAATATACTGTTGAACAATTGAACCACGGCCGTAAAGTCTGGGACTTTATGCGCTGGGACTACTGGGCTTTCGGCATTTCAGGTTTTCTGCTGATCGCGGCCATCGTGATTATGGGCGTGCGCGGCTTTAACTGGGGTCTCGATTTCACCGGTGGTACGGTCATTGAAATCACGCTGGAAAAACCAGCTGAAATGGACGTGATGCGCGATGCGCTGGAGAAAGCGGGCTTTGTTGATCCGCTTCTGCAAAACTTCGGCAGCAGCCACGACATTATGGTGCGTATGCCGCCAACTGAAGGCGCAGACGGCGGTCAGGTGCTGGGTAGCAAAGTGTTGAGTGTGATTAATGAATCCACCAACCAAAACGCCGCGGTGAAACGAATTGAATTCGTGGGGCCGAGCGTGGGTGCAGACCTGGCGCAAACCGGTGCGATGGCGCTGATGGCGGCGCTGATCTCAATCCTGGTGTACGTCGGTTTCCGCTTTGAGTGGCGACTGGCAGCAGGGGTAGTTATCGCGCTGGCGCACGACGTAATCATCACACTTGGGATCCTGTCGTTGTTCCATATCGAGATTGACCTGACTATCGTCGCATCGCTGATGTCGGTAATCGGTTACTCGCTGAACGACAGTATCGTCGTCTCTGACCGTATTCGTGAAAACTTCCGCAAAATTCGTCGCGGTACGCCTTACGAAATCTTTAACGTGTCATTGACGCAGACGCTGCACCGTACGTTGATTACGTCCGGTACGACGTTGATGGTTATTCTGATGCTTTTCCTGTTCGGTGGTCCGGTACTGGAAGGCTTCTCGCTGACCATGCTTATCGGTGTTTCCATCGGTACCGCGTCTTCTATCTACGTGGCATCGGCGCTGGCGCTGAAGCTGGGTATGAAGCGTGAGCACATGCTGCAGCAGAAGGTCGAGAAAGAAGGGGCGGATCAACCGTCGATTCTGCCTTAAGCGACGCAGAGCGTGTGAAGCGTAAGAACTGGAATCCCGATCGCAAGGTCGGGATTTTTTTTGCTTATGCTTTAGCGGCTGAGCATTATCTTTTTCTGTCGCCACACTACTGACAGTATGCTGTCAGTAGCCCTGTCTTATAGTCCTTCTGAGATTACCCACACAGGCAGGAGGAAGTATGAACAACGTAATTAACTGGTTTGAAATTCCCGTGGCACAAATGGAGCGCGCCATCGCTTTTTATGAGCCAGTGATGCAGGTTTCTTTGCGTCGGGAGAATATGGACTGCGCCGAGCTGGCCGTATTCCCGCATCAGGATCCCGCTCCTGGCGGGGCGTTGGCTAAATTTGACGGTATTTCGCCTTCAGCGCAGGGCGCTATTATTTATCTGCATACGGACAATTTGGCTGCCACGCTTGAACGCGTCGCCACCGCTGGCGGTCAATGCGTGTTTGGCCCGCTCGAACTGGGGCAGGACATTGGTACGATTGCGCTATTTACTGACAGTGAAGGCAATCGTGTTGGTTTACATCAACCCGCGTAATATTTTCAGGCCAGAGGATTAAAATGAGTAGACGCGCCGACCGTTTGTTTCAGATTGTACAAATCCTGCGTGGCAGGCGAGTGACAACGGCGGCGCTGCTGGCAGAACGTCTTGACGTTTCTGAACGGACGATTTATCGCGATATTCGCGATCTCTCTTTATCCGGCGTGCCCATTGAAGGCGAAGTGGGCAGCGGATACCGCTTAATGGCCGGGTTTGATCTGCCACCGTTGATGTTAACCCATCACGAATCAGAAGCATTGATGGTCGCGATTCGGTTGCTGAAAACATGGGGCGGGGATTCACTTTCACAGGCACTGGAGTCCGCGCAGGAAAAAGTGCTGGCGATATTGCCGCCAGAGAGTCGCCGCAGGGCCGAGCAAACGCGGATTTTTGCGCCAGATTTTGGTAATCAGCCGCATTCACGCAGTGCCTTCGATCTCATACATCGCGCGGTTTCGGCGCAGCAGACGCTGGCGCTGCATTATCGAGATGAGTCCGGGAACCTCTCCTGGCGCGACGTTCAGCCGCTGGGATTATTTTTCTGGGGCGAGCACTGGCTTCTGGTTGCCTGGTGCGAGAAGCGTGACGATTATCGCTGCTTTCGCGTTGATCGCTGTCTGAAGATCACGCTGCTCGACAGGCATTTTCGTGAATCGGCAGATCGCTCGCTAAGTGACTTTTTACGTAAAGTACGTTGTGAAGACCAGCCGTAAAAAAGCCAGCGGTTAAGCTGGCTTGTCTGCGATAAATTGTCTGGATTAGAAGTTGTAACCTACGACCAGATAACCACCCCAACCGGTTGATTTCGCGCTGAAGTCGCCTTCGCCCCAGTTCAGGGTATCCCCACCTTTCCACTGGCCGCCGTTATGGAAATAACGCGCGACTACGGAGTAGTGCCAGTGATCGTAGTTCAGCGCCAGCACGTGGCTGGAAGCGATAGAGTTGCTGGTACGGTTAGGATCATCACCCAAATCTGAACCCCAGTCGAAGTTGGTGAAGCCAATATAGGTCAACTGACCGCCCCAAACCTGGGTGATCGGCACAAAGTATTTCACTTTGAAACGGTAACCATCCCACTCGTTTTCGTTGGATGCGCCATAGTTCTGCCACTGGTATTTAGCATACACGTTCAGGGACAGACCCATCGGCAGCCCGGTGTCGATATCGGTACCCAGACCCATATACCAGGTGCTCTGGCGGCTGGCTTTGTTATCACCCATATCGTAGATGTAGTTGTTGGCGAAGTACCATTCTTTGAATGGTCCAAAGCTCAGGTCAGCACCGGTCAGCTTGTCGATGGAGAAACGCGGTTCGATTTCCATAAACAGCGGAGAACCGTCAGACCAGATACCTTTGTCGTTACCGTTACCCCAGTCGAAGGTTTTCGGGATATCGATGTAGCCATAGAAATCAAACCAGTCTTTTTTGGCAAACGCTTCGTATTCCAGATACACGTCGTTGTTCAGTTTCGGAGAGAAACGGGTGTGGTAGCTGCCCACCACGTTGACGCTTTGGTGCCACCAGTCGGACAGATATTGCGGTTTGTCATTTTCTGCTGCATTGGCAGTAAAAGACGAGGAGAGCGCCAGCACTGCACCGGCTGCAAGTAATGTTTTTTTCATATGTATGCCACGGTTTGAAATCCCTTTCGGGAGTGAAAAATGCGCAAATTGCGTTTCTAAATATTTCGTAATTCTTCGGAGCCTATTATAAAAATCATTGTTCACAAAAATATGTCTTGTTTCACAGTTCTATCATTTACGTAATCGATTGCGTTCACGTTTGCGTACTTTAGGCGGCGAATTGTACTGGCTCTGATGAATGTTGCCAAGTTTTGCCAGAAATATCGGTTATGTCAGGGGAGTAACAAAAGGGGACGAATTGATGTTGCGGAACGCACAAAACGTTCCGCAAAAAAGTTTATTGGCTAACAGGCTGTACGTCGTGAATGCGAACAAATCCCAACTGGTCGGGGGAGAGACCATTTATCTGCAACGGAATGTCTACGTCGCTGGGGGCAAGAATACTTGCCGGGGCATTGACCAGTTGATTTTGAACATTCACTTCCTGGTAATTCTCTGTAGTGCCCTGAATTTGTCCGTACTCTACGGTGGCGCTGAAGGCGGGCAAGGGCGTATTGGACTCGCCCTGAATGCGTAGCGTTAACCGTGTGCCATCGGCGTTTGGCGCAATATTCACCAGCGACATACGTAGCGTGCCGATCTGGCTTTCCAGCCGGGCAGGCGTTTTGGAGCCCGGCAACAGATAGGCGCCACTGGTCGATTTGGCATTCAACATATTTTGTTGCGTAATTTTTACCGTTTCCTGATTAAGCTGCGTCATCTCTTTATTTAGCGTGCTTACGCTTTGATGCATCTGGCGTACTTCGCTTTGCTGTGCGCAGGCGCTAAGACTAAAGAGGCTTCCCACCAGGAGAATTCTTAGGTAACGTCTTGTCATTGTGATTACTTCCTTCATTGTCGCGATAGCATAATGGTAGTGTGCACAGAGCACGAAGGCATCGATCCTTTGTCTCAAAAGCGCTGCGCCTTTGTTGTCACGCCAGTTCAGGGTAAAATAGATTTCTGTGAACCACTGAGGTACAGGACGCCGTATGCATTGCCCATTCTGTTTCGCCGTAGACACTAAGGTAATTGACTCTCGTCTTGTAGGCGAGGGCTCCTCAGTACGCCGCCGTCGGCAGTGTCTGGTCTGTAACGAACGTTTCACCACTTTTGAAGTGGCTGAACTTGTCATGCCGCGCGTTGTGAAGAGCAACGATGTGCGTGAACCCTTTAATGAAGATAAGCTGCGCAGCGGCATGCTCAGAGCGCTGGAGAAACGCCCGGTCAGCTCAGATGACGTCGAAATGGCGTTAAACCATATCAAATCACAACTGCGTGCGACTGGCGAGCGTGAGGTGCCGAGTAAGATGATCGGCAACCTGGTGATGGAGCAGTTGAAAAAGCTCGATAAAGTCGCTTACATCCGCTTTGCTTCGGTTTACCGCAGTTTCGAAGATATCAAAGAATTTGGCGAAGAGATTGCTCGCCTACAGGACTAAGCCATGCAGGATGAATTGTACATGGCGCGCGCGCTGAAGCTTGCTGCGCGCGGACGTTTCACTACTCACCCAAATCCCAACGTCGGCTGCGTGATTGTTAAGGACGGGGAGATTGTCGGTGAAGGATATCATCACCGCGCGGGCGAGCCGCATGCCGAAGTCCATGCCCTGCGCATGGCCGGAGAAAAAGCGCAAGGGGCAACCGCCTACGTGACGCTTGAGCCCTGTAGTCATCATGGCCGTACGCCGCCGTGCTGCGATGCATTGATTGCGGCGGGCGTAGCACGCGTCGTTGCCGCGATGCAGGATCCCAATCCACAGGTAGCAGGCCGTGGCCTCTACCGTTTGCAGCAGGCGGGCATTGACGTCAGCCACGGGCTGATGATGAGCGAGGTTGAGCTGCTTAATAAGGGCTTTCTCAAGCGCATGCGTACAGGATTCCCGTATCTGCAGCTTAAGCTTGGCGCATCGCTCGATGGCCGTACGGCGATGGCCAGCGGGGAAAGCCAGTGGATCACCTCGCCGCAGGCGCGCCGCGATGTGCAACGGCTGCGCGCGCAAAGCCATGCCATTTTAACCAGCAGCGCGACGGTACTGGCCGACGATCCTCAGCTTACCGTGCGCTGGTCGGAGCTTGGGGAGTCAACTCAGGCGAGTTACCCGCAGGAAAATCTGCGCCAGCCGATCCGCATTGTCCTTGATAGCCAGAATCAGGTCACGCCGGAGCACCGAATTGTGCACCAGCCGGGAGAAACCTGGATTGTCCGAACGAAAGACGATACCCGCAGTTGGCCGGAGTCGGTTCGCAGTATCAAGGTGCCGGAACATAACGGGCATGTGGATTTGGTCGTGCTGATGATGCAACTGGGTAAACAGCAAATTAACAGTATTTGGGTGGAAGCTGGCCCAACGCTTGCGGGCGCGTTATTACAGGCCGGTTTGGTGGACGAGCTAATCGTGTATGTTGCGCCTAAACTGTTAGGCAGCGATGCGCGAGGATTATGTGTGCTGCCTGGGCTTGAGAAACTGGCCGACGCCCCCCATTTCAAATTCAACGAGATACGCCAGGTGGGCCCGGACGTTTGCCTGCATTTAACCACTGCGTGAGGCTTTCTGAATTAGAGGAAGCAGCGCCCAGAATATTATGATAAAATCCGCCCCCCTTACGGGGCCATAAATCGAACCCGAAGGAAGAATATGAACATTATTGAAGCTAACGTTGCTACTCCGGACGCTCGCGTCGCCATCACCATTGCGCGTTTCAACAACTTTATCAATGACAGCCTGCTGGAAGGTGCGATCGACGCCCTGAAACGTATTGGCCAGGTTAAAGATGAAAACATTACCGTCGTTTGGGTTCCAGGCGCGTATGAGCTGCCGCTAGCGGCTGACGCACTGGCGAAAACCGGTAAATACGATGCGGTGATCGCGCTCGGTACGGTGATCCGTGGCGGTACCGCGCACTTCGAATATGTGGCTGGCGGTGCAAGCAATGGCCTGGCGCATGTCGCGCAGGACAGTGGCATTCCGGTAGCCTTCGGTGTACTGACCACCGAAAGTATTGAACAAGCCATCGAACGTGCTGGCACGAAAGCCGGCAACAAAGGCGCAGAAGCTGCACTGACTGCGCTTGAAATGATTAATGTATTGAAAGCCATCAAGGCCTGATTTTTGTAAGGGGAAATCCGTGAAACCTGCTGCTCGTCGCCGCGCCCGTGAGTGTGCCGTCCAGGCGCTCTACTCCTGGCAGTTGTCCCAGAACGACATCGCTGATGTTGAATACCAGTTCCTGGCGGAACAGGACGTTAAAGATGTCGACGTTCTGTATTTCCGTGAGCTGCTGTCCGGGGTGGCGACTAACAGCGCGTACCTGGATGGATTAATGAAGCCTTACCTGTCTCGTCTGCTGGAAGAGCTGGGTCAGGTAGAAAAAGCCGTACTGCGTATTGCGCTGTTTGAACTGTCTAAACGTAGTGATGTGCCGTACAAAGTGGCTATCAACGAAGCGATTGAACTGGCGAAAACCTTCGGCGCCGAAGACAGCCATAAATTCGTTAACGGCGTACTGGATAAAGCAGCACCTGTGATTCGCCCCAACAAAAAGTAATCCCGAGGCCGGCGGAGAGTGGAACTTGTTTCCGCTATCCCCGGCTTTTTCTTTTTTTCTGCTGAGGCATAACGTATGGCATGCGGCGAATTTTCCCTGATTGCCCGTTATTTTGATCGCGTAAGAACGTCTCGTCTTGATGTCGAAACCGGTATTGGCGACGATTGCGCACTCCTGAACATCCCTGAAAAACAGACATTGGCGATCAGTACCGATACGCTGGTGGCAGGCAACCACTTCCTCCCCGACATTGATCCTACCGATCTGGCCTGGAAAGCCCTGGCGGTGAATTTAAGCGATCTGGCGGCGATGGGGGCCGATCCTGCGTGGTTGACGCTGGCACTGACGTTACCCGACGTTGATGAAGCCTGGCTTGAAGCTTTCAGCGATGGCCTGTTTGAACTCCTTAATTACTACGATATGCAACTGATTGGCGGTGATACCACGCGTGGGCCGCTGTCGATGACGTTGGGTATTCATGGCTACGTTCCTGTTGGGCGAGCCTTAAAACGTTCCGGGGCAAAACCGGGCGACTGGATTTATGTGACCGGCACGCCGGGCGACAGTGCGGCGGGACTGGCGATTTTGCAGGACCGACTGCAGGTGACAGAACCAAAAGACGCGGAGTATCTGCTGCAACGCCACCTGCGCCCAACTCCGCGTATTTTACAGGGACAAGCCCTGCGCGATCTGGCCAGTGCGGCTATCGATCTCTCCGACGGCCTGATTTCCGATCTGGGACATATCGTCAATGCCAGCGGCTGCGGCGCGCGGGTTAACGTTGACGCGCTGCCATATTCCACGGCATTCGCCCAACACGTTGAGCCGGAACAGGCGCTGCGCTGGGCGCTCTCGGGGGGGGAGGATTATGAGTTATGCTTTACCGTACCGGAAATCAACCGTGGCGCGCTGGACGTCGCGCTGGCACATCTCGGGACCTCGTTTACCTGCATCGGTCAGATGAGTGCGGATGTAGAAGGCGTCCACTTTACGCGCGATGGAAAACCCGTCACGTTCGACTGGAAAGGATATGACCATTTTGCCGCGCCTTAAAAAAGATGTCGCCAAAAGCCGCCTGAATATGCGTAATCCGTGGCATCTGTTAGCCACCGGTTTTGGTAGTGGGCTGAGTCCAATTATTCCTGGCACTATGGGATCGCTGGCGGCGATCCCGTTTTGGTATTTAATGACATTTCTGCCATGGCAGCTGTATTCGCTGGTGGTCATGCTGTCTATCTGTATCGGCGTTTATCTGTGTCATCAAACGGCGAAAGACATGGGCGTGCACGATCACGGCAGCATTGTCTGGGACGAATTTGTCGGTATGTGGATAACCCTGATGGCGCTACCGACCCTCGACTGGCAATGGGTTGCCGCCGGATTTGTGATTTTCCGTATTCTGGATATGTGGAAGCCGTGGCCGATTCGTTGGTTCGATCGCAATGTGCATGGCGGGACGGGGATCATGATCGATGATATTGTCGCCGGGATACTCTCTGCAGGTATTTTGTATTTTATCGGCCATCACTGGCCGATCGGTATCATTTAACGGGTTTGCCGGATGGCGGCGTAAACGCCTTATCCGGCTTACAATCTACAATCGCGCTTATTTAAATCCCACCACCGGGTGCTGTTTATACGGCGTCTCCAGCTCGGCAATTTGCTCCGGCTTCAGCGTTAAATCCACCGCATTGAGCAATTCATCCAGTTGTTCTTCACGCGATGTACCGATAATGGGCGCAGCCACGCCTGGTTTGCTCAGCAGCCATGCCAGCGCGACCTGCGCCCGCGTAACGCCCAGCTCCTCACTGATGCCAGCCAGCCGGGCGGCAATTTGCGCGTCGTTTTCATCGCTCTCGTTATATAAATTTTTACCGACTTCATCGGAAACCAGACGTGCGGTCGTTTCTCCCCACGGGCGGGTCAGGCGACCACGCGCCAGCGGACTCCACGGGATCACCGCGACACCTTCCTGATAGCAGAGCGGCAACATTTCGCGTTCTTCTTCGCGGTAGATCAAGTTGTAGTGATCCTGCATGCTGACGAACTGCGCCCAGCCGTGTTGCTTCTGCAAGGCCAGCGCCTGAGCAAACTGCGAAGCATGCATGGATGAGGCGCCGATATAGCGAGCTTTACCGGCTTTGACTACATCGTTAAGGGCTTCCAGCGTTTCCTCGATTGGCGTGTTGTAATCCCAGCGGTGAATTTGCAGGATGTCTACATAGTCCATGCCCAGGCGTCTGAGGCTGTCGTCGATTGAGCGCAGGATTTGTGCGCGGGATAATCCTTCTGCTAAATCATCCACCTGGTGAAAAACTTTGGT
Source organism: Citrobacter sp. CRE-46 (assembly GCF_059615875.1). NCBI lineage: Bacteria > Pseudomonadati > Pseudomonadota > Gammaproteobacteria > Enterobacterales > Enterobacteriaceae > Citrobacter > Citrobacter sp. CRE-46. The sequence goes on along the minus strand of NZ_CM184341.1, from coordinate 3,914,489 downwards.
CGCGACCACGACATCTTCGCGGCGGGCGAAATCACGCAGCGCGCGGCCGACAATCTCTTCGCTGCTGCCAGCGGAGTAGCTGTTGGCGGTATCGAAAAAGTTAATGCCGCCCTCAAGGGCGTGTTTGATTATCGGGCGGCTGCTCTCTTCAGGCAGCGTCCAGGCGTGATTACCGCGATTGGGCTCGCCAAACGTCATGCAGCCCAGGCAAAGGCGGGAGACCCGGAGGTCGGTTTTTCCTAAGGTGTTGTATTGCATTCATTCGCTCCTGCTTAGCGTGTTATTCATTAAGCATAGCAGGAGCGGGGAGGGGATTATGCCAGCCAGGCCTTGATTTTGGCCTCAATGCCTGCGGCATTAAGACCCAGATCGGCGCGAGCCTCATCCTGAGTGCCCTGTGGGATGAAGAAGTCAGGCAGGCCGATGTTCAGCACCGGAACGGGCTTGCGATGGGCCATCAACACTTCGTTTACGCCACTGCCTGCGCCGCCCATAATGGCGTTCTCTTCAATAGTAACCAGCACGTCGTGTCGGGCCGCCATTTCGAGGATCAACGTTTCATCCAGCGGTTTCACAAAGCGCATGTCAACCAGCGTGGCGTTCAACGACTCTGCGACCTGAGCAGCTTCCGGCATCAGGGTGCCAAAGTTAAGAATCGCCACTTTTTCCCCGTGACGCTTCACGATGCCTTTACCTATTGGCAGGTGTTCCAGCGGCGTCAGCTCAACGCCCACCGCATTACCGCGTGGATAGCGCACGACCGATGGCCCGTTGTTGTAGTGATAGCCGGTAAACAGCATCTGGCGGCATTCATTCTCATCGCTCGGGGTCATAATGACCATTTCCGGGATGCAGCGCAGGAAGGAGAGATCGAACGCCCCCTGGTGGGTTTGCCCATCTGCGCCAACGATACCTGCCCGGTCAACGGCGAACAGGACCGGCAGTTTCTGGATGGCCACATCATGCAGCACCTGATCGTAGGCGCGTTGCAGGAAGGTAGAGTAAATAGCCACGACCGGCTTGTAGCCGCCAATCGCCAGACCTGCTGCAAAGGTCACTGCATGCTGCTCGGCAATCGCCACATCGAAGTAGCGGTCCGGGAACTTACGTGAGAATTCCACCATACCGGAGCCTTCGCGCATCGCCGGGGTAATCGCCATCAGCTTATTGTCTTTCGCTGCGGTCTCACATAACCAGTCCCCGAAGATTTTTGAATAGCTTGGCAGGCCGCCGCTGCTTTTCGGCAGACAGCCGCTGGATGGATCGAATTTGGGTACGGCGTGGAACGTGATCGGGTCTTTTTCCGCTGGCTCATAGCCACGACCTTTTTTGGTCATGATGTGCAGGAACTGCGGGCCTTTCAGATCGCGCATGTTCTTCAGCGTGGTGATAAGCCCCAGCACGTCGTGCCCGTCCACCGGGCCGATATAGTTAAAGCCCAGCTCTTCAAACAGCGTGCCCGGCACGACCATGCCTTTGATGTGCTCTTCGGTACGTTTGAGCAGCTCTTTAATCGGCGGTACGCCGGAGAACACTTTCTTCCCGCCTTCGCGCAGCGAAGAGTAGAGTTTGCCTGAGAGTAATTGCGCCAGGTGATTGTTCAGCGCGCCGACGTTCTCTGAAATCGACATTTCGTTGTCGTTGAGGATAACCAGCATATCGGGCTTAATATCACCCGCATGGTTCATCGCTTCAAACGCCATCCCGGCGGTGATAGCGCCGTCGCCAATCACACAAACGGTACGGCGATCTTTGCCTTCTTTCTCGGCGGCAACCGCAATACCAATGCCAGCGCTAATGGACGTTGAGGAGTGCCCAACGCTCAGTACGTCATACTCGCTCTCACCGCGCCACGGGAACGGATGCAAACCGCCTTTCTGACGAATGGTGCCGATTTTATCGCGGCGGCCGGTCAGAATTTTGTGCGGATAAGCCTGATGTCCCACATCCCAGATTAACTGGTCAAACGGGGTGTTATAGACGTAGTGCAGCGCGACGGTAAGTTCCACCGTGCCCAGACCAGAGGCGAAGTGCCCGCTGGAACGGCTTACGCTGTCGAGCAAATAGCGGCGCAGTTCGTCGCAAAGCTTTGGCAGGCTCTCTTTTGGCAGCAGGCGTAACTCCTGGGTGGAGTCGACCAGCGCCAGGGTCGGGTATTTGGCTATATCAAAACTCATCGCAAGCTCATGGGATATGTTGGTTTATTTATCACGCTGGATTATATAGTCCGCTAGCGCTTCCAGTGCCGAGGTATCGAGAGACTGCGCGGCCAGCAAACTTAACGACTGGCGGGCATCTTCGATTAAATCCCGGGCTTTATTCCGGGCTTGCTCAAGACCCAGAAGTGCAGGATAGGTACTTTTGCCAAGCTGCTGGTCAGCACCCTGACGTTTACCCAATGTTGCAGTATCGCCTACCACATCCAGTATGTCATCCTGAACCTGGAAGGCCAGACCGATGCTTTCTGCGTATTTGTCGAGAATTGGCAGGCATTCCCGCCCTTTATCGCCTGCGCTTAATGCACCCAGACGCACGGCGGCACGAATCAATGCCCCGGTTTTATGGCGGTGAATACGCTCCAGCGCATCCAGCGCAACCTGATGACCTTCCGCTTCCAGATCCAGCGCCTGGCCGCCGCACATGCCGGCGATACCGCTGGCCTGCGCCAGTTCAGAGATCATCGCGATGCGGTCACGGTCAGATACTTCCGGCATCGGGGCGTCGCTGATAATGGAAAACGCCAGCGTTTGCAGCGCATCTCCGGCCAGGATCGCGTTTGCCTCGCCAAATTTTACATGGCAGGTTGGCAGACCGCGACGCAGGTCATCGTCGTCCATCGCGGGTAAATCATCATGCATCAGCGAATAGGCATGGATGCACTCGACGGCGGCAGCGGGAGCATCAAGCGTACTCAGGCTGACGCCAAACATCTGACCGGTCGCATACACCAGGAATGGGCGCAGACGTTTACCGCCTAATAATGCGCCATATTGCATGGTTTCGACCACGGGAGTGTTCTGAAAGGGCAGTGGCGTGATAAAACGGCTCAGTGCCTGATTGGCCTGCTCAACGCAAGCCTGTAGCTGCTGCGTAAAATCCATTTACTCATTATCCGGTGTAAAAGGCGTAAGGGCGGCGTCTTCGGTGTCTGACAGCAGGATTTGTACGCGCTGTTCAGCCTGTTGCAATTTGACCTGTCCCTGACGCGCCAGTTGTACGCCACGTTCGAATTCGTTCAGCGCTTCTTCCAGCGGCAGGTCGCCGCTTTCCAGGCGGGTAACAATCTGTTCCAGCTCGCTCAGCGCTGTTTCAAAACTGGCTGGCGCTTCATTTTTCTTCGGCATAATGAATGTCTGACTCTCTGTATTGGCAGCACAAGACTATGGTAACGGACTCGCACTGATAAGCAAATAACGCGCAATGGTAAGGCGATGTGCACAGGATGACCATGATAGTGGTATACTTGCGCGCCTGGATGCAGCCGCAGGGTATGGGCTGCTGTATTTTTTTCCATTACAAGTCATTCAGACTTGCCAAAGAACCATTGCCGCCATGAAGTTTATCATTAAATTGTTCCCAGAAATCACCATCAAAAGCCAATCTGTGCGTTTGCGCTTTATAAAAATTCTGACAGGGAACATTCGTAACGTTTTAAAGCACTACGATGAAGACCTTGCCGTTGTCCGTCACTGGGATCACGTTGAGGTTCGCGCTAAAGATGAAAGCCAGCGTCTGGATATTCGCGACGCGCTGACCCGTATTCCGGGTATCCACCATATTCTCGAAGTAGAAGACGTGCCGTTTACCGACATGCACGATATTTTCGAGAAAGCGCTGGTGCAGTATCGCGATCAACTGGAAGGAAAAACCTTCTGTGTACGCGTTAAGCGTCGCGGTAAGCATGAGTTTAGCTCCATTGAGGTGGAACGTTATGTTGGCGGCGGGTTGAACCAGCATATTGAATCCGCGCGCGTGAAGCTGACGAAACCGGACGTGACGGTGAATCTTGAAATCGAAAATGACCGTCTGCTGCTGGTTAAAGGCCGCTATGAAGGTATTGGCGGTTTCCCGATTGGTACGCAGGAAGACGTCCTGTCGCTGATCTCCGGTGGTTTCGACTCCGGCGTATCGAGTTACATGCTGATGCGTCGTGGCTGCCGCGTACACTATTGCTTCTTTAACCTCGGCGGCGCTGCGCATGAAATCGGCGTTCGTCAGGTGGCGCATTATCTGTGGAACCGCTACGGTAGCTCGCATCGCGTACGTTTTGTCGCGATCAACTTTGAGCCGGTGGTGGGCGAGATCCTGGAGAAAGTCGACGACGGTCAGATGGGCGTGGTCCTTAAACGTATGATGGTACGCGCGGCATCGAAAGTCGCTGAGCGCTACGGCGTACAGGCACTGGTAACCGGTGAAGCGCTGGGCCAGGTGTCCAGCCAGACGCTGACCAACCTGCGCCTGATTGATAACGTTTCGGATACCCTGATCCTGCGCCCACTTATCTCCCATGATAAAGAGCACATCATCAACCTGGCGCGTGAAATTGGTACCGAGGACTTTGCGCGTACCATGCCGGAATACTGCGGCGTAATTTCAAAAAGCCCAACGGTGAAGGCGATTAAAGCGAAGATTGAGGCCGAAGAAGAAAACTTCGATTTCTCTATCCTCGATAAAGTGGTCGAAGAAGCGAACAATATCGATATTCGCGATATCGCCCAGCAGACTCAGCAGACCGTGGTGGAAGTGGAAACCGTGAGTGGTTTCGGCTCAAACGACGTGATTCTGGATATCCGTTCTGTGGATGAACAGGATGACAAGCCGCTGAAGGTGGAAGGTGTGGACGTGGTTTCACTGCCGTTCTACAAGCTGAGCACCAAATTCGGCGATTTAGACCAGAGTAAAACCTGGCTGCTGTGGTGTGAACGCGGCGTGATGAGCCGCCTGCAGGCGCTGTATCTGCGCGAGCAGGGCTTTGAAAACGTGAAGGTGTATCGTCCTTAATTTCCGCTTGCCCCGGCCTCAGGCGTCGGGGCGCTATTCGCCCTGCAAATGCAGCGGAGTGAGTATTTCCACCAGTTGACGGGCAATCCGTGGGATCGCCTCGTCGCTGAAAAAACCCATCGTAACCGCAATGGCCAGCAGCTTTCCTTGCTTATCGCACAGCGGACAGGCAATTGATTGTGCGCCCGGAATCCCGTCAGTGGGATGATAGCGTACCGCATAGCCCTGTGTTCTAACTTGTGCAATACACTGTGCCTGTGCTTCACTTTGCGCCTGATAATCTGTGAAGCTCATAAACACCTGTCCCGCCGCGCTGGCTAAAAGCGGAACAGGCGTGTTTGGCAGAAAATCGATATCGACATGGCGAAAGCTGCGGTTGTAATGCTTCAGCACAAGCCCATTATCGGTGGTGGCGACGACGACGCCGGTTGAGTGGTTAAAGGCGTTACGAAACGCGATTAGCGTCGTGTTCAATTCCGCAATCGGATCGCGTTGGCCCGTCTCCATTCCCGCCAGCTGCCGTGCCGTCGCGCCCAGCGCATACAGCCCCTTTTCGTTTTGACGCAGCATGCCGGTTCGACACAGCGAAACCAGATATTTGTGTAGACGACTTTTAGATAAGCGGCATCCCGTGGCGATATCGATGGCTCGCGCCTGGCCGCTATGCGCGGCAACGAACGTCAAAATGCCGACGGCAATATCAACCGAATTAACCCCTTGCGATGTTTCAGACATATCAAATCTCTTTTTAAATTCTTCACAATTATACCACCAGCGCGCAGAGCCTGACTGCCTTCGCAATTTAAAAAGATCCTTACGCCTATGTGATGAGATCTTGATACGTCTCAAGTTAATCATTGGTGTACTTTGATTCACTAATGGTGAATTATCTGGAGGCAAGATCATGGAAGCATTGAACAACATACGGTTAAAAAGAAGAACCTTGTTAAAAGGGCTTGGGGTCGTGGGGCTGGCGTCTTTAGGACCTTCGTTTTTGGGGCTGCGCCAGGCTAACGGCGCGCCGTTACCCCGTTTTCGGCTGAAGCAGTCGGATTACCAGACCTATCGCTCAACCTGTGCGATGGAGTGCCTGCACTGTAACCTCACGGCCTATGTATGGAAGGATCGCCTGATGAAAATAGAGGCGACCAAAGGCTTTAACGTTAAGTGCTGTCTGCGTGGGATCAGCCGGACGAAATGGGTCTATCACCCGCTGCGGCTGACGCAGCCCCTGCTTCGCACGGGGGAGAAAGGCGAAGGCAAGTTTAAGCCGATTAGCTGGGATGCGGCGTTGGATCTGATCGAAAAGAAAATCCGGGAAACGATCGCTGCCGACGGCAACAAAGGTTTATTGTTTACCGCCGCCTCGGGAAATATGGACTCAATTAAAAACGATATGGGGAAGGCGTTTTTTGATTATCTTGGCGGCTCGACAAAACATGTCGGTTCGCTGTGCTGTGCTGCTGTCACCGCGGCGATGATGCCAATGGTTGGGTTACGTTATGCCGATACCCGCGACACTATCGCAGACAGTCGCTATATCTTGTGCTGGGGGAATAACCCGGCCGTCACCATGCATGCCTATTTCAAAAACTACTCGCAGGCGCAGCGTAACGGGGCGCGGCTGGTAGTTATCGATCCCCGTTTTAACGAAACCGCAGCTAAAGCGGATGAGTGGGTGCCGATTGTTCCCGGCACGGACATAGCCCTGGCGCTGGGAATGATCAACATCATTATGCAGGAGCAGCGCTACGACGCCGATTTTTTACGGGTACATACCGGGGCCGTTTATCTGGTGGATCGGCAAGGGCAACTCATGCGCGCCGACCCACAGGATCCCAATAGTTATTTGGTGTTTGATACCGTCAGCCAAACGCTGGCTCGCCATGATGCCGCCGGAATAGTCCCCGCTTTGCTTGGCGATGAGCTTCCGGCGGATAGCGTGTTTTCTACCGTGCTGGATGCGGTGTGGGAGCAGGCGAAACCCTGGACGGCGCAGAAAGTGGAGCAGGAAACCGACGTTCCCGCCCACACGGTGCTGCGGCTGGCCCGTGACTATGCCTCGACGCAGCCAGCCATGATTGTGCAGAACATGTCTGGCGCGCAAAGAACCGAGTTTGGCACCTACGTAGCGGCCAGTCAGTTCTATCTGGCATTAATCACCGGCAATATCGGTAAACGTGGCGCAGGGGTTTGCGATGCGGGAGGGGTCAGGCAGATGGCCAAATTCTCGCCCATTATTCCGCCCGCGCCTCATGCCGCCAAAATCCCGCCGATTCCCATCGCCAAACTCGGCGACTGGATTGTCAACGAGAAGCCGCATGCGATTAAGTTCTGGTGGAACATGACGCTGGGGGCGATGACTCAGTTGCCGAATACCAATCAGGTCCGGGAAGCGTTTAAAAAAGTGCCGTTTGTGGTGGTGGCGGACAACCTGATGAGTTCGTCTGCACTGTATGCCGATCTGGTACTTCCGGTGACGACCATTTTTGAAGATGTCAGTTTAATGGCGGGGGTCCGTAGCCATTATGTACAGTTGATGGAAAAAGCGGTTGAACCGCCGGGAGAAGCCAAACCTGATTATTGGATTTTTGCCCGCCTCGCCGAGCGTTTTGGATTTGGAGACGTCTTTAATCAGCCCATTGAACATTACATTGATACTTGCCTCAAAGGGTCGGGTATCACCCGCGAAATGTTAAAAAAAGGGCCGGTATGCCCCGTTATAGAAGACTGGATCCCCTTTAAGGATGGGCAGTTTTGTACCTCAACCGGAAAGGCGCATTTTTATATTGAGGAGTGGGCCAAAAAAGACTTCCTGCCGGTGGTAACCTGGAAACAGGTGAAAGAGTCAGTGAAAGGTTCACCTGAACTGGCAAGCCACTATCCGTTAATGGCGGTACAGCGCAAACTGGCACGTAGCGTACATTCGAGCCACGGTATGAATGAATGGATCCTCGAGGTTCAGCGTAATCGCCCAAACGTTATGATTCACCCGGAAGATGCCCGTAATCGTCAGATCCAGGCCGGAGAGTGGGTTGTTGTGTTTAATCATCGTGGAGAGCATAGAGCAATTGCCGATGTTACAACGCATATAAAACGGGGAGTTGTAAGCCTGGATAATGGCTGGTGGGAGCAGCAGGGAGGAAGTAGCAGCCATGTCACCAACGATCAGGTAGAGCTGTTGGGTAATGGACACTGTTGTAACAGCACGTTGGTTGACGTGAGAAGGGAGGCATAATCATGACGAAACAGTATGGATTTCTTATTGACATGCAGAACTGCTATGGCTGCAAGACCTGTAGTATGGCCTGCAAATCGGAAAATATGACGCCGCTTGGTGTGTTATGGCGCCGAGTGCGCGAGCGCAATACGGACGAACCTAATACTCAAGCGTTTATCAGCATGTCGTGTAACCATTGCGATGACCCTCAGTGCATGAAAGTGTGCCCTGCCGGGACTTATACCAAACGAGCTGACGGGATTGTTGTACAGGACCACGAACGTTGTATCGGTTGCCGGATGTGTATTATGGCCTGCCCCTGGAGTGCACCGGTTTACGATGCGGAAGAGGGGAAAACCAGTAAATGTAATTTGTGTGCGGAACGCCTGGATGAAGGTTTGCAACCACGCTGTGTTGAATCTTGCCCTGCGGGGGTTTTGCGATTTGGTGAGATAGAAGATCTTCGCAAAGAGCATACCACCCAATGGACTGTGCTAGAGAAGCTCTACAACTTACCCGATCACAACATCAGTAAGCCCAATATTGTAATTATTGCGCCACGGGACTGAGGAGAGAGAAATGGAACACTATGAATTGCCATTAGTCTTTTTTACGGTCTTTGCTCAATGGGGGATTGGCGGTGTCCTGGCACTAACGTTGTGTCAGAGTTTTGGCACGCTGAAATTTAATGCTGAACAATATCGTCGGCTTGCGCTGCTATTTTGGGTCATCACTGTGCTGGGTTCTTTGGCATCCCTTGCACACCTGGGAACACCTACAGGCGCATACCGTTCGATGGCAGGGTTGGGAATATCCTGGTTGAGCCGGGAAGTAGTGGCATTTATAGTATTGAATGCCGTGATATTTTGCTGGTTAGCGTTATGTTGGCTCAAGCCTGGGCATCCAGGGGCGAATCTTCTGGGTGGTGTGACTGCGCTTGTTGGCCTGGTGTCAATTTTTGTGACGTCTCAGGTGTATTACCAAATGGCGCTGCACTCGCTTTGGCATACCATAGCTACGCCGCTTGGCTTCCTGGCAACGGCAGTATTGCTGGGTTTTATGAGTGTGGCGGTGGCGGGTGGCTATTGGCATAAATCCTCTTCAACGGTGTGTAATGCAGGGATCATCATTGGAATCGTGTTGACGGCAGGCGGGCTGTGGTTTCGCTATCATGTGCCTGGCGCTGATGCGTCAAGTCCTCTGCTATGGTGGCAGCTATTTGCCAGTATCTGCGTTGCTGTGTGGGGAATATCGCGTCTGAACTACGGCCAACAGAGTTGGTTATGGGTCGTATTAATGGCGACGGGGGAACTGGCGGGAAGAATGTTGTTTTATAGCAACGTTATGAGCGGAGTGCCTTGGTTTTAAATATTTTACCGGATGGTTGAAACCATCCGGCAATCATTATTATTCGTAGTAGTTATAAATTCCCGCCGCAATTACCAGATGTGACGCCACTTCATGAGCCTTCTCGCGGTTTACCAGTAGATCAATGATTTTTAAACCAAAATCAATGGATGTTCCCGGACCCTGGCTGGTTAACAGGTTAACGCGCGGATCCCAGACGACACGCTTGTCTTGCCATTGATCTGCGGGAATTTTGTCCTTCAACGCCGGGAAACCCGTCATATTTCCGATGGGGAAGAGATCGTGCGGGACAAGTACGGTGGCGGCAGCGGCGCAAATTGCTGCGACAATACGCCCGGAGCGATGAAACTGCTTCACGGTTTCGACAAGCAAAGGGCTATCGCGAAAACACTCCGCGCCTTTAATACCGCCAGGCAATACGATGATGTCGAAATCGCCGTCAGCCACTTCGACCAACGGTGCGTCAGCCAGCAGCTTCACTCCGCGTGAGCACACAATCGTCAGGTCGCCATCGCTGGCGACGCTTGCTGTAGTGACCTTAATTCCGCCGCGAACCAGCAGATCGATAGTAGTGACCGCTTCGGTCTCTTCACTACCAGGGGCGAGACAAACCAGTGCTTGAGCGCTCATACTCACTTTCCTTTCTCTTTACCATTTCAAACAGGTGGGCATTTTCCGGGACGGCGATGCCGTGCGCGCGGGCGCGTTTCAACAGGTAACCGGTAATATAGTCGATCTCTGTATGGCGCATGGCACGAATATCCTGCAGCATTGATGAGATATTTTCCGCCGTACTATCAATGACTTGCTCGACATAATAGCGTAAATCATCCGCTGATGTGTGGTGGCCTTCGCGTTCAATAACTGCTGCTACTTCCTCACAGATTAGCGCTATTTTTTCCGGATGCTGACGCAGTTCGCCGTTTGGGCAGTCCCAGAGCGCCGTCAGGGGATTAATGACGCAGTTCACCGCCAGTTTGCGCCACAGTTCGGCACGAATATTATTGTGCCAGGCGACATCCGGTAGTACTTCTTGCAGTGTTTCAGCCAGATAGCTGAAATCACCGTCCTGCTCACGTGCCGGACCGATGCGCGTTGTGCCCTGAGCGACATGAATGATGACATTTCCGTCGCGACGTGCTGCGTGGGTGGTGGTGCCCATCAGCAGAGGCTGTTTAATGTTTTGCAGCTCTTCAATCGTCCCCATACCGTTGTGAATCAGCAAAATTGGGGTAGTTTCAGGCAGAATTGCGGCCAGACCTTTTACCGCATCGGAAACCTGCCAGGCTTTAAGTGTAACCAGCAACAGGTCGCTTTTTGCCAAAAAGTCGGGGTCGTTTGCCGTCAGGGATTCATTAAAAACCGATCCATCCGTGTCGATCAGGTTCACGCTGCAGTAGGGCTGTGGCACGCGTAGCCACCCTTGCACCTCATGTCCATGTTTGCACAGCGTGGTAAGCCACAGCTGTCCTAACGCTCCACATCCCAGTACGGTAATTTTCATTCTTCCTCCTCACCTGCAACAGCACCAGGTGTTAATCCATATCGGCCGTACCCCTTTATTGTTCGCAGGTATCAGTTCCGCGTACAATTAAAGGATACAGCCTAGTATAGCGCTGTCTGTTGAGTAACTTTGCAGGTATTATGCTTCGCATCAAAAATGAAGGGAGAGGAAAAGATGCCATCTTTCGATATTGTCTCTGAAGTTGATCTTCAGGAAGCCCGTAACGCGGTAGAAAACGCCAGCCGCGAAGTAGAGTCACGCTTTGATTTTCGTGGTGTTGAAGCGACTTTTGAGCTGAATGAGTCAAATAAGACGATTAAGGTGCTGAGCGAGTCAGATTTCCAGGTCAATCAACTGCTGGATATTTTACGTGCCAAGCTGCTGAAACGCGGGATTGAAGGCACGTCGCTGGACGTACCGGAAACCTTCGTGCACAGCGGTAAAACCTGGTTTGTGGAAGCGAAGCTGAAGCAGGGTATTGAAAGCGCGGTGCAAAAGAAAATCGTTAAGCTGATTAAAGACAGCAAGCTGAAAGTGCAGGCGCAGATTCAGGGCGAAGAAATCCGTGTAACCGGCAAGGCGCGTGACGACCTACAATCTGTTATGGCGCTGGTTCGCGGCGGCGACCTCGGCCAGCCGTTCCAGTTTAAGAACTTCCGCGATTAAGTCGTAATGCCCGCTTATCCGGCCTACAGGTAGCACACGCTATTTGTCGGCCGGATAAGACGTCGCCATCCTGCAATCTTCACGCCTGGCTGATGGCCTGCTCAACCTCAAATCGATTGGTCACTTTGCTGTCGATTTTTATGTAGGCCGAATGTTCTTGCGCCACAATTAACACTTCGCTTATCCCTTCTTTAGCCAGCAGACGCTGCTTCAGGGTGTCATCCGCGGCAATCTCCGGTGGGATTTCCACGCGCAGGCTGCTAACGTACGGCGGTTCTTTCATTGTGCTGGCCACCAACAACCACACTGCCGCCAGAAGCGCGCCGGCCAGGAATACCGCCTGCCCATCAAACATGTCGACAACCCAACCGCCCAGCGAACCGCCAATCGCCACGCCAAGAAACTGGCTGGTGGAGTAAACGCCCATCGCCGTACCTTTATAGCCAGCCGGAGACTCTTTACTGATAAGCGAGGGGAGGAGGGCTTCCATCAGGTTGAAGGCGAGGAAGAATATCTGCACGCCCGCAATCAGCCCCCAGAAACGAATGTTTGCGCTCCACAATACAATTTCGGCAACAAGAATCAGTAACACGCAGGCGAGGAACACGCGTTTCATCCGGCGTTTCACTTCGGCGTAAATGATGAACGGCACCACGGAAACGAAGGACAGCAGCATCGTCACCAGATAAATTTTCCAGTGTTCGGCGGCGGGGAAACCCGCTTTCGCCAACTGACCTGGCAAGGCGACGAAAGTGGACATCAGTAAAATGTGCAGACACATGATGCCGAAGTTGAGCTTCAGCAGTTTTGGCTCCGCCAGTACTTTGCTGAAGCTACCTTTTACCATGCCTGATTCGCGGTTCAGTACGTGGGTCGTGCTATTGGGAACGACCCAAATGGTCAGCACGATACCTGTGGTAGCAAGGCCCGCGATCATCCAGAACAGCGCGTGTAGCCCCAGCGCGTGGGTAACGATCGGCCCCAATACCATCGCAATGGCGAAGGTGATACCAAAGCTGACGCCGATAAACGCCATTGCTTTGGTTCGGTTTTGCTCGCGGGTTAAGTCGGACAATAGCGCCATTACGGCGGCGGCAATCGCGCCAGAGCCTTGCAGAGCTCGACCAAGAATAATCCCCCAGATTGAATCTGAGAGGGCGGCAATCACGCTGCCGAAAACGAATACCGCCAGTCCGCCGACAATAAGCGGCTTACGACCGATGCGGTCTGACAGCAGACCAAAGGGGATCTGGAAGATGGCTTGCGCCAGGCCATAAATACCGATAGCAAGTCCGATCAAGGCTTCGCTGGCACCCTGTAGCGCCATACCGTACGTGGTCAGAACCGGCAGGACCATAAACATGCCAAGCATGCGCAACGAAAATACGGTCCCTAAACCCCAGGTGGCGCGCAACTCACCGGGCGTCATTTTGTAATCGTTCATTCCCACCTCTGTATTAATTTCGCGCCTAGTGTAAAGCGGGGAAGGGGTGGGGTAAACCTCTACGATATGTGGAATTGTGTAGTGGGATAATTGAAATAATTACTTTAGCAACTAATTTACTTGCGATAATTACAGGTGTAGTCTTTTTGTGGTTGTTACTAATGGAAACAGGGAAAAGGAAAATGGCAATTCCAGGCAATATGTGGATTTATGACGATGGTGGCGCGCTGATAAAGGGCGGGTGTGACGTAAAGGGAAGAGAATACAGTATTGAATTTAAAGGTTTTCATCACAATCTCTCTATTCCCACCGATAATGCAACGGGTAAACCAACAGGCACACGCCAACATTCACCGATGATGATCGTCAAAGAGTTTGACTACTCGAGTCCCTATTTATACAAAGCGGTTGCTTCTGGTCAGAATCTTAAGTCTGCAGAGATTCGTTGGTACAAAATCAATGATGCGGGTCAGGAAGTGGAGTATTTCAACATGCTGCTCGAGGGCGTGCGGATTGTCTCGGTCTCTCCTACGATGGCTGGGCCAGAAGACAAAAACAACAATCACCTTGAAACCATAGAATTACGCTACGAAAAAATCACCTGGAAGCATTGCGACGGGAACATAATCTATACCGACGCATGGAATGATCGGCAGACGGCATAATGGGTGATTGAATGGACACAACTGAAGAAGCGAATGGAACCTATTGGTATCACGGTCACGCTAACGTAACGTCGGGTGAACTGTTTGATTTGATATTCATCGAGCAGTTGGCCGATTCATTAGGTATCACCACGGAAGCTGTTACGCTGGTTTTGATCGGCCAACCATTTATTCCTGTGGAAGGAAAGCTATCAGCAGCCACAAACACCCCAGGCACTAGTATTGCATCAATTCTATGTAGAAAACTTCTGAAAGGGGCTCGGTTCCCGTTTGGTTTAAGACTACACGCTCCTATGGGGAAGTTTTCCAAATTAAAGATGGTTCCAACAAACCAAATAGCAACTTACTTAGGCCGCTGGGTTCCTTTTATCGGGCATGCTCAGTTAATCGTGCTTTTGTTCGCGGTGACAAAACATACCCGCGATAAATACAACCTCATCGCGCGACCCAAAGATCGCATACAGTGGACATCTTTCTGATGAGAAATTATGAAGCTGAAGTTATTGAGTACATCATGAAGAATTACCCAATCAGGGAACGCTGGTTTAGACCTGATCTTAGGCAGGTTACTAAAGAATGGACCCTGGAGGATGATTTTCAGTTTGTTCCGGAAGATGCGTATGATTTTTTAGCTGATTTATTTGAGCATTTTGATATTGAATATTCGAATTTTGATGGGAGGAATTATATTGAACAAGAATACCCTTTCTGGAAAAAAGAGCCTCCCGAAATAGAGTTAAAACCTCTGACAGTAGGGATGATCATTGAGTCAGCAAAGGCCGGGAAATGGCTATATGATTGAATAGTTTTCTTGCTAATAAAAAGGGTGCCAAAGCACCCTTTTCTTATCTGCCGATTCTTACCAGACGTAAGTCAGCAGGTTCTGCGAGTTTGGCACCATAAAGTCGACGGACATCATCACGCTGAGCGCGGTAATGGCGATGATGGAGAAGCCGAACAGCTTGCGCGCCCAGACTCTGTCATCTTCCACTTTATAACCGCGCAGCGCCATGCCCAACCACCAGACGCTCACCGCCGCCGCAACAATCAGGTATTTATAACCTGCATAGCCGCCCAGGGTTAGCATCAGCGTGGCGATAGCAAATGCCACGATATACAGCGTGATATGGTTCTTCGCGACCGAAATGCCTTTTACCACTGGCAGTACAGGGATGTTGGCAGCCTGATAATCCTTGAAGCGGAAAATCGCAATCGCGTAAGAGTGCGGCATTTGCCACAGGCTGAAAATAGCCAGCAGAATCAGCGCACCGCTATCGAACTCACCGGTTACGGCGCAGTAGCCAATCACCGGCGGCGCAGCGCCGGAGAGTGAGCCAATCAGCGTACCGTAAACGGAATGGCGCTTCATATACAGGCTATAGACGCCCACGTATACCACGAAGCCCATCACCCCCAGCCAGCAGGCCAGAGGGTTGGCGCCAAACCACAGCAGCATAAAGCCAGCAATACCCAGCAAGGTGGCGTATACCAGCGAGACGGCAGGAGAAATCAGACCTTTAACCAGCACGCGGTTTTTGGTCCTCTCCATCTTCCTGTCGATATCCCTGTCGATATAGTTGTTAAATACACAACCCGACGCCACAACCAGTGACACCCCAACCAGCGTGTAGATAAACAGGGGATAGTCGATGCTGCCTTTCGAGGCCAGCAGGAACCCCCCAATCACCGAGATCAGGTTGCCAAAGATGATGCCTGGTTTCGTAACTTGCAGGTATTGCTTAAACATCATAATCGCCGCTCTTAGTGCATCATCATGTTGTAGTTAAGGTTCCACATAATCCAGATGGAGCCCACAACCAGAATGGCGATGATTAGCACAGTAAAGACAAAGGCCGTCATGTTCCAACCTTCATCAGATTTGCTATTCATGTGCAGGAAGCACACCAGGTGCACCAGAATCTGTACCACGGCCATTGCCAGAATAGTTCCCAGAATGACGGCCGGAGAGGCAGAACCTGTCATCACCATCCAGAACGGAATGACCGTCAGGATGATCGACAGGATAAAACCTGTCATGTAGGTTTTTACGCTGCCATGGGATGCGCCGCCGCTCTCGTTAGAATGACTCATTACATCGCCCCCATCAGATAAACAACAGTGAACACACAGATCCACACCACATCCAGGAAGTGCCAGAACAGGCTCAGGCACATGATGCGGGTACGGTTAGTACTGGTCAGGCCGCGACGGGCAACTTGCACCATCAGCACCGCCATCCAGATAAGACCGGAGGTGACGTGCAGACCGTGCGTGCCGACCAGCGCGAAGAACGCAGACAGGAAGCCGCTGCGATCCGGGCCCATACCGTTAACAATCAGGTGATGGAATTCATAGAGTTCCATCCCGATGAATCCGGCACCGAACAAGAAAGTCAACGCCAGCCAGGAGATGACCTGGCTCTTGTTGTTCTTATACATGGCGATCGCCGCCATGCCGTAAGTAATGGAGCTAAATAACAGCAGGAATGTTTCAACCAGAACGAACGGCAGTTCAAAAATGTCCTTACCTGTCGGGCCACCTGCGGTGCCGTTCACCAGAACGGCATAGGTTGCAAACAGAATTGAGAACAGAATGCAGTCGCTCATCAGGTAGACCCAGAATCCGAAGATCTTGGTCTGGCCTGCATCGTGGTGCCCGTGTTCGTGCGCGTGGGCAGTCGCGTGCGTTAAAGTATCAGTTGCCATTTTTCAGCCCTGCCTTAGTAATCTCATCGAAATGCTGGTTTTCCAGTTTTTCGACTTCCGGGACCGGCACGTAGTAATCCACGTCTTCATCAAAGCTTTTCACAATCCAGCTAATGATCATGCCTGCGAAGCTTGCAATCGCCAGCCACCAGATATGCCAGATCATGGCGAAACCAAACAGTGTTGCGAAGGCGGTAATGACGATACCGGCACCGCTGTTCTTCGGCATATGAATCTCTTCATAGTGCGTAGGCTGCTTGTACGCTTCACCTTTTTCTTTCATTTCCCAGAAGGCATCACGCTCGTGAACGTGCGGCACAACGGCAAAGTTATAGAATGGAGGCGGGGAAGAGGTTGCCCACTCCAGCGTACGACCACCCCATGGGTCACCGGTCAGGTCACGGTTCTGCTCGCGGTCGCGAATAGACACGTACATCTGAATGAACTGGCACAGGATACCCAGTGCAATCAGCGCGGCGCCACAGGCGGCAACAACCAGCATCGGATGGAACTGCGGATCAATCTGCTGGCTGAGGCGACGGGTCATACCCATAAAGCCCAGCACGTACAGCGGCATAAATGCCACGAAGAAGCCGATGATCCAGAACCAGAATGCGCGTTTACCCCAGGTTTCGTTCAGCGTGAAGCCAAACGCTTTTGGCCACCAGTAGGTCATACCCGCGAAGCAACCAAATACCACGCCGCCGATGATAACGTTATGGAAGTGCGCAATCAGGAACAGGCTGTTGTGCAGTACGAAGTCCGCACCCGGCACCGCCAGCAGTACGCCGGTCATGCCGCCGACTGAGAAGGTGACGATAAAGCCAATCGTCCACAGCATTGCTGAGTGGAATACGATACGGCCCTGATACATGGTGAACAACCAGTTGAAGATCTTCACCCCGGTCGGGATGGCGATAATCATGGTGGTAATACCGAAGAAGGCGTTTACGTTTGCGCCGGCACCCATGGTGAAGAAGTGGTGCAGCCAAACTATGAACGACAGAACGGTGATACACACGGTTGCCCACACCAGCGAGGTGTAACCAAACAGACGCTTACGCGAGAAGGTTGCTGCGACTTCGGAGAATACCCCGAATACTGGCAGGATCAGAATGTACACTTCCGGATGGCCCCAGGCCCAAATCAGGTTGATGTACATCATCATGTTGCCGCCCATATCGTTGGTAAAGAAATGGGTGCCCAGATAGCGATCCAGGGTCAGCAACGCGACGGTAACCGTCAGAATTGGGAACGAAGCGATAATCAGGATGTTCGCGCACAGAGATGCCCAGCTAAATACCGGCATCTTGAACATGGTCATTCCTGGCGCACGCATCTTAATGATGGTCACAAAGAAGTTGATACCGGTCAGGGTTGTACCAATACCGGACAACTGGACTGCCCATATCCAATAATCGACCCCGACGCTTGGACTGTACTCTATCCCCGAAAGAGGCGGATACGCCAGCCAACCGGTCTGCGCGAATTCACCGACGCCCAGAGACAGGTTAACCAGGATTACGCCAACAACGGTGAACCAGAAGCTCAGGTTGTTCAGGAACGGGAATGCAACGTCACGTGCGCCAATCTGTAGTGGAACCACCAGGTTCATCAGACCGATAACAAATGGCATTGCCACGAAGAAGATCATAATCACGCCGTGAGCCGTGAAGATCTGGTCGTAGTGGTGAGGTGGCAGGAACCCCGCTTCACCTGCAGAAGCCAGCGCTTGCTGACTACGCATCATGACGGCATCGGCAAAGCCACGAATCAACATCACGATTGCGACGATGACATACATGATGCCAAGGCGTTTGTGGTCAACCGAAGTTAGCCACTCTTTCCACAGGTAGGTCCACTTACCGAAGTAAGTGATAAGGCCGAGTAAGGCCGCACCACCGATGATAATGGCAGCGATCGTAACCATGACGATTGGTTCATGGAACGGAACTGCATCAAGTGTCAATTTTCCGAACATCGTATTCTTCTCAACCCCTTGAGTTGGCGGATTCCGCGTGGCTCATGTCCATGCCTTCCATACCTTCGTGTGCGCTGTGCTCACCTTCTGGTTGGGTCATGTCCATGCTCTTACCGTGAGCCATAAATTTGTTAATAACATCTTTAAACAAATCAGGTTTCACGTTGGAGAAGTATTCCACCTGGTTGTATTCGCTTGGCACAGCCACTTTTTCGAACGCAGCCATGTCGCTCATGGTGTTCGGAGACTGCTTAGCTTTAGCAACCCATTGGTCGAATTCGGCGCGGTCCTTTGTTGCAATAGCCTTGAATTTCATACCGGAGAAGCCTGGTCCGCTATAGCTTGCGGAGATACCATCATAAGTACCGACTTCATTGGCGATCAGATGCAGTCGAGTCTGCATACCAGCCATGGCATAAATCTGGCTACCCAGACGCGGGATAAAGAAGGAGTTCATCACGGAGTTAGAGGTCACTTTGAAGTAAACCGGAGTGTTCGCCGGGAAAGCGATTTCATTCACGGTTGCAATGCCCTGTTCCGGATAGATGAAGAACCATTTCCAGTCCATGGAAACCACTTCAATGGTAATGGGCTTCTCGTCATGCGCCAGCGGTTTGCTTGGCTCAAGAGCGTGAGTGGTTTTCCAGGTCAGCACGGCAAGGAAAATGATGATTAAGATCGGCACCGTCCAGACCACAGCTTCCACTTTATTGGAGTGTGACCAGTTCGGGCTGTACTTCGCATCTTTATTGCTTGCACGATACTTCCAGGCAAAACCAACAGCCATCAAGATGGCAGGAATAACGACGATCAACATCAGGCCAAATGCCGTCAGTATCAATGACCGTTGTTCCAGTCCAATCTGTCCTTTAGGGTCAAGCAGCGCAGAATTACAGCCACTGAGCAACGCAGTGCCTGCAATTAATGACAACCATCCCAAACTTTTATTGTATTTCCTGAGTCTCATTTAACGACCTCAATTCCACGGGACCGGGTGGCGTTTAAAGTGTGAGGTCATTTTACGGGAAGGTTACATTACTGTAAACATCATTGGATCTGTGTTACCGGGTT
Organism: Citrobacter sp. CRE-46; assembly: GCF_059615875.1. Lineage (NCBI taxonomy): Bacteria > Pseudomonadati > Pseudomonadota > Gammaproteobacteria > Enterobacterales > Enterobacteriaceae > Citrobacter > Citrobacter sp. CRE-46. The sequence goes on along the minus strand of NZ_CM184341.1, from coordinate 3,894,864 downwards.
CTGCCGAGCGTGTCACATATGTTGCAATATATGTCGGGTTGGCTTTAAGAACCTGTTGCAACATCACGTTATAACGAAAGCAGGCAGGTGAGGGACGTGCGGAGGGCAATTGGTATAACCAATACCAAAATAAAACAATTAATTAACAATTGATTATCAATAAAAAGACAATTACAGAACAAAAAATAAATTTTTCATGGCTGAATCGAGTAAGGAAAATAGCATGTATAAAAGGCGTCAATAATTTCCAAATTCTATGGCGCACAAAATAACAAATAATATTTTTTCTCAGTTGTTGTTTATTTAGCCGTTATAATTACGCAGGGTGATTACAACGGCTAAATATGCTCGTCATACTTCAAGCTACGGGTGTGTTGGCTTTCCTCGCTCACCCCAGTCACTTACTTATGTAAGCTCCTGGGGATTTGCTGCGTCGCCGCCTTCCCGTAACTCGAATTATTTAGAGCATAAATATGCAACATCACGCCAGACGGGTTTTGCGCAATGCCAGATAATCCAGCAATCCGCCGAATACCACTCCGCAGACCGCGACCACCACCGAGATTTCAAGCAGTTCCGGCAGGAAGGAGAAGTTGGTGTAGTCCAGTGCGTTAAGGGTCAGCAACAATAGCCAAACTGCCAGCAAACAGCAGCCCGCGACTAGCGTCATTAATGCCAGACCGTACGCGCCACGAAATTCCGTGCGCGGAATAAAGCTTTCATTTTGCCAGCTATGTTCCAGCGTCTGGCGACAAACCAGCAGCAGGAGGAGTCCAGGCAGCGCGGCAAACACGGAGAACAGATAAAACGTGGGCCACCCGTGCGCTTCGACAAACCAACCCGCTACCGGACCTACGTACACGCGGCCAACCGCTGAAAGCGCGGAGAGCAGGGCGAACTGGGTCGCTGAGAAGGACTTATTGCACAGCGTCATTAATAAGGCGACAAACGCCGCGGTGCCCATCCCGCCACACAGGTTCTCAAAGAAGACGGCGGCGGCCATACTGAACATGTGTTTGTCAGTGACGGACAGCAGCCAGTAACCTGCGTTTGATGCCCCTTGCAGAATACCGAAAATCAATAATGCGCGGAACAGCGAGAGGCGCTGCATCAGGATTCCGCCGTACAGCGCGCCAACAATGGTTGCCAGCAGCCCCAGCGTTTTATTCACCACGCCGACTTCACCCGCATCAAACCCAACCCCGCGGATTAAAAAGGTGGTGGTCAGACTCATGGCGAAGGCATCACCGAGTTTATACAGCACGATGAGGAGCAGAATCAGCCAGGCATTGTTGCGGCCAAAAAAGTCTCGCAGCGGAGCCGCAACCGCCTGTTCCAGAGATTTAGGCACCGGAATAGCATCTGTTGGTTCTGGCGCTAACAGGGTGGCGATGATGCAAGGGATCAGCAGCGCCGCCATCAGCCAATACATTCCCTGCCAGCCGAGCCAGCGGTCGGCCATCCACAGGGCCAGTCCGCCGGAAACCAGCATCCCTAAACGGTAACCCAGTACGCTGATTGCCGCACCTGCGCCACGCTCTTCGGTGGGCAATACGTCGGTTTTCCAGGCGTCAAAGACGATATCCTGCGATGCCGAACAAAACGCGATCACCACCGCCAGCGCGGCCATCCAGCGTAGCTGCGTACCCGGCTCCAGAAAGCCCATCGCGGCGATAGAAATCAATAGCAGTAGCTGGGTCGCCAGTAGCCAACCGCGACGTCGGCCCAAAAACGGCGGCGTATAGCGGTCCATCAATGGAGACCAGAGGAACTTAAATACGTAGGCCTGGCCGACCAGAGAAAAGAAACCGATGGTTTTAAGATCGATATTTTCGACCGTCATCCACGCCTGGAGCGTACCGGATGTCAGTGCGAGCGGTAATCCGGAGGCGAACCCCAGAATGAGCAGGATAGCTGAACGTGGTTGCTGAAAAATACGTAAGTAATGACTGGACATGGGCTTCTATAGGCCCGACGAACGCCGGGCCATATGGGCAGAAATTAACGAGCGTTCTGCTTGATGAAATCGTGAACGCTGGTGTCCTGAGACATATCAGCGATGGTGTCGGTCAGGACGCTGTTAACGGCATCAGCAATATTTTTGTTGGAGGCCTGCAGCGCGCCTTCAACAGAGTAGCTTGCGCGGTAGTTTTTGGTCATCTTGTTACCGTTTGCCGCGGTCGCAATAATAGCGATGTCTGCTTTAGTGGCGATATTGTAACGCACGCTACCCTGAGACACGTCAGCATACAGCTGGCTAACAATGATTTGCAGGTTTACTGCGCCGTTCGGACCAATCATATAACCACGCGCGGTCATCTGTTTTTCCAGCACTTCTTGCAGCAGGAAACGCAGATCGCGGGAAGCGGTCAGGGTAACCAACTGGTTGTCGCGGGTGACTTTTGCCAGCGCCTGATCCTGACGCTGGTCGGCGCCGTTGATACTCACGGTCACGCCCATCAGGCTCGGATCCTGCTGCGGCAGGGTAATTTTAGGGGAGACTTCAATGGTGGTAGGCGGCGTTGCGCATCCTGCCAACATAAACATCGCAACTAACGGGAAGAGGATTTTTTTAAACATGCCAGGGCTCTCAGCGAATCTAAATTGTGTGGTTAGAGAAAATTCCCGCCATCATAACATCGCCAACGATGAGGGGAAGTGGGTAACGCATGTAAATTCATTGTGTTGTCCTTTTTATGACTTTGTGGAGACCAGAAACGGACTTTTTGCAATAAACCAAAGAATGAAATGAGTGAACTTCATTCGTTTGGCTGAGAAAATCAGACAAGCGCTAATTTTTTGTTGCTAAGGTGTAATGAAAACGGTAAAAGCGGCTAGTATTTAAAGGGATGGGTGACATCTCAGCGTTGTCGGAGGAAAAATTTCATGATGATTCGTGAGCAAATAGAAGAAAAATTAAGGGCAGCGTTCCAACCCGTATTCCTCGAAGTTGTGGATGAAAGCTATCGTCACAATGTCCCGGCAGGTTCTGAAAGCCACTTTAAGGTTGTGCTGGTTAGCGATCGTTTTACAGGTGAACGTTTTCTTAATCGTCATCGGATGATTTACGGCACGTTAACGGCGGAACTCTCCACAACCGTACATGCGTTAGCCCTGCATACCTATACCATTAAGGAGTGGGAAGCGTTGCAGGACACGATCTTTGCGTCGCCCCCTTGTCGTGGAGCCGGGAGCATCGCGTAGAAAAACGGATTTGCAACAACCGATGTTTTTCCAGTATGTTGCTACAGAATATGTGAAAACGGCCTGCGGGCCGTTTTGTTTTGTCTGAATTCTGGGGGAGTCGTACAGTATTCAGACAAAAATTAGCCGGGAATTGTGAAAAAAGCCGCAGCAACGCGCGATAACCGTTCTCGACTCATAAAAGTGATGCCGCTATAATGCGCGTCTTATTTTTCGGAATGTCTTCGGGATGATTCTGACGACAGGGAATGTGATTGCTTATGAGAACATCCCAGTTCCGCGAAGCCAACAACCTGTGCTTGCGGAGAAGAGTTGACCGAGCACTGTGATTTTTTGAGGTAACAAGATGCAAGTTTCAGTTGAAACCACTCAAGGCCTTGGCCGCCGTGTAACGATTACTATCGCTGCTGACAGCATCGAGACCGCTGTGAAAAGCGAGCTGGTCAACGTAGCGAAGAAAGTGCGTATTGACGGTTTCCGCAAAGGAAAAGTACCGATGAATGTTGTTGCTCAGCGTTATGGCGCTTCCGTGCGTCAGGACGTGCTGGGCGACCTGATGAGCCGCAACTTCGTTGACGCGATCATCAAAGAAAAAATCAATCCGGCTGGCGCACCGAACTACGTTCCGGGGGAATACAAGCTGGGTGAAGATTTTACTTACGCGGTAGAGTTCGAAGTGTACCCGGAAGTTGAGCTGACTGGCCTGGAAGCAATCGAAGTTGAAAAACCGGTTGTTGAAGTCACCGACGCTGACGTTGATGTAATGCTGGACACTCTGCGTAAGCAGCAGGCTACCTGGAAAGACAAAGACGGCGCTGCTGATGCAGAAGACCGTGTAACCATCGACTTCACCGGTTCTGTAGACGGCGAAGAGTTCGAAGGCGGCAAAGCGTCTGACTTCGTACTGGCGATGGGCCAGGGTCGTATGATCCCAGGCTTTGAAGAAGGCGTTAAAGGCCACAAAGCTGGCGAAGAGTTCACTATCGACGTGACCTTCCCGGAAGAGTACCACGCTGAAAACCTGAAAGGTAAAGCCGCTAAGTTCGTTATCAACCTGAAGAAAGTTGAAGAACGCGAACTGCCGGAGCTGACTGAAGAATTCATCAAACGTTTCGGCGTGGAAGATGGTTCCGTAGCCGGTCTGCGTGCTGAAGTACGTAAAAACATGGAGCGCGAGCTGAAAGGCGCTGTGCGTAACCGCGTTAAGTCTCAGGCGATCGAAGGTCTGGTAAAAGCTAACGACATCGACGTACCGGCTGCTCTGATCGACAGCGAAATCGACGTTCTGCGTCGTCAGGCTGCGCAGCGTTTTGGCGGTAACGAGAAACAAGCTCTGGAACTGCCGCGTGAACTGTTCGAAGAACAGGCTAAGCGTCGCGTAGTTGTAGGCCTGCTGCTGGGCGAAGTTATTCGCACCAACGAGCTGAAAGCTGACGAAGATCGCGTTAAAGGCCTGATCGAAGAGATGGCTTCTGCTTACGAAGATCCGAAAGAAGTTGTTGAGTTCTACAGCAAAAACAAAGAGCTGATGGACAACATGCGTAACGTCGCTCTGGAAGAACAAGCTGTTGAAGCCGTTCTGGCGAAAGCGAAAGTGACTGAAAAAGCCACTTCCTTCAACGAGCTGATGAACCAGCAGGCGTAATTCGTCGCTTTTGTAGCACGAATTTCGTACGCAAGCCCGTCACCTTTTGGTGGCGGGTTTTTTTTTGTCACGCATTTTGCATGGGAAGAGTGCGAAAACAGCGTTTCAGTGTTAGCGTTACAACAAAAGATTGTTATGCTTGAATTATGGCGATGTCGTACCCATTACTGAGGGACTAGCTGATAATCCGTCCATAAGGTTACAATCAGCACAGCAGGTTTTTTCAAATTTTATCCAGGAGACGGAAATGTCATACAGCGGCGAACGAGATAACTTTGCACCCCATATGGCGCTGGTGCCGATGGTCATTGAACAGACCTCACGTGGTGAGCGCTCTTTTGATATCTATTCTCGTCTACTTAAGGAACGCGTCATTTTTATGACTGGCCAGGTCGAAGACCATATGGCTAACCTGATTGTGGCGCAGATGCTGTTCCTGGAAGCAGAAAACCCGGAAAAAGATATCTACCTGTACATCAACTCCCCTGGTGGGGTAATTACTGCCGGGATGTCTATCTATGACACCATGCAGTTTATTAAGCCGGACGTCAGCACCATTTGTATGGGCCAGGCGGCCTCAATGGGCGCGTTCCTGCTGACTGCCGGGGCGAAAGGTAAACGTTTTTGCCTGCCTAACTCTCGCGTCATGATCCACCAGCCTCTGGGCGGTTACCAGGGCCAGGCAACGGATATTGAAATTCATGCCCGCGAAATCCTGAAGGTAAAAGGGCGCATGAACGAACTTATGGCGCATCATACGGGTCAATCTCTTGAGCAGATTGAACGTGATACCGAGCGCGATCGCTTCCTCTCCGCTTCTGAAGCGGTAGAGTACGGTCTGGTCGACTCGATTTTGACCCATCGTAATTAATGCCCAGTGCGCAGGTGTGCCGCTATAATTACCTGGAGCGGCACAACGCTGACTAGCGTCTTGCGCCTGAGAATGGCATTTGCGTCGTCGTGTGCGGCACAAAGAACAAAGAAGAGGTTTTGACCCATGACAGATAAACGCAAAGATGGCTCGGGCAAATTGTTGTACTGCTCTTTTTGCGGCAAAAGCCAGCATGAAGTGCGGAAGCTGATTGCCGGTCCATCCGTGTATATCTGCGACGAATGTGTCGATTTGTGTAACGACATCATTCGCGAAGAGATTAAGGAAGTAGCACCGCACCGTGAACGCAGTGCGCTGCCGACGCCACATGAAATTCGCAATCACCTGGACGATTACGTTATCGGTCAGGAACAGGCGAAGAAAGTGTTGGCGGTCGCGGTATACAACCATTACAAACGTCTGCGCAACGGCGACACCAGCAATGGCGTCGAGTTGGGCAAAAGTAACATCCTGCTGATTGGCCCGACGGGGTCCGGTAAAACGCTGCTGGCTGAAACGCTGGCGCGCCTGCTGGACGTTCCGTTTACCATGGCTGACGCCACCACGCTGACCGAAGCCGGTTATGTGGGTGAAGATGTTGAAAATATTATTCAGAAACTGCTGCAGAAGTGCGACTACGACGTACAGAAAGCGCAGCGCGGGATCGTCTATATCGATGAAATCGACAAGATTTCTCGTAAGTCTGACAACCCGTCCATTACCCGTGACGTTTCTGGCGAAGGCGTACAGCAAGCGCTGTTGAAACTGATCGAAGGTACGGTTGCCGCCGTTCCGCCGCAGGGGGGGCGTAAACATCCGCAGCAGGAGTTCCTGCAGGTTGATACCTCCAAGATCCTGTTTATCTGCGGTGGCGCGTTCGCTGGTCTGGACAAAGTGATCGCTAACCGTGTTGAAACCGGCTCCGGCATTGGTTTTGGCGCAACGGTAAAAGCGCAGTCTGATAAAGCCAGCGAAGGTGAGCTGCTGTCGCAGGTGGAGCCGGAAGATCTGATCAAATTTGGTCTGATCCCTGAGTTCATCGGTCGTCTGCCGGTGGTGGCAACGCTGAGCGAACTGAGTGAAGAAGCGCTGATCCAGATCCTGAAAGAGCCGAAAAACGCCCTGACCAAGCAGTACCAGGCGCTGTTCAACCTTGAAGGTGTCGATCTGGAGTTCCGTGAAGAAGCGCTGGATGCGATCGCCAAGAAAGCGATGGCGCGTAAAACCGGTGCCCGTGGTCTGCGTTCCATCGTCGAAGCCGCGCTGCTTGACACCATGTACGATCTGCCTTCGATGGAAGACGTCGAAAAAGTGGTGATCGATGAGTCGGTGATTGGCGGTCAGAGCAAGCCATTGCTGATTTACGGTAAGCCGGAAGCACAGCAGGCATCTGGCGAATAATTCATCAATTCATACAGACATTTAATTAAAAAGGGGGGATTTTATCTCCCCTTTTATTTTTCCGTAAACATGGCGTTGAATGTGTGGGAAACATCCCCATATACTGACATACATGTTAAAGGTGGTGTGAAGCACAGTCGTACCACCTGATTACCTGGCGGACACTAAACTAAGAGAGAGCTCTATGAATCCTGAGCGTTCTGAACGCATTGAAATCCCCGTATTGCCGTTGCGCGATGTGGTGGTTTATCCGCACATGGTCATACCCTTATTTGTAGGGCGGGAAAAATCTATCCGTTGTCTGGAAGCGGCTATGGACCATGATAAAAAAATCATGCTGGTCGCACAGAAAGAAGCGTCAACGGATGAGCCGGGTGTAAACGATCTTTTCACCGTCGGGACCGTGGCCTCTATTTTGCAGATGCTGAAACTGCCTGACGGCACCGTAAAAGTGCTGGTCGAGGGGTTACAGCGCGCGCGTATTTCTGCGCTGTCTGACAACGGCGAGCATTTCTCTGCAAAAGCGGAGTACCTTGACTCGCCTGCCATTGATGAGCGCGAACAGGAAGTGCTGGTGCGTACCGCTATCAGCCAGTTCGAAGGCTATATCAAGCTGAACAAGAAAATCCCACCAGAAGTGTTGACGTCGCTGAACAGCATTGACGATCCCGCGCGTCTGGCGGACACCATCGCTGCGCACATGCCGCTGAAGCTGGCAGACAAGCAGTCCGTGCTGGAGATGTCCGACGTTAACGAACGTCTGGAATATCTGATGGCGATGATGGAATCTGAAATCGATCTGCTGCAGGTTGAGAAACGCATTCGCAACCGCGTGAAGAAGCAGATGGAAAAATCCCAGCGCGAGTACTATCTGAACGAGCAGATGAAAGCTATTCAGAAAGAACTCGGCGAGATGGATGATGCGCCGGACGAAAACGAAGCGCTGAAACGCAAAATCGACGCGGCGAAAATGCCGAAAGAGGCAAAAGAGAAAGCCGAAGCAGAGCTGCAGAAGCTGAAAATGATGTCTCCGATGTCGGCGGAAGCGACCGTGGTCCGTGGCTACATCGACTGGATGGTACAGGTACCGTGGAATGCGCGTAGCAAGGTCAAAAAAGACCTGCGTCAGGCGCAGGAAATCCTCGATACCGACCATTACGGTCTGGAACGCGTCAAAGACCGTATCCTTGAGTATCTCGCGGTTCAAAGCCGTGTGAACAAAATCAAGGGGCCGATCCTGTGTCTGGTTGGGCCGCCGGGGGTAGGTAAAACTTCTCTGGGCCAGTCCATCGCGAAAGCGACCGGGCGTAAATACATCCGTATGGCGCTGGGCGGCGTACGTGATGAGGCTGAAATTCGCGGTCACCGCCGGACCTATATCGGTTCGATGCCGGGTAAACTGATCCAGAAAATGGCTAAAGTGGGCGTTAAAAACCCGCTGTTCCTGCTCGATGAGATCGACAAAATGTCTTCCGACATGCGTGGCGATCCGGCTTCCGCGCTGCTTGAGGTGCTGGATCCAGAGCAGAACGTGGCGTTCAGCGATCACTACCTGGAAGTGGACTACGATCTCAGCGACGTGATGTTCGTTGCGACTTCGAACTCCATGAATATTCCGGCGCCGTTGCTGGATCGTATGGAAGTGATCCGTCTGTCCGGCTACACCGAAGACGAGAAGCTGAACATTGCTAAACGTCACCTGTTGCCGAAACAGATTGAGCGTAACGCGCTGAAAAAAGGCGAGCTTACGGTCGACGATAGCGCCATTGTGGGCATTATTCGTTACTACACCCGTGAAGCGGGCGTGCGTAGTCTGGAGCGTGAAATCTCTAAACTGTGCCGCAAAGCCGTGAAGCAGTTGCTGCTCGACAAATCACTGAAACATATTGTGATCAATGGCGACAACCTGCACGACTACCTGGGCGTACAGCGCTTTGACTATGGTCGCGCGGACAACGAAAACCGCGTCGGTCAGGTGACCGGTCTGGCGTGGACGGAAGTGGGCGGCGATCTGCTGACCATCGAAACCGCCTGCGTTCCGGGTAAAGGCAAGCTGACCTACACCGGTTCTTTGGGTGAGGTAATGCAGGAGTCTATTCAGGCTGCACTGACCGTGGTGCGCGCGCGCGCGGAAAAACTGGGTATTAATCCGGACTTTTACGAAAAACGCGACATCCACGTTCACGTACCAGAAGGGGCGACGCCGAAAGATGGTCCAAGTGCCGGTATTGCCATGTGTACCGCGCTGGTTTCTTGTCTGACCGGTAACCCGGTACGCGCCGATGTGGCGATGACCGGCGAGATCACTCTGCGTGGTCAGGTGCTGCCAATCGGTGGTTTGAAAGAAAAACTGCTGGCGGCGCACCGTGGCGGCATTAAGACGGTCTTAATTCCAGATGAAAACAAACGTGACCTGGAAGAGATTCCGGACAACGTGATTGCCGATCTGGACATCCATCCGGTGAAACGTATCGAGGAAGTTTTGACGCTTGCGCTGCAAAATGAACCCTCTGGAATGCAGGTTGTGACCGCAAAATAGTGACCTCGCGCAAAGAGCACTAATAAAAACAGGGCTGGCAGGCCATTTCGGACTTGCCAGCCTTTTTTTGTATAGCTAATTTAGATGACGGATTAGGCTTGCCATCATTAACGGGTGTTGTAAGGGCATGGCAGGCCTGATATAACTGCTGCGCGGTCGCACTTTGAAGGATTCAGGTGCGATATAAATTATAAAAGAGGAAGAGAAGAGTGAATAAATCTCAACTGATCGACAAAATTGCTGCAGGGGCTGATATCTCTAAAGCTGCGGCTGGACGTGCGTTAGATGCAATTATTGCTTCTGTTACCGAATCCCTGAAGGAAGGCGATGACGTAGCGCTGGTAGGTTTTGGTACTTTTGCCGTTAAAGAGCGTGCTGCCCGTACTGGTCGCAACCCGCAAACAGGTAAAGAGATCACCATCGCCGCGGCTAAAGTACCGGGCTTCCGTGCAGGTAAAGCACTGAAAGACGCGGTAAACTAAGTGATTTCCCCTTTGGGGATGTGACGAAGTACAAGGGCGCATCAACTGATGTGCCTTTTTTATTTCTGATTCCGGTACTTTCTACGTGTTGTGGGCTGACAATTGCCCCCGTTTCTTGTCACAATAGGCCTTTGTGCGCAGCGTTCAGGAAACGCTATGCTGCGTGAAGCATATATACTCAAAATCCTTGCCGCCGTTGTTGTAACAACGTGCAGGCGGCTTGAAGGATAACGCGTATAGTCATCTACAGCGGAGTGTGGTTACACCATGATGGACAGCTTACGCACGGCTGCTAACAGTCTCGTGCTCAAGATTATTTTCGGTATCATTATCGTGTCGTTCATTTTGACCGGCGTGAGTGGTTACCTGATTGGCGGGGGCAACAATTACGCCGCCAAAGTGAATGGCCAGGAGATCAGCCGCGGGCAATTCGAAAATGCGTTCAATAGCGAACGTAACCGCATGCAGCAACAGTTGGGCGATCAATACTCTGAGCTGGCGGCGAATGAAGGCTATATGAAAACGCTGCGTCAGCAGGTGCTGAATCGTCTTGTAGACGAAGCGCTGCTGGATCAATACTCCCGCGAGCTGAAGCTCAATATCAGCGACGATCAGGTTAAACAGGCTATTTTCGCCACGCCTGCTTTCCAGGTGGACGGCAAATTTGATAACAACCGCTACAATGCGATTGTTAATCAAATGGGAATGACCGCCGATCAGTACGCTGAGGCATTACGTAATCAGCTTACTACCCAGCAGTTGATCAACGGCGTTGCCGGTACGGACTTCATGCTGAAAGGCGAAACCGATGAGCTGGCGGCGCTGGTCGCACAGCAGCGTATCGTGCGTGAGGCGACGATTGACGTTAACGCGCTTGCCGCGAAGCAATCCGTTACCGAGCAGGAAGTTGCCAGCTACTACGAGCAGAATAAAAACAACTTCATGACGCCGGAACAGTTCCGCGTGAGCTACATCAAGCTGGACGCTGCTGCACTGCAGGAGACGGCCAGCGATGCTGATATTCAGTCTTACTATGACCAGCATCAGGACCAGTTCACTCAGCCGCAGCGTAACCGCTACAGCATTATTCAGACGAAAACGGAAGATGAAGCTAAAGCGGTACTGGATGAGTTGAGCAAAGGCGCAGATTTCGCTGCGCTGGCGAAAGAAAAATCAGCCGACATCATCTCTGCCCGTAAAGGTGGCGATATGGGATGGCTGGAAGATTCCACCACTCCGGATGAGCTGAAAAATGCCGGCCTGAAAGACAAAGGCCAACTGTCCGGTGTGATTAAATCTTCCGTTGGTTTTCTCGTTGCGCGTCTTGATGACGTACAGCCTGCGCAGGTTAAACCGCTGAGCGAAGCCCGTGACGACATTGCGGCGAAAGTGAAGCAGGAAAAAGCGCTGGATGCGTACTATGCGCTGCAGCAGAAAGTGAGCGATGCAGCCAGCAACGATAACGAATCCCTGGCGGGTGCGGAGCAAGCTGCCGGTATGAAAGCGGTTGAAACGGGCTGGTTTAGCCGTGACAGTCTGCCGGAAGAGCTGAATTTCAAACCCGTCGCTGACGTCATTTTCAATGGGGGTCTGGTTGGCGAGAACGGTACGCCTGGCAGTAACTCTGACATCATTACCGTGGATGGCGATCGCGCGTTTGTGCTGCGTATTGCAGAGCACAAAGCCGAAGCCGTTAAGCCACTGGCTGAAGTGAAAGAGCAGGTTACTGCGCTTGTTAAGCACAATAAAGCAGAGCAACAGGCTAAGCTGGATGCTGATAAACTGCTGGCGGACCTGAAAGCCGGTAAAGGTGATGAAGCGATGAAAGCGGCGGGTCTGAGCTTTGGTGAGGCGAAAACGCTGAGCCGCACTGGTCAGGATCCTCTGAGCCAGGCAGCCTTTGGTCTGAGCCTGCCAGCGAAAGACAAACCGAGCTACGGCGTGGCGAACGATATGCAGGGTAACGTTGTTCTGCTGGCGCTGGACGAAGTGAAAGCGGGTTCGATGCCTGAAGCGCAGAAGAAAGCGATGGTTCAGGGGATCACCCAGAACAACGCGCAGATTGTGTTCGAAGCGCTGATGAGCAACCTGCGTAAAGCCGCAAAAATTAAAATCGGTGACGCGCTGGAACAGCAGCAATAACCGAGGCAGTTCGCAAAAAATTGCAAAAAGTTGTATTAACCAAAGGCCGCTTTCGCGGCCTTTTCCATTTCTGTTATTTGCCGTTTGTCTGCTGTTCCGCACCTCGCTATCGTGATTCCACTGTTAACAAACACGGAGAAAACAGTATGAAACATGGAATCAAAGCCCTGCTTATCACCCTTTCATTGACCTGCGGCGCTATGGCCCAAAGCGCATTGGCTGCAGAGCCCGTTGCCAAAAACCAGGCGACTCAAACCAAAGCGGATGCTTCCACAGTGGCGCAAAGCAAGGCTACGCAACCCGCTAAAGCAAGCGATGATGAAGGCACCAGGGTAAGCATCAACAGCGCTTCTGCGGAGGATTTAGCGCGAGTGATGAATGGGGTCGGACTGAAAAAAGCCCAGGCCATTGTCAGCTATCGAGAAGAGTACGGGCCATTTAAAACGGTCGATGATTTAAAGCAGGTGCCGGGGATGGGAAGTTCTTTGGTAGAGCGTAACCTGGCAGTTTTAACACTTTAATAACTTGCAGAGCGCTGAAAGTTTGCCAGACTATAGAGGTCATACCAGTTATGGCCTCTTCACCCTGAATATGTACATATAAAAAAACGTAAGGTTTCTGCGCTATGCAAACACAAATCAAAGTCCGTGGTTATCATCTTGATGTCTATCAGCACGTCAACAATGCCCGTTATCTTGAGTTTCTGGAAGAAGCACGCTGGGATGGACTGGAAAACAGCGACAGCTTTCAGTGGATGACCGCTCACAACATCGCTTTTGTGGTTGTGAATATTAATATCAACTATCGCCGTCCGGCGGTGCTGAGCGACCTGCTGACTGTTACCAGTCAGGTACAGCAGTTAAATGGCAAAAGCGGCGTGTTGAACCAGACTATCACCCTGGAGCCGGAAGGACAGGTGGTAGCAGATGCGTTGATTACCTTCGTCTGTATTGATTTGAAAACGCAAAAAGCGCTACCGCTGGAAGGAGAGTTGCGCGAGAAACTGGAACTGATGGTGAAGTAGTGGCTGCGAGTGCTTGCAGGCCGGATAAGCAAAGCGCCATCCGGCATCGCTCAACCCATTACTTTAACCCGGTTTTCTGCTTCATCGCCGTCATCACTGCCGGTTTATCCGCCAGATAATGGTTAAGACCGTTGGCGCGCAGATTACAGGCCGCGCAGTGACCACAACCGTCACCTTTGATACCGTTATAGCAGGTCAGCGTTTCTTCGCGTACCAGGTCCAGCTTGCCCCAGTAATCGGCCAGCGCCCAGGTTTCGGCTTTATCGATCCACATCAGCGGAGTTTCAAAGCGGATATCTTTTGCCATCCCCAGGCTCACGGCATGGTTCAGAGCCTTGACGAACTCATCGCGACAGTCAGGATATCCAGAGAAGTCGGTTTCACAAACGCCGGTAATGACCGTCTCTGCCTGTACCTGATATGCGTAAATCGCCGCCAGCGTTAAAAACAGAATATTGCGTCCGGGCACAAAGGTATTGGGAATGCCGTTCGCATCCGGTTCGTAATCAGGCACCGGAATGTTATCACGGGTCAGGCTACTGACAGCCAGTTCGCTAAGCAGCGTGACATCAAGCACTTTGTGCGCACGCGCGCCGAGTTTTAAGGCCAGATCACGTGCGACATCAATCTCAGCGCGATGGCGCTGACCATAATCAAAGGTCACGCAGTGCACTTCATCATACTGATGTAGCGCTTGCGCCAGACAGGTCGTGGAGTCCTGACCTCCACTGAATACAACAACGGCACGTTTCATGGCTTTTCCTGACAAATAACGAAACCCATATGGTAGCGCCTGGACGTGGTGTCGACCAGCTTCTTCATGCTGAAGGGGGCGGTAACCAGGCTTCGGTGAACTCAAACCAGCCGCGAGGATTCAGGCGAACACCGTTCACGCCCGGTGGCGCGCTAATACGATAGTGATAATTGAACAGCGGAGTCAGCGTGGCATCATGCATCAGCGTGGCGAACACTTGCTGTAACGCCGCGTGACGATCGTCTTCATTGGCCTGGACTTGCAGGGCATCCAGCGTGGTTTGCAAGTGCGTGTATTCAGGCGCATTGAGTACATGTGACCACAGTTGATCGCAACGTAACCACTGTTCGAGGGTATATTCAGGCGCTTCGCCAATCAGTCTGTCTCCCATCATCAGGTCGGCCTGCGCTAAAGGATGATTACCGTCCCAGTTTTTAGCATTATGAAATATAAGCGTTAATTCACAGCCGAGTAGCGCCAGCGTCTGGCGAAGCTGTTCAGCCATGGCATGTAGTTCAACCGGCAGGTGATATGCCAGCGTCAGTTTTTCCGGTAGCGCTACCTCGTTCAACTCATCCCATTGCGGGATCGTCCATCCAGGCAGCAGCGCATTGCTTGGGGTTATCAGGTTTTCATCTACCTCCAGCGTTTGTAGCAGGGAAGAGCGATGGATAATATTGACCAGCCGGCGGGCTTGCAAGGTATTCAGGCGCGCGCTTTTTCTGAGCGTGAGATAGCAAAAACCGAGGCTTATCCCGCTGCTCACCTGGCTTAGCATGGGCAACTCTTCGGGTTTACCTATCGCTATTTGCACCGGATGGCGACAGCTGGTGCCCAAGTCCTGGGAGAAGAGTTGCGGAGTTATCCAGTATTCGATCGCTTTCAGGAGTGGATGACTCAGGTGGTAGTGATCGTGACTCTCGATACGCACCAGCTCAGGGGTAAACAACGTCAACCGGAATGGACCGGTACCCACAAACGGGTGCTCAGGATGTGCCAGGTGACTGCTGTAGCTTGCCAGACGGTGCGCCAGCCAGAAGTCGGGACGATGCAGAATAAAGGTCAGACACTGGGGATGGGTCACCTCAATATGTTTGACGCTGATGAACAGCTTATTCAGCGCGGGTAGTTCTAACAGCTTCAGCAACTGCTGATGTAGCTGCGTACTGCTGACGGCATCGCCGTTATGCCAGTACAGCGTGGAGCGAATATAGAAATCCCAACGCAGGCCGTCGGCGGAGATATTCCAGTGGTGAGCTAAATCACCGCAGGGGCGTTGTGTATGCGTGTCAAACCGGGTCAGGCCAGAGAATACCTGCCCGGCGAGATGTTGCTCTGCGCGGCCAGGGAGAAATCCGGGGTGCAAAGGGTCGAGCTGGCGGTAATAGGGGATACGCAGGGTTGGCGTGTCGTTTTGCCACTGACCGCCCATAAACGGTTGTAGCAGGGTTCTTAATTCACCCGGCGCCAGTTCGGCCAGCTCCAGCACGCTAAGCTGTTCCCCCTTTTGCAGCGCCTGCTCCATCATGGTATTGCGTAGCGAGTCCGGCGTAACTAAAAAGCGTAGCTGCCCGCGTTTACCCCGCCCCGATTGGGCGTGCCACTCCAGCCAGCCTGCATCCTGCGCTTGTTTTAACAAGGTTCGCACGTGGCGTTCGCTGCAAAAACAGCGTTCAGCCAGTTCGCCAATGGTCACCGACTGCGGCTCCCCGTTCGAGGGCTGCCACAGGCGTTGGTACTGGTTCAGGCGATTAAGCAGACGCATTGATACTTTATCCTTCAAGGTGCCCGTTAACGGTTTTTACGCAGAAAACCCGGAACAATTCATTTTATCTATTCACTATTACTTCCGTATATCTCAGGTGATACTGAATCACAAGTTAACCGCCTCACAGTGTGGAGAAAGAAATGGCTCGTCTGGCTGCATTTGATATGGATGGCACTCTTTTGATGCCGAATCACCATTTAGGTGATGAAACGCTTTCAACGCTGGCGCGCCTGCGTGAACGTGATATCACTCTGACATTTGCCACCGGTCGCCATGTGCTGGAGATGCGCCACATTCTGGGTTCTATTTCGCTGGATGCCTTTTTAATCACGGGTAACGGTACGCGCATTCACTCGCTGGAGGGTGATGTGCTGCACCGCCAGGATCTGGATCCGAATGTTGCGGATAGTGTATTGCACCAGAAGTGGGACACCACGGCCAGCATGCATGTCTTTAATGACAACGGTTGGTTCACCGGACAAGAAATTCCAGCGCTGCTTCAGGCGCATGTGTATAGCGGATTTCGTTACCAGATCGTGGATGTGAAACGTATTCCCGCCCACCAGGTAACGAAGATCTGTTTCTGCGGCGATCATGACACGCTGATCCGTCTGCGCATTCAACTCAATGAGGCGCTGGGTGAACAGGCGAATCTCTGTTTCTCCGCGGTTGATTGCCTCGAGGTGCTGCCGCTGGGATGTAATAAAGGTTCTGCGCTGGCGGTATTAAGCAACCACTTAGGTTATTCAATGGCCGAGTGTATGGCGTTTGGCGATGCCATGAACGATCGCGAAATGTTAAGTAGCGTAGGGCGCGGCCTGATTATGGGTAACGCGATGCCGCAACTGATTGCTGAACTGCCTCATTTATCGGTGATTGGGCATTGCCGTAATCAGGCAGTATCACACTTTTTGACGCATTGGCTGGACAATCCGCATCTACCTTATTCCCCCGAATGAGAGATCCCTTCCAGCAAGCCAGACTTCGCGTCTGGCTTTTTTTTGTCTGATTAGTGGGTATTCAGGAGTTGAGCCAGCTCCGCTTTCCACGGCGTTAAATCCCCGATGTGCGCGTCGACCCACTGCGGGTTGTAATAGGTTTCCAGATAACGTTCGCCGCTGTCACACAACAACGTCACCAGCGATCCCGTTTCTCCTGCATCGCGCATACGGGCGGCAAGTTGTAATGCTCCCCACATGTTGGTGCCGGTTGAGGCGCCAACTTTACGGCCCAGCTGTGTCTCCAGCCAGTGCGCGGTGGCCACGCTGGCGGCATCAGGCACGCGCAGCATTTCATCGACCACGTCAGGAATGAAAGACGGTTCTACGCGTGGGCGACCGATCCCTTCGATTTTGCTACCTACCGGGCTGCGTAAGGTTGCATCGCGATCTTGCCAGAAGGGCAGAAAGACCGAGTTTTCCGGATCCACCACCATCAAACGAGTGTCGTAGCCCTGACAACGAATATAACGGCCAATGGTCGCCGAGGTGCCGCCGGTTCCGGCACTCATCACGATATGCCGGGGAACGGGGTTGGGCTCGCATTGCATCTGCCGAAAGATACTGTCGGCAATATTATTGTTACCACGCCAGTCGGTGGCGCGCTCAGCGTAAGTGAACTGATCCATGTAATGGCCGTTCAGCTCACGCGCCAATTGTTCAGAAGCCGCATAAATTTCGCAGGCGCTTTCCACGAAATGACAGCGCCCGCCATAAAACTCAATCTGTTCAATTTTACGTTTCGCAGTACACGAAGGCATAACGGCGATAAACGGTAATCCTAACAGACGGGCGAAATACGCTTCGGAAACCGCCGTTGAGCCGGATGATGACTCGATGATGGTAGTGCCTTCTTTGATCCAGCCATTGCACAGTCCATACAGAAACAGTGAGCGTGCCAGACGATGTTTCAGGCTCCCGGTCGGATGCGTGCTCTCATCTTTTAAATAGAGCTGAATGCCCGGAAACGCCGGGAGCGACAGACGAATGAGATGCGTATCCGCAGAACGTTGATAATCCGCGTTGATTTCATTGATGGCGTTTTTAACCCAGGAGCTATTCATCATTAAAAGATATCCATTTGTCATTTTGTGCCCAGAATAGCGAAAAGCACGGAAAAAATTGTTGCCATTTAGCCTTTAAAATAGAATGTAAGGAGAAAATTCTTCTCTGTGGAGTGGATATGTTAGACAAAATTGACCGTAAGCTGCTCGGCTTACTGCAACAAGACTGCACCCTTTCTTTGCAGGCGTTAGCAGATGCCGTTAATCTGACTACCACCCCTTGCTGGAAACGCCTTAAACGGCTTGAAGATGATGGTATCCTGCTGGGTCGAGTCGCCCTGCTGGATCCCGAAAAACTGGGGCTGGGCTTAACCGCGTTTGTGTTGATCAAGACTCAGCACCACAGCAGCGAATGGTATTGCCGCTTTGTCACCGAAGTCACCGGAATGCCGGAAGTTCTGGGATTCTGGCGTATGGCAGGGGAGTATGACTACCTGATGCGGGTCCAGGTCGCCGATATGAAAAGCTATGACGAATTTTATAAGCGCCTGGTGAACAGCGTGCCGGGCCTGTCTGATGTCACCTCCAGCTTTGCGATGGAACAGATTAAATACACAACTGCTCTACCGATTGAATAATTCTCCCGGCGCTCATTGCCGGAAATCTTGTCAGGACATAACGCGTGCGATTATTTGCTCAATTAAGCTGGTACTTCCGCCGGGAGTGGCGTCGCTACCTTGGAGCAGTGGCTCTGCTTATTATCATCGCCATCCTTCAGCTTATCCCGCCGAAAGTGGTCGGGATCATTGTGGATGGCGTAACAGCGCAACGCTTCACCACCGAGCGGCTGCTGATGTGGGTTGGCACAATCGCCCTGATTGCGGTGGTCGTGTACTTGCTGCGCTATGTCTGGCGCGTACTGCTGTTTGGTGCATCCTACCAACTGGCGGTTGAGCTGCGGGAAGATTATTACCGTCAATTGAGTCGCCAGCACCCCGAGTTCTATCTGCGCCACCGTACGGGTGATCTGATGGCGCGCGCCACTAACGATGTCGATCGGGTGGTGTTTGCCGCTGGCGAAGGCGTGCTGACGCTGGTGGATTCGCTGGTGATGGGGTGTGCGGTAATGATCGTGATGTCTACGCAGATAAGCTGGCAACTGACGCTTATTGCGCTACTGCCGATGCCGGTGATGGCGTTAATGATCAAACGTTACGGTGATCGACTCCATCACCGTTTTAAGCTGGCGCAGGCGGCGTTCTCCAGTCTTAACGATCGTACTCAGGAGAGCCTGACCAGCATTCGCATGATCAAGGCTTTTGGCCTGGAGGATCGGCAGTCGGCGTTATTTGCCGCAGATGCTGAAGACACCGGTAAGAAAAACCTGCGGGTGGCGCGTATTGACGCCCGTTTTGACCCAACGATTTATATCGCCATTGGGATGGCTAACCTGCTGGCGATTGCCGGAGGAAGCTGGATGGTGGTGCACGGTTCGCTGACGCTCGGCCAGCTCACCAGCTTTATGATGTATCTCGGTCTGATGATTTGGCCGATGCTGGCGCTGGCATGGATGTTTAATATTGTCGAACGCGGCAGCGCCGCCTACAGCCGTATTCGCGCCATGCTGGCTGAAGCGCCGGTGGTGGATGACGGTACTGAACCGGTGCCGGAAGGACGCGGCGAGCTGGCGGTGGCGATTCGCGAATTTCGCTACCCATTGACGGCTCAGCCAGCGCTGGAAAACGTGAATTTCCAGCTCAGACCCGGACAGATGCTGGGCATCTGCGGCCCGACCGGCGCGGGGAAAAGTACGGTGCTGTCGCTGATCCAGCGTCATTTCGATATCAGCCAAGGGGATATACGTTTTCATGATATCCCGTTATCGCGCTTACAACTTGATAGCTGGCGCAGCCGGCTGGCGGTGGTTAGCCAGACGCCGTTCCTGTTTTCAGATACCGTCGCCAATAACATCGCGTTAGGACGCCCGCAGGCCACGCAGGAAGAGATCGAACATGTGGCGCGTCTCGCCAGCGTTCATGAGGATATTTTACGTCTTCCGCAAGGCTATGATACTGAAGTGGGCGAGCGCGGCGTGATGCTGTCCGGCGGGCAAAAACAGCGAATCTCTATTGCCCGTGCTTTGCTGTTGAATGCTGAAATTCTGATCCTGGATGATGCGCTGTCGGCAGTAGACGGCCGTACCGAGCATCAGATCCTGCATAACCTGCGCCAGTGGGGCGAAGGCAGAACTGTGATTATCAGCGCTCACCGTTTATCGGCCCTGACGGAAGCCAGCGAGATTATTGTGATGCAGCATGGGCATATTGCTCAGCGTGGTGAGCATGACGTGTTGGTGCAGCAGCCAGGCTGGTATCGCGATATGTTTCGTTATCAGCAACTGGAAGCGGCGCTGTCCGATGCGCCAGAGATAAACGGGGAGGCGGCTAATGCGTAGTTTTGGGCAATTATGGCCGACCCTGAAAAGGCTGCTGAAGTACGGTTCGCCATGGCGAAAACCGCTGGCGATTGCGGTAGTCATGCTGTGGGTGGCGGCTGCGGCTGAAGTCAGCGGCCCGCTGCTAATTAGCTATTTTATCGATAACATGGTGGCGAAAAACAACCTGCCGCTGGCGATGGTCGCCGGGCTGGTTGCGGCGTATGTGGGATTGCAGCTGCTGGCGGCGGGTCTGCATTACGCGCAGTCACTGTTATTTAATCAGGCGGCAGTTGGCGTGGTGCAACAGTTGCGCACCGATGTCATGGACGCAGCGCTTCGTCAGCCGCTCAGCGCCTTTGATACTCAGCCCGTCGGGCAGCTTATCTCCCGAGTGACGAATGACACTGAAGTGATTCGTGACCTGTATGTGACGGTAGTGGCAACGGTTCTGCGCAGTGCGGCCTTGATCGGTGCGATGCTGGTGGCGATGTTTAGCCTGGAGTGGCGTATGGCGCTGGTCGCGATGGTCATTTTCCCGGCGGTGCTGGTGGTGATGGTGATTTATCAACGCTACAGCACACCGATTGTGCGCCGGGTTCGCGCTTATCTGGCGGATATTAACGATGGCTTTAACGAAGTCATCAACGGCATGAGTGTTATCCAGCAGTTCCGTCAGCAGGCGCGATTTGGCGAGAGAATGGGCGAGGCCAGCCGTTCGCACTATATGGCGCGGATGCAGACCCTGCGACTGGATGGCTTTTTGCTGCGTCCGCTGCTTAGCCTTTTCTCGGCGCTGATCCTCTGCGGTTTATTGATGCTGTTCAGCTTTACCTCTGGCAGTTCGATCGAGGTGGGGGTGTTGTATGCGTTTATTAGCTATCTCGGGCGGTTGAACGAGCCGCTTATCGAGCTGACGACCCAGCAGTCAATGCTGCAGCAGGCGGTTGTCGCCGGTGAACGTGTGTTCGAATTGATGGATGGGCCACGTCAACGCTATGGTGACGATGACCAGCTGCTAAAGAGTGGGGATATCGAGGTAGATAACGTTTCATTTGCTTATCGTGACGACAATCTGGTGCTGCAAAACATCAGTCTGTCCGTGCCTTCGCGTAGCTTTGTGGCCCTGGTCGGGCACACCGGCAGCGGCAAAAGTACGCTGGCCAGCCTGCTGATGGGATACTACCCGCTGACGCAGGGGGAAATCCGCCTTGATGGGAGACCGCTGTCTTCGCTGAGCCACGGGGTATTGCGTCAGGGCATCGCGATGGTGCAGCAGGATCCGGTGGTGATGGCGGATACCTTCCTGGCAAACGTCACGCTGGGCCGCGATATCTCAGAAGCGCGGGTATGGCAGGCGCTGGAAACCGTGCAACTGGCGGAACTGGCGCGCGGCCTGAGCGAGGGAATTCATACCCGGCTGGGCGAGCAGGGCAATAATCTCTCCGTTGGGCAGAAACAGTTGCTGGCGCTGGCGCGGGTGCTGGTTGAAACGCCGCAGGTACTGATCCTCGATGAAGCCACGGCCAGTATTGACTCCGGCACGGAACAGGCGATTCAGCAAGCGCTGGCGGCGGTACGTGAACACACCACGCTGGTGGTGATTGCGCATCGCTTATCGACGATTGTCGATGCGGACACCATTCTGGTACTGCACCGTGGACAGGCGGTTGAACGTGGTACGCACCAGCAATTACTGGCGGCGCAAGGCCGTTACTGGCAGATGTATCAACTGCAGCTGGCGGGCGAAGAGCTGGCGGCCAGTACGCAAGAGGATTCCATTATTGCCTGATAGCTGAGACCAACCCGGTTTCGTAGGCCGGACGGCAATCAACAATCTGGTGCAAAAATGTAACGCACTATGCACCGTTATAGTGCGTTTTTTCTTTTTCTCCCCCCACTCCCCTCGGCTGGCCGAATCATCCTGCTTTTTCATTCCTGGCACATCCCTTGCAGTATTCATCTGGTGTATCTGCAGCCACTACTGAATTCTGACTGGAGGGGATCTATGAAGCTGGTTACCGTGGTAATCAAACCGTTCAAACTGGAAGACGTCCGCGAAGCCTTGTCGTCTATTGGTATTCAGGGGCTGACCGTCACCGAAGTGAAGGGGTTTGGCCGACAGAAAGGTCATGCCGAGCTTTACCGTGGGGCTGAATATAGCGTCAATTTTTTGCCCAAGGTGAAGATTGATGTGGCGATTGCCGATGACCAACTGGATGAAGTGATCGATGTCATCAGCAAGGCGGCCTACACCGGAAAAATTGGCGACGGCAAAATCTTTGTCGCCGAGCTGCAACGCGTGATTCGTATTCGTACCGGCGAAACTGACGAAGCCGCACTGTAACGTCTGGCACACAGTGATAGGAAACCAAAAAATGAAGATAGCAACGATGAAAACAGGTATTGCTTCACTGGCGCTGTTGCCGGGACTGGCGATGGCGGCACCGGCGGTTGCGGATAAAGCGGATAACGCGTTTATGATGATCTGTACCGCGCTGGTGCTGTTTATGACCATTCCTGGCATTGCGCTGTTTTACGGCGGTTTGATTCGCGGTAAGAACGTGTTGTCGATGCTGACTCAGGTGACGGTGACATTTGCCCTGGTCTGTATTTTATGGGTGGTTTATGGCTATTCACTGGCCTTTGGCGAAGGGAATAATTTCTTTGGCAACTTCAACTGGGTATTACTGAAGAACATTGCGCTGACGGCGGTCACGGGGAGCTTCTACCAGTATATTCACGTTGCTTTTCAGGGCTCTTTCGCCTGTATCACCGTTGGGCTTATCGTTGGGGCGCTGGCTGAGCGTATTCGCTTCTCGGCGGTACTGATTTTTGTGGTCGTGTGGTTAACGCTGTCTTACATCCCAATAGCCCACATGGTCTGGGGCGGCGGTTTGCTGGCTTCTCATGGCGCACTGGATTTTGCCGGCGGGACGGTTGTACATATTAACGCGGCGATAGCCGGTCTGGTGGGGGCTTATTTGATTGGCAAACGCGTCGGTTTTGGTAAAGAAGCTTTTAAGCCGCATAACCTGCCGATGGTCTTCACTGGCACCGCCATTCTCTACATTGGCTGGTTTGGCTTTAATGCCGGTTCTGCGGGCACGGCGAATGAAATCGCTGCGCTGGCCTTCGTCAATACCGTGGTCGCCACCGCTGCCGCCATCCTCGGGTGGATCTTCGGGGAATGGGCGTTGCGCGGTAAACCGTCTCTGCTGGGGGCCTGTTCTGGGGCCGTTGCGGGTCTGGTTGGCGTAACGCCTGCATGTGGTTATATCGGTGTCGGCGGCGCGTTGATTATTGGCGTGGCAGCCGGTCTGGCGGGCCTGTGGGGAGTGACGATGCTGAAGCGTTTTCTGCGCGTGGACGATCCGTGTGACGTGTTTGGTGTTCACGGCGTGTGCGGCATTGTCGGCTGTATCCTGACCGGGGTTTTTGCCGCCAGCTCGCTGGGTGGCGTGGGGTTTGCCGAGGGCGTGACCATGGGGCATCAGCTGCTGGTGCAACTGGAAAGCGTGGCGATTACCATCGTCTGGTCCGGCGTGGTGGCCTTCATCGGTTATAAGCTGGCGGATATGACGGTGGGTCTGCGCGTACCAGAAGAGCAGGAACGCGAAGGTCTGGATGTGAACAGTCACGGCGAGAACGCCTACAACGCCTGATTTCTCAATATGCCGGATGGCGCTAACGTTTATCCGGCCTACAACGATGTAGCCTGTAGGCCGGATAAGACATCAATTACGATTACGCATGACCCCTTCCTGTACGGTAGAAGCGACCAGCACGCCATCCTGCGTATAAAATTCCCCGCGCACAAAGCCCCGGGCACCGGAGGCGGAAGTACTTTCGACGTTATACAGCAGCCATTCATTGATATTGAACGGACGATGGAACCACATTGAGTGGTCAATGGTGGCGATCTGAATTCCTTTTTCCAGGAAACCAATCCCGTACGGTTGCAGCGCGACGGGCAGGAAGTTCAGGTCAGAGGCATAACCCAGCAGATACTGATGGACGCGCAGATCGTCTTGCAGTTCACCGTTGGCGCGGATCCATACCTGACGGGTCGGAGGTGCGACATGACCTTTTAAGGGGTTATGAAACTCCACCGGGCGCACTTCCAACGGACGATCGTTGATGAACTTTTCTTTCAATAACGGTGGCAGAAGATGCGCCACTGAGCGGGCAATTTCTGTTTCTGATTTCAGCTCATCGGGACCCGGCGCATCCGGCATGGTTTTCTGATGTTCAAACCCGTCTTCTGGTGCCTGAAAGGAGGCGGTCATGTAAAAAATGGGTTTACCATTCTGGATTGCGGCAACGCGGCGCGCGCTGAAGCTGTTACCATCACGCAGGACTTCTACATCATAAATGATGGGTTTTTGGCTATCGCCGGGGCGTAAAAAGTAGCTGTGAAAGGAGTGCACCAGACGTTCTTCCGGAACGGTTTCTTTCGCGGCATACAGCGCCTGACCGACAACCTGTCCGCCAAAAACCTGACGTAACCCTAAGTCTTCACTTTGGCCGCGAAAGAGCCCTTCTTCAATTTTTTCCAGATTTAACAGTGTCAGCAAATTTTTGAGTGCCAGACTCATAGGAGCTCTCCAGGTGATATCGATGTCGCGCGAGTTAGGCAGAGTATAACGCAATTTTAAAAGTGGTCCGATGGGTGCAATTGTCTGAATTACTGGCCTATTACAGGCAAAAACAGCTGTCTTGTGCCACACTTAATCACGTTATGTTTTTGTTAACCACTCTTCTGGCGAGGAAAGTTCTCGCTGGTGCATAGATGATAAGGAGAATTTAATGAAACTCGTGCACATGGTAAGTGGTTTAGCGGTTGCAGTCGCTCTGGCGGCCTGCGCCGATAAAAGTGCAGATATTCAGACACCTGCGCCAAGCCCTAATACGTCAATTTCTGACACACAGTCTAAAATTCAACAGCCGAATGTATCTGGTACAGTATGGATCCGCCAGAAAGTGGCCTTGCCACCGGATGCTGTGCTGACCGTTACGCTGTCGGATGCGTCGCTGGCCGATGCGCCATCAAAAGTGTTGTCGCAAAAAGCGGTGCGTACTGAAGGCAAGCAAGCGCCATTCAGCTTTGTATTACCGTTTAACCCGGCAGATATTCAGCCCAATGCGCGTATTCTGCTGAGTGCGGCAATTACGGTGAATGGCAAACTGGTCTTTATAACCGATACCGTTCAGACGGTTATCAATCAGGGCGGGACGAAAGCCGACCTGACGTTGGTTCCCGTGCAGCAGACCGCAGTTCCGCTTAATGCTGGCGGCGGCGCAACCACCACGGTGCCTTCGACTTCACCAACCCAGGTGACTCCGTCTTCAGCCGTTCCTGCTCCCACGCAGTACTAAAGCAGTCGAACCCTCTCCATGAGGAGAGGGTTAGTACACCCAGCGATAGCGCTGTAAATCGATTTGCCCGCTGCCGGAAACGACAATCCCTTCTGCCAGCAACGCCTGACGTTGTCGTTGCAGATCGGGGCCCGTCAATGAAATAGCGCCGTGGCGATTGACGACCCGGTGCCAGGGCAGGGAACTACCTTCGGGGAGACGCTTAAGTACGCTGCCCACCTGGCGCGCAGCGCGCGGCGATCCGGCAAGTCTGGCGACATCGCCATAGGTGGTGACGAATCCTTCGGGGATTGACGCGACGATTTGCCAGACGCGTTGGGGGAAAGTGTCTTGTATATCCATCATTTATTCCTGCGCTAATCCTTCAGCATAATCCTGAATGGCGAGTGAGTGAAGCCGCATTGCGCAAGAAAACAGCATCCGATGCTGGATGGGTTGCATTTACAGGGTACACCAGTGATAATGCGCCTGCGCGTTGGTTAACAACGCTCTCAATGGGGGCTCTGTTGGTTCTCCCGCAACACTACTCTGTTTACCAGGTCAGGTCCGGAAGGAAGCAGCCAAGGCAGATGACGTGTGTGCCGGGATGTAGCTGGCAGGGCCCCCACCCAATTCTGCCGTCCGGCAATTTCCTTCTGCTTATCTTCTTTTTCTTTGTCACTGTATTGTCATTTTATTGTCATCAAATGCTGTCAATGTGTTTCGGGGATGTTGTTTGACGCTTTTACCGTCGCCGATCACAAGGACTTTTTACAATGTCGACTGCTGTACTGAATGTCAAAATTGATGAAGCGCTGAAAGAAAAACTTCGTCATTACGCCGAAGTGCATAATGAAAATCTAAGTGTCGCGACGGAAAAGCTGCTGCTGATCGCCTTTTCCGCCGTTGAAGAGGCGGGAGTCTCCGCTGAGGATATCGACAGCCAGCATACGGAAGAATCCGTCGTTGATGCACTGACTCCTAAAGAAATCAAAGCATTGCGCAGATTACTGAAGAAGAAAAAATGAAACAACAATCGTTCTCAACCGCCTGTAATTACAGCGAAGCCTGTGAATTGCTGCGATCTGGCTATGTGAAACATGTTCGCCTGAGCTGGAATGTCGGCAGCGATGAGTTCTTCCGTATTGCTTCCGACTGGTGTGATGCCGGGGCAAAAATTAAGAAGGACGGTGAGAATTTTGTGATTTCCCTGAAAGGTTTTCCGGTTCCTCCGCAGTTGTAATTGTGCCGGGACGTTGTTGTCCGTCACAACATACAAAAGCGGGCCCTTTGGCCCGTCGCTTAAATTATTTTGCGCATTTTCCCGCTGCTGGCCTGCAAACGCAGGTTATCCCAAATGGGTTGCAACACCCTGAAGGCGGCGCGTGCTGTATCATCCGGCAATGTGAAGGGCATGCGCAAAAAACGATCGAATGCGCCATCGAGGCCGAAGCGCGTACCGGTTCCTAACTGAATTCCCGCGCTTTCGGCGCGCGCAGCAAAGAGCGTCGCCAGCGTATCGGGCAGTTCGACCCAGAAAGAGAGTCCTCCTTGTGGTTGGGTAAACTGCCATTCCGGGAAATGTGTATGCATCAGGCTGGAGCACAGGTCGCGCTGCGATGCCAGCAAGCGTCTTCTGTCAGGCAGAAAGCGCCCGGCGTTATCCAACAACCAACGGGTGGCGAGTTGTTCAAGTACCGGAGAGCCCAAATCGAAAGTGTCGCGGGTTTGTACCAGGGCGGCAATTGTTCGTGACGAAGCCCGAATCCAACCCAAACGTAATCCTCCCCAAAAGCTTTTCCCTGCCGAACCCAGTGAAATGATTGGGGCATCGCGATTGAACGCGGTAAGCGGCGGTGGTGGCGGGGCGTCGTACCACAGGTTCACCATCGTCTCATCGACGACCAACGTCGTACGTGTTCTTTCGGCAATATCCGCCACGACCTGGCGGGTTGCGGCGTCCATACAACGCCCGGTCGGGTTGTGGAAGTCCGGCATCAGGTAGGCCATTCTGGGCGCCGTTTGCGCAATAGTGGCGACCAGACCCGCCGTATCCCAACCCTGCCCGGGTAGCGACACGCCAACGGGTCGACAGGATGCGCCCTGAATAGCGGCAATCGCCAGTGGATACGTGGGGTGATCAACGACGACGCGATCGCCAGGACCTGTCAGCAAACGCAGGATGAGCGCCAGACCGCTGACCGCGCCATTCACCACCATTATTTCATCGGGCTGCGTTGGGAGTCCGCGCTCGCAATAATGCCGGGCGATGGATTCACGCAAAGCTGGCAGCCCCTGCGGCAGATACCCGGAACTCAGCAGATGCTGCGGCATCGCGAACAACGCTTGCTGATAAGCCTGATGAATTTCGGGACCGGCACTGAGCGCTGCCGTGGACAAATCAAGCGCTGTGCCAGTGCTGGTTCGCGTTGGCACATGGCGAATATGTTCCGGCAGAATAACCCGCGAACCGCTCCCATGACGGCTCTCCAGATAGCCTTCTTCACGCAGTTGCGCCATCGCGCTGGCGACGGTGGTTCGGCTCACTTCCAGAACGGCAGCGAGTTCACGCTCGCCGGGCAAACGGCTATCCAGCGCCAGCCGACCATCGAGAATCAATAGACGTAGCGCTTCTGCCAGCTGTCGCCAGAGGGGCGTTCGCGAGGGGCTTTCCTGCCAGTGGCCGAGCAGGCGCTGCAAAGACTGACTTCCATAACGGCGAGATGACATAGCAGTCCACTTTTTGAAAACTGGACGTTAATCATAGTGCCAATTGCGGGGAAGATGAAAGCTATCTGAGAGTGAGAGGGGGAAAAAGCATGCTGCGTCGTTTACTTCAGCTGTATATCGGTCTGGCGCTGTACGGTGTGTCGACGGCCATGTTTGTTCGCGCCGATTTAGGGGCCGATCCGTGGAACGTGTTTCATCTGGGGGTGGCCAATTTACTGTCGATGAATATCGGCGTGGTGATTATTGTCGTAGGCGTGTTGGTGCTGCTGGCGTGGATACCGCTACGCCAGCGTCCCGGATTTGGCACCCTGAGCAATGTTATTATGATTGGGCTGGCGGCAGATGCCGCGCTGGTGATGATCCCGGGATTCGAATCCCTGCCGGCGCGCAGCGTCCTGCTGGTGACCGCGGTGATCCTGAATGCATTAGCCACCAGTTTATATATTGGCGCTGGTTTTGGCGCGGGTCCACGGGACGGCCTGATGACCGGTATTCACGCGCGTACCGGATGGCCAGTACGACGCATTCGCACCGCAATTGAAGTGTCAGTGTTGCTTATTGGTTGGCTGCTGGGGGGAACCGTGGGGGTTGGCACGGTATTGTATGCGCTGGCTATTGGGCCGTTAATTCAGATTTGCCTGCCGTGGTTTCGCCAACAGCCACAGTCGCGTATCCGAGTCAGGAGTGAACCTGGGGCACGATCGCCTGCTGGCGACTAAACTTAACCTCGACTGACGCGGCCAGAATCGGCTTGCTGCGCAGTACACTTCGGAGGTTTTTCTCATGAAGTATGTTGATGGTTTTGTCGTTGCCGTACCCGCTGAAAACAAGGAGGCGTACATTGCGATGGCGGCGAAAGCAGCTCCGCTTTTCAAGGAGTTCGGCGCATTACGCGTGGTGGAGTGCTGGGCAGATGATGTCCCCGACGGCAAATTAACCGATTTTCGCATGGCAGTGAAAGCGCAGGATGATGAAGAGGTGGTATTCAGTTGGATTGAATACCCTTCCAAAGAGGTCCGCGATGCGGCGAATCAGAAGATGATGTCCGATCCCCGTATGAAGGAATTCGGTGAGTCTATGCCATTTGATGGCAAACGAATGATCTACGGCGGATTTGCGCCCATTATGGACGAGTGATATGACTGGCTGTGCGGCGTGCCGCCAGCCATCTCAACATCTACAGCCATGTCACAGCCGTTTTTCAGCCCACAGAATAAATTCCGCTTTTGGCAGTGCTTTACTGTAAAGCCAGCCCTGACCGTACTGCACGCCATGTTGGCGTAGCCAGGCTGCCTGATTTTCAGTTTCGATACCTTCTGCCACCATTTCCAGCTTCAGCGTTTTGGCAATCTCAATGATATGCGGCGTCACGTTGTTGTACTCCAGGGCATCAACAAAGGATTTATCGATCTTCAGGATGTCCACATCCAGATCCTGTAAATAGCTCAGGCTGGAATAGCCGGTTCCAAAATCATCGATGTATATTGAATGTCCCGCCTGACGATATTTAGCAATAAACGGCGCGCTGTTTTTCGGATCGGCAAACTCGCGTTCGGTCAGTTCCAGCGCGATTTGCGCTGGATTAAGCTGCCAGTGCTTTACCTTCTGGCCTAACAGAGCGGGAAGCGTTTCAGAAGCCAGATCGGCTGACTCAAGGTTAATGGAGATATGCTGATCCGGGTGTTGACGCAGCCATTTTCCTAAATCGTCAAATACACTTTCAATTATCAAACGCGTGAGGGGTTTTGTTAGTCCGGTCTCCTGCGCCATCGCGACAAAAATTTCAGGCGACAGATAGCTCCCATCGGCCTGCTGCCAACGGGCCAGTGCTTCTGCCCCGACCACTTTTCCCGTTGTTAGCGAAATAATGGGCTGGTAATGGACTTTGATATCCCGATGCTGGATAGCATCCTGCAACTGGTGATGGGGGGACTGTAAGCGACGCAAAATGCGCAGAATAAAGGCGGCGGTAAGCAGGCCGATGATAATCCCGGCCGGGAGCCAGATCAGGGCTTGTCGGTGCCAGGTTTTTTGTAATGGTAGGGTAGATGCCCAGGTGACGATCGTGATGCCCAGTTCAGGAAAGGGGCGGGCATTAAAAATATTGCTATCTTTCTGAAAATGAGTGATCGAATGTTCTTGTTTTACATGCTGCAAAACGTCCGATGGCAGCGCGGCGCTACTGGCAACCACCACGTTGCGCGCGGTGCCAATGATAGTGACTTCGATTGGCCATGAGCCAAACGGGATGACGTCAATAAAGGAACCCGGATCGACCATCACGACATAATGCTCGCTACCTAAAGCTGCCATAAAACGCTTGATGCCCAAATCATTTTGCGTAGTAAGCCATGCGCGATATCCATCCGGCGTGACTTTCATTGCTGGTGGAAATGCGGCAGCCTGGCTGTTTTTTTCCAGAGATGAACATTGCGGAACATTGTCTTTGAGATACAGCACTTCCTGAATATAGCGATAGCTATATGACAAGCGACGCATTTCCAGCAGATGCTCATCACTGCAAGGCACTCCCTGAAAGGACTCTATGTGGCGTAATGCTTTCCTGGCCTGCTCGCCGACGCGTTCTGTGCGCAATGCGACTCGTGTTGAGAACATATCGAGTTCATCAATAAACTTTGTTTCGACCTGACGATGTGCCAGCCACATGCTTAAACCTACGGGGGCGAGGATAGAAAGAAACAGCACCCCTGTCACCAGGCTTATCAGATGTCGTGTTGTCACAATGATATCCTTATTAACACAGCGTAAGGAAAGTATATCCGAAAGCCGAAAAAGCTATTCGATTGGCATCATATATTTAGGGCCACTTATCACCCCGTTTGTTTGCCCGTCGCGTAAATCAGGTTGTGATTTAAATACGAGTGGTGTACTTTAATGGTTATGTTATAACGTAACAATTTGGGGTTGCCATGAAACCGGATATCCATCCTTTTTATCGTACCGTGGTGTTTCACGATACCAGTGCCAATGAATACTTTAAGGTCGGTTCGACCATCAAAACCGAACGTGAGATTGAGTTCGAGGGGAAAACGTACCCGTATGTGACCCTTGATATCTCTTCTAAGTCACATCCGTATTACACCGGAAAACAAAAGACCTTTGACAACGAAGGTAGCGCAGCCCGCTTCCAGAAACGTTTTGGTCATTTTATTGGCGCTAAGCGAGGTTAAAATGCAGGTACTCAATTCGCTTCGCAGCGCAAAACAGCGGCACCCTGACTGCCAGATAGTGAAACGCAAAGGGCGTTTGTATGTTATCTGTAAAACAAATCCGCGATTTAAAGCGGTACAGGGCCGTAAAAAAAGACGTTAATTTCTTTGCCGGCATTCAGGGGCTAAAGTGCGTTTCCTTCACAGGGACGCACTTTTTTATGTCAGAGGCGAAATTACTGGCTGGCCTGCGGGCGGGTGAGCGTAAACACATCGTAGAACGAGAGTTCGCCTTTACGTGAAATCATCTTTTGCAGTTGTGTTTTATGCTCGCTATCAACGGAAGGGGAGTGCAAAATAGAGTCGATGAGTGAGGAGGGAACAAAACGCGTGTTGTACCATTCACCGTTATAACAAACTCTGAAATCCAGGACGTCGATGTCTTCATAGCGATAACGCGGCGCCACGTCAAAAAAGAAAAAGCCGTTAAGTATGACAAACAGTACTACCAGCAGCCATACCGAATCGACCAGCGTTTCTGACTGTAGCATTACCGCCAGCGTGGCAAACCATGCCACATACATACCGATAAACAGCCCCGGATGTTTGCGAATAAAACTGATGCTAAAGCGCGGTTTGTTGTCGCGCTTCTCGCGAATATTTAAGTCATCGATTGTTTCGGTAAGCAGGCGCTGTATTTCTGTCATCTCTTGCCTTCGTGATATCTGCAAAATTCAGGAGCGATCGCCCTATTTTAAAAGGGGATACCTGCTGAAGGTAGTAACAGATTAACCGCAATTTAGCATAACAGTTACATTTTAGATCACAGCGTTTTGATGGTCCTCGCGGGATTACCGCCGACTACGCTGTTTGCCGGAACGCTTTTCGTCACCACCGCGCCAGAGGCTACAACGACATTATCACCGAGCGTGACGCCGGGATTGATCACTGCGCGGCCACCTATCCAGACATTGTTGCCGATAGTCACGGGCTTTCCGAACTCCAGGCCACTGTTGCGTTCGGTCGCATCCAGAGGGTGTGTCGCGGTATAGATATGGACGCCGGGTGCCAGCATGCAGTTGTCGCCAATATGGATTGGACAGACATCAAGCATGACGCAGTCGAAGTTGGCGTAAAATTCTTTACCGAGATAGATGTTATAACCGTAATCACAACGGAAAGAGGGTTCAATATATGCACCTTTGCTTTGACCCAGCAGATCATGCAGGATGGCCTGACGCTCACTTTTTGCCTCTGGCGAGGTGAGATTGTAGCGGTGAGTCAACTGACGAGCGCGTAGTCGGTCGTTGCGCAACGTTTCATCTGCCGGGCGATAGTGTTCGCCGGCGATCATTTTTTGCTTTTCTTTACTCATTACGAATTCCCTGTGTCCTGATGATCATTTCAGCACAGTAAAACGCAATGCAAGCAAGGGGAACGTTCCCGTTGATTCGCTGTGATCGTAATCACATGATTTGAATTAAATAACCATTGTAAATACGAAAATGGTCAGTCAGACAAACAAATGTCCCGCTATACCTGACTTAACCTCGAGAGCAATTAGCGAATGAATTTCCAAACGGAAGTTGGAATCTTGTCGTAGAGCTTATTCATGGTCAATTCAGCAAGACGGTGATCCGCTGCTGAGTAAAATACAGCCAGTTCGTTGTCGGACAATTCATATTTATTTTTTTCAATAACGCGCTCAAGCGTGTCAATTGTCTGGCAGCGTCGCAGGCGCATCAAATAATCTGTTTTAGTTAATGGTTTATCAGACATAACTCTTACCTATGATTGTAATAATTTTTAACAAGACAAACTAACAGGATTAGCCCTGGTGGCATTGACAAAACAGCGAAACAGTCGATTACCTGATTTCCGCCATTTCTGCAGATCCTGCGTATTAATACCATAACTGCTGAACAACATAAAAGTGTCATCCAGGTATTCATCTATCTGCGCAATCAGCTTATTGTCCTCATTGTACTTAATTTTATAATTAAGTGCGAAGGTTGCAATATGCTCTATCAGTTCATTGAGCTGCAAGCTGGTTGCAGAGGTAGGGTCGTTAACCCAGCCATGGTTACTTTGTTCAAGGTTTGCAAGACAGTCATGATACAGAGTTTCGCAGAGAAATTTAAGCTGCGCGATATCATGTCTTTTGGGTGAGTATTCATCCATAACGCATCCCCTTCTTCGTGGCTTAAACTAACCGAACACCTTCGGGATGGATACAACAAACTACCTGGAACTTGCCCGCGACTCCTGATGATTTAACTATAATCTAGTCTAAAAAAGATTTCATCGTCATATCACGAAAAATTACAATTATGCAAAATTATGACGTGGCGTCATTTTTACATTTTAACAGATAAGTACAGTTATTTGAAATCGGACAATTTCTTTATTCTTCGGGCAATCATCGGGTTATCTTCATTAGCTATCGCAACGACAGGCAACAACCGCCAGGATGGCGCGATAACCAGGAATAATCTTAATATTTATTAAGGTAAATAAGAACTCTCAACACTTTTTAAGAATAGCCTTTAAGGCTACAGGGATTATATCGCTTATTTAAGCCGGAGAAAATAAACCGAATTTCAATAAGTGGATTTTATGATTTTTCCAGAAAAAAGGCCGCTTGCGCGGCCTTATCTTTAGAAAGGTATCAATGATGATCGACTGAGTGGCTATGCTCAATATCTTCATTTTTGCGGCTAAAGCGGCGGCGTACCACCACAAAGAACACCGGAACAAAGAAGATAGCCAACACGGTTGCCGTCACCATCCCGCCCATTACGCCAGTACCAACGGCGTTCTGCGCGCCGGAACCTGCGCCGGAGCTGATTACCAGCGGCATTACACCCAGAATAAAGGCCAGTGACGTCATGAGGATCGGACGTAAACGCATGCGGACCGCGTCCAGCGTCGCCTCTATCAGACCTTTGCCTTCTTTATCCATCAGATCTTTGGCGAATTCGACGATAAGTATCGCGTTCTTCGCCGACAACCCAATGGTTGTGAGCAGGCCTACCTGGAAGTATACGTCGTTGGTCAGACCGCGGAATGTCGCCGCCAGCAATGCGCCGATAACCCCCAACGGTACTACCAGCATAACGGAGAACGGAATTGACCAGCTCTCGTACAATGCCGCCAGACACAGGAAGACGACGATCAGTGAAATGGCATACAGGGCAGGGGCCTGGTTACCGGACAGTCGTTCCTGGTAGGACATACCCGTCCAGTCATAACCGATACCGGATGGCAGTTTGCTGGCCAGTTGCTCCATCATCGCCATCGCTTCACCGGTACTTTTACCCGGTGCGGCCTGGCCTAAGATCTCCATGGAAGGCAGACCGTTATAGCGTTCCAGACGCGGTGAACCGTATTCCCAGCGTGAGGTAGAGAAGGCGGAGAATGGGACCATCTGTCCATCGCTGCCGCGCACGTACCAGTTGCCAATATCTTCCGGCAACATACGGTATTTCGCTTCAGACATGACGTAAACTTTCTTCACACGACCACGGTCGATGAAGTCATTCACGTAGCTTCCGCCCCATGCGGCACCCAGCGTTGTATTAATATCACTAATGGAAACACCCAGCGCCTGCGCTTTTTCCTGATCGATATCGATCTTGAACTGCGGCGTATCTTCCAGACCGTTAGGACGTACGCCGACTAACAGATCAGGATGTTTCGCAACTTCACCAAACAGTTGGTTACGCGCCTGGGTCAGTTTTTCATGACCCAAACCAGCCTGGTCAATCAACTGGAAGTCAAAACCAGTAGCGGTACCTAACTC
This sequence comes from Citrobacter sp. CRE-46, assembly GCF_059615875.1. Taxonomy (NCBI): domain Bacteria; kingdom Pseudomonadati; phylum Pseudomonadota; class Gammaproteobacteria; order Enterobacterales; family Enterobacteriaceae; genus Citrobacter; species Citrobacter sp. CRE-46. The sequence goes on along the minus strand of NZ_CM184341.1, from coordinate 3,859,538 downwards.
CACAATCGCTGGCAGGTTGAAGGCAAAGACCATTGCATCTTTAATCTGCGAGAATGCGCCCATCGCACGCTCGGTAATCGCCTCAACTTTATTCTCTTTACCTGGACGTTCGCTCCAGTCTTTCAGTGAGACGAACGCGATACCGGTGTTCTGACCACGACCCGCAAAACCGAAGCCGTTAACGGCAAATACCGATTCAACGTTCGCTTTTTCTTTCGTCAGATAGTAATCCGTCATTTCATCCAGCACCTTCTGGGTACGCTCTTGCGTTGCACCCGCTGGCAGCTGAGCCATTGACAGGAATACCCCCTGGTCTTCATCTGGCAGGAACGAACTTGGCAGACGAACGAACAGATAGGCCATGCCCACGACGATGATCAGATACAGCGCCAGATAACGACCGGTGCTGCGCAGAATACCGCCCACGCTGTCGGTGTAATGGTGCGTGCTCTTATCGAACATGCGGTTAAACCAGCCGAAGAAGCCTTTTTTACCTTCTCCGTGATCGCCTTTAGCAATCGGTTTGAGCATGGTCGCACACAGGGCAGGGGTCAGAATCAATGCCACCAGTACTGACAACGCCATCGCGGAAACAATGGTGATGGAGAACTGACGGTAAATTGCACCGGTAGAACCCCCGAAGAATGCCATCGGGATAAATACCGCTGACAGCACCATTGCGATACCCACCAGCGCGCCCTGAATCTGGCCCATTGATTTACGTGTCGCTTCCTTCGGCGGTAGTCCTTCTTCCGCCATAACACGTTCAACGTTCTCGACCACCACGATGGCGTCATCCACCAACAGGCCGATGGCGAGCACCATCCCGAACATCGTCAGGGTGTTTATCGAGAAGCCGAAAATCGCAAGGACAGCAAACGTACCCAACAGCACCACTGGCACAGCGATAGTCGGAATCAACGTCGCGCGGAAGTTCTGCAGGAACAGATACATGACCAGGAACACGAGGATGATTGCTTCCGCCAGCGTTTTCACCACTTCGTGAATAGAGATTTTCACGAACGGCGTGGTGTCATATGGGTAAACGATCTTCAGACCTGACGGGAAGAACGGTTCCATCTTCTTCAGTTCATCGCGGATAGCGTTTGCCGTGTCCAGGGCGTTAGCGCCTGTCGCCAGCTTGATACCCAGACCGGATGCTGGTTTACCGTTGAACTTCGCAATGATGTCGTAGTTCTCGCCGCCCAGCTCCACTTTCGCCACGTCACGTAAACGAACCTGGGAACCATCCTGATTCACTTTCAGCAGAATTTTGCTGAACTCATCGGCGGAGGTCAGACGGGTCTGCGCGATGATCGACGCGTTAAGCTGCTGGCCTTTCACCGGCGGCGTACCACCTAACTGACCGGCTGCAACCTGGGCGTTTTGCGCTTTGATTGCGTTGATGACATCAACCGGCGTCAGCTGGAAATTGTTCAGTTTGTTCGGATCCATCCAGATACGCATTGCGTACTGTGAACCGAACAGCTGAACATCGCCCACGCCTGAAGTACGGCTAATGGCGTCCTTCATGTTGGCACCAACGTAGTCGGAAATATCCTCCTGCGTCATGGTGCCATTGGTGTTGATAACACCGACGACCATCAGGAAGCTGCTGGATGACTTCTCAACGCTAACCCCTTGCTGCTGTACTTCCTGCGGCAGTAACGGCATAGCCAGCTGCAGTTTGTTCTGCACCTGTACCTGCGCGATGTCCGCATCAGTACCAGACTGGAAGGTTAGGGTGATCTGCACGGTACCCGTGGAGTCACTGTTTGAGGACATGTACATCAGGTTATCGATACCGTTCATATTCTGTTCGATAACCTGCGTAACAGTATCCTGTACTGTTTTGGCATCAGCGCCAGGGTAGGTCGCGGAGATCGTCACTGCTGGCGGTGCAATAGTCGGATATTGCGCTACCGGCAATTTGAGGATCGCGAGCCCCCCTGCCAACATGATGATAATGGCGATCACCCACGCAAATATTGGGCGATCGATAAAGAAATTAGGCATGTCTTAACGGCTCCTGTTTAAGTTAAGACTTGGACTGTTCAGGCTGGCTACCGCTTGCGGCTTGCTGGTTGTTATCCGCGGTAATCTCCTGGGCTTTTACCTGCGCGCCAGGACGTACTTTTTGCAACCCAGTGACAATCACGCGGTCGCCCGGCTTAAGTCCATCAGTGACTAACCATTTATCGCCAATCGCTTGTGCGGCGACAATTTGACGCATTTCAACTTTGTTATCTGCACCGATAACCAAGGCACTGGCATCGCCACGCGGTGTGCGGGTAACGCCTTGCTGCGGAACCAGTAATGCAGTTGGGTTAGTCCCTTCTTCCAGACGAGCACGGACGAACATTCCCGGTAGTAAGGTGTGATCCGGGTTAGGGAAGATGGCGCGTAACGTAATCGAACCGGTGGTTTGATCTACCGTAACATCGGAAAACTCCAGCGTACCGGCCTGCGGGAACTTGATGCCGTCATTGGTCACCAGCTCGACTTTCGCTTTACCGTTCTCTTGCTTCAGCGTGCCGTTGGCCAACTCTTGTTTCAGGCGCAGGAAGTCGTTACTTGACTGCGTCACGTCTACATAGATAGGGTCCAATTGCTGAACGGTAGCCAGTGCGGTCGCCTGACCGTTTTGCACCAGAGCGCCTTCCGTAACGGATGACTTACCAATGCGGCCGCTGATCGGCGACGTCACTTTGGTATAGGCCAGATTGATGCGTGCAGTTTCTACTGCGGCTTTCGCGGCGACAACGGCGGCGTTCGCCTGCTGTGCGTCTGCCAGCGCGCTATCGTAATCCTGTTGACTGATGTACTTAGTACCCAACAGTTTCTGATAACGTTTGACCGTCAGTTGAGCGATATTTGCTGCGGCTTGTGCTTTGGCCAGATCGCCTTTTGCGCTCTCATAAGCGGCCTGGTAAGTCGCAGGATCAATCTGATAGAGAGATACACCCGCTTCGATGTCACCACCTTCCGTGAAATTACGCTTCAGGATAATACCGCTAACCTGAGGACGAACTTCTGCAATGCGATACGCACTGGTGCGACCCGGGAGTTCGGTTGTTATTTGTAGAGGTTCAGTTTTGAGCGTAACAACTCCAACCTCTGGCATCTGCTGGCCCCCTTGTTGGGCCTGTTTGTCGTCACATCCTGTTAGCGCTAAGCTGCCTGAGAGCATCAGAACGACTGCCAGAGGCGTTAACCCTCTGTTTTTGTTCATATGTAAACCTCGAGTGTCCGATTTCAAATTGATCAATGGCTTAAAGCCCATAAACCCATTGCTGCGTTTATATTATCGTCGTGCTATGGTACATACATTCACAAATGTATGTAAATCTAACGCCTGTAAATTCACTGACCTATGGCACGAAAAACCAAACAACAAGCACAGGAAACACGACAGCACATTCTCGATGTTGCTCTGCGTTTGTTTTCGCAACAAGGGGTATCATCCACCTCGCTTGCGGAGATCGCAAAAGCCGCTGGTGTCACGCGCGGCGCAATCTATTGGCATTTCAAAAACAAATCGGATTTATTCAGTGAAATTTGGGAGCTAGCAAAACCTAACATTGATGAGTTAGAGACTGAGTATCAAGCAAAATTCCCCGACGATCCACTATCAGTATTAAGAGAAATTTTAATTTACGTTCTTGAAGCTACCGTGACAGAAGAACGCCGACGTTTGTTGTTGGAAATTATATTCCACAAATGCGAATTTGTCGGGGAAATGGCCTCTGTTCAGTTGGCTCAACGCAGTCTGTGTATTGAAAATTACGACCGTATCGAACAAACATTGCGGCAGTGCATGAATGCCAACATGCTGCCGGAAAATCTGAACACGCGTCGCGTGGCGGTGCTGTTGCGTAGCTATGTTACGGGAATTATAGAGAACTGGTTATTTGCTCCTGAATCTTTTGATCTGAAAAAAGACGCGCGTGAATACGTCGCAGTACTACTGGAGATGTGTCTTCTCTGCCCAAGCCTGCGGGTTAACGTGGCGAAATCCTGCTAACTTTTGCGGTCTGAACCAGGAATTATCCTGGTCGTTTTGCCTGCTGCTATTCTGCTGCTCACAGCCGTGATATTCTTGCCGCTTGACTATTTCCGGTCACTTTTCCGGTTCAGAAACGTTCATTCTCATGACTATGTTGCAGCTCTATAAACGTTCACAGCATCTTATTGCTATTACCTTTCTTTTCTTCATTCTATTGCTTTCTTGCCAGTCGTCAGCATTTGCACGGGCGCAACAGAGTGGGGATCTGCCGACGAAAGCGGATATTCAGAGCCAACTGGACGCGCTGAATAAACAAAAAGATCTCTCCGCGCAGGATAAGCTGGTTCAGCAGGATCTGACCGATACCATCGCCACGCTGGATAAAATCGATCGCGTGAAAGATGAGACCGTACAGCTTCGGCAGAAAGTTGCCGAGGCGCCGGAGAAAATGCGTCAGGCGACGGATGCGCTAAATTCGCTCAGTGATGTTGATAATGACGATGAAACGCGAAAAACGCTGAGTACGCTCTCCTTACGTCAACTGGAGTCGCGCGTGGCGCAGGTATTGGATGACCTGCAAAGCGCGCAAAATGATTTGGCCGCTTATAACAGCCAACTGGTATCGCTGCAGACTCAGCCAGAGCGCGTGCAAAATGCGATGTACACCGCGTCGCAGCAAATGCAGCAAATCCGCAATCGGCTTGATGGTAATAATGTGGGGGAGGCGGCGTTGCGCCCCAGCCAGCAGGTGCTTCTGCAGGCGCAGCAAGCGCTACTGAACGCGCAGATCGACCAACAGCGTAAAAGCCTTGAAGGCAATACGATTTTGCAGGACACCTTGCAAAAACAACGCGATTACGTGACGGCAAACAGCAATCGTCTTGAGCATCAGCTCCAGCTCCTGCAAGAGGCTGTAAACAGCAAACGGCTGACGTTAACCGAAAAGACGGCGCAGGAAGCGGTATCGCCTGACGAAGCTGAGCGTATTCAGTCTAATCCGTTAGTGAAGCAGGAACTGGACGTCAACCATCAGCTTAGCCAGCGTCTGATCGCCGCGACCGAAAACGGCAATAACCTGATGCAGCAAAATATTAAGGTTAAAAACTGGCTCGATCGCGCGCTGCAATCCGAACGCAATATTAAAGAACAGATCGCCGTCCTGAAAGGCAGTCTGTTGTTGTCACGTATTCTGTACCAGCAGCAACAAACGCTGCCGTCGGCAGATGAGCTTGCTGATATGACCAACCGGATCGCCGATTTGCGTCTGGAACAATTTGAGGTCAACCAGCAGCGTGACGCCCTGTTCCAGAATGATGCGTTTGTCGCCAAACTGGAAGAAGGGCACAGCAACGAAGTCAACGGTGAAGTCCATGATGCCCTGCTGCAGGTCGTGGATATGCGCCGGGAGCTGTTGGATCAGCTGAATAAGCAACTGGGCAACCAGTTGATGATGGCGATTAACCTGCAAATCAACCAGCAGCAGTTGATGAGCGTGTCGAAAAACCTGAAAGGGATCCTCACCCAGCAAATTTTTTGGGTTAACAGTAACCGTCCAATGGACTGGGACTGGATCAAAGCCTTCCCGCAAACGCTTAAAGACCAGTTTAAGTCGATGAAAATCACCGTGAACTGGGAAAAAGCCTGGCCAGCGGTATTTATTGCCTTCCTGGCAGGATTGCCGCTGCTGCTCATTGCCGGGTTAATCCGCTGGCGTTTGAAATGGCTGAAAGAATATCAGGCGAAATTAGCCGCCGCGGTAGGCAACCTGCGTAATGACAGTCAGCTCAATACGCCAAAAGCGATACTGATCGATCTCATCAGAGCGCTGCCAGCGTGTCTGATTATCCTCGCCGTGGGGCTGATTCTGCTTACCATGCAGCTGAATATCAGCGACCTGCTGTGGGCGTTCAGTAAGAAGATGACCGTCTTCTGGCTGGTATTTGGTCTGTGCTGGAAGGTGCTGGAAAAAGATGGTGTGGCGATACGCCATTTTGGCATGCCTGCAAAGCAAACCAGCCACTGGCGTCGCCAGATTGTGCGTATTAGCCTGGCGTTGTTACCGCTTAACTTCTGGTCAGTTGTTGCTGAACTGTCGCCGCTCAATCTGATGGATGATGTGCTTGGTCAGTCCGTTATTTTCCTCAACCTGTTGCTGATCGCCTTCCTGGTATGGCCAATGTGCCGTGAAAGCTGGCGTGACAAAGAGTCGCATGGTCTGCGTCTGGTCACCATTACCGTGCTGTCTATTATCCCGATTGCATTGATGGTGCTGACGGCGACAGGGTATTTCTACACCACGCTGCGCTTGTCGGGCCGCTGGATTGAAACGGTTTATCTGGTTATTGTCTGGAACCTGTTGTATCAGACAGTGCTCCGCGGGTTGAGCGTGGCGGCGCGGCGCATCGCCTGGCGTCGTGCGTTAGCGCGTCGTCAGAACCTGGTGAAAGAAGGGGCAGAAGGCGCAGAACCGCAAGAAGAACCGACCATTGCGCTGGAGCAGGTTAACCAGCAAACCTTACGTATCACCATGCTGGTGATGGTTGCGTTGTTTGGTGTTCTGTTCTGGGCAATTTGGTCCGATCTGATCACCGTGTTCAGTTACCTCGACAGCATTACGCTCTGGCATTATAACGCTACAGAAGCGGGGGCCGCAGTGGTGAAAAGCGTCACCATGGGCAGCCTGCTGTTTGCGATTATTGCGTCAATGGTCGCATGGGCGCTGATTCGCAACTTACCCGGCCTGTTGGAAGTGCTGGTGCTCTCGCGATTGAAGATGCGCCAGGGAGCGTCGTATGCGATCACCACCATTCTTAACTATGCGATCATCGCCATCGGTGCGATGACGGTCTTCGGTTCGCTCGGCGTCTCGTGGGATAAACTACAGTGGCTGGCCGCAGCCTTGTCGGTTGGTCTTGGTTTTGGTTTACAGGAGATTTTCGGTAACTTTGTTTCCGGTCTGATTATTCTGTTTGAGCGCCCGGTACGCATCGGTGATACCGTGACTATCGGAACATTCTCGGGAACGGTCAGCAAGATCCGTATTCGTGCCACCACTATTACCGACTTTGATCGCAAAGAGGTGATCATCCCGAACAAAGCCTTTGTGACGGAGCGTTTGATTAACTGGTCGCTTTCCGATACCACTACGCGTCTGGTGATCCGCATTGGCGTGGCCTACGGTTCGGATCTGGAGAAAGTGAAGAAAGTGCTGTTGCAGGCGGCGATGGAACACCCGAAAGTGATGCACGATCCAGAACCAGCGGTGTTCTTTACCGCCTTCGGCGCCAGCACCTTGGATCATGAGCTGCGTTTATACGTGCGTGAACTGCGCGATCGTAGCCATACGGTTGACGAACTTAACCGTGCGGTCGATCGTTTGTGTCGTGAAAATGACATTGATATCGCCTTTAACCAGCTCGAAGTGCACCTGCATAATGCGAAAGGGGACACCGTGACCGAGGTTAAGCGTGACATCATCAAAGGTGATGATCCGACGCCTTCGGTAGGTTAAGTTGCAATCAGGGCGGCCATTTTGCCGCCCTGATTGTATTTAGTGAGTCAGCGCTGTCAGTTCTTCCTGCGTCAGGCCCGTAAGGTGTGTAATCAGATCCGGTTCCAGGCCGCGGGCGAGCATTTTTTGTGCGATATCACGCGCTTCTGCCTGCCGACCTTCTTCTAACCCTTTTTCCAGCCCTTGCTGCATGCCTTCCGCTCTACCTTTTTCTTCTAACCATTCAGCAATTGTCATCAGCTGTTCCTTGTACTGTGGCGCACTCTGCGCCAGTTGGCGGACAAGTACGCCGGGTTCCGTGGTATTTCCTGCTTTCAGCATGTAATTAATCAAAACGTCGAGCTGATATTCTGTCAGGCGATCCTGCGTTAAGAGCGTAATGAGTTGATCCAATAACTCGCTCAGATCGCGTTGCCGAATATGTTTTTGCAGGAGTTCCAGCATCGCTACCCGTTGATGCTGCATGATCTGATTATCTGGCATAATGGTCAGGTCTACCAGCGCAAATTCATTGCCATAAAGCGCTTTCGCAAGCTGTGGCTCGCTAAACAACTGATGCCAGTTGAGAGTATAGGGCCACGGGCTTTCCGTACCATGATAAAACAGTACAGGTACCACCAAAGGTAAGGTTTTATGCCCGGCGTTAAGGTGATGCTGCATAGCAGCAACAGCGTAGCGCATCAGGCGAAAGGCCATTAATTTATCGGGTTTACTCTGATGCTCAATCAGCGCATAAACGTAGCCGGGTCCATGTGTTGTTTGCAGGGAATAGAGGATATCTGAATAGCAGGTGCGTAAATCGTCCTCAATAAAGCTGCCTGATTCCAGCGTTAATGTTTCCATATCGCATATATTGAGAAACGCTCGAGGCAGATGGATCTGCAAAAAATCTCGGGCGACCTCTTTTTGCGTCAGCATTTGCCGAAAGACCGCATCGTGCGGCGTGGTGGGGAGCCGTTCCATGATCTGTCCGTTATCGTCGTGATGTTGCGACGACTCTGACATCGAAGCCAATGACAGACCAGAGGGCAATCAATCAGTTTGCGAGGCGCCTTCCGCACTTTTAAGCTTATTTTCATAATCGCGCATAACGATCTCCAGCGCGCGTAGCACTGTGCGTGCTGGAAGCTGATTTTCTTCAAGTAAAACAATCAAATCGACGGCCAGTTTGACCTCGTCCGGGGCGTTCTCTAATGACATAAATTCTCCGGGTATTAACGGGTTAAACGCGCCAGCACGGCTTCTATTCTTGCCAGCGCATGGCGACAGCGCGTCAGTCGCGCCTCGAATGCTTCTACTTCACGATGCAATTTCTGTTGTTCTTCAAAACCCGTAGCCAGGGACAGGCGCTCCTTGCGTTCACGCGTCATTTCAACCAGCCGGCGTTCAAATTCCTGGTGTTGAACCCGCTTGCGCTGCCAACGCGCCAGACCGGGAGAGGCGCAGTCCCACTCTCTGAGCGACCAACTGGCTGTTTCGCGTGAAATCGCCTCTAACTGTGAAGCAAGGTGTTCCGCAAGCCAGCTAATTTGGGGGAGTTGTTGCTGATCCACCGCGCGGCGTAGGGCCGTGAGATTATCTTCTGCTTCATCCAGACACGCCTGCAGCAACGTGCTGCGAGTATGAAACAGATGCCTGTCAAAGCGGGCGCTAAGCGTTGTATGATGCGCCAACGGGGCACAACGCTTTCGCAGGCGGTTAAGCTGGTTTTCGAGCGTCTGTAGCAGCATGACGGTTTTCACGACAACACTCCGATGAAAATGAGAACTGTTATGCTAAAGTAGCGATTCTCTGTGTTAAGTATTCATATTATGCAACGCATTATTCTAATCATCATTGGCTGGCTAGCGGTAGTATTAGGAACGCTGGGCGTGGTATTGCCGCTATTGCCCACGACGCCATTTATCCTGTTGGCTGCCTGGTGTTTTGCCCGCTCATCGCCGCGTTTTCACGATTGGCTGCTGTATCGTTCGTGGTTCGGCGGGTATCTGCGCCATTGGCAAAAACACCGCGCGATGCCGCCGGGCGCAAAGCCGCGCGCTATTTTGCTGATATTGATTACGTTTGGTATTTCACTGTGGCTGGTCAATATGATGTGGGTACGCGGCCTGCTGCTGGTTATTCTCGCCTGTTTACTGATTTTTATGTGGCGGATCCCGGTGATTGATGAAAAACAACAAAAGCAGTAAAGCGCAATAATCGCTGTTGCAATTGTCGCTCACAGCCAGTAAATTCGACCGTTTTCGAGCACAGGCGCAGGTGGTCAAAGGTTAAGCAAATGTAACCCTGGCCCTTAATATAGACACAAAATCATTCAAGACACGTCGAGGATGAAGTGTATAGTGCGCCGTGAAGTAATACCGAATTAATCAGGCACAAACTTATGACCGCGACTGCACAGCAGCTTGAGTTTCTCAAAAATAGCATCAAAAGCATCCACGACTACCCGAAACCGGGCATTCTTTTTCGCGATGTCACCAGCTTACTGGAAGACCCGAAAGCCTACGCCCTCAGCATTGAATTGCTGGTTGAACGCTACAAAAATGCGGGTATCACTAAAGTGGTTGGCACCGAAGCGCGTGGCTTCCTGTTTGGCGCGCCGGTAGCATTGGGTCTGGGCGTCGGCTTTGTTCCGGTACGTAAACCCCGCAAGCTTCCGCGTGAAGTGATCGCCGAGAGCTATGAGCTGGAATACGGCACCGATCAGCTGGAAATCCACGTTGATGCCATCAAACCGGGCGATAAGGTACTGGTTGTGGACGACCTGCTGGCAACCGGCGGCACGATTGAAGCCACCGTGAAACTGATCCGCCGTCTGGGTGGCGAAGTGACCGATGCTGCTTTTATCATCAACCTGTTTGACCTGGGCGGCGAACAGCGCCTGGAAAAACAGGGGCTGACCTGTTATAGCCTGGTTCCGTTCCCGGGTCACTAAGTCGGCTATCTCATCTCGGCTGAAGTAATACCGAGACACACAACCTCGCCGTCGCTGCGAGGTTGTGTTAGCATTATCCTCCTGTGAATCCACCCTCCAGCCTTTCAGAGCCTGCCAATGAGTTATCAGGTCTTAGCCCGAAAATGGCGCCCACAAACCTTTGCTGACGTTGTCGGCCAGGAACATGTGCTGACGGCACTGGCGAACGGCTTGTCGTTAGGGCGTATTCATCATGCTTATCTGTTTTCCGGCACCCGTGGCGTCGGGAAAACCTCTATCGCCCGTTTGCTGGCGAAGGGACTAAACTGTGAAACCGGTATTACCGCCACGCCGTGCGGCGTGTGCGATAACTGCCGTGAAATCGAGCAGGGGCGTTTTGTCGATCTGATTGAAATCGACGCCGCCTCACGCACCAAAGTCGAAGACACCCGCGACCTGCTGGATAACGTCCAGTACGCGCCTGCGCGCGGTCGCTTTAAGGTCTATTTGATCGACGAAGTGCACATGTTATCGCGCCACAGCTTTAACGCCTTGCTGAAAACGCTCGAAGAGCCGCCTGCACACGTTAAATTCCTGCTGGCGACCACCGATCCGCAGAAGTTACCGGTGACTATCCTGTCGCGCTGTTTGCAATTCCATCTTAAAGCGCTGGATGTTGAACAGATTCGCCATCAGCTTGAGCATATCCTCAAACAAGAGCATATCGCCCATGAGCCACGCGCGTTGCAACTGCTGGCCCGCGCCGCGGACGGCAGCCTGCGCGATGCGCTGAGTCTTACCGATCAAGCGATCGCCAGCGGCGATGGTCAGGTGTCGACCGACGCGGTGAGCGCCATGCTCGGCACATTGGACGATGACCAGGCGCTCTCGCTTGTTGAAGCGGTTGTCGCGGCTGACGGCGAACGCGTTATGACGTTGGTGAACGACGCCGCCGCGCGGGGTATTGAATGGGAAGCGCTGCTGGTTGAGATGTCGGCTTTGCTGCATCGCATTGCTATGGTACAGCTTTCGCCCGCCGCGCTCGGCAGCGATATGGCCGCCATTGAACAGCGTATGCGCGAACTGGCGCGAATCGTTCCGCCAACTGACATACAGCTTTACTACCAAACCCTGTTAATCGGGCGCAAAGAACTGCCGTATGCGCCGGACAGGCGAATGGGCATCGAAATGACGCTACTGCGTGCGCTGGCTTTTCATCCGCGTATGCCGCTGCCGGAGCCTGAAGTCCCGCGCCAGTCGTTTGCCCCCGTCGCGCCGACTGCGGTGATGACCCCGACGCAGGTACCGCAGCAGCCTGCGCCAGCGCAACAGCAACAGAATGTGCCGCTCTCCGAGGCCACCAGCCAGGTGCTGGCGGCGCGCAGCCAACTGCAACGCGCTCAGGGAGCAACCAAACCAAAAAAGAGTGAACCGGCAGCCGCTTCCCGCGCGCGGCCGGTGAATAATGCTGCGCTGGAAAGACTGGCCTCGGTGTCGGAGCGTGTTCAGGCGCGTCCGGCCGTCTCTGCGCTGGAAAAAGCGCCGGCGAAGAAGGAAGCGTATCGCTGGAAAACGACCAATCCCGTAGCCGAAGTTAAAGAAGCCATTGCCACGCCGAAAGCGTTGAAAAAAGCGCTTGAGCATGAAAAAACGCCGGAACTGGCGGCAAAGCTGGCGGCAGAAGCCATTGAGCGCGACCCCTGGGCTGCTCAGGTGAGCCAGCTTTCGCTGCCTAAACTGGTGGAGCAGGTGGCGCTTAATGCCTGGAAAGAAGAGAATGGCAACGTGGTTTGCCTGCACCTGCGTTCCTCGCAACGGCATCTTAATTCCAGCGGCGCGCAGCAAAAACTGGCCGAAGCATTGAGTACCTTAACGGGGTCAACGGTTGAATTGACCATCGTTGAAGATGATAATCCTGCGGTGCGCACGCCGCTGGAGTGGCGTCAGGCCATTTATGAAGAGAAACTCGCGCAGGCGCGTGAGTCGATTATTGCGGATAATAACATTCAGACGCTGCGTCGTTTTTTCGATGCAGACCTGGACGAAGAGAGTATTCGCCCCATTTGATCGTCAGCCTGATGGTTGGACGGTCGTCATCCCTTAACGTGATTGAGAGAGAAGCCTATGTTTGGTAAAGGCGGTCTGGGTAACCTGATGAAACAGGCCCAGCAGATGCAGGAAAAAATGCAGCAGATGCAGGAAGAAGTCGCCAAGCTGGAAGTGACCGGCGAATCTGGCGCGGGTCTGGTAAAAGTGACCATCAACGGCGCGCACAACTGCCGTCGCGTGGAGATCGATCCAAGCCTGCTGGAAGACGACAAAGAGATGCTGGAAGACCTGGTCGCTGCGGCATTCAACGACGCGGCGCGTCGCATTGAAGAGACGCAGAAAGAGAAGATGGCTTCTGTTTCTTCCGGAATGCAGCTGCCGCCTGGCTTTAAGATGCCGTTCTGATGCAAACCAGCCCGCTGTTAACTCAGCTTATGGAAGCACTGCGCTGTCTGCCGGGCGTTGGCCCGAAGTCTGCGCAGCGCATGGCGTTCACGCTACTTCAGCGCGATCGCAGCGGCGGGATGCGTCTGGCGCAGGCGTTAACGAAGGCGATGTCGGAAATCGGTCACTGTGCCGATTGCCGCACCTTCACAGAGCAGGATGTCTGTAATATCTGTTCGAACCCGCGTCGCCAGGAAAACGGTCAGATCTGTGTGGTGGAGAGTCCGGCGGACATCTATGCCATTGAGCAAACCGGCCAATTTTCTGGACGTTACTTCGTGCTGATGGGGCACCTGTCACCGCTGGACGGTATTGGCCCTGATGATATCGGGCTGGATCGCCTTGAACAGCGACTGGCGTCTGAGCAAATCAACGAACTGATTCTCGCGACCAATCCCACGGTCGAAGGAGAGGCGACCGCCAACTATATTGCTGAGCTTTGCATGCAGTATGGCGTTGAAGCCAGCCGTATCGCCCATGGTGTACCGGTCGGCGGCGAGCTGGAAATGGTCGACGGCACCACGCTGTCGCACTCTCTGGCCGGGCGTCACAAGATTAAATTCTGAACAAACGGAGGCCGCGACGGCGGCTTCCGCTTGAAATCCTTCGCGCTTGTCCCCATTTCACCCTCAACGTGTTTTTACCATTGAAAATGGCATTGTTGAGGTAGATCTACATGAAAGGACAAGAAACTCGTGGTTTTCAGTCAGAAGTAAAACAGCTTCTGCACCTGATGATCCATTCTCTGTATTCCAATAAAGAAATCTTCCTGCGTGAGCTCATCTCTAACGCCTCGGATGCGGCAGACAAGCTGCGTTTCCGCGCACTGTCTAACCCGGACCTGTACGAGGGGGACGGTGAACTGCGTGTGCGTGTCTCCTTCGATAAAGATAAGCGTACGTTGACCATTGCTGATAACGGCGTGGGGATGAACCGTGATGACGTCATCGATCATCTGGGGACCATTGCGAAATCCGGCACCAAATCTTTCCTCGAATCCATGGGCTCCGATCAGGCGAAAGACAGCCAGTTGATCGGTCAGTTCGGGGTTGGCTTCTACTCGGCGTTTATCGTGGCCGATAAAGTGACCGTACGTACCCGCGCGGCGGGCGACAAACCTGAGAACGGCGTGTTCTGGGAATCTGCGGGCGAAGGTGAATACACCGTTGCCGACATCACCAAAGACGATCGCGGCACCGAAATCACTTTGCATCTGCGCGAAGGCGAAGACGAGTTCCTTGATGACTGGCGCGTACGTTCCATCATCAGCAAATATTCCGACCATATCGCGCTGCCGGTAGAGATCGAAAAATCTGAAGAGAAAGACGGCGAGACCGTGGTTTCCTGGGAAAAGATCAACAAGGCGCAGGCGCTGTGGACGCGTAACAAGTCGGAAATTAAAGACGACGAGTACAACGAATTCTACAAGCATATTGCCCACGACTTCACTGACCCGCTGACCTGGAGCCACAACCGTGTGGAAGGTAAGCAGGAGTACACCAGCCTGCTGTACATTCCGTCGCAGGCGCCGTGGGATATGTGGAACCGCGATCACAAGCATGGTCTGAAACTGTACGTTCAGCGTGTGTTCATCATGGACGACGCCGAGCAGTTTATGCCGAACTATCTGCGCTTTGTGCGCGGCCTGATAGATTCCAACGATCTGCCGCTGAACGTTTCCCGTGAGATCCTGCAGGACAGCACCGTCACCCGTAACCTGCGCAGCGCGCTGACCAAACGCGTATTGCAGATGCTGGAAAAACTGGCGAAAGATGACGCCGAAAAATACCAGACCTTCTGGAAACAGTTCGGCCTGGTGCTGAAAGAAGGTCCGGCGGAAGACCACGCTAATCAGGAAACTATCGCTAAGCTGATGCGCTTCGCGTCTACGCACACAGACTCCTCCGCACAGACCGTGTCGCTGGAAGACTATATCTCCCGTATGAAAGAAGGGCAGGAGAAAATCTACTACATCACTGCAGACAGCTATGCGGCGGCGAAGAGCAGCCCGCACCTGGAACTGCTGCGTAAGAAAGGCATTGAAGTGCTGCTGCTTTCTGACCGCATCGATGAGTGGATGATGAACTACCTGACTGAGTTCGACGGCAAGCCGTTCCAGTCCGTTGCGAAAGCCGACGAGTCCATCGATAAGCTGGCGGATGAAGTGGACGAGAGCGCGAAAGAAGCGGAAAAAGCGCTGACGCCGTTCGTTGAACGCGTGAAAACGCTGCTGGGCGATCGCGTCAAAGACGTGCGTCTGACCCACCGTCTGACCGACACGCCGGCCATCGTCACCACCGATGCGGATGAAATGAGCACCCAGATGGCGAAACTGTTCGCTGCTGCGGGTCAGGCCGTACCGGACGTGAAATATATCTTTGAACTTAACCCGGACCACGTGCTGGTAAAACGCACGGCGGATACCCAGGACGAAACGCAGTTTAAAGAGTGGGTTGAACTGCTGCTGGATCAGGCTCTGTTCGCCGAACGCGGCACGCTGGAAGATCCGAACCAGTTCATCCGCCGTATGAACCAGTTGCTGGTATCCTGATAGCCATCATCTAATGCCGGATGGCGCTAACGCGTATCCGGCCTACCATATCTTTTACTCGTAGGCCGGATAAGGTGTGTACACCGCCATCCGGCAATTTCACTCCTTATTTTCAATTTTCCCTCCATTAACCGTTTCAGCGTCGGGCGTCTTCCTTGAGCCAATTGCGTGATGGTGGTATCGTTTAGCGCTTTTTAAAAAATATCGACAACCTTTAAGGGGATTTTCGTAATGCGTATCATTCTGCTTGGCGCTCCGGGCGCGGGTAAAGGAACTCAGGCTCAGTTCATCATGGAGAAGTATGGTATTCCGCAAATCTCCACCGGTGATATGCTGCGTGCCGCCGTGAAATCTGGCTCCGAGCTGGGCAAACAAGCGAAAGACATCATGGACGCCGGTAAGCTGGTGACTGATGAGCTGGTGATCGCGCTGGTAAAAGAGCGTATTGCTCAGGAAGACTGCCGTAATGGTTTCCTGCTCGATGGCTTCCCGCGTACTATTCCGCAGGCTGACGCCATGAAAGAAGCAGGCATCAACGTCGACTACGTTCTGGAGTTCGACGTACCTGACGAGCTGATCGTTGACCGTATCGTGGGTCGTCGCGTACACGCTGCTTCTGGCCGCGTTTACCACATCAAATTCAACCCGCCTAAGGTTGAAGGTAAAGACGACGTAACCGGCGAAGAGCTGACCACCCGTAAAGACGATCAGGAAGAGACCGTACGTAAGCGCCTGGTGGAATACCATCAGATGACCGCGCCGCTGATCGGCTACTACTCTAAAGAAGCGCAGGCGGGTAACACCAAATACGCGAAAGTTGATGGCACTCAGGCTGTTGCTGACGTGCGCGCAGCGCTGGAAAAAATCCTCGGTTAAGTTTTAGCGCAGTCAATGCCGGATGGCGGTGTAAACACCTTATCCGGCCTATGATTTTTTTGTAGGCCAGATAAGCGCAGCGCCATCGGGCAAATTCACATCTTACCTCTCGCAGCAATTAGTTCTTCTTCATCACTTTTCCGCTACAATTATCAACAATTTGAATCGATAAGAGGCGGTAATGCGTCAGACGAAAACCGGTATCCTGCTGGCAAACCTTGGCACCCCCGATGCCCCCACTCCTGAAGCTGTTAAACGCTACCTGCGCCAGTTTTTAAGCGATCAACGTGTAGTTGATACTTCCCGCCTGCTGTGGTGGCCGTTGCTGCGTGGGGTGATCCTGCCGCTGCGTGCGCCACGCGTGGCAAAGCTATACCAGTCAATCTGGATGGAAGAGGGTTCGCCGCTGATGGTCTACAGCAAGGCACAACAGCAGGCGCTGGCACAACGCCTGCCCAATACGCCTGTTGCGCTGGGCATGAGCTATGGTTCGCCTTCGCTTGAAAGCGCAGTCGACGAACTGCTGGCAAGTGGCGTTGAACACATTGTCGTGTTACCCCTGTATCCGCAATATTCCTGTTCGACGGTGGCGGCGGTGTGGGATGAACTCGCGCGCATCCTGGCGCGTAAACGCGGTATTCCCGGCGTCTCCTTTATTCGTGATTACGCCGATGACAGCGCTTATATTGACGCGCTGGCAAAAAGTGCCCGTGACTCCTTCGCCAAACACGGCGAACCCGATTTACTGCTGCTCTCCTACCACGGGATTCCACAGCGTTACGCCGACGAAGGCGACGACTACCCGCAGCGCTGTCGCGATACGACGCGTGAGCTGGTCTCTGCGCTTGGCCTGCCGCCGGAAAAAGTGATGATGACCTTCCAGTCGCGTTTTGGTCGCGAACCGTGGCTGACGCCGTATACCGACGAAACGTTAAAAATGCTGGCGGAGAAAGGGACCCGACATATCCAGGTTATGTGTCCGGGCTTTGCGGCAGATTGCCTTGAAACGCTGGAAGAGATCGCGGTGCAAAACCGGGAGATTTTCCTCGAGGCTGGCGGCCAGCAATATGAGTATATTCCGGCGCTGAACGCCACACCGGAACATATCGAAATGATGGTTAAACTGACCGCAGCCTATCGTTAAAGTTGTGCTTTGAAGTAACGCGCGCCCTCCCGCAAGGCATCGTCGGCGGTTTTCATCATCCGCGAGTAGTGCAGGAAGGCGTGCAGCGTGCCGGGGTACATTTTGTACTGGCAGGGCTGCTGATGTGCCTGTAGCGTCTGAAATAATAAGCGGCTGTCGTCAATCAACGGATCGAACTCCGCGCCGGCGATATAACATGGCGGCACGTCGCGCGTCAGGTCGTTATTGAATAAGCAATAATACGGCGACTCGCGATCGTCGGCGCTACGCAGGTACGCGTTTTCGTACATCTGCAGATCCTCCCGCGATAAACCATCCCACGCTCCGCCCATCAGCCGTCGGCTGGGCGAATCCCGCAGGCCGTAAAGTCCATACCACAGCAATATGCCAGCGACTTTGCCGCAGGCAATCTGTTTGTCCCGCAGCCACAACGCGCTGGCAAGCGCCAGCATCGCGCCAGCGGAATCACCGGCAAAACCAATATGATCCACATTCAAAGAATAGTCGCCCGCGTGTTGGTGATAATACTGACAGACGGCGACAATCTCCTCGATGGCTTGTGGGAAACGAGCCTCCGGCGAGAGAGAATAGTCGATGCCAATTACCGTGCACTGCGTGTAAAGCGCCAGTAAGCGCATAATGCGATCGTGAGTATCAAGATTACCAAGAATGAAACCGCCGCCGTGCAGATAATACAGCGTGGCCTGGCTATGGGGTTGCGGAGAATAAATTCGCGTGGCAACGGGGCCGCGCGCGGTAGAAATGACGCATTCTCGGGTATTCATCTGCGGGGCATCGGCATTCCACAATTGCCGTTCGTGGATATAGTGTTGGCGCTGGGCCACGATGTCATCGGCGGCGGGCCAGGGCGGCAGATCGTCGCGATGAAAATTCACCACGGTTTTCATTTCGTCTGAAATTCTGTCGAGTACGGGGATCTTATTTTCCGGCTTCATAAACGCTCCTTGTGAAGGTGATTTATTGTAGAAATCCCCCCCGTATAAACTGCGATCCCATCGTCCGATATTGAAACTCAGCGCCGCATCGCATGCGTACAGGGGAATGTGCTACCATGCACCGCTCAGCTAATCACCCGTAAAATCGACCATGAAATTTCCCGGTAAACGTAAATCCAAACACTATTTTCCTGTCAGCGCGCGCGATCCGTTGCTGCAACAGATTCAGCCTGAAAATGAAACCAGCGCAGCCTGGGTGGTGGGTATCGACCAGACGCTGGTAGATATTGAAGCCAAAGTTAATGATGACTTTGTAAAGCGTTATGGATTAAGCGCCGGGCACTCTCTGGTGATTACAGACGATGTCGCCGAAGCGCTCTACCAGGAACTGGTACGTGACAATTTGATCACTCATCAGTTTGCCGGTGGAACTATCGGTAACACGATGCACAACTACTCCGTGCTGGCAGATGACCGCTCGGTGCTGTTGGGCGTGATGTGCAGCAATATCGAGATTGGTAGCTACGCGTACCGTTATTTATGTAATACCTCCAGCCGTACCGATCTGAACTACCTGCAGGGCGTTAATGGACCGATTGGTCGCTGCTTTACGCTGATTGGCGAATCCGGTGAGCGCACGTTCGCTATCAGCCCCGGACATATGAATAAGCTGCGGGCGGATAGCATCCCGGAGGCGGTTATTGCCGGGGCCTCCGCGCTGGTGCTGACCTCCTATCTGGTGCGTTGCGAACCGGGCGAGCCGATGCCGGAAGCGACCATGAAGGCGATTGAATATGCCAAAAAACACAATGTGCCGGTGGTCCTGACGCTGGGTACCAAATTTGTTATTGCCGATAACCCACAGTGGTGGCAGGCATTCCTGAAAGAGCATGTCTCCATTCTGGCGATGAATGAAGAAGAGGCCGAAGCGCTGACCGGCGAGAACGATCCGCTGCTGGCGTCCGACAAAGCGCTGGATTGGGTGGATCTGGTGCTGTGCACTGCGGGTCCGGCAGGTCTGTATATGGCGGGCTTTACGGAAGAGGAAGCCAAACGTAAAACCCAGCATCCGCTGCTGCCAGGGGCTATTGCCGAATTCAACCAGTATGAATTCAGCCGCGCCATGCGCCATAAAGATTGTACTAATCCGCTGCGCGTGTATTCGCACATCGCACCGTATATGGGCGGGCCTGAAAAGATCATGAACACCAACGGCGCTGGCGACGGCGCGCTGGCGGCATTGCTGCATGATATTACCGCCAACAGCTACCACCGCAGCAACGTGCCTAACTCCAGCAAGCACAAGTTCACCTGGCTGACCTATTCGTCGTTAGCCCAGGTATGTAAATATGCTAATCGCGTGAGTTATCAGGTGCTGAATCAACATTCACCACGCCTGACGCGCGGTTTGCCAGAGCGTGAAGACAGTCTCGAAGAGTCGTACTGGGACCGCTGAGTTCTTGCCCGATAGCGCTGCGCTTATCGGGCCTACTCTGGTGTGGGAATACGTAGGCCGGATGGTGTAGCGCCATCCGGCACGTAATATTAACTGGCAGTAGCAACGTCACCGGCAGGTGGCGTTTCAATCAGCTCCAGCATAGTGCGGGCGATTTCACGCTCGCCCATGACGACCTGACTGGCCCCGCGGTCGGTAATATATTCCACTTCATCGTCATAATGCGCGCGGGCGATAATCTCAATCGACGGGCACTTTTCGCGAGCGGAAGCGACGATTTCACCAGCTTCATAGCCGTTTGGAATTGTCAGCAGCAGCCAGCGCGCGCAATCCAGATGCGCCAGATTCATTATCTCTTCGTTGGCGGCATTTCCCAGCACCGCGCGGATCCCGCGCTCACGCAGTTCATCCACCCGCGTACGTGAGGTTTCGATAACCACCAGCGGAATCCCGGCAGCCATCAATTTTTCGCCCAGCAGACTCCCGACGCGGCCAAAGCCTACCAGCAGGGCGTGATTGCAGATATCCACCGGAATTTGTTTCTCTTCTTCGATGGCTTCTTCCAGCGTCTGCTCTTCCAGCGTTTCGGTTTTCGCGAGATATTTTTCTAACACCGCGAACAGTACCGGATTGAGCATAATCGACAGAATAGCTCCCGCCAGCACCAGGTTTTGCCCTGCCTGCGGTAACAGGTTTAGCGCCATTCCCAGACCCGCCAGGATGAAGGCAAACTCACCAATCTGCGCCAGGCTGGTGGCAATGGTGAGCGCTGTACGTTGGGAGTGGCCAAACAGGCGCACGAGGAAATAGGCGGCAACGGATTTACCAAAGACGATAATCGCCAGCGTGCCCAGTACCGCCAGCGGTTGCTGGATCAAGATTAACGGATCAAACAGCATCCCAACGGATACAAAGAACAATACGGCGAACGCATCGCGCAACGGCAGGGTGTCATGCGCCGCACGGTGGCTCAGTTCGGATTCGTTCAGCACCATGCCAGCGAAGAACGCGCCCAGAGCAAAGGAGACATCGAACAATTCCACTGCGCCAAACGCGATGCCTAACGCCAGGGCAAGGACTGACAGAGTAAACAGCTCTCGTGAACCGGTGGCGGCGCTACGCGCCATGATCCACGGTACCAGGCGACGGCCAACCAGCATCATAATGGCGATAAACGCCACCACTTTACCAATGGTAATGCCCATATCGACGGCCAGCGATGCAAAGCCGACATCTTCTTTTTCCAGCATTCCGGCGACGGCGGGCAGAAGAACCAGCGTCAGCACCATCATCAGATCTTCAACAATCAGCCAGCCTATAGCAATTTGCCCGCGCTGGCTGTCAATAAGCTGCCGTTCCTCAAGCGCACGCAGTAGCACTACGGTACTGGCGGTTGAAAGACACAGTCCAAAGACGATACCCACCATTAGCGACCAGCCCATCACCGCTGAAAGCGCCATACCCAGTAGCGTCGCCACAGCTATCTGGGCAATCGCGCCGGGAATGGCGATGGACTTTACCGCCATCAAATCCTTCAAGGAAAAGTGTAGCCCCACGCCGAACATCAGCAGAATTACGCCAAGCTCCGCCAGTTCAGGCGCGAGTTTGGTATCAGCAACAAAACCAGGTGTAAATGGACCGGCCAGAACGCCCGCTAACAGATATCCCACCAGAGGAGAAATACGTAGTTTATTGGCAATCATGCCTAATATAAAAGCGAGCACAAGGCCGCCGACAATGGTGGTGATAAGCGGGGTGGCGTGATGCATTCCGTCTCCTTTGGTTGCTGTGTTGATCCTGAAAACCTAAATTCCGAGTAATAGTTTATGACAATTTTAATGTTTATGTTTATGAATAATTATTGAATTTTGATGAAAACGGGATTTTAGACGTAAAAAAGCACGGATCGGAAAACTACAGGGGTATGCGGGGAGTAAAGGCTGATGGTCTCTGTAAGTGAAGACGGCCAAAGTTTACTTTTGGCCGTCAGAAAATCAGGCTTTATGTCGGTTATCAGGTAAGAATATGGTCAGTATCCCCAGAAGAGGCAGGAAAGCACATATTTTATAGACCAAATCAATACTGGTATGGTCAGCAATCAGCCCTAAAACCGCGGCTCCCAAGCCGCCCATGCCAAAGGCAAACCCGAAAAATAGCCCAGAAACCATGCCGATACGACCCGGAAGCAGCTCCTGCGCGTAGACCAGAATGGCAGAAAAGGCAGATGCGAGGATAAAACCAATGATCACGGTTAAAATCCCGGTCCATTCCAGAGTTGCATAGGGTAAAACGAGGGTAAATGGCGCTACGCCGAGGATAGAGCCCCAAATAACATATTTTCTGCCAATCTTATCACCTAACGGTCCACCAATTACGGTCCCAGCCGCAACGGCAAACAGGAAGGCAAACAGATGAAACTGAGCGTTTTGTACCGATAATCCGAATTTTTGCATCAGATAAAAGGTGTAATAGCTGCTGATGCTCGCCATATAGAAGTATTTGGAGAAAATCAGCACCAGCAGAATGCTAACCGCCAGTACCACTTTATTACGCGGTAATGGATTAACAACAGTGACTTTCGGTTTTCCTTTGCTCATCCGATGCTGCGCGGCATACCAACGGCTGATTTGCGCCAGAACCACAATCGCTAATAACGCGGCCAACACAAACCAGGCTACATTACCTTTACCATATGGCGCGATGATGACAGCCGCCAGCAAGGGCCCGAGAGAGCTACCGAAGTTGCCGCCAACCTGGAAAATTGACTGGGCGAGGCCATGACGACCGCCGGAAGCCATGCGCGCCACGCGGGATGACTCCGGGTGAAACACCGATGAACCCGTACCGACCAGCGCCGCGGCGAGTAATACCATATGGAAACTGCCTGCCATGGCCAGCAATACGAGCCCGCTTAGCGTGAAGCACATACCAATAGGCAGCGACCACGGCATTGGATATTTGTCCGTCCAGTAGCCGACAACCGGCTGAAGCAGCGAGGAGGCGAGCTGGAAGGTTAGCGTAATCATCCCGATCTGCATAAACGTCAGCGAGAACTCTGACTGCAAGAGCGGGTAAATCGCCAGGATCAGCGACTGGATCATATCGTTTAGCAGATGAGAGAGACTGATCGCCCCTAAAATGCCAAATGAGGTGCGTGCTTTAGCAACCGACGCTGACGCGCCAGCCACTGGCGGGGTTGGTTCACTTATTGCCATAGAAAGTCACTTCTGTTTGGGTTGCGATTATGAGGGTAATCTATTTTGTTATTATTACCTGCCTAACATACCTGCGGAAGGTGTTTGAAGGAAGTCTCATTTCTGAAAACATTTTCGACTATTATTTCATATCATTGTAATTTCAGTCGTTGATTTTGGCTCAGGGAGAGAAATATGAAGTTTTTAAAGCGGGGCGTGGCGCTGGCGTTATTCGCCGCATTTGCGCTGGCAGGTCAGCCTGCGCAGGCGTACGAAAAAGATAAAACCTACAAAATTACCATTCTGCATACCAACGATCATCACGGCCACTTCTGGCGCAGTGAATATGGGGAATACGGGCTGGCGGCGCAAAAAACGCTGGTGGATGGTATTCGTAAAGAGGTGGCGGAAGAAGGGGGAAGCCTGCTGCTGCTTTCCGGCGGCGATATTAACACCGGCGTACCGGAATCCGATCTTCAGGATGCGGAACCTGATTTTCGCGGCATGAACCTGATTGGCTATGACGCGATGGCGGTTGGCAATCACGAATTTGATAACCCGCTAACCGTGCTGCGCCAGCAGGAAAAATGGTCCAAATTCCCGTTTCTCTCGGCCAATATCTATCAGAAAAGCACCGGCGAGCGGTTGTTTAAGCCGTGGGCCATCTTTAAGCGTCAGGATTTAAAAATTGCCGTACTCGGTTTAACCACTGACGATACGGCGAAAATTGGTAACCCGGAATTTTTCACCGATATCGAATTCCGTAAATCTGCCGATGAAGCCAAACTGGTCATCCAGGAACTCAATATGGGTGAAAAGCCAGACATCATTATTGCGACCACCCATATGGGTCATTATGACAACGGCAATCACGGCTCGAACGCCCCTGGCGACGTAGAGATGGCGCGTAGCCTGCCGGCGGGTTCGCTGGCAATGATTGTGGGTGGTCACTCACAGGATCCGGTGTGTATGGCCTCGGAAAACAAGAAGCAGGTTGATTACGTACCGGGCACGCCGTGCGCGCCAGATAAGCAAAATGGCATCTGGATTGTGCAAGCGCATGAGTGGGGGAAATACGTGGGCCGGGCGGATTTTGAGTTTCGTAACGGCGAAATGAAAATGGTGAACTACCAGCTCATCCCCGTCAACCTGAAGAAAAAAGTGACCTGGGATAACGGTAAAAGTGAGCGCGTACTCTACACCCCGGAAATTGCTGAGAATCAGCAAATGCTCTCGCTGCTGACGCCATTCCAGAATAAAGGTAAAGCGCAACTGGACGTGAAGATTGGTAGCGTCAATGCGCGCCTCGAAGGTGACCGTAGCAAAGTTCGTTTCGTACAGACCAATATGGGGCACCTGCTGTTGGCTGCGCAAATGGCGCGGACCAGCGCTGACTTTGGCGTGATGAGCGGTGGCGGTATTCGTGATTCCATTGAAGGCGGCGATATTACCTATAAGAGCGTGCTGAAGGTGCAGCCGTTCGGCAATATTGTGGTGTATGCCGACATGAGCGGGAAAGAGGTGATTGACTACCTGACCGCCGTGGCGCAAATGAAGCCGGACTCCGGGGCCTATCCGCAGTTTGCCAACGTCAGCTTCGTGGCGAAAGACGGTAAACTTAACGATCTGAAAATCAAAGGCGAACCGGTTGACCTGGCTAAAACTTATCGCATGGCAACGCTGAGCTTCAACGCCACCGGCGGCGATGGTTATCCGCGAATTGATAACAAGCCAGGCTATGTGAATACCGGGTTTATCGATGCGGAAGTGCTGAAAGAGTACGTGCAGAAAAACTCACCGCTGGATGCCAGTGCGTATGAGCCGAAGGGCGAGGTGAGCTGGCAGTAACAGGGCGGAATGCCGGATGGCGGTGCGGCCTACAGGTCAGTGCGGTTTGTAGGCCTTAAAGCTGCGGCCATCAGGCCTACATTCTACAATCGCTTAATCCCGGCGGGCTATGTCGGCGAACTTCGCATCCAGAATTTTCGCCAGATCGCCCGCTGCCAGTTCGATATCCAGCCCGCGTTTGCCACCGGAGACATAAATGGTGTCAAACGTTTGGGCTGGGGCGTCGATGAGTGTCGGCAATCTTTTTTTCTGTCCCAGTGGGCTGATACCGCCTACCAGATACCCCGTTGTTCGCTGCGCAACCATTGGATCGGCCATATCGACCTTTTTGGCCCCTAACGCTTTGGCGACTTTCTTAAGATCCAATTGACCCGCCACCGGCGTGACGGCAACGGCCAGATGCTTCATATCGCCATTTACGGCAACCAGCAGCGTTTTGTAAACCTGGTCTGCATTCAGACCTAACTTGCGTACTACTTCGTCACCAAAGTTTGTTTCGGACGGATCGTGATCGTAGGTGTGGATCTGGAAAGAAATTTTGTTTTTTTCGAGTAATTTAACGGCGGGTGTCATAGCAATTTTTCCTGGCCCAGACAAAATACGAGACAAGCATACGCCTGATGGTGGTCTAAAAAATAGTACCATCTTGCGCAATAGTATTGGCAGGATGATGACTTTGAGCGACAATCGACCTACACCGATGCTTTAAGCACCGGGATCATAATAATGATGAAATTCCTCTTTGACGGGCCAATAGAAATATTGGCCATTTTTTTTACCGTAACATCTCCGGCAAATTGCCTTCTCCGTACAGATGCAGTGCGCCTACGGCCACCACATAATGGCCGGCTGGCATCGCCCTGAGTCGATCGCGCCAGGCGACATTGCGCTGATGCATCAATACGTCATATAACGACTGGCTGAAAGTATTAGGAAGCGTCAATTCGCTATCGCGCGGCGGCGTTTTAAGCCACCAGCCCATCATTTGTTGCAACAACCTGGCGTTGGTATGCCAGTGCGTCAGGGTATCATCCAGAAGAGCCTGGCCATTATCGGGTAACTGGCATAGCAGCTCGATTTGACTGGATGAACCTTCCAGCTCGATCACCGGTTTGTGAGCCTGTTTTGCCGCTTTCAGCAGTTGGTAATCAATCCCGTATTCCGCCCGCAACCCCAACTGTTGTGCCTGCGTCGCCTGTAATACCATGGCTATTTGCCATAAAGGTTGTGTCGATAACAGGGAAGGGGAAATGCCCAATTCACTGGTGACTTTACGCAGATTATCTAATTGTTCTTCACTGATGCGTTCTTCCAGGGCGGCAAAGGTCGGAAGATTAGCAAATGGCGCGTCATCGCCGGAAACATCGGCTTCGACAATCAGCGCATCAGCACGATTGAGCTTTTTGAGTAATTTGGCAGGCAGAGGCGCCATATCACGGCTACCCATGTGAATACTGCCAATCAGATGAAAATGGCGGTTGCCGGGTAAAGAGATATCAATGGCGGGCCAGGTATAGTGGTTGCCGCGCAGTGCAGACCATAATGTTTTTACCCGGTATAACAAATCCATACGACCTCCCTAAGTGGACTTCCATGCTAGCGCGTGGTCCGGGAAGGTGCAACGCGTGAATTGCCGGATAGCGCGGTTGATAGCGCTATCCGGCAAAGGCTTACTCTTTCGGTTTGAAGCGTAGCAGACGGTTAGCGTTGCTTACTACGGTAATGGAGGAGAGTGCCATCGCTGCGCCGGCAACCACCGGGTTGAGCAGCGTTCCGGTGAACGGCCACAGGATCCCGGCAGCAACGGGGATACCGATGCTATTATAGATAAACGCGCCGAGCAGGTTCTGCTTCATGTTGCGCAGCGTTGCCCGTGAGATAGACAGCGCATCCGCAACGCCCATCAGGCTATGACGCATCAGCGTAATCGCGGCGGTTTCAATCGCCACATCGCTGCCGCCACCCATGGCAATCCCTACATCGGCCTGCGCCAGCGCAGGCGCATCGTTGATACCGTCACCGACCATGGCAACCTGACGTCCCTGGCTTTGCAGACGCTTAATCGCCTCGGCTTTGCCGTCCGGCAGAACGCCCGCAATCACCTCATCAATACCTGCCTCTTTGGCAATGGCGTTGGCGGTCGTTGGGTTATCACCGGTGAGCATCACCAGACGATATCCGGCGCGGTGCAGGCGCTGGAGCGCCGCCACGCTGTCGCTACGCAGTGGATCGCGCACCGCTAACAGCGCCGCCGCTTTACCGTCAATCGCCAGCAGTACCGGCGTTGTCCCTTGGGAGGCTTGAGCGGTAATCTCAGCTTCCATTTCAGTGGTATCTACCTGCTGTTCATTGAGCAGCGCCTGGTTTCCCAGCAGCAGCATGTGACCTTCCGTTTCGCCACTGACGCCCAAACCGCGCAGCGTACGGAACCCGTTGACCTGCGGCAACGTGACATCACCGGCTTTGTCCAGAATCGCCCTGGCCAGCGGGTGACTGGAACCCTGTTCAAGGGCCGCAGCCAGGCGAATCGCCAGCGCTTCATCGGTATTGCCAAACGTTTTGATGGCGACAACCTGTGGCTTACCTTCAGTCAGCGTCCCGGTTTTATCAAACACAATGGTATCGAGCGTACTGGCGCGCTGCAGCGCATCGGCATCGCGTACCAGGACCCCAAACTCAGCGGCGCGCCCAACACCGGAAATAATCGACATTGGCGTCGCCAGGCCCAGTGCACAAGGGCAGGCAATAATCAGAACGGTGGTGGCAATCACCAGCGTATAGACAATTTGTGGCGCCGGTCCGAAGAAATACCAGATAGCTGCGCTAACCAGCGCAATAACGACCACCACAGGAACGAATACCGAGGAGATGCGGTCAGCCAGTTTGCCAATCTCCGGTTTACTGCTTTGCGCCTGGCGCACCATGCGAATAATGCGCGACAGCGTGGTATGGCTGCCTACGGCGCTGGCGCGGAATAGCACGCTGCCGTCCTGTACGACCGTACCGGCGTGGACGCTATCGCCTTCGCCTTTTTGTTGCGGGATCGGCTCCCCGGTCAGCATGGCTTCATCCAGCCAGGCTTCGCCCTGAGTGATTTCGCCATCGACCGGAACCCGGTCGCCGGTGGTCAGGCGCAGCAACATTCCCGCCTGAACGTCAGCCAGCGGCACACTCTTTTCACCTTCATCGGTGACGACGCGTGCGGTTGGCGGTGTCAGATCGAGCAGTTTTTCCAGCGCTTTGGAGGAGCGTTGGCGAGCCCGCGCTTCCAGCATATGTCCGAGGTTAATCAGACCGATAATCATCGCACTGGCTTCATAATAAAGGTGTCGCGCTTCCATCGGAAACCACTGCGGCCAGAGGTTGACGCTCATGGAATAGAGCCATGCCACCCCCGTACCCAGCGCCACCAGCGTATCCATGGTCGCGGTGCCATTCATCAGGCTTTTCCACGCATTGCGGTAAAAGTGACCGCCAGCGAAAACCATCACGGCAAGCGTTGCCAGACCAATCGCCAGCCACAGGCTGCGGTTGTCGTCACTCACCATCATGTTATCGCCAATCATTCCCCACACCATGACCGGTATACCCAGCAGCAGCGCGACGGCTGCCTGCCAGCGAAAACGTTTCATGGTCGCAACGGCGGTTTCCTGCTGGCGCTCGCGGCGCTTCGCGTCATCTTCTATAGCTTCAGCGCCGTAGCCCGCTTTTTCCACCGCCTGCACTAAATCTGCGGCGGACGCACTGCCCATTACCAGCGCAGTACGTTCCGCCAGGTTTACCCGTGCCTGGGTGACGCCGGGTACGCTTTGCAGAGCATTTTGTACGCGGGTCACACAACTGGCGCAGCTCATGCCGTTTAACAGCAACTGTTGGCTGTCATCATCAGCCGTAGCTGCCGGAAGCTCGGAAGGGACCGCTGCCAGTGCTTCCGACGGGATTGATGACTCCGTCAGCGGTTTAGCCTTTGGGTGGCTTAACTCCGCGCCGTAACCGGCTTGTTTGATGGTTTCAATCAGCGCTTGTGCACTGGCGCTCCCGGTGATGTGCGCTTCAGTCACAGTGACATCCGCTTGCTCAACGTCCGGGCGTTGCTCCAGACTCTCTTTAACGCGTTTTACGCAGTGACCGCAGGACAGGCCGTCCAGGGTTAGATCGATTGTTTGAGACATAACTAATTTCCTCTATGAATGGTCGGTTACTTATTGACCTTGGCAATCGTTTTGACTAACTGTTATAAAGGTTAAACCTTCCATCAAGGGGAAGGTCAAGGGAGAAGAGATGAATATATCCGATGTTGCTAAAAAAACCGGTTTAACCAGCAAAGCGATACGCTTTTATGAAGAAAAAGGGTTAGTGACGCCGCCGCTGCGTAGCGAAAATGGCTATCGCACATACAACCAACAGCATCTGAATGAACTGACGCTGCTGCGTCAGGCGCGGCAGGTTGGTTTTAACCTGGAAGAGTGCGGTGAGCTGGTAAACCTGTTTAACGATCCGGCGCGTCACAGCGCGGACGTAAAAAAACGCACATTAGAAAAAGTCGCGGACATCGAGCGGCATATCAGCGAGCTACAGGCCATGCGCCTGCATTTACTGGCGCTGGCGGAGAGTTGCCCTGGCGATGACAGCGCCGAATGCCCGATCATGGATAATCTTTCTGGCTGCTGTCATCACAAAGCGAAGGTTTAACGGCGAGGGGGATTAAGCATAAACACCACCGTACCGCGGTACCACGGGGATTTCTCCAGCTGCGCTTCAGCCTGCCGATCCCGGCTACCGTTTTGCACCAGTCCCAGCTTAAATGGAATGCGCAGGCGGCTGAGCGCGGGCAGATACGCCTGGTAATTCGGCACTGTGCGCCGTCCCTGATAGCTCTGCACTACCAGTTCATCAACCGCCAGCGCGTTCAATGTGGCGACGTCGCCCGTTTTGGCCCAATCCAGTAGTCCGGTCACGCCAAGCGCAAACTCGGCCGGTAGCTGATGGCGTAGCTGCTGTAGAAAACGGGCGTAATCGGTTAGCTGGTGGGTCGCCGCGTCAAAATCAACCTGCAGGCCGATGACGTGATTACCAGCGTTCTGCCAGCGTTGCATCAGCCGTATGATACGGGCAGGAATCACCTCCGGTACGTCGAGCGTGGTAAAGCGGACCGTCAGCCAGATTGAGGGAAAAGTCAGTCGACTGACCGGCAGTCCCAGGCGCTGGAAAACCACGTTACCCGACCGAACCAGCACCTCACCCTGATGCAGATAGACCGTTTGCGCGTTTTTCAGCTCGTCACTGGCTTTCACTCCGGACCACAGCCAGAAGGCCGGATGGTCACGCGCGGCGACGATATCCGCCGCCTGTGCCTGGCCCACCAGTAGCGCGGTTACCAGTAATATTTGAGTTTTTGCGCCCACGGGCTTCCCGGATACTGCGTTTTCAGTTGGGTGAACCAGCCCTTACGCTGCAGTTTATCCACGTCTTCACCGCCACATTCGTTAGAGCCAGATGGCGCATAGCACATGATGGCGCGATACAGTGCGAAGCTCTTATCTTCGACTTCCGCGGTGGGTGAGGTGATTATCTGCTGATAGTAGCTTTGCCTGTCGAACTGGCCAAACGGCTCCTTACGAGAAATTGCGGCTTCAAGCACATCGTTGCCGGTGCTGTTTTTCCACAGATCAACATGCGTTTGCGTGGTACGGAAAAATTCACCTAAACAGTTCAGCGCGTGGGCATCATCCGCTTTTTTGCTCAGGACCGTTACCGTTTCATTGAGGCTGCGGCAGGTGTAACCGGCCTGAGCCGCATCGCCGTTCCAGTCAAAAGTGCTCAGGTTGACGTCGTTAAACGCCTCGTCAATGACCGGCGGCGTGATGTCGCTGACAAGCTTTTTATCGTTTAACCAGTCGCCAAAACGATTCTCGGTAAGATCCCGTACCAGCAGCGTATGCAGGGCGATGGTACGCTCTTCGTTATTGGGCCCATGGACGGCCTGCTGGCGCAGTTGTTCCAGTGTGGCCTGCGTTTTCAGCACCTGCGAGCGAAAGCGCAGGTTGGTCACCGCGCTTTCCGGGGCGAAGATTGCCGCTACGTCACCGCTATAAACCAGCGTGGCGGCGAGCTTAGCCTGTACATACTGCCGCTGTTCGTTGTCCTGGCTGAGAGTCAGCAACTGCGGCCAGAAATCACGCGCCGCGGCCCAATTCTTCTGGCCCATCAGCGCTTCGCCGTACAGCACCTGTTCGCTGAAGGCCAGCGTATCGCGCGGTGCCAGTTTTTGCGCTGGCGCGACCGCCTGGATAATCGCCGCATAGTTGCCCGTCGCCAGCCACAGATTCAGTTGCAGATCGCGCCACAGCGGCAGTTTTTGGCTCTGCTCAAACACCGGCTTGCTGGCGTCGAGTTGCGCCTGGGTCAGCGTGGGTTTGTTATCGCTATTCAGACGCAGCGCGCGTAACAGTTCGATGTAGCTGACTCGCGGCGCATCGGGGAAGGCTTCCAGCACGGATTGCTCGTAGAACGCCATGCCGTAGACATTATCGTATTCGATGACAATTTTACGCAGCTGCTGCGCGTCAGCCGCTTGCTGGATCGTCTGCTCATACAACCCGGCCAGTTGCGGCCACGCCTGTAAATACCAGTTAATACGACGCAACATACCGCGGGTGGAGTCGGCGTATTGCCCCTGCGGAAAGCGTTGCAAATAGGCTTGCGCCAGAATCTGAGCCTGAGAGGCGTCCTCGCGGTTAATTTTAGCGATGTCAAAATCGCCATATTCGCCCACGCTGTTCTGACTGCTCTTGTTCAGCGCCGTACGCATCAGCATGTATTGCGCGGTCTCCGCCAGCCACGGGCGATCGCTCTTAGCGAGCTGAGTGAAATCCCGTTCGGCACTGGCATAATCACCCGCATAGAAGCTGGCGGCTGCCGCGAGATAACTTTTGTAGTGTTGAGCTGGCGAATCCGCCGGGAGAGTGGCGAGAGATGACTCAATCTGTTCACGGGTCGCGTCAGAGTACAGCCCCATACGCGCTTGCGCTAAGGCCTGGCGTTGCTCTGCTGTTAACGCGGCATCGGCCAGCAGTGCGGCAAAATACTGGCTGACGCTCTCGGTATTATTCGAAACATGACGGTTCTCATGCTCAGCGTCGTTGAGATTGGCTTCATCCGCATTAATGTTCAGCTCGGCCATCTGTCGGGAGAGGGGGCTATCTTCAGCGGATACCGGGGCAGAGGCTGGTTGTGGGGCTGTTTCATCCCACTGCGGGTGATACGCAAAATAGAAATCGCGGGAGCGGGTGATATCTTCAGGCATCGACTGCACGGGCAGATCAAAAGCTTTTTCCTGGCTCAGCAGTCGCAGCAGGTTGTCGCGGCTGTCGTTTTCCGGGTTAAAGGTCGGCGTTCCTTTCAGCAGGCAGCTGTCGTCGCTCCATTTGCAGTCTTCCATATCGAAGGAGGCAAATGCCTGAGGCGCGCCAGCCAGCAAAGAACAAAGGGCAACGGCGAGAGACGTCTTCCTGATCATAGTCTGAATTCCTGTCTATTTTAGTGTGGTACCGCTTTGATAATCAGGGTAATTCCCTCAACGGCAATGACTTCAACCTGCGTTCCCGCGCTCAAATCGTCGCGGGCGCTGACGGGCCACGAACTGTCGCCGACGCGCATATGTCCGCGACCATTGACCAGGGCGCTTTCCAGAATAAATCGACGGCCAACCAACTGCTGACCGCGCTGGTTAAGATGGCTGTCGGCGGGTTTCTGCTCTTTCACGCGTTTTGCCAGCCACTTCCACCACAGCCAGGCCGCCAGCAGCGTGAGTACAGCAAACATCGCTCCCTGCCACGCCCAGTCGAGCGGGACGAGCCAAACTACCAGTCCGGTTAGCACCGCTGCTACGCCGCTCCATAGCAAATAACCGTTGCCGCCCAGCATCTCGGCGGCGAGCAACAGACCGCCGAGGCTAAGCCAGAAGATGTGCGGATGTACCAGAATCATCGCTATCATGATTTTTTCCGCTCGCTGGCGCTGTCCTTAACCAGTTCCGCGATCCCGGCAATCGAACCCATCAGGCTGCTGGCATCCAGCGGCATCATCACCACTTTGCTGTTATTCGACGAACCGATATGCTGCAACGCTTCGGTGTATTTCTGCGCCACGAAGTAGTTCACGGCCTGGATATCCCCGGCGGCAATGGCTTCAGAAACCATCTGCGTTGCGCGGGCTTCTGCTTCCGCGGAACGTTCACGCGCTTCAGCCTGTAAAAACGCGGACTGACGTTCACCTTCCGCTATCAGGATTTTCGACTGCTTCTCACCCTCCGCCTTGACGATTTCCGCCTGGCGGATACCTTCTGCTTCCAGAATGTAGGCGCGCTTGGTACGTTCGGCTTTCATCTGCGCGTTCATGGCGTCAATCAGTTCCGCCGGTGGGCGCACGTCACGAATCTCAATACGGGTGATTTTGATGCCCCAGGGATTGGTGGCCTCATCAACAATATGCAGCAGGCGCGTGTTGATGTTGTCACGCTGGGAGAGCATTTCATCAAGCTCCATCGAGCCGAGAACGGTACGAATGTTGGTCATGGTCAGGTTGATGATTGCCAGTTCGAGGTTACTGACTTCATATGCCGCTTTTGGCGCGTCGATCACCTGAATAAAGCACACAGCATCAATCGAGACGTTGGCGTTATCTTTGGAGATGACTTCCTGAGAGGGGATATCAAGCACCTGCTCCATCATGTTGATCTTACGACCAATACGATCCATGAACGGCACAACAAGGCTTAACCCAGGTTGCAGAGTTTTGGTGTAACGTCCGAAACGTTCCACCGTCCACTGGTATCCCTGTGGGACGATTTTGACGCCTGCGCCGACGATGACCAGCGCGACAAAAATAAGAATAGGAATAAAAATGAGCATTGATGAAACCTCCTGTTGTGCTGTCCTTTACTGCTTCATTAGTCAAATTATACCCGATTAATCAAGGTGGCTCCCCTATAATAAATTACAGGAATATACCCTTCATACTTCAAGCTGCATGTGCGTTAGCTACGTTATTCGGCCCATCCTTGGGCCTCGCCCCTGCGGGGCCGCTGTAAGCAGCGTTCAAATCTGCTCCCGGCAGATTTGTCGTTCACTCCAGTCACAGAGTTAGCTATGCTCCTGGAGATTAATGAGGGACATCCATGTCCCTCACCGAAGGCCAGCCTTTGGCTGTTCAAATTCGTTCCTGACGAATTTGTCACTCACTTGCCGCCTTCATGCAACTCGAATTATTTTGGGTATAGACTGTCTGCACGAAAGAGGAAAAAAGGATCGATAATGGAAGAAAGCAGCATTTTGCTTCAGTTGAAAAATGTCGCATGGCAGGCAGGGGCGACGCAGGTTCTCAATAACATCTGTTTTAATCTCGATGCCGGAGAATTTAAGCTGATTACCGGCCAGTCCGGCTGCGGTAAAAGTACGTTACTGAAGATAGTGGCGTCGTTAATTAGCCCGAGTTCCGGTGAAATCCTTTTTGAGGGCAAGGAGATATCAACGCTAAAGCCTGAAGCTTATCGCCAGCAGGTCTCTTATTGCGCGCAAACGCCCGCTTTGTTTGGTGACACCGTCTACGACAACCTCATTTTTCCCTGGCAAATTCGCGATAAACGCCCGGAACCGGATATATTTCTGGAAGACCTGGCCCGTTTTGAGTTGCCCGAGAGTATCCTCAAAAAAGGGATCAATGAACTGTCCGGCGGGGAAAAACAGCGCGTCTCGTTAATTCGTAATTTGCAGTTTCTGCCTAAAATCCTGCTGCTTGATGAAATCACCAGCGCGCTGGATGAGTCCAACAAACGTAACGTGAATGAATTAATTCACCACTATGTTCGCGACAAGAAAATTGCCGTGCTGTGGGTGACGCACGATAAAGATGAGATTAATCACGCGGATAATGTCATAACTCTTCAACCGCACGCCGGAGAAATGCAGGAAGTCAGCAATGAACGAGCATAATATTACCAATGAATCACTGGCGTTAGCGATGATGCTGGTGGTGGTCGCCATACTGATCAGTAACAAAGAAAAGCTGGCGCTGGAAAAAGATATTCTCTGGAGCGTTTGCCGGGCGGTGGTTCAGCTTATTATCGTCGGCTATGTGCTGAAATATATTTTCGGCGTCAATCACAGCATTCTGACCTTATTAATGGTGCTGTTTATCTGTTTTAACGCCGCCTATAACGCGCAAAAACGCAGTAAATATATTGATAACGCTTTTCTCTCGTCGTTTATTGCCATTACGGTTGGGGCGGGGTTGACGCTGTCGGTACTGGTGTTGTCCGGCTCTATCGAGTTCACGCCGATGCAGGTGATCCCAATTTCCGGGATGATTGCAGGCAATGCGATGGTGGCGGTGGGGCTGTGTTACAACAATCTGGGGCAGCGGTTTAACAGTGAACAGCAGCAAATCCAGGAAAAGCTCAGCCTCGGCGCGACGCCGAAGGTTGCTTCCGCGCCGCTGATTCGCGACAGCATTCGCGCCTCGCTGATCCCGACGATCGATTCCGCCAAAACCGTGGGGTTGGTGAGTTTACCGGGGATGATGTCTGGGTTGATTTTTGCCGGTATTGACCCGGTAAAAGCGATTAAGTATCAGATTATGGTGACGTTTATGCTGCTTTCGACCGCCAGCCTGTCAACCATTATTGCCTGCTACCTGACCTATCGGAAGTTCTATAATTCACGCCACCAATTAGTCGTAACGCATTTGAAGAAGACGTGATGTGATGCCGGAGGGCGCGGTATTTGTCGAATTTCCAGGCCCGATAGGCGCAAGCGCCATCGGGCAAAATCAAACGGATTAGTACAGCAGCGCGTACAACTGGCGGCGGTATTTCGAGGCCAGCGCATCGCCGGTTCCCAGCGCGGCAAGGATCTCCTGGAAGGTCTTACGCGCCTGACCGTCGGCAGCGGTAAGATCTTTCTTCAGGTGGCTGAACAGCAATTCCAGCGATTCTTCGTTACGTCCGACCTGATGGAGTTGAATGGCCAATTGCGTGGCCAGCGCGGCATCCTGCGGGTTGCTGGCAACCTGTTGCTGCAACTGTTGGATTTCCGGCGTATCCGCCGCCTGCTTCAGCAGTTCAATCTGTGCCATCAGTCCCTGATAACGGGTATCCTGATCTTGTAACGGAATCGTTTTCAGCACCGCTTCGGCATCGTCAGAACGATTGAGGGCGATTTGCGTTTCCGCCAGCAGCAGGCCGATTTCGCTGCTCTGGTTGGAGATTTGCCAGGCTTCTTTCAGCAGCGGCAGCGCATCCGCGTGATTACCGGCTTCGATAAACTCGATAGCCTGGCGTGCTTTCAGCTCTTCTTCGCTCGGCAGCACTTTCTCCAGCAGCGCGCGAATAACCTCTTCTGGCTGCGGACCCTGGAAGCCATCTACCGGCTGACCGTTCTGGAACAGATAAACCGTTGGGATCGCGCGCAGTCCAAACTGGGAGGCGATCATCTGTTCCGCGTCGCAGTCGAGCTTAGCGAGAATAAACTGACCATTATACTGGGCGGCAAGGCTCTCCAGCACCGGCGTTAATTGCAGGCAATGCTGGCTGCGCTCAGACCAAAAATAGAACAGGACCGGCGTGGTCATCGACTGTTCAAGGGTCTGCTGCAGGTTCGATTCATTAATATTAACAATATTCTGTGTGGACATGGAGTTACTCTCTTTTGTCGATTTCTTGTTACATGGGGGCTGACGCGCGAGCTTCAACTCAACCCTGTAAAATTTTGTCCATTATGCGGCCTGGCAGCAGGCGTTTAAGCAGCATAACGGCCCAGGTCACCAGCGTAACCGGATAACGTAGCTTCGGTTTGTCGCTTTCGAACGCGTGACGCACTTTGGCGACAACCGCTTGTGGTCCCAGCGTAAACCGCGCGGCAATGCCGGGATTTTCCACGGGGGCATCGCTTTGTGTCTGGTTGACGTTTTCGGTAAAACGGGTGCGGATGGGGCCCGGTTCAATCAGGCTGACCTTAATCCCACTGTGACGCAGCTCCATACGCAGCGCGTCGGACCAGGCTTCCAGCGCATATTTACTGGCGGCATAGGCGCCACGTCCCGGTGTGGAGATCAATCCCATTACCGAGGAGGTCATCACGATGCGTCCTTCGCCGTGAGGTAGCATGGCGGGCAACAGGCGCATGGTAAGCTGATGCGCGCCAAAAAAGTTGGCGGAAAACTGCTGCTCCATCTGCTCGCGGCTAATCGTGGGCAGTGGGCCGTAGACGCCGTATCCGGCGTTGTTAAAGATCCCATATAAACGATTATCGGTCAGGGCGATCACCTCATCGGCGGCGCGATCCACGCTTTCGGGTGAATCCAGATCCAGCAATACGCCGGTGAATCCCATGCTGTTCATACGCGCGACATCGTCAGGTTTGCGGCAGCCGGCCAGAATTTGAAAACCCTGGCGCTTTAGCTCAAGTGCGCTTTCCAGGCCGATTCCGCTGGAACATCCTGTTATTAAGACCGATTTTTGCATAACTTTACCTGTCAGGATCTCCGTTGTTTTACGAGTCGTGATTTACTATATCCGTCATACTTCAAGTTGTCTGTGCGTTGGCTACGCTCGCTCATCCCAGTCACATAGTTATCTATGCTCCAGGGAACTCTCTCACTTGCCGCCTTCATACAACTCGAATTATTTAGGATAGAAAAGGAGTGAGATGTTGCGCCATCCAGTCGGCAATAAACGGCTGGGCGTCACGATTAGGGTGAATACCATCATCCTGCATCCACTGGGGTTTCAGATAAACCTCTTCCATAAAAAAGGGCAGCAGAGGGATATCAAACTCTTTGGCGAGCTTTGGATAAATCGCGCTAAAGGTTTCATTATAACGGCGACCGTAGTTTGCCGGCAGACGAATTTGCATCAATAGCGGTTCGGCATTTGCCGCTTTCACGTCCTGCAGGATCGTGCGCAGGGTTTGCTCGGTTTGCGCAGGCGCAAAGCCACGCAGGCCATCGTTGCCGCCAAGTTCGACCAGTACCCAACGCGGCTGGTGCTGCTTGAGTAATGCAGGCAGACGGGCCAGGCCCTGCTGCGAGGTGTCGCCGCTAATGCTGGCATTCACCACCGGCGTTTTGGTTTGCCATTTATCATTAAGTAGCGCAGGCCATGCGGCGCTGGCGGACATACGGTATCCGGCGCTCAGGCTGTCACCCAGAATTAATAACGTGTCCGCAGCGGCGGCGCGGAAAGTTAACAGGACCAGGAACAGGAAAGGCCAATGCCAGCGGAAAACATTGTTGAAGTTCATCATCTTAAGAAATCCGTCGGTCAGGGTGATCATGAGCTATCCATCCTTACCGGAGTTGAACTGGTTGTCAAACGCGCCGAGACCATTGCGCTGATTGGCGAGTCGGGATCGGGGAAATCCACGCTGCTGGCGATCCTCGCCGGGCTGGACGATGGTTCCAGCGGTGAAGTGAGTCTGGTGGGGCAGGCGCTACATACCATGGATGAAGAAGCCCGGGCGCAGCTGCGGGCAAGACATGTGGGATTCGTTTTCCAGTCGTTCATGTTAATCCCGACCCTGAACGCGCTGGAAAACGTCGAACTGCCCGCGCTGCTGCGTGGCGAAAATAGTGGTAAAAGCCGCGACGGGGCCAAAACGTTGCTGGAGCAACTTGGGCTGGGAAAACGTCTGGATCATCTTCCGGCCCAGCTTTCCGGCGGGGAGCAGCAGCGCGTGGCGCTGGCACGGGCCTTTAACGGGCGTCCGGATGTGCTGTTTGCCGATGAGCCGACGGGCAACCTCGATCGCCAGACCGGAGACAAAATTGCCGACCTGTTGTTTTCTCTGAACCGGGAACACGGCACCACCCTGATTCTGGTGACGCATGACCCGCAGCTGGCGGCGCGTTGCGATCGGCGCTTACGTCTGGTGAATGGACAGTTGCAGGAGGAGGCATGATTGCCCGTTGGTTCTGGCGCGAATGGCGCTCGCCTTCATTACTGATTGTCTGGCTGGCGCTGAGCCTGGCGGTAGCCTGCGTACTGGCGCTGGGCAACATCAGCGACCGTATGGAAAAAGGGCTGAGCCAGCAAAGCCGCGAGTTTATGGCGGGAGATCGCGCGCTGCAAAGTTCACGTACCGTGCCGAAAGCGTGGATTGACGAGGCGCGGCAGCGGGGGTTGAAAGTCGGCGAGCAGCTGACTTTCGCGACCATGACTTTTGCCCGTGACACGCCGCAACTGGCGAACGTCAAAGCGGTAGATGATGTGTATCCGATGTACGGCACGTTGCAGACCAATCCGCCGGGGCTGAAACCGCAGCCGGGTTTGGTGCTGCTGGCCCCACGCCTGATGGCGCTGCTTAATCTAAAAATCGGTGATTCCATTGACGTCGGAGACGCCACGCTGCGTATCGCCGGCGAGGTGGTGCAGGAGCCAGATTCCGGTTTTAATCCGTTCCAGATAGCGCCGCGCCTGATGATGAGCATGGCGGATGTCGAAAAAACGGCGGCGGTCCAGCCGGGAAGCCGCGTGACATGGCGCTATAAATTTGGCGGAACGCCGCAGCAACTGGACGCGTACGAAAAATGGCTGTTGCCGCAGCTAAAGCCTGAACAGCGCTGGTACGGGCTGGAGCAGGATGAAGGCGCGCTGGGGAAATCACTTGAACGTTCACAACAGTTTCTGCTGCTGTCGGCGCTGTTAACGCTGCTGCTGGCGGTCGCTGCGGTTGCTGTGGCGATGAGCCATTATTGCCGCAGCCGTTACGATCTGGTGGCTATCCTGAAAACCCTCGGCGCGGGCAGAGCGCAACTGCGTAGGCTGATTGTTGGTCAATGGCTGATGGTGCTGGCGTTGTCTGGCGTGACCGGTGGGCTTTTCGGGCTGTTGTTTGAGCACGCGCTGGTGGTGTTACTCAGGCCGGTCCTGCCCGGCGATCTGCCGCCCGCCAGCCCCTGGCCGTGGCTGTGGGCCTTAGGCACCATGACGGTAATTTCGCTGTTGGTAGGGTTGCGTCCTTATCGGCTACTGCTGGCGACGCAGCCGCTACGTGTGTTACGCCGTGACGTGGTGGCAAACGTCTGGCCGCTGAAGTTTTATTTGCCGGTGGTATTGGTTGTTGTGGTCGTCCTGCTCGCTGGACTGATGGGCGGAAGCCTGCTGTTATGGGCTGTGCTGGCCGGTGCGGTAGTACTGGCGCTGGTGTGCGGCGTACTCGGTTGGATGCTGCTTAACGTGCTGCGTGGTCTGACGCTCACCTCGCTGCCGTTGCGTTTAGCGGTCAGTCGACTGTTGCGCCAGCCGTGGTCAACGCTCAGTCAACTGTCGGCATTTTCACTTTCCTTTATGCTGCTGGCGCTGCTGCTGGTGCTGCGCGGCGATCTGCTCGATCGCTGGCAGCAGCAAATGCCGCCGGAAAGTCCAAATTATTTCTTGATCAACATTGCCAGTGAGCAGGTTGTACCGCTGAAGTCATTCCTGTCGGAACATCAGGTGATCCCGGACTCGTTCTATCCCATTGTACGTGCGCGTCTGACAGCCATTAATGATAAGCCGACCGAAGGAAATCAGGATGAGGCGCTTAACCGCGAACTTAATCTGACCTGGCAGGATACCCGCCCGGATCATAACCCGATAACTGCCGGAAGCTGGCCGCCAAAAGCGGGTGAAGTGTCGATGGAAGAAGGGCTGGCGAAGCGGCTAAACGTGAAGCTCGGCGATCGGGTGACCTTTATGGGCGATACCCAGGATTTCAGCGCCACGGTCAGCAGCCTGCGTAAAGTGGACTGGGAAAGCCTGCGGCCTAACTTCTTCTTTATTTTCCCTTCCGGGGCGCTGGACGATCAGCCCCAGAGCTGGTTAACCAGCTTTCGTTGGGAGAACGGCAACGGCATGTTGACGCAGCTTAACCGCGAATTCCCGACCATCAGCCTGCTGGATATTGGCGCCATCCTCAAACAGGTGGGCCAGGTGCTGGAGCAGGTAAGTAGAGCGCTGGAAGTGATGGTGGTGCTGGTTACCGCCTGCGGCATGTTGTTGCTGTTGGCGCAGGTTCAGGTGGGGATGCGTCAACGTCATCAGGAACTGGTGGTCTGGCGCACGCTGGGAGCAGGCAAGAAATTGCTGCGTACCACGCTGTGGTGCGAGTTCGCTATGCTCGGGATGGTCGCCGGGCTGGTGGCGGCCATCGGTGCGGAAACCGCGCTGGCTGTATTGCAAACCCGCGTATTTGACTTCCCGTGGGAGCCAGACTGGCGGCTGTGGGTTGTGCTGCCGCTTTGTGGGGCATTGCTCCTCTCTTTATGCGGCGGATGGCTCGGTTCACGACTGCTTAAAGGTAAAGCGCTGTTCCGTCAGTTCAGTAATTAATTCCTGCCAGTGATGATTACGCACCGGTTTTTTAAATCGGTGCGTTTTTTTATCTATGTAGCACAAATTGATAACCCATTGATATTTAACAGCACAGAACAATAAAAACCCAACAACACGAGTGTATTAATAAACGTTAATATTTGTATGCTTAATAATTGGCAGGCTATCTATCAAGGTACAAATAATGACTATAAAAAAAACGGCGCTGGCGGTATCGATCGGCGCAGCAGTGGCATTAACGACTTTCGCTTCCCAGGCGGAAATCACGATCCTGAAACAAGATCCGCAGGCGGGCGATCCGCTGAGCCGTCTTAACTTCACCGTCGGCGGGAGTATTCGTCCGCAGTTCCAGAATATGGCCGGTGACGATGGTAAGAATGGCTACAAACGTAATGGCTTCGACGGCGGGACGCGTTTCCGCTTCGCCGCAGACTACTATCTGTTTGATGATATCAGTTGGGTGAGCTACTACGAGCTGGGCGTTAACTTCCCGGCCATGTTCAACTGGGATAATCACTACGCTGACGGCGCCAACGATACCACGCGTCGTATGCTGTACACCGGTCTGAAGAGCGCGACCTGGGGTACGCTGACCTTCGGCCAACAGAACAGTATTTACTATGATGTGGTCGGGGCGAAAACGGATATCTGGGATTACGATATGATCGGTCAGGCGCCAGGTAACGGTATCAATGGCGACTATGACGGTTCCTATCGTACACGTAAATCATTGAAGTATAAGAGAACGGTGGGGGATGTTGATCTCTACGCATCTTATCTGTTCAGCGATGATTACAACCCGAACAACGGCCTGCGCTACAAGCGTAAAGGCGGCGGCTCGTTGGGTGTGGATTACCACATCACCGATGACCTGACCTGGGGTACGGCGTGGAACTACACCCGTGCGGAAATGCGTGGCGACACCAGCAAAACCTACGATCAAAACATCGTCGGTACCGCACTGAGCTGGAAACCGGACAACTGGACCTTCTCAATGGGCGGCGGCTGGTATCAAAACTTCATGACCACCAAAAAAGTTTCGGTTAACGACTACTTTGCCGGTGATGCCTGGGGTCTGGAATACTTCGCGGGTTATACCTTCCCGATTGGTCAGTATGCGCTGAAATCTGTTCAGCCGTACTTTATGGGCGATCGTATCGAATACGTGAATGGTCGTAACTATCTGCGTACCGACAACGGTGTGGGTATCAGCTTCCAGTTGGATTACGGTTTCCGTGTGGATTACGAACACGTCTTTACCTCCAGCACCGACAACCTGGGCGATATGAACCTGGTGCGTCTGCGTTACGACTTCTAAGTCAATTTTCCTTCCAAAGCCGGGTAGCCAGGGCGTTATCCGGTTTTTTACTCTCCGTTGCCGAAAAACGCATAAGCACCTTCCTTGCACATTCAACGACATACTTCGCAACATCATGAAATAATTTCAAGGACAGCGGGTTGTGATCTGTGTCATGTTAGAAATCTGCCTGTTATCAGGCCAACGAGAACAACGCCGCATGAACGGCGTGAGACATGACACCACAACGTTAAAATGGAGAAAATATGGGATTGCGTCAGAGTTTACGCGTCGCGACCGGGGCGCTGTTACTGGCCTGCGGCTTACAATTTGCTCATGCGAACAGTGACCCGCATACCATCGTGTTTGGCGTCGCGCCTGGACCGTACGGCGATATGGTGAAACAGGCTATTGCCCCTACGCTGAAAGAGAAAGGCTATAAGGTGGTGGTGCGCGAATTCAGCGAC
The DNA here is from genome assembly GCF_059615875.1 of Citrobacter sp. CRE-46. Taxonomy (NCBI): domain Bacteria; kingdom Pseudomonadati; phylum Pseudomonadota; class Gammaproteobacteria; order Enterobacterales; family Enterobacteriaceae; genus Citrobacter; species Citrobacter sp. CRE-46. Next base: position 3,816,456 of record NZ_CM184341.1, on the reverse strand, counting down.
TACGTGCAGCCGAATATGGCGCTCTCCAACGGCAGCATTGATGCCAACCTGTTCCAGCACTCGCTCTATTTTGACAAATTCACCGCCGATAAAGGGCTGAAGCTGAGCAAGCTGATTGTGGTCCCAACGGCCGGGATGGGGTTTTACTCGCACAAAATCAAAAGTCTGGATGAGTTGAAAAAAGGGGATGTGATCACGCTGTCCAACGATCCGACCAACCTGGCTCGCGGTCTGCGTTTCCTGCAATCCATTGGCCTTATCACCATCAAAGACAATATCGATCCCACGAAAGCCTCCGAGCGTGATATCGCCAGCAACCCGAAAGGGCTGGTGTTTAAACCCTTGGAAGCGGCGCAACTGCCGCGCACTTTGGACGGTGTGACCGGCGCGCTGGTCAACGGTAACTTTGCCGTGGCGGCAAAACTGGATCTTTCCAGCGCCATCAAGCAAGAGCATCTGGATGAAAACCTGAAAAATATCATTGCGGTACGCAGTGAAGATGCGGATAAACCGTTCGCGAAAGATATTGTTGAAGCGGTGAAGTCTCCGGCGTATCGCGCGGTGATCGACGATCCGCAAAACATCTACAGCGCTTTCCAGAAACCGGAATGGATGTCGGCAGCCCAATAATCGCTGCATGCAAGGGTTAACAGGGGCAGCGGCGACTGCCCTTTTCGCATTTCTGAGGTGGATATGATTGAGATAGAAAAGGTTTGCGTGGATTTTACCGCAGGCCGTGGACCCTCAACCCGGGCGGTTGATGACGTCAGCTTGCATATTGGCGCGGGCGAGATATTTGGTATTGTCGGGACCAGCGGCGCGGGGAAAAGTACGCTACTGCGCACCTTGAACGCCTTAACGCGTCCGAGCAAGGGAAGTGTGAAGGTGAACGGCGTAGAAGTTTCTGCGCTGGAAGGCGCTCAGTTACGTAAAGCGCGTCAGCGCATTGGCATGATTTTTCAGCACTTTAATCTGATGCATACCCGCACCGTGGCGCAAAACGTCGCCTTTAGTCTGAAAGCTGCCGGGTGGGAACGCAGCAAGATTGCTCCACGCGTCACGGAGATTCTGGCGCTGGTCGGACTGTCTGATAAGGCGAACCGTTTTCCGGTTCAGCTCAGCGGTGGTCAGAAGCAGCGCGTAGGTATTGCCCGTGCGATTGCTAATCATCCGGATGTGTTGCTGTGCGATGAACCCACTTCCGCGTTAGATCTCGAAACCTCGGCCACGATTCTGGCGCTGCTTAAGCAGATCAACCAACAGTTGGGGATCACGATCGTGCTGATCACTCACGAGATGAACGTGATCAAATCGATTTGCGATCGCGTGGCGGTGATGTCAGGCGGCAAGGTGGTGGAGTCCGGGGAGGTGTTTGACGTTTTTGCTCACCCACAGCACGCCTTCACCCAGCAACTGGTGTCGCATACCCTCAATCTGACGCTACCTGAGCGTCTGCGCCAGCATCTGCCCGGCCAGTTGCTGAAAATTCTTTTTATCGGCGATTCGGCGGAACAGCCTGTGCTGTCAGAAGTTGCGGTTAAATTTGGCGTGGCGGTGAACATTCTGCACGGCAAAATTGAATATATCGGAGAACGCGCGCTGGGGATTCTGGTGGTGCAACTCACCGCGCCGCATAACCCTTCTGCGGTGGATGTCGCCGTGGAACATATTCGTCAACGTACTGCTCAAGTGGAGGTGATTCGTGGATGATTTATTGCCTGATTTGACGCTGGCGTTTAATGAAACCTTCCAGATGCTGAGCATCTCAACGGTGCTGGCGATTATTGGCGGTTTGCCGCTCGGTTTTCTAATTTTCGTCACCGATCGGCATTTATTCTGGCAGAACCGTTTTGTGTATCTGCTCAGCTCCGTGCTGGTAAATATTATCCGCTCGGTACCGTTTGTGATCCTGCTGGTGCTGCTGCTACCGCTCACCCAGTTTTTGCTCGGCAATACCATCGGACCGATTGCCGCCTCCGTGCCGCTTTCCGTGGCGGCGATTGCTTTTTATGCCCGGCTGGTGGATAGCGCGCTACGCGAAGTGGATAAAGGCATTATTGAGGCGGCGGAAGCGTTCGGCGCCAGCCCAATGCGCATCATCTGCACCGTGTTGTTGCCGGAGGCCAGCGCGGGACTGTTGCGTGGACTGACGATCACGTTGGTGAGCCTGATCGGTTACTCCGCGATGGCCGGGATTGTCGGCGGCGGCGGGGTAGGTGACCTGGCGATTCGCTTTGGTTATTACCGCTATGAAACCCAGGTCATGATCGTCACCGTTGTCGCGTTGATTATTCTGGTGCAGGTCGTGCAGGTGCTGGGCGACTGGCTGGCGAAACGCGCGGATAAGCGCGACAGGCATTAATTACTGTGCGTTAAGCCATCCGGCCACGTCCTGCCATGTGCCGCGAAAGACGATTTTCGCGGCTTTCTTTTCCAGTTGATAGCGATACATCGGGTCGTAATACTCGTTGAGCAACGGCACCAGCCAGCCCATGTGGGCGTCGGTACTGCCCGTCGACTGCTGTTCGCGCAGAGCCACGTCAAGTAAGGCTGTCAGCTCGGCAAAGCGCTGTAACCCCAGACGACGGCGAATAGCGAACAGGCCGTGGTGCAGATACTCACTGTATTCCTGCCAGCCCAGGATCTCACCATAAGCGTGGGTAAAATCGTGGTGCATGCGCACGAAATACTCCTCGCGCAGGCGCTCCAGACGCAGCTCAAAAGGATCGTCCACCACCGCAATGGACGCCTCGGTCATGCGCTCGCGCAGGCATTCGGGCAGATGGTTAGCGCCGATCATCCGGCCTTCATCTTCCAGCACCCACTGGCGCAAATTCTGTCGGCTGTCCGTTTTGAGCATTTCGACCGCCAGCAGGTTTTCAAAACTCGCCTGGCTTAGCTGCGGCTCTACGGTACGTCCAAACGAGGAACCGCGATGGTGCGCCAGTCCTTCGAGATCCACACCGTTCGGCTGCTGTTGAACCAGTTGCGTTTTACCGTTCCCGGTACAGCCGCCAATTAAGACGATCGGTTTTTGCACCAATTCTTCCGTTATCCGTATGACCGCCTGGCGCAGAGCCTTATAACCGCCCTGTATCAGCGGGTAGTCAATGCCGGACTCGTGCAGCCACTGCTGCACAATATGCGAACGCTGACCGCCGCGCGCGCAGCATAAATATCCTTTTGGATACTGGCGACAAGCACTCTGCCAGGCGTACATGCGCTGTTGGCGGGTTTCACCCGAGACCAGTTGATGGCCCAATTCCAGGGCAGCCTCAGGCCCCTGACGTTTATAACAGGTACCGACGGCGGCGCGTTCGTCATCGTTCATTAAGGGGAGATTGACTGCGCCCGGCATCGCGCCTTGTTGAAATTCGACGGGGGCGCGTACATCGATAATAGGCGTACCGGCGAGCAGAATCGCGCGATAGTCCTGTGCTGTTTGTGTGTCTTGCATAGTAAAAAACGAAACCTCAAATCATCTTGCGTATCATTTTACGCGCCAAAGAGCAGGATGACTTGATTTTCAATCGCGTGCATTGTTGAAAATTGCTAAAAATCCGGCGATTTCTGGTTTTCGCTGCGTAAATAACGTCACAATATCTTCCACAGCCTTACCTGCGCCAAACTTATGCCAGGCGAGACTTAAGGGTGAAGGGGGGCGCATAGTAGGAATAATGCTACTGACCAGTTGCCCGTTATCAAGCAATGGCTGGCACAGCGGTTGCGGAACAAAGCCGATACCCACCCCAGCAAGATGCGCCGCAATTTTGGTTTCCATGTCCGGGACAATAATCTCTTTTTGGCCGGGAAGCCGCCACGCGACCCGTTTGGTCAGGGTGCGCGCACTGTCTTCAATGTTGATCGCCGGAAAACGGCGCAACTGCGCTTCCGTTAATGGACCACTGACGTCTGCCAATGGATGATTCGCCGACATAACAAACCGCCACTGAACAGACCCCAAAGGATCGAGGGTAAAGGTGTTGGCCATTGGTTCAGTACCCGTGACGCCGATAGCCAGAGAGAATCCTTCATACAGCAGTGAATCCCAGACGCCCATATAGATTTGCCGGGAAAAGTGAAACTGAGTAAAGGGATAGCGGGCGTTAAGCCAGGATAACAGGCGAGCGACGGCTTGCGGGCTATACAGCAGGTTGTTGACCACGATATTCACCTGACGCTCTACGCCGTCGTTCACTTGCTGTAATTCGCTGGGCATGCTGTCCAGCCAGGCGAGCCAGTCCTTTGCTTGAGAAAGAAGATGCGAGCCCGCGGCGGTTAACGTAACGCTGCGGGTGGTGCGAAAGAACAGAGCAACCCCGGTATTTTCTTCCAGAAGCTTAATGCGATAGCTGATGGTGGCCGTGGTTTTACACAAGCGATCCGCCGCCCTGGAGAAACTCCCTGTTTCGGCTACGCCAATAAAAGTACGCAGTGTTTCTGGATCAAACATCGTCAGCTACTCCCTGAATGCTCTTCCGCAAGCCTGATTTCTTGTTCTCTGATTTATAAGTATTTTTACATAATGGCCTTGTTTAAATTGTGGTCTAAATCGAATTTTGGAAAAATATTCCAACTTTTGTGTTGATGTTAAATCCCGAAGGTTTTAGATTGCATGATATTGAAGCCGCTAACTGTTCTGGCTGCGGTTCAGAGGAATTCAGTTACAAGGAAAAGATGATGAAACTTGAGGTATTACCGTTAAATCAGCACACGTTCAGCGCCTATGGCGATGTCATCGAAACCCATAAACGTGATTTTTTTCATATCAATGATGGGTTGGTTGAACGTTATCACGATCTGGCTAATGTGGAGATCCTTGAGCAGGACCGAACGCTCATCAGCATTAACCGCGCGCAACCGGCAGCGATGCCTATTATTGTGCATGAACTGGAGCGCCACCCGCTGGGTACCCAGGCATTTATGCCCATGAAGGGCGAAGCGTTTGTGGTGATTGTCGCGCTTGGTGAGGACAAACCCGATCTTTCTACCTTAAAAGCCTTTATCACCAATGGTCAACAGGGGGTGAATTACCACCGAAACGTCTGGCATCACCCGCTGTTTGCCTGGCAAACCGTGACCGATTTCCTGACGGTCGATCGTGGTGGTAGCGATAATTGCGATGTTGAACGTATCCCGGCACATGAACTCTGTTTTGCGTGACGCTATTGGCCTTCTTGCTTAATATGAGCATATTGTTCATTGTTTATGCTCATATTTTGGGCCGGAGTAAATGTAGTGGAGACGGAAGTAAGACGGCGCGGCAGGCCTGGACAGACGGAGCCAGTTGCGCAGAAAGGCGCTCAGGCGCTCGAAAGAGGTATTGCGATTTTGCAGTATCTCGAAAGAAGTGGGGGGAGTTCGTCAGTCAGCGATATTTCCGGCAGTCTGGATTTACCGCTCTCCACGACTTTTCGCCTGCTAAAGGTTTTACAGGGTGCTGATTTTGTCTATCAGGACAGTCAGTTAGGATGGTGGCATATCGGTTTAGGCGTCTTCAATGTGGGCTCCGCGTATATTCATAATCGCGACGTCTTGTCGGTAGCCGGACCATTTATGCACCGATTAATGCTGCTGTCAGGCGAAACGGTGAATGTCGCGATTCGTAATGGCACTGAAGCGGTGCTGATTGGCCAGAAGGAGTGCAAATCGATGGTCAGGATGTGTGCACCTTTGGGCAGCCGTATGCCGTTGCATGCTTCCGGTGCGGGGAAAGCACTGCTTTATCCGCTGATGGAAGAAGAGTTAATGGACATTGTCGTGAAAACGGGTTTGCAGCAGTTTACGCCGAACACGTTGGTGGATTTTCCTACTCTGCTGCGTAATCTGGAACAGGCGCGCGAGAATGGCTATATCGTTGATCACGAAGAACATGTTGTTGGATTGAATTGCATCGCTTCGGCTATCTATGACGATGCAGGCAGTGTAGTGGCTGCCATCTCTATTTCGGGGCCCGCATCCAGACTGACGGAAGATCGTTTTATTAGTCAGGGGGAGCTGGTACGGGATACAGCACGAGATATCAGTACGGCGCTTGGGTTAAAAGCACCCGTAGCTTAAGTCGCAACCCGCTCAGAGGAGCGGGACTTTTTTGGATTTTTTTAAAGTTGGAAAAATTTTCCAATAAATAGAGGTAGAAAGAAAATGGCAAAAATGAGAGCCGTTAACGCGGCAATGTATGTGCTGGAAAAAGAAGGTATCACCACCGCATTTGGCGTGCCTGGAGCGGCAATCAACCCGTTCTATTCCGCAATGCGCAATCACGGCGGCATTCGTCACATTCTGGCTCGCCACGTTGAAGGCGCCTCCCATATGGCGGAAGGTTATACGCGTGCCGCTGCAGGCAACATTGGCGTCTGCCTTGGCACTTCTGGCCCGGCTGGAACTGACATGATCACTGCACTGTATTCCGCCTCTGCCGACTCTATTCCTATTTTATGTATCACCGGCCAGGCGCCTCGTGCCCGCCTGCATAAGGAAGATTTTCAGGCTGTCGATATTGAATCTATCGCCAAACCGGTCAGCAAAATGGCGGTAACGGTACGTGAAGCGGCACTGCTGCCACGGGTTTTACAGCAGGCATTCCACGTCATGCGCTCAGGTCGCCCTGGCCCGGTGCTGATCGATTTGCCTTTTGATCTCCAGGTTGAAGAAATCGAATTCGATCCCGACATGTATGAGCCGTTGCCGGTGTACAAACCTGCCGCCAGCCGCAAGCAAATTGAGAGAGCGCTGGAAATGCTGAGCCAGGCGGAACGTCCGGTTATCGTAGCGGGGGGCGGGGTGATTAATGCTGATGCTTCCGCACTGCTGCAACGTTTTGCGGAGCTGACCCATGTACCGGTTATCCCCACGTTGATGGGCTGGGGATGTATCCCTGACGATCATGAGTTAATGGCTGGCATGGTCGGGCTACAAACCGCGCACCGCTACGGAAATGCCACGCTGCTTGCTTCTGATATGGTGTTCGGTATTGGTAACCGTTTTGCTAACCGTCACACCGGCTCGGTCTCGAAGTACACCGAAGGGCGCAAAATCATTCATATCGACATTGAACCGACGCAAATTGGCCGTGTTCTGTGCCCGGATTTGGGCATTGTTTCTGATGCCAAAGCCGCGCTGACCTTGTTGATTGACGTCGCTCAGGAAATGCAGAAAGCCGGACGTTTACCTTGCCGGAATAGCTGGGTTGATGAATGCCAACAGCGTAAGCGGACGTTACTGCGTAAAACCCACTTCGACAATGTCCCGGTGAAACCGCAGCGTGTCTATGAAGAGATGAATAAAGCCTTTGGTCGCGACGTTTGCTACGTCACCACCATCGGATTATCACAAATTGCCGCTGCGCAAATGCTGCATGTGTTCAAAGAGCGTCACTGGATCAACTGCGGCCAGGCAGGCCCTCTCGGCTGGACGTTGCCTGCGGCATTAGGGGTTTGTGTTGCCGATCCAACACGCAATGTCGTCGGGATTTCGGGGGATTTTGACTTCCAGTTCCTGATTGAAGAACTGGCGGTAGGCGCGCAATTCAATATTCCTTACATCCATGTGCTGGTCAACAACGCCTATCTGGGCCTGATTCGTCAATCGCAGCGTGCTTTTGATATGGATTACTGCGTCCAACTGGCGTTTGAAAATATCAACTCCAGCGAAGTAAACGGCTATGGCGTCGATCACGTCAAAGTGGCAGAGGGATTAGGTTGTAAGGCTATTCGCGTCTTCAAACCTGAAGATCTCGCTCCGGCGTTTGAGCAAGCCAAAGTCCTGATGGCGCAGTATCGCGTTCCGGTTGTTGTCGAAGTGATCCTTGAGCGAGTGACCAATATCTCGATGGGTAGCGAGCTGGATAACGTGACCGAGTTTGAAGAGGTTGCAGACGGTGCAGTTGATGCGCCAACCGAAACCTGTTTTATGAAATATGAATAGAGGAGGTGACAGATGTTACGGTTCTCAGCCAATCTTTCCATGCTGTTTCTGGAATACAGTTTCCTTGAGCGTTTCGACAAAGCGGCGCAAGCGGGGTTTCGTGGCGTAGAGTTTATGTTTCCCTACGATTACGACATTGACGTCTTAAAGGAAAAACTGCAGACCAACAAGCTGGAGCATACGTTGCATAATCTCCCCGCCGGAGATTGGGCGGCGGGTGAACGTGGTATCGCCTGTATTCCGGGGCGCGAAGAAGAGTTTCGTGATGGTGTGGCCGCGGCTATTCGCTATGCGAAGGGACTAGGTAATAAAAAAATCAATTGCCTGGTAGGTAAAACACCAGCGGGTTTTTCAGCTGAACAGATCCAGCAAACGCTGGTGGAAAATCTGCGCTATGCGGCCAACATGTTAGCGAAAGAAGATATTTTATTGCTGATTGAGCCGATCAACCATTTTGATATTCCTGGTTTCTTTCTCACCGGTACGCATCAGGCGTTAGCGTTAATTGATAGCGTCGGATGCAATAATATCAAAATTCAGTATGACATTTATCATATGCAGCGCATGGAAGGGGAATTAACCCAGACCATGACCACGTGGGCAAATAAAATAGGTCATTTGCAAATTGCTGATAACCCTCGTCGCGGAGAGCCAGGGACCGGGGAAATCAATTATGACTTTATTTTTAAGTTTATTGACAAATCAGGTTATGACGGGTGGGTAGGCTGCGAATATAAGCCGCTGACGACCACCGAAGCGGGATTATCGTGGATTAATCAGTATCGATAATTTGTAAGTAATTTCAGGCAACACTATTTTTTCCACTCTGTTGGAAGGGAATCGTTTTGCCTGAATTCAGGAATACCGACAGATATAAAAGAGGTTGCAAATGAAACTGGGATTTATTGGCCTGGGTATTATGGGATCGCCAATGGCGATTAATCTGGCGCGTGCCGGACATCAATTACATGTCACGACCATTGGTCCGGTGGCTGAAGAGTTGCTGTCACTGGGGGCGGTTAATGTTGAAACTGCGCGTCAGGTGACTGATTTCGCAGACATTATATTCATTATGGTGCCGGATACGCCGCAGGTTGAAGAAGTGCTTTTTGGTGAACACGGGTGCGCTAAAACCGCATTGCAGGGAAAAACCATTGTCGATATGAGTTCTATTTCTCCTATCGAAACCAAGCGTTTTGCTCAGCAGGTTAATGAACTTGGCGGGGATTACCTGGATGCGCCTGTGTCCGGTGGGGAAATTGGCGCTCGCGAAGGGACGCTGTCCATTATGGTTGGCGGTGAAGCTGATGTATTTGAACGGGTGAAACCGCTCTTTGATATTCTGGGAAAAAATATCACTCTGGTGGGCGGGAATGGTGATGGCCAAACCTGTAAAGTGGCTAACCAAATTATCGTGGCCTTAAATATTGAAGCCGTTTCTGAAGCGTTGGTATTTGCCTCTAAAGCGGGCGCGGATCCGGTTCGCGTGCGTCAGGCATTAATGGGCGGGTTTGCCTCATCTCGTATTCTGGAAGTACATGGTGAGCGCATGATTAAGCGCACTTTTGATCCCGGATTCAAAATTGCACTGCATCAAAAAGATCTCAACCTTGCATTACAAAGTGCTAAGGCGCTCTCATTGAATTTGCCTAATACGGCAACCTGTCAGGAGTTATTTAATACCTGTGCCGCGAATGGTGGAAGCCAGTTGGATCACTCGGCAATGGTTCAGGCCCTGGAATTAATGGCTAATCATAAATTGTCATGATCGTTGGTATCGCTGCAATCCTGCAGCGATACATTTTAATCAGACACACTTTGGAAAGGTGCATGTCATGAGTGAAAAAAATACATCCGGTATTGAATACTGGAAGAAGATCGTCGTCGTAATGAGTCTGGGTTGGGTTGCAATATGGATTTATCGCACCGTATTAACCCCTATTTATCCTGAGATTCAGGCTTCCCTGGGCAATGTCAGCAATGCTGAAATTGGCGCCATCGCCAGTTTCTATTTTTTCGCCTATTGCAGTATGCAAATTCCCTGCGGAATTTTGGTCGATAAGCTTGGCCAGAAAATTATGCTGATGTGTGGGTTTACGCTCTTTATTATTGGTACGCTCAGTATTGCAAAAGCCACGGGACTGGTGATGATCTATGCCGGTTCGCTGATGGCAGGAGCGGGCTGCGCCTCTTTCTTTAGTTCCGCGTATTCCCTCTCTTCGGCAAATGTCCCGCAGGCTCGCCGTGCACTGGCAAACGCCATCATTAATAGCGGCTCTGCGATTGGGATGGGGATCGGTTTAATCGGCTCCAGCGTGTTGGTTAAAAGCATGAGCATGGCCTGGCAAAACGTGTTGTTCCTGGTTGCGGCTGTGTTAGTGGTGATGTTGTGCGTATTTACTTTGGTTATCCGCGGTAAGGCAAAAAGCGAAACGGCGGTGTCAGAGCAAAAAACGCAGACGGCAACGATGACAGAAGAGAAAAGTCCGCCGCTGTTTTCGGGTTTGTTATGCAGCGTCTACTTCCTCTATTTCTGTACCTGTTATGGCTATTACCTGATTGTGACCTGGCTTCCGTCCTATCTGCAGACTGAAAGGGGATTTGATGGTGGCGCGATTGGGGTTGCCTCGGCTTTGGTCGCCGTGGTGGGGGTTCCCGGTGCGTTGTTCTTCAGCCATCTGTCCGATAAATTCCGTAACAGCAAAGTCAAAGTCATTCTTGGGCTGGAAATTATGGCCGCCGCAATGCTGGTGTTTACGGTGTTATCGCCGAATACCACGATGTTGATGGTCAGCCTGACCCTGTATGGTTTACTGGGAAAAATGGCGGTGGATCCCATCCTGATCTCCTTCGTGTCTGAACAGGCGTCGGCGAAAACGTTGGGCAGAGCATTTAGCCTGTTTAACTTCTTTGGTATGAGTTCAGCCGTTATTGCGCCAACGTTAACCGGATTTATTTCCGATTTGACTGGCTCAAAAGAGATAAGCTTTGTCATCTCGGCTTGTCTGGTTGTTACCGGAACGCTTATTTTTGCCGGCGTGACGTTATATAAAAAGAAAGCAACACCAGTTACTGCTTCAGCATAAAAATATAATTAAAACTATTTGCATTACTTAATATATTGTTTTTGTTCCACATAGCTAAACCCATTACAACGTTATCCGATACGTGACAAGAGGGATTTATGGAACAGCAAAGAGATCTATACCAACAACGTGGTTATAGTGACGACTTATTACCGAAAACGGCAGCACAACGAAACTGGAAAACATTTAACTATTTTACTTTATGGATGGGGTCAGTACATAACGTACCTAATTATGTTATGGTTGGCGGGTTCTTCATTCTCGGGCTGTCCACATTCAGTATTATGTTGGCTATTATTATTAGTGCATTGTTTATTGCATTAGTCATGGTTATGAACGGCGCCGCCGGAAGTAAATACGGTGTACCTTTTGCAATGATTCTGCGTGGCTCGTATGGCGTACGTGGCGCGCTTTTCCCCGGATTATTAAGAGGCGGGATTGCGGCAATTATGTGGTTCGGGCTGCAATGTTATGCCGGATCGCTGGCTTTTCTTATTCTGATTGGCAAGATATGGCCTGGGTTTTTAACGCTGGGCGGTGATTTTACACTACTGGGGTTGTCTCTGCCGGGGTTAATCACATTTCTTATCTTTTGGCTGATTAACGTTGGTATCGGTTTTGGCGGTGGTAAAGTATTAAATAAATTTACTGCGATCCTGAACCCTTGCATTTATATCGTTTTTGGCGGAATGGCTATCTGGGCGATATCCCTGGTAGGGATTGGCCCCATTCTTGACTACATTCCGGGCGGTGTGCAAAAAGCGGGAAACAGCGGATTCCTGTTCCTGGTAGTGATTAACGCCGTGGTTGCGGTATGGGCCGCTCCGGCGGTGAGCGCATCGGACTTTACGCAAAATGCCCACTCATTTCGTGAACAGGCGTTAGGCCAGACGCTGGGTCTTATTGTCGCGTACGTGTTATTTGCGATTGCCAGCGTGTGTATTATTGCCGGTGCCAGTATTCATTATGGAATGGATACCTGGAATGTGCTGGATATCGTACAGCGTTGGGACAGTCTGTTTGCCTCATTCTTCGCAGTTTTGGTTATTCTGATGACCACAATCTCAACAAACGCTACGGGTAATATTATCCCGGCTGGTTATCAGATTGCCGCAATTGCGCCAACAAAACTAACATATAAAAAAGGTGTATTGATTGCCAGTATTATTAGCTTACTGATTTGTCCATGGAAGCTTATGGAAAATCAGAGCAGCATTTATCTGTTTCTGGACATCATCGGCGGTATGCTCGGTCCTGTTATTGGTGTTATGTTGGCGCACTATTTTGTCGTTATGCGTGGCAAGATTAATCTTGATGAATTATATACCGCCAGTGGTAATTACCAATATTATGATAATGGATTTAACCTGACGGCATTCTCCGTAACGTTAGTGGCGGTAATTCTTTCACTGGGTGGAAAGTTTATTCCATTGCTTGAGCCGTTATCGCGAGTGTCGTGGTTTGTTGGGGTTATTGTCGCATTTGTGGCATATGCCTTACTGAAAAAAAGAACGGTTGGACAACCTGCCGCAGTAGAAAAAGCAACAGGTCAGTTGTAATGAAATCAGTAAACGTAGGTGTAAGCGTGCGTTATTTATAAAACTATCTGTATCCATACAAGGAGTTCGTTATGTCTTTTGATTTAATTATTAAGAACGGTACTGTTATTTTAGAAAATGAAGCTCGTATTGTTGATATTGCCGTCCAGGCAGGAAAAATCGCCGCCATTGGCGAGAATCTTGGGGAGGCACAGCAGGTAATGGATGCGACAGGTCTGGTGGTTTCACCGGGCATGGTCGATGCGCATACCCATATCTCTGAGCCGGGGCGTACACATTGGGAAGGCTATGAGACCGGAACGCGTGCCGCGGCAAAAGGCGGTATCACCACAATGATCGAAATGCCTCTCAACCAACTGCCCGCGACGGTGGATCGCGAAACCATCGAACTTAAATTTGATGCGGCAAAAGGCAAATTGACCATTGATGCCGCGCAGCTTGGCGGTCTGGTTTCTTACAACCTTGATCGTTTGCACGAGCTGGATGAGGTCGGTGTCGTCGGTTTCAAATGCTTCGTTGCCACCTGTGGCGATCGCGGAATCGACAATGACTTCCGTGACGTTAACGACTGGCAGTTCTACAAAGGCGCGCAGAAGTTAGCAGAAATGGACCAGACGGTGCTGGTGCATTGCGAAAATGCGCTCATTTGCGACGAGCTTGGCGAGGAAGCTAAACGCGAAGGCCGTGTGACGGCACATGATTATGTGGCTTCACGTCCGGTTTTCACCGAAGTGGAAGCTATTCGCCGTGTGCTGTATCTGGCGAAAGTCGCCGGTTGCCGCCTGCACGTTTGCCATATCAGCAGCCCGGAAGGCGTGGAAGAAGTGACCCGTGCCCGCCAGGAAGGCCAGGATGTGACCTGCGAATCCTGCCCGCATTATTTTGTGCTGGATACCGATCAGTTTGAAGAGATTGGCACGCTGGCAAAATGTTCTCCGCCGATCCGCGATCGACAGAATCAACAAGGCATGTGGGAAAAACTGTTCAATGGTGAGATTGACTGCCTGGTTTCCGACCACTCGCCATGCCCACCAGAAATGAAGGCTGGCAATATCATGCAGGCGTGGGGCGGCATTGCCGGACTGCAGAGCTGCATGGACGTCATGTTTGATGAGGCCGTGCAAAAACGCGGTATGTCGCTGCCGCTATTCGCTAAATTGATGGCAACCAACGCCGCAGATATTTTTGGCCTGAAACAGAAAGGACGTATTGCCCCGGGTAAAGATGCTGACTTCGTCTTTATTCAACCGGACAGCAAATACGTTCTGAAAAACGAAGACCTGGAATACCGTCACAAAGTCAGCCCGTATGTTGGCCGGACGATTGGCGCGCGCATTACGAAAACTATTCTTCGCGGGGATGTTATCTATGACATCGAGCAGGGATTCCCGGTAGCGCCAAAAGGTCAATTTATCCTTAAACATCAACAATAATGTGATGCGAATTAATGCCCGTCATGCTGGCGGGCATTCTCTATTTTAAGGTATGAATATGCTTCCTGTTATTAACCGCGAAAGTTTGCTATCTGGCTTTCAGTGGTTTTTCTTTATTTTTTGCAATACGGTCGTGGTCCCCCCAACGCTGGTTTCTGCTTTTCATCTCCCCGCGAGCAATCTGTTAATGCTCACGCAATACGCTTTTTTCACGACATCGCTGGCCTGCCTTGCGCAGGTTATTTGTGGCCATCGTCGCGCCATTATGGAAGGGCCTACCGGTTTATGGTGGGGCACCATTCTGACAATTACCCTGGCTGAGGCGTCACGCGGGACACCGCTCAATGATATCGCCACCAGTCTGAGCGTCGGGATTGTCATTTCCGCTGTGCTGACGATGATTATCGGCTTTAGCGGCTTAGGACACCGGTTGGCCCGGCTATTTACCCCAACGGTGATGGTCTTTTTTATGCTGCTGTTGGGCGCTCAGCTCACCACTATCTTTTTTAAGGGCATGTTGGGATTGCCTTTTGGCATTGCTGACACCAGCGTCAAAATTCAACTGGCGCCTTTTAGCCTGGCGGTTGGCGTGATGTGCTTCATCCTTGCGATGATCATTTTTTTACCGCAGCGGATCTCCCGTTATGCCCTGCTGGTGGGGGCGGTAGTGGGATGGGGACTCTGGCGATTGTGCTTTCCATCAACGTCTTTGCCGTCTGGTGAATTAAGCTGGCAGTGGTTCCCGTTAGGCAGTCATGGCAGGCTGTTACCCGGTATTATCCTGACGGCGGTTATCACCGGTCTGGTGAATATCAGTAATACCTATGGCGCGGTGCGCGGCACGGACGTCTTTTATGCGCATCAAGGCTCCAGCAGCTCGCGTTATCGTCGTAGCTTTATCATTTCCGGTTTTATTACACTGGTGACAGTGCCTTTTGCCGTGATTCCATTTTCGCCTTTTGTCTCCTCTATCGGGCTGTTAACACAAACTGGCGACAGTTCGCGAAAATCATTTATTTGCGGCAGCGTATTATTTTTATTGGTGGCGATAGTGACGCCGCTAACCCGCTTATTCTGCGCCATTCCACTGGCGATCAGCAGTGCCGTTATGCTGGTCTCTTATCTGCCGTTGCTCTATTCCGGTCTGGTTTTCAGCCAGCAAATCACCTTTACCGCACGAAATATTTATCGGCTGGCACTCCCGCTGTTTGTGGGCATTTTTTTGATGGGGCTGCCACCGGTTTATTTACAAGATCTTCCACTGACTATTCGGCCATTACTGAGTAATGGCTTATTGGTGGGGATTTTACTGGCAGTGCTTATGGAAAACCTCATTCCATGGGAACGCATTAAATAACAGGATGAAAAGGATTAATGATGAAAATTGTAATTGCGCCAGATTCGTTTAAAGAGAGCTTAAGCGCCGAACAATGCTGCCAGGCAATTAAAGCTGGATTTTCAAGCATATTCCCGGATGCAGAATATATTTGTTTGCCAATTGCGGATGGCGGGGAGGGGACCGTGGATGCCATGGTGGCGGCGACTGGTGGAAAAGTGGTCTCGCTGGAGGTCTGTGGGCCGATGGGGGAAAAGGTCATGGGATTTTATGGCCTGACCGGTGATGGAAAGACCGCCATTATTGAAATGGCTGCGGCGAGTGGACTGATGCTCGTCGAACCGCAGGCGCGTAATCCGCTGCTGGCGTCAAGTTACGGTACTGGCGAACTGATTCGGCATGCGCTGGATGCCGGTATTCGTCATATTATCCTCGGTATCGGCGGGAGTGCGACAGTTGATGGCGGCATGGGGATGGCTCAGGCGCTGGGCGTGCGGTTTCTTGACACGCAAGGGGCATCATTGAGGGCGGGAGGCGGTAGCTTGTCTCGCCTCGCGAGCATTGACCTGCAACAGTGCGATCCGCGGCTTACAGCATGTCGGATCGAAGTCGCTTGTGATGTGGACAACCCATTGGTTGGCCCGCGCGGCGCGGCAAGGGTATTTGGTCCGCAGAAGGGGGCGACGCCGGAAATGGTTGAGAAACTGGAGGAAGGGTTACTCAACTACGCGCATGTGCTGCAAGCGTTGACCGGTGAAGAGGTCTCTCAGGTTGCGGGCGGTGGGGCGGCGGGCGGAATGGGCATCGCCGCGGCTATCTTTCTGCAGGCCATCATGAAACCAGGGATTGAGATTGTGCTGCAGGCTGTGCAACTGGAGCAGTCCATCAAAGATGCATCGCTGGTCATCACCGGCGAGGGACGTATTGATTCGCAAACGGTCGGGGGAAAAGCGCCAATCGGTGTTGCTTCTGTTGCTATGCAGCATCGTGTTCCGGTTATTGGTATCGCCGGGGTGCTGGGGGAAGGCGTGGAGGTGGTTCACGATCATGGTATTGATGCGGTATTCAGTATTTTGCCGCGACTCGCGCCATTGGCGGAAGTGCTGGCGAGCGGTGAAACCAACCTTTATTACTGCGCGCGTAATATTGCTTGCGCGATGAAGCTCGGTCAGGCGATGAATCTGCGTTAAGCATAAAAAAAGCCACGGTGTTAACCGTGGCAAAACCCAACATAGCTAAATAAAAAATTATCAGGCGGGCTGTTCGCCGTTAAATCTCTACATCCCGGTTGCAATCTTTGGAATAGATATAGCTGAATGCTTCGCCACGCCCCACGCCGTAACCCGCCTGCAGGGAGTATGCGCCCATAAAGATGTAGTCGCCTTTTTTCACCGGGATCCATTGGTTATCGAGGTTATAAACGCCCTGGCCTGAGAGAATATAAGCCCCATGTTCCTGTACGTGCGTTTCGATATAACCATGGCTGGCGCCGGGTTCGAATGACAGAATATGCATATTCATATCGAAGCCTAATTCTTTAGGCAGGAAATCCAGCAGGATTACGTCATCCATGCCTTCATAATGAATACGTTCTAACTGGTTGGCATTACCGGAGACCAGCCATGGCGAATGGCCGGCCACCGGCGTATAACGCCGTTTGTATAAAAACAGTTGGCTGTCTTCTGTCTGGGCATTATTAAAGGTGAGCAGTTCACCTGGCGGGCAATACAGATATCCGCCCTGAGACAAAGCAAATGTTTTACCTTCCGCTTTTGCCTCAACTTTGCCGGAAATAACATACACGAACGTTTCAATACCTTCGCCGCCAAAACCGCTGTGGTGGCCGCCGTTCTGGTGTAGGGTCACCAGATAGTCAACAAATGACGCGCCCAGTTTTGGCGTTGAGAGGATGGTGACGTCACAGTTTTCAAAACCCGGAATGATATTTTTAACCAGTCCGTCCGGGGTTAACAGGGCAAAGTTACCGTGTTTTACAATTGCGCGATTAGCCAGTAAATCATCGCGATAACCCGTGACGTTATTCAGATATCCCATGAATGGCTCCTTATTTCTGCCAGGCAAGTTGATGAAGCATTAATGCCAGAGTTTTGACCCCTTCGGCAAGGTCGTTAATGTTTGTGCGTTCAGCGGGGTTGTGGCTGATACCGTTAATGCTGGGAATGAAAATCATGCAGGTCGGTACACGAGGGGCAAAAATCTGCGCATCATGGCCCGCGCCACTGTGCATGACACGGTAGTTCAGTTGTTCCTTTTCACACAGTTCGGTAAGGGTGGAGACCAGTTTACTGTCCATCGGGACTGGCGTTTCATCCATCCACAAATCGATATCAATACCGATATCCATTTCATCACAGATGGCGCGCATGTCGTTTTCCAGTTGCTGAGTAAAATCACGCAGTACGTCGGCATCGGTATGACGGCAATCGATCGTGAAGGTCGTTTTTCCAGGCACCACGTTGACGGTGTTTGGCTGTGGCTCTACTTTACCAAAGGTCAGTACCAGAGGATCGCCATGCTTTTTGGCTTTCTCGATAGACTGGCTGCAGATGCGACTGAAAGCGTAAACGGTATCGCGACGGTAGCTCAGCGGCGTTGTACCTGCATGGTTGGATTCGCCGTTCAGCGTTACCGTATAGCGACGTTGGCCGACAATCGCGCTGACGACGCCTATCGACTGACCATTACTTTCAAGCACGCAACCTTGTTCGATGTGTAATTCAACGAAGGCTTTGATGTCATTACGAGCATGAAGCGGCTCTGCGGGGAGGGTAAAGCCGCAGGCGTTCATTGCGTCAACAAAACGGGTGCCTTTCGCGTCCTGGATGTTACGGACGTCATCAGGATTTGCCAGTCCAAAAATGTTTTTGCTGCCCCAGAATACATACGGGAAACGGCTGCCTTCCTCTTCCGCCATGGAAACGACTTCGACCGTTTTCAGCGGTGCGCCATAGGTGCTCTTGAGCCAGTCAACCGCGAGCCATGCCGCCAGTGCGCCAAACTGGCCGTCAAGATTGCCGCCGTTGACGACGGTATCAATATGCGAGCCGCTTAAAATGACCTGTTCCGGCGATTCGCTCCCGAGCAGACGACCGTATAAGTTGCCCACTTCATCAAAGCGCGTTTCCAGGCCACTGGCGTCCATACGCTTTTTGAATTGCTGTTGTGTTTCAAGCCATTCTGGCGAATACAGCAAGCGCGTCATCCCACCGGTAGGATCCGCGCCAAAGGAAGAGAGCCAGGGAAGGGTTTCTTCAATTGCGTGACGAAAATGGTTGATCATATGAAATTCCTGTTTCAATAATTATTGTGCAAAGGGATTCTTTGTTTCGTATGACTTGAGATAGAGGGCATCGGAAATCAGGTATTGATAAATATCGTCAACAATGTCGATACCATGGACCGCGGCATTGCGTTGATTAATATCTTGATCCTGTCCGGGGTAATAAACTTGTTTAAAGCCGGGGGCCGGAGTAATGTTATTTAACTCTTGCATGGTCTGGCTGAGGTGCTGGCGGAATAATTGGCTGGAGGAGAAAAAGTCGGGATTAATAACCAAATGCAGTTGGCCTAAATTCCGACCGGCATGTAAATCCTCATACATTGAACTGACCTGACGACCAAACGGTAATCCCAATAAAATGCCGGATAACACATCGATCATCATCATCAGGCCATAGCCTTTAGGCCCGGCCGCAGGTAGCAACGCATTGACAGCAAAGGGATCGGAAGTTGGCGCGCCGTTTTTATCGACTGCCCAGGTATTAGGAATCGGCTCGTTGCGGGAGCGGGCATCCAGAACTTTTCCCCATGCCTGCACCGTTGTCGCCATATCAAACGTCATGATGTCGTCGCCTTCTCCTGGCGCAGCGAAGGCTAACGGATTGGTACCGTAGTAAATATCTGCGCCGCCGAACGGTACCACCATCGGGTCGGACTGGCACACGGAGAGGCCGATCAGACCAGCGCGAGCGGCTTGCTGCACAAAGTAAGAAATGGCACCGCTGTGCCCCATTCGGCTAATGCCAACGACGGCGACACCATTTTTTTTAGCAATTTTAATGGCATGCTCCATACCCATCTTTGCTGCGACTTGCCCGGCGGCATTATCGGCATGCAAAATCGCTGTACAGGGACCGGTTTCTTCAAAACGAAATGTGGGTTCGCGGTTAGTGCCGCCTTTTGAAATGCGCTCAGCATAGTATTCAACGCGTACGGCGCCATGAGAGTGAATGCCTCTGGCATCGGCGTAAACCAATACCTCAGCAACCGTTGTGGCGTGCTCACGTTTTAGTCCGGCCTTGCAAAGCTTATTCTCGATAAGCTGGTGGAGTGTTTCCCGACTGATTTTCATCTGTCTTCCTTTTTAACGACGGTGTGAAGCATGACTGCCGTTAACATACCGGGAATAAAAATTGATTATGTGATCCAGACACACAAAAAAATATAGTTAGAATTTATTTGATAATCAGTATGGATTTGCCCTTTCTTTTTAAATAAATAATGCCGTTAGAAAATAATGTTTAATCTTCTGGTGGTTATTAAATTTATTTTGTTAATAATTCCAGTGTGATGCCAGTCACTCTATTTGTGATCCCAGATATATACCTTGAGCTACACATTAACACTACTCGTGCAATTGCCATGGGTGCAATTATTAAGGGGTTGTTATGATCCACGCCTTTATTAAAAAAGGGTGTTTTCAGGACTCTGTCAGTTTAATGATTATTTCACGCAAGCTGAGTGAGTCCGAAAATGTAGACGATGTATCGGTCATGATGGGAACGCCAGCGAATAAATCATTGCTGGAAACGACCGGGTTTTGGCATGACGATTTTAATAATGCGACGCCAAACGATATTTGCGTGGCGATTCGTACTGAAACGGCTGATGAAAGTATTACACAGGCCATTCTGCAACAACTGGATGAGTCGTTGCAGCAGCTGGCGCAGGCCACCGGCGGTAGCCAAACGCTCCTGCAGGTCAGACGCTGGGAAAGCGCGTGCCAGAAACTGCCTGAGGCGAATATGACGCTCATTTCCGTTGCTGGTGAATACGCGGCGGAACTGGCGAACCAGGCCTTGGATCGCAACCTGAACGTCATGATGTTCTCCGATAACGTTACCCTGGACGATGAAATCGCTCTGAAGCGCCGTGCGCAGGATAAAGGTCTACTGGTGATGGGACCTGACTGCGGAACTGCCATGATTGCGGGTACGCCGCTGGCTTTTGCCAACGTGATGCCGGAAGGCAATATCGGTGTGCTGGGCGCCTCCGGGACAGGGATTCAGGAGCTCTGTTCACAGATAGCGCTGGCCGGGGAAGGCATCACCCACGCCATCGGTCTGGGTGGGCGCGACCTGAGCGCCGA
Organism: Citrobacter sp. CRE-46; assembly: GCF_059615875.1. Classification (NCBI taxonomy): domain Bacteria; kingdom Pseudomonadati; phylum Pseudomonadota; class Gammaproteobacteria; order Enterobacterales; family Enterobacteriaceae; genus Citrobacter; species Citrobacter sp. CRE-46. The sequence continues at coordinate 3,795,727 of NZ_CM184341.1, read as the reverse complement.
GGTGGGGGGGATTAGCGCGCTTACCGCGCTGGAGATGCTTGGCGCAGACGACAAAAGCCAGGTGTTGGCTTTTGTGTCGAAACCGCCGGCGGAGGCTGTTCGCCAGCATATCGTGAACGCGATGAAGGCCACCGGCAAACCCGTGGTAGCTCTGTTTTTAGGTTACACCTCCGCGGTCGCTCGCGATGAAAATGTCTGGTTTGCCGCGACGCTGGACGATGCGGCCCGTCTGGCCTGTTTACTGGCGAGAGTCGCGGCGCGACGCAGCTCGCTTTCAACCACAGGAGACGGTGTGATCCGAGGGTTATACACCGGAGGTACGCTGGCCGCCGAAGCCGCTGGGCTGCTGGCCTCCCATCTGAATGTCGCCGCGGATGCACAACATCATCATGGCATGATGCTGGATGCCGCCGGGCACCAGATTATCGATCTGGGGGATGATTTTTACACCGTCGGGCGGCCGCATCCGATGATTGACCCTGCCTTACGTAATCAACTGATTACGGATCTGGGGGGGCAGCCGCAGGTACGCGTGCTGCTAGTTGATGTCGTGATTGGTTACGGCGCGACGGCAGATCCGGCCGCATCGCTGGTTCAGGCCTGGCAGAAGGCGTGCGCTGCGCGAGACCACGAGCAACCGCTGTATGCGATTGCGACGGTGACAGGTACAGAACGCGATCCGCAGTGTCGCTCACTGCAGATTGCCACACTGGAAGATGCCGGCATTGCCGTAGTGAATTCACTGCCCGAGGCAACGCTGCTTGCCGCCGAACTGATTCGTCCATCTCAACCGTTATCTGACAAATCCGCACCTTCGCTACTGGAAAAGTGGCGGTCATCAATGCCGGGTTACGCAGTTTTGCACTGGATTTACAGGCTGCGGAAATGCCTGTGGTGCATTACCAGTGGGCGCCTGTCGCTGGCGGTAATAAGAAACTGGCTCGTTTATTAGAACGTTTGCAATAAGGGGTTCCAATGTTTACATCAGTGGCGCAAGCCAATGCTGCAGTAATCGAACAAATTCGTCGTGCGCGTCCACACTGGCTGGATGTGCAACCTGCCTCCTCATTAATCCGCGAGCTCAATGAAGGGAAAACGCTGCTGCATGCGGGACCGCCAATGCGTTGGCAAGAAATGACCGGTCCGATGAAAGGGGCCTGTATTGGTGCATGTCTGTTTGAAGGGTGGGCCAATGATGAGATGAGCGCGCTGGCTTTACTGGAGCAGGGCAAAGTCCGGTTCGTACCTTGCCACCATGTTAATGCTGTGGGGCCAATGGGGGGAATCACCTCTGCCAGCATGCCGATGCTGGTGGTGGAAAATATCACCGACGGTAACCGGGCTTACGGCAATCTCAACGAAGGGATTGGCAAAGTGATGCGCTTCGGCGCGTATGGTGAGGATGTCCAGCAGCGTCTACGTTGGATGCGCGATGTCCTGATGCCTGTTTTAAGCGCGGCGCTGGCCAATCTGGAACAGGGTATTGATCTGACCGCCATGATGGCGCAGGGCATTACGATGGGCGATGAGTTTCATCAGCGCAACATTGCCTCTTCAGCTCTGCTGATGCGAACCCTGGCGCCGCAAATTGCCCGTCTGGAACATGATAAGCAGCAGATTGCTGAGGTGATGGATTTCCTCAGCGTGACCGACCAGTTCTTCCTTAACCTGGCGATGGCTTACTGCAAAGCGGCAATGGATGCCGGGGCACTGGTGCGTTCCGGCAGTATTGTGACCGCAATGACCCGTAATGGCGACATGTTCGGGATCCGGGTGAGCGGACTTGGCGATCGCTGGTTTACCGCGCCGGTTAACACACCGCAGGGGCTGTTCTTTACCGGCTTCTCGCAGGAACAAGCTAACCCGGATATGGGCGATAGCGCCATCACCGAAACCTTTGGGATTGGCGGTGCCGCGATGATCGCGGCCCCTGGCGTAACGCGGTTTGTCGGCGCCGGAGGAATGGAGGCCGCGAAGTCCGTTTCCGAGGAGATGGCTGAAATCTATCTGGAACGCAATATGCAGTTGCAGATCCCTGGCTGGGATTTCCAGGGGGCTTGCCTTGGTCTTGATATCCGTCGCGTCGTGGAAACAGGTATTACGCCGCTGATCAACACGGGTATTGCCCATAAAGAAGCCGGTATTGGTCAGATCGGCGCGGGCACCGTTCGTGCGCCGCTGGCCTGCTTTGAGCTGGCTCTGGAAGCGCTGGCTGAAAGTATGGGCATTAGCTAAGAGAGCCGCGCATGATGATCATCCGTCCTCTGATGGGCAGTCAGCAGTCTCCGGATTTTCGCCAGTCATGGCAGCTATCCGGGATCTGGCGGCGCTCGATTAACCTTGTGGCCGAAGGGGGCGCACTGTTAACGCTGCACCGCCAGGGCAGTGGTTTTAGCCCGGGAGGATGGGTGATCCGTGCGTCTGACTTTGATGCGCTGCGTACGGCGTTAAGCGGTAGCGAAACCCCTCAGGCTGTCCCCGAGGGGATTGTGCTGGGACCGTTTCTGTTACGCCAACCGCAGCGTTGTTGTTCGTTGAAAATAACGTCCCGTCCACATGCCCCGCGCCTTGCATCCGCCTGGATGGATCGCGGCGAGGAAACGGGATTATTCGGGCCGTTAATGCTGGCGGCAAATTTGCCTTTGTGCCCCGAGTTACGTCAGTTCCGCCATTGCTTTTTCTCGGCGCTGGCTGGCTTGTCGACAGACTGGCGGCAGTGGTTAGGCAAGGGGCCAGGTTTAACGCCCAGCCATGATGATACGCTGACCGGAATGCTGCTGGCCGCCTGGTATTTCGGCGCGCTGAATAAGGATTCCGGCCATCGTTTCTTTGAATATTCCGGCAATCTTCAACTGGCAACGACCGTGGTTAGCGTGAGCTACTTACGTTACGCGGCATTAGGATATTTCGCTTCACCTTTGCTCCACTTCACTCATGCTTTGGGCCGACAACAAAGGATGGACGCGGCGATAAATTCGCTGCTGGCGCTCGGGCATACCTCCGGCGCAGACACCCTGTTGGGGTTCTGGCTTGGGCAACAAATTATAGAAGGATAGGGAATGAAAACGCTGGTTGTTGCTCTTGGCGGCAACGCATTATTGCAGCGCGGCGAGGCGCTGACGGCAGAAAATCAATATCGTAATATTGCCAGCGCCGTACCTGCCCTGGCGCGTCTGGCACGTTCGTACCGCCTGGCCATCGTACATGGCAATGGGCCGCAGGTTGGTCTGTTGTCGTTACAGAATCTTGCCTGGAAAGAGGTTGAACCTTACCCGCTGGATGTGCTGGTGGCAGAGACTCAGGGCATGATTGGTTATATGTTGGCGCAAAGTCTGACCGCTGAACCGGAGATGCCGCCGGTGACCACAGTGTTAACGCGAATTGTGGTGTCTGAAGACGATCCCGCGTTTATGGCGCCGGAAAAATTTATCGGCCCGGTGTATTCGCCTGAAGAACAAACGCAACTGGAAGCCACCTACGGCTGGCATATGAAACGTGACGGCAAATACCTGCGTCGTGTTGTCGCCTCGCCTGAGCCTCGCCAGATCGTCGAAAGCGATGCCATTAAGCTCTTGCTCAAAGAAGGCCATGTGGTGATTTGTAGCGGCGGTGGCGGCGTGCCGGTGACCGGGGAAGGGGTAGGGTCTGAAGCGGTCATTGATAAGGATCTGGCGGCGGCATTGCTGGCTGAACAGATCGATGCCGACGGTCTGGTTATCCTCACCGATGCTGATGCGGTCTATGAGAACTGGGGCACGCCAGAGCAACGTGCGATTCGTCAAGCCTCTCCTGATGAACTGGCGCCGTTTGCTAAAGCCGATGGTTCGATGGGGCCAAAGGTGACAGCCGTAAGCGGATACGTGAAGCGACGTGGAAAACCCGCGTGGATTGGCGCGCTGTCTCGCATTGAAGACACGTTGGCGGGGAAAGCCGGAACCTGCATTCGTCTGTAAAAGTAACGGGAGGCGTGCGCAGGCGCACCTCCCGTATCGGTTTATTTCAGCTTTGACTGCGCCCAGATGATGCCGCTGGCATATTCCGGCGGCAGCAGGGGAATGAGCGCTTCCAGCGTGGCGCTAAGGCGCGCGGTATCGCTGTCGCTCAGATTCAGGTGTCCCACCTTACGCCCTTCGCGTACCTCTTTGTCATACCAGTGCAGATGCACCAGCGGCAGCTTCAGCCAGTCATAGTTCAGGTCGCTGCCGATCAGGTTTACCATCACCGAAGGATTGTTCACCACCGGCGTCGGCAGCGGCAGGCCGGTAATGGCGCGCAGGTGCAGTTCAAACTGGCTAATGCTGGCGCCGTTTTGCGTCCAGTGCCCGCTGTTGTGCACGCGCGGAGCCAGTTCATTGATCAGCAAATCTTCCGGGGTGATGAAACACTCCATCGCCATCACACCGACATAGCCCAGCTCCTGCATGATGGCAGAGAGCATCGCTTCGGCCTGCGCCTGATGTTTAGCGTTAGCCTGCGGAAATACCACGCTGGTGCGCAGAATGCCGTCCTGATGCAGGTTATGGGTCAGCGGATAGAAGACAGTGCTGCCGTCGTGCGCACGCGCGCCAACCAGCGAGACTTCACCGGAGAAGTTGATTCCTCGCTCGACGATGCACTCGCCGTAGCAGTCGTCTGGCAGTTGTTCGGTTTCATTCGCGCGTAAACGCCACTGTCCACGACCGTCGTAGCCGCCGACGCGACGCTTCACAATCGCCAACTCGCCGAGTTTGTCAAACACCGCAGACCATTCGCTTTTATCCGCCAGCAGTTGCCATGGTGCGGTCGCCAGGTTGAGTTTGTCAAAAAGCTGTTTTTGCGTCAGACGGTCAGCAATAATCGGGAAGACGTCGCGGTTAACAAACGCCGGGTGACGCGCCAGTTCGCGAGTGAGCGCCGTTTCCGGCCAGCGCTCAATCTCAGCGGTAATCACGCTTTGTTGAAAAGGAACGGCAGCGGGTTCGGCGTCCAGCCCGACGGGCCAGACCGCAATCCCCAGCGGCTCACCGGCCTGACGCAGCATGCGTCCTAGCTGACCATTGCCGAGTACACAGACCTGCTTCATGCGACACCTCGCGGGTCCGGGTTCTCCAGTACCTCATCGGTTTGCGCTTTACGCCACTCAGCCAGACGCTGATGCAATTCTTTGTCGTGTGTTGCCAGAATTTGCGCGGCCAGCAGGGCCGCATTGGCTGCGCCCGCTTTGCCGATCGCCAGCGTGCCCACCGGAATACCGCGAGGCATCTGTACGATGGAGTAGAGACTGTCTACGCCGCTCAACGCTGCGCTTTGTACCGGAACGCCTAAAACAGGCACCAGCGTTTTCGCCGCAATCATACCTGGCAAATGTGCAGCACCACCGGCACCGGCAATAATCACCTGATAACCGTTTTCTTCAGCGCCTTCGGCGAAACTGAACAGTTTGTCTGGGGTACGGTGGGCGGAGACGACCTCAACATGGTGTGGAACGTCCAGCATTTCGAAGATTTCGGCGGCGAACTGCATGGTAGCCCAGTCGCTTTTGGACCCCATCACGATGGCGACACGCGCCGGATTATTGCGGGAAGACATGCGTCTGAAAACTCCTGTGGTGCACTACACTCGACTTTTGAGGGCACAGAGAATAGCATAATTCACCGTCAAGGAAAACGATTGCGCGCTTTACACTTCACTCTTCAAGCTGCCTCTTTGTTGGCTGCATCTGCTCACCCCAGTCACTTACTTTAGTCAGCTCCAGGGGATTCACGGATTTGCCGCCTCGATGCAACTCGAATAGTTTTGTGTAAAGAGGAACGGGGTATTTGCAGAATTAAAACGGGAATGCGATCAGTTCAACGTCGTGTGGTGTGACTTTGATCATCGAACCTTCGCTGTGCCAGGCGCCTAATACTACGCGGAACGCGGGTTGCCCATTGGCCGTAAGTTCGTGGACTGCCGGACGGTGGGTATGACCGTGAATTAACCACTGGGCCTGATGTTTTTCCAGCTCGGCAATAACGGCCTGCTGATTCACATCCATGATCTCCAGCGACTTACTGCTGTTGGCTGCTTTGCTGTTGGCGCGCATTTTCGCGGCAATACGTTGGCGAATGAACAATGGCAGGGCGAGGAATAGTTTTTGTAGCCAGTGTTGATGCACTTTGGCGCGAAACGCCTGATAGCCAGCATCGTCGGTGCATAACGTATCGCCATGCATGATCAGCACCTTGCGACCATACAGATCGAGCACTTTCTCTTCGGGCAGTAAGGTCATGCCGCTCTCACGGGCAAAACGTTTGCCGAGCAGAAAATCACGGTTGCCGTGAATAAAAAAGCAGGGAACGCCGGAATCAACCAGTGCTTTTATCGCCGCGGCTATTTGATGATGCAGCGGATTAGGGTCGTCGTCGCCAATCCAGGCTTCGAACAGGTCGCCGAGAATGTACAGCGCATCGGCTTGTCGCGCATCACCGGCTAAAAAACGCAGAAAACCGGCGGTGATCGCCGGTTCTTCTGTGCAGAGGTGAAGATCTGCAATAAACAGTGTCGCCACGATTACTCGCTGACGGTCACGTTTTCGATGATGACGTCTTCTTTCGGCACATCCTGATGCATACCGCTGCGACCAGTGGAAACGCCTTTGATTTTATCAACCACGTCCATGCCTTCAACAACTTCAGCAAACACGCAGTAACCCCAACCCTGCATGCTTTCGCCAGAGAAGTTCAGGAAGTCATTGTCAGCAACGTTGATGAAGAACTGTGCGGTTGCGGAGTGCGGAGCCTGAGTACGCGCCATTGCCAGCGTACCACGGGTGTTTTTCAGACCGTTGTTCGCTTCGTTTTTGATCGCTTCTTTTGTGGCTTTTTGCTTCATGCCCGGCTCGAAACCACCGCCCTGGATCATGAAACCGTTAATAACACGGTGGAAAATGGTGTTGTTATAAAAACCTTCGCGGCAGTAGTCCAGGAAGTTTTTAACTGTTTCAGGCGCTTTATCATCAAACGTTTTGATTACGATATCGCCGTGATTAGTGTGGAAAGTAACCATTTTTGCATCCTGTTCCGATAGATTGGTGCTTCGACCCTGTTAAGGGTCAGAGTTAGGGGTGTGTTATAGCATAACCGCAAGCTGCGATCACCTTGCAAAGTGTGCTGCTTCGATTACGAATAATATGTATTATACGGATATTATTACCCACACACGTCTACACGGAATCTTCGATGTTAAAAATCTTTAATACACTGACGCGCCAAAAAGAGGAATTCAAACCTATTCATGCCGGGGAAGTCGGCATGTACGTGTGTGGTATTACCGTTTACGATCTCTGTCATATTGGCCACGGACGTACTTTCGTTTCTTTCGACGTCGTTGCGCGTTATCTGCGCTTCCTCGGCTATAAGCTGAAGTATGTGCGCAACATTACCGATATCGACGACAAAATCATCAAGCGCGCGAATGAAAACGGCGAGAGCTTTGTCGCGCTGGTCGATCGCATGATTGCGGAAATGCATAGCGATTTCGATGCGCTGAATATTCTGCGCCCCGATCTGGAACCTCGCGCTACGCATCATATCGCCGAGATTATTGAGATCACCGAACAGCTGATCGCCAAAGGTCACGCCTATGTTGCCGATAATGGCGACGTGATGTTCGATGTCCCGACTGATCCGAACTACGGTCAGTTGTCACGCCAGGATCTGGATCAACTGCAGGCAGGCGCACGCGTTGACGTGGTTGACGTGAAGCGCAACCCGATGGACTTCGTGTTATGGAAAATGTCCAAAGAGGGGGAACCGAGCTGGCCATCTCCGTGGGGCGCTGGTCGTCCGGGCTGGCATATCGAGTGTTCGGCGATGAACTGCAAACAGTTGGGCAACCATTTTGATATTCACGGTGGCGGCTCCGACCTGATGTTCCCGCACCATGAAAACGAAATTGCCCAGTCCACCTGTGCGCACGATGGCGAATACGTGAACTACTGGATGCACTCCGGGATGGTGATGGTTGACCGCGAGAAAATGTCCAAATCGCTGGGCAACTTCTTTACCGTGCGCGACGTGCTGAAATACTACGACGCCGAAACCATTCGCTACTTCCTGATGTCGGGTCATTACCGTAGCCAGTTGAACTACAGCGAAGAGAACCTGAAACAGGCGCGTTCTGCGCTGGAACGTCTGTACACTGCGCTGCGCGGCACTGACAAGTCCGTTGCTCCTGCGGGTGGCGAGGCCTTTGAAGCGCGTTTCATTGAAGCGATGGACGACGACTTCAACACCCCGGAAGCGTACTCCGTGCTGTTTGATATGGCGCGTGAAGTTAACCGCCTGAAGGGTGAAGATATGGCGGCGGCGAACGGTATGGCTGCGCATCTGCGTAAACTCTCCAGCGTGCTGGGCTTGCTGGAACAGGATCCAGAAGCATTCCTGCAAAGCGGCGCGCAGACGGATGACGGTGAAGTCGCCGAAATTGAAGCGTTAATCCAGCAGCGTCTGGACGCCCGTAAGGCGAAAGACTGGGCGGCGGCCGACGCCGCGCGTGACCGTCTCAACGAGATGGGCATCGTGCTGGAAGACGGTCCGCAGGGCACCACCTGGCGTCGTAAGTAACTCTGTAAGCCCGGTGGCGCCTACGCTTACCGGGCCTACAAAAGAGCGAGTGTTGGCCGGATAAGACGCAGCGCGTCGCATCCGGCAGATTAATATTTTCGATACCACCACAGCACACCCATCATCATCATTCCCGGTAGCCACACCCATAATAATTCCGAAATAATCACCTGATGCCCGTAAGGGGTCGCGTAGCGTGACAGCGCGAACGGCGCGACTTTAATCACCTGCCACGGCGCGAAAAAGCGTTCATCCGACCACGGCCACAGCCAGCCGACGCCTTTGCCGCCGGTGGTGACAGAATCCAGCACACTGTGCGATAGCAGTGAAACTGTCAGGAATAGCCAGCAGCGAATCAATCCGGCTTTAAACCATCGTCGGCCAATCAATACGCAAAGTAGCGGCACGACAAAGGCGAACAGCAGTGAGTGGGTAAATCCACGGTGGCCAAACACGTTGCCGTAGGCGACGCCAAGCTTAAATGACAGCACGTCGGCATCCGGCAGCATCGCCAGAATGACGCCAGTAAACAGTAATCGTGGGGGGATGACTTTAAGTCCGAGACCTAATCCTAAACAGAGTGGAACGGCCGCGTGAGTAACGATGGTTGGCATGATGTTCGCTTCATGTGGGAAAACGACATGCTAACTGTTCACTGTGAAGTGGGGATGAAGTTATTATCTGAAAATGAGACGGGGAAGCGGCCGGACAGGGCGTTAACCTCATCCGGCACTCGGGTCACGCTACGACGTTAATGCTGTGGCCTTCAAAGCTGACGGTCTGTCCGGCAACGATTTTACAGCGTTTGCGCGTTTCAACCGCGCCATCGACCTTCACCAAGCCTTCGCCAATAGCGATCTTTGCCTGGGCGCCGCTTTCGCTCCAGCCTTCCAGCTTCAGCAAATCGCAGAGTTCAACGTGTGGGTGCTTACCCAGTGAAAATGTGGCCATCTTAAACGTCCTTTACATCATGGTATTCAACACACGCCTGTAGCGTGTTTTCGATAAGTGTGGCGACAGTCATTGGGCCTACGCCGCCCGGTACTGGCGTGATATATGACGCACGTGCGGCTGCATCTTCAAAGACCACATCGCCCACTACTTTACCATTCTCCAGACGGTTGATGCCGACATCAATCACAATCGCACCTTCTTTGATCCACTCGCCGGGTATAAAGCCCGGTTTGCCGACAGCAACAATCAGCAGGTCCGCATGCTCTACGTGGCGACGCAGATCTTTGGTGAATCGGTGGGTGACCGTAGTGGTGCAACCAGCCAGCAGCAGCTCCATGCTCATCGGGCGACCGACAATATTTGAAGCGCCAATCACTACGGCGTTCAGACCATAGGTATCGATGTTGTAACGCTCAAGCAGAGTGACAATCCCGCGCGGAGTACATGGACGCAGACGCGGCGCGCGTTGACACAGACGACCAACGTTATACGGGTGGAAACCGTCTACGTCTTTATCTGGTGCGATGCGTTCCAGCACCTTAACGTTGTCGATACCTGCCGGTAATGGCAGTTGTACCAGGATACCGTCGATGGTGGTATCTGCGTTGAGCGTATCGATCAGCTCAAGAAGCTCCGCCTCGCTGGTGGTTTCAGGCAGGTCATAAGAGCGGGAGACAAACCCCACTTCGTCACAGGCTTTGCGTTTACTCGCGACATAAATCTGCGAAGCCGGGTTGCTGCCTACCAGCACAACAGCCAGGCCCGGGGCGCGTAATCCAGCCGCTAAACGCGCCTGAACTTTTTGAGCAACCTCAGAGCGCACCTGCTGCGCAATCGTTTTACCGTCAATAATCTTTGCTGCCATCAGAGAGAGGATTCCATCTGTTACGTTAAATCGAAGGGGATGTCACTATTTTGTCAGAAGCAGAACGTGCTGTCAGTTTTCGTTTGCGTTTTTACGTGCGATCGCGGGGAGAGCGGTCAGTGAGCAGAGGCGGTTCAGTCGCTGAAGCCCTGCGCATTATTCATGATCATGCTAATTAAATTTAACGTCAATGAAACAACTCATCACCCTGGTATTTTCAAGGTTAATGCACCATAAACCAGTCTGTTACGTTTGATTATGATGTCTTTTACCTCATTTTTACTCGGATTTTTCCTGGATCCCAATAAGAATTAGCCAGGGCCATTAAAAGGATTTGCAGGTATTTTTCATTAATTTAAATGTTTAATTTAACGCTGTGACGAAATAGTCATATTCGCGAAGATTAATTAGTGAATCAAATACTCGGAGAGTTGGGTAAAGGTTAGCTAATTCTCTTGCGATATATATCTTTACAGGATGCAGAGATAATTCGCCTGACATTTAATGTCGATAATGATTCAAACGGATCCCGCAGGACGCCGGAGCCGGATGTGTGTAATTCAAGGGAAATCCATGAAACGTAAATTAATAGCCTCTTCTGTTATTGCCAGCCTGATGTTAGTCGCGGGCGCAGCGGTTGCGGCCGATCCGGCAGCGACCGATCCGGTAAGCGTTAGCGGCGGTACTGTTCATTTTGAAGGTGAACTGGTCAATGCAGCCTGTGCCGTCAGCACTCAGTCATCCGATCAGGTTGTTACGTTAGGCCAGTATCGTACCGCCAGTTTTACTGCAGTCGGTGATACCACGGCACAAATCCCGTTCACTATCGTACTGAACGACTGCGACCCGAAAGTGGCTGCGACCGCCGCGGTTGCTTTCTCTGGCCAGACCGACATCACTAACAATAACCTGCTGGCCGTTTCCTCCTCGGATAACAGTACTACCGCGGGCGGTGTAGGGATTGAAATTCTGGACAATACGTCCACCGCGCTGAAGCCGGATGGAGCAACCTTCTCTACCGCTCAGGCGCTGGTAGAAGGGACCAACACCCTGCGTTTCTCTGCCCGTTATAAAGCGACCGCGACCAGCGCTACGCCGGGTCAGGCGAATGCCGACGCGACGTTTATCATGAAGTACGAATAAGCCGTTCAGATTCGCGCAAGGATGATGTTCGCCTCATTGGATGAGGCAATATCCGGGGATGAAAAAGGATGCGGCAGATGATAGGGAAAGGCGTGGCGCTGGCGGGAATGCTGTGCGTAATGCCTGCGCTTGCTCATACGGTAATACTGGAAAGCGGACGCCTCCACTTACGGGGACAGCTCGTTAACGGCGCCTGTACGGTCGCCACCGACAGCCAGAATTTGCGGGTGCAAATGGGGCAATATCGTACCAATGCCTTCTCCGGAACGGGAAGCTTTGCCTCTACCAGCGTACCGTTTTCACTGCGATTAACATCGTGCAGTTCTGATGTTTATGACCACGTCGGGATTGCGTTTGCCGGTGTGACGCCAGCGGAAGATCCGCAGGTTTTTCTGGCCAGCGGCGATGCGTCTGCATCTTCGGGGGTTGGTCTGGCGTTATTTGACGAGCGACAACGGCAAATAATTCCTAATGCGCTACCGCTTCATTACGCGCCGATTATCACCCAAGAGATGACGTTTCATTTCACTGCTCGCTATCGGGCCGTCTCGGAAAATATCACACCGGGAATACTTCGTTCAGACGTGTGGTTTACGTTGGTTTATCCCTGATTTATTTCCCAACGATAATCGCATCAAAGGTATTTGTAGCTATGTTTAATAATCTAAAATCAGGTTTTATCCTTTTACTGGCCTTATTTTCTGCTGCCAGTGTGCAGGCAGCCGGCGGCATTGCATTAGGCGCTACCCGTGTTATTTATCCAGCTGATGCCAAGCAAACTTCGCTGTCTATTAGCAATAGCGATACCAAAGAACGTTACCTGGTAAATTCATGGATCGAGAATAGCGCAGGGGTTAAAGAAAAATCGTTTGTCGTGACGCCTCCGTTGTTTGTCAGTGAGGCTAAAAGTGAAAACACGTTGCGTATCATCTACGCAGGCGCGCCGCTGCCAAAAGACCGTGAATCGCTGTTCTGGATGAACGTGAAAGCCATTCCGTCAGTCAACAAGAACAGCCTTGAGGGTAAAAACGTTCTGCAACTGGCGATTTTGTCGCGCATTAAACTTTTTGTCCGCCCAAATAATCTGCCGCACATCCCGGAAGATGCTCCCGGCATGCTGCAGTTTTCCCGTTCCGGCAACCACCTGAAAATCAACAATCCGTCTGCGTATTACGTCACTCTGGTCAACCTCACTGTGGGGAAAACGAAGATCGATAACGTCATGGTTGCGCCAAAAAGCGATACGCAGGTGCTGCTGCCAACGGGCGTACAGGGCAACGTTACCTTCCAGACGGTCAATGATTATGGCGCGGTGACCACCGCCCAAACGGTAAGCGTGCGTTGAGATAACGATGAATAAGACAACGTATTTTCCTGACCTGTTACCGGGGGTTACGCCACCGCTGGCGGGGGTGGCGTTGTCCACGCTGGCGGCGCTCTTTCCCTCTTTAAGCCATGGGGAAAGCTATTTCAATCCGGCATTTTTATCTGCGGATACGGCAACCGTGGCGGATTTATCACGTTTTGAAAAAGGTAATCATCAGCCTGAAGGCGTTTATCGTGTGGATATCTGGCGCAATGATGAATTCGTTGCTACCCAGGACATTCATTTTGCCAGCAGTGCGGGAAAGGCAGGGGAGAAGTCTGGCGGACTGATGCCATGCTTTGGACTCGACTGGGTAAAACGCCTGGGCGTTAATATTGCCGCGTTTCCGGCACTCAGTCAGGATCCGAACGCGACCTGTATCAATTTGCCTGAGGCGATTCCCGGCAGTGAAGTTGCCTTTGATTTTTCTACTTTGCGCTTAAACATCAGTTTGCCGCAGGCGTCGATGTTAAACAGCGCGCGCGGCTACATTCCACCGGACGAATGGGATGAAGGGATCCCGGCGGCGCTGATTAACTATAACTTTACCGGTAGCCGTGGGAGCGATACTGACAGCTATTTCCTGAGCATGTTGAGTGGCTTGAACTATGGACCCTGGCGGCTAAGGAACAATGGCGCGTGGAGCTATTCCAAAGGTGACGGATACCATTCACAAAGCTGGAAAAACATCGGTACATGGCTTCAGCGCGCGGTTATCCCGCTGAAGGGTGAACTGGTGATGGGCGACAGCAATACCGGAAATGACGTTTTTGACAGCGTCGGTTTTCGTGGCGCGCGACTCTATTCCTCAGACAGCATGTATCCCGACAGCTTACAAGGCTACGCGCCTACCGTACGTGGCATTGCGCGTACCGCAGCGAAACTGACTATTCGTCAGAATGGCTACGTGATTTATCAAAGTTATGTTTCACCGGGCGCTTTTGCGATAACCGATCTTAACCCGACCTCCTCCAGCGGTGACCTTGAGGTGACGGTGGATGAGAAAGACGGTAGCCAGCAGCGCTATACGGTGCCGTACTCCACGGTTCCGTTGTTACAGCGAGAAGGGCGTTTCAAGTATGACGTGGTTGCCGGGGATTTTCGCAGCGGCAATAGCCAGCAATCCTCACCGTTTTTTTTCCAGGGAACATTAATCGCCGGGTTACCAGAGGGGTATACCGCTTATGGTGGTACGCAGTTAGCCTCACGTTACACTGCGGTAGTTTTAGGTACTGGCCGAAATCTGGGGGATTGGGGGGCAGTTTCCGTCGATTTAACCCATGCGCGCAGCCAACTGGCGGATGACAGTACGCACCAGGGGCAGTCTCTGCGTTTCCTGTATGCGAAGTCATTGAACAATTTTGGCACTAACTTTCAGCTGTTGGGCTACCGCTACTCTACGCGTGGCTTCTATACACTCGACGACGTCGCGTATCGCAGTATGGAAGGCTATGAGTACGAATACGACAGCGAAGGCAATCGCCACGACGTGCCGGATGTGAAGAGTTACCACAATCTGAGCTATAGCAAGAAAGGCCGTTTTCAGATCAACATTTCGCAGAATCTGGGGGATTACGGATCGCTGTATATCTCAGGTAGCCAGCAAACGTACTGGAATACCTCAGACACCAATACCTGGTATCAACTGGGCTATGCCAGTGGTTGGCAGGGGATTAGCTATTCACTCTCCTGGTCGTGGAATGAATCAGTCGGCATCTCCGACACCGACCGCATTATGGCGTTCAATATGTCAATCCCGTTCAGCCTGCTGAGCGGGCGGCGTTACTCGCGTGATAATGCCTTCGATCGCACCTACGCCACCTTTAATGCCAACCGCAATAGCAACGGACAAAATAGCTGGCAGAGCGGGATCGGCGGTACGTTGCTGGATGGCCGTAACCTGAGCTATAGCGTGAATCAGGGTCACAGCAGTACTAATGGTTACAGCGGAAACGCCAGCGCTAACTGGCAGGCGGCCTATGGCACGCTGGGCGTGGGATACAACTACGACCGCGACCAGCATGACTACAACTGGCAGCTCGCCGGCGGTGTGATAGGGCATGAGGACGGCATTACGCTTAGTCAGCCGCTCGGCGATACCAATGTGTTGATCAAAGCGCCAGGCGCTCAGGGTGTGCGGATAGAAAACCAGACCGGCGTGCAGACCGACTGGCGTGGATACGCGGTGATGCCGTATGCCACCGTCTATCGCTATAACCGCGTCGCGTTAGACACCAATTCGATGAATAACAATACCGATGTGGAAAACAACGTCAGCAGCGTCGTGCCAACGCAAGGGGCATTGGTGCGAGCGGCGTTTGATACACGTATCGGTGTGCGGGCGCTGATGACGGCGAAATATGCCGGTAAACCTGTGCCATTTGGCTCCGTGGTGCGTGAAAACACCAGCGGCGTGACCAGTATGGTGGGTGAAGACGGGCAAATTTACCTGAGCGGCCTGCCGCTTAAAGGCGAGTTGCTGATCCAATGGGGGGAAGGCGCAAAAGCTCGTTGCGTGGCGCATTATGCCTTGCCTGAAGAGAGCCTGAAACAGGCGGTGACGCTCACGAATGTGACGTGCGAATCACCAGCGGCACGACAGGAATAATACGATGAAACGACAAACAGGTTTGTTACTGGCAAGCGCGTTACTGCTGATGGCGCAACCGTCCTGGGCAACGGTCTGCCAAAATTCGAATGGCACACCAACGGATGTTTTTTACGATCTGTCGAATGTCTTTAACAGCAGCAACAACCAGCCGGGACAGGTGGTGACGTTGCCGGAAAAATCAGGCTGGATTGGCGTCAATGCCACCTGTCCGGCAGGGACGACGGTGGATTATACCTATCGAAGCTATGTCACTGAACTTCCGGTTCAAAGTACCGAGGGCGGTTTTCAGTACCTGAAACTCAATGACTACCTGCTGGGGGCTATGAGCATCACCGACAGTTACGCCGGGTTGTTTTATCCCCCGCGTAACTATATCCGCATGGGGACTCACCCTAACGTGCCGAAGCAGCAACCTTTTGGCGTAATGGATTCAAAGCTGGTGTTTAAACTCAAAGTGATCCGCTCATTTATTAACATGGTGCCTATTCCCCGGCAGACGATGTTCAGAGTCTATGTCACCACCAGTACCGGAGATGCGCTGAGTACGCCGGTTTACACCATTAGCTACAGCGGTAAGGTGGAGGTTCCACAAAACTGCGAAGTGAACGCCGGACAGATTGTCGAGTTTGATTTTGGCGATATTGGCGCATCGCTGTTTAGCAAGGCGGGCGCGGGCAACAAGCCCGAAGGCATCAATCCGCAGACAAAAACGGTGGCCATAAAATGCACCAACGTTGCCGCTCAGGCCTACTTGACCATGCGGGTAGAAGCGGAGAAAGCCTCCGGGCAAATGATGGTTTCAAACAACCCGGATTTAGGTTTCATTGTTGCCGACAGCAGCGGTAATCCGCTAACGCCTAACAATCTGTCCAGCACTATTCCATTTCAACTGGACGACAACGCCGCGGCGAGTGTTGGGATCCGGACATGGCCGGTCAGCGTGACGGGTAATAAACCCACGGAAGGGCCTTTTACTGCCCGTGGCTATCTGCGAGTGGACTATGACTAATAAGCAAAAGCCCGCCGCATGGGCATTTCTGGCGATTATGCCGATGCTGGCATTCAGCGCGTTATGCCAGGCCGCCTCGTCGCTGGGAGAAATCAATATTGAACTGCGCGGTAACGTGGTGGATTTTACCTGCGCGGTGATTGCCAGCGACAGCAATAAGTCGGTTGATTTAGGCACCTGGCCGACAAAGCAGTTACAGACCAGCGGAGACACCACCCAACCGGTCTCGTTTACGCTGAAGCTTGAAGGCTGTCCGCCGGGATCCGCATCGATAACGTTCTCCGGGACCCCGGCCCCAGGTACTACGCTACTGGCGCTCGATAACGCGCTTATGGCGCAAAAGGTGGCGATTGAGCTGCGCGATAGCGACCGGACGCGATTGCCGCTTGAGCAGGCCAGCCAGACCGTCGGTATTGATGAGAATGGCAATGCCACGCTGACTTTTTTTGCCAACTATATCGCGCTGGCTGATGGGGTGCAGCCCGGGGTCGCCAGGGCCGATGCCACGTTTATGATTAACTATAACTAATCATTGCGCTGACAAAACACTCCCGAACGACATCTCGCCGGGAGTGTTGTTACATTAATTCATGCATTTTGGCGTAGTCGATCAGTTCAACGATGGTATGCAAACCGAGCTTGGAGTAGATATTAGCTTTGTGAGCGCTAATCGTTTTATTGCTGAGTAGCAATTGCTCAGCAATTTCCTTGTTGGATAGCCCGTTTGCCAGATAACGTAAAACCGTCACCTCGCGGTTAGAGAGCGGCATATCATTTAATACACCTTTTTGTACATTTACATTGTTAATAAAGTTCAGTGTATCCGAAGGGAAAAAAGAATATCCTGATAAAATCATTTTTACCGCATTGTAGATATCATTTAGATCCTTTCGTTTACTGACAAAACCATTTGCCCCAGCGCGAATAGCGCGCCCGGCATAAAAAGACTCAGATTTTGAAGACAGAAATAGCACCCGAGTATTCTCCTGCAATGATTTTATTCTCTTGAGTAATGTAAAGCCATCAGAGCCAGGCAGTTCAATATCCAGGATGACAAGATCGACAGGGTACGTGCGTAGATGTTCTATTGCCGCGCGGCTGTCATCGGTTTTCAGCACAACCTGAATATTACTGTTTTTTTCGAGGAGTACTTCTATCGACATTCTGACAATAGGGTGTTCGTCCATAATGATAACGGATGCTGGTTTCATTGTTGTATGCCTCAAACTGTTTGCGTATCTTGCGAATTTGATAAAACATCAGGCGTTATAATATTGTCAAATAGCCAAGAGTTGTTCTGAGGAGAACCGAATAAATACTATTTCGTCCTTGTTTATTCGGTTGTTCTTCTACAGAACAATGAATTTGTGGAACATCCATTTCACACTGGAAAAACTAACAATTAATCAGGAAACAGTGAGGATTATACCTGCTCCACTCTTTCGGAAAAGACTTACAACATCCCGATTGTTAATGGCAGTTAGGATGTTCTGAAAGATCCAGATGTGTTAATGACTATTGGCATTATTTATCTGCGGTTCGAATTATGGCAGATTGAAAATTTATTTTAAATAGTAAAAACGATACAATAAGCTAATTGTTTAGGTTTTGTTAAGTCAGCGGAAACACTATTTTCGAGCGATGTACGCAGAAACAGTAAGGTTAAGTGTTGAAGAGGTGGTATCTATAATACCAGGAATAGTTGTAAATATTAAATATTTGTGAAAATTGGATCAATTTTCTCATGCTAAAATAAGTAATTTCCTAAAAAATCTTACTGGACATAGGGTTATGGTGTTAAATTAAATGATGAGAGGTAACGTTGAGACGATGTATCAGATGCAAAAAGCGCTGCCGGTTTGGTAATCCCAGGCGGGTAATCAACTGGTTCAGGCGATAGATGATGCGGTGGTAGGGTTGTGTCTGTAACTGAGCAATCTTTTTTAAGGAGTTACCTTGTAAAAGTAAGGTCACCATCTCCCAATCGACCTGCTTTATGCGCCTCGAATGAATATAATTTAGCACCGGGGATAATAATGCCTGACGCATCTCTGGGAGGTGTAGACTGCGTGATAAGATATAAAAGGGGCCAGACAGTGATATAAAGCTTTTAAGATCTTCATCATGACTGGAAAGCAATATGAAGATTTGGATATCATTCCGCTGTTTAAGTAGTTGGCGCAGGCACTGAAGAATATCGAAGTAAGAGCTTGTTAAGCCTTCTATATCAACCACTAACTGACTAATGACCGACTTTTGCAGGCAGACCAGCGCCGATTCAATGGACCGGAAGATCGCGGTGCGCGTGCCTGAGAATAAATGGCGGCTCAGTGTATAGGCAAGATAATAGTCTCCTGTAATAATCGCCTGAGATATAGTATCGCCCGGTATGGTGTATTCGATTTTTTGCGCCAGATACTCGATTTGGTCGAATACTTGTGAGGTACAGTGGGGATATTGATGGGTACAGTTAGCGTTTCGTATACGGCGATGTCGTTCCCGGCGTTTTGCGCTGTGCATCCGTTTCCATTCCATTTCTGTTGCGGCAGGTCTGGATAAATTGCTGACAACAAACATCCCTGACCCAAATTTTTCCAGCGCGACGGTGAGTTCCCTTGTGCCGTTGGGTTTCAATGTCTTCAACAATCACCAGACTGGCAATTGAGTATCCCATCAGAATAATCTGCCGGAAGTTTTCTGATGTCTTACTCAATGCCCAAAAGATCGTTTTATCCAGTTCAACCTCTCTCTGGGGTTAGTTAAAATATTACCGGGTGTACCTTTCGGTTACCTCATGAATAGTATGACTGGATTATTCTGGCAGTCAGCTGCCAGGTACAGTAGGAGCCGATACTTAATTGATGGTGAGATATTTCTCAATAAAAAATTAGGCGGAGAGGTTCCACCTAATTTTGTAGAAAGTTCAGATGCGCACGGATGTATCTTAAGAATTGCTGATCGTTTTTCACGTGCAGCTTTTTCATAATGCTGCGACGGGTTGCTTTGGCATGGATATCGCTGATTGAGAGCAGGTGAGCGGTTTCGGCTAACGTATATCCGCTGGCAAGAAACATTAACAACTGGCGCTCTGCAATAGAAAAGTTGCGGGTGGTGCAGTAATGGCAGATAGTCGCCGGTACGCTGTTGCGTAACGCGCGTTTTTGTAAGATGAGGACTAATTTTTTGGTGATCTCGTCAACGTCATCTTCCCGATAGATCAGCGGCAACATGTACAGGCAGGGCCGGAACATCAGCTTATCTTTATCGTTTCTGTTACAGATCACCACCCGGTGTTGGCGCCTGGTGTGAACCGGAACCTGATAGCATTCAGCGCTGAGCCAATCTTCATCCAGTGAGATAAACGCGATGTCGGCGCGATCGATCTCCTCGACAGGCAAAAAACTAATCTCCTGATGCCACTGACTTGCCAGATGGGAAATAATGATTTTCAGTCCGTGTTCGAAGTGACTATTTTCTTCCTTGATGGCGATACTTAACATTGAAGAGTTCCTGAACCGCTGGAAAGAGGGTAAGGGAATGTTAAGCAAAATCATAAATATTCTAAATACATGTATCCTTAAATCTGGCGCTATGCGGGCTGAGTTGTTACCAGGTGATTTCCTGGATACCCTTGAACGAGCAGAAAAAATCAACATTCGTACACTTCACCAGCAACTGAAACAAAAGGCATTGACTCAGCAAGCGCTGACCGTATAATTCACGCGTTTCTCTGCATGAAGTTATCACTTCACAATGCGCCCTTAGCTCAGTTGGATAGAGCAACGGCCTTCTAAGCCGTAGGTCGTAGGTTCGAATCCTACAGGGCGTACCATTTCACAGTAAGCCCAATTCTTAGCTTCTGCATACCGCTACGACGTTTCCTTCTCCAGCCATATTTCTACTTCATTAAGACTGTGTTGCACACATCTTGCTGGCTGAGCGAATTTGCGTGCTGGATAATCAGCACTGAGTGCTGAGCTCAGTCCGAAAAAAAACGGGAGTAAATTTACTCCCGTTTTTATTATGTTAGCCAGTGTCACCGTACAACCAGCACCGGACATTTCGCATGGCGGACTACGGCAGAAGCCGTTGAACCCAGCAGGTAGGTGCTAAAACCAGGCTTATGCGAGGCGATGACGATAAGTTCGGCGTCAACCGCCTCCGCCAGTTTGAGGATCTGATCCTTCGGCGGGCCGTAAACGACGTGGATTTCACTCCTGCCAGCAGGAATGTTGAATTGCTTAACAATCTCTTCGAGTTTTTCGCTGGCCTTGGCCTGCAGACCACTGCGATCCGGGAATTCGCTTGAGTAGGCCAGCCCCAGCGAGGCATAGAACGGAACGGTAGGAATAACGGCCAGAAAATGGACCTTGGCGGTTTTGGCATGCGCCTGAACCTGCGGCACAACATGGCGGGTTAAATCGGCTTCAGAGATATCAATGGGCACCAGAATTGAGCGATACATATTCACTACCTCCTGTTTGTTTACCTCTATCCTGAGTGTACCCAAGGTTGTCTCTGTATAATAAGTGACCAGATCAAGGTTACGTGCATAATTGTCGTCAATGATAAACGGGGAACGTAAGTTCCCGTTTTCTAATGCAGATGTGGGCCACGTTTTACCGCCTTTAGTTCGCCAGCACGATGACATCCCCCGTTGCCGGGGCTTTTGTTCCCGGTAGCCACAACCGTCCCCACGAACCGGTACAATGACAGCCGAGCAGTTTTTCCGGTTGCTGCTGCTTAATAAATTGCCGCGTCCGCCACAGCTTAGCGGGGGAGGCGGCGCGTGAATGGAACCCACCGATGAGGGCGTGAATTTTGCGAATGCCGGTGATGTTCTGGCAATGGCGGACGATATTTTCTATTCCTCGGTGCCCGCAACCGGTAATGATCACCAGCCCACGGTCAGATTTATAGATCAATACGCCTTCATCGCTGATGTAATCCGGCTGAGGTGTTTTCTCGTGAATAACACCGTAGGCCTGCGGTGTGGATACGCTAATTTCCCCGGACCACAAAAAACGATCGCTAATCGCCAACGGTTCGCGGGTGTATTCCATATTCAGGCGAGAGTAGTCGTTATCGCGGGAGAGTTTTTTAATTTGTCGCGGCTTTCCCGCAAGCGTTATCGACGCGTAACGCTCACAGGCTATTTGAGGATGGCAAATAATACGACTGTTATCGGCAAGCCAGGGGACGCCGCCACAATGATCGTAATGACCATGTGACAGCACCACGGCGGTTAATTGTGTCAGGTCGATCCCCATTTGCGCGGCGTTTAGAATGAAGCTGTCATCCGGCCCGGTATCAAACAGTATGTTGGTGGTTTCATCCTGAATTAACATGCTTAATCCAGGCTTTGCCCGTAATGATTTATCTGCGCCAGCAGCGCGCCGGTTTTCAAGCAATACCGTGAGGGTTAAAGCCATGCCTGACTCCAGTATTAAAACGGCATACTGTAACGCACAGCTTTTGAGAGCGCTGTGATCGCAGCGCCCTTTGGCGTTATCCGTTATTGTGCAGAGTTTGCCTGCGCACGGTGTTTTTCCGCCTGTTGCTCATGGGCATAGGAATGAGCATTATTTGTCGACTGATGTACTACCATCGCTTTTTCATGTTCATTCATTTGTGAAAATGATTGTGCATGGGATGACGTTTCTGCCGCATTAACGCCCGCTGAGATAAAAAACGCGATAGCTAAAAAAGAGGACATCTTATTCATCATATTTCTCCTGTGTGGGTTTACGGAAGAAATTATAATTAGCGCACGCTGTCAGCGACGTGACAGGAATATGACGGTTAAGTCAGAGAACAGGAATGACTTAACCGTCGTCACTAAAGATTAAATTGCATGCCGGGGCAGCGTCAGAATAAAGCGGGTGGCATGTGAATCAGATGTCACCGCAACGTTTCCCTGATGGGCAATGACTATCGATTTCACGATCGCAAGGCCAATACCGCTGCCTTCTCCCTTACGTTGCCGGGAAGGATCTACCCGATAGAAGCGGTCAAACAGCCGCGGAAGATGTTGCGGAGGAATTGGCGGGCCGGGGTTCTCAACGACTATCTGCACCTGTTCATCGGCCTCTTTCACCCGCACGGTCACTGACTCGCCTTTTGGCGTGTAGCGCATGGCGTTTGAAAGCAGATTACTCATTGCCCGGCGTAACATTAACGGATCGCCCGATACCCAGCATTCGCGTCCCTCAAAGCGTAAACTAACCTCACGTTCTTCTGCCCAGGCCTCGAAAAAGTCGAACACTTTACTGACCTCATCAGCCAGATTGAGCGCGGTCTTTTCCGGGATCAGTTGATTGTTGTCCGCTTGCGCCAGAAACAGCATGTCACTCACCATCTTCGACATCCGGCCAAATTCTTCGAGATTGGAATACAGCACGTCCTCCAGCTCTTTTTGGCTACGGGTCTGGCTCAGCGCAATTTCTGTTTGCGTGACCAGGTTAGTGATTGGGGTGCGGATCTCATGGGCAATATCCGCTGAGAAATTCGACTGACGTTTAAAAACATCCTCGATGCGTTCGATCATGTGATTAAACGAACTTACCAGCTGTTCCAGTTCAATAGGCACGGCTTGCGGGTCGAGGCGTACGTCGAGATCTTTCGAGGTGATATTTTGGATGCGGCGACTGACATTACGGATCGGTTCATGACCTTTATAAACGGCGAACAGCACGATAAAAACAATCATCATGCTAATCAGTGATGCCGTCATAATCAGCTTGTTTTTCAGGTCATTAATATAGTGCAGATGAAAATCGATCGATAATGCCAGGTACAGCGTATATGCCGGTTTTCCATCGGCAAGCTGGCCTACAGGCAAACGAATCATGCGCCAGTTTGATGATGTCATCTGACCGTGCGTATGTTTGGGCGTTTGCAGTATGGGGCCGGATATAATAAAGACATCGCGGGCTTGGGCATTTTTATCCGGCCTTGCACTGGCGATAAATTGCCGAAGATCCGGGGCGTCAGGTGAATGAAAAATAGCCTTCTGATTGCTATCTTCCAGAGAAATAATGACGTTCGAGTAACCTGCCACGACGTTTTTTAGCGTTTCCAGTCGGCGTGGTTCAGGTTCTTTCGGTTGATTAAGAATACGCTCCAGCGTGGCGCTGATCTCTTGTAAATCATTGATGTCCTGCTCGGCGAAATGCACTTTCACTGAGTGGATCATTATCCATGCGAAGGCGAAAAATGAAGCGATAGTCGCCAGACTGATGAAAAAGGTCAGTCGCGTCGCCAGGGAAAAAGGGCGTTGCCATCGTTTACTGGCCATCAGGAACCTCAAGCATATATCCCACGCCGCGCACGGTCTGAATCAGTTTCGGCTCAAAGTCATTATCGATTTTGGCGCGCAGACGCTTAACGGCGACATCGATGGCGTTGGTATCGCTGTCAAAATTCATATCCCAGACCTGAGAGGCAATCAGCGAGCGGGGTAAAACTTCTCCCTGGTGGCGCAGGAAAAACTCAAGCAGCGTAAACTCTTTGCTGGTCAGGGTGATGCGCGCCCCGCTGCGGGTGACTTTTCTACTCACCAGATCAACCATTAAATCTGCGACCTGAAACTGGCTTTCAACA
Source organism: Citrobacter sp. CRE-46 (assembly GCF_059615875.1). Taxonomy (NCBI): domain Bacteria; kingdom Pseudomonadati; phylum Pseudomonadota; class Gammaproteobacteria; order Enterobacterales; family Enterobacteriaceae; genus Citrobacter; species Citrobacter sp. CRE-46. Next base: position 3,771,592 of record NZ_CM184341.1, on the reverse strand, counting down.
ATTACCGCCGCGCCCCGGCGTAATAGCGTTCTGACCCGCGCCAACAGTTCGGCAAAGGCAAACGGTTTGACCAGGTAATCGTCAGCGCCTAATTCCAGACCTTTAACCCGATGTTCAATGGTACCCAGCGCAGTGAGGAGAAGAATGGGCATGCCTTTATTGGCGCTACGCAGCATGCGTACGATATCCCAGCCGTTTACATCCGGCAGCATGATGTCGAGGATGAGCAGATCGTAATCGCCGGTCATCGCCAGGTGGTACCCGTTCAGGCCGTTATCCGCCAAATCCACGACAAAACCTGCTTCCGTCAGGCCTTTCGTCAGGTATTCACCGGTTTTTTTCTCATCTTCGACTATCAAAATCTTCATCGCATTCTCCTTCTCGCACTGCTTGTGCGGACTTTCAATTCTAGGGAAGCGGGATCGGATAGCAATCGGTTATTGGGAAAATGACAGTTTTGTCATTTTCCTGTCACCGGTTAAACAGAGTCACTTCGTTAAAGTACAACCCTATAAATTCCTACATATTTTAGGGTCATCAGTCCGGTCAGGACGTGAAGAACTATGAGCAAATTTAAGCTTCTTACCCTCAGCGCTATATTCGTTCTCGCCGGTTGTTCATTAGCGCCGGACTATCAGCGCCCGGCTTTGCCGGTGCCACAGCAATTCTCCTTAAGCCAGAATGCGCTGGTGTCAGCCTCTGGGAATTATCAGGACACCGGTTGGCGGACCTTCTTCATTGACGACCAGGTTAAGGTGCTGATTGGTGAGGCGCTGGCCAATAACCGCGATTTGCGTATGGCTGTGCTGAAGGTTCAGGAGGCGCGAGCGCAATATGGCGTCACGGACGCTGACCGCTATCCGCAAATTACGGCAGGATCCAGCGGTACCTACAGCGGTAAATTAAAAGGCGACAGCAGCACCGATCGCGAATTCGAGGCCGGACTGAATCTCAGTTTCGATTTGGATTTTTTTGGTCGGCTGAAAAATATGAGTGAAGCCGATCGACAGAATTTCTTTGCCAGCGAAGAGGCGCGTCGGGCGGTACATATCTCATTAATCTCTAACGTGTCGCAAAGTTATTTCAATCAGCGTCTGGCTTATGCACAACTGCAAATTGCCGAAGAAACGCTGCAAAACTATCAGCGTTCCTACGCCTTTGTTGAAAAACAACTGGTCACCGGTAGCACTAATGTACTGGCGCTGGAACAGGCGCGGGGCGTGATTGAAAGTACGCGCAGCGAAATCGCGAAGCGTAAAGGTGAACTGGCGCAGGCCAACAACGCGCTGCAACTGTTGCTGGGTACCTACGGAAAATTACCCGACGATCGAGCGCGCAGTCGCGGAGATATTAAACCGGTTACGCTGCCGCCATCACTCTCGTCGCAAATACTGTTACAGCGTCCGGATATTATGGAAGCTGAGCACGGATTAATGGCGGCGAATGCCAATATCGGCGCCGCGCGGGCGGCATTTTTCCCGTCGATTACCCTGACCAGCTCCGTGTCCAGTAGCAGCAGCGATCTCTCCAGCTTGTTTAATGCTGCCAGCGGCATGTGGAATTTTGTCCCCAAAATAGATATTCCAATTTTTAACGCCGGACGTAATCAGTCCAGGCTCGATCTGGCTGAAATTCGCCAACAGCAGTCGGTGGTGAATTACGAACAAAAAATTCAGGGCGCATTTAAAGAGGTGGCCGATGCGCTGGCGTTGCGCCAAAGCATTGCCGATCAAATTAGCGGCCAGCAGCGTTATCTGGCGTCATTGCAAATCACCCTACAACGTGCCAGAGCGCTGTATCAGAATGGCGCGGTTAGCTATATCGAAGTTCTGGACGCCGAACGTTCTTTATTTGCCACGCAGCAATCGCTGCTCGATCTTAATTACGCCCAGCAGGTTAATGAAATTAAGCTGTTTGCTGCCTTAGGCGGCGGTTGGGTGGAGTAAACCTTAATATTAACTTTTCAGGAGCATCAACTATGAATACTACCGCCAAAGCCGTGCTGTTAAGCCTTTTCTCTGTGGTCATATTTAACGCTCAGGCCAATGAGCATCAACATGGCGAGATGATGAGTATGCAGCCGGCGGCTCAACAGGAACAACGCATTAGCGCGACTGGGGTGATTGAAGCTGTTGATATGGAAAGTAAAAAAGTCACGATTAAACATGATCCTATTCCGGCGGTGAACTGGCCGGCGATGACGATGCGTTTTACGCTGGTGGCCGACACCAGGGCTGACGATATTAAACCGGGCGATAAGGTCGCGTTTACGTTTGTTCAGCAGGGAAATCTCTCTGTGTTACGCGATATTCACATCAGTAAATAACGTTCTCGCTGGTCTCTTTAATTCTTGCCCGGGTTCTTGCGAGCGCGGGTGAGATTATCGCGCAATGGAAATCATTATGGCGTCTTTAAATATTAAAAATACCGCGCTTATTCTCGCTGGCATGATTGCAGGTGGGATTATTTCTGTCGGTGTTTATACTTATTATTCATCCGCAAAAGTATCGACCGAAACCGGACAGGCTTCGCCAAAAGAAGCCAGAAAAGTTCTGTTCTGGTATGACCCCATGTATCCGAATACGCGTTTTGACAAGCCGGGCAAATCGCCGTTCATGGATATGGATTTAATCCCGAAATATGCCGATGAAGAGACCGCAAGCGCGTCAGCACCTGGCGTGCGCATCGATCCCACTCAGACCCAGAATCTGGGGCTAAAAACGGAACCCGTGCGTCGGGGACCACTGCACTATGCGCAAACTTTCCCGGCTAACGTGAGCTATAACGAATACCAGTTTGTTATTGTCCAGGCACGCTCCGCTGGCTTTATCGAGAAGGTTTACCCGCTTACTGTGGGTGACAAAATCAAGAAGGGTTCTCCGCTCATTGACCTGACGATTCCTGACTGGGTTGAGGCGCAGAGCGAATATTTGCTGCTGCGCGAGACCGGCGGCAGCGCGACGCAGGTGGAAGGGATTCTGGAGCGATTACGCCTTGCCGGTATGCCGGAAGCGGATATCCAGCGTTTAAAGTCGACGCGTAAAATTCAGACCCGCTTTACCCTGAAAGCCCCCATTGATGGGGTGATCACCGCATTCGATTTGCGTACCGGCATGAATATTTCTAAAGACAATGTGGTCGCGAAAATTCAGGGAATGGATCCGGTATGGGTCAGCGCGTCGGTCCCGGAATCTATTGCCTGGCTGATTAAAGATGCCTCGCAATTTCGCATCACTGTTCCTGCCTGGCCGGATAAGCCATTCACCATCAGTAAGTGGAGTATTTTGCCAAGCGTTGATGCTACCACGCGTACCCTCCAGCTGCGTTTGCAGGTTGATAACCCCGACGAAGCGCTCAAGCCTGGAATGAATGCTTACCTGCAATTGAAAACGCAAAGCGAGCCGATGCTGCTGATCCCGTCTAAAGCGTTAATTGATACGGGTACCGAACAGCGGGTGATTACCGTTGATCAGGAAGGTCGATTTGTGCCGAAGCAGGTTGCTGTATTCCATGAATCTCAGGGGCTGACGGCTATTCGCTCAGGCCTGGCCGAAGGTGAAAAAGTGGTGTCCAGCGGCCTGTTCCTGATTGACTCCGAGGCGAATATTTCTGGCGCCCTTGACCGTATGCGCGCCCAGCACAGTGGTGCGCAAGACGCAGGCGCGATGCCAGCCCAGGCGACCCATTCACATTGAGGACATGATAAATGATTGAATGGATTATCCGCCGTTCAGTGGCAAACCGCTTCCTGGTGATGATGGGGGCGCTGTTTCTCAGCATCTGGGGAACCTGGACCATCATTAACACCCCGGTTGATGCGCTGCCCGATCTCTCTGATGTCCAGGTGATCGTCAAAACCAGCTACCCCGGACAGGCGCCGCAAATCGTCGAGAATCAGGTCACTTACCCCCTGACCACCACCATGCTGTCGGTACCGGGCGCGAAGACGGTGCGCGGCTTCTCGCAGTTTGGCGATTCCTACGTCTATGTCATTTTCGAGGATGGTACCGATCCTTACTGGGCGCGCTCGCGCGTACTGGAATATCTCAACCAGGTGCAGGGAAAATTACCGGCAGGTGTTAGTGCCGAAATGGGGCCGGACGCCACGGGCGTCGGCTGGATCTTTGAATATGCGCTGGTGGATCGCAGCGGAAAACATGACCTCGCGGAATTACGTTCTCTTCAGGACTGGTTTTTAAAATATGAGTTAAAAACGATTCCTAACGTGGCGGAAGTGGCCTCGGTGGGCGGCGTGGTTAAACAGTACCAGGTGGTTATCGACCCGATGAAGCTGACGCAATATGGCATCAGCCTGGCGGAGGTGAAATCTGCGCTGGATACGTCAAATCAGGAAGCGGGCGGCTCGTCGGTGGAGATGGCTGAAGCCGAATATATGGTGCGCGCCAGTGGCTATCTGCAAACGCTTGATGATTTCAATAATATCGTCCTGAAAACCGGGGCCGACGGTGTACCGGTTTATCTGTGCGATGTGGCACGCGTTCAGATTGGACCGGAAATGCGCCGCGGGATCGCCGAGCTGAACGGCGAAGGCGAAGTGGCGGGCGGGGTGGTTATCCTGCGCTCCGGTAAAAATGCGCGTGAGGTGATCTCCGCCGTTAAAGCCAAACTCGACACCCTGAAAAGCAGCCTGCCGGAAGGCGTTGAGGTAGTTACAACATACGATCGCAGTCAGCTTATCGATCGCGCCATTGATAACCTGAGCTATAAGCTACTGGAGGAGTTTATCGTCGTTGCGCTGGTGTGCGCGCTGTTCCTGTGGCATCTGCGTTCGGCATTGGTGGCGATTATTTCCCTGCCGTTGGGGCTGTGTATCGCGTTTATCGTGATGCATTTCCAGGGGCTGAACGCCAATATTATGTCGCTCGGGGGAATTGCCATTGCCGTCGGGGCGATGGTTGATGCGGCAATCGTGATGATTGAGAATGCCCATAAGCGGCTGGAAGAGTGGGGGCATCAACATCCGGGTGAAACGCTGGATAACGCCACGCGCTGGAAGGTCATTACTGACGCCTCGGTGGAAGTCGGCCCGGCATTGTTCATCAGCCTGCTGATAATTACGTTGTCGTTTATCCCTATTTTCACCCTTGAAGGGCAGGAAGGGCGGCTGTTTGGTCCGCTGGCGTTCACCAAAACCTATGCCATGGCGGGCGCGGCATTTCTGGCTATTGTGGTTATTCCGATCCTGATGGGATTCTGGATCCGCGGAAAAATACCGGCGGAAAGCAGTAACCCGCTTAACCGCTTTCTGATCCGTATTTACCATCCGCTATTGCTGAAGGTGCTGCACTGGCCCAAAACCACTCTCCTGGTAGCGGTGCTGTCAATACTGACGGTTATCTACCCGCTGAATAAAGTCGGTGGTGAATTCCTGCCGCAGATTAATGAAGGCGATTTGCTGTATATGCCTTCGACACTACCGGGGATCTCGGCGGCGCAGGCGGCGGACATGCTGCAAAAAACCGATAAGCTGATCATGACCGTTCCTGAAGTGGCGCGCGTATTTGGTAAAACCGGTAAAGCGGAAACCGCAACTGATTCCGCGCCGCTGGAAATGGTTGAAACGACGATCCAACTGAAGCCGCAGGATCAGTGGCGTCCGGGTATGACGATGGACAAAATCATCGCCGAGCTGGACAAAACCGTGCGCTTGCCGGGGCTGGCGAATCTGTGGGTGCCACCAATTCGTAACCGTATCGACATGCTCTCTACCGGGATAAAAAGCCCTATCGGGATTAAAGTGTCAGGTAACGTGCTGGCTGATATCGATGCGACGGCGGAACAAATTGAAGAGGTGGCCAGAACCGTGCCAGGCGTCGCCTCTGCGTTAGCTGAGCGTCTGGTAGGGGGACGCTATCTCAACGTGGATATTAATCGTGAGAAAGCGGCTCGTTATGGCATGACCGTTGGCGATGTACAGCTGTTTGTGACCTCCGCTGTGGGGGGCGCAATGGTGGGCGAAACGGTAGAAGGGATCGCGCGTTATCCTATCAACCTTCGCTATGCGCAGAGCTATCGCGACAGCCCGCAAGCGCTGCGTAATCTGCCCATTCTGACCCCTATGAAACAGCAAATCACGCTGGCTGATGTGGCGGATGTCACGGTCGTTTCTGGGCCGTCAATGTTAAAAACAGAAGATGCGCGACCCACCAGTTGGATTTACATCGATGCTCGCGATCGTGACATGGTTTCGGTGGTGAACGATCTGCAAAAAGCGATCGCGGAAAAGGTGCAGTTAAAGCCGGGGACCAGCGTGGCGTTCTCCGGGCAGTTCGAACTGCTTGAACGCGCCAGCCATAAGCTCAAATTGATGGTGCCGATGACGCTGATGATTATCTTCGTCCTGCTTTATCTGGCTTTCCGTCGCTTTGGCGAAGCGCTGTTGATTATCACCAGCGTCCCCTTTGCCCTGGTAGGGGGCATCTGGTTCCTCTACTGGATGGGGTTCCATATGTCGGTCGCGACCGGAACCGGGTTTATTGCGTTGGCCGGCGTGGCCGCAGAGTTTGGCGTGGTGATGCTGATGTATCTGCGTCACGCCATTGAAGCAGAGCCTGCGCTGGAAAACCCGCAAACCTTTACGGCGGATAAACTGGATGAAGCGTTATATCACGGCGCTGTACTGCGCGTGCGCCCGAAAGCGATGACCGTGGCGGTGATTATCGCCGGTCTGTTGCCCATCTTGTGGGGGACGGGAGCCGGGTCAGAAGTGATGAGCCGCATAGCCGCGCCGATGATTGGCGGCATGATCACCGCGCCGCTGTTGTCGCTATTCATCATTCCGGCTGCGTATAAGCTGATGTGGCTGCACAGACATCGCAAGCAAAAGTAACCTTCTCAATCATACGCCTGTCTTCGGTTGGTACCCCGAAGCAGGCGTAGCGCTATGCTTCCAGCGCTTTCACGCGTTTGCGGTACTCGCCCGGCGTACAGCCGAATTCGCGTAGAAAGACTTTATAAAACGATGACTCGCTGGCGTAGCCCACCGATTCAGCTACCACAATCAATGGTTGCGATCCGCGTGACAACATCTGAGCGGCGAATTGCAGGCGCAAAGTGGTTAACACTGCCATCGGTGTGGAGTTTGACACTTCACGGAATAATTGCGCAAAGCTGGCCCGCGACATGTGTACGCGCTTCGCCAGCTCTTCGACGCTCCATGCAAAGGACGGTGATTCGAGCATCAAAAACACCACAGATCCGAGTTTGGGGTGCAGCAGTAAATTCAACACGTTTTGTGCGGGCGATGCTCTGGTTAACCACTCACGAACGGCTAAGGCGAACAGCGTGGCGCATTGTTGGCTGCATACAGCGCTGGAACCCGGCAGCCCACTGATGGTTTCCTGTTGCAATAGCGCAATCACGGCCTTGAGCCAGCAGCTGACGGGACTCTTTTCTTCAGGCGCCAGAATCAGTGCTTCCGGCAGCGCGGTTAAAAAATAGCGTGAGGTGGCGTGCAGTCGCAGGCTACCGCAAACGATATGCGTTTGTTCATCCCCTGACTGGCAAAGTCGATGGGCGGAGTTCTGCGGCAGGATAACAAGAGTCCCTGGCCGCAGGGTGAAAGATGTCCCGTCAGGCATGTCAAGTTGGGCTGCTCCCTGAGTGACTGTATGCCAGCGGATAACGGATAGCTCGCCCGCCGCATGCGGCAGTTGCCAGTTTCTGCTCAACAAACAGTTTTGATCGATCGAGCCTTGCGGGTCGTTAAGCATGAGTAATCGACTAAGGGCATCCATGAAGACTCCTGGGCAGTTTTAATCACTATTGGTTTGGCGGAATTATCTCGTCAAGTTTAAATTAAAGTAATACCTTCAAGATGTTAATTTATTATGCTTATGTGTTTCATGAAAAGAGGTTAAAAGTGATTTAGACGATTTAACAGTTATAAGCGCGTTCTGGATACATTTCCCTTGTCTGGTTACCCCTATACTTCAGTTCAACAAATGAACAGTGACCAGGCGGAGAGAGAGCATGAATCAGTATCAGGCGATTATTATTGGATTTGGCAAAGCGGGTAAAACGCTGGCAGCTACCCTGGCAAAAACGGGCTGGCGGGTGGCGATTGTTGAACAGTCGAATACCATGTATGGCGGGACATGCATCAACATCGGCTGTATTCCAACCAAAACCCTGGTACATGACGCTGAACTTCAACATGATTTTGCTGCGGCGATGCAGCGCAAGGCTGCCGTTGTCAGGTTCCTGCGCGATAAAAACCTCCATAATCTGGCCGACCTGGAAAATGTCGATGTGATCGACGGTCGTGCTGAGTTTGTCGATAACCATACTGTGCGAGTCGTGCAGTCAACAGGCGCGATTGAGCTAAGCGGCGAGAAGATCTTTATTAATACCGGCGCGCAGTCAACGGTTCCAGACGTGGAAGGGTTAACCACCACACCGGGGGTGTTTGACAGCACCGGGCTGTTGAATTTGACGCAACGGCCTGAACGTCTGGGAATTTTGGGTGGCGGTTACATTGGTGTGGAGTTCGCATCAATGTTTGCCAACTTCGGCAGCAAAGTTACCCTTTATGAAGCCGCTCCGCTGTTTTTAGCCCGTGAAGATCGGGATATTGCCGAAACTATCGCCAGGATTTTACGCGATAAAGGCGTTGAGATTATCCTTAACGCCAACGTACAGGCGGTTTCGTCCGGGGACGGCGCGGTACAGGTGAAAATGCCGGGAGGCGTCCAGACCGTGGATGCGCTGCTGGTGGCATCGGGCCGCAAACCGGCGACCGAAAACCTGCAGTTGCAGAAAGCGGGTGTGGATGTAAACGACCGCGGCGCCATTATTGTGAATAAATATTTGCGTACCTCGGCAGATAATATTTGGGCAATGGGCGATGTTACCGGGGGGTTGCAGTTCACGTACATCTCACTGGATGACTTCCGCATTGTGCGTGACAACCTGTCAGGCGAGGGGAGACGTCACACCGGCGATCGTCAAAATGTACCGTATTCCGTCTTTATGACGCCGCCGCTTTCCCGCGTGGGGATGACCGAAGAACAGGCTCGCGCCAGCGGTGCTTCTGTGCAGGTCGTCACGCTGCCGGTCGCGGCGATTCCGCGTGCGCGAGTGATGGATGACACACGCGGCGTACTTAAAGCGGTGGTGGATAGTGAAACGAAACAGATATTAGGTGTTTCGCTATTATGTGTGGATTCGCATGAGATGATTAATATCATCAAGACGGTTATGGATGCAGGATTACCCTATACAACCTTACGCGATCAAATATTTACCCATCCGAGTATGAGTGAATCATTAAACGATCTCTTTTCTCTCGTTAAATAATAAAAGCGTAGTCTGCATGTTTGCCCCACCCGTGTGGGGCTTTTTTTGTCTTTTTAACGGCTGGATACTCATTGACAGTTATTCTGGCGTCCTGGATGAAATAAAATAAATTGGCATGTTTTATTATATTGCCACTGAAATCACTGTTTAATGGAAATAGGAATGAACATGTTTAAAACTACGTTACTAATGACCGCGTTACTGACTGCACCGGTGACATTTTCCGCATTGGCGCAAACCGAAGTTGTCCATGTTAGCGTGTCTGCCATATCTGGTGCGCCTTCAGAGATAGAGGATGCTATTGCGAAACTGGCGCAGGAAAATAATGCAACGTCCTGGAAAATCACCTCAATGCGCATTGATGGCAGCACTCACGCAACGGCAATTTTATACAAGTGAGGAGCGCCTGCATGGAAAAGTATCTGCGTTTACTCAGTAAGGGCGATAAAATTGGATTGACCTTAATTCGCCTGAGCATTGCAATTGTTTTTATCTGGATTGGGTTATTAAAATTTGTACCTTACGAAGCTGACAGTATTACGCCATTTGTTGCTAATAGCCCGGTAATGTCATTTTTTTATGAACATCCAGAAGAGTATAAGCAGCATTTAACCCACGAAGGTGAGTTTAAGCCACAGGAGCGTGAATGGCAGGCGGCGAATAATACCTATACATTCTCCAATGGTCTGGGCGTAGTCGAAGTTCTTATCGCTTTATTGGTGCTGGCAAATCCTGTTAGCCGTTGGCTGGGATTAATTGGCGGCATACTGGCATTTGCTACGCCGATTGTTACCTTATCCTTTTTGATTACCACACCAGAGGCATGGGTAATGCCGTTGGGCGATTTACATCATGGTTTTCCGTACTTGTCCGGGGCCGGGCGTCTGGTATTGAAAGACACGCTAATGCTGGCGGGAGCAGTGATGATCATCGCAGACTCATCTCGATCAATAATTAAGCAGCGGTATTGAATTTTTAACGTTGTACCCTCTGTAAGGTAGCAAGCCACTCTAGTTCTATTCGGTATTTGCCGGGCCAGCAGGATGCTGGCTTTTTTCTGACTTAAGGGAAATTTATTTAATATATAAAATGTAATTATTCACTTTATAACAATCACGCGTCAGGCTGTATTGGCAGTTAATGATATGAAGATGTAAGCATCATACGCACTGACGACAAAAGCGCGACAACCTGCGCATTGCCCAACCATCCCAACACCTTCATTTTTATTTGTTTTTTTCTGTGCAATTCTTGCTATTTGTTATCTCAAAACAGCATCTTAAATAAAATTATTATTCATTTTTGTTATAGTTAATCCATAAGTTCGCGTGGTTTTAAGCGCGGCTTAAGCTAGAATTATCCTGATTAAATGTTTTTACGTATCAATAATTGGCTAAAGATAGTTAAAAACTTAATTTTTAACCAACTGTCTGACATGGAATCCACTATGGTAATTAAGCACCAGGGCGGATGCTGATCTCGCGTTTTTGGGTAACCAAGAGCGGGACATATCTTAAATATGGAAATAAGGGTTTTAGAATGAGCTTTGGATTAGCAAAGGACAACAAGTTTGAAATCATCGCTATCCTTCGTGAAGAGCTGCACAAGAAAACGAAACTGGAAGTCTTATGCGAAAACAGTAGCGTTATCACACAGCTAGAGAAGGTCGATTTCGAACGGTTTGTCATCTCCGGCCATGAAGAGATTGTGCCTGAAAAGGTCCAATACTTTATCCTGCACAGCGAAAGCGGGATTGTAAAATTTAGTGCCAGATTTGAACAAACCCCACCCGCAGGTGCGGAGGCAGGATTATCCTACCTCATCCCGGATATGATTTTCTTTGCCCAGCAGCGACAAAATCAGCGTTTTTCCTTCCTGAAGGGTTATGACTTTTTCTGTTTTGGTCGTTACAAAAACGGAGAAAACTACTCTTTCAGGATTAAAAACATCTCTCAGGGTGGCTGTGCGTTAATTGTTAAAGATGTAAATACCCGCTTTGTTTATAAAGATGCGGTGATTAAAAATGCCTCACTGGAGTTTGATACGTTTGGCAGTTTACAGCTGGATTTAAAAGTGATCGATGTCGTCACGATCAATGAGTTTGATGAGGATAATCAGTTGTACTCCTGTCATCAGATCTCGTGTGAGTTCGATTTTAAAAATCGTCGTGAAGAGGCTGAAGTCGAGAAAATTATTATCAAATTTTTAATGAGTAACAAGATCAGAAGCTTATAAGGAGCGGTAAACAGGATGTTGATGTGTGGCAATGATAATTTTGTGGGCAACGGTATGTTCGCCTACCTGACCAGCAAACATGTACCTGTACAAACATTCCAGTTTGAGGATATGTTGCATCAGTCATCATTATGTCAGCATCAAACCATGATTTTTAATATCATTAATAATGAACAACCGTGTTCAGACGTCGTACAGTTTCTGAATAAAAATCGATTCAAGTTCTATAATAACGTCGTAGTCATTGTAGCTGACAGTTTGGTGGCGAAATTATGCGTGGAGTTATTATATATTGAGAAAGCAATAGTGTTGACTGAGAAATCTTCACTGCGAGATTTCGGTCAATTAGCGACGTTGTCAGTCGGGAAATGGAATCCCCGGCTGTATCGTTCGCAGAAAAGGTTAACCGAAAGGGAACAGCAGATCCTGAGTTTGCTGGTAAGTGGCTATACCGCTAAAGAAATTTCTGAGTTAGTGAGCCTTAACTATAAAACCATTCAGGCTCATAAAATGCGCGTCGTCGCCAAGTTGGGACTGAACAATACTTCTGATTTAAATAAATTAATTGTCAGATTCACCCATCGGATGTCTTTTTTACCCTAGTCTGGTGATTCTTTTCTGATGTAAAACATATCATAGTAGATATAATTCGGGAGCGATGCTGACTGGTTTTAAATTTTATGATTTGTAGAGGTAGAGGGAATGTTTAATTCCAACGAGGTGCTCACCGCGCTTGAACAGGCATTGAATACCAGTCAGTTTTATATGGTTTATCAGCCCATTTTTAATTTGCACACTCAGCAAATTAGCGGATTTGAAGCATTAATGCGTTGGAACAGCCCTCAGATGGGGATGATCTCTCCCGATATTTTTATTACGTTATTGGAAGACAGTGGCAATATCATTTCAATTGAAGACATGGTTACCCACACCCCCTGGGATGTGGCGACGTCCTGGCCCGATCCTCTTGTATTATCAATCAATATTTCCGCACTTGAATTTTGTGACCCTCTCTTACCGCAACGCGTCAGACGTAATCTCACCCTCTGTGGACTACCGCCTTATCGATGCCAAATTGAGGTTACGGAAACGTCACCACTGCGCGACAGCCAGATAGCGGTTAACAATATGCTGGAGCTAAAGGAGATCGGGGTTAAACTCGCTCTTGATGATTTTGGTACCGGTCACGCAAATCTTAATTATCTGCTGAAGTATCCTTTTGATACCCTAAAAATTGATAAGGAATTTGTTGCTGGCATTGAGCCCGATACCCGATCGACAAAGATTGTTGAGGGCATTATTTCACTGGCGCACAATTTTGGTATTGAAGTTCTTGCTGAAGGGGTGGAAACCCAGTCCCAACTGGACCGTTTAACGCAGATTGGTTGTGACAAAATTCAGGGCTTTTTCATTTCTCCGCCGGTGTTAGCAGAAGAAATCTCGTTACTCCTGACGCAGTATAATCGTTAATCCCACCTTTTTACGTTTCCCAACCCCTTGATTGTTCTGCGTTGTCGTTAAGTTCGTAGGACTGATAAGCGTAGCGCATCTGGCAGCCCTGAAAGGCAAAAAAAAGCCCCCTGCAGAACAGAGGGCTGGTGAGTTTATGACTGCTTAGAACGATTTCTTAAAGCCAATGGAAGCATTGATCGGTGCTTCAACTTGCGACTTACTGCCACCGTTGCTGAATTGCGTACCCAGTTCACCGTAGACCTGCACGTTTCTGTCGATTGACCAGGACAGACCGGCCGCAACTTCGGTGCTGGAGTACTGCTGTGAGGATTCGAGCGTGGTGGTGGCGACCGCATTGCTAAAGTGCGTTTTGTCTTTTGAACCCAGACCCTGCCAGACGTTTACCCTGCCGTACGGCTGGAATTTGCCATGGTTGGTGTCATAGTCAGCAACCAGACGTACGCCCAGACGGGCGGTAAAGGAATCAGCGGTATCCATTTTCACTTTCGTTTGGGTCACACCGTCAAGACGACCATTATCAAAATCGCTGTATTGGTAGATTAACTGAGCCTGAGGTTCCAGACTCCAGGCGCTTGAACCCAGACGGAACGATTTACCCACCTCCGTTGACGCCGTCAGCGTGTTGCCTTTGACGGTATAAGAACCGTTATTCCCGGTCGCCGCCAGGCGAGATTTATGGTTACCGTACTGCAGGACGTTATCAACATACATCCCGTCGCCCGAGAACCAGGTGGCGTAACCGCCGACGTAAAACGCATTGTCGTCGATGTTTCCGCCTTTGCCGTCGCTACCCGTCTTCGTGCCTTTCACATTGCTGTCGATGTCAAGGATGCTGGTATACATCCCGGCTTTCCAGCTTTCGTTAGCATACATATCGACGCCGACCTGGATACCCATAGTATGGGAGCTGGTTTGCGTCCCGGCCGCATCGTCCAGTTTGGTTTTACCGGAGTAACCAAGCATTCTCGCCCAGGCGCGATTATCTTCATCAATGCCCGGTTTAACCTCGTCGCCCATACGTTGGTGCATGTTACCCAGCAGACTAATGTCACCCTGACGCACGACGCTGGCAAGGCCTGAATACAGCATGGTTTCCGGACGATATTCGCTTCTCAGATACCAGTTTTCCCCCTGACCCTGAGCATTGCCCGCATGCAGTTGGTACTCAAACGCGCCTGCTGCCATACGATCGGCGGCCAGGTGGAAGGCGTCGCGCGACGTTTGCGCGGTGGTGGTAGCGCCATTGAGGGCCGTGACCACCTCGATACCATCCCCGACGGTCGGTGCGCCGAGGCCAGAACCATCAACGTCCAGCAGCGTACTCCCGCTGGCTTTACCGCCATCAATAATCAGACGGTCGGCAATACCTGCACCGCTACCATTCTGAATGGCCGCCATGTTGATGATCCCTTTTTCGCCGACGTAATCCCCTTTGACGGTTAACGTTGTGCCAGTCTGCTGGCCGATGAGCGAGACATCACCGCCGTTGCTCAGGCCTGCGACGGTCTGGTTGTATCCCTGCGTGTTCAACATGGTGTCAGCGACAACGTAGTGGTGTGACGCGCTACTCAGGGTGTTGGTATTACCCGCCTGCAGTACGCCGTTGGCAATCAACGTTGCGCCGCTGTAGCTGTTTTCACCTTGCAGTTCCGTAATACCGCTGCCGGTCTGGTGCAACTGGCCTTTACCGCTGATATTGCCCGTTAACGCCAGGGTATCCGCGCGATCAACCTTGAGTACGCCGTTATCAACGATATCTCCCTGAATGCTGCCGATGTTACCGCCATTACCCAACTGTAAAACGCCTTGTTCGATGGTAGTGCCCCCGGTGTAGGTATTATCCAGCGTCAGGGTGAGGGAGCCTTTACCGGTTTTGGTCAGATGACCATTACCTTCGACTTCCGTCAGCAGGGAAACGTTATGTCCGTTGGTATCGAATGTCCCGCCGCCGGATTCCAGCGTCACCTGACGGGCGGTATCAAATGCTTCGCCATACTTCAGCGTACCGCCGTTGAAGGTAATACCCGTCTCTGGCGCGCCAAGGTTGGTATCACCCGCCACCTGCAACGTACCTGAGGTGATGGTGGTTCCACCGCTGTAGGTGTTGTCGCCAGTGAGGATCAGCGTCCCGAGATCGCCTTTATTCAGGCCGCCGGTACCGCGGATCACGCTGTTGATAGTTGCGGTGTAGTTTGCGCCGTCTACCGTGCCATCGCCGACGCGAATCAGCGTGTTCGCTGTGTCGGTGGTAATGGCCTCACCACCCACGCGATAGCCATCGGTGGCGAACTGTGCGCCGCTGATGATAACGTCGCCTTTGCTGTTATCGACGGTGACGTTGCCCGCTTCACCCTGGAAGACCGCGAAGGCGGCATCGGTAAACGGTGCGTTCAGCGCGCCTTCTGGCGTGGATTCATCCGTGGTCCAGTTGTCGTTCCCCTGGCTGGATTGCCAGATACCGTCGCCGCCGTTGATGACGCCGTTGTTTTTCAGTTCGCCATTCTCACCGCCGGTGCCGTCCCAGAAGCGCAGCGTCAGTCCGGCATGGTTGACCAGGTTAACCTGGTTGTTAACCGAGGTTTGCACGTACAGGCTGTCTGCGGCTTCCGGCGCGTTGGCAATATCCATCACATTGTTGGTCAAGGTGCCGGTGTAGTTGATGACGCGGTAAACGCCCACGTCAAAGCTGCCGCCCGGAGAGGTCTCGATATTGAGCTTACCGTCGAGCGTCAGGTCGCCGTTCACATCAATCAGGTCGTTGAAGGCACCGCCTGGGGTATAAGCCTGACCAAACTGATAATCCAGTTGGGCGTTGTCACTCAGCGTCAGTGAACCGGTGGTCAGTTTACCCACGCTGTTGATGGCGGCGCCAGCTGTAATATGACCGTCGTCCATCACGTCAACCGCGCCGCCGATAATACCGTTCCCGCCGAGCGTCGCGCCGGATTTAACCGTTACCTGACCGGTCGCGGCAGACTGGTTGCCGTTGACCAGCAGCACGCCTTCATTGACGTCCGTGGTGCCGGTGTAAGTGTTATCGCCTGTCAGCGTTAAGGTGCCGTCACCGATTTTCACCAGGCTACCGTCGTTACCGCTGATAATGCCGCTGATGGTGTCATCAAGTTGCAGATTCCCCAGCGACAATGCTTTATTGCCCAATTCGACATTCCCCGCGCCGGATAACGAGCCGATAGAGGTTGCGCTGTCGACCGCGCTGATATCGACCTTACCGCCCACCAGGTTTTTAACGACGGTATTTTCCGCCATCGCCAGGTCGGCAAAGGTCATCAGTCCGCTGTTATTCACGCTGGCATTGCCGCCGCTGGCATTCTCTTCCAGAGCCAGCGTACTGTCTTTTGCCACGTTAACCGTCGCGTTGCCTGCGGTGGCGTTGTCGGTTAACAGCGCTTTTGCAGCGCCAGTCAGGTTGAGTTTGGCGCTTGCGGCGGTGACATTATCCGCCAGCGTTAACAGGCTGTCGGCGATGTTCATGGTCAGGGATTTCAGACTGGTATCTGTCCCGCTGACATTGAGCGTCGCCCCCTTATTGACGTTCACGGTGCTGCTTTCATTGCTACCAAAGGCCCCGGTCTTGCTGACGTTGACCGTGACATTGTTGGCATTACCCGTACCGGCGATTTCGGTATCGCCTTTGTAGCTGTTGGCGCGATCGAGCGACAAGGTGCTGCCCGCGTCGCTTGAGCTGCTGGTGACTTTCAGTTTACCGTCGCCGGTAATCTCACCGGCTGGCGTGAAGTGGCGCGAATTGAGGTCAAACACCGCCGCGTTATCACTCGCTCCCAGCTCGATAGTGCGATTGCTGGTCAGGTCCGCACCCATCTGCAGGGTGGAGCCGTTGTTAATAACCAGATCGGTTCCGCTTTGGCCGAGGTTGCTGTCAGAGGAAATCTGCAACGTACCGCCATCAATGCGTGTGCCGCCGCGATACTCGTTTTCACCGCTGAGGATCAGACGACCAGGGTCGGTTTTCACCAGCGTCAGTTTGTCAGTCGTGCTGGCTTCGCGGATCACCGACTCAATGGCCGCGGTAAAGTTTTGACCCGCGCCACCGGCGCCAACGCGCAGCAGCAGTTCACCGGTGCCTGGCGTCTGGCCTGCATGGGTCGCGTTTTCTGTGGTGGCATACGCGTTAAGCGCATCACCTTTAACGATATAGCCATCGGCGTCAAACTGCGCCCCGGAGAAGTTAACTTCGCCCGCGGCGTTATCCACGGTAACGGTTCCGCCTTTGGTGGTGAAGACGGCAAAGGATTTCTGCGCCCAGGGGGCGTTACCTTCACCGGTTGCCGTGGTCCAGTTGTTATCGCCCTGATGGCCAATCGCCATCCATTTACCATCGCCGCCGTCAATTTTGCTGTCGCCTTCAATGCCCGACGCGCCGTGGCTCTGGTTCACGTCGGCACCGTCCCAGAACTGCAGGGGAACGCCGTTGGCGTTCACCAGGTTGACCTGTTTGTCGATTGAGGTCTGGACAAAAATATTGCTCTTATCCTGGCTGTCCGGTATTACGCCCAGCTCCAGCGTCTGGTTATTCAGCGTGCCGCCGTAGTTATAGATACGATATACGCCCGGTCCGAAGTTCCCACCCTGTGAGGTGGTAACATCCAGGGTTCCGTCAAGCTGCAAATCGCCTGCGACGTTCACCAGATCGTTCAGCGCACCGCCTGGCGTATGAGCGTTGCCCAGTTCGAAAGCGGAGGTCGTTTTGCTGCCAAGCTGCAGATTACCGTTAATGGTGAGCGTACCCGCACCGCCATCACCCGCGCTGAGGGTGGTGGCATCGTTCATCAATACATTGCCGCCGATAATGCCATTCCCACCAAGTGTGGATGTGCCGCTGACGGTCGTTGCGCCGCGCGCCGCGCTTTGATCGCCATTCACCAGCAGCGTACCGTTGGTGACGGTGGTGTCGCCGGTATAGGTGTTATTGTCGTTCAGACGGGTAATGCCGCCGCCGATTTGTTGCAGCGCGCCGATGCCAGAGATCACCCCGTTGAGCAGGACGTTGTTGGCGCGGTTGATCGCCAGCACGCCATTGTCGATGATGTCAGATACGGCGCTGACTTCGCCCTCATTGCCGCCGTCACCCAACTGCAACGTACCGGTTTGCGCGATGGTGGTAGAGCCGGTGTAGCTGTTGTTGGCGGTAAACACCGTGGTGCCGCCCGCCGCACGTTCAAATTTCCCGTCGCCGCTGATGATGCCACGATAGATCTGCGCCGCTGACGCATCTCCCAGGGTATCGAAGATAACCCTGCTGCCTGCGCCCTGGGTCGTCACATCGTAATCGCCAATGCTGGCGGCAGTACTGGTCGACTCAACGTGATCGCCGGTGCGCAGCGTTGCGCCATTGTTTACGGCAAGGGTTTTGCTCGCCAGACTCAGGTTTTCAACGATGCGTACATCCGCGTTTGATCCGCTGATGGTCAGGGAATCCCAGCCGGTGCCAATGTTGGTGCCGGTATTCAGGTTGTCGCTGGCAAGCGTGCCAATCTTCGCGTCTTTCGTATTGGTGAAGGTGAGGGCATTGCCCGTACCCGCAGCGGTAATGATGTGGCGCGTTTTATCCAGTATTACATTGCCGATGTTGGCTTTATTGTTGCCGCCAGTGCCAGCGAAATTCACTTCGCCCGCATAGGAACCGCTGCGCCAGTTGAAGGTATCTCTGCCTTCGCCGGTATTGATTACGCCGCTGGTGATACCGCCGCTGATATCAATGGTGTCATTGCCTTTACCAGACTGAATAGCCACCGCCGTGTCGTTGATGGCCTGAAGGGTACCGGTATTGGTGATTTTTTTCTTGCTGTCGCCGCTGGCGTCAATCACCGGTGAAGTCGTGCTGGCAGAAATAATCTTCCCGCTGTTGGTTAATGCGCTGACGTTTTTCGCAATGATCGCAGAACCGCCTGCGCTGTTATGTACGTTGATGTCGGCACTGGTCGTGACCTGGCCATCCGTGTTGGCGCGGATACCGCTACCTTCGCTGTTTCGCACCTCAACGGTATAGCCTTTGCCGATGGTCAGATCGCCCGTCACCGCGTCGCCATTGCGCTGCTCAAAGGCGAAACCGGTACCTTTCCCGTTGACGTTGAGGATGTTGTTCAGGCCATCGTTCATGGTCAGCGCGACGCTGGTGCGGATCCCTGGACCATCGTTGGAATCGATAGTGACATCACGCAGTGTGATATTGGTGTTGTTGGCATCGTTTTGAATACCGGCACCAGTCCCCTCAGCGCGAATCATCACGCTTTGCGCGGCCAGCGCGCCTGCGCCCTCGGCCAGACGAATACCGTCAGCAGATCCATTAGTGGTAATGCTGTCGCCAGTTTTACCGTTGATCAGCAGACTGGCCCCCTGGGTCAGCAGAACGCCAGCAGTACCATCATCAACCTGAATTTTGCCCAGCTTACTAATCTGCGCGTTATAGCCTGAGGCGCGTACGCCGATGCCGTTGCTGACATGCAGGGCGCTGGAGGAGTTATTGGTTAAGTTCCCGCCTTGTTGCACATCAACGCCGATGCTGTCGACGCTGGCCAGATCGATGATCGCTTTGGTATCGAGGAGCAGGTTGCCCAGATTTCTCGCCACATAGGCAATAACCTTGTTGCCGCTGGCTTCAGAGGTAATCTTCGCGTTTGAGGTGAGGGTGGTGCTCGTGGCATTCCCCTGCGTGTCGCCATTCAATTGATGCGCCTGACCATCCACCACCCCGGCAACGGTGCTTTCACCGGTTAAATTGATGGTGGTTTTATCGCTGATGGTACCGTTGGCGCCGCCTTCGATGATCAGCGCTGCGGAGTTGGTGCCCTTAACGGTAAACGTCGCTTCCCCGGTATCTACGCTACTGCCTGCGCCGGTGGCGAGCACGCCAACAGAATTGTTGCCGCTGAGCGTCAGATTCAGGTCAGAAGTAGACTGATCTTTCGGGTTAGTCGTATTACCGGCCAACAATGCGCCATTGGCGATACGGAAAATAGTGGTGCGATCCTGGCCGTTGTCATTCATCACCGCCTGCCCAATATTGGCGGTCGCGCCTTTACCATACAGGTAATAACCAATCTGATCGGTGTTGTTGAACGCCGGGCTACTCAGACTATCGACGTTAGCGATGGCGTTATCACGCACGTGTACGCCGATGTTACCTGCCTGATTCAGGGTGATATCAGAATAGACATTGACCGTTGCCTGACCGTTGGTGCCGCCTTCTGCCCAAATAGCATAGTTTCGGTTACCGACGCCGCCGTCACCGTCTACTACGATAGAACCAGAAGCGCTGGTGGTGACTTCGGCATTTTTCTTATTGGCGCTGACGTGGATCCCGACGTTATTGTTGCCATTAACGTTAATTTTGCCGTCATTTCTAATGATCTGACCATTCTCTGCGCCACTGTCACGCACAGTGATGCCGTAGTTCTTGCTGGTGCCTCCACGGCCATCGCCATTGATTGCGATAGTGCCGGTATTCAGCACATTACCTGTTGCATTGCCGATCAGGATCCCGGCGGCGTTACGTATGCCGACGCCAAGGGTGATGAGACCGTTGTTAATCACCTCTTTGGCGCTTTTGGTCATGATACCGGCGCTTGGGCTGGAACCGCCTGGCAGTATGGCATCCTGGGAGGAGTTATTAGCATCGCGGCCAAGGTAAATAGAGGCATTCTGGGTGTTGGTAAATGTGGCGTTGTCCGCGACTTCTACGCCAAAGGCGGTGCCGTTACCAAAGGGGGTATTGTTTTTGTGTCCGTTGACGATATTGATATCGCCGTTATTAGTGCCTTGCGCGTCGTTGGACAACTGCATACCAATGGCCAGCGTCAACGAAGTCTCGGGATCGTCTTTACTCCAGGGATCGGCAGCAGAAGCGGTACCGAAGTTATCGGTAGTAATCGCCTGGTTGATTGTGCCTTCGTTGGTAATTACGCTGGCGCCTTGCCCCTGCATGCCAAATGCACCGTAGCTGTTGACGTTTTGGTTACCGTCCTTATCAATAAACAGCCCGGCGTTAATCGTTCCGTGGTTGGTTGCCGTCGCATCTTTCGCCAGCATGCCAATTGCCAGGCTCTGGCCGGTAGAGGTACGCAATGCGTTCAGTTCGCCCAGGTTAGTGATAACCCCGCCGTCAATGGCTTTCATCACGCCATTAATACTGCCGTCTACGGCGATCATCGCATCTTTATTCAACGTACCGGCGGTACCTGCGCCGTTGGCATAGATAGCGTGTAGCTCACCGCGTTCGGCGGTCGTGTTATTGCTATGCGACTCGCCATCGGTCCAGACGTCGTAATCCCAGGAGATAACATCAGATGACTTACCTGAAGTCAGTAAGTCATCTATCAGCTCAGCATACTTCGCTTGCGCGGCGGAGACGGTTGTGATTTGACTGTCTTCAACATCCAGCCACAACTGGATCTGACTGACTTTTTGTCCATCCGGTTTTTGCGCGGCATCATCGCTTTCGCCTAACAACCAGCTATTGAACTCAGCCAGTTCCGCAGCAGTGGTAATTGAGAACGTTTTTTCCCCCGTTTCGATCACCTCGCCAGCGTCGTTATAGCCATATGTCATCAGCGTTACATCGCCGCCAAATACGGAGGTTGTCCTGGAACCGTTAAACGTTTTGGTCGGAATAACGGGGGCGGCGTTAAATTTGATGTAGTTATCGGATTGCCAGTTCACCTGGCTGTTGGCGCCTTGCGCTTCCAGCAGCGAGGAATCTTTAGCCAGTAATTCGATGGTATTGGCTTTGTCACGTACATGAAGCGTATCGTTGCCAATATTCAGATTGGCCGTGGCGCCATTGGTCGCCAACGCGATGCCAAATTGCTTATAGATTTGCGTTTGTTGCGCATCATACGTATTTAAAACAGCATCGCCGATTTGTGACTCAGTGATAAACCCGGCTAACGCACTGGTATCAAAAACTTTAATGGTTTCTGGCTCTCCAGGAAGCGCCGGATCAAAAATATCAAAGTCCGTACTTTGCGAAGGCTTCGCTGACTGGGTATGAGTCAGGTATTCTGCCAGCTCTTCCTCCGTAGAGATTGTTTTTACGCTCTGGTCAGGGCTGGTAGCCTTAAGCGTGATTTTGCCGGTTTGCAGCAGCTCCCGGATAGTCGTTGACTCAACAACGCCGCTTTGGCCTGGGGTAATCGTCGGGATCGCGCCGCTGATATTGAGCGCCTGACCAGTGGTATTATCTTCATATAAGAAGCCGTAGTTATGAATTCCCTCATAAACGCCAGCGGAAATTCCTCGCTGGTAGTCAGTAGAAATATTATGATCGCCGATATCAATAATCGGATCAGCCGAGGCCATCATCGACGCTCCGCTTAATGCGCCAGCAGCGAGGACGGCGACAGTTTTACGTGAACTACTTTTTTTCTTGCCTTTAGTTAATTCAGAAACGACCACCCAGATGCCGAGCGCCGCGTTCCAAATAATGCTGTAAACTTTGTTCATATATAACCCTCGTCTACATTCCTGTTATGTATGTGTTAATACGTTGAGTTGTTGGCTATGATTGGCCCGCGGATGCGCTACCCGGCATATTGATTTTTGGGAATAGGGCTCCCTTCCGAGCGTTGCGGAATTTAAAATGAGCCGAAAGGAAAGAGTTAAATAATAACCGTGATAATTGTCCTTAAATAAGTCAGTTACGGCTGGCTATAGTGGGAAATGGTGTACTTGAGCCGGGTGTTATTTTTGCCGAGCTTTCTGGCAATGTTGCTTTTGTACGCCCCGATGGTTTTTTCACTTTTTTGTGACGCCCCGGCGATTTGTGCCAATGACCAACCCCGGGCAAGCATCATCATGACATTGAATTCGTTTGCGGTAATTTTAGTATGTAGTGCGTTGATATTATTTTGTTTTTTATTCTGTATGATACGTGTAACGGCATGCAGTAGCCGATCGAGACTGGCATCTTGATCGAGTAATTGCATGTTCTTCCCGCAAACGGTTTGAAAAAGAGAAAAGGTGGCTTCATCTGCCAAAACAATAATTTTTGTGGCAGGGCGGATAGCCATGCTGCGGATAATCCGGGCATATTTTAAAAAATCTGATTTGTCAGGATTAATAATGATGTAATCCGTGCCATCTGGCAGGAACTTGATTGCTGAAAACGTCTGAGAGGAGTGGTATGTAATATCAATATATAATGATGAACCACGTAGAATTTCTCGCATGCCTAGCCAGGGATAAAGTGAATCACCCAAAAAAATAGCCTTAGACATTACGATCTCCTTGAAATTTTAATGCAAGCAGTCGCCTCTTTTTTCTGGCTGAAAAAAGAGTTTCTTGCGACGCGTGGAATGTTAATTAAATCTCGTATAACGTTCTTTGGCTTGAACGTATCCTTATTTATTGCCGATTCAACAGATATTTTCTGTATTTATTTGAAGCATTAACTATTCTGAAAGTAGATATTACACTTTGTTAAAATTTAAGATAAATCGTTTATATCACCTCTGAGCAGATGATTGATAGATTTCGCTTATGGATCACCACAAGAATGGGCCCACCTTTTCCATAAAGGCAGGATATTCTTGGGATTATTGACGGCGATTTATTTAAAAATGATTATATTTCAAAGGAATGCCAGCTTGTGATGATGGACTGGTTGGTGGGTAGGAGAATTCTTAATTAAGATTAGGAAGAAGGGGCGGGTGGGAACAGTGAAGGTGGAAATATCGCCAAATTTACATTAAGCATCTAAAAATGTTTTAATTTAAGACTATTTATCCAATTTAATTTGTATTCATAGTTTTTTATTCTGAGTTGGTCTTTTTGTGCTTTATTTGAGCATGTTGCTTGCCGTTGTCATTTTATCTGCTTACTTCGCTGCTCGCGCTCAGCCCGCTAACAGCTCCTGCTCGACCTGTTGCACCTGTTGTTCCAGCGAGTTGCGGATTTCCGTCAGCGCCCGTTGTTGGTCAGAGAAGTAAGCCTCTTTATCGGTCACGGAGGAAGCAAGGCGCCAGGCGTTTTCCGCCTCTAGTTCGGTAATCTCTTTCAGCAGTGCGTTAATTTGTTCTCTGAGCTGCTGTATTTTGCTGCGTAAATGCTGCAGATCGTTCAATCGGTCGCTCGCCATCATCGGTTCGAGACCACTTTGTAACTGGGTCAGTAACGCCCGTACGGCGGCAAGGTCGGCATTTTGGCGCGCCTGGTTAAGCTGTACCATCATCTGATGCGCTTTCTCTTTCAGATCATCCGCCACTACGTCCGGGTGGCAAAGACGACTGGCCTGCCGCCACAGGCGCTTTAGCTCGCTACGCTCATCGGGAGAAAGTCGTTGATCGCGGGTAAAACGATGCTGTGCGTCCTGCTGCTGCTCCTGATATTCATCATATTCATGACTGGCCTCTTCTTGTGCCTGGCGAGTCGCGCTGTCGTCCTGGCGAGAAAAGTCGTTTTCCAGTTCACGAATCTCCGCCAGCAGGGCGGTGATCAGCTCCGTTTGTTGCTGAATGCGTTGCCGGGTTTCGACAGATTCGCGCGAATCTGAGTGCTGGTTCATCCATTGCTGCTTGAGTCTGGCCAACTGCTCAACGGCCTGGGAAATATAGTGCTGACAGGATTGATAGTCTTTTTCCCGGCGTTTTCGCTCCGCTTCCTGCTTACGTTGCGCGCTGGCGGCCAGTTGCTTACGCAGCTCAAGGATGCGGCTCATCAACGGCCCAAGACGAAGATGGTATAGATCGTTGAAATCATCGAGGATTTGAATGCGCGTGTTGCGCTTATCAATCAGGTCACGCAATTGTGTTTCAAGCGCTTTCAGTTCGAGTTTACTCGCCGCAATCGCAGGATCCTGCCACGTAGAGACTGCCCGCTGAGATTGCAGCCAGGCGGTGATTTCACGCAGAGCATCGCTAAAGCGCCGGGCTTCGATCGCCTGCACGATGGTGTCTGGCACGACTGACAAAGGCTCATTTTTCAGATGCGCCACCTGTTGGAAAATAATCTCCTCATCTTCCAGTTCAATAGCGCTTTTGACGATTTCCAGTCGTTTGATGATCTTATTCATGACAGTCGTTGCCTGGCCTGGCTTAAAAATGAGTGACTGAAATACAACAGGCTCACCCATTTGAAAATGTTAGAAAAACAGTAAGGTGCATTCTGTGGCCTGCAATGCCTTTTCGTCCAGAATAATTCACTGTAATTATGAAAAGCGTGAGCTCTGGTAAGGAGCAGCCCATGAAAAATAACAACGGCTCAGGCATCGCTGATGACCATGGTGTTAAACGATTGCGCCTTGCGGCAACCAGGTTGAAATGTTAAAAGAAGCCCCTTCAATAAAAACGACACAGGGGAAGGGCGTGAAAAACGCGTCAACTGCATCTGACACCAGCGTGTCTGATGCCGCGTCGACGAATGAGCCGACGCTTCAGCGGGGGTTGCAAAACCGCCATATTCAGTTAATTGCGCTGGGCGGCGCAATTGGAACCGGACTGTTTTTGGGCATTGGTCCGGCCATTCAGATGGCGGGGCCTGCGGTGTTACTGGGTTACGGCGTAGCCGGAATCATCGCTTTTTTGATTATGCGTCAACTGGGCGAAATGGTGGTGGAAGAACCCGTTTCCGGATCGTTTGCCCATTTTGCCTATAAATACTGGGGACCGTTTGCTGGCTTTTTGTCCGGCTGGAACTACTGGGTGATGTTTGTGCTGGTTGGCATGGCGGAGCTGACAGCGGCCGGAATCTACATGCAGTACTGGCTGCCCGATGTCCCCACCTGGATTTGGGCCGCCGCGTTTTTTGTGATCATCAACGCCGTCAATCTGGTTAACGTACGTCTGTATGGCGAAACGGAATTCTGGTTTGCGCTGATTAAAGTGCTGGCCATTATCGGCATGATTGGCTTTGGTATCTGGATGCTGTTTTCCGGTAACGGCGGGGAACATGCGAGCATCGATAATCTCTGGCGTTACAACGGCTTTTTTGCCACCGGCTGGAACGGATTGATCCTCTCGCTGGCGGTGATTATGTTCTCGTTTGGCGGGCTGGAATTGATAGGGATCACTGCCGCGGAAGCGCAGGATCCGCAGAAAAGTATCCCGAAAGCGGTAAATCAGGTGGTGTACCGTATTTTGCTGTTTTACATCGGTTCCCTGGTGGTGCTGCTGGCCTTGTACCCGTGGGTGGAAGTGAAATCAAACAGTAGCCCGTTCGTGATGATTTTCCATAATCTTGACAGTAACGTGGTGGCTTCTGCACTGAACTTTGTCATTCTGGTGGCTTCGCTGTCGGTCTATAACAGCGGTGTTTACTCGAACAGCCGCATGCTGTTTGGCTTGTCCGTGCAGGGAAATGCGCCGAAGTTTTTAACCCGCGTCAGTCGTCGTGGCGTTCCGGTGAACTCATTGATTCTGTCCGGCGCGATTACGTCACTGGTGGTGTTGATCAACTATGTGCTGCCGCAAAAAGCGTTCAGTCTGTTGATGGCGCTGGTTGTCGCGACGCTGCTACTAAACTGGATTATGATTTGTCTGGCGCATTTGCGATTCCGCGCGGCGATGCGCCGCAAAGGACGTGATACCCAGTTTAAAGCGCTGCTGTATCCGGCCGGAAACTATCTGTGCATTGCCTTCCTCGGCATGATTCTGGTGCTGATGTGCACCATGGATGATATGCGCTTGTCCGCTATTCTGCTGCCGATATGGATCCTGTTCCTGTTTGTTGCCTTCAAACTGCTGCGCCGTAAATCCCGCTAATATCTAACCGATCTCATCCTGGCGATGAGATCGGTCACCACTTCTCATTGCCGATTAACGCTGAAAAGCCCCTGACAATGCGCGAATATCATTTCCGGTAGGTGACTGATGAATACGTAAGCCAAACTCTTCGATCACTGCGAATATATGGTCGAAGATATCAGCCTGAATACTTTCATATTCCAGCCAGACTACCGTACTGGTAAAAGCATAAATCTCGATCGGCAAACCATGATCGTCTGGTGCAAGCTGGCGTACCATTAACGTCATATCTTTGCGAATCCGCGGATGGTGACGTAAATATTCGTTCAGATAGGCGCGGAAAGTGCCAATATTGGTCATCCGGCGGTGATTCAATACGGATTCAGGCGCATCCAATAGCTGATTCCACTCGTCAATTTCCTGATGACGCGTGGTTAAATACGGCTTTAGCAGGTGTGCTTTATGCAGTCGCTGGCGTTCATCTTCGTCAAGAAAATGAATGCTGGTGGCATCAATGCTGATGCTGCGTTTAATGCGTCGCCCCCCGGAAGCAGACATCCCGCTCCAGTTTTTAAAAGAGTCCGATACCAGTGACCAGGTGGGGATAGTGGTGATGGTGTTATCCCAGTTGCGCACTTTCACCGTGGTCAAACCAATATCGATAACCGCGCCGTCTGCGCCGTATTTCGGCATTTCCAGCCAGTCGCCCAACTTCAACATATCGTTGGCTGAAAGCTGTATGCCGGCCACCAGGCCGAGGATTGGGTCTTTAAACACCAGCATTAAGACGGCGGCCATCGCGCCCAGGCCGCTTATCAGTATTGCCGGGGACTGACCAATCAGCAGGGAAATCATCAAAATCCCAACGATAATTGCGCCGATCAGTTTGATTCCCTGGAATATACCTTTCAACGGTAGCTGAGATGCGGCTGGGAGTTTTTGCGACAGATTGAGAATAACGTCCAGCAGGGAGAACAGGGACAGCAGGGCGTACATCATGATCCACAGCTGAGCGCAGGTCACTAATATCTCTGCGGCTTCGCTGCCTTTTTGTAACCACAGCGCGGCCTGAATGTTGACAATGATACCCTGCAGGGTGAATGCCAGCCGGTGAAATAACTTGTTCTGCGTGATGATTTGTAGCCACAGACGGGAGCTGGCGTTCGCGCGCTTTTCAAATGCGCGCAGCACCACCCAGTGCAAAATAACGTGAACAATAATGGCGGTGAGAAAAATAATGCCAAAAATCATCACCAGCGAGGTGGTGTGGTTTATTTCAATGCCGAGTTCTTCTACCTGAGATATCAATTCCTGCATAATGTCTCCTTAATAAACAGCGGCCTATGATGACCGCTGTCAGGAGCTTATGCAAATTACGCTCGTCTTGCCTACGATTTTGCGGCGATGCTGGCGCACACCGGATTGATATTCAGCGTGCGGCGAAATAAAAAGGTAGTCAGTAACAGTACGGTCATCATTGTGGCTTCGACGGCTAAAAAGCCGATAACCGAGCGCGTGTAATCACCATGGTAATGTTGCTGCAGATGCAGGAACAGCGCCCCCAACACGGCGGGACCGATTCCTAATGTTGCCTGCTGCAACGTACTCAGAATGGTGGTTCCGGCGCCCGCATCGTGCGTGGCGATATCGCGCATACCGATGCGATAAAAACTGTTCACAATCAGCGCCTGACCATAGCCGATAAACGCTGTCGCCGGAACGAGCGTAATGGCTGAGGTATGCATACCTGAATACCAGAAGGTCATCATTAAGCCCATCAAGCCAGCGATCTGAATAATCAACCCGGTGAGCAGAATACGTCCCGTGCTATAGCGGGCAATGAGTCGCGGTGCGTAACAGGCGGAAATAAAATAGGCTGCGCCAAGCGCAATAAAGCTATTGCCGGATTCCCATGGCGCCATCCCCAGACCGGCCTGTAGCGTTAGCGCCATACAGAACATAAATCCTGACCAGGCGCTAAAAAACAGTAATGCGATCAGCACGCCGAACCGGATGCTGCTGAGTTTTAACAGGCGTGGCGGTAAGAGAGGATGTTGCCCGGTCTGTTCTTGTCGTAACGCATTGCTGCGCATCCACCATCCCAAAGGCAGGATGGCGACCAGAGCAAGCTGAGTCTGCCACGGCCAGCCGGTTTCCGGGCCTAATGCCATGGGAAACAACAAGCAGCAGAGAATCGCAGCCAGACTGCTGGTGCCCAGCCAGTCGATGCGGGTTCGGGTTTCTCGCGTGGTTTCCGGGACATAGCGTTGGCTGAACATCAGAACTAACAGACAGATCGGGACATTAATAAAAAAGGCGTTGCGCCAGCCCAGCCCTGCAATATCTGCCGAAACCAGCCAGCCTCCGCCCATCTGGCCGACAATAAACGCGATGCCGCCAATTCCTCCATACAAACTGATGGCCCGCGCATGTGCAGGACCTTTCAGCGTGACGTGCAGGGTGGCAAGGATCTGCGGCACGATTAGCGCCGCGCCCGCACCTTGTAGAACGCGGGCAGCCAGTAACATATGAATGGAATTCGCCATCCCGCATAAAAGAGAGGCGATGCCAAACAGCACGACGCCTGTCATAAACAGGCGGCGGCGACCATAGTTATCACCGAGTTTGCTGCCCAGCGCCAGACAAACGGCGAAAGTCACCCCGTACAAAGCGACAATCAGCTCCAGCTGTGTGGTGGTGGCCTGAAGCGACTGGGTAATGGAATCCAGAGCGACATTGGTAATTGATGTATCAATGAGCGGGAGCATTTGGCCTGTCAATAACAGGAGCAACCCTATGCGGCCGGGTGAAACAGTTGATGTACTCATAGTAACTCCATTGCATCATTTTGCAGATGGACGTAGCATCACTGAAAAATTAAACGGGTACCAGTTCCTGGTTATACTGGTATTGGTACTACTATGCTGGAGAGTCCATGTCGGTAATAGCGCAACAGGAATCCGCGGTTATTCTCCCTGATGACAGCCGCAAGCAGCTTGGCGCGTTTTTACGTGCGCGACGGGAAAGCCTCGATCCGCAGCGTCTGGGTCTGCCGCGCATTGGGCGGCGAAGAACGCCCGGTCTGCGCCGCGAAGAAGTCGCGATGTTGGCTAACGTTGGCGTCACCTGGTACACCTGGCTGGAGCAGGGGCGAGAGGTCAATCCGTCGCAAGCGGTCTTGCTGAATGTAGCGAGCGCGCTGCAATGCAGTCCGCTGGAAACCCGCCACCTGTTTGTACTGGCCGGATTGACGCCACCGGAATCCACGCCGGTGATGGTGTGTGAAGGGATTGCGCCAGGCACCCGAAAGATGCTCGACAGCCTGATGCCGCAGCCCGCCAGTATTCAGAAACCCAGTTTTGACATCGTGGCCTGGAACGACAGTTTTTGCCGGTTGATGGGCGTTGATTTCTCCACGCTCCCGAGCGAAGACCGCAACTGTATTTACCTCTATCTCACGAATGAAACCTGGCGTAGCCGGATAGAAAACTGCGATGTATTACCGACGTTTGTTTCTTATTTCCGTGCGGCAATGGCGGAACATCGCAGCGATCCTGTTTGGGAAAATAAACTGGCGCGCTTTTTTGCCGCATCGTCTGAGTTTGAAGCATTATGGCATCAGCGTTATGACGTTCGCGGTGTGGAAAATCAGGTCAAAAACTTTGTTCATCCGCAGTTAGGGCGTTTTAGCTTGCAGCAAATGTACTGGTATTCCGCCCCGCGTAACGGTTCGCGGCTGCTGGTTTATTTACCGATGGATGAAGCGGGGGAGCAGGCTCTGGCGTGGCTGAATCAGTAGTGATACGCCCGATGACGGCGACACGCATCGGGCATAACGGCAAAAATCAGACTTCAGTCAGCGTTGTTTCCAACGGCAGACGAGATTTCGGCAGCGCGGCGTTGAAATCCTCTACGCTGTGATGACCTACCGGGACCACGACTACGCTGGTGAAACCTTTTTCTTTCAGGCCAAACTCTGCGTCGAGAACGGCAGCATCAAAGCCTTCGATTGGCACCGCGTCCAGCCCCATCGCCGCAACGCCCAGCAGGAAGTTACCGACGTTCAGGTACACCTGTTTCGCCATCCAGTGGTTGTCATCTTTGAGATCTTTGCGGTGCAGGTCGGCAAAGAAAGTACGGCCTTTGTGGTTAGCGGCTTTGGCTTCCGGGGTAGCGAAACGGCCATCGCGCTCTTCTTGATCGACGACGCGCTCCAGCCATGCATCGTCCATCGCCGTTTTGGCGCAGAACACCACAACGTGGGATGCATCCAGCATTTTACGCTCGTTGAATACAAAGCCGCCGGCTGCGGATTTCGCCACGCGCGCTTTACCTTCGTCAGTGCTGGCAACGATAAAGTGCCACGGCTGAGAGTTGGTGCTGGACGGGCTAAACTGCAGCAGCGTTTTTAATTTTTCGGCCTGCTCAGCGGTCAGTTTTTTATTCGGATCGAATGCCTTAGTGGAGTAACGTTTTAAGGCGACAGAAACAATATCCATAACTACTCCTGGTGGTTTTCCTACCCTGCGGGTGCGTTTAGTTTCAGCAGGGTACAGGGTTAGCGAGAAAATGATAAGAGCGAAAAATGCAAAAACACTTATCGACGCTAACGATAAATCAGCCTGGCCGCAGGCGTTGCTGATCGCGCTTAGGCAAACCATCCACCACCCGGTGCCATGAGTCGCTCACCAGGTCCGTCAGCAATGACTCGGTAATGTCGTCGCCTGGATAGACTGAGATCCAGTGCTTTTTATTCATGTGATAACCGGGTTCAATGCTGGGGTAGATCTGCTGATTTAACAGTGATTTTTGCGGATCGGATTTCAGGTTAACCAGCGGGCGTCCGTGATGTTCAAAGACCAGCATGAAAATCTTGCCGCCGACCTTGAACACGTCGTATTCCGGGCCAAAAGGCCAGCAGTGCTCAGTAAAAGGCAGTTCAAGCGCAAGGCGCTTCGCGCAGACATGCAGTGTCTTTCCATCCATTATTTTTCCTCGCGGGTCAGGGCGCGCCACATGGCTTCAAACCCCAACGAAATGTATTCCGTCGCGCGGGCAGGGTTGCGGGCAGCGAATTCCATGGTTGTTTCTGCAAGTGTCAAAAAAAGCCCGTCGCCGAAGGCGCGATACTCGTCCGACATAAATTCAGGGCGCACGGAGCGATGACAAAGATCGCGCAGTTCCGGAAACATATCGTCAGCCTGCTGTTCAGTTTCTTTGCTGATTTCCTCGCTGACGGCCAACTGACGAATGGTGCGATGTCCGCAGGTATGATTCAGACCCCAGCTAATGTAGCTGTTCCAGATGTAGTGAGTCATGGTTTTGGCATCGGTCACTGAACGGTCCAGATTGGCCATCATCGACTGGCAGAGATCGTGTTTTAAAAAGAGGTAAAGCTCGTTGATCAGATCATCTTTGGTCGCGAAATAGCGAAACAACGTTCCCTCCGCAACCCCTGCATTGCGCGCGATTACGGCGGTTGAGGCCGCA
The DNA here is from genome assembly GCF_059615875.1 of Citrobacter sp. CRE-46. Taxonomy (NCBI): domain Bacteria; kingdom Pseudomonadati; phylum Pseudomonadota; class Gammaproteobacteria; order Enterobacterales; family Enterobacteriaceae; genus Citrobacter; species Citrobacter sp. CRE-46. Next base: position 3,739,361 of record NZ_CM184341.1, on the reverse strand, counting down.
ATACCTGATTGTGCAAATGCTGTGGTTGCAGCTTCCAGTAATGCCAGTTTTTTGTCTTCACTCTTCGGACGAGCCACTACACTTTACCCTTAAGTCTGTAAAAAACATGATTGAATCACGGCCTTTGCAGCACCGCAACGGAGAATGTCAAAGATTGAAAATCATCTTGACGGCGAACTTTCGATTTCTATAATGAGTGCTTACTCACTCATAATCAAGAGTCAGTCGCGCAAACCAGCGGAAAGGAGGCGCGTTTAAGGTCAGGATATGAAGCGTCTCACAGTTTGTGTGGTTGTTATTATGCTTATTGCCGCTGCTACAAGTTTACCGTTTGTACTCAATGCCGGATTTGGCCAGGCGCCGCAAGGGGCACAACTGAGTCAGGTTGAACAGTCGCCACACTATCGTGATGGACAGTTTCATAATCAGGTGCCAACACCGGGCTATACCGGTAACAAAGGTATGCTGGCGGCCTGGTGGGAGTTTCTGGTCGCTAAGCGTGAAAATGCGCGGCCAGCGCAGCCGTTACCGCTGGTGGCGAGCGATCTCGCCGGGTTACCGCCGCAGCAGGATACTCTGGTCTGGCTGGGCCACTCCTCATGGTATTTGCAACTGGCGGGTCAACGCATCCTGATTGATCCGGTGTTCAGCAACTATGCCGCGCCGTTTTCATTTCTGAACAAAGCCTTTGCCGGGGATTATCCGTGGACCGCGCAGACGATGCCGGAGATCGATCTGCTCATCATCTCGCACGATCATTATGACCATCTGGATCTCGCCACCATCAAGGCGTTAATGCCGAAGATTAAACGGGTGATTACGCCGCTGGGTGTGGGGTCGCATCTGCGTTATTGGGGAATGCGCAGCGAGATAATCGACGAACGTGACTGGAATCAGTCCGTCAGAGTGACGGATTCACTGATTGTTCATGTTCTGCCAGCCCGCCATTTTTCGGGGCGAGGCATTAAGCGTAATCAGACGCTGTGGGCCAGCTTTATGTTTGAAATGCCGGGGCAGAACGTTTATTACAGCGGGGATTCCGGCTACGGGCCGCATTTTAAAGCCATTGGCGAGCAGTTTGGCGCGGTTGATTTGGCGATTATGGAGAACGGTCAGTATGACCAGGACTGGAAGTTTATTCACATGATGCCGGAAGAGACGGCTCAGGCCGCGGCGGATCTGCATGCGAAAGCCGTTTTGCCCGGTCACGCAGGTCGTTTTGTTCTGGCGAAACATACCTGGGATGATCCGTACAAACGACTGGCGCTTGCCAGCCGCCAACAAGATTACCGACTGCTGACGCCGATGCTGGGTGAACCGGTCATACTGTCCGAACCGGACCAAACGTTTACGGCCTGGTGGCAGCAGGCGAATCAATGAACACAGGGGAGAGCATGATGACGATTTCTGCTCAGGTAATTGATACGATTGTTGAATGGATTGATGATAATTTGAATCAACCATTGCGCATTGATGATATTGCACGCCATGCGGGTTATTCAAAATGGCACCTACAGCGTCTTTTTATGCAGTACAAAGGCGAGAGCCTGGGGCGTTACATCCGTGAGCGTAAACTGCTGCTGGCGGCGCGCGATCTGCGCGATACCGATCAGAAAGTGTACGACATCTGTTTGAAGTACGGATTCGATTCACAGCAGACTTTTACGCGTATTTTCACCCGTACGTTTAGTCAACCGCCGGGCGCTTATCGCAAAGAAAATCATAGCCGAACGCATTAACGGTACCGGGTTCTCGCGGGTTTAATCCGCCAGCGAGAACCAGCGCCGCCAAATGTAGCGCAGCACAAAATACTCAATCACCCCCAGTAGTAAAAACCACAGGCAAAACAGCAACGTGTAAAACTGGTTGAGATCCATCAGATGAAAAGTGGCAACGAGTTTTTGCGCCAGCACCAGGCCAAGTGAAGGGGCAGGTAAGAGCAGGCAGGACAGAAAAGCCAGCAGCAGGATCCCAGCGGCGGTCATCAGCGATTCAAGCGGGTGTTTCATGGTATTGTTAAACTTGAGTTAAAATACCATTGTCCGGGATCTCAGCGGGCAACGCAAACCCCACACCTAAAGCCCTGCCCAAATCTCACAGTGTTTTTTCACCAGACCACTCAACGATCCGCCTTCCGCCACGAAATCACGCATATTCTGTGCTTCATCATGACCATGTTTAACCTGCAGGCGTAAGGCTTCAATCGCGCTGGTCGCTCCCACTTTCTCCGCAGAGGCGGCGACATTCTCCAGCAGTCGTAGCGTGTCATCCGCCAGGCGATGCCCATCGCCCGTATTCACGTCGGTGACAATCCCCGCCATACCAAAGCGACAGGCCTGAAAACGGTTGAATTTATACAGTAAATAATCACGCTCCTGGTGTTTGAATGGACGTTTGGTGAGTAGCCAGTGGGCGGTGGACTGTATCAGTCCCGCCATATTGACCGCGTGTTTAAGGGTCAACGGAGTGTCCATTACCCTAACCTCAACCGTACCGAAGTGCGGGCTGGGGCGGATATCCCAGTGCAAATCTTTAATGCTATCAATCATGCTGGTGTAAGCCAGGCGACGGAATAGTCCCGTAAATTCCTGCCAGTTATTCACCCATGGCATCGGACCATTATCGGGAAAGCCGGAGAATATATTCAGGCGCGCGCAGGCAAATTGCGTGTCGGATGTCTGCATGTAAGGCGAGGCGGCAGAGAGCGCAATAAAATGAGGAACAAATCGCGACAGCCCGTGCAGGAGGTAAATTGCATCATCACCGTTGGCGCAGCCAACATGGACGTGCTGACCGAAAACGGTCGCCTGCTGAATAAGATAACCAAAATTTTCCAGGTTACGTCGATAGCGTTCGTCATCGCAGACTTCCTGACGTTGCCATTTTTGAAATGGGTGCGTACCACCGCCGCAGATGGCGAGGTGATGCTCTGCCGCAACCCGCATGATTATCTGCTGCATGGCCGACAATTCAGCATCAGCCTGGTCGATATTGCGACAAACCCCGGTTGCCATCTCCAGCATACTTTCGGTGATATCGTGCTTCACTTCCCCGGCGGTAAGCTGTGGCTTAATGGCGTCAATCAGCCGGGAAGAATCCTGGCTCAGGTCGTAACCTGGGGGATTAACCACCTGCATTTCCAGTTCAATGCCTAGCGTAAAAGGGTCGGAAACATGAAAATCGGGTAGTGACATAGGGTTCTCTTCAGCGTTGATTTTAATTAAGTATAGAAGGACTGCTGGTTTTCTGTTTTGCGTAAGAAATCACCGGGTGACGCTTTGAAGGTGAAATGGCAGGTGCTATAACTATTTTTTGCTTCGCAACAGGGGTTGAATCCGTGCTGGAAATAAATCTTTATGGTCAGACTGTCGGCGATGTTGTGCCGGACTGGAAGGGGGCCGCCGTGCTGCCACGGGAAGAGCTTGTTGGACAGTATTGCCGTTTGGTTCCTCTGGATGCCGACAGCCATGCCGCCGACCTGTTTGATGCCTATGCGCAGGCACCCGACGATCGCGACTGGACCTGGCTTGCAAGCTCCCGCCCAACGAGCGTTGAAGCCGCGGCTTGCTGGATCGCGGCAAAATCCACTGACGCCTCTCTGGTTCCCTATGCGGTAATTGAACAGCTTTCCGGGCGTGCCGTTGGCCTGGTGTGCTTTATGGCGATCGAACGGGAGCATGGCTCGGTCGAAATTGGTCATGTGACCTGGTCGCCGCGCATGAAAAATACGGTACTCGGCACCGAAAGCGTCTGGCTGCTGCTGCGTCAGGCGTTTGCGTCAGGCTATCGGCGCGTGGAGTGGAAATGCGATTCGTTGAACACGGCGTCGCGACGGGCGGCAGAGCGTCTGGGGTTTATCTTCGAAGGGCGTTTTCGCCAGAAGATCGTGCGTAAGGGGCGCAACCGCGACAGCGACTGGTTATCAATGATTGACAGCGAATGGCCGCAGCGCGATGCCGCATTGCAGCGGTGGCTGGCTGCCGACAACTTTGATGAACATGGGCGGCAACGCAGGTCGATGGCAGAGTGCCAGCAGGTATAGCACGTTTCCCCGTTGACGATTCAGACAGAAAAGGAGCGTGAGCATGGCGTACTGCTCGTGCAAAAGGTAATGACGTTTTCATCGCGCTGAAACCAGCGAACGTTAATTTCCTGCCCGGCGAGGCCTGGCGAAAATAAGGGCTGAATTTGCAAGGTTACCTGGGTTGGGGTGAGGGCGGTAACTTTAGCGCTGGCGAACCCCGGTAACGCCGTAGTGTGTTCCGAAAACGTTTTATACAGGCTCTCCTTTGCGCTGAATGTCAGGGTTAAGGCGAGCGGAAAGGGCAGGCTGGCGTGATGCATAATCTGTCGTTCGTGGTTATCGATAATGCCGTCAGCCAGCTCAACGGCGGTTTGTGGCGTAAAAACAGCTTCTATATCCAGCCCAACGGAATGTGTCGATACCACCGCCAGCGCTGTCGATGCGCTATGGCTGATGCTGCCAAACAGATTTTGCGGCCACAATGGTTGGCGTTGCCTGCCGATGCCGGGCACAGTTTTGATACCGTATTCACGTAATGCATGTACTGCGGCAATACGTCCTGCTAAGTGCTCTGTTTTACGCTTACGTCCACTGGACAGGAGCTGAGCGTGGTGGGGCAGCCAGAGCAGGTCCTGCTCATGGAAGCTGGCGGGATCGAACTCGACAATGTGCAGCGTGTGGTCTGCGAAAGTGAGCGGTGTGTGCGTGGTGAGCATGGTAGTTATGATTTCCCTCTCCCCGCAGGGAGGAGAGGGGGAAACGTTATCAGAAGTGTGTGTTAACGCTCATGAACCACGTCCGGCCCGGTTCGTTATAGGTGTTCGCGCCCGCGCCCGCCATATAGTTTCCGGTCACAATATCGCCCGTGGTCTGGGCATTACCTTCACGCCACAAACGCTTGTCAAAGACGTTATCCACGCCGCCGGTCAGGCTGACGTTTTTCGTCACATCCCAGGTCGCGCTCAGGCCGACGATGCTGTACGGGCTGACTTCACTCGCCGAACTGCCGGTTACCGGTTTGCCCTGGTAATCATATTTCTTCGGCTGCTGTTTACCGTACCAGGTGAAGGTGGATTGCAGCGACAAATCTTCGCGTGCCTGCCAGCTCAGGGTCGAGTTCAGCGTGTACTCAGGAATAATCGACAGGCGTTCGCCGGTCTCTTTATTCTTACTTTGCAGCATGTAAGTGATGTTGTTGGTCCAGGTAACGGTTTCGCTAACCGGCACGTTCAGCGTACCTTCCAGACCCTCAACCACCGCTTTAGGAATGTTTTCCCACTGATAGATATCGGTGTAAGTCGTCTTCCCTTTGCTGGTGATGGACGTTCTGTCGAACGGTACCGTCCCCGCTTCAATCTTGTTGCGGTAATCGTTGCGGAACCAGGTTACCCCGGCCAGCCAGCCGTCACGCTTAAACTCAAGACCAATCTCTTTGTTGATACTGGTTTCGGCCTTCAGATCGTCGTTGCCCATCATGTAGCAACCGATGCCGGTCGCGGAGCCGGTGGCGTAGCAACCCTGGCCTTTACTGTAGAGAATATAATTCGGGTTGAGCTGATACAGGCTTGGCGCTTTATAGGCGCGCGCAATCCCCATCTTCAGGGTGAAGTCATCGCCCAGACCTTGTGACAGGTTCAGAGATGGGCTCCAGTTATCGCCGACGATGCTGTGGTGATCGAAACGCAGACCCGGCGTCAGCATGGTGCTGTCGGTCAGTTCCATGTTGTTTTCAGCAAACAGAGAGAAAATTTCCGCATCGGAGTACGGGCTGCGGTTGGTGCTGCTGTAGCCTGGGATATCACCGCCCATAAAGGTCTGCGAATTGGAGAGCATATCCTTCATGCGCTGCTGATTCCACTCGGTACCGAGCGTCAGGTTTTGGTTGACCAGCAGGTCCAGTGGAATGCTGATTTCACTGTGCAGCATGACGTCATTCAGGTCGGCATCGACATATTTTTGTGACGCATTCGGGTCAAAGATCCCCTCGGTTCCTCCCGCCAGACCTTCAGGCGTACGGGAGTTACGCGTATGTTCATATTGCACCCAGTTGCTGGTGGTAACGCCATTATCCCAGCCGCCGTTCCAGGTCAGAGAGTAGTTCTGACGATAAAGGCGGTTGGTCTCTTTCCCGTAGTTATCTTTCACCAGTTGGTTGGTGTTGGTGTTTTGGGTATCGCCTGCGTACAGGTTGCCCTGGCGGCTATAACCCGCTTCCAGTTCCAGCGACTGGAGCGGGGCGAAATCCCAGCGAACTACGCCGTTAATGTCTTTATTGATAACGCCTTCACGACCGGCCGGTAAGGTATTGGCGTAGGTGCCGGTACGTTCTGACTGATGACCCTGGTTGATATCCCAGGCATCGGCCTGCGTTTTATCCAGATTACCGTACAGACGGAAGCTGAAATCCCCGCCCATTGGGCCGTTCAGGCTAAAGTTGGTACGTTTGGTCGAGCCTTCGTCTTTGTGTTCCGGGGCATTGAAATAGGTATCCCACGAACCGTGCCATTCATTGCTGCCTTTTTTGGTGATGATATTCACCACGCCGCCCGCAGCTCCGTTGCCGTAACGTGCTGCGGCAGGACCACGCAGCACTTCAATACGCTCGATCATTTCCGGTGGCACCCAGGCGGTATCGCCACGGGTATCACGCTCGCCGCGCCAGCCCTGACGCACGGAGTTACGGCTGGTCACCGGCTTACCGTCGATCAGAATCAGGGTGTTTTCTGGACCCATACCACGAATATCAATCTGACGGTTGTTACCGCGCTGGCCGCTGGTTGAGTTGCCGGTCAGGTTAACGCCAGGCATGGTACGGATGATTTCCGCAACATCGCGCGCGGGAGGATTTTTACGGATTTCATCCGCGGTGATGGTTGAAACACCCGGCGCCTGCAGGTTTTGCTGCGCGGCGGTAACGACGATGGTGTCTTCATGAGAGACAGCGGCGTTATCAGTTTGATCTTCTGCCATTGCTGGCAGTGCTACCCCGTAAATCCCTAAATTGACCAATAAGGCCAGTGAATGAATCTTGTTGTTCATTGTATGTCCTGCTGTTCTTTTAGCCACGAGTACCCATGTGCCGTGGTGCGGCATTTGGTCTGATGTCGCCCGCATCCGCGTAAACCCTCCGTTCCAGAAAAAGTACGCAGCGCCAGGTCGGTTTATAAGTGGTGAAAAACTGTGCACGCTTCCCACAGCGCGACAATACGCTATTGCAAATGCAAATAGTTATCAATAATATTATCAATATATTTCACGCTAGATCATAAAAATTCACAGTAAACATGGGGTTATGGCGGTGACGACGTTAAAGACGGGAAGCGAAGCGTGGTGGCAGTCGAAAAAAGGCCCGGAGTGGGAGCGTGAAGAGAACGGAAATTATCGGGTAACCTTCTGGTGGCGTGACCCGCAGGGAACGGAAAAAGAGTCAGCCATTCGTCGTGTGTGGGTCTATATCACCGGCGTCACCGACCATCATCAAAATGTCCCCCCTCAGTCGATGCAACGCATTAACGGTACAAATGTTTGGTGCTGGAGTGTTTCCCTCAGCGCCAACTGGCGCGGTAGCTACTGCTTCATTCCCACCGCTCGGGATGACATTTTTGCCGCGCTGGCGGCGGACGAAACGCCTGGCCGAAACGTGCTGCGTGAAGGCTGGCGACAATTGTTACCGCAGGCGATTGCCGATCCTCTCAATCCGCAGAGCTGGCGGGGAGGTCGTGGCCATGCGGTGTCAGCGCTCGAAATGCCAGACGCTCCCGTACAGCCCGGCTGGGATCAGCCTGCGGCTCCCGATTGCCCCGCAGTTTGCCTGCAATGGCACAGCGCCAGGCTTTGCAATACGCGTCGCGTATGGGTATTTACCACCGGTGACGACCAACCAGAAGCACGTCCGCTGGCTATCCTGCTGGACGGTCAGTTTTGGGCGCAAAGTATGCCGGTGTGGCCTGCGCTGGCTTCGCTCACGCACCGCGGAGATCTCCCTCCCGCCGTATATCTCCTGATTGACGCTATCGACACATCTCATCGTAGCCGCGAACTGCCGTGTAACGCCGATTTTTGGTTGGCGGTACAGCAGGAGCTTTTGCCGCTGGTGAAGGCGACCACTGCGTTCAGTGACGATCCGCAGCGCACGGTGGTTGCCGGACAAAGTTTTGGCGGGTTGTCTGCGCTGTATGCCGGGCTGAACTGGCCCGCGCGCTTTGGCTGTGTGCTCAGCCAGTCCGGTTCTTTCTGGTGGCCGCATCGCGGCAGTCATCAGGATGGGGCGATTGTTGAACAACTGAAGAGCGGCAAGGTCAGCGTTCAGGGACTGCGTATCGTTCTGGAGGCCGGGATACGCGAGCCGATAATTTTTCGTGCCAATCAGGCGCTATATGCCCAATTACCCTCTGCACCACAATCTATTTTCTGGCGTCAGGTTGATGGCGGACACGATGCGCTTTGTTGGCGCGGTGGCCTGATGCAAGGGCTAATGACGCTCTGGCAGCCGCTTTCCGAGACGATTTAACCGGACGATGTTCCACGACAGGAGTTGAGTATGGAGTTCAGTAACCCCTTCGATAATCCGCAGGGCCAGTTTTACATTCTGCAAAACCCACAGCGTCAGTTTAGCCTCTGGCCGCAGCAGTGCTCACTTCCTGCTGGCTGGCAAGTCGCGTGCGAACCGCAATCGCAGGAAGCCTGCCAGCAATGGCTGGATGCAAACTGGACCACGCTGACGCCAGCAAACTACATTGATGTGCAGGAGGCTCAATGACTCAGCGTTTACCGTTAGTCGCGGCTCAGCCGGGGATCTGGATGGCGGAAAAACTCTCCACCTTGCCCTCGGCGTGGAGCGTGGCGCACTACGTAGAATTAACCGGTGAACTGAACGCGCCGTTACTGGCAAAGGCAATCGTTGCCGGTCTGGAGCAGGCTGATACTCTGCGGATGCGGTTTAGCGAAGATAACGGTGAGGTCTGGCAATGGGTTGATCCTGCGCTCACCTTCGCGGAACCTGAAATTTTCGACCTGCGCGAAAAATCTCACCCACATGAAGCAGCCCGCGCACTAATGCAGGCCGATCTGCAACAGGACTTACGCGCTGATGGTCATAAACCGTTGGTTTTCCATCAGCTGATTCAGGTAGGTGATAACCGCTGGTACTGGTATCAGCGTTACCATCATCTGCTGGTTGATGGCTTCAGCTTTCCGGCCATTACCCGCCAGATAGCCGCCATTTACTGCGCATGGCAGAGTGGCGAACCCACGCCGGATTCTCCTTTTACGCCGTTTGCCGAGGTCGTGGAAGAGTATCAACAGTATCGTCAAAGCGATGCCTGGCAACGTGATGCTACTTTCTGGACCGAGCAGCGTAAACAGTTACCGCCCCCGGCGTCGTTGTCGAACAAACCATTACCGGGGCGCTCGGCCAGTGCCGATATTATTCGTCTGAAGCTCACCGCGCCTGAAGGCGCGTTCCGCCAGCTTGCAGCACGTATGCCTGATGTGCAGCGTGCGGATCTGGCTCTCGCGCTGGTAGCGTTGTGGCTGGGACGTTTATGCAGCCGAATGGATTATGCCGCCGGATTTATCTTTATGCGGCGTATGGGATCGGCGGCACTCACGTCCACCGGACCGGTTTTAAACGTTTTGCCCTTTGGCGTGAGGCTGGATGCGGCAGAAAGCTTGCCTGCGCTGGCACAGCGGTTGGCAGGGCAGTTGAAGAAAATGCGCCGACATCAGCGTTATGACGCTGAACAAATTGTGCGCGACAGCGGGCGTGCAGCCGGTACCGAGCCGCTGTTTGGCCCGGTGCTGAACGTGAAAATATTCGATTATCAGCTAAATATTCCCGGCGTTCAGGCGCAGACCCATACCCTGGCGACAGGCCCGGTCAACGATCTTGAGCTGGCGCTATTCCCGGATGAAAACGGTGGGCTGAGTATTGAAATCCTCGCCAATAAACAGCGTTATGATGCCGCGACGCTGGCGCAACACGCATCGCGTTTAACCGCGCTTATCGAACAGTTTGCCGACAATCCGGCGCTCTGCTGTGGTGAGGCCGGGATGCTGTTGCCAGCGGAATATGAGCAACTGGCGAAGATTAACGACACGACCGTGGAGATCCCGGCCACGACGCTGAGCGCGCTAGTGGCACAGCAGGCCGATAAAACGCCGGATGCCCCGGCGCTGGCCGATGCTCGTTATCAGTTTAGTTATCGTGAAATGCGCCAGCAGGTTGTGGCGCTGGCGCACCTACTGCGCGCGCGGGGCGTACAGCCAGGTGACAGCGTTGCCGTGGCATTACCGCGTTCAGTATTCCTGACGCTGGCCCTGCACGGTATTGTTGAAGCCGGAGCCGCCTGGCTGCCATTGGATACCGGATACCCGGACGATCGCCTGCGGATGATGCTCGAAGACGCAAAGCCAAAATTAGTGATCGCCACCGATGATCAACTGGCGCGCTTTGGCGATATCCCGGGACTGGAAAGTCTGTGCTACAACGCGCCGCTGTCAGTGGGAGATACCGCGCCGTTGGCCCTCTCTCAACCGCATCATACGGCCTATATCATTTTTACTTCCGGTTCTACCGGCAGACCCAAAGGGGTGATGGTCGGGCAAACGGCGATCGTCAACCGCCTGTTGTGGATGCAAAATCACTATCCGCTGACAGCAGAGGATGTGGTGGCGCAAAAAACGCCATGCAGTTTTGATGTCTCGGTGTGGGAATTTTTCTGGCCGTTTATTGCCGGCGCAAAATTGGTGATGGCGGAGCCCGAGGCGCACCGCGATCCGCTGGCGATGCAGCAATTCTTCGCCCAATACGGGGTGACGACCACTCACTTTGTTCCTTCCATGCTGGCTGCTTTTATTGCGTCATTGACGCCGGAAACTGCGCAGAAAAGTTGTGCTTCGCTGAAGCAGGTATTCTGCAGCGGCGAAGCCTTGCCTGCAGATTTATGTCGTGAGTGGGAACAGTTGACCCATGCGCCGTTGCACAATTTGTACGGACCAACTGAAGCGGCGGTTGATGTGAGCTGGTATCCGGCCTGGGGGGAAGCGCTCGCCGCCGTTACCGGCAACAGCGTACCGATTGGTTATCCGGTATGGAACACCGGTTTGCGGATCCTCGATGCCATGATGCGTCCGGTGCCCTTCGGCGTAGCGGGTGATCTATACCTGACGGGGATCCAACTGGCGCAGGGCTATCTGGGACGAGCGGATCTGACGGCAAGCCGCTTTATCGCCGATCCGTTTAATGCCGGTGAACGCATGTACCGTACCGGGGATGTGGCCCGCTGGCTGGAAAATAGCGCGGTGGAATACCTGGGGCGCAGCGATGACCAGCTTAAAATTCGCGGACAGCGTATTGAACTGGGGGAAATTGATCGGGTGATGCAGCAACTGCCCGATGTCGAGCATGCTGTTGCCTATGCCTGCGTATTTAATCAGGCTGCGGCGACCGGCGGCGATGCGCGTCAACTGGTGGGGTATCTGGTGTCGCAATCGGGTTTACCGCTGGACACCTCTGCATTGCGGGAGAGTCTGCGCGAAAAACTGCCAGCGCATATGGTGCCGACGGTATTGCTGCAACTGGCGGCGCTGCCGCTCAGCGCGAACGGTAAATTGGATCGTAAAGCGTTACCGATGCCTCAGCTAACGTCACGCACAACGGGACGTGCGCCGCGCCCTGGGATCGAAACCACCATTGCGCACTCTTTTGCGGCCTTGCTGGATTGTGAGGTCAATGATGTGGAGGCAGATTTCTTCGCGCTGGGCGGACATTCTCTGCTGGCGATGAAGCTGGCGGCGCAATTGAGTCGTATGTTTGAACGACAGGTGACGCCAGGTCAGATTATGGTGGCTTCTACCGTTGAACAACTCAGCGCATTGCTGGAGAGTGATGATGATGAACAGTCGCAGCATCTGGGGTTTGAGACGCTGCTGCCGCTGCGTGAAAGTCACGGCCCAACGCTGTTTTGCTTCCATCCCGCGTCGGGTTTTGCCTGGCAGTTTAGCGTGCTGTCGCGTTACCTCAGCCCGCAGTGGTCGATTACAGGCATTCAGTCGCCGCGACCGGATGGACCCATGCAAACGGCGGAAAACCTCGATGCGGTATGTGACCATCATCTGGCAACGCTGCTTAACCAGCAGCCTCACGGGCCATACTATTTATTAGGTTACTCGCTGGGGGGGACGCTGGCGCAGGGGATTGCCGCGCGTTTACACGCCCGGGGGGAGGATGTTGCCTTCCTGGGGCTGCTGGATACCTGGCCGCCGGAAACGCAAAATTGGCAGGAAAAAGAGGCCAATGGCTTGGATCCTGCCGTACTGGCGGAGATCGAGCGTGAACGTGAAGCGTTCCTGGCTGCACAGCAGGGGAATGCGTCTGATGCGTTATTCAACGCTATCGAAGGCAATTATGCGGATGCGGTTCGCCTGTTAACCACAGCCCACAGCGTAGCTTTTGCGGGCCACGCTACGCTGTTTGTGGCTGAACGCACATTACCGCAGGACGTTAGCCCTGAACGTAGTTGGTCACCATGGATATCCAGTCTGGAGGTTTATCGTCACGACTGCGCGCATGTCGACATCATTTCTCCCACCGCGTTTGTGACGATAGGGCCTGTAATCAATGCGTTGATTAATCAATCTGCGTAACAAAGTCACTTTTGCTATTACGGCAATCGAACAACTCCATAATGCAATGTCATGTTGTGGAGTTGTTGCTTTGGTGTGGAATGGGGTGGCGAAGGGAGTGAATAAATTCCGAAGATAATTTTTGGTAGGGGGCAGATGCGTAAAGAAAGTTTCAGATAATTCTGACTAGCTGGTAGACTTCTCCCACGGGAGTGTTTTTCTTTTGGGAAAGTTTTCAGGTCACGCAACATGTCATCATTGAATATTAAGCAAGACAACGTTTCGGAATTTACTGCTTATCCTCAGCCTACGGTAAACGCCAACGAAATTGATTTAATTAACCTGGTCGAAATCTTATGGCGCGCCAGGACGAAAATTGTGGCTACCGTTTTCGCTTTTGCCTGTGCGGGTATTCTGGTCTCTTTCCTGCTGCCGCAAAAATGGACCAGTCAGGCCATCGTGACGCCGGCAGAACCGGTTCAGTGGCAGGATCTCGAGAATACGTTGACCAAATTGCGCGTGCTGGATATGGATATTAACGTCAGCCGCAGTGATGTGTTTAACCTGTTTATCAAAAAATTTCAGTCGCCCTCATTGTTAGAAGATTATCTGCGTTCTTCACCCTATGTGATGGAGCAATTGAAGGGCGCTGATATTGACGAAATGGACCTGCACCGCGCAATCGTCAGGCTCGGTGAAAAAATGACCGCGGTTGATAGCAATGCGGGAAAAAAGAGTGAGACCTCGCTGTATACCTCATGGACACTGAGCTTTACCGCCCCTCAGGCCGAAGAAGCCCAGTCTGTGCTACAGGGTTATATCCATTATATTTCTTCTATTGTTGAGAAAGAAACGCTGGAAGATATTCGCAATAAACTGTTCATCAAAACTAGCTTCGAGAAAGAAAGGCTGGCGATGGATCGCGTCAGGCTCAAAAACCAGATGGAAGCAAATATTCAGCGCCTCAACTACTCCCTGGAGATTGCGAATGCCGCCGGGATTAAAAAGCCGGTCTACAGTAATGGCCAGGCGGTGAAAGATGATCCTGATTTCTCTATTTCACTGGGCGCTGATGGTATCTCGCGTAAATTAGAAATTGAAAAATCAGTAACAGATGTTGCGGAAATTAACGGAGAATTACGTAACCGCCAATATCACGTTGATCAGCTGTTAGCCATGAACGTGAGTGACGTAAAATTTACGCCGTTTAAATATCAGCTTTCACCTTCACTGCCAGTGCATAAAGATGGTCCGGCTAAATCGATGATCGTTATTCTGGCTGCGTTACTGGGTGGCATGGTGGCCTGTGGCGGCGTTCTGCTGAACTATGCCATGGTGTCGCGTAAGCAAAAAATGGCATTTATCGATCAGCAACTGGTGTGATTAATTGTCGTATGGCGGCAGGCAGCCGCCATACGTTAACTCTCGCTATTTGTTGCGCCCTAGCGGTACGACTAACGGCGTGCCGGCAACCGGATCGTCGATAATCATACAGCGTAATCCATAGATTTTTTCGATAAGCTCCGCCGTAACAATCTCCTTCGGCGCCCCCTCGGCAATAATTTTTCCGTCACGCAGCGCAATCAGGTGCGTTGCGTAGCGACAGGCCTGATTGAGGTCGTGCAGAACGGCGGCCAGCGTATAACCCTTCTCCCGGTTTAGCTCACTGAGCAGCTCCAGCAGATCAATCTGATGACTGATATCCAGCCAGGTGGTGGGTTCATCGAGCAACATAATCGATGTTTCCTGCGCCAGCACCATTGCAATCCATGCGCGCTGGCGCTGTCCGCCGGAAAGCGTATCTACACTTTGCGCCGCCAGATGGGTGATCCCTGTGGCCTGCATCGCTGTGTTTACTGCGATTTCATCTTCTTGCCGCCAGCGGGTAAACAGCGGCTGATGTGGGTAACGCCCGCGAGCAACCAGCTCCTGTACAGTAATATCACCCGGCGTTGTGGCGTTTTGCGCCAGCAAACCTATTCTGCGTGCGACCTCTTTGCTGGCGTAGTGCTGAATATGTTCACCGTCGAGCCAAACCTTGCCGTGGGCGGGCGTCATCAGACGACTCAGTGTGCGCAGTAGCGTTGACTTCCCGCAGCCGTTTGGCCCAATAATCGCGGTAAAGTGACCGTCGGGAATCGACACATTGAGATTTTCCGCGACGGTAAACTTGCCATAACCCAGCGTTAACTGGTCGCCGCGCAAACGGGCAACTGATTCGATCATTTTTTGCGGGACTCCTGAATTAACAAGACGATAAGATAAATACCGCCGAGGCTTACGGTGACAACGCCCACCGGAAGCTGATAAGGCATAAACAGCTGTTGGGCGCATAAATCCGCCATCAGCAGCAGCAGCGCGCCGCATAGCGCTGACAGGGTTAATCCCCAGCGGGATGTGCCGCTAAGTCGACGCGCAATATGGGGGGCGACGAGAGCTATAAAGGAAATTGGACCTGCCAGCGCGGTGGCGGCGGCGGTCAGTACCACGGCGACCAGCATCATCATCAGACGCGAACGCTCAACGCTGACGCCTAGCGCACAGGCGCTGTCGTCACCCATTTCCAGTAAACGCATCCGGCGCACCAGCAGCGTGGCGCACACCAGCATCACAATAATCAGCGGGGCAGAAGGCCAGGTCTTGGCCCAGGTCAGGCCATTGAGCGAGCCGGCGTTCCACAGTCCGGCCGTTAATGCGGTTTCTAATGACGCTTTCAGCAGCAGCCAGGTGTTGAACGCCACCAGCATAGCGCGTATGCCGATACCGATAATAATCAGCCGGAAGGTGTCGATGCCGTTGCGCCAGGCGAGCGCCCAGACAACCAGTGAAGTCAGGATCCCACCCAGCATAGCCGCCAGCGCGATAGCGGTGAGATGCTGTCCAAACAGCACCATTGCCACCAGTACACCGCTCCAGGCACCGGTATTGAAACCCATCACATCCGGGCTGCCCAGCGGGTTGCGCATCAGCGACTGAAATATTGCGCCGCTCACGCCGAGCGCCGCGCCAATCAATAACGCCATGAGCACGCGCGGCAAACGCCATTCGGTGACCACCAGCGTGATACTGCGCGGCGCATCGCCGAACAGAGCGGCAATAATTTGCTGAGTTTCCAGCGTAACGACGCCGCTACGCAGGCTCCACAAGCCAACGGCGAGACAGCCTACAACCAGCAGCAGGCTGCTGATGACCAGACGACGGGAGAGGTGCATCATGCGCCACCCCCGCGCGATTTACGGCGAACCAGAAAGATGAGCACCGGCGCGCCGATAAACGCGCTGACCACCGAAACACGTAGCTCGCCGGGGACAATCAGGCGACCGATGATATCGGCAATTAACAGCAGAGAGGGGGTCGCAAGAAGGGTAACGGGCAGTGACCAGCGGTGATCCGCCCCCACCAGCCAGCGCGCCATATGCGGCATCATCAGGCCGATAAAGGCGATAGGACCAACAATTGCGGTCGCGCTGCCGCACAGTACGGTAATCACCAGCAGGCCAATAAACTGCGTGCGGGCGACTTTACTGCCCAGCGCGGTAGCAGTGTCGCTACCAAGACTCAGGCTATTCAGGGCGCGGCTGAGAAACAATGCGGCAGCCGCGGCAATCAATACCGGCACCAGCACCACCTTCAGCGTTTGCAGGCTGCGGATATCCAGCGAACCGGCCTGCCAGAATCGCAACTGATCGTAGACGTCCGGGTTGAGTAGGGCGATGCCGGTGGATAGCCCTTCGAGCACTGCACCCAGCGCAACGCCCGCCAGAGTCAGTCGTACCGGACTGAGCTGTCCGCCGCCCTGGCTACCGGTAAACGCCACAATCAGCGAGGCGATCAGCGCCCCGGAAAAAGCCATCAGCAATTGTTCCTGTGGGGAAGAGAAACCGAACAGCGACGCGCCCAGCACGATGGCGAAGCTGGCGCCAGAATTAACCCCAAGGATCCCCGGATCGGCGAGCGGGTTACGCGTGAGCGTTTGCATTAAGGCGCCCGCCAGACCCAGCGCGCCGCCGGCGAGCAGTCCTGCCAGCGTACGTGGCAGTCGCGCGTCCAGCACGATGGTGCAATCCGCGCTTTGGCAACTGCCGGTGAGTGCATCCAGCACCACGGATGCAGGTAGCGATTTTGCGCCAATAACCAGACTTAATACCGTGGTGAGAACAAGTAATAACAATAGTCCGGGCACGGCGAAAGCGCGTGTCGCGGAAACAGAGCATGACATATCAACTTCCCTGATAATGATAGTAATTATCGTTATCGATCTTATTTGGATATGTTAGCATGTGCAGCCATCGAATGGATATTGAAAAAGTACCTGGTAAGGCTCTGTAATGAATCGACAATCCTGGCTGCTTAATCTCAGCCTGTTAAAGACCCACCCTGCATTTCGCGCCGTCTTCCTCGCTCGTTTTATTTCCATTGTCTCTTTGGGACTACTCGGTGTGGCGGTTCCGGTACAGATCCAGATGATGACCCAGTCGACCTGGCAAGTGGGTTTATCGGTGACATTGACCGGTAGCGCAATGTTTATTGGCCTGATGGTTGGCGGCGTACTGGCCGACCGCTATGAGCGTAAAAAAGTGATCCTGTTGGCGCGTGGAACCTGTGGCGTCGGCTTTATTGGTTTGTGTCTGAATGCGCTGCTGCCCGAACCGTCGTTACTGGCGATTTATCTGCTTGGCTTATGGGACGGTTTCTTTGCCTCGCTGGGCGTGACGGCTTTGCTGGCAGCAACGCCGGCGTTGGTCGGGAGGGAGAATTTGATGCAGGCCGGGGCGATTACCATGCTGACGGTGCGTTTGGGTTCGGTCATTTCGCCGATGCTTGGTGGAGTGCTGCTGGCGACCGGTGGCGTGGCCTGGAACTACGGGCTGGCGGCGGCAGGCACGTTCATAACCTTACTGCCTTTATTGAGCCTTCCCGCGTTACCTCCACCGCCGCAGCCGCGCGAGCATCCGCTGAAATCGCTGCTGGCAGCATTTCGCTTTTTGCTCGCCAGTCCGCTGATTGGCGGCATTGCGCTGCTCGGCGGCCTGTTGACCATGGCGAGCGCCGTGCGGGTGCTGTATCCGGCGCTGGCGATTAACTGGCAGATGTCGAGCGCGCAAATTGGTTTGTTGTATGCGGCCATTCCTCTTGGCGCGGCGGTGGGCGCTTTGACCAGCGGACAGCTGGCGCACAGCGTTCGTCCGGGATTGATCATGCTGGGTTCTACCGTGGCTTCATTCCTGGCTATCGGTCTGTTTGGGTTGATGCCGGTCTGGGAGCTTGGGGTTGTCTGCCTGGCGCTGTTCGGTTGGTTAAGTGCGGTTAGCTCTTTGTTGCAGTACACCCTGTTACAGACGCAGACGCCAGAAGCGATGCTCGGGCGAATTAACGGTTTGTGGACGGCGCAGAACGTCACCGGGGACGCGATTGGCGCGGCGTTGTTAGGTGGTTTGGGTGCGATGATGACGCCGGTCGCCTCGGCAAGCGTGAGTGGATTTGGGCTGGTGATTGTCGGTCTGCTACTGCTGTTGTTGCTGGGGGAATTACGTCGATTCCGGCAAATGCCTGTGAATACCTGACGGGCCGGATAGGGCGTTAGCCGCATCCGGCGCTGGCGATTAAAAGAGAGCTGACAGACGTTGCAACAGCAGCGTCGCGCTGTAGTAGTCGAGACGGAAGGTTTCCGTGCCCAGGGCGTAAACACGTTTATTTTGCACGGCTGGCAGATGCGCCAGAAGCGGATTGGCATAAATGGCGTCGGCATCTTTGCTGTCGCCAGCAAACAGGAACAGTGCTTCGCCGTTCAGGCCAGCCGCCAGATTTTCACCGCCAAGCTGGATGATATCGTGGCGTTTGCCCTGGCTCTGGCTGGTGTGCAAACCGGCAGGTAGCGGCGCCAGCGTGAAGCCTAACTGTTCCATCAGCTTGCCCTGTGCCGACTCAGGCGTCCAAAGATTGGCGCTGTGCGCCGCAGCGGTATAGACCAGCGCGTTGACCGGCTGTGGCGGTAGGGTGATCCGTTGCTTAACCGCTTGCAGTTGCTTATCAAATTCGGCAATTCGCGCGGCTGCCTGCGGCTCCTGACCGGTAATTTCACCCAGTTGCGTCAGCAGCGTCTGCCAGCTTTTGTCGTCGTAGTTGATGATAAGCGTGGGCGCAATGGTGGACAACTGATCGTATAGCGCGAGGGCGGAGTCGCCGCCGGTGGCGCTTACCAGAATCAGATCCGGCATTTGTGCCGCGACGGCTTCCGCACTTGGTTCGCCGATGTACAGACGGCTGAGTTTGCGTTCCCTGGCCACGTCGCTCCATTGACGTAAAAAGCCCTGCGCATCGCCAATGCGGTTGTTCGGCGTGGTGGCGCCGCTGGCGATGACCGGGGCATCAATCGCCAGCAGCGAGCCGGTAAGGGTGACGCTGGTGGAGACAATGCGTTGCGGCTTATGCTCCAGCGTATGCGTGCCACGGCTGTCGGTGATCTGACGCGGCCAGTCGGCGGCGTGACCTAAAGAAATTCCTGAAATAAACAAACCAGTCAGTAAAAGCACGGTGCGACGAAAAGAGGGGAGACTCACGAATCAGCTTCCTGTTATCAGTATGGTTAATGCTTCTCATTTTCATTGTTAGCGAGCGAGGATGCAAGCCAAAGTCGCACATTGTGCTGCCGCAAGAGTTGACATACAGCCGCTTTGCTTTTAGGTTAGCGACCGAAAATATAAATGATAATCATTATTAGAGCCTTTATCATTTTTGGAGGATGATATGGATATGTCACTGGCCGAGGAAAAAACGCAGACTATGCCGACGCTCGCTCCCGACAGTTTTTTCTTTATGTCGCCGTATCGTAGTTTTACGACGTCAGGATGCTTCGCCCGCTATGCGGAACCGGCAATTGATGGCGATTCGCCAGACAGCCCTTTCCAACACAAAATGCACGCACTGTTTGCTGATGCCAAATCGCAGGGCATCGCTAACCCCATTATGGTCGGGGCAATTCCTTTCGATACCCGCCAGCCATCATCGCTGTTTATTCCCCAATCGTGGCAGAGCTTCTCTCGCACGGCAAAGCAGCAATCATCACGTTACTTTAACCGGCATCAGTCATTAAACGTCGTTGAGCGTAAATCGATTCCGCAACAGGACTTTTTTGAAGAGATGGTCGCCCGGGCGGCTGCGCTGACGGCCACGCCGGAAGTCGACAAAGTGGTGTTGTCACGTCTGATCGATATCACCACCGATGCCAACATTGACAGCGGTGCGCTGCTGGAGCGTCTGGTGGCGCAAAATCCGGCGAGTTACAACTTCCATGTCCCCATTGAAGACGGTGGCGTATTGCTTGGCGCCAGCCCGGAACTGCTGTTGCGCAAAGAAGGCGATCGTTTTAGCTCGCTGCCGCTGGCCGGTTCGGCGCGCCGTCAGCCTGATGATGTGCTGGACAGGGAAGCGGGGATCCGCCTGCTGGCATCTGAGAAGGACCGCCATGAGCACGACCTGGTGACGCAGGCGATGAAAGCCGTGTTGCGCGATCGCAGCAGTGAATTGCAACTCCCTTCCTCTCCGCAACTGGTCACTACGCCTACGCTCTGGCACCTCGGCACGCCGTTTGAAGGAAAAGCCAACGCAGAGGAAAACGCGCTGACGCTGGCGTGCCTGTTGCATCCGACGCCTGCGCTGAGCGGTTTCCCGCATCAGGTTGCGCGCAACATTATCGCCGAGCTGGAGCCGTTCGATCGCGACTTGTTCGGCGGCATTGTCGGCTGGTGTGATGCTGAAGGTAATGGCGAATGGGTGGTGACGATCCGCTGCGCGAAGCTGCTGCGTAATCAGGTTCGTTTCTTTGCCGGCGCCGGTATTGTGCCTGCGTCTTCTCCGGTTGCGGAATGGCGTGAAACGGGAGCCAAGCTTGCCACCATGTTGAATGTTTTTGGACTGCATTAAGGAGTCATGATGAGTATTCCTTTCACCCGTTGGCCGGAGGAGTTTGCCCGCCGTTACCGTGAAAAAGGCTACTGGCAGGATTTGCCGCTGACCGACATTCTGACCCGTCACGCCGAGAGCGACCATACGGCGGTCATTGATGGTGAACGCCATCTGAGCTATCGCCAGTTGAATCAGGCGACTGACAATCTCGCCTGCAGCCTGCGTCGTCAGGGAATCAAACCTGGCGAAACCGCGCTGGTGCAGTTGGGCAATGTGGCGGAGCTGTATATCACGTTCTTTGCGCTGCTCAAGCTGGGCGTCGCTCCGGTGCTGGCGCTGTTTAGCCATCAGCGTAACGAACTCAATGCTTATGCTAAACAGATCGCACCCGCGTTACTGATCGCCGATCGCCAGCATGCGCTGTTTAGCGGGGAAGATTTTCTCAATACCTTTGTGGCTGAACACAATTCAGTGCGCGTGGTGCAACTGCGCAATGATGAAGGCGAACATAACCTGCAAATGGCGATAGACCAGCCTGCGGCTGATTTTACCGCGACGCCATCGCCTGCTGATGAAGTGGCGTACTTCCAGCTTTCTGGCGGTACCACCGGGACGCCGAAGCTTATTCCTCGTACCCATAACGATTACTACTACAGCGTGCGTCGCAGTAATGAGATCTGCCGCTTCACCAGGGAAACGCGCTATCTGTGCGCGATCCCGGCGGCGCATAACTACGCCATGAGTTCGCCTGGTTCGCTTGGCGTGTTCCTGGCTGGCGGCACCGTGGTTCTGGCGGCTGACCCGAGCGCAACCTTATGTTTCCCGCTGATTGAACAGCATCAGGTTAACGTCACGGCGCTGGTGCCGCCGGCGGTGAGCCTGTGGCTGCAGGCGATTGCGGAGTGGGGGAGCAATGCGCAATTGGCTTCGCTGACGCTGCTGCAGGTCGGTGGGGCACGGCTTTCCGCCTCGCTTGCGGCGCGTATTCCGGCGGAGATTGGCTGCCAGTTGCAGCAGGTTTTTGGCATGGCGGAAGGGCTGGTGAACTACACCCGTCTGGACGACAGCCCTGAGCGCATCATCAATACCCAGGGCCGTCCGATGTGTCCGGATGATGAAGTCTGGGTCGCCGATGCTGATGGTAATCCCCTGGCGCAGGGCGAAACGGGCCGCCTGATGACGCGAGGTCCGTACACCTTCCGGGGTTACTTCAACAGCCCGGAGCACAATGCCAGCGCCTTTGACGCCAACGGTTTTTACTGCTCCGGCGATCTGATCGCTATCGATCAGGATGGCTATATCACCGTACAAGGGCGTGAGAAGGATCAGATCAACCGGGGTGGCGAGAAGATCGCAGCAGAAGAAATTGAAAACCTGCTGTTACGCCACCCATCGGTGATCCATGCAGCCCTGGTCAGTATGGATGACGAACTGATGGGCGAGAAAAGCTGCGCATGGCTGGTGGTGAAAGAGCCGCTGCGCGCGGTGCAGGCGCGCCGTTTCCTGCGTGACCAGGGCGTGGCGGAATTCAAATTACCTGACCGTGTGGAGTGCGTTGAGTCACTCCCGCTAACCCCGGTCGGTAAAGTGGATAAAAAACAATTACGTCAGTGGCTGGCGTCACGTTCACTGGCCTGAAGGAGAAAAAGAGATGGCAATTCCTAAACTGCAGGCTTATGCACTGCCTACGGCGCTTGATGTTCCAGCCAATAAAGTCGACTGGACGTTTGAACCTGA
Organism: Citrobacter sp. CRE-46; assembly: GCF_059615875.1. Taxonomy (NCBI): domain Bacteria; kingdom Pseudomonadati; phylum Pseudomonadota; class Gammaproteobacteria; order Enterobacterales; family Enterobacteriaceae; genus Citrobacter; species Citrobacter sp. CRE-46. Next base: position 3,717,070 of record NZ_CM184341.1, on the reverse strand, counting down.
ACGCGCCGCGCTACTGATCCACGACATGCAGGACTATTTTATCGGCTTTTGGGGTGATAACTGCCCGATGATGGCGCAAGTGGTGGCTAACATTGCCGCACTGCGTCAGTTCTGCAAAGAGCACAACATCCCGGTGTATTACACCGCGCAACCCAAAGAACAGAGCGATGAAGACCGCGCCCTGCTGAATGATATGTGGGGACCAGGCCTGACGCGTTCGCCGGAACAGCAAAAGATCGTTGATGCGCTGGCTCCCGATGAGGCGGATACCATCCTGGTGAAATGGCGTTACAGCGCATTTCATCGCTCTCCGCTGGAGCAGATGCTTAAAGATACTGGCCGAAATCAACTGATTATTACCGGTGTGTATGCCCATATTGGCTGCATGACCACTGCGACTGACGCGTTCATGCGCGATATCAAGCCGTTTATGGTCGCCGATGCGCTGGCGGACTTCAGCCGTGATGAACACCTGATGTCGCTGAAATACGTGGCGGGACGTTCCGGTCGGGTGGTGATGACCCAGGAACTTTTGCCGACGCCGGTTCCGGTGAGTAAAGAGGCGCTGCGCAGCGTGATTCTGCCGCTGTTGGATGAGTCCGAGGAGCCAATGGATGACGAAAACCTGATCGACTACGGGCTGGATTCCGTGCGCATGATGGCGCTGGCGGCGCGCTGGCGTAAAGTTCATGGCGATATTGATTTCGTGATGCTGGCGAAAAACCCGACCATAGACGCCTGGTGGAAGCTACTCTCCCGCGAGGTGAACTGATGGCCGGATTTGATTTTACCGGGAAAACCATCTGGGTGACCGGCGCGGGTAAAGGCATTGGCTACACTACGGCACTGGCATTTGTGAAAGCCGGCGCGCAGGTGACTGGCTTCGATCGCGAATTTCCTCAGGATAACTACCCGTTTGCGATCGAAGTGCTGAATGTGGCCGATGCCGGGCAGGTGGCTGAGGTGTGCCAGCGAGTCCTTAAAGCATGCGAGCGGCTGGATGTGTTGGTCAATGCCGCCGGTATTCTGCGCATGGGGGCCACTGACGCGCTGAGCGTTGAAGAGTGGCAGCAGACGTTTGCCGTTAACGTTGGCGGCGCGTTCAATCTGTTTCAGCAGACGATGGCGCAGTTTCGTCGCCAGCAGGGCGGGGCGATCGTGACCGTCGCCTCAGATGCGGCGCACACGCCGCGGATCGGCATGAGTGCTTATGGGGCGTCAAAAGCCGCGCTAAAAAGCCTGGCGCTCACCGTCGGACTGGAACTGGCGGGCAGCGGTGTGCGCTGTAATGTGGTGTCGCCTGGCTCGACCGATACTGACATGCAGCGCACGTTATGGGTCAGTGATGACGCGGAGGAGCAGCGTATTCGCGGGTTTGGCGAACAGTTTAAGCTTGGTATCCCGTTGGGGAAAATCGCCAGACCGCAGGAGATCGCCAACACCATTTTATTCCTCGCCTCCGACCTTGCCAGCCACATTACGCTACAGGATATCGTGGTGGATGGCGGCTCAACGCTGGGAGCATGATGATGATCTGGAAACGCCATCTCACGCTGGATGAATTAAATGCCACCAGCCACAACACCATGGTCGCGCACTTAAGCATCCTTTATACCCGGCTGGGCGATGATGTGCTGGAGGCCGAAATGCCGGTTGATACCCGCACGCATCAGCCGTTTGGTTTGCTGCACGGCGGCGCGTCGGCGGCACTGGCCGAAACGTTGGGTTCAATGGCGGGTTATCTGATGACCCGCGACGGGCAGTGTGTGGTCGGTACAGAACTGAACGCCACGCACCATCGGGCGGTTTCGCAGGGCAAAGTGCGCGGCGTTTGTCAGCCGCTGCATCTCGGACGGCAGAATCAAAGCTGGGAAATCGTCATCTTTGATGAGCAAGGACGACGCTGTTGTACCTGCCGATTAGGTACTGCGGTGATGGGGTGAACTCGCCCGACAAAGTAAAATGAAATTGCAGGGTTAACAGGTAAATGAAGTGATCTAGTTAACACTGCAATGTAAAAACTCAGTGATACTTCGGGTTTGTATGGTTGTCATGTTGTTAAATTCAGAAAAGATGTTATAGAAACAAAATGTAACATCTCTCTGACCTGGACAACGGATAATCAATATGAATAAATCAGGGAAGTACCTCGTCTGGACAGTGCTCTCTGTGATGGGAGCATTTGCCCTCGGCTATATCGCATTAAACCGTGGTGAACAGATCAACGCGTTGTGGATAGTCGTGGCGTCGGTCTGTGTCTACCTTATCGCTTACCGTTTCTATGGCCTGTACATTGCGAAAAATGTGCTGGCGCTGGACCCGACGCGTATGACGCCAGCCGTGCGCCATAACGACGGTCTGGATTATGTTCCTACCGATAAAAAAGTGCTGTTCGGTCACCATTTTGCGGCGATTGCCGGGGCGGGTCCGTTAGTCGGGCCGGTACTGGCGGCACAAATGGGTTATCTGCCGGGTATGATCTGGCTGCTTGCCGGGGTGGTACTCGCGGGGGCTGTGCAGGACTTCATGGTGCTGTTTGTTTCTACCCGTCGCGATGGTCGTTCCCTTGGCGAACTGGTGAAAGAAGAGATGGGCCCAACGGCGGGCGTTATTGCGCTGGTAGCCTGTTTTATGATCATGGTGATTATCCTCGCGGTACTGGCGATGATCGTCGTGAAAGCGCTGACCCACAGCCCGTGGGGAACCTACACCGTCGCGTTTACCATTCCGCTGGCGATCTTTATGGGGATCTACCTGCGTTATCTGCGTCCGGGTCGCATTGGCGAAGTGTCGGTCATCGGTCTGGTATTCCTGGTGTTTGCCATTATTTCCGGCGGTTGGGTGGCCGAAAGTCCGACCTGGGCACCGTATTTTGACTTTACCGGCGTACAACTGACGTGGATGCTGGTGGGCTACGGCTTTGTCGCTGCCGTGCTGCCGGTATGGCTGTTGCTGGCCCCACGTGATTATCTCTCTACTTTCCTGAAAATCGGCACCATTGTTGGCCTGGCGGTAGGGATTTTGATCATGCGTCCGACGCTGACCATGCCTGCGCTGACCAAGTTTGTTGACGGTACTGGCCCGGTCTGGACCGGTAACCTGTTCCCGTTCCTGTTTATTACCATTGCCTGTGGTGCGGTATCTGGCTTCCACGCGCTGATCTCTTCCGGTACCACGCCGAAGATGCTGGCGAACGAAGGGCAGGCCTGTTTTATCGGCTATGGCGGAATGTTAATGGAATCCTTTGTCGCCATTATGGCGCTGGTTTCCGCGTGCATCATCGATCCGGGCGTGTACTTTGCGATGAACAGCCCGATGGCGGTGTTGGCTCCGGCGGGTACGGCGGATGTCGTGGCTTCTGCGGCGCAGGTGGTCAGCAGTTGGGGCTTTGCTATTACTCCGGACACCTTGCATCAAATCGCCAATGAAGTCGGCGAACAATCCATCATTTCCCGCGCAGGCGGTGCGCCGACGTTGGCCGTTGGGATGGCGTATATTCTGCATGGTGCGCTGGGCGGCATGATGGATGTGGCGTTCTGGTATCACTTCGCCATTCTGTTTGAAGCCCTGTTTATTCTGACGGCAGTTGACGCCGGTACACGCGCCGCACGCTTTATGCTGCAGGATCTGTTAGGCGTGGTATCACCGAGCCTGAAACGTACCGACTCACTGCCTGCGAACCTGTTGGCTACAGCGCTGTGCGTACTGGCCTGGGGTTACTTCTTACACCAGGGCGTGGTGGATCCACTGGGCGGTATCAACACCCTGTGGCCGCTGTTTGGTATCGCCAACCAGATGCTGGCCGGTATGGCATTGATGCTCTGTGCGGTGGTGTTGTTCAAGATGAAACGTCAGCGCTACGCATGGGTGGCGCTGGTGCCAACGGCCTGGTTGCTGATTTGTACTCTGACTGCGGGCTGGCAGAAAGCGTTTAGCCCGGATGCGAAAATTGGCTTCCTGGCTATCGCCAACAAGTTCCAGGCGATGATCGACAGCGGTAATATTCCGGCGCAGTACACCCAGTCGCAGCTGACGCAACTGGTGTTTAACAACCGCCTGGACGCGGGCCTCACTATTTTCTTCATGGTGGTCGTCGTGGTGCTGGGGCTGTTCTCGATTAAAACTGCGCTGGCGGCGCTGAAAGAGGACAAACCGACTTCGAAAGAAACGCCGTACGAACCAATGCCTGAGAATGTCGAAGAGATCGTGGCGCAGGCGAAAGGCGCGCACTAATATTCTCTTAACCAACAAGCCCTCTCCGGTACGGGGAGGGCGTTTGTACGACAGGGAATCACTATGTTTGAAACGCTCTCCAAAGCCGGGAAGTATTTAGGGCAAACCGCCCGCTTGATGATCGGTGTGCCGGATTATGACAACTATGTTGAGCATATGCGCGTCACGCATCCGGATCAGACGCCAATGACCTACGAAGAGTTTTTCCGCGAGCGGCAGGATGCGCGCTATGGGGGCAAAGGCGGCGCGAAGTGCTGTTAATTTTTTGCCGGATGCGCTGACGCTTATCCGGCCTACAACAATGCTTTGGCCGTAGGCCTGATAAGGCGAAGCCGTCATCAGGCAACCTGCACCATAGTCACACCGTAAACGATTCTACCTTCTCAAACGCTGCGCGCAGGGTATCTGGCGTTAACGTTACCGGCAGCGCATGAATAGATTCGACCGGGCGCAGGGTATGCGCAATCACCTTATCGATCTCAGCGCGATTTGCTATATCCACGTCTAACTGGGCCAGCCTGGTGGGGAGATTGAACCGCTGATAAGCGGTGACAAGTTGCGCCAGCACATCATCTTGTCCAAGCAGTGCGCACTGCACCAGTATGCCGTATGCCACTTTGGTGCCATGGAGAAATTTCTCCGTTTGCGGGAGGACGGTCAGACCGTTATGGACCGAATGTGCCGCCGCCACACGGGTGTAGCGCTCGCCCAGGCCGCCGACCATACCGCCGCCGGCTATAATCGCATCCACCACGTCGCAAAACGCCTGGGTTAGTTCACCACGCTGCTTATCTGCCAGTGCCTGCTCGCTGCTTTCCAGCAGGACGTCGCGGATGGCCAGCGCGCCGTTGATGCCCAGACGTACGGTCAGAGGTAGCGTTTCTGGCTGCGGAGCCAGCACCACTGCCTCATACCATTTCGCCAGCGTATCGCCAATACCGGCCAGTAAATACTCTTCAGGCGCGTTAAGTATGATTCGTGTCTCAACCAGCACCAAAAAATTGGCATCGTCGAATATTTCGAAATGCAGCGCCTGACCGGCATCGTTGTACCAGACGGAAAGCGGCGTCCAGGCCGCGCAGGTGGCGGCAATAGTCGGGATCGCCACGAAAGGTAAATCAAGGCGGCGAGCCAGCGCTTTAGCCGTATCGAGCAGTGTACCGCCACCCACGCCAATCACGATGCTGCGATCATCTCCCGATTCTTTTGCCAGTTGAGCAACATCGGTTTCGCTGCAATGTCCCGTAAACAACAGGCGCTTAGCTTCGGCAAGATGAAAAGCTTCTGGCAGATAAGGACGCGCCGCGGCGATAGCTCGCTCACCGTAGACCCAGACGGCGTGTGAGAGTTGATCCGGGGTGAAAAAGTCGTGCAGTCTGGAGAGGCTACCGGTGTGGGAAAAGTAGTTAGCCGGGCCGGTGACGACGCGAATCTCGGTATTACTCATGTTGTGTTGTCCTTGTGCTGTCCTGATCTGGCAGGTTATTTTTATATAGACGTCTGAACGTCTTGATTGCCAAATACTAACATCGTGCTATAGTGGCTTCAACAACAACATCACACGTCGGGATAACAATAATGAGCAATAACCCACTGATTGTGCAAAGCAAGCTCCCAAATCTGGGGACCACAATATTTACGCAAATGAGCGCGCTGGCACAGCAGCATCAGGCCATTAACCTCTCGCAGGGATTTCCTGATTTTGACGGTCCACATTTCTTGCAGGAACGTCTGGCATATCATGTCGCGCATGGCGCTAACCAGTATGCGCCGATGACGGGCGTGCAGCCGCTGCGCGAAGCCATTGCCGATAAAACCGCGGAGTTGTACGGTTATAAGCCCGATGCGACAAGTGAAGTCACCGTCACGGCAGGGGCCACAGAAGCATTGTATGCAGCCATTACGGCGCTGGTGCGGCCTGGTGATGAAGTCATCTGTTTTGATCCGAGCTACGACAGCTACGCGCCTGCGGTGGCGTTATCCGGCGGCGTGGTGAAACGTATTGCGTTGCAACCGCCGTCATTTCGTGTGAACTGGCAGGAATTTGCCACGTTACTCAGCGAGCGCACCCGGTTAGTGATCCTCAATACACCGCATAACCCATCTGCTACCGTCTGGCAGCGCGCTGATTTTGATGCGTTATGGCAGGCGATTAAAGAGCGCGAGATTTTTGTTATTAGCGACGAAGTGTATGAGCATATCTGCTTTGCCGCTCATGGACATGCAAGCGTGCTGGCTCATCCGCAGCTACGGGAACGCGCTGTTGCCGTTTCATCTTTCGGTAAAACGTATCATATGACCGGCTGGAAAGTCGGCTATTGCGTTGCACCCGACGCCATTAGCGCCGAGCTACGCAAAGTCCATCAGTACCTGACGTTCTCAGTCAACACACCGGCTCAGCTGGCGCTGGCGGATATGCTGCGGGAGAGCCCAATACACTACCGCGAGCTGCCCGCGTTTTATCAGAGAAAGCGTGATGTGCTGGTGAATGCGTTACGCGACAGCCGACTGGAAATTCTGCCGTGTGAGGGGACCTATTTTCTGCTGGTCGATTACAGTGCGGTCTCAACGCTTACTGACGTTGAGTTTTGTCAGTGGTTAACTAAAGAAGTGGGGGTTGCGGCGATACCGCTGTCGGTGTTCTGCGCCGATCCTTTCCCGCATAAGCTGATCCGCCTATGTTTTGCCAAGCAAGAATCGACGCTGTTAGCAGCCGCAGAGCGTCTGGTTTCGCTGTAATTATTTTACTGTCCAGGCTTTGGAAAACCGACGGTCGGCAAATAACTCCTGCAGGCCGTTGATTTGTTTCAGTCGCAACACTTCATCGTTATCCATGCCGAGTTCTTTAGCGATTTTTTCTTCACTCCAGCCCAGTTGCGATAATTCACGCACGATTTCCGACATGGCGTGGATTTGGTGGCGTCCGCGGGCGCGGTTATGGCGGATTGTCGCCGCCATACGTTCATGGCGATCGCGTTCCAGGCAGGCGACGGGCAGATAGCCTTTTAATCGTGGTTTTAGCGATGCTTTGTTTTTTCCTAATTCATGGCGGTGAAAGCCATCGATGATTTCATACTCTTCTTCCGTTGAGTGAACCACGACAATCGGCTGGGTGAAGCCATCCGCTTCGATGGATTTCAACAGCAGCTTTTTCTCCGGCGGCGCAACGTTATTAGGATTGTAATCATTGGGCGAAATGTGATCGCTTTTAATCCATAACACGCAATCTACTGGTTCTTCACGAAATGGACTGACGCTGTGGATTGCCATTCTGAATTCATTAATGGCTTCAATTCTATCTTTTTCTGGCAAACCAGAAAGAAAGCCGAGGAGTTCCTGTGTTAATCGTTGTTGCATAACAACCCCCATTCCTGACGTTTGGTTTTCATGCGTTCAGTATATCGCTGGTAGTTTTTCGTTTTTGTGGGGCTGAACGAAAGTGCCCGACACCAGTAATCATTATTCAGGAGTACTTTGCAGATCCTTCTCCATGAGGGGATATCCCTGGAACCAATATCGCCTTCCTGACTTTCCGGGATATTGTCCATGCCTTTTTTCTTATACCACTGTATATAGACAGCGATTTTGTTGCGGTAATGTTCTGCGGTCTGTTCTGGCATGCTGTGTAATAGCAGCATGGCGTATTGCTGCCAACTTAAATGCTCTGGTTTGAGTATTTTCCGATGACCGTAAAAATGGTTGTCATGACCGGCGTAAATCCCGCCGCTTTTAACGCCGCTGACGCGGGCGCACATAGCCGCCCATCGCTGTGGCTCAATGACATGGTACAGCCACAGCCCCTGGCGTTGTTCTGGTCCAAAGGGCTCGCAAATACGCATATATCGTGTTGGGACTCCGGCCTGATACATCAGGTTATACAAGGGATTGCATGGCATTTTTGTCTTTGCAAACCATGTCCAGATATCGGCTGTTTTCCAGTCATATAACGGATAAATATACCAGGTGTGTCCACCTGGCGCTGCCGTCGTCCACGGCTTGTCATCGGCAAAACGTTGCTTACGCGAGTTGGCGATGGCCACAAAGCGGTTATAGGACTCGTCCGCGCGAATGCCGACCATCATCGCTGCGGGACGCTTTTGTGAAAACCAATCTGCGAACTCGCGAACAAAAAGCTCAAAGGTCATACCGGGCTGATAGAAAGAAAAGAAATTGGGGTCGGTTATGGCATCGGCTGGTGGCTGACGCACCCACTGTATATTCGGCTCCCAGCACTGCCATTCGGGTTGATATTGTGAAAGCGCGTTTTGTGTGGTCAGAGGTAATGCGACCCAATAAAATTCTTCGATAACATCGGAATAACTCTCGCGTAGCGCCTGGACATAATCGATAGTGCAGGAAAACTGAGCTTCCCAGTCAATAAATAATACGCTAATTTTTTTCTGTAACTGGCGGGCAAGGGTGGCTGTAAGATGGAGCATAAGACCGGAATCTTTTCCTCCCGATAATGAAACACAAATGCGCGGCAGTGTGTTGAGCGTCCATGTAATGCGCTCCTGTGCGGCTTCAAGTACATGTTGAGTTAGAGGTATTTTATAAACAGACATATCAAATCCATAGTGAGGCGCTGTTATTCCCCGCTATGGTAAATGGTCAGCATAAGAAATGCTAATCTATATGTGTCGTAATTTTTACAACTTATTCATCATTTCAATAAATAACTTTAATGAATTGTTAATATGAATTAATTATACCCATCGGGAAAATGTTTAACAGGCGTTTATTCGCTATCTGGTATGATTTTTTTTATATATGAGGCAAAGGAATCGTTAGAAAGCGAAGCGCGGTTATACATCATATACAGTTTTGCTGACGGTAATTTCATATCGACGCTAATCTCTTTGAGATTAAAGACAGGGGAGTAAAAATCGTACATAACTCTGGGTATAACACCAATGATATCAGTGTTTGATATAACGTTAACGATTGAAATCAAAGAGTCGCTACTGAAACCAATTTTACGATTGGCTAAAAAATGATTCGTTTGTGATTGATAATCTTTCATCCCCTGTTCCTCAGTGAGGAATAATGTAAATTTTTCCTTTAATAATTGCTCTATGGTACTTGAATCATTAATTCGGGGATGGTTACTGTTACGGACTAACACCCCTTCAATCGTTTTTAACGGCATGCATACAATGGAGCGGTTATGTACTGGTACGATTGTCAATACCAGATCCGCTTTGCGGTAAGATAAAATATTTTCAGCAGTTTCCGCGCTCATTAGAATGTCATGATGCTCAATTTCAATATCAATATCAGAATCTTCTCGGAGGGAATGAACTACTTCGTGTAAATGAAAACTGGTTGTCATTGGCGGGCAATAAATGATAAATTTTTTCTTTAAACTGGAGTTATGCATGATGTTAATTGTTTGCTCCAGTGAGTTGAGGTTTTGTTCCAGATGATGATGAAGATTGATGCCAGTTACCGTAGGCGTGATGCCTTTTCCTGAGCGAATGAACAATGGATCGTTAAACTGAGTACGAAGTCGTTGCAATGACTGACTCACGGCTGAAGGCGTAATAAAAAGTGTTTCCGCAGCCTTGCTGATGCTCAGGTGCTGATAGATACATTCAAAAATAACAAGCAAGTTTAGATCGAATTTTTTAAGATCGTAAAGATTAGCCATGTATACTTTCCTCTGACGGTAAAATTTGTAATAATTAAATTATGAAATAGTTTGAAATGTACTTATTTACAGGCTTTATGTTTCAGTGCTTAATGAACGATTAATTTAAACTAACATAGCACAAAACACTTAATTTTCACGAGAAAAAAAAGAAATGTGATGAGTGATTGAAATGAGAACGATAACAATCACTCATTTTATTACCTTTATTTATTTCCCATGATAATGTTTAATTTCTCCTCATCGGGTAACCCGACTTCCTGTTGCAGCGTATTGTCTTTACTCATGTAGTAGATGGCTGGCGTCACGTTAGCACCCAAATCATCCATCAACTTTTGATTGATATTGAGTATCTTCACCTGCTCGGGCGGGAGAGAGGCAGGAATTTCCAGCTTCATTTTGCCGCCGGAGGCTTCATAGTCATGCCAGGTTTTGGCCGGATCTTTTGTCGACAAGATTGCGGCAGCTGTTGCCGGGCTTTCAGGTTTGATTACGCCCACCAGTAGCGTACGCAACTGAACTTTACCGGAATCGACCCACGGACGCCCCTGCTGCCAAAACTGTTTGCAATAAGGGCAGAAGGGATCGGCGAACACGTAGACAATCACCGGGGCATCTTTCTTACCATCCAGAATCCATGAGGCTTTTTCCATTCGCTGCCACATCTCGCGCCCTGCTGGAGCATAGATCTCTTTTTCTATCAGTGCATTACTGAGGTTTTCACCTTTCTCATTGTACATGTAGCCTGAGATAGCATGTTTGCCGTCGGGCGTGACGTAGATAGTGACGCCCATATCCTGATATTTACCCAGATAACCTTTCATTCCGCCGGGGGCATCGAAAGGTTTCACAATAGTAATGCCCTGTTTCTCAATGGCTTTAACAGGGGCAGGTAGCTCTTCGGCATGAACGAAGCGGGAAGCAAGGATAAGAGTAAGGTACGCTTGAACATTGATTTTCCTTATAAAATCAGAAGGAAAGGGGACTGAATTGCAAAACCTATCACAGCCATAGGTAAGATCGACAGTCTGTCGATTGCCCTTTCTTTAGTTGGGTGATGTAATCCCAATCGCTGTTACGACCTTTGTTAAGGTAATGTAGAGCGCAACACATAGCCAGTTCTGCTGGTACTGAAGTTACCTGCGGGTAGCTCGGGTAATGAGGCTCCCTGCAAAGGGGGCCTTTTTTACTTTTGTCTTTTAGGTTCGATTGAGGGAGTTGTTAGTTAACGCTTATTGATTTGATAAAGGAAACGCATTAGCCCTTGGAAGAGATTTTCGTTAACTTATCTCTCAACGAAAACACGGAGGAAGTACAGATGTCTTTGATTAATACCAAAATTAAACCTTTCAAAAACCAGGCGTTCAAAAACGGTGAGTTCATCGAAGTAACCGAGAAAGATACCGAAGGTCGCTGGAGCGTCTTCTTCTTCTATCCGGCTGACTTCACCTTCGTATGCCCGACCGAACTGGGCGACGTTGCAGACCATTATGAAGAACTGCAGAAACTGGGCGTAGACGTTTACTCTGTTTCTACCGATACCCACTTTACGCACAAAGCATGGCACAGCAGCTCTGACACCATCGCAAAAATCAAATATGCAATGATCGGCGACCCGACTGGCGCCCTGACCCGTAACTTCGACAACATGCGTGAAGATGAAGGTCTGGCTGACCGCGCAACCTTCGTTGTTGACCCGCAGGGTATCATCCAGGCAATCGAAGTTACCGCTGAAGGTATCGGCCGTGATGCGTCCGACCTGCTGCGCAAAATTAAAGCTGCACAGTATGTTGCATCCCACCCAGGTGAAGTTTGCCCGGCTAAATGGAAAGAAGGTGAAGCGACACTGGCTCCATCTTTAGACCTGGTTGGTAAAATCTAAGCTAATTTGCAGGCCGGATAAACATAGTGCATCCGGCATTCCACAGGCGCAAATTTGCGCCTGTTTCATTCCAGCACCATGACGCAAGTTGCATTAATGCAGTCCCGCGAAGTCGGCTTGCATGATGATGTTTTCAGAGAGGGAAGAAGAATGCTCGACACAAATATGAAAACCCAGCTCAGGGCTTACCTTGAGAAACTGACCAAACCTGTTGAGCTGATTGCTACGCTGGATGACAGCGCTAAATCGGCAGAAATAAAGGAACTGCTGACTGAAATTGCTGAACTGTCAGAAAAAGTCACCTTCACAGAAGACAATACTCTGGCAGTGCGTAAGCCATCGTTCCTGATTACCAATCCTGGCTCTCACCAGGGGCCGCGCTTTGCGGGTTCTCCGCTGGGCCATGAATTTACCTCGCTGGTGCTCGCGCTGTTGTGGACAGGTGGTCATCCGTCAAAAGAGGCGCAGGCGTTGCTGGAGCAGATCCGCGATCTCGACGGTGATTTTGAATTTGAAACCTATTATTCACTCTCCTGCCATAACTGTCCGGACGTGGTGCAGGCGCTGAACCTGATGTCGGTACTGAACCCACGCATTAAACATACGGCGATTGACGGCGGTACGTTCCAGAATGAAATCACCGATCGTAACGTGATGGGCGTTCCGGCGGTATTTATGAACGGTAAAGAGTTCGGCCAGGGTCGCATGACGCTGACTGAGATCGTGGCGAAGGTGGACACCGGCGCAGAGAAACGTGCGGCTGAAGAGTTGAACAAGCGTGATGCTTATGACGTACTGATTGTTGGTTCTGGCCCTGCGGGAGCGGCTGCGGCGGTGTACTCTGCACGTAAAGGTATCCGCACCGGTCTGATGGGCGAACGTTTTGGCGGTCAGGTTCTGGATACCGTTGATATTGAAAACTATATCTCGGTACCGAAAACCGAAGGCCAGAAACTGGCTGGCGCGCTGAAAGCACACGTTGATGACTATGATGTTGATGTGATCGACAGCCAAAGTGCCAGCAAACTGGTTCCTGCGGCGCAGGAGGGTGGGCTGCATCAGATTGAAACGGCATCCGGCGCGGTGCTGAAAGCGCGCAGCATTATCATCGCGACCGGTGCGAAATGGCGCAACATGAATGTTCCGGGCGAAGATCAATATCGCACCAAAGGCGTAACTTACTGTCCGCACTGTGATGGCCCACTGTTTAAAGGCAAGCGTGTGGCGGTGATTGGCGGTGGTAACTCCGGTGTTGAAGCCGCTATCGATCTGGCGGGCATAGTGGAACATGTGACGCTGCTGGAGTTTGCTCCTGAAATGAAGGCCGATCAGGTGCTGCAGAATAAACTGCGTAGTCTGAAAAACGTCGACATCATTTTGAATGCGCAAACGACAGAAGTAAAAGGCGATGGCAGCAAAGTCACTGGGCTCGAGTATCGTGACCGCGTGAGCGGCGATGTTCACAGTGTAGAACTGGCAGGTATTTTTGTTCAGATTGGTCTGCTGCCGAACACCAACTGGCTGGAAGGCGCCGTTGAACGTAACCGCATGGGTGAAATTATCATTGATGCGAAGTGCGAAACCAGCGTGAAAGGTGTTTTCGCTGCAGGTGACTGCACAACCGTACCCTATAAGCAGATCATCATCGCGACAGGCGAAGGCGCGAAAGCCTCGTTAAGCTCCTTTGATTATCTGATTCGCACCACAGTAGCATAAAAAAGTAAGACTCACCTGCAATGCCAAAACCGCCAGTCATTCGCTGGCGGTTTTTTTATCCCTGTATCCCCCCTCTTGCTGGGGGGATAGCAAAATTGTCGCTGTTAACGGACAACCAGTACCGGCAGAGTGGCGTGGCGGACAACGCTGGAGGCGTTTGAGCCGAGCAGGTGGGTACTGATGGACGGGTTACGTGACCCAATGACCACCACATCCGCATTCAACTCTTCACCCAACTCGTTGACCACGTCACGGACGCTACCAAAGCGCACGTGTTGTTTAATGCGGGAGGGATCGATGCTGAAGTGACCGACCATTGTTTGCAGACGCGTTTCCGCTTCGTGTTGCAGATGCTCTTCAAAACGACGAACGTCTGCCGCAAAGCGGTGCAGGCTTAAGCTCGCTGAGCCTGGCAGCACATGCAGCAGATGGATAACGCCGTTTTCCTGTGCCAGGAATTCTGCATGGCGAATAGCCTTGTCACTCAGTTCCATTTCGAATACATCAACAGGCATTATGATTGTGTTGTACATAAACATTCTCCTTGTCATTACATGAACACATAACAGCATAGTATTAAAAATGATTCTGTCAGTCACGGCACAGATTTATGTTTTGCGAACAGGAAATAACGTGAGGAGCGGGGAGATGAGGAGTAACCGGAAAGAGGATGCAGATGCATCCCCTGCAAGATAAAGCGAATAGCTTTGATAAGACAGAGTTAGCGCAGGTAGTCGCCCGCAGCTTCTGGTTGGTACTCAAGCTCGATGACTTCGAGGTGTGTTGATGTACCGCCCGGCAGTTCCCAGTGAATGGTGTCGCCAACGCGCAGGCCCAGCAGTGCCGCGCCAACAGGCGCCATGACGGAAAGCTGTGTGCTGCTGTCAGTCATATTAGCCGGATACACCAGGGTACGCACACGGACTTCGCCATCACTCAGATTGCGGAATTTCACGCGGCTGTTCATGGTCACGACATCGTGCGGCATGGTTTCTGGAGAACACATTTGCGCGCGATCCAGCTCGGCGTTCAGGGCGTCGGCAATGGGTAAACCAGCAAACGCAGGTTGCTCCAACAGGCGGTCAATGCGTTCCGCATCGAGGTCGTTAATGATGATAGTTGGTCTGGACATTTATTACTCCATGTCGTCGATACTGCGGGTGCGCAGGTAAATAATCCCAAAAGAAAACCCTCACCGTCAGGCGGCAAGGGTTTAGCTTGTATGATGATACTGAGACTTACCCCATGTTTGAAGTGATTTAGTTCACATTCAGGTAAATCATCAATATTGTCGCATATGGTGTGATTTTAGCCGAAAAACGTGATCGTTCTCCAATTTGCATTATGCTTTTTAAGCGCTCGTTGCGGGTGCGTCAATACAACTCAGTGTTCCGCTACAGGAGATCTCATGAGCCAGTACGACAAACTTACCTTAAAAGACGGCAGCTATTTGCATTTTAAAGACTGGGGAAGTGGACAGCCCATCGTGTTCAGCCATGGTTGGCCGCTGACAGCAGATGCGTTTGAGGATCAGATGCTGTTTCTTGGGTCGAAAGGATTTCGTGTGATCGCCCATGACAGACGCGGACATGGCCGCTCGGCCCAACCGTGGGATGGCCACAATATGGATCAGTATGCTGACGATCTGGCTGAACTTACCGCGCATCTCAATCTTAAAGATGCCGTGCATGTTGGGCACTCTACCGGCGGTGGGGAAGTGGCGCGTTATATTGGCCGCCATGGGACGCAGCGGGTGGCAAAAGCGGTGTTAATTGGCGCGGTGACGCCCATCATGATCAAGACCGACTTTAACCCGAATGGCGTGCCGAAAGAGGTGTTTGATGGCATCCGGGAAGGGGTAGTGAACGATCGCGCCGCCTTCTTCTATGAACTGACCGCGGCATTCTATGGTTATAACCGTCCGGGCGCAAAAGAGTCGAAAGCCGTCCGGGAAAGTTTTGTTGAACAGGGCTTACAAGGGTCCATCAAAGCGTTGTACGACTGCATTCATGCGTTTTCAGAAACAGACCTGCGTGGCGATCTCGAAAAAATGACCATCCCGACGCTGGTGATCCACGGCGATGACGATCAGATTGTCCCGTTTGAAACCTGCGGCAAGGTCGCGGCGGAAATATTGCCAGATGCGCAGTTGAAGGTATATGCCGGAGGTTCTCACGGTATTTGCACCACCCATAAACAGCAGATCAATGGCGATCTGCTCAACTTTATTCAGTCGTAATCTTTAACGGATTGTTCTACGCTGATCTTCTTTTTCCAGGGAGATGAGCGAAGCATAATTCGTGCTGCGCTACCGTTAATGACACCAGAGAAGGCTATGTATTTCTATCAACCATCACAGGGACACGGCTTACCGCACGACCCGCTAAATGCCATCATTGGACCGCGCCCCATTGGCTGGATTGCGTCGCGCGACAGTAACGGGCGACATAACCTGGCGCCATACAGTTTCTTTAATTGCTTTAACTACCATCCGCCGATTATTGGTTTTGCCAGCAGCGGCTGGAAAGACAGCGTGCGGAATATTGTCGAAACCGGTGAGTTTGTCTGGAACCTGACCACCCTTGAACTGGCTGGCGCGATGAATGAAACGTCTGCCAGCTTGCCGCACGGCGAGGACGAGTTTTTTGCCGCTGGGCTGAATAAAGCCGACAGCCGGATTGTCAGCGTGCCGCGCGTGGCGCAAAGCCCGGTTAATTTTGAGTGCCGTTTATCGCAAACTCTGCAACTGACCACTGCTGACGGCGCGCCTGTAGAAACCTGGCTGGTGCTGGGAGAAGTGGTGGGCATCCATATAGACGAAACGCTACTGGAAGAAGGCATCTACCAGACGGCGAAAGCGAAGCCGGTACTGCGTGCGGGTGGACCCACGGCGTACTATTCAATCAGTGAAACACACCGTTTTGATCTGGTTCGCCCGGACGCCCGTTTGCAACGCTAAGCATGCAGACCGACGCCCGGTTTGCGCGTCGGTCGTGATTTTCAGTATCCTGCCTTGTCGATAATAAACTGTTTACCGCAGTTACCCGGATGCGGCTGCGGTAAGAATGACTGCGCAGATAGCGGTTGATTGATGGTGTCGGCTTTCAGGGATAGCTGGATCTCTGTGAGATAAGCCGGATTGCCGTGGCAGCTTAGCTTCACGGCTTTGACGTTCTCTTTGCCCCAGCTTTTGGCGATAGCGGCGTCAAATGCGTTGCGGCTGACGGTTTTGCCGTAGTTATCCGCGAGGAACTTGCCCGCTTCACTGTTTTTGAATTCATTATTCAGCCGCACCATCGTGCCAAAGTACACGTCGGGATCAAAACCAAAACAGGCGCCGTGTTTGGCATACTCGTAGCGTTCCAGGCAGGATGTTCCGCCAGCGCCTGGCATCACCGCGCTCAGTTTCGCCGCACTCTCCAGTGACAGGCCGGTTTCAGGCGCTGCGCATTTACGGCTGGCGCGCGCTTCAGGCAGGTTAGGAATGGGGCGTGTTGCGCAGCCAAAACGCATCCAGCGGCGGTTGTCTACCCCGCGAGCGGCGATCGATTTTGGCAGGCTGGGCCACAGGCCGTGAACGGTCAGAAAATCCACTTTGTCTGCAATCTCTTTTTGCAGACGACATTCGTCGGGTTCCTGACGATTACGCTCGTGTTGGCTTTGACAGAAACCGGTTTGCCAGGAGAGGGCCAGCACGTAGCGGTCAAAATCAGCGTACTGTTTTGCCTGAAGTTCATCGGCCTGAGCCACAGAAACTGGCAGCAGAAGCGCTGCCAGTAAAGAAGAATAACGCCACGTTGATGTCATGATGATTTCGGATACTTATATAAATTCTGAATATCATCTATTTAATCATAAAAAATGCCAGTCAGGTTTAGCTGACTGGCATCATTTTCATCAGGCGTGAGCCGGAATGATTAGCTCCACATTGCCAGAATCGGCCAGCCGACCAGCAGAAGCATAGCGATGTAGATAACGCCGAAGATAGCTCCCAGACGCCAGTAGTCTTTAGACTTCACATAACCACAACCGTAGATGATAACGCCAGGGCCGGTTGCATACGGCGTCAGGCAGCCCATGATACCGATGGACAGCACCAGCAGGATACACAGATGTTCCATTGGAACGCCCGGGATACCTTTACCGACCGCCAGAATTACCGGCAGCATGGTGGCGGTGTGTGCGGAAAGGCTGGCGAACAGGTAGTGAGCAAAGTAGAACACCAGCACCAGCACGATCACGGTCGCGTTAGGTGAGAAGCCTTCCAGGTGCGTGCTCATGGTGTTAGCGAACCAGTCGATGAAGCCTGAACGGGTCAAACCATTTGCCATAACAACCAGCGTGGCGAGGTTTACCAGTGTGTTCCATGCGCTGTTATAGCGGGTAATATCTTTCCACGGTACAACGTGTAGCGCCAGCATCAGGGAAACCGCCAGCAGACCCACCGCGGTGGCATCAATCAGTTTACCCCCGAAGACCCACAGACCCAGGCTGAGCAGAACCAGACCGATCAGGGTCAGCTCTTTACGCGTCAGTTTACCCATGGTTTTCAGTTCTTCACCGGCCCATGCGGCAACTTCAGTACTGTGAGTGACTTCTGGTTTGTACAGAACATAGGACAGCCACGGCGCAACGATCAGCAAAATAATACCGACCGGCAGGAAGCTGAGGAACCATTGCAGCCAACTGATTTGAATGCCAGCAATTTTGTTGACGAATTCCAGACCCAGTACGTTCGGCGCCGCGCCGGTCACGAACATAGAGGAGCTCAGGCTGGTACTGATGACCATCATCCACATCAGATATCCGCCGATACGGCGTGCGGAAGGATCGTTCGGGAATGATTTAAACAGCGGCGGCAGGTTTTTGATAACCGGGAATACGGTACCACCGGTACGCGCGGTGTTGGACGGTGTAAACGGCGCCAGCAGGATGTCGATAATAACAATCGCATAGCCCAGCGTCAGGGTACGTTTACCCATGAATTTCACCATGAACAGCGCGATACGACGACCCAGGCCGGTAACTTCATAACCCAGTGCGAAAATAAACGCGCCAAACACCAGCCACACGGTGGTGCTGGAGAAGCCCGCCAGACCCCATTTCAGCGCTTGCTTACCCGCTTTGAATGCCGGGTCGGCCAGCTCGGATGCGTCAAACAGCAGATAGTTACTGCCGATAACGCAGATCGTCACGGCGATAAAGCTGATTGCCGTTGCCGGAATGGGCTCCAGAATCATCCCGACAATCATGGCCACGAACACGGCAAAATAGTGCCATGCCTGTGGGGGCATGCCATCAGGGACGGGGATAAGAAACATGACGCCCATGACTACCAATGGGGCCAGTAACTTCCAAATTTTATCTTTTGCTAAAGACATGTGTGTGATTCTCCGGAAAGGATCTTTAATTGTGATAATGATGAACTTGTGAAATCTGAGCTAAGAACCATGTGACGATCAGCAGATCGGCGCAGCCTCCAGGACTGAGGTTGCGTTCAATGCACTGTTGGTCGAACTGGCGTAGGTATTCGAGATCGGCAGGGGTACGAATTCCGCCTTGTTGTAACAACGTGGAAGCCTGCTGCTGTAACCAGCGCAAACCTTCTGCGCCACCACGGGAAGCCACGTTGGTGTCGCCGTTGATAGACATCAGCAGCAGTAACGTATCGAGTAACGCCAGTTCAGGATCGCGGCCCTCAGCCAGCAGTGCACGGTAGTGCGGCAGAGCATGCTGAATGACGAGGGGATATCCTGCTTCGGCTTCGCCGCGTGCGCCGGTTAATCCCAGTTGCTGATAAAGACGTTGGCCAGCCGTGAGTTGTTGGTTGTTCTGGCGCAGTTCGCGCTCGGTCAGGCCACGGCAAAATGTTGCTGCCGTAGAGCAAAGGGTTTCAGCGGTAACGCTCAGGCGGAGCTGGAGCAGGCGGCCAATGGCGGCGCACAGTAATCCCAGCGAGAAGATGCTGCCTTTATGGGTGTTCACTCCGGCAGTAGCGCGAAACATATCGGCTTCGCAGGCCATGCCCAGCGGACGTAGTCCTGGCAGGACATCTTCCGGCGGCTGCTGTGCGCTAAATGCGCCGTATTCGATAAAACGCGGCAGCCATGTCTGAATCGCTTCAGCACTGCGATAAAAATCTTCCAGCGCCATATCTTTATGCGCGCCGTTATTAATACGATCCACCAGACCCGGTTTAGGCGACAGGTTGACTTCCGTCAGCATGGCGCGCCACGCCAGCGTGGCGTAAGCGTCAGGCAGATCCAGAGGAAGAACTGCGTTATGAGTTGATGTTGCGGGAATCGGCATCATGCAGCAGTGCCTCCATCTGAGTGAGTAAGTCGGAAAGCGCGTGAGTTTTACCTCGCGCGCATTCGGCAGCGCTTTGCTCGCACAGCAGACAGCGGCGGGCAGGGAGCGCGAAATGACGCCGGGACAGAATTTCCCCTTCAGGGTTCAGGACGTCGATGTCCCATAACCGTCCCAGCGGATGTGAATGCTCAAGTCCGATAGTGGCGAGCTTGAGGTCCTGGGCCGGAGCCTCAATGGCCAGCAGGCCTTCCGGTCCGCTGGCAGAGACCAGCGCAGTTTGCTCCCTGACAATCCAGGCGGATTTTTCCGCCAGCGCGAGCAGGGCGGTGACGCCGTGATTAAAGATGCGACGGGTTAATTCGCTGTCTTTAATCGGACCTGGCGCGACCACGGTAAACGAGACCAGTGGCGCGTGATGACGCGTGAGCCAGGCATGCTGCCTTGCTTGTCTCTCATCTCGGCTGGCGAGCAGCTCAGGGATGGAAACCGCGTGGCAGGTGGCGTGTTCAGGGAGCAGGTGCATGGCTTATTCCTTCACCTGATGCACAACGTCAATTACCGAACCATCGCGGTAGCGCACAACGGCAATTACGCGATCGGTAAATTCGATGGCGCGCGGTTGACCGGTTAGCTGCTGTGCACGTTCGCGCAGCCATTCAATCGACACCACTTTCATGCCAGCTTCTTGCAGGCGTTCCGCCAGTTCAGGGCGAGCAGGGTTGACGGCGATACCGTGGTCGGTAACCAGAATGTCAACGCTGGAACCTGGAGTTACGCAGGTCAGCACGTTATCTACCAATGTCGGGATGCGTCCACGAACCAGCGGTGCGACGATGATAGAAAGCGCTGCGGCCACAGCCGTATCGCAGTGACCACCGGAAGCGCCACGCAGTACGCCGTCGGAGCCGGTCAGTACGTTAACGTTGAAGTTGGTGTCTACTTCTAATGCGCTCAGTACCACAACGTCCAGGCGGTCAACGGATGCGCCTTTCGAGCCCCAGTTAGCGTACTGGTTAGCGCTAATCTCAATGTGATTTGGATTGCGGGCCAGGGATTTCGCGGCGGTACTGTCGAAGCTTTGTACATCCAGCAGTTTGCGGATTAAGCCTTTTTCATGCAGATCAACGATGGTGGCGGTGATGCCGCCCAGCGCGAAATCGGCATGGATGTCACGGCTACGCATTTTGTCTTCCAGGAAACGGGTAACGGCCAGAGACGCGCCGCCGGTTCCTGTCTGCAATGAGAAGCCTTCATTGAAGTAACCGGAGTTAGCAATGACGTCTGCCGCGCTGCGGGCGATCAACAATTCACGCGGATTGGTGGTCATACGGGTCGCGTCAGCACCAATTTTGTCCGCATCGCCGACCTGGTCGATCTGCACGATCAGATCCACTTGATCCTGGGTAATGCTGGCCGGGTTGTGCGGATAGCTCAGCAGTTGTTCTGTCAGCAGAACAACCTGCCTGGCGTTCTCGGCATCGACGCGGGCATAGCCCAGTGAGCCACAGCACGCTTTGCCGGTATAACCGTTAGCATTACCAAACTGGTCGCACGCCGGTACGCCGAGGAATGCGACATCAATGTTGAGTTCGCCACTTTGCACCAGGTGTACACGACCACCGTGGGAGTGGATTTGCACCGGCTCAGCCAGCAGACCACGAGAGATCTCTTCTGCCAGCGGGCCACGCAGCCCGGAGGTATAAATTCGGCTGACCACGCCCTGACGGATGTGCTCAACCAGCGGCGCGTGGCAGTCGCTCAGGGAGCTTGAGGCCAGCGTCAGATTTTTAAAGCCCATGTTGGCGATGGCGTCCATCACCAGGTTAATCGTCAGATCGCCACCGCGAAATGCGTGGTGGAAAGAGATGGTCATACCATCCTGTAAACCTGAACGATGAATGGCGTCTTCCAGATTAGCGCACAGCTTTTTGTCGCGCGGTTTTTGCGCCTGCAATTCTACTTTTGCGGTGCTCTGATAAGCGGAAAGCTCGCTTTCTGCATGACGGCTCCAGGTCGCCACGCGATCCTGGCGTTGAGACTGTTCGATTTTCTGCGTCATTTTTTTGCCTTATTCTTCGCGAATGCCGGAAAGTTCTGCACGGGAGATAACCAGAAGGGCGCGCTCGATAACCGGGCTGTCGACCATCTTGCCGTTCAGGGAAACCACGCCACGACCTTCGCGGGCGGCAGCTTCAGCGGCTTCCACCACCAGACGGGCATGAGCCAGCTCTTTGCGCGTCGGGGCATAGAGGTTATGCAGAAGTTCAATCTGGCGAGGGTTGATCAGCGACTTGCCGTCAAAACCCAGTTGCTTGATGTGTGAGGCTTCATGCAGGAAACCTGCTTCGTTGTTGGCATCGGAATAGACGGTATCGAACGCCTGAATACCGGCAGAGCGCGCAGCCTGCAAAATAGAGCAGCGGGCAAACAGCAGTTCAGTCCCTTCCGGGGAACGTTCAGTGCGCAGGTTACGCACATAATCTTCAGCACCCAGTGCAATACCAATCAGACGCTCGGAAGCGTGGGCGATTTCTACCGCGCGGGTAATGCCTAACGGCGATTCGATAGCGGCTAACAGACCGGTGCTGCCGGGTTCGCGACCACAGGCGTTTTCGATGCGCAGGATTTCGCTTTCGATGTCGATGACATCCTGTGCGGTATCGGTTTTCGGTAAACGCACGATGTCGGCGCCGCCGCGCACAACGGCTTCGAGGTCGTTGATGCCCCATTCGGAGTCGAGGGCGTTTACGCGCACGATGGTTTCTACGTCGTGATACAGCGGATGTTGCAGCGCGTGGTACACCATGCGGCGGGCGGTATCTTTTTCACGCAGCGCGACGGAGTCTTCCAGGTCGAACATCAGCGCATCAGCCGGGTAGATAAACGAGTTGCTGACCATGGCGGCATTGGCGCCCGGTACGAACAACATGCTACGGCGGGTACGGGTTTTACGTTGTTGTAAAGATTCGGCAATCACTGGCAATCCTCCCATGGCAGTGCCGGAATACCGCCAGCGCGGGCCAGTAGTGCTTCCAGTCGCGCACGTAAAATGCAGTCCAGTGCGCCTTTATCATCAACATTTAATTGCACGCCGCGTACGTTGTAGCGGGACAGTACGTCCAGAATGGTGGCCCGAATGGCATCACCGAACTGCTTTTCGACGCTACTGTTAACCTGCAGGTCAATATCCTGCGAATCGAGTGGGGCGATGCGAATCATCACATCACCGGACTCGAGTGTGCCTGCGACGGCTGCCTGGTTTATTTTCATTTTTCACCTGTTGCTAATGCGGGGGTATTTTGGCGGACTGCCGCACCCGATGAGGCTCGTTCAACCATGCTTTGCAGATAGCGCAGCGTGGCGTCAGGAACCAGGGATGCGATAGCCGTGAGATCTTTTTTAACCAGCAGCTTGCGCACCCAGGAGGCGGAAATCGGCATCTCCTGGAAGCACAGCCGCTCAATTTCCACCAGTTCAATCGGTGGGGCGGGAAGCGTTGGGGTCTCCAGCCAGTAACGCATATCGTTGTTGTACTGGGAGGTGACGGTGCAATACGGCTCGGTACCCACGAAACGGTGCGTAACGCCGAGAGCCGGGGCCAGGTACTGGCGGAAGATTTTCAGGTCTATTTCGGTGTAGCAGTGGTTAATAACGCTCTGCTCTTTGATGAAGTAGCACGGGAACGTAGCGCGGGAAATGATGTATTCCGAACCGCGATGCACGGTTAAACGCGGAATGTCTTTTGTCCCTTTAAGTACCAGATCCAGTCGGTCTTCATACGGAAAACGCGAGGTATCTTCTTTCACCAAAAACAGATGCAGCCAGTCACATTGCGCGGCCGCCTGTTGGATCAGAAAACGATGACCGTTGGTGAAGGGGTTGGCGTTCATGACGATACAGCCAATTTTTTTCCCTTCATGACGCTGTTTTGCCAGCGATTCGGCGTAGCGTTTCAACCGCGTGGTGCTGTTTTCCATCAACACCATAATGCCGGGCACGCTGGTGAGTGTGGAAAAGCCGCACTGTTTAAACAGCGATTCGTACTCGGTTTTGGTATAGATGAAGAGGTGCGTACAGTGGCGCTCATAGGCGAGGTTGATGAGTTCTGTCGCCAGCGTCAGCGCCAGGCCTTCACCGCGCACGGACTCACAAATCGCGACGCACTTAATGATATTTCCGGCGATACCGCCACAGGCAATCAGGCGATCGTCACGGGTGACGGTGATAAATACTTCGACGGTGGTATCAACGCTCAGATCGTTCTCTTTCAGAAATTGCGCGATAGCCGCCATCTTTTTATTTTCTGAGCGTTTAACTTGCGTGAATATATTATTACCGAACATAGTAAATAGAGCCCCGATGCTATATTTGTTACTGGGTTTCTGTTTTTGTTGCTCTGATTAGCAACCTGATAACGTTTTGTTTGCAATTGAAGGGAATGGTTTTTTATTACGGAGTATTTCTTTTTTTCCCTGCTGCATACATCGTAAGGAGTATTTTGGAGGTAATTTTTGATTTATTTCACAATAAGTTAGAAGGTTTTAATGTGTTTTATGGTTTTAAGTTTTTTAATTAATTTAACCCGGAAATAGCGCGTGGTTTTAATTTGTTTAATTGATTTAAGGTGGGGAATCTGCAACGATCCTGTTTTATATCGTCACTTTTAAATAAAACATTTTTATTACAACTACAATAGAAAATAAGTTTCGGTAACGTCGGTGAGGAAAATTTATGGCAGAACAGAAAAATAAAACACGGTTTCCTTTTTTTCGCAGTCTGGCGTTTCCGTTACGCATTTTTCTGCTCATTCTGGTCGTTTCTGTTCTTATTATCGCAGCGTTAGCACAATACTTTACCGCCAGTTTTGAAGATTATCTGACGACACATGTCCGCGATATGGCAATGAACCAGGCCAAAATCATCGCCTCTAATGACAGCATCATCACGGCGGTGAAGCATCGTGATTACAAGCGTCTGGCGACTATTGCCGACAAACTACAGAGCGGGACTGATTTCGATTATGTGGTGATTGGAGATACCCACTCTATTCGTCTTTATCATCCGAACCCGGAAAAAATTGGTTACCCGATGCAGTTCACCAAGCCTGGCGCGCTGGAAAAAGGTGAGAGCTACTTTATTACCGGCAAAGGATCTATTGGGATGGCAATGCGCGCCAAAACCCCTATCTTTGATGACGATGGCAAAATCATTGGCGTGGTCTCAATTGGCTATCTGATCAGTAAAATTGATAGCTGGCGATCGGATTTCTTACTGCCAATGGCTGGGGTATTTATCCTGCTGTTGTTGGTACTTATGCTGCTCTCCTGGTTTTTTGCTGCCCATATTCGTCGGCAGATGTTGGGGATGGAGCCTAAACAAATCGCGCGGGTGGTGCGTCAGCAGGAAGCGCTGTTCAGCTCGGTGTATGAAGGGTTGATTGCCGTGGATCCTGACGGATATATCACTGCGATAAACCGCAGTGCGAGGAAAATGCTGGGGCTGTCATCGCCGGGCAGAAAGTGGCTGGGCAAACCGGTAAATGAAGTCGTTCAGCCAGCGGACTTTTTCACCCAGCAGATTGCGGAACAACGCCAGGATGCGATGGTTAATTTTAATGGGTTGAGCGTTATCGCCAACCGTGAGGCGATTCGCTCCGGTGACGAACTGCTCGGCGCCATTATCAGTTTTCGTAGTAAAGATGAAATTGCTACCCTTAATGCGCAATTAACGCAAATCAAACAGTATGTTGAGAGCCTGAGAACGCTGCGTCATGAGCACCTGAACTGGATGTCGACTATCAATGGCCTGCTGCAAATGAAAGAGTATGACCGGGTGCTGGCTATGGTTCAGGGCGAGTCACAGGCGCAGCAACAACTGATTGACAGCCTGCGCGGCGCCTTTGCCGATCGTCAGGTGGCGGGTCTGTTATTTGGTAAGGTGCAACGTGCGCGGGAACTGGGTCTTACGATGACCATTGTTCCTGGCAGCCAACTGCGCCAACTGCCTGAAGGGCTGGATAGCACAGAGTTTGCAGCAATTGTTGGCAATCTGCTTGATAATGCATTTGAAGCGAGTTTACGCACCCAGCAAGGCAACAAAGTCGTCGAACTTTATTTGAGCGACGAAGGGGATGATGTGGTCATCGAAGTTGCCGATCAGGGATGCGGTGTGCCGGAAGCATTGCGTGAAAAAATATTTGAACAGGGTGTAAGCACCCGTACCGATGAACCAGGCGAACATGGCATCGGTTTGTATCTGATTGCAAGTTATGTGAGGCGCTGTAACGGGGTGATTACGCTCGAAGATAACTCCCCTTGCGGCACCTTATTTTCTTTATTTCTTCCGAAAGTGAAAAAAAATAATGACGGAACCATTAACGCTACTGATCGTTGAGGATGAAACGCTACTGGCGGAAATGCATGCTGAATATATCCGCCATATACCCGGCTTCAGCCAGATATGGCTGGCGGGTAATCTTGCGCAGGCAAGAATGATGATTGAGCGTTTTAAGCCCGGTTTGATTCTTCTTGATAACTACTTGCCGGACGGTAAGGGTATTACTTTGTTGCATGAGCTGACCCAGGCGCGTTATCCGGGCGGTGTGGTCTTTACCACGGCGGCCAGCGATATGGAAACGGTCTCCGAGGCCGTGCGCAGCGGCGCGTTTGATTATCTGGTCAAACCTATCGCTTACGAGCGGTTGGGGCAGACGCTGACGCGGTATCAACAGCGCAGACGCATGCTGGCAGGCAATGACAGCGCCAGTCAAAAGCAGATTGATGAAATGTTTAACGCCTACGCGCGCGGCGAGCCGAAAGGCGATTTGCCGACCGGGATTGATGCGTTAACGCTGAATGCGGTGCTGAAGCTATTTGCCGATCCGACGGTACATCATACTGCGGAAACGATCGCCCAGGCGCTCACCATCAGTCGTACGACCTCCAGACGTTATCTGGAGTACTGCGCCAGCCGCCATTTGATTATCGCGGAGATTATTCACGGGAAGGTGGGTAGACCGCAGCGTATTTATCACGGCGGCTAATACACGTCATCCTTTAAGCTGCCTCTTTGTTGGCTGCGTGCAGAAACCCCAGTCACATAGTTATCTATGCTCCTGGGGATTTCTTTACTTGCCGCCGCGATGCAGCATAAATGATTTTGTGTATTAAGGTCAGGTATTGACAGGTATCGTTAACCGCCAATCAGGGCAGACGTTGCCGGTACCATCACTTCGGTGGCGATAATCACCACCAGCAGTCCGACCAGCACCGGAACCGAGGTACGTTTCACAACTTCGAACGGAGAAATCTTCGCCATCCCAGCCACCGCCACAACGACGCCGGAGACTGGGGAAATGGTACGCCCGAGGTTGGAGGCCTGAAGCATCGGGATTGCAAGGTAAGCCGGGTTAATGCCGGAAGAGTGTGCCAGTTTCGGGATCATCTCAACGAAAGCATAGAACGGCGCGTTACCGGAACCCGTGGTCATTGCTGCCAGCATGGTCAGGATCACCAGTACCAGCATCAGAATAATACTCGCTGAGCCAAACGAGGTGGCGATAGAAATCAGACTTTGAATAAAGCCGATGGTACTCAAGCCCTGGGCAAAAACACCCGCAGCGACGAGCAGCATCACTACGTTAGCAAAGGCGTCCGCCATGCCCCGGTAAGCGACCTCCAGACCTGAAAACACCTTCTGAGTATTGAATCCGCGAACAAATTCCAGAACAGCGGCGATGAGCATGCATAGTACCAGGATAGTAATAATGTGCAGCTGCGGACCCCATTTACCATCAAAAATCAGAACGCCTACGATCGGTGTAAATGGCAGGATGGCATAAAACGACGGCGCGGTAGTGGTGATTTCTGCTACGTCTAACATTTCGTGAGAAATGTTCTCTTTTTTATCCAGGTAGCGCTGCCAGAAAAAGTGTGCGAGCGCCATAGCAATGATGGCGGCAATAGAAATTGGCAGCGTGGTTTTAAACGCGAAATCAATCAACGGCATTTCTGCGGCTTTTGCCGCCAGCACCACATCACCGGATGTCGGTGAAAGAATGATTGCGGCAGGGGAAGCGCATATGGCCGCTGCGGCGCCACGGCTGATCCCAACGTTAACCATAACCGGGAAAAGCGTTGCCATCAGCAATACGCCCAGGCCGGTAGCTGACGAGACTGCCAGCGACATCAGACAAGCGACGAAATAGGCGGCAATCATCAACAGATAAGGTGAGTTGATATATTGCAGCGGTTTGGAGGCCAGCTTAACGACCATATCGTTCGCGCCAATATGCGTCATGTAGGCGGCAAAACCACACAGCATCATAATCATCATGCCGAGATCGCCACCGCGGCTCATCAGCAAAATTTTAATGTATTCAACAATGTCTGTAGTAGTATAGCCCGTCGTTGCTGCGCTGGAAGGCAGAACTTTATGTCCCATCACCGCACTGATAATCAGCAAAACCAGACCGCCAACAAACAGTACGCCGGTGGCGGAATAACCTTTGATGATGTAGCGCGCTACACCCACAATAACCACAACCCCAATAAGGAGTTCAATAAATGTCAACATTGTTTCCCCTGTCGCATTGCTGCCCGGAAAGTAAAAAAACTAAAAAAAGTAAAAAGTGGTGACAGAATGTGCCTAATAAACCGATAACTATTGCTGATTGAAATCAATAAAAATACGGATTCAACCGATGGCCTGACTGTTTTTTCAACATCGTGGTTTAAAAAAGAATATCCCCGGCAAAAACTGTGAAACAGCATTGCTGTTGTGTGTATTTTGATATGAGAGTGTTAAATTATTGTTTCTTTATTTGTCCATCACGTTTGAGAAGAACAATTTATTAGCAATCAAGAGAAAATTATTCCTGTAATAAAGCCCAGTAAATAGAGGGGCAATCATCTTATAAGTATTGCCCGAAGAATATTCTGATTTTTTACCTGCGCATTTTTGTTAAGTTAACATTAAGGTTGAGTTTGCTACAATTGCTAATAACTCCCAGGATGGTAATTAAGTTGTGATTGTCGCTAAACGATATTTTCTCATTTTTTCATTTCTTTTTATTCAGTTAGCTTTCATTCCCCAGGGCGCTGCTGAAGATAAAGGCTGGTTTGCCACGTTTAAAGATAATGTCAGTGAAACCTGGCAGCAGCCGGAGCATTATGACCTGTATGTACCGGCTATTACCTGGCATGCCCGTTTTGCCTACGATAAAGAAAAAACGGATCGCTACAATGAACGCCCATGGGGGGCCGGATTTGGCCAATCCCGTTGGGATGATAAAGGTAACTGGCACGGGCTTTATATTATGGCCTTTAAGGATTCCTACAATAAATGGGAACCGATTGGCGGCTACGGCTGGGAGAAAACCTGGCGACCGCTGCCTGATGAAAACTTCCATACCGGCCTCGGCTTTACCGCTGGTTTTACCGCACGCGATAACTGGAACTACATTCCCGTGCCGGTGCTGTTGCCGCTGGCGTCAATCGGTTATGGTCCGGCAACGTTCCAGATGACCTACATTCCAGGAACCTATAACAATGGTAACGTCTACTTTGCGTGGTTACGCTTCCAGTTTTGATGGACTGCCTGTATTGTCAGTCAGGTTTTAAAAAAACCATTAAAAACATATGGATGGGAACGGTTACTGAAAAATAACGCGACATTTATCACTTTTTGATAAAGTTCGACTGGACAAAGCGCATCACAATTGTTGTACTGATACCCGACACAGCATTTGTGTCTATTTTTCATGTAAAGGTAATTTTGATGTCTAAGATTAAAGGTAACGTTAAGTGGTTTAATGAGTCCAAAGGATTCGGTTTCATTACTCCGGAAGATGGCAGCAAAGACGTGTTCGTACACTTCTCTGCAATCCAGACCAATGGTTTTAAAACTCTGGCTGAAGGTCAGCGCGTAGAGTTCGAAATCACTAACGGTGCCAAAGGCCCTTCTGCTGCAAACGTAATCGCTCTGTAAGCATACGACAGCAAGCATTCAAAACCCGCTTAATTGCGGGTTTTTTTTCGCTCTAATGTGCGGGAGAGGCAGAAACCAGCCAGAATGCCAGGGCGGTCATCGCAAATGATCCCAGTAGATTAACCAGCACATTCACCATAGCCCAGCCAAAGCGTCCTTCCTGGAGTAAAAACACGACCTCTGCCGAGAAGGTGGAGAACGTTGTCAACCCGCCGCAAAAGCCGGTAGTAATCAGCACTTTCCACATTGGATCGATGTTTGTCATGCGATTAAACCACGCCAGACCCATACCAATGATAAACGCGCCAAGTAAGTTTGCCGCCAGCGTACCGAATGGGATAGCCTGATGCAGTGGGTTGAAGCGCATGCTCAACATCCATCTTGCTACGCTACCTGTACCACCACCGATAAAAACCGCTAAAAGAAGTTGTAACACTGCTAAATCCTGCTATTTGATTGTATATAGGATGAGTGTAACGCTGAATAATCACTGTTGGCGAGCCTGACAAACTTTTCTGGAGGGAATATGTTCGTTGCAGCAGGGCAGTTTGCCGTGGGACCTTCGTGGGAAAAGAATGCAGAAACCTGCGCTTCATTAATGTCTCAGGCCGCAGGAGAGGGAGTATCGTTGTTGGTACTACCGGAGGCGTTGCTGGCCCGTAACGATATTGACCCTGACCTGTCAGTGAAGTCAGCGCAATTGCTGGAGGGTGGGTTCCTGACGCGTTTACTCCGAGAAAGCGCGCAAAATGAAATGACGACAATTCTGACGATTCATGTTCCTTCTGTGCCAGGTCGGGCTTTTAACATGCTGGTGGCGTTGCGGGGAGGTCGGGTTGTTGCCCATTATGCAAAATTGCATCTTTACGACGCGTTTGCGATTCAGGAGTCGCGAAATGTCGATGCAGGAGACGCCATAGCGCCGCTGCTGGACGTAGACGGATTAAAGGTAGGGTTGATGACCTGCTATGACCTGCGTTTCCCTGAGCTGGCGTTAGCGCACGCTCTGCAGGGGGCAGACATTCTCGCTTTACCTGCCGCCTGGGTGCGGGGAACGCTAAAAGAGCATCACTGGGCAACATTGTTGGCGGCAAGGGCTCTTGATGCTACTTGCTATGTTATTGCCGCTGGAGAATGTGGTAATAAGAATATTGGGCAAAGCCGGGTCATCGATCCCTTTGGGGTGACCATTGCCGCAGCGGCAGAAACACCGGCGCTGATTATGGCCGAGGTTTCTGCAGAGCGGGTGAAGCAGGTCAGGGCGCAACTTCCGGTGTTAATTAACCGACGCTTTGCGCCACCGCAATTATTATGACGTTTTTTTAAACAAGACTTGATTCACCTTGTTACAGATTGCTATTGTGTGCGCGCGTCGAAAGGCCGTTAATATTCTCAGGTTAATATGGCGCATTATGTAGCCTGGTTTAAGTTAAGAAGGTATCTATGGGTGAGATTAGTATTACCAAACTGCTGGTGGTTGCCGCACTGGTCGTTCTGCTGTTTGGTACCAAGAAGTTACGTACACTGGGTGGAGACCTGGGAACGGCAATTAAGGGCTTTAAGAAAGCGATGAACGACGATAATACCGATGCCAGGAAAGAGGCTGATGGTAGCGTTCAGGCGGAAAAGCTCTCTCATAAAGAGTAATATCAGGAGCATGATGCTCATACTGTGTGCTCTGTATGAAAAAAACCGGCAAATTGCCGGTTTTTTTATTGCTGATATGTAAGTGAGTATTACACGATTACTTCACTTCCAGCCCTTTGGCCTGCATATCAGCGTGGTATGAAGAACGAACAAACGGGCCGCAGGCTGCATGGGTAAAGCCCATCGCCATGGCTTCGGCTTTCATCTCGTCGAACTCATCCGGGCTGACATAGCGTTGCACCGGCAGGTGATGGCGGCTTGGCTGTAAATACTGCCCCAGCGTCAGCATAGTCACGCCATGACTGCGCAGATCGCGCATCACTTCAATAATTTCGGCATTGGTTTCACCCAGACCTACCATCAGACCCGATTTAGTCGGGATCTCCGGGTGCGCGTCCTTGAAACGCTCCAGAAGCTTCAGCGACCAGTTGTAGTCCGCTCCCGGACGGACATTGCGGTAAATACGCGGTACGTTTTCGAGGTTGTGGTTAAATACGTCCGGCGGCGTGGCCGTGAGGATATCCAACGCGCGATCCATACGACCACGGAAGTCAGGCACCAGCGTTTCGATTTTAATCGATGGGCTTTTCTCGCGGATAGCGGTGATGCAGTCAGCAAAGTGCTGAGCACCGCCGTCACGCAGATCGTCACGGTCAACGGAGGTAATGACGACATAGCGCAGCGCCATGTCCGCAATGGTCTGAGCCAGTTTCAACGGCTCGTTGACATCAGGCGCAACCGGACGGCCATGGGCAACGTCACAGAATGGGCAACGGCGAGTACAGATTGCGCCGAGGATCATAAAGGTTGCGGTTCCGTGATTGAAACATTCAGCCAGGTTAGGGCAGGAAGCTTCTTCGCAGACAGAGTGCAGGCCGTTTTTGCGCATTGCCGCTTTGATGCCCTGGATGCGGGTGGAGTCCGCTGGCAGTTTTATTTTCATCCATTCCGGTTTACGCAGCAGGGCTTCACGCTCTGTTGCCACATTTTTAACCGGGATAAGAGCCATCTTATCGGCATCGCGGTATTTAACACCGCGTTCCATCACAATGGGTTTACTCATAGCTTGCGTGTTCCAGTTGCGAATTACGAAGGAAAGCGTTTCAATTCAAGGGAATGTTGCATTTATCAACTATTTTTGAATTAGTGAGACGCAGTATATCATTGAAACGGGCCAGAAAGCAGCCTGACAGGCTGGCAAAATGTAAAATAGTTGTTGTTTTGTGCCATTTGCCACAACATATGCCGTGGCAAAGTATAACTGCCTTTTTAGTCCGCAACGTACTCGTGCGGTGGGTTACCCAACAGCGCCAGAATGTTGGCCAGCAGGCGTGGGCGAATGCTCTCAGTCGTGGCAGCGTTATCCCATTGCGATACTTTTGCCATCTCCATTCCGGCATAACCGCAAGGGTTGATACGCAGGAAAGGCGACAGGTCCATATCCACGTTAAGCGCTAAGCCGTGAAATGAACATCCCTTACGAATACGTAACCCTAATGAGCAGATTTTCTTCTCACCGACATAAACGCCTGGCGCATCGGCTCGCGGGTGGGCGTCGATGCCAATTTCCGCAAGGGTATTGACGACAGTTTGCTCCAGCAGCGTAACCAGTTCGCGAACGCCCAGTTTGCGGCGTTTCAGGTTCAACAGCACATACATGACCTGTTGACCTGGTCCGTGGTAGGTCACCTGACCGCCGCGATCGCTCTGAATCACCGGAATATCTCCCGGCATCAGTACATGCTCGGCTTTACCGGCCTGACCCTGGGTAAAGACAGGATAATGCTCTACCAGCCATATTTCATCATGACTGTTTTCATCGCGGGTATCGGTAAATTCGTGCATGGCCAGAGAGACTGGCTCGTAAGGTTGAAGACCGAGCTGGCGGACCAGAATTTTATCCTGATACAAAACGGCATCTCCGTAGATACTCACACAGAGTAGAGAATGTTAAAGAGGGGAAAAGTATATCACAGGAGGAAGGGGTTACCCGAGCGGGGATGCAGCGGGTAACCGACAGGTTTTTACAGCACCATGCGTACGATATCAATATTGCCTAATTCTTCGTACAGTGTTTCAACCTGCTCAATGTGTGTAGCAGTGATGGTGATAGAGACCGAGTGGTAGTTGCCTTTGCTGCTCGGTTTTACCGTCGGAGAGTAATCACCTGGCGCATGGCGCTGTACCACTTCAACCACCTGATCAACCAGCTCAGGCAACGCCTGCCCCATTACTTTGTAAGTAAATGGAGTAGGGAATTCAAGCAGTTCGTTAAGTTTGGTTTTCATGTCAGCTCCGGCGTTACATCAAAAAATAATAACTCCCACAGCGCGTGGGAGTTATCTGGATACCTAGTATATGGGGACGTAAATCACACTTTCAAGTGTTCGATTTTTAGCCAAACCAGTGATGGAACATTAATTTAATGTA
This sequence comes from Citrobacter sp. CRE-46, assembly GCF_059615875.1. NCBI lineage: Bacteria > Pseudomonadati > Pseudomonadota > Gammaproteobacteria > Enterobacterales > Enterobacteriaceae > Citrobacter > Citrobacter sp. CRE-46. Next base: position 3,683,213 of record NZ_CM184341.1, on the reverse strand, counting down.
ATCAATGATTTTCCCAAAGAAGTTGCCTTCCGGGATTTCCTGCAGCACGACCAGCGGGCGCTGCTCGATGGTTTTGCCATCAAGCTGGAAGTTGATGGTACCGACAACCTGGTTTTTCTGCAGCGGCGCGTGCAGTTCAGTGGTGTTCAGCACATAACTTGCTTTCAGATCTTTCATACGGCCGCGCGGAATGGTCAGGTAGACATCCTTATCGACACCTAACGATGCGCGATCGGTGTTACCAAACCAGGCGGGTTCTGAGGCAAATTCTTTACCCACTTTCAGCGGGTTGACGGTTTCGAAGAAACGGAAGCCCCAGGTCAGCAGTTTTTTGCTTTCGGTTTCGCGACCTTTATAGGTGCGGCCACCCATTACGGCGGAGATCAGACGCATCTGGCCTTCGGTTGCGGATGCAACAAGGTTATAGCCAGCTTTATCGGTGTGACCGGTTTTGATACCGTCGACATTCAGGCTGTTATCCCACAGCAGACCGTTACGGTTTAACTGACGAATGCCGTTAAAGGTGAACTCTTTTTCTTTATAGATAGAGTATTCATTAGGTACATCGCGAATCAGCGCCTGACCAATCATCGCCATATCGCGGGCTGAACTGTACTGACCGTCAGCATCAAGACCATGAACGGTCTGGAAGTGGGTGTTTTTCAGACCCAGCGCGTTCACATAGCTGTTCATCAGGCCGACGAAAGCATCCTGGCTGCCGGCAGCGAAGTCAGCCATCGCCACACATGCGTCGTTCCCGGACTGCAGGTTAATACCACGGATCAACTGAGAGACAGGAACCTGCATGCCTGGCTTGAGGAACATCAGCGATGAACCTTTAAAGACCGGGTTACCCGTAGCCCATGCGTCATTGCCAACGGTGACCAGATCGGTTTCTTTGAACTTCCCGGCTTTCATCGCCTGGCCGATGACGTAGCTGGTCATCATCTTGGTCAGGCTGGCGGGGTCGCGGCGAGTGTCAGCATTCTGTTCTGCCAGAACTTTACCTGAGTTGTAATCAATCAGGATATACGACTCCGCATCGATCTGCGGAACGCCGGGGATCATGGTTTTAATATTCAGGTCATCGGCATGGGCAGCAGAGAGAGTAGCTGCGCAGAGAGCCGCGGTGAGCGCCATACGCTGCACGAAACGAGCGGAAAAAGTGGTCTTCATGGTCTGAACTACGACGTCCGTGATGAAATTAAAAAAAGTGCCCTACTATAGCAAATGCATAACGGGCAGGCATCTGACTTTCCGCGTGACTTTGTTAATGTCATTTACGGAAATTGACAATTCAGATACCCGGTTTACGTTATTACATGCCGGTGATGAAGGACTGTAATTGCGCCTCGGATTGAAGACGCTGCTGCAATGAAGAGGCTTCAGTTTTACTGGCGAATGGCCCCATCTGAATACGCCATACCGCGCCGTTTTGCACTACCCGTCCAGGGACGCCAAACTGCTGACTTAAGCGCTTTTGATACTGCTGCGCACGGGTTTGATCGCTAACGGCACCGACCTGAACGACATAGCGTCCGTTGGCCGTAGCGGCTGGCGCGGTAACGGTCGCTGGCGCGGATACCGGGGCAGTTGACGCTGCGGGAGCGGCGGTTACAGGCTGTGTCGCAGGCGTGGGTTCGCTGCCTTCAAGTACACCGGCAGCAAGCGTTGTCGGCGCGCCGAGGAAACCACTGCTGTTGACCGGCGCACCGCTGGTATCCTCGCTTTTCAGCGTGGAATTACTGATAGGGCGGATATCGTTTTGCGCCTGACCCGCATCCGGTGCGGAAGACATCGCGCCGCCACCGCTTAAATCAGGACGAGCCGGCAGGGCATAGGTTTGTTTCGCCACAGTTGTGCAGGCCATTCCCGGGCCGGATAATGAACCATCCTGCGCGACGATGATAGGGTCGATACGCACTTTGGTGTTGTTAGACGTGTTCAGTCGATCTGCGGCGGCACGTGAAAGTGAAATGACGCGATCGTTGCCATAAGGGCCGCGATCGTTAATGCGTACGACGATCATCCTGCCGTTTGCCAGGTTGGTGATTCTGGCATAGCTTGGGATCGGCAGCGTCGGGTGCGCAGCGGTCAACTGCATTGGGTCAAACGCTTCACCAGACGCGGTTAAATTGCTTCCAGGCTCCGCATCATAAATAGCGGCAAGCCCAGCCTGGCTAAAGCGGGAGGGATCCTGGACTATTTTGTAGCTCTTACCATCACGCTGGTAGTCCTGATTCGCCGTTGGGTTCAGGGGTTCAAAGCGCGGATCGGCCCCGCTGATTTCAACAATCGGACCATTACACACCGCAGGCTGCGGCGCGACAGCAACCTGTTGCTGACCATCATCATTCGAACACGCCGCGAGCATTCCTGCTGCGATGCAGATACCAAGCCACTGCTTACGCATTGCGTACCCCTTACACGCTTTTCGACAACATTTTTCTATGGGTGTGGATCGACATAACAATCCCGAACCCGGCCATCAGCACGATCAGTGCCGAGCCTCCGTAACTGACCAATGGGAGTGGAACCCCAACCACAGGTAGAATACCGCTCACCATACCAATATTTACGAAGACATAAACGAATAATATCAACATTAAACCACCCGCCATGACGCGACCAAAGGTGGTTTGTGCGCGAGCAGCGATCCACAACCCGCGCATAATCAGCAAAATGTACAGCGTCAGCAAAATCAGGATCCCCACCAGGCCCAGCTCTTCCGCTAAGACGGCGAAGATAAAGTCAGTGTGGCGTTCGGGTAAAAACTCAAGCTGCGACTGCGTACCGTGCAGCCAGCCTTTACCGCGTAATCCGCCGGAACCAATAGCAATTTTAGACTGAATAATGTGATAGCCCGCGCCCAGCGGATCGGTTTCTGGATCAAGTAACATCATGACGCGCTGACGCTGGTAGTCATGCATCAGGAAGAACCACAGTATCGGAATAAACGCGGCGACTAAAACTACTGCCACACCGATTAAACGCCAGCTTAAACCGGAAAGGAACAGGACAAACAGACCAGAAAGGGCAACCAGAATTGAGGTGCCGAGGTCAGGCTGAGCGGCAACCAGAAGCGTGGGCATAAAAATCAGCACCAGCGCAATCGCGGTATTTTTTAGCGATGGCGGGCAGACGTCGCGGTTGATGAAGCGCGCGACCATCAGCGGTACGGCAATCTTGGCGATTTCAGAAGGCTGAAAGCGCACGATACCCAAATCCAGCCAGCGCTGGGCGCCTTTGGAAATAGCGCCGAAGGCGTCAACCGCCACCAACAGAATGATACAGAAGATATAGAGATAGGGCGCCCAACCTTCATAAACCCTGGGGGGAATTTGCGCCATCACCACCATGATGACCAGACCCATCGCGATCTGGCCGACCTTACGCTCCATCATGCCAATATCCTGGCCGCTGGCGCTCCAGATGACCAGCGAGCTGTAGACCAGCAGAGCCAGCAAAATAAGCAACATTGTGGGATCGATGTGGATTTTGTCCCAAAATGTTTTTTTGTTCGGATTATCCGTCACGATTATTGGTCCTCAGCTGCTGCAACCGCTGGGTTTTCCGCAGGCAGATTGGTGTTGTTGTCGCCCAACATAATGTGGTCAAGGATCTGGCGCATAATCGTCCCTACAGCCGGACCCGCGCCGCCGTTTTCAAGGATCATGGCGACAGCGACCTGGGGTTTATCATAGGGTGCGAAGGCCGTCATTAACTTGTGGTCACGTAAACGTTCGGCGATCTTATGCGCGTTATAGGTTTCATTCGCTTTCAGGCCAAAGACCTGTGCGGTACCGGATTTCGCCGCAATTTTGTAAGGCGCGCCAGCGAAATATTTATGTGCAGTCCCGTTAGGGCGGTTAGCGACACCGTACATACCGTCTTTGGCGATTTCCCAGTAACCGGAATGAATATCGCCAACGGGCGGTTCGTGCGGCTGAACCCATGGCACTTGCTTGCCATTTTCTGCCGTGCTCATCAGCAGATGCGGGACTTTTACCAAACCGTCGTTGATAAGGATCATCAGCGCTTTACTCATCTGGATAGGGGTTGCCGTCCAGTAACCCTGACCGATGCCGACCGGAATGGTATCACCCTGGTACCATGGTTTTTTAAACCGTTTTTGCTTCCATTCACGGGTTGGCATGTTCCCGGAACGTTCTTCGGCAAGATCAATACCCGTATATTGGCCATAGCCAAACTTGCTCATCCACTCGGAAAGCCGGTCTATCCCCATATCATAGGCGATTTGATAGAAAAACGTATCCGCGGACTCTTCCAGAGAGCGGGTAATGTTCAGGTGGCCGTGACCCCATTTTTTCCAGTCGCGGTAACGTTTCTCAGAGCCGGGTAACTGCCACCAGCCCGGATCGAACAGACCGGTATTGCGGGTGATGACGCCCGCGCTTAATGCAGAAACCGCCACGTAAGGCTTAACCGTCGACGCCGGAGGATAAACGCCTTGCGTGGCGCGATTAACTAATGGGGTATTCGGATCATTGAGCAACCCGGAGTAATCTTTACTGGAGATGCCATCCACAAACAGGTTCGGGTCGTAGCTTGGCATGGAGACCAGCGCCAGAACGCCACCGGTACGCGGGTCGGTGACCACCACGGCGGCGCGGCTACCTGCCAGCAGCGTTTCAATATACTGCTGGAGCTTCAAATCCAACGTGAGGTAAATATCATGCCCTGCCTGCGGCGCGACCTCTTTCAACTGACGAATGACACGACCGCGGTTGTTGACTTCAACTTCTTCATAGCCGGTCTGCCCATGCAGTACGTCTTCATAGTAACGTTCAATACCGAGCTTACCAATATCATGCGTCGCAGCGTAGTTAGCCAGTTTGCCGTCTTTGTCCAGGCGGTCCACGTCTTTATCGTTGATCTTCGATACGTAGCCAATCACGTGGGTCAGGGCGGAACCGTAAGGGTAATAGCGGCGTTTATAGCCTTTAACTTCAACGCCAGGGAAGCGATATTGATTTACGGCAAACCGTGCGACCTGAACTTCCGTCAGGTTGGTTTTTACCGGAATAGAGGTGAAGCGGTGTGAACGGGCGCGCTCTTTTTTAAACGCGGCAATATCGTCATCCGTCAGGTCTACGACGTTGCGCAGCGCGTCGAGCGTATCCTGAATGTTATCTACCTTCTCCGGCATCATTTCAATCTGATAAATGGTGCGGTTAAGGGCAAGCGGAATTCCGTTACGGTCATAAATAATGCCGCGACTGGGAGGAATGGGTACCAGTTTAATGCGGTTTTCGTTCGAACGGGTCTGATAATCAGTAAAGCGAACGATTTGCAGATTATACAGGTTGGCGATCAGCACGCCGGTCAGCAGCAAAATCCCCAAAAAAGCGACCAGCGCCCGGCGCACAAACAGCGCGGACTCAGCCGAATAGTCGCGAAAAGAATTCTGTAGTTTCATCCGCTGCTTAATCTACTCAAGAATCAATGATCACTCACGGTGATAAGGATGGTTGGTGGTAATGCTCCACGCCCTGTACAGACTCTCTGCGACCAGAACCCGAACAAGAGGGTGAGGTAGGGTTAATGCAGAGAGTGACCAGCTTTGTTCCGCCGCGGCTTTACAGGCGGGAGAAAGACCTTCCGGCCCGCCGATCAGCAGACTGACGTCACGACCGTCCAGTTTCCAGCGCTCCAGTTCGGTCGCCAGTTGCGGCGTGTCCCAGGGTTTGCCCGGAATATCAAGGGTGACGATGCGGTTTTTGCCTGCGGCGGCCAGCATCTGCTCACCCTCTTTGTCGAGAATGCGTTTAATGTCCGCGTTCTTGCCGCGTTTTCCTGCCGGGATTTCGATCAGCTCAAAGGGCATATCTTTCGGAAACCGACGCAGATATTCGGTAAATCCGGTTTGTACCCAGTCAGGCATTTTCGTACCCACAGCGACAAGTTGCAGCTTCACGCATTAACTCCAGAGTTTTTCCAGTTCATACAGGCGACGGCTTTCTTCCTGCATCACGTGGACAATCACATCGCCGAGGTCAACGACGATCCAGTCAGCGACGTTCTCGCCTTCCACGCCGAGCGGCAGCAGGCCGGCAGTGCGGGACTCCTGAACAACGTGATCTGCGATAGACATAACGTGACGGCTGGATGTACCGGTGCAGATAATCATGCAATCAGTGATACTGGATTTACCCTGAACGTCTAAGGCGATGATGTCTTGACCTTTCAGGTCATCAATTTTGTCGATTACAAAATCCTGGAGTGCTTTACCCTGCAAGTGTTCCCCCTGGGTGAAAAGAGTTAAAAACGTCTGTTAGTATACCTGAACCAGAGGCGATATCGGGACAAATGTCTCCGAAAGCGCTTTTGAAGTGCGCTATCATCCCACCCCACGCCACAGAATGCATCGCCATTTTTGTAAAACAATTTCTGCAAAGCTCTGAAGGGCGGGAAAAGTCAGGTTGCGGAGGATAACAGCCTGTCAGGGGGTGTCAATGGGAGAGAGGCCCTTCGGCAGAAAAAAACGCGCATTCACTCCCCGTCGTCCCATGCGGCCCGGCTGTTAAGCACTTTCAGAACCGCGAAATCGTCACATAAATCTATTGCGCTCCAGCAGCCTTGTTCGACGCGGAAATGCCACATTGCCGCAGCCGGCATGGACAGCAGGCGGGCGACCAACACGCTCAGCACGCCCTGATGACTCACCACCAGCAGGTTTTGACACGCTTTATAATCGGCAAGTTGGGCAATGAAGCGTTCAACCCGCTGAGAAAATGCCTGAAAGCCTTCGCCATTCGTTGGCGTTGCGTTCTGCCAGTCGTTACACCATAAGGCGTAATTTTCAGCGTCTTCGCGCGCTAAATCGCGATGGTGGCGCATTTCCCAGTCACCAAAAAACATCTCATTCAGTTCAGGCATAATGCGCACAGGGAGGTCGCGATCGCCTAAGATCAACCGGGTTGTATGGCGGGCGCGTTCGAGTTCGCTGCAAAGAACATTGTCGACAGAAAGATTGCGTAACAGCTTGCCCACTGTTTGCGCCTGTGCGATCCCCCGCTCCGTTAGCGAGGTGGGGGCGTGGCCGCTGTATAATCCGGCGACATTGGCGTCGGTTTCGCCATGCCGTACTAACCAGAGTCTCATGTTTTCCTCGTGAAGCTATTCGCACAAAATATGATGTTTGCCCTGATTGCGCAGAGTTTTTTCACTAAAATACCCTTTTTTACGTGGAGCGGCACGATGTCTTTATTGAAGAGCGCGCATGGTGGTAATACCCGAGAAGCCGCCGAATTGTTGGGGATCTCGCCTGAACAATTGCTGGATTTTAGCGCGAATATTAACCCGCTGGGTATGCCGGCAAGTTTAAAACGCGCGATTATCGACAATCTGGACTGCGCGGAGCGTTACCCGGATGTCGATTACGCTCAACTGCATGCGGCGCTGGCGCATCATCATCAGATCCCGGCCTCGTGGATCCTGGCTGGAAACGGCGAGACCGAGTCTATTTTTACCCTGGTGCATGGCCTTAAGCCACGTCATGCGATGATCGTTACGCCCGGATTTGCGGAATATCGTCGGGCGTTGCAATGGGGGGAGTGTGCGATTCATGAATTTGCGCTGCGTGAAGAGGATGGCTGGCAACTTACCGAGGCGATTCTTGATGCGTTAACCTCTGAGCTGGACTGCCTGTTTCTCTGTACGCCTAACAATCCTACCGGTTTACTGCCAGATAACCACCTGCTACGTGCGATTGCCACCCGTTGTGAGCGGCTTGGGATCAATCTGATCCTTGATGAAGCGTTTATTGATTTTATTGCCGGTGAGCCGGGATTTATCCCGCTGCTGCACGGGAATCCACATATTTGGGTGCTGCGCTCGTTGACTAAATTCTATGCGATACCGGGATTGCGTTTGGGGTATCTGGTCAACAGTAACCAGCACGCCGTTGTACAGATGCGTAGCCAACAAATGCCGTGGTCAATTAATGCGTTTGCTGCCCTTGCAGGCGAGATTATTTTACGCGATAGCGCCTATCAGCAGGCGACGTGGAAATGGCTGGAGCAAGAGGGCGCGCGGTTTGATCTACAGTTGCAAGAGCTGTCCGGCCTGACGGTGTATCCCGGCCGGGCAAATTATCGTTTATTACGCTGCGATCTGACGGATGTTGATCTGCAACGCGCCATGCTCGAACAACATGTTTTGATCCGCAGTTGCGCTAACTATCCGGGGCTGGATACGCACTATTATCGCGTAGCCGTTCGCAGCATGGAAGAGAATAACCGACTGCTGGCGGCATTACGCAAGGCGCTTAGCGGTACAACCCTTGTTGATTGATATAGTCAAGCACAGCGCCCGGCAGTAAGTCGTCGCACGGCTCCCCTTTTTCCAGGCGCTCGCGGATCAGCGTGGCGGAGATGTTAAACCACGGCGTTTCGGCCAGGTAAATTTTCCCGCAGGGCAGGTTGTGCAGGTCTTCCGGCGAATGGGTCAGATGATCCTCCAGCCACTGCTGGTGCTTTTCCTGCGCCATCTCGAGTGGGTAGCCCGGGCGTCGGCACACAATAAGATGCGTGTTACCCAAAATCGTGTCGTAGTCATGCCAGGACGGAAAGGTTAGCAGCGAGTCCTGACCAATAATAAACGCTAACGGCACGTCCGGACCTTGCTCTTCACGCCACTCTTGTAGCGTTTGCGCGGTGTAGGAGGCGGTATCGCGTTTGAGTTCGCGTTCATCCAGAGAAAACAGCGGCTTATCAGCAATGGCCAGTTCAACCATGCGCTTACGTTGTTCGCCGGACGCTTCGGGTTGCGCGCGATGTGGCGGCACGTTATTGGGCATGATGATGACCCGGGAAAGGCCAATCAGATTAGCCAGAATTTCAACCGGTTTAAGATGACCATAATGCACCGGATCAAAGGTGCCGCCGAACAGAGCCTGCAATGATTTCATATCAACCATCAATAAAAACATCGGCCAGCGATTTATGGCAGAGCAAAAGGGAAAGTCCCTCAAGTTCCGCCCACACTGACTGACCATAGTCTTGTTTAAGCGTAATTTCCGTACGCGTTAACAGCGTCACGGCCTGACGCAGCTGTGCCGGATTTAGCCGGTTAAGCGCGTCTCCCATCATGCCACGGCGATTTTGCCACACACGATGTTTATCAAACAACGTGCGTAAGGGCGTATGGGCCGACTGCCGTTTCAGGTTGACCAGCAACAGCAATTCGCGCTGTATCGTACGCAGTAAAATAACCGGCTCGCTGCCCTCAAGGCGTAACTGTTGCAGGATGTGCAACGCGCGCTTGCTTTTGCCCATCAGCAGCGCATCCACCCAGTGGAATGGGGTAAAGTGCGCGGCATCGTTAACGGCTTTCTCTACGCGAGGTAGCGTGAGTTTGCCATCAGGCCATAGCAACGCTAACCGCTCAAGGGCTTGCGCCAGTGCTAACAGGTTACCTTCATAGCAATAGCATAATAGCTGATTGGCTGCGTCATCCAGTTGCAGGTTGTTAAGTTTCGCTCTCGCGGCAACCCAGCGTGGAAGCTGTGCTTGTTCCGGCGTCTGGCAGCTAACCTGAACCGCGTTATTCGCCAGCCCGGTATACCATGCGCCGTTTTCCTGCGCCTTAGTCAGTTTGTTGCCGCGAACAATCAGCAGCAGATCGTCATGAAGCAAAGTAACGAGCGAAGCGAGTTGTTCGTTAATGGCGGCATTGGGGCCATTTTCAGGCAACTGCAGGAGTAGCGTTTGACGGCTGGCAAACAGGCTCATCGCCTGGCAGAGTGAAAATATTTCTCCCCAGTCGGTGCTGGTGTCCAGAGTAAAAGCGTGGTGTTCTTCGAATCCTTGCGTTGCGGCAGCCAGACGGATGGCATCCTGGCTTTCCTGCAATAAAAGGGGATCGTTGCCCAGTAGTAAATACGCCGCGCGCAGCCCTTCATTGAGCTGTGCGCGGAGTTGTTCAGGGTACAGCTTGAGCATCAGTTACCCAGCGTGGTGGAAACACGCGCCGGAGATGACGCAGGCGCTGCAGGTTTCGTCGCTGCTGGCTCAGCATCCACACTGGATGACTGAGTATCGGCCAAATGTACGCTTGGCAGCTTACGAATCAACTGTTCTGCCGCTTTGTCGTACATCTCTTTGATGATCATGTCCTGCTCGTTATCCTTCGCCAGTGCAGCCTGTGGGTTGTCAAAGAACGAACGATAAACTTTGGCGCTGATGGGGTAAATATCATGTCCCGGAATCAGTACGGTAGCGCTTACGGACATCACCATCTGGTATTCAGCCGTTTGACCATTCTGGAATACCGACGCCGTATCCTGCGAAATGCTGACCGCGCCAAGGCGTAAGGACGTCACATCTTTGCGCATGGTACCGTCTTCAAGCAGCGTAACGCCGTTCAGACGCAGCTGATTACGCACCGCGCGGCTTAATGGGCCATTCGGATCGCCAGAGTTCAGGATCATGGTTTTCATTGAGGGTGGAACCTGCGTAGTACTACGCAGATGCCAACCACACCCGGCGGTGACCAGCACCGCCAGAGATAACAACAATGTTGTCAGAAGTCGCACGCTTCCTCCCGCGCTTAGCCAACGACCAGATTGAGGAGTTTACCCGGTACGTAAATCACTTTACGCACGGTAACGCCATCAAGATATTTTGCCACCAGGTGTTCCTGGCCAGCACGTTCACGAACCTGTTCTTCAGTGGCGTTTACCGGAACGGTGATTTTGCCACGTACTTTACCGTTAACCTGAACGACAACCAGCGTTGAGTCTTCAACCATAGCGCTTTCGTCAGCTACTGGCCACGGTGCGTTATCGATATCGCCTTCGCCTTTCAGCGCCTGCCACAGGGTGAAGCAAACGTGTGGGGTGAACGGGTTAAGCATACGCACAACGGCCAGCAACGCTTCCTGCATCAGGGCGCGGTCCTGCTCGTCTTCCTGCGGCGCTTTCGCCAGCTTGTTCATCAGTTCCATAATCGCCGCAATTGCGGTGTTAAAGGTCTGACGACGACCGATATCATCGGTGACTTTAGCGATAGTTTTGTGTACGTCGCGACGCAGCGCTTTTTGATCTTCGCTCAGAGCAGCAACGTTCAGGGCAGCAACATCACCTTTAGAAGTATGCTCGTAAACCAGTTTCCAGACACGTTTCAGGAAGCGGTTAGCCCCTTCAACGCCGGATTCCTGCCATTCCAGGGTCATGTCAGCCGGAGAGGCGAACATCATAAACAGACGCACGGTGTCCGCGCCGTAACGCTCAACCATCACCTGCGGGTCGATGCCGTTGTTTTTGGACTTGGACATCTTGCTCATGCCGGTATACACCAGTTCATGACCTTCGGCGTCCTTCGCCTTCACGATACGACCTTTTTCGTCGCGTTCAACGATGGCATCAACCGGAGAAACCCAGTTACGCTCGCCGTTAGCGCCGACGTAATAGAACGCATCAGCCAGCACCATGCCCTGACACAGCAGTTGTTTAGCCGGTTCGTCAGAGTTCACCATGCCCGCGTCGCGCATCAGCTTATGGAAAAAGCGGAAGTAGAGCAGGTGCATGATGGCGTGTTCGATACCGCCAATGTAGATATCAACTGGCAGCCAGTAGTTAGCGGCCTCTGGATCCAGCATGCCTTCGTTGTACTGCGGGCAGGTATAACGCGCGTAGTACCAGGAGGACTCCATAAAGGTATCGAAGGTGTCGGTCTCACGCAGCGCAGGCATGCCGTTAATGGTGGTTTTCGCCCACTCAGGATCGGCTTTGATCGGGCTGGTGATGCCGTCCATGACCACGTCTTCCGGCAGAATAACCGGCAGTTGATCTTCTGGTGTCGGCAGCACGGTACCGTCTTCCAGCGTCACCATCGGAATCGGCGCGCCCCAGTAACGCTGACGGGAAACGCCCCAGTCGCGCAGACGATAGTTAACTTTACGTTCACCCACACCTTTTGCGACCAGCTTGTCAGCAATGGCGTTGAAGGCAGCTTCGAAGTCGAGGCCATCGAACTCACCGGAGTTAAACAGCACACCTTTTTCGGTCAGAGCTTGTTCCGACAGATCTGGCTCTGCGCCTTCGGCGGTCAGAATGACCGGCTTGATGGTCAGGCCATATTTGGTGGCAAATTCGTAGTCGCGCTGATCGTGACCCGGAACGGCCATCACTGCGCCAGTGCCGTATTCCATCAGGACAAAGTTTGCCGCCCAAACCGGGATCTCTTCGCCAGTCAGCGGGTGAACGGCTTTAAAGCCAGTGTCGACGCCTTTTTTCTCCATGGTTGCCATTTCGGCTTCAGCAACCTTGGTGTTGCGGCATTCGTCAATGAAGGCGGCCAGTTCAGGATTGTTCGCGGCGGCTTTCTGCGCCAGCGGATGACCTGCGGCAACGGCCAGGTAGGTCGCACCCATAAAGGTGTCCGGACGGGTGGTATAGACGGTCAGCGTGTTGTCGTAACCGTTCACGTCGAAGGTGATTTCCACACCTTCAGAACGACCGATCCAGTTGCGCTGCATGGTCTTAACGGTGTCCGGCCAGTGATCCAGGTTATCCAGATCGCGCAGCAGTTCGTCAGCGTAAGCGGTGATTTTAATGAACCACTGCGGGATCTCTTTACGCTCAACTTTGGTATCGCAACGCCAGCAGCAGCCGTCGATAACCTGCTCGTTGGCAAGAACGGTCTGATCGTTCGGGCACCAGTTGACTGCAGAGGTTTTCTTATATACCAGGCCTTTTTTATACAGCTCGGTGAAGAACTTCTGTTCCCAACGGTAGTATTCCGGGGTGCAGGTCGCCAGCTCGCGGCTCCAGTCATAACCAAAGCCCAGCATTTTGAGCTGGTTTTTCATGTAGGCGATGTTGTCGTACGTCCACGGTGCCGGAGCGGTGTTGTTTTTAACCGCAGCGCCTTCCGCAGGCAAACCGAACGCATCCCAGCCAATGGGCTGCAGTACGTTTTTGCCCAGCATACGCTGGTAGCGGGCGATCACGTCACCGATGGTGTAGTTACGTACGTGGCCCATGTGTAGTCGACCAGAAGGATAGGGAAGCATAGACAGGCAGTAATACTTCTCTTTGCTCTCGTCTTCGGTCACTTCAAATGTGCGCTTCTCATCCCAGTGAAGCTGTACTTTGGATTCTATCTCTTCCGGGCGGTATTGCTCTTGCATGGCAGCCAGTGGTCCTGTTTTCAATACAGCTACAAACGTAGCTCTAGATGTGGTGTTTCAGATCCGCATAGCATAGCCCAAACGCCCGCGCCAAAACAGCCTTTCGCGCATTCAGCGTTGAATTCCCGCAAGGATAATTCTTGCACGAATTTACACACTCTGTGGACAGTCTTGCAAAGCGTAGCGTAAATAACGTCTATTATTATAGACAGTTAACGACCCAGGAGGTGAAGTGATGAACAAGGTTGCTCAATATTACCGTGAACTGGTGGCTTCACTGAGCGAACGCCTGCGTAACGGCGAACGCGATATTGATGCGCTGGTGGAGCAGGCGCGTCAGCGAGTTATGCAGACCGGGGAGTTAACGCGAACCGAGGTGGAAGAGGTCACCCGGGCCGTCAGACGCGACCTGGAAGAGTTTGCGTTGAGTTATGAAGAGAGTCTCGATGAAGAGAGTGACAGCGTCTTTATGCGGGTTATCAAAGAGAGCATCTGGCAGGAACTGGCCGATATTACTGATAAAACGCAGCTCGAATGGCGCGAAGTGTTTCAGGATCTTAGCCATCATGGGGTTTATCACAGCGGCGAGGTGGTTGGCCTGGGCAATCTGGTCTGCGAGAAGTGCCACTTCCATTTAGCGGTATACACCCCGGATGTACTGCCGCTGTGCCCGAAATGCGGCCATGACCAGTTTCAACGTAGACCGTTTGAGCCGTGATCGCTTATTGCCGGATGGCGACGCGAAGCGTCTTATCCGGCCTACAAACTGCACGATTTTGTAGGCCGGATAAGCGTTAGCGCCATCCGGCGTGTATTAGGCGTAAAACTTCAGCCGTTCTGCCAGCAAATCGACAAACCCCTGGCGATCAACGTCCACCATCACGGTTGCGTTAGGTTTATTGCCGCTCAGGAAATAGTAGTCCACCACCGTCATCCCCTGGGTATATTTGCCCTGCGTTTCCACGCCAACCCAACGTTCAACGGTAGTAAACAGTTCAGGTTTCAGCAGCCAGGCAATGGTACACGGGTCGTGCAGCGGCGCGCCGATGAATCCCCATTTTTCGTCTTTATGATATTCAAAGAAAAAGTCGAGTAGTTCAGCCACGATCGTCGAAACAGGGTTGCCGATAGTGCGGAATCGCTCGGTATCTTCACGATGTATTTGCGCTTTATGCGTGACGTCCAGACCTGCCATCACCACAGGGATACCCGACTGGAATACGATCTCAGCGGCTTCAGGATCGACATAGATATTGAATTCCGCCGCGGGCGTCCAGTTCCCGAGGCCCATCGCACCGCCCATAATCACGATACGGGCGATTTTGGCGTGCAGCTCAGGATGGCTGTTCAGAAGCAATGCCACGTTAGTTTGCGGCCCGGTGGAGACAATCGTGACCGGTTCCGGGCTTTCGCGCAGGGTTTTCGCCATCAGTTCCACGGCGGTACAGTCCAGAGGAGCGAAAGCGGGTTCCGGCAATGCCGGACCATCCAGTCCACTCTCACCGTGGACGTTATCGGCAATAATCAGATCGCGCATCAGCGGTTTTACGGCTCCGCCGGCTACAGGGATATCCGTACGGTTGAGTAACGTTAACATGCGTAATACGTTACGCAGCGTTTTGTCGGGCGTCTGGTTGCCAGCAGAAGAGGTGATTGCTTTCACATCCAGTTCAGGTGAGGCGAGGGCGAGAACAATTGCGATAGCGTCGTCATGACCTGGATCGCAATCAAACAGGATAGGAAGTGCCATTGTTGCTCCTTGTAAGTGGGACTTTGTGACAAGGTTAACGCTGGGCTGTACCTGTTTCGAGGAGTGAAGAGATAAAGCGTGAGGTGGCGCGCACATAGCGGTGCGCGCCAGCAAGATTAGTGCAGGATTTTCGCGAGGAAGTCTTTGGCGCGGTCCGATTTCGGATTGGCGAAGAACTCTTCTTTCGGTGAGTCTTCAACAATTTTCCCTTCATCCATGAAGATCACCCGGTTCGCCACTTTCCGCGCAAAGCCCATTTCGTGGGTAACCACCATCATGGTCATCCCTTCATTGGCCAGTTCAACCATAACGTCCAGAACTTCGTTGATCATTTCAGGATCAAGCGCCGACGTCGGTTCGTCAAACAGCATAGCGATGGGATCCATGCACAGCGCCCGGGCGATGGCGACACGTTGTTGCTGTCCCCCGGAGAGCTGAGCCGGAAACTTTTCGGCATGGGCCGCCAGACCGACACGCTCCAGCAGCTTCTGCGCTTTTGCGCGGGCAGGCGCTTTATCGCGTTTCAGCACTTTTACCTGCGCCAGCGTCAGGTTTTCAATGATCGACAGATGTGGAAACAGTTCAAAGTGCTGGAACACCATGCCCACACGGGAGCGCAGTTTGGCCAGATCGGTTTTTTTGTCGTTCACCACGGTGCCATCAACCGTGATGACGCCCTGTTGTACCGGCTCCAGACCGTTCACGGTTTTGATAAGCGTGGATTTACCGGAACCTGAAGGACCGCAGACCACGACCACTTCACCTTTTTTCACTTCCGTAGAGCAGTCGGTCAGCACCTGAAAGTGACCATACCATTTAGAAACATTTTTCAGGGTAATCATTAAACTGTCCTTTTCTTCAAATAGCTGACCAACAACGATGCGCTCAGACTGAATACAAAATAAACGGCGCCAGCAAACAGGATCATTTCAACCTGCGTGCCGTCACGCTCGCCAATAGTGGAGGCGGTACGGAAGAAGTCTGCCAGACTTAATACATAGACCAGCGAGGTATCCTGGAAGAGTACGATGCCCTGGGTAAGCAGCAGCGGCACCATCGCGCGGAAGGCCTGCGGCAGAATAATGAGCTTCATCGACTGCCAGTGGGTCATCCCCAGCGCCAGCGCGGCGCTGGACTGCCCGCGAGAAATACTCTGGATCCCTGCCCGGATAATCTCTGAGTAGTACGCGGCTTCAAACATTGAAAACGCGACCATCGCCGAGATCAGGCGAATATCGGTCTTTGGCGACAAACCCAATACGTTTTGCAGGAAGCCGGGCACAATCAGGTAGAACCACAGCAGTACCATCACCAGTGGAATGGAACGGAATACGTTGACGTAGCCTTTCGCAAACCAGGCAATCGGCGCGAAGCTGGACAGACGCATGACGGCCAGGATAGTTCCCCATACGATACCGATGACGACCGCCGTGACGGTAATTTTCAGCGTGATCATCAGCCCATCCAGCAGATACGGCAGGGAAGGGACAATAGAACTCCAGTCAAATTCGTACATTATTTGCCTCCCATATTGCCCGGCAGGCGGATCTTGCGTTCGACGAGATTCATCACCAGCATGATGACAGCGTTAATCAGCACGTAGGCCAGAGTAATGGCCGTAAACGATTCCCAGGCGTGGGCGGAGTAATCCAGCAGTTTCCCCGCCTGCGCCGCCATATCGACCAGGCCGATAGTAGAAGCGATCGCGGAGTTCTTCACCAGGTTCATCATCTCTGAGGTCATTGGCGGAACAATCACGCGGTAAGCGTTTGGCAGCAGAACATAACGATAAGCCTGCGGCAACGTCAGCCCCATCGCCAGCGCAGCGTTTTTCTGTCCACGAGGCAGAGACTGAATAGCAGCGCGAACCTGCTCGCAGACGCGCGCGGCGGTAAACAGCCCCAGACAAAGCATGGATGAAAGGAAGAACTGAATATTGGGATCCAGTTCTGACTTGAACCACATACCAATGTTTTCTGGCAACAGTTCAGGAATGACCAGATACCAGGTAAAAAATTGGACAATGAGCGGAACGTTACGAAACAGCTCAACGTACAGCGTGCCGATCCCGGCAAGGAAGCGGTTGGGAACTGTACGTAAAATGCCGAATAAAGAACCGATGAGGAAAGCGATAATCCAGGCCGTAATGGATAACGCGACCGTGACCTGGAAACCACTCCAGAGCCAGCCGAGATAGGTGGTGTTGCCGAACGGGGCTTGTTGTAAAAAAATGCCCCAGTTCCAGTCTATAGACATAAATCTACTCCAGAAAAAAAAGGGTAGCAGCGCTACCCTCGAAGATTGTTATTCAGCGTTTTGCGGTTTTCAGGCCTGATGGGGAACGACCATCAGGCTTATAGTCTGTCCGTGCCGAGTAGCAATCGAGAGGGAGGGGAAGCCTCCCATTTATTTTAGTTAGTTAAGCGCTTTATCATTCGGTTCTTTGAACAGAGCTTTCATCTCATCTGACAGTTCGAAATTCATGTTCAGGTTCTTCGGTGGAATTGGGTTTTTAAACCACTTATCAAACCATTTCTCTGCTTCGCCTGAGGTCTGCGCCTTGGCGATCGTGTCGTCCATCAGTTTTTTGAACTCAGGGTCATCTTTGCGCAGCATGCAGCCATAGGCTTCCTGAGACTGCGGCTTGCCGACGATCTCCCAGTTGTCTGGTTTCTTCGCCTTCGCGCGTTCACCAGCCAGCAGGGCATCATCCATCATAAAGGCAACGGCGCGACCGCTTTCCAGAGTACGGAAAGAGTCACCGTGGTCTTTCGCGCTGATGATGCGCATGTCCATTTTTTGTTCTTCGTTCAGCTTGTGCAGCAGCACTTCTGAGGTGGTGCCCGAAGTCACGACCACGGCTTTGCCTTTCAGGTCAGTGAAATCTTTGACGTCGCCGCCTTTTTTCGCCAGCAGACGGGTGCCGACAACGAAAATGGTGTCAGAGAATGCCGCTTGTTTTTGACGCTCGACGTTGTTGGTGGTGGAACCACATTCAAAGTCGAAGGTACCGTTTTGCAGCAGCGGGATACGGTTCTGTGAGGTAATCGGGATCAGTTTTACCTGCAGGTCAGGCTTGTTGAGTTTTTTCTTCACGGCTTCAACGATGGCGTTGGAGTAATCCTGTGAATAACCGACCACTTTTTGCTGATTATCGTAGTAAGAAAACGGTACCGATGATTCACGGTGACCGACAACGATAACGCCATTTTTGGCGATCTTGTCCAGCGTGCTGCCTGCCGCTGGTGCCGCATCTTCTGCGTGCGCCAGACCGGCGGACATTCCCATGACCAGCATGGCAGTGGCGAGCTTACGTAATTGCATATCCAACTCCTTTATCGTCTGCGCCAGGGACGCATTGATACCCATTGTGATGTTGTTATTGTTTGCTACTTAAACGTGCAGTCTTGTATATGTTTGTTAACATTTAGTTTGGATGAATGTAAAGAATTTGCTGTGTTATTGTTTATTTTTGCGAAGTGCGCCGCACCATTTGGGGGCAAAAATATCTTGTTGCACATTTCAGGTGCTACCAAAGATCAACTTTGGTGCGACCAGGTTGCACATTCAGCCAAAACTGCGTTTGCCTTGTATAACAAAGCAATAGACGTGCCAGAATGGGCAAGGTAGGGAGTTTGTCGGCCGGATAAACAAAGTCGTTATCCGGCCCGGGGAAGGAAGGTTATTTACGACGCTGGCGCAGGCTCATTACCAGCGCGCCAAAGCCAAACAGTGCGGTAAGCAGCCATAGCGGCCAGTTACCGGTACGGGCATACGGGGTTAAGCCCGTGGTTGGCGTTACGCTGGTGGTCAGAACCTGGCGGGTAAACTGCGGGATCATCGCCTGAATCTCACCCTGTGGACCAATCACCGCCGTAATACCATTGTTGGTGCTACGCAGCAGCGGGCGCGCCAGTTCCAGGGAACGCATACGCGCCATCTGGAAGTGCTGCCATGGGCCGATAGACTTACCAAACCACGCATCGTTAGAGATGGTGAGCAGATAGTCCGTATCCGGGCGGAAGTTATCACGAACCTGTTCGCCAAGAATGATTTCGTAGCAGATTGCTGCGGTCAGCTTAAAGCCGTGCGCATGCAGCTGTGGCTGCACATACGGCCCGCGGCTGAACGACGACATAGGCAGGTCAAAGAACGGCGCTAATGGGCGCAGGATCGATTCCAGCGGGACAAACTCGCCAAACGGTACCAGATGGTTTTTATTGTAGCGGTTACTGGAGTCGTAGCTGTACGGGCTGTCTTTACCCAGCGTGATGATGGTGTTGTAGGTGTCGTAACGGTTCTGCTTATTCAGCCGCGCGTCTACGATACCGGTAATCAACGTGCTGTTTTTCGATTTCAGCAGATCATCCATCATGCTCAAAAAACGCTGCTGGTTAATTTCCAGGTCCGGGATAGCGGACTCCGGCCAGATGATCAGCTGTGATTTACCCATTTCGGGCTGGGTGGCGTCGAGATAAATTTTCAGCGTGTTAAGTAGCTGACCCTCATCCCACTTCAGTGACTGCGGAATGTCACCCTGTACCATCGAAACCTGAGTTGTTTTTTCCGGCTCAAGCGTATACCACTGGATATAGCGCAGCGGGAAGGGCAGAGCGAAAAGCACCACGCCAGCAATCAGCGGTTTCCAGTTGCGCGTCACCAGCGCCAGCGCCAGCAGGCCGCTGACCATCATCAGCAGGAAGTTAATCGCTTCAACGCCCATCACCGGCGCCAGCCCTTTTAACGGGCCGTCAATCTGGCTGTAACCAAACTGCAGCCACGGAAATCCGGTCAGGACCCAGCCGCGCAGGAACTCGGTTATCTGCCAGACAACCGGCGCGGCAATGGCGACGCGTAGCCAGGTTGTTTTCGGCCACAGGCGTGACAACACGCCAGCAAACAGACCGGTATAGAGTGAAAGGTAGGCGGCAAGCAGTACCACAAGGAAAACGTTAACCGGACCTGGCATACCGCCAAACTGCGCGATGCTGACGTAGACCCAGTTAATGCCGGAGCCAAACAATCCCAGGCCCCAGAAGTAGCCGATAGCGGCTGACTGAAGTGGACGGCGGTTGAGGGTGAGAGCCTGCAGGCCCATCAGCGATACGATCGCCGCAGGCCAGATGTCATACGGAGAGAAAGCCAGCGTCCCGCAGGCACCGAATAATAACGCCAGCAGCAGGCGAATGCGCTGGCGTTCAATTAGTGAGGCAAATGCCATGTAGTCTTAGATCCAGTTTCGGGTTTATTCGTCCAGTTTGGGCTGGGGTGAGTCGTCCGGAATTCTGACATGAACCTGAATAATACGACGGCTGTCGGCCATTGCCACTTTGAACTGGTAACCATCAATGTCGATAGTCTCCCCACGAGCGGGAAGATGACCAAAGGCCTGCATAACCAGACCGCCAATGGTATCGACTTCTTCGTCGCTAAAGTGGGTGCCAAAGGCTTCGTTGAAGTCCTCAATTGGCGCCAGCGCGCGAATGGTCCAGGTGTGGCGACTGAGCTGACGGAAATCAATATCGTCTTCTTCGTCGTACTCATCTTCGATTTCACCAACGATCAGTTCAAGGATGTCCTCAATGGTCACCAGACCAGAGACACCGCCGAACTCGTCGATGACGATAGCCATATGATAACGCTGGGAGCGGAACTCTTTCAGCATGCGGTCAACACGCTTGCTTTCCGGTACGACAACCGCCTGGCGTAACACTTTCTCCATGCTGAAGGCTTCGGCATCGCTGCGCATAAACGGCAGCAGATCTTTGGCCATCAGAATCCCTTCAATGTGATCTTTGTCTTCGCTGATCACCGGGAAACGCGAGTGGGCTGACTCGATAATGACATCGAGGCATTCATCCAGGGTCTGGTTGCGTTTCAGGGTAATCATTTGAGAGCGGGGGATCATGATGTCGCGAACGCGCTGGTCCGCAATGTCCATCACCCCTTCGAGCATATCTCGCGTATCTTCATCGATAAGGTCGTTCTGCCCGGAATCACGGATCAGCTCCAACAATTCGTCACGGTTTTTGGGTTCACCGTGGAAAAGTTGGCTCAGTAACAGGGAAAAAAATCCCTTTTTGCTGGTTAACGTGTCACTACTGTGTGAATTGTCGTCGCTCATGGCGTCGTATGGGTTCTCATGTTAGTTAATAGGTCGCTCAATGCGCGTAAACTCAGCGCATGGCTTCATGGGAAGCCCGGGCTGATGCCCGACGGCTTATTCCTTCTCGGCAATGTACGGATCCTCATAGCCCAGAGCAAGCATAATCTCTGTTTCAAGGGATTCCATTTCTTCCGCTTCATCATCTTCGATATGGTCGTAGCCGAGTAAATGCAGGCTACCGTGCACCACCATGTGCGCCCAGTGTGCCTCAAGCGGTTTACCTTGCTCCTGCGCTTCTTTCTCAACCACCTGGCGGCAGATGATCAGATCGCCCAGCAGTGGCATCTCAATGCCCGGCGGGGCTTCAAACGGGAAAGAGAGCACGTTGGTTGATTTATCTTTCCCGCGATAGGTCAGGTTCAGCTCGTGGCTTTCCGCGTCATCAACCAGGCGAATCGTCACTTCAGACTCTTCCTGAAACTGCGGGATTACCGCATCCAGCCAGCCCTGAAACTGACTTTCTGTGGGTAAACCAGATTCGTCTTCACATGCCAGCTGTAAATCGAGAATAACCTGACTCATTTTTGCTCCTGCTCCTGAGCTTCGCGCTTGCGTTCCGCTGCCAGCTCGGCTTTTCGTTTCTGTTCTGCTTCTTCCCAGGCTTCATACGCCGTGACGATACGGGCGACTACCGGGTGGCGAACCACGTCTTCGCTATGGAAGAAATTAAAACTAATCTCGTCGACTTCGGCCAGCACCTCAATGGCATGACGCAGACCGGACTTAGTGCTACGCGGCAGGTCAATCTGAGTGATATCGCCGGTGATGACCGCTTTGGAGTTAAAGCCGATACGGGTCAGGAACATTTTCATCTGTTCGATGGTGGTGTTCTGGCTCTCATCAAGAATGATGAACGCATCGTTTAAGGTACGACCGCGCATATAGGCCAACGGTGCCACCTCAATGACGTTACGCTCGATCAGCTTTTCGACCTTCTCAAAACCGAGCATTTCGAACAGCGCGTCATACAGCGGACGTAAATAGGGATCGACTTTCTGACTCAGATCGCCTGGCAGGAAGCCCAGTTTTTCGCCGGCTTCCACTGCCGGACGGGTCAGCAGAATTCGACGGATCTCCTGGCGCTCAAGCGCATCGACCGCAGCGGCAACCGCAAGATACGTTTTACCCGTACCCGCAGGGCCAACGCCGAAGGTGATGTCGTGATCGAGGATGTTAGCGATGTACTGCGCCTGGTTCGGCGTACGCGGTTTAATCACTCCGCGCTTGGTTTTGATATTCACCGCTTTGCCAAATTCCGGCACGCTGTCCGCGCTTTGCTCAAGCACACGCGCTTCTTTAATCGCCAGATGAATTTGCTCAGGTTCAATGTCCTGCGTCTGACCGCGCATTGGGGCGGTATCGACATACAGGCTGCGTAAAATATCAGCCGCAGCGGTGACGCAAATTGGGCGACCGGTCAGCTTAAAGTGGTTATCCCGACGGTTAATTTCGATGCCGAGGCGACGTTCCAGCTGTTTGATGTTGTCATCAAATGGACCGCAAAGGCTCAACAGACGGGCGTTGTCTGCGGGTTCAAGGGTGATTTCGCGAGTGTCTATGTTCAAACTGTTCCTCTTTAGCATGTCTCGCCGGACGCTGAACATTTACCGGCATCTAAGGAAATTATTCACGCCACAGGGAAAAGGCGCAAGCATTGCAATAAATATGGGGATTGCGGGAGGAAATACAAGGCCCGTCAGAGCTGACGGGCCAGAAGATTAAGGCTGGTAAATACCGACGCCCAGATCGTTTTCTTTGCGGGTACGCGCAATGACCGACTCAGGGGATTCTGCGATGCGCAGGCCCATTTCGTCTTCGGTGCGCACCACTTTACCGCGCAGGGAGTTCGTCCAGACATCGGTAATTTCAACATCCACAAACTTACCGACCATTTCCGGGGTGCCTTCAAAGTTCACCACGCGGTTGTTTTCGGTACGCCCTGACAACTCCATGATGCTCTTACGTGATGTGCCTTCAACCAGAATACGCTGGGTTGTGCCGACCATACGGCGGCTCCAGGCCATGGCCTGCTGGTTAATACGCTCCTGCAGGATATACAGACGCTGTTTTTTCTCTTCTTCTGGTACGTCGTCAACCATATCGGCAGCCGGGGTGCCAGGACGCGCAGAGAAGATAAAGCTGTAGCTCATGTCAAAATTCACGTCAGCAATCAACTTCATGGTCTGCTCGAAATCCTGTGTGGTTTCGCCAGGGAAGCCAACGATGAAATCCGAGCTAATCTGAATGTCCGGACGCGCCGCGCGCAGTTTGCGAATGATCGCTTTATATTCCAGCGCGGTATGGGTGCGGCCCATCAGATTCAGTACGCGATCTGAACCGCTCTGTACCGGCAGGTGCAGGAAACTCACCAGCTCCGGCGTGTCGCGATAAACTTCAACGATATCATCGGTGAATTCGATCGGATGGCTGGTGGTGAAGCGGATACGGTCAATGCCGTCGATCGCCGCAACCAGGCGCAGCAGGTCAGCAAAAGATCCTGTCGTGCCATCATAGTTCTCACCGCGCCAGGCGTTCACGTTTTGCCCAAGAAGGTTCACTTCACGCACGCCTTGCGCCGCAAGCTGAGCGATTTCAAACAGGATGTCATCCGCCGGGCGGCTGACTTCTTCACCGCGGGTGTAGGGCACCACGCAGTAAGTACAATATTTATTACAGCCTTCCATGATGGACACAAACGCGCTTGGACCTTCAGCACGCGGTTCCGGCAGGCGGTCAAACTTTTCGATCTCCGGGAAACTGATATCAACTACCGGGCTACGGCTAGTGCTTCCACGCACTTTGTTGATCATTTCCGGCAGACGATGCAGAGTCTGCGGCCCAAAAATAATATCGACGTAGTGGGCGCGCTGGCGAATATGATCGCCTTCCTGAGATGCGACACAGCCGCCGACACCGATGATGAGATTGGGATTTTTCTCTTTTAACAGCTTCCAGCGGCCCAACTGATGGAAAACTTTTTCCTGAGCCTTCTCACGGATTGAGCAGGTATTCAGCAGCAGCACATCCGCTTCTTCCGCCACGTCGGTCAGTTGATACCCATGAGTGGCATCCAGCAGATCGGCCATCTTCGATGAATCGTATTCGTTCATCTGACAGCCCCAGGTTTTAATATGGAGTTTTTTGGTCATCGACTTGCTCTTGCGAAATTGTGGCTGAAATGCAGGGCGCATAGTGTACTGCTTTGGCGCGGTTGTGACCAGTATGACGGATGTCAGCCTCAAGGGGTAAAAAATCCTGTAAACTTACACAATACATGTAACAGGATGATTGACCACATGACAAATCAACCAACGGAAATTGCCATTGTCGGCGGGGGGATGGTCGGCGGCGCGCTGGCGCTTGGACTGGCGCAGCATGGATTTACGGTAACGGTCATTGAACATGCCGTTCCCGCGCCGTTTGTGGCTGATGGACAGCCCGATGTCAGAATTTCCGCCATTAGCTCCGCCTCGGTGTCGTTGCTGAAAGGGCTGGGGGTCTGGGATACGGTTCAGGGTATGCGCAGTCATCCTTACCGTCGTCTGGAAACGTGGGAATGGGAAAATGCCCATGTAATGTTTGATGCCGCTGAGCTTAAGTTACCTTTACTGGGTTATATGGTGGAAAACACGGTTCTGCAACAGGCACTCTGGCAGGCGCTGGAAGCCCACCCGAAAGTCACGCTGCGCGTACCGGCGTCATTGATCTCTCTGCATCAACATAACGATCGGCATGAGCTTGAACTGGCTGGCGGTGAGAAAATCAGCGCGAAGCTGGTGATCGGCGCGGACGGCGCAAATTCTCAGGTGCGGAAAATGGCCGGGATTGGTATTCATGCCTGGCAGTACGCGCAGTCCTGCATGTTAATCACCGTACAATGCGAGAACGCACCCGGCGACAGCACCTGGCAACAATTCACGCCTGACGGTCCGCGCGCATTTTTACCGCTGTTTGATAACTGGGCCTCGCTGGTGTGGTATGACTCACCGGCGCGTATCCGCCAACTGCAGGGTTTGAGCATGTTGCAACTGCAGGCGGAGATCGCCAAACACTTCCCGTCGCGACTCGGAAACGTTACGCCTGTGGCGGCGGGGGCATTCCCGCTTACGCGTCGTCACGCGCTACAATATGTCCAGCCAGGTCTGGCGTTGGTGGGTGATGCCGCGCATACCATTCATCCGCTGGCGGGGCAGGGCGTTAATCTGGGGTTCCGTGATGTGGATGCGCTGATTGACGTGCTGGTTAATGCGCGCAGCTACGGTGAATCCTGGGCCAGTCAGCCGGTACTGAAGCGCTATCAGAATCGTCGTATGACTGATAATTTCATTATGCAGAGTGGGATGGATCTGTTCTACGCCGGATTCAGCAACAACCTGCAGCCGCTGCGTATCATGCGTAATCTCGGGTTAATGGCCGCAGAGCGCGCAGGCGTACTGAAACGTCAGGCCTTGAAGTATGCGTTAGGATTGTAATTCAGGCAGGCCTACGGGGGAAATACGTAGGCCTGATAAGCGGAGCGCCATCAGGCGATAAACGCAGAAAAGCAAAAAGCTCGCCGAAGCGAGCTTTTTTAATATGGCTGGGGTACGAGGATTCGAACCTCGGAATGCTGGTATCAGAAACCAGAGCCTTACCGCTTGGCGATACCCCAACGGGCGCACCCACAATGTGGACGACTTTTGAAATTGGCTGGGGTACGAGGATTCGAACCTCGGAATGCCGGAATCAGAATCCGGTGCCTTACCGCTTGGCGATACCCCAACAATATTTTGGCTGTACCGAACGAGTCGATACGTCCTTAATATGGTGGCTACGACGGGATTCGAACCTGTGACCCCATCATTATGAGTGATGTGCTCTAACCAGCTGAGCTACGTAGCCATATATTACTTATTCTTCGATGGCTGGGGTACCTGGATTCGAACCAGGGAATGCCGGTATCAAAAACCGGTGCCTTACCGCTTGGCGATACCCCAATGACCGTTGCGGTGAACCGCTATATCGAAGAAAAAAATGGCTGGGGTACCTGGATTCGAACCAGGGAATGCCGGTATCAAAAACCGGTGCCTTACCGCTTGGCGATACCCCATCCGTGCAACGCTTACGGGTGAATGGTGCGGGAGGCGAGACTTGAACTCGCACACCTTGCGGCGCCAGAACCTAAATCTGGTGCGTCTACCAATTTCGCCACTCCCGCAAAAAAGATGGTGGCTACGACGGGATTCGAACCTGTGACCCCATCATTATGAGTGATGTGCTCTAACCAGCTGAGCTACGTAGCCATCTTTTTTTCGCGTAACCTTATCGGCGTTGCGGGGCGCATTATGCGTATTGAGCCTTGAAGCGTCAACCCCTTTTTCATTGAAAATAGCTGGAATGTGACTGTTTGGTTAGGTTGCGAACAGCATGGCGCAATATTCGGCAATTATTAGTTATTAATTGTTTTTTTGCACAGAAAACAGACATAAAAAAAGAGCCCCGTAGGGCTCTTTTCTAAGGATTAACTTATTTATAAGCGGACTGATGTACGCCAACCGCACGACCAGAGGGATCGTTCATGGTTTTAAACGCTTCATCCCATTCAATCGCTTTGGCAGAAGAACAGGCTACTGATGGCCCGCCAGGCACGCATTCCGCCGCGCTGGCAACCGGGAACAATTCTTCAAAAATCTCACGGTACAAATATGCTTCTTTAGACGATGGCGTGTTGTAAGGGAAACGGAAGCTGGCGGTTTCCAGTTGTTGGTCAGAAACTTGCTCAGCAGCCACCTCTTTCAAGGTATCGATCCAGCTGTAACCGACACCATCAGAGAACTGCTCCTTCTGACGCCATGCGACGCTGGCAGGCAGGTAAGATTCAAAACATTCGCGCAGCACATGTTTTTCCATTTTGCCGTTGCCGCACATTTTATCCTGCGGGTTGATGCGCATCGCCACATCAAGGAATTTCTTATCCAGGAAAGGCACGCGAGCTTCCACACCCCAGGCAGACATCGCTTTGTTGGCGCGGGCGCAGTCGAACATATGCAGCGCCTGCAGTTTACGCACGGTTTCTTCATGCAGCTCTTTCGCGTCTGGCGCTTTGTGGAAATAGAGATAGCCGCCGAATACTTCGTCAGAGCCTTCACCCGACAGCACCATTTTAATGCCCATCGCTTTAATTTTACGCGACATTAAGTACATCGGCGTTGAGGCGCGGATCGTTGTGACATCGTAGGTTTCGATGTGATAAATCACGTCGCGGATAGCATCCAGACCTTCCTGCACGGTGAAGTGGATCTCATGGTGCACGGTACCCAGATGGTTCGCGACCTCTTGCGCGGCTTGCAGATCCGGTGCGCCTTCCAGGCCGACGGCGAAGGAGTGCAACTGCGGCCACCAGGCTTCGCTACGTTCCTGATCTTCAACACGGCGCGCCGCGTATTTTTTCGTAATCGCGGAAATGACCGAGGAATCCAGACCACCGGACAGCAGTACACCATAAGGAACATCTGACATCAGATGGCTTTTCACCGCATCTTCCAGCGCCTGACGCAGCTCGTTTTTATCGGTCACGTTGTCTTTGACCGCATCGTAATCAAACCAATCACGCTGATAATACTGACGAATTTCGCCGTCCTTACTCCACAAATAGCTACCGGCCGGGAATTCTTTGATTGTGCGGCATACCGGAACCAGGGCTTTCATTTCAGACGCGACGTAGAAGTTACCGTGTTCGTCGTACCCCATATACAGTGGGATGATCCCGATGTGATCGCGACCAATCAGATAAGCGTCCTGTTCGCTGTCGTACAGGGCAAAAGCAAACATGCCTTGTAGGTCATCCAGGAACTCCGGGCCTTTTTCCTGATACAGCGCGAGGATAACTTCGCAGTCTGAACCGGTCTGGAACTGATAGCGATCGCCGTATTCCGCGCGCAGCGCCTGATGGTTATAAATTTCACCGTTAACCGCCAGGATATGCGTTTTCTTCACGTTGTACAGCGGCTGAGCACCGGCATTGACGTCGACGATGGACAGACGTTCGTGCGCCAGAATGGCGTTATCACTGGCGTAAATACCTGACCAGTCCGGGCCGCGATGGCGCATCAGACGAGATAATTCCAGGGCTTTTTTACGCAGTTCAACTGCGTCAGTTTTAATATCGAATACGCCAAAAATAGAACACATAACCTTCTCCGTTAACCTGTTGCGTGATGCTTTTTATGTTTGCTTGATAAAGAAAATGCCGCAAAGCGGGAGAGGGCGCAAGCGAATTACGGTGCGGAAAATAAAAAACGCAATGGTCATTGCTGATTGGTGAAAAAAGATTACGTAATGAGCGCTATTATTGATGAATCAGCAGTGAAAAGATGAATTTATTGAATGGGCGTGTTTTTCAGGCCGGATAACTTGCAGGTATTGTTTTCCGGCCAAAGAGATTAAATGACGTCTATCTCAGCAACGGACGGATAAATCCAGCTCGGTCTGAACGGCATGCTGTCGATGTCGTCAAGCGTTGAGACGCCAGACAATACCAGAATGGTTTCCAGACCGGCCTGGAAGCCCGCCAGAATATCGGTACGCAGGTTATCGCCAACGATAACGGTCTCTTCCGAGTGCGCCTGCATTTTGTTGAGCGCCGCGCGAATAATCCACGGGCTGGGTTTGCCGACATAAAACGGCTTACGGCCAGAGATTTTCTCGATACCGGCGCACAGTGCACCGCAGGCGGGATAAAAGCCGCGGCCGTGAGTATCCGGGTTTGTGGCGATGAAACGCGCGCCGTTAGCGACAAAATATGCCGCTTTATGCATCATGTCCCAGTTATAGGAGCGCGTCTCGCCAACAATCACAAAATCGGGGTTCACGTCGGTAATGGTAAACCCGGCTTTATACAGCTCATGAATTAACGCGCCTTCACCTACCACGTAGGCTTTTTTGCCTTCCTGGCGACGAAGAAAATCAGCGGTAGCCATGGCGGAAGTATAAAAGACGCTATCGGGGACATTCACTCCCGCGGTGGCGAAGCGGTTTGCCAGATCTTGCCCGGTCTGTGAAGGATAGTTAGTCAGCAGAACTAACGGCAGGCCTTTTTCCAGGATCCCGGTCAGAAATTCTGCCGCACCCGGTACGGCGACATTGTCGTGCATCAGCACGCCGTCGATATCACAAATTACATTCTTAATGGTCATGAACAACCCAGGGAATTAGTTATGAGTCTTATAGTAATCCACTACTATATGAGAGCATTAGTTTTCCAGCAAACGTTGCAGCAGTGTACCGTTGAGCATCGCGCGCTTCACCAGCGCAAAGGCGCCAATGGCGGAACGGTGATCCAGCGTGGAACGAACCACCGGTAAATTGTGGCGAAATGCTTTCAACGCCTGCGTGTTGATACAGCTTTCTATTGCAGGCAGCAGCACTTTATCTGCCTCAGTAATTTCGCCTGCAATGACGATTTTTTGTGGGTTAAACAGGTTGATGGCGATGGCGATGGTTTTACCCAAGTGGCGACCAACGTGTTCAATCACTTCTGCTGCCAGGTTATCGCCCTTATTTGCCGCCTTACAGATAGCTTTAATATTGCAATCATCCAGCGTGAGTCGGCTGGGATAACCCTGTTTCAGTAAGTTTTGCACGCGGTGCTCGATAGACGCATTGGCGGCAATGGTTTCCAGACAGCCGAAGTTACCGCAGTGACAGCGCTCACCCAGCGGTTCAACCTGAATGTGACCAATCTCGCCCACGTTGCCATTGCGACCGATGAAAATTCGGCCATTGGAAATAATTCCCGCCCCGGTTCCGCGGTGAACTCGCACTAAAATGGAGTCTTCGCAATCCTGGCTTGCCCCGAAATAGTGCTCAGCCAGCGCCAGGCTGCGGATATCGTGACCGACAAAGCAGGTAACCTTGAAGCGTTTTTCGAGCGCCTCGACCAGCCCCCAGTTTTCGACCTGAATGTGCGGCATATAACGAATGACGCCGCTTTCAGGATCAACCAGGCCGGGCAGGATGACGGAAATCGCAATCAGCTCGCGGATTTTCCGCTGGCAGCTGTCAATAAAAGTGGCAATGGTGTTGAGCAGCGCATACTCCAGCGTTTCCTGGGTGCGCTCCGGGAGAGGGTAATGCTCTTCGGCGACCACTTTACTGCTCATATCATAGAGCGTGAGCGTCGTGTCGTGACGGCCCAGACGTACGCCAATGGCGTGGAAATTGCGGGTTTCGGTGACGATAGAGATAGCGCGGCGGCCCCCGGTGGAGGCCTGCTGATCGACTTCTTTGATCAGCCCGCGTTCGATCAACTGACGCGTAATTTTGGTTACGCTGGCGGGGGCAAGCTGGCTTTGCTCGGCAATTTGAATACGCGAGATTGGCCCATGCTGGTCAATCAGGCGATAAACCGCCGCGCTGTTAAGCTGTTTTACGAGATCAACATTACCTATTTGAGCTTGTCCGCCTGGTGTCATTCTTTCTCTTACTCAGTAACGACCTCGTTGCCATTAACGATGGTCTTGATGATTTTAAAGTCGTGCGTAAACGCAGTCAGGTTGGCTACTTTGCCTGGCGCGATGCTGCCGAGTCGTTTGTCGACGCCAATGGCGCGAGCAGGGTAGAGCGTTGCCATGCGTAACACTTCGTCGAGAGCGATATTCGCATGTTCGACCAGATTGCGTACGCCTTCAATCATGGTTAATGATGAACCGCTCAATGTACCGTTCTCATCAACGCACAATCCATTTCGGTAGTATATTGTTTTACCAGCGAAAATGAACTGTTCAATATTGGCACCTGCCGGCGCGGTCGCGTCGGTGACCAGGCACAGCTTGTCGCCTTTCAGGCGCTTGGCATTACGGATGTTAACGTAGTCAACATGCAGACCATCAGCGATGATACCGCAATAAATATCGGCTTCGTCAAGAATAGCGCCCGCCAGGCCCGGTTCGCGGCCCGTTATATAAGGCATGGCGTTAAACAGATGCGTTGCAAAGGTAATCCCTGCGCGGAAGCCGATTTTGGCCTCTTTTACCGTCGCATTGGAGTGACCGGCGGAAACCACGATACCTGCATTTACCAGTTTGGTGATGACCTCTACCGGGACCATTTCTGGCGCCAGCGTCACTTTGGTTATCACGTCAGCATTATCGCACAGGTAATCAACCAACGCAGCGTCCGGTTGACGGACAAATCCCGGATTATGGGTGCCTTTTTTCACCAGATTGAGCCACGGACCTTCCAGATGAAGTCCTAATGCCTGATTCGGGTGTTTCGCCAGGTATTCACGCATGACGCGAACGCCTTGTTTCATCAGGTCATCGCTGGTGGTGATAAGCGTAGGCAGATAGTTGGTGCAGCCTGATTTTTCATTGGCTTTCTGCATGATTTCCAGCGTTTCGACGGTCACGGCTTCTGCCGTATCGTTAAACTGTACGCCACCGCAGCCGTTTAGCTGTACATCGATAAAACCGGGGGAAATAATGGCCCCATTCAGTGAGCGCTGTTCAATTCCTGACGGTAACTCAGCCAGTGGGCAAACGCTGTCAATCAGGCCATTGGCGACAACAATCGCATGGTCATCAAGAATTTCGTGACCGGTAAAGATCCGGCCCTGGGTTAAAGCATACATTCCGACCCCCGATTTCAAAAAATGCCGCCCTGCAACTTATCGACAGGGCGGAGACATCAATTACAGACCTTTAATATTTTCCGCTTCTAACTCGTTAAAGTATTTCAGCGTTTTCACTTTCAGTTCCATGGTGGAAGGCTCATCGCACACCACAACGGCTTTTGGATGCAACTGCAGACAGCTGATGGTCCACATGTGGTTAACGTTGCCTTCAACGGCGGCTTGCAGCGCCTGCGCCTTCTGGTGACCCAGTACCAGGATCATCACCTCTTCGGCATCCAACAGGGTGCCCACGCCCACAGTCAGGGCATATTTAGGCACCTGGCTTACGTCGCCGTCAAAGAAGCGTGAGTTAGCAACACGCGTGTCGTGAGTCAGCGTTTTGATGCGGGTACGGGAAGCCAAAGAGGAGGCTGGTTCGTTGAACGCGATGTGACCATCGTTGCCTACACCGCCCATAAACAGGTGGATTTTACCGTAAGAACGGATTTTTTCTTCATACTGACGGCATTCTGCATCAATATCCGGCGCGTTACCATTGAGGAGGTTGATGTTTTCTGCTGGAATATCAACGTGATCAAAGAAGTTACGATGCATGAAGCTGTGATAGCTTTCCGGATGCTCTTTCGGCAGGCCAACATATTCGTCCATATTGAAAGTAACAACATGCTTGAAGCTCACCTGGCCCGCTTTATGCATTTCAACCAATGCCTTATAAGCTGTCAGCGGAGTACCGCCCGTCGGCAGGCCCAGAACGAACGGGCGATCTGCCGTTGGTTTGAACGCGTTAATACGGTTAACGATATGGCGAGCAGCCCATTTGCCGACTTGTTCAGCGGTATTCAGGGGGATCAGTCTCATTCTTCACCTCAAAAGTAAATGTAAGCAATTGGCGGATTGAGTCTCTGTGCAGTATTAAGCGTAACCTGGTTTTGCATCGGTAAGGATCAATCCGTTTCGATTTTTTGAATGATAAAATAAGTTTTCGTAGTTAGCCAGTGAAAGGGAGGGTTAATAACGATATTTGGTGACTGTAATCACAAAAAACACGCGTTTAATTTGCGATACGAATTAAATTTTCACACACTCAGAATGTAGATGAATGGTTAATATCGTTGATCCAGAATCTTGCTGTCAGGAATGGTTGCACAATAAAAATATGGCTTCAAAGAAGCCTAATCGGGGTCTCGTAGGGGGAATAAAATGAATATTTTAGGTTTTTTCCAGCGGCTGGGTAGGGCGTTACAGCTCCCCATCGCTGTGCTGCCAGTCGCGGCACTGTTGCTGCGATTCGGCCAACCAGATTTACTAAACGTACCTTTTATCGCGCAAGCGGGTGGGGCTATCTTCGATAACCTGGCGCTGATTTTCGCTATCGGTGTGGCTTCCAGCTGGTCAAAAGACAGCGCGGGTGCGGCAGCGCTGGCGGGTGCGGTCGGTTATTTCATATTGACCAAAGCAATGGTTACCATTAACCCGGCCATCAATATGGGTGTACTGGCGGGTATCATCACCGGTCTGGTTGGCGGTGCGGTGTATAACCGTTGGTCTGGTATCAAACTGCCTGACTTCCTGAGCTTTTTTGGCGGCAAACGCTTCGTGCCGATCGCCACTGGCTTCTTCTGTCTGGTGCTGGCTGCTATCTTCGGTTACGTGTGGCCGCCGGTGCAGAACGCCATCCATGCGGGTGGTGAGTGGATCGTAGGCGCTGGCGCGTTGGGTTCCGGTATTTTTGGTTTCATCAACCGTCTGCTGATCCCAACTGGTCTGCATCAGGTTCTGAATACCATCGCCTGGTTCCAGATTGGCGAATTTACTAACGCCGCTGGCACTGTTTTCCACGGTGACATCAACCGCTTCTATGCGGGTGACGGCACTGCG
Source organism: Citrobacter sp. CRE-46 (assembly GCF_059615875.1). Taxonomy (NCBI): domain Bacteria; kingdom Pseudomonadati; phylum Pseudomonadota; class Gammaproteobacteria; order Enterobacterales; family Enterobacteriaceae; genus Citrobacter; species Citrobacter sp. CRE-46. The sequence continues at coordinate 3,649,652 of NZ_CM184341.1, read as the reverse complement.
GGTATGTTCATGTCTGGTTTCTTCCCAATCATGATGTTTGGTCTGCCGGGTGCGGCGCTGGCGATGTACTTCGCTGCTCCGAAAGCGCGTCGCCCGATGGTTGGCGGTATGCTGCTGTCCGTTGCGATCACCGCGTTCCTGACCGGTGTTACCGAGCCGCTGGAATTCCTGTTCATGTTCCTGGCGCCACTGCTGTATCTCCTGCACGCACTGTTAACCGGTATCAGCCTGTTCGTTGCGACGCTGCTGGGGATCCACGCGGGCTTCTCCTTCTCCGCAGGTGCTATCGACTACGTGTTGATGTACAACCTGCCGGCAGCAAGTAAGAACGTCTGGATGCTGGTCGTGATGGGGCTGGTCTTCTTCGTCATCTACTTCGTGTTGTTCAGCGCGGTTATTCGTATGTTTAACCTGAAAACGCCGGGCCGCGAAGATAAAGAAGACGATATCGTTACAGAAGAAGCGAACAGTAATACTGAAGAAGGTCTGGCTCAACTGGCAACCAGCTACATTGCTGCGGTTGGCGGTACCGATAACCTGAAAGCGATTGATGCCTGTATCACCCGTCTGCGTCTGACTGTGGCCGATTCTGGTCGCGTAAACGATGCGATGTGTAAACGCTTAGGCGCATCGGGTGTCGTTAAGCTGAACAAACAAACTATCCAGGTCATCGTAGGTGCGAAAGCGGAATCCATCGGCGACGAAATGAAGAAAGTTGTGGCGCGTGGCCCGGTTGCGGCAGCGTCTGCTGAAAGTGCACCAGCAGCAGCGGCCCCGGTGGCAAAACCGCAGGCTGTAGCGAACGCAGTCACCGTTGAAGCGCTGGTTTCTCCGATTACCGGTGACGTCGTTGCGCTGGAGCAGGTTCCTGATGAAGCCTTCGCCAGCAAAGCGGTAGGCGACGGCGTTGCGGTGAAACCAACAGATAAAATCGTGGTTGCTCCGGCTGCGGGCACTATCGTGAAAATCTTCAACACCAATCATGCGTTCTGTCTGGAAACCGTTAAAGGCGCGGAAATCGTAGTCCATATGGGTATCGATACCGTCGCTCTGGAAGGTAAGGGCTTTAAACGCCTGGTTGAAGAAGGTGCGGAAGTGACGGCGGGTCAACCGATTCTGGAAATGGATCTGGATTTCCTGAACGCCAATGCACGTTCCATGATTAGCCCGGTTGTGTGCAGCAACAGCGATGATTTCGGCGCTCTGGTCATTAAAGCCGAAGGTCATGTGGTTGCCGGTCAGACACCACTGTATGAGATTAAAGGTAAATAACTGCTCCTGAGTAAAGTGAGTTAAATGCCTTAAGCGGCGGGGGATATTCCTCCGCCGCTTTTTTTTGCAGCAATTGGCCCCAATATTTTCGATTGATACATATTTTGCGTAACTAAAGGTTGTCAGTCTGCCTGGCTTATAAGATCATATTCCGTTATACGTTGTTTACGCTTTGAGGAATCCACGATGAGTGAGGCTGAAGCCCGCCCGAGTAACTTTATTCGTCAGATCATCGATGAAGATCTGGCCAGTGGTAAGCACACCACGATCCATACCCGTTTTCCGCCGGAGCCAAATGGCTATCTGCACATTGGCCACGCGAAATCCATTTGTCTGAACTTTGGTATTGCGCAAGATTACCAGGGCCAGTGCAACCTGCGTTTTGATGATACGAACCCGGTTAAAGAAGATATCGAGTACGTTGAGTCGATTAAAAACGACGTTGAATGGTTAGGTTTCCACTGGACTGGTGACATTCGCTACTCGTCGGATTACTTCGATCAGCTTCACGCCTATGCGGTAGAGCTTATTAATAAAGGTCTGGCGTACGTTGACGAACTGTCAGCGGACGAAATTCGCGAATACCGCGGTACGCTCACTCAGCCGGGTAAAAACAGCCCGTTCCGCGATCGCAGCGTCGAAGAGAACCTCGCGCTGTTCGAAAAAATGCGTACCGGTGGCTTTGAAGAAGGTAAAGCCTGCCTGCGCGCGAAAATCGACATGGCGTCGCCGTTTATCGTGATGCGCGATCCGGTGCTGTACCGTATTAAGTTCGCTGAACACCACCAGACCGGCAACAAGTGGTGCATCTACCCGATGTACGATTTTACCCACTGCATCAGCGATGCGCTGGAAGGCATTACCCACTCGCTGTGTACGCTGGAGTTCCAGGATAACCGTCGTCTGTATGACTGGGTGCTGGACAACATCACCATCCCGGTTCACCCGCGTCAGTATGAATTCTCGCGCCTGAATCTGGAATACACCGTGATGTCCAAGCGCAAGCTGAACCTGCTGGTGACCGACAAGCACGTTGAGGGCTGGGACGATCCGCGCATGCCGACCATCTCTGGCCTGCGTCGTCGCGGTTATACCGCGGCCGCTATCCGTGAATTCTGCAAACGCATTGGCGTGACCAAGCAGGACAACACCATTGAGATCGCCTCTCTGGAATCCTGCATTCGTGAAGATCTGAATGAAAACGCGCCGCGCGCGATGGCGGTTATCGATCCGGTGAAACTGGTTATCGAAAACTACCCGCAGGGCGAGAGCGAAATGGTGACCATGCCTAATCATCCGAATAAACCGGAAATGGGCAGCCGTGAAGTGCCGTTCAGCGGTGAAATCTGGATCGATCGCGCTGACTTCCGCGAAGAAGCGAACAAGCAGTACAAGCGTCTGGTGATGGGCAAAGAAGTACGTCTGCGTAATGCTTACGTGATCAAGGCCGAGCGTGTAGAGAAAGATGCGGAAGGGAATATTACCACCATTTTCTGCACTTACGATGCCGATACTCTGAGCAAAGATCCGGCCGATGGTCGTAAAGTAAAAGGTGTTATTCACTGGGTCAGTGCGGCACATGCGTTACCGATTGAAATCCGCCTGTACGATCGTTTGTTTAGCGTACCGAACCCAGGCGCGGCAGAGGACTTCCTGTCCGTGATTAACCCGGAATCCCTGGTGATTAAACACGGCTACGGCGAGCCATCGCTGCAGGCAGCGGTCGCAGGCAAAGCGTTCCAGTTTGAACGTGAAGGTTACTTCTGCCTTGACAGCCGCTACGCTACGGCTGACAAACTGGTGTTTAACCGCACCGTTGGTCTGCGCGATACGTGGGCTAAAGCGGGCGAATAAGCCGCAACACATCCTGTCTAAACGCCGCTTCATGCGGCGTTTTTTTACGCCAAAACGTTTTCCAGGCTCCATTTGCGGAGCGAATTAATTACATGCCTGTAATAATGAATCAGCTGAATGTTTTTACCTTTAAATAACTTACCGCAATATGAAATCGGCTGAAACCGATTTCATCCCCATGGAAAACAAGCGGTTTTTTCTTTTTTTCAACGCTTTTTTATCTCCCGATGAAAATGTAACAGAAAGCAATGAAATATGTGCGGTTGCTCATACTATTACATACTCGTTACAGAAAGAGATTGATAATTCGCGTCGCGAAAAATAGTCTATTCATTGTAGTCACTGAGGTTTTCTTAGCACTACTTTTTTAATTTTTGTTTTTTCGCTGACCGCTTTTATCGGCAGCATTTTTATGTCAAAGAGGATTAACATATGCGTACGTTTAGTGGCAAACGTAGTACGCTGGCGCTGGCTATCGCCGGTATCACAGCAATGTCGGGTTTCGTTGTCGCTCCACAGGCTCACGCCGAAGGTTTCATTGATGACTCCACTTTAACCGGCGGCATCTATTACTGGCAGCGTGAGCGTGACCGTAAAGATGTCACCGATCATGACAAATACAAAACCAACCTTTCTCACTCCACATGGAACGCCAACCTCGACTTCCAGTCCGGTTATGCGGCGGATATGTTTGGTATTGATATCGCAGCATTCACCGCGATTGAAATGAACGAAAGTAGCGAAAGCGGCCATCCAAACGAAATCGCATTCTCTTCAAAAAATAAAGGCTACGACGAAGATTACTCCGGCGATAAGAGCGGAATTAGCCTGTATAAAGCAGCAGCCAAATTTAAATACGGCCCAACCTGGGCACGCGCCGGTTACATTCAACCAACCGGGCAGACGCTATTGGCTCCGCACTGGAGCTTTATGCCTGGTACTTATCAGGGTGCCGAAGCCGGTGCCAACTTCGACTATGGTGATGCCGGCGCACTGAGCTTCTCCTATATGTGGGCCAATGAATATAAAGCGCCGTGGCACACCGAAGTCGATAAATTCTATCAGGCCGATAAAAAGACCAGCGTAGATTACCTGCACTCAATCGGCGCGAAATATGACTTCAAAAATAACCTGTTGCTGGAAGCGGCATTTGGTCAGTCTGAAGGCTACGTCGATCAATACTTCGCGAAAGCCAGCTACAAATTCGATTTAGGTGGTAACCCGTTTACCACAAGTTATCAGTTCTACGGCGCGCGCGACAAAGTTGATGATCGCACCGTGAACGATATTTATGACGGCACGGCCTGGCTGCAGGCGTTGACCTTCGGCTACAAAGTGGCGGAAGTGGTTGACCTGCGCCTGGAAGGGACCTGGGTTAAAGCGGACGGGCAGCAGGGGTACTTCCTGCAGCGTATGACCCCGACCTACGCCTCATCAAACGGTCGTCTGGATATCTGGTGGGACAACCGCTCTGACTTCAACGCCAACGGCGAAAAGGCCGTCTTCTTCGGTGCAATGTATGACCTGAAGAACTGGAACCTGCCGGGTTGGGCAGTCGGTGCGTCCTACGTTTACGCCTGGGATGCCAAGCCATCTACCTGGCAGCTCAATCCGGATGCGTACTACGACAAAATCCGGACTATCGAAGAGTCTTCTTACAGCCTGGATGCGGTCTATACCCTGCAGGACGGTCGTGCGAAGGGCACCATGTTTAAACTGCACTTCACCCAGTACGACAACCATTCAGACATTCCGAGCTGGGGCGGTGGTTATGGCAACATCTTCCAGGATGAACGCGACGTGAAGTTCATCGTTATTGCTCCGTTCACCATCTTCTAATGCCAACAGCGGCAGACCAGACGTCTGCCGCTCCGTTGAGGAAAGTGCTATGAAAAAACTGATACTCATCGCCATTATGGCATCAGGGCTGGTGGCTTGTGCGCAATCCCCTTCGCCGAAAGAAGACAGTCGCCTGAAAGAAGCCTACAGCGCGTGTATTAACACCGCGCAAGGATCGCCGGAGAAAATTGAAGCCTGCCAAAGCGTGCTGAATGTGTTGAAGAAAGAAAAGCAGCACCAGCAGTTTGCTAATGAAGAAAGCGTACGCGTACTGGATTATCAGCAGTGTATCCAGGCCACGCGCACGGGTAACGATCAGTCCGTTAATGCTGATTGTGACAAGGTCTGGCAGGAAATTCGTAGCAAGAACGCTGCGCAGTAATTCGAAAAATGCTACGGGCGGAGAATTTTCCGCCCGTTTGCTTTTCAGAGCTTATGTTCCACTGGTTGATAGCCCCGACTCAGTCGGACAAACAGCATTGCCGTGGCGGCGAGTCCACAAAGTGCTGCGCACATCAACCACCATCCAGGTGAGCTTTTATCCCCGGTTAGCTGGACCAGCGCCGTGGATATGACTGGTGTAAGGCCGCCAAAAATCGCCGTGGCAAGACTGAATGCCAGTGAAAAGCCCACCGTACGGACATAGACAGGCATCACCTCGGTGAGTGCCGCGACCATTGCCCCGTTGTACATGCCAAAAAAGAACGAGAACCAAAGCAGGACCAGCGTCATGCGCATGAAGTCTGGCGCGGCGGTGAGCCAGTGCATTACCGGCCAGGTGGTAAGCAGTGCCAGTACGGTAATCCCCATCAATACCGGACGACGACCAATTCGGTCAGATATCGCCCCGCCAATCGGCAGCCAAATAAAGTTAGAAATACCGACCAGCATGGTGACTACCAGGCTATCGCGTGCGCTTAGGTGGAGTACGGCCCTGCCGTAGGTTGGGGTGTAGACGGTAATAAAGTAAAACGTCGTGGTGGTCATCGCTACCAGCAGCGTACCCGCAGCGATCAGACGCCAGTTTTTGATGATAGTGGTGAAAATTTCCCTGGTGTCGGGACGGTGCGTACGTTGTAAAAATGCGTCTGTTTCCTGAAGCGAACGGCGCAGGACGAAGATCAACGGAATAATCATACAACCAATAAAGAACGGAATGCGCCAGCCCCATTCAGAGATCTCATCGTGCCCCAGTGTGGCATTCAGAGCGTAGCCAATCAGCGCCGCCACCACAATGGCGACCTGTTGGCTGGCGGACTGCCAACTGGTGTAGAAACCTTTATTGCCAGGCGTGGCGATTTCAGAAAGATAAACCGAAACGCCTCCCAGCTCTACGCCCGCAGAGAAGCCTTGCAATAATCGACCGACTAATACCAGCACAGGGGCCAGCAGGCCAATGCTTTGATAACCGGGAACCAAGGCAATCAGCAGGGTACCGCAGCCCATGATCGCCAGCGTCACCATCAGTCCTTTACGGCGACCAATTCTGTCGATGTAAGCACCCAGCACGATTGCGCCAACGGGCCGCATTAAAAAACCCGAACCGAAAACCGCAAAGGTCAACATGAGCCCGGCAAATTCACTCTCCGCGGGGAAGAACGTCTTTGCGATATAGGTGGCGTAAAACCCGAACAGAAAAAAGTCGAACTGTTCGAGAAAATTACCGCTGGTTACCCGCAGTATTGCGCCGAAAGTTCCGGCGCGCGATGGTTGTTGTGTCATTGGGTTTGCTCCACTGTCTTATCATAATATTTATAGAGGTAAGAGTTTGCGGGTTAGTCGCCTGTGACCCCCGCTTGTTTGCCGCGCCGTTTCTCAATCGCCCACTTGAGTAAGGCTGCGCAGCGGTAAAATCCGTGGGCAAATTTTCCGTAAGGAATGGTCAGAAAAAGCGCCATGACCACGCCGAGATGAATGGCCAGTAAAATAGCCATCCATGAGGTGTCTCTTCCCGCCAGCAGCGCCAGACCGGTCAGACTGGTCAGCAGCAGCAGCAAAATAAAACCGCGATCCATCGGTTTTTGCCGTGCGTCGCCATGTAGCGGTGAGCGTTTAAGATTCAGCCATAGCAAGCCAGCCGGGCCGACAACCAGACCAATGCCGCCCAGCGTGCCCAGCATCACCGGAACGCTGAAGAACGGGTAGGGCGCTTCTATGCCTGCAAAGTAGTGATAGCCTGTAGCCACCACGGTGGCGGCAAAGCAGAGCATAAAACCGTAGAAGGTAAAGTGGTGGAAACGGCGGCGCATCAGGGTGAAAGCATCATCCGCTTCGTTACAACCTTTGCCGTGGCCACCATCGAGATATTTCAGCGTCAGCGCATCGTGTGAGGCTTCAGCAATCTCGGCGGAACGCGGCATACCCGGAGAGATCTCGCGCCAGAAGCGGATCACGCCCGCCATCAGCAAACCGATCGCCAGAATAAAGACCGAACCAAACATCCAGGCCAGCAGGTTATGCGGGAAAATTTGATAGAAATCCCCGGCCAGCGGAGGATGGAATAGTGAACCTTTCAAACCTATAGCGAGGAGTAAAAACAGGATCAGACCGAAAACCAGCGCCAGCGTCACGGTTACGCCCGCGCGACGATAAAGCGCGCCAAAGGCGGCGGGTTGCGCATAATGCTGATAGGTTTCGAGCCGGACCTCCGCCATCGCCTTCGGTACGTTGATGGCAAATTCATGAGGCGGGGCATACTGACACGCGTGCAGGCAAGCGCCGCAGTTATGGCACAAGTTCGCCAGATAGTTGATATCCGCTTTACCGAATTCCAGACGTTGCGTCATCGCCGGGAATACGGCGCAAAAGCCTTCACAATAGCGACAGGCATTGCACACCTGCATCACACGTTCAACTTCAGCTTCCGGTTCGGTGATAATTTGCGCTTCGATGATCAGTTTCTCAAGCTGCTTCATGACGTGTCTCCTTACGTGCGGCCAGCGCGGCTTCTTTTCCGGCAATGCGGCCAAAGGTTGTGCCGATCGACATCCCCACGCCTGCGGTGTAGCCCTTGCCCAACACGTTGCCCGCCATCATCTCTCCGGCGACGAACAGGTTACGGCTTGGAAGCCCGGCAAAATGCACAGCGGCGTGTTCGTTCACTTTTAACCCAAGATAAGTGAAGGTGATCCCTGGCCGCAGGGCATAGCCGTAGAATGGCGGCTGGTCCAGTGGTCGCGCCCAGTGCGTTTTCGCGGGTAGCAAATCTTTGGTGGCGCAGTTATCCAGAACGGTGTGGTTGAACTGACCTGGCTGGCAGGCGTTGTTGTATTGCGTCACGGTGTGGGTAAAACGTTCGGCATCCAGTCCTAACTGAAGAGCCAGCTCTGCCAACGTATTGGCCTGCGCGCCGGGAAAGACCGGCGGCATAAAGTGGCCAATAGCTTTACTGTCGATGATGGAGTAGCCAATCTGCCCTGGCTGTTGAGCGACCAGACGTCCCCAGATGGCGTAGCGTTTGGGCCAGAAATCTTCACCTTCATCATAAAAGCGCTCAGCGTCCCGGTTCACCACTATACCGAGCGAGACGCAGTCCACGCGGGTGCAAATCCCGCCGTCATATAATGGCGCTCTGGCATCAATGGCCACGCAGTGTGACTGGGAGGGATCGCCGATAATGTCGGCTCCGGCATCCATCATAAATTTGAGCAGTACGCCCTGGTTAAAGCGCGTGCCGCGAATCAGGAAGTTATCCGCTGGCCATTCGCCGCGCTCGTTCTCTCCCCATGCTTCTCGTAGCCATTCGCGGTTAGACTCAAAACCGCCAGCGGCAAGTACGCAGGATTTAGCGGTGATGCGCTCTTCGCCTGCCAGCGCCGCCACGAACTCGCCATTACGCAGTTCAAGCGCCTGAACCGGGGTGTTATAGCGGATCTGCACTCCCAGCTTTTCTGCGCTGCGATAATAGGCATTCACAAGGGCCTTTCCACCGCCCATAAAAAAGGCGTTGGTTCGCGCCACGTGTAAAGCGCCAGAGAGAGGAGGCTGAAAGTTAACGCCGTGCTGGCGCATCCAGTCGCGGCATTGTGAAGAGGTACGGATCACCAGACGCGCCAGCGCTTCGTTGGTATTCCCTTCCGTGACGCGCCACAGATCTTGCCAGAATTCTTCTTCAGGATAGCTGTCCACCAGCACATCCTGCGGCGCATCATGCATACAACGTAAATTACGCGTGTGTTGGGAGTTTCCTCCGCGCCATTCCCGGGGGGCCGCTTCGAGCAGGAGTACCGAAGCTCCTTGCTCCCGGGCGGTCAAGGCAGCACATAACGCGGCATTACCACCACCAATCACCAGAACATCAACCATCGTATACTCCATTACCATTTAACTATTTGTTAAATTTGTAATTGAAATGTATACGTACAGCTTGTGCGGGCGCTATGATGTGGTGCTAAACGGTACTTTAGTTATTGTAAAGAGTAGCGCCAGGCCAGCTTCCTGCTTCCACCAGTTGATGCATCACTTTCGTCAGCACCACACGGGCGGCAAGGCCTGCCGGGGTAAGTTCATCGTCAGAGAGGCTGACCAGAAAGTTAGGGCGGCTAAGTATCGGATTATAGACGCCGATCACTCTTAGAGTTTCTTTATCGAGATGGGAGATCGCCGCACCGGGCTGAAGAGTGGCGCCAATGCCACTGCGTACGGCGCGCATCAGTAACGCCAGACCATCAATTTCAGTAGCGATCTCAATATTTAGCGCGTGTTCCTGGCAGATGGCATCCAGCCTGCCGCGCAGACCGTGTCCCGGGCTTGGCATGATCAATGGAATATTTGCCAACTGGGCTGGAGCAATATTGTCGTCGACAATATCAGCCAATAGGGCATGGGTCCCAATCAAAAACAGCCGTTCTTCAAGAATCGGTCTGGCGCTCCAGCGCAGGATCTTTTCTTTTTGAAACACGACAGCCAGATCAATCTGGCGGGTATTAATCATTCGTTCCAGGTTGCCAGAGAGACTTTCCACCACATGCAGGCGAACATCAGCATAGCTTTCCCGCATGGCGTGAATAAATGGCATGCCGAGAACGGAAGCGGTACTGGGGGCCATACCGACGCTGACGTGTCCGGAAAGTCGGGCCTCACGCGCGGCGAGGATTGCATCGTCTGCATGCCGGAGCGCCAGCTGCGCCTGGGAGTAAAAAGCCAGTCCGGCGCTGGTGGGCGTCACACCGCGCGAGGTGCGTTGAAGCAGACGAATAGCAAGTTCGCTTTCCAGGCGCGTCATTTGCTGACTGAGTGCCGAAACACCGATATTGAGATCGAGCGCCGCGCTACCCATGCTGCCGGTTTCTACAACACGCACAAAATAGCGTAGTTGACGAAGTTCCATTTCAACTCTCCGAATGGCAATTGATTTTTACATTAAAGCAACATTGACGTAGAAGGAAGAGGGGGATGGTCAAATTTGGCCCATAAAAAAAGCCAACCGGATGGTTGGCTTTTCAGAAAGCGTCACATTATTTGCCGTCGTGCGCATGCTCATCTTCGCGGCAATCGCCTTCGGCGCAGTGGCCATAAAGATAGAGGCTATGGTTGGTTAAGCGAATACCATGTTTAGCCGCAATCTCACGCTGACGCGCTTCAATGGAATCATCGCTGAACTCGACCACTTTGCCGCAGTCGAGGCAAATGAGGTGATCGTGGTGATGCTGTTGAGTCAGTTCGAAGACGGATTTACCACCTTCAAAATTGTGGCGGGTCACGATACCGGCATCATCAAACTGGTTCAGCACACGATACACGGTCGCCAGACCAATTTCTTCACCCATATCGATCAGGCGTTTGTATAAGTCTTCCGCACTGACGTGATGGTTATCCGGTTCCTGAAGAACTTCCAGAATTTTTAAACGAGGAAGCGTTACTTTCAGGCCAGCCTTCTTTAATGCGGTATTGTTGTCAGTCATGCGGAATCTGTCCTGTAGCTAAACGATTCACTTCATTAACAGAAGTGACAGAAATTGCACTTGAGAAATTGCGTATCATTATAGAACTGCCATGGTTAAATGAAAACAGCAAGTCTCTGGCATATATTGTTAATCAAAACGTGGTATCGCCGACAAACACACTGTGCAACACCCGATTGGCATCCAGCCATTGTACAGGGTCAGACGAAAAAGTTACAAATTTGTAGCAATTATTTTGATTGGTTTTATCTATTGATGCGGCGCAGATGAAGATCTACGCCGCGCGAAATCAGGCATTGATGATTTCGTCGAGGTGCAGTTCTTCTGAGATCTGCTTAACCCATTTTTCTACACGTTCAGCGGTCAGCTCCGGCTGGCGATCTTCATCGATAGCCAGACCGACAAAGTGGTCGTCGTCAGCCAGGCCTTTGGACGCTTCAAAGTGATAACCCGCCGTTGGCCAGTGACCGACGATGGTGGCACCGCGTGGCTCAATGATGTCGCGAATTGTGCCTAACGCATCGCAGAAATATTCTGCGTAATCTTCCTGGTCGCCGCAGCCGAACAATGCAACCAGTTTGCCGTTAAAATCAATGTCTTCGAGGGTAGGGAAGAAATCGTCCCAGTCACACTGCGCTTCACCGTAGTACCAGGTTGGAATGCCGAGCAGCAGAATGTCATACCCTTCCAGGTCTTCTTTGCTGCTTTTTGCAATGTCATGTACATCGGCAACGTCTTTACCAAGCTGTTTTTGAATCATTTTTGCGATGTTTTCGGTATTACCGGTGTCGCTGCCGAAAAAGATGCCAGTGATTGCCATGAGTAAAATAACCTCTTGAAACTTATTGAAATGGTGGTGGCGCATTGCCCACGGATAAGGGCAATCATAGCAGAACAGTCAGGCATGCGGAAACAGCAAACACGCGGGACTGCACTCTGTGCTACACGATTTATGATTTAGAGCAGAAATTCAGACTATGCCTGACCGCGCAATGCGGTGAGTTGGGTCATCAGCATCTCTTCGATGAGTTCACTGCGACTCATGTTGCGCGCCTCGGCCAGCTCGTTTAACGCGTCAACGGCATCAGCGTTCAGTTTCAGTTCGACACGCTTAAGCCCGCGAACTTTGTCACGTTTAAGCTGATTACGTTTATTTATACGTAACTGTTCATCACGCGAGAGCGGATTAGTTTTGGGTCGTCCCGGGCGACGCTCCTGCGCGAACAGATCTAATGTCGTACGGTCCGTTTGTTCTTTGGCCATGATCTTGGTGACTTCGGGGAAACAATCAGCCAGGCGTCCGCCCGGATGGATAGCGCGCCATAATACATCAGCAGGAGAGGCACGCCAACGCCCACGCGCGTAATCGCGCACGGACGCTGAGTTTTTAATCAGTTAGCCGGTTCGTTCAGATAACGACGGATGGCCCGCAGCACTGCTTCAGGTTTTTCCGCATGTACCCAATGCCCCGCGCCTGCGATAACGTGCGCCCGAGCCTGCGGGAATTGTGCCAGCAGTTGCTCGCGATACGCTTCGGTGACATAAGGGGAGTTACCGCCTGGAATAAACAATGCCGGGTGCTCCCATGCCGGGAGGGTTTGCCAACCGACGATATTGGGATATTGATCCCATAATACGGGAACGTTAAAGCGCCACTCGCCGTCAACAAAGGATTTCAGCAGAAACTGAATAACACCCTCCTCTTGCAGATGCTGGCGCATGACGCTTGCTGCCTGCTGGCGCGAGGACGCTTGTGCCTCGGTTACGGCATTGATTGCCGCAAAAATCTCATCGTGACGGCGTACCTGATAGTCAACCGGCGCAATATCAATAGCCACCAGCCGATCGATACGATCAGGGGCTAACGCGGTTAACGCCATGACGGCTTTTCCCCCCATCGAGTGACCAATAAAGATCGCTTTTTCGATCTGTTGATCGTCCAGCGTATCCACCAGGTCTTGCGCCATGGCCGCATAATTCATCTCAGGCGAGCGGGGCGAGAGGCCATGATTTCGCATATCAACCTGGATGATATCGTGATCGACCACCAGGGAGCGTGCCAGGATCCCCAGGTTATCCAGGCTACCAAACAGGCCGTGAACCAGGACGATGGAAGAATTATTGTGCAGGTTTTGCGCAGATTGCGCTCGGATATTCAATTTCATGGCAAAGTTCTTTTTTTCACACTCACGGGTTAGGGTATCATGTTGACCATTCTGCCACAGGGCTGCAACAACTACGGTTACTCCGAGTTTTATCAGCCACCAGGCTTGACGCTATCCGCTGTTGGGATTTGCCTTTACACTACGCGTGTTAACCCAACAACTTGTATTCAGCTAAACACTGCACTGGATTAAGATGAAAACGATTGAAGTTGATGATGAACTCTATAGCTATATTGCCAGCCATACCAAGCATATCGGCGAGAGCGCATCCGACATTTTACGGCGTATGTTGAAATTTTCCGCCGCAGCACAGCCTGTCACTCCGGTAGTAAAAGAAGTCCGCGCTGTGCAACCTGTCGTGGAAGCTAAGCCGGTTAACCCCGTAAAAGATAAAGTGCGCGCGATGCGTGAACTGCTGTTGTCCGATGAATATGCGGAACAGAAGAAAGCAGTAAATCGCTTTATGCTGGTGCTGTCTACACTCTATTCTCTGGATCAAAACGCATTCGCCGAAGCAACGGATTCGTTGCATGGCCGGACGCGCGTTTATTTTGCGGCAGATGAACAGACGCTGCTGAAAAATGGTAATCAAACCAAACCGAAACACGTGCCAGGCACGCCGTACTGGGTGATCACCAATACCAACACCGGCCGTAAATGCAGCATGGTGGAGCACATCATGCAGTCAATGCAATTCCCTGCGGAATTGATTGAAAAGGTTTGCGGAACAATTTAATCCTTGCATTAGAAGGACCAGGCAATGGCAATCCACAACCGTGCAGGTCAACCTGCGCAACAGAGTGATTTGATTAACGTCGCCCAACTGACGGCACAGTACTATGTACTGAAACCAACGGCAGGGAACGCTGAGCACGCCGTCAAGTTCGGTACGTCCGGGCATCGCGGCAGTGCAGGTCGTCATAGTTTTAACGAGCCGCATATTCTGGCTATCGCCCAGGCGATTGCTGAAGAACGTGCGAAAAACGGGATTACTGGCCCGTGCTATGTGGGCAAGGATACCCACGCGCTGTCTGAACCGGCTTTTATCTCTGTGCTGGAAGTGCTGGCGGCGAATGGCGTCGATGTCATCGTGCAGGAAAACAACGGCTTTACGCCAACCCCTGCCGTGTCGAATGCCATCCTGGTCCACAACAAAAAAGGCGGCCCGCTGGCTGATGGCATTGTGATCACGCCGTCCCACAACCCGCCGGAAGATGGTGGCATTAAATACAACCCGCCAAACGGTGGTCCGGCAGATACCAACGTCACCAAAGTGGTGGAAGACAGGGCTAACGCGTTGCTGGCTGACGGTCTGCAAGGCGTGAAGCGTATGTCGCTGGACGCGGCGCTGGCATCGGGTCATGTGAAAGAGCAGGACCTGGTTCAACCGTTTGTGGAAGGACTGGCGGATATCGTCGACATGGCGGCGATCCAGAAAGCGGGTCTGACGCTGGGTGTCGATCCGTTGGGCGGTTCCGGTATCGAATACTGGAAGCGTATTGCGAAGCACTACAACCTGAACCTGACTATCGTTAACGACCACGTTGATCAGACTTTCCGCTTTATGCATCTCGATAAAGACGGCGCAATCCGTATGGACTGCTCCTCCGAGTGCGCGATGGCGGGTCTGCTGGCGCTGCGTGACAAGTTCGATCTGGCCTTTGCCAACGATCCGGACTATGACCGTCACGGTATCGTCACCCCGGCGGGGCTGATGAACCCGAACCACTACCTGGCGGTGGCGATCAACTATCTGTTCCAGCATCGTCCGCAGTGGGGCAAAGATGTTGCCGTCGGTAAGACGCTGGTTTCCTCGGCAATGATTGACCGCGTGGTCAACGATTTGGGTCGTAAGCTGGTGGAAGTGCCGGTCGGTTTTAAATGGTTTGTTGACGGTCTGTTCGATGGCAGCTTTGGCTTTGGTGGTGAAGAGAGCGCGGGCGCTTCTTTCCTGCGTTTCGACGGTACACCGTGGTCGACCGACAAAGACGGCATCATCATGTGCCTGCTGGCGGCAGAAATTACCGCTGTGACCGGTAAGAACCCGCAAGAACACTACAACGAACTGGCTGCTCGCTTCGGCGCGCCGAGCTACAATCGTTTGCAGGCGAGCGCGACCTCCGCGCAGAAAGCGGCGCTGTCTAAGCTGTCTCCGGAAATGGTAAGCGCCAGCACGCTGGCGGGCGACCCGATCACCGCACGTCTGACCGCGGCACCTGGCAATGGTGCTTCCATTGGCGGTCTGAAAGTGATGACTGACAACGGCTGGTTTGCCGCGCGTCCGTCAGGCACAGAAGACGCTTACAAGATCTATTGCGAAAGCTTCCTCGGCGAAGAACACCGCAAACAGATCGAAAAAGAAGCGGTTGAGATCGTCAGCGAAGTGTTGAAAAACGCGTAAACCCCAGGCCGGATAAGACGCTAACGTCACCATCCGGCATGAATACAAAAGCCGGATAGCATGTATGCTGATCCGGCTTTTTTATTCGACTAGACTTACGGCATAAAGCGATAGCCAATCCCGGTTTCGGTCAGAAAATGACGTGGACGAGCCGGGTCCCGCTCCAGTTTCTGGCGCAGGTGTCCCATATAAATTCGCAGATAATGGCTGTGCTCAACGGCGTTCGGCCCCCAGACCTGATTTAACAATTGGCGTTGCGTCAGTACCTTCCCGGCATTATTCAGCAGTACCGCTAACAGGCGAAACTCAATCGGCGTCAGATGGATTTCCTCGTCACCACGGTGTACGAGGCGGGCGGCGATATCCACTTTTACGTTGGAAAAATGCACCACCGGTTCGGGAGACGCGCCGCTGGCGTGGCGACGCAATGCCACGCGCAATCGCGCCTGTAGCTCGCCAATACCGAAGGGTTTACTGAGATAGTCATCGGCGCCGGCATCCAGTGCGGCGATTTTATCGCTCTCTTCGCTGCGGGCTGAAAGCACAATTACCGGGATTGCGCTCCATTGCCGCAGGTCGCGAATAAAATCAATGCCGTCGCCGTCTGGCAGGCCAAGATCGAGAATGATGAGATCGGGTTTTCGCGTGGCGGCTTCCAGCAAACCACGTTGTAGCGTTTCCGCTTCATATACACGCAGACCATCGGCTTCCAGCGCAGTGCGCAGAAAGCGGCGAATGGCCTGTTCATCTTCAACAATCAGTACGTTTGTCACATATCCTCATGAAAATCTTCAAGTTCAGGGGGGATCTCCTGGGGTAGTGTAACACGGAAACATGCCCCCCCCTGGGCACGATTATGGGCGGAAATGGTACCGCCGTGCACGTCCACAATCGCCTGACAAATGGCCAGTCCCAACCCCACGCCGGGTACCGATGACTCTTTGTTTCCTCTGGAAAATTTGTCAAAAACGCGCTGTTCCATACCCGACGGAATACCCGGTCCATTATCCCAGACGTCCAGTAGCAGGTGCTCGCCATCGACGCTGGCGTCAATGCCGATTTGTGCCTGCGGACCCGCATATTTTACGGCGTTCTCCAGCAGGTTGATCAACACCCGTTCAAAAAGCGGGCCATCGACATGGATCAGCGTCAACGGTTCGGGTAACGACAGGTTAATCGGAGCAGAGAGTCCTGGCTCCAGCATCTGCAGGGCGCTGCCCACCACCTCTTCCAGCGTTAACCACTCCTTCTTAAGATTAAAGCCGCCAGACTGAATTCGCGCCATATCCAACAGATTATTAACCAGTCGGGTGGTATTCAGCACGTGCTGGCGAATCTCACTGGCCTGGCGCGCATGCGGCGAACCTTCACTGGCCAGATCCAGCGTTAAAATCTCTGCCTGACCGAATAGCACCGTCAGCGGCGTACGTAAATCGTGGGACAGGGCGGCGAGCAGGGCGTTGCGAATGCTTTCACGCTCGCTGGCAAACCGGGCCTGCTCTTCGCTGGCGGTCAGGGTCAGACGTTCCAGCGCACTGGCGACCAACAGGGTAAAGGTTTCCAGCAGGCGCTGCTGCTCGGGGATCATCAACTGACGCAGATTTCCCGGTTCCACTACCAGTAGTCCATGCGTTTTATCGGCGCTTTTTAGCGGTAAGATTTGGTACGGTACGCCCGGTAAGGTATCCGTGCCCGCGCCAGCCGGTTGCCCTTTGTCAAAACTCCATTGGGCAATGGCATCGTCCCATGGCGTCATGCCCTGTTGATGGGTGAGGGGAGCCAGCTTACCGTGTTCATCAGGTAATAAAACCTGACTGCGGGCCTGAAACGTTGAGGCGATAAACTGTTCGCTGGTCGCGGCGATATCCTGCTGGCTCCGTCCAACGGCTAACGCTTTCGACATCTCATACAGATGACGCGTACGCTGTTCCCGATAGCGCGCCACCCGCGCCTGATAACGGACGCCGGCGGTCAGATTACCGATAACCAGCCCGACCGTTAGCATTACGGCAAAGGTAAGCAGGTACTGGACGTCGGAAACGGCCAGCGTCCCACGCGGGGCAATAAAGAAGAGATCGAAGCTGGCGACGTTAATAAAGGTTGCCAGTACGGATGGCCAGCGTCCGTAGAAGAGGGCGATAACCACCACACCCAGCAAATAGAGCATTACCAGGTTAGCGGCATCAAAAGCCATCAGCCACTGCATCGCGATCAGCGTAATGATGGCGCATAGCGCGACGGCAACCACACAACCCTGAATTTGTACCCGCCATTTATCTTTAAAGGTGCGGCTATCCGGAGTGGGTAGCGTCGGGCGTGAAGGCGGTTCGTCCAACGCGACAATCATCAGGTCGAGATCCGGTGCGCGATGGGCCAGTTTGTCGGCAAAGGAATCGCTGCGCCACCAGCGACGCGTTGTCGGACGCCCGAGCACAATTTTTCCCAGATTATGCTCGCGGGCGTAGCGGATTACCGCTTTATCTTCAGCAGGATCGGAAAGCGTGGCGGTTTCCGCGCCCAGCTCCTGGGCTAATCGCAGTGCGCTTAAGATCGCGCGCCGCTGTTTTTCGGGGAGTCGGTGCAGCGCTGGCGTTTCGACATACACCGCATGCCAGACGCTGCCGAGACGCGCCGCCAGTCGCGCGGCGGCGCGCACCAGTTTTTCGCTGCCGGTGTTGTGCCCAATGCACAGCAAAACGGCGTCGCGGGTATGCCAGACTTTTTCTTCCCCTGGACGCCCGCGCCAGGCGCGCATTTGATCGTCCACCCGATCGGCCGTGCGTCGCAGGGCCAGCTCGCGCAGCGCGATCAAATTACCTTTGCGAAAGAAGTGCTCGATGGCTCTTTCCGCCTGACCAGCGATATAGACCTTGCCTTCGTTCAGGCGCTGGCGCAAATCATCGGGGGGAAGATCGACCAGCACCACATCGTCAGCGGCATCGAAAAAAGGATCGGGAACGGTTTCGCGCACCTGAATACCAGTGACGCCGCTGACCACATCATTGAGACTTTCCAGATGCTGGACGTTAACGGTGGTAAAGACGTCGATACCGGCTTCCAGCAACTCTTCAATATCCTGCCAGCGCTTTGGATGGCGTGAGCCTGGGGCATTACTGTGCGCCAGTTCATCCATTAAAATGAGCGCCGGACGGCGGGCCAGCGCGGCATCAAGATCGAACTCGCTGATGTGGCGACCATGACGCGCGTGTCGCTTTAGCGGCAGGATGCTGAGACCGTCCAGCAGCGCGGCGGTCTCTTTGCGTCCGTGGGTTTCCACCACGCCAATCAGCACATCTAACCCCTGCGCCCGCAGCCGCTGGGCTTCCGTTAGCATGGCCCAGGTTTTCCCGACGCCCGCGCAGGCGCCGAAGAATATTTTTAGTTTTCCGCGGTGTGGGGCGGTGGTCTGCTCCAACAGGCGATCGGGGTCGGGACGTAAGGGTTCGCTATGCATGTCCTTTTTCTCAGTGCTTATCCAGCGCTAAATTAAGTTCCACCAGGTTCACCACCGGCTGGCCGATAAAACTGACCAGCGGCTTTTGCGTGTATTGTGCAACCAGGCGCGACACCTCTTCAACGCTGAGGTTGCGGGCCTGCGCCACGCGAGGAATTTGCCAGGCCACCGCGGCGGGCGTCAGGTTGTTATCCAGCCCGCTGGCAGACGCGGTTACCAGTTCTAGCGGAACGGCTGGATTAGCCTGTGGATTGGCAGCACGCAGCGCGGCAATCCGGCTTTGCAACTGTTTATCCAGTTCCGGGTTGCTGACGGCCAGGTTACTGCCGCCAGAAGCCATGGGATTATAGGGCATTTCCGCCGTCGCAGACGGACGCCCCTGAAAATAACCGGCGGCGGTAAAATGTTGCCCAATAAGCTCAGAGCCGCGAACAACCTGATCTTCGCGGATCAACGAGCCGTTAGCCTGGTGGGGAAACCACCACTGCCCCAGCGCGGTGGTCAGCAGCGGGTAAGCCCCGCCGGTAATAAGCATCAGGAAAATCAATGTTGATAATGCAGGACGTAATCCACTCATCTGAAACCTCACACCAGACCCAACAGGGTCAGCAGTAAATCAATCGCTTTAATACCAATAAATGGCACCACCAGACCACCCAGACCGTAGATCCACAAATTACGGCGCAACATTGCAGATGCGGATAACGGCTTGTAGCTCACGCCCTTAAGCGCCAGTGGGATCAGAAAAACGATGATTAGCGCATTAAAGATAACCGCGCTGAGGATCGCTGAATCCGGCGAATGCAGTCTCATGACGTTAAGCGCATTGAGCTGCGGATAGGTGGCGGCGAACGCGGCCGGGATAATGGCGAAATACTTTGCCACGTCATTGGCGATACTGAAGGTGGTCAGCGAGCCGCGCGTCATCAGCATCTGTTTCCCAATGTGCACCACTTCAATCAGTTTGGTGGGGTTGGAATCGAGATCCACCATGTTGCCAGCTTCCTTCGCCGCCTGGGTCCCGGAGTTCATGGCGACCGCGACATCCGCCTGCGCCAGTGCCGGGGCGTCGTTGGTTCCGTCGCCGGTCATCGCCACCAGACGGCCTTCCGCCTGATACTGACGAATCAGCGCCAGCTTGGCTTCCGGCGTGGCCTCCGCTAAGAAATCATCCACCCCGGCTTCTGCGGCGATCGCGGCGGCGGTCAGGCGGTTATCGCCGGTTATCATCACCGTTTTGATCCCCATTTTGCGCAGTTGGGCAAAACGTTCTTTGATCCCGCCTTTCACAATATCTTTCAGGGCTATCACGCCCAGTACGCGGGAGCCTTCGGCTACCACCAGCGGCGTAGCGCCAAGGCGAGCGACGTTGTCGACCTTCTGCTCGACATCGACCGGGAAGTGACCGCCGTTGGCTTCAACGTGACGACGAATGGCATCGACCGAACCTTTGCGGATCATACGGTTGTCGATGTTGATACCGCTCATCCGGCTTTGCGCGGTAAACGGCACAAAAGTAGCGTGCAGCGATTGCACGTCGCGAATACGCAGATTAAAGCGCTGTTTTGCCAGAATAACGATGCTGCGGCCTTCCGGTGTTTCATCGGCCAGCGATGAAAGCTGTGCGGCATCGGCCAGCGTTTTTTCGTCCACGCCCTGGGCAGGCAGAAAATCTGAAGCCTGACGGTTACCCAGCGTAATAGTGCCGGTTTTATCCAGCAGCAGGACGTCCACGTCACCCGCGGCTTCGACCGCACGTCCGCTGGTGGCAATGACGTTCGCGCCCAGCATACGGCTCATCCCGGCCACGCCAATGGCAGAAAGCAGACCGCCGATGGTGGTGGGGATCAGACAAACGAGCAGGGCAACCAGTACCGTGACGCTGACCGCGCTGCCGCCCCAGGCGGAAAACGGCCATAGCGTGGCGGTCGCCAACAGAAAGACGATAGTCAGGGCAATCAGCAGGATCGTCAGGGCGATTTCATTGGGGGTTTTACGCCGCTGCGCGCCTTCGACCATGGCGATCATCCGGTCGAGGAATGTTTCGCCGGGGTTTACGCTGCATTCGATCACCAGCCAATCGGAGAGGATGCGAGTCCCGCCGGTGACCGAGGCAAAATCGCCACCGGATTCACGAATGACCGGCGCAGACTCACCGGTAATCGCGCTTTCGTCCACCGATGCGCCACCTTCGATCACCTCGCCGTCACACGGGATAATATCGCCAGCTTCCACCAGCACAATATCGCCTTTACGGAGATCATCGGCAGGGACGTGATCCATGGCCGAGCCGTATTTTGGTTCGCGAAGTTTGCGGGCAAAGGCGGTTTTTTTCACCCCTTTCAGGCTGTTCGCCTGTGCTTTACTGCGCCCCTCAGCCAGCGCTTCGGCAAAGTTAGCGAACAGGACGGTGATCCACAGCCACAGACTAATCGCGCCGGTAAACCACGGATTGCCTGGCATATAACCTGTTGCCATCGCCAGCGTTAACAGCGTGGTCAGCAGGCTGCCCAGCCAGACGAGAAACATCACCGGATTACGCCATTGGGTATGTGGGCTTAATTTTTTCACGGCATCCATCAGCGCCTGTGCGACCAGAGAAGGTTCGAACAGCGCCAGTTGCTTGCGACTCATAGTAATGTGCTCCGCATCACTCAGTGTAATGACAGGTATTCTGCGACCGGGCCAAGGGCCAGGGCAGGAACAAAGGTGAGAGCGCCAACCAGTAACACCGTACCGATTAACAACCCGACAAACAGCGCGCCATGGGTGGGTAGTGTGCCAGGGCTGGCAGGCTGGATCTTTTTACTGACCAGCGACCCGGCAATAGCCATCACGGGTACGATCACGCCGAAGCGACCAAAGAACATGCACAGCGCCAGCAGGCAGTTCCAGAACGGGCTATTGGCGCTTAATCCGGCAAAGGCGCTACCGTTGTTGTTCGCGGCAGATGACACGGCATACAGCACTTCACTAAACCCATGTGGACCCGGGTTGAGCATGGCGCTGCGCCCGGCATCGGTCATCATTGCTATTGCTGTGCCAAGCAGGACCAGCGCAGGGGTGACCAGAATCGCCAGCGCGGTCATTTTCATTTCGCGCACGTCGATTTTCTTACCCAGGTATTCCGGTGTTCGGCCAATCATCAGCCCGGCGATGAACACAGCCAGCAATACGAACAGCAGCATGCCGTACAGACCTGAACCCACACCGCCGAAGACCACTTCGCCAATTTGCATCAGCCACATCGGCACCATTCCGCCGAGTGCGGTAAAGGAGTCATGCATCGCAATCACTGCGCCACAGGATGCCGCCGTTGTGACGACCGCAAACAGACTGCTGACCAGTACGCCAAAGCGGCTCTCTTTGCCTTCCATGTTGATATTGCTGTCTGCACCTAACTGCATCAGATGCGGGTTGCCCTGAACTTCGGCCCACATCACGACGGCTACGCAGATGACAAAAATGAGCGACATGGCCCATAACAGGGTCCGGCCCTGACGACGATCGCCCACCACATCGCCAAAGGCAAAACACAGCGCGGTAGGAATTAAGAAAATAGCCAGCATCTGTACCAGGTTGGTCAGCGCGGTTGGGTTTTCAAACGGATGTGCTGAGTTAGCGTTAAAGAAACCGCCCCCGTTGGTGCCGAGCATCTTAATCGCTTCCTGCGAAGCGACAGGTCCCATCGGCAGCAACTGTCTCACCCCTTCAAGCGTCGTGATGGGCTGATAGGGCAATACGTTTTGCAGCGCGCCTTGTTGAATAAAAAACAGGGCGATGAGCAGCGCAATCGGCACGAGGATCCACAGCGTAATACGAACCAGATCGACCCAGGCATTACCCAGCGTATCCATGCTCTGGCGCGTAAAGGCACGCGTCAGGGCAAAAATCACCGCAATACCGGTCGCCGCGGACAGGAAGTTCTGCACGGTCAACCCAGCCATCTGGCTGAAGTAGCTTAAAGTGGTTTCACCGGCATAAGATTGCCAGTTGGTATTGGTGACAAAACTCACCGCCGTGTTGAGCGCGAGATGCCATGAAAGTCCTGGAAGCTGCTGAGGATTCAGCGGCAGCAGGTTTTGCGCCATCAGCATCGAAAACAGGACCAGCAGGCCCAGTACATTGAGCGCGAGGATTGCCAGCAGATACTGCCGCCAGTTCATCTCCTGTTGCGAAATGCCCAGACCACGCCAGAGCACACTCTCCACGCCAGCGAGGCCCGGTAGGGACGTATTATTGATGAGTCGGGCCAGTCCAAACCCCAGCGGTCTGGCGATGACAAACAGCACCAGCAAGAAACTGGCAATGAGTAAAAAACCTTGAGCCGCCATCAGAACGCCTCCGCATTAATCAGGGCATACACAAGGTAACCTAATAATAAAAAGACCAGCCCAATGCCGGTTATCACGCCTGCACTCACAGTGCACCTCCAGTGGCATAAATGTGATAACCAGAGCGTAGGTTTTTGCTTGCAAAGATTTCGCAAAAATCGGCGGGCGGGGTGTAAAAAAAGTATAAAAATGGCAAAGACCATTATTTAACTAATGGTTAGTATTAATTTAACTTTTATGTAACTTAATTACGGTTTTAAGCTAAACGGGGCATAAATAGATAAAAATAAGTGGTCGGATGAGTAGTAAAATTACACACAAGGCGGTATTATTTTCATCAGTTAACCAACTTTATTTTTCCGGTGCGATTCACCGAACAGTTATATGGGAGAGGATTATGGACTTTTATAAAGAATATCCAGCACACATTGTTTTCTTACGCCGTACCTTTGCCGTAGTGGCAGGCGTACTGGCGCTGCCGGTCATGCTGTTCTGGAAAGACCGTGCCCGTTTTTACAGCTACCTGCATCGCGTCTGGTCTAAAACCAGTGATAAGCCGGTGTGGATGGAGCAGGCTGAAAAAGCCACCTGCGATTTCTATTGATAATTTATGAATCCTAAAAGCCGCTGATATCAGCGGCTTTTTTGCTCATGATAGCTACACTTATCTCAGGAATGAAAAGGAGCGATCATGAGCGAGAATATCCCTGTTGGTATCAGTGCCTGTCTGTTGGGGGAAGCGGTTCGCTATGATGGTGGGCATAAGCGCCTGGCCTTTGCTGTAGAAGAACTGTCGCCGTGGGTCGCGTTTGAACCCGTATGCCCTGAATTGGGGATCGGGTTACCGGTCCCACGACCTGCTCTGCATCTGGTCAAAGAGGGCGAGGCTGTCTCCCTGCGTTTTAGTGATAAGCGCGAGGGGGATTTGACCGACGCAATGACGGCTTTTAGTCAGCGACAAAGCGATCGTCTGGTGCATTTGTGCGGCTATATCGTCTGTGCGAAATCACCCAGTTGCGGTATGGAACGGGTGCGAGTCTACGACGCGGAAGGCAAAAACAACCGTAAAGCCGGACGAGGGATCTTTACGTCTGTGCTGATGTCGACGTTACCCTGGCTTCCCGTGGAAGAGGACGGGCGTTTGCACGACCCGCAGATTCGGGAAAATTTTGTTGAGCGTATTTATGCTTTGCACGAGCTCAACAGTATCCGCCAGCAAGGGTTAACGCGCGGCGCATTAATCGATTATCACAGTCGTTACAAGCTATTACTGTTGGCCCATTCCCAGCCGGACTATCGCGAACTCGGGCGTTTTGTCGCGGCGATTGGCGAATGGAAAGATTTGCAGGCTTATTTTGTCGAGTATCGCTTAAGGCTGATGAGTTTGCTGGCGCATCTTCCCTCCCGGCGCAACCATACCAACGTGCTGATGCATGTCCAAGGGTATTTTCGTACGCAATTAAATTCTCGTCAGCGACAAGAGCTGGCCTCTCTCATTGACGGCTATCGACGTGCGACTCAACCGCTGCTTGCGCCAATAACATTACTCAAACACTATATGGCGGAATACCCGGATGCTTATCTCTCCGGGCAGCGCTATTTCAATCCCTGGCCAGAGGCTCTGCGTTTGCGCTACGGGCGTTAATTTTTTTCTTCAGGAGTGTTATGACCACCCATTTGGTCTGGTTTCGGCGTGATTTACGTCTGCACGACAACCTCGCGCTGGCGGCGGCTTGTCGGGATCGTTCTGCGCAGGTGCTGGCGTTATATATATCTACCCCCGGGCAGTGGAAGGCCCACGATATGGCCCCGCGTCAGGCGGCATTTGTCAACGCGCAGTTGAATGCGTTACAAGCGGCGCTGGCAGAAAAAGGCATCCCTTTACTGTTTCATGAAGTGGCTGATTTTGCGGCCAGCGTGGACACCGTCAAACGTGTCTGCCTGCAGTATGACGTCAGTCGATTATTTTATAACTATCAATATGAAATAAACGAACGACAGCGTGATGTAAACGTAGAGAAATCATTACCCCAGGTGGTGTGCGAAGGGTTTGATGACAGCGTGATCCTGCCTCCTGGAGCGGTGATGACCGGCAATCATGAGATGTATAAAGTGTTCACGCCGTTTAAAAATGCCTGGCTGAAGCGGATTAAAGACGGTATTCCAGAATGTGTGAGAGCGCCAAAAATGAGAGAAAGCGGCGCTCTTGACGCACCGTTAACATCAATAACGCTGAGCTATCCGCAGCAAGATTTTGATGCGCAGAGGTTTGTGGCAGAGGAAAAATTGGCCATCGCGCAATTACGCCAGTTTTGCCAGCAGGCTGCGGGAAAATACGAACAGCAGCGTGATTTTCCAGCGATTGACGGGACCAGTCGATTATCCGCAAGCCTGGCGACAGGCGGGTTATCGCCGCGCCAATGCCTGAATCGACTGCTCGCAGAGCAGCCGCAGGCGCTTGAGGGCGGGGCGGGCAGCGTCTGGCTGAACGAGCTTATCTGGCGTGAATTTTATCGTCATCTGATGACGTATCATCCGGCGCTGTGTCGGTATCAACCCTTTATCCGCTGGACCGATCGCGTGCAATGGCAGAATAACCCGACGCATTTGCAGGCCTGGCAAACGGGTCAAACGGGTTACCCGATTGTGGATGCGGCGATGCGTCAGCTCAACGCCACGGGCTGGATGCATAATCGTTTACGCATGATTACGGCCAGTTTTTTAGTAAAAGACCTGCTGATCGACTGGCGTAAAGGGGAGCAGTATTTCATGTCGCAACTGATCGATGGCGACCTGGCGGCCAATAACGGCGGCTGGCAGTGGGCCGCATCCACCGGAACCGATGCCGCACCGTATTTCCGCATATTTAACCCCACGACGCAGGGCGAAAAATTTGACCGTGACGGTGAGTTTATCCGCCAGTGGCTGCCGGAATTGCGCGATGTGCCGGGTAAAGCCATCCATGAGCCGTGGTCGTGGGCGGAAAAAGCGCAGGTGACGCTTAACTATCCTCGCCCGATTGTCGATCATAAGCAGGCCAGACTGGCGACGCTGGCGGCATATGAGGCGGCGCGAAAAGGGTAAAGGCAGGGTGGATTTCTGCGTAATGCCTTCCAGCAAAATGGATTTGTTGCAGTTGGGCGCGTTTAGCGCTGAAGTGTGCGCGCAAGGTTGTTAATGCCCTGATGCAGATGCTTTTATCTGGCAGTAAAGTTCCGTCATCTTCATTCGGGTGATGGAACTTGATGACAATGCCAACAACCTCCACACCGCACGACGCGGTATTTAAAACGTTTTTACATCATCCCGAAACGGCGCGGGATTTTCTCGACATTCACCTGCCAGCTGAACTGCGGATGCTTTGCGATTTGAATTCGCTGAAGCTGGAGTCAGAAAGCTTTATTGAAGCGGATTTACGTTCGCGCTACTCCGACGTGCTCTGGTCTTTGCACACACGCAACGGTGATGGTTATGTCTATGTGGTGATAGAGCATCAAAGTTCAGCCGAGCCGCATATGGCTTTTCGTCTGTTGCGTTATGCGATGGCGGCGATGCAGCGTCATCTGGACGCAGGGCATAAGGAACTGCCTCTGGTGATACCGATGCTCTTTTATCATGGCTGTCGAAGCCCCTATCCGTACTCATTGTGCTGGCTGGATGCCTTTGCTGACCCCGTGGCGGCAAGACAGCTTTATTCCAGCGCATTTCCGTTGGTAGACATAACGGTGGTACCCGATGATGAGATCATGGCTCGCAGACGAATGGCGCTGCTGGAATTAATGCAAAAACATATCCGTCAGCGGGATTTGATGGGGCTGGTAGAGCAACTGGCCACGCTGCTACTTACTGGATGCGCTAATGACACGCAATTACAGGCGATGTTTAATTACATCCTACAATCTGGCGACGAATCTCGTTTTAATGAATTTATGCAGGAGATAGCGCAACGGATCCCCCAACATAAGGAGAGGCTGATGACTATTGCAGAGCGGTTACGGTTAGATGGATTACAGGAAGGGTTACAGCAGGGTAAACAAGAAGCCGCATTACGTATAGCGCAAACCATGCTGGAGCAAGGTATAGATCGCACAATGGTGCTACTGGTTACAGGTCTTACTGAAGAGGAACTCGCAGCAATTCATGCATAATTACCTGAAAAAACAGGCCCGAATCTTATCACATCATCGGGCCTGTACACTCAGGACTCTACCGCTAACGCACGGTTTCTGAATTTCAGCGACTGGTACAGCCAAATCAGCAGCACCAGTACCACACAGGCCAGTGCGCCCCAGGTAATTTCGCTAAAGACGTCAATATAGGCATTGATGGAATAGTTGATGGCGCCGGCAGCGTCAAACGAACCTTGTGACGTCTGGTCGGCGATCACCCCAGCCAGGTAGTTGGCGATTGCGCCGGAAAGCAGCATATAAATGCCAGTTAATACACCGGTTACTCCGGGGATCTCAATGCGGGTAATTTGTGACATTGCCACCGGGTCGATAAACAGTTCCGCAAAGCCCATGACCGCCAGCCCCAATACCATCAGCGGCATGGAAGAGTGGCCGTAAGCGGCGGACCAGCGGGCGCTTAAGGTCAGAATACAAAAACCGGCGCTCATTAAACCGAGACCAAGGGCAAATTTGCCCCAGATACGTACGGTGCGATTGCCGCCTACGCTCTCTTTGACCACCCATGCCAGCACGATACCGCACAGCATAACCGCAAAGGCGTTAACCGACTGGAACATCGCGGTGGGTACGGAATACCCCAGAATGTCGCGATTAACAAAGCGGTCGATATACAGGCTGATTGAGCTACCACCCTGTTGAGCAAAGGCCCAGAACAGCAGGCTAAAGAAGGTCAGCGTGACGATGAGCCCCAGCTCTTTGCGCTGCTTCTGGGTTTGCGCCTGGCGGTAAATCTTCGCCAGAACCGCCAGACCGATAACAGTAGCAACGATCAGAGCGTACACGGACCACTCTTTCCAGAACAAGACAGTAATCAGCAGTGGGGCTGCAACCAGCAGAACTAACAACCAGGCCCAGTTCGGCAACATGTATTTTTTCGCGCGCAGGACGGCCTTATTGACGCCGGTGGTATGGGAGAAATGGCGATTACCACATAAGAAAATCACCAGCCCTGCCAGCATGCCGATAGCGGCCAGCGCAAAACCCATCGCCCAGCTGTACTCTTCCTGCACATAGCCACAGGCTATCGGGGCAATGATTGAACCGATGTTGCCGGCGGCGTAGAGCAGAGAGAACCCACCGTCGCGGCGGGGATCTTCAGGCTGATACAGTTCACCCAGCAGGCAACTGACGTTGGATTTAAACAGACCGTAGCCACAGACGATAATCGCTAGCGATAAATAAAGGAATGCCGGGGCCATTTCGCTGGCGCCCAACACCAGATGCCCCACCGCCATCAAAAATGCGCCGATCATCACCGCCATCCGGTTGCCGAGCACTTTATCTGCCAGATACCCTCCGAGAATGGGTGTGACGTAGACCAGCGAGCAGTAGGCGCTGAACAGTTCATAAGCGTGATTATCGTCGTACTTAAGCTGGTTAGTGAGATACAGAATCAGCAGCGCACGCATACCGTAAAAACTGAAATATTCCCAAATTTGTAGCGCGACTATGGGGAAGGAAATCATTTGATACTACCGGGAGAAGGTTGGATTAACCGGGAATGCGCGGGATTAGTGGGGGCGGTTCAACATCTCATTTGATACCGTTTTACAGAAATGCAGCCGATCGGCAAAACATTTGATACTGACTCACTGCACATTCAAAAGCTGATATTTAGCGTTCAAAGAAAATTTTAACACACTTCAAAAAAAGAAGGCCTGCTGGTTGATGTAATGCATTGATCCAACGTATAGCAGCTGTAATAAATAGCTACTTCAGCCAGGAACCACTCAGCCGACCTTCTTACTATCACTATGCAGGTCCGCTTCGGCTACACCGCTATCCCCTTCAGATGGCCCTTTTTTCAATTGTTCATTAAGCCTTAAAAGGCGTTCTTTGTCTGCCACGGATAAGCTCATAAAATTTCGGTCTGTAGCTGCTGCGCTCGCGACTAATCCAACCATACTCCTGGCTCCCTCTTTTAAGCAAAAATCTAAAATTTCCTTTTGCTCTTCTGGAGTTAGCGTTTCGAAAATCATTCTCCAGGTGCTTTGAGCTAAGTTAGCAGAACTCCTATGCGCCTCGTCAAGTATCACTGATTGATTCATATTGGAATCAACTCTGTCATTCCCGAACGCCAACCAATCCAGAGTTACCTGCTCCTTAGATGCAATCAGTTGCATGGCCGCAAAAGAAGGTTCCGTTCCTCTTGTTAGGTAATTGTTAAGTGTTGAAAAAGACATCCCCCAATCTGTTGCGGCTGAGCGTACGCTTCGGGCGCCAATCAACGAACGCAAACGCTGAATAAATTTTTCTTTTCTCTCTTCATCAAAAGCAAGTTCTGTTGCTTTTCGTTCTTTCATTTTCTTTCCCAGTTAACGTATTGATTTAAATGAACAAGATTCAAATTAGAGTCACCTCATTCTAAAATGACAAAAGAAAGAGTCTTTTTTGCTTTACGTGATGCTAATTTGGATCAATACTTATCCCAACGGATAACCCAGCCGGATTATCCGGGCGGTTAACTTTTTAGGATATGCGAAGAATGGAAATAAATGAAGTCATTCCCGTCAGGGGCTGGCATAACGTGGACATCGTTGGCGAGCTTCATAAGCGTAAGCTGACACTGCGTAGCCTCTCCGTTAGCGTCGGATTGAAGCCAGATACATTAAAAAATGCACTGGCTCGTCCCTATCCCAAAGGCGAGCGCATCATTGCCGATGCTCTCAATGTAGATCCCGCATTAATCTGGCCAGACCGTTACAACAAGGACTAGTGACATGTACGTGACCATCAGTGAACTGGCTGGTCTTCCGGGACTGCCAGCGACCCAGCAGGGGCTGAGATACAGCCTGAAAAAAATCGTGGGTAACACCCCGGAGCTTGTTCGTAAACGCCCTGGCACCAAGGCATTTGAATACCACATCGACTGCCTGCCACAGGATGTACAAAAAATCCTGCGTGCCCGTCAGGTTAAAGCCATGCTGGCCACGCAGCCAGGTGATACTCCTGCCGCTGAGGTAACAGCACATAACGCCAAAGGCAGTGACGAGAGCAAAATTGCGGTATACCGCAAGTGCCCCGCACTGATGGAGGAAAAACTGGGCTCACTGACATCAGCACAGAGATTAACGGCAGATGCACGAATGGCGCTGGTTGCTGAGGTGATTCGTCTGGGGCAATTGCCGGGCTTTACCCGGGCGAAAGCGCTGCGTGAAATCGTGCGTCAGGCACAGGCCGGAGAATTACCCCAGCGCTTGGCAGATGCCGCAGCGGCAGCAAACGCCAAGAAAGGGGCATCGCGCTCCCTCAGTGAGATATCGCTGAAACGCTGGCTGGCAGATTTCAATAAAGCGAATACCCCCGCCGAACGTCTGATGTTACTGGCCCCGGGTAAGCGTCAGAGTGTGAAACCAGAAGAGATTAAGTGGCTGCCTGAGTTCCTGCGCTTCTACCGTCGCCCTGATGGTCGCGGCATTCAGGAGGCCTATGATGATTTTGCCATTGAATGGTCAGAGCGTTTCCAGGGGGACATGGTGATGATTGCTGCAATGCCCTCTTACGATCAGGTGTGTTACGCGATGGATAAATTGCCGATAGTGGTAAAGCAAAAAGGTCGCGTGACGGGCAGCGAGTTCAGACAGTACGAAGGTTTTGTCCGCCGTGACTGGGAATCTCTGCCCGTCAATTATGTCTGGATTGGTGATGGCCACGGGATGAAGATGAAAGTAGCGCACCCCGATCACGGTAACCCGTTCTCCCCTGAGGTGACATTCATCCTGGACGGTTGCTGCCGATATATCGTCGGTTGGAGCCTTGCGCTTTCGGAAAGCGTGATTGCGGTTGCTGATGCCATGCGCCACGGTATTAAGAATAACGGGAAACCTTTCCTGTATTACTCTGATAATGGTGGCGGCGAGACTAATAACACGTTTGATGCCGACATCACGGGTATTCTTCCCCGCCTCGGTATCGATCACCGGCTGGGTATTCCTGAGAACCCGCAGGGTCGTGGCATCATCGAACGCCTCAACCGTACACTGGCCATGCGTATTTCCCGCCAGTTTGCGACTTACTATGGCACGGGAGCGGACCGCAGCACCGTCCGTCGCACCACAAAGGCTCTGATGTCAGCCACTAACGCAGTGGCCAAAGGTAAGGAGCTGTCAGTTAAACAGCAGCAGACTCTGCGTGACCTGCCTTCATGGGATGCATTAATTGCCGAAATTGAGAGTGGTGTTGAGTGGTACAACAACCGTCCGCACGAGTCGCTGCCGAAGCGTGGCAATGGTGAACATTTTACCCCGGCACAGTTTCGCCGTTACAAACTTGAGAAAGAGGCAACTGAAATTGAGTGGCTTTCTGATCTCGAATTGCGCGAAATGTTCATGCCGCAGATTGAGCGCAGCGTGAGCCGCTGTGAAGTCCGCCTGTTCAACAACCTTTATTACTCGTCTGAACTCAACCACGAACATGGCAATAAAGTGCTTGTGAATTATGACATCCATGATGCCACTAAAGTCATTATTCGCCGCATGGATGGCTCATTTATATGCGAAGCGATCTGGGATGGTAACAAGCGTCAGGCATTCCCTGTTACCGCTGAGTACCATCAGCGCCAGCAGCGCATTAAGGGTATGAAAGCGCGTGGCGAGGAGAAAGTCCGTCTGGCCGAGGCTGAGAATGTCCATACACTGCCAGCCCCGCAGAAGGAAAACTGGTTACAGGGGAATGTCTACCGCCCTCATACCGCAGCGCCAGTCATGCTGGCTGAAACCGAGGAAGCGGAATATATGGAGGATGAATACCTGAATAATTCTCTGGATATGCTGGAACAGAATAAACGTAAAAACGTTATTTGAATCACGTTTAAATTTAATTCAAAAATATGGAGTTAATTATGTCTGATGTGAATATCTCTGATATTCGCGGGGTTCTGCGCAACCTCGTGGACGAAAAAGGACTGACTTTTAATAAAGTGGCTCGAGAAACAGGCCTGTCCTCCGGCACCCTCAGCAGTTTTATGAACGGTAAATATGCGGGGGATAACGAACGTGTGGAAGAAGCCCTGCAGCGCTGGGTCAGCAAGCAGTTCGCGGCCGCAGAATTCCCTGAGCCTCCACGCTTTATCGAGACGCCAACCGTGAAACAAATCTGGACGGCATTTCGTTACGCTCATCTGACAGAGTGTATTGGCGTGATTTGTGGTAACCCGGGTGTGGGTAAGTCTGAGGCAGCACGTGAATACTGTCGTACCAACGATAACGTCTGGATGATTACAGTAACTCCGGCATGCGCCAGTGTTCTTGAATGTCTGACTGAACTGGCCTACGAGGTGGGTATGAATGATGCACCACGCCGCAAAGGCCCACTGGCTCGCGCCCTGCGCCGTCGTCTTGATGGCACTCAGGGTCTCATCATTATTGATGAAGCTGATCATCTGGGCGCTGAAGCCCTGGAAGAGCTGCGCCTGCTTCAGGAGGCGACCCGCGTCGGACTGGTGCTGATGGGTAATCATCGTGTCTATTCCAATATGACCGGCGGTAACCGTACCGTTGAATTTGCCCGTCTTTTCTCCCGTATTGCCAAACGCGTGGCCATCAATAAAACCAAGAAAGCCGACGTATCTGCCATTGCAGATGCCTGGCAGATTAAGGGTGAAAAAGAGCGTCAGCTTCTGCAACAAATCGCCCAGAAACCCGGTGCGCTGCGTATTCTCAGCCATTCTCTACGTCTGGCTGCAATGACTGCACACGGTGCTGGTGAAGCGGTGAATGAAGCCTATATCCTGAAAGCATTTCGCGATCTGGATCTGGACGTCGATGTTTCCACGTTACTGCGAGGTTAAACATGTTTCCTGAACTGATTTCGACCCACGTGCAGCAGGCCATGGCAACAGAGGCCATGCTCAATCAGAAAGGTTGTCTGGTGACCGGCTTTCGCCAGTCCCGTACCCGCCCGATTCTGGAGGTGTCATGTCCTCCGGCTGAGTTATTGCACAGTGCTGTACGTATTGTTGAACGCAATAACAGTGGCTCCCGCTCTATCTGGGTGGCCAGTTTCAATGGTTGTCGGATTATCTGGAGGTGATTATGGCAGTCGGGAAAAGTCGTCCCTGGACAAAACAGGAACTTGCATTGCTTGAAAAGCATGCAGGAAAACTCACCCTCAGTCAGATTTCTGAAAGGATGAACCGCAGTCAGAGCGCCATCCAGTCACGAGCACAACGACTTGGTCTGTCTCTGGTGATTGAGTCGGCAGATGCTCATGATGCCTGGTTATGCAATGAGCTTTATAAAGAAGGTTTATCCATTGCGATCATTGCCGAAAAAATGGAATTAAGCCGCCGCATTGTTTCAAACATCGTCTTTCGTGGATAAGGACGTAATTAAAGGTATCAATATGAACAATACAGGAAATACCCCAGTGGGTTACCGCACTAATGCGCAGGGACATCTGGTCCCCGAGTCGCAAATTAAACCGCTCGATAAGCTACGTGACGAAGTGGTGATGAATATCATCGACGCTGCCCGCCAACAGCGCCAGCTGCTGGCTGCGTTTAAACTGGAGTCCATGCAGGAAATCACCGACTTTATTGACCTTTCGGCTTCTGAATATGGTGTGGAGTACGGCGGCACCAAAGGTAATGTATCGCTGGTCAGCTTCGATGGTCGTTACAAGCTGGTTCGTGCCGTAGGTGAGCATCGCGTCTTTGATGAGCGTATCCAGGCGGCTAAAAAACTGATTGATGACTGCATTGGTGAGTGGTCTGTCGGCGCTGATGAGAAGATTATGGCGATGGTTGATCATGCCTTCCGCGTCAACAAACAGGGAAAAATCGATATCAACCAGGTTTTGAGTCTGCGCCAGTTGAACATTGACGATGTCAAATGGAATGAAGCAATGGATGCCATTGCTGACGCTATTCAGGTGACCGGCACCAGTCAGTATTTGCGACTTTATGAGCGCCAGGGTGATGGTAGTTATCAGCAAATTTCGCTGGATTTAGCCAAGCTTTAATTACCAGTAAATAAAACTTCAAATTAATAACGGCGCGTGCGTCAGGGATTCGTTCGCGCCGAATTCAGGAAAAGGGTAATACATCATGAATAAACCTCTTATTTACGATAACGCGCTGGCGCAGTGGGGATATGACCGTCAGGTGCTGGCTACTTCCGAAGAGTGCAGCGAGCTGGCGGCCAGCTGTGTGCGCTTCGTGAACCATAAAGCCAATGCGTCACGGGTTGCAGAAGAAGCGGCTGACGTTGAAATCATGATCGAGCAGCTGCGTCACAACGGTCTGAACGACATGATTGAGCAAAGCAAGGCTCGTTCACTTACCCGCCTTGCCCAGCGTGTGGGTGTTGAGGTCAACCCGGTAGCAACCTGTACACCGTTTGTGACGACCCTGCTAGCCGATGCGCAGGAGCAGTTTGAGCTGGCTGATGCGCTGTACCGGGATCGTGATACTAACAATCGCTACGCTGCTGCTGGTCTGCGTCGTTGCATGTCGCTGCTCATGCATGCCGCGCAGTTGATGATCCGGGAGCAGCAACACACTGAAAATCACATGCAGGGGGAAAAGCATGCGGGCTAATACCATCAAACTTATCCACGTAGCCCGCCGTTCGCTGGGTCTGGATGATGAAACCTATCGCGCGATGCTGGGCAGTATCATTCCCGGTAAAATAAGCTGCCGCGATATGTCACAGTCGGAACTGCAAAAAGTACTTAAGGCGATGGAAGAGAAAGGCTTTAAGGTTAAACCGACTAAGAAGCCGCGTCGCATGTCTTCTCCGTCAGATACAAGCCTTAAAATCCGCGCGGTCTGGCGCACTATGCACAGCGATGGCTTCGTCCGTGACGGTAGTGATGCTGGCCTCGATCGCTTTGTTAAGCGCCATACCAACCAGATTAACGGCGGTCAGGGTGTCGCCAGTGTCGAATGGCTTCGAGGTGATATGGAGGTTAACTTTCTGGAGAGCCTCAAGCAGTGGCATATTCGGGCGATGAAAAAGTCGCTGACTGAACATGGGCTGCGCCTACCGATGAACCCCCGCACTGGCGATGAAGTCAGGGACTACGACACAATTTGCTGGGCCTATTCTGAAGCCGTGAAAAGGTGGACAAAATGAATGGCGAACTCTTTGATGATGTACGCGACGACAGTATTCTTGACCATATTGATGATGAAATTGAAGGGGCACGATTCCCTTCACTGTTGTCCGAACTGAATGCGCTACTTCGCGTCGAGCTGGAGCGTCTGGGTTACGAGCCTAAACATTCGATTGAATTAGTTGCCGCTATCAGCAGTAAAATTGGCGGAATGCAGGTTTATTTTCCACGTGGTCAGGTACTGGAGTATCTGGTTCGTGACATGCGAATCTGGCGTGACTTCACTGGCGATAATGTTCCCGAATTGGTAGAGCGCTACCATGTGACCTACAAAACAGTGTATAAAGCTATCAAACGAATGCGTAGACTGGAGCAACGCAAATATCAACCGGATTTATTTGGCAAGGACTAATGTATGAAATTCTCAAACGTTTTAATTCTGGCTATTGTTTTAGGTGGGGGTTATTCATATTTTTTCCCGAAAAAAGAACCGCAAACTATTAATGAAAAACTAATTGCTCAGTTTGATAAACAAGATGTTATTAAACGTAATGATTGGGAAAAGGGTAACATCATTGATGGGGTTCAGATATTTTCTGTCCGCAAAGACTATTCAGTATTCCAAAGCGTCTGGGCTTTGGGAAAAGATGAAGCAAGTGTCATGGTTTTGACTGAAGGTAAAACACCAAAAATTGAAGCCGCTTTTGCTTTAAGTCAATGTAATCAGTTGGCCAAAGCGGTAGCTGACAGCGATGATTCTACTGTTCACGATGCAGTTTTTTCCATTTTTCAGAATGCTCTTGCGACTGATAAAGATAAAAACGGTATCTTACGTGCCACTGGTAATGTAGATGGAAAATCTTATGATATATCCGTCCGTACTATAGGTTCCACGGTAACATTCGGTTGCGGCATCAGAACTACTTGATAGCACAACTATATTAAATGAAGCCGGTAAATCCGGCTTTTTTTATACCTGCAACAAAATGAATGAAAGTGACATTTACCTCTTTCCTTCATAAAAAAGGTGCAGGCATGACAACTCAACTCCTTTCTCCAGCCTTTCAACACGCACTCGACTTCGTTCTCGCCAGAGAAGGCGGCTATGTCAACGACTCCACCGACAAAGGTGGTGAAACTAAGTTCGGTATTTCCGATAAACGCGATGGTATTGCTGACGGCAAAACTGACGTAAACGGCGACGGCAAACCCGATACCACCATTAAAGAACTTTCCGCCGAACAGGCTGCTCAGATTTATTACCGGGATTACTGGCAGGCGGCGTATTGCACCAACTGGCCAGATGGCATCTCACTTTTCGTATTCGATGCTGCCGTACAGCATGGCGTGAAAGCCGCGATTCGTCAGCTTCAGTCGGCAGCAGGCGTGACCGCCGATGGCATCGTAGGGCCGAACACCAACCGGGCTGTCATTGGCGCTGACCCGGAATGGTTATTAAACCGGTGCTTCCTGCGCCGTTCCCGCTTCTACGCCGACATCATCAAATCAAATGCTTCCCAGGGTAAGTTTCTCAGTGGATGGTTTAACCGTCTTGATGAACTGGCGAACGCCTGTCAGGAAGTTATCGGCGGTTCAGTTTCTGTTACCCGGAGCTGAGCATGGGAAAAGGATGGGACGCGTCAATGCTTCAGGGGCGGCGTGATCGTCTCCGTCAGGAGGTGCTGCATCGTGTGGCGAACGGCCCGCCTCCCGCTCCTGTTGATTACACTGGCTGCGATGGTACTCACGCGAGCTTCTATCGCAAAGGCTGGGACTCCGTTGATATCAGAGACATCGTCTGGCAGTGCCAGCGTTATAAGGAAAAACACTGTGTTTAAATCGTTTGATACGACCTGGTTAAAACAGGCATTACTCCGCGTTTGTCAGTCCGGCTGGACCATCCTGGTGCTGGCAGGCATCTCAATGTTTCTGTGTAGTTTCCACGGACGACCTGCCTTCATGGTGTGGTGGCTGGCATTCTCCGGGGTGGTACTGCTGGGGTTCAGTATCTTCCTGGGTAACCTTCCATATCGTCTGATTCAGGCAGAGCGTCATCTCAATCGTTACGCTTATTTCTGGTCGTGGGTTATCTGGGCGGGCGGCTTCATTTGCCTTTTACTTAGTTCACTATATGCAACACCCGCTATCCTTTTACTTCTTTTTCCGGCTGGTGCTTTTCTTGGCGTCCTCTTCTGTTTGTGGGTTTCGCGTAAGGGGCTGCTCGCATGGATCCAGTAACCCTCACCACCATCGCTTCCGTGCTGCTCAAAGCTGGTCCCTCTCTCGTTCGTACCGTTGGCGGCTGGTTTGGCGGTGATGCCGCCAGGACTGCAGATTCCGTCGCCGGCATTGTTGAAACCGTTAATGGAGCCATCAACCCCCAGGACCAGCAGCGGGTGCTTGAGCAGAAGCTGGCCCAGTTGCCACCCGAGCAGTTCGTCCAGCTTGAATCCCTGAGAGTCCAGCTGGAACAGTATCAGCTTGAGCGTCAGAAGGCGCTGCTGGCAGACCAGCAGGCCGCACACCACGAACAGCAGGAAACCATCCGCAACGGTGACAACGCCACCGACGAATATGTCCGCCAGACCCGGCCACGTATGGCGCGACTGTCGCTCTACAGCAGCATTGCTTATGTGATGCTGATGTCGCTGGGGCAGCAGGCTGGCGCTATTGCAGCCGGGTTTGGTCATGTTTTTTCCATGCCAGCCCCTGACTGGGATATCTCCCTGATGCTGGCGACACCGGCGCTGGGATATCTCGGTTTCAGGACACTGGACGGCTTTGCCCGATACAGCAAATCCAGTAAGCACAAGGCGGTGATGCCCAAATGACAGATTCCTTTGATCATGCCAGCAACCTCGAAACCGAAGAACGACAGCGCGTGTTAAACAGCCATTTAAACCGGGTTAAAGAGCAGCCTGACGAACCCGGTTTCTGTAACGACTGCGGTAATGACATTCCGGCCGACAGGTTGGCTGCCTGCCCCGATGCGGTGACCTGTTTCACCTGTCAGGACATCAGAGAAAAAAGGGGGAAGCGTGGACTGGGAAGTCGTTAAAGGTAACTGGGCGATCATCTGGGCACTGTTCATGTCAGGCGTGAACCTGCTCCATCTTCTGCTGGCGAAAACCTATGCCCGCCGTGAGGAGATGGAGAAAGTCAGCGGCCGGCTGAACATTCTTGAAAAAGCTGTTGAGGGTATGCCAACCCGTCAGGAACTGCACAACCTGCAGCTTGATATGAGCAATTTGCGTGGTGAGATACGTGAATTCTCCGGCACGCTCAGACAGGCATCCCGCATCAGCGATTTACTTCTGGAAAATGAACTGAAGGACAAATAGAGGCTATGAGCATGCGTGATTTACTCGACCAGGACCAGCGTCTGGTCCTTTTGCGATCTCTTCTTGACTGTGGCGACAGTGCCAATGAGTCAATCCTGCAGACCTGTCTGCAGACATATGGCCATAAGGTTTCCCGCGATACCGTTCGCACCCAGCTTGCCTGGCTTCGTGAGCAGGGCCTGGTTACGCTGAGCGATGTCTCGGGCTGCTATGTGGCGGAAATCACCGGCCGTGGTGATGAGGTGGCCAGCGGTCTTGCTACCATTCCCGGTGTTAAAAAACCACGGCCACGGGGGTAATCATGACAAAGCCCAAGCCACTGACCCGGGGAGAACGAGAGGTTATCCGCAAACTTGCCACGGTGATTGTCTGCGCTGACGTTGAGGTCAACATGATCGCCAAATTTTATGAAGAGAAACTGGGGAAGCCCTACGATCGCAACGCGCCCGACAGCTATCTCAATACCTTCCTGAACAGCGACCCGGAATGTAAACGGCTTAACCAATTGCTGAAGCGTGATATTGAAACCTGCCGCAACGACCTCGCAGAAGGTCTGGGGAGGGAGCTTGGCAAATGAACAACGTCCGACCCGTGGACGCCCCTCAAAGATAGACCTCCTTCCGGATGTGGTTCGCGACCAGCTGCACCAGCTGCTGCGCGACAAACGTCACACCCAGGAAGAAATCCGCGAAGCCATCAACGACCTGATAGCTGAGCACAACCTGCCGGAGGACATGAAACTCTCCCGCACCGGTCTGAACCGCTATGCCAGCCGTATGGAAGAGTTCGGCTCTAAAATCCGCGCCTCCCGTGAGATGGCTGAAATCTGGGCTGGCAAACTGGGCTCAGCGCCGACCTCTGACGTCGGCAAGCTGCTGATGGAGTTTGTGAAAACGCTGGCGTTTGAAACCTCCATGTCCATGGCCGAGAGCGACAACCCGGTAGAGCCAAGAGCCCTGGGGCAGCTGGCACTGGTTGCCCAGCGACTGGAAGCCGCCGCGATGGCCAGCCACAAACGTGAGAAGGAAATCCAGCAGGCCTTTGCCGAGAAAGTCGCTGCAGAGGCGGAAACCATCACCAAAAAAGCCGGGCTGTCAGCGGAGACCGCCGCTGATATTCGTCGCCAGATTCTGGGGATTGCAACATGACCTATACCCAGCAGGAACAGTTACGTAATCAGTCTGCGGCCGCGATTATTTCCGGCCGTTTTGACGCAGATCAGGTACTGCTGCCTTATCAGCGCCGGTGGATTGCGGATGATGCCCAGCTCAAGATTGCGGAGAAATCGCGCCGTACCGGTCTGACCTGGGCAGAGGCGGCTGATGCGGCACTGAATGGCTCCCTTTCTGCCAGTGCTGGCGGTAGCGATACTTTTTACGTCGGCACCACCAAGGATATGGCGCGAGAGTTTATCGATGCTTGTGCGATGTGGGCAAAGGCCTACGGTCTGGCAGCCTCTGATACCGGTGAAGAAGTGCTTAACGATGATGACAAAGATATCCTGGTCTACGTTATCAACTTTGCCAGCGGCTTCAAAATCAAGGCGCTGTCCTCCAACCCGTCGAACCTGCGTGGTATGCAGGGCAACGTCATCATTGATGAAGCCGGTTTCCAGAAAGACCTTGCAGCGGTACTCAAAGCGGCACTGGCGCTCACCATGTGGGGGGCAAAAGTCCGTCTTATCTCCACCCACAACGGTATTGAAAACCTGTTCAACACCCTGATACAGGACAGCCGCGCCGGTAAAAAACGCTATTCCGTTCACCGGGTCGATATCGAAACGGCGATTAATGAGGGGCTCTACCGGCGCATTTGCCAGGTAAAAAAAGACACCTGGTCTGCGGAGAAAGAAGCGGAATGGCTGACTAACCTGCTGAGTGATACGGCCACCGAGGAAGATGCCCGGGAAGAATATTACTGTGAGCCGAAGAACGGCGGTGGCACGTATCTGCCACGCTCGATACGTGAACGAGCGGCTCGCGGCTCCGGCCCCGTTCTGCGCTTCACCGGAACGGCTGCGTTCAATGCCACGCCCGAAGGGATTCGTGCGAGAGAGATGCAGGAGTGGATTGAGAAGGCCATTCAGCCTGAGCTGGATAAGCTTCCGCAAAATCTCCGACACTGCCTCGGAGAAGACTTCGCCCGCTCCGGCCACTTGACGGTTTACGCCCCGATGACGGTCAATGAT
The DNA here is from genome assembly GCF_059615875.1 of Citrobacter sp. CRE-46. NCBI lineage: Bacteria > Pseudomonadati > Pseudomonadota > Gammaproteobacteria > Enterobacterales > Enterobacteriaceae > Citrobacter > Citrobacter sp. CRE-46. The sequence continues at coordinate 3,608,656 of NZ_CM184341.1, read as the reverse complement.
GACACCACCCGTATCGTGCCGTTCCTGGTGGAACTGGCCAACGTGCCCTACAAGCAGCAGGAGCAGGTGCTGTTTTATATCTGCGATCGCCTTCCCCGCAGGGATGGCATCAAGCTCGATGGCCGTGGGAACGGTAACTATCTGGCCGAGCAGGCTGCTGAACGTTATGGCGATGAGGTTGAAGTGGTCATGCCTTCCGTTGGCCACTATCGGGAGAACATGCCGCGCTTTAAATCGGCCTTTGAAGACGACGAAATGGTGCTGCCTAAGCATGAAGATGTTATCAGCGACCTCGGGCAAATCGTCATCCAGCGCGGTACGCCGGGAATTGATGACCGGGAGAATACCGGCAGTGATGGCCACAAGCGCCACGGTGACAGCGCCTATGCCATCTTCCTGGCGTTCCTGGCCAGTAAAGAAGAGTGCCGTCGGTATGAGCTGCACCGTCTCAATAAAACCCGGGATACCAGACACCGTCCGGACGGCGATGACGATCGCCGTCAGATGCATCTGACCCGGGGTCTTAAAAATCAGCGGGGATTACTCTGATGCTTAAACAACTTGCCGGCGCGGTTCGCCGCCTTCTGCACCCCGCGACAGGGGATGCTGTTGTCGTCAATGACACTGATATAACAGAGGCTGAGGCGCGCGGCCGCAGTATGAGCGTCCGCCGTCCTTCATCGGGGGTCAGCGTGGCCAGCACCTTATCCCCGAGCCGTCTGGCGGGAATACTGCGCAATGCCGCCGACGGAAATGCCCGTGATTACTTCATCCTGGCAGAAGAGATGGAGGAGCGGGACCTCCATTACGCCAGTGTGCTTCGTACCCGCAAACTGACGGTGGCGGGAATTGTGCCAACGGTGGTCGCCGCCAGTGATGATGACAACGACGTGCAGCTCGCTGACGCAGTACGCCACCTGATGGAGCAGCCGCAGGTGCCTGAGCTGCTCTTCGACCTGCTTGACGGGCTGGGCAAAGGCGTCAGTGTCTGTGAAATTCTGTGGAATACGCGGGAGGCGATGTGGAAGCCCCGTGATTATGAGTGGGTGGACCAGCGTTTCCTGAAGCCAGACCTCGATACCCTGCGCGAGTTCCGGCTTATTACCGAGAAGGAGCCTGTCGAGGGTGAGCCACTGAATCCGGGCAAGTACATTGTTCATCAGCCCCGCCTGAAGTCTGGCCTGCCGCTACGCAACGGGCTGGCCCGTCTGGTTGCCGTGATGTACATGCTGAAGTCATTCACCGTGCGGGACTGGTGGGCGTTTGGCGAGAAATTTGGTCTGCCTATGGTCGTCGGACGATACGGTAACAATGCCAGCCCTGAGCAAATCCGCACGCTCATAGATGCCATTGCCTCACTGGCGTCTGATGCCGGCTGCGCCATTCCTGAGAGCATGAAGCTCGACATGGTGGAGACGGCGAGCCGTACCGGCGGTGGCGCACTGTTCAAAGAGATGGCCGACTGGTGTGATGCCCAGACCAGTAAAGCGGTGCTGGGCCAGACCATGACCACCGATGACGGTAGTTCCCGGGCACAGGCCGATGTGCATGACAGGGTGCGCATGGACATTGCGCGTTGGGATGCGCGGCAACTGGCGGACACGCTCAATGAGTTTCTGGTACGCCCCTTCATCCAGTTCAACTATGGTCCCCAGGAAAACTACCCGCGTATCGAGCTGCGACTCAGCGAACCTGAAGACCTGAAGGCATTCGTGGATGCACTGACCCCGCTGATTGACCGGGGGATGAAGGTTCAGGAGTCGGAAATTCGTGACAAGTTTGGTCTGGCAGAGCCGGAAGCCGGTGCAACGGTTCTGGCACCGTCAAGTACCTTTACCGCGTTCGCCTCTGCAACGGCTTTGAATCGCGAGCAAATTGCCCTCAACCGCAGCCAGGAAGATGATATTGATGCTCTGGTGGCCGAAGGCCTCAAAGACTGGGCGCGTACCGGTGATGCCTTCACCAGTCCGGTGCTGCAACTGGTGAACGAGGTGGACACTTTTGATGAGTTCCTTGCCCGCCTGCCGGAGCTGCAGCAGTCACTGAAGCCGGATGAGTTCGTGCAGCAGCTGGCGCTGCTGAGTTTTAAAGCCCGTGCACTGGGAGATGTTAACGATGGCTGAACCGTCCATTGCCCCGAAGGAAGCACTCGCCTGGCTGAAGTCCAAAAACCTGAAGCCGGGGTTTGATTATCGCGATGTCTGGCGTGACGAGCAGAGCGTCGGCTTTACCGTGGCAAAGATGACCCAGCTCGATTTGCTGCAGGATGTGAAGACGATCCTGGAGGAGGCGCTGGAGAACGGGCAGACCTTTGCGCAGTTTCGTGAAACGCTCAAACCCCTGCTGGTGAAACGTGGGTGGTGGGGTATGCAGATGATGGATGACCCGCTGACGCAGGAGACCAGAGCAGTGCAGCTTGGCAGCGACAGACGCCTGCGTACCATTTACGACACTAACATGCGCACGGCTCGCAGCGCGGGCCAGTGGGAGCGTATCGAGCGCACCAAACGTGCCATGCCCTATCTGCTTTACACGCTGGGTCCGTCGCGCGAGCACCGGCACGAACACCAGCAATGGGCTGACCTCTGCCTGCCAGTCGATGACCCCTTCTGGGCTACGCACATCGGCCCCAACGGCTGGGGCTGTAAATGCGGGGTGCGACAGGTCAGTAAGTATGAGTACCAGCAACTGCAGCAGAATGGCGTCACCCGCACCGTGCAGCAGCTCGATGACAACGGCAAACCGACAGGCCATGTCACGCGCAGTTCTGTGCCGGTGCGTACCGAAGCACCGCCAGTCAAACGGGTGAAATGGCTGAACAAACGCACCGGTGAAGAAGATATGGTGCCGGAGGGTATCGACCCGGGCTGGGACTACAATCCCGGCACAGGCCGCCGGGTGGAGCTTGAGCGCCAGCTGCAGATGAAACAGCAGGCCTTTGACGCAGGTGAGTAAGCGAAGCGGTAACGCACCTGAATCGCTCATGGTGACGTTATCGCGCTTTATGATACGATGACGTTCTGAAATTTTCTTAAACGCTTACAGCGATTTTTAAACGGGTTTTAAACGGGGTTCCCCGTCTCGTATACAGTGAAGCCGGTAAATCCGGCTTTTATTTTCCCTTCCGCATACTGTCCGTACCCTTTTTCAACGGACAGCATCATGAGCAAACTGCTCCCGCAAATCGAACTTCTGGCTCTCTGTTTCGAACTGCCATCGGCTGACGATGACGCGCCGCTGCCTGAGTGGCTGCCGATGATACCGGCGGGCACGTTCGCCGGCCGCGATGGTCGCTCCTGGGTGAACAACCAGCCCGACGCGGTTATCAGTGCCACCCTGAGCTATCCAAAGCTTCCGTTTGATATGGAACACGCCACCGAGCTGAAAGGCCCAAAGGGCGAAGAAGCCCCTGCGTATGCCTGGCTTGACGACTATCGCGTCCGCGATGACGGCGTCATAGAAGCACACGTCGAATGGACGCCCGATGGTGAAGCACTGGTCCGTGGCAAGAAGTACCGCTATTACAGCCCTGCATTTGGTTATACCGCCGACGGTCAGGTGACCCGCATTTCCAGCGCGGGCCTGACCAACAAACCCAACCTTGATTTTCCTGCCCTTAACTCGGAGAACCACGAGATGACCGTACCTGTCCAGATTGTGACGGTGCTGGGACTCGCTGCTGCTGCGTCTGTCGATGACGCGGTAAAAGCCATCCAGCAAATTAAAGACCGCGAAACGGTGGCGCTGAACCGCGCTGAAAACCCGGACCTGTCGAAGTTCATTCCTGTCGAGACGCACCAGCTGGCGCTCAACCGTGCCGAGAGCGCGGAAGGCAAACTGAAAGTGCTGGACGATAAGGCTGCAGTTGCTCTGGTGGATGCCGCCATTGCCGACGGCAAGGTCGCCCCGGCCAATCGCGAGATGTACCTCGCCACCTGTCGCAGTGAGGCGGGTCGTGAACAGTTCGCGAGCTTCGTGAAGACTGCCCCGGTACTGGTCAGCGCAGACCCGACTAAGGGCAAGGACGACAAAGGCAACGTCACCCTGAATGAAGCCGAGATTGCCATGTGCCGTTCCATGGGGGTCACCCAGGAAGAGTTTCTCGCCGCCCGTAATAAAGAAGGAGCCCGTTAATGGCCGTCACGATTGATGCAAGCATTCTTAATGCCCTCAGCACGTCCCTGAGTGCTGCCTTTACACGTGGTGTGGGGCGTATCACTCCTCAGTTCCGCTCGGTAGCAACGGTGGTGCCGAGCAGCGGCGCATCCAACACCTATGGCTGGCTCGATGATTTCCCGGGAATTAAAGAATGGGTCTCCACCCGTCAGCTTCTGACGTTAAAAGAGATGGGTTACAGCATCACCAACAAGACCTGGGAAAGCTCCATCAAGGTCAAGCGTGAAAAAATCGAAGATGACCAGCTTGGTCAGTACTCGGTTATCGCTGAACAGTTTGGTCGCAGCGTCACCATGTTCCCTGATTCGCTGGTCTTTAAGCTGCTGTGCGACGGTTTCACCACGACCTGTTTCGACGGTCAGTATTTCTTTGACAGCGATCACCCTGTTGGTACAGGCACAGCCAGCAACGTTGTCGGCACGCCAGCGACAGATACCGGTGAATCCTGGTTCCTGGTGGATGCCACTCAGGCATTGCTGCCGATCATCTTCCAGGACCGCCGCCCGTTTGATTTCAAGGCGCTGGATGACCTGGACAATGAACATACGTTTACTAACAACGAATTTCTGTTCGGCACCGATGGTCGCTGCAACGTGGGCTATGGATTCTGGCAGACCGCAGTAGGCTCTAAAGCCGCCCTGACCACGGAGAACTATGAAGCAGCAGTCTCCGCAATGCTCAGCCTGACCAAGTCCAATGGTGAGCCACTGGGCGTATCTCCGACGTTGCTGGTTGTCGGTAAGGGTAACCGTGCTGCGGCGAAAAAACTGATTGAAGCCGTCAACAACGACGCTGGCGCATCCAACATCTACTACAAAGACGTGGATGTGCTGGTCTCCCCTTACGTGAAATAACACGTAATTACGTAACCCATTACGTCACTCGCGTTTAACCGGTCTTTAAGGCCGGTTAAACCGGACTCTAAGAGGATGGAATTGTGAGTGGAAAGAAAACAAAAGCAGCGGGTCAGCAAGTCACTGAAAACAGCTCTGGCAAGGCATCACCGACGGAAGTGGCATCGGTTGTTGTTACTGACAGTCCGGGACATGAGTCGCCAGTCGTCCTGTCAGGGCATTATCTTCCGGTGGGTTCACAACCCGTCAGCGTCCAGACAGGTGTAAGCGAGTCGGCAAAACCCCACGCACTTGTGCCTGACACCTATGATGTCGTAGCTCTTGAGGTTCGTGCCGTACGTGATACCGGCTTTTATCGCTGCGGACGCTTCTGGCCCCGTGAGCCAGTACATGTCTTTGCAAGCGATGACCCACTGGCGGATAACGCAGCCAACAATGCCCACTCTGGCATCCAGGCTGACTGCTTCATCAGCCATGAAGATGCTGCGCGTCTGAAGGCCGAGCCGATGCTGGTCGTGACAGTACTCGATGCAGTGGCGGAGCAACAATAATGGGCATTTACGTCACCCGGGACGACCTGCTGGCAGTGGACGGGTCTCTGGTCTGGAACATGGCCATTGACAAATCCACGCAGCAGCTGGACGAAGCGAAGATTGAAACGGCCATTGATGATGCTGACGCAGAGATTAATTCGTTTCTGGCGAAGCGTTTTCAGCTTCCGCTGAATATCGCCCCGATCCCGCGTCCACTTCATCGGGTGGCGGTGTCCATTGCGATTTACTGGCTGTCCGAACGCGACAGCCAGATTACCGACCTCATCCAGAAGCGCTACGACGAGGCCATCCGCACGCTGAAGGAGATAGCCAACGGAACACGTGACCTCGGCCTGCCGGTGGCTTCGCAACCCCCGGAAACCGACAGCGGCAAAATCATCATCGTGTCGGATAACGAACGTCTGTTTACCCGCAACAAGCTGCGTGGGGTGCTGTAATGGCGATTTCCGTTGAGGTCATGGGCGCTGAAAAGCTGGCGCAAATCCGCCTGGCCATCGAGAAACTCTCTGACAGCTCACTGCAGGCAGAGCTTCTGGAGAGCATCGGAGCGGTTGTGGAATCCCAGACCCGCCGGCGAATCAGTGATGAGAAGACCAGCCCGGCCGGTGAAAAATGGCAGGACTGGTCTGAGGATTACCGCAAAACCCGGCATGGCAATCAAAGTCTGCTGCAGGGCGACGGTGGTCTGATGGACAGCATCCAGTACATTGTCGAACGCGGCCGGGTTCGTGTTGGTTCACCGCTCGCCTACGCCGCCGTCCACCAGGATGGCTTTGCTGGCAGCGTTTCCGTCAGTGCTCATAAGCGCCTCATCACGCAGGCTTTTGGCCGTGCCCTGAAGCACGGCGTCTGGCAGTCCGTCGGCGCTCACAAACGACAGATGGATATGCCGCAGCGCGAGTATCTCGGGCTGTCATCTGAAAACTCTGAAGAACTGATGCACGTCATCGGTGACTTCTGGCAGGGAGTACTTCCATGAACCAGCGTCCCCCACTGCTGACGACAGGTAGCACCATTGCGGCCGCAGAAAACATTGTGGCCTGGCTTAAACCTGCATTGCTGGGCGATAACCCGGACCAGGTGAAACTCATTGAGCGCCACATCGGCCAGTTCAACACCCCGGCGGAGGTGAAAACTTACCTCACAGATCGTGATGGCTGCATTCGCATTGCGGCCCTGCGTATCCGCAACATCCGCCAGCGTGCCGGCGGCACGATCGGTGATGTGACCTGGGCGGCCTACATCATGGCCACCGATTCATGGGCGCATCCCCGCGATACCCGCTGCGAAGTCCTGGTCGGCAAGCTGGCCCGTCGTATCGCCTCCCGGGAGGCGTCATCCGGTATGAAAGCGGAGCGTGCCGCCAGCACCATCAGTGCTGACAATATCTACTCCCCTGGCCTCAACGAACTGGGGCTGACCATGTGGGCAGTGACATGGGAACAGGAGTTCCGGCTGGATGAAGAGATCGACATTAGCGCACTGCCGGACTTCCTGCGACTGGGGGCAACGCTCGCAGTGAATGGTGGCGCAACCAAAATTGACGGTGTGATTAACGTAAGGGAGCAGAACCCATGAACCACCTGATTAAACCTGCCCGTGAAGGCCTGCGGGTCCGTAAATCCAATGGCGAGCATCTGAAGCCTGAGGGTGAAAACCTGCCGATGAGTGCCTGGTGGCACCGTCGCCAGGCGGAAGGTGATGTGACCGTCACCGATATCGCTGAGCCGGTTACGGCTGAGACCCAGAAACGTAAAGCCGTGGAGAAATAACAATGGCACTTGGCAGCATTCCTGATGATATCCGCGTCCCGCTGGTATACATCGACATCGACAATTCACAGGCAATGAGCAGTGCGCCGGCGCAGTCCCGCAAAGTGATTGTTATTGGACATCAGGGCTCAGCCGGCACGGCAGCGGCACTGACCCAGCATCGCATCACCAGCGACGGCATGGCGGAAACGCTCTATGGAAAAGGCTCCCAGCTCGCTGAAATGCTGAAAATCCACCGCAAGGCAAACAGCTATACCGAGACCTGGGCTATGGGTGTTGCAGACCTGACAACCGGCGCGGCCGCAAAAGCCACAGTGGCAGTGGTCGGCACAGCGACGGCCGCCGGGACGGTGGCGCTGATGATTAATGGCGTATCGGTTCAGGTGGGTGTTGAGAAAGGCGATGATCGTGAACATGTCGCCACGGCCATTATCGATGCGGTAACAAAACTGGCCTCCACCCAGGTGACTGCAGCGCTCAAGGCCACCACGACGGACACGGTTGAGCTTACTGCCAACTGGAAAGGTGTCAGCGCCAACGGCATGGATGTACGCCTGAATTACTATACCGGCGAGCAGCTGCCTGCGGGGATTAATATCACCCTGACCGGCTTTGCCGGCGGAACGGGAACCCCGGATATCACGGCTGTCGTGGCAGCGCTCGGTGATGACTGGTACACCGATATTGAGTTTGCCTTTAACGACACCCAGAGCCTCGACAAAATACGCGATGAGCTGGTTGTGCGCTGGGGACCTCTGAAGATGATTGAGGCCCAGCTCTGGGCAGGCTATCGCGGAACGCACGCTGAGAGCGGTACGTTCGGTGATGCCCGTAATGACTGGCTGATTTCCTGCATGTCCACCAACCTGGCTCCACAGCCACACTGGCTCTGGGCTGCATCCTACGGTGGCATCGCATCCTACTATCTGGCCATCGACCCGGCCCGCCCGCTGCAGACGCTGGTTCTGCCAGGCATTCTCCCGCCGGCGAAAGAAGTTCGCTGGGATATGCAGGAGCGTAACCTGCTGCTGCATGACGGCATGGCCACCCACTTTGTTGACGCCGGCGGCAACGTCTGCATTGAGCGTGAAATCACCATGTTCCGGGTGAACCAGTATGGTGATCCGGATACGTCATACCTGGATGTGCAGTCGCCGGCAACGCTCGGACGCATCCGTTACATCATCAAAAACCGCTTCTCCAGTCGCTATCCCCGCCACAAACTCGCCGGTGATGACGTGCTGGAGCTGCTCGACCCGGGTCAGCCAGTAATGACACCGAAGATTGCCCGCGCCGAATTGCTGGATATCGCGCTGACCGAACTGGTGCCGGCAGGTCTGGTGGAAGACTTCGACGACTATAAAGAAACACTCGACGTCGATATCGACGGCAGCGATGCCAACCGCCTGAACTTCGTGGCACATCCTAACCTGGTCAATCAGCTCCGTGTGCTGGCCGGCCTTATTCAGTTTAAACAGTAAGGAAGAATTATGGCGACAATCCTTGGGATGGCATCCATCCGAATTAACGGGCGTGAGATTAAGACAGAAGGTAAATCCACCCTCAATCCTGGTGGTTTTGCCCGTACCCAGCATATGGGCGGCGGTAAGGTCTGGGGCCTTTCCCGCAAGATGGCGGCCCCTTCCATCAAGCTGACTATTGCCGCTGCAGATGACATGGACGTGATTGAAATCAGTGGCTGGGAAGAGGTAACGGTCATGTTCGAAGGTGATAATGGCCTCAATTATATGATGACCGGCTCAGCCACTGACAATCCGGCAGAACTGGACGAAGATGCCGGCACCATCAGTGCCAACTTCATTGGCACCAAACTGGTGAAGGTGTAAGCCATGGCACAGATGAGCGTCAAACTGAAGTATGGTTTTGTCACAGGTAAAGGCACAGAAGACGAGGCACGCCACACCAGTGTTACCTTCCGTGAACTGACGTCAGAAGATGTCATTAATTCCCAGTTGGCAGCTGAGCGTGTGGTTATCGGTGAAAATGGCAAGGCCGTCGCTTACTGCTCTGAGGTGCTTATGGGACTTGAGATGCTGCGCCGTCAGATTCTGAGTGTTGGCACGATTCCTGGGCCGCTGTCTGTCAAACAACTGTATTCCTTCCATCCTGAGGATCTGGAGTTACTCACAGAAAAAGCGGGTGCAATGGATGACTTACTGGCGGAGACCGGCAAGCGGGGGCGACCTGATGCCGCTGGCGACGGCGCTCAGTAGTCTCATCGTCAATCTTTCACAGCGCTTTGATATTAACCACCTCCAGCAGTTGCCCTTGCGGCAACTGCTTCGTCTGACAGACCAACTGAGGAAGCAACATGGCAAGCCGCCTCACCACTGAAATCCTCATTAACCTGGCCGGGAACCTGACGGCCAAGGCCCGCCAGTACGGTGCCAATATGTCCGAGTTCGCCCGCCGCAATGAACGGGCCATGTCCGTCGTTAAGGCCACCACCGCCGCTGCAGGACGTGGCCTTGATGCGCTGGGTAATCGCTATACAGGCATGATTGCCGGTTTTGCGGGCGGAGCCATGCTGCGTGAATTTGCCCAGACAGATCGTCGCATCACGCGCATGGGCCTTGCAGCAGAAAAAACGCGTGCCGAAATGGCGCAAATTTTTAGCGGTATTCAGGATTCGGCTATCAAATTCCGGGTTGATGATAGCGAGGTCACCAGTGCTGTTGAAAAAATTGGTACTGTCACCGGTGATATTGATTTTGGTGTCAAGAATAAAGACAACCTTGCTGCTTCAATAGCAGCCTCAGGTGGCACTGGGGAGTCCATTGGGGGGTTGTTCGCTCAATTTCCAAAATTTCAGGTGACGAGTGAAAAACAAACACTTGAGGCGATGGACACCCTGAATAAACTGGGAAAGGAAGGTGCATTTGAGTTAAAAGATATCGCTGAAAAAGGGGTTCGCGCATTTTCAATGTATTCTGCTGCGGGCGGTAAAGGTGTAAAGGGTATTAAGGATGTCGGTGTTGCAATGGAATCTGCAATTGATGCCACCGGCGATCGTGATACGGCTGCCACTGCTGTTGAAAATCTTATCCGTGATTTGCAAGCACCGAAAGTTGTTAAGGAGTTGGGGCGTAATGGTATTAACGTCTTCGGTAATGATGGGAAAATGCGCTCACTTCCTCAATTAATGGAGGAAGTAGCTAAGCGTTCTGGTAATAAAGGAGCCAAAGAACAAAATAAACGTCTGGTCGAAGCCGGTTTTAATCAGGACAGTATTCTTTTACTAAGTAGTGTGACAACTGGTAAAGGTGCTGAAAATCTTAAGCGATATAACGGCGTTGTAGCTGATGGTTCAGGTATTTTATCTGATGCCAAATATGCTGCTCAGGATTTCACGTCCGCCATGACCAGCCTGAATGTGACTTGGAAAAAATTCACCAACAGTAATCTGGCAAAGCCCGTGCAGGAACTGGCTGATGCTTTGAATTCTGTTGACCAGGAAACAGTCCAGCGCAGGCTGGAAATTGGCAAAAATATCACTATTGCAGTTGGCGGTATTATTGCGGCACGCAAAGCCTTTCAGTTAGGGAAAGGTGCCTTGGATATACTTGGCGTTGGTAAAGGCAAAGGTATACCAAAAGGTGTTTCTGATGTATTTGGTTCAGGAGTTATGCCTGTATATGTTGTGAATATGGGCAAAGGAGGCATTGGAGGGCCTGGGGATTTTATCCCGAATGAACCTGGATATGATCCTAAAAATCAAAAACCTCGTGGTCGATTTGGTAATGCATTCTCTGCTATCGGAACAACATTATTAATGTCGTCAATTCCGTATCTTGATGAAGAACCTAATATTTCTGACAATGATAAAGCTGGAATGATTAAATGGGCCCAGGATAGAGCAAAAGGTCCATCTGTCTGGGATAAAGTTCTTGGCTGGTTTTCGTCTGCAGGTAATGATCCACAAATCACCGATCCACGACCATGGGCAAGCCTGCAGCCACAGAATCAATCTCCGACTTATCCTGCGTTTACTTTGCAGCCTCTGAAGGGGGAAATTCGTGTGGTGGTCGAAGGTGAAGCCCGCGTGAAGAGCGTCAAAATGGACCGCCCCGGCATCACGCTCAGTGCACAATCTGGTGTCTCTAACGTGGAGCAAAACTGATGGTTAAAGGTGAATGGGAATCTCTGCTTGAGGCATCATTCCGAAATGTAGCCTTCTATCTCGTTGATAATGAGGGCACCAGCGGGCGTAGGGCAATCCCCCGAGCATACCCCAAAAAAGAAGTCGGCTGGACCGAGGACAACGGTGCCGTGCTCACCCAGCAACAGATTAATGGCAAGCTACTCGGGAAGAACTTTCAAAAGCAATTAGAAGCCCTTTTAAACGCCCTGAACACCCCCGGGCCCGGAGAGCTTGTACACCCATGGTTTGGGATTGAGAAAGTCCAGGTAGGTAAGGTTTCGCACCGCCTGAGCACTGAAGAAGGTGGCATTGCCTTTATTTCTTTCGAAGTATTTGAAGCGGGCGAACGCCTGTTCCCGGCTCCCAGAGAGAATACCAGCCTGACTTCCCTCAGTGCAGCCGATGCCGTGAAAGAGGCGCTGGCCAATGGTGATTACTTTGCCGCTCTCGACGGGCTGGGTGACATGACCGACACCCTTCTCGATGACATGCAGGGTCTGGTAATGAACCTGCCGACGATCCCCTCAGGGCTGACTGACTGGGTGGACCGTGCGAGTCGTTTCAAGGACCTCGCGGGTGTCATCATCGCAAAACCCGGTGAGCTGGTTCGTCAGTTCACCAGTCTGGCCAGCAGTATCCGGGATATCGTGAGTGAGCCGCCATGGTCACTACGGGTTTATGATCAGCTCAAAAGCAAATGGGACGGAGAGCGTGCGGCTGAGGCTGCGACTAAAAACCTGCCGGGCGACATGACTGTCATCAGCAGTTCCCCTTCAAACGGAATCCAGGGTATTGCCAGCAGTGTGCCGGCAACGGTCATTGCACCATCCCCCGCATTGCAGGCTAACATCACCGACTTTCGTCAGATGGTGATCGTCACGTCGGTAGTAGCTCAGGCTGAAGCGGTGGCCACAATGGACTTTGCCACATCAACAGAAGCAACAGAAGCAGGTGACAAACTGGCGCAGCAGCTAGCTGAGCAGGCTGTGACAGCCGTTGAGAACGGACAGCGTGAACTGTGGCGTACTTTGCGCGATCTACGTTTTGCTGTAGTGAATGATGTGCGGGTTCGTGGTGCGCAGCTGCCTGACATTCGCCAGTTACACACCACTGTGACAACGACAGCCGCATTACTGGCATGGCGAGAAACTGGCGATACAGAGACCCGCGAAGCAATCGTCTCTCGTAACCGGCTGCGTGACCCGTCCTTCATTCTGCCATCTACCCCCATTGAGGTTATTGAGTAATGGATAATTCGCAGAAACCGGAAGCGGTGGTGCTTACCGTAGCCGGTCAGCAGTGGGATGGCTGGACGGACATGTCGGTTACCAGTTCGCTGGACGCTATAGCCGGTGAGTTTGATCTGACCATCACCACACAGTGGTCTGAAGCGGCCCCGCGAACCATCAAGGAAGGCTTACCCTGCTCCGTGACCATTGGCGCTGATAAGGTGCTAAACGGCTACATCGACGATTTTATTCCGAGCTATGATGCCGAAAACGTCTCCATCAGGGTGATGGGACGTGACAAGACCGGTGACCTGGTGGACAGCTCGGTAGTGCATAAATCCGGGCAGTGGAAAGGTGTTCGCATCGAGCAGCTGGCGGCTGAAATTGCGAAGCCCTATGGCATCACCGTCATCAACGAGACTGACACTGGCGAGGCCTTCCCGAGCGTGGTGCTGGAACAGGGTGAAACGGGATTTGAGCTGCTCGACAGGCTGGCTAAGCAGCGTGGTGTGCTGCTCACATCGAATGCCGACGGTAATCTGGTTATCACTCGTGCGTCGAAAAAACGCGCCTCCGTGGCGCTGGTCCTCGGTGAGAACATCCTCGCCGCTCGTGGGCGCTTCAGCTGGCGGGAGCGTGCCAGCCAGTACATCGTCAAAGGCTCATCGAGCGCCGGCGGTGCAGCATGGGATGACCAGCCTGCAAAGGTCATCGGCGGCCGTCAGGTCAGCATCGACGACGATGAAATTAACCGCTACCGTCCGAAGATACTGGTGAATGAAGACAGTCTGACGGTAGGCGGTGCCAGCACGCGTGGTGACTGGTATAAAGCCCGCATGATGGGTGAAGCCAATACCACCGAAATCACCGTCGCCGGCTGGCGCGAGAACGGCGATACTGGGCCGCTCTGGAAGACCAATCTTCTGACTGATATTCGTGACCCGATTCAAAACCTCGACACCACCTGGCTAATCAAGTCAGTGACGCTTACCGAGGGAGATGGTGGTCGCATTACAGTGCTTGCCCTGGTGCCACCGGAGTCACTCGACCTTCCTCAGACGCAGGCTAAATCCAGCGGCAAGAAGGCAAAAAAAGCAAAGGTGACCGCAACATGGGACTGAATCCGGCAAACTTCAGCCGCACGCTGAATCAGATTGGCCGACGTCTGCGACTACTCGTTGACCGCGCCGTCGTGCGTATTGTCACTGATAGCCTGGGTCGCCAGAACCTGCAGGTACAGTCGCTGGCTGATGCCATAAATGACGATGTAGAACGTTTTCAGCAGTACGGATTTACCTCTGTCCCACCTGCTGGCAGCGAGGCAATTATTCTTGCCGTTGGTGGCAGACGTGAGAGTCTGGTGGCGATTGCGGTTGAAGATAAACGCTGTCGTCCAAAAGGGCTGGCACCCGGGGACGTCTGTCTTTATCATCAGGACGGCCAGTCAATGGTTATTCTGAAGAAAGACGGAATAATCGATATAAGAGGGAAAACGGTAAATTACACCGCCGACGATTTATTTGAGATTAATAGCGCTCAACTTAAATTCGTCGGTCCTTCTGAGTTCACCGAGGATATTACTGTTAAAGGTAAACCCTTCCTCAAACATATTCATAAGGATGGCGACAATGCTGATACAACTGCGCCCCTATGACTATCGGACTGAGCTGGCAAAATCTCTTATCTCGCGGTGATATCACCATTAAACATGACGGCCTGTCGCTCGACGACGGGCTTGTCACCTTAGTCCTTATCTGTCTTTTCACCGATGCCCGTGCTGATGTCGATGACGAACTTCCTGACGGTTCAGGCGACCCTCGCGGCTGGCCCGGTGACACCTTCAGTGATTCCCCGTGGGGTTCAAAGCTCTGGCTACTTGAGCGCGAGAAGCTGACCGAGTCAGTTCGTCTGCGCGTTGAGGATTATGCCCGTCTGTCCATGCAACCACTGCTTCGTGCGGGTTATGTTCGCACTGCAGACGTCTCGGCTACGATCGCGGCCGCTGACCGCATTAACTTTACGGTGGCCCTGACGCGCCCTGACAAATCCCTGCTTACCATCCAACTGAGCCGTCGCTGGGAGGCCACCGCCAATGCCGTATAATGTACCGACATTACGCAAGATTATCGCCGACGGTGAAAGGGATATTGAGATTGAACTTAATATTCCTTTATTGCCGCCTGTGGGTGTCGAAAAAGCCATTAATGTTTCGGTCAGTAGTCAGGTGCGCGATTTATATGACCACCAGAGCTGGATTGCCGACCAGATAATTCCGTCACCGAAATCAGACGACCAGACCATTATTGATACGGCGGCATCCGAAGGGGTTATTCGCAAACAGCCGACATTTGCCACCGGTCCGGTCACCTTCACCAGCACGGCTGCGCTGCCGGTTGATACCGAAATGCAGACTGCAGGTGGTATCGTTTACCACGTTGTCAGTTCATCCCAGCCAGCGGCCGGGGCTGTCACCGTACAGGTGCAGGCGGATGAAGCCGGTGTTGCCGACAATCTGCCTGCCGGTGAGGTGCTGACGCTGCTGTCGCCACTCGCGGGAACGGACAGTAACGGTATTGTGGCCAGCGCCGGTATTACGGGCGGGGCAGATATCGAACCCATTGACGAGCTGCTGGACCGCCTGCTGTTTCGAAAGCGTAACCCACCCGTGGGCGGTGCTGTCCATGACTACGTTCTTTGGGCGCGTGAGCTGCCCGGAGTTAGTCGCGCCTGGGCCTTTGATGTATGGCACGGTTCCGGCACAGTTGGCCTTGCGTGGGTTTATGACGATCGCGCCATCATCACGCCGACTGCTGCCGACAGAACGGCTATGGAGACGTACCTTTTCCGCCACGCTGACCCGGCCACAGGGAACTATGTTGGTAAGCCCGGTGGTACTGAGGTCTGGCCGGTGGTGCTGACGCTGAAACCAGTGGCCATGTCCATAAAAATTACACCGGACAACGACTCATCACGAAGTGCTGTTCAGGTCAGCCTGGCGGCTTTGCAGAAAACCCTGTCTCCCGGTCAGAAGCTGCAGGTTTCCTCCCTGCGCACGGCAATAGGATCATCTGCCGGCGTCACAGACTACACGCTGTCGGTCACGGCTGATGTACCGGCTACAACCGAAGAGCTTATTACGATTGGGGCGATTACATGGCTCACAGCGTAGACGACTGGCTCCATGCCCTGCAGCAGGTCTTACCCCGTGGCAAAGCCTGGCCGCGTGAGATAAGCGCGGATTTAACCAAATTTGTACGGGCATTAGCACGGCGTTTAAGCCAGGCAGAGGCATCGGGTGATGCACTGCTGTCTGAGATGCGCCCTGAAACCACCTTTTTGCTTCTTCCTGACTGGGAGGCCTATCTCGGCCTGCCAGAATGCGAACTGCCAAACGGCACCGTCGAAGACCGCCGCGCGGCCGTTGTGGAGAAGTACCACCGCAAGGGAGGCCTGGCCCCATGGCAGATTGAGGATGTGGCGAAGGCGCTGGGGTTTACAGTAACGGTACGGGTGGTTCTCCCGCATCACTGTATGCGTGACTGCATGTACCCCCTGTATCCCGCGCGTTATCGCTGGCTGCTGCAGGTGGATGTCCGGGATATGCAGGGCGGCAGATTCACCTGTATGGATAACGTCATGACACCACTGTTGACTGACCGTGCCCGTAACCTTGAATGCGTGCTGTCGAAATACCGGCTGGCAGGCACTAACTATGAATACTTTTATTAAGGGGTCCGACAATGTTTCATGTCGATAATAATTCAGCCGTTCCGGTGATGCCCGCAGTAAAGCCTGTGGTCAGTGCTGTGACGTCCTTCTTTACCGAAGGCGGGAACGGCGTTCCTCCAACTTATCCGGGGCCTGACTGGTTCAATATTATCCAGAGTGAACTGTTGGCCGTTCTGGCCGCTGCGGGTATCACCCCGGACAAAGCCAACAATGTGCAGCTCCTTGCGGCGATGAGAGCGCTCTTCCTCGATACATCTCAGAACGGCGCTGATATTCAGGACAAAGCACTCTTTCTCCAAAATCTTGGTTTGTCTTCATTCGCTGATAAAGCTGCGGAAACCAAGCAGACATTTTCTTACACAGTTCAGGCAAAATATGGTTATGAAGTATTAAGCGCCGCAGGAGAGATTGTTGCAGCGCTTTATGCTGATAACCGTTCGGCGTATTTGCACTCGGTGTCAGGAAAACCGGTAACCATCCCAGATAAAGCTGGCACGATGGCTCTTGTTGATGACCTCAAGGCGGGCCTGCCTCCAATCGGAATCCCCTTTTTCTGGCCGCAGGCTGCGATGCCAAATACGGTTGTGGATGAGTGGAGCCAGATGGTGTTTTTGAAAATGAACGACACCACGTTTTCAGCTACGCAATATCCGATCCTCGCCAAAGTGTGGCCCGGTCTGAAATTAACTGACTCCCGTGGTGAGTTCATTCGTATAAACGATGATGGACGCGGTATAGACGCAGGGAGAGCGCTACTGTCCGCGCAGGGTGATGCGATACGTAATATCACAGGCGGTCTGGGGTTTGTTCCGATGGTCGGGAATGTAGATGCATATGGTGCGTTTACAGTCGGAGGATCGCAAAATATTGTAAATCTGGGCGTTGACGGAAACCCTACTACGATTGCGCAATACATGTATTTTGAGGCCGCAAAATCGGGCGTACCTGTAGCGGCAGAAAACAGACCGCGCAATATCACATTTAACCTGGTCGTGAGGGCGAAATAATGATCCCAGTTTTTGATGAAAATGGACTGGCAACTGAGTCGGGTGAAATTCGTTGTTTTTATTACACCGCTGATACCGGGGAGTATATGGGCTGGTCTGACGAATTTATCAACGTCGGCGTCAGTCTGCCTGGTAATTCCACCACGTTGGACCCAGGAGATTGTGCTGTTGGTCAGGTTTCAGTGTTCGTGAATGGGGCGTGGTCCCGACAGGAGGACAATCGCGGCACTCTCGTGTATTCAACACTAGACGGAGGCGAGCTAACGGTAGATTACATTGGAAAAATTAAAGACGGATTCGTTGCCGTTGCGCCAGCTACTCAGTTTGACAGTTGGAATGGCTCGGCGTGGGTTACTGACGAAGTAGCACAGCACGCAGCGAGGGTGTTAGCGACAGAGAATAAACGGCAGTCACTGATAACGGCGGCGCATCAATCCGTCAGTCTGCTGCAACTGAAGCTGCAAGCTGGGCGTAAATTGTCAGATGCTGAAACAGCAAGGCTCAACGAAACGCTGGACTATATCGAGGACCTGGAAGCCGTTGATGACGAAAATCCTGTATGGCCAGAGAAGACAGAATAGGAACCTTTGGTAGAACGCCGATTTAAGCCCTGTTCACCAGGGCTTTTTTACGCCATTAAAGTGTGTTTATTTTTCTCCGTCGCCGGGGTTATTTGAGAAAAAGTCGAATTTGTTAACCTGGTTTTATCTCAACGACAGAGGTAAGACTGATGATTATTGGATATGCACGCGTAAGCTCAAACCACCAGGACACAGAGATGCAGATGCTCGCCCTGCAGGCGGCTGGCTGCGAACAGATTTTCGAAGAGAAGGCCAGCGGCCGTAATACAAAGCGCCGCATCCTGCGGCAGGTGGTGGCGATGTTGCAACCTGGTGATGAGCTTGTTCTCTGGAAGCTCGACCGCATTGGCCGCGACGTTCTGCATGCACTGGTCACGTTTCAGGAGCTGCATTCCCGCAACGTCAACATCCGATCCATCACTGACGGCGTGGACCTAAAGTCAGCATCGGGACGCTACAACTTTCGCAATATTCTTTCTGCTGCTCAGTATGAGTCCGATCTGAACAGTGAGCGTACTCTTGCAGGTTTGGCCGTGGCTAGGTCTAAGGGGCGTTACGGTGGCCGTAGGCCTAAATTTATGGATGAGCACTGGGCTCAGTTCGGTGCGGCCATCAAATCGGGTATGACGCACAGGGAGGTGTCGCAAAGATTTGGTGTAGGAATGTCCACGCTGTATAAAAAATTTCCCGGAAGCAGCAATTCAACGCCGACCATGTGATCCTCTGCTCGCTGGCCGCCAGTTTAAGGCGGCTTTAAAACCGCTTAAAATCAGTATCAAATGATTTTATTTTTGCGCGAACGCGCGGTATCAAATGATTTTCAAATCAGTATCAAATGATTTCGCGCGCTATACGACAACGTAATAAATCGCCCGCGGTTGAGATGCTTGTTTATTCATTGTTTTCTCGAAGTAAATGTCTCGCAACAGGTTGAATGTGCTGTGCGAGCGTGTTTCCTTAAAGTTGTAACTTTGATACAGATCTGATTATTTTTGCAATATGCTGTCTGATTGCATAAATATACATGAATTAGATCGCGTGGTGGTATGCAAATTACGTTCTACAGTGGTGTGATTGTTTCTTAATGTGTCAATGAAATGACTATCGACGAACGCAGGCGAGGACGCTATTTTAACCTAAGCTGTGTTGCTGATTGGGCAGGCAGAACTTATGACAACGAGGACGATGATGAAAAACACCGAACTGGAACAACTGATCAATGACAAACTGAACAGCGCCGCCATTAGCGACTATGCGCCGAACGGTTTGCAGGTTGAGGGCAAAGAGACGGTGCATAAAATCGTGACCGGCGTGACCGCAAGCCAGGCTCTGCTGGACGAGGCGGTGCGCCTGCAGGCCGATGCGGTCATCGTTCATCACGGTTATTTCTGGAAAGGCGAATCTCCGGTGATTCGCGGCATGAAGCGCCATCGTCTGAAAACGCTGTTGGAAAATGATATCAACCTGTATGGCTGGCATCTGCCGCTGGATGCCCATCCGGAACTGGGTAATAACGCGCAGCTTGCCGCGCTATTGGGGATTACCGTGATGGGGGAAATTGAGCCGCTGGTACCGTGGGGTGAACTCTCTATGCCGGTTCCAGGGCTGGAGCTGGCGTCGTGGATTGAAGCGCGTCTGGGCCGTAAACCGTTATGGTGCGGTGATACCGGGCCGGAAAAGGTGCAACGCGTCGCGTGGTGTACGGGGGGCGGTCAAAGCTTCATTGATAGCGCAGCCCGGTTTGGCGTCGATGCCTTTATCACCGGTGAAGTCTCAGAGCAAACCATTCACTCTGCCCGCGAACAGGGGCTGCATTTTTATGCTGCCGGTCACCATGCGACCGAACGCGGCGGGATTCGCGCATTAAGCGAATGGCTGAATGAAAATACCGATCTGGATGTCACTTTTATTGATATTCCTAACCCAGCGTAATAAAGAGGGACGAAAGTGCAGCGAGCGCGTTGTTATCTGTTAGGTGAGACTGCGGTAGTTCTGGAACTGGAGCCGCCCATTACGCTGGCGACTCAAAAACGTATCTGGCGTCTGGCCCAGCGTCTGGTTGATGCACCGAATGTACGTGAAGCGATTCCAGGAATGAACAATATCACGGTGATCTTGCGTGACCCACAAACGCTGGCGCTGGATGCGATTGAACGCCTGCAGCGCTGGTGGGAAGAGAGCGAAGCGCTGGAACCGGATTCGCGTTTTATTGAAATTCCCGTGACTTATGGCGGTGAGTTTGGCCCCGATCTGGCAGAGGTCGCCCGGCACAGTGGATTAAGCGACAAGCAGGTTGTTGAACTTCATGCGTCAGTCGACTATGTGGTGTGGTTTATTGGTTTTCAGCCAGGGTTCCCCTATCTGGGGAGCTTACCTGAACCACTCCATACCCCCAGACGGTCAGAACCGCGTCTGCTTGTTCCGGCAGGTTCTGTAGGTATCGGTGGATCGCAAACGGGGGTCTATCCGCTTGCCACGCCCGGCGGATGGCAATTGATTGGGCGTACCTCCGTGTCGTTATTTGATCCAAAACGAGAAGAGCCGATCCTGTTGCGCGCTGGGGATACCGTGCGTTTTGTTCCGCAGAAGGAGGGAGTATGTTAAACATCATACGTGCGGGCATGTACACCTCGGTCCAGGACGGCGGACGCCACAATTTTCGTCAATCCGGCATCAGCCACTGCGGCGCGCTGGATAAACCGGCGTTAAACGTTGCTAACCTGCTGGTGGGAAATGATGCGAATGCTGCTGCGCTGGAAATCACGCTGGGGCAACTGGTAGTCGAATTTGAAGCCGATGGTTGGTTTGCCCTGACCGGCGCCGGATGCGAAGCGCATCTGGATCGTGCTCCTGTGTGGAGTGGGTGGCGACTGCCGGTGAAAGCGGGACAGCGACTGACGCTAAAACGTCCACATCATGGTATGCGTAGTTATCTGGCGGTTGCGGGCGGATTTGATGTTCCCGAAGTCATGGGCTCGCGCAGCACCGATCTTAAAGTCGGCATTGGCGGGCTGGAGGGGCGTCTGCTGCGTGATGGCGATCGGCTGGCGATTGGGGCATCTACCCGGCAATTCAGCGGACCTCAGGGGGTAAAACAGCTGATGTGGGGAAACCACATTCGCGCGCTGCCCGGGCCTGAATACCAAGAATTTGACGAGGTCTCGCAGGCGTCTTTCTGGCGTTCGCCGTGGCAGCTTAGCCCGCAAAGCAACCGGATGGGCTATCGCCTGCAGGGGCAGCCGTTGACGCGTATGACCGATCGCGAGTTGCTGTCGCATGGCTTACTCCCCGGCGTGGTGCAGGTTCCGCATAATGGTCAACCGATCGTGCTGATGAATGATGCCCAGACGACGGGCGGCTATCCGCGCATCGCCTGTATCATCGAAGCGGATATGTACCATCTGGCGCAGATCCCGCTCGGTCAGCCGATTCATTTTGTGCAGTGTTCGCTGGAGGAAGCGCTTAAGGCGCGCCACGATCAGCAGCGTTACCTGCAACAGTTAACATGGCGACTTAATAATGAAAATTGATCTCAACGCAGACCTCGGTGAGGGCTGTGCTAACGATGCAGCGCTGCTGCAACTGGTGTCGTCAGCTAATATCGCCTGTGGATTTCACGCCGGTGATGCGCAAACCATGCTTTTAAGCGTGCGTGAAGCGCTAAAAAATGGCGTGGCGGTAGGCGCACATCCGAGCTTTCCAGATCGGGAGAATTTTGGCCGTAGCGCCATGACTCTGCCTGTGGAAACGGTTTATGCGCAGACGCTGTATCAAATTGGCGCGCTGGCAGCCATTACGCGTGCGGAAGGCGGCGTGATGCGCCATGTGAAACCCCACGGTATGCTTTATAACCAGGCGGCAAAAGATCCACAGTTGGCGGATGCGATTGCGAAAGCGGTGCATGCCTGCGATCCCTCGCTGGTTCTGGTGGGGCTGGCGGGAAGCGAACTGATTCGCGCCGGGGAACATTATGGCCTGGTGACGCGTCAGGAGGTTTTTGCCGATCGGGGTTATCAGGCTGACGGCAGTCTGGTTCCGCGTAGCCAGCCTGGCGCATTGATTGAGGATGAAGAGCAGGCGCTGGCGCAAACGCTAGAAATGGTGCAATCCGGTAGAGTAAAAAGCCAGAGCGGAACATGGGCGAACGTGACGGCCCAGACGGTATGCATTCATGGGGATGGCGAGCACGCACTCGCTTTTGCCCGTCGCTTGCGCAGCGCATTCGAAGCATGCAATATTCAAATTAGCGCATAATTTTTCATACAAAACAATAATATATTACACAACAACATAAGGGATTTAATTATGGGAGAGGTCATTTCTCTCTGGCCATTGACGGGTATCGCCGTCATTGTGGTCGGATTTCTTTTACGTTTTAACCCGGTATTGGTGGTCATTATTGCCGGGATCGTCACCGGACTGGCGGCGCATATGCCAATCGCTACCATTCTGGAAAAGCTGGGTGAGGGATTTCTCAACACCCGCAACCTGCCGTTTATCCTGCTGATCCCCCTGGCGGTTATTGGTCTGCTGGAGCGTCACGGACTCAAAGAGCGCGCTCAGGCGTGGATTGCCAAAATCCGCAGCGCCACCAGCGGCCGTCTGCTCATTGTCTATCTGTTTATTCGTGAGGCGACCGCCGCCTTAGGACTGACCAGCCTGGGCGGACATCCACAGATGGTGCGTCCGCTGCTGGCGCCAATGGCGGAAGGGGCCGCCGAGAAAAACCACGGTGAGATACCGGGCGCGGTTCGTTATCGTCTGCGCGCCATGTCTGCCGCGACTGATAACGTTGGGCTGTTTTTCGGTGAAGATATCTTTGTTGCCTTCGGTGCCATCATATTCATGCACAATTTTATGCTGGAATCGGGCGGGATCCAGACCGAACCGCTGCATATCGCCCTGTGGGGGATCCCGACGGCAATTTGCGCCTTCCTGATCCACGGCACGCGTCTGTGGCGGCTGGATAGCTATTTGCAGCGTGAAGTGGCGAAAGCGAATGCCGCAGCGAAAGGGGAAGCGAAATGAATTTTCAGCAAAGCTATCTCTACTGGCTGGCAGGCGCGGTATTACTGATTGTGGCGCTGATGTCCTGGCGGGATAAGGCTAACCCGCGTCGCTTAACCACCGGTCTGTTTTGGGGCCTGTACGGCGTTCTCTTTCTGCTTGGCGACTGGACATACTCGCTGTTTGGCGATAAACGCGCGGTGCATATTGCCGTCGGCGTCGCGGTGGTCATACTGGCCCTGATCGCCGGTTTCGGCGGCGTAAAGCTGGGAAGCTACCATCAACGAACGCAGCAACAGCGCGAAGAGAGCGCCAGTCGTCTGGGTAATCGCCTGTTTTTCCCGGCGCTGGCGATCCCGGTGGTAACCGTTATTGGCGTACTGATGTTCAACCATATTCCGGGTTTACAGGATGTGCTGTTTGGGCCGGGTAATCATGCCACGCTGGTGACGCTCTTTTCGATGACCGCAGGTTCGTTGATTGGTCTGGCGATGGCGATAAAAATGACCCATGAGCGGGTGCATCAGCCGATTCAGGAGGCACGCCGACTGCTGGACTCCATCGGTTGGGCATTCATCCTGCCGCAGATCCTGGCCACGCTCGGACTGTTGTTCACTGCGGCGGGCGTCGGCAGCGGCATTTCATATCTGACCCAGGAATATCTGGCGGTGGATAGCCGTTTTATCGCGGTGGCGGTGTACACCATTGGTATGGCCTTGTTGACGATGGTGATGGGCAATGCGTTTGCCGCTTTCCCGATCGTGACCGCGGGAATCGGTATTCCGATCCTCGTACTGCAACACGGTGGTAACCCGGCGGTGATGGCGGCGATTGGTATGTTCTCCGGCTATTGCGGAACATTGATGACGCCAATGGCGGCGAACTTCAATATTGTGCCTGCGGCGCTGCTGGAGCTACCAGACAAAAACGCGGTGATTAAAGCACAGGTGCCAACCGGCATACTGCTGCTGTTGGTTAACGTTTTTCTGATGTATTTCCTGATGTTCCTGTAAGGAGGAAGGATGAAAACAGTACTCATCACGGGATTTGAACCCTTTGGCGGCGAGTCAGTTAACCCTTCCTGGGAAGTGGTCTCGGGCCTCGACAATGCTATCATCGATGGATGCCGTGTCGTTGCCCGCCAGTTGCCGTGCGTCTTTGGCGAGTCTCTCTCCGTACTCAATGCCGCGATTGACGCATTGTCGCCATCGCTGGTGCTGGCGGTGGGGCAGGCGGGTGGCCGAACGGATATCACCGTGGAGCGCGTGGCGATCAATGTTGACGATGCGCGTATTGCGGATAATCAGGGGCAACAGCCGATTGATGTACCGATTGTGGCCGATGGCCCTGCGGCGTGGTTCAGCACATTGCCGATCAAAGCGATGGTTGTCGCCATGCGCAACGCGGGAATTCCGGCCTCGGTTTCTCAGACGGCGGGTACCTTCGTGTGTAACCACGTGATGTATGGCCTGCTGCATAAATTACGCGACGTTCCGGCAGTGAAGGGCGGTTTTATTCATATTCCTTATCTGCCACAACAGGCCGCGCAGCACCCCGGTGCGCCAAGTATGGCGGCGGAAACAGTACGTCGGGCGCTGGAGGTCGCGATTGCCACCGCATTGCAGTTGGAAAGCGATATCGCGGTGACAGGCGGCGCAACACATTAACAAAGGACAGTATTATGCCTGAAGGCCCGGAGATCCGCCGCGCGGCGGATACCCTGGAGACGGCAGTCAAAGGTAAACCTCTGACGGATGTCTGGTTTGCCTTTGAGCAGTTAAAACCGTATCAATCCCAACTCATCGGGCAGAGTGTTACCCAGCTTGAAACGCGGGGTAAAGCCTTGTTGACCCATTTTTCCAATGGCCTGACGCTGTATAGCCACAATCAGCTTTACGGCGTGTGGCGAGTGGTCGATACCGGCAACATGCCGCAAACCACGCGGGTGCTGCGCATCAGGCTGCAAACCGAGGATAAAACTATCCTGCTGTATAGCGCGTCTGACATCGAAATGCTGACGCCAGAGCAGCTCACCACCCATCCATTTCTGCAACGGGTTGGACCGGACGTGCTGGATTTGCGTTTAACGGCCGCAGAGGTAAAAACGCGTCTGCTGTCATCCCGTTTTCGCAATCGCCAGTTTTCCGGTCTGCTGTTGGATCAGGCATTTCTGGCGGGACTAGGTAACTATCTGCGGGTAGAAATTCTCTGGCAGGTGGGGTTGACCGGTCAGCATAAAGCGTCACAGCTTAGCGATGAACAGTTGGATGCGCTGGCGCAAGCGCTACTTGATATTCCTCGCCTGTCGTATAACACTCGCGGCCAGGTCGATGACAATAAGCACCACGGCGCGTTGTTTCGCTTTAAGGTCTTTCATCGGGATGGCGAATCCTGTGAGCGCTGTGGCGGCATCATCGAGAAAACGACACTTTCCTCGCGACCCTTTTACTGGTGTCCGGGCTGCCAGCATTAGGTGGGCTGTCTTGGCGCATGTGCTGAAATAAAACGCGCCACCGCCGGACCGGTCAATAAAATACTGAACAGCCGCAGGGTTTGCATCGCCATGATTAGCGCCATATCGGCGTGGCTGCCAGCGGCAATTACCGCGACGGAATCGACTCCGCCAGGGCTGGTCGCCAGATAGGCGGTGAGAAAGTCGATTTGCATATAATGCGCCAGCCCCCAGGCCATCGCCGCACAAATCGCCATCAGTGAAAAAATGGACAACAGTATTTGCGGCAGTGGCCGCAGCGCCATTAAAAAGATCTGTTTGTCAAAGCCAAGACCGATTTGCCAGCCAATCGCCATATACGCTATCGCCAGTAGCCATTCCGGCAGTTCAATCACCATTATACCGCCTGCGTTTAGCAATGCGCCCGCCAGCATGGGCAGTAACATCACGCCGGAGGGGATACGCAGTAAGCGCCCGGCCACACCAGCAACTGCGGCCAGCAGTATGGTACTTAACAGATTAAGACTCAGCGGTGGAAACCAGACGATTTGCTGGCCGACCGTTTGTGCCTGTTCGCCCATGACAAATCGGGTGACCAGCGCGGCAGCGCCGACCACCAACAGTACGCGCAAATACTGCATAAACGCCACCAGCCGGATGTCAGCGCCATAATCCTGCGCCATCGCAACCATCGCGGCTGCCCCGCCAGGTGATGACCCCCACGCGCCGGTGTTCCCCGGTAGATTGCTGTAGCGAACCAGCAGCCAGCCGATCACCGCGCTGCTAATCAGGGTTGCCAGCAGGATGACAATCACCATCGGCCAGTGTGCCGCAAGTGTCGTTAAAATGGATCCGGTGAGGTTTTGCGCAATCATGCAGCCGAGAATGGCCTGAGCGGCAAGAAATGTGCAGCGGGGAGGCTGCAGGGAGATCCCACGCATACTGAAAATGATACCGACAATCATCGAGCCGAGCAGCAATGCGCCTGGAAGATGTATCAACAGAAAGAACAGGGAAAGAAGGAGTGATAGCAGAAATAGCAGGCTCCACTGCAAAACAGGCATCCCATGCTCCTGAGTGAAATGAGGAAGATCTCAGTAAATCATAGAGAAAACGTGATGAGAATAAAATAATGTGGGTCAAGAATAAACAGACCGGACAGCGGCATTAACACCCTGTCCGGCCTGGAAGATTCAAGGGAGTAGGCCGGACAGGCGAGAGCGCTATCCGGCAGACAATTAACGCTTAATATCAGACTTAAAATCGCGCTTGTCGTAGCCGGTATACAGCTGACGAGGACGAGCGATTTTCATGCCGTCGGTGTGCATTTCATTCCAGTGTGCAATCCAGCCAACGGTACGCGCCATGGCGAAGATCACAGTGAACATGGAGGACGGAATGCCCATCGCTTTCAGAATGATGCCAGAGTAGAAGTCGACGTTCGGGTAGAGTTTCTTCTCGATGAAGTACGGGTCGTTGAGCGCAATGTGCTCAAGCTCCATTGCCACTTCCAGCAGATCATCTTTGGTGCCCAGCTCTTTCAGCACTTCATGGCAGGTTTCACGCATCACGGTGGCGCGCGGGTCATAGTTTTTGTAAACACGGTGACCAAAGCCCATCAGGCGGAAAGAATCATTCTTGTCTTTCGCGCGGCGAACAAATTCCGGAATGTGTTTAACTGAGCTGATTTCTTCCAGCATTTTCAGCGCAGCTTCGTTGGCGCCGCCGTGTGCCGGTCCCCACAGGGAAGCAATACCAGCCGCGATGCAGGCAAACGGGTTCGCGCCAGAAGAACCTGCGGTACGTACGGTAGAGGTCGAGGCGTTCTGTTCGTGGTCAGCGTGCAGGATCAGGATACGGTCCATGGCGCGTTCCAGGATTGGATTAACTTCGTATTTTTCGCACGGCGTGGAGAACATCATGTTCAGGAAGTTACCGGCGTAGGAGAGATCATTGCGCGGGTAAACGAACGGCTGGCCGATGGAGTATTTGTAACACATCGCTGCCATGGTCGGCATTTTGGACAGCAGACGGAAAGCGGCGATTTCACGGTGACGCGCATTATTTACGTCCAGCGAATCGTGATAGAACGCAGCCAGCGCCCCGGTGACACCGCACATAACGGCCATCGGGTGAGAGTCACGGCGGAAACCGTGGAACAGACGCGTGATCTGCTCGTGAATCATGGTATGGCGAGTGACCGTGGTTTTGAACTCGTCGTACTCCTCCTGCGTCGGTTTTTCGCCGTACAGCAGGATATAACACACTTCCAGATAGTTGGACTCGGTCGCCAACTGGTCAATCGGGAAGCCGCGATGCAGCAAAATGCCTTCATCACCATCGATGAACGTAATTTTGGATTCGCAGGATGCGGTAGAGGTGAAACCTGGGTCAAAAGTAAACATCCCCTTTGAGCCAAGGCTACGAATATCAATAACATCTTGACCGAGCGTACCTTTCAGCACATCCAGTTCAATAGCAGCGTCACCATTTAGAGTGATTTTTGCTTTAGTATCAGCCATTTACGGTCTCCTTAGCGCCTTATTACTTAAGACTGCGGAAGTCAGACTTGTTTTCGATACATCAATCAACCGTTACCAGTTTTTTATTCGGCTCGCCGCTCTGCGATAGAGGCGAAAACCAGGGTACAGAGCAATGGGCGCTTGCAGGTAAATCAGTTAACTCATGGTGAAATAGTAACAAATCAACAACTTAGCAATCCGAATTATTTAACCTGTCTATCACTAATAACTGTCCTGAAGGTATTGGTCAATACTTCCACACTGTTACATAACTAAATCTCCGGTGAAAGAGTGACCCCATAACTTTTACGCATTATATGCTTTTTCTGGTGTCGTTTGTAACAACTTTGTTTAATGATTGTCAAATCAGATGATTAAAAATTAAAATAATGTTGTTATCGTGACCTATGTCACTGTTCGGGATAAAACCCGACAAACTATATGTAGGTTAATTGTAATGATTTTGTGAACGTCCTATACTGCCGCCAGGTCTCCGGAATACCCTGCAATCCCGAGCCAACCAGCGTTGTAACGTGTCGTTTTAGCAACTGGAAGCAGTGTTTTATATGACGCGTAGTTATAGTAAGGACGCTGTCTGACCCGCAAGCAGACCGGAGGAAGGAAATCCCGGCGTCTTTCAGACTACAGAAGTCTTATCTTCTGTGCCCGAAGTCCAAAGGGAATAATAAGAACAGCATGTGGGCGTTATTCATGATAAGAAATGTGAAAAAACAAAGACCTGTCAATCTGGATCTGCAAACGATCCGGTTCCCAATCACGGCGATAGCGTCCATTCTCCATCGCGTTTCCGGAGTGATCACCTTCGTGGCGGTCGGGATTCTGTTGTGGTTATTGGGTACCAGCCTTTCCTCCCCTGAAGGTTTCCTCACGGCGTCATCCATTATGAATAACTTCTTTGTGGAGTTAATCATGTGGGGGATCCTGATTGCGCTGGCCTATCACGCCGTAATGGGCATTCGCCATCTGTTGATGGATTTTGGCTATATCGAAGAAACCCTCGAAGCAGGGACACGCTCCGCCAAAATTTGTTTCGTTATCATTGTCGTGCTTTCACTTCTCGCAGGAGTCCTCGTATGGTAAGCAACGCCTCCGCATTAGGACGCAACGGCGTACATGACTTCATTCTGGTCCGTGCTACCGCTATCGTTCTGACGTTATACATCATCTATATGGTCGGCTTCTTCGCCACCAGCGGCGAGTTGACCTTTGAAGTCTGGACCGGTTTCTTCTCATCGGCATTCACCAAAGTCTTCACCCTGCTGGCGCTTTTTTCCATCTTGATTCATGCCTGGATTGGCATGTGGCAGGTGTTGACCGACTACGTTAAACCGCTGGCTGTACGCCTGATTCTGCAACTGGCTATCGTCGTTGCGCTGGTGGTTTACGTCATTTATGGATTTGTTGTGGTGTGGGGTGTGTAATGAAACTGCCAGTCAGAGAATTTGATGCTGTTGTGATTGGTGCCGGTGGCGCAGGTATGCGCGCGGCGCTGCAAATTTCCCAGAGCGGACAGACCTGTGCGCTGCTCTCCAAAGTATTTCCAACCCGTTCCCATACCGTATCCGCGCAGGGTGGCATCACCGTGGCGCTCGGTAATACCCATGAAGATAACTGGGAATGGCACATGTACGACACCGTCAAAGGGTCGGACTACATTGGCGATCAGGACGCAATTGAATATATGTGTAAAACCGGCCCGGAAGCGATTCTGGAGCTGGACCATATGGGCCTGCCGTTCTCTCGTCTCGATAATGGCACCATTTATCAACGTCCGTTTGGCGGTCAGTCGAAAAACTTCGGCGGCGAGCAGGCGGCACGTACCGCCGCAGCGGCAGACCGTACCGGCCACGCGCTACTGCATACCCTGTATCAGCAGAACCTGAAAAACCACACCACCATCTTTTCTGAGTGGTATGCGTTGGACCTGGTAAAGAACGCTGACGGCGCGATTGTCGGTTGTACCGCACTGTGTATCGAAACCGGTGAAGTGGTTTACTTTAAAGCCCGCGCAACCGTACTGGCCACCGGCGGCGCAGGCCGTATTTATCAATCCACTACTAACGCCCACATCAATACCGGTGACGGCGTCGGTATGGCTATCCGCGCTGGCGTGCCGGTGCAGGATATGGAGATGTGGCAGTTCCACCCCACCGGTATCGCCGGCGCGGGCGTGCTGGTCACAGAAGGCTGCCGCGGTGAAGGCGGCTATCTGCTGAACAAACACGGCGAGCGCTTCATGGAGCGTTATGCCCCGAATGCGAAAGATCTGGCGGGTCGTGACGTGGTGGCGCGTTCCATCATGATCGAAATCCGTGAAGGCCGCGGCTGTGATGGCCCGTGGGGGCCGCACGCCAAGCTGAAACTCGATCATCTGGGTAAAGAAGTGCTGGAATCCCGTCTGCCGGGTATCCTCGAACTGTCACGTACGTTTGCCCACGTTGACCCGGTGAAAGAGCCGATCCCGGTAATTCCTACCTGCCACTACATGATGGGCGGTATCCCGACCAAAGTAACCGGCCAGGCGCTGACCGTAAACGAGCAGGGCGAAGATGTGGTGATTCCGGGGCTGTTTGCGGTAGGCGAAATCGCCTGCGTATCGGTTCACGGCGCCAACCGTCTGGGCGGCAACTCGCTGCTGGATCTGGTGGTCTTTGGTCGTGCGGTGGGTCTGCATCTGCAGGAATCTATCGCGGAACAGGGCGACCTGCTGGATGTGACGGAAGACGAGATCGATGCTTCTCTGGCCCGTCTGAATCGCTGGAACGGCAACCGTAACGGCGAAGATCCAGTGGCCATTCGCAAAGCGCTGCAGGAATGTATGCAGCATAACTTCTCGGTATTCCGCGAAGGCGATGCGATGGCGAAAGGACTGGAAGAGCTGAAAGCGATTCGTGAGCGTCTGAAAAACGCCCGTCTGGATGATACCTCCAGTGAATTTAACACCCAGCGCGTTGAGTGTCTGGAGCTGGATAACCTGATGGAAACCGCTTACGCCACCGCAGTCTCTGCAAACTTCCGTACCGAAAGCCGTGGCGCGCATAGCCGCTTCGACTTCCCGGAACGTGATGATGAAAACTGGCTGTGCCATTCCCTGTATCTGCCAGAGTCGGAAACCATGACGCGACGTCAAGTCAATATGGAACCGAAGCTGCGCCCGGCATTCCCGCCGAAGATTCGTACTTATTAATGCGGAGACAGGACAATGAAACTCGAGTTTTCAGTTTATCGCTATAACCCGGATGTTGACGATGCTCCGCGTATGCAGGATTACACCCTGGAGGCGGAAGAAGGGCGCGACATGATGCTGCTGGATGCGTTAATGCAGCTGAAAGAAAAAGATCCGTCGCTATCGTTTCGTCGCTCCTGCCGTGAAGGGGTCTGCGGCTCCGACGGTCTGAACATGAACGGCAAAAATGGACTGGCCTGTATCACACCTGTTTCTGCGCTGAATCAGCCGGGCAAGAAGATTGTCATTCGCCCGCTGCCGGGTTTACCGGTTGTGCGCGATTTGGTGGTAGACATGGGACAATTCTACGCACAGTATGAGAAGATTAAGCCTTACTTGTTGAATAATGGGAAAAATCCACCGGCTCGTGAGCATTTACAAATGCCAGAGCAGCGTGAGAAGCTCGATGGGCTGTATGAATGTATTTTGTGTGCATGCTGCTCAACGTCCTGCCCATCATTCTGGTGGAATCCGGACAAATTCATCGGTCCGGCAGGTCTGCTGGCCGCGTATCGCTTCCTGATTGACAGCCGCGATACCGAGACCGACAGCCGCCTGGAAGGTTTAAGTGATGCTTTCAGCGTATTCCGCTGTCACAGCATCATGAACTGCGTCAGCGTATGTCCTAAGGGGCTGAACCCGACGCGTGCTATCGGCCATATTAAGTCGATGCTGCTCAAGCGTAGTGCGTAAGTTGTTGTAGTGGTTGCCGGATGGCGACGTACCGTCTTATCCGGCCTACGGGTTACGTACCTTGTAGGCCTGATAAGTGAAGCGCCATCAGGCAAATTGTTAATGTAGGAAACCTCTAAAAACTGCCACATGATTAGACAGTTTTTAAAGGTTCCTTCGCGAGCCAAACAAAAAGAGCTCGCAAGTGAACCCCGGCACGCACATCGGTGTGCGTGGTAGTATCCACGGCGAAGTAAGCATACAAATGCTTAAGGGATCACGATGCAGAACAGCGCTTTGAAAGCCTGGTTGGACTCTTCTTACCTCTCTGGCTCGAACCAGAGCTGGATAGAACAGCTCTATGAAGACTTCTTAACCGACCCTGACTCGGTAGATGCTAACTGGCGTTCGACGTTCCAGCAGTTACCTGGCACCGGAGTCAAACCGGATCAACTCCACTCAAAAACACGTGATTATTTCCGTCGGCAGGCGTTGATTACCCCACGTTACTCTTCTTCTATTTCCGACCCTGATGCCAATGTGAAGCAGGTTAAAGTCCTGCAGCTCATTAACGCCTACCGTTTCCGCGGTCATCAACATGCGAATCTTGATCCGCTGGGACTGTGGCAACAAGAGAAAGTGGCCGATCTGGATCCGTCTTTCCACGATCTGACCGATGCGGATTTCCAGGAAAGCTTTAACGTAGGTTCTTTTGCCGGCGGCAAAGACACCATGAAGCTGAGCGACCTGGTTGTTGCGCTGAAACAAACCTACTGCGGTCCGATTGGCGCCGAGTATATGCACATCACCAGCACCGAAGAAAAACGCTGGCTTCAGCAGCGCATCGAGTCTGGCCGTGCCGCGTTCAGTAGCGAAGAGAAAAAACGCTTCCTCAGCGAACTGACCGCTGCGGAAGGCCTGGAACGTTACCTGGGCGCGAAGTTCCCGGGCGCGAAACGCTTCTCGCTGGAAGGCGGTGATGCGTTAATCCCGATGCTCAAAGAGATGATCCGCCACGCGGGCAACAGCGGTACGCGTGAAGTGGTGCTGGGCATGGCGCACCGTGGTCGTCTGAACGTACTGGTCAACGTGCTGGGTAAAAAGCCACAGGATTTGTTCGACGAATTCGCGGGCAAACATAAAGAACACCTCGGCACTGGCGACGTGAAGTACCACATGGGCTTCTCATCGGATATCGAAACCGAAGGCGGTCTGGTACACCTGGCGCTGGCGTTTAACCCGTCGCACCTGGAAATTGTTAGCCCGGTGGTAATCGGTTCCGTCCGTGCGCGTCTGGATCGTCTGGATGAGCCGAGCAGCAATAAAGTCCTGCCTATCACCATTCACGGCGATGCGGCAGTCACCGGGCAGGGCGTGGTTCAGGAAACCCTGAACATGTCGAAAGCGCGTGGTTACGAAGTGGGCGGTACCGTTCGCATCGTTATCAACAACCAGGTGGGCTTCACCACCTCTAACCCGTTGGATGCGCGTTCTACCCCATACTGCACCGACATCGGTAAGATGGTTCAGGCGCCGATTTTCCACGTCAACGCGGATGACCCGGAAGCGGTCGCTTTCGTCACGCGTCTGGCGCTGGACTTCCGTAATACCTTCAAACGCGATGTCTTCATCGATCTGGTGTGCTACCGCCGTCACGGCCACAACGAAGCCGACGAGCCGAGCGCAACCCAGCCGCTGATGTATCAGAAAATCAAAAAGCATCCGACGCCGCGCAAAATCTACGCCGACAAGCTGGAAGCGGACAAAGTCGCCACGCTGGAAGATGCGACCGAAATGGTCAACCTGTATCGCGATGCGCTGGATGCTGGCGAGTGTGTAGTGAAAGAGTGGCGTCCAATGAACATGCACTCCTTCACCTGGTCGCCATATCTCAACCACGAATGGGACGAAAGCTACCCGAACAAAGTTGAGATGAAGCGTCTGCAGGAGCTGGCTAAACGCATCAGCACTGTCCCTGAAGCGGTTGAAATGCAGTCGCGCGTTGCCAAAATTTACGGCGATCGTCAGGCCATGGCCGCAGGCGAGAAGCTGTTCGACTGGGGTGGCGCAGAGAATCTGGCTTACGCCACGCTGGTTGACGAAGGCATTCCGGTTCGTCTGTCGGGTGAAGACTCCGGTCGCGGAACCTTCTTCCACCGTCACGCGGTAATTCATAACCAGGCGAACGGTTCAACCTACACGCCGCTGCAGCATGTGCATAACGGCCAGGGCACGTTCCGCGTATGGGACTCCGTACTGTCTGAAGAAGCAGTGCTGGCGTTTGAATACGGCTATGCCACGGCGGAACCGCGCACGCTGACCATCTGGGAAGCGCAGTTCGGTGACTTCGCCAACGGTGCTCAGGTCGTTATCGACCAGTTCATCTCTTCCGGCGAACAGAAATGGGGTCGTATGTGCGGTCTGGTTATGCTGCTGCCACACGGCTACGAAGGTCAGGGTCCGGAGCACTCCTCCGCGCGTCTGGAACGTTATCTGCAACTTTGCGCTGAGCAAAACATGCAGGTTTGCGTCCCGTCTACCCCGGCACAGGTGTACCACATGCTGCGTCGTCAGGCGCTGCGCGGTATGCGCCGTCCACTGGTGGTGATGTCGCCGAAGTCGCTGCTGCGCCATCCGCTGGCGGTCTCAACGCTGGATGAACTGGCAAATGGCACCTTCCTGCCGGCCATTGGCGAAGTCGATGAGCTTGATCCGAAAGGCGTGAAGCGTGTCGTGATGTGTTCTGGTAAGGTTTATTACGACCTGCTGGAGCAACGCCGCAAGAATGATCAAAAAGATGTTGCCATTGTGCGCATCGAACAGCTCTATCCGTTCCCGCATAAAGCGGTACAGGAAGCGCTGAAACCGTTCGCTCACGTACATGATTTTGTCTGGTGCCAGGAAGAGCCGCTCAACCAGGGCGCATGGTATTGCAGTCAGCATCATTTCCGTGAAGTGATTCCATTTGGGTCCGCTCTGCGTTATGCAGGTCGCCCGGCCTCTGCCTCTCCGGCAGTAGGGTATATGTCCGTTCACCAGAAACAGCAACAAGATCTGGTTAATGACGCGCTGAACGTCGATTAAATAAAGGATAAATAATGAGTAGCGTAGATATTCTTGTTCCCGACCTGCCTGAATCCGTAGCGGATGCAACGGTTGCAACCTGGCACAAAAAACCGGGCGATGCAGTACGTCGTGATGAAGTACTGGTAGAAATCGAAACTGACAAAGTGGTACTGGAAGTACCGGCATCAGCGGACGGTATCCTTGATGCGGTTCTGGAAGATGAAGGGACAACCGTCACCTCTCGCCAGATCCTCGGTCGCCTGCGTGAAGGCAACAGCGCGGGTAAAGAAACCAGCGCCAAGTCTGAAGAGAAAGATTCGACTCCGGCACAGCGCCAGCAGGCGTCGCTTACTGAGCAGAACAACGATGCCCTGAGCCCGGCGATCCGTCGCCTGCTCGGTGAACATAACCTCGAAGCCAGCGCCATCAAAGGCACTGGCGTCGGTGGCCGCATCACCCGCGAAGATGTGGAAAAGCATCTGGCCAAAGCGCCGGCAGCAACAGCCGAAGCCAAAGCACCAGCCGCCGCGCCTGCGCCTCAGCCTCAACTGGGTGCGCGTGGCGAAAAACGTGTTCCGATGACTCGTCTGCGCAAACGCGTAGCCGAACGTCTGCTGGAAGCGAAAAACTCCACCGCCATGCTGACGACGTTCAACGAAGTCAACATGAAGCCGATTATGGACCTGCGTAAGCAGTACGGCGACGCGTTCGAGAAACGCCACGGTATCCGTCTGGGCTTTATGTCTTTCTACGTGAAAGCGGTGGTTGAAGCGCTGAAACGCTATCCGGAAGTCAACGCCTCTATCGATGGCGATGACGTGGTGTACCACAACTACTTTGATGTCAGCATGGCGGTCTCCACGCCGCGCGGCCTGGTAACGCCGGTCCTGCGTGATGTGGATCTGCTGGGTATGGCTGACATTGAGAAGAACATTAAAGAGCTGGCAGTAAAAGGTCGCGACGGCAAGTTGACGGTTGAAGATCTGACGGGCGGTAACTTCACCATCACTAATGGCGGTGTGTTCGGTTCCCTGATGTCTACGCCGATTATCAACCCACCGCAGAGCGCCATCCTGGGTATGCATGCCATCAAAGATCGTCCGATGGCGGTAGACGGCAAGGTTGAAATCCTGCCGATGATGTATCTGGCGCTGTCTTACGATCACCGTCTGATCGATGGTCGTGAGTCAGTAGGCTTCCTGGTAACCATTAAAGAGTTGCTGGAAGATCCAACGCGTCTGCTGCTGGACGTGTAACGAAAAAGAGTATCACCTGCCCCGTAGGTCTGGACGCCTTATCAGGCCTACGGGTAAAAGATAACGATTACCTGAAGGATGGACAGAACACATGAACTTACATGAATATCAGGCAAAACAACTTTTTGCCCGCTATGGCTTACCGGCACCGGTGGGTTATGCCTGTAATACTCCGCGTGAAGCTGAAGAAGCCGCATCTAAAATCGGCGCAGGCCCGTGGGTAGTGAAATGTCAGGTTCACGCTGGTGGCCGTGGTAAAGCGGGCGGTGTGAAGGTTGTTAACAGCAAAGAAGACATTCGCGCTTTTGCTGAGCACTGGCTGGGGAAACGTCTGGTGACTTACCAGACAGACGCGAATGGCCAACCGGTAAATCAGATCCTGGTTGAAGCGGCGACCGATATCGGTAAAGAACTTTACCTCGGCGCAGTGGTTGACCGTAGCTCCCGTCGCGTGGTCTTTATGGCCTCTACCGAAGGCGGCGTGGAAATTGAAAAAGTGGCGGAAGAAACCCCACACCTGATCCACAAAGTGGCGCTGGATCCACTGGCAGGCCCGATGCCTTACCAGGGACGCGAGCTGGCGTTCAAACTGGGTCTGGAAGGTAAACAGGTTCAGCAGTTCACCAAGATCTTCATGGGCCTGGCGACTATCTTCCTGGAGCGTGACCTGGCGCTGATCGAAATCAACCCGCTGGTAGTGACCAAACAGGGCGACCTGATCTGCCTCGACGGCAAACTGGGCGCTGACGGCAACGCGCTGTTCCGCCAGGCTGACCTGCGTGAAATGCGCGACCAGTCTCAGGAAGATCCGCGTGAAGCGCAGGCGGCACAGTGGGAACTGAACTACGTTGCGCTGGACGGCAACATCGGCTGTATGGTTAACGGCGCGGGCCTGGCAATGGGCACCATGGATATCGTTAAACTGCACGGCGGCGAACCGGCTAACTTCCTCGACGTGGGCGGCGGCGCGACCAAAGAGCGCGTGACCGAAGCGTTCAAAATCATCCTCTCCGATGACAATGTAAAAGCCGTACTGGTTAACATCTTCGGCGGTATCGTACGTTGCGACCTGATCGCTGACGGTATCATCGGCGCGGTAGCGGAAGTGGGCGTTAACGTTCCGGTTGTCGTTCGTCTGGAAGGCAACAACGCCGAACTCGGCGCGAAAAAACTGGCTGATAGCGGCCTGAATATTATTGCAGCGAAAAGTCTGACGGATGCAGCTCAGCAGGTTGTTGCCGCAGTGGAGGGGAAATAATGTCAGTTTTAATTAATAAAGATACCAAGGTTATCTGCCAGGGCTTCACCGGTAGCCAGGGGACATTCCACTCCGAACAGGCGATTGCTTACGGTACGCAGATGGTTGGCGGCGTAACGCCAGGCAAAGGCGGCACCACTCACCTGGGTCTGCCGGTGTTTAACACCGTGCGTGAAGCGGTAGAAGCGACCGGCGCAACCGCCACCGTGATCTACGTTCCGGCGCCGTTCTGCAAAGACTCCATCCTGGAAGCAATTGATGCAGGCATCAAACTGATTATCACCATCACCGAAGGTATCCCGACGCTGGATATGCTGACCGTGAAGGTGAAGCTGGACGAAGCGGGCGTGCGCATGATCGGCCCGAACTGCCCAGGCGTGATCACCCCGGGCGAATGCAAAATCGGCATCATGCCGGGTCACATTCACAAGCCGGGTAAAGTGGGTATCGTTTCCCGTTCCGGTACGCTGACCTATGAAGCGGTTAAGCAGACCACCGATTACGGTTTCGGCCAGTCCACCTGTGTCGGTATCGGCGGTGACCCGATTCCGGGCTCTAACTTCATCGACATTCTGAAGCTGTTCCAGGAAGATCCGCAGACTGAAGCGATCGTGATGATCGGCGAGATCGGCGGTAGCGCGGAAGAAGAAGCGGCGGCGTACATTAAAGATCACGTCACCAAGCCGGTTGTCGGCTACATCGCGGGCGTCACCGCGCCGAAAGGAAAACGTATGGGCCACGCCGGTGCGATCATCGCCGGTGGTAAAGGTACCGCTGACGAGAAATTCGCGGCTTTGGAAGCTGCTGGCGTGAAAACCGTTCGCAGCCTGGCCGATATCGGCGAAGCGCTGAAAACCGTTATTAAGTAAGAAGTAAAAAAACAGCCCTGACTATCTGCATGGTCAAGGGCTGGTCCCGTTTCGACATGGTTGGCCATCTGATGATGGCCTTTTTTGTTTTCTACCGTCTATTCTCTTGCGATTCGATCATAATCATATTCATAAATGAGATTATTTTTTGCGGTCAGCATCATTCTTTCTCTTGATTAAATTCTGCATATTACCGGCTTTAATATCATGAGTGCCGGAGGAGAGCGTGCCGCTGAAAATCCAGAATGACTATTTACACGTTTTTTTCTCAATAGCTGAAGTATTTTCTCGCGCGACCGGGTTAGCCGCGGTCGTGATTGATATTCACGGCAAGGCACTGTCGGATTGTCATAATTTTAATTCGTTCTGCACATTAATGCGGGCGGATGAGCGGTATCGTGTAGGTTGCGAAAAATGCGATAAGCAGTGCGCTTTTGAGGGGCTAAAACAGCTTAAACCCAGAATACTCACCTGTCATGCAGGGTTAAGTTTGTTCTCGATGCCAATAATTAATGAAGGGCATCTTTATGGTTTTATTGTTTGCGGGCAGGTCCGGTCAAAGTATCAGGAATATAAAACTATCGTAATTAATAATAAATTTTCATGGATGGATGACCCAAAAATAAAAGCTGAATGGGGTCAGGTTGCGGTAGTGGATAATAATACGCTGGTGGCATCGGCTAATTTGTTAAGTTTTATTGTTGATAACTTTGAGCAAGAGCGACAATCCGATCAGATATTCACCCCGCCGACCCGTTACGTTCGTCATTATTTCACTGAACCTTCTCGTCATGAGAAAAAACTTCTGGCGGCACTGCGTTATATTGATGAAAATTTATATGGTGAATTATCCCTGGAATCCGTAGCGGCGCATGTGTGCTTAAGCGCGAACTATTTCAGCCGATTTTTTAAGAAGCGGCAGGGCGTTAATTTTAAAACCTGGGTGAATCAGAAAAAAATGCAAAAAGCGGGGGAGTTGTTGCACGATCCCGTGCACTCAATAGACAGTATTGCCCGGAAACTTCAATACGCGCAAACCAGCTACTTTTGCCGCGTTTTCAGGGCGGCGCATCAAACGTCGCCCCAGTCTTTTCGTCATGCCAGACTTTCGCAGTAAAGATCTTCTGCCATGGTGATGGCTTCCGGTATAAAAGAGAGTCGATCGCTCAGGGTCACCACCTCGCCAATAACAATCAGCGCAGGTGGAGCAATGTTAGCCTCCTGCGCTTTGCTCAGTAATGAACCGAGCGTACAGGTTAGTCGGCGTTGATTCTCTCGGGTGGCGGACATAATTAGCGCTGCGGGTGTATCTGCTGATTTACCGCCCATCAACAGTTCTTCGCAAATAAACGCCAGATTGGCGATTCCCATGACGATAACCAGCGTGCCATTTAGCTTCGCCAGTTGACGCCAGTCCTGCTGCTGGTTGCCTTCCCGCGTATGGCCTGTCACCACGTGAAAACCGGAGGCGAAATCGCGATGCGTCACCGGGATCCCGGCATAGGCCAGGCCGCCGATGGTAGAACTGATACCCGGCACAACTTCAAATGGGATACCCGCTTCAACAAGATCTTCAACTTCTTCGGCCCCACGACCAAACACATAGGGATCGCCCCCTTTCAGGCGTACGATGTTGTTATGTGTTTGGGCATACTGGACCAGTAATGCGTTAATTTCATCCTGGGGAACACAATGAAAGCCGGGATTTTTGCCGACATTGATAAGCTGGCAATCAGGTAATGCCCATTCCAAAATTTTGGGATTGACCAGCCGATCGTAAATAATGACATCAGCCTGTTTAATGCACATCATCGCTTTGAGGGTGAGCAATGAAATATCACCGGGACCTGCTCCAACGAGCCAGACCTTTCCGAAAGTTTTCACATTGTGTCCTTTATCACGTCTAACAAAAAAAGGCAGAAACTACATCAAGGAATGATTAAAAGCAGTCGTTTGCCCGTAAGTTATAACGTGAAATTATCTAAAATTATCGCATGGATAATATTGATTAATCTCGCAAAGTTTTTTCTGCAATAAACAAGTTAACTTGAAAAATTATTAAGAACTTATTGGCACTATTTGCATAGGTTTAACCTTATTTAAATTGTGTTTATTGTTGTGCTTGAGTATTATTGGTTAATATTTATCCGCCATCTGTATGAGTAAATCATGGATTGGATCAATGACATCAATGGATGAAATAAAATATAACTCTCGATGCTTATCTGGGTGTCTTGAATTATTTTTTATAAATTAAACTATTTTTGTACGCTGCATATGGAAGAGGTTATGAGAGGAAAAATACCGAAGACGGAGTTGCTGGTAACTTTTGAAGTTGTTGCGCGTCACGAAAGTTATACCCGGGCTGCTGAAGAGCTGGCTTTAACACAAAGTGCTGTTTTCCGTCAGGTGAATGCACTGGAGGATTTTCTGAATACTTCGCTATTTAATCATGCCAAGAAACGCATTTTTTTAAATGCGGCGGGCAAACATTATTTAAGTATCGTTAAAGAAACGTTAAATAAACTTGAGCGAGATACGACGACGATAATGACCTGGCAGCCGACGGTGCAGGTTATTGAGCTGGCAGTGAATCCGACCTTCAGCACGCATTGGCTGATCCCGAATCTGCGCGAGTTCAACAAACTCAATCCGGATATTATCGTGAATATCCATTCGCTGGCGAATATTGGTGATTTTCTCAATCGGGAGTATGACGCGGCAATCATGCGTGAAGATTTCTACTCGCCATGGTCGGGCGTTGAGTACCTGTTTGAAGAGGAAATCCTGCCGGTCTGCAGCCGCTGCTTGCTGGCTGAGCCGGAGCGGAAACTGGCGGTCGAGGAGTTGCTGAACGAATTCCCGCTTTTACACCAAAGCACGCGTATCAAAGGCTGGCAGGAATGGTTTGCGCTGTCAGACGTCAGCAGCCCGTTGGTCAATAAAGGTCCAAGATTTGATCTGCTGTCGATGCTGATTGCGGCGGTTCGCTCTAATCTGGGCGTGGCATTGCTTCCTCGTTTTGCCATTCAGCACGATCTGGACAGTGGTGATATGGTCATTCCTTGCGATGTCCCGATGCGAACCGGGAACCGTTTCATCATGACGTGGCGTGAAGAGAAAGCGGAATCTGTGCATTTACAGATCTTCCGGGACTGGCTGTTGAATAAATCTGTGGTATCGCCTGCCTGATGGTACCGTGTGCCTTGTCGGGCCTGCAAAGAACGGTAGGCCGGATAAGACGCCAGGGCGTCGTTATCCGGCAAAAGAATGGCTACCAGTCGATTCCCACCTGCGCCTGAATACCGCTGTCAAACGCGTGCTTGACCGGGCGAATTTCGCTGACCGTATCGGCCAGTTCCAGCAACAGTGCGTGGCATCCGCGCCCGGTGACGATAACACTCTGACCGACAGGGCGATTTTCGATGGCGCTGAGAACCTCCTGGGTATCCAGGTAGTGGTAAGCCAGCATGTAAGTCAGTTCATCCAGCACCACCAGATCGTAATGCGCATCAGCCAGCATGCGCTTACTTTCTTGCCAGACTACCGTTGCCGCGTCGATATCCGCTTGCCGGTTTTGGGTTTCCCAGGTAAATCCGGTGCCCATAATATGGAATTCAACGCCGAGCGGCTGCAGGGTGTTGTACTCGCCATTATCCCACTGACCTTTGATAAACTGCGCGATGCCAACGGTTTTTCCGTGACCAACCGCGCGCGTTGCCGTGCCAAAGGCTGCGGTGGATTTCCCTTTACCGTTACCGGTGAAGACAATCAGGATCCCTTTCTTCTCCGTTGCCGCCGCCACGCGGGTATCAACCTGTTCTTTCAGTTTCTGCTGACGTTGGCGGTGTCTGTCATTATTGGCTCGCGCTTCCATTACGTCTCCTTAATGTCCTGCCGGACAGGTTGCGCAGCGATGTTGCTGCTCAAACTGACTAAAGAAGTTATTACCTTTGTCGTCGACTAACACGAAGGCCGGCATATTTTTAACTTCCATCATCCAGATCGCTTCCATTCCCAGTTCGGGATATTCCAGGCAGTGCAGGCTTTTCACGTACTGTTGGGCAAGCAGGGCCGCGGCGCCGCCGATGCTACCGAGGCTAAATCCACCGTGTTTATGGCAGGCATCAGTGACCTGTTGGCTGCGGTTACCTTTGGTGAGCATAATGAGACTACCGCCTTGTGCCTGGAAAGCATCGACATACCCATCCATGCGCCCGCCAGTGGTGGGACCCATTGAACCACAGGCCTGATTCTCCGGCGTTTTGGCGGGACCTGCGTAATAAACGATATGCTTTTTCATGTATTCCGGCATCGGTTCGCCGTTATCCAGGCGCGCTTTGATGTTAGCGTGGGCAATATCACGGGCGACAACAATTGGACCACTTAACGACAAACGAGTACCAATAGGCAGAGCGGACAGGTCGTGCAGAATCTCGCGTAGCGGGCGGTTGAGATCCAACTGTACGGTTTGGGCGCCATTTTCTACCCGTTGGGAATCAGGAATGAATTTGCCCGGGTTATGCTCCAGTTTCTCCAGCCAGATACCGTGTTTGTTAATTTTAGCCTTAATGTTGCGGTCGGCTGAGCAGGAGAGGGCCATGGCGATAGGGCAGGAACCGCCGTGACGCGGCAGGCGAATCACGCGGATATCGTGGGCAAAGTACTTGCCGCCAAACTGCGCGCCGATACCAAACTCACGGCTGGCATTGAGCAACTCGGCTTCCAGGGCCGTATCGCGGAACGCCTGACCCAATTCGTTCCCGCTGGTGGGCAGGTTGTCGTAATACTTGGTTGAAGCCAGCTTGGCGACTTTCAGCGCCTGGTCGGCCGACAAGCCTCCAACGACGAAAGCGATGTGATACGGCGGGCAGGCGGCTGTGCCCAGTGATTTCATTTTTTCGATCAGAAAGGCGGTGAGCTTTTCCGGTTGCAGAATGGATTTTGTTTCCTGGAACAGCGCCGCTTTATTGGCCGAGCCGCCGCCTTTGTTGACGAACAGGAAGCGGTATTCATTGCCAGGCGTGGCGCTGATATCGATTTGTGCCGGCAGGTTAGTCTGAGTATTGACCTCGGTGTACATATCCAGCGGGGCATTTTGCGAATAACGCAGGTTGTTTTCGGTGAAGGTGGTATACACGCCTTTGCTTAACGCTTCTGCGTCATCGCCGCCGGTCCAGACATGCTGACCTTTGCAGGCCACAATCGTTGCCGTTCCGGTATCCTGACAGTTAGGCAGCACGCCTTTGGCCGAAACTTCAGCGTTGCGCAGCAGTTGCAATGCAACATACTTATCGTTACCGCTGGCCTGTGGATCGTGCAGAATGCTGGCGATCTGCTTCAAATGTCCGGCGCGCAGGAAGAATGAAGCCTCATAAAATGCCTGCTGTGCTAATAAGGTTAACGCTTCAGGCGCAACCTTAATCACTTCCTCTCCGTCTAACTCCGAAACTGTAACGTGCTGATTACTCAGTAATTCATATTCGGTACTATCTTTACCCTGAACAAAGAGTTCCTGCCAGACAAATGGTTTAGACATGTTTACTTCTCACCTCTTCGTGTTGTTTGCCGGATAAGCGAAGCGCCATCCGGCATAGAGTTTTATTTTGCTAAAAAGACATTCGCTTCGGTCGCTTCGGCGACATATTCGAT
Organism: Citrobacter sp. CRE-46; assembly: GCF_059615875.1. Taxonomy (NCBI): domain Bacteria; kingdom Pseudomonadati; phylum Pseudomonadota; class Gammaproteobacteria; order Enterobacterales; family Enterobacteriaceae; genus Citrobacter; species Citrobacter sp. CRE-46. Next base: position 3,564,591 of record NZ_CM184341.1, on the reverse strand, counting down.
CGTTTTCTGGGCACGAACGCTGTTACCGGCTTCATCCAGCGGCGGGGAATAGACGGCTATCGCATATTCGCCTGGCACAACGGCAACCATCCCACCGCCGACGCCGCTTTTCGCCGGGATGCCTACGGTGTACAGCCACTTACCACTACCGTCGTACAAGCCGGCAATGGCCATTTCAGCCAGTACCTGCGGGACATATTTTTCATTCAGCAATTGCTTACCGTTGAACGGTGATTTGCCTTTGTTCGCGAGTACCGCGCCCATTTTGGCCAGTTGCTCAACGGTGATATCGACGGAGCACTGACGGGTATAAATTTCGACAGCGTCGTCTGTGTTGCCATAGAAGCTGTTATAGGATTCCATCAGCTTCGCCAGCGCCTGGTTGTGCTGGTTGGTTTCCATCTCGGATTTGAAAACCGGCTCGTTCACGGTGAGTGTGGCATCAGCCCAGACGTTCAGGTTGTCGAGGATTTTGTTCCAGCGATCGGTTTTATCTTTGGCTTCGATCAGGCTAACGGTGCTCATCGCCCCGGCGTTTACCAGCGGGTTTTCCGGTGCGCCTTTAGTCAGTTCTACGGCCAAACCAGAATTGAATGGCATGCCGGTGGCATTGGCCCCAAGTTTCTCCAGGACGACCTGAGGGCCATGTTGTTCCATGGCGAGCGCCAGGGTGAAGACTTTACTCAGGGATTCCATTGGGAAGGGTTTATTAACATCGCCCACCTGATAGATCTTGCCGTCCACCGTGGCAATGGTGATGGCAAAATTTTTCGGGCTGTAGGTCGCCAGGGCAGGGATGTAGTCGGCGACTTTGCCATCGTTGTTACTTTTATATTTCTGATGTGCCTGGTCGATAATCTTTGCGTAATCCGGCGCGGTTTGCGCGAATGAGGTGGCGCAAAACAAGAGGCTGAAAGAAAAGAGACTCACGCCGATAAGGGTTTTATTCATGGTGTAATCCTGTTGGTGTGTTCATCATCTTGCCGGATAAGCGTGAGCGCCATCCGGCAATCGCGTGCTATCAGGACATCGCAACTTCTGACGGTTCGGTCGCCGGACGTTCTTGTTCCGGTGTCTTCACTGGCGCAGTTCCGCGACAGCCCTGGCCGAAGTGTTCACCTTCCCAACGACCTACAATGGCAGCACCCATGGCGTTACTCATGACGTTGGTAGCGGAACGACCCATATCGAGGAATGGATCCACACCCATTAGCAGGATCAGACCGGCTTCCGGAATGTTGAACTGGTTCAGGGTAGCGGCGATAACAACCATTGATGCACGCGGTACGCCCGCCATCCCTTTCGAGGTCAGCATCAGGATCAACAGCATGGTGATTTGCTCGCCCATGCTTAGTTCGATATTGCACGCCTGAGCAATAAATACGGTGGCAAAGGAGCAGTACGCCATCGAGCCGACCAGGTTAAAGGAGTAACCGATAGGCAGAACGAAACTGGCGATTTTTGAGGAAACGCCGAATTTTTCCAGTTTGTCCAGCGTGCCTGGGAAGGCGGCTTCAGAGCTGGAGGTGGTGAAGGCCAACAGTGCTGGTTCGAGGATTGATTTCGTTAAACGCGCGATGCAAGGCCCTACGATCATGGTGGACAGACCGATCAGGATCGCCCACAGCATACCCAGCGTCAGGTAGAACTCACCCATAAAGATCCCGGCGCTGACCATTACTCCCAGACCACGTTCGGCAATCAGACCCGAGATAGCGGCAAACACGGTCAGTGGCGCAAACAGCATGACGTAGCCCGTCAGCTTCAGCATTACGTGCACCAGTGAGTCCAGAACCTTCACGATCGGCTCGGCTTTTTCACCAATCGCAGCCAGGCTGCAACCGAGGAAAATTGAGAAGACGACGATCTGCAGAATTTCGTTACGTGCCATCGCATCAACAATACTGGTTGGTACCGCGTGCGAGATAAATACTTTCAGCGTGAACGGTTCAGATTTAACGGCGGCAACGGCCCCGGCGTCATGCGGAACAAAGTTGATGCCAGCGCCTGGCTGGAAAATATTAACGATAACCAGGCCCAGCGCGATTGACAGCAGTGAGGCGCAAATAAACAGGAAGAAGGTTTTCGAAAATATACGTCCCAGCGTTTTGGCATCGCCCATTTTGGCAATACCCACAACCAGAGTTGAAATAACCAATGGCGCGATAATCATTTTCACCATGCGTAAGAATATGGTGGTAAAAATGGAAATATCTGCTGCATAAGATTTTGCCGTTTCAGCCGCGACCATATTATTTATGGCCACCCCGGCAATCATGCCGAGTATCAGACCTAATATGATCATCTTCGTTAAACTTATTTTCTTCATGTGTACTCCATCGGATAAAGGTTGGTAATTGGAATTGTGTAGGGCGGCGCGCGCCTGAACCTGGACAGCAGTTCAGACGCACGCCTGTTGTGACCAACCGCATGAATAATTCGAAGCACTGTGATACAGCTGAATTCTGTGCTCCAATGGCTGTTATTGTGTTTTTTACTTCAGGTCGAACTCAATACTTAATAATGGCGCGTGTTGCTGCGCACCATAAACATCATTGTCACCAATGTTGCCGGAGATAATATCGCGCGGCATGACAATTTTTACGGCATTTGCTGGGTCAAACCAGACAATATTATGAATAAAGTCAGGTTTGACATTATACAAACCAGCAATAAGTTGTGGCGTTAATTGTTCTGAACGCTTCACTCGCTGATAATCTTCACGGGTTTTAAATAAAATATCTAAAACCAGTTCGTACGGCCCGGCATTTTTGGAACGAATGACTTGCGCCAGCGAACAAATTGAGTGTTTCATGCCTGAACTCCTTCTGGCGTCACCTGTTCAATGTGGAAATCAAAACGCAGCGTATCGCTCGCTTCAATCAGGTGATAGATCGAGAACTCATACACCGGTCCACTCTGAATATCGGATGGCGAGAACGGGAAGGCGAGGTTGCCCGCGGTCGCAATGCGATTTTCATAACCGTAGTGCAGCAGGGTAGAGCGCACCAGCGAGCAAACGCTGTTGGCGATATCCTGCGTCGGCGCGACGACGTCCAGCAAAATCCCCAGTTCATGACCGGCGGTTTTCATCGGCTCATGGTTGCCCATCACACCGTTCTTACCGTACAGGTGGAACGTCATACGGATACTGTCGTCATTCAGCGAGAGGTTACGCTTAACGCTGGCCTGTACCTCTTCGAGAATAGTGTCAATTCCGGCAATCATGATCGGGTCGCGCGTTCCGGCGATGGTCAGGCAGCGGAAGCCAACCTGACGTGCGCCTTCCAGTTTCAACGCATACGGCGTTTCTTCATGACGTGAACCGCTGACATACACTTCGCCCTCGTTAACCTGGGTGAAAGTGCACGCTTTCAGGTTCAGCACGCCGCCTGGCCCCGGCAGGAAGTACGGATCGGACTTCTCATACAGGGTGTGCGCCGCCGCGGAAGTTTCAGTGAACTTACGCTTGGGATTGAACGCTTTCAGCGTAAAGCCGTTGTCGTCAATGATCCCCATCGCACAATCTGAGCCAGAGCCAGGGGTGGCGGCAATGGCGGCACACTCAAGGATCTTACCGCAATGAAGCGCCAGACCTTCATCAAAGCCCTGCATAATCGGCAGCGCGGCGAAGCAGGCCGGATCGTAGGCTCGTCCGCCCAGTACCACCTGCGCACCGGCTTGCAGCGCGCGCTGGAATGGCTCGACGCCCATCTGCGCGACAATGTAGGTGCTGTCTTCAATTGCCTCGTGAGTCAGTTCAGGCACAAAATCGAGCGCGGTGATTTTGCCGTTATCCAGCGCCTGATGAACGATTTCTTTGTCAACATCAGACGGGATGAGCGCCATGGAGAAGGACAGTTTTTCTTCCTGGGCAATCTCATGGATTATCTGGCGACACCACTCCAGATGCGGAGCGGCGCCTGAACCACCGGCCGTGCCAATCACTACCGGGATGTTGTTCTTAACGCCTGCTACGATCATATAGCGCAGATCGCGTTTCACTCCGGCCCTGTCGGTAAAAGGTTTACCCGCCCCCAGGTAGTGAGGGCCAGGATCGGAGGAACCTGCGTCAACAGCAATAAGATCCGGTGACTCTTCCATGGCTTTACGAAAACTCTCTTCCGGGAAGCCATAACCCAGGATAGCCGTAGGCGATAAGATCTTAAATGTGCGTGCCATCTCTTAATCCTTAGTTTGCAACAGCGCGATGGTGCGGTTCATTTCGTTAAACACGATGTTGAGACCTTCATCGAAACCCATACCTGGTTTGACCAGCATGCGCATAGGACGCGCAGCCAGCGCGACGTGTACGCAGGTGCGAGCACTGATTTCCGTTTCGTTACAGGTACCGCCCTGATAGGCTTCCATCGCGTGTTTGTTGCAATACAGCACTGCGTCAACGATGTTGTGAATACCGCCCAGATCCGGGGTTTTGATCTGCACCATGTGGCAGCTGCCCGCATCGGTGAAGTCCACAATGTCCTGATAGGTGTTACACCACTCATCCGCAACGATTTTCACGCCGGAACCCAGACGGGTCAGCTCTTTGGTAATGGCGGTTAACATGCGGATCTGATCCGGCTTGTTACCGGCATCCACCGGACCTTCAATGTAGAGCGGCAGGCCCTGAGCTTCCGCTTCCAGGCTGGCGATGTATTCAGCGCAGCGCACCGGATCCATATCGAAGATCAGACCGATAGTGCCATAGACATCAATGTGCAGCGTCGGGTGATAACGCTCGCTGGTGCGCAGGGTTAAGATGCGATTAGACAACCAGCGCACATACTCACGCAGCTTTTCACCTTTAAAGCCCAGCTTCTCTTCCACGTTGTTGATCAACGCGTGCGGCAGAACGTCCACGCCTTTAAGGATCATCTTGTCGACGGCGATATAACGGTCATCACCACTCTGACCAAATAATGGAATGGCTTCCGGGACGCATGGCAGTTGCCACTCGTCGCACACCACTTCAGTTTTCAGACGGCCGGTCGCCAGCGCCGCCGCGTCGAGCAGTGCCTGAGAAAGACCGTAACGGACGGCGGTATGCAGCAGATGGCCATCGATACGCAACTGATCAAAGAAGCGGGCGTTTGGCAGGAAAGCATCCACGTCACGGCCTTCCAGCAGCGGCTTGATATGATCGTTGAGGAAAGGAATAAAGTTTTCAGCCAGGAACAGCGGGTCGCGACCGCCTGCGCCTGAATATTGCACCGCAGCACAATCGCCTACCGCCACTGCGCCGTTTTCCAGAACCAACTGCACAGAAACGCATTCACCCGCCTGGCGGACAGAGGTAAAGCCAGGCGTTACCGGGGAGCCGGTATAGATAAACCCGTCATGACCGGCACCGTTTTTGATGGCCTGCTGATCGTCAAAATAAAATGAGGAGTAGCCAGCGGTGAAAAGGGCCTGTTTAATTTTCATTATGGTCTTCCTATTAATTTACTGTGGGATACGGCGTTGATGTCATCAATGACCATCTGGAAAGAAGGTTTACGGCCTTCGAAATGCGCGCGCTCTGCGACGTAGTCGTGGTGCAGGGCGAGAATGTCTTTCGGCAGCGGAACAGCGCCGGCTTCGAGAATACGGATGGCGCCTGTGTTATCGCGTACCGGCAGAATCTTCCCGGCGTTACAGGCGGCAGGGGCGAAAGGCACATCCAGCACGCCTGCTTCAAAGGCCAGCACCGTACCGCGTGCAATATCGCCATTGCCGAGTTCAAAGACTTTTTTCAGCACCGCGCGGACTTCGCTCTTGATCAGCTCGACTTCCTGTTCCACGGCTGCGCACTGCGGGAATTTCTGGTCGCTGACCATGTTGAGCATCTGGCGTGATGCTTTAAGACCCTGAGCGTTAGCGGCCGCTGTTGGGATACCGAACGCTTCGTGCGGGCTTTTGGTGATCACTTTTGTTGCGCCCGACATACCGGCAACCGCTGCGCCCCAGGCGATAACGGAGAAGGCTTTCGCTTCATCTTCCGGGAACCCGCCCATCCACTGGTGGAAAACGGTGCTCAGCTCGTAATCGTCGAAGCCGTGGTTATGGAAGTATTCGTGGGATAGCTCACGCAGCGCCTGAATTGCGGCGATATCCTGCGTCAGGCTACCGACCTGACCGTAGCCGACGGTGATTGACTTCACGCCCTGTTCCAGCGCCAGCAGACCTTCAATAATCGCAACTGAGTGGGACATAAATGGTGGGATCAGGGTGCCGGTCAGCGGACCAAACGGTTCGCGGTTGATGCGAATACCGTTCTCTTCATACAGACCCATCAGACGATCGCAGTACTGCCAGTCGCGGATGGATTTTTCCAGGGTGACGCGTTTGGCATAAGGGATGTTGTAAGAGATACCGCCGCCTTCGTAGCTGGTAAAGCCACTGGCCATGGCGATTTCTGCCAGCAGGCGCGCGTCCGGCGTACCGTGGCGAACCTGGATCGGTTTTTCCAGCGACTCAGTCATACGGCGGCAGGCAGCAACCCCGTGATTGACGACCGGTAAACCATTCAGCTTGGAAGTCCCTGCTTCGATGGATTTCTGGATCCCGACAGCGGCTTCTTCATAGCGGTTCAGACGGGTGTAGGCATCAATAGTACTTGGCAGGAGGTCGCACTCTTCCTGCAACGTTTTGAGCAGCGCAATATGCTCGTCCATTAACGCCACGCCTGCGCGCGGTTGGCTCAGGGTTCTACCTTCCTGATCGGCCTTCAGCAGGGCAAGGGAGAAGCGCTTTTTATCCGGAATTGATTGCTGGTACTTCACGCCATCTTCGAAGTTCTCAACGTCTTTACCGGTTTCCCAGGTTTGCAACACCTGATGCCTTTCGGTCATGAATTCGTCATGGGTCAATTTTTTATTTCGAAGTTCCATTCGTAGCTGCCTTTAGTTTTGTAGGGTTAAACACTGAATGCTGGTGCGAGCAGCGGCTTGCGGGTACAGCCTGGCGACATTTGCCAGTAGAGGGAGCAGGCCATTTGAATCGCGGTAATACTCAAACTGGTTCGGTAACAGAATTCTTTTACCCTGGTCGTCCAGCTCCCGGTATTTGAGCCAGTTATGGATATCGAACTGGCTGGCGCGAGAGAGCCATCCACCTGAACCGACGACTTTGCGTACGGTGGTGAGATCGCGACCCATCTGTAAATCCACGTTACCCACGCAGGTGCAAACCTGCTTTTTAGTGCCCGCGTGGCGCTCAGCGGCATAGCCCACGCATAAACCTGCCAGCAGAGTGTCGAAATATTTCTCCTCCTCGCTGAGTGGCAGGTAATCCGGCTGCCCAACCAAATGACGCAGGTAGCGGTAAAACGCTTCCTCGCGCTGCGGCTGTTGGGCGAAGATGACTTTCACCATTTCCTGTGTGCTTTCTCCCACCACGACGGCGGAAACGCGCATTCCCAGGTCGCCTTCAACGGTACGTTTGACGAAAGGTTCTGGAACGCCATGCAGGACGGTATCGGGGGAGAGGGTATTCGCGCTGGCCGAATAGACATCCGTGGTGGCTCCGCCCATATCAATCAGCATGAATTCCTTCCATGCGCTGTCGTAATCGCTAATGGCTTTGACTAACTCATATACCGTCCATGGCGTCGGCATTGGCTCTTCGCCTGTTTCACCGACAATGACATCCAGACCTTTGCCTTTCACAATGCGCGACAAAAACACATCACAAATCGCCTGGCGTGCGGCAAACGGATTCGGGTGATCGAGATCAGGCAGAATGTTATCTACCGTGGTCAGATCCTTGTGTCCGAGAATCGTTTGTATTTCATCCTGAATGTCCCGGTTTCCTGCGTAGATAATGGCGCAATCCAGCTTCGAGTCTGCCAATGCACGCGCATTCGCCAGACCATAGCTTTCTTCTCCACCGTCTGTACCGCCGGTAAATAACAGGATGTCCGGTGGTGATGATTCCAGCTCCTGTATGTCATGACGGTTCAGCTTGTACGAATAATATTGCGCGATTTTCGCTCCTGCCGAATGGGCGGTAACTTTTGCCGATTCCAGCGTAATGGAAGGCACCAGCCCCATCGCTGCAACGGCGAGCCCACCTTTAGCCGAGGAGGAGTATTTCAACTGCACTTCACCACTTTTCAGTAACGGGCGAGCATCGGCAACATTCAGCACCTGATTCAGGCTGGCAAAAAAACCGTCTGCCAGATGATGTGTGGTGGTTGGGGTCAGGACATGGTTTACCAGGGTTAACTCCTCGCCTTCATGGGCGAAGAGGGCTGCCTTGGTCCAGGTCGAGCCGATATCGACAGAAACTGTTTGCATCAGATAGCCTCTTCCAGGCAACGCTGTTCGAGGCCATTGTGTTGGTGAATATCATTGGCGATAAGCGCGCAGACATCTTCCAGATCGTGGCTGGGGGCGAAGACGCGGTTAAATCCCATCTCTTTAAACTTCACTTCCACATCGGCGAAGTCATGTTTGCCTACAACCAGGTTGCCGCCGACGTACAGCAGAATGTCACCGAGTCCGCGTTCGATGCAGCGTTCACGTAACCCGAGGCAGTCGATGTCACCATGTCCGTAAATAGAGGACACCACGATGGCATCGGCGCCTGTTTCGATCGCGGCATCGATATATTCATCCTGACTCACCATCACCCCGAGGTTGATTACGTGAAAATCATGCGCAGTAAAAACGCGATCCAGAACTTTATTGCCTACTGCATGGCAGTCAGCACCGATAACGCCAATAACAAGTGTAGATTTTTTCATGGGTAATCCTCTGTAGGGCTGATGGTCAATAAGTGAAAATACTTTTCTAATATTCAGAGCTTGGATTGTGACAACCTTTTAATAGGGTTGGAGTTTCTGTGGAAGAGAAAAAGGAAGCAATTGATCTATTTTCAAAATATCCTGACAAAAATGATCGTTATATTTATTTCCATAAAAATGTGTTTGTAATCATGTGGTTACTATGTGTTTTTTGTTCTTATTTTAATTTTTTAGAAAATCGAGTAATAAATAACTTGCCATGTTTGTGATCAAAATCTTATTTTGTTGGGCGCGTCATTCAGGTAACAATTTTAATAATTTCAAAAATTCCCTTCACTAAATAACTTGTGAACAACCTAACGGTTTTTTATTTATTAATCTTATATGTCACAATTATTCCTTTGTTAAATTTAGGATAAAAATGATAATGAATTGTTTGTGGCATATTTAATCTTTGCCATAGAAGCAAAGACGCGACGTGAACGATAACTTATGGTGATGACAAAAGTGACAGGCGGACTTTCTGCGCCAGAACGCTCAATGCAATGCGTTGGCCAATGGGGAGCGTTTCCGCTTCCAGTTGAGATAGTTACATCACGGTGTTAATTATAAGTAAAAATAAAATGAATAATTTGTATTAAATAACTATTCCACGCCTTGCTAAACAAAAAACTGTGAGCTACCCAGCAATAGTGACTCTTTATCTGCTGGCAATTTTATTTGCCTGGTCGGTTAAAAGACCGTGTAGATTTAAATAAATATCCTATCATTTATAGTAACGACAAATACTCATTGAAAAACATGTTGTTAACATGGTGTTCACTAGTCATCGTAGTGTTAAACACCATTAACAACAAATTTGAAAATTGATTTAAATCAAAGTTTAAAACTTGGAAAACATCGTCAAAAGAGGTTAAATTGCTGCAGATCAAATTGGTCTGAAAGTGGTAAATTAGCTATAAATTGATCACTATCGAAAAATGCAAATTTGTCTCGATAAAAACCTGTTTATTGTAAGGATTTTACGGCGTAATATAATTGCGGGATCAATTTGAGTGTTTTATTAACATGTTTGTAACCTTTCATCATTGTCTTTTCTTCAAATGAGAAGAATGAACGGCGGCGGAAGGAAGCAGATAAATTTGTATTGGGGCATGCGTGTGACCCTTTCTAACGGGGTTCACTCTCGGAGTCTTCATGCGATGAGCAAGGAGTCATGATGTTAGATATAGTCGAACTGTCGCGCTTACAGTTTGCCTTGACCGCGATGTACCACTTCCTGTTTGTGCCACTGACGCTCGGTATGGCGTTCTTGCTGGCCATTATGGAAACGGTCTACGTCCTTTCCGGCAAACAGATTTATAAAGATATGACCAAGTTCTGGGGCAAGTTGTTTGGTATCAACTTCGCTCTGGGTGTGGCTACCGGTCTGACCATGGAGTTCCAGTTCGGGACTAACTGGTCTTACTATTCCCACTATGTAGGGGATATTTTCGGTGCGCCGCTGGCTATCGAAGGTTTGATGGCCTTCTTCCTCGAATCCACCTTTGTAGGTCTGTTCTTCTTCGGTTGGGACCGTTTGGGTAAAGTCCAGCATATGTGCGTCACCTGGCTGGTGGCACTGGGTTCTAACCTGTCCGCATTGTGGATTCTGGTAGCGAACGGCTGGATGCAAAACCCAATCGCTGCGGATTTCAACTTCGAAACCATGCGTATGGAGATGCTGAGCTTCTCCGAACTGGTGCTCAACCCGGTTGCCCAGGTGAAATTTGTTCACACGGTGGCGTCAGGGTATGTCACTGGCGCGATGTTCATTCTTGGCATCAGTGCTTATTACATGCTGAAAGGCCGTGACTTTGCGTTCGCAAAACGCTCCTTCGCGATTGCTGCCAGCTTTGGTATGGCGGCTGTGCTGTCTGTTATCGTGCTGGGTGATGAATCCGGTTACGAAATGGGCGACGTACAGAAAACTAAACTCGCCGCTATTGAAGCTGAGTGGGAAACTCAACCTGCTCCTGCTGCGTTTACCTTGTTCGGTATTCCCGACCAGGATAAACAAGAAAACAAATTTGCGATTCAAATTCCTTATGCGCTGGGCATCATTGCCACCCGTTCTGTTGATACACCGGTCATTGGTCTGAAAGACCTGATGGCGCAGCATGAAGAGCGTATCCGTAACGGGATGAAGGCGTATCAGCTGCTGGAAGAATTGCGTGCGGGGTCGACCGATCAGGCTGTTCGTGACCAGTTCAACAGCATGAAGAAAGATTTGGGTTATGGTCTGCTGCTGAAACGCTATACGGACAACGTCACCGACGCAACCGAAGCGCAAATTCAACAGGCAACGAAAGATTCTATCCCTCGCGTTGCGCCGCTGTATTTCGCTTTCCGTATCATGGTGGCATGTGGCTTCTTGCTGCTGGCCATTATTGCGCTTTCCTTCTGGAGCGTCATTCGTAACCGTATCGGTGAGAAAAAATGGCTGCTGCGTGCCGCGCTGTACGGTATTCCACTGCCGTGGATTGCTGTAGAAGCAGGTTGGTTTGTCGCCGAATATGGCCGACAACCATGGGCAATCGGCGAAGTATTACCAACGGCGGTGGCAAACTCATCGTTGACAGTAGGCGATCTGCTGTTCTCCATGATCCTGATTTGTGGCCTGTATACCCTGTTCCTGGTGGCAGAATTGTTCTTAATGTTCAAGTTTGCACGCCTCGGCCCGAGCAGCCTGAAAACCGGTCGCTATCACTTTGAGCAGTCCAATGTGACTTCTCAGCCGGCACGCTAAGACAGGAGTCGTCAAATGATCGATTATGAAGTATTGCGTTTTGTCTGGTGGCTGTTGGTCGGCATTCTGCTGATTGGTTTTGCGGTCACTGATGGCTTCGACATGGGGGTGGGCATGCTCACCCGTTTCCTCGGTCGTAATGATACCGAGCGTCGAATTATGATTAACTCCATCGCCCCGCACTGGGACGGTAACCAGGTTTGGCTCATCACCGCGGGTGGCGCTCTGTTCGCTGCCTGGCCGATGGTGTATGCCGCTGCGTTCTCTGGTTTCTATGTGGCGATGGTTCTGGTACTGGCGTCTTTATTCTTCCGTCCGGTCGGTTTTGATTACCGTTCCAAGATTGAAGACACTCGTTGGCGTAACATGTGGGACTGGGGCATTTTCATTGGTAGCTTTGTTCCGCCGTTGGTCATTGGCGTGGCGTTCGGTAACCTGTTGCAGGGCGTACCGTTCCATATCGATGAGTACCTGCGTCTGTACTACACCGGTAACTTCTTCCAGTTGCTGAATCCGTTTGGTCTGCTGGCAGGTATCGTGAGCGTTGGAATGATCATCACCCAGGGCGCGACCTACCTGCAGATGCGTACGGTTGGTGAACTGCACCTGCGTACGCGTACCACCGCGCAGGTAGCGGCGCTGGTGACTCTGGTCTGCTTCGCGCTGGCCGGCGTGTGGGTGATTTACGGTATTGACGGTTATGTTGTGACCTCTGCAGTGGATCATCATGCCGCCTCTAACCCGCTGACCAAAGAAGTGGCGCGTGTTGCTGGCGCATGGATGGTGAACTTTAATAATGCACCTATTCTGTGGCTGGTTCCTGCACTGGGCGTGGTTCTGCCGCTGTTGACCATCCTGACTTCTCGTATGGAGAAAGGGGCATGGGCGTTCGTCTTCTCCTCACTGACGTTAGCCTGCATCATCCTGACTGCCGGTATCGCAATGTTCCCGTTTGTGATGCCATCCAGCACCATGATGAACGCGAGTCTGACCATGTGGGATGCGACTTCCAGTCAGCTGACGCTGAACGTGATGACTTATGTGGCACTGGTGTTTGTACCGATCATTCTCATCTACACCACCTGGTGTTACTGGAAAATGTTTGGTCGCATCACCAAAGAAGATATTGAACGTAACACCCATTCTCTGTACTAAGTAAGGAGCTAAATATGTGGTATTTCGCATGGATTCTGGGAACGCTTCTTGCCTGTGCATTTGGGATAATCACAGCCCTGGCGCTTGAGCACGTTGAATCAGGCAAAGCCGGACAAGAAGAAAGCTGATGATCAACCTTATCGCGATGGTTTATGCGGTAATGGACAAGCGCCCCTTGCGGGCGCTTTCCTTTGTGCTGGCAATCGTGTTGGCTGGCTGCATATTCTGGGACCCGTCACGTTTCGCGGCCAAAACCAGTGAGCTTGAAATCTGGCATGGTTTTCTGCTGATGTGGGCTGTCTGCGCTGGCATCATTCACGGCGTTGGCTTTCGTCCTCGCGCGGTGCACTGGCAGGGCATCTTCTGCCCGCTGATCGCGGATATCGTCCTCGTTGTTGGTCTGATTTTCTTCTTCTTTTGAATAAGAAACATCCTTAAATATTTATGGGCTTGCATAAGCCCATAATTTTTTACTCTCCGTTTACTTTCCCCCATTCCAAAGCACCATTCCCGCGCGTATAGTAGCGAAGTTTGAAAGCACTAACCTTTTGTTGCATTACCGGGATGTACAGTGAAGACAGCGCGATATACAACGACATTCTTGATGCATCGCGGCGGCAAAAACGCGAGTCACCAGGCGCTTACCAGGGTAAGCAACGGGTGTGAGTGGACGAAGCCAACAAAGAGGCAGTAAGAATGAATAAGTATATGTTTCGATGGCCGGTTCGTGTCTACTATGAAGACACTGATGCCGGTGGGGTGGTTTACCACGCCAGCTACGTCGCTTTTTATGAAAGAGCACGCACAGAGATGCTGCGTCATCATCACTTCAGTCAGCAGGTGCTGCTGGCAGAGCGCGTAGCCTTTGTGGTGCGCAAGATGACTCTTGAGTATTTTGCGCCTGCGCGGCTCGACGATATGCTCGAAGTCCAAACCGAAATTACGTCAATGCGTGGCACCTCATTGGTTTTCACGCAACGCATTGTCAACGCAGAGAACACCGTGCTGAATGAAGCCGAAGTTCTGATTGTTTGCGTTGATCCACTCAAAATGAAGCCTCGTGCGCTTCCCAAGTCTATTGTCGCGGAGTTTAAGCAGTGACTGACATGAATATCCTTGATTTGTTCCTGAAGGCAAGCCTTCTGGTTAAACTTATCATGTTGATTTTGATTGGTTTCTCAATCGCATCCTGGGCCATTATTATCCAGCGGACCCGTATTCTGAATGCCGCTTCACGTGAAGCAGAAGCATTTGAAGACAAGTTCTGGTCTGGTATTGAGTTGTCACGCCTGTATCAGGAAAGTCAGGGGCGTCGTGATAATTTGGCGGGATCGGAACAAATTTTTTATAGCGGATTCAAAGAATTTGCGCGTTTGCACAGGGCCAATAGCCATGCGCCGGAAGCGGTCGTTGAGGGGGCATCCCGTGCGATGCGAATCTCGATGAACCGTGAACTGGAAACGCTGGAAACACATATTCCATTCCTCGGCACCGTCGGCTCCATCAGTCCGTATATCGGTCTGTTCGGTACCGTTTGGGGGATCATGCACGCGTTTATCGCGCTGGGCGCGGTAAAACAGGCAACGCTGCAAATGGTCGCACCGGGTATCGCGGAAGCGTTGATTGCGACGGCTATCGGTCTGTTTGCGGCAATCCCGGCGGTTATGGCTTACAACCGACTGAATCAGCGCGTGAACAAGCTGGAACTGAATTACGACAACTTTATGGAAGAGTTTACCGCGATTCTGCACCGCCAGGCGTTTACCGTTAGCGAGAGCAACAAGGGGTAAGCCATGGCCAGAACGCGTGGACGAGGTCGTCGCGAACTTAAGTCCGAAATCAATATTGTACCGCTGCTCGACGTACTGCTGGTGCTGCTGCTGATCTTTATGGCAACCGCGCCGATCATTACCCAGAGTGTGGAAGTCGATCTGCCGGATGCGACCGAATCGCAAGCCGTCAGCAGTAACGACGAACCTCCGGTCATTATTGAAGTTTCCGGTATTGGGCAATACAGCGTGGTGGTTGAAAAAGATCGTATGGATCAACTGCCGCCGGAGCAGGTTATTGCAGAAGCGAAAAGCCGCCTGCAGACCAATCCGAAAACGGTCTTTTTAATCGGTGGTGCGAAAGACGTGCCTTATGATGAAATAATTAAAGCGCTGAACTTGTTACACAGTGCAGGTGTGAAATCGGTTGGCTTGATGACGCAGCCAATCTGATGTCTGCGTATTGCTGGCTTGAAAGATAGCGCGTAACAGGCGAACAGTTTTTTGGGAACCGAGAGTGTCAAAGGCAACCGAACAAAACGACAAGCTCAAAAGGGCGATAATTATTTCAGCGGTGCTGCATGTCATTTTATTTGCAGCGCTGATCTGGAGTTCGTTCGATGAGCACATTGATGCTTCAGCCGGCGGCGGTGGCGGTTCGTCCATCGACGCCGTTATGGTTGATCCTGGCGCCGTTGTGCAACAGTACGACAGGCAGCAGCAACAGCAGGCAAGTGCGAAACGTGCAGAAGAGCAGCGTGAAAAACAGGCGCAGCAACAGGCTGAAGAACTTCGCGAGAAACAGGCCGCTGAGCAAGAGCGCCTGAAGCAGCTGGAAAAAGAACGTTTAGCCGCGCAGGAAAAAGTGCGCGAACAAGCGGAACAGCAGAAACAGGCTGAAGCTGCCGCCGCGAAAGCGCAAGAGCAGCAGAAACAGGCTGAAGAAGCTGCGGCGAAGGCTGCTGCAGACGCGAAGGCCAAGGCGGATGCACAGGCGAAACAAGCGGCAGATGCCGCGAAGAAAGCCGCTGCGGACGCACAGAAAAAAGCTGAGGCTGAAGCCGCTAAAGCCGCCGCTGATGCGAAGAAAGTTGCCGAAGCACAAGCCGCTAAGGCTGCCGCAGACGCCGCGAAGAAAGCCCAGGCTGAAGCTGCTAAGCAAGCTGCAGCAGAAAAAGCTGCCGCCGAAAAAGCAGAAAAAGCCGCTGCCGCAAAAGCAGCAGCTGCTGAAAAAGCGGCGGCTGAAAAGAAAGCTGCTGCGGAAAAAGCCGCTGCAGACAAGAAAGCTGCCGCTGACAAAGCTGCTGCAGACAAGAAAGCTGCCGCTGACAAAGCTGCTGCTGACAAGAAAGCTGCGGCAGATAAAGCCGCTGCTGCGAAAAAAGCGGCTGCTGAGAAGGCCGCTGCGGCCTCGGGCGTTGACGACCTGTTGGGTGACTTAAGCTCCGGTAAGAATGCGCCGAAATCAGGTGGTGGAGCGAAAGGAAACGGTCAGCCGGCGAAAGATAGTGGTACAAGTGGTGCAAATGGCGGCGCATCTGGCGCTGATATCAGTGCTTACGCCTCTCAAATTCGTAATGCGATCCAGAGCCGTCTGTATGGTGCTGATTTGTATGCGGGCAAATCTTGCGTACTACATATCAAGTTAGCACCCGATGGTCTGTTACTGGATGTGACCGAAGAGGGCGGCGATCCGGCATTGTGCCAGGCTGCACTGACGGCTGCGAAAACAGCCAGAATTCCTAAACCGCCTAGCCAGGCTGTTTATGAAAAAGTAAAAGATGCCAAACTGGACTTTAAACTGTAATAACAACCCCTGAGAAATCGGGGGAAACAGTCTAAGGTTGAGACAGAGTTCTGGTAGTTTTGTGTATTTGAGTTTGTTAACATTCTGCTAAATTATCGTGGGCGTTCCGTCCAGATAAGGGAGATATGATGAAGCAGGCATTACGAGTAGCATTTGGTTTTCTGATGCTGTGGGCAGCAGTGCTGCATGCAGAAGTACGTATCGAGATCACCCAGGGGGTGGACTCGGCACGCCCGATTGGCGTTGTCCCATTCAAGTGGGCAGGGCCGGGTGCTGCACCTGAAGATATCGGTGGTATCGTTGGCGCTGACCTGCGTAACAGCGGTAAATTTAACCCATTAGACCGTTCTCGTCTGCCGCAGCAGCCGGGCACCGCGGCGGAAGTTCAACCTGCTGCATGGTCTGCGCTGGGTATTGATGCCGTCGTGGTCGGGCAGGTAACGCCGAATCCGGATGGCTCCTACAGCGTGGCTTATCAACTGGTAGATACCGGCGGCGCGCCGGGTACCGTACTGGCGCAGAACACCTATAAAGTGAACAAGCAATGGCTGCGTTACGCGGGCCATACTGCCAGTGACGAAGTATTTGAAAAACTGACCGGTATTAAGGGCGCATTCCGTACCCGTATCGCGTATGTTGTCCAGACCAACGGCGGTCAGTTCCCGTACGAATTACGCGTGTCCGACTACGATGGTTACAACCAGTTCGTGGTACACCGTTCTCCGCAGCCGCTGATGTCTCCGGCGTGGTCTCCGGACGGTTCAAAACTGGCTTACGTGACCTTCGAAAGCGGTCGTTCTGCGCTGGTTATTCAGACGTTGTCTAACGGCGCTGTTCGTCAGGTCGCTTCTTTCCCGCGTCACAACGGCGCACCTGCGTTTTCTCCGGATGGCAGCAAACTGGCGTTTGCCCTGTCTAAAACCGGTAGCCTGAACCTGTATGTTATGGACATTGGTTCTGGTCAAATCCGTCAGGTGACGGATGGTCGCAGCAACAACACTGAACCTACCTGGTTCCCGGACAGCCAGAATCTGGCCTTTACTTCTGACCAGGCCGGTCGTCCGCAGGTATACAAAGTTAACGTCAACGGCGGTGCTCCGCAGCGTATTACCTGGGAAGGTTCGCAAAACCAGGATGCGGATGTGAGCAGCGACGGTAAATTTATGGTAATGGTAAGCTCGGCTAACGGTCAGCAACACATTGCCAAACAAGATCTGGTAGCGGGTGGCGTACAAGTTCTGTCGTCAACGTTCCTGGATGAAACGCCAAGTCTGGCACCTAACGGCACTATGGTAATCTACAGCTCTTCTCAGGGGATGGGATCCGTGCTGAATTTGGTTTCTACAGATGGGCGTTTCAAAGCGCGTCTTCCGGCAACTGATGGTCAGGTTAAATTCCCTGCCTGGTCGCCGTATCTGTGATAATAAATAATTGATTAATAAAGGAATCATTGAAATGCAACTGAACAAAGTGCTGAAAGGGCTGATGATTGCTCTGCCTGTTATGGCTATTGCGGCATGTTCTTCTAACAAGAACGCCAGCAATGACGGCAGCGAAGGCATGCTGGGTGCCGGCACTGGTATGGATGCAAACGGCAGCGGCAACATGTCTTCTGAAGAGCAAGCGCGTCTTCAGATGCAGCAGCTGCAGCAGAACAACATCGTTTACTTCGATCTGGACAAGTACGATATCCGTTCTGACTTCGCTGCAATGCTGGATGCGCACGCTAACTTCCTGCGTAGCAACCCGTCTTACAAAGTCACCGTAGAAGGTCATGCGGACGAACGTGGTACTCCTGAGTACAACATTTCCCTGGGTGAGCGTCGTGCAAACGCCGTTAAGATGTACCTGCAGGGTAAAGGCGTTTCTGCTGACCAGATCTCCATCGTTTCTTACGGTAAAGAAAAACCTGCAGTACTGGGTCATGACGAAGCGGCTTACTCCAAAAACCGTCGTGCCGTACTGGTTTACTAAGAGAATTGCATGAGCAGTAACTTCAGACATCATCTGTTGAGTCTGTCGTTACTGGTTGGCATAGCGGCCCCCTGGGCCGCTTTTGCACAGGCGCCAATCAGTAGTGTCGGCTCAGGCTCGGTCGAAGACCGTGTCACTCAACTCGAGCGTATTTCTAACGCTCACAGTCAGCTTTTAACCCAACTCCAGCAACAACTCTCCGATAATCAGTCCGATATTGACTCTCTGCGTGGTCAAATTCAGGAAAATCAGTATCAACTGAATCAGGTTGTTGAACGTCAGAAACAGATATTGCTGCAGATGAATAATCTTGGCAGCGGTAGCGCGCCTGCGGCGCAGTCTGCGGGTGGGGATCAGAGCGGGGCGGCGACCCCTGCGCCTGATGCGGGGGCTGCGGCAACGTCAGGGGCTCCGGCACAAACTGGCGATGCGAATACCGATTACAATGCAGCAATCGCCCTGGTACAGGATAAATCCCGTCAGGATGACGCGATTGAAGCATTTCAGAACTTCATCAAAAAGTACCCGGACTCTACTTACCTGCCAAATGCCAATTATTGGCTGGGTCAGTTGAATTACAACAAGGGTAAAAAAGATGATGCCGCGTTCTATTTCGCTTCGGTAGTTAAAAACTTCCCAAAATCACCTAAGGCTGCAGACGCGATGTATAAAGTCGGCGTCATCATGCAGGACAAAGGCGACACAGCAAAAGCTAAAGCGGTTTATCAGCAGGTTATCACTAAATATCCTGGCACTGATGGCGCGAAACAAGCGCAAAAACGCCTTAACGCGATGTAATGACCACCATGCGACCAGAAATCGTGTTATTTCTGGTCGCGTCGTGTGATTCCTAAGCAGTTGAGTTATTTACCTCGAAATTTTTGTTGCGCTAAAATCTGAAATCAGTAATATATGCCGCCGTTGCCAAGGGATATCAAACAGCCTGAAAGCGGCGAAAAAAGTGGGTCGTTAGCTCAGTTGGTAGAGCAGTTGACTTTTAATCAATTGGTCGCAGGTTCGAATCCTGCACGACCCACCAATCGTTCTGGTGGAACGCGATAGTAAAACGTGAAGGATAACGTTGCGTAAGCAACGGCCCGTAGGGCGAGACGAAGTCGAGTCATCCTGCACGACCCACCACTAACTCAGTTAGTAAGTAGTATCCAGCGTAGTATCGGGTGATTAGCTCAGCTGGGAGAGCACCTCCCTTACAAGGAGGGGGTCGGCGGTTCGATCCCGTCATCACCCACCACTCGGGGCGTTAGCTCAGTTGGTAGAGCAGTTGACTTTTAATCAATTGGTCGCAGGTTCGAATCCTGCACGCCCCACCAACTTTAACATCGTACTCAGATGTTAAACGTGAAGGATAACGTTGCTTTAGCAACGGCCCGCCAGGGCGAGACGAAGTCGAGTCATCCTGCACGCCCCACCAATTCCTGGTGGTTCCGAGTAAAATTTTTTCAGGTGACATCCGAGCGGGTCGTTAGCTCAGTTGGTAGAGCAGTTGACTTTTAATCAATTGGTCGCAGGTTCGAATCCTGCACGACCCACCATCCTGAAAGTATAAAGAAGTAAACCCCATAAGGGGGCGTTAGCTCAGTTGGTAGAGCAGTTGACTTTTAATCAATTGGTCGCAGGTTCGAATCCTGCACGCCCCACCAGTGTAAAAAGGCGCCCTAAAGGCGCCTTTTTGCTATCTGCAATATGAAAGATTCGAACCTGCAGCAGGTTCGGGTCGAACGTAGTGAGACAACGGAGCCGTTTACGGCGACGACCCGAAGGGCGAGTGAAGCGAGTCATCCTGCACGCCCCACCAGTGTAAAAGAGGGCGCTGGCGGCGTCTTTTTGCTATCTGCAATATGAAAGATTCGAACCTGCTTGCCTGATGCGCTTCGTTTATCAGGCTTACGGGTACCAAATGTAGGCCGGATAAGACGCCAGTCACCATCCGGTACTCATCACACGCAATTATTGTGACTTTTCTGCACTAATCCGCTATCTTGTTTAGCATATAAAACAAACTAAACCGAATATGGCGTGTGTCACGCTTTTAATCGGTTATTTCGTTAAGCCAGTAAAACGAGAAAGCAAGATGAGCGTGATGTTTGATCCTGAAGCTGCAATTTATCCATTTCCGCCGAAGCCAGCACCGCTGAGTGCGGACGAAAAACAATTTTACCGTGAAAAAATCAAGCGCCTGCTGAAAGAGCGTGATGCCGTTATGGTCGCGCACTATTACACCGATCCTGAAATCCAACAGTTGGCCGAAGAGACCGGCGGCTGTATTTCTGATTCTCTGGAGATGGCGCGGTTCGGCTCAAAACATCCCGCTTCTACGCTGTTGGTTGCGGGCGTGAGATTTATGGGAGAAACCGCCAAAATTCTCAGCCCGGAAAAGACCATCCTGATGCCAACCCTGCAGGCAGAATGTTCATTAGATCTGGGTTGTCCGATTGATGCGTTCAGCGCGTTTTGCGACGCGCATCCGGATCGCACCGTAGTGGTTTACGCCAATACCTCAGCAGCAGTTAAAGCTCGTGCCGACTGGGTCGTGACCTCCAGTATTGCGGTTGAACTTATTGAGCATCTTGATAGTTTGGGTGAAAAAATCATCTGGGCCCCGGACAGACATCTGGGCAACTACGTGCAAAAACAGACCGGTGCAGACGTTCTTTGTTGGCAGGGGGCGTGTATCGTCCACGACGAGTTTAAAACTCAGGCTTTAACACGCATGAAAGCGCTTTACCCCAATGCCGCCGTGCTGGTGCATCCGGAGTCCCCTCAGTCCATCGTTGATATGGCCGATGCGGTCGGGTCAACCAGCCAGTTAATCAACGCAGCAAAATCGTTACCGCACCAGCAACTGATAGTGGCGACAGACCGGGGTATTTTTTACAAAATGCAGCAAGCTGTTCCTGATAAAGAGTTGCTTGAAGCGCCAACGGCAGGCGAGGGGGCAACCTGTCGCAGTTGCGCGCATTGTCCGTGGATGGCGATGAACGGCCTCAAGGCGATTGCTGAGGGTCTGGAGCAAGGGGGGACTGCTCACGAGATACATGTAGATGCAGCGCTGCGAGAAGGTGCATTGCTGCCGTTAAACCGCATGTTGGAATTTGCGGCTACACTTCGGGCTTAAGTAATTTATTTGCTCTGGGGGAAAAGATGGACTTTTTTAGCACGCAGAACATTCTGGTACATATTCCGATCGGTGCGGGCGGTTACGATCTGTCGTGGATCGAAGCCGTGGGGACGATCGCCGGGTTATTGTGTATTGGCCTGGCGAGCCTTGAGAAAATCAGTAATTACGTCTTCGGACTGATAAACGTCACGCTGTTTGCGATTATCTTCTTTCAGATCCAGCTCTATGCCAGTCTGTTGCTGCAGGTTTTCTTTTTTGCCGCGAATATCTACGGCTGGTATGCCTGGTCCCGGCAAACCAACCAGCATGAGGCAGAGTTGAAAATACGCTGGTTGCCGTTACCGAAAGCGATCGGTTGGCTGGCTGCTTGCGTGGTGGCGATTGGCCTGATGTCGGTCTATATCGATCCGGTGTTTGCCTTTTTGACGCGTATTGCCGTGAACATTATGCAGGGGCTGGGATTACAGGTAGCGGCTCCAGAGTTGCAACCCGATGCATTCCCGTTCTGGGATTCCTGCATGATGGTGTTGTCGATTGTGGCGATGATCCTGATGACGCGCAAATACGTTGAAAACTGGCTGTTGTGGGTGATCATTAACGTCATTAGCGTAGTGATCTTTGCTCTGCAAGGCGTATATGCCATGTCACTGGAATATATGATCCTGACGGTTATCGCCCTGAACGGAAGCAGGTTGTGGATTAACAGCGCGCGTGAGCGGGGTTCCCACGCGCTGTCCCATTAATGGTGATGATGTGCATGGCCGGACACGCCCTGATACAGGTGGCAGTCCGGCCCATTGCACGGCTGATATTCCATCTGGATCGTGGCGTGTTCAATCTGGTAGTGATGAATCAGGAAATGTTGAATACGCTCCAGCAGCGCGTCGTGATCGTGCGGCGGGACCACCTGCACATGCAGCGTCATGACCGGTTTTTCACCTACCATCCAGACGTGTACATGATGCACATTGCGAACTTCGGGGATATCCCGGCTGAGATGGCGCTGCAATGCGGCAATATCCAATGTAAGCGGAGCGCCTTCCAGTAATTCATTGACGCTATCTTTCAATAACCGCCAGGCGCTACGCAGTACCAGCACGGAAACCAGAATCGAGAGAATTGGGTCCGCTGGCGTCCAGCCCGTCCAGATAATAATCAGCGCAGCGATGATTGCTCCAACCGAGCCGAGCAAATCGCCCATTACGTGTAGCGCTGCGGCGCGGACGTTAAGGTTTTTCTCTTCACTGCCGCGATGTAAAACCCAAAAAGCGAGCACGTTCGCCAGTAAACCCGCGACAGCAATGATCATCATCATGCCGCCCGCAACGGGACGTGGCGTATGGAAGCGCTCAATCGCCTCCCAGACGATTAAAATGGTGATCACAACCAATGCGATGGCGTTAACAAACGCGGCTAATGTTGTGAGTCTCAACCAGCCGAAAGTGTGCCGTATAGTGGGCGGGCGTCTGGAGAATTGGACCGCCAGCAGGGCAAATAGAAGCGCGGCGGCATCTGTGAGCATATGTCCGGCATCAGCCAGTAACGCCAGCGAGCCTGAAATAATTCCACCCACCACTTCAACCAGCATAAATCCGGCTGTAATGCAGAATGCGAAAAGCAATCTGCGGGCATTATTGTCCTTAGGTTGCTCAGGGGAAGTATGAGTATGTGAGTGCGCCATTATGCCATCCCTTTGTTATTCTCACCTTTACTGTATGTCATGATACCGTTTTTGGGATGATAAAATTAAAAAGGAGAGCTATTGCTCTCCCGTTATTAGCTTTATTTTCAGCGTTACTGGGTAGTACCGTCAGTTTTGGTGTCGGCATCATTATTGATGCCGTTTCCGGTCTCAACTTTTTTATTCACATCCGGGCAGCGTCCGTCCTTACACATGGTGTTTTTATGCACCTCGTCTTTGGTCATTCCTTCATGGTTCATTGATGAACCGTCCGGATGCAGCATTGTGCCACCCGAATTCACGTTGTTGTTATCGACATTATTTGGCGCAACGTTTTCGTGCGCGTCTGGCGCGACTTGACCGGCATCTGCCGCGGAATTAGCCTGGCCGTTATTCGACTGCGTGTTGGTGTCAGCTGCGAGCGCCGCGCCGCTGGCGAGGCTGAGTGTGGCCGTCAAAAAGAGTGAAGTCAGCTTTGTCATATGCATATTATGCTCCTGTTATGATTGAGATGTCGGATAACGTCTTCCAACAGTGCATGTGCCAGTACATCAGCAGGACATGGTTAATAGTTTTGCTATGCAAATTAAAACCAGCATAGAATCTTGAAATTTATGAGAATTTAAGCTGTTGCAGTTATAAATTGTAGTCTGGATCTCTTTTTTCGCTACTTTATTGCGTTTTTTTGGCCTATTCCAGGATTAATCCGTCCAAAGTGTAAAACCCCGTTTACACTTTATGACTGAAGATATAGATTGGAGGGATTGCATTCATTTATATAAGTATGGCAACGCTGGAATAATCATGAATTATCAGAACGACGATTTACGCATTAAAGAGATCAACGAATTATTACCCCCGGTCGCACTGCTGGAAAAATTCCCCGCTACTGAAAATGCCGCCAATACGGTGGCGCATGCCCGTAAGGCGATTCATAAAATTCTCAAAGGCAGTGACGATCGTCTGCTGGTGGTGATTGGGCCGTGTTCTATTCATGATCCGGCAGCGGCTAAAGAGTATGCCGCTCGCTTGCTGGCGCTACGTGAAGAGTTAAAAGGCGAACTTGAAATCGTCATGCGCGTCTATTTTGAAAAACCGCGTACTACCGTAGGCTGGAAAGGACTTATCAACGATCCGCACATGGATAACAGCTTCCAGATCAACGACGGTCTGCGCATTGCCCGTAAACTGCTGCTGGATATCAACGACAGTGGTTTGCCGGCCGCAGGCGAGTTCCTGGATATGATCACCCCACAATATCTTGCCGATCTTATGAGCTGGGGCGCGATTGGCGCACGTACTACAGAATCTCAGGTACACCGTGAATTGGCGTCAGGTTTGTCCTGCCCGGTTGGTTTTAAAAACGGTACTGATGGCACCATCAAAGTCGCCATTGATGCAATCAATGCTGCCGGGGCGCCGCATTGCTTCCTGTCTGTAACCAAATGGGGCCATTCGGCGATTGTGAATACCAGCGGTAATGGCGATTGCCATATCATTCTGCGCGGCGGCAAAGAGCCGAACTACAGCGCTCAGCACGTTACCGACGTGAAAGAAGGTTTGGTCAAAGCGGGGCTTTCTCCGCAGGTGATGATCGACTTTAGCCATGCCAACTCCAGCAAGCAGTTCAAAAAGCAGATGGATGTTGCGAAAGACGTTTGCGGGCAGGTTGCCGGTGGCGAAAAAGCAATTATTGGCGTGATGATTGAAAGCCATCTGGTTGAAGGTAATCAGAACCCGGATAGTGGTGAACCCCTGACCTACGGCAAGAGCATCACCGATGCCTGCATTGGCTGGGAAGATACCGATGCGGTGTTACGCCAGTTGGCGGAAGCGGTAAAAGCGCGCCGCGGGTAAAAAACTTATCCGGGTTAGCCTCGGTAGGCCGGATAAGGCAACGCCGCCATCCGGCAATAAAAAAAGCGTGGAGCATTCCACGCTATTTATTGGGAGCGAAAAAGTTACTTCGCTTTACCCTGGTTAGCAACGGCTGCGGCTTTTGCCGCGATCTCGTCAGCGTTACCCAGATAGTAGTGTTTAATCGGCTTAAAGTTTTCGTCAAACTCATACACCAGCGGTACGCCGGTCGGGATGTTCAGTTCGAGGATTTCATCTTCGCTCATGTTATCCAGGTACTTCACCAGCGCGCGCAGGGAGTTACCGTGAGCAGCGATAATTACGCGCTCACCGCTTTTCATACGCGGCAGAATGGTTTCGTTCCAGTAAGGAATCACGCGATCGATAGTCAGCGCCAGGCTTTCGGTGAGCGGCAGTTCTTTGTCAGTCAGTTTGGCATAACGCGGGTCGTGACCCGGATAACGCTCGTCATCTTTGGTCAGTTCCGGCGGGGTGACCGCAAAGCCGCGACGCCATTGCTTAACCTGCTCGTCACCGTATTTTTCAGCGGTTTCTGCTTTGTTCAGACCCTGTAGCGCGCCGTAATGACGCTCGTTCAGTTTCCAGGATTTCTCAACTGGCAGCCAGGCCTGATCCAGTTCGTCCAGGACGTTCCATAGGGTATGGATGGCACGTTTCAGCACAGAGGTATAGGCAAAATCAAAGCTATAGCCTTCCTCTTTCAGCAGCTTACCGGCCGCTTTTGCTTCACCTACGCCTTTCTCGGACAGATCAACGTCATACCAACCGGTAAAACGGTTTTCGTTGTTCCACTGACTTTCACCGTGTCGTACCAGAACCAGCTTAGTTACAGCCATACACTCACTCCTATCAATCATATTTAATGATAATAATTCTCATTATATTGCCGTAATGAGTCAGCGGCAATGCTTACGCATAACCATAGCGAAAATAGCGCCACAGTGTAAGGTTCTTGTGAACTCAAGGTTGCGATTTTGTCTTTGGATGATGGGGGGGGAGCGGGTTTACTGCGGAAAACAAACAACAGGCCCGATAAATTTATGCTATCGGGCCTGTCAGGATGAACTGTCAGGCAGGAATAAACTGATATTCCGTCACGCTGGCATACTCTTCACCCGGATGCAGGAAGCAGTCCGGCTGTGGCCATTCCGGATGGTTCGGGCTGTCTGGCAGAAACTCACTTTCCAGCGCCAGACCTTGCCAGTCTTCATAGGCCTCCGGCCCACGTGAAGGCGTACCGCCAAGGAAGTTTCCTGAGTAAAACTGCAATGCCGGGGCTGAGGTGTAAACCACCATCTGCAGTTTTTCATCCTGAGACCAAACCTGAGCCGCCGGAGTACGCGCATTGCCTTGTGCCTGGAGCAGGAAGGCGTGATCGTAACCTTTTACCTTGCGCTGATCGTCATCGGCCAGAAATTCGCTGGCGATGATTTTCGGGGAACGGAAATCAAAAGTGCTTCCGGCGACGGATTTCAGCCCGTCATGCGGGATGCCCATTTCGTCTACGGGTAAATACTCGTCCGCCAGAATTTGCAGCTTGTGCTGGCGCACATCCGTTTTGTCACCGTCGAGATTAAAATAGACATGATTCGTCAGATTTACCGGGCAGGGCTTATCAACCGTGGCACGGTAGGTTATCGAAATCCGATTATCGTCAGTCAGGCGATACTGCGCGGTGGCGCAAAGATTACCAGGGAAACCCTGGTCGCCATCGTCAGACGTTAAGGCAAACAGCACCTGACGGTCATTCTGATTCACTATCTGCCAGCGACGTTTGTCGAAACCGTTCGGTCCGCCGTGCAGTTGGTTATCACCCTGGCTTGGCAGCAATTCAATGGTTTCGCCGTCAAAGGTATAGCGGCTGTTGGCGATACGGTTAGCGTAGCGGCCAATGGAAGCCCCCAGAAACGCAGCCTGTTCCGGGTACTGCTCCGGACTGGCGCAACCGAGCAGGGCTTCGCGCACACTACCATCGCTAAGTGGAATACGCGCAGAGAGCAGCGTTGCGCCCCAGTCCATGAGCGTGACCACCATCCCCGCGTCGTTACGCAGGGTAAGCAGGCGGAACGGCTGACCGTCGGGCGCCATTACGGGAATTTCGTTTAACATTGTCCGGCTCCTTGTGAAGGTTTACAGACGTAAAATGTTTCTTTAATACCGGTTTTAGCTTCGTACTGTTCGGCGACAGCCTGCTGCACGGCAGGCACCAGATCTTGCGGGATCAGCGCCACAATACAGCCCCCGAAGCCGCCGCCTGTCATACGAACACCACCTTTATCGCCGATGGTTGCTTTGACAATCTCAACCAGTGTATCAATTTGCGGCACGGTAATTTCAAAGTCATCGCGCATTGAAGCGTGAGATTCCGCCATCAGCTGACCCATGCGTAACAGGTCGCCTTTTTCCAGCGCATTCGCAGCTTCCACGGTACGCGCGTTTTCCGTGATCACGTGACGAACGCGTTTGGCGACAATCGGATCCAGTTCGTGAGCAACTGCGCTAAAGGTTTCAAAGCTGACATCACGCAGAGCAGGTTGCTGGAAGAAACGCGCCCCGGTTTCACACTGTTCGCGACGGGTGTTGTACTCGCTACCCACCAACGTACGTTTAAAATTGCTGTTGATGATTACCACCGCCACGCCTTCAGGCATGGAAACGGCTTTGGTGCCCAGCGTACGGCAGTCGATCAGCAGCGCATGATCTTTCTTGCCAAGCGCGGAGATCAACTGATCCATAATGCCGCAGTTGCAGCCGACAAACTGGTTTTCAGCTTCCTGGCCGTTCAGAGCAATCTGCGCCCCGTCGAGCGGCAGATGATAAAGCTGCTGGAACACGGTGCCTACCGCCACTTCCAGCGAAGCCGAAGAGCTTAAGCCTGCGCCCTGAGGCACATTACCGCTGATCACCAGATCCGCGCCGCCAAAGGCGTTATTACGCTTTTGCAGATGCTTCACCACGCCACGCACGTAGTTTGACCACTGCTGGCTGTCATGAGCGATAATTGGCGCGTCCAGAGAGAACTCGTCCATTTGATTATCGTAGTCAGCCGCGATAACGCGAACTTTTCTGTCATCGCGTGTCGCACAGCTAATCACGGTTTGATAGTCGATAGCGCAGGGCAGAACGAATCCGTCGTTATAATCGGTATGTTCGCCAATCAGGTTTACACGGCCCGGAGCCTGAATAGTATGGGTGGCAGGGTAGCCAAATGTTTCAGCAAACAGAGATTGTGTTTTTTCTTTCAGACTCATTATTTAAACTCCGGATTCGCGAAAATGGATGTCGCTGACCGCACGCAGTCGTTCAGCCGCTTGTTCTGCTGTCAGGTCGCGCTGGGTTTCCGCCAGCATTTCGTAACCGACCATAAATTTGCGCACGGTTGCCGAACGCAGCAGCGGCGGATAAAAGTGTGCGTGCAACTGCCAGTGTTGGTTTTCTTCACCGTTAAACGGTGCGCCGTGCCAGCCCATGGAGTAAGGGAATGAGCACTGGAACAGGTTGTCGTAACGACTGGTCAGTTTTTTCAACGCCAGCGCCAGATCAGCGCGCTGTTCGTCGGTCAAATCGGTGATACGCAGGACATGCGCTTTTGGCAGCAGTAGCGTTTCGAACGGCCATGCCGCCCAGTAGGGCACGACTGCCAGCCAGTGTTCTGTTTCAACGACCGTCCGGCTACCATCCGCCAGTTCACGCTGGACGTAATCAAGGAGCATTGGCGCGCCCTGTTCGGCGAAGTACGCTTTTTGCAGGCGATCTTCACGTTCGGCTTCGTTGGGCAGAAAGCTATTGGCCCAAATCTGTCCGTGCGGATGGGGGTTCGAACACCCCATTGCCGCGCCTTTATTCTCAAAGACCTGCACCCAGGGATAGGTTTTGCCTAAATCTGCCGTCTGTTCCTGCCACGTTTTCACGATTTCTGTTAGCGCAGGCACGCTGAGTTCCGGCAGCGTTTTGCTGTGATCGGGCGAAAAGCAAATCACGCGGCTGGTACCGCGCGCGCTCTGACAGCGCATTAACGGATCGTTGCTGTCCGGCGCGTCCGGGGTATCGGACATCAGCGCGGCAAAGTCGTTAGTAAAAACATAGGTCCCGGTGTAATCCGGGTTTTTATCGCCGGTAACACGTGTATTGCCTGCACACAGGAAGCAGTCCGGGTCATGTGCGGGTAGAACCTGCTTAGATGGTGTTTCCTGCGCCCCTTGCCAGGGGCGTTTTGCACGATGTGGTGAGACGAGGATCCACTGCCCGGTGAGCGGGTTAAAACGGCGGTGTGGATGATCGACAGGATTGAATTGCGTCATGATTGATCCTTAATCCGTATATCCCTGCGGATGGCGTGATTGCCAGTGCCAGGTGTCTTGCGCCATTTCATCCAGGGTGCGAGTTACGCGCCAGTTGAGCTCGCGATCGGCTTTACTGGCATCTGCCCAGTAGGCCGGAAGATCGCCATCACGACGCGGGGCAAAATGGTAATTCACCGGTTTACCGCAGGCTTTACTGAAGGCGTTGACCACATCCAGCACGCTGCTGCCGATGCCCGCCCCGAGGTTGTAAATATGCACGCCCTGTTTGCCCGCCAGTTTTTCCATCGCGGCGACGTGGCCATCTGCGAGATCCATGACGTGGATATAGTCGCGAACGCCGGTGCCATCTTCGGTAGGGTAGTCGTTGCCAAATATGGCAAGGGACTCGCGGCGGCCAACGGCAACCTGTGCGATGTAAGGCATCAGGTTGTTTGGAATACCTTGCGGGTCTTCACCCATATCGCCTGACGGATGCGCGCCAACCGGGTTGAAGTAGCGCAGTAAGGCGATACTCCAGTCGGGCTGTGCTTTTTGCAGATCGGTCAGGATCTGTTCAACCATCAGCTTACTTTTGCCATACGGGCTTTGTGGTGTGCCGGTGGGGAAACTTTCAACGTAAGGAATTTGCGGTTGATCGCCATAGACGGTCGCGGAGGAGCTGAAAATGAAGTTTTTCACGTTAGCGGCGCGCATGGCATTCACCAGACGCAGCGTCCCGTTGACGTTGTTGTCATAGTATTCCAGCGGCTTGGCAACGGACTCGCCAACGGCTTTTAACCCGGCAAAATGGATGACCGTGTCAATGGCATGATCGTGCAGAATTTCGGTTATCAGCGCTTCGTTACGAATATCCCCTTCCACGAAAGTCGGGTGCTTGCCCCCTAAACGCTCGATGACGGGCAGAACGCTGCGCTTGCTGTTGCAGAGGTTATCCAGGATCACCACCTCGTGACCGTTTTTCAGCAACTGCACGCAAGTGTGGCTTCCTATGTAACCGCTACCACCTGTAACCAATACTCTCATAATTCGCTCCGTTAAGCCTATGGTATGCAATAACCATAGCATACCAAAGATGCGAAAAGTGTGACATGGAATAAATTAGTGGAATCGTTTACACGGTGATGCTTTCACTCGTTTTCATTGGTTATTTTATTTTAAATCCTCAGGTTAAGTTGTTATCTCGGAGTTTATCTGAAAAAAATGCAGAAAAAAGGGCGTGTTAAACGCCCTCAAATGAAAATTAACGCAGAGAGGTTTGTTGATAGGCGTAGACATCACCCTCGGGCACAAACTCCAGTCGATGGGTAATGCAGGCCGGGGCGTCTTCAGCATGGTGGGAGACAAACAGCAGTTGGGTTTCGCCTTCACCGATCAGTACATCCACAAACCGACGAATCAGTTGGCGATTGAGCGGGTCCAGGCCTTGCAAAGGCTCGTCGAGGATTAACAGAGTCGGGTGTTTAACCAGCGCACGCACAATCAACGCCAGCCGTTGCTGCCCCCAGGAAAGACTGTGGAACGGCGCATCCGCGGTACGTTTATCCATGCCCAGAATATCCAGCCACTGCTGGACCAGTTTGTGCTGTCTGTCAGAGACGGCCTGATAGATGCCGATTGAGTCAAAGTAGCCGGAGAGAATCACGTTGCGTACCGTCGTACTGACCCGGTAATCGAGATGCAGGCTACTGCTGACGTAGCCGATGTGTTTTTTAATATCCCAGATAGTTTCACCACTACCCCGGCGGCGGCCAAACAGCGTTAAATCGTTGCTGTAACCCTGGGGGTGATCGCCGGTGATTAAACTCAGTAGGGTTGATTTTCCCGCTCCGTTGGGGCCGACGATTTGCCAGTGTTCCCCCGGATTTACCTGCCAGCTCAGATGATGCAGGATAGGGCGATCGTTATACGAGACGGTGCCATCGTTAAGCACAATACGCGGTTCGTTATCGGACAGCGTGCGACGGACCGAAGGCTCGTCCGGCTCGGGTAATTGGATGCCTTCCAGGCGTTCACTGTGGGCAAGTTGAGCGATTAATGCCTGTTGCAGGAGGTCTGCTTTTGCGCCGGTTTCAGTCAACGTGCAATCGGCAAGTACGCCGGCAAATTGCACGAACTCGGGAATCTCATCAAAGCGGTTAAGCACCAGTACCAGCGTAAAACCGGTCTGGTGCAGTTCAGCGAGCAGTTCTGCTAACTGGCGACGGGACGCCACGTCCAGCCCGTCAAAAGGCTCATCAAGGATCAGTAAATCCGGTGCGGACATTAACGCCTGACAGAGCAGGGTTTTGCGTGTTTCACCGGTGGAAAGGTATTTGAAACGCCTGTTGAGCAGGGAAGAAATACCAAACTGCTGCGCCAGCGCAGCGCAGCGAGTGGGGTCGTTGACCTCATCCTGAATGATTTCTGCGGTGGTACGCCCGGTGTCATCTTCACCGGGGCTGAGAAGATCGGTGTTGTTTCGCTGCCACTCGTCGCTGACCAGCTTTTGTAGCTGCTCGAAGGAGAGTCGGGTAATACGTGTAAACTGACAGTGCCGCTCACCTTTCAGTAGCGGCAATTCTCCTGCCAGCGCACGGGCCAGCGCGGATTTCCCGCTGCCGTTAGAGCCCACAAACGCCCAGCTATCACCCGCGTGTAATGTCAACGCATCTAACTGGAGCGTTTTTGTGTCGCTAAGACGAAACGTGCCTTGCGAAATTTGCAATGATGACATTTTGTATCCCATTATTTGCAGCAATTAATGACAGGGATACGTGTTCTTCAGGCTAATGTCAATTAACTCAGCACAGCGTCGCAATAATCACTTTGTCAGCATTAAAATATGCTGTTGCGTTAGCACCTTCCGCTAAAGCGTGAGTCTGCTCCACTGGCAGCGTCGCACACAGCGTCTGGCCGTCTGGCAACGTCATTAACACCTCACATTGTTCTGCGCCACGTTCGATATGACTGATCATTCCATGCAACTGATTATCAGCGGCCTGAGCGATAGCCTCGTCCTGGGTAATGCCTACCCACGGTGCTTTCAACAGAATTAATACTTCTTTACCTTCCTCAAGACCCAAACGCTCACCGCTTTGCGCAGTAATCGCGACTTTCAGACGCGTTTCGCCATCGGCCAACAGGACGTCTACATGCTGTTGAACCTGATCGTGGTCGCGAGCGGTAATCGTGCCAAACCATTGGTTACGGGCGCTGGTTTGCAGTGAAAAGCGGGAAATGGCTGCCAGCAGGCTATTGAGCGGCAGCGCATCGTCATCGCTCAACACATCAAACGCTTTTTGTTGAATTTGTGCGAGCAAATCATACAGTTGGATCAGACGCTGGCCGTAACGCGTCAACACCGCGCCGCCGCCGCCTTTACCGCCGGTGGCACGCTCAACCAGCGTTTGCTCACTGAGCTGGTTCATTTCGTTAATCGCGTCCCAGGCGCTTTTATAACTGATACCCGCATCCTTCGCGCCCTGACTGATGGAGCCGGAAAGCGCAATGTGCTTGAGCAGAGAAATGCGACGGGGATCGGCAAACAGTTTTTGCTGAAGTTTCAGCGTAAGAAGGATTTCGGCCTGCATCACAAGCTCCTGGCAAAAAAGGGTATTGTGACGGAAAACCGTGTGTGCGCAAAGCCAACCGCACAAAAGGGGAGTGCTTTTCTGCGTGATGTGGTTAGAATACAACTAAGGACTATATCTGGAGTTGACCATGTTAGAGTTATTGAAAAGTCTGGTATTCGCCGTAATCATGGTACCTGTGGTGATGGCCATCATTCTGGGTCTGATTTACGGATTGGGTGAAGTGTTCAACATTTTTTCCGGTATCGGTCAGAAAGACCAGTCCAGACAGAATCATTGATTCCCCAAACGCCCGCTCAGTCGGGCGTTTATATTTTTGCCTTTCAGCTCGTTTTCACAGACAACAGTTTCTCAAGATCCTGCTTCTCGTGCCGATATTTTCATGGCGTAACCTCTAATTGGTATCAATAACCGCTGGGAAAATTCTGGCTTAACCGTTATATTTGCGCGTACATAACGAAACTCAAAGGAGCTACAGATGGCACGCACATGGTTACGCTTGTTTGCAGGGGCGACGCTTTCTCTTTCTGTCGCAGGACATGCATTGGCGGATGAAGGGAAAATCACGGTATTCGCAGCGGCTTCGCTCACCAACGCGATGCAGGATATTGCGACGCAATACAAAAAAGAGAAGAACGTTGACGTCGTCTCCTCTTTTGCCTCTTCTTCTACGCTGGCGCGTCAGATTGAAGCAGGCGCGCCTGCTGACCTGTTTATTTCTGCCGATCAGAAATGGATGGATTATGCGGTCGATAAAAAATCGATGGATACCGCCACGCGTGCAACGCTGTTAGGCAACAGTCTGGTGGTGGTGGCGCCGAAAGCCAGCGCCCAGCAAGACTTTACTATCGACAGTAAAACCAACTGGACCCATTTGCTGAATGGTGGACGCCTGGCTGTCGGCGATCCGGAACATGTTCCGGCAGGCATTTATGCCAAGGAAGCACTGCAAAAACTGGGCGCATGGGATACTCTGGCGCCGAAACTGGCACCTGCG
This sequence comes from Citrobacter sp. CRE-46, assembly GCF_059615875.1. Classification (NCBI taxonomy): domain Bacteria; kingdom Pseudomonadati; phylum Pseudomonadota; class Gammaproteobacteria; order Enterobacterales; family Enterobacteriaceae; genus Citrobacter; species Citrobacter sp. CRE-46. The sequence goes on along the minus strand of NZ_CM184341.1, from coordinate 3,530,802 downwards.
GAAGACGTTCGCGGTGCGCTGGCGCTGGTGGAACGTAACGAAGCGCCGCTGGGGATCGTCTATGGTTCCGATGCTGTCGCCAGCAAAGGCGTCAAGGTTGTCGCGACCTTCCCGGAAGATTCACACAAAAAAGTGGAATACCCTATCGCGATTGTTGATGGGCACAAAAACGCAACGGTCAGCGCGTTCTATGATTACCTGAAAGGACCGCAGGCTGCTGAAATTTTTAAACGTTATGGATTTACGACCAAGTAATGATACTGACCGATCCTGAATGGCAGGCCGTCATACTGAGCCTGAAAGTTTCTTCCCTGGCCGTGTTGTTTAGTCTGCCGTTTGGGATCTTCTTTGCCTGGCTGCTTGTGCGATGCACCTTCCCGGGCAAAGCGCTGCTCGACAGCGTTTTGCATTTGCCGTTGGTGCTGCCGCCGGTGGTGGTGGGGTATCTGCTGTTAGTCGCCATGGGGCGGCGCGGATTTATCGGCGAGCGGCTGTATGACTGGTTTGGCATCACCTTTGCCTTTAGCTGGCGCGGTGCGGTGCTGGCTGCGGCGGTGATGTCTTTCCCTCTTATGGTACGGGCAATTCGTCTGGCGCTGGAAGGTGTCGACGTCAAGCTGGAGCAGGCTGCCCGAACGCTCGGGGCCGGACGCTGGCGCGTATTCATGACCATTACCTTACCGCTGATGTTGCCCGGCATTATTGTCGGGACGGTGCTGGCGTTCGCGCGTTCCCTCGGGGAATTCGGCGCAACGATTACCTTTGTCTCCAATATTCCTGGCGAAACCCGCACTATCCCCTCGGCGATGTATACCCTGATCCAAACGCCTGGCGGCGAAAGCGCAGCGGCAAGATTATGCATTATTTCTATTGTGTTGGCGCTGATTTCACTGCTGATTTCTGAATGGTTGGCGCGTATTAGCCGTGAGCGGACGGGGCGATAATCATGCTGGAACTTAACTTCTCCCAGACGTTGGGAACCCATTGCCTGACGCTCAACGAAACGCTGCCTGCCAGTGGGATTACCGCTATTTTTGGTGTCTCCGGCGCGGGAAAAACGTCGCTGATTAACGCCATCAGCGGTCTGACGCAGCCGCAGTCCGGACGTATTGTGCTTAACGGTCGGGTGTTAAACGATGTTGAAAACGGAATCTGCTTAACGCCTGAAAAGCGTCGGGTGGGTTATGTATTCCAGGATGCGCGTCTGTTTCCCCATTATAAGGTGCGCGGTAACCTGCGTTACGGTATGGCGAAAAGCATGGCCGGGCAGTTTGATAAGCTGGTGGCGCTGCTGGGCATTGAACCGCTGCTCGATCGCCTACCGGGAAGTCTTTCCGGCGGCGAAAAACAGCGCGTTGCTATTGGTCGGGCGCTGCTTACCGCGCCAGAGTTATTGCTGCTTGATGAACCGTTAGCCTCACTGGATATTCCGCGCAAACGCGAACTGCTACCTTATCTGCAACGTCTGGCGCGTGAAATTAATATTCCGATGTTGTATGTCAGCCACTCGCTTGATGAAATTTTGCACCTGGCAGACAAAGTGATGGTGCTGGAAAACGGGCAGGTCAAAGCATTTGGTTCGCTGGAGGACGTCTGGGGGAGTAGCGTAATGCACCCCTGGCTGCCGAAAGAACAGCAGAGCAGTATTCTGAAAGTCAGCGTGCTGGAGCATCATCCTCACTATGCGATGACCGCGCTGGCGCTGGGCGATCAGCATCTGTGGGTCAACAAGCTTGAGCAGCCGCTGCAATCCGTGCTGCGCATTCGCATTCAGGCGTCTGATGTTTCGCTGGTACTCCAGCCGCCGCAGCAGACCAGTATTCGTAACATACTGCGTGCGAAGGTCGCCCAGTGCTATGACGATAACGGTCAGGTGGAAGTGCAGCTTGAGGTGGGCGGGAAAACGCTGTGGGCGAGGATCAGCCCGTGGGCCAGGGATGAGCTTGGCATCAAACCTGGCCTGTGGCTGTACGCGCAAATTAAGAGCGTGTCGATCACCGCCTGATTACAGCAGGTGGGTGTAGATAAACTTCGCGATGCTGTCGGTGGTATTGTCACCAATCACGATGTTGGCGCGGGCTTTGACCGCGTCATCAGCGTTACCCATCGCCACGCCGGTGCCTGCGGCTTCCAGCATGCTGATATCGTTAAAGTTGTCGCCAAAGGCGATCACATTTTCCATTGACCCACCCTGCGCTTCGATCCACTGAGTAAGACGTCGCCCTTTGCTGTTACCTTTACGGGCAATGTCGACTTGATCATGCCAGGACCATTCACACTCCAGCCCCAGTTGTTGTTCAACGTCTTTACCAAACTGCTGCAGTTTTGGAATATCTTCGTCGGTCAGGGCAAATTTCCACACGGCGTTGACATCATGCGCGGCCTGCGACAGCGAAGGAACCTGGGTGAAGGTTGGGCGCTGTTCCGGCGGTAGCGTTTGCGCCCAGTTAGCGGTACGCACCACATGCCCGGTCGGACGCTCATACAGCATGGCCTCGTCAACATACATCAGTCCATGAATTTGATGTTCATCCAGCATTTCGATGAGCTGCAATGCCTGGTCAACCGGGAGAGGATCGGATTCCAGTACCTTTTTTGCATGATAATCATACAAGTAAGTGCCGTTGCAGCAAATTGCAGGTGTATCCAGCGCCAGTGCCTGATAAAAAGGATGAATAGCAACGTGATGGCGACCTGTGACAATGATAAGTTGGTAGCCTGCTTCTCTGGCGCGTGAGAGCGCTTCAAGAGAGGATGGCAACAAGGTCTTTTTCGGGGTCAGCAAGGTACCGTCTAAATCCAGGGCAATCACGCGTGCGGTCATAGGTTTTTCCAGATTAAGGTTGAGAATTGTGTCTGCTGGAATGGTACACCGAGACGGGAGCCGGACAAAATTCTGAGTCTTGATTAAGCATTCACCGTTAAAAGCGTCTACCTTAGGCGTGTGTCAGGCAATTGCAGCCACCTGCCAACAAGCAAAGGAGTATTCATGAAACAAACCGTTTATACCGCCAGTCCTGAGAGTCAGCAAATTCATGTCTGGAGCCTGAATCACGATGGGTCTTTGACGCTGACCCAGGTGGTTGATGTACCGGGTCAGGTACAGCCGATGGTCGTCAGCCCGGATAAGCGCTATCTCTATGTCGGTGTGCGTCCGGAGTTTCGTGTTCTGGCATATCGTATTGCGCCTGATGACGGTGCGCTGACCTTCGTTGCGGAGTCTGCGCTGCCGGGTAGTCCGACGCATATTTCTACCGATCATCAGGGGCGCTTCGTGTTTGTCGGTTCCTATAATGCGGGCAGCGTCAGCGTCACGCGTCTGGAAAATGGTCTGCCGGTGGAGCTCCTGGATGTGGTTGACGGTCTGGATGGTTGCCACTCGGCCAACATCTCTCCGGATAACCGTACTCTGTGGGTTCCGGCATTGAAACAGGATCGTATCTGTCTGTTTGACGTCAGTGATGATGGTCATCTGGTCGCGCAGGAGCCGGCAGAAGTGACCACCGTGGAAGGCGCGGGTCCGCGTCATATGGTGTTCCATCCGAATAAGCAATACGCCTATTGCGTGAATGAGCTGAACAGCTCTGTTGACGTCTGGGAACTGAAAGATCCGCACGGCAAAATTGAATGCGTACAGACGCTGGATATGATGCCTGCTGATTTCTCCGATACCCGATGGGCGGCAGATATTCATATTACGCCGGATGGTCGTCATTTGTATGCCTGCGATCGTACCGCCAGTCTGATTACGGTGTTTAGCGTCTCAGAAGACGGAAGCGTGCTGACTAAAGAAGGCTTCCAGCCGACCGAAACGCAACCACGCGGTTTTAATATCGACCACAGCGGTAAATACCTGATTGCCGCCGGGCAAAAATCTCATCACATCGCGGTGTACGAGATTGCTGGCGAACAAGGATTGCTGACGGAGAAAGGTCGTTACGCGGTAGGACAAGGCCCGATGTGGGTGGTGGTTAACGCGTACTAATATTGCGTCTAATGCCGGATGAGTATCCGGCACATTGCCCGGCAGAGCATGAGTCTGCCGGGTTTACATCAGAGAATGGCAATTACTGCTTAGGCTCTGCAACCACTTTGCTACCAATACCGCGGTTGTTGTATTCCCACATGCGGTTGAAATTGGTGTCGTTCAGGTTGCGCTGGATTTCGCCTTTATCATCTTCCGCGCCGGTATTACCGGTAAAGGGATGTTTTGAGATAACGCTGTCAGCCCACGGTTTCGCCATGTTAAAGCCTTCGTTAATCACGCTGTCGCGAATAACCACCTGTCCATTGGTGTTAGAATCAACATCCAGCGAGCGGCCCAGTTGCGCCACGCCATCACCACTTGCCGTGAAGCGGCTATTGATAGCCAGGAAACCGTAGTAGATGTTTGACAGGGTAGCCGGTGCAAACACGTACGCTTCCTGCTGGGTACGGGAGTTCACAACGCGGAAATCGGTGTTATCGAATACCACCGCGCCACGACCAGACACGATATCCACATCGCCTTCAATGTAGCTGTTCGTCACCAGCGTACGCGGCTGACGATCGTTTTCCAGACGGTTTTGTACGCCGCTATTGGTCACGAAGAAGGTGTTCTGGCGACCCAGGATGTTGACGTCGTTGATCTGTACTTTATCGCCATCGGTACGCAGTGCGACTGCCGGATGGTTCCCTGCATCAACGCTATCACCGAGGTTGTTTTCAATGGTCAGGTTCTGCAATTGCAGACCGTTATTTTGCGACCAAACGACCGCAGAACACATCACGCCAATATTGGTGCCGCGCTTGCTCTGGCAATTATCAAACATATACCATGCTGGTTTGCCCGGCATATATTTACCGCCCGGGTTCACCGTACGACGCCAGTCAGCGGTGCTCATATCACCGTCAATGGCCTGGCCAATTTTCACATCCAGCGGTTTTTCGCCAGTACCGTAAAGCGTCAGGCTACCTGTCGCTGCCGGGATATAGACCGTGCCCTGATATTCGCCCGGCATGATCGCGATGTACTGACGTTTGTTGGTACGTTTGATGATTGCCGCATCAACCGCGGCCTGAATGCTGGTATGCGTCACGCCCTGGGTACCTGCCGGGCCAACGACAAAGTCAGGCTGCGCGGGCAAAGTAATAGCAGAAGGGCTCCACGGCGCGGTGTTTGGCGTCAGCGCGGAAAAATAGTGCGCGGCGACGAAGTTTTTCGCTTCATTGGCCGACAGAATCGGGCGCGAAGCGGTGCCTGGCGCGGTCTGATCGGAAGGAATTTGATCGGGCGGTGTAGAGCTACAGGCGGTCAGCGTCACGCCAAAAGCCATTGCCAGCGCCAGACGGGAAACTGATGATATGTTCACAGGTTGCTCCGGGCTTTGAAAGTTATCCATTGAAGCCTGCTTTTTTATACTAAGTTGAGCGAAACGGGAAGGTTAAAAGGTAAAAAGTTCTTTTTTATCGCCGTAATGCCCGGCGCGGAGAGACCTTATATCACAAATAGATAACAATTATGCTCATCCAGGTTGACAACATCCGCCGAATCAAAAATAAATGTCTATACAACCTATGACAAGTGGTGAGTCAAATGCAGCAATTCTTCCCTGATGATGTTATCTGGCGCAATGTTCGCCTGGCGACCATGGATCCTGAACGTGATAACCCGTATGGGCTGGTGGATGGACATGCGTTGATCGTCCGCCAGGGTAAGATTCGCGCTATTGTGCCGGAGTCTTCGTTATACCTCACACATGACAATACCTTTGATATGCAGGGCCGGCTGGTGACGCCTGGCCTGATCGACTGCCATACGCACCTGGTCTTTGGCGGGAATCGCGCAGGTGAATGGGAGCAGCGGCTTAACGGTGTTTCCTATCAGCAGATAAGCGCCCAGGGGGGCGGTATTAATGCCACCGTGTCGGCGACCCGTAGCGCCACTGATGAACAACTTCTTCATATAGCGCATCAGAGAATGGAGAGGTTAATCAAAGAAGGCGTTACGCTACTGGAAATAAAGTCTGGTTATGGTCTGGATTTGCAGACAGAAGAGAAAATATTACGTGTGGTGGCAGCGCTGGCGGCGGAGGATGTGATTGAAATAAGCCCGACGCTGTTGGCTGCCCATGCTACCCCGGCGGAATACCGGGGCGATCCTGACGGCTATATTACGCTGGTGTGCGAGACGATTTTGCCGCAGTTGTGGGAGCAAGGGCTATTCGAGACCGTCGATCTGTTCTGTGAAAGCGTCGGTTTTACGCTGGCGCAGAGTGAGCGGGTGTTTCAGGCCGCGCAGGCGCTGGGCATCCCGATCAAAGCGCATGTTGAACAACTGTCACTGCTCGGCGGCGCCCAGTTGGTGAGCCGCTACCACGGTTTATCCGCCGATCATATTGAATATCTCGATGAAGCGGGCGTGGCGGCGATGAGCCAAAGCGGTACGGTTGGGGTGTTGTTGCCCGGCGCTTTCTATTTCCTCAATGAGCAACAGCGTCCGCCGGTAGAGCTGTTACGGCAATATCAGGTGCCGATGGCGGTGGCGACCGACTTCAACCCTGGCACCAGTCCGTTTATCAGTCTGCACTGGGCGATGAATATGGCTTGCGTCCAGTTTGGCTTAACGCCGGAAGAAGCGTGGGCTGGCGTCACCCGTCATGCGGCCCGGGCGCTGGGACGTCATGCCTCTCACGGTCAATTGAAGGCCGGGTTTGTGGCTGATTTTGTGGTGTGGGATGCCGAACTCCCGGTCGAGATCCTCTATGAGCCCGGGCGTAACCCGCTCTACCAACGTGTATTCAAAGGACAACCTGCATGACTAACTGGCAACCTGCGTCTCCTGCGCTATGGCAGGGGCGAGATGACCGCGCCGAGTCGCCGACTGCGCTGCGCCTGTTTCAGACTATCACGCTGAGTCCGGCGTTTTCACCGGAAATGCACTCTGAGCAGATAGCGCTACTTGGTTTTGCCTGTGATGAAGGCGTTAAACGTAATCAGGGGCGTACGGGAGCCGCCGGAGCGCCAGATGCGCTACGTAAAGCGCTGGCGAATTTAGCCAGTCACGACGGGCATCAGCGGCTGGTGGATCTGGGGAATATTGTGGCGCAGGCCCCCGATCTTGAGGGGGCGCAGCAAGCGCTACGCAAGGCGGTACAGCGCTGTCAGCAGGCGAAAATGCGTACCCTGGTACTGGGGGGAGGACACGAAACCGCGTTTGCCCATGGCGCTGGCGTGCTGGATGCGTTCCCGCAGGCAAAAGTGGGCATCATCAATCTCGACGCGCATCTCGATTTGCGTCATGCCGAACAGGCCACATCTGGTACGCCGTTTCGCCAGCTGGCACACCTTTGCGATGAACAGCAACGCGGATTTCACTATGCCTGTATCGGCGTCAGTCGGGCGGCAAATACCCAGGCGCTGTGGGATGAAGCGCAGCGGCTTGGTGTCACCGTGGTGGAAGATTTGCACTGTGATTCGGCACAGGCCCAACTGGCGCAGTTTGCCTCTGGCGCGGATGTCATCTATCTGACTATCGACCTTGACGTACTGCCGGTTTGGGAAATGCCCGCGGTGTCAGCGCCCGCCGCGCTGGGCGTACCGTTGGCGACGCTGTTGGGGCTGATTGAACCCCTTTGTCGTAGCGGTAAACTGCAGGCGGTAGATATGGTTGAATTTAATCCACGCTTTGACGATGATGGCAGAGCGGCACGCGTTGCGGCGCGATTAGGCTGGCAAATCGCGCACTGGTGGCGCTGACATGCCTGAGGGCGTTACGCTTATCAGGTTCGGGTAATGTCTGTAAACTATACCCATTCACATTTCAGCTTAAGGAAGGCACACGCATGCTCCCATCCCGTTCTGCTCCAGCTCCTTTTTACGAAAAGGTAAAGCAGGAGATCAGCGAAAAGATTGCCAGCGGTATCTGGCAAGCTCACGATCGTATCCCGTCTGAGGCAGAGCTGGTGGCACAGTATGGTTTTAGCCGCATGACCATCAATCGGGCGCTGCGTGAGTTAACGGATGAGGGGTTGCTGGTGCGTTTGCAGGGGGTGGGGACGTTTGTCGCCGAGCCAAAAGGCCAGTCTGCGCTGTTTGAAATTCGCAGTATTGCGGATGAAATCAACGCGCGTCAGCATCAGCACCGCTGTGAGGTTCTGACGCTGGAAAGAACCCAGGCAAATGCGCAGCAGGCTTTAGTGTTAAACGTTAAAGAAGGCACCCCCATTTTTCACTCCATCATGGTGCACTACGAGAACGATTTGCCGGTACAAATTGAAGATCGCTGTGTGAATGCGGAGATTGTGCCGGAGTATCTGGCGCAGGATTACAGCCAGACCACGCCTCACGCTTACCTGTCGCTGATCGCCCCCTTAACGGAAGGTGAGCACATTGTCGAAGCGGTACGCGCCAGTGCGGAAGAGTGCGCGCTGCTGAAAATCAAAGAACACGATCCCTGCTTGCTGATCCGCCGCAAAACCTGGTCCGCATCATCCATTGTCTCTCATGCCCGTTTGCTGTTTCCGGGTTCCCGCTATCGCCTGCAAGGACGGTTTATGTCCTGATGTCGGGATACCAAAACCGTGATTGCTGACGCAATATAATAAAAATGTATCTTAATTGTTAAAATCACCCTTGCGGCAACTTGTATAGACAAGTATATGTTACTTATCTATCCGACGTTCGCGAGGAGTTTTCTGTCATGTCCCATAGCAAATATCGTCAGCAGGATATTCGTGCCCCGCGTGGCACTACCTTAACGGCCAAATGCTGGCTGACCGAAGCGCCGCTGCGCATGTTAATGAACAACCTGGATCCCGACGTGGCGGAAAATCCGCATGAGCTGGTGGTATACGGCGGGATTGGTCGCGCTGCACGTGACTGGGCGTGTTACGACGCCATCGTCAATGCGCTGACGCAACTGGAGAGCGATGAGACCCTGCTGGTCCAATCGGGTAAACCGGTCGGTGTGTTCAAAACCCATGACAATGCCCCGCGCGTACTGATTGCTAACTCCAACCTGGTTCCGCACTGGGCAACCTGGGAACACTTTAACGAGCTGGATGCCAAAGGGCTGGCGATGTACGGTCAGATGACCGCCGGGAGTTGGATCTACATCGGCAGCCAGGGCATCGTGCAGGGGACGTATGAAACCTTCGTTGAGGCCGGACGTCAGCATTATCAGGGTAACCTGAGCGGACGCTGGGTGTTAACCGCCGGGCTGGGCGGCATGGGCGGGGCGCAGCCGTTAGCCGCGACGCTGGCGGGCGCATGCTCGCTGAATATTGAATGTCAGCAAAGCCGCATTGATTTCCGTCTGCGTACCCGTTACGTGGACGAGCAGGCGACATCGCTGGACGATGCGCTGGCGCGTATCGATAAGTACACCCGCGAAGGGAAAGCGGTTTCCATTGCGCTGTGCGCGAATGCCGCCGACGTTGTGCCGGAGCTGGTGAAGCGTGGTGTGCGCCCGGATATGGTGACCGACCAGACCAGCGCCCACGATCCGCTGCATGGTTATCTGCCGTCCGGCTGGAGCTGGGAAGAGTATCAGGCGAAAGCGGTGTCCGATCCGCAGGGCACGGTGCAGGCGGCGAAACGCTCAATGGCAACGCATGTCGAAGCGATGCTGGCGTTTAGCAAAATGGGCGTACCGACGTTTGATTACGGCAATAACATTCGCCAGATGGCCAAAGAGATGGGCGTGGAAAACGCCTTTGATTTCCCCGGTTTTGTGCCAGCGTATATTCGACCGCTGTTCTGCCGTGGCATTGGCCCGTTCCGCTGGGTGGCGCTTTCCGGCGATCCGCAGGATATTTATAAAACCGATGCCAAAGTGAAAGAGATCGTGGCTGACGATAAACACCTGCATCACTGGCTGGATATGGCGCGTGAGCGGATTAACTTCCAGGGCTTACCGGCGCGTATCTGCTGGGTCGGCCTGGAATGGCGGCAGAAGCTGGGGCTGGCGTTTAATGAAATGGTGCGCAGCGGCGAAGTGTCCGCGCCAATTGTTATTGGTCGTGACCATCTGGACTCCGGCTCCGTTGCCAGCCCGAACCGCGAAACCGAAGCCATGCGCGACGGGTCTGACGCCGTATCCGACTGGCCGCTGCTGAATGCGCTGCTGAACACCGCCAGCGGCGCGACGTGGGTGTCATTGCACCACGGCGGCGGAGTGGGAATGGGTTTCTCCCAGCATGCCGGGATGGTCATTGTTTGTGATGGCACCGATGAAGCCGCTGCGCGTATTGCCCGGGTATTGCATAACGATCCGGCTACCGGTGTAATGCGCCACGCTGACGCCGGATATGATATTGCGGTGGAATGCGCCGTTGAAGAAGGGCTGAATTTGCCGATGGTCGCTGCGACGCAGGGGAAACGCTGAGATGAATACCATGACATTAACGCCGGGCCAACTGACTTTTGCACAACTTCGTGACATCTGGCAGCAGCCGGTCCAGCTAAGCCTTGATGCCAACGCGATTGACGCCATTAATGCAAGCGTCGCCTGCGTCAATAACATTGTTGCTGAAGGCCGTACGGCATACGGCATTAATACCGGTTTTGGCCTACTGGCGCAGACCCGTATCGCCACAGAAGATTTGCAGAATTTACAGCGCTCGTTGGTGCTTTCTCATGCGGCTGGCGTCGGCGAGGCGCTGGACGACGCGATGGTGCGTCTGATTATGGTGCTGAAAATCAACAGCCTGGCGCGCGGTTTTTCCGGTATTCGCCTGAGCGTGATTGAAGCGCTGATTGCGCTGGTGAATGCCGGGGTGTATCCGCTGATCCCGGCGAAAGGTTCAGTGGGGGCATCGGGTGACCTGGCGCCGTTGGCGCATATGTCTCTGACGCTGCTGGGTGAAGGGAAGGCGCGCTGGCAGGGGGAATGGCTCCCGGCGACCGAAGCGCTGAAAAAGGCCGGGCTGGAGCCTATAACGCTGGAGGCGAAAGAAGGGCTGGCGTTGCTTAACGGGACTCAGGCTTCGACGGCTTTTGCGCTGCGTGGGCTAATTGAAGCTCAGGAACTGTTTGCGTCGGCGACGGTGTGCGGGGCGCTGACCACCGAAGCCGTGCTAGGCTCCCGTCGTCCGTTTGATGCGCGGATTCATGCCGCGCGAGGACAACGCGGACAGATTGACGCCGCGGCGCTGTACCGCCATGTGTTGACGGATTCCAGCGCGCTTTCGCAGTCGCATCATAACTGTGAAAAAGTACAGGATCCGTATTCTCTGCGCTGTCAGCCGCAGGTGATGGGGGCATGTCTGACGCAAATGCGCCAGGTGATGGATGTTCTGCTGGTGGAAGCTAACGCGGTTTCCGACAACCCGCTGGTGTTTGCCGAAGAAGGCGATGTGATTTCCGGCGGCAACTTCCATGCTGAACCCGTGGCGATGGCGGCGGATAACCTGGCGCTGGCGATTGCGGAAATCGGGGCATTATCGGAGCGACGCATTGCGTTAATGATGGATAAACACATGTCGCAACTGCCGCCTTTCCTGGTGAAAAATGGCGGAGTTAACTCCGGCTTTATGATTGCGCAAGTCACGGCTGCCGCGCTGGCGAGCGAGAACAAAGCGCTGGCGCATCCGCACAGTGTAGACAGCTTACCGACCTCCGCCAACCAGGAGGATCATGTGTCTATGGCGCCGGCGGCGGGTCGCAGGCTGTGGGAGATGGCGGCGAATACGCGCGGCGTGATTGCCGTCGAGTGGCTGGCGGCGTGTCAGGGAATCGATCTACGTGAAGGGTTAACCTCAAGTCCATTGCTGGAGCAGGCGCGCCAGGCGCTACGCGAGCAGGTTGCCCACTATACGCAGGATCGCTTTTTCGCCCCGGATATTGAGTCCGCGACCGAACTGTTAGCGCAAGGAACGTTGTTGAAATTGCTGCCCGAATTTCTGTAGAAAATTGCCTGATGGCGACGCTAACGCGTCTTATCAGGCCTACGATCTGCTTTGTAGGCCGGATGAGGCGAAGCCGATATCCGGCCCAACAGAGATTAACTAAACATTGCGGTAATCGAGGCGCTGGCGAGCGAGTGGAAGTGAACATTAAATCCAACCATCGCGCCGCTGGCGTCCTCATCGACATCAATACGCTCTACATCCAGCGCGTGAACCGTAAAGATATAGCGATGAGTTTCCCCCTTCGGCGGCGCTGCGCCGCCATAACCGGCTTTACCAAAATCCGTACGGGTCTGAATCACCCCGTCCGGCAGTGCAACCAGCCCGGAGCCGAAGCCTTGCGTGAGAACGCGGGTATCCGCAGGCAGATTAACGACTACCCAGTGCCACCAGCCGGAGCCGGTGGGCGCATCAGGATCGTAACAGGTCACGACAAAGCTCTTAGTCCCGGCGGGCACATCATCCCATGCCAGATGCGGGGAAATATTATCCCCGTCATATCCCATGCCGTTAAAGACGTGACGATGCCCAAGCTTCTCCCCATCGCGCAGATCGTTACTGATTAGTTTCATACTGACTCCTCTCGTTAGCCAAAAAGTGTAGCCAGAAACCGTAGAGCTTACCGCTGTTTAATCGCTAAAAAATGTTGCATGGCGCACAGCCTCATTGACGGCTTGCGTAAGGCGGCGCAACTGCTCGGGCTGGATAATGTACGGCGGCATCAGATAGATCAGCTTACCAAACGGTCGTACCCACACGCCCTGTTCGACAAAGAACTTCTGTAGTGCCGCCATATTTACCGGCTGGGTGGTTTCTATCACGCCGATTGCGCCGAGCACGCGCACGTCGGCGACCCGGCTGGAGTCTGCCGCCGGGGCGAGTTCTGCACGCAACTGCGCTTCAATGGCTGCGACCTGCGAGCGCCACTCGCCGGTGTTAAGTAGCGACAGGCTGGCGGAGGCGACGGCACAAGCCAGCGGATTGCCCATAAAGGTCGGACCGTGCATGAAGCAGCCCGCTTCGCCGTTGCTGATGGTTTCTGCGACCAGACGGGTGGTCAGGGTCGCGGAAAGGGTCATCGTTCCGCCGGTTAATGCTTTGCCGAGGCACAAAATATCCGGCGTAATATCGGCGTGTTCACAGGCAAACAGCTTGCCGGTGCGGCCAAATCCGGTGGCAATCTCATCGGCAATCAGCAGGATGCCTTCCCGGTCGCACATCTTACGGATACGCTTTAACCACTCAGGATGGTACATGCGCATACCGCCAGCGCCTTGCACAATTGGCTCGAGGATCACCGCCGCAATTTCGTGACGATGCGCGGCCATCAGGCGGGCAAAAGGCACCATGTCCAGTTCGTCCCACTCGCCGCCCATGCGGCTTTGCGGCGCAGGCGCAAACAGGTTTTCCGGCAGATACCCTTTCCACAGACTGTGCATTGAGTTGTCGGGATCGCAGACCGACATCGCGCCGAAGGTATCGCCGTGATAGCCGTTACGAAATGTCAGGAAACGCTGACGAGATTCCCCTTTGGCCTGCCAGTATTGCAGCGCCATTTTCATCGCCACTTCCACCGCGACCGAACCTGAATCCGCGAGAAAAACGCACTCTAGCGCTTCTGGCGTCATGTCCACCAGTTGGCGACACAGCGTAATGGCCGGGGCATGGGTAATGCCGCCAAACATCACGTGCGACATGGCGTCAATCTGCGTTTTCATTGCGGCGTTCAACTGCGGATGATTGTAACCGTGGATCGCCGCCCACCAGGATGACATCCCGTCAATGAGCCGCTCGCCGCTGGCTAAAATCAGTTCACAACCTTCGGCCCGCGCCACCGGATACACCGGCAATGGGGAGGTCATGGAAGTGTAAGGGTGCCAGATATGGCGTTGGTCAAACGCAAGATCATCCGTTGTCATAATCGACTTGTAAACCAAATTAAAAAGATTTAGGTTTACGAGTCTACACCAAACTGACAACGAAACGTATACCAATATGGCTCATTCTTCTCGCTGGACAATGTCGCAAGTCACCGAATTATTTGAAAAACCACTGCTGGATCTCCTGTTTGAAGCGCAACAGATTCATCGTCAGCACTTCGATCCGCGGCAGGTACAGGTCAGTACGCTGTTGTCGATTAAGACTGGCGCCTGCCCGGAAGACTGCAAATACTGCCCGCAAAGTTCTCGCTATAAAACGGGTCTGGAAACTGAACGCTTGATGGAAGTGGAACAGGTACTGGACTCGGCGCGTAAGGCGAAGCAGGCCGGTTCAACGCGGTTTTGCATGGGGGCGGCGTGGAAGAACCCGCACGAGCGCGATATGCCTTACCTGGAACAGATGGTTCAGGGCGTGAAAGCGTTGGGGCTGGAAGCTTGCATGACGCTGGGAACGCTCAACGAAACCCAGGCTCAGCGCCTGGCCAACGCGGGACTGGATTACTACAACCATAACCTCGACACCTCGCCGGAGTTTTACGGCAATATCATCACTACCCGGTCTTATCAGGAACGTCTGGATACGCTGGATAAAGTGCGTGAAGCCGGGATTAAAGTCTGCTCAGGCGGTATTGTCGGATTAGGCGAAACGGTCACCGATCGCGCCGGTCTGCTGCTGCAATTAGCCAATCTGCCGACACCGCCGGAAAGCGTGCCGATCAACATGCTGGTGAAGGTGAAGGGCACGCCGCTTGCCGATAACGACGACGTCGACGCGTTTGATTTCATCCGTACCATCGCCGTGGCGCGCATCATGATGCCAACCTCTTACGTGCGTCTTTCCGCCGGGCGCGAGCAGATGAACGAGCAAACCCAGGCGATGTGCTTTATGGCCGGCGCTAACTCGATTTTCTACGGCTGCAAACTGCTGACCACGCCGAACCCGAACGAAGATAAAGATTTGCTGTTGTTCCGCAAGCTGGGTCTCAACCCGCAGCAAACGGCGGTGCTGGCGGGGGATAACGAACAGCAACAACGTCTCGAGCAGGCGCTGCGTACCCCGGATACCGATGATTACTACAACGCGGCAACCGTATGACCTGGCAGCAAAAAATTGGCGATGCGCTCACGGCGCGTCGTTGCGCTGATGTGTGGCGGCAGCGCTATGCGGTGACCCAGGGCGCCGGTCGCTGGCTGCAGGCCGACGGTCGCCAGTATCTGAATTTCTCCAGCAACGACTACCTTGGCCTGAGCCACCATCCGCAGATTATCTGCGCCTGGCAGCAGGGAGCTGAACGTTTTGGCGTCGGCAGCGGCGGCTCGGGTCATGTCAGCGGTTATTCCGTGGCTCACCAGGCGCTGGAAGAAGAGCTGGCGCAGTGGCTGGGCTATTCGCGGGCGCTGTTATTTATCTCCGGTTTTGCCGCTAATCAGGCGGTGATAGCCGCATTGATGGAAAAAGACGATCGTATTGTCGCCGACAGGCTTAGCCATGCCTCGCTGTTGGAGGCCGCCAGCCTTAGCCCGGCTGTTCTACGTCGCTTTACCCATAACGATCCGCATCATCTGGAGCGTCTGCTGACTGCCACCTGTCCGGGGCAGCAGCTCGTGGTCACTGAAGGCGTATTCAGCATGGATGGCGACAGCGCGCCGCTCGCTGAAATCCACGTGGTGGCGGAACGACACGGTGCATGGCTGCTGGTGGACGATGCGCACGGCGTTGGCGTAACCGGTGAAGAAGGGCGCGGCTCCTGCTGGCGACAGCAGGTGAAACCCGAACTGTTAGTGGTGACGTTTGGCAAAGGATTTGGCGTCAGCGGCGCGGCAATCCTGTGTTCTGACAGCGTGGCCGACTATCTGTTGCAGTTTGCCCGTCATCTGATCTACAGCACCAGTATGCCTCCGGCGCAGGCTCAGGCTCTACGTGCCGCGCTGGCGGTGATCCGCAGCCGTGAAGGTGATGAACGCCGGGAAAAGTTAGCGATGCTAATCCAGCGTTTTCGCGCTGGGGTGAATACGCCGGGCTTAACGCTGGCGAATTCAACCAGTGCTATTCAGCCGCTGATTGTTGGCGATAACCATAAAGCCTTGCAACTGGCGGATACCCTACGGCAACAGGGATGTTGGGTGACAGCAATTCGCCCGCCGACGGTGCCCGCCGGTACGGCCAGATTACGGCTGACGCTGACCCAGGCGCATGAGGTGCAGGATATCGATCGTCTACTGGAGGTGTTGCATGGCGCAGGTCAATAAACGGGCGATTGCCGCCGCGTTTGGCCGCGCGGCCACCCACTATGAGCAACACGCAGAGCTACAGCGTCAAAGTGCCGATGCGTTACTGGCGTTACTGGCGTTACTGGATGGCGGCACGTTCTCGCAGGTATTGGATGCGGGCTGTGGGCCTGGACGTATGAGTCGTTACTGGCGTGAGCAGGGGAGTGAGGTCTGCGCGCTGGATCTGTCGTCGCAAATGCTGGCTGAAGCGCAGCGTCACGATGTCGCCCACCATTATCTGCTGGCGGATATCGAAGACATCCCGCAGGCAACCGCGAGCTTTGACCTGGCCTGGAGTAATCTGGCCGTACAGTGGTGTAGCGACCTGCGCGGCGCGTTAAGCGAGCTTTACCGGGTGGTGCGTCCTGGCGGGACGGTGGCGTTTAGTACCCTGGCGCAGGGGTCGATGCCGGAACTTCGTCAGGCCTGGCAGGCGGTTGACGATCGGGAGCACGCCAACCGTTTTTTGCCCGTGGCGCAACTGGAAAACGCCCTGTATGGCTGGGATGTTGAATACCAGTCTCATGCCGTCACGCTGTGGTTTGATGATGCGCTGAGCGCCATGCGTTCGCTAAAAGGCATTGGCGCGACGCATTTGCATGATGGGCGCGAGCAACGTGTGCTGACGCGCGCTCAGTTGCGCCAGCTACAGTTAGCCTGGCCCTGTCAGCAGGGGAAATATCCGCTGACCTACCATCTTTTTTTAGGAGTGATTCAACGTGGCTAAAACGTATTTTGTCACCGGGACGGACACCGAAGTCGGTAAAACTGTCGCCAGTTGCGCGCTGCTCCAGGCTGCGGGACAAATGGGGTTGCGCGCCGTTGGCTATAAGCCTGTGGCGTCGGGCAGCGAAATGACGGCTGATGGCCTGCGAAACAGCGATGCGTTGGCATTACAGCGCAATAGCGTTGTGACGGCGGACTATGCGGCGATTAATCCCTACTGCTTCGCTGAACCTACCTCGCCGCATATCATCAGCGCCGACGAAGGTCGCCCCATTCTGGCTTCCGTGATGTCTGCAGG
Source organism: Citrobacter sp. CRE-46 (assembly GCF_059615875.1). Taxonomy (NCBI): domain Bacteria; kingdom Pseudomonadati; phylum Pseudomonadota; class Gammaproteobacteria; order Enterobacterales; family Enterobacteriaceae; genus Citrobacter; species Citrobacter sp. CRE-46. The sequence goes on along the minus strand of NZ_CM184341.1, from coordinate 3,513,679 downwards.
GTTACGCACGCTTGAAGCGCAGGCTGACTGGGTACTGGTGGAGGGGGCTGGTGGATGGTTTACGCCGCTTTCGCCAACGCTGAGTTTTTCCGACTGGGTCAAAACAGAACAGTTGCCGGTGATTCTGGTGGTTGGCGTTAAGCTCGGCTGCATCAATCACGCCATTCTGACCGCCCAGGCGGTGCAGCAGGCCGGACTGACGCTTGCCGGATGGGTAGCCAATGATGTGACGCCGCCCGGCAAACGTCATGCTGAATACATGGCGACGCTAAAGCGCGTGATCCCGGCACCTGGGCTGGGGGAAATTCCCTGGCTGGCAGAAGATCCTGAGCAGGCATCGACCGGACGTTATCTCGATCTCAGCATTTTGTCTTTGACGGCATCAGTTGGTTGAGTCGAGACGGGAAATAACGCTGGTCGCTATTGCAGTAGGCGGACAAGAAAATGGTGAAAATGCGAGCAAGATCTCGGCTCTCCCTGGCCGCCTCGTTAGCTGATAAATATCAAAAAATAGCGATAATTTTTTTTTAGCCCAGCGGAAAAGAGAGTCAGGGTGTTTTTGCCAGGCTACAGTCCACACGGGCTGGAAGCAGTTATCCACTATTCCTGTGGATAACCTTGTGTATTAGGGTTAGAAAACACAATGTAAGCGAGAGAAGACGCGGCCTGCGACTAAATTGATGCGAAAGACGGCTTGAGATAATAATCTTTAAATTACAGATAGTTAGATAAAAGCAATGGCTGTCGCAGAAGTGTCATGTGTTGCCATAAAACTTTCATCGGCTGGCTTGACAAATGTTAAAAAAGGCATTGGTTTGGGGATAACACATTTTTGCTGGTGTTTTATCTTGTCCGGGGGCAAATTTTGGCCTGCAGTCACGGCTATTTTGCGGGTGTAACAGAAATATTCTGGCGCGTTACTGTTTTTTCATCCAGTATATTTTACTGGCAAAATATACGACTGCGAGTAAAATTACACACCTGCCCGCCCATTGCTTCAGGTAGCTGCTCATGAGTAAACCGTTCAAACTAAATTCCGCTTTTAAACCCTCTGGCGATCAGCCTGAGGCGATACGTCGCCTGGAAGAAGGTCTGGAGGACGGTCTGGCGCATCAGACGCTGCTGGGGGTGACGGGATCGGGGAAAACATTCACCATCGCGAATGTGATTGCGGACCTACAGCGTCCTACCATGGTGCTGGCGCCTAACAAGACGCTTGCCGCGCAGCTATATGGCGAGATGAAAGAGTTCTTTCCGGAAAACGCGGTGGAATATTTTGTCTCCTACTACGACTATTATCAGCCGGAAGCTTACGTACCGAGTTCTGATACCTTCATCGAGAAGGATGCCTCGGTCAACGAACACATTGAGCAGATGCGTCTGTCGGCGACCAAAGCGCTACTGGAACGTCGGGATGTCGTTGTGGTGGCGTCGGTTTCCGCCATTTATGGTTTGGGCGACCCGGACCTGTATCTTAAAATGATGCTGCATCTGACGGTGGGGATGATCATTGACCAGCGCGCGATCCTGCGTCGTCTGGCGGAGCTGCAATATACCCGTAACGATCAGGCATTCCAGCGCGGTACCTTCCGCGTGCGCGGTGAAGTTATCGACATTTTCCCGGCTGAATCCGACGACATTGCGCTGCGCGTGGAACTATTCGATGAGGAAGTCGAGCGTTTGTCGCTGTTTGACCCGCTTACCGGGCAGGTTGAATCGACCATTTCCCGCTATACCATCTACCCTAAAACGCACTACGTCACGCCGCGCGAACGTATCGTGCAGGCGATGGAAGAAATTAAAGTCGAGCTGGCAGACCGCCGTAAAAATCTGCTGGCGAATAACAAGTTGCTGGAAGAGCAGCGCTTAAGCCAGCGTACACAGTTCGATCTGGAAATGATGAACGAGCTGGGTTATTGCTCGGGGATTGAAAACTATTCCCGCTATCTGTCCGGACGCGGTCCAGGCGAGCCGCCGCCGACGTTGTTTGATTACCTGCCGGCTGATGGTCTGCTGGTAGTGGATGAATCCCACGTCACTATCCCGCAAATTGGCGGTATGTACCGTGGCGACCGGGCGCGTAAAGAGACCCTGGTCGAATACGGATTCCGTTTGCCCTCGGCGCTGGATAACCGTCCGCTTAAATTTGAAGAGTTCGAGGCACTGGCTCCGCAGACCATCTACGTCTCGGCGACGCCGGGGAACTATGAGCTGGAGAAATCCGGTGATGACGTGGTTGATCAGGTAGTACGACCGACTGGCCTGCTGGATCCGGTGATAGAAGTGCGTCCGGTGGCGACGCAGGTTGACGACCTGCTGTCGGAGATCCGCACGCGTGCGGCGATTAACGAACGTGTGCTGGTCACCACGCTTACCAAACGCATGGCGGAAGACCTCACCGAATACCTCGAAGAGCACGGCGAGCGGGTGCGTTATCTGCACTCAGACATCGATACCGTGGAACGTATGGAAATCATTCGTGACCTGCGCCTGGGCGAGTTTGACGTGCTGGTGGGTATCAACCTGTTACGTGAGGGGCTGGACATGCCTGAGGTCTCGCTGGTGGCGATTCTGGACGCAGACAAAGAAGGGTTCCTGCGCTCTGAACGCTCACTTATCCAGACCATCGGTCGCGCGGCGCGTAACATCAACGGCAAGGCTATACTCTACGGCGATAAAATTACCGCCTCGATGGCCAGGGCGATTGGTGAAACTGAACGTCGTCGCGAGAAGCAGCAGCGCTATAACGAAGAGCACGGTATTACGCCGCAGGGGCTGAACAAGAAAGTGGTCGATATTCTGGCGCTGGGTCAGAATATTGCGAAGACCAAGGCGAAGGGCAAAGGGAAGTCACGTGCGGGTGCGAAGTCTGACGTTGTGGAACTGGATATGACGCCAAAAGCCCTGCAGCAAAAGATTCACGAGTTGGAAGGGCAGATGATGCAGCATGCGCAGAATCTCGAATTTGAAGAGGCTGCGACGATCCGCGACCAGTTGCATCAGCTGCGCGAGTTATTTATTGCGGCATCGTAATCCTGTGCCGGATGCGGGGTAACCCCCTTATCCGGCTTACGGGGGGCTTGCGTTTGTCGGCCTGACAAGCGCAGCGCATCAGGCAACGCCACTCAGCCTAATGCCTGGACCGCTTTCTCCAGCGCGCTGTGCAGCAGCTGACGGTCATGACGGTACGGAATATCGCTGGCTTCCAGCACTTCCTGAATCACAATGCGGTCGGTAACGGCGGAAACATCTACTTTCGGGCCGACAACCACCGCGTCAATCACTTTCTTGCCAACGTACTGTTCGATGATTGCCAGCTTATCGTTAAGCGTCAGGCTGGCTGCTGGCAGGCTTAATTCGCGACCCAGGTTGCCAATGTAGACCATCCTGGCGGGGGTACGCCGTAATGCCTGCGCCAGTTCGTCGAGCAGCAGGATCGGCATCAGGCTGGTATAAAAACTGCCTGGTCCTATCAGAATCAAATCTGCTTCGGCGATTGCCTCAACCGCTTCTCGCGTGGTAGGGACTTTTGGCGACAGCATCAGTTCCTGAGGTGGGATAGTGAGCTGATCGATATTCACTTCGCCATAGACTTCATGCCCCTGATCATCAATAGCCATCAGATCCACCGGCAGCTCAGACATCGGAATTAAATGCGCATCCACCTTCAGCAGGTTGCGAATTAAATTAATAGCTTCGAGAGGCCGCACGCTGAGGTGATCGAGCGCCTTTAACATTAAATTTCCGAGGTTATGTCCGGAAAGCTCGCCATTACCGCCAAAACGGTATTCAAACATAGCGGATGCAACGCTGGGTTGGGTAATTAACTGGTTCAGGCAATTACGCATGTCCCCCCAGGCGATGCCGCCTTCAGAATGACGAATACGCCCCGTGGAGCCGCCATTATCGGTGGTGGTGACGATACCCGTCAGTCGTGAACCTAAAGGGGAAAGTGAGGAGAGAACGCGTCCTAATCCATGCCCTCCGCCGAGAGCGACAACGCGATCTAAATCTGCCAGCGTGCGAGTGCGCATAGAGTTTCCTGATATCAATTGATCGGCGCTACAGTACCGTAAATAGCGTGTTTTCAGCAATTATCCAGTTGGCATTTGCCGAAATTAATTTTCGGCGATCTACTCCTTTCTGACGACATGCACCTGACAGCAAGATGATGTATATCAATGCAAAACTGTGGTTTTTGCTTATTCTGTAGCGAAATTGCACGATCATGCCGCTATATACGTATTTATACAGCGTAAGTGTGCTTGGCATTATCGCCATTTACACGCTAGTATCGGCATAACCACTACGTACTCAAAGTATGATGAGTATAAACACTCTAGCCTCTGCACCTGGGTCAAATGATACGGTGCTTTGGCCGTGGCAATTCTCGAACGAGATTGTCACCAGGGCGCAGGAAGAAATGACTGCGTCTCCCGTATTTGGAAAGGTGTACATGGGCTCTCAACTTACCGATGCTTTCGCGCGTAAGTTTTACTACTTACGTTTGTCGATTACCGATGTGTGTAACTTTCGTTGCACCTACTGCCTGCCGGATGGCTATAAGCCCGGCGGGGTCACCAATAACGGCTTTTTGACCGTTGATGAAATTCGCCGCGTCACCCGTGCGTTCGCCAGTCTGGGGACGGAAAAAGTGCGCCTGACAGGGGGCGAACCCTCATTACGTCGCGATTTTACCGACATTATTGCCGCCGTGCGTGAAAACGACGCTATCCGTCAGATTGCGGTAACGACCAATGGTTATCGTCTGGCGCGCGATGCCGCCGCCTGGCGCGATGCCGGGTTGACGGCACTCAACGTCAGCGTCGACAGTCTCGATGCCCGTCAGTTTCACGCCATTACCGGGCAGGACAAATTTCAGCAGGTGATGGCGGGCATTGACGCCGCCTTTGCAGCCGGTTTTGAAAAAGTCAAAGTCAACACTGTGTTGATGCGCGATGTAAACCATCATCAACTGGACACCTTCCTGGCGTGGATCCAACCTCGTCCTATTCAACTGCGTTTTATTGAACTGATGGAAACGGGGGAGGGCAGTGCACTTTTCCGTAAGCATCATATCTCAGGGCAAGTACTGCGCGATGAGCTTCTGCGTCGCGGCTGGATCCACCAGCTTCGCCTGCGCAGCGACGGTCCGGCTCAGGTTTTCTGCCATCCTGATTATGCTGGCGAAATTGGTCTGATCATGCCTTATGAGAAAGACTTTTGCGCCACCTGTAATCGTCTGCGCGTTTCCTCTGTCGGCAAGCTTCATCTGTGTTTATTTGGTGAAGGCGGCGTAAGCCTGCGTGACTTGCTGGAAGATGACGCTCAGCAATCCGCGCTGGAAGAACGCATTTCAACCGCGCTGCTGGAGAAAAAGCAGACCCACTTCCTGCATCAGAACAATACCGGTATTACGCAAAACTTATCTTACATTGGCGGCTGATCGCTAAAAGGAGTTTCCATGAGTCAGGTAAGCGCTGAATTTATCCCGACACGCATTGCTATTCTTACTGTTTCCAACCGTCGCGGCGAAGAGGATGACACCTCCGGTCACTACCTGCGTGACTCGGCGCAGGAAGCGGGCCATCAGATTGTTGACAAGGCGATTGTCAAAGAGAACCGTTATGCCATCCGTGCCCAGGTTTCCGCCTGGATTGCCAGTGACGATGTGCAGGTTGTGCTCATTACCGGCGGCACCGGACTGACCGAAGGTGACCAGGCGCCGGAAGCGTTGCAACCGCTGTTCGACAGAGAAGTTGAAGGTTTTGGCGAAGTATTCCGTATGCTCTCGTTTGAAGAAATCGGTACCGCGACGCTGCAATCCCGGGCAATTGCCGGGGTTGCGAATAAAACGCTGATTTTCGCCATGCCGGGGTCGACCAAAGCGTGCCGTACCGCCTGGGAAAATATCATTGCGCCGCAGCTTGATGCCCGTACGCGTCCGTGTAATTTCCACCCACATTTGAAGAAATAAGTATGTCGCAACTGACTCATATTAACGCCGCTGGCGAAGCCCACATGGTGGATGTCTCTGGCAAAGCAGAAACGGTACGCGAGGCGCGTGCTGAAGCATTCGTGACGATGCGCAGCGAAACGCTGGCGATGATTATCGATGGTAGCCACCATAAAGGCGACGTTTTCGCCACGGCGCGCATTGCCGGTATTCAGGCGGCCAAACGAACCTGGGATCTTATCCCGCTGTGTCATCCGCTGATGCTGAGCAAGGTCGAAGTCAACCTGCATGCCGAACCGGAACACGATCGTGTACGCATTGAGACGCTGTGTCGCCTGAGCGGGAAAACCGGTGTGGAAATGGAAGCGTTAACGGCGGCCTCCGTGGCGGCGTTGACCATCTACGACATGTGCAAAGCGGTGCAAAAGGACATGGTGATTGGTCCGGTGCGCCTGCTGGCAAAAAGCGGCGGCAAGTCGGGAGATTTTAAGGTGGATGCGCATGATTAAGGTTCTTTTCTTTGCCCAGGTCCGTGAACTGGTCAACACGGATGCTTTAGAGGTCACCGCTGAATTTCCAACGGTCGAAGCGCTGCGCCAGCATCTGGCGGCGCAAGGCGATCGTTGGGCGCTGGCGCTGGAGGACGGCAAGCTGCTGGCGGCGGTGAACCAGACGCTGGTCAGTTTTGACCATCCCCTTAATGCAGGTGATGAAGTGGCTTTCTTCCCACCGGTAACCGGAGGTTAAGATGGCTGAGACGCGAATTGTTGTTGGGCATGCGCCGTTCAGCGTTGGGGAAGAGTATCCCTGGCTTGCCGAGCGTGATGAAGACGGCGCCGTAGTGACCTTCACCGGTAAAGTGCGTAACCACAACCTCGGCGACAGTGTGCAGGCATTAACGCTGGAACACTATCCCGGCATGACCGAAAAAGCGCTGGCGGAGATTGTCGACGAGGCGCGTACGCGCTGGCCGCTCGGACGGGTGACGGTGATTCATCGCATTGGCGCGCTGTGGCCCGGCGATGAAATCGTTTTTGTTGGCGTGACCAGCGCGCATCGCAGTAGCGCGTTTGATGCCGGGCAGTTCATTATGGATTATCTGAAAAACCGCGCACCGTTCTGGAAGCGCGAGGCCACGCCGGAAGGTGAACGTTGGGTGGATGCCCGTGACAGCGATAAGCTAGCAGCAAAACGCTGGTAGAGTACAATTGTTGTAGGCTCATACTGATTCAGGAGATTGTCATGGACCGATTCCCACGATCCGATTCTATTGTGCAGGCGCGTTCCGGCCTGCAAACGTATATGGCGCAGGTTTATGGCTGGATGACCTGCGGGTTGTTGCTGACGGCGTTTATCGCCTGGTATGCGGCAAATACGCCCGCGGTGATGATGTTTGTCTTCTCCAGTAAAATCACCTTCTTTGGCCTGATTATCGCCCAACTGGCGCTGGTGTTCGTTTTGTCCGGCATGGTGCAAAAGCTGAGCGCCGGTGTGGCAACCACGCTGTTTATGCTCTATTCGGCGTTAACCGGGTTAACGCTGTCGAGCATCTTCATCGTCTATACCTACTCGTCTATCGCCAGTACCTTTGTGGTCACCGGCGGGATGTTTGGCATCATGAGCCTGTACGGTTATACCACTAAGCGCGATCTCAGCGGTTTCGGCAATATGCTGTTTATGGCGCTAATCGGGATTGTGCTGGCTTCGCTGGTTAACTTCTGGCTGAAGAGCGAAGCGTTGATGTGGGCGGTAACCTACATTGGGGTGATTGTGTTTGTCGGTCTGACCGCCTATGACACGCAGAAGCTGAAAAACATCGGTGAGCAGATCGATCTGCGTGACAGTTCTAATCTGCGCAAATACGCGATTCTTGGCGCACTAACGCTGTATCTGGACTTTATCAACCTGTTCCTGATGCTGCTGCGTATCTTCGGCAATCGTCGTTAATTCTCTGTTGCCGGATAAGGCATTACGCCGCATCCGGCACTATATACACCATCATTTCGCCATTGCCTTCTCGTTTTTCGCCCGCAGCTTTTTCGCCCGACTTTCCAGCAACAGGTAGCAAATAAGCGCCAGCAGCAGCGGAATAAAATAATAAAGGACGCGATACGCAAGCAGGGCGGCGATAATCTTGCCTTGAGAAGTATCTTCTCCCGCCAGCAACGCCATAAAAACCGCCTCCAGCACACCGATCCCCGCCGGAATATGTACGATAACCCCGGCAATACTGCTCACCAGTAGCACGCCCAGCACGAAGAAAAAGTTGATATCCTGACCCAGCAACAGCCAGATAATGGCTCCCATCACCATCCAGTTGGTACTGGATATCACCATTTGCGCGATGGCAAATTTCCAGGAAGGCAGCACCAGCTTTTGGCCCCTGATGGTGATGTGGCGATGTTTCGCGAAGGCGCAAAACCACAGATAAACGACAATAATCAGTAGCAGCGCAATGCCTAAAATGCGCAGCGTACCTTCATCGATATACCAATGCGCGGGCAGCTCGACCACGCCAAAGGTAAAAATAAAGCCGCCCAGCAGAATATAGCCCAGCCAGTTGGTGGTAATACTCAGTGAAAAAATCCGCGTAATAGTGCTCCCCGGCAACCCGAGGCGCGAGTAGAGCCGATAACGCATCCCAATACCGCCCACCCAGGTGCTTAACGTCAGGTTGAAGGCGTAACAGATAAACGACACCAGCATGACCTGGCGTTTTGCCAGCTTGTGCCCACAGTAATGTCGGCCGAGCAGGTCATAGCAGCCGTAGAGTAAATAACTGACGATTACCAACCCCACGGCGCTGAGCAGGGCAGTCCGATTGTAATCCCGGATTACCGTCCAGACCTCTTCCCAATTGACCTTGCTGGCATAAATGACCAGCAACACGATGACGGCAATGAAAAATAGCCACGTGAGTATTTTTTTCGCTAACCGCCAGCGCGGATGTGCTTTGGCCATCAGGATTTTCCTCCGACATCCTCAGTTTGAATGCGATCCTGCGTTTCCATGGCAGGCTGTGCGGGCGGTTCTACCTCGGTCAGATGCGGTGTATGTGCGGGAAGCCAGCCGACCAGCGCCGGGAAATGGCGTAAAAAGTGGAACGCCAGCACGCTTTTGGTCAGATTCCACCAGGTGCGTTTGGGCAGCATGGATTCATCAACCCGCTTGCAGTCCTGCGCAATAATCGGGTTCAGGTTGTCGCGCAGAGTCTGGTTAAACGCACGGTCATGAATAATGAGATTCGCTTCCAGATTCAGCGACAGGCTGAGCGGGTCAAGATTGCTGGAGCCTACCGTCGCCCAATGATCGTCCATCAGCGCTACCTTGCCATGCAGAGGTTTACGGCGATATTCATAGACATGGACGCCGCCTTTAACCAGATAGTTATACAAGAGGCGGGCGCCCACTTTCACAATCGGCATATCTGGTTCACCCTGCACAATGAGTTTTACCCGAACGCCGCGTCGGGCCGCTTTACGCAGGGCATGCAGAAAGCGATAACCGGGAAAGAAGTAGGCATTGGCAATGATCACTTCCCGCCTGGCCTGGGTAAGCATTTTCAAATAATGACGTTCAATATCATCGCGATGTTCTTCGTTGTCGCGCCAGACAAATAGTACCTGCGCTTCGCCAGGCCGATGATTTTCGACTGCGCGATGATGACGTCGCCACCAGCGGCGTACGGCGCTCTGGCCCGGCAGATTTTCCAGTACGAATGTCAGGATGTCGGCCACGATGGGGCCTTCAACGCGTACGGCGTAATCCTGCTTGGCCTCAGGGCCGTAATCCGACATATGTTCAGCGGAATAATTGATGCCGCCGACGAAAGCAACGCGGTCATCAATGACCACAATTTTGCGATGCATACGGCGAAAGAGATTGGTGCGCATGCCGAACAGACGCGGGCGCGGATCGTAATAGCGGAAAACAATGCCGGCTGCGGTTAGCTCATTAACGAAACTGTCGCTGAGGTCCGGCGAGCCATAGCCATCCAGCAGCACTTCCGCTTTAACACCGCGACGTGCTGCACTCAGCAGCGCGGCATGCAGCTGTTTTCCGACCGCATCTTCAAACCAGATGAAGGTCTCGAGGATAATTTTTTGCTGCGCCTGTTCAATGGCGTCAAACACGGCGGGGTAGTACTGATCGCCGTTTTCCAGCAGTTGAATTTGATTGCCTTCACGCCAGCCAAATTTCATAAATGAATCTCCGCACTCAGAGGGGCATGATCGGACAAATGTCGCCAGTGACGCAGCGCCAGCGTCGTTGGGGTACTGGCATTCGCGTTTTTCACATAGATCCTGTCGAGACGCAGCAGGGGAAACTGCACCGGAAACGTCCGCGCCGGGCGACCGTGGGCGCGGGTAAAGATCTCGTCAAGATCGGCATTGGCTTTCAACGGATGATTAGCTTTTTGTCGCCAATCGTTGAAATCACCGGCGACCACGACGGGCTCACCCTCAGGTAAGGCATTCACCCACTCTGCCAGCATAGCGAGTTGGGCCTGACGGTGGGCTTCACGCAAACCGAGATGGACACACATCACGTGAACCGGGTGGGAGAGCATCGGCGGCACGATGCGGCAGTACAGGACCCCGCGTTTTTCACTCGCGCCGACCGACACATCGCGATTTTCATAATGTTCAATAGGATAGCGCGACAGCACAGCGTTACCGTGATGCCCCTGCGGATACACGGCGTTACGTCCATAAGCGAAGTCGCTCCACATGGTATCCGCCAGAAATTCGTAGTGCGTGGTGTCCGGCCAGTTTTCCACATGCAGAGGATGCACCTCGTGCGCGCCCATGACCTCTTGCAGGCACACAATATCCGCTCCGACCGTTCTGACGGCCTCTCGCAGCTCAGGCAAAATAAAACGCCGATTGAAGGCGGTAAATCCTTTATGAGTATTAATGGTGAGCACATTGAATGAAAACCGTTCTGTTTGTCTGGCCATGATTCTCCCGTTGGCATCACTTTCCTGATTAAAATAGTGTAGTCGTCGTCACAAAAAGATGCGGTGTTGCGGAATTTTCCGTAAAGTCCGGTACTCTGAACAATTAGTCGAAAATCCTTCAGGAGAAAAGCCATGAGGTGGCAACAACGTGTTCGTGTCGCAACGGGTCTAAGTTGCTGGCAGATTGTGTTGCATTTACTGGTAGTGGCATTGCTGGTAATGGGCTGGATGAGCGGCACGCTGGTGCACGTCGGCCTGGGATTATGCGTCGTTTACGGCGTAACGGTTTTATTAATGCTGGCCTTACAACGTCACCATGAACAGCGCTGGCGCGACGTGGCGGATGTGCTGGAAGAACTCACTACGACGTGGTATTTCGGTGCCGCGATGATTGTACTGTGGCTGCTATCGCGCGTGCTGCAAAACAACGTCTTGCTGGCTCTGGCGGGGCTGGTGATCCTTGCCGGACCCGCCGTGGTGTCGCTGCTGGCGAAAGACAAAAAGCTACATCACCTTGCGTCGAAACATCGCATACGCCGCTGAGCCGGTTGTGGCCGCGATCACCAACAGCGGCCACAAACTTCCCCAGACAATCTTCAGACTCGCATCCTTCAGGTAAATCTGTTTCGTGATGTCCGTAAAATGGCGGATCGGGTTTATCCACGTCAGATTCTGCAACCATACCGGCATGTTTTCGACCGGCGAGACGTAGCCTGAGAGCAATATCGCCGGCATCATAAAGACAAATACGCCGATAAACGCCTGCTGCTGGGTGGCGCACAGCGATGAAATCAGCAGACCAAAACCGACCAGCGACAGCCCATAAATCACCATCGTGAAATAGAACAGCCCCAGTGAACCGGCAAACGGAATGTGATAAGCCCAGATGCCGATCGCCAGCACAATGGTGGCCTGAAAAGTGGCCACAATCAGCGCGGGCACTGCCTTGCCGATGAAAATCTGCCAGGTGGTGAGCGGGGAGACCAGCAGTTGATCGAGCGTGCCCTGTTCGCGCTCGCGGGCCACCGACAGCGAGGTGACGATCATTACGCCGATGGTGGTGATCATGGCGATCAGCGACGGAACCACGAACCATTTGTAGTCCAGATTCGGGTTATACCAGTTACGCACCACCAGTTCGCTGTTGTTCGGTTTTGGCTTGCCGTCCATCAGCTCCTGCTGGTACTCCTTCACGATCTGCTGCAGGTAATTGGCGGCAATTTGCGCGCTGTTCGAGTTACGTCCATCGAGGATAATTTGCATGGGCGCTTGCTGGAAGGTATCCAGATTCCGCGAAAAATTGGCCGGGAAGCGCACCAGCAGCAGCGCTTTTTGCGTGTCGATGGTGGACTGGATCTCCTGTGGGCTTTTCAGTAACAGGACATGCGTAAAGGCGCTGGCGCGGGCGAAGCGCTGGGTAAGCTCCACCGAGTGTTTGCCATTGTCTTCGTTATAGATAGCGATAGTGGCGTTGGTCACTTCCAGCGTCGCGGCGAACGGGAACAGAATGACCTGAATCAGCACCGGTAAAATCAGAATGGCTCGCGTCTGCGGCTCGCGTAATAGCGATTGCAGCTCTTTACGAATTAATGTCCATAAGCGATGAAACATGCCCGTCCCCTTAATCCAGCCGACGTTTGGTTTTAAGCCACGTCAGGCCAATAAACATTACCGCCGAAGCGATTAAAAACAGCACGTTGATAATCAGCACCACCGGAATGTTGCCCGCCAAAAAAAGGCTTTGCAGGGTGCTGACGAAATAGCGCGCCGGAATAATGTAAGTCACCGCGCGGATAATCGCCGGCATGCTGTCTATCTGGAAGATAAACCCCGACAACATAATCGAGGGCAGGAAAGCGGCGTTCAGCGCAACCTGCGCGGCGTTAAATTGATTACGGGTGATGGTGGAGATAAGCAGGCCCATGCCGAGCGTACTGAGCAGGAACAGGCTGGTGATAAAAAACAGGATTAACAACGAGCCGCGATAGGGCACGCCAAGAATAAACACCGACACCAGCATACACAGCAGCATCGCCAGCATGCCTAAAAAGTAATAGGGGATCAGTTTGCACAGCAGCAGCTCGACGCGGGTAACTTCGGTAGACAACAGCGCTTCCATGGTGCCGCGCTCCCATTCACGCGCCACCACTAACGAGGTGAGGATCGCGCCAATCACCGTCATGATGATGGTTACCGCCCCGGGAATAATAAAGTGCTGGCTGATAGCCGCCGGGTTAAACCAGTAGCGGGTCTGCACATCGATTAACGGCTTAAATGATTCCCCGCGATCCTCAGCCCGTTGTTGCTGCCAAATCTGCCAGATGCCTTCGACATAACCCTGCACAAAGTTGGCGGTATTCGGTTCGCTGCCGTCAGTGATCACCTGAATAGGGGCTGTGTCGCCAGGTCGCGCCATTTGTTGGGCAAAATCTACCGGGATCACCACCAGCCCGCGAATGCGTCCGGCCTGCATTTTCTCAATCAATTCCTGACGGTTATCGCTGATGGTGGCGTCAATGTACGGCGAACCGGTCATGGTGTGGGTGAAATCCAGCGCCTCTTCGCTCTGCTGTTCGAGCAAAATTCCCACTCGTAGCTTGCTGGAGTCGAGGTTGATCCCGTAGCCGAAGATAAACAGCAGTAACAACGGGATCACCACCGCAATCAGCCAACTGCTGGGATCGCGGACGATCTGGCGCGTCTCTTTTACGCACAGCGCGCGTACGCGTCGCCATGAGAGCGCGGAGTTACTCATGCGTATGCTCCTTATCCCAGTCATTGATGAGCGTAATAAACGCCTGCTCCATGGTGGGGTCCGGCGTGTCGTTATCGGCAGCCTTTGCTTTCAGGTCGTCCGGCGTGCCGCTGGCGATCAGTTTGCCGCGATACACCAGTCCGATGCGATCGCAATATTCCGCCTCATCCATAAAGTGGGTCGTCACCATTACCGTGACGCCTTTTTCCACCATGCTGTTGATATGCAACCAGAATTCTCGACGAGTAAGGGGGTCAACCCCGGAAGTGGGTTCATCGAGAAACAGGATATCTGGCTCATGCATCAGCGAGCAGGCCAGCGCCAGACGTTGTTTAAAGCCCAGTGGTAGCTCGTCGGTAGCGTGGGAGGCGATGCTTTTCAGGCCAAATGCCTCACTCATGCGATCGATCTTCTCTTTCTGCGTCCGACCGCGCAGGCCGTAGACGCCGGAGAAAAAACGCAGATTCTGTTCAACCGTCAGGTTGCCGTACAGGGAGAATTTCTGCGCCATATAGCCCAGATGCTGACGCGCTTTGCCGGAGCTAACCTTGAGATCCATATCCAGCACCAGCGCTTTGCCGGAGGTAGGAACCAGCAGACCGCACATCATTTTAAAGGTGGTGGATTTCCCGGCGCCGTTGGGGCCTAACAGGCCAAAAATCTCGCCGCGCTGCACGGCAAAGTCTACATGGTCGGTAGCGGCAAAATCGCCAAACTTTTTGGTCAACGCTTTGGCTTCGATCACCGTTTCGCCAGGCGTGCCTTCCACGGTATGCAGGATGGCGCCCAGCGGTGACTCTGATGTTCCGGCCCCGCCGAGTAAATCGATAAAAGCATCCTCGAAACGGGGAGCGGTTTCGTTGATGGTTATCTCCGGCATACCGTTCGCGTCTTGAATCTGCTGGGCCGTGGCCTCTTTTTTCAGGATCAAACGGACGGATTTCCCCTGAATCATCCCGTCGCTGACCTGCGGCAGTTTTAACACGCGTTGCAACAGTCGGCGGTTATTTTCCTGCGGGCTGCTCATTAAAAAACTGCGTCCGGCCATCGTCTGCGTAAGCTGGGTCGGATCGCCCTGATACAGCAATTCGCCTTCATTCATCAGCAGCACATCACGACACTGTTCGGCTTCATCCAGATAGGAGGTACTCCAGAGGATCAGCATCCCGTCGCCCGCCAGTTCATGGACCATTTGCCACAACTCGCGGCGGGATATCGGGTCGACGCCCACGCCGGGCTCATCCAGCAGCAACACTTTAGGCTCGCCCACCAGCGTACAGGCAAGCCCGAGCTTCTGTTTCATGCCTCCGGAAAGCTTGCCTGCCAGTCGTCCGGTAAACGGACCCAGCGAGGTAAATTCCAGTAACCGGGCAAAGGTTTTTTCTCGCACGTCGCCGGTGACGCTGCGCAAATCGGCATAGAGATTGAGGTTCTCCATGACCGTCAAATCTTCGTACAGGCCAAATTTCTGCGGCATATAACCCAGCACGGCGTGTAGGGCGCTGTCGTCTTTGATGGGATCAAAGCCAATTACCGCAGCACTTCCGGCGTCGGGTTTTAACAAACCCGCCAGCATCCGCATCAGCGTGGTTTTGCCCGCGCCGTCCGGCCCGACAAGCCCGGTCACGTAGCCGGCATGAACGGTACAGTCGAGCGGGGCGACGGCCGGTTTTTCCATTCCGGCAAAGTTTTTCGTCAGCCCATTCAGCGTAATGACGGCGTCAGTCATGCCGCGCCTCATCGCCAAACTTTATTGTTACCGGCATTCCCTGGCGCAGCGCATCGTCTGCGTCGGTCACCACAATGCGCAGGCGATAAACCAGGTCGGTGCGCAGGTCAGGGGTCTCGACCGTTTTCGGGGTAAACTCGGCGGTAGGCGACACGAAGCCAATTTTACCGTGATAAGGCTTGTCCGGGCGGCCATCGGTGTAGAGCAGGATTTCGCGTCCTGGCTGCGCCTGGCTCAGATTTCGTTCGTCAACGTAGGCGCGAATCCAGACCGGACGCGTGAGTGATAGCGTCAGTACCGTGCCGCCTTCGTTCAGCATACTACCCGGTTCAACCGCCCGGGTGAGAATCGTGCCGTCAGACGGAGAGGTTAACGTGGTGTCATGCAAATTCAGTTCAGCCTGCGCCAGCTCAGCTTGTGCTTGTTCGAGCGTGGCTTTCGCCTGTTCAATATCCTGCACACGATTACCGCTGCGATACTGGGCGAGTTTATCCTGCGCGGATTTCAGTGAGGCCAGCGCCTGGTCACGTGATGAACGGGCGTTTTCCAGATCGTTAGCGGAGATGGTGCGGCTTTTCCACAGTCCTACCTGGCGATTGTAAAAGTTTTGCGCATAATCATAGGCGGCCTGCGCCTGTTTGACCGCCGCTGCGGTTTGCGCAATCTCTTCTTCACGATAACCGGCCAGCATCAGATCGTACTGTGCCTGGGCGGCGGCAACATTCGCTTTTGCCTGCATTAGCGCGTTTTCATACGGCGCGTGGTCCAGTTCGCCCAGCACCTGACCAGCGGTAATGGCGTCGCCTTCGTCAACCGCCAGCGAGGCCAGCCTGCCGCCGACGCGAAAACTCAGATTGACGCTACGGATATCGACGTTGCCGTAGAGCGTCAGACCGTTATCTTGCCGACTTTGATACCACCACGTTCCACCAGCAATCACGGCAACGAGGGCCGCGATAACCAGCCCGAGAACGACAGGTTTTTTCATGACTCCAGACTCCTTTGCGTTAAACCTTGCAGAATAAGATCGATGTGACAGGTAACGGTGTGCTCAATCAGCGCGGTTTTATCCTCATCAAATTGTGACCAGCCCGTACGCAACAGAATAGTTTCTTTCCCCAGACGAAAGGCCAGCACCTCGCCAAGTATGGCGTGGGTGTGCAGAATCATTTGGGTATCGTTGGCATCGCGACCAGTATAGGCAGCAATCAGGCGCGTCAGGTGGGTATGCAGCGGATTGATAACCTGGTCGTGCACCAGTTGATAAGCCGCGGTGGGTGAAAGCTGTTCGCGCGAGATAAATTTGCTCAGGTTAACGGTGTCGTCCTGGGTTAACAGCATGATCATATTTTTACAGGCGCGCAGGATAAGTTCGCGCATCGCGCCACGATCGGGCTCCGGCTGAGCAAACAGACGCTCGGCTTCTTCCGCGTGCGGGCGAAACTGTGAGCCAATAAAATCGGCAATCCACTGGGCGCAGGCGAGGTATAAATCCTCTTTTGAGCCAAAATAGTAGGTGATGGCCGCAATGTTTTGTCCGGCCTGCGCGGCGATATCGCGCGTTGTGGCGTGCAGACCATACTCGCCAAACTGCGCCAGCGCGGCGGCAATGAGCTGGTTTTTCGCTTGTTCGCCTTTGGTTGTCATGGTGGGTGTATTCATTGCGCGGCTCTGATCTTAATCAATCGATTGATTAAGATTATGACTGATGTGCAACCTTGTCCAGTCCGCGAGGTTAATTTCTGTTGAAGGGATAATTTATGCGGTACATCACAAAAACTGCTACACTCCGCCCCTTCATGACATTGTGGTTTTTGTCATCTCTATTGTGTGTATCTCCCTGAAAACGACACCGGTAACGGTCAGGGCGGTTCGGAGTTGTTATGTCTTTTGATTCCCTTGGTTTGAACCCTGAGATTTTACGTGCCGTTGCCGAGCAGGGTTACCGTGAACCTACCCCTATTCAGCAGCAGGCGATCCCCGCCGTGCTGGAAGGCCGCGATCTGATGGCCAGCGCCCAGACCGGTACGGGGAAAACAGCAGGTTTTACCCTGCCGTTGTTGCAGCATCTTGTGACTCATCAGCCGCATGGTAAAAGCCGTCGTCCGGTTCGTGCGCTGATCCTCACGCCGACTCGCGAGCTGGCGGCCCAGATTGGCGAAAACGTACGTGATTACAGTAAGTATCTCAATATTCGCTCGCTGGTGGTTTTCGGCGGTGTCAGCATTAACCCACAGATGATGAAGCTGCGTGGCGGCGTAGATGTGCTGATTGCCACCCCGGGTCGTTTGCTCGATCTGGAACACCAGAATGCGGTGAAACTGGATCAGGTTGAGATCCTGGTGCTGGACGAAGCTGACCGCATGCTGGATATGGGCTTTATTCATGACATTCGTCGCGTTCTGGCGAAACTGCCGGCAAAACGCCAGAACCTGCTGTTCTCGGCAACGTTCTCTGACGATATTAAATCGCTGGCCGAAAAGCTGCTGCACAACCCGCTGGAAATTGAAGTGGCGCGTCGTAATACCGCGTCCGAGCAGGTGACTCAGCATGTGCATTTCGTGGATAAAAAACGCAAACGTGAACTACTTTCGCAGATGATTGGTCAGGGCAACTGGCAGCAGGTGCTGGTGTTTACCCGTACCAAACACGGTGCGAACCATCTGGCGGAACAACTGAATAAAGACGGCATTCGCAGCGCGGCGATCCACGGTAACAAATCTCAGGGGGCGCGTACGCGTGCGCTGGCCGATTTTAAATCCGGTGATATTCGCGTGCTGGTGGCGACCGATATTGCCGCGCGCGGGCTGGATATTGAAGAGCTGCCGCACGTGGTGAACTACGAGTTGCCAAACGTCCCGGAAGATTACGTGCACCGTATTGGTCGTACCGGCCGCGCCGCCGCCACCGGCGAAGCGTTGTCTCTGGTGTGCGTCGATGAACACAAACTGTTGCGTGATATCGAGAAGCTGCTGAAAAAAGAGATCCCGCGTATTGCAACGCCAGGCTACGAGCCAGACCCGTCTATCAAAGCTGAGCCGATTCAGAACGGTCGCCAGCAGCGTGGCGGCGGTCGCGGCCAGGGCGGAGCAGGACGTGGCCAGCAGCCGCGTCGTCAGGATGGCGGTGCGCCAAAAGCGAAACCGCGTAGCGGCGAAGGCAAACCGGCAGGCGATAAACCTCGTCCACCGCGCCGTCCGCGCAGACCGTCTTCAGCGCAGTAATTGCGAGCCCGGCCGAAAGGTCGGGCTTTTCTTTTTGCGACACGTTTCAGAAAGTGCCACAATAGTGGCTGTTTATACAGTATTTCAGGTTTTCTCATGGCACTTACGGCTGCGCTGAAAGCGCAAATTGCCGCCTGGTACAAGGCGCTTCAGGAACAGATCCCCGACTTTATCCCCCGCGCACCGCAGCGGCAGATGATTGCTGACGTTGCGAAAACGCTCTCCGGGGAAGAAGGGCGGCATCTGGCGATTGAAGCGCCGACTGGGGTGGGGAAAACCCTGTCCTATTTAATTCCGGGAATCGCCATTGCCCGGGAAGAACAAAAAACGCTGGTGGTGAGTACCGCCAACGTCGCCTTGCAGGATCAGATCTACAGCAAAGATCTGCCGTTACTGCGCAAAATTATTCCTGACCTGCGTTTTACCGCCGCGTTCGGTCGTGGGCGCTATGTCTGCCCGCGTAACTTAGCGGCGCTTGCCAGTACCGAACCTAATCAGCAGGATCTGCTGGCTTTTCTCGACGATGACCTGACGCCAAATAACCAGGAAGAGCAAAAGCGCTGCGCCAGGCTGAAAGGCGACCTCGACACCTATAAATGGGACGGGCTGCGCGATCACACGGATATCGCTATTGATGACGGACTTTGGCAACGCCTGAGCACCGATAAGGCCAGCTGTCTGAATCGTAATTGTCACTATTATCGTGAATGTCCTTTTTTTGTCGCCCGCCGTGAGATTCAGGAAGCCGAAGTGGTGGTTGCCAACCATGCGCTGGTGATGGCCGCCATGGAAAGTGAAGCTGTTTTGCCGGAGCCGAAAAACCTGCTGCTGGTGCTTGATGAAGGACACCACTTGCCGGACGTTGCGCGCGATGCGCTGGAGATGAGTGCGGAAATCAGCGCCCCCTGGTATCGACTGCAGTTGGATCTGTTTTGTAAGTTAGTGGCTACCTGCCTTGAGCAGTTTCGCCCCAAAACCACGCCGCCGTTGGCAAATGCCGAGCGTCTGAACGGCCACTGCGAAGAACTGTATGAACTGATTTCTTCACTTAACAATATTCTTAATCTGTATATGCCTGCCACCCAGGAAGCAGAACACCGTTTTGCGATGGGTGAACTGCCAGCGGAAGTAATGGAGATATGTCAGCGCCTGGCGAAGCTCACAGAAATGCTGCGCGGTCTGGCTGAACTGTTCCTCAACGATCTCAGCGAAAAAACCGGCACTCACGATATTGTGCGTCTGCATCGGGTTATTTTGCAGATGAACCGGGCGCTGGGTATGTTCGAAGCGCAAAGCAAGCTGTGGCGGCTGGCCTCGCTGGCGCAGTCGTCAGGCGCTCCGGTGAGTAAATGGGCGACGCGTGAAGTGCGTGACGGGCAGAGCCACGTCTGGTTCCACTGCGTGGGGATCCGCGTGAGCGATCAACTGGAAAGACTGCTGTGGCGCAGCGTACCACATATTATCGTTACCTCCGCCACGCTGCGCTCGCTCAACAGCTTTTCGCGTCTACAGGAGATGAGCGGCCTCAAAGAAAAGGCCGGTGACCGCTTCGTCGCGCTGGATTCTCCGTTTAATCATGTTGAGCAAGGCAAAATTGTTATTCCTCAGATGCGCTACGAACCGTTGATAGAGAACGAAGAGCAGCATATTGCGGAAATGGCTGCCTATTTCCGCGAACAGCTGGAAAGCAAAAAGCATCAGGGCATGCTGGTGCTGTTTGCCAGCGGTCGGGCGATGCAGCGTTTTCTTGAGCACGTCGCCGATCTACGTCTGCTGTTGCTGGTCCAGGGCGATCAGCCGCGCTATCGTCTGGTGGAGCTACACCGCAAACGGGTACAAAACGGTGAGCGTAGCGTGCTGGTGGGTCTGCAATCTTTTGCCGAAGGTCTGGATTTGAAAGGCGACCTGCTGACGCAGGTGCATATTCATAAAATCGCCTTTCCGCCAATCGACAGCCCGGTAGTGATCACCGAGGGTGAGTGGCTGAAAAGCCTGAATCGTTATCCTTTCGAAGTACAGAGTTTACCGGCCGCATCGTTTAATTTAATCCAGCAGGTCGGGCGACTCATCCGTAGCCACGGCTGCTGGGGGGAAGTCGTTATTTATGACAAGCGTTTATTGACCAAAAACTACGGCAAGCGTTTACTGAATGCGTTACCCATATTTCCGATAGAGCAACCTGCTGTGCCAGACGTTATAGTAAAACCAAAAGAAAAAGCGAAACCCACGCGCCGCCGCAGGCGTTAACGATGTGAGCAACAGCAAGGAGTTATCGATGGATTACCGCAAAATCATCAAAGAGATTGGGCGAGGGAAAAATCACGCGCGTGACCTGGATAAGGATACTGCTCGCGGACTGTATACCCATATGCTGAACGGCGATGTACCGGAGCTTGAGATGGGCGGCGTACTGATTGCGCTACGTATTAAAGGCGAGGGTGAAGCGGAGATGCTGGGCTTTTACGAAGCGATGCAGAATCATACTATTCGCTTGACGCCGCCGGTTGCTAAACCCATGCCCATTGTTATTCCCAGCTATAATGGCGCACGCAAGCAGGCGAATCTGACTCCGTTGCTGGCAATTTTACTGCACAAGCTGGGCTTCCCGGTAGTGGTGCACGGCGTCAGTGAAGATCCAACCCGCGTGCTGACAGAAACCATTTTCGAACTGATGGGCATTACGCCAACGCGGCATGCGGGGCAGGCACAGGCAAAACTCGATGGTCATGAGCCGGTGTTTATCCCGGTGAGCGCGCTGTGTCCTCCGCTGGAGAAACAGCTGGCGATGCGCTGGAGAATGGGCGTGCGTAACAGCGCGCATACGCTGGCTAAACTCGCCACGCCGTTTGCTGAAGATGCCGCGCTGCGTCTTGCCAGCGTGTCGCATCCGGAATATGTATCGCGCGTGGCGAAATTCTTTAGCGACATCGGTGGCCGTGGCCTGTTGATGCACGGTACAGAAGGCGAGGTTTATGCCAACCCGCAGCGCTGTCCGCAGATAAGCCTGATCGATTCATCCGGTGTGCGAGTGTTGCAGGAGCGTCAGAGTGAGATGCCCGACGAGCCGGTACCGCTGCCAGTGGCAAAAGATCCGGAAACTACCGCGCGCTGGATTGAACGTTGTCTGGCCGGTAGCGAGCCTGTTCCGGCCTCGTTGAAAATTCAGATGGCCTGCTGCCTGGTCGCAACCGGCGAATCTTCCTCGCTGGCTGAAGGCCTTGCTCGCGTCGGGCAAAGCTTCTAATTTTCTTGTTCCCCCCGACAGGTCATTTACCAGGCCTGTCGGTTCATCCTTTGCATCAACGTGAAATTTCTGCACGTTTATTGATCTCCTGACTGCTGTGGCGCAGCATAGTTTGTTGAAAAATAAGAAACACAACAAACACGCGACACAACAGGAGATAACAATGAACAGTGGACATCGCTTCCATGTGCCAACGCTGCACGCCTTTATTCAGGCCGTTTTTCACCAGATGGGGAGTAACGAGCAGGAAGCGCGGCTGGTGGCCGATCATCTGATTGCCTCTAACCTCGCCGGGCACGACTCCCACGGCATCGGCATGATCCCAAGCTATATTCGCTCCTTCTCGCAGGGACATCTGCAGATCAACCGTCATGCCAAAGTGGTTAAAGATGCGGGGGCGGTGATTACGCTTGATGGCGATTGCGCATTTGGTCAGGTGGCGGCGCACGAGGCAATGACGCTTGGGATTGAAAAAGCGCGCCAGTACGGTATCGCCGCCGTGGCGTTACACAATTCGCACCATATCGGACGCATTGGTTACTGGGCGGAACAATGTGCGGCGGCAGGTTTTGTCTCGGTACACTTTGTGAATGTGGTGGGCATCCCGATGGTCGCGCCGTTCCACGGCCACGATAGCCGTTTTGGCACCAACCCTTTCTGCGTCGTTTTTCCGCGTAAAGATACTTTCCCGTTGTTGTTGGACTATGCAACCAGCGCCATCGCTTTTGGCAAAACCCGCGTGGCATGGCATAAGGGGGAACCGGTGGCTCCGGGATGTCTGATTGATGCCGAAGGAGCGCCGACAACCGATCCTGCTGTGATGCAGGTCTCTCCGCTGGGGTCGTTGCTGACCTTCGCTCAACACAAGGGTTATGCGTTGGCGGCGATGTGCGAAATTATGGGCGGCGCGCTTTCTGGTGGTAAAACCACACATGAGGAGAGCCTGCAGACCAGTGCGGACGCCATCATTAACTGTATGACCACCCTTATTATTAACCCGGAACTGTTCGGCGCGCCGGATTGCGATAACCAGGTCGCGGCATTTACTGAGTGGGTAAAAGCGTCCCCACATGCCGATGACGCCCCGATCCTGTTGCCAGGGGAGTGGGAGGTGAATACTCGTGAGGAAAGGCTGGAACAAGGTATTCCGCTGGATGCCGGAAGCTGGCAGGCAATCTGCGAGGCGGCGTTGCAAATAGGGATGCCCGACACCGTGTTACAGGAATTCCGTGAACGGCTGAAACACCAGGCAAAAAAAAGCCCGTCCAGTGGCGGACGGGCAAACAAAGGGTAACAAACAGGGTCAATGAGGGTTGGAGCATTGGGTCGTACAGGTAATCTTTCGGTTATTTATAGATAACCGCGGTGCCGCTCATTTTGTCGTTGCCGACAGCGGAGGTGATGTTGTAGCCCGTTGCGCCGGCAGCGGCGGCTTTCTCAGCCAGTTTTGCTTCCAGACCATCCAGCGTGGTGGCGCCATCAGCAGATACCACACCAATTTTATTCATGCTTTGTGCCTGAGTGGAGGAAACTGGCTCGGCAGCGAAAACGCCAAATGACAGGGTAGAAAGGGCGATGGCGGCAACGGCAAATTTAATATTTTTCATGATTAATCTCTCGCAGGTTTGTTCTGTTAGTCAGTGTTCTGGTAAGAAGACGTTGTTTCGTCGATGTGAGAAGTATCACGTTTTTTTATGCGAGAGAAAATCGAATAGAATTGACGGCGTCAATCAAAAAAATTGAATGACAAATAACTTATTGAATATTAATAAATTCGAAAGAGGGATTTACAGTTCTTGTCACTGCGCTTTACAGTGAAAGCGACAACGGCACATTTTGCTACACAGCATGCGAAAAAGCGTGCTCGTAAAGGAAATTATCTGCGCTGAAACGTTTGGTAAAGATAAGTCAACGTAGCTGGCTGTCTTTCGAACCTCTGCGATTATATCCTGAAAATGCTGAGTTATGTGAATCTTTATCCTGCTGACAGGCTATGCATAAGCGCACGCCTGGCACCGCCTCACGTCTGGCCTGCGGGATAGGATTACCGCACTCTTCGCATTCATACAGACTTTCCCCGGTCGGTAATTCACCACGGGCACGGGCAACAGCATCTTCAATAGTATTGTTGATCTGCTCGTTAACTGCGTCGTCATTTGCCCATCCGGATGCCATATGTACCTCCTGTTATTGTCTACAGAATTAGTATAGCGAATATGATGGCTGAGAAACGACCCCACATCAGCGGTATCAGATTTCAGACCATTCGCGCAGGAAACTGCATTCGGGATGAATGCAGTTGGGCTGAAGTGGAGGGGTTACTTATAGATAGTGGCGCTACCGTACATCTGGTTTTTACCGCCCGCAGAGTTAACGACAAAGCCTTTTGCGCCTTGCTCTTTTGCTTTCTCTGCCAGCTTGTCTTCGAGATCGCTCAGGTTAGTGGCGCCGGTAGCGAATACTGTACCTGAGGCCTGGAGCTGACCGGTTGCTGGGCTGGTGTTGGGCTGTGCGGCAAAGGATGCGAACGTCATACCGGTTAGTACGGTAGCGGCAAGTAATGTGAGGCATTTCTTCATGGTGATATCCTCTGAGAAACAACAGGTGGTGCCTGATAAGTTTAGGCCGCCAGCGGAAGACATTAACCGCAAAAAACTGGTGATAACATGTCTGTTTTTTGAACAATCGGTAAGGCAACGTCCAGGCATAAAAAATCAAATATCCTTGTTGTGTGTGTTTACCGCGTGGCGTTATGCGGGTATCTTACGCCGCTGTTAAAAGGAGAATGCTATGTCCCCCCAGAAACCGGGATTACACCCGCGTAACCGCCACAATGGCCGTTATGATCTTGCGACTTTATGCCAGGTTACACCCGAGTTGACGCAATTTCTCACCCTCACGCCCGGCGGCGAGCAGAGCGTTAACTTCGCCAATCCGCCGGCAGTGAAGGCGCTCAATAAAGCACTGCTGGCGCATTTTTATGCGGTGAAAAACTGGGATATTCCAGACGGTTTTCTGTGTCCGCCAGTTCCTGGTCGTGCGGACTACATTCACCATCTGGCCGACCTGTTAGGTGAAACGACAGGAACTATTCCGGTAAATGCGAGCGTGCTGGATGTAGGGGTTGGGGCAAACTGCATTTATCCGCTGATTGGCGTGCATGAATACGGCTGGCGATTCACCGGTAGCGAAACCAGTCGCGAAGCGTTTAACAGCGCTCAGGCGATTGTTAACGCCAATCCGGGGTTGACTCGCGCAATTCGTTTGCGCCGGCAAAAAGATGCAGCGTCAATCTTCACCGGTATCATTCATAAAAATGAGCAGTATGAAGCCACAGTATGCAACCCGCCATTCCATGATTCTGCGGCCTCAGCCCGCGCCGGAAGCGAACGTAAGCGTCGTAATCTGGGTCAGGACAAAGATGATGCGCTGAACTTTGGCGGACAGCAGCAGGAGCTGTGGTGTGAAGGCGGCGAAGTGGCGTTCATCAAGAAAATGATCGCCGAAAGCCAGGCCTTTGGCCGTCAGGTGATGTGGTTTACCACGCTGGTTTCGCGCGGTGAGAATTTACCTCCGCTGTATCACGCATTAACGGATGCGGGCGCGGTGAAAGTGGTTAAGAAAGAGATGGCCCAGGGGCAAAAGCAGAGCCGCTTTATTGCCTGGACCTTTATGGATAACGATCAGCGTCGTCGTTTTATGGCGCGTAAACGCTAGAGCGTTGGCTCCCCTGGCGGCAGTTGTTCGCTTGCCGCCGACGGAGGGCCATTCACCGGTGCAGGCAAGACCTGATACGTCTGTACCGGGGCGCGTACGTTGGCCAGATCGAAGTGTTTTTTCACCTGGCTGTCGAGCGCGAAACGTACCGTCCACTGTTTCAGCGGCAGGGTCGTAAATGAGACCCGTAGCGTGAAAGCCGTATTGGTTAACCCCACGATCCCGGCAAACGACGGTTCGCCGATAATAAGCCCGCGAATATCGTCCTTTTCCATCAGCTCAGCGACAGCGTCTTTCAACGCCTGATTGGCTTTATCCGCATCTTCATGACGGTCGACATCGTAATTGGCGACGACTGAGCCAATGCCACGCACAAAGTTGGCGAAGGTGGTTATCGATGACCAGGGAATGATATGGTACGCCCCGGTATCCTGACGCACCCCCACAGAACGAATGGACATCCTTTCAACCGTACCGGTGAGTGGACCGATAGTGACTAAATCCCCGGTGTTCATACCATTTTCGAACTGAATGAAGATCCCGGTGATAATGTCTTTTACCAGCGTTTGCGAGCCGAAAGAGATCGCCAGCCCCAGCGCCCCGGCCCCGGCCAGCAAGGGGGCGATGTTGACGCCAATTTCGGACAGCACAATCATGATGGTAATAGTGCTGATAATCACCGCCAGCGCATTGCGGAACAGCGTTAACAGCGTGCGGGTACGGGCACTGGGCAATGGGCGACCGTGTATATCGGAAGCCAGACGATTTTCAATCAGGCTGGCAAGGATCGTCCAGCCAATGGCGGAGAAGAAAAGAATCAGCGCGATACGAATCAGGATATCCACCGTTTTCTCTCCGGCGCCGTAATGCAGCCAGTTCCAGAAGTCGAACAATCCCCAGGCATTGAGCAGCAGCATCACCGCGACGCACACCGTCAGGATCCGGGCCACGCTTAACGCCGTCGACAGCCAGCCATTCAGCCGTTTTTGTAATTCCGGGTAGCTGCGCTGGGTATGTGGCGACAGGGTAATCGTTTTGGCTATCCAACGCGAAAGCATGCCGGAAACAAAGGCGGCAATGCCGATAATCACCAGGCTGCGTAACGTTGCGCCCATCATGAATTTCAGACTGTTTCCAGGGTCAAACAGCGAGAAGAAAAACAGCACAATGAAGTAAGCGCTGGCCAGCCAATGCCATACCAGCGCGAAGGCGCGGATGAACAGGCTGAAAAAGGCTAGCGATCTTTCCGCCAGATTGAGCAAATGCTGCGTGATCTCTTTCTTATTTCTGAAAATCAGATACAGCGCCCATAGCGTGATACACAGCATGATGATGACGTTTGCCATCGCACCGACCTGCACGTTAACCTGATTTGAGATAATAGGAACGGCAACAATCAGTCCGTAACCAATCAGGCTGCTTAATGAACTCAAACGGCGATTCCAGTAGCGCGCGCCGTCATCCTGAATGTTAAACGGGCGTAGCTCCGCTACCGTCGGGCAAAATATCAGACGTAAAATCGCTTTGAAGAACTCAATCAACGCAAAGGCATTGAGGAACAGACTTTGCTGGAAAGCGATGGTGCGGCTCCCGGCGTTCATTCGATCGCTCAGAATCTGCCCTATAAACAACGTTAGCGCCAGCAGTAATAAATCGATAATAAATGCGCCGACGATCATTGCCGGAAGCTGTAGCCAGTTGCTGCGTTCGCGGTTTTTCCGTCGTGCCCATTGCCCCATTTTGCGATACAGCGGCAGCGCGCACAGGCGGATCAGCCAGTAAAACCCAAACACTGACGCTGCCAGCATTAAAAAATGGGTCAGGGCATTGGTGAAGGTTTGCGGGTTAAAGGTTTTATGCGGGGCGTCGGTGATGTTGCGGTAAAGCTGGGCAAAGCGGTCGGAAAGAACTTCACTATAGTGACGACTGACATCTGTCACGTTTTCCAATACCGTTTTTTCTTCAGTTAGCGTGGGGGGGACAATCACCGGCACGGGTTCGGGAGGAGGCGTTGCCGCGACTTTGCGCAATTGACCAATCAACTCCTGGCGCGATGCTTCATTGTCCAGTACGTCAGCCAGCGCGGCGTAAGCGGCTTTCTTTTGCTCAACATCAGGCTCTTTTGCGGGGGTGGCTTGCGGGTCGGCTGAAGTCGAGGTTGTGACGCCGGGTATCGTCACCGCGTGAGACGGTATGCTCAGCAGACAAAAGAAGACCAACAGGATCCAGCGCATGACTCCTCCCATGAGAAAATAAATTCAAAAGGATAAGTATAGATGCCAGAGCGTAAGAGAATGGAAATGAGAGGATTCTGGTGAAAACCTCCCTTCGGGCGAAGGGAGGTCAATGCATCAGGAGACGTGCTGCAAGAACTCCTGTAAACGCTGGCTAGGGGGATTTTCAATCAGGGCTTGCGGATTACCGTCTTCGGCAATACGTCCCTTATCAATGAAAATCAGACGTGAGGCCACTTTTTCGGCAAAGCCGATTTCGTGGGTCACAATCACCATGGTCATTCCTTCTTCCGCCAGATCCTGCATGACTTTCAGAACTTCGTGACGCAGTTCAGGGTCAAGCGCCGAGGTTGGCTCATCAAACAGCATCATTTTCGGCTTCACTGCCAGTGCACGGGCGATAGCCACACGCTGTTGTTGACCGCCGGACAGTTCAGAAGGGTAGTGATGCGCGCGCTCGGCCAGGCCGACCTTCGCCAGCAATTCTTTCGCCAACTTCTCTGCCTGTTCTTTATTCGCCCCGCGTACGCGCTGCGGTCCAAACATGACGTTTTCCAGCGCCGTCAGGTGGGGGAACAGGTAGAACTGCTGAAACACCATCCCGGCTTCCTGGCGAATTAACCGCTCATCGACCTTGGGATCGTTGACTTTCAGACCGTCGACGATCAGATCGCCAGAGGTTATCTCTTCCAGCTTGTTAATGCAGCGCAGCAGAGTAGATTTACCGGAACCGGACGGCCCGATGATGACCACGACTTCGCCCTGCTTAATGTTCAGATCAATATTGTGCAGCACCTGGGTAGGACCAAAGTGCTTAGAAACGTTTTTAAATTCAATCACAGGATTTTCATCCTTCTTTCCAGACGACGCAGAACAAAGCTCAGCACCAGTGTAATGATCAGATAGAACACCGCAACGGCGCTCCAGATTTCCAGTGCGCGGAAGTTACCGGCAATGATTTCCTGGCCCTGGCGGGTCAGTTCAGCGACGCCAATGACGATAAACAGCGAGGTATCTTTAATGCTGATGATCCACTGGTTGCCCAGCGGCGGCAGCATACGACGCAGCGCAAGAGGCAAAATAACGTGACGGATAGTCTCTGTACGTGAAAGTCCAAGCGCCAGTCCGGCTTCACTGAATCCTTTATGGATTGAGAGCACCGCACCGCGGGTGATTTCCGCAATATAGGCACCGGAGTTGATCATAATGGTGACAACGGCGGCGCTAAAGGGGTCAATACGTAAATCGTTAAACGCCATTGGTAGAGCAAAGTAGATAAACATCACTTGCACAACGATTGGTGTACCGCGAATGACTTCGATAAACACCAGCGCTACGTGGTTGGCTATCCAACCGCCGAAAGTACGCGCAAACCCTGCTGCAAGCCCGATTACCAGGCCGCCAGCCAGACCGAGGATCGAGATCCATAAGGTCATTTTGGCGCCTTCAATCAAAAGCGGGATGGCGGGCCAGATGGCACTCCAGTCAAACTGCATATGTCGTTCCTGTTACCGTGGTGTAAATATTCAAATGCCCGTTTTGCCAGATACGCTATGCTTATCCGGTTTACAGGTCTCAAAAATCCTGGGAAAGGCCCGGTATGCATCGCGCCACCGGGCATCACTGCCAGTTATTATTTAGGTTCAGTACCGAACCATTTTTTGTAGATGTCGTTATAAGTGCCGTTCTCTTTCAGCGTTTTCAGCGCGCCGTTCACTTTCTCACGCAGGTCATTGCTGCCTTTCGGGAAGGCGATACCGTACTGCTGAGCTTCCAGCGAGTCACCTACGGCTTTGAACTGGCCGTTACCCGCGGTTTTGATGAAATAAAGAATATTTGGCGTGTCATGCAGCACGGCGTCTGCGCGGTTGGTGCCCAGTTCCATATAGGCGTTATCGATATTTGGGAACTGACGCAGGTCTTTGGTTTTGATGTTAGCTTTTGCGTAATCAACGGAACCGGTGCCGCTCTTCACAGCAACGACTTTACCGTCCAGGTCTTTCACGCTTTTAACGTCGTTATTATTCGCTTTGACCATCACTAACAGACCGCTTTTGTAGTAGCCGTCAGAGAAGTCGATCGCTTTTTTACGCTCGTCGGTGATGGTGATACCCGCCAGTGCCAGGTCGACGTTTTTGGTTTGCAGAGCAGGGATGATGCCGCTGAAATCCATTGGTTTCAGTTCATAATCCAGCTTCAATTCTTTGGCGACGGCAGCCCACAGATCCACATCAAATCCAACGTATTTGTCACCCTGTTTGAATTCAAATGGAACAAACGCGGTGTCAGTTGCGACAACCAGTTTCTTATCTGCGGCATGGGAGGACACCGCAAAAGCCAGGGTAAGTGCAGCCAGTGAAACTTTTAATACAGACTTCATAGGATTTCCTTTTATATCCACGGGGCGATCCCCTGCGAGAACATATGGCTTAATGAAAAAATCGTGCCACTTTTGCAACTCATTGTTTTAAAAAGAAGGTATTTCTTTTCTCTGCACAATAAGTAGGGCAAAGTGGATAATCTGCACTATTTTGGGGCACTCATTTGGTGCGTACCTGACACGGTGCAAACGGTATGACTATTTAGCGTAAAAATTGTTGATAAAACAATCTTTCGTTAACGATTGTGTGAGGTGATTATTACAATTAATTTACTTTGGGGTGGCGAATGATCAATGTTATGCACCATAGATGTGCAAAACCCCCGCCGGAGCGAGGGTTTTATAGGTAATTCTTATGACTACAGTTATTCAATGTTGGCTTCGATAAACCACAGGAATTTGTCGAGATCGCGTGACGCAGCGGTGAAGATATCCGCTGTATCTTCGTCTTTTGCTTCGCTAATGGCTTTACGTACGCTGTTGGCGACCACTGCATAACGATCGGCCAGCTCTTTTAAGTGGTCCTGTACGCTATGGATATCCAGCGGATAGCTTTTTAGCGGCGTTTTGCTGTTAATGACCTGGGTTGTACCCAATGCCACACCGCCTAACTGTACGGCGCGCTCAGCCATGGTATCGAGATGATCGGTCAGGGCAGTACGGAAGCCATCCAGCATTTCATGGACAGCAATAAAGTTCGCGCCGCGCATGTTCCAGTGAGCCTGTTTAGTGATCAACGACAGGTCGATGAACTGGATCACTTGCTGATTCAGCAGTTCTACCGTTGCTTTCTTTTCGCTGTCTGTCACATCGTTGCGAGTATAAACGAGGGCGGATGCTTTTGTTTTTACCAGTTTTGCGGTACTCATATTTTCATATCCTCTTGATATTTATGTCCCAACTCTTCAACGGAAATAAGTATAGCGCTAATTTTGGATTTATTTTTCCGGTGTTACCTATTACTTTAATAGCGAAGAGAGGAGCGGATAATAAAAATCTATTAAAATCATTAGCATAACTGGTTTGATTGTCGCGCAATGTTATTTTTATGTTAATGTGGAAATTAAAAGAAATAGGCGAATAAGAAAAATCTATTTATTAGAAAAATTATCACGAAGATTTACAATTGGATATTCTGCATGATTATGCAAACCATGCAGAATATTAAGGGGTTAATTCACGTCAACTTGCTTAATTTGCGGTTCTTTGCGAATAGTGAGTGTAGAACCCATTGATGCGGCAATAATCGCCCCCAGGGCCAGCGTCTGGATAAGCGTTAGCGTTTCACCGAGGAAGATCATTCCCGAAACCGCAGCCAGCGCGGGCTCCATGCTCATTAACGTACCAAAAGTCCGCGTTGGCAATCGCGTTAGTGCGATCATCTCTAATGAGTAGGGGAGCGCGGTGGAGAGTACGGCCACGGCCAGTCCCAACGGCAGTATTGACCAGTGCCACAGGGCATCGCCGGTCTGAATCGCGCCAATGGGAACAAAAATCAGCGCAGCGATTAATGAACCAACCGCTACGGTTGCCGGACCGTGTTCCGCGCCGGCACGCTGCCCGGTGAGAATATAAACGGCCCAACAGGCGCCAGCTCCCAGCGCCAGCGCTGCGCCGGTTAAATCCACATGAGAAACGTCCTGGCCAAGCGGTAACAGGAACCAAAGCCCAAGAACGGCCAGCGCAACCCAAATAAAATCTACAGGGCGTCGGGATGAAAACAGCGCCACTGCAAGCGGGCCGGTAAACTCCAGCGCCACGGCAATTCCCAGCGGGACAGTCTGAATAGACAGATAAAAGAGGTAGTTCATCCCGCCAAGAGACAGACCATAAAACAGCAGCGGCAGGCGCTGTTCTTTGGCAAAACGTAAACGCCAGGGTTTAAAGAAGGCGATAAGGATGAGCGTGCCCAGCGCGAGGCGCAGCGCGGTAACGCCAGGCGCACCGACGAGAGGGAACAGCGATTTTGCCAGTGATGCTCCGCTTTGAATGGAGGACATAGCAATAAGCAAAACTAAAATAGGTAACCAAACTGGCGCTTTTCGTAACGACCCCGGCATCCTTTCTCCTGACAAATGATGGTACATCTCTTCATCTGCGCGGCGTTGCGACGCGGATGGCAAAATGTATAGAAAAGTAAAACAGCGAGTGTAATGGAAATACACTCAACTGGTTGAGTATTGGTTGAAAAAAAAATTCTTCAGATCCGTACAATGGTACGAAATTGGTGGATTAATAATCTGCGTGATTAGGAATTATCTGGATGAATGTGTCGTATTGTGCGCGCAATAATGGCTCATTAGATTAAAAAAGTGGTGTAAATTGAAAGGTATAGCTGGCTTGTGAAATGTTTTGTTACATGAAAGAGCCCGTTAGACACCGCGAATCGCAAAGAGTTTCCCATCAATTTTTGTTATATTTAAAACTTAGGATTTACTTGAAGCACATTTGAGGTGGTTATGAAAAAAATTGCATGTCTTTCAGCACTGGCCGCTGTTCTGGCTTTCTCCGCAGGTACTGCTGTAGCTGCTACTTCTACCGTTACTGGTGGTTACGCTCAGAGTGATGCTCAGGGCGCAGCGAACAAAATGAACGGTTTCAACCTGAAGTATCGCTACGAGCAGGACAACAACCCGCTGGGTGTAATCGGTTCCTTCACTTACACTGAAAAAGACCGTACCGATGCTTCTGGCGACTACAACAAAACCCAGTACTACGGCATCACTGCGGGTCCGGCTTACCGTCTGAACGACTGGGCAAGCATCTACGGTGTAGTGGGTGTTGGTTACGGTAAATTCCAGAACGCAGCATCTCCGGCTGACAACCACACCACCAGCGACTACGGTTTCTCTTACGGTGCTGGTCTGCAGTTCAACCCGATCGAAAACGTTGCTCTGGACTTCTCCTATGAGCAGAGCCGTATTCGTAGCGTTGACGTTGGCACCTGGATCGCTGGCGTGGGTTACCGCTTCTAATCACTTCGGTGATATAAAAAATCCGCCTTTTGAGGCGGATTTTTTTTGCGTGTAATTTAGAGATTAACGAGATTTGGTCTCAAAGATATCGGTACCCAGATGGTTGTAATCCACCTTCTGCAGTTTGAAGTTGGTGATATACACCGGTCCGGCTTTCTTCTCTGAGATAAAACGGTAGCTGTTGGTAATTTCCTTCGCGCTGATCCCCGTCCATTGAGAGAAAAAGCTGAGGAAATCATTGGCAGAGCGACGGGCTTTGATCACCCGATGCGCTTTATCATCGCTTGACAGCACCATAAAAGGTACCTGGAAATTCTGCTGGAACCGATCGTCATGCGCCAGGTACTGCACCTCTTTTCCCCGCTCTTTAAAGGCGAGGCCATGATCGGAGAAATAGACCATCGAGAAGCTATTGCCGCTGTTACGTAATTGCTCGTAAAGCTGGCGCAGCAGGTCATCCGTCTGCGTCATGGTGTACAGATAGCAAGATGTCTCTTTTGACTGAACGAAGGTCTCGTATTTTCCTTGCGTACGGTCGCAGGCCTGCGGATGTGAATCCATTAAATGCAGCACGATGAGCTGCGGCTGAGTGCGCTCGGTTGCCAGCACCTGGGCGG
Organism: Citrobacter sp. CRE-46; assembly: GCF_059615875.1. NCBI lineage: Bacteria > Pseudomonadati > Pseudomonadota > Gammaproteobacteria > Enterobacterales > Enterobacteriaceae > Citrobacter > Citrobacter sp. CRE-46. The sequence goes on along the minus strand of NZ_CM184341.1, from coordinate 3,479,888 downwards.
TCATCTTTAACAGTTCTTCGTCACGGGTATTTTTATCTGCTTCGAAATCACCATTTTTGAGGAAGTGCACTTCATCAGCCCGCTTTGCGATACTGGCGATAGCCGTATCGTATTCACCAATCTGCCCCTGATTGGAAAACCACCATGTCTGGAATCCCGCGCGGTTAGCCAGAGTGACAAAGTTATCCTGGAACTGCGGCTTATTATCAACGACCCGATTAAGCGTTAAGCCAAGCGATTTTTGCGTTGAACCGCTTGCGGCAATGTAATCTGCGAACAGATAGCCGTTAACGGAACTGGCAAACGGGGTGTTATCCCAGTGACCGCCAAACGCGCCTAATGCATCGCGGCGGGCGCTTTCACCAATGACCACGACATAGGTGTGATACTTTGGCTTCACGGCGGTTACTGTCCAACTGTCTTTCACACTCGACAGCTTCGCCATGCGCTCCTGTTCATCGAGCACTTCGTTATTATTGACGATCACGTCTTTGGCGAAGCGGAAAACCGGATAACCGGTGTCCTTAAGCTTGAACACGCCGCCCCAGGCCAGGTTTTGTACCGGGGTAACAAAAAACGCGACGACGCTAAACAACAAGCACAGACTGTCGTACTTATTCCAACTGCGCTTCTGCGCTTCTTTTTTACGGCGTACGGCGATAACGCCGAGGGCAAAAATAAATACCCCAACCAGATAATTGTACCAGGGGAAGATGGTCAGGATCTCGGTGGACTCTTCCATATTGGTTGAATGCAGCGCCAGCAACGTATTGAAGTTAGGCGAACCGTAAGCCTGACCAAACGGAAAGTACATTGCCGCAATAAGTGAGCAAATGCCGATCAGCACTTTCTGCGCGCGCGGCGCGCTGCGCCACAGCAGTATTAATATACAGGTGAAAGCAACGCTGTAGAGCAAGCTAAGCGGATAGCCCAACGCCAGGTTGATCAGCATAGACTGTAAGAAATAGAGGCCAGTCCACGGACTAATGGCCCGGCTACGAGCAATGATTGAATCTTTGAGGGTTAAATTCATACGCCACTAATGCAAAAACGCCATGTGCTTACCCTGGCGTTAAGGGTCATTGCCTGCCTGAGAGAGCGAGAAGAGGGATAGGGTCCGCATCCGCGAGCCGCAATATACGCAGGGCTGCGAAAAGATAGAGTGTGCATGAGAGAAGGTCAACTACTACAAGGAAATTGTTTTGCGAGAGAGGTGGCAAAACTGACAAAAAGCAGGGTTATTGGGACGAAAAACACTACTGTACCCAGCTGACAGCAGGGAAAGGAAGCGGCGTACCGCGACGCCGCATTATTTTTCTGAAGGTTTATCCTGCTCTGGTTTGCTGTTGATCATGTCACACAGCATAGAGATAAGCATCAACCGTACTTTAAAGGGAGAATGGCTAAACACGCGTATACACCTCTTAAATTCATTCATATAAACCTCCTGACTTCACGATCCCATCAGTCCTTGAGGGATGTCTTTATTATATACAGATATAGCACAGGCTATATTATAAAGCATTAACTATCTACGAAAAACAGCAACTTACATTGTTATCAATAAGTTACGTTAGTTAATGTTCGTCAGTATTCGGCAGTATTTCTAAGTTGTCGCGACCATTTTGCGACATTTTAATGGGTTGAGTCGCACGGCTTCTTCAAGGTGGCTAGGGGCGAAATGCGCATACCGCATTGTCATAGTGATATCGGCATGGCCGAGGATTTTTTGGAGAACCAGAATGTTGCCGCCGTTCATCATAAAGTGGCTGGCAAATGTATGGCGTAGCACGTGGGTAAGCTGGCCTGCTGGTAGTTCAATGCCAGCACGTTCCAGAGCAGAACGGAAAGCGTTATAGCAGGGCTTTGGAAACAAAGCGCCTTTCGCTTCAGGTAGTTCAGCCAGAAGTTCATCATCTAAGGGAATCGTACGGTTCCTTTTCCCTTTTGTTTTGATGAAGGTGACTTTCCCGCCAGCAATCTGGGAGCTTTTGAGGGTTGCTGCTTCATTCCACCTGGCACCAGTCGCCAGACAGATTTTTACGACTAACTCTAAGTAACTTACTTTACTACGTTTGCATTCCAGCAGAAGCCGATCAATTTCTTCAGCTGTGAGAAATGCCATTTCAGTTTCATCAGTGCGATACTGTCTGACGTTCTCCAGTGGGTTAGGGGCTGACCACTCACCGATCCGTTTCAGCTCATTGAACATAGCCAGAAAATAAGCGTGTTCAAGGTTCATTGTTTTAGGTGAAACTTTAGAAACACGGTTAGTACGGGCATAATGCCCTTCAAGCCTTTTGGCGCGGTATGCTGTAAACAGCTGGGCATTAAACTCAGTGGCCAGCGGAAGCCCCATACACTCCGCCGCCCAGGTCATTGCGTCTTTACGCTTTTGACCGTTGCGCAGGGCAACACCATGGCGCTCATACCACATTGTAATCAGGTCGATTAAAGTTCGTTTGTCTTTCCCTTCACCCAACCACGGCGCACTATCTATTTTTTGAAGCGTGTGGTTTTCAAATGCCAGGGCTTCTCCCTTCGTGGCAAACTTTTTACGTATACGTTTCCCGTTCTTACCGTTGCTGCGGTTGACGGTGTAGAAGTCGGCAATCCACTGGCCATTTGATAGTTTTCTTACTGACATGAATCAGCCATTCAAAATACGTTGTTTTTGTTGCTGAAATTCTTCATCGGTCAAAATTCCTTCCTCTTTCATTTCCGCTAATCGTTCGATTTTATCCATTACGTCATCGAAGGACGGTTTTTCGTTGGTGTTCTGAGGGGATGGGCTGGTCTTATTGTTAGCACGACTGTTTTTTGTTTCATTCACTAGGTTGGTGAATGGAATCACCGAAGACTTAATTACATTTTTTATTGTGTAATTTTGCCCACTTGTTGAGATCGTGATTTCACCAAACATTAAACCCGTTTTGCCACCAATACTGACAATGTTTTGTAGGTTTACGTCTACTTGTTTTACACCGAAAATCATACCCTTATCTAAAAATATGATTCTCTGATTAGTTAGAGTGATTAACCAAGTATTGCCATCCATCATGCCGCTTACAATCCCCAGCGGTTGTTCATCAGAATTCAAAATTTCAGGTAAGTGAAAGAATTCTTTTTTGGTGCCAAATGGAGTGTCAGATACAGCAGCGGCTAAGCGTTTCATTTCTGCTTTCAACTGATCTTTGGATGCTGTTTTGTAATCTATCATTTTGAATTCCTTATCATTTAATAACTAATACTTTCCGGCCTAATATTTTTATATCATCAATTGCACAATCAAATGCCATTCCAACACCGCTTACCCTGACTTTGCCTACAGGGATACGAGTAAGAGTTCTGACGCTAGTTTTACCCTCAATTTCGACTAACCACTCATCGTCATAAACTTCAGAGAAGTGTTGATCGATAACATATTGTAATGAACCGTCGATTACGCAGATGGGGGTGTGCGGCAAGGGTTTACCCGGCAGAAATGTCACTTTGTCTAACATGAGCACACCAGAATCATAGAGATGGCCATCAACAATTTTTTTGCGTGGCAACTTCATGATGTCTAGCTCTTCGTCATTAAATTTCCGTCCTTCACCAGTCGCAAGCCATTCAAGGGTTACTCCAGTTTCAGCCATACATCTAACGACTATATCAGCAGGGAAAAAATCGCGTTTATAGCGGTTCGCTAAGCTGCTGCTTGCAATATCCAGATGGTCAGCAAGGGCAAGTTTAGTGCTGAACCCATACGCTTGGATGACTCGATCCAACACAGCACCGCCGCCTTGGGAAAACTCAATTTGTAGGTTCACGAAAGTTTTACCTTGCATGTTTTTATGGAGTGAGTTTAAACTCCATTCTGTAGGTTTAAGTGAATATTGACTCATACTAACCGACATTGCCGTGTCGATAGCCTTTGGAGTTTGCCTTATGCGACCAAATATTACAATCGTAATCCCTGAACCATATCTGCCTTTAGACGAGTATTGCCGCCGTACTGGCACAAAGATTGAAACCGCTAGGAATTTGATTGAATACGGAAAATTGCCGATCAAACCAAAAGGTAAGCAAAAAAAGGGACTCGTTGAAGTCAACATGGCCGCTCTTACCGTCCAAGCGTTGAGTGAATGTGATATTTCACTTAACGCGTAATCCATCCTACGGATTAGGGAGAGGCAAACAATGTTTGATTACCAGACCTCTAAACATGCTCACTTTGATGCGGCTTGCCGAGCATTTGCAATTGAACACAATCTGGAAGATGTAGCCGCTGCCGTTGGCATGAGGCCGCAGATTCTGCGCAACAAATTGAATCCAGCACAGCCGCACCGTTTAACCTGTGACGAGCTATTAGCCATTACGGATTACACCGAAGATGCGCGTTTACTGGATGGGATGCTGGGGCAGATTAACTGCCTTCCATCCGTACCGGTGAACAATGCCACAGAAGGCAACATGCAACTGTGTGCACTGAGTGCCACAGCCAGTGTGGGCGCAATTGCTGGGGAAGCCGTATCTACTGGTCATATGACCGCCGCCCGCCGTACACAAATTCTGGATCGCGCTCGCGATGCAATCCGTAGCTTATCCGTGCTGGCTTATACCGTTGAAAGCCGTATCCAGTCTGCGCCTGTTCTGGCCGCAGCGGTGGATCTGGTGACGGCTAACGCCACCGGCTTGATGTGAGGGAGCACCATGAAAGCGTTTGTTACTTATCTGAAAAATGAATCCCCAGCCATGCAGCTGCCAAGCGGTTCCACTGGCTGGATTGAACTGCCAAATGGTCAGCGCTGGAATCCTGGCCATATGTACAAATTCAATGGTCAGCAACCGCGCCGTCCGTGGTGGCGTCGCCTGATGGGGCTATAGGGGGTTGTTATGGCGATTAGTCAGGAACAGCAACAGCGCGGACTGGATCAGCTTAAAAAGATTCGCCGCAAATACTTCAATACCAGCAGTGAGGCTGCTGACTGGTGGGACAAATTAACACCTGAATGGCGCGGGGTAGTTCTCCATGCCGCCGCTGTGAATTCTGGCTTGAGTGTATTCAAAGCCCACTTAAGCAAATGCTGCTGGCGGGAACTGTTTGAACGTCTGGATTACCGGGCAATGATTCAGCTGCGTTGCGGTATTTCCCGCGCGCGTCTGACGATGAACGGATTCGGGTCATTGCGTGACAGTGATTTTTCTAAAAGTACCGCTAACCGTCCAATAAAGCGGGTTTATCCAATCAATAACAATCGGGGGCCGCAGATGATTATCGCGCCTCACATCGTCCATAAGTTGCAACAACAGGGGAATCACTGATGGCCATTATTTCCGTTGAAGGTAAATCGTTAGGGGCTGAGCTGGCCGTGTGGGGAGTTCCACATAATTACGCCGTGGCTTTTGCTGAGAAAAGTACCAGCAAAAATGGCCGCATTGCGTTGCATCCATTCTTCTTTAATGACACTGAGCACATGACTAATCCGCGTCACTGGCTGGCGATAAATGCTGCTTTCTGGTGCTGCGTGTACCGCGAGGCCGAAAGCAAAGAAGCACAGATTGAAGCGCTGGCCGGAATCCGAGCAATTTTCTATACGGCCGGAGCGCTGGGTGTTGGCGAAATTAAAGCACTGATCCAGGAGTGGTGGCGGACAACGTACGCGCTGCACCTTATTCCAGCACCGAACTATTCAGCCGTCACTGTACAACCCGCTTTTCACTAATTAACAACCTGAATTTTTTGGCCACAGCTAAGGTGGCCGGGGATTCTTTTGCCTTAAGGAAACCAAAATGCACATGACACGTCAGGATTTACCCGCAACGAAATCAGGTACTGACCTTCTGGCCATGCTCACCAAAGCCACACAGGAAGGTAAAGCAGCTGCTGCTGATCTGTGTTCCACCCGCTTGGATAAGCTGGCCACTCATGCGGCCAATGAAGGTTTAAGCGCAACGGAAATCGTTGAGTTAATCCGCGAAGAAGCCGCAGCGATTTGCAGCAAAGGCGGTGCCGCATGGCAGTAAAAATTCATACGGTAAAAATCGCGCCCAAGTACCTTAACGCAGTAGTTGCTGGCCAGAAAAAAGCAGAACTGCGTAAGAATGATCGTAACTATAAAACTGGTGATGTTCTTTCGCTGTGTGAGTGGAAGCACGGGAAATTCACCGGGCGAGAGTGGGCGGCGGTTATTACCCATGTTTTGCCGGTGAATGAAATCATTGCCAATACGGATAACTGGGTAGTGTTGTCTGTTCGGCCATTGTCACCCCTTGAAGTGCTGGAATACATCGTTTCTAACGGTGTATCAGAATTGCTTTTAAGTGGGGTTGAATATGGCCGTTAAAACTCCGCTTAAGTGGGTGGGCAGCAAAGCCCGCCTTATGCCGCAGTTGCTTCCCCATCTGCCGGAGGGTAAGCGCCTGATAGAACCTTTTGCTGGTTCCTGTGCTGTCATGATGAATACGGATTATGACGAGTACCTGATCGCTGATGTGAATCCTGATCTGGTAAACCTGTATAAGACGATGGCTTATCACACCGACGCGTTGCTTGTTGAGCTGGAGGCTTTATTTTCTGCCGGTTCAGTAGGTGATGAAGAAAACCGGGCAATTTTCTATTACGCGGTACGTGATGCCTTCAACCAGTCCGGCAAATCCTTTGGTTCTGAATCTGTGGAAGCGGCGGCGCGTTTTCTTTATCTGAACCGTCACTGCTTCAATGGCCTGTGCCGATACAATCGCCGTGGCCAGTTTAATGTTCCGTTTGGTAAGTACAAAAAAACCTACTTTCCTGCTGATGAAATCCGCGCTTTTGCTGAAAAAGCGAAACGTGCCACGTTCATTACTGCCCACTATTCAGAAACGCTTGATTTGGTAAGGGACGGGCATGACGTTGTTTATTGTGATCCGCCTTACCTGACTGATACCGATAATTTCACCGCTTACCATGAGCGTGGTTTTTCGCACATGGATCAGGGACGGCTGGCGCGTAAGCTGCGCCGCCTGACTGAGCGTGGGATTAATGTTGTCGCGTCAAACAGCGATCTGGAAATGGAGCATTACCTGTATGCAGGATTTGAAGCGGTTCGGGTAAATGCGCCACGCAGTGTGGGTGCAGCAGCTGCAAGCCAGAAAGTGGCTGCTGAGCTGATTCTTAAGTCACCTGCTAACCCTGCGATCGATGTTCGGGCGGTGGTGGCATGATGACGGAAATTATTACCGGCTTTTATGCCTTGTTTGCCTGTATTACTTTCGCCTTTCTCTTATGGGACGAATGCCAGGACGAATTTGATCACGATGCTGAGGACTTAGGGTTAATCACTCTGAGTGCGGTTTTCTGGCTACCGCTGGTAGCGGCCGTACTTGTTGCCTTCCTGATAGATTTCTGGCGCAAGTGGGTTAACCGTGGTTGATATGCTGGAGCCAGGCCAACACCATGCCGTCAATGCCTGGCGGCGTGAAACCTTTGCGCCTGGCACCCCGTCAGATGCGACGATCACCGAGCGCCGCCTGTGGGCTGTTAACCCGCAGGATTATGAATGGCGTTCCCAGTACCTGCATGAAATACCCGACTGGTTAGCCGGGTATTTCGGCAACCGTTACGAAAAGCTGCTGGCTGGCCGTGACGGGCGTCGTCGTGCCAATACATTCCTGCGCAAAACTATCGGCGAGAATGTATTGCCACGTCTGCGCAAAGTGGCTGCACGTTACAAGCTGGCCGCTGATGCACTTGATCTTCCTTTCGGTAAGTCGCTGGAGCGACTGCCGTCACTTGACCGCCCGGACCTCAAAAAACTGGCTGGCCAGATATCTGGCTGGATCTCACAGTCACTTTATGACTTCACCGATCAGTTTGTGGGCAGCACTGACGATGCCGCAGAGCTGCGCCGCCGTACGCTGGAGTCTTACCGCCATTTATGCACGTGTTCCCTGATGCTGAACAATCAACCGCCGTACTGGGCAGAACATGAAGCTAATGGCGGACAACTGGAAACACGTAAGGCTGAATCCGGGATTCTCCGCATGATGGCACCTGAATGGTGGTATCTGCGTCTTAAGCGGGCGCGGGATATGCAGCGTGAGCATATGGCCATTGCCGTGGGGCAGGTGCAAAAAGCAGCCAGTGCTTATGTGTCCCGTAAAACCCTGGGTGAATGGATAGACCAGAAAAAGCGGAACCTTGAGTTCTTTAAAAAGTTTGATCTGCTGAATGATGAAGGGCTGCGTATTGCACTGGACAGCATGGTGCACCACAGCGTTGCTAATCCGGCGATCCGTCGCTGTGAGCTAATGGTAAGAATGAGAGGATTTGAAGATATGGCCAATGAAGAAGGGCTAGCCGGTGAGTTTTACACCATCACCGCGCCATCGCGGTTCCATGCGGTACACAGCAAAGGGGGCTTTGTTTCACAGTGGGATGGCTACACCCCACAGGACACCCAGCGCTATTTATGTGGTGTATGGGCGAAAGCCCGCGCTGCTATTTCCCGTGCAGGTATCCATGTTTTTGGTTTTCGTGTGGTAGAGCCTCACCACGATGGGACACCGCACTGGCATATGCTGCTTTTTATGCGTCCTGGTGACGTGGATACCGTGCGCGATATTCTTTGTTATCACGCCAGAATTACCGACTCCGAAGAACTGCAAACGCCAAACGCGCTAAAGGCACGTTTCCATGTTGAAGCCATCGATCCCGCTAAAGGTTCGGCTACGGGTTACATCGCCAAATATATATCCAAAAACATTGATGGGTTTGCGCTGGATGGTGAACAGGACGAAGAAACAGGGGAGAACCTACGGGACATGGCCAAGTCCGTTTCTGCATGGGCTTCACGCTGGCGTATTCGCCAGTTTCAACAGATTGGTGGTGCGCCGGTGACTGTCTGGCGCGAGTTGCGCCGGTTACGTGATCAGGTACTGACTGACCGCAGAATGGATGCGGTTCTGGCTGCTGCGGATGTTGGTGACTGGGCGGCATACACCCAGGCGCAGGGTGGCGCACTGGTTTCCCGCCGTGATCTGGTTGTTCGTCTGGCTTATGAAATCACGGAACAGGGTAATGAATACGCAGAGGACGTGCAGCGCGTTCAGGGTGTCTATTCTCCACTGGTTCCAGATTCGGCGGTATGTACGCGCCTGGTGAAGTGGCAGAAGGTTGCGAAGTTGGCCGAAGCGCCAGCGGAGGCGGGTTTTTCTGGCGGCAGCGCCGCCCCTTGGAGTTCTGTCAATAACTGTACGGAGGGTGGAACCCGCAGACGGTTAAAACTGGAATTGCGCAGCCGGGGTTTTGATGGTTCTGACGATGAAATAGCCATTCTCATGCGGGGCAGTGGTTTGAGATTTGGCCTGGTGGCATTGATTTACCGTAATGGCCGGTTGCAAGAGACACGAAGCGAGCCAATGCACGAGCTGTGGCCGGGGTGGTTGTAGCGGTATAAATCTGTGTAACACGTTCATTTGTCAGTAGATGGCAGGAAAATACATTTCACAATTTGTGCTTTACGGTGTACTGTATGCATATACAGTTATATATTGTTTGTGGGGGCTAAATGGATCTTTTGGAAGCGTCGGCACAGCTGGAGCGCATTGAGTTATTGGCCAAAATTGCCCATGTGTACGAAAGTAACCAGAGAGAAAAAACAATCGCTTTGGCCTGGATTGGTGAGATTGCTGGAGAAATGCGGGAGATGGTCAGAACAGAAGCTAAAAACCCCCAGGAAGGGGGCTTATCAGGCGGCGGGAGTCGCTTTCAGTAGGTCTAATGCCATTTGGCGCTGATCGGGTGAAAGTGCATTCAGTATTTTCTGCACCATCGCATCACCCGTTTTCGCGCTGGGGCTGAGAGTGTGGGAGAACGTCAGATTCATCACAAACGTATGGCCACACTCCACATCTGAACAGGCGCAGTAAATATCCGCAATCTGCCGGTGCTTCCGGTTTGTTTTACGAATAACAGCCTTTGAGCCGCATTCCGGGCATTCGATTTTCAGAACTCGCATATTCCATGCTCCAGCTGTTAAATGATGCCTGGATTTTAGCCTTTTTCGCCTCATGCCGCATCCTTATCCGTTGATTCTGTGTAACTTAAATCAAAGTGAAGGTGCAGACGTTCCGGTATTTCGGGATCGTTGTTAACAGCGGTCATAAACCGGCGCTGAATGGGCGCTATCTCGCTTTTCTTGTAAATCCTTTCCGCCTTTTCAACATCCCCCAGACCGGCAGTGTTCTGCGGGACAATTCCGGCCAGCCCAGCAGGAAAGCGGTGCGCGTTGAGAATGTCCTGCGCACTGATGTTTTTGATGTTGGCAAATTCATCTTTTGCGGAGATATCCCCCATTTCAATGAACTTGATCGCATCCCCATCCCCGCCAGGAATGTTCACCAGAATGGTGGAGAAGTTGCCGATACCTTTGCTGTCACGCAGCTGCTGTTCAATTTCTTCTTCCATTTCATCCGTCATGCTGGGATCGCGTGTATAGAGAATGCCGCCAGTATGAGCGCCGTTGTGGTAGTAGCGGCGGCGGAAAATCACGGCTTCACTGTTAAGCAATGCCGAGTGTACGCCACCGATATAGTCGGGCAGCCCGTAAATATGCTGTTGCGGGTCGTACATCTTGATAAAAATGATATCTTCCTGCGGCCATACCTGCGGTTCCCCGTCCTGTAATACCACATAATCACCGGGCTGATCTGTGGCGTTGTCCCTGACTTTACGGCGGCGGATATACAGGCCGGGTAAAGGTTCCAGGCCAATCACATCCCCCCAGCCGTTGCGGATTTTGCCAATCGCAATATCACCGAAGGTTGTATAGTCAAACGCTGCGGCTTCCAGCTGGTCGTAAGTCAGGCCACCACCCAGATAATCAGACACAATCATATTTTTCCGGGCGTGGATGATGCCGCCATGCTGACCATTCAGATTGATAAGCTGTGCCAGTGCCAGCCGGTCAATCGGCTGGGTAAAGTGATCGGCGGCATTGTCGTACCAGATGTCGCGGTAATCCGTGCCGGTGGTCAGGACAGGTTCCGGTTTGCCGAATGTGATGATGCTCATTTTTTTGGACTTATCGCCGCGCGGGTTGCGCTTAACGAAGCGGTTTTTCTTACTCATGCAGCCTCTTTCCTTACACCCCAGCGGGATTTCGGTTTGTTTTCGTAGTTGAGTGGTTCGTTATGCAGGGCGTGGGTAATTGCCCAGAACGCCTCTGCGTGGCCAGTGTCCTGGCTGCGGTCAGCGACAAATGTCATGGCGTTACCGCTTTGCGTGGTGGTGCGGCGTACAGCCATAAAGCTGGCCGGGATCTCTTTCAGGTTTTTGTCCCATTCAATACGCTGGCTTTCCACCACGTCCGCCGCTTTCAGTACCAGCTGATTTTTCGTGTTCATGTCGTAACGAATGGCGACGGCCACGCGCATGGCAAAATGCTGGATGTTGTCAAAAACACCCTGGCCAATGCCGGTAACGTCCACTCCCAGATAGGTGAAGTTGTATTTTTTAAACAGCAGTTCGATCTGCCTGGCCTGATAGCGGAAGTTCATGCCCTTCCAGTTAATGACCTTCAGAACGCGGAATTTCTCTGCGGCATACATCGGCGGGGCAATAATCACAAAACACGACAAATCGCCGCTACGTGCCGGGTCAAAGCCTCCCCATACTGGCCTGTCACCAAATGGCCGCGCAGCGTCCGGGTTGTGATCCTGCCAGGTGTCCACTTCCACGCCACAGGCTTCCAGGTCTGAAAAGCTGAATACGGAATCCTTGCTGTCCACGAACACGCACATATAAAGCATGTTGAAGGTGGCGGTGTTGTAGCGGTTGCGCAGCTTCTCGATGTTGGCCAGGTTGAAGCCGCCCGCAATGGCATCCTCCATCGTGATGACATAGCGCCACTGACCATCCGGGCAAAGCCGTCCGCCGTTGCGCATTTCATCAAAGGACGGGAACTGAGCGGCCGCGCGTTTTTTGCTGCCCTGTTTCCATTCCTCACCCGTCCAGAACGGGTAGGCCTGGTGCGTTTTGGCCGATGGCGTTGAAAAGTAGGTGGTGCGCCATTTGTCATGGGTGGCCATTGCGCTGGCCACTTCGTTAAGCCTGGCGAAGTTAGGCACCCAGAAATATTCGTCACAGTACAGGTGGCCACTGTAGGACTGTGCCGTGTTTTTGTTGGTTGAGAGAAAACGCAGTTCAGCGCCGTTGCTGAGGCGGATCGGGTTGCCGGTCAGCGTGATGCCAAAATACTGTTCTGCAATGTTGACGATGTAAGACCGGAAGTATTCCGCCTGGACTTTGGAGGCAGACAGGAAGATTTGCGGATCGCCTGTCATGACCGCGTTTTCAAAGGCTTCAAATGCAAAGTACCAGGTGGCACCGATTTGGCGGCTTTTAAGGATGTTCCTGACCTGCTGGCCAATATTCCGGCGCAGGTGTTTCTGGTATTCAAAAAGATGTTCTTCCGCCCAGGTGTCGAAATCCGCCTGGGTCAGAGAGGAAATATCGTTTTTCCTGTTTTTGCGTTTGGGGCGCGGTTCATCGCTGTTGCTGTCCCGTGCCGCTGCCTGACCGTTACTCTGGCCGCTGGCCATCTTTTCTTTATGCTTATTGCTTTGAGCACGCAGCTTTGTGGCGTGGGCAATCAGCATGTCCATTTCTTTCAGGTCGAGATCGGTTTTATTATCGCGGCTGGCCAGCAGCTGGTAGCGGCGTTCAATTGCCTCCTCTGTACTTTCAAAGCTGAGTAAATCCGCCCAGCTGTATTTCTCAGCCCAGTAGTAAACGATCCGCGCATTCGGCAGATTTAATTCTGATGCAATTTCTTTTGGCGTATAGCGGCGCAAATAAAGTGCGCGGACAACGCCTTTTAGTTCTTCTGAGTATTTAGCCATGCGGATAATTATGCCGTGGCTGTTATGAAAAAACGGTGGTGTTAATTCGCGTCTGTTCGGTAATACGTGATAACCGAACTGTTTAGAATAAAGCGTGATGCGGTGGTGGTTTTATTTGGCAATAATTGATTTGCAGCGTCGGTGAATAAATCAGGGGGGATATGTCACATTTAAAAACTGACTGGCTGTGTGTTGCTACCGAAGGGGATACCGTTGACGGCAGAGAGATTAAACGCCAGTGGATTATCGATATGGGGGAAACCTATGACTATAACCACTATGTCGCTTTGATCTGGCCTGAACACGAGAATGATTGCGGTAATTTTGGGGAGGTACTGGAGGCCACCTGGCATGATGGCGATGACGGGCTGGCGCGGCTTTACGTCAGCCTTTGCCCGAATATGCGTTTAATTTTCGCCAACCATGAAGATCAGCTCCTGTTCTTCTCGATTGAACCGGATGAGAACTGGCGCGGTAGTGGGCGTACATACCTCAAGGGGCTGGCGGTAACAGATACTCCCGCCAGTGTTGGTACCACACGGCTGCGCTTTAGTAGTCGGCGCAAAAAATTATCTAAGCAGGGATATTACAGTTGTGTGATTTCCCGTGATGGAAAAATTAAACAGGACATACGAATGAAGAACTGGCAAAAATTGTTTGGTATTAAACCTAAGTTTGAAGATGAAACGCCGCCTGATGATACCGCGCAGGGTGATGATAAGTTACAGGCGCTGGCCAATGCGGTAAACGAACTGGAAGGCCGTGTGGCCAAAATTGAAAATCAGCTCAATGATGTTCAGGGTGATGTGGATACCATTGCTGAAGTGGTCGATACCGAAGAATTTGCGGCTATTCGTGATAATGCAAAAGATATCGTTAAACGTTTTAACGATCTGGGTAATAAATCCACCCGTACACCGGGGCGTAAGATTTCAGAAAAAGCGGGTAAATTTAATTTCCTGTAATACGTTCTGACGTTAATTAGTACAAAACATTTTTATTATCGCTTAATCGCGAGGGAGTTTTATGCACCTTAATAATCGTGCACGGGATTTACTGGATAAATATTCGAGTGGTATGGCGCAGCAGTTTGGTGCACGTGATACCAGTCGCTATTTTTCCCTGAATGACCCGCAGGAAAATGCGCTGCGTCTGGCGCTGCTGGAGTCCGTGGAGTTCCTGAACATGATCACCTGTCTGGATGTTGACCAGCTGAGTGGCCAGGTGATTTCTGTCGGTTCCTCCGTGCTGCATACCGGCCGCAGTGAAAATGGCCGCTTTGTTCGTCAGGTTGGCGTGGACGGCAATGACTATTCACTGGTTGAAACAGACAGCTGCGCCGCACTGCGCTGGGATCTGCTTTCGGTCTGGGCCAATGCCGGTAAGGACGAAAACGAGTTTTACAACCTGGTCCAGGCGTTTACCACACAGGCGTTTGCGCTGGATATGCTGCGCATTGGTTTTAACGGTAAGAGCCGTGCAAAAACAACGAATCCAACGGATAACCCGAACGGCGAAGATGTAAACATCGGCTGGCATGAGCGTATGAAAACGCTGCTGGGTGGTAATCAGATTATGACCGATCCGGTCGTGCTGGATGAAGCCGGTGATTACAAATCACTGGATGCAATGGCTTCTGACCTGATTAACGCCAAGATTCCTGCCCAGTTCCGCAATGACCCGCGTCTGGTGGTTCTGGTCGGTGCCGATCTGGTTGCTGCTGAACAATACCGACTGTATCAGGCCGCAGACCGCCCGACTGAGAAAATTGCGGCGCAGATGCTGGGTAGCACCATTGCTGGCCGTCCTGCTGTTATCCCGCCGTTTATGCCGGGTAAACGTATGGTCGTCACGCCGCTTTCTAATTTGCATATCTACACCCAGCGTAACACCCGCATGCGTAAGGCGGAATTTGTTGAAGACCGTAAGCAGTTCGAAAACAAATACCTGCGCAATGAAGGCTATGCGGTTGAAGTGCCGGAGCTGTATGCGGCCATTGATGAATCCGCCGTGACTATTGGCAAAGTTTCTGAACCAGCAGAGGGCTGATAAATGGCACTTTCTCCCGCGCAGCGTCACAGCCAGCGTATTGCGATGGAACAAAAGCTGAAACGCAGCCAGGCACTGGAAACCACGGAAAGCATGCACCTGCTGATTAAAGCGCTGGAAGCGGATGTGGAACATTGCCGTAACCTGCCGACAATTGCGGATCGCATTGAGTTTAAACGGGAAGTGTTGCTGCCGCGCTGGACACCGACTGTGGAAGCGTATCTGGAAAGCGGGCAGGTGTACGCCAACCCGGTATTTGCCTGGTGTGTTATCTGGCTGTTTGACGTGGGCGATCTGGATAAGGCGCTGGACTGGGCTGACATTGCAATCAGCCAGCAGCAGGCAACCCCGGATCGGTTGCGCAGTAATTTTCCCACGTTCGTGGCCGATACGATGCTGGCCTGGGCGCAGGAAACATCGGGGCGCGGGGAAAGTGTTGAACCGTATTTTTCCCGCACATTTGAGCGCGTTGCCAGTACCTGGCGGCTGCATGAACAGGTCACGGCCAAGTGGTTTAAGTTCGCCGGGTTGAGGCTGCTGCGCAGCGAAGATGGCCAGACAACGGCCGCGAGTGTGGACGACATTGAAACGCTGGAGAAAGCCGATCAGTTGCTGGCCACAGCAGAAAAATACTATCTAAAAATCAGCGTCAAAACGGCACGGCAGACGATTGCCGCCCGTATCCGAAAACTGACGCAGGGGTAAAGACTACCGCAAGCCAGGCGGACGCGGTGGAGGGCAGAACACTCCGTGTGTCGCTGTGCCGTGGATACCGGCCAGTCCGCCTTTTTCGGGGGAATTATGTTTAGCGGAAAACCGCTGGATTATCAGGATGAACCGCTGACGAATAACGGGTTCTGGCCTGATCTTAATCTGAAGGACTTTCAGGCGCAGCGGTCACTGCCAGCCGATATCGACGCGGACACTATCAGTCAGGCGCTGCTGGCCGCAGTTGCGGAGGTGAATGCCGAGCTGGAAAACGTGGAGGCCAGCTGGAAAGCAAAAGGCCACACGCTGGCGGCAGATGTTCCGGGCGTAAAAATGGGCGGGCTTAACAGTCTGTGTGCCCAGTACATGAAAGCGGTATTTGCCAGGGCAAAAGCGGATTTGCTGGGGGAGTTCGCCACTGTAGGGCGACGTGAAACCCATCCGGGACAGGAAAGTATGGAAACCCGCGCCGGGTTACTGGCTGAGGCTTCAGTGGTGATCCGCCGCATGAAGGGACTGAAACGGGCAACGGTGAAAAAAGTATGAGCCAGACGCAGCTTGAGAGCCTGACCGCATTTTTTCAGCATAACGTGCCGCCGCGCGCCATGCAGTCATTTGACAGTGTGCTGGATGAAATGAAGTTCATCCCTGCCGCGAAGGATTACGGGCTGGGGCAGTACCGCCAGGCGGTGATTCGCTATGACGCGGTAATCAGCTGGCAGCGTTTCCCGTATCGTCTGTGTCCGCCGCAGTTGCTTATGTCGCTGCTGGCCGCGTGGCTGGATGAGGCTGACAGGGAATTACTGGATGAAGTCGGCCTGACTGAAGCTGAACCGGACTGGGATGTGTCAGTGGAGGATGAGGAAACCGCCACCATTGTGCTGACGGTACCAATGGCGGAAGAACTGGTGATCAGGGAGGACGAAAACGGGGCGATCCCGTGGCAGGGGAAACGCTGGTCGCTGGTTAACCCTGAAGTCTGGATAGCGATCACCGCCAATATTTATGGCGTGGATGAAACCGGTGCGCCGGTAGGCGGTAACGAATGATTGCCGGTGGCGAGCTGAATAAAAAACAGCTGGCAGAGTTGCGTAAATCACTGGCCAGCATGGAGCTGCCGCCCAAAAAGCGCCAGCGTCTTATCTGGAGGCTGGCTAAATATGGCGTGATTGCCGCCGCAAAACGGCATGTCCGTAATCAGGAAGCACCGGATGGCCAGAAGTGGCCGGGGCGTAAAACGAAGCGCAAAGGGAAGATGCTGCGGAACCTGCCAAAATTGCTGCATATCCGTGAAATGCCAGAAATTCAGGCGGTGCGGATTTATTTGCAGGGCGGTGGCTACCGGAACGGGGAAACGCCGGTACCGGCCGGGACCGTCGGATATGCGCAACAAAACGGGATGCGTGTCAGTGTCAGCCGTCGCAGCCAGCCACGGAAGGTGGAGGCCGGAAAAATGGCCACGCCAGCCCAGGCCAAAAAACTGCGGGCGCTGGGGTTCCGGGTACGCACCGGTAAACGCTGGAAAAAGCCCACGCTGGGCGAGTTAACCCAAACGATGCCATACAGCCGGGCGGGGTTACTGATTCGAAAACTCAGCGGTAAGGCGGTGAAAACCAGCTGGACAGTGGATCTTCCTGCCCGTGTCTTTCTGGGCATGAGTGACGATGAATTTGATAACGCGCTGGCGCGCCAGCTTCAGGCCATCGGCTTTGGCTGGGATGTTAAGGCGCAGGATATTAAGGGGAAAGCATGACCTGGCCAAACGTGACCGTGAACCAGGTAAACCAGCTGCTGGGTGAAACCAATGAAGTGGAACGCACGCTGCTGTTTATCGGTACGGGTACCAAAAATGTGGGGAAAACGCTGGCGGTGAATGCCCAGAGTGACTTTGATGCACTGCTGGGAGAGGGGGAAAGCCCGCTGAAAAACGATGTTCTGGCGGCACTGGCAAACGCCGGTCAGAACTGGTGGGGATTTATTCATGTGCTGCCCGCAGATGCTGAGGACGATGCCTGGGTGAAAGCGGTTCTGGCCGCACAGGTGGTGTGTTCGGTGGAAGGGGTGGTGCTGTCCAGTGATGTGACGGCAAAAGCCCAGGTGAATCAGGCGGTGACGTTACGATCCACGCTGATTTCCAAATATGGGCGCTGGGTGTGGTTCATCCTGGCCGTGCAGGGAATGCAGGAAGAAGAAGCCCAGGCGGATTACCTGACCCGTGTGTCTGCCATCCAGGACGGTATTGCAGAGAAAGCGGTACAGCTGATCCCGCGTCTGTGGGGAAATGAGCCGGGTGTGCTGGCTGGCCGTCTGTGCAGCCGTGCCGTGACTATCGCAGACAGTCCCGCCCGTGTGAAAACCGGGGCGCTGCTGAATCTGGGCAGTGATGAAATGCCGGTTGATGGTACCGGGGCGGTACTGGAGCTGGCCACGCTTCGGGCACTGGAAGCGCAGCGCTTTAGTGTGCCGATGTGGTACCCGGATTATGACGGTTTTTACTGGGCTGACGGGCGAACGCTGGATGTGGAAGGCGGCGATTACCAGTCGATTGAAACCCTGCGAGTTGCCGATAAAGCGGCGCGTCGTGTGCGTCTGCTGGCTATCAGCAAAATTGCGGATCGTTCACTGAACAGCACACCGGGCAGCATTGCTGCACACCAGACGCTGTTTGCACGTCCACTGCGTGAAATGTCCACGGCGGCCAGTATCAATGGCGTGTCATTTCCGGGAGAAGTGAAGCCGCCCCAGGAAGGTGATGTGACCATTGTCTGGAAGAACAAAAAGACGGTGGATATTTATCTGGTGGTACGCACCTGGGAAGTTCCGCTGCAAATCACCATCAGTCTGTTACTGGATGCCAGTCTGGAGGGCGCTGCATGAGTAAACGTATTTCGGGTATGTCGTTTGATACCTATCTTGATGGCGATCTGATCCATATCGAGAAAATCACACTCGATATCACGGATAACAGCGCCGCCGCCCAGACCCGTGGTGTGCCGGATGGCCATGTTGATGGTGATGTGGCCGCAGAGGGCGAAATTGAAGTCAGTTCCAAAGTGCTGGGTGTGCTGACGGCCAAAGCCCGCGCAGCAGGTTCGTGGCGTGGTATTCCGCCGCTGGATTTTCTTTTCTATGCCAAAGCGGGCAGCGAAGAAATGAAAGTGGAATCGTTCGGCAACAAACTCCAACTGAGTAATCTGCTGGATATCGATCCAAAGGGCGGCGGTGTGGCGACTCACAAAATCAAATATTTTGTGACCAGTCCCAAGTTCGTGAATATCAACGGTGTGCCGTATCTGGAAGCGGAAGCCACGGAAAACCTGATCGGATAGGGGGCAGGGATGCAGGACTATGAGAAAGGGTTTATTGCCCTGGCGGTGATGGGGGCGCTGATTGCGCTGGGCAAAATGTTGAGCAGTGGGGAGCCGATAACTCTGCGGCTGGTTGCGGGGCGCGTCATTGTCGGTAGCGCTCTGTCGGTTGCGGCTGGAGTGGCACTGTACTTTGTCCCGGATATTCATCCACTGGCGCTGGCCGGGATTGGTTCCGCGCTGGGTATTCTCGGTCTGAATGGCGTTGAAGCCTGGCTGCGCCGAAAGGGGATCGATTTTTTAGGTAAAGGGGGTAGCAAGTGACGTTAAGTGAAAAGCAGCAACTGTTTACTGTCATGGTGGCCAATCTAATCCACTGGGCGGAAGAACGCGGCTACCGGCTGACGTTTGGTGAAGCGTACCGCACCCCGGAACAGGCGGCGCTGAACGCGAAGAAGGGCAGCGGTATTTCGAACAGTCTGCACACCCAGCGTCTGGCCGTGGATTTTAATCTGTTTGTGAATGGCCAGTACCAGACCCGTACAGAGGACTATCTGCCACTGGGTGAATACTGGGAATCACTGGGCGGAAGCTGGGGCGGGCGCTTCAAATCCAGACCGGATGGTAATCATTTCAGCCTGGAACATAACGGGGTGCGCTGATGAGTCACGCGCAGTGGCTGGTTGTGGTGGCGCTGGCGTTTGTCTGGGGCTGGCTGACCGCTGACTGGCGGCGCGACAGCCTGGAGCTGGCAATCAATACGGCGGCACAGGTGGCTGGCAATGAATCGCGAAAGGCTATGCAGGGCATTGCCAGTGATTCCGCCAGGGAGCTGGAAGATAAACTGGAGGCGCTAAGAAATGCGCAACCGCGAGAGATCCGCACGGAAGTGCTTAAGCCGGTTTTTACTAACAGGTGCCTGTCTGATGAGTTTGTCAGCATGTACAACAGCGCCGTCGCCGGTACCGAACGTGCGTTATCAGGAAAACCTGAAAACACGATGTGCCACGCAGCTGCCGCGCCTGAACGGGGCAACAGGTAAAGATGCAGCGGAACTGCTGACTGTTTACCTTGAAATATATGGCCAGTGTGCGGCGCGTCATAATCAGTTAGTCGATGAAATTAATTTAAGAGAGCGTGTTATTTATGGAACAAATTAAACTGAGTGTCTGTGGGGCTGATATTGTTTTTGAACCTAATCAGACTGCTTATAATAAACTGATTAATGAAATGGCAATGGATAATAAAGTTGCACCTGCAAATAATTATCTGATGCGTATTGTTACCCCAGAAACGAAAGAAGCACTGATTGACGTATTAAAACGTCCGGGTGCAGCGTTGCAACTGGTCAGTAAGGTTAATGATATTTACGCGCCGGAACTGGAGATTGAAGTAAAAAACTGACAAAGCGAGTCCATGATATTGAACGAAATGGACTCGAACAGTATTTAATTCTTCGCCGTCATTATTTACCACATGGTCAGGATTCCGTTGACGATATTGCCGCCGCTATATGGCTGGATAACCGTCACTGGGAATATACGGGAATAGCCGTGGCTAATGGCGTGGCTAAAGCATTTAAAGGCACTGAATGAAACAGTTAGATTTTACATTAAGCCTGATTGATAAATTGTCCCGCCCGTTAAAACAGGCGCAGGGCAACGTAACGGGCTTTGCTGAAAAATCAAAAGAAGCCTTTATGCAGACTGGCGGCGGTGTTCTGGCGCTGGCGGGTACAGGGATGGCCATTAAAGGTGCGCTGATGCCCGCCATTGAAATGTATGACGCGCTGAATGATGCGGCCGCAAAAGGGATCGATGATTCTGCTCTTAAGGCCGTTCAGCGTGATGCGCTGCGCTTCAGTACAACCTACGGTGCCAGCGCGGTGGAGTTCGTCCAGTCCACGGAAAGTATAAACGCCTCCATTGCCGGGCTGACCGGGAATGAGCTGCCGAAAGTGACGAAAGTCGCCAATACCCTGGCGTTTGCGCTCAAATCCACCGCAGCGGAAACCGCTGAGTTTATGGGGCAGATGTTCGGTAACTTTTCCGCCGATGCCAACCGGCTGGGGAAGGTTGAGTTTGCTGAACAACTGGCCGGAAAAATGGTGTACATGCGCAAAACCTTTG
This sequence comes from Citrobacter sp. CRE-46, assembly GCF_059615875.1. Classification (NCBI taxonomy): domain Bacteria; kingdom Pseudomonadati; phylum Pseudomonadota; class Gammaproteobacteria; order Enterobacterales; family Enterobacteriaceae; genus Citrobacter; species Citrobacter sp. CRE-46. The sequence continues at coordinate 3,458,827 of NZ_CM184341.1, read as the reverse complement.
GCACAGAAATGGCCGCTATCAAGGATTTGATGGAAGGGGCGCGCGGCGTGGGTACCAACTACGGCGTGGGGCTGGATGAACAGCTGGCCGTGCTGGGACAGCTTCAGCGGACACTGGGCACGGAAGCCAGCAGCGCTTATGAAGGCTTTATGACCGGAGCCATTGAGGGCGGTAAAAAGCTGGGGCTGTCCTTCACGGATTCCACCGGCAAAATGCTGTCCATGCCTGAAATGCTGATCAAGTTACAGGGCAAGTATGGCAAAAGCCTGGAAGGGAACCTGAATGCCCAGGCTGAACTGGATGCGGCATTTGGTGACAGTTCGGCCGTGGTGAAGCACCTTTATGGCAATGTTGCGTTGCTTCAGCGCAATATCACTGAGCTGGGCGGTGCTGATGGTCTGAAGCGTACCCAGGAAATGGCGCAGAAAATGGTGAAGCCGTGGGATCGCTTTGTCGCAATCCTGAAGGCTATCCAGACCGTGATTGGCCTGACGCTGATCCCGGTATTATATCCGGTACTGAATCGCCTGGCTGATATGGGGCAGACCTTTGCCCGCTGGATGCAGCTGTTTCCCAACATTGCGCGTGTTGTCGGGTATGCGGCAATGGCCTTGCTCAGCTTTGCGGCTGTGGGCGCAGTCGCCAACATCGTGATGGGTGTCTCCAGATTCATCATGATGGGGTTGCGCGGGATCTGGGTAGCGCTGACGGCCGTCACGAAAATCTACACCGCCACTGTCTGGCTGGGGAACATTGCCGTGGTTGCCTGGAACGCCACGCTGAAATTTCTGCGCGGTACGTTGCTGGCGGTTCGTATGGCGGCAATGATGGCCGGGATAGGTATCAATCTGATGAGCTGGCCGATCCTGCTTGTGATTGGTGCCGTTGCCTTACTTGCTGCCGGTTGCTGGCTGCTGATTAAACACTGGGACACGGTAAAGAACGCGGTCATGGATACCGCTGCATTTCAGGCATGCGCCAGGGTAGTGGCATGGCTTGCCGGGGTGTTTGCTTCAGCCTGGCAGTTTATCAGCGAAGGCTGGAACAGTTTTATTTCCATGCTGACCGGGTTTTCTCCTTCCCAGGCATTAAGCGGGCTGGCCACGGGCATTGTGTCATTGTTTGATAATGTCTGGCTGTCCGTTAAAAACGGCTTTCTGAAATCATGGAACTGGATTGTAAGTAAATTAAATAATATTCCGGGTGTTGATATTGAACTGGCGGGCGCTGCTTCAGCGGGTATCGCTAAAAATGAAACAGCGGTGTATCCGGTACCAGAGTTAAAACAATCCGCAAAAGCTGAAGGCGCACTTCCTGCGGTGACGCAAAATAGTTTCACCCCAGACAGGCTTTTAACCGGAGGTGAATTAAAAGGCATTGAGAAGGGCGGAATTACCAAAACGATTAACAGTAATGCTAAGTCCGTGACCGACAATAGCCGGAAAATTGACACGGTAAACATTTATCCGAAAGAAATGATTACACCCGGTCAGTTAATGGAATTTCAGGAGCTGGGCGCATGAGTGAGAGCCTTTATATAGATTTGCTTATTCAGGGCGGTGATTTTGTTCTGAATACCGGATATGAACCTGAACTGTGTAATAACCGTAAAAGTATCGGGCAGGACATTATTCATTCCATTATTGAAAGTGGGCTGGCAACGGAACTGATTGCCGAACGCAGCCCAACAATGCGGGCGGATATTTTTACCCGTATGGAATTACTGATTGAAGATGATGAACGGATTATTCCGGGAACAGTGGAAATAAGTGAGGAAAGCCAGAAACGATTATGGATAACGGCCAGCACCTATGACTTTGGCGGCATATCTGCGCAGGTGGATTTATGACGGAAAAACCGCAGGTTGATTTTGAGGAAGTGGTGAAGGCCAGCGGGATGCCGGTGACGGAATCTGAAGTGCGGGATCGCTTTAATGCGATTGCGGCTGAGGAAGGCATGATCACTAACACATCCCGCATGTCACCGTTCTGGCGGTTAATTACGGCCATTGTGACTGCGCCAGTGATGTGGCTGAAAGAGGTTCTGGTGTCCACGGTGCTGGCCAATATGTTTGTGGCCACGGCCAGCGGGAGCATGTTGCGTCTGCTGGCCTGGGCGGTGAACGTGACGGCGAAACCCGCCAGCGCTGCACAGGGTGTGATCCGCTTCTTTAAGGAGGATACCAAAGCCGTTGTGACGGTGAAGGCCGGGACAGTTATCCAGACTGAACGTATTAACGGCAGGGTGTACGAGCTGGCGACCACGGCCGATGTGGTGATCCCTTCCGGCACGGCCAGCGCCTTGCTGCCGGTGAAAGCCACCGGAACCGGGGGAGCCTATAACCTTGCGCCAGGGTATTACCGCATTTTGCCTGTGGCCGTTGACGGCATCAGCCATGTGGCCAGTGAGGAAAACTGGCTGACAGTGCCGGGTGCCGATGAAGAAAGCGATGATGAACTGCGTGAACGCTGCCGCAACCAGTTCAACCTGGTGGGCAATTACCACACGGATGCGGTTTACCGTTCAATGATTGCCGGTGTTGCCGGGCTGAGTATTGACCGGATTTTCTTTGAGCATGAAGCGCCGAGGGGACCGGGTACAGCAAACGCTTATTTATTGCTGGACAGCGGGGTGACTTCCGCGCCGTTTGTGAATGCGGTGAATGATTACATCAACACGCAGGGGCATCACGGCCACGGCGACGATATGCAGTGTTATGCCATGCCGGAAACCCGCCACGATCTGGCGGTGACGGTGTACGTCAGAAATCTGGCCAACCTGACAGACGACGAACGTAACAGCCTGAAGGCCGGGATTGAAAACATGATCCGCTGTGCTTTTCGTGAAAACGCTGATTTTGACGTCAGAAAGACGTGGCCATATTCGCGGTTCTCGTTTTCTCAGCTGGGACGGGAGATCCACAAAACCTTTGCGCTGGCGGATTCGCTGTCCTTTTCACTGGGTGACATTACCAGTGAGCTGAATGTGCCGCGCCTGAAGTCACTGGTAGTGAGTCTTGAGAATGAATGAGTTCATGAAAAAGCTGGCCGGGATGGTGCTTCCCTCCTGGATGAATCAGGGGGAGCCGAACAAGCTGCTGAAAACAGCCCGGCGATTCTGGGCGGAGGTTTACGGCTGGATAACCTGGCCACTGAACCAGTTTGATCCGCTGACCTGCACACCGGCATTACTGAACCTGCTGGCGTATGACCGGGACATAACCCGCTTTGATGGTGAGCCATTGAGTCTGTTCCGCAAACGGGTGGCGTTTGCCTTCGTGAATGCGCGTGATGCCGGTTCCGTTGAGGGATTTATCAACATCTTTGAACGGCTGGGCATTGGATATGTGGAGCTGCGGGAGCGCCAGCCAGGTATTGACTGGGATGTGATCCTGGTACGTGTGACAGACAGCCAGATTGCGGACAACACGCAGCTGCTTATCCAGATAATCCGGCAGTACGGGCGAACATGCCGCCGTTATCAGTTTGAGGTGATCACATCGGAAAAAATGGCCATCAGAGCCGGATGGGATCAGGGGGAATACGTGGTTTATCCGGCTTCGTTAGCAGGGACGGAAACCCGAAGCGCGACATTCAGCGCAGGTTTGTAAGGAGTTTTTTATGTCACAGACAGCTATCACGCTGGCGTTTGAACACTGGAAAGCGCAGCAGGGTGCGACCGGCGAGCCGGTGTTACTGGATGAATTTGTGTTTGCGAATGTGCCAGGGCTGAACCCGGATATTCCCGTTGATCGCAGTGAAGCACTGCCGCCTGTGGAGCAGATTGTGCACCGGCAGCCTGTTACCCGCACTGGTGTGGTGAATGAAAATGGCGTGGTGTATTCCGCTGTTCTGGGTGCTGACGTGGGCGATTTCAGTTTCAACTGGATTGGTCTGCTGAATAAGGCCAGCGGCACCCTGTCCATGATTGTTCATGCGCCTGTGCAGCAAAAACTGAAAACAGCGGAAGGGCAGCAGGGGAACGTGCTTACCCGTTCGTTTCTGATGGAGTACAACGGCGCACAGACCGAAACCGGGATTACTACACCGGCTGAAACCTGGCAGATTGATTTCACGGCGCGAATGGCCGGGATGGATGAACGTCAGCGCATGGAGAATGTGGATATTTACGGCGCTGCGGCATTCTTTGACGATGGCTGGCTGGTTGGTAAAACGGGCAATCAGTTCTTTGTCACCAAAGGCACCGGCTATGTGGCGGGACTGCGTACGTCACTGGCTGCAAATCAGAATATCACCGTGACGACAAAGCCGGTCAAAGTCTGGCTGGATGTGTGCTGGACGGGAGCACTGACCAGTGTCTGGAATGCGCTGTGCAAAATCACGGTGGCGGAAAACCTGGCTGATTACGTGCAGAACGGTGTGCAGCATTACGTGTTTGCCGTGGCCAGTATTGATGTAAATGGCAATATCACTGATTTACGGCCTAAAGGGACGCTAAATGAGCAGGTGGCCAGCGATGCGCTAAAAAAGCATGAGCAGTCCCGAAATCATCCTGATGCCTCAACCAGTGAAAAAGGGTTTGTGCAGTTAAGCAGTGCCACGGACAGCGATTCCGAAAAGCTGGCCGCCACGTCAAAAGCAGTAAAAGCGGCTAATGACAACGCTGATAAGCGACTGGCTAAAGAGCAGAACGGCGGAGACATTCCCGACAAAGAATTATTCGTCCGTAATATCGGCGCAGCGCGGGCTTTCAGCGGAACGGTAAGCATCGGTGGCGGTGGTGACTGGACGACAGCGGAGTTTATCGCCTGGCTTGAATTGCAGGGGGCATTTAATCATCCGTACTGGATGTGTAAAGGTTCGTGGTCTTATGGTGCTAACCGAACTATCACCGATACAGGGTGCGGAAATATCCATCTGGCAGGTGCAGTTGTTGAGGTTATGGGTGTACGTGGCGCGATGACTATTCGGGTCACGACTCCAACATCCTCAACGAGTGGTGTTGTAAATGCTCAGTTTACCTACGTTAATCACGGTGAAGGTTATCCGGCAACATGGCGGCGGGATTTTAATACCGCAAACAAGCCAACATCCGAAGATGTTGGGGCGCTGCCAAAAACGGGCGGAGAGATTAGTGGTGATTTAGATGTTAAAGGCATTACATCAACTAAAGCGCTTTATACGTCTAAGTTGTTTACCCAGCGTTCAGAGGTTCCATTCGAATTTGGATTAGCAAACCAGGTTACCGGACCACAGTATTGGGATATTCACACGACATATCCTGAAATTGATTACGATTACAGGGTTGCATTTAACAGTAATGCTAACCGGATCGATTTATTACATAAAAGTGGATACGCTGGTTTAAATCTTGGCGGTCTGGCATTGCGTGCCATGCAAATTGATAATGTTGGCAGAGTGGATGGTAATGCTCTTATTCCTCATTTTGATTCTTCCGGGAAATTAGTCATGAACTATGGCTATTATCAGGATGGGTTTAGTATTAATTTTTATGATGCAAATGGTGCGTGGCAATCAAATCCGTTTTTTGTCGGGCGTAATGGAAATGCGTCAGTGTCAGGTAATTTATCAGGTGGCCGAGTTTATGAAGGTGGAATCCGGGTTTACTCACCCAACAACCCACAGCCTGTAGATTTATCGCCCTACGCAACGATGAGTTGGGTATTGCAGAACTTTGTCCAGAATATCGACCTTACAGCCCCTGCTGAGGTTGGATTTTGGGACGGGCGGGGTTATATGCGCCCGACTGATGGTGCGGCTATGTATAACTTTAATATGGTTGGAGGCAGCAGCAACGTTGGTAATTTTATTATTCGCTATATGCGAAAACTTGTTAATAACACCTGGTATGTCATTAACTAAAAGGAAATAAAATGCAGAGTTTTGGTAAGTTTATTCCGTACACTCCTGATACCACCAACAGGCCAAAAGTCATTGACGGCCAGAATGTCCTGTTTTTACAGGATGACAAAGGTAATGACTGGTATGACGTAATAGAGTTATTTGATGAGTCAAAAACGCTGAAAATTGGCTATGACGATGATGGTCGAGTAAGAACGTTCACAACAAATATTCATGCGCTTTTCCCGGTTAATCTGAGCGTTGTAGAGCTTCCGGCAACAAAAGCTAATCTGCGCATCACGCTGGGTGATGACTGGTTTTATAAAAACGGCAAATTGCAGCAAATCCGCAATTACCTGGCTGACGCTGAAGCGGAACGTGACAACCGTATGGCGGAGGTGACAACGCGTATTGACTGGCTGGAGGATGCACAAAAAGACGGTGATATTTCATCCGATGAAGAAACAGAACTGGCGAAACTGCGCGCTTACCGCACGGCATTGCGCCGTCTGGATCTGAGCACTGCGCCAGATATTAACTGGCCGGAGGTGCCTGATGTGGCGTGAAGCGCGTCTGGCTTTTACTGACTCACTGGCTGCGCTGAATTGTTCCATAGTTCCGGCGCATCCGTGGATAAACGGTCTGGGGCAACAGACGGATAACGGGGCATATCTCAGCCCGGTGAATGCTGTTAGCTATCTTGCTGAAAGGCTTACCGGAACGGGCGGGAATGCCGATGTGATGATCATGATGGTGACAGGCCAGACGCATGAGAATTTTATGACCCGCCTCAACGGTCTGGTGGATGTTTTCCCGGCACCGGCATTCACTCAGGTAAAACGCCTGGCACAATCCGCAGCGGCGCTGGCCATCGAAAAAATGCAGATCCCCGCTAAAACCGGGGCGGGGTTGCCGGTGGCCATTCCGCTGTCTGTGCCAACCAGCAGGGCGGCATTGTCTGCGGCGGCTGTCAGCCAGGCACAAAAAGCGGCCAGTGCGGGATTCAGCCTGGACGGACTAAAGCAGCAACTGGGTGAGTTCACGCAGCTGCGCGACAGCCTGATCAGTGATGTGGCCAGCGGGCTGAATGATTTGCAGGGGAAAAGTGCCAGAGCATGGGTGTTTACCCGCACCGGTGATACGGCCACCACGCTGCTGGAACTGGTAAAGGATATCCCGCAACCGTCAGCCGTCTACACAGCGGCGGTGATGCTGGTCGGTGACAATCTGGATGGAATAAAGGGAATGATTCATGACTTCGATCCCAACGCTGGCGCTTAATGGTGAGGCTATCCAGCTGAAAAATATGCGCGTGACCGTATCGCAGCAGTTTCAGGATAAAGACCAGTCCGGCCAGACAAGTGCCACAACCAAATCAGAACAAGGGGCAAAAGGGAAAGAGCTGCGTATCAGTGGCGAAATTCCGTTTAAAAGCCCGGAGATCCTGAAGCGTATTTTCGAACTGGCCAGCGCCACGGATGCCGGAGGCAACCGCCAGAAATACCGCGTGGCGCATGAAGTGGCCAGAGCCGTGAATTTTCGTGAGGCGACATTCAGCGGAATGCTAGATGCCCCGCAGCAGGACGGGAAAATGGCCTGGCTGGTCACGTTCACGCTGGCAGAACATATCAGCGTGCAGGAAAAGCGGGAAGCCAGGGCAACAGGCAAAACGTCAGCCAAAAAACAGACGGCCGGTAATGCGGGACAGCCTGGTGGCCAGAGTGCCGGGGAAGATGAAGAAAAACTGACGTGGTTTGAAAAACGGGTGCTGAAACCCGTCAATGATGCTTTGGGTTAATGATGAAACCAGTTAAACGCCTGTACCTTTCAACGGATGAAGTTCACCTGGCTGATGCCAGCCTGGTGTTGGAGCTGAACAGCTGCGGCCGGGGATTTATTACCGCACAGACTGACGCGGATTACACCGGGAAACTGGTGCGGCTGGATGTGGGATATTCCGAACTGCTTTTGCGTTGGTTTACCGGCTACGTGGAACGCTCGCAACCCGCCGAAAATGGTTTTCAGCGTCTGTTTGTGCGCGAGCTGGTTGGCGTATTTGAGAGAATGTGGCCATGTTCATTTCAGCATCCCACTTTGCGCAAGGTAGCCAGCTGGCTGGAGGAAAACAGCGGAATTGCTGTCAGTGTGCCGGATGCCCCTTACAGCGATAAACCGATCCCCCATTTCACCCATAACGGCACGGGCTATCAACTGCTGAATAATCTGGGCAGGGCGTTCAGTATCCCGGATTACATCTGGTACCAGCTGCCGGATGGTTCCCTGTATGTGGGCGGTGCGGAAAAAGCGATGTTTGCCGATCGTCCGGTCGATATCCCGGCAGAGTTCAGCCAAGGGGCGGCTGGCGGTAATTCCATGACGGTGCCACTGATCCAGAGTTTGCGGCCGGGTGTGGAGCTGAACGGGGAGCGCGTGACCAAAGTTCATCTGACCAATGACACCATGGCCATCACCTGGACACCCAGAAACCGCGCAACAGGTCAGCCATTACAGAAAACACCGGCACAGCGTCAGATTGAAAGCCATTACCCGGAACTGGCTTCCGGGCTGCACCTGCCAAAGCTGGCCAGAGTGGTGGCACCCAGTGAGACTGTGAAAAGCGGTAATTTTGCCGATCCGTTCCGGCCGCGCTATGCCGTTGATGTGCAGCTGCTTGATGCAGACGGCAACCCGGACAACCAGACGCCGGTTTATTCTGCGGTGCCGCTGCCGGTACCTATGGCCGGGAATGACTCTGGCATGTTCCAGTTCCCGCCAGAAGGGACGCTGGTTGAAGTTGCGTTTACCGGAGGGCGCCCGGATAAACCTTTTATCAGGCAGACGTTGCCGGATGGTACCAGTCTGCCGGATGTTAAACCCGGCGAGCAGCTGCAACAGCAACGGGCGGAGGTGTCGCAGCGTGTTACCCAGGCTGGCGACTGGGTGAGGCAGACCGATCAGACTATCATTGAAACATCGATGGTGCGGACGGTTAAAGCCGATATGGAGCAGCGTGATCTTGTCAGCCGTGAAACCACGATTAAGGCTACCGATAAGACCACGGTACTGGGTACCGCCACCCTGATGGCCGGAGCCATTCAGCAGGTCAGTGCCGGTGATTTTAGCCAGGCCGTGAAGGGCAACCGGCTGGCCAGCATTGAGGGGAATGACGAAGCCGATATAACCGGCAAACAATCCACGAAAGTGGCCGGTGCCGTGGATGTTGATGTGGGGGGAACCCTGACAGAAAAGATTGCCGCGTTGCGTAAATCGGTGGCGGCGGGCGGCCAGCAGATTATGGGGCCAACCGTCCATATTGGCAGTGAGAGCATCAACACCCTAACCATGATGTTGGACACCATTGATTTGCTGGCAGAGCTGGCGCAGCAATGTGCGAGCCATTCACACCCCAGCGTTGGTACGCCAACCAATGCCGGAGCATTTACCCAGACAGCAGAGAAGGCCGGACAGACCCGGAGTAAGTACCAGAAAATAATCGCCTGATCATCCCATCAGCCCGCGCATAATGCGGGCTTTGTCGTTTGCTCAGTTCCTTGTTAGGATTGTTGCGATAGGATTATTGCTGACTCAAAGGATAGGAAAAGGGATATGAAAAATTTCATTATGTTAGCTGTAGGCGCAGCAGTTTCATTCAATGTGTTAGCCGCTGAAGTTTTTACTGTGCCAACGGATACGAAGGCTAGCTATACGGTCTTAGAGAAGACGCGTACCGGTGATATGGCTACGATAACAACCAAGAGAGAGGGACCATCTGGAGTGTCATATTCTAAGCGCTTGTACGACTGTACGGCCTCGACAGTCAAGTATCTTGGAAGCGGTGACACTATCGAGCAAATGAATGGCTCAGCACCAGATCCAAATATGGCACCTATAATTGACCGTTCAATTGCATACTATGTTGGTCAGAAAGCCTGCCGATAACCATAGCTTCATATCAGTTGATATAAATTGAGTATTCCGCTAACCCGCACAATGCGGGTTTTTTTGTGCCAGTTAACAGGCGGCACAGAACGCACACTGTACGCATTGCAATGCTCAGATACCACACGAGACACCTCAATAGGATCAAATGCACAGCGAAGCACTGACGGCTCTACATGCTGACAAAAAAATACTTCACAGACAAAAACGGCACTACACCGCACCCGCCTGCGGTTTCTGGATCGATAAAATTTTTCAGTTTTCTTTTTCTACAAACCAGAGCGCCAGACAGCGCCAGTTCTGGCGGCTTGCGGGAAATCTCCAACTGAAAAGATTGAAAGGAATTTCAGTGATTTTCATTTTCATGGAACAGGTGAGGATCTGATTGAAATCATAACTATCAGATAATTAATGATATTTTTGATATTTGGTGAGGAGGGTAGATCAAATATTATGAGACGAGACACTTCAAGCATAACCCGCAAGGTGAGAGGTGATGCGGGTTTGGCAGAAGAAAAGAGCTTATGAAAAACTGAAAAGTATATCCGTGTCAGGCTATTCTTGATTTTATTGGTGCATGTTATGGATGCAATTTGCCAAGTCGTTCCAAAGCCCTCTCTTCATTAAATTGACCGAGTATGTAACTCTTAATTTCTACTCCTACTTTCTCACATATGTAGGGGTAATGATGCTCAGTGATGTAGAACTGTATATTGCAGTTATCAATAAATTCATCAACTTCATATGTTTCGTACTTAATCACTGGAGCGTAATTATATCTATTTTGATAAATAACTAAAGGTATGTTAAATATATGTTCTTCGTCAAAAGTGACCTTTTGAAATTTTTTCATTAACATTTTTAGACCGTCAGGGTTGAAATCAAACAAACTATCAACTTCTTTTCGATGTTTTAATTCAAATAACTTTGTTACTACTTCTTTATATATCGGGTTAATAGTGCAGAAAGTGGTTTTTTCATCTAGCCTATGTAGCGGTATTACAATTTTGCTTTCAAGAAGTCCCATGAATGCCTTATTGTGTTCGGATTCGTGATATGCTTCCAAAGCAATTGTGCAATCGTTATCTTTAAGCTTCAACATAATGTTATGGGCTTTGTACGAATAATCGTTGAAACTACTTTTGAGTAACTCTATTTTTCTGTGGATATTTATCTCTTTTTCCTTTTCTTGTTTTTGGAGTTCTAATTTATTTTTTCTATTTTGTATTCTTTTTTTCGTAAAGTTGAAAGCCAAGTCTAATGAGTTGAATAGAATGGATGAAGTTAAAGCCCCCATTGAAAAACCAATTACTGTTATTAAACCTAATGACAGTTCGCTAGGTAAGTTAAATGGGGTTAGCATTGGAGCAATAAAAACCCAGCAGAGAATAATCGAACCAGCGATTATTAATAGCCTTAATGATGATCTAAATGAAACAAGATTTGTTAGGTGTGATAAAACCGTTGCTAATGGGTCAGCCATTGATTCCTCCTCATTTTGCAACAAGCTATCATATTTGTAATTGTTAAGCATCAGCGAGTAAGCGTAACGCACTTCATAAATCGTAATTGTACCAATCGCTTGCGACATTTTTGAGTCATTGTGATGTTTTTATATTGTTATTGTATTGATTTTTCTGCGTTTATTTAAAATATACAAGCTATATTATATAGCTATTGCTAAAACGTTAATTTTTTGTGCCCACGCAACTCTGGTTTACAATGAGCGCTCTCTAATCAGATGCCGTTAACGCGTCACAGTAACGAGGAAGCAGAATGAGTCGTCGCGCAGGTACGCCAACAACAAAAAAAGTGACGCAATTGGTGAATGTCGAAGAACACGTTGAAGGATTTCGTCAGGTCCGGGAGGCGCATCGCCGCGAGCTGATTGATGACTACGTAGAGCTGATTTCCGATCTCATTATTGAGGTAGGTGAAGCGCGCCAGGTGGACATGGCTGCCCGACTCGGGGTTTCCCAGCCGACGGTTGCCAAAATGTTGAAGCGCCTTGCTTCCGTCGGGTTGATTGAAATGATCCCCTGGCGCGGTGTGTTTTTAACCGCAGAAGGCGAACGTCTGGCCCAGGAGAGCCGGGAGCGTCATCAGATTGTGGAAAATTTCCTGTTGATGTTAGGTATCAGCCCGGAAATTGCCCGCCGTGACGCAGAGGGAATGGAGCACCACGTCAGTAAGGAAACGCTGGAGGCTTTTAGCCGTTTTACGCAACAGCAAGGATCTGGCTCTGAATGAGTTTTCCTTTACTACGCGCCTTGCAGCGCGATCGTTTTTTCCAGCTGTTAATCATCGTCGGGGTTGTACTGAGCGTGTTCACACCATTTACGCCCCGTTCCTGGCCTGGAGCGATTGACTGGCACACCATTATTACGCTTAGCGGCCTGATGTTACTGACCAAAGGCGTTGAATTAAGCGGTTACTTCGATGTGTTAGGGCGCAAGATGACCCGCCGCTTTCACACTGAACGCCAATTGGCGATATTTATGGTGCTGGCGGCGGCGCTGCTGTCGACGTTTCTGACCAACGATGTTGCGTTGTTTATTGTTGTCCCGCTGACCATCACCCTGAAAAAATTGTGCGCCATTCCGGTGAATCGCCTGATTATCTTTGAGGCGCTGGCGGTAAACGCCGGATCGTTGCTGACGCCAATCGGCAATCCGCAAAATATCCTGATGTGGGGGCGCTCCGGGTTGTCATTTACCGCGTTTACCTGGCAAATGGCGCCGCTCGCGGGTGCCATGATGTTGACGCTGGTGGTGCTGTGCTGGTTCAGTTTCCCGAACAAAGCATTGCACTATCATACCGGGACGCGCGCGCCGGCCTGGCAACCACGCCTGGTGTGGAGCTGTCTCGCGCTGTATATCATCTTTCTGACGGCGCTGGAGTTAAAACAAGAGCTGTGGGGTCTGGCGATTGTGGCGGCGGGGTTCATGGTTCTGGCGCGTCGCGTCATCCTCAGCGTGGACTGGACGCTGCTGCTGGTATTTATGGCGATGTTTATCGATGTGTATTTGCTGACGCAGCTACCGGCATTGCAGGGGATAACCCACCAGATTGGCACGCTCTCAGCGCCGGGTCTCTGGTTGACGGCCATTGGCCTGTCGCAGTTTATCAGTAATGTTCCCAGTACGATTTTGTTGCTGAACTACGTTCCGCCGACGCTGCTGTTGGCCTGGGCGGTTAATGTGGGTGGGTTTGGTCTGCTGCCGGGATCGCTGGCGAATCTTATCGCTTTACGCATGGCAAACGATCGACGGATCTGGTGGCGTTTTCATTGGTATTCGTTGCCGATGCTGATATGGGCGGCGCTGGTAGGGTATGTTTTGCTGCAGATGATGTAATTGATATGGTGTGCCGGATGGCGGCTGGCGCCTGATCCGGCCTACTGCGTTGGTAGGCCCGATAAGCGTAGCGCCATCGGGCATGTATAGCAGATTAGTTCAGACGAACCGGCATACCAGAACGGTTCTGTACCGCCTGCTCAACGACGGACTGATCGACATCAGACTGACCGGTGACGCTGGTAATGCTCTTGTTCAGCGTAATCGGTACGATTTCCCCGCCTTCAAACTGTGCTTCCGTGGTGGACAGCGGGTTGTGTACCTCGATGTAGCGGCTGCCGTCTGGTTCGGTAGTGGCTTTCACCGGCTCATCGATAAACTGTACGCGAGTGCCGACCGGCACATTTTCAAACAGGAATTTGATGTCGTCGTTACGCAGACGGACACAACCGTGGCTGACACGTAAACCAACGCCGAAGTTAGCATTGGTGCCGTGAATAGCATACAGACGGCCGATATACAGTGCGTACAGCCCCATCGGGTTATCCGGGCCTGCCGGAACCACGGCCGGCAGCGGTTCGCCCGCAGCGCGGTATTCCGCATGCATTTTCGCCGTTGGCGTCCAGGTTGGGCCCGCTTTCTTACGTTCTACTTTGGTGGTCCAGTTGATTGGCGTGTCTTTGCCTAACTGGCCGATACCGATCGGCAGAACGATAACGGTGTTGGTGCCTTTCGGGTAGTAGTACAGACGCATTTCAGCGCTGTTGATAACAATACCTTCATGCACGGTATCCGGCAGGATCAACTGCTGAGGAATGTTCAGTACGGTGCCGCCCTTCGGCAGGAAAGTATCCACGCCAGGGTTCGCTTCCAGCATGTTAGACAGACCCATCTGATATTCTGCCGCAAAATACTCCAGCGGTTGGGTATTGCCTTCAGGAATGGTGATGACCTGGTTTTGGCCAATCAAACGGCTACCATCGGTAGGCAGCGGGTACGTGACGGCTGAGGCAGTGTTGCAAAAACCAACTACCGCAAGTGCCGCCGCGAAAAGCGTTGTCAATTTCATATTCATCTTCATGTATGCGAGATTCAGTGCCAGGCAGGCGAGTGGGTTGAGATTTATGTAGTGTTGGGCACGCATTATATGTGCAATCTGAGCAACAAGGAATTCGGATGTGTACTAAATCACATTTTTTTCCTTTTGCTTTCACTTTCCCCCTTCAGCATGAAGGGGCGATCTTATCGTAGACTTATGGCATAATAAGCGGTTTGTCACATATTTCTTTCTCTTTCAGGATACGCCAGTGTTAGTTTCCAGCAACGTCACAATATAGTTTCAAAGCAACTAATTTTGCTGTGAATTTAGAGTTGGTTTGAAAGTGATGGTATTATGTTGATAAGACGAATATAAGGTTAGATCCTTCGATTAATTAGCTACAATTTTGAATATACGAAAGGAGCATTTCGTGGTTTTTGGGAATAGGCATCAACCTGATACGGAACCAGAAGAGCCTGTAAGTGTGGGGATACCAACAGCTGTTCCCAAGGGGAATTCTGGACGCAAATCATTCTCAAATCTTCGCAGAGAGCTAACTGATGAGGAGCTTAGCTCTGCTGCGGTACAACGAATGTTGCTTGATGAGATTGAAAGATTAGATGGTGAATGCAATGATTTGCGTGTGATTCGCGATAAGTTTCATACATCCGATAAACTTGTAGGAGTATTAGAAGAAAAATTCAAAACAAAAATTGCTTTGGAAATAATGCATGTGACATGTTTTCTAATTTCAGGCTCTGCCTTTGGATATGCCACTTCAAACTGGTCAACTCAGCCGACTGCCGCTGTGCTCGCGTTAGCTTTTGGTAGTGTGCTCACTGTCGGGGGGATAGCTGCAAAGGTGGTCAAGCCATGAAAGTTAATATTACAGCAATTCGCGAACCTGGAAACTTAGATAAGGAACGAATTGTCATTCGAGTTGACAGTTCATGCAATATTGGAGAGTTTATACTGCTACAAACGGGATTTGAGAATGAGTCGGTAAACACTGGTATTTACGAAACATTTTGGTTTCCGGATAAACCTGTTCGCGCTGGCGATCTTGTTGTCGTATATACAAAAGCAGGAAAAAGTAGTGAAAAGAAAAGTAATGATGCAACATCACATTTTTTCTATATAGGGAAAGCGATTCCTATTTGGAATAGAAATGAACAAAGCGCGGTACTTATGCATGCACCTGAGTGGCAAAGTTTTCAGGCTGTGCTTTAGTTTTTAAAAAGAAAATAATTAATGGGCGATTTTAATCGCCCGTATTGCCTGTGAATAACTTGAAGATTATTTACATTTTGCGTCTGTTTCCTGATTGAACAATTGATGTGATAATCTTTTCTTGCTTCTTGAGTTGTTCAGCAAACCAACGCTGATCAGTCACGTTTCCTTGTACGATTACACGAGCATCAATAGGCTGAGTCTTAGACTCGCTTTGATTATTCAAGAAGTCTTTCAAATCTCCGTTAGTTCTCTGATCAACGACTCTTTCACCACCATCAAGCAGCCATGTTCCTTCTCTTGGAATTTCAGAAATGCCATCGTGAGCCATACCAGTCATATTCACAGATTTCATGGACATAACTTGTCCTAAAACTTGCGCATAACTTGATGCGGCTAATGCGTATCCCAAAGGACCAGGATAAGTTGCCATTGCTTTAGTTGCAGATTGATATGCGTTTAACATACCATTTGCGATAGCTGTTCCTTTAGCTACTGCAAACGCAGCTTGAGCGGCTTTAGAGTTTTCACCCGAAATACCGGAAATAACACCAGCCATGCCTTGAGCAAAACCGTTATACATTCCCATTTTCGTTTGAATTTCCATCATAGCAATATTTTCAGACTGAACAGAATAAGCCTTGTCTAGTCGTCTTTTTTGCTCTAAAAATTGTTCATGCGACAAAAGTCCAGATTCGTACATTTTCTGATTCTGTTCTCTGAACCTTTCGAACTGTTGATTTAATGCTTCTTGCTCTAATGCCATTCTTTCTTCATCAGTTGCGAAACCAATTGAATTCAAGTTCTGCATATTCACCTGATTAGCATCGATCTCTTTAATTGCTTTCATCTTCTCTTGATGTGCAATTTGGAGATTCTCTAACTGTTCGTTGTATTGCTGTTCTGAAATCAAGTTCTGTTGACGTTTAATATCCAGTTCTTGCTTTTGAATATCGAACATTTGATTCATCGACTGAGTGATAATGCCAATGTCAGCAGGATTAGCCTTAAGACTGTCGGAGAATTCTTTTGACGAGTTAATCAATAGAGAATTACGACGTTCTAGGAATTGCTCCTGTGAGATTATCCCTTTGTCTCTTAGTTCTTGAAGCTTTGTTAGTGCTTGCTGAGTCTGATTAATCTGAGAAGCATATGAACGTCCTTCTTGAGCAATAACCGCAACGTCTAACTGTTTCAGAGATTCAACTGCCTGAGCACGATCAGCCATCATTTTGTCATAATCAGCTTTGGCTTTAGCCATTGCAGCTTTACGTTCCCTTTCGGCTTTATCAGCAGCAGATTTTCTTTCACGTTCAGCTTTATCAGCAGCGTCTTTTTCTTTCTTCGCTTTTTCTTCTAAGACTTTCTGGCGAGCCTTATTTGCCATCGTTTCTTGTTCAGCTAAACGAACTAGCTGATTAACTTGTTTTTTAAGCAACTTGGCATTTTCTGCAATAAACGCCTGACGCTTTTCAATTTCGATTGCTTCAACAGACTTTCCGATATTCTGCACTTGACCAGAGGACATACCAGAAGGAGTTATACCCTTTTTGTTATTCTCTCTTAGCCATTTCGCAAAAGACGTTTCACTCCAATCAATACCATCCATCCACTCATAAAGATTGTTAAATTCACGAACTAATGGACTAGCAGCTTCGACCGTGAATTCATTAGTTGCTTTCTTCAAAGAATTCATGTTTCTTTCATATTCTTTGAATTCGTCGGCAACGTCTTGAGTAATTGAAACTGTTTGACCTTGAATTGCGTTTAATGCGTCTTGGGTATTAGAAAAATTCTGTAATGTTGAAATCAAATGAGAACCATCAGACGCCATTGATTCCATTGCGTTAGTAATTTCAGCAGATGATTTACCAGCGGCTCTTAATTGATAGAACGTGTCGATTAATGCTTTAATACCACCTTCGGCATCACCAGCATATTTTGCATAATCTTCAAGTTTTAAACCCCATTCTTCTAAGTCGTCGGCAATACCACCACCGCCAGCTCTCAAAGAATCACCGAGTTTATCCATTGCGTCTTTGTTTAAATCACCGAATTTCTCAACGTCCATTCCGGTAGCTTTGAACGTTGATTGCAACTGTTGAAGCATTTCAATAGAAACGCCAGTTGTTGTGTTAACCTGATTTAATACGTTAACAGTTTCAGCAGCTTTATTAATTGCAGCAAAACCAGCACCTGCAACTAACCCCGCTGCACCCAATGCGCGTAACGCAGGGGACATACTTTGAATCGTGCTGAGACCATCGCTGAGACCATTTAGTGGACCTGTGAAATTACTAAAAAGACCCTGAGCGGCTGAATCAAGTTTATTCAGTTCGTCCATAGAGTCTTTTACAGCAGTAGACAGTCCTTTATTATCTCCGCGAATCTCAACATCATAACGAGAATTCGCCATTATTATTTCCTATTTTTAGCTTTTGCTTTCGCAAGAAGTTTCGGGTCGAACATAGATTCCATTTTCTTTCTGTTGGCTTCTGCGGCTTTTTTCTGTTCTTCTTCCAGTTCTTCAGGAGATTTAAAAACTTTATCCTTGATGAACATGAAATCTTTCAGTTTTAATTTCTTCGAACCTTCTTTTGTAATATTTGGATTATTAGCAAAAACAGAAAATGCTATATGCGCTTGATGTAAGTCATTTACAGCAGGACCTTGAGGTTCAATGAAAGTTTCATATATCCACAGTTCATAGAAATCCTTAATACTCATATCCAGAATTTCACGTTCGGTAAAACCTCTACGCAACATGGTTCTGAATTTGAATATTTTATAAGGATTCTGCCTTAATTCTTTTCCACAGCGTGAGTTTCTTCTTTCATAACAGAAGCAGCAGAAACAGCAGCAGAAAGTTGAGCGCGAACGGTGGTATAAAGTTGTTTGACTTGTTCGATATTTTCAAAAACAGGGGATCCGTCTTCGTTCTCAATGCATTTCAGAATCATATTATCGGTCTGGTCTTCCATAAAAAAGAATTTACCAAATTCTTCAACGGTCATTGCGCGAACATAAAATTTAAAACCTTTGATTTCTACAACTTCTCGTTTTGCTCCGAGAGCGGCGATCATTTCTTCGAATTTCATTTCTTAATCCTATAGTTAATTTAAATGTTTACTTTATTTATGCCGAAAAAGGAGCTATCACGAAGATAACTCCTTTTGATTACTCGATGAATTGGAAGAAATATCCAATCATTCTGAATCCTTTATGAATATATTCTTGCTGAAAAATACAAACAGCATTTTGTTCAAAGAAAGGACCATTGATTTCTACGATTTCATTATTCTTGAAATGATAACGAGGTTTCTTTTTCTGAGTGCTAACAATAAAAACGTTTTGGTCGTTTTGAAGATTCCTTTTTATACGAGTTTCTTTCACCAGTTCAAAGCTATAAGGAATAGTCATCGACTCTGGATTGTGCTCTTTGATAAAAATAGAATCGAGTTCGTCAACACGATATGTTTCAAAATCATTTAAGTTCATTTTGTCTCCTTTTCTTTTATTTAGTAGCAACACGACGAACCGTTTTTATGATGTCATTACCAATATCAGTCCAAGAACCAATAGATTTCTTACGAGTTTGATGACGTTTGAAAATAGCAATAACTCTTTTGTTCTGTTTTTTAACATTTGTCTTAATCAGAATCGTTCTGTTAATACCATCTTTCTTTTGTTTGACTGCCTCTAGGTTTCTACGAGTTTTTAATCCTGGAATGTTACCGAACTGGTTAGTCGAACCTCTTACCCCTGTTGGAACATATTTGTTAATCGGACTGTTATCATCTATCAAGTGTGAAAGATAATTCGCCTGAACGTCTTTGATAAAGATTCTGTTAGTTGTTCCTTCTTTATCAATCTTAAATCTGAACCCAACGGCGTTCTTGGTGAAATTCACAGGTCCTTCAACACGTCGATTAATCTTTCGTTGTAACTCAACAGAAGCGAGTTTAGACGCTTTAGTTACTCTTTTAGAGAACTGATCAGATTCTTTTATTCGCCATTTGTCTAAGTCTTTTTTAACTCCACCAAGTTTCGCCATTACATACTCCCAAATGAAACAATTGCAAAGATATATTTCATAGCTTCATCAAGAGGAACGATAGGAAGAACTATTCCGAAGAAACTCAATGCACACGGAACAACGATGTAATTATAAACAGCCATTGCAATCATCGCGTAAATGAATTTCTTTTTAAAGTCCCCTGTCATTGCTGGAAGTTTCTTGAATGCAGCTTTCATTTTTTCAATCATACTTCACCTTTAAATTTTGTTTGTACAAGTTAATGAGAGATTTTTTATCACCAACTGGATTTATGTCCTCTGCTAATAAAGTCTCTTTCATTTGCTTTAACGTCATTTTCGAAAAGCGCTTTGATAGGTCTGTTACAAGTTGAGGATGAATAGGATTTTTAGAATTATCTTTTTCGAGATAAGTTACCAATCTTTTTAAAAAATCAATATATTCGATGTGCTTCGCTAAACCTGAATACATGAATTGATGTTTTAATCTGCCCTCAAGGACGTTTGCCTGTGCGAGTAATAATCCTCGGCATCGTCCAGCTTGAGAACCATCAAGAGCGTGGTCATGGTCTAAATGGGCTTTATTAACATCGGTAATTTCTATCCCAGTTAAAGCACATCTTTTATTTTGTTTATCAAAAAGGGTTTTCTTGTAATTATTTATTTCTTTTCGTTTCACTGTCTATCACCGCTAATCGAATTTCGATTTCTCTAATTCGATTGTCTATACTTTTCATATCACCTTTAAACTCCTTAAACGAATCACGAACGTTGGTTAATTCAGTATTTGCGTTTGAATCGGTCGCACTATTAAGAGCAACGCTTTTCTCGATTTCAGATAGTCTCTGTTCGATTTTTAAAGCGTCGGCTTCCATTGCGTTCTTTTGAGACCAAATCCATCCAAAGCCAGCGCATAGCAGTCCCGCGAAAGAAATGATGGCTTCAACACCCATTTTCTTTCTCCTTTTAAGACCTCCATGTCTTATTTAGAAAAACGGATTTGGGGGAAAGAAATCAAACTTTACTGATAAAATAAACTGCCCTTGAGGCTTCTGCTCGGTTTAATTCGACCGTATAAGTTAAATCAACAGCTTGTCCCGCTTCGATGTATGCGACACCACCGTTTGAACCGTTTAGAGATTGAGATTGAACGTAAACAACTTCTTGGCCGTTTGAGAGTCTTAACCACGCTTTGCCACCACCCCAACCAGTACCACCAGAATAAGTTCTTCCGGCGATTGCAACGTTAGGAATAGCAATCATTCTTCTCCAACCAACAGCAGGAATATGAACAGATCCCCACGGATCGACAAATCCCATTTTGATAACGTCACCTTCGATTCTGTCAGCGTAAACAGTCCCTGTGAAATAACCAGAACCACCTCTGATTTCTCCTGAGAAATAACCAGAATCAGCTTGAATATTTCCTTTAACTGTAACGTTTTGGAATGAAGCCCAACCATCTTTTCTAATTGTCCATCCTTGAGTACCACCGGAAGGAACCCAGTTATCAGAGGATATTTCCCAGGCAATTTGTGCTGAACCGATTTGAGCATTACCAATTTTCGCTGTTGTAATAGCACCGTCTTGAATCTGCGCGTTATTAATTGCAGCATTAGCAATTTTGGCATTATCAATTGCAGCATTAGCAATTTGAGCATTACCGATCGAAGCATTGCGAATCATCGCGCTTTGTAAATAAACTCTATCATCTGCGACCATGAACGGTGGAACAGCATTAGGAGCAGTGTTATTATTTGTTATAGCAATCTTATCAGCGTTAAAAATAATGCTTGAGGCTTTATTTCCCGCAGCGTCCTTAGATGCCAACATACTAATACCAGCTACGACACCATCGGCGTTTGTAGAAACAGCCCATTTACTGTTAACAGTTCCTGCTAAATCGTCAACGCTTGCTTTTGCTTCGGTAGAAACAGTCGCGACCATATCCGTAGTTTCAGCTTTTAATTGGCTGATTTGTGAAGCTGTTGCAGCACGATCATCCGCTTGGGTTTTCTCAACTTCGGTTATAGCAGAGTTTAACTTACCGTCAAAATCAGCCGTTTGAATCGTAATAGCCTGATTGATAGCGCCTTGCGTTTCATTCGTTATCTGAGTATGCAACGTTGTATTAGACGTGCTGATCTTCTGATCAATCTCGGTTGTTACTTCCTGCTTAGTTGATGTTATCTGAGTATCGGTATAAGCATTTGCGAGTTCTAAAGCGTCCTCGATAGCACCATCAACTCGTTGGTCTAAATCAAGCAAGTCGTTTAACTGGTCTTTCATATCTTCTGTCCATGGAATATCCCATTTCATGTTGATATAAACTGATTCAGTCCAAACTAATTGGTCTTGTCCGAAAACGTCATACCATGCAGCTCGAACATAATATTCACCGTCAACTAACGGGAAGTTTTCAATGAACTGGCTAGAACTCAACTGAACTTGATTAATGTCAGTGAATTCAGGATTATTTGAAACTTGAATAACAGTTCCAGAATAATCAGGTGCAACACTCATTGGATCGTTCCAAGAACACATCAATAATCCAGGACCATTCGAAGCAGTAAAACCGATTATTGCAGGAGCTTGATTATTTCTTACGATTAATTCAGTAGGTTCAGATCTTAAACCTGAATAACCAACAGCAGTGATTTCAAATTTAATTTCACGACTGATACCGTTTTGCTGGTTCATTCGTAAATCATAAATGAAGCTCAAATCTTTAGTTCTGTATACAACAGGTCTTTGTCCAGTGATTTTGATTTCGTAATACTGAAATACTTGTTCGAAAGTCTGTTGAACGCCGTCAACTTCGAATTTCTCTGAACTCTGATTATCCCATGCAAATTCAAATTGCGTTTGTTGCGTAACGTTGTTATTAAACTCAGAGTTAACAAGTCTTAGACCACGAACTTTAGGCAGATTATAAACGACATCAGGGTTAACATTCATTGAATAAACCCATTCAGACGTATAGAAAACACCAGAAGCACAAACACGAATATCATATTTCTGCAATGGGTCCATGTTCATAATCAAGTAAGAATTTCCTGATGTGAATCCTGCTTGAGTCCATTGGTTTGTTCCTGCAACTGCATATTGAATATAAAAACCTGAACGGTTAAAATCTTGCTCTGAATTCCATGAAACTTTAAAAGTTCTTCCTAAAGCTGTTTCTGAAACGCTTGAAACTTTAAGATTCGTAGAAGCAATCAAGTATCCTTTGTTTGGTACGTTTGAACCGTTGTTATTAGGATCTTTCGCATAGTCTAAATCGGTATAAACTTCTTCAATATATTCAGTAGCTGTGATGTTAACGATACCAGCAACGCCCTTATTCATTGAACGACTAACGTTAGTAACGCGCCATAACGAATCTTGCAAATTTAATTCATCAAAGTTAACTCTGATAACATCCCAAACTTGAATAGTATAGGAATCAGGAGAACTAAAGCTGATAATCTGTTTTAACAGTGATTTGTTACGTTCGATTGAAGCAAGTTTGTCCAATTGGTCTTTAGATTTCACAAAACGATAATTAACATCTTTCGCGATAATACGTTTATCATATTGAATTGTTTTGTCGGTCGTCACGTCAGATGGATAACGAAGAACTTGCTCGGAATAATCGATTGCAGGATCTTGATATTTCACGTTCAGCGTATTGTAATATTCCTCTGAACCACCTGAATTCAACGAAACTGAACCAGCAGAAATATTTTCTTCATCGAAATCAAATGAAACAACATCAGGACCATCGATTTTGCAATAAACTTGTCCGAATGATTCGAAAATCATTCCGTTAAAAGCACCTGCAAGCTGAGTTAAGTTTTCTTTAAACGTTGCGTTAGGGTCTGTTGCACCATCGGAAAATAGTTGATTGCTTAAAGCATAATTTGCAGCAGCTTTAAAACTATCAAGGTTAATTTTATCAAGTGAAACTCCTAATCCGTATCGTTCGTTCGTCAGATAATCGACAATCTGACTTGCACCGTTGCGAGATGGAACGATTTGTCCCGTGTTTAAGTCAGTAATCAAACGTCCTCTAACATCAACAGCGACCTGACTGTTAGGTTGTAGGATATCAGCTTGGTTTTGTAAGTCTGAATTTCGTTTCTGCATTACGATACAGCAAGAAGCGACACCGTTACCTGTAGCAGAAACAGGCCAGCCACTTGGGTCATTTCCTAAGTATTGTTCAGCAAGTTTGAAATGATGACCTTGTTCTTTACCAACAGAGAATTCAACTTGCACATAGTCTTGATATTGAGAAACGATTGAACCTCTTGAAACAATTCCATCACGATAAACGGCATCATTCAGAATACGCTTGTTATCGATATAAAGGTTTTTAAAGCTATCAACTTCACCTTCGGCAATTGCAAAAATTTGCACCAAATAAGTCGTATCATTTCCTACAGCATCCCAAACGTTAATTGTTCCTGTGCGTTGTTCACCGTAGATAATCGGTAATACAGTTGAAGGATCAGACGTTGTTCCTAATGTTGTTGCGGTATCACTTGTATTAAATCGAGGAACAGTTGGTTGCATAGCTGTTGACATTAAAGCGGAAACAGCAGCAACAGCAACACCAATACCGATTGAAATAGCTAATGCCATCCCAGCGGCATAAGCAGCAAGACCAGCAGAAGCACCAGCGATGATTGCACCAATTGCGACAATAGCCATTATTTTCTCCTGTTAAAAATTAATTCGTATTCAAAATCTTTTACGTTTATCAAAGCGTATTTGTTGTTGTGTTCAATAATTGCTTTGTCGTTAAAGACAATCGACGCAACGTAATAAACTCGGCGTCTGTATGTTTTTTTAATTAAGACAATTGACCCTGTTTCGATAATGTTTGATTTTTCGAAATGCTTTTCACAAGCTTCTAAAACGTTATTAAAACCTGTAAGTTCTTTGCAGTGTTTTAAACCCGATTGAACAGAGTCATATTTGGAAATAAGTTTGCTTGCGTAATCTGTTCCGCAAGTCATATCGATATATTCAGCGACAAGGATATTACAGTCGTTTTGACCGTATTTGTGTTCTTTGTTGATATAACGATTTAATAATTTTGATAAGTCAGCTTGAAATTTAAACATTTTAAGATTCACCTCTGACTTTATTTAGAGCCAAAAAAAGACCCCGTTAGGAGTCTTTTAAGATTGAACAATAAAACGATTAGCCTTCTGGAGTTGGAGCAGTCAAATCAACCAAAGCTTCGGCAATTGGACCACCATCAACACTCAGAGTCATAGCCTGTGCAGCAACTTCTGATTCACCACCGGAATAAGTAGCGCTTGACAGGAAACCGTTATACATTTTTGCAACACCGATTTCTTTAGAAGCATCCATCCAATAAACGATTTTGAACTGACCACGTTTACCATCTTCCGCAAGCTTATAAAGCTGATCATGAATAGACCCAGGAATATAGTTAACAGTCAAATCGATATCAGGAACAGAACCACGACCAACCAGTTTACGGCTGTATTTGTGAGTAAAGTTAGGAGCAACGATTACCTCACGTTCGATACCAGTCGTAGGAAATGCGCCAACTTCAGGAACTTCTACGAATTTCTCTGAGTCGATATCTTTGTTCAATACGTCAGAGTTGAAAAATACACTGACGTAAGAGCCAGCGAAAATATCATATGCTTTATCAGCCATTTTAAATATCCTTTATTAAGTAATAACGTTATTATTTAGATGAAAGGGACTTTCGTCCCTTTTTATTATTTAGCAAGTTCTAAAGCATCAAGACGCGCTTTTGTTTCTTTCAAATCAGCACTTAATTCCTTGATAGCATTAACAAGCAACGCGTTTACAGCAGCAGAGTTAACACCAAGAATTTCATCTTCGCCGAAAGAACTAACAGCTTCTGGTAATACTTCTTTCAGTTCTTGAGCAATAATACCTGCTTCGCGAGTTACGAACGAATATTCAGTTTCTTTCAAATCTGATTTCTTATCGTAAACGTAACCAGTTAACGTATTAACCTTATCAACTGCGTTTTCGATTTTTTCAAGATTTGATTTCAGACGTTTATCGGAAGTTGAAACCCAAGAAACAGCATGGGCAGCACCATCAACGCTTCTAAATGTAAAGTTTGCACCTCTAACATGAAGCATGGCTTCATAAGCGCCGCCTGCTGGATTATAAATGTCCATTCCAGCAGACCATTCGGTTCCCCACTGAACAGATTTCCAAATGTTAATGCATTTATCAGTTGAACCCGCTTCTACGATCATTCCAGCAGGACGTTCACGCCATGCTCCCCAATCAGCCCAGCCATCAACTTGACCAGCAATTAATGCGTTTGCGCTGCCTGTTCTGATATTATGAACATATACGCCACGAGAATCGTTTGGAGAAGAAACGCGCATAGTGGTTAATGAATTAATTCCCGCGTGGTCGAATGTTGCAACATGAACGCTATTTGCCAGAATTTCTAAGTTTCCATCAGTTCTTTGACGAATACCGGTGTCACCATCACCAAACGCAATTGAGTTTCCGCCTAGCACGTTAAGAGTATTAACACCGAAACTTGTTATCTGTCGGGTTTCAACTTTAGGAGTATCAACAATATTCGGTGATGCGAATCTTCCGTTTATATCAAATTCATAAATGGACTGATTTTTTCCGGCCATCGCAGCATGGTTCGGTTCAGAAACACGTATTACACCTTTTCCGTACTGTGCACCGGCTCGAATTATTCCCATTTCAAAACGAGTATGATATCCATGCTGAGTTGACGTATTTTGCATTGCATATCCGGGATAATAATCGCTTTCGCCTGGAATAGACCCAAAGTCCAGTAAAACCGGAGGCGGCTGTTTCCATTGATCAGCCCAAGCGTGACTGTTTGTTGCTGCCCACTGAACACCACTAATTTCAACTCGGTTATCAAGAACTGCCATCGTGTTAATACCATTGGCATTAAGTTGAAGATGATTCTGTTTCAAAATAACAGCAGATGATTGACCGGTGACCATGTTATTCTGGAAAAGAATGTCTGTATTCGCATCGGTCTTACCTAGCAACCAAGAGTTTTCTTTACCGTCGTTTTGTCCGCTAATATAAGAAGATCCGGCAGTTGCACTTATAAGCTTATACGCAGGACCGCCGCCATGTGCCTCAAATCTATTAGTTTTAAAGTTACCAGTTTCGTTCAGTGATGCAATCCAATTATCTGCACCAGTGCCATGCCACCATGTTAATGCTTGTGCGTATTTAGGATTATCGTGATGTGCCCATGCTAGTTCGTGCCACCATGAAGCTTCACCACATGCTCTAAAGTTTCGCATACGGTTAAAAGCTTGCGTAGATTGAGGCCAGTTGACCATGGAATAAATGTCATGCGTTCCGGGTGACTTACCAGAAGTCACTATTCCCGCAAGAGGATGGGTCTGTCCACTTACTCTCAGACCATCAACTGAATCAATAAACGTAGCACCAGTTCCTCTCAGATAGTTATGATATTTACCGGCATTTGACAATCCGAAATAAGTGTATCCGTCTCCGATTCCGTTTCCATCGGTCGTTGTATCGATTTTAAGCAAAGATGTGCCAGCAGGTGCCAGACCGTTAACGTTTCCTGCACCATCGCTTCTATATCTAATCGTAACTTGACGATTAAAAAAGTTTTGAGATCCTGCAACACTTGATACAACAACATTATTGGAATAAGTGTCTAACCAACCGTCTTCTCTCCATTTAAATCCTGTATCGGAATCTCCCATCATAATACTGTTAGCACCTAAACTATTAGGATTAGGACCCAAGTTAATATAATTTGCTTTGATACCGTCGGCATTCAATTTAGGAACAGTCAAGTCGCCAGTCATTGTGTCACCAGCTTTTGAAACCTTGGTATTAATCATGTCGGTCAAAGTCTGATTATCAACAGTCAAACGATCATTAACAGCTTTAATCTTTGAATCTGCGTCGGCTTTGTTAGCGTCAACTTTCGTGTTAATAGTCGTATTGTTTAAATCAATCTTAGCGTTAAGACGATTGTCCAGCTCGGTGTTCGCTTCGGTCTGTTTCGTGTCGTTAGCGTTAACTTTATTCTCTAAAGCTGTCAGATTCGTTCCTGTTGCGTCGGAGACTTTCTTAATCTCTGAATCAACATAGTCTTTACGCGTTGCGTTATCAGCTTCAATTGGTGCAACTGGTAAACGTAAACGACCATTAACGAAATCATAAGTTGAATAACCTGTTGAAGCGTTTTTACCGTTCGAAACAACAACTTTCAAAGAGCCTTCGGAATCAGTTTGCTTTTCAGATTTCAATTCGACTTTTGCTTTACCGTGTTCATCTTCAAAAACGATAGAACTTTTCTCGGAATTTTTCAGAGAAATATCAGTGTCAGATTTTAATTTATTTGCTTGAACGTCACCGATAAAAGTCTGTCCACCTTCGACGACAGAATCAGCACCATTACCGATATTAACGATTTCAGTTCCACGTTTCGTGAAAATGCTTTTATCGGTCATGTTAATAGCAATTTCACCTTCAAGCATTTTTGAAGCATCAGGTTTACGTCCTGCGACATCAGTCCTATAGTGTTTGACTTTGTTATTAGCCATTTCATTCTCCTGTTGAAAAATAACATCCTTGTTATTTAATTAATCAAATTTTTTAGAATGTTCCGGCGTCTAACGTTTCACCTTGAGCTACTGCGTTAACATCAACAGGAGTTGGTTTATTCGTAGGAGAATAAACTTCTTGACCTTTGACTTTCACCGAATCAGATTGAATTTCTTTAGTATTTAGATTGTCGATTTCAACAAGCGGGGCGTTTATCTTTTTGCGTACAGTCAAATAATCCTGAATCGTCAGTGAACCTTGTAACGTTCCTCCCGTAATAGGAAGCGCTCCAATGTCTTCTGTTGTAGGACGTTCAAGTTCTGTATAGACCTTAACCCAATTCGATTCATTGATTGTCCCGTCGGGATTCATCTGCTTGTTACGAATACGTATGCTAGGATTACCGATACTTGCTCCAATCAGTTCCCATCCTTGACCACTTGGATGCTGAATTGCCATAGCAGACGTGCCAGAGTTATATGGATTATCAGTGTTAACCCCATCAACAGTTATCCATCTGTTACCAGTCAAAAGACCTAAATCTTTTACACCTTCGATTTCTTCTGTTCCTGCACCAACACCATAATCGCCAACGTTTAACGGAGTTGAATACTCAGCGTAACCTGAAAATAATTTACCGTCTGGACTTAAAGTATAGTTGTTAATTACAGCGGAACTCTCAGACCCGTTTGTTTCTTTCTTCGTAACATAAGCATCAAAGATATGATAAAGACCGGATTGTCTTTCTCTTGTATGTTCTGAATCGACAACATAAAGATTTCTAAATCGAAGTTTTTTCTTATTCATTAACGCATTGTCTAACAATTCGGAAACTTCATCATCAGATTCAAATATGCTTAAAACAGTGTTATCAATTGTTTGATCACCTGATAATTTAACTTCAAAATCTTCTCGATAATCTTCGAGTGATTGAACTTGATTTGAAAATCCTATTACCGGAAAAGCAGCAACATTTTCAGTTTCAATATATCCTGGGTCAAAGTAGCTAGGAATCTCCGACGTTGCTTCTTCATTTACAGAAACACGGACGAGATTAGCCACAAAAATATCATTTGTCATAGTGTCCTCACATTAAGTATTCAAGAGTTAACACGACTTGAGCAGAAACTTGACCATTTGAGGACTCGTTATTGTAAGAGGTGAAACTTGAACTTGGATAAATTTTATTAATTTTGAATTCACGAAGTTTCGGATGAATAGCAGTAATAGAAATTAAATCGTATACAGCTTTATGAACTCCCGTTTCATTGATTTCCGAGAAAATGTCGATGGTCATATTCAATGTGCAACCGAGTTTTGATTGCATTTGGATTCTTGTGTATTCTTCCGTCATTTCTGGAATCATTACTTGAATCTCTTTTTTAACGCCTGTCGTGAAAGCATCTTGAACATATTTTAATTTAAGTTCGTTCTGAATGATTTCTTCAAAAGCGCGTTTAATTCCTAAACGCGGTAAATTATTCATATTTGCTAGTCCTTCCGCTGTTATCACCAATTAAAGACAAATAAGCATTAACAAGTCCTGAACCATCGTTAACGATATAAGCAATTCGGTAGATGTTTTCTTTGTAATGAACTTCGAGATCTTGGCGAGCTATTACTTCATCAATTGTTATATAAAACGTTTCTGATACTTGTCCATCAACGTTAGTAATTTCAATTTCGACAATAGCCAGAGTTTCTTTATTATCGATTAATAGCGTTTGACCAAATCGTTTTAAGAATTCTTGTTTTTGTTTTTGTGTGTATGGAAAAAGCATGTTGTCTCCTTTTTCTTTATTTAGTTCCAAAACGAAAAAAGGGACTCCGAAGAGTCCCTAATTTATTTTGTTACCTTAAGAGCGCGTGGCTTTCTGACAGGAGCAGCTTGTGCTCCTGTATCAGTTAAGCTCCCGTCTTTTTTTCGTGCAGGAACAGACGATCGTCAGCACAAACTTTCCAATCGATATCAGCCCAAACGCGAGGAACGATAGCGCCTTTGTTACGATAAGTTGTGTCGTCTAGGTCAAGAGCAAGACCTTCCCATTCAGCTACAGTTACAGCGGAGAAGTCACCAGAGATAACCTGACCATCTTTAACCAGACCAGAACCGATAACATCATGTCCGCCGATTTTGTTCATGTCGTCGATGATATAACCAGAAACACCAGCATCACGCAGAGTGGTTTTCAAATCACCTTCAAGAGCAGCAGCCATCAGATATTTAAATGCAGCCATATCAACGCCATTGCCTTTAGCTTTTGCAGCTTCAACGATGAACTCTTTGTAGGTCATTCCCATTGCCTGTGCAGTCAACTGAGCAACGATTGAATCAGGTGCTTTAGCATCAGTCAGAGAACCAAACATCAGACCTTCCAGTTTAGCGCGTGAGTGCTTAACAATGTGGTCAGAAATGAAAGCGCCCAGATTTGGCAGAGTCAACAGAGCTTGACGAGAAATTGGGTTACCACCAGTAAATGTTTTTGGTTCAAACTTAATGTTGGTGAATGCGCTTTCGCCTTCTGGAGATTCACCGTTTTCATCAACGAAACCGAATGCTTCAACAGAAGATTTAGTTTGTTTTGGTACAGAAATCGGAGTTTTCAAACCAGTCAGGAAGTTAACACCCAATTTATCAGCAACAGTACCTTTCAATAGCATTTCAACGAATGAATCATAACGC
This sequence comes from Citrobacter sp. CRE-46, assembly GCF_059615875.1. NCBI lineage: Bacteria > Pseudomonadati > Pseudomonadota > Gammaproteobacteria > Enterobacterales > Enterobacteriaceae > Citrobacter > Citrobacter sp. CRE-46. The sequence continues at coordinate 3,428,182 of NZ_CM184341.1, read as the reverse complement.
TGAACAGTTTCCTGAATTGGAGAAACAGTAGGAACAGTGTTAATTGCGCGTGAGTTCTGAGCAATAGCATTTACAGGCATATAGATACCGGTTGAAACGCTAAGACCACGTTGTAGACGCTTACGAGTCATTTCTTGTGTATATTCAGCAGCAGCGCCACGAACAGCTTTACCATTCATCATAGAGCGAACAGCATCGCCAAGGTCGAATTTATCTTCCAGATTTACTTTAGTATCTTTAGTCATGTTACGAATTACCGCCGGAGCTTTGTTAGGTTTAATAGAACGTTTAAATTGACGTGCGGTCATGCCTTTAGCGATTGCGCTTGCAACGTCTTTTTGTGCTACTTTTTAGCGCTGTGCGATTTCAAGAATTTCTTCCGTTTCTTCTTCGCGTTCTTCTTCTGTTAATTCATCACCAGCAGGAACAACAGCAGGAGAATTGTCAGTTTCGACAACAGCAGAATCACCAGAATTTTCAGTTTCGACTTTTACTTCTTCCAGAATTTCTTCACGTTTCGCGCGATCTTCTTCGGACAGCATTTCGATTTCGTCAATGGTCATTTCTACCAGTTCGTCTTTCGTCATTTCATCAATGCGTTTCATTCGAGTACCTTTGTTAGTTAAATTTAATTCGCGTAATTTCTTAACGCTTTTGTTATTTGTATTTAGTAATCTTCCCAACCCCACGGAATCGTCAGCAGGAACAGTTACAAAACTTATTTCATATGGAGACCAAAGCGTAACTAATAAGTCTTGACCCTTGAGTTCATATTCATTCAAGTCATATCCGAAAGAAATCTTGCTGATTGTTCCTTCTTTGACTTTTTCATAAACTTCTTGGGCTAAAGAGCCATGTTTACTGAATTGGACATTTGCGCGACCGATACGGTCTGAATCAATTCGAACAGAACCAGGAATTACTTTTCCGAGATGTTTATCGAAATCGTGATTAAACAGCAAAGCAGCACCGTTATTAATTCTTGTAAGGTCTGCATTATGAGGACCGTCATGAACAAGAATTTCATTAACCGTAACTGGATGTCCGTATTCATCTTCAATCTGACGCTCAACAGGAGTTTCAGAGCTGAATGCGATTTCAAAAACGCCATCGGTTTCAGTAACGTCTTGGACTGTATATTCTCGTTTTAACTTGAGCATTTTAGTCCTCTTGAATGAGCGTCTTTCGACGCTCTTTTGTTTTACTGATTTATTTAGATGTCCTTCCCAGAGTTATCCGAATTAATTTCTGCAACTTCTACCTGTGCATAAGCAGCTAATTCAGCAGGTGCAGCAGCAACCGCAATCGACTGAGAATGTTTAGGAATATAACGAGATTTTTCCTGTTCAATCTGAGCAAATACGATTTCTGGGTCTTCACCGCGAGAAATAATAACGTCGGAAGCAGATTTAAATCCGTTATCAACATCAATTTGGTCTTTCTGAGCATCTTTAATAGGGTCGATAGATTCCCATTTTGGATATGTCCAAACAATCTGATTAAGAACAGAAGGAATAGAAGTCATTTTCAGACTAATTTTTTCATTCATGATTGACCATGCTAACCATTTTTCAAAAATAACCTCAAAAACTTGTTCTTTAAGATTTCGTTGAACAGATTTAAACATTACTCTCTGAGCTTGATCACCGAAACGAGCCGCAGAATAGTTAATATTACTGGTGTCACCTTTCCATCCTTGCTTATAAAAGCCGTAACCCATTGCAAGATGGTCTTCCAAGCGATCCGTAAAACTCAAGAAATCATCACCGCCTTGAGTAGAACTGAATTGTTTAATATCATGACCAGCAGGAAGTTTATGAATCGTACCAGCTTCGAATTCTTGAATAATTTCAGGCTGTTCTATATTTTCGGATTCATCTTCATCAATGCCTAAATCGAGAGATTCCTGACCGTCTTTGTCTTGAACAATAAAGCCCATAGAGCTTGCCGCAGCGCGCTTTTGGACAAGAGTCGCAAAAGCAAACTGATTATATTGGTTCATTGTGTCGATATTCGCGATAGCTTCTGGAATTCCTCTGCGTTGATCGGGAAACAGTTCTCTGTAATAGTGAATAATTTCATCAGCAGAAACACCGTAAGAATTACCACCTTCCGTCTGAGTGGTTTTATTAATCTCTTGGAACCAGTAACGAATAGGAGAATCATCGTTATCATATTCAATTCCATCAAGAATATAACCATCATCGGTTTGTTGTCTGTCGCCGAATTTACAACGAGCAGCCTCGATAATTTCTAATTTAAATTCATCACCTTCATGAACACGAATAAAAACTTCACCATCGATAAAACGAGCGCGTTCAACGATTTCTTGGAAACGACGCCAGTTAATACGTTTATTTTTGCTGAAACGTCTTGCCGAATTCGACCAATAATTGAAATTATCGCTAATTAAACTATTCAGTTCTTTATTAGGCTTTCCTTCTGAATCAAGCAAACGAGGTTGAGGGTTTATTCCTTCACCGATAACGTTATCAACTTGATATTGCACAGCACGTTTACCCAAAGGAGTATTAATGCTAATCGTTCTGGACATAGCCCTGATATTATCAGCACTTGCTCGGATTTCGTTATTAATTGTTGCAGTTCGAATCAGGTTTTGCTCAAAGTCACCATCTAAACGATCAGTTCTTGGACCAAGTTGACGCTTTAATTCATTACCAAAAGCCGTATCATTATCGATAATAAGTTTTGGTTTATGACGCTTTTTAATTTTACTTACTTCGGGTTTACGTCTTAATAAAAAATCTAAAAATTTCATGACGGATTATTGAACCTCGCTTTAATCGTAATAATAGGAGATTTTCCTTTCGCCATTTCTTCTGATTTGATTAAGCTATCTAAGTTTGCAGCTAATCTTTTACGAGCACTCATAAGAGCATCGAGAGATTCATATACGAAGGATTTTCCGTTAATACTCATTTGTTGAATTGCTTCTTCGTTACTTGTCAATCTGTATTGAATAACTTTATCCAAATCGTTGATCATTTCTCGAAGCTGTTGTTTTTTTGTTTTTGAAACAAACGGTGATTTAACTTTAATTAATTCATTTGAAGTCAAAGCGCCCTGATTGAAGATAACAATAGAAAAATTCCCTTCGATAAAATCTGAGGTATCAACCCCGAAATTTTCGGGGCAATTATCTTTTTTAAACAAAATGGTCTCATTTGAACCAATTTGAACGTTAGCGCCTTGTGGATTTGTTAATTGAAGTTTTTCACCGATGAAAATTTCTTTCATTTTTGTATCCTCATCAGTAATATTCTTTATTTAGTTAAGCCAACCACGTTTCTTTTTAGAAGGTCGAACAATAGGACGAGTAGGAGGACGTTTTGTTCTTTCGGTCGTGTCTTCTACTGCTTGAACTTCAATATCATCGGAGATGTCATCCTCTGAATCGGAAACGATGATTTTTGCAGTCATCTTTCTCCACTCATGCCATTTGATTTTTTCTAAGACTTGCAAACGAGCACAATAGCCATAGTTGAAGCAGTCCAATCCTTCGTTACGAACACCGCCTTGTTTAATAACCCATCTGACAGTATTACCAGAACGTTTCAATTCTTCGGACATAAGCTGTTCGCAATAATCATCTGGAACGTCATCGGATATTTCAACGCGAACCGGAGTCGTGTTAGGACTTTTGACAGTTCTGTTTAATAGTTCACGAACTAAGTTTTTCCCTTGGTTAACACCAATCATGTAAAGTTCATAACCGCCAGTTCTTGTAATTTTAGTAGGAACGTATGGAGCATCGACGCTTGAAGAACCTTTAATAGCTTTCAAGTTTGTCCACTGAGAGCAGAAACGATATATTGTTTTTGTTGCTCGACCGTTAGAACTATCGACGTTAACCCATGCAACAGGCACTTTTCTTCCTGACGGAGTTTTAAAAGGTGCTCTAACATATGCTAAGAGTTCTTTATAAGCAGGAGACTCGACCACTTCGGCATTCATCGTCATGAAAGAACGATGGTCCAAGATATAAACAGTTTTCTCGTTATGACCCATTAGAGTGATTTCCAAACGGTCTTGCTGTTGGTCAACTCCAGCGGTAATAAACATCGTGTCTTCTGGAATATTTCTTATACCGATTTCAGTTTTCAAAGCTTCGAGTTTTGAAGATTCTAATTCTTCGTTTAAGTCATCGAATGGTAATCCCAAAACGGTGTTATAAAACGTTGATAAACTGAATGTCTGAAATGCTTGTTTAAAGTCTTCAACAACCGATTTAATAGAACTCATTGGAGAATATAAACGACTAACGTGGAATCCTGCGACGTTGCTTTCTGGATTAGTTTGAATCCATTCACCGTGTTTAATTGCCCTTGCTCGTTCTCCTTCAGTAAAATGATGTTCACATTCGGGACATTGAATATAAGCAGAATCAGGATCTGGTACAGATTTTCCATCTTGTTTAATCCATTCAAACTTAACATTTTCCCAAATTAATTCATGAGAATGTCCACACGAAGGACACGGAACATGGTATATGCGTTTATCAGACGTTTCATATTGAGTGTTAATAGCACCGTAACGACCTGTCGGAGTTGAACAAATGAAAACGCGAGCCTCATCACCGAACGTTGTAGCGCGTTGCTCGGCAATCATTATTGGATTTCCTTCTTCTGTATCTGTTTCTACTGCATCAACTTCATCAAGTAATAGAAGTGGCAGAGTTTTACCGCGCAAGTGAGAAGGGGAGTTTAACGACATGAAATACCAGAAACCGCCATTTCGTAGTTGAATCTGACTGGTGTTATTTACTGCGTTTCTGTCATTTTTATCGGTAACAATCTTCTGCATTTCCTCCGAAGCGTCAATCATCGGACGGATCTTTCCTGATAACCACTGCGTAGTTTCTTTACCAGTTGACTGTAAAACACCTGCGTTGCCTGGATCTGTTGCTGATTTATAAAACAGAACTCCGTTTAATATCGTAGTCTTGCCAATTTGGGCACTGGTCATCATTACGATTTTTTTCTTTCGTTCTTTTACTACATCAATCATTTCTTTCTGAAACTCATAAAGTTTCATTGGCTGTCCTGAATACGGACCATCTGGAAATATTAAATTGTGCTCGACCCATTCCGACGGCGTGTAGTCAGGCGGTGGCATAATAAATGTTTTGGCATTTCTTAGAATGCGCATTAGTTTTTTATTCATTTTAATCCCATTCGTTTCTCTATAGAGCAAAGACGGGTTTCAATGCTTCTCAGTCGGTTTCTGTTGTGAATGAAAAATCCAACGAATACTACCGACACAATGGATGCAATAACCATGCTGTCTCCCGTTGTGTTAATAGTTTTATTTATGAAGAAATCCAACAAAAATATTTTCCAACTGTTGCGTCCTACCTTGCCCTTGTTAAAGTTCATTCCAACAAAACGCAACTGAGAAACACAAAATGATTATTGAAAACATCATCGCAGCAGAAATTAACGCGGGTACTGATTTATCTGAGCGCAAACTTGCAGAAAAGCATGGTGTAAGTCGTTCGGTTGTTCGTCGCGTTAAAACAAATATCGAAAAATACACTGTTGTTGAAGTCGCGGAAGCTAAAGCTGAAACAGTTGAAGTTAAAAACGTTGAAGTCGTAGACGTTAAAGAAGCAACGAAAATTGTTTCTAAAATCGCAGGTTTCGGAATTGATAATATCGATAAACTTTTGAAATCTAAAAGTTCTCACAAACTGCCTAGCGCAATCAGCGTTATTTGTTATCAGCAAGCGGAAGGAGATTTCGAGAAGTTTTCTAAAAGAATGTTGGGTAAGTCAAAAGCTTATATTCGTGATCAATTTCTTCGGGTAATTAATTCATTAAAGGAATCAAAATGAACTCTGTAAAAATCATCGCTCTTGCAATCGCGCTTTCTTCCATTTCTGCCAATGCTAACGAAATGATGTCTTCTTATGACCAGAAGCAAGATTCAAAAATCGATTTCGCAACCAATCAGGCAAAAGTTGCAAATGACACAGCGCGTAATGCACATAATTCTGCATGGGAAGCGAAGACCCAAGCAAACAGCGCTATGAACATGATAGAAGGCACCCAACGGACGCTGAGCTGGATGAACGAGGACATATATTATAACTCCCAGCAGATTACGAGTATTCAAAATGGCATGACCAGAATGAATAAGCAGTTTTCCGCGCTATCAAGTCGAATCAACGATGTCGAGAAAAAATCCTCAAAGGGTATTGCAGGTGTCGCGGCTATGACAAACATTCCAGCGCTAACTGGTAATAAAACATTTTCTTTCGGAATGGGGGTCGGTAACTTTAATTCCGAAACGGCAATCTCAGCGGGATTTCAATCTCGTGTGCATGAAAATGTTGTGACGAAAGTTAGCTTTGCAACTGACGGGGATGAAAACGTGTTAGGTGCTGGCGCATCATTCGAATGGTAATCTTCAATGTTGTAATGATTGTTCTTTACGTTGCGTTGATAATCTGGAATATCAAGATTCATCGACAACTTAAAAAGATTTTAAATCGATTTTAACAAAGGGGAGCTTGCCTCCCCGCTTATGAGAAAACACAATGAAACTTAAAGCTATTGTGTTTGCTTTTCTGGTAACTGCTCCTACTGCGTTTGCTGTAACTCTTGAATGTGATGCTTTCGTTATCAAAACGATAAACGTAAGAGGGGAGAAATCTGACGAAGGTCAAGCGTATGTTTTCACAAACTGTGAAATAAAATAAAATGAAAATACACTTGGATATTCCTAAAGGATGGAAGCACGATTTTATAATAAGTCGATGCGGTAAATTCATAACTCTGAAACTCATGATTCCTAATATCTCAGAGAAAGCGGGACACAAAGCAAAACGAATTACAATTAATGCAATGTTTGACTGTTTTCAGTTTCATGATAGGAATATTCAACAAAGACTTATTCACTTTTTGGATGAAATGAATAAACAGTATTATTCAAGAATTGAAATATATCCTAAATAAGAAAAGGGAGCATTAAGCTCCCTTTGTTGTATTGATTTTGTGTTCGAAATATGGAATCATATGATTTTTAATGCTAAGGAAAAAGAATGATTGTTAAAGTTATATATAAAAATGGTGAAGTTAAAATGGAAGATTTGTCGGTTAACGATGCGGCGATCAGATTAAAAACTGAATGCGATGTTCAGGCAATCGAGTTTCCTGATAACGCTTTAAATGGACTACTTGAGAAGAAATTAGCCGAGTTGCTTAACTGCGGTTTTGAATAAAAACAGGGAGCAATTGCTCCCTTTTTAGATCTCTCCCGTCATAATATCAGCAAAGAATTTTCTTGCTTGCGCGTTTGTTCCTAGAAATGCGATGAATTCATCATCCAGAACCACTTGAATAGCTCGCTTGATGAAATCGTCTTGAACTCGCTTAGAAAGAATAATGTCAACAGGTCTTGGGTCAACAGCCGTTAAATCTGGTTCTTCTGTAAGAGGTCGAATAATTTTTTCAGACTGACGAACAATAATAGGCATTATGTCTCGAAGTGATTCGAGTTCGTCATTTGAGAATTCAGTTTTTCCATCAAGTAAGAGTTTTTTGATTTCAATTTCGGTCATTATTAGTCCTTGAAAGATTTTCTACAAACATCGATATCGAGTTTTGCAGTTTGTGGATTATATTCTTGATTAGCGCAAATAATATCACGCTTTACGATAGCGTCGATTGTGACCTCGGTTTTTAACATCGAACCTATAGCCATTAAAAGAAATACGCCGACTATTGTCAGCGCTATTAAAACAGGTTTAAAAACTTGCTTTGCTTGCTCGTTTGTCATTTACGCATCTCCGATAAAAATCTGATTCTTAAATTCTGTCTACTGATAACGTTTGTCTTGTTTATGCAGGCAGCGAACAAGATTTCATTTTCAGGTTTCAGATTAGCGATTACGGTTTCATAATCGCGAATAATTTTATTCATATCTTTAACGTTTGAGTTATCAACTAACTTAGATTGAGCCATTATGCTGCCTCTCTTAAACGTCTTGCTTGCTGTGCAAGTTTCATGTTTGCGATTTGTTCAACAGATTTACGACCAGTTTTAACTCCCTTCTTCGCATCGCTGATAGCTTTACAAGTAGAAGCTGAACGCTTCTTACCTGTTTTTGCGATAGAGATATTTTTACGAGCTTCATCAGAGACAACACGACCTTTCATTGTCGCGGAGATCTTTTCGTTACGAGCTTTGATAGCTTCTGGTGTCATAGAGCAGAAAACGTTACCACCTGCATTTCCTGAAGATATATTCAAAAGTGATAGACCTTGTTTACGAGCATCTAAAATAGCTTCGTGTTCGCATTCAAGAGCTTCCTCGTTAGTATCAAAGATATCGATCACGACTTTATAAACCGTGTCTGTATCTTTCATTTCAGCAAGTTTTTCCTGAACAAGACGACCAGAACCAATGTAAGACATATCAGGATTCACGTTAAAAGCTTGCTTACCGAAATAAACGAATTTCTGACCACTGATAACAAAAGTTGTTTTGTAAACTGCATAACCAGTGATTTCTGCGTGAATCTGTGAGCGTGTTTTGTAAGTTACGTTATTGATAGTACGTTTGAACATTTTAATTTCCTTAAGTTTAAGATTGACATTTTTTTGTTTTTCTGAATTACACTTGTATTTAGTAACTAGGTAAGTCTTAGTAAATAACTTGACAATCAATAAAAACTGTGAAATCAAAACGAGGAGATAATATTAAATTAATGAACGTTAATAAATTCAGGAGATAAACGGAGGTCGATTGATGAACAAAGAGATGCAAAGAGATGAACAGCAGAAGAAAACGAAGGAGATAGAAGGAGGGATAGAACCTGATACGATAGAGAACTGATCAATGATCACTGATAAACCATGATGTTAGATAAATGTTAAAAAATGATCGAGATAACCCTAATAGTCTATTAGAACTAAGTCGATCACCGTATAACTGATTATATAACGATGAAAGCGCCTCCGGCGCGTCGAGACGAGCGTAGCGAGGTGAGACTATTGATCGAATCTGATTTAATTAACGATCATTATGTTTATCTGAAAAACAATGATCAGTATAATGCATTTAGATAACTTACTGATTATGATCATTATTATTAAAAACAAGATAACGAGCGTAGCGAGTGCGCGAAGCGCTAATAACTGACTTCTAGAAATAATTACTGATTAATGTCGATTAAACTTCTATGATCATTAATTCTATCGGTCGCGCTTCGCGCTATTGTTATCAATTGGGGCTACGCCCTGCGCTTCGCGCGTTCTTATCGCTTCGCTTTGTTTTCTGGTCTTTCCAGTTCTTCTAGATGTTTTAAGTTCGATTGTTATCAATTGCTGGTTATTGTTCTTATAGGGTGTTTTTACCTTTATGGTTCAGTAGTTTGCCGACTTTTGCGATGCATTTGCGATGCACTTCAAAACGCATCGCAAATTTGAAATGCGCTATCGATATTAATTTGAAATTATTTTTCGAGTTTGTTTACTCTTTCGGTAGGACGCATAAATACTAGTATAAGATAAAGAACGTTCAGACAGAGCAAGAGATTTTTCCTCGTTTGTTTACTCTTGTTGATGGACGCGATAAATTATCTATGTAAGTTCAATTGATTCCAAATAAAATTCCTTAAGTTTTAAGCGCTCGCAAGAGCGCTCTTTTTTCTACTCAACAATAGGTCATAAAAGATTATGAAATCCAGAACAAATAAAGTTTTAAATAAATTTGAAGTTGAAAGCATGATTGATAACGGTTCAACGCTAACTTTCATCGCTGAGAAACTCGGTATAAATTATCAAACATTTGTATCACGCTGCAAAGCTCAAAACATTCGCACTAAACGCATTAAAACTAACGCATAAGGAAATAAAATGAACTTTAAATTCGCTATCTTCGAAAACTTAAACGGAACCACAATCGCTTCACTGAACAAGAAAGTTGTTCAAGTAAATGACATCAGCAATAACCGTAACAAGCTGAAAGCGTTTGTTGATTCTTCTATCGAAACTAAGATTCGTAATCTTAAATCTAAATTTCTAGGACTGCTTGAGAACGCTTTGACAGTTCAGCAGATGTATAACGTTAAAATCGGTGTTGCAACGCTTGAGAAAGCTCCTGCTATCGTTGCTTATGATGATAACAAAGCTGTAATTGTTGGTCAGTTTATGAAAGGTAAACGTCCAGTATATAAAGCAATGTCCGCTGAAATGCGTTTGAACAAAGCCAAAGACGGTGACGAATTCGTTTCTATGAAAACTGGTGCGTTTATTGAGATTAAAGAAAAGGTTGAATTCAAGACTGAACAGAAAGTTAACGATATCGTTGATGAAATGGCAGAACTGAGAAAGGAAATTGAATCTCTAAAAAAGAAAAACGCTGAACTCAGTAAAGAGAACAGCGCTTTAAGGAAAGAAGTTAAGGGTGAAGAATTATCTTTTGACGAAGAATTATTTATTGCAATGCTTCATGTTTCTGAACCGACCAAAGTTGAAGAAACTGAAACTGTTGAAACTGTAACTGAAAAAGAAATCGTATCAACTGTATTTAGTTTAAACGAACCTGCTGATACCGTCAACGAACCTATGATCGTTTGTAACGATCAATCAAACACGAATAAAACTTTTACATCGATTACTGAAAACACGCTTTCAGCCAGGGAGCGTCGTTTAGAAAAAATTAAACAAGAACGACTAAATAAAGTTTTAACTGATGGAGAAACCCATGCCGATTTATAATTATTCCTGTTCTTGTGGAAATGATTTCGAAAAAATGCGAAGTATTTCACAACGCCAAGAAGCAGAATGCCCGAAATGCAACTCTATTGCAAAACAATCTTTATCAGCACCCGCTGGAATTCAAAACGGTTATTATGAGCAAGGAAGAATGTTCATTAATCGCCCAAAACAAACCTTTAAAGGAGCCACAAGATGATTATTACTATAGCTGTTATCGTAACCGCGTTATATTTTTTCAGACGTTTCTATAAAAATCGAAACAAAGAAATTATCGATTTCTTGAAACAAGACGTAAACCACATCAGAATCAAAGCCGATGAAATCAAAGAATTAACGTTCGCCACTTCTCCTGAATATGCGAAAAGCTTTGATGAAAATTTCAGTCGTGTTAATAGTCGTTATCACTTTGTTGTTAATGGCGACAATTCCGTTTTAGTAATTAAAACAGAGAAAAAGAAAAACCGAGTTATCGTAACTCTGAAACGCGAAAAAGTTTTTCCGAAAATTAAATAAGGGAGCATAGCTCCCTAGTTCAAATCGATTTCAATTTCGGATTCAGATTCTTTATCAGATTCTTTTTCTGAACCACTTTCTGTTTCTTCTATTTCTTCATCAAACAATTCACCAACTTCTAAAAGAGTTTCATCGATAATTCTTTTAAGACAATCTTTCAACGTCTGAATGTCAGTTGCAGATTCCAGAATTTCTAAAGAATTTTTATTAGGGATAAGCCTTATCGTAATTTTCATTCGACCGACAAATTCATTTAATTCTCGTTGAACGTATTCTACCGGAATTAATTCACCAGATTTTTCTTGCGCGGTATAAGTTGCTAAGTCGGCTTTTGCCACCTGCTCACGAAGTTTTTCTTTTTCCATTTCATCGCGAACGGACATATTTCGCATAGGGTTAATTTTGTTCTGAACAATCCAAATTGTTCCTTCATCTTCTGGAATTCCAGCAGGATTATCAGAATACGGAAGTCCTTCTGCGCGCCATGCTTTTAGAGCATTCAAGGTATAACCGTAACGACGCGCCATTTCGGACATACTGATATAAGTTTTACGTGCCATTTTTATCTCCAAACGTAGAGGGCATAAGGGTTTATTTGATTATTTATCAGACTGGTTTTGGTGGATTATCCGGGATTTTTGTAATGGTCCTTGAACTGCACTGTAATGGAAAATTTACAGAGGCGTAAAAGGTTGAGCGCTCGAAACATCTCGGTGTTTCAGAAGTCCCAGAGTAACTATTATTTTTTGTTAGAGGGGATGGGGGCGCAGAAAATGAGTCGTTAAAACTTTTTAAACAATATCATTAATCATTTATATTTGGCTGCGTTTTAGGTTAATCAGCAGCCAAATTTTTTATTGTTGATGAAGCGCCAGTATCGCTAAAAATAAAGCTATATAAAATCAACTCCGCATTACTTTATTCCAATCAATATTGTGACCAGCAGCTTCAAGTTCTCGTGCGAGTGCTTGCTTCCAGCCTCCACTGCTATCCATATTCTCCCAAACAACCCCAGCAAAATCACTTGGAATCTCTAGTGAGCCGCGTTTTAGTGCGCATACTTTCTCTCTGCCTAAACGCCCGATAAAATATCCTAATTCTAGCATCACATTCTGCCTTGCCCTTGGTTCTGGTATTCCTCCTTTAGCACAACCTTCATCATCTGGTGTTAGCAATACAACAGCAAATCCAACATCACTATTTGCTATAACTTTCTCAATGACAGTTCGTCCCTGATTAGCTTGCTCATGTAATATGATTGCTTCTAAACCTATACGTTCAAGAAACCTTGCGACTGTTTCACGGGCACCATCATCATGACCATGAACAATGAAAACTTTGTTCGAAAACTGCGGCTTCAACATAGTTTCCGTGCTTCCCTTAGACTGAACATAATTTTTGTAATCTCTAACGAAAGGAATGATAAGTTGTCCTGTCATCGAATGAATGCCTGCTATAACTTTACTTCCGGAATAGAAAAAATGATGTCCAAAGTTGATTGCATAATTAGGGTCTTCTGCTAACTTAAAAATCAAAAGTAATGTAAGTCCTAATGTTTCTCTAGCATCATCTGGCCAGACAAGCTGGGCACTCCCAGCCATACTTCCCCCAGTCTTTTCACTTTCTGCAAGAAATTCTGTAAGATTGAGTCCTTCCGTTAGGTCTGCATTGTATGATTCAAGATCGGGATGCTTTAGAAGTTGAGCAAGCTTTTTGAGTGGACGTTCAAAGGTCTGATATTGCGAAGCCTGTAAATCCAGAACAGCATTGTTCATTTCAGAAAAAATATCTTGAGCCATTACTCATCCTCACTTGAAGTCAATCTGGCTTCGGCAGCTTTTTTAAGAATGCCTTCTCTGTATGTTTCCTTCATCTGTTGCGCAAGCGAGCCGACTATGGAGTTGGTTGAGCATCCGTCAATGCGTTCATCAATCATGTGATTAACTGTTTGAATTGCCGACTCGATGCTAGCAGGATCGTTAGGGTTAAACTTTACGACTCCTAGCTCGCCATCCAGCTCGCTCAGTATACGCTTTGCATCCTTGAGTTCTTTCTGAAGCTTATCAAGACCAGTAACTTTTAACATATGCACCTTCAATTATCAATTTAATCAGTACGTTACAAAAATTGGCTGTTGCTTGCTTAATCTGGCTATTGATCATGTATGAATGCTCTATTTTGAAGCCTCAACCAAATTTTCTCAATAGTGTAAAGCTATTATCATTTCCGAGTTTCTTTCGATATCACATTCTAAAATAAGCATTGCTAATATTACTAACCTCTATAAAAGCGGTTTTGTTTACATTATCCTAACAAAACTTCGTTGAGTCGTAAAAATTATCACAAGTTATATGTAGACTAAGCTGATGGTGTTAATTACGTATCTGCTTATTCCGATTCATCAACTTGATGCTGTTCAAATTAGACAATATAAATTTTTAATTATAACTTCTGAAATCTCCAAATCTTATAACGTCAGTAACACGCTTTGCTCTATTAGGTGTTTGCTTACTCCACAAACTATCTAATGCTTCATCAGCCGCTTTATCAAACTCTAATACGTTCATATAACGAATCATCTTTCTGAATTTCAGAACACCCGAAACTCCCAACTGAAAGCACATATTTACTAAAGCGGCACGTCTTGCACTATCAACTTTAGTGTAAGTGTTAAACAGTTCTGTATCTGAGATATTTTTGATTGTTCTGTTAATGTCGTTTTGTAAGATATCAGCAGATTCTCTTTCATTGATATATCCGTTGGTCTTATGACCAACCAGTGTATCAAGTTCGAAGATTGCTTTTTCTTTTGATTTTTCTTTAGTCAGCAAGTGACCAACGCCTACTGTATAATAGCCTTCTGTATCTTTATAAATTGTGAGTTTTTCACCTTCATCATATCGAATCATATCGGTGATGCTAATAGTTATAATTGGTCGAACAGTGTTTGTAATAGACATTAACGCCTCGCTAAATAAGTTAATTAAACTCTTATTTAGCGAGGCGTTATGTTCGAAAATTCAGAATTAAAAATTACTGACGTAAAAGTTACGTCTAATGCTCCTTATTTCTCTAACAGAGCGGTAAGTGGTAAGTTTCAAAAGAGATTCACTGGGGTTCAGTTCTTCGAATTGGAGTTTACGTTGAATTATATGTCGCATGACACAAAATACGTTCAGCAGTTCATAGCATCGCATCAGCAATCACAAGGTTTCGATTTCCCTATGAGCTACTTAACGAACTATACAGGTTCAGCTCAAGGTCTTTTGAGTTCAGCAGTTACAGCTAACAAAGGAGCGCGTAAGGTCACTCTGGGTGCGTTTTCTGGTGTTTTAGAAGCGGGAACACTTGTTCAGTTTCAGAATCACTCCAAACTCTATACCGTTACGGAGAACGTAACAGCAAACGGAGAGATGAAACTCTTTCCTAATCTTCGTGCGAATGTTCAGGCGGGTGAGACTGTCAACTTTAGAAACATCAAAGGGCGTTTCGTACTGACTAATGAATCTATTCCATTAAATATTCAAAGCTTATCCAAGCTGAGTATTAAAGCAACTGAGGTATTATAATGAGCGTAAAAGACCAATTCGATGCTCTTAGAAAGAATCCTGACTTTATTGAATGTTTTAATGAGTTCAACGGGACTCATTTTACTGAATTAACCGAATCTCAAGTTTTTTCTGTTGGCACTTTGTTTCATATCGTACAGATTCAAACGAGAGATAACAGGGAAATTCTGTTAACGGATGCCTATACAGATATTACTTACAGAGGTAAAAATTATATCGCTTCTGGAGATTTTACCGATATCAGTTCAATAGATGATTCAAAAGAAATTAACAACATAGGCTTAACGGTGAAGCTTGCTAACGTTCGAACTGAATATATCAGTTTAGTGACATCAAAAGCGCTTGATCGTTCGGACGTTCGTATTGATATCGTATTTCTGAATCCGAATACAGGTGAAGTCCAAGCAGATTTTAACCTGTTTGTCGGAACTATGGATAAACTGAGTATTAATATTGATTATGAAGACAACGAATCTAAGAATGAAACAGAGGCGGTTATTAACAGTATTTGGGAAGTCTTAGAGAAAAACGCAAGAAATCACGCATCAGACGCCGTTCATAGAAGTTATGCAGGAAATGAAAACGACACATTCTTTTCAAGAATCGGTAAATGGAACTCTGAGAAGCGTTGGACTTCTCTGGATAACACATAACGAAAGGGGAGCAAAAGCTCCCTTTTTATATGTTGATTTAACAAATAATCATGAGCATAATCAAACCCATTAACTCTAAACGGGTCATACGTCCTCCGTAAATCTGTAAGACGTACCAGCAAGAGTTATTTTCTTTTCTGCCAACAGAGTTTTATTTTTAAAAATCCTTACTCTGTATTCACCTTTCTTTTTTGAAATTAACTGTTTAAATCCAGTCTCTCTTGAGTAAAGCAAATTTTCAAATTGTTCTTTGTTTTTCATATTTCCTCCATAGTAATCAGGAGCTTAATCGTACAGTTCCTCCTAAGGAGGTGAAGCATTATCCCGGATTATTTAAGGATTACTCCTTTTCTTCTATGGAATTCATGAACTCCAACAGTTTTTTCGTATCAGATTTGAAAGTTATATTCTTACCATCCCATCTAAAGCTTTGTGAATGACCGTTCAAATAAAGAACTTTGATTCTCCAAGACTTCTCAAGATTGCTAACAACGATACTTTTAATTACTCGTTTTAACAGCATGTTTAATTCTAAAGGATCTTTCACCTCCGACAACAGGTTAAAATCAACCGAGTTCTCTGATATAACCATATCGGTTTGTTTACTGATTGCTTGGTCGAGTTCCTGTAGCTTTTCCTCAAGATTGCTGATTGTCGTTAAAACACTCATAGGAGGTTTAGCCATCGTCATAAGCATTTCATTCAAACTGGCGATTTTCTCTTGAGTCTCTGTTCGCTCTTTTACGAGAGTTCCATCCAGAGTCGTTTTCTTTTCAAGCTTTAGATGCTTCATGATTTTATACAAAGCAATTTCGATATTCTTAAAATTTTTAGTAACAGAACAATTTCCATCACGCGCATTTGCACAAACATGATATTGATAAGTTTTGCCAGTAACGACATGGAATTTTCTGACTAACGCCCCTCCGCAAGAATGCTTGATTAATCCAGTGAAAGCGTTTTGTTCTGACTTGTATCCCGGTTTATTCTGTTTCGCGTCAGATTGCAATAACATCCAGTCTTCTTTGCTTATAACAGCAGGATAATAATTTTCGATAATATCTAACAGAATAACTTTTCTGTCTTTCGTCGTTTCTGTTGTTTGATAAGCACCGTATAACGCAACTGAACTAATAGTTTTTCCTACAGTCGTATGATTCCAACCAGCAGAGCGTAAAGGCTTAAATCCTTCATCGTTTAATGTTTTGGCTATTTTATTTGTTCCAAGTCCTTTTCGTTTGAGTTCGATAATTCTTTTCACTGCGTCGAGTCTGTCAGAGAAAACAAACTGGTCTTTCTCGCGAGATAACCAGAAAGGCAATATTTTGTTAATAACTTTACCCTCAAGAGCGGCTTTTCTCTGTTGTCCTTTTGTCTCGCGTAGACGTTGAGATTTCTTTTCGGATTCTTTATGCGCAAGGTCAGCAGCCAGAGCGATTCTAATCACGCTTACAAGGTCGTTAACTGATTCTCTATTGAGTAACAGACCATCGACTAGCGAAGCAATGAAAACGTTATGCTGTAAGATACTCTTGATTATCTGTTGAGTCACATCGATACCACGACGACTCAAACGGTCAAGACTCTCTATGATAATCGTTGACCCCGATTCAATAGCTCCTTGCTCGATGGCTGAAAGCATGTCACCGAGAGAAGGACGATTGCCCTCTTTGAACGCTGAGATCCCCAAGTCCTGAAAGTTTTTCTCAGATAGGGTAAGATTGTTTTCATGAGCGTATTTTTCAGCAAGTTCTGTTTGTCTGCGTACTGAGTCGCCTTGTTCTTGTTTCTTGCTAGAAAAACGTATGTAACTGTAAGCTAACCCGTTTTGCTTTTGCATAGTCTTACCTTTTCAATCACTTAGCAGAGAGTATCAATTTTGCTCCTTAGCAACAATATCACCATGCAGTTTGGCAGTAAGCCGCTGTTTGAAAATATTTCCGTCAAATTTGGCGGCGGCAACCGTTACGGCCTGATTGGCGCGAACGGTAGCGGTAAATCCACTTTTATGAAAATTCTCGGCGGTGATCTCGAACCGACGCTGGGTAACGTTTCCCTCGATCCGAATGAGCGCATCGGTAAGCTGCGTCAGGATCAGTTCGCCTTTGAAGAGTTCACCGTGCTTGATACCGTGATCATGGGGCATGCTGAACTGTGGGCAGTGAAGCAGGAGCGCGATCGTATATACGCGCTGGCCGAAATGAGTGAAGAAGACGGCTATAAAGTGGCTGACCTCGAAGTTCAGTACGGTGAAATGGACGGTTATTCTGCTGAAGCGCGTGCGGGCGAACTGCTGCTGGGCGTGGGTATTCCGGTAGAACAACATTACGGGCCGATGAGCGAAGTCGCACCCGGCTGGAAGCTGCGTGTGCTTCTGGCGCAGGCGCTGTTCTCTAACCCGGACATTCTGCTGCTCGACGAACCAACGAACAACCTGGATATCGACACCATCCGCTGGCTGGAGCAGACGCTGAACGAACGTGACAGCACCATGATCATCATTTCGCACGACCGTCACTTCCTGAACATGGTCTGCACGCACATGGCGGATCTGGACTACGGCGAACTGCGTGTTTATCCGGGGAACTACGACGAATACATGACGGCGGCCACCCAGGCGCGTGAACGTCTGCTGGCCGATAATGCCAAGAAGAAAGCGCAGATTGCCGATCTGCAATCCTTCGTCAGCCGCTTTAGCGCCAACGCCTCAAAATCTCGTCAGGCGACTTCCCGCGCCCGTCAGATCGATAAAATTAAACTGGAAGAAGTTAAAGCTTCCAGCCGTCAGAACCCGTTCATTCGCTTCGAACAGGATAAGAAACTGTTCCGTAACGCGCTGGAAGTGGAAGCGCTTACTAAAGGTTTTGATGAAGGCCCGCTGTTTAAAAACTTCAATCTGCTGCTCGAAGTGGGTGAGAAGATTGCCATTCTGGGCGCCAACGGCGTGGGTAAATCCACTATGCTGAAAACGCTGGTTGGTGATTTGCAGCCGGATAACGGTACCGTGAAGTGGTCCGAAAACGCGCAAGTTGGTTACTATGCGCAGGATCATGAATATGAGTTCGAAAACGATCTGACCGTATTCGAGTGGATGAGCCAGTGGAAACAAGAAGGCGATGATGAACAGGTTGTGCGCAGCTTCCTCGGTCGTCTGCTGTTCAGCCAGGACGATATCAAGAAGCCTGCAAAAGTGCTCTCCGGTGGTGAAAAAGGGCGCATGCTGTTCGGTAAGCTGATGATGCAGAAACCGAATATTCTGGTAATGGATGAACCAACTAACCACCTGGATATGGAATCGATTGAGTCGCTGAACATGGCGCTGGAAATGTATCAGGGCACGTTGATTTTCGTTTCTCACGACCGTGAGTTCGTCAGTTCTCTGGCAACCCGTGTGATTGAAATTACGCCGGAGCGCGTGATCGACTTCACCGGTAACTACGAAGATTACCTGCGTAGTAAAGGTATCGACGGCTAATTTCCCGTCGTCTTTCACGCTGCAGATGTGTTGGCTTCACCTGTTCACCCCGGTCACTTACTAATGTAAGCTCCCGGGGATTCACAGGTTTGCCGCCTTCCTGCAGCGCGAAATACTTAGGGAAAGGCGTCGAGCCTTTATTCCCTCTCCATGTGGGAGAGGGGTAGGGTGAGGGCATCAGGCAGCACTACACCAGCCACTCGCCCCCTTCAACCCCATTCACCAGCAGCTTACGTTTTTCCCCCGCCGGTAACGACACCTTCAGCGCCTTCCACGCCGGACGATAATCCCCACGCGCGTTGACCTTCAGATTGATCGCTGCGCCATCACACACCATCTCCCATTCCACCCACAGCGCATTGCCATTCTGGTAGCCCCAGCTTTCGCCGTCATCTTCAAACAGCAGGCCGGAGGTTGTGCCGACGCCTTTCACCGGGAACAACTTCAGCTCTCGGGTGTTGTCTTTTTCAGCGGACACGTGGGTAATGCGTTCGCTTAGCGGAAGAGCAGCACCTGCGCGTACCAGCAGCGGCAGTTTTTCCAGCGGCGCGTCGAGAACGATCGATTGCCCGCCAGCGAACCACTCGTTGGTGTAAAAATCGTACCAACCGGTTTCGTTATCCGGCAGCCAGACGCGACGCTCGCGCTGCCCGGCTTCGACGACGCTTGCCACCAGCAGGTCGCGGCCCAGCAGGAAGTCATCGCACTCTTCAAAGGTCTGTGCATCGTGCTCGTGATCGAGGAAGGTCGGGCGCAGCATCGGCTCGTCGTCGGCATGCGCCTGCCAGAGCAGGGTGTAAAGATACGGCAGCAGGCGATAGCGCAGTTCAATGGCACCACGAATGGCAGGTATCACGCCCGGATACATCCACGGCTCGTTCACCGTGTGGTCATCATTCCATGAGTGAATGGTAAAGCGCGGATGCATCACGCCGTTTTGTACCCAGCGGACAAACAGCTCGGCGTCCGGTTTGTCGCCGGAGAAACCGCCGACGTCGTGACCGACGTTGAACAGCCCGGACAAGCTCATCCCCAGCCCCATGCGGGTATTGAAGCGCAGGGTGTCCCAACTGGTGCGGTTATCACCGCTCCAGGTCTGCACGTAGCGCTGCATCCCGGCGCAGCCGGAACGGGAGATGAGATACGGGCGCTTCTCCGGGGCGAAACGCTGCTGCGCTTCCAGCGAGGCGCGCATCATCAGCAGCGGCATTACCGGGCGAATGTGTTTGATAGCGATCTCCTGGCCGAAGCCATGGCAGCGCGCTTCGCCGTCCCACACTTCAAACTCGTTGTTGTCGTTCCAGGTGGCGTCGATCCCCATCTCCAGCAACTGCGTGGTCACGCCTTCCTGCCACCACTGGATAGTCTGCGGGTTGGTAAAGTCAAGGTTAGAGCCTTCGTCATCCCAGAAGCTGGAACGTTCTGGCGCATCGGTTTCTGAATCGCGAATAAACAGGCCGCGTTCTGCCACTTCGTTATAACGCGGGTGATCCTGCAACAGACACGGTTTGATATTGGCCGCCAGTTTCAGCCCCGCGTCGTGGAACGCCTGGCTCATCACCTTCGGCTGCGGCACTTTGTCGTAGTTCCAGTTAAAGACGTAGCGCTTGCCGTTGATCGAGGTGTAGCCGGACGAGAGCTGGAACGAGTCGCACGGAATAGCGTGGTCTGCGCACAGGCGGATGAAGTTCATGAGCTGGTTCTGCGCGTCCGGTGCGTCGGTGTAATGCATGGTCGAGCCGCTGTAGCCCAGGCTCCATTTGGGTCCGAACAGCGTTTTGCCGGTCAGACGGACAAAGGCTTTGGTGACGTCCAGCACGCGCTTGCCGGTAAAGATGTAGTAATCAATATCACCGGCTTCCGCCTGCCAGCGGCGATAGGCGGTGTGGTAGTTATCGATTTCGTTACCCAAATCCAGCCAGCAACTGCTCAGGTTGTCGTAGAACAGGCCGTAGCTCACATCATGACGGCGGGCGATAGTGAACGGGATGTGCTTGTACAGCGGGTCAGTGCTGACTGCGTTATAGCCCATCGCATCGAGGTTGCGCATTTCATAGCGTTTACCGTTGCGCTGCAGATCGCCCGCTTTCTCGCCCAGGCCGTAGAAACGCTCATCCTTAGAGCGGCTCAGATAGTGCGCCACGCCGTCGCCGTGGGCATTCAGCAGGTAGGCGCTGGTTGGTCGGTCATTGACCAGCGGCTGCCACTCGCCCGCCTCATTGCGGTAGTGCCACTCCAGCCACAGCGGCTGGTGGACGGTCACGCGTAGCTGTTCGGTTGCCACGGTTAGCGCACCATCCTGCTGCGTCAGGTTCCAGGCCGGGCAGGAGAAACCGCTTATGTCGTCACGATGGCGGCCTTCCCACGGCACGTCTTTTTCCGGTGCGATGCTCCAGGTGCGGTCCAGCGCCAGCTCGCCTTTGCGCTTAACCAGCACGCGAAAAAGATTCTCTTCCAGCACATACAGACACAGACGGTGCTGGTTATCGACCAGCAGTTCAAGATGGTTTGCTGACTGCTTATCTACGATCCAGTTTTTCAGGGTTTTCATATGCAATACATCCACTATCAGGCGCGTTTAGCGCGACGTTCAGCAATAAATGCTACCAGGAAGACAGCGCCAATCAGGTCAAAGAAGCCCATGGCAATAAACAGCGGGTTAAAGCCGATTTTGTCGGCGGTTACGCCGATTAACAGCGAGAACAGGAAGCTGGCGATCCACGCAGCAGAGCCGCGCATGCCGTTGACAGTCGCCATCTGGCCTTTGTCGAACGACTCCACGACCAGGGCGCTCAGCATGCAGGAGATGATCTGGTGCCCGAAGCCGCCGATGGAGATCAGCACGATGGTGATATACGGGTCGCGGGTGATGGCTACGATGCCCAGAGAGATCATCAGGAACGCGCCCGTCACGGAGCTTGCTACCACAGAGTTAACGCGGGAGCAGCCGAACAGACGGGTATACAGACGCGTCAGGTAACCGCTCACCACGCTACCGAGGTCGGCGGCGAGGAACGGCAGCCAGGCAAACATCGCAATCTGCTTCAAATCCATACCGTGCTCTTTGGCAAGGTACAGCGGCACCCAGAAGCTCAGCACTGCCCATGCTGGCTCCGCCATAAAGGCCGGGATGGCGATGCCGTAGAAGCGTTTGTTTTTTGAGACGGTCTTTAGCGCAGTCAGGAAGGGCAGTTTGACCGCTGGCGGTTCGTTATCCTGCTTAATAAACGCCAGCTCGTCCTTACTCTGATTCGGGTGCTGTTCCGGATTGTGGTAGAACGCCCACCACAGGATCACCCATAGCAGCGCCAGCACGCCGGTAAACATAAACGCGCCCTGCCAGCCGAACGAGGCGTGAGCAAAGTAGATGATAGGCGGCGCCAGCATCGCGCCGATGGAGAAACCCACACCCGCCCAACCGGCAGCAACAGGGCGTTCTGATTTCGGGAACCATTCGCCAATGGTTTTGGCGTTCGCCGGGGTCGCAGCCGCTTCGGTCGCTCCCATAAAGAAGCGAAGAATGGCCAGGTGTAGCCAACTTCCGGCGCCCGCGTGGAAAATACACATCAGCGCCCAGATCGCGGCGCAGATCATAAAGCCAATCTTCAGGCCGATAACGTCGATCAGCCAGCCGCACAGGGGCTGGAAAATGGTGTAGGCAATCTGAAACGCGCCGACGATCCAGGAGTATTGTTCGGTGGTGATCCCGAGGCTCTCTTTCAACTCCGGAGCGAGAATACCTAACGAGTTTCGGGTGATGTAGTTAACGGTGACGCCAAGTAAGAACAGCACCAGGATGTACCAGCGCAAGTTCTTAATGACGCGACGGGTTTTGCTTATCGCAACGGTGTTATTGATGTCCTGACTCATTTTACTCTCCACAAGACGGACGGTAAGGGGACGGAGGTTCAGGTGTCACACAAATTTTTATAGCTTTGATTTCTATACGTTTTAAATACGAAAGTTGATATACAACTAGTATGGAAGTGGTGTGACAAGTTCACCTTAAGGGAGAACATGAGCGGGAAATAGTCGTTTTTGTACAAAATTTCTCATAAATAACGTAAGTCATTTGGCATGATGGCTCCCATGCCAGTTATTTACTGATAAATGCGCCATGAAAATTTTTTCATTTTGCAAATGGAGCCAGATCACAAAATGGACAAAAGGCTAAAAATTACCGAAATCGCAGCCCGTACTCAGCTCTCTATCAGCACGGTTTCCCGCGTGCTGGCGGGGAAGGCCAACACCAGTGAGAAAGCACGGGCAAAGGTGTTGGCATGCGCGCGGGAGTTGGGGGTGATTGACGGCATGGCGGCCGGGCGTTTGCTGCTTAACACTCTGGTGGTTTTTGCGCCGCAGCGGGCGTTTGACGAGCGGTCCGACATCTTTTACTACCGCGTGATCCAGAGCGTGAGTAAAGGCCTGGCATCCCACGAGGTTCGCCTGCGCTACTGCGCGCTGGAAGAGAATGATAGCGATGCGCAGTTGTTTCTGACGCGAATGAACGAGCCGGACACCCAGGCCGCCATTCTTCTCGGTATCGACGATCCTCATATCCACGATCTGGCGGTGGATGTCGCTAAACCCTGCATATTAATTAACTGCCGGGACCGGCACATGCGCCTGCCCGCCGTCACGCCCGATCACCGCGCCATTGGCGAACGGGCGGCGGAATATCTGTTCGAAATGGGGCACCGGGAGGTGCTGAATGTAATGTGTCTGCGCCGCTACACTATGGAGCTGCGCCTGTCGGGGATCCGCGACGCGTGGCAGTCACACAACCTGAAATTTAATGACCTGCGCGATCTGCTGGTGGTGCCGAGCTTTAGCGCTCGTGAAACGGAGGAGCTGGTAAATGCCTGGCTTATTGAGCGGCAGGGTAAGGATCTGCCGACTGCATTTTTAGTTGGCGGCGATTTTATGGCGGCGGGTACCATCAGTGCCCTGCAAAAACACGGCCTGCGCGTACCTCAGGACGTCTCTGTCATGAGCATCGACGGCTTTAATCTGGCGGCGATTCAGGATGTACCCTTAACCGCAGTGCATGTTCCCCGCGATGAACTTGGAACGGAAGCGGTATATATGCTCCAGCAGCGGCTGATGCGCCCGGATGCGCCGGTGGGGACGTTGTTGCTTAACGGCACGCTGGCCGTACGGGAATCAGTACGGCGGATACGTCAGGGGAAACGACGCACCGCCGTTGATCGGGAAGGACTGTACGACAGCTAAGCTATACCCAGCGCGCGTTTACCGTGGATATTCAAATCCTCCAGCGTGAAGCGTCCTTCCCAGTCAGCTTCATAATCCTCGCGCGGGAAATCCCCCGGCGACGCGCCTTTTTCCAGCGCGGCCTTCACTTTGTGGGCGTAGGCCAGATTCTTTTCGCACATCGGCGCGGCAGGGATATACATCACATTGCCCCAGCCCTGCTGATTTTCCACCGGCGCGACGGAGTGGATCACATCGCAATGCCACCAGACGGAGTCGCCGGCGTCCAGTTGCGGAATACTGGTTAACGCCTCTATCAGCAGCGGATGCCATTGCGTGGAAATCGGCAGAACTCTGCCGGGCGCGACGCCGCAAAGCTCATCTTCCGGCACATCGTCAAGCAATGGACGTAATAGCACATAGGCCATCGCTTCAGGAATCGGGACTACGTGCAACAATCCCTGACCTGGCAACATATCGGACAGTGCCGTCCAGCCCTGGAAGGTACGAAATACTGAACATTTAGTGGTGTTATCTACCGTGTACTCTTCAACTTCTGTGCGATGCGCCGCCTGCCATGGATCGTAATCTTCCAGCTTGCCATTGAAAACATTAGCAAAGACCTGCTGATATACCGGCAGAAGCCAGCGCTCCAGCGCGCCGGAATCCGTATGCGCGCCCAGCCCTTTGGACGTTGTTCCCGGCGGACGACGACGTATGCGGTCAGGATAGATGACGCTGACGTCCGGGTTAAACCATTGTTTCCCTTCGCTTGTAAACGTCCACAGGCGATTAAGGAATGACTGCGCATTGGCCATTTCTTCGCTCTGGCGCGCCTGCATTTGCGCCTGGGACCAGTAAATGGGGTAGATCTCCGGGCGGGATGCGCTGAGGGTGCCAAAAAAGTTATCACCGGGGCCTTTGTAGACCTCATCAAAATGGTTGCGATCCAGGTAATCGAGCATCGACTGATCCCATGCCAGCGCCTGTTCGCGGGGGAAATGTCCCTTGATGACCACGCATCCGCGACGCTTAATCTCTTCACGCTGCTCTGCGTTTACGCGTCCCGCCTTGATATCCGCATAGGACAACGTTGGCCAAACCGGGGAACCTTGCGCTTTGAGGGCGTTGATTTCCGCCACGCGAGTGGCAATGGCATCGCTCAGCTGATTGAAAATCAACTGAACATCCCCAAGCTGTGCCCGCAATTGCTGTTTCATCTGACGGATTGCCGCTTTGTGATCGGCGGGCAATGTGTCGCAGGTAAACGTAAAAGCCATAACCACCTCGCATTAACTTTCATTCGAAACTATTTAACTTACATATGCAATATAAGTTAAAAATAGGTTAATGCAAGTTTAAAAACTTGATGGTGTGCACGGAATGATAAAAGAGTGAAAACCGGAGCAGGCCCCGGTCGACAGGATCAGACGTTAAAAGGAGAGGTGTTATCCAGCACCGCCTGAATCACGTTCAGCGCGCCCTGATGGTTATTGTCGTCGGTCTGAAAGCGGGCAATCGCTTTGATGCTCTCTGCCGCGTTGGCCATCGCGAAAGAGTAGTGCGCCATTTTCAACATTTCTGCATCGTTACCGCTATCGCCAATGGCGACCACGTTTTGAGGGGACAGGTTCCAGCGTTTCAGCAGGCGGCTGATACCGTTGGCTTTATGTAAGCCCGGAATAATCAAATCGATAAACCCAAAGCCGCTGGTGACGGGCTTCATTATGCCATCCAGAGCGGTATGCAGGTGATCGATAACCAACGGGATTTGTTGGTCGGGTAAGTTCAGCGAAAACTTAAACAGCACATCATCAATGTCCTGATAATCCTTCACCGGTTTCAGGCGATGGTAGTGTTTCGACATCAATGCCACGAAAGACTCAGGAGCATTCTCACTGACGTAGGCGCTTTGCAGACCACAGGCAACAAAATTGAGCTGCTTGTCTTTGAGGAGTTCGCCAATAACAATGCGTGATTCGTGACGGGTAAGCTCGCCGTGAAACAGCTGTTTGCCATGCTCATAAACCAGCGCGCCATTCTCAGCGACAAACGATATTTCGTCTTTAAGCTCCGGGAAAAAGGAGATCAGCTGGAAATACTGGTTTCCGCTGGCCACGACAAATTCAATATCTCGTTTTTTCAGTTCCTGATACTGCGCCATAAAACGTGCACGATCGTATTTCTTGGCGTCGTCGAGAAAAGTTCCGTCCATATCGGTGACGATAACTTTGATGGTCATACTTGCTCCTGGCTCATAACTGCGACCAGAAACATTCTAATAACAATGTGACCTGAAGCACAAATTTAATTTCGAATGAAAGTAAAAGGCCGGGTGGCAGCTTCGCCTTACCCGGCTAAGGGGAGAGCAGTTGTAGGCCGGATAAGCGTCAGCGCATCCGGCAATGGGGAGGGTAGCGTGCCGGATGGCGGCGTGAACGCCTTATCCGGCCTACAATATTGCTTACAGCATGTGCTCAGTACGCGCGATGATATCGTCCTGCGCATCCGGAGACAGGGCAGTGAAGAAGGCGGAATAGCCTGCGACACGCACCACCAGGTCACGGTATTGATCCGGGTGTTTTTTTGCTTCCAGCAGCGTTTCACGGGACACAATGTTGTACTGAATATGCCAGCCTTTGTGCTCTTCAAAGAAGGTGCGCAGCAGGATCATCAGCTTTTGTTTATCTGATTCATTCTCCAGCGTGGCCGGATTCAGCTTCTGATTTAACAACACACCGCCGAGAATGGAGCCGGTAGGCAGTTTACCCACTGAGCCAATTACCGCCGTCGGGCCGAGATGGTCCGTCCCGGAAGCCGGACTTGCGCCTTCAGCCAGCGGGGTGTGTGCTTTACGGCCATCCGGCGTTGCCATGGTTGCCGCGCCAAACGGCACGTTGGCGGAGATAGAAGAGGTCCCGGCGTAGTAATTGCCGCCAACCGGACCGCGACCATAACGTGGATTATGGTACTGTTTCAGTTCATCAATATAGGTCTGATAAGCGCGGGCCAGCAGCGTATCAACGGAATCGTCATCGTTGCCGTACTTCGGCGCGCCGTTGATCAGTCGTTGGCGTAATTGCTCGTGAGTCAGACCGTCAAAATCATCAGCCAGTGCCGCAGCTAATTGCTGCTGGCCGATAGCGCCTTGATCGAAGACCAGTTTCTTCACAGCCGCCAGGCTGTTGCCGAGGTTGGCAATACCCACCTGCAAACCTGATACCCAGTCATACTTCGCGCCGCCTTGCTTAATGCTTTTCGCGCGTTCGATACAGTCGTCTACCAGCGCCGAACAGAGAATATCGTGTACGTTCTCTTCCAGCATGGTGTCGACGACATACTCGATTTCGATGGATTTACGCGTGTAGTAGCGAATCTGTGTATCCCAGGCGTCCATCACTTCATCGAAATTGTTGAAATTGCCGGCCGAGAGCGCTTTTTCCTGCGGCAGGAAGACTTTGCCGCTGGTGGCATCGCGTCCGCCTTCCAGCGCCGCCAGCATCACACGGGCAAAGTTAATAAAGCTCATACCGGTACAACGATAGCCCCATTTGCCGCCAACGGCGGTTTCGATGCAACCAATGGCCGCATAGTCGTAGGCATCCTGCGGTTCAATGCCAAGCTTGATAAATTCAGGTATGACGATTTCATCGTTGTTAAAGGCTGGCATCCCGAAGCCGCAGCGAATGACCTGCACACAGGCATCAAGGAAATCGTTACTCATCCCCGCATGATAGCGCACGCTCAGGTTAGGCTGAGTAGAGCGCAGGCGGCCGCAGGATTCGAGAATGGCGTAGGAGAGCGGGTTGACGGCATCCACCGCCTGACCGTTAACCAGATTCTGTCCGCCAATGGTCACATTCTGATACAGCGGGCTACCTGCCGATGCTTTGGAGTGGGAGCCGGAGCGAATTTTGTTCACTTCCAGCAGCTTCAGCCAGCAACTGTGCAGCAGCTCAATAGCGTGTTCGCGATGCAGCGATTGATTCAGCTCCACATCACGACGATAGAAAGGATAGAGATACTGGTCCATGCGACCAAACGACACTGAATGGCCGTTGGATTCAATTTGCAGAATCAACTGGATGAAGTAGCACAACTGCAGCGCCTGCCAGAACGTTTTTGGCGGTTCATGGGCAATCACATCACAGTTTTCTGCCATGGTCAGGAGTTCCTCGCGACGGCTGGCGCGGGTCTCCGAGGATGCCATTTTACGTGCCAGGGTGGCAAAGCTCTCAATATGCAGACTGACGGCCTCCAGCACGATATCAATCGCTTTCAGGAACTGATCGCCATGGAGGTCTTCCAGACAAGTCAGATTGATGCGGGAGCGACGTTCATCAACTTTGTGGCGCAGGCCGTCGAGACCTTTTTCCAGCAGCAGCGGGAAGTTCACCGCCAGGTGTGCGTCGCCGGAAGTCATATTGCCTTCGGCTTTGATAATGCCGGTTTCCAGCAGACCTTTCTGCTCATCGGTAAACATCCCGTAGCAGCGATCCTGTACGGTCTGGCCGCGCCACCACGGGCACACCTCGTGCAATACGCGTTTGTTCTCTTCACTTACCGAAAAGCCAGCGCCCGGCCTGTCGGCGAGATCATCGATCTCTTTTTCAATCCAGGAGACGGTGTATTCCGGGAAGATCGGTGCAGCGCGCACTTCGCTCGCCTGGTTACCAATAATCAGTTCGTCATGCTTGATCCAGATAGTACGTTCCGCCAGATGATGGGCCAGTGCCAGCGCACGGCGTACCGGGATCGGCTTATCCAGATGTTGTTGATACATCTCGGTATAGTGCTGGGCGCGCTCGGTGCAAACCGGCGGCTTCACGATGTGGATCAGGGCTGTTTTATGCGCTTTGATACGGTCGCTGAGTGTGTCCAGTTTCAAAGTGGTCATGGCGATTATCCTCGTAGGGTCGCGGTTAAACCTTTATGGCGGGCATACTGCTGAGCAAATTCGAGCAGGGCAGGCGCCTCAAGCGGTTTATCCGGTGCGTTGTAGGGTTGACTGAGTAAGTGGTATTTATTGATGCCCAGGGTGTGATAGGGCAAAAAATGGATCTCACCGACGTGAAGCTCGTCGGCAGCAAAATCGGTAATAGCCTGGATGGCGGCTTCGTCAGCGTTGAAACCCTGAATCAGCGGTACGCGGATAATCATTTTTTTACCCGCAGCGGCCAATTTTTTCAGATTGTCTAATACACGAGAGGCACTGCCATCGGTCCACTGCTTAAACGGCGCGTCGGCGACATGTTTTAAATCAGCCAGGAACAGATCAACGTAAGGTAATGACGGCTCGATATACTTCCACGGTACATGCAGACAGGTTTCGACCGCCGTATGAATACCCGCATCGTGGCTGGCCTTGAATAATTCTGCCGCCAGTTCTGGCTGCATAAACGGTTCGCCACCGGAGAGGGTGAGACCCCCACCGCTACGATCGTAAAACGGTTTATCACGCAATACGGTCGCCATGATGTCGTCCACGCTTTTTACCTCTCCGCAGACGGTCAGCGCCTGGGTTGGACAGCAGTCAGTCAGCGCGGCGAAAGCGTCATCGGTCAGTTTTTCGCGATGAATAAGCAGACCGCTTAGCGCTCGCTCAATCACCGCAGGTGCCGCCTGAGCACAGAGATCGCAACCGTCGAGACACAACCGTGCGTCGTAGAGCAGGTCCTGTGTGCGGGCGCGGCTTTCCGGATTCTGACACCAACGACAGCCCAGGGAGCATCCCTTAAGGAACACCACGGTACGGATACCGGGACCATCATGCGTGGAATAGCGCTGGATATTGAAAATCATAAGCGGCCTCTTTTCTTTCGTATAAAGATTAAATTACTTTCGAATGAAAGTTATATTGACGTGCGTCAACTAACCGTGAGGTTTCGCCGTGCTACCTTTTATTCATGCTAATTATTCGTTTGAGGAAAGGTTATGGAACTCTATTTAGATACGTCTGATGTTGCCGCTGTCAAAGCTCTGGCGCGTGTTTTGCCGTTGGCTGGGGTGACCACTAACCCGAGCATTGTGGCGGCTGGTAAAGAGAGGCTGGAAGTGTTGCTGCCGCAACTGCAGGAAGCGATGGGGGGACAAGGCCGTCTGTTTGCGCAGGTGATGGCGACGACCGCCGAAGGCATGGTCAAAGATGCACGTAAACTGCGGGCAATTATCGCGGATATCGTGGTCAAAGTGCCGGTGACGGCAGAAGGTCTGGCGGCAATTAAGCTACTGAAAGAAGAAGGGATCCCGACGCTGGGTACCGCGGTATACGGTGCTGCTCAAGGGCTGTTAGCGGCGCTGGCAGGAGCGGAATATGTTGCGCCATACGTAAACCGCGTGGATGCGCAGGGGGGAGATGGTATTCAGACGGTGACCGATCTGCAAACCTTACTGAACATGCATGCGCCGCACGCCAAAGTACTGGCAGCCAGCTTCAAAACGCCGCGTCAGGCGCTGGATTGCCTGCTGGCAGGCTGCGAGTCTATCACGCTGCCGCTGGACGTGGCGCAGCAGTTTATGACCTCTCCGGCTGTGGATGCGGCGATTGTGAAGTTTGAGCAGGACTGGCAGAGGGCGTTTGGACGGACGTCGATCTAGTTTTAGGTCGGATTACTCCGGCATATTTGCGTAGGTGATTCCGTTAAAATGAATCTGTTGCAGTTAAGAGCAATAAACTGCGAATCCCCCTCGTAAAACCGGTAAAGCCTGCATGCTACCCGTCATCGCGACGGGTACATTCACGTCATCATGTTTATCAGGTGACGGACCGCCATGAAAAAAACACCTACAGCCACACCGCACGATGCGCTGTTTAAAACATTTTTAAAATACCCTGCCACAGCCCGTGATTTTATTGAAATTCATCTTCCTCCCACGCTACGGGCGCTTTGTGATCTGGCGACGTTAGAACTGCAACCCACCAGTTTTATTGAAGAAAACTTACGCGCATATTATTCAGATGTGCTTTGGTCGATGAAAACCAGTGAAGGGGAGGGTTATATCTATGTTGTGATTGAACATCAAAGTCGTCCTGATGTGCATATGTCGTTTCGCCTGATGCGTTATGCGATAGCGGCAATGCAAAGCCACCTTGACGCCGGGCATACCCGCTTACCGTTAGTCGTGCCGATGTTGTTTTATCATGGCGTCGATACGCCTTATCCCTTCTCTTTATGCTGGCTGGATGAGTTTGATAATCCGCTCCTGGCGCGCCAGCTTTATCTGTCGGCATTTCCATTGGTGGATATTACCGTGATCCCGGATGAAGAAATTATGCAGCACCGGCGTATCGCACTGCTGGAACTGATTCAAAAGCATATTCGTCAGCGCGATTTATTAGGACTGGTGGACAATCTGGCTACGCTGCTGGTTACAGGAAGTGCTAATGACAGCCAGCTAAAAGCGCTGTTTAATTATCTGCTAATCCAGCATGGTCACAAACCGCGCTTTGGGCGATTTATGCGTAAGCTGGCGCAGCAGGTACCCGAACACAAGGAGCGTACAATGAATATTGTTGAAAAAATACGTAGGGCAGGGGAGCGAAAGGGGCTACGGAAAGGCATGGAGCGCGGTCATGAAAAAGGTTTAGCTGAAGGTCGTCGCGAGGAAGCGCAGCGCATTGCCCACTCAATGCTGGCCGATGGTCTCCCACGGGAGCTTATCGTGAGAATCACTGGGCTATCTGAGGAAGATATTAACTCTTTGACGCATTGAATGTATGTTAATACAGCCCCGGAAAATAAATGCCGCCGGGGCTTACCGTTACTGCCCGCACACCTCACATCCCGGGTTACGCATCAGCTTCATTTCGCGAAACTGGCAGGTCATGGCGTCGTACATGACGATTTTTCCAGATGCGGGTTTACCGTAGTTTGCCAATAATTTAATGGCTTCCATGGCCTGTAATGAGCCGATCACGCCGATTAGCGGAGCCATTACGCCAGCTTCCACGCAGGTGAGGGCATTTTCACCGAACAGGCGGCTCAGGCAATGGTAGCAAGGTTCGCCTTCCTGATAGGTAAAGACGGTAATTTGTCCTTCCATGCGAATTGCCGCCCCGGAAACCAGCGGAACCTTTGCGCTAAAGCATCCGGCATTAAGCTGATTGCGGATGCTGACGTTATCCGTACAGTCCAGCACCAAATCGTGTTTGGCGATCAGCGCGTGAATTTCGCTATCATCCAGCAGTGCGTTCACTGGCGTAATGGCGATATAAGGGTTAATCCGCGCCAGCGCGTCGCGGGCGGATAGCACTTTCGGTTGCCCTACGGTTGCATCGCTGTGCAGCGTCTGGCGCTGGAGGTTCGACACGGAAACGGTGTCAAAGTCGAGCAGCGTTAAATGCCCGACACCAGCGCCTGCCAGGTATTGGGTCGCGGCGCAGCCAAGTCCCCCCAGACCAACGACCAGTACCCGCGCCTCCTTCAGCGCTTCCTGACCTTCAAAATCGAAGCCGCGCAGAATGATTTGCCGGTTATAGCGCATCATCTCCTGGTCGCTGAGTTCCGCCATTACAGACCTCCAAACAGCGCGTTAAACGGCTCGACTTCAACCCACTCTCCGGCTTCAACGTTACCACGATCGCGTTCCAGCACGATAAAACAGTTGCCGAGGCTAAAGGAGCTAAAAATATGCGAACCCTGGTGTCCGGTGGTGGTGACTTCCAGTTCGCCTTCTGCGGTGCGCTGCAATACGCCACGTTGAAAATCCAGACGGCCTGGCGTTTTCTTCAGACGTGACGCGGTGCGTACGCGTTGACGAGGAGGCAACCCACAGCCCGTGTTGCCGCTAAGCTTCGCCAGCATTGGTTGCACCAGTTGATAAAAGGTGAGGGCTGCTGACACCGGGTTACCCGGCAGGCCGCAAAACCAACTGTTGCTTAGTTTGCCAAAGGCGAACGGTTTGCCCGGTTTGATGGCCAGCTTCCAGAAGGCAATTTCTCCCAGTTCCTCCAGAATGGTTTTGGTGTAATCCGCTTCACCGACAGAAACGCCGCCGGAGCTGATAACGACATCGGCCTGGCTGTCGGCTTCAATAAACGCCGCGCGTAGCGCGTTGGGATCGTCGCGAATAATTCCAAGGTTGATTACCTCGCAGCCCAACTGTTGCAGCATC
The DNA here is from genome assembly GCF_059615875.1 of Citrobacter sp. CRE-46. Taxonomy (NCBI): domain Bacteria; kingdom Pseudomonadati; phylum Pseudomonadota; class Gammaproteobacteria; order Enterobacterales; family Enterobacteriaceae; genus Citrobacter; species Citrobacter sp. CRE-46. Next base: position 3,394,903 of record NZ_CM184341.1, on the reverse strand, counting down.
AGGTGAACGGCCAGACGGTTGGTGTCATAAATCTGTCCGTCGCTCAGCGGTTGACCCGGCAGTTGCAGTTCATCACCGGTGGAGAACAACGCCACGCGGACTTTGCGCACAACAGGCACATCAGCAATACCGAGCGAAGCCAGAACCGGGAGCTCGGCGGTTGTCAGGCGAGTCCCGGCGGGGAAGACGACTGCACCGTTTGCAATATCTTCACCGCGCAGACGAATATTTTGTCCGCCGCGGACTTCGGCGGTAAAACGTACACCGTCATCGGTTTGTTCTGTTTGTTCCTGCATGACCACCGCTTCACAACCGGCAGGCACCGGGGCGCCGGTCATGATGCGGATACAGGTCCCCGCGGGCCATTCGCCGTGAAAAGGCTGTCCGGCAAAGGCTTTGCCTGCTACCGCAAGCGGCAGACCCGAGCGTAAATCGTCTAATCGTACCGCATAGCCATCCATTGCCGAATTATCGAATCCTGGTACATCAATGGGGGAAACGACGTCGGCGGCCAGAATGCGGCCAAAGCATTGAACCAGCGGCAGCGTTTCGACAGCGGTGAGCGGGGTAATACGCGACAGCATCTGAGAGAGAGCCGTTTCAAGCGGCATCAGTCCGGCGGTAAATTCCATGAGAAGACTCCTGCGGGCAAAATCGAATCCGGCCATTATGTCAGAAAATGGCCGCGGACAGTATGCTACCTCAGGCTTAGAATCAGATCTGGTCAAGGTTTCATGCCAGAGGATAGCGCCACAGGAAAAATGCAGTATAGACTCAATATTTCCGCTCTTTTCCCCAGGGGGCTAAATGGCTACTCCTATTCCGGACGCAATTCGACGACAGGTGAATGCCGCCAGTGCGCTCATCCGCCAGCTTTTCGAAGAGAATCTCGTGGCTATTCATCTGTATGGTTCTGCTGTCGACAGCGGTTTAAAACCTCTCAGCGACATTGATTTGTTGGTCACCATACGGGAACCAATGGATGCCCGGTTAAGAGAAACCGTGATGCGGGAATTGCTGACCATTTCAGCGCCGCCCGGGACTTCAGAGCGTTATCGCGCGCTGGAAGTCACCGTTGTTGTGTACTCGCTGATCGTACCGTGGCAATTCCCACCCGTAAGAGAAATGCAGTTTGGCGAGTGGTTGCGTGAGGAGATCGGCGCCGGCGTGTTTGAACCGGCGCTGGCGGATGCTGATCTTGCCATTTTGCTGACCCAGGCCCGGCGCGCCAGCGTACCGTTGTTCGGTGAACCCGCTGATATATTTTTCAACGCCATTCCTGCCAATGATGTCTTAAAAACGTTTCGACATACTCTTGAACAGTGGCAAGAACCCGCAGATTTAGAGGGTGATGAGCGCAATATCATTCTGGCTCTGGCGCGCATCTGGTACAGCGTTGTGACCGGCGATATTGTCGCTAAGGATGAGGCCGCGTCGTGGCTCATGCCTAAATTGCCCGTTGAGCATGCTGACACGCTGCAAGCTGCATGTGCGGAATATCTTGGGGTGGCCAAAACGAACTGGGCTGAATCCATGCCGTCAGTACAACGGTTTGTATGGTATGCAAAAAAACAGATTACCGATCTGCTTGAATAGGTTATTCAACGTCGTCGGGGATTCATTCCTGTTAACTCCATCTGAATGACCTGACAGCATCGATTATGAGAGGCAGGCCTTTACCTTTACATGACGTCTGCATCTTTCTATATTCAAAAATCGAATCAATAAGTCACCGAAATTCTGATATTTATAACCCCGGAACCGGTCACCTTAATGGACGAAAAAATGGGTAAAGCAGTTATTGCAATTCACGGCGGCGCCGGGGCTATTACCCGTGCACAGCTGAGCCAGGAGCAGGAGTTGCGTTATATACAGGCGCTGTCAGATGTTGTCGAAACCGGTCAGCGGATGCTCGAAGAGGGGCGTAGCGCACTGGATGTGGTGACCGAGGCCGTGCGTCTGCTGGAAGAGTGCCCGCTGTTTAATGCCGGAATTGGCGCAGTATATACCCGTGATGAAACCCATGAGCTGGACGCCTGCGTGATGGACGGTAATACCCTGAAAGCGGGAGCCGTCGCGGGAGTCAGTCATCTGCGAAATCCAGTTCTCGCGGCACGCCTGGTGATGGAACACAGCCCACACGTCATGATGATAGGTGAGGGGGCAGAGAATTTTGCCATTGCGCAGGGTATGGAGCGCGTTTCGGCGGATATTTTCTCGACGCCAGAACGCTACGCTCAACTGCTGGCGGCGCGAACGGCGGGTGAAATGGTGCTGGATCATAACGCTACCCCACTGGATGAGAACAACAAAATGGGTACCGTGGGGGCGGTTGCGCTGGATATGTCTGGTAATCTGGCGGCGGCGACATCGACCGGCGGGATGACCAACAAATTGCCGGGCCGGGTGGGTGACAGTCCACTGGTTGGCGCAGGCTGTTATGCCAATAACGCCAACGTGGCGGTTTCCTGCACCGGAACCGGAGAAGTCTTTATTCGTGCGCTGGCGGCTTATGACATTGCGGCATTGATGGATTATGGCGGCCTGAGTTTATCTGAGGCGTGCGAGCGTGTGGTGATGGAAAAATTACCGGCGTTGGGCGGCAGTGGCGGCTTAATTGCTATCGATCATGAGGGCAATGTCGCCTTACCGTTTAACAGTGAAGGCATGTACCGTGCCTGGGGATACGCGGGCGATACGCCAACCACCGGTATTTATCGGGAAAAAGGAGATACCGTTGCCACACAGTGATGAGCTTGACGTCAGTGACGTGCTGGCAGTGAGTAACCTGAACATTGCCTTTGAACAGGAACAGCAGCGCGTAAGTGCGGTGCGTAATCTGTCATTTCGCCTGAAGCGTGGCGAAACGCTGGCGATAGTTGGCGAGTCCGGTTCAGGAAAGTCGGTCACGGCTTTGTCGCTGATGCGTCTGATAGAACAGGCTGGCGGTGAGGTGAGCTGTGATGAAATGCTCCTCCGACGCCGCAACCGCCAGGTTATTGAGCTGGGTGAACAGAGCGCATCACAGATGCGCCACGTGCGCGGCGCGGATATCGCGATGATCTTTCAGGAGCCGATGACATCGCTAAATCCGGTGTTTACCGTGGGTGAGCAGATTGCCGAGTCTATCCGCTTACACCAGGGGGCCAGTCATGAAGAGGCGATGCTGGAAGCTAAACGGATGCTCGATCAGGTCCGTATCCCTGAGGCGAAGGCGATTTTATCGCGTTATCCGCACCAGCTTTCCGGCGGCATGCGCCAGCGCGTGATGATCGCCATGGCGCTGTCGTGCCGCCCTGCGGTGCTGATTGCCGATGAGCCGACCACCGCGCTGGATGTCACTATTCAGGCGCAGATCCTGCAACTCATAAAAGTGTTGCAGCAGGATATGTCGATGGGGGTGATCTTTATTACCCACGATATGGGTGTGGTGGCGGATATTGCCGACCGTGTGCTGGTAATGTATCAGGGTGAGGCGGTTGAAACCGGCAGCGTTGAGCAGATCTTTCATGCTCCCCAGCATCCCTATACTAAAGCGTTGCTGGCAGCCGTACCGCAGCTTGGCGCCATGAGCGGACAAGCGTATCCGCGCCGTTTCCCACTTATTTCTTTACACGATCCCAGTCATGTTGAACCGCAAACCGAGCAGGACACCGTGGTTGAAGGCGAGCCTATCCTACGGGTACGCAATCTGGTGACGCGTTTTCCTCTGCGCAGCGGCATTCTTAACCGGGTAACCCGTGAGGTGCATGCGGTGGAAAACGTCAGCTTTGACCTGTGGCCGGGAGAAACGCTCTCGCTGGTGGGCGAGTCGGGCTGCGGCAAATCCACCACCGGGCGGGCGTTGCTGCGCCTGGTTGAGTCTCAGCGTGGAGAGATCATCTTCAACGGACAGCGGATTGATACCCTCGCCGCCAGCAAACTGCAGCCGCTGCGCCGGGACATTCAGTTCATCTTCCAGGACCCTTATGCATCGCTCGATCCTCGCCAGACGGTGGGATATTCCATTTTAGAGCCGTTACGGGTGCATGGATTACTGCAAGGTGATGCGGCGGCAAAACGGGTTGCCTGGCTGCTGGAGCGCGTAGGATTGCTCCCTGAGCATGCCTGGCGCTATCCGCACGAGTTTTCCGGCGGTCAGCGTCAGCGTATCTGCATTGCCCGGGCGCTGGCGCTCAATCCCAAGGTAATCATTGCCGATGAGTCGGTCTCGGCGCTGGATGTCTCGATTCGTGGGCAAATTATCAACTTGTTGCTCGACCTGCAGCGCGAAATGGGGATCGCATATCTGTTTATTTCCCACGATATGGCGGTAGTGGAGCGGATCAGTCACCGTGTGGCGGTGATGTATCTGGGGCAGATTGTCGAGATCGGTGCCCGGCGGGCGGTATTTGAAAATCCACAGCATCCGTATACGCGCAAACTGATGGCGGCAGTACCGGTGGCCGATCCATCACATCATCGGCCCCAGCGCGTGCTGTTATCGGATGATATCCCCAGCAATATCCGCAAGCGCGGCGAAGAGATTTCCCCCGTGTCACTACAGTTAGTTGGCCCGGGGCATTATGTCGCGCGTCCACAACCAGAAAATGCGCTTTCGCGTTTATAACAGGCAGACAGGGTTTAAGGAGAATAACATGACAAAAATTGTTGCTCGAAAATGGCTGGTTGCTGTGGGAGTGGCCTCGGCGCTGGCCGCCGCACCGGGCTGGGCCGCCAAAGACGTGGTGGTGGCAGTGGGATCTAACTTCACCACGCTCGACCCCTATGACGCGAACGACACGTTGTCGCAGGCGGTAGCAAAGTCGTTTTATCAAGGACTGTTTGGCCTTGATAAAGAGATGAAGCTGAAAAATGTGCTGGCGGAGAGTTATACGGTTTCTGATGATGGCCTGACTTACACCCTTAAGCTGCGTCAGGGCGTGAAGTTTCAGGATGGCACTGACTTCAACGCCGATGCGGTCAAAGCTAACCTCGATCGGGCCAGTAATCCGGAAAACCATCTGAAACGCTACAACCTGTATAAGAATATTGATAAAACCGAGGTTGTCGACCCGTCGACGGTGAAGATTACGCTGAAGCAACCGTTCTCGGCATTCATCAATATTCTGGCGCACCCGGCAACGGCGATGATTTCGCCTGCCGCGCTGGAGAAATACGGTAAGGAGATCGGCTTTCATCCTGTCGGCACCGGACCGTATCAGCTTGAAACCTGGAATCAGACGGATTTTGTGAAGGTTAAGAAGTTCGCGGGCTACTGGCAGCAAGGGTTGCCAAAGCTTGACACGATTACCTGGCGTCCGGTGACCGACAACAACACGCGTGCGGCCATGCTGCAGACCGGGGAGGCGCAGTTTGCCTTCCCGATCCCTTACGAGCAGGCGGCGCTACTGGCGAAGAACAAAAACCTGGAACTGGTGGCCAGTCCGTCTATCATGCAGCGCTATATCAGCATGAACGTCACGCAAAAACCGTTCGATAACCCGAAGGTGCGTGAGGCGCTGAATTATGCCATCAACCGTCAGGCGCTGGTGAAAGTCGCTTTTGCCGGGTACGCGACGCCTGCCACCGGTGTTCTCCCGCCATCGATTGCCTATGCGCAAAGCTATACGCCGTGGCCTTACGATCCGGCGAAAGCGCGCGAGTTGCTGAAAGAAGCGGGTTACCCTAATGGTTTTACCACCACGCTATGGTCTTCGCATAACCACAGTACCGCGCAGAAAGTACTGCAATTTACTCAGCAGCAGTTGGCACAGGTGGGCATTAAGGCGCAGGTAACGGCGATGGACGCTGGTCAGCGAGCGGCGGAAGTTGAAGGTAAAGCGCAGAAAGAGAGCGGAGTGCGGATGTTCTACACCGGCTGGTCTGCTTCTACAGGTGAAGCGGACTGGGCGCTGTCGCCGCTATTTGCATCACAAAACTGGCCGCCGACGCTGTTTAACACGGCGTTTTACAGTAATAAGCAGGTGGACAGTGATTTAGCCGCGGCTCTGCAAACCAACGATCCGGCGCAGAAAGCGAAGCTGTACAAAGATGCGCAGGATATCATCTGGAAAGAGTCGCCGTGGATCCCGCTGGTAGTGGAAAAACTGATTTCGGCGCACAGCACCAGGTTGACGGGATTCTGGATCATGCCGGATACCGGATTTAGCTTTGATGATGCGGATTTAAACTAAGCGATGCATTCGGCTCCGTAATGCAGGGGCCGGCGAAGGGAGCGTGATGCTTAACTATGTTTTCAAGCGCCTGCTGGGGTTGATCCCAACGCTGTTGATTGTGGCGGTGCTGGTGTTTTTATTTGTTCACCTGCTACCCGGCGATCCGGCCCGGCTGATTGCCGGACCGGAGGCCGATGCTGAGGTAATTGAACTGGTGCGTAAGCAACTGGGTCTGGACCAACCGCTGCATATTCAGTTATGGCATTACATGACCAACGTGTTGCAAGGCGATTTTGGAACCTCGATGGTTTCTCGCCGCCCGGTTGCGGAAGAGATTGCCAGCCGTTTTATGCCATCGCTATGGCTGACAATTGCCAGTATGGCGTGGGCAGTGTTATTTGGCATGACGGCGGGGATTATCGCCGCCGTGTGGCGTAATCGCTGGCCGGACAGGTTAAGTATGACGCTGGCGGTCACCGGGATCTCTTTTCCGGCTTTTGCGCTCGGCATGCTGCTTATGCAGATATTTTCCGTTGAACTCGGCTGGTTGCCCACCGTGGGCGCTGACACCTGGCTGCACTATATCCTCCCGTCAATTACGCTGGGGGCGGCGGTGGCTGCGGTGCTGGCCCGCTTTACCCGTGCTTCGTTTGTCGATGTGCTCAGTGAAGATTATATGCGCACTGCGCGAGCTAAAGGGGTGAGTGAAACCTGGGTGGTGTTGAAACATGGTCTGCGTAACGCGATGATCCCGGTGGTTACCATGATGGGGCTACAGTTTGGTTTTTTACTCGGCGGCTCAATCGTGGTTGAGAAGGTGTTTAACTGGCCAGGGCTTGGACGACTGTTAGTGGACTCAGTCGAAATGCGCGACTACCCGGTGATACAGGCCGAGGTGCTGTTATTCTCTCTGGAGTTTATTCTTATTAATTTAGTGGTGGATGTACTCTACGCCGCCATTAATCCGGCTATCAGGTACAAGTAAGGATGCGATTTTTTAACTGGCGCCGACAGGCGATTTTAAATGCGATGCCCCTTGTTAAGCCAGAGCAGATTCGCACGCCGTGGCATGAGTTCTGGCGTCGTTTCCGCCGCCAGCACATGGCGATGATCGCGGGATTGTTTGTCCTTATCCTGATTATGGTGGCGATTTTTGCCCGCTGGCTGACGCCATTTGATGCCGAAAACTACTTCGATTATGACCGTCTGAATGACGGGCCGTCGATGCTGCACTGGTTCGGCGTTGACTCCCTGGGACGGGATATCTTTAGCCGTGTGCTGGTTGGGGCGCAAATCTCGTTGGCGGCAGGGGTCTTTGCCGTATTTATTGGCGCGACGATTGGCACCGTGCTGGGGTTACTGGCGGGATACTACGAAGGCTGGTGGGATCGACTGATTATGCGCATCTGCGATGTACTGTTCGCCTTTCCGGGTATTTTGCTGGCGATCGCTGTGGTGGCAGTGCTGGGCAGCGGTATTGCCAACGTGATTATTGCCGTGGCTATTTTTTCTATTCCGGCCTTCGCGCGTCTGGTGCGTGGGAATACGCTAGTGCTGAAGCAGCAGACCTTTATTGAATCTGCGCGCAGTATTGGCGCCAGCGATGCAACCATCATCTTTAACCATATTCTACCGGGAACGGTCTCATCGATTGTGGTCTTTTTTACCATGCGAATTGGCACGTCGATTATCTCTGCCGCGAGCTTGTCATTTCTGGGATTGGGCGCGCAGCCGCCGACCCCGGAGTGGGGGGCAATGCTCAATGAGGCGCGGGCCGATATGGTGATTGCGCCGCATGTGGCGATTTTCCCGGCGGTGGCGATATTTCTGACGGTGCTGGCGTTTAACTTACTGGGCGATGGCCTGCGCGACGCGCTGGACCCGAAGATAAAAGGATAAACCACAGGCCGGATAAGACGTAACGCTTATCCGGCCTACGTTGGGTTACGCTATTTAAACGCGGGTGCCCCACAGATCGTATTCATCTGCGTTTTCGACCTTCACGCGGATGATATCGCCAGGTTTCACCCTGGTTTCGCCATTCAGGTATACCGCGCCATCGATTTCCGGGGCGTCAGCCATACTGCGACCAATCGCGCCTTCTTCGTCAACTTCATCAACGATAACCAGAATTTCGCGGCCCACTTTCTCCTGCAAGCGTTCAGCAGAGATCTGCTGTTGCAACTGCATAAAGCGGTTCCAGCGTTCTTCTTTCACCTCTTCCGGGATTTGATCCGGCAGGTCATTGGCGCCAGCGCCTTCTACCGGGCTGTACTTAAAGCAGCCGACGCGATCCAGGCGTGCTTCCTTCAGGAAGTCGAGCAACATCTGGAAGTCTTCTTCTGTTTCACCCGGGAAACCAACAATGAAGGTGGAGCGCAGCGTCAGTTCAGGACAAATTTCACGCCACTGCTTGATACGCGCCAGCTGTCTGTCCACGGAGCCTGGGCGTTTCATCAGCTTGAGAATACGCGGGCTGGCATGCTGCAGCGGGATGTCCAGATACGGCAGAATTTTGCCTTCCGCCATCAACGGGATCACGTCATCAACGTGCGGGTAGGGATAGACGTAATGCAGACGCGTCCAGATCCCCAGTTTTGATAACTGTTCGCACAGATCAACCATGCTGGTTTTGACCGGCTCGCCGTTATGGAAACCGGTGCGATGCTTCACATCCACGCCGTACGCGGAGGTATCCTGAGAAATGACCAGTATCTCTTTCACGCCCGCATCTACCAGACGCCTGGCTTCGCTGAGTACGTCGCCGATCGGACGACTCACCAGATCGCCACGCATCGACGGAATAATGCAGAACGTGCAGCGGTGGTTGCAGCCTTCAGAAATTTTCAGATAGGCATAATGGCGCGGAGTCAGCTTGACGCCCTGCTCAGGAACCAGACTCTGGAACGGGTTATGCTTTGGTTTTGGCACATAGTGGTGAACGTGCTCCAGAACCTGTTCATAGCTGTGCGGACCGGTGATTTCCAGCACTTTCGGGTGGACTTCACGGATCTGATCGACTTTCGCGCCCAGACAGCCGGTAACGATCACCTTGCCGTTTTCGTTCAACGCTTCGCCGATTGCTTCCAGGGACTCCTGAACCGCGCTGTCGATAAAGCCGCAGGTGTTAACGATAACCATATCCGCGTCGTCGTAGCTTGGCACAACATCATAGCCTTCGGTACGAAGTTCGGTCAGGATGCGCTCAGAATCGACGAGGTTTTTCGGACAACCTAGTGATATAAAACCAATTTTTGCCATTTTCTTATACTGTACATTGCTCGTAATCGGGGGATTATACAGATGCCGTCACGGTACATCTATATCTGATCGGTATAAGGCGCAGGGAAGACTGGCTTCTCATTTTGCATATTGTCGCAGCCAGATTTGCTTGTCTTAGCGGCAGAGTAACTTGCCGAGGGTTGTAACATTGTAAATTATGTTAATCAATTGAGCTTTGTTGATGTAGGACATCTATTTGTTCAAAAAACAACCATACTATTAAGTTGCACCATGGTTGGAAAGAGGAGGAACAAAGTATGGTTGTTGACAGACTGAGAACCGATCTTCTCAACAAATTGATAAACGCCCGTATCGAACTTGCCGCTTATCTGCTGTTGAGAAAAGCGAAAGGCTACATGTCAGTCAGCGAGAGCGATCGTCTGCGTGATAATTTTTTTGTGCTGAATCGCGAATTGCACGAGCAATCACAGCTTCACGGTATGCATCTTGATCAGGAAGAGTGGAATGCCCTTCATCGTGCTGAAGGGGCGTTAGCCGCCGCCGCTGTTTGTCTTATGAGTGGACATCACGATTGTCCAACTTTTATTGCCGTTAACGCAGATAAACTGGAAAACTGCCTGACAACGCTGACGCTGAGCATCCAGTGTTTGCAATCTTATCCAACGCTGGAACACGTCTGAATCAGGGGGAGGGCGCTCCCCCTTTTTGTTAAGATTATGTAAATGTGACGGGGTAATTCCCCCTGCTGGCTACGCTTTATGCAGAGCCATTAAGGAGGTGTTATGCGTCGACTCTTTCTCTGTGCTATCCCACTTGCGCTATTTTCCTCTTATGCCGCCGCGGTAAAGGTGGAGGTGCTGCAAACCAAACTCGATCACCCGTGGTCGCTGGCTTTTTTACCCGATAATCGCGGTATATTAATTACCCTTAAAGGCGGCCAGCTTAGACTTTGGCAACCTGATAAGGGGCTTTCCGACCCGCTGACCGGCGTACCTAAAGTCTGGGCGAATGGTCAGGGAGGATTGTTGGATGTGGCGTTAGCGCCTGATTTTGCACAATCCCGGCGAGTGTGGCTCAGCTTTGCTGAAGTTGATAGTGAAGGTAAAGCCGGCACGGCGGTAGGTTACGGACGCCTGAGCGACGATCTCAAACATCTGCAAGCGTTCCAGACCGTTTTTCGCCAACAGCCGAAGCTCTCAACCGGAAACCATTTTGGCGGGCGCATGGTGTTTGATGGCCATGGCTATCTGTTTATTGGCCTGGGTGAAAATAACCAACGTGCAACCGCGCAGGAGCTGGATAAATTGCAGGGCAAGGTGGTACGTCTGACCGACGAGGGCAAAACGCCGCCGGATAATCCGTTTGTGAATCAGTCGGGAGCGCGGGCAGAAATTTGGTCGTATGGCATCCGTAATCCACAAGGTATGGCGATGAATCCATGGAGCGATGCGCTGTGGCTCAATGAGCATGGTCCGCGCGGAGGCGATGAAATCAATATCCCCGCAAGAGGCAAAAACTACGGTTGGCCGATCGCGACCTGGGGGATTAACTATAGTGGTCTCAAAATTCCCGAAGCCAGGGGCCAAATTGTTGCGGGTACTGAGCAACCCATCTTTTACTGGGAAAAGTCACCGGCAGTTAGCGGAATGGCTTTTTATCATAGCAATACCTTCCCGCAGTGGCGGCAAAAGTTATTCATCGGCGCATTGAAAGATAAAGAGGTGATCGTGCTGAGCGTCAAAGGGAATGCGGTCACGGAGGATGGCCGCATTTTACAGGATAGAGGGCAGCGGATCCGCGATGTGCGCGTCGGACCAGACGGCTATTTGTACGTGTTAACCGACGAGTCCGACGGGGAATTATTGAAAGTGAGTCCCTGAGCTGATTAGCTGACCGGGATCATTACCATTTTTTGAAATGCCGGACGTTCCGTCAGTTGCTGATACCAGCGTTCCAGGTGTGGACGCGGGGTCCAGGTCAGACCAACTTTGAACAGGTTATAGACGAATGGCGCAATGGCGATATCCGCCGTGCCGAATTCAGCTCCGGAGAACCACGGCTGGTCCGCCAGCGCGTTATCCAGAATAGCAAACAGGTTATCGCAAACCTGAGTACTTGCCTCAATGGCTGCCATGTCGCGCTGATCGACCGGCGTTCTGACCAGACCAAATAAGATAACCCGGTGTGTAGGACTCAGCGTCTGGTTCGCCCAGTCCATCCATTTTTCGCCGACAGCACGCGCGGCCGGGGCGTCAATCCATAAGCGATTTTGTCCGTACTGAGCCGCCAGATAACGGACAATAGTATTGGATTCCCACAGGACAACGTCCGTTTCATCATCGCGTAGCAGTGGGACCAACCCGTTCGGGTTCATCGCCAGATAGTCGGCGTCGCGGTTACCGCCATGCTGCCCGCCCGCCAGAATTTGGTTGTACGGCAGCTCCAGTTCTTCAAGCGTCCACAATACTTTTTTTACGTTGGTCGAGTTATTGCGACCCCACAGTGTAATCATAGTAACCCCGCAAATTAATTGAGCAGCTTCATGGCTGCAGATACCCTCTGACTCGCTCACATGGTGGGGTAAACCTAATATTTACGCAACAACGTCTAAAAAAATCGTGCCAGGGGCAGCGCTGCGCGGCGTTATTGCATAAACTTTAAAAACTTTACCAACATACGGTTTCTTTAAGCTCGTTAGTGCGTTATTACTCACCGCACTTATTTTACACGTCATCCATCAGGTTTTTTCTGCAATGGGTTGGCCGAGGTTGTCTGGCCAGTTTTGTGTAAACACGGTGTGGTATGACGTGGTTTTTTAGAATGGATACTCGGGTGGCATTTATGACGCAATACTTCTCTTCACTTCGCAGCTTTGCTGCAGGTTCTGCACTCTTAATCCTTTTGGCGCCGACCGTACAGGCGGCGGAGCAACCCACGGCTCCGCCGAGCGTGGACGCGCGTGCATGGATCCTGATGGATTACGCCAGCGGCAAGGTGCTGGCGGAAGGTAATGCTGATGAGAAACTGGATCCTGCCAGTCTGACCAAGATTATGACCAGCTATGTGGTCGGTCAGGCGCTGAAGGCCGGAAAAATTAACCTCAACGACATGGTCACCGTGGGCAAAGATGCCTGGGCGACCGGTAATCCGGCCCTGCGCGGTTCGTCGGTTATGTTCCTCAAACCTGGCGATCAGGTTGCGGTATCCGATCTGAACAAAGGCGTTATCATTCAGTCTGGTAATGATGCCTGTATCGCACTCGCTGATTACGTTGCCGGGAGCCAGGAGTCCTTCATCGGTCTGATGAACGGTTACGCGAAAAAGCTGGGACTGACCAATACCACGTTCCAGACGGTGCATGGCCTGGATGCGGCAGGGCAGTTCAGTACCGCGCGTGATATGGCGTTGCTCGGCAAGGCGTTAATCCACGATGTGCCCGAAGAGTACGCTATTCACAAAGAGAAAGAGTTTACCTTTAATAAAATTCGCCAGCCGAACCGCAACCGTCTGTTGTGGAGCACCAACCTGAACGTGGACGGAATGAAAACCGGTACCACAGCGGGCGCAGGTTATAACCTCGTCGCTTCCGCGACCCAGGGGGATATGCGCCTGATCTCCGTCGTGCTGGGAGCAAAAACCGACCGTATCCGTTTTAATGAGTCCGAAAAGCTGCTGACCTGGGGCTTCCGCTTCTTTGAAACCGTTACGCCGATCAAGCCGGATGCCACCTTCGTGACTCAGCGCGTCTGGTTTGGCGATAAGAGCGAAGTCAATTTGGGTGCCGGGGAAGCGGGTTCGGTTACCATCCCGCGCGGTCAGCTTAAGAACCTGAAAGCCAGCTTTACGCTGACTGAGCCACAGTTAACCGCGCCGCTGAAAAAGGGGCAGGTTGTGGGGACTATCGACTTCCAGTTGAACGGTAAATCTATCGAGCAGCGTCCGTTGATGGTGATGGAAGCGGTGGAAGAGGGTGGTTTCTTTAGCCGGATGTGGGATTTTGTGATGATGAAGTTCCACCAGTGGTTTGGCGGTTGGTTCTCTTAATCTAACCGATTGCCGGATGGCGCTACTATCGCTGTCCGGCAGTATCACTTAATACAACAGCTTTATGCGTTGCGCCTTAGCGTATTCCACAAACTCATCGTCGGGGCGGCTATCACTGATGATGGTATCAAAACGTTTTAATTCCCCCATCCTCGCAGGACGTACCTTCCCAAACTTGCTGTGGTCGACCACCAGAACGTGATGCTGCGCCATCGACATTGCCCAGTGTTTTACTGCTAACTCTTCCAGATTAAAACAGGTCACGCCTTTCTCAATGTGCACGCCTGCCGCGGAATAAAAGGCGATATCCGGGCACAGATTATTCAGTGTTTCCTGAAAATCGAGCGGTTTGAAGATGGCGTTACTGGCATGAAATTCCCCGCCACACAGAATGACGCGACACTGCGGTTTTTCCTGCAATACCAGAAATGTATTTAGCGAGTAGCAGATTGCGGTGAAAGGCAGTTCATTGTCGATAGCCTCAATAATCCACGGCGTGGTCGTGCCGCAGTCGAAAAAGATGGTTTGATGCGCCTGTACGAGGCTTGCCGCCTGCTGGGCGGCACGGCGCTTTTCATCAACCAGACGGGATTTTTGATCGCTGATTAAATAGTGGTTGGCGCTGCGGGGCTCAAGAACAATATAGCCCCCGAGCAAGACGACAGGCGCATTGTTATTATTCAGGTCGCGACGAATGGTCATCTCAGATACGCCCAGCAGCGTCGCGGCTTCTTTGAGGTGTAATTTATCGCTGCGTTTCAGCGCCTGTAGCAACTGACCAATACGCTCGTCGCGTCGAGTTTCCATAGTTCCCCTGGAGAGTAGTATAAGTGCTCGTATTGCGCCTAATACTACTCTTTTTACCGTGGGTTAGTCACGCACCCAGCCTTTACGGATGGGCAGAGCGAAACAGGTGCGATAGCAGGTCTGCAAGCCGAAATATAGGGTGGCGCCGAACCGTTGCCAGATCATCTGGGCGCTCAGGCAGCCGATCAGCCCAGCCAGGAATCCGCCCAGCATATCCAGCGGCCAGTGCACGCCAAGGTAAACGCGCGACCATGCAATCGCCACGGCGACAACCATCAGCAGCGCGCCAGTCCACAGACGATGCCAGAACAGGAAAGCCAGAGCAAAAGTAAAGATAACCGTGCCGTGATCGCTCGGGAAAGAGTCATCCGCCGCATGGTGGAGGAAGTTGTACCCAATGTGGTTAACGAACGGACGATCGTGGGGGAACAGATGCCCCATCAGCCATGAAATAGTCAGGCCGACTGCCAGCGCTATCGCCATTTTTATGACCAACTGGCGCTGGAGAGTAACCTGAGCGCGCGGTCCCCAAAGCCAGAGAATAACGGCTAACAGCGGGACAATGCTGATTAAATCTTTGGCAATAAATATGGCGAGCGAGATAGCCCATTGCGCTGAGTCCGGCGTGGCATTGATGAGATAAAAAAGCGAGTTGTTCAGATTTTCCAGCATAACGTCCAGACTCAGTGTAATTGTTAAAAGGCCCATAGGGGGAGAGCATAAAATTGCTGTTACAGGATAAAAAGCGGTCTTGTCTTATTTGTCTGCTAAATGACTATTTTTAAGACAATTAATGGGACTTATTGAGCATGATAGCGGCCTCAACTTAAATTAACCTTAAAGCAAAATGTTCTTGAGCAAATGAATGTAAATATGTGCGCATTTTGCTTTCAAATCACATAATTCACTATCACCGGTACGGCGCATTTATTACACTTTGCGCGTTTTTTCCTTTGCTAAGAGACTGCATGCAAAACCGTTTATCTTCAGGCGCCCGGTTGGGGCGTCAGGCATTACTTTTTCCTCTCTGTCTGGTGCTTTACGAATTCTCTACTTATATCGGTAACGATATGATCCAACCTGGAATGTTGGCGGTGGTGGAGCAATATCAGGCCGGATTAGACTGGGTACCCACTTCCATGACTGCGTATCTGGCGGGTGGCATGTTTTTACAGTGGCTGTTAGGACCGCTGTCGGATCGTATTGGTCGTCGCCCGGTGATGTTAACCGGTGTGCTGTGGTTCATTGTGACCTGCCTTGCGACTCTGCTGGCACAGAATATTGAGCAGTTTACCTTTCTACGTTTCTTGCAGGGGATAAGCCTGTGCTTTATTGGCGCGGTGGGTTACGCCGCAATTCAGGAATCTTTTGAGGAAGCGGTATGCATTAAAATTACCGCGCTGATGGCAAACGTGGCGCTGATTGCGCCGCTGCTGGGACCGTTAGTTGGCGCGGCCTGGGTGCATGTTCTGCCGTGGGAAGGGATGTTTATCCTGTTTGCCGCCCTCGCAGCTATCTCCTTTTTTGGCCTGCAACGCGCGATGCCGGAAACGGCGACCCGGCTTGGTGAAAAACTGTCTATTAAAGATCTGGGTAAAGATTATAAGCTGGTGCTAAAAAATGGGCGTTTTGTTGCCGGCGCGCTGGCGTTGGGTTTTGTCAGCCTGCCGTTACTGGCGTGGATTGCCCAGTCGCCGATTATTATCATCAGCGGAGAACACCTCAGCAGTTACGAATATGGCCTGTTGCAGGTGCCGATTTTTGGGGCGCTGATTGCTGGTAATCTGGTGCTGGCGCGTCTGACTTCGCGCAAGACCGTGCGTTCGCTGATTATCATGGGCGGCTGGCCTATCGCCGTCGGGCTGGTGATTGCCGCGGCGGCCACGGTGGTGTCATCCCATGCGTATTTGTGGATGACGGCGGGTTTGAGTATCTATGCGTTTGGCATTGGCGTGGCGAATGCGGGGCTGGTCCGCCTGACGTTGTTTGCCAGTGAAATGAGTAAGGGTACGGTTTCTGCCGCCATGGGCATGTTGCAGATGCTGATTTTTACCGTCGGTATTGAGTTGAGCAAACATGCTTATCTGCTGGGAGGAAACGGCTTGTTCAGCCTGTTTAATCTGGCAAGCGGCGTACTGTGGCTGATATTGATGGTTATCTTTCTGAAAGATAAACGGGTAGGGAATTCCCGGGAAGGCTGAAGCCCGGTTGCCCGGGCTTCGCAAAACTTAGTGGTGATCGTCAATCTGATGTTCGATGATCATCCCTTCACCTACGCTGGCAACATGTCGCGCATAAGGATGCGCGCGATAGACAGGGGCCGGGGCAGGTGCCGGGGCAACATACACCGTTTGCGGCGCGGTCGTCACGCTGACCGCCTGCGGAACGCTGACGGAAGAGGGCACGACCACCACTTTATAACCGCTTGGTACATCCACGGTAACGCTTTGCGCAAATGCTGTTCCGGTAAAGCCCAGCAACAATGTTGCCATCAGTACACTTTTCTTCATGATCCGCTCGCCTGAAGTAATCACCGGAGGTAATAATCCAGTGGAGTTAATTTGAGGCGGATTATGAATAGATCATATCATCATTTTGTTGCCGTCTGTGCTGAGGTGTTAATGCGTAAACGGCGCTTCGTTTTTTAATACGCGGTCGATAACATCCAGCACACCCTCTTCATTGTTCGATCCCGCGCGATATTTTGCCGCCTGGACAACCGGTTCGTGAGCGTTGGCCATTGCGAAACTAAATCCCGCCTGACGCAGCATCTCAATATCATTTCCGCCATCGCCAAACACAACAACCTCGTCGTCGCTAATATTCCAGCGTTGTTGCAGCAGGCGCAGACCGTTTGCCTTATGCACACCTGGAATAATTAAATCGATGCTGCCGTAGCCGGTATGCACCGGTACCATGATATCGCCAATTGCCTCATGGAGATCGGCCTGCACCTGCGGGATACGGTCGTCTGAAATATTCAGCCCGAATTTGAAAAAAACGTCGTTGAGGTTGTCAAAATTATCTACAAATTCAAGACGATGATAGTACATGGCGGAAACGGATTTATGCTCATCGCTGTATTTTTTGAGCGTATAGGCGCTGTTTTTACCGCAGGCGATAATGTCGATGTCCGTACGGGTCAACAGATGATCCACGATGGCCCTGAAATCGTCTTTTGCCAGTTCACCGTTAAAAATATCTTTCCCTTCACTGACTACCCAACCGCCGTTTTCAGCGACAAATGAGATTTCATTGGCCAGTTCAGGGAAAAAGGAGATGAGCTGGTAATACTGGTTGCCGCTGGCGACGACAAAACGGATGCCTTGTTTTTTCATCTGCTGTTATTGCGCCATAAACCGCTCACGGTTATAGGTTTTTTGGTCGCTTAAAAAAGTGCCGTCCATGTCGACCGCAATTAATTTGATGCTCATTAGCTGTTCTCCATCACAGGGGGATTTTTGAGATCCGGTTTCGCCACCGCTTTCGCGACGATGGCGGCGATAAGCACCAGCGCCAGCACCACCAGCATAGCGCTGCGCAGGCCGTAGTGTTCACCCAGATAGCCGAGCAGCGGCGGCCCTACCAGGAACGCCAGGTAGCCGGTGGTCGCCACAACGCTGACGCGGGTTGGCGCATCGGGACCGGTGTCGCTGGCGGCTGAAATGGTCAGCGGGAAGCCGAGCGATGCGCCAAGCCCCCAGAGAATAACGGAAACACCTGCTACCCATGTGCTATCGACAAAAATAATCAGACTGATGCCAAGCGCACCCATCAGCGCGCTGGCACGCACTACCGCGACGCGGCTGTAGTGGTCGATGAACCAGCCGCCGGTGAATCGACCCACGGTCATCCCCAGCGTAAAACCAGCATAAATCAGCGAGCCTGATGTCGGGCTAAACCCGTGGCCATCCACCATTAGCAGCGGCAGCCAGTCGTTGGCCGAACCTTCAGCAAACGCCATTGCCAGCACTACGACGCCAATCAGCAGCAACTGAATGTCGCGATAAAAAGGCACGCCTTTTTCGCTGGAGTGAGCGCCGTTAGAGGCATTCTTGCCCGTGCCGTCTGGAATGGCCTTGATGGCGATAAAGATAGGAGTGATTGCCACCATTGCCGCCAGTAAAATATGTAAAGTCGCTGGAACGCTGAGGGCGGTAAGCATCATCCCGACCCCGGCTCCCGCCAGCGTTCCCAGACTGTAAAAACCATGCATCATCGGCAGCACGGTTTTGTTCATTTCGCGCTCAACTGCCGCGCCTTCGACGTTGATGGCGACTTCCGCCGCGCCAAAGCTGGCGCCAAACACGCTCAGGCCAAACGCGAAAAGCCATGCGGAATGCAACCAGAGCGCCGCGCTGAGGATAGCCATCCCGAGGACTGCACAGGACATGGTGGTGCGGATCACTTTACGCGTGCCAAATCGTTTCACCAGCCAGGCCGAACAAAGAATGCCACTCATCGAACCAACAGAGAGTCCAAACAATACCGCGCCCATTTCGGCGGTGGAGATGGAGAGGATATCTCGGATGGCAGGAGTACGCGTTGCCCAGGAAGCCATTAGTAATCCGGGTAAAAAGAAAAACGTGAAAAGCGCCCAGGTGCGACGTCTTAAGGCTTTGCGTGGTGAGGTGCCAGTCATGAATTCGAGCCAAAGAAAAGAGGGAAGAAGACAACATTAGCAAGACTGTGTACATTTGTACACAAATGCAAGGAGAGGAAATGCAGTGCGACGCGCGAACGATCCGCTACGGCGGGAAAAGATAGTTCAGGCCACCCTGGAGGCGGTAATCGCCTACGGTGTCCATGGGGTTACGCACCGAAAAATCGCCATGATTGCCGGGGTGCCGCTGGGTTCAATGACCTATTATTTCTCAGGAATAGATGAGCTTTTAATGGAGGCGTTCGCGCGCTTTACTGACACAATGTCTCAGCAGTATCAGGCTTTTTTTGCCGACGTTGCGGATGCGCAGGCAGCCTGCCATGCCATTACCGAGATGATTTACAGCTCCCAGGTTACGACGCCCGATAATATGGAACTTATGTACCAGCTGTATGCTTTCGCCAGTCGCAAACCGACGTTGAAAATGGTGATGCAAAACTGGATGTTACGCAGTCAACAAACGCTGGAACAATGGTTTGAACCGGTAACTGCGCGGGCGCTGGATGCATTTCTCGAAGGAATGACGCTGCATTTTGTCACCGACAAAAAACCGCTGTCGCGGGAGAATATTCTGGTGATGGTGGAGCGTATTGCCGGATTGCCGCAGAGATAACATTATCAAAATGGTTTGTCGAGGCGGGTAACGGCCTGACGTAAAAAATCGATGACTTTCATCGCCGCTGGCGTCAATGGTCGGGCGGCTATTTTTACCGTCCCGACATCCATATAAGTAATAAAATCATCAATCGTTCTGTGCATAACGCGCAGACCATCCAGTGACCACGGGCGATACACCAGGTCGGATAAAATGGTTATGCCTCTGCCTTTTGCAACCAGGCTTCTTATGGCTTCAAAAGAGTTGCTGCGAAAACTGATATTGGGCGTATAACCACGCTGCTGCCAGTAATCGATGATTACGTCAGGGTACTTATCGGTTTCCAGCAGTAAAAATGGAAGCTTCTCGACGTCTTTTAAACGGATCGAAGATTTGCTCTGTAGCGGATGCCCAATAGACGTCCACAGGCGGCGCTGTGAACGAATAAATGTTTCGATCTCCAGGTCGTTATCATGGCTGATGTTTGAGGCCAGAAGCAGACAAAAATCGACCTTGTGTTCCCGGAGCGCCTGTACCAGTTCCGGTGCTGTAGCTTCATAAAACACGATCTCCAGCAAAGGAAAACGTCGTTCAATATCGTTGAGTATATCCGGGATAAGATAAGCAGAGAGCGTTTCGGCAATGCCTATGCGCACCGTGCCGGTAAGAATTTCACTTCTGTCATGCAGGTCGTCAACAGCCGAGTGGCTACTGTTGATGATGTTGCAGGCATGTGCCAGAAAGCGCTCGCCCTCGGCGGTGAGCTTCACCCCTTTGGGGTAACGTACAAATAGTTGCACGTCTAATGCTTCTTCCAGATTCCGCATGGCAATGGTCATTGATGACTGAGAAATATGACAGCGCGCAGCAGCTTTGGAAATTTGTAATGTTTCTGCAAGCGCGATGTAAAACTCAAGTTGCCTTAGTGTAAATTTCATAGTTTTAATCTATGCACATGGATAAAAACGTTATATTAGCATTCATTTTCACGCCGCCGTAGCCTTGTGGTCATACCGTACAACTGACAATAAGGCGCATATATGCCCTATTTTTTACTCAGTCTGGCCGCCTGTTTTTGGGGGGGAAATTATGTGATTGGTCATCTATTGGTTGCTGAAGTTGATCCCATTGTTTTATCAGCGGCACGCTGGATATTTACCGCGTTATTATTGATGGCGCTCTATTTTCGTCAGGTCGCAGAGCAATGGCCGGTGATGAAAAAATCCTTTGGTACTATCGTCTTCCTCGCGCTTTGTGGTCAGGTTCTTTTTCCCTTAACGCTGTATATCGGCCTGCAATATACAACCTCGCTCAATGCGGCGATTTATATGTCCACCACCCCGGCGCTCGTTCTGTTAATTAATAAGTTCTTTTTTAAAGAGCGGATTTCTGCGCGAAATATAGCCGGTGTGATCCTGAGTACTGTTGGTGTTATCTGGCTGGTGTCGCAGGGCGATATGATACACGCGCGGGTATTTGCACATCTGAATCAGGGCGATGTCTGGACCATGGGGTCGGCGGTAAGTTGGGCTGTTTATTGTGCTTTTTTGCGCATTAAACCGCGTGAGGTGAAGGGAAACGCCTTTGTCGCCGTGAGCGCGCTGCTCGGTGCGATGGTGCTGATTCCGGTACTGGTTGTGGAGCTGATGCGCAATGGTATGCCGGGCTGGGATAGCTATGCCAATACAGGTGTTATTACTGGGCTGGCATACCTTGTTATTTTTCCTTCCTGGCTGTCATATCTGTTATGGAACAAAGGGATTAGCGCCATTGGCGCAACCCGCGGAGAGATATACTCGCACTTGATCCCACTGAGTGGCGGATTATTTAGCGTTATGTTTTTGCACGTCACTCTGCATTCATATCATCTGGTGAGCGCGTTGGTTATTATGTGCGGTATAGCATTGTGTTCCCGCCCGAGTGCTAAAAAAGGCTCGCAGCAGCGCACGGCGTAAAAAAGCGAGTAAATTAGCTTACAGTTGCGCCCCCGGTAATATTTACCACTGTGGCGGTTATTGCTCCGGCATGGTCTGAAGCCAGAAAGGTTGTAACCTCAGCGATTTGTGCCAGCGTAGGCAGGCGTCCGATCATGGTGCCTTGTGCCGCACCGCCTAACCATTGTTCGACGGTTAAACCCATTGACTGCGCTTTCGCGGTGAAAATCTCCCCGGTATAGGAACCGGCCGCTACCGCATCCACAATCGCATGCGAGCGCACGCCGACGACACGAATGTTTATTGGTCCCGTCTCGCTGGCAAGCGCTTTAATAAACGCTTCTGTTCCTGCACAGCCGACGATATGGCCGAGATGCCCGGGCATCGCCATCGGGGCGGCGGGCGCAACGATGGTGAGAATGACGCCCGCTTGATCGCCGCCCATGTGCGGCGTTACGGCTTTTGCGATATTGAACTGCGCCGCAAGGAAAGGGGTGATACCGCTCATAAACTCAGAGAGGGATAATGCGTCGATGCGCTTGCCCTGTTCATGCATAAAGCCGGTCGCGTTAACCACCACATCAATTCCACCGGTTTGCTGTACCAGGCGGGTAACTTGTGTTGAGGTGTCGTGCTCGTCGAGCACATCGGTGATAAACGTATCGACGGTACCCCCCGCCATTCGCAGGCGACTGGCCGCCCAATCAAGCTTTTCCTGACAGCGCGCGCCCAGGTATACATGAGCACCTTCGCGCGCCATCGCCTGTGCAACCGCGCTACCAATAGCGCCGCTGCCGCCGAAGATCACTGCAACCTTTCCAGTAAGCAACATAGTAAACTCCCGTCACCTTTAAGCACCGATTAAAAGTATGTGCCATAACCGGCGTGCTGCAAATTTGGGGAGGAATTACGGGGAGAAGGGGGGATAGCAAATTTCAGGCAACAAAAAACCCATCAACCTTGAACCAAAACGGCGGGGTTGATGGGCTCCACAAATTGGGGACATCAAAGAAAAGCAGTGGCAATAGTTATGACTGACACCTTGAAGAAAAGTTCTGCTGAACTGCAAAAAATTTTCTTTTAAGGGTAATTTTCAGTGCTAACCAAGGCCTGGCCAGACGATGACGATGAGTGTCCCCGCCAATGTCAGCAGAACGTTGGCAATGGCGTAGGTGCCAGCATAGCCTAATGCCGGGATGTTGCTGCGGGCCGTGTCGCTGATGATTTCCATTGCCGGAGCGCAGGTACGCGCGCCCATCATGGCGCCAAACAGCAGGGCGCGGTTCATGCGCAATACGTAAGCGCCAAACAAGAAACAAATAACAACCGGAACCAGGCTTACAATCAGACCGGCAATCAGCATTTGACCACCCACGGCGCCAAGGCCATTGCCAATGCCGCTACCCGCGCTTAAACCGACGCCTGCCATGAATACCATCAAACCAAACTCTTTCACCATGTTCAGCGCGCCCTGCGGGATATAGCCAAACGTAGGATGGTTGGCACGCAGGAAGCCCAGCATAATCCCGGCGAACAGTAATCCAGCTGCATTCCCGATGCCGAAGCTGAAATTGCTGAACTGGAAGGTGATCATTCCAATCATCAGACCAATGATAAAGAAGGCGCAGAAGGCCAACAGATCGGTCACCTGACTGTGAATGGAAATGAAGCCGATACGATCTGCGATCGTTTTAACGCGACGGGCATCACCGCTCACCTGCAACACGTCACCTTTATTGAGCACGACGTTGTCATCAATAGGCATTTCGATCTGGCTGCGGATCACGCGGTTGAGGAAACAGCCGTGGTCGGTCAGTTTCAACTGGGCCAGGCGACGGCCAACGGCATTGTGGTTTTTCACCACAATCTCTTCCGTGACGATACGCATATCGAGCAGATCGCGATCGAACACTTCTTTGCCGTTACGGAAACTGGGATCGAGGCGGGCATGCGCGTCTGGATAACCTACTAAGGCTATTTCGTCGCCCATTTGCAGCACTGCGTCACCGTCCGGGTTAGCCAGGATGCCGTTGCGGCGGATGCGTTCAATGTAACAGCCGGTCTGACGATAAATACCTAACTCGCGCAGGTTCTTACCATCAGCCCATGCTACCAGCTCCGGGCCCACGCGGTAGGCGCGGATCACTGGCAGATAAACCTTACGGTTGGCGTCAGTGTCCAGACCTCGTTCACGCGCAATTTGTTGGGCGCTGGTTTGCAGGTCCTGATGCTGAAGTTTCGGCAGGTAGCGCGCACCGACAATCAGACTGACCAGTCCAATCAAATAGGTGAGGGCGTAACCCAGACTCAGGTTATCAAGGGCAGTGGAAAGCTGCGCGCCTGCCATTCCGGAATGGCGCAAGGTATCGCCTGCGCCGACCAGCACCGGCGTGGAGGTCATCGAACCAGCCAGCATACCCGCCGTCAGGCCGATGTCCCAGCCAAATAGCTTACCCAGCCCCAGGGCGATCAGCATTGCGCTACCGACCATCACCAGAGCAAGCATTAGATAATTTTTCCCATCGCGAAAAAAAATCGAAAAAAAGTTGGGGCCGGCTTCGACGCCGACACAAAAAATAAACAGCATAAAGCCGAGATTTAATGCATCGGTGTTAATACTAAAGTGCTGCTGACCTAATAATAGGGACACCACTAAAACGCCAATGGAATTACCGAGTTGGACTGAACCCAGGCGTAATTTACCCAGGCAGAGGCCCAGAGCCAGGACCACAAATAATAACAGGATGTAATTCCCATTTAACAAATCTGCGACGTTTATATTCACTGAGGCTAACTTCTTGTTTACTAGTAAGCTATTGAAAGAAATGGCAATTTACGCTAATGTTTTTGCCAGAAATTAAGGGGCGACAGCACCGCACACAGCCCCGATTAATGCAGCATAACAATATATGCGGATAGTTTAATCTCATTACGTATCAACGGCTATAAGAATCGTGTGGGTGTGTTTTTGGCATGGAATGCCGAGTTACTTTATCTGACTGGACGCCTGCGGGCGAAAAGAGTGTTCGATAGAGAATGTGTCAGGAGGAACGATTGAAACATAAGCAAAGTTGGGCGGGGGCGATCTGCTGCTTTGTGCTGTTTATTGTGGTGTGTCTTTCATTAACGCTAAACGTGAAAGGGGCATTCAGAGCGGCAGGGCATCCTGAGGTCGGGTTGTTGTTTTTTATCTTGCCTGGTGCTGCAGCAAGCTTTTTCTCCCACCGTCGGGAAGTGCTCAGACCTCTTCTTGGTGCAATGTTGGCGGCGCCATGCTGTCTGTTGCTAATGCGGTTCGTTTTTATGCCGACGCGTTCATTGTGGCAAGAACTGGCGTGGTTATTCAGTGCGGTGTTTTGGTGCGCGCTTGGCGCATTGTGTTTTTTGTTTATCAGTAGCTTGTTCAATCAGCATCAACGACGGAAAAAGAACTGATCACGCCCTCCCGCGGAGGGCGTAGAAACAGCTATCAGGCGAACAGATTCATATTCTCTTTTGCCCACGCCTCAAAATCCGTGCAGCCGCCGATGTGTTTTTGATCAACAAAAATTTGCGGAACGGTTTCTACTGGCTTACCTACCGTCTTTTCCAGATCGGCTTTCGTAATACCTTCGGCATGAATATCAATGTAGCGGAAGTTAAAATCGTCATGCTCATTGCTTAATTTTTCTGCTAATTCTTTTGCGCGCACGCAATACGGGCACCCTGGACGACCAAAAATAACGGCAAACATCTCTCTCTCCTCGAACTTATCAGGCCGGATGGCGAATACTTATTATGATGCCGCGATTTGTGACGGATGGAAAGCAGGTTCGGCCTGTTGCTTTGATATCCTCAAGCTATAACTGTTAAACACGACGAGCCGGAACGTTTTATAATGAAAGCCATTTCGCCGGGAGACCGCTTATGCGCACCATTGGTGTATTACCGAAAAGCGTATTGATGCTGGAAATAATGGGGATGGTTTTGTTATCGCTGGCGCTGCTGTCGCTTAACGATTACCTGACCTTACCCGCGCCGCTTAACAGCCCGCTTGCCTTAGTTGTGATGATATTTCTGGGCGTACTGCTGATGCTCCCCGCTGCGGTGATGTTGATGTGGCGCATTGCTCAACTGCTGGCGCCGCAGCTCCTGTCGCGCGCTCCCGACGATTCTTCCCATTCAGACAGAGAAAAAAGAGATGACGCCAACTATTGATTTAATCCGCAGCCACCGTTCCATTCGCCATTTCACCGAAGAAGCTATTTCTGACGCACAGCGAGAGGCGATTATTGCCGCCGCTCAGGGCACCTCAAGCTCCAGTTTTTTACAGTGCACAACGATTGTTCGGATAACCGATAAAACCCTGCGTGAATCGCTGGCTACCTTATCTGGCGGTCAAAAGCACGTGGCGCAGGCCGCTGAATTCTGGGTGTTTTGCGCTGACTTTAACCGTCATTTGCAGATTTGCCCTGACGCGCAGTTGGGGCTGGCAGAACAACTGCTGCTGGGCGTGGTTGATACGGCGATGATGGCGCAAAATGCGCTGACGGCGGCAGAATCGCTGGGACTTGGCGGTGTGTATATAGGTGGGTTACGTAACAATATTGAGTCGGTCACGGAATTATTGAAGTTGCCGCAGCATGTTCTGCCGCTGTTTGGTTTGTGCCTTGGCTGGCCTGCGGATAACCCGGATATCAAGCCGCGCCTGCCTGCGTCGCTGGTTGTGCACGAAAACCAGTATCAGCCGCTTGATACAGACGTTTTGTCGCAGTATGACGAACAGCTTGCGCAGTACTATCTGA
Organism: Citrobacter sp. CRE-46; assembly: GCF_059615875.1. NCBI lineage: Bacteria > Pseudomonadati > Pseudomonadota > Gammaproteobacteria > Enterobacterales > Enterobacteriaceae > Citrobacter > Citrobacter sp. CRE-46. The sequence goes on along the minus strand of NZ_CM184341.1, from coordinate 3,368,675 downwards.
CCCGCGGCAGTAATACGCGTCGTGACACCTGGAGCGATCACATTCGTCGAACCATCATTAAAGAAAGTCGTCCCTTTATCCTGGAATATTTGCATAAACAGGGATGGGCCACGCGCTAAAGATTTCAACCCAGTGTATGATACGCCTGCTTTTACCAGGTCATTGAGAGGTGCAGGGTGAAAATTGCCATTTTGTCCCGGGACGGAACGCTCTATTCTTGTAAGCGCCTGCGTGAAGCGGCGATGCAGCGCGGTCACCTGGTTGAAATTATCGATCCGCTTTCTTGCTATATGAATATCAGCCCGGCGGCGTCATCTATTCATTACAAGGGCCGCCAGCTTCCTCATTTTGACGCGGTGATCCCACGGATTGGTTCAGCGATTACCTTTTATGGTACGGCCGCACTGCGGCAGTTTGAAATGTTGGGTAGCTATCCGTTAAATGAATCGGTAGCGATTACGCGCGCGCGCGATAAGCTGCGTTCGCTGCAGTTGCTGGCGCGTCAGGGAATCGATTTACCCATTACCGGGATTGCTCACTCCCCGGACGATACCAGCGACATGATTGATATGGTCGGCGGCGCGCCGCTGGTGGTGAAACTGGTTGAAGGCACACAGGGGATTGGCGTGGTGCTGGCGGAAACACGGCAGGCCGCGGAAAGTGTCGTGGATGCGTTTCGTGGGCTGAATGCTCATATTCTGGTTCAGGAATATATCAAAGAAGCGCAAGGGCGGGATATTCGCTGTTTCGTGGTGGGAGACGAGGTGGTGGCCGCCATTGAACGCCGGGCGAAAGAGGGCGATTTTCGTTCTAATCTCCATCGCGGTGGGGTTGCTACGATTGCGAATATCACGCCGCGCGAAAGAAAAATTGCGCTCAAAGCCGCTCAGACTATGGGGCTGGATGTTGCAGGTGTGGATATTTTGCGTGCAGAACGTGGGCCGCTGGTCATGGAGGTTAACGCTTCTCCGGGACTGGAGGGGGTCGAGAAAACCACCGGGATAGACATTGCCGGCAAGATGATCCAGTGGATTGAGCGCCATGCTACGCCTGAATTTTGTCTTAAAATCGGCGGCTAAACACAATATCGATTGCGATCGTGGTATGACACGCTCTTTTTGCGTAAGCTGTGCCGGTATTTTTTTCATCAATAGAGGTCGCACATTATTATGACATCACTGGTCGTTCCCACTCTGGATACGTTGCGTCAATGGCTCGACGACCTGGGCATGAGTTTTTTTGAATGCGATACCTGTCAGGCGCTGCATTTACCTCATATGCAGAACTTTGACGGCATCTTTGATGCAAAAGTTGATTTGGTGGATAACGTCATCCTGTTTTCTGCAATGGCGGAAGTCAGACCTTCCGCACTGCTGCCACTGGCCGCCGATTTGTCCGCGATTAATGCCAGTTCGCTGACGGTAAAAGCATTTCTGGATATGCAGGATGATAATCTGCCAAAGCTGGTGGTTTGCCAGTCTTTATCCGTTACGCCGGGCGTAACGTTTGAACAGTTTGAGTGTTTTGTTCGCCAGAGCGAAGAGCAGATATCGATGGTGATCCTCGAAGCTGGGGCGCATCAGCTGTTATTTAACGCTGAAGACGATACGCAAAACAGCAATGCTGAAGTCCATTTCCTCCATTAATTCCCCCTGAATCTGGACACATTTTGCGCAGTCGCTACCAGAGCGGTTGCGTACTGCCTGTTTTTATTCTGCGTTTAACCTTTTATTAAAGAATTATTCACTTCCATTCTGCTCCTTCCGCTTTATGTCATAGACAATTCTTGCATAAAAAATTGATAAAAGACGTTTTTTAATCTGGGCTATATCCACAAAACCTGGCTAAAGTTATTCTTGCGAAGCATATAGACGTCAATTCTCGAACTGCCCCGTGTGACCTGAGCTGTGACTACAGTACGTGGTGAATGAGTGAGCGGATATCTGCGCGCGATAGCGGCATCGGGAGAGGACTCTCTTTTCATTGATGCCGCATGAAAGAATATGCACGTTTCTTGCATATCATTAGAGTGTGACATTTTTGTTCGTTTGTTAACGAACTTTCAGAAGGAAAGAGATTATGACCGCCTTAAATAAAAAATGGTTATCAGGCCTGGTTGTGGGTGCTCTGATGTCCATCTCTGCCGGCACGCTCGCTGCTGAACAAAAAACGCTGCATATTTATAACTGGTCTGATTATATTGCTCCGGATACGGTGGCTAACTTTGAAAAAGAGACCGGAATTAAAGTTATCTATGACGTATTTGATTCCAATGAAGTACTGGAAGGTAAGCTCATGGCGGGTAGCACCGGTTTTGACCTGGTTGTTCCTTCCGCCAGTTTCCTCGAACGTCAACTGACCGCTGGCGTCTTCCAGCCGCTGGATAAGAGCAAACTACCGGGCTGGAAAAACCTCGATCCTGAGCTGCTGAAGCTGGTGGGTAAACACGATCCGGACAACAAGTTTGCGATGCCGTATATGTGGGCAACGACCGGCATTGGCTATAACGTGGACAAAGTGAAAGCGGTGCTGGGGCCAGATGCGCCGGTTGATAGCTGGGATCTGATCCTCAAACCGGAAAATCTGGAAAAACTCAAAAGTTGCGGTGTCTCTTTCCTTGATGCGCCTGAAGAGGTGTTTGCTACCGTACTGAACTATTTGGGTAAAGATCCCAACAGTACCAAAGCAGATGATTACACCGGACCGGCGACCGACCTGCTGTTGAAACTGCGTCCGAATATTCGCTATTTCCACTCTTCGCAATATATTAACGACCTGGCAAACGGAGATACCTGTGTAGCAATTGGTTGGGCGGGGGACGTATGGCAGGCGGCGAACCGTGCAAAAGAAGCGAAAAATGGCGTCAATATCTCTTTCTCAATTCCTAAAGAGGGGGCGATGGCGTTCTTTGACGTGTTTGCAATGCCAGCCGATGCCAAAAACAAAGAAGAAGCCTATCAGTTCCTCAACTACCTGCTGCGTCCTGATGTGATTGCGCATATTTCCGACCACGTGTTCTATGCCAATGCCAACAAAGAAGCGACGGCTCTGGTCAGTCAGGAAGTTCGTGATAACCCTGGTATCTACCCGCCTGCGGATGTGCGCGCCAAGCTGTTCACGCTGAAAGTACAGGATCCGAAGATCGACCGTGTCCGTACCCGAGCGTGGACGAAGGTAAAAAGCGGAAAATAACCTGATGTTTGGGACATGACCCGGCAGGATTTATGCCTGCCGGGCAGTGTTGATCCTAAACACACCTAACCCGGCAATACGCACCACCGTGGTGCGTTATTTGCACCGTTTCTTTGTTTTATGCCGGAGAGCACCTGAGTGAATGATGCAACCCCACGCCCACACGCGAAAATCCGCAAGGCGCTGACCCCGCTGCTTGAAATTCGCAACCTGACCAAGTCTTTCGACGGGCAACACGCCGTCGATGACGTCAATCTTACTATCTACAAAGGTGAAATATTTGCCCTGCTCGGCGCATCCGGCTGTGGCAAATCGACTCTGCTGCGCATGTTAGCGGGATTTGAACAGCCGACAACCGGGCAAATTATGCTTGATGGCGTCGATTTAGCGCACGTCCCGCCTTATCTGCGCCCGATCAATATGATGTTTCAATCCTATGCCCTGTTTCCGCACATGACGGTAGAGCAGAACATTGCCTTTGGCCTCAAGCAGGACAAGCTGCCAAAAGCTGAAATTGCCAGCCGGGTGAATGAGATGCTGGGCCTGGTGCACATGCAGGAATTTGCAAAACGCAAACCGCATCAGCTTTCCGGCGGTCAGCGTCAACGTGTGGCGCTGGCGCGTAGCCTGGCGAAACGGCCGAAGTTGCTGCTGCTGGATGAACCGATGGGGGCGCTGGACAAAAAGCTCCGTGACCGTATGCAACTGGAAGTGGTGGATATCCTTGAACGCGTCGGCGTGACCTGCGTGATGGTAACGCACGATCAGGAAGAAGCCATGACGATGGCAGGGCGGATTGCGATCATGAACCGCGGAAAATTTGTGCAGATCGGCGAACCGGAAGAGATCTACGAGCATCCGACTACGCGCTATAGCGCCGAGTTTATCGGTTCGGTTAACGTCTTTGAAGGACTACTGAAAGAACGCCAGGAAGATGGGCTGATTATTGAGTCTCCTGGACTGGTGCATCCGCTGAAAGTAGATGCAGATGCGTCTATTGTCGATAACGTCCCTGTGTATGTTGCGCTGCGCCCGGAAAAAATCATGCTCTGTGAGGCTCCTCCCCCAGACGGTTATAACTTCGCGGTAGGTGAAGTGGTGCACATTGCCTATCTGGGCGATTTGTCGGTGTATCACGTACGTTTGAAAAGCGGCCAGATGCTGAGCGCTCAGCTACAAAATGAACATCGTTATCGCAAGGGATTACCAACCTGGGGTGACGAGGTCCGTTTGTGCTGGGATGCAGACAGCTGTGTGGTGTTGACGGTTTAAGGAGCGAAGATGAGTACACTTGAACCTCCGGCGCGCGTGGATAAAGCAGGGCGATTCACGCTGCTTATGTCGCGGCTGCAAATGAACCACGGGCGCAAGCTGGTGATTGCGCTGCCGTATGTGTGGCTGCTGCTCCTGTTTCTTCTGCCGTTTCTGATCGTCTTCAAAATCAGTTTGGCTGAAATGGCGCGCGCTATTCCACCGTATACCGACCTCGTTTCATGGGCTGACGATCAGCTATCCATCACGCTCAACTTAGCCAACTTCCTGCAACTAACGGATGATCCGCTCTATTTTGATGCCTACCTGCAATCTTTGCAGGTGGCGGGGATTTCGACGATCTGTTGTCTGCTGTTGGGCTATCCGCTGGCGTGGGCCGTCGCACACAGTAAACCCTCGACACGCAATATTCTGTTATTGCTGGTGATCCTGCCGTCCTGGACGTCGTTTTTGATTCGCGTGTACGCCTGGATGGGGATCCTGAAAAATAACGGTGTACTGAATAACTTTCTGATGTGGCTGGGCGTTATCGATCAACCATTGACGATTCTGCACACCAATCTGGCGGTCTATATCGGGATTGTTTATGCCTATTTACCCTTTATGGTGCTGCCGATTTACACCGCGCTGACGCGTATTGATTATTCGCTGGTAGAGGCGGCGCTGGATTTGGGCGCCCGACCGTTGAAAACCTTCTTTAGCGTGATTGTGCCATTGACCAAAGGCGGGATTATCGCCGGATCGATGTTGGTGTTTATCCCGGCTGTGGGTGAGTTTGTAATTCCGGAACTGCTGGGCGGCCCGGATAGCATCATGATTGGTCGCGTGCTGTGGCAGGAGTTCTTTAACAACCGCGACTGGCCGGTGGCATCTGCCGTTGCCATTATTATGCTGCTGTTACTGATTGTGCCAATCATGTGGTTCCACAAATATCAGCAAAAAAGCATGGGGGAACACGGATGAATAACTTACCGGTCGTGCGTTCGCCGTGGCGTATTTTTATCCTGGTGCTGGGCTTTACCTTCCTGTACGCGCCGATGCTGATGCTGGTTATCTATTCGTTTAACAGTTCGAAGCTGGTAACGGTCTGGGCGGGGTGGTCAACGCGTTGGTATGGTGAACTTTTCCACGATACCGCGATGATAAGCGCCGTTGGCATGAGCTTAACGATTGCTGCGGGTGCGGCGACGATGGCGGCAATCCTCGGCACTATAGCCGCCGTGGTAATGTTGCGTTTTGGCCGTTTTCGCGGATCGAATGGGTTTGCTTTTATGATTACCGCACCGCTGGTTATGCCGGATGTCATTACCGGTTTATCACTGCTGCTGCTGTTTGTGGCGCTGGCGCATGCCATCGGCTGGCCTGCGGATCGCGGTATGTTGACCATCTGGCTGGCGCACGTCACCTTCTGTACGGCGTACGTGGCGGTGGTGATTTCCTCGCGGTTGCGCGAACTGGATCACTCCATTGAGGAAGCGGCAATGGATCTTGGCGCCACGCCGCTGAAGGTCTTTTTCGTTATCACGCTGCCGATGATTATGCCTGCGGTGATCTCCGGCTGGTTACTGGCCTTCACGTTGTCGCTTGATGATCTGGTTATCGCCAGCTTTGTCTCTGGTCCTGGCGCCACAACATTACCGATGCTGGTGTTCTCCAGCGTACGTATGGGGGTTAACCCGGAGATCAACGCGCTGGCGACGCTGATTCTTGGCGTGGTAGGAATCATCGGATTTATCGCGTGGTATCTGATGGCGCGAACAGAAAAACAACGGATTCGCGATATCCAACGTGCAAGACGCGGCTGAAAAAACTAAAATCTGCCAACCTGTCTATACGGCGCCGCTGTGGTGGCTGCGCCGTTTTCATGGAAGACGACGCGTTGGGATTTTTTAAGAAATCATCCACATCACATGCTCGCTTAAACGTCCCTGCGTTGGTGCAGGTGGCGGCGCTGGCTATTATCATGATCCGCTGTCTCGATCTGTTGATGATTTTTAATACGCTAGGGTTGCGTGGAACCAGCGAATTTATTCATCGCAGCGTGCAGACCTGGAATTTGACGCTGGTGTTTCTGGGCAGCCTGGCGCTGCTGTTTATTGAAATCTACTGCGCATTTTCGCTGGTGAAAGGACGTAACTGGGCGCGTTGGGTTTATCTGTTGACCCAGATTATCGCCAGCGTTTATCTGTGGGCGGCCTCGTTGGGTTATGGTTATCCTGAACTGTTCAGCATTGCGGGAGAGTCCAGACGTGAGATCCTGCGTACGCTGGTGATGCAAAAGTTGCCGGATATGCTGGTGTTGCTGCTACTGTTTGTTCCCGCGTCCAGTCGGCGGTTCTTCCGTTTGCAGTAAATGTGGTCGGTGTTGTTTGTAGGCCGGATAAGGCGTTTATGCCGCCATCCGGCACCGACGCCGCACAATTGCCTAATGGCGACCCTAACGCGTCTTATCAGGCCTACGAAAGCTCAGGCCTGATATGCATCCCGAATGATTTTACGTATATAATCTCCGCCCTCGATCACGTAAAGGTTTTTGTATGCAGTGCGCACTCTATGACGCCGGTCGCTGTCGTTCCTGTCAGTGGATTGAACAGCCGGTTTCCCACCAACTCACCGCCAAAATGGCCGATTTACGCCAACTGCTTGCTGAACATGCGGTGGCGGAGTGGCGCGCGCCGGTCAGCGGCCCGGAACGCGCTTTTCGCAACAAAGCCAAAATGGTGGTCAGCGGCAGCGTGGAAAAACCACTGCTTGGGATGCTGCATCGTGACGGTACGCCGGAGGATTTGTGTGATTGTCCGCTCTATCCTGCGTCTTTTTCGCCCGTATTTGCCGTGCTCAAACCGTTTATCGCCCGTGCGGGGTTAACGCCCTATAACGTGGCGCGTAAACGCGGGGAGCTTAAATATCTGCTGTTAACGGAAAGCCGGTTTGATGGCGGTATGATGCTGCGCTTTGTCCTGCGTTCAGACGCCAAACTGGCGCAGTTGCGTGCAGCGCTACCGTGGTTGCAGGAACGGTTGCCACAGTTAAAAGTGATCACTGTGAATATTCAACCGGTGCATATGGCGATTATGGAAGGGGAGACAGAAATCTTCCTCACCGAACAACAGGCGCTGGCGGAACGCTTTAATGATGTGCCGCTGTGGATACGTCCACAGAGCTTTTTCCAGACCAACCCAGTGGTGGCGGGACATTTATATGCCACCGCACGCGACTGGGTGCGCCAGCTTCCGGTTGATCATATGTGGGATCTGTTTTGCGGCGTAGGAGGGTTTGGTCTGCATTGCGCCACGCCGCAGATGAAACTGACAGGTATTGAAATCGCGCCAGAGGCGATTACCTGTGCGAAACAGTCGGCGCAGGAGCTTGGGTTGCAAAATCTGCGTTTTCAGGCGCTGGATTCGACTCAGTTTGCTACCGCCCAGGACGAAGTACCCGATCTGGTTCTGGTGAACCCACCGCGTCGCGGGATTGGCAAACCGCTGTGCGATTTTCTTTCCCGCATGGCGCCACGTTTTATTGTCTATTCAAGCTGCAATGCGCAAACCATGGCGAAGGATATTCACGAGTTGCCAGGGTATCGCATTGACCGCGTTCAGCTTTTCGATATGTTCCCACACACCGCGCATTACGAAGTGTTAACGCTGCTCAGTCGACACTAACCCCATGCCTGATGGCGCTTCGCTTATCAGGCCTACGAGGAGGGGCATGACTGTAGGCCGGATAAGGCGCTTGCGCCGCATCCGGCAAATGCAACATGCGAAAAAAAAGCCCGTACTTGCGTACGAGCTCTTCTTAAAATATGGCGGTGAGGGGGGGATTGACTCGCTTTGCTCGCCCCTTCGGGGCAGCCCGTTCGCGATGCTCTCGGTCTGTCCAGCTGGCTGCGCCAGCAGTCGAACCCCGGTCGGGGCTTCTCATCCCCCCACGGGCGTGCAATATACGAAAAAAAAGCCCGTACTTGCGTACGAGCTCTTCTTAAAATATGGCGGTGAGGGGGGGATTGACTCGCTTTGCTCGCCCCTTCGGGGCAGCCCGTTCGCGATGCTCTCGGTCTGTCCAGCTGGCTGCGCCAGCAGTCGAACCCCGGTCGGGGCTTCTCATCCCCCCACGGGCGTGCAATATACGAAAAAAAAGCCCGTACTTGCGTACGAGCTCTTCTTAAAATATGGCGGTGAGGGGGGGATTCGAACCCCCGATACGTTGCCGTATACACACTTTCCAGGCGTGCTCCTTCAGCCACTCGGACACCTCACCATATTGTATTGCTGCCTGACCGCTTGGGGGGCAACGGGGCGCTACTATAGGGAGTTGCGCTAAAACGGTCAAGCAGAATTTACAGGTTCACTGTTGTTTGGTTACGCAGTGTACATATTCCTCCGCCCGGACTGGCGCGGAGGATATAATTAACGCTGAGAGTCCAGTTTTTCGCCGTTGGTCACGACTTCCTGGGCTTTGCTGTAGCTTTCGATCAGCAACTGATAAGCCGGGAAGACTTTGGTATACACTTCCGCCCACTCAGCGGCGTCTTCACGGTTCCATGTCCCCTGTATTTCAGAAGCGACGGCAGCGGTATCCATCGGCACGACACCAGCCTGAACCACGCGTGCCAGGGTAATTTCCTGCGCCATTTTGCTGTAGGTGCCGGAGGCGTCGATTACCGCGAAGACCTTATAACCTTCAGCCACTGCGCTGATGGCCGGGAAAGCCATGCAGACGCTGGTAATCGTACCGGCGATAATCAGCGTCTTACGACCTGTTGCTTTTACCGCTTTAACGAAGTCTTCGTTATCCCAGGCGTTGATTTCGCCTTTACGCGCCACGTATTGGGCGTGGGGCGCATTGGCATGGATCTCAGGGATCAGCGGGCCATTAGGTCCCTGCGGTACAGACGCCGTGGTAATCACCGGCATTTTCGCCAGGGTGGCCATTTTAGCCAGCGCAGCAGCACGCGCACGCAGCTCTGGCATTGGCATATCGCCGACGGTCTGGAAAAGCCCGCTCTGATGGTCGATAAGCAGCATGACGGAATCATTCACATCGATGAACGGACGTGAACCATTAAAGTTTGCAGGACTGGACATATTCTTCTCCTTCGATTCAGATTTGGCCAAAACGGCCGGAGTTAAAATCGCGTACGGCTTCAGCGATTTCTTGTTTCGTGTTCATGACAAACGGGCCGTAACCTACAATTGGCTCGTTCAACGGTTCGCCAGACAGCAGCAGCACGATGGCATCGCTGGTGGCTTCAATGTGCAGCGTTTTCCCCTGCTGGCTTAGCACCACCAGTTGCGCTTCGCTGGCTGGCGTGGTGCCGTTTACGGTGATATTGCCTTTCAATACCACCAGTGCGGTGCTCCATCCTTCAGGCTGAGACAACGCGAGCTGATGATTACGTTGCAGTCGCATATCCCAGACGTTCAGCGGCGAAAAAGTATGTGCAGGCCCTTTGGTTTCCTCGTAGCTACCCGCAATAACGCGAACGCTTCCTGCTTCATCAGGCAGAGCAACCGTTGGGATAACATCGCTGGTGATGCTCTGATAACCCGGCGTGGCCATTTTGTCTTTTGCCGGCAGGTTGACCCACAGCTGTACCATTTCCAGTTCGCCGCCCCGACGGGTAAATTCCGGTGAATGGAATTCTTCGTGCAAAATTCCTGCACCTGCGGTCATCCACTGCACGTCGCCGGGACCGATAATGCCGCCGCGACCAGTTGAATCACGATGTTCAACTTCACCGCTGTAAACGATGGTCACCGTTTCAAAACCACGGTGAGGGTGTTCGCCGACGCCGCGCTTTTCGTTACCCGGTGTGAACGTATGCGGACCGGCGTAATCCAGCAGCAGGAATGGACTTAACTGCTCTGCATGAGACTGGTAAGAGAACATTGAGCGAACCGGAAATCCATCGCCAACCCAGTGCGGGCGAGGTGCGGTGTAGACGCCTGTTACTTGTTTCATTTGTGTCTCCTCAGTGGCGTTATCTTGATGTGAATAAGCTTATATTCATGACAGCGAATTGAGTAGTCGCTAAAATGGTCTTCACTGTCTCATAAATAGGACAATAAAATGACAAAGCCGGATCTCAATGATTTTGCTTGGTTTGTACATGTCGTAGAGGAAGGTGGTTTCGCCGCGGCGGGGCGTGCGCTTGATGAACCGAAATCAAAACTGAGCCGACGTATTGCGCAACTTGAAGAGAGGTTGGGGGTTCGACTTATTCAGCGAACCACCCGGCAGTTTAACGTGACTGAAGTCGGACAAACCTTTTACGAGCACTGTAAGGCGATGCTGGTGGAAGCGCAGGCGGCGCAGGATGCCATTGCGGCTTTACAGGTTGAGCCGCGTGGCGTTGTGAAGCTGACTTGTCCGGTCACCTTGTTGCATGTGCATATTGGGCCAATGCTTGCCCGATTTATGGCGCGTTATCCCGATGTATCCGTGCAGCTTGAGGCGACGAACCGTCGCGTTGATGTCATCGGTGAAGGTCTGGACGTGGCGATTCGCGTCAGACCTCGTCCATTTGAGGATAGCGACCTGGTGATGCGGGTACTTGCAGACAGGGGACACCGGTTATATGCCAGCCCGCGATTAATTGAACAAATGGGCGCGGTTAACTCCCCGGCGGAATTGACCCGTTGGCCGGGCCTGAGTCTGGCATCGGGTAAACATGTGCATCGCTGGGAGTTATTCGGCCCACAGGGCGCACGGGCGGAGGTGCATTTCACGCCGCGAATGATCACCACTGATATGCTGGCGTTACGTGAAGCCGCGATTGCCGGCGTGGGGGTTGTACAACTTCCGCAACTGATGGTGAAAGAGCAATTAGCGGCGGGTGAACTGGTGGCATTGCTCGACGGTTGGGAGCCCAAGCGGGAAATTATTCACGCAGTCTTTCCGTCTCGTCGGGGATTGCTGCCCTCGGTACGCGCCCTGGTGGATTTCTTAACAGAAGAATATGCGCGGATGATTGAGGATTAAATACAGATCCTCAGCCTATAAAAAAGGCCGGTTAAACCGACCTTTTATTATCTGGACGCCATCATGGTGGCGTGAAAACAATCAGCGACTACGGAAGACAATGCGGCCTTTGCTCAGGTCGTACGGGGTCAGCTCAACAGTCACTTTGTCGCCCGTCAGGATGCGGATATAGTTTTTGCGCATTTTACCGGAGATGTGTGCAGTAACCACGTGACCGTTTTCTAACTCTACGCGGAACATGGTATTAGGTAACGTATCGAGAACGGTACCCTGCATTTCAATATTGTCTTCTTTGGCCATCTAATCCTCTGGGGTATCACTACCGTAATTTGAACCGGCAAGATAATGCCGAAGTTCTTTTAATAAGTAAAGATTTGTGCGTTTAAAACACAGCAAATCGGGTTTGGCGCATTACTCTGACCACCCACGGCAAAGCCGCACGTAAAGCGCAACGTATAAGGGAACGAGGAGATAAACGATAGGCGTTGCCTGGCGCGAACTGTTCCTTAACGGCGGCGGGGTAATGGGCTAAACCAACTCTGCGGCACAATTATAACACCCCGACAAAAAATGTGCCGAAAACATTCACCCCTGAGGCGAAAATAACGTCCTTGGTATCCAGAAATGGCTCGGTAGCCGCTGCTGACGCAGTCTGCTCAGCTGCTCAAGGTACTCCCGCCGCGGGGTTTCGATGGCGCCCAGGGATGCTGTGTGGCTATTTAACACCTGGCAGTCGATTAATTTTCCGCCCTGACGGATAAATTCCGCGCAAAAAACAAGTAGTGCGGTCTTGGATGCATTTTCCTGACGACTGAACATTGATTCGCCACAAAACAGCGTACCTTGCGCCACGCCATACATGCCGCCGACTAATTCATTTTGTCGCCATACTTCAATTGAGTGCGCATGTCCCAGTTCGTGCAGCCGATGGTAAGCGTCCACCACATCGTGTGTGATCCAGGTGCCTTCTTCCCGATCGTTCGCACAGCCTTCAATCACCTGACCGAACGCGTAGTTGAGCGTCACACGATAAGGCGAATTTTTATGAAAGCGTTTCATGCTGCGACTGAGGTGAAAGTTCTCAGGCCAAAGAATGGCGCGCGGATCGGGTGACCACCAGAGAATAGGGTCACCGGGAGAAAACCACGGGAAAATACCGCGCTGGTAGGCCATCAACAGGCGGGCAGGGCTAAGATCGCCTCCCAGCGCCAGTAAACCGTTAGGTTCGCGTAAAGCGCCTTCCGGTGATGGGAAGGCTATTGAATGGCGGGACAGTTGCACCAGGCGCATGACAGCGAAACTCCACTACGCGAGTTTGATCGTTCAATAATAGCTTACAGACGTTGCTTAAACTGGTAATAACGCCCCTGCCTGGCTAACAGATCTGCGTGATTACCTTGCTCAATAATTTGTCCGTTGTCCATCACTATTATTTGATCGAAACGCGACAATCCGCGCAGACGATGTGTGACCATCAGCACGGTTTTATCCCGCATCACATCGCCAATTAATTCAAGCATTTGGCTTTCTGTTGTGGCATCAAGCCCTTCGGTAGGCTCATCCAGCAGCATCAGCGGGGCATCATGCAGCAAGGCGCGGGCGATAGCCAGACGGCGGAGCTCGCCGCCGGAAAGCTGACGACCGCCTTCGCCCAACCAGGCGTTGAGCCCATCGTCTTCAAGCAGTTTTTCCAGACCGACGCGGCGCAGGATCGCGGATAATGCTTCATCGCTGGCGTGCGGAGCTGCCAGCAGCAGGTTATCGCGAAGCGTAGCGCTAAACAGATGTACGCGCTGTGGCACGACGCTGATGATTTGGCGCAATGTGGCTTCATTCAGGGCTGAAAGCGGTCGATCGTTAATCAGGATTTCGCCACTTTGCGGATCCCAGGCGCGGGTCAGCAATTGTAACAACGTTGACTTTCCGCAGCCAGTGCGACCTAAAATAGCGATGTGCTCACCGGGTTTTGCCAGTAAAGAAAGGGTGTCGAGTGCTTTTTGCGTCTGCCCCGGATAGCTGAATGAGACCTCACGCAGGGTAAGAGTGAGCTGCTCAGAAACCGGAGATTCGGTATCCGGGAAGGTGACTTCTGGCTGCTGTTCGGTCAGTTCGGTGATGCGTAATGCAGAGGCGATAACCTGGCCGAGATGCTGAAACGCGCCGGTGACAGGCGCTAATGCCTCAAACGCAGCCAGCGCACAGAAGACAAACAGCGCGATTAGCGCGCCTGGCTGGGTATTTCCGCCCACGTCGCCTGAGGCCATCCATAACATCATAATCACCGCCAGCGCGCCGATTAACAGCATGATCGCCTGCGACAGCGCCGTTAATTCGGACTGACGTCGCTGCGCTTCATGCCACTGCAATTCAGTGGCTTCCATTTGAGCGCGGTAGCGTTCACTGGCGCCGAAGATAGTTAATTCAGCCTGGCCCTGCAGCCAGGAGGTTAATTGCTGACGATATTGCCCACGCAAATGCGTCAGGTTTTGCCCGGTACTTTTACCGGCCTGATAAAAGAGTGGGGGCAGAATGAATAAGGTCAGCAGCATAATACCGCCGAGGGTGACAGCCAGCGTGAAATCGAGAACGCTCAGTCCCAGCGTGACCACCATGATGACGACAAACGCTCCCACCAGCGGAGACAGAACGCGTAAATAAAGATGATCGAGCGTGTCGACATCAGCGACGACGCGGTTAAGTAATTCACCTTGTCTATAGCGGGACAGGCCAGCAGGGGAGAGCGGTAGCAGCTTGCTGAAGGTATAAATCCGCAGGTGTTGCAGCACTCGGAACGTGGCGTCGTGACTGACCAGGCGCTCGAAATAACGGCCTGCGGTTCGGGTGATTGCCGCACCACGTACGCCCGCGGCGGGGAGCATATAGTTAAAACTGTAAATTCCAGTGACGCCCACCACCGCAGAAGCAGACAGGAACCAACCTGAGAGCGTCAGCAAGCCAATACTGGCCAGCAGCGTAACGATCGCCAGAACGATGCCCAGCGTTAACATCCATTTGTGACGTTTATACAGCGTCAGATAGGGTAGCAAAGCGCGCATTTAGATATCCTCCTGACGATGAGCCAGTAGTGTTGCAAAAGCACCGTTGGCAGCGCTAAGTTCAGCCCAGCTACCTTGTTCAACGATCTGACCATCCTGCATGACCCAGATAGCATCCCAGTCGGCAAGATCTTCAAGCTGGTGCGTCACCATCAGCGTGGTCTGGCGGCGCGATGCTGCGTTCAATGCCTGCATCACGCGTTGTTCACTGTGGGCATCAAGGCTGGCTGCGGGTTCGTCCAGCAGAAGCAACTGACACGGATTAAGTAACGCGCGCGCCACGGCCACGCGCTGCGCTTGACCAACAGAAAGTCGGGCCGCCTGATCGCCGACTGGCGTATCTACGCCCTGCGGCAGCAGCGGTAAAAACTCGCTCACCCAGGCGCTGTCGAGTGCGGCCTGAAGCTGTTCTTCACTGGCATCGGGCCGTGCCAGCAGTACGTTTTCGCGTAACGTGGCGGCAGGAAGCTGCGGGTTTTGCCCAACCCACGACAGCTGTTTGCGCCAGGAATCAGGCGACAGGTCGCGTAGTTCAAAACCATTGATCCGCAGCGATCCCTGATAAGAAAGAAAACCGGACAGAACATTCAGCAGCGAACTTTTTCCGGATCCGCTACGTCCTACCACTACCGCACGTTGACCTGCTGTCAGGGTAAAGTTGAGCGGTCCCGCAAGCACTTTGCCTTCCGGTGAGGTGATGACCAGACCTGCAGCCTCAATTGAAACGGCATCTTTCGTCGCCAGCTCAATCTCACCACGCTCAGGGTGCGCCAGCGGGGTTTCCATAAAGGTTTTCAGACTGTCTGCTGCTCCGACGGCTTGCGCTTTGGCGTGATAAAACGTCCCGAGATCGCGCAGGGGTTGGAAAAACTCCGGTGCCAGAATGAGCGCCAGGAAACCGGACGCCAGCGTGACGCCCATACCGTAGTGGCCGAAGTCAAGCTCGCCGAGGTAGGAAAAACCGAAGTAAACCGCGACCAGAGCGATAGACAACGACGTAAAGAACTCGAGGACCCCGGATGACAGGAATGCCAGGCGCAGGACTTCCATCGTACGCTGGCGGAAATCCTGTGATGCTGCGCGAATACTTTCTGTTTCGGCTTCACCGCGGCCAAATATTCTCAGCGTTTCCATACCCCGGAGGCGATCGAGAAAATGACCGCTTAGTCGGGCAAGCGCCTGAAAGTTGCGGCGGTTAGCGTCGGCTGCGCCCATACCGACCATCGCCATAAACAGAGGGATTAGCGGGGCGGTTCCGAGCAGAATAAGAGCGGCTACCCAGTTTGACGGAAAAACGGCCGCCACAATCAACAGGGGAACGCATACGGCCAGCGCCATTTGCGGCAGATAACGCGCATAGTAATCATGCATATCGTCAATCTGCTCGAGGATCAGGGTCGCCCAGCTCCCGGCTGGTTTACCCTGTATCCAGGCCGGACCCGCCTGTTGCAGGCGATCGAGAACCTGGCGACGAATCTCAAAGCGAATATGTTGCCCGGCGTGAAACCCGACGCGTTCGCGCAACCAGACGACCCATGCGCGCAGGATGAAAACCAAAATCAGCACGATGAAAGGGAGCAGAAGCGCTTCCCGGGGGATATTGCCCATGATCATATGGTCCAGAATTCGGGCCATGAGCCAGGCCTGAGCGACAATTAACAGGCCGCTCACGAATCCCAGCAGGCGTGAAATGTTCAGCCATCGTTGGGATATTACACTTTGCTGTTTTAACCAGCGGGTCAGCTCTTTTTGACGGGTTTTATTCATTGCACGCTTAGCAGGTGAGTTATTGGAATTTTTGGGCAGGACAATGTTACAACGAGGCAAAAATAAAGGCGACTTATAGTCGCCTTTTTTACTTTTGTTACTGATTTGTAAAACTTATTTGCAAGCGTCTGCCAGACCGTCGAGATAACGTTCTGCGTCAAGCGCAGCCATACAACCCGTGCCAGCAGAAGTGATCGCCTGGCGATAAATATGGTCCATCACGTCACCCGCTGCGAAGACGCCTGGAATGCTGGTTTGCGTCGCATTGCCGTGAATACCGGACTGAACTTTGATGTAGCCGTTTTCCAGTTCGAGCTGACCGTCGAAAATGGCGGTATTCGGGCTGTGACCGATGGCGACAAACAATCCCGCAACGTCAAGTGATTCAACGTTGTCAGTATTTTGCGTATCGCGCAGACGCAGTCCGGTTACGCCCATTTGATCGCCAGTCACTTCTTCCAGCGTACGGTGCGTATGCAGCACGATGTTGCCGTTTTCCACTTTATCCATCAACCGCTTGATAAGAATTTTCTCAGCACGGAAGCTGTCGCGACGGTGAATCAAATGTACTTCAGATGCGATATTCGCCAGATACAACGCTTCTTCAACAGCGGTATTGCCACCGCCGATCACCGCAACTTTTTGGTTACGGTAGAAGAAACCGTCGCAGGTGGCGCAAGCGGAAACGCCGCGGCCTTTAAATGCTTCCTCTGAAGGCAAGCCCAGGTAGCGTGCGGACGCGCCAGTGGCGATGATCAATGCGTCACAGGTGTATTCACCGCTGTCGCCGGTCAGACGGAAAGGGCGGTTTTGCAGATCAACTTTGCTGATGTGATCAAAAATGATTTCTGTCTCAAATTTGGTCGCATGTTCGTGCATACGTTCCATCAGCAATGGGCCAGTAAGATCGTGCGGATCGCCAGGCCAGTTTTCCACTTCTGTTGTTGTGGTCAACTGACCACCTTTTTCCATACCGGTAATCAGTACCGGTTGCAGGTTAGCGCGTGCAGCGTAGACCGCAGCGGTATATCCCGCAGGGCCTGAGCCCAGAATAAGAAGTTTACTGTGTTTGGTTGCGCCCATGAGATCCCCATAGTTGTTGGCAGGCAATGAGCAGGATTGTAGGGAATTTACAGGCGTAAAAAAAGAGTATGGCGATTTTGTTAACAATATGTGTAATAGCGGAGACCGATGAACGACAGATTGAGTCGTAATACTATAACGATTTCTACTTAAAATCGGTCAGTTATAAGGTGATAAAATGACGAATTTCCATCACTGCGACTGAATAACTGGCATGTTGTACTAAAAATCGATGTTTTGCTTTGACAATCCCCTGCTGTTTTGCGAAAACATTCAAGGAAGAAAAAAACTGTGTCATGTATGTGCTGCATAATCATGCATGTAGATACCATGTTTACCGTGTTAGCGAAATCTACGCATGGTGTGGACAGATGCCATTCGTGATGTCGATAGCCGCCGACAGGCAACGGTCTTCTCACCATAAACCCAGACATTGCAAGCCGTAAATCCCTCTGGGCTGCGGTTTATTTTGATGGGGAGCGACTCTGAACAGTGATGTTAGTAGAGTCAGGCAGGAGTAGGGAAGGAATACAGAGAGACAATAATAATGGTAGATAGTAAGAAGCGCCCTGGCAAAGATCTCGACCGTATTGATCGTAACATTCTTAATGAGCTGCAAAAGGATGGGCGTATTTCTAACGTCGAGCTTTCTAAACGTGTGGGACTTTCACCGACGCCCTGCCTTGAGCGTGTGCGTCGGCTGGAAAGGCAGGGTTTCATTCAGGGCTATACAGCGCTGTTAAACCCACATTATCTGGATGCATCACTTCTGGTTTTTGTTGAGATAACTCTGAATCGTGGCGCCCCGGATGTGTTTGAACAATTTAACGCTGCAGTACAAAAACTTGAAGAAATTCAAGAGTGTCATTTAGTTTCCGGTGATTTCGACTATTTGCTGAAAACACGCGTACCGGATATGTCAGCATACCGTAAGCTGCTGGGGGAAACCCTGCTGCGTCTGCCTGGCGTAAATGACACACGTACTTATGTAGTAATGGAAGAAGTCAAACAGAGCAATCGTCTGGTAATTAAGACGCGCTAACACGGAACAGGTGCAAAATCGACGCAGTTTGATTACACTCCTGTTAATCCATACAGCAACAGTGCCGGGGCAACCCGGTGCTGTTGTCCGTTTTAGCATCGGGCAGGAAAAGCCTGAAACCTGGAGAGCCGTTTTTGAGCCAGGAATACACTGAAGACAAAGACGTCACATTGACGAAGTTAAGCAGCGGGCGCCGACTTCTGGAAGCGCTACTGATCCTTATTGCCCTTTTTGCCGTCTGGTTGATGGCTGCCTTACTCAGCTTTAACCCCTCGGATCCCAGTTGGTCGCAAACCGCATGGCATGAACCTATCCATAACCTGGGAGGCATTCCCGGTGCATGGCTGGCGGACACGCTGTTCTTTATTTTTGGCGTCATGGCCTACACCATTCCGGTCATTATTGTCGGCGGCTGCTGGTTTGCCTGGCGACACCAGGCCAGCGACGAATACGTCGATTATTTTGCTGTTTCATTGCGCATTATTGGCGTTCTGGCCCTGATCCTCACCTCCTGCGGGCTGGCCGCAATTAACGCCGATGACATCTGGTATTTCGCCTCTGGCGGGGTGATTGGCAGCCTGCTCAGCACTACGCTGCAGCCATTACTGCACAGTAGCGGCGGTACGCTTACGCTTTTGTGCATCTGGGCTGCGGGATTAACGCTGTTTACCGGCTGGTCATGGGTGAGCATTGCGGAAAAACTGGGTGGCTGGTTACTTAATACCCTGACATTTGCCAGCAACCGTACCCGCCGCGACGATACCTGGGTCGATGACGAAGAATATGAAGATGAAGAAGAGTTTGTCGACGCCGCTGATGGTAAACCCCATGAATCGCGTCGGGCTCGAATTCTGCGCGGTGCGTTAGCGCGCCGTAAACGCCTTGCTGAGAAATTTACCAATCCGCTGGGCCGTCATACTGATGCTGCGCTGTTCTCCGGCAAACGCATGGATGATGAACACGACATTGAATACAGCGCCCGTGGCGTGGTCGCCGATCCGAACGATGTGCTGTTTTCCGGTAATCGGGCAACATTGCCTGAATACGACAAACTCGATCCACTGCTGAACGGTCATTCGGTGACAGAGCCGGTAGCTGCCGCAGCAGCAGCCACAACGGCATCTCA
Organism: Citrobacter sp. CRE-46; assembly: GCF_059615875.1. Lineage (NCBI taxonomy): Bacteria > Pseudomonadati > Pseudomonadota > Gammaproteobacteria > Enterobacterales > Enterobacteriaceae > Citrobacter > Citrobacter sp. CRE-46. The sequence continues at coordinate 3,349,153 of NZ_CM184341.1, read as the reverse complement.
GGCCTGGAGCGCGCCGGTTGATCCGCTGTTGCAAACGTCGCCAGTTACCGGCACCGTTATGGAGCAATCGACGCCAGCCGTTGCCTGGCAATCCGCGCCTGGCCCGCAAACCGGTGATGCGGTGATTGCGCCTGCGCCTGAAGGTTATCCGCAGTCAGCCGAATATGCTCAGCCTGCGGTGCAGCAGCTGTATGAGCCATGGCAACAGCCAGTTGCACAGGAGAATCCTCAGCCGGAATATTACGCACCGCAAACGTCTGAACCGGTGTATGCGCAACCCGCCGCGCCGCAGCCGCAGGAATTCACCGCGCAGCAAAACTGGCAGCAGGAACCTGTTTATCAGCCGGAGCCTGAGCCGCAACCGGTCTATCAGCAGGAGCCTGGCTTCCAACAACCTTCCGCGTTCCAGCAACCTGTGGTTGAACAACCTTCTGTAGTGGAACCTGAGCCAGTTGTTGAGGAGACGAAACCCTCTCGTCCGCCGCTCTACTATTTTGAAGAAGTCGAAGAGAAACGAGCGCGCGAGCGTGAGCAGTTGGCCGCCTGGTATCAGCCTATTCCAGAACCCGCTCAGGAGCCTGAGCGTGTTAAGCCGTCTATGCCATCTATGCCGACGGCTGCCTCCATTCCGCCCGTTGAGTCTGTTGGTGCCGTTGCGCCGCTGGCTGCCGGGGTGAAAAGCGCCGCTTCTGGGGCAAATGCCGCTGCCGCAGCACCTGTGTTTAGCCTTGCGGGTAGCGGTGCGCCGCGTCCGCAGGTGAAAGAAGGGATTGGCCCGCAACTGCCGCGCCCGAATCGTGTGCGCGTGCCTACCCGTCGGGAGTTAGCATCGTATGGCATAAAACTGCCGTCACAGCGTATGGCTGAAGAGAAAGCTCGCGAAGAGCAGCTTGATACCAATGCGTACAGCGACGATGAAATTGATGCAATGCAGCAGGATGAGCTGGCACGTCAGTTTGCCCAGTCTCAGCAGCACCGTTATGGCGATGATTATCAGGACGATACCCATCAGACTGATGACGAAGATTTGGCCGCAGAAGCGGAACTGGCTCGCCAGTTTGCCTCGTCCCAGCAGCAGCGCTATTCCGGCGAACAGCCTGCCGGGGCCAATCCGTTCTCGCTTGATGACTTTGAATTTTCGCCAATGAAAACGCTGGTGGATGACGGTCCGCATGAGCCGCTGTTTACGCCAGGCGTGATGCCTGAGCCTGCGCCGCAGCACCAGGAACCTGTCGCACCGCAGCAGCATTATCAGCAGCCGGCACAGCCTGCCGCACCGCAGCAGCATTATCAGCAGCCGGCACAGCCTGTCGCACCGCAGCAGCATTATCAGCAGCCGGCACAGCCTGTCGCTCCGCAGCAGCATTATCAGCAGCCGGCACAGTCTGTCGCACCACAGCAGCATTATCAGCAGCCGGCACAGCCTGTTACACCGCCGCCGCAGGATAGCCTGATCCATCCACTCTTGATGCGTAACGGCGACAGCCGTCCGGTTCAGCGTCCGAGTACGCCGTTGCCATCGTTAGATCTGCTCACGCCGCCGCCGAGTGAAGTTGAGCCGATTGATACTTTTGCACTGGAACAAATGGCGCGTCTGGTGGAAGCGCGTCTGGCGGACTTCCGTATTAAAGCTGATGTAGTGAACTACTCTCCAGGGCCGGTCATTACCCGTTTTGAACTAAACCTGGCACCAGGGGTTAAAGCGGCGCGCATTTCCAACCTGTCACGAGATCTGGCGCGTTCGTTGTCGACCGCTGCGGTCCGCGTGGTCGAGGTCATTCCTGGCAAACCGTATGTCGGACTGGAATTACCGAATAAAAAACGTCAAACCGTTTATCTGCGCGAAGTGTTAGATAACGCGAAATTCCGTGATAACTCGTCCCCGTTGACTGTGGTGCTGGGTAAAGATATTGCGGGCGAACCGGTTGTTGCCGATCTGGCGAAAATGCCGCACCTGCTGGTGGCAGGGACTACCGGTTCCGGTAAGTCTGTTGGGGTGAACGCCATGATCCTCAGCATGCTGTATAAGGCGCAGCCAGAAGACGTTCGCTTTATCATGATTGACCCTAAAATGCTGGAGCTGTCGGTTTATGAAGGCATTCCGCATCTGCTGACTGAAGTTGTGACCGACATGAAAGATGCTGCCAACGCTTTGCGCTGGAGCGTCAATGAAATGGAACGTCGCTACAAACTGATGTCGGCGCTCGGCGTACGTAACCTTGCCGGTTATAACGAGAAAATCGCCGAAGCAGCTCGTATGGGACGTCCGATCCCGGACCCGTACTGGAAGCCGGGCGACAGCATGGACGTTCAGCATCCAGTGCTGGAAAAACTGCCGTATATCGTTGTTCTGGTGGATGAATTCGCCGATCTAATGATGACCGTAGGTAAGAAAGTGGAAGAACTGATTGCACGTCTGGCGCAAAAAGCGCGTGCGGCGGGGATCCACCTGGTGCTGGCAACCCAGCGACCATCCGTTGACGTCATTACCGGTCTGATTAAAGCGAATATCCCGACGCGTATTGCCTTTACCGTCTCCAGCAAAATTGACTCGCGTACTATCCTTGATCAGGGCGGCGCGGAATCGCTGCTGGGGATGGGCGATATGCTCTATTCGGCGCCGAACTCGACGATTCCTGTGCGTGTACACGGTGCCTTTGTTCGTGACGAAGAAGTTCACGCGGTGGTGCAGGACTGGAAAGCGCGCGGTCGTCCACAATATGTTGATGGCATTACCTCAGACAGCGAAAGCGAAGGTGGCGCTGGCGGCTTTGATGGTGGCGAAGAGTTAGATCCGTTGTTCGATCAGGCGGTGAACTTTGTTACCCAAAAACGCAAAGCTTCCATCTCCGGTGTTCAACGACAGTTCCGTATCGGTTACAACCGAGCGGCGCGTATTATCGAACAGATGGAAGCGCAGGGAATTGTCAGCGAGCAAGGGCATAATGGTAATCGTGAAGTGTTGGCTCCGCCGCCCTTCGATTGATTGCAAAGTTAAGTAATTCAGTATTTTCTACTTTCCTCATGCTGTTTTTTGGCCTGAAATGGATAGCAGAGGGATCTCCCCGTTGGGAGTGACGTATTTTGAGGAATAACGATGAAAAGAATCGCAATCACCTGTGCATTACTGTCGAGCTTTGTAGTGAGCAGCGTCTGGGCTGATGCTGCCAGCGACCTGAAAAGCCGCCTGGATAAAGTCAGTAGCTTCCATGCCAGCTTTACGCAAAAGGTTACGGACGGTAGCGGTGCGGCAGTGCAGGAGGGGCAGGGTGATTTATGGGTTAAACGTCCTAATCTGTTTAACTGGCACATGACGCAGCCTGACGAGAGCATCCTGGTCTCTGATGGTAAAACGCTGTGGTTCTTTAACCCGTTTGTTGAACAAGCCACTGCAACCTGGCTGAAAGACGCCACCGGCAACACGCCGTTCATGTTGATTGCGCGTAACCAGGCCAGCGACTGGCAGCAGTACAACATTAAGCAAAACGGCGATGATTTCGTGCTGACGCCGAAAACCAGCAACGGTAACCTGAAACAGTTTACGATCAATGTTGGGCGTGACGGGACGATCCATCAGTTTAGCGCCGTTGAGCAAGACGATCAGCGCAGCAGCTATCAACTGAAATCGCAGCAGAATGGCGCGATTGAACCATCTAAATTCACCTTTACCCCGCCACAAGGTGTAACGGTTGACGATCAACGTAAGTAGAGGCGTGTGAGTGAGCAATCTGTCGCTCGACTTTTCTGATAATATCTTTCAGCCATTGGCCGCGCGTATGCGGCCAGAAAATTTAGCGCAGTATATCGGCCAGCAGCATCTGCTGGCTACCGGTAAGCCTTTGCCCCGCGCCATTGAGGCCGGGCACCTGCACTCTATGATTTTATGGGGACCGCCGGGAACGGGTAAAACCACCCTTGCCGAAGTTATTGCCCGTTACGCTAACGCCGATGTTGAACGAATTTCGGCGGTCACCTCTGGCGTAAAAGAAATTCGTGAAGCGATTGAGCGTGCGCGTCAGAACCGTAACGCTGGCCGACGCACAATACTGTTTGTGGACGAAGTCCATCGATTTAATAAAAGCCAGCAGGATGCGTTTTTACCGCATATTGAAGACGGTACAATTACGTTTATTGGCGCTACCACCGAAAACCCCTCGTTTGAATTGAATTCGGCGCTGCTGTCGCGGGCACGCGTTTATTTGCTGAAATCGTTAACCACCGACGATATTGAACAGGTGCTTGACCAGGCAATGTCAGACAAAGCGCGTGGCTACGGCGATCAGGATATTGTTCTGCCACAAGAGACGCGTCGGGCGATTGCTGAACTGGTTAATGGTGATGCGCGGCGGGCGCTGAATACGCTGGAAATGATGGCCGATATGGCCGAAGTTGATGATTCCGGCAAGCGCGTATTGAAAGCGGAATTACTGACCGAAATTGCCGGTGAACGCAGCGCGCGCTTTGATAATAAAGGCGATCGCTTTTACGATCTCATCTCCGCCTTACACAAGTCGGTACGTGGTAGCGCGCCGGATGCGGCGCTCTACTGGTATGCGCGAATCATTACCGCGGGTGGCGATCCGCTGTACGTTGCCCGTCGCTGCCTGGCGATTGCCTCTGAAGATGTGGGCAACGCAGATCCTCGCGCTATGCAGGTGGCGATTTCCGCGTGGGATTGTTTCACTCGCGTGGGACCCGCGGAAGGCGAGCGAGCAATCGCTCAGGCGATCGTCTACCTGGCCTGTGCGCCGAAGAGTAACGCGGTTTACACCGCCTTTAAAGCCGCGCTGGCCGACGCCCGTGAACGTCCGGATTACGACGTTCCCGTTCACCTGCGCAATGCGCCGACTAAGCTGATGAAAGAGATGGGCTACGGTCAGGAGTATCGTTACGCGCATGATGAACCAAATGCCTATGCCGCCGGAGAAGAGTACTTCCCCCAGGAAATGGCACAAACGCGCTATTATCGCCCCACAAACAGAGGTCTTGAAGGCAAGATTGGCGAAAAGCTCGCCTGGCTCGCCGGACAGGATCAAAATAGCCCTATAAAACGCTACCGTTAGTGTTATCGTTGCGGTAATGTTGTCTCTGTATCCCTGTGACCGCAGGCTGTGGTCACTTTTCCCATTTTAATTCGATAAGCACAGGATAAGCATGCTCGATCCCAATCTGCTGCGTAATGAGCCAGACGCAGTCGCAGAAAAACTGGCAAGCCGGGGCTTTAAGCTGGATGTAGATAAGCTGCGCGCTCTTGAAGAGCGTCGTAAAGTTCTGCAGGTACAAACTGAAAACCTGCAGGCAGAGCGTAACTCTCGATCGAAATCCATTGGCCAGGCAAAAGCGCGCGGGGAAGATATCGAGTCTTTACGTCTGGAAGTGAACAAACTGGGCGAAGAGCTGGATGCCGCGAAAGCTGAACTTGATACCTTACAGGCCGAGATCCGCGACATTGCGCTGACCATTCCTAACCTGCCAGCGGATGAAGTTCCGGTGGGTAAAGATGAAAATGACAACGTCGAAGTCAGCCGCTGGGGTACACCGCGTGAGTTTGATTTCGAAGTCCGCGATCATGTTACCCTGGGTGAAATGCACACGGGTCTTGATTTCGCCGCTGCGGTGAAGCTTACCGGCTCTCGTTTCGTGGTCATGAAAGGGCAGATCGCACGTATGCATCGTGCGCTGTCTCAGTTCATGCTGGATCTGCATACCGAACAGCATGGTTACAGCGAAAACTATGTTCCGTATCTGGTTAACCATGACACGCTGTATGGTACCGGGCAACTGCCGAAATTCGCTGGCGATCTGTTCCATACCCGTCCGCTGGACGAAGAAGCTGACAGCAGCAACTACGCGCTGATCCCAACGGCCGAAGTTCCGCTGACTAACCTGGTGCGTGACGAAATCATTGACGAAGATGCGCTGCCGATCAAAATGACCGCGCATACGCCGTGCTTCCGTTCTGAAGCAGGCTCTTACGGTCGTGATACCCGTGGTCTGATCCGTATGCACCAGTTCGATAAAGTTGAGATGGTGCAGATTGTTCGTCCGGAAGATTCAATGGACGCACTGGAAGAGATGACCGGCCACGCCGAGAAGGTTCTTCAACTGCTGGGTCTGCCGTACCGTAAGATCATTTTGTGCACAGGTGACATGGGCTTCGGCGCATGCAAAACCTACGATCTGGAAGTGTGGATCCCAGCGCAGAATACCTATCGCGAAATCTCATCCTGCTCCAACGTGTGGGATTTCCAGGCGCGTCGCATGCAAGCGCGTTGCCGCAGCAAATCCGACAAAAAGACCCGTCTGGTGCATACCCTGAACGGTTCCGGTCTGGCAGTTGGACGTACGCTGGTGGCGGTAATGGAAAACTATCAGCAGGCAGATGGCCGCATTCAGGTTCCGGAAGTATTACGTCCGTACATGAATGGCCTGGAATTCATCGGCTAACCTATCTTTCTATGCTAAAAAGCGCCTCAGGGCGCTTTTTTTATGCCCGTTTGACGTCGGACAATAACCCTTACCTACATAGGAGTAATACTGCCTTCGAATGAAAGTCAGTATCTACCAGTCTGTATAGTGATACTAGCGATATATAAAAATATATACAACGAGTATTTATTTTTTGTTTATTGTGAGCAGCAGAGTGAGCCCCTATGAAAACTAAGATCCCCGATGCCGTGCTGGCAACTGAGGTTAGTCGCCGCGGTTTGGTAAAAACGACGGCGATAGGCGGGCTGGCGGTGGCCAGTAGCGCGTTTACCCTGCCATTTACCCGTATTGCAAACGCTGCAGAAGCCATTAATCCTACGCAGCGCAATGAGAAAGTCATCTGGAGCGCGTGTACGGTGAACTGCGGTAGCCGCTGTCCACTGCGGATGCATGTGGTAGACGGTGAAATAAAATATGTCGAAACCGACAACACAGGTGATGATAACTATGACGGCCTGCACCAGGTGCGTGCTTGTCTGCGTGGTCGCTCCATGCGTCGTCGCGTTTATAATCCCGATCGTCTGAAATACCCGATGAAACGTGTCGGTAAGCGCGGCGAAGGTAAATTTGAGCGCATCAGTTGGGATGAGGCGTACGAGATTATTGCCAGCAACATGCAGCGTCTGATTAAAGACTATGGTAACGAATCTATCTATCTGAACTACGGCACCGGCACGCTGGGTGGCACCCTGACACGCTCCTGGCCGCCGGGTAAAACCCTGGTGGCACGTCTGATGAACTGCTGTGGTGGGTACCTGAATCACTACGGGGACTACTCTTCGGCACAAATCGCTGCCGGGTTGAACTACACCTACGGCGGCTGGGCCGACGGTAACAGCCCGTCCGATATAGAAAACAGCAAGCTGGTGGTGCTGTTCGGTAATAACCCTGGTGAAACCCGTATGAGCGGGGGCGGGGTAACCTACTACCTTGAACAGGCGCGCCAGAAATCCAATGCCCGGATGATTATTATCGATCCCCGATATACCGACACCGGCGCGGGGCGTGAAGATGAATGGATCCCGATCCGTCCTGGTACAGATGCGGCGCTGGTTAATGGTCTGGCGTATGTTCTGATCACCGAAAACCTGGTGGACCAGGCGTTCCTCGACAAATACTGCGTGGGTTACGACGAGAAAACCTTACCGGCCGACGCGCCGAAGAATGGCCACTATAAGGCGTATATTCTTGGGCAGGGGACAGACGGTATTGCCAAGACCCCGGAATGGGCGGCGCAGATTACCGGTATTCCCGCTGACCGTATCATCAAACTGGCGCGTGAAATTGGCAGCGCTAAACCGGCATACATCAGCCAGGGTTGGGGGCCGCAGCGTCATGCTAACGGTGAAATAGCGACCCGCGCTATTTCTATGCTGGCCATTCTGACCGGTAATGTTGGTATCAACGGCGGCAACAGCGGTGCGCGTGAGGGTTCATACAGTCTGCCGTTTGAGCGTATGCCTACGCTGGAAAACCCTGTTGAAACCAGCATCTCAATGTTTATGTGGACGGACGCTATTGAGCGTGGCCCGGAGATGACGGCGCTGCGTGACGGCGTTCGCGGCAAAGATAAGCTTGATGTTCCGATTAAAATGATCTGGAACTATGCTGGTAACTGCCTGATTAACCAGCACTCTGATATTAACCGTACGCACGAAATCCTGCAGGATGAGAAAAAGTGCGAGATGATCGTGGTCATCGACTGCCATATGACCTCCTCGGCGAAATATGCGGATATTTTGCTGCCAGACTGTACCGCTTCCGAACAGATGGACTTCGCGCTGGATGCGTCCTGCGGAAACATGTCCTATGTGATTTTCACCGATCAGGCGATCAAACCACGTTTCGAATGCAAGACTATCTACCAGATGACCAGCGAGCTGGCGAAACGCCTTGGCGTTGAGCAGCAGTTTACCGAAGGTCGTACTCAGGAAGAGTGGATGCGTCATCTGTATGAGCAGTCGCGTAAAGCCATTCCTGAACTGCCTGGGTTTGAAGAGTTCCGCAAACAAGGCATCTTTAAGCAGCGAGACCCTGAAGGACACCACGTGGCGTACAAAGCGTTCCGTGAGGATCCCAAAGCCAATCCGCTCACCACGCCGTCGGGTAAGATCGAAATTTATTCGCAGCAGCTTGCCGAGATCGCGGCAACCTGGGAGCTACCGGAAGGGGATGTGATCGATCCATTACCGATTTATACCCCTGGCTTTGAAAGTTTAGACGATCCGCTGGTGGAGAAATTCCCGCTGCAACTGACCGGCTTCCACTACAAATCTCGCGTCCACTCGACCTATGGCAACGTAGATGTTCTGAAAGCATCCTGCCGCCAGGAAATGTGGATCAATCCGTTGGATGCGCAGCGACGTGGCATTGACAACGGCGACAAGGTACGCATCTTTAACGATCGTGGCGAGGTGCATATCGAAGCGAAAGTGACCCCGCGTATGATGCCCGGCGTGGTGGCATTAGGCGAAGGGGCCTGGTACGACCCGGACACGAAGCGTGTGGATCAGGGCGGCTGTATTAACGTCCTGACGACTCAGCGTCCTTCTCCTCTCGCGAAGGGGAATCCGTCACATACGAACCTTGTTCAGGTTGAAAAGGTGTAAGGAGTAACCGATGACAACCCAGTATGGATTTTTTATTGATTCCAGCCGTTGCACCGGTTGCAAAACCTGCGAACTGGCCTGCAAAGACTTCAAAAATTTAACCCCAGATGTCAGTTTCCGCCGCATTTACGAGTACGCGGGTGGCGACTGGCAAGAAGACAATGGCGTCTGGCATCAAAACGTCTTTGCCTATTACCTCTCTATTGCCTGTAATCACTGTGAAGACCCGGCCTGCACCAAGGTGTGTCCGAGCGGCGCGATGCACAAACGTGAAGATGGCTTCGTCGTCGTGGATGAAGATGTGTGCATTGGCTGTCGGTATTGCCACATGGCCTGTCCTTACGGTGCGCCCCAGTACAATGCTGAAAAAGGACATATGACCAAATGCGATGGCTGCCATGAGCGCGTCGCTGAAGGTAAGAAACCTATCTGCGTTGAGTCCTGCCCACTGCGTGCGCTGGATTTCGGTCCGATTGACGAACTGCGCAAAAAACACGGTACTCTGGCCGCGGTTGCGCCACTGCCGGGCGCGCACTTCACCAAACCGAGCATTGTTATCAAACCTAACGCCAATAGCCGCCCGACCGGGGATACCACGGGTTATCTGGCCAATCCGAAGGAGGTGTAAGATGGGAAGTGGATGGCATGAATGGCCGCTGATGATCTTCACGGTCTTCGGACAGTGTGTGGTTGGTGGCTTTATCGTTCTGGCGTTGGCGTTAATGAAAGGGGACTTACGTCCTGAATCACAGCAGCGGGTAATCGCCTGCATGTTCGGGCTGTGGGTACTGATGGGTATTGGCTTTATTGCTTCTATGCTCCATCTGGGCTCGCCGATGCGTGCCTTTAACTCGCTCAATCGCGTAGGCGCTTCTGCGCTGAGCAATGAAATCGCCAGTGGTTCAGTGTTCTTTACCATTGGCGGCATCGGCTGGCTGCTGGCGATGTTGAAAAAAATGCCGCCCGCACTACGCAATCTGTGGTTAGTTGTCACCATGGTGCTGGGCGTCGTTTTTGTCTGGATGATGGTACGTGTGTATAACACCATTGATACCGTGCCGACCTGGTACAGCGTCTGGACGCCGCTGGGTTTCTTCCTGACGCTGTTTATGGGCGGTCCGCTGCTGGGATATCTGCTATTGAGAATTGCCGGTATTGACGGTTGGGCGATGCGTCTGCTGCCTGCCATTTCGGTTCTTGCTCTGGTCATAAGCGCCATTATGTCTGTAATGCAGGGGGCCGAACTGGCGACGATCCACAGTTCGATTCAACAGGCGTCTGCGCTGGTTCCGGATTATGGCTCACTGATGGCCTGGCGGATCGTGGCACTGGCGTTAGCGTTGTGCTGCTGGATTGTACCGCAAGTCAAAGGTTACCAACCCGCAATACCACTGCTTTCCGTCGCGTTTATTCTGTTGATAGTCGGCGAGCTGATTGGTCGTGGCGTGTTCTATGGCCTGCATATGACTGTCGGTATGGCGGTTGCAAGCTAATTCATAATATGCCGGATGGCGGCTCGTGCCTTCTCCGGCCTACAGATCCGTAGGCCTTAACGCGCGCGCCATCAGGCATTATGTTACGCCAGGTTATTCCCCGGTTTTTTATTTCTGTTTCGTTAACGTATCGTAGCTGGTCATCAGATTGCGATAATCCGGAATGTGATTAGAGAACAACGTCGCCAGCCCTTCGATATCGTTACGCCAGTCACGGTGTAGTTCACACGCGACGCCGAACCATGTCATCAATTGCGCGCCAGCCTGCGACATCCGATCCCATGCTGAATGGCGGGTGATTTCGTTAAATGTACCTGAAGCATCAGTGACGACAAAAACGTCAAACCCTTCTTCTATCGCGGAGAGCGCAGGGAAGGCGACACAAACTTCCGTCACGACCCCAGCAATGATCAACTGCTTTTTACCAGTCGCTTTCACCGCCTTCACAAAATCTTCGTTATCCCACGCGTTGATGTTTCCCGGGCGAGCAATATAAGGCGCATCGGGGAATTGAGCTTTTAGTTCCGGTACCAGCGGTCCGTTCGGTCCTGTTTCAAAACTGGTGGTCAGAATAGTCGGGAGCTTGAAGTATTTTGCCAGATCACCCAGGGCAAGCACGTTATTCTTGAATTTATCGGGATCGATATCCCGAACCAGAGAGAGCAAGCCAGCCTGATGATCGACCAGCAATACTGCCGCATTATCTTTATCAAGTCTTACGTAAGGTTTCGTCATGATATTTCTCCTGTTCGGCATCGGTGCGGGAAATTTGATGAGTTTAAGTCTGGAGAAAGAACGGTATCCGGACTGGAAATATAAATAAGAACTGACTGTTCTATTTCGAAGACAATACCGCTCTGCATCTCGCATAGAGTTTAGTAAGAAATAAAAGTAAGGGGAGTCCATGAAATTTTTCGACTGAACGTAACGTGAGATTTTTGTTTTAGATCAATAAAAACAAGCAGATGTGTTTTTGTATTTTTTATCTATTCACATTAAGAATCAGTAATGCAAATCGATCGTCAGAAAAGCGCCTCAGCCCTTTGATTACGCCGATTGACAATGTTTTTGGCAGTGGCATGATGCGCATGAAATTTGAACTTCCTCACGGTTTTTATTCATGTCCATCTATACCCGTCCCGTCATGCTTCTGCTGTGCGGGCTGCTTCTGTTGACCCTGGCGATCGCCGTGTTAAACACGCTCGTCCCGCTTTGGCTCGCCCATGAAAATCTGCCAACCTGGCAGGTCGGTATGGTGAGTTCGTCCTACTTTACCGGTAATTTGGTAGGGACGTTGCTGACCGGGTATTTAATTAAACGCCTTGGATTTAACCGCAGCTATTACCTCGCCTCGTTTATTTTTGCCGCGGGCTGTGTTGGGCTGGGGGTTATGGTTGGATTCTGGAGCTGGATGAGCTGGCGCTTTATTGCCGGCGTTGGCTGCGCCATGATTTGGGTGGTAGTGGAAAGTGCGCTGATGTGCAGCGGGACTTCGCGCAATCGCGGACGTTTGCTTGCCGCCTATATGATGATCTATTACGTGGGGACGTTCTTAGGACAATTGCTGGTCAGTAAGGTATCAACAGAATTGATGAACGTGCTGCCGTGGGTGACGGGAACCATCCTGGCTGGGGTTTTACCGCTGCTCTTTGCGCGCATCGCCAATCAGCAGGGTGATGAACAGCACTCAACCCCTATTGTATCGATGCTGAAGCTGCGACAGGCGCGTCTGGGCGTTAATGGCTGCATTATTTCCGGGATTGTGCTGGGCTCTTTGTACGGCCTGATGCCGCTGTATCTGAACCATCAGGGAGTAAGCAATGCCAGCATTGGTTTCTGGATGGCGGTTCTGGTTAGCGCCGGTATTCTGGGGCAATGGCCGATTGGCCGCCTGGCGGACAAGCTGGGACGCCTGCTGGTCTTACGCGTCCAGGTGTTTGTGGTGATCGTCGGAAGTATTGCTATGCTGAATCAGGCGGCGATGGCCCCCGCATTATTTATGTTAGGTGCGGCAGGTTTTACTCTCTATCCGGTCGCGATGGCCTGGGCCTGTGAAAAGGTGGAACATCATCAACTGGTCGCCATGAATCAGGCTTTGCTATTAAGCTATACCGTTGGCAGTCTGCTTGGCCCTTCGTTTACCGCAATGCTGATGCAGAATTACTCAGATAGCTTGCTGTTTATCATGATTGCCAGCGTATCGTTTATTTATTTACTGATGCTGCTGCGCAAGACGGGCCATACGCCCAATTCTATCGCGCATATTTGACCTGTTTTAACAGAATGCGAACAGGTGTACTTGTTGGGCTGGGATTGATTTTCCCGCTGCTGGCGAGAAGAGGGCGTTAAGAAGGCATGAGGTGGGTAACTGGTTTGTTACCCACCTTAAGACTTAATACATCACTTTATGACCATACTGCTCAAGGATGCCTTTCACTCGCTCCATGGTCTCTTTCTTCGGCGGCTTCACACCATCGAGTTTGTACTCTTCGCCCATCGCTACCCATTTGTGTTTGCCCAGTTCGTGGTAAGGTAGCAGCTCGATTTTTTCAACGTTGCCCATATCGCGGGTAAATTCGCCCAGACGGTGCGCGGAGTCGTCATCGTCAGACCAGCCTGGCACTACCACGTAACGGATCCACACTTTAATGTCTTTGTTCGACAGGTAACGAGCAAATTCCAGCGTGCGATGGTTAGACACGCCGACCAGATTCTGGTGGATTTCGTCGTTCATCTGTTTGAGATCGAGCATCACCAGGTCGGTGACTTCCAGCAGTTCATCAATTACCGGATCGTAGCGGCGAACAAAACCGTTGGTGTCCAGGCAGGTGTGAATGCCTTCTTTTTTACAGGCGCGGAACCAGTCACGTACGAACTCAGCCTGCAGGATGGCTTCACCGCCGGATGCCGTCACGCCGCCACCGGAGGCGTTCATAAAGTGGCGATAAGTCACGACCTCTTTCATTAATTCGTCGACAGTGACTTCTTTACCGCCGTGCGTATCCCATGTGTCACGGTTATGGCAATACAGGCAGCGCATCAGGCAGCCCTGGAAGAAGGTAATAAAACGGATGCCCGGGCCGTCTACAGTGCCACAGGATTCAAAGGAGTGAATGCGACCAATAACTGACATTGCGGTGTTTCTCCAGATGTGGCCCATCCGGGGCCTGTGTTAGTGCACAGTTATTAACTGTGTCGAGTCTGTTTTGGCTGCTATCCATAAGTATAGATAGCTGACAAAGCAGGCTATTAAAAAGGCCCCACTTACGTGGAGCCTTTATTGTACGCTTTTTAAAGTACGATTTCAGTCAAAACCAATTACATGGTCTGAGTGAAGGTACGAGTAATAACGTCCTGCTGCTGTTCTTTAGTCAGGGAGTTAAAACGTACTGCGTAGCCAGAAACGCGGATGGTCAGCTGCGGATATTTTTCCGGATGTTCCATCGCATCCAGCAGCATTTCACGGTTCATGACGTTCACGTTCAGGTGCTGACCACCTTCGATGGACGCTTCGTGGTGGAAGTAACCATCCATCAGACCAGCCAGGTTAGTCTTACGAACTTCGTCGTCTTTACCCAGTGCGTTCGGAACGATAGAGAAGGTATAAGAGATACCATCTTTAGCGTAAGCAAACGGCAGTTTAGCAACGGAGGTCAGAGAGGCAACAGCACCTTTCTGGTCACGACCGTGCATTGGGTTAGCACCCGGTCCGAACGGCGCGCCAGCACGACGACCGTCTGGGGTGTTACCCGTTTTCTTACCATAAACCACGTTAGAGGTGATGGTCAGAACAGACTGAGTCGGGATAGCGTTACGGTAAGTAGTCAGTTTCTGAATTTTCTTCATGAAACGTTCTACCAGGTCAACCGCCATGTCATCTACACGAGAGTCGTTGTTACCAAACTGCGGGTATTCGCCTTCGATTTCGAAGTCGATAGCCAGACCGTCTTCGTCACGAATCGGTTTAACTTTCGCATATTTGATTGCAGACAGGGAGTCAGCAGCAACGGACAGACCAGCGATACCACACGCCATGGTGCGGATAACGTCACGGTCGTGCAGCGCCATCAGAGAGGCTTCGTAGCTGTACTTGTCGTGCATGTAGTGGATTACGTTCAGCGCGGTGACGTACTGCTTCGCCAGCCAGTCCATGAAGTGATCCATGCGGTCCATCACTTCGTCGAAGTTCAGAACGTCGCCTTTGATCGGTTCAGATTTAGGACCAACCTGCATTTTCAGTTTTTCATCAACGCCGCCGTTGATTGCATACAGCATGGTTTTCGCCAGGTTTGCACGCGCACCGAAGAACTGCATTTGTTTACCAACAACCATCGGGCTTACGCAGCAAGCGATAGCGTAGTCGTCGTTGTTGAAGTCCGGACGCATCAGGTCATCGTTCTCGTACTGCAGAGAAGAGGTGTCGATGGACACTTTAGCGGCGAATTTCTTGAAGTTCAGAGGCAGTTTTTCAGACCACAGAACGGTGATGTTCGGCTCCGGAGAAGGACCCATGGTGTACAGGGTGTTCAGGAAGCGGAAGCTGTTTTTGGTAACCAGAGTACGGCCATCAACGCCCATACCACCGATAGATTCAGTTGCCCAAATCGGGTCACCGGAGAACAGTTCATCATATTCCGGAGTACGCAGGAAGCGAACCATACGCAGTTTCATGACCAGGTGGTCAATCATTTCCTGAGCGTCTTGTTCAGTGATTTTGCCTGCTTTGATATCACGTTCGATGTATGCATCCAGGAAGGTGGATACGCGACCGAAGGACATTGCTGCGCCGTTCTGAGATTTAACCGCGGCCAGGTAGCCGAAGTAAGTCCACTGGATAGCTTCCTGAGCGTTGGTAGCCGGACCAGAGATATCGCAGCCATATTTCGCTGCCATTTCTTTGATCTGACCCAGCGCGCGGTGCTGTTCAGCGATTTCTTCACGCAGACGGATAGTCGCTTCCAGGTTTACGCCGTTTTCCAGGTCAGACTGCAGGGAAACAAACTGCGCGTATTTGTCTTTCATCAGGAAGTCGATACCGTACAGCGCAA
The DNA here is from genome assembly GCF_059615875.1 of Citrobacter sp. CRE-46. NCBI lineage: Bacteria > Pseudomonadati > Pseudomonadota > Gammaproteobacteria > Enterobacterales > Enterobacteriaceae > Citrobacter > Citrobacter sp. CRE-46. Next base: position 3,333,514 of record NZ_CM184341.1, on the reverse strand, counting down.
CGCGACGGTAGTCACCGATGATACGGCCACGGCCATACGCATCTGGCAGACCAGTCAGAACACCGGATTTACGGCAGTTCAGAATGTCTTTGGTATAAACATCGAATACGCCCTGGTTGTGGGTTTTACGGTATTCGGTGAAGATTTTTTTCAGCATCGGATCCAGTTCGCGATTGTACGCTTTGCAGGAACCTTCAACCATTTTGATGCCGCCGAACGGAATGATCGCACGTTTCAGCGGAGCTTCAGTCTGCAGACCAACAATTTTCTCCAGCGCTTTGTTGATGTAACCAGCGTCGTGAGAAGTGATGGTAGAAGCAACGGAGGTGTCAAAGTCAACAGGCGCGTGAGTGCGGTTTTCCTGTTTAACGCCTTCCATTACGCTGTCCCACAGCTTGGTGGTCGCGTCAGTAGCGCCAGCCAGGAAGGACTCGTCACCCTCATACGGAGTGTAGTTTTTCTGAATGAAGTCACGTACGTTTACTTCATTCTGCCAGTCACCTTTGGTAAAACCTTCCCAGGCTGTGGCTAACTTTTCATTAAGCTCGGACATGTAACACCTACCTTCTTAAGTGGATTTTTTATTTACTGCGTGTAATGGGCATCAACAGATTAATGATGATCGTTACCACGCAGGTAAATGACCCAGTATGTCAACCCGACCAACAAACCGCCGCCGATAATATTACCGATCGTAACCGGAATCAGGTTATCGGTGATGAAATTCATCACGGTCAGGTGAGAAAAATTCTCCGGAGAAGAACCGACAGCGGTCCAGAATTCCGGGGTGGCGAAATCGCGTATTACAATACCCATAGGGATCATAAACATGTTTGCGATACTGTGCTCAAAACCGCTGGCAACAAACATTGCGACCGGTAATACCATGATAAACGCTTTGTCCATCAGGCTGCGACCTGAGTAGCTCATCCATACGGCCAGACACACCATCAGGTTAGCCAGGATACCGAGGCTTACCGCTTCAACAAAAGTATGGTGTACTTTGTGGTCGGCTGTTTGCAGGACGTTGAGTCCCCACGCGCCGTTGGCGGTCATATACTCGCCGGAAAGCCACATAAGTAACACGAAGATCAGGGCGCCAATCAGGTTGCCGACATAAACGTTAAGCCAGTTTTTAGCCAACTGTCCCCAGGTAATACGACCACTGGCTTTAGCAACAACAATCAGTACGGTTGAGGTGAAGAGGTCTGCACCGCAGATAACACAAAGGATCAGCCCCAGGGAAAAGCAGATACCACCTATTAATTTTGCCATGCCAAAAGGCATGGTGCCGGTACCGGTTGTGGCGGTGATATAGAAAACAAAGGCAATTGAAATGAATACACCGGCAGTAATTGCCAGATAGAACGTCTTAAGCGGATGTTTCGTTGCTTTATAGACGCCTGCTTCTTCGGCAACTTTGGCCATTGCAGCAGGAAGTAAAAGATCAAAAGGGTTGTCAGCTTTCACACTAACTCTCTCTTTATTAAGTCGGCGACGAGATACTAACAAAGCATTATAGATGAGAATTTGATATAGATCATATCTCGCCTGGCTTATAGGCCCGCAAGACGCATGGTTTTTATGCGAATGCGGAGTAACTTATTGATTATCCATGTAAAAATAAATTTTAAAAATTATAAAGTGAGTTGAATTTTTTCTTTCAGCCTCCTGTTGGACGGTTAATTAATATGGAGTAATTGAGATAAAAGGCCACATTAATAAGCTAATTTTTTTAATATCAACTACTAATATTTAACCTTGTTTTTACATTTATTTTTTGATTTGACCAAAATAAAAAACAGGGCGCTTAAAGCGCCCCGTAATATAGCCCAGACAATACATTTAGCCTACTTAACGCAGGCTGTTTGGCACTATTTTGACCAGTGCGCTGCTTTCGCGCGCTGCAGTTTTTCATAGGCTTTCAGCAGAGACTGATGCGCCGGGAATGCGTGCAGATCGTTGTCTACTGGCTGAAGACCATAAAATGCGGCTTCACCACTCAATGCCGCACTTGCCGCTTCAACCGCATCGGCGCCGTACATGCGGACAAACGCGTTCAGATATTGCAGCGGCTGACGCTCCTCTTCCTGCGACAATAGCAGCAGCGTTTGCAGGCAACGGTAGTAGTTTGCACGTTCAGCGCTAAACACGGAGGCGTTGAATTCCATCGTCCATTCTGTCCATACCAGCGCTTGCTCCAGGTCACCACCGGCCAGCGCCAGCATCACTTTAAGCTCGCCAATGCGCAGGGTATACCAACCGTTATCTGCGCCGGTCGCCAGACCAAGCAGTTCGCGTACGCGGGTGAAGTCGTCAAAACCTTCTTCATCCAGTTGTTCGAGCAGATTGAGATAGTCTTCTTTATCCCACTCACTGCCTGGCAGAGAGAGGATCGTTTCGCGCAGATGCGTACCCATTGCGTTGTTGGCTAACCACAGATCTTCAGCCGGGTAGATGTCAGACATCCCCGGAACGATAATGCGGCAGGCGTATACCCCCAGATGTTCGTAGTCGGCGATATACACTTCTTTATCTTCAGCGTTGAAGATGGTCATCAGGGTGGCGAACTCTTCTTCCGTAGTGCCGGAGAAATTCCAGTCAACGAACGGATAATCAGCATCTTGCTTGAACAGATCCCAGGAGATCAGACCGCTGGAATCAATGAAGTGGGTTTCAAGGTTAGTGTGTTCAGACACTTCTTCATCGTCGAAGGTTGGCGGGGTGAAGACATCAAGATCTTTCAGACCACGACCCTGCAGCAGTTCGGTAACGGTACGCTCCAGCGCAACGCCGAAATCCGGGTGCGCGCCGAAGGACGCAAAGCAGGTACCGTTGGCCGGGTTGAACAGGACAACGCAAATCACCGGGTATTTGCCGCCCAGCGAGCCATCGTAGGCGAAAATCGGGAAACCTTCCGCTTCCAGTGTGGCGATGGACTCCACTACCGCCGGGTAACGCGCCATCACCTCGGCCGGGATTTCCGGCAGGCTGATGCTTTCCGCGATAATGCGGTTCTTCACATAACGTTCAAAGACTTCAGACAGGCCCTGAACGCGCGCTTCGTTAGGCGTGTTACCCGCAGACATACCGTTAGAAACGTACAGATTGCCGATAATATTCATCGGAATATAGACAGTCTGGTTATCAGACTGACGGGTAAACGGCAGGCCGCAGACGCCACGATCTTCATTTCCGGATTGCAGGTCGATAAGCATGCTTCCGGTCAATTCGTTTTCTGGATCGTAAAATGCGCGCAGACGCGCATCCAGCAGACCTTCCGGCACGTCATCGTCTTCCGTCAGCGGGAACCATTTTTCGTTTGGATAATGCACGAACGGGCCGTTGGCGATGGTTTCGCCCAGCCAGAAATCCGCAAAGAAGTAGTTCGTAGACAGACGCTCAAAATATTCGCCCAGCGCGGAGGCCAGCGCCGCTTTTTTCGTCGCACCTTTACCGTTGGTAAAGCACAGCGCGCATTCTTTGTCGCGAATATGCACAGACCAAACGTTAGGCACAGGGTTCAACCAGGAGGCTTCTTCAATCTGAAAACCAAGGTCGAGTAATTTTTGCTGGAAGCGAGCGATGGAGTCTTCCAGAGCGGCATCTTTGCCGGGAATAAATGTTTGCGTCATGAAAATCACTTTTGTCGTACGGAAAGCGCGCAATGATACGGGTTTTCAATGAACGGCGCTATCGCCGCCGGAGCCCAGGCGTAAATAAAACTATTGGCTATGCTTTCACACAGTCAACAATGTTAAGAGCACAAAATGAAAGCATTCGATTTACAGCGTATGGCACTGGATAAGGTGCCAATGGAGTTTCTTGGCGAGGTTGCGCTGCGCAGTCTCTATACCTTTATATTGGTTTTTCTGTTTTTAAAGCTAACGGGGCGGCGTGGCGTACGGCAGATGTCGCTTTTTGAAGTGCTGATTATTCTTACGCTGGGCTCTGCGGCGGGCGATGTGGCGTTTTATGACGATGTGCCGATGATTCCGGTGCTGGTGGTTTTTATTACCCTGGCGCTGCTTTATCGTCTTGTCATGTGGCTGATGTCACACAGCGAAAAGCTGGAAGATCTACTGGAAGGTAAGCCAGTGGTCATCATTGAAGACGGTGAATTGTCATGGTCAAAGCTTAATCGCGCCAATATGACGGAATTCGAATTCTTTATGGAGCTGCGTTTGAACGGCGTAGAGCAACTGGGGCAGGTGAAACTCGCTATTCTGGAGACGAATGGGCAGATCAGCGTTTACTTCTTTGCCGATGAAGACGTAAAACCGGGACTCAGCATTCTGCCTAAACACTGTACACAGCGATTTAAGGTGGTGCCTGAAACAGGCGACTATGCATGTGTACGGTGTAGTGAAGTGGTGCAAATGAGCGCGGGGGATCATCAATTATGTCCGCGCTGCGCAAATCCAGAATGGTCGAAGGCCAGTCGGGCAAAACGGGTCACCTGACAGCGAAAATCTCGGTTTTTACCCGTCAATCCGATAGATTCTGTTGTGTGACCTATGACTCATTTTTACCCCGCTCCGTTTTACCCATTGCGGCGCGTGTCACTGAATGATAAAACCGATATCCACAGGAATAACTTATACCCAATGTCTGTCACAGGATTATCGTCAATGACAGGATGTTGATTGGATAACAACACAACGTGGTGAGGGGAAATGGCTCAGGTCTTCAATTTTAGTTCAGGTCCGGCAATGCTACCGGCGGAAGTACTTAAACTGGCTCAACAGGATCTTCGCGACTGGAACGGTCTTGGCACGTCGGTCATGGAAATTAGCCACCGGGGCAAAGAGTTTATCCAGGTGGCAGAGGAAGCAGAGCAGGATTTTCGCGATCTCCTCAGCATCCCCTCTAACTATAAAGTGTTGTTCTGTCATGGCGGTGGCCGTGGGCAATTCGCCGGTATCCCGTTAAATATTCTCGGTGATAAAACGACAGCGGATTACGTCGATGCCGGTTACTGGGCCGCCAGTGCGATTAAAGAAGCGAAAAAGTACTGCACGCCGAACGTTATCGATGCCAAAGTCACCGTTGACGGTCTACGCGCTGTTAAGCCAATGAGCGAATGGCAGCTTTCTGACAACGCCGCGTACCTGCACTATTGCCCGAATGAAACCATCGATGGCATTGCGATTGATGAAACGCCGAACTTTGCCAGCAATGTGGTGGTTACGGCGGATCTCTCTTCTACCATCCTCTCCGCGCCGCTTGATGTTAGCCGCTATGGCGTAATCTATGCCGGGGCGCAGAAAAACATTGGTCCTGCGGGACTGACGATTGTCATTGTACGCGAAGATCTGCTGGGTAAAGCGCATGTTTCATGCCCGTCAATCCTTGACTATACCGTGCTAAATGACAACGACTCCATGTTCAACACGCCGCCAACCTTTGCCTGGTATCTGTCTGGCCTGGTCTTTAAGTGGCTCAAAGAGCAGGGCGGTGTTAATGCGATGAATAAAATTAACCAGCAAAAAGCAGAGCTGTTGTATGGCGTGATCGACAACAGCGACTTCTATCGTAACGATGTCGCGAAGTCGAACCGTTCACGTATGAACGTCCCGTTCCAACTGGCTGACAGCGCCCTGGATAAACTCTTCCTGGAGGAGTCTTTCGCTGCGGGGCTGCATGCGCTGAAAGGGCACCGTGTGGTCGGCGGTATGCGTGCGTCTATCTATAATGCGATGCCGCTTGAAGGCGTAAAAGCACTGACCGATTTCATGGTCGATTTCGAACGCCGCCGCGGTTAATCTGCTGTACTTTTCATCCCCACAGCCCGCCTGTGGGGTTTTTATATCTGTTTTGAGAGTTGAGTTTCATGGAATCCCTGACGTTACAACCCATTGCGCGGGTGGATGGCACCATCAATCTGCCTGGATCCAAAAGTGTTTCTAACCGCGCTTTGCTGCTGGCCGCATTAGCAAATGGCACCACTGTCCTGACCAACCTGCTGGACAGCGACGATGTCCGTCATATGCTCAATGCACTCAATGCGTTAGGGATTAGCTATACCCTTTCCGCCGATCGCACCCGCTGCGAGATTATCGGCAACGGCGGCGCATTACATGCCGAAAGGGCAGTGGAACTGTTTCTTGGCAATGCCGGAACCGCAATGCGTCCGCTGGCCGCTGCGCTGTGCCTTGGCAGCAATGACATCGTGTTGACAGGCGAACCGCGCATGAAGGAGCGCCCGATTGGCCATCTGGTTGATGCGCTGCGCCAGGGGGGAGCCAACATTGAGTACCTGGAGCAGGAAAACTATCCGCCACTTCGTTTGCGCGGGGGCTTCTCCGGCGGGCAAGTTGAGGTAGACGGCAGCGTATCCAGCCAGTTCCTTACTGCGCTACTGATGACTGCACCGCTGGCGCCGCAGGATACAACGATCGCCATTAAAGGCGAGCTGGTATCTAAACCTTATATTGATATCACCCTGAATCTGATGAAGACGTTTGGTGTTGAAATTGAGAATCAGAACTACCAGCGCTTTGTCGTGCAGGGGCAGCAGCAGTATCAGTCTCCGGGCGCCTATCTGGTTGAGGGCGATGCTTCTTCTGCTTCATACTTCCTCGCGGCGGGCGCCATTAAAGGCGGCACGGTTAAAGTCACCGGGATTGGCCGCAACAGTATGCAGGGCGATATTCGCTTTGCTGATGTACTGGAGAAAATGGGCGCGACCATTACCTGGGGTGATGATTTTATTGCCTGTACTCACGGCGAACTGAACGCAGTGGATATGGATATGAACCCTATTCCCGACGCGGCGATGACTATTGCCACGGCCGCGCTGTTTGCTAAAGGCACCACGACCCTACGCAACATCTACAACTGGCGCGTCAAAGAGACCGACCGTCTGTTTGCGATGGCGACGGAATTACGCAAAGTGGGCGCGGAAGTTGAAGAGGGGCATGACTTCATCCGCATCACACCACCAGCGACGCTGCAGTTTGCGGATATCGCAACCTATAATGATCACCGTATGGCGATGTGTTTCTCGCTGGTGGCGCTGTCTGATACCCCGGTGACCATTCTTGACCCCAAATGTACCGCCAAAACTTTCCCGGATTATTTCGAACAGTTGGCGCGTATTAGTACACCTGCCTGATTTTATTGCCGCACTACCCAGTGCGGCACATTCTGCCATCTCCGATTGTCTATTTCTTCTACACTCAGCTTCAATGATTCTGCATTTTTCACACAAAGATAACGATCGTTGTCGTTGGCGCGTATAATGCGCGGCGTTCACGTTAACGTATGCCCGTTTAAGGAGAAAAAGATGACGGCAATTGCCCCGGTTATTACCATTGATGGCCCAAGCGGTGCAGGTAAAGGCACCTTGTGCAAGGCAATGGCGGAAGCATTGCAGTGGCATCTGTTAGATTCAGGCGCGATCTATCGCGTACTGGCGCTCGCAGCGTTACATCACCATGTCGATGTCACCTCTGAAGATGCTCTGGTACCGCTTGCCTCACACCTGGATGTGCGTTTTATCTCAACGGACGGCAACCTGGAAGTCATTCTGGAAGGTGAAGATGTTAGTGGCGAAATCCGCACTCAGGAAGTGGCGAATGCCGCATCCCAGGTGGCTGCTTTTCCCCGCGTGCGCGAAGCGCTTTTACGTCGTCAACGCGCGTTTCGCGAAGCGCCTGGCCTGATTGCCGACGGACGCGATATGGGAACCGTCGTGTTCCCGGATGCGCCGGTGAAAATTTTTCTGGACGCCTCCTCGCACGAACGTGCGCATAGACGTATGCTACAGTTGCAGGAGAAGGGCTTTAGTGTTAACTTTGAACGCCTTTTGGCCGAGATCGAGGAACGCGATTACCGCGATCGTAACCGTGCTGTAGCGCCGCTGGTTCCCGCTGCTGATGCTTTAGTTTTGGATTCAACCCGATTAAGCATTGAGCAAGTGATTGAAAAAGCGTTACAATATGCGCGCCAAAAACTGGCACTCGCTTAAGTGCGACCGAATTTGCAGTACCCCCGTTGCAATGGACTGACAGCGGGTATGTTAAACAACCCCATCCGGCATGGAGCCAGGTGGACGTTAAATATGAAACCTGAAGATTAAACATGACTGAATCTTTTGCTCAACTGTTTGAAGAATCCTTAAAAGAAATCGAAACCCGTCCGGGTTCCATCGTTCGTGGTGTTGTTGTTGCTATCGACAAAGACGTAGTACTGGTTGACGCTGGTCTGAAATCTGAGTCCGCCATTCCGGCAGAGCAGTTCAAAAACGCCCAGGGCGAGCTGGAAATCCAGGTTGGTGACGAAGTTGACGTTGCTCTGGATGCAGTAGAAGACGGCTTCGGTGAAACCCTGCTGTCCCGTGAGAAAGCTAAACGTCACGAAGCTTGGATCACGCTGGAAAAAGCTTACGAAGAAGCTGCAACCGTTACTGGTGTTATCAATGGCAAAGTCAAGGGTGGCTTCACTGTTGAGCTGAATGGTATTCGCGCGTTCCTGCCGGGTTCCCTGGTAGACGTTCGTCCGGTCCGCGACACGCTGCACCTGGAAGGCAAAGAGCTTGAGTTCAAAGTCATCAAGCTGGATCAGAAGCGTAACAACGTTGTTGTTTCCCGTCGTGCCGTTATCGAATCCGAAAACAGCGCAGAACGCGATCAACTGCTGGAAAACCTGCAGGAAGGCATGGAAGTTAAAGGTATCGTTAAGAACCTCACTGACTACGGTGCATTCGTTGATCTGGGTGGCGTTGACGGCCTGCTGCACATCACCGACATGGCATGGAAACGCGTTAAGCATCCGAGCGAAATCGTAAACGTTGGCGACGAAATCACTGTTAAAGTGCTGAAGTTCGACCGCGAGCGTACTCGTGTATCTCTGGGCCTGAAACAGCTGGGCGAAGATCCATGGGTAGCTATCGCTAAGCGTTATCCGGAAGGTACCAAACTGACTGGTCGCGTGACCAACCTGACCGACTACGGCTGCTTCGTTGAAATCGAAGAAGGCGTTGAAGGCCTGGTTCACGTTTCCGAAATGGATTGGACCAACAAAAACATCCACCCGTCCAAAGTTGTTAACGTTGGCGATGTAGTGGAAGTTATGGTTCTGGATATCGACGAAGAACGTCGTCGTATCTCCCTGGGTCTGAAGCAGTGCAAAAACAACCCATGGCAGCAGTTCGCAGAAACCCACAACAAGGGCGACCGTGTTGAAGGTAAAATCAAGTCTATCACTGACTTCGGTATCTTCATCGGCCTGGACGGCGGCATCGACGGCCTGGTTCACCTGTCTGACATCTCCTGGAACGTTGCAGGCGAAGAAGCAGTTCGTGAATACAAAAAAGGCGACGAAATCGCAGCAGTTGTTCTGCAGGTTGACGCAGAGCGTGAGCGTATCTCTCTGGGCGTTAAACAGCTCGCAGAAGATCCGTTCAACAACTGGGTTGCACTGAACAAGAAAGGCGCAATCGTAAACGGTAAAGTCACTGCAGTTGACGCTAAAGGCGCAACCGTAGAACTGGCTGACGGCGTTGAAGGTTACCTGCGCGCTTCTGAAGCTTCCCGTGACCGCGTTGAAGATGCAACTCTGGTTCTGAGCGTAGGCGACGACGTTGAAGCTAAATTCACCGGCGTTGATCGTAAGAACCGTGCAATCAGCCTGTCTGTTCGTGCTAAAGACGAAGCTGATGAGAAAGATGCAATCGCAACTGTTAACAAACAGGAAGATGCAAACTTCTCTAACAACGCAATGGCTGAAGCTTTCAAAGCAGCTAAAGGCGAGTAATATCGAGTTCTCTAAATCCTTTGTGCCGTTAACAGCACAAAGGGTGACGAGTAGCTTGACAGATTACAGGATTCGTCCTGTAATCAATGACAAAGGGCGGCTACGGCCGCCCTTAATCAATGCAGCAGCTAATTATGCCTTTAAGGAACCGGAGGAATCATGACCAAGTCAGAATTGATTGAAAGACTTGCAACCCAGCAACCTCATATTCCCGCGAAAGCGGTTGAAGATGCAGTAAAAGAGATGCTGGAACATATGGCCTCGACTCTTGCGCAGGGCGAGCGTATTGAAATCCGCGGTTTCGGCAGCTTCTCTTTGCATTACCGCGCACCTCGCACCGGACGTAATCCGAAGACCGGCGATAAAGTGGATCTGGAAGGGAAATACGTTCCGCACTTTAAACCAGGTAAAGAACTGCGCGATCGCGCCAATATTTACGGTTAAGTTTTTAGCGAGACTTAACGCCGAGGAAAGCACCTGCATGGGTGCTTTTTTCATTTCTGCAGGCCCATACTGGAATCCCCATCCCAATTAATTCGCATGTTACATCCGCCGCCAAAGATCAGCGGAACGCGTGCCGTATAACAGTAAATTGTCGCCAGACAACCGTTGAGTATTACTACACACTCCCCGCAACAGGGAGGTATTGATGAAAATAACAACGGTGAGTACGTGTGCATTGTGCGGCATTCTTCCTCTGATGCTATTACCCGCGCTACCTGAGATGCTGAGCATCAGCGTTGTATTTTGTCTGGCATGTCTGCTCTGCCTTTTTCCCCACAAACATATGCGTTTCGCCGGGTTGACCCTGCTGTTTTTTCTTTGGGGAATAATGGCGGCGAAAGATGCACTTTGGGCGGGTAATACGCTTCCTGCTAAAAACCAGCAGGCAATTGTGCGCATAACCGGAACCGACAATATGACCACGCACTATGGTCAGATCACCCACCTGCTGGGGCGGCGAATCTTTCCTGCGCAAGGAATTGTGCTGTATGGGCAGTACCTGCCCGGCGACGTTTGCGCGGGCCAGACATGGGCGATGACGCTAAAAGTTCGCGCCGTACACGGTCAATTAAATGAGGGAGGATTTGACAGTCAACGTCACGCGTTAGCACAGCATCAGCCGCTGACGGGACGGTTCTTACAGGCTTCAGTCATTGCGCCACACTGTAGTTTACGTTCGCGATATCTTGCCTCGCTGAAAATGGCACTCGCCGACTATCCCTGGCAGCAGGTCATACTGGGGCTGGGAATGGGAGAGCGCTTGTCCGTGTCACAAGAGGTAAAAGCCATTATGTGTGATACCGGCACGGCGCATTTGATGGCTATCTCCGGGCTGCATATTGCGTTTGCCGCACTTTTGGCGGGAGGACTGATTCGCGGTGGACAATTTTTTATGCCAACCAGATGGATTTGCTGGCAGGTTCCATTGATTGGCGGGATTATCTGCGCGACATTTTATGCATGGTTAACGGGGCTTCAGCCGCCTGCATTGCGCACGATTGTCGCGCTGATGGTCTGGGGGGCGCTGAAGCTAAGCGGCAGGCAGTGGAGCGGATGGTCGGTCTGGGTCTGTTGTCTCGCAGCCATCGTGGTGGCTGATCCTCTCGCTATTCTGTCACAAAGTCTGTGGTTGTCTGCTTTTGCCGTCGCGGCGCTGATATTCTGGTATCAGTGGGTACCTTTACCTGCCTGGTCGCTCTCTCGCATTGGACGCATACTGCTGGCGCTCGCTCATCTGCAACTGGGTATCACGATTCTGCTTTTGCCTGTGCAAATTTCGATGTTTCACGGCATAAGTCTGACTTCATTGGTGGCTAATATATTTGCCGTACCGCTGGTCACGTTTATTTCCGTACCGCTGATACTAGCCGGCATGCTCGTACATTTAACCGGTCTGGGAGGGCTGGAGTCGGGGTTGTGGTATTTAGCCGATCGGTCTCTGGCGCTGTTATTTTGGGGACTTAATGCTCTGCCTCAAGGCTGGATTAATATAGATGCCCGCTGGCAATGGCTTGCATTGGCACCTGGGCTGATGCTCATCGCATGGCGACTGAATGCCTGGCGTACTCTACCGATGCTTTGTTTCACGGCGCTATTTTTGCTGAGTGAACCGCTCTGGCGAGCGCCACGCACGGACGCATGGCAAGTGCATATGCTGGACGTCGGGCAGGGACTGGCGATGGTGATCGCCCGCAATGGAAAAGCGATTCTTTATGATACGGGTCTGGCATGGCCTGAGGGCGATAGCGCGCAGCAACTGATCATTCCCTGGTTACGCTGGCACAACCTCGAGCCTGAAGGGGGTATTTTAAGTCACGAGCATATGGATCATCGGGGAGGGTTGCGCTCGCTGCAACAAGCATGGCCATTCTTATGGATAAGAAGCCCACTAGGCTGGAAAGGTCATCTCCCGTGTTTTCGCGGGGAACGCTGGCAATGGCAAGGATTAACGTTCAGTGCGCACTGGCCGGTGCGCGGAAATACAGCGCAAGGGAATAACCAATCCTGCGTGGTTAAAGTCGATGACGGACATCAGAGTATTCTTCTGACCGGGGATATTGAGTCTCCCGCTGAACAAAAAATGCTAAGTCACTACTGGTCGCATCTGCAGGCTACTGTTATGCAGGTTCCACACCATGGCAGCAATACATCATCATCACTGGCGCTGATTCAGCGAGTTGGCGGACAGGCGGCATTAGCCTCGGCATCCCGTTACAATGCCTGGCGACTGCCTTCCTGGAAGGTGAAGCGGCGCTATCGGCAACAAGATTATCAATGGCTGGATACGCCACATCAGGGGCAGATTACGCTGGATTTTTACCCGAAAACCTGGCAAATACGCAGCATGCGGGATCAGATTTTACCCCGTTGGTATCATCAGTGGTTTGGCGTGTCGGAGGATAACGGGTAGAATATGCGGCTATTCTAACAAATGCTGGTTTTTTGAATGCATAACGATAAAGATCTCTCTACGTGGCAGACGTTTCGCCGACTATGGCCAACCATAGCGCCTTTTAAATCGGGTCTGATCGTGGCGGGTATAGCGTTAATCCTTAACGCGGCCAGCGATACCTTCATGTTATCGCTCCTTAAGCCATTACTGGATGATGGTTTTGGTAAAACTGACCGCTCGGTGCTGTTGTGGATGCCGCTGGTGGTCATTGGGCTGATGATAGTTCGTGGCTTAACCAGCTATGTCTCCAGCTACTGTATCTCATGGGTGTCAGGCAAAGTGGTTATGACCATGCGCCGCCGCCTGTTTGGTCACATGATGGGCATGCCAGTCTCCTTTTTTGATAAACAGTCTACAGGTACGTTGCTGTCACGTATTACCTATGATTCAGAACAGGTTGCGTCATCGTCTTCCGGCGCGCTGATCACCGTGGTACGTGAAGGGGCGTCAATTATTGGCCTGTTCATCATGATGTTCTATTACAGCTGGCAGCTATCATTGATCCTGATAGTACTGGCGCCAATTGTGTCAGTGGCGATTCGTGTGGTTTCTAAGCGCTTTCGTAGCATCAGTAAAAATATGCAAAACACCATGGGGCAGGTTACGACCAGTGCGGAGCAGATGCTGAAAGGCCACAAAGAAGTTCTGATTTTTGGTGGTCAGGAAGTCGAAACCAAACGCTTTGATAAAGTCAGCAACAAGATGCGTTTACAGGGGATGAAGATGGTTTCCGCCTCTTCTATCTCCGATCCTATCATCCAGTTGATTGCGTCTCTGGCTCTGGCATTCGTGTTATATGCAGCCAGTTTCCCAAGCGTCATGGAAAACCTGACGGCAGGGACCATTACCGTTGTTTTCTCGTCAATGATCGCGCTGATGCGTCCGTTGAAATCGCTGACTAACGTCAACGCGCAGTTCCAGCGTGGTATGGCGGCATGCCAGACCTTATTTACGATTCTGGATAGCGAACAGGAGAAAGACGAAGGCAAACGCGTTATCGAACGCGCTACCGGCGATCTGGAATTCCGCAATGTGACCTTTACTTATCCAGGACGTGAAGCCCCTGCGCTGCGTAACATCAACCTGAATATTCCGGCGGGCAAAACTGTCGCTCTGGTGGGGCGTTCAGGTTCAGGTAAATCCACTATCGCCAGCCTGATCACGCGCTTCTACGATATCGATGAAGGGCAGATTCTGATGGACGGACACGATCTGCGCGAATATACCCTCGCATCCCTGCGCGATCAGGTTGCTTTGGTTTCGCAGAATGTGCACCTGTTTAACGATACGGTTGCCAATAACATCGCCTACGCGCGTACCGATTTATACAGTCGCGAACAGATCGAAAAAGCGGCGCAGATGGCCTATGCCATGGATTTCATCAATAAGATGGATAATGGTCTGGATACGGTGATTGGCGAAAACGGCGTACTGCTTTCCGGTGGACAGCGCCAACGTATCGCTATCGCCCGTGCCTTACTGCGTGACAGTCCGATCCTGATCCTTGATGAAGCTACGTCGGCTCTCGATACTGAATCCGAACGCGCGATTCAGGCGGCACTGGATGAGCTACAGAAAAACCGTACTTCTCTGGTCATTGCACACCGTCTTTCTACCATTGAGCAGGCGGATGAAATCATCGTGGTGGAAGACGGGGTGATTGTTGAGCGCGGAACCCATAACGAGCTGATTGAGCAACGCGGCGTGTATGCGCAATTACACAAAATGCAATTTGGTCAATGATCGCACGTATCTGGACTGGTGAATCGCCGCTGTGGCGCTTATTACTTCCACTCTCCTGGCTGTATGGCCTGGTGAGTGGGGGGATCCGCTTATGCTACAAACTTGGGCTCAAGCGCGCATGGCGCGCGCCGGTACCAGTGGTCGTAGTGGGAAACCTTACCGCAGGCGGGAACGGTAAAACGCCGGTGGTGATTTGGCTGGTTGAACGACTACAGCAACGTGGTATCCGCGTAGGCGTGGTTTCTCGTGGTTATGGCGGAAAAGCCGCGGCTTACCCGCTGTTGCTGACAACGGATACCACGACTGCAGAAGCGGGCGATGAACCTGTGCTCATCTACCAGCGTACCGGCGTGCCTGTAGCGGTCTCTCCGAACAGAGCGGATGCGGTAAAAGCTATTTTGGCGCATCATGATGTGCAGATTATTGTGACGGACGATGGTCTACAGCACTATCGTCTGGCGCGAGATGTTGAAATCGTGGTGATTGACGGCGAGCGTCGATTTGGCAATGGCTGGTGGCTTCCTGCCGGTCCAATGCGGGAACGCGCAGGCCGGCTTAAATCGGTGGATGCGACAATCGTTAACGGCGGCAGTCCACAGCCGGGGGAGATCCCCATGCGACTTGAACCAGGGCTGGCCGTTAATTTACGCACAGGTGAACGCCGTGATGTGGCACAGCTAACCAATATTGTCGCCATGGCGGGTATTGGTCATCCGCCACGTTTTTTTGCCACGCTTGAAGCGTGCGGAGCCAAACCACAAAAATGTATTGCGCTGGCAGATCATCAATCTCTGACCTACAGTGACGTCAGTGCGTTTTCAGACGCAGGGCAAACGCTGGTGATGACGGAAAAAGATGCGGTTAAATGCCGCGCATTTGCTGATGATAACTGGTGGTATTTACCTGTGGACGCACATTTGTCAGGCGAACGGCCTGATGTGTTGCTGGATAGCTTAATCTCGCTGACTCGCTAACGGATTCAAGCTGCGGCAGCGAATCATTTATGAGGTCATAAATGTCGTTGCCGCACCTTTCTCTGACGGATGCTCGTCATCTTCACCTTGCCGCTCAAGGTCTGCTGAAAAAAACACGCCGCCGGGCATCTCCTGCCGATATTCTTGCCACCATTTCGCGCATGTCTTTATTGCAAATCGATACCATCAATATTGTGGCGCGCAGTCCTTACCTGGTGCTGTTCAGTCGTTTAGGTGATTATTCCCCGCAATGGCTGGATGACTCGTTACGGCAGGGTGAACTGATGGAGTACTGGGCGCACGAGGCCTGCTTTATGCCGCGCAGTGACTTTATGCTGATACGCCACCGCATGCTGGCGCCGGAGAAAATGGGCTGGAAATATAAAGCGGCGTGGATGACAGAACATGCCCATGAGATTGAGCAGTTACTCCAGCATATCCATCATAACGGGCCGGTACGCTCAGCCGATTTTGAACATCCCCGTAAGGGGGCTAACGGCTGGTGGGAATGGAAGCCGCATAAGCGACACCTTGAAGGACTGTTTACTGCCGGGAAAGTCATGGTGGTGGAGCGGCGTAATTTCCAGCGAGTCTATGATTTAACCCATCGCGTCATGCCGCATTGGGATGATGAACGTGACAGGCTTTCACAAGAGGAAGCCGAAATTCTCATGCTGGACAACAGCGCCCGTAGTCTGGGGATTTTTCGCGAACAATGGTTGGCAGACTACTATCGTCTGAAGCGTCCGGGGTTAAAAAACTGGTGTGATGTGCGCAAGGAACAGCAACAAATTATTCCGGTCGACGTTGAAGGGCTGGGAACCCTGTGGTTGCATAGCGATCTTCAACCGCTGCTTGAGCAGGCATTGGCGGGTAAATTAACAGCAACGCATAGCACGGTTTTATCGCCGTTTGATCCGGTGGTCTGGGATCGCAAACGGGCAGAGCAGCTATTCGATTTTAGCTATCGGCTGGAATGTTATACGCCAGCAGCGAAACGACAATACGGTTATTTTGTCCTGCCGTTGCTGCATCGTGGACAGTTAGTGGGGCGGATGGATGCCAAAATGCACCGTAAAACAGGTGTACTGGAGGTGATTTCGCTATGGTTACAGGATGGGGTCAAACCTGGTGTTACTCTGCAAAAAGGGTTGTTCCAGGCGATTGATGATTTTGCCCGCTGGCAGCAGGCAACGCGCGTGACGCTGGGGCGCTGCCCCGAAGGTATATTTGCTGGCGTACGTCATGGTTGGGAAATAGCCCCAGCCCGTTAAGCGATTATGTTAATATTTACGGATTCACAATCCGGTCCATCTGGAGGAACTATGGATCATCGTCTGCTTGAAATCATTGCCTGCCCGGTATGCAATGGCAAACTCTGGTTTAACCAGGAAAAACAGGAACTAATTTGTAAACCGGATAACCTTGCTTTCCCACTGCGTGATGGCATTCCCGTTTTACTGGAAACCGAAGCTCGTGTTCTGACTGCGGATGAGAGTAAATCATGAGTTTTGTGGTCATTATTCCTGCGCGTTATGCGTCCACCCGTTTGCCGGGCAAGCCACTGCTGGATATCAACGGCAAGCCGATGATCGTGCATGTGCTGGAGCGTGCGCGTGAATCTGGCGCTGAGCGCATTATCGTTGCCACCGATCATGAAGATGTCGCTCGTGCGGTAGAAGCGGTGGGAGGGGAAGTTTGCATGACCCGGGCCGATCACCAGTCTGGTACCGAGCGTCTGGCGGAAGTCGTCGAGAAATGTGGCTTTAGCGATGATACCGTTATTGTGAACGTTCAGGGTGATGAGCCGATGATCCCAGCGGTCATTATTCGTCAGGTGGCCGAAAATCTGGCGCAACGCCAGGTTGGCATGGCGACCCTTGCGGCTCCCATTCATAGTGCGGAAGAAGCATTCAATCCGAATGCGGTTAAAGTCGTTCTGGACAGCGAAGGCTATGCGCTCTATTTTTCGCGCGCAACGATTCCCTGGGATCGCGACCGTTTTGCCAAAAGCCTGGAAACGGTAGGCGATACCTTCCTGCGTCACCTCGGTATTTACGGTTATCGCGCCGGTTTTATTCGCCGCTATGTTAACTGGCAGCCCAGCCCGCTTGAGCATATTGAAATGCTGGAGCAACTGCGTGTGCTGTGGTACGGCGAAAAAATTCACGTGGCCGTCGCTAAAGAAGTACCGGGTACTGGCGTAGACACTGCTGAGGATCTTGAGCGCGTTCGCGCTGAAATGCGTTAGTTTTTCTCATGGCACTCCACCCATAATACCGCCTATTTTTGGGAGGAGTGTCGTATCGTTACGTTTTCCCTGTGCTTTTCTTTTCATCAATTGATCTCATCCGGGTGACATCTGTCTGCGCGACGCTCATTATGAAAGCAGTAGCTTTTATGAGGGCAATCTGAAATGGAACAGTTGCGTGCCGAACTCAGCCATCTGCTGGGTGAAAAACTCAGTCGTATTGAATGCGTGAATGAGAAAGTGGATACCGCTCTGTGGTCACTGTACGACAGTCAGGGTAATCCGATGCCGCTGATGGCGAGAAGTTTCACCACGCCGGGGATGGCGCAGCAGCTGGCATGGAAAACCTCTATGCTGGCGCGCAGTGGCACGGTACGTATGCCGGTCATTTATGGCGTCCTAACGCATGAGGAGCATCCCGGTCCTGATGTGCTCCTGCTTGAGCGTTTACGTGGCGTGCCGGTGGAAGCGCCTGCCCGAACGCCCGAGCGCTGGGAACATTTAAAAGATCAAATCGTAGAAGGTTTGCTGTCATGGCATCGGCAGGACAGCCGCGGCTGCGTGGGTGCGGTGGATAACACGCAAGAGAACATCTGGCCGTCCTGGTATCGCCAGCGTGTCGAGGTATTGTGGAGCACGTTAAATCAGTTCAACAATACTGGGCTGACGATGCAGGACAAGCGGATTCTGTTCCGCACCCGTGAATGTTTACCCGAGTTATTTGCCGGATTTAATGATAACTGCGTGCTGATCCACGGCAATTTCAGTTTACGCAGCATGCTCAAAGATGCGCGTAGCGATCAGCTCCTGGCGATGGTGGGACCGGGCTTGATGCTATGGGCGCCAAGAGAATATGAATTGTTCCGCTTAATGGACAATGCGCTGGCGGAAAGCCTGCTTTGGCAATATCTGCAACGCGCGCCAGTGGCGGAGTCATTCATCTGGCGGCGCTGGTTGTATGTGTTATGGGATGAGGTGGCGCAACTGGTCAATACCGGACGCTTTAATCGTTCCAACTTTGATCTGGCGACAAAATCCCTGCTGCCGTGGCTCGCCTGATCAACACGTGAACACCGTATCCGGCCTGGAATTCTGCGCTGACCCGTAGGCCTGATAAGACGCGATAGCGTCGCCATCAGGCAATATTTCGGTCAATGTCCCGCTCCCTTCAGCCACTGCCAGATGCGCCCCAGCGTTTCGTATCCGGCACGATCGCTGTGCATCAGCCAGACCGGCGAGGGAATTGCCCGCTCCCATGGATTAAGCGGGGAATCAATCGCTAACTGATTGGCAGGTGCTGGCAGCGGATGTAGACCGGCCTGTTGGAAGAAAATCATGGCACGCGGTAAGTGCGACGCGGAGGTCACCAGCAGAAACGGCGCGTTGCCGATGGCCTGCTTTACTGCCGCTGCTTCTTCTTCAGTATCTTTGGGGTGATCCAGCGTGATGATGTCACCAGGCGGCACCCCCAGCGACTGCGCTACGCGGGCACCAGCTTCCGCGGTACTAACGTTATTCGTTTTTGCGGCGGCACCGGTAAAGATAAGTTTCGACCCTGGATTCGCGCGCCATAGGCGAATACCTTCATTCAGGCGTGGAAGGCTATTGTTAATCAGGTTTGAACTCGGCGCCCACTGAGGGTTCCAGGTATATCCCCCGCCCAGCACCACAATGTATTCCACTTTTTGCGTATCCTGCCAGGTGGGATAGCTGTCCTCAATGGGCTTGAGCAGACTGTCGGCGACGGGTTGTAAACTCAGGAGTAATAGCGCCAGCCAACTCAGGCTGATACACACTTTCCCTGTTTTTTGAAAGCGGCTAAACCAGACCAGCGCCAGGCCAATACCCATCATTGTTAGCATCAGTGGAAGCGGCAGCATCATACCGCCAATCACTTTCTTCAGCGTAAAAAGCATCCTTTTTGGTTCCTTTTTTAACCATACAGCAGGGGATCTGCAGGGATATTACACCAGGAAGGTTCATTCTCGGCGCGGGTGTGACAAAATAGCGGTTTTACTTAGTCACCCTAAAGCCAGTATGTGGAGAGCCCGATGCGGGATCGCAATTTTGATGACATTGCAGAAAAGTTTTCCCGTAACATTTACGGCACCACCAAAGGCCAATTAAGACAGGCTATTCTTTGGCAGGATTTGGATCGATTATTGGCGACATTCGGCGAGCAGCAATTGCATATTCTGGATGCTGGCGGCGGTGAAGGGCAAACGGCCATCAAGATGGCGGAACGTGGGCACTTCGTGACATTATGCGATCTGTCAGGCGAAATGATCGCCCGTGCGCGACAGGCGGCAGAGGTAAAAGGTGTGAGCGGAAACATGCATTTCATACAATGCGCCGCTCAGGACGTTAGTGCGCATTTGGAAACCCCGGTTGATCTGATATTGTTTCATGCTGTGCTGGAATGGGTGACGGATCCCGTCAGCGTGTTGCAGACGCTGTGGTCAGTATTGCGTCCCGGCGGCGCGCTGTCGTTAATGTTCTACAATGCTAACGGTCTGTTGATGCATAACATGGTCGCAGGGAACTTTGACTATGTGCAGGTGGGGATGCCGAAACGTAAAAAGCGTACGCTTTCACCGGACTACCCACGCGATCCGGGGCAGGTTTACCAGTGGCTGGAACAGATCGGTTGGCAGATAACAAGTAAAACGGGCGTCCGAGTGTTTCATGACTATCTGCGGGATAAGCATAAACAACATGACGACTATGAAATGTTACTTGAGTTAGAAACGCGCTATTGCCGCCAGGAACCGTATATCAGCCTTGGGCGCTATATTCATGTCACCGCGATTAAAAGTCCGGCCCGAGCCGCAGATGCAAGGATAACCTATGAGTGAATTTTCCCAGACAGTCCCCGAACTGGTTGCCTGGGCCAGAAAAAATGACTTCTCCATCTCTCTGCCGGTAGACAGACTTTCGTTCCTGCTGGCGGTCGCCACTCTGAACGGCGAGCGACTTGACGGCGAGATGAGTGAAGGTGAGCTGGTGGATGCGTTCCGCCATGTGAGTGATGCGTTTGAGCAAACCAGCGAAACCATTGGCGTACGTGCTAACAACGCGATTAACGATATGGTGCGTCAACGTCTGCTGAACCGCTTTACCAGCGAGCAGGCGGAAGGCAATGCCATATATCGTTTAACGCCGCTCGGGATTGGCATCACGGATTACTACATACGTCAGCGCGAATTCTCTACGCTGCGTCTTTCAATGCAACTGTCGATTGTTGCAGGCGAACTGAAGCGCGCGGCGGATGCGGCAGCGGAAGGCGGCGATGAGTTCCACTGGCATCGCAATGTTTACGCGCCATTGAAATATTCGGTGGCGGAGATTTTCGACAGTATCGATCTCACCCAGCGCATCATGGATGAACAGCAGCAGCAGGTGAAAGACGATATCGCGCAGTTGCTGAACAAAGACTGGCGGGCGGCGATTTCCAGCTGTGAACTGCTGCTTTCTGAAACTTCCGGGACGCTGCGCGAACTGCAGGATACGTTGGAAGCGGCGGGGGATAAGCTACAGGCAAACCTGCTACGAATCCAGGATGCCACGATGGCGCATGACGATTTGCATTTTGTCGACAGACTGGTGTTTGACTTACAAAGTAAGCTCGACCGAATTATCAGTTGGGGCCAGCAGTCTATTGATTTGTGGATCGGTTACGATCGCCATGTGCATAAGTTTATCCGTACCGCGATTGATATGGATAAAAACCGCGTCTTTGCCCAGCGTTTGCGCCAGTCCGTGCAGACTTATTTTGACGATCCATGGGCGCTGACTTATGCCAACGCCGACCGTCTGCTGGATATGCGTGATGAAGAGATGGTCCTGCGTGACGAAGAGGTCACCGGTGAGCTTCCGACAGATCTGGAATATGAAGAATTTAACGAGATCCGTGAGCAACTGGCGGCGATCATCGAAGAACAGTTGGCTATCTACAAATCCAGACAAACGCCACTGGATCTCGGTTTGGTAGTGCGCGAGTATCTGGCGCAATATCCACGTGCGCGTCATTTCGACGTCGCGCGTATTGTTATCGATCAGGCGGTACGTCTTGGCGTAGCGCAAGCAGATTTCACCGGACTGCCAGCCAAATGGCAGCCGATTAATGATTACGGAGCCAAGGTACAGGCGCATGTCATTGACAAATATTGAACAAGTGATGCCGGTAAAGCTGGCGCAGGCGCTGGCGAATCCGTTATTTCCGGCGCTGGATAGCGCCTTACGTTCGGGCCGACATATCGGCCTGGATGAACTGGATAATCATGCCTTCCTGATGGATTTTCAGGAATATTTTGAAGAATTTTACAGCCGCTATAACGTGGAACTGATCCGCGCGCCGGAAGGATTCTTCTACCTTCGTCCGCGTTCAACGACGCTCATTCCGCGTTCGGTTCTGTCCGAACTGGACATGATGGTGGGTAAAATTCTTTGCTATCTCTATCTCAGCCCGGAACGCCTGGCGAATGAAGGGATTTTTACCCAGCAAGAGTTATACGACGAGTTGTTGACGCTGGCGGATGAAGCGAAACTGCTGAAGCTGGTGAACAATCGTTCAACCGGTTCGGACGTTGACCGTCAAAAGCTACAGGAAAAGGTACGTTCTTCGCTAAACCGTCTGCGTCGCTTAGGTATGGTGTGGTTTCTGGGTCACGACAGCAGCAAATTCCGTATTACGGAATCGGTCTTCCGCTTTGGCGCGGACGTACGCACCGGTGACGATCCGCGCGAAGCACAGCGTCGCTTAATTCGTGATGGCGAAGCGATGCCGGTCGAGAACCGCCTGCAGCTTAACGATGAGCCCGAAGAGAATCAGCCGGACAGTGGAGAAGAAGAATAATGATTGAACGCGGTAAATTTCGCTCACTTACGCTGATTAACTGGAATGGCTTTTTTGCCCGTACGTTCGACCTGGATGAATTGGTCACCACGCTGTCCGGTGGTAACGGTGCGGGAAAATCCACGACCATGGCGGCATTTGTTACGGCGCTCATCCCGGATTTAACCCTGCTGCATTTCCGTAATACCACCGAAGCCGGTGCGACCAGCGGTTCACGTGACAAAGGTCTGCACGGTAAGCTGAAGGCGGGGGTCTGTTACTCAATGCTTGACGTCCTCAACTCCCGCCATCAGCGCGTGGTTGTCGGCGTTCGTCTGCAACAGGTTGCCGGTCGCGATCGTAAAGTGGATATCAAGCCGTTTGCCATTCAGGGGCTGCCGATGTCGGTGCAGCCCACTCAGTTGGTTACGGAAACGCTGAACGAACGCCAGGCGCGCGTCCTGTCTCTCCCTGAGCTGAAAGAAAAGCTTGATGAGATGGAAGGCGTGCAGTTTAAGCAGTTCAACTCGATAACGGATTATCACTCGCTGATGTTCGATCTGGGCATCATTGCCCGTCGTCTGCGCTCTGCGTCCGATCGTAGTAAATTCTATCGTTTGATTGAAGCCTCGCTGTATGGCGGTATCTCCAGCGCTATTACTCGCTCGCTGCGTGATTACCTGCTGCCAGAAAACAGCGGCGTACGCAAAGCGTTCCAGGATATGGAAGCCGCGCTGCGTGAAAACCGCATGACCCTGGAAGCCATTCGCGTAACCCAGTCTGACCGCGATCTGTTTAAGCATTTGATCAGCGAAGCGACCAACTACGTGGCAGCGGATTATATGCGCCATGCCAACGAGCGCCGTATTCATCTGGATAAAGCGCTGGAATATCGTCGTGAACTGCATACCTCACGCCAGCAGTTGGCTGCTGAGCAGTATAAGCACGTGGATATGGCGCGCGAACTGGGCGAGCACAACGGCGCGGAAGGCGATCTGGAAGCTGATTACCAGGCAGCGAGCGATCACCTCAATCTGGTGCAAACCGCGCTGCGTCAGCAGGAAAAAATTGAACGCTATGAAGCGGATCTCGAGGAATTACAGATCCGTCTCGAAGAACAAAATGAGGTCGTCGCGGAAGCCGTTGACCGCCAGGATGAAAACGAAGCCCGCGCGGAAGCCGCTGAGCTGGAAGTGGATGAGCTGAAAAGTCAGCTTGCCGATTATCAGCAGGCGCTGGATGTCCAGCAAACGCGAGCTATCCAGTATACCCAGGCGATTCAGGCGTTAAGCCGGGCCAAAGAGTTGTGCCACTTACCGGATCTGACAGCCGACAGCGCTGCCGAATGGCTGGAAACCTTCCAGGCCAAAGAGCAGGAAGCCACAGAAAAACTGTTGACGCTGGAACAAAAAATGAGCGTGGCGCAAACCGCGCACAGCCAGTTCGAACAGGCTTATCAGTTGGTGGCGGCGATTAACGGCCCACTGGCGCGTGGTGAGGCCTGGAGCGTGGCGCGTGAACTGCTGCGGGAAGGCGTTGAGCAGCGTCACCTGGCGGAACAGGTTCAGCCGTTGCGTATGCGTCTTAGCGAACTGGAGCAGCGTCTGCGCGAGCAGCAGGACGCCGAGCGGCTGTTGGCTGAATTCTGCAAACGCCAGGGTAAACAGTTCGATATCGATGAACTGGAAGCGCTGCATCAGGAGCTGGAAGCGCGCATCGCCGCCTTGTCGGACAGCGTATCGTCAGCCAGCGAACAGCGAATGACGCTGCGTCAGGAACAGGAACAACTGCAGTCGCGTATCCAGCATTTGATGAAACGCGCGCCGGTCTGGCTGGCCGCGCAAAATAGCCTGAATCAACTTAGCGAACAGTGCGGCGAAGAGTTTACCTCCAGCCAGGACGTGACCGAGTATTTGCAGCAATTGCTGGAGCGCGAGCGTGAAGCCATTGTTGAGCGCGATGAAGTTGGCGCGCGCAAAAACGCGGTTGATGAAGAAATTGAACGTTTAAGTCAGCCGGGCGGGGCGGAAGATCAGCGTCTGAACGCGCTGGCGGAACGCTTCGGCGGCGTGCTGCTGTCAGAAATTTATGACGACGTTAGCCTTGAAGATGCGCCGTACTTCTCCGCGCTGTACGGTCCGTCGCGCCATGCTATCGTGGTGCCGGATCTGTCGCTGATTACCGAACAGCTTGAAGGACTGACGGATTGTCCGGAAGATCTCTATTTTATCGAAGGGGATCCGCAGTCGTTTGATGACAGCGTTTTCAGCGTTGATGAGCTGGAAAAAGCGGTGGTGGTGAAAACCGCCGAACGTCAGTGGCGTTATTCCCGCTTCCCGACGGTGCCGATTTTTGGCCGCGCCGCGCGCGAAAGCCGTATCGAAACCCTGCATGCCGAGCGTGAAGGGCTGTCTGAACGTTTCGCCACGCTCTCTTTTGACGTCCAGAAAACCCAGCGTCTGCATCAGGCGTTCAGCCGCTTTATCGGCAGCCATTTGTCGGTGGCGTTTGAAGCCGATCCAGAAGCGGAGATTCGTCAGTTGAACAGCCGCCGCGTTGAGCTGGAGCGTGCGCTGACCAATCATGAAAATGATAACCAGCAAAGCCGTATGCAGTTTGAACAGGCGAAAGAGGGGGTCTCTGCGCTGAACCGCCTGCTGCCGCGTTTAAATCTGCTGGCCGATGAAACGCTTGCCGATCGCGTGGACGAAATTCGTGAGCGTCTGGATGAAGCTCAGGAAGCGGCGCGTTTTGTGCAGCAGCACGGCAATCAGTTAGCCAAACTGGAACCGATGGTTTCGGTTCTGCAAAATGACCCTGAGCAGTTTGAACAACTGAAGGAAGATTACGCCTATTCCCAGCAGATGCAGCGTGATGCGCGTCAGCAGGCGTTTGCGCTGACAGAGGTCGTACAACGTCGGGCGCACTTTAGCTATTCCGATTCAGCCGAAATGCTGAGCGGCAACAGCGATCTGAACGAAAAACTGCGCCAACGCCTGGAACAGGCGGAAGCTGAACGTACCCGAGCTCGTGAAGCGCTGCGCAGCCACGCCGCGCAGTTAAGCCAGTACAACCAGGTCATGGCGTCGCTGAAAAGCTCCTATGACACTAAAAAAGAACTGCTCAACGATTTACAACGTGAACTGCAGGATATCGGCGTTCGTGCTGACAGCGGTGCGGAAGAGCGTGCTCGTATTCGTCGGGATGAACTGCACGCGCAGCTCAGTAACAACCGTGCGCGCCGTAACCAGCTGGAAAAAGCGCTGACCTTCTGCGAAGCGGAGATGGACAACCTGACCCGCAAACTGCGCAAACTGGAACGCGATTATTTTGAGATGCGCGAACAGGTAGTCATGGCGAAAGCCGGCTGGTGTGCCGTGATGCGTATGGTGAAAGACAACGGCGTTGAACGCCGTCTGCACCGTCGCGAGCTGGCATATCTTTCTGGTGATGAACTGCGTTCAATGTCGGATAAGGCGCTCGGCGCGCTGCGTCTGGCGGTGGCGGATAACGAACACCTGCGTGATGTGTTGCGCATGTCTGAAGATCCGAAGCGCCCGGAGCGTAAAATTCAGTTCTTTGTCGCGGTTTATCAGCATCTGCGTGAACGTATTCGTCAGGATATTATTCGTACCGACGATCCGGTGGAAGCGATTGAACAGATGGAGATCGAACTGAGCCGTCTGACGGAAGAATTAACCTCGCGTGAACAGAAGCTGGCGATCAGCTCCCGCAGTGTGGCGAACATCATTCGTAAGACGATTCAGCGCGAACAAAACCGTATTCGTATGCTGAACCAGGGGCTGCAAAACGTGTCGTTTGGTCAGGTCAACAGCGTGCGTCTGAACGTCAACGTGCGTGAAACGCATGCCACCTTGCTGGACGTACTTTCCGAGCAGCATGAACAGCACCAGGATCTGTTTAACAGCAACCGTCTGACCTTCTCTGAAGCACTGGCGAAGCTGTATCAGCGACTGAATCCGCAGATTGATATGGGGCAACGCACGCCGCAAACCATTGGCGAAGAGCTGCTGGACTACCGTAACTATCTGGAAATGGAAGTCGAGGTTAACCGTGGATCTGACGGTTGGCTGCGTGCTGAATCTGGCGCACTGTCCACCGGTGAAGCGATCGGGACCGGGATGTCTATTCTGGTGATGGTTGTGCAAAGCTGGGAAGACGAAGGTCGCAGACTGCGTGGGAAAGATATCTCGCCATGCCGACTGTTGTTCCTTGATGAAGCCGCACGACTTGATGCCCGCTCCATCGCGACCCTGTTTGAACTGTGCGAGCGTTTGCAGATGCAACTGATTATCGCGGCACCGGAAAACATCAGCCCGGAGAAAGGCACCACCTACAAACTGGTGCGTAAAGTCTTCCAGAACACCGAGCACGTTCACGTGGTGGGGCTACGCGGATTTGCCCCGCAGTTACCTGAACCACTGCCGGGAACTGAAGACGCTTCCTCACAGGCAAGCTAACGAAGAAGGCGGCTAAATAGCCGCCTTCTGCTTTTCTGAAAAGCACGTAATGCCTGGTGTGATTTCTTTAGACTTCTTTACATTAGGTTAGGCAAAAACTATTTGATGTTTATATACTAAAGGTAAGCCTAACGCATCGCAGGCTTGCTCGTCATACTTCAGCGTGTATTGGCGTTTTACAGGTCCGACCCCAACTAACTTAGGGGGAATGCATACGGCCTGGCTATTCAAAGTATGATAAAGAAAACAGGGGGCAAGGGATGTTGCTTAATAAAATGTGTGGTCGTCGGCTGTCGGCAATCAGTTTGTGCCTGGCCGTAACATTCGCTCCACTGTTCAATGCGCAGGCCGATGAGCCTGAAATGATCCCTGGCGATAGCTCAGCGTCCGTCAGTGAACAGCCTACGGCGTTATCGCAACCGCAGGTTCAATCTTCCGCCACTGCTATTATGGCGGGTATTCAACCGCTGCCAGAGGGCATGTCTGCCGATAAGGCGCGCGCCGACTTACAATCTCAACTTCCAGCGGGCTTCACGCCGGTATACATGAGTCAGTTGGAGCTGCTGTACGCTGCGCGCGATATGAAACCGATGTGGGAAAATCGTGATGCGGTAAAAGCATTTCAGCAACAGTTAGCCGAGGTGGCGATTGCTGGTTTCCAGCCGCAATTTACCACTTGGGTCGCATTGCTGACTGACCCGGCGGTAACCGGTCAGGCGCGAGACATCGTGCTTTCTGATGCCCTGATGGGATATCTGCACTTTATCGCGAATATTCCTGTCAAAGGTAATCGCTGGCTCTACAGTAACAAGCCCTATGCGCTGGCAACTCCGCCGATTTCCGTGATCAACCAATGGCAGGTGGCGCTGGATAATGGCCAGCTGACGTCGTTTATTGCCAGCCTGGCGCCTCAGCATCCGCAGTATGCAGCCATGCATGAATCGTTGCTAAAACTGGTGAGCGATACGCGTCCCTGGCCGCAGTTAACCAGTACCGCGACGCTGCGTCCTGGCGAGTGGAGTAACGACATCCCCGCGTTGCGTGAAATTTTACGCCGTACCGGGATGCTCGAATCAGTCGTCAGTACGGCTGCTAAAGAAGGGCGTAGCGCTTACGGCAGTGAACTGGTCGAGGCGGTGAAGCGGTTTCAGACCTGGCAGGGGCTGGGGGCTGATGGCGCAATTGGACCCGCGACGCGTGACTGGCTGAACGTAACGCCCGCGCAGCGTGCGGGGGTGCTGGCGTTGAATATTCAGCGTTTGCGCCTGCTGCCGAGTGACTTATCTACCGGGATCATGGTCAATATTCCTGCCTACTCGCTGGTCTATTACCAGAACGGTAATCAGGTGCTGGCCTCCCGCGTCATCGTCGGGCGTCCCGATCGTAAAACGCCGATGATGAGCAGTGCGCTGAATAATGTGGTCGTGAACCCGCCGTGGAACGTCCCGCCGACGCTGGCACGAAAAGATATTCTGCCTAAGTTGTGGAATGATCCGGGATACCTTGAGCGTCACGGCTATACCGTAATGCGCGGCTGGAATAGCAAAGAGACGATAGATCCGTGGCAGGTTGACTGGGCGACCATCACCGCATCCAATCTGCCGTTCCGCTTCCAGCAGGCGCCGGGCGCGCGTAACTCACTCGGACGTTATAAATTTAATATGCCGAGTTCAGATGCTATTTATTTGCACGATACGCCGAATCACAATCTGTTCCAGAAAGATACGCGGGCGCTTAGTTCAGGCTGCGTGCGTGTGAATAAGGCATCTGAGCTGGCGAATATGCTGTTACAGGATGCGGGATGGAATGATTCGCGCATCTCGGACGCCCTGAAGCAAGGGGATACACGGTACGTGAATATTCGCCAGAATATTCCGGTCAATCTCTACTACCTGACCGCGTTTGTGGGAGCGGATGGTCGGACGCAGTATCGTACAGATATTTACAATTACGATCTGACAGCGCGATCCAGCGCACAAATTGTGTCAAAAGCCGAACAATTAATCAGATAAATGAAGCAGTTCGAGGAAAATGATTGTCGTAAGTTATGTCGGAAACGGGGCAAAATGGCTGTAAGCCCCGTATTTCCTGGGGTTGGGAGCCTTGACGTGGACTACTTAGCCAGATAAGGTTTCCCGCGTGCGCTAGAGCATACATACGATAACATTGACCTTGTAGATCTTAATACCATGGACAAATTTGACGCTAATCGCCGCAAACTGCTGGCGCTTGGTGGCATTGCCCTCGGCGCTGCCATCCTGCCTACGCCCGCGTTTGCCACACTCTCTACCCCACGTCCGCGTATCTTGACTCTGAATAACCTGCATACCGGTGAGTCAATAAAAGCAGAGTTTTTTGATGGCAGGGGCTATATTCAGGACGAATTAGCTAAACTTAACCACTTTTTCCGTGATTTTCGGGCCAATAAAGTGAAATCCATTGACCCGGGATTGTTTGACCAACTCTTCCGTCTGCAGGGCCTGCTGGGCACGCGTAAACCCGTACAGCTGATCTCTGGCTATCGCTCAATCGATACCAATAATGAACTCCGTGCGCGCAGCCGTGGTGTCGCTAAGAAAAGCTACCACACGAAAGGCCAGGCTATGGATTTCCATATTGAAGGCATCGCATTAAGTAATATTCGCAAAGCTGCGTTATCTATGCGCGCAGGTGGTGTAGGATACTACCCCAGCAGTAACTTTGTGCATATTGACACCGGACCTGCACGGCACTGGTGATCCGTAAGCTTAATGAAACAGGAGCTGTATGAACTATCGTATTATTCCGGTCACTGCATTTGCCCAGAACTGCTCGTTAATCTGGTGTGAGCAGACTCGTCTGGCCGCGCTGGTCGATCCCGGCGGCGATGCCGGGAAAATCAAACAGGAAGTGGATGCCAGCGGTCTGACGCTTATGCAGATCCTGCTCACTCATGGTCATCTTGACCACGTTGGGGCGGCGGCTGAACTGGCACAGCATTATGGTGTCCCGGTTATTGGCCCGGAAAAAGAAGATGAGTTCTGGCTACAGGGGCTGCCTGCTCAGAGCAGGATGTTTGGCCTGGGAGATTGTGAGCCGCTGACGCCCGATCGCTGGTTGAATGAAGGCGACCGGATAAGCGTGGGCAATGTGACGTTACACGTACTGCATTGTCCGGGCCACACGCCGGGGCATGTGGTCTTCTTTGATGAGCAGTCAAAATTACTGATTTCGGGTGACGTGATTTTCAAAGGCGGCGTAGGACGCAGCGACTTCCCGCGCGGCGATCACAGCCAATTGATTGATTCGATTAAACGTAAACTGTTGCCGTTGGGCGATGACGTGACGTTTATTCCGGGCCACGGTCCACTTTCTACGCTGGGTCACGAACGGTTGCATAACCCGTTCCTGCAGGATGAAATGCCTGTCTGGTAAAAGCGCAGATAAATAAAAAGGCCGCGATTGCGGCCTTTTTTATGCGCTATTGATTACAGTACTGCGACAATCGCTTCGCACAGCGGCGCCATGTTATCTGGTGTCATTCCAGCTACGTTTACACGTCCGGAAGCGACGGCATAGACACCAAACTCTTCACGCAGACGCAGAACCTGTTCTTTAGTCAGGCCGCTGAATGAGAACATGCCGTTCTGTTTAATGATAAAGCTGAAGTCGCGGCTTGCACCTTTCTCCTGCAGCGTATTCACGAACAGTAAACGCATGCGCTGAATGCGTTGGCGCATATCAGTCAGCTCTTGTTCCCAGATGGCGCGCAGCGCGTCGTTGCTCAGAATCGTAGCGACTACGGATGCACCGTGCGCCGGCGGGTTGGAATAGTTAGCACGAATGGCTGATTTCATCTGGCTAAACGCGCGGTCAACGGTTTCAGCATCGGCTGCAACCAGCGTACAGGCGCCTACGCGCTCATTGTACAGACCAAAGTTCTTGGAGTAGGAGCTGGCGACGATCAGCTCTTTGTGCAGCGCCGCGAATGCGCGCAGACCTTCCGCATCTTCTTCCAGACCACGGGCAAAACCCTGGTAAGCGAAGTCAAACAGCGGCAACCAACCTTTATCGACGGAAAGCTGAGCCAGCGTTTGCCACTGCTCCAGTGTTGGATCGATACCGGTTGGGTTATGGCAGCAGCCGTGGAATAACACCACGTCGCCGGCCTGCGCTTCGCTGAGGCTTGCCAGCATCGCATCAAAGTCTAAAGAGTGGTTTGCCGCATCGTAATAATTGTATTCACGAACTTCCAGACCGGCAGAGTTAAAGACGCTCTTATGGTTCGGCCAGCTTGGATTGCTCACCCAAACGCGTTTAGCCGAGGTGTTTTTTGCCAGGAAATCAGCTGCTACACGCAGTGCGCCAGTACCACCAGGGGTCTGTGCTGTACGTGCGCGTTTGTCGTTGATAAGCGAACTCTCTTTACCAAACAGTAATTCCTGAGTGCAGCGACCAAACTCTGGAATACCGTCAATGCCAAGGTAGTTTTTGGTGGTTTCATTTTCCAGTATATATTGCTCGGCTTTTTTAACGCTGGTCAGTACCGGCGTTTTGCCTGTCTCATCTTTATATACACCGATCCCGAGGTTTATTTTTCCTGGGCGGTCATCGGCACGAAACAAATCAGCCAGACCCAAAATAGGGTCGGCAGGAGCGGCGGTAATGTTCTCAAACATGACGAGGTTCCATAGTGATTACAGAAGGGAAGTCCGCTATCAGGTTAACGGTAGATTTACAAAATGCCAACCGTTACTGACGAAAAGCTGAGGTGTTTTTTTAAGACGCAAGAATCCGCTAGCAGAGATAAAAAAACAGGACCGAAGTCCTGTTTTTTAGGCATTTAACAAAGAGGTCTGCTATTAGAACTGGTAAACGATACCTACTGCGACGGTGTCGTCAGAGCCTACGCCCAGTTTGTTGTCAGAATCGATCTGGTTGATGATGTAATCAACATAGGTGGACATGTTTTTGTTGAAGTAGTAAGTCGCACCCACTTCGAAGTAGTTCACCAGATCTACGTCACCGATGCCTTCAATGTCCTTACCTTTAGATTTGGTATAGGCGAGGGACGGACGCAGGCCGAAGTCGAACTGATACTGGGCAACCAACAGCACGTCTTCAGTTTTGTTGGCATAACCGTTAGCGATACGGGTAGCGTTACGGGTTTCGCTGTAGTTCGCCGCCAGGTAGATGTTGTTCGCATCATATTTCACGCCAGCAGCCCACTGCTCAGCTTTTGCACCGCGACCGTAGGTCAGCGTTTCTTGCGCGTTGGTGCGGTCAGCTGCGCCATAAGCACCCACGATACCGAAGCCATCCATTTCGTAGCTTACTGAGCCGCCAACACCATCACCGTTAGAGCGACGCGCGTCATCACGCTCATTTTTGCCCAGGTACTGAACGGCGAAATTCAGGCCTTCAACCAGACCGAAGAAGTTGGAGTTACGGTAGGTTGCGAGACCGCCGTTACGCTGGGAGAAGAACTGGTCAGAAGCAGCGGTATCACCACCGAATTCTGGCAGCATATCGGTGTAACCCAGCGCATCGTATACGACGCCGTAGTTACGACCGTAGTCGAAGGAGCCCGCGTCGCCGAATTTCAGACCGGCAAACGCCAGACGAGTTTTGTTACCGTCCTGCGCGTTTGAGCCTTCAGCATTGTTGCCGGCAAAGTTGTATTCCCACTGGCCGTAACCGGTCAGTTGGTCGTTAATCTGAGTTTCCCCTTTGAAACCAAGACGGGCGTATGTCTGATCGCCGTTAGCAGCGTAGGCATTTTCACCGTTGTGCTTGGAAAAATAGTGCAGACCCACGGCTTTACCGTAAATGTCTACTTTGTTGCCATCTTTGTTATAAACTTCTGCAGCGTTAGCTGCCCCGGCTACCAGCAGAGCAGGGATAACCACTGCCAGAATATTGCGCTTCATCATTATTTATTACCCTCATCGGTTTTTATATGACACCTGCCACTGCCGCCAATAAATTCCGTCAATTAAAATTTACGGAACTATTGATGAGAGTTTGGTGTCTTTATGTGTCTGACAGGCATCTTTCCATTCAAACTATCGTTTCGCTACTCTCAAAGTGCTACAAATATAAAGATTTGGTTTCAAAAAGAAAAAATATGTAACAAAATGTTATTTTTGTGCAACTTTGTGAACAACTTCAAACTTCAGATGTCTCTGCGCTAAAAATTACCCCTGTTATTTCTATTTATATGATTTTCTTATATTTAATTTTGCTAAGACCGCTTTTTCTTCGCTATGACTAAAAGAACTGATTTAACTGAAGGTGATTTATGGACATCTGGACAGCCATGTGAAAGGTTAAAAAATGTACTATTTAATCAGAAAATGCTAATCCACAATAAAACTGCTGATTATTTTTTGTTCGAATGTGTTGCTGTGAAATATTACGTAACAGGAAGAGGGGAGGCGAAGGGTTGTATTTAACGTGTTATGGGGATCCCTGTAACGTGGAGCGGTTACAAAAAAGGCCAGCAATGAATGCTGGCCTTTGGATTAAAAATTCAGCTTTAGAAGCTGGCGTTACGCGGAGTACGCGGGAACGGAATGACATCACGGACGTTCTGCACGCCAGTAACGTAGGCAATCAGACGCTCGAAGCCTAAGCCGAAGCCGGAATGCGGAACGGTACCGTAGCGGCGCAGGTCGCGATACCACCAGTAATCTTCTTTATTCAGACCCATCTCCAGCATACGGGCATCCAGCACGTCCAGACGCTCTTCACGCTGAGAACCACCGATGATTTCACCGATTCCCGGAGCCAGTACGTCCATTGCCGCAACGGTTTTACCGTCTTCGTTAAGGCGCATATAAAACGCTTTGATATCTTTCGGGTAGTTTTTAACCACGACCGGCGCTTTAAAGTGCTCTTCAGCAAGATAACGTTCGTGCTCGGAAGAGAGATCCACACCCCAGTAAACCGGGTTTTCAAACTGTTTGCCGCATTTTTCGAGAATGCTTACCGCGTCGGTGTAGTCCACCTGCGCGAAGTCGGCGTCAATGAAACGTTCCAGGCGTGAAATCGCGTCTTTGTCGACGCGTTCAGCGAAGAATTTCATATCATCCGCACGCTCTGCCAGTACGGCCTTGAAAGCATACTTCAGCATGGCTTCAGCGAGGCCAGCCACGTCGTCCAGGTTAGCGAAAGCCACTTCTGGCTCCAGCATCCAGAACTCCGCCAGGTGACGGCTGGTGTTAGAGTTTTCTGCACGGAACGTCGGGCCAAAGGTATAAATTTTGGACAGGGCGCAGGCGTAGGTTTCGCCGTTCAGCTGACCGGAAACGGTCAGGAAGGCTTCTTTACCGAAGAAGTCTTTATCGAAATCGACTTTTCCCTGATCGTTACGCGGCAGGTTTTCCAGATCCAGCGTAGAAACGCGGAACATCTCACCAGCGCCTTCCGTATCGGAAGCGGTGATCAGCGGCGTGGATACCCAAAAGAAACCCTGCTCATGGAAGAAGCGATGCAGCGCTTGCGCCAGCGTATGACGTACACGCGCTACCGCACCAATCATGTTGGTACGCGGACGCATGTGCGCCACTTCACGCAGATACTCAATGCTGTGACGCTTGGCCGCCATCGGGTAGGTGTCAGGATCTTCAACCCAGCCCGCGACTTCAACCTCAGTGGCCTGAATTTCAAAGCTCTGTCCCTGTCCAGGCGACGCAACGACTTTACCCGTTACGATAACTGAACAGCCGGTTGTCAGGCGCAATACGTCCTGATTGTAATTGGGCAGAGAATTATTGATGACGGCCTGTACAGGATCAAAGCAGGAACCGTCATAAACGGCGAGGAAGGAGATGCCAGCTTTTGAATCTCGGCGGGTACGTACCCATCCGCGCACGGTGACTTCGCTGTCAACGGCTACGCGGCCCTGGAGTACGTCGGCTACAGGCACAACGCTCATAATATTCTCTCTGTTAATAGTCGGATATATAAACACATGTCCACCCGTAATGGGGGGATACCTATGTTACCTGGCATCTGCAATCAGACAAGCAGAATTCGTTGCTGGAGTGAAAGATTTCGGAAATAAACGCGAAAAGGGAGCCGATGTGGCTCCCTGTGAAGATTAACTGGCTTTTTTAATATGCGGCAAATCGAAAGCTTTGCGCAATGCACGAACAAACGCTTTATCGTGGCAGATGGTTTTACCGGGGCTATCAGATAACTTCGCTACCGGTTTGCCGTTACATTCCACCAGCTTGATAACAATATTGAGCGGCTTAACCTGCGGAATATCACACGTTAGCCGTGTACCAATGCCAAAACTCAACTGTACGCGAGAAGAGAAGTGGCGGTAGAGCTCAATCGCTTTTTTCAGATCGAGGTTATCGGAGAACACCAGCGTTTTGCTCAGCGGATCAATCCCCAGTTTTTCATAGTGGGCAATGGCTTTTTCACCCCATTCAACCGGATCGCCAGAGTCGTGACGTAAGCCCTGGTAACGGGTCGCAAATTCAACGCCAAAGTCGCGTAAAAACGCGTCCATGGTGATGCAGTCCGTCAGCGCAATCCCGAGTTGATCAGGATATTCATTTAACCATGCGGCCAGCGCAACGCGCTGGCTGGTGGCAAGCTCCGGGCTGATTTGCTGATGAGCCTGGAACCACTCATGCGCTTGCGTACCCATCGGGGTTAATGACAGACGACGGGCGAGATCGTAGTTGCTGGTGCCGACAAACCAGGATTCTTGCTGCAGGCGTTTAACAATGGCCTGCTGTACTTCGCGTGAAAAACGACGGCGCGTACCGAAATCCATCAGATGGAAGCGGGACATATCGACATCTTTCGTTAAAGCAGAGAATTCGACTAGTTTGCTTTCCAGCTCATGGAGTGCCTGTGGGACGCCTGATTCGGGCGAACGGTAACGGTGCACCAGTTCGCTGATAACCGCCAGCAGCGGGACTTCCCACATGATCACTTCACGCCATGGACCGGTTAAGCGGATGTTCAGCTTGCCGTTATCGTTGGTGACGCACACCTGTTCCGGGTTATAGCGGAAATCACGTAACCAGGCGAGGTAATCAGCTTTAAAGAAAGGCAGGCCGGAGAGCCACTGGTACTCGTCCTCCTGCAGTCGCAGGTGCTGCATGGCATTCACCTGCTCACGAATAGCATCGGCATAAATACCGAGCAGGTCATCGCCACGGCAACGAAATTCAGCCGCTACTTGTACATCATAGTAGTGGTGAAAAACGGCTTGCTGCATATGCAACTTATAAGCGTCTGTATCCAGCAGCGAGTGCAGAACAGGAGAAGCGAATTGTGTCATAGGTGCGCAGTAGCATCCTCTCACGGGAGCGTTTAGTACAATAAACAACTAAGAAAACCGCTGGAGTATACCCTGTTTAGCGATTTATTGAACCCCGATCACACCATAAGCTGTCTTTCTGGTCGAGGGCAATTCGTGCCGCGTGTTATGAAAATGTAGCAAAAAGGGCGTTTGTGCCTGAAAAGATGAACATTCTGCGTAGCGCGATTTACGCAACAGGAATAGACTGAAGCCGAGACTCTACCAAAGATGCTAAAGGTTTTTTTATGACACAACAGCCACAAGCCAAATACCGTCACGACTATCGTGCGCCGGATTACCAGATTACTGATATTGACTTGACCTTTGACCTGGATGCTGAAAAAACCGTGGTCACCGCCGTGAGCCAGGCTGTCCGTCATGGTGCGTCCAGTGCGCCGCTGCGCCTGGATGGCGAAGATCTGACCCTGGTGTCAATCCACGTGAACGACGAGCCGTGGACAGAGTATAAAGAAGAAGAGGGCGCTCTGGTCATCAGTCAACTGCCGGAACGTTTTACGCTGCGTATCGTGAATGAAATTAGCCCGGCGGCCAATACCGCGCTGGAAGGACTGTATAAGTCTGGCGATGCGCTGTGCACCCAGTGTGAAGCAGAAGGGTTCCGCCATATTACCTGGTATCTCGACAGACCCGATGTTCTGGCGCGTTTTACCACCAAAATTATCGCCGACAAAACCCAATATCCGTTCCTGCTCTCTAACGGCAACCGCGTGGCGCAGGGTGAACTGGAAAACGATCGTCACTGGGTGCAGTGGCAGGATCCGTTCCCGAAACCGTGCTATCTGTTTGCGCTGGTAGCCGGTGATTTCGACGTCCTGCGTGACAGCTTTACCACCCGCTCAGGACGTGAAGTGGCGCTGGAACTGTATGTTGATCGCGGCAATCTGGACCGTGCGCCGTGGGCAATGACCTCGCTGAAAAACTCCATGAAATGGGATGAGGAGCGTTTCGGCCTCGAGTATGACCTCGACATCTATATGATTGTCGCCGTCGACTTCTTCAATATGGGCGCGATGGAGAATAAAGGTCTGAACATCTTTAACTCCAAATATGTGCTGGCCCGCACCGATACGGCCACCGACAAAGACTATCTCGATATTGAACGCGTTATTGGTCACGAATATTTCCATAACTGGACCGGCAACCGTGTGACCTGTCGCGACTGGTTCCAGTTGAGCCTGAAAGAAGGTTTAACCGTGTTCCGCGATCAGGAGTTCAGTTCCGATCTCGGCTCACGCGCGGTAAACCGTATCAGCAATGTACGTACCATGCGCGGCCTGCAGTTTGCCGAAGACGCCAGCCCGATGGCGCACCCGATCCGCCCGGATATGGTCATCGAAATGAACAACTTCTATACCCTGACCGTGTATGAAAAGGGCGCTGAAGTCATTCGTATGATCCACACTCTGCTGGGGGAGACTAACTTCCAGAAAGGGATGCAGCTGTACTTTGAGCGTCATGACGGCAGCGCTGCTACCTGTGATTATTTCGTGCAGGCGATGGAAGATGCGTCCAATGTCGATCTCTCTCATTTCCGCCGCTGGTACAGTCAGTCCGGTACGCCGATTCTGACCGTGCGTGATGACTACAATCCGTCAACGGAACAATACACGCTGACTATCAGCCAGCGTACGCCAGCCACGCCGGATCAGGCCGAGAAACAACCGTTGCATATTCCTTTCGCCCTCGAGTTGTATGACAACGAAGGGAAAGTGATTCCGCTACAAAAAGGCGGGCATCCGGTGAATGCCGTGCTCAACGTGACCCAGGCAGAACAGACATTTGTCTTCGATAACGTCTACTTCCAGCCGGTTCCGGCACTGCTGTGCGAATTCTCCGCACCGGTAAAACTGGAATACAAATGGAGCGATCAGCAACTGACCTTCCTGATGCGTCATGCGCGTAACGATTTCTCTCGTTGGGATGCGGCGCAAAGTCTGCTGGCGACCTATATTAAGCTCAACGTTGCCCGTCATCAGCAGGGCCAGCCGTTGTCGCTGCCGGTACATGTGGCCGATGCATTCCGCGCGATTTTGCTCGATGAGAAAATCGATCCGGCGCTGGCGGCAGAGATCCTGACGTTGCCTTCGGTGAATGAAATCGCCGAACTGTTCGACATCATCGATCCGGTGGCGATAACGGAAGTTCGCGAAGCATTGACCCGCACGCTGGCGGCTGAGCTGGCGGATGAATTCCTCGCTATCTATAACGCTAATCATCTTGACGAGTACCGCGTTGAGCATGCTGATATTGGTAAGCGTACGCTGCGCAATGCCTGCCTGCGCTTCCTGGCCTTTGGCGAAACCCATCTGGCTGACACGTTGGTTAGCAAGCAGTACCGCGAAGCGAACAATATGACTGACGCCCTGGCGGCGCTGTCCGCTGCGGTGGCGGCGCAACTGCCATGCCGTGACGCATTGATGCATGAGTATGACGATAAATGGCATCATGACGGTCTGGTGATGGATAAATGGTTTATCCTGCAATCCACCAGCCCGGCGAGAAACGTGCTGGAAACGGTACGCGGTCTGCTGAAACATCGTTCCTTCAGTATGAGTAACCCGAACCGTATTCGTTCCCTGATTGGTGCTTTTGCGGGCAGCAACCCGGCGGCTTTCCATGCGGAAGATGGCAGCGGCTATCAGTTCCTGGTCGATATGCTGACTGAGCTGAACAGCCGCAATCCGCAGGTGGCGTCACGTCTGATTGAGCCGTTGATTCGTTTGAAACGTTATGATGCCAAACGTCAGGCGAAGATGCGTGCGGCGCTGGAACAGTTGAAAGGCCTCGAGAATCTCTCCGGCGATCTGTTCGAGAAGATTGACAAAGCGTTAGCCTGATAATATTGCCGGATGGATCCGGCCTACCATTCACGCGTAGGCCGGATAAGCGGTAGCGCCATCCGGCGTTTTTAACCCTGCTTGCGTAGCTGAACTTCATTTTCGCCACGCTTCATCACCCGGTTCAACACTTCCGCTTCCAGTTCGGCTAACCGCACCGATCCCAAACGGCGGGGGCGCTGAATATCCACCGTCAGATCCAGCCCGATTTTGCCATCTTCGATCAACAGCACGCGGTCTGCCATCGCGACGGCCTCACTGACATCGTGCGTCACCAGCAGCACCGTAAAGCCGTGGTCCTGCCATAGCGAGACGATCAGATCCTGCATCTCAAGACGGGTTAACGCATCCAGCGCGCCGAGCGGTTCATCCAGTAACAGCAGGCCAGGGCGGTGAATTAATGCCCGCGCCAGGGCCACGCGCTGTTTTTGGCCGCCAGACAGGGCGGCAGGCCACTCCTGTGCCCGGTTTTCGAGGCCAACAGCGGCCAACGCATTACGGGCCGCATCGCGCCATTGACCTTTCAGCCCCAGACCAACGTTATCAATAACCGTTTTCCATGGCAGCAGGCGCGCATCCTGAAACATCATGCGCGTATCATCCTGAATCTCTGCCAGCGGGGTAGTTCCGGCAAGTAATGCGCCTGAAGTGGGCGATTCCAGCCCAGCCAGCAGGCGCAGCAAGGTGCTTTTGCCACCGCCACTGCGGCCCACTACGGCAACAAATTGCCCTGCCGGAATATGCAGATCTAATTGATTCAGCACCGTATTGGCGGCGTATTGTTTGGTCACGGCGCTCAGCAAAAGCGGCGTACCCTGATTCAAGCGAGCGGTATTCATACAGTAGCCTCCTTCACATGGTAAGCCGGGTTCCAGCGCAGCCAGACTCGCTCCAGCAGTTGGGCGCTGACATCGGCAAGTTTGCCGAGCAGGGCGTAGAGAATGATGGCCACTACCACCACGTCGGTTTGCAGAAATTCTCGCGCATTCATCGCCAGATAACCAATGCCGGCATTGGCGGAAATGGTCTCCGCAACGATCAACGTCAGCCACATCAGCCCAAGGGCGAAGCGTACGCCAACCATAATCGAGGGCAGGGCGCCGGGGAGGATCACATGGATAAACAGTGAAAAGCCGGACAACCCATAGCTGCGCGCCATTTCCACCAGGCCGCGATCGATATTGCGGATCCCGTGCCAGGTGTTGATGTAAATCGGGAACAGTGTGCCCAAGGCGACGAGAAAGATCTTCGCCGATTCATCAATGCCGAACCACAAAATCACCAGCGGGATCAGCGCCAGATGGGGAACGTTGCGCAGCATCTGTATCGACGTATCCAGCAGGCGTTCCCCCCAGCGTGAAAGACCGCTGATGAGTCCCAGCGTCAAACCCAACGATCCACCGATCGAGAATCCGATCAGCGCCCGCCAGGAACTGATCGCCAGATGCTGCCAAAGCTCGCCGCTGGTGGAAAGTGTCCAGAAGGCTTCGACAACGCCTTCCGGGGAGGGCAGGATGCGGGTGGATAGCCAGCCCATTGACGAGGCTATCTGCCAGAGCGCCACCAGACCTACCGGCAAAAACCAGGGTGCGAGGCGCAATAGCCACCTGTTTTTCGGTGTTGTCATCAGCGTGCTCCTTAGCTTTGCGCGACCTTACGGGGAATAAATTCGTTTGCCACCGCTTCGCCTTGTTGGTGCAGACGCTGTGGCTGTGGAATTTCAGGTATCGAAACATCCAGATGCGGGAACAGTAGCTCGCCAACTTTGTACGCCTCTTCCAGATGCGGATACCCCGACAGCACAAAGCTGTCGATACCCAGCGCGGCGTACTCGTTTATGCGCGCTGCGACGGTCGGGCCGTCGCCGACCAGCGCGGTTCCGGCGCCGCCACGCACCAGCCCAACGCCTGCCCACAGGTTCGGGCTTATTTCCAGTTTGTCGCGTTTACCGTTGTGCAGCGCGGCCATCCGCTGTTGGCCAACCGAATCTGTTCTTGAGAAGGCGGCCTGGGCTTTGGCAATCGTGTCGTCATCAAGATGCGAAATCAGACGCTCCGCTGCCTGCCACGCCTCATCCGTCGTCTCCCGCACGATCACATGCAAACGAATACCAAAGCGGATCTTGCGTCCAAGCGCTGCTGCTTTGGCTCGCACTTGCTCAATCTTCTCTTTCACCTGTTCAGGCGGTTCGCCCCAGGTCAGATAGAGATCAACCTGCTCGGCAGCCAGGTCTTGCGCGACATCGGAAGAACCGCCGAAATAAAGCGGCGGCCAGGGTTGTTGTACGGGAGGAAAAAACAGCTTCGCGCCGCGGACGTGCATATGTTTGCCGTTGAAATCCACCGTTTCCCCCTGTAACAGCCGACGCCAGATCTGGGTGAATTCAGCAGAAGCTTCATAGCGCTCGGTGTGATCAAGAAACACGCCGTCGCCAGCCAGCTCCTGCGGATCGCTGCCGGTCACCAGGTTAAACAGCGCCCGTCCGTTAGAGAGTCTGTCGAGCGTTGCAGCCTGGCGTGCGGCAACCGTTGGCGAGGTTACGCTTGGACGCAGCGCGACCAAAAACTTGAGCCGCTGAGTAACAGGGATCATGGAGGCGGCTACCAGCCAGGCATCTTCACAGGAGCGACCGGTTGGGATCAAAACGCCGGTAAATCCCAGGCGATCGGCAGCCTGCGCGATTTGCTGCAGATAACTGTGATCGACCGGACGCGAGCCTTCTTCCGTCCCCAGATAGTGGCCATCCCCGTGGGTGGGTAAAAACCAGAACATGTTCAGACTCATAATTTTGCTCCTGTCTGCTGAGTGGGTTGCCAGATACGCTGGCGAATATCGATTTTTTTCGGCACCAGACGATTGTCATAAAACAGATCGGCGGTTTGTTGTTGCAGGGCGGCAACCGAGGCGCTGACGGGTGAGATGGTCGTTGGCGGCCGGTGATCAAGATAAGACGCAATCACCGGCTCTGGCAGTCCCATGGTTTTGGCCAGCAGGGTAATACTTTGCTGGCGCTGGCTGAGGGTTAACGCATCAGCCTGGCTAAAGGTATCCAGCACGCCAAGAACAAACGCGCCATTTTTCTCGGCATAAGGACGCGCGGCGAGATAAAAGGAGCCGGTCTGTTTGAGGTCTGAGCCGTCTTTCAGCACGCGCACATCACCCTGCAGCAACGCGGCGGAATAGTAAGGATCCCAGATAGCCCACGCATCAACGTTACCTTGCTGGAAGGCTGCTCTGGCATCTGCGGGTGTCAGATATGTTGGTTGAATATCGGTAAATTTCAGCCCGGCCTGTTGTAAGGCTCGCAGCAGTAGATTGTGGGCGCTGGAACCTTTCTGGAAGGCGACTTTATGCCCTTTGAGCTGTGCAACGCTCTGGATCGGGCTGTTTTTGGGCACCAGAATCACTTCGGCTTTTGGTTTGGGCGGCTCGACGCCAACGTAAACCAGATCGGCTCCGGCGGCCTGGGCGAAAATCGGTGGAATGTCACCGGTACTGCCGAGATCGATACTGCCAATATTGAGTGCTTCCAGCATTTGCGGCCCTGCCGGAAACTCAATCCACGAGATTTTGGTCTGTGGGTAGCGTTTCTCCAGTAACTGATGGCTTTTTGCCAGCACCATACTGACGCTTCCTTTCTGGTAGCCTATGCGCAGCGCGTCTGGTGCAGACTCTGCGGCATGGACGAGCGTTGAAAGTGACAGCAATCCGGTCAACGCCAACCACGGCGTGTGACGCTTGAGCAGATTAAGCATGGGCGGCACCTCGCAGAGCATTCAATTGAGGAAGTTGGACATCACGACGATGCAACGCCAGCCAGAAGGTGTCGAGCGCATTGTCCAGACGCAGTTGCAGGTTGGGCGTAAACTGCGGTTTATGCTGATAATCAATGACCTGTGAATCATCAGCAAAAACACCGTGCAGGATTTCCTGGGCTTTTAACGCGCTCAGCACCGGCTTAAGCGCGTAATCAACGGCCAGTAAATGCGCAACGGTACCGCCTGTTGCCAGCGGCAAAACCACTTTGCCTTCCAGTGCGCGTTCGGGAAGCAGATCGAGCAACGTTTTCAACGCTCCGGAGTAAGCTGCTTTGTAGACCGGCGTTGCAACAATCAATCCGTCGGCGTCGTGCAGTTGTTCGACAAAGGTTTTCAGCGCCGGGCTGTCGAAGCGCGCATAGATCAGGTCTTCTGGGGCAAAGTTGTGCAGATTCCAGTGACAGACTTCGACATCCTGGCCGTTCAGTTTTTCCCGGGCGTATTCCAGTAAGGCGCTGGAGCGAGAGGGGAAGCGTGGGCTTCCCGCCAGAGTAATGACGCGCATAATTTCAATCTCCCCTTATAACTAATTGTTCGCTTTTATTTAACATTGATAACAATTTGTGCAGTCTGGCAGAGAGATTTTGTTTATCGAAATGATTTATACGGGATAGAAAAGTTGAAAAATGAATAAAACGGCAGAAGCAGGAAAACGATTGCTATTTATTGCCGCAGGTCAATTCCCTTTTTGCTCGCGATCGCACATAATACGCCCCCGGTTTGCACACCGGGAATCCAGGAGAGTTCATGTACTACCCCTTCGTTCGTAAAGCCCTTTTCCAGCTCGATCCTGAGCGCGCTCATGAATTGACATTCCAGCAGTTACGTCGCATTACCGGCACGCCGCTCGAAGCGCTTGTCCGCCAGAAAGTACCCGCAAAACCGGTTACCTGTATGGGGCTGACGTTTAAAAATCCGCTCGGGCTTGCTGCCGGACTGGATAAAGACGGGGAGTGCATTGATGCGC
Organism: Citrobacter sp. CRE-46; assembly: GCF_059615875.1. Lineage (NCBI taxonomy): Bacteria > Pseudomonadati > Pseudomonadota > Gammaproteobacteria > Enterobacterales > Enterobacteriaceae > Citrobacter > Citrobacter sp. CRE-46. Next base: position 3,289,566 of record NZ_CM184341.1, on the reverse strand, counting down.
TCGGTGCGATGGGATTCGGTTCAATTGAAATTGGTACCGTGACGCCACGCCCTCAGCCCGGGAACGATAAACCACGTCTGTTCCGTCTGGTGGATGCGGAAGGTTTGATCAACCGCATGGGATTCAATAACCTGGGTGTTGATAATCTGGTAGAGAACGTTAAGAAATCACATTTTGACGGCATTCTCGGCATTAATATTGGTAAGAATAAAGATACTCCGGTAGAAAACGGCAAAGATGACTATCTGATTTGTATGGAAAAAGTCTATGCTTATGCCGGTTATATCGCGATTAATATCTCTTCACCGAATACGCCGGGATTACGCACGCTGCAATACGGTGAAGCGCTGGATGATCTGCTGACGGCAATTAAAAATAAGCAAAACGATCTGCAAGCGATCCACCATAAATATGTTCCGGTGGCCGTAAAGATCGCGCCGGATCTTTCCGTCGAAGAACTGATCCAGGTTGCCGACAGTTTAGTTCGGCATAATATTGATGGTGTAATTGCAACTAACACCACTCTCGATCGTTCTCTCGTACAGGGAATGAAAAATTGCGATCAAATGGGGGGACTGAGCGGTCGTCCGTTACAATTAAAAAGTACAGAAATTATTCGCCAGTTGTCTCAGGAATTAAATGGTCAGTTGCCAATTATTGGCGTTGGCGGTATTGACTCGGTGATTGCCGCGCGCGAGAAAATAGCCGCCGGCGCAACCCTCGTACAGATTTATTCGGGCTTTATTTTTAAAGGCCCGCCGTTGATTAAAGAAATCGTCACCAATATCTGAATGCTACCTTAATCACAATCCAGGGCTTTATTTCTAGCCCTGGTTGTTTTATATTCCTTTACTGTTGCTTATTTAAACATTCTGAGCTTTTATTATTAGGGCAATAAACGAAGCGGCAAAAGGATACTGTCGTAACGGCGATGATTAAGGAAAGGAGAGAAACTGATGCGAATTAAACCCGACGATAACTGGCGCTGGTATTATGATGAAGAGCACGATCGTATGATGCTCGATTTAGCCAATGGTATGTTATTCCGTTCGCGTTTTGCTCGTAAAATGCTCACGCCTGATGCCTTTACTCCTTCCGGATTTTGCGTTGATGACGCCGCGCTTTATTTTTCCTTTGAAGAAAAATGCCGCTACCTGGATTTAGCGAAAGAACAAAAAGCGGAACTGGTGCTCAATGCGCTGGTGGCTATTCGTTATCTTAAGCCGCAGATGCCAAAAAGTTGGCACTTTGTCGCCCACGGCATTAACTGGACGCCAGTGCCAGGGGACGCTGCCTGTGTCGATTTAAGCGATACCGATGAACAGGTAAACCTGTTAGTGGTTGAGCCGGGTGAAAACGCTGCGCTTTGTCTGCTGGCGCAACCGGGTGTGGTGATTGCCGGACGCACCATGCAGCTTGGCGACGCAATTAAAATCATGAATGACAGACTGAAACCGCAGACAATGGTTGACAGTTTCAGCCTTGAGCAGGCGGTTTAACTTTCCAGCCTGATTGCCGTTTTGGGCACACAACTGCAGCACAGAATTGTCCCGTCATCTCCCATCGCTGATTTTTTCAGCGGGGTCACTTCGCCTTCTACCAGCCGAATTCGACAGCATCCGCAAATTCCCGCCCGACATGAGTAGGGAACCCGGATACCCTGGTTTTCCAGTTGTTCAAGCAATACCTGCTGATTATTTCCGCGAAAGGTCTGTCCCTGCCACTCGATAAGCACCGTGGCATCGGGTTGTTGCACCGGGGCAGTATCATCGGTTTCTGCCGCGCCATATACTCTGGCCGGACCGGTGGACAGAATTTCAACCTCGTCGCCGACGCGAATCACGCCACTGTTACGCGCAATGAGATTCTGACCAAAATCGACATCGCCGTTATCCGTCGCAGTGCGAAAGCTTTGCAGCGTGGCCAGCGGTTCGCCGGACGGATGCTTCTGACCTTTCTCAGGGCTGACGGTGGTGAAAATGCAGCGGCTACAAGGTTTAGCCACGTCAAAAATAACCTCGCCAATGCGGATCACTTTCCAGGTATCTTCTTCCCAGGCGGCAGCGCCTGAAACCACCAGATTGGGGCGAAACTGCTCCATTTTTACGCTTGCCGGGCAGCGCTGCTGCAAATCGCGCAATGACGCTTCGTTAGTTAAAAGGTAGGGATAACCATCGGCAAAGGATAAAGGAACATCATCGCGGCGCTTCACTCGGCGCGTCAGCTGCGGACCAACCCAGCGAAGCTGCACGTCACGGGAGAAAAAACCGCTCAGCCACTGGTTGATAGCCGCTGGCGCAATACGCGCGGTAAAATGGTTGCCCCACACTTCCGTCGGCGCATCCTGCAGGGCGAAGTCGGCAAATCGCACAAGCGCGCTGCTACCGTCTGGCGCCGTAAGATGCAATCCATCGTGGAAAGGGGAAGGGGTAAAACGCACCATCTGTGGGTACTGTCGGGCGGTAATGAACGTCCCGTCGGGTTCGGTAATCATAAATATGCGATCAAAGGCGAGACCACTAACGTCTGCCAGAGCGTGGGTAAGCCCAATACCGCGCATTGATTTAACCGGATGAATAAAAAGTCGGGTTAACGTGACCACTGTACAGCCCCTCGAGCGAAAATAAGCCTTCAACTTTATGACATACCGCCCATATTAGCTATAATGCGCAGCAATTTTCTCGGAGTAAAAGTGACATTATGAATTCTCTGTTTGCCAGTACGGCCCGCGGGCTGGAAGAGCTGTTAAAAACTGAACTGGAAAACCTTGGCGCGCTGGAGTGTCAGGTCGTTCAGGGTGGGGTCCATTTTAAGGGCGACACGCGGCTTGTTTACCAGAGCCTGATGTGGAGCCGCCTGGCCTCGCGCATTATCCTGCCGATGGGAGAGTGCAAGGTCTACAGCGATCTTGATCTGTACCTCGGTGTTCAGGCAATCGACTGGACAGAGATATTTAATCCGGGCGCTACATTTGCGGTGCATTTTAGCGGCCTGAACGAAACCATTCGTAATAGTCAGTACGGGGCGCTGAAGGTAAAGGATGCGATTGTCGACGCCTTTACCCGTAAAAATCTGCCGCGTCCGAATGTGGATCGTGAATCTCCGGATCTGCGTATTAACGTGTGGCTGAATAAAGATACCGCCAGTATTGCGCTCGATCTGAGCGGTGATGGCCTGCATCAGCGTGGGTATCGCGATCGCGCAGGTCAGGCGCCGATTAAAGAAACGCTGGCTGCCGCCATTGTGATGCGTTCAGGTTGGCAACCGGGCATGCCGTTACTCGATCCGATGTGTGGCTCCGGTACACTGCTGATTGAAGCGGCGATGTGGGCAACCGATCGTGCGCCTGGTCTGCACCGTGGTTATTGGGGCTTTAGCGGTTGGGCGCAGCACGATGACGCTGTGTGGCAAGAGATTAAAGCCGAAGCGCAGGTGCGCGCACGTAAGGGTCTTGCAGACTACACCTCGCACTTCTATGGATCTGACAGCGATGCTCGCGTAATTGAAAAAGCACGCAGTAACGCCCGTCGCGCCGGAATTGCCGATCTGATGACGTTTGAAGTTAAAGATGTCGCCAAACTGAGCAACCCGTTACCGAAAGGACCGTACGGGACGGTTATCAGCAACCCGCCGTACGGCGAACGTCTGGATAGTGAACCGGCGCTGATTGCCCTGCACAGCCTGCTGGGGCGCACAATGAAAAACCAGTTTGGCGGCTGGAATCTGTCCCTGTTTAGCGCCTCGCCGGATTTGCTCAGCAGCCTGCAATTACGTGCTGATAAGCAGTTTAAAGCGAAAAATGGTCCGCTGGATTGCGTGCAGAAGAACTATCACGTTGCAGAAACCACCGCCGACAGTAAGCCTGCCACGGTCGCGGAAGATTATGCCAACCGCCTGCGTAAGAATCTTAAGAAGCTGGAAAAATGGGCGCGTCAGGAAGGTATTGAATGCTATCGCCTGTACGATGCCGACCTGCCGGAATACAACGTGGCGGTAGATCGCTACGGTGACTGGGTCGTGGTGCAGGAATACGCGCCGCCAAAAACGGTCGATGCGCAGAAAGCGCGTCAACGCCTGTTCGACATCATTGCCGCTACGCTCTCGGTACTTGAGATTGCCCCGAATAAACTGGTGCTGAAAACCCGTGAACGTCAAAAAGGCAAGAACCAGTATCAGAAGATGAATGAGAAGGGTGAATTCATTGAGGTAAGCGAGTACAACACACGTCTGTGGGTGAACCTGACTGACTATCTTGATACCGGTTTGTTCCTCGATCACCGCATTGCGCGTCGCATGCTGGGTCAGATGAGTAAAGGTAAGGATTTCCTCAATCTGTTCTCCTACACCGGTAGCGCCAGCGTTCATGCCGGACTGGGCGGCGCGCGGAGCACCACGACGGTTGATATGTCGCGTACCTACCTGGAATGGGCTGAACGCAACCTGCGTTTGAACGGCCTGAGTGGTCGCGCTCACCGTTTAATTCAGGCCGATTGTCTGGGCTGGCTGCGCGATGCCAATGAACAGTTCGATCTGATTTTCATCGATCCACCAACGTTCTCTAACTCTAAACGCATGGAAGATTCGTTTGATGTGCAGCGCGATCATCTGGCGCTGATGAAAGATCTGAAACGTCTGTTACGTAAAGACGGCACGATCATGTTCTCCAACAACAAACGTGGATTCCGTATGGATCTCGAGGGGCTGGCTGAGCTGGGATTGAAAGCACAAGAAATTACCCAAAAAACGCTTTCCCAGGACTTTGCCCGTAACCGTCAGATCCACAATTGCTGGCTGATTACCGCAGCCTGAAAGGATAAGTAAATGTCATTGATCAGTATGCATGGTGCATGGCTGTCGTTCAGCGATGCGCCCCTTCTTGATAATGCGGAACTGCATATCGAGGATAACGAACGCGTCTGTCTGGTAGGCCGTAACGGCGCGGGCAAATCGACGCTGATGAAGATCCTGAACCGTGAACAGGGTCTTGACGACGGGCGTATTATTTATGAGCAGGATCTGGTCGTCGCGCGTCTGCAACAGGATCCGCCGCGTAACGTCGAGGGCAGCGTGTATGACTTCGTTGCCGAAGGTATTGAGGAACAGGCTGAATACCTGAAGCGGTATCATGATATTTCGCGCCTTGTCATGACCGATCCCAGCGACAGAAATCTGAATGAGATGGCGCGGGTTCAGGAAATGCTCGATCACCACAATCTGTGGCAACTCGAAAGTCGCATTAATGAAGTGTTGGCGCAACTGGGGCTGGATCCTAACGCCGCGCTTTCGTCGCTGTCTGGTGGTTGGCTGCGTAAAGCGGCGCTGGGCCGCGCGTTGGTGAGTAATCCGCGCGTATTGCTGCTCGATGAACCGACGAACCATCTGGACATTGAAACAATCGACTGGCTGGAAGGGTTCCTGAAATCCTTCAACGGAACAATCATTTTCATTTCCCACGACCGTTCATTTATTCGCAACATGGCGACGCGTATTGTTGATCTTGACCGCGGCAAACTGGTGACCTATCCGGGGAACTACGATCAATATCTGCTGGAGAAAGAAGAAGCGCTGCGGGTAGAAGAGTTACAAAACGCGGAGTTTGATCGCAAGCTGGCGCAGGAAGAGGTTTGGATCCGCCAGGGTATCAAAGCGCGTCGTACCCGTAACGAAGGCCGTGTGCGCGCCCTGAAAGCGATGCGTCGCGAGCGCGGTGAACGTCGCGAAGTGATGGGCACGGCGAAGATGCAGGTTGAAGAGGCGAGCCGTTCGGGCAAGATTGTCTTCGAAATGGAGAATGTGGATTATCAGGTTGATGGTAAGCAACTGGTAAAAGATTTCTCCGCGCAGGTGCAGCGCAGCGACAAAATTGCGTTAATTGGCCCTAACGGTTGCGGCAAGACGACGCTGCTCAAACTGATGCTAGGCCAACTGCAGGCTGACAGTGGACGTATTCATGTTGGGACCAGGCTGGAAGTGGCTTATTTCGATCAGCACCGGGCTGAACTGGATCCGGATAAAACCGTGATGGACAATCTGGCCGAAGGTAAGCAAGAGGTGATGGTTAACGGTAAACCCCGCCATGTGCTGGGCTACCTGCAGGACTTCCTGTTCCACCCGAAACGGGCGATGACGCCAGTACGCGCGCTCTCCGGTGGGGAACGAAATCGTCTGTTGCTGGCGCGTTTGTTCCTGAAACCCAGTAATCTTTTAATTCTCGATGAACCAACGAACGATCTTGACGTCGAAACGCTGGAACTGCTTGAAGAGCTGATTGACAGCTATCAGGGCACCGTACTGCTGGTGAGCCACGACCGTCAGTTTGTGGATAATACCGTTACGGAATGTTGGATCTTCGAAGGCGGTGGTAAAATTGGTCGTTATGTCGGCGGTTACCATGACGCGCGCAGCCAGCAATCGCAGCATGTAGCGTTTAAACAGCCCGTTGTGAAAAAAACAGAGGAAGCTATTGCTCCTAAAGCAGAAATTGTCAAACGTGGCACGAGCAAACTAAGCTATAAACTGCAGCGCGAACTGGAGCAGCTCCCCGCATTGCTTGAAGAACTGGAAGCTAAGCTGGAAACATTACAAGCTCAGGTTGCTGACGCCGCTTTTTTCAGTCAGCCGCACGAGCAAACGCAACAAGTTTTAGCTAATCTGAACGAAGCGGAACAAGAACTTGAGCAAGCCTTTGAGCGCTGGGAGTATCTTGAATCTTTGAAGAATGGCGCATAATTTAAAGGAGCACATATGTGCGAACATCACCATGCCGCGAAGCATATTTTGTGTTCGCAGTGTGACATGCTGGTGGCGTTACCGCGCCTTGAGCATGGTCAGAAAGCGGCATGTCCACGATGTGGCACTACGTTAACGGTTGAGTGGGACGCGCCGAGGCAGCGTCCTACTGCCTATGTTTTAGCAGCGCTGTTCATGCTGCTTTTATCAAACCTCTTCCCTTTTGTGAATATGAACGTCGCAGGGGTAAGCAGCGAAGTGACGTTGCTGGAAATCCCCAGCGTGCTCTTCTCTGAAGATTACGCCAGCCTCGGCACGTTTTTTTTATTATTCGTCCAGTTGGTTCCCGCGTTTTGTTTACTGACTATTCTGCTGCTGGTGAACCGTGCCGAAATGCCTGGCTGGCTAAAGGCCAGGCTTGCGCGCGTCCTGTTCCAGTTGAAAAGCTGGGGGATGGCGGAAATCTTCCTCGCCGGAGTGCTGGTCAGTTTCGTTAAGCTAATGGCTTATGGTGATATCGGCGTGGGCAGCAGTTTCATCCCATGGTGCTTCTTTTGTGTACTACAGCTACGGGCGTTTCAGTGCGTTGACCGCCGTTGGCTGTGGGATGATATTGCGCCAATGCCTGTCATTAACCAGGAATTAAAGCCAGGCGTGCCCGGCATCCGGCAGGGGTTGCGTTCTTGTTCCTGCTGCACCGCGATTCTTCCCGCTGACGAACGGGTGTGCCCGCGCTGCGAGACGAAAGGCTACGTGCGTCGCAAAAACAGTCTGCAATGGACGATGGCGTTATTGTTCACGTCAATCATGCTTTATCTTCCTGCCAACATCCTGCCGATCATGATTACTGATTTGCTCGGATCCAAATTGCCGTCAACGATTCTTGAAGGCGTGGTTTTGATTTGGAGTGAGGGCTCTTATCCGGTGGCGGCGGTTATCTTTATCGCCAGTATTATGGTGCCGACGTTGAAAATGATTGCCATTGCCTGGCTATGTTGGGAGGCCAGGGTCACGGCAAACGTGACAGTGAACGTATGCACTTGATTTATGAAGTGGTGGAATTTGTCGGTCGCTGGTCAATGATCGACGTTTTTGTGATTGCGGTACTCTCTGCGCTGGTGCGCATGGGAGGGTTAATGAACATTTATCCTGCAATGGGTGCTTTGATGTTTGCTTTAGTCGTCATTATGACAATGTTTTCTGCGATGACATTTGATCCGCGTCTGTCGTGGGACCGTGAACCAGAACCAGATCATGAGGAGTCCTGACAGCATGGAATCTAAAAGTGGGGAAGCCAAAGTGCAGAAGGTGAAAAACTGGTCGCCCGTGTGGATATTCCCGATCGTTACTGCGCTTATTGGCGCATGGGTTCTGTTTTATCATTACAGCCATCAGGGGCCGGAAGTCACGCTGATTACCACCAATGCCGAAGGGATTGAAGGAGGCAAAACGACGATTAAAAGCCGCAGCGTGGATGTCGGCATCGTCGAGAGCGCGACTCTGACGGATGATTTGACCCATGTGGAGATTAAAGCTCGTCTTAACTCCGGAATGGAAAAGCTGCTGCATAAAGACTCTGTTTTTTGGGTGGTGAAGCCGCAGGTTGGTCGTGAAGGTATCAGCGGTCTGGGCACGCTATTGTCCGGGGCATATATTGAACTGCAGCCCGGCAATAAAGGTAATAAGCTGGAAAATTACCAACTACTGGACTCACCGCCGCTGGCACCGCCAGATGCGAAAGGGATCCGCGTGATACTGGACAGTAAAAAAGCCGGGCAGTTAAGCCCGGGCGATCCGGTATTGTTCCGTGGATATCGTGTGGGGTCGGTTGAGACCAGCACCTTCGATGCGCAAAAGCGTACTATCAGCTACCAGCTTTTCATTAATGCGCCTAACGATCGTCTGGTGACCAGCAATGTGCGTTTCTGGAAAGACAGTGGGATCGCCGTGGATCTTACCTCCGCAGGTATGCGTGTGGAAATGGGATCGCTCTCCACGTTGTTTGGCGGTGGCGTAAGTTTTGATGTGCCAGAAGGTTTAGAACAAGGTGAGCCGGTTGGGCAACAGTCCGCGTTTAATCTTTATGACGATCAAAAAAGTATTCAGGATTCCCTGTATACCGATCATATTGACTACCTGATGTTCTTTAAGGATTCGATTCGTGGCCTGCAGCCAGGCGCGCCGCTGGAATTCCGCGGCATTCGTCTGGGGACGGTGAGTAAAGTCCCTTTCTTCTCACCGAACATGCGTCAGGTATTTAACAATGATTACCGCATTCCGGTGTTGGTACGCATCGAGCCTGAGCGCCTGAAAGCACAGCTGGGCGAGGACACTGATGTTGGCGCTCATCTGGAGCAATTGCTCAAACGCGGATTACGCGCATCGCTGAAAACCGGGAATCTGGTGACCGGCGCGCTGTATGTCGATCTCGACTTCTACCCGAAAGAACCACCGATTAGCGGTGTACGAGAATTTAATGGTTATCAGATTATCCCGACGGTGAGTGGCGGTTTAGCGCAGATCCAGCAGCGCCTGATGGAAGCGCTGGATAAGATTAATAATCTGCCGTTGAACCCGATGATTGAGCAGGCGACCAATACGTTGTCAGAAAGCCAGCGTACGATGAAGCATCTGCAAACCACGCTGGATAATATGAATAAGATCACATCCAGCCAGTCAATGCAGGATCTTCCGGCGGATATGCAAAATACGTTGCGTGAACTTAATCGTAGCATGCAGGGCTTCCAGCCGGGCTCGGCAGCCTACAACAAGATGGTGGCGGATATGCAGCGTCTTGATCAGGTACTGCGCGAACTGCAACCGGTACTGAAAACGTTGAACGATAAGAGCAATGCGCTGGTATTTGAAGCGAAGGACAAAAAAGATCCAGAGCCGAAGAGGGCGAAACAATGAAAAAGTGGCTAGTGGTGATGATGGCGGTCTGGCTGACGTCATGCAGCTCCAGCGGAGAAAATAAAAGCTATTACCAGCTTCCTATCGCGCAAGGGGGCGTCCAAAGCTCCGCCAACCAGGGTAACCGGCTGCTGTGGGTTGAGCAGATTGCGGTGCCGGACTATCTGGCGGGTAATGGGGTGGTTTACCAGACCAGCGATGTGCAATATGTGATAGCGAATAATAATCTCTGGGCCAGTCCTTTAGATCAGCAATTGCGCAATACGCTGGTGACGAACCTCAGTATGCAATTACCTGGCTGGGTTGTCGCTTCGCAGCCGCTGGGAAGCACGCAGGACACGCTGAACGTCACTGTGACCGGCTTCCACGGTAGGTACGATGGGAAGGTTATTGTCAGCGGCGAATGGTTACTGAATCACCAGGGGCAGTTGATCAAGCGTCCGTTCCACATCGAAGCAGTGCAGACCAGGGACGGCTACGATGAGATGGTGAAGGTTCTCGCCAGCGCCTGGAGTCAGGAAGCGACGGCCATAGCTCAAGAGCTGAAACGCATCCCTTAAGCTTAAATAATTGTAAATTATGCCGCCCCTGGTTCACCGCCCGGGGCGGTTTTTTTTATTTTTTAGCCGCGGAGATAACTGTTCTGTCTGATTTTTTTTGTACAAATGATTTCGCGGGTAGCTCACAAATATGACACTGGCGTGAATTTTGCGCATTGACGAGCCTGATGTTTAGGGGTATTGGTTTAGTGTGATTGCACACTTAGTAATCACTGTTTTCTTTTCCACCAGAACTAAAGATGAGGGAAACGAGGCATGAAGAGACAAAAACGAGATCGCCTGGAACGGGCACATCAACGTGGATATCAGGCCGGCATTGCCGGACGCTCAAAAGAAATGTGTCCCTATCAGGCGCTGAATCAGAGATCATACTGGCTGGGAGGCTGGCGAGAAGCCATGGGGGATAGGGTTTTAATGGCCTGATTCTGTCTCTTTAGATAAAAGAAACCTCCGCAGAGCGGAGGTTTCGCCTTTTTGCAGACCGGATAAGGCGTTTACGCTGTCATCCGACAACGAAGCAACGCTTGATCTCTGCGATTAGAACGCGGAAGTGTCCTGGAAAAGACCCACTTTCAGATCGTTTGCGGTGTAGATCAGACGACCATCAACCAGCACTTCGCCATCAGCCAGGCCCATGATCAGGCGACGGTTAACGATGCGTTTGAAGTGAATGCGGTAAGTGACTTTCTTCGCAGTCGGCAGAACCTGACCGGTGAATTTCACTTCGCCTACGCCCAGCGCGCGGCCTTTACCTTCGCCGCCCAGCCAGCCGAGATAGAATCCAACCAGCTGCCACATGGCATCCAGACCCAGGCAGCCTGGCATTACCGGATCGCCGATGAAGTGGCATCCGAAGAACCACAGGTCCGGGTTAATATCCAGTTCAGCTTCAACATAACCTTTGTCAAAGTTGCCACCGGTTTCGGTCATCTTAATGACACGGTCCATCATCAGCATGCTTGGTGCAGGCAGTTGCGGGCCTTTTGCGCCAAACAGCTCACCGCGACCAGAGGCAAGAAGGTCTTCTTTTGTATAGGATTCGCGTTTATCTACCATGTTCTCTGTAAGCCTTATTTTATTGAAGCACGCAGGATAGCTAACACGTGTACGCTGAACAAGTCCGATCAGTTCGGAATAATCCAGTTCAGCCAACGTAGCGGCCATGGAAAACGGTGACGGCCTTCCTGTTGCGTTGCTGTCGCAATACGTTCCTGGATGGTTTGCATCAGCGTTGTCTGGCCTTCGCCATCCCACACCAGATTTAGTAATAGCGGCAATGCATCGGTTACGTCGTCCACCGCCCAGATAGTGAATTTTTCTTCTTCTATGGCCTGTAGCAGTGCCGGTTGCAGGCTCAGGTGTCTGACATTAGCTGATGGAATGATAACGCCCTGAGTACCTGTCAGCTCACGCTGCTGGCAGATGGCGAAGAAACCTTCAATTTTCTCGTTAAGACCGCCGACAGGTTGCGCCCGACCAAATTGATCAACAGAACCCGTAATGGCGATGCTTTGATTCACAGGGACGTCGGCGAGGGCGCTAATCAATGCGCACAATTCCGCCATGGACGCGCTGTCACCATCAACTTCGCTGTATGATTGTTCAAAGGTCAGCGAGGCCGAGAAGGGAATTTGCTGCTCAAGCTGGAGTTCAGACATCAGGAACGCCTGCATAATCATCATCCCCTTGGCATGAATATTTCCTCCCAGCTCGGCTTTGCGCTCAATATCTGTGAATTCGCCATCGCCAATATGCACCACGCAACTGATACGTGATGGTTCTCCAAACGCGCGAGGATGACCCGGAAACTCAATGACCGACAGGGCGTTGATCTGACCAATTCGCTCGCCTTCCGTTTCGATAAGGATTTGCTCTTGCAGGATCTCATCCTGCATACGTTCGGCCAGGAATCCTTCCCGCCATTCGCGCTGCGCCAGCATCAGGCTGAACTGTTCCGCTGTGCAGGTTTCGCTCGCGCATAGCGGGGCCACTTCTTTGAACTGTCGGATGATCCACAAGGGGTTAAGCGGCAACGTATCCTGTTCGCCGGTATAGCGCACAGCTTCGCGGATTAGAACCTGCCAGGCATCAGGCGCGGGGTAGGGCAAATTGTTGCGCGTGGCGGTATGCGTTACCCACTGGCACCACTGTGTCATGGTTTCGGCATCGACTATCTGCAGGTTGTCTTCAAATTCGCTGTAGATGGCCTGCTCAGCCAGTTCTGGCTCCATGTCCTGAAAATCTGCCAGTGATTCACGCTCCCCGACTAAAATCACTTTCAGTTTAAGCGGCATAGGCGGAACGGAAACGGGCAATGGGCGAGACTCATCAAAAGCTACCCAGTCAAAGCGCTCGTGGCTGACAATGGCTTTCAGACGCATCCACAACAGCGGTTGGGCCAGCAGAGTGCGTAATGAGATAACCAACACCCCACCATTCGCCTGATGTACCAGACCTGGTTGCAGGGAAATATCGCCATTGAACTGACGCAGGCAGCCAAACAGTTGCTCGGCTTCAACCCAGTCAGCGTTGACCACCTGAGTTAGCGTCGCAAAATTGTCTTCTGCTTTTTCCGCTGTACGATAGCGGATAGTGTGACCAGAGATATCATAATGACCCCCAGTCAGGCGTCCTGCGTCCGTGTGCAGTGTATGTGCAGCAGTTGCAATAAGGTTAAGGTATTCAAGCTCTTCCGGTGCTTTTACCAGCATGAACGAGGACGTCGTCCAGTGCTGCAGAAGCTGCTCTAGCGCGAATTGTAAACGTGGCTGAGTATCACTAAGTAAGGTATCGGTGTCGTCAGTGACGTGCGGCTGTGCAAATACTTCCTGATAACTGTCGGTATCAGGAACCAGATCACGCCATGCAAGTTTCGTAATGGTCAAAGTTGATGTTTTTTAGTCTGTTGTTAAAAACGAGATTATACCGTAACCCTCATCACTACACACCTGGAAAGCACCGCGAAACGGAAGTGATGACGCGCGGCAGTTCACAGGCTGGATATTCTTTTCTTCAGTTGCTCAAAAAGCTGATATTCTGATAAGAGTTACACGGTAACATTGAGATCGCAATGAAATATCAACAACTTGAAAATCTTGAAAGCGGCTGGAAGTGGAAGTACCTGGTGAAGAAGCATCGTGAGGGGGAATTAATAACCCGTTACGTAGAGGCCAGCGCTGCCAAAGAAGCCGTTGATTTATTGCTAACCCTCGAAAATGAACCGGTTCGGGTCAATACCTGGATTGAAGAACACATGAACCCTGCGCTACTCAATCGTATGAAACAGACCATACGGGCGAGGCGCAAGCGGCATTTTAATGCTGAGCATCAGCATACACGAAAGAAATCTATCGATCTGGAATTCATGGTTTGGCAACGCTTAGCAGGCCTTGCCCAGCGGCGCAGTAAAACGCTTTCTGAAACCATTGTGCAACTGATTGAAGATGCGGAACATAAAGAGAAGTACGCGAATAAAATGTCAACCTTAAAACAGGATTTACAGGCACTGCTGGGAAAAGAGTAGTGGCAGGGTGCTTTAATGGGTGACGTAGTCGTGTGCTTTGATTAAAACACAGATGAAAAAAAACCCCGCGATGCGGGGTTTTTTTATAAGACGATAACTTAAGCCTGAGGCTGAGTTACAACGTCTTTGATACCTTTAACTTCGATCTCAACACGACGATCCGGAGCCAGGCAGTCGATCAGTGCAGCGCGAGCTTTCACGTTGTCACAGGTGTTGCCAGTAACCGGGTTAGATTCGCCCATGCCACGTGCAGAGATTTTGTCAGAAGGAATACCTTTAGAGATCAGGTAATCAACAACGGACTGAGCACGTTTCTCGGACAGACCCTGGTTGTAAGCGTCAGAACCGATGCGGTCAGTGAAGCCCAGAACCACTACGGAACCGTCTTTCGGATCCAGGTTGCTCAGCTGGCTGTACATCTGGTCCAGAGCCTGCTGGCCTTCTGGTTTCAGAGTTGCTTTGTTGAAGTTGAACAGAACGTCAGACTTCAGAGTGAAGTGCTTGGTCTGTACTTCTGGAGCCGGAGCCGGAGCAACAACTACTGGAGCTGCTTCTTCCTGCTGGCCGAAACGATAAGAAACACCAACGCTTAACAGACCGTTATCCGGACGACCGCCAACGGTGTTCGCGTCACCGATGTTGTTGGTCCACTGGTATTCCAGACGGGTAGCGATTTCAGGAGTAATTGCATACTCTACGCCACCAGCGAATACTGGGGATACACCAGTGTCGTGGTCTTTGAAGCCGGTGTTGTTTTTAGCGTCTGCACGCCAAACCATACCACCCAGACGGGTATAAACGTCCAGATCGTCAGTGATTGGGTAACCCAGTTTAGCGGTCAGCTGAACGCCCTGAGCTTTGAAAGCGCCGTTGTTGTGAGTCTGGTCAGTGTAGCCTTTGTACGGCATACGGCCTAACCAGTCATAACCCATTTCGAAACCAACGTACGGGTTAACCTGATAACCACCGAACGCACCAGCACCCAGTTGGCTTTCGTGGGTAGGGCCGGCGTTGTTGATCTGGTTGTTGCCAATATCATGGTACTGAGACCAGCCCAGTTTAGCACCAGCGTACCAGGTGTTATCTTTCGGAGCGGCCTGCGCCACGGTAGCGAAACCAGCCAGTGCCACTGCAATTGCGATAGCTGTCTTTTTCATTTTTTGCGCCTCGTTATCATCCAAAATTCGCCATGAATATCTCCGAAGAGAGATAACACGGTTAAATCCTTCACCCGGGGACCAGTTCAATAGTTACTCTACCGATATCTGCGGCTTACGCCGAGCACCCCTGGCGATGTAAAGTCTACAACGTAGTTGAAAACTTACAAGTGTGAAGTCCGTCAGGCATATGAAAAAAAAAGGCTTGTATACATAATATTTAACATTTATTGATGTCTAAATGCACTGGAGATTTCCTGAAAACCGCTTGAGACAGGCGTTCGCACGAAAAACGCGTTAAAGCTCAAAGGCAAATTGAAGCATGAAAAAAAATTCCAGGATAAATCCTAATTTTACTCAATGATACAAATTCGAGTGAATTTTTAGCCCGGAATGCTGTCTCCCCGCAAGTGACTGTGCGCGAACAGGACGCATGATAAATCCCATAGCATTTCCTTCTTCAGCCGCTTTAACCAGTTCAGCGTGTTCGTCTTCCGTTAACTCTTCTCCCAGCCAGCCGATAACGACACTGTAATTACCTGTGCGCAGCGCACGGATCATCGATTCCAGCGTATTGCAGGGGGAGAGTTGGCGAATCTGCATCACTTTTGTCAATGGAAGCCCGGCTGACTGTACCCACTCCCGGCTTAATTTTTGCTGAGGCGTCAGCCACAACTGCCAGCGCGATTGCTGCCCTAATTGCTGCAGCAGGGGAAGCAGCAGTAGTTGCGTCATCATGGGCTGGTCCTCGCGATAGACCACTTCACTGATAAGCCCAGCGGTTGCGTTCTCTGATGAAACGCGCGCAATGTTGCTTGATGTGGAAGAGAACGACGAAGAACGATTTGCATAGCCTGAAGTGTACATAATCAATCCAGCCCTGTGAGTTACTGTATGGATATACAGTAACCCTGCTATCAACAAAGATCAACCTTATTTTCGGAAACAGGTTCGCAATTTTTAGTCGTAGTTACGGGAAAAATAAAATTCATCTTGCCCCGTGCGAATAAGTTGCCTATTTTCGTCATTAACGGATCTGTTATTGAAAATCATTTGCTTACGTTATGATTTAAAAGGATTTTTATGAAAGAACTTTCTTATGCAAAGATCTATAAATCACAAGAATATCTGGCGTCTCTGGGAACAATTCACTATCGCTCATTATTTGGCAGTTACAGTCTGACGGTTGGGGATACGGTCTTTGCTATGGTCGCCAACGGTGAGTTATATCTTCGGGCCTGCGAACAGAGCGTACAGTACTGTGTAAAAAATTCGCCTGTCTGGCTGACATTTATAAAGCGCGGGCGTCCGGTGGTACTCAACTACTATCAGGTGAATGATGCGCTGTGGCAAAACCAGCAGCAGTTGGTGTCGTTATCGCGGTACTCATTGGATGCTGCTGTTAAGGAAAAACAGAGTCGCTTTGCTCAACATCGTCTGCGGGAACTACCAAATATGACGTTTCATCTGGAGACCCTGCTAAATGAAGCAGGGATTAAAGATGAGGGAACATTGCGAACGTTGGGCGCCCAAATGTGCTGGCTGAAACTGCGGCAAAACAATCCAGCCCTGACGGTAAAAATACTTTATGCCCTTGAAGGTGCGGTCAGTGGCATGCATGAAGCTGCGCTCCCGGCGGTCCGTCGCCAGGAGCTGGTGGAGTGGGTCAGTTCTCTTACGCCGGAGCCGGGGTATTAGAAGGCAGCATGGCAATTTGCTGTTGTAATCGCCGGATTTCCGGTAGCAGGGCGATCAATAGCCCAACCTGCTGTATAACAAGCGGTTCTTTACTATCCGGACGTGGCTCAAGATGCTGAATTCGATGCTTCAGCCCCTCCAGCGCCTGGTAGACGCGCTGTTCGTCTGCGGGTTGATAGTGAAGCGCGTCATCAACGTAGCAGACGGCATCATCCAGTAATGCCAGAACTTCCGGGTTGGTTAACTGTTCGCGGTGTGCGCCAAGGGCGGAAATGTAACTGGTAAACGTATGATTGAGGCACAGCAAGCGAAATGCTGTTTCTCGCGTTTGGGCCGTGACATCCGGTTCACTCGACATGTTCGACACCACGGAGGCAAGCTCTGCATCACGATTGTGTGCGTCACGACGGGCGATACGGTATGCCATACGGTTATCACGACCCTGATGATATTGTTCGAGAATAGCATCGAGGTAACGACAGTTTGCGTCAGTGGCCCGCTCAATGACACGCGGCAGGTTACGAAAACGCCAGTCAGGCCAGATGAAACTCACGGCAGCCCATGCGATGGCACACCCTATCAGCGTATCGATAACGCGCGGCAGCGCAACTTCGAAACCTTCACCGAGCAGATTAAAGCACAGCAGTACCAGCAGCGTGATAAACATCGTGGCGTGCGCATACTGGACGTTGCGAAAGGCAAAAAACAGTACGCCAGTGATCACCAAAAGTATCAACTGACCTTCCAGAGAGGGAACGAACCACAGGATAGGTAAACCAATGGCGATTCCTACCAATGTACCGATAATCCTTAGCGCCAGGCGATGTCGGGTAGCGTTGTAGTTTGGCTGACAGACAAACAGACTGGTCAGCAGGATCCAGTATCCGTGGTTCATCCCGGTAATCTGGATAATGGCATAGCCGACACAAAGCACCAGCGACATGCGTACTGCATGGCGAAACAGGGCTGACTCAGGCGTAAAATTACGGCTCAGACGTAACCAGATATCGCTGAACCCATGCGGACTGTCATCGGCAAGCTGATTTTCAGACTCATTACGCGAGAGTACCTGAGCCTGTTCTGACTCGATGGTGGCCAGTTGGGCGTCGATAGCTCGCAGGTTTGAGAGTAAAAATCCCAGCGTGTTGAGCAGGTCTGCAGGCGCACCGTTCGCACGCATACGCTCCAGGGCGGCATCTATATGCGTGAAGACGCGCTCAAAGTGCGGATCGTGCTGGTAAGGCGTGCGTAATAAAATACAGCGGGACAACTGGGTGCAGGCTTGCCCCTGCATCGACATCAAGCGCTGGAAGCGAAACATCACGTCGCTGTGACGGAAATGGTCGCGTAGCGTTTGATACTGAATATGGGAGGAGCTGGCGCGTTCGTGAATATCCTGCGCTACAAAATAGTAATGTAGCGTGCGACGCGTTCCGCGCTGACCGCGGTCGCCGCGCAGGCGAGTCAGTAACGATACCTTTGTCTGGTTTAGCGTCGCCATCAATTGCCCATTAGCGAGGGCCAAATCATACAACGGCGCCTGGCTTTCATCTTCAATGTCGGGATCAAAAAGGCGTGATTTCAGTTCCAGGTAGTGCGCTAACTGTTCGTAGCTACGCGCCAGGTTGTCCTGCAGTGGGCGGATGGGGAACAGAAGATGCCCGGTCAGCGTCAGAAGGTTGTACCAGATAGCGCCAGCGAGCAACAGGATCGGCTGCTGATACCACTGATCGTAAAGCGACGTTCCCAGCATGGTATAAATGGCAATCAACAACGCACCAAAGGCGATGGTTGCATAGCGCTGGCCTAAGCCCCCCAGCAGAATGAAGCCGCTGGTGGAAAGCGTTAACCCAATGGCAAACAGCCATGGCCATGGGAAGAGCAGTTCTACGGAGGCCGAGGCAATAAAAAAGCAGATCAATGTAATGATCAAATTGCGCAGTCGGCCAGCGAGGCGATCGTCCAGATCGGTCAGCGCGGCAGCGACCATACCCAGCGTGAGCGGGATGGTCAGCTTAACATCGCCCAGCCACCAGGGTAGCGCTGTTGTGCCACAAAGCGCGATAAAAATTCTTACGTAGTACAGCCAGGTGCTGTTCCAGGTATAGCGTTTAAGCAGCGGACTTAACATAAAGGCCATCAGTCCTGATTATTCAAAGCGACGGCGCGCATTGGCTTCACGCGCAGCGCGGGCAACTTCGACTGAAACCACCCGACGCCCCACCGGCCAGAGCGCAATAGCGGCAATTTTAAAGTTCGCAATGCCCACCGGAATACCAATAATCGAAATGCACTGGGCAATGCCGGAGACAATGTGCATCAGGCACAGCCACCAACCGAAGAAAATCAGCCAGAAAATATTGAGCAATGTGCCACCGGTATTAAGAAGCACATTTTTCCCTGCCGGATTAAGTTCATCGACATGAATCGCTTCGTTGCCATAGGGAAATAGCGAGAGTCGGGTTATTTCCCAGCATGACCGGGTCAAGGGTAAAGTAAAAATAAGCACAATACTGACCAGCGTAGCTAATAACCAGGCTAAGGTGGTGGCGAACCCACCTAGCACAAAATTTAAAATATTCAGAACAGTACGCATAAACCCTCGATTAACTCTGGTTTTCTGTGAATTCGGCAATTGTAACGTTTTTTTGGGCTGGAGCACGTTTTCTCTGGCGGTTACACTGATATGCAAACCTCTTCGTGTGGATCCGCTTGAGTCTTATGGAACTGAAAGCAACTTCTCTTGGAAAACGTCTGGCGCAACACCCTTACGATCGGGCCGTTATTCTCAATGCCGGGATTAAAGTTTCCGGCGATCGTCACGAGTATCTTATTCCCTTCAACCAGTTATTGGCTATTCATTGCAAACGCGGCCTGGTGTGGGGAGAGCTGGAGTTTGTGCTTCCGGATGATAAGGTGGTACGGCTTCACGGCACAGAATGGGCGGAAACCCAACGCTTCCATCACCATTTAAATACGCTCTGGCAGCAGTGGAGCCAGGAAATGAGTGAGGTGGCTGCTGGAGTGTTACAGCAACAATTGGATGCGATTGCGGCCCGGACAAGTGAAAATAAATGGCTGACACGTAGCCAAACCTCAGGATTGCAACAGCAGATCCTCCGTGCCTTTGCGGCGTTGCCGCTACCGGTGAAGCGGCTGGAAGAATTTGAAAATTGTCGTGAAGCGTTACGCCAATGCCAGGCATGGTTGCAGGATATTGAGGCCTGTCGTTTACAGCACAATCAGGCCTATACCGATGCGATGCTGGCAGAGCATGCCGAGTTTTTCCAGCACATTGAATCTTCGCCGCTGAACCCTGCCCAAGCGCGCGCGGTGGTAAATGGTGAGCAAGCCTTACTGGTACTTGCCGGGGCGGGAAGCGGCAAAACATCGGTTCTGGTTGCCCGTGCGGGCTGGCTGTTGGCGCGAGGCGAGGCGGCGGCAGAACAAATTCTGTTGCTGGCGTTCGGTCGTAAAGCGGCTCAGGAGATGGATGACCGCATCCGTGAACGTCTGCATACGGATGAGGTCACCGCGCGGACGTTTCATTCACTGGCGCTGCATATCATTTCGCAGGGCAGCAAAAAAGTTCCGACGGTTAGCAAGCTGGAAAATGACGCCGTTGCGCGCAGCAAACTCTTCATTACTACCTGGCGTCAGCAGTGCAGCGAGAAAAAAGCGCAGGCTAAAGGTTGGCGACAATGGTTAGAAGAAGAGATGCAGTGGTCTGTACCCGAAGGTAACTTCTGGGACGACGAAAAGTTTCAGCGGCGTTTGGCCTCCCGGCTCGATCGCTGGGTTAGCCTGATGCGTATGCATGGCGGAGCGCAGGCGGAGATGATTGCCAATGCTCCGGAGGAGATCCGCGACCTGTTCAGTAAACGCATAAAGCTCATGGCGCCCCTGCTCAAAGCCTGGAAGAGCGCCCTGAAGGACGAGAATGCCGTCGATTTTTCCGGGTTAATCCATCAGGCCATTGTTATTCTGGAAAAAGGGCGGTTTATCAGTCCCTGGAAGCATATTCTGGTCGATGAATTTCAGGATATTTCTCCTCAGCGTGCCGCCTTGTTGGCCGCGCTACGCAAGCAAAACTCGCAGACTACGCTGTTTGCCGTAGGCGATGACTGGCAGGCCATTTACCGGTTTAGCGGGGCGCAACTTTCGCTGACCACAGCATTCCAGCAAAACTTTGGCGAGGGCGATCGCTGTAATCTGGATACGACTTACCGTTTCAATAGCCGTATTGGTGAAGTCGCAAATCAGTTTATTCAACAGAATCCCCACCAGCTTACGAAACCGCTCAACAGCCTGATGACAGGGGATAAAAAAGCCGTCACCTTGCTTGATGAAAACCAGTTGGATCTGTTGCTGGATAAACTGTCGGGTTTTGTGAAAACAGAAGAGAGAATTCTGGTCCTGGCGCGATACCATCATCTGAAACCGGCCAGTCTGGAGAAAGCGGCTACCCGCTGGCCTAAGCTACAGCTGGATTTTATGACTATCCATGCCAGTAAAGGACAGCAAGCGGACTACGTTATTGTCGTCGGTCTTCATGAGGGTAATGATGGCTTTCCTGCGCCAGCCCGCGAGTCGATTATGGAAGAGGCGCTGCTCCCGGCGGTTGAAGATTTTCCGGATGCCGAAGAGCGAAGGTTGCTGTATGTGGCACTAACGCGCGCACGTCACCGGGTGTGGTTGCTGTTCAATAAAGAAACACCATCGTGTTTTGTTGATGAGCTTAAGCGACTGGATGTCCCGGTGACGAGGAAACCCTGAAACGCAGGCGGTAGTTGCCGCCTGCCTGGGCATTATTTGAGGCGTTCTGCCAGATAACGGGCGTAATCCGGGATCAGTATGTCCGTCTCATCGTTGAAGTTTGGCGACTGGATAATAAAATCTGCCGTCGACACGTTGGTGGCGACCGGAATGTTCCAGACTGTGGCAAGGCGCAGCAGGGCTTTGACATCAGGATCGTGGGGAACGGCGTTGAGCGGATCCCAGAAGAAGATCAGCACATCTATTTTCCCTTCTGAAATCAGCGCGCCCACCTGCTGGTCCCCCCCCATTGGACCGCTCAGCATTGCGTTGACGTCCATTCCTGTCGCGCGTTGAATTAAGTTTCCTGTTGTTCCCGTGGCATACAGAACGTGTTTTTCCAGTAACGGCTGGTGGCGTTCCACCCAGCTCATCAACATATTTTTACAGTGATCGTGTGCCACCAGCGCAATATGCTTACGCGCTAGCAATGTGCGAGTCGTTAATTCCATAGTACAGCTCCCAAGTTAACCTTGTTACAGAGTACTGGAAGCACTTGACGCTGCAAGAGAAAGACAAAAAAAATGCGTCTGTGAACATAAATGTCATGAAGAAGGCTGTTTCTGGGCCCATTGCAGAAAGTTACTTCGCGTTTGGGCGTCGGCCTGCTCAAACCAAAATTTTAATCATTGCTCGGTCAGCGTTTGCGACTGAGGCGGCACCCGATCCAGTTCAGACACCCCAGAAAGCAGCGAGCTGTCGTCGGCCATCATGGTGGCGAATTGTGGCAATGACGCATGTTTAGCCGCTTTGTTATAGCGCTCAGTTTCCATTTCATAATCCACGATTTTCGCCGTGGAGGTGATTGACAGAATATCCAGCTTAACGGGGATGGGCATGGCGTCCCCATCCAGCAGTTCCACACGCGGTGCATCATCGAAATGTGATGCGTCCCGCTCATTGTTCAGACGCGGAAGGTGAAAATTAACCTGGCTGACGAGCTGGGTATCAAAGCTGATAACCAGCGGAGGGGAAATATACAGACGTTCTTCGTGGCTGGACAGGCGAAGGGTTTTTTCTACGCGAAATACAAGCTGGTGCCGACCATTTTCCAGCTCAATACTGTCGGCGCCACGCAGTAATGAGCTGGAGACTTTTTTTCCATCCAGCACCAGAAGATCAATTTCACTCGACAGACGCAAAGAGGTGGCAAAAACAGTTACCGGCAAACACAGAGCAATCAAGGCTGTCAT
Source organism: Citrobacter sp. CRE-46 (assembly GCF_059615875.1). Lineage (NCBI taxonomy): Bacteria > Pseudomonadati > Pseudomonadota > Gammaproteobacteria > Enterobacterales > Enterobacteriaceae > Citrobacter > Citrobacter sp. CRE-46. Next base: position 3,266,978 of record NZ_CM184341.1, on the reverse strand, counting down.
AATGCCGGCTTTCATAGGTTTCTCCTGTCCAGAAAATATCTGCATCAGATGTATCTAATTTTTTCACTGGTCACGTTTACTAACATATAGACATATTTTTGAGTTTAGCTCTCATGCGCCAGTATGGGATGGATGGTTGCAAGGCCAGGTTTGTCGTACACTTTGTTAAACAGCCTGGAGGAAGACGATGAAAGAGACCGATATTGCTGGCATTTTGACATCTACCCGTACGATTGCACTGGTTGGTGCAAGCGATAAACCCGATCGTCCAAGCTATCGGGTAATGAAGTATTTACTCGATCAGGGCTATCACGTTATCCCCGTTTCGCCAAAAGTTGCCGGGAAAACGCTGTTGGGGCAGCAGGGGTACGCGACGCTGGCGGATGTGCCGGAGAAAGTGGATATGGTGGATGTCTTCCGCAATTCAGAAGCGGCGTGGGGCGTTGCTCAGGAGGCTATCGCCATCGGTGCGAAGACCTTATGGATGCAGCTTGGCGTAATTAACGAGCAGGCAGCCGTACTGGCACGTGACGCGGGGCTGGCGGTGGTCATGGATCGCTGTCCGGCGATTGAGATCCCGCGGCTGGGACTGGCGAAGTAAGGTTGTGTTGTTGCCTTAAGGCACGTTGCTCATCCGGCCCGCGTTGCTGGCCGGATGAGCAGCATAAACCCGATAAGCGAATTGCCATCGGGCTTGTGTTCGCATCAATTACGCAGACGCGGAGCCTGAAGCTGTTTACGGATTGTTCGCGCCAGTTCATCCATCGACGGTTGCTCCGGATGTTCTTCCTGTAGCTCGCCACTCAGCTGTGCTTCGGCCAGATACGTATGCACCGGCAGACCATTATCGTCTTCCATCACCACGTGATACCAGGGAGCGGCGCGAAGTTCGTCGTTAACCGCCAGCTCATCGGCTGACGGTTCATCAAGCGAATATTCCGGGTCGATATCCACGACCACTCCGAGGTAACCTAACAGGGAATGGCGGACCTGCTGGCCGATACCGAATTTGCTGGCAATCATAGTCACCTCCCGGGAAATAGATACCCTCTATGTAAGGGTAATATTCCACTTTTCAAGTTACATGATGCGACAGGCAAACCCTTTCAGATACAGCCCTTCCGGGTAGGTAGCGATCACCGGGTGATCGGCGGCCTGACGGAACTGCTCTATAAATTGTACATCACGACCAGCATCTATTGCGGCATCAGCGATGATTTTCTGAAATAAATCGGTGGTCATCAGTCCGGAGCAGGAGAATGTCAGCAATACGCCGCCGGGGTTGAGCAACTGAATAGCCAGCATATTGATGTCCTTATAGCCGCGGCAGGCGCCCATTAACTGGCTTTTGTTTTCGACGAACTTCGGCGGATCCATCACAATGACATCAAATTTCTCACCGCGATCGCGGTAAGCGCGCAGCAGTTTGAATACGTCATCACGCACAAATTCGGCTTTGCTCAGATCCAGCTTGTTCAGTTCTACGTTCTGGCGGGCAATATCAAGCGCTTCCTGAGAGGTATCGACGCTGACTACCTGACGGCATCCGCCCATTAATGCCGAGACCGCAAAGCCGCCAGTATAAGAGAAACAGTTCAGAACCCGTTGATTTTCTACATAACGACGTGTGGCCAGACGGCTGTCGCGTTGATCAAGGTAATAACCGGTTTTGTGACCGTGCTGAATATCAACCAGCAGCTTCATCCCGTGCTCTTCGATAGGCAGCAGGGCTGGCGGCAATTCGCCCGTTACTGGCCCTTGGGTCAGCTCCATACCTTCTTTTTTACGCACGGCCACGTCGCTACGGTCATAAATAGCGCAGTCCGGGAACACAACTTGCAGAGCGCTAATCAGTGCGGCGCGTTGATATTCAGCGCCGGCGCTGAGCAGTTGCAATACCAGAAATTTGCCAAAGCGGTCAATGGTGATGCCCGGCAGACCATCGGATTCTCCTGCGATCAGACGATAGCTGTTCAACCCGTCTTTTTTCGCCAGCCAGTCGCGCCATGTTTGCGCCTGTTGCAGACGACGGGTGAAGAAATCAATATCGATGGATTCAGACTTGTCGAATGTCCAGACGCGGGCACGGATCTGCGACGCAGGTGAGTACGCGCCGCGTGCTAACCATTTACCCTGATGGTCAACAATATCGATGGTTTCACCGAGGTTGGCTTTACCTTCCATACGTGCGACAGCACCGGAAAATACCCACGGATGGCGGCGCAGTAATGATTTATCGCGCCCTTTGGCTAACACTAAACGAGGATAATGTGGAATTGTAGATTCAGTCATGCGGAGCAACCTCTCACAAACAGTGACGCGGGCTGGAGTAAAGTACCAACCTGAAACCATTGAAATAAAATGGCGCGTAGAGTAGCACAGATGATGAGGTCAATCATCAGCGTATGGCGCTGGGCGTTTCGGCACAAAACGCTATCACAGAGGCACAGTTTCTTTTATATCCACGGTTTACATTGCTATTTCTTAATCAGAAAAAGGAAATGTAATGAAAGCTGTCTACTCTCTGGCTACCGCCGCTATTGTCGCGTTGAGTTTTGATGCCTCTGCCGCCTCGACATTTCGCCTCACCAGCGCAGATATACCCGCTAACCTGCAATTAACGCAAAAACAGGTGTTTAAGGGGTTTGGCTGCAGTGGCGACAATATTTCCCCGCAGCTGAGCTGGCAAAATCCGCCAACTGATGCCAAAAGTTTTGCCATTACGCTGTTTGATCCTGATGCGCCAACGGGAAGCGGCTGGTGGCACTGGACCATCGTAAATATTCCGGCTCAGGTCCACACGCTTCCTGGCGGAGCCAGCATGGATAAGTTACCCGCTGGAGCAGTTCAGGGACGCAATGATTTCGGTTATGCTGGATTCGGCGGCGCCTGTCCACCACCGGGCGATAAACCTCATCGCTATCAGTTTACCGTGTGGGCGTTAAATACCGACGCGTTGCCAATTGACAGTAACGCCAGCGGTGCGCTGGTCGGTTTTATGCTGAATAGCCACGTGATTGCCAAAGCGGAATTAACCGCCACTTACGCAAGAAAATAAAGAGGATACACTGGTGCAGGATGTCCATTTTCGCCATAACAACCTTACCACCGCTGAGGTGCGTTCCGGCCATCTGCACCGCCTGCACCGGGTGAAACTGTTTTCTGCTGCTATTTGCCATATTACGCAGGGAAGTAAGGTCATTATTCAGGATGACAATCGTCTGGTTGCAGGGCCGGGTGAGCTGATTATCATCCCGGCGAATACGCCTCTGGAGATTATTAATCAGCCGGAGCAGGGAGCATTTCGTTCGGATTTGCTGTTGCTGTCGACGAGCATCATTAGCACGTTTAAAAATAACTGGGTCAAGGATTTCCCTCCGGCAAAATTGACGTCGCTATGCACGCCCATGAGTAACGGACTGGCATTTATGTGGGAAAGCCTGCTGGACGCTGTACGCCAGGACTTACCTGCAAAATTGCAGGAGCATCAGGCGATGGGATTATTGCTGGCGCTACTGCATGATGGTGTGGCGGGGCCTCTGCTTATCGAGCGACGGTTTAATCTGACTGAACAGGTGCGACAACTTATTATGTTATCCCCTGCTAAGCTATGGACAGCTCAGGAGATTGCCGGTCACTTGTCCATCGGTACTTCAACATTACGCCGACGATTACAGATGGAATCGCAGAGTTACCGGCAGATAGTTGAAGAGGTGCGCATGTCCTGTGCGCTCTCTCAACTACAATCGACCACGCTGCCGATTGGCGAAATTGCGTTACGCTGTGGCTATCTGTCAGGCTCACGATTTACCGCAAGATTCCGCCAGCATTACGGATGCCTGCCGAAACAGGTGCGCTGAGGCCTTGTAACTGTTCCTTCATTTATGTTGATTAGGAGAACCGCAATGTCGAAAGTCTGCATAATCGCCTGGGTCTATGGTCGGGTTCAGGGGGTAGGATTTCGCTACACCACGCAGCATGAAGCGCAACGACTGGGATTGACCGGATACGCTAAAAATATGGATGATGGCAGCGTAGAGGTTGTCGCCTGCGGCGAAAGCGATCGGGTGGAACAGCTAATGAAGTGGTTAAAAGCCGGAGGCCCGAGCAGCGCCAGGGTAGAACGGGTTCTCAGTGAACCACACCGCCCTGGCGACGAGCTAAAGGGATTTAGTATCCGCTATTAAATACATTTGACCGGTTTCGGCAGGCCGGCAATTTTAGTCGCCTGCTTGGCCGGACCTTTTGGGAACAGACGGTAAAGATAACGGCTGTTGCCTTTCTCTTCGCCAAACTTGTTGGCCATCGCTTTTACCAGCATGCGGATAGCGGGGGAAGTATTAAACTCCAGATAAAACTCGCGTACGAAACGCACCACTTCCCAGTGTTCAGGGGAGAGGTCGATACCTTCGTTTTCGGCGATTTTCTCCGCCAGCGGCTCGCTCCACAGCGTGGTATCTTTCAGATAGCCTTCGCTATCGGTCTCAATTTCCTGGCCTGCAAAAATGAACATAGTGCTCTGTCGATAAAGTAAAAACCGCCCCTAGTCTAGCAAATAAGGGGCGGCGTGAGAAACCTTGCCCTACAGAAGAAGCTGTAGCAGATTGTTGGCATTAAGCTTCTTCAGCGCGTTACATTTATACGTCGATACCTGCTTTTCGCTAATCTGCGTCATATGCGCAACATGTTTTACCGATTGTCCGTTAACCAGCCTGTCGAGAACATTGAACTCCATGCCTGTCAGGCAACAGTTCAGGCTGCGTACACGACGCGGCTCTTTAGCAAACATATACGGCGCATCCACGACGGCAAGTCGGTCATCAATGATATGCAAGGTCAGCGTTGTAAAACGCTTTCGCAAATGCGTTGCCAGTGCCCAGCCTTTTTCATTGCACACCAGATAAACGGTTCCCTCCCAGCGTCTGGCCTCCAGTTGCAGCAGAATGTCGACCAGCGCCAGATGCGTTCTCGTGACGGAAAAGCGGCAACGTACAACGAGGGTGTCACAGGCCAGCAGCGAACGACGCCACTTTACCGTGCCGCACTTCACCTGAGTCGGCGCGTTACGACGCAGAAGGGCATAGCGCAACCCTTCGGCATAAAAACGATTATTATCAAGAATGACGTAATTCACGGCGGCCTCTTTATAACGTACTGGGCGTGTAAATAATGCGTAGCGTACCGGTGTAATCCCCGGCATTTTTGCTGCTGGCGGCAAAGGCAGGCGTTTTCAGGATAATAGGGGCGGGTACGCACAGTACGCCCTCGCGCCCGCCGGGCAGCACGACCTGACGCAGATACTGTGGATCGTTGGTGCCTTGCCAGACCACGGTTTTACCGTTAGCGACAGTTTCGGTTGCGCCAGTGATGGGATTGGTGACAAAGACCTGATAGTCGAGACGATCCCGCGCATCGGTCTGACTTCCGCCACGTCGCCGGATTGAAAACGCGCCTTCGGCACGGCCTGAAGCGTTGAGCTCGTTGTCCTCAAACCGCAGATAAGTGCGAGTGCTGGTACTGTTTTTTCCGTCGTACAAGCACATATCCAGCGTGTTTTCCCCCTGGATCTCGCTGCCGCCGGGCCGCCCAGGGAAGTTGGTCAGGTTGAGGTTAACGATAGGCGTTGAGTGTGGAAATGCGGGCAGATAAATCTGCTGATTACCCGGATCGACCACTTCAATGCGAATATTTGCCTGCCAGTTGGCGATGGTGAGATAGCCCGGACATCCGACATTTCCGTCATTGAAGTTCCCGCCACAGTCGGCGCTACCCCATTGACGCAGGTTCTGCTTCAGCGTTGCGGTCCAGATTCCTGGCTGGGTGAGCTTATCCAGTTCGCTTTTCACAATATAGAAATCGAAGTAGGGTTCTCGGTTCCAGGCTGCAATATCTTGTGTTCCTCCCGCGACAAAACTGGCAAAGGTAAAGACTTTGTTATTGATAAACAGGTAGTGATCGCCATACACCTTAATATCCACCGTTTTGTTGGTAAGGGTATGCGTAAAACGTAAATTGATGGCATAAGGCGCGGCCGGGTTCGCCGAGAACCACACCGGGGCGGTCATACAGGCGCCATAGGTGGTATCGGTACGGGATAAGCAGGTCAGGGTATTGCGTCCCCACTTTTGCGGATCGGCGGCATCATAGCCGCCTGATTCATGAAGCCAGATATCGAAACGCGCGGGCGGTGCCATGCGATCGTAGCTTATACCGACGCTGGAGTTTCTTCCGGCCGGGGCGCCGGCTAGTGTCTGGCCAGCCCACAGGAGCAGGAAAAGTAAAATAATAAGGCTTTTGTTCACATCATTTCCCTTTAGTGAGGTTGTCTGCGTTCATGGCAGTCGGGCCGGTCGGCACGCTACGTCCGGCGAGCATTAGCTGCGCCTGTTGCTGGACCGTATCCGGCAGGGCAGAGAAGGTTAATTCCCGGCAAGGGATCGACCCGACATAACGCACGACGTCGCGCATACTCTTCACGTTTAGCGCGCACTGATAAAACTGCTGCTGACGCACCAGGTAGAGGTTATGCAGCAGAGCGTTGCTTTGGGCGCTAAACCCGCCGTTGCCAAGGTCGCTCCAGCCGTTTACGTTCAGGGGCACGCCGCCAATAAACGGCGAATGTTGTTCGTCGGTTAACTGGCCGAGCCATGTGTAGCTTGCGGTGGTTTGCACGTGCCGACGGAGCAGTTTGCCTGGCACCATAAACAATGTTCTGCTGCCGGAACCTTGTGTGATTTCACTGCTGGCACCTCGGGAGACATCCAGCGATTCGTTAATCGTCAACGTCGTCTGCTGATAGCCAGGCACGGCGAAGAGGGCGCGGCTATTGCTTGGGATATCTGCGCTGCCGCCGTTATCCAGCGACACAGCGACGCGCGGATCCTGGGAATCTTCCGGCGTGGCAACGTTAACCGCGATGGCTGAAGCAGGGCGTCCGTCGCTCCAACGGCCCAGCCACAGGCCAGAGCGAGATAGCGCGAGCGTTGAACTGTAATTGCCGCTGCTGCTCAACGTATGACGCCCATCCTGACGATCCCAGGCGTCGCTGACGGTCAGACTACCGTTGCCATAGCGTCCGCCCTGGCGCGTATAGGCAGAGGCATTGAGCGAATCGCTGTTAATGCCTGACGCGCTCAGTCCATACTCATTTTCACCACGTGCATCGGCATACCAGTTGTGCGCCACGTTGTAGCTCAGCTGGTTTTTTTCATGCTGCTGGTGCTGCCACGTCGCGCCCAGCGAGGTATAACTCGTCGCATCGCCCTGACGGTTATGCGCCATTGACAGGCTTACGCTCAGGTAGCCGCCTTTATCCCTCCCTTCGCGGGAGTCATCGTTTCGCATGAAAAGGTTAATGCTGCTGTTGATGTTCAGGCCGCGCGCGTTGAACGCTGTACTCAAGCCGCCCTGCCAGGCCCGCGTGCGCGAGCGGGTCATATAAACCGACTCCCATGGCAAGCCCGCATCGTGGCGATCGTCACTGTCCGGGAGTTCCCGACGAGCAACGTAACGTCCTTCGTTGCGGTTATCTGAATACCCCAGACTCGCGTACCAGGTACCGACAGGGACGGAGAACATTACTGACAGGCTTCGGTAACAGCCATTCACGGCGTCAAACCCTGCGCTTCGGGTATTGCAGTGTTCTGCTGATAACGCGTTGCGATAGAAGCTCAGTGAAAAACCGTCGTTATAGCTGATTTGCTGAATGTTGCCGCGTTGACCTTCGCTGCCGTATAGGTAGCTAAAGCGGGTACTTAGCACGCCATCGATCGGGCCGGTGTTGAAACCGCGGCTCCAGTCGAGCGCATTTTCCAGAAAACGCTGGTTTTTTTTTATTGTTACGCCGCTGGTCAGCGCCAGCGTCGGAGTGACGGGCAGGCGGATGCCCGCTTGCGCGACCGCGCTGCGTTCGTCGTTTTGATCGTTATTGTCAGTTTCGCCTGCCTGCAGGAACCACTCGACGCGATCGAAAGGTGTAATGCCGGTTCGGGTAAACGGTACCTGCTCGGTGCGCGTCAGCCGGTTATTTTCATAGACGGACAACGTCACGGTATAGCTCCCGTCCGGGAACGAACGGGTGTCCAGGGTTTGCGCCCCGGCATTCAGATAAAAACTGGCCAGCAGTTGATTACCCCGGCGGGCGTCAATACGCGCATCATGAGAAAGCAATACGGTGATAGGCGTACCCTTTGACTGCTGAACCGGATTGATCCATGCCCTTGTTGAGCCTGTGCGCAAGCCGCGAATTTTACCCAGCGGCAGTTGGCTGAGATTGATATTCCCGCCGGCATTGCTGAACAGATCGCGAGTGTCCATCTCGCCCAACTGAACATAGTATTGGCGCCAGATATCCTGACGAAACCAGGCATTGTTGACGGTTATCTCCTGTTGCTGCTGGTGCTTCGAACGTTGCCCCATCCAGGTCCAGTCGAGGTTGAAGTAGCCGTCCTGGGTGAGTGCCAGCGCGCCATTGCCCTGAACGGTGGCTGACTGGTAATCCCTGTCGGCAACAAAATTGATATTCTGCTGATGGATTAACGCATTCTCGGTGTCCTGCGTGGGCTGATACCACTGGCTTTCAGTGGTTTGTTTAGGCAGAAATTTCTTGTCGAAAAAAAGATTAATACGGGCGTTATTTTCATCATAGATAATGGCCGCGCGCTGGGTATCAAGGTAATCGCACCCCGTTGCGGAGCCATTGCTGCTGCATGCCAGATTGCCGTTACGGGCCAGTGGAACGGCCAGGGCTGCAGACACGGTGGCAATGAGGGCAGGATCGTCATTAAACTGCCGTTTGATGGCCGTGACCACGGTTTCAGGCGCGACAAAACTTACTGTTTCAAGCGTGATATCCGTTTCAAAAAGGCCAAGCGACTCGCCATAGAGATTGACTTCTGTCCACAGGCGCTGTGTTTTCGCCAGATCTTCAAAACCTGCCGGGACGGCCATCTCTGCGCAGGCGAGTTGGATGGATGCGGGTAACAAAGCAACTAAGAGGAGAGTATTTCTGTGAAACGCCATGACCGAGCCTCGACATCATCCTGACGTCAGAGGGTGGGCACCCTCTGACGTTATTCCTTAGGTACTGTGGTGTTACGCACCGCCTTCCGTGGTTGTCGCCTGCGTCAGCATCAGGCTGACAACGCCGCTGTACTGACCGGTTTTCAGAATGCCTTTGGTGGTTTGCGAAATGGTCAGTGGCAGTACTGCGGAACCGTTTTCAATGCTGCCAGGGAACAGTTCAGTTCCGGTAAATTCAGCATCGGTGGTAGACAGTGTTTTATCACCCAGAATGACCGTCATCGGTACAATCTGGTCACCATCCGTGTTGGTGAGTTTTGCCGCACTAACGAGGCGCACTTTGACGTTGCTGGTGGCGGAGTTAGACCACACCTTGGTGTTAAGACGGTAGCTTTCCAGACCACGACCAGGCAGGTACTGCATGTCGATGCTGGCCGGCAGCGGCGTGTTATCGGCCTGGGTCATATCCAACTGTGAGTCAACGCTGGCGTTAACGGTAATATCTTTTTGAATTGCCAGCGCGCTAAAGGACGAGGTCATCGCGGCAACGATCATCAGAGGTTTAATATACTTACGCATTGATATCTCCATATTTACAAATGAGCACCTTGGCTCTTTCAACGAACTACGTGGGTTTTTACTGTGATGTCGTGTTATTGCACGACGGGTAAGTCAGCTTCTTCAGCGGTTTTATTTACCCAGTTGAAGTAGCGGAATTTATATTTCTGGCCATGGCTCATTGTGAGTGTTTTTAATTTCCGTTCAGTGTCCGGATAAATCGTCGCGTCTTCTTTTATCCATTTACACGATGAATTTGCATCACAAATACCGATCTCTCTGAGCGGTACACGCAGCGTGCCATTGTTTTTTAACGTCCCGCGGCGAGGGTCGAACGACAGTGAAATTACGTTTTCTTCTGGAGCAATATGGACCAGTGCGCCCCAAATCACGTTGACGCCCAATGTCGCCATCGCGGCAGGGCTTTCTGCCTTGCCCGGAATAATGCTGTCTGGTTGTTTTACCCCTTCAAAATAGACGCGCCAGGTGGTCTCTTTTTTCGGAGGCATAAGCGATACCAGACGAACTACGCGCATCGCGCCGGCCGCGAGGGCAAATTTTTCGGGCGTAACCACCACGCCATCTTCTTTCCATGACGCCACGTCAATTTCTTTTTCCTGAGCCGTGCCGGGATTAAGAATTTTCTTTTGCCTCACCCGAATGAACTGAATATCATCCGTTTTTGAAGCCACCTTAATTTGCGCCGCACCGGAGCTGTCTACATTCAGTTCCATGGGATACACGCTCATATTGGCCATTGTCATTTCTGAGAAAAATGGCAATGACAGCGCGGCGACATAAAAGGCGGTTGTCATGCTCACTCTTTTTTTCTGTTTCACAATCAGTCTGCCTGCTCTGAGTTTAAAGGCGGCGCGTTAACACCAGGACACCGTCTGCTTTCGTATCGCTTCAGGGCAGGGAAACTTTAACCAGAACAGCGGTTTGTGAAAATTTGTATTAGCTAACTCGTTATATACAGTTTTTTATCCTGCTTTTTTGGCTTTAAGGTTGTATAGTTAAGCGAAAATACCGCGGCCAAGGATGGGAAGAAAATTCCTTCTGATGAAAAAACAAGCAGATCAGGAGGTGGTTTTCATGTCGATGTACCAGGGAATAAAAAGCATGCGGTTACAGCCGAGAATAAAAGATGTTTTTTATATGCAATAATTCGTTGTTATTTGATCCTGAAGCACATGCAATAAGCCTTGTTGGACAACCTGAGACTGTATTAACACTTTCGGCGCCAGCCGTTCGTCTTTTACAGGAATTTATTAAACACCGAGGACGCGATCTGAGCCGGGAGGAATTGATCACTCGCGTATGGGAAGAGTTTGGCTTTACGCCATCCGGAAATAATCTTAATAAAGCGGTAAGCGAACTGCGTAAAAGCTTCCAGTCTCTGGGAGAGGGGCACGAATTTATCGTCACTGTCCCGCGCTATGGATTCCGTTTTGATGCCGATGTGATTTTTCAGCCTGGTGAGAACATTCAAGCCGCTGAGCCGCAATCCCCTTCCATGCAACCAGACATACAGCCCCGGCGCACTTACCTGAAAAGATGGTTGATTATAGCGACATTGATCGTCGCAGCGTTGGGGGCGGGCATTTACCTTAGCCGTCCGCAGGAGATAACCGTTCCGGCGAAATTAAAGCAGGTCGAGGAAAAAATCGCACGTTGTAGTGTCTGGATTATCAACGATCATGGACGACCGTTAGTGCTCTCGAAATTAGCTGAGCGACTGGAGGCCAATAACGTGGCTTGTGAGCGCGAGGAGTACGATATTTATTATTTCAGCGCTCGTTTTTCGCTCGCCACCGCCGATGAAATGTTCATCGGTGCCTGCCCGGTCAGTAAAACCAGCCTGTGCAAGACGATTCGCTATAAAAGTGGGGCCGAAAAATGAAAATAAGGCTTCTTTTTGGATTGGGCGGTGCTGTGGTTGGCGGCGCGCTGGCGCTGTTTTACTATTGCGGCGCGGTCGGCAAAAGCGATGTGCTGGCCTGCAGCACTGAATTTAACTTTACGCGCAATGAGGGAAAAACAAGTGAAGTGAAGGTCAATACCATTGCCCAGTTCTATTTTCATCGGGACGGTACAGGCTTGACCACCTACAAAGGTGCGGCAAGAGCTGGGGGGCAAAATTTGATTATTGACAGGGATGTAGACTTTACGTGGGAGCGGCGGGACGATGACAACGTCATTGTATTGAGTTACACCAAAACCTGGCGTCGACACAATGACAATACCCCCGATGCCCAGTGGGGAAGCTTCGCCTGGCCGACCGCTCGCTACTACCTGACGATTTCTGAACTTTCACCCGCCGTGTGGCTGATTCAGGACCGGCGTTATCCTACCTATATCTGCCGGAGTGAATAAGGTATAAAAAAAGAGAATGCCATTGGCATTCTCTTTTTTCGTATCAGTGATGCTGCTTAATCGCGGCTGGCGAAGCCCAGAATGCTCAGCAGGCTGACGAAGATATTGTACAGCGAAACGTACAGGCTAACAGTGGCGCGGATGTAGTTGGTTTCACCGCCACGGATGATATTGCTGGTTTCAAACAGGATTGCGCCTGAAGAAATCAGAATAAACACCGCGCTGATCGCCAGATGCAGTGCCGGCAGTTGCAGGAAGATATTCGCAACCATACCGATCAGCACAACCACGATACCTGCCATCAGCATCCCGCCGAGGAAGGACATATCTTTCCGTGTGGTCAGCACATACGCAGAGCAACTGAAGAAGACCAGCGCCGTACCACCCAGCGCCATGCCGATAACGTCACCCATACCTGCAGACAGGTAGGTATTCAGAATTGGCCCCAGAATGTAGCCCAGGAAGCCGGTAAAAGCGAAAGCTGACAGAATACCAACGGGTTTATCCGCCGTTTTATAGGTCAGGAACATCAGACCATACATACCCACCAGCGTCAGGATCAGTCCCGGAGAAGGCAGCATCAGCACCGTACTGGCGGTCGCGGTGATCGCTGAAAACGCCAGCGTCAGGCTGAGCAGGAAATAGGTGTTGCGCAGCACCTTATGTGTGCTGAGTAGCGATGTACGATCGCGCGAAGAACTAATAATACGATCCATGAGTCACTCTCTTATGACAGATGTAATTAATGATGAAGGATAATGAAATCAAGGGGAATGACACAGCGGTTTTACCCATCTTTACGCAGTTTAACCCGCCAGGCTTAAGCATATTATTTCAGCAAAAGCTCCCGAATCAGATGTTAGCACTGTATGTGTAAAAATGCCTGTTAGATATCGGCCAGGTTACTGAAAAATATTGCGTAATTCCCGTTTCTCTCTGACAGTGACAGCGGTGTCATCATAAACAGAGCAATAAGGTAAAGGGAATGACTCAAGATAAAACGAAGAGATTTACATTTACGCTGTTGGCTGTCTGTTTGATGTCGGTAAACGGCGCGGCGAGGGCGGCAAATGTTCCGGCAGGAACAGTACTTGCAGAAAAACAGGAACTGGTCAGAAACAACGGCAGCGAACCGGCGTCGTTGGATCCGCATAAAGTCGAAAGCAACGTGGAGTTTAATTTAATCAGCGATATGTTCGACGGTCTGGTGGCAGTTAAGCCGGATGGGTCTATTGAACCCCGTCTTGCCGCCTCCTGGGAGAATAAAGGTAACACCGTCTGGACCTTTCATTTACGTCCGGGCATAACCTGGTCGGATGGATCGGCTATCACCGCACAGGATGTCGTCTGGAGCTGGCAGCGCCTGGTCTCGCCGCAAACGGCTTCACCATATGCCTCGTATCTGGGCAATATGCACGTGGTGAACGCAGTCGATATTGCTCAGGGTAACAAAGATCCCGCCACGCTAGGGGTCAAGGCCCTGGATGATACCACGCTGGAAATTACCCTAACGCAACCGACGGCGGCATTTCTGGCGATGCTGGCGCACCCGTCGTTGGTCCCGCTCGATAAAGTGCTGATTGGCCGTTTTGGCGATAAGTGGACCCGCCCAGAGCATATTGTCAGCAGCGGAGCGTACAAATTATCGCAGTGGGTGGTCAATGAGCGCATCGTTGCCGAGCGTAACCCGCATTACTGGGACGATCGGCACACGGTCATTAATAAAGTCACTTACCTGCCCATTAGTTCAGAGTCTGCTGACGTGAACCGCTATAAGGCGGGTGAGATTGACATTGTGTATAGCGTACCGGTCAATCAGTTTGCACAGTTGAAAAAGACCATGGGTGATGAACTCCATGTCTCGCCTCAGCTTTCAACCTATTACTATCAGTTCAATACGACCAGAGCGCCCTTTAATGACCCGAGCGTGCGTCGGGCGCTGAATATGGCGTTGGATAAAGACATCATTGCGCAAAAGGTGATGGGGCAGGGGCAACGTGCGGCGTGGGTTATCAGCCAGCCTGATATCGGTGGAGTACAACTGCATGCGCCAGAGTATGCGTCGTGGCCACTCGACAAACGCATTGCTGAAGCTAAAAAACTGCTCACGGAGGCCGGGTATGGTCCTGACCATCCGCTGAGCTTAAATCTGCTCTTCAACACCTTCGAAACGCACCAGCGTATTGCGATTGCCGCATCGTCAATGTGGAAGAAAAATCTTGGCGTTGAGGTGAAGCTGCAAAATCAGGAATGGAAAACCATGCTGGATACTATGCACACCGGTAATTTTGACATTGTGCGCTATGCGTGGATAGCCGACTATGACGATGCCTCTAGTTTCCTCAATATTTTCCGCACCGGGGACAGTGAGAATACCACCGGGTACAGTAGCCCCGCCTTTGATGAAGCGATGCATAATGCAGCGAAAGCAAGTTCACTGGAAGAGCGAGGTAAAGACTACCAGCAGGCTGAAGATCTGTTAGGTGAGGATGTACCTGCTATTCCGATTTATCACTATGTTCGCACACATCTGGTGAAGCCGTGGGTAGGAGGATTTGCGCCGGATAACCGCGGAAATTACTACACCAAAGATATGTACATCAAAAAACATTAAGCGTGGCAGCCGCTATTTGTGCTGAATAAATGGCCAATTTGTTTTTATTTCAGTCGATTAACACTATTTTGGCTGTTTTTCAGGCAAACGAACACATTGGTACTTTACAGGTCCGTTCGGGATGTTTATAGTGCGCCTCATTGGAAGCGTGGCCGAGCGGTTGAAGGCACCGGTCTTGAAAACCGGCGACCCGAAAGGGTTCTAGAGTTCGAATCTCTACGCTTCCGCCAAACATGAAAAGGGGTTGCCGAAAGGCAACCCCTTTTTGCTTATAAGGAAAATTTGAACCTGTTGTTGTGAGAGTACGTGCTGTTACGTTCCCTGAAATTGGCAAGGGAATGGAATAACCGAGTAACCATCATACTTACCACTTCAGCCCAGGCGAGCCCAGGGTAACTTCTTTTTCGCTGGATATGATTGCTGCTGACTCTTCGAAAATAAAGCCCTCAACATTAAGTGTGAGGGCTGGTAATAATTAATTGTTATATTTTCCTAAAAATACGATGGCGTTGTTGTCCGAAATGAATAATGTATAATATTCATTTGATGATACCGGTTTAATACCTTTTTTTATCATATCAGATAGTCTGTTTTTATTTTCTTGCTCATCCCCATAACCATGAAGGGTTTGCGTGAACCCTTTGTTGACCAATTGATATGACGCTAAAAACTCAGTGGCGGGAAAAACGAAATAGCCTATAAGTGGTTTATTATCTATTAATAACTTTGCTCTTTCATTTTTATTCAATTGGCCTACAGTACCAATGGAGGCGATGTCTTTATGAGAGGCAATGTCTTGCGCAATCATGTTAAAAACAAAATCTTCATATTCTTGTTGTGACTTCATAGCGTTGCTTAATTGAGCGCTAAAAGCAAGCGAAGCAATGACTGGGATCAGTGCAGCGTATTTAAAACGAGGAGCGAAACGCATAATCGGTATAGCAATTATAACCAGTATAACTGAAAACGAGACTAAAGTACGGGGAAGTACTGGTGCGTCCTGAAGCAATAATGTTGGTCCCATAAGTGAAATAATGAATATTAAAAAGGAGATAGTTCCATACAAAATAAATGTTGCCATTTGCTTAATATTAGTACGGTAAGCAATGAGCATAAACACGCAACTGATAAGTATTGGGATTGCGAAGTAAATGTAAACCGGGTGATAGAGATAAGAAAGAACCATTTCTTTTAAGGCAATTAATGTTTTGGCCAGATGCTCCAATCCACTCTGGTCTGGATGTATTAATTCTGCTCGAGAGTTATTTTTGGGCGAGAAGAAAAGCATATAGATAAGAAAAAATGATACGAATAAAATTGTTTTCTTGCATAAGAAAAATATCGATTCCTTGATCTTTATATCTTTTTTTGTTGCGATGATGATTACATCAATTGCAAGCAAGCCAATAAAAATATTGGCACATGGTTGATATAAGGTTAAAGATAATACGCCAGCTACTAATTTTGTTGCAATCTCTATCCTCTGGTTTTTATTTTTATAGGTATATGCAATCACCGCAAGGAAAAAGGCAATCGACATTCCGAGACTATCATATCTGTACGCAATATTCTGCAAAATGAATGGATTGAATATTAAAAGTGCTGCCACCATATTTGCGTTCGAAATGTCTGATTTAAACAGATGCTTACTGAGCGCAAGCGAAGATGCACCTAAGAAAATACATGATGCGAGCATTGTATAAGGAAACAGGTCAAGGTTATAGTGCCCACTGGCAGAAAAAAACCTTGTTAAAATATCTGCAAAAGGTCGACCTAAACCACGCCAGCCGTAATATCCAGTTATAGATCTATCTAAGTCATCTCTATAATATATGCCTGCCTGGATTAAGGGATAGATAAACAACAGGGCTAATCCTGAGTAAATAAACAATGCTTTTTTATCGTATCTGGAGAACATTTTAAATCCTGTCTTGTTTTTTAACTATATAGCGTGGCCGTTGTTTGGTTTCGATGTAGATTCTACCTATGTACTCACCGAGCACACCGATACCAATTAACTGAATACCACCCAGGAAAAGGATTGAAACAATAATAGATGGGTATCCCGCAACCGGATTTCCCCAAAAAATCTTGTCTATAATCATCCATGCACCGAACAAGAAGGATACGGCGGCTACAAAAAAACCAATGTAGGTCCATATCCGCAATGGGAACGTTGAAAAACTGGTAATACCCTCCAGGGCAAGATTCCACAATTTCCAGCCATTAAATTTTGATTTACCAGCAATGCGTCCTGCTCGTGTGTACTCAACAACATCAGTACTGCCACCGACCCAGCTAAGCACACCTTTCATAAAGAGATTACGTTCCGGCATGAGTTTGATGTTATCAACTACATCGCGGGACATAAGTCTAAAGTCACCAACGTTTTCTTCGATCTTCGGATCGCTTATTTTATTGTGTAATTTATAGAACCACTCAGCGGTTTTACGCTTCAGTTTTCCATCCGTGGAGCGGTCTGCACGCTTTGCCAGCACAATATCTGCACCCGCAAGCCACTTATCGACCATCAATGGAATTATTTCGATTGGATCCTGTAGGTCAACATCGATCGGAATAACTGCTTCACCAGAGGAACGCTCAAGGCCTGCAAAAATTGCTGGTTCTTTTCCAAAGTTGCGTGTAAATGAAATGGGGACGACGAGCTTATCAGATACGGCGAGAGCATTAATGATTGATTCTGTAGCGTCTTTGCTACCGTCGTTGATAAACACAATTTCGACATCATATTTTTTTAGTTCTTCATGCCCACGCACCGTGTTGTAGAAAATAGGTATTGTATCTTCTTCATTGAACACCGGCACAATCAGAGAGATTTTCATTTCGGATCCCTAAAAACAATGAACCTTGAGTATAAGAAGCCACATACCAGGCTGATACAGGAGAACTCTATCAACGTTATGAGAGGGGAAATGTTGTAGTGATCGGAGACCTGACCAGAGATAAAGCTCAGTAGCCCCATAAATCCAACAAATAGCACATACCCCCGGCTGGTGGCTTTTGCACTAAATGTAAATTTTGCGTTGGCAAAAAATGAAAATGTCACAGCTATCAAAAACGCCACCACGTTGCTCACGGCCTGGTCATTTTTCATGATGTATACCATGATGCCGAACACCGCCCAATGTAATGCCGTGTTTACAATCCCTACGGAAATGTAGCGTGAAAGTAGCTTTATCATAATTAAGAAAGGTCTAATAGAAAGTGTGCGAGTTTAACATTGATGCAAAACGAGATCGACAACTCGACTTTGACCTTTCGCAGAGGCTTGTTTTGCGATACCTCCGAGCGACTGTGCCGGGGGCGCGGTTTTCCGCTGAGCCACAAGACTGCAACACTAACACTCAGAAATGAGAGGCCGATCCTCTGAGCAGGACTTTTGTCCTCAATCCCCTGCAAACGTCTGGTTACAATCCCTGCATATTTTCAATACCCATAATTCAGGAATTGTTATGACTGCACATATTAATGCTAAACCGGGTGATTTTGCGCCAACTGTGATTATGCCGGGCGATCCGCTACGCGCGAAATTTATTGCCGAAAACTATTTAATGGATTACCGCGAAGTTACCAATGTGCGCAATATGTTGGGCTATACCGGTCTTTATTTTGGACAACCCGTTTCGGTAATGGGGCACGGAATGGGCATTCCTTCAATGACGCTTTATGCCCATGAACTGATACATGACTTTGGCGTGCAGAGAATTATTCGCGTCGGTAGCCTGGGGGCAACTCAACATCATGTCAAAATGCGCGATATTATCCTTGCCGTCGCTGCCGGAACGGATTCCGTTACAAATTTAAAACGTAGCGCGGGCTACGCAATGGCGACGTCTGCACATTTTCCACTATTACAGCAGGCGTGGATGTTGGCACAAAAGGCCGGAATCGATATTAAGGTCGGTAACGTCTTCAGTGGCGATCTTTATTATGATCCTGACGAAAATTTAATTCCGGCACTGGAAAACTTCGGTGTGCTGGGGGTGGATATGGAAGTGGCAGGACTCTATGCCCTGGCGCATCAGTTTAGTATTGAAGCACTGGCTATTTTAACCGTATCCGATCATTGCCTGACAGGAGAAGAAACGACGGCAGAAGAACGACAGTTAACCTTTAAAAATATGATTGAGCTGGCGCTAAATACTGCCGTTACGGCTTAGCCCTGACTTCTAATTGAACCAATCAGAGATGGCATTATATGAAGAATAAAATAGCACTTACGCTGATTAGTTTTCTGGCAAATTTTATAATGGCAGGGTTTGCCAGTCAGTTCGGCATGCTGATTGAACCGATTGCAGTACGCTACAGTGCCGATGTAAATACTGTCGCCTCGATATTTTCGTTACTCAATGGCGGAGCATTAGCCGGGACTATCGCCGCCTTTTTCCTGATAGAAAAAATTGGTGTGAAGCGTATGACGCTCATTATCTACTCGATAGTGTTCCTCTGCGCGCTGGCGATGCACGTAAGCCCCGGCTTATGGCCGGTGATGGTCGCCATGGCCTTAGTGGGATTCTGTGGGGGGATTGGCCTGTGCGTGGCGGGAACGATCGTGGTTTCGGTTTGGCAGGATCGCATTCAGAGCACAATGCTGGTGGTACAGGATGCCACCTTTAACGTCGCGGGCGTGGTTTTTCCGCTGATCACTACCTTTGCCCTGACGCATAATATGTCGTGGAGTTATAGCTACCTTAGCGTTGGCATAGTGGCCTTACTCACGCTGGGAGTTGTGATGCTAACCCGCTTCAATGCCTGTGAAACGGCTCCTGCGGCGGATCGCACAGACGCAGTGAAATCAGAGTGGAATCCTGGGATTATTAGCGGCGGTATAGGTCTGTTTTTAGGCATGCTGGCGCTGTACACCTTCCTCACCTGGGCACCGTTATTTGTGAAGAACAAGTTTGGTATTCCGTTTGAAGAGGCCGGGAATATTATTACCCAATACTGGGGGGCTGCGCTGGTGGGGGCGTTAGTCTCTACTGTAATTGTTGCCCGGGTGAAGATCCATTATTTCCTGCTCAGTATTATTCTGCTGGCGTGTGTGATTACCACCATTATCGTTACCAAAGAACAGATCTCTGGGCTTGATTATCTTGCCTACAGTTATGGGTTTGTCTGTGCGGCATTGTATAACTCCTTTATTGCTTATGGTGTTTCTTTTGTGAAGCGCGCGAGTAGTCAGAACGTTTCATATATTTTAATTAGTGGTAGTGCCGGGGCCATGTTTAGTCCGGCGATCAGCGCCCTGATGGAAAAAACGATGGGACTGCAGAAAATTATGTATGCAATACCGGTGTTGTATTTAATTATCTTCGTCATGCTGATGGGGACACTCAAACTCAAACGTAAATAAATACAGTAATAACGCTTACCTCCTTAATTAGATCGCCAGCCGCCACACCCTTTATCGGGTGGGGCGACTCACAACTTTACTCAAAGGAATTGAAAATGCTGAAGAAAAATATATCAATGCTTAAAAAAACAGTTCTGGGTACTGTATTTGCTATCAGTTGCACGCAAGCACTTGCGGCTGATTATACTGATGGCAATATTCGCAAAAATGATTTTAACTGGATGCAATTGAATTTAATGCAAAGTGTGGATGCGAAAGTACCGTATGGTATTCGTAATGACACCTATCTGGAACTGGAGTTCGGTGCACGTTCCGGAATTATCGATCTGTATGGTTATGTCGATTTTTTTGATATTTTAGACAGCAAGCAGGACGACCGTCACGGTGGCGATAACTTCTTCGCCAAGATATCCCCGCGGTTTTCCCTGGATGCTATTTTTAATAAAGATTTATCCGTGGGGCCGTTTAACGAATTCTATATCGCAACGGTGAATAACATTGGCGATCGGGAATTGTTTGAACATTACGTTGGTTTAGGTACGGATGTTAAGGTTCCATGGTTTGGTATGATGGGAATGAACATCTATGCACACTACGTTCGTGAAAACTACGGCGCGGATAACGAAGGTAAGTGGGATGGTTACATGTTCTCGACCAACTGGTCGACGCCGTTCTATACCTTCGCCAACGGCAGTTATCTCAATTATCAGGGATACTTTGACTATCAATTTGCCGCTAACAAGATAGCTAACCAGCCGCTATACAGTAATAACGCGATTGAATGGTATAACGGCATTTACTGGCATTCAGAGCACTACGCGGTAGGTTATGGATTGAAGTATTTCCGCAATATGGCATTGATGGAAAACCATGGTGGAGCAGGGCGCACCACCGGTCTTGGTCACTATTTCAATCTCACCTATAAGTTCTGATAGCGACCCGACGGCACACCAACACTCAGAATGGTTGGTGTGTCAGTCAATGATGTCGTTGCCGAGAAACTGGCGTAAACCTTCCAGATCCTTAATTTCCAGACCTTGTTTCGTGCGCGTTACCAGCCCGGCATCCGTCAACGCTTTTACCGCCCGTCGATATACCCTGTCGGTGGTGCCGAATCGTTCCGCTTCCTGATATTTTTTATGAAAACCATCCATCGGTTGCTTGTTCTGATGCTGGCGATACAGGTCGTACGCGACGTTGTGTACGATCGGGTAGAGCATCCGGTGCAGGAAAATTTCTAACATATCCTGATAGTCAACGGCCATCGCGCTGGCGAAAAATATTGCCAGTCTGGGGTGTTGGTCCAGCGCCTCTTCCAGGCGTTCACAGCTGCACACCGCAACGGTCAGCGGCTCTTCGGCTACGATATCCAGTTGGCAGCGGTAGCCGGTAAAAAACTCCATTTCTCCAAACAGTTGCTCATCGCATTCCATTGCGCCCAGTTGAAAACGACGCCCATTCTCAGCGCTGTAGCGCAAAGAAATTCTGCCCGACTGCACCATAATCAGGCGATCAACAATTTGTCCCTGGCGATAGAGATATTCATCTTCCTGGATAATCTGGGTTTCAGAGAGCAACTCCAGGAATATTTTCTCGATTAAGGCATCATCCTGCTGCCAGATATTGTGAAAACGACCTTTGGTAAGGGGTTTTAGCTGCATGGTCTAACGTCTTATGGTTTGAGATATTTCTTGTTCTGACTGTATGCCATCTGTTGAGTAATGTCATTAAACGTGAGCAGGGCCAGCGCGATGCTGACCCCGACGTATTAAGGATGGCTGATAAAGCGAGACAAGCGTTGGCGCAACACGCGGTTTTCCTGACGCAACTGCGCGTTCTCTTCTAACAATGTCAGCGCAACGGCGATTCCCGGCCAGTCAAGCTCCAGCTCCTGGCGCAGGCGCATTGCGCGTCGCATTACGGTCAGGGCATGATCGTCAAAGGTCTCGT
Organism: Citrobacter sp. CRE-46; assembly: GCF_059615875.1. Taxonomy (NCBI): domain Bacteria; kingdom Pseudomonadati; phylum Pseudomonadota; class Gammaproteobacteria; order Enterobacterales; family Enterobacteriaceae; genus Citrobacter; species Citrobacter sp. CRE-46. The sequence continues at coordinate 3,245,085 of NZ_CM184341.1, read as the reverse complement.
CTTCATGGGGTTCAATCACCCCTAGGCCGACAATCTCATGCAGTTCCTCTTCTGATACACCGGTGTACAGACAAAATTCGGTAATGCTAAAGGTGACGGTGACGTTAGCCATTATGCTTTCCCCCACTCTTTGCGCGGATCAAAGGTCTTTTGTGCATCTGCCAGCTGTTGCCACAGGGTGGCTGTGTTGTCGTCAGGTTTCGGCGGCATCACGATTTTGATCACCGCGTACAAATCGCCGGTATGTTTTTTACTCACCAGACCTTTGCCTTTAATGCGTAACCGCTGCCCGGCCTGACTGCCCGCAGGGATGGTTAACAGGATGCTTTCTTTCAGCGTAGGTACGGTCACTTTCGCGCCCAAAGCGGCTTCCCACGGCGCTACGGGAACGACAACTTCCAGATCCTGATTGACGATATCAAACAGTGGGTGCGGTGCGATATGAATCACCAACCACAAATCACCATTCGGCCCTCCGTTTTCACCAGGGGTACCCTGGCCTTTCAAACGGATACGCTGACCGTTGCCCACGCCTGCCGGGATTTTCACGTTGAGCGTTTTGGGAATTTCCCGTTCAACCATGCCGAAGGCATTGTAAACCGGCAGGTTGTAACTGATCGTGCGGCTGTGCTCAGTGAGCGTTTCTTCGAGGAATACGGCAACTTCAATTTCAATATCATGTCCGCGACTGGCATGGCGCTGTCGCGTGTGGTGTGCATGCTGACCAAAAATGGAGGAGAAAATATCGTCGAAATCTTCGGCGCTGTAGTTTTGATTCTCTCCTTGCTGGAATTGACGGTTGAACTGAGGGTCGTTGCGGTGCTGCCACAACTGGTCGTACTCGGCGCGTCGCTGTTCATCACTCAGTACTTCCCAGGCTTCAGCGACCTCTTTGAACCGGGCCTCTGCGTCAGGCTCTTTGCTGACATCAGGATGGTATTTACGGGCGAGTCGACGATAGGCGGTCTTGATTGTCTTGAGATCGTCTGTCGGTTTCACGCCCATAATGGCGTAATAATCCTTTAATTCCATAGCGTTCTCTCGTGTAAATCAACACTTGCAGAAGGTGAACCCTGACAAAAGGTGTCACCGCTAAGTTTAGGGTAATCCTGATAACGGCGAATGCCAACCGGGAAGAAAGGATATCGGTATAAACGATGCTGGCGTCGCACCACCAACAGCGCGTTGCAAGGTGGTGGCGTCTGTTGTGTGGTGCGAATAGTCGGATTAGCGAAATATCAGGATTTGGTCATCAGGAAGCGGACCGTGTCTGCATAGTTCTGTACGAAAGAATTAAGGTCATCTGATTTCAGTCCCTTCGGATTGATCATATATTTACCGTTAATAAAAATGGCAGGCACACCTTTTAAGTCCACCGCTTTAGCCATTTCCTGTTGTTTGGCGGTGAGTGATTTCACGGCAAAGCTATTCCACGCAGCATCATAATCGCTGGCGCTAACGCCGGCGTTGATAAATACGTTACGAATATCGTCTGCTGTCTTAATCGTTTGTTTTTTCTGCACGGCATCAAAAAGCAATGGTTTCACTTTGTCCTCCACGTTCAGGAGAATGGCGACGGACCAGGCATGCGTCATGTCTTGCCCCAAAGGGCCTAAAAAATCGACGTGATACTCGGTGAGTTTGACATCAGCAGGCAGAACTTTTTTCACGTTATCAGTCACTTTAAACACTTCATCATATTGATAGCATGAAGGGCAGTAAAACGAGAAAAACTTCAGCGCCGCCGGTGCTGTAGCGACGGGTTTTTCCAGTGAAATAAATTCTTTGCCGTCGGTAAATGTTGCGGCCTGAGCGCTAACTGTGAAAAGTAATCCAATCAGGGGTAATAAATATTTTTTCATTTCCATATACTCTAAATAACATTTATTAAACATGTTGTTCTTGAAATGAACGGGTGTCCATTACGTTACGCTATAATACGATACTCACATTGCAAATGTGCTGACTCTTACTTTCATTTACGCATCAATACATGGCAGTACATTCGACGTGTCTTTTTTGTGCTGGTGTTAAATATTATCGGGTACCCTTTATAAATAATGAATAATAACTGGCGTAACATTTTAAGGGGGTATTTAATCCGCAATGTTATATTGTAATAAGGAATGCTGAAAATATGATGAATAATCATTTCACATATAGCGTTTTTATTGCGCGAGGGCGTGTATAACCTTCAAATAACAGGACATAACTTTACAGCGCAAAGGTTGCTAAAACCTGGCGAGTGGTTAAGATAACCCGCATCAATCTGTGAGGGTAGAATGGCGAAACGTCAACGGCTGGGATGGTGGTTCCTCTGTCTGGCATGTGTTGTGGTGATGGTTTGCACCGCGCAACGCATGGCGGGCCTGCATGCGTTGCAGATGAACACCGTTGCCACCAGCGTTGTCACAAGCGAACAAGCGCAACCTGATGAGGCTGCCCCGGTTACCCCTTGTGAACTGAGCGCGAAGTCGTTACTGGCTGCGCCGCCGGTACTGTTTGAGGGCATTATTCTGGCGCTGTGTCTGCTGCTGTCGCTACTGGCGCCAGTGCGGGCGTTTCGTTTACCTTTTTTCCCACCGCGAGCCATCTCGCCGCCCACTCTCAGGGTACATCTCCGATTTTGCGTCTTCCGTGAATGACAGAACAGCCGTTGCTGACTGTTAGATAATTATTCACGGAGAAAAACTATGATGACTGTTTTCAGGCAGGCGCTGCTCTGTCTGTTATTACTCTGGCTGCCCGTATCCTGGGCGGCTGACCCCGGCTGGCTACGTTCACCCGATAACGATCACGCCAGCGTGCGATTACGCGCCGATACCTCAGCCGCCGGTGAAACCCGTCTGCTGCTGGATGTTAAACTGGAAGATGGCTGGAAAACCTACTGGCGTTCGCCAGGGGAGGGGGGCATCGCGCCGTCTATCGCCTGGAAGGGCGAAATGCCGACGGTCGACTGGTTCTGGCCAACCCCTGCGCGTTTTGAGGTCGCCAATATCACCACCCAGGGGTATCACGATCGGGTGACGTTCCCGATGATGGTGCGCGGCAGATCGCCCGCCACGCTTAGCGGCGTGTTGACACTATCCACCTGTAGCAACGTTTGCCTGTTGACGGATTTTCCTTTTTCCGTGACGCCCACCGCCGAGGATCCGACTTTTGCGCATGACTACGCTCAGGCGATGGGGCAGATCCCGCTCGCCAGTGGCCTGACTGATTCTCTTCATGCCGGGGCGCGTGCTGGAGAACTGGTCGTTGAGGCGCAGCGCGCCGGAGGCTGGACTGCGCCAGGGCTGTATCTGGATGCCGTAGATGATGCGGATTTTGGTATGCCGCAAATCCAGGTTGACGGGGAAACGCTACGCGCCACGGTACCTGTCCATGATGGTTGGGGGGAAGGCGTGCCGGATCTGCGCGGTAAGTCGGTCACGCTGGTTTTGGCTGATAATGGCGTGGCGCAGGAAAGCCGTCTTGCGATTGGCGAAGCGCCAGCCATCGATAACGCTTCGCTTCCGCTGTGGCAGGTGGCGCTAATGGCGTTACTGGGCGGGTTGATTCTCAACCTGATGCCCTGCGTGTTACCGGTGCTGGGTATGAAGCTGGGTTCGATTTTACTGGTTGAGGAAAAAAGCCGCCGCCAGATTCGCCGTCAATTCCTCGCATCGGTAGCCGGAATACTGGTCTCCTTTATGGCGCTGGCGCTATTGATGACGGTACTGCGGTTAACCAATCAGGCGCTTGGCTGGGGGATCCAGTTCCAGAATCCGTGGTTCATCGGTGTCATGGTACTGGTGATGCTGACGTTCAGCGCCAGCCTGTTCGGGTGGTTTGAATTCCGTCTGCCTTCGGCGATGACCACCACGCTGGCGACTCATGGCGGCAACGGCCTGGCGGGACATTTCTGGCAAGGCGCATTTGCGACCCTGCTCGCCACGCCATGCAGCGCCCCGTTTCTGGGCACGGCGGTGGCGGTGGCGCTGACGGCCTCATTGCCGACGCTGTGGGGACTGTTTATCGCGCTAGGTCTGGGGATGAGTCTGCCGTGGCTGCTGGTGGCCCTGCGTCCCGGTCTGGCGCTGCGCCTGCCGCGGCCGGGGCGCTGGATGAATATCCTGCGGCGTTTGCTCGGCGTGATGATGCTGGGTTCGGCTATCTGGCTTGCGACATTGCTGCTCCCGCATTTAGGGCTGGCGGGGCAAAGTAGCGCTAAAGAGAGCGTGAACTGGCAACCGCTTAGCGAGCAGGCGATTGAAGAGGCGCTGGCGCAACACAAGCGTGTGTTTATTGACGTCACGGCGGACTGGTGTATTACCTGTAAGGTAAATAAATACAACGCCTTGCATAAAGATGACGTCCAGGCCGTGCTGCAGCAGCCGGATGTTGTGGCGCTGCGCGGCGACTGGACGCTCCCTTCTGAAGCCATCACCGAATTTTTGAAAAAACGCGGCCAGGTTGCTGTGCCGTATAACCAAATTTATGGCCCCGGTCTGCCGGAAGGTCAGGCGTTGCCAACGTTGTTAACCCGCGATGCGGTACTGCAAATGTTGAATGATGCTAAAGGAGTCATCCCATGAAGATGATGATTGTTCTGTTGTTAAGCCTGTTTTCCGCCGTCAGCGTGGCGAAAGAGCCTGCGCCATTTACCCCGGAGCAGGAAAAACAAATCGAAGCGCTTATTCAGGAAGCCCTGTTTAACGATCCCAACAGCCCACGAATTGGTGCAAAGCAGGCGAAACTGACGCTGATAAACTTTACCGATTACAATTGTCCATACTGTAAACAGCTCGATCCGATGCTGGAGAAAATTGTGCAGAAATACCCTGACGTGGCGGTGGTCATTAAACCGCTGCCATTTAAAGGGAAAAGTTCGGAACTGGCGGCGCGGACCGTGCTGACTACCTGGCATCAGCATCCGCAACAGTTTCTGGCGCTGCATGAAAAGCTGATGCAGAAGAAGGGCTATCATACTGACGTGAGTATCAAGCAGGCCCAGGAAAAAGCGGGTGCCAATCCGGTGACGCTGGACGCGCAAAGCGCTGAAACCCTGAGTACGAATCTGCAACTGGCGCGACTGGTCGGGGTGCAAGGTACTCCTGCAACGATTATTGGCGATGAACTCATTCCGGGCGCAGTACCATGGGAAACGCTTGAGGAAGTCGTAAAAGAAAAACTGGCGGCAGCCAATGGTCAGTAAGCTACGCCGCTGGCTGCGCGAAGGGGTGATCTTACTGGCGTTGTTGGCCGGTGTGATGCTGCTGATGGATGCCTGGCGTGCCCCGCAGCTCCCTGCCTCTTTTGACAGCACACCTTTACAAACGCTGGATGGTGAAACCGTCACGCTGGCGGCGCTGAGTCAAAACGAGCCAGTATTGCTCTATTTCTGGGCCAGCTGGTGCGGCGTGTGTCGCTTCACGACGCCGGAAGTCGCCAGGCTACGTTCGCAAGGGGAAAACGTGATGACCATTGCGCTACGCTCCGGCAATGAAGCCGAGGTATCCCGCTGGCTGTCGCGAAAAGGCGTGGACTTTCCGGTCATCAATGATGCAAACGGGGCAATTTCCCGCAGTTGGGCAATCAGCGTCACGCCCACGCTGGTGGTAATGTCGCAAGGCCGGGTGGTGTCTACAACCAGCGGCTGGACCAGCTACTGGGGCATGAAGCTTCGGTTGTGGTGGGCGAAAACGTTCTGATAATCGTGCCGGGGAAACCCGGCATTTTTTATGCTGCCGCCGCTAAAACGGGAGGACATATTTCGTTGTCTGGCGAAGCAAGCAGGGTGATTGATGTTCAGAATGAGTCACCTTCTCTTTGCAGGAAAGTGCAACATGACGAGTTCTGTAGCGTTTGGACCTTCTCTGGTAATGATGATTGCCGCCACATTTGTCCTCGCCGGCATGGTGAAAGGGGTCACCGGTATGGGGTTACCCACCGTGGCGATGGGGATCCTCGGATCGCTTATTTCGCCGGTTGCCGCGGCGGCAATGCTGCTCTTACCCTCGCTTATTAGTAATTTGTTTCAGTTTGGCGGCGGCGGTAATACACGCAGATTGCTCAAACGGCTGTGGCCTATGCTGTTGACGGTAGTGGTGGCGACCCTGCTTGCCAGCGCCTGGATTACCGGCGGCGACACGGCCCGTACCCAGTTTGCGCTCGGCGTAGCGCTGGTGGCTTACGCCATCTGGACGTTGGCGGGTAAGACGATCGCGGTGGCCGCGCACCGTGAAAAACCATACTCCCTTGTTGTTGGATTCGTTACCGGCTTGCTGACCGGCGGAACCGGCGTATTTGTGATGCCTGCGGTGCCCTGGATCCAATCCCTGGGTTTTGAGAAAGATGAACTGGTGCAGGCCCTGGGGATCTCTTTCACATTTTCAACGCTGGCGCTGGCGCTCGGACTGTGGTGGCACAATGCGCTGCCCGCACAGTCGCTGAGCTTATCGGCGTTGGCCATTGTGCCTGCGCTTATTGGTCAGTGGATGGGGACTCGTGTGCGACGGGTTATATCTCCGCTGGTGTTTAAACGCTGTTTTCTGTTGTGTTTGCTTGGACTGGGTGTAGAGATGATGGTGCGTGCGGCGTGACCCTTCGGTGACTTTAGCGCGTTTTCATGGCATCGTTAATTCAGATATTTAGCGCCAACGAGGTCACTATGGTATCCGTGATGTTAAAGGAAGAAGAGGGCGAGCTGGAGTCGCGCATGGCGCTCACTGCGGCAGTCATGGCCGATAAATCGCGCTCGCGTATGCTGTGTGCGCTGATGGATGGCCGCGCCTGGACCGCGACCGAACTTAGCGCCGTAGCGGATGTATCCGCTTCGACCGCCAGCGCGCATCTGGCGCGTTTGTGCGAACAACATTTTGTGGTGGCGCTCGCTCAGGGAAGACATCGTTATTTTCGCCTCGCAAGCGCGGAGATTGCTGAACTGCTGGAACGACTGATGGGGGTGGCGTGGGCGACATCTACCCCTCGAAAAATCACCACGCCCCTAAGTTTGCGGCATGCCCGCACCTGCTACGACCATCTCGCCGGAGAAGTGGCGGTGAGACTGTTTGATACGTTCGTTTCCCGTCAGTGGTTAACGCCGGATGGTGAAACGCTAACTGAACTCGGGCAGGAAAAACTGACGGAAATGGGGATCGTCCTCTTTACCGGCTCGTCACGGCGGAAATTAGCCTGCGGTTGTCTGGACTGGAGTGAGCGACGTTACCATCCTGGCGGCGTGCTTGGCGCAACGCTGCTACGTTGGTTTACCGAACAAAAGTGGATTAAAACGCAGACCGGTAGTCGCCATGTCACCTTTACCCCACCAGGGATCCGCAAACTCAATAGCGAGTTCGGTATTAAAACAACACGGTAGATGCCCTGTTTTGCGAAAGCGTTCCCGGAAAAATGTCCTGTTTCTGTCACACTCTGTTGTGATTGATAACAACAAGAGGTCGTAGGGATGAATAAATCGTTAATCGCCGCAGCCGTGGCAGGGGCTGTATTAGTGTCAGGCGCCGCGTACGCGCAGACCGCGCCGGAAGGCTACCAGCTTCAGCAAGTATTGATGATGAGTCGGCATAACTTACGTGCACCTTTAGCCAATAACGGCAGCGTTCTTGAGCAGTCCACGCCTAAACAATGGCCGGAATGGGATGTTCCTGGCGGGCAACTCACCACCAAAGGCGGCGTGCTGGAAGTCTATATGGGTCACTACATGCGTGAGTGGCTGGCAGAGCAAGGGATGGTAAAAACGGGCGAATGTCCGGCTCCGGACACGGTCTATACCTATGCGAATAGCCTACAGCGTACGGTTGCTACGGCGCAGTTCTTTGTCACCGGCGCATTCCCGGGGTGCGACGTTCCAGTTCATCATCAGGAAAAAATGGGCACTATGGATCCCACCTTTAACCCGGTGATCACCGATGATTCTGCCGCCTTCAGCCAGCAGGCTGTCCAGGCGATGGAAAAAGAGCGCAGCAAAATGCAGCTCAGCGACAGCTATCAATTGCTTGAGCAAATGACAGACTACAAAGACTCGCCATCCTGCAAAGAAAAACAGCAGTGTTCCCTGACCGACGCCAAAGATACGTTCAGCGCCAAATACCAACAGGAGCCGGGGGTGTCAGGACCATTAAAGGTGGGGAACTCGCTGGTCGATGCTTTCACGCTGCAATATTACGAAGGATTCCCGATGGACCAGGTCGCCTGGGGGGAAATTAAGTCCGATCAACAGTGGAAGGTGCTGTCGAAGCTGAAAAATGGCTATCAGGACAGCCTGTTCACCTCGCCGGAAGTGGCGCAGAACGTCGCCAAACCGCTGGTGAAATATATTGATAATGCGCTGGTCACCGAACGCATGAAAGCACCGAAAATAACCGTGCTGGTGGGGCATGACTCAAACATTGCTTCGCTGCTCACCGCGCTGGATTTCAAACCGTATCAGCTTCACGACCAGAACGAGCGTACGCCGATCGGCGGGAAGATTGTCTTCCAGCGCTGGCATGACAGCAAGGCGAATCGTGATCTGATGAAAATCGAATATGTCTATCAAAGCTCGCAGCAGTTGCGTAATGCGGATGTCCTGACGCTGAAATCCCCGGCGCAGCGTGTGACGCTGGAGCTGAAAGGGTGTCCGGTAGATGCGAACGGCTTTTGCCCAATCGATAAGTTCGATAGCGTGTTGAATGAGGCGGCGAAGTAGAAGTAAAAGAAAAACTCCCCCGTGCGAGCGGGGGAGTCAGAGCGCTAGACGTTTTTGCGTTCGATAGTCTGTTCACCCCAAAAGAGCGAATCTTTGTCTGTTTTCTCAAAGGCTTTGATGAGCACCTCATCGCTACCTTCTTCCCAAATTTTTTCCGCCAGTTTCTCGTCATAATGCGCGACTTCAAAAATGGCTTCGGCTATTTCCGGCGATGTATTGCGCAGACTTGCCCATTCACCGACGTGATGGGCTTTCGCTTCTTGAGTTGGCATTCGAATCCTCCTGTTGAAGATTAGCCGTTGAGTTTTACTGCCAGACCTGCGACATATTCACCCTGATAGCGGGCGATAGACAACTCTTCCTGACTTGGCTGACGGGAGCCGTCGCCTCCGGCGATGGTGGTTGCGCCGTAAGGCGTACCGCCGCGAACCTGTGAGACATCAAACAGCTCTTGCGCTGCGTAGCCGATCGGCACAATCACCATCCCATGATGGGCAAGCGTCGTCCAGGTTGAGGTAATGGTTTGTTCCTGACCGCCGCCGGTCCCCGTTGAGCTGAATACGCTGGCGAGTTTGCCGTACAGCGCGCCGGAAGCCCACAGCCCGCCAGTCTGGTCAAGGAAAGTACGCATCTGGCCGGACATATTGCCAAAGCGTGTGGGGGTACCAAAAATGATGGCGTCGTAATCAGCCAGTTCTTGCGGGGTGGCGACTGGTGCATTTTGTGTTTTACCGCCCGCCTTGAGGAAAATCTCAGGCTGCATGGTTTCCGGTACACGCTTAATGATGACTTCCGCGCCGTCTACCTTATTTGCACCTTCTGCAACTGCATGGGCCATAGTTTCAATGTGTCCGTACATGGAATAATAAAGCACCAGAACTTTTGCCATTTTACACTACTCCTCGAGTTAACCGTGTCCGTAGCGATTCGCTACCTACCTATAAAGATATGACGTACTGTCAGGAGTGCAAATTTCACAAACACTTCTTTGATTTATAACAATTTTTATAACATCCTCTTTTGTTGCAAAATGATACATATTTAACCGTGCGAAATTTGGTAGTCATAAGAAAGGCTTATTGATTTCTTCTTGTTATTATTTTGATCATGCAGCGGATCCTGTTGCAGGATATTACAGTTTGCTGGTCAACAGGCCGCTCTTCGCTAAGCTTAATTCCACGCAGTGAAAACAAGGGCCTCGCCCAGACGCTGCGTTGAGGTATCACTCCTCAGTACCTATGCAATATGATGTCTAATCAATGACGGAGGTCAGTAATGGCAAACCATCGAGGCGGTTCCGGTAACTTTGCGGAAGACCGCGAAAGAGCATCAGAAGCAGGTCGAAAAGGTGGCCAGCACAGCGGGGGCAACTTCAAGAATGACCCGCAACGCGCTTCAGAAGCAGGCAAGAAAGGGGGCAAAAATAGCCACGGCAACAATAAATCGTAATTATTGCATTGCCTGTTAGTTATGTCGTGACGGTCTCGTGTTTCATCTTAGCCGTCACGAAGCCACCGCCGCCGGGATCATCCGGCGGTTTTTTTTGTCAGCAAGGTTGAACTGTAACAAAACGCAACGCAGACTAATGACATTCTGTTAATCGGGTGTCTCATGTCTTTACTTTCTCGTTATTCCTTTTCGGTTAAACCTCAGGAGGCGATCCTCATTGTGATCACCATGTTCTGGGGTGGAACGTTTTTGGCGGTGCAATATGCCGTTACTCTGAGCGGGCCCTTTTTCTTTGTCGGTGTGCGTTTTGCTACTGCCGCGCTGGCCGTTGCGCTTCTGTCGTGGCGAACGCTGCATAAGCTGACCTGGCTGGAGTTTAAAGCTGGCGTGGCAATTGGCATTGCGATAGCGCTGGGCTATAGCCTGCAAACCTGGGGATTGCAGTTTATTCCCAGCAGTAAATCGGCGTTTATTACCGCGATGTACGTACCGCTGGTGCCGCTGTTGCAATGGCTGTGCCTGGGGCGTATGCCTGGCCTGATGCCGTGTGTCGGGATTGTACTGGCCTTTATCGGGTTGATTTTTCTTGCCGGACCGGGGGGAAATTTACTGGCGCTGGGTGAAGGTGAGTGGATCACGCTCGCGGGCGCGGTGGCGATTGCGGCAGAAATTATTCTGATTAGCGCGTGGGCGGGAAAAGTAGATGTGCGTCGGGTAACGGTGGTGCAACTGGCAACCGCTTCTGTGGCGGCGTTTATTGCCATGGCCCCGGCAGGAGAGGCTGTACCGCCGATGTCGACAGGATTGCTGGTGGTCGCGCTGGGATTAGGAATATTTAGCGCGATTATTCAGGTCACCATGAACTGGGCGCAGCGCAGCGTTTCGCCGACGCGGGCGACGGTCATCTACACCGGAGAGCCGGTGTGGGCGGGGATCTTTGGTCGTCTGGCGGGTGAACGCCTACCGCTACTGGCTTTGTTAGGCGCAGCATTCATTATTGTTGGCGTGCTGGTCAGCGAACTGAAGTTCAAGAAGAAAAAAGCGCAGCCGCAGGCGGCGCCTCCTGAATCGCTTTAATTTAACCATTCACCGTGTGATTTGGTATGCTGACGCCCTCACAAGAAGGAGAGGGCGCATGGTCCAACGCGCAGAGAAAAAAAACGGTAAACGCTCGCAGGCCGTCAGTGCAAAACGTCAGGCTATTTTAACCGCGGCATTAAATATCTTCTCCCAATATGGGATCCATGGTACGCGTCTGGAACAGGTAGCAGAGCAGGCGGGGGTGTCAAAAACGAATCTGCTCTATTATTACCCGTCAAAAGAGGTGCTCTATATTGCCGTTTTACGGCAAATCCTCGACATCTGGCTGGCACCGCTAAAGGCGTTTCGCGAAGACTTTGCGCCGCTGGTGGCCATTAAAGAATATATTCGCCTGAAGCTGGAAGTGTCGCGCGATTACCCGCAGGCTTCCCGGTTATTCTGCATGGAGATGCTGGCGGGCGCGCCATTGTTGATGGCTGAATTAACGGGCGATCTTAAAACGCTGATTGATGAGAAATCCGCTTTGATTGCCGGATGGGTCAGCAGTGGGAAACTGGCTCCTGTCGATCCGCACCATCTGATTTTCATGATTTGGGCTTCAACACAGCATTATGCAGACTTTGCCCCACAGGTAGAGGCGGTAACGGGCGCAACGCTGCGTGATGAAGCCTTTTTTAACCAGACCGTTGAGAGCGTACAGCGGATGATTATCGAAGGGATCCGCGTGCGTTAGCTGGCAGGCGGTAGCGGACAGCTTAAATCGCCTTCTTCACACTGTAAAAGCGAGGCGAGAAACGCTTCGCGCTCGTTGGTCTTATCCGTTAAACACTGGCTGGAAATCATCGCCTGGGCGCTTCCGCCTTCGGTACCGGAACTGATTAACGCACAGTCTGCATCGCGCAGGGTTATCCACGAAGTTTGCGCTTTTTTCAGTAAATCGCGCTGGGTCGGGGCGGCGCGCTTCAGCGCATTCTGATACGTTTCATTAAGTTTGGCGTCGGCCGCTTTAAACTGCTCTGCCGCACAGGTGTTCATTTCAGCTTGATTATTCGCGTTGGCGCAGTCATCTGCCAGCGCCTGGCCGCTCAGCAGCAGCGCTGCACATGTCAGTAAAATTCGTTTCATGTTTCCCTCTGACTTTATAAAAAAGGCCCCGTTACCGGAGCCTTAATTAACCACAACCTTAGCCGATTGTCATCAGGCTGGCGTTGCCTCCGGCGGCGGCGGTATTGACGCTCAGGGAGCGTTCAATATACAGCCTCTCAAGCAGGATATTGCTTTCGCCGCGGGCAAAGCCCTGAACCGACACAATCGCTCCTTCACGAGCCGCCACCGCTTCACACAGCGCGCGAAGCTGATCGGAATCGCCATGGAAAATTACGGCATCAAACGGCTGTGTGGCGATGTTGTCCGCTTTGGCAAACTGAATCCGCCCGGAGACTGCAACTGGCAGACGTTTTGCCAGTTCGCGATGGAACGCATCATCCGGCCACAGGATCAAGCTTCCCACCGAAGTCACAGCGGCAACCTGCACCAGCGCATCCTGCTCGTCATCAGCGATACACAGTACGCGCTCGCGCGGTAACAGCGTCCAGGTATTGCGCTCGCCGGTTGGTCCTGGCAGCAGACGTTGCGTTCCGGCCTGCGCCAGTTCACCAAACTGCTGGCAAAGCGCACGCAGCGACGGACGATCGGCGGCCCATTCGGTGAGTGCTTCCAGCGGTTGCACGAGAGCCGCTTTGAGCTGCGCATCGACAGGATAGTCTGCATCCTGACGGGCAAGCGTAATGCCCAGCGCATTCTCCGGGCGGTTAGCCAGCAGGCGGTACAGGTACAGCGGTCCACCTGCTTTTGGTCCGGTTCCTGACAAGCCTTCGCCACCGAATGGTTGCACCCCGACGACGGCGCCAACCATATTACGGTTAACGTACAGGTTCCCAACATGTGCAGATCCCGTGACCTGAGCGATGGTTTCATCGATACGGGTGTGGACGCCCAGCGTCAGGCCGTAACCGGAGGCATTAATTTGTTCAATCAGGCTGCCCAGATTGTTACGGGTGTAACGCACGACATGCAGTACCGGACCGAACACCTCTTTTTGTAATTCATCGAAGCTTTCCAGCTCGATAAGCGTCGGAGCGATAAAGGTACCGGTTTGCCATTCCCGCGCATCGTCACTGTTCTCACGCACGGCCTGGAATACCGGACGTCCTTTGGCGCGCATGGCCTGAATATGGCGCTCAATATTGGCTTTGGCTTCTTCATCGATAACCGGCCCAATATCGGTAGTCAGGCGACCCGGATTACCCATACGGCATTCTGCCATCGCCCCGCGCAGCATTTTCAGCGTGTGGTCGGCAATATCATCCTGCAGACACAGCACGCGCAGCGCGGAGCAGCGTTGTCCGGCACTGTCAAAAGCAGAAGCCAACACGTCGACCACCACCTGTTCCGTCAGCGCTGAGGAGTCGACGATCATCGCATTCATACCACCGGTTTCGGCGATAAGTGGGATTGGACGGCCCTGAGCATCAAGGCGGGTCGCGATATTGCGTTGCAACAGCGTGGCGACTTCCGTTGAGCCGGTAAACATCACGCCGCGTACGCGCTCATCGGAAGTGAGCTGCGCCCCGACGGTTTCGCCCTGGCCTGGCAACAGCTGTACCACGCCCGGCGGTACGCCCGCTTCGAGTAAAATAGCGATACCCTGGGCGGCAATCAGCGGAGTTTGTTCCGCTGGTTTTGCCAGTACGCTGTTGCCTGCGGCCAGCGCGGCGGCAATCTGTCCGCTGAAAATGGCCAGCGGGAAGTTCCACGGGCTGATACAAACTACCGGGCCTAACGGACGATGGGTTTCATTATCGAAGTCATCGCGTACCTGGCCTGCATAATAGTGCAAGAAGTCTACCGCTTCGCGCACTTCTGCAATGGCGTTGCTGAAGGTTTTACCCGCTTCGCGCACCAGAATGCCAATTAATTGCTGCATCTGGCCTTCCATCAGAACGGCAGCGCGATGCAAAATAGCGGCGCGCTCTTGTGGCGGCGTCGCAAACCAGATTGGCGCATTATTGACGGCGTTTTGTAATGCCTGTTCCACTTCGCTGTGAGTCGCTTCACGCACGTAGCCGACAATGTCTTTTGGCTCGGCCGGGTTAACGACCGGGGTCATTTCACCGTCAGCAACCGGCTGCTCGAGAATCGGTTTGGCATGCCATTTTTGCAGCGCGCTATTGAGCAGGGCAGAGGACAGCGAGGCCAGACGATGTTCGTTAGCCAAATCCAGTCCGCCTGAGTTTTCCCGGCCTTTACCGTACAGGTCGCGCGGCAGGGGAATCTTCGGATGCGGTAAACCTGTCTGGCCTTCCTGTTGCGCCAGTTTTTCCACGGCTTCGACTGGATCGGCAACCAGTTCGTCCAGCGGCAAGGTGGTGTCAGCAATGCGGTTGACGAACGAGGTGTTGGCGCCGTTTTCCAGCAGACGACGCACCAGGTACGCCAGCAGGGTTTCGTGTGTACCTACCGGCGCATAAATACGGCATGGACGGTTCAGTTTGCCATCCGCGACTTTGCCCGTAACCTGCTCGTACAGGGGTTCGCCCATACCGTGCAGGCACTGGAACTCATACTGACCAGGATAATAGTTTTGCCCCGCTAATTGATAAATCGCCGCCAGCGTGTGGGCGTTATGGGTGGCGAACTGCGGGTAGATCAGATTCGGTACGGCCAGCAGTTTTTTCGCACAGGCCAGATAGGAAACGTCGGTATACACCTTACGGGTATAAACCGGATAGCCTTCCAGACCGTCCATTTGCGCACGTTTGATTTCGCTATCCCAGTATGCGCCTTTAACCAGACGGATCATCAGGCGGCGGCGACTGCGGGTAGCGAGATCGATCAGATAGTCGATAACAAATGGGCAGCGCTTCTGGTAGGCCTGGATAACAAAGCCGATACCGTTCCAGCCCGCCAGTTCGGGTTCGAAGCACAGTTTTTCCAGCAGATCGAGGGAGATCTCCAGTCGGTCAGCCTCTTCGGCGTCGATATTAATACCGATGTCGTACTGACGGGCCAGCAGTGTCAACGATTTCAGGCGCGGATAGAGTTCATCCATCACGCGGTCATATTGCGCGCGGCTATAGCGCGGGTGCAGCGCCGACAGCTTAATAGAGATACCGGGCCCTTCATAAATGCCGCGTCCATTAGACGCTTTACCAATGGCGTGGATCGCCTGCTGGTAAGAAACCAGATAAGCCTGAGCATCAGCGGCGGTTAGCGCCGCTTCGCCCAGCATGTCGTAGGAGTAGCGGAAACCTTTTTCTTCCAGTTTACGTGCGTTAGCCAGCGCTTCGGCGATGGTTTCTCCGGTGACGAACTGTTCGCCCATCAGGCGCATCGCCATGTCGACGCCTTTACGCACTAAAGGTTCGCCGCTCTTGCCGATAATACGGTTGAGCGAGCGGGAGAGGCTGGCTTCGTTATGCGTAGAAACCAGACGACCGGTAAACAACAGTCCCCAGGTCGCCGCGTTAACGAACAGAGACGGGCTACGCCCAATGTGCGACTGCCAGTTACCGTTGCTGATTTTGTCGCGGATCAACGCATCGCGGGTTGCCTTATCGGGAATACGCAGCAGGGCTTCCGCCAGACACATCAGCGCCACGCCTTCCTGCGAAGAAAGGGAGAACTCCTGCAATAAACCTTGTACCATTCCGGCGCGACCGCTGGCAGTCTTCTGGTTACGCAGTTTGTCGGCCAGATCGTACGCCAGCTTATGCGCCTGCTCGGCGATGGGTTGCGGCAGACGTGCCTGCTCCATCAGCATTGGCACGGCGTCGGTTTCGGCGCGGCGGTACGCGGCGGTGATTGCCGCGCGGGAAACGGACTGCGGCAGAATTTGTTCGGCAAATTCCAGGAAAGGCTGATGCGTTTCATTCTGCGGCGTGGTTGACTCCTCGCCCTCATTCGCCGCGCCTGCCAGCAGTGCCGGCAGTTCAGGAAGCGCATCGTCGTTTTCCAGTCTTTCAAGATAATTAAAGATGGCTTGTTTAATCAGCCAATGCGGTGTGCGATCGATTCGTGATGCGGCTGTTTTAATACGCTCGCGAGTGGCGTCATCCAGCTTAACCCCCATCGTGGTGGTTCCCATGCCGTTTACTCCTGTTGTACTGAAATACGGGTCTGATAGTTACCGAGAAATATCCACTATGTTGCAACTTTGTGCAACCGTGTTAAATGTGACGTGGTTTGCAAGCTTGAAAATGAATGAAATGTTAATAAAGTTGGTGTTCGTGACAGGGCGAATAAAAATTACGGAATCTTTTTCTCTGCGGTAGTTAACACTTTTCAAAGGTGCAACCAAGAAAAGTGTGAGAGAGTGCAACCTACAGAAAAATGCTATCTACTCTGGATCAATTTTGATGTAAATGGTGTGTTAAATCGATTGTGAATGACCATCGCTTCCGGCAGGATACGGTCGCCTGGTAAACATAGATATCTTTGCCACGTTCCGGCAGGGTAATAAAACGGCAAGCCACGGCATTGCTGATACATAATTTTGGAGAGTTTTGATGGCTATTAGCACACCGATGTTAGTGACATTCTGTGTCTATATTTTCGGCATGATATTGATAGGGTTTATTGCATGGCGTTCAACCAAAAACTTTGACGATTACATTCTGGGTGGACGCAGTCTGGGTCCATTCGTGACCGCGTTATCCGCTGGCGCATCCGATATGAGTGGCTGGTTGCTGATGGGGCTGCCAGGCGCGATTTTCCTGTCGGGGATTTCAGAAAGCTGGATCGCCATCGGCCTTATTTTGGGCGCATGGATCAACTGGAAGCTGGTGGCCGGACGTTTACGCGTACACACCGAATACAATAACAATGCGCTGACGTTACCGGATTACTTTACCGGTCGCTTTGAAGATAAAAGCCGCATTCTGCGGATTATCTCCGCGCTGGTTATTCTGCTGTTTTTCACCATCTATTGTGCTTCAGGGATTGTGGCAGGGGCGCGTCTGTTTGAAAGCACCTTTGGCATGAGCTACGAAACAGCACTGTGGGCGGGGGCGGCTGCGACGATCATTTATACCTTTATCGGTGGTTTTCTGGCGGTAAGCTGGACTGATACCGTTCAGGCCAGCCTGATGATCTTTGCTCTGATCCTGACGCCGGTCATGGTCATTATCGGCGTGGGTGGATTCGATGATTCGCTGGAAGTGATTAAACAAAAGAGCATTGAGAACGTAGACATGTTCAAAGGGCTGAATTTTGTTGCCATCATTTCTCTGATGGGTTGGGGCCTGGGCTACTTTGGCCAGCCGCATATTCTGGCGCGCTTTATGGCGGCAGATTCTCACCATAGTATTGTGCATGCACGTCGTATTAGCATGACCTGGATGATCCTGTGTCTGGGCGGCGCAGTTGCCGTTGGTTTCTTCGGTATCGCTTACTTTAATAACAACCCGTCGCTGGCAGGTGCCGTTAACCAGAACGCTGAGCGTGTGTTTATTGAACTGGCGCAAATCCTGTTCAACCCGTGGATTGCCGGTATTCTGCTGTCTGCAATCCTCGCGGCGGTGATGTCGACCTTAAGTTGCCAACTGCTGGTGTGTTCCAGCGCAATCACCGAAGATTTGTACAAAGCGTTCCTGCGTAAAAATGCCAGCCAGAAAGAGCTGGTGTGGATTGGTCGTATCATGGTGCTGGTTGTGGCCCTGGTGTCCATCGCACTGGCGGCCAACCCGGAGAACCGTGTACTGGGTCTGGTAAGCTACGCCTGGGCAGGCTTTGGCGCGGCGTTTGGTCCGGTGGTTCTGTTCTCGGTAATGTGGTCGCGTATGACCCGCAACGGCGCGCTGGCAGGGATGATCATCGGCGCGGTGACGGTAATCGTCTGGAAGCAGTTTGCCTGGCTGGGTCTGTATGAAATCATCCCTGGCTTTATTTTCGGCAGCATCGGTATTGTCGTCTTTAGTCTGTTGGGTAAAGCACCATCAACCGCAATGCAGCAACGTTTTGCCGAGGCTGACGCGCATTATCACTCCGCGCCGCCGCCTCGTTTACAGGCAGAATAATCTACCTTTGTCCTCAGGCCCGCCGCGTGCGCAATACCGTTCGGTTAAGCATGTATGGAGAACGTTTTACCCTGAATTAGTTTCCGTTCACCTTATGTGCATTGCTTCTCTGATATCGCTATACCTGTGAACGTGCAAGGGAGGCTCACCGCCGCCTCCCTTGCATCCCAGGCTTCCGGCGGGAAAATCGTCGCTGCGCGAGCTATTCGTCTTATGCCGTCTGCCTGTCGGGTCGGGGCCGAGCCTGCGTCCCTGCAGGCCGTCCCCTCTGTCCGCATCCCTGCGGACAGACCCGGTCAGCCGTCAACGCCTCATCGATTTTCAGCCGGACCGGGGTCATCGCTTCAACGCTCTGACTTTCAGTAAAATCTTTTTTGCTGTTCAACATATTCAAATAAAAACACAGGAGGTCAGGTGTGGCTGGTCCGGCTGAAAATTGCCGACGTGTTTCCGTAAGGCCGGGAGAGGCAGCATGGATGCTGGCTCAGGGCGCGCTTTGCAGGGACGCTACCTCGCGCCCGGCCCGGTCGCCTGGAGGAATAAACGGAGGGGACCGCGGAGCGGCAATTTTCCCGCCGGGAGCCGGGATTGTAAAGGGCGTGGCGGAGAACGCCCTTTACACGTTCACAGGAATCGGTGTTTCAGAGAAACGATGTACATGAGGTGAACGGAATCCTTTCTCTGAAATAGCATGTTCATTACCTTCGCGAATACAGGTTGATGCTTTCTGATATAGAGGCGTTAACTTAATGACATTGACGCATGTGGGGGGCTTTTATTACCTACGCTGCAAGCTCGCTATAACCATTACCTGCCTAACCTTTTACATTCAGTCATCATTCTCAAAACATTCTGCTTGAGTTTTTCTTTCCTGTAATGATAATCACTATCACTGTAATTTACTTTTCTTTGCATCAATTGACTGAGAATAACGTTTAAGGGTTCTTCGCATGTTTGTTCCATTTCTAATTATGTTGCGCGAAGGGTTAGAGGCCGCGCTGATTGTCAGCCTGATTGCCAGCTACCTGAAACGGACTCAGCGTGGTCGTTGGATTGGTGTGATGTGGATTGGTGTGCTGCTGGCGGCGGCGTTATGCCTGGCGTTAGGGATTTTCATCAACGAAACCACCGGGGAATTTCCGCAAAAAGAGCAGGAGCTGTTCGAAGGCATCGTGGCGGTCATTGCCGTGGTGATCCTCACCTGGATGGTGTTCTGGATGCGTAAAGTTTCACGTAACGTCAAAGTCCAGCTTGAACAGGCTGTCGATAACGCGTTGCAGCGCGGCAACCATCACGGCTGGGCGCTGGTGATGATGGTCTTTTTTGCCGTCGCCCGCGAGGGGCTGGAGTCGGTGTTCTTCCTGCTGGCGGCGTTTCAGCAGGATGTCGGCATCTGGCCGCCGCTGGGCGCGATGCTGGGGCTGGCCACCGCGGTGGTACTGGGTTACCTGATCTACCTCGGCGGTATTCGTCTCAATCTCGGGGCATTCTTCAAGTGGACCAGTCTGTTCATTTTGCTGGTGGCCGCCGGACTTGCCGCTGGAGCCATCCGCGCCTTCCACGAAGCCGGGTTATGGAATCATTTTCAGGATGTGGCGTTTGACATAAGCAGCATACTTTCGACGCACTCGCTGTTTGGCACGTTGATGGAAGGAATCTTCGGCTATCAGGAGGCGCCAAGCGTGAGTGAAGTGGCTGTCTGGTTTATCTACCTGATTCCGGCATTCATTATTTTTGCGCTACCGCCGCGTTCAGGCACTACGGCATCGCGTACCGCACCTTAAAAACAACGCGATGCGGAATACTTTTTAGTTACAACATACTTATTCAAAGGACCAGGTTATGACGTTTCATTTTCGCCGTAGTGCGCTGCAGTTGGGTATTGCCACGCTGTTTGCATCCGTTTTTTCTGCACAAGCCGCCGATATTCCGCAGGTGAAAGTCACGGTTAACGATAAACAGTGTGAGCCGATGACGATCACGGTTAACGCCGGGAAAACGCAGTTCATCATCCAGAACCACAGCCAGAAAGCGCTGGAGTGGGAGATCCTCAAAGGCGTTATGGTGGTTGAAGAGCGCGAAAACATTGCGCCGGGCTTTAGCCAGAAAATGACGGCCAACCTGCAGCCTGGCGAATATGATATGACCTGTGGCTTGTTGACCAACCCGAAAGGCAAATTGATCGTAAAAGGAAGCGCTACAGCGGATGCCGCGCACAGTGATGCTCTGTTGAGTCTGGGCGGCGCGATTACCGAGTACAAAGCCTACGTGACGGCAGAAACCGCGCAACTGGTAGCGGGTACCAAAGCCTTCACCGATGCGATTAAAGTCGGCGATGTGGAAAAAGCAAAATCCTTGTATGCGCCAACGCGTCAGCACTACGAGCGTATTGAACCGATTGCCGAACTGTTCTCCGATCTCGATGGCAGCATTGATGCGCGGGAAGATGATTACGAACAAAAAGCTGCCGATCCGAAATTTACCGGCTTCCACCGTCTGGAAAAAGCGCTGTTCGGTGACAATACCACCAAAGGGATGGACAAGTATGCCGACCAGTTAAACCACGATGTCCTTGACCTGCAAACGCGTATTAGCGAGCTGGCCTTCCCACCGTCTAAAGTGGTAGGTGGCGCGGCAGGGCTGATCGAAGAAGTCGCAGCCAGCAAAATCAGTGGGGAAGAAGATCGCTACAGCCATACCGATCTGTGGGATTTCCAGGCCAACGTTGATGGCGCGCAGAAAATTGTCGATCTCCTGCGTCCGCAGTTACAAAAATCCAATGCTGAACTGTTAGCGAAGGTGGATGCGAACTTCAAAAAAGTCGATACCATTCTGAGCAAGTACCGTACCAAAGACGGTTTTGAAACCTATGACAAACTGACCGATGCCGATCGCAATGCGCTGAAAGGGCCAATCACGACGCTGGCGGAAGACTTGTCACAATTACGCGGTGTTCTGGGTCTGGATTAAGCACTATGCAGCATGATAATGAAAACGGCGTGAGCGAACCTTCACGCCGACGTTTGTTGAAAGGAATGGGCGCTTTGGGTGGCGCGCTGGCGTTGGCCGGCGGATGCCCGGTTGCCCATGCGCAAAAACCGCAAAGCGCACCGGGAACGTTGTCTCCTGATGCGCGTAGTGAAGTGCAGCCGTTTTATGGTCAATATCAGGCGGGGATCCTGACGCCGCAGCAGGCATCCATGATGCTGGTGGCGTTCGATGTTCTCGCCAGTGATAAGGCCGATCTTGAACGTCTGTTCCGGCTGCTAACCCGTCGATTTGCGTTTCTGACTACCGGTGGGCCTGCGCCGGATACGCCGAATCCGCGGTTACCGCCGATGGATTCCGGTATCCTTGGCGCATATATCGCACCAGACAATTTGACGATCACGTTGTCGGTCGGATCCTCGCTGTTTGACGAGCGCTATAGTCTGACACCGCAGATGCCGAAAAAGCTGCAAAAAATGACGCGCTTCCCGAATGATTCTCTGGATGCAGCGCTGTGCCATGGCGATCTGCTGTTGCAGATTTGCGCCAACACACAGGACACCGTCATCCACGCGCTGCGCGATATCATCAAACATACGCCCGATCTGCTCAGCGTTCGCTGGAAACGTGAAGGATTTATTTCCGATCACGCCGCGCGCAGTAAAGGGAAAGAGACCCCGGTCAACTTGCTTGGCTTTAAGGACGGTACCGCGAACCCGGACGCTACAGATGCGAAGTTGATGCAAAACGTGGTGTGGGTTACGGACGGGCAGGGCGAACCTGCGTGGGCGCAAGGCGGCAGCTATCAGGCCGTGCGGCTCATTCAGTTCCGCGTGGAGTTTTGGGATCGCACGCCGCTGAAAGAACAGCAAACGATTTTTGGTCGCGATAAACACACCGGTGCGCCGCTGGGTATGCAGCATGAGCACGATGTGCCTGACTATGCCAGCGATCCAGAAGGTGAGGTGATTGCGCTCGACAGCCATATCCGTCTGGCAAACCCGCGTACGAAGGAGACCGAGTCTAGCCTGATGATGCGTCGCGGTTATAGTTATTCGCTCGGCGTGACCAATTCCGGTCAACTTGATATGGGACTGTTGTTCGTCTGCTATCAGCACGATCTGGAAAAAGGTTTTCTGACGGTGCAGAAACGCCTGAACGGTGAAGCGCTTGAGGAGTATGTCAAACCAATTGGTGGCGGTTACTTCTTTGCGTTGCCGGGTGTCAAAACCGCAGATCATTATCTCGGACAGAGTCTGCTCGAAGCTTGATATCTATGCCCCGCAGCGCGGCGGGGCTTTTACTGACATCTTCATGAATGAACGAATTATTTTTTATGATCGGTCTGTGAATGAAATAATTTTGTCATCTTTCTGCAAGAGACTGTCTGTAGCGACAAGTCAAAATCAAGTTAATGGCAAGTAAAAATAATGTTGCATTAGCGAAAGATTATGATGTACTTATAAGTAACAGCGGTAGTTCCCGGCGGTGATAGTTGTTCACTATGGAGATCGCGAATGGAAAAGTCCTGTACTGGACACGTTTTTCACAGTAACAGCAGTACCTTACGCGGACGTTTCTCTTCCGGTAGCCACTTCGTCACCGCTAAATCTCTCCCCCTTTCACTTTTTATCCTTGTAACTGACGCCCTGTACGGTGCGCGTAGCCGTGGGTGGCGTCTTATCCAAAAGCAAGCAATGGCTTACAAGGAAGCCAACCCTCAGATGTTCGTGCGCATAATCGTGCCGCCAACGGCGCGTGTGATGTATACCTACAACTCAAGGTGCTATCCATGGGAAGACAAAAAGCAGTGATCAAAGCTCGTCGCGAAGCAAAACGGGTGCTGAGGCGGGACTCGCGTAGCCATAAGCAACGTGAAGATGAATCGGTCACCTCGCTTGTGCAGATGGGCGGCGTAGAAGCGATCGGAATGGCGCGTGATAGTCGCGATGCCACGCCAATCACGGCGCGAAATGAGGCTCAGGCGCACTACCTGAATGCTATCGAGAGTAAACAGCTGATCTTCGCCACCGGTGAAGCCGGGTGTGGTAAAACCTGGATCAGCGCGGCAAAAGCAGCAGAGGCGCTGATCCACAAAGATGTGGACAGGATTATTGTAACCCGTCCGGTTCTGCAAGCTGATGAAGATCTCGGCTTCTTACCTGGAGATGTTTCCGAGAAGTTCGCTCCCTATTTCCGCCCGGTGTATGACGTGCTGGTGAAACGTCTGGGAGCCTCCTTTATGCAATATTGCCTGCGACCTGAGATTGGTAAGGTGGAAATCGCGCCGTTCGCCTATATGCGTGGACGAACATTTGAAAATGCCGTGGTCATTCTTGACGAGGCTCAGAATGTTACCGCTGCACAAATGAAGATGTTTTTGACTCGCCTCGGGGAAAATGTGACGGTGATTGTGAATGGGGATGTAACCCAGTGCGATCTACCCGCCCACGTTCGCTCAGGGCTAAGCGATGCGCTGGCCCGTTTCGAAGAAGATGAAATGGTTGGGATCGTTCGTTTCAATAAAGATGATTGCGTTCGCTCGGCGCTCTGTCAGCGAACGCTCAACGCTTACAACTGATGAGTACGCCGTCTTCAAGGCCCGGGAAACCGGGCTTTGTTTTGCGGTATTACAGAATATCTTTTAAGGCGGCAGCCGTCATGGTTGCTTCAAATGGGATCAACTCAACTTTCGCGACGCCAGCCTGCTGGAAGGGATCCTGACTCAGATAGTGTTCTAATTTCTCAGCGTCATCACATTTTGCCAATATCACACCACCGGAACGTGGAATTTTGCGGCCTGATGCCAGGAATAAACCTTCCGCATAGCCTTTTTGCAGCCAATCCACGTGGGCAGGAAGTAGGCTATCGACGTCTTTCAACGGTTTTATATAGGTTAAAACAACAACATAAATAACACTCATTTTATTGTCCCTGCTTTTTTAAAGTGTATTAACGTAGCATATAACCAGGGAGAGAAAAGATTAATATCAACACTGTCCTTCCTAAATTTTAATATTAAAAATGCATATGCAGCATTTATGTCTGTTAATTGTACACTTGTAGGGGGCGGATGGGTTGGCATGGTTGATGGCTGGCGAAAAAATGGCGGCTATCGCTTAATCGGCGAGTTATTATTAATAATCATGAAACATTCGTGATGAGATAAATATTACGATAATGTTCCAGATCATGAGCGTTTTATATTTTTTAACATATTTGGCAAACTGAAACGCATACTTTCGCTATACTATAGATCCTTGAATACGCTGCGCTCCCGAACTGGATCCGCCTTCTAATGCTTGAATTAAAAAGTATTGCGTGCCTGCGGGATGAACGTCTACTCTTTTGCCGCCTATCATGTTCTATTCAGCCCGGCGAAGTTGTCCAAATATCGGGTCCTAATGGGGCAGGAAAAACCTCTTTATTACAGCTACTAACCGGATTATCAACGCCGAGCGAAGGGCAGATTTTGTGGCAGGGAAAACCGCTGCATCGGATGCGTGACGACTGGCATCGTCAACTGTTGTGGCTTGGCCATCAGGTTGGCGTAAAAGGGGGGCTGACGGCGGAGGAAAATTTGCGTTTTTATCACCCGCAGGCGTCGCTTGAGACGCGCTGGCAAGCGCTGGAGCAGGTCGGACTGGTCGGTTTTGAAGATGTGGCTGTGGCTCAGCTTTCTGCCGGGCAGCAGCGGCGCGTAGCGCTGGCCAGGCTGTGGCTCAGCCGCGCAATGTTCTGGATTTTAGATGAACCTTTTACTGCGCTGGACGTGGCTGGCGTGCAAAAACTGACCACACGACTGGAACAGCATGTCGTCCATGGCGGCGCAGTTATTCTGACAACCCATCAACCTTTACGGCCTCTCTGCGTCCCGTTGCGCACGATTACGCTCAATGAGTATGAGGCGGCTGTGGCATGATCACGCAGATTTTCTGGCGCGACCTGCGTCTTGCCTTTCGTAACTGTGCCGAAATTATCAACCCGCTGTGGTTTTTCCTGATTATCGTCACGCTGTTTCCACTCAGTATTGGCCCGGAGCCGCAGTTGCTGCGGCAAATTGCCCCCGGCATCGTCTGGGTAGCGGCGTTACTCTCCTCGCTGCTGGCAATGGATCGACTGTTTCGTGATGACTGGCTGGACGGTTCGTTGCAGCAGATGATGCTAATGCCAGTCCCGCTTTCGCTGGTGGTGCTGGCGAAAGTCGCCGCGCACTGGGTGGTTTCCGGGCTACCGCTGTTAATCATTTCGCCGCTTATCGCCACGCTGTTCGGCCTCTCCGTTGCGGAGTGGCAAGTGCTGGCGCTTACGCTATTGTTGGGTACGCCCACGCTCAGTTTTATTGGTGCGATTGGCGTCGGGCTGACCGTCGGATTGCGGCGCGGCGGCGTATTGCTCAGCCTGCTGGTGCTGCCGTTGATGATCCCTTTATTAATTTTTGCGACCGCCGCCGTGGGCGCGGCGCAGATGCTGCTGCCGGTTGACGGCTATCTGGCGATCCTCGGGGCCTTCCTGGCAGGAAGCGCCACCTTAAGTCCGTTCGCCACTGCAGCAGCGTTACGAATCAGCGTGCAATAACTCCCGTCATCTGCGGGAATATGAGGCAAAGAAAAAATGTGGAAAGCGTTACACCAACTCGCCATTCCAGAGCGGTTGTATAAGGTCTGCGGGCGGTTTATTCCGGCAATGGCTATCCTGAGCGCGCTGTTTCTGGTGGTGGGCTGTATCTGGGGCTTTGTCTACGCCCCAGCGGATTATCAGCAGGGCGAAAGCTATCGCATCATGTATCTGCATGTGCCCGCGGCTATCTGGTCGATGGGGATTTATGGCTCGATGGCGGTGACTGCCTTTGTGGGGCTGATCTGGCAAATGAAAATGGCGGACAACGCGGTGATGGCGATGGCGCTTCCCGGCGCTGTCTATACCTTCATCGCGCTGGTCACCGGTTCGGCCTGGGGCAAACCAATGTGGGGCACCTGGTGGGTGTGGGATGCGCGTCTGACCTCCGAGCTGGTGCTGCTGTTCTTATATGTCGGCGTGATTGGCTTGTATCACGCCTTTGATGACCGCCGCCTGGCCGGGCGCGCCGCCGGGATCCTCGTTCTGGTCGGGGTGGTCAATTTGCCGATTATTCATTTTTCCGTTGAATGGTGGAACACCCTGCATCAGGGGTCGACCAATATGCAGAAAACCATCGATCCATCTATGCGTATGCCGTTGCGTTTAACGATTTTCGGCTTCTTATTCCTTTTTATTACTCTGACATTAATGCGTATGCGTAATTTGATTCTGCTGCAGGAACGTCGTCGCCCATGGGTGGCGCAGCTGGTTTCCGGGCGCAAGAGCGAGGTTAATTCATGACCAGCGCTTTCCACTCCTGGAGTGATTTCTGGCAGATGGGCGGCTACGCCTTTTATGTCTGGCTGGCGGTTGCCGTGACGGCGCTCTCGCTGCTGGTTGTGGTCTGGCATGCCTGCTGGCAGCGCAGGGCGCTGCTGGCTGACGTAGAGCGTCAAATGGCGCGCGAGCGCCGGATGCAGGCGGCGCGTAAAAAAGGAGAGGCGTTGTGAATCCGCGTCGTAAGGTACGACTCTGGCTTGCCTGTAGCGTGTTGGGAGGACTGGCGCTGACGGTCGGACTGGTGATGTATGCGCTCAGCGCCAATATCGATCTCTTCTATACGCCGGGGGAAATCATTTACGGCAAGCGGGAAAATGGCCAGAAGCCGGAACCGGGACAGCGCCTGCGCATTGGCGGCATGGTGATGCCCGGCAGCGTGAAGCGTGACGATAAAACGCTGGACGTGACCTTTAAGCTCTACGATGCGCGCGGCGTGGTAGAGGTGAGCTATACGGGGATCCTGCCAGCGCTGTTCAGAGAAGGGCAGGGGGTGGTGGCACAGGGAACACTGCAAGACGGTACCCATATTCGCGCCAAAGAGGTGCTGGCGAAACACGATGAAAACTATACCCCTCCGGAGATTAAAGAGGCGATGGATGAAAATCATCACCCTGCCGGGAATCAACAAGGAGCCGCGCAATGATCCCTGAAATTGGGCATTTTCTGCTGTGCCTGGCGCTGGGTATTTCCTGCCTGCTCGGGCTGTATCCGACCTGGGGCGCGATGCGCCAGGATACGCGGATGATGGCGCTGGCGAAACCGCTGTCGTTCGCCATGTTTGCGGCGATCCTCGGGTCATTCCTGATACTGGTTTATGCTTTTGTGGTGAATGATTTCACCGTTCAGTATGTCGCCAGCAACTCGAATACGCTGCTGCCGGTATGGTATCGCGTGGCGGCTACCTGGGGCGCGCACGAAGGGTCGCTGCTGCTGTGGGTGCTACTGATGAGCGGCTGGACCTTTGCCGTGGCGGCGCTGAGCCGCAACATTCCCCTGGAAGCATCTTCCCGCGTGCTGGCGGTGATGGGGATGATCTCCTTCTGCTTCCTGGTGTTCATCCTGCTGACCTCGAATCCGTTTGTACGTACGCTGCCGGACTTTCCGATCGAAGGCCGCGATCTGAATCCGATGCTGCAGGATATTGGACTGATTTTTCATCCACCGATGCTATACATGGGGTACGTGGGTTTTTCCGTCGCCTTTGCTTTTGCCATCGCCTCGTTAATGACCGGGCGTCTGGACAGCGCCTGGGCGCGCTGGTCGCGTCCGTGGACGCTGGCGGCGTGGAGCTTCCTGACGTTGGGCATTGTGTTAGGTTCTGCCTGGGCATACTACGAGCTGGGCTGGGGCGGTTGGTGGTTCTGGGATCCGGTCGAAAACGCCTCGCTGATGCCGTGGCTGGCCGGCACGGCGCTGATTCACTCACTGTCAGTAACGGAGAAGCGGGGTAGCTTCAAGTCCTGGACCGTGCTGCTGGCAATCCTCGCCTTTTCGCTCTGCCTGCTCGGCACCTTCCTGGTGCGTTCCGGGGTGCTCATCTCTGTACACTCATTCGCCTCCGATCCGACGCGCGGCCTGTTTATTTTGGCGCTGCTGGTGATCACCATCGGCGGTTCGCTGCTGTTGTTTGCCATTAAAGGCGGGAAGGTGCGCTCTCGGGTACGCCATGAGCTGTGGTCGCGCGAGTCGCTGCTGTTGGGGAATAACGTCCTGCTGATCGCCGCGATGTTGGTGGTGCTGTTGGGCACACTACTGCCGCTGATTCATAAATTATTGGGGCTGGGTAGTATCTCAATTGGTGAACCATTCTTTAATTCGCTGTTTATCGTGCTGATGATTCCCTTCTCGCTACTGTTGGGGATTGGGCCGCTGGTGCGCTGGCGGCGCGATGAATTGCATAAGCTGCGTAAGCGGCTGCTGGTTGCGGCGCTGGTGTCGATTGTGCTGGCCGTGGTGCTGCCGTGGCTGATGCAGGACCGTATTAAGGCGATGACCGTGCTTGGTCTGCTGATGTCGCTGTGGGCGTTGGTTCTGACAGTGATGGAGGTAGTGGAACGCGCTACCGATCGCCATACCTTCTGGCGCGGGCTAACTCGCCTGGGGCGCAGCCACTGGGGGATGGTGGCTGGGCATGTCGGGCTGGTGGTGACGGTGATTGGCATCGCCTTTAGCCAGAATTATAGCATTGAGCGCGATGTGCGTATGAAGCCGGGCGATAGCGTCGATATTCATCAATATCACTTTGTCTTCCGCGACGTTCAGGACATTACAGGTCCGAACTATTTTGGCGGTGAAGCGGTGATTGACGTCTCGCAGGACGGGCGGCATATCAGCACGCTGCGGGCAGAAAAACGCGTCTACAGCAGCAGCCGGATGGAGATGACCGAAGCCGCCATCGACGGCGGGTTGGTGCGCGATCTGTATGCCGCGCTGGGTGAAGAACTGGATGACGGCAGTTGGGCGGTGCGCCTGTACTACAAACCGTTTGTTCGCTGGATCTGGTTTGGCGGAATGTTAATGGCGCTTGGTGGCGTATTGTGCATTCTGGACCCGCGCTACCGCTTACGTAAATCGCTGCCGGAGAACGCACAATGAACCGCAAAGTCCTTTATCTGCCGCTGGTTATCTTTCTGGTTCTGGTGGCAGCGCTAATGTGGCAACTGCTGCGCAATAGCGACGGCGATGACCCGACGGCGCTGGAGTCGGCGCTGGTTGGCAAACCGCTCCCCGCGTTTCATCTGGCGTCGCTGGAGAAGCCTGACATGATGCTGGACGCGTCCAGTATTATCAACGGTAAGCCGGTGCTGCTTAACGTCTGGGCGACCTGGTGTCCAACCTGCCGCGCGGAGCACCAATACCTGCGTTCCCTCGCGGCGCAGGGTATTCGCATCGTGGGCATTAACTATAAAGACGATCGCCAGAAGGCGCTGGACTGGCTGCAGGAGCTGGGTAATCCGTACGCGCAGGGGGTGTTTGATGGTGATGGTATGCTGGGATTGGATCTCGGTGTCTATGGTGCGCCGGAAACCTTTCTTATCGACGGCAAAGGCATTATTCGCTACCGCCATGCAGGCGATCTGAACGAACAGGTATGGCAGCAGGAAATCCTGCCGTTGTGGAATAAATACAGTCGGGAGGGCAGCGCGTGAGATTTTTGCTAATGACGTTGCTGACGGCGCTGCTATCGTTTCAGGCGCTGGCGGCGATTGACACTTATCCGTTTAAAAATGAGGCTCAGGAGCAACAGTTCCGCCAACTGACCGCGCAACTGCGCTGCCCGAAATGCCAAAACAACAGTATTGCCGACTCCAATTCGATGATTGCCGCCGATATGCGTAAAAAAGTCTGGCAACTGATGGAGGAGGGACAAAGCAATCAGCAAATTACCGATTATATGGTGGCGCGCTACGGTAACTTCGTCACCTATGAGCCGCCGGTAACGTTGGCGACGCTGATCCTCTGGCTGTTGCCCGCCTGTTTTGTACTGGGCGGCGCGCTGGTCATTTTCCGTTTAAGCCGTCGCCCGCGGGCAGCGCGGGAAACGGAACTTAGTCCGCATGAGCAGGCGCGTTTGCAAGCGCTTCTCGATGAAAACAAAAGGACCCTGAAATGATCGTCGCTTTTCTTATCATGATGATTTTACTGCTGGGGACGGCGGCACTGCTGTTTATTCCCTGGTCAGGCAGACAGCGCGTTGATCGTAACACGATGAATCATATGATTTTTCGTGCGCGTCTTCAGGAGCTTGATGAAGACATTTCTCCGGTAAATGCGGCTCAGCAACAGCAGTTGGTTGACGATTTACGCTTGAATTTATTGGAAGATTTGCCTGAGTCGCCAAAAACGGATAACAAAAATAGTAGCTATTGGATGTATATTCTCGGGGTTATTATACTAACCTCTTTATGCGTAGGGGTATTCGTCCGAACGAGTTACGTCCCCCGTGTAATTGAGTGGCAGCAGGTCGTGCAGCAAACGCCGCAACTGATGCAGCGCGTGATGGATCCCCAGGGGAAACCGCTGTCGGAAGAAGAGCTGTTTCGCCTGGCGCTGGGGCTACGTACTCGTCTGCAGCAATATCCGGCAGACCAGCTAAGCTGGACGATGCTCGGTAGGCTACAACTGGTGCTGAATAACCCCGGGGCTGCGTTACAGGCATTTGATAAAGCGCGACAGTTGGCGCCGGGAAATGCGGATGCGCAACTGGGCTATACCGAAGCATTGCTGCACTCTACGGATCCGAATGATAGCCGTGAAGCCCAGCAGTTGCTTGATACGTTGCTTAAAAATAACCATAACGATGTACGGGTACTCAGCCTTGTGGCGTTTAACGCCTTTGAGCATCAACAATATGATAAAGCGATAGCAGCATGGCAACTGATGCTGAAACTGTTACCGCCGGACGATAACCAACGAGAGATCATTATTCGTAGTATCGACCGCGCGAAAAAAGAACAAATCGCTACACTGAAATAATCAAAATATATCAACATTTGCGCGAAGGTTTGTTCGATTTGCAATGTGATACCACGCTGAAATTATCGGCTAATCAACCTCTGATGATTAGCCCGC
This sequence comes from Citrobacter sp. CRE-46, assembly GCF_059615875.1. Taxonomy (NCBI): domain Bacteria; kingdom Pseudomonadati; phylum Pseudomonadota; class Gammaproteobacteria; order Enterobacterales; family Enterobacteriaceae; genus Citrobacter; species Citrobacter sp. CRE-46. The sequence goes on along the minus strand of NZ_CM184341.1, from coordinate 3,213,873 downwards.
AGAATCAAACTTCCATAAGCATTGTTGGAGTAGAAGATGACGGTAATCGCTATAAATATTTTTATATAGCGATTGTCATGTGGCAAGGACTATTGCGTCTTTATTTTAGGAAAAGGGTTAAATAATAAGATGAGAAAACTTTCACTGGAACGTTCAGGTAGGCGAAAAATTATATTTATCGCCCTGCTGGTTGGGATCATTATTGGTGTCGTGCTGCTGGCGGGTACGGCAACTATCATGCATAAAACCAGCGACACTGAATTCTGCGTGTCGTGTCATACCATGCAACAACCTCTGGCGGAATATCAGGGCAGTGTGCATTTCCAGAACAATAAAGGTATTCGCGCCGAGTGTGCCGATTGCCACGTTCCCCACCAACCGATCGATTATATGCTGACCAAAATTGGCGCCCTGAAAGATGTCTGGGGTGAAATGACCGGCAAAATCGATACCCCAGAAAAATACGAGGCACATAAGCTCGCGATGGCCCAGAGCGTCTGGGATGGGTTGAAGAAGAACGACTCGGCAACCTGTCGTTCCTGCCACGACTACAAAGCGATGGATATACTGGCGCAAACGCCTGAAGCCCGTAAGCAGCACCCGGTGGCGATCAAAGAGGGCCAAACCTGTATCGATTGTCATAAAGGCGTCGCGCACATTCTGCCAAACATGAGTGGCCTGGCGGCAGCAGGGGCGAGCGAACTGGCGAATGCGGCAGCGAAAACGCCGGCAACGGCGACCACGTTGTACACCATTCAAACCCAACCGTTCTGGCTTAGTGAGAAAACAACCGATCATAACGACGGTAACCTGATGGCTTCCACCGAAGTGCAGGTAGTGAAACGTGACGGTGATATGGTACTGGCTGACGTTAAAGGCTGGCAGCAGGATGGCGTCACCGAGGCGTTCTACGCCGCGCGTGGTAAACGCATCATGAGCGCCCTGCTGGGTGAGGAAGCGCGTAAGGCGTTGAAAGTGAACAGCACGGTAACCGATGAAGAGACGAAACAGGTCTGGCATGAAGTCGATCTGCAGGTCTGGCTGCCTGCGAAAAGTCTGATTGGCGATCAACAAAAAATCTGGAGCTACGCCTCCGAACTCATGGCTAACAACTGTACCGGTTGCCACGGTCTTACCGAGTTGAATCGCTTTAACGCCAACCAGTGGATTGGGGTGGTTAAAGGCATGTCCGGTCGTACGTCGCTGACGCAGGAACAGGTTCGTCTTCTGACCCAGTACGTACAAAAACACGCGAGCGACATGCCCGCAGCAGCCGATCAGGACAAAAAATAAGGAGCCATGATGAAAAAGAATAATGACCATGACATGGCGGAGCAGAGCCAGGAAGCAGGTATGAATCTGACTCGTCGCCGTTTTCTGGCTGGTGCCGGAGCTTTAATGGCGGCACCGCTGCTGGCGGGAATGTGGCCACGCTCGGCGCTGGCCGAAGCGATAAGCCAGGCGCTGCCGCAGTTTGTAGCGTTACGCCAGGCGGAAAGCGGCATTCTGACCGGCGCCCACTGGGGCGCGTTTGAAGCGATTATCCGCGATGGCAAAATGGTTGATGTTCGTCCGGTGAAAGACGATCCGTATCCGAACGAACTGATTACCATGGCACCTTATCAGGTGTATGCCGAAAACCGCATCAAGTACCCGATGGTGCGTAAAAGCTGGCTGGAAGGCGGCGCGAAAGACTGTAAACCAGAGCTGCGTGGCCGCGATGAGTGGGTGCGCGTGAGATGGGATAAGGCGCTGCATCTGGTGGCCGGTGAAATCAGCCGTCTGCAGAAAGAGCACGGACCGTCCTCTATCTATGCGGGCTCTTATGGCTGGAAAAGCGTGGGGATGTTCCACAACCCAAGAACGCTACTGCAGCGCATGATGAACCTGGCAGGCGGTTTTGTCGGCTACTCCGGCGACTACTCGACCGGTGCCGCACAGGTAATTATGCCGCATGTGGTGGGCTCTGTTGAGGTTTACGAGCAGCAGACCGCATGGCCGAACGTCATTGAAAACACCGAGCTGGTGGTGATGATTGGCTGTAACCCTATGATCACGCTTAAAAACAGCTGGAACCTGCCGGATCACGTCAGCCAGACTGGTTTTGAAGCGCTGAAGAAAAAAGGCACCCGGATGATCTGTATCGATCCGGTGCACAGCGACAGCGCCCGTATGCTGGGTGCCGAGTGGATTGGCCCGCACAGCTATACCGACTGTGCGCTGATGGCGGGGATTGCCCATACGCTGTTGGTGGAAAAACTGCATAACGCTGACTTCCTGAAAACCTATACCGTCGGCTTCGATAAGTTTGAAGCCTACCTGACCGGTCAGGACGACGGTATTGTGAAAGACGCCAATTGGGCGGCGGACATCAGTGGTGTGGACGCCGAGGTGATCAAACAGCTGGCGCGCGATATGGCAAAACACCGCACCATGATCATGGGCGGCTGGGGCATTCAGCGCCAACATCACGGCGAGCAGGCGCACTGGATGATGGTGACCCTGGCGTCGATGCTGGGGCAGATTGGTCTGCCTGGCGGCGGCTTCGGCTTTAGCTATCACTACTCTTCCGGCGGTAGTCCGACCGCGCGCGGCGGCATTCTTGCCGGGATTTCGGCGGGTAGCCCAACCTCTCCGGCGGCAAAAGACATTACACCGTTCCCGGTAGCGCGTATTGCCGATGCGCTGGCGAACCCTGGCAAGACCATTGATTATAACGGCACGAAAGTGACCTACCCGGATATTAAAATGGTCTACGTGGCGGGGGGGAATACCTTCCACCAGCATCAGGATACCAATAACCTGGTCAAAGCCTGGCAGAACCCGGAGACCGTGGTCGTCAACGAACCTTACTGGACGGCAACGGCGAAACATGCCGATATCGTGCTGCCGGTTACCACGACCTATGAACGTAACGATTTGGACATGGGCGGCGACTACTCGCAGCTCTACGTCTTCCCGCTACGCCAGTGTGTGCCGCCGCAGCATGAAGCGAAAAATGACTTTGACGTCTTTGCCGGTATTGCCGAGATCCTCGGCGTACACGACGCCTTTACCGAAGGTAAAGATGAGATGTTATGGTTAAAAGGCATGTATGACGACATGAAAGCCCAGGCGCGTAACGCACGCGTGGCGCTGCCGCCGTTTGATATGTTCTGGGCGTCCAACAACTATATCCGCTTCCCGATTCCGGAAGAGAATAAACAGTGGGTACGCTTTGCTGATTTCCGCGAGAACCCGCTGCTTAATCCTCTGGGTACCCCGTCCGGCAAAATCGAAATCTATTCTGATGCCATTGCCAAAATGGGCTACGAGGACTGTAAAGCGATCCCGACCTGGATGCCGCCTCACGAGTGGTATCGCGGGCCGGAAGCAGCGAAATACCCGCTGTCGCTGAATACCGGTCACCCGATTAACCGTCTACACTCTCAGCTCGACAACACGCCGCTACGTAAGAAGTATGCAGTAGCCGACCGTGAGGCTATCTGGATCCATCCGAAGGATGCCAGCGCACGTGGCATTAGTGCGGGCGATCTGGTTCGTGCCTTTAACGATCGCGGGCAGATCCTGGTTGGGGCAGTGATTACCGATAACGTCCGTGAAGGGGTGGTGCGGATCAGCGAAGGGGCGTGGTTTGACCCGGCCGATCCGTCACAGCCTGGTTCGCTGTGTAAGAACGGTAACGTCAACTGCCTGACCTTTGACGTCGGTTCCTCCAGCCTGGCGCAGGGGAACTGCGGGCAGATGTCACAGTTGCAGATCGAGAAATATACCGGACCGGTGCTGCAAAACACCGCGCATAATGTGCCAGTAGGCGCATAATCGACAGCCGGTTATAACGAACGGCCCCTCTTGCCAGTGGTGAGAGGGGCCGTTTCTTTTAATCCTCACTACGCCAGCAGTCGAACCCCACGGGCGTGCAATATGCGAAAAAAAAGCCCGTACTTGCGTACGAGCTCTTCTTAAAATATGGCGGTGAGGGGGGGGATTGACTCGCTTTGCTCGCCCCTTCGGGGCAGCCCGTTCGCGATGCTCCCGGTCTGTCCAACTGGCTACGCCAGTAGTCGAACCCCGGTCGGGGCTTCTCATCCCCCCGCAGGCGAGCAATATGCGAAAAAAAAGCCCGTACTTGCGTACGAGCTCTTCTTAAAATATGGCGGTGAGGGGGGGATTGACTCGCTTTGCTCGCCCCTTCGGGGCAGCCCGTTCGCGATGCTCCCGGTCTGTCCAGCTGGCTGCGCCAGCAGTCGAACCCCGGTCGGGGCTTCTCATCCCCCCGCAGACGTGCAACATGCGAAAAAAAAGCCCGTACTTGCGTACGAGCTCTTCTTAAAATATGGCGGTGAGGGGGGGGATTGACTCGCTTTGCTCGCCCCTTCGGGGCAGCCCGTTCGCGATGCTCCCGGTCTGTCCAACTGGCTACGCCAGTAGTCGAACCCCGGTCGGGGCTTCTCATCCCCCCGCAGGCGAGCAATATGCGAAAAAAAAGCCCGTACTTGCGTACGAGCTCTTCTTAAAATATGGCGGTGAGGGGGGGATTGACTCGCTTTGCTCGCCCCTTCGGGGCAGCCCGTTCGCGATGCTCCCGGTCTGTCCAGCTGGCTGCGCCAGCAGTCGAACCCCGGTCGGGGCTTCTCATCCCCCCGCAGACGTGCAACATGCGAAAAAAAAGCCCGTACTTGCGTACGAGCTCTTCTTAAAATATGGCGGTGAGGGGGGGATTCGAACCCCCGATACGTTGCCGTATACACACTTTCCAGGCGTGCTCCTTCAGCCACTCGGACACCTCACCATATTGTTGTTCCTGTGCTACCGGAACGGGCGCTAATTTAGGGAAATACCGTCCCGGCGTCAATCAACTTTTTGAAAAAAACGTGCATTTACACAAACTTCAAACAATCTGGAGCTTAAATAAGCGGGAATTGTTTTTTTTGCCAGCATCCTAAAATTTGCTACTCTGAGGATCCCTCGAAAAATGATGATAATAAGTGCGAGAAAGTTCCGCATAGCAATGCTCAGGAGACAAAATGGATATAATTTTTTATCACCCAACATTCGAAACAACCTGGTGGATTAATGCGCTGGCAAAAGCAATACCAGGCGCGAACGTCCGTGAGTGGAAAGCGGGTGATAATGCGCATGCTGACTATGCGCTGGTTTGGCATCCGCCGGTTGAAATGCTCGCGGGACGAAAATTAAAAGCCGTATTTGCGCTGGGTGCTGGCGTCGATTCCATTCTCAGTAAGCTAAACGCTCACCCGGAAATGTTGGATACCTCGATCCCGCTTTTCCGTCTGGAAGATACGGGTATGGGCCTGCAAATGCAGGAATATGCGGTAAGTCAGGTGTTGCACTGGTTTCGTCGCTTTGATGATTACCAGGCGTTAAAAAATCAGGCGAAATGGCAACCATTGCCAGAGTATACCCGCGATGAGTTCACCATCGGGATCATGGGGGCCGGGGTCCTGGGTGCGAAAGTTGCCGAGAGTTTGCAGTCATGGGGGTTCCCGCTACGCTGCTGGAGTCGTACGCGTAAATCCTGGCCTGGCGTGGAAAGCTTTGCCGGTACCGAAGAGCTGGGTGCGTTTTTGAGTCAAACTCGCGTGCTTATCAATCTTCTACCCAATACGGCAGAAACTGTGGGCATCATTAACGCTGGTTTACTTAGCCAGTTACAGGATGGCGCTTATGTGCTGAACCTGGCGCGTGGCGTTCATCTCAATGAAGACGATCTTCTGGCATCGCTGGACAGCGGCAAGGTGAAAGGCGCCATGCTGGATGTCTATAGCCGTGAACCGCTGCCGGAAACCAGCCCGCTTTGGAAACATCCACGGGTGGCCATGACGCCGCACATCGCCGCCGTTACCCGTCCGGCGGAAGCGGTGGATTATATCTCCCGTACAATTTTCAATCTGGAAAGTGGCAAAGCCGTTACGGGTCAGGTCGATCGCGTACGGGGATACTAATGCCAACCCGGCATCTGCCGGGTTTCAGCTAATAAATGGCGGCGATACCTGCTATCCTTGACGGAAAATGACTACAGGAGAGAGTTATGTATCCCGTTGACCTGCATATGCATACCGTCGCCAGCACCCACGCCTACAGCACCTTAAGTGATTACATCGCTGAAGCTCGTCGCAAAGGCATCAAGCTGTTTGCCATTACCGATCATGGACCGGACATGGCGGATGCGCCTCACCACTGGCACTTTATTAATATGCGCATTTGGCCTCGTGTCGTGGACGGCATAGGGATCCTGCGCGGAATTGAAGCGAATATTAAAAATATTGAAGGCGAAATTGACTGTTCAGGTCCGATGTTCACTTCCCTGGATCTGATTATCGCAGGCTTTCATGAGCCGGTTTTTGCGCCACACGATAAAGAAACGAATACGCAGGCGATGATAGCCACTATGGCCAGTGGCAACGTCCATATCATCAGCCACCCGGGTAACCCCAAATATCCCGTCGATATTACTGCGATTGCTCAGGCAGCGGCAAAATACCAGGTTGCGTTGGAAATCAACAACTCTTCGTTTTTGCATTCGCGTAAGGGCAGTGAGGACAATTGCCGCGCTGTTGCTGCGGCTGTGCGTGATGCCGGCGGCTGGGTCGCGTTAGGGTCAGATTCACATACCGCTTTCACCTTAGGAGATTTCGGTGAATGTCGTAAAATACTGGATGATGTGAATTTCCCGGAAGACCGAATTTTAAACGTTACGCCAAAGCGCTTGCTGACGTTTCTGGAATCGCGAGGCATGGAGCCGATCGCGGAATTTGCTGAACTGTAATTGTTACTAACTGGAATATATTAATGAACGAGTTTTCTATCCTGTGTCGTGTACTGGGCTCGCTGTTTTACCGCCAACCGCAGGACCCTTTACTGGTTCCTCTGTTTACCCTGATTAGCGAAGGTAAACTTTCCGCCAACTGGCCGCTGGAACAGGACGAATTGCTGGCTCGTCTGCAGAAGAGCTGCGATATGCCTCAGTTGGCTGCGGATTACAACGCGTTATTTGTGGGAGACGATTGCGCGGTGCCGCCTTATCGCAGCGCCTGGGTAGAAGGGGCTAAAGAAACGGATGTGCGTGCATTCCTTTCTGCTCGGGGAATGCCGTTGGCAGATACGCCGGCAGATCATATTGGCACGCTGTTGCTGGCGGCTTCATGGCTTGAAGACCAGTCTGCGGAAGATGAAAGCGAAGCGCTTGAAACCTTGTTTGTGGACTACTTGTTACCCTGGTGCGGCACGTTTCTGGGTAAAGTTGAAGCGCATGCGAATACGCCATTCTGGCGTACTATTGCGCCCCTGACACGTGATGCGATTGGTGCGATGTGGGACGAATTACAGGAAGAGACAGACGAATAAATGTGATTTAAATCACGCTAAACTGCAACGCAATTTATCAACTTGCATAATTTGTGTGCGCGATCTCATTCCAATGCCGTTTTTCTGCTAAGATGCGCGGCATGAACATACTTCTCTCAATTGCAATCACAACGGGCATTCTCTCCGGGATCTGGGGATGGGTGGCCGTTTCTCTCGGTTTACTCAGCTGGGCTGGGTTTCTGGGCTGCACTGCCTACTTTGCCTGTCCGCAAGGTGGGCTGAAAGGGCTGTGGATCTCGGCGTGTACGCTGCTAAGCGGTGTGGTGTGGGCGTTGGTGATTATTAACGGCAGTGCGCTTGCCCCGCATATGGATATTGTCGGCTATGTCATGACGGGAATTGTCGCGTTTTTGATGTGTATTCAGGCAAAGCAATGGTTGCTTTCATTCGTGCCGGGCACGTTTATTGGGGCTTGTGCAACGTTTGCAGGGCAGGGGGACTGGCGACTGGTCGTGCCATCTTTGGCGCTGGGTCTGGTATTTGGCTATGCGATGAAAAATAGCGGCTTGTGGCTGGCGTCACGCCGTGAAAACAGGATATCGCCAACCCCGACCAGTAAATAAAACAAGCGTGAGGCTTCCCTCACGCTTTTTATGCTGTAACGACCCATCAGGATTCTGGCGGTACCGACATATGGCGGTATTTAACCAGGATGTCATTATCAACTTGTTTCTTATCCTGCAAATCCCACAACCCGCGATCTATTCCGTCATTAATCAGGAAGATAACGCCGGTTTCAATTGCTGACATCAGACAAAGCATAACCGGTTCGTTAGAGGTATAACCAATTTCCCCCTCCAACAGACGCTGGTAGTCAATGAAGCGGAAAACCCCTGCCTGCACTTCATAAGACAGAATGGTTTTGCTGGTATTCACCGATGAGAGGATCTCACCGGTACTGACGTTAACCACACGCAGGTTTACCGCTATCTGGTCAAGCTGGTATTGCGTATCGGCGCCTATACCGAAATAGCGCGCGCCGACACCACCTGATTTAACGTTGCTTTCATAACCAATAATTGACCCTTCCACCATGACGTTTGCGGCGGTCAGAGACTGGAGCGGGATCCGGTTGTTAATGGCAACCGTACCGTTTTCCTGAGCCGCACGAATGATTTTTCGTTCGTTAAGCAAGTTCTGTAACCCCTGACGTTCCAGCGGGACGAACCAACGAGAATCCTTCAATGCGGTGACGAGCATAGCCGTGGCGCTTTGCGGGACGGCGGTAGAGAAGTTACTTGCCGGGTAAGGCTTAAACTGGCCAGTCTCATCCTGAATGTTGTATACCGACACAAATATCTTACCTGTAGGCATGGGTAGATGCGTCAAATCTTTATAGCTTTGGGCTCGGGGCATTAATGTCGGCTTAGCGGCCTCTTGAGGCGGGGCGGTTAAGCATCCGCTGAGTAAAATTACTGCCACCATGATAAGTAAGCGCTGCATGATATTTTCCTTTCGTGGCTCTCATTTAGAAATCGGTTGACTGGTTTTGTAAACCTGACACTTCAATAGTCGAAGTTCTTCCCGTTTTCCTGTCAGTGACATTCAATTGCAGTTGCCCATCCCGGTTGGCGATATCAACGATAAAGTCACTGGTTACCATCCTCCCCGGCTTACCTGTATTGATATTGGTGAGTAAGCCGCCGAGTATTTGCGACTGAATTGCCTGGGTAAAGTTATCCAGTGCTGTTGGGGTTTCGATCCCGTAGTCGCCAGCGCTCGGATCTTTATATGAGTTTTGCGCCTGAGCGCTATTTAATAAAAAAGAGCCGTTGTTTGGGTTGCCACCAAAGTTAGGGTTGCGGAACTGGAACGTCATGTTTCCGGCCCAACTTAATGGCGAAATTAGCATGAGCAAAACCACAGCATGTTTGACACGCATGAAAGCCTCCGGACAAAATCATGTTTTAGAATTCATCACGCGCTAAATCGCTTGTGCTTAATAGTGTTTGATCTATTTGCCGGCGATTTAATGCTTCCTCAGTTTCTGCCAATGCGAAGACCACTATTTTGTCGAAGTCTCTTTTCGTCGGGAATAAAAAGGTCTGGAAGATAACGTCCTGATTAACCGTTATCGTAATCCAACTTCCCCAACGTGCACTGGGCCTTTCATTAATGGTTAAGTTTCCTGTGTACTTGCTTTCCCACTTGTCACTAAAGGCGCGATAAAAATCATGGCCAATGGAAGAGACAGTGTGGTCAGTTAACAGTCCGGGAACCTCCACCTCTACAGCCGCGTGTAGATTCCCGGCAGCAAAGAACAAATTTGCTGCCACAATCCAGTTCAAATAGCGTTTCATGGCTTTATCGCCTGAGGTTATCATTGGCCCACGAGACCGCCTGCGTACGATTTTTGACAGCTATCTTTTTGAAAAGATTATAAAGGTGCGTTTTCACGGTATTTTCACTGATAAACAGCGAACGCGCGATTTCAATATTTGAGGCACCGATACGCAGTTTATTAAGGATCTCTTTTTCACGGTGAGTGAGTAGTGCCGACTCCGTGCTGTTATAGCGGTAATTTCCGGAATGCGTGATCAGGTAGCTGGCGAGCTTTTGCGAAAAGTAGCATTCACCGCGCAACACACCTTGCAAGCCGCTGACTACACGTTGTTCATCTTCGGTTGCGTAAAATACACCATTGATATGCGGCCAGTTTTCAATATCCCGATAGGGATAATCATCAGGGGTATTCAACAATAAAGTCTTTATATTGTTGTTTTTTCTGCTTAAATTATCTTGCCAGTAATGGATCAGTTTTTTATCTGCCTCCATCATATCCATTAAAACAATGCAGCCGGAGGAAATATCATCCAGAGAACGTTGAATATTATGTAGTTTTCCGGTTAACGCCAGTGATTGCTTTAAATGTTGTAATAACGCAGTTGCCTGCAGAGAAGGTTTAGTGATCAACAATAATGTATGACCATGAATACTATGGACTTCATTAAACATGATGAAACTCCACTTTTTAGTCGCACACCTGACAGCTGCCGCTACTAAAATAGAGGCACCAGAAGTACTGACAGATGTTGCACTGCTGTGTAGAAATAAAATATCAACCCAACGGGGTGAAAATATTAAAACAAATGGACTTCAACTGTTTTCAATCTAGCTATTACAAATCTTAAAGCAAGTGTTAAACATGTTACATAATGTAAATTTATATATTAAAATGTGATTTTTGGGTTTTAATTGAGTTTAGATTTGATAGTAAAGTTGTACATTTCAGCATTATTGCATAGATTTAAAAAATCATACAAATTATGCTATCGCATTGATATCAAATAAATAAATTTATGGTTTGTTAGTTTTACATTCCTAATGAATTCGGATTGTTTCGCCTGGATTCAACTTGGACAATTTTAGATAGAAAAAAATGATGCTTGTCACGACTTGTACCGATGCTTATCGCAGCACTAAGCTGGGAGGCGCGGAAATCGCGGGAAATGCACTTTTTTGTTACTGCATAGAAATTCACTTGCAGGGTTAAAAAAGAAATAGAACCTGCTGTCGCAACCGTGTTTTTTACTGTTAATTAATACTTTGGTGTGAATCAGGATATAAAAATACCACTGGCGGGTGAGTTATTTAAAATGTTTCAACGGACATACTCTTCATCGTAACGTGACGTTAACAAATGTAAGTCATGTTAACAACAATTTGAGTGGTAACTAATTTAACTTCATGTACGACCAGGTCCAGGGTGACAACATGAAAAACAAGTTGTTATTTATGATGTTTACAATACTGGGTGTGCCTGGGATTGCATCCGCAACAAGTTATGATTTAGCTAATTCAGAATATAACTTTGCGGTAAATGAATTAAGTAAGTCTTCATTTAATCAGGCAGCCATTATTGGTCAGGTTGGCACTGCGAACAGTGCAAATACTCGTCAGGGGGGCTCGAAGCTATTGTCGGTCATTTCGCAAGAAGGTTCTGGTAACCGGGCGAAAACGGACCAGACGGGATCATATAACTTTGCATATATTGATCAGGTGGGTAGTTCCAATGACGCGAGTATTAAACAAGGTTCTTATGGTAATACAGCTGTAATTATCCAGAAAGGCTCTGGTAATAAAGCGAATATTACCCAGTATGGTACACAAAAAACAGCAGTTGTGGTGCAGAGACAGTCGCAAATGGCAATTCGCGTAACTCAACGCTAATCCATGATCGACGTTTAAATCAATCCGATGGGGGTTTACCATGAAACTTTTAAAAGTGGCAGCATTCGCAGCAATCGTCGTTTCTGGCAGTGCTCTGGCTGGTGTTGTTCCGCAATGGGGCGGTAATCATCATGGCGGCGGTAGCAACTATGGCCCAGACTCTTCGCTGAGTATCTACCAATATGGTTCAAACAACGCTGCGAATGCTCTGCAAAGCGATGCGCGTAAATCAGATGTCACCATCACCCAACATGGGCGTGGTAATGGCGCGGTCGTAGGCCAGGGGGCTGATGACAGTACTATTAGCCTGAAACAGACTGGCTTCCAGAACAATGCCACCATCGATCAGTGGAATGCAAAAAATGCTGATATTAGCGTGACCCAGTTCGGTGGCCGCAACGGCGCGCTGGTTAATCAGACTGCTTCTGACTCCAATGTGCTGATTCAGCAAGTTGGTTTTGGCAACAATGCAACAGCTAACCAACACTAATTCAGTTTTCTGACTGATAATAAACAGGGCGTGAGCCCTGTTTTTTTTTCGGGAGAATATGATGCATACATTATTACTCATTGCCGCGCTGACAAATCAAATAACATTCAATACGACCCAACAAGGCGATATGTACACCATTATTCCTCAGGTGACGTTAGCCCAACCCTGCGTTTGTGAGGTCCAGGTCCTTACCGTTCGTAAGGGGGAGGGAGGACAAAGCCAATCGCAGCAGAAAACAAGCCTTTCGGTCCCCGCTAATCGGCCGATTGAACTAACCAAACTGAGCTTTAATATTTCACCGGGGGATTCGGTCAAAATTATCGTTACCGTTTCGGACGGGCAGTCTCTGCATTTGTCACAACAATGGCCTGACTCAACCAGTCAGCCATAATTTTTGCTGTATTTGCATTAAGGGTGTGGCTGGGAATGCGGCGCTGTTCTATGAATATAGAAACGTACAGCGTTTTTATTTGATCGTAACTCGCAGTGGTGAAGGATCATTCAGATCCCTCAAGGATGACTAATCATTGAGGAACCCTTATGTGCACATTTTTTAAACGTATTTTTAGCGCCAGTTTATGTACGTTATCTCTTTTCACTTTTCCCATAATGGCGCAACAGATCTCGCCCGGCGGCGTTATCCATTTTCGCGGCGCAATAGTTGAAGCGCCCTGCGACGTTAACACCCAACAACAACAGATCGAATTGTCTTGTATGCGCAATGGCACCACCCGTAATAGTCTCTATAATCATCAACAGGTCACGGCTGCCCCTCAGAATGTGCAGCAAATTGCTACTGTGAAAATGCATTACCTCAATGAACAGAAAAACATGGCGATCCTTAACATTGAATATAAATGAACCATTCTGGCTTAGACATGCAAACTTGTGGTTAAAAAGTGAGATTTCAAGGAAATCCCTGCTGTACACTTGATGAATCGTGTTTTGTCAGGGGGAATTTATGCATTCACGCGTGCATGTGTTACACGGCGATATTACGACGATCGCTGTTGATGTGATCGTCAACGCGGCGAATTCATCGCTACTGGGAGGTGGTGGTGTTGATGGCGCAATCCATCGCGCCGCCGGCCCCGCATTGCTGGAGGCCTGCAAACAGGTTATCCAGCAACAGGGAGAATGCCCGACCGGGCATGCCGTTATCACGCTGGCGGGGGCGCTTCCGGCAAAAGCGGTCATTCATACCGTAGGGCCTGTCTGGCAAGGTGGAGGTCATCATGAGGCTGAACGTCTTGAAGACGCCTATCTGAATTCGCTGCAACTGGCCCTGGCCAATGGGTATCAATCCATTGCTTTTCCGGCGATCAGTACCGGAGTCTACGGGTATCCCCGCGCCGCAGCGGCAGAAATAGCGGTAAATACGGTGTTAAAATTTATTACCCGTCGTACGCTTCCCGATCAAATATACTTTGTTTGTTTTGACGAAGAAAACGCTCAACTCTACAAGAGACTACTTTCCCGGCAAGGTGACAAGAACACGGATTGATATGACGCGACTTGAGCGGGCCATCACGCCACTTTGTGCTAACCATCCTGGAGATTGCGGCATTCTTACGTTGGATGACAGCCTGGATGCCTTTGCTGCTCGCTATCGACTAACAGAAATGGCGGAACGTACACTGGATGTGCAGTACTACATCTGGGAGAACGACATGTCCGGTCTGTTGCTGTTTTCAGTTCTGTTGGCGGCGGCGAAACGTGGAGTGAAGGTCCGCTTGCTGTTGGATGACAACAACACGCCGGGTCTTGATGACACGCTGCGGCTGCTGGATAGCCATCCTAATATAGAAATTCGTCTGTTTAATCCCTTTTCCTTTCGCATTCTGCGCGCCCTGGGCTATTTGACCGATTTTGCCCGGCTAAATCGGCGAATGCACAATAAAAGTTATACCGCTGACGGCGTGGTGACCATCGTGGGCGGGCGTAATATTGGTGATGCCTATTTTGGGGCGGGTGAGCAACCGCTGTTTTCCGATCTGGACGTCATGGCTATTGGTCCCGTTGTCAAAGATGTTGCGGATGATTTTGAGCGTTACTGGCACTGCCGCTCTGTTTCAACGTTACAGAACGTACTTGAGATGTCGGAGTCAGATTCTTCGCAGCGTATCGAGCTGCCTGAATCCTGGTATAACGATGATATTACTCGTCGTTATCTGCATAAGCTGGAAACCAGCCAGTTTATGACCAGCCTCGATCAGCAGTCGCTGCCGCTGATTTGGGCGAAAACGCGTTTGCTGAGTGATGATCCTGTCAAAGGTGAAGGGAAAGCGCCGCGCCATTCGTTATTACCGCAGCGTTTGTTTGATGTGATGGGGTCGCCGGGCGAACGCATTGATATTATTTCCGCCTACTTTGTGCCGACTCGGGCTGGGGTGGCGCAGTTGTTGAGAATGGTAAGGAAAGGCGTCAAGATTGCGATTTTAACCAATTCGCTGGCGGCAAATGATGTGGCTATCGTTCATGCGGGCTATGCGCGATGGCGAAAAAAACTGCTGCGTTACGGGGTAGAATTATACGAACTTAAACCTACCCGCGAACGCGTTTCGGTGGTCCACGATCGCGGATTAACCGGTAATTCAGGTTCCAGCCTGCATGCTAAAACCTTCAGTATTGACGGTCGAAAAGTATTTATCGGCTCGCTTAATTTTGATCCCCGTTCAACGCTGCTTAATACGGAAATGGGGTTTGTGATTGAGAGTGAAGTGCTGGCTGAAGTGATCCATAAACGTTTTATGCAGAGCCAGCGTGACATGGCCTGGCAACTGCGCCTCGACCGCTGGGGTAGAATTAATTGGGTGGATCGCGTTTCCGGCAGCGAACAGGTACTGAAAAAAGAACCCGCCACAGGATTCTGGAAGCGGGTTCTGGTGAAGCTTGCGTCGGTGTTACCCATTGAGTGGCTGCTCTGAACCACGCAATGAGAGAAAAATTAACCAGCGACAGCTTTATTTTTATCTTGCTTAACGGCCGGTTTACCCGAAAAGAGAAACTTCAGCACCGGTATGCGCAAATGGAGTTCGTACAGTATCACCGCAATCCCCACCACAAACAGCAGGCCGCACAAAAAGCCCAGTAGATTCGATGAGATATGCGGTGTGATATACGCGCCAAAAAACAGCGTCAAAGGGTGGTGCACTAAATAGATAAACAGTGACGCGTTGACAAAATAGGTCACGCGGGCCGACTGGAAATTCAGCAAACGGTGGCCAAGCGAAAAGACGACGTTCACCATCCACAGTCCCATGACCATGGTGATGACATATTCGGTTTCATACATCCAGGCATCGCCATTGCCATAACGTTGATTGAGCAGGTAAGCGACAAACGCCAATGCGGCGCCTATCGTGCAGCCACGCGATGACCTGGTAAACAGCGCTTTCAGATTAGGGTTGATAAACGCCAGCGCGCCG
The DNA here is from genome assembly GCF_059615875.1 of Citrobacter sp. CRE-46. Classification (NCBI taxonomy): domain Bacteria; kingdom Pseudomonadati; phylum Pseudomonadota; class Gammaproteobacteria; order Enterobacterales; family Enterobacteriaceae; genus Citrobacter; species Citrobacter sp. CRE-46. Next base: position 3,198,393 of record NZ_CM184341.1, on the reverse strand, counting down.
AGCATAAAGAAAGGTATATAGAACAGCGTTTGCATAACAATAAAATTAAACATGCCATCGCTGAGAATTGAAGGGTAGAGGATGAAAATCGTCCTTCTGACGGCGGCATAACCGACACCCAATAAAATAAAAATCAGCGTTAATTTGGTCATCGACACCGCAGAGGGGTTGGCACCTTCGCTACGCATCGTCTTATTTTTCATCTGGGTAAATACCCACATGCTTACGGTCGTTAACACCACCAGAACCAGTAAAAACCACAGATGGGAAATAAGCTCCCAAGCCAGCGTGTTGTACTTTTCGTACCCGCTGAGAGTATGCCAGCTGTCTGCTTTGCCCTTCACGTATTGCAGCATGATAAATTGCGGCAGCGTAAGCAATGGAATCGCCGTCAGCATCGGGATTCCCACGCGTTCGACACGCACCTTCCACCACCGCTTTAGCGGATAGCGCAAAAATAACATGTACGAAAAGTAACCCGAAATAACAAAGAAGACCTGCATGCGAAATGCATGGATAAAATCGTTAAAAAGGGTCAACCACCATGACGGCTCTGCGCTGTTCACATGCCAGGTATGAGTGGAGTAGATCAAAGAAATATGGAAGGGGATCCCTAACAACATTAGCCAGGCACGGATGGAGTCAAGAAAATATTCACGTGGTGGTGATACAGGGCTCATAGACAGTTACGTATTCTCAGACTTTTCGTCTTATCCCTAAGACGAATAATGGTTACATTCGAGGCCAACCCTACACGAAGTCCAACAACCTGTCTCCAGGATAAGCACGCAAAGTGAAAACAGCAGACAAAGCTGCTTAAAGCATGAGCCAGCGCGCGAACAATACAGGGATTCAGTTGTCGGAATACCCGATTATCCATTAAAATGGATCGGATCAATATAAGCACACAAAGGGGGAAGTGCTTACTAATTATGAAACATAAACTACAAATGATGAAAATGCGTTGGTTGGGTGCAGCAGTCATGTTAACGCTGTACACATCATCGAGCTGGGCGTTCAGCATTGATGATGTTGCAAAACAAGCTCAATCCTTAGCCGGTAAAGGCTATGAGGCGCCAAAAAGTAACTTGCCCTCCGTTTTCCGCGACATGAAATATGCGGATTATCAGCAGATCCAGTTTAATCGCGATAAAGCCTACTGGAGCAATCTCAAGACCCCATTTAAGCTCGAATTCTACCACCAGGGTATGTACTTCGACACGCCGGTCAAAATCAACGAAGTTACCGCAACTGCGGTGAAAAGAATCAAATATAGCCCGGATTACTTTAATTTTGGCGATGTTCAGCATGATAAAGACACGGTAAAAGATCTCGGTTTCGCCGGGTTCAAAGTGCTGTATCCGATCAACAGCAAAGATAAAAACGATGAAATCGTCAGCATGCTCGGGGCCAGCTATTTCCGCGTTCTCGGCGCAGGCCAGGTCTACGGTCTGTCTGCGCGCGGTCTCGCGATCGATACCGCTCTCCCTTCTGGTGAAGAATTTCCCCGCTTCCGTGAGTTTTGGATCGAACGTCCGAAACCGACTGACAAACGTTTAACCATATACGCCTTGCTGGACTCTCCGCGCGCAACCGGAGCGTATCGCTTTGTCATTATTCCGGGTCGCGACACGGTTGTTGATGTTCAGTCCAAAGTTTACCTGCGCGACAAAGTGGGCAAGCTGGGCGTGGCGCCGTTAACCAGTATGTTCCTGTTCGGCCCAAATCAGCCTTCTCCGGCAACGAATTATCGTCCGGAACTGCATGACTCTAATGGTTTGTCTATCCACGCTGGCAACGGCGAATGGATTTGGCGGCCGCTGAACAACCCGAAACATCTCGCGGTGAGCAGCTTTGCCATGGAAAACCCGCAAGGTTTCGGTCTGTTGCAGCGTGGCCGTCAGTTCTCGCGTTTTGAAGATATTGACGATCGTTACGACCTGCGTCCAAGCGCCTGGATCACGCCAAAAGGTGACTGGGGCAAAGGTAAAATTGAGTTAGTTGAAATTCCGACTAACGATGAAACGAACGATAACATCGTTGCGTACTGGACGCCGGATCAACTGCCTGAAGCGGGCAAAGAGATGAACTTCAAGTACTCCCTGACGTTCACGCGTGATGAAGACAAGCTTCATGCGCCGGAAAATGCCTGGGTACAACAGACTCGTCGTTCTACGGGTGATGTTAAACAATCCAATCTGATTCGTCAGCCAGACGGTACTATCGCGTTTGTGGTGGATTTTACCGGCGCAGACATGAAAAAGCTGCCACAGGATACCCCGGTTACCGCACAAACCAGCATTGGCGACAACGGCGAGATCGTTGAAAACACCGTGCGTTACAACCCGGTCACTAAAGGTTGGCGTTTGATGCTGCGCGTGAAGGTGAAAGACGTGAAGAAAACCACTGAAATGCGAGCAGCCCTGGTCAATGCCGATCAGACGTTGAGTGAAACCTGGAGCTACCAGTTACCTGCCAATGAATAAGACTACTGAGTATATTGACGCAATGCCGCTTTCGGATATCGAAAAAGCGGCTCTGCCGAAAACTGACATCCGCGCCGTTCATCAGGCGCTGGATGCCGAGCATCGTACTTACTCGCGCGAAGATGATTCACCGCAGGGTTCTGTGAAAGCTCGTCTTGAGCAAGCATGGCCAGATTCTCTGGCGAAAGAGCAGTTGGTTAAAGACGATGAAGGACGCGATCAGCTTCAGGCAATGCCTAAAGCAACGCGTACCTCGATGTTCCCCGATCCCTGGCGTACCAACCCGGTTGGTCGTTTTTGGGATCGTCTGCGTGGACGTGATGTGACTCCGCGTTATCTTTCGCGTTTGACGAAAGAAGAACAAGAGAGCGAGCAAAAGTGGCGTACCGTTGGCACAATCCGCCGCTATACGCTGTTGATCTTAACGCTGGCGCAAACGGTGGTAGCAACCTGGTATATGAAGACGATTCTTCCGTATCAGGGTTGGGCATTCATAAATCCGGTCGACATGATGGGGCAGGACCTGTGGGTCTCCTTTATGCAATTGCTGCCCTATATGCTACAGACCGGGATTCTGATTTTGTTTGCCGTGCTTTTCTGTTGGGTCTCTGCAGGGTTCTGGACTGCGCTGATGGGCTTCCTGCAACTGCTGATTGGGCGAGATAAGTACAGTATCTCCGCCTCAACGGTCGGGGACGAACCACTGAATCCTGAACACCGTACCGCACTGATTATGCCTATCTGTAACGAGGACGTTGACCGCGTATTCGCGGGGCTGCGCGCCACGTGGGAGTCAGTTAAAGCCACGGGCAACGCCGAGCATTTTGATGTTTACATCCTGAGCGACAGCTACAATCCTGATATCTGCGTAGCGGAACAAAAAGCGTGGATGGAACTGATTGCCGAAGTGCAGGGCGAAGGGCAGATTTTCTACCGTCGTCGTCGTCGTCGTGTGAAGCGCAAAAGCGGCAACATCGATGACTTCTGCCGCCGCTGGGGGAATCAGTACAGCTATATGGTGGTGCTGGATGCTGACTCCGTGATGAGCGGCGACTGTCTGAGCGGTCTGGTTCGTCTGATGGAAGCGAATCCGAACGCCGGGATTATCCAGTCTTCACCGAAGGCTTCCGGTATGGATACGCTGTATGCGCGTTGCCAGCAGTTCGCGACCCGTGTTTATGGCCCGTTGTTTACCGCCGGGCTTCACTTCTGGCAGTTGGGTGAATCGCACTACTGGGGTCATAACGCCATCATTCGCGTGAAGCCGTTTATTGAGCACTGTGCGCTTGCGCCGTTACCTGGCGAAGGCTCATTTGCAGGCTCGATCCTCTCCCATGACTTCGTGGAAGCGGCATTAATGCGTCGTGCCGGCTGGGGCGTATGGATCGCTTACGATCTGCCGGGTTCTTATGAAGAGCTGCCGCCAAACCTGTTGGATGAGCTCAAGCGTGACCGTCGCTGGTGTCATGGCAACCTGATGAACTTCCGTCTGTTCCTGGTTAAGGGGATGCATCCGGTTCACCGCGCGGTGTTCCTCACCGGCGTTATGTCCTATCTGTCAGCGCCGTTGTGGTTCATGTTCCTCGCGTTGTCTACCGCATTGCAGGTAGTCCATGCGTTGACGGAACCGCAGTACTTCCTGCAACCGCGGCAGCTATTCCCGGTCTGGCCGCAGTGGCGTCCTGAACTGGCGATCGCGCTGTTTGCTTCCACCATGGTGCTGCTGTTCCTGCCGAAGCTGCTGAGTATTTTGCTTATCTGGTGTAAAGGGACGAAAGAGTACGGCGGATTTATTCGCGTCACGCTGTCGTTGCTGCTGGAGGTTCTGTTCTCCGTGCTGCTGGCGCCGGTGCGTATGCTGTTCCATACCGTTTTCGTGGTGAGCGCATTCCTCGGTTGGGAAGTGGTGTGGAATTCGCCGCAGCGTGATGACGATTCCACCCCGTGGGGGGAAGCGTTTATGCGTCACGGTTCTCAGCTCTTGCTGGGGCTGGTGTGGGCTGTGGGTATGGCCTGGCTGGATCTGCGTTTTCTGTTCTGGCTGGCGCCGATTGTCTTCTCGCTGATCCTCTCGCCGTTTGTTTCCGTAATTTCCAGTCGTTCTACGGTTGGGTTACGAACCAAACGCTGGAAGCTGTTCCTGATCCCGGAAGAGTACTCTCCGCCGCAGGTGCTGGTGGATACAGATACCTATCTGGTAATGAACCGTAATCGTACGCTGGACGACGGTTTTATGCATGCGGTGTTTAACCCGTCGTTTAACGCGCTGGCTACGGCAATGGCGACTGCTCGCCACCGTGTGAGTAACGTACTTGAGATTGCACGCGACCGTCATGTGGAGCAGGCGCTGAACGAAACGCCGGAGAAACTGAATCGCGATCGTCGCCTTGTGCTGTTAAGCGATCCGGTGACCATGGCGCGTTTGCATTATCGCGTCTGGAATTCACCTGATAAGTATTCTTCGTGGGTGAATTACTATCAGGGCCTGACCCTGAATCCGTTAGCGCTCAGGAAAAAATAAGCGTTCTGTAATGTGAAAATACCGGCCTGGTGCCGGTATTTTTTTATACTGAATAAAAAGAGTCATGGGGTACCAGATGCGAATAGTGGCAGTGGCGATAATGGTCTTGTTGCTGAGCGGATGCGGCAGCATCATTAGCCGGACCATCCCAGGACAAGGGCATGGCAACCAATACTATCCGGGCATACAGTGGGATGTCCGGGATTCCGCATGGCGCTACGTCACCATCCTCGACCTGCCGTTTTCGCTGGTGTTTGATACGCTGTTGTTACCGCTCGACATTCACCATGGGCCTTACGAGTAGTTATCGTTCATCCCATTCATCAGCTGCGGTCTGACCCTCTTCGGTATCAAGGGGAGGCTCCAGCTGAAATTCACCTTCGTCCCATTCGTGAAGCGTGTTTTCTTCCTGCCACTCCTGACGAATTTCAATCTCATCATAATCACCATCAAAAACGCTTTGCGCCGCTTCACCGCTTAGCATTGGCAGACATTCGCCATCGACATCATCCTCATCGGCAAAGAATTCTGCTTGCCACATAATGTCGCCATCCTGTAGCACGTATTTTTGTACGCTTAGCTGCTGAACACTGGCATCGTCAGCCTCCAGACCTGGGTTATCTGCCAGAAACACTTCACGAGCAGCATCAATAGCCTCTTCCAGCGTGGCATAAAAATACATGTCATTCTTTGCCATAATCTTCTCCTAAGGTGAACAATAAATGGTGATGATTCAATCTATAGACCTCGATCCGCGGAGCGTCAAACCCATTGACTGCAGAGCTAACCTAAATGAATGCCAGCCGTTGGTAGCGACGACAGGGTTTTATGATGACGTCTTCGATTGGTATGGAAAAATTTACAATGCGAGATACTGAAGTTGGCGTAATGGACGACCGCGAATTTGAGAAAAAAAGGTAATGTGTGTGGTTAGCAGTGGCGTAATGAAAATCAAATAAATAAACGATACTGTTATATAAATGAATCTTCAGATTTAATACGTATTTACTCGTGTTTTTGCTTGCGGTAATGCCCATTGTACTGATGAGGGGATGTCTAACCTTATCAAAATAAAGGAAAAAATATTTATTAATGTGAAAAAATCACAGAGGTAATTATTGAGAGATACTGAACTCAAGAGCCGGAAAGGTAATGACTAAGTATCCGCTATGTGCAACATCTGTTAATGGCGTGAGGCGTTTTAAAAAAGGACACATAATAATAGATGATTAATACCAGGTGTTATAAATGGATAAAAAATCATTAAATAATAAATGAATAAATATCACTGAAGTTGTACGGCTATATAGATTGCAAATGCTTATACTTTATTATATAAAATGCCAACTCAAGAATACTCCTAAGGATGTTATGGAAAACAGTAATTCAAATAACAGGAAGTTGATGGCGTTCTATATAACTAGCTTAATCAGCTATATTCTTGGTGGGTTATGTCTTACGCAGTTTAAATTAACAATACAAAGTGTTCCGCAAACAATATATTTGATTATCATAGTAGGTTTATTCTTTTTATATGGAATTATTTTCCTGTTTATGTTGTTTCAGTATTTATGCAGAAAAGATCTAACATGTCTCATAGTCTTAGGTATGGCATTTCTTAGCAATAATATTTTCTTTGTGGAAACTATCTATATCGTTCAGGATTTAATCAATGATCACACTTCGATAGAAAAAAGAACTAACGATATCGCTATATTCTATTATTTTCGCCAGCTGAGTTTTATTGCTTTATTATTTGTATCCTTGAAATCTTATAAAGCATCTTCGACAATCCTTGAAACCAAAGAAAGAGAACCATGCTATATAGCGGTAGCATTTTTGATCATGTTGGCTATCGCTGTCCTGGCACATAGCCTGGCCAGTTATAACCCGGGCATGACCCTTGAGATTACGAGCTTAAAATCCGACAACATAACCGTACACTGGCATATTGGCTACATTTACTCTCTGATTGTTGCCTGGGGATTGGTTCTACTCTATTTGGTCATTAAAACCAAAACGCATAACATCTTATGGAAAAGTATCGGCTTACTGTGTTGCTCAGGAATATTAACCAATGTGCTGCTATTAAGTTTAGATGAATATAGTATGTATATTTGGTATATCAGCAGAGGGATTGAGGTGATCAGTACCCTTTGTATAATATCGATCTTAATGTATAACACTTTTATCATTCTAAAAAAAGAAACGGATTCGGCTATCAAAGATGCCATGACCAAAATATACAACCGGAAACTGTTCTATAGATCGTTAAAAGCATCGCTAGCGAAAGGCGTGGTTTGCGTAATGGTTTTGGATATCGACAAATTTAAACGCATTAACGATACCTATGGGCATCAGGAGGGGGATCGGGTAATCATTAGTATTGTTGATATAATCAACAAGTCAGTTAGAGATTCGGATATCTTTGCGCGCATCGGCGGCGAGGAGTTTGCGATTCTTCTTAAGTGCAAGGATAAAGATGAAGCTATTGTCGTTGCAGAACGAATCAGAAGAAATGTTGAGCATGGAACGACTATACCCAATGCCTATGATTTAAAAGAAAAGATGACGATCAGCATCGGTGTATATTGTACTAAAGTTGATGATGACTCAGCGGATAAAGTTGTTTCTTATGCGGATGCTGCGCTGTATGACGCCAAAAACTCTGGCAGAAATAAGGTGTGTTACTACTATCATTAAAAGTAAAATGAATACTGCCTGAAAACGCAAAGTTTACTCTTCGGGTTCAGGCAATATATACAAATTATCCAGCGAGCTCGGCACTCCGGCGACGGCGCAGACTATTCCACGAGTAGATCGCGTTAAACAGTACAACCCCCGCGGTCACGCAGAAGACCGCGCGAAAGCCGTAGTTGGCGGATATTGCCGCCCCCATTAATGGTCCCGTTACGTTGCCGATGTCGCGAAATGACTGGTTATAACTGAAAATACGCCCGGCTATTTGGTTGGTTGAGTTATAAACCAGCAGCGTTTGCACCGCCGGGAGCAGAGCGCCGTCGGCAGCACCCAATAAAAAACGCAGAACGCCCAATTGCCAGGGAGTTTGTACAAATGACATCGGGATCAGCAGTAGCACGGAAATAATCAGCGCGACGATTAGAATCTTCTCCGGGCCAATCCGGTCACCGAGTTTGCCAAGCCTTGGGGCACTGATTAACGCTGCTACGCCGGGTACGGAGGCAATCATCCCACTAATGAACGCGATATTACTGACGTTCCCGGCTAACTCCCGCACGTATAACGTCAGGATTGGCGCAATAGAACCGGTCGCCACCTGAATGATTAAGGTAGTGACAAACAGGCTCAGCACCAGTTTGGGGTTTTTTAACGAGGCCACGACTTCGCGTATGTGCAGCATCTCTTTCTTGCTTACCGGCTGAAAACGCTCGCGGATAAAAAATAGCGTCAGGATAAAACAGACCAGCAGTACGCTGGCGGTAATGAAGAACACGGGACGCAATCCATAATGGTCCGCGAGTAGTCCACCTGCCAGCGGCCCTAGCAGTGCGCCGCTGACACCGCCGGTAGAGAGCGTTCCCAGCGCCCAGCCGCTTTTATTGCGTGGAACCTGGGTGGCGATCAACGCATTGGCGTTGGGAATGAAACCGCCGAGCAGACCGAGCAGCGCGCGCAGAACCAGGAACTGCCAGATATTTTGCGCCAGGCCCATCAGTAGCATCACAATAGCCATACCCAACGCGGAACGCAGCAGCATGATTTTTCGCCCTTTGCGGTCGGCAAGGCCACCCCAAAAAGGGGAGGCGATGGCTGAAAACAAAAAGGTGATGCTGAAGACCAGACCTGACCACATGTTCAGGGCGCTATGCCCCGTGACGCCGAGACTCTCGACGTACAAGGGTAAAAAGGGCATGACCAGGCTAAATGCTGCGCCGGTTAAAAAACAACCTATCCAGGCAACGGTGAGGTTGCGTTTCCAGTTTATGGGGGCATCTGAGGGTGACATAACGATCCACAGTGTGATGCGCTGTATGCGCTATCGATTGAATATAAGTAAGCAGACTAATTATGCGCCCGGTTGATAGTTGCTGCAATGCGGATAGCAGTTAAACCTAAAGCGAGTCAGGAGAGGGTTGCAGCCCACTGGACTGCAACCGGGTTTTAGTACAGGGAAGGGGCGCCTTCAGGACGGGTCTTGAAGCGACGATGCAGCCACATATATTGTTCTGGGGCCATCATGATGCATTGCTCCACGATCTTATTCATCCATGCAGCTGTGGTCTCCGCGTCGTCTAATGGCGGTGAACATTCTGGCGGCAGCATAATCAATTGATACCCTTTCCCGTCGGGCTTACGACGAGGAACAAATGGCACCAGGCACGCATTCGACATGCGTGAAAGCATCCAGGTCCCGGAGGTCGTGGCGGCCTGTTCAACGGCAAACAGCGGCACAAACACGCTGGCGCGAGGACCGTAGTCATGATCCGGCGCGTACCAGACCACTTCGCCTTTTTTCAACGCTTTAATCATTCCTTTCAGGTCTTTACGATCAAGCATTGATTTATTAGAGCGCATGCGTCCCCAGGTCTGTAACCAGTCGAGCAGCGGGTTGTCATTAGGACGATACACACCGATACCAGGCTCCTGCAGACCAAACTGACGCGCACCCAGTTCCAGGGTCAGAAAGTGCAGACCGACTAACAGGATCCCCCGCTTTTGCGCCTGAACGTCACGGATATGTTCCATCCCAATCACTTCTGTCCAGCGTGAAATGCGCTTATCGGACCAAAACCAGGCCATCCCGGTTTCCATCACGCCCATGCCGACGGACTCGAAGTTCCTGACGACCATCTGCTGGCGTTCCTGCTCACTCATCTGCGGGAAGCATAGCTCCAGATTACGTGAAACTATTTTTGCCCGGCGTTTCATCAAACGCAACGCCAGACGACCTAATGCACAGCCCAACTTATAAAGTACCGGGTAGGGCAACTGCACGATTAACCAAAGGATGCCAATACCCAGCCAGGTCAACCAATAACGTGGATGCAGTAGCGCAGCCGAAAACTTGGGTAAATTCGTCATGTCTATCCTGTCTTCAAACGACCAATTCCCTGTATTGTCGCATTTTTTCGCGCGTATCAAAAATTTGTGACGGGAGAACGGTGATTAAATCGGCAATTGTTGTTGCGTTTTTATCGTGAAGTAAGAAATGTAGCGTAAAATGTGTGGATGTAAATTGGCGATGTTTGCTTTATGATGCCGCCGATTTTCATTTACTCCCTATTTGCAGGATACGTACACCATGCCAGTGTTACACAACCGCATTTCGAACGACGCGCTCAAAGCCAAAATGCTGGCCGAGACTGAGCCGCGCACGACGATCTCGTTTTATAAATATTTCACCATCGATGACCCGCAACATACGCGTGATGCGTTGTACCAACTGTTCACTGCGCTGAATGTGTTCGGGCGTGTATATCTTGCCCATGAAGGCATTAACGCGCAAATCAGCGTGCCGCAAAGCAACGTGGATGCATTCCGCCAACAGCTGTATGCGTTCAATCCCGCACTGGATGGATTACGTCTTAATATCGCCCTGGACGATGACGGGAAATCATTCTGGGTGCTACGCATGAAAGTTCGCGAACGTATTGTGGCGGATGGCATTGATGATCCTGACTTTAACGCCAGCGACGTGGGTGATTACCTGAAGGCGGCAGAAGTGAACGCCATGTTGGACGATCCTGAGGCGGTATTCATTGATATGCGCAACCACTATGAATATGAGGTGGGGCATTTCGAGAACGCGCTTGAGATCCCGGCAGACACATTCCGTGACCAGTTGCCGAAAGCGGTTGAAATGATGCAGGAGCATAAAGATAAAAAAATAGTTATGTACTGCACGGGCGGGATCCGCTGTGAGAAGGCCAGCGCCTGGATGAAACACAACGGATTTAGCAAAGTCTGGCACATTGAGGGGGGGATTATTGAATATGCCCGCAAGGCGCGTGAACAGGGGCTTCCGGTACGTTTCATCGGCAAAAATTTCGTTTTTGATGAGCGTATGGGCGAAAGGATCTCTGAAGATATTATCGCGCATTGTCATCAGTGCGGAACCGCATGCGACAGCCACACTAATTGTAAAAATGATGGCTGCCATCTGCTGTTTATCCAGTGCCCGGCTTGCGCGCAGAAGTATAAAGGCTGCTGTAGTGAGCTGTGTTGCGAAGAGAGTGAGTTGCCGGAAGAAGAGCAACGACGTCGTCGCGCCGGGCGTGAAAATGGCAACAAAATCTTTAATAAATCCCGCGGTCGTCTGAATACCAAACTGGGTATTCCGGATCCCGCGCAATAAAAACGTTGCCGGATGATGGCTATCGCCTCATCCGGCAACATTTATGCGTTACTTCTGCTGCACACCTTCCACTGAGATGATTAAATCGACTTCCTGTGAAGCAGGGCCGAGATCGGTGGTGATATTGAAGTCTTTCAGTTTAATCTTACCTTGCGCTTCAAAACCGGCGCGCGTACCACCCCATGGATCGCCACCCTGACCGATCAACTTCGCGTCCAGCGTCACTGGTTTGGTGACGCCATTCAGCGTCAGGTTACCGGTGATATCGAGGTCGTTCCCCTCTTTTTTCACGCTGGTGGAGCTAAAGGTCGCCTGCGGGAATTTGGCCACGTTAAGGAAATCCGCGCTACGCAGATGCTTATCGCGTTCGGCGTGGTTGGTGTCAACACTGTTGGTGTTGATGGTGACGTTAACCTTATCGGCTGCGGGATTTTTTTCATCAAAGGTGAACGTACCGTCGAAATCTTTAAAGGTGCCGTACAGCCAGCTGTAACCCAGATGCTGAATACGGAAATTAACAAAGGCATGCTGTCCCTCTTTGTCAATTTTGTAATCTGCCGCCATAGCCGATCCGGTCGTGAATAACAGAGAGGCGAGTGTCAATCCCAGCAGGTTTTTTTTCATTTTAAGCTCCATAGTCAGATGACGATTTTCCCAACATGCGATTCAGGGTATCGTCGTTATCGATAAAGTGATGTTTCAGGGCCATAAGCCCATGAAGAAGCGATAAAACCACCACGGTCCATGCCAGCCACAGGTGCAGGCTGCCGGCAAGGTCGGCCTGAGCGCCCGCGTTGGCAAGGGTGGCGGGAATATCAAACCAACCAAATACGCTTATCGCTTTGCCATCTGCGGTCGAGATCAGATAACCGCTGATAACAATCGAAAAGAGCAGGGCGTAGAGCGCAAGGTGACCCAATGCCGCTGCGATGCGGGTTAAACGGGAATAGCTTGTCAGCGCAGCTGGGGGAGGGGAGAACAACCGCCAGACAACGCGAATGACCAGTCCCATCATGAGCAGGATCCCGATGCTTTTATGCAGTTCAGGGGCCTGGTGATACCAGCCGTCGTAATAGCTGAGCGTGACCATCCATAAACCCAACGCAAACATGCCATATACAGCAATCGCCATCAGCCAGTGCAATGCGACAGACACCACGCCATAGCGCTGTGGACTATTAGTGAATTGCATAAGTACACCGTTAGATATTTCAGGAGTAAATGAAAATGGCGCGTAAAAGACATTAATGCAACTAATAAATAACAATGATGATGATATTTATTTTCATATTCAATAAAATTGATTGAATATTGATGTCATCATCAAGGTATTAGAGAGAATGGGCAAAAGGTGGGCATTATTACACGGTGTTGATAGGGTTTTCTTATTCAGTTTATTGCAATAAAATTTAAGTAAATATCAGTTTTTGTCAATTAGTGTCAGTGCGATCTGGTCAGAAAAACATAATATATATCACATCCATAATTGCCAGCAGCGACCATAAAATAATGTAGAGCATAAGATGCTCACGAATATTATTAACCAGATAGTGAAAGATGCGCCGCATCGATGTTATTCCTGTCATTAAAAATGGCCTCACCACGAGGCCATTAATCATTATCGCGTAAAGCGACTCAGCCTGAATGGCGTCAGGTCAAAGGCTGGCGGTTTGTCCTGCGCAAAGTCCGCGGCTATTTCCCCCAGTACGGAGGCAAACTTAAAGCCATGTCCGCTCAGTCCGGTGATGATCAGGGTATTGTCATGTTCAGGTAGCGTATCAATGATAAAGTCTTCATCCGGCGAATTATCGTAAGTGCAGGATGCACCGTGCAGACAACAGCCAATGCCTGGCAGAACTGTACGCAGGAATGGGAAAGCTTCGGAGCCATCGCTGGCCACAGCGGCAAACGGCTTGCGCTCTTCGGCTGCGTGAATTACCTGTCCGCCGTTGTGCTTACCAATTTTTAGTTCGTCGTTTTCTGCCGGAAAACCGTAGTACTGATCGCCATTTGGCAACTCGCCGGTAAAGGCCGGGAAGTTATTTTTAACGCTATAGCGGCCATCGGCCTGATACCATGCGAACACTTTGCGGACTGGCTGTATCGGCAGTTTCGGTACTAATGCCTGCACCCATGTCCCGGCGCTGACCAGGGCTTTTTTGGCGTGGTAGTCACCGTCGGCGGTTTCTACTGTGACGCCATCTTCACTATGATGAATAGCCGTGACCGGGCATTTAAACAGCTGTGCGCAGCCAGCTTCTTCAGCCAGACGAATCCAGGTTTTAATCGCTAACTCACTACGCAAAAAGCCCGACTCAGCTTCAAACAGACCAATATAATTTTCAGGTACGCGAATCTCGGGCCAGCGAGCCATGATGGCGGCGGCATCAAGATGTTCGACGTTGAGTTGCCACTGTTTCGCGCTTTGCGCTGCGGTAGCTAAAAAAGTTGAATCTGCCGGGCCCAGATTGATAACCCCGGTGCGTACAAAAATCGGTTCTTCATTTTGAGTGGAAAGTTCATCCCACAATGTCTGCGCGCGCAGCACCAGCGGAACGTATTTCTCACCTTCGCCATAAGCATGACGAATTAATCGTGTGTCGCCGTGGTGGCTGCCCTGTTGATGCGGTGGCATATGCGCATCGATCATCAGAACGTTCAGACCGGCGCGAGTGGCATAGTATCCGGCTGCGGCACCCACGGAACCGCTGCCAATAATGATTAAGTCGTATTTCATCCGCTTCTCTCTGCAATCGCGATAGTAGCAGGGTAAATAACTGACCTGGAATATTCAACCGGGAAATAAGAAAGGCACCGTTAAGGTGCCTTTTGATGGTTGGATGTATCAGATTTAATGGCGCTGATACTCATTTACCTGGTAATCGCCGGATTCAATTTTGGCGATTCCTGCTTCTAATATCGAAATAAATTGCCTGGCAACATCAGTGGTTAACCAGAGCGTTTGACCAACTTCAGTCCCATCCGGGTCCGGTCGATTCGGGGTCTGGTAGTGCAAACGCAGCATCAGCGCGTCGTAGCTATCAACGGTGCTGATGTCCCATCCTACAAGCGGATGAGTCTGAATGACTTCATTATTCTTTTCCATCATGCCCCCTAATTCGTGTTACTAGACAACGGTTTTCGAGGTTCAATGCATTTTTTTTCTGAAGCAACTTCAGTATATCAATAAATAAGGGTATTCATTGAAAATTTAAAGAGGGCAGCGCATAAATTTATAGTTTTCAGCGTTATCTGACTAATAAAGCAACATGTCATTCATTTTTTTTTAGCAAGTTGCACAATTATTTTGTTGTTCTGGTTAAAAGATAACCAGGAAATGAATATTAAATTAAATGGCCGCCAGGGGGAGTCTGCATTTTTTTTAAAATGGCGTGTAAAAAAAAGCCGGGGCGACCCGGCAAACAAATATCACTGCATATCATTATTTATTCATTGATAAACCAGTCATCCGCGCTTTCCCAGGTCTCCTGCAAGATCTCGCTGATGCGTTCTTTGTCCTCTTTGGTCGCGCCAATTACCGACAGATTGTTAGCTCCGGCATAACGGACGGTAACGTTACCCTCATTATCCGGAAAATGATGATGAATACGGCGGGAGAGTTCACCTGCCAATGCGTCAATCGCACCGGCAGGCAAAGGTGAAGTTTTGGCAATAGTGACTTCAATACGCATAATAGCCCCCTGTTGAATATACTGTTTATTTATACAGTTATTCAGATCGGTTGGCTACACTTTTTTTTAGCTTTTTACTGACCAGCGTACCGTTTCGCCACCCAGGAAAGGCACCAGCGAGTCATCTGCTAGCGCAATGCTCTCCGGGACATGGTGCTCCACGCGTTCAAGCTCAATAAAAGTCTCATTCACCGGCAGACCATAGAATTGCGGACCATTGAGGGAGCAGAAGGCTTCAAAATGGCTCAGCGCATTCATCTCTTCAAATACGGTGGCATAGCTGCCCAGCGCGGTCGGGGCGTTAAAACACCCAGCACAGCCGCAACTGGATTCTTTGCGATGACGGGCATGCGGCGCTGAGTCGGTACCAAGGAATGCGCGGCTAAATCCGCTGGCGACCAGCTCACGTAGCGCCTGTTGGTGGACGTTACGTTTAAGGATTGGCAGACAATACAGGTGCGGACGAATGCCGCCGACCAGCATGTGGTTGCGGTTAAACATCAAATGTTGTGGCGTAATGGTGGCGGCGAGAAGCTCGTTACCATCCCGCACATATTCGGCAGCATCTTTAGTGGTGATATGTTCAAACACGACTTTCAGCGCAGTCAACCGCTGACGCAGCGGTTCCATCACCGTCTCAATAAAGCGTGCTTCGCGATCGAAAATATCGATATCCGCATGCGTCACTTCACCATGCACCAATAGCGGCATACCCAATTTTTCCATCCGTTCCAGCACAGGCATGATGGCCTCAATAGAGGTTACGCCATGCGTTGAGTTGGTGGTGGCATTCGCCGGGTAGAGTTTCGCGGCGGTAAACACGCCTTCGTTGAAACCTCGCTCCAGCTCATTGGGATCCAATGTATCCGTTAAATAGCAGGTCATTAAGGGCGTGAAGTCGTGTCCGGCAGGTACCGCATCAAGAATGCGTTGGCGATAAGCGATAGCTGCATCAACTGTGGTGACGGGCGGTGCCAGGTTCGGCATGACAATGGCGCGGCCGTAAATTTCGCTGGTATAGGGCACGACAGTTTTTAACATGTCGCCATCGCGAAAGTGAAGATGCCAGTCGTCTGGACGGCGGATCTTTAAAACCTGGGATGGTGCAGTCATCAATATGCTCCGGCTGAGGATTGTCTTTTTTGCCGGAAACAAAGGATAAGCGGAAACGTTTTCGTTTGCACGAAAAAAAAGGGCGCATCAGCGCCCTCTGGTTTATTAGTCGGTGAATGGGATGATGATTTCGCCCGGTTTCACTTCTATACCTTTCGCCAGTTTTTTCGCCAGCGCTTCACCCTGACTGCTGTCGTCCTGCAGAACATAGGCAGGCTGTTGGTTAAAGTAATTACGCAGCGACTGGTTTAAATACGGCATCAGCGTTTGTAGCACCGACTGCATTTTTTCAGGTGTGACGGTCGCGTCCACGACTTCCATCTCTTGCAAGTAAATCGCGCCTTTCTCTTTATTGAAGACCGGTAGCGCTTTAAGTTTCAGCTTCATGGTGGCTTTCTGACTGCCAAACAGGGAATTCATGTCCAGATTGGCATCACCCGTCAGAGTCACTTTATTAGGCTCTTCACGCCCTATCTGACTGGCGAGATTGCTCAGTACGATGTGTGCTTCAGCGACGCCGGGCAAACCGATATCTTTTGAAAAGTTATTATGTTTCGCCAGCGCCTGATTAATCTCTTGCTCGCTAACCGTATATTGCGTGAGTTGATTACAACCAACCAACAGGCCGCCGACAATCAGTGCAGCGGCAAAAAAAAGCTTTTTCATGGGAGTCCTCAACATGATGCATATGGCGTAATCGTGACACAAAGCATCATCGAGTACCAGCGCCCCGGGCACCAGCAGAAAAAACTGAAAAGTGCTCGTGCGCCGGATTAGCTATCAGGCATCGGGTTCCAGCATGCCGCGCGTCGGGCGTTTGTGGCTGAATTGCCAGCCCAAAGCCAGGAAGGTGATGAAGCCGATAATACCGAGCATCATCCATGGCAATTCAGGCTGCGCCAGGGCTTTGCCCATATCAAACAGCCAGCCGCCGCCGACATACCCAATTGCGCCGCCGATGGCGAGCCCAAGTCGGCTGAAGCCCATGTAACTTCCTCGCGCGCGTGCATTAGCCAGCGAGGCGCTCAGGGTTTCACGCGCCGGTTCGGCGATGATCGAGCCGATATAGAAGGTGCAGATCAGCGTGAATAGCTGCTGTAAATTGCCGACAAGACCGATGGGCATCATGCTCAGAGACATCACCAGCAGACCGGCCATCAGGCGATGTTCCAGGCGAAAACGTTTTTCACTCCAGCGGGCAATAGGATAGAGCAGCGTTAACGAGAGGCATGCTTCGATGGCATACATCCATTTCACGGCGGCAGGCGAGCCAGCGATGTCGTTCACCATGATTGGCAGCATTAACATGACCTGTACCGCCAGCATGTAATAACCCGCCAGTGTCAGCACATAGGTGACAAAACGTTTGTCATGCATCACGTGGCCCATCCCTTCACGTACCGGAATTTTCACCGTCGACAATTTCCATGCCGGGAGTAGCCAGGCGTTAAACGCCGCGCACAGAACAAACAAAATGGCTCCTGTCGCGCAGACCAGGCGGAAATCGTACTGTAACAGCCAACTGCCAAGTAACGCGCCAACCACGGCGCCTGCGCTATCCTGCATCATCAGGATAGAGAAAAAACGCCCGCGCTTTTCCGGGCGGATCAGTTTGACCACCAGCGCCGAACGGGGAGGGTCGAACAGCGTGCCGCCCAGCCCGGAAAGAAAACAGGAAAACCACAGCAGCCAAGGCTCGTGGGCAATACCCATGGTGGCGAACCCGGCGGCGCGCATCAGCATACCGGTGACGATCATCGGTTTTGCGCCGAAACGGTCAGCAATAGCGCCGCCAAAAATACCCAGACCTTGCTGAATAAATTGACGCAATCCTAACGCGATCCCGACCATAACGGCAGCCCAGCCCATTTGGTCGACGAAGCGAATTGAGATCAGCGGGAAAACGACGAAGAAGCCCAGCACGACCAGCATATTATCAATGAGAAGGAAGTATTTACCCAGGTTCCTTGCCTGCGAGACTTGCGACATTTCCCCTCCCGGGAAAAACTCGTCACTCTGGTTAGAGTTTAAAAGATAAGCATCTCCTATTCTGCGGTGTCGTCATCGCTTTTCCCACCCTTCGCGGGACAATATTTTTTTATCAAAAGCCCGTCTTGATAGAGAGTTTTCATCAAAATGTGTGAATAATTCAAAAAATGGCAATTTGCTCTTTTCAAAGGGCATATTTGCACAGGTATAGTATCGCGAATAGCGTATTGAAGACGTTACGGGAAGGAGTAGGTATAGAATGTTTGGCTATCGCAGTAACGTGCCAAAAGTGCGCTTAACCACGGACCGCCTGGTCGTGCGTTTGGTGCACGAGCGTGATGCCTGGCGTCTGGCAGATTATTACGCAGAAAATCGTCATTTCTTAAAACCCTGGGAACCTATTCGCGATGAAAGCCACTGTTATCCCTCCGGCTGGCAGGCGCGTCTGAGTATGATCTCTGAGTTTCATAAACAAGGCACCGCGTATTATTTTGCGCTGCTCGATCCGGAAGAAAAAGAGATTATCGGCGTCGCGAACTTCTCGAACGTGGTGCGGGGATCTTTCCACGCTTGTTATCTCGGTTATTCCATTGCGCAAAGGTGGCAGGGGCAGGGGCTGATGTACGAAGCTTTAACCTCGGCCATTCGTTATATGCAGCGCACGCAGCATATTCACCGCATTATGGCGAACTATATGCCGCACAATAAACGTAGTGGTGACTTGCTGGCGCGACTCGGTTTTGAAAAAGAAGGGTATGCCAAAGATTACCTGCTGATTGACGGGCAGTGGCGCGATCATGTGCTGACGGCGTTGACCACATCAGAATGGACCCCAGGCCGCTAAGTTTCAGGTTAGCCTGAATAATGGAGAAGACGATGAAATACGAATTAACCGCCACCGAAGCACGCGTGATTGGCTGTTTACTGGAAAAACAAGTCACCACGCCGGAACAGTATCCGCTTTCTGTCAATGGCGTCGTCACCGCCTGCAATCAAAAAACGAATCGTGAACCGGTGATGAATCTGTCGGAATCGGAAGTGCAGGATCAGCTTGATAACCTGGTGAAGCGGCATTTTCTGCGTACGGTGAGCGGCTTTGGCAATCGCGTCACGAAATATGAGCAGCGTTTCTGCAACTCTGAATTTGGCAATCTGAAACTCAGCGCAGGCGAGGTGGCGCTGGTCACCACGCTGTTGCTGCGCGGCGCGCAAACGCCGGGCGAACTGCGAAGCCGTGCTTCGCGAATGTACGAATTCCGCGATATGGCTGAAGTGGAGTCGACGCTGGAAAAACTGGCGACCCGTGAAGATGGCCCTTATGTGATCCGTCTGGCGCGCGAGCCGGGTAAACGCGAAAGTCGCTATATGCACCTGTTTTGCGGTGATGTTGATGAGCCCATCGCTGCGGCAGATGAACTCCCGGTGGCGTCTGGCGATCTGCAGGCGCGCGTTGAAGCCCTGGAAACAGAAGTCGCGGAACTTAAGCAGCGGCTGGATTCTTTGTTGGCGCACCTGGGAGACTAACGTGAATAAATTACGTATCGGTGTTGTCGGTCTGGGTGGCATTGCGCAAAAAGCCTGGCTGCCCGTACTGGGCAGTTCCGCTGACTGGACGCTGCAAGGCGCGTTTTCACCTTCGCGGGAAAAAGCGCTGCGTGTCTGTGAGACCTGGCGCATACCCTACGTTGACTCCCTGGTGAATCTGGCGAAAACCTGCGACGCGGTTTTCGTCCATTCCAGCACCGCGACGCATTTTGCGGTGGTCAGTGAACTACTGAATGCCGGGGTCCATGTGTGTGTGGATAAACCGCTGGCGGAAAATCTGCGTGAGGCTGAACAACTGGTCGAGCTGGCCGCGCGGAAAAAACTGACGTTGATGGTCGGCTTTAACCGCCGATTTGCGCCGCTGTATCAGGATCTCAAAGCCATGTTGGGCAACGCAGCGTCTGTGCGTATGGATAAGCATCGTTCGGACAGCGTGGGGCCGCATGACCTGCGTTTCACTCTGCTGGATGACTATCTGCACGTGGTCGATACTGCGTTGTGGTTGGCAGGAGGGAGGGCGCAGTTAAATAGCGGTACTCTGCTGACTAATGACGCTGGCGCGATGCTCTACGCCGAGCACCATTTTTCTGTCGATCAGCTACAGATAACAACCAGTATGCATCGGCGTGCAGGTAGCCAGCGGGAGTGCGTTCAGGCGGTGACCGATGGGGGACTGATTGACGTCACAGATATGCGGGAATGGCGGGAAGAACGCGGGCAAGGTGTCGTACACAAGCCGATAGCAGGCTGGCAAACGACCTTAGAACAGCGAGGTTTTGCCGGATGTGCGCGGCATTTCATGGAGTGTGTGCAAAATCAGACGGTTCCTCAGACGGCAGGCGAGCAGGCGCTACTGGCCCAGCGTGTTGTCGAAAAGCTATGGCGGGAGGCGATGGCTGAATAACCGCCTGTAACATCTGGCGGTAGTAATTCATTGTAATCCAGGTACTATATGCCAACTCAAAATAACACCTCTTTTCAACCATAGGCTGGCTTGTAGGCCTGATAACACGCTGCGGCGTCGCCATCAGGCACAGTGACATTGCCGGATGGCGATGTTGGTTATACGGGGTTTTGCCTCAGGGTCTGGAATACAACATAGATGAATTTATTAAAGTCGCTGGCAGCCGTCAGCTCGATGACGATGTTTTCACGTGTGCTGGGTTTTGCGCGTGATGCGATTGTCGCCAGAATCTTTGGCGCAGGGATGGCGACCGATGCCTTTTTTGTGGCCTTCAAACTTCCTAACCTGCTGCGCCGAATTTTTGCTGAAGGCGCATTTTCTCAGGCGTTTGTGCCTATTCTGGCTGAATACAAAAGTAAGCAGGGTGAGGATGCTACCCGCGTGTTTGTTGCCTATGTTTCAGGGCTGCTGACGCTGGCGCTGGCCGTGGTGACGGTTGCCGGGATGCTGGCTGCGCCGTGGGTCATTTTAGTCACTGCGCCAGGGTTTGCCGACACCGCCGACAAATTTGCCTTGACGACCCAACTGCTGCGGATCACCTTTCCTTATATCCTGCTGATTTCACTGGCCTCGCTGGTCGGCGCAATCCTTAACACCTGGAACCGCTTTTCTATTCCGGCGTTTGCGCCGACCTTTTTGAATATCAGCATGATCGGTTTTGCGCTGTTTGCCGCGCCTTATTTTAATCCTCCGGTACTGGCGCTGGCATGGGCCGTGACCGTTGGCGGCGTGCTGCAGCTGGTGTATCAACTGCCGCATCTGAAGAAAATTGGCATGCTGGTGCTGCCGCGCGTGAACTTCCGCGATGCGGGGGCGATGCGTGTCGTCAAGCAAATGGGGCCGGCGATCCTCGGGGTTTCCGTCAGCCAGATTTCACTGATCATCAATACGATTTTCGCCTCGTTTCTGGCCTCCGGCTCGGTTTCCTGGATGTATTACGCCGACCGTTTGATGGAGTTCCCGTCCGGTGTCCTTGGCGTGGCGCTGGGGACTATCCTGTTGCCATCGTTATCAAAAAGCTTTTCCAGCGGTAATCATGATGAGTATTGTCGTCTGATGGACTGGGGGCTGCGTCTGTGTTTTCTGCTGGCATTACCCAGCGCTGTGGCGTTGGGTATTCTGGCAAAACCGCTGACGGTTTCTCTGTTTCAGTACGGTAAATTTACCGCCTTTGATGCCGCCATGACCCAGCGCGCGCTGGTGGCATACTCGGTCGGTTTGATTGGTTTGATCGTGGTGAAAGTTCTGGCCCCTGGCTTTTACTCGCGCCAGGATATTAAAACGCCGGTGAAAATTGCTATTGTGACGCTGATTATGACTCAGGTGATGAACCTGGCGTTTATCGGCCCGCTGAAGCATGCCGGGCTGTCGCTGTCGATTGGTCTGGCGGCATGTCTGAACGCGTCACTGCTTTACTGGCAGTTGCGTAAACAGAAAATCTTTACCCCGCAACCGGGCTGGGCCTGGTTTCTGGCGCGTCTGGTGATTTCCGTCGTGGTGATGTCAGCGGTCCTGTTCGGGATGCTCTATATCATGCCGGACTGGTCGCAGGGAACGATGTTGTGGCGTTTACTGCGTCTGATGGCCGTCGTGGTGGCTGGGATTGCAGCTTACTTCGCCGCGCTTGCTGTGCTGGGTTTTAAAGTGAAAGAGTTTGTGCGCCGGACGGCGTAACCGATAATTGCCGGATGGCGGCGTTACGCCGGATCCGGCCTGCAGAACGCGCTGGCCTGAAAGCTGCGAGCGATCAGGCTGGCATTAAATAGAGAATTTTTTCCCGCCGCGGTGCGCAGCAGAGGTTTGACCGTTTGCGCCATACAGCGCCGGCTCCTGGTGCGGTTTCAGCACTTGAATCGCTTGTTGATTACGCTCAATTTGCCCTTCCAGCAGCCATCCGTTGTGCTGGTTGAGGTCGCGCAAATGCTGCGTTTTTTGGGTGATCGTCTGCCAGCGTTCAGCAATCTCATCGTTGGCGCTGCGCGTGGCGTCATGCTCCAGACGGCGCTGCTGCTCCAGATAATCAAGGGTTGCCAGCAAAGAGCTTTTTTCTTCTGTAATACGCTGTAGCTGGCTGCCGTTGATGTATCCGGCGGAAAGCTGCTGCTGCTCAGCATCCATTACCGTTTTCAGGTCATTGAGGACGGTTGTCATCTGATCAAGTATTTCTGACAAACGAGTCATACTTTATTTACTCTGTAAGTAGCTCTGCGCCTCGCGAATGAGCGAGTCGGCAATTTTTCCGGTATCCATTTTCAACTCACCGTTACGGATCGCGGTTTTCAATGCTTCGACGCGTTCCATATTGATGTCATTGGTGCCGGGCTGCATCAGTTTGGCCTGGGCGTCGCTCAGCATGACGCTGGTGCTGGTGGTCGCGGTGGTTTTTTCCTTCCGCGCTTTTTGTACCGGCGCATCGCTGGTTTCACGTGGCTGAACGGTACTGACTGGCTTCAATGGTGAGGTACGATCAATGCTCATTTTGTTTATCCTCATCGAGGGGGTACGCTATAGCGGCCCGCTGTAATCATTGGTTGTTTATCTATCGGCACACGCTAAAAAATCTTTAACCTATTATAGGTTAATAAGAATATTCCCATCAGAATCGACGATGCCGCTCACCACCTGGCCGGAAATCATCCGCACTCGCGCATTCTGTGCGACGGCGGCATTGTTCAGCGCTTTACCTTCGGCATTCACCCGAAAGCCATCGCCATTGGCGATAACCAGTACGCGTTGGCCAGCTTTGATCCGCCAGGCCTGGCGCAACATTGAAAGCTGTATCGGCTGACCGGGAACCAGATCGCGCAGACTCACCGCGTCCTGCACCTGATTCAAATCTAACACGACGCGCGGCGGCAGTTGGTCCAGCCGGCCTCGCTTTAACGTCACGCTGGTCGGGGTTAGCGCACTGCCCCGGGCGACGGGCGCGGCGGCAACCACGTAGTTTCCCGTGGCCTGCACATTCACCTGCAAATAACGTTTCTCGTTGGCGCAGCGGGCCAGCACGTTCACATTCCCCCACAGTTTCGCGTTGCCTGACACGCTTAATGCGGGTTGCTCGCAACTGGGCAGTAGGTTAGGCGACGTACGGATAGTGACGACCACCTCATCGCTAAATCCGGCCAGACGTTGGGAAAACCATGCCGTCAGCTGTGAATTCAGGTCTTGCGCCAGCGTCATAGGGCTGAACAGCAGTGCTGCCACAACTATTCCACGTTTAAACGTTTGCATCAAAACCTCGCGCTTTTTCAGGTAGTGGCAGGATTTTACCTGTGTGACGCAGTCATCAACGCAACAAATAGCGACGCATTTTGCGTTTATTCCGGCGATAACGCGCGCGTAATGGGATTTAAGCTGTCGGCTGAATTTTGTCATTTGCGGAGGAGATATGCTCGATAAGCTCGACGCCGCCTTACGTTTTCAACAGGAAGCGCTGAATTTGCGCGCCCAGCGCCAGGAAATATTGGCCGCCAACATTGCCAATGCCGACACGCCGGGGTATCAGGCGCGCGATCTGGATTTCGCCAGTGAATTGAAAAAAGTCATGGTGCGTGGACGGGAACAAACCGGCGGCGTCTCGTTGACGCTGACCTCTGCACAACATATTCCGGCCCAAACCGCTTCTGCTCCCGCTACGGAATTGCTCTATCGCATTCCTGACCAGCCGTCTCTGGATGGTAATACGGTAGATATGGACCGGGAACGTACGCAATTTGCAGACAACAGCCTCAAATATCAAATGGGGCTGACCGCGTTGGGCGGACAAATCAAAGGCATGATGAACGTGCTGCAAGGAGGGAACTAATTCGTGGCGCTGTTAAATATTTTTGATATCGCAGGCTCTGCGCTGACGGCGCAGTCTAAGCGTCTGAACGTGGCGGCCAGCAACATGGCGAATGCGGATAGCGTCACCGGACCCGACGGTCAGCCGTATCGCGCCAAACAGGTTGTTTTTCAGGTTGATGCCGCGCCAGGGGCGGCTACAGGCGGCGTAAAAGTGGCTGACGTTATTGAAAGCCAGGCGCCGGATAAGCTGGTGTATGAGCCGGGTAATCCGCTGGCCGATGCGAACGGCTACGTAAAAATGCCGAATGTGGACGTCGTCGGCGAGATGGTCAACACCATGTCCGCTTCGCGTAGCTACCAGGCAAACGTCGAAGTGCTCAACACCGTGAAAAGCTTGATGCTCAAAACGCTTACGTTAGGCCAGTAAAGGAGACGCACATGTCTGTTGCTGTAACCATGAATGACCCGAGCAATGCAGGCGTTAAAGCCGCTACCGGGAATAGCTCCCTGACGGGCAGTAATGCCGCTGACCTGCAAAGCAGTTTTCTGACGCTGCTGGTCGCACAGTTGAAAAACCAGGACCCAACCAACCCGCTGCAAAACAACGAACTGACCACCCAACTGGCGCAAATTAGCACCGTGAGTGGGATTGAGAAACTGAACACCACGCTGGGGTCTATTTCCGGGCAGATCGACAACAGTCAGTCGCTGCAGGCCAGTACGTTGATTGGTCACGGCGTCATGATCCCAGGCACCACCATCCTGACCGGTAAAGGTACGGAAGAGGGCGCGAAAACCACCACCACGCCGTTTGGCGTTGAGCTGCAGCAGCCAGCAGATAAGGTCACTGCAACGATTACCGATAAAGACGGCAAAGTGATACGCACTATTGATATCGGCGGCTTGAAAGCAGGAGTTCATACCTTTACCTGGGACGGCACCATGACCGATGGCACGGATGCGCCAAGCGGTTCTTATAACGTCTCAATTGCTGCCAGCAATGGCGGAACGCAACTGGTGGCGCAGCCGCTTCAGTTTGCGCTGGTGCAGGGTGTTATTCGCAGTAACGGCGGTAATACGCTGGACCTGGGCACCTATGGAACCACCACCCTCGACGAAGTACGGCAAATAATCTAAGCCCTCACACTTATCAGGAGTAAGTCATGGCCTTTTCTCAAGCGGTCAGCGGTCTGAACGCTGCAGCGACCAACCTCGATGTCATTGGTAATAACATCGCCAACTCCGCTACCTACGGTTTTAAATCTGGTACGGCTTCTTTTGCCGATATGTTCGCCGGTTCTAAAGTGGGCCTGGGGGTTAAAGTTGCGGGTATTACTCAGGACTTTACCGATGGTACTACCACCAATACCGGACGCGGACTGGATGTGGCTATCAGCCAGAACGGATTTTTCCGTATGGTAGACAGCAACGGCTCTGTATTCTACAGCCGTAACGGTCAGTTCAAGCTCGATGAAAACCGCAATATCGTTAACATGCAGGGGTTGCAACTGACAGGTTATCCTGCTACCGGTACACCGCCGACAATACAGCAAGGTGCTAACCCGGCACCGATCACGATTCCGAATACGCTGATGGCGGCGAAAACCACGACTACCGCGTCAATGCAGATCAACCTGAACTCCACTGACAAGGTACCAAGCAAAACGCCGTTTAATCCAAACGATGCGGATTCCTACAACAAAAAAGGCACTGTTACCGTTTTCGATAGTCAGGGTAACGCCCATGACATGAATATTTTTTATGTCAAAAACGCGCAGAGCAACACCTGGGAAATTCACACTCAGGATGCCTCAACCGGCGACCCTGCAAAATCAGCCGGGTTTATGCAGTTTAACGAAAATGGTGCGTTTTTAGGGATTAGCGCTACGGCAACCGGTACGCCAGCAGGAACGGACATCAACATCGAAACAGGGCAAATTAACGGTGCAGATACCGCAAAATTCTCCCTGAGCTTCCTGAACTCCATGCAGCAGAACACCGGTGCCAACAACATCGTCGCCACGAATCAGAACGGCTACAAGCCGGGCGATCTGGTGAGCTACCAGATTAACAATGACGGTACCGTGGTCGGTAATTACTCCAACGAACAGCAACAGGTACTGGGCCAGATCGTGCTGGCAAACTTTGCCAACAATGAAGGTCTGGCGTCTCAGGGCGACAACGTCTGGGCGGCTACACAGGCTTCCGGCGTGGCGCTGCTGGGTACCGCAGGCGAAGGTAACTTCGGCAAACTGACCAACGGCGCGCTGGAAGCCTCAAACGTGGATTTGAGTAAAGAACTGGTGAATATGATCGTCGCTCAGCGTAACTATCAGTCGAACGCGCAGACCATCAAAACCCAGGATCAGATCCTCAACACGCTGGTCAACCTGCGCTAAGCGCCTGACGGGATGGCTTAATGGATCACGCAATTTATACCGCTATGGGCGCGGCCAGTCAGACGCTGAATCAACAGGCGGTGACGGCCAGCAACCTGGCAAACGCCTCCACGCCGGGCTTTCGTGCGCAGCTTAATGCGCTGCGTGCGGTTCCCGTTGAAGGTTTGTCTTTACCGACGCGTACGCTGGTGGTGGCCTCCACGCCGGGGGCCGACATGACGCCGGGCCAGATGGACTATACCTCACGCCCGCTGGACGTGGCGTTGCAACAGGACGGCTGGTTGGCTGTCCAGACCGCAGACGGTAGCGAAGGATATACCCGTAATGGCGCCATTCAGGTAAGCCCTACGGGTGAACTCACTATTCAGGGGCATCCGGTAATCGGTGAAGCCGGGCCGATAGCCGTACCGGAAGGTTCCGAAGTCACCATTGCGGCTGACGGGACGATCTCGGCGCTTAACCCAGGCGATCCGGCTAATACGGTTGCGCCCGTTGGGCGTCTGAAACTGGTGAAGGCGACGGGGAATGAAGTGCAACGTGGTGATGACGGTATGTTTCGTCTGACCCAGGCCGCGCAGGCTACCCGTGGCGCGACGTTACAGGCCGATCCGAGCATCCGCGTTATGTCGGGCGTGCTGGAAGGTAGTAACGTCAAGCCGGTTGCCGCGATGAGCGACATGATTGCCAACGCCCGCCGCTTTGAAATGCAGATGAAGATTATCAGTAGCGTGGATGATAACGCGGGCCGCGCTAACCAACTGCTGTCGATGAGTTAACACAGGACATTTTATGATCAGTTCATTATGGATCGCCAAAACCGGCCTGGATGCGCAGCAAACCAACATGGATGTGATTGCCAACAACCTGGCAAACGTCAGCACCAACGGATTTAAGCGCCAACGTGCGGTGTTTGAAGATCTGTTGTATCAGACGATTCGCCAGCCTGGCGCCCAGTCTTCTGAACAAACCACACTGCCGTCCGGTTTGCAGATTGGTACCGGTGTGCGTCCGGTGGCAACCGAGCGTTTACACAGCCAGGGGAACCTGTCGCAAACCAATAACAGTAAAGATGTGGCGATTAAAGGCCAGGGCTTTTTCCAGGTCATGCTGCCTGATGGTACGTCAGCTTATACCCGTGACGGTTCTTTCCAGGTGGATCAGAACGGTCAGTTAGTGACGGCGGGTGGTTTTCAGGTTCAGCCTGCCATCACCATACCGGCTAACGCGCTCAGCATCACCATTGGACGTGACGGTATTGTCAGTGTGACCCAACAGGGTCAGGCTGCGCCTGTTCAGGTCGGGCAGCTTAACCTGACCACCTTTATGAACGACACCGGCCTGGAAAGTATTGGTGAGAATCTGTACACCGAAACGCAGTCATCCGGCGCGCCGAATGAGAGCACGCCGGGGCTGAATGGCGCGGGTCTGTTGTACCAGGGTTATGTTGAAACCTCTAACGTCAATGTGGCGGAAGAACTGGTAAACATGATCCAGGTTCAGCGCGCTTACGAAATCAACAGTAAAGCGGTATCGACCACCGATCAGATGCTGCAAAAACTGACGCAACTCTAAAGTGGAGTCCGGTGGGGTGAGAACCTCACCGGCACACTGATTTTGAAGATGACCGCAATGCGAAAATACGCGCTTCACCCATACCCAATTTTAGCTCTGCTGGTGGTTTCACTGACAGGGTGCGCCTGGATCCCAGCCACGCCGCTCGTGCAGGGCGCGACGTCGGCTCAACCGGTTCCAGGCCCGACGCCGGTGGCGAATGGCTCAATCTTCCAGTCGGCGCAGCCGATTAACTACGGTTATCAGCCGCTCTTCGAAGACCGCCGTCCGCGCAATATTGGCGATACGCTGACCATCGTATTGCAGGAAAACGTCAGCGCGAGCAAAAGCTCCTCGGCAAATGCCAGTCGCGACGGCAAGACCAACTTTGGTTTTGATACCGTACCGCGCTACCTGCAAGGGCTGTTTGGTAACGAACGTGCCGACGTAGAAGCCTCCGGTGGGAACACCTTTAACGGTAAAGGCGGCGCGAACGCCAGCAATACCTTCAGCGGTACGTTGACCGTAACGGTCGATCAGGTCCTGGTGAATGGCAATTTACATGTCGTGGGTGAAAAACAGATCGCCATTAATCAGGGCACTGAGTTCATTCGCTTCTCCGGGGTCGTTAACCCGCGCACCATCAGTGGCAGCAACTCCGTACCGTCAACTCAGGTTGCGGATGCGCGTATTGAGTACGTCGGTAACGGCTACATCAATGAAGCGCAAAATATGGGCTGGTTACAGCGTTTCTTCCTTAACTTGTCGCCGATGTAAGCGAGGTACCCGGTGTTTAAATCTCTTGTTGGAATGGTACTGGTACTGGCAACCGCCTTTGCGCATGCCGACCGTATTCGTGACCTGACCAGCGTGCAGGGCGTGCGGGAAAACTCGTTGATAGGTTACGGGCTGGTGGTCGGGCTGGATGGTACCGGTGACCAGACCACACAGACGCCGTTTACGACGCAAACGCTCAATAACATGCTGTCGCAGTTGGGGATCACCGTACCAACCGGCACCAATATGCAGCTGAAAAACGTGGCGGCGGTGATGGTTACCGCGCAGTTCCCGGCTTTTGGTCGCCA
This sequence comes from Citrobacter sp. CRE-46, assembly GCF_059615875.1. NCBI lineage: Bacteria > Pseudomonadati > Pseudomonadota > Gammaproteobacteria > Enterobacterales > Enterobacteriaceae > Citrobacter > Citrobacter sp. CRE-46. Next base: position 3,168,925 of record NZ_CM184341.1, on the reverse strand, counting down.
GGGGCAAACCATTGACGTGGTGGTCTCTTCCATGGGGAACGCCAAAAGCCTGCGCGGCGGAACGCTGCTGATGACTCCGCTGAAAGGGGTCGATAGCCAGGTATATGCCTTGGCGCAGGGGAATATTCTGGTTGGCGGTGCGGGCGCGGCTGCGGGGGGCAGTAGCGTGCAAGTTAACCAGCTCAATGGCGGACGCATCACCAACGGCGCGACCATCGAACGTGAGTTGCCCAGCCAGTTCGGCGGCGGCAACACTATTAATCTGCAGCTCAATAATGAAGATTTCACTATGGCGCAGCAGATTACCGACACCATTAACCGCTCGCGTGGTTTTGGCAGCGCGACGGCGCTGGATGCCCGGACCATACAAGTGCGTGTGCCAAGCGGCAACAGTTCGCAGGTACGCTTCCTTGCCGACATCCAGAATATGGAGGTGAACGTCACGCCGCAGGACGCGAAGGTCATTATCAACTCGCGTACGGGATCTGTAGTCATGAACCGTGAAGTCACGCTGGATAGCTGTGCCGTAGCGCAGGGTAACTTGTCGATTACGGTAAACCGCCAGGCAAACGTCAGCCAGCCGGATACGCCGTTTGGCGGCGGGCAGACCGTAGTGACGCCACAAACGCAGATCGATCTGCGCCAGAGCGGCGGCTCGCTGCAAAGCGTACGTTCCAGCGCCAATCTGAACAACGTCGTGCGCGCGCTGAATGCGCTGGGGGCGACGCCGATGGATCTGATGTCCATTCTGCAATCGATGCAGAGCGCGGGTTGCTTACGCGCCAAACTGGAAATCATCTGATGATTGGCGACAGCAAACTGCTGACCAGCGCCGCCTGGGATGCGCAAGCACTGAACGAACTGAAAGCGAAAGCGGGTCAGGATCCGGCGGCGAATATTCGCCCCGTGGCCCGTCAGGTTGAAGGGATGTTCGTGCAGATGATGCTGAAAAGCATGCGTGAAGCGTTGCCGAAAGATGGCGTGTTTAGCAGCGATTCAACGCGTTTGTATACCAGCATGTATGACCAACAAATTGCGCAGCAGATGACCGCAGGCAAAGGTCTGGGACTGGCTGAAATGATGGTTAAGCAGATGACGCAAGGACAAGCGCAACCTGCTGATGATGCGCCACAGGTGCCGATGAAGTTTCCGCTGGAAACGGTGACCAGCTATCAAAACCAGGCGCTGACGCAACTGGTGCGCAAAGCCATCCCGAGGACGACGGAAAGTAATGATGAGCCGCTGTCGGGCGACAGTAAAGACTTCCTCGCCCAGCTGTCGCTGCCGGCAAAACTGGCGAGTCAGCAAAGCGGCGTTCCGCATCATCTGATTCTGGCGCAGGCGGCGCTGGAGTCCGGATGGGGCCAGCGGCAAATTCGCCGGGAAAACGGCGAACCGAGCTTCAACATTTTTGGCGTGAAGGCTTCGGGAGGCTGGAAGGGACCAACGACCGAAATCACCACAACCGAATATGAAAACGGCGAGGCGAAAAAGGTGAAAGCCAGATTCCGCGTCTATAGCTCTTACCTTGAGGCGCTGTCGGATTATGTCGGGCTGATTTCCCGTAACCCGCGCTATGCGGCGGTGACCGCAGCTGCAACCGCAGAGCAGGGCGCGCAGGCCCTGCAAAATGCCGGTTACGCTACCGACCCTAACTATGCGCGGAAATTAACCAGCATGATCCAGCAGTTGAAATCGATGAGTGAAAAGGTGAGCAAAACCTACAGCACGAACATCGATAATCTCTTTTAAATAGCTCAAGTCTACCGACCTGCTGCCGATAATAACGAGTATTGAAGGATTACAAGGAACCTCCATGTCCAGCTTGATTAATAACGCGATGAGTGGACTCAGCGCAGCGCAGGCCGCGTTGAACACTGCCAGTAATAACATCTCCAGCTATAACGTTGCCGGATATACCCGACAAACGACAATTATGGCGCAAGCGAACAGCACGCTGGGTGCGGGGGGCTGGGTAGGCAATGGCGTCTATGTTTCTGGCGTGCAGCGCGAGTATGACTCGTTTATCACCAATCAGCTGCGGGCAGCGCAAAACCAGAGCAGCGGTCTGACGACCCGTTATGAGCAAATGTCGAAAATCGACAACCTGCTGTCCAGCAAAACCAGTTCGATTTCGACCTCAATGCAGGACTTTTTTACCAGTCTGCAAACGCTGGTCAGCAACGCCGAAGATCCGGCGGCACGCCAGGCGCTGATCGGTAAAGCTGACGGTTTGGTGAATCAGTTTAAAACGACCGATCAGTATCTGCGCGATCAGGATAAGCAGGTTAATACCGCTATCAAAGCCAGCGTCGATCAGATCAACAACTACTCGAAACAAATCGCCAGCCTTAACGACCAGATTTCTCGTCTGACCGGTGTTGGGGCGGGGGCATCCCCTAACGATCTGCTCGATCAGCGCGACCAACTGGTCAGTGAACTGAACCAGCTTGTCGGCGTGGAAGTCAGCGTTCAGGACGGCGGCACTTACAACGTAACCATGGCGAACGGTTATTCATTGGTGCAGGGCAGCAATGCGCGCCAACTGGCGGCAGTGCCTTCCAGTGACGATCCTTCGCGTACAACCGTTGCGTATGTGGATGGCGTTGCCGGAGCGGTTGAGATCCCTGAGAAACTGCTGAATACCGGTTCATTGGGTGGACTGCTCACCTTCCGTTCGCAGGAACTGGATCAAACGCGTAACACGCTGGGCCAACTGGCGCTGGCGTTTGCCGATGCGTTTAACACCCAGCATAAAGAAGGTTTTGATGCTAACGGCGATGCGGGTAAAGATTTCTTTGCTATCGGCAGCCCGTCCGTACTGAGTAACGCTAAAAATACCGGTAAAGCAGAATTAAGTGCTGAAGTTGATGACAGTTCGAAAGTGCAGGCTACCGACTATAAAGTTGTGTTTAGCGGCGGCAAATGGCAGGTGACGCGTCTGGCCGATAACACCACGTTTGAAGCTAAACCTGATGCGAACGGTAAACTGGATATTGATGGTCTGAAGGTAACGGTTAAGGCTAATCCAACCGGCGCTAACGATAACGACAGCTTTATTCTGAAACCCGTGAGCAACGCTATCGTTGATATGAAAGTCATGGTGACAGACGAGTCGAAAATCGCCATGGCGTCAGAGAAAAACACTGATCCTGCTGCAGATACAGGTGCAAGCGATAACCGTAACGGTCAGAAACTGCTGGATCTGCAAACCAAGGCAACTGTTGGTAATAAAACCTTTAATGACGCTTACGCCACCCTGGTGAGTGACGTGGGCAACAAAACGGCGACGCTGAAAACCAGCAGTACCACGCAAAACAATGTGGTCAAGCAGCTTTATAACCAGCAGCAGTCGGTTTCCGGGGTAAACCTCGACGAAGAATACGGTAATTTGCAGCGTTATCAGCAGTATTACCTGGCTAACGCACAGGTATTGCAAACTGCGAATGCGCTGTTTGATGCATTGATTAATATTCGCTAAGGGAGAGGGACACAATGCGTATCAGCACCCAGATGATGTACCAGCAGAATATGCGTGGCATCACTAACTCTCAGGCTGAATGGATGAAGTTCGGCGAGCAGATGTCGACCGGCAAACGCGTGATCAGCCCGTCTGACGATCCGATTGCCGCGTCGCAGGCCGTAGTGCTTTCTCAGGCTCAGGCGCAGAACAGCCAGTACACGCTGGCGCGCACCTTCGCGACGCAGAAAGTCTCGCTGGAAGAGAACGTATTGAGCCAGGTAACAACGGCTATTCAGGCTGCGCAGGAGAAAATTGTTTATGCCGGTAACGGTACATTAAGTGATGATGACCGTGCATCGTTGGCCACTGATTTGCAGGGTATCCGCGATCAACTGATGAACCTGGCGAACAGCACCGACGGTAATGGGCGCTACATTTTTGGCGGATATAAAACCGAATCGGCCCCGTTTGCCCAGGCTGATGGTTCCTATAGCGGTGGAACAACAAATGTGACCCAGCAGGTTGATGCTTCCCGTACCATGGTCATTGGTCACACGGGCGACAAAATCTTCGCCAGCCTGACCAGCAACGCCGTACCGGAACCACCGGGTAGCACCCAGGAAAAGAACCTGTTCAAAATGCTGGACAGCGCGATTGAAGAGCTAAAAATTCCTATTGCGGGTGATGATGTGGCAAAGGATAAGGCCGCCGCCGCTATCGATAAAACCAATCGTGGCTTGAAAAACTCACTGAATAACGTGCTTTCCGTTCGCGCAGAATTGGGTACCCAACTGAGTGAACTGAGCTCACTGGATTCACTGGGAGCCGATCGTGCGTTAGGCCAAACCCAACAGATGAGCAACCTGGTGGATGTCGACTGGAATGCGGCGATTTCGTCCTACGTCATGCAGCAGGCCGCACTTCAGGCTTCTTATAAAGCATTTACCGATATGCAGGGAATGTCGTTGTTCCAGCTTAATCGGTAATATCTCTTTTTGAACATATCTTGAAACTGGGTATGTTTGTCTGCCCGCTCCCTTAACACCCAGGAGCGGGCATTTTTTTAGGCTACTGTTGTTTTGCTAAGCGACAGATTTCCCGTCAGCCTTATTACCAGCGCAAGCGCACCGCTGATGGTTGCCAGCGTCACCACACCTTCCCAGTTTGCCAGCGCATAGACCTGACTCCCGAGAACGGAACCCAGCGCCATACCAATGAACACCATAGTAAACAGCAGCGCATTCAGACGGCCCCGGGCCTGAGGCTCCAGGCCATAAACCAGGTTCTGGTGGGCAACCAGGCTGGATTGCAATCCGAGATCAAAACCGACCGCCGAAACAGCAATCAGCAGCCACTGCCCCTGTACTGGCAGGGCGGGTAACAAGAACATCAGTGCGAAAGAGACGGTTACCAGCAAAGCACCTAACTGCGTCACTTTTGCTGCGCCCACTTTATCGGCCAGATGACCCGCCAACGGCGCGGCAAGCGCACCGGCGGCTCCCGCGATACCAAACGCGCCCGCCATCGCGCTACCCATGTGATAATGTTCAGATAACATCACCGCCAGCGTGGACCAGAAAGCGCTGAAGGCTATGGACAGAAAGCCCTGTGCCAGCGCCGCGCGGCGCAATGCGGGATACCGTTGCCAGAGCTGCGCCATAGAGAGCATCAATGACGGGTAGCTCAGCGTAGAATGGGCCGTAAAACGAGGCAGTACCTTCCACATAATTACGGTAATCATGGCAATACTGGCGGCGGCAAGTTGGTACATCTCACGCCAGCCAAACGCTTCACCCACCAGTCCGCTAACGGTACGCGAGAGTAAAATCCCCAACAGCAGGCCAGTCATCACCGTGCCCACCGTTTTTCCCTGTTTGCCTTCCGGCGCCAGAATAGCCGCCGCGGGAACGATATCCTGCGCCATTGTTGCCGCCATGCCCATCAACAGGCTCACTATTAGCAGTGAATGTAACTGCCCGGTAAAGCTGCATGCCAGAAGCAGTACGGCAAGAGAGATACTTTTCAGCAGGATCAATGTCCGGCGGTCATAACGATCGCCCAATGGCAATAAAAACAGAATACCCAGCGCGTATCCCGCCTGGGTCAGCGTCGGAACCAGTCCCATGCCGGTAATACTTAAGTTCAGATCCTGACCCATTAAAGGCAGAAGGGGCTGGGCATAGTAGATAGCGGCAACGCTGAATCCGGCACCTGATGCCAGAACGAAAATGACCCAACGGGAAAGTGCGGTGTGTGTGTTCACAAATGATTCCTCAATCACAGGATGTGCGGCTATTTTTATCCTTCTGCGGGTGGTGCGGTAGCGAGCGCAGTGGTAAAACAGTTATACGTCAGACGTATGAAGAAACTGGTAATGATAAAAACTGAACGTATAGATAGGGTGGAATTGATGCGCACGTTTGTGCGTATCGTTGAAGCAGGGTCGCTTTCGGCAGCGGCAAAACAGATGGGGACAACGCAAGCGACGGTAAGCCGACGGTTGCAATCCCTGGAAACTCTGCTGGGTGTGAAACTGATCATGCGTACCACGCATGCGATGAAATTAACCGACGATGGAGAGCGCGGTTACCAGCATGCCAAAAATATCATTGATGCCTGGCTGGCGCTGGAAGATGGACTTAATGTCACGGAAGATGAACCGGTGGGGACGTTGCGCGTACGGGCGCCGCATGCGTTTGGACAGCAACAGCTCCTTGAGCCGCTGTTACAGTTTCTTTCGCGCTATCCACAGTTATCGGTGGAGTGGATGCTTAACGACAAAACCGTTGATTTCCTGAGCGATAATATTGATTGCGCGATTCGGGTTGGCGCGGAAGTCGATCCGGCCACGGTTTCCGTTTTACTGGCTGAAGTTCCCCGTAGCATGGTGGCGAGTCCTGTATTGCTGGAGCAATATGGCGAAATTTCGCACCCTGAGCAGTTATCCGCGCTGCCGTGGATTGCAGTGAACACGTTTTTTCAGCATAGCGTTTCGTTGCTACACCAGGCGCGTAATGAACCTGCCACGCTGACTATTTCACCCAGATTAAGTACGGACAGTATTTATGTGGCAAGAAATGCCGCGCTGGCCGGGCTGGGAGTGACGATTGTTTCCAGCTGGATGGTTGAAGAAGATATCGCCAACGGACGTTTAGTTATGCTGCTACCCGAGTGGCGGGCAGCCTCGTTGCCGGTGCATCTGGTTTATCCATGGGCGCGCTACTATCCGACACGGTTGCGCAAATTTTTAGCGTTAATGAAGGATGTGATGCCACAATTAACCGGGATGAAACGCGTCGAGCCGATATAAAAAAGCCGACCCTAAGGTCGGCTTTGATGTTGATTATGACTTATTCAACCGGCTGCGGGCGTGTTGCCGGCGCAGTGGCCTGATGCGTGGCGCTGTGTCCACCGGCGGCGCCTTTGCCTTCAAAGGTGAATGGCGGGCGCTGCCAGTCGCTATGACGCGGCGCTTCTGGCACATAATCCGGCGCGGGAGCGCGGGTCATCGGCGCAGTCGCATGGCTGTGAAGGTGCTCGGCGTCAACGCTTGTTGCGACAACGTCAGACTTAACGACTTCAGCTTCTACAACCGGCGCAGCAACAACTTCCTGCGGCGCAGCGACTTCTTCCACAACAGGTGCTGCTTGCGCGACTTGTGCGACTTCTTCAACCACCTCCGGCCGGGAGACAACGATTTCCGCAGGCTCTTCAGCCGGGGTTTCAGCGACCGGTTGAGCTTCAGCGGCGATCTCTTCAGCTACAGGTGCGTCAGATTCAGCGATAATTTGCGGTTGTTCTTCAACCGGGGTCGCAATGACTTCCGGATGCGTGGTTTCAACAACGGCAATCTGAGGTTCCGCTACAACTTCCTCTGGCTGCACGGCTTCAACCGGCGCAGGAGTGTCCGCAATGTGCTCAACGGCAGCCGCAGCAACCTGAGGCTCTACTGCGACAGAAGCAGTTTGCTCCTGGTGAATTTCCTGCTCGCGTTGTTCTTCAACCTGCTGATCCTGCGAACGAACGACAGGGTAGCTGATCCATACTTTACCGGACGCCAATTCAGGAGAAGCACAGGCGACGGTCAGCGGCATTGGCGACTGAGTCGGATAACGCTCGTCACGATAACGACGACGACGCTGTCCACTTACGCGCAGATGGCGAGGGGAACGGCGGGAACGACGTGGCATACCGTTGGAGTCACGCGCTTCGCTGTTGTCTTCCTGCTCAGGTGCGACAACGGCTGGCAGATCAACTTTCGCCAGTTCGGTACGCGGAGTCGGTACGGACTGCTCAACGGCTTGAGCGACAACGACCTCAGCTGCCGCAGCGGTAGTTGCCACTTCGGCTTCAACCGCCGTGCTGTCTGTATAACGCACTTTCTGGTTCAACTGACGCTGTTTACGACGGGTCTGAGGCTGACGTACGCGCTCTTCCTGCTCGGTATCCTGCGCTTGTTGTTCAGCCAGGTTCAGCTCTTTAACTTCCTGCTGCGCCTGACGCTTGTCATCGTTGCGGCGACGGTTGCGCTCGCGACGCGGGGTCTGCTGCTCATCACCTGATTTCGCTTTGTCAGCGACATCACTGGATTGCTGGCGATTATCGCGCGCTTCCGCATTTTGCTGCTGTGCCTGACGACGGTTACGACGATTGTCATCGCGGTTTTCGCCGTTTTCCGCACGTTCGTTACGGTTGTCACGATCGCCACGGTTATCGCGGTTATCACGACGATCGTTACGATCGCGACGATTATTTTGACGTGGTTTACGGCGGTCCTGCTGACGTTCCGTCTTCTCTTCAGCTTTCGGTGCAGGTTGTTCAACCGGCTTCGCTTCTTCGTTACCGCCGAAGATAGACTTCAGTGCGCTGAAGAAACGGCTAATCAAACCAGGCTGAGAGGCTGTTGCTGCGGTGGCGGCAGCAGCTTTAGGCGCAGCGGCTTTAACAGCGGGTTCTTGCACGGTTGGTGCTGGCGGCACGTCTGGCATAGCAAAGGTCGCGAGTGCCGGTTGCTCTGGCTGTTTACGCTCGACATACTCTTGTTCTGACGGCAGTTCCATTGCTTCTTCGTGCAGCTTCGGCAGCAAGTAGCTCAGGGTTGGCGTTTCTTCGCCTTTGCGGACGCGCAGCACGGAATAGTGCGGGGTTTCCATCTGATCGTTTGGCACGATTACACAGCGCACGCCATTCTGACGCGTCTCAATAGCGTTGACCGCAGTACGCTTTTCGTTGAGCAGATAAGAGGCAATTGGCACAGGAACGATAGCGTGAACTTCCTGGGTATTCTCTTTCAGCGCTTCTTCTTCAATCAGACGCAGAATAGACAGCGACAGAGATTCGTTATCACGCACGGTACCGGTGCCGGAGCAGCGCGGGCAGACGTGATGGCTGGACTCACCCAGCGACGGGCTCAGACGCTGGCGGGACATCTCCAGCAGGCCGAAGCGAGAAATATGGCTGATCTGAATACGCGCTCGGTCCTGACGCACGGCTTCACGCAGGCGGTTTTCAACCGCACGCTGGTGGCGAACCGGCGTCATATCGATAAAGTCGATGACAATCAGGCCGCCGAGGTCGCGCAGACGCAGCTGACGTGCAATTTCATCGGCTGCTTCCAGGTTGGTGTTGAATGCGGTTTCTTCGATGTCGCCGCCGCGGGTCGCGCGGGCGGAGTTGATATCGATAGCGGTAAGGGCTTCAGTGCTGTCGATGACGATGGAGCCGCCGGACGGCAGACGCACTTCGCGCTGGAACGCGGACTCAATCTGAGATTCAATTTGATAGTGGCTGAACAGCGGGATTTCACCGGTGTACAGTTTGATTTTGCTGCTGAAATCCGGACGACCCAGCGCGGCGATGTGCTGACGCGCCATCTCCATGACTTTCGGGTTATCAATGAGGATTTCGCCAATATCCTGACGTAAATAGTCACGGAATGCGCGGACGATGACGTTGCTTTCCTGGTGAATCAGGAACGGAGCAGGGCGGCTGTCGGCGGCTTTTTGAATGGCTTCCCAGTGTTTCAGGCGGAAGCTCAGGTCCCATTGCAGCGCTTCGGCGGATTTGCCGACACCTGCGGTACGCACAATAAGCCCCATACCATCAGGCAGTTCCAGGCTTGCAAGCGCTTCTTTTAATTCGGTGCGGTCGTCGCCTTCAATACGACGGGAGATGCCGCCCGCGCGCGGGTTGTTCGGCATCAGAACCAGATAACTACCCGCCAGGCTGATAAAGGTGGTCAGCGCAGCGCCTTTATTGCCGCGTTCTTCTTTATCGATCTGAACAATGACTTCCTGACCTTCACGCAACACATCTTTAATGTTGGGACGACCATGGGAGTTGTAGTTAGCGGGGAAGTATTCGCGGGCAATTTCTTTTAACGGAAGGAAACCGTGACGTTCAGCGCCGTAATCAACAAAAGCAGCTTCCAGACTCGGTTCAATACGGGTAATTTTACCTTTATAGATGTTGGCTTTTTTCTGTTCGTGTCCGGGACTTTCGATATCCAGATCGTACAGACGTTGCCCATCTACAAGGGCGACACGCAACTCTTCCTGCTGAGTCGCGTTAATTAACATTCTTTTCATCGTAACTTACTCATTATTCTTACATTGACGACTAAGCTGCGGGCAGAGTAATGCCTTTCCGGGTGTGAACCGATGGCCTCGTGTCTATTCGCGTCGCCAACCTCACGGTTATCGTCAGCTCAAAGAGGCGCAGAGTGTCGGTTGCCTGTATTTCATACGGAAACACAGCGCAATTATCAGGGGAACAGTCTGGGTGTTACTCTCCAGAAAAGCTTCCTTATTACCGGTAAGGACTGCAACCCGCAGCCCGCTAACTGCCTGAAAGATCAATACGTCTTACGCCATTGCTGCGTTGATGATCGGTCGGGCAAAATTGGGTCATTCCGGAAAAGGTCTTGTTTTAACAAGATTCAACACGGAGACAACCTCATTATTCCACTGCTAACCTTGTTATAGCAAGATGACTTTTGCCATTTATCACCCGGTTACTCACAGTTTTTTCACTTCCGCGTAGTGATTGGTTTAATAACCACCAAATCGGTTATGTCAAACTTAAGTAATAGGGTATAGCAGTTAATATAAGCATAGAAAAATGTGTGGCGCGAATCTTGATGGCTATTTAAAATCGGCCCCCATGAAAACAGAGACTCCAGCCGTAAAAACAGTTGCTATCACTGCCGACGAAGCAGGGCAACGCATCGACAACTTTTTACGCACTCAACTTAAGGGTGTGCCGAAAAGTATGATTTATCGCATTTTGCGTAAAGGCGAAGTGCGGGTGAATAAAAAGCGCATTAAACCCGAGTACAAACTCGAAGATGGGGACATTGTGCGTATTCCACCTGTGCGTGTCGCTGAACGTGAAGAAGAGACTATTTCCCCAAATCTGCAGAAGGTTGCGGCGCTGACTGATGTCATTTTATATGAAGATGATCATATTCTGGTGCTTAACAAACCTTCAGGAACGGCCGTACATGGCGGAAGCGGATTAAGCTTCGGTGTTATTGAAGGTTTACGCGCGTTACGTCCGGAAGCGCGTTTCCTCGAACTGGTGCATCGCCTGGACCGCGATACCTCCGGTGTGCTGCTGGTTGCTAAAAAACGCTCAGCCTTACGTTCGTTACATGAACAGCTGCGTGAAAAAGGGATGCAAAAAGACTACCTGGCGCTGGTGAGAGGCCAGTGGCAGTCGCATGTCAAAACCGTGCAGGCGCCGCTGCTGAAGAACATTTTGCAAAGCGGCGAGCGTATCGTGCGGGTGAATCAGGAAGGCAAACCGTCGGAAACACGCTTTAAGGTGGAAGAGCGCTATGCGTTTGCCACGCTTGTGCGCTGTAGCCCGGTCACAGGGCGCACGCACCAGATCCGTGTGCATACCCAATATGCCGGGCATCCGATAGCCTTTGACGATCGCTATGGCGACCGTGAGTTCGATAAACAACTCGCGGATACCGGACTGAACAGGCTGTTCCTTCATGCCGCGGCGTTGAAATTCACCCATCCGGGGACGGGCGAAGTGATGCGTGTTGAAGCGCCAATGGATAAACAGTTGAAGCGCTGCCTTGAGGTGTTACGTAGCAAAGCCTGATGCGCGTTGCTTATCAGGCCTGCAATCGCGTCATGCGGCGTAGGCCTGATAAGACGCATCGCGTCGCCATCAGGTGGATTAACTAGGCGTTCAGCGGGTTCATCTCTTCCCGGCGCAGCATTTGACACAATGCGATCAGCGGCAGGCCGATCAGCGTATTGGGGTCGCGACCCTCGAGACGCTCAAAGAGAGCAATGCCTAACCCCTCACTTTTAAAACTGCCGGCACAATGTAGCGGGCGTTCTTTGCGCAGGTAATCATCAATTTCCGTTTCGCTTAAATGCCGAAAATGAACGTCGAACGGCTCGACCTCAGTTTGTAAATGTCCGGTGGCTGAATTATAAAGCGCCAGTCCGGTGTAAAACGTCACAATATTGCCACGGGCTTTGAGTAATTGTTGGCGCGCATTTTCTTCTTTTAATGGTTTGCCGGTTATTTCACCATCAAGAACACAAATTTGATCGGAGCCAATAATCAGATGCGCTGGATAACGTTGGGCGAGAGATTGCGCTTTTTGTTGCGCCAGTCGCGAGACTAAATGGCGTGGCGCTTCGCCGGGTAACGGTGTTTCATCCACCTCAGGAGCCGCGCATTCAAACGGAATTGCCAGTTTTTCAAGTAAAGCGCGACGCCAGGGAGAGGTCGAGGCAAGTATAAGTTGAGGCATATTTTTCCCTCGCATATAGCGTATTGATGAGAGCCATTTTAAACTATGGACTTCGTCCTACAAGCTGGCTGTATTGGCTTGTCTTGAGCGATTTTAAGTCGATGACCCGCAATGTGTGCGAATTATTGGCAAAAGGCAACCTCAGGCTGCCTTTTTCTTTGACTATATGACGTTACAAAGTTAATATGCGCGCCCTATGCAAAAGGTAAAATTACCCCTGACTCTTGATCCGGTTCGTACGGCTCAAAAACGCCTCGATTATGAAGGTATCTATACTTCTGATCTGGTTGAGCGCGTCGCCGATTCTGTGGTCAGTGTGGACAGTGATGTGGAATGCTCCATGTCGTTCGCTATCGATAACCAGCGCCTTGCCGTGATAACCGGTGATGCGAAAGTGTCGGTTACGCTCGAATGTCAGCGTTGCGGGAAACCGTTCCCACTTCATGTTCACACAACATATTGTTTTAGTCCTGTCCGTTCTGACGAACAGGCTGAAGCACTCCCGGAAGCGTATGAGCCGATTGAGGTTAACGAATTCGGTGAAATCGATCTGCTTGCAATGGTTGAAGATGAGATTATCCTCTCCTTGCCGGTAGTTCCGGTGCATGATTCTGAACACTGTGAAGTGTCCGAGGCGGACATGGTCTTTGGCGAATTGCCTGATGAAGCGCAAAAACCAAACCCATTTGCCGTATTAGCCAGCTTAAAGCGTAAGTAATTGAGGAGTAAGGTCCATGGCCGTACAACAGAATAAACCAACCCGTTCCAAACGTGGCATGCGTCGTTCTCATGACGCTCTGACCGCAGTCACCAGCCTGTCTGTAGACAAAACTTCTGGTGAACAACACCTGCGTCACCACATCACTGCCGACGGTTTCTACCGTGGCCGTAAGGTAATCGCTAAGTAATCACGCATGACTCAATGGATTTCCCGCTTCGGTGAGAAAGACAGAGAGCGCACGCGTGATGAAGCTTAGTGAGGCTTTCCCCGGGTAACTGGGGAAACACCTAACCGGGCAGCGACGATACCTTGACACATCTAACCCTGGCGTTAGATGTCATGGGGGGAGATTTTGGCCCTACCGTGACAGTGCCTGCAGCATTGCAGGCACTGAATTCTAATTCGCAACTCACACTTCTTTTAGTCGGGGATCCCGATACAATCACGCCATTACTTGCCAAAGCTGACTTCGAACAACGTTCACGTCTGCAGATTGTCCCTGCTCAGTCAGTTATTGCCAGTGATGCCCGGCCCTCGCAGGCTATTCGCGCCAGTCGTGGAAGCTCAATGCGTGTTGCCCTGGAGCTCGTGAAAGAAGGTCGAGCGCAAGCCTGTGTGAGTGCTGGTAATACCGGCGCGCTAATGGGACTTGCGAAGTTATTGCTCAAACCCCTTGAGGGTATTGAGCGTCCTGCGTTGGTGACGGTGTTACCGCATCAGCAAAAGGGTAAAACGGTGGTGCTGGATTTAGGCGCCAACGTGGATTGTGATAGCACGATGTTGGTGCAATTTGCCGTTATGGGTTCCGTGCTGGCAGAAGAAGTCGTTGGGATTGCTAATCCTCGCGTTGCGTTGCTCAACATCGGCGAAGAAGAAACTAAAGGTCTCGACAGTATTCGGGATGCTTCTGCGGTGCTAAAAACAATCCCTTCCATTAACTATATAGGCTATCTTGAAGCCAATGAGTTACTGACTGGCAAAACTGATGTACTGGTCTGTGACGGCTTTACAGGTAATGTCACATTAAAGACGATGGAAGGTGTTGTCAGAATGTTCCTTTCACTGCTGAAATCTCAGGGTGAGGGCAAAAAACGGTCGTGGTGGCTGCTTTTATTAAAACGTTGGTTACAAAAAAGCCTGACAAGGCGATTTAGTCACCTCAACCCCGACCAGTATAATGGCGCCTGTCTGTTAGGATTGCGCGGCACGGTGATTAAGAGTCATGGTGCGGCTAATCAGCGAGCATTTGAGGTCGCGATTGAACAGGCAGTGCAGGCGGTGCAGCGACAAGTTCCTCAGCGAATTGCCGCTCGCCTGGAATCTGTATACCCAGCTGGATTCGAACTGCTGGACGGTGGCGAAAGCGCAAACTCACGACCGCACAGATAATAGCGCGTTTGTGAAAGCTGTCAGCGTACCAGCGTTTTGCTCGTGGCGGTATATAACCAAAAAGTGACTGAGCGTACATGTATACGAAGATTATTGGTACCGGCAGCTATCTGCCTGAACAAGTGCGTACTAACGCCGATTTGGAAAAAATGGTCGAGACATCTGATGAGTGGATCGTCACTCGTACAGGTATCCGTGAACGCCACATTGCAGCGCCAAATGAAACAGTTGCGACGATGGGCTTTGCCGCCGCAAACCGTGCGCTGGAAATGGCGGGCATCGACAAAGAAGAAATTGGTCTGATTGTGGTTGCCACCACATCATCCACACACGCATTTCCAAGCGCGGCATGCCAGATCCAAAGTATGCTGGGGATCAAAGGCTGTCCGGCGTTTGACGTTGCGGCCGCTTGCGCCGGTTTTACCTATGCCCTTAGCGTTGCCGATCAGTACGTTAAGTCTGGCGCAGTGAAGCATGCTCTGGTCGTTGGATCTGATGTTCTTGCTCGTACTTGTGATCCAACCGATCGTGGAACGATCATTATCTTTGGTGACGGCGCGGGCGCGGTGGTACTGAGCGCATCCGAAGAGCCGGGTATTCTCTCCACGCATCTGCATGCTGATGGTCGTTATGGTGAGTTGTTGACGCTGCCTAACGCCGATCGCGTAAATCCGGATAACCCGATCCACCTGACGATGGCGGGTAACGAAGTATTTAAAGTCGCGGTGACCGAGCTTGCCCACATCGTTGACGAAACGCTGGAAGCCAATAATCTCGACCGTTCTGCGCTGGACTGGCTGGTGCCGCATCAGGCAAACCTGCGCATTATCAGCGCGACAGCGAAAAAGCTGGGCATGTCGATGGATAATGTCGTCGTTACACTGGACAGACATGGCAATACGTCCGCGGCTTCCGTACCGTGCGCACTGGACGAAGCCGTCCGCGACGGGCGTATCAAAGCCGGGCAGTTGATATTGCTTGAAGCCTTCGGGGGTGGATTCACCTGGGGCTCCGCGCTGGTTCGTTTCTAGTATAAGGATTTTAACATGACGCAATTTGCATTTGTGTTTCCGGGGCAGGGTTCCCAGACCGTTGGGATGTTGTCTGAAATGGCAGCAAGCTACCCAATTGTTGAAGAAACTTTTGCTGAAGCATCAGCTGCGCTGGGCTATGATCTGTGGGCGCTGACTCAGCAAGGTCCGGCAGAAGAACTGAATAAAACCTGGCAGACGCAGCCAGCGCTATTGGCTGCATCTGTCGCGCTGTATCGCGTATGGCAACAGCAGGGTGGTAAAACACCTGCGCTGATGGCAGGTCACAGCCTGGGCGAATACTCTGCGCTGGTATGTGCGGGCGTAATTGATTTTGCCGATGCCGTCCGTCTGGTTGAACTGCGCGGCAAATTCATGCAGGAAGCCGTACCGGAAGGTACTGGCGGCATGTCTGCGATTATTGGTCTGGACGATGCCTCTATCGCTAAAGCGTGTGAAGAGTCTGCTGAAGGGCAGGTCGTTTCTCCGGTTAACTTCAACTCGCCGGGTCAGGTGGTTATCGCCGGGCATAAAGAAGCCGTAGAACGTGCAGGTGCTGCTTGTAAAGCCGCTGGCGCCAAGCGTGCGCTGCCGTTGCCGGTCAGCGTGCCTTCTCACTGCGCGCTGATGAAGCCTGCCGCTGAGAAACTGGCCGTTGAATTGCAAAAAATCACTTTCAACGCGCCGACTGTTCCAGTTGTGAACAACGTCGACGTGAAGTGTGAAACTACCGCAGACGCGATTCGCGATGCGCTGGTTCGTCAACTGTACAGCCCGGTTCAGTGGACCAAAACCGTTGAGTTTATGGCATCTCAGGGCGTAGAGCACCTGTATGAAGTGGGGCCAGGTAAAGTTCTCACCGGTTTGACGAAACGTATTGTTGACACCCTGACCGCTTCGGCACTGAATGAGCCGGCAGCGCTGTCTGCGGCGCTAGAGCAATAAAAGAGGAAGCCCATGAATTTTGAAGGAAAAATCGCGCTGGTAACCGGTGCAAGCCGTGGAATTGGCCGCGCAATTGCAGAAACACTCGTTGCCCGTGGCGCGAAAGTTATCGGTACTGCAACCAGTGAAAGTGGTGCGCAGGCCATTAGCGATTACTTAGGTGCAAATGGTAAAGGTCTGATGTTGAATGTGACCGATCCGGCATCTATCGAATCTGTTCTGGAAAATATTCGCGCAGAATTTGGTGAAGTCGATATTCTGGTCAATAATGCCGGGATTACTCGTGATAACCTGTTAATGCGCATGAAAGATGACGAGTGGAACGATATTATCGAAACCAACCTGTCATCTGTTTTCCGTCTGTCAAAAGCGGTAATGCGAGCTATGATGAAAAAGCGTCATGGGCGTATTATCACTATCGGTTCTGTGGTTGGTACCATGGGAAATGCGGGTCAGGCTAACTACGCTGCGGCGAAAGCAGGTCTGATCGGCTTCAGTAAATCACTGGCGCGCGAAGTTGCGTCCCGTGGTATTACTGTAAACGTTGTTGCTCCGGGCTTTATTGAAACGGACATGACGCGTGCGCTGTCTGATGATCAGCGTGCGGGTATACTGGCACAGGTTCCTGCGGGTCGCCTTGGTGGCGCTCAGGAAATCGCCAGTGCGGTTGCATTTTTAGCTTCTGACGAAGCAAGTTACATCACAGGTGAGACTTTGCACGTCAACGGCGGGATGTACATGGTTTAACCACGATTGAAAAATATTTGCGTTATTAGGGGGAATGGCCTCAAAATAACGTAAAATCGTGGTAAGACCTGCCGGGATTTAGTTGCAAATTTTTCAACATTTTATACACTACGAAAACCATCGCGAAAGCGAGTTTTGATAGGAAATTTAAGAGTATGAGCACTATCGAAGAACGCGTTAAGAAAATTATCGGCGAACAGCTGGGCGTTAAGCAGGAAGAAGTTACCAACAATGCTTCCTTCGTTGAAGACCTGGGCGCAGATTCTCTTGACACCGTTGAGCTGGTAATGGCTCTGGAAGAAGAGTTTGATACTGAGATTCCGGACGAAGAAGCTGAGAAAATCACTACCGTTCAGGCTGCCATTGATTACATCAACGGCCACCAGGCGTAAGTGAACATCTCCAGGCGGTCATTCGACCGCCTGAGTTTTATCTTTTTATCCCACTTGAATTATTTTCCCTCCCTGGAGGACAACCGTGTCTAAGCGTCGTGTAGTTGTGACCGGACTGGGCATGTTGTCTCCTGTCGGCAATACCGTAGAGTCTACCTGGAAAGCTCTCCTTGCCGGTCAGAGTGGCATCAGCCTGATCGACCATTTCGATACTAGCGCCTATGCAACGAAATTTGCTGGCTTAGTAAAGGATTTTAACTGTGAAGACATTATCTCGCGCAAAGAACAGCGCAAGATGGATGCCTTCATTCAATATGGAATTGTCGCTGGCGTTCAGGCCATGCAGGATTCTGGCCTCGAAATTACGGAAGAGAACGCTCACCGTATTGGCGCCGCTATTGGCTCCGGTATTGGCGGTCTCGGTCTGATCGAAGAAAACCATACCTCTTTGGTAAACGGTGGACCGCGTAAGATCAGCCCGTTCTTCGTTCCGTCGACGATTGTTAACATGGTGGCAGGTCACCTGACCATCATGTACGGCCTGCAAGGGCCAAGCATCTCCATCGCGACCGCCTGTACTTCAGGCGTACATAATATCGGTCATGCCGCACGTATCATTGCATACGGTGATGCAGACGCGATGGTTGCGGGTGGTGCTGAAAAAGCCAGTACACCGCTTGGCGTGGGTGGTTTTGGCGCGGCACGCGCGCTGTCTACGCGTAATGATAACCCGCAAGCGGCAAGCCGCCCGTGGGATAAAGAGCGTGATGGCTTTGTGCTGGGCGACGGCGCAGGCATGGTGGTACTGGAAGAGTACGAGCATGCGAAAGCGCGCGGCGCGAAAATCTATGCTGAAGTCGTTGGTTTTGGCATGAGCAGCGATGCTTACCACATGACGTCACCACCGGAAAACGGTGCAGGCGCTGCGCTGGCAATGGTCAACGCACTACGCGATGCGGCTATCGAAGCGGGTCAGATCGGCTATGTCAACGCGCATGGTACGTCTACGCCTGCAGGCGATAAAGCTGAAACCCAGGCAGTGAAATCTGTCTTTGGCGATGCGGCGAGCCGTGTGATGGTAAGCTCAACCAAATCCATGACCGGTCACCTGTTAGGTGCTGCGGGCGCGGTAGAGTCTATTTTCTCTATCCTGGCGCTGCGCGACCAGGCTATTCCGCCAACCATCAACCTGGATAACCCGGATGAAGGTTGCGACCTGGACTTCGTTCCTCACGAAGCGCGTCAGGTGAGTGGTTTGGAATATACTCTGTGTAACTCCTTCGGCTTCGGTGGTACCAACGGTTCTTTGATCTTTAAAAAGATTTAAGTCTCGTCAGGTGATGCGTTAGCATCGAAATAAAACTGAAAAGGTCCGCTTGTCGGGCCTTTTTTTATTCGGTTTTTCGCCCTTGTCGTGTGTTACTCATCCTGCCAAACTAGCGGACCAGATATAAGGAGCCTCCATGTTCTTAATTAATGGCTGCGAGCAAAATCTGCTGGCCGTAAGCGATCGAGCGACCCAATTTGGCGATGGTTGTTTTACTACCGCGCGAATTATCGACGGCGAAATTTGCCTCTTTGCAGCGCATCTTGCGCGTTTACAAGACGCTTGCCAAAAGTTGCTGATCGCTTTTGAACAGTGGTCAGAACTGCAAGATGAAATGAAAATGCTGGCTCAAGGACACGCGCGTGGCGTATTGAAAGTCATTATTAGCCGCGGTAGCGGCGGTCGGGGATACAGCGGCGCAAATTGTCACAACGCCACCCGTATTCTCTCTGTTTCAGCCTGGCCCGAACATTACGA
Source organism: Citrobacter sp. CRE-46 (assembly GCF_059615875.1). Classification (NCBI taxonomy): domain Bacteria; kingdom Pseudomonadati; phylum Pseudomonadota; class Gammaproteobacteria; order Enterobacterales; family Enterobacteriaceae; genus Citrobacter; species Citrobacter sp. CRE-46. The sequence goes on along the minus strand of NZ_CM184341.1, from coordinate 3,149,651 downwards.
TCGTTGGCGCCATGAAGGGATTACGCTGGCGTTAAGCCCAGTGCGTCTGGGGCGTAACCCTATGCTTGCAGGACTTAAGCATCTGAATCGCCTGGAGCAGGTATTGATTCGCTCTCATCTTGAGCAGACGGATGCCGATGAAGCGCTGGTTCTTGACAGCGAGGGATGGGTTACGGAATGCTGTGCGGCTAATTTGTTCTGGCGTAAAGGTAATGTGGTTTACACTCCCCGGTTGGATCAGGCCGGAGTGAACGGCATTATGCGACAATTCTGTATCCGTATGCTGGCACAATCACCGTTCAGTCTTGTCGAAGTGTATGCCGGGTTGGAGGAGATTATGCAAGCCGATGAAATCGTCGTCTGTAACGCATTAATGCCGGTTATTCCCGTGCGTACCTGTGGCGACACGATGTTGTCTTCACGTTTGTTATTCGATTTTTTAGCCCCACTTTGTGAGCACCCGAATTAGTCATGAAAAAACTGTTACTCGTTGTCCTGTTATTGCTGGTTGTGCTGGGCATTGCCGCGGGCGTAGGCATGTGGAAAGTTCGCCATCTGGCGGACAGTAAGTTATTGATTAAAGAAGAGACCATTTTTACGCTGAAAGCGGGTACAGGCCGCCTGGCCCTCGGTGAACAGCTGTATGCGGATAAGGTTATCAATCGTCCGCGTGTCTTCCAGTGGCTGCTGCGTGTGGAGCCTGACCTGTCGCATTTTAAGGCGGGTACCTATCGCCTGACGCCCGACATGACGGTGCGAGAAATGCTGCTATTGCTGGAAAGCGGTAAAGAGGCCCAGTTCCCGTTACGTCTGGTGGAAGGGATGCGCCTGAGTGATTACCTCAAACAACTGCGCGATGCGCCCTATATCAAACATACGCTGAGCGACGATAACTACGAGACTGTCGCTCAGGCGCTGAAGCTGGAAAACCCGCAGTGGGTGGAAGGCTGGTTCTGGCCCGATACCTGGATGTATACCGCCAATACGACCGACGTAGCACTGCTAAAACGTGCGCATCAAAAGATGGTTAAAGCGGTGGATACCGTCTGGGAAGGGCGCGCTGATGGCTTGCCTTATCAGGATAAAAATCAGCTAGTGACAATGGCCTCGATTATTGAAAAAGAAACTGCGGTTGCCAGCGAGCGCGACCAGGTGGCCTCGGTCTTTATTAACCGCTTACGTATTGGCATGCGTTTACAAACCGATCCGACGGTGATTTACGGCATGGGGACACGGTATAATGGCAAATTGTCGCGTGTGGATTTAGAAACGCCAACCGCCTATAACACCTACACCATCACCGGGCTGCCGCCTGGCCCGATTGCCATGCCGGGAGAGGCCTCGTTGCAGGCTGCCGCACATCCGGCAAAAACGCCGTATCTCTATTTCGTGGCAGATGGTAAAGGCGGCCACACATTTAACACCAATCTTGTCAGCCATAACCGGTCAGTACAGGATTACCTGAAAGTGCTTAAGGAAAAAAATGGGCAGTAACTATATCGTCATCGAGGGCCTGGAAGGCGCCGGAAAAACCACTGCGCGTAATGTGGTGGTAGAGACACTTGAGCAACTCGGTATTCGTGACATGGTTTTTACCCGCGAGCCTGGTGGAACGCAGCTCGCTGAGAAACTAAGAAGTCTGGTGCTGGACATTAAGTCGGTAGGCGACGAGGTCATTACCGACAAAGCCGAAGTCCTGATGTTTTACGCCGCGCGCGTACAGTTGGTCGAAACCGTTATTAAACCTGCGCTGGCGAGAGGCGCATGGGTCATTGGCGATCGTCACGACCTGTCGACCCAGGCGTATCAGGGCGGTGGCCGCGGTATCGATCAAAACATGCTGGCAACGCTGCGTGATGCGGTACTCGGAGATTTTCGTCCGGACCTGACGCTCTATCTGGATGTCACTCCAGAAGTCGGATTGAAGCGTGCGCGTGCGCGTGGCGAACTGGACCGTATTGAACAGGAATCTTTCGATTTCTTTAATCGTACCCGAGCGCGCTATCTTGAACTGGCTGCCAAAGACGCCAGCATTCGTACTATTGACGCTACGCAGCCGCTGGAGGCAGTGATGGCTGATATTCGCAATACCATTACTCAGTGGGTGAAGGAGCAGGGCGCATGAAATGGTACCCATGGTTACGACCTGATTTTGAAAAACTGGTAGCGAGCTACCAGACGGGTCGTGGTCACCATGCGTTACTGATTCAGGCGTTACCCGGCATGGGCGACGATGCGCTGATTTACGCGCTCAGTCGCTATTTAATGTGTCAGCAGCCGGAAGGACATAAAAGCTGCGGACACTGCCGCGGCTGTCAGCTGATGCAGGCGGGGACCCATCCGGACTACTATTCGCTGCTGCCGGAAAAAGGCAAAAGCACGCTGGGCGTTGACGCGGTACGCGAAGTCAGTGAGAAACTGTACGAGCATTCACGCCTGGGCGGGGCGAAAGTGGTGTGGATCCCGGATGCCGCCCAGTTAACCGATGCCGCCGCTAATGCGTTACTGAAAACGCTGGAAGAGCCTCCGGCGCAGACCTGGTTCTTCCTCGCCAGTCGCGAACCTGCGCGTTTATTGGCCACACTGCGTAGCCGCTGTCGATTACATCACCTTGCACCACCGGCAGAGTCATACGCTATCTCCTGGCTTACCCGTGAAGTGACGGCGTCACCGGAAGCATTGTTGAGCGCATTACGTCTGAGTGCGGGGTCACCTGGCGCGGCATTAACGTTGCTACAGGCTGAAAGCTGGACGCACCGCACAGATTTCCTCGCCGCGCTGGCGAACACCCTGCAATCAGGCGACTGGTATATCCTGTTAGCGGCGCTCAACCACGATCAGGCTGCCGCTCGTTTACACTGGCTGGCCACGCTGTTGACGGATGCCCTAAAGCGTTCTTATGGGATTTCCCATTTAACCAATCCTGATGCTCAGGATCTCATCTCTTCTATCGCCGAGCGGTTATCCGTCGCCCAGATACAGGCGATACTCGGTGATGTTTGTCATTGTCGTCAGCAGTTGCTGAACGTGACGGGCATAAACCGTGAACTGGTATTAACCGATCTTATTCTCCGTATTGAGCATTACCTGCAACCAGGCACCGTACTGCCTGTTCCTCATCTTTGAGAGAGACATTATGTTTTTAGTCGACTCACACTGCCATCTTGATGGCCTGGATTATCAATCTCTGCATAAGGACGTGGATGACGTGTTGGCGAAAGCGGCCGCACGCGATGTGAAATTTTGTCTTGCCGTCGCGACCACCCTGCCGGGATACCGCAGTATGCGTGAACTGGTTGGCCAACGTGACAACGTGGTTTTCTCCTGCGGTGTGCATCCGTTAAATCAGGATGAAACTTATGATGTTGAAGACCTGCGTCGTTTTGCCGCCGAAGACGGTGTGGTAGCGATGGGCGAAACCGGGCTGGATTATTTTTACACGCCGGAAACGAAGGTGCGCCAGCAGGAATCTTTCATCCACCATATTCAGATTGGCCGCGAGTTACAGAAACCGGTTATCGTGCATACCCGTGATGCCCGAGCCGATACATTATCAATTCTGCGCGAAGAAAAGGTGACGGATTGCGGCGGCGTACTACACTGTTTTACAGAGGACAGAGAAACGGCGGGCAAATTGCTGGATCTCGGCTTTTATATCTCGTTTTCCGGCATCGTCACGTTCCGTAATGCTGACCAACTGCGTGATGCTGCCCGTTATGTTCCTCTGGATCGTTTGTTAGTTGAGACGGATTCTCCGTACCTTGCGCCGGTGCCGCATCGTGGAAAAGAGAACCAACCTGCCATGACGCGTGACGTTGCGGAGTATATGGCCGTAGTGAAAGGTGTTGCCGTGGAAGAACTGGCGCAGGCAACCACTGATAACTTTGCCCGCCTGTTTCACATCGATGCTTCTCGCCTGCAATCAGTCCGTTAACTGACTTTTTTTAAAGCTCGTAATTAATAACTAAAGCGAGTAAAGTTCACCGCCACAAAATGGGCGGTGAATAACCAGTTAGACACATTCAGAAACTCATTTTATCGGAATGTGCGTATTTTGCGGCCATTCACAACTGAATTGTGATAGCCGTCAAACAAATACAGACTGAATTATTTTACTCTGTGTAATAAATAAAGAGCACTTAGATGCTCTGTCCACGGCGAGGCTCTCCCCCCTTGCCAATGCGTGAGAACGTAGAATACACAAAATCATTCAAGCGGCATCAAGGCGGCAAGTGAGTGAATGACAGGAGCTTACTCGAGTAAGTGACTGGAGTGAATGAGCGCAGCCAACGCTGAGGCGGTTTGAAGGATGAAGTGTATAAGCACAAATACTCAGGAGCACTCCTAATTATGTTTAAGAATGCATTTGCTAACCTGCAAAAGGTCGGTAAATCGCTGATGCTGCCGGTATCCGTACTCCCGATTGCAGGTATCCTGCTGGGTGTCGGTTCCGCTAACTTCAGCTGGCTGCCAGCCGTTGTATCGCACGTAATGGCAGAAGCAGGCGGTTCTGTTTTTGCGAACATGCCGCTGATCTTTGCCATCGGTGTTGCGTTAGGCTTCACCAACAATGACGGCGTATCTGCACTGGCATCCGTTGTTGCCTACGGCATCATGGTTAAAACCATGGCTGTTGTTGCGCCGCTGGTTCTGCATTTACCTGCTGAAGAGATTGCCGCTAAACACCTTGCTGATACGGGTGTTCTCGGGGGGATTATCTCCGGTGCGATTGCAGCGTATATGTTCAACCGTTTCTACCGTATCAAATTGCCTGAGTATCTCGGCTTCTTTGCGGGTAAGCGCTTCGTTCCTATTATTTCTGGTCTGGCTGCCATCTTCACAGGCGTGGTTCTGTCCTTCATTTGGCCGCCGATCGGTACTGCTATTCAGACGTTCTCCCAGTGGGCTGCATACCAGAACCCGGTAGTGGCGTTCGGTATCTATGGCTTCATTGAACGCTGCCTGGTGCCGTTTGGTCTGCACCATATCTGGAACGTTCCATTCCAGATGCAGATCGGTGAGTACACCAACGCCGCGGGTCAGGTATTCCACGGTGATATCCCTCGCTATATGGCGGGCGACCCGACTGCGGGCAAACTGTCCGGTGGCTTCCTGTTCAAAATGTACGGTCTGCCGGCTGCCGCTATCGCTATCTGGCACTCTGCTAAACCAGAAAACCGCGCAAAAGTGGGCGGTATTATGATCTCCGCGGCGCTGACCTCGTTCCTGACCGGTATTACCGAGCCGATCGAGTTCTCCTTCATGTTCGTGGCGCCGATCCTGTACATCATCCACGCGATTCTGGCTGGTCTGGCATTCCCGATCTGTATCCTGCTGGGTATGCGCGACGGGACATCGTTCTCTCACGGTCTGATCGACTTTATCGTTCTGTCCGGTAACAGCAGCAAACTGTGGCTGTTCCCGATTGTCGGTATCGGTTATGCGATTGTTTACTACACCATCTTCCGTGTGCTGATCAAAGCGCTGGACCTGAAAACGCCAGGTCGTGAAGATGCGACCGAAGACAGCAAAGCGGGTGCGTCCGGCGAAATGGCTCCGGCTCTGGTTGCTGCATTCGGTGGTAAAGACAACATCACTAACCTCGATGCGTGCATTACTCGTCTGCGCGTTAGCGTGGCTGACGTTGCCAAAGTGGATCAGGCTGGCCTGAAGAAACTGGGTGCGGCGGGCGTCGTGGTTGCTGGTTCCGGTGTTCAGGCGATCTTCGGTACCAAGTCCGATAACCTGAAAACTGAAATGGATGAGTACATCCGTAACAGCTAAGCAGTAAGACGTTGGGGAGAACTAAGGCAGCCTGCGGGCTGCCTTTTTTAATGCATTAATTGGCCTGAACGCGAATGGGCGCAGTGGCGGCGAACAGCCATGGACGGGCTTCTGCGTTTACGCGTGGGGACAATGTCTCTCTGACCTGCTGGTGGTAATCATCAATCCACTGTTTCTCAGCATCGCTCAGCAGATGCAGTTCCACAAGGTTCAAATCAATCGGCACCAGCGTCAGCGTTGAGAAACGGCAGAAGCCCGGACGGCTGTTGATAATCTCCACCTGATTCTCAATGCGGATCCCATATTGCCCGGCCAGATAATAACCCGGTTCGATGGTGATGATATTGCCCGCCACCAGAGGCCAGGGGTTAACTTTTTTGGCAATGCGATGAGGTTGTTCATGGATAAGCAACTGATGGCCTACGCCGTGCCCGGTTCCATGATCAAAATCCAGTCCCAAATCCCACAACGCCCGCCGACTAAAGGCATCCAGTTGATGGCCCTGAGTACCGCTGGGGAACTGCAGTGAAATAAGTGACAAGAAGCCTTTCAACACGGCGGTGTAGTGCAAGCGTCGCTGCGGATCCTGTGGGCCAAATGCCAGGGTGCGCGTCGTATCCGTTGTACCATTATGATACTGACCACCGGAATCATTCAGGTACATGGCCTGCGAGGTAATTGGCGTATTGGTTTTTTCGCTGGAGTGGTAATGACACATCGCCGCATTGCTGGCAGAGGCTGAAATCGTGCTGAAACTCTGCTCGATAAATCCCGGCTGCTGCTGGCGAAACTCCAGCTGTTTAGCCTGCGCTTCCAGTTCGGTGATTGGATTGCCCGCCGCTTCGCGTAAAGGGACCTCATGCGCCAGCCATGCGAGGAAGTTAACCCAGGCTGCGCCATCCTGTTCATGGCATTCCCGATAGCCTGCCAGTTCAATGTCATTTTTGTGCGCTTTCATTAACGTAATAGGGTCGGGGGCCCACAGGACGTGGCCGCCATGTTCTTCTATGGCAAAACGCAATGCTACCGGAGCGCAGTCTTTATCGACCAGAAAGCGCTTCCCATTTGCCAACTGCTGGCAGCGAGCCAGGAAGCTCTCTTGCGGGGCCAGCGTAAGCGTATCCAACAGCGATGCGGGGAGTTGCTGTGTTTTATTGCTATCGACAAACCATTCCAGTTCGCCGCTGCGATGGAGCAGGGCAAATGAGAACGGAACCGGAACCATAGCAAGATCCGAACCACGGACATTAAGCAGCCAGGCAATGTTGTCCGGCAGCGTAATCGCCAGCACATCGGCCTGATGTTGAGTGAGCTGCTCCACGACGCGGGCACGTTTCTGTGCGCTGCTCTCACCGCTGATGTCGAGGGGCATTTCGCGAATGATGCCGCAAGGCGCTGCCGGACGATCTAACCATACCTGGTCGAAGGGATCCTGCTCCAGAGGTACCAGCTCGCAGTGGGTAGCCGACAGCGCTTCAAACTGGCTGTTAACCATCAGCAGCGGCTCAAAGCCGATACGTGTACCCGCTGCAACGTGAGACTGCAAATAGTCTGCCAGCGGTTCGTCGTGTAAATGGTGAATTTCAAAATCATCCAGCGAGACTTCATTGCGCACCTGGACCTGATAGCGCCCATCGACAAATATTAATGCGCGGTCGCGCAGGACCAGCGCGAGTCCCGCTGAACCGCTAAAACCAGTCAGCCAGGCCAACTTATTATCATGCGGCGTACAATCTTCACTTTGGTGAGCGTCGGCGCGCGGGACAATCATACCATCCAGCCCCTGCGCTATCAGCAGGTTACGCAGGGCGGAAAGAGGGGTTGAGTTGTGCATAGTTACCTCAGGCCTTAACGGAACGGCGGTTCGTTGAACGTACGTAATTTACGGGAGTGCAGTCGATCGCCTTCGGCGCGAAGACGATCGATAGCCCGGATACCTATTTGCAGATGCTCGGAAATGGCGCCTTCATAAAAACGGTTGGCCTGACCAGGTAGTTTAATCTCGCCGTGCAGCGGTTTGTCGGAAACGCAAAGCAATGTGCCGTAGGGGACGCGGAAGCGGTAGCCCTGTGCGGCGATAGTGGCGCTTTCCATATCGATAGCTACCGCACGGCTGAGGTTAAAGCGCAGCGCAGAGGCGGAGTAACGTAATTCCCAGTTTCGATCGTCGGTGGTGACAACGGTACCGGTACGCAGGCGCTGTTTGACCTCTTCGCCGGGCATGCCGCTGACCTCTTTGGTCGCGTCATACAGCGCGCGTTGCACTTCAGCGATGCTCGGAATCGGAATATCCGGTGGGAGTACAGCATCCAGCACGTGGTCATCACGCAAATAAGCATGGGCCAGAACATAATCGCCAATTGCCTGACTTTCACGCAGGCCGCCACAGTGCCCAATCATCAGCCAGACGTCAGGGCGCAGTACGGCGAGATGATCGCAAATAGTTTTGGCGTTAGACGGGCCGACGCCGATATTCACCAGCGTGATCCCCTGACCATCAGCGGTAATTAAATGCCAGGCGGGCATCTGGTGTTTCTTCCAGGCGAGGTCGGAGATGGCTTCTTCTGGCGCTTCGGTTTCGGCGGTGATCCAGATCCCGCCCGCGCATGACAGCGCGATATACGGGCTGTCCGGGTCGAGGATCTGGCTGCAGCCCCAGCGTACGAACTCATCGACATAGCGGGTGTAGTTGGTGAACAGCACAAAGGGCTGGAAATGTTCAACCGGCGTGCCCGTGTAATGACGCAGTCGCGCCAGCGAAAAATCCACGCGTCGGGCATCGAAGTGAGACAGCGGAGAAAATTCCGCCGGATGAAAAATCCCGTCCGCCGTTTCGTCACCAATCTGCGACAATTCAGTGGTGGGGAAATGGCGCGTTAATCCGGCGCTCATCGAGCGATCCAACGTCAGTTCTGAACCGTCAATCACATAGGGATAGGGGATTTCATGCTGCGATGGCTCAACGGAGATATGCGCATCATAATCCTGATACAGCAGCGTGAGCTGTTCTTCAAGATAAGGACGAAAGAGCGACGGACGGGTAATGGTGGTGGTATAGCAACCCGCATGGGTAAAACGGCCATAGGCGCGTGTTTTTGGCGGATTAGTGGCGCTGCCATCCCAGGTGACACGAAGTGACGGGTAGACAAAAAGACCGTTCTGGCGGGCGATTACGTCAGGGAGGGTCCCTGTTTCAACATACTTACCAATGGCGCTACGCAGTGATTTAACCGACTGTTCGTACAGCGCGTCCAGTTTATCCAGTGCCTGAGCCGGGGTCAGGCTGGCGCCCTTATTGTTCATGTCTGTCTCCTTGTTCCACAGATATACCGCTCTCCCGATAGTATGTCACAGGAATGTGAAACAAAAGTCAGACGTTAAGGAAGATGGTGCGAAGACCGGATGGCCCTCGCACCGGGGGTTTAACCGTGCTGCTTATCCCGCATCAACAGCGCGGTAGTGGCGGAGATAAGACAACCCGCCATCAGATAAATAGCTACGCTGTGCCAGTCTCCGCCTGAAAATGTCACCAGTGCCGCCGCAATAAAGGGGGTAAAACCGCCGCCAACCACGCTGGCCACCTGATAACCAACGCCTGCGCCGCTATAGCGATAGCTTGCGCCAAATAAACCGGTAAACATAGGCTGCTGTACGCAGACCACCATATCGTGTGCAATGTTGGCCAGCATAATCGCGAAGAACACGATCCAGAAAATAGACTGAGCCTCCAGCGCCATAAAGAATGGGAAGGCGCTTAGCGTCCCGACCAGTGCCCCGGTAATGTAGACGCGACGACGACCAAAGCGGTCAGCAAGCCACGCAAAGCAGGGGATGGTCAGACAGCTCAGCCCGCCGACCAGCAATCCGATATTCAGAAACAGCTCGCGTGGCAGGCCGAGGTTTTGTGTCGAGTAGTTAAGAGCAAATGCGGTGACGATATACATCGTCAGCAGTTCACATAGGCGCAGGGCGATAATTTTTAAGAATGCGCCCGGATGTCGGATTAAAGCCTCAATGACCGGAAGCCGCTTTTTCTCGGGCTGTGGCGCCTGTTGCTGCTGTTCGAACTCGGCCGATTCATCCATTCTGTTACGCATCCACAACGCGCCTAATACCAGCACGATGCTGAACAAGAACGGAATACGCCAGCCCCAACTGAGGAACTGCTCATCGGTAGTTTGAGAGCTAATCAGCGAGACCAGGCCGGTAGAAAGCAGCAGACCGACGCCGTACCCGACCTGTACACCGCTGCTATAAAAGGCTTTTTTATTTTTCGGCGCGCTTTCGACGGAGAGCAACGCGGCTCCGCCCCATTCACCGCCCACGGCGAAGCCCTGAATGGCGCGCAGCGTCACCAGTAGAACAGGGGCCCACCAGCCAATGGTGTCAAAGGAAGGAATAATGCCGATCAGCGCCGTGGCGATCCCCATCATCCAGACGGTGAGCATCAGCATACGTTTACGCCCAAGAAGATCGCCGAAGTGGCCGAAGATGACCCCGCCTAGCGGGCGGAACAGAAATCCGACGCCAAAGGTAGCGAAGGCGGCAAGTGTTCCCATCGCCGGACTGACCTGCGGAAAGAACTCGCGGTTAAAGACTAACGCAGCGGTGATGCCATAGAGCAGAAAATCATACCAGTCGACCACGGCGCCCGCGAAACTGCCAAGCGCAGCGCGTCGGGCACGGTTGAGCGAAGAGGCGTCCTGTTGGGGACCCGTGGAGGTGAGGGTGGAATCCATAGTTATCCTGTCTGTACTGTCTTTTAATTATTAGTATTTGAGTTGGGTTACGCACATTGCAGCCGATAGATTACCGGACGTTATGAGATTACCGCGACAGGCATGAAGAGGAAACGATTATATCCCTCGCAGAGGGCAACATGAATAATTAGACGAATGAGAAAATTGAAAAGCAAAAAGCCTGCTCGAAAGCAGGCTTTTCTGAATTTGGCTCCTCTGACTGGACTCGAACCAGTGACATACGGATTAACAGTCCGCCGTTCTACCGACTGAACTACAGAGGAATCGTGTGAACGAGGCGCATATTAGCGAGGGCGATGAGGGTTGTCAAAGGACGAAATACAATTGTGCGTTCGTTTGCTGACAAAATCAGCAAAGCGGCGAACTTTCCGTCTTTTTATGCTTTTGCCCCATTCTGGTGCGCTTCTACCTTTTCCAGGGCAGCCACAGTTATCTGTATAAGCGTACAAAAAATGTCGTTCTTCACTTTGCTCCTTACCTGACGCGGCGTCAGCGTAAAACGCCGCTGCAGAAGAAACTGGCAAGTATCTTGCAATCCTGATTCACATGACTGCCAGCACGGGTTCTGGTATTCCGACAGGAGGCAAAATGAACTTCAGACGACTGAAATATTTCGTAAAAATCGTCGATATTGGTAGCCTGACCCAGGCAGCGGAAGTGTTGCACATCGCGCAACCCGCGCTGAGCCAGCAGGTCGCCACGCTGGAAGGCGAACTGGATCAGCAATTGCTGATTCGTACCAAGCGCGGCGTCACGCCCACGGAAGCGGGGAAAGTGCTGTATACCCACGCCCGAACAATTTTACGTCAGTGTGAACAGGCGCAACTTGCGGTCAATAATGTTGGTCAGACTCTGAGTGGTCAGGTTTCTATTGGCCTGGCACCGGGTACGGCGGCATCATCCATCACTATGCCACTGTTACAAACAGTACGTGCCGAACTGCCCGATGTACTGGTCTATTTGCATGAAAACAGTGGGGCAGTGCTAAATGACAAGCTTCTCAGCGGACAATTAGACATGGCAGTGCTCTATGAGCGCTCGCCCGTTGCGGGCATAAGTTGTCAGCCGTTGCTGAAGGAGGATCTTTTCCTGGTGGGGACGCGTGATTGTCCAGGCCAAAGCGTCGATTTAGCCGCAGTGGCGCAGATGAATCTGTTTTTGCCGCGGGATTACAGTGCGGTGCGTTTGCGGGTGGATGAGGCTTTTTCGCTACGTCGCTTAACGGCCAAAGTCATTGGTGAAATCGAGTCTATCTCGACCTTAACGGCTGCCATTGCCAGCGGTATGGGCGTCACCGTGTTACCCGAATCGGCAGCCCGCGCACTGTGCAATGCAGCAAATGGCTGGATGGCGCGGATTACTGCCCCATCAATGAATCTGCCGCTCTCGTTGAATGTGTCGGCCATGGGGAGCTTGTCGCCACAAGCGCAGGCAGTCAAGGAGATCCTGTTGTCGCTGGTTAGCCGACCGATGATGGAAAACCGTGAGCTGCAGCTGGTAAGCTAAAGCTTATTCCCAAGAGGAATAAGATGCAGGTTTTTATTATTTGTTATGCCGGGCATCAGACTTTAACAATAGCGTAATGTCTGATGTGCCCGGAGCGAAAAGTGAATTTCCAGCAACTTAAAATAATCCGCGAGGCGGCCCGTCAGGATTACAACCTGACGGAAGTCGCGAATATATTGTATACCTCGCAGTCGGGTGTCAGCCGACATATTCGTGAACTTGAAGATGAACTTGGCATCGAAATATTTATTCGTCGCGGGAAACGCCTGCTGGGCATGACCGAACCCGGTAAGGCCTTACTGGGCATTGCCGAACGTATTCTGAATGAGGCCAGCAACGTCCGCCGTCTGGCGGATCTGTTTACCAATGACACGTCGGGTGTTCTGACGATAGCCACCACGCATACCCAGGCGCGCTATAGCCTGCCCGCAGTGATTAAAGCTTTTCGTGAGCTTTTCCCGGAAGTGCGTCTGGAACTGATTCAGGGCACGCCACAGGAGATCGAAGCGTTGTTGCAAAATGGCGGAGCAGATATTGGGATTGCCAGTGAACGTCTGAGTAGCGATCCATTGCTGGTGGCTTTTCCCTGGTTTCGTTGGCACCACAGTCTGCTCGTTCCGCACGACCATCCACTCGTCAAGACATCGCCTTTAACGCTGGAATCCATCGCCCATTGGCCGTTAATTACTTATCGACAGGGAATTACGGGACGTTCGCGTATTGATGAAGCGTTTGCCCGAAAAGGGTTAGTGCCGGATATCATACTCAGCGCCCAGGATTCGGATGTGATTAAAACTTATGTGGCGTTGGGACTGGGTATTGGGCTGGTGGCAGAGCAATCCAGTGGCGAGCAGGAGGAGGGCAGTTTGACCCGTCTGGATACCCGGCATTTATTTGATGCCAACACCGTCTGGCTGGGGTTGAAACGAGGACAACTACAGCGCAACTATGTCTGGCGATTTATCGAGCTATGCAACGCAGGGTTATCCGTGGATGAAATCAAACGCCAGGCAATGGAGCCCGATGAAACCGTGATTGATTATCAGATATAAAGCGGGCTTTTCATTATCAATTACGTTGCCACTGGCGCTCTTTTGAGTGCGCCAGTCTTCCACTGACTCTGCGGCCTGCATTGCGCCGTTGTCGGTAGCGAAAAATTAAGCCTCGGTAATAAATGAGACAAAGCGATTAAGCACCCGGCTGACTTCTCGGTTTTTAAGCCATATCATCATAGTGTTCACGTTACCTATCTGTGGGGTAATCGTATGGCTACGGATAGGGAAATTATGTTCATACTGTCTGACTACGCTCTCTGGCAACAGGGCAATCCCCATTCCGGCACTCACGCAGCCAAGGATCGCCTGAAAAGAGCCGAACTCCAGGGGATCGGCATAATCGACTCCCTGCAGCCGCAGCCATTGTCCCAGACGGGAGCGATAGTTACACCCCTTAACAAAGACCAGCGGTCTTGTCACTTTGAGGTCCGCGCCGGTAATGACATTCCGGTGCTCTGCCGCCGTCACCAGTACCAGCGTTTCCTGACATAAAATGTGCAATTGCAGAGGCGAATTTTCCGTGTGCAGTGCCTGATGATCGGCAACGAAAGCGATTTCCAGTTCATTGTTCAGGATGTGCTGCACCAGTACCTCCGTGGGGGAGGTTTTCAGGTTTAGCTCAACGGAAGGCATTTCGCGGTGGAAATTCGCCAGTATTGAGGGCAGACGTACCGCTGCGGTCGTTTCCATTGCGCCGATGCGTAACGGTCCCGCCACTTTTGTTCCATGCATGGACAATTCCGCTTCGTGTAACAGGGCCAGAATTTTGTTGGCATAGCGAAGAAGAAGCTCGCCTTCAGGGGTGATGTAGAGACGATTTTTCTCACGGACAAACAGAGATACGTCAAGGCTGGCTTCCAGTTGTTTGAGGCGGGTTGTGACATTCGATGAAACGCAGTGCAGACTACGCGCAGCAGCAGATATGGAACCCGTTTCCGCAACCGTTTTAAACAAGTTAAGCGAGGTACTGTTCATAGAAGGCATTACCTAAAGTGAATGTTTTCGTCATTTTTATTAACTTTTTATTATCATTTCCTTATGTAAGATAACAATCAAACTTAATTCGTCTTTTGAGGCCAAAAAATGGATATCGATCACAGTGCTGTTGGCCATCGTCAGCTGAGTACTGCTGTATTTGGTATGATCGTCTTGACCTTAGGAATGGGAATTGGGCGTTTTTTATATACCCCTATGCTTCCCGTTATGCTTCATGAAGGGCTTTTTACCTTTTCGCAATTATCCTTAATTGCCAGCGCAAACTATGCAGGTTACCTCGTCGGCAGTCTCCTTTTCTCCTTTGGTATTTTCAACGCAGTCAATAAGTTAAGAATGCTGTTACTGGCTTCAGCGTTACTCACAGCCCTGCTGATTTTTTTGATGGCACAAGTGACTCAGCCTGAAATTATTCTGTTAATCAGATTCCTTGCGGGTGTGGCAAGCGCGGGAATGATGATATTTGGTTCAATGCTGGTGCTCCAGCATACCCATAATCCTTTTGTTATCGCCTCACTGTTTTCAGGCGTAGGAATAGGCATTTTTATCGGTAATGAATATGTCATTGCTGGCGTGTCTTACGCGTTAGATTCACGCTTGTTGTGGATTGGTGCTTCCATACTTTCAACGATATTTTTCGTCATCCTGGTAATTTTATTGCCGAAAGATAAGCATATGATCCCCCCGGTAAAAGCAGTCGTAAGTGCGGAACCTGAAATCCAGTGGTGGAATTTAGCCTTACTGTATGGTCTGGCCGGATTCGGCTATATCATTGTCGCTACATATTTACCGTTAATGGCCCGGGGGGTTGGCAACACCTTTTTAGCCGACCATATCTGGTCCATTGTCGGTCTTGCCGTTATTCCTGGATGCTATGGCTGGTTATGGGCCGCGCGCAAGTGGAATATATTATCCTGCCTAAGTGTTAACTTAATTGTTCAGGCGATTTGCGTAGTCATGGCCATATTTATTAACTCACCACTGCTACTAACCATTAGCTGTATTGGTTTTGGCGGCACATTCATGGGGACAAGTTCTTTGGTCATGCCGCTGGCAAGAAAAATAAGGGCACCAAAAAAGATTAACCTTCTTGGCCTCGTTACGCTGACTTATGGGGTCGGGCAGATCGTCGGTCCATTAATTGTCAGTGCCTTCCAGAGCAATAAAAATGGAATGACCTATTCCATATTATTGGGTGCAGCCTCGTTATTTACCGCAGCAGGGATTAGCTATTTACAATACAGTAAAGTTAAATATTCAGACAGTTGGAGCAAAGAATGAAAAAAATGACAGTGGCTATACTGGGTATGGGACCGCGTGGTTTAAGTATTCTGGAAAGGATTTGTGCCCTGCATACAGAGTATGCGATTAATGAACATATGCAGATCATTATTATTGATAAAAATGCCATGGGTGTGGGAGCGCATAGTTTGTCTCAGCCCGATCATTTATTAGTTAATACTGTTGCCTGTCAAATAACATTGTTTGGTGATGCGACCGTAAAAAATGCCGGCCCTTTTCGCCCGGGTCCATGTTTTCATCAATGGGCTAACAATCAGGGTTATCGCAAAGTGGGTGATCGCTATATAAAAAGCGAAACAGGTTTAGCTATTGATGCAAATGATTACTTGCCTCGTCGCTTATTGGGAGAATATTTGAATTGGGCGTATGAGAGAATACTAAAAAATCTGCCAGCCAGTCTGACGGTAACGCAAGTAAATCAGCAGGCAACTAATCTTTTTATTCAGCAAGATAAACGATCAGCCATTGTTTTAGAAGATAATCAGAGGATTGTTGCTGACTTTGTTTATCTGACAACCGGCCATGGCGACAATATGAAAACGTTGGAAGATCATTATGTCGAAAAATTTATTGCCAGCAGCAATAAGCAAAATGAACTGCTGGAATATTATTCCACGCCTTATCCGGTTGATAGGTTAAATAACATTCACTCCCGAGCTAAGGTTATCGTCTAGGGCATTGGGTTGACAGCTTATGATGTTATTTCTCAATTAACGCTGGGACGTGGTGGACGGTTTGTGACCGACAATGGGATGCTTCGCTATCACCCTGGTGGCAATGAACCTGATATTTTTATTTATTCCAGACAGGCTCTCCCTTTCAGCAGTCGTGGCATGAATCAAAAAGGTATTTCCGGTCAATACCGACCACGATTCTTAACTTCAGCCGCAATTAATGAATTTCGTGTCCAGAATTTAATTCATAATGCCACATCAAAAATAAACTTCATCGAACAAATTTTCCCGTTGCTGCATAAAGAAATGTGCTACGTCTATCGATCTACCCTGGAGGGGAAGTGGCAGGAACCCACGACATATGTTGCTGATGTGCATGATGCTGCGGTTATCGATAGCATACTTTATCCTCATCGCAATCAGGAACATGCCTCCCTGGAAGAATATAGCCAATGGTTTATTGATTTTTTACGCGATGACTTGCATGAGTCTGACAAAGGCAACGTCAAGGGCCCAGTGAAAGCGGCGACCGACATTATTCGTGACGTAAGAGATATTTTGCGCGGGGCTATCGATAATTGCGGACTTGACGCGAAATCGCATCAATACTTCATTGAGCAGATCAATCCTGTCTTTAATCGTATTGCTGTAGGTCCGCCGAAATTGCGTAATGAACAACTGTTGGCATTAATGCATGCCAACATAGTTCGTCTGGCAGGAGGAAAGGATCCCCGGTTAATGATGAATGAATATGAGGGTAAGTTCGAGGTTCATTCTGAATTTAAAGATGAGAGTAGCGTAGTGAGAGCTGATGTGTTGATAAAAGCCAAAATTGCTAACTTTTCGCCGTTGCACGACGTTTCAACGTTGATGAGGAATATGACTATCAACGGCATTGTGCGTCCCTTTATGAACGATGGTTATCATCCAGGCGGGCTGGATATTGATATCAATCAGCATCCGATTAACTGCCTTGGGGAAACACAAGAATCGATTTGGGTGTTAGGCAATCCAGCGGAAGGGGCTAATTTTTACACTTACGTATTGCCCCGACCCCTTGTCAATTCGAGGTTCCTGGTCGATGCCGGGCGCTGTGTAACCGATATGTATCAACAATTGCACCATCGCAATGTTCAGCATGAGGTTGTCATTAATGCAGACTGAGCAAATCCAGACGCACGGTAATCTCTGGCAAAATCTGCAATCCTCAATGATTGTGATCTTATTGGGTGTTTTCCTTGCATCCTGTGTGCTTGCCGGTAAATATCCCGTGATGTCTGCTTTTGCACTCGTTGCGTCAATATTGTATATCCTGTCAACTTTTTCATTCTGGTGGAAAAAATCATCGGCAAGAAGTGGGATCCTCATTTTTATCGCTTCGATGATTTTTCTACTGACAGCAAACAAGAGTGGGGAACTTAACCTCCTCGCTGTTTTTGTACGATATTCAGACGTCATGCTCTTGCTGGTGGGGATGGCATTACTCCGGCAGGTGATGAACGCGATAAATTTTAACGCTGCGCTGGGGGCATATTTACTGCAGAAAAAACCGTCTCAAGTCACATTGTCCATTACGTTGCTGACCGCTTTTTTAACCTGGCCAATGAGCCTTGGGGCCATTCCACTCCTGCTTGATAGCCTGAAAAAAGTGGTTCAACCGAAGTTTAACCTGGCGAAGATTGTCACTCGTACGGTATGTATCACGATGGTTTTAATGCCGACGACTATCGGTGCGGCGGCGGTATGGGCAGCTATGCCGGATATCCCTCATGTTCCGGCGATGCTGGTCGGCATTCCCCTGTTTTTATTCAGTATCCTGTTAAACCAGAAATCGCGTGTCCAACTGGTTGCCGAAGATAGTCATACGGTTTCTGACCGCGGCAATATGACCTCGATTCTTGCTTTTATCGGCTTGTTTTGGGGAAGCTTTATTCTATCGTTGAGCGTGCTGGGGTTGAATCCTTTGCAGAGCATCACCTTCACGGCGGTTGTTCTTTTTATCGTCAGCCATTTTGCGAATCGCAAAAGGCAGTGGGCGCAACAACTGTCTGAATCTGCTCAGGGGATCTCCGGCGAAGTGGTATTACTCCTGGCATGCAGCCTGTTAACATCGGTATGTATGATGTTGTTTGCAAACATCCCGCAAGGCATTACAGCGTTTGTTAGCGGTCTTACAACTTTTCAGTGCTATGCCATTATTTTATTTGTTCTGCCCTTGCCTGGTATTCTCGGTATTCATCCCCTAATTATATTTAGCGTGTCGTGGTCGATTTTTTCCGACTATCTTTCCGGCAGCGTGGTGGATTATCAGATTTGGATTTGCCTTTTTATTGCTACGCAACTGCTCTCTCCGGTATCGATAAACGCAATTTTTGCTGCCAACAGCCTTAATGTTTCTCCCGGCAGAACCAGTTTTCAGATGCATTATGGTTATGTTCTGCTGTTTAACCTGTTTGCGCTTAGCTACCTCGGCGCATTATCCACAATCATTTAGTTTACAGGAGTTGTTATGCCCTACGTAAATATTAAGATCACTAAAGAAGGTGTGACCGATAAACAAAAGAAACAGCTGATGGAAGGTGCGACTCAGCTACTGGTGGATGTGCTTAATAAAAACCCTGCTACAACCATTGTGGTTATTGACGAAGTCGATACCGATAACTGGGGGATTGGCGGCGTACCGGTGACCGAGTTGCGTAAAAAAAGTCAGTAATAGTGAATGTGATGGCGGGGAACGTGCGTTCCTCGCCTGATATCCGCAGTCATCGTATTTTGCCTGGATGCAGGTAATGATATTGGCCCTTGCCGGTGTCATAAGTTGAGAAAAATAACCAACATACATTATTGTCTCTTTTCTGAGGATGTCATATATGCATGCTTATCATCATATACGTTTGGGTAATACCTCGATTAATGTTAAAAAAAGCTTTGATGAGTTGCTACCTGATCCCTGGCTTAAAGCTGAAGATGGAAAATTTCGTTTTCGAAGTTATCTTCAGGCAAAAGCAGGGTACGAAAAATATTTTAGTTTGTGCGAGGCCGGAGTTTTCTTTCAGTCTGAAAAACTTAATACGTATTCAGGTGGTATCAGCAGAAAGTATCCAGAAATAAAACAGGATGTTGCCGAAGAAATTATGAATCTGGTATTTAGCAAATTACTGCCATTGCTACCGAAGGATAACTATAACGTTGGTATTCATCAAATAAGAATTACAACCCATGATCGACAGCCGGGCTATCCTGCTCCGGAAGGTATACATCAGGATGGCTTTAAGTTCATTGCCGTCTATTGCAGCGAAATGGAAAATATCGCCGGTGGCGATACTACGTTAATCCCTCATCACGACGGTGGAAATGACGCAACAACCTTCAAAATTCTGGCAGGGGAGGCGATCATTTTCAATGATGTTAATTATCTGCATTATACCGCACCTATCGTACCGCTGTTGCCCGGGAAAGGATTTCGGGATGTGTTTGTCATTACGTTTGATATCGAGAGTGAAAAATAATGAACATCTTACTGTGCCCACCCAAAATTCTTTTACAACACTCGCCAAACGCCTGGCATGAACTCCAGCAATCAACGCCGTTAGTGATAGCCACCTGCGCCAGTCAAAAAGCGGCGATTTTGCAACATATGGGGAATGATTTTACCTTTCTGTTTTATGAAAACTTTAACGATAATCCCCTGGTAGAACTGGATATTTATCATTATGCACGTTCGAACAACGCCAGCGGTATTTACTTCCTGGCTGAAATTGATGTGCTCAGGGCGGCTAGGATCAGCGATCGTTTAGGTTTAACGCAGGGGCGTGAGAATGCGGCGATCCTGTTTCGCGATAAGTTTCTGATGAAATCCCGTGTGCAGCAATATCAGTTACCGATTCCAGCAATGGCTCGCGTGGGAAATGCGACGGCAATGGCCTCATTTATTGCGCAACACGGATATCCCTGCGTGATAAAACCAAATGATGGACGTGGATCTCTGGGGGTGGTGGTTTTAAAAAATGAAGGTCAGTTATTTAAATATCTGGCGCAGATGAAATCCTCTGAATACCATAATCTGTTAATCGAGAAGTTTATTGAAGGTGAGGCTTATCAGATCAACGCGTTGTATCTGCAGGGGAAACCCATATTTATTTCCGCCTCTCGGGCCACGGTATCTTGTCTTGATTTTCTATCAGGGCAAACCTTAGGGCTGGTCATGGAAGATGATAATCCACTGCACCAGAAGTTGATTGACTATACAAAATACCTTGCGAAAGAAGTCTTCCCTATTGAGAAAAACACCTTACTTCATCTTGAGGTATTTGTGGATCAGGGCGGTAATATTATTTTCGGCGAGCTTGCCTGCCGGTTAGGCGGATGTTTCGTTAATGAAGAATTAGGTGCGGCGTTTGGCCTCGATCCGCGTATGACATGGCTGAAGGCCTGTCTGAACGAAACGTATCCGCGGGATTTGGCGCAAAGAATACCTGTTATCCGGGTTGGACAACTGAATGTGCCGCCTTCTCAAGGAACCTTACAGGC
Organism: Citrobacter sp. CRE-46; assembly: GCF_059615875.1. Taxonomy (NCBI): domain Bacteria; kingdom Pseudomonadati; phylum Pseudomonadota; class Gammaproteobacteria; order Enterobacterales; family Enterobacteriaceae; genus Citrobacter; species Citrobacter sp. CRE-46. Next base: position 3,129,047 of record NZ_CM184341.1, on the reverse strand, counting down.
TATTGCGGATAAATGTCCGTTACCTTTTGTGATCAATTATCGGGCTACCGGTGTTGTCGGACGTCATTACGATGTGATGAAACTGACGAATGGTGAGATTGTCAGTGCCATTGTTGAAGGTGAGTCCAGTCGTGAAATTGAGGAACATCTTGCGATGCTAACGCAATGGGTGATCGATAATACGCATTGGGTTAAAGATACGGTGCACTGAATATATTCATGACGGTGCCGGCGAAAACTATTGTTATCTGAACAACCGGCCTGGAGAGGTACTGGATGAGAGTATTGGCAGGTATTATCCTCTGTTTTCTCGTCGGGCAGGGATTCACTTTCTGTAACGTTCCGCTGGGCATGATGTTTGGTGCCCTTTTTACCGTGCTTATGCTCAAACGTATTGGGTTCTCCGTATCCTCAATGCCGGGGAGTATCACGGTTATCCAGCTTTCTCTCGGAATCTCGATAGGGATTATGTTCAGAGATTTTTCATATGGCGAGCATCGGCAGATAAGCCTTTTGTTTGCTTTGTTATTACTCTGCTTATCTTTACAATTTACCTTGAGTTACTTCTGGTGTGTGCGGCGGTTAGGCTGGAGTAAAGAAGAGGCGCTTTTAGGTGCGGTGCCAGGAGCGATGGCGGCGGTACTGGCGTTAGCCTCCCATATTAAGACGCCGCCACAAAAGATTGTGATCTCGCATTCTCTGCGTCTCATTACCCTGACGTTTCTGGCCGGGTATATCACGCGTGGTGCATCTGCAGATATTCTGGCAGCGACTCCAGCCGTTTTTTTCTCCGGGCACAATCTGCTCTGGCTGACCGGAATGGTATTAGCAGGATATATTGCGGGGAAGTTTCTGGAGCGCTTACATTTCCCGGCACCCTTTATGATAACCTCGCTGGTTTGCGCGGCGGCATTGCACCCTTTATCTTCACAACCACTAATTTTTCTCGATCTCTTTAACCAGATTAGCATGGTGTTGATGGGGATCTTGCTGGGGCATCATTTTACGACTTATTCGATGGCTGAATTTAGTCGTCATCTTTGGTCTTCGGTACAGCTTGTTCTGATTGGACTGGGGGTGACGATAATCATGGCATTTATCTCGGCGCGCTTGCTGGATTATCCCTTCCCGGTGTTGATGCTTTCCTGGGTTCCCGGCAGCGTGGAGTCGATGTCATTTGCCGCGCTGGCGTTAAAAGCAGATGCGAGCTTTGTTATGGCGAATCATATTATTCGTATGCTTCTCATTCATACCGTTCCAGCATTGGTTTTCTTTCGCAAAAGACAGATGAAAGTAGATTAATGTCTTCCTTGAAGAGCAAGGCATTGTTGTGGCGTTGCGGTTATTATTGCGCTTATCCGCCGCTGGCCTAAAGGTGAAGGATTGATTGCTGAAGCCTATGTATACCACTCGTCTGAAAAAGGTTGGCGGATCCATCATGCTGGCGGTGCCTCCCGCCGTGCTGAAAACGCTGGGCAGTCGACGGACAGCGAAGTGGGCATGACCATTGATGATGGCTGCCTGATTATTGAACCCCAGAAACGGCCCCGTTATTCGCTGCGACCAGCACAGAACTATAGATATGGCGGCCCGGAACGCATACCTGATGCCGTTGTCAATGAGGTGCTTGCCAGGCTGGATGCGATTCTGTATTAACACCAGAGCCGCAAAAAAGCAAAAAGCCTGCTCGAAAGCAGGCTTTTCTGAATTTGGCTCCTCTGACTGGACTCGAACCAGTGACATACGGATTAACAGTCCGCCGTTCTACCGACTGAACTACAGAGGAATCGTTGTGGAGGCTAATCTTAGCGGCGAAATTTTTTTTGTCAAACCCCATTTTCCTGAATAACGCTCAATTGATGCTTCTCTCGACAGTTTGTTGCATTTGCAGACATTTTAAATGGAAAAAACTTTGCAGCTTTTTGGATTCTCCCTCATCATTTGAAATGAGGTTTCAACTTTCTTCTTTAAGGTCCACTTTGAACGTCTCCGCTGCCTTACGTCAGGTCGCTTCCCGCACGCCCTGGTATGCCAAACGCAAGAGTTATAAAGTTCTCTTTTGGCGCGAAATCACTCCGCTTGCGGTCCCTATTTTTCTGGAAAACACCTGTGTGCTGTTGATGGGTGTCCTGAGTACCTTCCTGGTGAGCTGGTTGGGAAAAGAAGCGATGGCAGGTGTCGGTCTCGCCGACAGTTTCAATATGGTTATCATGGCATTTTTCGCCGCCATCGATCTGGGTACCACGGTGGTAGTCGCCTTTAGCCTGGGAAAACGAGATCGTCGCAGGGCCAGAGCTGCTGCCAGACAATCGCTGGTGATCATGACGATTTTTGCAACCGTGCTGGCTGCAGTCATTCACTATTTTGGTCAACAGATTATTGACGTTGTCGCAGGTGAAGCAACGCCAGACGTTAAGGCTTTGGCACTTACCTATCTGGAGCTAACTGTGCTCAGCTACCCGGCGGCAGCTATTGCGTTAATCGGTAGTGGTGCCCTACGCGGTGCGGGCAATACCAAAATACCGCTGTTGATTAATGGCGGCATGAATATTCTGAATATCGTCATCAGCAGTATCCTGATCTACGGGATTTTTTCCTGGCAAGGACTGGGATTCGTGGGGGCCGGCCTCGGACTAACCATTTCACGCTACATAGGTGCGATCGCTATTATTTGGGTACTGATGATTGGTTTTAATCCGGCGTTACGTATCACTTTCAAAAGTTATTTTAAGCCACTCAACCTCGCCATTATCTGGGAGGTGATGGGGATCGGTATTCCAGCCAGCATCGAGTCAGTGCTGTTTAATGGCGGTAAACTGTTAACGCAGATGTTTGTCTCAGGGATGGGCACCAGCGTAATTGCCGGAAACTTCATTGCATTTTCTATCGCCGCGCTCATCAACCTACCGGGAAATGCTTTAGGCTCTGCGTCGACAATCATCACCGGCAGGCGTTTGGGAAACGGCCAGATTGCCCAAGCCGAAATTCAGTTACGGCATGTATTCTGGCTGTCGACCATTGGTTTAACTGCCATTGCCTGGCTAACCGCCCCTTTTGCTGGCGTAATGGCCTCGTTTTATACCCAGGATCAGGACGTAAAAGAGGTCATAGTCATTCTGATTTGGCTCAATGCGGCATTTATGCCGATATGGGCAGCCTCCTGGGTATTACCTGCTGGGTTTAAGGGCGCACGCGATGCCCGTTTCGCAATGTTGGTATCTATGCTGGGCATGTGGGGCTGTCGCGTTGTGGTAGGTTACACCCTGGGGATCGTTTTAGGATGGGGCGTAGTCGGCGTCTGGTTAGGGATGTTCTTCGACTGGGCCGTACGCGCCGCATTATTTTACTGGCGTATGGTGACCGGCCGCTGGTTATGGAAATACCCGCGTCCCGAACAGGAAAAGTGCATAAAACAACCTGTTGCGCCTGGATAATCGGCGAAATGGGGAATATTTCGGCAAACGATTGAATTTATCGATTCAGGCTTTGACATCGCTGAGTGGTGTCGCTAATATGCGCCTCGTTCACACGATTCCTCTGTAGTTCAGTCGGTAGAACGGCGGACTGTTAATCCGTATGTCACTGGTTCGAGTCCAGTCAGAGGAGCCAAATTTAAAAAGCCTGCTTAGGAAACTAAGCGGGCTTTTTTTGCTTTTGTTTGGCTGCCTGGCGCAGTTACCTGGCGAGCTGCTTTTTGAGTTGAGTTATACAGTGTTGTTTTTCCACACTGAGTACCGGCGATTAGCACGCCAGTTGATTGCTCCACGTAATCCCTCTCTATGGGAGAATCATTGAGATTCTCTATAACCACTAACATTCCATACGCATACAGATGATACGGCACAAATGAAGCATCGTTTCAGTACTATGCTTAAGCGATAGCATAGGGAAATGGTTATAAGAGCGGCGCTGACCAGGGTTTTTGCTTAAAAAATCGAGGGTTAAAGTTGAAAGAGCGTGAGTAACTCGCTCATACTCTATACTCGCAGTGTTACCCGGCGTAGCATGGCATAACGCTTGGGCTGTTAATGAAAAAGGAAAACGTCGTGGCAGAAGAAACTATATTCAGCAAAATTATCCGTCGTGAAATTCCATCGGATATCGTGTACCAGGATGAACTAGTCACAGCGTTTCGTGATATTTCCCCTCAGGCACCTACGCATATTCTGATCATCCCTAATATCCTGATCCCCACCGTCAACGATGTGACGGCAGAACATGAGCAGGCGCTGGGCCGAATGATTACTGTTGCGGCGAAAATCGCGGAGCAGGAAGGTATTGCTGCGGATGGATACCGTTTAATCATGAATACCAATCGTCACGGCGGCCAGGAGGTGTATCACATTCATATGCACCTGTTGGGTGGACGTGCGCTTGGTCCAATGCTCGCACATAAAGGTCTTTAAGCATGACCAGAGGATGCATTGCACTTTCACTGGGCTTGCTGTTGCTGGCAGGCTGTCGCTCACACCCCGAAATTCCGGTCAGTGATGAACAGTCTCTGGTGATGGAATCAACGATTCTGGCGGCGGGCATAACCGCAGAACAGCCCGTGTTAACAACATCTGATATTCAGGCCTCAGCATCCTCGCGACTCTATAACGAAAGACAAGAATCCGTCACCGTGCATTATCGGTTTTACTGGTATGACGCCAGAGGGTTGGAGATGCACCCTCTGGAAGCGCCACGCAGCGTGACTATCCCGGCTCATTCGTCGGTCACACTGTACGGCAGCGCCAATTATCTGGGGGCGCACAAGGTTAGACTTTATCTATATTTGTAAGGGGTGAATCTTGATGATCAAAATGAATCGCTACGCATTGCTTGCCGCGCTGGCGATGTTTCTTTCTGGGTGTGTGGCTCAACGTGAACCCGCGCCGGTAGAGGAAGTGAAGCCGGTACCGGAACAGCCCGCGCAGCCGCAACAGCCAGTACCAGTAGTACCAACGGTGCCAGGTATACCGCAGCAGCCGGGTCCGATCGAACACGAGGATCAAACGGCGCAGCCAACACCGCGCCAACGTCACTACGACTGGAACAGCGCAATGCAGCCGATGGTAGGTAAAATGCTGCAGGCCGATGGTGTCAAAGCGGGTGGTGTTCTGCTGGTTGATAGCGTGAATAATCGTACCAACGGCTCGTTGAACGCTGGCGAAGCGACTGAAACCTTACGTAACGCGCTGGCGAATAACGGCAAATTTACCCTGGTTTCCGCCCAGCAACTGGCTGTCGCTAAGCAGCAGTTAGGTCTGTCGCCGAACGATAGCCTTGGAACGCGCAGCAAAGCGATTGGTATTGCCCGTAACGTTGGTGCGCAGTATGTGCTCTACTCCAGCGCATCTGGCAACGTCAATTCGCCGGCACTGCAAATGCAATTAATGCTGGTACAAACTGGCGAGATAATCTGGTCAGGTAAAGGTGCCGTTCAGCAACAATAACAGACTGACGCGCGATGAAGTGCTGTCGCGCTACTTTCCGCAGTATCATCCCGTCGTAGCCAGCCACCACGGCCTGAGCGGCGGGAGCTGCATTATCGAATATCAGACCCACCGTTTAGTGCTGCGCTGCCATCACGACCCCGACGCGCCGGAATCGCATTTTCTGCGCCAATATCATGCCTTAAAACACCTACCGGAAAATCTTGCGCCCCGACCTCGTTTTTATACGCGTGGCTGGATGGCAGTCGACTTTTTTCAGGGTAAGGTAGAATCCAGATTACCGGACGCCGACGAACTTGCTGACTTATTGTATTATCTGCATCAGCAACCCCGACTGGGCTGGCGAATCAGTCTGCTGCCGTTACTCGAACAGTACTGGCAGTGCGGTGATCCGGCGCGTCGTACACCACATTGGTTACGAGCGCTGAAGCGGCTAAGAAAAAGCGGCGAGCCCCGACCTTTGCGGCTGGGGCCGCTGCATATGGATGTCCACGGTGACAACATCGTGCGCGGGCCGTCAGGGTTGCGGCTGATTGACTGGGAATATGCCGGAGACGGCGATATCGCCCTCGAGCTGGCGGCGGTGTGGGTCAGTGATGAACTCCAGCACCAACAGCTGGTCAGCGCCTATGGCCGACGAGCACGCATTGAGCCAACCGTTTTGTGGCGGCAGGTCAGGCGATGGCGACCCTGGGTAATCATGCTAAAAGCGGGGTGGTTTGAGTATCGCTGGCGACAAACCGGCGATCAACAATTTATCAGGCTGGCCGATGAAACCTGGCGGCAGCTAACAATGAAAGGATGAGGAGAGCAGTGTGGGCCCAGTAATGTTGGATGTCGAAGGGTATGAGCTGGACGCTGAAGAGCGAGAGATTCTGGCGCATCCGCTGGTAGGTGGGTTGATTCTCTTTACCCGAAATTATCATGACCCGGAACAGTTGCGTGAGTTAGTGCGCCAGATCCGTAGCGCGTCACGTAATCATTTGGTCGTGGCGGTTGATCAGGAAGGCGGACGCGTGCAGCGTTTTCGCGAAGGTTTTACCCGCCTGCCTGCGGCCCAATCTTTTGCCGCGCTACACGGTCTGGAAGAGGGCTGCAAACTGGCTCAGGACGCGGGGTGGCTGATGGCCAGCGAAATGATCGCCATGGATATTGATATTAGCTTTGCACCGGTTCTGGACGTGGGACATATCAGCGCAGCGATCGGCGAGCGCTCTTACCATGCCGATCCGCTGAAAGCGTTGGCGATGGCGACCCGCTTCATTGACGGTATGCATGCCGCTGGCATGAAGACCACCGGTAAACACTTCCCCGGGCATGGCGCTGTGACGGCGGATTCGCACAAAGAAACGCCAACCGATCCACGTTCAGAAGCAGAGATTCGTGCGAAGGATATGTCCGTGTTCCGGACGTTAATTACGGAAAACAAACTCGATGCCATTATGCCTGCGCACGTTATTTACAGCGATGTTGATCCGCGTCCGGCGAGTGGTTCGCCTCACTGGTTGAAGACGGTACTGCGTCAGGAGCTTGGCTTCGACGGCGTTATTTTCTCTGACGATCTGTCGATGGAAGGTGCGGCGATTATGGGAAGCTACGCCGAGCGTGGGCAGGCATCGCTGGATGCTGGTTGCGATATGATCCTGGTCTGCAATAATCGTAAGGGAGCGGTCAGTGTGTTAGATAATCTGTCGCCGATCAATGCAGAACGTGTTACACGTTTGTATCATAAAGGTTCATTTTCACGTCAGGAACTGATGGACTCGACACGCTGGAAGACGGTAAGCGCCCAGCTCAACCAGCTTCATGAGCGCTGGCAGGAAGAGAAAGCAGGTCATTAACGCACGTTTGGCGAGGATGCGATGATTATCTATTTACACGGTTTTGACTCTAATAGTCCGGGCAACCACGAGAAGGTGTTGCAGCTGCAATTTATCGACCCGGATGTCAGGCTGATTAGCTACAGTACGCGGCATCCTAAACATGATATGCAGCATCTGCTAAAAGAAGTGGACAAAATGTTGCAGCTTAATGTGGACGATCGTCCGCTGATTTGTGGCGTCGGGCTGGGGGGATATTGGGCAGAACGTATTGGTTTTCTGTGTGATATTCGTCAGGTGGTATTTAATCCTAACCTGTTCCCATATGAGAATATGGAAGGGAAAATCGACAGACCTGAAGAGTATGCTGACATTGCGACAAAATGCGTGACCAATTTTCGTGAAAAGAACCGCGATCGTTGCCTGGTGATCCTCTCTCGCCATGATGAAGCACTGAACAGTCAGCGCTCGTCAGAAGAGCTGCATCATTTTTATGAGATCGTCTGGGACGAAGAGCAGACGCATAAGTTTAAAAATATCTCCCCGCATTTGCAGCGCATTAAGGCGTTCAAGACGTTAGGTTAAGCCTGATGAGCGTCTAAAAAACCAGCTTTCGGGCTGGTTTTTTTGTCCTTAACCTTCGGGTTGTCTATCTTTTCAGCATCAAAACTTGATGCACATCAATTTTGGTATGACCAATGCACCGTTCGTGTTATTCTCACTCTCGAAGGACATTTTCATTATCGTAACTTGTTGTTAATTAAAGGCTATGCAAATAACTTTTAATTAACAATTGGTTAATAAATTTGAGGGGGTCACGTTGACTACACCATTGAAAAGGATCGTGATTGTCGGCGGCGGTGCTGGCGGACTGGAAATGGCGACGCAGCTGGGTAAAAAGCTGGGGCGTAAGAAAAAGGCCAAAATTACGCTGGTGGACAGAAACCACAGCCATTTATGGAAACCGTTACTGCATGAAGTGGCGACCGGTTCTCTGGATGAAGGTGTGGATGCGCTGAGCTATCTGGCGCATGCCCGTAACCATGGCTTCCAGTTCCAGTTGGGCTCGGTGGTTGATATCGATCGCGAAGCGAAGACCATTACTATCGCTGAGCTGCGCGATGAGAAGGGCGATCTGCTGGTTCCTGAGCGTAAAGTGCCTTATGACACGCTGGTGATGGCGCTGGGCAGTACGTCCAACGATTTCAACACGCCGGGCGTCAAAGAGAACTGTATTTTCCTTGATAACCCGCATCAGGCGCGTCGTTTCCACCAGGAGATGCTGAATCTGTTCCTCAAGTATTCCGCGAATCTGGGCGTTAACGGTAAAGTGAATATTGCCATTGTCGGCGGCGGCGCGACGGGGGTTGAACTCTCCGCGGAACTGCACAATGCGGTTAAGCAACTGCACAGCTATGGCTATAAAGGACTGACCAATGACGCGCTGAACGTCACGCTGGTCGAAGCCGGTGAGCGTATCCTGCCGGCATTGCCGCCGCGGATTTCCAGCGCCGCGCACAATGAGTTAACCAAACTGGGCGTACGCGTACTGACGCAGACGATGGTAACCAGCGCTGACGAAGGCGGGTTGCATACCAAAGATGGCGAATACATTGAGGCTGACCTGATGGTGTGGGCCGCAGGGATCAAAGCGCCAGACTTTATGAAGGATATTGGCGGTCTGGAAACGAACCGGATTAACCAACTGGTGGTTGAGCAGACGCTACAAAGCACACGCGATCCTGACGTGTATGCGATTGGCGACTGCGCTTCCTGCGCGCGTCCGGAAGGTGGATTTGTGCCGCCGCGCGCTCAGGCTGCGCACCAGATGGCGACCTGCGCGATGAACAATATCCTGGCGCAGATGAACGGCAAGCCGTTGAAAGCGTATCAGTACAAAGATCACGGTTCTCTGGTCTCGCTTTCTAACTTCTCTACCGTCGGTAGCCTGATGGGCAACCTCACGCGCGGTTCAATGATGGTAGAAGGCCGTATTGCGCGCTTTGTCTACATTTCACTGTATCGTATGCATCAGATTGCGCTGCATGGTTACTTCAAAACCGGCCTGATGATGCTGGTCGGCAGTATTAACCGGGTGATTCGTCCGCGTCTGAAACTGCATTAATATTGACCTCAGGCGTCGGACAACGCATCCGACGCCTTCCTTCAGAGTTCTCTGAATCATCTCGTTTTATCCCTGCCTTCCGCTATTTTCATCCGTAATCTGATTGGCATTCCTTACCTTCTGTTGCAAAGTTGTTGCTAATAGCAAAAAAGGAGGAAGTCCCGTGAATAAATCAATGTTGGCGGGTATAGGGATTGGCGTAGCTGCTGCGCTGGGTGTTGCAGCGGTGGCCAGTCTTAACGTTTTCGAGCGTGGCCCACAGTATGCACAAGTTGTCTCTGCAACACCGATTAAAGAATCGGTAAAAACGCCACGTCAGGAGTGTCGGAACGTGACGGTCACGCACCGCAAGCCGGTGCAAGATGAAAACCGTATCGCGGGTTCTGTGCTGGGGGCCGTTGCCGGCGGTGTTATCGGCCATCAGTTTGGTGGCGGACGCGGTAAAGATATTGCCACCGTAGCGGGTGCATTAGGCGGCGGCTATGCCGGTAACCAGATCCAGGGTTCGATGCAAGAAAATGATACGTACACCACCACGCAGCAGCGCTGTAAAACGGTGTATGACAAATCAGAAAAAATGCTGGGCTACGACGTGACGTACAAAATTGGCGATCAGCAGGGGAAAATTCGTATGGATAAGGACCCCGGCGCGCAAATTCCGTTGGATAAGAACGGACAGTTGGTACTGAATAACAAAGCGTAAAATAGCATTATCCTGAACATTAGCCCCCCATTCGCTCAGGCTGGGGGGCTTTTTTTATCAGAAGGTTAAGGCGTAGTTCAGACCAAAGGTACGACCCCGGCCCTTGTATTCATACAGTGACGGGCTGCCATAAGTTGGGCTGTACAGCAGTGGCGCACGTTGTCCCCATAGCGTGGTGTACTCTTCATTCAGCAGGTTTTCCACGCTGAAGGTCAGCTTACCTAATGGGAGCTGGTAGCTGCCGATAAAGTCCATGGTGTTATAGCCGTCCAGCTTATTGCCGCTGGCGTCACTCAGATCAAATGTTTGCTGGCTCTGTACACGCAGCGACCACGGTTCAGGCGCCCAGCCGACCCATGCGGTTGCTTTAGATGGTGAAGCCAGAGTGACATCCCATTTCTGCCATTTACCGTTTTGTTTCACTTCGGATTTAATGACGTTGAAGTTGCCGCCCAGACTCCAGTCAGTATCGGCGATGAAGTAATCTACCGCACCTTCCAGACCATAAATTCGACGATCGTCGGGCTGTACGTTTATGGTCATATCACTGCGGTTGATAACGATCGATTTATCCGAAGTGGAGTAATAAGCAGCCAGTTGCGTGCGCAGGTTATCGCCCGTGTAACGCCATCCCAGCTCGTACGAGTTAACTTTAATCCCTTCCAGGCGAGAATCCGCCACGTTGACGCTGCGCAGAAGTTGATAATGATCGCCAACCAGAGAATAGGTGCCGTTACCGTAATATTTTCCCGGATCCGGAAGCTCAACGCCCTGAGAGAAGTTAAACCAGGTTTGCTGGCGCTCAGTCAGGTGGGCGAGGATCCCGGCGTTAAACAGGAAGTTATCGTAATCGGTTTTGCCGCCCGGAATGGTATCCGCGGAGTTTGCAAGGCCCGTCGCGATTCCCTGCTGTTGGGCATAGCCAACGAAATCATCAACCCTGTTTTCGGTCCATTGATAGCGTACGCCGCCACTGAGAGTGAAGATATCGTTTATGTCATAGCTGTTTTGCAGGAAAGGCGCGAAGTTGGTGATGCTGTAACCAGGATAACGCCCGGTAGTATAAGCGGTACGGTTGTCCATGCCACCGGAGGGCAGAGAGTAAGCCAGATCGAAGAATTTCTGATTGGAATCGAAGGTTTCATGATCCGCATCGATACCCCACGTCAGTTCCCAGTCATCCATCACCTGGCTGTTGAGGGTAATTTTGGCACCGAACTGGTCGGTATCCTGCTGTGAGGCGGAGAAACTGGTGACCTTGCCTTTGCTCAGTGTAGGGAAGGGGTAGAATTTTAGCGATTCGTCGCGGTAATAGATTTGACTGACCAGGTTCTGACCAAAGAAGTCTGCATCGGAATATTGCAGACTGATCAGATGGCGCTCGGTGCCGGGAATACGATCGGAGTTCAGTCCGCTGCTGGTATAAGCTTTACCGTTTCCGGTCACGGCGGACATGTTCTCGCCGAGATCCAGCCCGTAATCTTCATCCCCCTGGCTCTTGTAGTACTGGGTAACCAGTTGTAATTGACGGTTATCATCCAGCTCAATCGTCCCGGTGCCCATCACGTCCAGACGATCGGAATGCTGCAGGCCGGTTTGGGTGTTATCCAGCAGCAGAGCATCGTGGTTGCCGTCATACCAACCACCAAACCGTTGATACGCGACGGACATACGACCGGATGCACGATCGGTTCCTCCACTCACCGCGGCGGCGACGCGTTCGTCATGATCGTTACTGTTATTAAACCCGCTTTTACTGCCCAGTTCGAGTTCGACTTCACGCTCAGGCTGACCTTTTTTTGTGACGATGTTGATCAAACCGCCGGTACTTCCTCCGCCATACAAGGATGTTGCGCCTGAGATGACTTCAATATGAGCAATGTTAAACGGGTCAATGGAGTCAAGTTGACGGCTGTCGGTGCGGGAGGAATTCAGACGGACACCGTCTATCAATACTACGATGGCGCGACCGCGCATGTTCATGCCGTAATTGGTTCGTCCCTGACTGCTGACATCAATTCCGGGGATTAACTGAGCAAGAACATCCTTGAACTCTTTACCACCCTGAACTTGCTGTTCAATTTCGCTTCCTTCAATAACCCAGGTCGTTTGCGCCATTTCTGCCACGGTGCGTTGGCTGAGGTTAGCGCTGACGATGAGATTCTCTTCCTCCGCTGCGATAGCCGGTAGGGTTAAGGATAATAAGAGCGGATTGAGCACCCAGAGACGCTTATGCATTTGTATTCCTTTTAAAAAAGTCGGTCTGTTTTTGTTATTGCGGTAGAGAAACCGAGAGTTACATTGGGAAACAGGTGTTAAAACAAATGCGAATATTGCTGATAATAATTGTCGTTATCAATACATTTTTTAAAAAAGATCTGCTAATGCGATGAAAACAATAAGGAATGAAGGGTTATTGGTACAAAAAACCGAGGGTTTTTAGCCCCCGGCGGTGTCATCTGTTCGTGGAAGAGAGAGGAAAGGATTAAGCTTTGATGAGTTCGGGCCACAGTCGCAGGGTGGTGTGTGCGATCTGCATCAGTTTCTCAAATGACGCGCCTTCACGGGCGCTAATCGACATACCCTGTAAAATGCAGTTCAGATATTCGGCCAGCTTTTGCACGTCGCAGTGGGCCGGAATTTCGTCACGCTGCTGGCGCTGACGAAGGAACTGGGTAAGCGTCTGTTCCTGCATCGCATGGCGTGATTTCACCGTGTGTGCGATCTCGCGGGAAGAGGCCGCCAGCGTCGCGGACGTATTAATCATAAAACATCCTGCCGGAGTATCTTTACTGGTAAAGCAGGTCGCTATGGCGGTGAAATAGTCTTCCAGTGCTGACTGAAGGCTTTTTTCTTCGCAAAACAGCTGAGCTTCGTGTTTCGCCGCGAAGCGAGTTATATAGCGGTCCAGCACGGCACGAAACAACCCTTCCTTGTTGGTAAACTCCGCATACAGCGTGGGCGCTTTCGCACCCGTTGCTTCCACGAGATCGGCGAGCGATGTCGCTTCATATCCGTGCTGCCAGAAGAGTGTCATGGCCTTATCAAGCGCGGCTTCCCTGTCGAACACTTTTGGTCGGCCACGGCTTTTTTTTGCACAACCTGTCGTTTCAGTTGTCATGGCGCCGATGTACCTTTGTTGGGTTTATTGAATAATCATTATAAAAATATTCCCCCCCACACTCCAGCGGATTAGCGATAAAAATAATTTATAGCTATTAGCATGAAAAATAAGGTCTTTATGTTTTATATAACGATCATTATAAAAAAATGTTGACGTGTGACCTGGATCACATCTATGATTTACATATCGATCGTTAAGTTAATCATTACGACACCCATTCATCTGCAAAAGGTCACTATTATGAAAAACGTAAAAACTCTGTTTGTTGCTGCTGTTCTTAGCTCACTGTCATTTGCCAGCTTCGCCGCTGTTGAAGTTCAGGCCACGCCTGCAGGTCAACAGAAAGTTGGTACTATCTCTGCAAATGCGGGGACGAACTTAGGTTCTCTGGAAGATCAACTGGCGCAGAAAGCGGATGAGATGGGCGCGAAGTCTTTCCGTATTACTTCCGTTACCGGTCCTAACACCCTTCACGGGACTGCCGTTATCTACAAATAAGATTTAACCCATCGCAATGCCACTGCGAGTTAAATAAAAAACCCCCGCGGAATAAAATCCAGCGGGGGTTTTTTTATGGGTAATGTTTACATCGGTTGTTGAGCCACATCGTGATGACGGGTGACATCGACCGGCATGCCTGAGCGAATCTCCATCGCATGTTCCATGACGGCAGGGTCCGTTTGCGCCGCATTCTTAAAGGTCTGCATTGCGGCGTTCAACACGATCGGCAGCAGTTGCGGGTCATCATTGATCTTTTCTGACAGCGGCTGGTGCACTTCCACCAGCCGCATGCCGTTAGGTTCGACTGAGGCTTTGATCGGCGTGTTAATGATATTGACTTTGGTTCCTGGTTTCACTTGACGGAACAGGGTTTCGATATCACCGTCGCGCAGACGAATACAGCCGGAACTGACGCGCATACCGATACCAAAATCAGCATTGGTGCCGTGCAGCAGATAAACACCGCCGTATGCGGCTAAGCGAATTGCGTGATGGCCCATCGGGTTATCTGGCCCGGCAGGGACAACGGCAGGAAGATCGATGCCGTTTGCTTTATAGCGCGCGCGGATATTTGCCGTAGGCGTCCAGGTGGGATTAGCGCGTTTATCGGAAATGGTGGTTACCATGGTGGGCGTCAGCGTATCACCACCTAACTGGCCAATACCAATAGGATATACGGTCACCGAATTTGTCCCCGGCTGGTAATAATAAAGACGCAGTTCGGCGAGGTTGATGACAATGCCTTCGCGCGGTGCATCCGGTAACAGGGTTTGCAATGGGATAGTCAAAACGCTGCCAGGGCGAGGCACGAAAGGATCAACGCCGGGGTTGGCCTGCAGCAGCGCTAAAAAGCCGACGTTGTATTTTTTCGCAATAGCTTCGAGAGAACCGCCATTGTCTTCGACAACGTGAACGGCATTCTGTCCCACCAGACGGCTTCCCGGCGGCGGCAGCGGCCAGGTGTTTGCCTGAGCCGGAAGGGCTAACGCGAAGGTCGCTGCAAGCGTAAAAAAGGCTAACCAGCGAGAGAGTCGATTATTGTTTAACATCACCATAAATCCATTGTTTTTACGTGGTTTTTATTATGTAAAAGTAAACAGGAATTATGGCCATTTGCTGTGTCGGGAAGTGCAGGGAAGTGCAAAGAGTTTGTAAATTCACCGGCCGGGAGCGTTGTGTGCGCTCCCGGCCTGCTCACTATGCTACGGCGTTTTCTTCAAGTTGGCGCATAAACTGGCGTACCCAGTCGATTCGCGTTTTACGCTCGCCCAGATCCTGCATAAATTTCAGCCGGGTTGGACCGTCCAGACGGAAGTGCTGCGGCTGTTTTTGCAGTAAACCAATCAGCCACACCGGGTTAACGTGGTTTTTCTCTGCAAACTCAATCGTGCCGCCTTTTTCATTGCCTTCAAGCTTTCTGATGCCCAGTTTCTGCGCCTGTTGGCGTAACCGGGCAATATCCAGCAACGTACGGGCCGGGTCGGGCAGCAGACCAAAACGGTCTATCAGCTCGACCTTAATTTCTTCCAACTCGTTTTCGCCTTTCGCACTGGCAATACGTTTGTAGAACGACAGTCGCGTGTTGACATCGGGAATATAGTCATCCGGCAGCAGTGACGGCATGCGCAGTTCAACTTCGGTTTGCTGGCTGGTGAGATCTTCCAGCGACGGTTCGCGTCCCTCTTTGAGCGCATCGACAGCATTTTCCAGCAGCTCCATATACAGCGAGAAGCCGATGCTTTCCATGGAACCACTCTGATCTTCACCCAGCAGTTCCCCGGCGCCGCGAATTTCAAGGTCGTGGGTCGCCAGCGCAAAGCCAGCGCCCAAATCTTCCAGCGAGGCGATGGCTTCCAGGCGCTTTTGCGCGTCGGTGGTCATCGCTTTTGGATGCGGCGTCAGCAACCAGGCGTACGCCTGATGGTGTGAACGTCCCACACGGCCGCGCAACTGGTGTAATTGCGCCAAACCAAAGTGATCGGCGCGTTCGATGATAATGGTGTTGGCGGTCGGGATGTCGATCCCGGTTTCGATAATAGTGGTACATACCAGAACGTTAAAGCGCTGATGGTGGAAATCGTTCATCACGCGTTCCAGTTCGCGCTCGCGCATTTGACCGTGGCCGATACCAATACGCGCTTCCGGCACCAGTTCCGCTAATCTGTCAGCGGTTTTCTGGATATTTTCGACGTCGTTAAACAGATAATAAACTTGCCCCCCGCGCAGAACTTCACGCAGGATAGCCTCGCGAACCACCAGATTGTCATATTCACGCACAAAGGTTTTCACCGCCAGACGACGGGCAGGAGGCGTGGCGATGATCGACAGATCGCGCATGCCGCTCATCGCCATATTGAGCGTACGCGGAATAGGCGTTGCCGTCAGCGTCAGGATATCGACATCCGCGCGCATTGCTTTGATGCGCTCTTTATGACGAACGCCAAAACGGTGCTCTTCATCGACAATCAACAGACCCAGATCTTTTAGCTTCACGTCCGCTTGCAGCAGTTTGTGGGTGCCGATGAGAATATCGATTTTCCCTTCGGCCACCTGCTCCAGAATCTGCGCTTGCTCTTTGGCGCTACGGAAACGGGACAGCATTTCAATACGTACCGGCCAGTTGGCAAAGCGATCACGGAAGTTGTCGAAGTGCTGCTGAGCGAGCAGGGTGGTCGGAACCAGCACGGCCACCTGCTTGTGGTTCTCTACGGCGAGGAAGGCGGCGCGCATCGCGACTTCGGTTTTACCAAAGCCGACGTCGCCGCACACCAGACGATCCATGGCCAGCGGCTGGCACATATCGCTGAGCACCGCGTTGATCGCCTGCGCCTGATCGGGCGTAGTTTCAAACGGGAAACTGTCGCAAAACAGTTGGTACTGCTCACGATCATGCTTAAAGGCAAAGCCTTCTTTCGCCGCCCGCTGAGCATAGATATCCAATAGTTCTGCCGCGACATCGCGCACCTTCTCAGCGGCTTTCTGACGGGCGCGAGACCAGGCATCGCCGCCCAGTTTATGTAGCGGCGCATTTTCTTCCGCGCCGCCAGCGTAACGGCTGATCAGGTGCAACGATGACACAGGCACGTACAGTTTGGCGTCGTTGGCGTAGGTGAGCATCAGGTACTCGCCGGTGATACCGCCCGCTTCCAGCGTGGTCATCCCGGCATAACGGCCAACGCCGTGCTCCAGGTGCACCACCGGTTGACCGGGATGCAGTTCGGCGAGGTTACGAATTAACGTATCAGGATTGATGGTGCGACGAGAATCCTGGCGGCGGCGCGCCACGCGCTCCCCGAGCAGATCGCTTTCGCAAATCAGCGCCAGGTTGCGTTTGCTATCAATGAAGCCGTGTTCAGCTGCGCCAATCATCAGATAGCGACCATTGTCTACGGCTTCGTCGAGACGCAATATGCGCTTCGGCGCGATTTTGATACGGGCGAGCAGTTCGCCAAGCGCTTCGCGGCGACCTTCGCTTTCAACGGAGAAAATCACCGGACCGGTGAAGCCTTCAAGGAATTTACGTAACGCATCTAACGGCGCTTTTTGCTGCGCCTGAACCGCGATATCTGGCAACTTCTGGAAGCCGAGGTTAGTATTCGCGGCTTTGTTCGCCAGAGTCTCCGTTTTCAGTTGAACACGGGGCCAGCGTTTAAGTTCGGAGAACAGCTCATCTACGCGCAGCCACAGCGAGTGTGGCGGCAGAAGCGGGCGCATCGGATCAACACCCCGGTTCTCAAAACGCGACAGGGTATCAGCCTGGAAGCGTTCTGCGCTGGTCTCGATATCGCCGGTATTGACCAATAACGTATTGGCGGGGAAATAGCTGAACAGGGGGGGCAGCGGCTCGCTGAAAAACAATGGCTGCCAGTATTCGATCCCGGCAGGTAACGTGCCTTTGCTGACCTGCTGGTAAATATGTTCGGCGTCGCGTTTAACTTCTAAGGTATCGCGCCACTGGCTGCGGAACAGCTCAATCGCCGTTTTATCGGTCGGGAATTCATGCGCGGGCAGCAAATTAATGGCGTCGACTTCTTCCAGTGTGCGCTGGGTGTCGGTATCAAACAGACGCAGACTGTCGATTTCGTCATCAAAGAAATCCAGTCGATAAGGTAATTCGCTGCCCATGGGGAACAGATCCAACAACGCGCCGCGCGTGGCGTATTCGCCGTGCTCCATCACCTGATCAACATGGCGGTAGCCCGCGCTGTCCAGTTGTTCGCGCAGGGCGTCGCGCGAAAGCCGCTGACCTTTTTTCATCACCAGCGCATGGCCGTGCAGATAGCTGTGCGGACAGACGCGCTGCATCAGCGTGTTCACCGGCACAATCAGTACACCGCGCTGCATCGCAGGGAGTTGATACAGCGTGGAAAGCCGCGAGGAGATAATCTCCTGATGAGGGGAAAAGCTATCGTAGGGCAGCGTTTCCCAGTCCGCCAGGTTCATTACCATCTGGTCGGTAAACTGACGAATTTCATCATGCAGTCGCAGAGCATTTTGCATGTCCGGCGCGATCAGTACGACAGGACCCGCATGACGTTCAGCAATTTCAGCGACCAGCGTCGCGCAAGCTGCGCCGGTCAGTTCGCCTAACTGGCGCTGGTCGGAAGCGCTGGCCGGGAGCGTGTAACGATGTTGTTCAGGCATTCGGTTGTCAGGATCTCGTTTAGATATACATCTGATAAGCAATGTTCTTTATTATCCGTGATCGTTTCTCATAAGCAAATTGATTCGCCCCCTGATGGGGGCAAAAAGCGCGTTGAAATTAGCGCGAGGCCGTCGATAAAGACGGTGGAGAAAAGAGCAAGTCGGCAATGGTTTTTTGCGAAATCTTACGCACCAGTAAGCCAAACAGAGTGCAGAACAGCAGGCAGGCGAAGGGATAAACCAGCAGCAGGAGCAACTCGCCGTACGCAGGCCAGGCGGCATGATTGATTTTGGGGATTAGCGTTAAGCTGAACAGCTCAACCAAAATACGGTGGGTGGTATAGATGGCGATAGTATTAGATCCAATCACGCTTAACGGGCTGGATGCGCGCATACCAAAGCGCTGCTCGAACTGATAAAACAGCTTCATAATCAGTACAATAGACAGGAGGGAAAGCAGTAGCGAAATATTTGCCAGCCACGCGACCACAGCGGCCACTACGCTAACCATAAATATGAGCGTATGGCGGCGCAGAGGCACCTCTTTGATCCATACTATCAGCGTTGCGCCAAACCAGGCGCCGAGGCTGTACCAGGGCAGATTGCGAATCACGCTGTTCATTCCCCACCACGGCGTGGGGAAAAAATTGATCGCCACGCTCAGCACGACAAACAGCGCCAACAGCGGTAACGCCCAGCGGTTGAACATCTTACACAGCACAAAATAGACAATCAGCGCATACAGATACCACAAGCTGGTGCTGGCGGTCAGCATCCCGTGGGTAAAGCCAGCGATTGAACCGGCATACGCGGCGTTGGCGGCATGACTCAGATCGCGTTGCGGAGCCAACCAGTTATTGAGCGAGACTAACGCCAGCCATTGCACGACTCCCCATAGCACCAGTACCCAGGCAATACTCCAGATCCGTTTATCCACACAGGTTGTCCAGGGAACGCTATCGATGTAGCGGCGGATCAAATAGCCTGAAATAAAGAAAAATACCGGCATACGAAACGGCGCCAGGTACAGATTGAGGTAAATCCAGCATTTGCTCAGCATCTCTGAAAGCGGATACTGAAAGGTGGTGAGGTGTGGGTAAAACGTAATGACTGAGTGATATATCACCACCAGACAAATGCATAACCCTTTGATTTGATTAATCCATAATTCTTTTTTATTCATTGAGACAGCGTACCCATATTGTTTGCTATAGCCTGCCATCCTGCGCAACCCGCTGTACGCTGTAATGCGTAACTGTCTGCATTTTGTTTTTTTTAGGATAAAGATCAGGGACCCGGACTGAAGGGGGAGGGGTAACTACAGCAGATTGATTTATCTATCCTTTTAGGAATAGTGCTGACGAACACTTACGGTTCAGTCATTTACCCATTCCGCTTTCGCTTATATACTCGTGACTTTGCTAACAGCAACCAGACGGATTTCATGTACCAACCTGTCGCTCTATTCATCGGCCTGCGTTATATGCGCGGGCGTGCAGCAGATCGCTTCGGTCGCTTCGTTTCCTGGCTCTCCACCATCGGCATTACTCTCGGGGTAATGGCGCTGGTCACAGTGTTGTCAGTGATGAACGGTTTCGAGCGCGAGCTGCAAAACAATATCCTTGGCCTGATGCCCCAGGCTGTTCTCTCGTCTGAACAGGGTTCCCTAAACCCGCAGCAATTGCCGGAAAAAGCGGTGGTGTTGAACGGCGTCAACCGCGTTGCACCCATAACAACGGGTGATGTGGTGCTGCAAAGTGCGCGTAGCGTGGCGGTTGGCGTAATGCTGGGTATCGACCCGGCGCAAAAAGATCCGCTCACGCCGTATCTGGTCAATGTGAAGCAAACAGATCTGCAACCGGGTAAGTATAATGTCATCCTCGGTGAGCAGCTTGCCGGGCAGTTGGGCGTTAACCGTGGCGATCAAATTCGCGTAATGGTGCCGTCCGCCAGTCAGTTTACGCCGATGGGGCGTCTGCCTAGCCAGCGTCTGTTTACGGTGATCGGCACCTTTGCCGCTAACAGCGAAGTCGACGGCTACCAGATGCTGACCAACATTCAGGATGCGTCACGCCTGATGCGCTACCCGGTGGGTAATATCACCGGCTGGCGTTTGTGGTTGAACGAGCCGTTAAAGGTTGACACGTTGAGCCAGCAAACGCTGCCGCAAGGTACCAAATGGCAGGACTGGCGCGAGCGTAAAGGGGAATTATTCCAGGCCGTGCGCATGGAGAAAAACATGATGGGGCTGCTGCTCAGTCTGATCGTGGCGGTGGCGGCTTTTAATATTATTACCTCGCTGGGTCTGATGGTAATGGAGAAGCAAGGGGAAGTGGCGATTCTACAAACTCAGGGGCTAACGCCGCGGCAGATCATGATGGTGTTTATGGTTCAGGGGGCCAGTGCCGGGATTATCGGCGCGCTGCTGGGCGCAGGGCTGGGCGCATTGCTCGCCAGTCAACTGAACAACCTGATGCCCATTATCGGCGTGCTTCTGGATGGCGCTGCGCTGCCGGTCGCCATCGAGCCGCTGCAGGTTATCGTCATTGCGCTGGTGGCGATGGCCATCGCGTTGCTGTCAACGCTTTATCCTTCCTGGCGCGCTGCCGCCACTCAACCCGCTGAGGCTTTACGTTATGAATAAGATCCTGTTGCAATGCGACAACCTGTGCAAACGCTATCAGGAAGGCACAGTGCAGACTGATGTCCTGCACGATGTCAGTTTTTGCGTTGGCGAAGGCGAGATGATGGCGATTGTCGGCAGCTCCGGCTCCGGTAAGAGTACGCTGCTCCATCTGTTAGGTGGGCTGGATACACCAACTTCCGGCGACGTCATTTTTAGCGGTCAGCCGATGAGCAAACTCTCGTCTGCGGCGAAGGCGGAGCTGCGCAATCAGAAGCTGGGCTTTATTTACCAGTTCCACCATCTGCTGCCGGATTTTACCGCGCTGGAAAACGTGGCGATGCCGCTGCTGATTGGCAAGAAAAAACCGGCTGAAATCACCGCGCGCGCGCGCGATATGCTGAAAGCGGTAGGGCTGGACCATCGTGCCGGCCATCGCCCGTCTGAACTGTCGGGCGGCGAGCGTCAGCGCGTGGCGATTGCCCGTGCGCTGGTGAATAACCCTCGTCTGGTGCTGGCGGATGAACCAACGGGTAACCTTGATGCGCGCAACGCGGACAGCATTTTCGAGCTTCTGGGGGAGCTTAACCGCTCTCAGGGCACGGCATTTCTGGTGGTGACGCACGATCTGCAGTTGGCGAAGCGCATGAGCCGCCAGCTTGAAATGCGCGATGGTCGCCTGACGGCTGAACTGAGCCTGATGGGAGCAGAGTAATGGCTTCGCCTTTATCGTTATTGATTGGCCTGCGTTTTAGCCGAGGTCGGCGGCGCGGCGGTATGGTCTCGCTGATTTCGGTGATTTCTACCGTTGGCATCGCGTTGGGTGTGGCGGTGTTGATCGTCGGGTTAAGCGCCATGAATGGCTTTGAGCGTGAGTTGAACAACCGTATTCTGGCCGTGGTCCCGCACGGTGAAATTGAGGCCGTCAACCAGCCGTGGAACAACTGGCAGGAAGCGCTCGATAAAGTACAGAAAGTGCCTGGTATTGTCGCCGCAGCGCCCTATATCAACTTTACCGGACTGGTGGAGAGTGGGGCGAATCTACGCGCGGTGCAGGTGAAGGGCGTTGACCCGAAACAGGAGCAGCATTTAAGCGCGCTGCCATCGTTTGTGCAGAACCACGCCTGGGATAATTTCAAAGCCGGTGAGCAGCAAATCATCATTGGTAAGGGGATTGCCGATGCGCTGAAGGTGAAGCAGGGCGACTGGGTATCGATTATGATCCCTAACGCCAGTGCGGACCATAAGTTACAGCAGCCTAAACGCGTGCGTTTGCACGTGACGGGCATTTTGCAGCTGAGCGGTCAGCTCGATCACAGCTTTGCCATGATCCCCATGGAAGACGCGCAGCAATACCTGGATATGGGATCCAGCGTTTCCGGGATCGCGCTAAAAGTTAACGACGTCTTTAACGCCAATAAACTGGTACGTGACGCGGGTGAAGTCACCAATAACTATGTTTATATTAAGAGCTGGATTGGCACCTACGGCTATATGTACCGCGATATTCAGATGATCCGCGCCATCATGTATCTGGCGATGGTGCTGGTGATTGGCGTGGCCTGTTTTAATATCGTTTCCACGTTAGTGATGGCGGTAAAAGACAAAAGCGGTGATATTGCGGTATTAAGAACCCTGGGGGCTAAAGATGGTTTGATCCGTGCCATTTTTGTCTGGTACGGCCTGCTGGCGGGTTTGTTCGGTAGTCTGATAGGCGTCGTCATCGGGGTGGTTGTCTCGCTGCAGTTGACGCCGATCATCAACGGCATCGAGGCGCTTATCGGCCATCAGTTCCTGTCTGGCGATATCTATTTCATTGACTTCCTGCCATCGGAATTACACTGGCTGGATGTGATCTACGTACTGGTGACAGCATTAGTGCTGAGTCTTTTGGCGAGTTGGTATCCGGCGCGTCGCGCCAGCAATATTGATCCTGCGAGAGTACTTAGCGGCCAATAACAATAAGAAGGAGCGGTGATGTATTACGGATTTGACATCGGCGGGACCAAAATTGCGCTGGGGGTATTTGATAACCAACGCCGTTTGCAATGGGAAACACGCGTCCCTACGCCTCGCGACAGCTATGAAGCTTTCCTTAATGCGGTCTGCAATCTGGTAATGGAAGCGGACCAGCGATTCGGCGTCAAAGGTTCGGTGGGGATCGGCATTCCTGGTATGCCGGAAACAGAAGACGGTACGCTGTACGCGGCCAATGTGCCTGCCGCCAGTGGTAAACCGCTCCGTGCCGATCTCAGCGCCCGCCTTGACCGTGATGTTCGCCTGGACAACGATGCCAACTGTTTTGCCCTCTCTGAGGCCTGGGACGACGAGTTCACTCAGTATCCGCTGGTTATGGGATTAATCCTCGGCACCGGTGTCGGCGGTGGACTGGTGCTTAACGGTAAATCTATCACCGGACGCAGCTATATCACCGGTGAGTTTGGTCATATTCGTTTGCCTGTCGATGCGCTGACGCTGATGGGATTTGATTTCCCACTGCGCCGCTGCGGATGCGGTCAATTGGGCTGTATTGAAAGCTATCTCTCCGGTGGTGGATTTGCGTGGTTGTATCAGCATTACTACCATCAACCGCTGGATGCCCGTGAAATTATCGCGCTGTGGGAGCAGGGGGATGAGCAAGCGCGCGCCCATGTTGAACGTTATCTGGATTTACTGGCAGTCTGTTTGGGGAATATCCTGACCATCGTTGATCCTGATTTAGTGGTGATTGGTGGTGGTTTGTCGAATTTTTCCGCTATTACGACGCAACTGGCGGACAGATTGCCACGCCATCTGCTGCCGGTTGCCCGAGTGCCGCGTATTGAGCAGGCGCGGCACGGTGATGCGGGCGGAATGCGCGGGGCCGCTTTTTTACATCTTACCGATTAATACAAAGAGGTTGTTATGCTGTCGCGTCGGAGTCATCGGTTAAGCCGCTTTCGTAAAAATAAACGCCATTTGCGCGATCGCCTGCGTCAACGAATCTTTTTCAGAGACAGAGTGGTGCCTGAATTGATGGAAAAACCAAGAGTGCTGGTACTGACGGGAGCGGGGATTTCTGCCGAGTCAGGTATTCGAACCTTCCGCGCGACGGATGGTCTTTGGGAAGAACATCGGGTCGAAGACGTTGCGACCCCGGAAGGGTTTAGTCGCAACCCGGAACTGGTTCAGTCGTTTTATAACGCCCGTCGTCATCAATTGCAGCAACCAGAAATCCAGCCCAACGCGGCGCATATCGCGCTGGCAAAACTTGAAGCCGAGCTGGGTGACCGTTTTTTACTGGTGACGCAGAATATTGATAACCTGCATGAACGCGCGGGCAGCCAGAATGTCATCCATATGCACGGCGAACTGCTCAAGGTTCGCTGCTCGCAAAGCGGACAGATTCTGGAGTGGACGGGTGATGTGACTGCGGAAGACAAATGCCATTGCTGCCAGTTCCCGGCTCCGCTGCGACCGCACGTCGTGTGGTTTGGTGAAATGCCGCTGGGAATGGATGAAATTTATATGGCGCTGGCAATGGCGGATGTGTTTATTGCCATTGGCACATCAGGCCATGTCTACCCGGCCGCGGGTTTTGTGCATGAGGCGCGGCTGCATGGAGCGCATACGGTAGAGTTAAATCTCGAGCCGAGCCAGGTGGGAAGCGAGTTCGAAGAGAAGCATTACGGTCCGGCAAGCCAGATGGTGCCGGAGTTTGTTGAGAAGTTATTGAAAGGGCTGTGATTTTTTTTTGCCGGAAGGCGCTACGCTTATCGGGCCTACGCTTCGCATTGATGTAGGCCCGATAAGCGTAGCGCCATCGGGCATTCCTTACAACGCTGAATTAGCGTCCTGCTTTCAGCTTCTGATAATACTCTTCATAAATAGCGCTGGCGGAGCCGACGTCATTTTGCCATTCCCCTTTATTGATGGTTTCAGCATCAGGGTAGAGCGTTTTATCGTTCGCCACTTCCGGGCTCAGCAGCTTACGTGCCGCCAGGTTTGGCGTTGGATAACCGATAGTTTCTGCGACTTCTTTCGCCACGTCCGGGCGCAGCAGGAAGTTAATCAGCTTCAGCGCACCTTCTTTGTTTTTCGCATTAGCCGGAATAGACAGACTGTCCATCCAGAAAATACCCCCTTCCTTCGGCCACACCACTTCCAGCGGGGTCCCCGCCTGGCGCGCGACATATGCGGAGCCGTTCCACACCATCCCCAGATTGACTTCGCCTTCCATATACGGGTTGGCCGGGTTGTCAGAGTTAAATGCCGCGACGTTAGGCATCAGCTTCTTTAACTCGTTATACGCGGCTTCAATCTCTTTAGGATCGGTGGTATTGCCGGAATACCCCAGCTTGCGCAGCGCCATCTGGAAGACTTCACGCGCGTCATCGGTTAACAACAGGCTACCTTTGTACTCCGGTTTCCACAGGTCGGCCCAACTGGTTACGGTTTTCGGGTCGATGGCATCGCTGTTGACGCCAATGGCCGTCGCACCCCAGATATACGGAATGGAGTAGTCATTGTTGGGGTCAAACGGCTTGTTGAGCATTTCCGGATCGAGGTTGTGGAAGTTGGTCAACGTCGACTTGTCGATCTTCTGGATCATGCCTTCTTTACGCATTTTATCGACGTAATAGGTAGACGGAACCACCAGATCGTACGCACCGTCTTTATAGGTTTTGAGCTTGGCGTACATGGTTTCATTCGACTCGTAGGTCGAATAGATAACCTTAATGCCGGTCTCTTTGGTGAACTGCTCCAGCAGTCCTGGCGGCACGTACTCAGTCCAGTTATAGAAATAGAGCGTGTTGTTGTCATTCGCGTGAGCGGCGCTCATGCCCAGTGCCAGAGCACCCGCCGCGAGCAGGTGGCGTGACCATTTTTTCATCATTTAACGTCCCCTGAATTAAGGGCCTTAGCGGCCCTTGGTTTTATCACGTGCAATAAGCTGGCTGGCGATCACCATAACCAGCGACAGAACCAACAAAATGGTCGCCAGTGCGTTCACCTCGGGTGATACGCCGACTTTTACCATTGAGTAGATTTTTAAGGGCAAAATTTCATAACCCGGCCCGGTGACGAAGGATGAAACAACGACGTCATCCATCGACAGCGTAAAGCTTAGCAACCAGCCTGCGGCCACCGCAGGCATTGCCAGCGGCAGAATGATCTTGCGCAGGATAGTCACTTCACTGGCGCCCAAATCTTTTGCCGCTTCCAGCATTCGCACATCAAAGCCTTTCAGACGTGAGTAGACCGTCACCACCACAAAAGGCAGACAGAAGGTAATATGCGAAAACAGCAGCGACCAGAAGCCGAGCTGAATGCCAATCAGCATAAACAACACCAGCAGTGAAATCGCCATTACGATATCGGGCGACATCATCACCACAAACAGCATGCCGCTGACAAAGGGTTTCCCGCGAAAACGGTAGCGATAAAGCGCGACCGCGGTGAGTGAACCGATCAGCGTGGCAAACGTTGCGGAGAGCACTGCCATCGTCAGGGAGTGTTGCGCCGCCTGCAGCAGGCTGTCGTTGTTCACCAGCAGACCGTACCACTTGGTAGTAAAACCTTGCCAGTTGATGCCAAAGCGCGAGCTGTTAAAGGAGTTCACAATCAAAATAATGATTGGAATGTACAGATACGCGTAGATAGCGGTCATAAAACCGCCACGAAGCAGTCGACCGATCATTCGAGTTCTACCTTCTTGTTCAGCAAGCGGGAGGCGCGCCAGTAGACCAGCAGCATCAGCCCCATCACGATAGTCAGCGTTATGCTGGTAGCTGCGCCAAACGGCCAGTCGCGAATGTTCAGGAACTGCACTTTAATCACGTTACCAATCAACAGGTTTTTCGCCCCGCCCATTAAATCGGAAACGTAAAACAGCCCCATTGCTGGCAGCATAACCAGCAGACATCCGGCGATAATTCCCGGCATCGTCAGCGGAATAATGATGCGGGTAAAGGTCTGAAGTTTGCTGGCGCCTAAATCGCGTGCGGCTTCCAGCAGCGGTTTATCGAGCTTCTCAATGCTGGAGTAGAGCGGCATCACCATAAACGGTAGCAGGATGTACACCAGGCCGATAATCACCGCGCTGGGGGTAAACATGATGCGAATGGGGGTATCAATAATGCCGAGCCACAACAGAAACTCGTTGAGATAGCCTTTGGTACTGAGGAAAATTTTGAGTCCGTAGATACGAATAAGCGAGTTGGTCCAGAACGGAACAATCAGCAGGAACAGCAGCAGCGGGCGCACTTTTTCCGGCAGCTTTACCAAAAACCAGGCAAACGGATAGCCAAGTACCAGACAGGCGAGCGTGGCAATCAACGCCATATTGAGGGAGTGAACCAGTACCTCAAAATAGAGCGGATCCAGCAGGCGAGTATAGTTTTCCAGCGTAAAGACCATTTTGACGAAATTAGCGTCGTCACGGGTCAAAAAGCTGGTGCCGATGATCATCAGGTTGGGCAGAAAGACAAATAACACAAGCCAACCGACAATGGTGACGATCACCACACTCTGGAATTTACTTGTGTTCTTCATCAGCCAGTACGACCTCCCAGCTTTCTACCCAGTTAATCGCCATTTTCTGGTCGAGCGAGTGGTCGAAGTCAGGATCGTCTTCATTGAAGAATTCACTGACCATCACCATCTTGCCATTTTCCAGTTCCACAACCGACTCCAGCGTCATGCCTTTGTAGTTGCGTTCACGCACGTAGCCGATAAGACCTTCAATATGATTATCGTCGTTGATCTCATCAACGCGCAGATCTTCCGGACGCAATAATACGTGCAGTTTTTGCCCAGACACCACCGCAAAGTTGACGTAAATGTTGCACTCGCGACCTTCCACATTAGCACGAACGCGCTGATCGTCCAGACGCTCAATGACCGTCGCGTTAAACATATTGATTTCGCCGATAAACCCGGCGACAAACAGATTTTTCGGCTCTTCGTAGATTTCGCGCGGCGTACCGTCTTGCTCAATCTTGCCATCGCGCATCACCACGATACGGTCTGACATGGTCAGCGCTTCTTCCTGGTCGTGCGTGACAAAAACAAAAGTGATACCAAGCTTACGTTGCAGCGCTTTCAGTTCGTTCTGCATCTGTTTGCGCAGTTTGTAATCCAGCGCAGAGAGGGATTCATCTAACAGGAGCAAACGAGGTTTGTTGACCACTGCACGGGCAATCGCCACGCGCTGTTGCTGTCCACCAGAAAGTTGATGTGGCTTTCGTTGGGCGAATTCTTCCAGTTGTACCATGCGCAGGGCTTCGGTAACACGAGGAGGGATATCAGCAGCGGGTGTTTTCTGCATGCGTAAACCGAAGGCCACATTTTCAAACACGGTCATGTGGGGAAATAACGCATAGCTTTGGAAGACGGTGTTCACGTAGCGATTTTCCGCCGGAACGTGAGTGATGTCCTGGTTGTCCAATATGATATGACCGGAATCAACCGTTTCCAGACCGGCAATCAGGCGAAGAACGGTTGTTTTACCGCAGCCAGAGGGGCCGAGCAGCGTGAGAAACTCGCCGTTTTTGATGGTCAAATCCAGGCTGGAAATCACCTCTTTACCATCGAAACTTTTGCGAATTCCCGCTAATTGCACCAGTGGAGAAAGCGAACGCGGTTGTTTATTCAATTTTTTACTCTGTCCCATGTAAACGCACCGGATGGCTGACCGATGCGGGGTTTGTGGTTAACCACCTTGATGACTCTTAATGAGGGCCGTTATTCTACGGCAAACCATGGTAATCGCCAATCCTTGTTGCGAATTACTGACTTAGCCCTATAGTCAGAGTGGATGTCATGGCGAAATATTCTTACTTGCGGGGATAAAAGTGACCTGACGCAATATTTGTCTTTTGTTGCTTATTGATAATGTTGTCACAAAAAGTGAGGGTGACTGCATGGATAAACTACTTGAGCGTTTTTTACACTACGTGTCGCTGGACACCCAATCCAAATCGGGCGTGCGGCAAGTACCCAGCACCGAAGGACAGTGGAAGTTATTACAACTGCTCAAACAACAGCTCGAAGAGATGGGGCTGGTCAATATTTCACTCAGCGAAAAGGGGACGCTGATGGCAACGTTGCCTGCTAACGTTGCTGGCAATATTCCCGCTATCGGTTTTATTTCCCATGTGGATACCTCACCGGATTGCAGTGGTAAAAACGTTAATCCACAAATTGTTGAAAACTACCGCGGGGGCGATATCGCGTTAGGTATTGGCGATGAAGTTCTGTCGCCGGTGATGTTCCCGGTACTGCATCAGCTTTTGGGCCAGACGCTAATCACTACAGACGGCAAAACATTGCTGGGCGCCGATGATAAAGCGGGTATCGCAGAAATCATGACCGCGCTGGCTGTGCTGATCCAAAAAGATATTCCGCATGGTGATATCCGCGTGGCTTTTACGCCGGACGAAGAGGTTGGCAAAGGGGCGAAGCATTTCGACGTTGCGGCATTCGATGCGCAGTGGGCCTATACCGTTGACGGCGGTGGCGTGGGGGAGCTGGAGTTTGAAAACTTCAACGCCGCGTCGGTTAATATCAAGATCGTGGGCAACAATGTGCATCCGGGCACCGCAAAAGGGGTGATGGTGAATGCGCTGTCGCTGGCTGCGCGTATTCACGCGGAGGTTCCGGCCGATGAAAGCCCGGAAACGACGGAAGGCTATGAAGGCTTTTATCACCTGGCGAGCATGAAAGGGACGGTTGATCGGGCGGATATGCACTACATCATCCGTGATTTTGACCGCAAGCAGTTTGAAGCGCGTAAACGCAAGATCATGGATATCGCCAAGAAGGTTGGCAAAGGGTTACACCCGGACTGCTACATCGAGCTGGTGATCGAAGACAGCTATTACAATATGCGCGAAAAAGTGATTGAGCATCCGCACGTGCTGGATATTGCCCAGAAGGCGATGCGCGATTGCGATATTGAACCTGTGCTGAAGCCTATTCGTGGCGGAACCGACGGCGCGCAGCTGTCGTTTATGGGGTTACCGTGTCCGAATCTGTTCACCGGCGGCTACAACTATCATGGCAAACATGAATTTGTGACTCTGGAAGGGATGGAAAAAGCGGTGCAGGTCATTGTACGTATTGCGGAGCTGGCGGCGAAACAAAAATAAATGTAGATGCCGGATGGCGCTTCGCTTATCCGGCCTACAAATATCTCATCCCGTAGGCCGGATAAGCGAAGCGCCATCCGGCGCAGTCACAATGATTTACCCTTCGAAGAACCAATACCCGCTGTTAACCAGTGCGGCCAGCATGGCAAGGAAGGATGGATCTTCCAGTGCATCCTCAAAATTCTCGGCCGTCAGTACGATATGACTGGCAAGGGCTTCAAGGGCAGGACGATGCGGCGAGTCAATTTTCTCACCATTGGCGTAGATATCGTCGCCGATGCGCAATACACGCAATCCACCCAGACGCACTAATACATCCCCTTGCTTCAGGGCATCGTAGATTTCGTCAGGCTGATACGGTGGCTCTGGCGGGGCAATATCCAGTTCATGACGAGACTGAGAAATAAACTCACCAAACCATTGTTGGAAATGTTCAGGTTGATTAATCAGCCCCAGCATCATTTCGCGCAGCTTGTCCATCTCCTGCGGCAGAACGTCAGCCGGATGATCGCGGGGCGGAAGATCCGGATCGCTGTAATACGTGCTGCCCAGTTCACGCTGCAAAACGTAATCGGCAAATCCGCTAATCAGTTCGCGAGTGTTTGGCGCACGGAAGCCCACCGAATAGTTCATGGCGTTTTCCAGCGCGTAGCCTTCGTGTGGGAACCCTGGCGGAATATACAGAATATCGCCGGGTTCCAGCTCTTCATCAATGATGGCTTCAAACGGGTCGACCTGCAGCAGATCCGGGTGAGGACAGTGCTGCTTCAACTGTAGTTTTTCGCCCACACGCCAGCGGCGGCGTCCGGTTCCCTGAATAATAAACACATCGTACTGATCCAGATGCGGGCCAACGCCGCCGCCGGGTACGGAGAAGGAGATCATCAGATCGTCAATACGCCAGTCCGGCAGCTCGCGAAACGGACGCATCAGCGCCGCGGTTGGCTCATGCCAGTGATTGACCGCCTGCACCAGCAGCGACCAGTTGTTTTCGCCAAGATGGTCATAGCTTTCGAACGGACCGTGGCTAACCTGCCATTTACCGTCCTGGTGGCTGACGAGTCGGCTGTCGACTTCGCTTTCCATCGCCAGTCCAGCCAGTTCGTCAGGAGAGAGTGGATCAATAAAGTTGTTAAACCCGCGTTTTAAGACCACCGGGCGTTTTTGCCAGTGGCGTTCCAGAAAATCGGGCCAGTTAAGTGTGAGTTGGTATTCCATAATGAGCATCCGCAGGCTGGTATCTGCAACCGATTATAACGGATACTTAACCTCAAGCGTGAAGTCAGTACATATTTATTACATGCGACGATTACTCGTCTTTCTGCCCCGGCTGCTGGCGACCAAAAATAACTTCCATGCGCGCGCCGCCCAACAGGCTGTCACCTGCAATAATCTGCCCGTCATACTGTTCGGTGATTTCACGCGCTACCGCCAACCCGACACCTTGTCCTGGTCGTAGCGTATCGACACGTTGTCCGCGGTCAAACACCACTTCCCGTTTGCTATGCGGAATGCCGGGGCCATCATCTTCAACCAGAATATGCAGTTGATCCTCTGATAGTCGCGCTGAAATCTCGACGAACTCCAGACAATATTTACAGGCGTTATCCAGCACGTTACCCATCACTTCGACAAAATCGTTCTGCTCGCCTACAAAGCTGATTTCAGGTGAGATGTCGAGATTAATGTTAACGCCTTTACGCTGATACACCTTATTCAGCGCCGAAGTAAGTTTATCCAGCAACGGCGCGACCGGATGCAGTTCCCGGCTGAGCAGGGCGCTGCTGCCACGCATGCTGGCGCGATGCAGGTAATAGCCTATCTGCTGGGAAATACGACTGATTTGCTCGAGCATGATGGGCTCCGCGTCGCTTACGTTCATTTTTTCGTTACGCATCGAGCGCATCGTACTTTGCAATACGGCCAGCGGTGTCTTCAGGCTATGCGTGAGATCGGTTAACGTGGTGCGGTATTTGTCGTAGCGCTCACGTTCGCTTTTCAACAGCCGGTTGAGGTTGCGGACCAGACTGGTCAGTTCACGCGTGGTGGCGGGATTCAGCATCTCACGATGATGTTCTTCAAGCTCACGAACTTCACGCGCCAGCGATTCAATAGGCCGCAGGCTCCACCAGGCGGCCACCCATAACAGTGGGATGACCAACAACAGATTAGCGACCAGCACATAAATAAACCAGCTCCAGACCATATACGAGCGCTTTAACTCAATAGGAATGGTATCGACAACCACAATGGTCAATTGGGGCATTCTGGCGGTGGCTGGGTAGACATTTACCGCTACCGAGTGGGTCATTTCAGCGTCGTCGTCGTCTTCTCTGACTTCTTTTAACTGCTGCTGTGCGGAGTGATCTGCACCCAGCAACGTGCTGGTGGCGTCGACATTGGCCTCAATCTCATGAAAACCGTTCGTTTTAAGCCAGTCCGGTTGAATACTCTGGGTCAGCCACGGGACGTTGCGCTGCGCCCACAGCAACTTGCCGTTTTCATCATAAATCAGCGACATTGTGGGGCTTTGCATGTCGAGATTTTCGGGCAACTCGACATTAATTTTACCGTTATCCCATTTCGCCAGGGTATAGAACAGATTACTTTCGCCGCGCAACAGGCGAAACGTGGTCTTATCAAAGCTGACGCTATATCCCACCAGGGCAACGATGCCGTAGGCCAGTGAGAGCACCAACACCACGCCAGCGGTTGCCAGTAAAAAACGTAGCCGTAGCGATAACGGGAAAAAATGACGCAATAGTTTATTCATTAGCGCAATTCAAAAAGATATCCCTGGCCACGCACGGTGGTGATGACGTCGTCAGGATATTGCGCCTGTATTTTTTTGCGCAGACGTCCCATCAGAACATCAATAGTATGACTTTCACGCAGCTCGGCATCCGGATAAAGCTGCAGCATGAGCGAATCTTTACTGACCACTTTGCCGTTATTGCGGATGAGTGTTTCCATTATGGTGTATTCGAACGCCGTGAGCTTGATAACCTCATCATTGACGGATAACTCGCGGCGAGAGAGGTCCACCTGAAAAGGTGGAAGGGAGATAATCTGCGATGCCAGACCGCTGTTGCGACGCATCAATGCCTGCATGCGTGCAGCCACTTCTTCAATGTGAAACGGTTTGGTGACGTAATCGTCGGCGCCGGCGCTGAGCACTTCCACCTTGTCCTGCCAGCCTTCACGGGCGGTTAATACCAGAATGGGGAGTGAAACATCATTGCTGCGCCAGCGGCGGATCAACGACAAGCCATCTTCATCAGGGAGTCCTAAATCAACGATCGCGATATCCGGCAGATGTTCATTAAGGTAATAGTCTGCTTCCTTAGCGTCCTCTGCATCATCCACCTGATGCCCTAAATCCTGTAACTGAACCTTGAGGTGGTGGCGTAGTAAAGCATTATCCTCGACAACCAGTACGCGCATCATCGTTACTCCCTATATGAACGGTATGAATAGTTTAACGCTGATTATGTGGATTGAAAGCAGCGCTATGAAATTAAATAACTTTTCTCATGCTCCCCTGCCCGTGGGGGCGTCCTGGGGGCTATTAGTGCCTGGTACCCATGAAGTCAAAGTGGGTCGGGATAGTTTTTAGATAGCTGGAGTCGCGACACTTCTTCATGAGGAGCATGAAATATAAACTGGCTTCGGTTTGCGGGCTTAAGCATTTCTGATAAAACTGCCATCTGTTTATTGACTGTTGAGGACACTCGGCCTTGCCCGGCAAGATTCGGCATTGCCGGGTTAATAATTGTCCCAGCCAATAACTCTTTTCGGTAATGCAAAATATCGGCATGCTCAGTATCTACCAGACGGGTATTTTCTCTGATTACACGTAGTAACGTATTTACGACCGAAGTAAGCGATAGCAGTGTTGCACCAGATACCTCTACTCGATCTAAAAAATGGCAGCAGGAGCCACCAGCTTAAGGGGGTTAACTAACCAACCACTCATCTGTGCTTCCACAGGTACCCAGGAGAATTGATTCAATTTTCTTTATGTCGTCCTTGTCACCGCCAAGAACGCTGAAACCGTCAGCCCCAGCTCCACGAATGCTCTGGCTACAGTTTTCATCCTGATGCCCCAATCTTTTCAGCAACTTTTTTTCCAATGCTGATACCGTGCCATTTGGAAATTCTTTAGTGTGATCAATGGCTAATTCAACTCTCATAACTGCCTCCAATGCAGGTGCTGTATTTTTGAACAGTATGCCTGTAAGTGGAAATGATCAACGATTTAAGAGCACAAATTGTTAATTTTTGTCAGGATCATAAAAGTGGAAATTCGCTGTAGCGGATTGAATTGGCGATATATTATTAAGCTGCAGTTTTTTTCTACTGGCAAAGCCTAAACAAATTAACCCTGACCAGCGTCTCATCGAACAGCGCAGGTTGAGCCATGAGGTAACACCTTAACCGCCTTTTAGTATCAGCATAGAGTCTGGATCGCGTCATGAGCAGACGTTTTACGTTTCTATTGAGATGGACAAATCCCGGATGCTACTTCCCCCTGAACCAGGATGTTAAAGTTTCGTTAATCATTTTCTTTCAGCTCGACATAACGCCTTATAATTAAAGGCAGCGAAATTATGACTACCCATTTACGTAATGTATTTCCACATCAGGACATTGCGTTTTTTCGGGTCCTACACATTTTTGTCGCGATATTGGATTTAAATTACCTGGCTCATGCTCAACTTAATGTTGACATAATGTTAACTCGCCATACTGGTAAGACTCTAAAAGAGGTCTTCCTATGCGAATCTTATCTCCTTATACGTTGCTCTGGCTTCCTGGTGAACATGAACAGAATGATATTTCAGTGTTTATTCGTGAAAGTTATTCTCAGTTTTATCATGCTTCTCTTCCACGCTGCATGCCATGGTTACTTGGAATGTTCGATGCCAACGGAGAATTAAAAGCAGCCTGTGGCGTCCAGCCGGCCTCAATGGGCAAGATATACCTCGAACGCTATCTTGATGTCCCAGTTGAAGTCGTGCTGTCTGCACGATTGTCACATCCCGTTTCACGCAACTCGATTATTGAAATTGGTAATTTTGCCGCGAGCGACGGGGCAAGCGCCCGAATAATGTATGCGGCTCTATGCCTGCTTCTCAATCAATACAACTATTCGTGGATTGTCTTTACCGGAACTAAAAAAATACGCAATACCTTTTTCCGCCTGAATCTGCAACCAGTCGCATTGATGCCTGCTGACCCGACAAGGCTTGGCGAAGCTGCGCGTGAATGGGGGAGCTATTACGAACATGACCCGCAAATTATGGCGGGGGAGTTACATGGTGGGCAAACCACACTGAGTCAGACCAGCCTGTTGCTGGGAATGTTTGCTGATCCGCCTTCTGCTCCCTGGATAACCCCTTCCGGAGGATCTTATGCTTCTGAACACGCTTGAGAAACAGGCTGCGCTTCAGCCAAATGCCATCGCCCAGCAGGGCGATTCTCGCTCGTGGAGCTGGCAGCAATATCATGAAGCCGTTAAGGCAGTAGCCGAACAATTATCTTCCCTCAAGGTAAAACGGCTGGCACTTGAAATGGAAAACAGCCCGGAATGGGCCATCATCGATCTGGCATGCCTGGTAAGTGGAGTGGTGATCATCCCTGTCCCCTCCTTTTTCAGCGGGCAACAAAAAGCCTGGGTACGATCATCAGCCTCTGTGGATGCACAAATCGGTGGAGAAATCCTGGCGGATTGGCAGGAACACGATTTTGTACTCGGAAGGCTGCAAATCCGTGCAGTAGAGGAGCCCGTGACTCTGCCTGCAGGAACGGCAAAGATAACGTATACCTCCGGTACAACCGGAGAGCCAAAAGGCGTCTGTCTGAGTCTGGATGGTATGGAATGGATGGCTCAAACCTTAGCGACCGCATTGCACCCCCTGAATCTGGAAAAACACCTGGTGACACTGCCCCTCAGTATCCTGCTGGAGAATCTGTGCGGCGTTTACATCCCTCTGCTACTTGGCGCTGAGACGGTGATTCTGCCACCCTCCCGGATTGGGTTTGAAGGTTCCAGCCGCTTTAATCCCGCCCAGTTTCTTCTGGCGCTGACCACCTGGTGTCCACAAAGTCTGGTGCTGGTACCGGAGTTGCTACGTGTGTTACTGCAACTGCACAAGCAGGTACCGGGCAGTACGCAATCTTTACGGTTTGTCGCCGCAGGCGGCGGCAAGGTTCCGGCTTCGTTGCTGACAATGGCGATAACGAGTGGTTTACCAGTATATGAAGGGTATGGCCTCTCCGAATGTGGCTCTGTCGTTGCTCTAAATCTGCCCGACGCCATAAAAGAGAACAGCGTTGGTCGGCCGTTACCGGGTATCCGGCTCCATGTTGATGACCAGCAGCAATTGTGTGTCACCAGCCCGGCCAACGCTCTGGGCTATCTGGGAGACGCGCCTGCCTCACCCACGGTTGCCACCGGCGATCTTGGCAGTGTCGATGAACACGGCTTTGTTCGTATTCAGGGACGCCTGAAGAATGTGCAGATAAATGCCTTTGGTCGTAATTTTTCACCTGAATGGCCTGAGGCAGAGGCCATGACCTGTCCGGCTGTACGCCGGATAGTGATTTTTGGAGAAGGCTTAAGGCATAACGTTGCACTTGTAGATGCCTTCGACGGGCAACAGATGCAGGCCCGCGAGCAGCTGCTGGCCCTTTCCGCACGCCTGCCTGATTATGCGCAGTTCCATCGCTTATTATTCACTTCAGCTATATCAGAGCCAGGCATGCTCACTACAAATGGCCGCCCACGCCGGGAACTCATCCGGCAATCCCTCTGGCAACACATTCTCACCTGTAGTGAAAAGGAGTCATCATGAGCTTTTATAACAAGTTACAACAACAGACTGAGGAGGAACGCCGGAGTTTACTCTCCTCACCTGTCATCGCGCGCTGTCAGGCTGGTGACATCTCGCACGACCTGTATATCGCTTTTCTGACACAGGCTTACTATCACGTCAGCCATACCGTCCCCCTGTTGATGAGTGCGGGTAGCCGCTTGCCAGCCTCACATGAAGCCGTTCGGGGCGCAATTGCTGAATATATTGACGAAGAGTACGGGCATCAGGAGTGGATCCTGAACGATATTCAGGCTTGCGGCGGTGATGCGCAAAGCGTTCGCAATGGCACCCCAGGGATACCGATAGAAATGATGGTTGCCTGGCTCTACTACCGTATTGAACGGGTCAACCCTATGAGTATTTTTGGCATGGTACAGGTACTGGAGGGAACCAGCGTGTCTATTGCTACCGCGATTGCAGCCCAGGTGGAACGGACACTGGGGCTGTCAGAACAGGCGACAACCTACCTGCGTTCACACGGTGAACTTGATCAGGGGCATCTTAAATTTTTCGCCTCACTTATGGACACCGTAACTGATGAAGCCGATCAGGCAGCCATTATCTATGCCGCTCGTCGCGTCTATCACCTGTATACAGAGATGCTTAACCAACTGGGGCAGACCACGTATGAACCTGCATGATAAAACCGTTTTGCTGACCGGCGCCAGCGGTGGTATAGGACAAGAGCTGGCGCAAAGGCTGGCGCACAAAGGAGCCAGACTCTACCTGGTTGGACGAAATGCGCAGGCGATGACGCTTTTGAAAGAGATGCTTCCCAATCCGGAACGGCATCATATTGCGCTGATGAGCAGTTATACTGATGACGAAATCGTCGCGCTGGCCAGCAGATTCAAAGATGAGAACAAACTGGATATCCTGATCAACAATGCCGGAACCAGCCGTTTTGCACTGTTTGAACAACAGTCTTTTGACGATATTCGGGAACAGATTAGAACCAATATCGAAATCCCCACCCTGTTGACCCGCGCCTTGCTGGATAAGTTTAATCCGCAGGGCATCATCCTGAACATTGGTTCGATATTTGGTGAAATTGGCCACCCAGCCTGGAGCGTGTATAGCGCCACCAAAGCGGCTACGCACCGTTTGTCGGAAGCGCTGGGGCGCGAGTTAAAGGGGAATGGTATCAGCGTACTGTATGCTGCGCCGCGTGCCACCGAAACGGCGCTCAACAGTGACGAGGTTTACGCGCTTAACCGCAAACTGGGTAATAGCAGTGATTCCCCGCAAGTTGTCGCCATACGTCTGGTACATCTCCTTGAGACAGAGCAGAAACTCTACCGCTTCGGCGCGATGGAACGTCTGTTCGTTAAAATCAATGCCTGGTTTCCCGGTTTAGTGGACAAAGCGCTGGGTAAAAAATTACCAGTAATCCAGTCCTTTACCCAGGGCACATTCAAAGGTGAAGACAAATGAAAATTGTGAAAACGTTGCTCCTGACAGCAGCTTTTCCCGCCTCTGCCATGGCGACTACCACGTTGGAAAACCTCCAGCACGACTGGTCCGTTTGTCAGTATCGGACCCTTGAAGCAAAAAAAGAGAGCTGCTTTACCACACTGAGTCAACGGGCCCATAGTGCGAGCCTGGCGAAAAATAATGCTGATGCGGCATTGCTTATCTGGTCGGCGATTATCGACAGTAGCTGGGCTGGGGCTAAAGGAGGGCTGGGTGCATTGAGTCTGGTCAAACAGGCCCGTAGCGATCTGGAAAAAGCGAACAGTATTGACCCCAATGCTTTACAAGGATCAGCTTGGACCAGCCTTGGGGCGCTATATTATCAGGTTCCCGGCTGGCCGATTGGATTTGGTGATAAAAACAAAGCCGAAGAAATGCTGAAAAAAGCACTGGCGATAAATCCTGATGGCATCGATCCAAACTATTTTTACGGTGACTTTTTGCTGAAAGAGAAAAAGACTGACGAAGGGAAACGCTATCTCGAAAAGGCTCTTAAAGCACCTGCTCGCCAGGGGCGTGAAATTGCCGACCAGGGACGCCATCGCGATATAGCAAAAGACCTGGAAAGTATTCAGTAAAATATTCAACCCCCTGCGTTGTTATAACGCCTGGGGTTGTTAGTTTGTAAATCCGTGTCACCTTTCCTCAGTTGGCGAAATCTCCGTGTTCGTACTGGTGCCTCAAGGTAGTTTCTTACATAAATTGAGAGTCTGCCCTTGAACAAAGTGGGGGGATGGACAGTGTGGTAATTCGCTTTGTTTCATTGCGCCCGCTCCTGCATCAGTGCGCCATGTTTGCGAATGCTGCGAACGGCTTCACGAAGTTTTTCCAAGTTGGCCAGTTACACTTTTGTGCGGCGAATTTCATTTGAGATACCGCGTACCGTTGGTATCAGCAGAGCATCAGGATGGCTGGCGAAAGCGAGGATTTCCTCAACAATTTCGGTGACAGATTTTTCTGGTACTGGTGGAGTTGACGTCCTGATAACCTTCGTATCGGTACATAACCCGAAGATGAGACACTCTCATTACCGTCACCATGCGTCCGCGTTCGTTGCGGTATTTCATCCCTGGAATCAGTTCATCACTGCGCTCGACTGTTTCCGCCAGTACTTTGTGCTTCATCGCATTTTTCATGCGGTCTGCAGAACTCGACAGGGAACTGGATGCAGCATTTGCCAATAGCGCCTCAAATGAGGGTGAAAAAACGGAAGTAACCGAACAGGAAGACGATCGCCCACTTCTGGATGATCATGAAATTGAGATTGCCCACGCGCTGAATGACCTGCTTTAGGGACGTACTGACATTATGGGTAAGGAAGAAGCGGAAGGCGTTGTGGCATGTACTGGTCATATTATTACTGACATTCTTCCTCTGCTGATCATCGATATTGCCACCACTGAATTTTGTCTGTCGCCCAATTTCAGCGACGAAGAAGTTCACGATGTCGCAACGACGATTCTTGATAGCTGGTCTGATGATGCTGCCGTACGTCAGAAAATCGCCCTCGATGCGATCGTGGAATATCGTCGTCCGGAATCTGGATGGATTAAATCCCTGCTCACCACATGGGGCGAAGGTGTGGGAGGAAAAACTACGCCCCGTATGCCGCGAGGGCACGCGTGCTGGAATCTGTTAAGGAACGGAACTGGTCAGATAAGGCGTTAGAGCGCTTCACTGTAGCGTTGAACCAGGCTCGTGAAGAGGGTTACCGCGGACAGCAGGCAATGAACAGAGCGCACAATATTCTCTGGCCACAGTCAACTGCCAGTGTAATTGACGAATCCCTGCATAATGATGATGTTGATTTTGTTGAACAATGCGTACTGCAGGCACTGGATATAAACGATCCGGTTTATGTCGTTGGTCTTCAGTATTACACCACCCGAAAAAAAATCTCAGACATAACCCGGGAACTGCAGGCGATTGCGCCATGGTTAACCGACGGGGAGGCGAGAAAGCGCGTGCGATGGTGCCTGGAAATATTCTGAGCAAAAACATTCCTTGCGGTTCGTAACCAGAATCACGAAAAGCACATTAAATATTGGCATGGGGTATCAGCAGAGTTTACAGTTGATGTCATAATTTTTACCAAGCAATTGGGGAAAAAATGGCACGCCGAGTTGAATTGCGGGGCATAGCTAATGCTCTTAATGAGAGCTTTGTGAGCCGTAACAACGGTTTTAAAGGATACTGGACTATTGGTCAGTTAAAGTTATTAGCTATCAATAACAACCTGACTACGATGGATTTTTTACTTACTCCCCCTAAAAGCGCCCCGAACTTTAATCTGATACATTATGTTGAACTCCACTATGCAGTCATGCTTGAACGCTTGTTAAGAAAACAACAAATTCCTGATAATTGGGTAAGTGAAGCTAGTATTAGACTCGATTTCAATGTTAATGCTAAAAACGAGCAGTTGAATAAATGCTCAACCTCAGGTTAACCTTTTCAGTGCTGTTGTCAGATAATTGATGATACTGGTCGTGGTTACTCTTCCGTTGTTTATGGCCGGAGCCAAGTTCACTCATCCGTGAAAGAACTAAAACGACTCAAATACTAACTACATAAAAATCTTCTGAACTTCCGCTCTTCGCTCAAAGCAGACTGTCAGATTTGATTGTGTGCTGCTAGTGAAAACCGTCAACTCAACTCTGAGCTAATACATCTAAATGCTCATAACCGCTAACCTCTTAATACAAACCATCTATGGAATATCTAACCTGATTTGAAGTCCTGGGAGCGGAGTTACTTGTTTTCTTCAAAGCCCACGTACGTGGGCACTAGTGCTTCAATCCTGAACCAGCCACATATCAGCCTCTTCAAACATTTCCTGAACAGTGCGGCTTATCAGTTCCTTCTCATGCTTGCTGGCGTCAGTGTTGATCGCCGGCAGTGTCATCAGCGATTTAACCCGAACATCAGCATCGGGAAAGATCCGGTAAACCCTCTTGGTCAGTTCGCCCAGAATGATATCTTTTGCACTGGGCAGCCCATCAAAATTCCCTTTTATCATAAACGAGTTCTATGAACTTATAAGTTATGTGAGAATGGCTGAGTCTAATGTTTGTTCGATGATGTGAGTTGCTGTAACCATATATGTTCAGGATGTGGCCTGGATACTATTTTTTCCCTGAAGCGGAAAACATCACAACAGTACCTTTGACCTTGGTTTTAACATCCTCGAAATGCTCTGAAAGCATTTGTTTTAACCCTTCTTTGGAATCTTCGGTGTTTGAAAAGATGCCTTTCTGATTGTATATGCTCATCAGTTTTTGACCGAAAGTATTATGCACAACGCCGTCACCAACAATTGTGGCTCCATAGAGAGTTCCGTCGTCCGTTAAGGCCTGTGCCGCATTGCGTATTACACAGGTTTTTGTCGATATATTTCCAGGCAGGCAGTGAAGAAGGTAAAACATTGAAATGGAATCAAATTGATCATGTAATGCCGCGGGATAAGGTTCAAAAACATCATGACAAATTTTATGTTGAATTTTTGACTTCCCAGCCCTTGTTGATGCTGCGTTCAGGCTGGCTTCGTTCAAATCCATTAGAGATATCAGACTACTCTCAGGTGCGTGAGTAAGGT
The DNA here is from genome assembly GCF_059615875.1 of Citrobacter sp. CRE-46. Lineage (NCBI taxonomy): Bacteria > Pseudomonadati > Pseudomonadota > Gammaproteobacteria > Enterobacterales > Enterobacteriaceae > Citrobacter > Citrobacter sp. CRE-46. The sequence goes on along the minus strand of NZ_CM184341.1, from coordinate 3,086,992 downwards.
AAAACCCAGTTCCAACACCAATATCCAGATGGTTGTTACCTAAATGTTCCAAAAAGTGTGGAAGAAGGTATTCCTTTGTAGGACATCCCCATGCAAGCCGATTTGATACACTCAAAACCCACCAGTCATAAAGTTTTAGTGTGAGTGGTGTGTAAATTTTAGCTCCATCATCTGTGTTTTTTTTCATTAATTTCACCTTGTTATAGTTTTGAAAGTGAATTAAATCAATAATAGCGATGAATTACAAGGGGTTAAATGATGCCACGATGTAATGATATTGAAATAGCTTGGCATGCTTTGATACAGCAAGAACCGAATGGCCGGAAGAGCGGTTTAAACATTCTGCTGGTTGCAATTTCAGAACGTGCATAAATTAGCGGCAGCTTAGACCACCATCGATTGTTACTTTTTGGGGGGCATTATTTGGGGCGAAAAAAGCCGGAAGGCGCTGACGCTTATCCGGCTTCAATATAACATCATCTGGAGGCCGGAACTGACGAAACCGCCGTCCGGCACAAACCAGATTACTTCAGTTCATCAACCATGGTGATGGCGCGACCAATATAGTTGGCTGGTGTCATCGCTTTCAGGCGAGTTTTCTCGTCTTCCGGCAGGGCCAGGCCATCGATAAACTGTTTCATACCTTCGGCGTCAACGCGCTTACCGCGCGTCAGCTCTTTCAGCTTCTCGTACGGTTTTTCAATGCCATAGCGACGCATTACGGTCTGAATAGGTTCGGCCAGCACTTCCCAGTTATGGTCCAGTTCATCAAGCAGATGCTCGCGATTGACTTCCAGTTTGCTCACGCCCTTCAGCGTGGACTGATACGCGATCAGCGCATAGCCAATACCGACACCCAGGTTGCGCAGAACGGTAGAGTCCGTCAGGTCGCGCTGCCAGCGGGAAACCGGCAGTTTGCTCGCCAGGTGTTGCAAAACCGCGTTAGACAGACCCAGGTTACCTTCGGAGTTTTCGAAATCGATTGGGTTAACCTTGTGCGGCATGGTGGAGGAACCGATCTCACCGGCGATAGTTTTCTGTTTGAAATGGTTCAGCGCCACGTAACCCCAGACATCGCGGTCAAAGTCAATCAGGATAGTGTTGAAACGGGCGATGCAATCAAACAGCTCGGCAATGTAGTCGTGCGGTTCAATCTGCGTGGTGTAAGGGTTCCACTGGATGCCCAGCGACGTAACAAACTCTTCGCTGAACTGATGCCAGTCTACTTCCGGATAAGCGGCGATGTGGGCGTTATAGTTACCGACGGCGCCGTTGATTTTACCGAGAATGTCGACCTGGTTAAGCTGGCGGTACTGGCGCTCCATACGGTAGGCCACGTTCGCCATTTCTTTGCCCAGCGTAGACGGGGTGGCGGGTTGACCGTGGGTACGGGAGAGCAGAGGGATATCGCGATACTGTACGGACAGATCTTTCACTGCGTCGATAAGCTTACGCCAGTACGGCAGGACCACTTCGTCGCGAGCGGTTTTCAGCATCAGCGCGTGAGACAGGTTGTTGATGTCTTCTGACGTACACGCGAAGTGAATAAACTCGGAAACGGCATGCAGTTCCGGGATATCAGCCACTTTTTCTTTCAGGAAATACTCAACTGCCTTCACATCATGGTTGGTCGTACGCTCAATGGTTTTGATGCGCGCAGCATCTTCTTCATTGAAGTTAGCGACGATCGCATCAAGGAAACCGATTGCGTCGGCAGCAAAAGCAGGAACTTCCTTGATCGCTGCGTGCGCGGCCAGTTTTTGCAGCCAGCGTACTTCAACCTGTACACGGAATTTCAGCAAACCGTATTCGCTGAAAATCCCGCGCAGCGCGCTGACTTTATCGCCGTAGCGTCCATCGACAGGGGAAACGGCGGTCAGTGAGGATAATTCCATAGATCACAACTCCGGGGTTAAATGAGCAAGAATTTGTTTTGCCTGAGTCGTCAGGCGATTACGAGAAAACATGAGTTGCAGACGGCCTCCACCAACCTGATGCCAGAGCACGGCTGCACGAATGCCAGCCAGTAGCGAAGCGCGTACTTTGGCCTGAACCTGCGGGCTCTGAAGGATGGCAGGAGAACCCGTAACCTGAATACGCGGGCCGAGTGGGCTGATGACGTCAACATAAATGCCGGCCATTGCGCTCATCAGCGTTTCTGACTGCAAATCAAAATGGTCCAACTGGCGCTGCAAGCCGTTGATACGGTCTCCCAGCGTGTCCATAGCGCCTTTGGCAGCTGACAGCTTACGCTCCAGTACCATCAGGCTTAACGTGTAGCGGGTGAGTTCCGCATTCAGCCCCTGACGACTGCTGGCGTTGAGCACGCCGAGCAACGTTTCAAGGCCAAGTCGCAGGTTAGCTTCACTCCCGCCAAAAACCCCAAGCGTAGAGCTGGGGTTCATGTCGATGATACTGTTGAGCGAAACGTGTAACGCATCGGCATCACAATGCCCCTGGTGCGCCAGTTCTTGCACCAGGCGTGCCGACTGGCATATACCTGCCAGGGCGAGGGTGATGTCATAATAGTTCTTTGCCACGTTCACTGCTTCCTTGTATCAAATGTGTAAATAATTAGACCGGCAAAGGCAGGCGTTGTTCGATAATTCCGCCGCCGAGGCAGACTTCGCCATTGTAAAAGACAGCCGACTGACCCGGCGTTACCGCCGCGACAGGTTCGTCGAAAATGACTTCAATACGTTCAGCATCCAGCGCTTTAACGGTGCACGGAATGTCGGTCTGACGATAACGGGTTTTCACCGTGCAGCGCATGGTGCCGGTGAACGGTTCGCGATCGACCCAATGCAGCTGTTGCGCCACCAGACCAACGGACATCAGACGTGGGTGTTCGTGACCCTGAGCGACAACCAGAATGTTGTTCTCAACATCTTTATCCACCACATACCATGGATCTTCCGTCCCTTCTTTTGTACCGCCAATGCCCAGACCTTTACGTTGGCCCAGAGTGTGGTACATCAGCCCCTGGTGCTGGCCAATTTCTTCACCGTCAACGGTGATGATTTTACCTGGCTGAGCGGGCAGGTAGCGACCAAGAAATTCGCGGAACTTGCGTTCGCCGATGAAGCAGATACCGGTGGAGTCTTTTTTCCTGGCCGTAATTAGTCCGAGATCTTCGGCAATTTTACGCACCTGTGGTTTTTCCAGTTCGCCAACCGGGAACAGGCTTTGCGCGATTTGCTCATGGCCGAGCGTGTAGAGGAAATAGCTCTGGTCTTTATTGCCATCGAGCCCTCGCAGCAGGCGGCTTTTTCCGTCGACATCCGCGCGGCGTACGTAGTGACCGGTGGCGATGTAATCGGCACCTAAATCTTCTGCGGCAAACTCAAGGAAGGCTTTAAATTTGATTTCTTTATTGCACAGAATATCCGGGTTCGGCGTACGACCCGCTTTGTACTCTTCCAGGAACAGTTCAAAGACGTTGTCCCAGTATTCTGCAGCAAAGTTAACGGTATGCAGTTCAATGCCGAGTTTGTCGCAAACAGCCTGCGCATCCGCGAGGTCGGCAGCCGCTGTGCAATATTCCTCACCATCGTCCTCTTCCCAGTTCTTCATGAACAGGCCTTCTACCTGATAACCCTGTTGTTGCAACAACCAGGCAGATACGGAAGAATCGACACCGCCGGACATGCCGACGATCACTTTTTTTGGGCTTTCAGACATAGGAATACTCACGACATTGAACTTCAAGGCGGCATATTCTAGCACGCAGCCCTTTACTTGACACCCTCTGTAAACGGCCAGTTAAATTCGCCGATCGTTGCCAGCGGATAGCGCTCTCCACTCTGGTAACAGAGAATGCTCTCGGCAACCAGCGGCGAACGCAGATTTGGCGCTGAAAGAATCTCTTCTGCGCTGACCCAGCGACAGCAATCTATATCACTGTCATGAGGTTCAGTAGCGCACATATTGGCAAGTTCGATAGAAAACAGAAAACGCAAAAAGGGCGTTTTGTCTGGCGCAATCCATTGATGCATTCGAATGAAATGCTGCGGTTGTGCGTTGATGCCTGTCTCTTCCCATAGCTCACGAGCGGCGGCCTGCACCAGAGTTTCGTCCGCTTCCAGGTGCCCGGCAGGTTGATTCCACAAAGCTTTGCCGTTGATGGTTTCCTCAACCACTAAAAATTTATCTTCTGCATGCACAATGCAGGCGACCGTGACGTGTGGTTTGAACATACAGCTTCCTTATACAGTTGCATCCCGCCATTCGCCGTTAGCGAGATTTTCCAGTGTGTAATCGCCCATGGCATAGCGTATGAGGCGCAGCGTAGGAAACCCAACATGCGCCGTCATCCGACGTACCTGACGGTTGCGGCCTTCATATAAGGTGACTTTTAGCCAACTGGTGAGAATATTCTTCCGTTCACGAATGGGCGGGTTTCTCGGCCACAGCCAGGCAGGTTCTTCTACCATTTGAATTCCTGCGGGCAGTGTAGGGCCATCGTTGAGCGTTACGCCAGTACGCAGGGCTTCCAGCGCCTCGGGCGTAGGTTCTCCCTCAACCTGAACATAATAAATTTTCCCCGTGCGCTTGCCGGGCTGCGTTAACCGCGCCTGTAATGCGCCATCGTTGGTCAGCACTAAAAGCCCTTCACTGTCCCGATCCAAACGACCCGCAGCATACACGCCTTGCACGGGAATAAAATCTTTTAACGTTTTGCGTCCGGCTTCGTCAGTAAATTGTGGCAAAACATCGTAGGGTTTATTGAACAAAACCACGCGTTTTGGCTGGTTTTCTTTACGCTGTTTAGTGACTTGTCGTGAGCTGAATCGCTTAACTTGGTGATTTCTAAAAGAAGTTTTTTGCATGGTATTTTCAGATTATATCAATTGCCGCATTATAGCCTAAGAACGAGTGTCTTTCATGGCGACGAACAATAGGGTAGTATTGACACGCTCATTACAAATCATTAACAAAAAATTGCTCTAACGCAGTCGTGCAGCAGGACGCCAATGCACATGCAGCGCGATGACAGACGAGCAAACCAGAAGCGCTCGAAGGAGAGGTGAATGGAAAGCAAAGTAGTTGTTCCGGCGGAAGGTAAGAAGATCACCCTGCAAAACGGCAAACTCAACGTTCCTGAAAATCCGATTATCCCGTTCATTGAAGGCGACGGTATCGGCGTTGATGTAACCCCACCGATGATCAAAGTTGTCGATGCTGCTGTCAAGAAAGCCTATAAAGGCGAGCGTAAAATCTCCTGGATGGAAATCTACACCGGCGAGAAATCCACTCAGGTTTATGGTCAGGACGTCTGGCTGCCTGCTGAAACCCTTGATCTAATTCGTGAGTATCGTGTTGCCATCAAAGGCCCTCTGACCACGCCAGTTGGCGGCGGTATTCGCTCTCTGAACGTTGCTCTGCGTCAGGAACTTGACCTGTATGTCTGCCTGCGCCCGGTGCGTTATTACCAGGGTACGCCAAGCCCGGTAAAACACCCTGAACTGACCGACATGGTTATCTTCCGTGAAAACTCCGAAGATATCTATGCGGGTATCGAGTGGAAAGCGGACTCCGCAGACGCAGAGAAAGTGATTAAATTCCTGCGCGAAGAAATGGGCGTGAAGAAAATTCGCTTCCCGGAACATTGCGGCATTGGTATCAAGCCGTGTTCTGAAGAAGGGACTAAGCGTCTGGTTCGTGCGGCGATTGAATACGCCATCGCGAACGATCGCGATTCTGTGACCCTGGTACATAAAGGTAACATCATGAAGTTCACTGAAGGCGCGTTCAAAGACTGGGGTTACCAGTTAGCGCGTGACGAATTCGGTGGTGAATTGATCGATGGCGGCCCGTGGGTGAAAATCAAGAACCCGAAATCCGGCAAAGAAATCGTGGTTAAGGACGTTATCGCCGATGCGTTCCTGCAACAAATCCTGCTGCGCCCTGCTGAGTATGATGTGATTGCGTGTATGAACCTGAACGGCGACTACATCTCTGATGCGCTGGCAGCACAGGTGGGTGGTATTGGTATCGCGCCGGGCGCGAACATCGGTGACGAATGTGCGCTGTTCGAAGCGACTCATGGTACTGCGCCGAAGTACGCAGGCCAGGATAAAGTGAACCCAGGTTCCATCATTCTGTCTGCTGAAATGATGTTGCGCCACATGGGGTGGGTTGAAGCGGCTGACCTGATTGTTAAAGGTATGGAAGGCGCGATCAACGCTAAGACCGTAACTTATGATTTCGAACGTCTGATGGACGGCGCTAAGCTGCTGAAATGTTCAGAGTTTGGTGACGCGATCATCGAAAACATGTAATCCAGATTCTGGGTTGTGTGAGAACGGGAGCCGAGAGGTTCCCGTTTTTTATGCCTGCAACATTGTTCCCCAAAACGTTTCCCCAAAACCAGGCGTGCTCACCCTGTTTTTACTTCGACAACTGTCCAATCCTTACCCCTGTCGTCGTGATATTTGTCTGTCATTTCTCTTGATTTATGTTCCAATAATTTCTGGATATCAATCCCTTGTGTTTTATATCTTCTTTCTGAAAGTGATTGTTGCTCGTGGTTCGTAGTATATTGAAAGTATTCTTGGTTATTCGGTGCTCTGTATGTCCTATTCCATCGGTGAATTTGCGCGGCTTTGTGGAATAACCGCCACAACGCTGCGCGCCTGGCAACGTCGTTATGGACTTCTCAAACCACAGCGTACGGAGGGTGGGCACCGGTTGTATAGCGATGACGATATCCAACAGGCGCTTAAAATTCTCGATTGGGTGAAAAAAGGCGTACCGATAAGCCAGGTTAAACCGTTGCTGTCCCGCCCTGGTGCCCGGCGAACGAATAACTGGCTCGCTCTGCAAGAGAGTATGCTGCAGCGCCTGAACGAAGGGAAAATAGAATCTCTGCGCCAGCTTATTTATGATGCCGGCCGCGAATATCCCCGCCCTGAACTGGTGAGCGAGGTGCTGCGCCCTCTGCGAAGCCAGGTATCAGCTAACGTGCCGGCTATCATGACGCTGCGTGAAATCCTCGATGGTATTATTATTTCTTACACCTCGTTTTGCCTGGAAGGGGATAAGCGTGCGCCGGGCGATAACTACCTGATTACAGGCTGGCATCTTACCGACCCCTGCGAGATCTGGCTTGAAGCGCTTGGTCGCACTGGACAGGGACATCGCATTGATGTGCTTCCTGTACCGCCCGCGATGCTTGCGCCTGAAATTTTCCCCGATCGCAAATGGCTGTTGGTGACGTCCGGCAAACTCACCGTAGCGCGCAAAAAACAGATAGACCTCTGGCAACAGCAGGTCAACTCCCTCGAAGTGATCCCGCTTTAATCCTCTGTCATTACCTTTCTTGTGTGTTGATTGGCCACTACCTTAGTGGCTTACGAATAAATTCTCTCAAAAATAATAAATTTTAATTTGTTGAATTAAATGAATTTATAATTATTTTTTAGTATAAACTTGGACAAATTAAAGTCTTTGTGTAAGTTTTAATTATACCGCCTACGTAATGTGGTTCACACAAGGGTAAGAGCTATGCGCGCACCGCCATCCGTTATCGACAGGTTTGTGGATTACTACGCCAGTTTGGATCGCCAGCCCGTCCCCGCGCTTGCCGGGTTGTACGACGTGCACGCGGTACTTGTCGATCCCTTCGGGGAACATAACGGGCTGTTTGCCATTCAGCGCTATTTCTCGCATCTCCTGGCGAATGTGAACGCCTGCCGTTTTGCCATTGACCCTCCACTGTGTGAGACCGGGCGGTTTGCCGTGACGTGGACAATGTACTGGTCACATCCGCGTATTGCTGGCGGAGAAATACGATCTTTGCCGGGATGTTCAATGGTCGAGACACATGGCGAGAAGATTTTTCGCCAGCGTGATTATTACGATGCCGGTGAGATGCTCTATGAGCATCTACCGCTGTTGGGTTGGGCCGTTCGCCACGTTAAAAGGAGGGTGCGCGCATGATGACTGTCCTCATTACTGGCGCAAGTTCTGGGATTGGCGCCGGGCTTGCAAAATCATGGGCCGATGACGGCTGTCACGTGATTGCCTGTGGCCGCAATCCCGAAAGGCTGGAACAACTGCGCCAATCCCACGCTAACATCACAGTACGCCTGTTCGATATGACAGACAGGGACGCCTGTCGCCAGGCGTTGGCGGACTGCAAACCCGAACTGGTTATTCTCTGTGCCGGAACTTGCGAATATCTCGACCACGGCTGGATAGATGCAGGGAAGGTTGAACGGGTGATGGCGGCGAATTATCAGGGCCCCATCAACTGCCTGGCAGCGCTTCAGCCGCAGTTAACTTCCGGTAACCGCGTGGTGCTGGTCAGTTCGATGGCGCACTGGCTGCCGTTCCCACGGGCGGAAGCCTATGGTGCGTCTAAAGCCGCGCTAACCTGGTTTGCCAATAGTTTGCGTCTGGACTGGGAGCCAAAAGGTATTGCCGTGACCGTCGTTTCGCCAGGATTTGTTGATACCCCGCTTACCCGTAAAAACGATTTTCCTATGCCCGGGCAGGTGAGTGTAGAGCAGGCGGTGAAGGCTATTCGCCGTGGCCTGGCGAAAGGAAAAAATAGTATTGCCTTCCCGACAGGTTTTGGCGTGTTGCTGCGTCTGTTGGCCGGGCTGCCTGAGAGTCTCCAGCGCGCGTTGCTGCGCAGGATGGTGCGTTCATGAAAATTGCTATCATTGGCAGTGGTATTGCCGGATTAACCTGCGCCTGGCGTCTGGCCGGACATCATCAGGTGACGCTTTTTGAAGCGGCGTCGACCCCGGGCGGTCATACTGCGACGGTAGATATAGCGACTCCACAGGGGAATTTCGCGATTGATAGCGGCTTTATCGTCTACAACGACCGAACTTATCCGCGTTTTATGGGCTTGCTGAGTGAACTCGGTATCCAGGGGCAAAAAACGCAGATGAGTTTTTCGGTGCATAATACGCAAAGCGGTATGGAGTACAGCGGTCATACGCTGACTTCCTTGTTCGCCCAACGTCAGAACCTGCTCAAACCCGCATTTTGGGGAATGCTGAAAGAGATTGTCCGTTTTAATCGTCTGGCGAAACGGGCATTGAATGATGTCGATGCAAACGCCACGCTACAGACCTTTCTCGACCAGCACCACTTCAGCGCGTTCTTTGCGCGTCATTATATTCTGCCGATGGGCGCAGCCATCTGGTCATCTTCGCTACAGGAGATGCGCCGTTTTCCGTTGCCGCTGTTCTTACGCTTCTTTGAACACCACGGCCTGCTGGATATCTGGCATCGTCCGCAGTGGTACGTGGTGCCAGGCGGATCGCGCGAGTACATTCGCGTTATGCTGGCGAAGCTGGGTGAGCGTCTGGCATTGCACCTCAATGCGCCTGTTCAGCAGGTTATTCGTCACGATAGCGGCGTCAAAATCCAGTTGGCAGGATCAGTACAGACGTTTGATCAGGTGATCTTCGCTTGTCATTCTTCGCAGGCTCTGGTCGTGCTTGGTGATGCCACCCCCGCAGAACGCGACGTGCTGGGCGCAATTAGCTGGCAGCGTAACGAGGTCGTATTGCACAGCGATCGCCGCTGGTTACCGGTACGCGAACGCGCGTGGGCAAGCTGGAATTACCGTCTGAGTGGGCAAGATCGCGCCAGCGCCTGCGTCACCTATAACATGAATATTCTCCAGGGATTACCCGAAGGAAGCCCGCTATTCTGCGTGACCCTCAACCCGGACACCCCTATTGACGAGCGATTCGTCTGGCGACGCTTTGTCTACGAGCACCCATTGTTTAATCCCGACAGCTGGCGCGCGCAGGCGCGCCGCACTGAGATCAACGGCCTGCGTCGGACCTGGTTCTGCGGGGCTTATTGGTACAACGGCTTTCATGAGGATGGCGTGCGCAGCGCGCTCGATGTAGTACAAGGCATTGCCGCAGGAGAGGGGGGCTAAGATGAACAGCTGCCTGTACCACGGTGTTTTGCGCCATCGCCGCCTCCAGCCAGCAACACACCAGTTTAGTTATCAGGTGTTTATGGCGTGGCTCGATTTAGATGAACTCGCACAGCTTCCGGGCGTGGGCGTGAAACGCAATCGCTTCGCCGCGGCCGCTTTTCATGATGCGGATTACCCGCTGGGGACACCGTTAAGAGAGAGCGTGTTGAATAAGCTTGCCTGCCTGACGGGCGAACATCCCGGGGGGCGTGTAATGCTTCTGACACAACTGCGCTATTTCGGTTTTCATTTTAACCCGGTCAATTTTTACTACTGCTATGACCGTTCACAGCGTCTGCGCTGGGTACTGGCGGAAGTCCGCAATACGCCATGGAATGAGCGACATTACTACGCTGTAGACGCACAGGAAAAGCGTCCGTTGGAAAAAGCGTTCCATGTATCGCCGTTTAACCCGATGGATATGGTCTATCACTGGCGATTTAACCCGCCGGGTAAAACGCTGCATATGCATATCGAAAACCACCAGGCAGAGAAGATTTTTGATGCCAGCCTGATGCTCAAACGCGAGCCGTTGACGCAGGCGAGTTTACGCGCGTTGCTGCTACGACTGCCGTTAATGACGCTGAAAACGGTGTTCGCGATTTACTGGCAGGCGCTACGCCTGTGGCTCAAGCGAGTCCCTCTCTACAACCATCCCGTCAGCAGGAGTGAACGATCATGACCGATCCCGTCTTTGCGCTTGAACCTGATGTTCCGCGCAACCTGCGTGTGGCGCGTTGGCTTCTTTTCCGCATGCTGAGCGGCCTTCGCCAGGGTTCAGTCACGGTGCGGGAAGGGGAGCAGACCTTACACTTTGGTGATGTTTCAGCTGAATTACGCGCTGAAGTACATATTCTCTCGCCCACGGTGTACTGGCGGGTGCTGAAAGGCGGAAGTCTTGCAGCGGCTGAGGCCTGGATGGACGGAGAGTGGGAAACGCAACAGCTCACGCCGTTACTGCAAATATTTGCGCTTAACAGCACCCTACTGGGACGCCTGGAAAGCGGTTTTCGCCTGCTTGGCCGACCCGCCGAGCGTTTGCGTCACTGGACGCGTCGCAACCATCGACAACAAGCAAGAGAAAACATTGCCGCGCATTACGATCTCGGTAATGCATTTTACGCGCACTTTCTTGATGAGGATTTACTCTATTCCAGCGCCTTATTCACCTGCCCCGAGCAGTCTTTAGCGCAGGCTCAGCAGGCCAAAATGGCGCGGCTTTGCGAACAACTGGCACTGACCGCGAATGACCACCTGCTGGAGATTGGTACTGGTTGGGGGGCGATGGCGGAATACGCCGCCCGCCACTACGGTTGCCGTGTAACCACCACGACCCTGTCTCAGGAACAGTTTGCCTGGGCGAAAGCGCGGATTGCCCGCGCAGGTTTACAGGAGAGAGTCAACGTCCTGCTGTGCGACTACCGCGACCTGACCGGGGAATTCGACAAACTGGTGTCGGTTGAAATGATCGAAGCGGTTGGTCAGCGTTATCTGCCGACGTTTTTCCGTACCTGCCAGGCGCGACTGCGTCGTGGGGGAAAACTGGCGATTCAGGCCATTACCATTCAGGATCAGCGCTATCGCGAATACAGCAAAAGCGTTGATTTTATTCAGCGCTATATCTTTCCAGGGGGCTTTTTACCCAGTATCACCGCGATGAGCGGCCTGATGACAAAGCATACTGACTTTGTGGTTCGTAATCTGTTCGATATGGGGCCCGACTACGCCCGGACGCTTGCGCACTGGCGACAAGGATTTGTTCACGCCTGGCATGACATTGAAAAACTGGGATTTGATGAGCGTTTTCGTCGTATGTGGCTGTACTACTTCGGCTACTGCGAAGCCGGTTTTAACGCCCGCACGATCAGCGTGGTGCAACTGACGGCGGAACGTCCATGAACCGCCATTTACAGGTCTTTATCCTGGCTGTCGGGTTCGAGCTGTACTGGCTCATCGTGGTGTTATTTCGTGAGCGCGGCCTGGCGTTATGGCTTGGGCTGGCTATTCTGGCCTGCTTCTTGCTGCCGTCTGCGCAACGTCTGTACGCGTTAATGCTGGCAGCGGTGGGTAGTGGTCTGGATGCGCTGTGGGCGTTGACGGGGTTGATTAATTTTCACGGCGAAGCATTGTTGCCGTTATGGATGGTTGCGCTTTGGCTCATGTTCGCTGTCCTGTGGACGCACCTTACCTGCTCGACTACCTTGCCGGGATGGCTGCTGGCCATAATGGCCACCGGTGGTGGGCCGATCGCCTATGTGATAGGAGAGCGTTTGGGGGCCATTACTTTTCTGGAACCAACATTTATTGTTGCTGGCTTAATGGCGGCGGGCTGGCTGGTGTTGATGCTGTTTTTTCATATTTTCATGGGGAAACACTAATGAAACCTGCCTTATTGATACTGCTGGGCGTCATGGCGACGGCGCCTTTTGCCGGTGCCGCTGACTGGTTAAGCTGGCGGAAAGTCGGCGATGCGACGCTCTCCTGGGGACCATTCACGATCTATACCTCACAACTGCGCACGCCGGATGGGCGCTATCGCGGGCTGAAAGAGGATCAAGCACTGATTATCACCTATCAGCGCTATATTGAACGGCAAGAACTGGTTAATGCCACCCGCGATCAATGGCGAGCGCAGGGGATTCTCGTGCGGGAAGCGCAGAGTGAGTCCTGGCTTCGCATGTTGAGTGAGATATGGCCAGACGTCGCGCCAGGTACGCAACTGGCTTTTGTATTGCAAGATAAGCAGGGGAAGTTTTGGTATCGCGCTTCAGCGGCTCAAAGGCACTTTATCCCGCTTGGCCCACCGCAGTCGGCGGCGTTCAGCGAAAACTTTCTCTCTGTCTGGCTGGGTTCCCGCACGCAATATCCTGAGCTGCGTCAGCAGCTTACTGGAGGTAAAAAATGAAACGTTTATTGGCCCTGAGCCTGCCCTTGCTGATGCAGGTGGCTGGTTGTAGCGCTGAAATTGCCGACTATCGGCAACAGCAGCCGACGCTGGATATCTTTCAGTATTTTCAGGGAGAAACGCAAGCATGGGGGATGATTCAGGACCGCAGCGGTAAACAGCTTCGTCGCTTCCATGTCGATATTAACGGCGATGTGGTGGGAGACACATTGACCCTCAACGAACGCTTTGTGTACGACGATGGAGAGAAACAGCAGCGGGTATGGCATATCCGTAAAGTTAGCGCCGATCGTTACGAAGGTACTGCCGGTGACATTGAAGGCGTGGCGAAGGGGCAAGCAGCGGGCAACGCGTTCAACTGGCATTACAGCATGAATGTGAAAGCCAGCGGCAGAACCTGGTTGCTGAATTTTGACGACTGGATGTACATGCAGGATGCTAACCATCTGTTTAATAAAACGGAGATGAAGAAATTTGGCCTCACCGTCGGTACGGTGACGCTTTTCTTCTCCCGTAAAACGCGATAGTGAGGAAGAGGTCATGAAAATGCAACCCATCGTTGGGATCAGCGGCTGTTTAACGGGATCTGCCGTCCGCTTTGACGGCGGGCATAAACGGGCAGAATTTGCGATGGAGAAACTAGCCCAGTGGGTGACTTTCCAGCCTGTTTGCCCGGAGATGGCGATAGGTTTGCCTGTCCCTCGGCCAGCGCTGCGCCTGGTGCAAACGACTGTCGGGGATATTCGCATGCGTTTTAGTCACGCACCTCACGAAGACGTGACCGACGAAATGGCTGACTTCTGCCAGCGGTATCTGGCAGGGCTGGACACACTGTCCGGTTTTATCGTCTGTGCAAAATCCCCCAGTTGTGGCATGGAACGTGTGCGCTTATATGACGATAAAGGCAATCGCGGGCGTAAAGACGGGGTGGGACTGTTTACCGCCGCGCTGATGGAGAAATATCCGTGGCTACCGGTAGAAGAAGACGGGCGACTGCACGATCCGGTCCTACGCGAAAACTTCGTCGAAAGGGTTTTCGCGCTACATGAGCTCAATATGCTGCGCAAAAATGGCCTGACACGGCGGGCTCTACTGGATTTTCATAGCCGTTATAAATTGCAATTGCTGGCTCACCATCAGGCCGGATACAGGCAAATTGGCCCATTTGTCGCATCACTGCATGAATGGGAGGATCTGGAGGCTTTCTTTGCGGTCTACCGGGATAATTTAGTGACAATTCTGAAGAAACCCGCCTCACGTAAAAACCACACAAACGTGCTTATGCACATTCAGGGGTACTTCCGTAATCAATTAACAATGCGTCAGCGCGGCGAGTTGCGCGAGGTGATCCTTCATTACCGCGCAGGACTACTGCCCATCCTGGCCCCGATGACGTTGCTGAAACATTATCTGGCGGAATACCCGGACGATTATCTGCTGACGCAGAATTACTTTGATCCCTACCCGCAAGAATTAGCATTGCGACTGAATGTTAATTGATCATGACTGATAAACAGAACCGAGCAGAGTGATAATTTATGTCGTGTTCGAAATCTTTAATTACCGCTCTTCGCTCATAGTAGACGTCAGCTTTACCTTTATCGGTATTGTGTATGTCTACAATTTAATCTTATTTCCCGATAAGTGTTACTTTTAACCTTCGTGAAAAAGAAACAAAATCATTCCTGCCATACAGTTTAAACAAATTGAACCATTGGTTTTTACCGAGATGATTTAGTTTGATTAATTGAGGTTTATAATGGTAGCACATTATAAAAATACCCTGATCATCATCCACAATATTGTTTTTAAGCGTTGTCATTTGGCACTGACAAACCAATTCATAAAATTCTTTCCATTTATTTTGTGTTGCAACAATGGCACCGCCAATAATATAAGAGCGATTATTAATCATGTGATCGAAAACCTGATGAAGCGTTTTGACAGTTAACCCTTTTTTTACTGTGAATAAGTTAACTTTGTTGACGTCAAAACGATAATTCCAGCGAGATAATCCATCTATTACTTGCGCATTACGACAGTAACCAAAATCAACCCATGCAACCATATTATTATTTACAAGGTTTAACTCTATTGCCTTATTTACAAAATATGTCTTCAGGTTGCAAACTAGTACGTAGTCTGAGGACCAGTATTCAGGGTTTATTAGTTGGCGAGTTTCAAGCTTATTTCTAAACTCATCATTTCTCTGGATCTGAGAAATCCTGTTTTTAATGTGTTGGAATTTTTTATTAATATCTAAGGGGATTACAACAGTACGTTTACCATTTCTAATTTTTTCTATTTTTGGTTTAAGATCGCAGGATGTAAATATAACCATGTCATTATCTAACTCAGACAAGTTTTTAAAATAATTGATGTAGGTATCAGATGTTCTCTCTAGATGAGGGGAGAAACCTTTATCACTCGTCCAGTTCCCGCGTCCTATATCGAAAAATGCTGTAACGATGGTAATAGATGAATTCATTTCTATGTAGTCCGTTTTTCAATCCAATAACCATTTGATTATGGGAAATATATTTTTGATATCTGTAATAATACGGTATTCTAACAGTATCAATATGAAGCAGGAAGCATAATGTGCTATGTAAAATGATAAATAATTGTTACCAACCGCGCAGATTGTACTTCTCCGGCAGTGAATTAAGGCGTTTAATCTGAAAGCAGCCACATATCGGCTTCTTCAAACATTTCCTGAACAGTGCGACTAATCTGTTCTTTCTCGTGCTTACTGGCGTCAGTGTTGATCGCTGGTAGAGTCAGCATCGGTTTAACCCGGACATCAGCATCTGGAAAGATTCGCTGTACTCTCTTTCTCAATTCGCCCAGAATGATCTCTTTTGCGCTTGGCAGACCATCAAAATTCCTTTTGTCATAAACGAGTTCCACGAACATTGTTACTTGCCTTTATCTGTATAAACATACAGTGCTTATACTGTGTTTTTATCTGATATACAAGGGGCGACGTCAATACGAATTGACGTCGCCTGGTGATGATAATGTAATGAGGAGAGAGAAAGAAACATAAGCATTATGATGACTCATAAATAAACTAATGCTTTCTTGGTGTTTTAGTGCCTATGTTTCTAAGATTATTATTTCAGGTGTTTATGCTCAGGCATCATTCGCAACAGGGTATTGTCCTTCTGTATGGCGTGATGAAATAATGCCGCGCCAGCATGGGCTGCAATCAGGAAATACCCTACATTTGCCAAAGTTTCATGAATAGTTTTTACGATGGCCTTTATTTCACCGTTGCTATGAAAGAAAGCGGGAATGTTTAGCCCTAAAAAATACCAACTCTTTCCGCCGTAAGCCATCGTTAAGATACCTAATAACGGTAGCGCCAGAAAAGAGACATAGAGCATGATGTGCATTAACTTAGCAGCTATTCTCTGCCAACGGGGGGGCGTAGGTATGATAGCTGGATCGTCATACTTATGTTTGAGAATTAAACGTATTATCATTAAACACCAGACAAATACCCCAGCATTATAGTGTGTTTCTTTCATCAACAGATAGGGAGTGCTGCCTTTGGGAAACCAGCCGCGAAATTCCATTGCGGCATAGGTTATCGCGATTAGCACCAAAGTTAGCCAGTGCAAGTAAATCTGAAGTCTTGAGAATCTGTTCATTATTTTTCCTCGAATGATGCGCCACCACAACCGTATCGTATTAAGCTTAACAAATCCTTATCTTCATTAAGAGATTAGGATTTGGTTATTTCTACTTCGGGTAACTCGATCATATGGTTGATTGGTGTGTTCACTGTGAGTTTGTCACGATTCATTTTTCGACGAGATTTTGTACGGGAAAACGTGTAGAGCATTGGCTGCTAATGGGTAAACGCCGAGGCTTTCAGTTCTGGCTTTGATTTCCTCAAAAGGAAGTGAAGGAGACGGTTCCCGTCCTCCCCAAAGATTGATCCCTTCCGGAATGTTGTCTCTGCCGTATTCCTCGGCTATCTCAATCGTTTTGCCATTATTAAGTTCGATGACGACGCTTTTTCCATCGACAGGGATCAGATTTCCGTCATTATCAGTAATAAATATTTTCATTTGCTCGCCTCCTGGTTATGCCTTCATATGATAGCGCATTAAATGCGCTGCAATACTGCTATTGCACTGAAAATACTCAATGATTATTTACTATTAATCAATACGTTATGATGTGATTTAGAAAATGTGATTGGTTTCATGGCGATTTATGTTGCGGTCTACCATGCTCAGTAGAGACAAACTTGACTCAGTCAATGCCTGCTTTAACGGGTTCATTTTTCGCCACAGGATATAAGAATGCGCAAAGTACCGTTAACGATACTTGCTGCGATATGTCTGTTCGTAATCGGCGTTTTTATTCTCAACATGCTGCTTTGGTATTCCTCATCGATGGAAGCTCTTGGGGAAGCACGATATGCCGCGAAAAATATGGATAACATACTTAATGAAGCTTTCCAGGCAACGGATACAGCTAAGCGCATCGCTGAAAAGAAATGCGATCTGGAGAGCCAATATCAGCTCGGAACTGAAGCCGCGCTTCGGCCTCATCTACGAACGTTGATTATTATTCGGCAAGGGAAGGTTTGGTGCACCTCACTGCCTGGTAATCGGATCCTGCTGAAGCAAATACCGTCATACCTGATACAAATTTGCTGTTGGCCCCAGCACAAAATACGGTGAATGAGATACCTGTTCTGCTTTATTAAACTCATTTTCAAACAAGTAGCATCATTATCACAATAAGTGGTGTGCATATCCGGGGCGCATTGAATGTCCCATTTAAAGGACTGTCCTATTCGTTGCGGGTGGGCGACAAAGTACTTGATTCATTGATGGAAGTGAGAATAGGGTTGAATTGGCCGTAGAAATCCTGTGTTTTTCTTTATCGTGAGATAAATCTCAGATCGCGCTATTCAAAAAATATATCCTTAGTCATGTGGTGGTTATTTGCATTTTTACATACAGCAAACGGATAACAGCATGACTGATATAGCATTTACCAGGGCACGCGATTCAAATCGTGGAGTGAAAGTAGTACATAAGAAAAAATTGGATGTGCGCAGTAACGGTAAGTACACAAACCGCGACCAACTAGCAATCGCCGCTGTTCTGTTTTTAGGCGGTATCGCCGGAGCTATTGTTTTGGCAATGTACTTAATGATGCAGGAGGGCGTTTTTCTGTACTGATTGTTTAATTTTTCTTATGTTTTATTAAGGCGTGTATTGAGTCGCTACTACCATCTCTCAGTAATGTTCAATATTATTAACCATCAATTAAGTTAAGCAGGTATTCCTGAAAATACCTGCTTAAAATATCACTTAGAACAATACACTCTGGCTTCACGAGGGGTATAGATGCCAATCGTGATGATGCGCAAGAAAACATCCATACCCGACTCCTGAACTTCTGTGCGAACAACCTTGTCTGCACCGCCGCAAACAGAAGCTGCATCGATGGTTTGTGACTGGCCAATACCATTAATAAAAAAATTCTGTCTGGTTTCCTGTGTGGATTTTTCTGCAATACCATTGTTAATTTTAAAGGTTTGCTGAGCGCAACCGGATAAAGCTGTTGCAGCAATAATCGCAATCATTAACTTTTTCATTTTTACCATTCTCAGGTGTTGGAAAGTGAGAAAATGATCTTCTTTAATGTCGCTGGTACATATCCGACCAGCGTTTATTCATGACAGTATTGTGCTGGCTGTTTATCTATTATTTAGTTAGATAAATTTTTTGTTTATGCTTTGTAGGTCATTGTTGATAACTTACGGTATCAACTCACATTATTATTAATATCAACATTAAGCACGCACAAAAATATGGGTGTGTTAATGTTGTTTAGACGAGAATATCTAATTCATATACGCGAGGAAGATATCAGTTGCATATTGGAACAGGACTATCAGAGATAGTCCTGCCAATAAAACATTTTAAAATTAGAACTGATAGTTTAACGAAACCCAGTAGTTACGACCTGGATTTACGTAGCCGGTAGTGGATTGTGCAGTCTGATAGTAGTCACCTGCGTAGGTGCTATTGCGACCAACCTGATACAGTTTAACTTCGCTGAAGTCTTTATCCAGTACGTTATTGACTGCCGTATTCAGCGTCAGGTCTTTGGTCAGCTTATAAGACATTCCCATATCGAGAACGGTCCAGGCTTTTAAATTCGCGCCTTTGTCGTCATACACTGCCTTTTGTACCGCGCTGAGGTTCTCATAATTTTCGGTAAAGCGTGGCGCCTTACCGCGATAACGGGCGCTCAACCAGGCGTTCATATCTTCTGTAGCCTGCCAGTTCAGGCGGGCGTTAGCCATATGTTTGGGGGTATAGCTCAACGGTGCGCCTTTATTATCACCATCTTTTTGCTTGCTCTGTGTGTAGGTATAGTTAAGAGATAAACTCAGTACGTCCGACCAGAGAGGGAAGGTGCTGGCGAATTCAATACCATCGGTCCTTGCCTTACCGCTATTGGTATAGCTGTTGGTATTATCATCGATAGAATACGAGACAATTTTATTTTTATATTCGGTATAGAAGCCGGTAACGTTGGCGTTCAGTCCGGCCTCGTTTTCATAATATAGCCCGGTTTCGTAGCTGATACTTTCTTCCGGCTTGAGGTCAGGGTTACCGACAGTATTAACAGTTCCTTGCGCAGTTACGCCGCTAATGCCGTTATGCAACTGGCTGAGTGAGGGCGCTTTATAACCTGTAGTAACACCGCCTTTGAGCGTCCACTCATCGGAGACATCCCAAACCATATAGGCGCGAGGACTCAGGTGGCCGCCAAAGACATCATTATGCTCATAACGGGTACCTGCGGTTAACGCCAGTGAGTCTAGAATATGCCATTCATCTTCCGCATAGGCAGCCCACGTTTTTTGGTGGAACGTCTCGCCGGTATTGGCCAGTACGACACCGTCTTTCATTCGCGCATCCCAGTATTCCCCACCAAGGGTTAACAGGTGTGAGTCACCTAATGGCGTCAGCAGCACCGAGTCCAGAATGACGTTAGTGTTCTTCAGTTCTCGCGCATCACCGGCGCGGCCCGCGTTTTCCGGCGTGAGCGCGGAGGAGACCAGTTGTCGGCCTTTGTTCTCGGTTTCATTCCAGCCGAGGGAAGATTTCCAGGTGCCGAACGTTAAAGCGGTATCGTGGCCGAGAGTCACTTTGTTGCGCTCATAGCGCAGCGTTTTATCATAACCTCCCGTCAGGTTGCCCAACTGTCCATCGTCATTGTCATAGCGCTGTCTGGCAGAGTCGAGATCTAACCACAACGTGTTGTTCTCATTGGTTTTCCAGTCCAGGCGCGTGCCGATATTATAGTTCTCAGATTCAGTTGGATAGGGTACGCGAGTAGAGGCGGTATCGCTCAAAGAGGTGACGCTTGAGCCCTGGCGCTGCGTTGTGCTCCCGCGAACCTGCATATCCAGCACGCCTGCGATTAACGGACCGCTGGACCAAAAGTTGGCCACCGTACTGTTACCCCATTTATTACTCTCTTGCAGGTTAACGCCGGTATTGATGGAGGTGCTCCATTTATCGGTACTTTTTTTGGTAATGATGTTCACCACGCCACCGATTGCGTCGGAGCCATACAGCGTCGACATTGGGCCGCGGATCACTTCGATATGATCGATTGCCACCAGCGGAGGCATAAAGCTGGTATTCATGGCAGAGAAGCCGTTTGGCGTTACATCGCTGCTGCCATTTTGACGAATACCGTCAATCAGTATCAGGGTATAGCTCGCAGGCATGCCACGGATGCTGATCTCCAGACCACCGGTTTTACCGGTGCTGCTTTCGACATCCACGCCCTCTACTGAACGCAGGGCTTCACCTAAATCATTATATTTATTGGTTTGTAACTCTTGCTGCGAAATCACGGAAACACTGGCTGCTGCATTGGTAATTTTCTTTTCGTAACCGGAGGCGGTGACTACCATGACATCTTCGGCAAAAACCAGGGGGCTGGTAAAACCCATACAGGACAGAACGACAGAGGCAATCGGTTTTAAACGCATAGTCAAACTTCCTTTGTTAAAATTCAAAGGCAGTAAGATAATTGATGAAAATGATAATACAAATAATTATCATTATAGATTTACATAACTTGTCATTTCTGGTGTTTTTCTTGAATAAATAGACATAAATT
Organism: Citrobacter sp. CRE-46; assembly: GCF_059615875.1. Lineage (NCBI taxonomy): Bacteria > Pseudomonadati > Pseudomonadota > Gammaproteobacteria > Enterobacterales > Enterobacteriaceae > Citrobacter > Citrobacter sp. CRE-46. The sequence continues at coordinate 3,065,957 of NZ_CM184341.1, read as the reverse complement.
GTCATTGATTTAGCGTAAGGGAATGGTGGTTAAGCCAATAGTCTTAATGGTAATTATTAGAATCGAATTAATATGTTATTGAATGAATGGTTAAATTTTAAACAATTTCTGGGGTTCACATCGTACTCATAACGGAGTATCAGAAAAAAGTATGATAATTTTAGAAAATCGTCATACTTTTCTGCGCCGCATCATTTTTTTCGCCAATTCTCTTCGCCATAATCCCTTTCCCAGGAGACTGCTTAACGACAAGGCATCGTTAAGCGGCATAAACATAACGCAAATCTGGATAAAATAATGATCAAAGGCAAGCTGGCACTCCTGATGTGTGCATTGACTCTCGCATTAACCTCACCACTCCTCGCCGCGCAGAATGCGGGCGCAGGTCAGACGTTAAAACTGGCGATTGGACCGGAGCCAACGGAAGGGTTTGACCCAATGTTGGGCTGGAGTCATGGCAGCTATTTGCTTTTGCATGCGCCGTTATTAAAACAAAATGCAGATATGAGCTGGGGAAACCTGCTGACGGAGAAGGTGGTGACCAGTGCTGACGGCAAAACCTGGACGCTGACGTTAAAACCTGGCCTTAAATTTTCTGATGGGTCGCCGCTAACCGCTGAAGATGTTGTGTTCACTTATAACAAAGCAGCAAAAAGTGGTGGAAAAATTGACATGGGGAACTTCGCTCATGCCAGTTTGAAAGATAACCGCACGGTCGAAGTGACGCTGAGCAGCCCGCAGAGCACCTTTGTGAATGTGCTGGGATCTTTAGGGATTGTTCCGGCAAAGCTTTATAACGAAAAAACATTCGCCAAACATCCGATTGGCGCAGGTCCTTATCGGTTGGTGAGTTTCCAGCCTGGGCAGCAGCTGATTGTGGAGGCTAATCCCTGGTATGCCGGTAAGAAAAATGATTTCAGTAAGCTGGTGTTTGTTTTCCTTGATGAAGATAACGCTTATGCCGCAGCACGCAGTGGGCAACTGGGATTAGTACGTATTGCGCCTTCGATGGCGGTTGCCCCTCAGCAGCAGAATTTGAAACTGTGGGTGCGTGACAGCGTGGAGAATCGGGGCATTGTGTTCCCGATGATTCCTGCAGGTGAAAAAGACGCCAATGGTTATCCGATTGGTAACGATATTACAGCCGATGTCGCGATCAGACGCGCCATCAATTACGCCATTGATCGTAAGCAGCTCGCCGATCAGGTTATGGAAGGTCATGCGATCCCCGCCTATAGCGCGGTTCAGGGCCTGCCATGGCAGGGGCAGTCAGTCGCGTTCAAAGATGGCGACAGCGAAAAAGCACGGACGATTCTGGAAGACGCCGGCTGGAAAGTGGGTAAAGACGGTGTACGAGTGAAAGATGGCAAAGAGGCGCGCCTGACTTTATGGTATGCCAGCGGTGACAGTACGCGTCGGGATTTAGCCGAAGCCGTACGTGCGATGCTGGAGCCTGTGGGTATCCAGGTATCATTGCAATCCGGAAGCTGGGAAACCGTTGAGCGTCATATGCATGCCAACCCGACGCTGTTTGGCTGGGGAAGCCTGGATCCCATGGAGCTGTTCCATCATTACAGCAATCAGGCTGCGGGCGTGGAGTATTATAACCCCGGTTACTACAGTAATTCTGTCGTTGAAGAGCATCTCAAACAGGCTATTGATGCACCGGACTGGCAAAAAGCGCTGCCTTTCTGGCAACAGGTTGAGTGGGATGGCAAGCAAGGCGCTGGTGTACAGGGCGATGCCGCATGGGCATGGTTATTGAATATTCAGCACACTTACCTGGCAAATCCATGTATTGACTTAGGCAAAGGCGCACCGGAAATTCACGGGAGCTGGTCACTGCTCAATAATCTGGATGAATGGACCTGGACCTGCCGTTGATGAAGTCTGTAGTGGGCCATTTTCTCCGGCTGATGGTGTTATTAGTGCTGGTTGCGGCTGGCACTTTTGTGCTGCTCAGCTTTTCTCCGGTCGATCCGATTCGTGCTTATATTGGCAACGATCTCCTGCACGTGCCACCGGAACAATATGCACGTATCGCCGCACGCTGGGGATTGGATCAGCCGCTGTGGGAGCGTTTTGGTAACTGGTTTATACGGGTATTGCAGGGCGATCTCGGCTACTCGATGTTGTTTAATGCGCCGGTTGCCAGCGTGATCAAGGAGCGCTTTGCTACCTCGTTTGCGCTGCTTAGCGGCGCATGGCTGCTCTCCGGTATAGTGGGGACGGCAATGGGATTTGTCGCCGGACGCTACCTGAATCGCTGGCCGGATAAAGCAATTTGTCGCCTCAGCTATCTGCTTTCCTCGTTACCGACCTTCTGGATTGGCATGCTGCTGCTGGCGTTATTTGCCGTTCGTTGGCCGGTATTCCCGGTCTGCTGTGCGTGGGAGCCGGGCAACAACAGCGATATGGCGACACTAACCGAGCGTCTGCGCCATCTGGTGCTTCCCGTTTGCGCGCTAAGTTTACTGGGGCTGGGGCAGATTACGCTTCATACGCGGGAAAGTATCGCCAGCGTAATGAAGAGCGAATTTGTCCGTTTTGCGCGCTCTCAGGGCGACAAAGGTTGGTCACTGTTACGCCATCAGGTTCTGCGCCACGCTATCACGCCCGCGCTGTGCCTGCAGTTCGCCTCGCTGGGAGAACTGTTGGGGGGCGCGCTGCTGGCAGAAAAGGTCTTTGCTTATCCCGGACTTGGGCAGGCGACCATTGATGCCGGCTTGCGGGGCGATCTACCGTTACTGATGGGGATCGTCTTGTTTAGCACCGTGCTGGTTTTTATTGGCAATTCACTTTCTACCTGGTTTGTTCACGTGTTGAACCGTGCTCTGGAGCGACCCGATGCTCTATAATCCGACGCCGACGCTTATTCGTCTGGTGCTCTCTTTTAGTTGTCTGCTATTCATTGCGGTTTATGGCGCGGCCACGCTGGATAACCCGTTGAATGTGAATCTGCTTGCCCGTCATCTGCCCCCTGATGCGCTGTACTGGTTTGGCACCGATAACCTCGGTCGCGATCTGTGGGTGCGTTGCTTTCAGGGGGCGTTAACCAGTCTGCAAATTGGTATTGGCGCAGCCTTGTGCAGCGGCTTCATTGCGTTAATGATGGCGGCGTTGTCGCGCCTGCATCCACGTCTGGACGTGCTTATGCGTCTGATAACTGATGCCATGCTGTCGATGCCGCATCTGCTGCTGCTTATTTTGATTTGTTTTACGCTGGGCGGTGGGAAAAGTGGGGTGATCATGGCAGTAGCGCTAACCCACTGGCCGCGCCTCGCACTGATTCTGCGTGCAGAGGCCGAGCGCGTTGCCCATAGCGATTATCTGACGCTGACATGGCGTCTGGGACATGGTCATTTTTACTGCTGGCGACATCACTATCTACCGGCATTGTTACCCCAATGGCTCACGGGGACATTGCTGATGTTCCCCCATGCGGTGCTGCACAGCGCGGCGTTGAGTTTCCTCGGTTTTGGACTGGCGCCGCATGAACCGTCGCTGGGGCTGCTGCTGGCGGATGCGCTGAGGTTTATCAGTCATGGGGACTGGTGGTTAGTGCTGTTTCCGGGGCTGATGTTATTCAGCCTGGTGATGTTATTCGATCAGCTCGCGAGGGCAGTGCATCGTTTATGGTTGCGAGGTGACATATGTTGAGTTTAAGACAGGTCTCGCTGGACGTGGCGCGTTATCGTTGGTTCGGGGCGAGAAAATGGTCTCCGCTGTTGCAGAATATCTCTTTCGACGTTGCGCCCGGTCAGATGGTGGCCTTAGTTGGGGGAAGTGGTGAAGGGAAAAGTCTGCTCCTGCAATGTCTGCTCGATCTGTTACCGGAAAATTTGCGTCTGCACGGCGCCATAACCCTTGATGGCAAAATGCTGAACAGTCATGACATCCGCGAATGTCGGGGCAATACCTTCAGCTATGTCCCGCAAGGCGTTCAGGCCCTGAACCCGCTGCTCTCAATTGAAAAGCATTTGCGCAGAGCAAGTCAGCTCTCCGGCCAAACCTGGAATGCCGGAAAAATAGAAAAATTGCTCCAGCGCAGTCAACTGGAAACCAGCGTATTAGATGCCTTCCCGCGTCAGCTTTCAGGCGGTATGGCGAAACGTGTTCTGGCCTGTCACGCGTCGCTGAGTCAGGCCCGCTATATTCTGGCTGACGAAATTACCGCCTGGCTTGATGCGCCATTGGCTAATCAACTGCTTGAGCAGTTGCGTAGTTTATGTGAGCAAGGGGCTGGTGTTTTATGGGTGACGCACGATCTCACGCTGGCGGCCCAGCATGCGGATCGCATCGTCGCGCTGTATCAGGGAAGCGTGTCGGATAACGTTAGTCGTGAACAGCTGTTGCGCGGGGAAATTAGCGAGCATCTGCAACGTCAATGGCGGGCTCTGCCTGAGAGAAATCAATTATTTGGAGTGCGCGATGCTGTGCTGTCGTGATGTCGTGATTCGCCAGGGAGGGAAGGTGCTGTGGCAAAACCTTTCTTTCTCTTTGTACCCCGGTGAACGTATTGGGATTTGTGCGCCCAGCGGAACCGGCAAAACGACGTTGGGGCGCGTGCTGGCGGGCTGGCAAAAGCCGACCTCGGGCGACATTCTTATCGATGACCAGCCGCTACCGATGCATCAATATTGCCCGGTGCAACTGGTACCGCAGCATCCGGATTTAACTTTTAACCCACGGCGTAGCACCGGCGATGCGGTTTATGACGCCTGGCGGCCCGGCGCGGAACTCCTTATCCGTCTGCATATCAAGCCGGAGTGGCTAACCCGTCGCCCCGGACAGCTTTCTGGTGGTGAACTGGCGCGAATCGCCATACTTCGCGCGCTGGACCCGCGGACCCGTTTTCTTATTGCCGATGAGATTACCGCCCAGCTCGATCCTTCCATTCAAAGAGATATCTGGGGGCTGCTGCTCGAAGAATGCCAGCGTCGATCGTTAGGCATGCTGATTATCAGCCATCAGCAGGCGCTGCTTGATCAGATTTGCACGCGAGCGCTACTCACGCCGTGATTTTCCCCGTTCCGGTAAGTGACGACGTTGAACAAATGGTTATGTTATATTATAACATATCACTCGCAAACGAATTGAGGGTGAAATTTTGGCTATTCATTTTAAAAAACTGGCAATCGCTCTGGGGATGATTTTGGTCAGTGGTCAGGTTTTGGCTCACGGTCACCATTCACATGGTGTTCCGATGAGTGAAACAGAACAAAAGGCGTCAGAAGGCGTGTTTGATGATGATCAGGTACAGAACAGAGCGCTGACTGACTGGGATGGCATGTGGCAATCTGTCTATCCGTATCTGGTCAGTGGCGAACTTGATCCGGTATTCAAAAAGAAAGCGGAGAAAGATAAAAGCAAAACGGCAGAACAGATTAAAGATTATTACCGTCAAGGCTATGCAACTAACGTAGACACCATCGGCATTGAAAATGGTGTGATGGAATTTCATACCGGTAATCAGGTTACATCATGCAAATACGATTATGCCGGATATAAAATCTTGCACTATAAATCAGGCAAGAAAGGTGTACGTTATTTGTTTGAGTGTAAAGCTGCTGATAGCAAAGCGCCTAAATACGTCCAGTTCAGCGATCATATCATTGCTCCGCGCAAGTCAAGCCACTTCCATATTTTTATGGGAAATACCTCGCAGGCAGCCTTGCTCGAAGAAATGGAGAACTGGCCTACCTACTATCCTTATCAGTTGAAAGGCGAAGAGGTGGTGGATGAGATGCTGCACCATTAATCCGGCCTAAGTTAACGGTACATACCCGCCGCCGGTGGCGGGTATTTTAATTAACAACCTTCTCTTTCCATCCCCTTGCGCATTCGTTAGCATATTGTCTTGCAGCAAGTGCATGTGTTTTTTCAGGAAGAGGTTAACGTGTTTGCAGAGTATGGAGTTCTGAATTACTGGACATATCTGGTGGGGGCTATTTTTATCGTGCTGGTTCCCGGGCCAAATACGATATTTGTGTTGAAGAATAGCGTTGGTCGGGGAGTGAAGGGCGGTTATCTCGCCGCAAGCGGTGTGTTTATCGGTGATGCTGTGTTGATGTTTTTGGCCTATGCCGGTGTTGCCGCCTTGATCAAAACCACGCCTGTTTTATTTAATATCGTTCGTTATCTCGGCGCTTTTTATCTGCTGTATCTCGGTGCGAAGATCCTGTACGCCACACTGAAATCAAAGGCAAGCGACGTCGCGGCTGAGGAAGTCCCGTTTGGCGCCATTTTTAAGCGCGCCTTAATTCTAAGCCTGACTAATCCGAAAGCAATTCTGTTTTATGTTTCGTTCTTCGTGCAGTTCATTGATGTCAATGCGCCGCACTCAGGGCTGTCATTCTTTATTCTGGCTATAACGCTTGAGATAGTGAGCTTTTTCTACCTGAGTTTCCTTATTTTTTCCGGCGCGTTTGTGACCCAGTACATTCGTACCAAGAAGAAGTTGGCTAAGGTGGGTAACTCCCTTATCGGTCTGATTTTCGTTGGTTTTGCTGCCCGTCTGGCGACGCTTCAGTCGTAATCATTGGCCCGCTGAATATGGCGGGCTTCAATATTAAGCTTTTCTTCCCCACACATATCAGCTAATGGTTATAACCAATAAATGGTATTTTAAATGTATATTTTGAGGCGTACTCTGTACACAGCAGCGGTTCAATAAGACTCGCTGGTTGTCGACTGGAAAAGGGAAGAAAAATGCTTCAAATTCCACAGAATCATATCCATACACGCTCAACTCCGTTCTGGAACAAACAAACTGCACCTGCCGGAATTTTCGAACGCCACCTAGATAAAGGCACCCGTGCCGGGGTTTATCCTCGACTGTCAGTTATGCAGGGGGCGGTCAAATATCTCGGCTACGCAGATGAACACAGCCCAGAGCCAGTAGAGGTGATGGTTATTGAGGCCGGTCAGTTTGGCGTTTTTCCGCCGGAAAAATGGCATAACATCGAAGTGATGACCGACGACACTTACTTTAATATCGATTTTTTCGTTGCCCCGGAAGTACTGATGGAGAGTGTAAATCAACGAAAAGTCGTGCGCACTGGCAAGGAGTAAATCATGGGCAAAGCAACCTATACCGTCACAGTAACCAATAACAGCAACGGTGTGTCTGTTGATTACGAGACCGAAGCGCCGATGACATTATTGGTTCCGGATGTCGCGGCAGAAGTGGTCAAAGACCTGGTCAATACCGTCCGTTCATACGATACCGAAAATGAGCATGAAGTCTGCGGATGGTAGGGCTTTCACTTCTGATACCGTTTGAACTGATTGATTCTTAACTTGAAAACCGCACTGCATTTTGATAACGCAGGGCGGTTTTTTATTTGCGCCGGATAGATCGCAGTCCGGAAAAAGATTTCTTAAGAATACCTTAAGAAATTCGCATCGTTTGCTAATAGTTGAACATTCATAGGGGTTATGATCGTGAAATAGTAACAATACAGAACTTCGCGCTTATGAAATTGAATACCCGACTTACATTATCCGCATTCATTCTTGGACTGGTCCTCGTCGCGATCCCGTTCACCGCAAACTGGCATCTTCCTCTGCTCAATGGCGCGGTTGTCACATGGATTGAAAATGGCCAGGCGCTATGGTTATTGTTTGGTGCTGTATTTACTTTCTGCTACATCCGGCCTTTATCGCGTCCTGCAGGCGAGAAGCAATTTTGGCTTTGGGCGGCGGTATGGTGGCTGGTATTACTGGGCCGAAGCACCAGTTGGGGCCGTGATTACTTCCCGGAGCATCCTAAACTGCTGTTCAGAGCTATCTCAGTCGTGTTAATTGCGATGATTATTCTGCCGGTCCTGCTGTCGAAGCACCTACGCCAGGATATTGCCCGGCGCTTGCGTAATGAACCGCTACCGCTGTGGCTACTGGCGATCACCGTCTGCGCATTTTTGATTTCCGATACAGTGGAGCATCATCGCCTGCTGGCGCCTGTCTTTTTGCATAACGCCAGTTACGGCGATTTGATTGAAGAATTATACGAACTGCCGTTTATGGTGGGATTGTTTCTGATGAACCTCGGTTTTATGCAGCGGGATAAACAGCATGAGCCTGCCGCTATTTGCTTCAGTGAACCGCATCTGGCGAAGTAGTTGGAAAAGGCCTGAGTCTGGAAGGCCAGACTCAGGCGGTCAGGACGATAATTTACGCAATGGCCTCACACAAGCGTGATTTCATTTCGCTGTACGTTTGTGCGGCATACTTCTCCGCCCATCCCTGATCGGTAATGTGCTCAATTTTGACAGCACAATATTTGGTTTCCGGCGTTTTCGAGATCGGATCAAGGTTATCCTGTGTTAGCTCATTACACGCGCCAATCCACCATTGATAGGTCATATACACTGTGCCGGCATTAATACGCTCGGAGACATCCGCACGGCTGATGACCTTGCCTCGGCGCGAGCTTACCCACACCAGGTCACGATGACGGATACCCAGTTTTTCTGCATCATCGGTGTTGATTTGAACATACCCTGGCTCATCAGCCAGCGCCTGTAATGCCGCGCAGTTGCCGGTCATGGAGCGGCAGGAGTAGTGTCCGACCTCGCGCACGGTACACAACACCAGCGGATAGTTCTCATCAGGGACTTCAGCAGGAGCGCGCCACGGAGCGGCAAACAGTTTGCCTTTGCCATTCGCGGTATCAAACTGGCTGTGTGCGTAAAGATACGGTGTACCCGGGTGATCAAGATCCGGACAAGGCCACTGAACATGGCCCATCTCACCCATTTTCTCATAGGTCACGCCATAAAATAGCGGGCACAGTTCGCGCATCTCATCCCAGATTTGCTGATTATTTTGATACTGCATCGGATAGCCCATTTCGCTGGCCAACAGACTGATAATTTCCCAGTCACGTTTAACATCCCCGTGGGGTTCAATCGCTTTCTCAAAACGCTGGAAACCACGATCGGCGCAGGTAAAGACACCACCGTGTTCGCCCCATGATGTTGCAGGCAACAGGACGTCGGCCATCTCTGCCGTTTTGGTCATGAAGATATCCTGCACGACGATAAAATCGAGCGCGTTAAATCCTTCCCGGACCAGCCCCAAATCAGCCTCGGTTTGCAGCGGATCCTCACCCATGATGTAGTAGGCTTTTATTTTGCCCTCAATCGCCAGATGCGGAACTTCGGTGATGCGCGTTCCGACCTTGTCATCCATCTGAGTAACGTCAATCCCCCAGGCGGTGGCGAATTTCTCCCTGACGGCAAAATCGGTCACGTCCTGATACCCCGGAAACTGGTTAGGCAGTACGCCCATATCACATGCGCCCTGCACGTTATTTTGCCCGCGTACCGGGCCAACGCCGACGTTTGGACGTCCCAGATTCCCGGTCAGTAAGGCCAGGCTCGACAGTCCACGCACCACATCAACGGCCTGGCCAAACTGCGTGACGCCCATCCCCCACATCACGGTTGCCGATGGCGCCGCGGCAAATGTACGCATCGCCTGACGAACCTGTTGTGCAGGGACGCCGGTTAAATGTTCTACGGCTTCAGGGGCATAGTCCTTAACGGTTTCCCAGTATGTTTCCAGACCTTCGGCATGTTTATGCACGTACTCGCGATCGTAAAGCTGCTCTTCAATAAGCACATGGCCAAAAGCGTTGACCAACGCCATGTTGCAGCCATTTTTTAACTGCAAATGCTGATCGGCGATACGGGCGGTTTCAATACGGCGAGGGTCGCAAACAATGATTTTCGCGCCGTTCTGACGAGCTTTAATCACCCGACGGGCCACTATGGGGTGTGAGTCCGCGCAGTTATAACCAAAGATGAGCAGGCATTTTGAGTTTTCAATCTCGCTGATGGAGTTGCTCATTGCGCCATTGCCCAGCGTTTCCTGGAGACCCGCAACGGAAGGGCCGTGACAGACGCGGGCACAGCAGTCGACATTGTTGGTGTTGAGCACCCCACGGGCGAATTTTTGCATCACGTAGTTGGTCTCATTGCCTGTTCCCCGGGAGGAACCTGTCGTCATGATGGCGCGAGGACCATAGGTATTTTTGATTTCAGATAAGCGTTTAGCGGTGTAACGAATGGCCTCATCCCAGCTAACGGGAGTGAATTTTCCACCTTTTTCATAACGGATCATCGGGCGAGTCAGACGGGGAGTCAGAAGGCGGGTGTCGTTCAGAAAGTCCCAACCATAATAGCCTTTCAGGCATAACTGATTTTGGTTCGTTACACCCTCAGCGGCTTCGGCGCGGATGATTTTGTTATTTTCAACAACAAGCTTGAGCTTGCACCCGGCCCCACAGTATGGGCATACACTGGTGATTTTTTTCATCAATAACAGACCTGTTAAATGCTGAAATAGCGCGAATTGTAGACGAAGCCACGTGAATAGATATCACGGGCTACAATGTGTCGTAGTGACGGGTTGTTAAAGCATAAAGCATGCCAAAAATGAAAACCCAGCATTGGCAAGGGGTGCTGCCCAGAGAGCAGAGAGGAATGACTGTCGATTCGTCACTATTGACGAGAAGCGTCATAAATATCACCGTTTTGTCGTTGGTCTAACTCTATGAAACATCAGAAAAAGATGAAAATTACAGGTGATGCCGATCACAAATTATAATTTTTCAGCGCTATGCTATGCTTTTATACAACGAGTCAATCATTAACTTAGAAAACATAAGTGAGGAAAATAATGGGCATTATTTCATGGGTGATTTTCGGTCTTATCGCGGGGATTTTGGCAAAATGGATTATGCCGGGTAAAGATGGCGGCGGATTCTTTATGACCATTATCCTGGGGGTTGTTGGTGCGGTGGTTGGCGGCTGGATCAGTACCTTCTTTGGCTTTGGCAAAGTTGATGGTTTCAACTTCGGCAGTTTCGTCGTAGCGGTTATCGGCGCGATCGTGGTGCTGTTTATCTACAGAAAGATCAAAAGCTAACTCAATATACAGAGAGGAAAGGCCACTGATATGTGGCCTTTTTATTAGTTACCACCAGCCCAGTTCCGTTCCCAGAACCACGATGATAGCCACGCCAATCATTATGAGCGTTGTTTTTTTCATCGTTATGCACCCGGCGCAGCGTAGCCGCCAACAAAAAACCAGGATAAGAAAACGACAGCGGAAATAAAAATAATGACGGGGAAAATAATACCGAGTCGCATAGGATTATCTGCCAGAGTTATTTAAAGACGAGCCAGCATAGCAGGGCTTAATGTACGACAAAAGTGGTTTTATCCTGTCGCTTTTTATCTTTGTACATTGCGCTGTCTGCCATGTGGAGCGCACAGTTTACATCGGTCTCATGCGGATCAATTTCCACCACGCCCAGGCTGGCGCCAGGATAAAACAGATGGACGCTGCCCAAGTGATAGTCGCCGCAAATGCGCTGTTGCAGCTGATTTTTCACCTTTTGCAGGCGCTCACACCGATCGCTTTCATCTTCCGGCGACAGGCTAACGACTAAAAATTCGTCGCCGCCCAGTCGACCAAGGATATCATTGTCGCTGCATTCGTGGAGCAGGCGCTGTCCGATCTGGATCAGGAACTGGTCGCCAACTTCATGACCAAAGCGGTCATTAATCAGTTTGAAATCATCCAAATCAATATAGGCAACGACGACCTTCTGCCGGAGATGTCGGGCAAGCGAAAATAGGGTTTCAACATTTTCAAAAATCGAGCGCCGGTTCGGTAACCCGGTCAGCGCATCGGTGTAGGAATACGCAATCAGCGCGGCGTTGGCTTCGCGTAACTGAGCGACCAGCGACTCTTTTTGAATAGACTGGGCGATCAGGCCGGCAAACAAATTCAGCACCTGTTCACCTCGCTCGCTCAATGCCTGCTGGCGGCGACTGGTGGCGCAGAGCGTACCGTAAAACGTTCCGTCCGGAAGATGAACAGGCGTGCTGAGAAACGTAGTGATTTCCAGCGCGCGGGCTGCGCTGCATTCCGGCCAGCGTGCGGGCACGTTGTCGCTATACAGACAGTTATCTTCGATGGCGCGTTTGCATAGCGTCTCATCCCACGGGACGGACAGCCCTTCCGGGATCTGCATTTGTTTGCTATTGCGCGCGTACAAAATATGCTGCAGGCGAGCATCTAAATCGACCTTGGTTAAATAGGTTGATTCCATCTCTGTCACCACCTCCAGCATCTCCAGAAGTTGCCGAACCAGACTCTCAACAGACTGCTCCGTGGCTAAGGATTGTGAGACTCTGGCGAGGATCATGTCCGACATGAGGTGTAAATACTCCTGAGTAATGACAAGGCTGGCGTTGCCCGCATGATAGAACATCAAGGTGAAAGATGAAACACGTGCTCCCGGTTAAAATGTAAACATAAAATTGAAGCCCGGTGGTAAAACATGGAGATATATGAGGAGTCGGGGTAATCTTGCCGGATAACGTTCTTAGCAGGAGTTGATATGAAACTGGCGTCTGTTATTTTGCCCGGCATGCTGGTGCTTGCAGGGTGTAGTGCCCCACAACCGGAAGCGCCAATGCCACCGAAAATTGGCATGGCGAATCCGGCATCGGTGTATTGCGAACAAAAGGGCGGCTCGCTGATTACGGTGCAGACTCCGCAAGGGGTAAGGTCTGACTGCAAACTCCCCGGAGGGGAAGTAATAGATGAATGGGAACTCTGGCGTAGAGATCATCCGGCAGCGGGGAAGTGATCCGCTGTTAGCATTGACGTAGCCATTCAGCCAGCACCAGCGCGTGGTTTTGCTGAGTATTCTTCGCCGCATACAGTAGCGTTAAGGTTTGCTGCCGGGCAATCTCTGCGAGGCGCTTCCCTTCCTGCTGCTGTTGGGCCAGTTCGCTACGGTACTGCTGGGAGAAGTGAGAAAAATCAATCAGCTCTGCGTGGAATGCTTTACGTAAATCTGATGACGGCGTCAGCGCTTTATTCCATTCATTGAAAGCAAGGTCGGTCTTTTTTATCCCCCGTGGCCATAACCGATCGACCAGAACGCGATAACCATCGCTTGTTTCTGCCGGGTCATACACGCGTTTACACTGAATATTCATCTTTTCATCCGCTCCATTAAGCCGCCGCGTTGGTATTTAGCATCATTTTTATGACGGTTAAATAAGATCCTAAAACGTGACCATTATAGCATTTTGCCAGCCTGGACTCCCAATTTAAGGGATTGTGATACCGATGAAAAGTCGGTAGGCTGAGGCTCCTTATGTTGTCCTTTATTGTCTGGACATAAGGAAACCTTAATGGACATTTCCCCGATAAAAGATACGCTTCGCATTGCGCTGGTGGGCGATTACAACCCAGATATAGTGGCGCACCAGGCGATTCCCCTTGCCATTGATGATGCTGCTGCCGTGCTGGAGTTGGTGGCTGATTATGACTGGCTAACCACTTCCGATATCAATAGCCGTGAAGACCTGATTGGCTATGATGCCATCTGGGTCGTGCCAGGCAGCCCCTATCGACACCCGGAAGGGGCGCTGATTGCGATACGCTACGCACGCGAGAACAGCATTCCATTTTTAGGCACCTGTGGTGGTTTCCAACACGCCATACTGGAGTATGCCCGAAACGTACTGGGCTGGAGTGATGCCGCGCATGCTGAAACGGATACCGCTGGGCGAATGGTGATCGCGCCGTTGACCTGCTCGTTGGTTGAAAAAACGGATGATATTGAGCTCCGGGCCAATACGCTGATTGCGAAAGCCTATGGACGCGATGCTATCACGGAGGGGTATCACTGCAACTATGGAGTGTCGGACGCTTTTGCCACCGAGCTTGAGAGCGGCGATCTCCGGGTGACCGGTTGGGATGACGCCGGGGATATTCGCGCCATTGAACTGGTAACGCATCCTTTCTTTGTTGGCACACTCTTTCAGCATGAACGTGGCGCGCTGGCGGGAAAACCCGTGCCGTTAGTCCAGGCGATGCTCCGCGCCGCGCGGGGATAAAATGCCGGGCAGGAGGTTAGCTAACCTGCCCGCTACATTATGCGTTCGCGATCTCCCGATCGCGCCCAGCGCACAGACCAAACACGGCCATCAGCATCGCTAACGCGGCGACACCCGCTAATGGAATCAGCCAGCTACCGTTGAGGTCGTGAATTTTACCCATCAAGGGCGGCCCGCAGGCGGCCAGTAAATAGCCGACAGACTGCGCCATTCCGGACAACGCCGCGGCCTGATGTGCGGAACTTGCGCGCAGGCCAATGAAGGTCAAGCCGAGGATCATGGTCGCACCTGAGCCAAAGCCAAACAGAATGGTCCACAGTAAAGCCTGGTCGGGCATTATGGCGAATCCCGCCGCGCCAATGGCGCACATTACTGAAACCAGGGCGGCGATGGCACGCTGATCCTTAAATCTGTTCAGGACGAGGGGAATCAATAACCCTGGCGCGGCGGTCGCCAGTTGCAGCAAACCGTGCAACGAACCGGCCTGCGCCTCGCTGTAGCCGTGGCTGATTAAAATGGCGGGTAACCAGCCGATGATCACGTAATAGATAAGCGAGTTGATTCCCAGAAACAGGGTCACCTGCCAGGCGAGGCTGGAGCGCCAGATAGCACGGGAATGTAATGCGCGTGAGTTACTCAAGCTGGCATTGCCCGTCTGACGACATTGGGGTAACCAGATAACCAGCGCCAGCAGCGGAAAAATCATCAGTACCATCAGTGCGCCGCGCCAGCCAAATCCATTTAACGCCAGCGGAACAACCATGGCTGAACCCAGCGCCGCCGCTGCGCCCATGGTCAGCGAGTAAGCGCCAGTAAGTTTTGCCACATGCTGGGCATAATCACGCTTAATCAGCCCTGGCAACAGGACATTTCCCAGGGCGATTCCGCACCCGATGATAGCGGTGCCGCTAAACAGCAATTCCGGTGAGGGCAGCGAGCGTATCGTAATACCTGCGCAAATCAGCAGCATAGCGGCAAACAGGCTGCGTTCGATGCCCCAGCGGCGCGCAACGGCAGCGGCCAGAGGGGATACCAGCGCGAAGGCCAGCAGCGGAAGGGTGGTCAACAGTCCCGTTTGGGCGGTACTCAGATCGTAGTCGGCACGAATTGCATCTAACAGCGGGGCGGCGCCGGTAAAGGTAACGCGCAGCGTGGTGGCAATCATCAGGATACCCGCGATCAGCAAAGCAGCGTTTTTACCGCGGGAGGAAGGCGTATTTATCATTTTTTTCTCATCTTGTCAGGCGAGGCGATACCTTAGCGTTTTTACGCCATGAGTGAATCAAGCTAAAATGACAGTTTATCGCTAAAATCGGACATTCTTATGTTGGGACTAAGATTGGATGGGTATGAACCTGACCTTCACCATGATGCCGCGGTGGCGTTCTGCATTCAGGCCCGGGAAGATGAACTCTTTAGTCCGCTGCATCAGCATCGTAAGGGGCAGTTGATTCTGGCTTTGCATGGCGCGATTACCTGCGAGGTCGAAAATGCCATGTGGATGGTGCCTCCCCAATATGCGGTGTGGATCCCTGGTGAAATTCCGCACAGTAACCATGTAACCGTAGGCGCACAATTGTGTTTCTTGTTTATTGAACCTCATGCCGTCGTGATGCCTGAGCGTTGTTGTACGCTAAAGATATCTCCCTTGTGCCGGGAGCTCATTCTCTCGCTGGCGTCGAAAACGGACGACCAACGACTGGAACCGTCAACTCAGCGACTGACGCAGGTGTTGTTTGATGAACTCCCGCAGCAACCGCAGGAGCAACTGCAGTTACCGGTTTCCGATCATCCGAAAATCCGCAGAATGGTCGCGACAATGGCGCGAGAGCCTGCCCAATGGCAGACGCTGGGGCAGTGGGCCGACGTATTTGCGATGAGTGAGCGCAACCTTGCCCGGCTGGTCGTCAAGGAAACGGGATTGAGCTTTCGCCGCTGGCGTCATCAGCTGCAGTTGATTCTGGCGCTGCAGGCGCTGATCGATGGTCATAATGTGCAGCAGGTCGCGCAAATGCTCGGTTATGATTCAACCACCGCATTTATCACGATGTTCAAAAAAGGCCTGGGGCAGACCCCAGGCCGTTATCTGAGCTGACTTGCTACTGCTTCCCAACAATCAACGAGACCAGACCTGCCGCAATAAGCGGCCCCACCGGTACGCCGCGAAACAGCGCCACGCCCAGCACCGTACCGACCAGTAAACCGGCCACAAGCTGGGGCTGGCTGCCCATCAACGTGACGCCGCGCCCGCCAAGCCAGGAGACAACCACGCCGACGGCAATCGCGACCAGTGATTTCCAGTTTACAAAGGAGTGAATGAGCGTGGAGGGCGGTAGCGTTCCGCTGGCGATCGGTGCCATTACGCCGACAGTCAGAATAATAATCCCGATGGTCAGTCCCTGTTTTTCAATCCACGGAAAGAACGTATTCAGAGGGGTTACACGGACGATGATCAGCACCAGAATTGAAACAGCGACAGTGGTGTTGTGGCTGACAAAGCCCAGAGCTGCCAGTCCGAGGAGGATCAGCAGAGTGACATCAAACATCGTAGTTTCCTTGCCAAAAGAAAAAATAAGCCTGCTTACTGTACGCGTAAACGCGTGACGGAACAGGCTTTATTTAATAATTATGATTTTTTTGAGCTAATGCACGATGCGGCGTTATTTGCTGCTAACTCGGCTGTTATTGAACGCGGCGGAACGAAATTAATTCCGGTTGTGCAATTCGCAGGTAATCAGCAGTATCCATGATCACGGATTTTTCCAGCATTCCGGCATTGAACGCAATTTCAGTAAAACGTTCAAACAACAGCGGATCGGCGACCAGTTTGAGATTCGGATGGAAACTAAATGGTGGGATGGCGCCAAATACGCAACCCGTCAGTTCATCGACTTCCGCCGGGCTGGCGAGCGACGCTCTCAACCCGCCGATATGGCCGGCCAACAGGCTCAGGTCGGCCTGCTGGTCGGCAGAGAGAATCGCCAGAACATGCTGATTAACGCCGTTACCCTTTACTTTACAGACCAGCGCTTTTGCGCCCTGGCCCAGTGCAGTACCGCGAATTTCAGAGACCGCTTCACATTTGCCGACGGCTTCATGGCTAACCACGCGATACGTCGCGCCTTGTTCTGATAATAACGAAATTAAACGCTGATGCGTTGCGTTACCTTTGTTCACTTCCGTCATGACTTGCTCCTGGTACAACAATGAAAATCCTGGCTGAAAAATGATTACGCATCGGTGCGTTTTTTCTGTTTGTTCAGATAGAGTTGGGCATCCGATGCTTTGTAAGCATCATCAATGGTGTCGTTTGGCTGCATATTATAAATCCCGGCAGAGAAGCTGATTGATATATCTTGCGCAATAATTTGTAAGTTGTAGCGAATCCGTTCCAGCACGCGGTGCGTTAATTCACTGGGATGATTGATGAGGATAATGCAAAATTCATCCCCGCCGAGTCGGATGGCATAGTCGCTTTTGCGAATCGAGGTTTGAATGGCTTTAGCCAGAAGGGTGATAATGCGATCGCCTTCCTTATGCCCCAATGTGTCATTAATCACTTTAAGCTTATCGCAATCAATGGCGATAAAGGTCACGAGGGTTCCCGTGTTCACCAACTGCTGCAAACGCTGTTCGAGCATCGGCGTCAAAATTTTACGGTTATAGAGTCCAGTCATCGCATCGCTGATATTTTCCCGCGTGACGTTGTGATACAACCGAAAATGAGTTCTGACCATATTCAGCAGCAATATCGTTGCCAGAAGATAAAAGGCGAATATTTTCCATGATGAGACAATAAAGTACATAAAATCAAGAGATAACGTGACGCGTATGCCGCCAGGGATGTCCTTCTCGTAGTGAACGTAGCGGAATAAATGGGTCTCACTTTGGTGAACAATAATCTCTTTTCCTGAGCTGATATCCGAGAGCGTCACGTTAAGAAAACGCCAGACGAGAGGGCGATCGCTGGTATAAAAGATATTTTTTAAATTTTCTTTGTTAATATCCACCATCACCACGCCTTTTAGCTTACCGGCATAGTAGACCGGCGTTAAAAAGCTCATCACCTTTTTCTCGGTCAGGTTATCCTCATAAATACTGGAGATCACCGTACGACCAGTGAAAATACCGTCAATATCATTCTGATCGATTCCCAGCGAGCCTTTTTGCAAAAATGTCCAGTTGTGTATTGCAAATTTCCGTGAGTCGATCAGGTCATAGAAATAGACGTAGTTATTTTTCAGATCGACGTAGTAGCGAAATTTATACTCCAGCGTCCCTAATCCCTGCCCATAATCCTTTTGCAGGCGATTGACGTTCACCGCCCGGTCAAAAGAGGGTAACAGGAATACGTCTTCAAGTTGCCCGCTACATTTCGTAGAGGTGGTCTGCAACGTACCGTGTAGTGGCAGATAATTATGCGCTGTGAGATTGAGCCCATGTGTACCGTTAACGCTATCGAAAGCATCGCAGAACGCTTTTTGTTGTTCGACAGATGCGGGTTCCTTAGGGGATGAAAATGTGCGCATCAGATGGGCTGCAATACTCTGATTGGTGTACTTATCATAGAGAAAGGAGGAGTCGGCTTTCTCATTGATATAGCGCATATAGGCATTCATTGCCTTATCGCTGGCAATGAGTTCATAAACTAAAAAAGAAGATGTCAAAACAACAACGCTGACTGAGATAAAGAGCCTGAGCGCTTTATGATGCAACTTCATAATGAATTACAGCCCATAGGTTAGAGATGCGATTTTACCACATGCTCCACATTCGCTCTAACGAAGCGGCGGGATAAACCATTGCAAAATGTCACGATCATGATACAGGGTAATGTAATCAGCCGAAGCCTGAGCCTCGGCCGAAAGTGGTTACTTAATTATTGCTGGTGGTACTTTGCTTATGAAACAGTTCGCGGAATACCGGATAAATATCATCCTGATCGCGGATATGCTGCATCGCAAAATTTTCAAAGGTTGATTGCAGATGTTCATATTCACGCCATAAGGTCTGGTGCGCGCGGCGGGTAATTTCGATATAGCTGTAATATCGCACTACCGGCAACAGTTTTTTCGCCAGAATCTCATGACACAACGGTGAATCATCCGCCCAGTTATCACCATCCGACGCCTGCGCGGCATAGATATTCCACTGAGCAGGGTCGTAGCGGTCTTTCACCACTTCATCCATTAACTTCAGCGCGCTGGAGACAATAGTTCCCCCGGTTTCCTGAGAGTAGAAGAACTCATGCTCATCTACCTCTTTCGCCTGGGTGTGGTGGCGAATATAAACCACTTCCACGTTCTTATAGGTGCGGCTTAAGAACAGGTACAGCAGAATATAAAAACGCTTTGCCATATCTTTGGTCGACTGATCCATCGAACCGGAGACGTCCATCAGACAGAACATCACCGCCTGGCTGGAAGGATCGGGCCGTTTTTCATAATTCTTGTAGCGTAAGTCAAAGGTGTCGATAAACGGCACGCGTTCGATTTTTGCCCGTAGTTCGGCAATTTCTTTGCGTAACCGTTCTTCTTCCAGCAACTGAGCCGGTTCACTTTTCGCGATGGTCTCAAGATCTGCTTCGAGCGCATGCAGTTCGCGACGCTTACCTGCCGTCATTGCCGTGCGACGCGCCAGTGAATTTTGCAGGGAGCGCACCACGCTGATGTTGGCCGGCACACCGTTAGAGGTAAAACCAGCCCGGTGCGTTTTGTACTCCGTTAGCTGACGCTGCTGATTCTGTTTAAGGTTTGGCAGTGCTAAATCTTCGAAAAGCAGATCGAGATATTCATCTTTAGAAATCTGGAAGACGAATTCATCCTGACCCTCGCCATCCTGACTCGCCTGGCCTTGTCCGCTTCCCGAACCGCCGCCTCCGCCCTGTGGACGTTCAATACGGTCATTCTGCACAAAATGGTCATTACCCGGATGCACACGATGGCGCAAGCCACCGCGCCCCTGATGGAACATCGGTTCGCTAATATCATCAGTCGGAATAGAGACAGATTCGCCGCTATCTACATCAGTCACCGAACGCTTGTTAATGGCCTCGGAGATCGACTGTTTAATTTGCGATTTATAACGGCGTAAGAAGCGCTGGCGGTTTACCGTGCTCTTGTTTTTGCCGTTAAGACGCCGGTCAATAAACCAGGTCATAAGCCCCCCGTACTGCATTTGCCAACTTACGCTTCATCCTTCAAGTTGTCTCCGCGTTGGCTGCATTCGCTCACCCAGTCACGTACTTATGTACGCTCCTGGGAATTCACTCATTTGCCGCCTTGATACCTCTTGAATGATTTCGCGTACAGAAGAAATTTTGGCCCGGTAAACGGATAAATTTTCCGGGCCATTTATGCTCTTAAGACGATTTACGTACGCGCAAATACCATTCGCACAGTAAACGCACCTGTTTACGCGTGTAGCCTTTTTCCATCATACGGTCGACAAAATCGTCGTGCTTTTTCTGCTCGTCAGTCGAGGTTTTGGCGTTGAACGAAATAACCGGCAGCAACTCCTCGGTATTGGAGAACATTTTCTTCTCAATCACCGTGCGCAGTTTTTCGTAACTGGTCCAGTTTGGATTGCGACCGCTGTTATTCGCTCTGGCGCGCAGAACAAAGTTGACGATCTCGTTACGGAAGTCTTTCGGGTTACTGATACCCGCTGGCTTCTCAATTTTTTCCAGCTCTGCGTTCAGCGACTCGCGATCGAACAGTTGACCGGTATCCGGGTCGCGGTACTCCTGATCCTGAATCCAGAAATCCGCGTAGGTGACGTAACGGTCGAAAATGTTCTGTCCGTATTCGGAATAGGATTCGAGATAAGCTGTCTGAATCTCTTTGCCAATAAATTCAGCATATTTAGGGATCAGGTAGCCTTTCAGGAACTCAAGATAACGTTCTGCCTGCTCCTGAGGGAACTGTTCACGCTCGATTTGCTGTTCCAGGACGTAGAACAGATGCACCGGGTTCGCTGCGACTTCGGCATGATCAAAGTTAAAGACGCGAGAGAGGATCTTAAACGCGAAACGCGTGGACAGACCGTTCATTCCCTCATCGACCCCGGCGTAATCCCGATACTCTTGATAGGATTTCGCTTTTGGATCGGTATCTTTCAGACTTTCGCCATCGTAAACGCGCATCTTCGAGTAAATGCTCGAATTCTCAGGTTCTTTCAGACGAGAAAGAATGGTGAAACGGGAGAGCGTTTCCAGCGTGCCTGGCGCGCAAGGCGCATGGGTCAGCTCACTGTGATTAAGCAATTTCTCGTAAATTTTGATCTCTTCGGAGATCCGCAAGCAATAAGGCACTTTGACAATGTAAACACGGTCAAGGAACGCCTCATTGTTTTTGTTGTTGCGGAACGTCACCCATTCAGACTCGTTCGAGTGGGCAAGAATAATTCCGTTAAACGGCAGGGCAGAGATACCTTCCGTCCCGTTGTAGTTTCCTTCCTGGGTGGCGGTCAGCAGAGGATGCAGCACTTTAATCGGTGCTTTAAACATCTCTACGAACTCCATAATCCCCTGGTTAGCGCGGCACAACGCCCCCGAGTAACCGTAGGCATCAGGATCGTTCTGGGCGTGGTGTTCGAGTTTACGAATATCCACTTTCCCGACCAGCGCAGAGATATCCTGGTTGTTTTCATCGCCAGGTTCCGTTTTGGCGATAGCGATCTGCTCCAGAATAGACGGCCAGACTTTGACGACGCGGAATTTTGTAATGTCCCCGCCAAATTCGTGCAGGCGTTTCGCCGCCCATGGCGACATGATCGTCCCGAGGTAGCGACGCGGGATCCCATACTCTTTTTCCAGGATCTGCGCATCTTCCTGTGGATTAAACAGGCACAACGGATGATCGTTAACCGGGCTACGTTCGCCATTGGCGCTCAGGACATAAATCGGAACTCTCTGCATCAGCGACTTGAGTCGCTCAGCGAGAGATGATTTCCCCCCTCCCACAGGCCCCAACAGATACAGAATCTGTTTCTTCTCTTCTAACCCCTGAGCCGCATGTTTCAAATAAGAAACAATCTGCTCAATGGCGTCTTCCATGCCGTAAAACTCTTCGAAAGCGGGATAGCGTGCAATTACCCGATTCGAAAAGAGTCGAGAAAGACGAGGTTCGTGGGCAGTGTCAACCATGACAGGCTCACCAATAGCCATTAATAGCCGCTCTGCCGCGTTGGCATAAGCACTGCGATCTTGCCGACAAGTGGTAAGAAACTCCTGCAGCGTGAACTCTTCGTCCTTGGCAGCTTCGTAACGCTGGCGATAGTGATCGAATATATTCATGGTATGCCGTCCTTTCGTTTTTTAGCACATGTTAAGAGCCGTTCATATGAATAGTAGAGGCCCCTGAAGAGGTAAACTGAACGACGTCGCTGCTGAAGAAATAAGCAACTCTCATGCCATTTTGATGGTCAGGAGATCAACGTATTCGGTGATACACCTTCTAAAATTAAGCGTAGATGGCATTTGCAAAACTTGCCTGGGTGCGCAAATGAATTTCAATGGCATATCAATAACTCATCAGCAAAAAAAGCACATCTTATGTAAAGAAATGGGGCGGGATTCATGTGGTGTTCACTATCCTGCAAGCAAAATGTCATCACTCGCTGAGAAATTAGGGGGTTACATTCCTGGACTAATACGTAAAATAGTTGGGCTGAAGCGTATTGGCGGTTACACTTTGACCGCTACACATTTGAATAAGGAATTATGGATTGTGACCAAACTCAAACTTCTGGCACTTGGCGTGCTTGCCGCAACCGCAGTTAGCACCGCACACGCGGAAAGTCAGTGGACTGTTGGTGCAGGTGTCGGCGTGATTAACAGCCCGTACAAACAGTATGACCGCGATGTTTATCCCGTTCCGGTTGTCACCTATGAAGGCGATAACGTCTGGTTCCACGGTCTGGGTGGCGGCTACTATCTGTGGAATGATACGGCAGATAAGCTGTCCATCATGGCGTACTATGATCCGACGCATTTCAAGCCGGGTGACAGCGACAGCCATGCTTTGCGCCAACTCGACAAGCGTAAAAGCAGTCTGATGGCTGGCCTCTCGTATGTACATAACACCCAGTATGGTTTCCTGCGTACCGCTCTGGCGGGTGATACCCTGGATAATAGCAATGGCTTTATCTGGGATCTGGCCTGGCTCTACCGTTACACTAACGGTGCGCTGACTTTGACGCCGGGTATCGGTGTGCAGTACAGCAGCGAAAACTACAACGACTATTATTATGGCGTGTCCAATCACGAGTCTCGCCGCAGTGGTCTGAAAAGCTACAGCGCTGACGATGGATGGGATCCATACCTGGAGTTGACTGCAAGCTATAACTTCCTTGGCAACTGGAACGTATACGGCACTGGCCGTTATGTGCGTTTGAGTGATGAAGTGAAGGATAGCCCGATGGTCGATAAATCCTGGTCTGGCATCTTCTCGGTGGGTGTGACCTACAAGTTCTGATGCTATTGCGTGTCAAATACAAGCCTGCAGAGATGCGGGCTTTTTTATGCTTCGTGGGGATGAATATTGATCTAAAACATGAGATTGCATTTTTATAGTAGTTTTATGTTTCGCCTGGCCGCAACGATTATTTAACCAGGTATTTCTTTTGCCGTTACTAAAAATAAACCTCTCATTTGATTAGCCTGATAGCTATTGTTTTTTTTCATGAGGTAATATCGTCATGCCTTAATGATTTATTGTTGTAGTCTGTCGTTTTCTAGGTTCATAATTTATTGATAATACTGTGGTTTATTGTGTCGCGATGCGCGGGGCATTTATTCTCAAGTGGCATAAAGATAACTGATAACTATTTTGGCTTATTTCGAATGTTAACTTTCAGGTGAAAAAATAAAAAATTAATCATTTGTATTTATTTTACATCCTTTAGGTATTTGTCTGAAAAAAATTTAAATTGACATTAAATATCCTATTGCCGATATTCATTAAACTTTAAAAGTAGTGATAGCAACTCTCGTGGTAAGGCCTTAAATATGCCACGGGGATATCTTGAGTAAAAACCTGGTATAAATAATGAAAAAGTTAATCATGATAGCTGTGATGGGCGGGGTCGTGGCTGGATGCACCAGCGAGGCTTCACGCATGAGTGCATGCGAAAACAAAGGGATCAGCCGCGATGCCTGCTACATCGCCGAACAAAACCGTCAGGCGACAATCAATGCTGCGGCTGAAAAACAGGCCCTGGAAAACGCGCAAAATCTGTATAGCTCTGATGGCACCCATTCCGACCATCACCACAAACACGATAAATACTAAGGTTTAACTCATGAAGAAATTGATTATTATCGCTGCGCTGGTGGCTTCATCTGCTGCGCCTGCTTATGCTATCAGCGAAGCATATCGTCAGCAATTACAGCATGAACACAAAACTCAGGTCAGCGACGCTAATGCCCCGGTGCACGCCAGCAAAACCACATCCGTGCATGTGAATAAGCTGGGCGTGGACTTTACACGTGGCGCTGATGGTATTGCATATATTAATGGCAACCCTGCGGCAAATGATGAAAACAATGCCGATGCACAAACTTACAGTGCGGGTTTGATTTCCGTCATCGTCTATAAAAACGGAAAAATTAACGCCATGAAAGAGGGCAAATATTTAGGTCGGTTGAAATAAGCGCTGGTTAGTGAAAATTTTGCATTATTTAGGTCCGGGATCTGCATCAGATCCCGGGCCTTTGACTTTAATCGCATTAACGGGCGACACGCCAAACTATGATGGTGCAATTTGTGCACCATAACAGGACATATGTCTGTTGTTTTGCTTTACTGTGGTGCATTAACACAGGAGGGTGCGATGACAGCGAAACAGGTGATGTTTACGGAGCAGGTATCGCTTCCTGCGATTGGGCAGGGAACATGGTACATGGGCGAGGATTCAGGCCGACGTCGGGATGAAGTCGCCGCGTTACGGGCTGGGCTGGATCTTGGCCTGCGATTGATTGATACGGCCGAAATGTACGCAGATGGTGCAGCGGAAGAGGTGGTTGGCGAGGCGCTGGCAGGTCGGCGTGAAAGCGCTTTTTTAGTCTCGAAGGTTTACCCATGGAATGCCGCGGGCAAGAAAGCGATTGCCGCCTGCGAAGCCAGCCTGCGTCGTTTGAAAACCGATTATCTGGATCTCTATTTGTTGCACTGGACGGGAGACTTTTCATTTGCTGACACCGTCGACGCTATGGAAACGCTTATTGCGCAGGGCAAAATCCGCCGCTGGGGCGTCTCTAATCTTGATTACGATGATATGCAGGCATTATGGCAGGTTGCGGGTGGACGACACTGTGCAACTAATCAGGTGCTCTATCATTTAGCATCGCGCGGCATTGAATATGATTTACTGCCATGGTGCCAGCAACAGCAGATGCCGGTTATGGCCTACAGTCCGCTGGCTCAGGCAGGGCGGCTCCGGGGGGACTTGCTTTCTAACCCAGTGGTCAATGACATTGCGCGCGCCCACAATGCCAGCGCTGCGCAGATTTTACTGGCATGGGTTATTCGTCTTCCGGGGGTGATAGCCATTCCGAAAGCCGCGAATGTGACGCATGTCGAACAGAATGCCGCGGCACTGGAGATAACGCTCTCTGCCGATGAGCTGAAGCAGTTAGATAAGGCATATCCGGCGCCAAAAGGTAAAACGGCGCTGGATATGGCCTGATTTGCCGCATGGCGCGCTGAGTTGCCTGATGGCGCAAACACTATCAGGCAACTGACACGATCTTAGCGCTTAGCAACACGAATCGTTTGTGCCAGACGAGACGGTTTTTCTTCGGTGGTTTTCTGCGGTGCCGTGGCGTAAGCCGTTTCTACGCAAACAAACGTTTTGTAGCCGTCATCCGGCATGTCGCCCATGCTGACAGACAGCGCCGGGCCTGGGTTCCAGCCCACGACATTCAGATGGTGGTGGTGGATGACGTCAATATTGCGATTCAGCGCATCATCATGAATGACGCTGCACGCTTCCGGATTCAGATAGACACGATCGGTACGGTCCGGGAAGGTCTGGATACCATCAGCCAGTACGTCTTCTTTGGCATCATTCACTTTATCGATCAGACGATCGCCAAGACCGCTGACTTTCACCGCCGCAATATCACCCACATTGAAATAGGTATGCAGCGCGGAGGTGGTTTCAAACTCACCGTGCGCTTCCAGCTCCATCTCGCAGGTGGCGCCCACTTTGAAACGGGCCAGCAGGCAGAACTCGTGCGGCCAAAGCTGACGCGTTTCAGCGCTGCTTTGCAGTTCGAACGTCAGTACGACACCTTTCTCGTCTTCGTTATGCGCCTTCAGCGTCCAGGGCAGGTTACGGGCAAAACCATGAGACGGCAGGCCTGGCTGAGCGGCAGGGCCAAACCACGGCCAGCAAATCGGTACGCCGCCACGCAGCGCAACACCGGTTTTAAACGGCGTATTGTTACTTAACCACAGGACTTCTTCTTCACCGTTTGGTTTCCAGGAAAGAAGATGTGCGCCCTGCAGCGCAAAAGAGGCTTTAACCTGCGGGTGATCGACAACAATGACCTCAAGCTCATCAAGCTGACGGCGGGAGAGTACCGGGGCAATTTGTTCGACTACCGGAAGTGCAAAAATTTTATTAATCATTACGCAATCCTTTCTTCAGGCAAAAAAAAGAGCGACCGTAGTCGCTCTTACAGATTACTGTTTCATCTCAACTTATTTGGAGATGTGAGCAA
This sequence comes from Citrobacter sp. CRE-46, assembly GCF_059615875.1. Taxonomy (NCBI): domain Bacteria; kingdom Pseudomonadati; phylum Pseudomonadota; class Gammaproteobacteria; order Enterobacterales; family Enterobacteriaceae; genus Citrobacter; species Citrobacter sp. CRE-46. Next base: position 3,039,299 of record NZ_CM184341.1, on the reverse strand, counting down.
TCAGATCCAGAACTTTGTTGGAGTAGCCGGTTTCGTTGTCGTACCAGGATACCAGTTTCACGAAGTTGTCGTTCAGTGCGATACCTGCTTTAGCATCGAACACGGAAGTGCAAACTTCACCGTTGAAATCGGTAGATACTACGTCGTCTTCGGTGTAACCCAGAACGCCTTTCATCGGGCCTTCGGAAGCAGCTTTGATTGCTTTCTTAATTTCTTCGTAAGAAGCAGCTTTTTCCAGACGAACGGTCAGGTCAACAACGGATACGTTCGGGGTAGGAACGCGGAACGCCATACCAGTCAGTTTGCCGTTCAGTTCTGGCAGTACTTTACCTACAGCTTTAGCAGCGCCGGTAGAGGACGGGATGATGTTCTGGGATGCGCCGCGGCCGCCGCGCCAGTCTTTGTGAGACGGGCCGTCAACGGTTTTCTGAGTAGCGGTGGTCGCGTGAACAGTAGTCATCAGACCTTCGATGATGCCGAAGTTGTCGTTGATAACTTTAGCCAGCGGAGCCAGGCAGTTAGTGGTGCAGGAAGCGTTAGAAACGATGTCCTGACCTTCGTATTTGTCAAAGTTAGCGCCTTTAACAAACATCGGAGTGTTATCTTTGGACGGACCAGTCAGAACCACTTTTTTCGCGCCAGCAGTGATGTGCTTACGAGCGGTTTCATCTGTCAGGAACAGGCCAGTAGCTTCAGCTACTACGTCAACACCAACTTCGTCCCATTTCAGGTTAGCCGGATCACGTTCAGCGGTAACACGGATTTTTTTACCGTTTACGATCAGATGACCGTCTTTCACTTCAACGGTACCGTTGAAACGGCCGTGAGTGGAGTCATATTTCAGCATGTAAGCCATGTAGTCAGCGTCTAACAGGTCGTTGATTGCAACGATCTCGATGTCAGAGCGTTCTTGAGCAGCACGGAAAACAATGCGACCGATACGGCCAAAACCGTTGATACCTACTTTGATAGTCATATATTCCACCAGCTATTTGTTAGTGAATAAAAGGTTGCCTGTAAAATTACAAAAACCTTACGCAGCGTCAAGCGGAATCGTGTCAATCATTGCGACAAATCAATCTGCTGCCTAAGCTTTGCGCAACTGACTCGCCTCACTCTTCCTTTGGGCTTGAAACCACATGGGGTCGGCGGCCCGAATTTTAAAGGGCAATCAAGATAAAAACGTGATTCTGATCACGAATTGCAGGCTGCCATTTCGCAAGGATCAAGTTTAGAACAAAAGTTCGCACTCCGGTGTTAATGTTTTGTTAGAATCTGTCTCGCGATGTGAGTTTAGATAAAGCGAGATGTGAGCAAATGGCTAATCAACCTTCTCCAGAAGAACTGAAAAAAAATTTAACAGAAATGCAGTTCTACGTGACGCAGAATCACGGGACAGAACCGCCATTTACCGGGCGTTTGCTGCATAACAAGCGTGACGGCATCTACCACTGTTTGATCTGCGATAAACCGCTATTTCGTTCCGAGACAAAATATGACTCTGGCTGCGGCTGGCCCAGTTTTTACGAGCCGGTCAGCGAAGAGGCTATCCGTTACATAAAAGATACCTCGCATGGTATGCAGCGCATTGAAATCCGCTGTGGGAACTGTGATGCGCACCTGGGACACGTCTTCCCGGATGGCCCAAAACCTACCGGTGAGCGCTACTGTGTCAACTCAGCCTCTTTGAACTTTACCGATGGCGAAAACGGTGAACAAATTAAAGGCTGAAGAAACGATTCAGCAAATTATTCTACGGAGAGAGGATTTAACATGAATCTTGATGAGATGATCAACAGCATGACGCCGGAAGTTTATCAGCGCTTATCTACCGCCGTTGAACTCGGAAAATGGCCGGATGGCGTGGCGCTAACGGCAGAACAAAAAGAGAACAGCTTACAACTGGTGATGTTATGGCAGGCGCGCAACAACATTGATGCGCAACATATGACGATTGATACCAATGGTGAGATGGTGATGAAGAGCAAGCAGCAGCTAAAGGTTGAATTTGGTATTACGCCTGAGCCTATAGCAACCTTCAAATCCTGATAATCCTGGCCCGGCAGTTATGATGTCGGGCCCGCAGTCGCTGTTATTTTTTGTTCATCATCGCCTTCAGATCGGCAAACGGATTATATTTCGCTTCGCCAACAGCCATCTGCGCATCTTCTCCGGCAATCACCGTTGAACCATACTGGTCCGCTTCCGTATATTTAGAATGCTCATGATCGTGACAATACAGGCACAACATTTCCCAGTTGCTACCATCTTCCGGGTTATTGGAGTGATCGTGATCGATATGGTGTACCGTCAACTCGCGCAAATTTGAATAGACAAACTCGCGGGAACAGCGTCCGCAGACCCAGGGGAAGAGCTTAAGCGCTTTTTCCCGGTAACCAACTTCCAGACGAGCGTAATTTTTAGGGATAAAAGCCATAAAAGCTCATGCCTCCAATAGAAAATGAATAGCTGCGCCAAAGATTGGCGCAGCGTAATTCGGTAATCATAACCTATTGTGTCAGGCGTTGGGATCAGTGTTTGATGCCCAATGAATCGGCTAACTGTTTAGCCAGTTGATTGTTGTCATCCGCACCGTATTCCCAGAACATGGCGCCTCCCAGCCCCTTACTCTTGATGTAGTCGGCTTTAATCGCCACCGAGCGCGGGTTTTCATAGGAGAGGGCAAAGAGCGCTTTCCCGTCTGCTGACTGTACCGACAGCCACGGTACTTTCGCCTCATCATCCCAATGCTGGCTAAAGCGCCTCTGCGGATCGTTGATCAGCTTCGCCACGATATCGTTGTACTTCACATAGGTATCTTTGCTCAGATCGACGCCCAATGATTTGAACAACGCAATTTGTGCTGCTTCGAAATAGGGCTGGGTGGCAGGGTTCTTCTGCGCGTCAGGTTTGCTCCAGTCAATTCCCGGTTCAACGGCGCGTTTTGGTACGCGTCCATAAAAACCAATACCCAGATTCATCTGGCTCGGTTTTAACCCGGCGGCGAGATAGTTATTGACCACAAAATCCGCACTGTACTTATCTGCGGCGACGACGGTCGGCCATTTCGTCGAATCATACAGGTTGGAGTTGAAATATTGAGTGCCGTAGGCCATGTCATAGGTCATCAAATTGATGTAGTCGAGTGATGGCGCAATGGCTTTTACATCCACCCAGCTTTTCGGACTTTCCGCATTCGCGCCCACGGCAATGGTCAGTAGCTTTTTATGCCCTAATGCTGCCCGCAGCTCTTTTAACAGCGCGGTAAAGTTAGCGCGATCGGCTGGTTGGCTTTCGACCAGTCCCCATGCGCCATTGACCGGATATTCCCAGTCGAGGTCGATGCCATCCAGATCGTATTTCTCAATGATTTCCTGCGCAGACTGAATGAATACCGCTCGTGTTTCTTTAGTTGCTGCCGCGCCTGAGAATCCACGCGCCCCCCAACCCCCGACAGAAAGCAGAACTTTCAGATTCGGATTCTGCTTACGCAGCTCCGGGATTTTCTGCAAATCAGCCTGCACTTTCTCTGAAAGCCAAATCTGATGCAGCTTGCTGGCGTCTTTTAGGGCGTCATTGGTTTCGTCTTTCTCGTTGTTGTAGACAAGACCAAACGAATAGTTGAGGTGGGTTATCTGGCGCACATCCAGTTTATTGATATCGCCGCCTGGACCGGCAGTGACATCGCCACCGCCATTAAAGTAGCCAACTGACATCAGTGAATTGGCGGAAACAACGCTGGCGCAGAGCAGGGGGAATGCTGCCAACAAAGGCAATAGTTTCATCGGTGTTCCTCTTTGACATTTAAACAAGTAAACACGCCACGGAAAGGCGTGGCGAAAAAAACAGCTCTTACAGATTAACCGTTTCATAACAGAAAAAATGCGAAGGGGTTCACGGCGTACAGGCGAAGCGGCCTCCACGTTTCTGTAGGTTTCAGTACATCTTTGCACTTATTTGTGATCTGAGTTGTGAAATGCAGATCTTAATCTGTGTTTTAAAGATTTTGTGTTGACCTCAAAAATTACATGGATAAGTATGATGACCACTGATGCAAAACTAAACACAAAGGAAAATTCAATGAAAGCACTGGCAAGATTTGGCAAGGCCTTTGGTGGCTACAAGATGATTGATGTTCCGGAGCCGGTATGTGGTCCGGATGACGTTGTGATTGAAATCAGGGCAGCTGCTATCTGTGGCGCAGATATGAAGCACTATAACGTTGACAGTGGTTCCGACCAGTTTAATTCGATTCGTGGTCACGAATTTGCCGGTCGAATTGTCCAGGTCGGCGACAAGGTTAAGGACTGGAAAGTGGGTCAGCGCGTGGTTTCTGACAACAGCGGGCACGTTTGCGGCGTCTGTCCTGCCTGCGAACAAGGTAATTTTCTTTGTTGTACAGAAAAGGTGAATTTAGGCCTGGACAACAATACCTGGGGCGGTGGGTTTTCGAAATATTGTCTGGTTCCTGGGGAAATCCTCAAAATTCACCGCCATGCGCTGTGGGAAATCCCGCCTGGTGTTGATTATGAAGAGGCGGCAGTCCTGGACCCCATCTGTAATGCCTACAAATCTATCGCCCAACAGTCCAAATTTCTCCCAGGTCAGGACGTGGTGGTTTTCGGTACTGGCCCGCTAGGTCTCTTTTCCGTGCAAATGGCACGCATTATGGGGGCCGTTAATATCGTCATGGTCGGGCTGGAAGAGGATGTCGCGGTGCGCTTTCCTATCGCCAAAGAGTTGGGGGCGACGGCGGTCGTCAACGGTTCGAACGAAGATGTGGTCGCCCGTTGTCAGGAAATCTGCGGCAAAGACAATCTGGGATTAGTTATCGAATGTTCCGGCGCCAATATTGCCCTGAAACAAGCTATTGAAATGCTGCGTCCCAACGGTGAAGTTGTCCGCGTAGGGATGGGTTTCAAACCACTCGACTTCTCCATTAATGATATTACCGCGTGGAACAAAAGCATTATTGGTCATATGGCTTACGACTCCACTTCCTGGCGTAACGCCATTCGTCTGCTTGCGAGCGGTGCGATTAAAGTCAAACCGATGATCACTCACCGTATCGGCTTATCGCAATGGCGCGAAGGTTTTGACGCCATGGTCGATAAAACCGCGATTAAAGTCATCATGACTTACGACTTTGATGAATAACATGTTTATTAAAGGGACGTTATCGCATGGAACAGATTGCAAAACCGCACTGCGGCGCCAGGCTGGACAGGCTGCCTGACTGCCGCTGGCATACGTCGATGTTCGCTATGGTAGCCTTCGGATTACTGGTTTGCTGGAGTAATGCCGTTGGCGGATTAATTCTCGCGCAGCTAAAAGAACTTGGTTGGACCGATAATTCTACCACCGCCACGTTTTCCGCCATTACTACGGCGGGTATGTTTCTTGGTGCACTGGGTGGCGGAATTATCGGTGATAAAACCGGGCGTAAAAACGCGTTTATCCTGTATGAAGCGATTCATATTATTTCCATGGTAATTGGCGCGTTTTCACCCAATATGACCTTTCTGATCGCCTGTCGTTTTGTCATGGGGGGGGGGTTAGGCGCGTTGCTGGTAACCCTTTTTGCCGGGTTTACCGAATATATGCCAGGACGGAATCGTGGCACCTGGTCCAGTCGGGTCTCGTTTATCGGCAACTGGTCTTATCCCCTCTGTTCACTGATTGCGATGGGGTTAACGCCACTGATCAGCGCGGAATGGAACTGGCGCGTACAGTTGTTGATTCCGGCTGTGCTGTCGCTCATTGCAACCGTTATTGCATGGCGCAGTTTCCCGGAGTCGCCCCGCTGGCTGGAGTCTCGCGGACGCTATCAGGAAGCTGAACAGGTGATGCGGGCCATTGAAGACGGTGTCATTCGACAGACAGGTAAGCCACTACCGCCGGTCGTGACAGAAGATGATGACAAACAACCGCGTTCAGTGCCGTACTCCGCCTTATTAACGGGAGTTTTATTAAAGCGGGTGATTCTGGGCTCCTTTGTTCTGATTGCCATGAACGTTGTGCAGTACACCTTAATTAACTGGTTACCGACAATATTTATGACTCAGGGGATTAATCTGAAAGACTCCATAGTCTTAAATACCATGAGTATGTTCGGTGCGCCGTTTGGGATTTTCATCGCCATGCTGGTAATGGATAAAATTCCGAGGAAAACGATGGGGGTGGGGTTATTAGTGTTAATTGCCGTGCTGGGTTATATCTATTCGCTGCAAACCAGCATGTTGCTAATCACATTAATTGGTTTCTTCCTGATTACCTTTGTGTATATGTACGTTTGCTATGCCTCCGCGGTATATGTTCCAGAGATATGGCCGACTGAAGCGAAGCTGCGCGGGTCTGGGCTTGCTAACGCGATAGGGCGTATCAGCGGTATCGCCGCTCCTTATGCGGTCGCTGTATTACTTAATAGTTATGGCGTGACGGGCGTATTTGTACTGCTGGGCGCAGTCTCAATTATTGTCGCTGTTGCTATTGCCACCATTGGAATTGAAACAAAAGGCGTCTCTGTCGAGAGTCTCGGTATTGATGCCGTTACCAGCAAATAATATTGACGGGAAATAAAATGAAAAATTCAAAAGCGATATTAAAAACGCCGGGCACGATGAAAATCATTGCCGCCGATATTCCGGTACCTAAAGAGCATGAAGTGCTAATTAAAGTTGAATATGTTGGTATTTGCGGTTCAGATGTTCACGGTTTTGAATCGGGCCCCTTTATTCCGCCGAAAGATCCCAATCAGGAAATAGGTCTTGGGCATGAATGCGCCGGTACGGTGGTGGCAGTGGGAAGTCGCGTTAGTAAATTTAAACCGGGCGACCGGGTCAACATTGAACCCGGCGTGCCGTGTGGCCACTGCCGCTACTGTCTGGAAGGGAAATACAACATCTGTCCTGACGTCGATTTTATGGCCACACAGCCAAATTATCGCGGTGCGCTAACGTACTATCTGTGCCACCCGGAAAGCTTTACTTACAAGCTGCCGGACAATATGGACACCATGGAAGGCGCTCTGGTAGAGCCTGCGGCGGTAGGGATGCATGCCGCAATGCTGGCGGACGTTAAGCCGGGCAAGAAAATCGTCATTCTGGGGGCTGGCTGTATTGGTTTAATGACCCTGCAAGCCTGTAAATGTTTGGGGGCTACCGACATCGCTGTTGTTGATGTCCTGGATAAACGTCTGGCGATGGCCGGGCAGCTTGGCGCGACGGTCGTGATTAACGGTGCGAAGGAGGACACCGTTGCCTGCTGCCAACAGTTTTCCGGCGATATGGGGGCTGACATTGTTTTCGAAACTGCCGGTTCGGCCATCACGGTTAAGCAGGCGCCATATCTGGTAATGCGCGGTGGGAAAATCATGATCGTGGGCACGGTGCCTGGCGATTCAGCGATTAACTTCCTCAAAATTAATCGTGAAGTATCAATACAAACTGTTTTCCGCTATGCCAATCGCTACCCGGTCACCATTGAAGCCATCTCCTCCGGGCGTTTCGATGTAAAGTCGATGGTGACGCATATTTATGATTATGCAGATGTTCAGCGCGCGTTTGACGAATCCGTCAATAACAAACGCGAGATTATTAAAGGCGTTATTAAAATTAACCATTAATTTAAATAGGGAGAAACACCATGCTGGCAGATATTAAATATTGGGAAAACGATGCTCAGAATAAACATTATGCGATTGCTCACTTTAACGTGTGGAATGCGGAAATGCTAATGGGGGTCATTGATGCGGCAGAAGAGGCTAAATCGCCGGTAATTATCTCTTTTGGCACCGGATTTGTGGGGAATACCTCGTTTGAAGATTTTTCGCACATGATGGTTTCGATGGCGAAAAAGGCCTCGGTACCGGTTATTACTCATTGGGATCACGGACGTAGCATGGAGATTATTCACAACGCCTGGGTTCATGGCATGAACTCTCTGATGCGCGATGCCTCCGCCTTTGATTTTGAAGAGAATATTCGTCTGACCAAAGAGGCTGTGGACTTCTTTCATCCGTTAGGCATTCCGGTCGAAGCGGAGCTGGGCCACGTGGGCAATGAGACGGTCTACGAAGAGGCGCTGGCGGGTTATCACTATACCGACCCGAGCCAGGCGGCGGAATTTGTCGAGCGTACCGGCTGTGACTCTCTGGCGGTGGCGATTGGCAACCAGCATGGCGTATATACCTCCGAGCCGAAACTCAATTTCGAGGTGGTTGAGCGCGTACGCCGAGCGGTTTCTGTTCCGCTGGTGCTGCACGGGGCATCCGGCATTAGCGATGCGGATATTAAAAAAGCCATCTCATTAGGCATCTCTAAAATCAATATTCATACCGAACTGTGTCAGGCGGCAATGGTGGCGGTGCAGGAGAACCAGAACCAGCCATTCCTGCATGTTGAACGTGAAGTTCGTAAAGCAGTAAAAGAGCGAGCGTTGGAAAAAATCAAACTGTTTGGCTCTGACGGTAAAGCGGAATGATAATATGGATAATATCGAGGTTATTTGTATAGGGGCGGCAATTGTTGATATCCCCTTACAGCCAGTGAGTAAAAATATTTTTGATGTAGATTCTTATCCGTTAGAACGTATTACGATGACCATCGGGGGCGACGCGATTAATGAAGCGACTATTATTTCTCGCCTTGGGCATCGTACTGCGTTAATTAGTCGGGTAGGGGATGATGCGGCAGGTCATTTTATTCTCGACCACTGTCGTCGGGAGAACATTGATATTCAAAGTCTGAAACAGCATGCGGATATTGATACTTCTATTAACGTGGGTTTGGTTACAGCTGATGGCGAACGCACCTTTGTCACCAACCGCAATGGTAGCCTGTGGAAGCTGAATATAAACGATGTTGATTTTGACCGCTTCTCTCAGGCAAAGCTGCTGTCGCTGGCGAGTATTTTTAACAGCCCGCTACTCGACGGCGAAGCATTAACGACGATCTTCACTCAGGCGAAAGCACATCGGTTAATTATTTGTGCCGATATGATTAAGCCACGACTTAATGAAACGCTGAACGATATTCGCCAGGCTTTGAGCTACGTAGACTATCTGTTTCCTAATTTTGAGGAAGCAAAACAGCTTACCGGCAAAGAGACGCTGGATGAAATTGCCGACAGTTTCCTGAGCTGTGGCGTAAAAACGGTAGTGATTAAGACCGGTAAAAGAGGCTGCTTTATCAAGCGTACCGATATGAAAATGGAGGTCCCGGCGGTTTCAGGAATTACCGCTATCGACACCATCGGCGCGGGAGATAATTTTGCCTCGGGATTTATCTCCGCGTTACTTGAAGGCAAGTCGCTGCGCGAGTGTGCACTGTTTGCTAACGCAACGGCAGCAATATCGGTACTGAGCGTGGGCGCCACAACGGGCGTAAAAAACAGAAAGCTGGTTGAACAACTTCTTGATGAATATGAAGGGTAATAACGGCAGATGAAAAAGATTCCTTTAGGCAGTACGGATATTATGCTTTCCCGCATGGGATTAGGGACATGGGCCATTGGCGGCGGTCCGGCATGGAACGGCGATCTCGATCTACAGGTTTGTATCGATACCATTGTCGAGGCGCATCGCTGCGGTATTAATCTGATTGATACCGCTCCTGGCTACAACTTTGGTAATAGTGAAATCATTGTTGGGCAGGCGCTGAAAAAGTTACCGCGTAAAGATATCGTGGTTGAAACTAAATGCGGCATCGTCTGGGAGCGGACAGGCAGCCTTTTTAACAAAGTGGGCGATCGCCAGTTGTATAAAAACCTCACGCCCGAGTCGATTCGTGAAGAGGTCGATGCCAGTTTGCAAAGGTTGGGTATAGAAAGCATTGATATCTATATGACCCACTGGCAATCGGTCGAACCCTGTTTTACACCGATTGCGGAAACCGTAGACACGCTGAACGCACTTAAGAAAGAAGGCAAGATTCGATCTATCGGTGCCGCCAACGTGGATGCAGGGCATATCAGGGAGTATCTCAAACACGGTGAGCTGGATATCATCCAGGCTAAGTACAGCATCCTTGATCGCGGACTGGAAGCTGAATTGTTGCCGTTATGTCAGCAGCATGGCATCGTCGTGCAGGTTTATTCACCGCTCGAACAGGGTTTACTGACTGGAACAATCGCGCGGGATTATATTCCTGGCGGCGCACGGGCCAACAAAGTCTGGTTCCAACGGGAAAATATGCTGCGGGTGATTGATATGCTCGAGCAATGGCGGCCATTGTGTGAAAAATACCGTTGCACGATCCCCGCGCTGGCGTTGGCGTGGATTTTGAAGCAAAGCGATTTAATCACCTTACTGAGCGGAGCGACCGCGCCTGAACAGGTTCGCGAAAACGTCGAGGCGCTGACCGTTGCCCTGACTGATGGCGATTCGTTATTGATGAGACAAATGGCAGAAGCGTTGGATATAAAATAACCCAGCTGGCAATGACCTCTGTTTCTGTGTAAAAGAGTACTAAATCTGTGATTCAGACATGTTCTTTTGAAAATAAACATAGCCTGTGAGATACTAGGGTCTTATTATTACTTTGCAGGAAACAGAGGTGTCATCGTGGCGGCAAAAGACAGGATTCAGGCCATTAAGCAAATGGTGGCTAATGATAAGAAAGTGGTGGTATCTAATTTAAGTTCCATCTTTCAGGTAACTGAGGAAACAATTCGCCGCGATCTCGAGAAGCTGGAAGATGAAGGTTTTTTGACCCGAACATATGGTGGTGCGGTACTTAATACCACCGCGTTGTCTGACAATATTCATTTTTATAAACGTGCAAAGTCTTTTTTTGAAGAGAAGCAGATCATTGCTCGTAATGCATTACCGTTTATTAAAAATAAGACCACAATGGCCGCTGACTCCAGCAGTACGGCGATGGAATTATTAAAGCTGTTAAAGGAAAGAAACGATCTGACGCTGCTAACCAACTCGGCTGAAGCATTTCATGAACTGGCGCAGTCAGAAATTAACGTCGTTTCTACTGGCGGCGAGCTGAATAAGAATACGTTGTCGTTGCAGGGAAGGATCACCAAGGAGATCATCAGTCGCTATCATGTTGATATTATGGTGATGAGCTGCAAAGGCCTGGATATGCAAAGTGGGGCGCTTGACTCTAACGAAGCAGAAGCGGAAATCAAAAAAACCATGATCCGCCAGGCGACTGAGGTGGCCCTGTTGGTTGATCACTCAAAGTTTGATCGTAAAGCTTTCGTCCAGCTCGTGGACTTTAGCCATATTAACTACCTTATAACCAATAAGGCACCGGGTGCAGAGTGGATTGCGTTTTGTAAAGAGAATAATATTCAACTCGTTTATTAATTTTAACGTTACTCGTGTCGATATTATTTTAGTTTGCACCTGGATAATGCCATAAAAATCTAATGATGATGGATGGCGCGGCAAAATTACTACTGCCGCGATCGCCATACTTTCTATTTAGTTGAATTTGAGGCATCCAGATGGAACAATGTGACCCTATCGGTGCAAGATTAGATCGTTTACCCTTATCGCGATTTCATTTTCGTATTTTTGGCATTATAAGTTTTAGTTTATTAGTCACCGGTTTCCTCAGTTATTCCGGGAATGTGGTATTGGCAAAATTAGTCAGTACCGGTTGGTCTAACAATTATCTCAACGCAGCATTTACCTCGGCGCTGATGTTTGGCTATTTTGTCGGTTCGCTAACCGGGGGCTTTATTGGTGATTATCTCGGTCGACGCAAGGCATTCCGCATTAATTTGCTGATTGTTGGGGTCTCTGCTTGCGCGGCAACGTTTGTGCCCAACATGTACTGGCTTATTTTTTTCCGTTGCCTGATGGGGATCGGGATGGGGGCGCTGATTATGGTGGGCTATGCTTCATTTACCGAATTTATTCCGCCTGCAGTACGTGGAAAGTGGTCTGCCCGCCTGTCATTTGTTGGTAACTGGTCGCCGATGCTGTCCGCGGCTGTTGGCGTCGTGGTTATTGCCTGGTTAAGCTGGCGGGTGATGTTTCTGCTCGGTGGCGCGACAATGCTGTTGGCCTGGTATCTGTCCGGAAAGTACTTTATCGAATCTCCCCGTTGGCTGGCTGGTAAGGGACAGAGAAGTGAAGCTGAAAAACACCTGGTACTGGTGGAGTCGCAGATTGAGACAGAGAAAAATATCACCTTACCCTCCTGTCAGAGCCATTGCCTGGTGGTGCACTCTGGCGTGGAAAGTGGTTCATTTTGGCTACTGTTCAAGGGGCCGATGTTGCGCTGTACGCTGGTGGCGATCACTGTGCTTATCGCGATGAATATTTCGCTCTATACCATCACGGTATGGATCCCAACGATTTTTGTTAATTCGGGAATCGATGTGACGAAGTCTATCTTTATGACCGCGATAATTATGATTGGCGCGCCCGTTGGAATATTTATTGCTGCGATGATTATCGATCGTTTTCCACGGAGGCTGTTTGGTTCATTCTTACTCGTTATTATCGCGCTGCTCGGATATTTCTATTCGATTCAAACCGAAGAGTGGGCCATTTTGAGCTACGGGTTGGTGATGATTTTTTTTCTGTATATGTATGTTTGCTTTGCCTCTGCGGTATATGTCCCGGAGTTATGGCCGACACATCTGAGATTGCGTGGTTCGGGTTTCGTGAATGCGGTGGGCAGGATTGTCGCGGTATTTACGCCTTATGGCGTCGCTATTCTGTTGACACGCTACGGCTCGACCACTGTCTTTATCGTGCTGGGCGTTATGCTGGTGCTCTGCGCACTGATTCTGTTGTGCTTTGGCATCGAAACACGCAAAGTTTCTCTGGAAGAGATTTCAACCCTGGCCTGAAATAACGTGCCGACAGGAGCGATCCTGTCGGCGTCGCTTACGGTTGGGTTTCCAGCCAGTCATCCAGCGTATACAACGTCGCACCCGCCGCCGCCATTTCCATAAAGGCGTTTGCACTGTCCTGGGGGGAAATATTGACGCCACGACAACCGTCGGTAATGACGCTGACGGCGTAACCCAGATCGAGCGCATCCAGAACGGTAAATTTTACGCAATAATCGGTCGCCAGCCCCATGATGATGAGCTCGGCAACGCGATGTTCGAGCAGCCATGCGTTCAGTGCGGTTGCCTGACGACGACCATTATCAAAAAACGCACTATAACTGTCGACCAGCGGGTTTTCGCCCTTAGTGAAGGTTTGCGCTATCGCGCGCTGGTTCAGCAAAGGATGCAGGGCTGCCCCTTCGCTGTTTTGCACGCAATGGTCGGGCCAGAACGTCTGCGCCAGGCCGTCCAGTTGCCCCTGACTGTAAGGTTCAACCTGGTGCTGGCTGGCAAAACTACCGTGATTAGCCGGATGCCAGTCCAGACTGGCGACGACGGTGTCGCCGCGCGGGGCGCACCAGTCGATCAGGCGGTTAGCAATATCGATGGTGCTGTCGCCTTGCGGGACGGCGAGGGCGCCGCCGGCACAAAAGTCGTTCTGTAAATCGACCAACAGTAAGGCTCGGGCCATGGGCATTAACTCCTTTATTCGTCTGGCGTGAGCTCGCCACGCAGATTTTGCGACATGGCTTGACGAATGCTCTGCGTGTCCAGCCCCTGACTCAGCAAATAGTGCAGTTTGGTCAGCGTTGCTTCGACCGTCATATCCGCGCCGCCGATAACGCCAGCATGCGCCAGCGCGTTCCCCGTCGCATAACCGCCCATGTTCACCTTGCCGGACATACACTGCGTAAGGTTAACCACCACTATGCCGCGTGAGCTGGCATCTTCAAGCTCTTGCAGAAACTCTTTATTTTGCGGCGCATTGCCCACGCCGTAAGAGCGTAAAATTAACGCTTTAACCGGCTGGCGCAAGAAGTTGCGTACCACATCCGCAGAAATCCCAGGATAAATAGTCACCACGCCAATCGGTTGTGGCGTGATAGGGTGAACAATCAGTTCGCCCGTACCGTGTGGCGCAGGTGGTGTTCCCAGTCGACGGATATGGATACCCGCTTCCAGTAGAGGGGAAAGATTGGGTGAGGCAAAGGCGTCAAAACCATCGGCATGCGCTTTGGTGGTACGGTTGCCGCGAAACAGTCGATTATTGAAGAACAGGGTCACTTCGTTAATCGGATAATTCGCTGCAACGTAGAGCGCATTCAGCAAATTAATTTGTCCGTCGGAGCGTAATTCTGCCAGTGGTATTTGTGACCCTGTCACAATCACCGGCTTGCCGAGATTCTCCAGCATGAAAGAGAGTGCCGAAGCGGTAAACGCCATGGTGTCGGTACCGTGGAGAATGACAAAACCATCGTAATCGTCATAGTGCGATTTAATGTCTTCCGCAATATGCTGCCAGTCTTCCGGCGTCATATCGGAAGAATCCATCAGCGGATCGTATTCATGGATGGTGAAGTCTGGCATCTCAGGGCGGTGGAATTCTGGCATCAATGCCAGCTGGCGCTGAAGATGACCAGAAACGGGGATATAACCCTGTTCTGAGCGCTGCATACCAATGGTACCGCCGGTATAGGCAACGTAAATCGATTTCTTTTGCATGGATGTTTCTTCTGTCCCAAAGAAAAACCCCTCTTCATCCCGAAGAGGGGTCAACAGTTAACGAACGTTGGCGCAGGTCAGGCAAAACGCATAGCGGTTTTGCGGATCGTTAAACGCGGCCAGCTTATCGCTTTCAGCTTTTACCGTACTTGCCGCAGAAGCCAGCGGAGCCGGAAGCATTGCCTGAATGGCAGCGGGCAGCATGGCGCGAACCGAACCTGACATACTGTCCATGACCATATCCACGAATGTGGGTTCGTCCTGGTAATACTCAATGTGCCATTGTTTCAGTTTGGCCAGTTCAGCCGCTTTCGCGACGGCGTCGTCAAAATCCCCCAGACTGTCGACCAGACCGTTGGCTTTCGCATCCTGGCCGGTCCAGACGTGGCCCTGAGCGATTTTGTCAATCTGCTCTGGCGTTGTCTTACGTGCATTCGCGACCAGCGTGATAAAGCGCTTATAGCCGTTCTCGATGCTCAGTTGCATCATTTGCTGTACTTCAGGCGGTAACGCTTTAGTGATGGAAATGTCCGCCAGCGGGGAGGTGGCTACGCCGTCGGTATGTACGCCTATGGAATCCAGACTGTTTTCCACGGTGTTGATCACGCCAAAGATCCCGATTGAACCGGTCAGTGTGCTGGGGTTAGCCACAATGTAACTGGCTGGCGTGGAGATCCAGTAACCGCCTGATGCCGCCATACCGCCCATCGACACGACGACCGGTTTGCCCGCTGCTTTGGCCGCAGCCAGTTCAGCGCGGATCACTTCGGAGGCGCTGACGCTGCCGCCAGGACTGTTCACTCGCAGAACAATGGCTTTCACCTTCGGATCAAGACGCGCTTCGCGGATTTGTGCGGCAGTGGTGTCGCCGCCCACATTCCCTGGGGTTTCTTCACCGTCCATAATCGCGCCATTCGCGAAGATGACGCCAATGCTCTCTCCGGTATCCGCTGGGGTTTTCAGCGAATAATCGTAGTAGCTGACGGCGCGGAAGTTTTTATCCGCTTTGCTCCAGCCGAACTGTTTGGTCAGCATTTTTTCGACTTCAGCGCTGGAGGCGAGTGCATCCACCAGTTTGTTGTCGAGCGCGTATTTTGCGGTATCACCCTCGACTTTTGTCAAACCGTCCAGCATCGCTTGCGCGCCGGGGAACACCTGCTGGGCTGGGATCTGACGGTTTGCGGCTACCGTATCGAGATAGTTCTGCCACAGCTCGCCGATCCAGCGGCTATCGGCCTCGCGCGCGGCAGGGGACATATCATCGCGGATGAAGGGTTCTACCGCAGACTTATAGGTACCGACGCGGAACACGTGCGTTGAGACTTTCAGTTTATCCAGCAGGGACTTGTAGTACAGACCGTTAGTGGCAAAACCGTGCAGATCAACGGAACCCTGCGGAGAAAGGTAAATTTTGTTGGCAAAACTGGCGAGGTAATATTGCCCCTGGCTGAAGTTATCGCCCACGGCAAAGACCGGTTTGCCGCTGTCGCGGAATTCCCGCAGCGCTTTACCGATGTACTGCATTGAAGGCTGGTCGGCCCCGGCAAAGTTTTTCAAATCCATCACGATGCCGGTGATGTTGCGGTCATCTTTCGCCTGGCGAATGGTATTCACGATATCAAACAGGGAGTTTTCCTGCAGTCGGTCAGAACTGGCGCCAAACAGTTGACGACCAATGGCGCTCAAGCGACTGGTGCTTGAAGGCTTGTCGACAATCACGCCCGAGATATCCAACAGCAGCGCGCCACGTTCAGCATGTTCACTGGTGTTGCTGCTACTGACCTGCATCCAGATCCCCACGCCAACAAGCACCAAGAAGATAAAGAACAGGTTAAGCACAAATTCACGGACGAAATTGAGTAATCGCCATGTCCATTTAAAAAATCCGGCAATAAATCGCCACAGGGTTCGCATGTATTCTCCCTACCGATTAACAACACGCCACCCGGTTATCCCGAAAAAGGCGTTAAGATGTGGCTATCGTAATGACCCAACGGGCACTTGTCAGCAGGAATCACCGCCTGTGCTGTAACAAAATCCGCTCACGTGTTAATTTTGTGAATAAATCTCATTGTTGGAGTTAAACAAATGGATGCACTCGAATTACTCATCACCCGTCGTAGCGCTTCTCGTCTTGTCGAACCGGCACCGGCGGGAGAGCAACTGCAAAACATTCTGCGGGCGGGAATGCGCGCGCCAGACCACAAAACGCTGCAACCGTGGCAGTTCTTTGTCATTGAGGGCGAAGGGCGCGAGCGCTTTAGCGCCGTGCTTGAAAAAGGCGCTATTGCCGCAGGCAGCGACGAGAAAGCTCAGGAAAAAGCGCGGACGGCGCCGTTTCGCGCCCCGCTGATCATTACCGTCGTCGCGAAATGTGAAGAAAACGACAAGGTTCCGCTGTGGGAACAGGAAATGTCTGCCGGTTGCGCGGTAATGGCCATGCAGATGGCCGCTGTTGCTCAGGGCTTTGGCGGTATCTGGCGTAGCGGCGCATTAACGGAAAGCGCGGAAGTTCGCGAAGCGTTTGATTGTCGTCCGCAGGATAAGATCGTCGGTTTTCTCTATCTGGGTACGCCGCAGCTAAAAGCGTCCACGACCATTAGCCTGGCCGATCCGAGCGCTTTTGTTCGTTATTTCTGATATCAACGGCAAAACTGTCTGGATTATGAGCAAAGACACCTGAATTCAGACAGTCACTCTTACCACATCATGGAATGAGCGCTACCATATCCGAATTGCAATGACAGGAGATGTCCATGAGCGAGCAAGCTATTCGTTTAACGCAATACAGCCACGGAGCCGGTTGCGGTTGTAAAATTTCCCCTAAAGTGCTGGAAACCATCCTGCACAGCGAGCAGGCGAAGTTCGTTGATCCAAACTTACTCGTGGGTAATGAAACCCGCGATGACGCCGCTGTCTACGATTTGGGTAATGGCACCAGCGTTATCAGCACGACCGATTTCTTTATGCCGATTGTCGATAATCCGTTTGATTTTGGCCGTATTGCCGCCACCAACGCCATCAGCGATATTTTTGCTATGGGCGGCAAACCGATTATGGCAATTGCTATTCTGGGCTGGCCGCTGGATAAGCTGGCGCCGGAAATCGCCCGTGAAGTGACCGAAGGCGGACGCTTTGCCTGCCGTCAGGCGGGTATCGCGCTGGCGGGCGGTCACTCTATCGATGCCCCGGAGCCTATCTTCGGTCTTGCGGTTACCGGCGTTGTGCCGACTGAACGCGTGAAGAAAAACAGCACCGCCGAGGCGGGATGCAAGCTGTTCCTGACCAAACCTCTGGGCATTGGCGTCCTGACAACCGCAGAGAAAAAATCGCTGCTGAAGCCGGAGCACAAAGGGCTGGCGACGGAAGTGATGTGTCGGATGAACATTGCTGGTGCGGCATTTGCCGATATCGAGGGCGTGAAAGCCATGACCGACGTTACCGGTTTTGGTCTGCTGGGACATCTGAGCGAGATGTGTCAGGGCGCAGGCATTCAGGCGCAGATTGTCTACCAGGATATTCCTAAGCTTCCTGGTGTTGAAGAGTACATCGCGCAGGGCGCGGTGCCGGGCGGTACCCAGCGTAACTTTGCCAGCTACGGACACCTGATGGGTGAAATGCCGCAGCCGGTTCGCGACCTGCTCTGCGATCCGCAAACTTCCGGCGGTTTGCTGCTGGCGGTAACGCCACAAGCGGAAGCCGAAGTGAAAGCGGCAGCGGCGCAGTTTGGTATCGATCTCACTGCGATTGGTGAGTTAGTGGAAGCTCGTGGCGGTCGCGCCATGGTTGAGATCCGTTAACTCGATGCGGTTGTTTATTGCCGAAAAACCGAGTCTGGCGCGCGCTATCGCCGATGTGCTGCCAAAGCCGCATCGCAAAGGTGACGGCTTTATTGAATGCGGAAATGGACAAGTGGTGACCTGGTGTATTGGTCACCTGCTTGAACAGGCGCAGCCAGACGCCTACGACAGCCGTTATGCGCGCTGGAGTCTGGTTGATCTGCCGATTGTCCCGGAAAAGTGGCAACTGCAGCCACGTCCTTCGGTGACCAAACAGCTCAACGTTATCAAGCGCTTTTTACATGAAGCCAGCGAAGTTATTCACGCGGGAGACCCCGATCGTGAAGGACAACTGCTGGTGGATGAAGTGCTGGATTACCTGCAACTGGCTCCCGAAAAGCGCCAGCAGGTGCAACGTTGTCTGATTAACGACCTCAATCCGCAGGCCGTCGAACGGGCTATTGAGCGTCTGCGGGCCAACAGTGAGTTCATCCCGCTGTGCGTGTCGGCCCTGGCGCGGGCGCGGGCCGACTGGCTGTACGGCATCAATATGACCCGCGCTTACACCATTCTTGGGCGTAATGCGGGCTATCAAGGGGTACTCTCGGTCGGGCGCGTACAGACGCCGGTGCTCGGCCTGGTTGTGCGTCGCGATGAAGAGATTGAAAACTTCGTCGCCAAAGATTTCTTTGAAGTGAAAGCGCATATCGTGACGCCCGCCGATGAGCGGTTTACCGCTATCTGGCAGCCC
This sequence comes from Citrobacter sp. CRE-46, assembly GCF_059615875.1. NCBI lineage: Bacteria > Pseudomonadati > Pseudomonadota > Gammaproteobacteria > Enterobacterales > Enterobacteriaceae > Citrobacter > Citrobacter sp. CRE-46. The sequence goes on along the minus strand of NZ_CM184341.1, from coordinate 3,020,243 downwards.
AGCGAAGCATGTGAGCCGTATCAGGACGAAGAAGGGCGCTTGCTCAATCGTACGCTGGCCGAACACGTGGTGAACCGTATTAGCGGGCAGCCGGCGCTCGTTACCAGCTATAACGATAAACGGGAATCAGAATCCGCGCCGCTGCCGTTTTCGCTGTCGGCGTTGCAGATTGAAGCGGCGAAACGCTTTGGTTTGAGCGCGCAGAACGTTCTGGATATCTGCCAGAAACTGTATGAAACCCATAAACTGATTACCTATCCGCGTTCGGATAGCCGTTATCTGCCGGAAGAACATTTTGCCGGACGTCATGCGGTAATGAACGCAATTAGCGTTCATGCGCCGGATCTGCTTCCGCAACCCGCGGTGGATCCCGATACGCGAAACCGCTGCTGGGACGATAAAAAGGTGGATGCCCACCACGCCATCATTCCTACCGCGCGCAGTTCGTCCATCAACCTGAATGACAACGAAGCGAAAATTTACAACCTGATTGCCCGTCAGTATCTGATGCAGTTTTGTGCGGATGCGGTATTCCGCAAGTGCGTTATTGAGCTGGATATTGCCAAAGGCAAGTTTGTCGCCAAAGCGCGTTTTCTGGCGGAGGCCGGATGGCGCACGCTGCTTGGCAATAAGGAGCGTGATGAAGATAACGACGGGACGCCGTTGCCGGTGGTGGCTAAAGACGATGAATTGCTGTGCGAAAAAGGCGAAGTGGTTGAACGTCAGACTCAGCCGCCACGCCATTTTACCGATGCGACGTTGCTGTCAGCGATGACCGGGATTGCGCGCTTTGTGCAGGATAAAGATCTGAAAAAGATCCTGCGCGCCACGGATGGATTGGGTACGGAAGCGACGCGCGCCGGGATTATCGAGCTGCTGTTTAAACGCGGATTCCTGGTGAAAAAAGGGCGCTATATCCATTCGACCGATGCCGGAAAAGCGTTGTTTCACTCGCTGCCGGAAATGGCGACGCGTCCGGATATGACCGCGCACTGGGAATCTATTCTGACCCAAATCAGCGAAAAACAGTGTCGTTATCAGGATTTCATGCAGCCGCTGGTGGGAACGCTGTATCAGCTCATCGATCAGGCGCGCAGTACGCCGGTACGGCGCTTCCGGGGAATTGTCGCGCCGGGTGGCAGTGGTGGCGATAAGAAAAAGAGCGCGCCGCGTAAACGCCCGGCGAAAAAAAGCCCGCCATCCGAAGAGGCAGGCGTGTAAGTCTGTAGGCCTGATAAGCGTAGCGCCATCAGGCTTTGCCGGATGCGGCACCCGTGCCTTATCCGGCCTACGGTTCTACAGAGACAATATTAAATCACACCCTGGCCCAGCATCGCGTCGGCAACCTTCACGAAGCCCGCGATATTGGCGCCACGTACGTAGTTGGTTTGTTTGCTTTCGCCGCCGTATTCAACGCAGGCATGGTGAATATCCAGCATGATGTGGTGCAGGCGCGCGTCCACTTTCTCCGCTTTCCAGCCCAGACGTGCGGCGTTTTGCGCCATTTCCAGACCGGAGGTCGCTACGCCACCGGCGTTGGCGGCTTTACCCGGCGCGAACAGAACACCCGCTTCGAGGAACAGGTCGGTGGCTTCGATGGTGGTCGGCATGTTTGCCCCTTCGGCGACAGCTTTCACGCCGTTGGCGATCAGTACGCGCGCCGCGTCGACATCAAGTTCGTTCTGGGTGGCGCACGGCAGGGCGATATCGACCGGAACCGACCACGGCTGCTTGCCTTCGAGATAGGTCAGGCCAAACTCCCGGGCGTAATCCGCCACGCGACCGTCACGGCTGTCTTTGATCGCGCACAGACGCGCCAGTTTTTCTTTGGTAAATCCACTTTCGTCGACCACTGTGCCGCTGGAGTCGGAAGCGGTCACCACCCGGGCGCCAAATTCCATGGCTTTCTCAATGGCGAATTGTGCAACGTTACCGGAGCCAGAGACCGCCACGCGCATGCCTTCAAAGCTGAGGCCATGACGTTTAAGCATCGCTTCGGTGAAGTACACCAGACCATAGCCGGTCGCTTCCGGGCGGATCAGGCTGCCGCCGAAAGAGAGACCTTTACCGGTAAAGACGCAGGCGCTGTTGTTGGACAGTTTTTTCATCATCCCGGCCATAAAGCCGACTTCACGACCACCCACGCCGATATCGCCCGCCGGAACGTCGGTATCGGGACCTAAATGGCGGAACAGCTCGGTCATCAGCGCCTGGCAGAAACGCATCACTTCACCTTCGCTTTTACCTTTCGGGTCGAAGTCACTCCCGCCTTTACCCCCGCCCATCGGCAGCGTGGTGAGGGCATTTTTAAAGGTCTGCTCGAAACCGAGGAATTTCAGGATCGACAGGTTTACGGAAGGGTGGAAACGCATACCGCCTTTGTATGGGCCAATGGCAGAGCTAAACTGCACGCGCCACGCACGGTTAACCTGTACCTGATTACGATCGTCGAGCCAGACTACGCGGAACTGGATCACGCGCTCCGGCTCAACCAGACGCTCCAGCAGCGACATCTGGCGATAACGTGGGTTTTGCTCAAGGAAGGGCCACAGCGTCGTCATCACTTCACGAACGGCTTGCGCGAACTCGGTTTGGTTTGGGTCGCGCTTTTGTACATGGTTAAGAAACGACTCCAGAGAACATGTCTGATCCATAGATATAAAAACCTCTTATGTATTGATATGGTTATATTTTTGATATTTGTGTTAAGTGTTTTGCAGTTTTTGACTATACCACCAGCAGCGTGACGGGACGCAAGAAAAAATTAACCCCGCTAAGTAAATTAATATCGCGGCGTGGGTCATAACCAAAAACGATGACGGGCGGGACTAAAGTTTCTGCCGATTTATACCGTTATACTGAGCATAACTGTCAGTCACAAAGGAAAGAATATGCGCCGTTTAATCATGGCAGGAGCGTTGGTACTGGTGTCCAGCGCGACGCTGGCAAATCAGCTTTATCGCCCGGATGTGCAGGTGAATGTGCCGCCGGAAGTGTTCAGTTCCAGCGGGCAGCGAGCGCAGCCTTGTAGTCAGTGCTGTATTTATCAGGATCAAAACTATTCCGAAGGGGCGGTGATCAAAGCGGATGGTGTGCTGCTTCAGTGCCAACGCGATGATAAAACGATCAGCACGAATCCGCTGGTCTGGCGGCGCGTAAAAGAATAAAGGCTTCTAACAGCGGGATATCGGCAGGTGCCAGCGGATAACGCCGCGCCTCTTCGGGTGAACACCAGACCATATCCTGGTGTTCATACGCATTCAGTTCTCCCTGAAAAGACGGTACATGCCAGGCATGTAAATGAATCAGCCGGCCTGAAACCTCACGTTGATGGCTGGCGATATAGCGCCCAACGACTGCGTCGATGCCTAATTCTTCACGCAGTTCACGCACCAGAGCCTGAGACTGACTTTCGCCCGACTCAACTTTACCGCCAGCAAATTCCCACATGCCTGGCTGATCCGCATCCGGCGAACGCTGAGCCAGTAAAATTTTGCCATCACGTTCAATGATAGCGGCGACCACGTCGAGGGTTTTCATCATATTCATCAAGATCTAACAGCAGAAAATGACATACTATATTTATCTTTGAGTTATCTAAAGTATTCAGGAGTCATCGTTGAACGATCCTCACTCGTGGGTAAGTCCGTTAACGCGTATTCCCTCCAGTTTGCAACCGCTCGTCGCGACGCAGAAAAAACATTATGGCGATGTGCTGCATCCCACGCGTTGGTGGGGGCGGATGCCGTTTCTGTTCTGGCTGGTGGCGCTGTTTGTCGGGTTTCTGGAGCGTAAAAAGGCGCGCTTAACGCCGGTGATGCGCGCATTGTTAATGACCCGCGTTTCTCAGGTATGTCATTGCGCCTTCTGTGTTGATGCCAACAGCTTACGGCTGGCGGAACGCTGTGGCGCGCTGGATAAAGTCTTGCAGGTCGCCAACTGGCAAGAATCAGCGCTGTTTAACGCAGAAGAGCGCATAGCGCTGGCCTATGCGGATGCGGTGACCGCCACGCCACCGCAGGTAGACGATGCGCTGAAAACGCAAATGAAGCAGCATTTTACCGATGACGTCATTACTGAAATGACCGCGCTGATTGCGTTTCAAAATCTCTCGGCGCGTTTTAATGCCGCCCTCGATATTCCTGCGCAAGGATTGTGCGACAGTTTTAAAGGACGCCCACATGCTTGACCGTCATCTTCATCCACGGTTAAAACCGCTGTTGCATCGCTGTGTGGGCATTATTGATAAACCTGCGATTACCCCGGATGGCCTGACGCTGGTTGGTTTTACTATTGGCGTGTTGGCCCTGCCATTTCTGGCGTTAGGCTGGTATCTGGCGGCGCTGGTGGTCATTGTGCTTAATCGCTTGTTTGACGGGCTGGACGGGGCGCTGGCGCGGCGCAGAGGGCTAACCGACGCGGGAGGATTTCTCGATATCTCACTCGATTTTCTGTTTTACGCCTTAGTACCGTTTGGTTTTATTCTTGCCGCACCTGCGCAGAATGCACTGGCTGGGGGCTGGCTGTTGTTTGCGTTTATTGGCACTGGCAGCAGCTTCCTCGCCTTCGCGGCCCTGGCAGCGAAACACGATATTGATAACCCAGGCTACGCGCATAAATCGTTTTATTATCTGGGGGGGCTAACCGAAGGCACTGAGACTATTTTGCTGTTTGTTTTGGGCTGTTTGTTCCCGGATTCTTTTGCCGTGCTGGCGTGGGGCTTTGGCGCGCTGTGCTGGATGACGACGTTCACTCGGATCTGGAGCGGATATCTGACGCTGAAAGCGGTTCAGCGTCAGGTGTAATGTCTTGTGTTGCCGGATGCGCTTATCCGGCAATGGTGACCATTTTACTTGCTGCTGTCCGGACCCCGTTCACCGCTGGCGACCGGGTTTTTCGGATTGCTGCTCCACTCATACCAGCCACCGTCGTAAACAGAGACGTTTTTCCAGCCCATCGCGCGGGCATACATAAACGTTTCTGAAGCACGCCAGCCGGTGCCGCAGTAGAAAGAAACCTGCTGGTCTGGCGTGATATTCCACTGTTTCCACATGGCGGCGATATCATCCGCGCTGCGCATGGTGCCGTCCGGGTTATGAAAATCTTCCATATGCGTGGAATCACTCCCCGCGTGGCCCCAGCGTGCGCCTGCGATCTCACCTTTTGGCTTGATGTAGCTATAGCCGCTGGTGGTACCAATAAACTCAGGCCACGAGCGGATGCTGACCAGCGACGCATCCTGGCGATGCAGCAGGCCGCGAGCCTGTTCCGTATTCAGCATCAGTTGTGGTTGGGCAGGGATAGCAACGCCAAAATCAGGAGCCGCTTTCACCGTCGGCGGCGTTCCGCGTTCCACCGGTAAACCTGAATCTGACCAGGTTTGCCACCCGCCGTCGAGCAGACGCACATCTTTCACGCCTGCATACAACATGATTTGCGCCACGCGCGCGGCGGCATAGACATCACGACCGTATAAAATCACCGTGGTGTCGTGGCGAATACCATGTTTTGCCAGCATGGCTTTGAGTTGCGCGTCGGAAACTTTATTCCACAGTGGTTCGCTCTCGACTTCGTTGGTATCAATGTATCCTGCACCGGGAATATGACTGAGCAGATACAGCTTCGGCGCGCCCCAGGCGGCTTCAATCACTTTCCAGTCACCCGAAGGTTTGGCGGTCACTTCTTTTCCCTGCTGCAGGTCGTGCAGCCACTGCGGGTAAACCAGTTGTTCGAAGTGCGGCAGACGTTGCAGGCGGCCAGGATCCGCAAGGGCGTCGCTGAGGGTTGAAATATGGCTAAAACCGACTTTCTGCAGGCGGGATTTAACGGCCTGCATCTCGCTATCGCTACCATACAACGCCACCGGCGCATCGGTTTTTAGCTGATGCGCCTTCACCCAGGCATTGAGTTGTTCATCATTCATTTTGTCGAGCCAGGCGGCAGACAGATTCAGTGCGGAGGGTTCGTGTCCGGAAGGACCATTGAGCGATTGTGGCCAGCCGTTGTAAAAAGCGCTCTGACGGGTATCGATCGCCGCGCCTTGCTTTTGCTGTAACTGGTTGAGGGTGAGCGTCTGTGCTGTTTCAGCAGCCCAGGAAGAAGCGCAAGCGAGCCCTAAAGCCAGTGCCAGCGCGGTCATTTGAGAAACACGTTTCATCGAATAGCCCGACGTTGAAAAAAGAAGACGACATTCTGTGCCGCCGGTTAAGTAAAAACCTTGCGTTAACGCAGCATATCGCCACATTCACGCCCAGTTTTCCATCTGTAATACACGGCCTGCTGACGGGACATCCTGCGCGTCATGCGTAACTTGTACCACCGGAATATTCAGCTTGCGCACCTCGGTAAAGACCCACTGGCGAAAGGTATCGCGTAGCGACGCATCCAGTCTGCTAAAGGGTTCATCGAGCAGCAACGCCTGAGGCTGAGCCAGCAGGGCGCGCAGCAGGGCGACACGCGATCGTTGGCCGCCGGAGAGCGAGGCCGGATCGCGATGATAAAATCCAGCCAGGTCCGCGCGCGTAAGGGCGTTTTCAACAGTATGGCGTCTGGCGGATCCTTGCAGGCTGGCGGGTAAGGCTAGCAGTAAATTCTGCCCAACGCTGAAATGGTCAAACAACAACGCATCCTGGAACAGAATGCCAATCTGGCGCTGCGCGGTGGGCAGCATGTCTATACGCCGTTCGTTGAGCCACAGTTCGCCTGAAGCCTGAAACTGAGGAGACAATGCGCCGACCATCCACGAAAAAAGCGAAGACTTACCGCTACCGGAAGGTCCCATAATAGTGACAATGTCACTTTTGCTAACCTGGAAGTTCACATCTTTCAGTAGCGTTGTCGCGCCCCGGTACACTGAAAGGCTTTGAACGATGAGCATTAACGGAGTCCTTGTCGAAAGCGGCCGAGCCACGCGGCGAAAAGCGCCGCCAGTACGAAAACGAATAGCGGTAACAGAAGCTGCCATAGCGCCTGTGTCGCTAAAACAGCCGTGCTGCCGCCGCTGCTTAATGCCACCGCCTCGGTGGTCAGGGTGGGATAGCGTCCGGCCCCTAACCATAGCGTTGGCATATATTGGGCAATACTGACCGAGAACCCAACCGCGAAGGCGACCAGTGCCGGGCGTAACAGCAATGGGCATTTTACCCGCCAAAATATGCGACCTCGTGTCCAGCCCAGCGTTTGTGCAATCAAAATCAATCGTGGGTCAATGCGTTGCCACGCCGGTTTGAGCACAAACAGCATCCACGGCATCACCCACAGCAGGTGGCCCCAGATGATGGTCGTCATCAGCCCATCTTGCCCGGTATATAACGCCAACAGATACTGTCCGGTGACCAGCGGCAGCGCGGGCAGGATAATGGGCAGCCAGATCCAACGGTGTCCGGTTTGCGGTCCCCATTCCAGCCACGCAAAGAGCATCAGTAACCCCAGCACGCTGGAGATGAGCCCCAGTTGCAGACTATTGCTGAGCGCCTCACTGTTGAGCGATGAAGAGTTGGCGGAAAGCGTCAGCACCAGGGTGCATACTACTCCGCTGATGGGCAAAAGTTGTACCAGCGGCTGTGCGATTGTTGTGGACGAAAAACGCAGGCGTATTCCGTTTACTGCCGGAATTGTGCGCCGCCAGCCACGCCAGAACAGATAGCCCACCAGCGCGAAGATAAATAGCAACAACACCAGCAGCAGGCTGGCGAGTGCGCCTTTGGCCTGTTGTTCGGCATCGCCCTGGCTGAGCCATTGCCAGCTCAGCACAGCAAGCGTGGGCGGGTTGCCGGGGCCAAGGACGATGGCCACATCCACAACGGAGAGTGACCAGGCCACGACGGCCAGCATGGCTTTGCCTAACGCAGGAGCGATGGAGGGCAGTACCAGCCATTTCAGGCATTGCAAACGGCTGTAACCCAGCGAATCCAGGACGATAACCTGCTGTGAAAGTTGTTTTTCACTCAGCAGGGCTGAGAGGATCCACAACAAAAAGGCGCTCTCTTTCACCGCCAGCGTTATGCCAAGCCCAACCCCATAGCGGTCCGGTTGCGAGTTGAGAAAGGGCAGCCACTGCCAGAGCATGCCGCCTTCGGCAAAAATCAACAGCATGCTGGTCGCGAATGCGACGTGCGGGATCGCCAGCAGCAAGGGCAGGCGCGTGCACAATCGCGCCCAACCAGCGCCAGGCCACAAAAAGAGGATCGCCAACAGCGTAATGGTCAGGGCACCCAGAGCCGCGAGGCTTACGGAAACCACTGTTGCCAGCAACGCCTGCGAGAGTTGAGGATCGTCAAAGAGCGCCAGCCAGTGCGTGGTGCGAAGCGCTGGGGCTAGCAGAGAGAACGTTGCTGGCACCAGCGGCAGATAAACTGCCGTCATGATGCCCCACAGCAACAGAATTAATGCGTACCGTAGCGGCGTAGCCATTCTTGTTCCAGTGCATTTATCCAGGCAGCATGTGGTTCCGGCAGTACGGCAGGGAGTCCTTGCGGGGTGTACGCCAGCAGTGCGTTACGCTGTTCGTTGGGCAGTTTTTGCGGATCAAGTACCGAAGGGTCTCCCCAGATAGCAGGGTCAGCTTTACGCAACTGCGCTTCGGGAGAAAGCAGGAAGTTTGCCACGACTTTTGCTCCGGCGCTGGCGCGAGCATTCGCCGGAATAGTGACAAAATGCACGTTGCCGATCATGCCCTGTGAGAAACCAAAACTATAGCTGGTTTTAGGCAATTCGCCGCTGGCCATTTTTTGCTGCGCGTGGGCTGGGTTAAAGGTCAATGATAAGCGCAACGTACCGGTATTCAGCAACGCATCCATCCGCGCAGGCGTGGGAGGAAAATCTTTGCCTTCACGCCATAGTGAAGGGTGTAGAGCGTCAAGATAATGCCATAACGGAGCGGTAACGTTGGCGAATGTGGCGGCATCGGGCGCAACTTTCAATGCTTGCGGTTCCATGGTGAGCATAATCAACAACTGCTCGAGAAAAGCCGTTCCGGTAAAGTCTGGCGGGCGCGGGTAGGTAACTGTGCCAGGGTGTGCCTGCGCAAATTCAAGCAATGTCTGCGGGGATTGCGGCGGCTGGGTGGTGAGATCGCGCCGGGCAATGAAGGTTAGCTGTGCGCCGCCCCATGGCGATTCTGCCCCTTCCGTGGGGATGGCAAAATCTTCACTGACCGGTTTCCGGGTATCAACATAGCGCCAGTTAGGTAACGCCTGCGCCCACTGGGTTTGCAGCAGACCCGCTTCTTTTAATGTGCGGAAGTTTTCACCGTTTACCCACAATAAGTCGACAGATCCGCCGGTTGTTCGCCCGGACGCCGCCTCGGTCTGGATGCGTTTAACGGCGTCGGCGGCATCCGCCAGCCGCACAATTTTCAGGTTAATGGCATAGTGCGTTTTCATCTCGCCGCTAACCCAGTCGAGATACTGATTAACGGCGTTATCGCCACCCCAGGCGTTGAACCATACCGTCTGACCGCGGGCGTCATTTTTGATTTGCTGCCAGCTGGCGTCCTGGGAAAAAGCCGCCAGCGGGCAGAGCAGCAAACTCAGGCACAATAAGCAGTAACGCATAATATCTCCATTGCTAAAAATGGCGTATGTCTCAGGTTTTTTTCCGTTGACGCTCCAGGTAAAGGCTTCTTGCTACTGAAATCACCACGCTCAGGGCAAACAGGATGAACAGGCCGGTAACAAACCAAAATGTACCGCCGGTTAACAGGCTACCGGCCCACGAATAGACAATCGTGGCGGGTAACTGACCGAGGCCGGTGGCGAGGAGAAAGTGGCGAAAACGAATCGAGGTCAGGCCCGCGGCATAGCTTACCGGGTCGAAGGGCACAAAAGGCAACAGGCGACAGATGAGAATAGTGTGCTTGCCATAACGTTCGAAAAAAGCGTCCATGTTGTTCAGCACCGTTTTCCCGGTCAACTTTTCCACCGCACTGCGACCCAAAACGCGGGCAATAAAAAAGCACAGCGCTGCGCCGACCATCGCGCTGCTCCAGGACAGTACACCGCCCCAAAACGTGCCAAACAGCGAGGCATTGGCAAACGTAATCACAAAGGCGGGAAGCGGCGCGACGATGGCCTGTAAGATCATCAGGAAGAACGATACAACCGCCGCCTGGGTCCCATACGAACGAATGAAGTTCTCGAGCGCGTGTTGATCCAGCGTAGTAAACGCCGCCAGGCTGCCCCGGAGAAAATCACTGACGCCAGGTATCCACGCCCATGCCATCAGCGCGAGCAGCAGCACAACTATCAATCCTGCCCGGTAATAGTGGGTTAATCGCGCTTTGTTCAGCTTTGTCATTTACCTGCACACTCGTGGCTGGACGACGGATTGATATGTTTATATCTGGCCCAGGCTTTTGCCGCCTGAATAAGAATGAATAACGCCAGGCCCGCAACGCTGAGTTTGCCGATAAATGCCAGAGTCATGCCTTCGCTGGCCAGTTCGTGCGACATCAGCGTATAGATAAAGATGCCGGGCAAGGTGGTTACCGCAGATATCACCGTAAATGACCAGAACGGAATCGCCGTCAGTCCATAGGCGTAATTTTGAATATTATAGGGGAACAATGGTACGAGTCGGGTCAGGATCAGAAAGTCCAATCCGCTATGGGCAATGCCTTTTTCGATAGCCTGAAAAGTCGCCGTGTGCCCGACGTATTTCAGCAGTAGTTCCCGACCAAGCCAGCGAGCCAGCAAAAACGACAGCGCCGAGGCGACGGTTGCCGCCACTAACGAGACAAGCGTCCCTGCCACAGGGCCAAACAGCACACCGCCGACGATCACCAGAATACTGCCGGGGATCAGACACAGCGCAGCGATGATAAACAGCAAGATGTAAAGCGTATAGCCGAACATACCGCTTTGGCGGATGACGTTTTGTAAATGCTGGAAATTGGTTATCAGGTCGGTCAGGCCGAAATAATGGAAAACTCCCGCCAGAATGCAGAACAGGACTGTGACAATCAGCAGTCGATATTCTGCGTTATGCGAACTTCTTTTTCATGGGGGTTCTCCTGTAAAACCGAGTGTAACGCAGCGTTTTCGTCAGCGAAAAGTGCGCGCGAAGATATAATAAATTCCCGGACACAACAATGTATTACCGTCGATTTATTGATTTTACACAGAATAAACAGACTCTCCAGGCGAGGCCCGGAGAGTGAATAATCGCAGGAGGTCAGACGCGGAATTTAGCCCATACAGGCGCATGATCGGACGGTTTTTCCATGCTGCGGATCTCATAGTCTATGCCGGTTTCTTCACAGCGCTCCGCCAGTGGGTTGCTCGCTAACAGCAGATCGATACGCAGGCCACGGTTATCATCAAAGCCTTTGGAGCGGTAATCAAACCACGAGAACTGGTCATTTTTTTCAGGATAAGCATGACGATAGGTGTCCACCAGGCCCCAGCCCAGCAGGCGCTCCATCCACTCACGCTCTTCCGGCAGGAAGGAACATTTACCGGTACGCAGCCAGCGTTTACGGTTTTCCTCGCCAATGCCGATATCGAGATCGGTTGGGCTGATGTTCATATCGCCCATGATCAAGACCGGATTGTCGCGTTTCAGTTCAGTCTCCAGATAGTTTTGTAGATTCTGGTAAAACGCGGCCTTGGCCGGAAATTTGGTTTCGTGGTCACGGCTTTCGCCCTGCGGGAAATAGCCGTTGATCACGGTAATGCTGCCCAGAGGGGATGGGATTTCCGCCATGATGATACGGCGCTGCGCTTCTTCGCCATCGCCCGGGAAGCCACGACGCACCGCGATTGGCGTTTCTTTCGTTAACAGCGCCACGCCGTAATGACCTTTCTGACCGTGATAAAAGACGTTGTAACCCAGCTTTGCAACCTCTTCGAGAGGGAACATGTCATCGTGGACTTTTGTCTCCTGTAAGCCAATCACATCCGGTTGGTGTTTTTCGACAATGGCTGCCAGTTGATGAGGACGGGCACGCAGGCCGTTGATATTAAAAGAGACAAATTTCATAGTCGCTGCCGTTTTGCAAGATGAATAGTGCAAGGATGGTAGCAGAATTTCCGCTGGCTGACTGCTTCTTGTCACCTGATTCCAACAATGATTGCCAATGGTGTTAACGATGGAGCAAAAACTGCACCGTTTTGGCGCGAAGCGCGTCAGAACAGAGCAATAATTTCCGATAAATTTCGTATACGATCACAATTCCAGAATTATATTTGGCAACTGAATAAAACTGCGGTTTTTCCTCTATTTAGTCGCCTGGTGCGCAAACATATTCACTTTATATGCACATTAAGTGAATATCGCCACGTTGTAACCTGTTGATATTCCGTCACCGACCTTTGTTTATGCACTTTTTTTGCTGGCTGGCACGAACCCTGCAATCTACATTTACACCGCAAATACTATATTTATTAACATATAAATAACCTTTTATTTACCGTTGAGGTCGCTATGTCTCTGTCAATTACGCGTGAAAATTTTGATGAATGGATGATGCCCGTATATGCCCCGGCTCCTTTTATTCCGGTGCGTGGTGAAGGTTCACGTCTGTGGGATCAGCAGGGTAAAGAGTATATCGATTTCGCGGGAGGCATTGCGGTTAACGCGCTGGGGCACGCCCATCCGGCATTGCGCGAGGCATTAAACGACCAGGCGAGCAAATTCTGGCACACGGGAAATGGCTACACCAACGAGCCGGTGCTGCGTCTGGCGAAAAAGCTGATTGACGCCACCTTCGCCGAGCGTGTTTTCTTCTGTAACTCCGGCGCGGAGGCTAACGAAGCGGCATTAAAGCTGGCGCGTAAATATGCTCACGATCGTTTTGGCAGCCAGAAGAGCGGCATCGTGGCGTTTAAAAATGCTTTCCATGGCCGCACGCTGTTCACCGTCAGCGCCGGAGGGCAGCCCGCTTATTCACAAGATTTCGCGCCGCTGCCGCCGGATATCCGCCATGCCATCTACAACGATCTCGACTCAGCCCGCCAACTGATTGATGACACCACCTGTGCGGTCATCGTTGAACCGGTGCAGGGTGAAGGTGGCGTCGTACCGGCAACAAATGACTTCTTACAGGGTCTGCGTGAATTATGCGATCGCCACAATGCGCTGCTGATTTTTGACGAAGTCCAGACAGGTGTGGGTCGTACCGGCGAACTGTATGCCTATATGCACTATGGCGTTACGCCAGACCTGCTGACGACAGCCAAAGCGTTGGGCGGCGGTTTCCCCATCGGCGCGTTATTGGCGACAGCAGACTGTGCCAGCGTGATGACGGTTGGTACGCACGGTACAACATACGGCGGAAACCCGCTGGCCACGGCGGTGGCGGGCAAACTGCTGGAGATTGTTAACACCCCGGATATGCTCAACGGTGTTAAGCAGCGTCACGACTGGTTTGTGGAGCGTATTAACGCTATTAACGAACGTTTTGGACTGTTTAGTGAAATTCGTGGGCTCGGCCTGCTGATCGGCTGCGTACTGAACGCGGAATTTGCCGGGAAAGCGAAACTCATCTCGCAAGAGGCGGCCAATGCCGGAGTGATGGTGCTGATCGCCGGCGCTAACGTGGTGCGCTTTGCGCCAGCGTTAAACGTCAGCGAAGAAGAGGTTGCTAGCGGACTGGATCGCTTTGCGCTGGCCTGCGAACGCATTAAAGCAGGAGGTTCATCATGATGGTGATTCGTCCTATTGAACGCGCTGATATCACCGCGCTGATGCAACTGGCCGGTAAGACCGGCGGTGGGTTGACTTCGCTACCGGCTAATGAAGCCACGCTGATGGCGCGTATCGAACGCTCGCTACAAACCTGGCGCGGTGAGTTGCCGAAAAGTGAGCAAGGCTATGTTTTTGTACTGGAAGACAGCGCCAGCGGAACCGTGGCAGGGATTTGCGCCATCGAGGTGGCGGTAGGGCTTAACGATCCCTGGTACAACTATCGGGTTGGCACGCTGGTGCACGCCTCGAAAGAGCTGAACGTATATAACGCGCTGCCGACGCTGTTTCTGAGTAACGATCACACGGGCAGCAGCGAGCTTTGCTCTCTGTTTCTCGATCCCGACTGGCGTAAAGAGGGCAACGGCTATTTGTTGTCTAAATCGCGCTTTATGTTTATGGCGGCATTTCGTGACCGGTTTAATGAAAAGGTCGTGGCCGAGATGCGCGGCGTAATCGATGAGCACGGTTACTCTCCCTTCTGGGAAAGCCTCGGCAAACGCTTTTTCTCCATGGAATTCAGCCGGGCGGATTTTCTCTGCGGCACCGGACAAAAAGCCTTTATTGCTGAACTGATGCCCAAGCATCCTATTTATACCCATTTTCTGTCTGAGGAAGCGCAAAGCGTAATTGGTCAGGTACATCCGCAAACCGCTCCGGCGCGGGCGGTGCTGGAGAAAGAAGGATTTCGCTACCGTAACTATGTCGACATTTTCGATGGCGGGCCGACGCTGGAATGCGATATCGACCGCGTTCGCGCTATCCGTAAAAGCAGGCTGGTGGAAGTGGCGGAAGGTCAGCCAGCGATCGGCGATTACCCGGCCTGTCTGGTCGCTAATGAAAACTATCAAAACTTCCGCGTCATGTTGGTTCGCGCTGACCCGGATACCCAACGTCTGGTACTGACGGCGGCGCAACTGGACGCCCTGAAATGCCACGCGGGCGACCATGTACGTTTTGTGCGTCTTTGTGCAGAGGAGAAAACAGCATGACATTATGGATAAACGGCGACTGGGTGACGGGGCTTGGCGAGCGTCGGGTGAAAACGAATCCGGTAAGCGGTGATGTGCTGTGGCAAGGTAATGATGCCGACGCGACTCAGGTGATGCAGGCGTGCCGTGCTGCGCGCACCGCCTTTGCCGGTTGGGCTAAACACCCCTTTAGCACGCGTCAGGCTATTGTCGAAAAATTTGCTTCATTGCTGGAAAGCAATAAAGCCGAGCTAACGCAGATTATCGCCCGGGAAACCGGCAAGCCGCGCTGGGAAGCCGCCACTGAACTGACGGCGATGATCAATAAAATTGCTATTTCCGTGAAAGCTTACCATGCCCGTACCGGGGAGCAGCACAGTGAACTACCGGATGGCGCGGCGACGTTGCGCCATCGGCCGCACGGCGTGCTGGCGGTATTTGGCCCGTATAACTTCCCTGGCCATTTGCCCAATGGCCATATTGTTCCGGCTCTGCTGGCGGGCAACACGTTGATTTTCAAGCCCAGCGAGCTGACGCCGTGGACCGGTGAAGCCGTGACAAAGCTGTGGGAACAGGCGGGATTGCCGCCGGGCGTGCTGAATCTGGTGCAGGGCGGACGCGAAACGGGGCAGGCGCTGAGCGCGTTGGATGATCTGGATGGTCTGCTGTTTACCGGCAGTGCCAATACCGGTTATCAGCTGCATCGACAGTTATCCGGCCAGCCGGAAAAAATCCTTGCGCTGGAGATGGGCGGCAACAACCCGCTGATCATTGAGAACCCGGAAGATATTGATGCGGCAGTACATCTGACCATTCAATCCGCATTTGTTACCGCCGGGCAGCGTTGTACCTGCGCCCGTCGCCTGTTGATTAAAAACGGCGCGCAGGGAGACGCGTTCCTCGCGCGTCTGGTGGAAGTCAGCCAACGACTAATGCCAGCTCACTGGGATGCGGAACCGCAGCCGTTTTTAGGCGGGCTGATTTCTGAACAGGCCGCACAGCACGTTTGTGATGCCTGGCAACGTCTGGCGTCGTTGGGGGGGCGCACGCTGCTGGCGCCACGCATGGTGAAAGCCGGAACGTCGCTGCTGACCCCCGGTATTATTGAACTGACCGACGTGGCAAACGTACCCGATGAAGAGGTTTTTGGTCCACTGCTCGGCATCTGGCGCTATGACAGCTTTGATGACGCGATTCGTATGGCGAACAACACCCGCTTTGGGTTGTCATGCGGGCTGGTTTCACCCGATCGCAGCCAGTTTGATCAACTCCTGCTGGAGGCGCGGGCCGGGATTGTTAACTGGAATAAACCGTTAACCGGCGCGGCAAGCACCGCACCGTTTGGTGGTGTGGGCGCGTCCGGTAACCATCGCGCCAGCGCGTGGTATGCCGCAGATTATTGCGCCTGGCCGATGGCGAGCCTGGAATCTCCGGCCTTAACCCTGCCGTCGGCGCTCAGCCCCGGTCTGGATTTCTCTTGCGGGGATAAACGATGAAAGCGCGTGAGGTCAATTTCGATGGTCTGGTGGGACTCACCCACCACTATGCGGGACTGTCATTTGGTAATGAGGCTTCGACCAGCCACCGTTTTCAGGTGTCGAACCCTCGTCTGGCGGCAAAGCAGGGTTTGTTAAAAATGAAAGCGCTGGCTGATGCGGGATTCCCTCAGGCGGTGATCCCGCCTCATGAACGTCCCTATATCCCGGCGCTGCGTCAGTTGGGCTTTTGCGGCAGTGATGAGCAGATTCTGGACAAGGTGGCGCGTCAGGCGCCGCACTGGCTCTCCAGCGCCAGCTCCGCATCACCTATGTGGGTGGCGAATGCGGCAACGGTCTGTCCTTCGGCAGATTCACTGGACGGGAAAGTGCATTTAACGGTGGCGAATCTGAATAATAAGTTCCACCGTTCGCTGGAAGCGCCGACGACCGAAGCGTTGTTACGCTCGATTTTTCGTGATGAAAATACCTTTGCGATTCACGGCGCATTGCCTCAGGTTGCGTTATTCGGTGATGAAGGGGCGGCAAACCATAACCGCCTTGGTGGGGATTATGGCGATCCCTGCGTACAACTGTTTATTTACGGTCGTGAAGAGGGGAATGCGTCACAGCCGAGGCGCTATCCGGCGAGACAATCTCGTGAAGCCAGCGAGGCTGTAGCCCGACTGAATCAGGTCAATCCGCATCAGCTTGTTTTTGCTCAGCAAAACCCGGACGTTATCGATCTTGGCGTGTTTCATAACGATGTGATTGCGGTGTCGAATCGTCAGGTGCTGTTTTGTCATCAGCAGGCGTTTGTCAGACAGCAAACGTTGTTAGAGCAACTACGCCGTCAGGTGGACGGTTTTACCGCGCTGGAAGTCCCGGCCGCGGAGGTGTCGGTGCAGGATGCGGTAACAACCTATTTGTTTAACAGCCAATTACTGAGTCGTGACGACGGTTCGATGATGCTGGTTTTACCGCAGGAGTGTCGGGAGCATGCGGGCGTGTGGCGATATCTGAGCCGCTTGCTTGCAGATGACAATCCGATCGATGACCTGCGGGTCTTTGATTTGCGCGAAAGCATGTCCAACGGCGGCGGCCCTGCCTGTTTACGCCTGCGAGTGGTGCTTACCCCACAGGAGCTGCAGGCCGTGAATCCGGCGGTTATCATGAACGACACGCTGTTCAATACGCTGAATAACTGGGTTGACCGCTACTATCGCGATCGCCTTGTCGCAACGGACCTCGCGGATCCGCAGTTGTTGCGCGAAGGGCGTGAAGCGTTGGATACGCTGACGCAATTGCTCAATCTCGGCTCTGTTTATCCCTTCCAGCAGGAGAGAACGAGCCATGGATAATTTTCTGGCCCTGACGCTCGCAGGTAGCGCACCTGCGAAAACGCAGGGCACAATTCACGGTTTTGTCTGGCAATGGCTTGGTCACGGGGTACTGGAACTGACACCAACTGCGCCGGTTGAACAGTCGCTGGTGCTTTCTGCGGGAATTCATGGCAATGAAACCGCGCCGGTAGAAATACTTGATTCATTGCTGACCAGGCTGTTTAACGGTGAGCTGGCGCTAACATGGCGGCTGCTGGTCATTCTTGGTAACCCGCAGGCGCTGGCCGCGGGAAAACGTTATTGTCATAGCGATCTGAACCGGATGTTTGGTGGCCGGTGGCAGAGTTTTGCCAAGAGTGAAGAAACGCAAAGAGCCCATGAGCTTGAACTGTGTCTGGCAGATTTTTACTCGCGCGCGAAAGAGCCTGTGCGCTGGCATCTGGATCTTCACACCGCCATTCGCGGCTCACAGCATTTGCGCTTTGGCGTGTTGCCACAACGCAATGTTGCCTGGGACGAAAACTTTCTGGGTTGGCTGGGGGATGCGGGGCTGGAGGCATTGGTTTTCCATCAGACCCCAGGCGGTACGTTCACCCATTTTAGCGCTGAACATTTTGGCGCGCTGGCCTGTACGCTGGAACTGGGTAAAGCGCTGCCGTTCGGGCAAAACGATCTGACCCAGTTTGCACACACAGCAGATGCGATGGCGCAGCTGCTGCGGGGCGAGCGAGTGCCTACGGTAGAAACATCTCCGTTGCGCTACCGTGTGGTCTCGCAGATTACGCGGCGTAGCGACGATTTTATTCTCCACATGGATAACCAGACGCTCAATTTTACCCCCTTTACCGAGGGAACGTTACTGGCGCAGGACGGAAATGAACGTTTTATCGTCACCCATGACGTTGAATACGTTCTTTTTCCGAACCCAAATGTGGCCTGTGGTTTACGTGCCGGATTGATGCTCGAAAGATTTTGATAAATATAACCGCCCTCAGATTGATTTCTGAGGGCTTATTTTTACGTGCGCTTTAGATTTATTACAGATTATTCCTGGTAAGTTGCTTTCTTAATAATCACAGTTCAGGTATAGTTCTTCATAATCCTTTCAAAATCATCTTGTTGTAATTTTTCATTTCAACTCTGCGCAATTTATTCTTTTTTTCTCCATAATTGATGAATGTTTGTTTTTTACACTTTCATTGTTTTACCGTTGCTCTGATTAATTGACGCTTAAGCCGGTAAAGTTAATCTCGTCAACACGACATCACATTGCATAAGAATCGCATGAATGTCGTAAAAATAACTGAAAGAAAGGATAGAAATTATGCGTAAACTGACTGCTCTGTTTGTTGCCTCTACCCTGGCGCTGGGCGCTGCAAACCTGGCCCATGCTGCTGACACCACAACAACTGCGCCAGCGGATGCCAAACCAATGATGCATCACAACGGGAAGTTCGCCCCGCATCACGACATGATGTTCAAAGACCTGAACCTGACCGACGCGCAGAAACAGCAGATTCGCGAAATTATGAAAGGCCAGCGCGATCAAATGAAGCGTCCGCCGCTGGAAGAACGCCGCGCCATGCACGATATCATCGCCAGCGATAGCTTCGATAAAGCGAAAGCCGAAGCGCAAATTGCGAAGATGGAAGAACAGCGTAAAGCCAACATGCTGGCGCACATGGAAACGCAGAACAAGATTTACAACATTCTGACGCCGGAACAGAAAAAGCAGTTTAATGCCAATTTTGAGAAGCGTCTGACAGAACGTCCGGCGCAGAAAGGTAAAATGCCAGAAGCTGCCGAGTAATCGCCAGTCGTCTACACTAAATCAGTCATGCTGTGTCGGCGTTCAGCGCCGCACAGTGTGCAACAAACTCAAGACCGCCGCTCTTGTCCACAACACGTTTAACGATGTGGGCAGGATCGGCGGTTTTTTCTTTCCCGCCAGGAGAAGCGTTAATTTTTTTGCAAAATACCCTATTCAGCACTAAGGCAAATCAACCCTGTTGCCGATAACGATACTCTGCAGGGTAAATATCACAATGATGATTTATGGCTGGCTGTTCACGGCAGGTTGCCGTGCTACGCCTTTCTGGAGGGGTGATGGAATATTTCGATATCCGCAAAATGCCGGTCAGTCTGTGGCGCAATGGGGCGGGAGAAACGCGAGAGATTTGCTGTTTTCCGCCAGCAACACGCGATTTTCACTGGCGGGCGAGTATCGCCTCTCTTGCAGCAAACGGAGAGTTTTCTCTTTTCCCGGGCGTAGAACGCGTTATTACCTTGCTGGAAGGAGGTGAAGTGACCCTGGAAGAGGCGAACATCTTCACTCACACCCTGAAGCAGCATCAACCTTTTACTTTTGCTGGTGACAAGGTAGTAAAAGCAAAGCTGACGGAAGGGCGGATGTCGATGGATTTTAATATCATGACCCGACGAGATGTTTGCCAGGCGAAAGTCAGAGTTGCCGATCGCACTTTTACGACCTTTGGTTCTCGTGGCGGCGTCGTGTTTGTTATCAGTGGCGCCTGGCAATTGGGTGAGAAGCTGCTGACGGCCGATCAGGGCGCGAGCTGGCACGACGGTAAACACACCCTGCGCCTGTTGGAGCGCGAGGGAAAACTGCTGTTCAGCGAGATTAACTGGATGCCGGGATACTCTCCGGATTCAGTTCAATAATGTCATATTTGCCAGACAGAACAGGCCGGCAGAGAATTTTGTAGCCATCATGGTCAAAGCCAGCCGGCATTCTCGCCAGGCTTGTCGCCTCATCCAGCGTTGCAACGGCGCCCAGCCAAAACCAGTTATTGATGATATGGTACTGAGTCATTTCAGCGCGGGTTTCTTGCAGCGCAATGGCATTGTTCCACGGCCAGCAGATGACGCGCACTCTTTCCAGCGCTTCCAGCAGGCGCGAATGATGCGCCTGCGGGCTCTCTTTCCCACAGCACGCTCCGGCGCAGCGCTTTAGCGCTGAGCGAAAGCAGGCGCGCCCGCGACTCAGGGGTTCCAGCCCCAACAGGCCGTAGCACAGTTGCTGTTCATCGGCGATGCTTTGCAATGTTTGTAGCGCGGCACGGCGATTGGCAAACAAACCAAACAGATTGGGGGCATGGGAGAAATCAATATCTCGTGCGTAAACAACCTGAACAGTCTGGTCGGTAAGCTGCAGGGCGCAAAGCTGACGATTGCGTCGCAACCGTTTATTAAACAGAGGCTGCTGCTCTTTGATAAGCCGCGCTTCTAACAGTAGGGCGCCAATTTCTCCAGCCGTACAAATCCAGCTAATGCGTTTGGACTGGCGCAGCATTGCCGCTTCGTCCGTGGTACGCAGGTGTGACAACACGCGGCTGCGAATATTGACGCTTTTGCCTATATAAAGCGGCAGGGTGTCGCTTTCGCTATGAAACAGATAGACGCCGGGCACCGCGGGAAGCGCACTCAAAAATGGGCGCAGATGCTCGGGGTATTCATAAATTGCTGCTGCCTCTAATGTCAGGCGAGGGGCTGATTGACGCCGTACCACTTTTCACTCCGCTGCTGGTTATCCATCCAGTATAACAGCTGAGGGGCGATTAAAAAAGCGGCATGATCAGGCTGCTAAGGCCGGAGAGCAGCAATAGGGGCGCTACCCGGCCTTAGGCAGAAAAAATTATGCTTTTTTCCAGAAATCATCAAACACGGTGATGGGTGGGCGACGTTTGTGCTCAGTCTTCAGATACCAACCTTCGATTTTTTTAGCTATTTCAGCATCCAGCGTTTTTCCTTCCAGATAATCGTCGATGTTGTCATAGCTCACGCCCAATGCGGCTTCATCCGGCAGAGAGGGGCGATCGTCTTCAAGGTCTGCGGTGGGAGCTTTCTTATATAAATGCTCCGGGCAACCCAGCGCAGCAAGCAGTTGTTTACCCTGGCGCTTGTTCAGACGGAATATTGGGTTGATGTCAGTACCGCCATCGCCATATTTAGTGAAGAAACCGGTGATCGCTTCTGCTGCATGATCGGTACCCACGACAACGCCGCTGGTCATGCCCGCGATACTGTATTGCGCCTTCATACGTTCACGGGCTTTTTCGTTGCCGCGCACAAAATCACTCAGCTCAATTCCCGCCTCACGCAAAGCCTGCTCGCTGGCCAGCACTGCGCCTTTAATATTGACGGTGAGTACGCGGTCCGGTTGTATAAAGGCGATGGCATCCTGGCAGTCCTGCTCGTCAGCCTGAACGCCATACGGTAAACGCACCGCAATAAATTGTAGCGCGTCATTCCCCGTTTCCTGGCGGAGCTCGGAAACGGCCATTTGGCAGAGTTTTCCGGCGAGGGTAGAGTCTTGTCCGCCGCTAATGCCCAACACCAGTGATTTCAGAAAGGGGTAGGTTTGCAGGTATGATTTCAGGAAATCTACGCTGCGACGAATTTCCTCTTCTGCATTAATGTGCGGTTTTGCGCCAAGCGCTTTGATTATCTCTTGCTGCAGAGTCATGCAACCCCCTGTGAAAAATAAAATGATATGTTAAAGCTAACGCGTTGAGGCCCAAACGACAAGGGATGCAGGCCTGATATAACATCATTTTGTTTTAATAGAATTTTCCGAAACGGCCTAAGTATCATCTGATTGCTTGAAAAATGCGTTGTTGTGCTCCAGGCTTACATAACACGCTGAAAAACAAGAGGACGAAAAAATGAACAAGAATCTAACAGGAATTCTGGGTGCAGCGGCTGTTTTGACTATGCTGGCGGGGTGTACGGCCTATGATCGTACCAAAGACCAATTTGTTCAGCCCGTAGTGAAAGATGTGAAGAAAGGGATGAGCAGGGCGCAGGTCGCGCAGATTGCCGGTAAGCCTTCTTCAGAAGTGAGCATGATCCATGCGCGCGGGACCTGTCAGACCTACATCCTGGGTCAACGAGATGGTAAAGCTGAAACCTATTTCGTTGCTTTAGACGATACCGGTCATGTGATTAACTCTGGCTACCAGACCTGCGCAGAGTACGACACCGACCCGCAGGCAGCGAAGTAGTAACAACTGTTTATTGCCTGAGCACTCTGAACAACCGGCCATCGCGCCGGTTTTTTTGTGCCGCACGATCTTATTTATTGCCGCGAATTATTTGCATAAAATGTGAGGGGGGTCATAACGACAGGTCAAGGAGAGACAATTTAGTTGGTCAAGGAAATACCATCAACCGGTACAATCCCGTATACTCGTTTCAGCCACCTAAAAAAGTAATTTAGCTGACGCAGGTTACCCAGAGCATGGATGCAGGTTATGGCTTGCGGAGTGTCTGGTTGACAGATAATCGCACATGAGGATCGTTTTAATGGAAAAGAAACACATTTATCTGTTTTGTTCTGCGGGCATGTCGACTTCATTGTTGGTATCGAAGATGCGTGCTCAGGCCGAAAAATACGAAGTGCCGGTTATTATTGAAGCGTTTCCTGAAACGCTGGCCGGAGAAAAAGGCCCGGCGGCCGATGTTGTGTTATTAGGTCCGCAAATTGCTTATATGTTGCCCGAAATTCAGCGTTTGTTACCCAACAAGCCTGTGGAAGTGATTGACTCGCTGCTGTATGGCAAAGTCGATGGTTTAGGCGTGCTTAAGGCTGCTGTTGCAGCAATTAAAAAAGCCGCAGCAAATTAATTATTTTATTTTAATTTTTCCCGTCAAAGAGTTATTTCATTAACATTCACCGCAATTATTAATTGCGGTATTTAAGGGTATTTTTCTATGAGTAACGCTATTGCTTCACTTGAAAAGGTACTCCTTCCTTTTGCTGTAAAAATTGGAAAGCAGCCGCACGTTAATGCAATCAAAAACGGTTTTATTCGTTTAATGCCGTTAACCCTCGCAGGGGCAATGTTTGTATTAATTAATAACGTTTTCCTGAGCTTTGGGGAGGGGTCGTTTTTTTATTCGATGGGCATTCGACTTGATGCTTCAACTATTGAAACGCTGAATAGCTTGAAAGGCATTGGTGGAAACGTCTATAACGGTACGCTGGGTATCATGTCATTGATGGCGCCGTTCTTTATCGGCATGGCGCTGGCGGAAGAACGCAAGGTCGACTCACTGGCTGCCGGGTTGTTATCTGTCGCCGCATTTATGACCGTCACACCGTACAGCGTGGGTGAAGCCTATGCGGTTGGCGCTAACTGGCTGGGCGGCGCGAATATTATTTCCGGTATTATTATCGGCCTGGTGGTCGCGGAAATGTTCACTTTTGTGGTCCATCGTAATTGGGTGATCAAATTACCTGATAGCGTACCGACATCCGTATCGCGTTCCTTCTCTGCGCTGATTCCTGGCTTTCTTATTCTCTCCATTATGGGGATCATCGCCTGGGCGCTGAACATCTGGGGTACCAACTTCCATCAGATCATTATGGATTCCATTTCAACGCCGCTGGCATCGCTGGGTAGCGTAGTGGGTTGGGCCTATGTGATTTTTGTTCCGCTGCTGTGGTTCTTTGGTATTCACGGTTCTTTGGCGCTGACCGCGCTGGACAGCGGAATCATGACGCCATGGGCGCTGGAAAATATCTCTATCTACCAACAGTTTGGTTCCGTAGACGCTGCGCTGGAAGCCGGTAAGACGTTCCACGTCTGGGCGAAACCGATGCTCGACTCCTATATTTTCCTTGGGGGTAGCGGGGCAACGCTGGGTCTGATTATCGCTATCTTCCTGGCATCGCGTCGTCCTGACTATCGTCAGGTTGCTAAGCTGGCACTGCCGTCAGGCCTCTTCCAGATTAACGAACCTATCCTGTTCGGTCTGCCGATCATCATGAACCCGGTTATGTTTATTCCGTTCATTCTGGTTCAGCCGATTCTGGCGGCGATTACGCTGGCAGCTTACTACTCAGGCATTATTCCACCGATTACCAACATCGCACCGTGGACTATGCCAACCGGTTTGGGCGCGTTCTTTAACACCAACGGTAGCGTCGCCGCTCTGCTGGTCGCGCTGTTCAACCTCGGTATTGCAACGCTGGTTTACCTGCCGTTCGTGGTAGTAGCCAACAAAGCTCAGAACGTTATTGATCAAGAAGAAAGCGAAGAAGATATCGCTAACGCATTGAAATTCTAAATTTAATCCGGCGTGGCTTCGCGGTCATGCCGGACTGAACCAGAGGATAAAAGTATGTTGGATATCGAGAATATCGTCGACACGCAGTCAGAAGCAGAAGAACTTGAAGAAGTGGTGATGGGGCTCATCATTAATTCTGGTCAGGCGCGTAGCCTGGCATACGGCGCGCTCAAAATGGCCAAGCAGGGGGATTTTGAAGCAGCGAAGACCATGATGGACCAGTCTCGCCTGGCGCTGAACGAAGCGCACCTCGTGCAAACAAAACTGATTGAAGGCGATCAGGGCGAAGGTAAAATGAAAGTCAGCCTGGTGCTGGTCCACGCACAGGATCATCTGATGACCTCGATGCTGGCGCGCGAGCTGGTCACTGAACTGATTGAACTTCACGAGAAGCTGAAATAGCGAGGAGTGCAAAATGCAGCTACAGATTAACGCACCGGAAATCAAAACCGTCTATGAACAGCAGCTGTTTAATGGCAAAAATTTCCATGTGTTCATCTATAACAAAACTGAGAGCATCAGTGGGCTGCATCAACATGACTACTATGAATTTACGCTGGTTTTAACCGGACGCTATTATCAGGAAATCAACGGTAAACGCGTATTGCTTGAGCGCGGGGACTTTGTTTTTATCCCGTTGGGATCGCATCACCAGAGTTTCTATGATTTCGGTGCGACAAGGATCCTCAACGTCGGTATCAGTAAACGTTTTTTTGAACAGCACTACCACCCGCTGCTGCCGTTTTGTTTCGTTGCATCGCAGGTCTATCGGGCGAATAACTCGTTTCTTACCTACATTGAAACGGTTATTGCATCACTGAACTTTCGTGAGAGCGGACTCGATGAATTTGTAGAAGTGGTCACCTTCTATATTATTAATCGGCTGCGCCATCATCGCGAAGAGCAGGTGCTGGATGATATTCCTCAGTGGCTCAAAACCACCGTCGAGACCATGCATGATAAACGGCAGTTTAGCGAGAATGCGCTGGAAAATATGGTACACCTGTCCGCGAAATCCCAGGAGTATCTGACCCGCGCGACCCAGCGTTATTACAGCAAAACGCCGATGCAGATCATTAATGAAATTCGCATTAATTTTGCTAAAAAACAGCTGGAAATGACTAACTATTCTGTAACGGATATTGCTTATGAGTCTGGTTACAGTAGTCCAAGCCTGTTTATTAAAACATTTAAAAAGCTGACGTCGTTTACGCCAAATAGCTATCGTAAGAAATTAACTGAATTTAATCAGTAGATATTATTTTCCAATAACTCATTTTTTATAGCTTGCCCTAAATAGCGTCGGGACAGCCACGCTATACCTGACAAACGGGTTGAGCATAATACATGTCAGTGTTTTGACACTGAAGGGAGAACGTATGAGCCAGAAATTAAAAGTCGTCACTATCGGTGGCGGGAGCAGCTACACCCCTGAGTTACTTGAAGGCTTTATTAAGCGCTATCATGAATTACCGGTTTCTGAATTGTGGCTGGTTGATGTAGAGGGTGGTAAAGAGAAGCTGGACATTATTTTTGACCTTTGCCAGCGGATGATCGACAAAGCTGGCGTTCCGATGAAGTTGTATAAAACGCTGGATCGCCGCGAAGCGTTGAAAGATGCTGATTTCGTTACCACCCAACTGCGTGTAGGACAACTTAAAGCCCGTGAGAAGGATGAGCGTATCCCGCTGAGCCACGGTTATCTGGGACAGGAAACGAACGGTGCGGGCGGTCTGTTCAAAGGTTTGCGTACCATTCCGGTTATTTTTGACATTGTAAAAGATGTGGAAGAACTGTGCCCGAATGCGTGGGTGATTAACTTTACTAACCCGGCAGGGATGGTGACTGAAGCGGTCTATCGCCATACGAATTTTAAGAAATTCATCGGCGTGTGTAATATTCCCGTCGGCATGAAAATGTTCATTAGCGATGTGCTGGCGCTGAAAGAGAGCGATGATTTATCTATCGATCTGTTCGGTCTGAACCATATGGTCTTTATCAAAGATGTGCTGGTGAACGGCGTGTCACGTTTTGATGAACTGCTGGACGGCGTCGCATCGGGCGAGTTGAAAGCGTCTACCGTGAAGAACATCTTTGACCTGCCGTTTAGTGAAGGACTGATTCGTTCGCTGAAACTACTGCCGTGCTCTTACTTGCTCTACTACTTCAAGCCAAAAGAGATGCTGGCGATTGAGATGGGCGAATACTATAAGGGCGGGGCACGCGCTCAGGTGGTACAGAAAGTTGAGAAACAACTTTTTGATCTCTATAAAAATCCTGAGCTGAACGTTAAGCCGAAGGAGCTGGAACAGCGCGGTGGCGCTTATTACTCCGACGCGGCCTGTGAAGTGATCAACGCTATCTACAACGATAAGCAGACCGAACATTATGTCAACATTCCGCACCATGGGCATGTCGATAACATTCCTGCGGACTGGGCGGTAGAAATGACCTGCACGTTGGGACGCAACGGCGCCACGCCACACCCACGTATTACTCATTTTGATGAGAAAGTCCTCGGTCTTATCTATACCATTAAAGGCTTTGAAGTGGCGGCGAGCAATGCGGCATTGAGCGGAGAGCTAAATGATGTGCTGCTGGCGCTGAACCTTAGCCCGCTGGTGCATTCTGACCGCGACGCTGAAGTCCTGGCGCGTGAATTGATTCTGGCGCATGAACAATGGCTGCCAAATTTCGCCGGGTGCATCGAGAAACTGAAAAGCGAACAACACTAACTGAGGTCGGCTATGGAACGCGTACTGATTGTGAATGCGGATGATTTTGGCCTGAGTAAAGGCCAAAACTACGGCATTGTTGAAGCCTGCCGCAATGGCGTGGTCACCTCGACGACGGCGTTGGTAAATGGCGCGGCGATTGACCATGCGGTACAACTGAGTCGTGACATACCTGCACTTGCCGTCGGGATGCACTTTGTTCTGACGCTGGGCAGACCGTTGACGCCAATGCCAGGCCTTACGCGTGACGGATTGCTGGGGAAATGGATCTGGCAAATGGCAGAAGAAGATGCTTTGCCGCTGGATGAAATTTCGCAAGAGCTGGCCGCGCAGTATCAGCGTTTTATAGACCTGTTTGGGCGGGAACCGACGCATCTGGATAGCCATCACCATGTGCATATGTTCCCGCAGATTTTCCCCATTGTCGCGAGCTTTGCAGCCGAACGAGGGATTGCATTGCGTATCGATCGTCAGGCGGTGTGCCAGTCGTCTGATTTACCCGACACGTTGCGTTCTTCCCAGGGATTCAGCAGCGAGTTTTATGGCGAAGCGATTTCTGAGGCGCTGTTTTTACAAACGCTGGATGCCTCAGCAGACCGGGGAGAGTCCTCACTGGAAGTCATGTGCCATCCAGCCTTTATCGATGACACTATTCGTCAAAGTGCCTACTGTTACCCCCGCTTAACTGAGCTTGACGTACTGACGTCTTCGTCACTGAAATATGCTATTGCGGAGCGCGGTTATCGTCTTGGCAGTTTTCTGAACGTGTAATTCCTGAGTTTGCGGCGCAATTATGCGCCGCATTTTTTTAGGCAGGGATCGCGTCGATTTTTCCGGCTCGCGACCAGACACGATGCGCAGTCATCAGTGTCAGTAAGGTATCCATAAACTGTGCGTCTGCACTGTCCGCTTCTACCACGCCTTCCTCACTCTGATTTGTGATATTCAATGCAGCTTTAAACTGGCGAGCATCTCCAGCCAGGGCGATAGGTTTCAGGTGCTTATACGCTTCCAGTAAGTAATATTTCGCATCGCCATTCATGGCGATATCCGCGATATTCCCACCCGGAACGATAACCGCATCGACCGTCAGCGACGGCGAGCCGGCAAAGGTACCCGCGATCGTCAGGACGGAGCCATCGTCGGCAACCACATTACCCATTCTGGAATAGAGCAACCTGGCATGAACGCCTTTCGACTGCAGGGCCTGCATAATGGTGAGCAGATCGTCTGCCTTTACCTGATCATTGAGCAGAATGGCGACCACGCGGCCTTTGATATCACCTTTTGATCCCGCATATAAACTAAGCGAAGGCGCATTGGTTAACCCGTTGACGTCCGGTGGAGGGGAGATCTGGGTTTGCTCTTCGGTCAGTTCAAAACCGAGGTTGCTGGCCACGGACTGCGCCAGAGTGGTATCAATATGCGCCAAATGATCGACCACTCTTTCGCGAATATAAGGCCGGGTCACTTTGCTGAGTTCGAAACTGAATCCGCCAATAATATGCTGTTGCTCTATTGGCGTCTGGCTTAGCCAGAACAGGCGAGGGTGGGCATAGTATTCGCCGAAAGAGGGGCTACGCTCACGAATTTTATTCCCGTCAATGCGCTCCTGATACGACTCAAATCCACCACGTTTTGGCCCGGGCGGCGTTTCTCGTGGCCAGTTGTCATTGATGGAGTTAGGTTCATAGTTGGCGGGATTGGTATCAATATCCATGCGATGCATGCCGTCGCGCTGGAAGTTATGATACGGGCAGGTAGGGCGATTGATCGGGATTTCATGGAAGTTGGGTCCCCCCAGACGGCTGATCTGTGTGTCCGTATAGGAGAACAGTCTGCCCTGTAACAGAGGGTCATTGGTAAAATCGATGCCCGGAACGATGTGACCGGGATGAAATGCCGCCTGTTCGTTTTCCGCGAAGAAATTGTCCGGGTTGCGGTTTAGTACCATTTTACCGACGCGCTGAACCGGAACCAGCTCTTCCGGGATGAGTTTTGTCGGGTCGAGCAGGTCAAAATCGAATTTAAACTCATCTTCCTCCGGAATTAACTGCAGGCCAAGTTCGTATTCCGGGTAATCGCCGGCTTCAATTGCCTCCCACAGATCGCGGCGATGGAAATCAGGATCGCGACCCGTCAGTTTCTGTGCTTCATCCCATACCAAAGAAGCTTTGCCAGCCAGCGGTTTCCAGTGGAAGCGGACGAAAGTGGCTTTCCCCTGCGCATTAATCAGCCGAAAAGTATGGATGCCAAAACCTTCCATCGTGCGATAACTGCGCGGGATCCCCCGGTCAGACATCGCCCACATCACGTTGTGCAGGGTTTCAGGCTGCAATGAGACATAATCCCAGAAGGTATCATGCGCGCTTTGGCCCTGTGGGATGGCCCAATGTGGCTCCGGTTTTACGGCGTGGACGAAATCCGGGAATTTATGTGCATCCTGAATAAAAAAGATCGGCGTATTATTCCCTACCAGATCAAAGATGCCCTCTTCAGTATAAAATTTTGTCGCAAATCCCCGAATATCCCTGACCGTATCCGCTGAGCCTGCGCCGCCCTGGACTGTTGAGAAACGGACAAAAACGGGTGTTATCTTGTTTTCTGCGGACAAGAAATCGGCTTTTGTCGTTGCGCTTAAATCGGTATAGGACTGAAAGTAACCGTGCGCGGCTGACCCTCGGGCGTGAACGATACGTTCTGGTATACGTTCGTGATCAAAATGGGTGATTTTTTCTCGCAGGATAAAATCTTCCAGTAATGTTGGCCCGCGATTTCCGGCGCGCAGCGAGTTTTGATCGTCTGCAATGCGTACGCCCTGATTGGTGGTCAGGGCAAATTCTTCGCTTCCTTTGCGAAAACTGTCCAGCGCGTTGAGTTTGTCACTTCTGATGTCAGGCGCTTTTAAGCTGCCGGACGTGGTGGGTTGCATGCCCGGAGGCGTGGGTTCAGGCGTTGGACGATGTGAACCGTCTGCTGGCGCCAGGGAATCAAGACCGGGTTTGGACTCGCTGGCATCATGAACCGGCGCAGTGTGATGGAGCGGATGCTTATCTTTCTGTGACATTAAACTCGTCTCCTGTATTCATCGCTGAAAGGGTCGTTGTTGCTGTCAAAAGCTTTAACTATAGACCACTCACTCAGCCCTGCAGGAATATACCGGGGAAGTAAAGCGCGATGAGACAGGCAAACCGCGCACGCAAGGCAGGACGCGGGAGGGGAAAATCGGCTAAGATAGCGGTTTTCTGATTTTTAGAATTTGTCTTTAGTGAAACAACTGATTATGAAACCTCTTCGCCAACAAAATCGTCCGGTTATTAGCTACGTGCCCCGCGTGGAGCCTGCTCCGCCAGAGCATGCGGTTAAAATGGATGCGTTTCGTGACGTATGGATACTGCGCGGTAAATATGTCGCTTTTGTCTTAATGGGGGAGTCGTTTCAGCGTTCGCCTGCATTTACGGTTCCGGAATCAGCGCAACGCTGGGCTAATCAGATTCGCCAGGAAAATGAACTGAGCGATTAACTGGATATAAAAAAACCGCCGGAGCATGACACGCCGGCGGTTTTTTGTTTATCAGCAAACAGGCTTAGCGATGCGCCAGTTCGGCGTTATCATCGCTGTCCAGAATCGTTTTGTCGGTCTGCTTCAGCCACTGGCTGGTCAGCGTACCGGCAGTCATGGAGCCGCTAACGTTCAGCGCCGTACGACCCATATCAATCAGCGGTTCAACGGAGATCAGCAGCGCGACCAGCGTTACCGGCAGACCCATGGCAGGCAGAACGATCAGCGCGGCAAAGGTCGCGCCACCGCCCACACCCGCAACGCCTGCGGAACTCACGGTCACGATACCTACCAGCGTGGCAATCCACATGGGATCCAGCGGGTTAATACCGACAGTTGGTGCGACCATCACCGCCAGCATGGCCGGGTACAGGCCGGCACAGCCGTTCTGACCAATCGTGGCGCCAAAAGAGGCGGCAAAACTGGCAATGGATTCAGGTACGCCCAGACGACGGGTTTGTGCTTCAACGTTCAGCGGGATGGACGCGGCGCTGGAACGGCTGGTGAAAGCGAAAGTCAGGACAGGCCAGACTTTGCGGAAGTATTTCAGCGGGCTAACGCCGTTAACTCCCAGCAGGATCCCGTGTACCACAAACATAATGCCCAGACCAAGATACGAAGCGACGACGAAGCTGCCAAGCTTGATGATGTCCTGCAGGTTGGAGCCTGCAACCACTTTAGTCATCAGCGCCAGAACACCGTACGGTGTTAACTGCATAACCAGACGAACCAGCTTCATCACCCAGCTTTGCAGGGTATCGATAGCGACCAGAACACGCTCGCCTTTTGGGGCGTCATCTTTCAGCAGTTTCAGTGCGGCTACACCGAGGAATGCTGCGAAGATAACCACGCTGATAATTGACGTCGGGTTCGCTCCGGTCAGATCGGCAAACGGGTTTTTCGGGATGAACGACAGCACCAGTTGCGGAACGCTGAGGTCGGCTACTTTGCCAACATAATTGGTTTCAATGGCATTCAGGCGCGCGGTTTCAGCCCCGCCTTGTACCAGACCTTCGGCGGTCAGGCCGAACAGGTTGGTCACCAGAACACCTACCAGCGCGGCAATCAGCGTGGTAAACAGCAGCGTGCCGATGGTCAGGAAGCTAATTTTACCTAACTGAGAGGCGTTGTGCAGACGCGCAACGGCACTGAGAATAGAGGCAAAGACCAGCGGCATAACAATCATTTGCAGCAACTGGACGTAACCGTTGCCGACAATGTTGAACCACTGTACGGAATCTTTAAGAACCTGGCTGTCGGAGCCATAAATGGTGTGCAGCGCGAGGCCGAACACCACACCCATGACCAGACCGACCAGTACTTTTTTTGCCAGACTCCACTGTTTGTGACGGGCTTGCGCCAGCACGAACAGCAGCACTACGAACACGATAATGTTCGCGATTAATGGAAAGTTCATCCCCGTTCTCCTGATCTTATTATGCGGATCACCGTACGATGGTGATTCAGTTGGCGCAAGATTAGCAGAACTGTGACATGCCTCTTATATTCAAATGGAATTGTTTATGCCAAAAATGACATTTCGGCTGATTTATTAGTCAACCTGGTGCGTTATGAAACGATTAAACTGCATTTGTAGCGTATTTATCATTTGCGATGACCAGCGTACTGCACTGTTTTCTTGTACGGTCTGTGGCATCCAGATGGCCCAGGCAAACAGCGCCATACACAGGAATCGCTCCAGTTGATTCCCTTTTTGCGGTACAAGGATCGGCAGGCGAAAGCGCCAGCGACAGGGCCAAAGCAGGGGGACGCCTGCCGGGGTCAGCATGTCGGCCAGAATGTGGCTGAGATAACCGAGAACCATGCCCTGTAAGGCATCAGCTGGAATTATCCAGGTATCAGGGACTTTCAGGTAAAACGTGGCCAGCAGGGCAAAGACTGCCAGCAGGCTATGCGTAAACCCGCGATGGCCAAATGCGCGGGCAATGGGTTTCGATATCCACTTCAGACGCTGTCCGAGCAGAGATTTTGGATGATCGATATCCGGTAGCAGACATGTCAAAATGGCTGAAGGAACAATATGCCACCAGTCACCCTGCGCAAGAACGGGCGTTAGTTCGGCATTTTTGGCAAATACCGCACAGGCAATAGAAAAAAGAAGGTGGCCTTCCGCCGTCATGATAAAACCCAATAAACTGTCGATTCATACAGTATAGGGGTTTTATACAGTAGGCGGAAGAGGTGACGTTGTAACCCTTTGTCACAAGTGCGACATTACCGCGCCAGCCAACCACCATCCACGGCCAGCGTATAACCATGAATATAGTCAGAGGCTGAACTTGCGAGGAAAACGACCGGGCCTTTCAGATCGTCTGGCTTTCCCCAGCGTCCGGCTGGAATACGATCGATAATCTCCTGATTGCGCTCGCTGTCTTCACGTAGTTGCTGCGTGTTATTGGTCGCCATATAGCCGGGCGCAATAGCGTTGACATTAATACCTTGTGCGGCCCATTCATTAGCCAGCAGGCGGGTGATACCCAGTACACCGCTTTTCGATGCGGTATAGGAAGGAACGCGGATCCCGCCCTGAAATGAGAGCATTGAGGCAATATTAATTATTTTCCCACCGTTACCCTGCGCCACAAACTGGCGCGCCACGGCCTGCGACAGAAAGAACACGGATTTGAGATTCAGGTTCATCACGTCATCCCAGTCTTTTTCGCTGAAGTCCAGCGCATCCTGGCGACGTATGGTGCCCGCATTATTGACCAGAATATCGATCCGACCAAATGCCTCCACCGTTTGTGTCACAATGCTGGCGAGTACGTCCTGTTGGCTGAGATCGGCCTGAATCGCCATAAAGCGTCGACCGAGCGCGTTAATTTTCTCTGCGGTATCATGCGGGGTTTTACGATTCACTCCGACCACATCACAGCCAGCTTCAGCCAGCGCCAGTGCCATACCTTGTCCAAGGCCGGTATCACATCCGGTGACGATGGCAACTTTACCTGCGAGACGAAAAGCATCCTGAATCATATTCACCTCAATTATTCATTCCATTCACACTTTACCATGCGGAAAGAATAGGAGAGGCTGAGCAGAAATACAATGAAAATGAAACGCTGTTTTAAAAAATAATCTCACGGGCAATGATTCGCATTGCCCGTGAGAGGATTAGCCGCGCAGATGAACGGCTGTAAGCTCGGTGAGCGAGGACAGTTTTACGTCGGCCAGTACATAGCGAGGATCGTCCTGATGTTCATGTGCAGGCACCACGATAGAGCGCATGCGAGC
The DNA here is from genome assembly GCF_059615875.1 of Citrobacter sp. CRE-46. Classification (NCBI taxonomy): domain Bacteria; kingdom Pseudomonadati; phylum Pseudomonadota; class Gammaproteobacteria; order Enterobacterales; family Enterobacteriaceae; genus Citrobacter; species Citrobacter sp. CRE-46. The sequence goes on along the minus strand of NZ_CM184341.1, from coordinate 2,986,127 downwards.
CGCTTTCGAGGCGATCATGCCGTTGACTGAATCTTCCAGGGCAACGCAACTCAAAGGATCAATGCCCAGTTTCGCTGCGCAATCGAGATACACCTGCGGGTGCGGTTTGCTGTAGGGAAGTTTCTCTGCGGAGGCCAGTGCATCGAAGCTGTCGCGCAGATCAAACATGGTCAGCACTTTTTCCAGCATATGCAACGGTGATGCGGATGCCAGCCCGACCAAAAGTCCCTGCGATTTGCACAACGCCACGGCTTCACGTACGCCAGGCAGCAGCGGTCTTGTTTCTTCAACTAACGCAATAGCCCGCGTGATGATACGTTCAGTCACTTCCTGACGTGTGGGGCCATTCCACGGTTGCTGCGCAAACCACAAATCAACCACCATGTCGATGCGTAAGCCAAGGGTATCGGGAAGCTCATGGCGGCGAGTGATATCAACGCCTAAACTTGCCATCACATCCAGTTCGGCCTGATCCCAGAGCGGTTCTGAATCGACCAGTAATCCATCCATATCGAAAATTGCAGCAAGAATTTGACGCGGGGTTGACATCACAACCTCTCCTTTAGGGTGATAAAAGGGATTTCGAGCCAGTCATAACAGGCTCTGAGCGTTCATTATGGCTAATTCTCTATTATACCGCCTTTAAAGATCAGGCGAAAACGGTTATCAACGGGTAAACTTAGGCCAAAATGACACGTCTTTATCAAGGGGAACTCATGACGTATCAACAAGCTGGACGCATTGCCGTCTTGAAAAGGCTGGTGGGATGGGTGATTTTCATTCCCGCGCTGATTTCAACACTGGTTTCTGTACTGAAGTTTATGTATGCGCACAGCGAAAAGCAGGAGGGGATTAATGCGGTGATGCTCGATTTTGCCCATGTAATGATCGACATGATGCGGGTGAACACCCCCTTTCTTAACGTATTTTGGTATAACTCGCCGACACCCGATTTTCAAAGTGGACTCAATTTCGTTTTTTGGCTGATTTTCATCCTGATTTTTGTCGGCTTAGCGTTGCAGGATTCAGGTGCAAGAATGAGCCGTCAGGCGCGTTTTTTACGCGAAGGTGTTGAGGATCAACTGATTCTGGAACAGGCCAAAGGCAGTGAAGGGTTATCACGCGCACAAATTGAATCACGTATCGTGGTACCGCACCATACGATCTTTTTACAAATTTTTCCGCTGTATATATTGCCGGTGATCGTTATCGTCATCGGCTACTTCTTCTTCTCATTACTGGGCTTTTTGTAAGCGTTGAAACATCAGGCCTGCCGCATTGTGTAACGTCAGGCCTGATAAGCGCGTTGTTAAGCCGCCAGTAACCTATCCATCGCTTTCTGCGCCACAACCAGATGCTGCCCTCCGAACAGAATAGCCCGATTCAGCAGCGTATAGAGCTGGTAGACAGGCTGTCTGTCAAGAAAATCCAGGGGGAGCGGCGAGACGGACTGATAACCATCATAAATTTGCGGCGGCTGCTCGGTATGTAACGGCAGCATTGCCAGATCGCACTCTCTGTCTCCCCAGTAGCAGGCAGGGTCGAAGATGTAAGGACCGTTCGGGCCGAGCGCGCAGTTTCCCGACCACAAATCCCCATGCAGGAGAGACGGCTGCGGCTGATGGGACGAGAGGCGTTGCTGAACATGCTCGACAATGGCGTCAATATTGCCAAACGCAATACCTTTTTCAGCGGCGAGTTCCAGTTGCCAGCCAATGCGCTGCTCGGCAAAAAAAGTTGACCAGCGACGTTGCCAGGCATTGGGTTGCGGCGTGGTCGAGAGCGCATTGTCGAAGTCGAGTCCGAACTGCGGCTGATCGCTCCATTCATGCAAATGCGCAAGCTGTTGGCCGAGGATAAATGCATTGTGCGCGTCAAGCGGACGGGGAGGGAGGAAGTCCATCACCAGGAAACTGTAATCTCTGTCTGCGCCTACCGCCCAAACTTTAGGTACAGATACGGTTTGACTGCGGGAAAGTAGCTCCAGTTGATCGGCTTCCGCCGTAAAGCCGGTCAACAGCTCTCTTTCATCGCATTTGACGAAAAAATCGCGCCCCGCATAGCGTAAATGCCATGCGGCGTGGATCTCTCCGCCGGGCAGTTCATTACGCAGTTCGATTTCGCCTTCACCTAATTGCTCGCTTAAAAGACGACTGATAGCCTGCCACATGATGTCTCTCCCCATGTTGTCTGCCAGATCATAAGGTTAGCGCAAGAATGCGGTTAAAAAACACGAACTGACGCACACCACGGACGCGTCATCGCTGGAAAGGCACTTAATGTTTGTCGTTCTTCTTCATCTCGCACAGTTGTGGAGACGTCTGTTTGCACATGATTCACTTCTTTGTAATCACGTGATTTTTTATCATAGACGTATAACAACCATGCCGACAGTTTTACCGGAAAATCCCCCTTCCTGGTAAGAAGGGGGACGGTGGCATTACTGCGCAAGGTATGCATATATTTTTTGCGTATCGTCCAAAGCGCACAGACGCGTCCCCTGATTCAGGGTTGCTGCGCTACCGGCGGCAACCCCGAAACGAACAATATCGTCAAAAGGTGCGTTCTCAGCCAGTTTAAGCGTCATGGCGCCGACCATGCTGTCGCCTGCGCCTACGGTACTTTGACTTTTCACCGGTGGTGGAACCACCTGGACGCAGGTGTCGCGATCAACGCCCAGCGCCCCTTGTGGCCCAAGAGAGACCACGACGCGGTGTGCTTTACCCGATTGCACAATCTCCTGCGCGGCTTTACGCACGTCATCAGGTTGGGTGAGTTCGCGGTTCACCAGCGCGCTCAGTTCTTTAAGGTTGGGTTTGACCAGTTCGATATTGCCGATGGCTAACGCCGCCGTTAGCGCCTCGCCTGAGCTATCGACGATGCAGCGAATACCCTGTTTTTGTGCTGAGGTAACGAGTCGGGTCAGCTTCTCAAGTTGTACGCCAGGCGGCAAACTGCCGCTAATCACCAGCAGCGCGCCGGACTCAATTTCCAGCACCTGATCCTGAAGTTGATAGAACTCATCATCGGTCAGCGCAGCCCCGGGCATAACGAAGCGATACTGCTCACCGCTGGACTCAACGTGGACGTGCAGATTTTGGCGGGTCCAGTCTTTGGCTTCGACTGTAGAGACGGGAACATTTTCGTCGGCGAGCAATGCAACAAGATGCTCTCCCGTGGCCCCGCCCGCGGGGAAGATAGCCGTCGCAGTACCGCCAAGATGCGCTATTGCACGAGCGACGTTGATGCCGCCGCCACCGGGTTCAAAAACCGGCGAGGTACAGCGAAGTTTACCCTCAGGGTAGATTTGCGGAGTAATTGTTGCGCTATCGAGAGAGGGCGCAAGTGTTAACGTATAGATACGTACCATCTTTACCTCCTGTTAGGCTGCCTTCAGTCTGGCACTTAACATCCCGAAAGTGAAGTAATTAACAACATGATTTTTCATATCTTTATTTAAAATTATCGGGTCAAAGTTATATAAATAAAATATCGATTTAAGAACGCTCTTATTCAAAAAATGAAATAAGAATTTATTGCTATGTTATTCGAGTCTTTTTATAATTTGTTACCTTTCAAGGGTCTTTTGTCATTGATCCATATGAAAGTTTCCGAGACCGTTATGGTCTCTTTTTTTGTTGTACGGACTCTTAATAAATGAAGCTTTTGAAGACAGTGCCCACAGCATTCATGCTGATGGGAGGCCTGCTTGCGTCAATGCATGCTGCCGCCGATGATTCCGTTTTTACTGTCATGGATGATCCTTCCAGCGCGAAAAAACCCTTTGAAGGTAACCTGAACGCGGGATATCTCGCCCAGTCAGGCAACACAAAAAGTTCTTCTTTAACTGCAGACACCAACATGACCTGGTATGGTCAAACTACGGCGTGGTCTCTGTGGGGAAATGCCAGCAACACCTCCTCAAATGATGAGCGTTCATCAGAGAAATATGCCGTAGGGGGCCGTAGTCGTTACAACATGACCGACTATGACTATCTCTTTGGGCAGGCAAGCTGGTTGACCGACCGCTACAACGGTTATCGCGAGCGTGACGTACTGACCGCAGGTTACGGTCGTCAGTTCCTTAATGGACCGGTGCACAGCTTCCGTTTTGAATTCGGTCCTGGTGTTCGTTATGACGAGCACACTGATGGCACCACCGAAACGCAGCCGTTGGGCTATGCGTCCGGGGCGTATGCGTGGCAGATGACGGATAACACCAAATTTACTCAGGGTGTATCGGTATTCGGTGCTGACGATACGACACTCAACTCTGAAACGGCTTTGAACGTTGCCATCAATGAACACTTCGGGTTAAAGGTGGCTTACAACGTGACCTGGAACTCTGAACCGCCGGCAACGGCGCCGGAGCATACCGATCGTCGAACGACTGTTTCGCTCGGTTATCGTATGTAATGACAAGCCGGGTCAAATAATTGGCCCGGTTTTCCCAGTTAAAGTTAAGTTTATTTAATATTTACTCTACGTTTTATTTTTACCACGTACCAATAACGCGCTATTTTTCAGGTAAATTCTATTTAATAGATAAATAAACGGAACCGTACTGCCGGTGCCAATAATTTAACCCCAGATCATTGCGGCCCAACGCAGCATCAGCATGGCCGCACAAATAACAAGCAGAATCACAACTATTTTCCAGTGTTTCTTCGCAAAGCGATTTGTTGGCATAGTTCTTTCCCGCTCATATTCGATGACTTTCGGCAAGTGTAACAAAGACGTCAGGGTGTCAGTGAATTGATTTACATCATACAGTGCGCGTTGATTGCTGCTTTGATCGGCTCGTAACACCGTGTACACTGTCAACGGTGTTATCAAAAAAAGGGCGTAGGTCCAGCGTCGCCACCAAGGCAACCCGTGACATATTTCGCAGAGTGAAGCGGGAATCAGCCCACACCTTTTTGATAATTTTAAATATTGAATCTTTGTATGTGCTCTTACGTGTGGGGCACCACTGCAAATAAGGATATAACATGCCTGTTATTACTCTTCCTGATGGCAGCCAACGCCATTACGACCACGCTGTAAGCCCCATGGATGTTGCGCTGGACATCGGTCCAGGTCTGGCGAAAGCCACGATTGCTGGCCGTGTTAACGGTGAGCTGGTAGATGCTTCCGATCTGATTGAACATGATGCGAAGCTCTCCATCATCACCGCGAAGGATGAAGAAGGTCTGGAGATCATTCGTCACTCCTGTGCGCACCTGTTAGGGCACGCGATCAAACAACTCTGGCCGCACACCAAAATGGCGATCGGACCGGTTGTTGACAACGGTTTTTACTACGATATCGATCTTGACCGTACGTTAACCCAGGAAGACGTCGACGCGCTCGAGAAGCGGATGCACGAGCTCGCTGAGAAAAACTACGATGTCATTAAGAAGAAAGTCAGCTGGTACGAAGCGCGTGAAACCTTCGTGAAGCGTGGCGAGACCTATAAAGTCTCTATTCTTGATGAAAACATTGCCCATGATGACAAGCCTGGCTTGTACCATCATGAAGAATATGTCGATATGTGCCGTGGCCCGCACGTGCCGAACATGCGTTTCTGCCATCACTTCAAACTGATGAAGACCGCTGGGGCATACTGGCGTGGCGACAGCAATAATAAGATGCTGCAGCGTATTTATGGTACTGCATGGGCAGATAAAAAAGCCCTCAACGCCTACCTGCAACGTCTGGAAGAAGCCGCCAAACGCGATCACCGTAAAATCGGTAAACAGCTTGACCTGTATCATATGCAGGAAGAAGCGCCGGGTATGGTGTTCTGGCACAATGATGGCTGGACTATCTTCCGTGAACTGGAAGTCTTCGTTCGTTCGAAACTGAAAGAATATCAGTATCAGGAAGTTAAAGGTCCGTTCATGATGGACCGCGTGCTGTGGGAAAAAACAGGTCACTGGGATAACTACAAAGATGCGATGTTCACGACGTCTTCAGAGAACCGTGAATACTGCATTAAGCCCATGAACTGCCCGGGCCACGTACAGATCTTTAATCAGGGTCTGAAATCTTATCGCGATCTGCCGCTGCGTATGGCTGAGTTTGGTAGCTGCCACCGTAACGAGCCGTCAGGCGCGCTGCACGGTCTGATGCGCGTTCGTGGCTTCACTCAGGATGATGCGCATATCTTCTGTACTGAAGAACAGATCCGTGATGAAGTTAACGCTTGTATTCGTATGGTCTACGATATGTACAGCACCTTTGGCTTCGAGAAGATCGTCGTCAAACTGTCCACTCGCCCCGAAAAACGTATCGGTAGCGATGAAATGTGGGACCGTGCTGAAGCTGACCTGGCCGTTGCGTTGGAAGAAAACAACATCCCGTTTGAGTTCCAACTGGGTGAGGGCGCATTCTACGGTCCGAAAATTGAATTTACCCTGTATGACTGCCTCGATCGTGCATGGCAGTGCGGTACTGTACAGCTGGACTTCTCTCTGCCGTCCCGTTTAAGCGCCTCTTATGTTGGCGAAAACAACGAGCGTCAGGTGCCGGTTATGATTCACCGCGCAATTCTTGGGTCGATGGAACGTTTCATCGGTATTCTGACCGAAGAGTTTGCTGGCTTCTTCCCGACCTGGCTTGCGCCGGTTCAGGTTGTGGTCATGAACATTACCGATTCTCAGTCTGAATACGTTAACGAATTAACGCAGAAACTACAAAATGCGGGCATTCGTGTAAAAGCAGACTTGAGAAATGAGAAGATTGGCTTTAAAATCCGCGAGCACACTTTACGTCGTGTCCCTTACATGTTGGTCTGTGGCGACAAAGAGGTTGAAGCAGGCAAAGTTGCCGTGCGCACCCGTCGTGGCAAAGACTTGGGCAGCCTGGACGTAAATGAAGTGATTGAGAAGCTGCAACAAGAGATTCGCAGCCGCAGTCTTCAACAACTGGAGGAATAAGGTATTAAAGGCGGAAAACGAGTTCAAACGGCACGTCCGAATCGTATTAATGGCGAGATTCGCGCCCTGGAAGTTCGCTTAACAGGTCTGGAAGGCGAAGCTTTGGGTATTGTGAGTCTGAGAGAAGCAATCGAAAAAGCTGAAGAAGCTGGAGTAGATTTAGTTGAAATCAGCCCTAACGCCGAACCGCCAGTTTGTCGTATTATGGACTACGGCAAGTTCCTTTATGAAAAGAGTAAGTCTTCTAAGGAACAGAAGAAAAAGCAAAAAGTTATCCAGGTTAAGGAAATTAAATTCCGTCCTGGCACCGACGATGGCGATTACCAGGTAAAACTCCGCAGCCTGGTACGCTTTCTGGAAGATGGCGATAAGGCTAAGATCACGCTGCGTTTTCGCGGCCGTGAGATGGCCCACCAACAGATCGGTATGGAAGTGCTCAACCGCGTCCGTGACGATCTGAGTGAACTGGCAGTAGTCGAATCCTTCCCTACGAAGATCGAAGGCCGTCAGATGATCATGGTGCTCGCTCCTAAGAAGAAACAGTAAGGCCTTCAAGTAGCAATGTCTGTGGAGCCTGCGGGTTCCACAGCTGTTGTTCGCCTACGTTTCGTTTATTAACAATGCGAAGTGGAAGTTATTAAAATGCCAAAAATTAAGACCGTACGCGGTGCTGCTAAGCGCTTCAAAAAAACCGGTGGTGGTGGATTTAAGCGTAAGCACGCAAACCTGCGTCATATTCTGACCAAAAAATCTACTAAGCGTAAACGTCACCTGCGTCCAAAAGGCCTGGTTTCTAAAGGCGATCTGGGTCTGGTTATCGCGTGCCTGCCGTACGCATAAGCCGTTAACGTTTAATTAATTTTTTACTAAGAATATAGATACAGGAGAGCACATATGGCTCGCGTAAAACGTGGTGTAGTTGCCCGTGCACGTCACAAGAAAATTTTGAAACAAGCTAAAGGCTACTACGGTGCGCGTTCTCGCGTATACCGCGTTGCCTTCCAGGCTGTTATCAAAGCTGGTCAGTACGCTTATCGTGACCGTCGTCAGAAAAAGCGTCAGTTCCGTCAACTGTGGATTGCGCGTATCAACGCAGCAGCACGTCAGAACGGTATTTCTTACAGCAAATTCATCAACGGCCTGAAAAAAGCCTCTGTTGAAATCGACCGTAAGATCCTGGCTGACATCGCAGTATTCGACAAAGTAGCGTTCACCGCTCTGGTCGAAAAAGCGAAAGCAGCTCTGGCATAAGCCGGTGAAAAGAGGGAGCCTGGCTCCCTCTCTTTTATTGTAGCGCAATCAATTAGTTGACATTTTACCCGTAAGCCTTTTCAATAAAGGTTGTCCGGTTTTTACCACATAAGGTAATGCAAGCATGAATGCTGCTATTTTCCGCTTCTTCTTTTACTTTAGCACCTGAATCCAGGAGGCTTGCGCGTGAAAGAAGAAACGGAAAACAGCGCCTAAAAGCCTCCCTGGTGGAGGCTTTTTTTATACGCGTCATCCTTCAAGTTGTCTCTGTGTTGGCTGCATTCGCTCACCTCAGTCACGTACTGATGTACGCTCCTGAGGATTTGCTCTTTTGCCGCCTTGATACAACTTGAATGATTTTGCGTATAGACGAGCGACTAGTGAATATCGCCACATAACGAGGAAAACCATGTCACATCTCGCAGAGCTGGTTGCCAGTGCAACGGCCGCCATTAACCAGGCTTCAGATGTTGCCGCGTTAGACAATGTCCGCGTCGAATATTTGGGCAAGAAAGGGCACTTGACCCTTCAAATGACAACCCTGCGCGAGCTGCCGCCAGAAGAGCGTCCGGCAGCAGGTGCGGTGATAAACGAAGCCAAAGAGCAGGTACAGCAAGCGCTGAACGCACGTAAAGCCGAATTAGAAAGTGCTGCGCTGAATGCCCGTCTGGCTGAAGAAACGATCGATATCTCTCTGCCGGGACGTCGTATCGAAAATGGCGGTCTGCATCCGGTAACACGTACTATCGATCGTATTGAAAGCTTCTTCGGTGAGCTGGGCTTTACCGTGGCGACCGGTCCGGAAATCGAAGATGACTATCATAACTTCGACGCACTGAATATTCCTGGCCATCACCCGGCGCGTGCTGATCACGACACTTTCTGGTTTGACGCGACCCGTCTGCTGCGTACGCAGACTTCCGGCGTGCAGATCCGCACCATGAAAGAAAAACAGCCGCCGATCCGTATCATCGCCCCTGGGCGCGTATACCGTAACGATTACGATCAGACGCACACCCCAATGTTCCATCAGATGGAAGGGCTGATTGTTGATACCAACATCAACTTCACCAACCTGAAAGGTACGCTGCACGATTTCCTGCGCAACTTCTTTGAAGAAGATCTGCAGGTTCGCTTCCGTCCTTCTTACTTCCCATTCACCGAACCTTCTGCGGAAGTTGATGTGATGGGCAAAAACGGCAAATGGCTGGAAGTGCTGGGCTGCGGGATGGTTCACCCGAACGTGCTGCGCAACGTGGGTATCGATCCGGAAATCTACTCCGGCTTTGCATTCGGTATGGGTATGGAGCGTCTGACCATGCTGCGTTATGGCGTGACCGATCTGCGTTCTTTCTTCGAAAACGATCTGCGTTTCCTCAAACAGTTTAAATAAAGGCAGGATAAAACAATGAAATTCAGTGAACTGTGGTTACGCGAATGGGTAAACCCGGCGATTGATAGCGATGCGCTGTCAAACCAAATCACGATGGCGGGTCTGGAAGTTGACGGTGTGGAACCTGTTTCGGGCGCGTTCAACGGCGTTGTGGTGGGTGAAGTGGTTGAGTGCGCTCAGCACCCGAACGCTGACAAACTGCGCGTTACCAAAGTGAATGTAGGCGGTGACCGCCTGTTGGATATCGTCTGTGGCGCGCCGAACTGCCGTCAGGGCCTGAAAGTGGCGGTGGCAACCGTGGGCGCCGTACTGCCAGGCGACTTTAAAATTAAAGCAGCGAAACTGCGCGGTGAACCGTCTGAAGGCATGCTGTGCTCGTTCTCCGAGCTGGGTATTTCCGACGACCATAGCGGCATTATCGAACTGCCCGCCGATGCGCCAATTGGCGCCGATATCCGCGAATACCTGAAGCTTGACGACAACACTATCGAAATCAGCGTTACGCCGAACCGCGCCGACTGCCTGGGTATCATCGGCGTGGCACGTGATGTTGCCGTACTGAACCAGGCTCCGCTGGTTGAACCGGAAATGGCGCCAGTAGCCGCAACCATTAGCGATGTCCTGCCGATTCAGGTCGACGCGGTGGAAGCCTGCCCACGCTATCTGGGGCGCGTGGTGAAAGGCATCAACGTTAAAGCGCCAACCCCGCTGTGGATGAAAGAAAAACTGCGTCGCTGCGGCATCCGCTCTATCGATGCCGTGGTTGACGTAACGAACTATGTGCTGCTCGAACTGGGTCAGCCGATGCACGCGTTCGACAAAGACCGCATTGAAGGCGGGATTGTTGTCCGGATGGCAAAAGAGGGGGAAACCCTGGTTCTGCTGGACGGCAGCGAAGCTAAACTAAATGCGGATACGCTGGTGATTGCCGACCATAACAAAGCGCTGGCCATGGGCGGCATCTTTGGTGGCGAACATTCCGGCGTGAATGATGAAACGCAAAACGTCCTGCTGGAATGCGCGTTCTTCAGTCCGCTGTCTATTACCGGTCGCGCGCGTCGTCATGGCCTGCACACCGATGCTTCTCACCGCTATGAGCGTGGTGTCGATCCTGCGCTGCAGTACAAAGCGATGGAGCGCGCTACCCGTTTGCTGATTGATATCTGCGGCGGTGAAGCCGGTCCAATTATTGATGTAACCAACGAAGCGACGCTGCCAAAACGCGCGACCATTACGCTGCGCCGCAGCAAACTGGATCGTCTGATCGGACACCATATTGCTGATGACCAGGTGAGTGATATTCTGCGTCGTCTGGGTTGTGACGTCACGGAAGGTCAGGATGAGTGGAAAGCGGTAGCGCCGAGCTGGCGTTTCGATATGGAAATCGAAGAAGACCTGGTCGAAGAAGTTGCCCGCGTTTACGGTTATGACAATATCCCGAATACGCCAATTCAGGCAGGTCTGATCATGGGTACGCATCGTGAAGCGGATTTATCGCTGAAACGTGTAAAAACCATGCTGAATGACAAAGGCTACCAGGAAGTTATCACCTACAGCTTTGTCGACCCGAAAATTCAGGCATTGCTGCATCCGGGTGAAGAATCGCTGCTGCTGCCAAGCCCAATTTCTGTTGATATGTCGGCAATGCGCTTATCGCTGTGGACCGGTTTGCTGTCAACGGTGGTGTATAACCAGAACCGTCAGCAGAACCGTGTGCGTATTTTTGAAACGGGTTTACGTTTCGTACCGGATACGCAGGCCAACCTCGGGATCCGTCAGGATCTGATGCTGGCAGGCGTGATCTGCGGTAATCGTCATGATGAACACTGGAATCTGGCAAAAGAGACCGTTGATTTCTATGATTTGAAAGGCGATCTGGAAGCGGTTCTCGACTTGACCGGCAAACTGGCGGACATTCAGTTCAAAGCTGAAGCGAATCCAGCACTGCATCCGGGTCAGTCTGCGGCGATTTATCTGAAAGGTGAACGTATTGGTTTCATTGGGGTTGTTCATCCTGAGCTGGAACGTAAACTGGATCTGAACGGTCGCACTCTGGTGTTTGAACTGGAGTGGAACAAGCTCGCAGACCGCGTGGTGCCTCAGGCGCGTGAAGTTTCTCGCTTCCCAGCGAACCGTCGCGACATCGCAGTCGTTGTGGCAGAAAACGTTCCCGCTGCGGATATTTTATCCGAGTGTAAGAAAGTTGGCGTAAATCAGGTAGTTGGCGTAAACTTATTTGACGTGTACCGCGGTAAGGGTGTTGCGGAGGGCTATAAGAGCCTCGCTATCAGCCTGATCCTTCAGGATACCAGCCGTACACTTGAAGAAGAGGAGATTGCCGCTACCGTCGCCAAATGTGTAGAGGCATTAAAAGAGCGATTCCAGGCATCATTGAGGGATTGAACCTATGGCGCTTACAAAAGCTGAAATGTCAGAATATCTGTTTGATAAGCTTGGGCTTAGCAAGCGGGATGCCAAAGAACTGGTCGAGCTGTTTTTCGAAGAGATTCGTCGTGCTCTGGAAAATGGTGAGCAGGTAAAACTCTCTGGTTTTGGTAACTTCGATCTGCGTGATAAGAATCAACGTCCGGGACGTAACCCGAAAACGGGCGAAGATATTCCCATTACAGCACGGCGCGTGGTGACCTTCAGACCCGGACAGAAGTTAAAAAGTCGGGTTGAAAACGCAACGCCCAAAGAAGAGTGATTTAACGATTCGTTAAACCACTTGCGTTGCCATCAAAGCGGCAGCGTAAAGCATGACGTATATAACTAAAAAGGCCGCTCTGCGGCCTTTTTCCTTTTCACTACCGAAACAGCACCGTAGAATCACCCCCATCTCTTTTCAGCAGAATGGAAAACATGCTGACTTTCGCCCATCAACAGCAGCGACGAAACGTGCGCTGGATACTGTCACTGTCAGTGCTGATGTTACTGGCAACGATTTTAAGCCTGTGCGCAGGAGAACAGTGGATCGCTCCTGGCGACTGGTTCAGCGCCCGCGGCGATCTGTTCGTCTGGCAAATCCGCTTTCCACGTACCCTCGCCGTTTTGCTGGTAGGCGCTGCGTTGGCTTTATCCGGTGCGGTAATGCAGGCCCTCTTTGAAAATCCACTCGCGGAACCGGGTCTACTGGGCGTGTCTAACGGCGCAGGTGTAGGACTTATTGCTGCTGTGCTGCTCGGCCAGGGGCAGCTTCCCGGCTGGGCGTTGGGCTTATGTGCCATCGCCGGGGCGCTGATTATTACTCTCATTCTGTTACGCTTTGCCAGTCGTCATTTGTCTACCAGTCGCTTGCTGCTGGCGGGAGTGGCGCTGGGCATTATCTGTAGCGCGTTGATGACGTGGGCCATCTATTTTTCCACCTCTTTTGACTTACGACAACTGATGTACTGGATGATGGGGGGCTTTGGCGGCGTCGACTGGCATCAGGCCTGGCTGATGGTGGCGTTGATCCCCGTACTGATATGGATCTGCTGTCAGTCTCAGCCGATGAATATGCTGGCGCTGGGGGAAACTTCTGCGCGCCAACTGGGGTTACCATTATGGTTCTGGCGCAATCTGCTGGTGGTCGCCACAGGATGGATGGTCGGCGTAAGCGTGGCTCTGGCGGGTGCGATTGGTTTTATTGGATTGGTTATCCCCCACATTTTGCGGTTGTGTGGTTTAACCGATCACCGTGTTCTCCTGCCTGGCTGCGCGTTGGCTGGCGCAATCGCATTATTGTTTGCTGATGTTGTCGCGCGTTTGGTGTTGGCTTCGGCTGAACTGCCCATCGGCGTGGTGACGGCTACCATGGGAGCACCGGTATTTATCTGGCTATTGTTGAAAGCCGCGCGCTAGAAAGCGTTGGTTCGGTCTATGATTAAAAACTGAAAATCAACCTGTTGTTCTGGAGATGCTATGCAAGACACTATCCTCAATACCGAAGTGACGACCATTGACGGCGAGGCGACTACGCTGCAACCGTATTCTGGCAATGTACTGTTAATCGTCAACGTTGCTTCGAAATGTGGACTGACGCCGCAATACGAACAACTGGAGAACCTGCAGAAAGCCTGGCATCAACAGGGCTTCAATGTGCTTGGTTTTCCCTGCAATCAGTTTCTGGGCCAGGAACCGGGCAGCGAAGACGAAATCAAAACGTACTGCAGTATGACCTGGGGCGTTACTTTCCCGATGTTCAGCAAGATTGACGTCAACGGCGAGGGGCGTCATCCGCTGTATCAGAAGCTGATTGATGCCGCGCCAACGGCTGTGGCGCCAGCAGACAGTGGATTCTATGAACGTATGGCCAGTAAAGGCCGGGCGCCGCTCTACCCGGACGATATCCTGTGGAACTTTGAGAAGTTTTTAGTGGGACGGGATGGGCAAGTACTGCAACGATTCTCTCCGGATATGACGCCTGAGGATCCGATGCTGGTGCAAAGCATCAAGAAGGCGCTGGCAAACTAATGTCTCGATTGATGCAGCTACAGGATGTAGCGGAATCGACCCGGCTCGGCCCGCTTTCTGGTGAAATAAAAGCAGGGGAAATCCTGCATTTGGTGGGGCCTAACGGTGCGGGGAAAAGTACGCTGTTGGCGCGTATGGCGGGTTTGACGACCGGGGAGGGCAGCATCACCTTCGGCGACATGCCGCTTGAAGAGTGGCCGGCAGCAAAGCTGGCGCAATATCGTGCTTATCTTGCGCAACAGCAAAACCCGCCTTTTGCCATGCCGGTCTGGCATTTTCTGACGCTGCATCAACCCGACAAAGCGCGTGCCGATCTGTTACAGGAGGTCGCCGATGCGCTTGGTCTGGGGGATAAGCTGGGGCGTGGCGTTAATCAACTCTCCGGCGGTGAGTGGCAGCGTGTGCGCCTGGCGGCCGTTATTTTGCAAATTTGCCCGCAAGCTAATCCATTCGGTCAGCTTTTACTGTTGGATGAGCCGATGAACAGCCTGGACGTCGCGCAACAAAACGCCCTGGACAGGTTGTTGGGCCAACTGTGTTTGCAGGGAATAGCGATTGTGATGAGCAGCCATGACCTCAATCATACCTTGCGCCATGCGCATAAAGCCTGGTTGCTCAAACGTGGGAAGCTGCTTGCCAGTGGCTCACGTGATACGGTCCTGACACCAGCTAATCTGTCTGCGGCTTACGGCGTGAACTTCCGTCGTTTGGATATCGAAGGCCACAGAATGCTCATATCAACCACTTAAGTTAAATGGGTTCTTGAAAATCCTGTAATTTCCACGCTAAATTGGCATAAAAATAAAATCCAGAGGATTCGTCCTGAATGCGCTTTTGGCTCCTTTTCATCACAGCATTGTTTTTGGCGGGCTGCAGCAGCCATCGTGCTCCTGCGCCAAATGCCCATTTGTCGGATTCTATCGCCGTTATCGCCGGTCTTAATGACCAGCTACAAACCTGGCATGGTACACCTTATCGTTATGGTGGTATGAGCCGTAGCGGGGTGGATTGCTCAGGGTTTGTTTTGATGACGATGCGGGATAAATTCGATCTACAGCTCCCGCGCGATACGCGCATGCAATCAAAGATTGGTACCGAAATCGATAAAGATGATTTGCTGCCAGGCGATCTGGTTTTCTTTAAAACCGGATCCGGAGAAAGTGGTCTGCATGTCGGCATTTACGACACCAATAATCAATTTATTCATGCCTCAACCAGCCGCGGAGTGATGCGCTCGTCACTGGATAATGTCTACTGGCGTAAAAACTTCTGGCAGGCTCGACGTATTTAACCCTCACAACTGACGAGGCTGCTAACGACTGTGCAGCCTCGACATTTTCATTTGAATGCTAACTGTTATTACTGCTTCCAGCCGATCAATAACCCTGTGTGCTAAGAGTGTATCTTGCTAAAAATATGATTTATGCCGGGATATTAAAAAGTGCAAAGCTGGATATTCGCTTATAATCACGATAAGCTAAAAAAAAGGATTCGATTTACTGGCTATAAAGGGACAAATGAAAGAGCCTCTACTTGCATCAGCAGTAACGTATTTCTCCATCCTTTGCTACAGGATGCCGGATAACACCTATGCAGAGGGGCTGGTACGATGATTGTTTCACTGGATAATCTTTATCAATCGGAGTTGTCTTTTCTTCCTGCGAGAAGTGAAAAAGGCGATCTTGAATTCGTAGATATCATCACCAGTTTTGCCAGCCTGCAGGGGGATGTGCGTATACCAACCGAGCTGGTCTTACCTCGGATGTCGGACGATGAACAATGTCGTTTATTTACAGAGAAACTGGAATTAATCGAAACGTGCCAACATTTTTTTATTCAGCGAAAAGTCTCAGTCTGGATTAATTTAACCCCGGCAGTTGCTCATACTTTATTATCAGACGCTGAATATGCTTCACAAATTGAACGATTTTCATTTCTGGAACTGGCTATTAATGAAAGCTATCCAGAGTTAAACAAGGGTAAAGACAATCCAACGCTGACTGCACTTGCGGCAAGATTTCCATTAATTCTGCAAAATTATGGCGCTGGCGGCATATCAACGCGGGCAATTTTTGATGGCCTGTTCAAACGTGTGGTGTTGGATAAAAACTTTGTTCAACAAAGGATTGCACATATTTCATTTGAACCATTTATGCGCGCTATCCAGGCGCAAATATCACCCTGCTGTGAGTCAATCATCATTAGCGGTATTGATACGCAAGAAATGTTGGCACGAGTACTTCCCCTCGGTTTCAGCGCCATGCAGGGAGGATTGTGGCCTGCGGTACCGCCCGCGCAGATAATTTCGTTATCGAGGATATAACCCTTTTATTTGCTGGTGTTTAACAGGCTATTAACAGTCTACACTAGAGACAGGAGGCCCTATGACCCTGTCTTTTACCACCCGCTGGCGTGATGAATTACCAGCAACCTATACAGCACTCTCGCCTACGCCCCTGAAAAACGCGCATCTTATCTGGCATAACGATGCTCTGGCTGAGCAATTGGCTATTCCTGCGGCGCTGTTTACTATTCCAGAGGGTTCAGGGGTTTGGGGAGGCGAATCCTTGCTTCCCGGGATGTCGCCTTTAGCGCAAGTTTATAGCGGACATCAGTTCGGCGTTTGGGCCGGTCAGCTTGGTGACGGACGTGGGATCCTGCTGGGCGAACAACAGCTTGCTGATGGCTCGACGCTTGACTGGCACCTGAAGGGTGCCGGACTGACGCCTTATTCCCGCATGGGGGATGGGCGCGCCGTGCTGCGTTCAACCATTCGCGAAAGCCTGGCTAGCGAGGCGATGCACTATCTGGGAATACCCACCACGCGGGCATTGTCGATTGTCACCAGCGACACGCCGGTATATCGCGAAACGGTAGAGCATGGGGCGATGCTCATTCGCGTGGCGCAAAGCCATATGCGCTTTGGCCATTTTGAACACTTTTACTATCGTCGCGAGCCGGAGAAAGTCCGTCAACTTGCAGACTTCGCGATTCGTCATTACTGGGCGCATTGGCAGGAAGAAGCCGATAAATATCAGCTGTGGTTTAGCGATATTGTCACGCGTACCGCAAGCTTAATCGCCGACTGGCAGGCGGTAGGGTTTGCGCATGGCGTTATGAATACGGACAACATGTCTATTCTGGGGCTGACGATGGATTACGGTCCGTATGGTTTTCTTGATGACTACGTGCCGGATTTTATCTGTAACCACTCCGATCATCAGGGACGATACAGTTTCGATAATCAACCTGCAGCCGCGCTGTGGAACCTGCAACGTCTGGCACAAACCCTGTCGCCATTTATCCCGGTCGAGGCGCTCAATGATGCGCTGGACAATTACCAACTGGCGCTGTTAACGCGTTACGGTCAACGGATGCGGCAAAAGCTCGGCTTCTTTAGCGAGCAGAAAAACGATAACGAGCTGCTGAGTGAACTGTTTAGCCTGATGGCGCGAGAAAGAAGCGACTATACGCGAACGTTTCGCATGCTCAGTCTGACGGAACAACACAGTGCGCTATCTCCGCTACGCGATGAGTTTGTGGATCGTGCGGCGTTTGACGACTGGTTCACACGGTATCGCTCGCGCCTGGAACAGGACAGCGTTGTTGACGATGTCAGACAAACGCAGATGAAGGCGGCAAACCCGGCGATGGTTTTACGCAACTGGCTGGCGCAACGGGCGATTAGTCAGGCGGAGCAGGGAGATTACGCCGAGCTACATCGGCTGCACCAGGCGTTGCGTACCCCGTTTGTCGATCGCGATGATGACTATGTCAGCCGGCCGCCTGACTGGGGCAAACGGCTGGAAGTGAGCTGTTCAAGCTAAGGCGCCAGAAACACCTGGGGGGACACGTTGGCCGGATGATGGCCAACGTGAACCTCAGCACCGTACCAGCGCATCAGATCATCGGCCCGTAACACGGTCTCCGGCGTCCCTTGCGACGCCAGCCTGCCATTATGCAGTAACACTATTCTGTCAGCCCATAAAGCAGCCAGATTCAAATCGTGAAGCACAATACACACATGCAGCTCTCCTGAAGCGACAAGCGTTTTCAGTAACCGCAGCAGATGTTGCTGGTGGTAAAGATCCAGCGCCGAGGTGGGTTCATCAAGAAATAACCAGCCGCGAGGCGCTCCGTCGCACCAGAGTTGTGCCAGGGCGCGGGCTAACTGCACGCGCTGTTGCTCGCCGCCGGAAAGCGTGGCGTATTGCCGACCTGCCAACGGCGCGCATCCGGTCATCTCCATCACCTGCGCGATAAGGCGAGGTTCCGAACGCTGGGTCCAGGGCGCACGGCCCATCGCGATAACGGCCTCTACCGGCCAGTCAAATCCCAGTTGCGTTTGCTGACGCATCACCGCCCGATGGCGCGACAGCGTCTGCGTATGCCACTCATCCAGCGCTTTGCCCGCCAGCATGCAGCGCCCGGCAACCGGTATGAGAAAACCGGTCAACAGGCGCAGCAGGGTAGATTTCCCCGCACCGTTTGGGCCGATGAGCGCCACCAGTTCACCTTTTGCGAGGGCAAGCGATACATCAGCAATCACCGACCTGCCCGCCACGCGATAGTGAAGTCCTTCAGCAACGAAATGTTCAGCCATGCGATCCTCGCTGACGAAAAATAAGCCATAAAAACCACGGGGCGCCGAGCAGACTGGTTAACAGACCGACCGGCATTTCCGCTGGCGCAACTGAAGTGCGGGCCAGCGTGTCGGCAATCAGTAATAAAAACGCGCCCGCCAGCACGGAACCGGGGATAACGGCCCGATGGTCTGCGCCGAGCCACATACGTATTAAATGCGGGATAACCAGCCCGATAAAGCCAATTACGCCGCTTACTGCCACCGCTGCGGCTACCAGCAAGGCGCTGCAAAGCAGCAAAATACGCTGGATTGTACGCACATTCACGCCAAGATAATGCGCCTCTTCCTCGCCCAGTTGCAGCAGGTTCAGGGCCGAAGCCAGACGCCAGACGATCAGCACCGTCGGGATAGCCAGCGAGGTAACTGCCAGGAGCGCGGACCATTGCGCAGCGCCCAGACTTCCCATCCCCCACAGCGACAGCTGGCGCAGTTGCGCATCATTACTGACCCACGACAGAACGCCAACAGCCGCCCCGCAGAGCGCGTTGATCGCAATACCGACCAGCAGCAGCCGCGAGAGTGAACCGTCGCGCTGTTGGCTGAGGATAAAAATCACCACGGTTGCCGCCAGTGCACCGACAAATGCAGCCAACATTGGCGCATACAGCATCAGTAGCGCGGGCAAAGAGACAGGCAGTACCACCCACAGGGCGACGGCGCAGGCCGCACCGCTGCTAATTCCGAGTAATCCCGGGTCGGCAAGTGGGTTGCGAAACAGTCCCTGCATCACACAACCGGATAGCGCCAGAGAACCGCCAATCACCAGCGCCAGCAGAACACGGGGCAGGCGAATAGTGAGCCAGATTTGACGCAGAGTTTCATTGTCATCACGCCAGAGCAGACTTACCGGCAGGCGCAACGCGCCAAAACCGGTAGCCAAAATTGTCATTACGACCAGCATTAGCGCCATGACCCACAAAGAACAAGTGATTCGTCGGGACATCAGGGCAATTGCTCTGCTTTCGCGCGTAGCTGCAAAATGGCCTGCGGCGTGCGGATACTGAAGCCAAGCAGTGCCATATCATCAACCTGCAATACCTGTTTATTCCGTCCCGCAGGTGTTTGCGCCAGCCCCGGCAGCGCCCACAGGCTCGCCTCGCCACCCATTGCCCTAACACTTTCCCGTGAAATCACCACCAGGTCCGGCTGGCTGGCAATCACACCTTCTTGTGAAAGAGGTTGATAACGGTTAACCCCCTGCATCGCGTTGCGCAAACCGGCGGCGCGAATAGCGGCATCGGCTCCGGTTTGCTGGCCTGCAGCCATGGCGGTCATCCCACCATGATTAAGAATAAACAGGACGCGTTTGTTAAGTTCAGATGACGGGAGCGCCGCCAGCTCCTGACGTAAGGTTGCACGCAACGTTTCGCCATCGGCCTCCCGGTGAGTCGCCTCGGCAATGACGCGAATTTTTCCATCAATCGCGTTAAGGTCGTTGTTTGCCGGGATCGTAACAACCCTGACATTGCTCTGCTCGACCTGTTTTAGCGCCAGAGAAGGCTGCGCCTGCGCACTGGCAAGGACCAGCGTCGGACGGGTGGCAAGGATCCCTTCGGCGTTAAGCTGGCGTAAATAGCCGACGTCAGCCAGGGCGTTTGCGGCTTCAGGCCACTGGCTGGTACTGTCTCGCGCCACAAGCGTTGACTGGGCCCCCAGCGCGTACACAATTTCGGTGACGTCGCCCCCCAGAGTAACGACTCTTTCCTCGGGGACCGCCAGCGCAGTAACGGGCAGCAACGCAATCAGGAGCAGCAATTTGTTCATGCGGCCAGCCCTTTCGGCGTCAGTGCGTCAATTTGCGCGCGCCATTGCGTTTGCTCCGGTTCGCCTTCCGTACGTTGACCATACAGTTGGGCAATCTGTGTGCCATCGGCCGCAAACAGTTCCAGACTGGTAACGTGTCCATCGGCGGTTGGTTTGCGCGTTACCCACGTTTCAGCCACGCTTTCTTCCAGCAGATGTAATGTAAATGCTGGATTGAATATATTCAGCCAGCCTTTCATCGGTACCAGTTTTTCTATCACGCCGGTAAAAATTTGTACGCAGCCGCGATTACCCACAAACACCATAATTTCATTGCCATCCTGACGCGCGGTATTGAGTAACTGCGCCAGTGCGCCATTGGTTACTTTACAGGCCAGGTCATCGCCTACCAGATTAAACGCCTGTTGGCGAGTGAGATCGTGGCGTTTCAGCAGACCGAAGAACTGGTGGACATCGGTCATGGCTCGCCACTCTTGATCCACGGCCTGTGCATCAACGGTGACGGTAGCAGGAGCAGGGTTTTTAGCGGATTGCAGTGCCAGTGGCGGGTTTTCAGTGAAGATGAAACGGCTCAGTAACGCTGCCCATTCTTCAACGAGGGTATTTTGTGTGGCATAGACCTTCAGTAATGCATCACCCTGATGGTCGAAAAACTGAATGCTCTGACGCTCGCCGTGAGCGGTTGTTTCTCTGATATGAAAGGCGCTTGCCCATTGATTCAGGAACAGACGCAGATCGAGGGCGCGTGGATTGAGTACCAGCCCGGCATGCCCGCTCAGGTGCTGGTTGGTAAATGCGCCGACCTGCTCATGCACCGCATATTCGTTGCGGCAAATACATTTGGTTTCGCCTACGGCTTCCAGCGCGCCGAGGATTTCGCGGACTTCGCCACGTAAGCGCCAGGCGTCATGACCGACGCGCGCGAAGGTCAGTTCTGCCTCGCTGATGTGCATCATAGCCGCGATGTCACGTGCGTATTTGCCAGGGTTTTCTTTTTTCAGTTCCAGCCAGCGTGTGTGGTGATTTATTGTCTCTTCCTTCCAGATTGCTGCCCCGGCGAACCGGGGAAAAGTGATTACCACTGATAACTCACGAAAATTTTGCCATTGCGGCCATCCTGCGGAATGCCCTGCGGCGACCAGTACTCTTTGTCGAAAGCGTTGCCCAGGACCAGTGTGGTGGTCATGCCTTTTAGCGCCTGTTGCCCCTGATAGCTCACGTAGAAGTCGTTTACCGCATAGCCGGGTTGTTTGGCGTAGCTGCTGCTGATGTGCGTTGAGCGGTCAGCAAATGTACCTATCCAGCCAACGGAGAAACCGCTGTGTGCAACCGGCACGTTCAGTTTGCTGGTGACGGTGTCCGGGTTAATGCTGGAAATGTACTCGCCCGTGTCAGTATCTTTACCCCGCGTGCGGTTATAGGCCATATCGAGGCTGAACAGATCGGCGGTGTATTTCGCCATCATGTCCCAGCCCCAGATTTTGGCGTTGGGTACGTTATAGGACATGGTCGTCGCAGCGGCAAAATCGACGCTGGTGGAGATGTAATCTTTGGCTTTGGTGTCGAAATAGCTGGCTTTAAATTCGAGCGCATCGCTCGCCATCAACAGATCGTCAAAGCGCAGGCCAAATCCGTATTCCTGTGTTTCGTTGGTTTCCGGACGCAGGTTCGGGTTTGGCACCCAGTAATTGGTGTAAAAACGGCCAATCGAGAAGTGTTTCGCGTCGTTATACATCTCGCCCATGGTTGGAGCACGGAAGGCCTGAGCGTATGAACCGAAAAGCATCAGCCAGTCGGCAGGCGCAACGGTGAGTCCAGCGCGGGACGACCATTTATCGGCATCGACATCTTCATAACCGTCGCTGCTACCGCGATAAGAGTCATACCGTGTCCCCCCCAGCAGCGTAACCGGCAGGTCGCGCAGGGTGATTTCATCCTGTAGCCAGCCGGAGCTAAAATCGATTTTTGCCTCCGGGAAACCGGTGGTTGCGCCGCCCGGTTGTTGTTCCTGACGATAGTATTCACCGCCGTAGGTCAGTAAGTGAGAAGCAAATGAATCGGTAAACAGGCGGCTACGGTTGTCGACTTTCCCGCCTTTGGTGGTCTGCTTGCGAAATTCGCCGGTGCTGTCCGTGTTTTGTGCATTAATGCGCGCTTCGGACCAGTAGATGCGGGCATCCGCGTTTAGCCAGTCATTATCCGCCGGGGCGAGGGAGTAGGTCAGTTGCGCATCGCGCTGGATGGTTGAGCGATCGGTCATCGGATTGCTGGTGGTATCCGCCGCGCTGGTTTGTGGATTTTTAGGTTCCCGGGCATCATTGTTGTAATAACGCAGCGAGCCGGCCAGCGTCTGGGCGCTGTCAATTTTCCAACTGCCTTTCGCCAGCATATTGTTAATCGCTTCATCGTTCGGGGCGGTAGTGCCGTCGCTCTGGCGCAAATTACCGCGATCGCGACTGGACCAGGCCAGCAGCCCGTCGAGGGTATCGGTGCGGCCAAATGCGCTGGCGCCCATACCGAGGCTGTGATCGCCGGTAGCCGCGGTACCGAACACGCGATAACCGCTATTCTGACCCGCCTCCAGTAAGTCTTTAGCATCCGCAGTGTCATAGGCGATTACGCCGCCCAGCGCGCCGCTGCCATACAACAGTGCGGAAGGGCCGCGCACCACTTCAATCCGCTTGATTAGCGCCGGATCGAGGAAGGTACTGTTCAGGTGCCCGGTATCGGTTCCCTGGCGAACGCCATCCACCAGCACCAGAACGCCGCGACGGTCATAGCCGCGCAGATTGACGTCCTGACCATTTGTCCGCCCCGTACCGTCAAGGGTCAGGCCCGGAACCTTTCGTAACAGGTCGGCTGCCGAGCTGGCTGTCTGGTTTTCAGGTGCAGTAGCGTCGATAACGCTGACCATCATCGGCGCTTCAAAGGCGCTACGGGGATTACCGGTGGCGGTGACGGTCATATCCTCTACTGCCGCCCAGGCAACGACGGGAAGATTACTGACAATCGCCAACGCCAGGAGCGACGGGCGCAAGGATGCGGTGTGCAGGTGGGGCATAGCAACTCTCCATTAGAAAATCGAAAAGCGCTGGCTGCCTGGGTATCACCTGGGTGGCTGGCGAAAAGTGTCGTTTATTTAGTCAGAATGAGTTTTCCAGCATGGGTCTGGCGCAGCAGGTAGTGCTGGCCATCGTGCTCTATAATCACGCGTCCTTCTTTGCCCAGCAAACTTTTACTGTCAATGCGACGCTCGGTTGCGGCGACGGCAGGCGGTGTTTTTTCTTTTGCAGGCGTAGCTGTTGTGTTATCCATACGTGACATAGAGTTTAAAAATAGCAATCAATGTAACAATGATAATCATTATCATCAAACTGCAAATGTGCGGCAAGCGTTTTTGTGAAATAATTGTGACGGGAACAGTTTTTGCACAACAATGAAGGGAAAAACAAAGAATTACCACCGGGCAACGTGGTGTTACCCGGTATACAGCGTTAAAAACGGCTATCAACCGCCGAGGCGAGTTTGTCCACCAGTAGTTCAGTATCTTCCCAGTTCAGGCACGGGTCGGTAATCGACTGACCGTAAACCAGCGGCTGACCGCTGACGATTTTTTGCGTGCCTTCACGCAGGAAACTTTCCGCCATGATCCCGGCAATCGCCGTCGAACCGTTGCGAATTTGCTGGCATACGTCATCACACACTTCCAACTGACGGCGATGCTGCTTCTGGCAATTACCATGGCTGAAATCGACGACCAGATGCTCAGGCAGGGAAAATTCGTGCAAGGTATCGCAGGCGGCGGCAATATCTTCAGCAAAATAATTCGGCTTTTTACCGCCGCGCATAATGATATGCCCGTATGGATTACCGCTGGTCTGATAAATGGTCATCTGGCCGGTTTTATCCGGGGAGAGGAACATATGGCTGGCGCGGGAGGCGCGAATCGCATCGACGGCGATACGGGTATTACCATCCGTCCCGTTCTTAAACCCAACCGGGCAGGAAAGAGCAGACGCCATTTCGCGGTGGATCTGGCTTTCGGTGGTGCGCGCGCCAATGGCGCCCCAACTGATTAAATCAGCAATAAACTGGCCGGTCACCATGTCGAGAAATTCAGTCGCCGTGGGGACGCCCAGTTCGTTGACCTGCAGCAGCAGTTTACGCGCCAGCTCAATGCCGTGGTTCACACGGTAGCTGCCGTTCAGGTCCGGGTCGGAAATTAAGCCTTTCCAGCCCACGACGGTGCGTGGCTTTTCAAAATAGGTACGCATCACGATTTCCAGACGCGTCTGGTGCTTTTCGCGCAGCGCCTGCAGGCGCGTCGCGTATTCCACGGCGGCATCGAGATCGTGAATTGAGCAAGGGCCTACGATCACCAGCAAACGGGGATCTTCGCCATTCAATATTTTTTCTATCCGGCGTCGGGAGTCCGTAACATGACGGGCGACGGAGGACGAAACAGGATGCCGCTGCGCAAGCTCTGCTGGAGTGACCAGGTTGTCAATACGCGCAGTACGGAGTTCATCGGTTCTGTTCATTACTTGTCTCAGAAATTTGTTGCTTCAACGGCAGGACTACCGGGAAGTGATGTGCATCACAATATCACACTCATCCGGCCTGGTGGCGAGCATAATAACAAAAAATTGAACCAATGCACTAGCATTCTAGTACATGCGGCGATTCAGCCCCATAATGTCGAGGATCTTGGTAGCAATCTCTTCTACCGAATAGTTGGTACTGTTTAACCATGGGATCTGATTTTTCCGGTACAGCGCTTCCACTTCGGCAACTTCCATCCGACACTGGCGTAGCGAGGCGTAACGGCTGTTCTCTCGTCGCTCTTCGCGGATCGCCGCCAGGCGTTCGGGGTCGATGGTCAGACCGAACAGTTTATGCTGCAGCGGCTTCAGGGATGTGGGCAGCACCAGATTATCCATATCATCGGCAATAAAGGGGTAGTTGGCCGCGCGGATACCAAACTGCATGGCCAGATACAAACTGGTCGGGGTTTTGCCGCAACGGGAAACACCGAGCAGGATCACCTGCGCCTGATCGAGGTTGCGCAACGAAATACCATCGTCATGGGCAAGGGTGTAATCAATAGCGGCAATACGCGCATCGTACTTGTTGAGGTTGCCGGGATTCAGGCCGTGGGTACGATGGGCAATCGGCGTTGGGTCGAGCTTCATCTCTTGCTGCAATGGAGCGACCAGCGCCTGTACGATATCCTGACAAAACCCCTCGCTTTGCAGAATGATCGAGCGGATTTCCGGCAAGACGATGGAGTAAAACACCAGAGGACGCACGCCGGTTTGTTGGTAAATGGCGTCAATCTGGTCTTTAACCGCGCGCGCGCGGCTCTCGTTTTCAACAAACGGCAGCGTAATGCTGTTGATAGTGACCGGAAATTGCGACATTACCGCGTGGCCCAATACCTCGGCGGTGATGGCCGTACCATCAGAAATATAAAAAACGTGACGATCAACAGCATTATCCATTTTGCGCATCCTGGGGCAGACATAATTCTCTGAAAGCATAAATTAAAATTCGCCAGAAGCGAATATTGCGCCATCACTTTTATAAAGTGAAACGCTATTTTTATATTTAATGAAAAGTGCATTTCATTTTTCGGAACAAATGTTTATACCGGTAGTTTTTGTGGTGATCCCGTGTCGCTCGCGGGTTTGCGCAAATGCGGAAACAATCTTAAAAAATAAAAAATAAAGTTGCTTGAACGATTCACCGTTTTTTTCGCCGCGGTAAATATGCAAAGATAAATACGCAAAATTGAGTTTCCTAACCTCGTTCATATATAAGGATTGTTCGATGTCCAACAATGGCTCGTCACCGCTGGTGCTTTGGTATAACCAACTCGGCATGAATGATGTAGACAGAGTTGGGGGCAAAAATGCCTCCCTGGGTGAAATGATTACTAACCTTTCCGGTATGGGAGTTTCCGTACCGAATGGTTTTGCAACAACCGCCGATGCGTTTAACCAGTTTCTGGACCAAAGCGGTGTAAACCAGCGCATTTATGAGCTGCTGGATAAAACGGATATTGATGATGTTACCGAGCTTGCGAAAGCCGGGGCACAAATCCGCCAGTGGATTATCGACACTCCTTTCCAGCCGGAGCTGGAAAATGCCGTCCGCGATGCCTACGCGCAGCTGTCAGCAGACGATGCCCAGGCATCTTTTGCCGTGCGTTCTTCCGCCACCGCAGAAGATATGCCAGATGCGTCATTTGCTGGTCAGCAGGAAACCTTCCTTAACGTCCAGGGCTTCGATGCTGTCCTGGTCGCTATCAAACACGTATTTGCTTCGTTGTTTAACGACCGCGCGATCTCTTACCGTGTTCACCAGGGCTATGACCACCGTGGCGTGGCGCTTTCTGCTGGCGTCCAGCGGATGGTGCGCTCTGACCTTGCGTCCTCAGGCGTTATGTTCTCCATCGATACCGAATCCGGTTTCGACCAGGTAGTGTTTATCACTTCCGCATGGGGTCTGGGCGAGATGGTGGTGCAGGGTGCCGTTAACCCGGATGAGTTCTACGTGCACAAACCGACTCTGGCGGCTAACCGTCCGGCGATCGTTCGTCGCACCATGGGATCGAAAAAAATCCGTATGGTCTACGCGCCAACCCAGGAACACGGTAAGCAGGTGACCATTGAGGATGTGCCGCAGGAACAACGCGATATTTTCTCTCTGACCAATGATGAAGTGCAGGAACTGGCGAAGCAGGCGGTACAGATCGAGAAGCACTACGGTCGTCCGATGGACATCGAATGGGCGAAAGACGGTCATACCGGCAAGCTGTTCATTGTTCAGGCTCGTCCGGAAACCGTGCGTTCTCGCGGGCAGGTGATGGAGCGGTATACGCTGCACGCCCAGGGTAAAATTATTGCTGAAGGTCGCGCCATCGGTCACCGCATTGGCGCCGGCCCGGTCAAAGTTATTCACGACATCAGCGAAATGAACCGTATTGAACCCGGCGACGTACTGGTGACTGATATGACCGACCCGGACTGGGAACCGATCATGAAGAAAGCGGCGGCGATTGTGACCAACCGTGGCGGTCGTACCTGCCATGCGGCGATCATTGCCCGTGAACTGGGGATCCCTGCCGTGGTTGGCTGCGGCGATGCCACCGAGCGCATGAAGGATGGTGAGAAGGTCACTGTCTCCTGTGCCGAAGGCGACACCGGTTATGTTTACGCTGAGATGCTTGATTTCAGCGTGAAGAGCTCCAGCGTGGAGACCATGCCGGATCTGCCGTTGAAGGTGATGATGAACGTCGGCAACCCGGACCGGGCTTTTGACTTTGCCTGCCTGCCAAACGAAGGTGTCGGCCTTGCGCGTCTGGAATTTATTATCAACCGCATGATCGGCGTGCACCCTCGTGCGCTGCTGGAGTTTGATGACCAGACGCCTGAGCTACAAAATGAAATCCGCGGCATGATGAAAGGTTTCGACTCTCCGCGTGAATTCTACGTTGGTCGTCTGACGGAAGGGATCGCGACGCTGGGTGCGGCGTTTTATCCGAAACGCGTCATCGTGCGTATGTCGGACTTTAAGTCCAACGAATATGCTAACCTGGTCGGCGGTGAGCGTTATGAGCCGCACGAAGAGAACCCGATGCTGGGCTTCCGCGGGGCGGGCCGTTACGTTTCAGAC
Organism: Citrobacter sp. CRE-46; assembly: GCF_059615875.1. Classification (NCBI taxonomy): domain Bacteria; kingdom Pseudomonadati; phylum Pseudomonadota; class Gammaproteobacteria; order Enterobacterales; family Enterobacteriaceae; genus Citrobacter; species Citrobacter sp. CRE-46. The sequence continues at coordinate 2,958,022 of NZ_CM184341.1, read as the reverse complement.
AGCTTCCGCGACTGTTTCGCACTGGAATGTGACGCGGTGAAACGTGTCCGTAACGATATGGGTCTGACTAACGTTGAAGTGATGGTACCGTTTGTACGTACCGTTGCCCAGGCGAAAGCGGTGGTTGAAGAGCTGGCGCGCCAGGGGCTGAAACGCGGCGAGAATGGCCTGAAGATCATCATGATGTGCGAGATCCCGTCTAACGCCCTGTTGGCTGAACAGTTCCTTGAGTACTTCGATGGCTTCTCCATCGGCTCAAACGACATGACGCAGCTGGCGCTGGGCCTGGACCGTGACTCGGGTGTGGTTTCTGAACTGTTTGATGAGCGTAACGACGCGGTGAAAGCGCTGCTGTCGATGGCGATTCGCGCTGCTAAGAAACAGGGCAAATACGTGGGTATTTGCGGTCAGGGACCTTCTGACCACGAAGACTTCGCGGCCTGGCTGATGGAAGAGGGGATCGACAGTCTGTCGCTGAACCCGGATACCGTCGTACAGACCTGGCTGAGCCTGGCTGAACTGAACAAGTAACATTATGCCTTATCCGGCCTATTCAACGTAGGCCGGATAAGATGCGTTAGCCTCGCCATCCGGCACTTTATCCTGCAACACTCTCCATGCTCAAACGTTTAATAATATCCTGACGAAGCTGGTATTTTTGTACCTTGCCGGACGCTGTGCGCGGTAACTTCTCGACAACCACGATATGCTCCGGGTATTTATACTTTGCTACACGTTTGCGGCTAAAAAAGGCGACGACAGATTCCAGCGACAGCGAATGATGCGGGGCTTTTAGTACCACATAAGCGCATGACCTTTCACCTAACCGTTCGTCCGGCATCGCGACAACGCAGGCATCATGAATGCGTGGATGTTGCAATAAAATATCCTCTACCTCGCGGCTGCTGATATTTTCCCCTCCGCGCACAATAATATCTTTTTTACGCCCGGTAATTTTGATGTATCCCGCGTCATCCATCCGGCATAAGTCGCCACTGTAATACCACCCCTCTTTATCCAGCGCGCGGGCGGTCAGTTCGGGTTCATCGAGGTAGCCCATAAAAACATTGGGGCCACGCGAGGCCTCTTCACCTTCTACTCCTGCAGGCAGGGTATTGCGCGCTTCATCGACGACTTTAATTTCGACCCCTGCGGCAGCATAGCCGTCGGTGGTCATCATGCGGGAAGGTGAATCATCGAGATTGACCAGCGCATGCGGGGAGCTCTCCGTTGAACCATAAATGCTTAACAATTTAATGCCGAGCCGTTGGCAGTCACGGGCAATCTTTTGCGGAATGGTGGTGCCTCCGCATAAAAAAAAGCGTAGCGATGAGAGATCGCAGGCGCGTTTTTCCATGCGACACAACATGTCATAGACAAATGGCGTTGCGCCGAGTACGCAGGTGCAGTGCTGTTGCTCCAGCAGATCGAGACAGGCGTCTGGGGTAAAAATATCCAACAACACGCTGCGTGCGCCGATTAAAAACGGTGCGGTAACGCCATGCAGAAAACCGGTAGCATGTCCAAGCGGCGCGGGCATTAAAAACACATCTTGCCAGGTGAGATTGAGACGGGCGCAGTAGGCGCGTTCGCTGGCAAGGATATTGTTGTGGGTTAACATTACGCCTTTCGGCATTCCCTCGGTTCCGGAGGTAAACAGTACCGCTGCCAGTTCATCCGCGTGAACGTTAATCGTTTGATTTAACGGCGGTGCTAAAAGCAGTTGGCTGAGTGCCTGTGAGGTGGTTGCCGGCGCCAGTTTATCCACGGCGACAATCTGTTGCAGATGCGGTAACTGGTTTTGTAAGGGGAGGATCAAATCGACCGGCCGGGTTTGTTTAAACAGGGTAGGTGCGAAAAAAATCTTCGCTTTACATTTATTTAATACCCATACTAACTCCGCTTCGCGCCAGGCGGGTAGTAACGGGACGGAAACGGCTCCGGTTTTCAGGCAGGCCAGATAAATAATGGTAAATTCGCACCAGCCCGGCAACTGGAAAGCGACGCGATCGCCGGGTTGAATACCGCAGGCTAAAAACCAGCTCGCCAGACTGCTGGCGGCACCGTCGAGTGCGGCGTAGGTATATGAAGCGCCATGGTTATCAACCACGGCGATTTTATCCGGCATGGCTCTGGCTGTTTGGTTCCAGTAATCGCCAAGCGAAGCATCTCCCCATAAACCTTGTTGTCGCCAGGCATCGCGACGTTCGGCGTTAAACGTTAGTGTGATACTCATTCGTTATTCCCTGGAAAATATCGACATACGTCTGACCGGATTGGCCGTGGAGGCCGATCCGGGGTACAACGGCTCAGTCCATTAGCCGTAGCGAAAATCAATGCCAAATGTTCCTGCCGGATACTCCCATTGTTCGAGGATCGTATCGCCGCACAGCACCCGACAGGTGCCACACTCCAGGCAGCCAGCAGAATCAAAATGAATATTCCCACTCTCGTCCTGCTTATACAGTCCGGCGGGACAGGCCTTCAGCAGTTTGCGAAATTCATTCAGATCGGGATGTGCGGCCAGAATAATGTGCGGGTGACCTTCATCGACATTGAATTTATTGACGCCCAGCTTGACGTCGACGTTAACGGTATTGTCCTGACTCATAGCGCAGTTGCCCCCTTGATGCCGTCTTTCAGTAAGTTCATCAACCCAATTTTCTTCGCATGGGACATCATCATCTTACGAATCGGTTGGTTCGGGCGTCCGTCAACGGTGAACATATCGTTCATGATATCTGCGACAATGCGAGGGTATTGGGTAAACAGGCGCGGGTTTTCCATCAGCGCCGGGATCTTGCGAAAATGCTGTAAATCACGCATCACACAGCCCTGTTCGAGGGCGCGTTTGTAGTCCATCAGGCTGCTGGCGGAGAAGTCCTGGCGTTCTTTGGCTGCAATGGCGGTTTGGGCAGCGGCTTCTGCGGAGGCTATTGCTAAATCCATACCACGCACCGTGTAACCCAGATTCAGACAGAAACCCGCGGCATCGCCGACGATCATTACGCCGTCATCAACCAGTTTGGGTACCATTGCCAGACCGCCTTCCGGCACCATATGCGCGGAATACTCCAGCAGTTCTCCTCCCGCAATCAGTGGACGAATAGTCGGGTGTTGCTTAAAGTCTTCCAGCATTTGTGGAATACTTTTCGTTGCGTGAGCAATATCCCCCAGCCCGCATACCAGCCCCAGAGAGACCGAGTCCTGGTTGGTATACAGAAAGCCTCCCCCCATCAGTCCATCAGACGGTGAACCGGCAAACAACCAGGCAGCGCCTTCATCGCCTGAGAGGTTGAATCGATCTGCAATCACAGCCGGAGGTAAGCCGATCAACTCCTTTACGCCAACGGCATAGTGGTGAGCAGAAGAGGGAGGGACCATCCCCAGCGACCGTCCTAATATTGAGTTGACGCCATCGGCCAGGATGACAATATTGGCTTCCAGGATATCGTCACCAGCTTGCACGCCGGTGACCTTATTACCTTCGCGGATCAGCGCATCAACGCGGACGCCGGGGATGAACTGCGCGCCGGCCTGTTCTGCTTTTTCCATCAGCCAGGGATCAAGTCGGTTGCGCAACACGGTGTAAGAATCCTGCGCTGGCGCGTTGTCTTTATCCCGATGAAAGTCGAGCGTTACGGCGCTCTCTTCGGTCAGGAAGGATATTTTTTCGCGGGTCACTTTACGTTCGAGTGGTGCTTCCTGCGCGAATCCCGGCATGATGCGTTCCAGACTATGCGCATAGAGTCGCCCACCGGTCATATTTTTACTGCCCGCACTGTTTCCGCGTTCGATGACCAGCACGTCCAGTCCGGCCTGCGCCATAACGTAGCCTGCAACTGTACCCGCCACGCCAGCACCGACCACAATGGCATCGAATTTTTCATCTGACATGCTTTATGCTCCTTTCCCGCCGCGAAGCAGCGGGAGATGTGCGTTAAATGGGGGGTTAGCGGCTGAGATGTTCGATAAGGGCCGGAACAACTTTGTAGATATCGCCTACCAGGCCGTAATCGGCGTAATTGAAAATAGGGGCTTTTTTGTCTTTATTGATAGCGACAATGACTTTCGCGCCGTTACCGCCGACCATGTGTTGAATTTGTCCTGAGATGCCTAACGTGAGGTAAAGGTCTGATTTCAGTAACACACCAGAAACGCCAATGTAGCGTTCGCGCTCCATCCAGTTTTCGCCTTCGGCAATCGGGCGTGAACAGCCCACTTCTGCACCCAGTACCGCTGCCAACTGGTGCACCATCTCCAGATCGTGTTGCGCAACCAGGCCGCGCCCCACGCCAACCACACGTTTGGCTTTACTGAGGTCCACGCTGCTCACGGATTTGGCGCGACGTTCCTGGCACATAATTTCATGAAGCGGTGCGATGTAAGCTGCCGAGACAACAGGACAGGTGTGCGATGCGTTTTCCGCTACGGGTTCAAGCACCCCTGGGGCTAGCGTGATAATTGCCAGCGCGCTTTTGATTTTTTCTTTGCCGAATGCCAGACCACCATACATGCGGTGCTCTGCGAACACGGTGTCATCCTCAAGCGTCACCGATATTGCGTCGTTCACCATTGCGGCATTGAGTTGGATGCTTAACCGTGCCCCAAGTGATTTCGCGCGCTTTGTAGCGGGCATCAACAGCATTCCGGCGTGTTCTTGCATCTGCGCTGCAATGGTTTCGGCGTAATTTTCAACACGCTGTAAACCGGAGGGGGCTTCGAGCACGATTATCTCATCGGCACCCAGAGGTTTAACCTGATTAGCTTGTTCGCTGCCTTGTACAATAAGATGGACGTGTTCACCCCACTGACGCGCGCCGGCCATTAATTCTGCGTAGCGTTCTACGTTATCGCTGAACACCCATACGTTAGCTAATTTACTCATGATAATTTCTCTCCGTTGAGCTTAGTTCAGGGCTTTTTTCAGGTGTTCCGCCAGTTCGGCAATGGCTTCAGCCGAGTCATTTTCCAGAATGATGTGCTTACGTTCTGTTTGTGGCGGTACCGTAAGGCTTACCAGTTCCGCTAACGGTGACGCCGGCGTCCAGCCAATATCGCTGGCTTGCCATGTTGTGACGGGCTTTTTACCCGCGCCGAGAATGGCTTTCATTGAGGGAATACGCGGCGTGTTGATATCCGAGGTTACGCAGAGTACAGCGGGGAGCGGCAGGTCAATCACTTCGACTTCATCTTCCAGCGTACGCTCAACCACAATGCGGTCGCCATTACGTTGGATGTTGCTGACGGCGCTAATCACCGGGAGTTGCAACAGTTCGCCAACCAGTAAGCCAACCTGTTGGGCGTAGATATCCCCCGATCCTTCGCCGAACAGCATCAGGTCGAAATTCATATTTTTGGCCGCGCAGACCAGCGCCTGAGCGGTGTCGCGGGGCAATGAATGCTCCAGCTGTGGATCCTGCACCATGAACAAACTGTCCGGTCCACGCGACAGCACGTCTTTACGCACTTTGGAATTTTGCAGTAGCGAGCCGCCCACGGTTAAAGCGACGATTTCATCACCCTCCGTACTCAGTTGCGCCGCGGCCTCAATCGCATTCAGATCAAACTGGCTGATTTTGGCGTCGGCCCGGTCAAAGTTAAGCGAACGCTGTGGGGTAACAACAATGTCCTGTTCTTCAGGCACCAACTTAAAGCAGGTTATTATTTTCATGGCATCTCCAGTCATCCACAGTAGGGAAAATTAACTGAAAATAGTGTGCGGCAGAGAGGGGACTGTTTTCGACGGGGCAATCTGTTTTCATTCCCAACAATCTTGCAAAAAAAAGTGCGGCGGGAATGCTTGTTTCATAAACGAGAGCCCGGGGTTGTGTACTGAAGAAAAAAAATAGCAAACACACCAGGAAAGGATAATTGCGAAATGCATCCTGTTTTTTATCGTTTCTACGCTTAATTTGTTTCTGATATGTAAATTGTTAATGTTGAATTAATAACATTTACTCTTATCAGTTTTTATAAAACGGGAATAATCGTAGAGAACAGCGAGATAGCGCCGGAGGTATCATCTTGCAGTCGACGCAAATAATTTTGTTTCGCCAGCAAGGAATAACGTTGTATAACATCATTATTGTTTTCGCTTTCTGATATTAATTATTCGCAAAATTACTGCCTTTAGGTGGAGGTTGTCATGTATCAACGCTGCTTTGATAATGCCATGGAGACCCTTTTTGAGCAGGGGAAAACGCCGAGACTTTCCCGATTCGTTATTAGCGATGATCCTAACTGGGAGTCCGGCCATCATGTTCATGATAATGAAACGGAGCTTATCTATGTTAAAAAGGGGGTTGCAAGATTAATCATCGACTCTTCGCTGTATGTCGCGCATGCCGGGGACATTGTGGTGATTGAACAAGGGCGATTGCATGCGGTTGCATCTGATACCAGCGCACCGGCTACCACTTACACCTGCGCGCTCTACGGTTTCCGGTTTAACGGCTGGCAGGATAATCAGCTATTGCAGACGCACTCGTGTCCGGTCATTAACGTCAGTCAGGGTAAAGAGGTTATTAAGAGTATTTTTAATGAACTGGGGGTGATGCTCCCGCAGAGCAAGAACAACCTGACATCTTCCGCTTATGACGCATTCGCGTATGCATTAACCGTGTTATATTACGAAAACTTTAAAAATGCTTACCGCTCTGAACAAGGATATATTAAAAAAGATGTCTTAATTAAAGATGTACTGGTCTATTTAAATAACAATTTCCGCGAAAAAATCACTCTCGAACAGTTATCTAAAAAATTCCGCGCCAGCGTGAGCTATATCTGCCATGAATTTACCAAGGAGTATCGTATTTCACCCATCAATTATGTTATTCAGCGACGAATGACGGAGGCGAAATTTTCCCTGACTAATACCGAGGCCTCGTTGGCGGAAATTTCGTGGCGGGTAGGGTATGAAAACGTCGATCATTTTGCCAAACTTTTTCAGCGGCATGTGGGATGTACTCCCAGCGATTATCGTAGGCAGTTTAAAAATAACCTTGCTGAGCAAGAATGCCTGATGCCTGAAGTCTGATTCCCCCGCACCGTCCCGGATAGCGCATCTGCGCTATCCGGTCAGTTATACCGCTTACTTATTTTGATAATCTTTCAGGATTTGGCGACCCGCGACGTAAATCATGATTTCATCGGTACCACCGCCAATGCGCTCACAGCGGACATCGCGCCAGAATCGGGATACGCGTGCTTCATCGGTGTAACCCAGCCCGCCCATAATCTGAATCGCGTCGTCAATCACTTCCATTGCCGTACGGGCGCAATACAGTTTTGCCAGCGCCGCACTGGTGCGCAGCGACTGTTCCTGATCGGCCTGCCAGGCGACCTTCAGCACCATATTACGCATGTTTTCGATTTTTATTGCCATCAGAGCCAGTTTTTCCTGGATCATCTGGTTATGACCAATTGGCTTACCAAATGCGATGCGTTGGTTAGCGTAACGAGCGGCATCTTCGAAGGCGCATTCGGCAAAACCCGTGCTGCGCGCGGCGTTGATCAGGCGTTCCATTTCAAAGTTGTACATTACATTAAGGAAGCCCATGCCTTCTTCGCCGACCATATCGCTTTCGTCCACTTCAACGTTATCAAGATAGACTTCGCAGGTGCTTAACATGTGCCAGCCGATTTTATGCAGCGGGTTAACCTTAATGCCAGGTTTCTTTGAATCCACCCACCATAGCGTAAAGGCTTTCTTCGGATCTTTCGGCTCCGGGTCGCGAGCCAGTACCAGCATGTACGGATACTCTTTAGCGCCGGTGATAAATGTTTTTTGCCCGTTGAGATACACCTTGCCGTTTTTGCGGGTATAGCTGGTGGTGGCGCTGTTATTATCGGAGCCTGCTCCCGGTTCGGTTAATGCCAGCGCATACGCTGGATCGCCCGTTTCCATGGTGCTTTCTGCCGTTTTACGCAGCTGCTCGGCGGAGCCAAAACGTCGCATGCTGTGGATGCACTGGCCATTGGTGATCAAAAATGCGGGCGCGCCACATTTTGACACTTCCATCAGCGCCAGCATCTGGGTGACGTAATCAGCCGGGATGCCGCCAAACTCTTCCGGAACACCCAGCATCGAAATACCGTTGTCCGCAAGGGCTCGCATAAATTCCTTCGGATAAGTCGCCGTCTGATCGCAGGTGCGGAAATACTCTTCCGGGAAATTGCTGGTAATCAGTTCGCGAATGCTGGCAAGCAACAGTTCTTGTTCTTCAGTTAATGAAAAGTCCATCAGGGTACTCCTTTTAATTGGCTGCGTCGGGTAATACAAAGCCCATCGAGGCATCGATAAATAATCTTTCGTCCATCAGTTTCAGGTCTGGGGAAATAATCGGAGTGAAGTCCATTTTGTCGAGAATGTCTTCCTGTAAAGAGACCCCTGGCGCAATTTCAACTAAATGGAGGCCATCTTCTTTTAACGTAAATACAGCGCGTTCGGTGATGTAGCGCACATCGAGACCACGCTCAAGGGCAATTTTTCCACTGAACGTGACTTCAGGTAATTCGTTAACGAATTTTTTCACCCGACCTTCCTGCACGATATTTAACTTGCCGTCGGCAACTTCCGTTTTCAAACTTCCGGCAGTTAACGTGCCGCAAAAAATAATTTTCCTTGAGGTGGCGCTAATATCGATAAAACCGCCGGTGCCCATGATTTTGCCATTGAATTTATGTACGCCGACATTGCCGTGCCGATCCACTTCAGCAAAACTTAAATAACACACATCCAGCCCGCCGCCGTGGTAGAAGTCAAACTGGGAGGTCATATCCAGAATGGCGCGGGTGTTGACGTTGGCACCAAACGCGATACCCTGAGACGTAATACCGCCAATCGGGCCGGTTTCGACCGTCAGAATAAAATCGTCGGCACAACCTTCTTCGCGTGCGACAAGGCCAATCCCGTCGGCGATGCCCACGCCAACGTTGCCGACCGCGCCTTTACGCATTTCGAACAGCGCGCGTCTGGCCACCAGTTTACGCTGGTTAAGCGGCAGGGCTGTTTGCTGGCTGTCATCGAGGACAAAATCGCCGGAAATAAAACGGTTAACCGGCGCGCCACCGTACAGTTGCGTTTGGTCGGGGTCGATGACCACAATATCGACCAGATAGCCCGGAATACGCACCGCTTTCGGATGCAACGTGGCTTTCTTCACCATTTTTTGTACCTGCATCATGACGATGCCGCCGTTGTTGTGTACGGCCTGAGCAATCACCAGCGCATCGAGATACATCACTTCATCTTCAAAGGTGGCGTAGCCTTCGCTATCGCAGGTAGTCGCGCGAATAAACGCGATGTTTGGCGCAATGGCTTTATAATAGAGGTACTCTTTGTTATCGATTTCCACCAGTTTGATCAGATCTTCGGTCGTTACCTCATTCAGTTTGCCGCCCTGTTGGCGAGGATCGACAAACGTACCGATGCCGATATCACTCAGAATGCCAGGCTGGTGGGCTGCTGATGCTCGCAGAGCTTGGGTTAATACGCCCTGAGGATAGTTATAGGCGGCGATTTTATTCTGCTCCGCCAGGTCGGAGATTCGTGGCGATTGTCCCCAGTGGCCGCAGAGCGCCCATTTGACTAAACCTTCCTGCGCCAGCGGGCTAATTCCGCGGTCGGCGCGGTCGCCTAAACCCGTTGGGCTAATTAATGATAAATTACATGGTGACTGCGTGTTTTTGTATTTTTCTGCCAATGCATTAATTAATGTGGTTGCTTCAAGAATACCGCCGCCTGCGCCTAATACGCAGAGGGTTGCTTCATCAGGAATATAATTAATGGCTTCTGCTGCGGATAATACAGGTACCCGACCATCGATACGGTTTGGTCTTGGAAATTTCATATAAACTCCAGATTATATGCGTGCGACTACCTGTCGCTATAGTCGACAATAATATTGTGAGTTAATTTAATCAGGCTTAGCTGCCAGCCAGATATTCGTGGTTAAGCGAATATCTGGGGCAGGGCATTGCTAATAGTGATGTGGATATATTCTGCTATTAAGCCTGATGCAATATTGTTAATACAGTACGCAGATCGGCGACCGAAATTTGTCCCGGGGCCGACGCTTTTTTCACGGCGCCAAAGGTGGCTGCTGAACCGAAAACCTCGCCGGAGAGACGTGAAATCACCCCAGTTTTAGCCATCGACATGGTAATTATCGGCCGGTCCGCATAGCGCTCTTGCATTTCCAGCGTAGCGCCCAACAGTGTCAGCACATCCGTTTTGTTTTGCGGCATCAGGGCGATTTTAGGAATATCCGCGCCAAGTTCCTGCATTTTACGCAGACGCTGGATGATCTCCTCTGCGGCAGGTGTCTTATGGAAATCATGATTCGACATAATCACGCTGACATTTTTCGCGTGGGCATGTTCGACGGCCGCTTTAACCAGCTCATCACCGGTGAAAAGCTCCAGGTCGATCATATCCACCAGACCGCTGTCTATTGCTGCACGGTTAAGTGCAATATAGTTTTCGACAGACAGTGCCTGTTCACCGCCTTCTTTGGCGCTGCGGAAGGTGAAAAGTAGCGGTTTGTCCGCTATCACATCGCGGATGGCGCGAGCCGCTTCCAGCACGGCATCTGTGGAAGAGACATCGCTGAAATGGTCAACGCGCCATTCCAGAATGTCGAAATCCGCTTCGCGATAGGCCAGCGCTTCGCTTTTTACCGTGGCGATGTCTTTACCCATCAGCGAGACAATGATCTTCGGCGCACCCTCGCCAATGACGAGGTTTCTTACGGTTACGGTTTTCATTGATTACCCTTTAAATATATTACAAATGCGTGCCCGTCAGGCTGCAAAACCCATAACCTGTTTCACATACTCCAGTGGGAAATCTTTCCCGGTCCAGAGTTTGAACTGTTCAGCCCCTTGCCATAACAACATGCCGTAACCATCAATTGTTTTGCAACCCGCAAGTTGCGCCTGTTGCAATAATTTGGTCATATGCGGGTTATAAACGCATTCAGTCACCAGCAGCTCCGGGCGCAGCAGGGAAACGTCGGTCACGAGAGATTCGTTGTCCAGCGGCTTCATGCCGACTTTTGTGCCGTTGGTCAGAATATCCGCGCTGGCGAGGGCATCGGCAAATGCTTGCCGATCGGCGAGATCGATAACGGTCACGACGCAATCGGTGTTTTCATTGACGCGTTTGGCGAATGCCTGCGCCTTTTCAAAGAATTCATCTTTACGGTTAAACAGCTTAATTTCTTTGATGCCTTCAATGGCCGCCTGCGCGCCAATGGCTGTCGATGCGCCGCCCGCGCCCAACAGTACCATGGTTTTACCTTTAATATCGAAGCCGCTTTCTTTAATGGCGCGAATATGACCGGTGCCATCGGTATTGTAACCGCGCAGGTAACCATCATCGTTCACGATGGTATTGATTGCGCCGACCAGTTTGGCCGCAGGGGTCAATTCATCAACATATTCACATGCCAACTGCTTATTGGGCATAGAGACCCCGGTGCCGCGCATCTTCAACGCTTTCAGTCCGGCAATGGCATTGGCAAACGTTGAGTTATCGACTTCAAATGCCATGTAGGTAAAAGGTAGTCCCGCTTTTTCTAATGCCTTGTTTTGCATTTCTGGTGACAGACTATGTCTGATAGGGTAGGCCATTAAGCCAATCAGTTCATATTTAGCAGTTACGTCCATTTGATACTCCTTCTAAACAATTTATTGAAAATAACGTTCGCCCAACCGCACATCATTTTTGGGAATATCAAATACGCGGTAGTAACGAATAAAGACGATGATGGCGGTGATGAAGGCCAGCAGAGCAAATGCAAAGTCCAGCAAAATGATGTATTGCAGGCCAATGTTAGAAAGGTATCCGGTGATTAATGGGATAATAAAATTGGCCACGCCACCCATCATCATATAAACACTGGTGACTTTGGCTTTGCTCCTGGGGAAAAACTCTGACATCACCGAGACGCCAAGCTGTAAAATACCGCCAGCGGCAGAGAAACCAATCAGAAATGAACCGGCGTTACACACCAGCGGAGAGGGATATAAATAGATGACCGCTGCGGTGATGGTTGCCAGCGCGGCGTTAAACACATTTGCCCATATCGGTCGAACCATTTTTTTCAGCAGGGCGGCAAAAATAAATACGCAGACCAACGAGCCCATACTGTAGTAAGAGATCGTTTTCAGGGCATCGGCTTCCGCCATGCCGGCAAACGCCATGGCGTATTTCGGCATCCAGACCACGATGACGTAAAAGGTTGAAAACGCCGCGACACCGAACATCACGGAAGCGACGCCTTCCAGCCAGACCAACGGTTTGCTGTTCATCTGTGGCAGCTCTTTGGCGATACCGGCATCCACCATCTGGCTGGGAAAGCGGCTTTTTAACAGCATCAGGGTGATAACGACGAACAGTACGCCAGGGATAATGACCGCATAGCCGTACCAGATATGGTTGAGCAGCATGGTGCTGACGACAATGGGGTAGAGCATCTGCCCGAACGAGACCATCGCTTTAACCAGGATAACAGCCGATCCTGATGCTTTGGGGAAGCATTCCATTAATGCCGGATAGCCACCGGTATCCAGCGCCGAGTTAGCCACGCCAACGCAAACAGCCAGAATAAAGGCAATCAGCAGATTAGGGCTGGCGGGAATACCGAAGAAAAACAGCATATACAGAATAGCGCCTAACAGAATGATCGCCCGGCGGCCAAACTTATCTGAGAGCACACCAAAGAATAAAATACTCACCAGTCGCCCCAAACCAATGCCTGAAATTAAATAGGCAATCCCGGCATTGTCGGTGGAGAACTTTTCTGCGAGAGACGTCATATTTTGCGCCAGCGTAATGACGCTAATGCCGTGGAGAAAATAACTTAAATAAATACAGATTATCGCCAGAAGAAATGGCGTGTTAAAGGTCTTGTTTTGAGACATTTTCACAACTCCTTGCGGATTTTAAAATTATTTCGTGCTTGACGATATTTTTAAATTTCGGCGACCTTGTGCTTAATATACCGTTCAGTAGACACATTACCTACATAGCATGGCGTTTAACTTACCAGGTATTTTGCATCTTAAACTGTGAATTTAATTCTTCCTGATGACTTTTCGCTGATAATTTAAAAGGGCAGCCAATTATGTTGCAGAAGGGATGAACAATATTGCATCCCCGTTATTCTGCGACCGTCGCCATTTTTAGTTGATGTTTTAATGCGGCGCGGCTGCGATACCCAATAAACAGCGCCAACAGGAAACCGACAGCGGCGATACCGGCATCAAACCACATGATATGAGCAATGCTGGTCTCTGAGATTCTTGCTGTGATCAGCGGAATGGTGAAAGTCGCAATGCTGCCCGCGCTGTAGTAAATGCCGGTCGCTTTACCCTTTGCATGTGGAAAGCGTGCCGCCATCAGCGTTAAACCGATTTGCACCACGCCTCCGGCTGAAGAAAATCCAATGACAAACGCAAAGGTGATAACCACGTAGGGTGTCGGGTGCAGGCAAACCACCAGCAGCGCAATAAATGAAATAAAGGTGTACAGCATCAACAACAATGTCGCGCGTTCCGCTTTGCGCGCCAGTGGAGCAGTAATCAATACGCACAGCAAAGAGCCGCAGGTGTAAATGCTTAACAATTTGATAGATAACGTATAAGGCATGCCAGCAACAAACTGTCCGTACTGCGCCAGCCACTGGCTTACCAGATAAAATGTCGCCATGGCGATATAGCCATACAGAGTGTAACAGGCAAGATCGAGAATCGAGCAACGATGTTCAGATTGTTGTGTTTCCCGTTTAGCAGGTAATGCCTTGATGGAAGTTTGATTTCCTGGATGCGCCGGGAAGCGACAGCGAAACAAAAACACGCCGTTGATTATCATAATGGCGGCCGCCAGCAGGAAGGACCAGCCAAACCAAAGCTCGGCCCACACCAACAAACTGATAATCATAGGAAGCAGAAACTGGCCGCTGGAGACGAAGGCTTTTATTAATATATTGGCTGTACTGGGCGAGCGGGGAAACGCCTCCATCAGGCTGGGATAGGTTCCGGCATCGAGAAAACTGTTGGCCATTCCCGCCAGAAAGCCAAAGGCATAGGCGATAAAAATACTATGCGTATTGATGATGCCAACAAAGAAAATCAGGTAGCAGATCATGCCGAAAATAATAAACGGTCGGCGGCCATAGCGATCGGAGAGCATGCCAGCCATTAATAAGACACTTAAACGACCGATGCCCAGCGAGGAAATAACGATCGAGACGCCCGCGGCGTTGGTTTGCCACTGGTGTTCAAGCGAAGACATATTGAGGCTCATCAGAATGACCCCCATGCCGTGAACCAGGTAATTAAAGTACAGCCCTATCGCAGTGGAGAAATAGGTGTTTTTCATAATGTGTTACTCAGCGAAGAGGCTAAATTGGTATGGCGTTGTAAATGCTTAACACAAACGCTCAAGGTCGTGAGCGTAGAGCTCAACGGCAGCCGATTGATAGATTTTCCAGTCGAGGAAATCGTTGTGGTGATAAACCGTCTGAAATGAGTTCAGATCGGGGAAAAAACGCATAGTGTTATTACCAATGCGGTTATTAATTTTGTCGATAACTGCATTAATTCTTACTTTCCGTCTGGCTTTCATTTCTTTACAAATGTGCGCGATGTACTCCGGGATTTCCCTTTCGCCATTTTCCCATTGTTGCCATGCGGCAACATTATTATCACGCGAGATATACATCGCGCTTTCTTCCACCGTCATAGCAAAAATATGGCGGATAGCCTGCAGTTCCAATGCGTTCATTATTTGATCACCTCATAAAAGACGGTGGAATAGTAATAGCATTGCTGTGGATATTTCGGCTTGAAGAGAGTCACAGTATCTTGTGCAATATTATTTGTTGTATAGCAGGGAAGAGGTACTGAGTTTTGCAGCCAGTCGAGTGCAGAGGTGAGTGAAGGACAAAAAAAAGCCCATCGTGGGAGATGGGCAAAGACTACACACAGCAATTCGTTGTTTCACTCAGGGGAATTCCATGCTTATAAATCAATGTGTTGATCTACAGCCTTGAGCTAATAGTAGGCATACTGATTTTTCGCGTCGATCAGATTCATCTCAATAGTTTAAAAACTGTAAAGAATTTGCGACATAAATGAGTGCTGCGAGGAGAGTACCGTTCGGTTTAACTCAGTACCGGGACGGGATAGATTAACATTGCTAAACAATCAGGCGGCAATGCCGCCTGACGTTGGATTACTTATTGCTTTCAATTTCTGCGAGGAGTTCGTCTGGATCGCTCCCCGGCGCAGGCGCTTCATTCACCCAGGCAGAGAACAGACGCCAGGACACGGCCAGGACTACCGGGCCGATAAACAGACCAATCATGCCGAATGCAATTAATCCGCCGATGACCCCGGAAAGGATAAGGATCAGCGGCAAATCGGCGCCCATACGAATCAACATTGGGCGAATGACGTTATCCAGCGTTCCGACCACACCGCTCCACACCAGCAGTACGGTGCCCCAGGTTGAATCCCCGGTCCAGTACAGCCAGATAATGGCCGGGACCAGCACCGGCAGCGGCCCCAGTTGTACCAGGCAGGAGAGGATCATTAATACTGCCAGCAGCGTCGCATACGGCACGCCGGTTACCGCCAGACCAATGCCGCCGAGGACCGCCTGTACCAGAGCCGTAACCACAACACCTAACGCAACAGCGCGAATGGCCTGCGCCGCCAGCAGAATGGCGGCATCACCGCGTTTAGATGCCAGTCGACACGCGAAATGACGGATCCCTAACGCCACCTGCTCACCACGCCAGTACAGCAGGGCGCTGAATAGCAGCATCAGGCCACAATGCATCATAAAGCGGCCGATATGCGCAGCCTGGCCGACAAACCAGGTCGTTGTGGCGCCGACATAAGGCCGAACTTTGGCCATAATGGCTGCGCCGCCCATATCCAGCAGGCTGTGCCATGCGCCATACATTTTGGCGCCCACCAACGGAATGCTGTTCAACCACGCCAGATCCGGCAGCGTCATATCGCCAGCGGTGACGGCATGGATCAACGGTCCGCTGCCATCAACAATGCTATTAACCAGCAGCGCAATAGGAATGATAAACAACATTACTAACAGCAGGGTCATTACCAGCACCGCCAGTGAACGGCGTCCCCACAGCAGTTTTTGCAAGCGTAACAGGATAGGCCAGGTTGCGATGACCACCGTACCCGCCCATGCAAAACCGAGGATAAAGGGCTGCACAATCCAGAGACAGGCCACAATCATGATGGCTAAAAACAGCACCGTTAGCAGCACTTGCGCAATATCCCTGGGCTGACGAAAATTTACCATAAATACTTTTCACCTTTGTCTTTGCGTCAGAACGTTGACGCGACGTGAACACTTAAATCACACCCTATAATGATGAGCAATTTCAGCGGTTTTGAACAGGCGGATTCTGCCTGTAAATCTGCTGAGCGTATTAGAAAAAAATGTGATACAACAAACAAAGAAACACGCAAACGATTAAATTCACAACACAGACCGCAGGAAAGGGTCACTATAATGATTCCACAAATTTCTCAGGCGCCAGGTGTCGTTCAACTGGTGCTCAATTTTTTGCAGGCGCTGGAGCAGCAAGGATTCACGGGCGATACGGCAACGAGCTACGCCGATCGGCTGACAATGTCGACGGATAACAGTATCTATCAGCTGCTTCCTGATGCTGTGGTTTTCCCGCGTTCAACGGCAGATGTGGCGCTGATCGCCCGTCTGGCGGCTGAACCTCTTTTTTCGTCGTTGATTTTTACCCCGCGCGGCGGCGGTACCGGGACGAACGGTCAGGCGCTGAATCAGGGCATTATTGTTGATATGTCCCGTTATATGAGTCGCATTATTGAAATCAACCCGCAGGAAGGTTGGGTGCGGGTCGAAGCCGGGGTAATCAAAGATCAGCTCAACCAGTTTCTGAAGCCTTACGGCTATTTCTTTGCCCCGGAATTATCCACCAGTAACCGGGCAACGTTGGGCGGGATGATCAATACCGACGCATCCGGACAAGGTTCGTTGGTTTACGGTAAAACCTCCGATCACGTGCTGGGTATCCGCGCGGTGCTGATGGGCGGCGATATTCTTGATACCCAGCCAATGCCGATCGAACTCGCCCAAACGCTGGGCAACAGCAATACCACTATTGGCCGCATCTATAAGACGGTGTATGAGCGGTGTCGTGATAACCGGCAGCTTATTCTTGATAAATTCCCCAAACTCAATCGCTTCCTTACCGGTTACGATCTCCGACACGTCTTCAACGACGAGATGACCGAATTTGATTTAACCCGCATTCTTACCGGCTCAGAAGGTACGCTGGCGTTTATTACCGAAGCGCGCCTGGATATCACGCCGTTGCCCAAAGTCAGGCAATTGGTCAACGTCAAGTATGACTCGTTTGATTCAGCATTGCGTAACGCCCCGGTTATGGTGGAAGCGCGCGCACTGTCTGTAGAAACCGTTGACTCCAAAGTGCTTAATCTGGCGCGGGAAGATATCGTCTGGCATTCGGTAAGTGAGTTGATAACCGACGTACCGGATAAAGAAATGCTGGGCCTGAATATCGTCGAATTTGCGGGTGACGATGAAGCATTGATTGATGCTCAGGTCAGGGCGCTGTGCGAACGCCTGGACGGCTTAATTGCCCGTCAGGAAGCCGGTGTCATTGGTTGGCAACTGTGTACTGAACTCGCGGGCGTGGAGCGCATTTACGCCATGCGTAAAAAAGCCGTCGGTTTGCTGGGAAATGCGAAAGGTTCCGCGAAGCCTATTCCGTTCGCTGAAGATACCTGCGTTCCACCGGAGCATCTGGCTGACTACATTGCAGAGTTCCGTGCGCTGCTCGACAGCCACGGTCTGAGTTATGGCATGTTTGGCCACGTGGATGCCGGCGTGCTGCACGTCAGACCGGCGCTGGACATGTGTGACCCGCAGCAAGAAGTGCTGATGAAACGCATTTCTGACGATGTGGTCGCGCTGACGGCAAAATATGGTGGTTTGCTGTGGGGCGAACATGGGAAAGGTTTTCGTGCAGAATACAGTCCGGCGTTTTTCGGTGACGAACTGTATCGCGAATTGCGCAAAGTGAAGTCGGTATTTGATCCGCAAAACCGGCTGAACCCGGGGAAAATCTGTCCACCGGAAGACGTTGACGCGCCAATGATGAAAGTGGATGCCGTTAAGCGCGGGACTTATGACCGACAGATCCCACTGGCGGTGCGGCAAGAGTGGCGCGGAGCAATGGAGTGTAACGGCAACGGGTTATGCTTTAACTTTGATGCGAAAAGCCCCATGTGCCCGTCGATGAAAATCAGCCTCAACCGTATCCACTCGCCGAAAGGCCGTGCCACGCTGGTACGTGAATGGCTGCGTCTGTTGGCGGATCGCGGAATTGACCCGATACAGCTGGAAAAAGAGCTACCGGAAAAACGCGCCAGTTTACGCACGCTGATTGCCCGCACCCGCAACAGCTGGCATGCGCGTAAGGGCGAATACGATTTCTCGCATGAAGTCAAAGAGGCGATGTCCGGTTGTCTGGCGTGTAAAGCCTGTTCCACACAATGTCCGATTAAAATTGATGTACCGGAGTTCCGCTCGCGCTTCCTGCAACTGTACCACACGCGTTATCTGCGACCGTTGCGCGATCATATGGTGGCGACCGTTGAGAGCTATGCGCCGCTCATGGCGCGTGCGCCCAAAACGTTTAATTTCTTCATCAATCAGCCGCTGGTGCGTAATCTGGCTAAAAAGCACATCGGTATGGTGGATTTACCGTTGTTGTCTGCGCCGTCGCTGCAACGTCAGTTGGTTGGTCATCGTTCTGCCAACATGACACTGGAGCAGCTCGAATTACTCAGCCCGGAACAAAAAGCCCGTATGGTGCTGGTGGTACAGGATCCGTTCACCAGCTATTACGATGCGCAGGTGGTGGCTGATTTTATCCGTCTGGTAGAAAAACTGGGCTTACAGCCGGTACTGCTGCCGTTCTCGCCAAACGGCAAAGCGCAGCACATCAAAGGCTTTTTAAACCGTTTTGCCAAAACAGCGAAAAAGACATCTGAGTTTCTCAACCGGGTGGCGAAGCTGAATATTCCAATGGTGGGCGTTGATCCGGCGCTGGTGCTCTGTTATCGCGATGAATACAAGCTGGCGCTTGGAGAACAGCGGGGGGATTTCCATGTATTGCTGGTCAACGAATGGTTATCTACCGTTGTGGCGTCACAGCAGCCAACTGCTATTGCCGGTGAGCCGTGGTATTTCTTTGGTCATTGTACCGAAGTGACGGCCCTGCCAGGCGCGCCTGCGCAGTGGGCAGCTATTTTTGCCCGTTTTGGCGCCAGGCTGGAGAACGTCAGCGTGGGGTGCTGCGGCATGGCTGGCACTTATGGGCACGAAGTGAAAAATCACCAGAACTCACTGAGGATCTATGAGCTATCATGGCACCAGGCAATGCAACGACTGCCGCGAAATCGTTGTCTGGCTACCGGATATTCCTGTCGTAGCCAGGTTAAACGCGTTGAAGGCACGGGCGTTCGCCATCCATTACAGGCACTGCTGGAGATTATAGGATGATCTGGAAACGTGAAGTCACTCTTGAGGCGCTCAATGCCATGGGTGAAGGAAATATGGTGGGGTTGCTCGACATTCGCTTTGAACATATTGGCGACGATACCCTGGAGGCCACAATGCCGGTGGACCATCGCACCAAACAACCTTTTGGTTTACTACATGGCGGTGCATCGGTGGTGTTGGCGGAAAGCATGGGTTCGGTGGCCGGTTACCTGTGCACTCAGGGAGAGCAAAAAGTGGTGGGCCTTGAGGTTAATGCCAACCATGTTCGCTCTGCGCGGGATGGGTGTGTCAGAGGCGTGTGTAGCGCCATTCATACCGGCTCTCGCCATCAGGTATGGCAAATCGAAATCTTCGATGAGCAAGGGCGATTGTGTTGCACATCGCGTCTGACGACCGCTATTTTGTGATGCATATTGCTTTTGGTCATTATCTGCGCAGTGAATGGTGTTATACTGTGCAGGTTTTGAACACAAGCGAGGATGATATGTCTACCCAATTAGACCCGGCCCAACTGGCAATAGAGTTTTTACGTCGTGATAAAACCGATCTTTCACCGGCTCAGTACCTGAAAAGACTGAAACAGCTTGAGCTGGAGTTTGCGGATTTATTGACGCTCTCTTCAACAGAACTGAAAGAAGAGATCTATTTTGCCTGGCGCATGGGCGTTCATTGATTCCGGTATGCTTATTGTAATGTAACCCCGACATGCGTTCGGGGTTATTTTTGGCGTTAAATCTTGTTTACCACTTCATCTCACCGGTATTGACCTTCGCGCTTAGCTCCAGAGAGCTGGCGTCCGCCAGACCTGGCCATGCCGCCGTCATGGTTTTAATCACGTAAGCTGAACCTTTATTCGCGCTTAACGCCTGCTCAAATGACTGCAAATAGTCTCGGGTGAAGCGAATCGCTTTATCGCCTGTCGGGCGTTCGCCAATGTAATGCCCCGGAACCACCTGAGCGGGCTGTAAGTTCTGCATCTCGCTTAACACATTGCGCCACGCGGAACGCTGTTCAGCAGACTGCGTATCCGCCGTCCAGACATGAATACCCGAAGCCACGCCGGTACCGCCAATGATTGCGCGGTTCGCCGGGATCCAGACATACGCCGCATAATCGTTGGGATGGCGAAGTTCCAGCGTTTCGCCATCAACCGTGAAACGCGTTTGTGTGGTGGCTTGCGGCACGGTGAGTGATGTTGGCGCGCCGTCCTTCATTTGCGGGCCCCAGAACTGCAGTTTGGCCTCTTTCGTGGCGCGGATATGCTCAACCACATGCGGTGTTGCCAGCACTTTTACCTGTGGGAAGGCGTTGACGAGGGGCTGCAGACCGAAATAGAAATCCGGATCGCCGGAGGTGATTACGATGGCTTTCAGCGTCTTACCGCTGGCGCGAATCATCTGTACCAGTTGTTCGCCATCTTTGGTGCTGAACTGCGCATCAAACAAAATCGCCTCTTTCGGTCCTGAAACCAGCGTCGAGGAGACCGGGAAAATAGCCTTATCCTGCGGGTTGTAGACGTCCAGCTGGAGCGGGGCGGCAAAGAGTGAAGAGGAGAACAGGGGTAACAGCAGAGCCAGAGTTTTAACATTCATACCAGGTAACCTTGTGCAGGAAATTGTCTTTTGATAGTTCGCGTATTTTAAGGATATTTGCATCTGTTAGTATTCCTGTATCAGGGTATGCTGAGTTTCTTAAAACGATCGGATGGGATGCAATGGACAGAGTAATGGCGGCAACGGTATTCAACCATATCTGTGATTTGGGCAGCTTAAGCGCCGCCGCGCGAGCGCTGGGGCTTTCCAGACCGATGGTTAGTCGTTACCTCGACGAAATGGAAAAATGGGCGGGGGCAAGGCTTATCCATCGGTCGTCGCGTCGCCTGACGATCACGCCAGCCGGAGAAGAAGCGTTAGTGAAAACGCGTTCTCTGGCGCAACTTTCGCTGGATATTGCTGCCGCCAGTGCCGCGCAAATACCTTCCGGTACGCTACGTGTTGCTTGCGCGCACTATACCGCGATGCATATTCTTGCTCCGGTGCTGCCCACTTTTCTGGCGCGGTATCCGCAACTGCGCATTGAGGTTGAGATTAATAATCAACCGGTAAGTCTGGTCGGGGAACGCATCGATGTGGCGATCCGCATTACGGATACCCCCGAGCCTGGGACCATCGCCCGTCGATTGGGGGACTGTGAATCCGTGCTGTGTGCGTCTGTCGATTATCTGCATCAACATGGCACTCCTGAAACTCTCGACGATCTTACGCAGCATAACTGCCTCTATTACAGCGGTTTTGCCGGAAAATCCTGGCACTTTGTCGATGTACAAGGGCAGATGGTTTCTGTTGCGATCAAAGGGAATTTGAGCGCCGGGATCTCTTCGCTGCTCTGTGAGTCGGCGCTGGCGGGTATGGGCATTGCGCTGGTACCGGAGCCGGAAGCGCGAGAAGGGTTGGCGCAGGGAAAGTTAGTTCGGTTACTGCCAGAGCTACAGCCTAAACGCCTGCCAATATACGGGTTGTATCTTTCTCGTGAGCATCAGCCTGCGGGGTTACGCTTGTTGTTAGACGCAATTAGTGAAACAACGCGCGAATTATGTCATTGACTGCGCTCAAAAAACAATCAAACCGCAATTTGTGTTAAACAAAACTTATCCGGGAGTGAGATTATTCTTATGCCCCTTCAAGAGCTAAGCCATTACGAGTGCCGGAGATAAGCGCCGGATGGGGCCGGAACCCTTAAGCCTGCCAGCAAGCAGACTTAAGGGTTTTTTGTTATCAATGGGTCACGTACAAAACAGAAAAAATGGGACGGAGGCCCACCGTCAGGCATACACCTGAATACCTCCGTATGCGCGAATGCTGGGGGTAACCAGCATTCGTGGAGTGTTTAAGAGAGATTGATAGTATTAGCATCAGAGCTAAAATTCGTCCACGTTAGCAAAATCTGCCCTTGGGAATGGCGTCCAGGAATCAGTAATGCGAACAACCGCGCCATGTGTTTTTTATATGCGTCAAATATTGCCACATTCGCATTATGGTGAGAGGGATGGCGTAGAAGTTCGCGCAGACCTTTTTCTTTCCGGCGATATGGCAGGAGTATTCGCGAACGTGCCATGACACAGAACTCCTGTCATATCTCCGACCTCAGTGCCGTTCCAGGTTGCGTATGAATTGGAGGCTGGTGACAGATTGCACTTTCCAGAATCCGCTCTCTTTGACCATGCAATCAATGACAATATGTTTTTGTTCTTTTCCAAACGCTACGTAAACATTCACGCAAACCGGATCCGTATCACCCGCAATGGCGCTTACATTGCCTGGCCAATCTTCGCCTATGTCTTGAGCCTTTAAAAAAAAATCAGCATCATAAAAAACCTCATCATCATAATTTGGATCTTGTGTTCGCCTTAGTTTCTGCATCGTTGATGCAGTAACGTATTTATCAATATCCTTACCGTCGGTAATCGGAAAATTATTATTGTTAATTTGATTCACGTACCAGTTGTTAAATACAATAGCCTGATTAACAGGGTCGTTGGTTTTTGCCATTGCAGATGATGCCATGAGCAGAAAAAGCAGTAATTTTTTCATATTACTTGTGCCTGTATATGGTAACAGCGGGCTGGATTTCTCTGTACTGCGGCCCAGGGTATAAACTACGCTGTACGAAATCGGAGTACCAGGTCCCGGACCCATCGTAAATACAGGCGTGCCCATACTGGTTTGGGCCTGGTAAAGCATCAATAACCGCTATATCACCCTCTATTGGGGTGCCGTATGATTTGCTGAATCCTGCTTTTTCCAGTGATCTTGAAAAATTGTTGGCGTTAGCACTCTCGATCTTGACGCCATCAGCACGAATTGCTGCAGCTACTGCCCGAGCGCAATAACCTTGGCTTTTTTGATGCGCATGACTTCGCGCATACGAGACCGCATCGTGTTTGTTCCATGACATACATTTCCCTTAATAACATAATGAATCATAAGATAACATTACTCCGACACTTAATTCGAAATTGTATTTTATGGTGAAATTTAATTAACCAATATATATGTTGTTAATATTAATTATTAAATTGATAATTAAAGCGTATGACAATATTCAGGATTCAACATAATTAATGGATCTCATCGTAATTTGTGCAATAACGGTCAAGTGTGTACCTGTTCGACTGGCTTGTAAATGATGGGGTATAAATCTGGTAAGCGACTCGCATAATATCTTTTTTAAGAATCAATGGCGGAGAGTTTGGCGAAAATTTTGGGGACGCAGGAGGCGATATTTGGGCGCGTTAAATAATCCGCATTTGTCTATCACGATAAAAACTAAGATTACTGACTATATCATAATCGCAGGATTTCATTAAATTTTCAAAACCAATCCCTTAAATAGGTATTACCTATACATCTTTTGGCGTTTAACCTGCCTGAACGATTGGATTTTCATAATCCATTATTAATCAATGCATTGAAGAAAATAATCCATCTCTGATAACCCGCGCTGCAGGGTCTATGCTTATTAAAAGTAGCCAAAAATGGCGATTAACCCGAATGCCCCTGCTGTTGAGGGGTTGAAGTGATAATCATTATCACTAACATGATGTTATAGCTTGAAAGCTAATGACTCGAGGTAACCCTATGGAATTGCATTCAGGAACATTTAACCCGGACGATTTCGCATGGCGTGGTTTGACGTTAACGCCGGCAGCTGCGGCGCACATCCGCGAACTGGTGGCAAAACAACCCGGTATGTTGGGCGTGCGTTTAGGTGTGAAACAAACCGGATGCGCGGGATTCGGCTACGTGCTGGACACCGTCCGTGAGCCGGAAAAAGAGGATCTGCTGTATGAATCGGATGGCGCCAGACTTTATGTGCCGTTACAGGCGATGCCGTTTATCGACGGGACGGAAGTCGATTTCGTACGCGAAGGATTAAATCAGTTATTTAAATTTCATAACCCGAAAGCCCAGAACGAATGCGGCTGTGGCGAAAGTTTTGGGGTATAGGCGGTACTATGTCTCGTAATACTGAAGCAACTGATGATGTCAACACCTGGGCTGGCGGGCACCTCAATTATAAAGAGGGCTTCTTCACCCAACTGCAAACCGATGAGCTGGCAAAAGGGATCAATGAAGACGTTGTGCGCGCGATTTCGGCAAAACGTAATGAACCCGACTGGATGCTGGAGTTTCGCCTGAATGCCTTTAACGCATGGCTCACCATGGAAGAGCCGCACTGGCTCAAAGCGCACTACGACAAGCTGAATTATCAGGATTACAGCTATTACTCTGCGCCGTCCTGCGGCAATTGTGATGAAACCTGTGCTTCTGAACCGGGGGCTGTTCAGCAAACAGGGGCGAATGCCTTTTTAAGCAAAGAGGTAGAAGACGCCTTTGCACAGCTAGGGGTGCCGGTTCGTGAAGGAAAAGAGGTGGCGGTTGATGCTATTTTCGACTCGGTGTCGGTGGCGACAACCTATCGCGACAAGCTGGCAGAGCAGGGCATTATTTTCTGTTCGTTCGGTGAGGCGATTCATGACCATCCCGAGCTGGTGAAACAGTATCTTGGAACCGTCGTTCCGGGTAATGATAATTTCTTCGCCGCGCTGAATGCCGCAGTGGCATCTGATGGCACCTTTATCTATGTGCCGAAAGGCGTGCGTTGTCCCATGGAACTCTCGACCTACTTCCGGATTAATGCCGAAAAGACCGGGCAGTTTGAACGCACTATTCTGATTGCGGATGAGGGCAGCTACGTCAGTTATATCGAAGGTTGTTCAGCTCCGGTACGCGACAGCTACCAGCTACATGCGGCGGTGGTGGAAGTTATCATCCATAAAGATGCTGAAGTGAAATACTCGACGGTGCAAAACTGGTTCCCCGGTGATGGTAATACCGGCGGCATTTTGAACTTCGTCACCAAGCGCGCGCTGTGCGAAGGCGAAAACAGCAAAATGTCGTGGACGCAGTCGGAAACCGGCTCGGCCATTACCTGGAAATACCCAAGCTGCATTCTGCGTGGCGATAACTCTATCGGTGAATTCTACTCCGTCGCGCTGACCAGCGGTCACCAGCAGGCCGATACCGGCACCAAGATGATCCACATTGGCAAGAACACCAAATCGACCATCATCTCGAAAGGGATCTCCGCCGGTCAGAGTCAGAACAGCTATCGCGGCCTGGTAAAAATCATGCCGACCGCCACCAACGCGCGTAACTATACCCAATGCGACTCCATGTTGATCGGGGCGGACTGCGGGGCGCATACCTTCCCGTATGTCGAGTGTCGAAACAACAGCGCCCAGCTTGAGCACGAAGCCACGACGTCACGCATCGGTGAAGACCAGCTGTTTTACTGTCTGCAACGCGGCATCAGCGAAGAGGATGCCATTTCGATGATCGTCAACGGTTTCTGTAAAGACGTGTTCTCTGAACTGCCGCTGGAATTTGCGGTGGAAGCGCAAAAACTTCTCGCCATAAGTCTTGAACACAGCGTCGGTTAAAATTTAAGGAAAGCACATGTTAAGCATTAAAGATTTACAGGTCAGTGTTGAAGATAAGGCGATTCTGCGTGGGCTCAGCCTTGAGATTCGTCCCGGAGAAGTCCATGCCATTATGGGGCCGAACGGTTCCGGGAAAAGTACGCTGTCCGCCACGCTCGCCGGTCGTGAAGACTACGAAGTCACTGGCGGGACGGTTGAATTTAACGGTAAGGATTTACTGGAACTGTCGCCGGAAGACCGGGCCGGTGAAGGGATCTTTATGGCATTTCAGTATCCGGTAGAAATTCCCGGCGTCAGTAATCAGTTTTTCCTGCAAACGGCGCTGAATGCGGTGCGCAGTTATCGTGGGGAGGAGTCGCTGGACAGGTTCGACTTCCAGGATCTGATGGAAGAAAAAATCGCGCTGCTGAAGATGCCGGAAGACTTACTGACGCGTTCGGTAAACGTCGGTTTCTCTGGCGGTGAGAAAAAGCGGAATGACATTCTGCAAATGGCGGTGCTGGAGCCTCAGTTGTGCATTCTCGATGAGTCAGACTCCGGGCTGGATATCGATGCGCTGAAAATCGTCGCCGATGGTGTGAACTCGCTGCGCGACGGGAAACGCTCATTCATTATCGTCACTCACTATCAGCGCATCCTGGACTATATCAAACCCGATTATGTTCACGTTCTCTACCAGGGGCGAATTGTGAAGTCCGGCGATTTCACGCTGGTCAAACAACTGGAGGAGCAAGGATATGGCTGGCTTAGCGAACAGCAGTAACGTGCTGCAACAGTGGCACCATCTGTTTGAGACCCAAGGGGAGACCCGTTCGCACTATGCGCAACAGCATCTGCAACAGATGCTGCGTCTGGGGCTGCCAACGCGTAAGCATGAGGACTGGAAATACACGCCGCTGGAAGGATTAACCAACAGCCGGTTCGTCAGCAATATCACCGCGCTAACGCCAGCCCAGTTTGAGGCGCTGGCACCAGCGATTGATGCGGTACGATTGGTGTTTGTCGATGGCAAATTTTGTCCAACGCTCAGCGACAGCGTGGAAGGTAGCGGATTTGATATTACCGTTAATGATGAGCGTCAGATGCTGCCTGCGGCTATCCAGCCGGAAGTATTTCTGCATCTGACCGAAAGCCTGTCCCGCAGCGTAACGCACATTTTGGTCAAGCGTAACCAGCGACCAGCGAAACCGCTGCTGCTGCTACACATTACCCAGGGAGCGACGGGCGATGCGGTGAATACGGCGCACTATCGTCACCATCTGGAACTGGCGGAAGGCGCAGAAGCCACCGTTATTGAGCATTATGTCAGTCTCAGCGAGCTTCGCCATTTTACCGGGGCGCGCTTAACGATGAACGTCGCGGCCAATGCACATTTGCACCACATTAAACTGGCGTTTGAGAATTCGCTCAGCCACCACTTTGCCCATAATGATATTCAGTTGAGTGCAGATGCCTCGGCAGTCAGCCAAAGTTTCTTGCTGGGTGATGCCGTGTTACGCCATAACACCAGTACCCAGCTCAACGGCGAAAATACCACGCTGCGCCTTAACAGCCTGGCGATGCCGGTGAAAAACGAAGTTTGTGACACCCGGACCTGGCTTGCGCACAACAAGGGCTATTGCAACAGCCGCCAGTTGCATAAAACGATTGTCAGCGATAAGGGGCGGGCGGTGTTCAATGGCCTGATCAACGTCGCCCAACACGCCATTAAAACCGACGGTCAGATGACCAATAACAATTTACTGCTCGGAAAACTGGCGGAAGTGGACACCAAGCCTCAGCTCGAAATTTATGCCGACGACGTGAAATGCAGTCACGGGGCGACGGTAGGGCGGATTGACGACGAGCAGATGTTCTATCTGCGTTCGCGCGGGATCGGTCAGCAAGATGCTCAACAGATGATTCTCTATGCGTTTGCCGCTGAGCTGACGGAAGCCCTGCGCGATGAAACGCTTAAACAACTGGTACTGGCGCGGATCGCTCACCGCCTGCCGGGAGGCGTAGCATGACATTTCCCATTGAAAAAGTGCGGGCTGATTTTCCGGTCCTGACGCGTGAAGTGAACGGTTTACCGCTGGCGTATCTGGACAGCGCCGCCAGCGCGCAAAAGCCTAATCAGGTGATCGATGCCGAAGCCGAGTTTTACCGTCACGGCTATGCGGCGGTTCACCGTGGTATCCATACGCTGAGCGCGCAGGCCACGGAAAAAATGGAGAATGTGCGCAAGCTCGCCTCGCTGTTTATTAACGCTCGTTCCGCTGAAGAGCTGGTGTTCGTTCGCGGTACCACGGAAGGCATTAACCTGGTGGCGAACAGTTGGGGCAACAGCAATGTCAGGACTGGCGATAACATCATCATCAGCGAAATGGAGCACCATGCCAACATTGTTCCCTGGCAAATGCTGTGCGCCCGCGTGGGCGCAGAACTGCGGGTCATTCCGATCAATGCCGACGGCACATTGCAACTGGAAGCGTTGCCAGCGCTGTTCGATGAGCATACGCAACTGCTGGCAATTACCCATGTTTCAAACGTACTGGGCACCGAAAACCCGCTAAGTGAGATGATTGCGCTGGCGCATCAATACGGCGCAAAAGTACTGGTGGATGGCGCACAGGCGGTTATGCATCATCAAGTGGATGTGCAGGCGTTAGATTGCGATTTTTATGTTTTCTCCGGACACAAGCTCTACGGGCCAACCGGTATTGGCGTGCTGTATGCGAGAGAGGCGCTGCTGCAGGAAATGCCGCCATGGGAAGGCGGCGGTTCGATGATTGCGACCGTGAGCCTGAGCCAGGGGACGACGTGGGCCAAAGCGCCGTGGCGTTTTGAAGCCGGTACGCCTAACACAGGAGGAATTATCGGGCTTGGCGCGGCTATTGAGTATGTTTCAGCGCTGGGGCTGACTGAAATTAGCGAATATGAACAGTTCATGATGCGCTATGCGTTGGAACAGTTGGCGGACGTGCCGGATTTGACGCTTTACGGACCGGATAACCGCCTGGGGGTGATTGCCTTTAACCTCGGCAAACATCACGCCTATGACGTCGGGAGTTTTCTCGATAACTATGGGATTGCCGTGCGGACGGGGCATCACTGCGCAATGCCGCTGATGGCCTACTATCACGTTCCCGCCATGTGTCGGGCGTCGATTGCCATGTACAACACCCATGAAGAAGTGGATCGCCTGGTGACAGGTCTCAAGCGTATTCATCACTTACTGGGATAACAGGGAGGCGTTATGGCTGCGCTACCGGATAAAGAAAAATTGTTGCGTAATTTTCTGCGTTGCGCTAATTGGGAAGAGAAATACCTGTACATCATTGAACTGGGTCAGCGTTTGCCGGAATTAAACGCCGACGATCGCTGCCCCGAAAATAGCATTCAGGGATGTCAAAGTCAGGTATGGATTGTTATGCGTCAGAATGCTGAAGGGATTATTGAATTTCAGGGCGACAGCGATGCGGCAATTGTGAAAGGGCTTATCGCCGTGGTCTTCATTCTGTACGACCGCATGACGGCCCAGGATATTGTGAATTTTGATGTGCGTCCGTGGTTTGAAAAAATGGCGCTCGCACAGCATCTCACACCGTCTCGTTCACAGGGGCTGGAGGCAATGATTCGGGCTATCCGCGCCAAAGCCGCAACTCTTAGCTAAACTGATAAAACACGTCAACTTTCAGACCGACTTGAAATCGATCGTGTAAGGCAACGCAGTGACTCGTAAGCCGGATCTGGCGCTCGCCGTCGTCCGGCAGGAACGCCAGGGGGGTGAGTGAGTATGAAACGCGCGTCTGTTATTACCTTAATGCTAATCGGCGCTTACAGCGCTATTCAGGCCGCATGGGCGGTCGATTATCCGTTGCCCCAGGCAAACAGTCGTCTTGTTGGGCAAAATCAAACTTATACCGTGCAGGAAGGGGATAAAAACCTACAGGCGATTGCCCGTAAGTTTGATACCGCCGCAATGCTGATCCTCGAAGCCAATAATACTATTGCCCCTGTTCCCAAACCCGGAACCCTGATTACCATTCCCTCGCAATTACTGCTGCCTGATGCGCCACGCGAAGGCATTATTGTGAATCTGGCGGAGCTACGTCTGTATTACTACCCGCCGGGAGAGAATATCGTTCAGGTATTCCCGATTGGTATCGGTTTGCAGGGACTGGAAACTCCGGTGATGGAAACCCGGGTAGGGCAGAAAATACCGAATCCTACCTGGACCCCTACAGCAGGCATCCGTAAACGCTCTCTGGAACGTGGCATAACATTACCTCCGGTAGTGCCCGCCGGGCCAAATAACCCGTTAGGACGCTTTGCACTGCGTCTGGCGCATGGAAACGGTGAATACCTGATCCATGGCACCAGCGCGCCGGACAGTGTCGGTCTGCGCGTGAGCTCCGGGTGTATTCGCATGAACGCGCCGGACATCAAGGCATTGTTTGCTCAAGTCCGAACAGGAACGCCGGTCAGGGTGATTAATGAGCCGATCAAATATTCGATTGAGCCGAACGGCATGCGGTATGTCGAGGTGCATCGCCCACTGTCGCCGGAAGAGGAACAAAACGTTCAGACCATGCCGTATGTGCTCCCAGCCGGTTTTACTCAGTTCAAAGACAATAAAGCCGTTGATAACAGCCTGGTGGAGCGCGCGTTGTATCGCCGTGCGGGTTATCCGGTCACGGTGACGGCCAGCCAGGCCTCGGTCGTTAGCAATGGTGCGGAAGTGAAGTCTGCGCGAAATGGTGTGCCGGGAGAGAATGCAGAGGTGCGCGCTACGCAATAACAGGGAACGAGAAATTCAGGGCAAAAAAATGGCGCACAATGTGCGCCATTTTTATTACACAGATACTATTACTTGCGGTATTTAGTAGCTGCGTTGTCCAGACGCTGGTTAGCGCGAGCTGCGTCGTCTTTAGCAGCCTGAACGTCGGAACGCATTGCGTTCACGTCGTTGCTCAGCTGGTCAACTTTAGCGTTCAGAGTCTGAACGTCAGAAGACAGCTGATCGATTTTAGCGTTGCTGGAGCAACCTGCCAGCAGAGTAGAACCCAGGATTACCGCGCCCAGTACCAGTTTAGTACGATTCATTATTAATACCCTCTAGATTGAGTTAATCTCCATGTAGCGTTACAAGTATTACACAAAGTTTTTTATGTTGAGAATATTTTTTTGATGGGAATGCACTTATTTTTGATCGTTCGCTCAAAGAAGCATCGAATTGTGCAAAAACGGCTAAAAAACCGAGTGAAAACAGAAAGCTTCCATCGGATTCATCTTAGATAATCACGGATTAGATAGTGAAATCCGATTTGATTTTTTATTAATTGTGGCTATCGATAAAATAAAAAAAGCGCCACGAGGGCGCTTTTATAAGCAAATTAATTCGCGGCGGAATTATTACAGTACGTGAACGGATGCGGTGTTGGTCGTGCCGCTTGGAACCAGCGCGCCAGAAACCATAACCACAACGTCACCTTTCTGCGCCAGACCGCTCTCCAGAGCAACTTCTTTGCCCAGACGGTAGAAATCATCGGTGGAGCTGATTTCTTTAACAACCTGTGCCACAACGCCTTTGCTCAGTACCAGCTGACGCGCGGTAGTTTCGTTAGTCGTCAGCGCCAGGATGGTGGCATCCGGGAAGTATTTACGCACTGCGCGAGCAGATTTACCGCCCTGGGTTGCAACGACGATCAGCGGAGCGTCCAGTTTTTCCGCAGTTTCAACCGCGCCACGGCAAACGGCTTCGGTGATGCGCAGTTTGCGGCTGTCGTTGTTGAAGTCCAGACGGCTGGTCATCACGCGGTCGGTACGTTCGCAAATGGTCGCCATGATGGTCACGGCTTCCAGCGGGTATTTACCTTTCGCGGATTCGCCAGACAGCATGACTGCGTCGGTGCCATCGAGGATTGCGTTCGCGACGTCGCCGGCTTCAGCGCGGGTCGGACGCGGGTTTTTGATCATGGAGTCCAGCATCTGGGTCGCAGTGATAACGACTTTGCGCGCGCGGATACATTTCTCGATGATCATCTTCTGCGCGAAGATAACTTCTTCAACCGGGATCTCAACGCCCATGTCGCCACGAGCAACCATGATACCGTCAGACGCTTCGAGGATTTCGTCGAAGTTGTTCAGGCCTTCCTGGTTTTCGATTTTGGAGATGATCTGGATGTTTTCGCCGCCGTGCGCCTTCAGGTGCTCGCGGATTTCAACCACGTCAGAACGTTTACGGATAAAGGATGCCGCAACGAAGTCAACGCCCTGTTCGCAACCGAAGATCAGGTCCTGTTTGTCTTTCTCAGCCAGTGCTGGCAGCGCGATAGAAACGCCTGGCAGGTTAACGCCTTTGTTTTCGCCCAGGTCGCCGTTGTTCAGCACTTTACAGATAACTTTGTTACCTTCGATCGCGGTAACTTCCATGCCGATCAGGCCATCGTCAACCAGTACGGTGTTGCCGACAGACAGATCTTTAGTGAAGCCTTCGTAAGTCACAGCAACGATTTCGCTGTTGCCGACAACAGATTTGTCGGTGGTGAAGGTGAAGGTCTGGCCTGCTTTCAGAGAAACGTCGTTACCGCCTTCCAGCTTAATGGTACGGATTTCCGGACCTTTGGTATCCAGCAGGATAGCGGCTTTTTTACCGGTTTTGCTCATCACGTTGCGCAAATTTTTGATGCGCTGACCGTGTTCTGCGTAATCGCCATGAGAGAAGTTCAGACGCATGACGTTCATGCCCGCGTCCAGCATTTTGGTTAACATCTCTTCGGATTCGGTTTTCGGACCGATGGTGCAAACAATTTTCGTCTTTTTCATGACAGTCTTAGTCTTTAAGTTGAGAAGGATTGGGAAATCTGGCTCCCATCGCGCACGGATGGGAAGCTAAACCTGAGTTACGAAAGTGGTGATGTCTCGCTCTAAGGATAGGTGACATCGAAAGAGCGTGCAGAGGAATGTGTGCTTGCGTTTCAGCCCAACGGGAAGGTGAGTTTTGTAGTCGTTGAGTTTTACAGGTCAATGTGCTGAAACCATTCAAGAGACAATTGGCGCGCATTATACGCTGAATTTTATCTAAAAGGAAAATGGAAACGCTGTTTCAAAACAGTTCTGTGCGGTTTTACAAAAAATATTCATTAATTTGTTCATCGGTATGGATAAAGGCGTTGGGCTCAGCGACAGTTTGTTGCGCAACAAACTGCCCTGGCTAGCCAAATAAACAGATTTAGGCGGGCGTTTTCAATGTACAGATCATATTCCTAAAAATTATATCAAATTCGTTTTAATTCATTCTAAAAGCCAATTTCACTCATTACACTCGTTTGGACATCCATACTGCTAAACAGCTAAAAGCGCTAGCAGGATTACAAAAAGCAGCAGCGGATACCCAAACGACATGATTGTCCTGAAAAATATTTCAAAAGTGTTTACGCCAGGCAGGCTATCCATTACCGCTGTCGATAACGTCAACCTGACGGTTGAGCAGGGACAGATTTACGGAATTATTGGTTACAGCGGGGCGGGTAAGAGCACCTTAATTCGCTTGCTTAATGGTCTGGAAAAACCGACCTCCGGCAGCGTGACGATTAACGGCCACGATATCTCTGCCGCCCGCGGAGAATCTCTGCGTCAGGCGCGACTGAAAATCAGCATGGTGTTCCAGCACTTCAACTTACTGTGGTCGCGCACGGTTAGCGAAAATATTGCTTTCTCTATGCAAATCGCGGGTGCGCCAAAGGCGTCCATCAAAGCGCGGGTTGCCGAACTGATTACGCTGGTTGGGTTGAGTGGTCGCGAGAATGCTTATCCGTCTCAGCTCAGCGGCGGGCAAAAACAGCGGGTGGGAATTGCCCGCGCGCTGGCGAACAATCCTGACGTACTGCTATGCGACGAAGCCACCTCGGCGTTAGATCCGCAAACTACCGATCAGATCCTTGATTTACTGCTCGATATTAACCGTCGCTTCAAATTAACCATTGTGTTGATCACCCATGAAATGCACGTGGTGCGCAAAATCTGCGACCGCGTGGCGGTGATGGAAAACGGTAAAGTCGTTGAAGAAGGCGACGTGCTCAGCGTCTTTACCCATCCGCAGCAGCCGATCACCCGACAATTCGTGCGTCAGGTCAGCCAGTACGCCGAAGAAGATGAGTTCAACCCACAGCTGGCACGCGAACTGGGCGGCGTGGTGATCAAGCTAACATTTACCGGGCAACGCACCCACCGTCCCGTCGTTGGAGAATTGACCCTGCGCTACGGCCTGCCGTTTAACATTTTGCACGGCAAGATGACGCAAACCGCGCACGGGGTGTTTGGTCAGCTATGGGTGCACGTTGTGGCTACCGAGGAGCAACTGAGCAATATTCTGGCCGACCTGCGCGATAGCGACATTGAAGGTGAGGTGATTCAACATGGCTGAAGGACTGTTCCCCCATCTGAAATGGGATCAATTATTAGCAGCAACGCAGGAAACGCTCTATATGACCGCGCTTTCTGGCGTGGCGACCTTTGTCCTTGGGATCGCCCTTGGCCTGGCGCTGTTTCTGACGGCGCGTGGCGGACTGTTCCACAATCGCGCCGTGTATAGCGCGATTTCGCTGGTGGTGAATATCTTCCGTTCGATCCCCTTCATCATTTTGATCGTGCTGCTGATCCCATTTACCAAAGCGATGGTTGGCACCATTCTCGGCGCTAATGCCGCGCTGCCTGCGTTAATTGTGGGAGCCGCGCCGTTTTATGCGCGTCTGGTCGAAATTGCCCTGCGTGAAGTGGATAAAGGCGTTATTGAAGCGACACGTTCGATGGGCGCGCGTCTGAGTACGCTTATTTTTCGGGTTTTACTGCCGGAATCTTCTCCCGCTCTGGTGTCCGGGATCACCGTGACGCTGATTGCGCTGGTCAGCTACAGCGCGATGGCGGGAGTCATTGGTGCCGGGGGTTTAGGGAATCTGGCCTATCTGGAAGGATTCCAGCGCAACCACAGCGACGTCACGCTGGTGGCGACGGTGACGATTCTGCTCATCGTCTTCATCATCCAGCTTTGCGGCGATGTGATCACCTCTCTGTTAGATAAACGCTAATAAAATACGGAAACCATTATCATGAAAAAATCACTGACATTACTCGCCGCAGCAACCTTAAGCGCCCTGAGCTTCGCCTCCTGGGCTGATACGCTGACCGTTGGCGCATCAAACGTACCGCACGCGGAGATCCTTGAGCAGGCCAAACCGATTCTGGCAAAGCAGGGGATCGACCTGGAAATTAAGCCGTTCCAGGATTACATCCTGCCGAATACCGCGCTGGCTGGCCGTGAAATTGACGCTAACTACTTCCAACATATTCCGTATCTGAACAGCGTGATTAAAGATCATGCTGGCGATAAAACCTATGACTTCGTCAGCGCCGGAGCGATTCACATTGAGCCGATCGGCATCTATTCGAAGAAAGTTAAATCGCTTAAAGATCTGCCGGAAGGCGGCAAGGTCATCATGCGCGATGCGGTATCTGAGGAAGGCCGTATCCTGTCGATTTTCGAAAAAGAGGGGGTGATCAAGCTGAAACCGGGGGTGGACAAAGTCACCGCGCGCATTAGCGACATCGTGGAAAACCCGAAAAAACTGAAGTTCCTGCCTAACGTGGAAGCGGCGCTGTTACCGCAGATGTACAACAACGACGAAGGCGATGCGGTGGTGATTAACGCGAACTACGCTATCGACGCGGGGCTGGATCCGGTGAAAGATCCGATTGCCGTCGAAAGCGGTGAAAACAACCCGTATGCCAACATCATTACCGTACATCGCGGCGATGAGAAGAAAAAGGATATTGTGGCGCTGGTAGACGTGCTGCATTCAAAAGAGATTCAGGACTGGATCCGCACTAAATATAAAGGCGCGGTGATCCCGGTGAATAACTGATCCGCTTTTTGCCTTATCCGGCCTACAGGACGTTGTAGGCCGGATAAAATGCGTTAGCGTTGCCACCGGACGCGCGAGTTACACGCGCTCAATTCTCGCTGGCAGCCCCTGGCGTACCGCCGCACCCGACACCCAGTCAAGCCAGGTATTGGTTACCTGCCGGGTAGGATCCGCAAAGCCCAAATCATTGAGATTAATTCCCGACCTTATCTGCGCGTCAAATGGCATCGGCTCGCCGTCGAGCGTATGCTGCGCCGCGCCCATTTCTTTATGTCCATAGCCATGTTCAATGGCGATAACTCCCGGCATAACACCATGAAGCAGGCTTATTTGCGCCTGTGCCTGACCGCCAGGCGTAGTGATACGTACCGTATCGCCATGTGCTAAGCCGTACCGCTTACCATCCTGCGGGTTGAGCGCCACCAGATTAACCGGCTTCAGATGATGCAGGCGCGGGATGACCGCCGTAGCGCTGGACATGGTATTGGATTTAAAGGAGATCAATTTCAGCGGCCATTCTTGTTCCGGGAACAACTCCTCGACCGCACGTCCGTCTGACAGACGCGAAGGATACCAGGCCGGGCAGCCGCTGTAGCGCTCGCCGGTAATCGCATGGCGGTGCGCGGCGACATTCGCATTCCAGATTTGCAGCGGTTTTTCCCACGCATTGCCGACGCGATCCTCCACCCGGCCACTGCTGGCTGGGGCGAAACGCCCGCCGCGTGAATACACAAATGCCACCCGGCTGGCTTCATCGGCTTTCAGCGTTTGCGTTATCACCGGCATGATCCGTTGCACCCCGGTCAAGGCAATGTCTTCCGGCTGAGCCTCCGGGACCGGTGATTTACCCATAAACGCAATATTGGCGGCGAGGCGCAGATAATAATCTTCCGCACGATTTAACGGATACTGATTGCCCTGTGGGTCGGTAATCGCATTATCACCAAAACCAGGCAAACCAATGCGTTTTGCTACCGCAATACAGAAAGATTCCATTGAGGCCGGTTGACCGTCAGCGGTACTGCTGGTTGCGGCTCTGACCACGGGCCAGCGAGCGGTGGTAGCTTTGCTGGCGACGCCCGCCCACGGGGCGCTGAATCCCCAGCTTTCGAAGTTATGGGTATCCGGCACGATGTAATCTGCCAGCGCCGTGGTTTCGTTCATAAAGGCATCAATGGCGATAAATAGCGGCAAACGCGCAGGATCTTTAAGCTTTTCTTCCGCCACGCCGCGCAACCCTGCGATGCCGTAAAACGGGTTGGTCATGTTAGAGATCCAGGCTTTTAGCGGATAAGGGTAGCCTTCGAGTGCCGAGACAAGAAGTTCAGTAAGTTGACCTGCCACAAACGGATACCAGGGGGCTTTTGCCGGGAAGGGCGATTGTCCGGCGGCTACTTTATTGCGGTACTCTTCGGAAGACTCATACGCGGTTTTACTGCGTGCGATGCTTAATCCCTTTGGTTTAATCTTCCCGGTGAAACTGTCCATGTTGTAGCGTGGTCCATCGGTGGCGCCATTGAACTTGCCGCCGCCGACAAACACGCCGCCTTCAAGACTCAGGTTGCCAATCAGCGCATTGAGCATCATTACCGACCAGGCGTTATAAAATCCATTACCTGCCATCATGCCACCGTGGGCGATCACCGCCGCTTTACGTCCGTGACGGGTAAACGCGTCGGCCAGTGCGCCAATGTCTGCTTCAGACACACCGCACTGCTGGCTGTATTGCGCCAGCGTGAGTTTTTCGGCGGATTCTTTCAGGCACTGGAGGCTGCTTTTTACCGTCACCGTCTGGCCGTCTGCCAGCGTCACCACGCGGGTGATAAACAACTGCGCGCGTGGGCAACCGCTGGCGGCGACGATTTCTCCGGCTTCGTTAACGACCACCGGCTCCTGGGCGGCGTTTGCGTTCAGATGCGCGAGGGTTAAATGCTGCCCGGCAAGATTTGGGATCTCATCGGTGATCACCAGATGCGTGGCGTTGCTCCAGCTTTTTTCACCGGCTTGCTGCATGGCCTGTACGCCGGGAATCGCAAGGTAATCGGTGTTATAGCGCTGTTTTTCGATTATCCAGCGGATCATACCCATCGCCAGCGCGGAGTCACTTCCCGGACGCACGGGCTGCCAGTGGCCGCGATCGTCAGCCAGTACCGTGGTTAATGGCAGGGCTGGCGCCACCACCACATAGCGGAAGTCGTCGCGTAAACGGGCGCTGGCGAGCTGGCGAGCCTGGCGTTTAAACGGGTTGCCGGATTGCGCCGGAGAGGTTCCCATAAACAACGCGAATTCGACATTATCCCAATCGGGCTTCACGTGGGTATTTTTATCCAGATCGCCCATTAGCGCACCAGAACCGGCCCGGTAGGCCAGACCGCAGTAAGCGCCATGCGCGCCGAAGTTTTTACTGCCGAAACTGTTCAGCGCGAAGCGACGTAAAAACGTATCACGTCCTTCATCGCTGGTATTGGTGACCAGCAACTGATTGGATTTTGGCCCAAAGCCGGGATGTCTGGCATCAAGCGGCGTATCGGGATCGTGAATTGCCCGCAGGCCATCAACATGGCCCTCACCAAACAGGTCACCGCCTTCCACCACCTCTGTGATTAATTGTTCGAAGCTGATGCGCTGCCATTTTCCCTCGCCGCGTTTGCCGACGCGTTTCATGGGCTGCAGAATGCGCTGTGGGCTGTACAGACCTTCAAGTAAGGTTGCGCCACGAGCGCAGGCGGTGGAGCGCGCGTCCAGACCCGACTCGCCCGCCAGTTGCGCCATTGCCGTGGCAAAGGGAACCGAGGCGTCAATATGGTGCTCGTGAGATAATGGATGATAAGGGTTACCGGCAATGCGCAGCACCTTGCCTTGCTCACTATCAACGCGTACCCGCACACCGCACTGCGTCCAGCAGCCAAAGCACTGCGTCATTGAGATCACCTGCTGCGGATTTTGCTGCCATTGCGGCCGGGCATTGGCTTCAGGGATGAGCGCATTACCAAAGATGCGGTCGCGGGTAATTTTACCAGAGGTACCGTCCAGCAAACCGTCCAGCGCGCGCTTTGCTACATCCCGATAACTGAGACCAAACGTCACCATGCCACCTACTGCAAGACCGACTTTAAGCCACTGACGACGGGTTAAATTAGCCATGTTGCATTCTCCTTGCGATCGCGTTCAGGGCTTCACGAACAATAATAATCAGTGCTATCCACAGGCCGAAGGTGCCCACAATGGCCAGCCAGCCATCGGTGCCGCCGGGCAGGGTGTAAGGATTAAATTGGGCGTTAAATTTCGGTACGGTCTGTACCTGGATGAGTAACGTCCAGCGCATCAGCCAGCACAGCGCCATGGCGCTAAACGCCAGTAATATGCGCAGCAGCCGCGATAATGGAAAACGCAGCACCAGCCCGCAAAGGCCAAGCGAGACAAGCCATAACACAACCCAACCGATGGCGTAGTGTCGTGCCGAAGAGGCGACATCCAGCCACTGGCGAATTGCTGAACCGGAGAGCGTATTGCCGCTCACCCAAATTGCCACCACGATAGCCAGCGCGCTCAAGGCGACAATTTGTCCCCACGCCAGTTTGCGCAGCAAAGATCCTTCACTGTTTGTTGCAGCGATGAGCAGGGCGAGGAACGTTTGTAGCGCGCTGAGGAACATTGCAATCGGAAAGGCGTAGCTGAACCAAATGGGACGCGCCTGCACCACCGACACTTCGCGACCGGTGTAAACCAGTAATCCGATGGCGGATAAGGCGCTACCGACGGCCAACCATTTAGTTACGCTGTAACTTTTAAGCGTTATCCGCTTAACGTGCTGCGCCAAAAACCACAGGCCCAGGAAGCCGGTGAACAGCGGTAAAAACAGCGCGCCCCATGGCATCCAGGACCATGGCGTTGGATAAGCATAAAAATGCCAGACGCGGGCGGTTTGGTGTAAATCGGCGGTTAGCGCCAACGGGGCGGTTATTGCACAGGTCAGGGCGATCAACAGCGTCAGGTTTTCCAGGTCCGGCGTCTCATGTTTGCGCCAGTGCAGCACGCAGGCGAACAGCGCGGCGCAGGCGGCAATACCGATGAAAAAGAAATACTGTACGGCCCAGGGTAACCAGCTTACATGTTGCGGATGGGCCAGAACCTCTTCGATAATCAGTGAATGGTTCATTTAAACCTCCTGCCAGAGCGCGGGTTGAGCGCGTCCCATTAACGGGGTGACAAACGCTTCATCCAGACCCAGATAAAACACGTGCGGTGATGTTCCGCTTTCGGGTTTCAGCACTTTGATGGCCTCATGGTGTTCATGCAGCATTTGAGAAATCCGGCTGTGCGGATCTTTGATATCGCCAATGATGCGTGCGCCGCCGACGCAGGATTCCACGCAGGCCGGGAGCAGCCCCGCTTCCAGACGGTGTACGCAAAATGTGCATTTATCGGCGGTTTGCGTTTCATGGTTGATGAACCGCGCATCGTATGGGCAGGCCTGCACGCAATAAGCGCAACCCACACAGCGGGTGTTGTCGACGACCACAATACCGTCTTCACGTTGGAAAGTGGCCTGCACCGGACAAACGGGTACGCAAGGGGGATTATCGCAATGGTTGCACAGGCGCGGCAGCAGGACGTTGGTGACGCTTTGCTGGCCTGTAAGCTGCACCTGATACTGGTTAACGAGGGTTCTGAATTCTCCCTGCGGCGTCTGGTTTTCAATAGCGCAACTGACGGTACAGGCCTGGCAGCCGATGCAGCGTCGCAGGTCAATCAACATGGCGTAGCGATGCGCGAGTGAGCCTTCATGGCGTTCAGGCGAGAAGGGGAATTGCGCCTGCGCCAGGGGGACCAGTGAAGCGCCAGCGGTCAGGACGCCCAGTTGCTGGAGAAACTGCCGTTTACTGCTGTCCATATTTTCTCCCGTCACGGTACAACAACGAAACATTGGTCACGCCGTTGATTTGTGTGTGATGAATAAAGAATCTCAATGATTTACAGTGTAAAAATCGTGACGGGGGGTACTCTATTGTGGTTAACCACATACCCGGCTTGTTGTTGATCTAAAACAACATAATTGACAGGGATAATTGAGTGGGACGCAACGTAGTAAGATGCCTGACGGTACTGGCGTCGCTGTGGATGCTAAGCGGCACGGTCGCGGCGCAGACATGGAACATTGGCGTGTTGGCAATGCGTGGGGAGATCTCCACACGTCAGCACTGGCAGCCGTTGGAAACCCTGTTGAATCAGCAAATTTCCGGTGAGCAGTTTCATATACAACCGCTGGATCTGCACCAGATGCAGGAGGCGGTGAATCGTGGTACGGTACA
This sequence comes from Citrobacter sp. CRE-46, assembly GCF_059615875.1. Taxonomy (NCBI): domain Bacteria; kingdom Pseudomonadati; phylum Pseudomonadota; class Gammaproteobacteria; order Enterobacterales; family Enterobacteriaceae; genus Citrobacter; species Citrobacter sp. CRE-46. The sequence continues at coordinate 2,916,688 of NZ_CM184341.1, read as the reverse complement.
ATTTGTAGTCACTAATCCGGCGCAGTTTGTGCAGCTAAACAACCGCTCTGCGTTACGTTGGCTGGCGTCATTACGTTCTACCCGGGGAGGCAAAGCCGCCAGTAACGTGATCGGTAGCGCGATTCTTGTCAGGCGCGATAGTGGGATCGCTTCCGCGCATGATCTGATCGGTAAAACGGTTGGCGCCATTGATGCTCAGGCTTTTGGCGGCTATTTGTTGGGGTATAAAGCACTTAGCGATGCCGGTCTGCGACCTGAGCGCGATTTACGCCTGACGTTTACCGGTTTTCCTGCCGATGCCTTACTCTATTTACTACGCGAAAAAGCTGTGCAGGCGGTGATTGTGCCGGTGTGTCTGCTGGAAAACATGGATGAGGAAGGGCTCATTCATAAAACGGACTTTAGGGCTGTACTCAACCATCCGACCTCGATTCCCTGTTTAACCAGTACGCCGCTCTATCCTGACTGGTCATTTGCGGCACTGCCTGCAGTGAGCGACGAGCTCGCCGATCGCGTCACACGGGTGCTGTTCAATTCTCCGCAGAATGCAACGTTTCGCTGGGGAGCGCCTGCTTCGACACGCGAAGTAGAAGCGTTGCTACGCGATGTCCGCCAGCATCCTCAGCAGCGTCAGCTCTGGCTGGACGTCAAAAGTTGGTTTATCCAGCACCAGCTCGCTATGGGGGCTGTGGCCGTTGTGCTGTTGCTACTGACGCTCAATTATATCTGGGTGATGCTGCTGGTTCGTCGTCGCGGCAGGCAACTGGAGCGGAACAGCATTCTGCTGCGCAAACAAGAACAGGCGCTGGAAACCGCTCGCCAAATGAGTGTGCTTGGCGAGATGACCTCCGGGTTTGCCCACGAACTTAATCAGCCGCTGTCGGCTATCCGCCATTATGCGCAGGGCTGTTTGATCCGCCTGCGCGGTCAGGATAAGCAGCACCCGTTGTTGCCTGCGCTGGAGAACATTGATGCTCAGGCGCAGCGGGGCGCTGATACGTTGCACAATCTGCGCCAGTGGGTCAGCCAGGCGCAGGGTAATCCGGTGATGACCGATGACTGGCGGACCGTCAACGTGCATGATGCAATTCATCACGTCTGGCAATTATTGCGCATGCCCCAGCAATTCCCGGCGGTGGCGCTGCAAACGCGTGTCGGCAAGACGTTAACGCTGACTCTGCCAAGCGTTCTGCTCGAGCAGGTGCTGGCCAATCTGGTGCTCAATGCGGCCCAGGCCGGGGCAACCACGGTGTGGTTTAGCGCTCAGCGTGAGGAGGGGGATGTGCGTATTCAGGTGCAGGATAACGCTGTCGGTATTGATGAGGCGCAGTTGTACCAGGCTTTTCAGCCGTTTATGACCACCCGTAAAGAAGGCATGGGGCTGGGATTAGCCATTTGTCAGCGGCTGGTGCGTTACGCAAATGGCGACATTGAGATCAAAAATCATCAGGCTCCTGATGAAAAAGCGGGGGCGGTAGTGACATTACATTTTAAGCAAAACCAGGAGGGAGGCCGTAGTGGCATTAATTCATCTGCTGGATGACGACATTGCCGTCACCCAGGCCTGTGCGTTTTTACTGGAAAGTCTGGGATATGAGGTATGTTGTTGGGAGCAGGGTGAAACATTCCTCGCAGGGGCAAATCTGCACCAGGTGGGCGTGCTTTTGCTGGACATGCGTATGCCGGTACTGGATGGGCACGCTGTACATGAAGCGATGCGCCAGCGAGAAAGTACGCTGGCGGTGGTGTTCCTCACCGGGCATGGTGATGTGCCGATGGCGGTTGAGCAAATGAAACGTGGAGCAGTCGATTTTTTGCAAAAGCCGGTGTCCGCCGGGCCTTTGCAGACAGCGTTAGAACACGCTTTGCAGGTTTCTCGCGCCGCCTTCTCGCGACAAGAGATCGTGGCCTGCTATCAGATGCTCACGCCAAAGGAGCGAGAGTTGGCGCAACTGGTTGCAAAAGGGTTAATGAATCGGGAAATTGCGGACGCTATGAATATTGCCGTGCGCACGGTTGAAGTTCATCGCGCGCGGGTGATGGAAAAAATGCAGGCGCGGAGCCTTGCGGAACTGGTAAATCGACTGCAGCGGATCCGATAGATTTATGACATTTGTTTGATTTTCATTGAATTTTGTCTAATTAGCCAGAGTGATATATGCTGTTGGTTTGAGTTAATGACGAGCGGGCAAATATGGGAAATCAGACCAAAGACGATGAGTTGTACCGGGAAATGTGCAGAATAGTCGGTAAAGTAGTACTGGAAATGCGCGATCTGGGACAAGAGCCAAAGCATATCGTCATTGCGGGTGTGCTGAGAACCACCCTCGCCAACCAGCGTGTAAAGCGCAGTGAACTAGAAAAACAGGCCATTGAGACCGTTATTAAAGCATTGGCCGGATAATCCATAAAAAGAGGAGGGCAGTCATTTGCGCCATCCTCTTATTCTCGTCACGTTATTCTATCAATATATATAATTTAGGACTGCAATTAGAGAAACACACATCGCTGTATATTTTGTTGTATATCGATTGATATATAAAAATATATTTGAGAGTGGAGTCACAAATATTTGCAAGCCATATGAAATATTGTTTCAAATTATCTTAATGATAATAAATCTCACTCCGCATTAATTACTTTCCTTCCGTTTTTTAATTGATGACGATCAAAACGACGGGCGCTGAATAACCACATTATCATTGTGCCTAACCCTAAAGGATTAGATTCATTTAGTTTAACCGCCGTCATTTATACGATCAGGTTAGGGCAAATATTCACGTGTTGTTGGCAACATTAGTGGCCGAATTGGCCCGATCTGTGCGTAAAAATTAGCCTTGATGTGTTGCCGCTACTGCGTTTGCGAAGAGGATGCGAAATAAATGAACCAGGTTGATCGTCCATTTTTAGATTGTGGCTTAACGCGGCTTGAATTCCTACGTATATCCGGAAAGGGTCTGGCAGGACTGACCATTGCACCCGCGTTGTTATCACTTTTTGGTTGTAAGCAGGAAGATATCGACAGCGGTACCGTTGGCCTTATCAATACGCCGAAAGGGGTGCTGGTAACGCAGCGAGCACGCTGCACTGGTTGTCATCGCTGCGAGATTTCCTGTACCAATTATAACGATGGGGCCGTTGGCACCTTCTTTTCCCGCATCAAAATTCATCGTAATTACTTCTTTGGCGATGATGGCGTCGGGTCCGGTGGCGGACTGTATGGTGATTTAAACTATACCGCGGATACCTGCCGCCAATGCAAAGATCCGCAATGCATGAAGGTCTGCCCGATTGGCGCCATTACCTGGAAGCAGGAAGACGGTTGTATTGCCGTGGACCATAAACGTTGCATTGGCTGTAGCGCTTGTACCACAGCCTGCCCGTGGATGATGGCGACCGTCAACACGGAAACGAAAAAATCCTCAAAATGTGTGTTATGCGGGGAATGCGCCAATGCGTGCCCGACTGGGGCATTAAAAATTATCGAGTGGAAAGATATTACCGTTTGATAGAGGGCAGGCATGCCTGATACGCGTCATTAATTGCCAAAAATAGCGCAGTTTTGAATAAAAAAGCTGCCTGACGGGTATATCTATTGAACCTTCTTGCAAAGGAAAACATGATGGCTAACGGTTGGACAGGTAATATTTTACGGATCAATCTCACCACGGGTAATATCACCCATGAAGATTCCAGTAAATTTAAGAAATTTATCGGTGGGATGGGCTTTGGGTATAAAATTATGTACGACGAAGTCCCGCCAGGCACCATGCCTTTTGATGAAGGGAATAAACTGGTTTTCGCCACCGGGCCATTAACGGGCTCGGGCGCACCCTGTAGTTCCCGCGTCAATATCACCTCCTTGTCAACATTTACCAAAGGTAATTTAGTCGTAGATGCCCACATGGGCGGTTTCTTCGCCGCACAAATGAAATTTGCCGGTTACGACGCCATTATTATCGAAGGTAAGTCCGCGTCGCCTGTCTGGATCAACATCAAAGACGATAAAGTCAGCATCGAAAAAGCCGATTTCCTGTGGGGCAAGGGCACGCGCGCCACAACCGAAGAGATTTGCCGCATTACCAGCCCTGAGACTTGCGTCGCCGCGATTGGCCAGGCGGGGGAAAATCTGGTACCGCTCTCCTGCATGATCAACAGCCGCAACCACAGCGGCGGCGCCGGTACTGGCGCGGTGATGGGCTCGAAAAATCTGAAGGCCATTGCGGTAGAAGGGACCAAAGGTGTCAACATTGCCGACCGCAAAGAGATGAAGCGGCTTAATGACTATATGATGACCGAGCTTATCGGTGCCAACAACAACCACGTTGTGCCGAGCACCCCGCAGGCCTGGGCAGAATACTCTTCGCCAAACTCGCGTTGGACGGCCCGCAAGGGACTGTTCTGGGGCGCGGCGGAAGGCGGGCCAATTGAAACGGGTGAAATCCCGCCGGGCAACCAGAATACCGTCGGTTTCCGTACCTATAAATCCGTGTTCGATCTCGGACCTGCCGCTGAGAAATACACGGTAAAAATGAGCGGCTGCCATTCGTGCCCGATTCGTTGTATGTCACAGCTCAATGTCCCGCGGGTGAAAGATTTTGGCGTACCGAGTACCGGTGGCAACACCTGCGTGGCGAACTTTGTGCACACCACTATTTTCCCCAATGGCCCGAAAGATTTTGACGATAAAGACGATGGGCGCGTGGTGGGAAACCTGATTGGTCTGAACCTGTTCGACGATTATGGCATCTGGTGTAACTACGGGCAGTTGCACCGTGATTTTACTTATTGCTACTCGAAAGGCGTTTTTAAGCGCGTACTGCCGGCGGAAGAGTATGCGGAGATCCGCTGGGATCAGCTGGAAGCGGGCGATCCTAATTTTATTAAGGATTTTTACTATCGGCTGGCGCATCGCGTGGGAGAACTCAGCCACCTTGCGGACGGTTCATATGCCATTGCTGAACGCTGGGATTTGGGCGAAGAGTATTGGGGTTATGCCAAGAACAAACTGTGGTCGCCGTTTGGTTTTCCTGTCCACCATGCTAACGAGGCTTCAGCGCAGGTTGGGGCGATCACCAACTGTATGTTTAACCGTGACTGTATGACGCATACCCATATTAACTTCATCGGTTCCGGTTTGCCGCTGAAATTACAGCGCGAAGTGGCGGGCGAATTGTTTGGTTCGCAGGATGCCTACGACGAAACCAAAAACTACACCCCGATCAATGCCGCGAAGATCAAATATGCCAAATGGACGTTGCTGAAAGTCTGTTTGCATAACGCGGTCACGCTATGCAACTGGGTCTGGCCGATGACGGTTTCGCCGCTCAAGAGCCGTAATTATCGCGGAGATTTGGATCTGGAAGCGAAATTCTTCCAGGCGGTTACCGGCGATGAAACCACGCAGGCGAGTCTGGATCTGGCCGCTGAACGTATCTTTACCCTGCATCGTGCCTATACGGTCAAACTGATGCAAACCAAAGATATGCGCAATGAGCACGATCTCATTTGCTCCTGGGTGTTTGATAAAGATCCGAAGATCCCGGTCTTCACCGAGGGGACCGACAAGATGGACCGGGAGGACATGCGCCTGTCACTGACGATGTTCTATCAGGAAATGGGTTGGGATCCGGAGCTGGGCTGCCCTACGCGCGAAACGCTGAATCGACTCGGACTTGAGGATGTGGCAGCCGATCTGGCGGCACAAGATCTGTTGCCAGCGTAAGGAACGCGAGATGACTAATGTGAGCAACGTTCAGGCACCCATTGAGGCGTTTCCTGATGAGGTAGATAGCCAAAAGAGACACTGGCTGCAGGCGCTACAGTCGCCTGCCGAACAGGTGAACGCGCCGCAGGTTCAGGAACCTGCCAGCCCGGAGTCGATAGTGGCGGAATTTATCCGCCAACATTCAGCATCGGGTCAGTTGGTGGCTCGCAGTGTCTTCCTGCAGCCACCGTATTCGGTTCCTGAGACTGACTTAACCGTGCTGCTGGATACCCTGTGTCAGGGCGCGAATGGGGCGGATATTACCTGTGTGCATGGCGCTGAAGAGGCGTATTTCTTTTCGACGCAAACCATGACGGCAAACTACGCCAGCATGTGTGTGCAGGTGGTGGAGAACGACATCTGTCGCGCGATTGCCGAGGCGGTACGCTTCGACTGTCAAACGTATCCACGCCCCTATAAGGTCGCCATGTTGACGCAACCGCCGTATAGCTTTGGCGATCAGCAGGTTGCAGCGGCGCTCTCGGCAATGGAAACGCACCCGGATTACGCAGATATACGCACTGTGGAATCGTCAAATGCGGAGCCTTATTTGTTCAGCGAACGTTTTATGAGTTATGGCAAAGCGTACGGCCTGTGCGAATGGTTTGAGGTTGAGCAGTATCAGAACCCCTGAATTCTTCAGGTTGATGTCATGGAATGTGTGGACGACCACTGTCACAGCATTAGAGGATAACCCGATGTCCTTCACCCGACGTAAATTTGTCATTGGCATGGGGACGGTGATTTTTTTTACCGGCCCAGGTCAAAGTTTGTTAGCAAGTCCCAGGAGCACTAAAGGCGTTCGTTATGTCATGATCCACGACGAATCACTGTGTAACGGCTGTAATATTTGCGCCCGCGCATGCAGGAAAACCAATCATGTTCCTGACCAGGGCAGCCGTTTGTCGATAGCGCATATTCCGGTTTCGGATAACGACAACGAAACGCTGTATCACTATTTTCGTCAGTCCTGCCAGCATTGTGATGATGCGCCCTGTATTGAGGTCTGTCCAACCGGCGCCTCCTGGCGAGATGAGAACGGCATTGTCCGGGTCGACACGTCTTCGTGTATCGGCTGCAGTTACTGCATAGGCGCGTGCCCTTATCAGGTCCGCTATCTCAATCCGCGCACCAAAGTGGCTGATAAATGCGACTTTTGCGCTGAATCACGTCTGGCGAAAGGTTTTCCACCGATCTGTGTTAACGCCTGCCCGGAACACGCGCTGATTTTTGGTCGTGAAGATAGCCCGGAGATTCAGACCTGGCTGCGGGAAAACAAGTATTACGAGTATCAACTTGCAGGCGCCGGGAAACCCCATCTGTATCGTCGGTTCGGTCAACATTTGATTAAAAAGGAAAATGTATGAACGCGTCGCAGAATGCCGAACAGTTTCACGCCCAGCTTGCGCAATATGTCCCTATGTTTTCTCCTGACTACTGGCCAGTGTGGCTGGTCATCGCCGGATTAATGCTGGTGGGAATGTGGCTGGTGCTGGCGCTACACGCCATGCTGCGCTTTCGTGCCGCGCATAAAGCGTCGGCAGGGCACGGTGAGAAGATCTACTTATACTCGAAGGCTGTCCGCTTGTGGCACTGGTCGAACGCGCTGTTATTTCTGCTACTTCTGGTCAGTGGACTCGTCAATCACTTCTCGGCCGTTAGCGCGTCGGTGATGAAAAGCCTGCTTACCGTACACGAAGTCTGTGGCTTTTTGCTGCTCGCCTGCTGGATTGGTTTTGTCCTGATCAACCTGATTGGCGGTAACGGACATCACTATATTATTCAGCGGCAGGGTTGGATCGGACGCGCGCAAAGACAAACGCGTTTTTACCTGTTTGGCATTATGCAGGGAGAGTCACATCCATTCCCGGCATCAAAGCGTTCGAAATTCAATCCGCTACAGCAGGCGGCCTATGTTGGCGTGATGTATGGTCTTCTGCCGCTGTTGTTGATATCGGGTCTGTTATCGCTCTATCCGGCGGTAGTCGGCGATCTGTTCCCCGGTGTGCGTTACTGGTTGTTACAGGCACATTTTGCGCTGGCAATAATCAGTTTGTTTTTCATTTTTGGGCATCTTTATCTTTGCACTACGGGCCGCACGCCGGGCGAAACCTTCAAGTGCATGGTGGATGGCTATCACCGGCATTAAGCGATGATGATTACGCGTGATGACTTACGGGCCTGGCGCGTTGGGCCCGTAATGTATCGCTGGTTTCTACGTACTTTTCCCGCCGGGGGAAGTTATGCCGATGTACATCGTGCGCTCCAGCGGGAAGGGTATATCGACTGGGCAAATAGTCTGGTGGAATACGGCTGGTCAAAATGGCGGGAAGAGGAGAGTTTTGTCCGGCAGGATATTCGCGCGATGGGAAATATTTCCCGCGTGAAAACAACGGGGGGGACCAGCAGCCCGCTGGCGAGTGCGGAAGATAATGTCAGCTTTGGCTGTGCGGATGATAACGTTAAAATCGCCAGCGCTGGCTATGCCGCGCAAATTGCCAGTGCAGGTTACAGCGTACGTATAGGCAGCGTAGGCTATAACGCGCATATCGGCAGCGCGGGCGATCGCGGGCGAATTGCGGTCGCGGGAAATTCAGCGCGTATCAGTAGCGTGGGTGACGGTACGCGCATCGCCAGTGCCGGTATGCGTGTACGCATCAGTGCACTGGGCGACAGAAATCGGATCGCCTGCAGCGGTGATTTAACCCAGCTAGCTTGTTTCGGCGCGGAATCGAAAATCGCCAATTGCGCAGACAATATCCATATTATTGCCAGCGGAGAGAACGCCGTTGTTGCCAGTACAGGCACTGTCGATTCGATAATACTCGGTCCTGGCGGATGCGCGGCGCTGGCCTATCATGATGGCGAAAGAATGCGTTTTGCGCTTGCCGTTGAAGGTGAAAAAAATATCCGGGCTGGCGTGAAATATCGGCTCAACGAAGACCACCAGTTCGTGGAATGTTGAGCCTTGAGGTCATTTTAGCGCGAATCGTCGCTGGGTGAATTTTTCCAGGCTAAAGCACAGCAGGTAATAGACCAGTCCGGTAAAGATAAAAATGGCCGCCGGATAGATTTGCACCCGGCTATTAACCTGACCGGCAACCGTCGTGAGTTCTGGCACATTGACGATAAACGCCAGCGACGTGTCCTTCAGTAGTCCAATAAAAATCCCGGTCAATGACGGCATAATGTTGCGCAGCACTTGCGGCAATAAAATAAGCCACAGGGCCTGGTACGGGCGAAAACCCTGCACCACTGCAGCTTCATATTGCCCGCCAGGTAAGGCGCTAATTCCTGCATACACCGAGTGCATCACCGAGGCGGCGGTGAACCATGCCAGCGCCAACGTCACGGTAACTGCGCCAGGCAGATCGCTTCCAGTCAGCATGGGGAGCAAATACCACATCCAGAAAATCACAAAGATTAACGGAATGCCGCGAATAAACTCGGCCCAGATAAACAGTCCTTTGCGCATCGCGCCAGGAAAACGCCAGGCGCAGCAGGCAAGAACTATCCCACCGGGCAGTGCCAGCAATGCCGCGCCGATAGCCATCAGCAAAGTAAGCAAAACGCCGCCGGGTTGGCCTTCGGTCACGCGTCCCCACAGAAGATAGTCAAGATTGTCAGTAATGACCGAAATATTAGCGATCATGCGATATGCTCCTGACGCTGAACAGACGGGCTTTTGCCCTGAACGGTTTACCTGACACAGTTTTTGGTCCAAGACGCGTAAGCAGCATACCTGACACGATACCGATGAGCAGATAGAGCACTGTTCCAACGGCAAAGGCTTCCAGTGCATGTGCGTTATAGCTCTCAATTTGCCGCACCTGATAGGTCAACTCTGCAAATCCAATACCGCTGGCAAGCGAGGAGAGCTTCATCAGGTTGAGATATTGCCCAACGATGGGCTGCCATGCGTTCGCCAGTCCCTGGGGAAGGAGAATGTGACGAAAAACCGCCCATGAGGAAAAGCCCTGGGCAATGGCCGCCTCGCGTTGTCCGGCAGAAACCGCCTGCAAACCAGAGGCAATCTCCTCGACCAAAAAGGCTGAAGTAAAAACACCCAGCCCCCAGGCAGAACAAAGAAACTCCGGCGTTAACCACCAGACGTCACCCGGCAGAACTGACCATGGGTGTTCAGCATTAATAAAGGTAATCACGTCACGGGGTAGCCAATTCCATGCGGCGAAATACCAGAACATCAGTTGCACCAGTAAAGGCGTATTGCGAAAAGCGGAGACCCACACGCCGACCACCGCGGTGGCAATGCGATTGCCTGTCAAACGTAAGCCGAGCAGTAGGAGAGCGAAGAGAGTGGCGAGCGTGACGCCTGCCAGCGTCACCCATAGCGTGGTGAGAAAACCGGAAATTATCCATTGTAGGGGTTGCCCGCTCAGCACCCCCTGCCAGTCCATTAGATGCATTATAACGGTAACTCCTGGTGTAACGGGTCGAGCACTTTTTTCAGGAAACGCTGAGTTCTGGGATGTTGTGGGCGGGTGAAGAAATCCTCCGGCGAGGCGACCTCCAGGATATCGCCGCCATCAATGAATACCACACGATCGGCAATCTCACGAGCGAAGTGCATTTCATGAGTCACGACGATCATCGTGATACCGCTGTGAGCCAGATTTTTCATCACTTGTAACACCTCGCCGATCATTTCTGGATCCAGCGCGGAGGTGGGTTCATCAAACAAAATGATTTGTGGCGATGAAGCCAGCGCGCGGGCAATGGCAACGCGCTGTTGCTGCCCGCCGGATAACTGAGCGGCATAGGCATCGGCTTTCTCGAGCAGTCCCACTTGATCCAGCAATTCGAGTGCCCGGCCTTTTGCTTCCGCTTTGTTCCAGCCGTGAACATATTCCAGCGCCAGCGCAATGTTTTGCAGCGCGGTCAGATGCGAATAGAGATTGAATTGCTGAAATACAAAACCGATACGGCTGCGTAACTGGCGTAATGAAGCGCCGCGCAACTGACTAATCGGTTTACCATCAATGAAAATTTCGCCACCGCTGAGCGACTCAAGCTGGTTGATAAGACGTATAAGAGTGGATTTTCCAGAGCCAGAAGGACCCAAAATGGTCACCACTTCACCAGGTTCAACTGCCAGGCTGACGCCGTTAAGTACGGTATGAGCGTCATACTGTTTAAACACATTGTGCAGTTTGACGCTTGCCTGACCCAATTGGGCAGAATCCGCAGCCGAAGCTGCGGAACGATGAAAAAGAGCTGAGAGCATATTACTTGGCTTCTATTTTAAAGGCGCGGGGCTGCGGGGTTTTGGTTTCAGGGCCGAACCACACATCATAAATTTTTGCTGCCTGACCAGTAGACTCCAGCTTCAAGAGTTCATCGTTGACGGCTTTTAACAGCGCGGGTTCGCCTTTTTTTACCCCCACGCCGATCTCTTCTTTACTCAGCAGGTCCGGCAAAATTTTGAAATCTGCTTTATCCGGCGCACCGCTTAACAAGCCCGCCAGGATTGTACTGTCCTGGGTGATGGCCTGCACATTACCGTTGCGTAAGGCGGTTAATGCCAGGGGGATATCGTCATAGGCCAGTACGCGCGACTGCGGGAAGCGCTGATGTAACGCCTGCTCACCGGTAGTACCTTTTACCGCGCCGATTCGCGCTTTGCTGTATTCATCGAGCTTGTCCGGGGATTTTGCTGGCACAAGGAACTGCTGGCCGGTGACAAAATAGGGCACGGAGAAATCGATCACTTGTGCACGCTCAGGTGTGATCGTGATATCCGCTACGATTAAGTCGGCTTTACCGGATTGTAATAGCGGAATACGGTTGGCCGGATTGGTGGCCACCAGCTCCAGTTTTACCCCCAGGGACTTGGCCAGCGCTTCGGCAAAATCGACGTCGTAGCCGACAATCTTATGCGTTTTTGCATCAACTGAACCGAACGGTGGATTGGCGTCGAATGTCGCCACTTTAACGACGCCGGCGGCTTTGATGTCGGCCAATTGGTCAGCCTGAGCCTGAGAAACGCTAATGCCAGAGGCCAGCAGCACGCTGAGTGCCAGAAGTGTTTTTTTAGCGCTGTGAATTTTCGTTGCCATCATTGTATGAAATCCCTGTAGTTTTTGGTTTGTGCTTTTTACGCTCCCATAACTTACGATTCAGACAAAATAAGAAAAAATTCTTATCTATATACAAAATGTTATTAGTGAAAGGGGGGAGAACAGGAGTGATGTGCGCGAACGTTGAGAAACGCTACGTGATTACCCTCATGACCTGTACCATACGTCAATAAAGTTAATGGCTGGGGACAAGCATGCTGCGTGATAATTTTAACGATCTTTATTATCTCATTATCGTCGCCCGCGAGCGGAGTTTTACGCGGGCTGCGGCAAAGCTCGGGGTCTCGCAGTCAGCGTTAAGCCATGCGATACGTGGACTCGAAGAGCGGCTGGATGTTCGACTCCTGACCCGTACCACGCGCAGCGTCGCGCCGACTGAAGCCGGAGAACGGCTCATCAACAGTATCAGTCCGCGTTTTGATGACATTGAAACGGAGCTGCTGGCATTAACCGACATCCGTCAGCGGGTGGCGGGTAACATTCGCCTTACCTTGGGTGAACATGCGTTGCAATCGACCGTCTGGCCAGCGCTGGCGCCTTTTTTGCAGGCTTATCCTGAAGTGAAAGTGGAAATGACCCTCGACAACAGCCTGACGGATATTGTGGCTGGCCGTTATGACGCGGGTATTCGTCTCGGCGAGCAGGTGGCAAAAGATATGGTTGCTGTCAGAATTGGCCCGGACTGGCGCATGGTGGTGGTCGGTTCACCCGCTTATTTTGCCCGCCATGGTAAACCACTCACCCCACACGATCTGCAAAACCATAACTGCATCAACATGCGCATGCCGACGTTGGGCGGGCTGTATGCCTGGGAATTTAGCAAAGGCGGACAAGATTTGCGCGTGCGGGTTGAAGGGCAGCTTATTTTTAACAATCTCCCCCCGCGGATTAGCGCAGCGATTGCCGGGATGGGGCTGGCATTTGTGCCGGAAGATACTGTCGAACAGGCGGTGACTGACGGTGCGCTGGAAAAAGTGCTGGAGGACTGGTGCGAACCCTTCCAGGGCTATTATATATACTACCCCAGCCGCAGGCAGCACACCGCCGCCTTTGCCAAATTGATTGAGGCTTTACGGTATACGGGCTGAAACGGGAAGGGGTGAAGGGGTAACAGGCGATAAAAAAACCGGCATTGCGCCGGTTCAGAAATCAGATTTTGCAGGCGTCGCCGCAGTCATTATCAGCAATAATTTCCTGCGCTTTCTTATCTGCATCTTCCAGACGTTCAGCATTACGCTCTTGCGCTTCTTCCAGTCCATCAAAGACCAGATTATCGAGATCAATTTCCATCATTCACCTGCTCAGGTTCAGCGTTTAACATCACACTATTATATTGCAAAAATGTTGCTTAACAGCAGCGATTATTGCTACTTAGCCCCGAACTTAAATCAGATGCGCATATTTTTCCGCCAGCGTAGCCCACGGTTGGCGGCTGCGAAGATCCATTGGTCATAAATACTGCTAAATGCCAGCGCTTTCTACCATTTTGCCCTCACTTTTTCATTAACGTGACATGCGATCATTTTTAACAACTCCGCGACAAAATCACTATACATATAACTTAATATCTTTTATACATTAATTGTTCAACCCTGCGACTATTCCACAAAAGAGAAAGATATATGGAACAGACACCTGATAAGAAAAACGATAATTTTCAGAAAGATGGCAAAGAACAGTTCAATCGCTCAATCGGTTTAATTTCTAATTTCGCGTTGGGGTTTACCTACCTTTCGCCGCTCACTGCCGTCTATTCGCTGTTTGCGCTGGCTGTAACGCTGGCGGGGCCGCCCGCAGTATGGTGGATTTTAATCGTCGCATGTGGCCAGCTTTTAGTGGCGTTGGTATTTGGCGAGGTCGCTTCCCAGTATCCGATAACCGGTGGACTGTATCCCTGGGCGAGAAGATTATGGGGCAAGAAATATGCCTGGATTGCCGCCTGGATTTACCTGTGGGCGCTGGTGGTCACCATTACGTCAATTGCGGAATATACCTCGACGTTTGTTGAGTCACTGTTTCACTATGGCCAAACGCCTGCCACCATGTTGCTGACGTCTGTCCTGCTACTGCTGTTGATGATGGCTGTTAACATGTCCGGGACCAAAAACCTGGCCAGAGTCGCCAAAATTGGCTTCTGGTGTGAAATTGTCAGCGTGATTGCGCTGGGAATTTACCTGCTGATCTTTCACCGTTCTCAGCCTTTCTCCGTCATCTTCGACTCGATGGGCGTGCTTGCTCAGGACGGAAGCTACTCCACCGCGTTTATGTCCGCTGCGCTGATGGGGCTGTTTATGTTCTTTGGCTTTGAAGCCTGCGGTAACGTAGCGGAAGAGGTGCAGAACCCGAGCAAAAAGATCCCGGTCGCGATGATTTTAAGCATCGTATTTGGCGCAATTTCCGCCATCATTTCCGTGATGGGTTATCTGCTGGCTTCACCGAATCTGGTCAGTATCGTGAATGGTAAAACGTCCGATCCAATCCCCGCCATTCTCAATGAAGCCCTGGGAGAAACCGGCGCAACTATCTTTATCATCGTCGCGATTGTGGCGATGTTGTCGTGCATTTTGTCTCTACAGGCTGCGTTAAGCCGTCTTATTTTTTCGTTCTCTCGCGACAGAATGCTGCCGGGAAGTGAATGGATGTCCAAAATCTCGAAAAACGGCGTTCCGGATAATGCGATGGTCGTCAGTTGCTTGCTGCCGGTGATCATCTGCGTTTGGGTCTATTTCCAGCCAGACAACCTGTCGCGTATTACCGCGTTTGCCGTAATCGGTATTTATATCTCGTTCCAGATGGTCGTACTTGCCGCGTTGCGTCAGCGTCTGAAGGGCTGGAAACCGGCCGGGGAGTGGACCATTGGCGGTTGGGGCGTGATTGTAAACGTGCTGGCCTTAGCCTATGGATTATGCGGGATCTGGTTGCTGGCCCAACCAGCAGACAGCAGCGATTTCATTGATCGTTGGACAGTGCTGTTCGGCCTGGCGATTGTCGTTGGATCGGGGCTTATCTATATGTTCCTGACCCGACCGTTTGGGCGCTCTGCGGCGCCGGAAAACGACGCCATTGCTTACGCCAATAAGCTCAATATGGGGCAGGACAACTAAAACAAGGGCCTTCGGGCCCTTAGTTTTGATAGTGATAAAGGATAAAGTAGTCGCTCTGATATACCACGGTGCTGTTGGCGGGCGACAGTAACTCACCCACGCGAAAGCGTGGCCAACTGGAGAAGATAATCCTGTTTTCCAGATTGGTCAGTATGACATAGTCAGGATGAGCGCAGGAGAGCAGTTCGGCTTCGATTTGGCTGACCAGCAGATCGACGGCGGCGACGCCAAGGAACTGATCGTTGTAGTAGACCGGCACTGCCGAAGTCAGGGTATAGGAGATATTGCAGATATAATCGACGTACGGGCCGTGGATATAGGCTTTGCCTGCCGGTGGCGAATGTTTAAACCACTCGAAGGTTCTGAAATCCAGTCGTTGCTGCGTGGCCTGATCCAAATCGAGATGCGCCTGGCTCAAACCATTATCTTTCTTATACCACCACTCCAAAAGCCAATACTCTTTGGTGGTGGCGGTGCTCTCTATATGGCTGGCAAATCCGGCTCCAGAGCAGTAATGGTTGTCATTGAGCGTACGCTTAATATGCTGTTGAACGGTAGATCGCACAGAGGGATCGAGGACAACCTCGGCCGAAGCTTTCTGTATCCCGGCAATCGCCTCATGGATGCTCCTCGCCAGCGCCACGGTAGAATCTACCGTAGAGACAGTAATATCATCAATTTTACGGATTAATGCGCTTAAAGATGTCGAAGAGCTCATTGTCTGTCCTACCTTCACGGATTGTCAGTTCGAGTTATATTTCAGCTTTTTTTCGATAAGGTAATAGGTAAAGGTGTCGATGATCCGCGTGGCAAGCTGTACTGATTCCGTCTCGTTGTGGGCGGCCAGCGCATCGGCCAGTGCTGAATAAAGCGCGATAATTTCGGCATGAATGCTGTCCGTGCGATAGAGGATCGCCACCAGCGATGCCCATTCAGCTTGCACCTGAAGCTCCTGGTTCGCCAGCCGTGCCGAATGTGAACTGGCGGCTATTGCCAGCAGGCATCGCATATCGGCCTGGGTCATCAGCTCAGGTGATTTTGCCTGTCTGAGCACCTCAACAAACTCGCGAAATTTGGCGATATCCGCGCCGGTCATTCGTCTGGAAGCAAGTCTTGCGCTATGGCTAATGATGGCGCAATGCATTTCCCCCAGATCCGAAAGATAATCGGTACTGATCGCTTTGAACGGATGCAGGGGGCTATTTTTGCCATCAATATTTTCGCAAACGAAGCTGCCACCATTACGGCCACGAACAGTATGGATAAGATTATTAGCCCGAAGCGTGTTTAGCGCTTCTCTGATAGTGATATGTGAGACACCCATCATCTTTGCCAAATCAGTTTCGTTGGGCAGCTGTTCTTTCGGCTCCAACAATCCCGTGATAATGGCATTTGAAAGGCGTTGCACTATCTGGTCTGAACGACTGACCTGCCCGATAGGCGCAAATATGACCGCGTGAGTAATCATAATCTTTTCTGCACTCAATTCCCTGAAACAACGACCCTTTCTAACACATGCCTGCTGGGCAAGGAAGGTAAGAATGGCCGCGTTATTTTACATGCCCATGCGCAAAAGCTGCCGCACAGACGGATGTGTGTCCCAATAACCATTGGAGCTGCGCGCGCCGCGTCAGCTAACAATGACAAGCCTTCCTCTGAATAATGTAAAGAACAAGTTAAAAATGAGAGGCTTATCATAGTGTCAATGTTGCGTATTTGAAAAGTTTTTACAATATATATATTACATAAGATTCTTTATGTATTAACGGGTGGAGACAGACATGAAAACCCTGAAGCATTTTATTAATGGGCAATATGTAGCAGGCGGCAGCGAAGAGACCTTCGAACTGGTGAGTCCGGTCGACGGTGAAACGTACGCATTATCTCCTAATGCCAGCGCGGCAGAGGTGGAGCAGGCTTACTCTGCTGCTGAAGCGGCGTTTAGCATCTGGAGAAAATCGACACCGGCCCAGCGACAAATAGCGTTATTGCGCCTGGCGGACGAAATAGAACGCAACGTGGAGCGACTGGTCAATGCCCAGAGCCAGGAGACGGGCCAGCTTCGCCATTTTATTGAGAAGGAAGAGATCGCGGCATCCTGCGATGCCATCCGTTTTTTTGCCGGGGCTGCGCGTTGTCTTGAAGGCAAGGCAGCAGGCGAATATTCCGCTGGATTTACCTCGACTATTCGCCGGGAACCGCTGGGTATTGTCGGGCAAGTTACGCCGTGGAATTACCCATTTATGATGGCGGTATGGAAGATTGCACCGGCACTGGCGGCGGGTAACACGGTAGTGTTAAAGCCAAGCGACACCACCCCGGTCAGTACGCTGCTGTTGGCGGAACTGGCGGCACCCTTGTTCCCGAGAGGGGCGTTTAACGTGGTTTTAGGCAAAGCCAGTACCGGTTCTCTGGTGGTCTCAAACCCGAAAGCCTCACTGGTTTCGATTACCGGTTCGGTCCGCGCAGGTCTGCAGGTTGCGGCCTCGGCAGCGGCGAACCTGACCCGGGCGCATCTGGAATTGGGTGGGAAGGCGCCCGCGGTGGTATTTGCTGATGCGGATATGGACAAGGCGGTTGCGGCGATTGTCACGGCTGGCTTTTTCAATGCCGGGCAGGACTGCACGGCGGCCACGCGTATTCTGGTCGAACAGTCCATCTACGCTGAATTCCTGGAAAAACTGGTACAAAAAACAAAGAGTATTAAATTTGGGCCGCCAGAAGACCAGGATGCGCTGTATGGCGCATTGAATAGCCGGAATCAACTGGAACAAGTGAAAGGCTTTATTGAGCGTTTACCGGCGCATGCAAAAATTGAGACCGGCGGGCGCGCCGGATCTGGCCCTGGCTTCTATTTTGAGCCGACGATCGTCTCTGGTCTGCAACAGCACGATGAAGCTATCCAGCATGAAGTATTTGGTCCAGTAATGACTATTCAGCCGTTTTCTGACGATGAAGATGCATTACTTAAGGCCAATGATGTGGAATATGGTCTGGCGGCGAGCGTCTGGACCAGCAATCACAGTCGCGCGCAGCGCTTTTGCATTGACCTTGATTTTGGCACGGTATGGATTAACAGCCATATTCCCCTGTGCGCCGAAATGCCGCACGGCGGCTTCAAAAAATCAGGTTATGGCAAAGATCTCTCATCTTATTCACTCGAGGAATACACTCGGGTGAAACATATCATGTGCGACATTTCTGAATAGAGAGGGTGGTGATGAAAACATTAAAAGTGGCGGTGCTTTCATTGGTGATGCTCTCGGGCTATAGCCTGGCAGAAAGTACCTCGCTGAATACCGTGAACGAGTATATGGCGGCGTGGAATGCGCATGATGCTTCGCGAGCGGCTCAATATCTTGCAGATGATGCTGTCTATTATGATGCCGCCGCGGGAGAACCGATTACCGGCAGGGAAAAAGCAGAAAAAGAAGTTATTGGGGCCTTTATTAAGGCGGTCCCGGATCTGACCTGGAAAATGATCGGTAAACCCGTTTATGACGAGGATACCGTGGCTTTTTGTTGGCAGTTCTCAGGAAAAAATAGTGGTGAATGGGCAGGGAGCCCACCGACAAATAATCTGATAAGATTTGAAGGTGTTAGCTATATTCATGTTAAAGCAGGAAAAATCACCTGGCAGGGTGATTATTATGATTCTAAGAAACTGGATGAAGAATTAAAGCCAGTGAAATAGATGGCGATCCCCTTTTTGCTGAGAAGGGGATGCCTCTTATTTGTGTCGTGTTAAGGGCAGTGTAGCAATAAGGAAAAAGTTAATGGCAATTACCCGACGTGATTTTCTCAACGGCGTCGCGGTGACCGTTGCGGCGGGGCTTACCCCGCTGGAATGGGTCAGGGCGGCAGGGAAGGAAAACGCATTTATAGATGGAAGTTATTATCCGCCTGCGCTGACGGGGCTGCGGGGCAATCATCCTGGATCGTTTGAAATGGCGCATGCCGTGGGCCGTGAGCATAAACATTTTGATTTAAACGCCTTGCCTATTGAGGAAGAGTACGATTTGGTGATTGTGGGCGGCGGTATTAGCGGCCTGGCTGCCGGTTGTTTCTGGCGTCAACTTGCCGGACAAAAGAGCCGGATTTTGATCCTCGATAATCATGACGATTTTGGAGGACATGCCAAACGGAATGAGTTTACCAGCTCGGGCAAGAAACTACTCGGCTATGGCGGCAGCGAAGCATTCCAGTCTCCGGCGCATAATTTCAGTTCCGAAGTGCAAAAGCTGATGGAAACCGTGGGCGTCAGCGTCACGCGGTTGAAAGAGAGTTTTGACGTAAACTTCTATCCCGACTGGCAGCTCAGTCGCGGCGTTTTCTTCGATAAAAAGAATTTTGGCGAAACAAAAATCGTCAGCGGCGATCCGGGACGGGCGGTATCTGATGATATTCCGCCGGACAGACTGAATGGACGCAAGATCGAAGACTTTATCAATGATTTTCCGCTAAGCGAGAACGACAGAAAAGCGTTAATCGATCTGCATGTACATCCTGCGGACTACCTTCCGGGTATGACGATTGATGAGAAAACTGAATGGCTGGATACTCACAGCTACAGTGAGTTTCTGGCGACAAAAGTCGGTTTGAGCAAAATGGCGCTGCTCTATTTTCAGCAGCGTTCTAACGACTTCTTTGCCATTGGCATTGAAGGGATTTCCTGTAGCGATGCCCGGGCGTGCGCCTTACCGGGTATGGAAGCGCTGGGATTACCCCCGCTGGACGGAGAGTCGCTGGCAGACCTCGAAGAGCCGTATGTTTACCATTTTCCGGATGGAAATGCCGGTCTGGCCCGACTGCTGGTCAGGTATATGCTACCGGATGCGCTACCGGGTACCACCATGGAGGACTCGGTCCTCGCCAGACTGCATTATGAAAAACTGGACCTGCCGGAAAACACCACGCGTCTGCGCCTGAACAGCACAGTAATTAACGCCGCCAACGTACCGGATGGCGTGGTTGTCAGCTATCTGCGGGACGGAAAAATGCATCGCGTTCGTGGTAAGAACACCATTATGGCGGGTTATAACATGCTGATTCCGTATCTGGTGCCAGAGATGCCGGAACAGCAGCAGGCGGATCTCAAACTGAACGTGAAAGCGCCGCTGGTATACACCAACGTGGTGGTTAAAAACTGGCAGGCATTTAAACAGCTTGGCGTGCATGAATTTTACTCTCCGGCAGCACCTTACAGCCGGGTTAAGCTCGACTATCCGGTCAGCATTGGCGGGTATCAACACCCAGCCTCACCGGACGATCCGATGGTGATTCATATGGTCTACGTCCCCACGTATCCTGGCAGTAACCTCTCGGCCAGAGAGCAGTTCCGTTTGGGGCGGGCCTATTTGCTGGGAACGACATTTGCGGCGCATGAAGAGATGATTCGCGCCCAGTTGCAGGAGATGTTTGGCGCAACAGGCTTTGATAATCAACGCGATATTGCCGCCATTACGGTTAACCGCTGGGCGCATGGCTATGCCTATTACCCTAACTCGTTGTTCGACGATATGGACAAAATGCCCGAGATTATCGAGCGGGCGCGCAAGCCAGTCGGTCGTATTGCCATTGCTAACTCCGATTCTGACTGGGGGGCATATGCTCATACGGCGATCGATCAGGCATGGCGAGCGGTTAATGAACTCAAGGAGATGGGGTGATCTATGCGTAATGTAACCGTTCTTGCCGCCTGTTTATTTACCGCCACGGTTTCTGCGGCTGAAACTCATGGCGAATACATCGCGAGGATTTCTGACTGCGTAGCCTGTCACACGACGGAAGGTGGCGCGGCGATGGCAGGGGGCAAAAAGTTTCCCACTCCGCTTGGGGATATTTATTCGACCAATATAACTCCAGATAAGACACAGGGGATTGGTAGCTACGCATACGAGGATTTTGAAAAGGCGGTACGTCAGGGGATTGCCAAAGATGGTCATCCGCTTTATCCCGCCATGCCTTATCCCTCTTACGCGAAGCTTTCTGACGAGGATGTTCAGGCGCTGTACCGCTATTTTATGCATGACGTCACGCCGTCGGCACAACCCAATAAAGAGAATGCCATTCCGTGGCTACTCTCCGCCCGCTGGCCGCTGCATATCTGGAACTGGTTGTTTACCGACGCGCCAGAGACGGCTGTTGCGAGCGCGAAAACGGATGAAAACGCGGCCCTGCTAAAACGAGGCGCTTATCTGGTGGAAGGCCCGGGCCACTGCGGATCATGCCATACACCGAGAGGTGTGGCGATGAACGAAAAAGCGTACAGCAATGCCGATCCCGAGTATCTGAGCGGCGCGATGATCGACGGCTGGTATGCGCCGTCGCTGCGGGGCACCGGAATGTCGGAGTCGGAGTTAAAATCGCTGTTGCTGACCGGTAAAAGTAAACATGCCGCGGTTTCTGGTTCGATGGCTGAAGTCGTTACGCAAAGTACACAGTATCTGACGGACGAAGATGCCACGGCGATCGCACAATATCTGCTGAGCCTGAAAAGTACGAAGCCTGAAGCGGGGCGTACCGCAGCGACTACGGCATCCTGGTCGAATTCAGCCGAGGCGGGCAAAGTGACCTATAACCGCTACTGCTCAACGTGTCACGGTCTGGAAGGCAAAGGTACGGATGATAATGCACCTTCGTTGATCCGCAATCCGCTGGTGATGGTGGATGACCCGACGCCGCTGTACAGAGTGATTGCCTATGGCGCAGAAACCCCGACAACGCGGGGCAGCGTCTCCTTTAAGATGCCAGCCTACGGCGGCATGTTAAGCGACAACGAAATGCGCGACGTAATTAACTACGTGCGTAAAAGTTGGGGCGAAGGGAATGGTGAAGTAAGCCAGCAGGATCTGGCTGGCGTTAAAAAAGCGTCACATTAAACAGCATGCCGGATAAGGTGCGAGCACCGCTATCCGGCAGTGCTTATACGGCGTTTTCCCTGATAATAGCCGCGAGTCGGGTAAACGCCGCCGCCATTTCATGTTCTTCAATACTGGCAAACCCCAGCAGCAGGCCGCTGCATTTCTTTTCATTCACGTAGTAACGAGACAGCGGACGCACCAGCAGATCTTGCGCGTTCGCCTGCTGAGCAATGGCGACGTCATCACTTCCGGCGGGTAGCTGTAAAATCATATGCAGCCCGGCGTTGCTGCTAAAGGCGCCAAGATATTGCTCACCAAGTTGGCGGGTAATAAGTTCCACCAGCATCTGGCGACGACGACTGTACAGCTGGCGCATTTTTCGAATATGCGCCGCGTAGTATCCCTCGCGGATAAACTCCGCCAGCGCGGCCTGAATCAATAAATGTCCGCCGCGATAGAGGTCGTTATGAACCTTTTTAAGCGGCGCGGCTAGTGGTTTGGGCAGTACTACATATCCGAGTCGCAGTGCGGGATAAAGTGTCTTACTGAATGTTCCGATGTAGATAACCGGCGTCTCTTCCTCCAGTCCCTGTAATGACGGAATAGGCTGCCCGGAAAAGCGAAACTCGCTATCGTAATCATCTTCTATTATCCAGCTTCGCGTTTCACGGGCGCGCAAGAGAAGCTGTTGCCGACGGCTAAGACTCATTACCGAACCGAGCGGATACTGATGTGACGGTGTCACAAAAATCAGCTTCGGTGCGGGTTCTGTTGGGCCTGGCGGAATCATACCTTGCTCATCAACCGGGATTGCCGAAAAGTGAACCGCGTTGATGCGTAGAATGTTTTTTATCCCCCAATAGCCTGGCTCCTCAATCCAGGCACTGTCACCCGGATTGCACAACGCACGCGTTACCAGATCCAACGCCTGGTGAATACCTTCAGTAATCAGAATTTGATCAGGCGAACAACGTACACCCCGGGCGGTGCGCAGATAGTCTGCCAGCGCTTCTTTCAATTCACTCACCCCGCCTGCGGCATCGTAAGTGAGAAACGCCGGGCGCAGTCGCCTTGCCAGCCGATCCTGGATTTTTTTGAGCACCCGATGAGGAAAATGCTGAACATCAGGCACGCCAGGAATAAAGGCTCCCCATTGCCGGGGACTGGCGCTGGCATGCCCCAGCAGTTCAAGGCAGCGGGCAGATAAGCGGGTGTGATCCTCAAGCGCAACAGCCACTGGCTCTTTGTTGGGGCGGAGGTCGAGATTGTCGAGCACGCTGTCGCTAACGAAGGTGCCGCTGCTGGTGCGCGCAGAGATATAGCCTTCGGCCTGCAACTGCTCGTAAACCCGCAAGACGGTGTTTCGCGATAACGTCAGTTCGCCCGCCAGATCCCGCGAGGGAGGCATGCGGGTAGCCGGTTTCAGGCTGCCCTCAAGGATGCAACTACAGATGGCGGCATACAGGCGACGATGTAATTTTTCATCTGTCTGCTGGCTAAATGCTTGCTTGATCACATCTCCGGCAAGTGAACGCATTTGGATCCTTAAAATAAAACGATTTGGCTCTCGATTAAAGTACCAGATGGCGTCTAAATTTAAAGGGTAATTCAACTGAAATGTATTTATGGACAAGGTGTAGAGAATGAACAATAAAAACCTGCAACAACGTCGTCTGGATGCCACCCCGCGTGGCGTGGGTGTGATGTGTGATTTTTACGCCCAGTCGGCAGAAAACAGCACGATTACCGATATTGAGGGTAATCAGTATATTGATTTTGCCGCCGGGATTGCCGTGCTGAACACCGGGCACCGTCATCCTCGTCTGGTGCAGGCAGTCGAAGCGCAACTGCAGGCTTTTACCCACACGGCTTATCAGATTGTGCCGTACGAAAGCTATGTGTCTCTGGCTGAGAAAATCAACGCCGTTGCGCCGATTGACAGTAAACGCAAAACCACATTCTTCACTACTGGCGCAGAAGCCGTGGAAAATGCGGTGAAAATCGCCCGCGCGCATACCGGTCGTCCCGGAGTTATCGCTTTTGGCGGCGGTTTTCATGGACGTACTTACATGACGATGGCGCTGACCGGCAAAGTAGCGCCCTATAAAAAAGGGTTCGGCCCGTTCCCGGGTTCCGTTTACCATGCGCCATATCCTTCTGAGTTGCAGGGTGTCTCCACGGCGGATTCGCTAAAAGCGATTGAACGCCTGTTTAAAGCCGACATCGATCCAACTCAGGTTGCGGCGATTATCTTCGAACCGGTCCAGGGCGAAGGCGGTTTCGTGGTGGCGCCGTCGGAGTTTGTTGCCGGGATCCGCCGTATCTGTGATGAGCATGGCATCGTGATGATTGCCGATGAGGTGCAAAGCGGTTTTGCGCGTACGGGGAAACTGTTTGCGATGGATCACTACGCCGACAAAGCGGACCTGATGACGATGGCAAAAAGCCTTGCGGGTGGGATGCCGCTGTCTGGCGTGGTAGGCAAGGCAGAAATTATGGATGCGCCTGCGCCGGGTGGTCTGGGTGGTACCTATGCCGGCAACCCGTTGTCGATTGCGGCGGCGCATGCGGTACTGGATATTATTCGTGATGAGCAGTTGTGCCAACGAGCAGCGGCTCTCGGCGAACAACTGCGCGCCACCCTGACTGACGCGCAAGGATGGTGCCCTGAGCTGGCCGAAGTGCGCGGCTTAGGCTCAATGGTTGCTGCTGAATTTTGCGATGCAGCGACGGGGGAGCCCAGCGCTGCCGTCGCGCAACGCGTGCAGAAGAAAGCCCTTGAGCAGGGATTGCTGCTGTTAACCTGTGGCCAGTACGGCAACGTTATTCGTTTCCTTTACCCGCTGACAATTCCGCAGGATCAGTTTGCCAAAGCGCTCGATATCATTAAAGCTGCGACGAAATAGTTTAGCCACTCAGTATCAACAAAAGCCGACGGTGGTCATTGCCGTCGGCTTTATTTTTGCCCACAAAAATTGATCTTCCTCGTGTGTAGCGCGGTAATTATCGCTAATGGGTTGCCAGTTATATCGTTATATAATTTAATATATATCGTTTTTATTCCT
This sequence comes from Citrobacter sp. CRE-46, assembly GCF_059615875.1. NCBI lineage: Bacteria > Pseudomonadati > Pseudomonadota > Gammaproteobacteria > Enterobacterales > Enterobacteriaceae > Citrobacter > Citrobacter sp. CRE-46. The sequence goes on along the minus strand of NZ_CM184341.1, from coordinate 2,891,791 downwards.
CATCCAGATGGTACCCCATGTTAACTCTCCGTTCTTTTGTGCTGGTTTGCGCCAGCTTCCTGGTGGCGTTCTCCGCGCAGGCCGAGCGTACGATTACCGATCAGCTTGGTCGTCAGATCACGATTCCAGACCATGTCGACAACGTGGTTGTGCTGCAACACCAGACGCTGAATATTCTGGTGCAACTCAACGCCCAGCAAGACATTGTTGGTGTAATGTCGAGCTGGAAAAAACAGCTCGGACCTGAATTCGCGCGTTTCATGCCGAAGATAACGACATTGCCGACGCCGGGCGATCTCACCAGCGTGAATATCGAGAGTCTGCTGGCGATTCACCCACAGGTCGTCTTTGTTGCCAACTATGCGCCTGCGGAGATGATTCAGCAGATTCAGAACGCCGGTATTCCGGTGGTCGCGATCTCATTGCGTCAGGATGCTGATGGTCAGCAGAATAAAATGAATCCGACTATGGCCGATGAAGAGCAGGTCTACAACGAAGGGTTAAAGCAGGGAATTCGCCTGATTGCGGATGTTGTGGGGCGCAAAGCGCAGGCAGAAACGTTGATCGATTACGTTTTTGCGGCGCGGGCAAAGTTCAACGCGCCAGTTGCCAACATTCCTGATGCGAAAAAGGTGCGTATTTATATGGCTAACCCTGATCTGATGACTTACGGCTCCGGGAAGTATACGGGACTGATGATGCAGCATGCGGGGGGATTAAACGTAGCGGCGGCCAGTGTGAAAGGCGCCCGTCAGGTCGCGCTTGAGCAGGTATTAGCGTGGAATCCGCAGGTGATTTTTGTTCAGGACCGTTACCCGCAGGTGGTGACGGAGATCCAAAACGATCCCAACTGGCAGGGGATTGATGCGGTGAAAAATCATCGCATCTGGCTGATGCCGGAATACGCCAAAGCCTGGGGGTATCCGATGCCGGAAGCCTTGGCGATAGGTGAACTGTGGATGGCCAAAAAACTGTATCCGGACGCCTATAAAGACGTGGATGTCGATGCGCAGGCGCAAGACTACTATCAGCGTTTTTATCGTGTGAACTGGCAGTCTGATGCAGCTAAGTAACCGCATTTTACCCCAGCAGCCGCTGCTAATGGCGGCGGTCTTATTACTGGGCGTCAGCTCGCTGTGCCTCGGACAATATCCGCTGTCGTTAAGCGAGGTATTTTACCATCTGACGCACTATAGCGACGCCGCAGGGATTGCCAGCCAGATTGTCTGGACGGTGCGGTTACCACGAATTCTGATCGCGTTGCTGGCGGGGGGCGCGTTGGGTTTATGCGGCGCGACGCTGCAAGGGGTATTTCATAATCCACTGGTCGACCCGCATATTATCGGCGTAACGTCGGGGGCTGCTTTTGGCGGTACGCTGGCGATTCTGCTCGGTCTTTCGCCGTGGCTGATGATGGGCTCAACGTTTTTCTTCGGTCTGACGGCGCTGATTCTGGTGTATGCCATCGCTACATTGCAGGGGCTGGAGAATACGCTGGTGCTGATCCTGTCGGGTATCATTCTGAGCGGTTTCTTTGCCGCACTGGTGAGTCTGATTCAGTATCAGGCGGATACCGAAGAGACGTTACCGAACATTGTGTTCTGGCTGCTGGGGAGTTTTGCGACGGCCAACTGGCATAAAGTTCTGCTGTTGGCGATTCCGGTGGGTATCGCCGCGACGGTTTTGTATCAGTTACGCTGGCGGATAAATCTGCTATCGCTCAATGATAAAGATGCCAGAGCGCTGGGCGTGGCGGTGGTTCCTCTGCGACGCAGCGTGCTGGTGTGCTGCGCTTTTTTAGTCGCCGCTCAGGTGGCGGTAAGCGGCAGTATTGCCTGGGTCGGTCTGGTTATTCCGCATCTGGCACGTTTGCTGGTGGGTGTCGATCATCGTCGGTTGCTCCCTTGTGCCTTCTGGCTGGGGGGCGGTTTTATGATTGTGGTGGATGATATTGCGCGCACCCTGATGCCTGCGGAGATCCCGCTGGGGATCATCACTGCATTATTTGGCGCGCCGCTGTTTGCTCTTTTACTCATCCGCAACAGCCGTCGGAGGAAACAATGAAATCTGTCGCACTGCGCGTGAATCGGCTGACTTACGGGTATCGCGCACCGCTATTTGAGCCGCTTACGTTCAGTTGCCGGAAAGGTGAGGTCTGGGCGGTGCTGGGACGTAACGGTCTGGGTAAAAGTACGCTGCTCGATACGCTAACCGGCACGCTGCCTGGTTTGGGCGGCAGTATTGAGAATGCCGGTGGAATTGGGATTGTGGCGCAACATTGTCATCTGCCGTTTCCCTATACGGTCAGCGATGTGGTACTGATGGGGCGGGCACAACACGTGAAGTTATTTGCGCAGCCCAGCCAGCAGGATCAAAAAAGGGCAGCGCAGGCGCTGGAGCAACTTAATATCGCACATCTTGGCGCCTGCTCGTTTGGTTCACTCTCTGGCGGGCAACAACAGTTAGTGATGATAGCCAGGGCATTGGTCACGGAATGCCAGACGTTATTGCTTGATGAACCATGTTCCGCGCTGGATCTCGCTAATCAGCAGGTGGTGCTGCAGCTCATCAGCGATCTGGCTCGCCAACAAGGCTGCAGCGTGCTGTTTTCAACCCACGATCCGCTGCATGCGCTACAGATAGCCACGCATACGCTGCTGCTGCTTCCTGAAGGAAAATGGCGGGCAGGGCCGACGGACAGCATCGTGACGGAAGATAATCTGTCCCAGGCCTATGGATTACCGTTGCGAAAAGTGAACGTTGACCATTACCAGACGCCGTTTATTGCGCCGCTGTTTTCTATTCGTCGGTAAGTGGTATAAAACCGGCGGCGATCAGAAATTCCTGACCGCCGTTGCCGAGCATAAACTCAACCAGCGCCAGCGCATCTTTGGATGCCTCCAGCAGCGCCAACTGGTATTCACATTGAATGTTATATTCAGCCGGAATCGCTACATAACGAACGTTGGGTAGTGTGCGGAGCGTTTTTGCATAATGCGCGTAGCCGATAAACAGATCGGCCAGTCCCTGACGCAGGACCCAGGCGCTGGCCAGTTCTCCCTGCGGGATCCTCACGGTGTCTCGACCACCAACCAGGGGAATGGCCCTTTCGCGAAGCTGCTGCCCAAGGCCCCTCTCCAGCGCATCCATCTTGTCAAAAAATGCCCAGGTATAATCCCCGGAAGGGTCACAGCCGGGCGTAGAGGTACCAATTCGCAGGGTAGGGCTTCGCAGCAAATCCAGCCATTCACCGGTCCGGTTGGTAACCAGACCCAGTTGGTTCCAGCAAAAGGTGTGCGTTGAGAGAGCTTTATGCTGAGCCAGAAGGCGTTGCGGATGCTCCCGACTGGCCGAAGCAAACAGCGCACAGGGTTCGCCTGCTTCAATCCGCTCGCGCAATAAACCGGCTGGACCATATTCCACTTTCACATCTATTCCACTTATGTGCGTGAAATGGGTTATCAGCGGAGTCAGTGCCGGACGTAAACTGCCGGCTGCAAGCAGAGTGATGGAAGAAGACATCGCGTCACGCCTCGTAATAGGGTAAGCGTCGACGAAGACGCGTGGCTGGCCGGGAAATGGCACGCGCGACGCACTGGCCAATTTCTGCGCAGGCAGTAAGCCCTTGCACAAACGGTTGATCGTGCATCAGCCAGGGAAGTGCGGCGAGCGCAATGCGGCCCCGGACGATATCAGGCGCCTGTAACGTATAGTCATCGCCGACATCCGGTATTTCCTCACTCGCGGATTGCAGTTGATCCCGCAGCGATGGAAATGGCAGATCTTTAATTTTTAACGCTTTCTGGCCTCTGGCATCGATAAAAACGTCAAACTTATAGGTTTCGCCCTGAGCGCGTATCACCGTCATTTTCTCTTTTTGCTCTAACTGATAATCCTGACCGAGCGCGCGAATATTCAGGATCCCGGCCTCACGCAGCGCCAGTAATCTACGGATCGACTGTGAAGGAATGGCTGCATAGTTATCGATAAAGACGCGAGCAAGTCCATTGTTAAACCGCTCTCTGTCTTTCTCATCCAGCCACGGGACAATTTCCTGTACGGCCTCATGCAGTCGCAGAATAGCGTAACGCCAGGCAACCGTGTGTTTTTCACGTTTATTGCGTTCGACTTCTTCAAGATTGGCTGCGGCCCAGTGAAACGGATCGTGCTTTTTACGGGCAGCGAACCAGACATCCGTAAAGCTGTCGGCGTTCAGGGAAGAGAGGGCGACTTCTTTGCTCCAGACAGGGTCTGCCAGCTCAATTTCTTTGACTATGAGCATAAAGATCCTGTCCAGCAGCCCAGCAGAACCAACTGCAATACATTGTTCCAGTGCCTCAGTAGTCACAATGGAGAGTGGTTCATAGGGGAGAGGGCAGTAAAAATCGGCTTCCGGTAGAATGCCAGAACGGGACATGAGGAGAATGTTGAGATCCTGACTGCCTTCATTTCTTTCGAAATGAACACCCTGCGCATCATCTAATACAAACCTGCCGTGTTGTGCGACGACGGCCATAGCCGCATCGATAGCGCTCAGCGATGTACCCAAAATTCCTACATTACACGCCGGGATTTTGGCCTCCATAAGCCCGGTCCACGGACTCGGGAAGAAGGTACGTGACGCGCTTTGTGCGTCAGGCCAGACGTGACCCGTGGCGATGACAGCAAGATCAAAATGCTCCGGGTCGTTATGATCGCTGCAAATAACAACGCCATCCGTTGTGGCTTTGACATCCTTGACCTGACAGGACTCGTGTACGGTGACGTTAAACCCCTGTTTGTCCGCAAGGTCTACAAGGCGTAAAAACTGGTCACGAAAATATTCACCAAGCAGAATTCGCGGCAGAAATTGTCGGTCATGCAGCGAGGCGTGTTTCACGCCATAACGGGCTAAATGTTCAACGCTCTGTTGGCGTAACCAGTCGAGATAAGAAGAGGTAATGGGGGGTATTTCAATACTGGCGATATTTGCCAGCATCAATCGCGAGTTTTCCTCATCGCTATAGGGCATGCCTACCCCAGCTTCATTCGATTGTTCGTAGAGGCTAATTGAAAGCGGGGTTTGATGCTTGAGAAGCGCGAGTAACGTATAGATTCCTGTCGGTCCCGTACCGACGATAGCGATCTTGTTCATCTTATCCACCTGATATTATTTTTATGCCCTGTGATCGATGTTCTGTGTCGGCATTGTGCCGAAAACAAGCGAAGCAGGATAAGTGTGGTCGATAACGGCGCAGGAGACAAACGGGATAGACGGCAAGAATAGCGAAATCGCTCAGGACGGCAACAACAATTAGGGGATTTTATCGAGAATAATGTAAGGGGAAAGGCACCACATCAAAAGTGATATGGTGCGTCCGAGTGGACTCGAACCACCGACCCCCACCATGTCAAGGTGGTGCTCTAACCAACTGAGCTACGGACGCAATATGGTGCGTTCAATTGGACTCGAACCAACGACCCCCACCATGTCAAGGTGGTGCTCTAACCAACTGAGCTATGAACGCAACGTTGTAGGTGACAACGGGGACGAATATTAGCGGCACAGACCGAATGAGGCAAGAGGGAAATCGCATTTTTCTTCCTGATCTCACGCGTTTGCAGAGTAATTAAGCAAGTTGATTATATTTTGTTGATTTTGCAGCGTGTTTTTTATTCAGGGGGGGAGATGGACTGGACATTAGTGGTTAACTGATATCCGAAAAGTTGATAGTGAAAAAAAGCCTGCATGGGCACGGACCCTGGCAGGCGTAAAGAAGAGAATTCGAACTTTTTATAATGAGGCGTAATAATAAGATAGTTACATCTCACTCTCTTAGTAGCGGTTATGCTATTGAAAAACTTAAGCGTAACCACATTTTTTAATGTTTAGCGGGAGTTATCAGTCATCCTGTATTTTTCTATTCGTGTTCAGAACACCGGTAAACCCAGCCCTTGTTTCACTTCTCTTAATGTCTGCTGTGTGACTTCGTGCGCCTGTTCACTGCCTTTTTTCAGCATCGCCATCAGCATGCCTTTATCCTGAATGTAAGTTGCCCGACGCTCACGCATCGGCGCGATGAGTTCTTGCAAGCACATCTCCAGCTCATTTTTGCATGCCCTGTCACCTAATCCGCCGCGCTGATAATGCGCTTTCATCTCCGCCACTTTGATTTTATCTGGGTGAAACGCGTCGAGGTAGGTGAATACGATATTGCCGTCAATCTGCCCCGGATCGGACACTTTCAGATGATTAGGGTCGGTGTACATTGCGCTGACGGCGCGATGAATGGTTTCCTCGCTGGCGGACAACAGAATTGTATTACCTAGTGATTTCGACATCTTGGCGTTACCGTCGATACCGGGCAGACGACTGGTTTCACTCAGCAACGCTTTACAATGCGACAAGACTGGGGCAGGTAATAAGCTGTTCATTTTATGCACGATTTCATTGGTCTGTTCAATCATCGGCAGTTGATCGTCGCCGACCGGAACCACTTCAGCTTTGAAGGCTGAAATATCTGCCGCCTGACTGATGGGATAAACCAGAAAGCCAACCGGTAACGAGCGGGCGAACCCTTTCTGCGCAATTTCGTTTTTGACCGTAGGATTACGTTCCACGCGCGCCACGGTAACAATGTTCATATAAAGCGCGGTCAGTTCGGCAAGGGCGGGCAAGGCCGATTGCAAACAAATGGTGGTGAGTGAGGGGTCTATGCCCGCGGCGAGATAGTCAGCCAGCACTTCGGGAATGTTGTTTTGGATCTTTTGTGGCGTACTGCCGTTATCGGTCAGTCCTTGCAGGTCCGCGACCAATATAAACTGCTGATAATCGTGCTGCAGCGTGGCGCGTTGGCGCAACGAGCCAACATAGTGGCCGAGGTGCAGCGGGCCAGTAGGACGATCGCCAGTGAGGATGATGGTTTTGTTGTTCATATAAGACTCCTTGATCGTAAAACCGAAAGGGGTCTTCAAATGCAAATAACCGCCTTTCGGCGGTTATTTAAAATGGGGGAAACACATTCTGACCGCCTTTAAGAAGGCAGCCACCACAGATTATGAGTAAAAGCGTTGATATCGTGTCTGGTGTTCATCCCGTCAACTTACCACTACCTGACGTAGAGGTAAAGCAATGCGCCGACAACTGACATAGTTCAGCTTGCTTCCAGCATGCCAAAGCTCACAATGCGCGAGCGCCCCAGTTCTTTTGCGCGATACAGCGCGACGTCTGCGGCACGCAGCAGATTATCGCTTTGGGCATGCTGCGGGTAGCTGGCAACACCGATAGAGACATCCACGTGACCAATATCGGATACGCCAAAGCGCAGTGACAATTCGCGTACGCCGTTGTAAATATCCGTTGCAAAGCTATTGGCCGCCTGTTCATCCGCACCTGCCAGCAGGACCAGAAACTCTTCGCCACCGTAACGGAAAGCCATGCCGCTGTCGTGGACAACGCGCTGAATAATGGCGGCGATACTTTTTATCACACTATCGCCAGCCTCATGGCCAAAGCGATCATTGATGTTTTTGAAATGGTCGATATCGATCATCAGGCAACTGATCGGTTCTTGGGTACGAACCGCCTGGCTCATCTGGGTACGGAGAGTATCTTCAAGATGATGACGATTGCGCAGACCGGTTAGGGGGTCGTATAGCGCTTTCTCCAGCAGCGCATCGCGCAAGCGTTGGTTGGCTAATGCCAGGCCGAGTGCTTCTGCCATCAGTTCCAGGTAGGCGCGAGATGAGGTGGAATCCTCGCTGAGATTCTGAAATGAGAGCAGGCCGATGGCTTCACCCTGGGCAATCAGCGGCACGCATAAGGTATGCCGCTGGCACGACTCTGGCAGGTGGTAGCAGGCGATATCCGGTTCGTCTTGTACCGGTGGATGGCTCTGGCCGCGGCGTACCGCCCAGCATTCGTCCGGGTGAAACGCATCGGCTTTACCCTCTGGTGAGAGCCACTGCGCAACGCAGCGCATCTGCCAGGGCTCCCGATCCAGTATGTACAGTCGGCCGGCGATACCTGGAGCAATATTCGGCGCGAACAGTTCCGCCACATTAATAACATCGGCAAAACTTTCGCACCCCTGCAGACGCTGCGTCATGCGAGCCAGTAGTTCGCGGATCCCCCAGTCGGCGTCTCTCTCTTTCTCCAGCCGCTGACGGGCCAGCCCGTTCTCGCGAAAAATCCGGATCGCCTGGGCCATATCGCCAATTTCATCGATCTGGTTAAAGCTGGGTGTCTCGACAGCATAATCTTGCGATGCCAGACGGTTAACTACATCGCTCAAACGCACCACCGGGCGCAACACACGGCGCTTCAATATAAACCCAAGAACGAACAAAAATAGCAGCGCCGTAAGACCGACCATCACTTCAGAGGCTGTGCGCAGTGTACGTGACGCCTGAGTGGCATCTTCAATGGCATTGAGTACACGGTTGTCGAGCAACTGGCGGAAATGGTCAATCCGGTCCTGTGCCCGCTCCAGTTCCTGTTCATAGGTTTTGCTGAAGAGCAGGGCAATCGCTTGTGTGTGTTCTCCCCGCGCGACGCTGGCCAGCGCTGCGGTTTGTTCGTCCTGCAGGGCATCAACAATCTGCAATCCTTCATGCAATAGCGCCAGTTCTTCACCTGTCGCTCCGGCATCTTTCAACGCTGCCAGGCGATGCTCAACGGCTTTCAGTGACGCCTCTTTCTGACGATAGTTGTTCAAAGCATCAGGGTCTTTACTGACCACGTAGAGACGCGCCATATCAGACAGCGACCAGGCGTCGAGTTCCACTTCTTCGGTCAGTTGGTCAAATTTATAACGTTGTTCCACCACCTGGCGTTCGGTGTTATCGGCGTTGGACGCCATCAGCATGACAACGCCGGAGGCGATGGTCAGGCATACCGTCGCGCTGTAGGCCCAGTTGGTGATTGTGGCTATTCGCACTGATTAGTTCCTTCTGCGACGATTAATCAATTAGCATGATTGAAATTATAGGAAACGTATGATTTTGCGTGAAAATAAAAAAGGCGGCTCTGGGCCGCCTTCTGTTATCGTCCTGACATCATAAATCTGGAGGATTTTTTCCTTCTTCCATAAAGGCTTCGTCGATACCTTCCACGTTACCGGCATGATCGCGCCCGGAAAACAGGTTCCAGCAGGTAATGAACAGCGCGGCGATCAGCGGGCCAATCACAAACCCGTTAATGCCGTAAATCTCCATCCCGCCGAGGGTGGTTATCAGAATCAGGTAGTCCGGCATTTTGGTGTCTTTTCCTACCAAAAGCGGGCGCAGGATGTTGTCCACCAAACCGACGATAATCACGAAGAACCCGACGATAAACAGCCCTTGCCACAGTTGGTGCGTAGCGAAGAGGAATATGGCTGCGGGTACCCAGACGATTGCCGAGCCGACGGCAGGCACCAGAGAGAGAAATGCCATTAATGCGCCCCACAGAACGCTGCCGTCGATATCCACAATCGCAAACGCGATGCCGCCAAGAATCCCCTGAACTAAAGCCACAACCGCTGTGCCCTTGACGGTTGCGCGCGTTACACCGACAAATTTGGCGAACAAATGCTGTTTGGCAAAATCAGAAAGTGGTAATGAGTCCAGAATCTGGCGTACCAGATAAGGTCCATCTTTTAACAAGAAAAACAGCAGATACAGCATGATGCCAAAGCTGATGGCAAAGCCGAATGTCCCTTTACCGATCAGAAACGCGCTGCCCGCAAGGTACTGGCCGCCTTGCAACACAATGTCGGACAGCTTTTTCTGGATTTCTGCAACATTATCCAGATTGTGTTCTGCGAGGAATCCTCGCGCCCAGCCAGGAAGATACGAAAGAATAGAGGTGACGACTTCGGGAAACTGCGTGTCGTTTTGTTGCAGTTTGTTGTACACCACATTGAGTTCAATGGCCAGCGATGACAGGATCACCATGAGTGGGATAAAGACAATTAAACAGATAATGGCGATGGTTATTAACGATGCCAGCCCGTTGCGTTCGCCAAGTGCGCTGCGCAACCTGTTTTTTACCGGGTTAAAAATAGTCGTTAAGATCGCGGCCCACAAAATGGCGGAAAAGTAGGGGGACAGCACGTCGAAGAACGCCCAGGTAACGAGGGCAAGTATGAAAATGAAGAAACCTTTGGTCAGTCCGTTAAATCGCATCGGTGAATCCTGTAATGAGAAGCAGTCCCGACTATAGAACCGTTCTGAGGATTTACCAACTTTTGCTGAAGATCTCTGCTCATTACTTGCGGATACCGACTCACGTAAGCTCAGAGAGGATATCGTCCCATCATTTTTTTTAAACAGGTAATGAAACAGGTCATTTCCGTAAAACCTACATAGTGGGGCAACAGTGTTGTTGCCCCAATTTAGCGGCCAGGGATATCCGTTCAGATTTAGCCGTGTCTGATTTTCCCATCAATTCCCGGTTGAGGTTTACCAAACAGATATCCTTGCGCGAAATCACAGCCCAGTGCCTGAAGTTTTTCCAGTTGTTCCTGTGTTTCAACGCCTTCTGCAACAGCCTTCATATTAAGGGATTTCGCCATGCCTGTAATGAGTTTGATAATATTAAGGGCATCGTCCTGGGTAGATAGTGAATGTACAAAGGACTTATCTATTTTTATTTTATCGAAGGCCAGCCGGCTCAACCGGGAAAGAGAAGAATACCCGGTACCAAAATCATCGATGGAGATTTTCACGCCCAGCGCCCTGAGTTTATTCAGCGTATTCATCGGCGTATTACTCTCAGTAAAGATAGAGGATTCAGTGACCTCCAGTTCAAGGCGTTGAGCGGGGAGTCCTGTTTCTTTCAGAATAGTCAGCACTATTCCGGCAAAGGCTTTGCTGCTTAGCTGTACCGGCGAGACATTGACTGAAATTTTGGCCGGAATCGTCCAGGAAGCCGCTTCCGTACAGGCCATTTCCAGCACAAATTTTCCCATCTCGTTAATCATGCCTGTTTTTTCAGCAACAGGAATAAAGCTATCCGGCGACAGGAGGCCCTTTAGAGGGTGAACCCAACGAATAAGGGCTTCATAGCTGTAAATTTCCCGGCTGAAAGAATCCACAATAGGCTGATAATAAACCACGAATTCTTTATTCACTATGGCCATCGCCATATCATGCTCAAGCGTTCTGCTTTCTTGCAGCTTTTCTAACATCCATTGCCGGAAGACTTTTATCTTACCTGAACCTTCATTTTTAGCTTCATACAGGGCCAGATCTGCAAATTTATAAAGATAATCGGAGCGGCGTTCTGTTTCTGATATAACAATCCCAACACAGGTAGTTATGTTTATAATTGTGTTATAAATCGTGTAGGGTTGGCTGATAAAATCGCATATCTTTTGGGCGCGCGAAACGGCCTGGCTCTCTGTCAGGCCACTTGAGAGAAACGCAAACTCATCTCCACCTAAGCGATACAGCGTATCTGAAGTGTGGCTCATTGAAATCAGACGGTCCGATATCTGGCGTAATAAAATATCACCGGCATCATGACCATAGGTATCATTTACCTCTTTGAATCGGTCTAAATCAAACAGCATCACAGTCACGGAATCGTTGTTTTTTTCTGCCATCTCGATTGTTTGATTTAAATTCCCCCAGAAGAATTGGCGGTTATTCATATCAGTAAGCGAGTCATGGTAGACGTCATATTCCAGTTTTGCATTCTGGATTTGCAACTTTTCTTTAGAACTCTGAAGTTCTTCAGCGAGACTCTTTACCTGAAGATGCGCTCGCAGAATATTTCTGTTCTGAAAGAATATCAGTACACCCAGTATCGCACTCAGTATGATCAGCAGAACAGAGGTTGCCGAGTAAATATAGTACAGCGTTTGAATTTTAAGGTTGGCGTTATTGATCGAGTTAACATCCTTATTTAACGCGCCGGATGAAAGGCGGCCAAGTTGCGAATCCAGCGCATGCATTTTTTTCAGGTATGCCTGGAGTTCTGAACGGTTCATCTTCTCGAGGTTAAGGTCCAGATAGTTAAGCGTATTTTCAAGTTTTAACGCCAGTTCACTGTGCGCCTGATTGCTCGCTATATAGTGCCCTAAATCACCTTCTTTTATCAAATCACTCTGGCTAAGCATAATGTCGAGGCGCAAGCGCACCTCATCGAGGTTCATCGCTTCATCGATAGTGTAGAGACCAAGCAATGATTCGAATCGGTAATATTGCGATACCATTTGCGCAGCGGACCATGAATCGGTGTAATGCGTTAATTTCTGTAACTCTTGCTGCCTTTCATGCACCAGGAAGGAAATATACCCAGTAGATATAAAAAGAAAAAATATGATGCCAGCCAGTATTCTGTTCATGATGTTCCTCTGAACGCTTACTCAATATCCATTCTACTGACCTGCCATGCTGACCTTGAGTAATAAATCTGATTATTCAGTTCAGATATGCTGTCATAGGGATACACAATGAATAACGGCCCTTTATCACGGATTTGCATATATTTTCCGTTGATTTTTAAAGCAAGAATGACATTGTACTTCTTGAAATCATTGAGAGGGATAACGGTGGTGTAGTCATTGAGCGCAGTAACTTTTACAACCGTGCCTTTCGCCCCAACAAAATCCATGAGCTTTTGTAGTGGAATACCCGTAAAAGTCGTGCGTCCATTATACCAAGGAGAAGTGGTCTGAAAACTTACCATGCCCAGTTTCTCGAGGCTGGCGGTATCAAAAGTGGCTTTCCCGTCTTCATTTGTATTTTCTATATTACCGGACACGGTTAAAAGGACTTTGCCCGTAGGTTTGGAAAGTTCACCCGCCCAGAGCTGTGTGGAGACGACCAGGCTTAACAACATGACAAATAACCGCATTCTGACCTCACCTGACTTCCGGATGTAAAAAGATTATAATTTAGATATTATGCTATTTATATATACTGTATGGACATTATTTTACAGTACGCCTGTTTCTCTTTTAACTTAATGAAATCAGTAGGTTAGTATGGGCCATTTTATGCATTGATTAAGTAAGGCCGATGCTGTCATTTAAAATACCGCTAAAATTTACCCCGTCTGTATAAAAATAATCTATCAATTCAGTCAGCGCAAATAAATACCTACGAATGCCAAGGTTTATTTTTTGCAGTCATAAGGTGTCGTTTTTTCGTTGGATGATAATTTCTGGCTGTAAAGCAGCCCCGTAAGTGGGCTTGCTGCGTGCCAGCAATGATTGACAGGCAAGTTGAGGCAGTTATGCCTGTCTGAATCAGCTTAATCGCGCATGTGTGCCGACTGGCGCGCATACAGGTAAGCGGTGGCTCGCGACACGCCTAAATGCTGCGCGACGGTATCCATTGATTTTCGTACATTCAGCAAACCTTCTTTACGGAGTTGTTGAATCAATAACTTACGGTCTTCAGGTTTGAGTGCGCGCGCCGTGGTCGCGCGTTTAGCGGCAAAGTCATCAATACGCTGGCGAATAACTTCATTACTACCGGGATCGATATGTTCTTTTATGGGGGAGTCTTCGGTTTCAGTAAATTGTGCAAGCGCGCTCTGCATACCCCGAAACAACGTCATATCAACATTAAGGCACAGCGCCGCGACGTATTTACCGTCCTCATCCTTGATACCAATGGAAGTGCTTTTTACCGGACGACCATCAGCAAACTGATTGCTGTAGTTGGCGATGATGCTGGGAAAGTCTGGTGATGCTATGCGCGCCAGACCCAGTTCTGTTGCTGGTTGGCCTGGTTTACGTCCGGAAAGATTATTATGGATGGACAAAATGGCATGTTCAGGTTTTTTGAGGTCGTGAACAACCACTTCACAAAAGGGAGAAAAGGTCTCGCTTAACCCTCTGGCGATAGTATCAAGTTGGCTGAGAAGCGAGTTATTGTCGGTTTTTGGCATGCCAGTCTCCTGCAGTGGTGCCTTTTGCCACGATGACGAGCAGTTTACAGTGAGCAGGGCTCGCTTTTCCAGACGGGAATGTACAGACAGGAATAAGGTATCTGCATGGCAGATACCTTGCTTATCATCCAGCCAGCAATTCACCATAGCGGCTGATGTCCACGTTTCCACCGCTGATAATAATGCCGATTTTCTTACCCTGAAGTTCAGATTTCCGTGCTCTGGCGGCGGCAAAACCCAGACAGCCAGTTGGCTCTACGACGATTTTCATTCGTTCTGCGATAAATTTCATCGCGGTGACTAATTCAGTATCTGAGACAGTCAGAATATCGTTCACGTTTTGCTGAATAATCGCAAACGTATACTGCCCAAGGTGTTGAGTCTGAGCGCCATCGGCTATGGTTTTCGGTGTATCAATATGAACAATGTTGCCGCTGCGAAACGACTGCTGACCGTCATTGCCTGCCTCAGGTTCTACGCCATAGACCACACAGTCAGGGGAAAGATGCCTCGCTGCCAGTGCGGAACCGGATAGCAGGCCGCCGCCACCCAGACATACGAAAAGGACGTCTAACGGTCCCACTTCCTCAATCAACTCTTTCGTTGCGGTGCCCTGGCCCGCAATAACGTGCGGATGATCGTAAGGAGGGATCAGCGTCAGCCCTTGTTTCTCAGCCAGGTCCTGACCAATTTTTTCTCTGTCTTCAGTATAGCGATCGTAAATCACTACATTTCCGCCATACCCTTTGGTCGCGGCAACTTTGGCAGCCGGGGCATCATGCGGCATGATAATTGTCGCCGGAATCCCCAATAATTTTGCCGACAAGGCTATGGCTTGCGCATGATTCCCCGAAGAAAAGGTCACGACGCCCGCAGCCCGTTGTTGTGGCGTGAACTGGCGTAGCGCATTCATAGCGCCGCGAAATTTGAACGCGCCCATTCTCTGGAAGTTTTCGCATTTAAAGAAGACTTCAGCGCCAAATTCTTCATTAACCGTGCGGGACGTCATTACCGGCGTTTTGTTGGCATAATTTGCGATGCGCTCTGCCGCAGCGACAATATCGTTATAATCAGGCAGTGTCATATCAGTCATTTTTATTCACCTGTATGCAGTTAAAAATCAGGCCTGCGCGGCCAAAGCCATCGCTTCGATTTCTACGGCAAAACCGTAATGAAGTTCGGCAACGCCAGCGACAGCACGGGCAGGGCGAAAATCACCGATCCACTCACCATAGATCCTGTTAAATGTCGGCCACTGGTTGATATCCGTCACATAGACACGCACTGAAACCAGATGTTGCCGCGAGACTCCAGCACCAGCCAGACAGGCATCGACATTTTGTAAGGCCAGTCTGGTTTGTTCTTCAAAAGACGCATCGGCTTTTTTTTCGCCATCCAGGGTGACTGGCAGTTGCCCGGAAATGAACACAAAACCGCCTGCCGTTGTACTGTGCGAGTAATGACCCGCCGGGGGGAAACTTCCTGGTGAAGCATTGAGCGTAATGTCTGGGGACATAAGCGATCTCCTGTGTTTTTAGTAATTCAATTTGTATAAAATAATACTGTTTGTATTATTTATACGCCTTCATGCTCCGGTCGGCTAGTGATAGTTTTCATGGGCGCTGATTTTGTGAACTAAAACAAACGTGACACACGCTATATAGCGGATGTTGGGATATGAGTGAGGGGAAAACTGGGGGAGGAGGTATCGCCCCAGAACGGGGCGTTTAAGCCAATAACGTTAGCCAATATGACCGTGGTTAATCTTACTCAATGGCTCATTGATATCGAAGATTTTGAAAAACACTTCTTCCACACCCAGATGCTTCAGGCGGGCAGTATGTTTTTTGATATAAGCCTGTGCGGAGTCTTGATCCTGAAACAGATAGATGCCACCAGCTTCATGATTGGCTTCGTTCTCGGTCCAGATTTTCCAGATAAAGCCCGGCTCCTGATTGATGGATTCGGCCAGTTCGACAAGTTGCTGCGACATCTCGGCGCCAAACGGACCATGAAAATTAAAGTGAATCTGCACCAGTTTGTTCGACATATATCCTCCCTGGATTGGGTTGTGTAACGGATAAGAGGGTTAGCGTAGCAGCACTTTACCCGTCAGGTAAGTGGTTGCCTGCCCGCCAATATAAACGCGAGAGTCCGCCAATTGACAGCGTAAATCTCCCCCGCGTTCAGATACCTGACGCGCCAACATTTCTGTTTTATTCAGTTTTGCGGCCCAGTAAGGAATGAGCATGCTATGCGCCGAACCCGTTACGGGATCTTCTGCGACGGCCTCGCCCGGGCAGAAGAAACGGCTGACAAAATCATATTCCCCGTCGCCAGGCGCGGTAATACAAACCATTTTGCCTAGTGGAACCATGGCGTGGATATTCGGACGTACAGCCTCGACCTGGTGCTGATCCTCCAACACCACCATGTAATCGCGCCCCACGCGAACTTCTTTATATTCTGTGATGCCCAACGCTTCCAGCAGTAAGGCGGGCGGTACGACAGGCTCGCTTTGCCAGGCAGGAAAATCAAGCGTCAGCCATTCACCGCTGCGTGTGACCATCAGCGGACCTACAAATCGGGTGGCAAAATGGATCGTCGTGTCCGGGTAATCCAGATGTTCGAAAATCACATGCGCCGCGGCAAGCGTGGCATGCCCACAGAGATTAATTTCTCCCTGCGTGGTAAACCAACGTAGCTCAAAGCCATTATCATTGGCGACAAAGAAAGCGGTTTCCGACTGGTTATGCTGCTGCGCCATTTTTAATAATGTTTCATCGGGCAGCCAGTCCGTGAGGGGACATACAGCGGCGGCATTACCAGCAAACGTCGTGGTGCTAAAGGCGTCTACCATATAAAAATCGATTTGTTGCACTGTGTAACCCTCTCTTTGCACTCGGGATAACCTCCACTCTACCATGTAATGATTGCCATTAGTTACGCGGGTCGATTCGCCAGTGCAGTGAAAATTCGTTATCATCCATGCCCACATTCCATCCTGGCCGTCTGATGTCTACAATCCTTGATACCTTTATTGCCCCGCCTTGTCATGACCAGATAGAGATTCTCTATCAGGACGAGCATCTGGTGCTTATCAATAAACCCACAGGGCTGCTTAGCTTGTCGGGGAAAAATCCGCAGAATCTCGATTCGGTACATCACCGGCTGGTACAGATTTATCCCGGTTGCACGTTGGTCCATCGGCTTGATTTCGGCACCTCCGGGCTGATGGTGGTGGCACGTAACAAGGGTATTAACGCCGCGCTGTGCCAGCAGTTTAGTCAGCGCATGGTGACGAAGGTATACAGCGCGCTGTTATGCGGGCATTTGGAAAACAATGCAGGGATTATCGACGCAGCGATTAGCAAAGATCCGGCGCGGTTTCCGCTGATGACGATTTGCGCCGTTAACGGCAAGCCCGCGCGTTCGCGTTATCAGGTTGTTGAGCGTTTTCTCCATCGCCAGAAGGACGGGGGATTACTCCCCTTAACGCAGGTACAACTGACGCCTGAAACCGGGCGTACCCATCAACTCCGGATCCACTGTCAGCAGTTGGGACATCCTATTTTGGGGTGCGATTTGTATGGTGGGCGTTTGCTGCCAGGTACTGAACTCACCCCGCGACTGATGCTGCATGCCAGCGCATTGCGTTTCAGGCATCCTGTCAGCGAACAGTGGGTGAATGCCGAAAACGCCAGTCCCTTTTGAAGGCGTAAAAAAGCCGCCTGACGGCGCAATACCGTTCAATTAAGTATGTATGGTGAACATGTGATTCGTGATCAGGATTCCGTTCACCTCAGCCGTATCACTTCTCTAAAGCACAGATACCCGTGAACGTGCAAGGGAGGCTCACTGCCGCCTCCCTTGCATCCCAGGCTCCCGGCGGGAAAATTGCCGACGTGTTTCCGTAAGGCCGGGAGAGCCAGCATGGATGCTGGCTCAGGGCGCGCTTTGCAGGGACGCTACCTCGCGCCCGGCCCGGTAGCCTGGAGGAATGAGCGGAGGGGACCGCGGAGCGGCAATTTTCCCGCCGGGAGCCGGGATTGTAAAGGGCGTGGCGAAGAACGCCCTTTACACGTTCACGGGTATCGATGCTTCAGAGAAACGATGAACATGAGGTGAACGGAATCCTTTCTCTGGGATGGCATATTCATTACTTCCGCCAACACAGGTTGATACTTCCTGAAACTTAAGCGTTAACTGAACGGCATTGGCCTGACGGCGGCTATTGTGAGCCTATCGTGCAGCGCGTTGCAAAATGACGGCAGACGGCTGGCGTTGCAGATAACGCATCCGCAGCATCATTAATACGGCCGCAGAGGTCAGACCGATAATAAAGCCCATCCAGAAACCTGCAGGTCCCATCCTGTCGACCACCAGATCGGTAAGCGCCAGAATATAGCCGCTTGGCAGACCCAGCACCCAGTAGGCTGTAAAGGTGATAAAGAAGATAGAGCGCGTGTCTTTATAACCGCGCAGGACACCGCTGCCAATAACCTGGATAGAGTCCGATATTTGATACACCGCGGCCAGCAACATGAGTTGCGCCGCCAGAGCGACAACTTCCGGATTATCGTTGTAGAGCAGGGCAATGTGCTCAAGGAAGGTCACGGTGAAAATCGCCGTTATTACCGCCATGCAGACACCAACGCCCAAACCCGTTCTGGCCGCCGTTTGTGCCTCAAGCGTGGAACCTTGACCCAAACGATAACCGACACGAATAGTGACGGCGGCAGCCAGCGACATCGGCAAAACGAACATTAACGAACTAAAGTTCAGCGCGATTTGGTGCCCGGCCACATCGACGATCCCCAGCGGGGAAACCAGTAGCGCAACCACAGCAAACAACGTCACTTCAAAAAATAACGCCAGCGCGATGGGTAAACCCAGCTGTACCAGACGCTTCATCACTGCAGTGTCTGGCTTCTGGAACCCTCGCTCATTACGGATGTCACGCATTGAACGCGCGTGTTTGACGTAAGACAGCATGGCGGCAAACATCACCCAGTAAACCGCCGCCGTGGCCACGCCACAGCCTACGCCGCCAAGTTCCGGCATCCCTAAATGACCATAGATGAAAACATAGTTAACCGGGATGTTCACCAGCAGGCCGATAAACCCCATCACCATCGCCGGTTTAGTCTTGGCCAGGCCTTCGCATTGGTTACGGGCTACCTGGAAAAACAAATATCCCGGCGCGCCCCACAGCAATGCGCGCAGATAACCGACGGCTTTATCGGCCAGCGCCGGGTCGATGTTATGCATGGAGCGGATGATATAACCCGCATTCCACAGCACGACCATAATCAAAACGGAGACGCTACCAGCCAGCCAGAACCCCTGGCGTATCTGATGGGCGATACGATCGCGGCGGCCGGAGCCATTGAGTTGGGCGATTACCGGCGTCAACGCCAGCAGGAGTCCGTGGCCAAACAGAATAGCCGGCAGCCAGATCGACGTACCAATGGCGACGGCCGCCATATCCGTCGCGCTGTATCCGCCCGCCATGACGGTATCGACGAACCCCATTGCGGTTTGAGCGATTTGCGCAAGAATCACCGGTATTGCCAGAGCTAATAACTGACGCGCTTCACTTACATACTTTTGCACGTGTACACCACTATATTGTTGTTATTTGAGAGACTAAAAAAGCCGCCTTATATGGCAGCAAGGAGAAAAAGCTGGGGAAATTTCAGTCTATTGTAGCGAGGAATACGTAATTCTCCAGTGAAAAAACAGGCAGCGGTGGCGCACTGCTGGCAACCTGAATTTCCACCTGCTATTGTGCTGGGCAGAGATGTCTTAATTGAGTTCAGGAGTGAGAAGTATGTTTACGGGTATTGTGCAGGGCACCGCAAAATTGGTGTCCATTGATGAAAAACCAAATTTTCGTACGCATGTCGTGGAGTTGCCTGAATATATGCTTGATGCGCTGGAGACCGGCGCATCGGTTGCCCACAATGGCTGTTGTCTGACGGTAACCGAAATCAACGGTAATCACATAAGCTTCGATCTGATGAAAGAGACGCTGCGTATCACCAACCTGGGCGACCTTAAGGTCGGGGATATGGTTAACGTTGAGCGTGCGGCAAAATTCAGCGATGAGATTGGCGGGCATTTAATGTCGGGCCATATTATGACCACCGCCGAGGTGTCGAAAATTCTGACTTCGGAAAATAACCGGCAGGTATGGTTTAAAGTTCAGGACCCATCGCTGATGAAATATATCCTGTATAAGGGGTTTATCGGCATTGACGGCATCAGCCTGACGGTCGGCGAAGTCACGCCAACGCGCTTTTGCGTGCATTTGATCCCGGAAACGCTGGAGCGTACGACGCTGGGTAAGAAAAAGCTGGGCGCGCGGGTTAATATCGAAATCGATCCGCAAACGCAAGCGGTTGTTGATACCGTTGAACGTGTGCTGGCTGCGCGTGAAAGCGCCATCAGTAACATAGCGGGCGAGGCCTGAGTCCGGCCTGAAACAAAATGCCCCCGTGAGTACGGGGGCGGCAGCCATTAGCGGGGGACGCGCAGACCGTGTTCGACACCGCGGGAGAAAACCACCTGCCAAAGCTGGATATCGCGAGCACGAAACGCACCGGCGCAGGCGTTCAGGTAATAGCTAAACATCCGTTTAAAACGCTCGGTATAGTTATCGGCGATTTCAGGCCAGGAACGCATGAAGCGTTCGTGCCATGCCATCAGCGTGGTATCGTAATCCGCGCCAAAATTATGCCAGTCTTCCATCACAAAATGCGGCTCGCTGGCGTTGGCAATCTGGCGAACTGACGGTAAACAGCCGTTCGGGAAGATGTATTTATTGATCCACGGATCAACATTATTGTCGGTTTTATTCGAACCGATGCTGTGCAGTAAAAACAGACCGTCCGGCTTTAAATTGCGATCGACAACGTCGAAATAGGTGTTGTAGTTTTTCGGGCCGACATGCTCAAACATGCCGACGGAGACAATGCGATCAAATTTGTCGTTCAGGTCGCGGTAATCTTGCAGCAAAATGGTGACATCCAGTCCCGCGCAACGCGCTTGCGCCATTTTCTGCTGCTCTGCCGAGATGGTCACACCTACCACGCTCACACCGTATTGCGATGCCATAAAATGGGACAAGCCACCCCAGCCGCAACCAATATCGAGCACACGCATTCCCGGCTTTAACTGCAATTTTTCGGCAATCATTTTTAACTTCGCCTGTTGGGCAGATTCCAGGGTATCGGCATCTTTCCAGTAGGCGCAGGAATACTGCATGTAAGGATCAAGCATGCGGCTAAAGAGGTCGTTGCCCAGATCGTAATGTTCTTTGCCGACAACCCAGGCGCGCTTTTTGGTCTGTAAATTAAACAGTCGTGCCGTGGCGATACGTAAGGTATCTTTGAAGTGGCGGGGGAGTTGATTTTCAAGCCCGGCGCGCAATACCTTAGTGAAAAATATGTCCAGCCGATCGCACTCCCACCAGCCATCCATATAGCTCTCACCCAAACCTAACGATCCTTCCTGCAGTACGCGTTTGAAAAAATCGGGGTTCTTGACACGAATATCCGCCGCAGCCGAACCATTAATGGTAATGCCTGCACGGCTCAATAATTCATTGGTGATGCGGTACCAGTTATCATCCGGTACGCTGACGTCTTCTATACACGATGAACTCATAGCTTCTCCATCACTGGTCGGTGATCAGAACCTTAAAACAGCGTAGACGCTTTTTTGGGCTTTGTGAGAAATCTCACGGAATTAATCCGCGAATCTTTAATCCGACGTAGAACAGAGGAAGGGAGGAACCCTTACCGAAAAGGCCATCCGTGGAAAAACAGGAACGTTCTTGTCCCCGTTAATACCTAAAAATTATCGTTTTTGTAACAACTGGAAATCAGTATAAGCCTGATTTTTTGACGATTCAATAGAAAACTGTTAGCGGGCTAACTATGTGCCCGCGACATTTATTAGTGAGACTCACCGTGGGCAATTTGCGCCCGGTCATCTGTTTGACGGGTGTTATCGGTCTGCGATTGCATTTTGTAACCGATGGCTGCCAGCAGCACTGTTGTCAGCATCACGCTGGTGGTGGTGAGCAGCGGGGTGGCGATCAGCCACGACACCATAAGACTTGCCAGGAAGCATAAACCCAGTTGCAGCGTATTTTGCAATGCGGCTGCGCGTCCTGTGGCCTGTGGGAAAGGACGTAACGCCTGAGCGACAACGATAGGATAGATTGCGCCGTTGGCAATCGCCATTACGCAGAATGGGATCAGAATTTCAGCCAGCGCAACATGATGAATAAAGCCGGTAGCCCAGGTGGCAACAACGCTGATGGAATAAAGAATCAGTAACCATGGCAGCATCTGACGACCTTGCCATTTTTGCAGCGCCGCACGGCAACCGTAACCACCAATTAAGAAGGCGATAGTTTGCGGAACATAGCTCAGGCCAATCACTGCCGGGCTGTAGCCCATTTCGCTAAGGATAAACGGTGAACCCGTCAGCCATGCGAAAAAGCTTGCGGAGCAGGCGGCATAAATCAGTACGTTTCCACGATAAGCTTTCGAGCGCAACAGTGTGGCGAAAGTCAGTTTATCCTGGCTGTCGTCGCGTGCTTTAACCGTCGGTTTTAAACGCAGGGCCGGAAGCATCAGAATCAGGGTAATAGCAAACAGGGTGGCGAAAATGGCCTGCCAGGAGAAATGGACCAGAATCCAGCTGCCCAATAACGGCGCGAGAGCCGGTGATAACCCGACCAGCGGCATAATGGTGGCAAAGATGCGGTTTACTTTTTGTGAAGGGTAATAGTCTGTAACCAGCGCCTGCCAGATAACCGACGCGGCACAGACGCCAACGGCCTGAATAAAGCGTAGCGCCAGCAAGCCAGTGGCGTTTTCAACCCACAGCATACCCAGACTACCCAGCGCAAAAATAGATAAACCCAACAGTAAAATCGGTTTACGGCCATAGCGGTCCGAGAGCGGTCCCCACAGTAGTTGTGCGACGGCGAAACCCGCTAAAAATAAACTTAGGCTGGCGCTGACGGCAGATGCAGGTGTTTGCAGATCGGACTGAATCGCGGCAAAGGCGGGCAGATACATATCCGTCGCCAGAAAGCCGAGCACGCTAAGGCCCGCCAACCAGACTAAAAAACCTTTCCCAGGTTGCATCATCATTTCTCTTTTTTTAGCAATAGAACAATGCCGCTGAGTGTAGTGAGTGTAATTCACGCTGTGAAACGCTAATATTTGCTTACTGATTTCAAATTTTTTGTAGGCAGAATATGTGGTCGGAATATTCACTTGAAGTGGTTGATGCGGTTGCACGCAACGGCAGTTTCAGTTCAGCCGCGCAGGAGTTACACCGCGTACCTTCGGCGGTAAGCTACACCGTGCGCCAACTGGAGGAGTGGCTGGCTGTACCGCTTTTTGAGCGACGCCATCGCGATGTGGAATTAACGCCTGCCGGCGCGTGGTTTTTAAAAGAAGGGCGCTCTGTTATCAAAAAAATGCAGATCACTCGTCAGCAATGTCAACAAATCGCCAACGGCTGGCGAGGACAACTGGCAATCGCGGTAGATAACATTGTCCGTCCCGAACGTACCCGGCAGATGATTGTGGATTTCTATCGCCACTTTGATGATGTGGAACTGCTGGTTTTTCAGGAAGTCTTTAATGGTGTCTGGGATGCGCTTTCCGATGGGCGTGTAGAGCTGGCTATTGGCGCCACACAGGCCATTCCGGTAGGGGGTCGCTATACCTTCCGCGACATGGGCATGCTGAGCTGGAGCTGCGTGGTGGCCAGCCATCATCCGCTGGCGTCAATGTCGGGGCCGCTAAGCGATGATACGTTGCGCAACTGGCCGTCACTGGTGCGAGAAGATACCTCGCGTACATTGCCGAAGCGTATAACCTGGTTACTGGACAACCAAAAGCGCGTTGTGGTGCCTGACTGGGAATCTTCCGCAACCTGTTTATCTGCGGGATTGTGTGTAGGCATGGTACCAACACATTTTGCCAAGCCGTGGATTGATAGCGGTAAATGGGTGTCGCTGCAGTTGGAGAATCCCTTTCCTGATGCCGCGTGTTGTCTGACATGGCAACAGAACGATACCTCGCCAGCACTGAGCTGGTTGCTGGACTATTTAGGTGATAGCGAAACGCTGAATAAAGAATGGTTGCGGGAGCCAGATGAGGCCCCCGCACAACAGGCTTAACGACGATAATCGCGGAATGGACCGTCAGCAACGGAGCGGCGCTCTACCAGACGCGGATGAACCTCGATAGACTGCGACTCTTCGCGTTTATTCACGATGCGGTCTAACAGCATATTAAAGGCCGTTTCACCCAGTGAATCCTTAGGCTGGTGAATGGTGGTCAGCGCTGGCGTGAAGAAGCGGGCGTTGCGCACGTTATCATAACCGATGAGCGAGACATCCTGCGGTACGCGCAGTCCCATCTCATCAGCGGCGCACAGCGCGCCCATCGCCATGATATCGCCACCGCAGAAGACGGCGGTCGGACGATGCGACTGTGAAAGAATTTGCTGCATGGCGCGATAACCGGATTCAGGTTCAAAATCGCCCTGTACAATCCAGTTTTCGGGAACCTTAATCAGCGCTTCTTCCATCGCTTTCATAAAGCCAGCCAGACGACCGGCCCCGGTATTCCGCTCCATCGGGCCCGGGATTGCGCCAATCTCGCGATGGCCGCGTTCTATCAGATACCGACCCGCCATGTAACCGCCCTCGAAAGCGTTATCAATGACCGTATCGGTAAAATCAGCCTTAGCTTCGCCCCAGTCCATAACAACCATCGGAATATGGCGATACTCTTCGAGCATCGAAAGCAGAGGTTCCGGATACTCAGAACACATCACTAACAGACCATCAACGCGCTTTTGCGCCATCATCGACAGATAGGCCTGCTGCTTTTCAAGACTGTTCCATGCGTTGCCCAGAATCAGGGTATAGCCTTTCTGGAAACAGTTTTTCTCAACGGCTTCGATAATTTCGGCGAAATAGGCCGCTTCGCTGCTGGTCGCCAGCAAGCCGATAGACTTGGTGTGATTCACCTTCAGGCTGCGCGCAACTGCGCTTGGAGAATAGTGCAGCTCTTTGATCGCAGCCCAAACCGCATTACGCGTTTCTTCCGCGACAAAGCGCGTCTTGTTAATTACGTGTGATACGGTTGTAGTGGAAACGTTTGCTCGCTTCGCTACATCTTTAATTGTTGCCATTACATCTCACTCCAGACCATATCCTAAGCTCCTGAGAATACTCCAGGTAAACGTTTGCCTTCACACACCCTTAACGCAACGTAGGGGTTGCGGCACGCCGGGAAAACGACACGGAACGTCAGGAAGGGGTCAATGGCCGGTACGCTAATCAAGTAAGCGTGGAATTTTGTCTGATCTTAACGAAAAGGGGAAGAGTTAAAAGCAGTTATCAATATAAATCGTGAGAGATTTTTGCTTTCAAGTGTGTAAAAATGCGCAATATCACTTTTTGTGTGGGAATAAAAAGGAGAAAACTTGATGAGCACCGATCTGAAATTTTCGTTAGTGACTACCATTATTGTTCTGGGTTTGATCGTCGCGGGTGGCCTGACCGCAGCACTGCATTGATTTCCCCGAGGGAGTTAGCTCTCCCTCATCCTTTCCGCATCTATTCCCCCTCTATTGTTTGCGAATAAGCAAAAGTCTTTTGCAATTTTGTTAACTTTATTAATTTTGCGATCAATGTCATGCTTTTGACTCTTATTTTATGTCGCGCCACGGCTCGACGTTACGGAGTCGATATATGAAAATCAATTATCCCTTACTGGCGCTGGCGATTGGCGCGTTTGGCATTGGCACCACCGAATTTTCGCCAATGGGATTATTGCCCGTGATTGCCAAAGGGGTGGATGTCTCGATTCCCGCGGCCGGGATGCTGATTAGCGCGTATGCGGTTGGCGTGATGGTGGGAGCTCCGCTGATGACACTGCTGCTGTCCCATCGCGCGCGACGTAATGCGCTGATATTCCTGATGGCTATTTTCACGCTGGGCAACGTGCTTTCCGCTATCTCGCCGGATTACACCACGCTGATGCTGTCACGTATTTTGACCAGTCTTAATCACGGAGCCTTTTTTGGTCTCGGCTCTGTTGTCGCCGCAAGCGTGGTACCTAAACATAAGCAAGCCAGCGCCGTGGCAACCATGTTTATGGGGTTAACGATTGCCAATATTGGCGGTGTTCCCGCGGCGACGTGGCTTGGTGAGACAATCGGCTGGCGGATGTCGTTTATGGCGACGGCGGGTCTGGGCGTCATCGCTATGGTCAGCCTGTTCTTCTCATTACCGAAAGGTGGGTCAGGAGCGCGCCCCGATGTCCGCAGCGAACTGGCGGTACTTATGCGCCCACAGGTGCTGTCGGCTCTGCTGACCACTGTGCTGGGCGCAGGCGCGATGTTCACGCTTTATACTTACATTTCGCCGGTGCTGCACAGCATTACCCATGCCACACCGGCATTTGTGACCGGAATGCTGGTATTAATTGGCGTCGGATTCTCGATCGGAAACTATCTTGGTGGCAAACTGGCGGATCGTTCTGTCAACGGTACGCTTAAAGGCTTTTTGCTGTTGTTGATGGTTATTATGCTGGCCATTCCCTTCCTCGCGCGTAATGAGCTGGGGGCGGCGGTCAGTATGGTCGTCTGGGGCGCGGCGACGTTTGCGGTGGTTCCGCCGTTGCAGATGCGGGTGATGCGCGTTGCCAGCGAAGCGCCAGGGTTATCATCGTCAGTCAACATTGGCGCGTTTAACCTGGGAAATGCGTTAGGTGCGGCAGCCGGTGGGGCGGTGATTTCCGGTGGTCTGGGCTACAGTTTTGTACCCGTGATGGGAGCGATTGTGGCAGGGCTTGCGTTACTGCTGGTCTTTATCTCGGCAAGAAGGCAATCTGAAGAAGTCTGCACTGCCTCCAGCTAAGGCTAAAACGCAGAAGGGAGTCCCTTCTGCGTTATCATTTTATGCTGCGAAGTTCTTCGCAACAAATTCCCAGTTCACCAGCGCCCAGAAGTGCTCCAGGTAGCCAGGACGGGCATTGCGATAATCGATGTAGTAGGCGTGTTCCCATACGTCAACGGTCATCAGCGGCGTCGCGTCGGTCGTCAGCGGAGTACCTGCGTTGGAAGTAGAAACGATAGCCAGTTTGCCATCCGTTCCTTTAACCAGCCAGGTCCAGCCAGAACCGAAGTTTTTGATAGCGGCATCGGTGAATTGCGCTTTGAAATCCGCAAAGCTGCCAAAGGAGGCGGCAATTGCATCGGCCAGTTTACCGGTCGGCTCGCCACCTGCGTTCGGCGCCAGGCAGTTCCAGTAGAACGTGTGGTTCCATACCTGTGCAGCATTATTGAATACACCGCCTTCAGAGCTACGAACGATCTCTTCCAGTGATTTACCTTCAAACGCCGTGCCTTTGATCAGGTTGTTCAGGTTGGTCACGTAGGTTTGATGGTGTTTGCCATAGTGGTATTCCAGCGTTTCGGCAGAAATGTGCGGTGCCAGAGCATCTTTGGCATACGGTAATGCAGGTAATTCAAACGACATTGCTTCTCTCCTTATTATTTATATTGAGTACACACAATAGCCTCATTGTGAGTAAGGATAGGGTAGCAAATTGAAAGGTTATGCAAAAGAAGAACTTACCCTACAGCATGTTCTGTAGGGTAAGTTTTTAGCGAATTGTTTTCGGTGTCATTACCCGGCGAGCGCCCACATAGTGGCGCTGCCAGTAATCTTCGCTCAGAGAAGTGATTTGAATTTCCTGACCGCTGCGCGGTGACTGAATAAATTTACCGTTACCCACGTAAACACCGACGTGATCGGCTGTGCCGCGACCTTGCGTGCGGAAAAAGACCAGGTCACCGTTTTTCAGCTCGCCACGTTCAATCGGTGCGGCGTCACGCAGGTGGTACATTTCATTCGCCGTACGCGGAATGCGGAATTTAACCAGATCTTTATAGGCGTAATAGACCAGGCCGCTGCAATCAAAGCCGGTTCTTGGCGAAGAGCCGCCCCAACGGTAAGGTTTGCCGATTTGGTTCATCAGGGTGGACATAGCGGTTTTCGTCGCTTTCTGCACTTTGACTTTATGCGCCTCAGCAAGCGTTGTCGGTGCGGCGGTTTTCACTTTCACACAGCGCGGCTTATGACCTTTGCGCGGCGTACATTTTTCAGTCCAGGTAACGGCAGCGATCTGTGCTGCGGCATTTTTACTGCGACGGTTTACCGTTTTAGTCGATTTTGCCGGAGTGGCTGTGCGTTTTTTAGAAGAGGAGGCTGTTTTGCTACTGGTTTTGCTGGTGGTTTTTGTCGCCGATTTCTTGTTGGTCCTGGCTGTTTTTTGGCTGGTTGTTGCGCTTTTCTTTTTATCTACCGTTTTGACGGTGTGGGAACTGGTAGGTGTCGTCCTGGCCTGCTTGGAAGCATGCGCCATAGGCGTAAAAGGCAGTGTAGTAAAAAGTAAAGCACAGAGCGTGATCGAGATTCGGTTTATCCGCGCCACTGAGCAGTCCTCTGTTAAGGCAGGTCTATCATACCTGCGTGTGATTTTCAAAACCTGATGATTCTAATCTATCGAAACGGGGAAAGTTAATAGCTTTTTTTGTTTAACGCGGCGTTTCGTTACCGACCGCAAAAAAAAACAGCAAATCAAAGTGTAGCCGGTGAATAAATAATCAAAACCATACACTTCGAGCGGGTAAGTAAGATTAAGAATGCAACTTTTAACGGCAGGCGATAAAATAATAACGCGTAATGAAAATGTTATTTTCCGTTGCCTGCCTGACCCGCTACAATGTCAGACTACTGCCGTAAAAGAAGTTTAAGGAAGCAAGATAATGAGCACCACTATCGAAAAAATCCAGCGCCAGATCGCTGAAAACCCAATTCTCCTGTACATGAAGGGTTCCCCTAAACTGCCAAGCTGCGGTTTCTCCGCTCAGGCCGTACAGGCGCTGTCCGCCTGTGGTGAACGCTTTGCTTATGTTGATATTCTGCAGAACCCGGATATTCGCGCCGAGCTGCCGAAATACGCAAACTGGCCGACCTTCCCGCAGCTGTGGGTTGATGGCGAGCTGGTTGGCGGTTGTGACATTCTCATTGAAATGTACCAGCGCGGTGAGTTGCAGCAGTTGATTAAAGAAACAGCGGCGAAATACAAAACCGAAGAGCCGGACGCTGAGTAATATCAGCTGAAATAAAAAAGCGACCTGTGAGGGTCGCTTTTTTATCGGTCCGTTATGCGTCTTCCGGCACGGGGAGAGGCCAGCCGCCGAGGCGTTTCCAGCGGTTAACGATTTCGCAAAACAGCACGGCCGTACGTTCGGTGTCATACAGCGCCGAGTGCGCCTGAGTGCCATCAAATTCCATTCCTGCCGCCAGGCATGCTTTTGATAACACAGTTTGCCCCAGCGACAGACCGCTTAATGCCGCAGTATCAAAGGTAACGAACGGGTGAAACGGGTTACGTTTCAGTGAGGCGCGTTCTGCAGCGGCCATCATAAAACTGTGGTCGAATGTGGCGTTATGCGCCACCATAATTGCCCGATTGCAGCCGCTGTCTTTAATGCCTTTACGTACCATTTTAAAGATGGCATGTAGAGCGTCGTATTCGCTGACCGCGCCACGTAAAGGATTGTTAGGGTCAATACCGTTAAAGGCGAGCGCTTCAGGCTGCAAATTTGCCCCTTCAAACGGCTCTACGTGGAAATGTAACGTCGTGTCCGGCATCAGCCAGCCTTGTTCATCCATTTTCAATGTGATGGCTGCGATCTCAAGCAGCGCATCGGTTTTGGCATTAAACCCTGCGGTTTCGACATCAATGACGACAGGGTAAAAACCACGAAAACGGTCACACAGACCGGAAAGTTGAGCGTTATCGGACATCTGGGTCTCTTAATACGGGAAAATTGCAGCGCGTATTATGGCAAAATGATGATGATAAAACTACGGGCACAGACGATCTGCGCCCGAGGGGGAGGTTAGTCGCCCAGGCCGCGCCCGGCGTCTTTCTCTTCAATTAATTCAATTTTGTAGCCGTCCGGATCTTCAACAAACGCGATCACGGTTGTGCCGCCTTTTACCGGGCCAGCTTCACGCGTCACGTTACCACCGTTCTGACGAATACGTTCGCAGGCTTCAGCCGCGTTGTCTACGCTCAGGGCGATATGACCGTAGGCTGTGCCCAGCTCATAGTTGTCAACGCCCCAGTTATAGGTCAGTTCGATCACGGCTTCACTGGTTTCAGGACCGTAGCCAACAAAGGCCAGAGAGTACTTGTATTCAGGGTTTTCGCTGGTACGCAGCAGCTTCATGCCCAGCACGTTGGTATAAAACTCGATGGAACGCTGCAGGTCACCCACGCGCAGCATGGTATGAAGTAAACGCATCTTTTTCCCCTTCGAAAATGGCTAATACATTCAAAATGTTGTTTTAGTATAGCGGCGTTGTTACACCGCTATCAATGGCAGAACGGAGATTGTGACGTTAGAGGGTCGGGTAATCGGTGTAACCTTCCGCGCCGCCGCCGTAGAAGCTTTCGGCACGCTGTGGGTTCAGTTCCGCTTTATGTTGCAGACGCGCCACCAGATCCGGGTTAGCGATATAAGCGCGACCAAAAGCAACGGCGTCGATCAGACCTTTCTCGATCAGCGTTTCGGCTTTTTCAGGCGTGTAAGCGCCCGCGCCAATGATCGGACCGTGGAAACGGGCACGCACTTTCTCGCGGAACGCGTCGGAATACGGCTCACCACCAGCCCAGTCCGGTTCAGACATATGCAGATAAGCGATACCGCGCTTGCCCAGTTGTTCAATCAGATACAGCGCGTCGGCTTCTTCATTCGGACCGTTGTCGACGTTCTGGAAAGAGCCAATCGGAGAGACGCGAATGCCAATGCGATCGGCACCCCATTCTTTAATACCGGCATCGACAACTTCCAGCACCAGACGCGCACGATTCTCGACGCTACCGCCGTATTGATCGGTACGCTGGTTAGAGGTTGGCGACAGGAACTGGTGCAGCAGGTAGCCGTGGGCGGAGTGCAGTTCTACCATGTCGAAACCCGCTTCACGCGCGTTAGCAATTGCCTGACGGAAATCATTAACGATACCCGGAATTTCTTCCGTTTCGAGTGCGCGCGGCATAGTCGTATCGGCACGCGTCGCCAGACCGTTTTCATCGCGCAGTGAGGTGCGGGTACCGGCGCTAATCGCGGAAGGTGCTACCGGTGGCTGGCCGTTTGGCTGCAGACTGGCGTGGGAGATGCGCCCGGTGTGCCACAACTGGACAGCAATATGACCTTGCTCAGCATGTACGGCTGCAGTGATTTTCTTCCATGCGGCAATCTGCGCTTCGCTGTGTAGTCCCGGCGCACCGGCATAGCCTTTCGCCTGGGCGGAAATCTGCGTCGCTTCACTGATGATGAGTCCCGCGCTGGCGCGTTGACGGTAATACTCGGCCATCAGCGGAGTAGGGATGTCGCCAGGCTCAATGCTGCGCAGACGCGTCAATGGCGCCATAAAAACGCGGTTTGCTGCCGTAATGGCACCCACTTTCAGTGGGGAAAACAATTTTTCAGATGACATGTGGTACTCCTGAATAGACCGGTCGTCTAGTAATAAAAGAAATAAAAACGCCTGTTAAACGGCAGGCGTTGTAATGATGGTTTTAACGTGCGCCAGCGCATTTTCCAGCGGCGTGGCGCTACGAGAAATCTTGGCCTGAAGATTGGCGCCCAGCCACAGCGCATACAAAACCTGCGCCTGCTGTAATGGCTCACCAACAAAAGACAGACAATGATTGGCCTGACCTTTCTCCAGCGCCTGCGCCAGCAACGCAATAATGTGTCGCGCGCCTTTATCCATCGCGGTACGCATATCTTCTGACAGATCGCACACTTCGGCAGACAGTTTAACGGTTAAACAACCGCTAATAATGCCGTGCTGGCTAAACTGATTCAGGGTTTCCTGATAGTAAGCCAGAATCCTGTCGCGGTAGTTTCCCGCCCCCGTATCAAAATGCGTAGCCAATCGCTGATGATAAGCCGCATAGTGGCGTTCCAGCATCGCGACGCCGAACGCTTCTTTTGAGCGAAAATAGTGATAAAACGAACCCTTAGGCACTTCAGCGGTTTTCAGTAGCTCACTCAGACCCATGCCGGTGAAGCCACGCTGCATGCACAGCAGCTCGCCAGTCGCCAGAAGATGTTCGCGTGTATCGTGTTCAGTGACTTTGTTCATGAAAGAAGCATAATAGACCAGTCGGTCTAATGCAATAGCGCTTGCGAGAAATTCAGTTAACGTCTTCAATAGATATATCAATCTTACTACAGGAGGGGATGTGGCCGAACAGCTGGAATTTTTCCCCGTCCAGAGCCCATGCCGTGGTATATGTCAGTCTGACGAGCGCGGCTTTTGCCGTGGCTGTTTCCGTAGCCGGGATGAGCGTTTTAACTGGCAAAAAATGAGCGATGCCGAAAAGCAGGACGTGCTGCGTCTTTGTCGTCAGCGCCTGATGCGTAAATTACGTGCAAACAAACCCAACCCGCCGGAAGAACCGCAACAACCTTCACTCTTTTAAAAGCGTAATTGCGTATACTCGATGCACATTCATTTATAAGGAAGCTGCTATGGTTCAGCGTATTACTATTGCGCCGCAAGGCCCGGAATTTTCTCGCTTTGTGATGGGTTACTGGCGCCTGATGGACTGGAATATGTCCACGCGTCAGTTAGTCAGCTTTATTGAAGAGCATCTTGACCTGGGCGTTACCACCGTCGATCACGCCGATATCTACGGCGGATACCAGTGTGAAGCAGCGTTTGGCGAGGCGATGAAGCTGGCTCCGCATTTACGTGAGAAAATGCAGATTGTCACCAAATGCGGGATCGCCACGACGGCACGCACGGAAAATGCGCTCGGGCACTACATTACCGACAGCGCCCATATTATTGCCAGCGCGGAACAATCGTTAAAGCTGTTGGCGACCGATCATATTGATTTGCTGCTGATCCATCGTCCCGATCCACTGATGGATGCAGACGATGTGGCCGACGCATTTAAAAAATTGCACCATAGCGGTAAAGTGCGTCACTTTGGCGTCTCTAACTTCACCCCTGCGCAGTTCTCGCTGCTGCAATCGCGTCTGCCGTTTACTCTGGCGACCAACCAGGTTGAAATTTCACCGGTGCATCAGCCACTCCTGCTGGATGGCACATTAGATCAATTGCAACAGCTGCGTATCCGCCCGATGGCCTGGTCCTGCCTCGGAGGCGGTCGTCTGTTTAATGACGATGCCTTCCAGCCGCTGCGCCATGAACTGGCCGCGATCGCAGAAGAGTTGAACGCACAGTCTATTGAGCAGGTGGTGTACGCCTGGATCTTACGTCTGCCTTCGCAACCGCTGCCGATTATTGGTTCGGGTAAAATCGAGCGTGTTCGTGCCGCCATTGAGTCCGAAGCGCTGAACATGTCTCGCCAACAATGGTTCCGAATCCGTAAAGCCGCGCTCGGTTATGACGTGCCTTAATCGCGTTTTTGGCGCTTCACCGTTCAAATTTGTGTCACTGGTTTACACTTATCAATCAGACACCTTTTAGACGGAGGTCTTATGAAGCGTTTGAGTTTAGCCATTATTACCTTACTGGCCTGTGCAGGTGCGCAGGCTACCAGTGAAGAAAAAGTGACGATGAATCTGGTGACGTCGCAAGGCGTCGGCCAGGCGATTGGTACTGTCTCAATTACTGAAACCGGAAAGGGGCTGGAATTTACCCCCGATTTGAAAGCGTTGCCGCCGGGTGAACATGGTTTCCATGTGCATGCCAACGGCAGCTGCCAACCGGCGATTAAAGACGGGAAGGCGTCAGCGGCGGAATCAGCGGGAGGACATTACGACCCTCACCAAACGGGTAAACACGAAGGCCCGGAAGGTGCAGGCCACATGGGTGACCTGCCGCTGCTGGTGGTGAATAACGATGGTAACGCCACAACACCGGTCGTTGCGCCCCGGCTTAAATCCCTGGATGAGGTAAAAGGTAAGGCGCTGATGATTCATGTGGGCGGCGATAATATGTCCGATCAACCGAAACCACTTGGCGGTGGCGGAGCGCGCTACGCCTGTGGCGTTATCAAATAATCAGCTGCTTAGCGTACCCGGTGGTGGTGCCTGTTCAAGCTGTGACAGCGAGCAATGCAGCCGCCAGACGAGGGCCGACAACTCCTGCGCAGCAGGTTGGTGATGGTGGGCGAGCGTCTCGCAGATACGCTGTAGCTCGTTTAGCGTGGCATTCAACGGTCGTTGTTGGACGCCGCGCTCACTCATCACGTCGCGAAGCAACGCGATACATACGTCCCTGACGCGAGCCAGCGGATCTGAGCGCGCCTCCCAGGTACGCAGTTGCCACACCACATGCGAGCAGTTCAGCAAGACAACCCCCCAACGTAATAACCAACGCCTCGCCAGCGCATCCTGACTGTTACTCAGCTGGCTGACGTGATGATAGGTCAACGACTCAAATTCATTCTCACTGAGTGCAGGATGTCGGCTGAGCTGATCGACAAAATCCCGACGCAGGGCGCGAATATGACGGCGGCTTTTCCGCGCATCCGATCCGGGGCGTAGAATGGCGAATGCCAGCCATGACAGCGCCACGCCGGTGATTTTCGCCAAATTGTCATTCAGAAAATCAGCAAAATCGTATACCGGGGGATTCGTTACCGCGATGAACGATCCCATAAACACGATAAGCTGCCCCCAAAGCCCCGCCAGCGCAGGCATTTGTAGCTTTAACAACTGCATGGTGGCGAGGAGCGGGAAGAGAAACAGGATGAACTGCCAGAGGTCGGTAATTTGTACCATCAAACCAAACTTGACCACAAAGCTAAACAGCGACAACAGAACCAACGTGCGCATTAACAAGGAAAGTGATTTGAAGGGCGTGGCAACGGCGGAATACAACACGCTGCTGATGGCCGCGAGCGTGAGTGCGCCAGATCCTGATTCCCATTGTGCGCCAATGCTCCATGCGCCGATAAGCATCAAAGTGCAGAACGTGCGCAACCCGCTCCAGATAGCTTCCGCATTATCGGTATGGCGGGCAAGCCCTGGCGTACGAGCAACATTGATACGTTCGGCGGTAACGCCATTTTCCAGCAAATGCAGGTAATGGCTGCTACGTAAGTAGAGGCGGCAAAAATAGCGCAGCCGTTGCCAGAAGGCGACGTGTCGATAATCGCGGGCATCGACGGGCCGCAGTGGGGCGATGATACGCGCGACGGTATAGCTGTCGGTATTGGATTTGACCAGCGCGCCAAGTAATTGCTCAATGATATCGCGGGTATTAGCGGGAGGGTTAGGCCAGTTCAGCAGCATTCTGCGCAGGCTGGAAATCACGCTGGTCATACGTAGCTGCTGATGCAACAGCGAATTGAGTAAGGCATTTTGGCGGCGAAAGCGGTAGTGACTCCAGAACGCCTGTATACGCAACAGGTTCATGGTCAGAATCTGACCGATAACACCTTCATGTGCCGTGCGGATGGCATCCGTTGTCTCCGGTTGCCAGAGCAAGCTGGCATGTTCCAGCAAACGCGTATGCATGTTTTTCAGTGCTGTAAGCAACGTGGTGCCATCGGAGGTGCTGGGTAGGATCATCATCATCATACCCCCGCACAAGATGCCGACAATGACCTCGCATACGCGGGCCTGCGCGATATCCCATAACTGCGTGATCTCGACGGTATTGACCATGGGAAACGCGATGATCGCCGCCGTGTAACCCGCCAGTTGAAAGGCGTAGGCGACGTTATTAGTAAAATGCGCGCAGGCCCAGGTACAAAAGCCGATCCAGACTGACATGCTCAGCAGAAAAAGCCACGGTTCATTGAGGGTATGGCCGGCAATAATCAGTGCGGCTGTCGCGCCAAGTAAACTACCGGCTACACGGCCCAGGCTTTTGCTGATCACCCCGCCGACGGTAGGGAAACTCACCACCGCCGCGGAAGTCATCGCCCAATAGGGCTCGTCCAGATTGAGATAATAGGCGAAGGTTAACGCCAGACACATTGCAATGGTGTTACGCAGCGCATAACGCCACTGTGCCGGCGTGGCTTTAAACCATGGCCAATTGCCTGGCGTCAGGGGGGGCATTTTCATTTACGCTGGCCGATGGAGACGCTACAGGTGGTACCAGAAACCAGTGTGACATCCTGCGGTAAAGCGTCAAATTCAATGCGTACAGGGACACGCTGCGCCAGACGTACCCATGGCACGTTAGGTTTGATGTCGGGAATCAGACCGGAATCGCTTTCAACACTTTGGTCATAGATTGCGCGACCGATGCTGGAGACGTGACCCTGTAACTTAACGTTGCCGCTGTAGAGTGTAATTAACGCCGGTGCGCCTTCGCGTATGTGACGCAACTTCGTTTCTTCAAAATACCCCATCACATAAAAAGAGTGGCTGTCGACAAGAGCAAACAGCGGCTTACCGGTGGAGGCGTAGTCGCCGGTGCGGGTTGAAAGGTTGGTGACCCAGCCCGCTACGGGCGCTTTGACGACCGTTTGCGACAGTTGCCATTGCGCCTGGCGCAAACTGGCCTCGGCTGCTTCAACGCTTGCCTGCATCGCTTTTACGTTGAGGTTGGCGGTATCCAGATCTTCGGCTGAGATATAATTTTGCGATAAGTGACGACGGCGATTGGCTTCGTTATTCGCTTTTGCCAGATCGGATTGTGCTTTCGCCAACTGTGCTTGCGCATTCAGTTCAGCAATGTGAAACGGTGTCTTGTCGATAGTAAACAGGACATCACCTTTATTCACGAACTGGTTATCTTTTATATTGAGTTCATTAATGCTGCCCGAAACCTGCGGTGTGATGCTGACCTGTTCTGCGCGCACTTTGCCATCACGTGTCCAGGGCGATTGCATATAGTAATTCCACATCCACCATCCGGCAAAAACTGCGATTGCAGCGACTATAATGGTTGAGAAGTATTTAATGGTTTTGAGCGACATAATCACCACACAATCAGCATAACAAAGGCCAGACCTACGCTAAGCGTAAAGAGAGACAGATCCATCAACAGGGGATGCCAGATCTCACCGGAATAAATCCAGTCGCGCAGCAGGCGATGAACAACCAACCAGAGAATAAACCCTGCGACAAACGCCTTGAAAATGGGAGGGAAGTAGACAGATGCACCGATCATTAAATCTTGTAGGGGCAATCCTGTTGCATTAAACATAAACTTCACGGGCAAAATCCTTGACGGAAGAGAGCATTGCTATAGGTTTAGCAAAAAAGAGACGATGAGTCTCTGTAACACATAATGTCTGAAAAAATGTCAACCGGTAAGCAAATTTGGCAATACATTTGTTTTGAGAATACAAATGCTGCACACTATTCTAAAATCAGTACAATAACTTAGCAAGCTAATTATAAGGAGATGAAATTGGAATCGCCATTAGGTTCTGATCTGGCACGGTTGGTGCGCATTTGGCGTGCTCTGATTGACCATCGCCTGAAACCTCTGGAGTTGACGCAGACGCATTGGGTTACGCTGCACAACATTCATCAGTTGCCACCGGATCAATCGCAGATCCAGTTGGCTAAAGCGATTGGCATCGAACAGCCTTCGCTGGTACGTACGCTTGACCAGTTGGAAGAAAAGGGACTCATTTCACGACAGACTTGCGCCAGCGATCGTCGGGCAAAGAGAATTAAACTGACCGAGAAAGCCGAACCACTGATCGCAGATATGGAAGCGGTTATCAACAAGACACGTGGAGAGATTCTGGAAGGGATTTCAGCTGAGGAAATTGATCTGCTGATAAAACTGGTCGCCAGACTGGAACACAATATTATTGAACTGCAGTCTCAGGGCTGAGACGAGAGATGACGTGTGGCCAGAGCCTGACCACACGTAAATTCGATTAACGTGGAGACACGGTAACCTGGCTGCCGTTGTTCGCCATAACAACACGCTGACCCGCAGAGAATTTGGTCGCGCCCTGTTTCTGAACCACCATGATGGTATTACCATCATCCTTACGGATTTCCAGTTCGACACCCTGAGTTTTATTCATCGCGCCTTGCACGCCCTGGCCCGCAACGCCACCGGCAACTGCGCCTGCAGCCGTCGCTAATGAACGACCCGTACCGCCGCCGACGGTGTTACCCAGGAACCCGCCAAGCACCGCACCACCGATAGCACCAATTACGTTTGCGTCATCGCCACCCTGGATTTGCACCGGACGAACATGAACAATCGTACCGTAGGTAACGTTCTGAACTTGTTTCGCTTCGGATGCGGTATATACGTCGCCTGAAAGGCTATCATTGTTCACGCAGCCCGCTAAAGATACGCCCATTAATGAAACAATCAGCACACGTTTAATCATTTACAAATCTCCTTTGTCACCACGAAACGCTAATAAAGCCCCATCATGGTTAAATTATATGGCATTTGTGAGCCTGAGGTCACATGTTCCACTGGCACAATATGAAAATCTTAACCGAAATCGGATCAACCGAGTATAAACGAATCATTCATATAATTGATGTAATTAAGCGACCGTTGGCATGATTTCCTCTCAAAAATCATTCAGGAAGCATGGCATTAGTCTGCACTTTATGGTTGAGTGTCAAGGCTAATTTGCTTAAAAGGATGACGTATGAAATCGGGCCGTTTTATCGGTGTTATGTCTGGAACCAGCCTTGATGGCGTCGATGTTGTGCTGGCGACAATAGATGAAACGATGGTTGCACAGCAGGCGAGTCTGACCTGGCCTATCCCTGGTCATGTAAAACAGGCGATTCTGGATATCTGCCAGGGGCAGCAGCTTACGCTTTCTCAGTTTGGCCAACTGGACGCGCAACTGGGTTATCTTTTTGCTGAGGCGGTAAATGCGCTACTGGCGAAGGAAAAATTGAAACCGCAGGATATCGTGGCGATTGGCTGCCACGGACAAACCGTGTGGCATGAACCGAACGGCGCCGCGCCGCACACGCTGCAAATTGGTGATAACAACCAGATTGTCGCGCGTACCGGGATAACCGTCGTCGGCGATTTTCGTCGACGTGACATCGCGCTCGGTGGGCAGGGCGCGCCACTTGTTCCTGCGTTTCATCAGGCACTGTTGGCTCATCCTACGGAACGGCGGATGGTGCTGAACATCGGCGGAATTGCCAATTTGTCTCTGCTTATTCCGCAACAACCCGTTCGTGGATACGACACCGGGCCGGGCAATATGCTGATGGATGCCTGGATCTGGCGGCAATGCGGTCAACCCTACGACAAAGATGCGCAGTGGGCCATTTCAGGAACGGTAGTCCTGCCGTTGCTGCAAAATATGCTTAACGACCCTTATTTTTCCACGCCCGCGCCCAAAAGCACTGGTCGTGAGTATTTCAATTACGGCTGGATAGAGCGTCATCTGGCGCAGTTCCCGGGAATCAGCCCACGCGATGTACAGGCAACGCTTGCCGAGCTGACGGCCGTCACCATTTCAGAGCAGGTCTTGTTAAGCGGCGGTTGCGATCGCCTCATGGTATGTGGCGGTGGAAGCCGTAATCCCCTGCTGATGATGCGTCTGGCGGCGTTATTGCCAGGTACCGAAGTCACTTCTACCGATGAAGCCGGGATCAGCGGCGACGATATGGAAGCGTTAGCCTTTGCCTGGCTGGCGTGGCGAACGCTGGCTGGATTACCGGGAAATTTACCTTCTGTGACCGGGGCGTCAGAGCCGAGCGTGTTAGGG
The DNA here is from genome assembly GCF_059615875.1 of Citrobacter sp. CRE-46. Lineage (NCBI taxonomy): Bacteria > Pseudomonadati > Pseudomonadota > Gammaproteobacteria > Enterobacterales > Enterobacteriaceae > Citrobacter > Citrobacter sp. CRE-46. The sequence continues at coordinate 2,852,134 of NZ_CM184341.1, read as the reverse complement.
GCGATTTATCCTGCCAATCCGCGAACTCAGAGTTAACTGAAATTATTCAGCGCGGCATACCGGTAAACTAGGGATATTAGGGAGGGTGCCATTACCCTCCGGGACCAGGAAAGTCTTCAGGATAGGGCTATGAAAAAACTGTTGTTAGTATGTCTGCCGGTACTGCTTAGCGGGTGCAGCGTGTACAACCAATTTGTTGAGCGTATGCAAACCGACACGCTTGAATACCGCTGTGACGAAAAACCGCTTACCGTGAAGCTGAACAATACGCGCCAGGAAGTGAACTTTGTTTATGATAATCAGCTATTGAACCTCAAACAGGGCATGTCGGCATCGGGGGCGCGCTATACGGATGGTATCTACGTCTTCTGGTCTAAAGGCGACGAGGCAACGGTCTATAAACGAGACAGAATTGTGCTAAATAACTGTCAGTTACAGAACCCGAAGCGTTGAGATTTTCACCTGGGCGGCGCACAATAGCGTCACCCACTGACAATCCGTAGCCCAACATCATGTCTGATAACGACGAATTGCAGCAAATCGCGCATCTGCGCCGTGAATACACGAAAGGCGGTCTTCGCCGCCACGATCTTCCCGCCGAGCCCCTTGCGCTGTTTGAGCGTTGGCTGGGGCAAGCCTGCGATGCCAAACTGGCAGATCCTACTGCTATGGTTGTTGCGACCGTTGATGAAAACGGTCAGCCGTATCAGCGCATCGTGTTGCTCAAACATTATGATGACAAAGGGCTGGTTTTCTATACCAACCTCGGTAGCCGCAAGGCGCATCAAATCGAGAAGAACCCCCGTATTAGTTTGTTGTTCCCATGGCATACCCTGGAACGGCAGGTGATGGTGATTGGCAAGGCTGAGCGCCTTTCCACGCTTGAGGTGGTGAAGTACTTCCACAGTCGCCCACGCGACAGCCAGATTGGCGCCTGGGTATCTAAACAGTCCAGCCGGATCTCCGCTCGCGGCATTCTTGAAAGCAAATTCCTTGAGCTGAAGCAGAAGTTTCAGCAAGGGGAAGTTCCGCTGCCCAGTTTCTGGGGCGGCTTTCGCGTAAGTATTGAACAAATGGAGTTTTGGCAGGGCGGCGAAAATCGTCTGCACGATCGTTTTTTATACCAACGTGAAGATAACGCGTGGAAAATTGATCGTCTGGCCCCCTAAAGATGCAAAATTCTTGTTTTAAGCGCTGGTGCTGATCAATCCGGCGCTTTATTCTATGTTTCTTTCGCATCAGGCGAAAAGTCGTGTACCGGCAAAGGTGCAGTCGTTTTATACATGGAGATTTTGATGGCAAGCAGTAACTTGATTAAACAATTGCAAGAGCGGGGGCTGGTGGCCCAGGTGACGGACGAGGAAGCGTTAGCAGAGCGACTGGCGCAAGGCCCGATCGCGCTCTATTGCGGCTTCGATCCTACCGCTGACAGCTTGCATTTGGGGCATCTGGTTCCATTGTTATGCCTGAAACGCTTCCAGCAGGCAGGTCATAAGCCTGTTGCACTGGTAGGTGGCGCGACCGGTTTGATTGGTGACCCGAGCTTTAAAGCCGCCGAGCGTAAACTGAATACCGAAGACACCGTGCAGGAGTGGGTGGATAAAATCCGTAAGCAGGTTGCACCGTTCCTCGATTTCGACTGTGGCGACAACTCGGCGATTGCTGCGAACAACTACGACTGGTTTGGCGGTATGAATGTACTGACTTTCCTGCGTGATATCGGCAAACACTTCTCTGTTAACCAGATGATCAACAAAGAAGCGGTTAAGCAACGTCTGAACCGTGACGATCAGGGGATCTCCTTTACCGAGTTTTCTTACAATCTGCTGCAGGGCTATGACTTTGCCTGCCTGAATAAACTGCACGGCGTGACGCTGCAGATTGGTGGTTCTGACCAGTGGGGTAACATTACCTCAGGTATCGACCTGACCCGCCGTCTGCACCAGAATCAGGTATTTGGTTTGACCGTTCCGCTGATCACCAAAGCGGACGGCACCAAATTCGGTAAGACCGAAGGCGGCGCAGTGTGGCTGGATCCGAAGAAAACCAGTCCGTACAAATTCTACCAGTTCTGGATCAACACCGCCGATGCGGACGTTTATCGCTTCCTGAAATTCTTCACGTTCATGGACATTGAAGAGATCAATGCGCTGGAAGAAGAAGATAAGAACAGTGGTAAAGCACCGCGCGCCCAGTATGTTCTGGCTGAGCAGGTCACACGTCTGGTTCACGGTGAAGAAGGTCTGGTTGCGGCAAAACGCATTACCGAAAGCTTGTTCAACGGCAACCTGAGCGATTTGAGCGAAGCGGATTTCGAACAGCTGGCGCAGGATGGCGTGCCGATGATTGAGATGGAGAAAGGTGCGGATCTGATGCAGGCGCTGGTCGATTCCGAACTGCAACCGTCTCGCGGCCAGGCGCGTAAGACCATTGCGTCTAACGCGGTGACCATCAACGGTGAGAAACAATCCGATCCGGAATATTTCTTCCAGGAGAGTGATATCCTCTTCGGGCGCTACACCTTATTGCGCCGTGGCAAGAAGAACTATTGTCTGATTTGCTGGAAGTAAGATTTAGTTAGCAGGGGCGTGGGAAACTACGCCCCTTTATTTTTTCAGGGTTGTGATAAGTAAAATGAAAAATATCCTCGCCATCCAGTCCCACGTTGTTTTTGGTCATGCGGGCAACAGCGCGGCTGAATTTCCGATGCGTCGTCTTGGCGCAAATGTCTGGCCGCTAAATACCGTGCAGTTCTCTAACCACACGCAGTACGGCAAATGGACCGGTTGCGTTATGCCGCCGACTCATCTGACTGAAATCGTGCAGGGTATTGCCGATATCGATAAACTCCAGACCTGTGACGCAGTACTGAGCGGCTATCTTGGCTCGGCAGAGCAGGGTGAGCATATTCTGGGTATTGTGCGCCAGGTGAAAGCGGCCAATCCGCGGGCAAAATACTTTTGTGACCCCGTGATGGGGCATCCGGAGAAAGGGTGTATCGTTGCGCCGGGCGTGGCGGAATTTCATGTGCGTCATGCGCTTCCCGCCAGCGACATTATTGCCCCGAACCTGGTTGAACTTGAAATTCTGTGCGAACATGCGGTTCACAATGTGACTGAAGCTGTGATGGCTGCCCGTGAGCTGATCGCCCAGGGGCCAGAAATTGTGCTGGTGAAACATCTGGCTCGCGCAGGTATTAGCACCGATCGTTTCGAGATGCTGCTGGTCACTGCGCAACAGGCGTGGCATATCAGCCGCCCATTAGTTGATTTTGGCGCGCGTCAGCCGGTTGGCGTGGGTGACGTTACCAGCGGCTTGCTGCTGGTGAAACTGCTCCAGGGCGCGTCTTTACAGCAGGCGCTTGAGCATGTGACGGCGGCAGTGTACGAAGTGATGATCGCCACCAAAGAAATGCATGAGTATGAACTGCAGGTGGTAGCCGCTCAGGATCGTATCGCGAAGCCTGAACACTACTTTAGCGCGACGCAGTTGTAATCAATGCCCGATGGCGCTCACGCTTATCGGGCGTACGTTTGGCCGTCGGCCAGCCAAGTAAGTAGGCCGGATAAAGCGCCTGGCGCCGCCATCCGGCACATTAGTGATTAGCTCAACCCTTCTGCTTTAAGCGCTGCGGCAACCGCCGGGCGTTCAGCCATACGCGCCATATACGCCTCGATATTGCTTAATCCTGCCATATTCAGCTTAACCGTATAAGCCCAACGCAGCACGGTGAACAGATAAGCGTCTGCAATGCTGAAGCGCGGGCCGCAGATCCATTGCTCATCTTTCAGCGATTCATTCACGTACTGCATTTTTTTCTCCAGCTGCGCGCGAACGGTTGGCTTGAAGTCTTCCGGCGTATCGGGACGGAACAGCGGGGTAAAACCTTTATGCAGTTCTGTCGCAATGTAATTAAGCCATTCGATGGTTTTGTAACGGGAGAGGCTGCTGGTAGGGGCGAGGAGGTGGCGGTCTGGCACTGTGTCCGCCAGGTACTGCATGATGGCGACGCCTTCGGTTAGTAATGTACCGTCGTCCAGCAGCAGCGCGGGAACTTGTCCTTTGGGGTTTACCGCGAAAAAATCATCGCCGTTTTCCAGACGTTTCTTCATCAAATCGACACCATCCAGCGTGAAATCTTTACCGCTCTCACGCAGCGTGATGTGGGAAGCGAGAGAACAAGCGCCCGGTTTGTAGAACAGTTTCATCGGTAACTCCTTTTGGCTGAGGTTTATCGTATGGTAGTGCTACCTCAGGTAAAAAAAAAGCCGCTAACAACCGTTAGCGGCCTGAAAATGAGTTTCCCTGAGAATTACGCTGTCGCGGCCTTAGAGGCTTTCTCATTAACGTCATCGTCCTGAGTCATACGATTCAGTTTCGGCGCCGTCAGCAGCATCAGAACAGCGATAACCGCCGTTGCAACACCAATCTGCAGGAACACACGACCGTAGACTTCCAGAGACATCAGCGGGTCAGTCACGTTTTCTGGAACTGCCATCATGTTGGCGACGTAACCGCCGATGATGTTTGCACCGGCAGTGGTCAGGAACCAGCTACCCATGATGAAGCCCATCAGACGTTGCGGAACCAACTGCGCCACCATGGCCAGACCCAGACCGGAAATCATCAGCTCACCGATGCTTTGCAGGCCATAGCAGATGATCAGCCAGTTAACAGAAACGATGCCCGCATCAGTGGCGAATTTCGCACCCAGCGGCAGGATCAGGAACGCACCGGAACACAGCACCATACCAATCGCGAACTTGGTCGGCATCGGCAGCGTATCACCCATCTTGTTATAGATAGCGGCGAGGATTGGGCTACCAATGATGATCCAGAACGGGTTCAGCGCCTGGTACTGCTCAGGTTCAAAAGCAATACCCAGAATAGAGTGTTCAACGTTACGAATCGCGAAGAAGTTCAGTGAAGTCGGCATCTGGCTGTACAGCACGAAGAAGATAATCGCTTCCAGCATCAGAATGAAGGCGACGATCATTTTACGACGCGCAGCACCGTGCATGGTGAAGGCTTCTTTACCGAAGATAAATACGATACCAATGGCAATCACACCCAGAACCATACGGGCGATTTCCTGGTTGTGCAGCAGCCAGGTCGCAATCGCAATCAGAACCACAACGCCAGCGATGGTCAGCAGCAGGTTACGGAAGTTGATCGGCTCAAAGTCAGGTTTAGAACCGTACTGTTTAACCCAGCGCTGACAGAATGCGAAGTTAACCACGGTGATCAGCATACCTACGACGCTCAGCGCGAACGCGGTGCTCCAGCCGTAACGCGCAGCTAACCATGGCGTTGCCAGCATAGAGAAGAATGAACCGATGTTGACGGACATGTAGTACATGGTAAATGCACCATCAAGACGCGGGTCATCTTTTGCATAGCAGGTAGAGAGCAGGGAGGATGGGTTGGCTTTAAACAGGCCGTTACCGACCGCGATGGCCGCCATGCCCATATAAACAATACCGGCATCGTGACCGGACCATGCAACCAGCGCATAACCGATGGCCAGAACAATGGCGCCCAGCATAATGACACGTTTTGTTCCCAGAACTTTATCACCTAACCAGCCGCCGATGGCAACCAGACCATATACCAGGGCGCTAAAGGACGAGAAAAGGGTGATGGAATCCGCTTCTGACATACCCAGTTGCTTAACCAGGTAGACGGCCATAATCCCTTGCAGGCCGTAATAACCAAAACGTTCCCACAGCTCTATCGAGAAAATGAGATAGAACGCTTTCGGTTGTTTGAAGGCGTTTAAACTAACGCTTTCTGTTGGTTTATTGTTTGCAGTAGACACTTTTACCTCTTTTTTTACATCCCATATCAACGGGGGTGTTCAGGTACGTGATGAATCAAGTTCATCCGTCCGATTGTTATAGTGGGAGGGGAAACGGCAAGTAATGTTCACTATCTTGACCATTCAGACAAGTGGTTTGTAATAATCTGTTACATATATCCTGGGTGGTGAAATCATCGGTACAGAGAAATGTTATCTAGCGTTAAATTTCTTCATTTGAAAAATCGCAGATTTTTACACTGTTTAAGTCACCCAAAAACCGCAATGCGGCGATATGTTCTGCTATTTGCAGTTGAATCCAGTGATATAGGCCATTATCTGAAAAATAGCCAGTGTAATGTTTTGTTTAGAAACTGTTCAGTAAGGTCATCTGATTGTCGCTTTAACTAAAAAATAAAAATTATTTAACATTGTGTTGTCTGAGTGATCTGCATCACGTATAGATAGAAATTTCTATTACTAAAAAAACGATTAACCTGCTCTGGTGTTTATACGCAAGAATAATGCGTTAGATATGCGCAGTTGAATGGCATCATCGACGGGAAAAGATTGTTTAGGGAGTGCATAACTAATCGTTATGTGTCAAAGGGGCAAAGGGAACGCCCCATCAGTATCATATATCAACTTTCTCTTTGAATTCGCAGAGATCTTCGATGATGCAAGAACCGCAGCGCGGTTTTCTGGCAATACAGGTGTAGCGGCCATGAAGGATTAACCAGTGATGGCAATCGACTTTAAATTCACTCGGTACGACTTTCAGTAATTTTTCCTCTACCTGCTCGACGTTTTTGCCTGGCGCAAATTGCGTGCGATTACAGACGCGAAAAATATGGGTATCTACCGCAATGGTAGGCCAACCGAAGGCGGTATTTAACACCACATTGGCTGTTTTTCGCCCAACTCCGGGCAGGGCCTCTAATGCGGCCCGGTCTTCTGGCACTTCGCCATTATGTTTTTCCAGCAGAATGCGGCAGGTCTTAATCACGTTCTCCGCTTTGCTGTTGAACAACCCGATTGTCTTGATGTAGGACTTAACCCCGTCTACGCCGAGCTCCAGCATAGCGGCAGGGGTATTGGCGACAGGGTACAGCTTAGCCGTGGCTTTATTGACGCTGACATCGGTGGCCTGCGCGGAGAGCAAGACCGAAATCAGCAGTTCGAACGGCGATGTAAAATTCAGCTCAGTGGTCGGATGCGGATTGTTATCACGCAGGCGTGTCAGTATTTCCAGCCGTTTTGCTTTGTTCATTACACATTCCCTGTTTCACCAACCGGACTGTCTGCAACAGCCGCTTCGGCACGACGTTTCTTCATTTTCTCATCGATCAGATATTTCACCGCCAGCATCAGACCCAGACCAATGAAAGCGCCCGGTGGCAGCATGGCCAGCAGAAACGGCGTATCGGTATGGAAGATCTCTACGCGTAGTACTTTAGCCCAACTGCCTAACAGACCGTCTGCGCCATCAAATAGCGTGCCGTTACCAATTATTTCACGCAGCGAGCCCAGAACAAACATAGCCCCAGTTGCGCCCATACCGATGGAGAACCCATCAAGGGCGGATAATGCCGGGCCTTTTTTAGCTGCGAAGGCTTCAGCACGACCAACAACAATACAGTTGGTCACAATCAGCGGAATAAAGATCCCCAGAGACTGATACAGGCCAAAAGCGTAAGCATTAATCAGCATCTGTACCGCACTCACGACGGAAGCGATGATCATGACATAAATCGGAATACGAATTTCAGACGGTGTCCAGCGACGCAGGGCTGAAATGGTCAGGTTCGTCAGCGTCAGGACGAGCGTAGTCGCCAGTCCCAGACCTAACGCATTGGTGGCGGTAGACGTTACCGCCAGCAGCGGGCACATACCAAGTAACTGCACAAGCGCGGAGTTATTTTTCCATAACCCCTGGACAATGACATCTTTAATTTCGCTCATGGTTTATTCTCCACAGGCGCTAAGTTGAGGGAGTTGCGCTGGCAACGTCTGCGCATACAAACCGGCGCGTTTCACCGCATTAACTACCGCACGCGGCGTAATGGTTGCGCCAGTAAACTGGTCGAAGTCGCCGCCATCTTTCTTCACCGCCCAGTGGGCATCGTTACCCGCGCCGATCGTTTTGCCGCTAAAGTGGGTGATCCAGTCGGACAGACGCAGCTCAATTTTATCGCCCAGCCCCGGCGTTTCATGGTGTTCAGTCACGCGTGTGCCCAATACGGTACCTGTGAAATCCACACCAACCAACAGCTGAATAGCGCCGGAATAACCATCTGGGGCAGTGGCTTCGAGAATTGCCGCAACAGGTCGATCGTCCTGGCGCGCGATATACACACGGTGAGTCCCTTTACCTAACGCCTGCGCGTTCACCAGATAGCAACTCTCAGACAACGCGTTATTGTAGCGATCGCCAGGCAGAACCTGATCAAACAATACTTTTTGCTGCAACGCCGCTTGTTCATCGATAGTGGATTTGGTTAATTGATTGATTGCCGCGGTTAACCCCGTAGATCCAGCGGCAAATAGCGCCAGAGTAATACCGTGTTTACGAATCGTTTTCAGCATATGTTGTCCTTAGCGATGTCCGTACACGCGAGGGCGGGTGTAATAATCAATCAGGGGAACCGTAATATTTGCCAGCAACACGGCAAAGGCCACGCCATCAGGATAGCCACCAAAACTGCGGATTAACCACACTAACAAACCCGCAAGCGCGCCAAAAATCAGGCGACCACGGTTGGTGGTCGATGCCGTAACGGGATCGGTAAGAATAAAGAAAGCGCCGAGCATCGTCGCGCCAGAAAGTAGATGTAACTGAGGCGATGCCAGCGACTCTGGCGAGAAAATCCAGCCTAAAGTAGCGCAAACAGCGAGCGACAGCAGGAAACTAACCGGGATATGCCAGCGAATCGCTTTTTGCCATAACAGCACAATGCCGCCAGCCAACCAGGCAAGGTTAACCCACTGCCATCCGGCGCCCGCGAGCATGCCGCTGTAAATCGGGTACTGCATTACCTGTTCAACCGTTCGTCCCGCATGCAGAGAAGTTTTGAAGGTATCAAGGGGCGTAGCCTGGCTGATGCCGTCGATTCCCATACGGAGCGCGTTCATATCGCTGCCGCCCGCGGTATGTCCGGTAAAGATTACGTTCAGAGCGTCAAAGAATCCGGGTACCGTGGCTGCAATTTCCTGCGGCGGCAGCCAGCTTGTCATCTGCACCGGGAATGAGATAAGCAGTACGACGTAGCCAATCATGGCGGGATTGAACGGGTTTTGCCCGAGGCCGCCATACAGCTGTTTTGCAATGATAACGGCAAATACCGTACCTAATACCACCATCCACCAGGGGGCCAGCGGAGGAATACTCACGGCCAGCAGCAACCCCGTAAGGAGCGCGGAGTTATCTTTTAAAATCGGCGCAATGGGTTGTTTCCGCAGTTTAAGTACAGCCGCTTCGGCGCCGATAGCGCTAATGGCGGCCAGAACGATCTGCAACAACGTCCCCCAGCCAAAGAACCATAGCTGCGCGACGATTCCCGGCAATGCAGCAAGTAACACCAACATCATGATGCGTGATGTCTGACGTTGGTTATGGGTATAAGGGGAGCTTGCTATTCTGAATACCATTTATTCCTCGTTTACAACCTGCTGCTGTGCGGCTTTTTTAGCCTGGGCGCGTGCGATAGCGGCCGCGACGGCGGCTTTACGCGGATCCACCGGTTCAGCGCTTTCAGTCACCGGCTGCTGCTCAAGCTTACGGGCTTTGGCGCGGGCGATTGCCGCTTCGACGGCGGCTTTGCGCGGATCCACCGGTTCAGCGGTTTCAGTCACCGGCTGCTGCTCAAGCTTACGGGCTTTGGCGCGGGCGATTGCCGCTTCGACGGCGGCTTTGCGCGGATCCACCGGTTCAGCGGTTTCAGTCACCGACTGCTGCTCAAGTTTACGGGCCTTGGCGCGGGCGATAGCCGCTTCGACTACCGCTTTACGCGGGTCGGTACCCGCGCTGCTGTCTTCGGTTTTGTGTGAGTTTTCCGTCCGGGCCGCACGAGCCTGTGCTTTACGCGCCTCGCGAGCGGCAATCACTGCGCTATTGTCAGGTTTTTCGCCAGCCTGAATAACAACCGGTTGCATTGCCTGAGCCTGTTTCTCTTTTACGCGAGCCAACGCGGCGGCGATGGCATCATGATCTTTAGCCGCAGGTTGTACGGCAGCGCTTTTGTGGCGTTCAAGACGTGCGGCTTTTTCACGCTCAAGTCGCGCCTGTCGGGCTTCAAAACGTGCTTTGGCTTCCGCGGCGCGTTTTTCTTCCTGGCTAATAGCATAAATCTCGGCCTTTTCCTGGCGGAAATACTGCACCAGCGGAATATTGCTTGGGCATACCCATGCGCAAGCGCCGCATTCGATGCAGTCTGCAATATTGTGAGTTGTGGCTTTATCGTGCTGCTGCCCTTTACTGAACCAGTAGAGTTGCTGCGGCAGAAGATCGGCCGGGCAGGCATCGGCGCAGGCGCTACAGCGAATGCAGCCTTTCTCCTCCGGCGTTTCACCCATTTCACTGGCAGAGGGGGCCAGAAGGCAGTTGGTGATCTTCACCACCGGTACATCCAGCCATGGCAGCGTAAACCCCATCAGCGGCCCGCCCATAATCACCATCTGGTCGGCGGAAGGGCAGAAACCCGCGTCGCTGAGTAGATGACGAACCGGCGTACCTAAACGCGCCCAGACGTTGCCCGGACGGCTGACGGCTTCGCCTGTAAGCGTCACAACACGCTCGGTAATAGGTTCTCCGTCAATGACCGCACGTTTAATCGCGTAGGCGGTCCCGACGTTTTGCATCAGCACGCCAATATCTGAGGAGCGTCCGCCATGAGGTACCTGCTTACCGGTCAGAATTTGCGTTAACTGCTTGGCACCGCCGGACGGGTACTTGGTTGGGATCACGCGTAAGCTGATATCGTGGGAATCGGCCAGCACCGCACGCAGCATGGAAATTGCCTGCGGTTTGTTATCTTCTATCCCCAGCAGGATCTCACGCGGCTGAAGAATGTGCGCGAGGATGCGGATACCTTCGACGACCTGAGCCGCGCAGTCCTGCATCAGACGGTCATCCGCCGTAATGTACGGCTCGCATTCTGCGGCGTTGATGATCAGCGTTTCAATTTTATCGCCGCCGCCCTGTAGCTTAACCCCGGTTGGGAAACCTGCGCCGCCCAGACCGGCGACGCCGTACTGATGAATACGTGCAATAAGCTCTTCCCGACTACGGGAACGGTAATCGGCCCAGCCATCACGCTCAATCCAGCGGTCTTCGCCATCGGCATCAATGATGACGCTTAGCTCGGCTAATGCCGAAGGGTGTGCGGTGGAGTGTGGCGCAATAGCAACAATAGTGCCTGACGTTGGCGCATGTACCGGCAGCATTTTGCCACGCCCGATGGTTAACGCCTGGCCACGCAGGACGGTGTCGCCCACGTTGACACACAGTTCACCTTCCGCGCCAATATGTTGTTTCAGGGGAATAACGAAGCGCGGCGCCAGCGGAACCTGCCGCAGCGGCGTACCGTTTGACTGGGTCTTCATTTCTGGTGGATGAATGCCGCCATCAAAATCCCAGATTTTGTTTTTTCTGAATGCAGAGAATAACTTAAACATGTTGTTCCACAGGAATGATGCGCACAGGGATAGTGTTTAAATCCCATTTCCAGCTATCGGGCGTCTCAGCCACCGGGCGTAATTCGATACATTGCGTTGGACATGGGTCAACGCACAGGTTGCAGCCGGTGCAGAGATCGCTCATCACTGTGTGCATGGCGCGGGTCGCACCCACAATGGCATCGACCGGACAGGCCTGAATGCACTTTGTGCAACCAATACAATTATTTTCATCAATGACCGCCAGCATTCGCACGGGCGTAACATCTTGTTCATCACCATCAATCGGCTGCGGGTCGACGTTCAACAGGGCAGCGATTTTTAACATCACGGCTTCACCACCGGGCGCGCAACGATTGATTTTTTCACCCTGCGAGCCGATCGCTTCAGCATAGGGATGACAGCCTGGATAACCGCACTGTCCACACTGGCTTTGCGGGAGAATTTCATCAATTTTCTCCACGACCGGGTCATCCTCAACGGCAAAGCGTCGCGAGGCGTAACCCAAAATAGCGCCGAACGCCAGACCCAGCAGACTCACTGCGGCAACGGCAATCCAGATAGCATTCATTACAACTTCACCAAACCACTAAAGCCCATAAAGGCCAATGACATTAAACCGGCGGTAATCAGCGCAATCGCATTACCGCGAAACGGAGCAGGGACGTCTGCCACAGCGAGGCGTTCACGAATGGCGGCAAACAGTACCATTACCAGTGAGAAGCCGACGGCGGCAGAAAAACCGTAGAGCGCCGACTGTAAGAAGTTATGGCCGAGGTTAATATTCAGCAACGCCACCCCCAACACCGCACAGTTTGTGGTGATCAGCGGTAAGAAGATCCCCAGCAGGCGGTAAAGCGCAGGGCTGGTTTTACGGACCACCATCTCGGTAAATTGCACGACGACGGCGATGACCAGAATAAAAGCCAGCGTGCGCAGATAGATGAGATTGAGCGGAATGAGGATCCAGGTATCAATCAACCATGCGCAAATAGAGGCCAGCGTCATGACAAACGTCGTGGCCAGGCCCATACCCATTGCGGTTTCCAGTTTTTTGGAAACGCCCATGAACGGACAGAGGCCCAGAAACTTAACCAGTACAAAGTTGTTGACCAGCACAGTTCCGACAAACAGCAGCAGGTAATCAGTCATTTTTCGGCCTGAAATAAAAAAGCCGCCTATTATCTGACAATCTACAACAGGCGACAACAGGTTAACTGTAGGGTTATTACGGGTTCACAAACGTCGACTTAACGCGCTGTGAGCGCTTGAAGTAGGGCACCAGCAGTGCTGCTGCTAACAAAGGGAACAGCAGTTGGCGCACGGCAAAGGCGTCCGGGACGGGTGAAAACGCAAACGCTTTAATCGCCAGTAACACGGAGATCAACAGCCATAAAATATAGTGCTTCGGCACGCAGGTTCTGCGTTTGAAAAACGCAATCGTCAGCCATAACGTGTAATACCACATGGCGATAGCCGTAATAAAAGAGACGCCCCATAACAACAAATTGGTCGTACTTTGCTCACCAAGCGTTTGGAAGGTTTGCGGTGTGGCCAGCGCAGTGACGTAAAGTAACAACGCCAGCGAAGCACTCAACAACGCAACTAACAGCCAGGCCAATGGCCCAAGTAGCCAGCCTCCGATACGTTGTGCCGGTGTGGTAGTCATCTCTTCTCCAGGTTTACGCGCGCGATCAAACATGCCATTCATTTTGGGGCAATTATTATAAAGCTTTTAACGTTGAGCGCTACTTTCTTCTTTATTGCACGTAATGCCAGACTGATTTAGGCACCTGACCGACGTCAAACAGACGACCTCCGGAGATGAGCTCCGCACGACGGTGGTCTGCTGCACGGTACATATTGATAATGTCGTTATCGTCGGTGAGCGTGTAGTTAAGATGATCGAACAGTTTTTCCAGACTTTCGAGTGAACTAATTTTACGGAATTTTAATAAGTAATCCTGAACAGTCATAAAGAGCAATCCATATATAAAATAATACCAACGGAGTAGAAAATATTAAGAAATAAACAACGTGCACAGGTAAAAGCGGATTTGCGCGCAAATGTAAGAAGAGTATGCATACCTGTAAAAAGCAGGCGCTATGTACGCCTGCGGCAAGGTTAGCGCGCTTCGCGATCCCAGGCAATACGCGCGGGAGCGGGATGCGGCATAATTCGCTTTTTTTGACAGAATTGGATCTTTTACAGCCGGACCCAGCAATGCGTGAAGGTGAATTGCGGGGCAAAAAAGCTGATGACGCTTATTTTTTCTGCACTGCTGCAATTGGCTCCGGTGGCTGGTAATTGTCAATATGATTGGCAATACCCAGCAGGATCACGGAGACCGCAAGAACAATCCAACCTGCTAACTCAATAAGACGATTCATTACTGATGACATTTGCTTTGATTTATCCATAAACACAGGCTGCAAATGTTACTAATCTCTCCATAATACAGCAAGAAGATTGGGAACGATTTCAGCCACTTTTTCGCGGCAAATTCAGCTTAAGAAGCATATGTTTGACTTAAGTTAATAAACAACCTTTGTAGCGCAAAGGTTATTAAACTATTGAGACGTTGCAATGTATGGTGTGAAATAGGTCAGTCTGAATTGAGAGGCAATAACATGAGTGACAACATCCGCGTTGGGCTAATCGGCTATGGTTACGCCAGTAAAACCTTCCATGCCCCCCTGATTGTGGGCACACCAGGCCTGGAACTGGCCGCGGTGTCCAGTAGCGATGAAGCAAAAGTGAAGGCCGACTGGCCTACAGTGACGGTTGTTGCTGAGCCTAAGCACCTTTTTAACGATCCTAATATTGACCTGATTGTGATCCCTACGCCAAATGACACGCACTTCCCGTTAGCGAAGGCCGCACTGGAAGCGGGTAAACATGTGGTTGTTGATAAACCGTTTACCGTGACACTGTCACAAGCTCGTGAGCTGGATGCTCTCGCGCGTAGTCTGGGGCGCGTACTATCCGTTTTCCATAACCGGCGCTGGGACAGTGATTTTCTGACGTTGAAAGCGCTATTGGCGGATGGCGTTTTGGGCGAAGTTGCCTATTTTGAGTCCCACTTCGATCGTTTCCGCCCGCAGGTTCGGGACCGTTGGCGTGAACAGGGCGGTCCGGGCAGCGGTATTTGGTATGATTTAGCGCCACATCTTTTGGATCAAGCGATTAATCTGTTTGGTTTGCCGGTCAGTATGACGGTGGATCTGGCGCAACTGCGTCCGGGCGCGCAATCGACAGATTACTTCCATGCCATTCTGACGTATCCACAGCGTCGTGTGATTCTGCATGGAACCATGCTGGCGGCCGCAGAATCGGCCCGCTATATCGTGCACGGCTCACGCGGGAGCTACGTCAAGTATGGTCTTGACCCACAGGAAGAACGTCTGAAAAATGGCGAGCGCCTGCCTCAGGAAGACTGGGGTTACGACATGCGCGATGGCGTATTGACGCGAGTTGAAGGCGATGAGCGGGTTGAAGAGACCTGGCTGACCGTGCCAGGTAATTACCCGGCGTACTATGCAGGCATCCGTGATGCGCTGAACGGTAATGGTGAAAACCCGGTCCCGGCGAGACAAGCTATCCAGATTATGGAGCTGATTGAGCTTGGCCTTGAGTCCGCAAAACACCGCTCCACACTTTGCCTTGCCTGATAAGGCACATGCCGGATGGCGGATGCCCCGGCATTTGATCCGGCCTACAATGCAACGCCACGTAGGCCGGACAAGCGTCACGCTGCGGCGACTTTCTCGCGAAGCGTACGTTTCTCTTCGTTACTCAGGAATGCCATTTCCAGACCATTGATTTGCGCCTGGCGGATCTGTTCGCGAGTTAAACCCGCGGCAGGAGCGGCAATGGTGTACTCGTGAATAATATCGACACCCTGAACAGCCGGATCGTCCGTATTCAGACTGGCCACAACGCCATGTTCAAGAAATGTTTTCAGTGGATGGGTCGCCAGCGTAGCGACGGTGCTGGTCTGGATGTTCGATGTCAGGCAGGATTCAATGCCGATACGGTGTTCGGCGAGATAATCCATCAATGCGCGATCTTCGACCGCTTTAACACCATGACCAATGCGTTCAGCGCCCAATTCTTTAATGGCCTGCCAGATACTTTCTGGTCCCGCGGCTTCGCCGGCATGGACGGTGATATGCCAGCCTGCATCGCGTGCCTGGTTGAAATGTGACAGGAACAAACTACCCGGGAAGCCCAGTTCGTCACCGGCCAGATCCAGCGCAGTAATATGGTCACGGTGTGCTAACAGCGCATCAAGTTCCTGCAGGCAGGCGGCTTCGCCGAAGGTACGACTCATAATGCCAATTAAACGCGCTTCAACGCCAAAGGCCTTGCAGCCTTCGCGCACGCCTGCAATAACGGCTTCAACCACGCCTGCTACAGGGAGTTGATGGGTCATTGCCATGTAGCCAGGGGAAAAACGTAGTTCAACATAGTGCAGGCCGTTACGTGCGGCATCCTCAATATTTTCAAACGCGACGCGGCGGCAGGCGTCCAGCGAGGCCAGAACCTTTACGCCCCAGTCCAGTTTGGATAAAAAACTGACCAAATCAGGCTCGGTTGACGTCACTTGCACATGAGGGATCAACGTTTCCAGCGTCTGTGCCGGGAGGGTTAAATTGAACTGGCGACCCAGATCGAGGATCGTTTGGGCACGGATGTTACCATCAAGGTGGCGATGGACGTCGGTTAAGGGGAGAGAAGTATCAATCATGGTCGCACTCGTATTTTTAGGTAAAGTGCAGGGCATTATACAACAGAATCATAATTCTCTAATAACTTTGAATAAAGCGCGCCAACACTTTGTAAAAGGGTCACATTGTGGACATTTATTTCAGATTTTCAATGAGTCAGGCGATCGGCGCGCTATTCTGGTCAATGGTAGCCTTCTCCGTCAGATACTTTGCCGCGAAAGACATAGTAGCTCCATGCCGTATACATCAGAATGACCGGAATAATAATAAGCGTGCCAACCAGCATAAACATCTGGCTTGCAGGGGGAGCCGCCGCATCCCATAAGGTAATATGCGGCGGAATAATATAGGGCCACAGGCTGATGCCTAAGCCGCTAAAACCCAGAAAGATTAATCCCAGCGTCAGGATAAAAGGTCGTGCATGGCTGGTGTTGTCGCTGCTCAGACGCCAAATCCACAGGCTGAGTATCGTCACCAGAATGGGGACCGGCACAAACCAGTAGAAATTAGGTAGTGTGAACCAGCGCTCTGCGATGTATTGCCAGCTAAGGGGGGTCCAGATGCTGACCACGGCAATCACCGCCAGCAGAGCGAGCAGAACATGGCGCGTTAATTTACGCATCCGTTCCTGAAGCGCGCCATCGCTTTTCATTATCAGCCAGGTGGTGCCGAGTAACAGATAGGCGGCAACCAGTCCGAGTCCGCAAAACACATTAAATGGGGTCAACCAATCCAAGGCCGACCCGGCAAAGCGTCGTTCTGCTATATCGAAGCCGTTAATCACGGCGCCAACAACGATCCCCTGACTCACGGTCGCCAGCAACGAGCCGCCGGCAAATGCGTAATCCCAAAATAGCCGATGCGAAGGCGTGGCTTTAAAGCGAAACTCAAATGCCACGCCGCGAAAAATCAACCCAATTAGCATCATCGTGAGTGGAATTGCCAGTGCGTCAGCAATCACAGCATAAGCCAGAGGGAATGCGCCAAAGAGACCGGCACCACCGAGCACCAGCCAGGTTTCGTTCCCGTCCCAGACGGGGGCCACGCTGTTCACCATCACATCTCGCTCGCTGGGGGCATGTACAATGCTAAACAACATACCAATGCCCAAATCGAAACCGTCCATTACGATGTACATCAGCGTGGCAAAGACAATGATAATAAACCAGATTACGGTGATATCGATGTCCATCAGATTTTCTCCTCTTCATCCGTTACCGGTTCTGCGGCGGAAAGCGGACGCGCAGGGGTGCCATCGGTTTGTGAGGTCAGTTCACTGACCGGCTGAGGTCCTTTTTTAATCAGCCTGAATATGTAGTGATAACCCACGCCAAAGACGGTGCTATAAACGACGATAAATACCAGCAAACTGATGACCATTTGCGTTGTGCTGTGCAATGAAACGGCATCTCTCGTGCGCAAAAAGCCGTATACGACCCAGGGCTGGCGGCCAACTTCCGTGGTCACCCAGCCGGCCAGTAAGGCCAATAGTCCGGCAGGCCCCATCAAAAGCGCAAACCACTGAAATGGGCGGGAATGGTACAGGCGTTTGCGCCAACGTAACCAGACACTGCAGATACCCAGGGCGATCATCAACACGCCCATGCCAACCATGATGCGAAACGACCAAAATACAATTGCGGAGTTGGGGCGATCTTCCTTGGGAAAATCCTTCAGCGCTGGAACCTGCTTGTCCAGGCTATGGGTCAGAATCAGACTGCCCAGCGCAGGGATCGCCAGAGCGTATTTGGTGCGCTCTTCCTCCATGTCAGGCATGCCAAACAGCGTCAACGGCGTCGCCTCTCCGGGGGGATTCTCCCAGTGTCCCTCAATGGCCGCTATTTTCGCAGGCTGATGCTCAAGGGTATTGAGGCCATGCATATCTCCAATAACCGCCTGAATAGGGGCGACAATCAGAGCCATCCACAACGCCATCGAAAACATTTTACGAATGGCAGGGGTATCGTTACCGCGGAGTAAATGCCAGGCGGCAGATGCGCCAACGAACATCGCGCTACTCAGAAAAGCAGCAATCGACATATGCAATAAGCGATACGGAAATGAAGGGTTAAATATGATAGCCAGCCAATCCTGGGGAATGACATGCCCATTTTCGAGGCTAAAACCTTGAGGTGTTTGCATCCAACTGTTAGAAGCCAGGATCCAGAAGGTAGATAGCAACGTGCCCAGCGCCACCATACAGGTGGTGAAGAAATGCAGCGCTGGAGATACTTTGTTCCAGCCGAATAGCATTACGCCAAGGAAGCCCGCTTCGAGGAAAAAGGCGGTCAGGACTTCATAAAGCAGCAGTGGTCCGGTAATACTGCCGGCAAATTGCGAAAAGCCGCTCCAGTTGGTACCGAACTGATAAGCCATCACCAGGCCGGATACGACGCCCATCCCAAAATTGACGGCGAAGATTTGCAGCCAGAAATTATAGAGCGAGCGCCAGAGATTGTTTCGCGTGCGCAGCCACATCCCCTCCAGCACCACCAGATAGCTGGCCAGCCCAATCGTAATCGCGGGAAAAAGAATATGGAAAGAGACAGTGAAGGCGAACTGAAAACGGGCTAAATAAAAAGCGTCAAGTTCAGGCACGGTACAGACCCCATCCGAGGAAGCTCTGCCTGAAGCAGAGCGTAGTGAGATTATTTTTTGGCTACAACGCCGTCAGCGTCAGACCGTAAGAGAAATTGTTCTGTCGTTTGCGGAATATGTTTAATCAGCCAGTCGGCCATCTCACGTTCCTCTGCCAGAATCGTTTCGATAGCGGGGATAGAGGCGGTATCACCGACCTTTTTAGCGGCGGCCAAAAGCGATGTGTAGCAGGCTATTTCAAATTGCTCGAATACATAGCCGCTAATTGCGCCTTTTACAATTTCGTCAGAAGGAAACATGCCGCCAATCGACTGACCAAAAGCCGCCATTTTACTCATTGAGTCTTTTAATACAGAGCGCGAGATATCGTTTCGATCGAGGATCTCTTCCAACAGAGTAATTTGCCGTTTTGTTTCATTAATATGTTGCTCAATTCTGGCACGCAAATCAGGATAATTATCGATACGACTCGCCATCGATTCCAGCATTGACTCCGCTTGCTTTTCCATCGCGTGCGCATCGCGTAGCCAGTCATGGTAATGTTCTAAGTGATTCATCGTAATTTCCTCGTGTCAGTATGGTTATCGTTTTTCAGCGTCTTTATTAATGTTACCAACCGCAAGATCGGTTAATTTCAGATCGGTTTGTTTCTCTTCTTCAAGCGTTTCTGCGAGGAGTTTTACGGCTTTTTTATATCCAAGTTGTTCTGCCAGCGTTGCCAGTGTGCCGTAGCTGGCAATTTCATAATGTTCCACTTTCTGTGCGGCTGCGATTAATGCCGCATCGCGTACTTCATTTTTCTCGGTGCTTTCAATAACCTCATTAGCCTCTTCAATTAAGCCTTCCATCGCCACACATTTCATGCGCTTAATCTTAATTCCCGGCTCTTGCTCAACGATTTGGTCAATTCGTTCAATTTGCCCCTGGGTTTCTTCCAGGTGGGCATTAAAGGCTTTGCTGAGTTTTTCACTTGATGCGGCTCTGGCGAGTTTAGCCAGTCCGCGCGTTAATTGTTTTTCAGCGCTATAGGTATCTGAAAGTAGGTGAATAAATACGTCTTCAATGCTTTTCATATGCATATTAATATCCTGTAGAGGTTAAAAATAACTGCGAGCCTCATACAGACCCGCAGGACACTCTTTTCATTAAAAGATGAAAATAACGCTAACTATCAGGAGTTGTCAGACTTACGGCCACCACCGTGGCTGCTTTGTCCACCTTTTTTGCCTGCTTCAGATGCGCGTTGCGGATCGTTTTTGAAGTTACCACCGCTATGTTGACCGCCTTTACGGCCCGCTTCTGATGCTTTTTCTCGGTCTTCTGCGAAGTTACCGGAACCACCACGATGCTCTGCCATATATCACCTCATATATCGGTTATGTCAGTCAGATACAAAAAATAATTTCGTATCCGTCGTTGTTCAAGGATTAAAGTTAGCGGCTATTTGTATTAAGTCAAATTTAATGTTGATAGGCGGATTAGTCCGTATTGATAATTTTCAATGGATTGCGGTAAATACCGCTTCGTTTATTATGGTTGACGTTTAATTAATAAATCGCTGTAACCGTCTGAGATTTAGAAGGAATAAAGGCATGATTGCCTGATCAGGATTGTTCTTGTAAATTTTCTTAAATTATAAATAGATCGCAATAAAATCGAAGCGTTCCGCTCAGTCTTAAAATGACATTATTAAATGTCATGGTATTCATTTTGTTCTACGCTTACTACTCTTTTGGGCAAAAACAATACGGAGCGAAAACATGGTTAACCTAAATAATGAAGGAACCAGCCAAATACGATAATTTTTTACTTTTAAGATGATGACTTAAAGGAGAAAAATGATGAAAGCACTGACTTATCATGGCCCTCATCATGTTAGCGT
The DNA here is from genome assembly GCF_059615875.1 of Citrobacter sp. CRE-46. NCBI lineage: Bacteria > Pseudomonadati > Pseudomonadota > Gammaproteobacteria > Enterobacterales > Enterobacteriaceae > Citrobacter > Citrobacter sp. CRE-46. The sequence continues at coordinate 2,831,453 of NZ_CM184341.1, read as the reverse complement.
TGATAATATGCCAGATCCCGGCATAGAAGAGCCGGATGATATCATTCTGCGTGTTACTGCGACTGCTATATGCGGTTCGGACCTGCATCTTTATCGCGGTAAGATCCCTGGAATTCATCATGGCGATATATTTGGTCATGAGTTTATGGGCGAAGTGGTTGAAACGGGATCGCAAGTGACGGCTGTAAGTAAAGGTGATCGCGTGGTGGTACCCTTTGTCATTGCCTGTGGCGAATGTTTTTTCTGTCAACTTCATCAGTATGCCGCGTGTGAAAGCACTAACAGTGGCAACGGCGCAGCGCTGAACCGCAAGAATATCACGCCACCGGCGGCACTGTTTGGCTACAGCGATCTGTACGGCGGTATTCCTGGCGGTCAGGCCGAATATGTTCGGGTGCCAAAAGCGAACACAGGCCCATTCAAAGTGCCGGATACGTTGGCAGATGAAAAGGTTCTTTTTCTGTCTGATATTTTACCGACGGCATGGCAGGCTGTGAAGAATGCCGACATTAAGCCAGGCTCCAGCGTTGCTATCTTTGGCGCTGGACCGGTAGGATTATTAACAGCTGCCTGTGCTCGTCTCAACGGTGCCGAACAGATATTTATCATTGATCATAACGATTACCGCCTTGAATTTGCACGACAACGTTATGGTGCGATTCCCATTAACTTTGATAAAAACGACGATCCCGCAAAATGGATTATTGATAACACGGCAGGTCATCGTGGCGTGGATGCGGTGGTTGATGCCGTCGGTTTTGAGGCAAAAGGGAGCCTCACTGAAACTGTACTCAGCACATTAAAAATTGAAGGCAGTAGTGGAAAAGCGCTCAGGCAATGCATTGCGGCAGTGCGCCGGGGAGGAATTGTCAGCGTCCCTGGCGTTTACGCCGGTTTTATCCATGGATTCATGTTTGGTGATGCTTTTGATAAGGGACTGACGTTCAAAATGGGGCAGACACATGTGCATGCTTACTTACCTGATCTGCTTAATTTGATCGAGAAGGGATTGCTTACCCCTGAAGAGATTGTGACGCACCATATGCCGTTGGAAGATGCCGCAAGAGGATATGAAATTTTTGAGAAACGGGAAGATGGGTGTCGAAAAGTTATTCTGGTACCGGGAATGAAAGCGGGATTATCCACGGTGAATGATTGAGGCTGGCTTAATGGAGGAGGCGTCAGGCTGATAAGGCGCGCAATGAGGTTTTCATTGCGCAAACCTGCTTAACGAATTGTACGGATGGCGTTAATCAATCCCTGAACGCCTTTTTCAAGTTTTGAGCGCGGGCATCCGGCATTCAGGCGCACAAAACCGCGTCCTTCTTCACCGTAGGTGTATCCTGGCATGATGGCGACTTTCTGCTGGTGGATAAGCGCTTCCTGCAATTCGCGATCATCAATGTTGAGCGGACGCAGGTCAATCCACGCCAGATAGGTAGATTGCGGAACCTGCCAGCTCAGTTCGGGGAATGCGGCATTAAGCTCGCGTGAGACGTAATGCAGGTTGCTGGCAAGGTAATCCCGCAGCGCATCAAGCCAGCTAGCGCCCTGTTGATAGGCGGCAATATGAGCGGTCAGCGCCAGTACCGCCGGCGAGGAAAGACCATCGCGACCTTTTAATGCGCTGAGATAATCGTTACGACTTTGAGCGTCTTCAATCATCCCGTAAGCCCCGGTCAGTGCGGGAATATTAAAACTTTTTGAACCGGAAGTGAGCAGCGCCCAGCTGTCACGCGCGACGTTACTCCAGGGAATATGTGGGTGATCTCCCCATACCATGTCCATATGGATCTCATCGGAAATAACTTTTACACCATGGCGCTGACACAGTTCCGCCATGGTTTCCAGCTCATCACGCTTCCACACTTTACCCGTCGGATTTTGTGGGCTACAGAGCAGAAGAATTTTGCTCTCTGGACGAGACAGGGCATTCTCCAGCGCGGTCATGTCGCAGTACCAACCGTCAGTGTGTTTTTCCAGTTCGACAGCGCGCACCACACGCTGATTACCCTCGATAGCTTTGTAAAACGCGTCGTAAGCCGGAGTGTGGATAACCACCGCATCACCCGCGGAAGACCACTGGCGAATCAGCTCTGACACCATATAGATGACCGAGGGACCATATACCAGCGACTGAGGATCGATTTTGGTATTGTGACGCGTAAGAAACCAGTGCTGAATGGCCGCCAAAAATTCATCATTTTTCCAACGGCTATAACCCAATACGCCATGGGACAGGCGCTGGGTAAGCGCCTCAAGAATGCAGGGGGCAGTGGCAAAATCCATGTCAGAGATGGTGAACGGTAGCAGATCGGCTGAGCCAAAACGGTCGGCGACGTAATCCCATTGGGTACACCAGGTGCCGTGTCTGTCCACAACCTTTGAAAAATCAAACATAGTGTTGTCCTTAAGCCTGTACGGTATTCATCAGAACCGCGATTTCGTCTTTCACTGACTGGACCTGCGGACCAATAACAACCTGGAGGTTATGCTGATTGAGTTGTACTACGCCAATGGCACGATTGTCCTTCAGAGCTTGTACGTTAACAAGTGACATATCTTTTACTGACAAGCGCAAACGAGTAATGCAGTTATCCAGGCTAACAATGTTTTCCGCGCCGCCCAACGCCGCCAGAATAGCTGGCACGTTGTATCCCGATTTACCTGGCGCTCCAGCCATCACTTTTTCGATAGTGCTGGCCATTTCGACTTCGCGACCCGGTGTCTTCAGATTGAAGCGCGTGATGGCGAAGCGGAAGATAACGTAATACACCGCGAACCAGATAGCCGCGACGACAGGGACCAGATACCACTTGGTAGACAATCCATGCAGGATGCCGAACACCACGAAGTCGATCAGGTTACCGTCAGTGTTACCGATGGTAACGCCAAGCACCGCCATCACGGTGAAGCCGAGGCCGGTAAGCAAAGCATGGATCACATACAGAACCGGGGCCACGAACAGGAACAAGAACTCAAGAGGTTCGGTCGTACCACCAATTACACAGGCAATCAGACCGGAAATTAATAACCCTTTAATTTTATGACGATTCTCTGGACGTGCGCAGTGATACATCGCTAACGCTGCACCCGGTAACCCGCCGAGGAACGCTGGCATTTTACCCTGGGACAGGAAGCGGGTTGCGCTTTCAGAGAAGCCTTGGGTTGTCGGGCAGCTCAATTGAGCCTGGAAAATAGTCAGTGCGCCGCTCACGCTATGACCACAGACTTCCTGCGTGCCGCCGGCTTCGGTAAAGCGAATCAATGCCACCAGAATATGATGCAGGCCAAAAGGCAGCAACAGACGTTCGCCGGTGCCAAACAGCATAGGACCAAATTCACCTGCACTGTTGATGATGTGACCGAGTCCGGTAATGCCCATGGCGAAAACCGGCCAAATCAGGGGAATGACCAGACCGACCAGGCCCATCACTACCGAGGAGATGATGGGAACGAAGCGAGTGCCGCCGAAGAAGGCGAGAGCATCCGGCAGACGAATGTTATGGAAGCGTTCATGCAGCATCCAGACGATGATCCCGGCGATGACGGCGCCGAGGATCCCGGTGTCGATCGACTGGATCCCCAGAATATTTTGCACGTTGTTGGCTTTCAGGATCGCCGCATCAGTGGTGGGTAAGATACCTTTTGCGGTTAACCAGAAGTTGACGGCAAGGTTCATTACCGCGTAACCGACAAAACCAGCAAACGCCGCCACACCTTTGTTCTCGCGCGCCAGGCCAAGAGGAATGGCAATACAGAACATCACCGGTAGGAAGCTAAACGCAAATGAGCCAACCTTGCTCATCCAGGTAAAGATGGCCTGTAGCACCGGATTTCCTAACGCCGGGATTAACGTTAAGACATCGTGGCTGCTTAACGAACTGCCGATCCCTAACATGATCCCGCAAAATGAGAGCAGAGCCACGGGCAACATAAAAGTTTTGCCCAACTGCTGGAAAAATTCCCATAACGTTATTTTTGGTGTGGTTCTCGTCGTCATTAAACGACTCCTTGTTAAATCAGGCTGGCTAATGATGGCGAGAAGATAAAACGTTTTACCTAATTTTAGTGCGGTATAAATCACATTATCGAACGATAATAGGGGGTATAAATATAAGTGATTGATAAAACGTTTTATCCGTCACGTTATCAGGGAGTTTTCTGTTTTTATGGCTATAGCCAAAAAAATAACGATCCATGATGTTGCGCTGGCTGCAGGTGTTTCGGTCAGTACCGTCTCATTGGTACTCAGTGGCAAAGGACGTATTTCATCAGCAACCGGTGAACGGGTAAATGCTGCCATTGAGCAACTGGGGTTTGTGCGTAATCGACAAGCATCAGCCCTGCGCGGTGGGCAGAGCGGGGTAGTAGGGTTGATCGTGCGCGATCTTTCTACGCCGTTTTACGCCGAGCTAACGGCGGGGCTGACGGAAGCATTAGAAGCCCAGGGGCGCATGGTCTTCTTACTGCATGGCGGTAAAGACGGCGAACAGCTGACACAGCGCTTCACCCTGTTACTTAATCAAGGGGTTGATGGCGTGGTGATCGCCGGGGCCGCAGGCAGCAGTGACGCGCTACAGCAACTGGCCGCTGAGAAAGGGATCCCGGTGGTGTTTGCGTCACGCGCCAGCTATATGGATGACGTTGACACCGTCAGACCTGATAACATGCAGGCCGCGCAACTTCTGGTTGAACAACTGATACGTCATGGGCATCAGCGCATTGCCTGGCTGGGCGGGCAAAGCTCTTCATTAACCAGGGCAGAGCGCGTCGGCGGCTATTGCGCGACATTGTTAAAGTATGGTTTGCCGTTTCATAGCGACTGGGTGCTGGAGTGTTCATCCAGCCAAAAGCAGGCCGCGGAAGAGGTGACGGCGCTGTTACGCCGGAATCCCACAATCAGTGCGGTGGTGTGCTACAACGAAACCATTGCCGTAGGCGCCTGGTTTGGTCTGATGAGAGCAGGGCGACAGAGTGGTGAAACAGGCGTGGATCGTTACTTTGAACAGCAAATATCCTTGGCCGGATTTGCCGATGTGGCGGAAAGCGCGCTGGATGACATTCCCATCATTTGGGCCTGCACGCCTGCCCGTGAAATGGGATACACCCTTGCGGAACGCATGCTACAACGCATTGGCCACGATGAAAGCCATTCGCGCAATCTGACGCTTGCCGCCCGACTGGTCGTCGCGAAATAAAAAAAGCCCGATAAGCAATGTTATCGGGCCTGTCGTAAGGGATATTTACTGTTGCGGGGCAGCAGGCGCGTCCGGCTCAGCAAAGGCAGGCATACCGAACATGCCAACAAACTCATCCAGCGACATTTTCTGTCCGTTAAGTGTTACCTGACCGTTCGCATATTGCAGGCTGGAACCGATAACGTTGTCCTGCAGCGTCGTAATACGGAACATCTGACCCATCGCCGCGAGGCCATTAACCTGCTGCTTCGCCAGACCCGCCGCTTCTTCCTGCTGATATCCTTCCAGTTTGGCAATCTGCGTCATGAATTCAGTCGCCATGTCGACAGGGATCGTCAGCTTAGCGTCCAGTGATTTGACGGAGCGATCCACTTCCTGGGCCAGCGTTTGCGGCTCCACGGTGTTTGCGGTCGGATCTTTCAGCAGTAGAGACAGATTAAAGGCGGTTTCACCTTTCGCATTTTTCCAGCTCAGTGGCGCAATGGTGATAACCGGTTCGCCTTTCATCAGAATCGGCAGGGCACTAAAGAAGGCTTCGGTGACTTTCTGCTGATATAGCTCCGGGTTTTGCACCACATCTACCTGTGACATCAACGCCTTGGTCTGGGCGCTATACTGCTGACTGAACTGGTGCAGGGCTTCACCATCAATCTGACCCACTTTCAGCGTCAGTTTGCCGCTACCCATATCCTGGCCCTGCAGTTTAAGGCTGTTCAGAGTGTAATCCAGCTGGCTGTTAACGGTTTTACCCTCGTTGATCAGATCGGATTTACCATCGATACCCATGCCTTCCAGAACCGCCAGCTCTTTACCCTCGACTGAAATTGACAGTTTTTCGAGTGACAACTTCTGGTCGCCAATACGCTCACCAAAGCTGGCGATACTGCTGGAACCTTCAGTTTTCAGGTTATTGAAGGTAATTTGTACCTTCTGGTTGTACTCATTGACCGCATTAACCAGACCACTTTGCGCATCGCCAGTCAGCGAAACAGCATTACCGTCTTTGTCAGCCGTAAACTGGAATTCCCCGCCGCTGAAGGCCACTTTTTCATCGCCATTCTCGTAGTTCAGCGGTTTGAGGGAGAGATCGGAGCGGGTATCGCCGCTGTAACCGATACGGGAGTTAATGATGAATGGCGTTTCACCTTTGGCAATGTCGAACAGTGGTTTGGTGACGTCGTTATTCACCAACGTTGTTTTCACCGAGGCCATGGCGGGGACCAGATTCAGCGACTTCAGCTGTGCCAGCGGGAAAGGACCGTGATCAACCGTTTCATTAAGGACGATGCTTTGCCCCGGCTTCAGCCAGGAATCTTGCTGCCCGGTGATGGGTTTAACCACCAGTTGCAGTTGGCTATTGAACACGCCGCGCTGATAGTTTTGATAACTCAGTTCAATTCCCGCCTCAGGGGAGTAGCGTTTCAACTGATTGTTTGCCTGTGTCACCATCTCGGCGAGATGCGTTTCGAGTTTTTTACCTGTGTACCAGGCGCCGCCCGTCCAGACGATACCCAGTGCAACCACTACACCCGCAGCTACCAGCGATTTTTTCATTTTGATATCCATAAAATAAAACCAGGCGTTTGAAGACGCCTGGAGGAGTGACTTGTCTTTAACTCACTACAGCTTAGCAAGAGTTGTTAAAAATATCAGTATCTTGCTACAGCTTGTTATAAACCCGAGCTAAACGGCCCTTGCCGCTGACGTTTACCGGCGATTCATTCGCACTAATAAAGGCCGACTCACCCGGCTGCAGTACCAGACGCTGCTCACCTTTGCTCAACACGGCTTCACCCTCAATGCAGAACAGAATTGCGGCGCTTTGCTGGCCGATCTCTGCACCAGTGGCCGTTAACTCATGTAGGGAGAAGGCGAAATCGTCGACCGGAATGGGGAAGTCCAGTTCGCCATCTGTTTTAACTGGTGTGGTCAGCAACTGGTTTGCAGGTTTAGCGACAAATTTAACGTTGGCGACCAGTTCCGGGATATCAATATATTTTGGCGTCAGTCCGGCGCGCAGCACGTTATCTGAGTTCGCCATCACCTCCAGCGCCACACCCTGCAGGTAGGCGTGCGGGGTTTCAGCAAACAAGAACATGGCCTCGCCGGGATTGAGTTTAACCACGTTGAGCAGCAGTGGGGAAAAGAGTCCGCTGTCGTTAGGGTAGAAGTCGGCGATCAGGCGGATGGTTTGCCAGGGTTCACCCTGCTGGCTGTTCAGCGCCGATTTCAGGATCGCCAGCGCATGGGATTTCTCCTCATCCTGCATATTGAGCAAACTGGCGAATAGATAGCTCAGACGCTCTGCACTCGGCTCCTGCAGGAAATGCGCAATCGCTGGATGCGCAGCGGAAACGGGTTGTAATAACGCAACAATTTCGGAGAACTCACGAAATGCGTTCATTGCCAGGAAAGGCGTCAAAGCAAAAACCAGTTCTGGTTTGTGGTTAGGATCTTTGTAGTTGCGCTCGGAGGCATCCATTGGGATCCCGGCGGCGTTTTCTTTGGCAAACCCGATTTCAGAATTGTGCTTGTTAGGATGAACCTGAATCGAAAGGGGTTGCGCGGCGCAGAGCACTTTAAACAGGAAGGGCAGTTCACCAAAGCGTTTGGCAACGGCATCACCTAATAGCGCGGATTTATCGCGTTCAATAACGTCGCGCAAAGCAACCGTCTGACCATCAGCGCTCTGAACCTGCGAACTGCTTTTTGGGTGCGCCCCCATCCAAAGTTCAGCCATCGGTTGCTGAGTTGGGTTGGCAATCCCATAAAGTTCCGTTAACGCAGTTTTACTTCCCCAGGCGTAGTTCTGCACTGAGTTGATGAGTTTTTGCATTCTCAAGCCCTGTTTGAATGTGGAATTTTCTCTGGCTATTAAACCAAGAAACCCTGAGGGAAGTAACCTGCGCATGTAAAAAGTCGTACTTGTCTCAGTTTTTGTTAAAAAAATGTGTAGGATATGGTGACTCGCTTTTAATACCCTGAGTATTTCCGGTTGCAGAAAGCCTTGCCTTCTCCAACCCGACTTACGGCAGGGAAGCAGGGCAATGGAACATCTGCCCAGAGAATAACCAGACCTAGCAGTAAGTGAGAGCACAATGTCAAACAAACCCTTTCATTATCAGCATCCTTTCCCGCTTAAAAAGGATGATACCGAATACTATCTGCTGACCAGCGACTATGTCTCCGTTGCCGAATTCGAAGGGCAGGAGGTTATTAAAGTCGCGCCGCAAGCGCTAACCCTGCTGGCTCGTCAGGCTTTTCATGATGCGTCGTTTATGCTGCGTCCTGCACATCAGCAGCAGGTTGCTGATATCCTGCGTGACCCTGAGGCCAGCGAAAACGACAAATATGTGGCCCTGCAATTCCTGCGTAACTCCGACATCGCGGCGAAAGGTATTTTGCCGACCTGTCAGGATACCGGCACAGCGATAATCGTGGGTAAAAAAGGTCAGCGTGTCTGGACCGGCGGCGGAGATGAAGCGGCACTGGCACGAGGGGTCTATAACACCTACATCGAAGACAACCTGCGCTATTCGCAAAACGCCGCGCTGGATATGTATAAAGAAGTGAACACTGGCACTAACCTGCCGGCGCAGATCGATCTGTATACTGTTGACGGCGATGAATACAAATTCTTGTGTATTGCTAAAGGCGGTGGTTCGGCAAACAAAACCTATCTGTACCAGGAAACCAAAGCGCTGCTCACGCCGGGCAAATTAAAAAATTACCTGGTCGAGAAGATGCGTACGCTGGGAACAGCGGCTTGTCCGCCGTATCATATCGCGTTTGTGATTGGTGGAACGTCGGCGGAAGCGACGCTGAAAACCGTCAAGTTGGCTTCGGCGAAATACTACGACGAACTGCCGACCGAAGGTAACGAGCATGGTCAGGCATTCCGCGATGTGGAGCTGGAAAAAGAGCTGTTGATAGAAGCGCAGAATTTGGGGCTGGGCGCGCAGTTTGGCGGGAAGTACTTCGCTCATGATATTCGCGTGATCCGTCTGCCGCGTCACGGCGCGTCGTGTCCGGTTGGCATGGGCGTTTCTTGCTCAGCCGATCGAAATATCAAAGCTAAGATCAACCGTGAAGGCATTTGGATCGAAAAACTGGAGCATAATCCGGGTAAATACATACCAGAAGAGCTGCGTCAGGCAGGCGAAGGCGAAGCGGTGCGCGTTGACCTCAATCGGCCGATGAAAGAGATCCTGGCCCAGTTGTCGCAGTACCCGGTGTCCACGCGTCTGTCACTTAACGGAACCATTATTGTTGGTCGTGATATTGCGCATGCGAAACTGAAAGAACGTCTGGATAACGGTGAAAGTTTGCCGCAATATGTTAAAGATCACCCGATCTATTACGCCGGTCCGGCAAAAACGCCGGAAGGCTATGCCTCTGGTTCACTTGGCCCAACCACAGCCGGACGTATGGACTCATATGTCGACCAGCTTCAGGCCGCTGGCGGCAGTATGATCATGCTGGCGAAAGGCAACCGCAGCCAGCAGGTGACCGATGCCTGCCATAAGCACGGCGGCTTCTACTTAGGTAGCATTGGCGGCCCCGCAGCGGTGCTTGCCCAGGGCAGTATCAAGAGTCTGGAATGCGTGGAATATCCTGAACTGGGGATGGAAGCCATCTGGAAAATTGAAGTGGAAGATTTCCCAGCGTTTATCCTGGTGGATGACAAAGGTAATGATTTCTTCAAGCAAATTCAGACGTCGCAGTGCGCACGCTGCGTTAAGTAACGTCAGCCGCCCTTAGGGGCGGTTTTTTTTCCGCACGAACCACCAAACGACAGTTTAATCCTCGTTAATACTGATAAGACCAATGCAAGTGGGCAATGTCGAAACATAACCTAATCAATTCTTAATGTAAGGAGCAGGTAATGGTAACGGTACGCCGCGAGAATGATTCAATGGGCGCAATTGATGTTCCTGCCGATAAGCTTTGGGGGGCGCAAACCCAACGTTCGCTGGAGCATTTTCGTATCTCTACGGAGAAAATGCCGGTCTTGCTGATCCATGCGCTGGCGCTGACGAAACGGGCGGCTGCCAAGGTTAATTTAGATCTCGGGCTGCTGGCGGAAGATAAAGCCACCGCGATTATGCAGGCCGCAGATGAGGTATTGGCGGACAAACATCGGGATGAGTTTCCGTTGGCCATTTGGCAGACGGGGTCCGGCACGCAAAGCAATATGAATATGAATGAGGTGCTGGCAAACCGTGCCAGCGAATTGCTGGGCGGCGTGCGGGGAATGGAGCGAAAAGTTCACCCCAACGACGATGTTAATAAAAGCCAAAGCTCGAATGATGTCTTTCCAACAGCGATGCATGTTGCCGCGCTGCTGGCGCTGCGCAAATCACTGATCCCGCAATTAACGGTGTTGACCAAAACGCTCAGTGATAAATCCCACGCGTTTGCCGATATCGTCAAAATTGGCCGGACGCATCTGCAAGATGCGACCCCGCTTACGCTTGGGCAGGAAATTTCCGGCTGGGTGGCGATGCTCGAACATAACCTCAGACACATTGAAAACAGTTTACCCCATGTGGCGGAACTGGCGTTGGGGGGAACGGCGGTGGGAACTGGACTGAACACCCATCCTGAATATGCGCGTCGGGTCGCGGATGAGTTGAAGGTCATTACCTGCGCGCCGTTTGTTACTGCACCGAATAAATTTGAAGCACTGGCGACCTGCGATGCGTTGGTTCACGCCCACGGAGCGCTCAAGGGGCTGGCGGCGTCACTGATGAAAATCGCCAACGATGTGCGTTGGCTGGCATCCGGTCCGCGCTGTGGTATTGGTGAAATTTCAATTCCTGAAAACGAACCGGGTAGCTCCATTATGCCGGGTAAAGTCAATCCGACTCAGTGTGAGGCGCTGACCATGCTTTGTTGCCAGGTGATGGGCAATGATGTTGCCATTAATATGGGCGGGGCGTCAGGTAACTTTGAACTTAACGTTTATCGACCGATGGTCATTCACAACTTCCTGCAATCAGTGCGTTTGCTGGCGGACGGGATGGAAAGCTTTAACGAGCATTGCGCGACGGGTATTGAACCCAATCGTGAGCGAATCGACCAGTTACTCAACGAGTCGCTGATGCTGGTTACCGCACTCAATACCCATATCGGTTACGACAAAGCCGCTGAGATAGCCAAAAAGGCGCACAAGGAAGGGCTGACGTTAAAAGCATCAGCCCTGGCGCTGGGATATTTAACCGAAGCGGAGTTCGACAGTTGGGTACGACCGGAACTGATGGTTGGCAGCATGCGACCGGGCAGTTAATCAGCAACGTACAGGTGCAGTCGGGGAATAATCAATCTCAACGGCTGCGCCTGAGGTTTAAAACGATGCTGAACGTTGTCGGCATCGTAATTCAGTAACTCGCCGATATCGGGTACGGTCATACCGTTGTTGTTGTTGATTAGCGCAATCAGCGGCGTCGGGCAGGCGTATTGCACCTGTTTTTGCTCTCCTTTGTACCAGACGCGGGCGATGGGCTGCACTTTCACCGGTCTTTTAATCTTCAGTTTTGCCTGCTGTGGCAGGGCTGCGATGTCCTGATATTCCCGCTCCAGCTTCGCCTGCCACTCTTCACGCGTCCATGGGTGTACGCTGCGCGGCGACGTCAGACTCTTTTCCAGTTGCTGCAGGACTTCATCGCGCTTCAGGTTTTTAATGATGTGTTTGTTAGCCCAGCCAAAGCGCAGGGTGGCGGGTTCTTTCACCAGCGTGAGCGTACGATAGGCATTCAACGTAATCAGTCCCGGCAAGTGGCGATGCACCCATTCGAAACGTGCCGCCGGCGGCAGTCCCGATTCCACAGTGACAATGCGCTCAAACGTCGTTTTCAACTGGTTGATACGCTGAATTTGTTCTTCCAGAGCACATTGTGCCGCGTTATCCACCTGATAGCACAACACGCCAGGAAGACGGACGGCCGCTTTGCTGCTGCGGTTCTCGGATTGCTGCTGAATAAACAGATGGCGATAGTGACGCAGTGCCAGCGATTCAGCCTCTTTGCCTAAATGTTGTTTTACATCGATGCTCTGCAAAGGGGCATGTTCTGCCTCCTTGACGACTTCTGGTAACGAGAACACGCGCGCAATCAGCAGTGTCTGCTGCAACAAATTTTCGCTCAGCAGCGCCAGCTCCTGTTCCATCTGGCGGAAGGTGCTGTTCAGACGGTCAACGAGATCGTAACGGGCCATGTGTTTTACCCTTTTAGTTACAACATACTTTTTTATAGCACAACATTTGCCGCCTGACCACCGAGCGGCATGGGTCAGGCAGTGGGAAATTCAGGAATGTTATGCCAGACGGGCCAACTGAAAGAAAAACGAGCCCCGCCCAGTTCACTTTCATCGCAGACGACCGTACCGCCCATAGCCAATGCGATCGAGTGGACGATGGCTAACCCAAGTCCGCAACCACCGGTCGCCCGGTCACGACTGGGATCGAGGCGTACGAATGGCTCAAAAACTTGTTCACGCGCCGCAGGTGCGATACCCGGACCGTCGTCTTCCACGATCAGTGTCGCCTGGTTACCGTCCAGCTGCAGACTGGCTTGTACCGTCGACTGGCAATAGCGCAGGGCGTTATTCAGCAGATTATCCAGCACGCGCTCCATCAGGCGCATATCCAGTGCACCGTAATCGCCACTCTGAAGATGGCGTAGCCGCACCTCATGGTCAGGATTGACGCTTTGCACATCCTCAAGATGGGTTGTCAGCCAAAGGGGCAGGTCGGGTACGCTAAGCTTCAATTCATTTTGTGGGCGATCCAACCGGGCGTAGGTCAGTAACTCTTCGATCAACGCTTCCAACTGGCCGATATCACGATTCAGTGCCTGAGATTCATGCTCGGTGAGGTTCTCACTCATCTCCAGTCGGTAACGTAAGCGTACCAGTGGAGTCCGAAGCTCATGGGCAATACCATCAATAAGCTGTTTTTTACTGGCGATCAGCGCATTGATATTGTCCGCCATCTGGTTAAACGCCACACCAAGACGCTCAAAACTGGAACCGTTATCAAAATGGAGGCGTTCGCCCAGATGTCCCTCACCAAAACGTTGTGCTGCGGCTTCCAGTCGGAGCATTTCCTGCCAGTGGGGGCGCATCCAGATAAACACCGGGAAGGCCAGCGAAATGGCAATGAACGCCATCAGCGCGATGTCCAGCAAGCGCATTTGATGCAGAAAATAGAGATAGGGTACCGGGCCGACGGCCAGCACGTAATGGCTGCGCGGGATTCGTTGAATAAAAGTGTACTGATCGTCAAGCGCGACAATATCGCCTTCGCGCAGGCGCTGCATGGTTGGGGCATCCAGCGTGTATTTATTCAGCGGTTCAACGCGCAGATCAAAAGAGAGGTTCAAATCCATCTCCTTTAGCGTCTTACCCCAGTCACGTGGTGGGATCTCGCGCAGTTCACTGCGCATCAGGTACAACGAGCTTTTCATTAAATCGTCGAGCGACTGTCTGCCCGCGCGTTCTGCGGTGAATTTGTATACAAGGCCGACCAGCAAGGTCATCACCAGAAAGCAGACAAACAGCAGGAGATAAAACTGTACAAACAGCTTCTTCATATAAAATCACCGAATACGCAATATAATGCGTACTGATACTCTCAAAATTGTTGTGATATAAAAATATGAATTTCAATCGTTGTTGTTATTTGCTACTCATTTTCGCAGCAACAGGCTGTATTTTCACCGCACAACCTGTGGTTACGTGGCTAATAGTTGCCAATATACTGACGATGGCGCTATACGGCGTCGACAAAATGGCCGCTCGTAAGGCCTGGCGCAGGGTGCCTGAGTCTACTTTGCTGATGTTTGGTGTTGTTGGCGGGTGGGGTGGCGCGATAGCGGGTCAACAAATTTTCCGCCATAAAACACAAAAGCAGCCATTCAAAACCTATTTTATTATTAGCGTGATAGTCAGTCTCTCGTTGATGGGGGCGGTTTATCAGTTCTATCCATTTTCATCTTCCTGAGTGAGGGAGAGAGTGAACGGCCCGATTATCTAAGGCAGGAGATATACTTTTTGCCTGAACGGCGTACGATTTCATCGGCATTGTCCTTAATATCTTTTCCCTCAAATGCGCCGTAGAGTTGTTTAAATTTTACCGTACTCAGGCGGTGAGTGATGTCGCTGACCGTTGCGACTGGCAGCGGCAGCATATTGGGGTAACTCCACATAAAGGAGACGGCATGCGTCCCTGGTGTGACCTGAACGATGTCGCCGGAAAGCACCAGGCCTTCATTTCGTGCCCAGTGCAAAACACAGCCACCGGAAAAGTGTCCCCCCAGTCGTATCACACTGACGTCCTGGGCGAGTTCAAGGTTGTCGCCTTGCCAAAATCTAATCCACGGGCTGTCGCGCATCACCCACTCGCTATCACTGGCATGGAGGTAAATCGGAGCATTAAATTCTGCAGCCCAGTCCTGCATCGTTGTGTAGTAGTGAGGGTGTGATATCGCAATAGCCTTAAGCCCGCCCAGAGACGCTATTAGCATTTTCGTGGCATCATCGAGCGTAGCAATACAGTCCCACAGAATATTGCCCTCGGGAGTACGTAGAATAAATGCCCGCTGATTAATCGCAAAATCAGGAACGGTGCGGATGCTGAGAAGATCGCCGTTGTGTTGTTGCCACTTATTTGTATGTGAAGCACAAAGGGTGGAAAAATCGATCCATTTCTGCCCTGTCGCGGGGACATACTGGCGTTCATCATTACAGATAGCGCAATATTGTGGATGAGAATCCGTTTTCTCATAGGATGTCCCGCAGGCTTTGCATAAAACAATCATCGCGTTTCCTCATTTAACAACCACAATCAGCATGGCACACGGAGACATAAGAATGTGCCCATTAGTGCTCTGGGCCATAATCTTCTGCGGAATGCTTCAATGCCTGATTCTTGATTTCGGAGTTAAAGCCGGTTTTTGTAAGAGGGGGACAACGCGACTATATACCCCTGTGCGTAGCGGAGTGAGCGATGGCGGAACTCGCATCAGTGGTAATCAACTTTGATCTATGACACTGGGTTGGTAATTCTTAAGAGTTATCATTAGCCTGGTAAACGTTTTATTAATCAATCAGTGAACGGCGGTGTAGTGTGTTGTTTAGCGCAAATTTGACAGGCTGGAAACAATGAACGCATTGTTTTCAATATTAAAAAAACGCCCAAACATTATTTCGTTGATGGTTTTACTCATCGGGGCAAACATTGTGGCGTGGCTGTGGGCTTTTACCGCGTTTAGCAACAACACGTCGTTACTGGCGCTGTGTCTAATCGCGTGGTGCTATGGTTTGCGCCATGCCGTGGATGCCGACCATATTGCTGCTATAGATAGCGCGACGCGCAAACTGATGCAGCAGAAAAAACGCGCCCTGACGACGGGAGCCTGGTTTTCCCTTGGTCACTCCACCATTGTTGTGCTGGCAAGCATTGGCATTGCGCTGACCACCAGCGTTTTTAAGCAGCATATGACCTGGTTTCAGAATGTCGGCGGTCTTATCGGTACCACGGTCTCTGCCGCATTTCTGCTGATTCTGGCCACTATCAATCTCATTATCTTCTGCCATGTCTGGAAGGCTTTTCGCCATCTTAAACGCACCGGTACTTACGCTGGCAACACGGAAAATATTACGGTTTCAGGTCCTTTGAACTGGATTTTTCGCTCAGCTTTCCGCCTGGTAGGTAAAGACTGGCATATGTATTTTGTCGGTTTTCTGTTTGGTCTGGGTTTTGATACCGCCACTGAAATTTCTCTGCTGGGTATTTCCGCTTCAAGCGCGTCCAGTGGCATGTCGGTCTGGTCAATATTAGTTTTCCCGGCGCTGTTTACCTGCGGGATGGCGCTGATTGATTGCCTTGACAGCATCCTGATGGTTGAGGCCTATGGATGGGCGTTTAATAAGCCGCAGCGCAAGCTTTATTACAATATGACCATCACCGGAACCTCGGTGATTGTTGCGCTATTTATCGGTGGACTGGAGGCGTTGGGACTTCTCTCTGACGCATTTTCACTCCAGGGAGGATTATGGGATACCGTCAGCAATTTGAGTGACCATATGGGCAATGTCGGTTTTGTGATTATTGGCGTTTTTATCTGCTGCTGGATTATTTCTGCCGTGAATTACCGTTGGAAAAAATACGACGGACTGACATTCAGTTGACACAAAAGAAAGCCTTCCGTTTACAGGAAGGCTTAGTTCTTACTGGAAGGCTGATTAATTCGCGTTCACGCGTTGCGGTTCTTCTGCTCTTTTTTTCAGGAGCCTGTTAGCCAGTACGCCTGACATCATCGAACCATTCACGTTGAGTGCCGTTCTGGCCATATCAACGACAGGCTCGATAGCAATGAAAATCCCCACCAGCGCGACAGGGAAGTTCAGCGTTGAAAGGACGATCAGCGCAGCAAATGTTCCGCCGCCACCAACGCCCGCCACTCCGATGGAACCCAGCGCAATCGCAGGTAGCATGGCGAGCAAAAAATGCACCGATAGCGGATCAATGCCAATAGTTGGCGCAATCATCGCCACCATAATAGCCGGATAGATCCCGGCGCAGCCGTTTTGACCCATGCTGGAGCCGAATGAGGCCGCAATATTGGCAATGGTGTTTTGCACGCCAAACTTTTCCTGCGCGGTAATAGCCAGTGGAATAGATGCCGCACTGCTGCGTGACACAAAGGCAAAGGTTAATACTGGCCAGACGGTTTTAAAATAGTGAACCGGATTATTGCCACTCAGCACCAGTATTAGCGCGTGGACGATAAACATCATCAGAATGGCAAGGTAACAGGCTGCAATAAAGCCTAACAGACTGGCAAATTGTTCAAGTCGATACGCGGAAAATACGCCTGCCATTAATGCCATCACGCCATAAGGGGTGAGGGCAATAACGATACGTACCATCTTCATCACCCAAATCTGGATGGCGTTAATGCCAGCACTTAATTTTTCACCTTCTAGCGGGGCATCTTGTTTGACCTTTAATAATGCCACGCCGGCAAGTAGCGTGAAGATAACAATGCCTATGACGGAAACACTTCTGGCCCCGGTTAGATCGAGGAAAATGTTCGTTGGGATCAGGGAGGTCATCAGTTTTGGTAGTGAAATGGCGACAGTTTTACTCACATCATCCGCCGTCAGCGTGGACTGCATATGAACAAATGCGCTGGCGTCCAGACCTAATACATGCGCAGTCAGTAGCCCAATAAACCCGGCAATCATTACCAGGCAGAGCATGCATCCGACGATGGTTAACGACATTTTCCCAATGCCTGCACTATTTTCGAGCTTATTAATGGCTGAGAGAATAGAGATGAAAATCAGCGGAACCGCAACCAGCTTTAGTAAATTCACATAGCCATTGCCGATAACGTTATACCAACCGATCACTGTTTTACTGTCGTCGGCAGCAATGAGATGCAGGGATAAGCCGATAACGGCACCAAGAAAAATAGCGATGAAGACACTTTTTGAAAGAGAGTGACTTTTTTGGTTGATTCTGAAAATTGCCCATGAACAAACCAAAAAGAACGCGATATACGCGAGCGTAACGAACATATTGTAGCCTCTTGCCTCATTCAGCACCTGAAATGCCGGAAAGAGTTTTGTTATTGCGAAATACACCTGAACCATAAGGTTCAGGGCCGCAACGGATTATAGGGAGGGGGGACGTCAGCAGCCACACAAAAAATGTGGAAACCAGCCGGATGGCGGTTGTATGCCTGTTCTGTAAACAATTTTTCGTGACGGTGTAACGTATTGTGGTAAATTCAGCCGATCTGCGAGACCGGCCTGATGGCATTATTTCTGTGGCTCGTCGTCCCAGGCGTGCGGTGCAAACAGGTAACCTTTGTTGCGTACCGTTTTGATTCGATAGGGCTCAGTGGCATTATCGAGCAGTTTTTTACGTAATCGGGAAATCGCCACATCAACGCTGCGATCCATTCCGTCATAGCTTACACCGCGCAGGTTCTTCAGCAGCGCATCGCGGTCCATAATCTGCCCGGCATGAGTCGCCAGCTCCCACAATAATTCAAAATCGGCGGTGGAAAGAGAGACTTGCTCGCCGCCGAGTAGCACGGAGCGGTTGGTTGGGTCGATAGTGAGTGTACCAAAGCGTAGCGTTGTGTGCGGCGTGATGGTCGCTGCCTGAATACCTTTAGACTGGGCTGAATGTTCGCTCTGACGCAAATGCAGGCGTAGCCGCGCAAGCAGTACGGCCGGAGGGGTTGTTTTAAGGATGTAGTCGCAGGCCCCCATTTCCAGCGCCAGGATATGGTTCATGTCGCTGTCCAGAGAGGTCAGCAGAACAATCGGACCCTGCCAGCGTCCACGTAAATCGCGGCAGATTGTCATCCCGTCTTTGCCCGGCAGCATGATATCTAATAACACCAGATCGGGTTGAACTTGCAGGATTCTCTCCTCGGCCAAATCACCACGAGGTTCAAGAATAACCTCAATGTCATGCCGGGCCAGATAGGCGGCAATCAGCGAGCCAACTTCAGGATCATCTTCAACAAATACAATGGTGTTCATATCATTCATTTTGAATATAAAACGCCAATGTACACCGCCCTCGTTTTTCCTTCCATTAATCTTTTCTAAACAAGATTGCTTCCGTTATGCTAGGGACTGATGTTATTGATGTGTTAAGGCAGGGTAATGGGACTCGTTATCAAAGCGGCGCTGGGTGCGCTGGTGGTGGTGTTGATTGGTTTGCTCGCTAAAACAAAGAATTACTATATTGCTGGATTAATCCCGCTGTTCCCGACATTCGCGTTGATTGCCCATTATATCGTGGCCAGTGAGCGTGGAATCGAGGCGTTGCGTACCACCATTGTATTCAGCATGTGGTCAATTATTCCCTATTTTGTCTACCTCGTTTCGCTGTGGTATTTCACCGGCTTTATGCGCTTACCCGTCGCGCTCGGCGGGTCAGTGGTGTGCTGGAGCCTGAGCGCGTGGTTGCTGATTTTTTGTTGGATTAAGCTGCATTAACGCAGATGACGCCCGCCATCAAGGGCAAAACTACGTCCTGTGACAAAGCAACTGGTCAATAGATAGTCAATTAAATCAATGACTTCTTTTTCACCGGGCGCCGTTTTCATCAGTGATTTATTCAGAGCCTGCTGGCGATATTCAGCATCGTCACTCTCGTTGAACAGGATCAGCGAGGGGGCAATCGCATTCACTTTGACTTCCGGCGCCAGTTTGCGGGCGAACGAGCGAGTCATATTGTCCAGCGCCGCTTTACTGGCAGCATAAGCGATGTGCTTGTCGCTGCCACGCTCCACAACATAATCCGTAAAATGGATAATATCGCTGGCTGCATGTCCATGACCGCGTAACAACTCTTCCAGGGCGTGGTTGAGTAAGTAGGGCGTATTGACATGAATCTGCATCATGGCCGACAGCACTTCGGTTAGCGGCGTGCCCGGCTTTTCTGCAACCCAGGCACTGGCATTATGCACAATGGCGCGCAAACCGGTCGTCTGCCTTTTAACCTCATCGGCAAAGGCTAACACGCCTTTATCGGTAGAAAAGTCAGCCTGGATACACAACGCGCCAGCTTCGCATAAGCCATCAATGGCCGGGTAATGTGTCCGATAGCTGACAATAACTGGCTGTCTTTGATTGAGAAAATGCCATGCGACGGCGAGGCCGATGCGACGACCTCCTCCAGTGATAAGTATCGGCAAAGGGGGCTTTTTACCCATCGTAATCTCCAGGTTTCGCGAACGATGGGGATAGCGTTACCCCACCAACATCCAGGTCGCCGGAACTGCTGCAATAAGCAGCAGGCCGATCAACGCCATCTCCTGACGTTTTAATACATTTTCATGCGCGTGTGTTTTACGGGCATAAAGGAAAACCAGTAGTCCCGGCGCATATAGCACCACAGACAGCAGCAGGTGCATCGGACCTGACGCATACAATAACCATATGCCATAAATGCTCGCACCGACACCGACGGCTTTATGCAACGGACGGGTAGCGATTTTCAGCAAAAATGCGCCGACCAGCAAATAGGGCACCAGAATCATCTCAGAGGCAATAGTCAGTAGCGTATTGTAGTCGGAACCTGTGAGCCAGATCAGCACCAGACAGATTTGGACGCAGATGTTGGTCAGCCACAGCGACGCGGATGGCGCACCCTGGGCATTCTGACGCGCGAAAATCCGTGGAAACGCTTTGTGGGTAGCGGCGAGAAATGGCACTTCCGCCGCCATAATCGTCCAGCTTAAATAGGCACCGCAAACGGAGACAATCAGACCCGCGGCAATAATAATTTCGCCCCATGGTCCCATCATTTTTACCATCAGACCGGCCATTGATGGGTTGCGGATTTCTGCCAGTTCTGGACGCGCGACAACACCCAGCGACAGCAGGGTAACCAACAGATAAACGCCCAGCGCGGCAAGCACCGCCAGCAGCGTGGCGCGTCCGACATCGCGTTTATTTCGTGCGCGGGCGGAAACCACCACTGCGCCTTCCACACCGATGAATACCCAAAGGGTAATGAGCATAGTGTTTTTGACCTGCTCCCAGACGGGGACGCCCAACGCGAGGCCGGTAAAATCCAGACTGAAGGTATCGAGCTTAAACAGCATGAACGCCAACACGATAAACAGGCCAAGCGGCAGCAATTTGGCCAGGGTCGCGACCAGGTTTATGCTGGCTGCGGTTTGCACCCCACGCAGCACCAGAAAGTGGACGATCCACAGCAGCATTGATGCGCCAACGATAGCCTGCCAGGTATTACCATCGCCAAAAAGGCGTAATTCCGGCGTATCGGTAAAGAAGCTGAGCGCAGAGAAGACGATAACCAGATACGAAACGTTAGCGATAACGGCGCATAGCCAGTATCCCCATGCAGAGCAGAAGCCAATCAGTTCCCCGAAACCTTCGCGCGCGTAGGTAAAAATGCCACCGTCCAGTTCAGGTCGGATACGCGTCAGGATCAGCATGGCAAAGGCGAGTAGCAAAATACCCGCACCGGTAATCGCCCAACCAATCAGTAATGCAGCCGGGCTGGCAACCGCCGCCATATTTTGTGGCAGGCTGAAAACACCAGCGCCGAGCATTGAGCTTAGAACCAGCGCGGTCAGTGCGCTCAGACCCAATTTCTTTTCCATTTGTATCCAGTTACTAAAACGAGAGTGAGAGAATAATTATTTTGGCAAACCGCATAAAAATGGTGAAAGCCACTAAGGCGCGGGATTTTACGGAGAGAAGAGAACGCATGCAATGGGGATAGAGAGATTTGTGACTAATAGTGTGAAAAGTTGTCTTAATATTCGTGTTTTTTGTTCGGGCTGAGGGCTTAACAAGGGAAAATTATCAGGCCTACAAGCGCTGCAGACCTGATAAAGCATAGGATATTACTTATACAGATCAGCGCTGATGGTCATGTTGTTACCACGTTCTGACCACTGGCGAGTAATGTGATAATACTTCGCGCCTTTCTTCGCTGCTCGCTTGGCAACCTGATAAGAGACTTCGGTCATATTACCGTAGTTACCGGTGAACTTGATGCTGTCGAACGGAACCATCATGGCAGCAGTCGCTTTGTTCAGCTCTTCAACTTTCGTGCCATCCGGCAGCGTGACGGTGTAACGTCCACCTTTGGTGGATTGCGTTTCGAAGAAGCGGCCAACTTCAGCACTCGGAGATGCGGTAGTCGCAACGCCCGGGATCTCAACTTTCTTCGCGGCTTCACCACCTGCAGCTAATGCGGCGCGACCGGCATCAGAATCAGCCGGGATTGCATCAGGGCTTTGTACTACGCGTTTTTTCGCATCCGCTTTATAGATGAATGCGGTAATACGCTGGTTACCACCCTGGTTGGCATCGACCTGGCGAACGATATAGAAAGAGTAAGCCCCTTTCTCTTTCGCCGCTTTGGTGATGGCATCATTCACTTCAGGCTGGCTGCGGTAGAAGCCCTGTACCGTAACGGTATCGTAAGGTTCTATCAGAACGGCCTGATCTTTAGGTAACTCCATTACACCGTTAATAATACGGTTTTTGGATGCCTCCGCTTTTTCAGCGTCGGCTTTATAGATGTCGGCTACAACGCGCCAGTTACCGCCACTGCCAAAATCTGAGGTATCAACAACATAAAAAGAGGCTGCACCGTCTTTATCTGCACGACGTGATACGGCATCCACCGCGTCACCGATCGCATTAAAACGACCGGTAACCACAATGCGGTCATAGGGTTTCAGGGCAGCAGCTTGCTCCGGCGTCAATTCTGTCGCTGCATTTACAGAAAAAGCAGTCGCAGAAATAAGTGCGGACGCCAGGAGAGTGTTCTTAAGCTTCATAAAAATAATCCTTCGCCTTGCGCAAACCAGGTACTGGTATTGTTATTGACTAGAAACGTCGCTGATTATTGCATTTAAATTGTGTCAGTGTCTGCGTCATTTTTCACTCATCGTGCCACAGGGTGTAACAGTGTCGATAACATTTTGTGATATGTCCAAAAATTCGGCGTTTGGAGGCTAAAACTGATAAAACAGTTGAATTTCATAAGTTAATTTAATGTTAATCAATTGTTCTCGGGTGGCGCTTAATCATGTTTTGCCGCTTCGCTTGAGCGAATTATCAGCCATTGCGGGCTATTTAAAGGGCATTATCCCTGTCTGCGGGCGAATTCATCCCTGTTTTGCGAATTTCATAATAAATACTGTTTTTTGGCGCTAGATCACAGGCTCCATTTTCAGTAGGTTATACAGAGTTTGTTACTGTTTTATTTTATTGAGGTAACACTGACCTCTTTCGAGAGTGCGCGCATGCCTCTTGTAAACATTGATAAACCATCATCAAAAATACAGATGGAAGGGAACATTATGCGAATTGGCATACCAAAAGAACGGTTAACCAATGAAACCCGTGTCGCAGCTACGCCGAAAACGGTTGAGCAGCTGCTAAAGCTGGGTTTTAGCGTCGCGGTTGAAAGCGGCGCAGGTCAACTGGCGAGTTTTGACGATAAGGCGTTTGTGCAGGCAGGCGCAGAAATTGTTGACGGCAATGCTGTCTGGCAGTCAGAGATTATTCTGAAGGTCAATGCACCGGAAGAGGCGGAAATTCCCTTGCTTAATCCGGGCACGACGCTGGTGAGTTTTCTTTGGCCTGCGCAAAACCCGGAGCTGCTGCAAAAGCTTGCAGAGCGCAATGTGACAGTGATGGCAATGGACTCCGTCCCGCGTATTTCGCGTGCGCAGTCGCTTGATGCCTTAAGCTCGATGGCAAATATCGCCGGCTATCGCGCCATTGTTGAAGCCGCCCATGAATTTGGCCGCTTCTTTACCGGACAGATCACCGCCGCGGGTAAGGTTCCGCCTGCTAAGGTCATGGTGATTGGTGCGGGTGTGGCAGGGCTTGCGGCGATCGGGGCGGCAAACAGCCTGGGCGCTATCGTCCGTGCTTTTGACACCCGTCCGGAAGTGAAAGAACAAGTTCAGAGTATGGGCGCTGAATTCCTCGAACTGGACTTTAAAGAAGAGGCGGGCAGCGGCGACGGTTACGCTAAGGTGATGTCCGAAGCCTTCATCAAAGCCGAGATGGCGCTTTTCGCCGCTCAGGCAAAAGATGTCGACATTATCGTTACAACGGCATTGATCCCGGGTAAACCTGCGCCGAAACTGATCACCCGTGAAATGGTTGATTCGATGAAAGCGGGGAGTGTAATTGTCGATCTCGCCGCGCAAAACGGCGGTAACTGTGAATATACCGTGCCTAACCAGGTGACCACCACCGAGAACGGTGTGAAGGTTATCGGTTATACCGATTTGCCTGGTCGTCTGCCGACACAGTCTTCCCAACTGTACGGTACCAACCTCGTCAACCTGCTCAAACTGTTGTGCAAAGAGAAAGACGGCAACATTACCGTTGATTTTGACGACGTGGTGGTGCGTGGCGTGACGGTGGTTCGCGAGGGTGAAATCACCTGGCCTGCGCCGCCGATCCAGGTTTCAGCTCAGCCGCAGGCTGCGCCAAAATCGGCTCCCGCGCCGAAAGAAGAGAAAAAACCGGTTTCACCATGGCGTAAATATGCGCTGATGGCGCTGGTAGTCATTTTGTTTGGCTGGCTTGCCGATGTCGCCCCGAAAGAGTTCCTCGGTCACTTTACGGTGTTCGCGCTTTCCTGCGTGGTGGGTTACTACGTGGTCTGGAATGTGTCGCACGCGTTGCATACTCCGCTGATGTCTGTGACCAACGCCATCTCCGGGATTATCGTTGTCGGCGCGTTGTTACAAATTGGTCAGGGTGGCTGGGTGAGTTTCCTGAGCTTTATCGCGGTGCTTATTGCCAGCATTAATATTTTCGGTGGCTTCACCGTGACTCAGCGCATGCTGAAAATGTTCCGGAAAAACTAAGGGGTAACATATGTCTGGAGGATTAGTTACAGCTGCATACATTGTTGCCGCGATCCTGTTTATTTTCAGCCTGGCGGGACTTTCGAAACATGAAACCTCCCAGCAGGGTAACAACTACGGTATCGCCGGGATGGCGATTGCGCTGATTGCGACGATTTTTGGCCCGGATACCGGCAATGTTGCCTGGATCCTGGTGGCGATGATCATCGGCGGCGCGATTGGTATCCGCCTGGCGAAAAAAGTCGAGATGACCGAGATGCCGGAGCTGGTGGCGATTCTGCACAGCTTCGTTGGTCTGGCGGCGGTACTGGTGGGCTTTAACAGCTACCTGTATCACGACACGGGCCTGGAACCGATTCTGGTGAACATTCACCTGACAGAAGTGTTCCTCGGTATCTTTATCGGTGCGGTGACCTTTACTGGTTCCGTGGTGGCCTTTGGCAAACTGCGCGGCAAGATCTCCTCTAAACCGCTGATGCTGCCAAACCGTCACAAAATGAACCTCGCGGCGCTGGTCGTTTCCTTCCTGCTGTTGGTGGTGTTTGTTCGTACTGAAAGCGTTGGCCTGCAGGTTCTGGCGCTGCTGGTGATGACCATTATTGCGCTGGCTTTTGGCTGGCATCTGGTGGCGTCCATCGGTGGTGCAGACATGCCGGTAGTCGTTTCAATGCTCAACTCCTACTCCGGATGGGCGGCGGCGGCGGCGGGCTTTATGCTGAGCAACGATCTGCTGATCGTTACCGGTGCGCTGGTAGGTTCGAGCGGTGCGATCCTGTCTTACATTATGTGTAAAGCAATGAACCGTTCGTTCATCAGCGTAATTGCGGGCGGCTTCGGTTCTGATGGCTCATCTACGGGTTCTGATGAAGAGGTGGGTGAACACCGGGAGATTAATGCAGAAGACACAGCAGAAATGCTGAAGAACTCGCATTCCGTGATCATCACTCCGGGCTACGGTATGGCTGTGGCTCAGGCGCAATATCCGGTGGCGGAAATCACTGAGAAGTTGCGTGCCCGCGGCATCAAAGTGCGTTTCGGGATCCACCCGGTAGCAGGGCGTTTGCCGGGTCATATGAACGTGCTGCTGGCGGAAGCCAAAGTGCCATATGACATTGTGCTGGAAATGGATGAAATCAATGATGATTTCGCCGACACCGATACCGTACTGGTTATTGGCGCCAACGATACGGTAAACCCGGCGGCGCAGGATGACCCACGCAGCCCGATCGCCGGTATGCCAGTGCTGGAAGTGTGGAAAGCGCAGAACGTTATCGTGTTTAAACGTTCAATGAACACCGGCTATGCTGGCGTACAAAACCCGCTGTTCTTTAAAGAAAACACCCATATGCTGTTTGGCGATGCCAAGGCCAGCGTGGATGCGATTCTGAAAG
Organism: Citrobacter sp. CRE-46; assembly: GCF_059615875.1. Lineage (NCBI taxonomy): Bacteria > Pseudomonadati > Pseudomonadota > Gammaproteobacteria > Enterobacterales > Enterobacteriaceae > Citrobacter > Citrobacter sp. CRE-46. Next base: position 2,805,452 of record NZ_CM184341.1, on the reverse strand, counting down.
CGCTGTAATCGTTAGCTAAAAGTAAGACGGCCTCTGCGGAGGCCGTTTTTTAAACGTCCAGCTTCCGCTGGGTGATCCATTCCACTCTAGCCGGATCTCGATGCGAGAAAAACGCGCTGCTTCCGCTATCCATGGCGGCAATTTGCGTCATTTCTTCCGGGGTCAAGCTAAAATCCAACACCTGAATATTTTCGGTCATACGCGTTTTACGCACGGTTTTCGCCAGTGAAATAATTCCGCGCTGATAAATCCAGCGCAGCACGATCTGACCGATGCTTTTGCCATATTTTTCCCCAATAGCCGCTAAAACCGGGTTCTGAAACAGGTCATTACGTCCCTCGGCGAACGGTGCCCAGGCTTGTGGTTGAATTTTTCTGCTCTGCATCCAGGCAACCGCATGTGGCTGTTGATGGAATGGGTTTACCTCAATCTGGTTTACGGCAGGAATCACGCGATTGAAGGCCATTAAATCAGCCAGTCGATCCGGATGAAAATTACTCACGCCAATCGCACGGATTTTTCCTTCCTCATATAACTCCTCCATAGCGCGCCAGGCACCATGTACATCTCTATAGGGCTGATGGATTAAATAAAGATCAATATAATCAAGCTGAAGGCGTTGCAGGGACCGCGTAAATTGAGCCTTTGCGCCGGAATAGCTTGCATCTTGTAACCACAGCTTGGTGGTCACGAAAAGCTCATTACGTGGCACACTGCTTTGCTTGAGTGCGTTCCCTACTTGAGTTTCATTCAGGTATGAGGCAGCGGTATCAATCAGGCGATAACCTGAATCAATGGCATCCCGTACGGCTTGCTCGCATTCGGCGGCATCGGTCATTTGATAAACGCCAAAACCAAGCAGGGGCATCTCAACACCGTTATTGAGTACTTTTGTATTCATGGGATTCTCCTGAACATTCATCTTTGTATTGACCGCAGATTAGCAATTTTCTGTGGGTACTATTAGTCTGTGAATCCCGCATGGACCTATGAGTTAAATTCATTTCTGGATAGCAAATACTGGAGTGGAATCACAGTATCTGCCGCTAACGTTGCCATTATTCATGATTATGATTCATAAACTTATGCCGTTTTTAGTCTCTAATCACCGCAATACGTCGCATATGTACTGCGGTCTGTTTCTTCAACATGACAGAGCGCTATGCGTAAAAATGAACTGGCATCGCCGGTGGCTACAGCAAGCCACACCGGCCTTACTTTTATTCTGATCCTCAGTGGCCTGATGGCCTTTACCTCACTTTCTACCGATATTTATCTTCCGGCAATGCCGACAATGGCCACGGATTTACATGGCAATGTAGAACTTACGATCACCGGATTTTTGGTAGGTTTTACTATCGCACAGCTGATTTGGGGACCGATTAGCGATCATCTGGGCAGGCGTAAACCGCTGTTTATTGGCATGGTGCTTTTATCATCGGGTCTGCAGGATGTGCGATGTCTACAAGCATCACGCAGATTGTTTTCTGGCGGGTATTTCAGGCCCTTGGCGCCTGTACTGGGCCTATGCTGGCCCGGGCAATGATCCGCGATCTCTTTGCGCGTACCCGTGCGGCGCAAATGCTCTCGACGCTGGTGCTGATAATGGCGATTGCGCCGATAGCTGGGCCATTGATTGGCGGGCAAATTATTCGCCTGAGCACCTGGCACGCAGTTTTTTGGCTGCTGGCGCTGATTGGCGCGCTAATGTGTGTCTCTTTATGTTGGCTACCAGAAACACTGCCTGAAGCAAAACGGGTAAAAGCTTCTCTGACGGGCGCATTTCGTAATTACCGTTCCCTGTTATCTAATGGGCGTTTTATGCGCTACACCCTGAGCCTGACGTTTTATTACGTCGGCGCGTATGCGTTTATTACCGGATCGCCATTTGTTTATATTAGCTATTACCATGTTGATCCTCAGCATTATGGCTGGCTGTTTGCGCTAAATATTGTCGGCGTCATGGCGATGAGTGTGGTAAACCGTAGGCTGGTGCAACGGCATCCCCTGGAGCAACTGCTGAAATATGCGACGATGCTGGCGGCGCTGGCTGCGGTTGCGCTTGCCCTGTTGGTTAAGCTGGAGTCCGGGGGAATTGTGGCCATTATCATTACCATATTCCTGTTGTTCTCGATGAACGGCATTATTGCGGCTACCTCAACGGCCGCAGCGCTGGATGCGGTACCGAACATCGCTGGTTCAGCCTCCGCGCTGATTGGCGCATTACAGTACGGTAGCGGGATTATCTCATCATTACTGCTGGCCGCTTTCAGTGACGGCACGCCATGGACCATGGCGTGGATAATTGCGTTATTTACGCTGTTGAGTGCCTCCCTGGCGCTACGAGCTAAACGATAAACGAAAGCCCCGCGCAGGCGGGGCGACAGTTTACGCTTTGTTGAGATCGCTAAGCAGAACAGCAATGCTTTGCCCGCCGTTGGTTTGCTCAAGCGCAATTTTGACGATGATGGTCAGCGGGACAGAAAGCAGCATCCCCACAGGTCCCAGCAACCAGCCCCAGAAGATCAACGACAGAAACACCACCAGCGTGGACAGCCCAAGACCACGTCCCATAATCCGCGGTTCGAGGATATTCCCGAACACCAGGTTAATGACCAGATAACCCGCCAGCACCACCAGGGCGTCGTAAAGACCGCTAAATGCCAGCACCTGAGCAATAGGGGGGATGGCTGCCAGCACGGAACCGATATTAGGAATATAGTTGAGGGCGAAGGCCAGCAATCCCCAGACAAAGGCAAAGCGCACGTCGAGGGCGGCGAGCATGCCCCAGGCGACCAGTCCGGTCACAATGCTGATTGCCGTTTTTAGTACCAGATAGTGCGATACGCTGTCGATGGCGCGTTGAATCGCTGCCATTCCCTCAATAGGCCGGCTCATCATTTGTTTCAGTTTGTTGGGCAGTTGCGGGACTTCCAGCAGCATAAAAACCACCGTCAGCAGCAGCAAAAATATCGATGACATGGCATTAGACAGCTGCGCCAGCAAATTAGTGACCAGCGTCATTGCCGCGTTCGGATCGATGTATTTGACGAGCTCATCCACCGAAACGCCTATCCCTGCGCGCTGTAGCCAAGGCTCGAGATTTTTCAGCGGGATAACCAGTGAAGAACGGTATTGCGGTAGCGTCCGCGCAAGCTCATTTAAGGATGTACCTAAGTAGGCTAATAGCAGCACCATTAGCATTACAATAATTACGATCAGCAATGACACTGCGAATACGCGCGGTATGCGAAGTTTCACCATGCGTTGCACTACAGGGTTCAGCACAACGGCAATAAATAATGCCAGAATAAAGGGCACGATGATATCTGCGGCAAAGCGGATGCCGCTCAGTATGATAACCAGCATGCCCAGCATAATGACTATTTTTAGACCGTTAAGCGTAATGATCGGTTTCGCCATGTGTATTCCTGCGTTTTTACTTTTTGAATCTGAATAATAATGTGATTTGCGTCGAGCCGTTATAACAAAAATCAAACAGGGCTGGTAAAGAAGTGAAAAGGCTTTGAGTTCGTAATGAACCTATGATACAAATCATCTGTGTTTAACTACCGAGGACAATTATCATCCGCGATGATGAGAAGCAACACTGCGGATAATTGTAATATTATGGACAATATGTTCAGGATGTTTTTGCTTTTACCTACACTTCTTCGTACCTCTTCCACTTTCCTGCTTGCGGGTGAGCAACACTGGCGCAACGCGCTTTAGTCCCTTCTTCTGCCTGAGCTGGCGCTGTGCGCTGAGCTAACTGATTTTATTTTTTGGTTTACTGCATGCAGTAGGCCCAAAGGACTATATTCTCAAGCAGGAGAAGCATCATGTTTTACTGGATATTATTAGGTCTGGCCATCGCGGCTGAAATTACCGGTACGCTGTCAATGAAATGGGCGAGCGTGGGCCATGGTAATTCAGGCTTTATTTTAATGCTGGTAATGATCGCCTTATCGTATATTTTTCTCAGTTTTGCCGTTAAAAAAATTGCCCTCGGCGTAGCTTATGCCTTATGGGAAGGTATCGGTATTTTATTTATTACGCTGTTCAGCGTGCTGTTATTTGACGAAACCTTGTCCACGATGAAGGTGGCTGGTCTGGTCTCGCTGGTGGTAGGTATTGTGCTGATTAAATCCGGTACACGAAAGCCTGCCAAAGCGGGCAGAGAGGTGACCCATGCAGCAGTTTGAATGGGTTCATGGCGCCTGGCTTGGCATGGCTATCGTTCTGGAAATCGTGGCTAACGTCTTTTTGAAGTTTTCTGATGGTTTTCGCCGTAAGGCTTATGGCGTGCTGTCGCTGGCTGCAGTTTTAGCGGCTTTTAGTGCGTTGTCGCAGGCGGTAAAAGGTATCGATCTCTCCGTCGCCTATGCCTTATGGGGCGGATTCGGGATTGCCGCGACGTTAGCTGCAGGCTGGGTGCTGTTTGGTCAGCGTCTGAACAATAAAGGCTGGATCGGCGTGGCATTGCTGTTGGCCGGAATGATCATGATAAAACTGGCCTGATAAAAGTGCTGCCCGTTAATACGGGCAGTATGCGTTATCCCTTGGCCAGCGCTTCCAGTTTGTCGCGAAATCCGGTCACGGAAATCGCGCGGTTATCTGCCCGCCAGCGATCTTTCGCCGCCGGAGCGGAGCTTTGTACGCCAATCAATTGCCAGCCGGAATCCGTCTTCAGCATCAATGGCGACCCACTGTCGCCCGGGAGCGTATCGCACTGATGTGACAAAACGGTATTTTGCGCCCAGCCGGTCACCACGCAATCCTGATGCGTGTACAAATCGTCAAGATGATCTTCCGGATAGCCTGACTGCGTGACTTTACGATCCGCGGTTTTCAGCGCCGCGGTTAACGCCGCTTTATCACCTTCAAATAATGGCAGCGGTGTGATACCGGAAGGTGGATAACGCAACACCACCAGACCAAAATCCCATGGGGCGGCGGAGGGGGGCACAATCCAGCCATCACCATCGGCTTTTAAACGTTTGCCGAGCGAAGGATCAACCCGGCCTTCAATTCCGTGGATCTCATAACGCCAGATACCCTTTTTCGACACGAAGCGTAACGCCACGGCTTTATCAGGTTTACCTTTTGGCGGCGTAAGTAAGCAGTGTCCGGCAGTCAGAGCCAGATGGGGTGAAATGAGCGTAGCGGTACACAGATTACCGCTGGCGGTTTCCAGTTGTCCGATAGCGTCCCATGGTGATTGCGTTGGGTCAGTCACCTTAATGCGATCGTCATGTCCAAAAAACAGCGTTTTTATATTTTCTGCTTCAGCGCTGGACGTTGCTGGCTGTTCCGCATGCGCAACGACAGGAGTTAAACAAATTGAACCCAGTAACACAGCAATGGTTTTATGCATATCACACTCTGGTGGGGAATTATGATTTTTAACAGCAAACCCTCAGTTAATACTATAGACGGGACGGCGGGAAAGTGGGAGTAAAATCAGATAACTACACTCAGGAAAGATAAAAATGCATGGCGATGAGGGCACAAATAATCAGGGCCGTAAGAATGAACTCAAAGCGGTAATGTGACACCATTTTACCCTCCGAAAGGCGGCGCCAAATCTGAATGATTTAGCGCCGTATGCTACGGCGTGGGGGACGCCATAGTGACTACAGGTGTGTTATGCGGCTGGCTGAGCAGCTGGTTTAGCGGAGTCGTGTTTCACAGGTTTTTTGGTGTGTTTTTTAGCGGCCTGAGCTTTTTGCTCTGGCGCTTTCTGTTCTGCGGCAGGCTTGGTGGCTGCTTTTTTGGTGTGTTTTTTAGCGGCCTGAGCTTTCTGTTCTGGCGCTTTCTGTTCTACCGCCGGTTTAGTGGTGGTTTTTTTGGCGTGTTTTTTGGCAGCCTGTGCTTTCTGCGGCGCAGCTTTGTGCTGTTTTTTATGATGGGTGGTTTTCGCCGGGGCCGCTTTTGTCGTTGCAGCAGTTGGCGCGGTGGTAGCAGTTGTTTCAGCAGCAAATGCAGCAGAAGACAGACCCATAGCAGCGGCAACAACCAGAGCTAATACTTTTTTCATTCTCATACCCTCGATTTGGTTTTTCATTCAACCCCACTGCGGGGCCGTTGAAATAACTATATCGCTGTAATCACTGGGCTTCCGTGAGTCATTGGTATCGGCGTGTAACGATATGTACAATGACTCACGGCATGAGATTACAAATAACGGGCTTCCAGGTGAGCGCGGAAATAGCGGCTGCTGAGCGGCTCTCCGGTGGCCTGGGTAATGAGTTGTTCAGTGGTAAAACGACTGCCATGCTGCCAGATATTTTGGCGTAGCCAGTCAAAGAGGGCGCTAAACTCTCCCTGCGCAATGGACTGGTTCAGATCGGGCAATGCGCGGTGAGCTGCGCTGAACAATTGCGCCGCATACATAGCGCCTAAAGTGTAAGACGGGAAGTAGCCAAAGCCGCCGTCGGTCCAGTGAATATCCTGCATACAGCCATTACGATAATCCCCCACCGTTGACAGTCCAAGCCAGGCCTGCATCTTCTCATTCCACAAGGCCGGAATGTCATCCACTTCAATGTCACCGTTAATTAACGCTCGCTCGATTTCATAACGCAGGATCACGTGAGCAGGGTAGCTCACCTCGTCGGCGTCAACGCGGATAAAACCGGGTTTTACCTGCTGGTTCCAGGCAATGAAATTGCTCTCTTCAAACGCTGCCTGGTTGCCAAAATGACGCGTCACAGCCGGAATGAGTCGCGTCAGGAATGCTTTGCTGCGTCCCAATTGCATCTCAAAGAACAGACTTTGCGACTCATGAATGGCTGTTGAGCGTGCCAGAGCGATAGGTTGTCCTGACCAGTTGCGCGGCAGATTTTGCTCATAGCGGGCGTGACCCGTTTCATGAATCACGCCAAACAACGCGCTGAGGAGTTCATTTTCGTCATAGCGGGTCGTAATGCGAACATCTTCCGGCACGCCGCCACAGAAGGGATGCGCGCTGATATCCAGTCGTCCAGCGGTAAAGTCGAATCCTAACTGCGCCATCGTTTCCAGACCCAGCTCTCGCTGTACAGCAGTCGGGAAGGGGCCAATTGGGGCGATAAGCGTTTGTTGAGACTGTTTTGCCACCGCCTTGCTAAGGAGATCGGGCAGCCAGCTTTTCACATCTGCAAACAGGACATCCAGTTGGGCGCTGGTCATCTCTGGTTCAAAGATGTCCAGTAGCGCGTCATAAGGTGAGCAACCTTTAGCGTCTGCGCGCAGTCGGGCTTCTTCGCGGCTGTATTTCACGACCTCTTTCAGGTTCTCGGAAAAACCCTCCCAGTCATTCGCGGGTCGCTGGCTGCGCCAGGCATGCTCACAGCGGCTGCCTGCCAGCGACTTTGCTTCTACCAGTGATTCAGGCAGCAGGGATGCCTGGTGATGCAGTCGCGACATTTCGCGCAAATTCGCTTGCTCAACATCGTTAAGGTCTTCCTGTTTTGCGGCGGCGATCCACTTGGCTACTTTCGCGTCGGTTAACAACTGATGCTCAAGTACGCTCAGTTCAGCCAACGCTTCGCCGCGGGCTTTGCTGCCGCCCGGCGGCATCATGGTAAACATGTCCCAACTGGCGATTGCCGAGAGGTGGGAGAAGCGAGAGAGCCGCTGGAACGTGCGGGTGAGTGCCTGATAAGAAAGGTTTTTCTGCATAGTTCTTCTTCTCGTTAGTTGGGTATGTTTCAAGGAGTTTACCGTGATTCATACACGATTCATGCACTTTTCATGCACCCATCTTAGCTACTCTCAGAAAGATGGCTACCTCTGGAGGAAAAAACTTAGCAATCGAACATTGTCGGTAAGTCTTAGGACTCGACTACCAGAGATTGCAAAATTTAGAGCACAAAAGTTGACCATTCAGTATGTAAGATTCAAAGAGCTTTCTCTTCCATTTGAGAGCTTAAGAAACGCCCTTAAGTCATATCGTGACCGTTTGGTTGATGATGCTTTGTTGATGGTCTTGGAAGGTGGTTCAGATATGTCTACGATGCCGTTAACCACCGTATACGAGAAAGCTGTGCATCCTGTCAGTGAGGTTCTGGAAGAATGGTGTGAAGATAATCGTGCTGATTGGAAGTTACGGACAGAGAAGCTAAATCGACGAAGCGTTAACTTATTCATCGAATGGGCTAAAAGACATTCAATAAAAAATGTTGAAGATGTTACTAAGCAGCACATAGCAGACTTTAAGCGATTTCTTGATGAACGCTACCAAGCACCAAGAAGCCGACAGGATGCCCTGATAAAACTACAGGCGTTGTTCAATTTCTGCATAGATAAGAGGGATTACTTAACAGCAAATCCTGTTAAAGGGATGACTTACTCTAAGGTCACAAGCATTAATCATAAGACAGAGATAACTCCTTCAGAATATGAGAAGGTGATGAAGACTGATTATGTGAAGGGTTATGAAGACCTAAAGTGGCTTTTAGCCATACTATGGAATACAGGAATGAGAATAGGGGAGGCAATCCAGTTACGTCCCGAAGATTTCCGTATTGTTGATGGTATTAAGTGTATAAGCATCAACACAGAAGATGGTAAGAAGGTCAAAAATGAAACCTCTATTCGAGACATACCAATAAGTGAAGCACTTCTTCAGATGGGGATATGGGATACCAAACCAAGATTAGGATGGACTAAAAACAATGCAGCAGGAAGTCGTATAGCATTTGCGTTTAAGCAAATTGGTATTGAGCATAGTTCACATGATTTCCGGTATAGCCTGTCAAACAGACTTAGAGACTGTGATGTAGCTGATTCGGTACGATATAGCATTCTTGGGCATGCTCATAAAACGACCTCAGACCGTGTTTACAAGACCAGACAGCCACTAAAACAGATGCTGTTGGCTTTGAACAAGGCCGCTGTAATGAACTAGAACCAGCCAAGGATGAGGGGCTGTTAGCCCCAAATATTGTTAGTAATTATCCCTGACAACTTCATCATATCTTTCAATGAAGGTGAGTTGCTTATTACTACCATTATAACTATCAACCCATTTGTCAACAGCTTCATCGAAAAGGAATAAAAAATCAGTATAATTTATATAAACTATATTATCATAATATTGAGTTGGGTGACCTCTTTTACATACAGCAATGCTAAGACGTCTTTCTTTCCCTTGAGTAACTTTGTGTGAGTTTAGGTTAGTCATGTGAAGCAATGAATTCCTTAATTCATATAATTCATCAGAAGTTACTCCAAGGCTTTGTATATCTGAGTATGTATCAAGCCAATCTTGAAAGACTCTTTTTTTATTTCCAAATTCAATGTAAGCAATGGTATCAATGAAAGACATCAGTAATTTGAAGCTTGATAAGTAATGTTTTTTATTAAACAGGAGTTTTATTGGTTCCATGTGGTCATCATTGAGTAGCTTTTTAATATAAAAACCATCATCTTTCATATAGTTATCAAGGTAGTCAGGTAGGTCTTTTACACCTTCAATGTGATAGTTAGGGGTGTGTCTATTCCTTAACTGCTCTGAAATTGATAGCTGAATATCATATTGTAACTTACCTTTTACAACTTGCGTGACAATAGCTAAAGGGCTAGCTGGTGCATTTAGAGCTTCTAAAGCTAACTCAAAAGGAGCAAAAGAATTACCAAATCGCAAATTCGCATTATATCTTGCAAGTGTCAATTTGTTGTCCTCTAGGACAGATGGATGTATATCATAAAATAAACGACAAGAAGCTAAGTCAATATCTAAGTTTCGTTGTAAAAAATCCAATTTTTGTGCATCACTACCATCATATTCATGGGGCACTATTCCTGCATGTGTGATATGAATCCCATCAGGACAAAAACAAAATATGTTGTAGATAACCTCTTTCATATATCTATTGAACCTCCTGTTGAAACCATGTGCGCATTATCTTAGTAAATTTCATATGTTATATCCAGCAGATAACTGTTATGAATCATTAGGTTATATATAAAAAATCTGGCCTGTAAATAACAGGTATTATCAGGTGAATGAATATTCATTTTAAGGTTGTATTTATAGGTTTTCAGGTGGTTTATTGCGATATCTATGCAGTGTCTTACCAGCCCCTACACAGTCTTTATTCTGTATAACTTATTGAAATATAATGATAATTCGCACGTAATCTGTCAGGTTAAACGGTATCGTGTCAGTCATGCCTCTCTCGCCCCCTAGAAAAGCGCTATATACAGGTCTATATAGCAATTGCTGCCATAAAATTCACTCCCTAAATCATTCAGTTAGTTATAAAATCGGCATACAAAGCTAAAGGGAGATTTTTAAATGAGTGATGAGTCAATCACAGATTCCGTGAAAGATGTTGTTAAAGAGCGTCTGAAAAATCCTTTATGGGGTTACATAGCTCTTTCATGGTGTGGCTTTAACTGGCAAAACTTAGCTATCCTGTTCATGAGTAAGTCATCAGTGACTACCCGCATAGAACAAATCACAAGTGGTGAAGGTCTTGATGGTTGGTCTTTAATGGCACCTGTGTTGGTGGGTGGAATACTTGCTATCATCTCCCCTTATGCCAATTACTGGATTACCAGGACAAAGCGGTGGTTAGAAACAAAGGAGCGTGAAGGAGTTAAGGCATCATTACTGGCTGAATACAGTATGCAGCAAGAAACCGCTGAGAAGAAGGTTGAAGCGTTGAATGCTGAGAAGCTTGCTCAGGCTAAAGCGGATACGGATATTGCTAAAGAAAAAGAGCAGACAGATGCCTTAAAACGTCAGGCTGATGAACTTAGAAGAGAACTTGAAGGCATTAGAAGAGATATTGCTATTAATAATCAAACGATTGAAGGAGCCAGACGGTTAACTGAAGATGTTGTTGAAGAGTACTGGCAATGGGTGGATAAAGCTGCTGAGTTGATTGTAGCTATTGATGGTTTTGTAAGAGTAGATAACAGTACTTCCATTGCAGACTTTAAAAAGAGCATTTCGCATATTGTTGCGAAAGATGCTCTGGCTGCATCTCTAAAGACGGTCAGGGAAAGGCAGAAAGAAAAAGGCTTGAGCGGAAATGGCACGCTCTCAGACTCATTCAGATTGTCAGGTGGTCGTCCTTAATCCTCGGTCTTAATACGCTGCACAGTTGACTTAGCAACGTTGAATTGTGCAGCAACCTTAGCAATTGAGCCACCAGCAGCAAGAGCAGCTTTAATACCTTCTCTGTCAACCGCTTTACCGTTACCCCTTCCAACTACACGACCAGCAGCTTTAGCGGCTTCATAACCTTCTCTTTGACGCTCAAGCATCATTTTACGTTCAGCTTCAGCCACTGCTGAAAAGATTGTGAGAATCATCTTAGACGTGGGGTTATCGTCACCAGTTATCAGACCCTCTTTGTGGAAGTGAACCTTGATACCTTTCTGTGAGAGTTTATCCACCAGCGTTAATACATCCACGGTAGAACGCCCTAAACGTGACAGGTCGTGTACATGGATAACGTCACCTTCACGAACATAGTCGAGCATAGCCTTTAGTTGTGGGCGGTCTGTATTCTTTCCAGATGCCTTGTCAATGAATTCCTTATCCAGTGTGACCCCTTCAAGTTGGCGGTCTGTAATTTGCTGTACTGATGAAACTCGAATATAGCCAATGTTGCCCATGATGCACTCATTTGTCTTACTCATTTGATGGATTGAGTATATCGTACCGATAAAGTGTTTTACAAGGCTAATCGGTATGGTATTTACAGAGGTTTAGATATACCTTTTTAGCATGCTATATCGGTATGCTTAAGAGGTGAGGGGGTCTGTATAGCAGCTCAAAGAGAAAGTCAATGATATTTTAAAATTTTGCAAAGGAGGCTGCTTAGGCGTAGTGACGGGTACTTAGCAGCTATACATCTATGAGGTGGATTCTACCAAATCCACCAGGAGATATTTTTGAAGCTTTCGGTAAGGATGGAGTTAAGAGAGGAGGTATTGTAATTTTATTTTTGACTTAAAGGACTACAATCACCACGTCCACGGTAAAACCCCAAGCCATAGTATAGCCGCTTTATTGCTTTAATTTTTATATCCAGAGAGCCACCCTCTGTAGTTGAAAGAGTCTTGAATCCTTGTTTATCCATTTCATTGGCGACCTTCTCGAAATATTCAGCCTCAACTCTATAAAGCTTATCGGTAACTCTGTCCGTCGCTTTCTGGAATGTATCGGGGGAAATTCTGTAATAGTTTTCGCCCGCTTTTGCTGTTTCCTCGTTCAGGATTAAGCACCCAGCCATATCCAGTCCCTGAAGATTGATGCTGGGTTTAATAAAATCTTTCCCAAAAGAAGGAAGCGCAAAGAGTGTAAAAAAGAGTGAAAGAAATACTTTTCTCATTTTGAATTTGTTCTAAGTATTGACGATGATTCAATAGTATTCGTTTAAAAACTCTTAAAAGGCTTTTAAGAAGAGAGAAGAACCCCAGAAAGATGAGTCTGTTTAACATAGTCTTCTAAGTATCTTTTAAGAGAATAAAGCCTTGTCAAGACCTTTGTCAATACTCTTTAGTTCAGTTGCTTAATTTGCAGGCAAATAGTGGTTGTCCTGTGAAATAATTGTTGCAATTAATAATCACATCCATTATAGTTTCCATGTGAGCTGATAAAAAAGTTCATGTCTTGAAGTGGTAACACTTGGGGGAGTGTCAGATGGTTGACGTCAACAAGACCTCTCATTCAGGGTAATTACCTCAGCGTCATAATCATCGCACTGTTTCAGGCATGGGCTTCTTTATCAGTCCATCAATCCCCCAGATATTTTAATTACATCAGGCTAATCGGTTTTATCCGATTGGCCTTTTCACGTATGAGGTTTTATGAATGAAAAAAGAAACTAATGCTTTTATTATGGTAGATAAACGAGTTGCACAATTCCCTAAAACACTAAAACCAATTGACCGTTTGGTATACTTCATTATGCTTGATGGTGCTGATTATTATGAATCCAAGTTCGGTAGATATGCCCCCAGCATTGACTATCTGATGGTTATGTCTGGCGCTACACGCAATACAGTTATTGATTCTCTGAAAAGACTAGAATCACACAGGCTTATTGAGAAGACCAATATCAAAGGGCAGCAAAGTATTTTTAAAGTATTCACGTTGGATGTGCGTCCAGAAGTCTTATCAGAGCCTACCCTTGATGAGGGTCGTAGAGCTAAATTATCAGGTCAACCAGGAATTGACAGTAACCCAACCAAAAATTGGTTACCTACCCAACCAGAATTTGGTTACCTACCTAACCAGAAATTGGTTACATGTAAGACTAAATATAAAGACAAAAATATAAAGACTAAAGAAGAAAGACTAAAAGAGAGCTTTGAAGAAGAGTCTATTAAGATGGGAGCTTCGCTCTGTGATTCACATGAATGTGATTCTCTTGGTATTGAAGAGGCTATTAAACAATCTGACTTAGATGACCTTGAAGTAAGCCCTGAAGAGACTACTAAGCAAGATAAAGAAAACGATGATGTGAGTGTTATTAGTGACCAGAAAGATACACCTTGCCCCTGCACAGAATCAACTGACGATGAATTACCGGATGTTGACCTTGATGAAGAGAGTCCTGAAGAAGCATTAAGATGTGAACAATATAAAGCGGAGAAGAAAAAGAAATTCGAACTTGCAAAACAAAAGAACAAGATTAATGAACTGGATGATTTTGATGATAGTGACGATGATTTTACTTTTATTCCAAGAAAGAAAGTCCACATCGAACCAAAGAAAAAAATAGTTAAAGCCAGACGCGTTTATGCTGGAGGTATGCACTAATGAAAGAATATCACGGTGAAAAACGATACAAGGATTATCTGCTAAAGCGTTATAGCATTTCTCGTGAAGGTTACTTGATGAAAGATACTCGCGGGGAGGTTTACCAGATTCGACCGAAAAAGAAAGGGAAGGATTATTTCTTTTATGATGGTGTGACAGGTTTGAAGGTTGATGCTTTGAAGTTCGCTGTATTGCATTATTATGATTTGTGGGTTACGAAACAACTTAAACTTAAGAATGGTGACCCCAATAATTTAAAAGCAACCAATGTTATTGAAAAACGCTGGTGACAAACCACCAGCAATTAATCATTTTCCACCATCATCAATCGTAATAGTAATCTCATATTTCAGAAATTTAATACTGAAGCTAAACCTTGTGCTTTTAGCAATAACCATTTTAAGCAAGTTATACCCCAAAAGCACAATCAAGACAGCAAAACCCAGAGATGCTGTAAGTATCCCGTATGAGTACTGGCCTCAAAATGGCTATTTTAAGAGGTCTGAGACCTGTTTTTAGAGGATTTGAAAATGGATTATCTAATGACAGTATTAATTGACCAAGAAACTAGTAACGTTACGGTAAAAGCTGGTGAAAGCACCTTCACAGACTCCGCTAATGCTGGAGCTACAAAGGCACTTGGTAATGCTGGGACAGGTGGTGCTTTGAAGAACTACAGCGTGAACTCCAACAAGGAGGGTACATACTGATTTTCTAGCTGGATTTGATAGTTTTAAAATGTAAAATCATCTAAGTTCTACATACACGATTCATGCACTTTTCATGCGCTAAATTGATTAGCACATTGAAAAGTATAAAGTTTAAATAATGGTAAACATGTCCCAACTGGCGATGGCCGAAAGGTGAGAGAAGCGAGAGAGCCGCTGGAACGTGCGGGTGAGTTGATGGTAATTATCATTGTTACTCATTTTTTGTTCTCGTTCTGTTTAGGTGTGGTTAAGAAGTTTACCGTGAATCATTCACTTTTCATAAACACACCTTTGTATCCGCTTTTGCGTAACCACTTTTTATAGCGAAATACCAGCAGCACAATAAAACAGGAGGCGTAGATAATAGGGGACGGTGACAACACTTTGACCGACCATAGGTAATGAACCGGGAGTAAAATGGCAGTCAGGTAGACGTAGTTGTGCAACGTTTGCCAGCGTTTGCCCATTTTACGCTGTGCGGCCTGCGTGGAGGTCAGCGTCAGCAGGAGTAAGATAACCCAACCCGTCATGCCCAGCGTGAGCCATGGCCGTGAAACCAGCTCTCGCCCCAACAATCCCAAATTTTGTATACCCAGCTCCAATAGCGCATAGCTGGTCAGATGCAGTGTGGCCCAGGCAAAACACCATAATCCTAACAAGCGTCGGGTACGAAACAGCAAAGGCTGCTTTGTATAGCGTGCGAGCGGCGATACCAGCAGGGTGGCAAGCAAGAATTTTAGCGCCGTAATGCCGGTAAAATGCTGAATGTCTTTCCCGGGATCGGCGCCCAGTGCACCCTGTTGCACTGCCCAGAAGAGCCATAGCAGGGGTAAAAAACCGGCGAGATGCAGTAGCACTTTCAGGCCGGTTATCTGCTTTGCCGTTAATCTCACTTAAAAGTTCTCCCGTAGATCCATACCCCGATATAAAGAAGCCACCTCATTGGCGTAACCGTTAAAAAGCAACGTCGGCTGGCGTTGTACATCGAGAATCCCACCGGAACCGATAAAACGTTCCGTCGCCTGAGACCAACGGGGATGATCGACATGTGGATTAACATTGGCATAAAAACCGTATTCGTTTGGCGCTGACATATTCCAGGTCGTCGGCGGGCGCTCACGTGTCAGCTTGATACTGACGATCGATTTAATACCCTTGAAGCCATATTTCCAGGGGACCGTCAGGCGTATCGGCGCCCCGTTTTGCGGCGGCAATGCTTTGCCATACACGCCCACGGTCAGGAGGGTAAGAGGGTGCATGGCCTCATCCAAACGCAAACCTTCAACATAGGGGTATTTCAACCCACCACCAATGAAGCGATCTTTCTGACCGGGCATTTCATCGGGGGCGTAGCGTGTTTCAAAGGCAACGTATTTGGCGTCGCTGGTGGGTTCAACCTGCGCCAATAATTTATGTAAGGGAAAGCCAATCCACGGCACAACCATCGACCACGCTTCAACGCAACGCATCCGGTAAATACGTTCTTCTAACGGAAAACGTGTGGTCAACGCATCATGATCCAACGTTAAGGGTTTGTTCACCTCACCGCTGATGGTTAATGTCCAGGGATCGGTTTTCAGGCTACCGGCATTGGCGGCAGGATCGGCCTTATCCAGACCAAATTCATAGAAATTGTTATAGCCCGTCACCTTGTCTTCCGGCGTCAGGGGTAGTGTGCTTTGCCAGGCATCCGGTTTTATAAACTCGAGCGGTTTCCCCGCCGGTGCAGGCGCGCGATCGTTGCCCTTAAACCAATTCAGTAGATTCGCCTGCGTCGGAGAGGAGAGAGAAGCGGCTGCAGCACCTATCCCAAGCGCTTTGAGGACCTGTCGTCTTTGCATAAAAAAAACTGATTCGGCGGTAACATCAGCTTCCCGAAGTGGATGTTTTTTCTGCATAACTATTCCTTTTTATTTTCATGTTAAGGAAAACAAAGCGACGTTTCCCTGTTGATGCGTGACTTTCTGTAACGACATCCTTGATCCAGGCGTATCCCAGGATCCTCACGAAAAGTTAAAAATTTTGTGATAACTTCCGCCCCTTGCCTGAGGTAAGCTTTCAGTTCAACGAGAGGGGATGACACTGATGGCCGGCGCAAAAAAGATATTTTTGGTGGAAGATGACTGCGATATTGCCTCACTTTTGCAGCTTAGCCTGAAGGATGAGGGATATGAAATTATCCATGAGGCAGATGGAACGCGCGCGCTTGAACAACTGGAAAAACATGTCTGGGATGCGGTTATCCTCGATTTGATGCTGCCGGGTGTCGATGGTCTGGAAATATGTCGTCGCATTCGTCAAATGAGTTTCTATTTACCCGTTATCATTATTAGCGCCCGCACCAGTGAAACTCACCGCGTTCTGGGGCTAGAGATGGGAGCCGATGATTATTTAGCCAAACCTTTCTCCGTACTGGAACTGATGGCCCGCGTGAAGGCGCTGTTTCGCCGTCAGGAGGCGATGAGTCAGAATCTACGTTTGGAGGCGGGGATCATTAGCGTCCATGGCGTGGAGATTGATCCCTTAGCCCGAGAAGTCCGCCAGCATGGCAAATCAATCGATTTGACGCCCCGTGAGTTCGATCTGCTCTATTTCTTCGCTCGTCATCCCGGCGAGGTTTTTTCGCGTCAGGCGCTGTTAGATCATGTGTGGGGCTACCAGCACGAAGGGTATGAGCATACGGTGAACAGTCATATTAATCGTCTGCGGACCAAGATTGAAAAAGATGCTGCTGAGCCGGAAATTATTCTCACCGTTTGGGGACGAGGTTATAAGCTTGCGGCGAATAACGCGGAGCATCAGTCATGATTTATCGACTGTCTTTAAGCCAGCGGCTGACCCTGGTATTTACCGCGATTATGTTGATCTGCGCGGTAGCCGTCAGCGTTGTCCAGCTACGTAATAGTCAAAAATATGGCGATGCCATGGTGCAAAGGCTGTCGCTGGAACTGGCGAGCAAGATTGTCAAAAGTGAGTCACTGATTGATACCCGCGGGCAGATCAATCGACAGACGTTAAAAGGACTGTTTAATCACCTGATGACGCTCAATCCAAGCGTCGAACTGTATCTGGTTTCACCAGCAGGTGACATACTCGCCGATGCCGCACCGCCCGGGCATATTCAGCGCCAGAAAATTACCGTGCAGCCGATTCAGGATTTTCTAAATTCGGATGGTTTGCCAGTGTATGGCGATGATCCGCGCAGCAATCAGCAGAAGGTCTTTAGTGCGGCGCCAGTGATGCTTAACGGCCAACTGCATGGTTATCTGTACATTATTCTCCAGGGCGAAAATCTGCATATGCTGGCAAATACCGCCTGGCAGAAAACGCTCTGGAACACGGTGGCAGGAACGTTAATTCTGGTTTTATTAGCCGGCGGAATTGCGGGCTTGCTGGTGTGGCGATGGGTGACGCATCCGGTAAAAAGGTTGACCGCGCAGGTGGTCAAAATGGAGCAGGACAGTATTAGCGTCATTAAGCAGTTGGCGCAGAAAAAGCCCGATCCGTCACCGGGGAATGAAATTGCGTTGTTGAACAATGCGTTTATAGAGCTGGCACAGCAAATTGCACAGCAGTGGGATTTGTTAGCTGACAGCGATCGCCAGCGCAGAGAGTTTATTGCCAATATATCTCACGATTTACGCACGCCGCTCACCTCGCTGCTGGGCTATCTGGAAATGTTGTCGCTGAAAGCCGACACGATAACGCCAGAGGAAAACAGGCATTATCTTAGTATCGCGTTGCGCCAGGGGCATAAGGTTCGCCATCTGTCACAACAACTGTTTGAGCTGGCGAGGCTGGAGCACGGCGGCATAAAACCTCAGCGCGAACGTTTTGCTATTGGCGAATTGATCCAGGATGTGGCGCAGAAGTTTGATCTCCCTGTTGCCACACGCCATTTACAGTTACACCTTGACGTGATGGGGCCGTTACCGCTGGTAAATGCCGATTTATCGATGATGGAAAGGGTGGTGACGAATTTGCTGGATAATGCTATCCGCCATACACCTGACGGGGGAGATGTATGGCTAAAAATCTGGCGTGATGAAGACCGACTGGTAGCAGAGGTGCAGGACAGCGGCCCAGGCGTGGAAATGGGGGTACGCGAAGTGTTATTTCAGCGCCCAACCGCGTTAACTCCCCGTGAGCAGCGCGGCGGTCTGGGATTGCTGATTGTGCGAAGAATGCTTGAACTGCATGGCGGCGATATCAATCTGGTTAATTCAACGGCAGGCGCGTGCTTCCGCTTTTGGTTGCCGCTGACGGATTCTCCATACATAGGGTAAATGTTGGTAGGTTGTCAGTGATAATGAGAATTTTTATCATATATCGATAATTCATCATCTTATACTCGACAAGTGCAAGGAGATTGTATGTCACAGGATGTCGACAACCAGTATATCGCCCGGACCAAAGCCGTTGCTGGCTGTTTTTCTATGTTTTTGCTGATGTTTGGTCTCACGTTTACCCCGTTGTTTTTTCCCGCAAGCCAGGAGCTGCTCGCCAAAGGATTACTCTTCCCGCTGTTGTTTATGCTGGAATTTATCGTACTGGTTCCGCTGTATTATTTCTTCTTCAGGAAAAGAGAAGGGCTGGGCAAAGGGATCTTCAATGCCCGCTGGTTTGGCATTTTATTTGCGGCCCTGCTTTTTATTCAGCTTATCTTGCCGTGGTTGATAGGTCTCAGACAAACCGAAGCGTGGGTAACCAGCCAGATATCCTTAAACAACTACGCGCTGTGGTTATCCACTTTGACCCTGATATTTTTTGCGCCAGTTTATGAAGAAATTGTTTTCAGGGGCTGTTTATTCAACGCATTCCAGTATTGGTTCAATAATAAAACCTGGCTGTCGTCAGTCGTGGTATCGATCATTTTTGCCGTGATGCATACCCAGTATGTGGATCTGCGCACGCTGCTGATGCTGTTTCTTGTGTCGCAGGTTTTAATCCTTGCCAGACTGAAAAGCAACGGACTGCTGATGCCGATGACGCTGCATATCGTGATGAACGGGACGGTTATTGTCCTGCAAATGGCAGCGTCTTCATAAGTGATGATGCCCGAAGCCGGGCATCCTTGATTAAACGTGCAGACGATGGTGCAAACGCGCACCGACCAGCAACGCCAGCACCAGCATCAGGGCGATAAATCCGCCCACGCCGTTCCAGCCGTAGCTATGCCAGAACACACCGCCCAGCGTACCGGCAATACTGGAGCCCAGGTAATAGCTGAACAGATACAGGGAAGAGGCCTGGCCTTTAGCGCGTTTCGCCCGTGGCCCAATCCAACTGCTTGCCACAGAGTGCGCGGCAAAGAACCCGGCAGAAAAGAGCAGCATCCCGGCGAAGATCAGCCATAGTGAGGTAAACAGGGTCATCAATAGCCCAAAAAGCATCACGCCGGTGGAAACGATCATCACCGGGCCGCGACCATAGCGGGTGGTCATGGAACCTGCTTTCGGCGAACTCCAGGTCCCGGTCAGATATGCCACGGATAACAGGCCGACAACAGCCTGACTGAGTTCCCACGGAGAGAGCATCAGGCGATAGCCGATGTAATTAAACAGTGTGACAAACGACCCCATCAGCAAAAAACCTTCCGCAAACAGTAGCGGTAACCCCCTGTCGCGCCAGTGCAAACGGAAATTGATGAACAATGATTTAGGTCGCAGCGACGTGGGCCTGAAATGACGGGACTCTGGCAAAATTTTCCAGAACATCAGCGCGGAGGCGAGGGCAAAACAGCCGATCGCCGCCAGCGCGATACGCCAGTTGAAAAAGTCGGTGAATACGCCGCTGATCAAGCGACCACTCATACCGCCAATTGAGTTGCCACTGATATACAAACCCATTGAGAAAGCCACGAAGCTGGGATGAATTTCCTCACTCAGATAGGTCATCCCCACCGCCGCCACGCCGCTCAGCGACAGACCGATCAGCGCGCGCATGATTAAAATCCCGTGCCAGCTGGTCATCATTGTTGAAAGCAGCGTACAGCAGGAGGCGAGTAGCAGTGCCGTAACCATTACCGGCTTACGACCTATCGCATCGGAAAGCGGGCCAGTAAACAGTAAACCGATGGCCAGCATTGCCGTAGAGATGGAAAGCGAAATACTGCTGCTGGCAGGGGAAACCCCAAACTCGTGCGAGAGCACCGGCAGTATGGGCTGCACGCAATAGAGCAGGGCAAATGTCGCCAGCCCGGCAGAAAACAGCGCCAGCGTAACGCGCATAAAAGGGGATGTGCCGCGTTTGATAAAACCATCCGGCAGGGTAACGCTCTCGTCAATATCGCTTGCCGGCGCGGTATCGACCGTTGTTGTACGACTCACCTGGAATCCTTGCTTAATATTTTGCTACTACAGGACCAGCCTTAAGAGTATGAAAATCCCAATATTCTGTCTAATATATTAATAATCTCAAATAATATTTTAAAAATATGAATATCGAACTTCGTCATTTACGCTACTTCGTGGCGGTTGCGGAAGAGTTGCATTTTGGCCGGGCGGCAGCGCGGCTGAATATTTCGCAACCACCGTTAAGCCAGCAGATCCAAATCCTGGAACAACAGATTGGCGCCCGGTTATTGGCGCGAACTAACCGTAGCGTGGCCCTCACTGCCGCCGGAAAACAGTTTCTGGCGGACAGCCGACAGATCCTTAGCCTGGTTAATGAAGCCGCCGCCCGGGCAGAGCGTTTGCATCTCGGAGAAGCAGGGGAATTGCGTATCGGCTTTACGTCATCAGCGCCGTTTATCAAAGCGGTGTCAGATACGCTCTCCCTGTTTCGCCAGCGCTATCCGGTGGTGCATATGCAAACCCGCGAAATGAATACGCGCGAGCAAATTGCCCCACTTAACGAAGGTACTCTGGATCTGGGGCTTATGCGCAACACGCAACTCCCGGAAACGCTGGCGCGAGAGGTTATTCTGCATGAACCGCTGATGGCGATGATCCCACGAGCGCATCCGTTGGCGCAAAAGCCCGTAGTGACGCTGGCTGAGCTGGCTAATGAGCCATTTGTCTTTTTTGACCCGCATGTGGGAACGGGGTTGTATGACGACATTCTGGGTCTGATGCGTCGCTATGATCTCAAACCGACGATTACTCAGGAGGTAGGCGAGGCGATGACCATCATTGGGTTAGTGGCCGCGGGGTTGGGCGTTTCGATCCTGCCCGCTTCCTTTAAACGGGTGCAACTGTATGAAATGTGCTGGATCCCGATAGCAGAGGAAGATGCCGTCTCCGAAATGTGGTTAGTCTGGCCTAAGCATCATGAGCAAAGTCATGCCGCGCAACGTTTTCGTGAACAACTGCTGGCGGCGGTCCAGGCAATTAATTTAGTTTAAATATGGGTGAAAATGTGCAGTAAATCACAAGGCTAAGTAAAAAGTTGACGGAAGCCATTGAAGTGCTTCACCATAGCCCGCAGATTATTTCGGAGCGCGAAAATAAAGGGAGTAAGTGGTGGTTGCTGATAGTCAGCCTGGGCATATCGATCAAATTAAGCAGACCAATGCGGGCGCGGTCTATCGCCTGATTGATCAGCTGGGACCGGTATCGCGTATTGATCTCTCTCGCCTGGCACAATTGGCGCCTGCCAGTATTACCAAAATTGTCCGCGAAATGCTTGAAGCCCACCTGGTACAAGAGCTGGAAATCAAAGAAGCAGGGAGTCGTGGGCGTCCGGCCGTGGGGCTGGTTGTCGAAACCGAAGCCTGGCATTATTTATCCATTCGCATCAGTCGCGGCGAGATTTTTCTGGCGCTGCGCGATCTAAGCAGCAAGCTGGTGGTTGAGGATTGCCTGGAAATGGCGCTGGTCAGTGAAACACCTCTGCTGGAGCGTATCATTACCCAGGTCGATCAGTTTTTCATCCGCCACCAGCAAAAGCTGGAACGCTTGACCTCCATCGCCATCACGCTACCTGGCATAATCGATACCGAAAACGGCATCGTACATCGCATGCCGTTTTACGATGATGTCAAAGAGATGCCGTTGGGAGAAGCGCTCGAAAACCATACCGGCGTGCCGGTCTATATTCAGCATGATATCAGCGCCTGGACCATGGCGGAGGCGCTTTTTGGCGCATCACGTGGCGCACGCGATGTCATCCAGGTCGTTATTGACCATAACGTCGGCGCAGGGGTGATAACCGACGGTCATTTACTGCATGCCGGGAGCAGTAGCCTGGTGGAAATTGGTCATACGCAGGTGGATCCTTACGGTAAACGCTGCTATTGCGGTAATCATGGCTGTCTGGAAACCATCGCCAGCGTCGACAGCGTGCTGGAACTGGCGCAGGTGCGGCTGAAGCAGTCAATGAGCTCTTCACTGCATGGACAACCGTTAACGGTAGACGCACTGTGTCTGGCGGCGATGCAGGGTGATTTATTGGCAAAAGATATCATTAGCGGCGTCGGGACCCACGTCGGACGCATCCTTGCCATCATGGTGAATTTGTTCAACCCGCAAAAGATATTGATTGGTTCTCCGCTCAGCAAAGCGGCGGATATACTGTTTCCCACCATTGCTGACAGCATTCGTCAGCAGGCGCTCCCGGCGTATAGTCAGCATATTGTGGTCGAAAGTACGCAGTTTACCAACCAGGGAACCATGGCAGGGGCCGCGCTCGTTAAGGACGCGATGTATAACGGTTCTTTGTTGATACGTCTATTACAGGGTTAACATTTTTTAACTGTTGTACGAAAAATTGCGCTATCTCAAGCTGATTCCGGTCGTCATACCTTAGACTTTCTCCACTGTTTTATTTTCCTGACTTATATTTTCAAAGCATAACGGTGGAGTTAGTGATGCTGAAGCGTTTCTTTATTACAGGTACAGACACTTCTGTTGGGAAGACCGTGGTTTCCCGCGCATTACTACAAGCGTTGGCGTCAGGGGGTAAAAGTGTCGCAGGCTACAAACCGGTAGCCAAAGGAAGTAAGGAGACACCTGAAGGTTTGCGCAACAAAGATGCGCTGGTGTTGCAAAGTGTTTCATCTATCGAACTGCCGTATGAGGCGGTCAACCCGATTGCGCTGAGCGAGGACGAAAGCAGCGTAGCGCATAGTGGTCCGGTCAATTACACCTTGCTTTCCAACGGTCTCGCAAGTCTGAGCGATAAAGTCGATCACGTTGTCGTGGAAGGTACCGGCGGCTGGCGGAGTCTGATGAACGATCTGCGCCCGCTATCTGAATGGGTGGTACAGGAACAAATGCCGGTGCTGATGGTGGTGGGTATCCAGGAAGGTTGTATTAATCATGCCATTCTTACCGCACAGGCGATCGCCAGCGACGGATTGCCGCTGCTTGGCTGGGTCGCAAACCGAATCAACCCAGGGCTGGCGCATTATGCGGAAATCATTGACGTGCTGAGCAAAAAATTACCTGCGCCGCTAATCGGCGAACTGCCGTATCTGCCTCGCGCAGAGCAGCGAGAGCTGTCACAGTATATCCGTCTGTCAATGCTTGGCAGCGTGCTGTCGGTAGATAGAGTCCTGGCGTAACGTTCTCGACAGCACTGACGCCACCACGCAGGCGATCAGTAATCCGGGGAGCAGGCGATACTCCCCGGTCATTTCACAAACCATCAATGTAGACATAATTGGCGCATGCGTGGTTGCTGCCAGTAGCGTGGCCATCCCCGTTAATCCCAGCAGAATGGCAATTTCATCCGGACCCGGAAGCCATAATCCCCACGTTCGTCCCAGCAGCATGCCGACAGACAGACCGACAAACAGCGTTGGCGTAAACACCCCGCCCGGCGCACCGGAGCCACTGCTGGCAAGCACCGCCAGTAATTTGCAGATAAAGATCCCGCTAACCACGGTCAATAGCGGTGGCGAGAGCAGATATGACTGCACCACGCTGTAGCCATTTCCCCAAACGGCAGGAGTGAGCAGCGACAACAGGCCAACGATCAACCCGCCAAGCGCCAGTTGCCACGGTGGCGAGAGTTTTAAGCGCAAAAAACCGTTATGGCTGGCGGTCATCAACCACATAAACAACGGACCGCAGACGCCGGCAACCAGACCTGTGCTGACAATCATGGCGTATTCCAGCACATGCAGTTCCCGTGTGAAGTGCACGGCATAGAGCAACGCATTGCTGTCGCTCAGTACATTGGTGGTCAGCAAGGCGACGACGGCGGATACCACCACCGGTCCCAGCGAGGCGAGGATCATCGTGCCAAACAGGACTTCAGCAATAAATAAACTGCCCGCCAGCGGGGCATGATACGCGCCGGCCATACCTGCAGCCGCTCCACAGGCGATCCATAATTTCCATTCGGCGCGCGGTGTGAAGCGTTGGGCAAAGCTGGACGCGGCCAGCGCCGCCAGCAAAATCATGGCGCCTTCACGCCCGATAGCACTGCCGCTGGCGACAACCAGTAACGATGCCAGTGACTTTACCAGGCTGGCGCTGACGTCGAATTGACCGTCCGTTTGCAGGGCTTCCATGTAATCTGTGGGAGCCTGTGGTCGTAAACGGTTGAATTTTTGCCAACCCCAGAGCAGTAAGCCAGCTGCCAGGCCGCCCAGCGCGGGCGTCAGCATGCGTCTTAACGGAGAAAGATTTGTCGCCGCATTGACCAGACTCCCGGTGTCGTTGCTCAGGAACAACCATTCAAGAAGGAACATGGCATGGCGAAAGCCTGCGACGGCCAACGCGGCAAGGATACCAATCAGCGCGGCGATCAGCAGGCGGCGAAACATAGCGCGCAGGTCAGGATAAGCATGTAAATGGTGCATGAGTGGCCAGACAGGGAAATTCAGAGGCTTTATTTTGCGGCTATTTGGCAACAGAAGCAAAAGCTCAGCGTGCGCAACGGTATTATGCAGGCAGGATACATCCTGCCTGTGGCGACATTAACGAAACAAAGGCTTATCGGCTACTGGAATTAATAATTGCGATCGCCACTTTGCCAGCGTCAGGCGCGCCAGTTCTGCCAGAGCCTGGTAGAACGGGTGGTTCGCATGTTCGATAAACACGTCAAGGAAACGCGTTGACCACGGTAGCAGATGCCAGGCTAACAACTGTTCGCACTCGGTGTGGCGTCCGTTTTCAGCAAGCCAGGCCGTCAGTAACAGCAGCGCGCCAAAGTGATCTTCCGGTTCATTTTGCTGCACGGCAAACTGGATCCCGTTGTCCCGCATCCACTCACGTAATGCCAGCGTGGAATCGCCAAACAAGACATTTTCACGATCCAGCCAGACGGAACCCCAGGGCGGAGAAGGTAGCGCGTAAGGGCCGACAAACAGTCGCTGCCAGGCTTGCGGGAGCGGCTCATCAGCCTCGCTCTGCAGTAGTTCAGCCAGCGCAGAAAGGGCCGTGGGTTCAAGCGGCCACTGCGCCTGCCAGCCATCGGTTTTTAGCGCACTGACCAGCGCAGAAGCTTCTGTACTGTCTGGCGCATAGTAGAACAGCGCACCCAATACGCGCGCCGCGGTAGAGAAGTTGTCACGTTGTGAAAAATGCGTCATGCAAACAATCCTGAAAAGTGCGGGTTGCCCCGCACCCGAGTATTAACCTGCAACAGCCATTCCGACTGTCATATGTAAGCCATAAAACAAACCGCGGCCAATAATTTCACCGGCAAGCACGAAAACTAAACCCAGCGCCAGTCCGCCGACAGCCGGTTCTTTGCGACGAATTAGCGGGCATATCCAGCAACCCAGCCCCGCAGCCAGCATCACGATGCGCCAGACCTGTAAGCTTGCGTAGTCGGGAACCAGAGCGCTGGCGTGTTGTACCGAACTGTGAATTTCGCTGAGCGATACGCCCTGCAAAACGATAACGGCCACACTCACCAGCAGGGCAAGTATGCTGATTCCGGCGAATCTGGCGGCGTTAAACGACACGCTTGCAGCGCGTAGCAGCAGGGCGGCAAACAGCGGGCCACTCAGCAACATCGTCATGAAAAACGCCAGCGTAGTATAGCCATTATACCAGGTCGGAACGGTGTCTATCTGGTAGACGTTAGTCATCGCCAGAACAAAAACCAGACCAAGCAACATGCTGAGCAGCAGCCAGATTTTACCTGACGTCGCCGGCATTTTACCGAGAAACGCCACCAGCCACCACAGGCCACCAACCGCGAAAAACAGCGAACCGCTGGCGATTTCGTTACTGAGCGCCGATGCGCCGATTCTGTTCAGCGAGTTAAACGCGCGTAGCGGTGAACCTAAATGCATTATTGAGGCGAGAAAGGCGATGCCCATTACCAGCCACAGAAAAAACATACTGCGCACGATACGTTGTTTTGCCACATCGTCTTTGGTTGTTAACCAGCCATACCCACTCACGATCAGCGCCCCGGCCACACATTGACCCAGCACCGTAAACAGGACCAGCGGCCATTCATGCCATCCATTTCCCATTTTACACCTCCTTCGGATTAGCCAGAAAACCCGTGGTATCCCCGGTCGGGCGGCTATTGGCATTGGGTTTAATCACAATACTCGGCCTGGTAAAATGCGCGCCCGGTAACGGGGCAACCGCCGCAAGCTCACCATGTTTTTTGCGCAGCTCATCAAGAGGGCCAAAGTCCAGCGCGCGTAGCGGACAGGACTCTACGCAGACAGGCTTTTTGCCGTCGGCGACGCGATCATGACAGCCATCGCACTTGGTCATATGACCTTTAGCTGCATTGTACTGCGGCGCGCCGTATGGGCAGGCCATGTGGCAGTAGCGACAGCCTATGCATACGTCTTCATTCACCACGACAAAACCATCTTCACGTTTATGCATGGCACCACTTGGGCAAACCTTGGTACAGGCTGGATCTTCGCAGTGATTGCAAGAAATGGAGAGGTAATAGGCGAAGACATTCTGATGCCAGACGCCGTTATCCTCCTGCCAGTCACCGCCCGCGTATTCATAAATCCGTCGAAAGCTCACCTCAGGCGTGAGATCTTTGTAGTCTTTGCAGGCCAGTTCGCAGGTTTTGCACCCGGTGCAACGACTGGAATCAATAAAAAATCCATACTGAGTTGTCATGGGCTAGTCCTTAAACCTTCTCGATCTCGACCAGGTTAGTGTGCTGTGGGTTGCCTTTTGCCAGCGGTGAAGGGCGCTGGGTTGTCAGCGTATTGACGCAGGCGCCATGATCAATTTTATCGCCAGCCATATCGGCATCGTGCCATGCGCCCTGACCCATTGCGCTTACGCCGGGCAGGATCCGCGGCGTCACTTTGGCCGGGATACGCACTTCACCACGATCGTTAAAGACCCGCACCATATCGCCGTTTCTGATTCCCCGCTTTTGGGCATCGACGGGGTTGATCCATATTTCCTGGCGACAGGATGCCTGGAGAACATCAATATTCCCGTAGCTGGAGTGGGTGCGGGATTTGTAGTGGAAACCAAACAACTGCAGCGGGAATGAACTGCGTTTTGGATCGTCCCATCCTTCAAACGTTGAGGCGTAAATGGGAAGTGGGCTTATCACCTCATCCTTTTGCAACTCCCAGGAGTTGGCAATTTTCGCCAGTCGGCTGGAGTAGATTTCAATCTTGCCAGAGGGGGTTTTGAGCGGGTTGGCCTGCGGATCGTCGCGGAATTTTTTGTAGGCGACAAAGTGTCCGTTGGGATCTTTGCGTTTATAGATCCCCATTTTCTTCAGCTCGTCATAAGAAGGGAGCGCGGGGTCTTTAGCCAGCATTTTTGCATACAGATACTGGAGCCATTGTTCCTGGGTACGGCCTTCAGTAAAACGTTGGTAGATATCGTCGCCAAGACGTTTCGCTACTTCGCTCATTATCCAGTAGATCGGTTTACGCTCGAACTTAGGCGACGTCGCGGGTTGAATAAAAATGAGGTACCCCATGTTGCCCGCGTAGTCGTTGGGGATAATATCCTCCTGTTCGACGGTCATTAAATCAGGCAGCAGAATATCGGCATATTTGGCCGAAGATGTCATGAAGTTTTCGATGACCACTATCATTTCGCATTTCGTCTCGTCCTGAAGGATCTCATGCGTTTTATTGATATCTGAGTGCTGGTTGGTGATGGTGTTGCCCGCATAGTTCCAGATAAATTTTATCGGCACGTCGAGCTTATCTTTCCCACGAACGCCATCGCGGGTAGCGGTCATTTCCGGGCCCCGGACGATGGCGTCGGTCCAGCTAAAGCAGGATATCTGAGTCTTGATGGGATTTTCAGGCAGTGGCATGCGCTCAATCGTGATGGTGTAGGTTGATTCTCGTGCGCCGCTATTGCCGCCGTTGATGCCGACGTTGCCGGTCAGAATAGGCAACATGGCGATCGCGCGTGAGGTTAGTTCACCGTTAGCCTGACGTTGAGGACCCCAACCCTGGCAAATATAAGCCGGTTTAGTGCTGCCGATTTCCCTTGCCAGTTTGATTATGCGCTCGGCTGGGATCCCGGTGATGTGTGAGGCCCATTGTGGTGTTTTGGCGATACCGTCATCACCGTTGCCAAGAATATAAGCTTTGTAATGCCCGTTAACGGGAGCATCGGCGGGCAGGGTTTTCTCGTCATAACCGACGCAATATTTGTCGAGAAACGCCTGATCGACAAGATCTTCGTTAATCATGACCCAGGCGATTCCCGCTACGAGTGCAGCGTCGGTGCCCGGACGAATAGGGATCCACTCATCCTCTCGACCCGCTGCAGTATCGGTATAGCGGGGGTCAATGACGATCATCCGGGCGTTTGAGCGCTCCCGGGCTTGCTCCAGAAAGTAAGTTATGCCGCCGCCGCTCATGCGCGTTTCGGCAGGGTTATTGCCGAACATCACCACCAGTTTCGTGTTTTCGATGTCTGAGGTACTGTTGCCTTCGTTTGAGCCATAGGTATAAGGCATTGCCGCCGCGATTTGCGCGGTGCTATAGGTACCGTAATGGCTCAGGAATCCGCCATAGCAGTTCATCAGGCGAGCGACCAGTGAGGCATAAGGGGAGGAACGTGTAATGTTGCCGCCGACAATGCCAGAGGTGTAGTTGATATACACGGCTTCATTACCGTATTTCTGTACGGTATTTTTCAAACTGGCGCTGATAGTATCCAGGGCTTCCTGCCAGGTTATGCGCTCAAATTTACCTTCACCGCGCTTACCCACGCGTTTCATTGGATAGTTGAGGCGATCCGGATGATTAATTCGGCGACGGATAGAACGACCACGCAAACAGGCGCGAACCTGGTGCTGACCATAAATATCATCCCCGGTCGTATCGGATTCAACCCATACGACCTCATCATCTTTGACATGAAGTTGCAGGGCGCAACGGCTTCCGCAGTTCACGGAACAAGCCCCCCAAACGACTTTTTCTTCTGCTGGTTGTAACGCTTGTTGTACCGCAGCCGCTGCGGAGCGCATTCCGAAAGGTAATGAGAGTCCGCCTGCGGCAAGCGCCAGCGAACCAATAGCCGAGGATTTCACTAACGTCCTGCGGCTGATGCCTCCATATTGCTCAGTTTCAGACATAACTCCCTCCATTATAGTTATCGCTATATATTAATTTCTATAACGAAATTAATAGCATGCTAATAATGGAGGGAGTTTACCCACTTATAGGCATGTCGCCTTAATGCATATCAAAGGGGAGCGACCCTCCGCGAGCGGAGGGCACTATTTATTTTATTGCGGCTCGGCAGCATGGCCGTCCTGAGTTGGCGTGCTATTGGCGGGGGCGTTGCCACTGTTGGTCCGGGTATAGAGAATCTTATGCGTATCGTTTGCACAATGCCCCACTACCAGTGAATCAGGTTGATCGGCCTGATCGTTGGGGACGATACTCAGCGTAAAGCTGGATTCCGCTACGCCATTATTTATGATGCGCTGTTCAATATCGCTCTTAACGCGTTCGCAGGACGCTGGCGCCGCCAGAACTTGCGGGGAGGCAGCTACCAGTAAGATTGCGGCAATTCCTGTTATGTATTTCATCATCAGCTCCTTTTATGATCGACATGAACTAAGAGTAGCATTTCTGGTGTAAATAACTGTATTTGCTAATATGATTGAGAATTATCTTCTTATCCAGGTGAAAAATGTGAAGAAACAGACCCTGTTAGTTTTCCTGTGCGCCGTACTGGTCGGGTGTGATAACGCCAAAGGGCTGGTTTCTTTTACGCCGGAAATGGCCAGTTTTTCCAATGAATTTGATTTCGATCCGCTGCGTGGACCAGTGAAAGATTTCAGTCAGACGCTTCTAAATGATAAAGGTGAAGTTTCCAAGCGCGTTGTCGGTACGCTCTCGCAGGAAGGGTGTTTCGATACGCTTGAACTGCATGATATCGAAAACAATACCGGCATGGCGCTGGTTCTGGATGCCAACTACTATCGCGATGCCGAAACGCTGGAAAAAAAGATCCGCTTGCAGGGTAAATGCCAGCTAGCGGAACTGCCTGCTGCCGGTGTGGTGTGGGATACCGACGATAACGGCTTTGTCGTTTCCGCCACAGGAAAAGAGATGAAAGTCCAGTACCGCTATGACGCGGAAGGCTACCCGCTGGGTAAAACTACTGTCAGTAAAGACAATACTTTACAGGTTGATGCCAAACCGTCGGTTGATCCGCTGAAGAAGCTGGATTACACGGCGGTGAGTATGCTGAACAATCATCCATTGGGTAATGTCAGGCAAACGTGTAAGTACGATAACTACGCCAACCCGGTCAACTGCCAGCTGGTTATCGTCGACGAAAGCGTGAAGCCAGCAGTTGAACATCATTATTCGATTGAAAACACCATCGATTACTACTAGTCGCCTTTACTGAGCGGTAGGTTGTAGCAGGTTAGGACCTGACGTTTTGTGTTCCGCCAAATACTGCTGCTGGAAAATACACATACGGATGGTGTTGCGGTACTGGCCGTTGATAAAGAATTCATGAATCAGTTCACCTTCCACCATAAAGCCGAGTTTACGGTAGATGTGGATGGCTTTTTCGTTCTCTTTATCGACGATCAGATACAGCTTATATAAGTTGAGGACCGTAAAACCATAATCCATCGCCAGCTTTGCCGCCCGCGAAGCCAGACCTTTACCCTGATATTCAGGCGAAATAATAATCTGGAATTCAGCCCGGCGGTGGACGTGGTTAATCTCTACCAGCTCCACCAGCCCGGCTTTTTCACCTTCGCATTCCACCACGAAGCGACGTTCGCTTTGGTCGTGAATATGCTTGTCGTACAGGTCTGACAGCTCAACAAACGCTTCGTAAGGCTCTTCGAACCAGTAACGCATAACGCTGGCGTTGTTATCAAGCTGGTGGACAAAACGTAAATCTTCACGCTCCAGCGGGCGCAGCTTAACACTGAGGGCGCTAGTCATATTGTATCCTTGCAATATCCTTTAGGGTGCATAGTCATTATGGTGCAACGGTACGGCCAGTACGACGGTCGAGGCAGCGCAGGGTGTTAGGTTCCCAGTAGGCGTTTATATTGGCGCTCTGTTCGCACTTATCACGGCTATCAAAAGCCGCGTCGGCTTTGTCCCACTCTTTCTCAGTACGCTTGTTCACTTTCTGACGTAACTGGCGCGTATCGTTCCATTGTTCCTTTTCCATGGCGGCCTGTTGACGGCTTTGCGCACTGTCCCCGGATTCAATGACCAGTTTACTGGTTTCAGCAAATGCTGAAGAGGTGTACACAGCCGCCGCAAGCGTCAGCATAGCCGTCAGACACAGACGTTTGGTCAGTGTAATATTCATGGCGAATTCCTTTTATGAGAAAGGGAAAAACGATAAAACAGGGTTAAATTCTACACTATTCCTGCTTCAGGGCATACCCACTGAGCGGATATGGATACGTTGGCGATATTCTGTCGTATCATGGTTAAACCGAAGATAACTGAATAACGTCAATGCTGAAGACTACCTTTCTTTTTTTCGTCACTGCTTTATGCGAAATCATCGGCTGTTTTTTACCCTGGCTGTGGCTTAAACGAGGCGCGACGGCGTGGTTGTTGGTACCCGCCGGAGTGTCTCTGGCCTTATTCGTCTGGCTGTTGACGCTGCATCCGGCCGCGAGTGGGCGAGTTTACGCGGCCTATGGCGGCGTTTATGTTGTCACTGCGCTGCTATGGCTGCGCTTTGTCGATGGCGTAAAACTCAGCCTGTATGACTGGTCTGGTGCGCTGGTGGCTTTGTGCGGGATGCTGATTATTGTGGCTGGATGGGGGCGCGCATAGCGCCTTTTTTGTGATCAACGAGGGCTTTTTCGATCTTTATACTTGTATGGTAGTAGCTCAGTTGAGTAAATTTCCTGCATCACAAGAACAGATGTAAGGAATAAAAAATGAAGATTGTCGGGGCTGAAGTTTTTGTCACCTGCCCGGGGCGTAATTTTGTTACGTTAAAAATAACGACAGAAGACGGGATCACCGGGCTGGGAGATGCCACCTTAAATGGCCGCGAGTTATCCGTGGCGTCCTATCTGAAAGATCATGTCTGTCCGCAACTTATCGGACGCGACGCGCATCGAATCGAAGATATCTGGCAGTTTTTCTATAAAGGCGCGTACTGGCGTCGGGGGCCGGTCACCATGTCGGCGATTTCCGCAGTGGATATGGCATTGTGGGATATCAAAGCGAAAGCGGCGAACATGCCGTTGTATCAGTTGCTCGGCGGCGCATCGCGTGAAGGGGTCATGGTTTACTGCCACACCACAGGGCATACCGTAGATGATGTGCTGGAGGATTACGCGCGACATAAAGAGATGGGCTTTAAAGCGATTCGCGTACAGTGCGGCGTACCGGGCATGAAAACCACTTACGGTATGTCTAAAGGCAAAGGTTTGGCCTACGAACCCGCGACCAAAGGGCAGTGGCCGGAAGAGCAACTGTGGTCTACAGAGAAATACCTCGATTTCACGCCGAAACTGTTTGCCGCCGTTCGCGATAAATTTGGTTTTAATGAACATCTGCTACATGACATGCACCATCGCCTGACGCCGATTGAAGCTGCCCGGTTTGGCAAAAGCATTGAACAATATCGTCTGTTCTGGATGGAAGATCCCACACCAGCCGAAAACCAGGAGTGTTTCCGCCTGATCCGCCAGCATAC
Source organism: Citrobacter sp. CRE-46 (assembly GCF_059615875.1). Classification (NCBI taxonomy): domain Bacteria; kingdom Pseudomonadati; phylum Pseudomonadota; class Gammaproteobacteria; order Enterobacterales; family Enterobacteriaceae; genus Citrobacter; species Citrobacter sp. CRE-46. Next base: position 2,771,952 of record NZ_CM184341.1, on the reverse strand, counting down.
GGTCACGCCGATTGCAGTAGGGGAAGTCTTCAATAGCATCTGGGATTGCAAACAACTGATCGAAGAACAGTTGATCGACTATATCCGCACCACCATTACCCATGCGGGCGGTATTACCGGTATGCGCCGTATTGCCGATTTTGCCTCGTTGTATCAGGTACGCACGGGGTCACATGGACCTTCCGATCTGTCACCCGTATGCATGGCCGCAGCACTGCATTTTGATCTGTGGGTGCCGAACTTCGGCGTTCAGGAATATATGGGGTATTCCGAGCAAATGCTGGAAGTGTTCCCGCATAACTGGACTTTTGATAACGGCTACATGCACCCGGGCGATAAGCCAGGCCTTGGTATCGAGTTTGACGAAAAACTGGCCGCGAAATATCCGTATGACCCGGCATATCTGCCTGTCGCTCGCCTGGAAGATGGTACGTTGTGGAACTGGTAAGGAGTGATTTGCTATGAAAAGTGTTGTGATTGAAAAACCAAATACGCTGGTCATTGCCGAACGGCCCGTTCCAGAGCCAGCAGCGGGAGAGGTCAGGGTGAAGGTAAAACTGGCGGGAATTTGTGGTTCCGATAGCCATATTTACCGCGGGCATAATCCATTTGCGCAATATCCTCGCGTTATCGGCCACGAATTTTTTGGCGTGATCGATACGGTAGGTGAAGGTGTCGATCGTTCGCGAATAGGTGACCGAGTGTCCGTTGATCCCGTTATCAGTTGCGGGCATTGCTATCCCTGTTCGATAGGTAAACCCAACGTTTGCACATCGCTGGTGGTGCTGGGCGTTCATCGCGATGGTGGTTTTAGCGAGTACGCCGTAGTGCCGGCAAAAAATGCCTGGTCGATCCCCGATGCCGTACCAGATGAACATGCCGTCATGGTCGAGCCTTTTACCATCGCCGCGAACGTAACCGGGCAAATTAAACCCACAGAAAATGATATTGCGCTGATTTATGGCGCAGGGCCTATGGGGCTGACCACCGTACAGGCGCTTAAACGTGTCTATAAGGTAAAAACGGTGGTGATTGCCGACAGAATCGAAGAACGCCTGAGTATGGCGAAACGGTGCGGTGCTGACTGGGTAATAAATAACGGTCAGCAATCTTTGCACGATTTCCTGGCGGAAAAAGAGCTTAAGCCGACGATCATCGTAGATGCGGCCTGTCATCCATCCATTTTACAGGAGGCTATTACACTGGCATCGCCAGCCGCGCGAATTGTTCTGATGGGCTTCTCCAGCGAACCTTGTCAGATTGTTCAGCAGGGTATTACCGGGAAAGAACTTTCAATTTATTCCTCAAGATTAAATGCCAATAAATTCCCGGTTGTTATTGATTGGTTGGTTAACGGACTTATTAACCCTAATCAACTTATTACCCATACTTTTGACTATCACCACGTTACAGACGCAATTGAATTGTTTGAGAAAGATCAGCAGCACTGCTGCAAAGTTTTACTCACATTCACTGAATAATATAAATAACTGCGAGTAAGTGGTACGCATCTTACCTCTAAGAGATAGCCAATATGAATCAAGAAAAACACGAAAGATCCACCACAGATCTGGTCAGAGCCGCCGTATCCGGATGGTTAGGTACTGCGCTCGAATTTATGGATTTTCAGTTATATTCTTTGGGTGCCGCACTGGTATTCCATGAGATATTTTTCCCGGAACAATCTGCGGCGATGGCCCTCATTTTAGCGATGGGAACCTACGGCGCAGGATATATTGCTCGTATCGTCGGGGCATTTATATTTGGCAAGATGGGGGACCGCATCGGGCGTAAAAAGGTGTTGTTTATCACGATTACAATGATGGGGATTTGTACAACATTAATCGGCGTGCTGCCAACGTATGCGCAAATTGGTATCTTTGCGCCCATACTGCTGGTGACGCTGCGTATTGTACAAGGACTTGGCGCGGGGGCTGAGATCTCCGGGGCGGGTACTATGCTTGCCGAGTATGCGCCGAAAGGAAAACGTGGGATTATTTCCTCACTTGTCGCCATGGGTACCAACTGTGGGACCCTTAGCGCAACGGCCATCTGGGCGGTGATGTTCTTTGCTCTTGACCGTGAAGAATTACTAGCCTGGGGATGGCGCATTCCGTTCCTGGCCAGTGTTGTGGTGATGATCTTTGCCATCTGGTTACGTATGAATCTCAAAGAAAGTCCGGTATTTGAGAAAGTGAATAATGAGGAAAATGCGCCTGCATTAAACAATTCGTCGGAAAATACGCTGGGCGCGATGTTTACCAGTAAATCCTTCTGGCTGGCCACCGGTTTACGTTTTGGACAGGCGGGTAACTCAGGATTAATCCAGACATTCCTCGCCGGTTATTTAGTTCAGACTTTGTTGTTTGATAAATCAATCCCCACTGATGCATTAATGATTAGCTCGGTACTGGGATTTATTACCATACCGCTGCTCGGTTGGTTGTCTGATAAATTTGGTCGTCGATTGCCATATATTATCCTCAATATCTCAGCCATTATTTTGGCTTACCCGATGTTGTCTATTGTAGTGGATAAAACGTATAGCCCTGGCGTTATCATGTCAGCATTGATTGTTATTCATAACTTTGCTGTGTTGGGATTATTTGCTCTCGAAAATATCACCATGGCTGAAATATTTGGTGCCCGCAATCGGTTTACGCGAATGGCGATTTCAAAAGAGGCGGGCGGATTGGTAGCCGTTGGTTTTGGGCCGGTTCTGGCCGGCATTTTCTGCAACATGACCAATTCCTGGTGGCCAATTCTGGCGATGGTTATTGCCTACTCACTGATCGGTCTGGTGTCCGCGTTGTTGATGCCGGAGGTCAAAGACCGCGACCTGAGCGTGCTTGAGGATGCCGCTGAAGTGAGTCAGACGGATAAAGTTCGTTGCTCAGCGCCCCAGGCAAGCTAAGACCTGGCTGTAGCATGGGCGGGGCGGTCATGCTCCGCTCATGCTATTACACAGCTTTAAATGATGTCATACCAATCATAAAAAGCTTAATGCAAATCAAAACATACAACCCTGCAGGCGTTACTCTGAGACTGTCCTGATTTCATTGATAAGTAGGTCATACCATGCAAAACAAGCTGTTAGCGGCAAAGGCTGCGCTTCCTGACTACGATCGTACTATTCTGATCCCGCGTATTGTTCATCTGGGATTTGGCGCGTTTCATCGCGCACATCAGGGTGTTTATGCTGACATCCTGGCTGCAGAACACGGCAGTGACTGGGGCTATTGCGAAGTGAATCTGATTGGCGGTGAGCAGCAGATTGCCGATCTGAAACAGCAAGATAATTTGTATACCGTTGCGGAGATGTCTGCGGATGCGTGGACTGCCAGAGTCGTTGGTGTGGTGAAAAACGCGCTGCATGCGCAGGTAGATGGTCTGGAAAGCGTACTGGCTGCGATGTGTGAACCGCAGGTGGCGATCGTTTCTCTCACCATCACCGAGAAAGGATATTGCCACTCTCCGGCGACGGGTCAACTGATGTTAGACAACCCCATGATTGCCGCCGATCTGCAAAATCCAAAACAACCAAATACTGCGCCAGGCGTGGTGGTTGAAGCCCTGGCGCGTCGCAAAGCTGCGGGATTAGCCGCATTTACCGTGATGTCCTGCGACAACATGCCTGAAAACGGCCACGTTATGCGCAATGTCGTCACCGCGTATGCCCGGGCGGTAGATGCTGAACTGGCTACGTGGATCGAACAGCATGTGACGTTCCCCTCTACAATGGTTGACCGCATTGTTCCTGCGGTTACTCCGGATACGCTGGACAAAATTGAACACATCACCGGGGTACGCGACCCGGCAGGCGTAGCCTGTGAACCGTTCCGTCAGTGGGTAATTGAAGATAACTTTGTCGCCGGTCGTCCGGCATGGGAAAAGGCCGGGGCGGAGCTGGTATCGGATGTGATTCCGTTTGAAGAGATGAAACTGCGTATGCTCAACGGCAGTCACTCTTTCCTTGCCTATCTTGGTTATCTGGCGGGTTATCAGCATATCAACGACTGCATGGAGGATGAAAATTATCGTCTTGCCGCGCGAGCGTTGATGTTGCAGGAACAGGCACCGACGCTGAAAGTGAAAGGGGTGGATCTGCAACACTATGCCGATCTGCTCATTGAGCGCTACAGCAACCCGGCACTGCGTCACCGTACCTGGCAGATTGCGATGGACGGCAGCCAAAAACTGCCGCAGCGTATGCTCGATTCAATTCGTTGGCACATTGCGCATGGCAGCCATTTTGCGCTGCTGGCACTGGGCGTAGCCGCCTGGATGCGCTATGTCGGCGGTGTGGATGAACACGGTCAGGCGATTGAAATCAGCGATCCGCTGTTGCCAGTGATCCAGACTGCGGTCCGCAGTAGTCATGAGGGGGAAGCGCGCGTTCAGGCGTTACTGGCGATTGATGCCATTTTTGGTCGCGAATTACCGCAGGTAGAACTGTTCAAAAACCAGGTCACAGAAGCCTATCTTGCTTTACTGGTTGAAGGGGCAAAGGCAACGGTTGCGAAGTATGCAGCAAAACTGAAGTAACGAAGGGCATCATTTATGTCGCCATCTGGCTTTAAACGGGCCAGATGGCGCAGTGTTTTCTGGCATTAACACCAATTAGTTCATGCCCAAACGAATCAACTCGAGTGGGGCATATTTGCCTTCACACCCTTCGATTGCCACTGTTTTGCCACGGCGAATTTGCTCAGCGGTCAGGCCATCGGTATCTATCGCTGTAATGCGGCCTGTGAGTCCGGTGTTGCTAATCATGACGCGACTGCCAGTGGTGATTGCGTTACGGTTACGATCGTATGTTTTCATGGTGTTTTCTCCTTTCCAACTCACCGTCAAAGCCCGTGGGCTTTTAGTCCCACGTAACGGGCGCAATATAAATACGCTTCTCGTTAATGATTTTTTTGTTTTCGATCAAAGTCACAGCTTTTTTTAGGCAGATGTGCAGGAAAGGGGAAAACGCAGAACAACTCACCCCGCAGAGAGGTGAGCGTAGTATTAATCTTCGCTGAACCAGTCGCTATTTTCCTGGCGAATAAGCTGAACAGACTCACCGATTTCCTGAAGGTGCAACATCATTGCACGCTCGACGCCGTCACCATCATGTTTTTCAAGTGCGGCAAAGATATCGTGATGCTGGCGCAGCAGCATTTCAGGAGGGGAAATGTGATCCAGGCTCATATAGCGAACGCGGTCAATGGTGGCCTTTATATTCTCGACGGTGTCCCAGGCGAGCTGGCACTCGGCGATTAAAGCCAGTTTCTGATGAAACTCATCGTCAAGCTGGAAGAAATCATTAATTTGTTTTCGGTCAATCGCGATACGCTGCTGATGCAGATTCTGTTCGAGCTGATAGCACTGTTTATCGGTGATCAGGGTGGCGGCGCGGCGGACCACGGCACATTCAATCGCCTGGCGAACAAAACAGCCGTTTTGCACCTGCGACAGCGAAATTTTGTTCACGTAGCTGCCACGCTGCGGACGGATCTGAATCAGACCGTTCTCTGCCAGTTTGATGAATGCCTCTCGTACCGGCTGGCGTGACACATTAAAGCGTACAGAAACTTCTTTCTCCGACAGCGGCGTACCAGGCGCAATCAGACAGTGCACGATATCACGACGAAGAATACGGTAAATCTGCTGATTTACAGGCTGTGTAGGGTTGAGCTGCGTTTCTACGGTCATTCATTCTTACTTTTTAGAGAGTTAACCCAGATATTTTATCACTTATTTCAGGCTATCTATACCCGGCGCAAGGCCGGGCAGAGAAATTAGCTCCGATGGATACTCAGCCCGGCAAAAGACTGTGTGACAGGCATCATTTCAAGGGTGTTAATGTTGACATGAGCGGGTAACGAAGCCACCCACCATACCGCTTCTGTAACATCTTGTGGGGTCAGCGCGGTGGTATTTTCGTAAGTTTTTTCAGCCTTGGCATCATCGCCTTTGAAACGCACGTTAGAGAATTCCGTTCCGCCAACCAGACCCGGCTCAATGTCGGTAACACGAATCGCTGTCCCGTGTAAGTCAGTACGTAAGTTGAGGCTAAACTGACGGACAAACGCTTTGGTCGCGCCATAAACGTTACCGCCGGCGTATGGCCAGCTACCCGCAGTAGAGCCGATATTGATAATATGTCCGCGATTGCGTTCAACCATACCAGGCAGCACGGCACGGGTCATATAAACCAGGCCTTTGTTGTTGGTATCGATCATGTTTTCCCAGTCTTCAATGCTGGCCTTGTGGGCAGGTTCGAGGCCCAGCGCCAGACCTGCGTTGTTGACCAGAACATCAATATCGCGCCATTCAGCAGGTAAGGACGCCAGCATCTCTTCAATCGATGCTCGATTACGTACGTCCAGTTGCGCGGTATAGAGGTGGTCACCCAGTTCATCTTTGAGTTCCTGCAGGCGCTCCTGGCGGCGTCCGGTGGCAATAACTTTATGCCCATTCTCAATAAAACGACGCGTAATGCACTCACCAAAACCTGCGGTTGCTCCGGTTACTAAAACGATCATCTCACTGTTCCTCAACGCTTTTTATGTAGTACTACCATAGCACGTCATTTCCGGTCAGAGCTATTCCTGGTTAACAGGATTGCGGTCGATTCCCGGGAAGTCTACTCTGGTAAACAAATCGTTTTCAGGAGTGAAAGATGTCGTTAACGAATCCTTTTTTACACCACAGTACATTGCCGTATCAGGCACCGAAGTTTGATCAGATTGACGTGCAGCATTATCGTCCGGCGTTTGATGAGGGCGTGCGGCAAAAACGCGAGGAGATCGCGGCAATTGTACAAAACCCACAGGACCCGGATTTTGCTAACACGTTGCTGGCGCTTGAACAAAGCGGCGCGCTGCTCACGCGCGTAACCAGCGTTTTCTTTGCGATGACGGCGGCGCACACTAACGATGAACTACAACGCCTTGACGAAGCGTTCTCAGCAGAGCTGGCGGGACTTGCCAATGATATCTATCTTGATGGCGCGCTTTTCGCCCGCGTCGATGCAGTCTGGCAACGACGTCATACCTTAGGTTTGGATAGCGAATCAGTGCGTCTGGTGGAGGTCGTCCACCAGCGTTTTGTCTTGGCTGGCGCTCGCCTCAATGAGGCCGACAAAGCACGCCTCAAAGCGCTCAACACCGAGTCAGCCACGCTGACCAGTCAGTTTAATCAGCGTCTGCTGGCGGCGAACAAGTCCGGTGCTTTGGTGGTGGATGATGTCCGGCGGCTTGACGGACTTAGCGCCGAAGAAATTGCCGTTGCCGCTGAGGCTGCAAAAGAAAAGGGGCTTGAATCACGTTGGGTTATTCCGTTATTGAATACCACTCAACAACCGGCGCTTGCCGTGTTACGCGATCGCCAAATCCGTGAAGACCTGTTTACCCAGGCGTGGACGCGGGCCGAACACGATGACGATAACGATACCCGGGCTATTATTCAGCGTCTGGTCGACATCCGCATGCAACAGGCAAAATTACTCGGTTTTGCCAATTATGCGGCCTGGAAAATCGCCGACCAGATGGCTAAAACGCCTGAGGCGGCACTTTCGTTTATGCGGGCGATCGTTCCGGCCGCGCGCCAGCGTGCGTTGGATGAACAGGCTGAAATCCAGAAAGTCATCGATCAAGAGCAGGGGCAGTTTAGCGTCAGGGCCTGGGACTGGGCATTTTATGCTGAGCAGGTCCGCCGCGAGAAATATGCCCTTGATGAGTCACAGCTTAAACCTTACTTTGCTCTGGATACGGTGTTGAACGAAGGCGTTTTCTGGACGGCCAATCAGCTCTTTGGTATCAAATTCGTTGAGCGATTCGACATTCCGGTTTATCACCCGGATGTTCGGGTATGGGAAATTTTCGACCATGATGGCGTAGGACTGGCGTTGTTTTATGGTGATTTCTTCGCCCGTGAATCAAAAAGCGGCGGGGCATGGATGGGCAATTTTGTTGAGCAATCGGCGCTTAACGAAACCCGACCCGTTATTTACAATGTCTGTAATTATCAAAAACCCGTAACGGGTAAGCCGGCGTTACTGCTGTGGGATGATGTCATTACGTTATTTCATGAGTTTGGCCACACCTTACACGGTCTGTTTGCCACTCAGCGTTATGCCACGCTTTCAGGCACTAACACTCCGCGTGATTTTGTCGAGTTTCCTTCGCAGATTAACGAACACTGGGCGAGCCATCCGCAGGTTTTTGCCCGATTTGCCCGTCATGTCGAAACCGGGGAGCCAATGCCGCAGGCGTTGCGGGATAAAATGCAGCGGGCCAGCTTGTTTAATAAAGGCTACGATATGACCGAACTGCTCAGTGCCGCATTGTTGGACATGCGTTGGCACAGTCTGGAGACGAAGGCGTCATCTTATTCAGTTGATCAATTCGAGCAGCAGGCGCTGGCGGCAGAAGATCTGGATCTTCAGGCCGTGCCGCCACGTTATCGCAGCAGTTATTTTGCCCATATCTTCGGCGGCGGCTATGCCGCGGGTTATTACGCCTATTTGTGGACGCAAATGCTGGCTGATGACGGCTATCAGTGGTTTGTAGAGCAGGGTGGATTAACCCGCGAAAACGGGCAGAAATTCCGCGAAGCGATTTTGTCCCGCGGGAACAGTACTGATTTAGCTGAACTTTATCGCCAGTGGAGCGGGCGCGATCCCCGTATGGAGCCGATGCTGGAACATCGTGGTTTGAGCGTGTAAGGCACTGTCAGAAAAAAATTGAGCCGGGCGTGATGCCCGGTCTTATCTTACTGTTCATTATTGCACCTGATAAGATTTATTCTCAAATAAAAAATTACATAAATTTTCTTTTTTATCGTTAAGATGATTGCATCAGAAACGTTCGAACAGGGAGGAAGATCGTGATGATGAGAAATACGATGGAAATAGATGCAATTTTGATCGAGTTGAACAAGTCAATTGATGCCCACTATAAATGGCTGGTGAATATGTTCCGGTGCGCAGTATCCTCGAATGCTACGAAACCAGATATCATGGGTGACAACGCGCATTTTGTTTGCCAATTTGGACAGTGGCTTAATAATCAATCGCTGCGCAATGAAGATGATTGTAGCTATGTGAATAAGATAAATACTGTTCATGAAAAAATGCATTTATCAGGCAAGGATTTGCTATCGGCAATACTGGAGGAACGGAGTTATCCATGGCATTTCACCAAATTCGAGGACGCGTTACTGGCATTTACGTCTGCTGTAATGGACTATAAAATATATTTGCTGAGTATCCGGAGCAATATCGACATATTAACAGGCTTACCGGGCAGAAGAATGCTCGATGAGTCTTTTGACCAACAGTTAATCGATGCCGAACCGCTTAACCTTTATATATTGCTGCTGGATATCGACCGTTTTAAACACGTTAATGATACGTATGGTCATCTTGTGGGGGACGTAGTATTACGCGCTCTGGCAGCAAATTTTCTGGCATGGACGCGATATGATGAACAGGCTTACCGCTACGGTGGCGAAGAGTTCATTATCATCATCCGAACGAAAACTGATGAGCAGGCCTGCCAGGCTGGGTTGCGATTGTGTCAGCTTGTTGGCCAGCAAAAAATCCCTTACGCAGATGGAGAGATCGCTATCACCGTAACGGCCGGTATCACCAGAGCTCAGCGGGATGAAAAATTAGATACCGCTCTTGGACGGGCTGACAGAGCGATGTACCAGGGAAAACAGAGCGGCAGAAATCGCTGTATGTTTATGGATGAACGCGAGCAGATCACCCTGGTTAACGCCAGTGATGGGCTTTCGTTCCACCTCAGCGCGTGAGATTCACCTAAGCTGTTTTGCGTTAGTTACGTTTCGTTTAGCTTTCATTGGGGTTGCCGATGATAGGTTAGCCAGATATCCGTTATCTTCGCAGGGAATTGCCAGATAGCGTATAAAGCAAAACACAAATCTATCCATGCAAGCATTTACCGCTGGTTTATCCGGCGGTTTTTTTTATTGATGGCCAGGGAAAAGGTGCAGGAAAGGCGATTCAGGTAAAAAAATGGCCCCTTGTGCAGTGACGCTACAAGGGGCCGGTTCGGTGCAGGACTATCGTCGTTCATCAATCATCCCATCTGTGGCTAAAATACGCGGCCAGAAAACCGGAAAATAAAATAATTCCCAGAACAGCCATAAAAATATTCATATTACCCAGCATAGTAAATGCTCCTTTATCTGTGAGTTTCCTCTCTTACCTTAAGTTCACCTCGCTTATGACTATAGTAGCAATTGCAACTTAAACAAAGGCTGAACTGTATGATTATTTCGTCTGAAATGTAAAAAATTGACGCGATTTTGTCGGGGAAAATAAATAATAGTGACAAGGCGCGCTTATCCTCGGCAAATTAACCACGATTTTATGCTGAGTGCAAAGTCATTGTTATACGACCCCCATGCAAATTGTTGCACGGTTATAATGCAACGCTGTCTCATGGTGGTTCAATTTCCCTGGCGATCCGCCTTACTGGCGAAATATTTTCATCCAGCCACTGAACTGTACTACTCTAATGCTTTGATTTTATATGGTGTTTTAATATCTGGCATCGTTTTTGCCTTATCACTTCTGAATCCCCTTAATTTGCACCGTTTTGTCTGCCCGGCTGCACCGGAGCTTTCAGCGAATCTAATTTCAGGAGTGAAACTATGCAGCGTCGTACAATTTTAAAAGCTTTTGCGTTATCGGCCTCCGTTATGGCAATGGGCATGAGTTTTAGCGTCCAGGCGGCTGACACTATTAAAGTGGGCATCATGCATTCGTTATCCGGAACGATGGCGATTTCTGAAACGCCGTTGAAAGATGTGGCGTTGATGACTATTGACGAAATCAATGCGCAGGGCGGCGTGTTGGGCAAAAAGCTGGAGCCGGTGGTGGTTGATCCAGCCTCGAACTGGCCTTTATTTGCTGAAAAAGCTAGACAGTTGCTGAGTCAGGACAAAGTAGCTGCGGTGTTCGGGTGCTGGACATCGGTTTCGCGTAAATCGGTGTTACCGGTATTCGAGGAGTTAAATGGTTTGCTGTTTTATCCGGTGCAGTATGAAGGCGAGGAAATGTCGCCTAACGTCTTTTATACCGGCGCGGCGCCTAATCAGCAGGCGATCCCGGCTGTTGAGTATCTGATGAGTGAGGACGGCGGCAGTGCGAAACGCTTCTTCCTGCTGGGGACTGATTATGTTTATCCGCGCACGACTAATAAAATTCTCCGTGCCTTTTTGCATTCGAAAGGTGTTGCCGATAAAGACATCGAAGAGGTGTATACCCCGTTTGGACACAGTGATTATCAGACCATTGTCGCCAGCATTAAAAAATTCGCCGCAGGGGGAAAAACGGCGGTGGTCTCAACCATCAACGGTGATTCTAATGTTCCATTCTATAAAGAGTTAGCGAACCAGGGGCTGAAAGCCACCGATGTTCCGGTGGTGGCCTTCTCCGTAGGTGAGGAAGAATTGCGCGGTATTGATACGAAACCGTTGGTAGGTAACCTTGCCGCCTGGAACTACTTTGAGTCTGTGGATAATGCGGCTAACAAGAAGTTTGTCGCGGATTACCGGGCGTATGCCAAAGCGCACAAATTACCGAATGCGGATTCGGTTGTGACAAACGACCCAATGGAAGCCACCTGGGTTGGTCTGCATATGTGGGCACAGGCAGTAGAAAAAGCCGGAACTACCGATGTGGATAAAGTCCGTGCTGCAATGGCAGGGCAATCATTCGCCGCGCCATCTGGCTTTACCCTCACGATGGATGCCACCAACCATCATCTGCACAAACCTGTCATGATTGGCGAGATTGAAAGCAACGGTCAGTTTAACGTGGTGTGGCAAAGCGATGAGCCGGTCCGCGCCCAGCCGTGGAGCCCGTATATCGCCGGCAATGATAAAAAATCTGAACAACCCGTAAAAACTGCCAGCAACTGATCTTATGCCCTCCTGCGGGAGGGCAACGCTTAGGAGAATGCTCATGAAAGTCATGCGCTTTATTCGTGGTGTGATGTTGCTGACGTGGTTTTTGCCGTGGATAGCGCAGGCATCAGATGCCGATACTTTTACCGCTGCCAGCCGGACGCAGCAGACCGCCTTACTTGAACAATGGGCGATGAATCCCGACCTTCAGCGTTTACCCGTGCTTAAGGCGCTGCGAGATGAAAACCTGCTGACCGATAATGCGAAACATGCGTTTGTCATGGATGGTTCGCGAGTACAAGCGCTGGGGACGGCGGCAGCGCCAGACGGCGAGCTAAAAAAAGTCCGTCTGACTAACCGACTGCGCAATCTGGTCGCCGGAACGCTGGCTGCGCATCAACTTTTAAGTGACAGTGTCACAGTTAGGGCTGATGCCGCACGCATATTACAGCGTGAGGCAATGCCTGGCATGCTGCCATTTTTACAGCAACGACTGGCGCAGGAAGCGGATGCTGACGTGAAATCTGCACTGGTTATTGCGCTGGCTAACCTGCAACTGACCAGTGCATCACCAGAGGTCAGGCGGCAGGCAATTGAACTGTTGGGGGCGTCAAACGACCCTGAAACCCAGGCGAAATTACAACCTTTCACCCGTGCAGAGCATGAACCTGATGCCCGCGTTCGCGCTGCCGCCGACGAAAGTCTGAATTCCATCGCACACCGCATGAAGGTTGGCGATCTTCTTGGGCAAGCCTTTATGGGATTGTCTCTGGGCTCGATTTTGCTACTGGCGGCGTTGGGTCTGGCGATTACTTACGGGTTACTCGGCGTCATCAATATGGCGCATGGCGAGATGTTAATGCTCGGCGCTTACTGTACCTGGATGGTGCAACAGCTGATGGGGCAGTTTCTCCCGCAATGGTTAGCCTGGTATCCGGTCATTGCGCTTCCGGTCGCCTTTTTACTTACCGCGGCAGTAGGAATGTTGCTGGAGCGCGGCGTGATCCGCCATTTATATGGCCGTCCGCTTGAAACACTGCTGGCGACATGGGGGATCAGTCTGATGCTGATCCAGTTGGTACGAATGACCTTTGGCGCGCAAAACCTCGAAGTCGCCAATCCGACATGGCTTTCCGGGGGGATTCAGGTCTATGCCAATCTGATTTTGCCGTGGAACCGAATTGTGGTGCTTGGCTTTGCCATGCTGGTGCTGTTCTTCACCTGGCTATTGTTGAATAAAACCCGTCTGGGGCTGCGTGTGCGCGCGGTGACGCAAAACCGCAATATGGCGGCCTGCTGCGGCGTGCCCACCGGGCGAGTCGATATGCTGGCCTTTGGACTGGGTTCAGGGATTGCCGGGCTGGGTGGCGTGGCGCTGTCGCAGTTGGGTAACGTGGGGCCGGAGCTGGGGCAAAGTTACATTATTGATTCGTTTCTGGTGGTGGTGCTTGGCGGCGTTGGACAACTCGCCGGGAGTGTGGCAGCGGCGTTTGGTCTCGGGATCTTCAATAAAATTCTGGAGCCTCAGGTGGGGGCTGTTCTCGGCAAAATTATGATCCTCGTGCTGATCATTCTGTTTATCCAGAAACGACCTCAGGGACTTTTCGCACTGAAAGGGAGGGTTATTGACTAATGACTATGCCAATGACATTAACGCTGGCACGCAAAGCGCCGCGCGTGACGCGCATCCTGGGGCTGTTTTTGCTGCTGGCGCTCATTATTCTGCCATTTCTGGCGCTACTCCCCGCGGATCATCCGCTGGCAATCTCCGTCTGGACGCTGACGCTGGCCGGGAAAATCCTGTGTTATGCCATTGTGGCGGTGGCACTGGATCTGGTGTGGGGCTATGCCGGAATGCTCTCACTGGGCCATGGCATTTTCTTTGCGCTGGGGGGATATGCGATGGGGATGTACCTGATGCGTCAGGCCTCCGGCGAAGGACTACCGGCTTTTATGTCGTTTCTGTCGTGGACCGAACTGCCCTGGTTTTGGTGGGGAACGCAACATTTTATCTGGGCTATGCTGCTGGTTGTGCTGGTGCCCGGCCTGCTGGCGCTGGTGTTTGGCTGGTTTGCCTTTCGCTCAAAAATCAAGGGCGTCTATTTCTCTATCATGACTCAGGCCCTGACTTTCGCAGGCATGTTGCTGTTTTTCCGTAACGAAACCGGGTTTGGTGGAAATAACGGTTTCACCGGATTTACCACTATTCTGGGGTTCCCCGTGACCGCGACCTCAACCCGTATCGCGCTGTTTCTGGCGACGGTGATGCTACTGGTGCTGGCGTTGTGGCTGGGACTGGCGCTGGCGCGCAGTAAGTTTGGTCGTATCCTGACCGCCGTGCGCGATGCCGAGAATCGGCTGATGTTCTGTGGCTATGATCCGAAAGGTTTCAAGCTGCTGGTGTGGACGCTTTCTGCTGTGTTGTGCGGGCTGGCTGGTGCGCTGTATGTTCCGCAGGTGGGCATCATTAACCCCAGCGAAATGTCACCGACCAACTCGATTGAAGCGGCGATTTGGGTCGCCCTCGGCGGTCGCGGAACCTTGATTGGCCCGGTTTTTGGCGCTGTGTTGGTGAACGGCGCTAAAAGTCTGTTTACGGTGATCATGCCCGAATACTGGCAACTGTTTCTTGGTCTGATTTTTATTGGCGTTACGCTGTTTTTACCCCGTGGCGTGATTGGTCTGTTTCGCAAAGGAGATAAATAATGCAGCCAGATGAAGGTCTTTTTACCCGCCAGTTGCCAGGGGACAGATTTCGCAATCAAACCGACCCGGTGTTACAGCTGGAAAAAATCAACGTGAACTTTGATGGGTTTCAGGCGCTAACGGATCTCACGCTCAATATTGGCGTAGGGGAACTGCGCTGCATTATTGGTCCTAATGGCGCCGGAAAAACGACGTTGATGGATGTCATTACCGGCAAAACCAGACCGCAAAGCGGTCGTGCGATTTACGATCAGTCTATTGATTTAATGACGTTTGATTCTATTGCCATTGCGCGCCAGGGGATTGGACGAAAATTTCAGAAGCCCACGGTATTTGAAGCGCTAACGGTGGCGGAGAATCTGGAACTGGCACTGAAAAATGATAAATCAGTTTGGGGTTCTTTACGGGCTCGCCTTTCTGGTGAACAACGGGATCGCATCGATGAAATGCTGGCGCTGTTACGTCTGGGCAACGAGCGCGAACGCCGTGCCGGGCTGCTTTCGCATGGACAAAAACAGTTTCTTGAGATCGGCATGCTGCTGGTCCAGGAGCCGCATTTACTACTACTGGATGAGCCGGCGGCAGGGATGACCGATGCGGAGACGGAATACACCGCGGAGCTGTTTCGCCAGCTTGCCGGAAAGCACTCGCTGATGGTTGTTGAGCATGACATGGGATTTGTCGAGACGATTGCAGACCATGTCACGGTGCTGCATCAGGGGCGAGTTCTGGCCGAAGGAAGCCTGCGCGATGTGCAGGCTAATGAGCAGGTTATTGAAGTTTATCTTGGACGATAAGGAGGGCTGATGCTACAGGTAAATGAACTGAATCAATATTATGGCGGCAGCCATATTCTGCGTGGCGTGAGCTTTGAAGCGCGTATCGGCGAAGTGACGTGTCTGCTGGGGCGTAACGGCGTGGGAAAAACAACGCTACTAAAATGCCTGATGGGACTTATTCCTGCCCGCAGTGGAAGCGTGCTCTGGCAGGAAAAAAATGTCACGCACTGGAAGCCACATCAACGGGTCAGAGCCGGTGTGGCGTACGTGCCGCAGGGCCGCGATATTTTTCCGCGTCTGACAGTGGAAGAGAACCTGTTGCTGGGCCTTTCCCGCTTTTCAGCACAGGACGCCCGGCGCGTGCCGGATGATATTTACGCGCTATTTCCAGTGCTACAGGAGATGAAGTATCGACGGGGCGGAGATTTGTCCGGCGGACAGCAGCAGCAACTGGCTATTGGACGGGCGCTGGCCAGTCGCCCGCAGTTGTTGATCCTTGATGAGCCGACCGAGGGGATCCAGCCGTCAGTAATAAAAGAGATTGGTCAGGTTATTTCTCAACTGGCGCACCGGGGCGATATGGCCATTTTGCTGGTGGAACAGTTCTATGATTTTGCGCAGCAGTTGGCTGACAAATACCTGCTTATGTCGCGCGGAAGTATTATTCAAAGCGGTTTCGGCGAGAATATGGAATCCGAGGGAGTACGAGGGCTGGTGGCCATTTGAGATACGCGACAGAACCACTCTGGCTCTGTCGCGATGACAATCAGCAGACTACCGTCTGATCCCAGGGTTTGGCGCGCATACCCTTTATCATTAACGCCCAGGCAAGGACAATCGCCACGATCAGCGCCACAAACAGCGACCACGGCGGTAATGTGGTCAAAATAACGCCACTGACCAATGGGTTTACCGCGGCGCCAAGCCAGCCCAGCGACTGGGCGGAAAAATAGCTGGCTTTCATTCCAGCCGGGGCGATGTTATCGATCAGCATGTATTCGCCTGGGGCGTAAATGACCTCGCCGATCGTGAAAAGGGCAGCAGAAATACCCCAGAACCACAGGCTGTTGCCGGAAAACATGAAACCAACCAGACCGAGCACAAAGAAGATTGTGCCTACTGTCATCAGCGGTCGAATATTAGCGGCAGTGATCCTGCGTCCGAGGGCATATTGCAGCGATACCACAATGGCGGCATTGACGGGCAGAACGACCGCTACCACTTTTTCGGCAAAATCACCGTTGGCGACCACCATCACGTATTGCGAAATACAGGAAGCAAATGCGCCGCCAACAAATGACGCCAGAAATGCCGACAACGTGAACCAACACAATGCTCTGTCGCGCAGGAGCACCGAGGGTGACCAAACCGCGGCGTTTGAACTTTCTGATGCTGCATTGGAACGTTTTACCCACGTCTGGATAAACACCAGTGGTAAAGCAGAGCAGGCGGCCGCCAGCCAGAACGGTAAGTTAATACTTTGCATCACCAGTAGCGTGCCCAGCGGGGGGCCAACGGTCCAGCCGATGTTCAGCACGGTATAGTTAAGCGAGAAAATTTTCGTTTTGTTGGTGGCAGAGAGATTATCGGCAAACCAGGCTTTCAGCACCGTTGCGAAGACGGAGTAGGCGCAGTTGATCAGGGCGAAGAGCAGTACCACCACCACCACGTTATGCATCAGTGGGATCGCAATAAAACCAGAGGCAAAACCGCAGATAGCCAGCAGCATGTAGCGTTTTTTATCGAACTTGTCGGCCAGAATACCAAAGCCAAGGCTGAAAACGACGCCAATAGTCAGGGCGACCGTCATTGCATAACCAATCAGATCGACGCTCAGGTTATACTGCCGACTGAGGTAAATCGTCATAAATGGCAGCGTAGCGCCACGCCCAATGGTTAATAACAAAGATGATGCAAGTAACGCGAGAGTGGACCGTCTCAGAGAGATATTCATTTTCCTGCCCGACAATGCATGTTGTTATGTTTTTTTTAGATATCAGAAACAAATAGCATGGTAAAAGTGTGATGTACACTCAATAAGTTGTCGGAAAATGCCCTCAACAGCCTACCTGAATTAATGATCTGTTCCGGTACAATGATTTCCGTTACCTTAACTTGTTTACAAAAATTTAATATTTACAAGGGCGGTGGTATGTCACGTAAAGACGGGTTGTTAGCGTTGCTGGTCGTCGTCGTTTGGGGCCTGAACTTTGTCGTCATTAAAGTGGGTCTGCACAATATGCCGCCATTGATGCTGGCAGGATTGCGTTTTTTACTGGTGGCGTTTCCGGCGATATTCTTTATTGCCCGCCCGAAAATCCCGCTTTCGCTGTTACTTGGTTATGGCCTGACTATCAGTTTTGGGCAGTTCGCGTTTCTCTTTAGCGCCATCAAATTCGGTATGCCTGCCGGATTAGCTTCTCTGGTATTACAGGCTCAGGCATTTTTCACCATCATCCTGGGGGCATTCGCTTTTGGCGAGCGTTTGCACGGGAAACAGTTGGTAGGGATTGCGCTGGCCGTGTTTGGCGTATTGGTACTGATTGAAGCCAGTCTGAACGGACAGCATGTCGGCATGCTCGGTTTTATGCTGACGCTGGCGGCAGCGCTAAGCTGGGCCTGCGGCAATATCTTTAACAAAAAAATAATGCAGCATACGGCGCGTCCGGCGGTGATGTCCCTGGTCGTGTGGAGCGCCTTAATTCCCATTATTCCGTTCTTTTTGGCATCCTCACTGCTTGATGGTCCGACACAAATTGTGCAGAGTCTGGTGGCGATAGATATGACCACCATTTTGTCACTGGTTTATCTGGCGTTTGTGGCGACCATTGTGGGTTACGGCATCTGGGGGGCTTTGCTCGGACGTTATGAAACCTGGCGGGTAGCGCCGCTGTCGCTGTTAGTGCCCGTTGTCGGTCTGGCAAGTGCGGTCGTGCTGCTGGATGAAACGCTCACGGGTTTGCAACTGCTGGGTGCGCTGCTGATTATGGCTGGGCTGTATATTAATGTGTTTGGCTTTCGTTTGCGCAAGATAGCGCAGGTGAGAGGGTAATAAAAAGCCCCGCCGTGGCGGGGCAAAAACGAATTACAGGTTGCGCGTATTGTAATAAGGCACACCCAATTCGTCGGACTTATCGCTGCCGGCACCCATATGATTAAAATCGAACGGGGACTGATCGTGCGCAGGGGGCATAATCATCGCGTCACGGCTGTTCTGGGGGGCTGGTTGCGCGGTCTGTTCCGCCATGCTCTGGCCCGAAACAATCAACAGCAGGGCCAGCATCGCATAAGACAGAATTTTCATCATTTCCTCGGTTACGTCGTTTGGCGATTAGCAATTACACTGATTGAGCGGAAGCAAATAGCGTGACTCGCCGTGCATATTGGTCATACGGTATTTATGCGGCGGAACATCAAAATAGTTTTTGAACGTTCTGGTCAGCGTTTGCTGGGACTCAAAGCCGTAACGTTCCGCCAGGTAAAGAATCGGCTCGTTACTTTCTTTTAATTTTTGCGCTATTTCAGTCATTTTACGGCTGCGGATGTATTGACCCAGTGAATGACCGGTTTCTTTTTTAAACATCCGTTGCAGGTGCCATTTGGAGTAACCTGAACGCTCAGACACTTTTTCCAGCGAGAGCGGCGATTCAAGGTTATTTTCGATCCAGTCCAAAATGCTATGAATAGTGATTGTGTCAGTATTGCGTCTGGACATCGTCATACCTCTTTTCTGTTTACGGCAGAATTCTCTTAAGCAAATGCTCAAGCGTGGCTACTTCATCCGCCGTTAAGTTTTTTGTTAGTTCCTGGTGCAGGTCTTGCCCGACTAATTGGTGACACTGCTCGCAAATTGTTGCGCCATGCTCGGTGAGTTTCACCAACACGCCACGCTTATCGTGTGGATTCGGAAGCCTTTCTATCCAGCCTTTACAGGCCAGTCTGTCCAGCATCCGCGTCAGGGCGCCAAGATCGACAGACAGCACTTTTTTCAATTCGACAGGGGTAATGCACACCGCGCACCGGATGGAGCAGAGCACTTTGAACTGTGATGCCGTGATATCCAGCGGTGACAGATAGTCGTTTAGCAAACGATCTTTTTTCTGATTAACCATGTAGATCAAACGCCCCAGTGGGATGATTTCGTTAAACAGATCACTGGTGCTTTTCACAATGGTTGCCCTGGCAAGTAGTTAGTCACGGCTGATATTATTGCTTAGGCAAATATAAGTCAAATAAATGGGGCGGAAAATGCCACGTTTTGCTAAATCCGCAGGCTCATCAACAGATGTATATAATTTTAACAGTTTGATAATTATGGCTTATAGGTGCAGGTGAAAAATGAATCCTTACACCGTGAAAATGGCTTATCTCTCGGGTTTCACCTTATACTTGCCGTTGACGATTAACGCACAGGAAAGATGACATTATGATGGACTTGTTTAAAGCAATAGGACTGGGGCTGGTAGTCCTGTTACCGTTGGCAAACCCGTTAACCACCGTGGCGTTGTTCCTTGGCCTTGCTGGTAACATGAATAGCGCGGAGCGTAACCGTCAGTCTCTGATGGCGTCTGTGTATGTGTTTGCCATCATGATGGTGGCGTACTATGCCGGACAACTGGTGATGAATACCTTCGGGATTTCAATCCCCGGATTGCGAATTGCGGGTGGGTTAATCGTTGCGTTTATCGGTTTTCGGATGTTGTTTCCACAACAAAAGGCGCATGAGTCTCCTGAGGCGAAAAGCAAGTCAGAGGAGCTGGAAGATGAACCGACTGCCAATATTGCATTTGTACCGCTGGCAATGCCAAGCACCGCTGGTCCGGGCACGATAGCAATGATCATCAGCTCGGCGTCAACCGTCCGTCATGGCTCCGAATTTCCTGATTGGGTAATTATGGTTGCGCCGCCGATAATTTTTGCGGTTGTCGGCGTTATCCTGTGGGGGTGTTTACGCAGTTCTGGTGGGATTATGCGCCTGGTAGGCAAAGGCGGCATAGAAGCTATTTCGCGTCTGATGGGCTTCCTGCTGGTGTGTATGGGCGTGCAGTTTATTATTAACGGCGTGCTGGAAATTATTAAAACTTACGCTTAAAAAAACGGGCCCGGTATTGTTTTACCAGGCCCGTTTTTTATGAATGTTGAGGCCGCTCTTCGAGCGATACTGGCCATTTACGAAAGATAATCACCGACCATACCAACGCGACAACGGCAGGCACTGCGCCTGTATAACCAATCGTTGACATCGACCAGTGCAAACTCACCTGATTTCCCACCAGCGCGCCAGCGCCAATGCCGATATTAAAGATACCGGAGAACAGTGCCATTGCGACATCGGTGGCATCCGGGGCCAGCGCCAGCACTTTTACCTGCATGCCAAGGCCGATCAACATAATCGCAATGCCCCAGAAAATACTCAGGATGGCGAGGTGCATTTCGCTGTCAGCGGCTGGTAGCAGCAGCACCAGACATACCGTCAGCAGGGCAATGGCGCTACTGATAAGCATGGACGCATGAAGGTTACCCAGTTTGCCAAATATCACACTACCAATAATACCCGCGCCGCCCAGAATCAGTAGCAGCACGGTAGCAAAGTTGGCACTCAGTCCGGCGACGGTCTGTACAAACGGTTCAATGTAGCTATAAGCCGTGTAGTGGGCGGTGACCACAATCACCGTCAGCACATACAGACTCATCAATGCCGGACGGTGGAATAACACCGGCAAACTTTTAAGTGAACCGGAGTGTTCGCTGGGCAATTCAGGCAGTAACTTAATCAGGCAGAGCAGGGTGACTAACGCCCCCATGCCGATGGCAAAGAACGTGGTGCGCCAGCCAAAATACTGACCGACGATACGCCCGATAGGCAGACCCAGCACCATTGCCAGCGCGGTGCCGGTAGCAATCAGACTAAGCGCCTGCGCGCGTTTTCCTGCCGGGGCCAGACGAATCGCCAGCGATGCGGTAATGGACCAGAAAATAGCGTGCGCAAAAGCGATACCAATGCGGCTAATCACCAGCACGGTGAAATTCCATGCCAGGAAAGAGAGGACATGGCTGGCGATGAACACGACAAACAGACAGATCAGGAGCTTGCGTCGTTCCACCTGGCTGGTGAGCAGCATGAAGGGAAGCGACATTAAGGCAACAACCCAGGCGTAGATCGTCAGCATGATCCCGACCTGAGCGGTCTGCATATTAAAACTTTGTGCAATGTCGGACAGCAAACCGACAGGGACAAACTCTGTGGTATTGAAAATAAAACCGGCAATGGCGAGCGTAACTACACGTAGCCACGCCACTTTGCGGGAAACAGTGTCTGTTGTCATAGTGAATCAGTGGATTAGCTGCGAAAAGGTAAGATCGCGATCTTAAAACGTTTGCTGGTGAAAATACAATCATTTCGTGATGCGGATCTCATTTTTACAGCTGCGGGTTCAATACCTCAATAAAGGCTTCCAGTTGCCTCGTCATCGCCCCCCTTCGCCAGACCAACCACGTATTCAGCCAGCGCCAGTTTTCGCTCAATGGCCAGGCGTTGACCTGATGGTGCCCGGGCATACTTTCCAGCATTGAACGTGGAATCAGCGCGATTCCCGCACCGGCAATAACGCAGGCCAGCATCCCGTGGTATGACTCCATTTCATGAATGGTACCCGGCATGGCGCGATCGGCATGAAACCAGCTTTCAAAGTGTCGGCGGTAGGAACAGTTGGCGCGAAACGCGTAAATACTGCAGCCGTTGACGTCGCTGGCCCGCTGGATGGGAGGGTGACCGTGCGGGGTGACAATCATCATCTCTTCACGATAGACCGGAATACCCTCAAGTCCGGGGTGGGTAATAGGGCCATCGGCAAAGGCAGCGTTCAGCGTGCCGTCGAGCACGCCGTCCAGCATGGTGCCAGAGGGACCTGTCGCCAGAGCAAACTGAATTTTCGGGTACCGTTGGTTATATTCAGCCAGCGTTGCGGGAATACGCACCGCGGCGGTGCTTTCCAGCGATCCGAGCGAAAACAAGCCCTGCGGTTCATCCCCGGCGACCACCATTCTCGCTTCCTCAACCAATGCCAGGATCCGCTGACTGTAGCGTAAAAAGTTGTGCCCGGAGGGGGAAAGCCGCAGGCGCTGGTTTTCACGAATAAACAGATCGACGCCAAGATCGGCCTCAAGTTGGCGTATACGGGTAGTGAGATTGGACGGCACGCGGTGCACCTTCGCTGCGGCCTGCGTAATGCTGCCGGTCTCCGCGACGGCATTGAACATTTCCAGTTGCGTCAGATCCATAATATTCTCTAATCGTGAATGGTGTGGTTAATATTATTCATTTTTCAGAAAGAGTAAATATGCTCATGATATAACCATACCCTGCGATAAAGAGAGGCATCTATGACTATCACAGCAGCAACACATGCTATTTCGGTTGATCCTACCAGCGGTGAAAGACTGACGGCGATGCCGTGGGCCAGCACTGAAGAGATTGCTCAGGCACTGAGTCTTGCAGCAAGTGGCTACAGTGAATGGAAACAGACTACCGTCGAGCAACGCGCGCATACGCTGCGTCATATCGGCCAGGCCCTGCGTAATCGCGCGGAAGAGATGGCGCAGTGTATTTCACGTGAAATGGGTAAACCCATCAAACAGGCTCGGGGTGAAGTCGCCAAGTCAGCCGCGTTGTGTGACTGGTACGCCGAACATGGACCCGCGATGCTGAACCCGGAGCCCACGCTGGTGGAAAATAACCAGGCGGTGATTGAGTATCGTCCGCTTGGAACTATTCTGGCGATCATGCCGTGGAATTTCCCGCTGTGGCAGGTACTGCGTGGCGCCATTCCGATTCTGCTGGCCGGAAATGGTTATTTGTTAAAGCATGCGCCTAACGTAACCGGCTGTGCTGCGATTATCGCACAGGTTTTTGCTGATGCAGGCGTACCAGCCGGTGTTTACGGTTGGGTCAATGCCGATAACGCCGGCGTCAGTCAGATGATTAACGACCCGCGCATCGCGGCAGTCACGGTAACGGGGAGCGTACGCGCCGGTGCGGCGATTGGTGCTCAGGCGGGGGCGGCGCTGAAAAAATGCGTACTTGAACTGGGTGGTTCCGATCCGTTTATTGTCCTGAATGATGCCGATCTCGATCTGGCCGTTAAAGCGGCAGTCGCCGGACGTTATCAGAATACCGGGCAGGTTTGTGCGGCAGCAAAACGCTTTATTATCGAAGAAGGGATTGCAGAAGAATTTACTGCGCGTTTTGTGGCGGCCGCGAGCGCGCTCAAAATGGGCGATCCGTTAAACGAAGAAAATGACCTTGGACCGATGGCGCGATTTGATCTGCGTGATGAGTTACATCAGCAGGTTGAAGCATCCCTGGCCGAAGGGGCTAAGTTACTTCTTGGCGGTGAAAAAATAGCAGGTCAGGGCAATTACTATGCCGTGACGGTACTGGGCGGCGTAACGCCAGAAATGACGGCTTTCCGTCAGGAGCTGTTTGGTCCGGTTGCGGCGATCACCGTTGCCAGGAATGCGGAACATGCTCTGGCGCTGGCGAATGACAGTGATTTTGGATTATCCGCCACGGTGTTCACTGCGGATGACGCGCTGGCCCAGAAGATGGCCTCTCGTCTGGAGTGTGGAGGCGTATTCATCAATGGTTACAGCGCCAGCGATGCCCGTGTAGCGTTTGGCGGCGTGAAGAAAAGTGGTTTTGGTCGCGAGCTTTCGCATTTTGGCCTGCATGAATTTTGTAATGTGCAGACCGTCTGGAAAAACCGCCTCTGAAGGTGCGGGTGCCTCCGTCGGGGGGCACCTGTCTGGTCTCGCATATTTTTGTCATTGACTCTTCGTCCGCTGACATCTAATGGTCTGACGCAGCGTATTCAGCTCTGTTATACTCGCAGGCCTTTCATACCTGCGAGCAAGGAGCATGTTGTGGCCAGGGCCATGGACAATTCAATTTTAGAGACCATTGTACAGCAGGTTCGTCCGCTGATTGGTCAGGGTAAAGTCGCTGATTATATTCCTGCGTTAGCCTCTGTCGACGGTTCAAAACTGGGCATCGCCATCTGTACCGTCGATGGGCAGCACTATCAGGCAGGGGATGCACAAGAACGCTTTTCTATTCAGTCGATTTCGAAGGTATTAAGCCTGGTCGTGGCGATGCGTCACTATCAGGAAGAGGAGATCTGGCAACGCGTTGGCAAAGATCCGTCCGGTCATCCTTTTAATTCCCTGGTGCAGTTGGAACTGGAGCAGGGTATCCCGCGTAATCCCTTTATTAACGCCGGGGCGCTGGTGGTTTGCGACATGCTGCAAGGGCGTCTGAGCGCACCACGTCAACGGATGCTGGAAGTGGTCCGGGCATTAAGCGGCGTCCCGGATATCGCCTACGATGCGACGGTGGCGCGATCAGAGTTTGAGCATTCCGCACGTAACGCGGCTATTGCCTGGTTGATGAAATCGTTCGGCAATTTTAACCATGACGTGACCACTGTGTTGCAAAACTATTTTCACTACTGCGCATTGAAAATGAGCTGTGTGGAACTGGCGCGAACCTTCGTATTTCTGGCGAATCAGGGCCATGCCTTCCATCTTGAGGAGCCCGTAGTGACGCCGATGCAGGCCCGACAAATCAACGCGCTGATGGCGACCAGTGGGATGTATCAGAACGCAGGGGAGTTTGCCTGGCGGGTTGGGTTGCCGGCAAAATCTGGTGTGGGTGGCGGTATCGTGGCCATCGTTCCGCACGAGATGGCGATTGCTGTCTGGAGTCCGGAACTGGATCCAGCGGGAAATTCACTGGCGGGTATCGCCGCGCTGGAGCAACTAACGCAACAAATGGGGCGTTCGGTTTACTGATGAATACGCTCGATCCTCTTTTTGCCCGGCTGGCGAAATCGACGTTTCGCTCGCGGTTTCGCCTCGGCCAGAAAGAAAGGCAGTATTGTCTGGATAAAGGCGCGCCGGTTATTGAACAACATGCAGCCGATTTTATTGCCAAACGGCTGGCTCCCGCTTTTCCCGCTAATGATGGGAAGCAGACGCCAATGCGTGGTCACCCGGTATTCATCGCGCAGCACGCGACGGCGACCTGCTGTCGGGGGTGCCTGGCAAAATGGCATGACATTCCTCAGGGTGTGGCACTAAACGAACAACAGCAACGTTACGTTGTCACGGTTATATATCACTGGTTAGTGATTCAAATGAACAAGCCATAGATAACATTATCCTATGATATAATCCCTTGTGTTATGTAATTGTTAAAAGCAAGCTTAGGGGGTCAATCTAAGGAGAAAAAATGGCTTCCTGCAAACCCTGCTTCGTGCTGAATGCGGCCCAGATTCTGTCGAGAATCGACGAGCTCAGCGATGTCCTTGAACAGTGCGTCAATGATGGCGCCTCCGTCAGCTTTATGCTGCCTTTTAATCGTGAGAAATCACGGCCTTTCTGGATGAACGTCGCGCAAAGCGTTGCCCGTGGGGAAAGACTCGTTCTTGGCGCCCAGAATGCCCGGGGAACGCTTGTCGGTACCGTCCAGCTCATTATCGATCAACCTGAAAACCAACCTCATCGCGCCGATGTCGCTAAGCTGCTGGTTCATACTTCTGCGCGGCGGAGCGGGATTGCCCAGGAACTGATGAACGAGCTGGAAAGTTGTGCGCGTCAAAGGGGCAAAACGTTGCTGGTGCTCGATACGGCGACGGGCTGTGGCGCGGAGTTGTTCTACCACAAGTGTGGGTGGCAAAAAGCAGGAGTGATACCTGACTATGCCAAAATGCCTGACGGGACGCTGACCGGGACCACACTTTTTTATAAAACTCTCTAATTTGTCGCTGGGGATTGATCAAAACAGGGTTTCAATGTATTAAAGTTTGCTAACCTATTGGACCAATTCAATCAGGTTGTATGACTAATTAAAAAGGGAACCCATTGTGCAAACTTTAAATCGTCGCGATTTCCCCGGTGCTCAGTATCCTGAACGCATTATTCAGTTTGGTGAAGGAAACTTCCTGCGCGCCTTCGTTGACTGGCAAGTCGATCTGCTGAATGAGCATACCGATCTTAACTCTGGTGTGGTCATTGTCCGACCTATCGAAAGTACTTTCCCTCCATCACTGAGTACACAGGACGGCCTTTATACCACCATCATTCGTGGTTTGAATGAGAAGGGCGAGGCCGTAAGCGACGCCCGTTTGATTCGTTCGGTTAACCGCGAGATCAGCGTCTATAGTGAATACGATGAGTTCCTGAAGCTGGCGCATAACCCTGATATGCGTTTTGTTTTCTCCAATACCACCGAAGCCGGCATCAGCTATCATGCTGGTGATAAGTTTGAGGATGCGCCAGCGGTGAGTTATCCGGCCAAACTGACCCGACTGCTGTTCGAGCGTTTCAGCCATTTTAATGGCGCGTCGGATAAAGGCTGGATAATCATTCCTTGTGAACTGATTGATTACAATGGTGATGCGCTGCGTGAACTGGTTCTGCGCTATGCCCAGGAGTGGGCATTGCCGGAAGCATTTATCCAATGGCTGGATCAGGCCAACGCCTTTTGCTCCACGCTGGTGGACCGTATTGTCACCGGCTATCCACGTGATGAAGTCGCGAAGCTTGAAGCGGAACTGGGTTATCACGATGCGTTTCTGGACACCGCAGAACACTTCTATCTGTTTGTTATCCAGGGGCCGAAGTCATTAGCCGCTGAGTTGCGTCTGGATAAATATCCGCTGAATGTCCTGATAGTTGATGACATCAAACCGTATAAAGAACGGAAAGTGGCGATTCTCAACGGCGCACATACCGCATTGGTTCCCGTTGCCTGGCAGGCTGGGTTGGATACCGTGGGGGAGGCCATGAATGACGCGGAGATTCGCGCCTTCGTGGAAAAAGCGATCTATGAAGAAATTATTCCAGTGCTGGATTTACCACGCGATGAGCTGGCGTCTTTTGCCAGCGCGGTGACAGGTCGATTCTGCAACCCGTATATCAAACATCAGTTGTTGTCGATTGCCCTGAACGGCATGACTAAATTCCGCACTCGCATCTTGCCGCAACTGCTGGCGGGGCAACAGGCCAGCGGTAAACTGCCTGCGCGTCTGACATTTGCGCTTGCCGCGTTGATTGCGTTCTACCGTGGAGAGCGTAACGGTGAGTCTTACCCGGTTCAGGATGATGCGCACTGGATGACGCGTTTTCAACAGCTATGGTCCCAGCATCATGACCGCCAGATAAGCACCGAAGAGCTGGTTAAAGCTGTGCTGGCCGTTACAGAACACTGGGAACAGGATCTGACAGAAGTTTCCGGACTGGTAGAACAGGTTACTGCCGATCTGGATAGCATTCTGCTAAAAGGCATGCGCGAAGCCGTTAAACCACTGTGCTAATACGCAGACCCGGCTCAGGCCGGGTTTTTTACAGATCTTACTTAGTTACAACATACTATAGTTTTTCTACTTTTATGGTGACGGTCTGCCACTTCAGCGCATTGTCCGTTCAGCAGGAGGAAAGATGTTTAGATAGTGTTGCGATTAGCTTGCAACATTGATCATGTTCGCGTCTAATGTGACGGATTTCACATTTTCCTGAAGATAACCATGATCGTTCGCCCCCAACAACACTGGCTACGCCTGATATTCGTCTGGCATGGGTCGGTATTATCTAAAATTTTTTCACGTCTGCTGCTGAACTTCCTGCTCTCCATCGCCGTTATTATCATGCTGCCGTGGTATACGATGCTGGGCATCAAATTTACCCTGGCGCCGTTCAGCATTCTCGGCGTGGCGATTGCTATCTTTTTAGGTTTTCGTAATAACGCCTGTTATTCACGTTATGTTGAGGCTCGACACCTGTGGGGGCAGTTGATGATTGCTTCCCGGTCGCTGCTACGTGAAGTAAAAACTACCTTGCCGGACGACAGCGAACTGGGACAGTTTGTTCGTCTGCAAATCGCCTTTGCCCACTGTTTACGCATGACTTTACGCCGTCAGCCACAGGCTGAACCATTGGCGAAATACCTTAGTGAGGAGGATCTGCGAATAGTATTTGCCTCACAATCACCGGCAAATCGCATTCTGTTGCTGATGGGGGCATGGTTAGCTGTACGTCGGCGCAATGGTCAACTGTCAGACATATTATTCCATAGTTTAAACAATAGGTTAAATGATATGTCTGCGGTGCTGGCAGGATGTGAACGGATCGCGAATACCCCCGTCCCGTTTGCTTATACCTTGATCCTTCATCGCACGGTCTATCTGTTTTGCATCATGTTGCCATTCGCGTTGGTGGTAGATTTACATTACATGACGCCGTTTATCTCAGTGCTGATTTCCTATACTTTTATTTCGCTCGATACGCTTGCAGAAGAGCTGGAAGATCCGTTTGGTACAGAGAACAACGACCTCCCGCTGGATGCGATTTGCAATGCGATTGAAATCGATTTGTTACAGATGAATGATGAAACAAACGTGCCAGCAAAACACATTCCGGATAAGCATTACCAACTCACTTAGTTACATTCTTTTGCCACCATGTAGGCTGCATATCTGAAAAAGAATGAAATTCCGGCGCCAGGTCTTCATCGTCAGGATCGTCAAAAGCGCCAGCTAACAGCGCAATAACCGGGGCGTCATCAATGGCGCCTACGGAACTGCCACACTGAGGGCAAAATGCCCGACTTGACGTCTCAGAAGAGCGCCAGGTTGTCGGTTTTCCGGCTTTACCGGTCCACGTTACATTTTCTGCATTAAACTCAATCCAGACGACGGTTGGTGCGCCCGTATGTTTCCGACATATATCGCAGGAGCAGGTATGGGAATTATTAGGACTGCTGGCCGCGAAGCGAATCGAACCACACAGACAGCCACCAATGTAGACTTTAGACATGACAACTCCTGTCAGAAACACGTTGCCAGACACTAGCAGATGACAGGCTTTGCCACTAGATCCTCATGATAAAAAGGCGAGGGCGCGCATGGCAGATAGTCAGCTCCTGTGATGCACTTATAATAAACGCTTAATCATTACGTCTGGCTACGATAAATAACCGCGGAAAGGCCAGCAAAATCTTACCGTTTTCCTGCAGAGGATATTGTTCCTGAAGCAGTTCATGATAACGTGCGAGGTAAAGATGTTGCTCATTTTCGCTCAAATCACGCAACCAGGGCCGCAGGCCCGTTGAGCTTACCCAGTCGATAATCGATTGATGTGAATCCATAACGTGATAATACGTTGTGCGCCAGATATCCACCTCACAGCCCGCTTCAGTCAAAATATCATAGTAGGCGTGAACGCCAGGAAGCGGCGAGCGGCCCCGGTCAGGGTAACCTTGTTCATAAGCCACTTCACGCATCAAAACATGCGTTGGCTCTAGCCAGTTATCCGGCATTTGTACAGCCAGCACGCCATTGCGAGCCAGTAGCGATACCAGATGCGGGAACAATTCATAGTGATTGGGAACCCACTGCAATGAGGCATTGGCATATAGCAGGTCCAGAGGCTGCTCTGTCTGGAATGAACGAATGTCCGCTTCAATAAAACGGCATGTCGGTAATGCATTGCGCGCCTCATTAAGCATGGCGGGTGAGGTATCAACCCCGGTTATTACAGCCGAGGGCCAGCGCTGATGCAGTAATGCCGTACTGTTTCCCGGACCACAGCCAAGATCGACCACTGAATGGACATTCTCTAACGCCACTCTGCTGAGTAATTCCGCAGCGGGTCTTGATCGTTCAGTTTCATATTGCAGATAAAGCGCAGGATTCCAGTCGGCCATGAATGCATCTCCAGTATGAGAGAAAAAGGCGGAAAGGGGCACATAAGTCCTTGCCGATGAGCCATTTCTTTTAGAAGATTATATGAAAATACAGGAGAAGGGCAGAAATATGCTGGAAACATCAAGACTGATTTTACGCCCGTGGGGAGACAAAGACAAAGCCCCGTTTGCCGCATTAAATGCCGATCCGGACGTGATGCGTTTTTTTCCGGCTCCGCTGCAACGAACGGAAAGCGACAACCTGGCTGCCAGATTCCAGTAAGGCATTACAGAGCGCGGCTGGGGATTCTGGGCCGTTGAACTTAAAGAAACACAGCAGTTTGTGGGGTGTGTAGGTTTACATCCACAACCTGATAAATTTCACTTTTCACCCTGTACCGAAATAGGCTGGCGTCTTGCTAAATCCTTCTGGCACCAGGGGCTGGCATTGGAGGCCGCCGAGGCGTGCCTGACGTTTGCTTTCGAGGACCTGGCGTTAAGTGAGGTGGTTTCATTTACGTCGGTGCTGAATAAACCGTCAGAGCGTCTGATGATACGGTTGGGCATGAATAAAACTGAAGAGTTCGTGCATCCCGCATTGCCCTCTGATCACCGGTTAGCACAACACATCCTGTATCGGAGGGGGGCAATTTAATATAATCGCAGTCAGCGCTACAGAGGAACAACAAAACGAGATAGAAACGGTTTTACCCGTAATAGATATTCCCCGTGATCAGGTATTGATTGAGGGGCTGATATTTGAAACAGCGGAGGGAAGTTCATTTGATTTTAGTTTTGCAGCGGGGCGGTCTTCTGGCGGTAAAATCGTTGGCGGTGTTAATACCAGTGCGCTGGGTGAAACATTATCAACTCCCGGCGCTGCGTTCGGCATATTTAGCGGTAACGTGTTAGGGCTGTCAATTCAGGCTGTACAGAAAGACTCTAACAGCAGCATTTTATCCGTACCTCATATACTCACTATGTCTGGTGAAAAAGGCTATATTTCTGTAGGTCAAAATGTCCCGTTTATTACCGGACGGGCGACAGGTGAGGCTGCATCAATTGATTCGCCATTTCAGACTATCGAGCGTCAGGACGTGGGCGTGTCGTTAACAGTTAATCCCGTTGTGACGACTACGCAGAACGTAATAATGAATATACAGGTGCGTGCTGACAGCGTCAGTAATGACACGACCGCCAGCGACATTATTACTAATCAGCGTCAGATAGAAACCACGGTTTCAATTAAAGACGGGCAAACATTGTTACTCGGCGGGTTAATTGACAATTCATCGCGTAAAGAAAATCAGGACACGCCGTTTTTATCCTCGATTCCGGTTATTGGCTGGCTGTTTTCGTCGACGTCTGACGAATCGAAAAAACAGACGTTATACGTAATGATCCGCGCACGAGTATTAAAGGCGTTGTGATGTAGCTGCGGCGGCTGCGGGTGACGTTCGCCAGTTCCGGCGGTGGTGGCCACCACGGGTTACGTAAAATTTCACGTGATCCGGTTTATCGATACGTGAATTTGCCATGCTGCGTGAAACGCGCTGTAAGCCGTTCGTTGTGTGATGTGGTTGATTGACCAGGCCGGAACCGTAAAAATGGCTCTCCGTGTTACTTGTCTTGGCAGTTTTTAAAGGTCCGCTTTCTGGCTAAATTGAGATGTCCGCGTGTGGGTTATGTTTCAGCTTTTGCCAAAGATTTCCTGGCTCCTTGTCTGGAGTTGCAGCAGGGCTTCCAACATGTCGTCCTGATTGAGACTTCGTTGTGATTTCTTTCCGGGTTGTTTCTTTCTGCGTGAGGTCTGGCCGTCCAGTGATGGCAGGGCCTGCGAGCGGGTGTTGTCCCGTTTGTCCTGAACCAGCTTTATCATCTCCAGAGCACGTCCCAGGCGCTTGTTGTCAACGATGGCGCCCTGGTCCAGTTCTCCCAGCCGGTCGTAGGTTATGAAGGGCAGGGAAGTACCGTTAGCCCGGAGCTCGATGGTACCGTCCGGATACTGCCAGACTGAATCGCCACGGGTTTAACAGACACCTCAGAGTCATTTAAGATGACTTAAAGAGAGGTGCCCATGAGCGGTAAACGTTATCCCGAAGAGTTTAAAATTGAAGCAGTCAAACAGGTTATTGATCGCGGTCATTCTGTTTCCAGCGTTGCAACACGTCTCGATATCACCACCCACAGCCTTTACGCCTGGATAAAGAAGTACGGTCCGGACTCATCCACTAACTTCCCTGAAAACGCCGGTTTTCTTCATTATCTTCAAGCAGATAAAGTTTCTTATCGTACTGTAATGTCAGGTTTTTTGAGACCTTACGTTGTTCACGCCAGGTGAATGTTGCTGCCAGATTTTCATTATTCTCAAGTGGACGGTGAACGTCGAAATCGTGACGAGGTGGCTTTGCAAACCGGCGGTTGTAGTCAGCCATGAATTCTGCGGCAAAGGTGTTTGCTGCCTCGGGTGTACTGATACCGCGGAGCCGCAGCTCCTTGACCAGACGGTCCTGTAACGTCAGGTGAGCCCGTTCAACGCGGCCCTTGGCTGAACTGGTGTTGGCACAGATGCCGGTGATGTTCAGCTCATTCATGGCACGACCGAACTGAGTCTGGCCATCTCCGCCAGTGGCCTGCTTGTTGTTGATCCTGAAGACACTGGCCTTGTCGCTGTAGAACGCCAGAGGCTTACCGTAACGCTCCAGATAGCCCCGGGTAGCTTCAAAATAGGTGAAAGTGGACTCAGAACTGACGAACAGAAGCTGCATCAGCCGGCTGGTCGCATCATCAACGTAAACGAGCAGCGTGCAGGCCGGACCACGATCCTCGAACCAGCGATGCTCACAGCCATCAATCTGGATGAGTTCACCGGTGCAGGCCCGACGCGGTCGTGGCTGATGTACCCGCGGCGCCCGTAACTTGCGTGGGATCCATAAACCAGCCTGTGTCATCAGCTTGCGTACCGTCTCTTTGGCCAGATACAGCCCATGAACCTCGGCGAGCTTCTCACAGGCTAAAGTCGGGCCAAAATCAGCGTAGCGTTCGCGGATAATACGCAGTGCACGTTCAGCGAGGCCCGGCATGAGTTGCCGGTTGCCAGGCTGGCCACGACGACGGTTAACAAGTGAAAGCGGCCCATGTTCACGATAGCGCTCCAGCAACCGTCGGCAGTGTCTGTCAGATATCTCAAGCCGGGTTGCTGCGAGACGTGTGGTAAGACGGCGGTCGATAACGTCCTGAAGGATCCTGAGTCGGTTTACATCGTTCATTGAGAAAAACTCCGTTCCGTATGCCGTCATGAGTCTCATCCTTTGAAAGCAGTGATCGCTGTGGTGAGACTGTAGCGCGGACATGTCTATTTGGTCAGAGACGGACATCTCAATTTAGCTACTACATCACTGGTGCGCATAATGTATATTATGTTAAATCGTGTGATGTGCACAAAGTCATAGAGTTAAGTCCCCATTAATCTTTCGTTTGCTGGCATTTGGACATTGGTTGACACCACTACTAACTCATCGCTTCTAAGACGAATATAGCATCACCTTTACGTGTCGAGGAGCTGGCAGCTCGCGTGCAAATGAGCACGCCCTCTTTCCACCAACACTTCAGGCAGCTTGCGGGAATGACCCCGCTTCGGTATCAGAAATGGCTGCGCCTCAATGAAGCCAGGCGACTGATGCTGAATGAACATTACGATGTTACCACATCAGCCTATGCTGTCGGTTATGAAAGCCTGTCCCATTTCAGCTGGGAATATTCGAGAATGTTCGGGGAGTCACCTAAAAGGGATATAACTGTTCTGAGAAAATCTGTCGGTAAAAATGATATTAAATGAGCTGTGCTTTTTCCCGCACTACCTAAATTTTGTAGAACAACGTATTTGCTGCTATCGGAGACTGAACGAAGCCGAAATACTCATAGAATGCCCGAGCTTTGCCATCAATAGCATGTACCATGATGGCTTTGATGCCCACTTGATCGGCTAAGTTGGAAATTCGCAGTACCGCATCATTAAGTAGCCATTTTCCGAAACGATGCCCCTGAGTACAGACATCAACAGCAAGACGTCCCAGCAGAACGACCGGAACCGGATCGGGCATATTCTGACGTAAACTACGGCCTAAATCAGCATGGCTCACGGACCCGGTTGCAATGGAATAGTAACCCACAACACGCTGAGTAGATTCAAGACAAATGACGAATGTGCGCGATGCGTTGAGGTACTGATTTTTAATCGCCCGCCGACGTAGCCAATCATTTAACACGTCATTACCACAATCAAATGGCTGGAGATCATGCCCTTCGGTCAGCAAGACCGGTGTCGTGACGTTTATTTCCATTCGGGCTTCACATTCATCAGGCGTTGACGCCCTTCAACGTTCTGAACAGGTGCTTCAAGCTGTTCAATGAAAGACTGATAACGGGCATCGTCCAGGACGAATACTCGTTGATCCAAAATGATATTCTGGGCCTCATGCACGGCCTTCTCAATGATGAAGTCAGTACGGTTTTTATTGACCAAACTTGCGGCGTAGTCAATTACCGCACGTTCCTCATCAGTAGCCCGGATATTAATTTGCTTATCACGAGTCGGTTTACGGGCGCTGCTTTGCATGGTTATCTCCTGTTGGTAACAAATTGCTATACACTACTTTAGCTAAATTGGTAACGGATTGCTATACGAGAAAGAGTTCTTCCATCGCGATTAGCCTGAAGTGTCAGGTCTGTCCGCCCTCTTCTTTTTACTGTTTCAGCGAATGTTCCTTGGAAGATCAGTGTCGATTTGGGCCATTGCTGGTCGTTCCGCTTTCTTGTAATCTGTCTCGTTGCACGACTGACAAAATCTGGAAATACCGAACTGGACTTCATATGAATGCTCATACTTCAAAAGACCCTTTACATGGCGTAACGCTAGAAATGCAGGTCAATGCACTGGTCGATCGTTTTGGTTGGGCCGAGCTTGCTCAACGCATTAACATCAACTGCTTTAAAAATGAACCGAGCGTTAAATCCAGTTTAAAATTTCTGCGCCGTACGCCGTGGGCGCGTGCTGAAGTTGAAGCGCTCTATCTTGATTCGCTGCATGACGTGACCCCGTTCAACAACACTGCACCTGCTATTGATCCCTGGGCTAACAGCCGCAACAAGAAAAAATAAGAGCATAGTCTGATGCCAGCATCCGGTTTCTTTTCAGGAAAATATCAGAAAAAACTGGCGAATATCTTCGTCCGTTGCCACGCCAGATTACCGCGAACCAATCTGAAATGGTTCGCGGTACTTGTGGGCAGTATGTTGTTACTTGGCAGTTGCTCTTCACAGCCGCCCGGTCCCAAAGTCGCCCCACTACCTCCGGTGAGTAAACCGCAACAGAATAAGGAGCCAGTGCGCGGAATCTGGCTGGCGACGGTTTCCCGTCTGGACTGGCCGCCGATATCATCAGTGAATGTCAGTTCCCCTGCCATCCGTATCAGCCTGCAGCAGAAAGCGTTGACGGATAAGCTGGATAACCTGAAACGTCTTGGCATCAACACCGTTTTTTTCCAGGTCAAACCCGATGGCACCGCATTGTGGCAATCTAAAATCTTGCCGTGGTCAGATACGCTAACCGGCACGATTGGTCAGGATCCGGGTTACGATCCGCTACAGTTTATGCTCGATGAAGCGCATAAACGCGGCATGAAAGTTCATGCCTGGTTTAACCCTTACCGCGTATCCGTTAATCTCAAACCATCAACGATCACCGAATTAAACAGCACGCTGTCGCAGACGCCCTCCAGCGTTTATGTCCTGCATCGGGACTGGATCCGCACCTCGGGTGAGCGTTTTGTACTGGATCCCGGTATTCCCGAAGTGCGCGACTGGATCACCAGCATCGTGGCGGAAGTGGTGGAAAATTATCCGGTCGACGGCGTGCAGTTTGATGACTACTTCTATACCGAGTCTCCCGGTTCAGCGCTTAACGACAGCCAGACCTTCAGAAAATATGGTCAGGGATTTGATTCTAAAGCTGACTGGCGGCGCGATAACACCCAACGATTGATCGCCCAGGTTTCGCGGGCCATTAAGAAACTTAAGCCTGAGGTGGAATTTGGCGTCAGCCCCGCCGGTGTATGGCGCAATCGTTCTCACGATCCTGCGGGTTCCGACACCCGTGGCGCAGCAGCGTATGATGAATCTTATGCTGATACTCGTCGCTGGGTACAATTAGGCTTGCTGGACTACATCGCCCCTCAGCTGTACTGGCCTTTTGCCCGTGATGCGGCGCGATACGATGTGCTGGCGAAGTGGTGGGCAGATGTTGTGAAATCAACCAACACTCGCCTTTACATTGGAGTGGCGCTGTATAAAGTCGGCGAACCTTCACGAAAAGAGCCGGACTGGACAGTCAAAGGTGGCGTGCCAGAGCTGAAAAAGCAGCTCGATCTGAACGAGTCCGAACCACACATCAACGGCACCATCCTGTTTCGCGAAGATTATCTCAATCAGCCGCAAACGCATGAGGCCGTAACCTATATTCGCAGCCGTTGGGGGCGTTAATGGTTATCTTTAGGTCAGTGTAACGACGGTATCTGCATCACTTGGACAGTAACCGGCGGACATTATCATTAATTTGTTTTTGGATCGTATCCAGCGTGGTTTGCGTTATCTGCTCGGGATATTTGTCTCTGGCCATAGCGCTCAGCCCTGACGCAGAGTGGCAGATCTTTTCGATTATGGCGTTCACCTGGTCAGCAGAGAGCTCAGCTTCCTGAACGCCAAGCAACTGAAGGTGCTTTCTTTTGATATCCAGCGCCTCCCCCAGCACGTCCATTTGGTGGTACCCGCCGGGTCCTTCACACCAGGTGACATCGTAAGCCGGAGCCAGAGTCCAGTTTCCATCGGCTGACATTAAATAAGCAAAGTTCTTCGGATGATCGTCACGATTGTTGAATGCCACGTTGAAAACCACGCGTTCGAACGCTTTCGCCTTTTCTCTGACATCATTGGTACAGATCTGCGTGGCGCGCAGAAAATCCCGGTAATCTAAAGCGCCGGGTAAATGGTAATTTGCTCCGGTAAGTGCCGCCAGACTCTGCATTGGAATACGTATCGACTGGTCACGGTCGAAACGGCGGGTGGCAAAGGCCGCCTGCCCGCCGGGCAGCTCAAAATATGCCGTATCGGGCGTGGTAATCCCACATTGACGCAAGCATTCAGCATAAACCGCTTCGATGGCACATACTTCAGCATGCTCATGCCTGGCGGGAAATTTAATCAACCAGCTTTCGCTCCCGGGTAGCGGCGCAGTAGTAAATTTTGACGTGACACTGTCACGATAAAGTAGCGCTTTTGGCCTTGCCCCTTGTGGCGAACCGCCCATCTGAAGCAATTTTTGCAAGAATTCCCCGCCGTCTCCACTCAGGACTTCCTGCACCTCAGCGGCCAGTTGTTCGAGAGGCACATCCTCTTTTGAAATCTTCTCGACATCTGACTGAACGGGCTGGAAAGTCATGGCGCCCATCGCGTTGTTGCCGACCCAGGTTAAGCGCTCCAAAGGACCTATGCGCGCTGCGTTTAGTCCGCGGCGTTTAAATAATCGGTCCATCAACAGCATACCCCAGCCATCAGGTAACGAATCATAGACTGGTCCAGGTAATCCCAATTGATGAGCCGGGAAATCCCTGCGTAAACGTGGGCCGTTCAGCGGTAACATCAGCCGGGACAGTTCCAGTCCCTTACGTATGGCGTCTTCACTGTATTCAAAGGCGATCAACGGGCGTCCGGTCAGGGCTGTGGAAGACACCAGTTTTCCCCACAGCCATTTTTCACCCCAGCCTTCATAAAAGACATCAACTTGTTCAGGCATCAGAATTTTTCCTTTTCACCCGCTGGCGTGCCGCGCTCTTCTCGTAACGCAAAATATCATCCAGACTGTCAATCCTGGGTTTGAATAAACCCTCCAGCGCATCGCCATAACCTAACACCATTGCGACTTTGACCAGATTCTCAAATCCTACATTCTTACCTGTTTCCAGATTCGAAACGGTATTCACACCGACACCTGAACGCGCGGCAACATCTGCCTGCGTCATTTGCCGCGCGAGTCGTTCTTTACGCAATCTGTCACAGAGTAGTTTGACGATATCAGCAGCCGTATTGAGTGTTAAATCCATAATATTGGCCCTTATTTGGATAAATGCCAGTTTACACACAATATTATAGAGTTAAAGTGAGATTGATACAAAGCAGATAACATATGTTTTGATGGATTTAACGTCATAAATCCGTCATAAGACCCATCATACTATATTTAAATCATGGACGGATGCGGTGGTTAATCTGCCGAAATGCAGATTAAATGCCCGCGATGCAACTGGATCGCCCCCTGTCGTTTTAACCTGGCAAGCGTATCCATAATGGTGCTGCGGGAAAGCCCGGTTCGCTCCCTGATATACTGTACCGCCGGGATTCTTTTTCTGACGTCATCCGGCTCTTGCTGTAAAAGTTCAAGATGTCCCCAAACCATATCAGTTGCGGTTCGACTGGTGATCAGGCGATCGCGCTGGCTCATTACCTGAATAATATACGCTTCAACTATTGCCACAGATTCCCAGAGTCGATCGCGATTAACGATAGTCATGAAATCCGTTTTCTTCACTACGTGAGTAGTACATGGGCTGACTGCTTCGATATCATAAAAGTTATGCCCAGTGGGAAGAAAGAACTCGGCCATTCCCAGCATCATTGGCGCCTGCTGACTGGCCAGGATGAGCCCATCAGTGCGCCGGCGAATGACTATTCTACCTTCGGTCAACAACCAGATCCCATTCTCACCCTGAGAGTCCATAATAAAAGAACCGCTACGATATAGCGACTGGGCTTCAGAAAGTGGCAGTAATGCGTTGAAAAGTTTGGTTATATTAGTCGCAAGGAGTTCTTCGCTGCTACCGGTTTGTTCAGTATTGCTGGTCATAGAAGGCTCAGTCTAATTCACTAAATAATCTTATTAATGATTATCGGTAATAGAGAAAAAATCAAACCTGAAAAGTCCATTTTTGGATTTTATTATTAACATTAGCCTTACAAGAAAGTCTGATTTTATACTTGCAATACATTAATACTTTTTGTCAAAAAAAACACAGTGATAATATCAATGAACAAAATGGTTCTTGTGGGCTTTTTCAATGTTAATTAAAAATATCTTGTGGTCGCTATTTATTACTGGATTATGTGTGGGGGTTCATTATATTTTAACGCGATGGGTAACCAGACGCCTGCAATGTGCAACATTGAGAAAGCCGAGAGCAGGATTATTATGCTCTTTATTACTGCTTGCTCATTTATTGGAATGTGGCGTTTATGCAACATTTTACTATATTCATCATTGCTTTAGTTCATTTTACGACTCGCTTTATTTTTCAATTACAAGTTTTGCCACCGTCGGTTATGGCGATTTGCTGTTACCACGATTCTGGGAGATCTCCGGTTCACTTGAAGGCATGACAGGCGCACTGCTAACTGGCTGGTCGGTCGCTTTACTGGTAGCAGTAGTGGTGCTTGAATCCGGCGAAAAACAACGTTAGAGATACCCTCTAATTAAGTTATAAATTCTGTTGGAGTTACT
The DNA here is from genome assembly GCF_059615875.1 of Citrobacter sp. CRE-46. Taxonomy (NCBI): domain Bacteria; kingdom Pseudomonadati; phylum Pseudomonadota; class Gammaproteobacteria; order Enterobacterales; family Enterobacteriaceae; genus Citrobacter; species Citrobacter sp. CRE-46. The sequence goes on along the minus strand of NZ_CM184341.1, from coordinate 2,732,192 downwards.
ATGTTGCTCAATTATTTATCATTAGCAATACTCATCCTGGTGTTCTTAATTATTTTTTATGGCGTATTAATCTTGCACGACATCCCGTACGAGATCGCTAAGAAACGCAACCACCCTCACCTCGATGCCATACATGTCGCGGGTTGGGTCAGTTTATTTACATTACATGCGATTTGGCCATTTCTCTGGATTTGGGCAACATTATACAGTGATAAGCATGGCTGGCATGGCAATACCTCAGGACATAATATCGCTGAGCTAAGCGCGCGGATTGCGATACTGGAAAAAACACATGAACAAACTAATAGCGCATACAGCCCGCAGGATCCAAAGGTAAATTAATCGTGGAAATATTATTAACATTAACCTACGCCGCTATCGTTTACGTCATTTTTAAAGTATTTAAGGTTCCGTTGAATAAGTGGACATTACCCTCAGCGGTATTGGGGGGCGTGGTCATGCTTGGGGCGCTGATCCTTACCATGAATTATAATCATCCCTATACAGAAGATGCACAAAAATTGGTTGTGGGCATTCCCGTTGTTCCGCAAGTTACCGGGGTGGTTTCAGAAGTAACGGATAAAATTAACACACCAATAAAAAAAGGAGATGTCCTGTTTAAAATCGATCCTGCCCGTTATAAAGCTAAACTGGAAAAGCTTGAAGCGGACATTGTTACGGCAAAACATGACGTTCTGGCCCTTGAGGAGAAACGCAATAGTGCGCGACTGCAGCTAGAACAGGCCAGGGCTGAACGTGATAAATATTACAAAAACTATCAGCGCTACCAGAAAGGCAGTCAGGCAAAAGTGAACCCATTTACTGCCAATGATATTGATACAGCGCGCCAGGATTATCTGGCTCAGGACGCGGCGATGAACGCCGCCAATGCTGAACTGAACAGTATTCAGAAAGAACTCGACAGCACCATTCATGGACAAAACTCGCAGATCGCCAGTCTGCAAGCTCAAATTGATGAGGCTCGATTTAATTATGAGCAAACCATTGTTCGCGCCCCCAGCGACGGTTATGTCAGCCAATTACTGGTTCGTCCGGGAACCTATGCGTCGAGACTGCCTTTTAAGCCAGTTATGGTGTTTATTCCTGCGCACAAAAACCAAATTGTTGCGGCGTTTCGTCAAAACTCGATCTTACGTCTTAATGTGGGTGATGAAGCTGAAATTGTCTTCAATGGCTTGCCGGGACAAGTAGTACAAGGAAAAGTCGTCAGTGTTGCCCCCGTGATCCCGACCGGGGCTTATTATGCCCAGGGAACATTGCAATCCTTAAACGTCACACCGGGCAGCAACAAAGTGCTGGTCAGTATCGAAGTTGATAATAATCAGGCTGAACAGCAACTCCCAGACGGTGTTGCCGCTCAGGTTGCGGTCTATTCAGCTCAGCATTTTGAAGCATTATCATTGCTACGGAAAATACTCTTGCGCATGACCAGTTGGATGCACTACCTGTACCTTGATCATTAATCGACTGTCCGGGTGCAGTGATTGCGCCCGGACCTCACTCGACGCTCAGGCGGTAGCAGGTTCTGGTAATCTAAATGAAGAGACCAGCAACGCCAGTTGTTCCGCCTCTTCTTTCAGGGCCTGGGTACGTGCTGCGGCATCATCAATTAACGAGGCATTCTGCTGAACGGTGCTGTCCATTTCGGTAACGGCCAGCGTGACTTCGGAAACGCCTTTACGCTGTTCTTCGCCTGCAACGCGTATTTCCCCCATCAACTGACGCACCTGCCGTACGTTATTGACCAGTTCTCCCAGCCGTTCGCCTGCATTGTGAATTTGCTGACTTCCGCTACCAACATGAGATACGGATTCATCAATCAATGCTTTAATTTCTTGCGCGGCGGTGGCGCTACGCTGGGCCAGCGTACGTACTTCAGAGGCGACAACGGCGAACCCTCTACCCGCATCGCCCGCTCTGGCGGCTTCAACGGCGGCGTTCAGGGCCAGAATATTGGTCTGGAACGCAATGCTGTCAATCACCGCGACAATTTCCACCATTCTGCCGGATGACGCGCTGACGTTATCCATTGTTGAGATCACGCCCTGCATAACATCGCCACAGCGGTTGGCCGTTTGCGCGGTGCTATCGGATAGCTCATCCGCCAGTTGCGTATTACTGGCATTTTGATGAACGGTCGCATTTAACTGTTCCATCGCCGCCGAACTCTCTTCCAGCGCAGCGGCCTGCTGCGTGACGCGAGATGAAAGTTCCATATTGCTGTCTGCCAGGCTGACGGCATTATTCGCCACCACCACGCTACTGCTTCTGACGGTGATCAGAATGGCTGAGATTTTATCGACGAACAGATTAAACGCCTCGGCGATAGCCGAAATCTCATCTTTGCCGCGCACATCCAGGCGACGGGTAAGATCGCCTTCGCCCTGCGCGATATCATCGAGCGCCTGGCGGGTATCATCGAGACGCGAAATCAGTCGGCGAACCACCAGCCAGGATCCCACCAGCAATAGCGTCATAATTGGGATCAACACTTCCAGCACGTCCTGCATCATCACTTTGGCGAGACCGACGATGCGTGATTCAGGCGTCACCAGCCCCACGACCCAGCCGGTATCCGCCATCGGGAATAGCATTACCCGGGTCGGCGTATTCAACACATTGTCGTTGGCAAGCGTAATCGTCTTCACCCCATCTGCCGGACGTAAAGATTTAAGACCGTTTTCCACCGGGATAAGCCATTGCGCGCTTTGCGCCAGATCGTTAATGGTTTTGTGTTTTGTCAGGTCTGCCTGCGGGAAGTAGAGAATTTGTCCCTGTTTATCCACCACGAACGCGTAACCACCGGTGCTGTTTCCCTGCTGTTGCATAAAGGTGGCAACGTTATCGAGACGAATATCGGTAGTGGCGACGCCGGCAAACTTACCGGCCAGTTGATAAGGAACGCTGCAGGTTACCATGTTGACCCCGGAACTGGCATCCTGGTAAACATCAGACCATAAGCAGCTGTTTTGTGAATGTCCCTTGGCATGCTGATACCAGCTTTCATTGTGGTATCCGCTTGATCCTTCGACGTTATAGTCGTTGGAGTACATCAGCTTTCCTTCAGCGTTACGCGCCCAGAAAAAGCTGCGTTTTTCTACGCCTGCGGTGAAGGCGTCTGGTTCTGGCCAAATGCCGCCGCCGGTAATGATCGACTCTTTATCTTCACCTATCAAATGTGGAACAACGCTTTGATATAGCGATTCATCGTTGGGCAGCACTTCGGCCAGTCGCGACAAACCGACGGTCTCACCTTCAATTCGCGACAACACGGTACTTAACTGACGGGTTAAACCTTGCCCCGTTTCTTCGATCAGGGCGGTATTGATTTCAACGACGCGCGGCTGCCCTCGCCAGAGCATAATTGCAACAATGACAAGTGTAGTGACTGCAAGCAGCAGAATGCCACCAATGGTTAAACGCGTTGAAATACGAGTAGGATACCAGGCCATACAAACTCCTTCTGCAAAAGGCTAACTTTTACCCAGTATCGGCACCGGCGTTTTTATCTTTATAAAGTTTCCTTAAGTATTGCAAAATAAATAAGTGACAGCGTCACAAATAGCAAAACCCAGCACTTTGGCCGGGTTTTAATAACGCTTTAATTTTATTTCGATAATTCTTTTTTGATTTCGTCTTTTATTTTACTTAATTCGCTCTGCGGATGTTTTTTACAAAGTTCTACGGTCAGAGGTACTGCGGTCGTGACGGTTTCGTTATAGTCGACGTAATCACCACCTTTGAAATCTTCGTCTTCATTAAGCACCCAGAAAGCCACCGGAGCCATGGTCTGCGGGTTCAGATCAATGAATTCCTGGCAGCTCATGCCTTTCGGCGTCACTTCAGTTTTCGCGCTATCAGTGGCTGCATTGACGCTAACACTGGTTAACAGCGCTGCGACCAGAATACCTGCTGTAGAAAGGGAGAATTTATTCATTGTAGTACTCCATTTATAATATAGATAATATCTACACTCGCGCTTCAAACCGTTAATGTAGTTCGCAAAAAATAATACCCCTACCGTTATAAGAATAAAGGTTGCCATTATTGATTTGGCTGAAATTGATATTTCCTATTACCGATTCTGATGTTTGAGGGGAAATGTTGCCGACAATGTGATCGTTCCGACGAAATCAGCAGATTCATACCCCGCTCTCCTGTCGCTGCACCAAAACTGAACTACGCTGCACAAATGTTGATCATTAGTTAATGAATGTGGTTTTAATTTTAACAAAAGCAGCCAGCATGTCGCTGTTAGCGACCTGGCACGCGTCCTGCATTGTTAATTCACTAACAGTGAGCCGTCATCTGACAGACAACTAACAGCGAGAAGGTAATGACAGCGAAACCTGAATTATTTACCCGCATAGAACAGACCTTCAGCCAGCTTACGCCGAGCGAAAAGCGCGTAGCCGGGTGGCTGTTAGCCCACGGTGTACAGATCCCTTTTGAAACCGCGGATGGCATTGCTAAAGCGGCAGGAACCAGCGGCATTACCGTAGGACGCTATCTGCGTAAGCTGGGCTTTCGCAATCTGGAGGATGCAAAAGCCAGCCTGCGTGAGCTGCCGGTTGTCCCCTATCAACCCTGGGGAATGAACGAGCGGCTGGATTCCTGGCACCAGCAGCAAAGCCTGCCGGATCGCGCGCAGCAGTCGCTGTTACTGGAAATCGACGCCATTACCCATGTCTATCAACTCGCGCAAAGCGAAACATTTTTACGCATTGCGCAGCAGCTGGCGCATGCGGAAGCGGTTTACATCCTTGGGATCCAGTCTACACGTGGGATTGCCAACGCCTTTTTTAGTCATCTTGAATACCTGCGGCCTAAAGTCAGCTACTCCGAAGGGCTTTCCGGCAGTTGGGTAGAGTCGCTGAATTCGGGATTTAACCAGCCATACGTGGTGATCACCGACATGCGTGCCTACTCCGCTATCTCCCGACAATATTGCCGTGTCGCGACAGAACGCCATATTCCACTGGCGCTGATCACCGATGTGTGGTGTCCGTGGGCCAGAGATTATGCCCTTGATTTACTCCAGGTAAAAACTGACACCGGACATTTCTGGGATTCTCTGGCTCCCGTGAGCTGTCTGTTCAACTTATTACTCTCTGCGGTGGTGGAGCAACTTGGTGATTCCCTCGCAGGACGCCTGCAAACCAATCGCCAGTTACAACAACAGTTTGGTCAATTCGAACAATAAACAGGAAATGTGCTATGTCAGAAACCCCAGAACTGGTCGATCTGTCGGTGATATTCCCGTCGCTGCATATCGATCTCAAATACGCCACGGCCGACAACATTACCGGCGCGCCTATCTACCGGGAAGCGCGCTGCCTGTTACACCGCGAGGCGGTAACCGCGCTGGCTAAAAGCATCAGTATCGCGCAACTGGCGGGCCTGAAGCTTGTAGTGTATGACGCGTATCGCCCCCAGCAGGCGCAGGCGGTGCTGTGGAATGCGTGCCCGGATCCCCAGTACGTCGTCGATGTGGCGATTGGATCCAATCACAGCCGCGGAACGGCCATCGACGTTACGCTGATGGACGATCGTGGCAATGTTCTCGATATGGGCGCTGATTTTGATGAGATGCACGACCGTTCCCATGCCTGGCACCCTTCTGTTCCACCAGCCGCGCAGCGTAACCGGTTGTTACTCAACGCCATTATGTTCGGTGGCGGTTTTGTCGGCATTAACAGCGAGTGGTGGCATTTTGAATTATCTGATGCCGCGCGTTATCCGCTGCTTGACGACCAGATAGCCTGTTTCCCTGTTCCCCCTATAACAACACAACATCCCTTATAATCCTGGAGCCTGGTTATGAAGACTACACCTGCGTTAAATGCGTTTTTTCGCCCCGCTCTGATCGCCATTGCGCTGGCATTTGCCCTCCCTGCCGCGCAGGCCGCCGTGCCTAAAGATATGTTGGTCATCGGTAAAGCCGCCGACCCGCAGACGCTCGACCCCGCCGTGACCATCGATAACAACGACTGGACGGTCACCTATCCCTCTTATCAGCGTCTGGTTCAGTACAAAACCGAAGGCGGTAAAGGCTCAACGGAAGTTGAAGGTGATTTAGCCAGCGGCTGGAAAGCCTCTGACGATCAGAAAGAGTGGACGTTCACCCTGAAAAACGATGCCAAATTCGCCGACGGGACGCCGGTGACGGCAGATGCAGTAAAACAATCCTTTGAGCGCCTGCTCAAAATTGGCCAGGGACCCGCTGAAGCATTCCCGAAAGATCTGAAGGTTGAGGCCATTGATGACAACACGGTGAAATTTACCCTCAGCCAGCCGTTCGCACCCTTCCTGTATACGCTGGCAAATGACGGGGCCTCAATTATCAACCCGGCAATCTTAAAAGAACATGCCGCAGACGATGCCCGCGGATTCCTGGCGCAGAACACGGCAGGCTCCGGTCCTTTCATGCTGAAAAGCTGGCAAAAAGGACAACAACTGGTACTGGTGCCAAACCCGCATTATTCCGGGGCCAAACCAACGTTTAAGCGGGTTTCGGTAAAAATCATTGGTGAAAGCGCCTCCCGTCGCCTGCAATTGTCGCGGGGCGATATCGACATTGCCGACGCGCTTCCGGTCGACCAGTTGGCCGCTTTAAAACAGGAAGGCAAAGTTAACGTAGTGGATTATCCCTCGCTGCGCGTGACCTATCTGTATCTGAACAACAGTAAAGCGCCGCTCAATCAGGTGGATTTACGCCGCGCCATCTCATGGGCCACCGATTATAAAGGCATGGTGAATGGGATCCTCAGTGGCAATGGTAAACAGATGCGCGGTCCGATCCCTGAAGGTATGTGGGGTTTTGATGACAAGGCTATGCAGTACAGTTTTGATGAAGCCAAAGCGAAAGCCGCATGGGACAAGGTCGCGAACAAACCCGAGAGCCTGAGTTTCTTGTATTCAGATAATGACCCTAACTGGGAGCCGATTGCCCTCTCTACCCAGGCCAGTCTCAACAAACTGGGTATTAAGGTGAAGCTGGAAAAACTGGCGAATGCCACCATGCGTGACCGTGTGGGTAAAGGGGATTACGACATTGCTATCGGTAACTGGAGTCCGGATTTCGCCGACCCGTACATGTTCATGAACTACTGGTTTGAGTCAGATAAAAAAGGTCTGCCGGGTAACCGTTCATTCTATGAAAACAGTGAGGTCGATAAGCTGCTGCGTAGCGCATTAGCCACCACCGATCCGGTCGCCAGAACCAATGATTACCAGCAGGCGCAAACCATCGTGATTGATGAAGCGGCCTACGTCTATTTATTCCAGAAAAACTATCAACTGGCGATGAACAAAGACGTCAAAGGATTTGTATTTAACCCCATGCTGGAACAGGTCTTCAATATCTCCACCATGAGTAAATAAGCCACGTTGATGCGGAGCCACTCAGGCTCCGCAAGGGGAAGCTAATGACGTTCTGGAGCATTTTACGCCAGCGATGCTGGGGACTTATTCTGGTGGTTATCGGTGTTTGCGTGATCACCTTTATCATTTCGCACCTGATCCCAGGCGACCCCGCGCGGTTGCTGGCGGGCGATCGCGCCAGCGATGAAATTGTTGAAAATATTCGTCAACAGCTGGGGCTGAACCAGCCGCTGTATGTGCAGTTCTTTCGCTATGTGAGCGATATCTTTCAGGGCGACTTAGGCACCTCTATTCGCACCGGACGCCCGGTACTGGATGAACTGCGTATCTTCTTTCCCGCCACTCTGGAGCTGGCTTTCTGCTCTTTGTTGCTGGCGCTGGTGATCGGTATTCCGTTAGGTATTTTATCTGCAGTCTGGCGCAACCGTTGGCTTGATCACCTCGTTCGCCTGATGGCGATTACCGGCATCTCCACGCCTGCATTCTGGCTGGGGCTGGGGGTTATCGTGCTGTTTTACGGTCATCTGCAAATTTTGCCCGGCGGTGGACGGTTAGACGACTGGCTGGATCCACCGGCTCATGTCACCGGGTTCTACCTGATTGATGCCCTGCTGGAAGGCAATGGCGAAGTCTTTTTCAATGCGCTCCAGCACCTGATCCTGCCGTCACTGACGCTGGCTTTTGTGCACTTAGGGATCGTTGCCCGCCAGATTCGCTCTGCCATGCTGGAGCAACTGAGTGAAGATTACATTCGAACCGCGCGCGCCAGCGGACTACCGGGCTGGTACATCGTGCTGTGTTACGCGTTGCCGAATGCGCTTATTCCATCAATAACCGTGCTCGGCCTGGCATTGGGCGATCTGCTCTACGGTGCGGTACTGACCGAAACGGTCTTCGCCTGGCCGGGAATGGGCGCCTGGGTGGTAACGTCGATTCAGGCGCTCGACTTCCCGGCGGTAATGGGATTTGCCGTAGTGGTCTCTTTCGCTTATGTGCTGGTCAACCTGGCGGTTGATTTACTCTACCTGTGGATTGACCCACGTATTGGACGCGGAGGTGCTGAATGATGCTCACTCAAGAAACGCCGACCGCCCCACAGACTGCTCGTCGTCGTACGGACTGGGCGAAATTGTTGTGGATGATGAAAAGCAGCCCGCTGACGCTGATAGGCGGGGTCATCATTGTACTGATACTGTTGCTGATGGTGCTGTCACCGTGGATTACGCCTTACGATCCTAATGCCATCAATTTAAGTGCGCGCCTGCTGCCACCGTCTGCGTCCCATTGGTTTGGTACCGATGAAGTGGGCCGCGATCTGTTCAGCCGTGTTCTGGTCGGAAGCCAGCAGTCGGTCGTCGCTGGTCTGGTGGTGGTGGGAATTGCCGGCGGATTGGGTTCGCTGCTGGGTTGTCTGTCTGGCGTCATGGGGGGACGCGCCGATGCAATTATCATGCGAATAATGGACATCATGCTGTCCATCCCTTCGCTGGTGCTGACGATGGCACTGGCCGCTGCGCTGGGACCCAGCCTGTTTAACGCCATGCTGGCGATTGCCATCGTACGTATTCCTTTTTATGTGCGCCTCGCCCGCGGCCAAACGTTAGTGGTGCGTCAGTTTACCTATGTCCAGGCTGCGCGGACCTACGGCGCTTCTCGCTGGCACCTGATTAGCTGGCACATTTTACGTAACTCTTTACCGCCGCTGATTGTGCAGGCGTCGCTGGATATCGGCAGCGCGATCCTGATGGCCGCCACGCTCGGGTTTATTGGTCTGGGCGCACAGCAGCCCAGCGCGGAATGGGGAGCGATGGTGGCGATAGGCCGCAACTACGTGCTTGATCAGTGGTGGTATTGCGCTTTTCCCGGCGCCGCAATTCTGATTACCGCCGTGGGCTTTAATCTTTTTGGCGATGGTATTCGCGACCTGCTGGATCCGAAAGCCGGAGGAAAACAGTCATGACACAACCCGTACTGGAAATTGAGGATTTGCATCTGAGTTTCCCCGGCTATAAAGCTGACGTGCATGCGCTGAACCATGTTTCGCTGCATATCAACCGCGGAGAAATTGTCGGCGTGGTCGGTGAATCCGGTTCCGGCAAGTCCGTGACGGCGATGCTTACCATGCGGCTGCTGCCGGAGGGCAGCTATCATATTCACCAGGGACGCGTTTCGCTACTGGGTGAAGATGTGCTCAACGCCAGCGAAAAGCAAATGCGCCAGTGGCGCGGCGCACGCGTTGCGATGATCTTTCAGGAGCCCATGACCGCGCTTAATCCCACGCGACGTATCGGCCAGCAGATGGTGGAAGTTATCCGCCATCACCAGGCGCTAAGCCGCACGGATGCTCGCCAGAAAGCCATCGCTTTGCTGGAAGAGATGCAAATTCCGGACGCGGCGGAAGTGATGAAACGTTTCCCGTTTGAGCTTTCCGGCGGTATGCGCCAGCGGGTGATGATTGCGCTGGCCTTTTCCTGCGAGCCGGAACTGATCATTGCCGATGAACCGACCACCGCACTTGACGTCACGGTACAGCTGCAGGTGTTGCGTTTGCTGAAGCTAAAAGCGCGCGCCAGCGGGACAGCCGTGCTATTTATCAGCCATGATATGGCGGTGGTTTCACAATTGTGCGACCGGTTATACGTCATGTATGCCGGAAGCGTGATTGAGAGTGGTCCAACACCAACCGTTATTCAGCATCCCACGCATCCCTATTCCATCGGCTTGCTGAAATGTGCGCCGGAACACGGCGAACCGCGCGCATTGCTGCCTGCCATTCCCGGCACCGTACCGAATTTAACCCGCTTACCGAGCGGATGCGCATTTCGTGAGCGCTGTTTTGTGGCTGGCCCTCGCTGTGACGAGACGCCTGCATTAAGCAGTCAGGGAGGCGCGGATCAACAATCGGCCTGCTGGTATCCGCAACTGGAGACAACACATGTCTGAATTTTTACTGGCCTTGCAGGATGTTCATGTCAGCTTTCCCGCGCGTAAAAACTGGCTCGGCAAGGTTACCGAACGGGTGCATGCGCTCAACGGTCTGGATTTACAGATTCGTCAGGGAGAAACGCTGGGGATTGTCGGTGAATCCGGCTGCGGAAAAAGTACGCTGGCGCAACTGCTGATGGGGATGCTGCAACCGAGTCAGGGAAACTACTCTCGCCACAATGACAAGCGGCACAGCGGCATGCAGATGGTCTTTCAGGACCCGCTTTCATCGCTTGATCCGCGCTTACCGGTGTGGCGAATTATCACCGAACCGGTGTGGATCCAGAAGCGAAGCTCCGAGCGTGAACGCCGCATTCTTGCCGAAGATTTGGCGCAACAGGTAGGGATCCGCCCTGAATATCTCGACCGTCTGCCGCATGCGTTCTCCGGCGGGCAGCGTCAGCGTATTGCCATTGCCCGGGCGTTGTCGTCAGAGCCGGACGTGATTGTACTGGATGAACCCACTTCGGCGCTGGATATCTCCGTGCAGGCGCAAATTCTTAACCTGCTGGTGTCATTGCAGGCACGCAGAAATCTGACCTATGTGCTGATATCGCATAACGTGTCGGTGGTTCGCCATATGAGCGATCGCGTGGCGGTGATGTACCTTGGGCAAATTGTTGAACTGGGAGAAACGCAGCAGGTTCTTACTCATCCTGCCCATCCCTACACGCGATTATTACTCGACTCCGTCCCTAAAACGGGAGCACCGCTGGCGGAGGATTTAGTGTTACGGAAAACCGAACTACCGGGGAACCGAACGCTGCCTGAGGGCTGTTTTTTTCGTGACAGATGTCCGTTGGCGATCCGTGGCTGTGAGAATAAACAGATCTTGCTGTCCAGCGAATCAGGAAGTGAGGTTCGCTGCTGGCGGGCGGTTAACGTGAGCTGAACGCGGCGGAAAATCAGGCGCAATACGCCTTTTTCAGGGTATCCACCAGCACTTCTGAGGCGGTAGATAACTTATGATGTGCCGAACGCAGAACGCCGATCCGACGCTGGATCACCGGCGTGTCCAGATCGATACAGGTTGCGCCTAATTCAGTCATTTGCGTACGGCACAGCGCAGGTACCGCGCTGCCGCCCAGGCCCTTAGCCACCAGCCGGCCAATGGTCACCAGTTGATGGCTCTCCAGCGCCACCTCCAGTGAATGCCCGCTTTGCACCAACTGTTCTTCCAGCATCAGACGCACAGCGGAAGGTCGTTGCAGAGTGATGAAATCCAGCGTCAGCAGTTCACGCCACGCAATACGATCCCGCCCTGCCAGTCGGCATGTTGGCGGGACAATCGCGATAAAACGATCCACACCAAGCGGGGTGAAATGCAGATGCCCGGAATAGTCCGGTTCGAAGGCAATGCCCATCTCCACCCGCCCTTCACTCACCATCTCAATGACTTGTTCGTTAATCACATCGTGAACCGTTACGTTGATACCGGAATAGGAATCACGAAACGTCTTCAGTACTGACGGCAGGACGTTAGCAGCAAATGAAGGCATGGCGGCAATAGAGATTTTACCGCGTTGCAGCGTGAATCGCTGGCGCATTGCCTCTTCCGTGTTCTCCCAGTCCGCGAGCAACTGTCGCCCCATGTTCAGCAACGTTTCCCCTTCCTGTGTCAGGGTCACCTTGCGGGTGGTTCTCAACAGTAAAGCCCCACCTAACGAATCCTCCAGTCCTTTAATCGCCAGACTTAATGCGGGTTGCGACATATTCAGTCTTTCACTGGCATGAGCAAAATTCAGAGTGTGAGCTACCGCTAAAAACGCGCGTAACTGTTTGATGCTCATTCCCATTTCGCATTCCTTTAACCTGTTGAATACCTTTAATTAACATTAAATTGATAAAAAAACCCAATGAGTGAGTCACAAATTTAAAATTAACAAATCATTTTTCTCCCCCAATGATGTCGGCAAGGACAACAGGAGGGGCAAGTATATGGCTGGACTGGATAAACGGGTCGCCACGTATCAAGAGGCGCTGGAAGGACTGACCGACAACATGACGCTGCTGGCGGGCGGTTTTGGCTTGTGTGGCATCCCTGAAAATCTGATTGCCGAAGTACGTCGTCGGGAGGTTCAGGGTCTTACCGTGGTGTCAAACAACTGCGGCGTGGACGGTTTTGGCCTCGGCGTACTGCTGGAAACGCGTCAGGTGCGCAAAGTGGTTGCATCCTATGTGGGTGAAAACGCGCTGTTTGAAAAGCAGGTGCTTAGCGGCGAACTGGAAGCCATCCTGACGCCGCAAGGCACGCTGGCGGAGCAGTTGCGCGCTGGCGGCGCGGGGATCCCCGCTTTCTTCACCGCGACCGGATACGGGACCCCCGTGGCCGAAGGAAAAGAGGTGCGCGAGTTTGCCGGACGTCCGTACATTTTAGAACAGGCCATAACCGGAGACTTTGCGCTGGTCAAAGGCTGGAAAGCCGACTGGTACGGCAATGTTATCTATCGCCATACCGCACAGAATTTTAATCCGCTGATGGCCGCTGCCGGGCGCATTACCGTGGTGGAAGTTGAAGAGATCGTCCCCCCTGGCGAGTTGGATCCCGCTGCGATTCATACTCCCGGAATTTTTGTTAACCGCATTATTCAGGGGCAATTTGAAAAACGTATTGAACAACGCACCCTGCGCCAGAAAGGAGCCTGACCATGTTAACGCGTGAACAAATGGCAATGCGTGTCGCCCGTGAGCTGCGCGACGGTTATTACGTCAACCTTGGGATTGGTATTCCCACTCTGGTAGCGAACTACATCCCCGATGGTATGGACGTGATGCTGCAATCGGAAAACGGTTTGCTGGGTATGGGGCCGTTTCCCACAGAAGACGAAATTGATGCGGACATGATCAACGCCGGAAAACAGACCGTGACGGCGCGCAAAGGCGCAGCGATTTTCGACTCGGCGCAATCCTTCGCGATGATCCGCGGCGGCCACGTTGACCTGACGGTGCTCGGCGCGTTTGAAGTCGATGTAAACGGCAATATCGCCTCGTGGATGATCCCCGGAAAAATGGTGAAAGGCATGGGCGGCGCAATGGACCTGGTGGCCGGAGCTGACAACATCATCGTGGTGATGACCCATGCTTCCAAAAACGGTGAGTCAAAATTGCTTCCCGCCTGCACCCTGCCGCTGACCGGCGTGGCCTGCATCAAACGCGTACTTACCGATCTGGCGCTGCTGGAGATTGCCGACGGGGCGTTCATTCTGCGCGAACGCGCCCCGGGTATCAGCGTGGATGACATCGTCGCCAGAACCGCCGGCAAGCTGATCGTTCCTGAAAATGTCCCCGAGATGCAATTTAACTGAGGAGCTGACCATGCAGGATGTTGTTATTGTCGCGGCAACGCGCACCCCGATTGGCAGTTTTCATGGCGCGCTGGCGCCGCTTTCGGCGGTTGAACTCGGTTCGGTGGTCATCCGTTCCCTGCTGGAAAAAACGGCCGTGGCGCCTGAGCAAATTGATGAAGTGATTTTGGGTCAGGTGCTCACGACGGGCAGTGGTCAAAATCCGGCCAGACAGACGGCGTTACGCGCGGGCTTACCGGTCACTACGCCAGCGCTAACCATTAATCTGGTGTGCGGCTCGGGCCTGAAGGCGGTGCATCAGGCGGTACAGGCGATTCGCTGCGGTGATGCGCAAATTGTGATTGCCGGTGGGCAGGAGAGCATGAGCAATGCGCCCTATTTCCTCGACGGCGCGCGGGCCGGTCTGCGCCTGGGTCATGCCAGCCTGAAAGACAGCGTAGTGCATGACGGTTTATGGGACGCCTTCAACGACTATCACATGGGCATTACCGCGGAGAATCTGGCGGATAAGTTCGCTATCAGTCGTGAGCAACAGGATGCATTTGCTCTGCACTCCCAGCAAAAAGCAGCTGCCGCGATTGAAGCCGGTCGTTTTAGTGCGGAGATTACCCCGGTCAGCGTTCCGCAGGGGAAAAAACCGCCGCGTGTTGTGGACCGCGACGAACAGCCGCGCCCGGATACTCAGGCTGATAAGCTGGCGCAGCTCAAGCCAGCGTTTCGGCCAGGAAACGGCACGGTGACCGCCGGGAATGCTTCTTCAATCAATGATGGCGCCGCGGCGGTGATGCTAATGAGCGCCGCCAAAGCCGCAGAACTCAATTTGCCGGTTCTGGGACGGGTTGCGGGCTACGCGGTCTCCGGCGTCGATCCGGCCATTATGGGTATTGGGCCAGTAGATGCGTCACTTCAGTGTCTACAACGGGCAGGCTGGGCGCTGAACGATGTTGATCTCATTGAAGCCAACGAAGCGTTTGCCGCACAAGCGCTGGCGGTTGGCGAATCACTGAACTGGGACAGCAGCAAAGTTAACGTCAATGGCGGCGCGATCGCGCTGGGTCATCCGATTGGTGCCTCCGGGTGCCGGATTCTGGTGACCCTGCTGCATGAAATGGCCCGCAGCAACGCCGCCAAAGGGTTGGCCACGCTGTGCGTAGGCGGCGGTCAGGGTGTCGCGCTGGCAGTAGAGCGTCCGGGGGGATCTCATGAAAAATAAGCAAATTTGCGTACTGGGCGCGGGTTTAATGGGCGTCGGCATTGCCACCCACTTTGCCCGCTTTGGTCACGATATCTGGTTGTACGACACCGATAGCAGCCGAATTGCGGAAATTAGCCATATTGCCAGCGGTATTGTGGATGAGCTTATTGCTACTGAACAATTTGCTCTAAGCGAAAAAGCATCGGTTATGAACCGTCTACACGGTACGACGTCGCTACAGGATATTGCCGCGTGCGGATTGCTGATTGAAGCCATCCCGGAACGCCTCGAACTTAAACATGCGCTGTATGCGCAACTGGAAGAGCTGATCGCACCGGAGGCGGTGATCGCCAGTAATACCAGCGGACTGCCACCCGATGCCCTGGCAGAAAAGCTTGCCCATCCTGAGCGGTTGCTGATTGCCCATTTCTGGAACCCGCCACACTTTATTCCGCTGGTTGAAATTGTGCCGGGGACGGCAACGAAGGCGGAATATCTCCATGAATTACAACAACTACTGCTGTCGATGCAACTGGAAGCGGTCGTGCTCGATCGCGCCGCGCCAGGGTTTGTCGGCAACCGTCTGCAATTCGCCCTGCTACGTGAAGCATTGCATATCGTTAAAAGCGGTATCGCCAGCGCGGAGGTAGTGGATCAGGTAATGCGTGCCTCGCTCGGACGACGCTATGCCATGGTTGGCCCGCTGGAGGCGGCTGATATGACGGGTCTTTCTACGGTACAGGACATTTGTCAGCATCTGTTACCCACGCTCGCCACCGGTAGCGACATGATGTCGCTGGTCGCTGACAAGGTTGCCAACGGTGATACTGGTTTGCGCAGCGGCCAGGGATTTTATCGCTGGGATGATTCGCGCAAGGAGTACATCCAGCAACGCAGAGAGCACCAGCTGCGCTTTGCCCTGAAACCGTAACTTCTCTTTCTGTACCCCACTATAACAATGATATTGAGGAGTCATGATGAGTGTATTAATCGCCCTGGCAGCGCTGGGCCTGCTGATGCTTGCAGCCTATCGCGGATACAGCGTCATCCTGTTTGCCCCCATCGCGGCATTAGGTGCTGTATTGCTTACCGAACCCAGCGCCGTCGGCCCTGCCTTCACCGGCCTGTTTATGGAAAAAATGGTCGGTTTTGTGAAGCTTTACTTCCCGGTATTTTTGCTGGGTGCGGTGTTTGGCAAGTTAATCGAGTTGTCTGGTTTTTCCCGCTCTATTGTTGCCGCCGCCATCAATATTCTCGGGCGGCGTCACGCCATCCCGGTGATCGTGCTGGTGTGCGCGCTGTTAACCTACGGCGGGGTGTCACTGTTCGTCGTGGCGTTTGCGGTGTATCCCTTTGCGGCGGAGCTGTTCCGCCAGAGTAATATTCCTAAGCGCCTGATCCCGGCCACCGTTGCGCTGGGCGCGTTTTCCTTCACGATGGACGCCTTGCCGGGCACGCCGCAGATCCAGAATATTATTCCGACCAGCTTCTTTGGGACTAACGCCTGGGCCGCGCCGTGGTTGGGGCTGATAGGCTCGCTGTTTATTATTTTCGTCGGTCTGGTTTATCTCGAACGTCAGCGTCGTAAAGCGCAGGCAAAGAATGAAGGCTATGGCACTGAACTGTTAAACGAGCCGGAAACGCCGGATAACATTAACCTGCCGAACCCGATAATCGCTATCTCTCCGCTGATTCTGGTTGGGGTATTTAACCTGCTGTTTACCCGCTGGATCCCACAGTGGTATGGCGCAACACATCAACTGGAACTGCCAGGCCTTGCCAAACCGATTACCACCGAAGTCGGTAAAATTACCGCTATCTGGGCGGTGGAAGCGGCGCTGATTTCAGGGATCCTGCTGGTGGTGCTGTTCGGCTATCGCAACATTAAAGGTCGCCTGGCGGAAGGCAGCAGAACGGCGGTTGGCGGCGCGATCCTCGCGGCCATGAACACCGCGTCGGAGTATGGTTTTGGTGCGGTGATCGCTGCCTTGCCGGGTTTCCTTGTGTTGTCAAAAGCGCTGGCGGCGATCCCCGACCCGCTTCTTAACGAAGCCATCAGCATCACCACGCTGGCTGGGATCACCGGCTCGGCGTCTGGCGGAATGAGTATTGCCCTCGCCGCCATGTCTGACACTTTTATTGCCGCTGCCCATGCCGCCAATATTCCACTCGAAGTCTTCCACCGCGTGGCGTCAATGGCCAGTGGCGGCATGGATACCCTGCCGCACAACGGCGCGGTCATTACCCTGCTGGCTATTACCGGCCTCAGCCATCGTCAGGCGTACGGCGGGATTTTCGCCATCACCGTGATCAAAAGCCTGGCCGTGCTGTTTGTTATCGGCGTCTTCTACACCACCGGAATTGTTTAAGGAGAATCATCATGAACTTAACGGGAAAAACCGCCCTGGTTACCGGCTCGACCAGCGGTATTGGATTAGGCATCGCTCAGGTGCTGGCACAAGCGGGCGCTTCGTTGATCCTCAACGGGTTTGGTGATGTCGAAGCCGCCAAAGACGCCGTGGCGCAGTATGGCAAAACGCCAGGCTACCACGGCGCGGACCTGAGCGATGAAGCGCAAATTGCTGACATGATGCGCTATGCCGCAAGCGAATTTGGCGGTGTGGATATCCTGGTCAACAACGCCGGGATCCAGCATGTGTCTCCGGTAGAAACCTTCCCGGTTGAAAAATGGAACGCAATTATTGCTATTAACCTCTCATCCGTTTTTCACACTACGCGACTGGCGCTGCCAGGCATGCGCGCACGGAACTGGGGACGCATCATTAATATCGCCTCGGTTCACGGCCTGGTGGCTTCTAAAGAGAAAGCCGCGTACGTGGCAGCCAAGCACGGCGTGGTGGGATTAACCAAGACCATTGCGCTGGAAACCGCGCAGACCGGCATCACCTGCAATGCGCTATGCCCCGGTTGGGTGCTCACACCGTTGGTCCAGCAGCAGATTGATAAACGTATTGCCGAAGGCGCTGCGCCTGACGTCGCACGTGACGCCCTGCTGGCGGAAAAGCAACCGTCGCGCGAATTCGTCACGCCGGAGCAGTTAGGGGAACTCGCGTTGTTTTTATGTTCAGACGGTGCGGCGCAGGTACGAGGCGTTGCGTGGAATATGGATGGCGGCTGGGTGGCGCAATAACATCATCTGGTGCCGGATAAGACGTAGTCGCATCCGGCACGCCACGATTAAGACTTCAGCTGATAATCCAGTGTAATTTCCGCGTTCAGTACCTGCGAAACTGGGCAGCCGGCCTTCGCTTTCTGGATGATGCCGTCAAACGTGGCGGCGTCTATCCCCGGAACGCTTACCTCACTGTGCAGCGCTACTTTGGTTATCGCAAATCCCGCATCCACCTTATCCAGAGAAACATCGGCAGTGGTATCAATGGCGTCTGGCGTAAAGCCCGCATCGCCCAGCATTAACGAAAGCGCCATTGAGAAGCAGGCGGCATGGGCCGCGCCAATCAACTCTTCAGGATTGGTGCCTTTTACCCCTTCGAACCGCGTATTAAACCCATACGGTTGCTGATTCAGCACGCCACTTTCGGTCGATACGGTACCTTTACCGCGTTTAATGTCGCCTTCCCAGTGTGCCTGACCCTTCTTATGGATAGTCATTACCGTTCTCCTGTGTTGTCGTTGAAGTTACAAGTATAGGACGCCTGAGAAAATGCATGATCCATCCGGGATAGTTCTGCATTTACCGCTTAAGCATTGACCTTTCAGACAAAATGACCGACCATCCTGAAAGCCGTTATTTTAAACATCGGCTTTCTATCAGGTTGTATTTCGTCCGTTGTTATACGGGCTCGCCCTTGAAACCAGAAACAGGATTAAGGAGTTAGAATGAAATCGAACCGTCAGGCCCGTCATATTCTTGGACTGGAC
Source organism: Citrobacter sp. CRE-46 (assembly GCF_059615875.1). Taxonomy (NCBI): domain Bacteria; kingdom Pseudomonadati; phylum Pseudomonadota; class Gammaproteobacteria; order Enterobacterales; family Enterobacteriaceae; genus Citrobacter; species Citrobacter sp. CRE-46. Next base: position 2,713,403 of record NZ_CM184341.1, on the reverse strand, counting down.
CACAAAATCTCAAACCAACGTAAAGTCGTGACCGAAGGTGACAAAACCAGTGTGGTCAACAATCCTACCGGAAGAAAACGCCGCGCTGACGGCAAATAGTCTTTCGCAGGTCTGACTGAATAACGAGATAAACACCATTGCAACCGCAGTGGTGTTTTTGCTTATAAAACCCCATACCCCATTCACAATGCTTTATACTTCGCCCGTTTCCCTGGCGGACAGGCCACATACGATCATAAAGAACGCCAGGGACGGTTATTCAAAAAAGAGTGAGTGACATGGAAAACGAAACTAAAAAACTGCGTTCCCTTTACATCCCCTACGCTGGCCCGGTACTGCTGGAATTCCCTTTACTGAATAAAGGGAGCGCTTTCAGTGTGGAAGAACGCCGTAACTTCAACCTGCTGGGGTTACTGCCGGAAGTGGTCGAGACGATTGAAGAACAGGCTGAACGCGCCTGGATCCAATATCAGGGATTCAAAACCGAAATCGACAAGCATATTTACCTGCGTAACATTCAGGACACCAACGAAACACTGTTTTACCGACTGGTGCATAATCACCTTGATGAGATGATGCCGGTTATCTATACCCCAACGGTAGGTGCTGCCTGTGAGCGTTTCTCTGAGATCTACCGTCGCGCGCGCGGTGTGTTTATCTCTTATCAGAACCGCCACAATATGGACGATATCCTGCAGAACGTACCTAACCACAATATCAAAGTTATCGTCGTCACCGACGGTGAACGTATTCTGGGCCTTGGCGACCAGGGGATCGGCGGGATGGGTATTCCGATCGGTAAGCTGTCGCTGTATACCGCGTGTGGCGGAATTAGTCCGGCCTACACCCTGCCGGTCGTCCTGGACGTCGGTACCAACAATCAGCAACTGCTGAACGATCCGCTGTATATGGGCTGGCGTAATCCGCGTATCACTGATGATGAATACTACGAATTTGTCGATGAATTCATCCAGGCTGTGAAGCATCGTTGGCCGGACGTGCTGCTGCAGTTCGAAGACTTCGCGCAGAAAAATGCGATGCCGTTGTTGAACCGCTATCGCGATGAAATTTGCTCGTTTAACGACGATATTCAGGGCACCGCAGCGGTTACCGTTGGTACGCTCATTGCCGCCAGCCGCGCGGCGGGTAGCCAGTTAAGTGAACAGAATATCGTGTTCCTGGGAGCGGGCTCAGCTGGTTGCGGGATTGCCGAGCAGATCATCGCGCAAATCCAGCGTGAAGGTTTAAGCGAGGAAGCGGCGCGTCAGCGCGTGTTTATGGTCGATCGCTTCGGCCTGTTAACCGACAAAATGCCGAACCTGCTCTCCTTCCAGACCAAACTGGTGCAAAAACGCGAAAATCTGCAGCACTGGGATACGCAAGAGGATGTGCTGTCGTTACTCGACGTGGTGCGTAACGTTAAGCCGGATATCCTGATTGGTGTTTCCGGACAGACCGGCCTGTTTACCGAAGAGATCATCCGCGAAATGCACAAGCATTGTTCGCGTCCCATCGTCATGCCGCTGTCTAACCCAACTTCACGCGTGGAAGCTACGCCACAGGATATTATCGCCTGGACCGAAGGTAACGCGCTGGTTGCGACCGGTAGCCCGTTTGCGCCGGTAGTGTGGAAGGAAAAAGTCTTCCCGATTGCCCAGTGTAACAACGCCTATATTTTCCCGGGTATCGGGCTGGGTGTTATTGCTTCCGGCGCATCGCGCATTACCGATGAAATGCTGATGTCGGCCAGTGAAACACTGGCGCAGTATTCACCGCTGGTGCTGAACGGCGAAGGACTGGTGTTACCGGAACTGAAAGACATTCAGACAGTTTCCCGTGCGATTGCTTTTGCCGTGGGTAAAATGGCCCAGCAGCAAGGCGTGGCTGTGAAAACGTCCGCCGAAGCGCTGCAACAGGCGATTGACGATAATTTCTGGCAGGCGGAATATCGCGACTACCGTCGAACTTCTATTTGACGGTTTGCCCGGCAGCAGAGTCTGCCGGGCAATTTTAAGCGTTCGATGAACGAAATACAGTATGCAGATTACTGTTCTGAAAGTTCCAGCTCAGCGATAACCGGCAGGTGATCGCTCGCCGTAGACCACGTAAATTCGGGTGAGTTATGTGGAATTTCCAGATTTTTGACGTTCCACTTCTGCCCTTTAAACGTGAAAATATGGTCTATATCGATCGCAGGGTTAACGGCTGGCCAACTGCGGGTATCAACCCCGTCTTTCGTCACTTCGTTGAAAAAGTAACGTATTTCTTTCAGCGGCTGCTCGTCCCGGGTCGAATTAAAGTCCCCTGCAAGGATTTTAATTGAGGAGGCGATATCCGGGAAATCTGATGTCGCGTCGCCAATGCTGATATCTAAAAGATAGCGGGCTTGTTCCGTACGCATGGTAGGATCTTTTTGCCAGTCGAGATGGGTCACCATAATGATGGGGGCAGAATCAAACCCAGGCACGTCAACCTGCGCCAGTAATGCCACGCGTTGTTCAGCATTACCCGACGGTAATTTTACCACCTGCGTATGCAATATTTTATATTTGGAAAGCAGTCCTAACCCGTACTCACCGCCATCAAAATCGAGTGCTTTACCAAAGGCGTAATACAGTTTATTGGCATCAGCGATTTTTTTGAGTTGATCGATCTTTTGACTGCGCCCTGTTTTATTATCAACCTCTGGCACTGCTATAATATCTGCATCTATTCTTTTAATAGCTGAATTAAGTGCCGTAAAATCCGCCACATCAGCAGATGCTTCATTTTTACCAATGTTATAGGTGGCAATCTTTAAATGCGGGTTATTCTGCGTGTAAATTTTGTCAGGAACACCACCCTTTTGCACTTTAAGTATCTCATTACCAGCGAGTTTTTCGCTTGCTTGTGCATTTGCAAATAAACATCCCAGCGCAATCATCGTCAATGTCATTGTTTTTTTCATGTCATCTATTCTCCAAATAATAAAATAGTGAGCGACAGCGTACCGGAGAACAGCGATCGTTATTGTGATCCTTAACTCAAGCTTTCGGCGCGACGAAAATTAACTTTTGCCTGATTTATTTGTCTTGTGATCTGCTGGGCGTTCAAAGCTTGCGCTACCGCGTATGTTGCGATTACACTTTCATCACCGATTAACATTCTGAAAAACAAAAGGAGGATACTTATGCTGTACTGTGAACGTTTTATCGTTTCACATGCTTTTGGCGATCGCCAGTGCTCAAGCGTTATCGGTATCGTGCTGCGATAACTTCTGCTTGAGCGAAGCTAACTTCTCAATCCCCTTCTCTCGGGCTTACCGGGTTATCGTCAGCGATGTTTGACGAGGCGTTTTTACGCCTGTAACTCTTGAGTAAGCAACAATGAGCACATTACTAACCGCACAATCCTTACACGTTGATACGGCATTTGGCACGCTATTCGACGATCTTTCCTTCACCCTGAAAAAAGGTGACCGCATCGGGCTTATCGGTTACAACGGCTGCGGCAAAAGTACGCTATTAAAACTGCTTGATGGCACGATTTCACCCACCAGCGGGTCTATCGCGCAGGCGAATCACTGTCATCTCGCACGTGTGGAGCAACATTTACCTGACGATATACTGCCGCTTACGTTGCAAGAGGCGGTGCTTGCTCAACTTCCCGAGCATGAACGCGCGAGCCAGCAATGGCGAGTTGAAGCGTTGCTGGCCGAAATGGGTTTCACGCCGGAGAATTTATCTCTGACAGCACAAACGCTGAGCGGCGGACAACACACGCGTCTGTTATTAGCGCGGGCGCTGATGCGAAATCCTGACCTGCTACTGCTGGATGAACCGGGTAACCACCTGGATTTGCCCACGTTACTGTGGCTGGAACAGTTCTTACAGAACTGGTCTGGTAGTTTTGTGGTGGTTTCTCACGATCCGCAGTTGCTGGATGCCGTGACTCACGGGACCTGGATCCTGCGCGATCGCACCCTGCATGCCTTCGATCTGCCCTGTAGCGCGGCGCGTCAGGCTCTGGTAGACAGAGACGCCAGCGATGCTTTGCGCCATAAGGCTGAACAAAAGGAGATCGACCGTGTCACCGCCAGCGCCAAACGGCTGGCGACCTGGGGGCGGGTCTACGACAACGAAGACCTTTCCCGTAAAGCCAAGCAGATGGAAAAACAGGTGCTGCGCCTGAAAGAGGTACAGACCGAAGTAACCTCGGGAAGTCAGTGGACACTAACATTGCAGGGTGATGCCCTGCGTGCGGATCGTTTGCTGGAGATGACTCATCTGTCCGTGGCCCCTGCTCCTGGCGCAGATTCGCTGTTTTCGATAGCCGGTATCCGCGTAAAAAGCGGCGATCGCGTGGCGATTGTCGGGCGCAATGGTTGTGGGAAATCATCGCTGTTAAGGCTTATCTGGCAACAGTTTCACTCACAGCTGGCATCGCCTTCATTGGTGTTACACCCGCGCGTTACGCTGGGGTATTACGATCAAACGCTGCACCAACTCGCTGATGACGACTCGCTGTTTGACGCGCTGGAAGCGTTTGCTCCTCAGCCTGATATTCGCAAAATGGCCTTGATTAGCGCGGGCTTTCCATGGGTTCGTCACGCACAGCGGGTCAGTACATTAAGCGGTGGCGAGCGTTCCCGGTTATTGTTTGTGGGACTGACGCTTGCGCGTTATAGCCTGCTGATGCTTGATGAACCGACCAACCATCTGGATATGGAAGGCAAAGAGGCGCTGGCAGAAACGCTGCAAAGCTATCACGGCGGCGTGTTGCTGGTCAGTCACGATCGCCAGCTTATCAGCAAAAGCTGTAACCGGTTCTGGTTTATTGATAACGGCGAACTCAGCGAATGGCACGATCTGGACGCGATCAACGCGCGAATTCGGGAAACATCTGCTGAGATACCTGTCCCGAAAACGGTGGTTGAAGCGAGAAATGAAATAAGCCGCGACAGTGATGCGTTACTGGAACAACTTCTCGAACTGGAGCAGCGGCTGGCCGACGATCTCGCTCGTAAGCCGAAACATCAAAAACCGCTGTTACAAGCGCAATGGCGTCAGGAGATTGCGCGTCTGAACTCACTACTGGAGTAAACCGCATTGCCGGATGGCGCAAGCTTATCCGGCCTACATCAGCAAAATGCGCCTGTAGGCCCGTCATCCGGCATGCCATGTATTACTGCGGTTTTTTCTCTTTCCAGGCATCCCAGGCCTGTTTGATCTCTTGCTTTGCCGTAGCGGCGTCGTTGAAACCGTTTAATTCTACCTTTTTGCGCCCTTCCGGCAGATCTTTGTACACGCGGAAGAAAGATTCCAGGCGTTGCACTTCAATCTTGGGCAGATCGCTCAACTCTTTGATGTCATCATAAGTCGGGTCAATTTTACTGGCCGGAACGGCGACAATTTTGTCGTCCTTTTCTCCGCCGTCGATCATCTTCAGCACGCCAATCGCGCGCAGCTTAATCAATGTTCCTGGGGCCAGTGGCGCACGGGTATAAAAAATGACGTCCAGCGGGTCGCCGTCACCGGCTAAAGATTGAGTCAACGAGCCGTAGTTGGCGGGATAGGCAACCGGCATTGACTGGAAGCGATCGGCAACGATAAAACCGGTTTTGGCGTCGGTTTCATATTTAATCATTCCACCTGCCGGGATTTCAGTTACGGCATAAAACTCTTCCGGGTTATTTTCCGGCTGAGGAAATTCGAGGATGTTCTGCGCCTGAGCGGACGCACAAAGAAACACGCTGACTGCGAGTAATTTTTTTACCAGATGCATTGTCTTTTAACTCTTCTATTATTGAAAAGACAACACCTTACGTTGAGCAGATGACAGAAACATGACGTTTTTTTGGCAAAAAAATGGCACTACCGATGTAGCGCCATTACGTGGAGGTAACGTCAGGGATTAGTTAACCCCTTCCTCGCTCTCTTTTTTCGCTTCTTGTCTTTCGACTTCGCGATACCAGCGCGGGTGATGTTTCTTCGCCCAGCGACGGCTCACTTTCCCTTCGATCATGCCTTTAATAGAGCCTTTCACCCAGAATGCCATATACATATGGATGAGGATGGCGTGCATCAGAATAATGCCTGCCGCCGCATGGATCAGCAGGCTATAACGCACGACCTGCATCGGGAAGAACTGCGCAAAGTACGGACGCCAGATAATAATGCCGGTAATCAGCAGCACGAAAATCATGCTCATGATCGACCAGAACATCATTTTCTGTCCGGCGTTGTACTTGCCCACATCCGCCACTTTATGTTCATTGCCTTTCAGCACTTCCACAATGTTTTTCAGCCACGGAATATCTTTTTTATCCGGGATGTTGTGGTGAACAAAGCGTACAAACATGAACATTAACGCCACGAAGATCAGCAGCCCGAAGAACGGGTGCAAAATACGCCCCATCTGCGGCGTACCGAAAGTCTGCGTCAGCCATTGCAGAGTCGGGAAGAAAAATGAAATCCCCGACAGCGCCACCAGGAAGAAGCAGATCACCACCGTCCAGTGACAGGCGCGGTCGATAAACTTCGTGCGCACAATCATTTTCGACTTACTCATGATGATCCTCCTCGTCGTCGTCCACTTCCTTATTCGGACCAATACCAACGTAGTGGTAAATAAGTCCGGCGAAGGTGGCGATAAATCCGGCTGCGGCCAGCGGTTTCAGCGCCCCTTTCCACAGATTGATAGAGGTATCAATCTGCGGATCTTTCGGCAGGCCGTGGTACAGCTCCGGCTGGTTGGCATGATGCAGAACGTACATCACATGCGTCCCCCCCACACCTTCCGGGTTGTAGAGTCCGGCGTGTTCGAAACCGCGAGCTTTCAGTTTGGCCACCCGCTGTTCGCCCATTTCCAGCATTTCCTGCTTGGTGCCGAAATGTATTGCCCCTGTTGGACAGGTCTTGACGCAGGCAGGCTCCTGCCCGACGCTGACGCGGTCCACACACAGCGTACATTTATACACGCGGTTATCCTCTTTATTGAGGCGCGGAATATTAAATGGACACCCGGCAATACAGTAGCCGCAGCCAATGCAGTGCTCTGACTGGAAATCGACAATCCCGTTGGCGTACTGAATAATCGCCCCGGCAGACGGGCACGCTTTCAGGCAGCCCGGATCTTCACAGTGCATACAGCCGTCTTTACGAATTAGCCACTCAAGCTTGCCGTTCTGTTCGGTTTCGCTAAATCGCATCACCGTCCAGGATTTGGCGCTGAGATCGGCGGGGTTGTCATACACCCCGACGCAATGACCGACTTCATCGCGGATATCGTTCCACTCTGAACATGCCACCTGGCAGGCCTTACAGCCTATACAGGTGGACACATCGATCAGTTTCGCGACCTCTGCTTTGTAATCACGGGCCTGAGGCGGCGGCGTGATGGAGTTTGTTGCGGACCGTTTGATGATGTCCTGCGTTTCCATAGACATATATTCGCCCCCTTACGCCTTCTCGATGTTTACTAAAAACGCTTTGTATTCCGGCGTTTGCGAGTTTGCATCACCGACATTCGGCGTCAGGGTGTTGGCGATATAGCCTTTACGCGCGACTCCTTCAAAGCCCCAGTGGATCGGGATCCCAACCGTTTCGACCTGCTGACCATTGACGTTCAGGGTACGCAGACGACGCGTAACCACCGCAACTGCGCGAATAAATCCACGCTTGCTGCTGACTTTCACGCGATCGCCGTTATTGATACCTTTCGCTGCCGCCAGCGTTTCGCTGATTTCCACAAACTGTTCTGGTTGAGCAATCGCATTCAGCAATGCGTGCTTGGTCCAGGTATGGAAGTGTTCGGTCAGACGATAAGTCGTCCCAACGTACGGGAAGTCCTGTTTGGTTCCCATGCGTAGCTTATCCGCCTCGTACAGACGGGCTGCCGGGTTGGAGATTACGTTCGGGTGCAGCGGGTTGGTACCCAGCGGCGTTTCCATTGGCTCGTAGTGTTCCGGGAACGGCCCTTCCGCCATCTTATCAATGGCGAACAGACGACCCAGACCTTCCGGCTGCATGATAAACGGATTGGTGCCGCTGCCAGGCGCCGCTGTATTGAAGTCCGGGATGTCGTTCCCCGTCCACTTCGTACCGTTCCACTGGATCAGCATGCGTTTTGGATCCCACGGTTTACCCTGCGGATCCGCCGACGCGCGGTTATACAGAACGCGACGGTTCAGTGGCCATGCCCATGCCCAACCCAGCGTATTACCCAGCCCTGACGGGTCGGCGTTATCGCGGTTGGCCATCTGGTTGCCCTGCTCGGTCCAGCTACCGGTATAAATCCAGCAGGAAGATGAGGTTGTGCCATCATCACGCAGAAGCGCAAAGCTATTGAGCAACTGGCCTTTCTTCGCAATCAGCACACCGTTGGCATCATAGAGATCTTCCAGCGCATAGCCGTTGTTCTCTTTCGCCACTTCTTCTGAATGCGGTTCGTCCGGCTGCTTATAGTTCCAGCTCATTTTCAGTACAGGTTCTGCGGCTTTACCGCCCTCGGTGCGATACATATCGCGCAGACGGTGGTATATACCGGCCAGAATTTCGCCGTCGTTACGGGCTTCGCCCGGCGCGTCCTGACCTTTCCAGTGCCACTGCAACCAGCGACCGGAGTTGGCAATTGAACCGTCCTCTTCCGCAAAGCAGGTTGACGGCAAACGGAAGACTTCGGTCTGGATAGATGCCGGATCAACGTCGTTTGATTCGCCGTGGTTTTGCCAGAACGTTGAAGTTTCTGTCACCAGCGGATCGATAACGACCAGATACTTCAGTTTGCTCAGGGACTGCACCACTTTGTTTTTGTCCGGGAAGGACGCAACCGGGTTAAAGCCCTGACAGATGTAACCGGTGACTTTTCCGCTGTCCATCATGTTGAAGTATTTGATCACGTCGTAGGACTGATCCCACTTCGGCAGCCACTCAAAGCCCCAGTCATTCTCTTTCTGCGCCGCATTGCCGTAGAAAGATTTCATCAGGCTAACGAAAAACTTCGGATAGTTGCCCCAGTAGTTAACCTGATCGGCCAACGTCGCTTTTGGCGTGTTCGCGGCCAGATAGGTTTGCAGATCTGTCTGTTTTTCTGACGGTAGCGTCAGGTAGCCCGGCAGACTGGTAGAGAGCAGTCCTAAGTCGGTTAACCCCTGAATGTTGGAGTGACCGCGCAAGGCGTTGACACCGCCGCCGGCCATCCCCATGTTGCCGAGCAGCAACTGGATCATCGCCATGGTGCGGATGTTTTGCGCCCCGACGGTATGCTGCGTCCAGCCCAGCGCATACAGGAACGTGGTTGTACGATCGGCTGCGCTGGTGGAAGCCAGCACTTCGCAGACTTTCAGGAAGTCTTCTTTTGGCGTACCGCAGATATTTTCCACCACATCTGGCGTGTAACGGGATACATGCTGTTTCAGCAGGTTCCACACGCAGCGCGGATGGCTTAATGTTTCATCGCGTTTGGCGTAGCCGTTTTCATCGAACTGATAGTTCCAGGACGATTTATCGTACTGACGTTTATTCGCGTCATACCCGCTGAACAGACCCTCTTCGAAAGCAAAATCATCCCGCACCAGCAGGCTGGCGTTGGTGTAATGCTTAACGTATTCAGCGTTGATTTTGTTATTTTCAATCAGGTACAGCAAAACGCCGGACAGGAACGTAATGTCCGTGCCGGAACGAATCGGTGCGTAAATATCCGCCACCGAGGCTGTACGTGTAAAACGTGGGTCAACAACAATCAGCGTGGCGTCATTGTTGTTTTTAGCTTCCATCGCCCAGCGGAATCCCACCGGATGTGCTTCAGCGGCGTTACCGCCCATCACCATCACGACGTTAGCATTTTTAATATCAACCCAGTGGTTGGTCATCGCACCGCGACCAAATGTTGGAGCAAGACTTGCTACCGTTGGTCCGTGTCAGACGCGCGCCTGGTTGTCTACTGCCAGCATGCCGAGTGAGCGCACAAATTTTTGCGTCAGCATGCCGGTTTCATTACTTGCTGCAGATGCGCACAGCATCCCGGTTGAAAGCCAGCGGTTAACCGTTACGCCCTGCTCATTTTTCTCAATAAAGTTGGCGTCACGGTCAGTTTTCATCAGCTTCGCGATGCGGGAGAAAGCTTCATCCCAGCTGATACGCTGCCATTTGTCGGAGCCAGGAGCGCGATATTCCGGGTAACGCAGACGGTTTTCACTGTGTACGTAATCCAGTAATCCTGCGCCCTTAGGACATAATGCCCCCCGGCTCACCGGATGATCCGGATCCCCTTCAATATGGTAAATCGACTCTTTGGCGTTTTTTGCTCCATCACCCAGGCTATACATTAATAGCCCGCAACCTACGGAACAGTATGTGCAGGTGTTTCGGATCTCTTTGGCGCGTAATAACTTATAGTTTCGCGCCTGAGCCAGTGCCATTTTGGGTGCAAAACCCAGAGCGGCTACTGTTGTTCCCGCCATACCGCCCGCGCAGATTTTAAAAAATTGTCTGCGGCTGACGTCCATTGCTTTCCTCTTTTTTGCAGGGATTCGTACAAGAAATCTCTCAAAGTGCGTAATCGAGGCAGCCTGAAAGATGACATGTACAACTTCGCGACGAAACTATCAGCTATATCCATATTTTTTTTGCGTCAAATCAAAAACGAAACGGTTCCGCTACTAAATAGTGCACTTTGTTTAACCCTTGTACCCATAAGGAGGTATGCAAAAGGTAATTAATTAGCGTGCTACGGTGTAAAAGTGCTATAAATTTCAGCTTATTTTTTGCCAGTGGTATGGACAGAGAAACAGAATGACAAAACAAAAAGCAACGTTAATTGGTCTGATTGCCATCGTACTCTGGAGCACGATGGTTGGGCTTATTCGGGGAGTAAGTGAGGGACTGGGACCTGCTGGCGGCGCAGCGATGATTTTTTCATTAAGCGGCCTGTTGCTCATATTTACTGTCGGATTTCCAAATATCAGAAAAATTCCTGTTCGCTATTTAATCGCCGGTAGCGTGCTTTTTGTTAGCTATGAAATTTGTTTAGCACTGGCCCTGGGTTATGCCGCTACCCGTCATCAGGCTATTGAAGTCGGGATGGTAAATTATCTCTGGCCAAGCCTGACGATATTGTTCGCCATATTATTTAATGGTCAAAAATCAACCTGGCTGGTCATTCCTGGATTAATTATCGCATTGACCGGTGTTTGTTGGGTATTAGGTGGTGAAAATGGCCTCAATCCTGGCGAAATTATCAGCAATGTTGCCAGTAGTCCGCTCAGTTATTTTCTCGCCTTTCTGGGGGCTTTTATCTGGGCCACATATTGCACAGTGACCAATAAATATGCAAAAGGCTTTAACGGCATCACGGTGTTCGTCTTACTGACAGCCGCAAGTCTGTGGGTTTACTATTTTGTCACCCCTCAGCCGGAAATGGTTTTCAGCACTCCGGTGACGATTAAAATGTTCACTGCAGCATTAACGTTAGGATTTGCCTATGCTGCGTGGAATATTGGTATTTTGCACGGTAATGTCACCATTATGGCGGTGGGTTCTTATTTTACTCCCGTACTGTCCTCCGCGCTTGCCGCCGTGCTACTCAGCGCCCCGCTATCACTTTCTTTCTGGCAAGGTGCGCTGATGGTTTGCGCTGGCTCGCTACTTTGCTGGTTGGCAACGCGCCGCGCCTGAAAAAAAACCGGGTTTTATCACAAATAAATAAAATCCGGCTATACTTTAGCCAGGCTGATGGATAATTATTGCGCATTGCACTTTTGTTTTTTGTTTATTTTTGTTTAATTAAATGTTAAATATATGATTATTAGTTAACGCGTGAAAGTATTTCATGTTTATCTATAACCCTCCGCATGTATATATTATACAAGCGAAACTAACGCCATTTAAATCATAGCTGCCATAATAGTTCCCTGCGTAAATATATCTCATCAGATTTGTCACATATTAAGATTAATACAATCAGCTGTATTATGTAGATCTGGATCACACAACTTCAAATATTTCGCAATATTATGAAACTTATTATTGAACTTATACCACTGCGTCATTTAAAAATGGTTTGCCATTGACGAACCCCTTCGTTTAGCAATGGTTTAGGAAACACACCAAGAAAAAATTATAAGGATTATTTAGAATGAAACTTAAATTAGTTGCAGTGGCAGTGACTAGCCTGTTGGCGGCAGGTGCAGTAAACGCGGCTGAGGTATATAACAAAGACGCAAACAAACTGGATATCTACGGTAAAGTTCACGCTCAGCATTATTTCTCTGATGACACCAGCAGCGATGGCGACAAAACCTACGCACGTCTGGGCTTCAAAGGCGAAACTCAGATCAATGACCAACTGGTTGGTTTTGGTCAGTGGGAATATGAATTCAAAGGCAACCGTTCTGAAGATCAGGGTTCCGAAGCAGACAAAACCCGTCTGGCATTCGCTGGCCTGAAATTCGCTGAATACGGTTCTTTCGACTACGGTCGTAACTACGGCGTAGCTTACGACATCGGCGCATGGACCGACGTTCTGCCAGAGTTCGGTGGCGATACCTGGACCCAGACTGACGTATTCATGACTCAGCGTGCTACCGGCGTTGCAACCTACCGTAACACCGATTTCTTCGGTCTGGTTGAAGGTCTGAACTTTGCTGCTCAGTATCAGGGCAAAAACGATCGTAACAATGAAGTAGAAGCAAACGGCGACGGTTTCGGTCTGTCTACTACTTATGAGTACGAAGGTTTTGGCGTTGGTGCGACCTACGCGAAATCTGACCGTACCGACCGTCAGGTTCGTAACGGTAACAACGGTCTGTACGCATCCGGTCAGAATGCGGAAGTATGGGCTGCTGGTCTGAAATATGATGCGAATAACATCTACCTGGCGACCACCTACTCCGAAACCCGCAACATGACTACGTTCGGTAAAATCGACGGTATTGCTAACAAAGCTCAGAACTTTGAAGCTGTTGCTCAGTACCAGTTCGACTTCGGCCTGCGTCCGTCCGTTGCTTACCTGAAATCCAAAGGTAAAGATCTGGGTTATTTCGGCGACCAGGATCTGGTTGAATACGTAGACCTGGGTGCTACCTACTACTTCAACAAAAACATGTCTACCTTCGTTGATTACAAAATCAACCTGCTGGATGACAACAACTTCACCCGCTATGCAGGTGTAAGCACTGACAACATCGTGGCTGTTGGTCTGAACTACCAGTTCTAATTTTGTTGTAGTCTGAATACAAAGCCAGTCCTTTCGGGGCTGGCTTTTTCTCTTGATGTAGTCTCGGTCATAAGGAGTATGCCGTGCAGACGTTCACTGGTCGTTGTCTTTGCGGACAGAGTCATTTTACCGTTGACGTCGAAATGCTGGATGTCTATGCCTGCCACTGTACGTTGTGTCAGAAATGGTCGGGTGGCATCGCTATGTATCTGGAGGCCAGCGCTCATCCGCAGATGTCGCCGGATTCAGCCCAACCCTCACACTTTCCTTCTTCAAATCGTGGTGAACGTTTCTTCTGTTCCGGCTGTGGGTGCCCGCTGTGGTTTACCCTGACGGGTAGCGAACGCTATTTTGTGCCGTGGACGCTACTGGAACTTAACGAGGTAGATCGCCGCCGCCTGGTGTTAGCAGCAGAGATCTATACGGAAACTCAACCTGCATTCTGGAGACTGACGGGGCAATACGCTCGCTTGAGTGGAAAAGAAGTCGAAGAGATGGATTACCCCTGTCATTTAGCCCACTAGTTATTGACGCTGTAGCTTTGCCAGACTGAACCACATCCCTATCGCTAATACGATAAGCATACTGCCAGCGCTGCTTAAGGCCACGCTATGTGACCAGGTAAAGGCTTCTCTGGCAGCCGCCAGCAATGCCTCACTCAGCGACGACGGGAGCGAATGCGCAAGTTGCACCGCTTCGCCCATTGATGATGAGGCGCGCTCTATCTCCTGCGGATTAAGTCCGGCAGGTGGCAGAATCGAGGCAGAAAAGCTACGGCTCAACAGTAAGCCAAAGATAGCGATGCCAAGCCCGGCGCCAAGTTCATAAGCCATCGTCTCAATGGCGCCAGCCGCTGCCGCTTTTTCTGCCGGGGCTGCTGCCATGATTGCCGCAGTTGAGGCCAAAAGCGCACTTGCCGCGCTGAATCCGAGCAAGGCCATCAATATCCACGCCTGTATTTGCTGCGTACTGAAATCCGTCATCGCCAGACCGTAAAAACTGACGGCGCTAAGCGCCATACCCGCCGTTGCCACACAACGTAATCCCAGACGTGACACCAACATGCCGGCAATGGGGCCGCTGAAACCACTTGCCAGCATCACCGGCAGCATAAACAGACCGGCCTGATACGGCGTCAAACCGTGCACAAACTGGAGCTCCTGAGCCATCAGCAATTCGAAACCAACCAGCGTAATCATCGCGGTCATCGCCATTACTACGCCACTTAAGATAATGCGATGCGTGAACAGCCGCATATCAATCATTGGCCGGGTAGCCGCTAGCTGGATACGGACAAACTGCCCCAACAGCAACGCTCCGGTTAACAATGTCAGCACGATGGCAGTGGTCGCCATATGACCTTTCAGTGCGGTTTTGGCGCTATAGACCAGCAGCAGAATAGCGACAATCAGCATTATCGCATGACCGAAATTTAACGATTGATCGCGACGTCCAGCCTGGCGTGGCACGAAACGAGCCGTCAATGCCATTACCACCACAACAATAGGCACATTGATTAAGAACACGGATCCCCAATAGAAGTGCTCCAGCAGTATGCCGCCTACTAATGGCCCAAACGCCGCGCCGCCGGAACCGACAGCGGCCCAGACGCCGAGCGCCATATTGCGATGACGCTGTTCGGCAAAGGTGGCGCGAATACCCGCGAGCGTAGCCGGAACAATCATCGCCGCCCCGATCGCTAATACCGCCCGCGTGGCAATCAGCCAACTGGCGCTGTGGGCAAACGCAGCGGCCAGCGATGCCAGGCCAAATAACCCCCCGCCCAACAGCAGCAGACGTTTAAAACCGATGCGATCGCCCAATGCCCCCATTGGCAACACCATGCCAGCCATGACCAGCGAATAAATATCAATAATCCACAGCAGCTCGTTACCACTGGCACCCAGCGTCATACTCAGCGTGGGCGCGGCAACGTGCAGCACCGTTGCATCAATCGCAACAGGGATGTAGACCAGTACAATAATGACTAACGTTAACCACTGACGAAACATAAAACTCCCTAACGAAACCGAAACTGGACACATGTCCAGCTTTAGCGATCCTACGGAAAATTGAACGTATGTCCAACTTTTTGTTAGACTGCGTGCTATTGAGATACAGGAGGAATGATGAGCTATCTGAACCGGGATGAACGTCGG
Organism: Citrobacter sp. CRE-46; assembly: GCF_059615875.1. NCBI lineage: Bacteria > Pseudomonadati > Pseudomonadota > Gammaproteobacteria > Enterobacterales > Enterobacteriaceae > Citrobacter > Citrobacter sp. CRE-46. Next base: position 2,698,050 of record NZ_CM184341.1, on the reverse strand, counting down.
GAAGTGATTCTGCAAGCGGCGATGCGCGTTGCACTGGAAGAAGGGTTTACTGCCATGACCGTACGACGTATAGCGGCGGAAGCCCATGTGGCGACGGGTCAGGTGCATCATCACTTTTCCTCTGCCGGTGAACTCAAGTCACAGGCTTTTGTGCGCCTGATCCGTACCCTGCTTGATGCTGAACTGGTCAGCGAAAACGCCAGTTTTCGGGAACGGCTGCATGCCATGCTGGGCAGCGAAGATGGCGGGTTCGAACCCCATATCAGGCTGTGGCGTGAAGCACAGGTGCTGGCAGATAAAGATCCTGAGATCAAAAGCGCCTATCTGCTGACCATGCGGATGTGGCATGAGGAAACGGCTAACATCATCACTCAGGGACAGAAAGCCGGTGAGTTTTTATCCACCCCAGATGCCGCCGATGTCGCATGGCGTTTAATCGCAGTGGTCTGCGGCCTGGATGGTATGTATGTGTTGGGCATAGAGGAAATGGCCGATCCCGCTTTCGAGCACCACCTGGATCGTATGATTACGCTGGAGTTATTTAGTTGATGTTATAGATAAACAAACAATACATCATTTAAGTTTACAATTAGTAACACTTAACCAACATGTAATTCTCCTCTTATCCCGCGTTATTGCGCTTTTTTATCTATTCTTTCAGTCAATATTCCCAAAACCTTTCAATAGTTTCTAAAAGAAGCCGCGCGGCCTGTATGCGTTTATTTCTTTTTCATGAACGGCATGTGCATGGAGAATAATATGTCATCATCAAATGAGAAAAATAATCGTTATCTTTTGACTGACTGGAAACCAGAAAACCCTGCCTTTTGGGAAAACAAAGGCAAGCACATTGCCCGTAGAAATCTTTGGATATCAGTAAGTTGCCTTTTGCTTGCCTTCTGCGTCTGGATGCTGTTTAGCGCGGTAGCCGTCAATCTGAATAAAATTGGTTTTAATTTCACCACCGATCAACTGTTTTTATTAACGGCATTACCCTCCCTTTCTGGTGCAATATTGCGCGTTCCCTACTCCTTTATGGTACCTATATTTGGCGGTCGCCGTTGGACCATTTTTAGCACGATTATTCTGGTTATTCCCTGCGTCTGGCTGGGATTTGCCGTGCAAAATACCGCTACTCCGTTTGGAGTATTTATTATTATTGCGCTGATGTGCGGTTTTGCTGGCGCTAACTTTGCCTCCAGCATGGGCAATATTAGTTTTTTCTTCCCCAAAGCAAAGCAAGGCAGCGCGCTGGGCGTTAACGGCGGTCTTGGCAACCTCGGCGTCAGCGTGATGCAGTTGATCGCGCCGCTGGTGATTTTTCTGCCCATATTTACCTTTTTGGGCGTCCAGGGCGTACCGCAAGCAGATGGCTCGTTATTGTCGCTGGCCAATGCCGCATGGATTTGGGTTCCACTTCTGCTAATAGCCACCCTGGCGGCAGGTATGGGAATGAATGATATTGCCAGTTCGAAGGCTTCTATTGCTTCCCAGTTACCGGTCCTCAAGCGTTTTCACTTGTGGCTGTTAAGCCTGCTGTATCTTGCAACTTTCGGGTCATTTATCGGCTTTTCGGCGGGCTTTGCCATGCTGGCGAAAACGCAATTTCCTGACGTGGATATTCTGCAACTGGCGTTCTTCGGCCCCTTCATCGGCGCGCTTGCGCGATCGGCGGGCGGCGTTATCTCTGACAAGTTTGGCGGTGTACGCGTCACGTTAATTAACTTCATCTTTATGGCACTGTTCAGCGCCCTGCTGTTTCTTACTCTGCCGGGGTCCGGTGAAGGAAACTTTGTCGCCTTCTATCTGGTGTTTATGGGGCTGTTCCTGACTGCGGGTCTGGGAAGCGGGTCGACCTTCCAGATGATTGCGGTGATCTTTCGCAAAATCACGATTTACCGGGTGAAACTGCGCGGTGGTACAGAGGAACAGGCCCAGCGTGAAGCGGTAACCGACACCGCCGCCGCGCTTGGATTCATCTCTGCCATTGGCGCAGTGGGGGGCTTCTTCATCCCCAAAGCGTTTGGTTCATCCCTGGCGCTAACCGGCTCTCCGGTGGGGGCTATGAAAATATTTTTGGTGTTTTACATCGTCTGTGTGCTGGTGACCTGGCTGGTCTATGGCCGTAAATCACAAAAAAAATAACGAAATGGATACCGCTGGATCGGACATTCAGGCAGGCCTGGTGTGCGATTCATCGTCGGCAATATTATCGAAGCAGGAGTTATGTCATGAGTAAACTGTTAGATCGCTTTCGCTACTTTAAACAAAAGGGCGATACGTTTGCCGAGGGGCATGGGCAAGTGATGCACACCAATCGGGACTGGGAAGACAGTTATCGTCAGCGCTGGCAGTTCGATAAAATTGTGCGCTCTACCCACGGCGTGAACTGTACCGGCTCATGTAGCTGGAAAATCTACGTCAAAAACGGACTGGTGACCTGGGAAACGCAGCAAACTGACTACCCGCGCACCCGCCCTGACCTGCCAAATCATGAACCCCGCGGCTGTCCGCGCGGCGCCAGCTACTCCTGGTATCTTTACAGCGCCAACCGCCTGAAATATCCGTTAGTGCGTAAACGTTTGATCGAACTGTGGCGCGACGCCCTGACCCGCCAGTCCGACCCGGTGCTGGCCTGGGAATCGATTATGAACGACCCGCAAAAATGCCAGAGCTACAAGCAGGTACGCGGTCGCGGTGGTTTTATCCGTTCTAGCTGGAAAGAACTTAATCAGTTGATTGCCGCCGCCAACGTCTGGACGGTAAAGACCTACGGCCCGGATCGCGTGGCCGGATTTTCACCTATTCCGGCAATGTCGATGGTCTCCTATGCCGCAGGCACGCGTTATCTTTCCCTTCTTGGCGGCACCTGCCTGAGCTTTTATGACTGGTATTGCGACTTACCGCCTGCGTCGCCAATGACCTGGGGCGAGCAGACCGACGTTCCTGAATCCGCCGACTGGTATAACTCCAGTTATATTATTGCCTGGGGTTCTAACGTCCCACAGACCCGTACGCCTGACGCGCACTTTTTTACCGAAGTGCGCTACAAAGGCACTAAAACCATTGCCGTTACGCCCGACTACTCGGAAGTCGCCAAACTGTGCGACCAGTGGCTGGCACCAAAACAAGGCACCGACAGCGCGCTGGCGATGGCAATGGGCCATGTGATTTTAAAAGAATTTCACCTCGACAGGCCCAGCGACTACTTTCTCAATTACTGCCGCCGCTATACCGATATGCCAATGCTGGTTCTGCTGGATGCGCGTGAAGACGGCAGCTACGTTCCTGGCAGAATGATGCGCGCTTCAGACCTTGTTGACGGTCTGGGCGAAAGCAATAATCCGGAGTGGAAAACCGTGGCCTTTAACAGCGACGGTGAGCTGGTCGTGCCGAACGGCTCCATCGGCTTTCGCTGGGGTGAGACGGGAAAATGGAACCTCGAGTCGTTGGCCGCAGGGGTAGAAACAGAACTTTCCCTCTCGTTGCTGGGTCAGCATGATGACGTGGCTGGGGTAGCATTCCCCTACTTTGGCGGCAACGAAAACCCGCATTTTCGCAGCGTAAAACAACAGCCGGTGCTGGTGCGTCAGCTTCCGGTAAAACGCCTCACCCTCGCCGATGGCCGCAGTTGCCCGGTAGTGAGCGTTTATGATCTGGTACTGGCGAATTACGGTCTCGATCGTGGTCTGGATGACGTTCATAGCGCGCAAGATTACAGCGAAGTGAAAGCCTACACCCCGGCCTGGGGAGAACAAATCACCGGTGTGCCACGCCGTCATATCGAACAAATCGCCAGGGAGTTTGCCGATACGGCACACAAAACTCATGGCCGGTCGATGATCATCCTCGGGGCTGGCGTTAATCACTGGTATCACATGGACATGAACTACCGTGGCATGATTAACATGCTGGTGTTCTGTGGCTGCGTGGGGCAAAGCGGCGGTGGCTGGGCGCACTATGTGGGTCAGGAGAAACTGCGTCCGCAAACCGGCTGGTTACCGCTGGCGTTTGCGCTGGACTGGAACCGCCCGCCGCGTCAGATGAACAGCACTTCTTTTTTCTACAACCACTCCAGCCAGTGGCGTTATGAAAAACTCACCGCGCAGGAGCTCCTCTCTCCGCTGGCCGACGCGTCGAAATTTAGCGGGCATTTAATCGACTTTAACGTACGCGCCGAAAGAATGGGCTGGCTGCCGTCCGCCCCGCAGCTTAACCTCAACCCATTGACCGTGAAAGCGAAGGCTGAACAGGCTGGCTTGTCTCCTGTTGAATACACCGCACAAGCGCTGAAATCGGGTGATATCCGTTTTGCCTGCGAGCAGCCGGACAGCGGCCACAACCATCCGCGCAACCTCTTTGTCTGGCGCTCTAACCTGCTCGGCTCCTCCGGTAAAGGGCATGAATACATGCTCAAATATTTGCTGGGTACCGAAAGCGGGATCCAGGGAGAAGCGCTCGGTTCAAGCGAGGGCATTAAACCTGAAGAGGTGGAATGGCAGGCTGCGGCGATTGAAGGCAAGCTTGATCTGCTGGTCACGCTCGATTTCCGTATGTCCAGTACCTGTCTGTTCTCCGATATCGTTCTGCCGACCGCCACCTGGTACGAAAAAGATGATATGAACACCTCGGATATGCATCCGTTTATTCACCCGCTGTCGGCGGCGGTCGATCCGGCGTGGGAATCGAAGAGCGACTGGGAAATCTATAAAGGCATCGCCAAAGTGTTCTCGGAGGTCTGTGTCGGGCACCTTGGGCAAGAAACCGATGTCGTCCTGCAACCGCTGCAACACGACTCACCAGCAGAACTGGCGCAGCCGTTTGACATCCTCGACTGGCGCAAAGGCGAATGCGATCTTGTTCCAGGAAAAACTGCGCCTAATATCGCCGTCGTGGAGCGTGACTACCCTGCCACCTACGAACGTTTTACCTCGCTCGGCCCGCTAATGGACAAGCTTGGAAACGGTGGCAAAGGTATCTCCTGGAATACCCAGACCGAGGTCGATTTCCTCGGCAAGCTGAACTACACCAAACGCGAAGGTCCGGCGAAAGGTCGCCCGCTGATCGACACCGCACTGGATGCGTCGGAGGTGATCCTCGCCCTGGCGCCGGAAACCAACGGTCAGGTGGCGGTCAAAGCCTGGGAAGCGCTGGGCGCCATGACCGGACGCGACCATACGCATCTGGCGTTGAACAAAGAAGATGAGAAGATCCGTTTTCGCGATATTCAGGCGCAGCCGCGCAAAATTATCTCCAGCCCTACCTGGTCCGGTCTTGAAAGCGAACATGTCTCCTATAACGCAGGCTATACCAACGTCCACGAGCTGATCCCATGGCGCACCCTGTCCGGTCGCCAGCAGTTGTATCAGGATCACGTGTGGATGCGTGCATTTGGTGAAAGCCTGGTGGCCTACCGTCCGCCTATCGACACCCGCAGCGTTAGCGAAATGCGCGACGTTCCGCCTAACGGTTTCCCGGAAAAAGCGCTCAATTTCCTGACGCCGCATCAGAAATGGGGGATCCACTCCACCTACAGCGAAAACCTGCTGATGCTGACGCTGTCGCGCGGCGGCCCCATCGTCTGGATCAGCGAGACCGATGCCAAAGAGTTGGGTATTGAAGATAACGACTGGATCGAAGTCTTTAACGCCAATGGCGCGCTTACCGCCCGTGCGGTAGTGAGTCAGCGCGTGCCACCGGGAATGACCATGATGTATCACGCTCAGGAACGAATCATGAACATTCCCGGCTCAGAAGTCACCGGGATGCGTGGCGGGATCCATAACTCGGTCACCCGCGTCTGCCCGAAACCGACGCATATGATCGGTGGCTATGCGCAGTTGGCGTACAGCTTTAACTATTACGGTACGGTCGGCTCTAACCGCGATGAGTTCATCATGATTAGAAAAATGAAAAATATTAACTGGCTGGATGATGAAGGTCGCGATCAGGTACAGGAGGCGAAAAAATGAAAATACGCTCACAGGTAGGCATGGTTCTTAATCTGGACAAGTGTATCGGCTGCCACACCTGCTCCGTCACCTGTAAAAACGTCTGGACCGGGCGCGAAGGGATGGAATATGCATGGTTTAACAACGTCGAGACCAAACCAGGCATTGGTTATCCGAAAAACTGGGAAGATCAGGAAGAGTGGCAAGGCGGCTGGGTTCGCGATGTCAACGGCAAGATAAGACCGCGTCTGGGCGGCAAGATGGGGGTGATTACCAAAATATTCGCCAACCCGGTGATCCCGCAAATCGATGATTACTATGAACCGTTTACCTACGATTATCAGCATCTGCATAGCGCACCGGAAGGCAAAAACCAGCCGACTGCGCGTCCACGTTCGTTGATCGACGGTAAACGGATGGACAAGATTATCTGGGGCCCCAACTGGGAAGAGCTGCTTGGCGGCGAGTTCTCAAAACGCGCCCGTGACCGAAACTTCGAGAAAATGCAGAAGGAGATGTACGGTCAGTTCGAAAACACCTTCATGATGTATTTACCGCGACTCTGTGAACACTGCCTGAACCCAAGCTGTGTCGCCACCTGCCCGAGTGGTGCCATCTATAAGCGTGAGGAAGACGGCATTGTGCTGATCGACCAGGACAAATGCCGCGGTTGGCGTTTGTGTATCAGCGGTTGTCCATACAAGAAAATCTATTTTAACTGGAAGAGCGGTAAGTCAGAGAAGTGCATTTTCTGTTACCCGCGGATTGAGTCCGGCCAGCCGACGGTATGTTCAGAAACCTGCGTTGGGCGTATCCGTTATCTCGGTGTATTGCTGTACGACGCCGACCGCATCGAGGAAGCGGCCAGTACCGAGCATGAGACCGACCTGTATGAGCGTCAGTGCGATGTGTTCCTCAATCCGCACGATCCGGCGGTCATCGAAGAGGCGTTAAAACAAGGCATTCCACAGAATGTTATCGACGCCGCCCAACGTTCGCCGGTCTACAAAATGGCAATGGACTGGAAGCTGGCGCTGCCGTTACATCCTGAGTATCGCACCCTGCCGATGGTCTGGTATGTGCCGCCGTTGTCACCGATTCAGTCGGTCGCTGATGCCGGTGGCCTGCCGCACAATGGCAATATTTTACCGGCGGTGGAATCACTGCGTATCCCGGTACAGTACCTCGCCAATATGCTAAGCGCTGGCGATACCGCCCCGGTACTACGCGCGCTCAAACGCATGATGGCGATGCGCCACTATATGCGCTCACAAACCGTCGAAGGCGTGACGGATACCCGCGCCATTGAGGAAGTCGGTTTGACCGTTGAGCAGGTGGAGGAGATGTATCGCTATCTGGCTATCGCCAACTATGAAGACCGCTTCGTGATCCCGACCAGCCACCGTGAAATGGCGCGCGACGCTTTCCCGGAGAAAAACGGTTGTGGTTTCACCTTTGGCGACGGCTGTCACGGTTCGGATACCAAGTTCAACCTGTTTAACAGCAGCCGTATTGATGCCATCGACATTACCGAAGTGCGCGATAAAGCGGAGGGTGAATAATGCAAATCCTCAAGGTTATCGGACTGCTGATGGAATATCCGGACGAACTGCTGTGGGAGTGTAAAGACGACGCGCTGGCGCTGGTGTCCAGCGATGCCCCAATGCTTATCGAATTTAGCCAGGCACTGCTCAATGCGCCATTACTGGATAAGCAAGCCGAATGGTGCGAGGTGTTTGATCGGGGGCGCGCCACCTCACTGCTGTTGTTCGAACATGTCCATGCCGAGTCGCGTGATCGCGGCCAGGCGATGGTTGATCTGCTGGCGCAGTACGAAAAGGTCGGGCTCCAGCTAAACTGCCGCGAGCTGCCGGATCATCTACCGTTGTATCTGGAGTATTTAAGCGTGCTGCCGGAGGCCCAGGCCAAAGAAGGTTTACAGAATGTCGCCCCCATTCTGGCACTGCTTGGCGGTCGCTTAAAACAGCGCGATACGCCGTGGTATCAGTTGTTTGACGCCCTGCTGCTGCTTGCCGGTAGTCCTCTTTCAAGTGACAGTGTCACCAGGCAGGTTGGCGCAGAAACACGTGATGATACCCGTCAGGCCCTGGATGCGGTCTGGGAAGAGGAACAGGTGAAATTTATCGAAGATAACGCCACCGCTTGTGACAGTTCACCGTTACAAAACTATCAACGACGCTTTAGCCAGGACGTGGCGCCGCAGTATGTCGACGTCAGCGCGGGAGGTCCGAAATGATACAGTATCTGAACGTCTTCTTTTACGATATCTACCCGTATTTGTGCGGCACGGTGTTTATCCTCGGCAGTTGGTTGCGTTACGACTACGGGCAATACACCTGGCGCGCCTCTTCCAGTCAAATGCTGGACAAACGCGGTATGGTGTTATGGTCAAACTTGTTCCATATCGGCATTCTGGGGATTTTTTTCGGTCACCTGTTTGGCATGCTGACCCCGCACTGGATGTATGCCTGGTTCCTGCCGATTGCGGTGAAACAGCAAATGGCAATGATTCTCGGCGGTGTTTGCGGCGTGTTAACGCTGGTTGGGGGCGCGGGTTTGCTGGTGCGGCGCCTGACTAATCCACGCATTCGCGCAACATCATCCACTGCCGATATTCTGATCCTGTGCATTCTGCTGGTTCAATGCATTCTCGGCTTAACCACTATTCCGTTCTCCGCACAGCACCCTGACGGCAGTGAAATGCTGAAACTGGTCGGTTGGGCGCAGTCGGTGGTGACTTTCCAGGGGGGCGCATCCGCGCATCTGGATGGCGTGGCGCCGATATTCCGTGCCCATCTGGTGCTAGGCATGACGATATTCCTACTGTTCCCGTTCACTCGTCTGGTACACGTGTGGAGTGCGCCGTTTGAGTACTTCACCCGCCGCTATCAAATTGTGCGCTCGCGCCGCTAATTGCCTCTGATGCCTGGTGGCCTAAGCGCCACCAGGTCTGCATCGCTATCCCGCTTTTTGTACGCTATGATGCTTCTCCATTCCAGGGAGAACGCTAATGAAACCACAGGTTTACCACGTCGATGCCTTTACCTCGGTCCCCTTTCGCGGCAATTCAGCGGGCGTGGTGCTGCATGCTGACGGACTGAGCGAAGCGCAGATGCAGCTGATTGCCCGCGAGCTGCGTCATTCGGAAACTGCATTCCTGCTGACCAGCAACGACAGCGATGTACACATCCGCTATTTCACGCCGACGGTCGAAGTTCCCATCTGTGGACATGCTACCGTCGCCGCGCACTACGTGCGGGCCAAGGTACTGGGTCTGAGCAACACGACTGTCTGGCAAACCTCGCTGGCCGGGCGTCATCGGGTGGATGTTGAAACTGTAGGGAATGACTATCGCATTAGCCTTGAGCAAGGAACACCTGGATTTGAACCTCCGCTGCAAGGCGCGGTTCGCGCTGCAATTATCCACGCCCTGCATCTGAGCGAAGACGATATGCTGCCAGGGCTGCCGATCCAGGTTGCCACCACCGGCCATTCGAAAGTGATGATTCCGCTAAAGCCTGAGGTAGATCTGGACGCCCTTGCCCCAGATTTGCAGGCTCTGGCGACCATCAGCCAACAAATTGGCTGTAACGGTTTCTTCCCTTTTCAAATCCGTAAGGGCGAAAACGCCACCGATGGACGCATGTTTTCACCCGCAATTGGTATTGTGGAAGATCCAGTCACCGGCAATGCCAACGGGCCGATGGGCGCGTGGCTGGTTCACCACCGACTGATGGCGCATGATGGCAAAACGTTACGTGTTCAGGGGCATCAGGGCCGTGCGCTGGGTCGTGACGGTATAGTTGATGTGAAGGTCGCTATTCGTGATAACCAGCCGGAAAAAGTCACCATTACCGGTTCGGCGGTGATCCTGTTTCATGCCGAATGGGCGATAGATTTTTAATCTATTCCTGTGGGCCGGATATGGCGATTACGCCGCATCCGGCACTATTCCCGATGGTGTTATTTTCCCGCTTCCGGGTGCGTATCAAACGCCGCCATTACCGTCGCCAATTCTTCTTCAGTAAATCCATGCTTCACATCATCCACGCCCAATCCAAACCGCGCCTGCAATAAGGCGTACAGGCTGGCGACGTCAGGCAGATTAATCTGCTCTACCGCATGGCCATCCTGATAATGGGTAAAATGAAAATTGGTTAACGTAAATTTACCGCCGTCCGGCAGATGACGGCACATCAGCAGATGGTGACGAAAATGCGACTGCGGCCAATGCGCCGACCAGAAGTTGCCCATCAGATAATCGCTCTGATGCTGCATAACTAGGTCAAAACGGTACATTGATTGCCAGTGTTCGTGATGAAGGAACTGCAAAATCCAGTCTTCACCTTCCTGAATCAGACGATACTCTCCGTGTGGTGTGTGCTGTGCAACATCTGCCTGCAGACGAATCGGCGCTGTCAGCGTTTGCCCACCGAACCCGACGTCAGCGATCCACTGCTCTCCCTGTAGCTCAACCAGCAGCAGACGATGCGTGCGTGGCGGTAGGCTTGACGGATTCGCCAGTACCACACGTCCAAGTAAACTGCGAACGGTAAAACCGATTTCGCGGAGCGCCCGCTCAAATAACCCATTTTGCTCAAAACAATAACCGCCGCGACGCGCCGTCACCAGTTTCTCTTCCAACGATGCGTCGTCGAGTTGCATTTCGCGTGGCAGCAGCACATCGAGATTTTCAAAAGGAATGGCGCTGTTGTGCAGTAAATGCAGCGCTCGCAGGGTTTCAATGTTGACGTTGGCCGAACCTGACCAGCCAATACGGGCAAAATAAGCGTTTAAAAAAGGCGTCATACCAGCTTCCTGTTTGTGTAATGTTGTACTTATAACGCATTTTTAATTTTACGCTGTCGATTTTGTGCGTTGTTCTTCCTCACGAGGCGACAAAATCGCTAATACCGTTAATATCTAAGTTAATTGTGGTGTGTTATCTCTCAGCCAAGGAGCATCCATGAGCCATTTTCGTCCTCTCGAATTGAAACATGCCAGTCGACTGCTAAATCACGGCCCTACCATTTTAATCACCAGTCGGGACGATCATACAGAGCGGCGGAATGTGATGGCCGCTGCGTGGTCAATGCCCGTTGAGTTTGAACCACCGCGTATCGCAATTGTGGTTGATAAAACCGCCTGGTCGCGGGAACTGATTGAACGCAGCGGCATGTTTGGCATCGTTATTCCGGGGGTTGCCGCCGCCAACTGGACCTGGGCCGTTGGCAGCGTTTCCGGTCGCGTGGAAGATAAATTCAACTGCTACGGCATTCCTGTGGTGCAAGGACCGGTGTTGGGTTTACCGCTGATAGAAGCAAAATGCCTGGCCTGGATGGAATGCCGTCTACTGCCTGCAACGGCGGCACAGGAAAAGTATGACCCCCTGTTTGGGGAAGTGGTCTCGGCGGCCGCTGATGAGAGAGCCTTCGTGGAAGGACGATGGCAGTTTGATGATGACAAGCTCACTACCCTGCATCACCTTGGGGCCGGAACGTTTGTCTCCAGCGGGAGACGCATTACCGCAGGTGAATAATTGTCTGCAAACGAATGGCGGCTCATGCTTTTCATCCCTCACCGTCTTCTTAAAACTTCTGAAAAACCAGTCGGATGAATCGCTGTCCTTCCTTGCTGAATCATTTGCGTGAATTATAGTTAAACTTGCTCTAACTCAAATATCTATTCCAAATCCAATCAGTCAAAGCAGCATCCCCCAACTGTACTTATAAAGTGTCAGAGAGGTTTTACGATGCAACTGAATAGAATCGCACAAAGTTTTATCCTTGCCGGGTTACTCACCTCTGCCTCTGCTCCCCTGATTGCCGCTGAAGCGCCAAAGGACGCAACCGCTTCCACGCAACAAGCGAACAATGCGCTTTTCAATCAACTGCCCTTCTCCGATAACACCGACTTTACCGATGCTCATAAAGGCTTCATCGCCCCAATTCCTCAGGATGTGATCAAAGGTGAGCAAGGAAATGTCATCTGGAATCCGCAACAATATGCGTTCATTAAAGAAGGCGATAAAGCCCCGGATACGGTAAATCCGAGCCTGTGGCGTCAGTCCCAGTTGATCAACATCAGCGGACTGTTTGAAGTGACGGAAGGCGTTTACCAGATCCGTAACCTCGATCTGTCCAACATGACGATCATTGAAGGTAAAGAAGGCGTCACCGTTGTTGACCCGCTGGTATCAGCAGAAACGGCCAAAGTCGGGATGGATCTTTACTTTAAAAACCGCGGTCAAAAACCCGTTGTCGCGGTGATTTATACGCACAGCCACGTTGACCATTACGGCGGCGTGCGCGGCGTTGTTGATGAAGCCGACGTTAAAGCGGGCAAAGTGAAGATTTATGCACCTGCCGGCTTTATGGAAGCGGCGGTTGCTGAGAATATCATGGCCGGCAACGTTATGAGCCGTCGCGCGAGCTATATGTACGGCAATCTACTAAAACCTGATGCCAAAGGTCAGGTTGGTGCCGGACTGGGAACCACGACCTCCGCGGGAACCGTCACCCTGATTGCGCCAACCCATATAATTGAAAAAGATGGGCAAAAAGAGGTCATTGATGGCCTGACCTATGACTTCATGTTGGCCCCAGGCTCCGAAGCGCCGTCAGAAATGTTGTGGTATATCGAAGAGAAGAAACTGATTGAGTCTGCTGAAGACGTCACCCACACCCTGCACAACACCTACTCCCTGCGCGGGGCCAAAATTCGTGAGCCGTTGCCATGGTCCAAATACATCAACGAAGCGATTGTACGCTGGGGAGATAAAGCAGAAATCCTGATGGCGCAGCACCACTGGCCAACCTGGGGTAATGACAAAGTCGTGAACCTGCTGAAAAGCCAGCGAGATCTGTATCGTTACATCAACGACCAGACGCTGCGTATGGCTAACGAAGGTCTGACCCGCGATGAAATCGCCGCGAACTTTAAACTGCCGGACTCACTGGCGCATACCTGGGCTAATCGCGGTTACTATGGTTCCGTCAGTCATGATGTGAAAGCGACCTATGTGCTCTATCTCGGCTGGTTTGATGGCAACCCGGCAACGCTGGATGAACTGCCGCCGGAAGAAGCGGCGAAGAAATTCGTCGACTATATGGGCGGAGCGGACGCCATTCTGCAGAAAGCGAAAGCCGACTATGACCAGGGTAACTATCGCTGGGTGGCCCAGGTGGTGAGCAAAGTGGTGTTTGCCGATCCCAATAACCAGGCCGCGCGCAACCTGGAAGCTGATGCGCTGGAACAGCTAGGATACCAGGCTGAATCCGGTCCGTGGCGCAACTTTTACCTGACCGGCGCGCAAGAGCTGCGTAATGGTGTGGTTAAAGGCCCAACCCCGAACACTGCCAGCCCGGATACCGTACGCGCCATGACGCCGGAAATGTTCTTCGACTATCTGGCGGTACATATTAACGGGCAGAAAGCGGGTGATGCCAAATCGGTGTTTAACATCGACCTTGGCAGCGACGGTGGTAAATATAAGCTTGAACTGGAAAATGGCGTGCTAAACCATACCGCCAATGCCGAAGCAAAAGAGGCTGACGCCACGATCACATTGAATCGCGACACGCTCAATAAAATCATCCTCAAGGAAGTGACGCTGAAACAGGCGCAAGACAGCGGCGATGTGAAGATAACCGGCGACGGCGCTAAACTTGACGCTATGCTCGGCTATATGGATAAGTTCGAATTCTGGTTTAACATCGTTACACCGTAAACCTGTTGAAAACGGGCGGAAAATTCGCCCGTTTTATCTCACATGCTGTAGCCAGGTTTTTTAATTAACGTTGCCATCTGCGGCTTAATCTCCGCATCCCACACGCCCTGCCACGCCTCTGGCTCAACTTGATTCAGCGCCACGCTTACCGAGCTGTCTTTGCTTTGCAAATGACGAATAATGACGTCGGTAATATCCGCCGCCAGCGCGGATTTTTGCTCGTCGCTCAGATCGCGGGGAAAACATTTAATATCAACGTGCGGCATAGCAGGTTCCTTATTGTTTTGGTCAGAAAGTGTGTTTTCTCAAATAATCTTATTGTTTTTCAGCACGGAACGTAGCCGTGGGTGCTGGCAAACCGCATCAGCGATAGCGCTAATATTCGGCGTGTTGTCCTGGAACCAGTCATGTCCCGGCCCCCAGCTACGCATCACACAAATATAGACGTCCAGCAAGGTTAGCTGCTCTCCGAAAGCGTACGGCTCGGCGCTTAGCTGATCATTCAACCACATATAGAGAGATTTTCGGTACTCAATACAATTTTTTTTCAACTGCGCCGGAGCATCCGGCACCCAGCGTTCAGGATAATCGGCATAGGTAAATGTGGGATAGACATTTGCCACCAGCCATATCAACAGACGCTGGAACTGCTGACGCTCGCTGCGCCCAACGGAGGGCGAAAGCTCGGGACAACGATCGAGGATCATCAGGGCGATCGCCGCTGTTTCCGTCATGACTTCGCCATTTTCCAGTACCAGTGTGGGCACCTGGCATAGCGGATTCATTGTCTTAAGCAACTCCCGCGAAGGACCATCGCTGTCAAAACCGTCGACATTAATAAAACTGTAAGGGATCTCCGCCAGTGTGAGCATCACTTCACTGATGGCCGATCCCCAGCCCGGCACCCCATAGACCTTAATCATGCTGTAACCCTCAACGTTAAAACACTAAGTGTAGAGCAGCATTCAACAACCTATGCAGGCATGATTATTACTCTCATAATAATAATGATCGGATATCGGGAGAAATAAGCGATGCGTTCCAGTATGTTTGAATATATGACCATTTTTATACAGGTTGTTGAGCAAGGTGGATTTGCCAGAGCTGCAGACGTATTACACCTGCATCGCCCCGCAGTGACCAAAGCCATCCAGCATCTTGAAGACGAACTGGGGGCAAAGTTACTTAACCGCACAACCCGTAAAGTGACGCTGACCGATGAAGGTGACGCTTTTTACCAACGCACAAAAATACTGCTTGGCGACGTTGATGACATCATGGCCTCTTTCTCGCCAACCCGCCCGCCACGCGGAAAACTCAGGGTTAATGCCCCTCTGTCGCTGGCGCATTCCGTGTTAGTTCCTGCGCTGAAAGATTTCCAGTCGCGATATCCTGACATCGAGATGGTACTCACCTCCACCGACCGTAAAATCGATATGCTTGCCGAAGGTATCGATTGCATGATCCGTATCGGCGAATTACAAGACTCTTCCCTGATATCCAGGCGGCTTGGTGAAGTAAAGATGGTGACCTGCGCGTCACCGGATTATTTGCAACAACATGGCGTACCGCAGACGCCAGAGGATTTATCCCGACACCAGGCGCTTAACTTTTTTAGCGAGCGTCACCGGGAAGCGCTGGAGTGGTCCTTCATTAGCGGAGGTAAAACTTTATCGTTCACGCCCACCGGGCGGATAAGCGTTGATAACTCCGATATATTGCTGACCGGCTGTTTATCTGGACTCGGCATCATACGTGGTGTTCATGCCGTGCTGGCCCCCTACCTCCAGTCGGGTCAGCTCGTTGAGGTGCTGGCCGATTACGCCGGAGAATCAAAACCGGTTTCTGTGCTTTACCCCGACAGGCGTCACCTCACCCCTCGCGTGCGGGTATTCATTGACTGGCTGTGCGAACTTTTTAGCCAACAAAAACCGCGGCTTCAGGGATTGTTACGAAATGAGTAATAGTGAAGTTCCGCAACTGCGGTTTTTCACTCTCATCTGAATCGTTAAATTGTACGGACCCAATACAGAACAATTTACTGAGGTCTGCTATGTCTAAGGTCGTAGTTTTTAATCAAATTGGTGACGCTGACGTCTTGAAGATTCAGGACATGCAGGTTCCCGCGCCTGATGCAAATGAGGTTCAGATCCGCGTACGGGCAATTGGTATCAACCGTGCGGAGATTATGTACCGCACAGGCCAGTATATTTATCAACCTAATTTCCCGGCACGGTTGGGTTATGAAGCTGCCGGAGTCGTTGAATCCGTAGGAGACAACGTACGTGAGTTTGCACCTGGGGATTACGTTAGCGTCATTCCGGCTTTCAGCTTTCATCAATATGGTATGTATGGAGAACTCGTTAATGCCCCGGCGCACGCGGTCGTAAAACATCCGCAAAACCTCAGCTTTGCCGAAGCCGCCGCCAGTTGGATGATGTATGTGGCCGCATTCGGTGCACTGGTTGAATATGCGGATATTAAACCTGGAGATAATGTGCTGATCAATGCTGCTTCCAGTAGCGTCGGACTGGCAGCAATTCAGATTGCTAATATGCTCGGCGCAAAGCCTATTGCGATGACGCGAACCAGCGAGAAGCGAAACCAGCTTTTGCAGCTTGGGGCAGCAGATGTTATCGCCAGTCATGAGCAAGATCTTGTCACTGAGATCTCACGCATTACTGATGGCAAAGGAACCCGTGTGGTCTTCGATCCGGTCGGTGGCCCGGGAGTGGCAAAAATTGCCCAGGTGATGCCGGCCGGTGGGATCTTTTTCCAATATGGCTCGCTTGATGCACGCGACCTTTCTATACCGGTCATTGAGATCCTCGGTCGCCATTTGACTTTCCGTGGTTATGAAATTTTTGAAATCACCTCGGACGCAGAAAAACTTTCGCGAGCGAAACGGTTTATCTTTGAAGGATTGCAGTCCGGGCAGCTCAAGCCGCTGATTGATAAAACCTTCGCCTTTGATGATATCGTCGAGGCACATCAATACATGGAAGCCAACGGTCAGGTAGGCAAAATCGTCGTCACTGTATAACCCCTGTGCGGCACACCCTTGTGCCGCAATGTGTCTCAAAGCACTTTCGACAAAAACTGCTGGGTGCGCGTGTGGCGTGGATGATTCAGCACCTAATATTGTACGTTAATGCTATTTTTAACCATCAAGAAATGAGAAAACTTGTCTCTGAGCGGGTTCTCGTATCTTGATGGGCTATGCTGAGAGCGTCTCTCAAACGATCTTAAGAAGATCCTTCTGAATCTTTGACCGTAATTGTATAGGTTTTATCGAACTCTCCTGATTTTGAAAGCATTCCGCCACCTAAGCCCCCATGTACTCGCACTTTAGCTATGCCTGCTTTTGTTGGTGTCCCTCTAATCTGAATACAATTATTGAATTCATTATCATCACAATACTGTAAGTGAAGCCCTAAATTATCTGGATGAATATCTCCAGCAATGACTTGTTTACCATAAAGATCATAAGAAAGAACTACTCCACCAAATATATTTATTTGGTTATAATAGGGAATGCCAACAGTTGCATCATTAAGCACCTCCCCTTCTGGAGTGAATTCTGCCTGCAACGAACAGGCAGACAATAAAAATAAAGGCAGAACCAAAAAAAATTTTCCCATTTTATTTCAATGATTTGAAAACCATCCCTCCAAAAAACCTGTTGATAAAAAATTGCAAATCTTTGTTTGGTTTTATCCAGTTTTTTTCCTTTCCCCAAGAAAACAATTCTAAACTAATATATCCATTAGGATCTTGCATGACTGAACCATTCCAAACAACCCAATGTGTAGGTAATGTTGTTTTATTTGTACTATTTACAAGAAGTCCATCATTTATCAATGTTACGACTTTATAATCTTGCTCAATATATTTATTTAAATCTCTGATTCCCTGAACACCCGCCTGAGTAATACCGACATTACTGAAAACCATTTTATAGCCGACTTTTTCAAACCATTCTGCCAAAATTTGCCAAATTGTGAAACCAGCAACTGGAGAATCAAGAGCATCAAAGCTCAGCATTGTATTCTCTGAATCTCTGAGTCCAGCAAGTGTCATCCAGTCTGTACCGGCTATCTTCGGTCTGCCATCATCATCTGCACACTTAAAATGAATACAGTTTCTGCTGCTGACATCCTGTGAGTTCTGCATCATTATCGATAATTGACTGGTGTCGCGGGTGGTTAAAGTACCCGCGCCACTGCTGGTATATTGTGTGGCTGTACCAAAGACATAGTGATTGGATCAGCCACACAGCGCCCTGTCGCCAGTAGCTACATATGCTTTACCATTTTCCATCCAGTCCACTGCAGAAGCGAAAATTGGAAAATGTCCATTGCATTTCCGACAAATTGCCCTGTCACCGGTTTGGGCAATAGCTCTATCACCATCATACCAGGATGCAGAAGCAGTAATAATTTTTCCATAACTTGTTTTATCGCCGAGACAGGCCAGTGCTCTTACCATTTTCAATTCCTTAGTTAAAAAGTGGTAATACTCAATGGCATGATACATAACACATGATTTAAGCAAAGTTTTACTATGCTTGCTCACAACTTTACTAAGGGTGATATATTCCAGATCCAAGTCATTATTCACATGATAATAAAATGATTTTTTGATAATTAGTCACTAAGTTTGTTACTCGAAAGGAAAACTAATTTAGGATTAACGGACGTTCATATTTTCTTGATAATTTCACTCTTTGGACGCAGTACTCAAAGCACTTTCGACAAAAACTGCTGGGTGCGCGTGTGGCGTGGATGATTCAGCACCTGCTCGCTGCTGCCCTGCTCGACAATTTTGCCATCGACCATAAACACCACCTGATCCGCCACTTCTCGGGCGAAGCCAATCTCGTGCGTTACTACAACCAGCGTGGTTCCCGACTGCGCCAGCGCTTTGATAACATCCAGCACTTCGCCCACCAGTTCGGGATCAAGCGCTGACGTGGGTTCATCAAACAGCATGACGCGCGGATTTAATGCCAGTGCACGGGCAATGGCGATACGTTGTTGCTGTCCGCCGGATAAGTGACGCGACCAGGCATCGGCTTTATTACGCAGCCCTACCGCATCAAGCAGGGTTAATGCCCGCTCGGTGGCGGCTTTACGTGTTGCCAGACCGTGCGCAATGGGCGCTTCAATCAAATTCTCCAGCACCGTTAAGTGCGGGAACAGGTTAAAGTTCTGGAACACATAGCCGACGTTAACGCGCTGACGCAAAATTTCCGCCTCTTTCAGCTCATACAGCTTATCTCCCTGCCGACGATAGCCAATGTAATCGCCATCAATTTGAATAAAACCTTCATCGACGCGCTCCAGATGGTTGATAGTCCGCAACAGAGTGGATTTCCCGGAGCCGGATGGGCCAAGAATAACGGTTACCGTACCGGGCGGGATCTCCAGCGACACATTATCCAGCGCTTTGTGGCGACCGAAGTATTTGCTGACGCCGGTAATAGAAATATGGCCTTCAGGCGAGTGGGACATGGGCGGTCTCCTGCTGTGGACGTTGACGACTGCGTTTTTCTGCACGACTCACCCGGGCGGTATTGATCGCTGAACGTCGTTCGCTACGTGCCAGCGCGCGTTCGACCAGGTGCTGAATTAACGACAGGACGCTGGTGATCACCAGATACCACACTGCGCCGACCATCAGCAGCGGGATCACCTCCTGCGTGCGGTTGTAGATCATCTGGATGGTGTAGAACAACTCAGGCATGGCCAGCACGTATACCATCGCCGTCCCTTTCGCCAGACTGATGATTTCATTGAACCCGGCAGGCAAAATAGTGCGCAGCGCCTGCGGCAGGATAATTCGCAGCGTACGTCGCCATGCCGGTAAGCCCAGCGCCGCAGCTGCCTCGTACTGACCGTGATCAACCCCCAAAAATCCACCACGAATAATTTCAGCGGTATAGGCGCTTTGCACCAGCGTCAGGCCGACTACCGCAGTGGAAAACTGGCCGAGTACATTGATGGTCTCAAAACTGCCCCACTGAATGGGAGTAAACGGAATACCAATCGTCAACGTGTCGTACAGATAGGAGAAGTTGTACAGAACGATTAGCACGACAATCAGCGGTAACGAGCGAAACAGCCAGATGTATCCCCATGCCAGACCGTTCAGCAGCCAGGAAGATGAAAGTCGCGCCAGCGCCAGCAGACCGCCGATGAGAATACTCAACAGCGTACCGATAAGCGTCAGCAACAATGTTTGCCCGAGACCGGACAAGATAACCGGATCGAAGAACCAGCGGGCAAACACCCCCCATTCCCAGCGCGGGTTAAACGCTACGGACTGGATAATCACCGCCAGAACAAACAAAGCAATGATCGCTCCGACGGTACGCATGGGATAGCGCGCCGGTACGACTTTAATGCTATCAGTCGTTTTCATTTTATCTCCTCAGGCTATTCTGGCCTGACCGGCGATGGTCAACAGTTTGGTAAAGCGCAGTCGGCCATCAAACGGCGGCTGGCTGTACTCTTCGGGATCGCGCTCCGTATCAAACTGCGGATCGTAGCCCTGACTTAAATACAGCCGGACGGCCTCCGGCTGGCGAAATCCGGTGGTCAGATAAATCCGGCTGTAGCCCGCGAGTAGCGCCCTACGCTCCAGCTCCTGCACTACGCGCGCCGCCAGCCCCTGCTGTCGCAGGCTGCTTTTCGTCCAGATACGCTTAATCTCGGCGGTATCTTTGTCGTAAGGTTTGTAGGCCCCGGTGGCGATGATCTCACCGTTACGTTCCAGTACTACGAATAGCCCCTGCGGCGCCAGATACCATTCGGTCAGCTCCACCTCTGCGTCGCGAGAAAAATAATCGCCATAGCGGGCGGCATATTCACCAAACAGACCGTTCAAAATGGGTTGCAGCTCGCTGGCTTCAGGTGAGACCACGCGAAATTGATCGCTCACGATAACCTCCTTAGTCGCCTAACCCGGCTGGGTTGATCTCAGATTGCGGAATGCGTTCCACCCCTTCCCCCCAACGGTTCAGTACCTTGTCGTAGTCGCCGTTGCCAATCACGCCGTTGAGGGCGGTTTGCACAGGCAGAACCAAACCGCTGTCCTTTTTCAGCGTCACGGCGATATGTGCCGCTTTTGGCCAACCGCCATCAACGCTACCCACCAATTGTGTTTTACCGTTGAGCGCGGCTTTCCACGCGCCAATAACGTTAGGACCGAAGTAGGCATCAGCGCGACCTGACTGCAGGGCCAGAGTCTGGGCGGCATCGTCTTTGGTATACACTGGCGTAAACGGCTGTAACCCTTTCTTCACGTTTTCATCGTTCCAGGCCAGCAGGATGGCTTCCTGGTTCGTCCCCGAACCGACGATAATGCGCAGACCGGCGATATCTTCCGCCTGCTCGATTTTCTTCAGCTTGCTGCCGGTTTTGACATAAAAGCCCAGGGAGTCCTTACGATAGGTCGCGAAATCGAATTTCTCTTTGCGCGCTTTCGTGACGGTAATATTGCTGATCGCGGCATCATATTTGCCGGAGGTGACGCCCAGCGGCCAGTCTTCCCATGATGTGGGCACAACGTTGAGTTCCAGACCCAAACTGTCTGCCACCAGACGGGCAATGTCCGCCTCGCTGCCGATCAGTGTTTTATTGTCATCGGCAAACACAGTCAGCGGCGGCTGACTGAGCCCGGCAATCGCCACGGTGAATTTGCCCGGTACGGCCAGGTGCAGGTTCGCAGGTAATTGCGCAATCGCCTGCGGATTTTTTGCCGTATTAATCGGCGTTTTATTGGCTTCCAGGCTTACGCCCGTGCCGTTAATAGTCACGTCATTTGCCCAGACGGTCGCGCTGAAAGCCAGCGACAGCGCGAGGAAGACTGATTTTTTCTGCATAGCGCTTTTCTCTTATTGTGTGAATTGATTTGCAGGTGTCGCTAATCCCAGGCTTGCACGCAGGGTCGTACCGGGATATTCATGGCGGAACAGGCCACGAGCCTGAAGCACGGGGATAACCTGTTCGACAAAACGTGGGAAGGTATCCGGCGTTCCTCCCTGAATGATAAAACCGTCAGCCGCTTTCTCGTCGAACCACTGCTGAAGGCCGTCGGCTACCTGCTGCGGCGTGCCGCTAAAACGCGGACGCGGGCTGGCTGCTTCCAGGGCAACCTGACGTAGCGTTAACCCCCGTTCGCGCGCATTACGCTTGATCTCATCGGTCGTGCTGCGAAAGCTATTTTGTCCGAGGGAACCCAGATCCGGGAACGGTGCGTCCAGCGGATATTGGGCAAAATCATGATGTTCGAAGTAGCGGCCAAGGTAGTTCAGTGCGTCAGTAATGGAAACCAGCGCAGCGGTAGTCTGATACTGCTGCTCTACGTCCTCTGCACTGTCGCCAACAATGATGCTGACGCCCTGGAATATATGCAGTTGTTCGGAACCGCGCCCGGTGGTTGCTAATTGGCTTTTTACATCCTGATAGAACGCTTTAGCCTCCGCCAGCGACGCCTGATGAGTAAAAATGGCATCAGCATGCTGCGCCGCTAATTTCTTGCCATCGGATGAAGCCCCAGCCTGAAATATAATTGGACGGCCTTGTGGTGTTCGCCCGATATTTAACGGCCCGGCAACCTGAAAATAATCCCCATGATGGTTAAGAGTGTGCAATTTTTGCGGATTAAAAAATTCTCCGCTTGCCTTATTACGGGTAAAAGCATCATCTTCCCAGGAATCCCACAGTCCTTTCACTACCTGTAAATATTCATCGGCAATACGATAACGTTGGGCATGCTCTGGATGCTGGGCGCGGGAATAGTTTTTTGCCGACCCTTCCAGAGGCGACGTCACCACGTTCCATCCGGCACGGCCCTGGCTGAGATGGTCGAGGCTGGCAAACTGCCGGGCGGTGGTAAAGGGCTCGCTGTATGACGTGGAGACAGTGCCAACCAGTCCCAGATTGCGGGTGATGCTGGCCAACGCAGATAATACCGTCAGCGGCTCAAAGCGATTTAAAAAATGTGGAATTGATTTTTCATTAATATACAGACCATCGGCGACAAAAATAAAATCCAACTTCCCTTTTTCCGCAATAAGCGCTGTTTCTTTAACAAAGTCAAAATTAATACTGGCATCGGCCTGCGCCGCCGGATGACGCCATGCAGACATATTTCCCGATGCGCCATGCAGAATAGTGCCGAGCCGTAGTTGCCGATTTTCAGCCATAATAACCCCTACCCAACAGGTAAAATTAAATGTGTGCGAATGCCGTTTTTGCTAAATGAGCAAAGTAGTGCGCGGCGGGTTCTATTAAGCGTTCATCCGGATTAAATCCCGGATGATGTAATCCGTATTCGCTGGCGCTACCAATACTGACGAACGCTCCAGGCGTATTTTGCAGGTAGACGGCAAAATCCTCCCCGCCCATATGCAGGTCGGCATAGTGGGTGGCGTAGCCTGATTGTTTCGCCACGGCGGTGGCGATATCCGCCCAACGATCATCGTTCACCAGCGCGGTCGGTCCCGCATGCCAGATAACATCAATTTGTGCGCCAAAAGCGTGGGCAAATCCGGCGGCGATGTCATTTACCCGGGCTTTGACCTGCTGCTGCACCTCAATGCGATGCGTTCTGAGCGTCCCTTCCAGCTCTACGGACTCTGGCAGTACGTTCCATGTGTTTCCTCCCTGAATACGGGTCACGCTGAGCACCACTGAATCCAGGGTGTTAACATCGCGACTGGCAACGCTTTGCAAAACTGTTACCAGTTGGCTGGCGAGCAGGATGGCGTCTTTGCCTTCATGCGGACGCGCCGCATGTGCGCCTTTGCCATTGATACGTAACACAAAGCGATCAACATTGGCATAGAATGCACCGCCGCGCGTGGCGAACTCCCCTACCGGCAAACCCGGTTCATTGTGCATACCAAAAATAGCCGCGACGTTTTGCAGTGCACCGGCGCGAATCAGTGTTTTGGCGCCGCCAAAACTCTCTTCCGCGGGCTGAAACAAAATACGTACTCGCCCCGGTAAGTCTGCTTCCTGCTGCTTAAGCAGCAGCGCGGCGCCAAGCATGACGCTGGTGTGAATATCGTGCCCGCAGGCGTGCATCACCCCCGGCGTGAGTGAGCGAAACGGAACATCGGCGCTTTCTTCTATCGGCAGGGCATCAATGTCCGCCCGCAAGGCGATGATCTCTTCTCCCTGACCAATTTCCGCGACCAGACCGGTTTTCAGGTTGAATGGCAGAATCTGGACATCAGCACTGCGCAACCAGTCGCGAATACGCGCCGTCGTCGCCACTTCCTGCAGGGAAAGTTCCGGGTGTTGATGCAATTCACGACGCCAGTTGATAAGCGTTGTCGCCAGTGTCATCAGACCACCTCCACGGCGTTATGGGCTTGTGCCAACAACCGTAGCGACGTCAGACGCGCGTGCCCTTCTGCCACTGGCGTGTCGATAATGAACTCATTAATGCCAAATTGCGTATGCAGGGCGTTCAGTTTTGCCAACACGTCGTGGGCAGTACCGTGTAACAAGGCCTGTTCACGACGCGCGATTTTGCGGGGCGGACTGCCAGCCTGCGCAGCGAAGGCCAGCGCTTGCTCTTCGCTGGCAACCGTGACGCGTTGGCCATTTTCGAGTTCCACGCCCCAGATCTGCACATTTTCCGCAAGCTGCGCGGCGGTGTCGTTACTGTCAGCAACAATCACCTGGACGGCGACTATC
The DNA here is from genome assembly GCF_059615875.1 of Citrobacter sp. CRE-46. Taxonomy (NCBI): domain Bacteria; kingdom Pseudomonadati; phylum Pseudomonadota; class Gammaproteobacteria; order Enterobacterales; family Enterobacteriaceae; genus Citrobacter; species Citrobacter sp. CRE-46. The sequence continues at coordinate 2,673,637 of NZ_CM184341.1, read as the reverse complement.
GTCGGGCGTGTGCTGTGGGTCTGCCAGAAGGACAAAACGTCACGCAATAACGCTCTGTCACCGTTGAGGTGTGCCGCGAAGATGAAATTCCAGTCGGATTGCGCTGCCAACTGAGCGCTTTGCACACTGGCTCCCAGCACAAACCCTTCTGGCGGTCGCGGTGGGATTGGCGTCGGGAAAACCGTTTCCCCGCTTTCCGTGCCGTTTAGCGCCAGCCAACCGTTAAGCTGAGAAAGCTGGTCAGCAAAACTGCCTTTTTCATCCTGATGAAGTCCCAACTGTAACGCCTGAGTCGACAGGGGTAAGCCGCCAGGCGCTTTTCCGACGCCAAGATCGACACGTCCGGGGGCCAACGATGCCAGAAGATTAAAGTTTTCCGCCACTTTGTACGGGCTGTAATGCTGCAGCATGACGCCGCCGGAACCGACGCGGATACGCTGGGTTTGCCCAAGGATCCAGGCGATCACCAGCTCCGGCGACGGGCTGGCCAACTGTGGTGTATTATGGTGTTCCGCGATCCAGAAACGATGGTATCCCCACTCTTCTGCCAGTTGCGCCAGACGCAAGGTCCGGGCAAGCGCCATCACGGCAGTTTCTCCTTCCCCAACGGGGCTTTTATCCAGAATACTCAGGCGATATGACATGTTACAGGCCCATATTTGTTAACATGTCTTTATTATTAAATTATCAAATAATCATAATGAAACACTTAATTCACATTTGCTCAGCAAAAAAGTAGATAACCAGCCCTGTTGCTGTCAGGGATAAGATTCGGCTTATCTCTCACGGGCGAAACACGCCGCAAAAACAGCCTGCACGTATTACCTACAAAATATAATAGGGTTGTTGTTACTACCGTAATACCCTCCTTATCCTTTCTGCCTGTGTGATTTTTATGGGGATTTTTTTAGCGTGATTTACATTAAGTCAGATTAAATAGCTTGCCACGTTATATATTTGTATTAGATGTTTCACTTTCATGACAATTAACAACTTTTATACGTTGGGATTTTTATTATAACTACTTCCACCGAAATCATGATTAGTAGAGAATACAGCGTTTCTTATTAAAATGGTTTAAACAGTTTTTAATATCCCCTGGCTTTATTGTGGGGATTTTTTTATGGCTTATACATACCACCTGGGGCCTCTATGAAAAGTAACATGCCTGTTACACAAATTGAGTACGCACTTAACGATAAAGCGACGCTGCTTTCGACAACAGATAAAGAAAGTCATATTACCTACGCCAACTCTGCTTTTATTGACGCCAGCGGATTCAGCGAACACCAGTTAATGGGCGAGCCGCATAATATTATTCGCCACCCTGATATGCCCCCTGCCGCTTTCGCCGATATGTGGTACACGCTACAGCAGGGGGACAGTTGGACGGGAATGGTGAAAAACCGGCGGCAGAATGGCGATCATTACTGGGTGCGGGCCAACGTGACGCCGGTCTGGCACAATGAAAAACTCACTGGTTACATCTCGGTACGCACTGTTCCTTCGCGCGATGAAATAACCCAAAGTGAAAACTTATATCAAAAAATAAATAGTCAGCAGCTTAAAGGCTTTCGTCTGTTTAAAGGTATTATCATTCGTCGCGGCATAATGGCATGGGTTTCAATGTTTAAATGGCTGAGTATTAGCCAGCGCGTCAATTATAGTTTAGGGGTAACTGCCCTGCTGGCGTTGTTATTTATCTTATCCCCTGTGAATTCTATTATTCAGGCGGGTGGGCTGTTGATGCTGTTTCTGGCACTGGCTATTTACCTTAAGTATCAAATTTGTCAGCCAGTTAATACGCTACTGACGCAAATGAAGAAAGTGGTGTCTGGTCGTAAAGCCGATAACTGTCTTTTAAACAGGGTCGATGAAATAGGAATGTTGATGCGTCTGGTTAATCAATCCGGGCTTAATCTGAATTCGCTGGTCGATGACGTCAGTACGCAACTATCCGGTATTCGCGCCATCAGTCAGCGGGTATCAAAAGAAGGTACTGCGTTGCACAAGCGTTCAGAAGAAACCTCCGCTGACCTGCAACAAACGGCTGCCGCCATCGAAGAAATTGGCAGTGCGGTACAGCAAACCGCTGAAACGGCGGCGCAGACCATGACCATGGCAGATAAAACCAGCGCCAACGCGGCAGCAGGCGGCGATATCATGAAACAAACCATTGCCATGATGCAGGCAATCTCGCGTGATAACGGACAGATAGTCGACATCATTGGCGTTATCGATAGCATTGCCTTTCAGACCAATATCCTGGCGCTCAATGCCGCGGTTGAGGCCGCGCGAGCCGGAGAATCCGGGCGCGGCTTCGCCGTTGTCGCAGCAGAAGTTCGCAATCTGGCGCAGCACTCGGCGTCGGCGGCAAAAGAGATCAAACAGTTGATCGAGAAGAACGTCGCCAACGTTAACAGCGGCGTCAAAATGGTGGAGCGAACGGAAACGCATCTCACCGGGATGATTGGTGATGTCCTGCAGATGTCGATGATGATCAAAGAGATTAGTCTGGCCACGCGAGAGCAAACCCAGGCGCTGGATCTGATTAACGATTCAATTTCACGCGTGGGCGCCATGACACACAATAACGCCGAAATGGTGGAACGTGTTACTGATGCTACCGCCGATCTGACCCAGCGATCATCACGCTTACAGCAGGCCGTTCAGGTCTTTGGCGTATCAGCATAACGTTACGGCGCTTATCGGGCGAATGTCTTAATAAGCGCACTCCTCTCCCTGGTTAAAACGCCCCTTTATTTTATTGGCTGAATCGAGGCCACACCGCGCCAGTTCCGGCTGCACAAAAATGCTGAATTCTTGTTATCGGGGCTTTGCGCAAGTGAACAATTGAATGTAGGATGCTCGGCCGGCAGTTTTCCCCCGTAACACAATGAAGGGTAACGCTGTTTTCGCCGCAGCAGGTGCGGCAAAAAGGATTTTGTAAATCAGTCAGGTCAACAGGAAACGTAATGAACACACACAACACGCAAGCCGCGGAACAACATGCGGCGAAACGACGCTGGTTGAATGCTCACGAAGAGGGGTATCACAAGGCGATGGGCAATCGACAGGTACAAATGATCGCCATTGGCGGCGCGATTGGTACCGGATTGTTTTTAGGGGCAGGCGCACGGTTGCAGATGGCTGGCCCCGCTTTGGCGCTGGTCTATCTGGTGTGCGGTATTTTTTCGTTCTTTATTCTTCGCGCGCTTGGCGAACTGGTTTTGCACCGCCCTTCCAGCGGTAGCTTTGTCTCCTACGCCCGCGAATTTTTAGGTGAGAAAGCCGCCTATGTGGCGGGCTGGATGTATTTCATCAACTGGGCGATGACCGGTATTGTCGATATCACCGCAGTTGCGCTGTATATGCATTACTGGGGCGCATTTGGCGACGTGCCGCAGTGGGTGTTCGCCCTCGGGGCGCTGGCCATTGTCGGCACCATGAACATGATCGGCGTGAAGTGGTTCGCAGAGATGGAGTTTTGGTTTGCGCTGGTCAAAGTGCTGGCGATTGTGATTTTCCTGGTTGTGGGTACCGTTTTCTTAGGTAGCGGAAAACCGCTGGATGGCAACGCCACGGGTTTTCACCTGATAACCGACAATGGCGGATTTTTCCCGCATGGCCTGCTGCCAGCGCTGGTACTGGTTCAGGGGGTCGTCTTCGCGTTTGCCTCCATCGAACTGGTCGGTACTGCCGCGGGTGAGTGCAAAGATCCGCAAACGATGGTGCCGAAAGCGATCAATAGCGTTATCTGGCGTATCGGTCTGTTTTACGTGGGTTCGGTGGTCCTGCTGGTTCTGCTTCTGCCCTGGAATGCCTACCAGGCGGGGCAAAGCCCGTTTGTCACCTTCTTCTCCAAACTTGGCGTGCCGTATATCGGCAGCATCATGAATATTGTGGTGCTCACCGCGGCGCTTTCCAGTCTGAACTCCGGCCTGTACTGCACCGGGCGTATTTTACGTTCCATGTCGATGGGCGGTTCCGCGCCAAAATTTATGGCTAAAATGAGCCGCCAACAGGTGCCATGGGCCGGGATCCTCGCCACACTGGTCGTGTATGTTGTAGGGGTATTCCTGAACTATCTGGTGCCGTCGCAGGTGTTTGAGATCGTGCTTAATTTCGCCTCGCTGGGCATCATTGCGTCGTGGGGATTTATCATGGTTTGTCAGATGCGTCTGCGCCGGGCGATTAAAGAAGGTAAAACCGCAGACGTCAGTTTTAAACTGCCGGGTGCGCCGTTTACCTCATGGCTCACGTTGCTGTTCCTGCTGAGCGTGCTGGTGCTGATGGCGTTTGATTATCCAAACGGCACTTATACCATCGCATCATTACCGTTAATCGCCATCCTGCTGGTTGCGGGCTGGTTCGGCGTGCGTAAACGCGTAGCGGAAATCCACCGCACCGCGCCGTAAGGATAAAAGGCCTGACAGGTTACCCCTTCAGGCCTTCTTTTTTAGTCTGCTTCAATGAGCTGCGCAACATCGTTGTTATTAATTTCCCGCGCATTCCCATCCTGATCGGTATAGCTGGTCATTCCCGTGTCTTTATCCAGCTTTGGCTTGCCCTGGGTGGTAATCGTTTGTCCGCTTTTGGTCGTCATAACGTAATTGGTTGTGCAACCTGCCAGCGTAAACAGCATGACGCCTGCACAAAGACACATAAATGGCTTTTTCATGGTATTCCCGTGTTATTCAGTTAGCCGTTGAGGGCGTAGTGTAAGTCCCTGAAGTTAGTCAGGCTACTGGCGGGGTGTAACGAGGCGTATCGTGAGGTTTAGAGAAATGACAGGAGGGGTTTCCCCCTCCGGTTAATTACAGCGCAATACGAATCACATCGTCCGGCTGAGTAGCTTCCTGCTCGCGGGTAGATTTCTGTTTCACGCTAACGTACAGCGTTTTACCGTCGGCGGAGAGCGCCAGGCTGTTCGGGAATGTTGGAGTCTCGAACGTTTTGACAACTTTGTAGCTTTTCGCGTCGATCACGCTTACTTTACCGGCCTGACGATGGGTCACATAGGCCTCGTTGCGCGCCGGGTTGAACAGCACGGCCAGGGATTCCGGCGCGGCGACTTTCGCCAGTACATTGCCATTGCGGGTGTCAATAACCAGCACTTCCGCAGCCTTAGAGTCGGTAACAAATGCGCGGTTACCCGCCGTGTCAAGACTCAGGTTGATAAAGAAGTGCTCTTTTCCATCATCCAACAGCTTTTTACGGCTGAGAATTTTGTTATTGGTGGTATCGATAGTGATAAATTCGCCGTCCGCATTGGCGGTGTACAGGCGTTTAGCCTTGCTGTCGACAGCCAGAGCGGTGCTCATTTTGCCAGTATTTTGGATTGTGTCCTGAAGTTTGATCGTCTCACCGTCCACGACCCAAATTACGCTCTCTTTACCAATACCGCTAATGTAGACCGTGTTGGTCGCATCATCGGCGACCAGCTCACGCGGCTGCAGCGGGCGCACATCTTCAGAACGCTTACGCGCATCCAGCACCAGGCGCCCTTTCACCGCGCCTGTTTTGGCATCCATCGCCGTCACCGCGCTGTTTACCGTATTACCAAACCACAGCGTTTGCGTGGTGTTATTGATGGTGGCGCCAAACGGTTTGAGATCGTTATGGATAACCTGAGTCACTTCGAGCGTCACCGGGTCAAGACGGTAAACCACGCCCCCGGTATCCAGTTTGCGGCTCTGTGAGGTCGCCAGCCACAGCGCGTTCTCTTGCTGGCTGTATGCCATTTCATAGGCACCTTTGCCCACGGCTTTGCGCAGCAATTCTTCCGCAGCCTGTGTCGTAAAAGATGATGCCACGAGCAGTGAACCTAACAGTAAAGAACCACGCAGGCGCGGCGAAAACAGATGACGTAAAGACATGACGACTCCCTTTGATAAATTCGTTTGTTACTGCTTCACATAGCTTCAATGAGCAAAATCATGGTTTTGCCTTTTTAAGAATGAGAATAGTAATCATTATTCATCGCAAAGTGGAGCACTTCTTCACATATTGACTACACTCGTTTTCATTGCCCGAAAAATTACCGCAATTCAGTAGAGTTAAAATTCATCTTTTTTATAAAAAAATTCACATGCTTACCGTCCGTTTTCCGGCGTCAGCATCATAAACTGGCCTTATTCATGACGATTTTTTCAGCCCGCTATACTGTCTTTCCTGTTTCATTACTGCCTGTCTTTCTCTCGACTTTTGCCGCGGCAGACAGTGAGATAAACGAGCAAACGCTGATCGTTAGCGCGACGCCACAATCCGTTTCAGAACTGGATACCCCTGCCGCCGTCAGCGTTGTTGCCGGTGAGGATATGCGTCTGGCAACACCGCGCATTAACCTGTCCGAATCGCTGACCAGCGTCCCTGGGCTACAGGTGCAAAATCGGCAGAACTACGCGCAGGACCTCCAGTTGTCGATTCGTGGTTTTGGTTCACGCACCACGTATGGCATCCGCGGCATTCGTATGTACGTAGACGGAATCCCAGCCACCATGCCGGATGGGCAAGGCCAAACATCCAATATCGATATCAGCAGCGTACAAAATATTGAAGTCCTGCGGGGTCCCTTCTCTGCGCTGTATGGCAATGCTTCCGGCGGTGTGATTAATGTCAGTACTGAAACAGGGCGTGAGCCGCCCACCATTGAAGCCAGCAGCTATTACGGTAGTTTTGGCACCTGGCGATACGGTTTAAAGGCCACCGGAGCGCTGGGCGATGGTACTCAGCCAGGCGATGTGGATTACACCGTTTCAACGACCCGATTTACTACCCATGGGTATCGCGATCACAGCAGCGCGCAAAAAAATCTGGCTAATGCCAAACTGGGCGTACGTATTGATGACGCGAGTAAACTGACGCTGATTTTCAACAGCGTGGATATTAAGGCCGACGATCCCGGTGGCCTGACGAAGTCAGAGTGGAATGCCAATCCGCAGCAATCGCCCCGCGCCGAGCAATTCAATACGCGAAAAACCATCAAACAGACCCAGGCGGGATTGCGCTATGAACGCCAGCTTAGCGCGCAGGATGATCTCAGCATCATGACCTATGCGGGGGAGCGCGAAACCACCCAGTATCAGTCGATCCCAATGGCCCCACAGCTGAGACCCTCCCATGCCGGAGGCGTTATCACTCTGCAACGTCATTATCAGGGGATAGATAACCGTTGGACTCACCGTGGCGAATTGGGGATCCCGGTGACCTTCACCACCGGCATAAACTATGAAAACATGAGTGAAAACCGTAAAGGCTATAACAACTATCGGCTTGATAATGGTGTGCCTGAGTATGGTCAGAAAGGCGACGTGCGACGCAATGAACGTAACCTGATGTGGAACGTCGATCCCTATCTGCAAACCCAGTGGCAATTGACGGAGAAGCTTTCGCTGGATGCCGGCGTTCGTTACAGTTCCGTGTGGTTTGATTCCAACGATCGCTACATTACGCCGGGTAACGGCGATGACAGCGGGGACGCCAGCTATCACCAATGGCTCCCTGCCGGATCGTTGAAATATGCGATGACGGACGCCTGGAACCTCTATCTGGCTGCGGGGAGAGGATTTGAAACGCCGACAATTAACGAACTCTCCTACCGTTCCGATGGCCAAAGCGGCATGAATTTTGGTTTACAGCCGTCCACAAATGACACCATTGAAATCGGCAGCAAAACGCGCATCGGCGATGGGCTGTTTACCGCGGCCCTGTTCCAGACCAACACGGATGACGAAATCGTCGTTGATAGTAACAATGGCGGTCGTACGACCTATAAAAATGCCGGGAAAACCCGCCGTCAGGGAGGCGAGCTATCCTGGGATCAACGCTTTGCCACAAACTGGCGCGTAAAAGCGGCATGGACATGGCTGGATGCAACCTATCGCAGCAATGTCTGCGGCGATCAAAACTGCAACGGCAACCGACTGCCCGGCATAGCGCAAAACATGGGATTTGCTTCACTGGGCTACGTGCCTGATGAAGGCTGGTATGCGGGAGCAGATGTGCGTTATATGGGTGACATTATGGCTAATGATGAAAATACGGCGAAAGCCCCGTCATATAGCGTAGTCGGCCTGAATACCGGCTATAAATTTTATTACAGCAACCTTATGATCGACCTGTTTGGCCGGGTGGATAACCTGTTTGATAAGACCTACGTCGGTTCGGTGATTGTGAATGAATCAAATGGCCGATACTACGAACCGGCGCCAGGACGAAACTATGGCGTGGGTATTAATCTGGCCTGGCGTTTTGAATGATACTGGCGGGAATCGCTCCCGCCAGCACTCTTTATGCATCGTCTGCTACGCGAATAACCACCTTGCCGAAGTTTTTACCGGTCAGCAAACCGATAAAGGTCTGCGGCGCATTCTCCAGACCGTCAGTGACCTGCTCACGGTAGTGGATTTTACCCTCTTTAATCCAGCGCCCCATCTCCCGCTGAAACTCATGAATGCGGTGACCATAATCCTGACCAATGATAAAACCCTGCATCCGGATACGCTTTTTCAGTAAGGTTGCCATCAGCAACGGTAATCGGTCAGGGCCGGTCGGAAGCGATGTCGCATTATAACCGCTGACCAGTCCGCAAAGCGGAATGCGCGCCGAGGTATTGAGTAACGGCAGCACAGCGTCAAATACCTTACCGCCAACGTTCTCGTAGTAAATATCAATCCCCTGCGGACACGCTTTTGCCAGTTGTTGCGCAAAATCGTGCGCATGGTGATCGAGACAAACATCAAAGCCCAGCACTTCGGTAGCATGCCGGCATTTCTCTGCCCCGCCCGCTACACCGATCACCCGACACCCTTTGAGCTTACCAATCTGTCCAACCGTTGCGCCCACCGGGCCAGTTGCAGCAGCAACAACCAGCGTTTCCCCTGATTTCGGCTGGCCAATGTCCAGCAAGCCCATATAGGCGGTAAATCCCGGCATCCCCAAAACACCCAGCGCCCAGGAGGGATGTTCAGGATTATCGCCAAGCTTCACCAGCCCGTTGCCGTCCGAAATGTCATAGTCCTGCCAGCCACTGTAGCTCAGCACCCATTCGCCAGGCTGGTAATCAGGATGGTTGGAGGACACGACGCGGCTCACAGTGCCGCCGACCATCACACCGCCAATCTCAACGGGAGGCGAGTAAGACGGTTCATCGCTCATGCGCCCACGCATGTAAGGATCGAGAGAAAGGAAAACGGTGCGCAGCAAAACCTGACCTTCTCCCGGCGTTGCGACTTCATCTTCTTCAAGACGGAAGTTATCCGGGATTGGCGCGCCATGTGGGCGGGAAGCCAGTACCCAACGGCGGTTACGATTAGTCTGTTGACCCATGATGTGCTCCTCTGCTTTTGGCATGAATCCATCAATAGTAGCAGCCTGCGCCAGCATTTAGCTCGCGACATGGTTTAATCGCACAACCAGATAAACGCAGGTTTGCGTGGTTTCATTGATAAACCGACAGTCATTCGGCGGCCCCAGTTCCAGACAATCGCCCGCTTTCATTTCATGACGCACATCGCCTTCCACAAAGACTAACTCCCCCTGCTGTAGCCAGATAAGCTGTCTGGCCTGCACGTAGGAGGATGCTGGCATTGGGATATCGCTTCCGGCGGGCAATTCGATTTGTACCAGGTCGATGGGGAGATCGCTGCGCGGTGAGACATGGCGTCGCAGATAGTGGCTCTGCGGATCGTGCCAGACGGGCTGGTCAGCGAGGCGCAGCAGCTTGCCCTCCTGCATTTCGGCTCGTGCAATCAGCATCGACATGCTGATGCCAAACGCCCCGGAGAGCCTGCCCAGCAGCGTGGCCGTGGGGCTACTCTCACCACGCTCTATTTTATGGATCATTGCCCGCGACACGCCTGCACGCTCAGCGAGTTCCGTCAGAGACCAGCCGCGAGATTCTCGTTCAAGGCGAATTCTTGCACCGATCCGTTGATTTATGCTGTCTTCAATAGTATTCATATTGTAATACTATAGTGAACAATCCCTGAGGTTCAACATGTCAATTCGATTTGCCAGCAAAGCAGACTGCGCCGCTATTGCTGAAATTTATAACCACGCGGTACTGCATACGGCGGCTATCTGGAACGATCAAACGGTCGATGCCGAAAACCGTATCGCCTGGTTCGAAGCCCGCCAGTTGATGGGCTATCCCGTGCTGGTAAGTGAAGAAAACGGCGTAGTCACTGGATATGCTTCGTTCGGCGACTGGCGTAACTTTGACGGATTTCGTCATACCGTTGAGCATTCGGTGTATGTCCATCCTGATCATCAGGGCAAGGGCCTGGGACGAGCGCTGCTCAGCCGACTGATAGAAGAAGCGCGCGCGTGCGGAAAACATGTAATGGTGGCGGGGATTGAGTCTCAGAATCAGGCGTCGCTGCATCTGCACAGTACGCTGGGATTTAACATCACCGCACAAATGCCGCAGGTTGGCACCAAATTTGGTCGCTGGTTGGATCTGACCTTTATGCAGTTACAGTTAGACGATCGTCGCGATCCGGATGCCGGCAGATGAACCAGACGCTGACCCTCTCCTTTCTGATTGCTGCAGGTATTGGTCTGGTGGTGCAAAATACCTTAATGGTGCGTATCACGCAGACCTCCTCGACGATCCTGATTGCCATGCTGCTGAACTCACTGGTTGGGATTGTGCTGTTTGTCAGCATTCTGTGGTTTAAGCAAGGCGCTGCGGGGTTTGGCGAACTGGTCTCCAGCGTGCGCTGGTGGACGCTGATCCCCGGTTTGCTGGGGTCTTTTTTTGTTTTTGCCAGTATCAGCGGCTATCAAAATGTGGGAGCCGCCACCACGATTGCGGTACTGGTCGCCAGCCAGTTAATTGGCGGACTGGTGCTGGATATTCTGCGCAGTCATGGTGTACCCCTCCGTGCGCTGGTGGGGCCTGTTTGCGGCGCGGTGCTGCTGGTCGTCGGGGCCTGGCTGGTCGCGAGGCGCTCATTTTAACTGCTGCTTATCAGGCCTACGGAACGTGCCTGTAGGCCGGATAAGGTGAGAACACCGCCATCCGGCAAGGAAAAATCAAAGAATAGAGCCGCCTTTGGTCAACTGTTCGCGACGGGCTTCCATATCCTCTTTATGCTGACGACCATGATGTGCAATAGCCGTACGCAAACGCTGTTGCTGGGTGTAGCGATCTTCCCGGCTCAGCGCGGCATCATCGCTGAGTTCAATCAGCAATTCATTCATATGCGTAATGACGCTCTCTTCAATGGCGGCATCAACACGTGCGCTGACCTCATCCAGATGCGACATAACCTCTCCTTAACTCATTAATTTAATTTTGCTTTTGAAAAATCACTGCCCATCAGGCTGACGCTGTATCCGCTGACGTTGCTACGCGTGGCATAGAACGTTTTGCCATTTGCCAGGGCTATCCACGGAGCCTGCTGGTAGAAAATCTCTTGCGATTGCTGGTACAGCGCGGCGCGTTCTTCAGGTTTGCTCACCAGTTTCGCCTTTTGAACCAGAGAATTATACTCTTTATCGCACCAACGCGCGGCGTTAGATCCGGTTTTAATGCTGTCGCAGCCCAACAGTACATCCGCGAAATTATCCGGATCGCCGTTGTCTGACATCCAGCCGAACAGCGCGGTGTCATGCTCGCCTTTGCGCATTCCGGAGAGATATTCGCCCCACTCGTATGACACTATTTTTGCCTTTACGCCGACTTTTGCCCAATCGCTCTGGATCATCTCGGCAATACGTCGGGAGTTCGGGTTGTATGGACGCTGAACCGGCATTGACCACAGCGTCGCTTCAAATCCGTTTTCCAGCCCAGCCTGTTTCAGCAGATCTTTCGCTTTTTGCGGGTCGTAAGCGTAATCATTTAGATCGTTATTGAACCCCATCATATTCGGTGGAATCGGCGATTTTGCCACCGTACCGGAACCTAAAAAGACGGCGTTAATAATGGCTTTTTTATCGGTCGCGTAGTTCAACGCCTGACGCACCAGCACGTTATCAAACGGTTTTTTCTCGGTATTAAACGCCAGATACCCGACGTTCAGCGCTTCAACCGAATGCAACGTCAACGCTTTATTCTTGTTGATCTCGTCAAACTGGATTGGCGCAGGCGCAGGGATAATCTGGCATTCGTTAGTTTGCAGTTTTGCCAGTCTGGTCTGTACATTTGGAGTGATCGAGAATATCAGGTGCTTCGTCGGGACGGCGCCATCCCAGTAGTTCGGGTTGGCCAGATAACGGATTTGGGAATCCTGTTTGTACTGCTGCAACACATATGGCCCGGTGCCAATCGGCCAGTTATCAACGTTTTCCGGGGTGCCTTTTTTCAGCATCGCGTCAGCGTATTCCGCAGAAAGAATGGAAGCGAAATCCATCCCCCAGTCGGCAAGAAACGCGGCGTTAGGTTCATTCAGCACAAACTGAACGTGATAATCATCCACCTTCTTCACTTCTTTGATCAGTTTATCCAGACCGACATCGTTAAAGTATTCGTAGCTACCCTGAGAAACCTTGTGGTAGGGATGATCGGCATCTTTCTGGCGTAATACCGAGAAAACCACGTCATCGGCGTTGAAGTCGCGGGTGGGTTTAAAGAATTTATTACTGTTGAATTTCACCCCCTGACGCAGGGTAAACGTGTAAGTCTTCCCATCGGGAGAAATTGTCCAGTCCGTTGCCAAAGACGGTATTGGGGTATTCTTTACCGGATCAAAGTTAATGAGTCGGTTGTAAAGCACCTGAGAACTGGCCACAAATGAGGGACCGGAACTGGCGATTTGCGGGTTAAATGACTCCGGCGACGCTTCTGAGCAGTAGATGATGGTGTCAGTGCTGGCCGCGAACGCAGCGCCTGAGGGTAAGGCGGCGCTGAGCGCCAGCGCGAGTAACGTTTTCCTTGCAATCATGGTTATAAGCCTTCTTATTTTATTATTAACCGGAATATCAGAGCATAGCTGACAAAAACTGACCAATAACAAATCACTATCAGGTTATTCTAATCCGGTGGTTTTCGCTGAATTATTCATCACCACAAGCGAATTAATTTCCCTTAAGTCTTTTTCAAAACGTCAAGATTTTTCCCGGCACTCTATGCCATGAAAATTCGCCCCTTTTTGCCTCTCTTCTGCCGTTTGCTCGTTTTTATAAACCGTAAAGTAGATGTGTGAAGAAGTCTAAGGGGTAACAACGTGGCAAAAACTCTCTTGCGCAGCGGCAATTTGGATGACTATCAGGCCGTGGGTGGCGGTGGTCAGGCCGTGTTTGATTCAGCACTGCAAATTCGTGAAACGCTTCGCTTGCGTAAACAGCAGGCGATGGTGGATTGTCTGGCGATCCCACAAATTAACGACAACGGCGATCGGGTTGACTGGTATTCTCCGGTTGAAGGAAAAGTCGTTGCGTGGAAAGCCGCTGATGAAGAGGCACGTTTTCGTGCGCTGCGCTATCTGGGGAGCACGCTGGAAAATGCGGCGGCCCTGAGCCGTAAAAGCCTGCAATCGGGGAAAACCGCCCTCCAACTGTTTGGTTCATTGCTCGAAAAAGCCATCCAGTTTCCTGGCGAGAATCACGTGTTTCTGGTTGATGGTAAACCCGTTATTACGTTCTGGGGCTTCGTCAATCTGAATGAAAATCCCCGCGACGATGTGCTCGATTGCCTGCGCCTTGCCGATATACCACCGGTTGTCACTGTGACAGAGCCTGACCCGGAAGAAGAGACTTCACCTGAAATCACCTTCACTGAGGCCGATGCCCCTTTACTGACGCCGGTCATTGAACCGCCAAAATCGGTTGAACCTGAACCACAACCGCTGGCCATGATCAACGAACCGGAAGTCACACCGCCACCGGTACAGGTGAAGCCCGCACGTCGCCTGCCGCTGTGGAGTCTACCCGTTGCCGCCGTAACTATCGCTGCCATTGTCGGACCGTTGCTGTGGAAACAACAAGCCGTTATCCCTACCCCCTCAGTTGCCCCCATTGCAGTGGCTAAAGCAGACATGACGCCGTTGCCCGAACTGACCTCCGCACTACCTTTGCATCGGGCTGAAGTCATTCCGGTAGCGAAAAAAGAGAAACCTGACGCAGGACCGGTAGTGATTGCCGCTATTCCCAAAGATGCGCTGGTCATGGATGCCAGCCAGATGAAGGCAGGAACGACGCGTTTCCTCAACGGTAACTGGCGCGTCATGGTCGACGTGAAAGATCCGGTCAGCGGCAAAGCGCCGTCGCTACGTTATCAGATCCAGACGAATAAAGGCACTGCACGCGTCGTTCATGGCGACAATATTGTTTGTCGTGCCGAGATTTTCTCTGGTTTGCATCAGACTGGCGAATTAATGATTAAGAGTCGCGGCAATGCCCGTTGCACGGACGGATCACGTTATCCGATGCCTGAAATTACCTGCAAAGCGGGAACCAATGACGTCGCCACCTGCACCGCACGATATGACGATCACGCGGAAATCCCTCTGACGATCAAAAAGATAGGTGCCTGATTTTATGTTGGTGAATCTGTGTGACTACAAACAAAGCGTGACGCTCATTGCCAATAGCGGTGTGCAATTTCTGGATTTTGGCCTGACGCCGCAGGAATCTGCGCATCATGGCCGCTTTGTGCGCAAAACGGCCAACGGTCCCCTGCTACGGCTGGACTTCGATCTGACAACGGGACGCTATACCTTGCCGGGCAGCACCGGCGGTCAGCCCGAAGTGGTGAAGCCGGAAAGCACCCAGACGCTGCATTATTCTCTGGATGTGCTCGACGGCGTCTGGCTACCGCTGCCGTTCCTGCGCTTTAATCCGCCGCGTACGTTTGTTGACGGCCCGGATAACTGGGCGCGTGTACAGGTGCGAAAACTGGCGCAACCAGACAGCGCGGGCAACACTCACCGAGTTACCCTGGCGCTGGACAGCCAGCTCACTGAAAATGCCCCGGCAGCGTTAACCCCCAACGAAAATGACCTGCTTAACGGTACGCGATTTGCACTGGCCTGGCATGATAACGAAATTGCCGATTTCCTCGACCAGACCTGGATTGACGGCTGGCTGCGCGAATCCTTTATGCATCATGTCACGCAGCATGAGAATCGCTCAGAACATGAGATCCAGCAGGCGCTGCGTAATTTTGAATATCAGGCGCACTGGTTAAATTTGTTAACCCTGTTAGGTGAACAGCTTTCTATTCCGGAAGTCAAGCTGGTCACACATACGCTCAGCACACCGGCGATTCCCGTCGATCTGATCCTGGACATTGGTAATACCCATACCTGCGGCGTCCTGATTGAGGATCACGGCGATGCCAATGATGGACTGCGCCAGACCGCTGAATTACAGGTGCGGTCATTAAGCGAGCCGCAGTTTCTTAACGATCCACTATTCACCAGCCGACTGGAGTTTTCCGAAGCGCGGTTCGGTAAACAGCACTTTTCCGTTGAGAGCGGTCGTGATGACGCCTTTATCTGGCCGTCGATTGTTCGCGTGGGCGATGAAGCCCGAAAGCTGGCGATGCAACGTATGGGTACGGAAGGCAGCAGCGGGATCTCCAGCCCGCGCCGTTATCTGTGGGATGAAACGCCGGTGCTGCATGACTGGCGCTTTAGCCAGATGAATGGCAAAACCCAGCGCGAACCGCTGGCTACCGCCTTCCCGCTGATGAATCTCATGAATGATGACGGACAACCGCTGTTCAGCCTGCCGCAGGATGACCGTCTGCCGGTGTTCTCACCGCAATACAGCCGCAGCACGTTGATGACGCATATGCTGTGTGAGATCCTGGCTCAGGCGCTGGGTCAAATTAACAGCGTGGCGACGCGTTTGCGCCTTGGTTTCCCGGCCTCTCCTCGCCAGTTGCGCACATTGATCCTGACCCTACCCTCAGCGATGCCAAAACAGGAGCGCGAGATTTTCCGCCTGCGTATGTTTGAAGCCATTGCACTGGTCTGGAAAGCAATGGGCTGGCACCCGCAGGATGAAGACTTCACCACCCGTAAGCAGCAGGAAAAGAGCGTGGTTCCCGTCCCTGAGATCCAGATGGAGTGGGATGAAGCCAGCTGCGGTCAGTTGGTGTGGCTGTATAACGAGGCGATTTCCCACTACGATGGTCACACGGAATCGTTTTTTAATGCCCTTGCCCGCCCGGACCGTCTGCCGGAACCTGGTGAGATAAAAGGCCGTGCGCTGCGCGTGGCATCCATCGATATTGGCGGTGGGACCACGGATATGGCCGTCGTCCATTACCAACTTGATGACGGCGTTGGCGCGAACGTCAAGATCACCCCGCATTTGCTGTTTCGCGAAGGCTTTAAGGTTGCGGGCGATGACATGCTGCTGGACGTGATTCAGCGTTGCGTACTACCTGCCCTGCAAACCCGCTTGCAGCAGGCTGGTGTGACCGACGCCGCCGCATTACTGGCTACGCTGTTTGGCGATTCCGGGCGCATCGATACTCAGGCGATCCTGCGTCAGCAAACGGCATTACAACTCTTTATGCCGCTCGGTCATGCGGTGCTCTCCGCCTGGGAACAAAGCGATATTAACGATCCGGTAGCCGGACTGCATGCCACCTTTGGCGAGCTGCTCAGCCAGCAACCCACGCGTAACGTGATGAACTATATCCAACAGGCTATCGATCATGCGTTGCCGTCTGGTTCACCAGCGTTTGATGTTTTGAGCGTGCCGTTACAGGTGCAGTTCAGGCAGTTACAAGAAGCGTTACTGGCGGGGCAATTTACCCTGACCTCGCCGCTGCACGCGGTTTGTGAGGCTATTTCACATTATCGTTGCGATATTTTATTAGTGACCGGCAGACCCGCTTGTTTACCGGGCGTACAGGCGTTGATCCGCCATCTTCAACCCGTTCCGGTTAATCGTATGATCTGGATGGATAACTATCGGGTGCACGAGTGGTATCCGTTCAGTCAGCAAGGGCGGATTGGCAACCCCAAATCCACCGCAGCAGTCGGTGCAATGCTATGCAGCCTGGCGCTGGATCTGCGTTTACCGCGCTTCAATTTTAAAGCTGCCGATATCGGCGCTTACTCGACCGTACGTTATCTTGGCGTGCTGGATAATACGGTCAACACGCTACGCGATGAGAACATCTGGTATCACGATATCGATCTGGATAAACCCGGCGCGAAGCTGGATACCCGTTTGCACTTCCCGCTGCGCGGCAATGTAACGTTAGGCTTCCGCCAATTGGCAAACAGCCGCTGGCCTGCCACGCCGCTGTATACGCTGAGCATAAATTCTGCCGAACTGGCAAAAAGTATCGCCGGAGATGGCGTGTTAAATGTACGGCTGCAGTTACGCGGCGGCAGCAAAGAGAGCGGCCCGGAATGCTTCGTACTCAGCGATGCCTGGTTACAGGATGGCACCCCCGTTGCCGCCAATGCCTTAACGTTAAAATTGAATACGCTGGCGGATCGTCGCCATAGCGGTAGCCATTACTGGATTGATAGCGGGAGCGTGTACCTGAAATGAGTAAGATGTTAAACACTGCGCAGGCCGCCATCGAGTGGGTGACAGAGACCCGCCAGCGTTCGGTACGTCTTGATGATGAGGCGGATGCCCTGCTGACACAACTTACGTTAGCCGCGGTTAATGAATCTGCGCTGACAGCGACCTTTTCAGCACGAGGCTGTGTTGGGTTATATGGGCACTCACAGTCAGCGAAAGCGCATCTGCTCGCGGCATTGTGCAGCAATGCCAATGGCAAAGTGAACATCGTGACCCCGGATCGCAGTTTTGATTATTTTTCGCATATTAATCCGGGGCATGCACCGACCAATATGGCGATTCGCTTTACGCGTGAAGATAATCCGCTCAATAGCGAATGGCCGCTGCGCTTACGCTTACTCAGTGAAGCCGAACTGGTACAGCTGTTTATCACACAGTTCTGTGCGCTCCCGGACAACCGCCAGGTTGAGAAATCGATTATTGAGGCGCGCCTGGAAAAATGGCAAACCCTGCGTCAGCGTCATCCGGTGCAAGGCATCACGGCTCAGGATGTCGCGGCAATCGGTCGTTTCTGGCGCTCCTGCGTACCGGCTAATCAGCAGCAAATTGACGATGCGCTATGGCATCAGTTTGCTACGCTTCTCCCCGCACTGGATCTGACGACCCGGGCAAACGTCTGGGCATTATTGTGGGGAGAACAACCAGAGCTAACGCAGCAGTGGCTGGCGCTGGCGCATACGCTGCAACAAACCGGGAACGCGCAAGAACTGGCGGCTCCGCTGAGCCTGCTGGTTGACCATTTTGGTTTACCTGCTGAGAGTTTTCTCACTCAGGTGGCATTGCACGGGAGTGAGGCGCAAAGTGATGTGGTTGTTCATCCAATTGAAAACCATCAGTTGCTCAATGCGGTCAGTCTCTCACAGGCTTCACTAGCGCTGTTGACGCGCGAGCTGATCCTGACGGTGGAAGATGCTGTGCTGGAGAATGTCGATCTGCTCGATATCCCTCTCGCCCCGGATGCTCATCCCCATCCGCTGTGGCAGGCAAAATTAGGCTCGATGCTGGAGCATTATCGCCAGCAACTGCAACCGGATGTGCTGTTAATCTGCAATGCGGTATCTACCCGCGCCCAGACGCCAGCCATTACCCGCAAGCTGCTGGGCTGGGTCAACGATACGCAACCCGTACATGACGCCGCATTACCGGGCGTAGTCTGGGCCATCACCCCACAGGATGCGCGTTTTAGCACCCAGCAAAACCTGGATGAGTCCGTACAGCAATTAATGGGCAAACCGGGACTGCACTGGGGTACGCTGCAGGCGCTGGATAACCACAGCTTACAACGCCTTGTCGAATGGCTGACTCAGGCGACTTCACCACAACAGCGTCAGGCCAGGCTGACCTCTCTGCGCGAACAGCACCAACAGCGCATCCGCGAAACGCTGATGAGTTGGACTAACACCCGCAATGATGAGTCAGGTAGCAGCGAGTCGGTGATCCGCCAGTTACAATCCCAGGCGGCAAAACATGGCGAGCTACTGGAGGGTTTACTGCCGCCAATGCGCCTCTTTGAGTCGCTGCTGCGTGTTCATCAGCCGCGCGAGGAACAGGTGAACGGGCTATTTAATGAAGAGATCGACCTGTTTGCTGAAGTGCGTGACATACCGCACTCGCCGGAGAGCAAAGAAACTGGTTATCTGGCACACAAAATGTGGGTTAATCACGTACGTCAGTGGTGTCGCGATGAAAATAATGCGCGCCGTTTAGGCCTCGATCCTCGTACGCTAAGGCAGGTGGCTGAGATTCTTGTTACCACCAGTTATCGCCTGGAGATGCCGCAACGCTTACAGCGCATGATGCAGCGCGAAAACGTCTGTGCAGCGCAGCTACATGCCGATATTGGGGATTTTATTACCTGGCTTGGATTTACCAACGTTGCTGAGGAACAGCGCCCTGCCAGCAGGATCCAAAAAGGCGCGGCTATTTTTAGCGCGCCAAAGCAACAACCGATGTCGCGCCTGGCCAAACTGGAAGAACAGCCCTCGCACGGCGCAAGCCGCTATGTTTACGACTGGCTGGTTGCTTTGTACACCCGCGCGAATGAGAACGTGGGATATCAGCACCCACAGGATGTTACTGAAGTCGACAAAAAACGTTTAGATGCCCTGCTTTCCGTCTGAAACGGCCTCATCAGAAAAGTGAAAACATCAACGCGACGGGAAAGCTCATTGGCCAGGTCGCCCCGACTAATACCGCGCTGAGAAAACGAATCCGCTTTTTCTCGCGTGACAGAAACCAGGTGATGATTGCCGTGATAGCGGCCATCACCGCATAAAAGACCAACATTTTTTGGTACAGAGACATGTAAGGCATCCTGGCCGGAAGGTGAAATCGCGCGCAATATGCTCTTTTTCATGACTCACATCAAGTTTTATTAATTATTTTAAGAGAAACGGCGGTAAAACAACCCGTTTTCATTATGTTCAGAATTCGTACTATTGCGGATAGTTATAACCCGTACTATACCCATAGGGGTTAAAACGAAAGGTGGCACAAATGAATGTTTCCAGTAAAACTGTGGTGCTGATAAATATATTTGCTGCTGTAGGACTTTTCAGTCTGATTTCCGCAAGGTTCGGCTGGTTTGCTTGATGTGACTCTTCTGAATTAATTGCAGCGTCCACTGGCAGAGAGGGTTTTCTCTCTGCCATTAGCCAACGATCTTCCCACTCTGCCTTCATCCGGTAAATCATCCTTAGGATGTAATATCCCTAATCCTTCTGCGGTATTATTTGCCTGTAAAGCGGGCTGGCGTGGTGCCGGTATGCTGACGGAAAAATGCAATAAAAGCACTGTCGCTGACAAATTCCAGATGTTGCGCCACCTGACTACCAGGACTCCCGTCAGCCAGCATTTCCATGGCTTTTAACAGTCTAAATTGCTGCCGCCACTGCTGATAATGCATCCCGGTATCTCTGATGAAGATCCGACTGATGGTCTTCTCACACGCCCCAACCCGTTGGGACAACTGATTCAGTCGCGGTGGCAACGCCCCCATGCGCAATTGCTCAAGCCATACGTCCAGCCGTGGATCTGAGGGAAATTGTAATGTCCAGTTTTCACTACGCGCGGCCCGCAATTCCTCACAAAAAACGGTGATGAGGCTGGCCTGTTGCACCGCAGGCATATCCCATGACCAAAAGGCCATGCGTTCTATGACTTCGAAAAAAAGTGGATTAACCTCGACGATATGCATGGGCAGATCGGATAACGGCAGCGAGGATGAAAAGTACAAAGAACGATAAGCCATTACGCCACGCATGATGGCGCGATGAACCGTACCGGCTGGGATCCAAACCGCACGCCGTGGCGGCAGCAGGCACAGGGCCTGCTCCAGTTCAATCGTGATGCTCCCCGCCGCCGAAAAAAGGAGTTGATGACGAAGGTGGCTATGGCGTCCGGAATCGTGTACGCCCATATCGGCGGCAATCCCAATTACCGGGTTATCAAAGCTATCCGCATCGAAAATTTCATCGGGGGCAATTTTCATTATCTGTCCGATATTTGATATATAAAGTCCTGATAATAGTAATAAGACAGCCCGCTTTCAGCAATAATTCCCGCCTGTTTTCGGTCTCTTCGGATATTGCTATGAATATTCTTCGTCGTCCGCCGCTTTGGCTGCTCACTCTACTGATAATGTTTCCACAACTGGTGGAAACCATTTACAGCCCGGCATTGCCAGGTATCGCTACCGTTTTTCACATAAGCAGTGAACGTGCAACTCAAACACTCTCCGTTTACTTTGTGGCCTTCGCCGTCGGTGTGGCGATGTGGGGCTGGCTGAGCGACAGTATCGGACGACGGCGGGCGATGCTGGCAGGACTAATCTGCTACGGCACAGGTTGTGCATTGGCTATTGTTGCCACCAATTTCAACGTGTTGCTGCTGGCGCGGATGGTGTCAGCCATCGGAGCGGCTGCCGGGTCAGTCGTGGTACAAACCATATTGAGGGACTGTTATGAATCAACCACGCTATCCCGCGTCTTTTCTTTGATGGGCGCCGCGCTGGCCCTGAGTCCGGTTTTCGGCCTGCTAAGCGGAGGTTGGCTGGTAAGCCTGTATGGTCATATCGGTGTATTCGTTGCTCTTGTTTTGCTGGCGATATTACTGCTCATACTGGCAGCAACCCGTTTGCCGGAAACAAGGCCGGAGAATACGATCCGCCCGCGGATGGCTGTGCTCCTGCCCCGCATGGCTCGGGACGATGAGCTGTGGAAAAATGCTATGCTGGTCGCCCTGTTAAATACCATGCTGTTTAGCTATTACAGTCTGGCGCCATTTCTTTTCAGGCAGTTGGGATGGAGTTCCAGAGCCTTTGGCTGGACGGGGGTGTTACTTGCGCTTGCTTCGCTGTCGGGAAGCCTGTTGAATCGGCGTCTGTTAACGACAGGTCTGACGCCGGAACAGCTGGTACGTCATGCCTGTGTGCTGGCCATGTTCTCAGGTCTGGCGGCGTGGTGGCTACAGCATACTGCATGGATCCTGATACCGGTGTTTGGGGTGGTACTGGCCTATGGTATCGCCATTCCCAATGTATTGAGCCAGGCACTGCGTCGCTATCGTGAACAAGCCGGGGCCGCTGGTGCTTTGTTCGGGTTAAGCTATTACCTGTTGCTGGGAATGATGCTGGGATTGGCTGGCATGGTGCAACAACTGGGGCTGGTGCTGAGCGTCTGTGCGCTACTTGCCTGGCTTTGCAGCTACCGCCGCTGATAACTGGACGGTATACCTGAAAGCACAAAGCCCCGGCGTTAAGCTGGGGCTTTGTCGTATCAATTAGCCTGACCTCGCGGATATTTCCAACTTACCGCCGTCCGATGGCGACGAGGCCAGTGGCGCGAATAGTATAGAGACCCGTTTGCTAATTTTTAGCTATCCGTGCCTCATTAGGTGTTCACGCTTAAATTGTTACTCATGCTTGATCATGACATGGCGAACAATCGTGTAATCCTCAAGCCCGTACACCGACATATCTTTGCCATAACCAGACTGTTTTTGCCCACCGTGCGGCATCTCGCTGACCAGCGTGAAGTGGGTATTGACCCAGGTGCAACCATATTGCAGACGAGCACTGAACCGATGCGCGCGGCCGACGTCCCGGGTCCAGACAGAAGATGCCAGTCCGTATTTCGAATCATTCGCCCATGCCAGCACCTGGTCTTCATCATCAAATACGGTCACGCTGACCACCGGACCAAAAACTTCCCGCTGCACGATGGCATCTTCTTGCTTTGCCCCGGCCAGCAGCGTTGGGGCAAAGTAGTAGCCTGCGCCGTCCACTTTTTTACCACCGGTGATAACCTTGATATGCCCCAGGGCTTTGGCCTCATCGACCGCTTTGGCCACGCGATCAAGATGTGCCTGCGAACTTACCGGTCCCAGCTCCGTCGATTCGTCGTTCGGCGCGCCAATTTTCAGGCTGGCAACCGCGGCGCCAAGTTTCTCAACCAACGCGTCATAAATGCCTTTCTGGGCATAGATTCGACAAGCGGCGGTACAGTCTTGTCCGGCGTTGTAATAACCAAAGGTTCGCACGCCGCTCACTACCGCATCCAGATCCGCATCATCAAAAATGATGACCGGGGCTTTGCCGCCCAGTTCCATATGTGTGCGCTTAATTGAAGACGCGGTATGCTGGATAATATGTTCGCCGGTGGCAATAGAGCCGGTCAATGAAACCATGCGGACCTTTTCATGTCCGGTCAGCGGATCGCCCACGGTTTTTCCACGGCCAAACAGCACGTTGACAACGCCTGCCGGATAAATATCTTTGGCAAACTCGGCCAGTTTAAGCGCCGTCAATGGGGTAATTTCCGACGGTTTAATCACCACGCAGTTCCCCGCCGCCAGCGCCGGAGCCAGTTTCCACGCCGCCATCATCAGCGGGTAGTTCCACGGCGCAATGGAGGCGACCACGCCCAGCGGATCCCGGCGAATCATTGACGTATGCCCTTCCAGATACTCTCCGGCGGCCTGTCCTTGCAGGGTGCGGGCCGCCCCGGCAAAGAAGCGGAAAACATCGACGATGGCCGGAATTTCATCGTTGAGCACACAATGCAGCGGCTTACCGCAGTTGAGCGATTCCAGCTCAGCGAAGGTTTGCGCGTTATCCGCGATAGCATCCGCCAGTTTCAGCAGTAACTCGGAACGTACTTTCGGTGTGGTTTGTCCCCAACTGGCAAAGGCACTGTCGGCCGCACGGACCGCGGCATCAACCTGCGTGGCTGAGGCCTCAGCAATCTCCAGAATGCATTCACCAGTTGCAGGGTTATAAACTGGCTGCTTTTCACCTTCACCGTTGACCAGCTCGCCATTAATCAGTAATTGATGTTGCATAGCAATTTCCCATATCGTCGTTTATTTACCGTTTCCGGCGAGAGTGTCGCCTTCACGCGTTAGCCACCAGGCCCCTAAAATTGGCAGTGTAGTCACCAGCATTACCAGCAATGCCACAACGTTGGTGACAGGCACATCCCGTGGACGACCCAGTTGATTGAGCAGCCACAAAGGAAGTGTTCTTTCATGTCCGGCGGTGAACGTTGTCACGATGATTTCATCAAATGACAAGGCAAACGCCAGCATTCCGCCCGCCAGCAGTGCTGATGCCAGGTTCGGCAGCACCACGTAACGAAAGGTTTGCCAGCCGTTGGCGCCAAGATCCATAGACGCTTCAACCAGACTCCATGAGGTACGGCGAAAACGCGCCACAACGTTGTTAAACACCACCACCACGCAAAACGTCGCATGCCCCACCACGATCGTGAGAAAACCCGGTTCCAGGTTGATGGTTTTAAACGCCGTCAACAGCGCCAGACCGGTGATGATCCCCGGTAACGCGATTGGCAACAGCAGCAACAGCGATATTGCACTCTTGCCAAAAAAGTCCCTGCGCCACAGCGCGGCAGCGGCCAGCGTCCCCAGAACGAGAGCAATAGCCGTCGACAACGCAGCGATTTTAAGTGACAACGTCACAGACTCCAGAATATCGCTACGCTGCGCCGCAACGCTAAACCACTTCAGCGTCAACCCCTGCGGTGGAAAACTAAAAGCAGCCTCCTCAGTATTAAAAGCATAGGTGGCGATGATGAGGATGGGAAAGTGCAGGAAAATAACCCCGCCCCATGCCGCCAGTTTGAGTAACCAGGGTGCGCGTTCAGAGTGCATCGAAAGCTCCCAGACGCTTCACGAACGCCAGATACAGTGCGATTAACACAATCGGCACCAGAGTAAATGCCGCCGCCATCGGCATATTGCCGATCGCCCCTTGTTGCGAATACACCATGTTGCCGATGAAATACCCCGGCGGTCCCACCAGTTGCGGCACGATAAAATCGCCCAACGTCAGAGAGAAAGTAAAGATAGATCCCGCCGCGATACCGGGTATTGCCAGCGGAAGAACCACATAGCGGAAGGTTTGACGCGGGCGCGCGCCCAAATCAGCGGAAGCCTGTAACAGTGACGGCGGAAGCCTCTCCAATGCGGCCTGTACCGGGAGGATCATAAACGGCAACCAGATGTAAACGAACACCAGAAAGCGCCCTAACCCTGAGGTCGACAACGTATTGCCGCCGACTGCAGGTAGCGTCAGGAACGAAAGCAGCAGCGGCTCCAGCCCAAGATGGGTTAAAAACCACTGCGCCACACCGTCTTTCGCCAACAGTAACGTCCACGCGTAGGCTTTAACAATGTAACTGGCCCACATCGGCAGCATCACCGCAATGTAAAAAAAGGCTTTCATTTTGCCGCTGGTATAGCGCGCCATATACCACGCCATCGGAAACGCCAGAATCGCGCTGGCAATGGTGACCGCTATCGCCATCGTCAGAGTACGTAAAATGATGTCGTAGTTGGCGGGATTAAACAGCGCCTGCAGATTCGCCAGCGTCAGGTCCGGCGTGACCGACATGGTGAAATCGTCGAAGGTATAAAAACCTTGCCACAACAGCGTCAGCAGTGAGCCAAAGTAGACGATACCAAACCACATCAGCGGCCCGAGAAGCAGTAAAAACAGCCCCAGCCCCGGGTTACGCCAGAAGAAACCGGAAATCTTGTTCAGATTTGTCGGTTGCGATGGCGAATGTAAGACGTTCATAGCCATTCACCTCTCCTCAACCAACGGCACCATCACGTCGCGTGACCACGATGCCATCACCTGCTGACCCGGTGACAGCGTTGACGGCAGCATTTCTCCCGTCAGGTTCGCCTGGCTCACCAGTAATTTTTCACCGCCAGCCAGTTTCAGTTCAAACCGTGTCGCCGCGCCCTGGTACTGCACCGCCTGGATAACGCCCGGAGCCTGGACGTCTCCCCCGGCATCATTCAACCGAATGTGTTCCGGACGCAGGGAAAACATTCCCAGTAGCCCGCAAACGTTCGCTGACATCGTGGCATCAAAGACATTGGACGTCCCGACGAAGCTCGCCACAAACGGTGTCCGTGGACGCATGTACAGTTCACGCGGAGAATCCACCTGTTCGATACGACCGTTATTAAACACCGCCACACGGTCAGACATCGACAGCGCTTCGCCCTGATCGTGAGTGACAAAAATGAAGGTGATACCGAGAGATTGCTGTAACTTCTTCAGCTCTAATTGCATCTGTTCGCGCAACTTAAGATCCAACGCCCCGAGCGGCTCATCCAACAGCAGAACGCGCGGTTCATTGACCAGCGCCCTGGCAATCGCCACGCGCTGACGTTGTCCGCCGGAAAGCTGTGACGGTTTGCGCTCATGAACAAAACCGAGTGCGACTTTATCAAGCGCCTCACGGGCTTTGGCGTGACGCTGTTTTTTATCAATCCCTTTGACCATCAGCCCGTAAGCGACGTTGTCGAGGATCGACATATGTGGGAATAGCGCGTAGTCCTGAAATACCGTATTGACGTCCCGCTCCCAGGGGGGCAATTCGCTGGCCTGTTTTCCAAAAATGGTGATTGCGCCGCCTGAAAGCTGCTCGAACCCGGCAATCAGGCGCAGACAGGTGGTCTTGCCGGAGCCGGATGGCCCCAGCATTGAGAAAAACTCCCCGTCGTTAATCGCAATACTCACTCCATCGACTGCACGAACATCCCCGTACAGACGCGAGACGTTATGAAACTCTACTGCGTACGTCATAAAACCCCCAGCGGAATTAACGACCGCCCATAATGGCGATGTAATCCTGCGTCCAGCGACTGTAAGGAACGAATTTTCCGCCTTCCGCAATTGGCGTTTTCCAGAAAGCGATTTTGTCAAAGTAGCTATAGCCGTTGGTTTCACAGCCCTTTTCACCCAACAGCGGGCTGGCTTTACATCCTTCAGGCACCACTGGCAGAGAACCAAACCAGGCCGCTACGTCGCCCTGTACTTTCGGGGTTAATGACCAGTTCATCCATTTGTAAGCGCACACCGGGTGTTTCGCTGCACTGTGCAGCATGGTGGTGTCAGCCCAGCCGGTAACTCCTTCTTTTGGGAATACCGTGGCAACAGGCTGACCTTCGGCTTTCAGGGCGTTAGCCTGATAAGGCCAGGCGCTGGATGCCACCACGCCTTCGTTTTTGAAGTCACTCATTTGCACAGTGGTATCGTGCCAATAACGATGAATTAGCGCATGTTGATCGCTCAGGACTTTGATAACCGCCTGGTACTGTTGTTCGGTGAGTTGGTAGGGATCGGTGATGCCTAATTGCGGCTGGGTGGCTTTAACGAATAACGCGGCATCGGCAATATAGATCGGACCATCATAGGCTTGCACGCGTCCTTTATTGCTTTTTCCATCCTCGAGTTTTTGTTCAACAAACACCACGTTCCAGCTATCCGGCGGCGTTGGGAAGCTTTTGGTGTTATACATCAGCAAGTTTGGTCCCCACTGATACGGGGTGCCATATACTTTTCCGCCAACGTTAAACCACTCGCCTTTCACCACGCGTGGATCGATAGTTTTCCAGTTTGGGATCAGCGCGGTGTTAATCGGCTGCACGCGTTTACCCATAATCAGACGCAGTGAAGCGTCGCCGGACGCGGTCACCAGGTCGTAGCCGCCTTTTGCCATCAGGCTGACCATCTCATCCGATGTGGCCGCCGTTTTCACATTGACCGCGCAGCCGGTATCTTTCTCAAACTGCGAGACCCAGTCATATTGTTTATCGGTTTGTCCGCGTTCGATATAACCCGGCCAGGCAATAATATCCAGGCGGCCTTCTGGTTTATCTAATGATGTCGGGGGTTCGGCTGCCTGTGCAGTCATCAGCGTCATACTGAGCGCACACAGGCTACTGAGGGCAAATTGCTTGCTCATAACATCTTACTCCTGTCTAAAAAATATTGAGCGGCAGCCTTGCCGTAAATATATGTCCTTTCCTAAAAATAGTCGGGGTGTGCTAAGCGTTCCTGCTGGCGCAAGGAAATTTAATCAGGTTGTGAGCTAACGCTCATTACGCTACTGATTCAGACTGTGTGTTCTAATCTTCTGGAGTATAGACAAGGGGTTAGGTGCAGAGGTGGCAATAGTTAGAACTATTGATTTTTTGTATGGTAGCACCCGATATAAATAACATCAGGGTTCGGTATTCTCTATTTCGAAAATAAGAACGCACTATTCTTTTATATTGAATAGCGCGTTACATTTTATTTCATCATGTCGCGAATTAATTTTCCAAGCTGTTTCACCGCCAGTTCCTCGCGTTCCCCCCAGTGCCATGCGGTATTAAAGCGAAAGAAACGTGTCCAGCTTCCCGAGGTTGAGAACATTTTTCCCGGCGCAATGCTGATGTGGTGCGCCAGCGCTTGCGTACTGAGCTCTCCCGCATCCAGCGGTTCCGGCAGTTCGAGCCACAGAAAATAGCCGCTGTCGTTGTGGTGAATTTTGACCTCCGCCGGAAGATGGCGCAGTAGCGTTTGCCAGGCCTGCTGTTTGCGTTCCGCAAGCTGACGGCGTAAACGACGCAAATGCGCGTCATAGCGTCGTGTTGACAGATAGTCGACGAGTGCAAGCTGCATGGGAGAACTGGTGGATAAGGTGCTCATTAGCTGGAGTCGCTGAATGCGCCGGGCATGTTTCCCCGCCGCCACCCAGCCAATGCGAAATCCGGGCACCAGGCATTTTGAGAATGATGAGCAATGCAGAACGCTATCGCTGCGATCCCAGGCTTTAGCGGGGAGCGGTTTTTCCCGGCCAAAGTAAAGTTCGCTATAAACATCATCTTCAATCAGCATCACATGATATTTCTCCAGTAATGCAACCAGATGCGCTTTTTTCTCTGCGCTGAGCGTAAACCCCAGCGGATTTTGGCTGTTGGTCATCAACCAGCACGCTTTTACCGGATACTCCTGCAACGCCTGCTCCAGCGCGGCCAGATCGATCCCCTCTTTGACATCAGTGGCAACAGACAGCGCCTTCAGACGTAATCGCTCCAGTGCCTGCAATGCGCCATAGAAACAGGGGTTTTCGACAATCACCCAGTCCCCCGGTTCGGTGACCGCCTGCAGACTCAGGTTGAGAGCTTCAAGCGCACCGGTGGTGATCACAATTTCGTCAGGTGAAATGGTCATCCCCTGTTGGGCATAGCGACGGGCAATGGCATGGCGCAACTCATGATTCCCCGGCGGCAGGTTTTCAATCACGCTCATAGCCGTGGCCGTTTTACTCACCTGCGCCAGCGAGCGGTTTAACTGCTGAAGGGGAAACAGACGCGGGTCAGGGAATGCGGAGGCAAATGGCATTACTGACGCATCCCGGCTGGCCTGCAGCATATCAAAAATGTAGGTGTTGATATCCACCGCTTCGTCGCGCATCACCTGCACCTGAGGTGCTGCAGAATGACGTTCAGGGCGCGCGGCAACATAATAACCCGACTGGGGCCGGGCAATAATCCGCCCCTGGCTTTCCAGCAACTGATATGCGTGGCCAACGGTCATAAAACTCATCCCGCTACTGACCACCTGCTCACGCAATGAAGGCAGACGATCGCCGGGTTGCCATACGCCAGACGCGATTTGATCGCGAATTTGCTCTGCCAGTCGCTGGTACTTTTTCATCTTTCGTCCTGATTACCGGTGTTGGTGATAACCACTATATATATCAGTTTACATAATCAAGATATTTTTTATAACTGTTATGGTTAACAGTTTTACAACATCGTTACTGACAGTTCTTTTCCTAAAGCGCGGGCAGCTATCTGCACAGCATCAATTTTTGTCGCGTGCTTTAAATCGAATAAACGGGTGATTTCCTGCTTAGGCCTGCCGATCCTGTTTGCCAACTCCTGCTGGGTAATATTCGATTCAAGGAAGGCATTTAACAACAGAACCTTAGACGCAACGCTCAGTGGTATTTCCACATAGTCAGCGCCAGCGGCAACCGCTGAAGGCAAAGGAATCGGTTCGTTATCGTCGAAATAGAATTCAAAAGCGGTGACCAATGCGGCCTGCGCAGCCTGCAAAGCATCATGGCGAGTTTCTCCCTGAGTCAATGCTTCAGGAATATCCGGAAAAGACACCATGAACCCACCTTCCACGGCGGGTATTAGATTAACGGGATAACGCATAATTTTCTCAAAATTTCTCATATAGTCAGCCTTATAGAGATGATGATTACTGTAAGCCAAGCTGCTTTTGGATCGCTTTCCGCAGGGCCTCTTTTATCTCATCACCAGGATGCCTGGGCATAACGCTACGCCTTCCCTGATACCTCAACTTCAGATGATTTGAGCCGTTTGTAACTTTAACTCCCTGAGATTCAAGCCAGCGTCTGAACTCACTTTGCTTCACTGCGCCTCCCTGTCGTCTATTATATGCACAAAGTAAACATTTATGATTACTTTTTTGATTGTGTTGCTATTAATAACGCAAAATCACTAGCGTGGGGAGGACGCTATTTAATAACAGGAATCCAGCTTCCAGATTTCATATCAGCCAGGCCAACCTATAACAGAGCGACAACTGTTATGGTTAAAAAGAACTGTTCTGTTTCTGCCCTCCATTGCTTCCCAGGCTTAGAATTGCGCCAAATCAATTTTGCCTGCGGAGTTAAGCATGTTCGGTCTTGACGCGTTTCACCTGGCGAGGATCCAGTTCGCGTTTACGGTATCCTTCCACATTATCTTTCCGGCCATTACCATCGGCCTCGCCAGTTATCTGGCAGTGCTCGAAGGGCTGTGGCTAAAAACGAAAAATCCCACCTGGCGCTCGCTATATCATTTCTGGTCGAAAATATTCGCCGTAAACTTTGGTATGGGTGTGGTTTCCGGGCTGGTGATGGCCTATCAATTCGGCACCAACTGGAGTGGTTTTTCCGAGTTCGCCGGGAGCATCACCGGACCGCTGCTGACCTATGAAGTGTTAACCGCCTTTTTCCTCGAAGCGGGTTTCCTGGGCGTAATGCTGTTCGGCTGGAATCGCGTGGGGCCAGGCCTGCACTTCTTCGCGACCTGTATGGTTGCGTTAGGTACCATTATTTCTACCTTCTGGATCCTCGCCTCCAACAGCTGGATGCAGACGCCGCAAGGCTACGAAATCGTTAATGGTCAGGTTGTTCCCGTCGACTGGTTCGCTGTTATTTTCAATCCTTCATTTCCTTATCGTTTGCTGCATATGTCCGTTGCCGCCTTCCTCAGCAGCGCGTTATTTGTCGCCGCTTCTGCGGCGTGGCATTTGCTGCGCGGAAACAATACGCCGGCTATTCGCGCTATGTTTTCGATGGCGCTGTGGATGACATTAATCGTCGCCCCGCTCCAGGCATTGATTGGTGATATGCACGGTTTGAATACGCTGAAACACCAGCCGGCAAAAATTGCGGCGATTGAAGGACACTGGGAAAATCCGCCCGGTGAACCCACTCCGCTATTACTGTTCGGCTGGCCGGATATGGAACAGGAGCGTACCCGCTATGGACTGGAAATCCCGGCGCTGGGCAGTCTGATCCTGACCCACAGTCTGGATAAACAAGTCCCGGCCCTGAAAGAGTTTCCTAAAGAAGACCGGCCCAATTCAACCATGGTGTTCTGGTCGTTTCGCATTATGGTAGGGCTAGGCATGCTGATGATCCTACTGGGCGCTATCGCCCTGCGGCTACGTTACAAGCAGCGGCTATACACCTCACGTCCTTTCCTGCGTTTTGCATTATGGATGGGGCCCTCCGGTCTGATTGCCATTCTGGCTGGCTGGGTAACCACTGAAGTTGGCCGTCAACCGTGGGTGGTCTACGGTCTGCAACGTACCGCGGATGCCGTTTCCGCGCATGGCGATTTACATATGAGCATCAGCTTGCTGTCATTCTTTGTGGTGTACAGCTCCGTATTTGGCGTCGGTTACAGCTACATGATCCGCCTGATCCGTAAAGGGCCACAGGAACATGATCCGTCAACGCCGCCATCCGGTACGCCTGCACGACCGCTTTCTGCTGCAGTTCTCGATTCTCAACCGGAGGCTCACCGCTAATGGGTATCGATTTATCAGTTATCTGGTTTGTCATTATCGTGTTCGCCACGTTGATGTATATCGTGATGGACGGTTTCGATCTCGGTATCGGCATTTTATTTCCTGCTATTCAGGATGCGGATGACCGTGATGTGATGGTGAATAGCGTCGCCCCCGTGTGGGACGGCAATGAAACGTGGCTGGTACTGGGCGGAGCCGGACTATTCGGCGCTTTCCCCCTGGCCTATGCGGTGATTGTCGATGCGCTGACGATCCCGCTCACCCTGATGCTGCTCGGCCTGATTTTTCGCGGCGTCGCTTTTGAGTTTCGCTTCAATGCCACGCCGGCACATCGACCATTCTGGGATAAAGCTTTTCTCGGCGGTTCAATTCTGGCGACATTCACTCAGGGCATCGTGGTAGGTGCAGTGCTTAACGGATTTTCTGTCACCGGACGTAGTTACAGCGGCGGTCCTTTCGACTGGCTGACCCCGTTCACGCTGTTCTGCGGTGTTGGCCTGGTCGTGGCTTACGCCCTGCTGGGGGCCACATGGCTGGTGATGAAAAGCGAAAATCCGTTGCAGGATAAAATGCGCCGTGTGGCCAAAAAACTGCTGCTGGCGATGCTGGTTGTTATCGCCATTATCAGCCTATGGACGCCGCTGGCGCACAGTGCGATTGCCGAGCGCTGGTTTAGCCTGCCTAACCTGTGGTTCCTGATGCCGGTTCCGCTGCTGGTGGTGTTGATCAGCATGTGGTTGTGGCGCTCGCTGGACCAACAGCACAGCCATGCACTGCCCTTTGTTTTGACGCTGGGATTGATCTTCCTTGGGTTCAGCGGTCTGGGGATCAGCATATGGCCGCATATCATTCCGCCGTCCATTACGCTCTGGCAGGCGGCAGCGCCTGCGCAAAGTCAGGGCTTTATGTTGGTTGGCGCCCTACTGATTATACCGATAATTCTGGTGTATACCTGCTGGAGCTACTACGTTTTCCGCGGCAAAGTTCAACATGGTGAGGGGTATCATTGATGCAACAATCAATCTGGAAACGCCTGATGTGGCTGGTGATCCTCTGGGGCGGCAGCGTGCTGGCCCTGGCCGCCGTCGGTATGTTCTTTCGTTTACTGATGACGGCTGCTGGCTTTAAGTCCTGATTCCCTTCCTGAAAACAACCGGGCAGCGCGATGCTACCCGGTTGTAACAAATCCCAACGTTGACCAAACAAAAATGCAAAAAACATCTCATTGGCAAAACAGAGATTGCCATTTCCCCGATTAAAATATTGAATAGTCACCTGGCGAAATTATCGCCACTTCCGCTGCTAACGTACCAGAGGGTTCATGATGTTTAAGAAAGGGTTAACGGTGTTATTGCTGGCCAGCGCGCTTTTTTCGGGTCAACTTCTCGCAACCAATCAGGGACATGAGTATCTTCAGGTGCAGGATGCCGATCACGTATTACGGCACACCGCCGACAGCGATGAACTGCGCGTGACGGCGGAAGAATCCGCCGCCGATCTTCGCGAACATCATTACTGGCAAAAATCACGCAAACCCGATACTCACCAGGGTTAAGGTTTACGCTTTGGCAATGTTTTCATCAGTTCTTCGGGACTGACGGAAGCGACGATGCTGCCCGGCAACGGCATTTTCAGAATATGATGTTTCATCTTGCCGATTACATGCATTTCGCACGGTCGGCAATCAAATTTCAGCGTCAGAACTTCATCGCCGTTTACCAACTGCATCGGTGTCGCTTTCCAGCTCTTGATGTTTCCTTTCGCCTGTTTCGGACACAGGTTAAACGCAAAACGCAGACAATGTTTGGTGATCATCACCGGCACATCGCCCTTTTCTTCATGCGCTTCATAGGCCGCATCAATCAACTGAACGCCATAACGGTGATAAAACTCACGCGCTTTATGGTTGTAGACGTTTGCCAGGAAGCTCAGATGCGTTTGTGGATACACCGGCGCCGGCTGTGACACCGGTTTGCGACTGCCGCGCTGATAGTTTTGCAAACGCGCCGCATCCAGCATGTCGACAGCTTCACGTCGCAGTTGATTGAGTTGACCGTTTGGCACGAACAGCGCCCCCGGGAGATTAACCTGAATATCGCGGGCGTAATAAAGCGTTTGTCCAAGTTTGGCCAGACCATCCTGCAGGTTGCTTAACGCTTTTTCCGCATTGTTCGCTTCGTCAAAGTGACCGTCCAGCGTATGCGTGATGCTCACCCCCTCTTCACTGGTGAGCGTCAGGATCAACTGCTCCTGCCAGCCGCCCAGTTCAATATCAACCGCGATACGACGTTCGCTGGAGGTTTTGGTTAACGCCTGCTGCCAGTTATGATCGAGATTACGGTTCAGCGGATGATGCGCACGCACTTTGTGCAAATCGGCTGGCATTTCATTCGGCCACACCCGATATCGATTGTGCCCCGTTTTTTCAACGGTATTGGCACGGAAACCAACCACCTCACGCTTGATTAACACGTTCAGACCATCGCCGTTCGCCAGCGGCTCGGTGACCTCAACATCCAGATGATCTTTCGCGACCTTCAGGACTTCACCAACCGGCAGACCAATGAATTTTGGCGAGTCAAACGCGCCGATATCGCCCTTACGCGCATTGACAAAATAATCGGTGCTACCGCGATGGAAGGTTTTTTCCGTGGAGGGGGTAAAGAAATGTTCGGTGCGTCCGGCTGATGAACGGGCAAGGTCGCCGCGCTCTTCAATGATGGCGTCGAGCATCTGACGATAATGCGCGGTAATATTCTTCACATAGCTCATGTCTTTGTAGCGCCCTTCGATTTTGAAAGAGCGCACGCCTGCATCAATCAACGCGCCCAGGTTGGCGGTCTGATCGTTATCTTTCATCGACAGCAGGTGTTTTTCATAGGACACCACGCGCCCCTGATCGTCTTTCAGGGTATACGGCAGACGGCAAGCCTGGGAACAGTCGCCGCGGTTAGCGCTACGTCCGGTTTGCGCATGTGAAATATAACACTGACCTGAATAAGCAACGCACAACGCACCGTGAATGAAAAATTCAATGGTCGCGTCCGTGGCCTGGTGGATGGCGTTAATTTGCTCAAGACTCAGTTCCCGCGCCAGGACAATCTGGGTAAATCCGACATCAGACAGAAACTTCGCCTTCTCGACGCTGCGAATATCACACTGCGTGCTGGCATGCAGCTCAATGGGGGGAATATCCAGCTCCAGAATCCCCATATCCTGCACAATCAGAGCATCAACACCGGTCTGGTACAGATCGGTAATTAATCGCTGTGCGGGCTCCAGTTCATCATCGTGCAAAATCGTATTCAGCGTCACAAAGATTTTCGCCCCGAAGCGATGAGCGAATGGCACCAGTTCGGCGATATCTTTCAGGCTGTTGCTGGCGTTATGACGCGCGCCAAATCCCGGTCCGCCAATGTAAACGGCGTCTGCGCCGTGCAGAATGGCTTCGCGCGCAATGGCGGTATCCCGAGCCGGGCTTAACAATTCAAGGTGATGAGGTTGCTGGCGCATACAGTTGTTACCATCCACAAGCGGTAAAAATGGCGGCTATTGTAGTCACAAGCGCGGCATTTCGGAATAGTTTTCCCGATCAACTGCGCGGGTAATGGATCAGCGAATGAAAGTGAACCGTTTGTTCACCGCTGTTACGGTAACTATGGGCCGTATCGCCGGCAAAACGGACACCTTCACCGGCTTTAATGGTACGCCATAGACCATCAATGCACATATCCAGCAGTCCACTAATCACCACTACGTGCTCTATAACACCGCTTTCGTGTGGCGTGGATTCACTAAGCGCGCCGGGCGCCAGCAGTATCGAAAAGTGATCGAAACACAACTGAGGATCCCATGGGAACAGCGGCGTGACGACCATCGCCTGGTGTTGGGGATCGAAAGACGGCGTGCCGTCTGACTCAGGAGGCGAAATAAACGTTGAAAATGGGACATTCAGCCCGGTGGCGATTTTCCACAATGTCGCCACTGTAGGGCTGGATTCATTGCGCTCAATCTGCCCCAGCATCGCTTTTGACACGCCGGTTTCCTCCGCCAGACGCGAGAGGCTCCATTCCCGC
The DNA here is from genome assembly GCF_059615875.1 of Citrobacter sp. CRE-46. Lineage (NCBI taxonomy): Bacteria > Pseudomonadati > Pseudomonadota > Gammaproteobacteria > Enterobacterales > Enterobacteriaceae > Citrobacter > Citrobacter sp. CRE-46. Next base: position 2,637,640 of record NZ_CM184341.1, on the reverse strand, counting down.
TGGTGGCGCAGCGTCCTGAGCGTCGTCGCCAGATAGTGAGTTAAGTTATCCATGTTTCTCCTCCTTCGCCCTTCCTTCTCAAGGCTACAGCTTAGCACTTGTACGCTATAACGCACAGTGCTACAGTGACTGACCGTTATAACGCACACGGAGTTGCTATGCGCACATTTTCAATCCCTCTGCCTACCGTGCTATCAGGTTTTGTGGCGGTGCTGGTCGGTTATGCCAGTTCGGCAGCCATTATCTGGCAAGCGGCGCTGGCCGCAGATGCGACGACAGGGCAAATTGCGGGTTGGATGACCGCGCTGGGAATAGCGATGGGCGTTAGTACGCTAGCGCTGACATTATGGTATCGCGCCCCTGTTCTCACTGCATGGTCAACGCCCGGCGCCGCACTGCTGGTTACGGGCCTGCAAGGGGTAACGATTCAGAACGCGATCGGCATTTTCATCGTGGCTAACGCCTTAATTGTGCTGTGCGGCGTAACCGGACTCTTTGCCCGACTGATGAAAATAATCCCCCACTCGCTGGCGTCAGCCATGCTGGCCGGGATCCTGCTACGCTTTGGCCTGCTGGCGTTCAGTAGCCTTAATAGTGAGCTTATCTTATGCGGTAGCATGCTGGTGGCATGGTTAGCGTTTAAAGTCATTGCCCCACGGTATGCGACAATCGCCGCGATGCTGATAGGTATAATCATCGCGCTGATAAAAGGTGACATTGTCACTAATGAGGTAAGTTTATCTCCAGTGTTACCTGAGTTTATCGCCCCGCATTTCTCATTTGCCCACAGCATTAGCATCGCCCTCCCGCTGTTTCTGGTCACCATGGCCTCGCAAAATGCTCCCGGTATCGCCACCATGAAGGCGTCAGGCTATGCGTTACCCGTTTCACCGTTGATTGTCTTTACCGGTCTGCTGGCGCTGCTGTTTTCCCCTTTTGGCGTCTATTCCATTTGCATTGCCGCCATAACCGCGGCAATTTGCCAAAGTCCCGAAGCGCATCCTGATGCAAAGCGACGTTGGCTTGCCGCGGCGGCGGCGGGTGTCTTCTATCTTTTGGCAGGGGTTTTTGGCGGTTCGGTCACCGGACTGATGGCGGCCTTGCCCGTAAGCTGGATCCAAATGCTGGCGGGCCTGGCGCTGCTTGGCACGATTAGCGGCAGCTTATACCAGGCATTACATCATGAATCCGAGCGTGATGCGGCTGTCATTACTTTTCTGGTCACTGCCAGTGGCCTGACGCTATGGGGGGTTGGGTCGGCATTTTGGGGGCTGATCGCCGGAGGTGTGTGCTACGCGGTGTTTGCTTTATTTCGCCGCACGTAACTGCGTTGGCGTTTTACCCGTCACCTGCTTAAACCGGTTGCTGAAATGGCTCGCTGAACTGAACCCGCAAGCCATCGCAATATCCGACAAACTGCGGGAAGAATGACAGACCAGATGCTGTGCTAATACCATACGTCGTTGCATAACGTACTGATGCGGCGCCATATTCATTGACTGGCGAAACATTCGGGCAAAATGGAACTCACTCAGCGCCGCCTCACTTGCCAAATCGCTCAGGGTAATGGGGTACGCCAGATGCGCTTCTATGTAGGCCAGCACATTGCGCAATGTGGCAGGCGCAAGTCCCCCGGTGACAACGGGCAACTGCCATTGGACGTTGCTGTAATGCTGGATCAGATGCGTGAGCAGTAGCGAAGACGCGGCGCTGAGCGTGAGATGGTTGGCCGGTTGTTGCCAGTCATTCCCGAGTAAAAACTGACGATAAACCGCTGTTATCCCCGGATCGCTGCCAAACGTATGCTCATCCAGCGTGAAGCTATAAGGGCTTTTGTCCCAGACTTTTTCACCCACTTCGCGCAAATGGCCGTCCGTACAATAGAGATGAACAAAGGAAAGATTGTCACGAATATCCCAACTGGATTCGCTCTCTTTCGGCATCAGGCAAAAACGGTCCGGCCCACCGCCATTCTTCCAGCCGCCGGCCGTCTTGTGGTAACTCTCGTAACCATCGGCGATGTATAAGCTGAGGGTATGGTGATCGCAATACTGGGTAATGGTATCACGCTTATTTGACCAGGCCGCCAGTTGGATCCCTGAATGTAACGCAACCGACTCGTGCAGCACGGCATTGTGTTTGCGTAAGTTTTCAAAGGCACCGTAGGGCTGAGACATACCATCACATTCAAAATAAGTTAGCAGGCTTTCAGTCTATATCAGCTACATATTGTTAACAGCTTCCTTTTCACATTTGCGCGAAAAAAAGCGCAAGATTTTGCAAGTCCACCGCAATCTGATGAAAGCCCCCTGCTACCCAACGTGACACAGTGTGCGCCTGAAGATCAAAAAGAGAGAGTTGTATGAACGCGCTATTGTACTGCCTGGTGGTGGTGATTTGGGGGACGACATGGATTGCCATTTATCTGCAACAAGGACCGGTTTCAGCGCCGGTTTCTATCTTTTGGCGCTTTGCCGTTGCCAGCTCGGTAATGATAATAATCCTGCTGGTTAGCGGTAAATTACGCAAACTATCTGGTCGTGACCATCTGTTTTGTCTGTTACAAGGCGGATGCGTTTTTTGCTTTAACTTTTGGTGTTTTTATACGGCTGCGGCGTGGATTAACACGGGCCTTGAATCGGTGATTTTCTCGATGGCCGTCCTGTTCAATGCGGTCAATAGTTTTCTGTTTTTCGGCCAAAAACCGCCGGTACGCTTTTATATTGCCGCCGGTCTCGGTCTGACCGGCATTGTCACCCTGTTCTGGCAGGACTTGCTCACCAGTGGGTTCAACCATTCACTGCTGCTGGGCATCGGCTTAAGCGCTCTGGGAACCTTTGGTTTTTCATTGGGCAACATGATAAGTCTGCGCCATCAGAAAAAAGGGCTGGAAGTATTGACCACCAATAGCTGGGCCATGTTGTACGGTACATTTCTGATCGCCGCTATTGCGCTGGTGCGTGGCGATGACTTCACTCCGCAGTGGACTTTCAGCTATCTTAGCGCACTGCTGTACCTGGCTATTTTTGGTTCGGTGATTGCCTTTGGCGCCTATTTCACACTGGTCGGTCGCATTGGTCCCAGTAAGGCCGCATACAGTACGCTGCTTTTTCCTCTGGTCGCACTGACGCTGTCAACATTGTATGAAGGGTATATCTGGCAGGTAAATGCGATTGTGGGATTAGTATTGATTTTGCTGGGGAACCTGGTGATGTTTGCCCGACCAGAAGCGCTGATGGGTAAGCTCGTATATCGTCGCCGGACGGCATAAAAAAACGCACCATCTAAGGATGGTGCGTTCATCATTATTATTATTGTGTTTTTTTGTTCACGTCAAACATGGAAGCATCAGTCGCCATGTCATCAACAACTTTCTTCAACGTTTCGAACGCCATCGGCGTGCTTTCGTTGTTCAGATCTTTACCTTCACCCTTACGTACAACCTTAACAACCGGTTTATTGGTCGCCGCATCAATCAACTCACCCTCAAAATAGAGGTTGGTATCCATGGTACGGTGGCCCGTTGCCATTTGCGTTCCCGCAACCAGCAGCGCAACCGGGATCACTTCGTAGAACTGCAGCCCTTCTTTACTGGTCGCTACACCGGTAATTGCCCCGCGGAAAATCAGGCTGCGTGGCCCGGGGGTAGTCACCAGGGGTTTACGTTTACTGATTGCGGATTTCAACTGTGTATTGGTGTAGGTCAGTAGTTGATCAAGAACCTTCTGCCCTACCTGCGTAGTAGGTTTAGGAACCGGATAATACGTTACCGGGTTATATACAATGTTGTCATATTTGGATTCGTTGTAGTTCGGGTCAACCCAACGGAGTACCGTTTGTCCGGTTGCCGATTTTGTTTCCTTCAGATCAGAGTAATTTTTTAAAAACCCAGAATATTTATCCGGCTCGGTCACTTTTGACGCACAGCCGGATAATGCCAACAAGCCAGTAAGCACTGCAACTTTAAATAAAGTATGAGTACGCATGAAACGATCCCTTTAGTTTTCGCAATGATGCCTAAAAAGAATAGCAAAACAGATTCATTTTGGATGCACTAAAAATGGTAAGGACCGCACAATTTTATCTTTGCGCTCAACATAAAAAATGCTGAACGCAGAGAGAGTTAACCCAGACAGGAGCTTCAGACAGTTTTGCGTGCCAGCATAGTGGCAAAGCGCAGTTTAATGCGATTACCATTTTCATCCGTACGATGAAGTTCACCCACGTCTTCGTTGTATTTCAGCAGATCCCACCCGCTGTAATAGTTGCGTAATTCACCCGCTTTAAACGCAAACGGAAAACCAACAGTGCACGGGAAATCATCAGTGTCCATTGCCGCAACGATTAAATTATATCCGCCTGGCTTCGTGCAGCGCTGCATATTATCTATCAGTCCCGGGATAGTTTTAGCCTCAAGGAACATCAGCACAACGGTAGAAAGAATAAAATCATATTCGCCATCAAAGCGTAAGGCGTTAAGATCCGCGACTTGCGCATGCAGGTTGGTCAGTCCTTCCGCCGCTTTAATACGTTCAAGGTTCGCTATGCTCATGGGGTTTTTATCCCATGCGGTAACGTCATAGCCGTTTGCCGCAAGGTACAGGCTGTTACGGCCATTACCACAGCCCAGATCTAATGTTTTACCTGGCGCGACCACTTTTGCCGCTTCAACAACATCGGAATGCGTACGGGTTAAATCGTATTTCTCAGTAAAGTAGTTTTCGTCGCAATGAGTCATCATTTATCCTCAGATTTCAGTAATGCAGCACGTTCTGTGCGGATAAGCAGCTTTCCCTGCAGCAGCAAAGCAAGCGTACGTATCAGTAATAATGCAATGATAAAATTGGTAAAAATAAACAGAGGGATAGACAGCGTATGAAAAAATCCTGATTCGCTGCCGTGTCCCAGATGCAGGCCCGTCGTCGCCAGGGCCGACACGCCAAACGAGAAGCTCCAGAACGAGGCATTAAATGGTTGCGACAGGTACCATGGCATGAGACGTAGCATAAACAGAAGTTGCAGCAGACCATAGCCGAACAGCATTTTGGCTAACGTATCCCCCTCACCGCCGTTGACGCTAAGCCAGGCGCTGCAAGCGACCAGCGCGGGCGCCAGTTGAATGCCTAGCGAAGTCCGTAAGACCGCTGGCAGTTCCCCGCAGCTACGTAAACGTTGCAGGATCACCGGTTCCAGGCTGAGCCAGGAAAATACGCCTGCCCCCAAAAACACCATTCCGGCATCATTGAAACCAAGCGCACCACAGGCCATTGCGCTGATAAAGTTATTGGCGACGGTCGGCAGATACAGACCCGGCGTGGTGGCTTCCTCTGGATGCGCTCCACGCCATAATCCTGCCGTTTGCCAGGCCGCGTACGCCAGTTGTATCACCACGCCAATGCTGAATAACCCGATCGCCAGCGGTCGATACCAGGGAACAAAGCCAATGGCTACCAGCATGGTTGTGGCCGGAAACAGACTGACAAAGCTACTCATCACCGGGTGACGAATTTCAGCCAGTACGCTGTGCGGGAAGTGCAGCAAGCGATACATAAAAGCCAGCGTCAGCAGCCCCCAAATGGCCATGGCGAGAATCACTAAACCGTCGCCAATCCAGTGGCTCACCGGCCAAATCTGGCTGGCATAGCGCCAGGCGAATCCCATCCCGATTGTCCCCAGTACCATGCCAAAATAACCGGCCGGAAGATTGAGGACCCGTTCACTCTGTTTGCTCTTACTCATTTTGTTTATTTTTTAAAGTATATTTGAAATGCATTTTATGGAATTTCAGCCGGTTTAGCCAGTGCGGAAAACTTTGCTACGTTTAACTAAGGTGCGCAACATGGAAATGAGCAATGACCAAATATCGACTCAGCGATGAGCTTCGCTCCTTTAGTTACCAGGATAATGGCAATAAAAAAAGCGTATTACTACGCCAAATCATTGCGCTCATTGATTTTAATGATGTTACCGCCGGTACGCCTGGCGGCTGGATTGATGACGAAAGCGTCTTGTCGCAAAGCGGTGATTGCTGGATTTACGATGAAAATGCGCTCGCATTTTCCGGCGCATCGATAACCGGAAACGCCCGGGTTACTCAGGCAAGCGTCGTCAGAGATGGCGCGCAAATAGGCGATGCCGTGTGGATTGACCGGGCAGAAATCAGCCATTACGCACAAATACGTGACAACGTCACGATACAGGATTCGGTTATTCGCGGCGAGTGCCTTCTCTGGGGTAATGCACGCGTTGTATGTGGATCCGAAATCATTGCCGCCAGGGGACTCACTGTTGAAAACGACCAGTTGCTGCAGATTTACGATCGGGCGACCATCAGCAACTCACGCGTAGTGCATCAGGCGCAGATCTATGGCGATGCGAAAATCAACTACGCCTTTATTGAACATCGGGCGGAAGTTTTTGATTTTGCCCAGGTGGAAGGTAATGAAGAGAATAATGTCTGGATTTGCGATTGCGCCAAAGTCTACGGGCATGCGCGCGTCATCGCCGGAACCGATGAAGATGCTATTCCTACCCTGCGCTACAGCTCACAGGTGGCAGAACACGCGGTAGTCGAGGGTAATTGCGTGCTGAAGCACCATGTGTTGGTCGGGGGACATGCTACATTACGCGGCGGACCAATCCAGCTTGACGATCACATCCTGATTGAAGGTCACGCCTGCGTTCTTGGAGAAGTGTTGGTCGAGAATCACATTGAGATAACCGGCCAGGCGCACATTGAAGCGTTTGATGGCGATGCTATTCATCTGCGCGGGCCGAAGGTGATCAATGGTGAGCAGCGCATTACGCGCACACCTATCGCAGGCTTATTCTGAGGGACCATCAATGATGCGGGCATAGAGATTCACATCATAGTAATCGCCATTGAGGAACTCTGCTTGTCGTAAACATCCTTCCAGTTGGAAGCCATTGCGCAATGCCACCCGGTTGCTCTCAACGTTTTCTACGCGGCATTTAATCACAAAGCGGCGAATTTCCTGGCGCTGCGCATAATGATGAATCAATGCCTGTAGCGCCAGGGACATAATGCCCTTACCCTGATGAGCTTCATCCAGCCAGTAACCAATATAGGCCGCTTTGTTCAGCGGCTCTATCTGGTTAAACGCGATGACGCCCACCACATTCTGTTGTGCAAAAATCAGGAACATTTTGGCGTAGCCGCGCTGGTGCAACATCATATTTCCCTGCACGTTTTTGCGCGTGTCGTCCTCGGATTCGACAAACTGCGGCCAGTTCAGCGACTGCTGGAGCCAGGTTTTATTTTTCAGCACCAACTGATGCAGAGGGGTGACGTGTTGTTCTTCGACGGCACGCAGTTCCAGCGAATCATTAATGGTTATCACTTCTGGCATTTTCTTTCCGTTACGATCGTTAAGCAGCTAATTCTGCTCATAATAAAACAGGAAGGGCTTCCCTGTTGGAAGCCCTTTTACACAGCAAGCGCTGTTTTACTTAGCTCTCACCGACACTCTCTTTTTGCAAAATTTTGAGCAGATCTTCCTTCAGGTGGAGTTTCTGTTTCTTAAGGCGAACAATGTCCAAACTATACCCCCGACCATCCGCACCTTCCAGTCTGGAGATCTCATGATCAAGGCTGTTGTGTTTTTCGAATAAGGACAGAAAGCGAGGGTTCTCGGTTTTCAGTCGGGAAATAAGGTCTCTGTATTCTGGAAACATACTTTCTCCCTGTTAGTGGACAAGAACGTGTATAAGAAATACACAGCTCCAGAGTACCCATTTCCCATACAGAAAAATGCGAACAGGATCGAGTAAATAGCGTACAGACTATTTTCAGAAAGATTGCAGATACGGCTCCCCCTCAGGAGAGCCGTAAAAGGAGTGATTAACGCATCTCACGGTCGTCAACGTACTGACGTTTATCCGGCGCTGGCGGGAAGTACTGATACAGCCAGGTTTCGCTGATGGCGTCGCCCTGGCAACGCAGGAACATACGCATATCTACCGGGTCGGTTGAGTCAGACGTCGGATACCAGTCAAACTGGATACGGTAGCCGTCGATAGGCTCCACGTAGAGGATCTCAATCTGTTTTGCTTCACCGCTGGAGAGCGTTATCACCGGCTCAATGCCTTTCGGCGCAGCGGCTTTCAGATCGCCACCGACGAAGTCAACGGCAAAACGACGCGCCCATTTCTCCGGGTAGTGCTCGCCCGGCGCCCATCCTTCCGGGAAGCCGCCCATGCCTGTACGGGTCGCCATCACGCGAGCCAACGGCGAACGTACCGGCGGCTGAGCGCTCCAGTACAGACGATATTTAAATTCCAGCTCATCGCCAGCTTTAATCGACTTTTCCGGCTGCCAGAAGCAGACGACGTTATCCAGCGTTTCGCCAGTCGTCGGGATCTCCATCAGGCCGATGGTCCCCTTGCCCCACTGGTTACGCGGTTCGACCCACAGGCTCGGACGCTTGTTATACCAGCCCATGATGTCCTGGTAATGAGAGAAGTCGCGATCGAGCTGCAGTAAACCAAACCCTTTCGGGTTGTTATCGGTATAGGCATTGAACTGCAGTTTTTGCGGGTTATTCAGCGGACGGCAGATCCACTCGCCGTTGCCCCGCCACATCGCCAGACGATCGGAGTCATGAATCTGCGGGTGAATGGTGTCGCACATCCGGCGTTCATTGTTGCCACAGCTGAACATGCTGGTCATCGGCGCAATGCCGAGTTGCTTGATGTCTTTACGCGCGTAGATATGGTTTTGTACATCCATGATCACCTGCGTTTTCTCGCAGTGGATCACGAACTTAAAGGCACCTGTTACGCTTGGGCTATCGAGTAGCGCATACACGGTAAAGGAGGTCGCGCCCGGTTTAACCGTTTCGAACCAGAAAGCGGTGAAATCAGGAAACTCTTCTTTGCTGTCGGTATAGGTATCTACCGCCAGACCACGCGCCGATAAACCGTACTGGTAGGTGTCATCCACTGCGCGGAAGTAGCTGGCGCCGAGGAAAGAAACCACATCACGACGAGCCAGTTCTGGCGCTTTAAATACGCGGAAACCCGCGAACCCGAGGTCGGTTTGCCCTTCCAGTTGTTTGGTATCCACACCCGCGTCGTTGTATTTAAACAACTCCGGACGGAAGTGGATTTCACGCGCCATATGCGTACTGTCATCGACCGAGAACATGCGAACCCGGCGGCGGAATCCCATTCCCACATGGAAGAACTGCGCATCAAGCTGACGATTTTCAACATTGTTCCACAGAGACTGCTCTGCGTCATATTGAATGCTGTTGTAGGCCTGCGGCGTCAATTTCGCCAGCGTGTCGGGTAACGCACGCGGCTCGCCGCCCCAGGGTTTCTGTGCTAAGTCGTGGGCCATCGATTGCAGAACGGAAAAATCAAAACGTACGGTTTTTCCGTCTGCAATGTCAGACTCTGCCGCAAAGGCGGCGCGGGAAAAGAGTGATGCAATACCACTGGTTCCGCACACGGCGGCCATTGCCATTGAACCTTTAATAAATCGTCTGCGATTCATGCCTGAAAGTGAGTCCTTCTGGTCGTGTAAATGGTCCCGCGCCGGTCAAAATCTGCGGCAAGAGAGTGCACATTTCTGACCGCTCACTCTAGACAAAATTCATTAATAATCCAATTGTTGGTCGCCGATTATCTGTACAAAATCGAAAATATTTTATGTCGATGGGAACAGACTGAATCCCGTGTAAATTCTGTTAAAGTAAACCACACCGCCGTTTACTTCGCTCTTCAGCCTCCTGATACAGCATAAATTCGTCATATACCTTGCAACCCAGTGCCTCTTCAAACGCGTCGCGACTGGAATTCCCATGGCTGCGAGCCTGAGTTTCATTACCCAGATTTGACTGGAAAATCCCCGCAGCGCTAACCGGTAAGAAATCTTCGTAGATGATAGGTTGCGCAACCAGCCAGCCGCGCTCAATGAGCGGTTGCGGATCGTCATCCGGGCGAATAGCCTGGCGATGCGCCTCGCCTGACGGCGTCAGTCGATAACGAAACCAGGCAAGTCCCTGTTGGCGCAGCAGAAACTCGCTATCCGGGAATGCCTTGAATACCTCCTGAAGATGCAGCTGGTGCGTCAGATTGTCTTTTCCCGTTCCCGCTTTATTCAACAGTTCATCATACAAGGCTCTGCCTTTCGGTGTGAGCGCTACGCCGCGCTGTTCAATCTCGCCAAAACGCGCCGTGTGAGTGCCGCGCATTTCACCGGCAAACAGCACCGGTTCTTCAAGCGCTTTGAAACTGGTCTGACGTAATAAAATCGGCACCTCGCGGCGCGGCGGCCCTTCAATCAAGATTTTCGGCTCTATGCCGCATTCCGGCATCATGGACTGTACCCGGTCAATATCCAGCGTGCGCGGCGTCAGATGGTTGATGTGACACCCAGGGAAACACACCACATCGGCAATCAGCCGGTGTTCGTTGTGTAATGCGTGATAGGTCGCTTCATCTACCGTGGCGTGCTGATGCCAGCGGAAGGTTTCCAGTGCTTCATGGACAAACTCCTGCGCCTGCTCAGGCGTAAAACTGCCCTGCGCATCAAACTCATCCAGCAGTTCATGACAACGACGAGTGAAAATGTCGCGTTTTGCAAGGATCTCCGCAGCCTTTTGCCGCAGCGCTACGTTCTCGATTAATTCGAGCCGTAATAACGAGGTGAATACCCGAAACGGGTTGCGCGAAAGCGATGCATCGTCGATGGGCCGAAAAGCCGTGGAATGTACAGGGACGCCGGCCTGAGAGAGGTCGTAGTAACTCACCGGATACATGCCCATAATGGCAAACATCCGGCGCAGCGTAGCAAGCTCCTGCGCAGTGCCCACCCGGATGGCGCCGTGGCGCTCAACGTTTAGCCGGGCCAGTTCATCCGCATTAGCCAGTTTTTCATGCAGCGTCGGATTATTTTCCAGTACCGCCAGATTCACATCAGCGACAAGTTCCAGCAACGTGCCATACTGCGGGACTTCCTGCTGGTACATTGCTGACATTGCCTGCGAAAATTGTTCCCGAATCTCATCTGCCGTGATGGTGTTCGCCATAATGTCATGCCTCCAGTGAATATTACCTGGAGTGTAGAGAACGCTGCAAAGTCCGGTGGGAAGAATTTACAAAGTGTGACCCCGCGTAAGTTTCCCACCCCATACAGACGGCGAACCGAACCTACTGGCGTGGTTTTAAATGACTTTCCAGCCAGGGGAGCATCTGTTTTTTACGGCTGAGCATACCTTCCACCTTGCAGGGCTGCGGGATGTCAGAAAGCTCAGAACCGGCAAACCACAGACTGGTGTCGCCCAGATTAATATCGGTGAGCATGAGCACAACCAGTGCGGCATTCTTTTCCTGCGCATAGCGCGTCATTTCCTGGCGTAATTCATCCAGCACTGTATCAACCTGTTGCAGCGCGTACAGTTCAAGCTGCGCCACACAGACCTGATGCCCCTGGATAGTGAAGGTTTTAATGTCTTTCTGCAGGAGTTCGCGGGCGCTCATCCCTTCCACGCTCGTTTTGGCAGACAGCAGGTCGCGACTGAAGGCGTCCAGGTCTACACCGGTCTTTTGAACCAGCGCATCGACCGCCAAACGATCATCAGCGGTGGTCGTGGGTGAACGAAGCGTGACAGTGTCACTCAGCACGGCACCCAGCAACAAAACGGCCTCCGCGGGAGATAACTGGCTACGCTCATCTTCCGACATCAGTTGCCATAACAGCGTCGCGCTACTGCCGACAGGCTTCACCCACACTTCTGGCGGCAGACGGGTGACTAATCCACCGAGTCGGTGGTGATCGATAATCCCCACGACGTTACTGTCTGCCAGCGATTGCGGTCCTTGGGCAGGTTCGGTGAAATCAACCAACCAGACGTCACGATCGGTCAACTCAAACGTCAGCCGTTCAGGAAGTGCCAGCCCCGCTTGCGCAAAGATAAACTTCGTTTCGCGGTTAGGTTCACCCAGACGCCATGCCGTGGCCTGCTGACCGCGTAAGGTAAGCCAACGCGCCGTCATTGCGGCAGAGCAAATGGCATCGCTATCGGGATTAAGGTGTCCTACTACATGTATCATTAATCAGTGCCTTGTGAGAGAAAGGGTGCAAAAGCAAACAATATTCAAAGTATAACGACTGGGTGCATTCCCTTCCATGATCCCACCACCCTGCCTGGCTGTACAAAACACGAGCAAAATAAATAAGTTGTAAGTAAAACATGATAAATGTTAATAATATTTTGCTATCAAGTTATCAAAAACGAACAACTTCACTTGTCACCGACACGGCTCTGTTTTTAACATCGCTTATGGAAAAAAATGTTCTGTTCAATCAGCGCATTCGCTTGCGCCACCTGCATACTTTTGTCGCCGTTGCACAACAGGGAACGTTGGGGCGCGCGGCTGAAACCCTAAATCTGAGCCAGCCGGCCCTCTCCAAAACACTGAATGAACTGGAGCAACTGACCGGTACCCGGCTCTTTGAACGCGGTCGCCTTGGCGCGCAGTTAACATTGCCCGGCGAGCAGTTTCTTACCCACGCGGTGAGAGTACTGGACGCACTCAATACTGCCGGACAGGCGTTAAACCAGCGCGAAGAGTCGCAGACTGACGTCGTACGGATTGGGGCCTTACCCACCGCTGCGCTGGGTATCCTTCCGGCGGTAATCGGTCCGTTCCATAAGCAGCAAATGGAGACGACGCTGCAAGTTGCCACCATGAGTAATCCCATGATTCTGGCCGGTTTAAAATCGGGAGAAATCGATCTCGGTATCGGTCGGATGGCCGATCCGGAATTAATGGTCGGTCTGAATTACGAGCTGTTGTTTCTTGAGTCGCTCAAACTGGTAGTGCGGCCTAACCACCCGTTGTTGCAGGAAACCATCACGCTGAGTCGGGTGATGGAATGGCCCGTTGTGGTGTCACCAAAAGGAACCGCTCCTCGTCAGCACGCGGAGACACTGCTGCAAAGCCAGGGTTGCAAAATGCCGCCGGGCTGCATCGAAACGCTGTCAGCATCGCTTTCCCGCCAGCTGACGGTTGACTACGACTATGTATGGTTTGTGCCGTCAGGCGCGGTCCGGGAAGATTTACGTCAGGCGACGTTGGTATCATTGCCGATTCCCACCCACGGGGCGGGTGAACCTATTGGCATTCTTACCCGTGTAGACGTGCAGCTTTCCTCTGCCGCGCAAATTCTCATTGGCGCGATACGCAAAACCATACCGTTTTGATACCAAAAATTAAGGGACCATCTGGTCCCTTATAGCGTGTTAAAACGTTTCCCAGTTATCACCACTGGCCGTTGCTGCCTGCGGGCTTGAATGGCCCGATATTTTGGTACCAGCAGCGCGCTTTATTGCGCTTCCCCCATTTAAGCGAAATGTACCGACGGCTTCAGTTAAACGTGCCGCCTGTTCTTCCAGCGATGCCGCTGCGGCCGACGCTTCTTCAACCAGAGAAGCGTTTTGCTGCGTCACCTTATCCATCTCCGAAATCGCCTGGCTCACCTGCACAATGCCCCGGCTCTGCTCATCAGAGGCCGCCGCAATTTCCAGCATGATATCGGTCACGCGTTTTACCGCATCGACAATATCCGTCATGGTATTACCCGCCGCGACCACTTCATCGGAGCCCTGGTCAATGAGTCGTACCGATTCGCTAATCAAACCCTCAATCTCTTTTGCCGCCTGCGCGCTTCGGCTCGCCAGCGTGCGTACCTCACTGGCGACCACGGCAAACCCGCGTCCCTGCTCTCCCGCCCGCGCCGCTTCTACCGCCGCGTTCAACGCCAGGATATTCGTCTGGAAAGCAATGCTGTTTATAACGGCTGTGATTTCAGAGATTTTCTTCGAACTACCTGAGATATTGCCCATGGTTTTCACCACGCCAGAAACCATCTGACCGCCACGACTCGCCTTGCCGGAAGCGTCTTCCGCCAGCTTGCTCGCATGGTGCGCGTTGTCAGCGTTTTGCTTCACCGTAGCCGTTAGCTCTTCCATACTGGCAGCCGTTTCTTCAATCGCCGCGGCCTGTTGCTCTGTACGTGAGGACAAATCGGTATTCCCTGCAGAAATCTCACTGGTACCGCGATAAATTTCCTCTGCCCCCTGGCGCACCGTGCCCACGGTTTTCACCAGCGAATGCTGCATAGTTTGCAGATGACGACTCAGGCGACCAATTTCACTGCGCCCGGTCGGTTCCTCTGGCATGGTCAGGTCGCCTGCCGAAATTTGCTCAATGCGCAGGGCTGCACGTAACAGAGGATGGATAACGGTGCGGCGCAGAACGATAAACGTCATCACGGTGAGCACCAACGCGAGGGCAAATGCGCCGAGCATAAACGCCATACCAAGTTGTGTACGTTGGTGCGCCTGCTCACTAAGGTTATTCGCCCTGGCAGTACGAATCTCAATGGCTTTCAGCAGCACCTTGTTGTAAGCGGAATCCAGCGGTCTGGCCTGTTCATTTTCATGGTTGATAATCGCTTCAAACATGCCGTTTTTAGCGTATTTCAGCATCGGCTGTAAACCGTCGGTATAGGCTTTGAAACTGGCGCTTAATTCGGCGTCTAACGCTTCATCAGCAGACGTTTTCACCGTACGCGCCATATAAGCATTGAAGCCGTCCTGCGATTGCTTAATCCGTTTTTCTGCCTCGGCGATATTGGCCTTCATGTCATCCATTTCGGCAATACGGCTCGCCGCGCCGGCATGGATCATGTTGATACGTGCGGTGCGTAAGTGGTTAGAGCTGTTAGATAACCCCATCCTGACCTGAATCTCATCGGTCACGTCGCGCTGATCGCGATCGGCCTGCATAAGAAAATAGCTTGCCAGCCCTGAACTTAAGGCGAACAACAGAAGGATGCCACCGAGAATGGAGGAAAACAGCGGAACCAGTCGGATTTGATGCAGAAATCCCAGTTTATGCAGGGCCTGCATCGATGTTGTGTTGTCCATGACCGTCGACTCTCTTGTAGGGTTTATGCGTGAAAACACGCCCGTTAGATAGTCATCGGCAATCCGTGAGGTTTACTTACCGTAAAAAGCGACGGATTCGTCACACTTTCACAACATAATTCTAAAAAATTCAGGAAAGTGCCAGCGGATAAATCCGCTGGCCAATGAATCAGTTATCGCCAAAGTGGATAACGGTACGGATGGACTTACCCTGATGCATTAAATCGAATGCTTCGTTAATCTGCTCCAGCGGTAAGCGATGGGTGATAAACGGATCCAACTGGATTTTTCCGCTCATCGCTTCTTCGACCATTCCCGGGAGTTGAGTGCGCCCTTTCACACCGCCAAACGCCGAACCGCGCCAGACTCGCCCGGTAACCAGTTGGAACGGACGCGTTTTGATTTCTTGTCCGGCGCCTGCCACGCCGATGATGATGCTCTCGCCCCACCCTTTATGGCAGCATTCCAACGCCGCACGCATTACGTTAACGTTGCCGATACATTCAAAGCTGAAGTCCACACCGCCATCGGTAAGCTCAACAATCACATCCTGAATCGGTTTATCGTAATCATTCGGGTTGATAAAATCCGTTGCCCCCATTTCACCCGCCAGTTTGAATTTCTCCGGATTGGTATCAACGGCCAGAATACGTCCGGCTTTCGCCTGCACCGCGCCCTGAATCACCGCCAGGCCGATGCCACCAAGACCAAATACGGCCACGGTATCGCCTTCTTTCACTTTCGCGGTGTTATGTACTGCCCCGATCCCGGTAGTGACGCCACAGCCCAGCAGACATACTTTGTCCAGCGGGGCCTGCGGGTTAACCTTTGCCAGTGAGATCTCCGCGCAAACGGTATATTCACTGAAGGTACTGGTGCCCATATAGTGATAAATCGGCTCGCCGTTATAGGAAAAGCGAGTCGTGCCATCCGGCATCAACCCCTTGCCCTGGGTGGCGCGTACAGCCTGACACAGGTTGGTTTTCCCTGATTTACAGAACTTACACTCACCGCATTCTGCCGTGTACAGGGGGATGACATGGTCGCCCGCTTTCAGGCTGGTGACGCCTTCACCCACTTCAACCACAATACCGCCGCCTTCATGGCCAAGCACCGCCGGGAACACCCCTTCCGGATCGTCGCCTGAGAGCGTAAAAGCGTCAGTATGACACACGCCAGTGTGGGTAATTTTAACCAGAACTTCACCTTTCTTTGGCGGTGCGACGTCGATTTCGACAATTTTTAGCGGTTGGCCGGGGCCAAATGCAACTGCTGCACGTGATTTCATTGGTCTCTTCCCATTATTGCGAGGTGATGGTGTTATTTTAGATAAGCGCGAAGAAGATGGCCGATTTCAGCCATACGCACGGCTCGCTGGTCTGGCGTTGTCTCGCCGCTGACCAGTTCGTCTTTCAGGTGGATCTCAACCATTTCGCCCATCAGGCCATTGGATGCGCCGCGTACAGCGGCAATTTGTTGCAGGATCGCAAGGCACGGTTCGCCGGACTCCAGCGCCCGCTCAAGCGCGTCAACCTGACCGCGAATACGGCGAACACGGGTGAGGATACGTTTTTTATCTTCAGGTGAATGTGGCATACGCCCTCCAGATACTATAGGGGGGTATACTATCAGAATTTTTATGTAATTGTAAAATATAAGAATTATTAAATATCAGTGAGTTAGTAAGAATAGATAGTGGGCATATGGGGACATATGCGGCCTTTTCGATGCTCCCATTCATGCCCCCAAGTGCGTTTTCGCTCCCAAATCTGCCCCCCAAAAACCGATGATTATGATGAGACTTTTTGAGCGAAAAACGCCCACTGATCCCAGGGGGCGGTTATGTAAGATTGGACCATCCATTTACTCGTCTTCACTGCTCCAGAACCCGTAAACGGGGTATCATCCATCCTGAGCGTTAGCCAACACCGCTGCATTCAGTGCAACGTCAGCCAGTAACGAGCCGTCTGCTGAGTTGGTTGAACACAGGTACCGCCAGCAGAATTAATACAGTCGCCGTCTTTCGCGGTTACGCTGGTACCGGGAGCAATAGCAACATGTTTTACGGTGGTGCCGTTGGCGGTGGTTGCCTCGGAATAATGAGAACAGGCAGACAGCGCGCACAGCGCCATGCCCGCAGATAACTGCGAGTAGAGTTTTTTTCATGGGGATTACCTCATTCAGAGTTTTATGCTACGTAGAAAACTATTTACCCCGAAAAACGGCCCATTACTCAGATGCAAAATCAGCACTCACCGGGAGGATTTAACGACGCAGCGACAGTGAGAAGTTACCGATTGAGTTTGCGGAAAATATATGCAGATGACCAGAGAATTACCAGACTGTTAAATTCAATAATTTAGACTAAATGAACTTGTTACATCTAATTATTTACTCATCAGTTTCGATTAAGTGCACTGCCAAACGAAAATGTAGGCAACCAATAAGGTATCAGTAAATGAAAAAAACATTCTCTTTCTTAATCTGGTTTGGAATCGCTTTATCGGCGCTCCTAGCCATAACATCAGCATTATCAAATATAATACTAATGTTTAGTGCTTTTCCTGATTCTATCGGGGACAAGTATGCTTATATGTTTATATTAGGGCGCTGGACATTTACGGCAGCAATGATTCTTATTTGCTGGCTACTGTATCGCCTGACAAAAAAATGATGAACTACAATCCTTTGAAAAAATACTCTACCGCCTGATTGAACAAATCAGGATTTTCTTTTGATAGTCTGGTTGCTTTCTCGAATGGCTCAACCCGCTCCTGAACAGCAAAATAGAGAAGATCTAAATCTCCAAGGTCCTTTAGCTTTCGGTAAACTTCATAGTTTCATATTTTTAGAAATCTCGAAGCATGAACTGCCCTCGATACTCCCCCACCAATCATTAGCAATGTGCTGACCGACATACTAAAAGCAATAGACACGGTGATCCGAGAAGAGATTAAGGCGCCAATTTTTAAACCAGTAAGCTCGCCGAAAGTATAACTACCCAATGTAGAAGCTACTGTGTCTTTTGCTACCTTTGTTACGATATCTGGCAAATTAACGTGTTGCATGAAATCATCAATGAATACATTAACCGCTTTTGCTACAAAATAAATATCTCTCGTTGATGTTGCCCGCTTCACTAGTCCGGCAAGCCGAATATTATCATCCATATTCTCCCGTCTTTCATCGGTATGGATAAAATCAGATGCGAGATAATACAAGTCTACAGGAAAGTGAATCAGGCCTTTAATGTATGCAACCAGCATCCCTTCATTTTCTAAATCCAAAGCTGAGAGCATTTCTTTTGCCAAATCCTTTGCGTTTTCCATACCTTAAGATCCATGTGGTATTATTTTAATACACAATCATAACGGCCAACTTATGAATATTCCATAATTATAATGTTCCAGACTGTCCATTTTAAGAATAACGCTCACCAAAAATAAAATGCCAGGCAGGTACCGAGCAGTTCCGCTGTTGGTCGCGGATCACCATCTTCATTTTCAGGCTGATTTACGCGCTAACCGGATGCCTCCTGGAACTCAGTGATGCCTTACGCCCCCTTTCCCTCACTACGTCGCCGTGGGAACCCGACCGTATGAATGCCGTCGTCGCTATGCCATCGTTGCTACTTCATTTCCCCACCTCGGGCATAAAAAAGCCCAACACGGCATGAGAAGTGTTGGGCAAAGTCTGTATGAGGCGCTGATGTTTTTCAGTCGCTTATTCTCCCATCTATCCAGAGGGATTGAATGCGGGTTAAATAATAACCACAGCAATCACGGTAGACTACAAAATAAGCAGTCCATTATAGGAGGATTAAAAGCAAAAAGACGCGTCACACTTTCGCATGCTGGGCATTATCTGCTGGTGCCAACCCGTCATGGTTACGTTTTCCGGGAACACATTTTATCCTGGTCTGCTGCATCGCATCTAAGGCTTTCGACCCAATGTCACAGTAGAGAGCGCTTAGACAAAAGTGATTACTAGTATGTCTTACTATTTTGCCTCGACGTGAGAAACGTTATCGTCAACGCACTAAGAAGTAATATAGCGCTGAGTCCAAAAGAACTTTGCCATCCCAGACGGTCAAACATTAGCCCCCCAGCCGTTGAACCAAGCGCAATCGAAAGCTGGATAACGGCGACCATCAGACCACCGCCCGCCTCAGCATCCTCGGGCAGTGTCCGCGCCAGCCATGTCCACCACCCCGTTGGCGCAGCAGTAGCGAGCATTCCCCACAGGCTTAATAGCACAGTAACAGCCCAGGCACAGTGCCCGACCAGGAGTAACATTCCGGCAATGATGGCCATCAGTAAGGGTATAGCCATGAGCGTTTGATAAAATCGGGCGTTCAGGAATGTCGTCACTATAAGCGTACCAGCCAACCCCGCGATGCCAATTGTGAGCAAAATCAAAGATAGACCAGAAGCATTCACCCTGGTCACCGTCTCCAGAAACGGACGTACGTAGGTAAATAATGCAAACTGGCCCATAAAGAAGAGTCCGCAGGCCAGCAGACCGGTTGAGACGATGGAGGCACGAAACAGATGAAGTACCGACCCACGCGGCTTGTGCACCGTATCCTTTTTCATTTCGGGCAAACTGATGCTTTGCCAGATGAACGCGATTATCGCAAGAGGCACAAGGCATAAAAAAGCCCCACGCCAGCCGACGGTTGCCCCCAGGTAACTGCCCAGCGGGGCTGCCACGACGGTTGCCAGCGCATTCCCGCCATTAAAAATAGCCAGCGCCCGGGGAACCTGGTGCTGCGGTACCAACCGTATTGCCGTTGCTGCCGACAATGACCAAAAGCCGCCAATGACAATACCAATTGTGGCTCTTCCCAACATATAAAGCGGATAACTGGGAGCTAATCCGATCATTATCGCCGACACAGCCATTAAAATGGTCAACCCCAGCAGAAGATATTTACGATTCAGATCCCCGGCAACATGTGAAATGGTCAGGCTGGTTAGTACTGCCAGCACGCCGGAAATCGCTATTCCCTGACCAGCCAGTCCCTCTGAAACGTGCAAATCTCTGGCAATCGGCGTCAATAAACTGACCGGCATAAATTCTGAGGCAATAAGAATAAAGACGCAGAGCGTCATGGCAAATACGCCGCCCCAGTGTGCGTGCGTTTTATTACACAAGGTATTATGGCTCAGTGTGGACATTATTATTTTCTCTGTATATTGCCGAGGCAAAACAAGGGCAAAGCCACCTGCCAAACAGGTAGCTTTGTTAAGTTTTCCGGCCAGGAATTTATCTTAAGGAGGTTTTGAAAAACTGCTCAAATTTGCTGAATGGTATTTTACCGGCCACATTGTCATATAAATCAACATGGTTAGCCCCCGGAACAACCACCAGCTCTTTATCTTTACTGCCAACGGCCTTAAAAGCGTCTTCGGCAAAATAACGTGAGTGCGCTTTTTCACCCGTTACGATCAGCACAGGAACAGTAATTTCATTGGCGTAGCTTAGCAGCGGCATATTCATAAACGACAGGGGCATTGTTGCGTTCCATGCGCCTGTTGAATTGACAGAACGCACATGGAAACCACGTGGCATCCGGTAATAATCGTAAAACTCTTTCAGTACCGGATGCGGATTCGCAGGTAAGGTTTCCGGCAGAATACGATCCCCTGCACTGACATTACCTTTTTCGTCAACATTAATGTCATGTCCACCCGGGGCAAATGTGCCCTTTTCCGCATCTTTCCAGCGCTGCGCATTCAGATACTGCAATACCGCGTGGCGGTCTGCGGAGGTATACCGGTCTTTGCCATCACCGACGCCATGGCCCATTGCGCGACTCATGTCATACATTACGCTGGTCGCAACGGCCTTAACACGTGTATCCATTGCTGCGTCATTTAACGCCATCCCGCCCCAACCGCAGATACCAAGTAAGCCGATGCGATTGCGATCCACTTCTTTTTGTAGGCCAAGGAAATCAACCGCCGCGCTGAAATCCTCGGTGTTGATATCAGGAGAGGCAACATTACGTGGAATACCGCCGCTTTCGCCGGTATATGAAGGATCGAAGGCCAGCGTCACAAAACCCTGTTCAGCCAGCGTCTGCGCGTACAGTCCACTGGACTGCTCTTTTACAGCGCCAAAAGGACCGCTAACCGCAATTGCCGCCAGTTTGCGTTCGCCTCGATCTTTTGGAATATAGAGATCTCCAACTAACGTGATCCCATAGCGGTTCTGAAAAGTTACCTTGCGATGATTGACTTTCGTACTCTCGGCGAAGGTTTTATCCCATTTTTCGACCATCGAAACGGGCGCGTTTGGGTTGGTTGTATCAGCATAACTCATCGTTGTGACTCCATTTAATGATGCGCATAGCAGCATGGCAGGTAGGGTGGTCGACAGTTTTCTGGTGAAAGCTTTCATCACTTGTTCCCCTAAAAATAGGTTGTGGGTACAGGTCTTATACGGACAACATTGCTGTGCCTGGTTGCAATGCGCTCATTATAGGTAGCAGTATTCGTTCTGATTAGAGGGTGTAAAATGCTAGAATTAATATCATATTGTTATAAATTGCGGCATATCAGGCGAGGACTGAAGAATGGCAAAACGGGAAAACTATAACGATCTCTACCTGTTTATGCAGGTAGTGCGGGAAGGCAGTTTTACCGCGGCCGCACAACGACTTGGGTTGGCGCAATCAGGCATCAGCCGTTCAGTGCGTGAGCTGGAGCAGCGTCTGGGGGTTCAGTTGCTGGCCCGTACTACGCGTAAATTGTCGTTGACGCATGCCGGCGAACAGCTCTACCGAACTGTAGAATCGGGGTTCGATGCTTTGAATTCAGGGCTTTCCACTCTGGCGTACTATCGTAATACTCCCTCAGGTACGGTACGTATCAATGCCAGCCAGCACGCCATTGATAAAGTACTCCTGCCGAAGCTGGCGGTATTTAAACAACGCTACCCCGATATCCGACTTGAACTTATTAGCGAAAGTCGGTTCGTCGATATTATTGCTGAACGATTTGATGCGGGCGTCCGCCTGGGTTCAGAAGTAGGTAGTGGCATGGTCGCGGTGCGCATTTCACCCGATATGGAGATGGCGGTAGTTGGCACGCCGGAGCATTTTCGTCGCTACGGCTTTCCCCAAACACCAGCGGATTTAGTGATCCACCCCTGCATCGCATATCAGTTTGGTGATGGAAGCCTGTATGCCTGGGAGCTCAACGATGGTGGTAAAAAAATCACCCACCGGCCGCAGGGACAGTGGGCCTTTGCTGACAGTTACATGGAAGCAAAAGCAGCCAGACTGGGCCTGGGGCTGGGTTATGTCCCCGAAGAGTTGATTGCCGATGATTTAGAACGAGGCACGCTTATCCGGGTTCTGCAACGTTACAGTCAGCGTCTGGATGGTTCATTTCTGTATTACCCGCATCGTAACGTATCACCTGCCCTGCGAGCCGTCATCGATACATTAAAAATTTGAATCAGCAGATATTAAGACTCACCTGACGCGCAGTAAATCAGTAAAACGCGTTGTATAGCGAGGTGAGAGCATCTCTCGTTTCATTTGCCACGGCTGTTCAATCCCCTGTCCGGCAAACCAGATTGTCCCACGTCCCTTTTTATTCAACCGATCAATCACCATCATTAATTCCGCGCTGTGGCTCCGGGGGGCGTTGCCATCAAAAAGATTCAGTTGTGCCACGCCAGAACTGAAAAAATCGCCCAACATCACACCCGCTTTTTGATAATGTTGCCCCTCTCGCCAGATAGCGTCCAGGCTGCGCGTTGCCGCACTCATGATTTCCCGGGTGTCCTGAGTCGGGATCAGCAGTTTTACCGACGCGCTGTTAGCGTAATAAGGTTCCTTCAGGGCAAATGGACTGGTTTTGATAAACACAGAGATAAACCGACAGAACTGATGCTCCCCGCGCAGCTTTTCCGCCGCACGTGAGGCATAGGTGCAAATCGCCTCACGCATCGCGTTGTAATCAGTGAGTTTTTCACCAAACGATCGTGAACAGACGATTTCCTGTTTAACCGGCGAAAACTCTTCCAGCGCCAGGCACGA
The DNA here is from genome assembly GCF_059615875.1 of Citrobacter sp. CRE-46. Lineage (NCBI taxonomy): Bacteria > Pseudomonadati > Pseudomonadota > Gammaproteobacteria > Enterobacterales > Enterobacteriaceae > Citrobacter > Citrobacter sp. CRE-46. The sequence continues at coordinate 2,614,627 of NZ_CM184341.1, read as the reverse complement.
CTCACCGCGCAATTCCCGTACGGTTCGTTCAAGAACCACGTTGAAGTGTTTGCGAATAAAGCGAATGTCGGTATCAGCCAGGTCACGGACGGTTTTAATCCCCATCGCGTCCAGTTTTTTACTGATACGGCGGCCCACGCCCCACACTTCACCGACAGGGAGTGCAGCCATCAGCTTACGTTGGTGGTCAATATTTGATAAATCCACCACTCCGCGAGTCTGTTGCGGCCATCTTTTGGCGGCGTAATTCGCGAGCTTTGCCAGCGTTTTGGTCTGGGCGATGCCAACGCCAACCTGAAGGCGTGTTTTCTGTAGAATTGTGGCCCTGATTTCGAGACCAAAATCCGTCAGATCCCTACAATTTCTTACTCCCGTCAAATCGCAGAATGCCTCATCAATACTGTACCTTTCCACATGTGGAGAGAGGTCTTCCAGGATAGACATGACCCGGCTGCTCATATCCGCATACAGTTCATAGTTGGAACTAAAACACACCACGCCGTAGCGCCGAAACAGATCTTTCTGTTTGAAGTACGGAGCGCCCATTGTGACGCCAAGCGCCCGAGCCTTCGCGCTACAGGCGATAACACAACCGTCGTTATTGGAAAGAACGACAACCGGTTTGTCTTTCAGATCGGGACGGAATGCCATCTCACAACTGGCGTAAAACGAATTAACATCCACCAGGGCAAACATAATTAGCCAGCCGCCTTAACGATAAACGTCACCACGCCAAAGATATCCAGCGAGTCCTCGCTGCTGATTATGATGGGCGCGTAGGCTCTGTTCTCTGGCCTGAGCATCACAATTGGATGCAATTGCAGACGTTTAACGGTGAATTCACCCTCAATGGCGGCAATCACGATGTCTCCATGAGCCGGGTTTCTGGCGCTGTCGACAATCAGCAAATCCCCCTCACCGATCCCCGCCCCAACCATAGAATCACCCGATGATTTAACAAAATAGGTTGCGCTGGGATGCTGTACCAGCAGGTCATTGAGATCGATACCTTTCTCAACGTAGTCCTGTGCCGGAGAAGGAAAACCACAGGGCACAAGGTCGCTGAACAGGGGAAAATTTTTCGTTTGTCGACGTTTTGCAGGCTGGAAAAACAACATAATAATCGGCCTCTCACTTAACTGTATTTATATACAGTAGTTTTAATGAGGACGGCGATCAAGTGACGAAAGTAGCGAACTGGGTGTTGTTTAACCATCTCGTCGGTAAGCTTTTATCGCATCTGGAAAAATAATTTCTGTTTTATTCCGCAGAGGAAGATGTTCATTTAACCGGAACGATAAGGACGAAAGGTATCTCGATTTGAAAGGGGTAAAAAAGCCCCACACTTGCGGGGCGTTACGTCAGGAACGCTTACGCGGCATCATGCGCAGCAGCGTATTATCCTTCCAGAAGTAGTGATGCATCAGGGCGGCTGCGGCATGCAAACCAATAACAAAATAGCCCAGGTTTGCCAGCGTCACGTGCCAGGACTTCAGCATCTCCACGAGATCAACGTTGGCTTTTGCCGCATATGGCATGACAAGGCCAAATGCAAGCCACGGATTGCCCCGGTTGTACATCATCACCAGACCAATAATCGGCAACGCAATAAACAACAGATAGATGACCAGATGCCCCAGATGCGCCATTCCGGTCATCATCGGTTTCGGTTTTGGCACAATCGGCGGCGCCGGATATTTCAGCCTGACCAGCAGACGCGCCACCATCAGCGTTAAAATCGTGATGCCACAGGATACGTGCACCATGTTGAACAAGGGACGATAGCTACGCGGGAAAAACCCGCGAAACTCCATGGTGCTGTAGGCCACAATGACCAACAAAAAAACCAGCCAGTGAATACCAATTTGCAGGCCAGAATACTTATTCCCCATAACACTTCCTGAATAAAAACAATAATGCGTCAACATAACGGGCTTTTGTTAAAAATTCATTAATTTTTGTTCATCCATTATCAGTCAGTTACGTTTAAGCGCAAAAACAGCTATTGCCCCGGATGCCTGACTGGACTATGCCTGGTAGGGAAAATATGTCGTACCGCCTCATCCTGACAGGAGAAAACCATGAGAAAAATTGGCATTAACGGTTTTGGTCGTATCGGTCGTCTGGTATTGCGTCGACTACTGGAGGTCAAAAGCAGCGTGGAGGTCGTCGCCATTAATGACCTGACCTCGCCCAAAATTCTCGCCTATCTGTTAAAACACGACTCAAATTACGGTCCATTTCCCTGGAGTATCGACTTTACCGAAGACGCGCTGATTGTCGACGGTAAAAAAATCGCTGTTTATGCAGAAAAAGAGGCCAAAAATATCCCGTGGAAAACCACTGGCGCAGAGATCATCATCGAATGCACCGGTTTTTATACCTCAACAGAAAAAGCCAACGCGCACCTGGACGCAGGCGCCAAAAAAGTCCTGATATCCGCCCCAGCCGGGGATATGAAAACCATTGTTTTTAACGTGAACGACGACACGATGGATGCGAACGATCGAATTATCTCTGTCGCATCGTGCACCACTAACTGCCTGGCGCCGATGGCGAAAGCCCTGCATGACAACTTCGGTATTCAACTGGGCACCATGACAACCATCCATGCCTACACGGGGACACAATCGCTGGTAGATGGCCCTCGCGGAAAAGATCTGCGCGCCTCGCGGGCGGCGGCGGAGAACATCATTCCCCATACCACCGGTGCGGCAAAAGCGATTGGCCTGGTGATTCCGGCATTGAGCGGAAAATTAAAAGGCCACGCCCAGCGTGTACCGGTGAAAACCGGATCCGTCACGGAACTGGTGTCGGTATTAAGTAAAAAGGTCACCGCTGAAGAGGTTAATAACGCGCTGAAAAAAGCCACGCTGAATAATGAGTCATTTGGCTATACCGACGAGGAGATTGTCTCGTCAGATGTGATTGGCTCACATTTCGGTTCAGTATTTGATGCGACACAAACTGAGATTACCGAAGTGGGCGATCTGCAACTGGTAAAAACCGTCGCCTGGTACGATAACGAGTACGGTTTTGTGACCCAACTTATTCGCACGCTGGATAAATTTATCAAGCTCTGACGTTGTGGCGGAGGTCGAATGAACGGGATAGCTGCCAAAGTGTAAAAATTACGCCGGGTGACGTACAAACTCACCCGGCTAAAAGCTTAGGACTGCAGATAAACCACCTGCGTTTGCAGATATTCATTCAGGCCGTGTTTACCGTCTGCCCCACCAATCCCGGACTTGCGCCACCCCGCGTGGAAACCCTGCATTGCCTCGAAGTTTTCACGGTTAATATAGGTTTCGCCAAACTTCAACCCCTTAATCGCCTTCATCGCCGTGTTCAGATTTTGCGTGTAAATCGATGAGGTCAATCCATAATCGCTGTCGTTGGCCATCGTCAATGCCTCTTCCAGCGTATTAAACGCCACCACCGGCAGCACCGGACCAAAGGTCTCCTCGTGCATAATCGCCATCTCCTGACGCACATCCAACAATAATGTCGGCGGATAGTAATAGCCTTTGCCTTCTACCGCCTTACCGCCCAGCACTACTCTGGCCCCCTCCTGTACCGCTCGCGCAACTTTCTGCTCCACTCGTTCCAGCGCAGCGGCGTTAATCAACGGTCCCATCGCAATGTCATTGCGCTCAGCCGGATTGCCGAACTGTACGGCTTTCATCGCTTCACCCAGACGATTAACGAACTGGTCATAAATACCTTTCTGGACGTACACGCGTTCGGCGCAGTTGCATACCTGCCCGGTATTGATCACCCGTGAGTCAACAATTGCCTTTACGGCCAGCTCAAGGTCAGCATCATCCATCACGATAGCTGGGGCTTTGCCCCCCAGTTCCAGGCAGACTTTAGTGATGTTTTTGGCCGCTGCAGCCATAATTTTTTCGCCCGCTCCGACGCTACCGGTCATGCTGACCATTGCGACTTTCGGGTTTCCGGCCAGTTCCTGGCCGACCGTTTCACCGCGTCCCAGGACCAGATTAAATACCCCGCGAGGCAAGCCGATATCATCAACAATTTTGGCAAAGGCGATGGCGTTGTTGGGCGTAAACTCACTCGGTTTAATGACAATGGTATTGCCCGTCAGGAGCGCGGGGGCCAGTTTGCGAGCAATCAGGAAGAACGGAAAATTCCACGGCAGAATGCCCGTTGTCACGCCCAGAGCGCGCTTAAACAGCAGGATATTCTCGCCCGGGCGATCGCTTTGCAGGATCTCGCCTTCATAACGGCGCGCCCACTCGGCCATGTAATCGATATAATCGGCGGTAAATGCGACTTCAACGTCGGCCAGTTGCTGTATTTTCCCGCCTTCAGCCACTATCAATGCGCTGATTTCGCTGGTGCGTTGGCGGATACCCGCAGATATTTTGCGTAGCCAGTTCGCCCGTTCAATGGCAGGCAGCGCTTCCCATTCAGGCTGAGCGCGCTCGGCGGCGTCTATCGCTTTACGCGCATCTTCGGCACGTCCATCCGGAATACGTGAGATAACCTCTTCCGTGGCCGGATTGACGACATCAATCCAGGCGTCATCGTGCCAGGTCACAAACTGCCCATCGATATACATAGGATGTTGTACGGGTACTGACATGCGCTTCTCCTGTGATTGATTTGTTTTTAACAAGTAAAACTATTGTTAATTAATATCAATCATGCCTGACGAATTATCACTACAGTGACTGTTCTGTGAGCGGCTTCATAAAAGCGTCTGGCAAAGCGCTGATGAAAGGAAAAAACGGGCGGGATTTATGCCCGTTTGCAGCAAAACGCTTACAAACGGGCAGCGGGGATCACAGAGAGCGGCTCTCCAGTAAGTCTGACAACGCGGTATCGCTTTTCAGTTGCTGCCAGGCTGCCTCAACGTTACCGGGAATATCCACATGCACGATAAAATCGCGGCCACAGGGACCATAGCCATTAACATCGTCCCGCAGACGCGGCAACTCTCCGGTAATGAGCGAAAGATAGCGATCCACTGACCATAGCCCTTCGGCCGTCAGCGCAAAGTTCACGCCGTCGCCCTGTTGGACCAACTCCGGGACGAATCCCGGGAAACCCAACCAGCGCGGCGCATGCGGCTCATCGCGGGTTACGCGCTGAAAGGTGGCCATCGTTCGGCGTTGCATGGTCGGATCCTGTACCACAATGACGGTATGCATGCTTGCTGTCGCCTGGCTCAGTAACGCACAGCTAAATCGGGCATTCTCACCGCAGTTTGTTGACTGGTCTTCCACCCAAATCTTCTCCCCCGGAATGTGCCAGAACTGGTGAGCGATATCGGCAAGGATCGCCGCTTCCGCACGTCCGGTGGTTCGAATGATATTGTAGCGAGGATGTCGGGCAATCGCGTCATACAGAAAGCGCGTGGAATGGCCGATGCCCCCACTAATCAATAAGGGAACCTGTTGGTCTTTCGCGATCCGACAGGCAGCATCGATGGTCGGCATCACCGCGTTCCCCGCCAGAATTACGCAATCTGACTGAACCGTGATGCCCCCCGTAAAATCGCTCTGCGCCAGCCATTGCCCTACAGTATTGATCGCCGCCAGCGTGGTCGCGGAGAGCGTCGGAAACTGACTCATATTCATGACTCCTGGTGTTTATTCTTTACCGGGTACAGAGGCCGGATGGCGGTTACGCCTTGTCCGGCCGGTGGTTCAGCGCGGCGTTATCCCGTGATCTGATCCATCGCCTGCAGAATACGTTTATCTGAAATAGGGTACGGCGTACCAAGCTGCTGGGCAAAGTAGCTGACGCGCAGCTCTTCTATCATCCAGCGGATCTCTTTGACGTCGTCATCTTCACGGCGCGCAGGCGGTAGTTTATTGAACCATTGCTGCCAGGCCTGCTGCACACTATCCACTTTCAGCATCTGTGCACGGTCACGGTGCGGATCGATGGCCAGTTTTTCCAAACGTTTTTCAATAGCCTGCAAATAACGCAACGTATCGCCCAGGCGTTTGAAACCATTACCAGTGACAAATCCGCGGTACACCAGCCCGCTCATTTGCGCTTTGATATCTGAAAGCCCTAACGCCATGGTCATATCCACACGCCCTTTCAGACGCTTATTGATATTAAACACCGCGGTGAGGATCTGTTCGACCTGCTTCGCGATATCCACCACCGTATCGTTCAGTTCAGCCCGCACCTTCTCATGCAACGCCGCAAAGCCCTCTTCCGTCCACACGGGACCACCATGGGCGTCGATCAACCGATCCACACCGCAGGAGATACAGTCGTCAATCAACTCCAACACTTTGCCATACGGGTTAAAATACAACCCCAGCTTGGCTTTGTTAGGCAACTTCTCGTGTAAGTATTTGATCGGTGAAGGAATGTTCAACAGCAACAGGCGGCGTAAGCCGCACCACATAGCCTGTTGCTGCTCCAGCGGATTATCAAACAATTTGATGGCGACGCTGTCACGCTCATCGACCAGCGCTGGCCACGCTTTTACCTTATAGTTACCGCGTTTTTGCTCGTAACTTTCCGGAAGCTGTCCGAAGCTCCAGATATGCAATCCGCTCTGTTCGATACCGTCATCCGCCACCGCGGACAGCGTTTCCTGAACCTTACCCTTCAAGGCGTCTTTCAGATCCTGTAGCGAGCGTCCTTCCTGTAGCTTCTTGTTCTTGTCATCCACCACCCGGAAGGTGATTTTTAGGTGATCGGGTACCTGATCCCAATGCCAGTCATCGCGGTCAACGGTGACGCCGGTCATCCGGCGCAGTTCACGTTCCAGCGCGTCCAGCAGCGGCAGTTCCAGCGGCGTCACGCGGCCTAAAAATGCCTCAGCATAGTTCGGAGCAGGAACAAAGTTACGTCGTACCGGTTTCGGCAACGACTTAATCAGGGCGATCACCAGCTCGCGGCGCAGGCCAGGAATCTGCCATTCAAAACCGCTCTCTTCGATCTGATTAAGCAGAGGGAGCGGAATATGCACGGTCACACCGTCCGCATCGGCTCCCGGTTCGAACTGGTAGCTCAAACGCAGTTTGAGATTGCCCTGGTGCCAGAAGTTCGGATAATCCAGCTTACTGATTTTTTCCGCGCCCTCTTTGATAAGCATGCTCTTTTCAAAGTTGAGCAGGTCCGGGGTCTCGCGGGAAACTTTCTTCCACCAGCTATCAAAGTGGCGAGCAGAAATCACATCATGGCTAATACGCTGGTCGTAAAACTCAAACAGCGTTTCATCATCAACCAGGATGTCGCGACGGCGCGATTTATGTTCTAACTCTTCCACCTCCGCCCGCAGCTTCAGGTTGTCACGGAAGAAAGCATGGCGCGTTTGCCAGTCGCCCTCCACCAGCGCATGACGAATGAACAGTTCACGTGACAGCGCCGGATCGATCTGGCTGTAGTTCACCTTACGGGCAGCAACAATCGGTAAGCCGTAGACGGTGACCTTTTCTGTCGCCATGACCGCGCCCTGCGCGCGTTCCCAGTGCGGTTCGCTGTATGAACGTTTGATCAGATGCTGCGCAACTGGTTCCACCCATTCGGGATCGATACGCGCGGCAATACGCCCCCACAGGCGGCTGGTTTCCACCAGCTCCGCCACCATCGTCCACTTCGGCGGTTTTTTGAATAAACCGGAACCCGGGAAGATCGAGAAACGGGCGTTACGCGCACCGGTAAATTCCTGCTTATCGGCATCTTTCATCCCAATATGGGACAGTAAACCGGTCAACAATGCGACGTGGATCTCCCGATATTCAGCGGGTTCGCTGTTGACCGGAATGCCCAACTCTTTTACCACCTGGCGCAGTTGCGTGTAGATATCCTGCCATTCACGTACGCGCAGATAATTAAGAAAGTCGACTTTACACTGACGGCGGAACTGGTTTGACGACAACGCTTTTTGCTGCTCGCCGAGGTAATTCCATAAGTTCACAAACGCCAGGAAATCAGACTCTTTGTCATGGAAGCGGCGATGTTTCTCGTCGGAAGCTTGCTGCTTGTCCATTGGACGCTCGCGCGGATCCTGAATGGACAGCGCCGAGGTGATGATCATCGCCTCACGCACACAGCCATGTTTTTGCGCTTCCAGCACCATACGCGCCAGACGCGGATCCACCGGCAGTTGCGACAGCTGGCGGCCCAACGGCGTTAATTTGTAAGCGGTTGCCTGCTCATCGGTGGTTATCGCACCCAGCTCTTCGAGCAGGCGCACCCCGTCCTGAATATTGCGTTTATCCGGCGCTTCAACAAACGGGAACGCCGCGATATCCCCCAGCCCCAGCGCGGTCATCTGCAAAATAACGGACGCCAGGTTGGTACGCAGGATCTCCGGATCGGTAAACTCCGGACGCGACAGGAAGTCGTCCTCAGAATACAGACGAATACAGATCCCTTCCGAAACGCGACCGCAGCGGCCTTTACGCTGGTTGGCAGAGGCCTGCGACACCGGTTCAATCGGCAAACGCTGGACTTTCGTGCGATAGCTGTAGCGGCTGATACGCGCGGTGCCAGGATCAATGACATACTTGATGCCCGGTACGGTCAGCGAGGTTTCCGCCACGTTGGTGGCCAGCACAATACGACGACCGCTGTGCGACTGGAACACACGGTTCTGCTCGCTATTGGAGAGACGCGCATACAGTGGCAGCACTTCGGTGTGACGCAAATCCAGCTTATTCAGGGCATCAGCGGTATCGCGGATTTCGCGCTCGCCGCTCATGAAGATCAGTATGTCGCCCTGACTTTCACGGCCTAACTCATCTACGGCATCAAAAATTGCCTGCAACTGGTCACGCTCGGTGTCATCTGCGTCTTCAACAATCGGGCGATAGCGAACTTCCACCGGATAGGTGCGACCAGAGACTTCGATAATCGGCGCATTGTTGAAATGCTTAGAAAAGCGTTCCGGGTCAATGGTCGCCGAAGTGATGATAATTTTTAGATCCGGACGACGCGGCAGGAGTTCTTTCAGGTAGCCAAGTAGAAAATCAATATTCAGGCTGCGTTCATGCGCTTCATCGATGATGATGGTGTCGTACTGCATTAGCAGCCGATCCTGCTGGATTTCCGCCAGCAGGATACCGTCCGTCATCAGCTTAACCATGGTGTTGTCACTAACATGATCACTAAAACGGACCTTATAGCCGATACAGCCGCCCGGCTCGGTTTGCAGCTCTTCCGCAATACGATTCGCCACGGTACGCGCCGCCAGACGACGCGGCTGAGTATGGCCGATCAGCCCTTTCACCCCGCGCCCCAGCTCCATACAGATTTTCGGCAACTGGGTGGTTTTACCTGAACCGGTCTCACCAGCCACAATCACCACCTGATGGTCGCGAATGGCTTCCAGAATATCCTGTTTTTTCTGGCTGACAGGCAGGTTTTCCGGGTAGCTGATGACCGGACGCGCCGCTTCACGCAGCACAACTTTACCGGCTGCCTGCTCGATCTCTTTTGCCATCTCCTGGTAAATGGCCTGTTGTGCATCAGGATTTTTAACCTTCTTCACGCCGTGCAGCCGGCGGGCAAAACGCTGTCTGTCACGCAGCATCAGCGAATCCAGCTGTTGCTGCAACATGGTGAAGGTTAATTTTGGTTGTTCTGTCATAGCGTTAAAAGGCAGCGATCTGCCGGGTTAAATCTCTTTTAGATGATAGATATAGAGTACCACATCGGGGCTTTTCATGTGTTGTTCAATAATTTCGAACATAGGATTCGATATATTGCGCTATCACTGCGACAGGATTGTGAATAAAGTGTCAACAAGCAACGGGGCACTACCCCTTCAAACACATAAAAGGAAACACCCATGAGCAAGGTATTAGTTCTTAAATCCAGTATTCTGGCAGGGTACTCTCAGTCTGGTCAGTTGTCTGATTATTTTGTTGAACAGTGGCGTGAAAAGCACTCTGCTGATGAAATCACCGTCCGCGACCTGGCTGCAAACCCTGTTCCGGTACTGGATGGCGAACTGGTGGGTGCGCTGCGCCCAAGCGATGCGCCGCTGACGCCGCGTCAGCAAGAAGCGCTGGCGCTGTCTGACGAGTTGATCGCTGAGCTGAAAGCGCATGATGTGATTGTTATCGCCGCGCCGATGTATAACTTCAACATTCCGACGCAGTTGAAAAACTACTTTGACCTGATTGCCCGTGCCGGCGTGACCTTCCGCTACACCGAGAAAGGTCCGGAAGGTCTGGTGACCGGTAAACGCGCAGTAGTGCTGACCAGCCGTGGGGGTATTCATAAAGATACGCCGACTGACCTGATCACACCGTATCTGAACGTGTTCCTGGGCTTTATCGGTATCACCGACGTGAACGTGGTCTTTGCTGAAGGTATCGCTTACGGCCCGGAAGTGGCATCTAAAGCCCAGTCCGATGCGAAAGCCGCTATCGACAGCGTGGTTGCTGCCTGATAATTCACCCTCTCACCATCCGGTGGGAGGGATTCTCGGTACTTACTTCTTTGCCCGCACATGTACCTGCTTGCCGTGAATGCGATTAATATCACGCCAGATGGTGGCATACTCCCTGCACTTCGCCAGATTTTCTTCCCAGCAATGAAGTAAAAATTGTTCCGGCTCCGCGACATCCCGGCTTAATAGCTTGAATACCCAACGATTCCAGACATACCATTTGAGAAGCCACATGATTTCACTCCACGACGCGACCGGTGTTGAACTATATCAACATCCGTTTGATGCCGTGTGGCAACTATTGCGATGTCGATGAATAATCCGGAAGGATTCTCCACTTGTAATACCATTCCCCCAGTGGCGTTCAGAAATGATTATTCTTTCCTCAACCACTTACCATTAATACCTTGCACGTACTCCCCCGGTTTAGCGCGAGCGACTAACTTTTGTCCGGCCATTTTTGCCACTTCCTCTGGCGGAATATTATTGCTCTCAGCCAGCTGCTGATAACTGGCGCTTCGCGCCTTATTAATCTCACTCACCAGCGCCTGCGTTTCAGCATCGGTTTGTAATGCCACCAGATAACCATTGAGTGTTTCCCCCACTCGCCCCTGAGTTCTGGCTTCATTCAGGGTCAACGCCCATGCATTGCTGGTGATAAAACTCAGCGCCACCAGGATCGCTGCAAGCTGTTTTTTCATCATTACCTCAGAACAGATCGCTGCGCGATTTCAATAAGCTCTCGACGTCTTTATCAACTTTGATATGAATCTCATGTTCGATTTTGACGTTCATATTAATCGTGATCGGCTCTTTTGGCGCAGCCACTTCGATTCTCGGGGTACAACCTACCACCAGAGATGAAGCCAGCAACCCCAGCATGGCGGCTAACGTTTTCATTGTTGTTCCTCACATTCCTTGCCTTCCAGGCAATGGGTTTCCGGCAGCGTTGCATTTTGCTCAAGCCAAGCCTGTAAATTGTCGCCAAAACGCAAACTGCGCCATAGCGTAAAGACGTTTTCCTCGTGGGTGTAATTCAAATTAACCGTCCCCACTTTGCCATCTACCCGGCTATTGCCAGTAACGGTTGCCTGCATCGTTAAGACACCCAGGTTATCCAGGTTTATTTTCGTCCAGGAATGGGTTATTTCCATATAGCGCAGCCAGTTAATTGCCGCGCCAGCCGCCATATTATCTTTAACGACGGCATCCGCCGTGTCTTTATCAATACGCAGCGTCATCGGACCTGGGTTGGTTAACCAGCCGTCTTTGATGATCCACTTTTCGTTATCCAACCATAATGGCAACGCGCCGCTGACCGGACCCGACATAGCGAACTGCTTGGGGTTAACCGCGCTAATAAGCTCGCTGGAGGAGATATTCTGCACCCGTAATAAGGCCGGGTCGTGCTGTGGCATCCGCAGTTGCCGCATGATGACTTTGCCTCCCAGCAGTTCGGCGCTGACATCGCTCAGCAGTAACGGATTGCCTTCACTCCAGGGGTACGCTCCCTGCAGATCGGCAGTAATATTTTTCGCCGTCACCTGATTCACGACTTCCGCAATACGCAATGAAACAGGCCCACGCGTACCCAACTGCCATGCGCCTTCGCTAAACCGAAACGGTAAGATAAAATCGACGCCATTAATTTGGTTATCAGGCATCCAGGCGCTACCGCCTTTTAATACCCCATGACCGCCCGCTTCAAAGCCCTGTTCCGGTGCGGCCGAGAATGCGACCTGCGCATAGAGATCACCTGCACGCAGTTTCATTTTCCAGTCAGGCGGGAGCAGCGGCTGGAACACGGTGAGTGATTGTTTTGGCCACCAGGCCTGTCCGCGCAGACGGATCCCGTCCCAACGGCCATTTAGCTGTACGGGGCCAATCGCCCCTGCGTGAAGCTGGCCCTTGAACTGGAAAATCGTCGGGTCGCTGCCTTCCACGCTGAACTTTAGCGTTGAGGGAGGTAAGACGCTTCCGCCGGTGAAGACGGTTTTTCCTGCGTCCAGTGACAGTGCGCCGCTAAACGTCGGTTTGGTCGCGTCCCGTACCCATACGATCGGTTCGTCCATTACCAGGCGTGGGTTTTCCACCGTCATGGTGCCGTATTGCAAGTGGTCAAATCCGGTGGAGAGATCAAAGAGCTTCAGCGTGTTGTCATGCCACTCTCCCTTACCCGCCACGTCCCAGCGGGCATGCATCGGCGTAAAGCTGCCTTCGCCCCAGTAGCGCCATTGCCAACGACCAGCATCAGGAAGAAAATCATTTGCCAGACCATCCAGGTGCAGTTCAAAGCCCCCCATCTGGTTTTCATGCGCACGCAAAATAGCCTGTAGACGACCATCCACACCGCGTTGTGTTACCTTTACGCCCGCCAGCGGCCAACGAATCTCGTCAATATCCAGCGAATCAATTACCCGCCCCCGCGAACGCAACAGCGCCCCTGGCTCAAACGCCAGTTGCGGATCGTTCAGGCTACCGGTGAGTTTGGCGGGTAATTTCGCGTAGAAGATCAGATCGCCCTGTTTCGCTTCGCCGATCAGCTGTAACGGCATCTCGTTGTTATCGATACCCAGCTTACCCGGCCCCAGCGTTAAAACAGCGTTTCCTTTGCCTGCATCGCCTTGCGTCAGAACGTTCAGCCGCCCGCTCACCACCGCGTTTTCCAGCCCGGCCTGCCAGTTTTCAACTTTCATGCCCAGCCGTCCGCTTAACGGGAATCCCTGATAAGGCCAGTTCCAGCGACCGTCGCTGATGGTCAACTGCTGGCGGGTTATTTCCCACGGAAGATCGAGCAGCGGATCGGCACTATCGCGCGCCATGACGATCAGTTGTCCGCTGTTTTTTTGCCACTCCAGTTCGGCGTCCACAAGCGTAGGCTCCTGCGGCAAGTTCAGCGTCGCAACGGCATGACCGCTCACCGGTAACCCATCAGGAACCAGCGGCATGGTAAATTCACCGACCAGTTTTACCGGCGGTTGCCCTTCAAATGCAGCGACATCCAGCTCATTTACCGTGAGATTTTGCCCGTGCAGCCGCCCCTGGAATTTAACCTTTTCCCCCTGGTAGCGCAGTTGCTGAGTAGAGGGCGTTAGCGAAAGCGACAGTTTCCCCTGCCATTCCTGCCAGGGAGAGAGAATAAGTTTGTCGATGTTAATCCAGGTATTGGGCAGCATCGATTGCCATTCAGCCAGCGTTTTGGGTGCTACCGGAGACGCTTCTGTCTGCGGTAATTTGGCCAGGCAAGCGGAATCCAGCTCAATTGTCCCGACATTGAGCAACCAGCGGCTGGGATGGGACAGGTCCGCCTGAGTAATGCGCGCCAGCGGGCAATCATCGACCAGATAGCGGAGTTCCGGGATATGCAGCCCATGCCGTGTCAGCCGTGGACTCTCATCCAGCGCGATACGTGTCCCCACAGGTAACCAGATGCCCACCAGGGTCGGGACCCACAGGCCAAGCGTCATCACCAGCGTCAGCGGCACGAGAATCAATAATAAGAGGAGTGCCAGAACGGCTTTATATTTACCCTTCATGGGTAGTTAATATCCTGAATTAGCAAAATTTAAGCCGGTTTAGGCCTGTATTGTGGCATGTTTAACTGCATATGCCCACATTAAGGACAGATAACAGCGCTATGTGGCACGCTGTTACACATGCCGTCAGGAATGATTCCAACACAGTAGCGCGTGGATTCGGACTCAATGATGGTTCAGTTGTCCATCGCTATGTTTAGGTCCTATCCGACCAGCCTCTATCAGTATTTCTTCTATAAGTTCTTCAAGACACTCCTTGCCATGATGATCACAGACAAGATGCACCTGGCGGGAAATTTCTTCAGGTTTCATTCCATCGCATAAAGCCGCCTTAAGCATTAAGGTGGCCCATCGTTTTGCTTCAGAGTGAGTTAGCATAACTCCTCCCGATATCTGCTACCTGTATAAGCGTAGCTGTCTGGATGTGAATCACCTGGCTTTTTACCCACACTACCTGCTCAGCGAATGGAAAATATCCAGTTGTTGAAATCGCGTAACCTGCCCACACTAACAAAAGATACGCTTTAAACATTCATTACTTCTATGGCTATCAATAACTTTTTAAATTTTGTAAAATAATTTTAATTGGATTAATGTGACGTCAAAATCACTGGAGAAAGTCTTATGAAACTCGCCATCTATAGTACAAAACAGTACGACAAAAAGTATCTGCAGCAGGTTAACGAGGCTTTTGGTTTTGAACTTGAATTTTTTGACTTTCTGTTGACGGAGAAAACAGCTAAAACAGCCCATGGTTGCGAAGCTGTATGCATCTTCGTCAACGACGATGGCAGCCGACCGGTTCTGGAAGAACTCAAAAAGCTGGGTGTGAAATATATCGCCCTGCGCTGCGCCGGGTTCAATAACGTCGATCTCGACGCAGCAAAAGAGCTGGGTCTGCAGGTGGTACGCGTCCCGGCCTATTCGCCTGAAGCCGTCGCAGAGCATGCGATTGGCATGATGATGACCCTGAACCGCCGTATTCATCGCGCGTATCAACGTACCCGTGATGCCAACTTCTCTCTTGAAGGGCTGACCGGCTTTACCATGTATGGCAAAACGGCCGGGGTGATTGGTACCGGTAAAATCGGTATTGCTGCGCTGCGGATCCTGAAAGGTTTTGGTATGCGCCTGCTGGCGTTCGATCCCTACCCAAGCGCCGCTGCTCTGGAATTAGGCGTGGAATATGTCGATCTTAAAACGCTGTTTGCTGAGTCCGACGTTATCTCCCTGCACTGTCCGTTAACGCCGGAAAATTATCATCTGCTCAATCAGGAAGCCTTTGAGCAAATGAAAAACGGTGTGATGATTATTAACACCAGTCGCGGAGCGCTGATCGATTCACAGGCGGCTATCGATGCCCTGAAAAACCAGAAAATTGGTTCTCTGGGTATGGATGTGTATGAAAACGAACGCGATCTGTTCTTTGAAGATAAATCCAATGATGTGATTCAGGATGATGTGTTCCGTCGCCTGTCAGCCTGCCATAACGTGCTATTTACCGGGCATCAGGCGTTTCTGACCGCCGAAGCGTTGACCAGCATTTCTGAAACGACACTGCAAAATCTGGAACAAATCTCCAAAGGCGAAACCTGTCCAAACGCCCTCTTTTAATCCCTGTGCTCCCCTGATTTAAGGGGGGCATTTTCAGACAATTGCCGATGATAAAACAGTCAGTATCATTATCATATTGAATGTATTCCGGTCACGAAATTAGAGAATGTTAATGAAGAAAGTTGTCACGTTGATTGCCCTCAGCACGCTGATGGCTGGCTGTGTGAGTAATGGAAACGTTTCCGTCAATCGCGACCAGTTACAGCATCACCGTTTCGTTTTGCAGAGCGTGAATGGTAAAGCCGTTACCGTCGCCAATAACCCACCCGAATTGAGTTTTGGCGAAAACATGACGGTATCGGGAAAGATGTGTAATCAATTCCACGGTCAGGGCAAGTTGTCCGACGGCGAGTTGAAGGTGAAAGATATGGCGATGACCCGTATGATGTGCGCCGATCCACAGCTTAACGCGCTCGACGGTATCGTCAGCGAAATGTTTAAGCAAGGCGTACAGGTAGATTTGACTGCTGACCAGTTGACACTGGCGACAGCAGAACAAACGCTGACGTATAAACTTGCGGATTTAATGTAATGAACGCGCAGGCTCAATAGCTTCCACAGCTTCCGGCGGCAAGCGACTGCTCACTACAGCGTTTGCCGTTGGGTAGCGCGCACATCCCGATGGCTGAGCCATCCAGCTGACGCGCAACGGAGAGCGAACCACCAATCATGGCGCAATTTGCTTCTCCAGAACTGGACATTGCTGCCTTCATGCCCGGTGCGACATGTGCTGCCGTTGCCTGCTGAACAGGTTCACTGCTACACGCCGATAATAATAACGCGGCACACCCTACCCAAAACGCTGCGCGCATCTTACTCCCCTCTGAAGATTAACCAAACGACACAGCCATAAATAATAGGCAGCAGAGACACCGCCGTCGAGAGGCAAACCACGCATTTATGCGCGCTGTTTACATTTTTTGGCAATTTTTTGGCTGCTCCTTTGATCAAACCATACATTCTCATAATTCCAGGGACACAAAAGCGAAAATGCGCCTGAATGGCTTTTGCTAAAATAGAAGGATAATTACAGGACTCGCAACGCTTTCGCGAGTCCCTCTTTTTGCGCAATGTAAGGGTGTCAGTATGCAAACAATTGACGGTAATGGTGCGGTTGCTTCGGTCGCATTTCGTACCAGCGAGGTTATCGCCATCTACCCGATTACGCCCAGTTCGACGATGGCGGAACAGGCGGATGCCTGGGCCGGAAACGGGCTTAAAAACGTGTGGGGAGATATCCCTCGCGTCGTAGAAATGCAGTCGGAAGGCGGTGCGATTGCGACCGTTCACGGCGCGTTGCAGACCGGTGCGCTCTCTACGTCGTTTACCTCATCACAGGGTTTGCTGTTGATGATCCCAACGCTGTACAAACTGGCCGGTCAGTTGACCCCGTTTGTACTGCACGTTGCAGCGCGAACTATTGCCACGCACGCGTTATCGATTTTTGGCGATCATTCCGACGTGATGGCTGTACGCCAAACAGGGTGCGCGATGCTGTGCGCCAGTAGCGTGCAGGAAGCGCAGGATTTTGCGCTGATTTCACAAATGGCGACCCTGAAAAGCCGGGTTCCGTTTATTCATTTCTTTGATGGATTCCGTACATCTCATGAAATCAATAAAATTGTGCCGCTGGCTGATAACACCATCCTCGGGCTGATGCCTCAGGCGGAGATCGATGCTCACCGCGCTCGGGCACTAAATCCAGAGCATCCGGTTATCCGCGGTACATCAGCGAATCCGGACACCTACTTCCAGTCACGCGAAGCGACAAACCCATGGTACAACGCGGTTTACGATCACGTAGAACAGGCGATGAACGACTTCGCCGCAGCCACGGGCCGCCAGTACCAGCCATTTGAATATTACGGTCATCCGCAGGCAGAACGCGTCATTATTTTAATGGGCTCGGCGATTGGCACCAGTGAAGAAGTTGTCGAAGAGCTGATGGCGCACGGCGAGAAAGTTGGTGTGCTGAAAGTCCGTCTGTTCCGCCCCTTCTCCGCCAAACATTTACTGCGCGCGCTGCCGGAAAGCGCGCGCAGCATCGCCGTTCTGGATCGCACCAAAGAACCCGGCGCGCAGGCAGAACCATTATATCTGGATGTCATGACCGCGCTGGCGGAAGCTTTTAACTGTGGCGAACGAGAAACCTTACCGCGTGTGATTGGCGGACGCTATGGTCTTTCGTCCAAAGAGTTTGGCCCCGACTGCGTCATGGCGGTCTTTAATGAGTTGAATAGCACGAAACCTAAACCACGCTTCACGGTCGGTATCTATGATGATGTCACCAATCTGTCATTGCCGTTGCCGGAAAACACCCTGCCCGGCACCGCTAAGCTCGAAGCGCTGTTTTACGGCCTGGGTAGCGATGGCAGCGTGTCGGCCACCAAAAACAATATCAAGATTATCGGTAACTCTACGCCATGGTATGCGCAGGGTTATTTCGTGTATGACTCGAAAAAAGCAGGCGGCCTGACCGTCTCCCACCTGCGCGTCAGTGAGCACCCCATTCGTTCAGCGTATCTGGTTTCACAAGCCGATTTTGTCGGCTGTCACCAGTTGCAATTTATCGATAAGTACCAGATGGCCGAACGCCTGAAACCTGGCGGTATATTCCTGCTTAATACCCCATACAGTGTGGATGAAGTCTGGGCGCGTCTGCCGCAGGAAGTTCAGGCGGTGCTGAATCAGAAGAAAGCCCGTTTCTACGTGATTAATGCGGCTAAAATCGCCCGTGAGTGTGGTTTGGCGGCGCGTATAAACACCGTGATGCAAATGGCGTTCTTCCACCTGACGCAAATTTTACCAGGCGACAGCGCGCTGGCAGAGTTGCAGGGGGCGATTGCGAAAAGCTACAGCAGTAAAGGCCAGGATCTGGTCGAACGTAACTGGCAGGCGCTGGCTCTGGCGCGTGAATCCGTCGCCGAAGTGGCCCTGCAGCCTGTTGATCCGCATAGCGCCAACCGCCCACCGGTGGTTTCTGATGCCGCACCAGACTTCGTGAAAACCGTCACCGCAGCAATGCTCGCCGGTCTGGGCGATGCGCTGCCCGTTTCCGCGCTACCGCCGGACGGTACCTGGCCAATGGGGACTACGCGTTGGGAAAAACGCAATATCGCCGAAGCGATCCCAATCTGGAAAGAAGAGCTGTGTACGCAATGTAACCACTGCGTTGCCGCCTGCCCGCACTCGGCTATCCGCGCCAAGGTGGTTTCCCCAGAAGCGATGGAAAACGCCCCTGCCAGCCTGCATTCTCTGGATGTGAAATCACGCGATATGCGCGGCCAGAAATATGTCCTGCAGGTTGCGCCTGAAGATTGCACCGGTTGTAATCTGTGCGTCGAAGTGTGCCCGGCGAAAGATCGCCAAAATCCTGAGATCAAAGCCATCAATATGATGTCGCGCCTTGAGCATGTCGAAGAAGAAAAAGTTAACTATGACTTCTTCCTCGATCTGCCGGAGATTGATCGCACCAAACTGGAACGTATTGATATTCGCACCTCGCAATTGATTACACCGCTATTTGAATATTCCGGCGCCTGCTCAGGCTGTGGTGAAACGCCGTATATCAAACTGCTTACGCAGTTGTACGGTGACCACATGTTGATTGCGAATGCCACCGGGTGTTCATCAATTTATGGCGGTAACCTACCCTCAACGCCATACACCACCGATGCCAATGGGCGTGGGCCAGCATGGGCAAACTCGCTGTTTGAAGATAACGCCGAGTTTGGTCTGGGCTTCCGTCTGACGGTGGATCAACACCGGGCGCGCGTTATGCGTCTGCTGGAGCAGTTTGCCGATAACATCCCGGCTGAACTCAATGACGCTTTGCACGCAGAAGCCACGCCGGAGGTCCGTCGTGAGCAAGTCGCGGCCCTGCGCGAGCATCTGAAAGATGTCGAAGGCGCACAGCAGTTGTTAACCGATGCCGACGCGCTGGTTGAGAAATCCATCTGGCTGATTGGCGGCGATGGCTGGGCCTACGATATTGGCTTCGGCGGGTTGGATCACGTTCTTAGCCTGACCGAGAACGTCAATATTCTGGTGCTGGATACCCAGTGTTACTCCAACACGGGTGGGCAAGCGTCAAAAGCCACGCCTCTTGGGGCCGTCACTAAATTTGGGGAGCACGGCAAACGTAAGGCTCGTAAAGATCTTGGCGTCAGTATGATGATGTACGGGCATGTTTATGTCGCGCAGATTTCCCTGGGCGCCCAGTTGAACCAGACGGTGAAAGCTATCCAGGAAGCGGAATCCTATCCGGGGCCGTCGCTGATTATCGCGTATAGCCCTTGTGAGGAACATGGTTATGACCTCGCGTTGAGCCACGATCAGATGCGTCAGCTCACGGCAACCGGGTTCTGGCCGCTGTATCGCTTTGATCCGCGTCGTGCTGACGAAGGTAAACTGCCGCTGGCGCTGGATTCTCGCCCGCCGTCAGATGCTTTGGCTGAAACTTTACTTAACGAGCAACGCTTCCGCCGCTTAAATGCCCAACAGCCAGAAGTCGCTGAACAGCTGTGGAAAGATGCAACAGCCGATCTGCAAAAACGCTACGATTTCCTGGCGCAACTGGCAGGTAAAGCGGAAAAGAGCGGAACCGAGTAATACGTTTAGATCACTATTAAAGTGGAACGAAAAAAAAGCCCGAACAGTTGTTCGGGCTTGTCAATTTATTCGCTGGCTAATTAATATTGGCTATCAATACGACAACGAAAAAATAAAACGTGACAATAAAGGCATATAACACGCGCAGAATAGCTCAACAAAATTCACTTGTATAATTTTTATTTTATATATATTAAATCCATACATTCATAATAATTATCACTGTTTCTGTAGAATTATTTATTTAAGGTTTTACTTAAGACGTAACAATTCATATTTATCTGTTTACGGAACTTCTCCTTTAGCATGCTTTTACTCCCTACATGGGTAGTCACAGGTTAATAAAAAAACTAAAGGATTATTTCAATGAACAGAAAAGTACTGGCTCTCGTAATTCCTGCCCTGCTGGCTGCAGGCGCGGCTCACGCTGCTGAAGTTTATAATAAAGACGGCAACAAATTAGATCTCTATGGCAAAGTAGACGGCCTGCATTACTTCTCTGACGACGCGAACAGCGATGGCGATCAGACTTATATGCGTATGGGCTTCAAAGGCGAAACCCAGGTTAACGATATGATCACCGGCTATGGCCAGTGGGAATATCAGGTTCAGGCTAACACTACCGAAAACGATAAAGGTAACTCCTGGACTCGTCTGGCGTTCGCGGGTATTAAAGTTGGTGACTACGGCTCATTCGACTACGGTCGTAACTACGGCGTACTGTACGATGTGGAAGCCTGGACCGATATGCTGCCAGAATTCGGTGGTGACTCCTACACCAAAGCGGATAACTTCATGACCGGTCGTGCTAACGGCGTAGCGACCTACCGTAACACCGACTTCTTTGGTCTGGTTGACGGTCTGAACGTTGCACTGCAGTACCAGGGTGCTAACGAAAATCAGGTTACCAACGAGCAGGAAGGCACCAATAACGGTGGCGACCGTAATATTAAGAACTCCAACGGTGACGGCTTCGGTATCTCCTCTACCTACGATCTGGGCATGGGCGTAAGCTTCGGTGCTGCCTATACCTCTTCTGACCGTACCAACGAGCAGGTGAACCATTCTACCGCTGGTGGCGATAAAGCTGATGCGTGGACTGCTGGCCTGAAATACGATGCAAACAACATCTATCTGGCAACCATGTACTCCGAAACCCGTAATATGACTCCGTATGGCGGCTCTGACGGTAGTGATAATACTATTGCCAACAAAACTCAGAACTTCGAAGTTACTGCGCAATACCAGTTCGATTTTGGTCTGCGTCCGGAAGTGTCTTTCCTGATGTCTAAGGGTAAAGACCTGAATATGCCTGGTAATGCTGCAAGCCCTGCAGGAACTACTGGCGATAAAGATCTGGTTAAATATGCTTCTGTAGGTGCGACTTACTTCTTCAACAAAAACTTCTCCACCTACGTTGATTACAAAATCAACCTGCTGGACGAAGACGACAGCTTCTACACTCGCAATGACATCTCTACCGATGACACTGTAGCTCTGGGTATGGTTTACCAGTTCTAATTTTGTCAGCCCGCCGGCAACGGCGGGTTTTCTTTCTGTTATCGCAATTCTGTTTTATCCAGATCAAAACATTATATCTGTTGCTTCAAAACACATCCCTGATAGATGATATATTGCATAAAGACCTGTAGTAGAGGATACCTGCAATGAATCATCACCCTGTAAAATCATCCCGTATTGCATCCGTCGGTTATGACGAATCCTCCTGCACGCTTGAAATTCGCTTTCATCAATTGTCTACGCTGCAATACCAGCATGTGCCTGCCCGTATTTTTCGTGATTTCCTGAGCGTAGTCTCTAAAGGTCGATTTTATGATGGGGTAATAAAAGGAAAATTCCCTGAAATCAAAATAAAGTGATGCCAAAATGTGATCTTTGTCATTGTACATAAAGTGCCATTACGCGGTAAGCTTTAGATGGATACTTAAACAGGAGGTTTTATGAACAGAACGATTCTTGTACCCATCGATATTTCAGACTCAGAATTAACTCAACGCGTTATTGCCCATGTTGAAGCAGAAGCAAAAATTGACGATGCGCAGGTCCATTTTTTGACCGTTATTCCGTCACTGCCCTATTACGCTTCCCTGGGACTGGCCTACTCGGCAGAGTTGCCGGCCATGGACGATCTGAAAGCCGAAGCGAAATCTCAACTGGAAGAGATTATCAAGAAGTTCAATATCCCAACGGACAGAGTACACGTTCATGTCGCGGAAGGTGCGCCGAAAGATAAAATTCTGGAGATGGCTAAAAAATTACCGGCTGATATGGTCATTATCGCTTCTCACCGACCTGACATCACCACTTACCTGCTGGGCTCTAACGCCGCGGCCGTGGTGCGTCATGCTGAGTGTTCAGTTCTGGTTGTCCGCTAAGCTGTCTGGCCCGCACATCGTGGCGGGCTTTTTGTTTTCCCCTTCATACCCCTCGATTCCTGTCCTAAATGTGCTGACATTTTTCCCGCTTATCCGTACCATACACGCCACGGTTTTTATATCAGACTTCTTTTGCCGGACTATCCGGCGTGATGCATACTCTTCTGATGCCACACTATGAATTGAGCCTCTATTAAATGTCGCAAAATCAAGATATTAGCAAGAAAGAACAATACAACCTGAACAAATTGCAAAAACGTCTGCGTCGCAACGTGGGCGAAGCGATTGCCGACTTCAATATGATCGAAGACGGCGATCGCATTATGGTGTGCCTTTCCGGAGGGAAAGACAGCTATACCATGCTGGAGATCCTGCGTAATTTGCAGCAAAGCGCCCCGATCAGTTTTTCCTTAGTTGCGGTTAATCTCGATCAGAAACAACCCGGCTTCCCCGAGCATATTCTGCCGGAGTATCTGCAACAGTTGGGTGTTGAGTATAAAATCGTCGAAGAAAACACCTACGGGATCGTCAAAGATAAAATTCCTGAAGGCAAAACGACCTGCTCGCTCTGCTCTCGCCTGCGTCGCGGCATTCTGTACCGCACGGCAACCGAGTTAGGCGCCACCAAGATTGCGCTCGGCCACCATCGTGATGACATCCTGCAAACGCTGTTTTTAAACATGTTCTACGGCGGGAAAATGAAAGGTATGCCGCCGAAGCTGATGAGCGATGACGGTAAGCACATCGTGATCCGTCCACTGGCCTACTGCCGTGAGAAAGATATTGAGCGTTTCTCCGAAGCGAAAGGTTTCCCAATTATTCCGTGTAACCTGTGCGGCTCCCAGCCTAATCTGCAACGTCAGGTCATCGCTGATATGCTGCGCGACTGGGACAAACGCTATCCAGGCCGCATTGAAACCATGTTCAGCGCAATGCAGAACGTTGTGCCTTCTCATTTGAGTGATATCAATCTGTTCGATTTTAAAGGCATTAAACACGGTTCAGAGGTGGTGGACGGTGGTGATTTAGCGTTTGACCGCGAAGAGATCCCGCTGCAACCCGCGGGCTGGCAGCCAGAAGAGGATGATGCTCAACTGGATGAGCTGCGCCTGAACGTGGTGGAAGTGAAGTAACTTATCATGCCAGATAAGCGGAGCGCCATCAGGCGCTCCGACGCGCATTTATTTCAATAAACGAACGCGGCAGGTCTTGCCTTTAATCTTACCGTTTTGCAATTGTTTCCATGCCTTATGCGCCACAGTCTGGCGAACAGCGACGTAAACATGCGCCGGATGGACGGCGATTTTGCCGATATCAGCGCCAGCCAGACCAATATCACCGGTCAGAGCGCCCAGAACATCGCCGGGACGCATTTTAGCCTTTTTACCGCCATCAATGCATAACGTGGCCATCTCAGCGTTTAGCGGCAGAATTGAACCATTGCCCGGCGCAGGCAACCAGTTCAGTTTTAGCTGCAGCATTTCAGCCAGGATATTGGCACGTTGCGCTTCTTCCGGCGCGCAGAAGCTAATCGCCAGACCGCTGTTGCCAGCGCGAGCGGTACGGCCAATACGATGGACATGAACTTCCGGATCCCACGCCAGTTCGAAATTAACCACCAGTTCCAGCGACTTGATATCCAGGCCACGCGCGGCCACATCGGTAGCGACCAGTACACGTGCGCTGCCGTTAGCAAAACGTACCAGCGTCTGATCGCGATCGCGCTGTTCAAGATCGCCATGCAATGAGAGTGCGCTTTGCCCCGCCGCATTCAGTGCATCGCATACGGCCTGACAATCTTTTTTGGTATTACAAAAAACCACACAGGATGCAGGCTGGTGCTGGCTGAGCAATTTTTGCAGCAACGGAATTTTGCCGTGGCTGGACGTTTCAAAAAACTGCTGTTCAATGGCTGGCAGCGCATCAACCGTATCAATTTCGATCGTTAGCGGATCTTTCTGTACCCGGCCGCTGATGGCGGCAATCGCCTCCGGCCAGGTCGCAGAAAAAAGCAAGGTCTGACGTGATGCAGGCGCAAAGCGGATCACCTCATCAATCGCGTCGCTAAACCCCATATCCAGCATACGGTCGGCTTCATCCATCACCAGCGTATTCAGCGCCTCCAGAGAAACGGTGCCTTTTTGCAGGTGGTCAAGTAAACGCCCCGGCGTGGCGACAATAATATGTGGCGCATGTTGCAGGGAGTCACGCTGTGCGCCAAAGGGCTGGCCGCCGCACAGGGTTAAGATCTTGGTATTGGGCAGAAAGCGCGCTAAACGACGCAGTTCCCCTGCCACCTGGTCGGCAAGCTCACGCGTTGGGCACAGCACCAGAGACTGCGTCTGAAACAGCGCGGCATCAATATGCTGCAACAACCCCAGACCAAAAGCAGCCGTTTTGCCACTGCCGGTTTTAGCCTGCACGCGAACATCCCTCCCCGCCAGGATTGCCGGTAACGCAGCAGCCTGGACAGGCGTCATTTCAAGGTAGCCCAGCTCGTTGAGGTTCTCGAGTTGGGCGGCAGGTAAAACATTCAGGGTTGAAAAAGCGGTCACAATTTAATCTCGCGGTAAAAACTCACATTCAGCAGGCGCGTATCCTCGCAGATCTGCGCCCGCGATGCGACAATTTAATCGGCTCCTCATCTGGTGGCGGATCCGGCATCGGCTGCGGACGAGGTAGCGGATCGGGAACAGGAACCGGGTCGGTGGGTAGCGAATCAGCGTTTGGTACTTGCCACTGTAGCATTGCAATCAGACAGGTCATATAGCCCTCCAGTCATCAGGTTGACTCTTTTAGGGTAGACGCTGATTTTCTGCAGGCAAAAAAAAGCCGACTAATCTAAGTCGGCGTCGTACGAATCAATTGTGCTATGCAGTAATTCAAAAAAGGAAGTAAGACAATATGGAGCGCAACGCCCATCGCTTGACGTTGCATTCACCTGCGAGTGAGATATTGCCCCGAATAGGTAGATGGTTTATTGACTTCGCTCAAAAACCTGGCCGTTTTCATGCGTAAAAGCCACTAAAAAATGTTGTTGTTACAACCATTTACTACGATGCAACCATAAAGTAACACCACCAATCAGGACCACTAACAGAATACAGAAAAATGAGAAACCAAACTGCCAGCCGCCGCCGGGGATACCACCGAGGTTAACGCCAAACAGTCCGGTTAAAAATGTACTGGGTAGGAAAACCATCGCCATCAAGGACATTGTATAGGTTCGGCGCGCCAGAGACTCCTGCATAACCTGCGCAATTTCGTCCGCCATGATACCGGTCCGGGCGATACAGGCGTCTATCTCATCCAGCCCTCTTCCCAACCTGTCGGCGATATCCTGCATCCGTCGCCGATGATCGTCGGTCATCCAGGCTAAACGCTCACTCGCCAGGCGCGCATAGACATCGCGCTGAGGCGCCATATAGCGGCGCATCACAATCAGTTGCTTGCGCAGTAATGCCAGGAATCCGCGCGGGGGGATTTGCTGATCGAGCAGGTTATCTTCCAGGTCTATAATCTTGTCGTGCAGTTGCTCGATAAACTCGCTGGCATGATCGGTTAACGCATCGCAGACATCCACCAGCCAGCTACCGCAGTCAGCCGGCCCTGTACCTTCCTGGAGATCGCTGACCACATCATCCAGTGCCAGTACTTTGCGCTGGCGCGTTGAGACAATCAGACGTTCATCCATATACAAGCGCATAGCGACCAGTTGGTCAGGTCGCTCGTCGGTGCTGCCATTAATACAACGCAGCGTGATCAACGTACCTTCCCCGACTCTGCTTACACGTGGGCGCGTACTTTCACCCGCCAGCGCATCACGCACATTATTAGGAAGCAGAGGCGTGGTCGCCAGCCATTGCGCACTTTCAGAATGGGTATAATTAAGATGCAGCCAGCAGGGATGCTGAGCGTCGATAACATCGTTATTTTCCAGCGTTTTCACCCCGCCACGGCCATCCAGCAGCCAGGCAAACACGGCATCCGGCACATTAACATCCGTTCCCTTAATGGCTTCCACAGCGCCTCCACAAACATTAAGCTTTTTTCGATAGTCTAGCCGTCAGAATAGGTTAAGCAATATCTCATTGTCCCATTGCGCTGAAATGATTCATAAAAGTCTCTGATAACAGAAAAAGCGCCGACGAATGCGACGCTTGTGGTGAGAGATCCTGTTATGCTCGCTGGCGTATTGCAGGTTCAAGTGTTTTACTTAAGCGAAATTGATGGGTTCGGGACTGGAGATCAATCACCTGGTTTTTCAGGATGCCCGAGGAATCAGAAAGCTCATCCACCATGGCGGCATTACTTTGGGTTACGTTCTCCAGTTCGGCCAGAGCATGAGTGATCCTGATAATCCCTTTCTCCTGCTCCTGGGTAGTCGTTAATATCTCGCCCATCAACTGGTTTAATTGTCCGGCGCCCCCGACGATATCCTGCATATTTTTTTCTGCTTCGCATACGATAGCTGCGCCTTGCTGAACATTTTGATGAGTTTGGGCAATCAGCTGTTTAATATTTTTAGCTGCATCTGCGCTGCGGTGCGCCAGCTTCCTTACTTCACCAGCCACCACGGAAAACCCTTTTCCATGCTCCCCGGCCCTCGCCGCTTCCACCGCTGCATTCAATGCCAGAATATTTGTCTGGAATGCGATACCATCTATCAGCGTAATAATTTCGGTCATCTGCTCCGCGCATTCGGTAATTGAACGCATATTTGCCGCTACCTGCACCATTAGTTCTCCTCCCTGTCGGGCGCACTGCGTAGCAATTGTCGCCTGGGCGCTGGCTATTTGCGTGTTATCAGCATTATTTCGCGTATTCACCGCGATCTCATCCATGTTGGCAGCCGTCTGCATTAATGCTCCGGATTGCTGTTCTGTTTTCACTGAAAGCTCAGCGCTGCGTTCTGCAAGCTGTTCTGAGAGCGCCATTGCCGTTTGTGAGGATATCCTGATCTCATTCACAAGTGTTGAAATATTACTTGATAAGCTATTGATGCCTGGTATAAGTCTACCCGCGCAGTTATTACCAAATTCTGGAATGCTAATCGCCAGATTTCCGGACGTAACCTCTTCAATACTTCTTTTAACCGTATTAATCGGCATCACCAGATATTTGGTCATGTACCACCACAGACATAATAGAGAAATAATGCTTACCAAATTGCTGCCAATAATAACATCAATACCGGCTGCAAGTATTATCTCCACCACATTAAGAGCCACTGCTGTTATTACCAGAAATAAAACAATAAAAGTCCTGACGCTAATATTATTTAACATTTTAGCCCTGTTTACCAAGAAAATGAGGTGAATATTATTTTTTATAGCACCTGCCATGCAAATTGCCATTACCCTGATACGAAAGGCGAATATTCAATAAGAGTCAGCAGCCCTTTTACTTAAATCACAGAATGATGCTGATTATTTGCCTTAATCTGGTGGTTTGTTCTACCAAAAATGATTACCAGGCTTGTTATCAGATTATTGTGATGGTGAGCACACAGAGAATACAAAATGTACAGAATTATAATTAACATGAATGCTTATATAAGCATTACCGCATTAATATCAATATTTTCATGTTCTAACTAATACACATTGTAAAAGCATGAGTACAGCAAGGTGGCGATCTCTGACCGACGTTGATCTACCTTCTGGCGGATATCTGGTGGCGCGACAGTGTGTATGGGATCACCATTTTTGTTGATGATTCCAGCGCCATTCATTCAAATATATTGATGATTAAATCACGTCCGGCACTGACATTAAAAATTGAAAGTCTATTTGCCAAAGATTTTAGCGATTACAGTAAAAATACCAAAATAGTGTCTACTATTATTGGCATAGCCTGTAGCATTAACTGATAACAACATCAGACTAAAGCCAGTTGTACCCCCTTGTCTCACCGACAATCAATAACATTATGAGACGGTAATATAAAAACATTCGCCATTAAATGGGCAACACAGCAGATAAGATAACGGGATTATCGATGAGTATAACCGCGCTGCACTCACTGGACTTATTAACTCTTCCGGTGTGGATTGTTTCACCACATACCGAAGAACTTGTGTTCGCTAATACCGTTGCACGGGAGCTAATGCAGGATTCCTGTTTTGCTACACTGCGAAAAGGCATATTCTCAACATATGCCCAAAATGATTTAACCATGTATCTCAGTGACTTGAAAAATCATCACCCTATTGTGGAAATTCTCACGGTTTATCGCAACGGTGAGGAAATCGCGATGGCCAGTCGCCTGTCCATTAAGTCGCTCCCGGATATGGGGGACATCATTATTTTCGAAGGCATTGAAACACCGACCGCGCAGGGATTGAAAGCCAGTCGTTCTGCGAACTATCAGCGAAACAAGCAGGGATTTTACGCGCGCTTCTTCCAGACCAATGCGGCGCCGATGTTACTTATCGATCCGTCTCGCGATGGTTTGATCGTCGATGCGAATCTCAGCGCACTGAATTTTTATGGTTACAGCCATGATGTGATGTGCCAGAAACATACATGGGAAATCAACATGTTGGGCCGTCATATCCTACCGGTGATGCATGAAATCGCCCATCTGCCCGGCGGCCATAAGCCCTTGCATTTTGTTCATAAGCTTGCTGATGGTTCCTTACGTCACGTACAAACTTATGCCGGACCGATCGAAATCTACGGCAATAAGCTCATGCTGTGCATCATTCATGACATTACCGAACAAAAAAGGCTGGAGCAGGAACTCGAACAAGCGGCCCTGCGTGACGCCCTGACCGGATTACTGAACCGCCGACATTTTTATCAGGTAACCGAACCACAACAGACGCACGCAATGTCATTGACGCAGGACTACAGCCTGCTGTTAATCGACACCGATCGCTTTAAAAGCATTAACGATCTCTTCGGTCATTTAAGAGGTGACGATGTGCTTTGCGCTCTGGCACGAACGCTGGAGTCCTGCGCAAGAAAGGACGACCTGATTTTTCGCTGGGGAGGTGAAGAGTTTGTACTCCTTCTGCCGCGAACCTCACTGGAGGTTGCCCTTAATCTCGCAGAAGTAATACGCGCGGCGGTGGCCAAGGTGACGCTTCCTGGCCTTCCCCGCTTTACCGTCAGCATTGGCGTTGCGCGGCACGAAACCAATGAAAGTATCGATGAGCTATTCAAACGCGTTGACGACGCGCTGTACAAAGCCAAAAACGAAGGGCGGAACCGGGTACTGGCCGCCTGATGTTTATGTCGGTCAGCGACTGCGCTTAGCGTGACGCTCCCAGTTCTCCTGTTTTGCCTGCGCAGTTTTACGTAATGCCACATAGCATGCTCCGCTGCCGCCGTGATGCGGCAGTGCGGCGCAGTAGGCTTGTACATCTTCAAATTCCGTCAGCCAACGCGCAACATAGCTGCGAACAATGTTGGCATGAGAATTATCGTCGCGCCCCTTGCCGTGTATCACCAACACGTTACGCAATCCTTCTTGCTGCGCCTGCAGAATAAAACTGAAGAGCATCTGACGGCAGGTTTCAACGGGCTGACGGACGAGATTGAGACTCGCCTGCTGCGGATATTTACCGGTTCGTAGTTTGTCAGTCACACCGTGCTGCAAACCTTCGCGGCGAAACTCCAATGGTACGCTCAACGGGACAATATCGAGAAAACCCGTTGAGAGAAAATTATCCAATTGCAGCGTATCAATACGAGCCGGAGCGCGGAGATTGCGTGTAGGCTGCCAGTGCACCTCGGTGCGGCTTTTCAGCGGTTGAACATCCCCCATCGCGTCAAGAAACAACGATGCGTCATCAAGGTTCATGTTTCATCCTCCAGCGTATTGCGACGGGTCTTATCATAACCGTGCACTATTATACCGACAACGGTTTACGATTATTTCCAATAATTCACCAGGTTCACGCAGTGGAAGCGATCTACTTCCAACAAACGGATATCCATTTTAGAGGTATAGCTGCGACGATAACTGGCGTGATAATGTGTCATCTTGCCTGTAATGTTGCAATGAGAGAAACGGATGCTGAACTTACTGGAAGACACCATCGCCACTCCGCTGGGCCCGCTGTGGATCATTTGCGATGAGCAATTTCGTCTGCGCGCGGTCGAATGGGATCAACACAGCGATCGTATGGTGCAGTTGCTGGACATTCATTACCGCGCTGAAGGTTATCAGCGTATCGCTGCCAAAAACCCTGGTGGATTGAGTGATAAGCTGGCTGAATATTTTGCCGGCAACCTTAGCATTATTGACACACTGGAAACCGCCACCGCGGGTACCCCCTTCCAGCGTGAAGTCTGGCAAGCGTTACGTACCATTCCCTGTGGACAAGTCATGCATTATGGTCAACTGGCCGAACAACTGGGACGCCCTGGCGCTGCCAGAGCCGTCGGAGCGGCGAATGGGTCAAACCCGGTAAGTATTGTCGTGCCTTGTCATCGCGTCATTGGGCGTAACGGTACTATGACTGGATATGCCGGCGGTGTGCAGCGAAAAGAGTGGCTATTGCGTCATGAAGGCTATTTACTACTCTAGAATCCAGGCAATTAATGCCTTATTCATCACACTTCCACATAATACAGCCTTAAATAAAGTACGGTTAATCAGGTAGATACAAACATTCAACCCAGTTATGCCTGAATTATTCTCTATTGGGAGTAGCTCAGGCTTACGTGCTCACCAAAAAGATGTTAAAATTGACAAATATCAATTACGGCTTGAGCAGACCTATGATCCCGGAAAAGCGAATTATACGGCGCATTCAGTCTGGCGGTTGTGCTATCCATTGCCAGGATTGCAGTATCAGCCAGCTTTGCATCCCGTTCACACTTAACGAGCATGAGCTTGACCAGCTCGATAACATCATCGAGCGCAAAAAGCCTATCCAAAAGGGGCAGACGCTCTTTAAAGCAGGTGATGAACTTAAATCACTCTATGCTATCCGCTCCGGAACGATTAAAAGCTATACCATTACCGAGCAAGGCGATGAGCAAATCACCGGTTTCCATCTGGCAGGTGACCTGGTAGGTTTTGACGCGATTGGCAGCGGTCATCACCCGAGCTTTGCCCAGGCTCTGGAAACCTCAATGGTATGTGAGATTCCTTTCGAAACTCTGGATGACCTGTCCGGCAAAATGCCGAATCTGCGTCAACAGATGATGCGTCTGATGAGTGGCGAAATCAAAGGCGACCAGGACATGATCCTGCTGTTGTCGAAGAAAAACGCTGAAGAGCGCCTGGCGGCCTTTATTTACAATTTGTCCCGCCGCTTCGCCCAGCGTGGATTCTCGCCTCGTGAATTCCGTCTGACCATGACTCGTGGCGACATCGGGAACTACCTCGGTCTGACGGTTGAAACTATTAGCCGCCTGCTGGGGCGTTTCCAGAAAAGCGGTATGCTGGCGGTAAAAGGCAAATACATCACTATTGAGAATAGCGATGCGCTGGCAGTTCTTGCTGGCCACACGCGTAACGTTGCGTAATCGTTCTGCAAGTATCTCTGTTATCCTTCTGTCAAATCACTAAATTTTCCCGATTTATTGATCTGGCAGGAGGTTCTCCCCTGTTTCAATCCACATTATTGGGTTACTCTTTTAATTACAAACTGCGATGACAGTTGTAAGGAGACCCTGTATGGCTATGTATAAAAATATGCTGGTCGTCATCGACCCTAACCAGGACGATCAACCAGCATTACGGCGAGCTGTTTATTTGCATCAACGGATTGGTGGCAAAATTAAAGCCTTTTTGCCGATCTATGACTTTTCCTATGAGATGACTACCCTGCTGTCGCCCGATGAGCGTACGGCAATGCGTCAGGGTGTCATCAGCCAGCGAACAGCGTGGATTCGTGAACAAGCGAAATACTACATCGAAGCAGGGATCCCTATTGAGATCAAAGTGGTCTGGCACAACCGTCCCTTTGAAGCCATCATCCAGGAAGTCATTAGCGCCAGGCATGACCTGGTGCTAAAAATGGCGCACCAACACGACCGTCTGGAAGCCGTAATTTTCACCCCGACCGACTGGCATTTGTTGCGTAAATGCCCAAGCCCGGTGTGGATGGTTAAAGACCAGCCGTGGCCTGAAGGCGGTAAAGCGCTGGTTGCGGTGAACCTCGCCAGTGAAGAGGCCTATCACAACGCGCTTAATGAAAAGCTGGTCAAAGAAACGCTGCAACTGGCGGAACAGGTTAACCATACCGAAGTGCATCTGGTTGGCGCCTACCCTGTTACACCTATCAACATTGCGATTGAACTCCCTGAATTTGATCCCAGCGTATATAACGATGCGATCCGTGGACAGCATCTGCTGGCAATGAAGGCATTACGCCAGAAATTCAGTATCGATGAGAAAGTAACGCACGTTGAAAAAGGATTGCCTGAAGAGGTTATTCCTGATTTAGCCGAACACTTACAGGCGGGCATCGTGGTGCTGGGCACCGTCGGACGTACCGGTATCTCTGCCGCGTTCCTCGGTAATACTGCTGAGCAGGTTATCGATCATCTACGCTGTGACCTGCTGGTTATCAAGCCGGATCAGTATCAGACGCCAGTGGAACTGGATGACGACGAAGACGACTAACCGCACCATACAATGCCGGATGGATATTCATCCGGCATGATAAACATTTAGTGTTTCTCGTCGCCACCAAGAAAATAGATGCCCAGCGGAATGGCAAGCAGAATGGTAAACACCATGCTGTAGACACAAATCATTGCAGATTGAATGGCATACATTGAGGCGGTCCAGTCGGATAGCGGAATGTCATACTGTTCAATAACGCCGCCGATCGTCGCTCGCGTGACTACCGACGCTGCGATAATAAACACTCCAAGCAGGCACAACAAAAACTTTCGTCCCTTCGCTGTCTTCAGCTTAGCCATGATCATAGTACTGTCCTTTTGCAGATGAAAATCTTGTTACTTTGCGCTAACAATACCATGACATCAGCTTACTGTCTGCTACATAACGCCCCTTCATCAGTGACGCCTGCGTGATTGCGCTGAAAATAGCGCTGATTGCATTATTTCTCTCGCCCTTTGATTAATGATCTGAGCGCCAAAACTGCGTAAAATATCCGATGAGCGGGATGTCAGATGATATTTAGCAACCACGAAGCTGCCAGGAAGGATCATGATCGCTGAACTGTTTATGAATAATGCGTTTAATTTGACGGTAATTCTCAGTTGCTTTACCGCACTGGTGCTGATGAGCGTTTGGTTTCATCGTGGTGAAAGACGTTGCAAAGGGTTCATATTTCATGCGGCACAATTTTTCGTCTATGCCATTATCATTGGAACCTTCGGCAGTATTGCCAATAACGTGATCGAGAGTTACAACCTGAAATTTATCTCTCCCAGCGTAGTCGATTTCATCTGCACCTCGTTAATTGCGCTGATTCTGACAATCAAACTTTTTCTGGTGATTAATCAGTTTGAAAAGACGCAGATTAATAAAGGCAGAGATATTACCAGCGCGAGGATCCTGTCGCGGATCATTAAGATTACCATCGTGGTCGCCATCATTTTGCTGTATGGCGAACATTTCGGCATGAGCTTATCGGGTCTGCTAACCTTTGGCGGCATCGGTGGTATCGCTGTAGGTATGGCAGGTAAAGACATTCTGAGCAATTTTTTCTCCGGCATTATGCTCTATTTCGACAGACCGTTTAGCATCGGTGACTGGATCCGTTCCCCGGACCGTAATATTGAAGGCACAGTGACAGAAATTGGCTGGCGAATGACCAAAATAAACACCTTCGATCATCGCCCATTGTACGTCCCAAACTCGATTTTCTCCTCAATCAGCGTAGAAAATCCAGGGCGTATGACCAACAGAAGAATCAAAACGGTGATCGGATTGCGATATGAAGATACCGATAAAATTGGGGCAGTTGTCGAGGCGGTCAGACAAATGCTGCAAAATCATCCGGGGATAGACCAGAAACAAACTCTACTGGTCTATTTCAATGAATTTGCTGATTCATCGTTAAATATCATGGTGTACTGCTTCACGAAAACTACCGTATGGCAGGAATGGCTTGCGGTACAACAGGACGTTTATTTGAAAATTATTTCGATAGTCCAGACAAACGGCGCCGACTTCGCCTTCCCCAGCCAGACGCTGTATATGGATAATCCTGAAGTATCGCCATCGAGACACTAACAAACGTAAAGACGCGGAAATCCGCGTCTTTTTTAGCGTTATTTCAGCGAGGCAATATCAATCACAAAGCGGTATTTCACATCGCTTTTCAACATCCGCTGCCAGGCGCTATTAATATCCTGAATATTGATCACTTCGACATCGGCTGTAATACCGTGCTGGCCGCAAAAATCTAACATTTCCTGCGTTTCTGCAATCCCGCCGATAACCGAACCCGCGACGGATTTCCGCCCGAGAATCAGTGGAATCGTATTCAGGAAAGGATCCAATGCGCCCAGATAGCCAACCAGCACCAGCGTACCGCTTAGCGCCAACGTTGGGATATAGGGATTCAGGTCGTGGACATACGGAACAGTATCAATAATCAGATCAAACTGATTACCGGCGGCCTTCATCTGCTCAGGGTCAGTGGAAAGCACAACGTGACTGGCACCCAGACGTCTGGCATCTGCTTCTTTATCTGGCGAACGCGTGAACAGCGTAACTTCAGCCCCCAATGCGTTAGCGAGTTTGATGGCCATATGCCCGAGGCCGCCCAACCCAACAACCGCGACTTTACTGCCCTCTCCAACCTGCCAGTGACGCAGCGGCGACCATGTGGTGATCCCGGCACAAAGCAGCGGCGCCGCGCCGCGTAAATCTATCCCTTCCGGAACCTTCACAACAAACTTTTCGGTAACGACAATCTTGTCGGAATAGCCCCCGAAGGTAGGCAGGCCATCATGACGATCGATATCGTTATACGTGAGCGTGTTACCCTCTTCGCAATATTGCTCTAGCCCCTGTTCGCAGGCGCTACAGTGCTGGCATGAGTCAACCATGCAGCCAACCCCGACGAGATCGCCTACGGCAAATTTGGTCACCGACTTCCCGACATGCACCACACGGCCAATGATTTCGTGTCCCGGCACCATCGGATACTTAGCCCCGCCCCAGTCATTATAGGCATTGTGGATATCTGAGTGACAAACTCCGCTGTATAAGATATCAATAACCACGTCATCTTCGCGCGGATCGCGACGAACAAAGCTGTGTGGAACCAGATCTTCTTTCACCGCCAGAGCGGCATAACCCTTCACGTTCATGACCATTAAGATTTCCTCAGGGATTAGGTATTACCTTAACCGCAACATTCATCAACAACCGCGCGGGCATTAGTTGCTATCTCACTACCACAATGCTGTTCGAGTATTGCAATAAATTCAATGAGTTGGTCAGTGGTAATGCCGATATTCAGACAGATAGCAAAATGGCTCTTCAGTTGACTGTCCACACCGCCTAATACCGCTAACGCAGAAATCGTCGCCAGCTCCCGCATCTTCCAGTTGAGGACATCACGCTGAAAAATATCGCCAAATAAATGTGCCTTTAGCCAGACATCAATGGCAGGCGCAAAATCGAACAGCGGCCCACTGACCGGATGTCCGACGAGCTGGGTCTGGGTGCAACTCCCCGCATGGAAACTGTCCCAGCCCTCCGTCGGCGGCGTGGCCGGATTTCCCTCTGGGTCGGTAATTCCTCTTTCTCTACGGTTTTTAACCACGGACATTAAACAAGCAAGTCCGTTCAGGCTGCGGGGGAAACCGCAGTAAGCATAGAGCTGTTGCAGAATTTCCTTCGCTTCATTGAGGGTGAGTCCCGCATCCAGCCCGGCATTTAATGCTGCATCCAGTTTTTCACTCTGACCTGTAGCGGTGAACGCGGCAATAGGTATGATTGCCTGCTGTCTGGCATCCAGTTGATGTTGCATGTTTGATTCTCCAAAATAACGCCAGCGTACTGCTGGTGGGTACTGAAACAGTAAAATTATAGAGACCCAATGCACCGATGATTAGAGGGTTAAATAAGAACGAACCTATGAACAATATTCATCAATAATCAGCCACCGATGCCATTTATCAGCAGGGAAATTTGTACAGCTTTAGGCGACAATCTCAATGAAATTACCATCAGGATCTCGTATTACCGCTTCGTAATAGCCATCACCGGTAGTTCGTGGAGCAGAAGTTAAAATCCCCTGTTCCTGCGCGCGTTTCGCGATGGCATCAACTTTTGCCGCGCAGCCGACAGAGAGTGCAAGGTGCCCCCATCCGCAGGTGTTATTGTCTGGCTGCCATCTTGTCAGGCCCGGTTTGGTCATTATTTCAATCGCAATCTCATCACCAATACGAACAAAATAAGATTCAAATCCAGGGTTGGTTTTACTGCAGTATTTTTCGTTAATCTTGCCGTCAAAGAACGTGACCCAGAAACGCGCTTGCTGCTCGAGATCCTGTGTCCATAAAGCCATATGCGCAATCTTCATCGCGAACCTCTTCTCGTTATATTCCGAACAGTATGTTCTCAAGAATGTTGACATCGTTAATCATAATGCACGATCATGCGTGATTCTGCTCGATATTTTTAGTTAACTGGAGTATTTATGCTCGATTATGCTGCTTTCCCGGAACAGCGCCAGGCGCTTATCTATCAGATCTTGCAGGAAAACGGCAGAGTCATTTGTTCCGAGCTCGCCAGTCGGTTAGGCGTTTCTGAACATACGATCCGCCGCGACCTGCATGAGCTGAGTAAAGATGGCGTGTGTAAAAAGGTTTATGGCGGCGCGGTCATTACCCTTCCTGAATCCGAAGACATCGCCGTACGCAAGAGCATTAATGTGGCGAAAAAAAGCAGTATCGCGCAGAGGTGCGCCCGGTTGGTCAAATCCGGAAGCTGCATTTTTATCGACACGGGCAGCACAAATTTAGCGATGGCTGAAGCTCTGCCCGCCGAACTGGCATTAACCGTAGTGACCAACTCACCAGAGATTGCCGCCGTTTTGCTGGAAAAACCGCTGTTTGAGGTCATCATGTTGGGCGGCGCGGTGCAGAGATCCTCGGGAGGATGTGTGGGGGCCACAGCCACCGCACAAGTGCAGAACATCTTATTCGATCAGGGTTTTATTGGCGGCTGCGCGATGTCGCCAGAATCCGGCTTAACCGGATTTGATTATGCGGATTGCGAGTTCAAAAAGGCGGTAATCAAACAGTGCGATGAAACTATCGTCGCACTGACGGCGGAAAAGATCCCGGCCGTCGCCCGTTATGTCGTCACCGAAAGCAGCAATATTGATGTGATTGTCGTGGAGGAAAATATCAGCAAAGAGTATGCCACGGCTTTCCAGGCGCATGACATTCGTATTTATACCGTATAGCAGCAGCGAATTTGTTGCGTCGTTACTCAACGAAAGCTCACGACGCTAAACGTCGCCCCGGCCGTCAGCGTAGCGATCGCAGACAAACGATCCAGACGAATTTTTTGTTGGTTGTCATGGCATTCCACCAGCAGAAATTCTTCTTTATCTCTGGTAGTGCAGGTGGTCAACGCTCTGGCATCCATACACGTGCCATCGGTTAGCTCAATACGCAACCAATAATGGTACAGGCAGGCGACCTCCAGATAATCATGAAGATCGCAATCTATCGGATGGTATTTTCCCGTCGCATTCATAACGTCCCTTCCTTACAGCTCCGTATGTTCGGGAAATTGCTTATGCCACTTCCCGAACGCACCGGGTTATTTCAGCGCTTCAATGGGGGCGCCAAAATTGATATGCAGCACATTGCCGTCGATCACCAGCGCCGGAACGGACTTCACGCCAGCCAGTTCGGCTTCCGCAACCCGGCCAGGTTGTTCTCCCAGATGAATAACATCGACTTCAACATCAGAGGACAGATGCTGAAGCAGCGCTTGTTCTGCGGAAACGCAAACCGGGCAACCGGCATGATAAAAACGGGCTTTCGTCATGATGGATCTCCTTTTAAATTATAGTATCGATTCGATACTATAATTTATGCTACGCCACTTTTATGCTTTGTCAATATAGTTTTTAATCGATACTATATGTCGAGGAGGAAGTTGTTATGCACGACATGTCACTTTTCGATGTCCTGGACAGGCTTTCCAGCCTGACACGGATGTGGTTTCGCCAACATCCATTACTGGCGGATCTGCAGCCGGTACAACTCAGCGCGTTAATGTATCTGGCCCGTTGCAACCGTTATTCCAATACGCCGCTTGGCGTAACGGACTACCTCGGTCTCACCAAAGGCACCGTATCGCAATCGCTGAAGCTCCTGGAAAGCAAAGGACTGATTGTTCGCCAGCAGGATGCCCGCGATAAACGCAGCGTACATTTACAGTTAACTGAATCAGCCGGTACGTTACTGGATGCCCTGCTCCCGCCGACGTTTTTAGTGGCGGGTGAAACGGCGATGGGTGAACGCGCGACGGTACTTAAAGAGCTACTATTTGAACTGTTACGTGGGATCCAGCGGACCAACAATGTGCCTGGCTTTGGTCTTTGCCATAGCTGTCGATTCCACCAAAAAACGGGTGGACAGGGATTTTGTAATCTGACGAAAGAGGTGTTAAGTGAAGAGGATTCGTTGCTGATTTGCCGTGAACACCAGCCCCCGGAAACCTAAAATGGCTGGCGGAAAATCACACCAGCCATTTTAACGCAGGCAAAAAAGTTGTCCGTTTTACAAGCTCGCGACGTTTTCAACACGGTCAGTCGTGGATTTTAACGCCAAGGCAGCCGCGAACGAATTCAGGATTAAAATGCTTCACCGCCTCACCCACATAGCCTAGATCCAGCGCGCTGATTTGCGCCATTTCACTATCCGTGAGTGAGAAATCCCAGATGGCAAAATTCTCTGCAATACGCTCCTGCCGGGTGGATTTAGGAATCACCGTCACGCCGCGCTGCACGTTCCAGCGCAGAACAACCTGAGCAACGGTTTTTTGGTGGGCACCCGCAATTCCCTGAAGCATTTCATCTTCATATGGTTTATGTCTCCCACCGCCTAACGGCGCCCAGGCTTCAGGCTGAACGTTGTAGCGCTTCATCGTTTCAATGGCTACAGGTTGCGCAAAGTAAGGATGCAATTCGACCTGGTTCACCATCGGCTGAATTCTGACGGTTTCACAGAAGTTAGCTAACACATGCGCATAGAAGTTGGAGACGCCAATGGCCTTCAGTTTACCGGCTTCATAAGCCTCTTCCAGAGCGCGCCAGGCGCTGAAATAATCGCCCATGGCCTGATGCAATAAATAAAGATCAAAATATTCCAGGCCCGATTTTTTCAGCGACGCCTCAATACCGGCTTTAGCCATATCGTAGTTGGCCATATCCTGGACCCACAGCTTAGAAGTGATAAATAACTCCTCGCGGGTACACAGACCTTCGGCAATGGCTGCACGAACCGCCTCACCCACGGCATCTTCATTGCTGTATACGGCTGCGGTATCGATGAGGCGGTAACCGGTGCGAATAGCGCTTAGAACTGACTGCTTACACTCTTCCTTATCGGTGACCTTAAAAACGCCAAAACCAACCATCGGCATTCTGCAGTTGTTACTTAGTACTGAGTATTCCACGGCCAAGCCCCTGTCATGTTAAAACACTATTTTAGGCCAGAAACCCCGCCGTGATTACCCAGTCATCTCTGATTTGACCTATGCATGGCATTCATTAATACAGATGAGGTTGTTCTGTTAAAGAAGAGGGTAAGAAAGGATAAAGGCTGCGATATCAGACTCTATAACGCATCAGGACAGGACTGGCTGCGTGTGGAGCGCGCCCCCGTTGTTTATTCCCGAGGCTGACCGGCAGTGGACCACTCTGTCCATGCCGGTAACCTGGTACATCTCAATCAGTGCTTCACAATATACATTGTGCGGCTGTATGCGACATCTTCAGGGTTAGTAATCGGGTACCCTTTCAGCCACGGTTTAATTAACCGCCCGTTGGTATACTGATAAATTGGCGCAATAGGTGCCTGTTCCATCAGAATTTTCTCTGCCGTATTATAATCCGCATTCCGCGCCTTCTCGGTATTTTCCAACGTAGCCTGAGTTAATACTTTATCGTATGCCGGATTATTAAAGCGGGAGATATTGCCCGTATGGGTCGATGTTAATAGCGACAGGAACGTAGAAGGCTCATTGTAGTCACCCACCCAGGAAGCGCGGATCACATCAAAATTGCCGGTATTACGGCTGTCGATATAGGTTTTCCACTCCTGATTCTGCAGTTTTACGTCGACACCGAGGTTTTTCTTCCACATAGAAGCCACTGCGATAGCAATCTTTTGGTGGTTTTCAGAGGTGTTGTACAGCAGCGTCAGTTTAAGCGGTTTCTGCGGACCATAGCCTGCTGCACGCAGCAGGGTTTTCGCCTGAGCATTCAACTCTTCCTGACTCATTTGCTCAAACGGCGAAGGTTCAGGTACAAATCCTGCCGTAACATCCGGCGTGAAATGCCAGGCGGGCTTCTCGCCGGTACCTAATACTTTCTCCGCCATCAAACGACGATCGATCGTCATACTCAGCGCCAGGCGCACGCGGGAATCGGCAGTCGGTCCCTTCTGGGTATTGAAGGCATAATAGTAAGTGCCAAGCTGAGGCGGGGTATAAACCTGGCCCGGAATATCCTTCAACAGTTTCTGATACATGTTTTTCGGGAAGGATTCCGTGATATCAATATCACCCGCAAGGTAGCGCTTGGTGGCTGCCGATTCCTGATTAATGGGCAGGAAGGTGACTTTTTGCAGAACCGTTTTGCCGTTGTCCCAGTAATGCGTATTCGGTACAACGACCAGTTTTTCATTTACGACGCGATCTTTGAGCACATAGGCGCCGTTACCAATCAGATTACCCGGCTTGGTCCACTCTTTGCCGCTCTCAACGTTGGCTTTTTGTACCGGATAAAATGCAAAACTTGCCGTCAGATTGGCAAACCAGGGGAGCGGTTTATCCAGTTGAACTTTTAATGTACGCGCATCAACCGCGCTAACGCCAAGCTTATCAGGCGCTGCTTTGCCATCGATGATTGCCTGAGCATTGCTAATACCCGCCAGCGCAGCAAACCACGCAAACGGTGATAGTGTTTTGGGATCAACCAGACGCTGCCAGCTGTAGACAAAATCCTGGGCCGTGACCGGTGTACCATCGGACCATTGCGCATTGTCGCGTAGCGTGAACGTCCAGATGCGGTTATCGTTACTTTTCCACTGGGTGGCGACGCCAGGAACAATTTCTCCCTTCTCATTCTGATTGACCAGCCCTTCAAATAAATCACGAATAACCTGAATTTCAGGAAGTCCGACGGCCTTTGCCGGATCAAGCGACGCCGGTTCATCTTTTATATGCCGCACCAGTTCTTGTTTCTCTGCCAGTACCGTTCCGCTGGGAACATCAGCAGCCCATGATAAGGAAATGCTGCTAACCAACAGCGCACAACAGGTTACTGAAACAGAATGCTGCATAAAATACCCTCAATTCCGGCTACTAAGTGAATGTGTAATTATTTGTATCGCCAGCAGGAAATGCAATTAACTTCCGACAAGAAAGTGATATTACACCTGAAAAGATAAGTGTGTGAAAACGATTTGATTATCCATACATTTTGCACAACACTGCGAGTAACTATTCGAGCATTCAGAGATGACTATGACCGCTACCCGTCCCCGTGCCGAGCGCGGCGCATTTCCGCCAGGAACCGAACATTACGGACGTTCATCGTTAGGCGCACCGCTAATCTGGTTTCCTGCGCTGGCAGCCGATCATGAAAGCGGCCTGATACTGGCAGGTACGCACGGTGACGAAAACTCATCTGTCGTCACCCTTTCCTGCGCATTGCGTACGCTTAACCCTTCCCTGCGTCGTCACCATGTGGTGCTGGCGGTGAACCCCGACGGTTGCCAGCTTGGGCTGCGCGCAAATGCGAACGGCGTAGATCTTAACCGTAACTTTCCTGCCGCAAACTGGAAAGCGGGTGAAACGGTATATCGCTGGAACAGCAGCGCAGAAGAACGCGACGTGGTTTTGCTGACCGGCGAGCATCCGGGGTCAGAACCAGAAACCCAGGCGCTGTGTCAGCTTATTCACCGGATTCATCCCGCCTGGGTGGTTTCTTTTCACGATCCGCTGGCCTGTATTGAAGATCCCAGACGCAGCGAGTTAGGCGCATGGCTGGCGCAGTCATTTGAATTGCCGCTTGTCACCAGCGTAGGTTACGAAACGCCTGGCTCTTTTGGTAGCTGGTGCGCCGACCTGAACTTGCACTGTATCACCGCCGAATTTCCGCCCATTTCATCCGATGAAGCGAGCGAGAAATACCTGCTGGCCATGTCCAATCTCCTGCGTTGGCACCCTAGAGATGAAGCTGTCCGGTCGTAAAATGCAGGGATGGCTCCGCGTCGCTGGCAAGCCAGGTAGGTCCATCGAGATCGGCAAAACTGACCTGCGGCGTGAGGGGTAACGCCGCGCTAATCGCCCGGGATGTACACAGCATGCAGCCCAGCATCAGCGCAAATCCCTGCTCGCGCGCATCGACGGCCAGCGCCAGCGCTTCGGTCAGGCCCCCTGTTTTATCCAGTTTGATATTGACCATTTCATAGCGCCCGTGCAGCGCTTTCAGGCTGCTGCGGGTGTGGCAACTTTCATCTGCGCAGATCGGTAGCGGATGCACAAAATTCTCCAGCGCGGCATCATCCTGCGCCGGGAGCGGTTGTTCCAGCATCGCCACCCCTAAATCAGCCAGAAGCTGACAGCGCGCGGCCAGGCCCTCTGCCCGCCAGGATTCGTTCGCGTCGACAATAATCGTGGCCTCAGGAACAGCCGCACGAATGGCAACCATCCGTTCGCTGATTAAACGGGCATCCAGTTTGACTTTCAGCAGTCTCGCTCCATTCTCCCACAGTGCCGCCGCGCTCGCCGCCATCTGTTCGGGCGTTCCAATCACCACCGTTTGCGCTGTCGTCACCACCTCCGCCAGTTCGCAACCCACTAGCTCCGCCAGAGACAACTGCTGTTGTCGCGCATTCAGATCCCACAACGCACAGTCCACCGCGTTACGCGCCGCTCCCGCTGGCAGCAGCTTTTGCAGTTCTTCACGCGTCAGTCCATTTTCCAGTTGTGGCGCAATGCTCATAATTTGCGCCAGCACTGAGGCATCGCTTTCGCCGTAGCGCGGATAAGGCGTACATTCTCCGACGCCAGTGACGCCATTTTCTTCCACTTCAACCACCACCACATGCGCTTCGGTTCTGCTCCCACGGGCAATAACAAAGGGAGTGTGCAGCGGCCAGGCTTCCTCATATACCTTTACTGTTCTCATTCGTTTTCCTTAGTGCAGTCCCTGAAGCGGATATCCGCAAATAGCGTTTGCCGTGTTAACTGCTGATGGCATAAACTAGCCTCGACGTTAACTATATGTAAACAGGAAGATAACCATGTCACAAACCGTTCATTTCCAGGGCAACCCGGTTGCAGTCGCTGGCTCCATTCCTCAGGCAGGAAGCAAAGCTCAGGCTTTTACCCTTGTGGCTAAAGATCTGTCTGACGTTACGCTGGGCCAGTTCGCCGGCAAGCGCAAAGTGCTGAA
Source organism: Citrobacter sp. CRE-46 (assembly GCF_059615875.1). NCBI lineage: Bacteria > Pseudomonadati > Pseudomonadota > Gammaproteobacteria > Enterobacterales > Enterobacteriaceae > Citrobacter > Citrobacter sp. CRE-46. Next base: position 2,570,473 of record NZ_CM184341.1, on the reverse strand, counting down.
TATTTTCCCAAGCATCGATACCGGCGTTTGCGCGGCATCGGTACGTAAGTTTAACCAACTGGCGACAGAAATCGACAATACCGTCGTACTGTGCGTTTCGGCCGACCTGCCCTTTGCCCATTCTCGTTTTTGCGGTGCGGAAGGTCTGAGCAACGTTATCACGCTGTCCACCCTGCGCAATGCAGAATTCCTGAAAAACTATGGTGTTGAAATCGCTGAAGGCCCATTAAAAGGGCTGGCCGCGCGCGCCGTGGTGGTTATTGACGAGAATGACAACGTTATTTTCAGCCAACTGGTCAATGAAATTACCAACGAGCCGGATTACACTGCCGCTCTGGACGTGCTGAAAGCGTAATAAGTACTTAGCCTTCTATACAACACATTCTCAACCTCGCTGCGGCGGGGTTTTTTATTGTGCACAGCCCCTCCAGCCAGGCTGGGGGTTTTCCATAGACAACAAGTAAGCCGTAACATTGCTGTTACGGCTTTGAAGGTGAGGACTTTTTTAACTTACCTGGACGCTTTCAACATTTCATCCGTTAAGGTAATCGAATCCAGTACGGTAAAGATTTTTGCACTTTCACTACTGCCGTCGGCGGTAGCCGCATAAACTTTATCTCCCGCTTTCAGTTTATTCACAGAGATAGTCTCAGAAGGCGACCAGTAACCCTGGTGCGGATTCATCACCGTGGAACAACCTTTGCCGAAATTCTTGATCTTACCCTGGAACCAGGAGCCACAAAGAGTGGTGGTCGTTTTTCCTTTCGCGTCAGTTGAATCGTAATAAAAGTTAACGTACTCATATGCAATCATCATTGACGTACTTGCATTAATCGTATAAGTCAACGAACCATTTTTAACCGACGTCTCTGACGAGGCAATTTGCGAAGGGCTGCCCGTAGTTACATCTTCAAGGGTGTACTGATAAGTTAACACAACGTTACCTTTCGCATCCTTGACCTGTACAACATGGCCTTCCGTGACTTCCCCTGACAATATTTGTAACTTAACATTAGAATAGCCGTTTCCTAAATCGGTGACGTACGCTCTGGCGATCTTCTCGTTACCGTATTGACCAAAATAGTACGGCTCACCAACGGCGTCACGATTCCAACCATCATGTTGTAAGGTGACAGTATATTCCCCACTTTTGATACTGGCCGTATTTTGTGTCCACTGCAGTTGAGGATCTGATGTCGTTTTGTCAACATTGACGTCTTTGATTTCCGTCTCTGCCGGTGTCTCATCGCTATGGGTAAACGGTGCAAACACTTCGCTGAAGGCGTATTGTGGTGCCTGAGATTCCGTTAACCCACTGTGTTCTGGTGAGACCTGCCCCGGTACACCCGGCTGGTCTCGCATCATCGACCACATGCCAATCATGCCCATATCGCGATCTTTGGCATCGTCCATCACCAGGTTCGCATCCGACAGATAGAACACTTCACCCTGCACGTCGTTGTAGCCGTTCATCGGCGTAACGCCCATCATGGCGTTGATCTCTTCATCGCTCTTATCGGTGAATATCTGTTTTAACTGGCTGAACAGGTTTTCGATAGCTGAGGTTGCACATTTGCCATGAATATTCTGCCCTTCCGTACCCTCGGACTGACAGATACTGCTGCCGTAGTCCATCGCCATCACGTTTACGCCCGCCAGATTAACCCCTTTGGCCTTCGCATCGTTCAGTACATACAGACCGTCATCGGTCAGACCAGTCGGCAGAATAGGCAATGTGTACCAGATCCCCACGCTACGACCTTCCGCTTTCCACTGATCCTGCGCGGCCTTAACAGCTTCGTTACGGCGGTTAATGGAGTCATGGTCGGCAACCCAGGTCCCTTCGATATCGAAGTCCAGCACGTTCAGGTTGAGGTTTTCAACGATGTCATAATAGTGCTGCTGCAGTTGTGATACGTCGGTACAGGCTGCCGCCAACGGTGAGTTATTGGCCCCCCCTATGGAGACCATGACATCTCCGCCGGCTTCACGCAGCGCTTTAATTTTACTGTACTGCGTGTAGTCATTAATGTTGTAGGCCGTGCCCCAGGTTGGCAGACAGGTATCAGCATCTTTCGCCACCACAAAGGCCATGGTGAAGTGGGTCACATTCTGGTTTTTGGCAAGACTGGCAAGGTCTGGCAGCGAGTTCAAGGTATAGTCGACATACGGCGCGTAGACATGAGCAGGCCACGCAGATGAAGGTGTCCCGACCATTGCTTTAGTGCCGGACCAGTCAATATAAATTTTCCACGGATTGGTATCGGCTGGCGTGACTTTCTGGACTTTAGCCTGGGAAACATAGTTTTCGCCGTTATATCGAATGAGTGTCCCGCTTTCATACAGCGTTGAAGAATTAAATTCAGGCGCATTATTGAGTTGATCCGTCGTATAAGTTACGACAGCACCCAGCGGTTTCCACGGGCGACCATTGGTGCCAGACGGGTTCTGGTTTGCCTCCAGGGAAGGATCATCGCCAATGGTATAAAAGAGCGCCTCATATTCCTGGCCATCTTTCTGAACTTTATCGCCTTTATTGTACGTCGTGGTTGCCGACCACTGCGCGACTTCCGCATACACTTCCCATGGATTGGCTGCGCCCGGGGTGAAACCGTATGCGCTCTGTGCGGTAGAAGTCTGCCAGGTCGCACCGTTGTAGGTAACAATATCATTGGCATTGTAGGCATTTGCGCTACTGTAATCCGGATAGGTTACCGTTCCGCCGCCAGTGTCGCAGGTTGTCGGGTTACCGTATTCTGCGATTTCTGCAGCGGTTGCATCACGTTCAAAACGCCAGGGATTATTAGCTTCATCACCTGAGGCATTTCCCGGACAATCCGATGCGCCAACCCACCAGGCATTGGTATAGACGCCGCTGTCATAAATAACTTCGTAAGGGCCGGTTCCTTCTTGTCCACTCCAGGCTTCAAGAGCCAATACGGGTGCTGCGGCGCATAATGCGCCCATTCCAATTATTGTTTTGGTAAATATATTAAGTTTCATAATCATCCCTTATTAATAATCGCATTATTCAAAATGCGGTTAATTGTAAGAGGAATGCGGAATGAGTGAAATGAATAGCAACTACAGGAATAATTAATTAAGAATGAGGGATACTGGTCACATGAGTATTAATATTCAATATAAATACATTGAAATAAATTAATAATATGAACAAATAAAAAAAGCCAACCCCATAATCAGGATTGGCAATAATACTTTATTCTTCACTTTTCTTTTGATTCAAACCATACTCGCGTAACTTGTTAGCGATCGCAGTATGTGAAACACCAAGCCGTTTGGCCAGTTTACGCGTGCTGGGGTAATTCATATACAGTTGCGTCAGTACAGAACGTTCAAAGCGGCTGGTAATTTCATCCAGCGAGCCTTCCATCACCTCTTCTCCGACCGCAACCGTTGCCGCATCGTAATCTGGCAATAATATATCCTGTGGCCGCAACTCATATCCCTCTAACTGGGTCAACGCCCGATAGATGGCATTTTTAAGCTGGCGCACGTTACCTGGCCAACCGTAGCGGGTTAATACCGTACTGAGATCGGCGGACAGTTTCGGACGCGGTACGCCCTGTTCGTCGGCAAAACGCGCCACAAACAGTTCGGTGAGCGGCATGATATCTTGCGGACAATCGCGCAGCGGCGGCAGGTTGAGGGTCAGCACGTTCAGACGATAATACAGATCTTCGCGGAACAAACCTTTCTGCACCAGCTCCACCAGGTTCTTTTGCGTGGCGCAAATCACACGTACATCGACATGGACTTCATGATCTTCGCCAACCCGGCGGAAGGTCCCGTCATTGAGGAAACGCAACAATTTGGTCTGCATGCTCGGCGACATTTCGCCAATCTCATCCAGCAGCACTGAACCGCCGTTAGCCTGCTCGAAGAACCCTTTTTTACCTTCCCCTGCGTGACCGAACAACTCGCTTTCGACCGCGTCTTCAGGGATCGACGCACAGTTCAGCGCCAGATACGGCTTCGCCGCACGCGGGCTCGCCAGATGACAGGCATGGGCAAAGAGATCCTTACCCGTACCGGTATTACCGGTGATCAGCAGCGGTGCGCTCAGCGTCGCCAGCTTACGGGCCTGTTCTACGACATGCTTCATTTTGGCGCTGACGGCAATAATCTGGCTAAACGCGCTCAGATCCTGCGTGGTCATATTTTGCAACTGACGCCCCATCCGGATGGTGGAACGCAGCATGACGACGGCTCCCGTCAGCATTTGCTCCTGATTTTCACCCTGCAAGTGAACTGGCGTAATTTCCATCAGGAAATTCTGTCCGTTAATCACGACATGCTCGCTATGTGAATCCTGCGGATTGCTTTCGAGCCAGCGCTGGAAGTTAAAACCATTGATTAACTGGGCGGCAGTATGATTACGCATCCGCTCCTGAGAGTGAGCAAAAAGCTGACAGCTCGCAGGGTTCGCCATCTCAATTTTGCTTTTCATATCCAGAGAAAGAACGGGTTCTGGCAATGCCTCGAGCAGCGCACTCAGCGCCAGATGTTCCCGTTCGGAAGGCATCCAGGGGACGGTACGTACATCCGTAACTCCTGAAATACGGCGGATTTCAGCCATCAGACTACTGAAGTTGGTGAACTCCAGCTCCGCAAAATTAAGGTAAATTCGCCCGATGGGGTCAATCTCGATACCGCGTAAATCAATGCTTCTAAGCACCAGTAAATCGAGCAATTCGCGGGTCAGACCAAGTCGGTCTTCACAAAAGACTTCCAAACGCATAGGAACCTTCACCTGGACAAGGGATTATGTGTTAAATGATAAGACAGTATTTGGTTTGCAGGAAGAACTCTGTCAACAAATATTGACAGCACGCTGGAAAATTGGGCGCCGCGGCGTAAAGTTATACCATCGACGCCCTGTTCCAGTTAACTTTCACGCGGAGATTTGTTCTTTTGTAAGGTCTCTTTGACCTGACCAATCAACTGGCGGCGAAAATCCCCAAGTCGTGGTTTATCGTCATCGATCCACGGGAGCGGACGGCAGAGTTCCATCGCTTTAATACCCAGACGCGCCGTTAACAGCCCGGCACCAATCCCCTGCGCAGCACGTGTGGATAAGCGCGCGGCCAGATCTTGCGACATCCAGTCCATACCAACCTCGCGGACCAATTCGCTGGCGCCGGCAAAGGCGATATTCAGCAGCACCAGCCGGAACAGACGCAGACGACTGTAATACCCGAGTTCAATGCCATACAGCGAGGCAATACGATTAATCAGCCGCAGATTGCGCCAGGCGATAAATGCCATATCCACCAGCGCCAGTGGGCTGACGGCAATCATCAGCGTGGACTCCGCCGCAGAACGACTGATCTCACGTCGCGCCTGCGCGTCCAGCACCGGTTGCACAAGATGGGCATACAGGCTGACGATTTCACGATCGTTTTGCGTTTCGTGGATAGAGGCATACCAGCGCTGTAACGCCGGATGGGACTGATCAATACCCGCCTGCTGCGCCAGCTTTTCACAAAATGCGCGACCTTTTCCTGTTCCGTGGCTATGAAGCAGGTCTCGCGCTTCATCACGCTCATGCGCTCGCTGGCGCAAACGCCACAACCTGCGCCACTCGGTCGCCACCGACCCCACGCCCGCGCCGACGATCAGCGCGCCCGCGGCGCACCCTCCCAGCGCGATCCAGTCCTGGGTCTGCCAGGCGTTCATGGTCCACTGCACGCCCTGTGCGACAACGCTCACACCAAACAGCGCCAGCCCGCCCATCACCATTTTGCGCCACAAACTGCGTTTAGGACGCAAGGCAGCATCAATCACCGCTTCTGCCTGACCTTCGTCTTCCAGAGGCTCATCCAGTGTCGCCGGAGCAAAGGTCTGCGCTTCCGTTTCATTGAACATTTGCTGCGCTTTAAACGCCGTGTTTTGTTCCACGTCCAGCGGACCTGAGAAATCGATACGCGGTTTTAACGGCTCGCTCATCGCAATTTATCTCCTATTAAAAACTCCAGCGCGGCATCAAGACGGATATGCGGTAAGGGTTTATCAACATCCATCACCTGCGGGCGAAATGCTTCAAACTGAAATCCCTGGCTGTCCCAGAATGCCTGTCCTGGCAGTCGTGCGGGCACTTCACCAGGATAGACGGTCAGCGGTTCGCCATCGCTCAGGCGATTGCCACGCAGCGCCGGGATCTTTTCGCCTTTCACATCAATCAGGCCGCTGGTGGTTGCCTGTACCGATGCCAGGCCCAGACAATCCATGCTAATACCTTCGAACGCGGCGTTTTGCCAGGCATCCTGAATCAGTTGCTGGAGCAACGACACCATATTGGCGTGCTGATCGACCGTGACATGGTCAGCTTTGGTGGCGGCAAATAACAGTTTGTCGATCACCGGAGAGAACAGCCGACGAAACAGCGTACGCTGCCCGTAATGGAAGCTTTGCATCAATTGGGTCAGCGCCAGACGCATATCATTGAACGCCTGTGGCCCGCTGTTGAGCGGTTGCAGACAATCCACCAGTACAATCTGGCGATCAAAACGCAGGAAGTGATTCTTATAAAAGCCCTTCACAACCTTTTCGCAATAGTAATTAAACCGCTCGCGCAACATGCCTGCGTTGGTGTGTTTGTCCGCCTGCGCCAGCTTAGATTCGCCGTATTCTTCCACATCCGGCCACGGGAAGAATTGCAGCGCGGGCGCACCCGCCATATCTCCCGGCAGGACAAAGCGACCTGGTTGAATAAAATGCAGTCCCTGCTGTTTGCACTGATGCAAATACTCCGTCCACGCGGCGGCAATTTCCGCCAGACGGTTTTCATCAGCAGGGGCCAGCGGATCCAGCCCCTGGCATAGCTGTCGCCATCTGGCCGACCATTCGCCCCGCTGACCTTGCAATAATCCGGTCATCTGCCGCGACCAGCTCAGGTAATCCTGCGCCAGCATCGGTAGATCGAGCAGCCACTCGCCCGGATAATCGACGATTTCCAGGTATAGCGTGGAGGTGTCTTTGAAGTGGCGCAGCAAAGAGTCATTGGACTTGTAGCGCAGCGCCAGGCGAATTTCGCTCACCCCGCGCGTCGGTGTCGGCCAGGCTGGCGGAGAGCCATACAGCTGAGCCAGTCCCTCATCATAGGTAAAACGCGGAATGCCAAAATCACGTTGAGGAACCCGTTTAACGCCGAGCAGACGTTCTTCGCGCACGCAGCTGAGCAACGGCAGTCGCGCACCGGCATGAATATTGAGTAACTGGTTTACCATCGCGGTGATGAACGCCGTCTTACCGCTACGGCTAAGCCCGGTGACAGCCAGGCGCAAATGCCGATCTACGCCGCGATTAACCAGCGAATTGAGTTCATTTTTAAGTCGCTTCATCGCCATCCCGTTATGCTGAAGGAACCGAAGAAATTATAACAAACAGGAAGTAAAGATAGGGGTCAATTCTTATTTATCAACTACCTGAGCGGTGTCAGACGGCACTATTCGCGCCGCCTGTTACAGAAGATATACGGATGGTTTAGTTATTCTCTACTTTTGGCAGCGCGATCTGGTTGATTCCACCTTCATTCGTCACCTGCGTGTAGCCCATTTCAACGAGCATATCCTTCGCCTGCCCCGACTGACGCCCGGAGTTGCAATACAACTTCACGGTGTCGGTCTTATCAGGCACTTCTGTTGCGATACGCGCCTTCATCTCTTTTAACGGAATATTGACGGCCCCCTGAATATGCTGCTGTTGGTATTGCTCAGGCACACGAACATCAATCCAGTGTTCGGCAGCATAAACCGGCATGCCAATGACCAGTGCCAACGCTAATACGCCTTTTTTAAACATAATATCTTCCTGATCGAGAGTTGGATTTCACTACAACACTATACGCCAGTTCTTAAGAAAATATTGCGACTGCATTATCATCGTACACGCCGGCAGATCGCATTGTTCTTCAGGTAACACATTGTGCGGTGTGTCTTTTGATTTTTCTGTCAGCATTCTGTGATTGTTGTCATTCGGCATTGAACTCCATAATATGTCCGCCATTGACTCTCGGACGGAGCTTGGGATCTATGTCTCCTACCATTTATGATATTGCACGAGCCGCTGGCGTATCAAAATCCACGGTATCGCGCGTGCTGAATAAGCAAACCAACATCTCGCCGGAAGCGCTGGAAAAAGTGCTGCGCGCTATTGATGAGTTACAGTATCAGCCCAATAAACTGGCTCGGGCGCTCACCTCTTCCGGCTTTGACGCAATAATGGTGATATCAACCCGTTCTGCCAAAACAACCGCCGGTAATCCCTTTTTCTCTGAAGTGCTGCATGCTATTACGGCCAAAGCCGAAGAAGTCGGTTTTGATGTCATATTACAGACGTCGCGAAGCACCGAAGATGATTTGCAAAAATGTGAGAGCAAAATTAAGCAAAAATTGATCAAAGGCATCATTATGCTGAGTTCTCCCGCCGATGAATCTTTTTTTGCAAGACTGGATAAATATAACGTCCCGGTCGTGGTTATTGGTAAAGTGGAAGGAGAGTATGCCAATGTGTATTCTGTAGACACTGATAACTATCGTGACAGCATCACACTGACAAATGCGCTTATTGAGAGCGGCCACAGTAATATTGCCTGTTTACATGCCCCGCTTGACGTTCATGTTTCCATCGATCGCGTCAACGGGTATAAAGCCAGTCTTCAGGCACATAATATTCAAATACGCGATGAGTGGATTATTGATGGGGGTTATACTCATGAGACCGCCCTGCTCGCCTCGCGGAAATTACTGAGTCAACAACCGTTACCCGACGCGGTATTTGCCACCGACAGTTTAAAGTTAATGAGTTTATATCGCGTGGCGGCAGAGAAAAATATCGCCATTCCGCAACAGCTTGCCGTTGTAGGCTACAGTAATGAACTGCTGTCTTTTATGCTGACACCCGTGCCGGGAGGCATTGATGTCCCAACTCAGCAGCTCGGCGAACAAAGCTGTAATTTATTATTTAACCTGATTGCCGGTGAGAAAGGCTTACAGAATATTACCGTGGGCACGCAAATATCGTTGGCCGACTCACTGGTGTAAAAACAGGGGCATAACAATGCCCCTGCACATTTTAGAATGCGTAATTCACACCAATCCCCGCATAATGGAATCTGTCGCTTTCACCTTCGTCGTGATCTTCCCATTCATATGCATATTCCAGTGACATTGATAAACCATTTTTGAAATCATAAGCATACAGTAAACCAAGGCGATTGAAATCATGCCCTTCACGTTCCGGATCATCCTGCCAGTCCCAGTTTGACCAACGATCAAGGCCAATACGGGTGTACGGCGTCAGGGTGGTATTGCCGAAAGACAACGGTAAGTAAGCACGGATTTCCTGGGTCGAGAACTCGCCATTATTACGCGAATCCGCCAGATTAAAACCGCGTTCGAGATAATAGTTGACCGTTAAGCCCACCGTTTTGTTGAAGGTATAATTCAGACCGGTTTCGCTTTCAACGCGGCTATCGGAGTAACCTGTGGTACTCAAGTCATTGACGAATTGATACATTGCCAGCCAGCCGCTAAAACGCAAATCGTCGCTAAGTTTAATATCCCAGTCCGGCTGAACTTTCCAGCGCTGCATATTGGCAGTGTCTTTTCCTGGTTCATTAACATAGTGATAGCCGTAATTACGGAAACCACCGGTCAGGCCGAAATTAACATCCTCGCTTTCGAGGAATTGATAGCGAACTTCCAGTTCCGGGCGATCAAACCAGGTACCGCGTTTCCCCTCGCTGTAATCAACCGGACCTTCCTGATAATAGGCCACAGATATTTTCCATGGTCCATTGGACGCATTAAAATAGACTGACGGCTCAGCCAGTCCATCCATATCTTCGCCCTGACCTTCAACGTTTTCTATTTCGTACATGGCACCGATATTAAAATGCCAGTCATTTTTTTCAGCGGCCTGCGCGCAGGCCACTCCTGCGCTCATAATCAGCGCAGTAGCGGACAGTAGGGTTTTCATTATTATTCCTTGTTAAAATACTCGCAAAAATGCCCCAAGGTTTGGGGGTTATCCCCCCTGAATTTTATTGAATAGCCACTTCAGTTTCAGCATCAAAGAAATGGCATTTCGCCATATCAAAATGAATAGTGATATTTTCTCCTGCGTGATAATCATTCACTGCCCCAGCACGGACCACTAACTCATGCCCCCCAACGATGGTATAAAGCATAAACTCAGCGCCTGTTAATTCTGCGACGCTAATTTTTGCTGATACATTATTTTCATTATTAGGCTGCGGATGTATGTCTTCAGGACGAATACCCAGCGTAACGGCCTGATGCTCATAACCCTGCGCTTTTAGCTGTGCTAATTTATTTTCGGGAATGGTTAACTTCAGCGTTTCGGTAACGAATTTATTACCATCAATCGCGCCACGAATAAAATTCATGGCCGGCGAGCCAATAAATCCGGCGACGAACATATTTGCCGGGTGGTTATACACCGTTTTCGGTGCGCCAACCTGTTGAACAATGCCATCCTTCATAATCACAATACGCGTCGCCATCGTCATGGCTTCGGTTTGATCATGGGTAACATATATCATGGTGGTATTCAGTTTCTGATGCAGTTTGCTAATTTCTGCCCGCATCTGCACGCGAAGTTTGGCATCGAGATTCGATAAAGGCTCATCCATCAGGAAGACCCCCGCCTCACGAACAATCGCACGTCCCAGCGCCACGCGCTGGCGCTGACCGCCGGATAACGCGCCAGGTTTACGCTGCAGATAATCGCGCAGGCCAAGGATTTGCGCCGCCCAGTTAACGCGCTCCTCGATCACCGCCGGAGCAATTTTCTGCATCTTCAGGCCAAACGCCATATTGTCATAGACGGTCATGTGCGGGTACAACGCATAGTTCTGAAAGACCATCGCAATATTGCGCGATTTCGCCGGCACATCATTCATCCGTTTACCGTCAATCAGCAGATCGCCGCCGCTGATCTCTTCCAGGCCGGCGATCATGCGCAACGTCGTAGACTTCCCGCAACCGGAAGGCCCAACAAAAACAATAAACTCTTTGTCTTCGATTTCCAGATTGAAGTCTTTAACGACGTGCACCTGGTTGTCGTAAATTTTTTGAATATGTTGCAACGAAAGCTGTGCCATGTTGAATCCTTTACTTGTCGTGTTGCCAGAAAGCCGATAAGCACGGCCACGTCAGAAATTCGGTTGAAGGGAGCTGCAAGTTTGCCCCGTTCAGCCCCGTACCGATGCCAACAGAGCGCATGCCGCAGGCGTTGATCGCATCCACGCCTGCTTGAGCATCTTCTATGCCAATGCACTGCTGCGGGTCAACGCCAAGACCCGCACAGGCAGCCAGAAAAATCTCCGGATCCGGTTTCGAACGGGTAATCAGCGCCGCATCCGCACAAAAGTCAAAACAAGCGCTAAGATCAAGCGCCTGTAAAATAGTGGGCGCATTGAGCGACACGGAGGCCAGCCCCACCGGAATCCGCTCTTCCCGTAACGTCATTAACAGCTCGCGAATCCCCGGCAATACCGAGTTAACCGTTAACTGACGCAAAGAATGGACGTACAGACGATTTTTTCTCTCAGCCAATTGTGCGCAAGTCTCGGGAGTAAACTCCCCCGCCTTTCCGCCGTGGTGCAAAATACGCTGCAGTGACTCGCCACGACTAATCCCTTTCAGGCTGTCATTAAATGCTTCGTCAATCGCAATCCCTATTTCGTCGGCTACCTGCCGCCACGCGAGGAAATGCAGATGCGCGGTATCGGTAATCACGCCATCCAAATCAAAAATGATGGCCTGTGGTTTGAGGATCATTCATCATCCCTTTTTGTGGTAGCGGTCCCATAAATAGACGTAATAATACCGTCATAGGTAATCGCTGACGCCCCCTGGACGGCGATCTTTTCGCCATTAACCCACAAGGTAATACGCTCAGTGCTGCTAATGCGGATCTCTGCTTTATTGATAGTGACCTGCATATCAACGCCCTGCCAACACAGTGGGAAAGAGAGAGTTTGCCAATGGTCAGGCAATGCAGGGGCAAGATGTAACTCCCCGTGGCGAACATTCACGCCAGCAAATCCCTGAATTGCGCCCAGCCAGATGGCCCCCGTCGCCGCTGCGTGAATACCGTCATCACAGCTATGTGGATCGTCTCCGAGATCGATAAGCGATCCTTCACGCCAGAAGCGATACCCCTGCTCTGAATCACCACAACGCGCGGCCACAATCCCATGTATAGCCTTACTCAAAGACGAGTCATGAATTGTGCGCGGCTCGTAAAACCGCAGGTTCGCCAGACAGGTTTGCGGGTTGAATTGCTCCGGCAGCATATAGGTCAGCATCACCACATCGGCCTGTTTGAGAATTTGCATCTCATTGACCTCTGCGCGGGAGTAATCGAGCAAAATCGTCTGCTTGCCCGCTTTCGCTTTGTAACTGGACAGATCGATAACCGGTTTACTCAGGAAGGTGTCGTCCTGAGGTAACACACCATCGGACAACGCTTCCGGTCGCCACAGATGGCGTAAAAAATGCTCAGCACGGTGAATAAAGGTCTCATCGCTAAAGCCCAGGCGACGCGCAAAACCGAGCGCCTGCTCCACGTTGTACCAGGCCATGTAGTTGGTGAACGCATTGTTGTTCACATGCTCTGTGTATTCATCCGGGCCAATTACATTGTGGATCTCTAAACGGTCATTAACCATGACGGCTCTGCTGATCCAGAACTTCGCTGTTTCCAGAAGCAGCGTTATACCTTCACGGGACATAAAGTTCATATCCCCGGTGGCATGCCAGTAATTAATCACCGCCCAGGCTATATCCGCCACGAGATGATGTTCAGCCTGTGCGGAGGCCACTTTCTGCCGCAGGCCGGTACGGATGTTGATCGCCGCGAATTCAGGCGTCTCCTCCTCACCGCTGCGCGCGCTCTCCCAGGGAAACAGCGCCCCCTGCCAACCGTTGCGGCGGGCTTTCTCACGCGCGCCCGACAAATTATGCCAGCGGTAACGTAATAAACTTCTTGCTGTTTTCGGCTCGGTGAAGAGATGGAACGGTAACAGAAAGACCTCGGTATCCCAGAAAACGTGACCTTTATACCCTTCGCCTGTCAGACCTTTCGCAGCAATACTGCTGCGCTCATCGTGATCTGGCGTCATTACACGCAAATGATAGAGCGCATAATCCAGCGCTCGCTGATCGCTCATATCATTACTGGTGACCTGAACGCGACGGCTTTGCCACCAGGCATGCCAGTTAGCGGTCGACTCCGCCAGCAGCGCATCGTATCCCTGCCGGGCGCACGCTTCCAGATTACGTAGCGACTGGCGTGCCCAGGTTTCCAGCGACAGGCTGCGCTCGCTCGCCCAGTCGATCCAGCTAATTTTCGTCAGCGTAACGCGTTGTCCGGTTTTCGCCTGCACGCTATTGTGTTGTAACAACCGACGTTCTTTGGCGGTGAAGCAGCGCTGCGCCGCACCGTCTACGTCGCAAAACGTCGCGATCGCGATATCGTTGCGATTGTCCTGGGTGGTGTAAATGCCTTGCAGCAGATGCTGACCAAATACCCGGACCTGCGTTTCATCCAGATGCTGACGTCCATGATTGGTGATCGTGGCATCAATCCCGGTTGAGATGCCAATGCTCGCATCACCATCCAGCGGGGTAACGGCAACTTCCATAGCAAACAGCGGCAGTTTTTGCGCCGAGACAAACCGCCGGCTCTCAATAGCGAAACGTGCGCCGCCGGGCGCTCGCCAGACCAGGGTACGGCGTAATTCTCCGCTGGCAAAATCCAGTTCACGGTGCCAGCGCTCAATCACACCGCTGGTTAGCGAGAAAATCTCACCATTAAGCGCGATCTCCACGCCCACCACATCAGGCAGATTAACCAGTTCATTAATCTCACCTTTCCCCGCCCGGTGATACAGTCCCGCCAGATACATGCCGCGAGTTTGTAAGGTGTAGGCTTCTTCGTGGCTGGCGCGAATCCCCATATAGCCGTTGCCAAGCGTCATCAGCGACGCATATTTGTTGAGGCTGTGTGGGCAAAAAGCCGGTTCGGTTAGCATTACTGGCTTCGTCATAAGTCTACATATGTTCCTGTTTCAGCCGATTCATACAGTGCGGCAACCAGTTGTTGAATAACGACGCCCTGCTCTGCGTCCGCAATAGCGACAGGCTCACCCTGAACGTGATTCACGAAGGCCTCCATGCTGCGAAAATGACGATTGTCATCGGCTATTTCACGCTGGAACAGCACATCCAGCGTCCCGTCACGATCGGTATAGACCTGCGCCGGAAATAAGGTCGCCCCGGCAAGATCGCCGCAGAAATTGACGTTCATAATCGATTGTTCAGGAATATTCAGCGCGAAAGAGGTCTCAAGACGCAGGATCCCGCCGTTATGAAATTCGATCGTGCCGAACAGAGAATCCTCAACGGTGTACGTCGCGGGATCCCATGCCCCGAACTGGCCGCTGCTCTTACGTGTGCCAATACGCTGATAGCTGTGCGCGTTAACACGCTTTACCGCCGGGAAGCCCAACACATACATCGCGGCATCAAGCATATGGATACCGATATCAATCAGCGGCCCGCCGCCCTGCAGTTCCTTGTTGGTAAAAACACCCCAGCCGGGTACGCCGCAGCGGCGCAAGGCGCGGACATTAGTGACATAGATTTCACCCAGAACGCCGCTCATTACCTGTTCGCGAAGCAATTGTGTATCCAGTGCGAAACGATGATGAAAATCGTAAGCCAGTACTTTTCCCATCCGCCGCGCCGTTTGACACATCTCCAGCGCCTCGTCTGGCGTCATAGCCGGGGGCTTTTCGCACATCACATGACAGCCGGCGTTCAGCGCCAACATGGTGTGTTCATAATGAAAACGATTGGGCGAACAGATGCTGACGATATCTGGCTTTGCTTCGCGTAACATCGTCTGCGGATCGTCCCAAACCTGCGGATTACCGTATTTCTCTGCCAGCACCTGCGCCTGTGACAGGCGGCTGTCACAGACAGCCACCAGTTCCAGATCGTTGCGGGTGCAGTAGTACGAAGCATGAACTTTATCCGCTACCTGCCCGGCGCCGATAATGGCGACACGTAGCGGAGCGCTTGTCAGTGCACTTTTCACGGAAATCCTCTTAGCAGGTACGCAGCCAGGCCAGCGACTGACGGTATGCTTCCGGCAGGTTCTCCGCCCGTACCCGTCCTTCATACACTACGTAACCCTGATAATTATCTTCACGCAGTTGGTCAAACAGCGCAGAGAAATCCAGCGTACCGCTCCCCGGCTGATAACGATGGTTATCCGCAATATGCACGTGACCCAGCAGATCGCGATTATCGTGCAGCGCCTGCGCCATATCGTCTTCTTCGATATTCATGTGGTAAAAATCACCAATGATTTGCACATGCTTCAGGTTGTTTTCCACGATATAGCGGCGAGCATCCGCCAGGGTGTTGATCATATGATCCTGATAGCGATTGAGCGGCTCGAGATACACCACCGTGCCCGTACGTTCAGCGACTTTATCGAGATAAATCAATGAATCACTGACGGCTTTGCGATCGCCTTCCAGGCTACGCGGAGAGGTCATCGGCGGTAGGCGGAAGGTAAACATGCCCCAGGCGGCAGGGACAATAATCCCTTGCCCGCCGACTTCGGCCAGCGCTTCAAGAATGCGGGTGATCTGCTGTAAACCATTCAAACGACGTTCTTCGATAAAATCACCGATCCAACCGTCATAGCCCCCGCAGGCGGTGGTCACGGGCAGACCTGTTTCTTTGATCGCCGCTTTCACTTCCTCAAGATTGTTGACCAGCAATTTGCCGTCAATTTCAAAACCATCAAAACCCATCTCTTTGATATAACGGAATTTCTCGAGAATATTTTCCGGGAAAAAAGCCTGATTCTGTGTTCCGATTTTCATTTTCTGCATTCCTTAATTAAAACGTCACGCCCATTTTGATGCTTTGTTCCGGATGGCGATCGACATACTGCATATAGCTTTCCGGGCTGCTGGCGAAGGTAACTACCGGGTCGATAAGCTCTTCACAGTTCAGATAACCGTTCATCAACAGTTCCCAGCAGGTCTCCTCAATGCGCTTGCGATTCCAGCGCGGATAATCTGGATTTGGTTCACTGCAGGCGCGGGAGAAGACAATTTTGGCGTTGTTGAAATGCGCTTCACGGCCCAGGTTGAACCCTTCTGCAAAAGGTTTTGCGAAGGCGACATAGGAGATGGTGCCCCCGTAGGCCAGACCGCGTAACGCTGATTGCAGCGCATCCGCATAGCCGCTGGTTTCGATGATCACATCAGCGCCCTGTTTGCCGGTCAGCTTTTTAATTTCCATGCCCACGTCAGTGCCAATCGGGTCCAGACAGAAATCAGCCCCATGGCGACGCGCGATATCACAACGATGGGCAATCGGATCCACGCCAATCACCACTGACGCTCCCGCTTTCTTAGCCAGTTGCACGGCGATCTGGCCAATTGCCCCTAACCCGACGATGACCACAAAGTCGCCGACGCGCACATTGGCATCACGCACACCGCTCATGGCGAACTGTGCCGGGTCATAGCACACGGCATTTTTCCACGAACTGCCTTCCGGCATTTTGCGCAGTTTGTAGTTGTTCACGGCATTAAAGATGACCGTTTCTGCCAGTGGGCCATATCCGCAGACAGAGTCGCCGACCGCGTAGTCGGTCACGTCGCTACCACACTCAATGACATCGCCCACAACCATGTTGCCAAGCTGGAACTTACCGAACTCGATTCCGCGCGGCGCCCCTTCCGGACGCGGCATAAACATTTGCCATTCGCCGTTAAAATCTTCATCAATAAACGGACTGGCAGCGCGGAAATCGACTACTTCAGTGCCATGTTTTGGTGCGCCAAAACGTACGCGGACTTTCACTTCATTGGCGGATACCGCTCTGTCTTCATATTCCACCAGCGCTGCAACACGCGGTTCGGTGGCAACTAACTTCTTCATTTACAACTCCTTAATTAAACTGGCCGCTTAGCCTTTCACGCCGCCTGCGGTCAAACCACTCTTAATAAAACGTTCGGAAAGCGCATACATAATGACCACCGGCAATGCGGTAACCAACGATGCGGCCATCATGCGTCCCCAGATATAGTCAGGCGTACTGAACAGCGCGTTCAGACCGACCGGTAAGGTAAAATTGCTGGCGCTGGAGAGGAAAATCGAGGCAAACAGATAGTCATTCCACGCGACCATAAAGCAGTACACAAAGACCGAAACCAGACCAGACATGGCCAACGGCACGGTGATGCGAAAGATAATTTGCAGACGATTTAATCCATCCATCATCGCGGCCTCTTCGATCTCATCCGGAATGGTGTCGAAATAGCTTTTCAACATGAACACGGCTGTCGGCAGCGTTTGGGTCACCATGGTGATAATCAACGCCATTTCGGTGTCATAAATGCCGAGGGCCGTAATGATTTTGAACAACGGCACCACCAGCAAAATCCCCGAGAACATGTACACCGTGTAAAAGCTGGCGTTGATGGTCATCCGTCCCTTAAAACGCAGGCGGGAAAGCGCATACGCTCCGAGGACGCCGAGAAACACCGCCACCACAGATGACGAGACAGATACCACCAGGCTATTACGGAAGTAGTCAACAAACGGGAAGATCATCGGGTTGAAAATGTCGATGTAATGTTCCAGCGTCCATTGCTGAGGTAACAGCGTGGGATGCAGCGAAATCGCCTCTTTTGCGCTTTTAAATGAGGTCATCAGCATCACAAAAAACGGAAATAACGTGATACCGAGGAAGACAATTAATCCACAGTAAAAGCCGATGCGGCCAAGCGTGCGCTTATTTGTTGCCATTGAGGTTCACCCGTTTTCTGGTCAGCAGGATAACAGCGAAAATGATGACGAAGAGGACGACAGAAATAGCAGCCGCTTTACCCAGGTCATTGAATGCAAACGCCGTTTTATAGAGATAGACCCCGAGAATATCGACTTTGGTGGTCAGCAGATAAACATCGGCGAACATATAGAACATCCAGATCGTACGCAGCGTGACTACGGTCGCCAGCACCGGCATGATCGCTGGCAGCGTGACGATACGAAACCGTTGCCAGGCGTTCGCGCCATCCATTTCCGCCGCCTCATACAACGATTTATCAATAGTCTGCAAAATCGCCAGAAATGAGATAAAGGCATACGGGAAGTAGCGCCAGATGGCGAAAAGTACAACCAGTGCGAAGCTGCTGCCGGGATTGTCGAACCACAGCGGCGCCTGATCGTACAGATGCAGCAGATCCACGCCGAGGTAGTTCACAATGCCGTAGCCGTTGTTGAACATGTATTTCCAGGCAAACACCAGCGAAATTGATGGCGTTACGTAAGAGAGGATCACCAGCGAGCGCGCCGTTTTTCGCAGACGAAACTCACGGTTAAAAAACATCGCCACTCCCAGCCCCAGCACCGTGCTCCCGGCAACAACCAGCGCGGTATACCAGACCGTCATCCACAGCGAATGCCAGAATCCGGGATCGGTTAAGATACGGATATAGTTGCTCAAGCCGACAAATGTTGACTCAATTTGTGGATTAAGCGGCAGACGCATAAAGCTGATTTCGATGTTAGATATCATCGGCCATGCGACTAAACCACCCAGCAAGAGCAAGCTGGGCGCCAGCAGCAGCATGGCAAATGGCATATCCGATCGACCTGAAAAGAACTTATTCATCACGGCTTTCCATTTCCCCATTAGCGCTGTTCAACAAGGTCATCCAGTTTGGTCTGGCTTGCCTTCATCGTCGTTGAAAGATCGGCTTTTCCTACCGTGACGTTGTGCACCATGGTGCTTATGACACCGGAACCCGTAACGTCGCCCATGCGGGTAAAGTTCTTATCGCCGACTGCGCCAAACACCTGAATATTCGGCAGTTCGGCAATCAGTTGATCGGGTAATTCACCCAGTGCTTTAATAACGGGGTTATCTTTCCACGTTGCGGTATTCACCACTGCTTTATTGACCGGGAGCGCAGCGCCAGGGGACATCATCACCCAGTCAGCAATGTTGTCGGCCTGCTCCATAAAGGTGACAAATTTTTCTGCGGCTTCTGTCTCTTCGGTTTTTTGACCTGCGGTTATGGTCAGCGATGTCAACATGCCGTAGACGGCAGACGTTTTTTCCGTCGGAACCATAAAGCCAACATTTTTAGGATCCCCCTCCTTAATCACCGCCGGGAGGATATAGGTGGAATAAATAGCCATCGGCGCAGTGCCGTTCATGAAAGCGTCTTTGACCTCCATGATGTCGTTAGATCCCGGCATGGTATTCATCGCAAGCTGGCGGTAATACTGCAACGCCTGGGCCATCTCCGGCGTGTCGAGCGTGATCTTTCCCTGCGCATCGAAAACGTTAGCCTGGTTAGAGAGCGCGAACTGAGAGAAGGACTGTTCGGTCAATACGCTTTCGGCCGTAGGTAGCGCAATACCATATTTTTTACTGCCCGGATCGTTTAACTTCTGCGCCACTTCGAGCAGTTGCTGCCAGTCTTTCGGCTCTTCCAGCCCTGCTTTTGCCAGTGCATCTTTGCGATACCAGACCCCGCCAATCCAGGCGCTAACCGGTACCCCGGTCCATGCAGAGCCATCTTCGGTACGCACAATACGCAGTACGCCATCATAAAACGCGTCTTCACCCACACCGTTGATGACCTGCGCCACCGCTTTGCGATCGATAAGCGATTCCTTGTCCATGACTTTCGCGTAGTCATGGCTGGTTTCAATGACTTCAGGAAGTGAACCGCTACGTGCGAGGGTAATCACTTTGGTGTTGTAAGCATCCTCTTCAACAGGAACCTGTTTGACGCTGATACCGGGGTTCTCTTTTTCAAAGCGCTCAATCAGTTTGGCAATAACCGCCTGCCGCTCCTGTTCTACAGAAGAGTGCATAAATTCAATCGCGACAGAGGATTTTTTATCATCCTTACACCCGGTAACCAGGGCGCAGGACACCAGTGCTGAAATCAGCACAATTTTAGCTTTAAGCATGGAATGTTCCTTTTTATTTCTTAACCCACATAACCTGCCAGGCGTGTAACGTTAATTCCTTACCCGAAATACTTTCTTCGCTAATCAAATCAAATCCATTTTCAATAACAATATTTATGGTTTGTGTCTGAGCGCTGATATTAAATAAACCAATAATTTCTTCGCCTGTCTCTGCCGTACGTTTAATTTGCATAACGGCCGGTGTAACACTGTTAATCTTAAAATCACTATCAGGATGGAATGCTTTGTTATTACGCCGCAGAACAATTAATCGGGATAACTCATGGTAAATGGCGTGACGCAAACAAGTTTCATCGGCCAGTTCCGTTTCTATTTGTCTTATATGATATTTTTTACGGTTGATCGCCCGGTTATAACCCAGTTTCTCCACACCTTCATAGTCATTGCGCGATCCGAGGATACTTTGAATATAAATCGCTGGCACGCCAGGAAAACTCAACAAAATGGCATGAGCAAGTATAAAGCGGGAAAATCTTTCAGCATCACTGCTATTACCCGGCGTTAACGCATCCATATAGGTTACGTTAATTTCATACGGGCTTCGGCTACCATCAGGATTATTCTTCCAGTTAACCAGGGCGCCTTCCTGTTGTAATTCCGTCACCAGTCGCATGATTTCATCTTCCGGTAACAGGCCCCGTAACGGGTTGAGGCCAATTCCGTCATGCGATGCGAGGAAATTAAACCATGTGGTCTCAGTCGATGGCAGTTCCAGTGATTGCGCCCACTGACACAATGTCGTTGTATCCTGGCGTTGCACCGCATGCAGCACCAGCGGCGGCAGCGAGAACTGGTACACCATGTGCGCCTCATCGCGGCCATTACCGTAATAGGAAATGTTATCCTTATGCGGAACGTTCGTTTCAGTAATAATCGCCGTACCAGGTGCCGCGCAGTCAGCAATAGCGCGGAACAGTTTGATAAGCTGATGCGTTTTTTCCAGGTGAATACAGGTTGTCCCTGGCTCTTTCCACATAAAACCAACCGCATCCAGGCGGACATAATCAGCGCCCTGCTCCAGGTAACTCAGCAGTACATCGACCATCGCCAGTAATACCAATGGATTGGCATAGTTGAGATCGATCTGGTCGTCGCTGAACGTCGTCCAGAGATGACGCACAGTATTATCTTTCAACGTAAACGGGGTCAGTAACGGTAATGCACGTGGGCGCGTGACGTTGCTCAGGTCCGTATCAGGATCCATCGCAATAAAGAATTCTTCATAACCGTCATGCTGTTGCAAATAGTTATTAAACCATTCGCTTTTAGCTGACATATGGTTACAAACAAAATCAAACATCAGTCGACTGGATTCAGCTAATTGCTTAATATCATTCCAGTCACCGGTTTCTTCGGCAACCTGATAGTAATTAATTACTGAAAAACCATCATCCGATGACCACGGATAAAATGGCAACAGATGCACATGAGAAAATGTCGACTTAAGCCATTCATTATAAAACTGATTAAACGTTGGCAGCGGTTTTTTATCTTCCGCGTAAAATTGATCGGCGTAGGTGATCAGAACGACATCACCCTCATCCCAATGCGCTTTACGGTTTTTTTTAATTAATTTTTGTGATTTTTCTAAACGCGCAACCAGCGCTTCATAGTGAAGTGAAGAAAATGTGTCGCCATAGACTTCACTCAGACATTTTTGGATTTTTTGGTTCACCTTCATTTCTCGTGGTAGCGGTCCCATGACGCAAGAGACTACTCTGCCGGAAATAAGCTGTCAATCAGCTGAGGTGGCCTGGAGGGGGGGTAGAAAAGAATTTTGGCAGCCAAAAAATCGTATTTGTGAGCTGCCGCAAATTAACTGAGGGAATGTTGATTAATTGTTGCTTGCTTTTGTTGTTTCGGATATCAGGGTTGATTACCTGAATAGCGTTTCGACAATTTTGTCGCTGCCCGGCTCAACAAAGGTTCAAGTACTAACGCCAGCAACATTTTTAGCGGACGTCGGGCCACAGACTTCACGGCCCACCCTGCTACTCCAGCCGGGCCATAGCGCAGCGCAGTCAACAGCACCAGCTTACCTGCTATTTTAAAGCCTGGCTTTACCTTTTGCCCGGCACGTTGCCAGCGATTATTCATTTTTAACCTCACAATTGGCGGAAGCGACTGCGTAATGTGAAGGTATCAGATGTCACATAACGCTCCATCTCACGCAAACGCTTTTCACTTGCAGCCAGCTCACGATCGACAGCATCCAACAACTCACCGCTTGATGGCTGCTGTTCTCCGGAAACCACGTTGTCCGGCATCGGATCCAACACAAACGTCAGTACGATGTAGGCGACAAAGGTGAAAAAGGCCAGACCAAAAAAGATGGACAGCACCACCAGGATCCGCACCAGTTTCACAGGAACATCGAGATAATGCGCAATACCCGCGCAAACCCCTTTCACCATGCCTTGCTGCGGTATACGCCACAGTTTTTTGTTCAGATTAACGCCCCCCATTAGCGGTCCCTCCAGTTTGGATGTTCAGCATCAAGGATGTCTTCCAGCGCTTGAATGCGCTCACGCATCCGCTGTGCGTCCTGGTTAAGTTCAGCCAGACGCTGTTGTTCACTTTGCGCCAGCTCGCCGCGACTGGAACGATTGCTGTAATGCAGCCAGAGCCAAATCGGTAAGACGAACAGCACAAAGATGGTTAACGGGATGGCCAGAAATAGCGCGCTCATGAGTACTCCTTACAGGTGATGAGCGGCGGCGCGTTCGGGCACCGCCAGATATTATTATTGCTTGTCTTGCTGCATTTTGGCTTTCAATTGCGCCAACTGCTCGCTGATTTCATCATCTGCTTTCAGGTCAGCAAATTGCTGATCCAAAGACTTCTGCTTACCGAAGTTATGGCTTTCAGCTTCAGCTTCCATTTGATCGATACGGCGCTCAAAAGATTCAAAGCGCGCCATCGCTTCATCCAGTTTGCCGCTGTCCAGTTGACGACGAACATCACGGGAAGAGCTTGCCGCCTGATGGCGCAGCATCAACGCCTGCTGACGAGCACGGGTTTCACTAAGTTTGTTTTCCAGTTCACCAATCTCTTTTTTCATGCGCGCCAGCGTATCGTCAACCAGCGTCACCTCATGCTCCAGGGAGGCAATCAGGTCAGTCAGTTTCTGTTTTTCGATTAACGCAGAACGCGCCAAATCTTCTTTCTCTTTGCGCAGCGCCAGCTCTGCTTTTTCCTGCCACTCTGCCTGTTGGGCACTGGCCTGTTCGATACGACGCGATAACTGTTTCTTTTCTGCCAGCGCGCGTGCGGAGTTTGAGCGCACTTCAACCAGCGTGTCTTCCATTTCCTGGATCATCAACCGCACCAGCTTCTGCGGATCTTCAGCCTTTTCCAGCAACGCATTAATGTTGGCGTTCACGATGTCGGCAAAACGAGAAAAAATACCCATAATGTAATCCTCACTTACTGTTCTGATATCGGGCAATGCCCTGCTGCTGTTCTAATGCACTTCGCATGCCAACTTTTTAATCTCTTGAATTATTTGAAAATATCCAATTTTACCTGCCGGGATAAATAGGGTAAATTGGTGAATAACACTAACAAATGGTGAATTTCATCATGGCAGGATACAAAGATAATCTTCTGGGCGAAGCGAACAGCTTTATTGAAGTTTTGGAGCAGGTTTCTCATCTCGCGCCGCTGGATAAACCAGTGCTGGTCATTGGGGAACGCGGTACGGGGAAAGAGCTTATCGCCAACCGCCTGCACTATCTCTCCACCCGCTGGCAAGGCCCGTTTATTTCACTTAACTGCGCGGCGCTCAACGAAAATTTACTCGATTCCGAACTTTTTGGTCACGAAGCTGGCGCCTTTACTGGGGCGCAGAAACGTCATCCGGGTCGGTTCGAACGCGCCGATGGCGGCACGCTGTTTCTTGATGAACTGGCGACCGCCCCGATGCTGGTACAGGAAAAACTGCTGCGCGTTATTGAGTACGGAGAGCTGGAACGTGTCGGCGGTAGCCAGCCGTTGCAGGTCAACGTACGACTGGTTTGCGCCACCAATGCCGACCTGCCGCGGATGGTGAATGAAGGCACGTTCCGCGCGGACCTGCTGGATCGTCTGGCTTTTGATGTGGTGCAACTCCCACCGTTACGCGAACGTCAAAGCGACATCATGTTAATGGCTGAACATTTTGCCATTCAGATGTGCCGTGAGATCGGGTTACCGTTGTTTCCAGGGTTCACCGACGAGGCCAAAGAAACGCTCCTCCACTACCGTTGGCCGGGCAATATTCGTGAGCTGAAAAACGTCGTGGAGCGTTCGGTTTACCGACACGGGACCAGCGATTACCCGCTGAATGAGATTGTGATTGACCCGTTCAGGCGTCACACCTCACCGCCGCAGGCGCAGGAAACCAGACCTGCATCCGTAACCTTACCGCTGGATCTGCGTGAATTCCAACAGCAGCAGGAGAAGGAATTTTTGCAAAGCAGCTTACAGCAGGCGAAATTTAATCAGAAAAAAGCCGCTGAATTATTAGGTCTGACCTACCATCAGCTCCGTGCGTTACTCAAGAAACACCAAATTTAGCGTACAGGGGCAGACGTTGGACGCAAGGGTTAAAACAGTTTACCATGATGCAATCACTGTATAAAAAAACAGGTTAATCATGATGACTCTGGCGTTAGTTGGCGAAAAAATTGACAGAAACAGATTCACTGGTGCGAAAGTTGAAAATAGCACATTTTTCAACTGTGATTTTTCGGGTGCCGACCTCAGCGGTACTGAGTTTATTGGCTGCCAGTTCTATGATCGAGAAAGCCAGAAAGGGTGTAATTTTAGTCGCGCTATCCTGAAAGATGCCATTTTCAAAAGTTGTGATCTCTCCATGGCGGATTTCAGGAATGTGAGCGCGCTAGGAATCGAAATTCGCCACTGCCGCGCACAAGGTTCAGATTTTCGCGGCGCAAGCTTTATGAATATGATTACCACACGCACCTGGTTTTGTAGCGCCTATATCACCAATACCAACTTAAGCTACGCCAACTTTTCAAAAGTCGTACTGGAAAAGTGCGAGCTGTGGGAAAACCGTTGGATGGGTACTCAGGTATTGGGGGCGACGTTCAGTGGTTCAGATCTTTCCGGCGGTGAGTTTTCGTCGTTCGACTGGCGGGCCGCAAACTTTACGCACTGTGATTTGACCAATTCAGAACTGGGCGATCTCGATGTCCGGGGTGTTGATTTGCAAGGCGTCAAACTGGACAGCTACCAGGCATCGTTGATCCTGGAACGTCTTGGCATCGCTGTCATTGGTTAATATTCAGGGAGCGGTGCCTGCCGCCCCCTGCCCTTAAACAGTATTGTCCGCGCTGGCTTTCCTCCGCGGACGTTTCGACTCAGCGAACATAGACGTCAGAGAGTTCCGGTCCCCCCGTCAGAACACCATACCTGACCGGATGTATAGCTGTTCTCTTCAGCCGCTAAAGTGACATACAGAGGGGCAATTTCTACCGGTTGGCCTGGCCGACCGAGCGGCGCATTTGCGCCAAATTTCTCAATTTTTTCCTGTGGCTGGCCGCCGCAACACTGCAATACCGTCCAGTACGGTCCAGGCGCGACAGCATTCACACGGATCCCTTTGGGTGCCAGTTGCTTTGCCAGCGATTTAGTAAATGCCACTATCGCCGCCTTGGTCTGAGCATAATCAAGCAGGATCTCACTTGGCTCATAAGCCTGTACCGACGAGGTGTTAATAATCACGCTGTCTCGTGAGAAATGAGGAACAGCCGCTTTGGTGATCCAAAACATGGCGTAGACATTGGTCTTGAATGTCGCATCAAACGCTTCTGTGGTGAGGTCTACGATCGATTCACAAAATTGCTGACGACCGGCGTTATTCACCAGGATATCCAACTCTCCCAGCGCTTCTACCGCCTGTTTTACCAGATGGTTACAGAAAGTTTCGTCACGAATATCACCGGGAATCGCCGCGACTTTTCTCCCTGCTTTTTTTATCAATTCGACAACCTCACGCGCATCGTCCTCTTCTTCAGGTAAATAATTAATCGCGACATCGGCGCCTTCGCGGGCATAAGCAATGGCAACAGCACGCCCAATACCTGAGTCACCTCCGGTAATTAATACCTTGCGACCATTTAACCTGCCGCTTCCCTGATAGCTTTCTTCGCCATGATCGGGACGCGGTTGCATTTTTCCAGCCAGACCCGGAAAAGGTTGTTTTTGATGTGGAAAAGGCGGCTGCGGAAAACGTTCTGAATTAGTTTTATTGGTGGTCTGTTTTCCTTTATTTAGGTCAGTCATTCAATCACCTCTCATGAGTCATCATTCATCGCAAAGACTAATAAGCGTAGAACAAAATGAATGACATGACATTTATAATTTACCCACAACTTAATTTTTGCCAAATATTAACCTGGTCCTTACGATGATAACTTCACATTGCGTTGAGATATTTACTCGGATAAGTCCTGGTTTATTTATTTGTTCTTCCAGGCTGTAACTTCTTCAACCAATACCGCCAGGCTAAAACGTACCGCCTTTTCTATAACGTCCTGGCAATCCCCGGAAAAATATTCCCGTTTTGTTATTATCCGCCCGCGGAAATTCCACGCAAACCACACCGTTCCTGCGGGAGTACCATCCTCCCCACCTTCCGGCCCCGCATATCCGCTAATGGCTATGCTGATGTCGGTTTCGGCTTGCTCACGTATCCCTACAGACATCTCACTGACCGTTTGCTCACTAACGGCGCTATATTTCTCCAGCGTACTGGCCCGCACGCCGAGCATTTTCTGCTTGGCGCGATCGCTAAAGGTTATAACGCCGATATCATAAAATTCTGCGGTATCCGCCTGTGCACAAAGCGCGGCGGCCAAGTTACCTCCTGTACAAGATTCTGCGGTAGTCAACGTTAAACCGCGATCAATAAGCGTTTTTGCAACCCGTTTCGTCAGTTCATTGCGTGTTTTTGCGTCATTGTACTCCGTGTTCATTACCGCCTCGCTAATTCTCTTCAGGAATGACAGAAATATGTCCGTTACGTTCCAGAATGGCATACTTGATTTTACTGGATTCGGTAATCCCCTGATTTTGTCGCGCAGCGACTAATATATCGTCAAGAGAAACATCCACTTTCTTCATTTTATCCAACAAAGGTATCCCGTGATCAAGCAGGATAACCGGAGAGCCATCCAGTACAGATTCTGCCCCACCTACCTTTTTCTTAATGAAACCAAACAGAATATCAATAGTAACCAGTGTGACAATCGTGATCATGGCGCCGGTTAGCGAAAAATCATTACCCAATAAGGCTTGCTGAGTTGCTTCACTGATAATCAGTAATAAAATCAGATCGAAGCTGGTCATTTGTAACAATGCCCGGCGACCGGCTATTTTGAAAACCACCAGCAAAATAAGGTAAATGGCTAATGCCCGGAAGACCATCTCCATACCCACCTCCTAGGGATAAATAAATTGTTTGAAGCGGATTTCAGGTTCGCCATTTAGCTGGAGAAAACTCATTACACTTCCTGGCTTCACGGGCGTAACCTGCAGCCAGACAGTAAAATCCTGCGTTGCTTCAGAATCATTGTAGACAAGGTAAAGATCATTACCCTTGCTGTACATGCTGTCTGGCTGCGGCCAAATATTTTCCATCTCATAAAATTTGTTGAAATCGCCGCCAATGCGCAACGTCATATTCACAGAATCATGCTTCTGTCCCGAGATTTTAAATTGAAATTCCGTTTGCAAACGACCAAATTTTTCGAATTGTAACTCTGTTGTCTTTAAGGTGTTTTTTCTCGTTTCCTCACTTAAATACCCGCCGGAAAACGCTCCCGCCGTAGCAAGTAAAACAATGCAGAACAAACAGATAAAACCAATCTTGTGAAAGCCTGATTCAAAATTCAGAAAACGCTGACTCTCTTTCACTCCTTGCAAATGGGCTTTCTCTCTGTTCATTTCACCGCCTCGCTTATATCACACTAATCCTTTGTTTTATTGAAAAATTATCATTTGAGACTTATCCCACTCGCCAGATTAATAAATAGCAACCAAACTTAATAAGTCAAATCAATTTCTATGGAGGCTTTATGAAAATATCTTTCGCCCCCTTACTGTGTTGTTTTTTATTGCCATCAGCGTTTGCCGATGATAATGGTGGATTGAAAAAAGATACCGCCCCGCCACCTGCCCACGCACTGGATGAAGGATATCGCGGCACTGAAGATGCAAGAATCATGACCGTCCAACAAGCTAAAACCATGCATGACGGTGCGACCATCTCTTTACGGGGTAATCTCATTGAGGATCAAGGAGGAGATAAGTTTATCTTCCGTGACAAAACCGGCACGATCAATACGCTTATTCCGCTTGCCGTCTTTGATGGCCGAACGGTAAAACCCGATCAAATGATCAGGATTAACGGTAGCCTTGATGCTAAAATGCAACCGCCGGTGGTACGCGTTAATAAAATCCAGAAGTAATTCGACATACGGGAAGATATTCACTCTTCCCGCCTCATTCTTGTTTATTTTCCTCTGATTCCGCAGACATTCCTCCCACACAACAGACTCATTTTTCCCGTCAGACACCTCCCGCCATTGAATCCGGCGTTTAAGCGAGTCAGAGGTGCCATGAAAATGCTAAGATAGCTAATAGAGGATATGCAAAGTGGATAGCGGGTATGAATTTTGACCAACTGGCGATGTTGAATTCGCGGTTATCAACCCTGCAGCCCCCAAACACAAACGGTAATGGCAAATGTCATTAAGTATTAGTAAGATAGCTTCTTTATATATAACCCTTTAAAATTATGCGCCTGGTTTTATCATCTCTGATCGTGATGGCTGGACTTCTGAGTGGTCAGGCTGCAGCTGCGCCTGAGCAGGCCTCGTACGCTGATATTCGTGACAGTGGCTTTGTCTATTGCGTCAGCGGGCAGGTCAATACGTTCAATCCACAAAAAGCGAGCAGCGGTCTCATCGTAGACACATTAGCGGCCCAATTGTATGACCGACTGCTTGATGTCGATCCCTATACTTATCGCCTGGTGCCAGAACTGGCTGAAAGCTGGGAAGTATTGGATAACGGCGCAACCTACCGCTTCCATTTACGTCGCGATGTTCCGTTTCAAAAGACAGCCTGGTTCACGCCCACCCGCAAACTGAATGCGGACGATGTGGTATTTACCTTCGAGCGCATCTTTGATCGCCAACATCCGTGGCACAATATCAATGGCAGCAGTTTTCCCTATTTTGACAGCCTGCAGTTCGCCGATAACGTCCAAAGCGTGCGCAAGCTGGACAACAACACCGTTGAATTTCGCTTAAATCAACCCGACGCCTCCTTCTTGTGGCACCTTGCCACACATTATGCCTCGGTGATGTCGGCAGAATATGCTGCCAAATTAGCCAAACAGGATCGCCAGGAATTACTTGACCGACAGCCCGTCGGCACAGGTCCGTACCAACTTTCAGAAAATCGTGCAGGCCAATATATTCGCCTGCAACGGCATGAAAAATTCTGGCGAGGTACCCCCTTGATGCCACAAGTCGTGGTGGATCTCGGCTCTGGCGGAACCGGCCGTTTATCGAAATTACTGACCGGCGAGTGCGACGTGCTGGCCTGGCCGGCTGCCAGCCAGCTCAGCATATTGCGTGATGATCCTCGACTGCGTTTGACGTTGCGTCCTGGGATGAATATCGCCTATCTGGCGTTCAACACGGATAAACCGCCGTTGAACAACCCTGCCGTACGACATGCGCTAGCGCTGGCCATTAACAACCAACGGTTAATGCAATCTATTTACTACGGTACGGCGGAAACCGCGGCATCTATTTTGCCTCGCGCCTCGTGGGCTTATGACAACGAAGCTAAAATTACTGAGTACAACCCGGCAAAATCGCGCGAGCAATTAAAAGCGCTGGGGCTGGAAAATCTTACGTTACAACTTTGGGTCCCCACCAGTTCTCAGGCCTGGAACCCCAGTCCGTTGAAAACCGCAGAGCTGATTCAGGCTGATATGGCTCAGGTGGGTGTGAAAGTGAAGATCATCCCGGTAGAAGGTCGTTTTCAGGAGGCGCGATTAATGGATATGAACCATGATCTGACGTTGTCCGGCTGGGCAACTGACAGTAACGATCCTGACAGCTTTTTCCGACCGATGCTCAGTTGTGCCGCCATTAACTCACAGACCAACTTTGCCCACTGGTGCAATCCGGAGTTTGACAGCATTTTGCGCAAAGCCCTCTCTTCGCAACAACTCTCCTCGCGAATTGATGCCTACGACGAAGCGCAAAATATTCTCGCGCGCGAGTTGCCGATCCTGCCGCTGGCCTCTTCGCTTCGTTTGCAGGCTTATCGCTATGACATCAAAGGGTTGGTGCTCAGTCCGTTCGGCAACGCTTCTTTTGCCGGGGTTTCCAGGGAAAAGGCTGACGAGGTGAAAAAACCATGATTATCTTCACCCTGCGCCGTTTTTTATTACTGCTGGTCACCCTGTTCTTCCTGACTTTTATTGGGTTCAGCCTGAGTTACTTCACACCTCATGCGCCGTTACAGGGCGCATCGCTGTGGAACGCCTGGGTATTCTGGTTCAATGGCCTGATTCACTGGGATTTTGGTGTGTCCAGTATTAACGGCCAGTTGATCTCAGAACAACTCAAAGAGGTGTTTCCGGCGACCATGGAACTGTGCATTCTGGCCTTTGGTTTTGCACTGATGGTCGGGATCCCGATAGGCATGTTGGCGGGCATAACACGTAATAAATGGCAGGATCGCTGTATCAGCGCATTGGCTCTGATGGGCTTTTCTATTCCGGTTTTTTGGCTGGCGCTGCTGCTGACGTTGCTCTTCTCACTGACCCTCGGCTGGCTGCCCGTTTCCGGGCGTTTTGATCTGCTCTACGAAGTTAAGCCCGTTACCGGATTTGCCATTATCGACGCCTGGATCGCCGACTCGCCCTGGCGCGATGAAATGCTGGTCAGTGCGATCCGCCATATGGTGCTTCCGGTGTTAACGCTCTCCGTTGCACCGACGACGGAAGTTATTCGTTTGATGCGTATCAGCACCATTGAGGTCTTTGATCAAAACTATGTTAAAGCGGCGGCTACTCGTGGTTTGTCACGGTTAACGATTTTACGCCGTCACGTACTGCACAACGCTCTCCCACCGGTTATCCCGCGCCTGGGTCTACAGTTTTCCACCATGCTGACGCTGGCGATGATCACCGAGATGGTCTTTAGCTGGCCAGGTCTTGGCCGTTGGCTGATTAACGCGATTCGCCAGCAGGATTACGCGGCGATTTCGGCGGGTGTGATGGTGATAGGCTCACTGGTTATCATCGTTAACGTCATCTCTGATATTTTGGGTGCTATGGCTAACCCTCTGAAACATAAGGAATGGTATGCCTTACGATAGCGTCTACAGCGAAAAGCGCCCGCCTGGTACGCTGCGCACCGCATGGCGCAATTTTTACGGCGATGCAACCGCAATGATCGGCCTGTATGGCTGTGCGGGACTGGCGATTCTGTGTATTTTTGGTGGTTGGTTCGCGCCTTACGGCATCGACCAGCAGTTTCTCGGCTATCAGCTTTTACCGCCGTCATGGTCGCGCTATGGCGAAGTCTCTTTCTTCCTCGGGACTGATGACCTGGGGCGTGATGTTTTAAGCCGCCTGCTCAGCGGTGCGGCCCCAACCGTGGGCGGTGCGTTTGTCGTAACTCTCGCCGCCACGCTGTGTGGCTTGTTACTGGGGGTGGTTGCCGGAGCAACGCACGGTTTGCGTTCCGCGGTGCTGAATCACATTCTGGACACCCTGCTGTCGATCCCTTCACTGTTGCTGGCGATTATTGTGGTGGCTTTTGCCGGGCCGCATCTGACTCACGCGATGTTTGCCGTCTGGCTGGCGCTGCTGCCGCGGATGGTTCGCTCCGTCTACAGCATGGTGCATGACGAGCTGGAAAAAGAGTATGTTATTGCCGCTCGCCTTGATGGCGCAACCACGCTCAATATTCTGTGGTTCGCCGTTCTGCCCAATATTACCGCCGGGCTTATCACTGAAATCACCCGTGCGCTGTCGATGGCGATTCTGGATATCGCCGCGCTGGGTTTTCTTGACCTTGGCGCGCAGTTGCCATCACCGGAATGGGGAGCCATGCTCGGCGACGCGCTGGAGCTGATTTATGTCGCTCCGTGGACAGTGATGCTGCCAGGCGCGGCGATCATGATAAGCGTGCTGCTGGTTAACCTGCTGGGTGATGGCGTGCGCCGCGCAATTATTGCGGGGGTGGAATAATGCCATTACTCGATATCCGCAACCTGACCATTGAATTCAGAACCGGCGACGACTGGGTAAAAGCGGTTGACCGTGTCAGTATGACTCTCAATGAGGGTGAAATCCGCGGACTGGTCGGCGAGTCCGGCTCCGGCAAGAGCCTGATCGCCAAGGCTATTTGCGGCGTCGCCAAGGATAACTGGCGCGTAACCGCAGACCGTATGCGCTTTGATGACATCGATCTCCTGCGCCTTTCCGCGCGTGAACGACGCAAGCTGGTCGGTCATAACGTTTCCATGATCTTTCAGGAACCGCAATCGTGTCTTGACCCGTCCGAGCGTATTGGACGACAGCTGATGCAAAATATTCCAGCCTGGACCTATAAGGGGCGCTGGTGGCAGCGCATCGGCTGGCGCAAACGCCGGGCGATTGAGCTTTTGCACCGCGTCGGGATAAAAGATCATAAAGATGCCATGCGCAGCTTCCCGTATGAACTGACCGACGGCGAGTGTCAGAAGGTAATGATCGCTATTGCACTGGCGAATCAGCCGCGCTTGCTGATTGCCGATGAACCGACGAACGCGATGGAGCCAACGACCCAGGCGCAAATATTTCGCCTGCTGACCCGGCTGAACCAAAACAGTAATACTACCATTTTATTGATCAGCCATGACCTGCAAATGCTCAGCCAGTGGGCGGACAAAATCAACGTAATGTATTGCGGACAAACGGTGGAAACCGCGCCCAGTAAAGATCTGGTGACGATTCCACATCATCCTTATACGCAAGCGTTGATCCGCGCCATTCCTGATTTTGGTAGCGCGATGCCGCATAAAAGTCGTCTGAATACCATGCCAGGAGCGATTCCATTGCTGGAACAATTACCCATCGGCTGCCGTCTGGGGCCGCGCTGCCCTTATGCTCAGCGTGAATGTATTGAAACCCCACGACTGACCGGAGCAAAGAATCATCTCTACGCCTGTCATTTCCCGCTGAACATGGAGAGAGAGTGAGATGGTAGAAACCCTGCTCGAAGTTCGCAATCTGAGCAAAACCTTTCGCTACCGGACGGGTTTATTTCGCCGCCAGACCGTTGAGGCCGTAAAGCCACTCAGCTTTACCCTGCGCGAACGTCAGACACTCGCGGTCATTGGTGAGAATGGTTCCGGTAAGTCCACGCTGGCAAAGATGTTAGCTGGCATGATTGAACCCACCAGCGGTGAACTGCTGATTGACGATCATCCGCTCCAGTATGGTGATTATTCATTCCGTAGTCAGCGTATCCGTATGATTTTTCAGGATCCGTCAACATCGCTTAACCCTCGCCAGCGTATTTCACAAATCCTTGATTTCCCGCTGCGTCTGAACACCGACCTGGAACCTGAACAGCGTCGCAAACAGATTATAGAAACGATGCGCATGGTTGGACTGTTACCTGACCATGTGAGCTATTACCCGCATATGTTGGCGCCGGGGCAAAAACAGCGTCTGGGGCTTGCCCGCGCGCTTATTTTACGACCTAAAGTGATTATCGCCGACGAGGCCCTTGCCTCTCTGGACATGTCGATGCGTTCGCAGCTCATCAATTTGATGCTGGAATTACAGGAAAAACAGGGGATTTCGTATATCTATGTGACTCAACATATCGGCATGATGAAGCACATTAGCGATCAAGTATTAGTCATGCATCAGGGTGAAGTTGTTGAGCGTGGCAGTACCGCGGATGTTCTGGCCTCCCCGCTGCATGAGCTGACTCGTCGTCTGATTGCAGGGCATTTTGGCGAGGCACTCACCGCCGACGCCTGGCGGAAAGATCGCTAACAAAGCCGCTGCCCTCCGAAACCGGAGGGCAATTGCGCCATCAGTGACCAACACCGGGTAAGAGCAGTGTCTCGACCTCGTGAAAAACGACTGACGGAAAAACGCTCCCCTGTATCGCCCAGACACCTGCCGCGCTGACGTCATCGATAAGTCGTGATGTTTCGACCCCCTCCACCGCAACGCGATCGCAATATTCCCGGATGTTTTTGATAAGCACCGGGAACATCGGCTTTTCTACCTGTTCAAGGAAGAAACCGCGATCCAATTTAACCACGTCAAAATGACCGCAAACCAGCGGACTTGCCCCGACGTTACCGGAGCCGAGATCGCCCAGCCATAGCGCGTTTGGGCCGTCACTGAGTGAATTAATCAGCAGATTATTCAGGCAAATCGTACTCGACAGAAAACGCTCTGACAGTTCCAGTGCAATAAAGGGCATTGCGTGTAGGGCCGACTTGATGACCGGATCACCAATCGCCAGAAGCGCCATTTCATCGATGAGATGAAGGGTACAGAGCAGATTGTTGCTCTCAAACCAATCACGCTTTTCGGCAATTAACTGAATTTGCTTGAGCATGAAATTACGCTTTTGTTCGCTATTCCACGCTGAAACGACGAAATCTGCATGCAATGGGCGAACCGTATCTGCAGCAAACCGGGCGATCATCTCCACGCCCAGCAACTTATTTGTTGTGTCTCTCATCGGTTCCGCGATGAAATGATAGTGCATAAGACCACTCCAATTGATCATAACTTCCTGATAATGCACTTTTAATCACAATCAATCAATAATATCGATCAATGTATCGATATTGATCGATAAAAACAATATATCATAACAATCTGAATATATGCATGTTTTTTGTTTTAAGAAAGTTCCTACCTTGCTATGTTTATTAACATCAGCTAGCGCCTTAATAATACCATTTTAGCGCCTTTAAAGCCTTGTATTTTCTCATTGTCTTCAATGCAATACGGGTCGGGCAAAGCACAACCAGGGGAAGTAATATCCTCGCCATTTTCAATGAATGGTAAGGGTCATTTAGGGTTGATAACCATTCTAAAAGGAACAATGAGTAGGATATAATTTCAGCCCAATTTCGCGCGTTTTTGAGATGGCAATCATCACGCATTGATTGCTACGAAGAAGCAATGACCATAAGGATTAAAGCTATGGGTTTTCTTTCCGGTAAGCGTCTTCTGGTGACGGGTCTTGCCAGTAAATTGTCCATTGCCTGGGGAATCGCTCAGGCAATGCA
Source organism: Citrobacter sp. CRE-46 (assembly GCF_059615875.1). Taxonomy (NCBI): domain Bacteria; kingdom Pseudomonadati; phylum Pseudomonadota; class Gammaproteobacteria; order Enterobacterales; family Enterobacteriaceae; genus Citrobacter; species Citrobacter sp. CRE-46. The sequence continues at coordinate 2,535,035 of NZ_CM184341.1, read as the reverse complement.
TCGTGAAGGCGCTGAACTGGCGTTCACCTACCAGAACGACAAACTAAAAGGCCGAGTGGAGGAATTTGCCGCTCAACTGGGGTCCAGCATCGTACTACAATGTGATGTTGCCGAAGATGCCAGCATCGATGCGATGTTCGCTGAACTGAGCCACTTCTGGCCGAAATTCGACGGATTCGTGCATTCCATCGGTTTCGCGCCTGCTGACCAGTTGGATGGCGACTATGTGAATGCGGTCACCCGCGAAGGTTTTAAAATTGCTCATGACATCAGCGCTTACAGCTTTGTTGCGATGGCAAAAGCTTGCCGCTCTATGCTTAACCCTGGCTCTGCGCTACTGACGCTATCCTACCTGGGTGCAGAGCGCGCAATCCCTAACTACAACGTGATGGGTCTGGCGAAAGCGTCTCTGGAAGCCAACGTCCGTTACATGGCTAACGCAATGGGTCCTGAAGGTGTACGAGTGAACGCCATCTCCGCAGGTCCAATCCGCACTCTTGCCGCTTCCGGCATCAAAGATTTCCGTAAAATGCTGGCGCATTGTGAAGCGGTGACGCCGATTCGCCGCACCGTGACGATTGAAGATGTAGGTAATTCCGCAGCATTCCTGTGCTCCGATCTTTCTGCCGGCATCTCTGGTGAAGTCGTTCACGTTGATGGCGGCTTCAGCATTGCAGCGATGAACGAGTTGGATCTGAAATAATCGTTTAGTCCTCTGTGGGCGGCCTGCCGTCGCCCATGATTTCACCTCCTCCTCCACTGCCCTGTGCCATATATACTTTTCCGATATTTATTATCACGTAACAATCTTTCATCCCCCCTTCGGCTTACGTCAGGATATTGCAGCGCAAACGATCCGGCGTAGGTGTATGACGACGTGTCCGGGTCGCCACTTTTTAGACCAAGGAACGCCCATGGAACAACGCCGCATTGTAGGCAAAAGCCACTGGTATCATGAGACGCAATCCAGCACGTATCCGCAAGATGTTCTGCCGCTGGTGCCGGAGGCCGCTCATGTTGACGACAGCTTTTTACTGGACCTGGCGATATCTCATGACGTGCTTTTACCCTTTCAATCCTGGTTAACCCCTGCCCGTAAACTTGCCCAACTTCTTTTCCCCGCTCACGTCGCACTGGATCGGATGCATACGTTCAGCGCCTATGAACGGATGAGTACAGCCCTGACCGTCGCTCAGGTGTATGGCGTGCAGCGATTGTGTAATCACTATGCCGCGCGCTTAACGCCGCTGCCGGGTCCTGATTCGTCTCGCGAAAGTAATCATCGACTGGCGCAAATCACCCAATATGCGCGCCAGCTCGCCAGTTCACCGGCTGTGATCGGCGAGCGGGACCGTCAGCACCTGGATGCGGTCGGGCTGACCAGCTGCGATAGCATATTGATGAATCAAATCATCGGCTTCGTCGGTTTTCAGGCCCGGGTAGTCGCATTACTTCAGGCCTGCAGCGCTCACCCGGTACGTCGAATACCGGGCCTGGATATACAGCAATTCGCTCACGCTTCGCCATTTAGCGCCACCAACGCCAGCTGGCACGCTGCGCCATTAGAACCCGAGCAGCTGCATACCCGCGCGAAACCGCGCGCGGATTATCCCAACGAACTGCACGCGCTGCTCCCCCTGCTAGCACATTCACCTGCCGTTTTAGATTTACTTGGGTCACTGATTTCCAGCACGCTACGCAGCGATATGCCGACGCGGGCATTTTCTCTGACGACCCTGATGACATCACGCATCAACGGCAGCGTGTCCTGCTTTAATGAACATGCGCATACGGCATATGAATTAACTGACATCATCACTGTCCTTCGTCAGGATGAACGTGAATTGCAGCGCTGGGAACAACGACATCCGGTTGAGCGCGTCACCCTGCAGGCGGTACAATGGCTCACCCGAGCGCCCGACCGCTTTAGCGCCGCACTGTTAACACCGTTGTTCGATCAGGGTATCTCTTCAGAACAGGCGATTAACCTGCTGGCCTGGAGTGGATTATGCGGATGGTTAAATCGCTTGAAAATCGCGCTGGGCGAGACGTATTAACCGATCCACTTACTTAAAGAGCGCTTGCTGCAACTGACAGAATCGCGTAAAACTGTCAGCCGCTCTTTTAGCCACGAAAATAGACAATTATGCTTCAGGACAACCCGCTGCTAGCGCAGCTTAAACAGCAACTACATTCCCAGACGCCGCGTGCTGAAGGGGTGGTAAAAGCCACGGAAAAAGGCTTTGGCTTCCTGGAAGTCGATGCACAAAAAAGCTATTTCATTCCACCGCCGCAGATGAAAAAAGTGATGCATGGCGACCGTATTGTTGCGGTGATCCATACGGAAAAAGATCGTGAGTCTGCTGAACCGGAAGAGCTAATCGAACCCTTCCTGACGCGCTTCGTGGGTAAAGTTCAGGGCAAAAATGACCGTCTGTCTATTGTGCCGGATCATCCGTTACTGAAAGAGGCGATCCCTTGTCGCGCCGCCCGTGGCGTTGAGCATGAATTTAAAGAAGGTGACTGGGCCGTGGCAGAAATGCGCCGCCATCCGCTGAAAGGCGATCGCACCTTCTACGCTGAACTAACCCAATTTATCACTTTTGCGGACGATCACTTTGTCCCGTGGTGGGTCACGCTGGCGCGCCATAATCTTGAAAAAGAAGCACCGGACGGCGTTGCGACCGAAATGCTGGACGAAGGTCTGGTGCGTCAGGACCTGACCGCCCTCAATTTCGTCACCATCGACAGCGCCAGTACTGAAGATATGGACGATGCGCTGTATGCTGAAGAACTGGCCGATGGCAAGCTACAGTTAACTGTTGCTATAGCCGATCCTACCGCCTGGATTGCAGAAGGCAGCAAACTGGATAAAACGGCGAAGATTCGTGCGTTCACCAACTATCTGCCGGGATTCAATATCCCGATGCTGCCACGTGAACTGTCTGACGATCTCTGTTCTCTGCGCGCGAACGAAGTACGCCCGGTTCTGGCTTGCCGCATGATCATTACCGCCGACGGTACGATTGAAGACAACATCACCTTCTTCGCTGCGACTATCGAGTCTAAAGCGAAGTTGGCCTATGACAACGTCTCCGACTGGCTGGAAGGCACCGGCGACTGGCAGCCTGAAAACGACGCAATTGCTGAACAAATCCGTCTGCTGCATCGTATTTGTCTGAGCCGTGGTGAATGGCGTCACAACCACGCGTTAGTATTTAAAGATCGTCCGGATTACCGTTTTGTCCTCGGTGAAAAAGGCGAAGTGCTGGATATTGTGGCGGAACCGCGTCGCATCGCTAACCGTATCGTGGAAGAGTCAATGATTGCGGCAAATATTTGTGCTGCACGCGTTCTTCGCGACACGCTGGGCTTTGGAATTTATAACGTCCATATGGGATTTGATCCGGCAAATGCTGACGCACTGGCCGCGCTACTGAAAACCCATGGTATGCATGTAGATGCCGAAGAGGTCCTGACGCTGGAAGGCTTCTGCAAACTGCGCCGCGAACTGGATGCGCAGCCTTCCGGTTTCCTCGATAGCCGTATCCGCCGGTTCCAGTCGTATGCTGAAATCAGCACCGAACCAGGTCCGCACTTTGGGCTGGGTCTGGAAGCATATGCCACCTGGACCTCTCCTATTCGTAAGTATGGCGACATGATCAACCACCGTCTGCTTAAGGCCGTCATCAAAGGCGAAACGATTGCCCGTCCACAGGATGATACGACCCTGCAAATGGCCGAACGTCGTCGTCTGAACCGCATGGCTGAACGCGATGTGGGTGACTGGTTATACGCCCGCTTCTTGAGCGACAAAGCCGGCACCGACGTCCGCTTCGCGGCCGAGATCATTGACGTCAGCCGCGGCGGTATGCGAGTGCGTTTAGTGGATAATGGCGCAGTCGCATTTATTCCGGCCCCGTTCCTGCATGCTGTTCGTGACGAACTGGTATGCAGTCAGGAAAGCGGCACCGTACAAATCAAAGGTGAAGTGGTTTACAAAGTCACGGATGTGATTGATGTAACCATTGCCGAAGTGCGGATGGAAACCCGCAGCGTTATCGCACGTCCAGCCGTGTAATACTGATAAAGCTAACGGCCTTTCTCTTTCTGTGAAAGGTCGTTTTCTTTTCCCTCCCAAATCTCCACCAAGCACTACACTTCTTTCATCCGGTCTAATTTATTTTTTACTATTTTCAGTTCCGCTAGCTTTGCTTTTTTTAGATTCTGCATTACATATAAATACATAAATAAAACAATACGTTCAGCCATAGTCACCCTGTATGAATCATGGCTAACTATACTTTTGAGGCTCTATGCGCTTTAAACGGGATAGTACACATCATGAAAGACGTCCGGGAGCGGGTTACGTTGTATAGCTATGTGGGCACTCATAACCCCTACTGGCGTTTGTCAGAGGATTGCAACATCCTGCATTTCTCTATCGACGAAGCGTCAGCAGTCGATCAGACCATCGAATTGTCAGCTGAGCAAGCCGACCGCATTCGCGAAATGACGGTGATTACATCGAGCCTGTTGATGACGCTTCCCATTGAAGATGACGACATTCCCGTGCATCTGGTCGGCAGGAAAATCAATAAGCGCGAATGGGCGGGAAGCGCATCCGCCTGGGATGACACCCCTTCCGTCGCGCGCGACCTGGCTCACGGCCTCTCTTTCGCTGAGCAGGTCGTTTCTGAAGCTAACTCCGTCATTGTCATTCTTGACCGCATGGGCAACATTCAGCGCTTTAATCGCCTGTGCGAAGAGTACACCGGTCTCAAAGAGCGTGAAGTGATTGGCCAAAGCGTTTTCACGCTGTTTATGAGCCGGCGCGAGGCCGCAGCCTCACGGCGCAACATTGAGGTGTTTTTTCGCGAAGGTAACTCTTATGAGGTCGAACGTTGGGTAAAAACCTGCAAAGGCCAGCGTCTGTTTCTGTTCCGTAATAAGTTTGTGCATAACGGTAGCGGCAAGAACGAAATATTTCTGATCTGTTCCGGTACCGATATTACTGAAGAGCGCCGCGCGCAGGAACGTCTACGGGTATTGGCCAATACCGACTCCATCACTGGTTTACCGAACCGCAACGCAATTCACGAGCTGATCAGCAACGCTATTGAAAACGCGGGCGATACGCAGGTTGGGATTGTCTATCTCGATTTGGATAACTTTAAAAAGGTGAACGACGCCTACGGTCATATGTTTGGCGATCAGTTGTTACAAAGTGTGTCGCTGGCTATCCTCAGTTGCCTCGACGACAACCAGCTACTGGCCAGGTTTGGCGGTGATGAATTCATTGTCCTTGCCACCGAAACGTCCCAGGGCGCGCTGGAGGCTACGGCATCGCGTATCCTGACGCGCCTGCGTCAACCTTTTCGCATTGGACTGATAGAAGTCTATACCGGATGTTCAATCGGTATTTCTCTCGCGCCACAGCATGGACAGGACGGCGAGAGCGTCATCCGTAACGCGGATACGGCCATGTACACAGCAAAAGAAGGCGGTCGTGGTCAATTTTGCGTCTTCTCACCGGAAATGAATCAACGGGTTTTTGAATATTTGTGGTTGGATACCAATCTGCGTAAGGCGCTGGAAAACGATCAACTGGTTATCCACTATCAGCCAAAAATAACCTGGCGCGGAGAAGTTCGTAGTCTGGAGGCCCTGGTTCGGTGGCAGTCCCCGGAACGTGGTCTCATACCGCCGTTGGAGTTTATCTCCTACGCCGAAGAATCAGGGCTCATCGTTCCGCTCGGTCGATGGGTTATTCTGGACGTCGTGCGCCAGGTGGCAAAATGGCGTGCCAAGGGGATAAATCTACGCGTGGCGGTAAACGTGTCTGCGCGCCAGCTCGCCGACCAGACGCTATTTACCGCTCTCAAGCAGGTGCTTCACGATCTCAACTTTGAATACTGCCCGATCGATGTTGAATTAACGGAAAGCAGTTTGATTGAAAATGAGCAGTTGGCGCTATCCGTTATTCAGCAATTTAGTCTGTTGGGGGCACAAATCCATTTGGATGATTTTGGCACCGGTTATTCGTCGCTATCTCAACTGGCCCGCTTCCCGCTTGATGCGATAAAACTGGATCAAACCTTTGTCAGAGATGTGCACAAGCAACCTATTTCGCAGTCGCTGGTGCGGGCCATTGTCGCGGTCGCGCAGGCGCTCAACCTGCAGGTCATCGCCGAAGGCGTTGAAAGTGCAAAAGAGGATGCGTTTTTGACCAAGAACGGCGTCAATGAGCGTCAGGGATTTTTATTCGCCAAGCCGATGCCTGCAGCTGCGTTTGAACGATGGTATCGACGACACCTGAATAAAAAAACGCGATAATGCAGAAAGATTCCTCGGAGAAAATAGCCATAAATGGACAATACGTGATGATTCTATCTGTATGTAATCACAGAATATATAATATTCTTCAATCATTCAGGTTAATACTATTTTTCCCTTCTCTTTTGCCATGAAATTCTGCATCATGAAATTCAAACTCTATTGCCCTTTGGATGATGACCATGTCTGATATCGACGCTCAGCGTCTGGCCGAACGCATTGATACCGTGCTGGATATCCTCGTTGCAGGTGATTACCACTCAGCCATCCACAATCTCGAAATTCTGAAGGCTGAACTGTTAAACACGGTCAAAGAAGATACTCAATCTTTGTCAACTAAACAGAAAGCTCCGTGGGAGATCTGATGACATCGCTCTCTTGATGTTACTGCTATCAGCAGACTTCCGTTTATTTTCCGATACGATATTGCTATAAAAATTAATACTATGAATTCCCGACAACAATCCATTTTGCAGATGGTGACCGATAAAGGTCAGATGAGCGTCGCCGATCTGGCAAAAATCACCGGCGTTTCAGAAGTGACGATTCGACAGGATCTGAATACGCTGGAAAAACAGAGTTATTTACGCCGTGCGCACGGATTTGCTGTTTCATTGAACAGCGATGATGTGGAAACACGCATGATGACCAATTTCACGCTAAAACGTGAGCTGGCCGAATTCGCTGCATCACTGGTCAGCCCCGGCGAGTCAGTATTCATTGAGAATGGCAGCAGCAATGCGCTCCTGGCAAGAACCCTGGCGGAGCAAAAAGATGTCACTATCATTACGGTGAGCAGCTACATCGCTCACCTGCTCAAAGAAACACCCTGTGAAGTGATTCTCCTCGGCGGGATTTATCAGAAGAAAAGTGAGAGCATGGTCGGCCCCCTGACTCGCCAGTTTATCCAGCAGGTACACTTCAGTAAGGCCTTCATCGGCATTGATGGCTGGCAGGCAGAAACCGGCTTCACCGGACGCGATATGATGCGTTCTGATGTGGTTAATGCGGTACTGGAAAAAGGCGCAGAGGTAATTGTGCTTACCGACAGCTCAAAATTTGACGCCATTCATCCTTATACCCTGGGGCCTTTAGAACGATTCAGTCGCGTCGTGACGGACTCTAAGCTCAGCGCCAGCGTACAAATGCAGCTTGAACATTCAGGATTAACCGTCAATATCATTGATTCCAACGCATAATGGCTGCGCAAGATGATTTGTCGGCAGGCAAATCATCTCCTCTATGAGAGTTATCTGACAACCCAATTAAGACTTTTTACCTGTTGTTAACAGGATAAACTCGTAGAATTAACATTAGCGATATAACAGGAGCGAACATCCAACTGCAGGATATTGGTTGTCATGCCTTCGCTAAACGGTTTCACGGAAATATCTTTGATAGTCGCGATTTAACGCTATCCTTAAAGAACACTGGATTCCGTGAATCAATAATTCAGGAGAAAGTATTATGTTAGTAACGAGCAAAAAAATGACCGCAGCCATTCTGGCGCTTACTCTGGCAATGTCTCTGAGCGCCTGCTCTAACTGGTCCAAACGCGATCGCAATACCGCTATCGGTGCTGGTGCGGGTGCAGTAGGTGGTGCAGTCCTGACCGATGGCAGCGCGCTGGGTACGCTGGGTGGTGCTGCTGTTGGTGGTATTATTGGCCATCAGGTAGGTAAATAATTTACGGTTGACCGGCTCGATATAATTAAACGTTTACTTTTTCAGCTCTGTATTTAAAAAGCCACGGATTATCTCCGTGGCTTTTTTATTAACCGCCAGCCAGTTTGACTTTCATGCCTTTGGCTTCCAGCAGTGATTTTATCAGGTCACGTTTATCGCCCTGAATTTCAATCACGCCCTCTTTTACCGCTCCACCGCAACCACATTTTTTCTTCAGTTCAGCGGCTAATTTAGCCAGTTCCGCATCATCCTGATCAATACCGGTGATCAGGCACACGCCCTTGCCTTTACGACCGCTGGTCTGGCGTTGAATGCGGACAATACCATCACCCTTTGGACGCTCAGGGGCGACCTTCGGTTCATCAATGCGTCCGGAGTCGGTTGAATAGACCAGGCGAGAGTTTGAATCGCTCATTTACACACCTCGTTTCAGAGAGGCATTGATCATCTTCAGCGTCTGCGCCGGGTCGGCAGACTGCGTGACCGGACGACCAATCACCATGTAATCCACACCGGCTAACTGCGCCTGCTCTGGCGTCATAATACGACGCTGATCGCCCGCCTCGCTGCCTTCAGGACGAATACCCGGGGTCACTAACTTAAATGCCTGTCCAAACGCCTGTTTGAAACGTACCGCTTCCTGGGCAGAGCATACGACACCGTCCAGCCCGCAATGTTGGGTTAAACGCGCCAGTCTTTCAGCATGCTCCGCAGGTGACAACGTCACACCGAGATCGGCCAGATCGCTGGCCTCCATGCTGGTCAGCACCGTCACAGCAATCAGCAATGGCGCATCATTACCAAAAGGCACCAGGGCCTCACGGGCTGCCGTCATCATGCGCGCCCCGCCAGAGGCGTGTACGTTAACCATCCACACGCCAAGGTCGGCAGCCGCAGCTACGGCATGTGCCGTTGTATTGGGAATATCATGAAATTTCAAATCCAGAAAGACGTCAAAACCGCGCTGTTGCAGTTCGCGAACCAACTGAGGTCCAAAAAGCGTGAACATCTCTTTGCCCACTTTCAAACGGCAATCACGAGGATCAATTCTGTCGACAAAAGCTAATGCTTTATCACGATTTGCGTAATCAAGAGCGACAACGACAGGAGAATCAGTAACAGCACGAGAAGAAGATGAAGCAGTAAACGTCATGACCAGACCTTCCTGTGGATGGGCGCCACCGGTGGCGCAAAATGGGTAAACGGCGTGCATTCTACCTGCGGCAATAGAAAATTAACAGGCGCGATTACATTTCTGCCAGGCGAACCGCTGTGGAGGTTGATGATGGGACGATTACACCCTACAAGGATGTTGTAACTAAGTTGAAGTTTTTTTAAGAAATTACAGCCCATCAAGCCCACGAATAGGTTTAATGGTTGACCATGAACGGCAGGATGGACAATGCCAGTACAGCGTATAAGCGGTAAACCCGCATTTCTGACAGCGATAGCGCGGCTTACTACGTACCTGCTCCCCGACCATATCGCGCAGCACCATCAGGCTCTCTTTGGCGCGCCCTTCTTCTGCTTCGTTAAGATGATAATCCATTAGCTTGTGGAATACACGCATCGTAGGATGGCGTTGCAGCTGACGAGTTATATAAACCTGAGCGGTATCAGTCCCCTCACGCGCCTCAAGGATATCTGCAAGCATCAGTTCAGCGGCGGCACCGGTATTTTCCTCAACCGCACGGCGTAAAAACTCTGCCCACTCATCGTTTTTGCCCAGATGCTGGTAGCAGCTTTGCAGCATTTCCAACGTTTCACTGACCAGCTCTTTATCCTGAGAAATCACCCGTTGCAGACTTTCAACCGCCCTGGAATAATCGCCGTTCAGCATATATACGCGCCCCATCATAATGGAAACGCGGGCGCTGTTTTTGTCTGCTGCCGCCCCTTTTTTCAACAGCGTCATGGCACGATCCATATCGTCGTTGCCCATTTGCTGTAACGCCAGTTCGCAATAGAAATGCGCTATCTCAATGCGTTGTTTGTCTTTGCCAAGCTTTACCAGACGCTCTGCAACGTCAATGGCTTTTTGCCATTCGCTGGTTGCCTGATAAATTTGCAGCAACTGTTGTAATGCCCCAACGCGAAAATCTGTTTCATCAGTAAGCTGATTGAACATGTCTTCCGCACGGTCATACAGGCCTGCGGCCATGTAGTCCCGGCCCAGTTGTTGCACTGCCAGCAAGCGCTGTTCGTATGTCAGCGAGGCACTTTCCATAAGCGTTTGGTGGATGCGGATTGCACGATCGACTTCACCGCGCGAACGGAACAGGTTTCCGAGGGTGAGATGAGCCTCAACGGTGCCCGTGTCCTCTTTCAGCATATCGAGGAACAGATCCACCGCTTTATCTTGTTGGTTGCTCAGGAGGAAGTTAACCCCGGCGACATAGTCACGGGAAAGTCGGTTGGCTTCATCCTGCTTTGTTTGTTGCGCACTTCTGCGACCCATATACCACCCATAGGCAGCGGCTACAGGTAAAAGCAGAAACAACAACTCCAACATAAATAATTATTCCTTTACAACCGACGAATCGGCGGGTACCGCAACGTCGGTCGCAGGCGCAAGCTGGTTTTCCAGTCGTTTGATTTTACGTTCGGCGCGCGCAAGAGACACTCGAACCTTCAGCCAGAAAAGGCCGCAAATTAGCCAACCAATCGCAAAACCTGCGGCAAACAATACAGCAAGCAGCGTAGAGATACGATACTCACCCTGAGCCAGCAGGTAATTAAACGTAACCTGTTGATCGTTTTGCGCACCTAATGTCACCGAAATAACAAAAATCGCCAACACCAGTAAGAAAATGAGTAAATATTTCACATTACTTCCCGTTATGTGGTTTAAGCGAATAAATCGTGTCCAACTTACCGCGTTGAGCCCTTTAAATTACCATTTTCACACCGAGTGCGAAATGGAAAAGCGCTTTATGCCTTCTGATTTAAGGGCAAAATTCGAAAAATCAATCATAGCTAACTTTCTTGCTCACGCTGCGCGATTTCTTTTGTCTCCTGCACTGGCGGTGTTAAGGGTCCGCATATCCGCTGCGCAAGCCAGGTTGCCAGGGTCACCAACAGCCAGGAAATCAGCGTTGCGACCACCAAATCACGGGGCCAGTGCATTCCCAGCAGCAAGCGGCTCCCCATCACCCCCGTCGCCCAGATGAGTAAGAATGCTATAGTCAGCGTACGTCTGCGCGGCCACAGCAATCCTACCGCCAGCAAAGCCCAACTGGCAGCAAACATTGTATGCCCGGAGGGAAAAGCAAATCCTGTTTCTTTTTGCCAGTGCTTACGTAGAAACGTTGGCACGTCCCGCTGTTCGGCTAATTGTTCTTTGACTAAGTTCCCGCGATCTTTACGTTTTAAAGTGTAGAACTCATCCACCGGAATATGGTGCGTTTTTTCCAGCCATACAACAAATGGCCGCGGTTCCTGCACCTTATCCTTAACCCATGACTTCACGCCCTGCCCAACTAAAATCGCCACCGCCAGGATCGCAAACAGCATTACCGCCGCTTTCAGACGAAAACGCAGACACCATAAAAACCATGCACAGAGCGCTACGTGAGTGATAATCCCCCATGGCTGTGTCACCGTTTCCGTTACCCAGAACAGGGATTTTAACCACCAGACATTATGCCCTGGTTGCCAGTTCCAGCCTGATACCCATACAGCAACCGGCATGATAAGCAGCAGTCCGGCGCCGACTGCGGTGCGCTTTGCAATTGAAAGCATCGCCTCTCCTTTCGTTGATAAGTCTCACAATCATAACTGAAAAATGCGCACGCCGGGAAAATTGACAATTTTGTGCCATTCCAAAAGCGAATCCGTTGTCGCGATTAGGTGAACATCGCTGGCTTATGGCAAAATAGTGCAATACAGAACAGAAGCCAACAGGCGACGGCACGACAGTGCCAGCATAATCTGGAGAATTACATGCAGCTTAAACGTGTGGCAGAAGCCAAACTGCCAACCCCCTGGGGTGATTTCCTGATGGTGGGATTTGAAGAACTGGCAACCGGACACGATCATGTCGCACTAATTTTTGGCGATATTACAGGCCAAACGCCTGTCCTGGCGCGTGTCCACTCTGAGTGTCTGACTGGCGATGCGCTGTTTAGCCTGCGTTGCGATTGCGGTTTCCAGCTCGAAGCAGCCCTGTCGCATATTGCCGAAGAAGGGCGTGGCATTCTGCTCTATCATCGTCAGGAAGGGCGCAACATTGGACTGTTAAATAAAATCCGCGCCTATGCGCTGCAGGACCAGGGTTATGATACCGTTGAAGCCAATCATCAGTTAGGCTTTGCAGCAGACGAGCGTGATTTCACACTGTGTGCGGACATGTTCAAACTGCTGGGCGTTGACGAGGTACGTTTGTTGACCAATAACCCGAAGAAGGTGGAAATTCTGACCGAGGCGGGTATCAATATCGTTGAACGCGTGCCGTTGATTGTGGGCCGTAACCCGAATAATGAACATTATCTGGATACCAAAGCCGCGAAAATGGGCCATTTGTTAAATAAATAATTTCCATTTACCCGGTACAGAAAAAAGCCTGCTCACGCAGGCTTTTTACATGTCAGTTCAACATATTACGAATGACGTAGTGCAGAATGCCGTCGTTCTGGTAATACGTTAACTCCGTCGCGGTATCGATGCGGCAACGGCATAAAATCACCTCTTTATGCCCATCCGCACGGGTCAAACTTACCGGAACTGTCGCCCCCGGTTTAATGTTTTGCAGATCCGTAATATCAATCGCTTCCTCACCGGTTAATCCCAGCGTTTTACGCGTAACCCCCTGTGGGAATTCAAGCGGTAAAATCCCCATGCCGATCAGGTTAGAACGGTGAATTCGCTCAAAGGACTCAGCAATCACCACGCGCACACCCAGCAAGCGTGGGCCTTTCGCAGCCCAGTCACGACTGGAGCCAGAACCATATTCCTTACCGGCAATGACCGCCAGCGGAACATTCTCCTGTTGGTATTGCATGGCCGCATCATAGATAGCTACCACTTCCGTCCCCGGTAAATGCCGCGTCATTCCGCCTTCCACGCCAGGCACCATCTCATTGCGGATACGTATATTGGCAAAAGTACCGCGCATCATCACTTCATGGTTTCCGCGGCGGGAACCGTAGGAGTTAAAGTCTTTGCGCTCAACGCCGTGGCTTTGCAGATACCGACCGGCCGGGCTATCCGCTTTAATGCTACCGGCTGGAGAAATGTGATCGGTGGTCACCGAGTCGCCTAACATCGCCAAAATGCGTGCGCCATGAATGTCCTGTACCGGATCCGGCGTAGCCTGCATACCATCAAAGAACGGCGACAAACGGATATAGGTCGAGTCAGACTGCCAGCCATAGGTGTCAGCCCGATCAACTTGAATCGCTTTCCATTCCGGCGTGCCTTCAAATACTTCGGCATACTCTTTATGGAACATCGCGGTAGAGACCTGCTCGACGGCCCGGGCGATTTCCTGGGCAGTTGGCCAGATATCTTTCAGGTAAACGGGATCGCCTTTTCTGTCATGACCTAACGGGTCTTTCGTCAGGTTAATATTCATATTCCCCGCCAGCGCGTAAGCGACTACCAGCGGCGGTGACGCCAACCAGTTCGTCTTGACGAGCGGATGGATGCGTCCTTCAAAATTACGGTTGCCGGAAAGCACTGCGCCGACCGTGAGATCGCCTTTTTTGATAGCTGTCTCAATAGGATCGGGCAACGGTCCGGAATTACCTATACAGGTGGTACAGCCATAACCCACGAGGTTAAAGCCCAACTCGTCAAGATACGGTGTGAACCCGGCCTGCGCCAGATAGTCAGAAACGACTTTAGAGCCAGGCGCCAGCGAGGCTTTAACCCAGGGTTGACGTTTCAGACCGAGCGTAACCGCTTTCTTCGCCAGCAGCCCCGCCGCCATCAATACGCTTGGGTTAGAGGTGTTGGTACAGGAGGTGATCGCCGCAATCACCACCGCGCCATCCGGCAACAGGTATTGATGCCCGTTCATCGTATAATCCACCGGCTGACGATCTTTTAGCGAGCTATTCACCTCAAGCTCGTTACTCGCCGAGAACGCTTTCGGGACATCTGCAAGTGCCACTCGATCCTGTGGACGCTTCGGTCCGGCAAGGCTCGCTTCCACACTGCCCATATCCAGCTCCAGCGAACTGGTAAATACAGGTTCATCGCCTGGGTTACGCCACATCCCCTGCGCTTTAGCATAAGCGCCGACCAGGTCGACCTGCTCCTCACTGCGTCCACTCAGGCGCATATATTCAAGCGTGATGTCATCAATCGGGAAGAAACCACAGGTTGCGCCATATTCCGGCGACATGTTCGCAATGGTTGCCCGATCGGCCAGCGGTAAGGTATCCAGGCCATCACCATAGAATTCAACAAATTTCCCAACCACACCATGCTTACGCAGCATTTGGGTGACAGTCAGCACCAGATCGGTCGCGGTGATACCTTCCCGCAGTTTACCTACCAACTTGAAGCCCACCACGTCAGGGATAAGCATAGAGACCGGCTGGCCCAGCATCGCGGCTTCGGCTTCAATGCCGCCGACGCCCCAGCCCAGCACACCGAGACCATTTATCATCGTAGTATGGGAGTCAGTACCGACCAGCGTATCCGGATAAGCCACCCATTCACCGTTTTGTAATTCGCTCCAGACGGCTTTACCCAAATACTCAAGGTTAACCTGGTGGCAAATCCCCGTTCCCGGCGGCACGACGCTGAAGCGACTGAATGCTTGCTGTCCCCATTTCAGGAACACATAGCGCTCATGGTTACGTTCCATTTCCAGACGGACGTTCTCTTCGAAAGCGTCATCATCACCGAAACGATCCACCGTTACGGAGTGGTCAATGACAAGATCCACTGGCGAAAGCGGATTCACTTTTGCCGTATCCCCGCCCAAACGTTTTACCGCTTCGCGCATAGCGGCCAGATCGACCACTGCGGGTACGCCAGTAAAGTCCTGCATCAAAACGCGAGCGGGTCGATAGGCAATCTCACGGTCGGCATGCGCGGTTTTCAGCCAACGCGCCAGCGCATGAATATCGTCTTCGGTAACGGTATTTCCGTCCTGCCAGCGAAGCAGGTTCTCCAGCAAAACTTTTAGCGATTTGGGCAGGCGGGTGATATCACCCAGTGTTTGTGCGGCCAGAGGCAAGCTGTAGTAACGGTAGGTTTTATCATTAACCTGCAATGTGTCCATACTGGCTTCGCGTAGGGTCGACGACATAGCTCCTCCTTAAATGACAGGGTTAGATCCCCTGATTTTCTTCAGGGTTAGTATTAAAGATAACACAAACAAAATGTAACGCTTTGATAACAACTCAAATTGATAAAAGTGTAAACATCGGAAGAGCGGAGTGCGGTGTGAAATACGCGGGGAAGATTCGAGAGCGGAAGTTGATAGCGTTAATGTGTAACAGGCATGTTGGTAGTCGATAATATGCTGATTAGAGTGGACATCGCGATTGTACGTAATAAGTCATACGAGATATCAGACAGAGGACGAATAATAATGACGATAAAATTCGTATTAATTACTGTTTCTGTTCATCATCAGTAAACAGATCAATAAACGCGCGTTGTTCAGGGGAAAGCGTCCAGGAGGTGGGGATTTCCGGCCCATTCTCTGCGCCGGTATTGCTATCTGGTTCATTTTCATGGGGAGCTGGCGTCACGGTGGTGTGTTGTTCCGGTGCGGACATGACCTACCCCCACACTTGCCAGGCCACGAGCGCGACGACAATCCAGAACACTGCGGAGCCGAGAAAAACAGCAAACCAGGCTTTACGTTTCATCACGGGATCCCTGCGTGCTGGCTGGTTTCCTGAAGGCATCGCTAACCTCATACTATCGAAATCACTTATCATTTAGGCACCAAACAATCGGTACAATTAATCATCAGATAGGAGGAATCCTAATAAAAAAGGCAAAAAAAAGCCAGTTAATTTTCGGACTCGTCCTGATAAATAAATCGATTGTTTGATCGGTTATCAATATTTGAAAGGAATTTTTGGCAAGCTGACTAATTTGAAACTACTTTAGAGAACCTTTTCCATAAACTATATATGGTTAATTTATTCACTGTAAATTATCGATTAATTCAGCGTCTCCCGTCGGTATCGCTTTATGCAGAAGGATACCGACGAGGTAACAGCCGGTATTATTTCTCAGGCAATTTAATATCTTTAAACATGGCTTCTATATCATCGTTAGAACGCAACGCTACCGCAGTATCCACCACATCTCGCGTCAGATGCGGCGCGAAACGTTGAATGAAATCATACATGTAACTGCGTAAAAACGTGCTGCGACGAAAACCAATTTTGGTGGTGCTATGACTGAAGATATCGTGCGCGTCAACACGTACAAGATCAGGGTCGGAGACGGGATCAACCGCCATGCTGGCAATCACCCCCACCCCAAGCCCCAGACGCACATAGGTTTTAATGACATCGGCATCGGTCGCGGTAAATACTATACGCGGTTCCAGACCCGCACGGTTAAACGCGGTATCCAGTTCCGAACGCCCGGTAAAACCGAAGGTGTAGGTGACCAGCGGATACTGCGCTAACTCTTCAATAGAAACGGACGCTTTTCCCGCCAGCGGATGATCCGGCGTCACGACGATCGAGCGGTTCCAGTGATAGCAAGGCAGCATCACCAAATCGTCATACAGATGCAGGGCTTCTGTCGCAATGGCAAAGTCTGCATTCCCTTTCGATACCGCTTCGGCGATTTGCGTCGGCGATCCCTGGTGCATGTGCAAAGAGACGCGAGGGTAACGCTCAATAAAACCTTTAATCACGTTTGGCAGTGCGTAACGTGCTTGCGTGTGGGTCGTCGCGATGTATAACGAGCCTTTGTCCGGCCAGGTATGTTCGCCGGCCACCGACTTAATGGCATCCACCTTCGACAGAACCTCACGCGCAATACGGATGACTTCCTGCCCCGCTGGCGTAACCTGCGTCAGGTGCTTGCCGCTACGGGCAAAAATCTGGATGCCAAGTTCATCTTCAAGCATACGAACTTGCTTACTGATGCCTGGCTGGGAGGTATAAAGCCCTTCCGCCGTTGAGGAGACATTAAGGTTGTGGTTCACCACCTCAACAATGTAGCGAAGCTGCTGTAATTTCATGTCAAGCCATCCCGATTTATGCCATCAGATCATCGTTTCAGAGCAGGCTCGTTAGCTCTGCTAATACGATTTAATAATAAAAAATGTGTTAACTATAACCACTATATCATTTCTATGTAAGCTGTATAGGCATGACAAAAAATAATACGCCAGAAACGAAAAGGGCCGCTTACGCGACCCTTTAAGGAAGAATTCAGGCGGAATGCCGTTATTTCTTCCCTTCTACCCATTTACCGTCAACAAAGAACGCTGACCAACCGGTCGCCTTACCGTCTTTCTCAGCGGCAACGTATTGCTGCTTGGTTTTACGGCTGAAACGAACCATGGACTTGTTGCCGTCCGGGTCAGTCTGCGGCGCATCTGCCAGATAGCGCAGTTTTTCCGGCAGACGATCGCGGAAGCGGTACAGCTCTTCCACTAACGGCGCGCGGGTCTCACGTGATTTCGGGAACGTATTTGCCGCCAGGAAGATACCTGCAGCGCCATCACGTAACACAAAATACGCGTCAGATTTTTCACACGGCAGTTCCGGCAGCGGAACCGGATCTTCTTTCGGCGGAGCGACTTCACCGTTACGCAGGATCTTACGAGTGTTTTTGCACTCGTCGTTGGTACACGCCATGTACTTACCGAAACGCCCCATTTTCAGGTGCATTTCAGAACCACATTTTTCGCACTCAACGATAGGACCGTCATAACCCTTGATGCGGAATTCACCCTCTTCGATCTCGTAGCCGTCACAGGTCGGGTTATTACCACATACATGCAGCTTACGCTTAGGATCGATAAGGTAGCTGTCCATCGCCGTACCGCACTTCTTGCAGCGACGTTTGGCGCGCAGAGCGTTCGTTTCCGCGTCGTCGCCTTCCAGCACGTTCAGCACTTCGTTTTCCGGCACCAGGTTAATGGTGGTTTTGCAACGCTCTTTCGGCGACAGCGCATAGCCGGAACAGCCGAGGAAAACGCCGGTGCTGGCGGTACGAATACCCATCTTGCGTCCGCAGGTCGGGCAATCAATACTGGTCAGCACCATCTGGTTCGGACGCATACCGCCCTCTTCAGGATCTTTTTCGGCTTTATCCAGTTGCTGAGTAAAATCGGTGAAGAAGTTGTCGAGTACGCCTTTCCATTCTGCTTCGTGATTCGCCACCTGGTCGAGGCTGTCTTCCATCTGCGCGGTAAAATCGTAGTTCATCAATTCGCGGAAGTTTTCTTCCAGACGATCGGTGACGATTTCACCCATTTTTTCAGCATAGAAGCGACGGTTCTCAACACGAACATAGCCGCGATCCTGAATCGTGGAAATAATCGACGCATACGTTGATGGACGACCAATACCCCGCTTTTCAAGCTCTTTAACCAGCGAGGCTTCACTGAAACGTGCAGGCGGTTTGGTAAAGTGTTGCGCTGGCGTCAGTTCGACAAGCGTCAACGTATCGCCTTTATCCACGGCCGGTAAGATGCGATCTTCATCGCCCTTACGCAATGCAGGCATCACTTTGGTCCAGCCATCGAAACGCAGAATACGACCACGCGCTTTCAGGCGGAAATCACCCGCGCCCACGGTTAAGGTGGTGGAGTCGTATTTCGCCGGCGTCATCTGACAGGCAACAAACTGACGCCAGATCAACTGGTACAGTTTTTGCGCATCAGCTTCCATGTCTTTCAGCGATTCCGCCTGTACGGCGACATCGGAAGGACGGATAGCTTCGTGCGCTTCCTGAGAGTTCTCTTTGCTGGCGTACTGGTTCGCGCTCTCCGGCAGATATTTTTTGCCAAAATTATCGCTGATGTACTCGCGAACCATGTTCACCGCATCCTGGCTCAGGTTGGTTGAGTCAGTACGCATATAGGTGATGTAGCCCGCTTCATACAAACGCTGCGCCATCATCATGGTTTTCTTCACGCCAAAACCCAGTCGCGTACTCGCAGCCTGCTGTAGCGTGGAGGTAATAAACGGCGCGCCTGGCTTGCTGCTGGTCGGTTTATCTTCACGTTCCAGAACGCTATAGCGCGCTTTTTCCAACAGGCTGACAGCGGCAAGCGTTTGTTCCCGATTGACCGGGCGGAACGGTTTATCATTCTGGTGCGTCACCTCAAGCGGCAACGCATCGCCTCCAGGCGTGGTCGTGTCAGCACCAATTTCCCAGAACTCTTCTGGAACAAATGCTTTGATTTCGCGTTCGCGCTCAACCACCAGACGCACGGCAACCGACTGTACGCGGCCTGCTGACAGACCACGCGCAATTTTTTTCCACAGCAGCGGCGACACCATATAGCCCACCACGCGGTCCATAAAGCGGCGCGCCTGTTGCGCGTTAACCCGGTCGATGTTCAGTTCGCCCGGTTTTTCAAACGCCTGACGAATAGCGTTTTTAGTAATTTCGTTAAACACCACACGGCTGTAGCGTGCGTCATCGCCGCCGATTACTTCCCGCAGGTGCCATGCAATGGCTTCCCCTTCGCGGTCAAGGTCGGTTGCGAGATAGATGTGGTCGGCTTTTTCAGCCAGTTGCTTCAGTTCAGAAACAACTTTCTCTTTACCAGGTAGCACTTCATAGCGCGCATCCCAGTTGTGCCACGGGTCAACACCCATGCGGTTGACGAGAGCGCCACGTTCATCCTTTTTGGGCTTTTTAGCCGTTTTGGTGGAGGTTGAGTCGGCGCTCTTTTTAGTTGCTGAGCCACTGGTCGGCAAATCACGGATATGACCAACGCTGGATTTCACCACGTAGTCATTACCCAGATACTTGTTGATCGTTTTGGCTTTTGCCGGGGACTCAACGATGACAAGAGCTTTACCCATATTCACCTTTACCTAATTTGATTCTTCCAGAATGCGTCGCACGTTGATTCACCTTCCACTGGCGACGAGACATTGATATGGTCTCTGCGTCGGCGGATATCAACCCCTTAAACTTTTTCGCGCTTGTAATGTAACTCTCATGTAACTGAGTTAACAGGCTTTTTTGCTCACAAACGCTATAGCACGACGAAGTATTGGTCGAATGTCAAGCAAATCTGTTGCCAGATTGACGAAAGCGTCACACTGTACCTGATAAAATGCGTTACGCAACTTTATTAGCATGCAAAAACAAATCCCGCCAGTTGCAACCCCGACGTAAGACCTTCATTTATGTCAGGGAATATTTGCCCATAAGCCGGGCTCGGCGTAGACTAATGTCCTTGTTTAAGGAGTAAATAATGCATAAAGACACGCAACCTATCGATCGCGAAACGCTGCTGATTGAAGCCAACAAAATCATTCGTGAGCATGAGGACACGCTGGCGGGGATTGTCGCCACCGGCGTTACGCAGCGAAATGGCGTGCTGGTTTTCAGCGGAGATTACTTTTTAGACGAACAAGGGCTTCCGACGCCCAAGAGTACGGCGGTGTTTAATATGTTTAAGCACCTGGCGCACGTACTTTCTGAAAAGTATCACTTGATCGATTAATACAAGAAATGATTTGCCGGATGGCGGCTCCGCCTTATCCGGCCCGGGATGTTACGATCCTCAAGGCCGGATAAGATGCTTTAGCATCACCATCCGGCAATGACAATTTTACATCAGCGGTTTCTGTCCTCGCTGCCACCAGCGCAGTAGCAAACGATCGGCGCTCTCGGCCGCACTCCCGGTAAAGCGATCCATCAGTTTTTTGCGCTGCATATAGCGAACGCTTAACACTTCGCGACCTTCCATTAGCCCGAGAATCACTTCGTCGCTGGTATTGATTTCATCCACCAGCCCGTTTGCCAGCGCCTGTTGCCCAAACCAGTGTTCGCCGGTGGCCACCTGTTCAATGTCCAGAGTCGGACGCATGCGCTGCACAAAATCTTTAAACAGGTGATGGGTTTCATTCAGATCTTCGCGGAATTTCTGCCGCCCTTCTTCCGTGTTTTCACCCAGCAGCGTCAGCGTACGCTTATACTGCCCGGCGGTGTGCAGTTCGATATCAATATCCTTCCCTTTCAGAAAGCGGTTAAAGTTCGGGATCTGCGCCACGACGCCAATAGAGCCGACAATAGCAAACGGCGCTGAGACAATTTTATCGGCTACGCAGGCCATCATATATCCACCGCTCGCGGCGACTTTATCCACCGTTACGGTCAACGGAATCTGCTTATCGCGCAAACGCTGTAACTGCGACGCAGCCAGACCATAACCATGAACCACACCGCCCGGGCTTTCCAGGCGAACCACCACTTGATCCTGCGGTTTAACGACCGCCAACACCGCCGTCACTTCCTCACGTAACGCGCTGACCTCATGGGCGTCCATGCTGCCTTTAAAATCCAGCACCCATACACGTGGTTTATCAGATGATGTACTGTCTCCCAGCTTCGCTTTTGCCTTGGCTGCCTTTGCTTCCAGTTTCTGTTTCTTTTTCTGCGCCTTATGCCAGAATTTTTGCTGATGCCCGTCCAGTAGCGCCAGCGACAGATCATCCTTCATCTCTTTATATTGCTCGCTGAGGTTAATAACCCGCAGCTCCCCGCGCTGACGCTTGCGTTGTGTCGCGTTCACAATCAGCATCACAACTACCGCAATAGCCACCACGACAGTGACAATTTTTGCCAAAAACAGCCCATATTCAGACAACAATTCCACGAGACCCACCTTGGTTAAACAACGCTATTTCCGCTCAGTGTACAACAGGCTGCTTAACCCGTCTTGCTTCATCCATCCTGGCGCAGAATCAGCAAAAAGCATGACAAAGCGTTCATTTTGCGGTGTTATTGCCTTTGGCTGATTGAAAAAGAACAGGGTTTAAGGCATAAAGCCGAAACGTGATCGCGAACGAGAAGGCCAGAGCGTTGCCGAGGAGTAGCCGTGCATTACCAACCTAAACAAGACCTTTTACAGGACCGCATTATTCTGATTACCGGTGCCAGTGATGGTATCGGACGTGAAGCCGCACAGACCTATGCGCGATACGGCGCGACCGTGATTCTGCTTGGGCGTAACGAAGAAAAACTGCGCCAGGTTGCCCGCACTATTGCCGATGAAAACGGTACGCAGCCACACTGGTTCACGTTGGATCTGCTCACTTGTACGTCTGAAGAATGCCACCAGCTTGCACAGCGCATTGCCGCACATTTTCCACGTCTGGATGGTGTTCTCCATAATGCCGGATTACTGGGTGATATTTGTCCGATGAGCGAACAAAATCCGCAGGTCTGGCAAGATGTCATGCAGGTAAATGTGAATGCCACCTTTATGCTGACCCAGGCATTGCTGCCGCTATTGCTGAAATCCGATGCCGGATCGCTGGTCTTTACCTCTTCCAGCGTCGGTCGCCAGGGACGCGCCAATTGGGGAGCGTATGCCACTTCCAAATTCGCTACCGAAGGCATGATGCAGGTTCTGGCAGATGAATATCAGAACCGTCACCTGCGCGTAAACTGTATCAATCCAGGCGGTACGCGTACCGGCATGCGAGCCAGCGCATTTCCAACTGAAGATCCGCAAAAATTGAAAACTCCCGCCGATATTATGCCGCTCTATCTGTGGCTGATGGGCGATGACAGCCGCCGTAAAACCGGTATGACTTTCGATGCCCAACCGGGCCGTAAACCAGGAATAGCTCAATGAGTGAAGAACGCTACCAGCAACGCCAGCAGCGCGTTAAAGAGCGGGTTGATGCCCGCGTTGCCGCTGCAAAGGATGAACGCGGAATCATTATCGTGTTCACCGGAAACGGTAAGGGTAAAACCACCGCAGCGTTCGGGACTGCCACGCGTGCGGTGGGCCATGGTAAAAAAGTCGGCGTGGTGCAATTTATTAAAGGTACCTGGCCAAACGGTGAACGAAACTTACTCGAACCCCATGGCGTAGAGTTTCAGGTTATGGCGACAGGATTTACCTGGGACACGCAAAACCGCGAGGCGGATACCGCAGCCTGTATGGCCGTATGGGAACATGGAAAGCGAATGCTGGCTGACGCTCAACTGGATATGGTTATCCTGGACGAACTGACCTATATGGTGGCGTACGACTATCTGCCGCTTGAAGAGGTTATCAATGCCTTAAATGCGCGCCCAGCCCATCAAACGGTGATTATCACCGGTCGGGGATGTCATCGCGATATTCTGGAGTTAGCAGATACGGTCAGCGAGCTGCGCCCGGTTAAGCACGCGTTTGAAGCGGGCGTGAAAGCTCAGATGGGAATTGATTACTGACAGCAGGCCGGATAAGGCGCTTGCGCCGCATCCGGCTCCACGCTAACGCCTGATGGCGCTTTGCTTATCAGGCCTGGTCATGATTAACCGTTGTTGCTGCGACCGCCCGGACGACGGCTGCTGCCGACCTGTGAGTGGCGCTTCACCGCACGACGGATCTGGTTCGCTTTCATCCGACGACGATCTTTCTCGACGGCAACTTTAGAGGTCGTTTCCGGCTTCAGCTCCACCAGTTCACGCAAATAGTTGGTCTGCGCAAGATCAAGCTCCGTCCAGCCGCCACGCGGCAGCCCTTTCGGCAGCGGGATATCGCCGTAACGGACACGGATAAGACGGCTTACCTGCACGCCTACAGCTTCCCACAGGCGACGTACTTCACGGTTACGTCCTTCGGTCAGCGTGACGTTGTACCACTGGTTGATCCCTTCACCACCGCTGAACTTGATCGTTTTAAACGCCGCCGGACCATCTTCCAGCTGTACGCCACGACTCAGATCGCGCAGTTTCGCGTCATCAACCTGACCAAACACACGCACCGCATATTCACGCTCAACTTCACGGCTTGGATGCATCAGACGGTTTGCCAGTTCACCGTCGGTAGTGAACAACAGTAAACCGCAGGTATTCACATCCAGACGCCCCACGGCAATCCAGCGCGCATCGCGCAGTTTTGGCAGACGATCAAACACGGTCGGACGACCTTCCGGATCGTTACGGGTACACAGTTCACCTTCTGGTTTGTAATAGGCCAGAACGCGACAGATTTGTTCCGCAGACTCTTTAACCGAAATCAGATGACCGTCGATACGGATTTTCAGCCCCGGCGTCACTTCAACGCGATCGCCGAGCGTGGCAATTTTGCCATCAACGCTCACACGGCCCGCGGCAATAATGGTTTCAATTTCACGGCGAGAACCGTGGCCGGCGCGCGCCAGCACTTTCTGTAACTTTTCGCTCATAGAGCTTCCTTTAGATGTCGCCTTCACAGGCGTCGAACAGGAGAATCAACGGCGCCAGTCAGCGCCATTTTAAGGCCGCGTAGTATAGCGGTTCACGCCCTTATAAGAAAGGTCTAACGTCGCCGACGCCTTCACGCAAGACCACCGGAGAATCGTCAGTTAAATCGATGACCGTGGTCGGCTGCTGGCCGAGATAGCCGCCGTGGATAATCAACTCCACCTGCTTCTCCAGGCGATCCTTAATCTCTTCCGGGTCAGATTCGGTAAATTCGCTGCCCGGCAGCATCAGCGACGTAGAAAGCATCGGTTCGCCCAGCGCTTCCAGCAGCGCCAGCGCAATCGGATTCGACGGCACACGCAGGCCGATGGTCTTACGTTTTTCCTGCAACAATCGGCGTGGCACTTCTTTCGTCCCTTTCAGGATAAAGGTGTAGTTGCCCGGCGTGTTATTTTTAATCAAACGAAAAGCCACGTTATCGACAAACGAATAGGTCGACAGTTCGGACAGATCACGGCACATCAGCGTAAAGTTGTGTCCGTCCGGCAGGTGGCGAATGCGACAAATGCGCTCCATTGCGCCTTTATCTTCAATTTTGCAGCCCAACGCATAGCCGGAATCGGTTGGATAGACAATCACCCCGCCCTTACGCACGAT
Organism: Citrobacter sp. CRE-46; assembly: GCF_059615875.1. Lineage (NCBI taxonomy): Bacteria > Pseudomonadati > Pseudomonadota > Gammaproteobacteria > Enterobacterales > Enterobacteriaceae > Citrobacter > Citrobacter sp. CRE-46. The sequence continues at coordinate 2,510,048 of NZ_CM184341.1, read as the reverse complement.
TTCAACGGCCTGATTGATCAGCCGCTGCTGCGGGTTTTCGGGATGAATATAAAAAAACTGGCTCATACTTTCCTCTCTGTAATCTCAGGCTGTTCCCAAAGTTGCCAGACGCCTTCTACGCCTGCGGGCAACCAGAGTTTACGACCCAGTTCAATCCACGGGCAGGGCTGATGAAAATCAGATCCTTGCGATGCCCACAATTGATGCTGACGCGCAAGCGTCGCCAGATGGGTGCGTTCATTGGGAGACTGTTGGCACTGCGCCACTTCCATCGCGTCACCGCGGTGTTCAGCGAAGTATGCAACCAGTCTTTTCAGCCACTTAGCGCTAAGATCGTACCGCCCCGGATGAGCCAGAACTGCCTTACCGCCAGAATGATGAATGACATCAATAGCTTGTTCTATTGTACACCACTGCGGCGGAACGTAACCGGTTTTCCCACGGGCAAGGTATTTTTTAAAAACATCTGCAATAGTCGTGGCTTTTCCGCATTCCACCAGAAAACGCGCAAAATGTCCCCGCGTGACCGCCCCGCCATCTGCCAGACGCAACGCGCCTTCCCATGCGCCGGGAATATGCGCTTTGTCGAGTCGTTCAGCAATCAGGCGCGCGCGCTGCTGACGACGCTCCGTTTGTTGCGCCAAAAACTCGCACATCAATGGATGAGAAATATCTATATTCAGACCCACAATATGGATCTCATGATTTTCCCACACCGTTGAAATCTCGACGCCCGAGATCAGATTTAACGCTAAACCCGAACGTGAAATTTCTTCTCTTGCCGCCGCAATACCGCCCGTGGTGTCATGATCGGTGATCGCCAGTGTGCCGACTCGCATCTCTACCGCACGGTGTACTAAGGCTTCAGGGGTTAATCGCCCATCAGAGGCTGTAGTATGACTGTGCAGGTCATAAATCACTGCGTAATTCGTGTCGCTCAAGGCGGCTCCCATTTCAATAAATGTCGTAACACGCCCATCATAGCGGTTTCGACAAATTTACTGAAATCAGGTGTTGACTTTACTCCATCGAACTAGTTAACTAGTACGCAAGTTCACATGAAGAAGGTATCTGAGATGAAAGCAACATTTGTTCTGCACGGTTGGTGGCGCACTTCCTGATTTCGGGCAGTGTCTTACGTCTGCAATATGCAACCAGATACCCGGCCCGCCAACTGAGCGGGCTTTTTTTTGAACAAAATTAATGAGAACAACGATGCAAACACCAAAACCGACACTCGAACTGCTTACCTGCGATGCCGCCTACCGTGAGAATCCGACGGCGCTGTTTCATCAGGTATGTGGCGCTCGTCCAGCGACACTGCTGCTTGAATCTGCAGATATCAACAGCAAAGATGATCTGAAGAGCCTGTTGCTGGTCGACAGCGCGTTACGCATCACCGCCCTGGGTGACACCGTCACTATTAAGGCGCTCTCCGCGAACGGCGCATCGCTGCTGCCCCTGCTGGATGCAGCGCTGCCTGCTGGCGTTGAAAACGAACAACAGCCGAACATACGCCATTTGAAATTTCCCAACGTAAGCCCGTTGCTGGATGAAGACGCCCGCTTATGTTCCCTTTCCGTATTTGATGCTTTCCGTTTATTGCAGGAACTGGTCAACGTCCCTGCGCAAGAACGTGAAGCGATGTTCTTCGGCGGTCTGTTTTCCTATGACCTGGTCGCCGGTTTTGAAGATTTACCTCAGCTTGAAGCAGGTAACCGTTGCCCGGACTACTGCTTCTATCTGGCTGAAACGCTGATGGTCATCGACCACCAAAAGAAAAGTACCCGCATTCAGGCCAGCGTATTTACCCCCAGCGATGGCGAAAAACAGCGTCTGAACGCTCGTCTGGCGCAACTGAGCCAGCAGCTTACCGAGCCAGCTCCGCCACTGCCCGTGACAGAAATCCCGCAGATGCGCTGCGAATGTAACCAGAGCGATGAAGAATTTGGGGCTGTGGTGCGCGGGATGCAAAAAGCCATTCGCGCAGGCGAGATTTTCCAGGTGGTTCCGTCCCGCCGTTTCTCATTGCCCTGCCCGTCACCGCTGGCGGCCTACTATGTGCTGAAGAAAAGTAATCCCAGCCCGTATATGTTTTTCATGCAGGACAACGATTTCACGCTGTTCGGCGCCTCCCCGGAAAGCTCGCTGAAATATGATGCCACCAGCCGGCAGATTGAAATCTACCCGATTGCCGGGACGCGTCCGCGCGGTCGCCGTGCGGATGGCTCGCTGGACCGCGATCTCGACAGCCGTATCGAGCTGGAGATGCGTACCGATCATAAAGAGCTTTCCGAGCACCTGATGCTGGTTGACCTTGCGCGTAACGACCTGGCGCGCATCTGCACGCCGGGCAGCCGCTACGTTGCTGACCTGACCAAAGTGGATCGCTACTCCTTCGTGATGCACCTGGTTTCCCGCGTGGTCGGCGAACTGCGTAGCGATCTGGATGTGCTGCATGCGTACCGCGCCTGTATGAATATGGGCACGCTAAGCGGCGCGCCGAAAGTTCGCGCCATGCAGCTTATCGCCGAGGCCGAAGGTCGTCGCCGTGGCAGCTATGGCGGCGCGGTAGGCTACTTTACCGCCCATGGCGATCTGGATACCTGTATTGTGATTCGTTCCGCACTCGTGGAAGACGGTATTGCCACCGTACAAGCCGGTGCCGGGATTGTTCTGGATTCTGTACCGCAGTCTGAAGCCGATGAAACCCGTAATAAAGCGCGTGCGGTTTTACGTGCTATCGCCACCGCGCACCACGCACAGGAGACCTTCTAATGGCTGACATTCTGCTGCTCGATAACATCGACTCATTTACCTATAACCTGGCGGATCAGCTGCGTACTAATGGTCACAACGTGGTGATTTACCGCAACCATATTCCGGCCCAGACGTTAATTGACCGCTTAGCAACCATGAAAAACCCGGTGCTGATGCTCTCTCCGGGACCCGGTGCGCCAAGCGAAGCGGGCTGCATGCCGGAGCTGTTAACCCGCCTGCGCGGTAAGCTGCCGATTATTGGTATTTGTCTGGGGCATCAGGCGATTGTTGAGGCCTACGGCGGCTATGTCGGTCAGGCCGGAGAGATCCTGCACGGTAAAGCATCCAGTATTGAACATGACGGTCAGGCAATGTTCAGCGGTCTGGCAAATCCATTGCCGGTAGCGCGTTACCACTCGCTTGTTGGCAGCAACGTTCCAGCCGGTTTGACCATCAACGCCCACTTTAACGGCATGGTGATGGCGGTCCGTCACGATACCGACCGCGTGTGTGGCTTCCAGTTCCATCCGGAATCGATCCTCACCACCCAGGGCGCACTTCTGCTGGAGCAAACGCTGGCATGGGCGCAACAGAAACTCGAACAGACCAATACGCTGCAACCTATTCTGGAGAAACTGTATCAGGCTCAGACGCTGTCCCAACAGGAAAGCCACCAACTGTTCTCGGCCGTAGTACGCGGTGAACTGAAGCCGGAACAACTCGCTGCGGCCCTGGTGAGCATGAAAATTCGTGGCGAACACCCGCATGAAATTGCCGGCGCGGCAACCGCGCTGCTGGAAAACGCTGCCCCGTTCCCGCGTCCTGATTATCTGTTTGCCGATATTGTCGGTACCGGCGGTGACGGTAGCAACAGTATCAATATCTCCACGGCCGGCGCCTTTGTTGCGGCGGCCTGTGGACTGAAAGTGGCCAAACACGGCAACCGCAGCGTCTCCAGTAAATCGGGCTCTTCAGATCTGTTGGCGGCATTTGGCATTAATCTGGACATGAACGCCGATAAATCCCGTCAGGCGCTTGACGATCTCGGCGTGTGCTTCCTGTTTGCACCGAAATACCACACCGGTTTTCGCCACGCCATGCCGGTACGCCAACAGTTAAAAACCCGCACGCTGTTTAACGTGCTCGGTCCGTTGATTAACCCGGCGCATCCGCCTCTGGCGCTGATCGGCGTTTACAGCCCGGAACTGGTGCTGCCGATTGCCGAAACGCTGCGTGTATTGGGGTATCAGCGTGCCGCGGTCGTACACAGCGGCGGCATGGATGAGGTTTCGCTGCATGCGCCGACTATTGTGGCAGAGCTGCATGATGGCGAAATCAAGAGCTATCAACTGACGGCGGAAGACTTTGGCCTGACGCCGTACCATCAGGAACAGCTGGCGGGCGGTACACCGGAAGAAAACCGTGACATTCTTAGTCGCTTGTTACAAGGTAAAGGTGAAGCCGCTCACGAAGCAGCCGTTGCCGCGAATGTCGCCATGTTAATGCGCCTGCACGGTGCAGAAGATTTAAAAACTAATGCGCAAACCGTGGTAAATGTGCTGCGTAGCGGCGCGGCCTACGACCGTGTCACTGCGCTTGCAGCAAGAGGGTAAATGATGCAAACCGTTTTAGCGAAAATTGTCGCTGACAAGGCGATTTGGGTAGAAGCCCGCAAACAGCAACAACCGCTGGCCAGTTTTCAGAATGACGTACAACCCAGCGCTCGTGATTTCTACGATGCGCTGCAAGGCGCACGTACCGCCTTTATTCTGGAGTGCAAAAAAGCCTCGCCATCGAAAGGTGTGATCCGTGATGACTTCGACCCGGCACAGATTGCGGACGTGTATAAACATTATGCTTCAGCGATTTCCGTACTGACCGATGAAAAATATTTCCAGGGCAGCTTTGATTTCCTGCCCATCGTCAGCCGTATCGCGTCGCAACCCATCCTGTGTAAGGACTTTATTATCGATCCTTACCAGATATACCTGGCGCGTTTCTACCATGCGGACGCCTGCCTGCTGATGCTGTCAGTACTGGACGATGAGCAATATCGTCAACTCGCCGCAGTGGCCCATAGCCTGAAAATGGGTGTTCTGACCGAGGTCAGCAACGAAGAAGAACTGGAACGCGCGATTGCGCTTGGCGCGAAAGTCGTCGGTATTAACAACCGCGATTTACGTGACCTGTCGATTGATCTGAATCGCACCCGCCAACTGGCGCCACGTCTGGGCCATGGCGTAACCGTCATCAGCGAGTCCGGTATTAATACCTACGGCCAGGTACGCGAACTCAGCCACTTCGCCAACGGTTTTCTGATTGGCTCCGCGCTGATGTCGCATGATGACCTGCACGCCGCTGTGCGTCGGGTTCTGCTTGGCGAGAACAAAGTCTGCGGTTTGACCCGGGCTCAGGATGCAAACGCGGCATATGAAGCGGGCGCAATATATGGCGGGTTGATTTTTGTGCCCTCATCTCCGCGCGTAGTTAGCGTTGAGCAGGCGCGGGAAGTGATGAGCGGCGCGCCATTACAGTATGTCGGCGTGTTCCGCAACACCGAGATTACCGAGGTGCGCGACAAAGCGTTGGCCCTGGGACTGACTGCGGTGCAACTGCATGGGAGCGAAGATCAGACCTATGTTGACGCTCTGCGCGATGCGCTGCCCAAACAGGTGCAAATCTGGAAAGCGCTGAGTGTTGGCGAAACGTTGCCGGCCCGGGATTATCAGCATGTCGATAAATACGTGTTCGACAACGGCCAGGGTGGTAGCGGTCAGCGCTTCGACTGGTCGCTTTTAGGCGGGCAATCGCTGGAAAACGTTTTACTGGCTGGCGGACTTGGCGCTGATAACTGTGTCAACGCGGCAAAAACCGGCTGTGCCGGGCTCGATTTTAATTCTGGCGTAGAGTCACAGCCGGGCATCAAAGATGCACGACTTCTGGCTTCGGTCTTTCAGACGCTGCGCGCATATTAAGGAAAAGGACATGACAACATTACTCAATCCGTACTTTGGTGAATTTGGCGGTATGTATGTGCCACAAATTCTGATGCCTGCTCTGCGTCAACTTGAAGAAGCTTTCGTCAGCGCGCAAAAAGATCCTGAGTTTCAGGCGCAGTTTACCGATCTGCTGAAAAACTATGCTGGTCGTCCAACCGCGCTGACAAAATGCCAGAACATTACTCACGGGACCAACACCACGCTGTATCTTAAGCGTGAAGATTTACTGCACGGCGGCGCGCACAAAACTAACCAGGTGTTGGGTCAGGCGTTACTGGCGAAGCGTATGGGGAAAACGGAAATCATCGCCGAAACCGGCGCAGGTCAGCACGGCGTCGCATCGGCGCTAGCCAGTGCGCTGCTGGGTCTGAAGTGCCGTATTTATATGGGTGCGAAAGACGTTGAGCGTCAGTCGCCTAACGTTTTCCGTATGCGTCTGATGGGGGCAGAAGTCATTCCTGTTCATAGCGGTTCTGCAACGCTGAAGGATGCCTGTAACGAAGCCCTGCGCGACTGGTCTGGCAGCTACGATACCGCGCACTATATGCTCGGGACGGCGGCAGGACCGCATCCCTTCCCGACCATTGTACGTGAATTCCAGCGCATGATCGGCGAAGAAACAAAAGCGCAGATCCTGGAAAAAGAAGGTCGTTTGCCGGACGCTGTTATCGCCTGCGTGGGCGGTGGTTCTAACGCCATTGGTATGTTTGCCGATTTTATTAATGAAACCAGCGTCGGTCTGATTGGCGTAGAGCCAGGCGGTCACGGGATCGAATCCGGTGAACACGGCGCACCGTTAAAACACGGTCGTGTCGGGATTTACTTTGGCATGAAATCCCCGATGATGCAGACCGAAGAAGGACAGATTGAAGAGTCTTACTCTATTTCCGCAGGTCTGGATTTCCCGTCTGTCGGGCCGCAGCATGCATACCTGAACAGCATCGGTCGCGCCGATTATGTTTCAATCACCGACGATGAAGCGCTGGAAGCCTTCAAAACGCTGTGTTTACATGAGGGGATTATCCCGGCGCTGGAGTCCTCCCATGCCCTGGCACACGCCCTGAAAATGATGCGTGAAAATCCGGAAAAAGAGCAATTACTGGTGGTAAATCTCTCCGGTCGCGGCGACAAAGACATTTTCACCGTACACGATATTCTGAAAGCGCGAGGGGAAATCTGATGGAACGTTACGAAAATCTTTTTGCACAGTTGAAGGACCGCAAAGAAGGTGCTTTTGTCCCCTTCGTAACCCTGGGCGATCCATCGGTTGAGCAGTCACTGAAAATCATTGATACGCTGATTGAAGCCGGTGCCGATGCGCTTGAGCTAGGCATTCCATTCTCCGATCCGCTGGCGGACGGTCCGACCATACAGGAAGCCACACTGCGAGCATTCGCCGCGGGCGTGACACCGTCACAATGCTTTGAGATGCTGGCATTGATTCGTCAGAAACACCCCACCATTCCAGTTGGTCTGCTGATGTATGCCAACCTGGTGTTCAGCAAGGGTATTGACGAATTCTACGCTCAATGCGAGAAAGTCGGTGTCGATTCTGTTTTGGTGGCAGATGTGCCTGTTGAGGAGTCTGGACCATTCAGAACTGCGGCACTCCGCCACAACATTGCACCTATTTTCATCTGCCCCCCTAACGCTGATGAAGAACTGCTCCGCCAGATTGCCTCTTACGGTCGCGGCTATACTTATCTGCTTTCACGTGCTGGCGTGACCGGTGCTGAAAATCGTGCGGCGTTACCGCTCCATCATCTGGTGGAAAAACTGAAAGAATACGGTGCTCCTCCGTCATTACAGGGATTTGGTATCTCTGCGCCAGACCAGGTCACCGGCGCGATTGAAGCCGGTGCTGCCGGGGCAATTTCCGGCTCAGCGATTGTGAAAATCATTGAGAAGAATGTTGCCGCACCTGAGCAGATGCTGGCTGAGCTGAAAGCCTTTGTCAGCGCGATGAAAGCGGCCACGCCTTACTAAGCTAAATCAACCGCCAGAGACTTCTGGCGGTTTTACCCTTTTTTGGTGTTCTTCATTTTGTACATGGCGTTATCCGCATTCTGAATTGCCACATCCAGCTCGCCGTTCACTTCCGCAATCCCCCACGACACTGACAATGGCACGGTATGACCGTCCACCACAAACACATGGCTGGTCACCTGCCCGCTAATACGCTGAGCAATGGCGATAGCGTCACTTGCCTGCGAGCGAAACAGCAGGATCATAAACTCATCCCCGCCGGTACGAATCACAATATCGTGGCTGGTTCGGGTGTTAGACAGCATTCGGTTAGCGATAATTTGCAGCGCCCGGTCACCTGCCGCATGGCCCCAGGTATCATTGACAGCCTTGAACTTATTGCAATCCAGTAACACCACCGAGCAGTGCGATAAATCACGACGCTTGATGATGTCGAGAATTCGGCGGTTAAAACAACCGGTCAGCGTGTCGATATAAACCTTGAGGTCGCTTTCATTCAGCCAGGATTTTAGTGAGAAACTGATGATGACGAAGAAGAACGGCGCCAGCAGGATCACAATTCCGGCATGCGAATCACGCACCATAAAACGGCCTAATGACAGCGAATAGTGCAGCGCATATTTCTCCGAAAAGTTGCGCACCATATAGCGGGACTGGCCTGTACATCTGCCGGATAAACAAAGGCTCTCATTGTTGGTCAAATTCACCAACTCCACATTCAGCTCAGGTGGAAGGTGGTAGTCAAAGGCTTGAGCCAACGCTTCCTGCAATTCCGGCTTTGAATGGTCATAGACCAGATAGGCCACGATTTGGTCTGATATCTCTTTACCCGACAGATCGTAGATATAGCTCACCACGCTGTAAGCTTTTTCACCGGTAATTTTATCGGTATAGAAGTTCGTTGAACTAAGGGCTTTGTTTTTGACGTTTTTTTGCAACAGTCGGGTATAGAAATCGACAGGTGGATAGAAAAAGTTGGTGATATCCCGCGCCATTTCAGAATTGGAGAAGCTGAAATGGCGCGAATCGGAAGCCATAAACCAGTAAAAATAATCTGAGTTTTTGGCGATAATGTAACGATGCGCATCGAAGCTCCCCGGGTTTAGCTCATTGACCATCCCGCGAATAAACTCCGCCGCCGTATACATACACAACGCATTATGACTGGTTCGCTGGGCAATAATTGTCCCCGTCGCCGAATGCAGCCGCTTTGGGTCGGCGTTAATGCCCCATTCATCTTCATTGCGGGGAACAAATTGTGAAATTTCGCCACATTGCTCGCCCGTTTTGATATGATGATAGCGCTCGCCAATCGCGTCGGCGATCAACTCGTTATCGTTAAAAATGTCCATCATGCGCGCTTGCAGGCGATTAACACCTTCACTGGCTGCCGCTATCCGCTGCTCATAGATAATAAACAGAAATAACGAAGTAAATATCAACGTAATGAGCCCTGATACCAGCAATGCCTGCCTGTTTCTGAGCTTATCCTGCACAATCTTCACGAGTCCACCCTGCTAGTTAACATATTGCCAAACCGGTTACCCGTTTATGTTGTTGCATAACTGCGCTGTACGTTGATTGAGAATATTTACCGCCCCTTCGCTGATGAGTCAAAAGCTCGCCGTTGCGCGCGCTGAAGTTACCGATTTATACAACAAAAGCACATATTTGTTAACATAAATGCAAACTAAGCATCGCCTTCAATGGGATACCCCGCCCGACGGATAGCCTCACGGCAGTCGTTCACACCGGCGGCGTACCCCGCTTCAATCTCACAAACCGGGCTGGCGCTGCAATAAGGCAGTTTAACCGGAGTGGCCATAAGTTTCTCCAGAATCTCCATTTTATCCATGCAATTCAGCAGTTCACGAGCCACGCTTACGGCAAACTCGGCCGTATCATCGCCGGTGAACGGTTCCAGAAGCGTGATTTTTTGTTGGAGTTGATGGCGGGTTAGCATCGTCAATACCCTCAAAGCCAGTTTGCTTAAAGAGTAGCATTACATCGAAGAAGAGAAATACGCCACTGACGAGTCAGGGGGCAAATCTTAATCACAGCCTTCACAGTTATGGCTGAAACCGGGCACGGTATCCTCGTATTTTTACAGAACATATTCATAGGTAGCGAATAGCTCTGCCCATCCCACATTCGATCTGAGATGTTGCCGTTGTTTGCAATGTTTAAGAGATGAGCAGCGAAACGCTGAACGCATCAATACCATAAAGTTTTAGTAATGATTTACATAGATATCATATTAAATGTGAATATTACATTGGCTCATCAAGACTAAAATCATTATAGTATCAGAGTAATAGAGTTATTTTTGCAAGGCCATAATAATTTCACTTAGGTCATGTTATTAACGTGTGAATTAGTTGTTTATAAATGCAGGATGCCCCAGGACTATTTGCACTTAACTCAAATTCACCTTTTAAAAATATTCAGAAAGCCAAAGGGATCAAACCACAGGATAACGACTAAATAGCATTGAATAAAACGACATAACGGCGATCACACCTGAGACAGGTCTGTGAGGTTGCTATGAATCGCCACGGATAATCTAGACACTTCCGAGCCGTTGATAATACTGGTTTTCATATTCTGTCGGTGACATCTGTTCGCTAGAACCATGCCGACGCTTACTGTTATAAAACATTTCGATGTAATCAAAAATATCGCTGCGGGCTTCTTCCCGCGTTCCGTAGATTTTTTTCTTTATCCGTTCACGTTTCAACAACTGGAAAAAGCTTTCTGCAACCGCATTATCATGGCAGTTACCGCGACGGCTCATGCTGCCCTCCAGGCCGTGTGATTTCAGGAACGACTGCCACTCATGGCTTGTGTACTGACTGCCCTGATCCGAATGAACCAGCACCTGTTTTTGGGGATTACGCCGCCATACAGCCATCAGCAGTGCGTTCAGGACAATGTCCTTTGTCATCCGGGATTGTATGGACCAGCCGATAATTTTGCGTGAGAACAGATCAACAACCACGGCAAGATACAGCCAGCCTTCGTGGGTCCTGATGTAGGTTATGTCCGTTACCCAACTCTCATCCGGAGCATCCGGATTGAACTGTCGCTGGAGCCTGTTGGGCGACACGATACTGGCCTCGCCTTTACGTGCCCGCGGGCTCCGGTATCCGACCTGAGCCTTTATCCCGACACGTTTCATCAGTCGCCAGACTCTGTTCACTCCGCACTGTTGCCCGCTGTCCCGCAGATCCAAATGGATTTTGCGATAACCATAGACGCATCCCGATTCCAGCCAGAACTGTTTAATCTGCCCTGTCAGCCTCAGGTCTGCCTGATGGCGTTGTGAATGCGGCTGCTGAAGCCAGGCGTAAAAACCACTGGGATGAACATCCAGCACCCGACAGAGCAGGCGAACAGGCCAGCAACAGGTGTTGTCACGGATAAAGGCGTACCTCAGTCGGACAGCTTTGCGAAGTACGCCGCGGCTTTTTTTAATATGTCCCGTTCGTCGGTAACCCGCTTCAGCTCTTTCTGGAGACGGCGGATCTCGGCCTGAGCATCTGACTCTTCTTTATTAGTGGAAGAATCTGGACCGTACTTCTTTATCCAGGCGTAAAGGCTGTGGGTGGTGATATCGAGACGTGTTGCAACGCTGGCAACAGAATAACCGCGATCAACAACCTGTTTGACTGCTTCAATTTTAAACTCTTCGGGATAACGCTTACCGCTCATGGGCACCTCTCTTTAAGCCATCTTAAATGACTCTGAGGTGTCTGTTAAACCCGTGGCGATTCAGTTTCGACAATATGTCGGTCAAAACCAAGCACATCTAACAAAATACTTGCCAGTACGGAAACTGTTGCAGCTATAACAGCGTATAGCAGGGTAACTTTCCAACCAAAAGTAACCCACATCAGACCAATGATTATCGGGTTAAGCAGAGGTGAAACAAACAAGAATGTAAGTGTTGGACCGAAGCCTGCTTTTGCTGATAACAGTCCGCGTAACATGGGAATTGTAGAGCAGCTGCAAAACGGTGTTACAGCTCCTAACAGCGATGCAAGTATGTAACCTCTCCCCTTTCTCGCCCCTAACATTCTTTGAATCTTTTGGTCCGGAATTTTTTGCCTGATAAGGCTAACACCCGCACTAATCAGAAAAAAAAGCGCAGACAACTCGACAGCAAGAAACAAGAACATCTCTGCCGCGTTAGTAAACATAGAAATCCAGCTATTCATGAAACCCCCTATAAACCATATTTCTAGAATAATCGAATTATTGAGGTTAGATCAACATATTTCTGGTATTATCGAAATATCAATAGATGAGGAAGGTACCATGCAACTAGAAGAAGTAGCTAAAGCTATGAAAGAATTAGGACATCCAACACGTTTGTTTATTTTCAAACACCTTGTTAAAGCCGGTGAACAAGGTTTACCTGTAGGTGATCTACAAAAACAACTTGCGATTCCATCTTCAACACTGAGTCATCATATATCCGCTCTTGTTTCCGTAGGTCTGGTCAAACAAAATCGCGAAAGCCGCTCCTTAATCTGCGTTTCTCAATATGACAAGTTAGAGTCGATTATTGATTTTCTACGCGAAGAATGTTGCATCAACAGTCCAAAGATTTAAATCGAGGCAATCCATTGTTTTTATTTGATAAAGGAGCCGCCTAAATAACAGGCGGCTCTCCTGTCGCTTATTTCAATTTTTTGCCTGCATCATCAACGACTTTCTCGCCATCTTCCTTGGCGAAAGCCCCTTTCTGAGCATCAGGAAGGATATCCAGAACAACTTCAGAAGGACGGCACAGTTTGGTTCCCAGCGGTGTTACCACGATGGGGCGATTAATCAGGATCGGATGCTGCAACATAAAGTTAATTAACTGGTCGTCAGTAAATTTATCTTCGGCAAGACCCAGTTCCTCATATGGCTCGACGTTCTTACGTAGTAACGCCCGGACGGAAATGCCCATATCAGCAATGAGTTTGACCAGCTCATCGCGTGAAGGTGGAGTCTCAAGGTAAAGAATAACGGTCGGCTCATTACCGCTGTTGCGGATCATCTCAAGCGTGTTACGCGACGTGCCGCAGGCAGGATTGTGATAAATGGTGATGTTGCTCATATCAGTATCTCATTACAAAGTGAAAGAGAGACGTAGCGCCAGCGCTGCCAGCGTTACAAACAGCACAGGCAGAGTCATGATAATCCCGGTGCGGAAATAGTATCCCCACGTGATGGTCATATTCTTCTGTGAAAGTACATGTAGCCAGAGCAGCGTTGCCAGGCTACCAATAGGTGTGATTTTCGGCCCCAGATCGCAGCCAATCACGTTGGCATAAATCATCGCCTCTTTGATGACGCCGGTTGCGGTACTGCCATCAATAGAAAGAGCGCCAACCAGCACGGTAGGCATGTTGTTCATGATGGAAGACAGGAAAGCCGTCAGGAAGCCAGTACCCAGCGTCGCGGCCCAGAGTCCTTTATCAGCCAGCACGTTCAGAACACCTGAAAGATATTCGGTTAGCCCTGCGTTGCGCAGACCGTAAACTACCAGGTACATCCCCAATGAGAAGATGACGATCTGCCAGGGTGCACCATGTAGCACTTTACCAGTGTTAATGGCATGGCCTCGTTTCGCCACTGCAAACAGAATTATCGCCCCAACCGCTGCAATCGCACTAACGGGAATACCGAGCGGCTCGAGGACGAAGAAACCAACAAGCAGGAGAATCAGAACTATCCAGCCAGTGCGGAATGTAGCCGTATCTTTTATTGCCTCTGTTGGTTTCTTTAGGAGGGCCAGATCGTAAGTTGGCGGGATGTCCTTGCGGAAAAACAGATGCAGCATAATTAGTGTGGCAATAATGGCGGCGATATCGACCGGTACCATCACCGATGCATATTCGGTGAATCCCAGACCAAAGAAGTCCGCCGAAACAATATTCACCAGGTTCGACACGATAAGCGGCAGGCTGGCAGTATCGGCAATAAACCCGGCTGCCATGACGAATGCCAGCGTGGTACCTTTGCTGAATCCTAATGCCAGCAGCATAGCAATAACGATTGGTGTCAAAATAAGTGCCGCACCATCGTTGGCAAACAATGCCGCCACCGCTGCGCCGAGCAGGACGATATAGGTAAAGAGCAAACGGCCACGACCGTTACCCCAGCGTGAAACATGCAATGCCGCCCATTCGAAAAAGCCTGATTCATCGAGCAGCAGGCTGATGATAATCACCGCAATAAAGGTCGCTGTCGCGTTCCAGACGATATTCCACACCACCGGAATATCGCCTATATGCACAACGCCAGAAATCAAAGCCAGGCCCGCGCCCAGCGTTGCACTCCAGCCGATCCCTAATCCTTTCGGTTGACAGATAACCAAGACAATGGTCAGGACAAAAATAGCGCCTGCCAGTAACATACACCCTCCTGACAGGGCGGATCTGCCGCCCTGTATAAACAAAAAATTAACTCGCCAACTCTCTGAGTTTTTCAATACCTGTTGGCTCAGAAGCCAGTACCGGAACGAGCGCTATATGGTCAGCGTGCTGATTCTTAACAGCCTCAATCTGAGGCTGTTCCTGCTGAGCGCGCTGGCAAAGCAACGGAGAACGCGTATCCGCGATGGAAAGGCTGTTATTGATAATCCAGCCCCATGGATGAATCCCCGCTCTTTCAAGGTCAGCCTGTAGGCTTGCCGCTTCCAGTACCGGTGTGGTTTCAGGCAGAGTGACCAGCAGAACTTTGGTTCGTTCCGGGTCCTGAAGCTGCATCATTGGGGTAGTAAAATGACCTTTCTCCCCCATTTTTTTGGCAATCTCTCGGTGGTAAGCCCCGGTAGCATCCAGCAACAACAGCGTGTGCCCAGTGGGAGCTGTATCCATGACAACAAACCGCTTACCTGCTTCACGAATCACTCGGGAAAAAGCCTGGAACACGGCAATTTCTTCAGTACAGGGAGAACGTAAATCTTCTTCCAATAGCCGTTTCCCTGCTTCGTCCAGATCTTTTCCCTTCGTCTCAAGAACATGCTGGCGATAGCGTTCGGTTTCATCGTGAGGGTTGATGCGGCTGACCTGCAGGTTTTTGAGGCTGCCGTTCAGCGTTGTACTCAGGTGCGCAGCGGGATCAGAGGTGGTGAGATGCACGTCATATCCCATGTCTGCCAGCCTTACGGCGATGGCAGCAGCCATCGTGGTTTTCCCTACACCACCTTTGCCCATCAACATAATCAGGCCATGTTCACTGCGGGCGATATCATCGACCAGGTCAGAGAGCGATAAGTTTTCAGGCGTGTACAGGACGTTCGGTACCGGGAGCGGTAATGCATCAAAACGGGTATCCAGCAACCCCTTCAACGCAGACACACCAACCATATTTACTGGCTGGAGTAATAAGGTATCTCTCGGTAGCTCAGATAAACCAGCAGGAAGATTTGCCAGTGCTTCCTGCTCCCGTTGCCATATCGCAGCAGCCAGCGCGTCATGTTCAGCTTCGGCTTTAGGCAGCACACCATTAATAACCAGGTACTGGTTTTTCAGGCCAATTGCGGCCAGTTCTTCATGGGTGCGGGCTACTTCCTGCAGCGTAGATTTTTGCAGTCGTGCAACCAGAACCAGGCGGGTACGTTCAGGATCGGACAACGCCTCTACCGCATGAGCATACTGCTCACGCTGCTTTTCCAGCCCGGCCATTGGGCCAAGACAGGAAGCACCATCCGGATTATTTTCAATGAAACTACTCCAGGCACCGGGAAGCTGGAGAAGGCGAATCGTGTGGCCCGTCGGCGCTGTATCAAAAATGATGTGATCGAAGCGGGTCAGCAGGGAAGCGTCTGTCAATAAGCCGGTGAACTCATCAAACGCCGCAATCTCAGTCGTACAGGCTCCTGAAAGCTGCTCGCTGATACTGTTAACAACGTCTTCAGGCAGAAGACCTTTGATAGGATCAACGATTCTGGAGCGGTATTGTTGGGCGGCTTCCTGAGGGTCAATCTCCAGAGCGGAAAGTCCAGTAACTGCTGTCACAGAGCGAATGGTGTTACCGATAGCCTGGTCGAATACCTGACCGACATTGGAGGCTGGATCTGTACTGACCAGCAAAACCCGCTTACCTTGTTCGGCAAGGCGGATAGCCGTCGCGCAGGAAATGGACGTTTTTCCTACGCCACCCTTGCCAGTAAAAAACAGGTAAGGCGGGATATTCTCTAAGAATTTCATATGTCCTCCTGACATATTCAGCAACAGGAAGTATTACCACCACAGCAGCTGGTGGGAGCTAACCCAACCTTCTCCAGCGGAATACCGAACCAGCGAGCCAGCTCAGCGCGTTTTGGGTATCGCCCAGCCATCACCGTTTCACCGTCCAACAGCAGTAGCGGAAGCCCTTCTGCTCCAGATGCTTCGAGGAATACTTTCGCTTTCTCATTATGAACAAAGCTCATGGGCTGCTGCGCCAGGTTATAACGTTCAACCTGTACGCCACGTCCTTTCAGCCACTGCACATCAGCAGAGAAATCAACCAGAACCTGATCGACATCTGAGCCACATACGCCGGTACTGCAGCACATTGCCGGGTCAAACACCGTTAACGTCTTCATTCTGAATACCTCACATTCGAAAAATCATATATGTTCAGGCAAATTTTTTAGATGCAAACAGCCTTACCGCTACCAAAGCAGTTTGCCGATGCCAGCTTACGGGCGATGGCCTGTACGTCGTCCTGTTGGCTTAACCAAGCCTGCTCAATTACCTGAGCAGCCCATGACGGAATATGCGGAGATAAGCGGTAGTGAACCCACTTGCCCTGCTTGCGATCCAGTAATAATCCACTTTCCCGGAGCATTGCCAGATGACGGGAGATCTTGGGCTGCGACTGATCCAGCGCCGTACAGAGATCGCACACGCATAGCTCTCCCATTTCTCTAAGCAGCAACACGATGCCCAGCCGAGTTTCATCGGAAAGGTTTTTGAAGAGTTGTAGAGAAGTTAGTTCAGCCATTTTAGTCTCCTGAATTCTCTCCGTAGTTTCCTGCAATAGTTGAGTGTCGTCAACCATCACATTCGAAAATTCGAATATGATGGCTATGTGGTTTTAATATCAGATTTACTGATTGTTCATTATTCAATTTGTTAATCCTGCCGCTTTTCGACGCCTGTATTCATCTATCAGTAATTGTGCTGGCGTTGGTCCTGCCGGATGGCGCGGCGCTTCCAGTTGACGTCGAATTGGTGGGACACTTAGTCCATTACCAACATGCTTCGACCACTTCGTGAGTAACTTTTCTGCCAGTCGTTTCAGCTCCCCCTCTGTCATTTGTCGTTCTACGCCCGTTCTGCGCATTTCAATGCAGATGTGATACAGCACGGGCTGAGGCCATGGATATTTATCGCTTCCTGAATACCGATATGACTCATTGCGCCAGCGCCGGTATTCCGTCATAACCTGCTCCGATTTCAGTCCGAATGGATTCGCCCCACTCTCTGAAACCAGAGAAACAAACTCAGCCAGGTCAGGCGGCCATGTATTTCCCATCGCGCAGCGCTCCATGCATTGCTGACAGACCAGCCGAATTTGAGGTTCAGTCATCGAACCTATCTGGGCTATCCAGATAGGCGAAGGCTCCGCCCCGTTCTTCTGGGTCCATCGGTTCGAATACACCTCCCCCATGACCTGCCACAGTCGCCAGGCTGTTTCCGTCGCCATCAAGTCCATTCCTGCGGCGCCACTCTGCGTGTGCTGACTGAATTTGCTGAACTGCCCGGGATGCTGTTGGCTCTGATCCTGCTCCCACATGACTGTTACCTCCGGTTTCTGGTTTTACCTGCGTTCTCACCCGGGCTACATGTCGGGCAAATTTTTGTTCCCACTGGATTTGAGTAAAAACTTTCCCTTCCGACTCCCAATACGCGGTGAATTCTGCGAGTTCAGTCAGAAGGTAATCTGGTTCAGGCAGGGAGATACCCCACGATGCAGCGCGCTGTCGGAAGTCTCTGGAGGGAAGCCAGCTATCTGTCATGCTGAATTTCCCGATCGGTTCATCAACACCGTCCAGGTATCGGGGCATGACCGGGGATGGCGGTTCATCCCCATTCGGATTTTTCATCGCGCCCGCGTTAAGAGAGGGGTTTAAGATCTGTTTACTGCTAACTGCTTTCTGGATACCTGATGGCAAAGGTTTAGCCAAAGACTTAGCCTTATCCTTAGGCAAAGCGAAAGCCTTATCAAAAGCCGTCCCCATAGCGTCAGAAACCCCGTAGCAGGCGGCTTTGAGAGCTTCATATGCTTTATCTTTCAGTGAACATTCAGGCAGTAATTCAAACGATCTTGCCCATGATTTGATCACGTTCACTGATGCTGGAGGGTTATGTTTCACCGCGTTAGGCAACCAAAAAACTCTGGCTTTAAGGTCGGCTTCCACCATACCTAACGCTATGGCTTCGCCTAAGGCTAAGTCGAAGGCTTCGACATCCCAGTTTAATTCTTCGGCCATAGCCGCCCTTCCCGCCTTATACAGCCCGGGTATAATCCCCGTGAATGGGCCTGTAATCAGGTAAATAAACAGACTCTGCCCACTTGGCGGGAGTGGTGATAAGGCTCGAAATTTAGGATCATCCCACATGGTGATCTTCACCTTACGGTAAGGCTCGTTACTAGCCTTACTCTTAGGCATGGCCTTAGCCAAAGGATTAGGCATACTTCACCCCGCGAGTTGCAGTAATAATGGTCATTGGTCAAAACTCGATTAAAACAATTGCGGCGCTACGGCGCTTATGCTCGCCAGTAGTGGTCCCGCCGCATCAGCAGGTAACATGTTGAATAATGCGATTGCCGCCTCACGAATTTCCTTCTCGAGCTTTTGTAATGGCGCACCAATTAATTTCGCATGGTGTGCCTCACTGCATTCTTTGATAGCGTTCGCCACCAGCTCTGCTTCTGTGCTCGCATTACTTAATCCGTGCTTTCTGGCAATCTGAACTGGCATAGCAGCAATAATTGAACCTGACAGTTGCATAACGTAAGCCGTGTACTTTTCCGAACCGCCCTCGTTTTTCAGATATCGGAATAAATTCTGTTTATTAACAGCAATTCCGCGGCCATCTACTTTGGCCCACTCTTTAGCCACCAGCTGAGCGATCCGTTCCTGTGCCTGTCCTGGTAATGTCGATTCCCATTCACGAACGGCAACCCAGATTTTTTTGCACTTCATCCAATCCCGGCGACAAACAGAAAACTGATTTTTTGTTTTCTGAGTTCTCACCATCGTCGGGGTATGGTTTTTAAAAGAGATGGTTTGCATGGTCACTCCTTAGGTAATCCATCCGTTGGATTTGGGTATAAGTCGGGTCTAAGTTCGTGGGGGGTAACCCCTGTAGCGCTAAAGACTTGAAGTACCCGTGACGAAGGAACAGTACCTTTTGCTTTCCACTGACTTACTGCCATTCCGCTTACACCAATCGTGCAAGCTAATTTATTGGCCGAGCCAGCTAGTCGAATTGCGTTATCAATGGCTGTCATAACTATCTCCTTTTTAAATTGGGAGTAATAAACCATAGGTTTACATTAATTGCAAACTTTAAATTTATTGTGACTATAAACCAAACATTTACAATGGGTGTATGAAAAACACTGACGATCTCAATAACCAACTGGTAGCCCGCTTAGAAGAAATTACTCAAAGAGGGATCAGCAAAGCTGATATGGCTCGCATTGCAGGAGTTACGCCTCAAGCTGTGAATGGGTGGTTTAAGAAGGGAGTTATCAGTAAGAAGTCCGCCATAGCAATTGCGGAAGCCGCCAACGTGTCCGTTACTTGGTTGTTAGGTGAGAAAGTATCAGAAGATTCAGGTCTCAAGCCTAACGAGAGCAAAATGCTTAACTTATTTAGGCAGCTACCAGAGGCAGAGCAAGAGCGAATGATCGATACCTTTGCACTGCGGTTAAAGGAAATTGATGATTACGTTGAGAAATATCTTCGTGGTCGTTTTAAGGCTAACGATGTGAACTAAGAGTTTATTCCCATCCATTGAAACCGGCGTTTGCCGGTTTTTTTTCGCCCTTTTGTCAGAACCTCCCTCCCCTTAGTTTTTCACGACTGATAAAGCAAATGTTTGCCTCTATATCAATTGATGATTGACATAAACATTAAACCAATGATTTAATCATTCTATCGAAAACGTCATCGAGGCAGGACGCCCACGAAGTAGCTGCCGGCGGCATACGAATCACCGGATGAGATGGCGAACATTAATGCGCAGCAGTCAGTACCGTTCCGCTTGCCAGCGATAAGGCTAAATGAAGAACCCCCTGTATCACTGTTACTGGACACAGGGACAGAATGTTGAGGGAAACATTATGAGGATCGAAATAACTAAAGTTGGAGGCAAGGTTTGCTTAGTCATATCCCCTATCAAGTTCTCTGTCGCGGATCGCATAGCTACTGCCATGGAAAACAGCGAAATCGTTGCAGCTCTTGGTGCTTATTTCACAGCCATTGGAGAGGCACCAAACGGAGAACTCGTTGGGCTCTATCTCTATTTTAATAACTTGGATACCGCTACGTTCGTAACGCTCAATCATTTGATTGAAACGGATGAGCCAGTCCCGATAGTCATCAGGTAATACCCACGAATCGGTCAGAACTTCTTTACAGGAATCATACTGTGCGCGGTTCTTGAACCAAAAAACACTTATTGGTCGAGCGGCCATTTTTATGTCCTTGCTGGCTAGATGGGAAATACCAGCTTACCACCGAGCCTGAAATGGAGAAATGACCGGTAAAACAAGGAAACCAAAATGATTGATTTTGCGCGTAAACCAGTGCGGTGTCAGGCCGTACATCTAAATCGCATTGAAGTAATCATTCGACTGATTTGCTACATGCTCGCCCAGAAGGGCGACCCGTCTGCCGACCAACAGACTGCAGTTCGTTCATAACGAGTTTGACCAATGGCTGTTGCCAGCATCAGTAAGGAAGTGACTATGGAATTTGGAATGAAACGTGTGGTGGCATCTGTTCAGGTGGTTGCCATCCTCAACAGGATTTACAACGGCAGCCCTGTTTCCGTCGCATCTATCAGTAAAGAATCAAAGCTGTCTGTGTCTTACCTCGAGCAGATTTTCTCGAAGCTGCGCAGAAGTGAAATCGTCACCAGCCAGCGTGGCGCTGGTGGCGGGTACCACCTTAGCAAAGCAAACCCCAGCGTGGCTGACGTCGTTCGCGCC
The DNA here is from genome assembly GCF_059615875.1 of Citrobacter sp. CRE-46. Lineage (NCBI taxonomy): Bacteria > Pseudomonadati > Pseudomonadota > Gammaproteobacteria > Enterobacterales > Enterobacteriaceae > Citrobacter > Citrobacter sp. CRE-46. Next base: position 2,489,091 of record NZ_CM184341.1, on the reverse strand, counting down.
GTTACTCACACGCCTGATTCATTTGAGCCCGTGCTGAATGCTCTGGAGTGGGTCCCCGTCGCACAGCTGGCGCAGGGAAAATCCCCTACCCCATAAAGCACAAAACCCGCGCAAGGCGGGTTAAGTACCCGGTCAGCCGACCAAAGCTTTCCGGAACGAGTTTTGACCAATAACCACTACCTTAGGCGGCGATCATCAGCTGCCGGGTATCTTACAATCCTATGGAGCCCGAACGCAATGTTAACGTATGCGTATCTTATTAAAGCCAAAGCGAAAGCAACTGAGGCAAAAAACCTGTTTTGCTGGTTCTCTGCGAAATCAGATTCCCGTGCAGAACGCGAAATACTCAATATTCTCGAAGACAACGATATTGCCGTCGGTCGTGGCGCCGACTATCAATTACCTGTCCGCACCAACTGGTTTGTTGTTGACGATCTTCCTGAGGAAAGCACACTTGATGACACATGGTGCGATCGTTACGAACTGGCAGAAGACCAGCAAACGTGGCAACTGAAACAGAAGCCGGATAATGAAAATCTGGAGGCTTCCAGCCAGCAAAAACCTGAAACCTCCAGTGCCAATGTACCCACCAGCGATGCGCCAGCATTGCTCCGCCCCATATCTCGCCTGCGCCTGTCTCAGCGGCTGATTGCGCACCTGTTAAATGACGGTGAAGAGAAGGAAATCAGTGAAGCACGGCACGTCCAGATCGGGCAAATGGTACTGGACGAAAATGATCTCTATGTACAAAACCTGTTACTGGCCATTGCGAATGTGCGGTCGGTGAAAGAACTTTCTGCTCATGTTGAGTGGAAGCTGGCAAATGCAATAAAAGAAGTCTTTGACCGTGAGCAGGTCTATACCGTTGCTTCATTTGAGCAATTTATTTCCGAATGGATTGAAGAACCAGAAAAGCGGGCTCTTACCGTTCAGGAGTGGGTTAATGATAAGAAAGCACGAGTTGCGGGTGATGAACATGCCACTCCACCTGTAACGCCAGAGCTTATTACCGTTGCGACTCTGCCGCTACGCCAGCGCCTCTTAGCTCAGTTTATTTCTGAAGAATATGCTTACCATATTGATACTGAGCAGAAGAAAACCATTCAGGAACTCGAGCTGGATGTAGATAACAGCTATGTGCAGAACCTGCTGCTTGCCGCCGAGAATGTAGAACCATTCAGGAAAGCGCCAGAGATCGATATCTGGAAGATCGTCAGCGCGCTGAAAACCGTTTTTCCGGTTGATGGAAAACGAGTTGATCTGGTCACCGTTATTCAGTTCTTTAAGGCCTGGTTCAACACTGAACACATTGACCGTAGGCTGCTGGTTAAAGAGTGGTGTAAAGGCAATCGCGTGTCGCAGATTCAGCGCACTGACTCCGGAACCAACGCTGGCGGCAGCAATGGGACCGATCGCAACCCGGAACTTGTCCACACGCTGGACACTCTGGACATTGATATTGCGCTGGCCACACTTCCAATGGATTTCAACATCTACGATATTCCTGGTGGCGTTTTCCGTCGTGCAAAAGAGATCATTTCTAAAAACGAAAGCCCGTTCAAAGAGTGGTCCGCCGCCCTGCGCAAACGCGCTGGCATCCTGGATTATTCCCGCGCCGCTATTTTCGCGCTTATTCGTAGTGCAGAAGAAAACACTCACCATTTCCCGGAACTGCTGAGCCGTTACATCAACAAAAACCTGACTGAAACCGACCACCAGCACCCAACTGAAGAAACCCTGGCGGCAGCCGGTCACGTACCAGAAAAAAGCTGGGAAAACGAGATTAAAGAGAGGTCCACAGCTGAACAGAAGGCAACAGCCGAACAACCAGAAATCGCCAACATGGGCAACGGTGTTTTCTCCATTGATGGCCTGATGGGTAACCAGCCGGCGCCAGCGCTTTCTGTCGTAGACCAGGTACGCCAGCGCGCCGTCGAAGAAAAATTACATCAAGCCAATACCGAGGAAACCACCAGCGATGTGCTGATGGAAAAAACTGACAACAGCGAAATCAAAACTAATCCTGATGTGCCTCAGGGCGAAGCAGCTGCTTTGCCAGTTGAAAGCACTGATGCAACTGGTGAGCCTCCAGCTTCCCTGAATAATGAACCCGTTCACCATATAGATACGGATCACCTGAACGCTTTTTATACTCACCTGATGGTTGATTTGGAAACTATGGGCAGCGGTCCTGATGCACCAATAGTCTCTATCGGCGCCGTATATTTTGATCCTTCAACTGGTAACACTGGTGCCGAATTTTACCAGGTTGTCAGTCTTGAATCATCGATGTCGTTTGGCATGAAACCGGATGCGTCGACAATTCAGTGGTGGTTGAAACAATCATCTGAAGCACGCTCTGCCATTCTTGTGGATGAGGCCCTGGGGCTGCGTGAAACCCTTGAACTCCTGGCTGACTTTATCGCTGAAAACGCTGTTAACGGTAGCCACACTGTTCAATTATGGGGTAATGGTTGCTCGTTTGATAACGTCATTCTCCGCCGCGCGTACGCGTTAACAGAAACTCCCTTCTCTGTTCCGTTCTGGAATGACAGGGACGTAAGGACCATGGTCGAACTGGGTAAATCTGTCGGTATCAATCCACGCTTCGACATCCCGTTTGAAGGCGATATGCACAATGCGCTTTCTGACGCCCGGCATCAGGTCAAATATGTCTCTGCAATCTGGCAACGCTTGACCGCAAACTGATTTCATATATTCACTAAGTGGCCCATCACAGGGCCATACTCTGGGGGAAAAATGTCCAGACTGATTTTACTCTCTGAATGGGCGAGATCAGAGTTCGGTGACCCGATTCCGAGCAAGTCCACACTCAACAAATACGCTAAAAACGGGATGATCTTTCCTTTGCCTTGCCGTGTTGGGAAAAGCTGGCGCGTTGAGGCTAATGCGCGATTTACTGGGCTCACAACAGAACCTGTAATTAAAAATCAAGATCATCCATTACTCAGAAGGATTTTAGAAGATGGCTAGACCTCGAAAACACAACGTGACCATTCCCGGATTGTCATGTTTCCTAGATTCGAGGACCAACAGGGTGTACTGGAGGTATAAGCACCCTGTAACTGGTAAATTTCATGGATTGGGAACAGATGAGCAAGTTGCTAAAGAAATAGCTGTCGAAGCAAATAGCCGGCTCGCAGAAAGACAAATGCGGCACACTTTTAAAATCAGAGAAGAAATTAATAAACGGTGTGGGCTTTCTACAACGGTAAGCGAATGGATTGTTCGGTACCGAGAGTTGCAGGACCAGCGTTACGAAACTGGAGAGATAAAACTCAATACGCTCAAGCAGAAAAACGCCCCACTTAAGGTTTTCGAAAGTCATCTTGGCATGCGGTCAATCGACAGCATAACAGTTAAGGATATAGTTGGGATCCTTGAGGACTACAAGAATAAAGGCCAACTACGGATGGCACAAATTGTACGCAAGGTGCTATCGGATGTTTTTAAAGAAGCACAGCAGGTAGGCGAAGTACCGGCGGGATTTAATCCAGCTGACGCCACAAAAAAACCGCAGGTCCGTGTCTCCAGACAACGACTGACGTTCGAAGAATGGCTAATGATCTATAAGGCAGCCGAAAAAGATAATTACTTTCTGCAGAAAGGAATGCTGCTGGCCATCATCACAGGACAGCGGTTGGCCGATATTTGTAATATGAGATTTTCAGATGTCAGGGATGGTCATCTCTTTGTTGAACAAAGTAAAACAGGAGCCAAAATCGCGATACCTTTAAAGTTACGTTGTAACAAGATAAACATTTCTCTTGAAGATGTAATCGCTCAATGCCGGGACAGAATACTTAGTCCGTATTTACTACATCATCACCACGATAAAGGGAAAGGCAAAAGAGGAGGAATGGTAAAACCGGCATCTCTAACTGGTGCGTTCAGAAAAGCACGAGACTCAGTTGACTACGACTGGTCAAGCAAAGGAGCTCCCCCTTCTTTCCATGAGCAACGTTCTTTGGCTGAAAGGTTATTCAGAGAGCAAGGTATCGACACACAAATTTTATTGGGCCATAGCAGTAAAGTAATGACCGATCACTACAACGATACGCGCGGAAAAGAATGGAAAAAACTGGTCATTTGACGACCAGTTTTGCAGAAGAGTTTTGCAGGGGTTTTGCAGAAGAATTTAAAAACGATAACCCGCAGAGAACATAAACACCCACGGATCGAGACGTACGCTGTCTCGCTGCTGGACGCCACCCATTTTATAGCTTGCGGTGGTGTCGATATCCATGTACCAGACCGACATGTTAATCAGCCAGTCGCGGTTAATCAGATAGTCCATACCGACTTGCCCTGCCGCACCCCAGGAATCTTTCAGGCTCAGGTCCGATAATCCGGCTTCCTTACCGTTGTTGTTAAAGCCTTCGTCGAAGAAGGTGGTGTAGTTCACACCAACACCAACATAAGGACGCAGTTTGCTGCTGGAGTCACCGAAGTACCACTGCGCCATTAACGTCGGTGGCAAGTGGTTAACAGTGGCAATATCGCCCGTCGCGGCAGTCCCAATTTTGTGACGGAACGGCGTGGCTGCCAGTAATTCAACACCGATATTGTCGGTTGCCATGTAGGTGAATGTCAGACCCAGTTGGGTGTTATTACTGACATCAAAGCCACCTAAGCTTCCCAGCGTCCCCCCCCGCGCCTTCCGTCGGTCTGACGGTGGCAGAACCCGCACGAATGAAGAATTCTCCAGCCTCATGCGCAAATGCGTTACCAGAGAGAAGAGTTGTTAAAGCCACTGCTGCAACTGTTAATTTTTTCATGTCCGCTCCATCGTTATGGTTATAAAAGCGGAACAAATATACCCACATTGGAGTAATAAGTGATCTTACCTGGATCACATTGACTTTGATAATTTAACATTTATTGATCCAGATTAAGTTAGAACTTGCATTCAAAATCCTGGTTAAATTAATTCAGATCAATTTTGATATATTTTCGCCATGCAAGTATCCGATACTCGCTGATGACAAGCGTTGCTTATTTACCCATGATGCGCAGAGAACAACCAGCGCTCCTGCATAACGCTGAAGTGATAGCCAAAAATTACCGGAGCTTTACAAAGATATGCCTTTCCATACATCGCGCGATGCTGCCACTGTAGAGTTATCCAGGGTACAATTGCCCGCAAATGAACACCTGCAAAACTCAAGGAGAGTGCATGTCTATCACGGCGAAATCCGTTTACCGTGACACGGGAAACTTTTTCCGTAATCAATTCATTACCATCTTGCTGGTATCGTTGTTGTGCGCGTTTATCACAGTGGTGTTAGGGCATGCCTTTTCTCCCAGTGACGCACAAATTGCGCAGCTCAGTGAAGGGGATCAGTTAACCAGTAGCGTAGGTCTGTTCGATCTGGTACAAAATATGACCCCGGAGCAACAGCAAATTCTGCTACGCGCTTCCGCGGCGTCGACATTTTCAGGCCTGATTGGTAATGCCATCCTCGCGGGAGGTATCATCCTGATGATTCAGCTGATTTCAGCAGGTCATCGGGTCAGCGCGTTACGCGCCATCGGCGCCAGTGCGCCAGTGTTGCCCAAGCTGTTTATTCTGATTTTTCTGACTACTCTGCTGGTGCAAATCGGTATTATGCTGGTGGTCGTACCCGGTATTCTGCTGGCTATCCTGTTAGCTCTCGCACCGGTGATGTTGGTACAGGATAAAATGGGTGTCTTTGCCGCAATGCGCAACAGTATGCGTCTGGCATGGTCTAATATGCGACTGGTCGCGCCGGCAGTGATCGGTTGGCTGCTGGCTAAAACGCTGCTGTTGCTTTTTGCGCCAAGTTTTGCGGTACTTACGCCGAACGTAGGCGCGGTATTGGCGAATACGCTGAGCAATATGATCTCCGCCGTGTTGCTGATCTATTTGTTCCGCCTGTACATGCTGATTCGCCAATAAACCCTGAACGCATACCGGGCGCAGGCCTGGTGCTTTTGATGACGGAATGAAGAATGAAGCAGTTTCTTGATTTTTTACCGCTGGTTGTCTTTTTTGCCTTTTATAAGCTTTACGACATCTACGCGGCGACCTCGGCACTGATTGTCGCGACGGCTGTGGTTTTGATTTACAGCTGGGTTCGCTACCGCAAGGTCGAGAAGATGGCGTTAATCACCTTTGTTCTGGTTGCCGTGTTTGGTGGCCTGACTATCTTCTTCCACAACGATGAATTCATTAAGTGGAAAGTTACGGTGATTTACGGACTGTTTGCCGGTGCGCTGCTGGTTAGCCAGTGGGTGATGAAAAAACCACTGATTCAGCGCATGTTAGGCAAAGAGCTGACCCTGCCACAGCAGGTCTGGTCGAAGCTTAATTTAGCCTGGGCCGTCTTTTTCATTCTCTGTGGCCTGGCGAATATCTATATCGCTTTTTGGCTGCCGCAGAATATTTGGGTCAACTTTAAAGTATTCGGCCTGACAGCCCTGACCTTATTCTTTACGCTGCTGAGCGGTGTCTATATTTACCGCCATCTGCCGCAGGAAGATAAATCGTAATACATGTCCGCCAGATCTACCGATCTGGCGAATTTTTATCCCCTCACGTTCCTCATTACCGCTAACCCGGCTTACTTCCACTTCACACGCCGCATCCCTCTGTTCTCAACGCGCAAATTCTAGTAGCATCGCGCCTGTAATCTTTCTCTATAGTCGGTTCAACAATGACAACAACGAATAATACTCCCCAGGGTGAACTGGTTTTACGCACTCTGGCTATGCCTGCCGATACCAATGCGAACGGTGATATTTTTGGCGGCTGGCTGATGTCACAAATGGATATAGGTGGCGCTATTCAGGCCAAAGAGATCGCACATGGTCGTGTGGTAACGGTGCGCGTTGAAGGAATGAGCTTTTTACGCCCGGTTGCCGTAGGCGATGTGGTTTGTTGCTATGCGCGCTGCGTGAAGCGCGGGACGACCTCAATCAGCATTAATATTGAAGTCTGGGTGAAGAAAGTTGCTTCAGAACCTATCGGCCAGCGCTATAAAGCCACCGAAGCCCTGTTTATCTATGTTGCCGTTGATAAAGACGGTAAGCCACGTCCGATCCCTACCCTGGGCTGATAAGTCACGATAGCATCGCCCTCCGGCAATCACTCAATTCATTGCTTATTGCCGGATGGCGGCGAACCGCCAGATCCGGCCTGCGCCTTATTCAATCTGCGTTGCGCCGTTCAGACGGAACACGATATTCACTACCAGTCCGGAACCCGGTTTCCCGGCCTCATAGCGCCATCTGCGCATCGCATTTTTCACTTCACGCTCAAACATATTCGCCGGCTGCGCGGACAGAATTTCCACATTTTCAACACGGCCATCCGGCGTCACATCAAATTTAACTTTAACACGACCTTCTATGCGCAGCGCTTGCGCTCGCGCAGGATACTGCGGCTGATTACGGCTTAAAGCGCGAGGACCTGCTGGCGCACTTACCGCTGCTTTACTGGTTGCCGGCGCGGTACTGGTCGTTGGGCGCGCAGGCGCCGTATTTTCAAATGGGGATGCCGGGCGCGGCTCTGCGGGTTTAGCATCACGTTTGGGCTGCTCTACCACTTTTTTCACCGGTTTTGGCTTCGGTTTAGGCTTGGGCTTCGGTTTCTCAATCACTACCGGCGCCTCTTTTGGCGGCTCCGGGATTGGCTCTGGTTCCGGTTCTGGCTCAACGACGGGTTCCGGCAGCGGCTGAACGGCCTGAGGCGGTTCGAGATCGGCAGGCGCGACCATGGTAACGGAGATCGGCTGCGCTGGCGCAGGCAGTTCAATAACCTGATGTACCGAGGTATACAATAGACCCGCCACTACAGCACCATGGATGCCGACGGAAAGTAACGTTGGCCAGGGAAAGCGACGAGGTAAATCAAGGGTCATTGAAGTCATAATCGTTTCAGTTAAAAAACCAGGCCCTGATTTTAAATGCAAATAGCAATCATATTCAATAAGACCTGGGCAGTAAGCCGCATTTAAAACACGATTTTATGTAAAAAAACCTTCATCACAATGTGGTCTTAACAAATCCGTTATCTTTACGTTGCAGTTGGCATGCCTTTCCAATAACGTAATTAACGACTTTTACCGATTAAGGAGCTCTACCCGTGCTGTACGTTATTTATGCTCAAGATATCGCAGACTCTCTCGACAAACGCCTTTCCGTGCGCCCTGCTCATCTGGCCCGTCTGCAACTCCTGCATGACGAAGGACGACTGCTCACGGCAGGACCGATGCCAGCAGTTGACAGTAACGATCCGGGTGTCGCGGGGTTTACCGGCTCGACGGTGATTGCAGAATTTGAATCTTTAGAAGCAGCGCAGGCGTGGGCAGAAGCCGACCCCTATGTCGCAGCAGGCGTTTACGCGCAGGTTTCAGTAAAACCGTACAAGAAGGTTTTTTAAGTTTAAATAATTCACATTAAATTCAAATAAATACAAACATACACCCACCTAAAATTCAAATTAAGGGCGCATTTAGGTACACATTAACCTACGCGCCCTCTCTTTTAGTTACCGCCTATACTTTCAGTCTGACATATGGCTGGAGGTTTCTATGTGTGGACGCTTTGCACAGTCAATGACACGTGAAGATTATCTTGCCCTGCTCGCTGATGAATCAGAACGCGATATTCCATACGATCCAGAACCCATCGGAAGATTCAACGTAGCGCCAGGAACAAAAGTTCTGCTTCTGAGCGAACGTGATGAGCAGCTGCATCTTGATCCAGTGATCTGGGGATACGCCCCCGGTTGGTGGGATAAGCCGCCGCTCATTAACGCACGGTCTGAAACTGCGGCCACCAGCAGAATGTTTAAACCACTCTGGCAGCATGGGCGTGCCATTTGCTTTGCTGATGGCTGGTTTGAGTGGAAAAAGGAAGGTGACAAAAAGCAGCCCTACTTCATTCATCGAGCCGATGGCCAGCCGATATTCATGGCGGCGATCGGCAGCACACCATTCGAACGTGGAGATGAAGCAGAAGGTTTCCTGATAGTGACAGCTGCGGCCGACAAAGGGCTGGTAGATATACACGACAGGCGGCCTCTGGTACTTTCACCAGAAGCCGCTCGCGAATGGATGAGGCAGGACATTGGAGGGAAAGAAGCTGCGGAAATTGCGGCCGACGGTTCCGTGCCTGCTGATAAATTTATATGGCACGCCGTGACGCGTGCCGTTGGGAATGTGAAAAATCAGGGAGCAGATTTAATTAAGCCTGTTACTTAACCTGAAGAAGGTCCTCATAGCGGGTCGTGTATCGTGGTGACAGCATCTCTCTCTTCATCGCCCATTGTTGCTGGATCCCCTGTCCGGCGAAATAAAGCGCCCCCTTTCCTTCCTTTGCATTCAGATGATCCAGAACTTCCATCAATTTCTCACTACCCCGGCGCGGCGCATTATCATCGAACAGATTCAACTGGGCGATGCCCTGACTGAAGAAGTCCCCCAGCATTACCCCGGCTTTCTGATATCTGTGCCCGTCTTTCCATATTGCATCCAGACTCCGCGTCGCTGCTGCAATGATATCCCGGCTGTCCTGTGTCGGGGTGAGCAGCTTCACCGACGCGCTGTTACCGTAGTACGGTTCGTTCAACGCAAAGGGTGACGTTTTAACAAAAGTAGATATGAAGCGGCAATACTGATGCTCTCCACGTAACTTTTCTGCTGCGCGCGACGCATAACTGCAGATGGCCTGTCGCATAGAGTCATAATCCGTAATACGTTCCCCGAATGATCTGGAACAGACAATTTCCTGCTTTACGGGGGCAAATTCCTCCAGTTCGAGACAGTGTTCGCCGCGCAGTTCGCGCACCGTTCTCTCGAGGACAACATTAAAGTGCTTCCGGATAAAACGAATATCAGTATCAGCCAGATCCAGAACCGTTTTAATCCCCATAGCCTCCAGCTTTTTGCTGATACGGCGCCCTACTCCCCAGACCTCATCAACCGGCAGTGCAGCCATCAGTTTGCGCTGGCGATCCAGGTTTGATAAGTCCACCACCCCACCCGTTTGTCTCTGCCATTTTTTGGCGGCATGATTCGCCAGTTTCGCCAGCGTCTTTGTCTGAGCAATACCAACGCCAACCGCCAGACCCGTATTTTGATAAACAGCGTCTTTTAATTCCTGCCCAAACTCCTGCAGAACCCGGCAGTTTCTTACACCTGTCAGGTCACAGAAGGCTTCATCAATTGAATATATTTCGCAGCGGGGAGACATTGCCTCCAGCGTGGACATTACTCTGCCGGACATATCTGCATAAAGCTCGTAATTGCTGCTGAAACAAACCACACCATATCGACGGAATAAGTCCTTCTGCTTGAAATACGGATCCCCCATTTTCACACCAGCTCTTTTGGCTTCAGCGTTGCGGGCGATCACGCAGCCATCGTTATTTGACAGAACAACTACCGGCCTGCCTTTCAGATCTGGCCGGAATGCAGTCTCGCAACTCGCATAAAACGAGTTCACATCAACCAGGGCAAACATATCAGCTTGCCGCTTTCACGATAAACGTCACAACCCCAAAGATATCCAGCGTATCTTCGCTGTTTATCATAATGGGTGCATAGGAGCTGTTTTCAGGAACAAGCATAAGTATTGGGTGCAGCTGAAGGCGTTTAACCGTGAACTCGCCATCAATGGCAGCGATAACAATATCTCCATGTGAAGGCTTTCTGGAACGGTCGACGACAAGCAAATCGCCATTTCCGATCCCCGCTCCAGTCATAGAATCACCAGACGACTTAACGAAGTATGTTGCACATGGGTGCTGAACTAATAATTCATTGAGATCAATACGTTGTTCAACGTAATCATGCGCTGGGGAGGGAAAACCGCATGGAACAAGATCACTAAATAAGGGAAGCGCAACTATCTGGCGCAACTCAGCTGGTGAATAAAACTTCATAATAAACTCACTCACATTTATACTGTTTATATATACAGTATATACTGGCATTAAACACAGTAAAGAGGAGTTAAAGCATGTTCGTGGAACTCGTTTATGACAAAAGGAATTTTGATGGGCTGCCCGGTGCAAAAGATATCATTCTGGGCGAATTGACCAGGAGGGTTCACCGGATCTTCCCCGATGCTGATGTTCGGGTTAAACCGATGATGACACTGCCGGCGATCAACACTGACGCCAGCAAGCATGAGAAAGAGCAAATAAGCCGTTCCGTGCAGGAAATGTTTGAAGAGGCTGATATGTGGCTGGTTTCAGATTAAACGCCTTGAACCGTCATATTGCTTAAGTACAATCCGCGGTGACTGGCAATCATTCAATACTCGCACTATCGAACGTTCGCCAGTTGGCCGCAATCATGCTCTTGCATACGGCATGGTTGCGGCAGCTGTAACTTTTACGACTGTATATCCTGCTGCTTTTGCTGGTGCTCCTGCTCAGCTTTTTCCATGGACTTCCTTATTGCCAGTTGCTTCTGATTCCAGAGACTGTCCTCCGGCATCTGAACGCGCACATCAACCCACCGACCTGCAGGAATATCGACGGGCTCACCATCCTTCACTGTTTCAGTAAATGAACCGTCATTATTCTTAATGCCAATCAGGTTTCGCGCGAATTCCGGCGCGCCGGGGTGGGTGCGGTGATACGTTTTCAGCAGGATAGCACCGTCAGGTTTCACACTAAAATCAGCCCAGACCAGCGGCTGGTTATTGATATCTGTCGGTATCACTACACCACCATCAATCCCGCCCCAAAGCGGATCGGCGTTAAGCCCAACAACACCAGAGATCAGGTACACCCCGGTTGACTCGCGTTTTACAGTAACGCCTTCCGATTCATCATTCAGTTCTGCAGACCCGTTGCCAAATATTTTAACTATCGGTGATGCCGGTTTCAGAGCCCCGTTTGCATCAATTGTTGTGTTTGCCCGTCCCCACTGTTTAATCCAGGGACTATCTACTATTCCATTTTCAGTACTGGATGTCGTTCGCAGATAAATCTCATTGGTATCTGCGATAAATACCCAGCGATTTACCTGTCCGAGAGCGAAATCATTTAACTCGTTACCTGAGTTATTTAAGCTTAACAGCCCCCCATACGGAGCAGGCGTCCAGGTATTAGCAGCAGCCTGCCAATAACCACAACGAGGGGCATACTGTGCCCCACTGATATTCTTCTCAAGAATATTGGACGAAAAAGAGTTCCAGATACTCGCTGCCTGTATATTTACTCGAGCACCGGCAGCATTATTTGAGCCACTGCCCCCCTGCTTCAGGCTAAGCGGCGTGGTTAGCCCCGTTATGCTGGTTATATCGGAGTTTTCTCCGCTCCCGGCTTTCCCTTGCAGAGCCTGAGAAATATTACTCAGTGTCGTGGTAATACCTCCCCAAGCAGGCCCGGTAAAAGAACTGCCATCGGGAAGTTTTACTGTCACATCCCCACTACTACTGAATATCATTTGCCAGTTCTGTTTATCGTAATTCAGTCCACGCAGGGCTTCAGCGCTCTGAGCCACCAGCGCGGCGGTAACCATATTAAGGGCTACACGCGGAACGGCTGACCATGCCGCGCCTGACTGCGTTGGTCCGGTGAAATTACTCACCAGTGTCAGTGATGTATTGCTGTTGACTGTTTTAACCGGGAGGGTGTAAGGAATACCGCCGACCGCAACGACAATAAAGTCACCGGCTGCCACCTCGGTAGTAAACGCAGTCCCGCTGCCAGTGATAGCAGCAGAGTTATTCGTCAGGGTTAAAGTTCCTGCTGACATAGTTTTTCCTCAGTACATGTTCGGAAGAATAAGAATGGGCATGGCGATATTTCTGTTTCGGGTCATATCCCATGAACCGGAATAGCGGTCCGCAAACACTTTGTTGTAGGCCGACCTGACGCTACCGCCTGACATGACCACGCCTTTAGTTCTGATATTTCCCCATCCACCAATCATTCGTACCTGAACGCCGGTATAGACTATCTGGCAGAACCCGCCGCCTATATCCTGGAATGCGTCGGTTATCTGAATTTGTCGGTCATACACAAAAGGGCGTTTCATGGTGGAGAACGTGACCTGGCCTGCGGCGTTGGTCATCGTGATACCGTCGCCGCCGACAGGTGCGGTCTGATTGAATATCATCAGGTCTATCGTCGCCGTTCCGGCCACATCGTCCCGCCCTGTGTAGGAAATATCGCGCACGATGATATTGCCGCCATCAAACCCCACCGACACATTCGGGTTATCCCATTTGCCGAAAGGAATACCGCTCACCGGAAGCGGCGCGCTGCCGTTAACCGTAATGCGCCCGGAATAAGCGCAGGTCATCAGCGCGGCCTGATTGGAGATGGCGGTAAAGTCTGTCGAGTTTGAAATAAACAGCCCTTCGTTATAAGTCGCCGCGGGCAGCAGCTCCATGACGTAGCCCGACCAATCCGGAGTAAGGGCTTTACCGCCGATTGTCTCAGCACCAATGATGACCCCAGCGTCCCCGTTTCGGGTGACCCCTGTCATAATGGCCACGTCAAATTCAGCAAAGGAATAGATGTAAATGGGATTGGTGGGCACCACGATAGCCAGTGAGCCGGGAACAAGTGGTGTATTGACCGGGTACTGCATTGACTGAGATGACCAGCCCGAGAATGATGTACAAAAACTGGGGGCTCGCAGCCCCGCAGTAATTGCCATCACCGGACGTCCATCGTTGTAATTAATAAATATCCCTTCCGGCATTATTACCCCCTCCACGTTCCAATCTGAACACTCCCACCATTTGTCAGATTAACGAGAAGTCCATAACCATCGATTACGACTTTGTTATTTATCCCGTTAAAAGAGAAGTTCCCGCTGTCGGCATAGAGTTTCCCATGCAATTCAGCGTTTCCATTTTTATCAATACGCCAGCCAGTTGCGCCTGCAACGAAGTTATTCGACTGGATAAAATTACCAATTTTGGCATTGGTAATGCTGCCATCCTGAATAAACGCATCGCTGATAAACACCTGACCATTCACCACCGCAAAAGGTGAATATTGCGTATCACCGCTGCCACTCATCAGGACGAACTGATTGGCGTTAAATCCGACACGAGTGACTACTGGCTTGCCCGCCTCCGCCAGCACCGCAATTGATATACCGGCACTGTAAAAAATACCGTTGATGCGCACGCCGGCTTTCAGGGTATGAATGGCCGTAGCACTTGTAGCGTCAACGGTGGCTGTGAGCTTATCCTCAAGCGAGGCGGTTACATCTTTAATCTGCGCCTGGACCTGAGTGGACATTTCAGCCATCGCTTTATCAACATCTGCAATGGTCGTTTTAACCACCAGAATATCCGCGCGCACTTCGCCGTACTGCGCCCACTGGTGTTCCACCGTTCCATGGTTGGCCAGCGCATTCTGCAACGCGGCTTCCAGGTTGGTATCAATGTCGCCTGTTAGGCGGTCACCGTCTGCAGAAGTCAGAAAATCATCGGCAATATCGCCCAGGTAGTCGTCAGCATTCGCGTTGGATTCACCACGAACCCAGTCGGTCCAGTCACTCTGGTTGCCGATACGGTCGACCAGACGAGCCCGGTACCAGAACTCCTGACCAGCCTTCAAACCCAGCTGGGTGTAAGTGTGTTGCGGGTAAGGAACTCCAGAAAGCAACAGAGGATTATCCCCGCTACCATTAACTGAATACTGCAGTTCGGTCTGGAGAGTGTCTCCGGTATCTGCCGGGAAAGACCAGTCAATCTGAATACCCCAGTTAATTGCTGTGGTACGCAGACCGATAGGTTTTGGAACATCCCCAGTACGTCCTGTGAGATGAGTCAGAACAGAAGAGGCCCATAGACTGGAAGCACCAGCAGAATTAATGGCACGGACTCGCACAAGATAATCACCAGAGAAAATCCCGGCGACCTCTATATTGCGCAGACCTGTTTCGGGGATATTGATCCACTCATTATCACCGCGTTTCCACTGTGCCTGATACGCGACGATATCAGCCTGAGGTTTCCCGTTTTTATCTACTGGCGCATCCCAACTCGCAACCATAGTGGCGATACGCTGCCCCTGGCGGACCGAATCGTAGCTGCTAATTGCGATGTTCGACGGTTGCCCTACCAGGCCTGTCGGTATCAGACTGATCGGTGGCGTATCCAGTCGAGCATTGTTATCAACGGCATCATATTTCGCCCCGTTGTACTCTGCACCGGTGATACTGTAGGTGTTCTCTTCATCGTTAAATGTCAGATTGGTTACACGGAAATAATGGAGGCGCAACTGACCTGCATCGATAACAAAAATGGCATTAGGTAGTGGCTCAGCGGTAAAGGCAGTTGCCAGTATCAGTTGCTGGCCGTTAACCGCCTGAATGGTTCTGCTCTCAACGGTACCGCCCTGGGTACGAATCATCAGCGTATCACCCGCCACCGCACTCGTGCCGCGATCGGTAGTTACTGACCTCAACCCTGCATCGTAATCAGTAATACGTCCACCATAGACACGCCCAGACAGCCGCTCATCTGCAAACGCAAATACGGTCCCCGGCACATAAGCGAAGCCATCAAGTCCCGTCTGGACAGTGATAATACGGTCCAGAGAATTGGAGTACACTGCCCAACCACCCCGGCGCTGAGCTTCGCTTTCACGTGTGCAGCCAATCGCGGTTAGCTGAGTCTGCTTAAACTTGAACTGCTTAACCAGATCGGGAAACATCACTGCAGTAGTGCGATCCTGATAGTGGTTATCCGGGTCACTAAAGTTAATCAGCGCTGAGCTATAGCGGTTCTTTTCACTGCCGCTGGAATAGGTTGGTTTCCCGACCACAGAGGCACGGGTGAGGATCTGAAGTTTTGACGTATCCGCAGGCATATCAGAGACAACATTGAACATGTTGTTGCCCCAGAACGTCATGCCGTTAAAACCTGCCGCAATATCCTTAATCACCTGCCAGGCATCAGCCTGAGCCTGGATATATACGTCAAACATAAAGCGAGGCTCGGTACCGCTGCCACCCTTACCATCCGGCACCTTCTGGTCGCAGCGCTGGGCAATACGGTACAACTCCCATTTATCGAGCATCGCTGGCGTAACCCTGCGACCCAGCCCGAAGCGCGGCTCAGTAAGAATATCGAACCAAATCCATGCAGGATTATTCGTCCATCCCCATTTGAATGTACCGTCCCAGGTGCCGCTGTACGTTCGCGCAACGGGATCGTAGTTTTGTGGGATGCGGATTACCCGGCCTTTCGGCTTACAGGATATCTTCGGGATATTGCTGAACGATTTAGCGTTAAACGAGACATACAGCAGTGCGGTATGTGGATAACGCAGGCGGGCATCAATGACCTCAGTGATAGCCTGTACCTGGGTTTTGTTCTGCAACATCTGACTGGTGCTGTCAGCAGTATCCCGGACAACTCGAATCTGCCAGCCAGTGCTAGCTTTGGGAAGATTAATTCGGTGGGTTAGTTCATAGAGAGAGCTGAGCTTCTCCGTAACCGTTTTGGTCATTACGGTGCTGTACGCGCCGCCATCAACGGCAAGGTCGATATGGTACTGAACCGTAGAACCGACAATATCCCCATCGTTTTCTTGCTGTTGAAGGCCTGGAATGCCAACGCGTACCAATACGGCATCGATCTGGGTATTGCTGATAGCTCGAGTCCATGGCGTGGCCTTTGTCAGCGATACGCCAACCGTAGTTTCATTCTCGACAGCAGGGAATCCCGGTATTGGTGTCTGGGTCTGTGTGCCAGGCCGGAAATCCCATGACACATTTTCAAAGTTCATCGTTCCGTCGGGGTTTCCCAACGGCGTACCGTCAAGGAATATACGGGTCGCATCCAGGCCACCAGCAAACTCACCTTCTCCGAGCGCCAGCAGCATGCGGCAGCGCGCCATAGACTGCGCACTATCCGGCTGCTCTACAGGCGTGTGTTGCTTCTGACTGCCACCTTTTGCACCAGTAATCGCTTCCATATTACATCCATAAAAAAAGCACCCTATTGGGTGCTTGATATTCAGAAGGGAGTTTTCAGATATCTTCAGCGACTATGCCGGCACTAATAATTGCACCGCCGATCTCCCGCTCCCCATAGAGTACGGCTACCGGGTTGCCCATTGCCAAGGTGTTTACTGAGCCACCGAAGGCATATGAGGGTTTATTGTCAGGATTGTCTCGCCCCTGTAGTCCTTTGGGCTGGGGCGAAAGCATCTGGTAAATCCCACCAGCCATCATTCCGATACCAGCGGAGACCATACCCGCGCCAATGACACCTGCTGAACCGAACGTCATGCCCGTGACGACGATGCCCGCCACAACCATGACAGCACCCAATATTGTCTGGAACAAACCCGCTTTTTTTGCCCCTTCCATCACGGGTGCTATGCGAATATCGGTGCTTCCGGCTAGGTTCTTAAAATCATCCGCGCCAATGTTGCGCCTGCCGCGAAACACCGCGAACGTCATACCATTCTTTTTGGCGTTCAAAAGATAGCTTTCCAGCCCGTCCAGGTTAATGCAAAGCGCCTTCACCGCCTCAGCTGATGTCTGTACCGCCAGCCTGTGAACACGGCCAAACCGGGCTCCCAGTACACCGTACAATCGAATCGTGGTTAAACGCGCCATGGCTGAATCTCCTGCGGTAGTTCTTTGTGACGGACGCAGATCATAGTTCTGTCTTTGAAATAACCGCGCGCATACGGCGTGATGCAGGATGGCTGCCCGTACAGATGGTGAAGCAGCTCACCTTCCTCGGTAATGATCCCCGCGTGGTTCCACTTACTGGATTCAACCTGCATGATGACCATACAGCCTGGCGACGAGTCGCATTCGACAAACCCTTCCCGCTCCCAGTTATCGAAATACAGGTTGTCCGGGTACTGGCTTTCCCACCATGGGTAATCGACGCGGAAATCGTTAAGCATCACGCCTTGGGTGGCATGCCAATCCATTACCAGTCCCCAGCAGTCATTTGAGCCCAGGATAAACGGACGCCCGATAAGGGGTACCGCCTCCGGCATTATCTCAGCGTATTCGTCGCTATCCGGCGCGTAAATACCCCAGACCACGCCGGAGTTATTACACTGCTGGCGATCGAGGTCTGACGGTATAGGCCGTGCGCCGTCGCCCGTGTGGGAATGGATGACACGAATAATAGTCCCGGCATCCTCAGCGTTCGCCCAGTGCTCGCCGTCAATGCGGAAATGCTCAGTAGGGTTTTCGTGGCTGTTCGGTACCGGAATGTATCGCTGACGCCGTCCTGTCTGGATGACGAAGCCGCAGCACTCGCGTGGCGATTCCTCCAGAGCATGCACCCGGATAGCGTTCATTATCGTTTTGTTCATATTGAAGTCCGGTTATCGGGAGAAGAGAACAGTTGCCGGGAATCCACCAAAATCGAGTGTGGCAGTATTGGGTTCAGCCAGGCCCGCACCAAATCGCTTACGGCAATCGCTCAGGCAACCACCGCACACGTCCAGCGCAGGGTCAGCGACCGCATTCCCCTTCGCATCAAAATATGCTGTTCCATTGTAGGTGCAGCCGTCACCGCTTCGGTACTGGCCGCGCAGCGCCCACTCGCACAGCGATGTAATTTGACGGGTGGGAATAACCAGGTTCTGCAAATCCGCTGGGCTACTCAACGACCACGTAACCACCTCATCATCTTCTGAGGTTTTGGTATCCAGCCAGAAGGTCTGGAGGGTGAACATCGTCGAATCTGCCGTCGGGTTCACGCCGCCTGGGAAGTTAACCGCGTCCAGATAAACGGCGTAGGTGTCGATGATGCTTACCTTCGCGTTAACCATGTCCTTGAACTGTAGGCAGAGCGCAGTGATATGCCCGTCAAGGTTCGATACGCTCAGCTTCGGCTCAGCGGCCTGGTCGGTCGAGAGAGCGAGGTCAGAAATCTGGAATGGCCAGAAGTCGAAGGTCTTTCCATCCCAGATAATTGGCTTTGGTCCAAGCTTAGTTTCATCACCGTTCGCCGCATCAATCTCGGCGGGAGAATGAGAAAATGGTGAATAATGGAAGCGATGAATACCGCCACTGAACTCTGAAGCATCCACTTCAACAAGGCGGACTCTGCCACCTGGCGCCAGCATTGCAGCTGTATCAATTAGTGCTGTCATGCTCCACCTCAGGCATAGACGCCATAGGCGCGCTTAATCGTGAATGTCAGCTCAGCGAATTTGCTGCTAATCTGGTTTTTGCGCACGGAGTCGGCGACAACGCGGTACAGGCCCATCTCCTCGCCAGGCGGCGTGATGACAAATGCTCTAACGGTATGCGCCAACAGGAAGTCGCGAACAGTATTCACTTCAGAGTCAGCGCCCACATGCTTCATCGGTACCTGAATAGCCGTGGAGTTGATGCCATTCTCAGCTACCTGCTCATAGCCATCGCCAAACTGCGCTGCGCGCACCGTTTGACTATATTCAATCGCGCCAGCACCGAGTTGCGAGTGCCATCTGTATGTTTCAACTGCCATATTTACTCCATAAAAAAACCCGCCGAAGCGGGTGTGACAAATATCGGAAAGCAAAAACCCGCCAGGTGGCGGGTTTGGTTATTTGTAGAAATATTAGCAGTGTTTCTTCCAAAACCTTCTGATTTTAGGTTCCACTTCGTCTGATATGTCGAAGCCGTTTAGTATCCGAGTGAAAGTCTCATCTTCTATATCAGATGGCTGAGGTTTTATACTTCCCTCATGGACTTTTTTATCAATGCTACCGACCTTCCAAATGACAGCTCTTTCATAAACCACATAGCTATCATGGCGCACGAACGGATGATCACCTGCTTTTAGAATGCAGGTTGGATCATAGGGAACACCTACCTTCACGCTCGATATATTGACAGCAAGAACGCAGTCACAACCATCTATAGGATAATGCACAGGGTCATTACATATGACATGCAGATGATCTACGCTGCCGCTGAGAGCTAAAACTGTACCTTTCCTATATGGTTGATATTTAGTCATCTTAACTGAGCACTAAATTCCATTAGCTCTTCTGATTCGCTCATATGCTGAATGATGTTATTGGCCTCTTCCTCTGTTTTGCCTTCAAACATCAAGATTAGCTTTCTGTCGATTGGCTTATTAGAATTGCCTACATCTTCCCACTCAGGACAGAACTCTTTTAGATGGGTCATATCCCTGAGCTCAAAGCGATTCATATGCCCAAACTTGGCGTAAACACCATCGAGAATTCTTAGGTCGGATCGGCTTAAACTGTCGAGAACCTCATCCACATCAACCTTTCTTGGGTCATGGCGAAGAACCAAGTCAGTCCCTTCCGTTTTCAACAGCCTAAACCAGTACTTTCCGCCCTTTTTATGTTTGTTGCGAATCAAATCCAGAGTGTTTGACATCACTGGACCATGTTTCATTGAAAAAAGGTTATCCTCACCCATCATCCTGCCCCTCTCAATGAGAGAACTGCGATTTGAAAGGTAAAGTAATTTCATTAGCTTCAGATATGCCATGCGCCCGCCACGTTTTAGTAGCAGGTAAGCAGCCATCTGAGCTACTTTTTCTTCGCAAAACATAGTTGAACCTCTAAATCAATAATGAAAGTACATCTCTACAACGATTTTATAGCCAGCTATAACTTTTAAGCAATCTTCATTTCGTCAAGATAGCTCCACGTTCGACGATGATCGCGATGACCATTTTGCAAGTTAGCGTCATGTTTGCCGAAATTACCTCTAAGGTAATTGCAGAATCACAACAGGATCGTGCAAAGTTGCAATACGTTCCAATGCGTTTCAATCTGTACCAATGCGCACAAATAGCACTTTTTGCACAAGAACATGGCCTACTTACAATGAATTCCCCAAAAGATTGCTGTAGTATTTCGCGCCCTCTGAATTAGGTGCTCAGATTTTGACCATACACCGCACCCCGGCAACAACAAAAAGCCCCGCGGATGCGAGGCTGGTTGTTAGGTATTGGTGACTATTGGTTCGGCAGTGTTTTGACGTCTGTATTTCCGCTCGGATCTGCAAATAAACGGACGGCTTTTGTCGTGTTCGCAGTGAGCATAAAGTCCCTTCCAGCAGGTATCTTGTCAGCGATGCACATCTTTCCCTCCCCCATTAAAGCAACATTCCATTCTCCCGGCTTGAGGTAGAATTCGGCCTTCTCACCTGGATCCAAAATAGCTGCCTTCTCTTGGTTGAGGTACACGCCTACGAAACAACCGCTTCCAAGAAATCCTTTATCGCGCACCACAATTAGCTTCGCCTGTTCCCCCACACCTGGAGACTGGAATTTGAGCAATCGTTCTTTGGGTGCTTGTTTCGCCTGGCTTGGTAAAACGGCTTCAGTAGCACAACCGGCCAAACACAACGCAACAACGCTAATGAAGAGTAATTTCATTATCATCCCCTGACTTTTATGGTTTTCGTCATATTAACCAAGGGGTAACTTAAACACTACCATTTCGCTGAATGCCAGATATGGAAACTTTCTGATTGATGATAACCATCTCAATTGCAGGTTCGTTCAAAAGAGCATATCCATAACCAGATTACTCTGAAGGTGTTGGGCCGCAGCGGCTGGCATAAGAGTTTCCGTCGAGATCTATCCACGATTCATCTCTTCCATCGGGATAAATAGCTTTTTCTCCAACTTCATAACTAACGCCTTTCGAAAACATCCCTTTCGAGGTCATCTTTAGATGAACATAAAAAGGATGATATCCAACATACGCACCAAACCTATTTTTGCCAGCGACTCTGCCACATACGAAACCACTGACAACATCCCCGGACTCCTGGTTCTTGTCCATGTTGAACCTAACCATTTTGAACTTGGCGCTATCCGGGTCCATCAACCCATTTGCAATTTCTTGCTGCCCAAGTTGAAGTGCTTTTTCCTCTGAAGGTTTACACGCAGCAAGTGCGATGCAGGCTAAGCTTAAGCAAATAATTTTTTTCACAACCATCCCCTGACTATCATATTTTTTCTAATAATAACCAGGGGATATGAGAATGTAACGCGATGAGCTGGTATTACTTTTTCACAAACTTCCCACCGATCGCCCCATCATCCCTGATGGCTCGGATGATGCCTTCCTGTACGTATTGCTTCATCCTCTCCGCTAACGCCCGGGCTGCCGCATCTCCCCCCCCGCTAGTATTTGTTGTCGCGTTACCTTTGTTATCGACATAGATATCCACGTTGATTTGATGCCCAGAACCACCAGCACCATCCGCCCTCACACCGAGACGCCCCGCAGAATCACGAGTTAGCGGCATGATTGCTTCAGCTCCAGCCTCTGCGAAGACTCCGCCTTTCGCAAACTTAGATGTGCCCTGGAAGGTGAAATACTGAGGAGTATCGTAAACACCGTTCACATACTTACCAAGGCCAGGAGAGTCATAGACGCCACCTTTAGCATTGAAGGTTATGCCAGCAGCGGCGTTTGAATATGATCCACCTGGAGTGCTGCCACCGCCAATGCCACCGCTTATCCAGCCCATTGCGGCCTGTACTGCATAGGCAACCAGTAACCGGTTGGTCACCTCGGCGATCATCTTTAACATGGATTTGGTGAATTCTTTGAGGCTGGCAGTTCCAGTTGTGACCAAACTGGTCAGCATGTCGGAAAGGCCACTGAAGGTGGATCCAGCCACGTTACGCATTGCTTCGAATGTGTTAGTTGCAGAATCCGCATAATCAGCCCATCCGCGCTTTGCTCCAGCCTGCCAGTTACTGCGAAGTTCGTCTTCCTTCCGGTATGTCTCTTCCTGCTGAGCCAAAACTTTTTTTTGCGCGTCAGGATTGAAGGCATAGGTCTCAGACAAACGCTGACGTGTTTCCGCCCGCTCAGCCTCCCTGGTTGACGTCCCTGCAGCTGCCGCATCAATTTCTGCTTGCTTAGCTGCCTGCTGCTGAGCAAATTTGGTCGCCTGATCGGCAAGAGAATTCAGTTTCTGCTGCCTTGCAATCTGATCGCCCAATGCGGCATTAATATCAGCCTGCGCGAGAAGTTTATCCTTATTGGCGAGCAGTGACTTCTCATCAATGGTAAGCGCACGGCCTTTTGGATCATTTGCCGTTGCCTCGAGAATACTGATTTTGGATATCAGTTCCCATTGCTGCTTACGTTGCTGACTGATTACATCGTTAATATCACGATGTTCTTGAAGCGTTTTTAGCTGCGCTTGTAGAGCTAAAGTCTCAGCATTGTAAGTGTCGGTTGAGCGCTCACCTGCAGACACCTTAACGGCTGGGGTTTTGGGCGTTTTATTTGGGTGAAACTGCTTGTTTATCGCGTCAACTGCCTGTTGGCGTTGTTGATCACTCCATTTATCAGGAGCAAGTGCGACATTTTTCCACAATTCTGAAAGGGCTTTACTGCGTTTCTCTTGCCAGGTGGCAGATTGCTCGAGGATGCGGTTTCTATAAATAAGCGCATCGGTGCGCTTATTATCAACCTCTATACCTTTTTGAACAGAAACATTGATATCTTCCTGAAGCTGTGCGGCTTGCTGAAGTGGCCCTATCTGTGCCTTCAAAGCGCTTATCGCAGATAATTGTGCTTTCCTACGAGCGTCATACTCCTGATCATTACTGCTCGTATCATAGCTGTACCCATAGCCTTGGCGCTGCCTTTCTGGAAGCAGTGCCTTTTCTCGCTCAGCCAGCTCTGCCTGCATTTTTCGAAGCATATCATTTGGAGCGTCAGGGCGACCGATATTCAGAAGCTCGTCCCACATCCCCTTGAGAGCTTTACTGACGCCGCCAGCAGCCCTCTCGATTAACCCCATATTGTCGAGGATTTGCTGACTTCGCTTCTGCTCAGCCTGGCTGTAGGCTTTGGCTGCCGCTTCCGCTGCGTCCTCTTTTTCACCGCGACGCTCTAGTGACGATATGTAGTCGTATTGCGAAGATGTCAGAAAGTGAAGGGTCGAATTAAGATTTTCTGCTGCCTTGGTTGGGCTGGCATATAGTTTTTGGAAGTTCTTAATAGTGGTATCTACAGACTGGCCAGTGGCCTCCTGCATAGCCAACGCCGCTCTGGTGACTGTTTCGAGCTGTTCGGTTTTAAACGTACCGGCCCCAACCACCTCAGCGAGCGTACGGGCAGTTGCGGCAACTTTACCGCTTGAACCACCAATTTTTTGGGCCAGGTCTGTCAGTTGGCTCGCCGATTTAGCAGAATAATTTCCGGTTAATATGAGCTGCTTATTAAATTCCCCGGCTTCTTGGCTGCCTTTGTACCAAGCTACAGCTATTGCCCCAAGGCCAACCACTAAGCCGCCAATCCCTACTGTCACCGGATTAATGAAACCAATCAGGGTGCGTAAATAATCGCCTACACCAGTCAGGGCGCCCTTGACTCCACCGAACTGGTCTTTAATTTGCCCGCCCTGTTGCAGCAGAATCAGGAACGGCGACTGACCGCCAGCCAACTGCGTGGCGATATCGGTGAATTGCGCCGGAAGCGTGCGCATTGCTGCGCTGTACTGACCAACGGAGATTCCAGCGCGCCGGGCAGCAGCTTCCTGCCGGGATAGCGCTTCTGGTAGTACGTCTGCGACACCAGAGAGGTGCTCACGCGTCTGGTTAAGGATTGTGTTGAAGTGCTCGAACTGAGCGCCGTTAATGTGCCCTGCTTCGAAATGGGCCACCAGCTGTGCGTGCTGTTCATCCAACGAATTGAACGCGCGGATAGTCGGGTCGATGGATCCAAGAAGGTTCTTTAACGCTGCGGACTGCTTCTCTGCCGCCTGGGTAGCGGCTAATTCGGCCTGAGCACGCGCCGCGGCTTCTCCGGTGTCGGTCAGCTTGAGGCGGGTGTCATCCAGGATTTTGTTGTAAGCCTGAAAGGTATCGGTATCCAGGAAACCTTTGGCCTGGAATTTCCGCAGCGATTCTTGCTGCTCATCCAGGCGGTTTAAGGCCTTGGTAACTGGGTCGATATTCTCCAGCAGCCCTTTGAGCGCGTTCTGCTGCTCCTTGAGCCCTTCACTGCCTTGCTTCGCAGATTCAGCGCCAGCGCGAAACACGCTATTCAGATCATCTGCTTTATCTACAGCACCGGCCGCCGCCTGGCCGAGTTTATCCAGTTCGTTGCTGGCTGTTTTCAGGTCTGAAACATCGGCCCGCAAAGTAATCGAGGCGATCTGATCTGTCATTATTTCGTCTCCTTATGCATTACCTTGAGAGCCTCGCTTTCCATAATTTGAAGGTCAGCCATGCAGGCCGCCGCATCCTCAACCCCGTGTAACTCGAACATCCAGGGGAGAACGTTGTAATCAAGGCCGGTCGCCCCGCTCGCGCCGACTCGCCACTGGGTCGCCAGGGAAGAGAAGATGGTGAAGGACCTCCACACTGAGGGCAGTATCCCCACCTCTTCCTCCACGTCCTCAGGCGTTAAACCAAAAGCGCTCAGCTCCGCGAGCGTCGGTCCCGGCGTATACATCGCTGCGGCGACCTGCCTCAGTTTTTTTCGCGGATGCCCATAAGTTCTTTGGTATAAGCCAAGCCAATACTGTCGAACGCACGCGGGTAGTTCTTAAGCAGGACGATCACGTTATCGCGGTTGAATTCATCCGGCAGCGCCCAGCTATCAACGATTTCCATCAGGTAATCGGCCTGCGGCTCAATAGCAGCTTTCTTGCTTGCTGCATCCTTTTGCAGTTTCTCATCCAGGGTGCGCAGCTCTTCCAGCGTTTTATGGCGGAAGGTGAAGGTCAGTTTGCCGTCTTCAGCGCCGGCGCGCGGGATGCTGGCGGTTACGGAAAAGGTTGGGTTTGGGATCAGGGAGAATTTGGTCATTTGTTCATCTCGGTAAGGCCCGGCTTACCGGGCCAGATTAATCAAGTAATGCTGACGGTGCATCCGGCAGAAGTGAGCGTCTTGCCTGCGGCGTCGGTAACTTCGCAGGTATACACCCCAGCATCAGAAGACTGAGCGGACGGAATGTTGAGCGTGGATGCGGTTTTGCCCGGAATAGCTGTGCCGTCTTTCTTCCACACATAGGTGTACGGCGCGGAACCACCCTGCATAACCACAGCCAGGTCCAGCGCTGCGCCAGTTGCGAGTGCTTTAGTGGATGGCAAGTCAGTTAGGAACGCCAGCGGCAGCACGGATGAATCAGCGATCGGGTAAATCTGCATATCCGATTCGAAGTTCATACGCGCTTCGTTGCTTTCCACTGCGTTAATTTCAGTGCGCGGCACACGCTGGAAAGACACTTTGGCGGAGTAGTAACGATCCGCTTTGCCACGCGGGTTGTGGAACCATACCGCCGTGGTGTCGCTGGAGTCGTCAAGGTCAATCAGACGTTTGTAGATAGCCAGCATCGGGTCGTGCGCGAAGGTGTAGACCTGAACCACGGCGTTTTTGAACGTCGGGATGGTACGGGCCTTATCATCTTCCAAGAACTGCACGCTGATGGTCTGCTGGTCACCGCCTTCAGTGGACAACGTCATGACCTGTGGCATGGTGATCCACGAGTCGACTTTGCGCAGAGTGCCCGCCCCGGTGCCCGCCGGGAATTTCTTGGTGTCGGTGGTATCGAACGCTTCCAGCACAATTTTGGTACCGGTCACCGATTTAACGCGCAGCACCATGTTATCGAGCTTCAGCCAGCCAGAACTGACCTGGACGACATCGCCCGCGAGGATCCCGGCAGCAGAGGCAACGGTCAGTTCGCATTCCGTCGCGTTGGAGGCTGCAGTGAAGACAATCGGCGCAAGATAGGCCTTGGCCACGTTCACACGTGACCCGTTAGGGATTGCGAATGCCATTGCATTCTCCTGAATTGAGGTAATAAAAAACCCGCCAGGCGGCGGGTCAGTAATCAGCGCGGTACTGCATGCTGACGGGGGTGGTGTAGGTGATGGAGCCGCTACTGCCGTTTGGTGCTGATGTTGGACGATCCTGTATCGGCGTGCGCACCTGCGGCGGGCCGTTGATGTAGACGGTTAGGTCACCATCCACCAGCGGCAGCCCTTCGGGGAAGGCGTCAGCGATGGACTGAGCAAGCCCTCTGGCCTGATTCACGCCACTACCTGCTGGCGCAATGATATTGAGCTGGAGAATGCCCTGGTACGTACGCAACTGGCCTTCAAGGTCCAGCCCCACGATTTGCGCCGGCAGAACGTAAACACGCCCGTAAGGCGCATTATCGGGAGGAGTAAACGCAATGTTCGGCCAGGCCACTGGCAGCCCAAGCGAGGAGCAGATAACCGCGATACGACCTTCCAGCAGGTCAGCGATCCGCATTGACTGGTCACTGGCCATTGCGCACCTCGCTCATCGCCTCACGGAACAGCTGCACGGCATCCAGCGCGGTGATGCCCACCATGCCGCCGGGGGCCTGACCGGAGTGGCCGTTCTCCAGCGCCTGTGCATACGGCAGGTTATTGGTGAAGAAAATCGAGCTGACCTGTCCTACCCGGAACACCTCGAGCACTGCCAGACCGCGGGAGTTGGAACCCTGGCCGGAAGCGTCGGGGGTGTCGTTGGATTGGCTTGGCTGACTGTCAAAGCCCACATACCAGTTGTTTTTAAACCGCCCGCCGACATAGCCCTCAGGCTTTTTGATGTCCATCGAGTCGTTGACGCGCAGGCCGCGCTTAAGTCGTCCTGATTTGGTCAGGTTGGCCGGGTCATCACGCAGGGTCGCATTATGCTCCCGCACCGCAGTGTTGTACGCCGTCGCAGTCTGGTTGACCTGCCAGATATCCGGCTGACCCACCGGGGACATCTCCACCAGCTGAGCGAGGATTTTAATGCCCGTCCGGCGCACCACTTCGTCCATCTCCTGCTTCGAGCTATCCACGAACAACTGAATGGCAGCCAGGAACGGCTGATTAACAGTTCCGGCCATATTTATGCCCTCAGTTGGATGTTGTAGGAGATCAGCACATCGGCAGGCTTGACCGGATTCGGCTGCACAACGCGCCACTTTTTGCCGTCGATTTCGATTCGGTCATCGATGCGCACTTCCGTTTCGAACGTGGCCGCCAACTTCTTGTCGCCGGTGGCGATCAAGGAGCCGTCGATTTCGCGTGCAGAGTATTCAGTGATAACGCCGGTGACGGTCCCGGTAACCGCCGGAGTGGTTACCTCTTTGCCGAACTGATCGCGGGTTGTGGTGCCGCCGCGGGTCAACGGATAGGTCTTCCCGTTCTCGGTGAGCAGCCGGGTTGCTGTCGCGCGCATGCGTCGATAGTCGATTGGCATATCACCCCCTTTCAATGCGGATCTGATTGCCGCCTACCACCAGCCCGCGCAGCGAGGAATAGAACCAGGGGAACGACGGAGCGGCCTTATTGGTTCCCGGCTCGTACTGCACGGTCACCGCGCCCTCGACGCGCTCCATCGTCACCGCCCCGCCACCAGCAACCGAAGGCGTGAGGTCAATCTCCTGCGATTCAATAGCCAGGCGGCACTGTGCATCAACCAGGCGCTGCGGGATGGTGTCATCCGGCAGATCAACGCCATCAAAGCGCACGCCCGCGCGCGGCCACGATAGCGGCTGTGATGTGCTGGTGCGCTGACCACGCCAGGTCTTCCCTTCGAGAAAGTCCATAGCCTGCATAAGCATCTGGCCGCACTCACCATCATCTGCAGGAATGCTATATCCGCGCCCGGCGGCAAATGCCCGCAGGTCTGACACGCTGGCGTAGCTGTTGAAGCCTGGAGAGTTGGGATCGGCAACCAGCATGGTTATTCCTCCAGACGCCAGTCTAGCGCCAGCCAGTTATCCACTTCATCAGGATGAACATCTGCGCGCAGCGGGCCGCCAGGGAATTCTGGTGTGTCACGTGCCATGACCACCAGTTCAATACCCTGCTGTTCCTGCTGGGCAGGATTTTTATCAGCAGCCTGCTGAGCTGCAAGCTTTTCCGCTTCACGCTGAGCGCGCTGCTCTTTGGTTAATCCGGCCATTGGGCCTCCTGAAAAACAAAGGGGCCGAAGCCCCCTGGGTTAACCCATGATGATGGCGGAATGACGTGGCGCCACAGCAGCCACACCCCATGCCAGACCAACTTCATAACGCACCTGACGGTACTGGCGGTACAGCGCCACCTGGAAGGTGATGCCAGATACCGGGTCGGTCACATTCATGACATCATCAGCAGTATCGCCACCTTCAGGCATCGCCGGGGTACGGCTGGCCAGCAGGAATGCCCCACGGTCAAACGCCATGTTCGGTACCAATTCGCTCAACACGGTGACATCAGCCTGGTCTGCCAGATCCTGACGGAGGCCCGGCGCGCTAATGGTGATAGTGGAAGACGTAGCCGCAACGACCAGATACTGATTGTCATCACCGGCGAACTTCACCGCATTACCTGCAGCAATACCGCCGGTACCGGCTGAGATAGCGATGATGATATCGCCCTCTTTCTTCGCGCCATTGACCTTATAGCCAGCGGCAGCGCTTTTCGCGGTACGCTTGATGCTGAAGGATTCGTGGAGGTTGAAGCCCATGATGCGACCGATAACACCTTCACGCAGCAGCTGGTCGGTTCCCGCTTCGTTCGCTTTGAAGAGGACAGCCTGTTTACCACGGATGGATGCCATCGCTTCGCCACCCAGCACCATACGCAAATCGGTAGTCGGCGCACCGTTATCGGTCAGGATTTGACGCGCCAATGCAGCATCAGTCAGATCGTCTTTGATGCTGAACGGGGTATTCTTCGGCGCGCCAACAGCGCGGGATGAGTTGAGGTACAGCGCAGCGAGGTCTGCATCCACTTCGTTCGCCAGCGCGCGGAAAGCCTGCTTGAACTGGTCAGCTAGGATGGTGTTGTAGGTACCAGCCGGGCCCAGAGCCAATTGCTCTTCACCATTCCATTTCACCGGGGCCATTTTGGATTTGGTGATTTTGACATCCACACCACCGATGGTCTGGTCGCCAGAATTAGGAGCTGAAGGACCAGGGACAATATCTTCAGTGGTGGCTGCAGGTGCGACTGGCGCACGTACGGTCTGGTCTTTTGCAGCAGCATCCGCTTTCGCGTCACGCGCCACCGCAGGAATAAAACCAGTTTGCTCGCGGGACACTACGTCCAGCGCGGTATAGATGGTCGGGATCAGACCAGTAAGGGTATTGCCTGCCATTTATGGCTCCTTTCGATTTAATCGACGATGCTGACGCCGTCTTTCAGCGCTGCTTGCTTGCCAGCGTTATCCAGGGAATCAAACGCACCGCGTTTCATGGTTTTTTGCCCGGCCTGGTGCTGCGACTGGTGAGAACCGCCGCCGCTGTTACCGGACGCTTTGAGGATGTAATCTTTCTGCGGATGCGACTCGACCAGAGACTCCAGGGCCTCATCGAAGCTGGCCAACTCGCCAGGCTTGGTGCGAGAGAACACCTTATTGCCCTGGCCGTCGTAGGCCACAACCTTCCCTTCTTCGATTTTGAAGTTCTGACCGAAGTAGGAACGCACGAACTCAGTCGGGATCGCCATCTTCTCGGAAATGAACTTAGAGCCACCGAAGCGGCCGCCGATCATCTCGTCGTAGAGTTGAGTTTCCAGTTGCTTGGTCTTGCCGTTCGCCTCGTCCAACTGCTGTTGGAAAACTTTGGTGATCTCCGCCTTTACCTGGTCAACGGCACCAGCATCGATCAGTTTTTTCTGGTCGATTTTGGTCATCATCTCCAGGGCTTCGAGCGCCTTGGCCGGGTCGGTGATGCCAGAGAATTTCGCGAGATTGGCTTCCGCCGTTTCCTTCGCTTCGCGGTGAGTTTTCGCCTCGCCATTCAGGGAGGTGATTTTGGTCATCGCTGCGACCGCATCGAACGGGATCTCTTTGCCATCATCATGGATGTACACAGGCATACCGTTTTCAACAACCACATTTCCGTTAGCATCAAGTTTAAGTTTCATTGTTTTTGCTCCAGCCTTCCGGCCATACGTAATGGGTCATCCGACCCGGGCACCGCGTCGCATCCGCTCAGCGGCAGGCATAAAAAAGCTGCCCGGAGGCAGCCTGTTAGATAAATTCGATGGTTATGTAACCGCGCAGCTTGCGGGAGTAAATCTCACCCCGCTTTCGCTTGTGGATCCGTAGCGGGTGTGGATGAATACAGGCGATACCACGTTTGACATCGGCCCATACACAGCTCTTTATCTCATTGCCATTAACGAATACCCTTCGCCTTCCACGACCATCACCAACGTAGTGAAAATCTTCGTTACGCATACCCTATTCCTCAAACGCCGAGGCATCTACGCGGCGCAGTTCGTCCAGGGTCAGAAACTCCCCGGCATCATTGAACATCTCAGGCACCGTGATTTTGCCGTCGCGCAGCATCCGCGCGCGAGTAACGCCCAGCACCTGCTCCTGCCGCGCGTAAGGCTGCCTCACAAGCCACTCGGCATAGCTGGTACGCGCTGGCACCTGTCCGTCCATTGAGGCGCGCGTGGCGTTGCTCAGCTCGCCTGAGGCTATTTGCATTTCCTCACACGATTTAGTTATCAGGATTTCGCAGGAGCGGCAGCAAAAGTGGATTTTGCCGGGTCCGCGCAGATACGGAACTGCATGGCCTAGCGGCTTGCCATCGAGCGAATAGAGTTTGCGGTCTCGGATGATGCACCACTGACTCGTATGAGTATCAAGCGTGGAGGACCACTGCTTGGCCTTCACGATATCGCTGTTGGCTTGAGCGAACTCCTGGCGCGCTGTGGCAGCCATATGGTTCACCGCCGTGCGGGTTACTACCGCAAGGTCACGACGTGAAACATTGATAACCCCGTCCTGGCGGTTAAGTTTCGACGTGCCAGCAACGCGCTTAACTATCTGCTCGACCGTCTCGCCCTGAAGAAATCCGGTGCGCACGGCACTGGTTATTTTTTCAAGCCGATCCGATTCGAGTTTCTTGCCCCACTCTTTCAGTAACCTCCCCTGGAACGGCTGCGCCACCGAAGCGGCATAGACCTGTTCCGGTGCAATGCTTTGCAGCGGGACGTGCATAAGCACCTGGCCGGGAATGATGCTGCTGAACAGGTCAAACTGATACCCGGTCTCATAATCAGCGTAACGCGTCAGTTCGCGCATCAGAGCATCATTGACCAGTTCGTAGGCCTGCTGGTTTAGATCCCGCACACCAGCCAGTAGCGATGCAAGGCGACGCGCGCTGTAGGTGTCAGCGCGCTTCCCCTCCAGCAGCACCAGCAGCCGGGCAGCCAGATCAGCATCCATCCTGTTAAGAAGCGCCACCATTCGCCTGGCAACACCCGTACCGTAGCGCGTTACGTAAAGTCCGTGAGCTATGGTCTCGTCCTGCAACTTGTCGTTTACCGAACGAGCCATATCACACCTCGCCAGGTGGCGGTTCAGTCAAAGATGCTGACTCAGCAAGCAACTCGCTCAGAACTACATCGGGATCAGCGTCGGCATCAATCAGGTTGAGTTTTTGCAGGGCCTTGATGGCATCGATGCGGCGAAGGTCACCGCCCTGTCGCAACGACTGAATGGCCATCGCCGCTGGTGGATTGAACTCTTTCGACTCGACATCCAGCTCGGTGCGGACATCGACGTTACCACCCTCAGATTCCCCGATGTACTCGGCCATAATTTGCAGGATGTTGTCGATCGCATCTTCCAGGCTGGTTGCCATAGTGTAGAGCGGCGACTGTTCCTGCATTTTCTCTTCAGAGGTCTGGTCTACCGATTTGGTTGAGGTGTTTTCGGTGCGCAGCAGCTTCGCCCCCGCCTGTCGCATCTGCTCCACCAGCTCTGCCAGCGACTCTTTGCCGGCACCGATGGAGGAACCTGTGTGCTCGACGTATTCCAGACCCTGCCTTTGCCGATCGGAGAATAACGTGGCAGAGGATGAGCCAATCACAAGTTCTTGCCCCTCTTCCAGTCCGAACACCGTGAGCAACGGCACTCTGGCGACGTGCAGGATGTTGTCCTGCTCGCTTTGACTCTGCCAGTGCTTGATATTCAGCAGAGCCATGTTGAGAAGCGGCGGTGAACCACACATAAACCCGGTGCGCTTGGTGTAGAGCGTGACCAGAGTAATATCCTCGCGGGATGTCTGCCACCCTTCGAATAGCGCCCAGTTTGCGGCACCGTCAGCATCTTTAGCCTTGCGGTAAATTTCCACCTTTCCGGGTGTCAGGTACCGAATTTGCTCGACCCTGGTTTGCCCAAAGTCGTCGCCGTCTTCGACCACAACCTCTTTGATACGCAGCGCGGTCAGCACCACTTTGCCGTCCACCATTTTCGACTTCCAGCCAATCACCTGTCGTGGATTGAGCATGGTGACATAGGGGCGCGCGCCGGTAGCTTTCTCTTCCGCTTTAGTTTTCACCTTTTCGGTGTCCACCCTAGGATAATCCACCAGCGCGTGGGAGAGTCCATACTGCATCGCAAGACCAAAGAATGCCTGTGCCCATACGTCCAGGCGCGTACCCTCAAGGTCGAAGTTTTTCGCATACTCTCGCAGCTGATCCGGCACATTCTCGGCAAGCTTAATAGGCTCGGCAAATACACGCCCGATGTTTTGCTTAATGGTCTCTTCGTAGGCTGGCAGAAGCGTGGCCACAGCGAGGCGTTTTTTGTAGCCCTCTTTGTCTTCTTTCGGCCAGCGCGGTAGATATTGCTCACCCAGCTGTCGCATATAGAGCGTGCCGCCCATCAGGGCATCGTTGATATCCCACGCCTCGACCATGTTCCCATAGTCCAGATTGGGTGTTGAGATGTCAGGCATGGAGTTAGAGCCTCAAGTTGGTGACTTTGCCGACTTTCTTCGGCGGTGAATGCAGAACGGCATATCGGGTAGCATCCCAGTCGTGGTCTTCCTGCTGGGTATCTACATCGTCAGGGTTTTTGCTGTCGCGCACGAGTACCGGCACACGGCTTATCCAGCCACGGCAGTAGTCGAAAACGTAAAATGCAGGTTTCTCTGGGATGCCGGATTCAAGTTGCTTACCTTCGACAACGGCCTCAAGCATGTCAGCAAAAAGGGCCGCGCCGTTCACGCGCGATCCCGGTTTCTTGTTGGATGGAACCCACTTAACGCCCTGCGATTCCATCTTCTGAGCAATGGAGAGTTCGTCATCGCCAGTGTTGTAGATTGCCCCGTCAGCCGGGCCGGGTAGAACCTTCCTGCAGATGCCGGGCATGATGTTCAGTTGCCCCTGCGTCACCCCGTTGAGTTTTATCTCCTCAGGCTCAGCAAGATCCTCTCCCACCAGACGCTTATCAATCCACGCCACGCCCTTAGCGACGTTGGTGGATGACATATTTAGACCTTTGTTCAGCTCGTCCGGCGGGCAGCCGTACCACTCGCCAATGAGGATCAGCGACCCGGCAGGCGGGCAGAACTGGCGACCATTAGGCAGCTCGGCGGCGGTGCCGTCGGACCGCGCCCACCAGAGGTTGGAGAACGGCTTCGATTCTCCCCAGTCGTGGGAGCGATCAACCGTCCAGCTTTCCGGAATGCGGAACGGCTTAATGACGTGATGCGAGGCATTCCACAGATGGTCAAAGCGACCACCGCTGGTGACATCCCATGAACCCTCTACCCAGGCTTTGCGCCGGTTGGGGTCTTTGATAGCCATCAGCGTCGCGATGTACTGAGGATCGAGATACGGGTTCTCTTTGAACGAGCCGTGAATCGCAACGCGCGTCAGCGTTACGTCTTCTTCCCGCTCGGTCTGGGGGTTAAATACCTTTTGCGTTTCGCGAATGATGGTTCCGCGCGGCGCGGGCTCGATGAAGCGTTTCTTCACCCAGGTATGGCCGATGCCAAACGGGTTGGTCGTGCTAAACGTCTCCAGAGGAATCGGCTTCAGCAGTGAGCCATCATCCCTCGGGTAGTTCTCGGGCCGAAAAGACGATCGCCGACACGAGAACATCATCTCGTAGAACTCAGCTGACTGCTGCTTGGTCAGCTCGTTAAACCCGATAAACGGGAACTCCTGACCGTGATAGTCCCAGTAGTCGCCCTCTTCTTTCCCAAAGCGGAACAGCAGCTCTTCGCCAGTCGGCCATACCCAGCGCAACTCAGATGCCGAGGCCAGATAGCGTGCACCGTCGTTAAACAGACGATACATACGTTTCGACTGGGTGATGATGTCGGTGAGGTTTTTATACTCGGTATCGAAGATGACGCCACGCCAGAACGAGCCATAGCCCAGACCAACCAGGCGACGAAAGCGCGCCAACTGCGCGGCAGTTTTACCCGGGCCACGCGTTCCCTCATAGAGGATTTCGTTACACGGGCAGCTAAGGGAGAGTGATTGCGATCCCGGCAAGGGTTTCCAGACGGCTTTGTAATTCATCCACCTAGGACCTCGCTCTGCTGTTTCTTCGCGGCTTCTTCCCAGCTATCAACATTGTCGCTGGTCGGTACCAGCATGACGTTATGGGTGACGTCCTTAACGGGTTCCTTCTCGCCAATGTCATATGCCTGACGTTCAAGGCCCACAAGGTTTTTCATCGCGTCACTCAGCGCTTTTAGTGCTTTAACTCGTTCTGGCATGCTAATAATCGAGTGATAAATCTCGTTGAGCTTATCGCGTCCATTCTCGTCCGGCTCCAGCATCAGCTCACCCAGCTTGCGAAGGGAGGCGACGTCAGCGCACTCAGCACCCAACTCATCAAACAGCGCGTTGGTAATCTCCCTGGCGCGCCGGATATCACCCCGGTGCTCCATGCGTACCGTGGCAATAACCTCGGCAGTGGCCTCTATCAGTACGCGCTCAGACAGTACCGTTTCGCTGCGTACCTGTTTGCGTACCTCAGCTTTGCGTACCAGATCGTCAGCGCGTTCTTTCACCTTCGCATTGAGGTCACGCGACCATTCATCACGCTTTGCGCGCTTACGGATAGCACCTTCGCTGATGCCATGCTGCGATGCTATTTCGCGGAGGGACATCACCCCAGCCCGGTAAGCCGATTCGATAGCCTCCCAGTCCGGTTTTGCCATTATTTCACTCCAATAATTCATGAACTAGTGGGTTGTTTTTCTCTTTATTCAACACAATATATTTGGTGATATCTCACCGATTAATAAGGAATTCAACAATGCCAAGAAGTACAAAAAACAACGTTCCTCCTACCTTCACTGAAGGTGATTTGGTCGTCTTAAAATCTGGCGGACCAGAAATGACCATCAAGGTCATCTATTCTGATGAGATACTTTGCCAATGGTTTGCTGGTAAAAAACTTGAGCAAGGGCGGTTTGCTCCTGAATCACTAGTATTCTCGACCCCAAAGCCGTAAGCCCAAACATCAAAGTGTTTACTGTTTCTGACGTTACACAATGGATGATGTCCAACCTAATGACTGATGGTTGTTTGTATCAGCAGGATGTTGTTGATCACTTAGTGAAATCAGGAAATGAACAGCACCTCAAAGAAAACGCAGATGGGAATCAAGCCTTATCAACCAAGGTCATAAATGCCTTCCGTGTTGAAAGCGGTGAAAATGTTGTTTGGGTCAAACCAGATAAATACTGGCGATACCGTGTTCCTGAAGACGAAGGCGGTCGCGAGGCTCGCGGTTAAGACGTAGGGCGATAACCTCGCCCTCCTTTTGCCATTACGATGGGTCTGCCCATGGTGATGGCAATAAAAACCGCCCGGAGGCGGTTTAATCTCTTCAGAATACCTGTGCGCTATTGGCTACTCTCCAGCGGTTGAGTTCATCATAGGGAACCCACTCCGAAGCCACAATGTTGGTTGCGCTTTGACATGATTTGCTTACAGCTTCAGCTGTTATAAGGCTCGGCCAAAGCATCCAAACGACTGTATTAGCTCCAATGAAAGAGGGAACCTTAGAAACGCGGCTGATATTGACGCCATTGCATGGGAAAGAGGCAGGTTTTTTTATGCTCTTAGCAAACTGCTCGCCCAGTGCGCTGCTAACATGCCCGCTATCTAAATGCTGGATGTTTGGAACAATTACCAGAATGTCACTACCACTAGCCATCGCAAGTTGAAGTGACTTCGCTAAGCCTTTTTGTACAGCAAGATCGCGGGTTTGAATAGTATCCTGCCCGTTAACAACGGAATGTGTAATAAAGCACGGCATATGAATCTCCTTTTCGAATAGAAGTCATACATTATCGTTAAGGTCCTTCTTGGTGAAGGGAATTTATGATTCATCATCAGACGCACTCGCAAATGCGCCTTGTGATGCTCACTCAGCAGTCTGAGTCTGGGCGTGCAACTGCACGCCCAGCCCACATACAGGCTTCCTGCATTTTGGTGCGAGCGATTGACAGGCTACGCATAGCATCATCAATCTCACGCGCCTGCTCAGTACTCAACATCGCTGGCCCATTACTGAGAGCCAACAGCTCACCGCGTTCGGTATCGAGCAGGCTGCAGAAGTGACGACTGACGCCCTTCAGACGGTTCATCCGCTCAATGTCGCCTGGTGTTAACGTGCGGTAGCCCTTAACGGTGCTGCCATCCTGCGGTTTGGCTTCGCTCATTGCTTTACCTTTTGGATTGGTTGTTGCCGCTGGATCTCGATATCCCGAATACCAGCAAGTTGATTATTCGCTACCTCAATAGCTGCCAGCAGCGGCTGAATCCACAACACCACCTGGCAATACGTTATTGAACTGGCGGCAGCGGTGTTATCACTGGCTGCGTCAGCGTTCCCGGTATTGGTGTGCATTGCGCTGGCACGTAAACGGTTCGCGTAGCTGAGCAGCCCACCAGCGACATCAGCAGGAACAGGCAGATCACAGGTTTTTTCACGTCGTAGAATCTCCCGGTATTCGATGACAGTCTTTTCGGCACCAACATCTATCAGCGAGTTAAGGCGGCTGGTGTTCTCTGCTACCAGGTTAAACCGGTTGAAGTTGAAAGCCTGCGTGGTTATTACCGTCGCCTGTAATGCGTTGTCGCTGCGCAGTACCCGGTTGTCACTCTCAGACGTGTTCAGCGCGGCATTGCTGCGAGTAAGCAGTACGCAGAGCACCGAGATGATAATGACTGCAGCCACCCCAGCAACAACAAGGCCTTTGTTCACTGGTCTATCCCCCAGCACGTCAACGCGCTTTCCTGGTCCCGTCTTTCTACCTGCCCATAGCAGCCATTTT
Source organism: Citrobacter sp. CRE-46 (assembly GCF_059615875.1). NCBI lineage: Bacteria > Pseudomonadati > Pseudomonadota > Gammaproteobacteria > Enterobacterales > Enterobacteriaceae > Citrobacter > Citrobacter sp. CRE-46. Next base: position 2,451,071 of record NZ_CM184341.1, on the reverse strand, counting down.
TCTGGCCTTTGGTCAGACGACAGTCGCGGCCACCGTCTTTAATCCACCAGCGAATAGCTTCACAGGCTCCTTTACGGTCGCCAGCGTTTATTCGCTTATAGAATGTAGACGGGAAACATTTTCCGGGGCCGATGTTATATGGGCAGAAAGACGCGATCCCGGCTTTCTGTGGTTCGGTCAGTGGTACCTTGATATTTCGCTCAACCCACGCCAGCGCCTTGTCGCGTTCTATGGCGTTTACCTGGGCGCATTTCTCAGCAGACAGCTTCATGCCCTGTACTACTGGCTTGCCATCAACCATCGTGGCGCCACGGCAAATGGTCCAGATTCCGCCGCCGTCGCGATATGCCGTCAGGCTGTTACCCTCTTTCTCATCCAGAAACTGATCGAGAATCACGGGTGCGGAAGCCCCGGCAAGAATCAAACCAACGACCGCTGCGCTCAGTTTATTCTTCAGCTTTGCTGGCATAACCATTGCGACGATCCTCCCGTTCTTTCCAGCGGAAATACCAGTTCACTGCACAGGTAATAACGGTGCATGCGATACCGACAATAATTGCCCAGTCACTCAGGCTTAACCCTGCAATTCTGTCGGCCAACATCCAGGACACCTCTTTTGCTGTTTTAGCTGTTTCGGCATATGCCTTCGCTGATACACCGCAGCCGGCAAGCGTGGTTCCTGATCCATATGAAAGTCTGCTGTAAATGGTGCTCATTCTGGTCATAGCCCTACCTCCGATTTTTTCGGATGGCGCTGTGTGTGATGAAAGGGTCAGGCTTCACGGGCTGGATTTATCAACAAAGCACGTAGCGAATGATTCCCGTGAGCCTGAAAATTTAAAAGGCCGCCAAATGGCAGCCTTTAGGTTGATGAGATTGCTTGCTGTATTCTTTCACCTAACCATTTCATTACAGGTACCGGCATTGAATTACCAAGCGCCTTATAACGTGGTAAGGGTGAATTTGATCGCCACGGAATATTTGTATGCCCAACAGGAAAACCCTGGAGCCGTTCACATTCAGATCGAGTAAGCCGCCGAACCCTCAACTTTGGAGTGGATTCGACAATTAGACCACCCCGCATACGCATATCCTGATTGGATGTCCCATTATAACTCGCGAGCAGAGTCCCTGCCGTTTCGGGAATCGCGCTCAGACAGTATCGATGGAATTCTCTTTCAATGCCTGAATAAGTTTTGGTGCCGGATTTTTTCTGTTTTCCGTAATATTTTTCAGTGCGCGGCGGCAAAGATGGGAACTCAAATAAAACGGTTCCGGGGTCAAATCCTTGTCGAGCACTTGCCATAACGAAGACTCGCTTACGAGACTGGGGCACTCCGAAAAATTCGGCGTTGAGGACTCGCCAGGCAATTGTTCTCGATGGTCCAGAGACAACACCAGCGTTTGCCCATCTTTTCCCTGCTGGCTGTAATGCGCAACTTTCCCCGGCCAGCGCACCAAGAAAGCAACCGAATGCATTGTCATGGCTATTTAGTACCCCTGTTACATTTTCCCAAAGAATAATCGCCGGCTCTTTCCCGGATTCAAAACGAGAGCTGTCAATCTGATCTGCCAGCTCAACGAAAGACAAGGTAAGTTGACCGCGTTCGTCATCCAGCCCTTTACGCTTCCCGGCAACACTGAATGCCTGGCAAGGCGTTCCGCCAACCAGTACAGCTGGCGCTGCAATTTCACCATCACGAATTCGGCCAGCAATTCGGGTCATATCGCCAAGGTTAGGTACGTTGGGCCAGTGGTGCTGCAATACAGCACAGGGAAATTTTTCAATCTCTGAAAACCACTCGGCCTTCCATTTGAGCGATTCCCAGGCTATTGATGCGGCTTCTATTCCTGAACAAACAGAGCCGTAAGTTACAGGCGTTAAATTACTGGTCATTTATACAGTATTCCATTAGTATCACCAGGCTAGCTAGCGTGGTGGGCCTTGGTTTACTTCATGACCGTATTCATGGGTAAATGGCTGTTGGCAGGGTCCAGACTGTCAACGGTCGCCCATTTTCACGAAGCCCGCAAATAAGCGAGTATTCTTCATTCAAACCACACTCTCGCAGTGGTCTCGCCCATGCCATTGAGTTCGTCACCCCGGTTCGTCTCTGCTCCCCGTTAGCTCTAACCAGTGCGTGATTGGCTGTCACGCGGCGACGCCGGTGCTTCTTTTCTTATTTACCCTCACCAGATGCAAAGCTGGCTCTCTACGCGGAGACTCGGGGCAGCATCATTACTGCTGCATTGCCTTCGACTGCGGTCTATCCGTTTACTGATGCATTTTCTTATCCTCCAGAAACGCAAAAACCCCACGGCATTAACCGCAGGGTTTGGATGACTTCTTGCTGGTCGAAACGATTGAACGGATTCCCAGCGTTAGAGTTGATACTAGACGAAAATTCCGCATTTCACAACATCTATTTTCTATAAAATTTACCTTTCATGGAAAAAATCACTACTGAGTGACAGATTTTAACGCATTGTCCGCATATCCCTCCTGCCGGTGACACTCTTCTACCAACAATTCGAATAATGGCTGGATGTGATCATAAGCCGTGGTTTTCTTCACATCCCATTCGGTGCGTACACCCTCCAGCACATTAGAGAATTTAAGCCGGGCAAAACCTCTGCCTGTGCAGCGCTCACAAACTTTCATAACCGGCACGCCCTGCATCTCCGTTTCTTTCTTGTCCAGTACCTTCCCTTTCCCATGGCAGCGACACGCATTGCTGATAACACCTTTTCCGTTACAGGCTGAGCATAAAACGCGCGCAGTCTCCCGTACCGACTTCCATTCCTCCCAATAGGACGGGCAAACCCCCTTCGTGATTTTTGCCCATTTAGGCGGTTTCCCATCCGGGTACTGAACTTTATTTGTGAAAATATCTGCCTCGGTAAAGCCGTCCCCATCGCAACAGTCGCATTTGCGAACGCTTGCCGCACTACGGGCGTAATCCTGATAAGCAAAAGCGCACAGTATTTCGAGAACTCGTTGGCGTAATCCTTCATCGAGTTCAGTAACTGGTCTGAACTGTCGTGATATCTCAACGGCTGAACCATATAGAGCCTCCATTGCCCGCTCCGGGCTGCTGATGCCAATTTTTGCCAGGTAAAGATCGAAACCAAATCCGCACTTAGCATTAACGAGGCCAAGCGCGGCCATCACATCAGTACCAGTGAGATTGTCTGTAGCTGTTGCCCGCGAGGAGTCACTGAACATCGGGGACTTCGGTGCAAAGTATTTTGCGATTGATTCGAGGTTCATCGTGTTTCTCCAGCATAAGTTTTCACGTAATTCTTCAGTATTCGGTAGTCCGTCAGCACAGAACCGGGAAAGTGGTATAAGCGCAATCGCTGCCAGCGAACGCGGAGGTGATCGGCAAAGTAGGTTTCAAATGTCATGCTGCCTCCTGCTTTTTCAGTGCGCGCAAGTCGGCCAGCGCGGTGAACCTGATTTCCTCCAGTTCTTCGACTGTCCAACGGTGTGGAGTGTTATCGTTCTCGAGCGCCAGCACTGGCTCTTCGCCGTAACGTTCCACCAGCGCAGCTCGGTATGCTTCGATATTCCCAGATTTGTAGACGTTGCAAACATCACACTGAAGATGGATGTTGAAACGAGTGAAGCGCAGATGCCCGGCGGCTGCCGTGGTCCGATAATGGCCGGCATGCCAGGCGAACGCCGTTTTCGTTCCGCAGGAAATGCAGCCCCGCCCCTCTGCCAGCTCGGTTTCGCGACAGATGTCGTTAACCGCACGCTGCGTCAGGTCAATCCAGTGCTTCAGCGGCTTAACTGCAGCTTTACGCTGGCGCCAGGCTGCACGCTCTTTCTTCTCAGTGGCGCGTTGCTTGGCTGACTCCTTGCGTTGTGCGGACTCTCTGGCCTTTCTGGTCTGCTCTTTGCCGACGGCGCTGGCGCATTCGTAACCGCAAACGGTCTGCGTTTCACGCACCGGATGGAACCATTGGCGACATTCTTTATTGGAACACTTACGGCGAGGTAATTTAGCCATAATCACCCCCAGACCTTTTGGTGAAAGGTTCTTGGTGTGCGAGCCGGATGCTCGCATTCAGGCAATTTTGCGCTGACAGTCCAGGTGATGTTGTCGCGATTCAGGCTGCGCTCTACCGTGGCGCCACGACGGCGATAACTGGCCACCAGCTCGCCTGCCTGCTCGGTTGTGCATTCGTGATGGTGGAACCAAGAATATTTCATGGTCATCACCCCGCAAAGCTCATGAGCTGCGCAGCGGCGTTTTCCGCTTCACGCTGAGTCCTGAATGCCCGGGACAATACCCAGCGCCACAAAACATCGAGCGCGGCTTTGTACAGTTGCTGGAACTCGGTTTCGTCCATGTTGGCGAAAGCTATGCTGCGGGGGTGTTTACGAAGAGTTCCGTCAGGCAGTTGAATTGCGTCGTAGTGGCCTGCCTCGACAATTACCCAGGCACGGTACGCGTCAAAGGATTTACACAGGGTGATCCCATTGGTAATTCGGCGACTGGCTACCTGCTCCAGATACTGCTCGGCAGCATCCAGCAGTGCGCCTTCGTTTCCACCAAATGCCGCGAGGAATTTAGCATAGCCGGTTACAAGCTTGCGCTCATTGCTGGATATCGCCCCTCCAGTAGGTTCCCAGTATTCAAACCCGAGATTCAGGAGCGCAAAGAAACGGCGATGGAATGCGGGATTCCTCACCTGACGAAATTCGGCTACCAGTACGGCGCCAAGTTTGATTTTTGATTGCAGAATATCGCTGGTCTCCGGCGTCGCGGGGATCAGGATTCCTGAGGATTGCTTTATTAGCTGTAGTTCGTGCGCCATGGTATTCCCCGTGGCGCATAATTGTCAGGTTACTGGTTGTTCAGGCCAGTGCGAGAATTATGATTGCGTACTTGTTGTTAAGTCAATTATTAGAGGCCATTTCTCTGACAACTTCCATGATGGTATCTTTAGACCAGTACAAATCATCTCTTGAGAGCTTTCTGTTAGTTACAGATCCGTTTTTGGTTGAAAGGATATAGCGCTCACCTGATGCAAGTCTAAAAGACAAAAGTTCTCTTCCCTTCGCATCGGTTATAGTCACCCGTAAATTATCAGCAAGATCTGATAGAGCTACTTCTGCCACGTAATCCCCCTGAGCGACACACGGACACGGTTAATAATTGTCGGCAACAGCATCAAAGGGATACACATTTTTGGTATTCTGTTATCTGCGCGCCGGCTAACCCAAGTTCAGTAAAACCAGTCGTCGGCGCTTTCCCATGTTTCCTGCAGGATTTCCTCCACCTTCGTTTTATCGCCCTTATCGCCACCGAAAACAGTCAGGCTATCGCCGCCAGCCCTGCGGATAACCAGAGAACAATTTTCATATTGATTCTGAAGTCGTTTAAGCAACTCTTTCTCAAGTGCAGGTATGGCGCCGCGCGGCAGGTCTTTTGATTTGTTGATGGTAAGTTCTATCTTCATAATTCCCTCTACATCAATTCACTGTATATTTATACAGTATACCTATTGACCATCATATTCAAGTGGTTAATGGCACTTTTTGCCAAAGCCATGCCTTTGTATACACTAAGTTTTTCCGAGTATTCAGAACTTATTAATTAAGAAGGGTAAAGCCGAATGGGCAAGAAAAAACCCGCCGAAGCGGGCTGGTTTACTTCTTCGGGGTCTTTTTTCGCCATCGCTTCCAAAACCCATACTCCTGCCTGATATTGCTCTCGCAGGTAATCCTTCCGTACTTAGTCGTCGGTGGGTTAGCAATTATGCTATCCAGAGATTCTCCGGCATCAAGACGCGCATAAATTTTGTAATCAGCGGCGTCCGGGTTCTTTGGTTCTGCATTTCCAACGCTCATAGCACTCCCATTGATCAATCACATCGGAATTTACTGCATATTCTCGCCTAGCATAAAATATAATCATGCTAATGAAATGATTATAGATTAGGCTGCAACGAATTTTCTGTGACATATCTCTGGCAGGGTTGCCCGCACCAACGCTTCAGCTAACGGCTGTGGCACCGCGTTACCGCAGCGGGCAACCTACTTATCCTTGGCGTACTTCCTTGATCGATGATGTACCAATCCGGGAATCCCTGCGCGCGTTATAGCTCATATGGTTGCAGCACGCGCGTGTCATTATCAACGATGCGGTAATTTATGCAGTCTACTGACAATGGTCATTCGACCTCCTTAACGTAACTCGCTGAATACAGGAAATCGAAGGTGCATTTCTGCATCTGTGACAAGGTGAGGAGTTCAGATTGCGGCCGCATTTAAGTCCCCTTAAATGCGCAGAAGTCACCGGCGTTGTTTAAACTCTGATGACTTAATTATGGAGGGTTGATTTAAGAAAATTAATTTGCGAATAGTGACAAAACTCTAATTAAGGCATCCAGCCTTCACCGCAATTTCCCGTCTCTCTCATCCACTCATGACCGCATTCTGAGCACTTGTAATAACGCTCGTTTGCTTCGCGTCCATGATGGCTGAAGTTAACAGATTTATCACCTTGCAAGACCATGCATGCAATAGGAGGATCCCTTCGTCCGAGAGGTTGTTTATTACACACTTCACAAGTCATAAATTTCGGGCCTCACACGTTGTTCGCCTGTACAAAAGATTATACCGACAAAAAAAATGATTAAGATGCAAGCGAAATGTAAAACATGGGTATACCTCTGAAATCCGTCCTCGGTGATTTATATTTTAGCGTCAAACCCTACATGATGGGACGCAACTTCAGTAAATTTACGAACAACATCCATGGCGAAATCACCTCTCTCAGCAATTTTCCAAACCCAATGTACCACCTGCTCTGCGTTCGTTAGGCGGGAAAGAGGTATTGAATAAACCTGACCATGGATGTCTATTACCTCAAGCTCATCAAGGCATACCTTAACCAGTTCATCAAGCTCTCTTTCTCTTTCAAGAATCCTTGTAATGCTCATGCTATTTTCCACTTCCACCTCCTAATAAGCTATTTTTGATCAGCCGTTTCAATGTAACGAGGATCCGATGGCTTCGGTAAAGTTATTGACGCTTCCCGATAAAAGTTCAACCTCTCCAAAAAATAATCTCGCAAATGCGCTACCTGCTCAGCGATAACCGGCATGTTCAGGCGCTCTTTGTACGCTACGCCACTGGCAGCCAAATCAACGTTAACCTTGTCCTGCTCTTATTTCGATTTTGCTGCGATGTTATGACCTGACATGATGAATCCCCCTCGATGCTTTGAGAGGGATTATACATCAATCAGTGTCGGGTAAATTTCCATGGATGGGTAATTCTCGCATTCCTTACAGCATCATCTATCTCTTCCTGAGTTGGCTTCTCTCCGGCGAATGCGATTGTGACACCATCCAAGCTACATTGAATTGTATAAAAACGATGGTAATCTCGATCATTACTTCCATTTCTTTCAAAAATACCATCCGGTCTGTAATAAACAACACCGAGAGATTCAACGGCGTATGACAAATCCGTCACCACTGTATTATCGTTTTTATCAATCAGAATAAATGCCGACATAACCACTCCTTTTTTATTAACCCTCCCTATGAATAATATCAGCAATTTTTCACAACACAACACATACAAAAATATAAATTCCTTATATTTCAATATTATAATATAGTTTTGACGGACTTCTTTTAATACTTAATGTAATTGATAGGAATCAATTATCTTCTTGCTGCGGTGCTGCTGGGTACGCGCTACCTTCCTGTCCAAGCTCGTTGCTGCCAGTGCAAGCATTCCTGTGGTCATTTGCACGAGGGCAGCGCTTATTCCCACACTCAGGGCAAACGACAAAGCGCATGTCACTCATCTTCACTGGTCGGCAGGTGTGGCACCAGCATTTGGTTGACGTTTCCGAGATTTCCCGACAATTGTTGGTTGACGAATTTGGAATTTCCCGAAATTTGCCAGCCTGAAGCATGGCGGCGCGATGGTTTACTACCTCGATTAACGCCTCTTCGGCATCCCCCAGGCAATCAGCGATGCCACGGCGATCGCCGTCGAAGTCATTCAGATCGAGACGAATACGTGCAACTTTCTGCATTGCTGCCATCACATCATCGGGCACAGATACCGGTGCTGGCGGTGTGGTGTATAGCGGAATTACCGCATCTCCCATTGGCTGAGACAGGCACTTAAGGTGAAGCTCCCCCATCTTGGCATAAGCCAGAGTTTCCTCAGCGGCATAAAGCACAGGCTCAGCACCAAACGCTGCAATCGCCCCATCAATCACCTTCACAGCATCAGCCATTGCGTAGCCGAGATTACCGCCGTCGCTTTGTGCTGCTGCTTTTCTGAGTATTTCGCTTATCTGGTGCAGGCGATCGAGTAATACAGGACCGTGCGCCGGGTGGTTGTTAGTTGTCATGCTGATGCTCATTCTTGATATTTTTCAAACCAGAACACAACCGGCTTTTCGATTACTTCAACCAGGCCAAAGCGTTCAGCGGTGCGGAAATTCACAGACGTTTTTAATGCACGACCAGCCTGCATCGCTATCTGGTTGCGAAATTCCTCAATATCGAAAACAGATTTAAACAAGTTGCATGGAGCACATGCCGGGAACAAATTGCCGTAATTGTCATATTGAGGGCGATAAACTTCCCCTGTCTGTTTTAGCTTCCATTTCCCTTTCAGCCTGGCTTCTTCATCAATTACCAGTTTGCGATGGACAGCCTCAACATGGTCAGCATGCCAGCCTTTCTCTGGTAGTTCGCAGCCACAATAAGCACAGCGACCGCCAAACTTCATGCGTAGCTCTGCACGTTGTTTTTTCGTCAGCGCCATCTCACTCCCCCTTCACTCCAATGCCAGCGGCAATGCAGATTAGAATTGTTTTCAGTTGGTTAATCATGGCTAGCCTCGATATCTTGTCGAAGATCATCATTATTTACTCGTGCCAGTACGAAGGACTGATAGTCCAGTTTGTCCATGATCGCGTCATGATCCACACCGTAAATGGAACAAAAGCGTAAATAATCAGGTAAGTAGACATCCATTTTACGTAGCGTCATCGTCAGTGTCGTAGCTTCGTAACCATTAAGTACATGCGCCATCAGGTCCGCTTTTTTAGTTTCTAAATCTGATATGCGCTTCTCTGCGGCCTCAAGTAACTCCTGTTTATCACGTAGAGATTCTTCCAGTTCAGCAACATGACATTCGCTATCAATGAGGTTGTTCTCTGCGGATTTCAGCTCATTCAGCATAGATGATTGAGCCTTTTGCCAAAGCTCCCAAGCCTTTTGCATGGTTGGTGAAACGTAATACCCAAAGCGCTTGAATTGACTGGTGACTTTAACGGCATGGGTTTCGTTGTAATATTCCTCAAATTCTTCGCGCGACCTTAACGCCTGTTTGTTGAGTGCTGTCATGCTGCATGCTCCTGTTTTCGCTGCGCTACCGGGTTAACCCAGAGGCATTCGGTGCGTACTTTAGTACCTCGCCCTGCGCTGATTCGTGATGTTTTTTCTGTCTTACTCCAGCCAGTTAGCATGTCGTTATAAACCTCAGTGTCATACCCACTTATCATCACCATGCCTGTCATCGTTCTGGCCACAGCGAGCAATTGTTCATGGCCTTCAACGGTCATTTCGTGGTTGTAATAGCGATTACCCTGTACTCGCGTTTCCGGCACATATGGCGGGTCGATATAATGGAGCGTTGTCTCTGCGTCATGGGCTCGCATCACCGCCAGTGCGTCTTTATTCTCGATAATGACACCCTGCAGGCGCTGACATATCGCAGCCAAATTTGCCGGATAACGTTCCCACAGGTGCGAGGCAGTAGCGTATTTGCGCTTGCTGTCGCTGCGGAATCCTGACTGACCTCCGATACCAGCAGCAGAACCAAAACCCATACAAGCACGCACAACCATTCGGCGGGCACGTTCTACCGGATCGGATGTCGCCTCTCTCGCAGCGCAAAATTCATCGCGGGAATATGGCGTCAATGCGCAGGTATCCTGCAGGCGTTGGTTCAGTTCCGGGTTACGCAGGACGCGGAACAGGTTTACCACCTCACCATCAAGATCGTTATAAACCTCTGCATAGCTGCGTGGCTTTTGCAGTAGCACTCCTGCTGCGCCGCCGAATGGCTCTACATAGCAAACATGCTCTGGCATCTGATCGATAATCCATGGCGCCAGGCGGAACTTACCACCGTGATAACGAACTGCGGGATGTTTGATCGGCGCCTGTTTGTTGAGTGCTGTCATTGGGCTGCCTCCTGCTTCTGCTTGTTGTATACGGCCCAGCTCAGAGCATCGAGCTTGTCACGGCCTGCTTTGTCGTACATGTGGATGCCGTCTTTGCAGGCGTGTTCCTGCTTAACCTGTTCTTCAAGGGCGCTTATCTCTTCGTAAGACAGGGTTGCCAGTTTCAGGCGATTCCAGCCGAAGTTGCGGATTCGTGTCATGACTGCACTCCTTTGCGAAGTTGGGCGGCGAATCGTGGAGCATGAGTGTCGCGGACTACTTCGATGGCTCTTGTGAATCCATCCTCGTAACATTTTTCATCCCGAAAGCTATATGGACTACCGAGTGTTTTAGCAAAAAGCTCAACAGCACTAGCACCAGCCTCGTTGCACACTTCAGCCAGGTACGCGTCGGTGGCTGGGGTTTCAGGCATGCAGTCAGCAGCATCGAAATACTCTTCGCTTTTATCATCCCAAATCCAGCAATCACTTTTGATAAACTTGTTCAGCCCCGCATTCTCCGCCGCCAGCTCCCTGCACTTGCTCTCGGCGTTAGCGAGCTGTACTGTCAGTTCTGTGAACTTTTGCTCTGATGCCGTTTCCGCTTCTTGCCATCCCATCCACATAGCCTGGAGCATCAGGTAAAGTTTCGAGTCGTAAATATCACTTTCGACATACTCACCATCTTCAAAATCTGGAAACGTTACTTCAGCTCCAACTACATGATCCGCAAACCATGTTTCAAACCGCTCTCTGCTTGTCATACTTCTGCCCTCCCGTAAAACGCCAGAACCCGCTGCATTGCCGGACTTGTGCGGCATACTGATGTGACCATGTTTTTTCTCATGCTCGATTTGAGCTGCTTGATATTCTGCTCACCACCGGGCTGAAGCATGTAGACCGGGCGATGCGGCTCGCCAGTGCGGATTACTACCGCTCTGCGTACCAGGTGAAGCAGCAGGTTGTGTGCCTTCTTGCAGTCGCATCCCAGCAGGTTCTGAACCTGACGCGGCGTTACGGTCTGGTTAGCCCGAAGAAAATCAACTATTGCCCACAGTGATTTGCTTGCCATAGTGTTTTGCCCTCGAATTTATTTGACGATCCGGAGATGGCTAACGTTCTTGCGATAGCTGCCCCAGTCAAAGTTCACCCACATCCCGCCATCCATCTGTAGACGGTCGATAACCCGCGCGCCCAACGCTCCGAGAAGTTCTTCGTGGTTCAGGTTCGTCAGGATCCCCACCGGACGCATCGACGACAGGCGACGGTCGATAACCTGATTCAGAATGACTTTCTCGCCGTTGCTACCGCGCTGAATACCGACTTCATCCAGTACCAGCAGATCAACTTTGCAGAGGTCATCCAGCAATGCGGACTCTGACTGACCACCGTCGTAGCACTCGCGAACGCGTAGCATCAGGTCAGGGATAGTGACTACCAGCACGCTATACCCTCCAGACAGCAGATGATTTCCGATCGCAGCCGCCAGATGGTTTTTCCCGGTACCAGGACTACCGCTGAACACGAAGCTCGCGAACCCAGCGCCGAAATTTTGTGCGTAGCTCTTTGCCATCGTGAAGGCTTTGCGCTGCCCTTCCCCGGATACCTGGTAATTCGCGAAGGTGCAACTGCGGTGCAGGCTTTGAATTCCCGAGCGACCGAAGATTTTCTCTGTCCGGACTTTCCGATTCAGCCTGTCCAGTTCTTCACACCGCTTCAGGCCCTCTTCCCGCTGCCACGCCAGCAACTCTGCTGCACTTGTGAACTTCGGCTGAACGCCTGGTGGAATGAGTTTTTTCAGGCGCTCGAGCGCACTTCCGGTACCAACTATGTTTTTCATCGCTACCCCCTGAATCCGGTCGGAATCGCTTTATCTGGCTGAGAAATTTTGTTCGGATCCCGTTTTCCATCAGGTGCCGCGAAATACCACGACTCTTCGTAGTGCTTTGAGGGGCCAAAAAACGTGGAGGCCTGTTTCACATACTCGGTGTTAAGTTTCCCAGCAGCAGTTACGTAATCCGCGTATCGCCGAACACCATCGGTAAGCTCCTGCACTGTTGCGCCGGATTTAATACGTGCATTCCAGGCTTTGAACGCATCAGCTTTGCTGTTACCACCGGCGCGTTTGGGATATTCCTGCCACGCCAGTTCAAAATCATCCGTGTAAGTATTTTTCCCCCGGGGTGTGGCGGCGCCATGCCCCAAAATATCTTTATCCTGATCTTGTTCCTGATCCTGTTCCTGATCTTGGCTTCGTAGCCCCTTCGAAGCCCCTTCAGAAATTTGGCGCGATTCACGTTTTAAATTGAGGTGAAAATCTGTTTTATAACGTTCATAAAATGATGATAAAAAAGGGTTTTCAGGTAATGACATATATTCATTCCTGACACCAGCACAGCGGTTATCCCCTGGCTTCAGCGATCGACCAACCTGATAAGCGGCCATCTCATGCACCCAAACCATCTCAGTGTCCTCGTCATAGCTACAAAATCCCGCTTCAATGGAGCTTTTTAGCCCCTTCGAAGCCCCTTCCAAGCCCAGACCCGTTTCATGGGCTATGTACAGAATTGGCAGGTAATACAACCCGAGCATATTTGCGTGTGGCGAGGTCATCAGATAGAACGAAACCACCTGCGCCTCCGCGCCTTGTTTCCTCAGTTCACGGCCTGTTTTTCCAAGCCAGAACTGAGGCGCAACGGTTGCGTAATCACGCATAAAAACCTCTTAATCGCTAAAGTGGTGGCCCATCTATCTTTCTGAAGGCTGATTTTTCTGACATAATTTCCTCGCAATGAGTACGCAACGAATTGCACCTGAAAGCCGTTGGTGTTCCCGCACCGCGGCTTTCGCCATTTTTGAACCGGTCATATAGCCCCCAGCATCATCTGCACCATTTCCATCAACGGACCGGTTAACCCAGGGTCAACGCGATACATCTCCACGATCCCCTCGCTCAACTCTTTCAGCTTCTGATGACGTGGCGCATCCATTGCGACAGCAATCTTCGCTTCGCTGGTTTCCTTCTCCAGCCTTGCCATACGAGCCATTACGTTGTCTTCTGGTAGCAGACGATTGCGGTATTCAATCGGCAGGACAGCGAGGATTGCCGGAGTCAGCTGGCGAACGTTTTCGCGGTACCGTTCGCTGTTGAAATGGTTATCCAGAAAGCGGAAAAGCTTCTGACGCTGTCGGCTGAGGTCATCAGGGAAAGTGATCTCGTCTCCCCCTTGAGCCTGGTACTCTTCGATGATCAGAGCAGAAACGACATCCTGACCATCTGCACCCGCCCATGAACGAACGGCATCACGAATATCTTCGTGACACGGCCCCTTATATGTTTGAGCGCGATTTATCATTCCCGCTCGAGGAATGTCGCTATCATTCTGAAAAGTAAGTGTCTGCATAGTGAAACCTCCTAACGTGGTAAACCGTCTGTTGGATTTGGATATGCACTCGGATCGATTTCATGTGGGGTTACTTGCCAGTTGAGGATTCGACAAAGCGGCAAGATTCGACCATGTGGAATTTTCCCCTTTCTCAGCCACTTACCTACAGCCTGAGAAGAAATACCAAAGCACTCTCCGATTCCTACTTGTGTCATGTAGCTGCTGATTTTGTCTTTTAGTTGGTTGTCCATTTCTTGTCCTAGCTGTTTGTTTTGGTGATTGGAGAATAGCACTTAAAACTTTTGGTTCCAATAAAAATCAAACCAATAGTTCTAGTGAACTGTAAAACCAATGGTTGTAAAATGAGAATATGAATAAAAATCCTCACCCTGTATTTGCTAAGAGAATCCATCAAGTGATGGAGGAAAACGGCTGGAGCATGGCTGACCTTGCGAGGCGCGTAATGCTTTCGCATACTTCTGTGCGTAAGTGGGCTAATGGCGCGGCAACCGCAAGCGGTGAGCGCTTAAAAAGGTTAGCGGCTGTAACTGGAAGACCAGAGTATTGGTTTTTTATGGAGCCAGGGAGTGAGGATGAGAATGGTGAAGAAGTGTCAACTCCTCCACGCGTTCTCGATGAAAGAGAGGAAACACTGCTATCCCTCTTCAACCAATTACCAGACGCAGAAAAGCTGCGACTGATTATTCACACCAGAGGTGTGGTCAGAGAGATGGATCTGCTTAAAAATGATGTATACGACATCATCAACGACTTGAAGAAATAGACCCGTTTCAAACCAGCAACACAACAAGACACCGTCATGGTGTCTTTTTTTATTCCCAAATAGAACTTTTAGTTCCATTTTTAACTTTACACATCGAACCATTGGTTGTATCTTCAGCTCATCGACAACAAGCGCATTGTTGTCAGGTTCAAGAAACGTTCCGCCAGCCTGGCGACAAGGGCAAAACAGAGGAGTGAGCTTCGCGGTGGCGAATTGCAGAGTTAAAACGCTCAACCGTGAAGATCAGCACCACGGCGCCACCAGCGAAGTTCACTCAGAAAACTGGAGAACATCATGGTTCATCAGCACTACGGTACACAGACAGTAAACCGCGGCGCAGTTCAGCCGGGGATGCTCGTCAAACACAAAGACTCAACCTGGACGGCATCAGCTAACGCTCGCGGACGTTTGTATCTACATCGCGGCGTGGAGATGACTTACACCAAGGATTTGCTGGTTGAAGTTTATCTGAACGGTCTGGGGCATGGACTCAGCCACTAGCGGAGGATGTCATGTTAGACAAGAAATGCGGTTATTGCGGCAAACCGGTTGAACCGGAAGAAGTAATCAAGAGCACCCTTCTCTATCGCAACGGCTCACAGCTGGCGCGCAAAGAAAAAGAGTATTGCTCCAAACGTTGCGCTTCGCACGACCAGATGGCTCACGAAGGCTAACGTAAAACCCGCGCAAGGCGGGATCTACGTCCGGTGGTACCGACCAAAGTTACACCGGAAACAACATTAAAACCAAAGTTAACCCAATGGGCGCTATCAATGGTCCGGGGATTCTAACACCCAAAAATGAGGATCTCACATGGAATTCTTTAATGTGGTTAAAGCCACTCAGAAATCCGGAAAGCAAGATGCAGTGGTCTGGTTCACTGCTAAAACCGAGGCTCGCGCCAACCTGATGCTGGATGTTGCGCTGGAAGATGCTGGCATCGAAACAGGTCGCGGTAAGGACTACGCCAAACCGATACGCACTGATTTTCCTGTTGTTGATGACCTGCCAGAAGAAGGCGAAGTTGATTTCACCTGGTGTGAACGTTACGAACTGGCCGAAGACCAGCGCACCTGGAATGTGAAATTGAAAGCTGATGATGCGGCGCAGGAAGAAAACCATCAGTCTGATGACAATGTCGTTGATGGTGAAACTGGCCATGCAGACGAATCTCAGCAGTCAGAGCAGCCGAACCTGATCGTCGTAGCCACCCTGCCATTCCGTCAGCGCGTACTGGCTCAGTTCATCGGTGAAGGTGAATATCTCTATCACGTCGACGCCGGGCAGAAAAACGAGATTGTCCGCCTTGAGATGGACACTGATGACGCGTACGCCCAAAACCTGCTGCTGGCCGCTGAGAATGTGGAAGCATTCAAACAAGCGATTGAACACGATATTCATAAAGTCGTGAATGCCGTTAAGAAAGTCTTCCCTGTCGACGGTAAAAAACCGGAGCTGGCAACAGTTATTCAGTTCCTGACGGTGTGGTTCAAAACTGAATACATCGATCGCGGCCTGCTGGTCAAGGAATGGCAGAAAGGCAATCGTGTAACAACCATTAATCGCACACCTTCAGGTGCGAAGGCCGGCGGCGGCATTGCCTCTGACCGTAAATTCCCGCAAACCATTCTCGGTCTGGAGCATGAGATTGCTCTGGCGTTACGTGCTCGTGACCGCGAATTTGATATTTACAACGTCCCTCTGGATATAGAACTGCAGGCAAACTCCATCATGAATAAGATGGACGATCCCGAATGGCTGGCGACTCGAGAGAGATTCGTTTCAATTCCTGGTGGCCTGGACTACTCACGTGCCTGCATCATCGCAACAGTAAAAACCACACCAGAAGGGCTTTATGCTGATCCTGTAAAACACCAAGAATATTTGAATAGAGTACTTACGGAAACCGACCACGCCAACCCAGATCCATTGCTCGTTGATATAGCCTGCGGTCGTTCGTCTATGCCTGTACCTATGAAACAGGAAAAAGTAACGGCCGAAGAGGTAAACAAAATTCTTGCAGCTTCCCGCGGCGAATATGTCGAGGGGATTAGTGACCCTACAGACCCGAAATGGATCACAGAAGACCTCGCATTAACCGCCCAACAAATAGATGACCGTTCACCACTTAATGAGGAAACCACCAGCGATGTGCAGATGGAAGAAACTGTCAGTGATGAAGAACAGGCTGGTAATGAAGTGCAGTCAGGCGAAAGCAGTCTGGAAACTGGTGAAGAGTCACATACCGGCCAGCAAGCCGATGTGAAACAAAAACCAGAAAACGCGCATCAGAATGATGAATCTGCGCATCAAAACCCCCAAAAAGTGAATCAAACCGAGCCAGAAGCGCAATCTGACGAACCGGCTGTTGTGTATCCCGCTTACTTTGAGCCAGGCCGCTATGAAGGGTTGCCGAACGAGGTTTATCACGCAGCGAACGGTATCAGCTCAACCCAGGTGAAAGACGCACGTGTGTCGCTGATGTACTTCAACGCGCACCACGTTGAGAAAACCATTATCAAAGAACGTTCTCCTGTTCTGGATATGGGCAATCTGGTTCATGCACTGGCTTTGCAGCCCGAGCAACTCGATGAAGAGTTCAGCGTTGAGCCCGCAATTCCGGAAGGCGCATTCACCACCACGGCAACGATCCGCGCGTTTATCGATGAGTACAACGCAGGTCTGCCAGCGCTGCTGAGCGCTGACGACATCAAAACATTGCTCGAAGAATACAACGCCGCTCTGCCTGCTCAAGTGCCGCTGGGTGGTTCAGTCGAGGAAACTGGCCAGAGCTATATGTCGCTGCCAGAAGAGTACCAGCGTATCGAAGCGGACCAGAAACAGACCGCAACGGCAATGAAGGCCTGCATCAAGGAATACAACGCTACTCTGCCTGCACAGGTGAAAAGCAGCGGTAGCCGTGACGCGTTACTCGAGCAGCTGGCAATCATCAATCCTGACTTAGTGGCGCAGGAAGCGCAGAAGCCTGCGCCGTTGAAAGTGTCTGGTACCAAAGCAGATCTGATTCAGGCCGTGAAGTCTGTTAATCCGGACGCCGTATTCGCCGACGAGCTGTTGGATGCGTGGCGCGAGAATCCGCATGGGAAAGTGCTGGTCACCCGCCAGCAACTGAGCACTGCACTGAGCATTCAGAAAGCCCTGCTCGAGCACCCGACCGCGGGCAAGTTGCTGACACACCCGAGCCGCGCCGTTGAGGTGAGCTACTTTGGATTTGACGACGAAACCGGACTCGAAGTTCGTGTGCGCCCGGATCTGGAAATCGACCTGGACGGGGTGCGCATCGGTGCCGATCTGAAAACCATTAGCATGTGGAACGTTAAGCAGGAAGGCCTGCGCGCCAAACTGCACCGGGAAATCATCGACCGTGACTACCACCTGAGCGCGGCTATGTATTGCGAGACCGCCGCACTGGACCAGTTCTTCTGGATTTTCGTCAACAAAGACGAGAACTACCACTGGATCGCCATCATCGAGGCATCCGCCGAACTGCTGGAGCTGGGCATGCTTGAGTACCGCAAGGCGATGCGCGCCATCGCTACCGGCTTTGACACTGGCGAATGGCCAGCGCCGATCATCGCTGATTACACCGACGAACTGAACGACTTCGACCTGCGCCGCCTTGAAGCGCTGCGCACTCAGGCATAAGGGGAATGAAGATGCAAAACACTAACGTAACTGTAGCTGACCAGAACGCCGTGATTAACTCCAACGTGGCCCTGTTTGATTCCCAGTATCTGAACGCCATCAGCGCGTTTGCTCAAATTATGGCGCAGGGTGCGGCGACAGTCCCCAGACACCTGCAGGGAAATCAGGCTGACTGCATGGCAGTAGCGATGCAGGCGGCACAATGGCAGATGAATCCCTTTGCCGTAGCGCAGAAAACGCACCTGATTAACGGCGTTCTCGGATACGAAGCGCAACTGGTAAATGCCGTTATTTCACGCAGCGGCGTGCTGGCAAACCGCTTTGAATACGAGTGGTACGGACCATGGGAAAAAGTAGTTGGGAAATTCCAGATTCGTAAAGGCGACAAAGGAGAATACCGTGTTCCTGGCTGGACTCTTGCGGACGAAACGGGCATTGGCATCATCATCCGCGCAACGCTGAAAGGTGAAGACCAACCGAGGGAACTTGACCTGTTACTGGCACAAGCAAGGACTCGTAATTCAACACTTTGGGCTGACGACCCTCGCCAGCAGATCGCTTATCTCGCCGTGAAACGCTGGGCAAGACTGTTCTGCCCGGATGTAATTCTCGGCGTGTATACCCCTGATGAACTGGATGATCGCCGTGAAGAGCGAGAAGTTAACCCTGCTTCGGTGCAACACGTTAGCCTGTCTGAAATTTCAGGTGACACCATAACAACCACGCAGAGCAAGCAGGAAAAATCAGGAAACATCGACTCACTGGCTGATGATTTCCGCGAGCGTATAGATGCCGCACAGGATGTTGATAGCGCTAAAGCGCTGCGCGCTGATATCGAAAGCGCGAAGGTTACTCTGGGTTCAGCCCTGTTCACTGAGCTGAAGAACAAGGCGGTGAAACGTTATTACCTGGTTGATTCACGAAACAAGGTCGAAGCAGCGATCAACTCCCTGCCGTCTCCAGACGAACAGGATGCAGCAGCGCGTTTCGGGGAAGTTGAGCGAGTTCTTGCGGCGGCCAAACGTCACCTGGGCGATGAGCTGCATGATCAGTTCAGCATCACCCTGGCCGATATGAAACCGGAATACGTGGGCTAACAGATTTGGGAGGGTTCGCCCTCCCATTGAGGAGATGTAATGCGACTGATTAACCGAGGCAATCAGCAATCCCCGTTAGCGCGTCAGGCATGCGACATCGCGCTGGCCACTCATCACGAACGCTACGGCGACTACGGGCGCAGCAAGATGAAAGAGACATACACGGTTAGAGTTGAAGGTGTGAAGGTCTGGGTAGAAGTAGTGAACCGCAAGGCGAGCTACGTGGCCACGGCTATGACAGGTATGCGTCGGTTGCGCGCGCTGCCTGGTCAGGTGAGTTAATATTACTTTTATAAATGGCCCAGTACGGGCCATTGGAGAAAAACGATGGATGATATTTTGCTGACGTCAGACCTGACCAGTCGATACAAAATCTCACGTAAAACCCTTTGGTCATGGCAAAGCACAGAAACCATGCCGCGGGGTTTTGTGAAGCCGTTCCCTGCTCCTGATTTTCCTGGCAACCCAAACCGCTGGAAGTCGGAGTCAATCAAAGAGTGGGAAGGTGTGAAGCAGCCAATTAACTGAATGGCTCACCAATGATACTTTCAAGATGGCTCTGCCAAACGTGGAGCCAATGTTTTTGGTCATCGATGTAGTCGTGCAGATTATAGTGAGCCATTACACCGACCATCTGATGACCAAGTAGTTTTTCAATTACATGCGGAGGACAGCCAAGTTCTGAGAGGTTTGTCGCGATCGTTCTCCTCATATCATGGAGAGACCAGGGTTCCATTCCCGCAGCAGACCAAATATACCTCGCGTAGTTTGAAGCGACTGGCGAATGTACTGGGAAGTCTTTGATTTCACCATCCAGTAAGCGCTGTGAGGTGACTAAATGTTTTGTGTTGATCTTCTCAAGATGATTTTTGACCAACCCCACCGCAGCATCAGAAAGAGCCCTTCTCATGTGTACTCGTGTTTTGTAACTTCCAGCTGGAACTATCCACTCATTTTCATTCAGTCTAAACCACGACCTTTCGCTTAATCGAATTTCTGCCGTTCTACAGCCGGTCAGCATAATAAACTTCACAAGAAATACGGATTCTATCGACATGCGATTTTGCAGCCAGCGATAAATTGCCACCAGTTCACTGTCATCCAGACGCCGTGTTCTCTTTTTCGGCTTTTGCCCGACATCAGTGGGTAGCAACCCCTCGAGCGGGTTAGTCGATATAACGCCCCTGTTGATACAGAACCTGAATGAGCGCTTGCACAGTGAAAGCATATAGTGGGCCATTACCCTGCTTTCAATCTGATCAAATACATCTATCCAGTGCATTTTTGTCGAGTTATCGACTTTGACGTTCCGCATCGGTTCGGCGATATGTTTGGCGAATACCAGCTGATAATAATCCGTCTTTGTGAGTTGATTCGCGATGCAGTGTTTCTCGATCCAATAATTGAAGGCTTCAGCCACTGTCATAGAACCTTCGCGAGATAATTTTTCCAGCTTCACTTGCTCGCGAGGATCTAAACCTTCAGTTAGCCACGTTCTGAACTGCTGACGCCTTTCCCTTGCCTGAGCAATGCTCATTGCTGGATAATCACCGACATTGAGTTTTACAGCTTTACCAGCCCACCTGTATCGGTAGAAGAAAGAAACTTTTCCAGCCTGGCTGATCCTTGCGTTGAGTCCGTGAGAATCTGAAATGGTTTCGATATCATCGCGCTTCTTGCCAAGGGTCTTCCTGAGCTTTGTGTCAGTGATCATTGAATGGGTACACATTTGGCTTTTGAGTACGCAAAAGTGTACACAAAACTCGTTGCTCTAAGCTACCCGCAATGTAACACTTGTACTCAAAGTGTGATGATTGGAAGGCCGAAAGGCAGGTAATAGAAGGCGTTAGCGTAACAGAACGTTTTTACGCGGAATTCTTCGAAATAGGCCGAATGACAATACAAGAAAGTATTTTAAAAACAGTACGAAAGCAGACATTGGGCACCACCAGCGGTGCCCTTTTGAGATCAGATACTGTGGATTGCAAACAGCAACGAGTTACGTTGATGATTCAGAATACACTTTCTGATGCTATGGATACGCATGTTACGACGCGATTGTCCTTCAAGCCAACGTGCTTTACGGCGGCTAGCCTGACGCTGCATCCGCCAGCGTCCCACTTCCGTTCTACTACGCTTCATGTTAACTACTCTTCCAGTCACTGAGCGGCCATTATAACGCCACACCGAATGCAGGCCAGTGGTTTTCCCGTGTTTTTATTTGCCAGATTTATCCTGATGCGTAAACTCTTAACAATACGCTTTCAAAAGGATTTTTAAATTTATGACAACCTTCTACACCGTGGTGAGTTGGCTGGTCATTCTGGGTTACTGGGTACTCATTGCTGGCGTCACATTACGCATTCTAATGAAGCGACGCGCAGTGCCCTCCGCAATGGCATGGCTGTTGATCATCTATATACTGCCATTGGTAGGGATCATAGCTTATCTGTCCTTCGGTGAACTCCACCTGGGTAAACGCCGCGCCGAACGCGCCCGGGCAATGTGGCCTTCCACGGCCAAATGGCTGAACGACCTCAAAGCCTGTGAACATATTTTCGCACAGGAAAACAGCAGCGTTGCTTCTTCATTATTTAAGCTGTGCGAGCGTCGTCAGGGAATCGCCGGCGTTAAGGGGAATCAACTGCAGCTGCTCACCAGTTCCGATGACGTGATGCAGGCGCTGATCCGTGATATTCAACTGGCGCGTCATAATATCGAGATGGTGTTCTACATCTGGCAACCGGGAGGTATGGCCGATCAGGTTGCCGAGTCGTTAATGGCGGCCGCCAGAAGAGGCGTTCACTGCCGCCTGATGCTGGACTCTGCGGGCAGCGTGGCATTCTTCCGCAGCCCGTGGGCGGCGATGATGCGTAACGCGGGTATTGAAGTCGTCGAAGCCCTCAAGGTTAACCTGATGCGTGTGTTTTTGCGCCGGATGGACCTGCGCCAACACCGTAAGATGGTGATGATCGACAACTATATTGCTTATACCGGCAGCATGAACATGGTCGACCCGCGCTTCTTTAAGCAGGATGCGGGCGTGGGTCAATGGGTCGATTTAATGGCGAGAATGGAAGGACCTGTTGCCACCGCGATGGGCATCGTCTATTCCTGCGACTGGGAAATTGAAACCGGGAAACGCATTTTACCCCCGCCGCCGGACGTCAATATCATGCCGTTTGAGCAGGCCAGCGGTCACACCATTCACACTATCGCCTCGGGACCAGGTTTCCCTGAAGATTTGATCCATCAGGCGCTATTAACTGCTGCTTATTCGGCGCGTGAATATTTAATTATGACCACGCCCTATTTCGTCCCCAGCGATGATTTACTGCATGCGATCTGTACGGCCGCACAGCGTGGGGTCGACGTCAGTATCATTCTTCCGCGTAAGAATGATTCTCTGCTGGTTGGCTGGGCAAGCCGGGCCTTTTTCACCGAACTGCTGGCTGCGGGCGTCAAAATATATCAGTTCGAAGGCGGCTTGCTGCACACCAAGAGCGTACTGGTTGATGGCGAACTGAGCCTGGTCGGTACAGTTAACCTGGATATGCGCAGTTTGTGGCTGAATTTTGAAATCACGCTGGTTATTGATGACGCAGGATTCGGGGGCGACCTCGCCGCAGTGCAGGATGATTATATTTCGCGTTCACGCCTTCTTGACGCTCGTTTGTGGGTAAAACGACCACTCTGGCAGCGGATTGCCGAGCGACTGTTTTACTTCTTTAGCCCGTTGCTGTAAAACGTGCCAATCAGACAGTAAACAGGTAGTCATTATGGATATGGATTTGAACAACCGCCTGACCGAAGACGAAACGCTTGAGCAGGCTTACGATATTTTTCTCGAACTGGCTGCAGACAACCTCGATCCAGCAGATATCATTCTGTTCAATTTGCAGTTTGAAGAGCGCGGCGGTGCAGAATTATTTGACCCGGCAGAGGACTGGCAGGAACACGTCGATTTTGACCTGAATCCTGACTTCTTTGCCGAAGTGGTGATTGGTCTGGCAGATACAGAAGACGGCGAGATTAACGATATTTTTGCCCGCGTTCTGTTGTGTCGCGAAAAAGATCACAAGCTCTGCCACATTCTCTGGCGCGAATAATTAAAAAAAGCTGCTCTCGCAGCTTTTTTACTTTTAGCCCGGTAATTTGCTTCCGCACCGGTTACAAAACTGCGCGCTGTGCTCATGCTGACTTTGCTGACACTGCGGACATTTACGCTGATTCTGCCGATGCTGGAACGCACTGCTCATATGCGTCGTTATCAAACCTGTCGGGATCGCAATCACGGAATAACCGATCAAAATCAGCACTGACGCTACCATACGCCCGAGCGGCGTGTGGGGCGTGATATCGCCATAGCCGACGGTGGTTACCGTGACGATGGCCCAATACACTGATGCATTCAGCGTACTAAAACCATATTTGGGTCCTTCAATCAGATACATTAGCGCGCCGAATACAATCATCAGAATGGCAATAAATGAATAGAACAAGATTAGCTGATGCCGGGCGCTTTTTATTGCGCTCCAGAATATACGCAGAGAAGGCATAAAGCGCAGCAGTTTGAGAATTCGCAGGACACGCAGAACACGCATCGCCCGCCAGGCGAAAACATAACTCAGACTGATTTCCGGCCATAACCACATCACATACAGTGGCAGAATGGTGGCAAGATCAATAATCCCCCAGAAGCTAAATACATATTTAGCGGGATTAGCCCAGCAGCATAATCGCAACAGATATTCGAGAGTAAAGACCAGAGTGATAAAGACTTCCAGCCAGACAAATACGCGCCACTCCTCAAAGGTCAAATGGTATTGCGTCCCGACCCCGGACTCAACGAAGATAACAATCACGCTGAGCAGCGCGAACAGTGCGCACATACCTTCAAAACGGCGCCCCGAGCGTGTGTCTAAATCAAATAATGTACGATAAAGCGTACGGCGAACAGAAGAAACTAAGCCAGACACAAATACCTCACCAAAAAGAAGGGCTGACCTTTGTCAGCCCTCACGATTATAGCGGGTCTACTTTCAGGCAGGAAACGGCGTGTCGAAAACTGCCTTCGAGTACCGGGCGTGTTTTTGCACACTCTGGTCCGGCAATCGGGCAGCGCGTACGGAACACACAGCCCGAAGGAGGATTAATCGGCGACGGCAACTCGCCTTCCAGCAACTGGATAACTTTGTTCCTTTCCATATCCGGATCGGGGATCGGCACAGCAGACATGAGCGCTTTGGTATAAGGGTGCAGCGGATTATGGTACACCTCGTCATAGGTGCCTAATTCCACTGCGTGTCCGAGATACATCACCAGTACGCGATCGGAGATATGCTTAACCACCGCCAGGTCGTGGGCAATGAAAATTAATGACAGCCCCATTTCACGCTGTAGCTGCTGCAGGAGGTTGACGACCTGGGCCTGAATGGATACGTCCAGCGCAGAAACCGGTTCATCACAGATAATCAGTTTCGGTTCGAGAATCAGCGCGCGGGCAATACCGATACGCTGACATTGGCCGCCGGAAAACTCATGCGGGTAACGGTTAATCAGGTTTGGCAGCAACCCAACCTTCATCATCATTGCCTTCACGCGGTCACGAACTTCCTGCCCCGGCAGTTTCGGATGATAAGTCCGCAGCGGCTCGGCAATAATTTCACCAATGGTCATACGCGGGTTTAATGACGCCAGCGGATCCTGGAAAATCATCTGGATATCACTGCGCACCTCACGCCATTCATCAGGTTTCATACCCAACAAATCTTTCCCCAGCCAGGCGACCTTTCCATCAGTGGCTTTCACCAGACCGATAATCGCCCGAGCAAAGGTCGATTTTCCGCAGCCGGATTCCCCCACCACGCCAAGGGTTTCACCTTCATACAATCGCAGGGTGACGCCATCAACCGCTTTCAGGGATTTCGATGGTTGCCAGAACCACTGCTTACCATCCTTAATGTCGAAATGGACTTTGAGATCGGCAATTTCAAGGAGTACTTTTCGTTGTTCGGTGACCGTATTCATACCAGTTCCTCCACCGGTTTAAAGCAGGCGCGCAGACGGCCCGGACTAAATTCCTCCAGTGGTGGGGCACTGCTACAGATTTCCATCGCATGCGGGCAGCGCGGCTGGAACGGACAGCCTTTTGGCAGACGCAGCAGGTTCGGCGGGTTGCCCGGGATAGTCAACATCTCTTCCCCTTCGGCGTCCAGACGCGGTACGGCATTCAGCAAACCAATTGAATACGGATGAACGGGTTTATAAAAGACATCCCGTGCACTGCCATATTCCATGGTTCGTCCGGCGTACATCACCAGCACTTTGTCACAAATACCGGCGACAACCCCCAGATCGTGGGTGATCATGATAATTGCGGTGTTAAATTCACTTTTCAGTTCATTCAGCAGCGTCATAATTTGCGCCTGTACCGTAACATCGAGCGCGGTAGTCGGCTCATCGGCGATCAATAATTTTGGTCTGCACAGCAGCGCCATGGCGATCATTACGCGCTGACGCATTCCGCCAGAGAATTCATGCGGATACATTTTCATGCGCTTGCGCGCTTCCGGCATTTTCACCGCATCCAGCATTTTTACTGACTCTTCAAACGCTTCTGCTTTACTCATGCCTTTGTGCAGCATGAGAACTTCCATCAGTTGCTCTCCGACCCGCATGTACGGATTCAGAGAGGTCATCGGATCCTGAAAAATCATTGAGATTTGCTCGGCGCGCAGTTTGTTCAGCTCGTGCTCCGGTAAATTCAATATTTCACGCCCGTTAAACGTAGCGGAACCTCCGATACGGCCATTCGCCGCCAGCAGCCCCATCAGGGCAAACGCCGTTTGCGATTTGCCCGAACCGGACTCACCCACAATACCCAACGTTTCTCCGGCTCGCAGGGAAAAGTTTAAATCGTTTACTGCAGTAACATCGCCATCGGGGGTGGCAAACGTCACGCGCAGATCCTTAACGTTCAGCAGTGCGTTAGCCTGTTGTTGCGCGAGCGGCGCGGTTGCGGTCTCAATTACGCTCATGGCGGCGCTCCTTAACGGTCTTTCGGGTCGAGGGCATCACGCAGGCCATCGCCAATAAAGTTAAAACAGAACAAAGTAACCACCAGGAAACCGGCCGGGAACAGCAACAGCCATGGCGATACTTCCATTGAGTTGGCGCCATCACTCAGCAATGCGCCCCAGCTACTTAACGGCTCCTGCGTCCCTAATCCCAGAAAACTCAGGAAAGACTCAAACAGGATCATGCTGGGCACCAGCAACGAGGCGTAGACCACCACAACCCCCAATACGTTTGGCACAATATGACGGATAACGATGCGCACGGTAGACACCCCACCGACTTGCGCCGCCTCAATAAACTCTTTGCGCTTCAGACTCAGCGTTTGTCCACGCACGATACGCGCCATATCCAGCCAGGAAACCATCCCGATAGCGACAAAAATCAGCAGGATATTTTGCCCAAAGAAGGTCACCAGCAGGATCACGAAGAACATGAACGGGAAGGAGTTGAGGATTTCCAGCAGGCGCATCATTACCGAGTCAATTTTACCGCCGAGATAACCCGACAAAGAACCATACAGCGTGCCAACCACGACCGCCACCAACGCGGCGGCAATGCCAACCATCAGCGAGATGCGCCCGCCAATCGCCACACGCACCAGCAGGTCGCGACCCGATGAGTCGGTGCCAAAGTAGTGCCCGGACTCCATATCCGGCGCGCTGGACATCATTCCCCAGTCGGTATCAAAGTAGGTAAACTGCGACAGCATCGGCGCCAGCGTCACAAACAGCGCAATAATCACCAGCACCACCAGGCTTGCCACCGCCGCGCGGTTATGCATAAAACGGCGACGCGCGTCCTGCCACAGGCTGCGACCTTCGACCTCCAGCTTTTCACTGAAATTCTCCAGCGCCTCGCTGTTTTTCTTACTTAACATCATAGCGAGCTCCAGTATCAGTAACGAATCTTCGGATCGATAACGGCATACAGCACATCGACAATCGCGTTAAACACGATAGTCAGCGTACCGACCAGAATGGTCAGACTCAGCACCAGCGAATAGTCGCGATTTAAGGCGCCATTGACGAACAGTTGCCCAATGCCCGGCAAACCATAGATGGTTTCAATGACCATTGAACCAGTGATTATGCCGACAAATGCCGGTCCCATATAAGACAGCACGGGTAGCAGCGCAGGTTTTAACGCATGGCGGAAAATAATCCGCCGCATCGGCAGCCCTTTGGCGCGCGCGGTACGAATAAAGTTTGAATGCAGCACTTCAATCATTGAGCCGCGGGTAATACGGGCAATACTGGCGATATAAGCGAGCGATAACGCCACCATCGGCAGGATCATAAATTTCAACGCCCCGCCGTTCCAGCCACCGCCGGGCAGCCATTTCAACGTTATGGCAAATATCATGACCAATAAGGGAGCAACGACGAAACTGGGGATAACCACCCCGGTCATCGCGACCCCCATTACCGTGTAGTCCCAGCGCGTATTTTGCTTCAGCGCGGCGATCACCCCTGCGCTAACGCCGACGAGCACCGCCAGAATAAAGGCCGCTGCGCCAAGCTTCGCTGACACCGGAAAACTTGAAGCGACAAGGTCGTTAACCGTGTAATCTTTATATTTAAAGGATGGCCCAAAATCGCCATGCGCCAGTTGTTTCAGGTAGCTGAAATACTGTGTGGAGATGGGATCGTTGAGATGATATTTCGCTTCTATATTAGCCAGCACTTCTGGCGGCAATGCGCGTTCCCCGGTGAATGGGCTTCCCGGCGCAAGGCGCATCATAAAGAATGAAATCGTAATAAGAATAAACAGCGTCGGAATCGCTTCCAGACAGCGACGTAAAATAAATTTCAACATAACCCGTACCTTCCGGCGTGTGCCTTTATACCCGTCATACTTCCAGTCGCAGGTGCGTTGGCTTTCTCACTCACCCCGGTCACTTACTACTCGTAAGCTCCCGGGGATTCGTTGCGTCGCCGCCTTCCTGCAACTCGAATTATTTAGGGTATACCCCTTTTCATTCGAAGAGGTGTGAATAGTGCGATGAAAAAAGACACTGTGGGGCAAAATTGATTGCCCCACGTCTTGCCATTAATGCTTGATAATATACAAGTCTTTCACATGGATATTATCCATCGGGTCTTTACCGGAGTATCCGCCAACCCATGGTTTCACCAGGCGGGCGTTAACATAGTAATAAACCGGTACAATCGCAGAATCTTTATCCAGTTGCTGCTCCGCTTTCGAATACAGCTCACTGCGCTGCGCTTCATCTGTCACTTTCAGGGTATCTGCAATCAGCTTGTCAAATGCAGGGCTCTTATAGTGAACCGTGTTGTTGGAGCTGTCGGACAGCACCATATTCAGGAAGGAAGTTGGTTCGTTGTAATCCGCGCACCAGCCCGCACGTGAAACATCATAGTTGCCCTGATGACGCGTATCGAGGAATGTTTTCCACTCCTGGTTTTCCAGCTTGACGTTAGCGCCCAGATTTTTCTTCCAGATAGATGCCGCGGCGATAGCCAGTTTCTTGTGCAGGTCTGAGGTGTTATACAGCAGATCAAAGGTCAACGGTTTTTCAGCGGTATAACCGGCTTCAGCCAGCAGTTTCTTCGCTTCTTCATTACGTTTTTCCTGTGACCATTTGAACCACTCTGGCTCGACCAGTTTCGCGCCATCGGTGTAAGGAGGGGTAAAGCTATAGGCAGGCAGGTCGCCCTGGTTTTTCACTTTGTTGACGATGATGTCACGATCCATCGCCAGCTTCAGAGCGGTACGAACACGAACATCGTTGAACGGTGCTTTCTGGTTGTTGATTTCGTAGTAATAGGTGCACAGATACGGGTCAACGTGAACTTCGTTCGGGATCTCTTTTTTCAGTTTCTGGAATAACTCGATCGGCATGTTGTTATAGGTCATGTCGATTTCACCGCTGCGATAGCGGTTAACGTCAGTCACTTCAGAAGAAATTGGCAGGTAGGTCACCTGGTTAATAACGGTTTTGGCGTTGTCCCAGTAGTTGGTATTACGCTCAAGCACAATGCGCTCGTTAACCACCCAGTCCTTCAGTTTATACGCGCCGTTAGTGACAATGTTGGCGGGCTGAGTCCACTTATCGCCGTATTTTTCAACGGCGGCTTTAGGAACCGGTGAAACGGAAGAGTGCACGAGCAGTTTGTAGAAATAAGGAACAGGTTCGCTCAGGGTTACTTCAAAAGTATGATCATCAATCGCTTTCACACCGAGATCGGTGACCGGCTTTTTACCGGCGATGATGTCATCAATATTGACGATATGACCGTACTGCAAATAACTGGCGTACGGTGAGGCAGTATTTGGGTTAGCCAAACGTTGCCAGCTGTACACAAAATCTTGCGCGGTAACAGGTGTACCGTCAGACCATTTAGCATCTTTACGCAGATGGAACGTCCAGACTTTAAAATCTTTATTGTCCCATTTCTCAGCCACGCCCGGCGATGGTTTGCCATCGACATCGCTGATTAATAAACCTTCAAACAGGTCCCGGTTAATGTTGGATTCCGGCACCCCTTCGATTTTATGTGGATCGAGAGACTGAACTTCCGAACCGTTATTACGCACCAGAGTCTGCTTTTCAGCAAGCTGCACTCCCGCTGGCACAACTGCCGCCGTGGCCACATTTCCAGCGATTAGCGCAGTGAGGATCCCCGCAGCTACTAAACTTTTTTTAGTGATGTTCGTCATTGTGTTTGTACTCCCTCATTATTATGGCTGGTTTTTTAACCAGACTGTTAATCCTGTCAGGATCCCTGTACGGCACCGGAGATTTTCTGCCGTCAGGTGGTTTATTGTTTTACTGCTTGCTATCACCGACTTTATTTATTCTGGCGATTCGTACGACCGCCTTGCGTCGATTATCTACGTGTCTCCCCTGCCGGAAACACGCTATTACCCTGTTGAGAGAAACCAAGTGAAAATCATTCTCATCAACGTCAATTCTTCTGCAAAATACCTGGCCGGAAAGTACCAAATGCGTTTCTTCACCGCCAATACATTTTACAAATTTGTTAACCAATTCTCTTTTATTAGAAATAAATCTCACTGGCAAAGGCTTACGAATGAAAATTCATGGCAATAAAACATTAATAATCAATGAATTGCCTGATAGGCATAGTTGACACCCCTGTCCGGTATCAACACCATGCCAAAATGCACATAAATTTAACAATTGATTATTAATTAGCACATTCATCTAAAAAAAACGCTGAAATAACTAATAACATTTCGATAATCCCACAGCAAGCCCCAGAGTATGATGTTAATAAAATAACAGCAATATCGTGCTTCCTCTGACGCAGCGCTGAGGGTTATATCCATAAAATCAATGAATAACCGAATCGTTAACCATCAGCATTTTTCATTATTGTTATGCTGATTATCAACTTTAGTGAGAAGTTTTACTGATAATGAAAGGAAACGGAACCAACAGCGGCTCCGTTTATACTGAAGAAGGAATATCAGGCAAGCAAACCGGGGAAAATGGATTTGATACCAGTAACAATGAATTCAATCCCTAAGGCCATGAGTAACAGCCCCATAATACGCGTAATGACGTTGATCCCCGTTTGCCCCAGCAAGCGCACTAACCACGGCGCCATGCGAAACAGCCCCCAACAACACAAGGCAAACAACGCGATCGCGATAAAAAAGCCAAACAGATTAATCGCACTGTGGTAACGCGTCCCCCAAACGATAGTCGAGCTAATAGCCCCCGGTCCCGCCATCAGGGGCAATGCCAACGGCACCACGCCAATGCTTTCACGAATGGCGGTTTCTGATTTTTCCTGTTTGTTCTGCTTATCTTCGCCAAGTTTGCCACTAATCATCGACATCGCGATAGTCACAACCAGAATACCGCCGGCAATCCTGAACGAATCTATAGAGATACCGAAAAGTTGCAGGATACCGTCGCCCAGGAACAGCGAAGTCCACAGGATGATAGCGACCGACAGGTTTGCCGTGAGATTGGTTTTGTTTCGCGCAGCCGCAGTTTGGTAGCTGGTCATACTGATAAAGACCGGGATGATCCCTACCGGGTTAACCAGGGCAAATAACCCAATAAAAAATTTAAAATAAACAGGAAAATCAAATAGCGTTTGGATCACGGTTAGCTCCGAAGCGTTAGCCGGATAAAATGAGTCATAAAAATTGGAAAAATCCGCGCTGAAGATACGCCTTTTGTCAGCATACTTCACCTTCTATCTGCGTATATCTACGTAAATACGCTACTAATACTTAGTGTTATTAATATGTATTAAATATGCTAATGTGATTAGCATTCATCACCTCAATTTTTTAACACTTACCGAGAAACGCTAAAAGGGCCTGCTGAAAGGTGTCAGCTTTGCGAAATCTTGATCCAGATCACGCAATTACTACTCAGAAGTGAGTAACCTTGCTTACGTCCCCTGGAGGTAAAGCGTAAAAGTTATCTGGCGCTTGCGTATAAGCTCTTTTAGTAAATCAAGGTAAAGTGGACGTTAATTAACCGTTTAATTTTCAAACCGTTACACAAATTTTCGTCGGTCTGTCTATACTCTCGTATCGAGCAGATGATTTACTAAAAAAGTTTAACATTATCAGGAGAGCATTATGGCTGTTACTAATGTCGCTGAACTTAACGCACTTGTAGAGCGCGTAAAAAAAGCCCAGCGTGAATATGCCAGTTTCACTCAAGAACAGGTTGACAAAATCTTCCGCGCCGCCGCTCTGGCTGCCGCAGACGCTCGAATCCCTCTCGCGAAAATGGCCGTTGCCGAATCTGGCATGGGCATTGTCGAAGATAAAGTGATTAAAAACCACTTTGCTTCTGAATACATTTACAACGCTTACAAAGATGAAAAAACCTGTGGAGTGCTGTCTGAAGACGACACTTTCGGTACCATTACTATTGCTGAACCGATTGGTATCATCTGCGGTATCGTTCCAACCACTAACCCGACTTCTACTGCTATCTTCAAATCGCTGATCAGCCTGAAGACCCGTAACGCCATCATCTTCTCTCCGCATCCGCGTGCTAAAGATGCCACTAACAAAGCTGCTGACATCGTTCTGCAAGCGGCAATCGCTGCTGGCGCACCGAAAGACTTGATCGGCTGGATCGATCAACCTTCCGTAGAACTGTCTAACGCACTGATGCACCACCCGGACATCAACCTGATCCTTGCGACCGGTGGTCCAGGCATGGTTAAAGCGGCATACAGCTCCGGTAAACCGGCAATCGGCGTAGGCGCAGGTAACACCCCTGTCGTTATCGACGAAACCGCTGATATCAAACGTGCTGTTGCATCTGTTCTGATGTCTAAAACCTTCGATAACGGCGTAATCTGTGCTTCTGAACAGTCTGTTGTCGTGGTTGACTCTGTATACGACGCAGTACGTGAGCGTTTCGCCACTCACGGCGGCTACCTGCTGCAGGGCAAAGAGCTGAAAGCTGTTCAGGACGTTATCCTGAAAAATGGCGCGCTGAACGCCGCTATCGTTGGTCAGCCAGCCTACAAAATTGCTGAACTGGCAGGCTTCTCCGTACCAGAAACCACAAAGATTCTGATTGGTGAAGTTAAGGTTGTTGACGAAAGCGAACCGTTTGCTCACGAAAAACTGTCTCCGACGCTGGCTATGTATCGTGCGAAAGACTTCGAAGACGCAGTGGACAAAGCTGAAAAACTGGTTGCGATGGGCGGTATCGGTCATACCTCTTGCCTGTACACCGACCAGGATAACCAGCCAGAACGCGTTGCTTACTTCGGTCAGATGATGAAAACCGCGCGTATCCTGATCAACACCCCTGCTTCTCAGGGTGGTATCGGTGACCTGTACAACTTCAAACTCGCACCTTCCCTGACTCTGGGTTGTGGTTCCTGGGGTGGTAACTCCATCTCTGAAAACGTTGGTCCTAAGCACCTGATCAACAAGAAAACCGTTGCTAAGCGAGCTGAAAACATGTTGTGGCACAAACTTCCGAAATCTATCTACTTCCGTCGTGGCTCTCTGCCAATCGCGCTGGATGAAGTGATTACTGATGGTCACAAACGTGCGCTGATCGTGACCGACCGCTTCTTGTTTAACAATGGCTATGCTGACCAGATCACCTCTGTTCTGAAAGCGGCTGGCGTTGAAACCGAAGTGTTCTTTGAAGTTGAAGCTGACCCGACTCTGACCGTTGTTCGTAAAGGCGCTGAGCTGGCTAACTCCTTCAAACCAGACGTGATTATCGCGCTGGGTGGTGGTTCCCCGATGGACGCCGCGAAAATTATGTGGGTTATGTACGAACACCCGGAAACCCACTTCGAAGAACTGGCGCTGCGCTTTATGGATATCCGTAAACGTATCTACAAGTTCCCGAAAATGGGCGTGAAAGCGAAAATGATCGCCGTCACCACCACTTCCGGTACCGGTTCTGAAGTAACACCGTTTGCGGTTGTGACCGACGATGCAACCGGTCAGAAATATCCGCTGGCTGACTACGCCCTGACCCCGGATATGGCGATTGTCGATGCCAACCTGGTGATGGATATGCCGAAGTCCCTGTGTGCGTTCGGTGGTCTGGATGCCGTTACTCACGCTCTGGAAGCTTACGTTTCCGTACTGGCTTCTGAGTTCTCTGACGGTCAGGCTCTGCAAGCGCTGAAACTGCTGAAAGAAAACCTGCCAGCGTCCTACCACGAAGGTTCCAAGAACCCGGTAGCCCGTGAGCGTGTACACAGTGCAGCGACCATCGCCGGTATCGCGTTTGCGAACGCCTTCCTGGGTGTATGTCACTCCATGGCGCACAAGCTGGGTTCTCAGTTCCACATTCCTCACGGTTTGGCGAACGCCCTGCTGATCAGCAACGTTATTCGTTACAACGCGAACGACAACCCGACCAAACAGACAGCATTCAGCCAGTACGACCGTCCGCAGGCGCGTCGTCGCTATGCTGAAATCGCCGACCACCTGGGACTGAGCGCACCGGGCGACCGTACTGCCGCGAAAATCCAGAAACTGCTGGGCTGGCTGGACGAAATCAAAGCTGAACTGGGTATTCCTAAGTCTATCCGTGAAGCTGGCGTGCAGGAAGCTGACTTCCTGGCACACGTTGACAAACTGTCTGAAGATGCGTTTGACGACCAGTGTACTGGTGCTAACCCGCGTTATCCGCTGATTGCTGAGCTGAAGCAGATTCTGCTGGATACCTACTACGGCCGTGAGTACAGCGAAGGTGAAACCACCGCTAAGGCTGAAGCAGTAGCTGCACCGAAAGCTGAGAAAAAAGCGAAGAAATCCGCTTAATTCCTTCAGAAAAGTTTTAGTCTGACTATAAACGGTCCCTTTTCGGGACCGTTTTTTTTGCACCTTACACGACCAAAATCAGGTAATACCTGACTCAACCACTTGTGAGATATGGCCTGGTGAAGATTACTTGCAGGGAGGAAGCCAGGATGGCGTCAGAAGAGCGTGTGACAGGGTAGAGACACGCATGAATGGTTGTGGCCTACCCTGTGTTTATAAGCGCCCAGAAGCGCATAGGGTTAATCGTGGCTGTGTCGTTCTTGTATTGCCGTCAGAGAGCCTTCAGACTGCGCTTGCTTATAATGCTTACGGCATACCGACACATAGCGCTCGTTTCCGCCTATAACCACCTGCTCGCCTTCGTTAAAAGGTCTTCCGGCCTGATCAAGACGTAGCACCATGCTGGCCTTACGGCCACAGAAGCAAATAGTTTTTAATTCAACCAGCTTATCTGACCACGCAAGCAGGTATTCACTGCCGCAGAATAGCTCACCACGAAAATCGGTGCGTAAACCGTAACACAACACGGGAATATCCAGCCGATCGACAACTTCAGATAATTCATAAACCTGTTGTCGCGTCAGAAACTGAGACTCATCAACCAGTACACAGTGAATTCTTTGCTGCGCATTGTCGGCGCGAATCTCTTCGAACAATGATGAATTTTGGTTAAACAATTTTGCAGGTGACGACAGACCTATACGTGAACTTACTTTTCCAGTGCCAAAACGGTCATCAATTTCCGCTGTATATACTACAGCGCGCATTCCACGTTCCTGATAATTGTACGAAGATTGCAGCAATGCAGTCGACTTACCGGCATTCATTGCAGAATAGTAAAAATATAGCTGTGCCATTGACCGTAGGCCCTCATCTGGGGAAATAAATATGGGCGGGATTGTAGCATATTTCACGAACATGTCGGTGCAGCGTTGTCCCGAAAGACGTATAAAGAAGCGTACCGACTCGCTCAGTGCCGCCTTAATAACCAGAGAATGCAGGTGCTCTTTATGGCTGGGAGTATGATAGCGCGACGTCTTAACCCAAACAGGCTGGAGCTGAACTGTATATACACATTCTTTCACAAATAGTGCTCATGAAATTGATCGGCCTCGCTTATCAAGGGTCGACAATTAAGAAACCGTTCCCTTATTGTTATTGAATCGCCCCACCGCCGCCATGTAATAGCGAATTCACGTTAGCAAAACTAATACAAAAGGTTGAAATCACTGCAAAGTGATACTATTTGAACACGATAAAATGTGACCTGAATCTTGAATTTTTACTCTCAACCGTTGAGAAGCCCCCCCGCCAATAAGCCTTTTTTATGCCCAACATCACGGAGAATTTAAGACAGAGGAATTAATTCTGATACTAAATAAAGCGCAATTTTGAATTCCTTACATTCCTGGCTATTGCACAACTGAAATTATCGCTCTATTATTAGCTCAACAAACCACCCCCAATATAAGTTTGAGATTACTACAATGAGCGAAGCACTTAAAATTCTGAACAACATCCGTACTCTTCGTGCGCAGGCAAGAGAATGTACTCTGGAAACGCTTGAAGAAATGCTGGAAAAATTAGAAGTTGTAGTTAGCGAGCGTCGTGAAGAAGAAAGCGCTGCCGCTGCTGAAGTTGAAGAACGTACTCGTAAACTGCAACAATATCGTGAAATGCTGATTGCTGACGGTATTGATCCGAACGAGCTGCTGAATAGCATGGCTGCTGTTAAATCTGGCACCAAAGCTAAACGCGCTGCGCGTCCGGCTAAATATAGCTATGTTGACGAAAACGGTGAAACTAAAACCTGGACTGGCCAGGGTCGTACACCGGCTGTGATCAAAAAAGCGATGGAAGAACAAGGTAAACAACTGGACGATTTCCTGATCAAGGAATAATTCAGAAATAGTTTGCTTAAAATCCCGCCACTGGCGGGATTTTTTTTACCTGTACTTCGCATGGCCCCTACCCGGATTAGGTATAAAAAAAACGGCGCTGGATTAACAGCGCCGCTCTGACCTGATAATTACTGGTGGTTACTTCTTAATACCCATCTCTTCTTCCAGCCAGGCTTTAAATTCAGCGCCGAGGGTATTATGGCGAATACCATATTCAACGAACGCCTGCATATAGCCCAGCTTATTACCACAGTCATGGCTTTTGCCCTTCATGTGATAGGCTTCAACCGTTTCTTTTTCAATCAGCATATCGATAGCGTCAGTGAGCTGAATTTCGTCACCTGCTCCCGGAGGGGTTTTTGCCAGCAGAGGCCAGATATCCGCACTGAGAACATAGCGGCCCACGACCGCCAAATTAGATGGCGCAACATTCGCTTTCGGCTTTTCAACAACGCCAACCATCGGCACGCTTTCGCCCGGCGCTAATTCAACGCCTTTACAATCCACTACGCCATAAGCGGTAACATCTTCTACGGGCTCGACCATAATCTGGCTGCTGCCGGTTTCATCAAAACGATGAATCATTTCGGCGAGGTTTTCGCGGGATAAATCTGATTCGTATTCATCCAGAATTACGTCTGGCAGAATAACCGCAACCGGTTCATCGCCAACAACCGGGTGCGCGCACAATACTGCGTGACCCAAACCTTTAGCCAGCCCCTGACGTACCTGCATAATAGTGACATGCGGCGGACAAATAGATTGCACTTCTTCCAGCAACTGACGTTTTACACGTTTTTCCAGCATAGCTTCTAACTCAAAGCTGGTATCGAAGTGGTTTTCAATGGAATTTTTAGACGAGTGAGTTACAAGTACAATTTCAGTGATACCCGCAGCAATACATTCGTTTACCACGTACTGAATTAATGGCTTATCAACCAACGGTAGCATCTCTTTCGGGATTGCCTTCGTAGCCGGTAACATCCTGGTTCCTAATCCCGCAACCGGGATAACGGCCTTTTTGACTTTTGAATTAATAGCAGCCATTTAAAACTCTCCTGGACTGTTCATGTATTGAACGTGTTCATCAATCTGTATCGCATCCAAGTATATCAGTACAGCGGTAAGCCTCTGGTCTGAAAAGGACGCACGTCGGTATAATTAAGACAAATACGAATAAATCTGGCGCTGATAGTAGCACTCGCAGCATGAGGGAGGTGAAGCAATTTCATTCCTCCCTCGCTCAATTGTTCATTCCGCAGACAACATCAGGCGCAGGCGACCACCCGCCCCCCAAATTTGGCACTGCCATGACTCACAGCGCTGGCTCAACTGATTAAGATAGGTATTGCCAAGCGTTCCCAGCGGTACGCCATTGCTGATTTGTACCTGATGGGAACCGGTATTTAATGTCGCATTCAGTCCTGCTGATACCAGAATCAGGTTTTTTAACCCGCTGTGGTAATACCCTACCAGCAAGGGAAACTGGCCGGGTAAATTAGCCTGACGCAGCAAATGGTTCACCTGTTTCAATAACGCCCCTAACTCTGGCAGCCGCTGATTTTGTTGCGTCAGCTGCTCCTGCAGCAAACCGTTAAATAGGGCTCGCAGTAATAATGCGGCCAGCACGCCATTATCCCCTGCCCGCGTGACATCCAGACAATAAAAAGCAAGGTCGTGATCCGACAGCGGCGCAATATCCAGCACCAGTCCCGGTTGATCGGCGGCAACCAATTGCCGATAGTTTATGCGACATTGTGAAATCACTTGCGATACAGGAGGCTGTAGCTCCTGCAACAGCTTTGCTGCAGCGGCAGGATCGTCCACCATGGCATCCCAGTCGCGAAACAGCCGCTCTTCTTCTTCAACCCGCGAATTGAACATATTGGGATACAGGCACGCAAAAACCGTTTCTCGCAGACGATTAAGATCCTTCACCGGTTTCAGAAGAACGTCGTCCACACCGAGTCGCAGCGCTTTGGCTATATCAGACATGTTTTCCGTCGCTGAAATCACCAGTATTGGCGTTTGATCGCCCCGATTGCGTAAATACTCAACCAGTTTAAGACCGTTCATTCGTGGCATTGCCAGGTCGCAGATCATCAAGTCAGGCGTAAAATGGCCAAGTAAATCCAGTGCTTCAAGCCCATCGCCGGCCACCGCCGTTGTCGCTCCCAAAGAGGAAAACCATGAGTCCATGAGTGAGCGGAATACCGGCTCATCCTCAACGATAAGAATCTGTTTTCCGACCAATGGCTGCGTCATATTCTCCCCCCTGACTGGCTTTAATAAATAGTGGCATGCTATTGCTACTCACGCCTGTCAGATTTAACTTAAGTATTGATAAAAAATGCCTAGACGTTGGTCTTCACCAGAGGTAGAAGCTCATCCATTTTCTTCTCAACCGCCAACTGCCCGGCAGCAATTGCTGCACTGGCGCGGTGGAAATCCAGCGTGGATATTTGCGGACAAAACGGCTGAATCAGGATATCAGGCGGGTCACCAGCCATACGGTTACGTTTCAGACGATTTTCCAGAACCTGAATAGAGGTTGTCATGATCTCCATCGCCGTCGGCGCGGTCACTGTCCGCCTCGCCGTAATGTTGCTCAGACGCTCTTTCAGACGGCCATGCCATGAGAGTTCGTCAGCGCCATCGCCTGATTCAGCATCGCTACTGACGTTGAAGGAGAGTAAATCTTGCTGCATAAGGTGCGCATCGTGTTGCAGGTCGACCGCAATAACGATATCGGCGCCCAGCGCACGCGTCAGGGGAACGGGGACGGGATTCACCACCGCGCCATCGACCAACCAGTAGCCATTATGCGCTACAGGAGACATCAGACCAGGAATACTGCAGGATGCCCGGACAGCCAGGTGCAAATCACCTTCGGTGAACCAGAGTTCCCGACCCGTACTTAAATTGGTTGCAACAGTTGCGAAACGGCGTGTGCATTGTTCAATCGCTTCTACCGGCATGACATTACGGTACTGGTTGAACACACGTTCTCCGCGCAGTAGTCCCCCCCTGCGCCAGGAGAGATCCATCAGGCGTAAGACGTCCCAATAACTGAATGAACAAACCCACTGTTCGAGTGCAGACAACTTATTGCAGGCGTAGGCAGCGCCAACCAGCGAACCAATGGAGCACCCTGCCACAATATCAACATCAATCCCCATATGCTTAAGGGCTTTAATCACGCCGATATGCGACCAGCCACGCGCCGCGCCGGAACCTAGCGCCAGCCCAATTTTAATTTTTCTCATTGTACGTACAAACTTCCCCTGGCTTGCAGACGTAGCAACATCGCTACCGCTCAGTTAACATAGTGCCACCCTGGCGTTTTTACGCCGTTTTTTTATTCCAGGGAGTACTTTGTGTCTCAGCTTTGTCCCTGTGGTAGCGCTGTCGAGTATAGCCTATGTTGCTACCGTTATGTGTCCGGCGCGCAAGTAGCACCTACGCCGTCACACCTCATGCGTTCTCGTTACTGCGCTTTTGTGATGAAAGACGCAGATTACCTTATCAAGACCTGGCATCCGGACTGCCATGCCGCTGCGTTTCGTGACGACATTATCGCAGGATTTACGCATACCGAATGGCTGGGACTGACCGTTTTTGAGCAACACACGGCAGATTCAGAAAATATTGGCTACGTCAGTTTTGTCGCGCGGTTTTCTGAACAGGGAAAAACTGGCGCAATTATCGAACGCTCTCGTTTTTTAAAAGAAAACGGTCAGTGGTACTATATAGACGGTACACGCCCTCAAATTGGACGAAACGACGCCTGCCCTTGTGGCTCGGGTAAAAAATTTAAGAAGTGCTGCGGCTAATCAACGCCCGACAGTATCAATTTTGCAAACATTCTCAATAGGATCACCGCTGCAAATGCATTCATTACAACGAAAAGTGCTGCGTACTATTTGCCCGGACCAAAAAGGTCTGATCGCGCGCATTACAAATATCTGTTACAAGCATGAACTGAATATCGTGCAGAATAATGAGTTCGTGGACCACCGTACCGGGCGCTTTTTTATGCGTACCGAACTGGAGGGCATTTTTAATGATGTCACGCTGCTTGCCGATCTTGATAGCGCCTTACCAGATGGTTCCATCCGTGAATTAACGCCGGCAGGACGCCGCCGTATCGTTATTTTGGTCACCAAGGAAGCGCATTGTCTGGGCGATCTGTTAATGAAGGCCAATTATGGCGGGCTGGATGTTGAAATCGCTGCGGTGATCGGCAACCACGAGACGCTGCGTCCTTTGGTTGAGCGCTTTGATATTCCGTTTGAACTGGTCAGTCACGAAGGTTTAACCCGTGACGAACACGACCAGAAAATGGCCGATGCTATCGACGCGCACCAACCTGATTATGTCGTGCTGGCAAAATACATGCGCGTACTGACGCCGACCTTTGTTTCACGCTTCCCGAATAAGATTATCAATATTCACCATTCATTCCTGCCGGCATTTATTGGCGCTCGCCCATACCACCAGGCTTACGAGCGCGGGGTGAAGATCATTGGCGCAACGGCCCACTATGTGAATGATAACCTGGATGAAGGCCCTATCATTATGCAGGACGTAATTCATGTTGATCACACCTACACCGCAGAAGACATGATGCGTGCCGGCCGTGACGTTGAAAAAAATGTATTAAGTCGCGCGCTGTATCAGGTTCTGGCTCAACGCGTATTTGTTTACGGTAACCGAACGATCATTCTGTAATCGATTGATAATTTAATTGGTTACCTTTACATCTTTACGCGTAAAAATCAGGCAACCAGTTCTTTTTTATCAACGGAATACTTTACAGGGGCGCATCATCTGTTATGATGCGCCCCGCTTCCAACAGAAGCAGGCCAGTAATAAGCATTACCCCGTGGTGGGGTTCCCGAGCGATCATAAGGGAGCTGACTGCAAATCTGCCGTCATCGACTTCAAGGTTCGACTCGAGCGATAGTGAGAGAACGTTGCCGCAGGCAACGGCCCGAAGGGTGAGGCGCTTTAGCTCCGAATAATCCTTCCCGCTATAGAATGCAAGCAGCATAATGAATTTACCCTGTGGTGGGGTTCCCGAGCGGCCAAAGGGAGCAGACTGTAAATCTGCCGTCATCGACTTCGAAGGTTCGAATCCTTCCCCCACCACCATTCATTCTTGTAAGTTCTCAAAAATAAGTATACCCTTGGTGGGGTTCCCGAGCGGCCAAAGGGAGCAGACTGTAAATCTGCCGTCATCGACTTCGAAGGTTCGAATCCTTCCCCCACCACCATCATTTCCCTGTCGCACTTCAGCAAAATCAAACCTTATTGCACTATATTCTGCCCATGCGGGAAGGATGAGAAGCTTCGATTAAGGTTCGATTCGAGCGTCAGCGAGAAAGCGTTGCCGCAGGCAACGACCCGAAGGGCGAAGCGCGCAGCGCTGAGTCATCCTTCCCCCACCACCATCATTTCATAAAGCATCGACACCCAATCCAACTGCAGTTTGTCATATTCTTCCCATGCGGGAAGGATGAGAAGCTTCGACCAAGGTTCGATTCGAGCGTCAGCGAGAAAGCGTTGCCGCAGGCAGCGACCCGAAGGGCGAAGCGCGCAGCGCGGAGTCATCCTTCCCCCACCACCATCACTTCATAAAGCATCAACACCCAATCCAACTGCAATGCCCTATCGTGCCCGCAATAGGCCTGATGCGCTGCGCTTATCAGGCCTACAGAGAGTTGACGTCTGCGTAGGCCGGATAAGGCGGTTACGCCGCCATCCGGCACACAGGCATAAAAAAACCCCGCCGGAGCAGGGTTTTATCTTACACAGATAACCGATTAGTGACGCGCGCGTACAATCTGGTATTTGCGGGTCAGATACTCGACCGGAACGCTCCAGATGTGCACCAGACGCGAGAACGGGAACAGCAGGAACAGCGTCATACCCAGCACCAAGTGCATACGGAAGATAAACGCCACGCCATCCAGATATTCAGACGCGCCGCCGTGGAAGGTCACCACAGTTTGCGCCCAGTTCACCAGTTTCATCATCTCGCTACCGTCCATATGCTGAGCGGAGAACGGAATGGTCAGCAGGCCAAGGGCACACTG
This sequence comes from Citrobacter sp. CRE-46, assembly GCF_059615875.1. Taxonomy (NCBI): domain Bacteria; kingdom Pseudomonadati; phylum Pseudomonadota; class Gammaproteobacteria; order Enterobacterales; family Enterobacteriaceae; genus Citrobacter; species Citrobacter sp. CRE-46. Next base: position 2,408,575 of record NZ_CM184341.1, on the reverse strand, counting down.
GATAACCAGGATGGACAGCACCAGAATATCCGCACCAGTGGTGGTGGCCCGCACGCGTGGGCTGAACAGACGACGTTTCAGCAGCAACACGCCGCCGACCAGACACATCACGCCTGAGGCGCCGCCCGCAAACATAGCCATCTTTTGTTTCACTTCCAGCGGTAGCCACGCTTCGTACATCCAGTGCGGCGTCAACATGCCCAGAAAGTGCCCGGCAAAAATGCCCAGGATCCCGATATGAAACAGGTTTGACGCTAGGTTCATCCCTTTGCGATCCAGCATCTGACTGGACGCCGCGCGCCAGGTATATTGCCCGTAGTCATAACGCAGCCAACTACCGATCAGAAAGACAGAACCCGCGATGTACGGATAGATGTCAAAGAAGAACGTATTCAGGAAGTGCATTATTGCTGTCCTCCGGTGGTGATATTCAGATACTGCGGCGCAACGGCCCCGGCAAAACGACGCTGGTGAGCGGAGATTTCCGACTCACCACACCCCTGATCGGCGAAGAATTTCACCTGCTCTTCTTCCCAGACCGCATCAAGCGCTTGTGGTGTATCATCACGCGCTTCATCCGCAATTTTTTCAGCCACTTTGTCGCTGTCGATAACGGTATTCGCCAGTTTTAGCAGCAGATCAAACAGCACCGCATAACGGCTGTCACGCTGTTGCAAGCGAGCGCTGAGCAAAGCCAGAATCGGCGCGATATCCTGTAAACCACCTAACGCTTCGCTTTTCGGCAACTGCGCAAGGTATTCCAGATACAGCGGCAGATGATCGGGAAGTTCACGGCTGTCGAGCTGTAAACCGTGCTGCTCATACTGTGCCATCAGGTCAACCATCGCCTGACCGCGATCGCGGGACTCCCCGTGAACATGTTCAAACAGCAGCAGCGATGTGGCGCGGCCCCGGTCAAACAGTTCGCTGTAGGCGGCCTGTACATCCAGCATGTCCTGCGCGGTTAAATCGCGCAGGAAAACGCCCAGGGTCTGGGCATCCTCTTTATCCAGGTTCTCAGATGACGCGAGTGCATCGAAAAGCTCCTGCTGATGCTGCCATAAGGCAGCATCCGGGTACTCGAGCAGACGCGAAACAATGACGAGTTCAATCATTGGTGCGGCTCCGTTTTGCTGGTCACATCAACAGCGTCGATGCGGCGGCTGTTGAACAGATTGAATTTGGTATCAGAACCGTGGCAACCATCGCCGAAGGTAAAGCCACAACCGCTTTTCTCCGGGAATGCCTCACGCGCCAGTTCACGATGGCTGCTTGGCACCACGAAACGATCTTCGTAATTAGCAATCGCCAGGTAACGATACATTTCCTGTGCCTGCGCTTCGCTTAATCCCACCTCTTCCAGCGCACGGGTATCAACTTTTCCGTCAACAGTTTCCGCACGTTTGTAGTGACGCATTGCCAGCATACGTTTCAGCGCCAACAGTACCGGCTGAGTGTCGCCAGCGGTCAACAGGTTCGCCAGGTACTGAACCGGGATACGCAGACTGTCTACATCCGGCAGAATGCCGTTGCTGCCAAGCTCGCCCGCATCGGCGGCAGATTGAATCGGTGACAAAGGCGGCACGTACCAGACCATCGGCAGCGTGCGGTATTCCGGATGCAGCGGCAGCGCCAGCTTCCAGTCCATCGCCATTTTGTAAACCGGAGACTGTTGTGCAGCATCGATGACGCTCAGTGGAATACCATCTTTTAGCGCCTGTTCAATGACAGCCGGATCGTTCGGATCGAGGAACACGTCCAGTTGACGCTGGTACAGATCTTTTTCGTGCTCAGTGCTGGCCGCGCTTTCGATCGCATCTGCGTCATACAGCAGTACGCCGAGATAACGGATACGGCCAACACAGGTTTCGGAGCAAACGGTCGGTTGACCCGCTTCGATACGCGGGTAGCAGAAAATGCACTTCTCGGACTTCCCGCTCTTCCAGTTGAAGTAAATCTTCTTGTACGGGCAGCCGGTGATGCACATACGCCAGCCGCGGCACTTGTCCTGGTCGATCAGCACGATGCCATCTTCTTCACGCTTGTAGATAGCACCACTCGGGCAGGTCGCCACACACGCCGGGTTAAGGCAGTGCTCGCACAGGCGTGGCAGGTACATCATGAAGGTGTTTTCGAACTGGCCGTACATCGCCTTCTGCATGTTTTCGAAGTTCTGGTCCTTGGCGCGTTTTTCGAATTCGCCGCCCAGAATTTCTTCCCAGTTCGGACCGCTGATGATTTTGTCCATCCGCTGACCGGTAATCAACGAGCGCGGACGGGCAATCGGCTGCGCTTTGCTGCCTTCCGGCGCGGTGTGCAGATTCTGATAGTCGAAATCAAACGGCTCGTAGTAGTCATCCATACCCGGTAGATGCGGGTTAGCAAAGATTTTACCCAGCAGCAGCGCACGGTTACCCATGCGCGGTTGCAGTTTACCGTTGATTTTACGGATCCAGCCGCCCTTCCATTTTTCCTGATTTTCCCAGTCATTGGGGAAACCGACGCCAGGCTTACTTTCCACGTTATTGAACCAGGCGTACTCCATACCTTCACGGCTGGTCCAGACGTTTTTACAGGTCACTGAACAGGTGTGGCAGCCGATGCACTTATCAAGATTCAGCACCATGCCGACTTGTGAACGAATTTTCATTTTACGCTCTCCTGTACCTGGTCATTGCCTTCGCCATCCAACCAGTTAATGTTCTTCATCTTACGTACAACGACGAACTCATCGCGGTTTGAACCGACGGTGCCGTAGTAGTTAAAGCCGTAGGCTAACTGTGCATAGCCGCCGATCATGTGGGTCGGTTTCGGCGTAATACGGGTCACCGAGTTGTGGATCCCGCCGCGCTGCTGGGTGATTTCTGAACCCGGCAGGTTAACGATACGTTCCTGCGCGTGGTACATCATGGTCATCCCGGCTGGCACACGCTGGCTGACAACAGCGCGGGCAGTTAATGCACCGTTGCTGTTGAAGACCTCGATCCAGTCGTTATCTTCGATACCCAGGTCTTTCGCATCCGTTTCACTCATCCAGACGATCGGACCACCGCGTGACAACGTCAGCATCAGCAGGTTGTCGCTGTAGGTGGAGTGGATACCCCATTTCTGGTGCGGTGTCAGGAAGTTGAGCGCTTTTTCCGGGTTACCGTTAGACTTCTCGCCGATCACCGCTTTCACTGAACGGGTATCGATTGGCGGACGGTAAACCAGCAGGCTTTCACCGAAATCACGCATCCACTGGTGATCCTGATACAACTGCTGGCGACCAGACAGCGTACGCCATGGGATCAGCTCATGAACGTTGGTATAACCGGCGTTATAAGACACATGTTCATCTTCCAGGCCTGACCATGTCGGGCTGGAGATAATTTTGCGCGGCTGCGCCTGTATATCGCGGAAACGAATTTTTTCGTCTTCTTTATTTAGCGCCAGATGCGTATGGTCACGACCGGTAAATTCACTCAGCGCAGCCCAGGCTTTAACGGCTACCTGACCGTTAGTTTCCGGCGCCAGGGTGAGGATCATCTCGGCGGCATCAATGGCGGTATTAAGCCAGGGCTGGCCTTTCGCCGGGCCTTCAGCCTTGGTGTAGTTGAGCTTACGCAGCAGATCCATTTCGCTCTGGGTATTCCAGGCAATCCCTTTCCCGCCGTTACCGATTTTTTCCATCAGCGGGCCGATGGAGGTAAAGCGTTCATAGGTTGCCGGATAATCACGCTCTACGGTCATGATGTGCGGCGCGGTAACGCCAGGAATCAGGTCGCACTCACCTTTTTTCCAGTCCTTCACGTCCAGTGGCTGCGCCAGCTCAGCGGCGGAGTCGTGCTGAATCGGCAGCGTAACAACGTCGGTTTCTTTACCGAGGTGGCCCACGCACACTTCAGAGAATTTCTTCGCGATGGCTTTATAGATCTCCCAGTCGCTCTTCGATTCCCAGGCCGGGTCAACGGCGGCAGACAACGGATGAATAAACGGATGCATATCCGAGGTATTCATATCGTCTTTTTCATACCAGGTTGCGGTCGGCAGCACGATATCGGAATACAGACAGGTACTCGACAGACGGAAGTCCAGCGTCACCACCAGATCCAGCTTGCCGTCCAGTCCGTTGTCCTGCCATTCCACTTCTTCTGGCTTCACGCCGCTCTGCTGGCCGAGATCTTTCCCCTGAATACCGTGTTCAGTGCCCAGCAGGTACTTCAGCATGTACTCGTGGCCCTTACCGGAAGATCCGAGCAGGTTGGAACGCCAGATAAACAGGTTCCGCGGATGGTTTTTGCCGTTTTCCGGCTGTTCCGCCGCAAAGCGAAGAGAACCGTCTTTCAGGGCGTTAACGGTGTAATCCACCGGCGTCATGCCGGCTTTCTGCGCTTCTTCAGCGATACGCAGCGGGTTAGTCCCTAACTGCGGTGCAGACGGTAACCACCCCATTCGTTCAGCGCGAACGTTGAAGTCAATCAAATGACCGCTATAACGGGATTTGTCTGCCATCGGGGACAGCAATTCCTGTGCGGTAACCGTCTCATAGCGCCATTGGCTGGAGTGGTTATAGAAGTAAGAGGTGCTGTTCATATGACGAGGCGGACGCTGCCAGTCCAGTGCAAACGCCAGCGGCTGCCAGCCGGTTTGCGGGCGCAGTTTTTCCTGCCCGACATAGTGGGCCCAACCACCGCCGCTCTGGCCGATACAGCCGCAGAACACCAGCATATTGATCAGGCCGCGATAGTTCATATCGAGGTGGTACCAGTGGTTCAGACCTGCACCGACGATAATCATCGAACGACCGTGCGTTTTATCGGCGTTATCCGCAAATTCGCGGGCGATGCGCACGATTTGAGCGCGCGATACACCGGTAATTTTCTCTGCCCATGCCGGCGTATACGCTTTCAGGTCATCGTAGCTGGTTGCACAGTTTTCATCGTTCAGACCGCGTTCCAGACCGTAGTTGGCCATGGTCAGATCGTAAACGGTCGTCACCAGCGCGGTAGAACCGTCGGCCAGTTGCAGACGTTTAACCGGCAATTTGTGCAGCAGAATGTTTTCCAGTTCAACTTTATTGAAGTGTTCGGTACCTTCGCCGCCAAAATAGGGGAAGCCGACTTCAGCGATGTCATCCTGGCTACCGAGCAGACTGAGTTGCAGTTCGGTTTCATCGCCCGATGTACCGTCGCGCTGCTCGAGGTTCCATTTACCCTTTTCGCCCCAACGGAAACCAATTGAACCGTTTGGCGCAACCATTTCACCGTTGCTGTTGATAGCGACGGTTTTCCATTCCGGGTTATTTTCCTGGCCCAGAGAGTCAACCAGATCCGCTGCACGCAGCATACGACCAGCAGCATAATAGCCGTCGCGCTCTTCGAGCATCACCAGCATTGGCATGTCAGTATAACGACGAACGTAGTCGGTGAAGTACTGGCTCGGGTTATCGAGGTGGAACTCGCGCAACATGACGTGGCCCATCGCCATTGCCATCGCCGCATCGGTGCCCTGCTTCGGCGCCAGCCACAAGTCGCACAGTTTGGCGATTTCTGCGTAGTCCGGCGTAATCGCTACCGTTTTGGTGCCTTTATAGCGAACTTCAGTAAAGAAGTGCGCATCCGGAGTACGGGTCTGCGGGACGTTAGAACCCCATGCAAGAATGTAGCTGGAGTTGTACCAGTCAGCGGATTCAGGGACGTCGGTCTGTTCGCCCCAGGTTTGCGGAGAAGCCGGCGGCAGGTCGCAGTACCAGTCATAGAAGCTCAGGCAGGTACCGCCAATCAGCGACATATAGCGTGCGCCGGATGCGTAAGAAACCATCGACATCGCCGGGATTGGCGAGAAGCCTGCGACGCGGTCAGGACCATAGGTTTTGATGGTGTACACGTTAGAAGCGGCAATCAGTTCATTGACTTCCTGCCAGGAGGAGCGAACGAAGCCGCCACGACCACGCGCTTGTTTGAAGCTTTTTGCTTTGTCGGCGTCTTCGATAATGGATGCCCAGGCATCTACCGGATCGCTGTGCAGTTTTTTGGCTTCACGCCACATCTTCATCAGACGTTTGCGCATCAGCGGGTATTTCAGACGGTTAGCGCTGTAGAGATACCAGGAATAGCTCGCACCACGCGGGCAGCCGCGAGGCTCGTGGTTTGGCATATCTGGACGGGTGCGTGGGTAGTCAGTTTGCTGGGTTTCCCAGGTCACCAGACCATTTTTCACATAGATTTTCCAGCTGCATGAACCGGTGCAGTTTACGCCGTGGGTTGAACGCACGACTTTGTCATGCTGCCAACGCTGGCGATATCCGTCCTCCCAGTCCCTGTTGGTATTGAGAAGCTGGCCGTGCCCATCGGCAAAGGTTTCGCCCTTCTGCTTGAAGTAGCGAAACCGGTCCAGGAATTTACTCATCGGTTTTCTCCTGTAGGAGCCTGACGGCTCTCTGATAAATCGACATTGCTTATTTGCCAGCGAAGGTAACGCTCTGAAAGGGCGTGAGAATTGATAACGATCAAGGCAGACAGGGATGAAAAATGAGGGGCGTTTTTCACATACCCCCTAAGTGGGATATCAGTGAATTAATTAACGCATTGAATTTAAATAACTTTTTCAAATCCACTTATCATGCAAATGTTAAATTCTTTATAAGTGGGTATTAAGGGGTATCCCCCCTGCCAGGCATATTGCGAGCACCGTTCTCACAGAATGTTGTCATGTCACAACACAAGAGTATGTTGTAACTAATAGCAGGCAAAAAAAAGCGCGGTCTAACGCCGCGCAATGGATAATCAACCTACACTTCATCCTTCAAACTGCCTCTGCGTTGGCTGCGCTCGTTCTCCCCAGTCACTTACTACAGTAAGCTCCTGGGGATTTCTCACTTGCCGCCTTGACGCAATTCGAATGATTTTGTGTATACCACTTTTTTACTTTTTAGAATGACGTCCGTACACCGCCCAGGTGATAACCACGCAGGCGACATAGAAGATCACAAAGACTTTCATCGCATCAACAGGTGAGCCCGTTAACGCCAGGGAAGTACCAAATGCTTTGGGGATAAAGAAGCCGCCAATCGCGCCAATGGCAGAGATAAAACCGAGCGCAGCCGCAGTGTCGGTTGCCGCTTCACGCATCGCCTTCTCTTCTGACCCGCCTTCCGCTTTCACTCTGTCCATCGTCAGCTTGCGGAAGATAACGGAGATCATCTGGAAGGTTGAACCACTGCCCAGACCGGCCGTCAGGAACAGCGCCAGGAACACCGCGAAGAAAGCGGTAAAGTTGCCCCCTACGCCATTGGTTGGCAGCGTCAGGAACAGCAAGGCACTGAAGAGAGCCATCAACACGAAGTTCACCAGCGTCACGCGAGTTCCGCCCAGGCGGTCAGAAATTGCACCGCCAGCTGAGCGCGCCAGCGCGCCAATCAGCGGGCCAAAGAAGGCGTAATGCAGGATCTGTACCTCAGGAAACTGCGTTTTTGACAGCATCGCGAAACCGGCTGAGAAGCCGATAAATGAACCGAAGGTTGCCAGATACAACAGGCTCATGATCCACAGGTGCCCGCGCTTTAGCACCGGCAATTGCGCTTTCAATGACGCTTTTGAGGTTGCCAGTTCGTTCATACCAAACCATGCAGCCAGCGTCAGCACAGCGAGGAACGGAACCCAAATCCATGCGGCGTTTGCCAGATACAATTGCGTGCCATCCGGTTGCTCAACGCCCTGGCTACCAAATGCAGCGAAGATTGACAGTGAGACCACCAGCGGAGCAACCAACTGCATTACACTGACGCCCATGTTGCCCAGACCACCGTTCAGACCCAGCGCACCGCCCTGCTTTTGTTTTGGAAAGAAGAAGCTGATATTCGCCATGCTTGATGCAAAGTTCGCACCGGCAAAACCGCACAGTAAGGAGATAATAATAAAGGTACTAAATGGCGTGGTGGTATCCTGCACCGCAAAACCTAACCATACGCATGGGACGATCAGGATACCGGTGCTGAATGCCGTCCAGCGACGTCCACCAAACAGGGGAACCATAAAGGAGTACGGCACACGCAGCAGCGCGCCGGAAACCGAGGGCAACGCCGTCAACATGAACAATTGCTCCGTGGTGAAATTAAAGCCGACTTTCGGTAAGTTCACCGCCACGGCGCTAAATAACATCCACACGCAAAACGCCAGCAGTAAGCAAGGGACGGAAATCCACAGGTTACGGCTGGCGATTCGTTGACCACGCTGTTGCCAGAAGACAGGATCTTCCGGCCGCCATTCTGTAATTACAGCTCCAGATGCCCTTTCCGGGGCAGATGAGTGACTCATAGACACCTCTGATACTTGTTTCGATGCCTGCAACCTTAGGGTTTACAGCTGGAGGTAAGTTGATATAAATCAAAGGAAAAGGTGTCATTATTCATGCCTAAAATTTATCATCACCCTAAATGAGTACATTACTTCGGTAAAAAAGATGTGGTTTTTCACGCTTCTGTCGTCTTCTACTCCCCCCGACCCATGACCTCCCCCTTGGCTGGCAATTAAGAGGTAGCCCGTTTGAGGTATGGGTATACTCCAGTGTATCGCCGAGAATAACGCCACTGCCTGCAGCAGAACCGTTATTCAAAAGGGTTTCTGTTCTACGAAGACCCGAAGGAACAAGTCACCATGTTTAAACGTTGTCTCTCCCCGCTTACGCTGGTCAACCAGGTGGCGCTGATTGTTTTATTGTCTACTGCCATCGGCGTGGCAGGTATGGCTGTCTCCGGTTGGCTGGTTCAGGGCGTTCAGGGTAGCGCCCATGCAATTAACAAAGCCGGCTCGCTGCGTATGCAGAGTTATCGTCTGCTGGCGGCGGTACCCCTGGAAGCCGACGATCAACCGCTACTGGATGAAATGGAGAAAACGGCGTTTAGTCCAGAGTTAACGCGAGCCGCACAGCGCGATGGACAACAGGCGCAGTTAAAAGCATTACAGGATTACTGGCACACTGAGCTGGCGCCAGGGCTTGCCCACGCGCAAACGCCTGATGCGGTAGCGCAAGATGTAACGCGCTTTGTCGTTGGGCTGGATAAGCTGGTTACCGCCTTCGACCATACCACCGAATTACGCATTAAACGCGTCGTCCTGCTACATCGCCTGATGGCGGCATTTATGGCCTTACTGCTGGTCTTCACCATTATCTGGCTACGCGTACGTCTGCTGGAACCATGGAAACAGCTATTGGCGATGGCGCGAGCCGTCAGCCAACGTGATTTTACCCAACGTGCGCATATCAGCGGGCGTAATGAGATGGCGGCTCTGGGCTCGGCGCTGAATAATATGTCGGAAGAGCTGGCTGAAAGTTATGCGGTACTGGAACAGCGGGTGCAGGAGAAAACGGCCGGGCTGGAGCATAAAAATCAGATCCTCTCTTTTCTGTGGCAAGCCAACCGACGCCTGCATTCTCAGGTGCCGTTGTGTGAACGCCTCTCTCCGGTGCTGAACGGCCTGCAGAATTTGACCCTGCTACATGATATTGAGCTGCGGGTTTATGATCTGGAGGATGAAGATAATCATCAGGAATTTACCTGTCAGTCCAATGTCAGTTGCGATGAGAAAGGATGTCATCTGTGCCCACGCGGTACGTTGCCCGCGATAGACGGTGGTATCACGCTGAAATGGCGGCTGGCCGACGCGCATACCCAGTATGGTATCCTGCTCGCTACGTTGCCGAACGGACGCCATCTCAGCCACGATCAGCAACAACTGGTCGATACCCTGGTTGAGCAACTGACCGCGACGCTGGCGCTCGACAGACATCAGGTGCGCCAGCAGCAGTTGATCGTGATGGAAGAGCGTGCCACCATTGCGCGCGAACTCCATGATTCTATTGCACAATCGCTTTCATGTATGAAGATGCAGGTTAGCTGTTTGCAGATGCAGGGCGATGCGCTGCCCGAGAATAGCCGCGAACTGCTTAGCCAGATTCGTAATGAACTGAACGCCTCGTGGGCGCAACTGCGTGAGCTGTTAACGACCTTCCGTTTACAGCTCACCGAACCCGGATTGCGACCCGCGCTGGAAGCCAGCTGTCAGGAATACAGCGCCCGCTTTGGTTTTGCGGTTAAGCTGGACTATCAGTTGCCGCCGCGCCTGGTCCCATCGCATCAGGCGATTCACTTATTACAAATTGCTCGTGAAGCCCTGAGCAACGCCCTGAAGCACTCCCATGCCGATGAAGTCGTCGTGACGGTGGTGCAAAATGGCAAACAGATCAAACTCACAGTACAAGATAACGGCTGCGGCGTACCGGAAAACGCCGAACGCAGTAACCACTACGGCATGATAATAATGCGCGACCGTGCGCAGAGCTTGCGCGGCGATTGCCGAGTACGCCGTCGTGAGACAGGCGGTACTGAAGTTACTGTCACTTTTATTCCCGAAACAAACTTCACAGAAGTCCAAGGAGATACCCATGAGTAATCTGGAACCGGCAACCATCCTGTTGATCGACGATCATCCGATGCTGCGAACCGGTGTAAAACAGCTTGTCAGCATGGCGCAGGATATCACCGTTGTCGGTGAAGCCAGCAATGGCGAACAGGGTATCGAGCTGGCTGAATCTCTTGATCCCGATCTGATCCTGCTTGATCTCAACATGCCCGGCATGAACGGTCTGGAAACCCTCGACAAGCTGCGTGAAAAGTCCCTGTCTGGCCGCATCGTGGTGTTTAGCGTATCCAATCATGAAGAAGATGTCGTTACCGCACTGAAACGCGGCGCGGATGGTTACCTGCTGAAAGATATGGAGCCGGAAGATTTACTGAAAGCATTACAGCAGGCCGCCGCCGGTGAAATGGTACTGAGCGAAGCCTTAACGCCGGTTCTGGCCGCCAGCCTGCGCGCCAACCGCGCAACGTCTGACCGTGATGTCACCCAGTTGACGCCGCGCGAGCGCGATATTCTCAAACTGATTGCCCAGGGCCTGCCCAACAAGATGATTGCCCGCCGTCTGGACATCACCGAAAGCACGGTTAAAGTTCATGTGAAGCATATGCTGAAGAAAATGAAGCTCAAATCACGCGTAGAAGCGGCGGTTTGGGTGCATCAGGAACGCATTTTCTGATAACGAAGTCGTGCATCATGGTTAACGAGGATCATTTGCCGAAACGCTGATAAACGGTTCGGTCAGTGATAGCGTGATCTCATTGGAAGAGACACGCTGGCCCAGTTCATCCTCTACCACTACCGACAGCCGCCAGCGGTTTGTCGCCCCTTCTCTACTGTCCCACTTCGGCATAATAATCGTCCAACCCTGTGCGCTGCGGGTACTGCTGCCAGCGGTTAAGCTCAGCGCCTGAGTATCGCCCTGCCATGCAAGATGGCGAATCCCATGCAGGCTGCGCACTTGTACCTTCAGCGCCACCGTTTCTCCCGGCTTGAGATCCCAGGGCGGCGTAGCCAAAAATACCGACAGGGTTTTACGCTGGCGATACTCCAGCGTCGGCAAACTATTCCGCTGCGGATCGTCATAACGACTGCCGCGCAGCGAGCGGCTGTTCGCCACCTCGCTGACCATCAGCTGTTTTTTTAACGGAACGCCGAAACGATAATTCAGCGTTAATCCGAGGTTATTCTGACTGACGCCATTTTCACCCTGCTTATGCTGCGCAGTCATCGTAATCAGCGGCACCGGCGTATAGCTCAGCCCGAGGTTCACCGCTACCGGATTGTGATACCCGGTGCCTGAATGAAACAGATCCACCCGGTCGCCAAAATACTGTTCAACGCTGACGCTGGTATTGAGATGTTGATAGAACGGCATCCGCATTTGCGCGGTCAGGTCGTAGCCGCGAGCCATCCGTTGTTCCTGTGTGGTGGAACGATTCTGCCAGGAGGAAAACGGCTGGTAGTAGTTAGCAGATAAACGTAAATACTCGCCCCACGCTTCTGCACCTAAGCCGCCCCGGGGCAGATTTTCATCCAACAGATTGTCATAAAACGTGTTGTAACCCAGTAGCCAGCCGTCATGTACCCAGCGCTGCCCAATTCCCGCATTGCTGACTAAGCCCTCATCCTGTTGCGTTAAGCCTAACTGGCTCCAGGTAAGATAGCGTTGATTGTCCTGCCACGGAATAAACCAACTTCCCCGGCTGCCGGTAAAGCTGCCCTCTTTATCAACCTGCAACCCGACGCTGGCATTTCCCCAGGGAGAGAGCCAGGATTCCAGTTGTTGATTCACCTGTTCGCTGACCGTATCACGTACCTGACCAAACGCGAACTGCTTCGCCTGCTCGCCGGTATCAAGGCCGTTATCGGTCATACTGGCTTCACCGAATGCTTTCACCATTTCGGCGAAATGCTTTTCGCCTGCCCGCGATTCCGGCGCCATACCGAGATCGGGCAAGCCATCGCTATTGTTATCGAATGGGTTTTCAGCCTGGTGAATAAAAGAGGATTGTGCGCTGGCAGTACCCCCTGCCAGTGGCAAGAGTGCAAATACGGCGAGAGGGAAATAAATAATACGGCTCAAATCGTTAGTTATTTCTTAAATCAATTAATCAGGCACACTTAACCTAAACCATAACGTCTGCAGCAATTAATTGCAGCCTTTATCCCCGTTTTCGGGCTTTTCTGACCCGAATAATCAGGGGTAGCCACATGCTGTCTTTTCGATATCTGGTACAGGGAGTACCATACACGCCAGGAATTATCCCTCCCATCCGACAACAGGAGTCAAAATGCAAAAGATAGTGATCGTCGCGAACGGTGCGGCCTATGGAAGCGAATCGTTATTTAACAGCCTGCGTCTGGCCATCGCCTTGCGTGAACAAGAAGCCGGTCTCGATCTGCGTCTGTTTTTAATGTCGGATGCGGTTACGGCGGGATTACGCGGTCAGAAACCGGCGGAAGGATACAATATTCAGCAAATGCTGGAGATCCTGACAGCGCAAAACGTTCCGGTAAAACTGTGCAAAACCTGCACTGATGGCCGTGGGATCACCGACCTGCCTTTAATTGATGGCGTCGCCGTGGGCACGCTGCCAGAACTGGCACAATGGACGCTGGATGCAGATAAAGTATTGACCTTCTGACAGCACCTTACAGGCATGCGCACTGAAAGCGCCGGAAATTTCCGGATTTTATCTTAGATGGGCGCGGTTTCGTTGAACGTTAGCACGCCCTTTCAACCGTCTTGAGGAATTTTGTCACTTTTGTTTAATCGTTATGCCATTTTTTGATCAAAATCAGCATCCTGTTGCTCCCCCTTTGGTGTTATGCAATGAGTGAAATGTGAACAACATCACGCAGCACTTTCGACAGAAAGTACGTTGTTTTCAAGAACGGGGTGAAAAATGGCATTAGTGAAGGCGAGTTTAAAGTTATTTGGTGGCGATACGGTGGTTGTGCGCTGTTCCGAGCGCTGTCACATCCATCTGATGAGCGAGAAAAATCACGTCAAAGACACGCAGTCCGACATCTTAAGCGTGCAGGACCGTGATAACGCATGGTTGACCGTACCTTATACCGGCGTCTGGAACGTGCTGATCGACAGCCACAGTCAGTCGCTTGAGCATTCGATAAGTTTTATTGCAGCGTAATCGTGAAATGCCCGATAAGCACCTGGCTGTCGGGCACACAACATTCCGCCGACGCTATGCAAAACCTGGTCGTATAATCCCTTCCGGCAGGTTCTCTCCCAACAATCGTTTGACCGTAATCACCAAATCGTTAAGACAATCATCCTGCATTCCCAGCTTCACCAGTTCTTGTTCCAGCGAGAACAGATACTGGGCATTAGTGCCTAAAGGTCCACTGGCCGTAGCGATAAGCGGCGCGATCACCTGCGCGCGGGTATCCGACTCAAACAACGGATGGCGCGGATCCATAATAAAGACCAGCGCGTTCACCGTCCGTCCGTCATCCAGCGCCAACTGACACCAGGTCGGCAGGTAGCAACCGGTGATCATTTCACGCTTCCACAGCAGAGAAAGCTCTTGCTCCAGCGATGCGTCTGGTAAGCGATAAGCCACACCGGTAGTGCGTCCACCCTCTTTCAGGGCCAGCATCCGTCCCGGCTGACAGGCCGTTCCTCGCCCCGCCGTCAGACGCAGGCAAAATGCACGGTGCCAACCGACTAATGTCCCGGTACAGGACTCTTCAAATTCTAAGGCCGGGTTCCACATCAACGATCCATAACCGAAGATCCACACCGGTCCATCATCTGGTCGGCAAGCAAGCGTGGCGGCCAGTGAGGCTGCCCGTTGTTCCGCTGACCAGAGTAGTGATTCTTCAATAGCGCCAAACGCCGTCTTACAGTCGGCATTCAATAAAAAATCACGCGTTAACACCTTACACCTCCGCCACTGCAGCTTCCCTGCGACAACTTTTTTGACGCCTTCCGGGCATTTTTACTGCTCATTTTGAAACCAATAGCTGGACAATAGGCAATTCACCGCTCGCTTGCAAGCCAGTAACGGCGCGGCGTAGCACGATTCGCTAACGGATGACTCAGGCTAGTTTATAAAGGCATTATAATTGATACCGTTACGTCTTTTTATGCCATTTATCATCATCACCTTTTTGATAATCATTTTTCACCGCCGCCCACGCCACCTTGTGCGCTGTCTCTTCGCGAGTGGCATCATCGCGACGGTCAGATTTATCTTTATACTGTTCCCAGGCGCTGTTAAAGGCTTCTTTATAGATGTCCTGAGCATGGGATGGCAGAACATGCTGTACGCTGTCAGGCAGATCGCTTTTCGATTTATAGGGCATTGTGAACTCCTCTTTTTGGACTAAACCTTAAGTGTGGTTAACAATGCTGCGATGCGCCAATAATGAACATTTTTAAATTACTACCTCATCTAACCTTCTGTTAATTAAATACTCTATAAACAAGACATTTGTTTTTGGCCACTTAGAGATGGAAAATAAGCGATGCGGTAAAATTTCGTAAAATGTCACCTGCAAAACCGCTTTTTCTGTTATTTTTTACATTCTTAAATACTTTTATAATTATAAATACCTGCAGAGATGGAGAATTAACTTAATGACACAACTACATGAGGCGGTAAAAACCCGCCACAAGGAGACCTCTCTCGTCTTCCCGATTTTGGCGCTGGTAGTACTGTTCTTATGGGGGAGCAGTCAGTCACTACCAGTGGTCATCGGTATTAATGCGCTGGCCCTTGTTGGTATATTAAGCAGCGCATTCAGCGTTGTCCGTCATGCGGACGTATTAGCACATCGACTTGGCGAACCCTACGGCTCGCTGATCCTCAGTCTGTCAGTTGTTATTCTTGAAGTCAGTTTAATTTCCGCATTAATGGCGACCGGCGATGCCGCGCCTACGCTAATGCGCGACACGCTGTACTCGATCATTATGATCGTCACCGGCGGTTTAGTCGGTTTTTCATTACTGCTGGGCGGCCGCAAATTTGCCACTCAGTATATGAACCTGTTTGGTATTAAGCAGTATTTAATCGCCCTGTTTCCACTGGCCATTATTGTGCTGGTGTTTCCAATGGCGTTACCGGGAGCCAATTTTACTACTGCGCAGGCGCTACTGGTGGCGCTCATTTCTGCGGCAATGTACGGCGTCTTCTTGTTGATTCAAACAAAAACGCACCAGGGCCTGTTCATTTACGAGCATGAAGATGAGGGTGACGACGACGATCCGCATCACGGTAAGCCGTCAGCGCACAGCAATATATGGCACGCCGCCTGGCTCATCATTCACCTGATCGCCGTTATCGCCGTCACCAAGATGAACGCCAGTCCACTGGAAACCTTGCTGACTGAACTCAATGCGCCCGTGGCATTTACCGGTTTCCTGGTGGCGCTGTTGATCCTCTCGCCTGAAGGGCTGGGGGCGCTGAAAGCGGTGCTGAACAATCAGGTACAGCGGGCGATGAATTTGTTCTTCGGTTCAGTATTAGCCACTATTTCACTCACCGTACCGGTAGTGACGCTGATAGCGTGGGCAACAGGAAATGATTTGGTGTTTGCTTTGGGCGCGCCAGAGATGATTGTCATGGTCTCGTCGCTGGTACTGTGCCACATCTCTTTCTCCACCGGACGAACCAATGTGCTTAACGGCGCCGCGCATCTGGCGCTATTTGTCGCCTATCTGATGACGATATTTGCCTGATAACTAGTTTGGCGGGATCCACGGCCCTTTGCAGGGCCGTTTTCTTTTAGCGCGTTTATTGCTCCGGATAAACCTGTTGGCCATCGACAAACGTTAATAACGATTCCGTTTGATGCAGCTTGTCTGGCGCAATAGCCATAATATCTTGATTCAGCACCGCAAAATCGGCGAGCTTACCTGCTTGCAAACTTCCTCTTTGCTGTTCAGCAAAAGCCAGCCAGGCGGCATTTCGGGTATACATTTTTAACGCATCTTCCCGACTTAACTGGCGGGTGTCATGGCGTACTGAGCCGTCGAGCGCTTTACCTGTGACATGATATTCAATGGCATGCCACACTCCCGCAACGCCAATCCGCGTCGCATCTGTACCGCCGGCAACGATTACCCCCTGCTCTAACGCGGGTTGCACTGGCGATGATAGCGCCGCCACCGTTTTGCCATTTGCGCGTTCAATGGCGGGAGATTCAAAATATGGCCCCATCTGGACAGAGTAGGCTAAACCGAGTTTCTTCATGCGGGCAATCGTTTCGGGCGTACCGGTATTAAGATGCGCAATAGACCAGCGCAACGGCGCAATATCATGCGATTTAGCCACCTCGCTAATGACATCTAAAATCGCATCCGCACTGTCATCGGTATAAGCATGTATTTCAACGGCAACACCTTCTTTGGCGGCAAGCTGAAGCACCTTTAATTGTTCTTGTTGGGACTCTGCTGAGGACGTGAACCCAGATGACATCCGCACGCCATCATTCATTGCCATCACCAGGCTTTCACCGAAGCCCAGAAAGGCTATTCTGCCGTCATCATGCATTGCCGGGCGAAACGCCAGGCGTTGTTTAAACCATTCCGTTTCATTACCAGGCGGTGCGGATAAACGATATCCAACGCGTATCCTGAGAGGTTGCTGCTGCTGAAGTTTAAAGAAATCACGATAAGCTTGCTCATGCCCGGCAGAAGGATCGATAAACCCGACCACGCCGCGTTTATTTAAATAACGTACAAAGGCGTTAAGGTTCTTTTCCACATCGCCAGTCTGGCTAATCTGGGCGAAAAGCTGGTTAAAACTGCCAATGGTCCCGCGCAATTTCCCCGTTGCCAGCCCTTTATCATCGCGTTCTATCACGATACCTGCCGGAACATCCGGCTGTGGACTATTAAGTTTTAGGGTCTCGATAGCCTTTTGATTTAACAGCGCATAGTCATAAAGGCTTTGTATATATGCAGGATGATGAGGCAGCGCCTGATTCAGTTCCTGAACCGTCGGATCCCGCTTTTCAGCAAATTGTTCAGGTATCCAGGAACCCGCCACCGCCACCCATTGCTCAGCGTCTTTCTTTGCCGCAGATTGCGACAGTTTATTTAACGCATCGGGTAAGTTTTTAGTATCAAACCAGTAGGTTTCAAATAAAAATGTCCTTCCCCCCCGAATGCCATGCAGATGCGCATCAATTAACCCCGGAATAACGGTTTGCCCCGTAAGATTAATTTCCTTCGTGTTCGGTCCGGACCATTTTTTCACCGTTTCATTATTACCCACCGCAATAATATGCCGCCCTTTTACCGCCAGCGCCTGCGCATTGGGTTGTTGTTCATCCATGGTAATCAACTTGCCGTTATACAAAATAACGTCGGCCTTGTCCTGAGAATGCGCCAGAAATGAAATTCCTATCAGAATTGCGGCCAACGCTACGTTGCGCATAGCCGGAGGGGGAGTATTAAAGCAAAGTCCCAGTTTACCCATCATATTTATCTACCTTTTCATGTGATGAAAATCAGGAAAGCTGATGCAACAACGCCTGGCTGGCGATGTGTGCGCTGGATAGCAAACGTTCGAGCGTATGCCCACAACGGGCTTTTCCCGACAGACCAAGCATCGTGGTACTGATGTAATCGGTCAGGCTATCAGCCACTTCGGGATGGCGCTGTGCAATAAAGTCATGAATTTTATGTTCTGCAACCGAGTAGAAAGCCCGGGCCACCTGCCGCGCCTGCGGATCGTTGCTATGCGTGCCCTCCAGAACCAAACAACCAGGCGCATGCGGATCCGCGGCGTAGCGTCGCGCCGCCTCTTCAAGCAACGCAGCAAGGCTTTCGGCAACCGGTCTGTCAGAACGCAAAATGTCATCAAACGGGATCGCATCGGTTTGTACATAGCGACCAAGCACGCGTTCATAAAGACCGATTTTGTTCCCAAAAGCGGCATAAAAACTGGGGGGTTTGATGTTCAGGGCCTGCGTAACATCCGCTACGCTCACAGCGTCGTATCCATGCGCGTGAAATAAGGGCTGTACTTTGGCAACAGCCAGTTCCGGATCAAAATTACGTGGTCGGCCTGGGGCGCGCGAACATTTTGTAGTGCTCATTACAAATCCATTGACAGAAAACCATGCACCCATTATATATCGATCACTACATAATTGTTCAAGGAGTATCTCATGTCCCCATTTAACGGCAAATCAGTTCTGGTTCTTGGCGGCAGTCGGGGGATTGGCGCGGCTATTGTGCGCCGTTTCGCCGCAGATGGCGCAGCGGTTACCTTTACCTATTCAGGCTCCGCAGACGCTGCAAAAGCGCTTGCGGAAGAAACAGGTTCCCACATGACGCAAACCGATAGCGCCGATCGCGATGCCGTTATTAACCGGGTACGGGAAAGCGGCCCGCTGGATGTGTTAGTGGTGAATGCAGGAATTGTGCTGTTCGGCGACCCGCTGGAGCAGGATCCCGATGACGTTGAGCGCCTGTTCCGCATTAATATCCACGCCCCCTGGTATGCGGCAGTAGAAGCGGCACGACAAATGCCTGACGGCGGGCGGATTATCATTATTGGTTCAGTTAACGGCGATCGTATGCCAATTGCCGGTATGGCTTCCTACGCGTTAAGCAAATCTGCTCTGCAAGGCCTGGCAAGAGGGCTGGCCCGTGATTTCGGCGCGCGTGGCATTACGGTCAACGTAGTGCAACCGGGGCCCATTGATACTGACGCTAATCCAGCAGAAGGTCCATTGAAAGAGCTGATGCACAGCTTTATGGCGCTAAAACGCCACGGTCGACCAGAAGAAGTGGCCGGAATGGTTGCCTGGCTGGCTGGTCCGGAGGCCGGGTTTGTGACGGGAGCTATGCATACAATTGATGGGGCGTTTGGCGCCTGACAGTAATTACAGGCCGGAGACAAGCGCCCCGGCCTGTTCAGCTGTCTTAGTTCTCAGTATCGAGCTCGTCGAAGCTTTTCACCAGATCATCAATCGCTTTGATCTGCGTGAGGAACTGTTCCAGTTTCGCCAGCGGCAGTGCGGATGGACCATCGCATTTCGCATTGGCTGGATCCGGATGCGCTTCAATAAACAGACCTGCCAGACCTACCGCCATGCCCGCGCGCGCCAGTTCAGTCACCTGACCACGACGGCCGCCGCTTGCGGCGCCAAACGGGTCACGGCACTGCAGCGCATGGGTGACGTCGAAAATCACCGGCGAATTGCCAGAGACCTTTTTCATCACGCTAAAGCCCAGCATATCCACAACCAGGTTGTCATAGCCGAAGTTCGCGCCACGGTCACACAGGATAACCTTATCGTTACCGCCTTCATGGAATTTATCCACGATATTACCCATCTGACCCGGACTTACGAACTGCGGTTTTTTCACGTTGATAACGGCACCGGTTTTCGCCATCGCTTCCACCAGATCGGTCTGGCGAGCGAGGAATGCCGGCAGTTGAATCACATCCACCACGTCAGCAACAGGCTGTGCCTGGCTGGCTTCGTGAACGTCGGTGATCACTTTTACGCCAAAAGTTTGCTTCAGCTCCTGGAAGATTTTCATCCCTTCTTCAAGGCCCGGTCCACGGTAAGAGTGGATGGAAGAACGGTTGGCTTTATCAAAGGAGGCTTTAAACACGTAAGGGATACCCAGTTTTTGAGTAACGGTTACGTAGTGCTCACAAATGCGCATCGCCAGATCGCGGGATTCCAGCACGTTCATTCCGCCAAACAGCACGAACGGCAGGTCATTTGCCACGTTGATGTCGCCAATGCTAACCACTTTTTGTTTCATAGGATCGCCTTAAACGGTAGGTAAAGTGTCATTAATCAATGCAATACAATTTGTTTGTGCGAAATGGTATTAATCTGCGCACGAATCATTTCGCTGATCGGGTCTTCCGGACACTGCTCAACGAAATAACTTAAATCTGTCAGCGCAACATGTTCACACTCCAGTTGCGCATATATCAATCCCCGATCGCGTATTTCATACGGGTCTTCAGGATTAAACTGTAATAATGCTTCACTGGCTCGCAGCGCCAGTTCCATTTGCCGCTCTTCCATCAGCGATGATTTCAACGTGTCGAGCAGTTTGCGGATCACTTCTGCGTTATCCGCTTCATCCAGATCTTCATTAAACAGTTCCGCGACCGGGCTGATGTTCCCCTTCAGCCACACTTCCAGCGTGTGTTCATTTAACGTTTCGCCATTGAACGGATTGATTAGCCACATTTCGCCATCAAGCGATTCAATGCGCAGGATGAGTTGTGTCGGGAAAATCACCGGTACCAGCGGCAGATCCAGTCGGTTGGCAATCCATAATAAGATCGCGCCCAACGACACCGCACTGCCCTGACGATTTTTCAGAACCTGGTCGAGCCATAGTGCATCAGAAAGACGATAGACGCCGTGGGTATCCGTAAACCCCCATTCGCCGTAAAAAAGTGCCAGCAGTTTTTCCAGTTGCTCATCCTGAGACAGGAGCTGGCTAATTTCTTCTTGCGCCAGACTGACCAGACGTTCCAGTTCGTCATAGACAGTTTGTGTTGGAAAATCCAGACGGATAGACTCCGACGCCAGGATCATCCCATCACACAATGGCGCTTTATTAAATTCGAAATCAGCTAACGACCTCATGACTTACCCCAGTAACGGTATTTTTGTGGTGGCGAGTTTAATGATGATGTACAGCACCACCAACGCCAGCGGAAATGCGACTAATCGCGCCTGCTGGCTGCGCGCCCGACGGTAATCGAGCGCAATAAAACCCAAAACGATGTAAATGATAACCCCAAACAGCTTTTCAGTCAGCCATGTCCCTTGTTCGGTGAATGGCAGGATGTGCGTTTTAACCATTAACGCCACGCCGCTGAGTAATAAAACGGTATCCACCACCGGCGGCACAATGCGCGTCCAGCGGGCACGGGCTAAACGCGCGTCGGTGTAACGCCACCAAAAACGCAGCATCAGCAGACTAACGGAAAGCGCAATGCTGATGAGATGAACGTTGAGTAACACACTGATGGTACTCATGATGGGATGCGTCCAAGCGTAATTCGCTCGTTGCCGCCATAATCACGGCAGGTTTCAACCGCCAGATAACCCGCGCGCGTAAAGGCATCGCGCACGGCCTCACCCTGCTGCCAGCCATGTTCCAGCAACAGATAGCCGCCGGGCGTTAACACGAGCTGAGACTGGTCAATAATATGTACGATATCCGCCAGCCCCTGATCGCCCGCCACCAGCGCCGACAGCGGCTCAAAGCGCACATCGCCCTGCGCCAGATGCGGATCCTGTTCGTCGATGTACGGAGGATTGCTGACAATCATGTCAAACTGCTGCCCCTGCAAAGCGCTAAACCAGTCGCTTTGCAGCACGCGAACATTGCCGATAGCCAGGTGCTGCGTATTACTCATAGCCAGCGCCACGGCATCCGGCATCCGATCAACCGCCGTCACCGCGCAATCCGGACGCTCGGTTGCCAGCGCCAGGGCAATCGCGCCCGTACCGGTCCCCAGATCGAGAATGCGACATGCACAGGCTGGCAGGCGAGCCAGCGCCTGCTCCACCAGACACTCGGTATCCGGACGCGGAATCAGCGTGGCTGGCGATACAAACAGCGGCAGCGACCAAAACTCGCGAACGCCGGTTAAGTGCGCCACGGGTTCGCCCCGCTGACGCCGCTCCAGTAATGTGTCGAGCTGCTGACGCTGCGCCTCGGTTAACAGCGTTTCGCCAAAAGCCAGAATAAAGGTGCGCCCCTTACCGGTAACGAACTCGAGTAAAATCTCGGCGTCACGGCGCGGGCTTTCGCTTGCCGGTAATTGGCTTATCGCTTCACGCAGCCAGTGCTGATAGTCCATCAATCCTGCTCGGACAATGCCGCCAGTTGGTCGGCCTGGTATTCCTGGACAATTGGCTCAATGAGCATATCCAGTTTGCCTTCCATCGCTTCATCCAGACGGTAGAGCGTCAGGTTAATGCGGTGATCGGTCACGCGCCCCTGCGGGAAGTTATAGGTGCGGTTGCGATCGCTGCGATCGCCGCTGCCCAGCAGGTTGCGACGTTCAGAGGCTTCCGCCTGTTGACGCCTTGCCACTTCGGCCGCACGAATGCGCGCCCCCAGCACCGACATCGCTTTCGCTTTGTTTTTATGCTGTGAACGTTCGTCCTGACATTCCACCACGATGCCGGTTGGCAAGTGGGTAATACGGATTGCGGAGTCGGTGGTGTTAACGTGCTGGCCCCCTGCGCCTGATGAGCGGAAGGTATCAATACGCAGATCGGCCGGGTTGATGTCCGGCAGTTCAGCATCCGGCAGTTCCGGCATGACCGCGACCGTACAGGCAGAGGTGTGAATTCGTCCCTGTGATTCCGTCGCCGGGACGCGCTGCACGCGATGACCGCCGGACTCAAATTTCAGTCGGCCATAAACGCCTTCGCCGCTAATCTTGGCAATGACTTCTTTAAATCCGCCATGCTCGCCTTCGCTGGCGCTCATGATCTCAACCCGCCAGCGACGCGATTCAGCGTAACGGCTGTACATGCGGAACAGATCGCCGGCAAACAGCGCCGCTTCATCACCACCGGTTCCCGCGCGCACTTCGAGGAAGGCGTTACGTTCGTCATCAGGATCTTTCGGTAACAGCAGAACCTGTAGGTGTTGTTCCAGCTGTTCACATTTCTCTTTTGCTTCGCGCAGTTCATCCTGCGCCATTTCACGCATTTCAGGATCGTCGAGCATCATCTGAGCCGTCTCGATATCTTCCTGAACCTGTTGCCAGTCCGTAAAACAGCGCGATACATCGCTTAATTGGGCATATTCGCGCGACAGTGCACGAAAACGTTCCTGGTCTGCGATAGTACCCGCATCGCCGAGCAGCGCCTGAACTTCTTCATGGCGTTCATGCAGGGCTTCCAGTTTGGCAACGATAGAAGGCTTCATAGGCGTAAATGCACCCTGTAAAAATAAGATTGGTGTGCTGCTACTCCAGCCCGAGGCTGTCGCGCAGAATATTCAGGCGTTCACTATCCCCGTCACGGGCGGCCTGTTGAAGTGATTTGGTTGGTGCATGGATCAGGCGGTTAGTCAGTTTCCAGGCCAGATCCTGCATAATGGCTTGCGCATCACCGCCCTGTTGAAGAGCGGCCAACGCTTTGGCGGTCAGTTCATCACGGATCTGTTCTGACTGACTGCGATACTCGCGGATAGTGTCGCTTGCGCCCTGGGCACGCAGCCAGGCCATAAACTCACTGGTTTCCTGCGCTACAATCGTTTCGGCTTCCACAGCAGCCGCTTTGCGCTGCGCCAGGTTATGCGAAATGATGCTTTGCAGATCGTCAACGCTGTACAAGTAGGCGTTGGACAATTTGCCCACTTCCGGCTCGACATCGCGCGGTACGGCGATATCCACCAGCAACATAGGCTGGTTGCGACGGTTTTTAAGCGCACGCTCTACCATTCCTTTACCGATAATCGGCAGCGGACTGGCGGTTGAGCTGATAATGATATCTGCATCCTGCAAGCGGGCGTCGATATCGCTCAATGAAATCACTTCGGCTCCGACTTCATCCGCCAGCACCTGCGCGCGTTCCCGCGTACGGTTGGCGATGATCATATTCTTCACTTTGTGTTCGCGCAAATGACGCGCGACCAGCTCGATGGTCTCGCCTGCGCCGACTAACAGCACGGTTACCGTGGAGAGCGATTCAAAGATCTGCCGCGCCAGCGTACAGGCGGCAAAAGCCACGGAAACTGCGCTGGCGCCGATATCGGTTTCGGTACGGACACGTTTAGCGACAGAGAACGATTTCTGGAACATGCGCTCCAGCGCACTGGCGTTCTGGTGGCCTTTCTGCGAATCCGCAAAGGCTTTTTTCACCTGTCCCAAAATCTGCGGCTCGCCAAGCACCAGCGAATCCAGACCACTGGCAACACGCATCAGATGGCTGACGGCGTCATTGTCCTGGTGCCAGTAGAGGCTATTGCGCAGATCTTCTTCATTAAGATTATGGTATTCGCACAACCAGCGAATCAACGCTTCTTGCAGGTTATCCTGCTCTTCCACGCTGAGGTAAATCTCTGTGCGGTTACATGTCGACAGCACTACCCCGCCCTGCACCATTGGCAGCGCTTGCAGGCTGTCCAGCGCCTGATCGAGCGTATCCGGCGAAAACGTTACGCGTTCTCGCAGCGATACAGGTGCCGTTTTATGGTTAATACCAAGCGCTAAAAGGGTCATGTGAGCGGGAATAGTACCAGCGTTGATAAGGTTAGACTGGGTGCATCATACAGGATGCGTGCGGTCAATAAAAGAGACAGCCCCCTTTTGGAGTAATAGCTTAGCGCACAAATTTAAGTGATTTAAGATAACTTGAACGTAGACGATATCAGATGGTGGCGCTAGCATTGAGAGTTATAACTGCAACGTATCTCAAGGATTTGTCATCATTATGACCCTGCCTGATTTTCGCCTGATTCGCCTGCTGCCCCTTGCAGCCCTGGTTCTTAGTGCCTGTACCCTCAACGCGCCGAAAGGTCCCGGCAAAAGTCCCGATTCCCCGCAGTGGCGCCAGCACCAGCAGGAAGTACGCGCCCTGAACCAATATCAGACGCGCGGTGCGTTCGCTTATATCTCCGATCAACAGAAAGTGTATGCCCGCTTTTTCTGGCAGCAAACCGGACAGGATCGCTATCGTCTGCTGCTGACCAACCCGCTGGGAAGCACGGAACTGGAACTCAATGCGCAGCCGGGCAACGTTGAACTTGTCGATAACAAAGGTAAGCACTACACCGCCGACGACGCCGAAGAGATGATTGGTAAACTGACCGGCATGCCTATTCCGTTGAATAGCCTGCGCCAGTGGATCCTTGGCCTGCCGGGTGACGCTACCGATTACAAGCTCGACGACCAATATCGTCTGAGTGAAGTGAACTACAGCAAAGACGGTAAAAGCTGGAAAGTGGTCTATAGCGCCTACGACAGCAAAACGCAGCCTGCGATGCCGGCCAACATGGAACTGTCCGACGGCTCCCAGCGTATTAAGCTGAAAATGGATAACTGGATTGTGAAATGATGAGCCATTGGCCCTCTCCGGCAAAACTGAATTTGTTTTTATACATTACCGGGCAGCGTGCGGACGGTTACCACACGCTGCAGACGTTATTCCAGTTTCTCGATTATGGCGACGAGATTGGCATCAATCTGCGCCACGACGGTGAAATTCATCTCTTAACCCCGGTGGAAGGCGTTGCGCATGAAGATAACCTGATCGTGCGCGCGGCGCGTTTGCTGATGAAGACGGCGTCTGCGAGCGATTGCCTGCCCGCAGGAAGCGGCGCGGACATCAGTATCGAAAAACGCCTGCCGATGGGTGGCGGCCTGGGCGGCGGTTCGTCAAATGCGGCCACCGTTCTGGTGGCGCTGAATCATCTCTGGCAGTGCGGGCTTTCGGTTGATGAACTGGCGGCAATCGGCTTGACGCTGGGGGCGGATGTTCCCGTGTTCGTGCGCGGTCACGCAGCTTTTGCCGAAGGGGTGGGAGAAATTCTGACGCCGGTCGATCCCCAGGAAAAATGGTATCTGGTCGCTCATCCGGGAGTCAGTATTCCAACGCCGGTCATTTTTAACGATCCTGACCTCCCGCGTAACACGCCAAAAAGGTCAATAAAAACGTTACTAAAATGTGAATTCGGCAATGATTGCGAGGTTATCGCAAGAAAACGTTTTCGCGAGGTTGATGCGGCGCTTTCCTGGCTGTTAGAATACGCGCCGTCGCGCCTGACTGGTACAGGGGCCTGTGTCTTTGCTGAATTTGATACAGAGTCTCGTGCTCGCCAGGTGCTTGAGCAAGCCCCGGAATGGCTCAAAGGCTTTGTGGCGAAAGGCGTCAACCTCTCCCCTTTGCATAGAGCGTTACTCTAAATCATTCGGGTTTCAGGAAGATGGCGAGATGACGGAGCGCCTGGCGCATACAACAGTATGTACTGGTGTGAGGAATTAACGCCAACGCACATGAAACGCGAAGGATGAAGGGTAAACCGGGCAAGCTGAGTTGCGGTGACAACGTCACCCTGTTCCAGACGTTGCATCGCGCTCTTTAATACACCGCATGGAGAGGATACTGCCTGGCCCGCACAGTTTTCGGCAGATTCTTTCCACCAATGGACGCATGCCTGAGGTTCTTCTCGTGCCTGATATGAAGCTTTTTGCTGGTAACGCCACCCCGGAACTAGCACAACGTATTGCCAACCGCCTGTACACTTCACTCGGCGACGCCGCTGTAGGTCGCTTTAGCGACGGCGAAGTCAGCGTACAAATTAATGAAAATGTACGCGGTGGTGATATTTTCATCATCCAGTCCACTTGTGCCCCTACTAACGACAACCTGATGGAATTAGTCGTTATGGTTGATGCGCTGCGCCGTGCTTCCGCAGGCCGTATCACCGCCGTTATTCCTTACTTCGGCTATGCACGTCAGGATCGTCGCGTACGTTCCGCTCGTGTACCGATTACCGCTAAAGTCGTCGCTGATTTCCTGTCCAGCGTTGGCGTTGACCGCGTCCTCACCGTTGACCTGCATGCTGAACAGATCCAGGGCTTCTTTGACGTACCGGTTGATAACGTATTCGGTAGCCCGATCCTGTTAGAAGACATGCTGCAACTGAACCTGGACAACCCGATCGTGGTTTCTCCGGATATCGGTGGCGTCGTGCGTGCCCGTGCAATTGCTAAACTGCTGAACGATACCGATATGGCTATCATCGACAAACGTCGTCCGCGTGCGAACGTTTCTCAGGTGATGCACATCATTGGTGACGTTGCAGGTCGTGACTGCGTACTGGTTGATGACATGATCGATACCGGCGGTACGCTGTGTAAAGCAGCAGAAGCACTGAAAGAACGTGGTGCAAAACGCGTATTTGCTTACGCAACCCACCCGATCTTCTCAGGTAATGCGGCAAACAACCTGCGCAACTCAGTGATTGATGAAGTCGTTGTCTGTGACACTATTCCACTGACTGACGAAATCAAAGCACTGCCAAACGTGCGTACATTGACCCTGTCGGGTATGCTGGCCGAAGCGATTCGTCGTATCAGCAACGAAGAATCCATCTCTGCCATGTTCGAGCATTAATCGAGCCCGGCTCAAAAACCCGCTGCGGCGGGTTTTTTTATCTGTAATACTTATTTGTATGACTTTTGCCTCCTTCACCTGCCATTTAGTTGACAGATGATGCGCTCATGGATGAAACATTATTGTGAACAGACTATTTTCCTCACATGTGATGCCTTTCCGCGCCCTCATCGACGCTTGTTGGAAAGAAAAATATACCGCTTCTCGCTTTACCCGTGACCTGATCGCCGGGATAACCGTGGGGATCATTGCCATCCCGCTGGCAATGGCCCTGGCAATAGGCAGTGGCGTTGCGCCGCAGTACGGTCTGTATACCTCCGCCGTCGCTGGGATTGTTATCGCCCTCACCGGGGGGTCGCGCTTTAGCGTCTCTGGCCCAACCGCCGCCTTCGTGGTGATCCTGTATCCGGTGTCGCAACAGTTTGGGCTGGCAGGCCTGCTGGTTGCCACGCTCATGTCCGGGATATTTCTGATCCTTTTCGGCCTCGCCCGCTTTGGTCGCCTGATCGAATATATTCCCGTGTCGGTTACGTTAGGCTTTACGTCGGGTATTGGTATCACCATCGGTACCATGCAGATTAAAGATTTTCTTGGCCTGCAAATGGCCCATGTACCGGAGCACTACCTGCAAAAAGTTGGTGCGCTGTTTATGGCCTTGCCGACCATCAACTTCGGCGATGCCGCGATTGGCGTTGTAACGCTGGGGATCCTGATTTTCTGGCCTCGTTTGGGGATCCGACTGCCGGGCCACCTTCCTGCACTGCTGGCAGGCTGTGCGGTAATGGGGATTGTGAACCTGACCGGTGGTCACGTTGCGACTATCGGTTCCCAGTTCCACTACATTCTGGCTGACGGCTCACAGGGTAACGGTATCCCGCAGTTGCTGCCGCAACTGGTATTACCGTGGAATATGCCGGAGTCAAACTTTACCCTGAGCTGGAGTTCGTTACAGGCGCTGTTACCGGCAGCCTTCTCGATGGCGATGCTGGGGGCGATTGAATCTCTGCTGTGCGCCGTCGTCCTCGACGGGATGACCGGCACCAAGCATAAAGCCAACAGCGAGCTGATTGGTCAGGGGCTGGGTAACATCGTCGCGCCGTTCTTTGGCGGTATCACCGCCACGGCGGCAATTGCCCGTTCTGCGGCCAACGTCCGCGCCGGGGCAACCTCACCCATTTCTGCGGTCATCCACGCGATTCTGGTGATCCTGGCGCTATTGGTTTTAGCGCCGCTGCTTTCCTGGCTACCGCTTTCCGCCATGGCCGCACTGCTGCTGATGGTGGCATGGAACATGAGTGAAGCCCACAAAGTGGTGGATCTGCTGCGCCATGCGCCAAAAGACGACATCATCGTCATGCTGATGTGTATGTCGCTGACGGTGCTGTTCGACATGGTTATCGCCATCAGCGTCGGGATCGTTCTCGCCTCTCTGCTGTTTATGCGCCGTATTGCGCGCATGACGCGTCTGGCGCCGGTCAACGTTGATGTACCAGGCGATGTTCTGGTGCTACGCGTCATCGGCCCGCTGTTCTTTGCCGCAGCGGAGGGATTATTTACCGATCTCGAGTCGCGTATTGCGGGTAAACGTATTGTGGTATTGAAGTGGGACGCAGTCCCGGTGCTGGATGCCGGTGGTCTGGACGCCTTCCAGCGTTTTGTTAAACGTCTGCCGGAAGGTTGCGAATTACGTATCAGTAACCTGGAGTTCCAGCCGCTACGTACTATGGCGCGCGCGGGTATTCAGCCGATACCAGGACGTCTGACGTTCTTCCCGAATAAAGACGCCGCGCTGGCGGATATCAGCTGACGCTCAGCCCGACCTGGCGAAGCGCCCCGGGCTACAAATGACAGGCAAAAAAATGGCTCCCGCGGGAGCCATTTTTATACCAAGCTTAATGCTTACGCTTTCAGCAGTTGCTCAGCCGTCGCCTTCACGCTCGCCAGCAGGACTTTCACATCCTCCAGGCACACGGTCGGGTTCAGCAGCGTCAGCTTCAGGCAGGTGATGCCATCGGCTTCGGTGACGCCGACGTTGGCGCTACCGGAAGCCAGCAGCACGTCGCCGATACGCTGGTTGAGCAGCGCAACAAACGCCATATCGTCGCTTGCCGGACGGAAGCGGAACAGCACGCTTGCCAGTTGCGGCTCCATCACCAGCTCCAGATGCGGCTGGGTTTTCACAAACTCAGCCACATCGCGGGCCAGCGTTACGCCGTTATCGATAATTTCGGCATACTGCTTTTTACCCAGCGCTTCGAGGCCCATCCACAGCTTCAGCGCGTCGAAACGGCGCGTGGTCTGCAGCGACTTCGACACCAGGTTCGGCACGCCGTGCTCTTCATCGAAATCAGAGTTCAGGTACGCCGCCTGGTAGCGCATCAGCTCGTAGTGACGCGCGTCTTTTAACAGGAACGCGCCGCAGCTGATGGTCTGGAAGAACTGTTTGTGGAAGTCCAGCGTCACGGAGTCTGCCAGTTCAAGACCGTTCAGGAAGTGACGATACTGCTCAGACAGCAGTAACGCCCCGCCCCATGCCGCATCGACGTGCATCCAGATCTGGTGCTCTGCCGCCAGCGCCGCGATATCGGCTAACGGATCGATTGCGCCCGCATCGGTCGTCCCGGCCGTGGCGACAATCGCCATCACCTGCTCGCCGTTGGCTTGCGCCTGGACCAGCTTGTCTTTTAGGTCAGCGAGATCCATACGTGAGAACGCATCGGTCTTCACCTGAGTAACGGAACGGTAGCCCAGCCCCATCAACGCCATGTTTTTCTGCACGGAGAAATGCGCGCTTTCAGAGCAAAACACTTTGATTTTGCTCAGGTCGCCGGTCAGACCATTCTGCTGAATGGAGTGCCCCTGGCGAGCAAAGAACGCGTCGCGCGCCAGCATCAGGCCCATCAGGTTACTCTGGGTGCCGCCGCTGGTGAACACACCTGCATCACCTGCCGCATAGCCCACCTGCTCACGCAGCCATTCGATCAGTTTGATCTCAATGATCGTGGCCGACGGGCTTTGGTCCCAGGAGTCCATGCTCTGGTTAGTGGCGTTGATCAGCACTTCCGCCGCCTGGCTAATCACCAGGCTTGGGCAGTGCAGGTGCGCCACGCACTGCGCATGGTGCACCAACAGGCTGTCTTTGAGAAAGTATTCAACCGCACGCTCAATAGCGGCCTGGTTGCCCAGGCCCTGAGACGTAAAATTCAGGTTGATACGTTCGCGCAGCTGTTCAACGGTTTTGCCCTGATACATCTCAGGCTGCTTCAACCATTCAACGACCGCTTGCGTACTCTGCTCGATAGCGTCCTGGTAGGCAGCAATGCTCTGCGCCGAGCCGGACAGAATCGGGTTTACGTCTGACATTCGATCCAACTCCGTTTAAACCGGCTTCACGCCAGCGCCCAGCAGGGCGTTTTCGAATTTATCGAGGAACACTTCCAGCTCAGCGTTAGTAATCAGCAGAGACGGCAGCAGGCGCAGTACGCAACCGTTACGGCCGCCACGCTCCAGAATCAGTCCGTTTTCGAAGCATTTTTTCTGCAGCAGCGCAGACAGCTCGCCATCGGCCGGGTAGCAGCCCATGTGATCCTGCGCTTCGTTCGGCTTAACGATTTCCAGACCGATCATCAGACCCAGACCGCGCACCTGGCCAATCACCGGGTAGCGTTTCTGCAGGTCAGCCAGTTTGCCTTTCAGCCACTCGCCCTGGGCGGCAACTTTGTCGGCAATCTTGTCGTCTTTGAGGATCTTCAGCGTTGTCAGGCCGGTCGCCATCGCAAGCTGGTTGCCGCGGAAGGTACCGGTATGGTGGCCCGGAGCCCACGCATCGAACTGCTTCTTAATTCCCAGAACCGCCAGTGGCAGACCGCCGCCCACCGCTTTGGACATGACGATGATGTCTGGCTCGATACCCGCATGTTCGAAGGCGAACAGCTTACCGGTACGCGCGAAGCCTGCCTGGACTTCATCGATGATCAGCAGAATGCCGTGTTCCTGAGTGACTTTACGGATGCGCTGTAACCACTCGACCGGCGCCGGGTTCACGCCACCTTCGCCCTGCACGGCTTCAAGGATAACCGCAGCCGGTTTACGCACGCCGCTTTCAACGTCGTTGATCAGGTTTTCGAAGTAGTAAGTTAATGCTTTCACGCCAGCCTCACCGCCGATACCCAGCGGGCAGCGGTACTGATGTGGATACGGCATAAACTGCACTTCCGCCATCATGTTGCTGACGGCTTCTTTCGGCGACAGGTTGCCGGTTACGGACAGCGCGCCGTGGGTCATCCCGTGGTAGCCGCCGGAGAAGCTGATAATGCTGGAACGACCGGTTACTTTCTTCGCCAGCTTCAGCGCCGCTTCAACGGCATCGGCGCCGGACGGCCCGGTGAACTGCAGGCAATACTCTTTGCCTTGGCCCGGTAATAAAGACAGTAAATAAGATGAAAATTCATCTTTTAACGGCGTGGTAAGATCAAGCGTATGTAACGGTAAGCCGCTTGTGATGACACTTTGAATGCTCTGCAGCACTTCAGGATGATTGTGACCGAGCGCCAGGGTACCGGCACCTGCAAGACAATCAAGATATTGATTATTTTCTACGTCAGTAATCCAGACGCCCTGCGCTTTCGCAATCGCTAATGGCAGTTTACGTGGATAGCTGCGGACATTAGATTCAAACTCAGCCTGTCTTGCTAAAAAGGTATCATTGCTCTGCGGTAATGAATTAGCACTTAAAGTATCAATACGGACTTTATCCGTCATCATATCACTCCTACAACCAGGTGTAGATTAACGCCTGATTGAATAAATGGTTATAAGGATTACCTGTAAAAAAGCGCGGCTAATATATGTTGTTTTAGCACAGGACTCAATCATTTATTTTCCAACGTCTTAAATGAGCATTTTTACCTTAAAATTCAAAGCATAAAGCACATCCGACATTAGGAAATCATAAACAAATATAGCTATTTATTTTACAAAATTGTTGCCAGTCGCAACGTATACGATGTTATAAAAACCATGAGGTTTTCATGTTTTTATTATTTTTTTACATGTTTTTACCATTAATAATGTACGCGTTTATTCACTACGACATGATTTTTCACTTATTTTTCGATAAATCGAATAAAAAAGTCGATCCCTAAATATAAATCACTTAGTATGGCGCGCTTATTTACAGGCTCTGTAAATAAAGAACTAATGCGCAGCACCCGGTAACGCGTACAGGCGACACGCGTTATCGACAACAGGTATTCCCTGGGTTGTCAGCAGAAATGTTCGCGGGCGGACATTTCGTAAGGAGAACGTACGTTCCCTTATGCCGAGAATGAAAATTTTCTAGCCATACTTTTATGGCGCCCTGATATGAGATTGTTATGACTCGCATTTATCCACCATCCGTCGTTGCCAAATTTGGCGGCACCAGCGTCGCTGATTTTGATGCGATGAACCGCAGCGCCAGCATTGTTCTTGCTGATCAAGATGTCCGTTTAGTCGTTTTGTCTGCTTCCGCAGGCGTGACAAACTTACTGGTCGAGCTTTCTGAAGGTCTGGAAACACATCAACAATTAGATAAGCTTGAGACGTTACGCGCCATCCAATACAACATTATTTCCCGCCTGAAGCAGCCGTCCGTTATCAGCACGGAAATCGATAATCTTCTCAACAACATACGCCGCCTTGCAGAAGCGGCGACGGTTTCACCGTCCGATGCGCTAAGCGATGAGTTAGTCAGCCACGGCGAACTGATGTCCTCTTTGCTGTTTACTGAAGTATTACGTGAACGGCACGCCGAAGCCGGGTGGTTTGACGCCCGCAGCGTAATGCGTACCAACTCGAACTACGGCTGCGCTGAACCGGATCTCAGCACCCTGCACTACCAGGTGGAGACTCATCTGCGCCCGCGTCTTGAACAGGCTATTATGGTTACCCAGGGATTTATTGGTCGCGACGCAGGCGGGCATACCACAACGCTGGGACGCGGCGGGAGTGATTACACCGCCACGCTACTTGGTGAGGCGCTGCACGCCGCACGCGTGGACATCTGGACCGACGTTGCCGGGATCTACACCACCGATCCGCGCATTGCACCACGGGCCAAACGGATCGACCATATCTCATTTTCCGAGGCCAGCGATATGGCTGCCTACGGTGCGAAGGTTCTTCACCCGGCGACGCTGCTGCCTGCCATGCGGAAAAACATTCCGGTCTTTGTTGGCTCAAGTAAAGATACTTCTGCCGGTGGTACGCTGGTGCACAACACCACCGATAATCCACCGCGTTATCGGGCACTCGCCGTGCGCCGTAAACAGACGCTATTACAATTACACAGTCTGCAGACACAACCGCCCTGTGCTTTTCTGGCGCAGGTATTTGCCATTTTATCCCACCACGCGGTGGCAGTGGATTTGGTCACAACATCAGAAAATTGTATTGCGCTGGCGCTGGACGCCACTCATGCGACATCGGGTGAGGACCATATACTGAGCACGGCATTGTTTACCGCATTGTCCTCCCACTGTCGGGTGGAAGTGGAAACCGGACTGGCATTAGTCACTTTGGTGGGCAATAAACTGACCCAGGCTGCGGGGGTTTGCAAAGACGTTTTTGCCTGGCTCGAAGAACATACGGTACGCATGATTTGCCACGGCGCATCAAACGATAACCTGTGCATTTTGTTACCGGCCGACGCGGCGGATAGCGCGGTTAAGACGTTACATTATCGATTATTCGAATAACATCTCTGCAAATGCGCAGCGAAGATAAGCGCATTTATCCAGGACAACATGAACAAGCAGAGGACTGGTTTTCAACCAGGACTCTGCCCGCAAACAGTGGCTCTCGCAGCGGAGAGGCTATTTAGTTGTGACGATGATTGGTATCACCGCGACGGCAGCGTTTGTCATAATGACGTACCCACCAGTAACGGTCACTGATTTGTTCGTGCCCGCCGACTCTGGCCCCCGCTAACCAAAGAACGCCGCCGACAAAAATACTGAGCACGGCACCATGTGCGAAAAACTGTGGCAGATTAAATTGCGGCAATTGGTTTAAAATAGAGTAACCAACGCCACCCACCATCACCACCAACCCTAAAGCCATGAGCACGTTACCGAGTAACGAAGCGTTTTTGCGTTTCATGTGTCACCTCCGGAACTTTGGGTTGTTACAGGGAATACCCCTAATCCTTATGTGTAAAGTATAGACAACACTGCCGTTCGCAAGTGCGGGAGCGATCACAATTACAAACACCCGCGCAACAAAACTTTACAAATAAGCTACTGAACACACTCAATTTCTAATAGTCCAGTTTCGCAATTATTCAGTTTTCGAGGATAAGCACGCAGTTTTTTGTCAAGCGCAGCGCCAGACAGTAAACTACACGTCGTTTATAGATACATTCAGGACAAAACACGTGACGATTAAATTGATTGTCGGTCTGGCAAACCCCGGCGCAGAGTATGCGGCAACGCGGCATAACGCCGGTGCTTGGTATGTTGATCTACTGGCAGAGAGACTACGCGTTCCCCTGCGCGATGAGCCGAAATTCTTCGGCTACACCTCCAGGGTTACGCTCGAAGGCGAAGATGTCCGCCTGCTGGTGCCGACCACATTTATGAATCTGAGCGGCAAGGCGGTCGGCGCGATGGCCAGTTTTTATCGCATCAACCCTGATGAAATTTTGGTTGCGCATGACGAACTAGACCTGCCGCCAGGGGTGGCGAAATTTAAGCTTGGCGGTGGTCATGGCGGACATAATGGCCTGAAGGACATCATCAGCAAGTTAGGCAATAACCCTAACTTTCATCGTTTACGCGTTGGAATTGGCCATCCGGGCGATAAAAACAAAGTTGTCGGGTTTGTTTTAGGCAAACCACCTGTTTCTGAACAGAAGTTAATTGATGAAGCGATTGACGAAGCGGTCCGTTGTACCGAGATTTTGTTCAAAGATGGCCTGACTAAAGCAACGAGCCGGTTACATACCTTTAAAGCGCAATAAGCAGCGATGTGCGGCATTTTGCTCGCGTGCTGTGTATAATAGGCGAAGTTATTTACTTTTCTACAATCTGTTTTCCATAACAGATTGAATATCAAAAGATTAAGGTGATTTAAACATGGGATTCAAATGCGGTATCGTCGGTTTGCCAAACGTAGGCAAATCCACCCTGTTCAACGCGCTCACAAAAGCGGGTATTGAAGCGGCAAACTTCCCGTTCTGTACTATCGAGCCGAACACGGGTGTTGTCCCGATGCCCGATCCGCGTCTGGATCAGCTGGCCGAAATCGTCAAACCGCAGCGCATCCTGCCAACCACGATGGAATTCGTTGATATCGCGGGCCTTGTAAAAGGCGCCTCTAAAGGTGAAGGTCTGGGTAACCAGTTCCTGACTAACATCCGCGAAACCGAAGCTATCGGCCACGTGGTGCGCTGCTTTGAGAACGACAACATCATCCACGTTAATAACAAAGTGGATCCGGCTGACGATATTGATGTTATCAATACCGAACTGGCGCTGTCCGATCTGGATACCTGTGAACGCGCTATTCATCGCGTACAGAAAAAAGCCAAAGGCGGCGACAAAGACGCCAAAGCTGAACTGGCTGCCCTGGAAAAATGCCTGCCGCAGTTGGAAAACGCCGGCATGCTGCGCGCGCTGAAAAATCTGACTGACGAAGATAAAGCGGCCATCAAATACCTGAGCTTCCTGACGCTGAAGCCGACCATGTATATCGCCAACGTCAACGAAGACGGTTTTGAAAACAACCCGTACCTCGACAAGGTGCGCGAAATCGCCGCTGCCGAAGGTTCCGTAGTGGTAGCTGTTTGCGCCGCCGTTGAAGCCGACATCGCAGAGCTGGACGACGCCGACCGTGAAGAGTTTATGGCTGAGATGGGTCTGGAAGAACCGGGACTGAACCGCGTGATCCGCGCAGGCTATGAGCTGCTGAATCTGCAGACCTATTTCACCGCGGGCGTGAAAGAAGTACGTGCATGGACCATCCCTGTCGGCGCTACCGCTCCGCAGGCGGCCGGTAAAATCCACACCGACTTCGAGAAAGGATTCATCCGTGCACAGACTATCGCGTTTGAAGACTTCATCACCTACAAAGGTGAGCAAGGCGCGAAAGAAGCCGGTAAGATGCGTGCGGAAGGGAAAGATTACATCGTGAAAGATGGCGATGTGATGAACTTCCTGTTCAACGTCTAAATAAAATCTGCTGTATCATGAGGTTTCGCTGAATCTCAATAAGACGAAAAAACCTTTTAAAACCACGCACTTGCGTGGTTTTTTATTGTCAATACTTCTCATTACATCCTATGTAAACCCAATCAAAAAGGGGTGGCGAAAACTCAACGATCTGAACGCCCTGGCCTGTTATGAACTGGGTATCGCCTGGATGCTCACCGGGGAGCAGGCCTATTTCACGCGGGTGCGGGACATTCTCATGGCGTACGCGCGTTACTACCCCGGCATGCCGAGGCCCCGGAAAAATGAATGCCCAGACGCTCTGTGATGCCCTGTGTCTGTCCGGGTTTGTGAAGGAAAACGATCTCATTTATGACGCACTGGCCCCGGCAGAACGAACCACCATCGAGCGCGACTTGCTTCTGGCCTGCGCAGAATTTCTCATCAGCAAACGCTGGAAGCAGCTGCATAATCATGAAGTACGGATCAACAGTGCGCTGGCCATGACTGGCGCGGTGCTGGATGACCCCCGCTACCTGCAGACCGGCGTCAATGCCGTCTGGGGTCTGCACGACCAGCTCCATTTGAGCGCATGGTCCGCTACACCCATCAGGACTACAGCCTGATGACGCAGCCGTACTACAGGCAAATGCTCGACCTGCCCATTAAGCTGCTGATGCCGGATGACACCGAGCCCGCATTCAATGACTGCATCCCGATGAAAGATACGGTGACCTACCCTGACCTTTATGAGTTTGCCTACGCCTGCTACGGGGAAGACAACTATGCGCGCATGCTCTCCATCATCTATGACAAGGAGCCCCGACCCAGCCTGGGTGCCTTCCTGTACGGCGATCCGCGGCTGCGCATCACGGAGCCGGTCCGGGAGACGGGTAATTATCACGACCCGGATAACGGTATCACTATCTTCCGCAATCCCGATCAGGGTCGGGCAGTGGTCGTCAAGCACACTCCCTACGGGGGCGAGCACGATCACTACGATAAGCCCGGGCTCATTATTTACGACCAGAACGTGGCCATTCTTCCTGATATGGGCACCACCGGTTACGGGGCTCCGATGCACTACAGCTACTACAAGAACACGCTTACCCATAACGTCCAGTGTGCAGAAGAGTCCAACCGCCACCCGCCAATCCGCAGATACTGAGCTTTACATAGACGGAAAAGTACGCCGAGGTGATGGTCGAGGTAGACTGGCGTGAGCCTCCACCCGATGTGCCCAGCCTGACCCATATAGAGTGGAACACCCACGCCTACCGGGACATTGTTTATCGCCGGATGGTGATTGTGTATGAACACATAGTGGTGGATATCACCCGCGTGACCAACCCCAACCGCCGTCAACTGGATAACATCCTGCACATTGACGGCGAACGGCTGGCGACCACCGGGAGCTACCTGCCCCAGTGTGACTTTGATAAAAGTGACCCGATGTTTTACTTCAGCGAATGCTTCGTCAGACCGATGGGGCGGACGCTCGCAGCGCCGTTCCGCACCCTGATGGGGAAAAAAATCCAGATCCACTGCGCCTGCAGTGATCCGAAGGCAAAGCTCCACCAGTTGCAGGGCCCGGCAAACCCGCCCCTGACGTCACTGAGCTACCTGAAAACCCGCTCACGGGCACCGGAGTTCATCAGCGTTCACGTCATTGACCTGCACCCGGAAGAAGACCTGATGCGTAATGTGTTTATTTCACTGCGGCAAAATACCGTCAATATCGCCTCAGATTTA
The DNA here is from genome assembly GCF_059615875.1 of Citrobacter sp. CRE-46. NCBI lineage: Bacteria > Pseudomonadati > Pseudomonadota > Gammaproteobacteria > Enterobacterales > Enterobacteriaceae > Citrobacter > Citrobacter sp. CRE-46. The sequence goes on along the minus strand of NZ_CM184341.1, from coordinate 2,370,132 downwards.
CAGCGGGAGATTTTCACCCACCCTATCTGATGTCCTATATTAGCTACTGTGCCTGACGATACGCTATCTTCCACAATCAGGCCATTCGGACACGGAGCGGCTGAATTCAGGAGAACCAGCCTTAGGGCTGGTTTTTTGCTTTCTGAGACTCTGGCATATTTCTAAAAGTAAATGGTACGTTTTGTCGGGATACTTACAGTTAGAATTCTTAAGCAGTACAACTGCATTCATTTGATTTAAATCAACATTATGCACAACTAAAAGTATCAATCACTGTTGTTCACACAACGTATTATTGACTACTCAAAATAGGAACAAATCAACACTGACCGTACAATGACCATAAATGGTAGTACCAACACACTTGTTCAACATATTTTGTGGGAATAAGTTTCATAGCAGGATTTCAAAACTAGTTATGGCTAATAGAGTTAACAGGGACACTTACATGGCAAGGTTATTCAAAAAATTTAGAATCTTCAGACGAAACAGAACACCCATTACTTCTAAGTTAGGTGCAAAATTCAGGCCTCTTCATTTCGCAAAATGTAGTACTGACAGGCGCTTTGCCGGAATTTTGCTAGATCCATCACAGCCAAAATTTCTCACGGTGTCAGAACTCGCTCCTGCAGACGTTCTATTCTGCTCATACGATGAAAATGATCTGACGCATGGAATAATTTCGCATGGCTCATCTGGAGACTATGTGCATGTTGCGATCTACGTTGGCGATGGAAAAATAGTTGAGGCAATAAAACCGGGTGTTATAGAAGATACTCTAGACAACGTGATATCTCGCTATCCTTACGTAGCTGTTTGTCGGTGCCCTGGTACAGAACCCACCGGACTACCTGGGCTTAGTGACAAAGTAGTAGCATTCTGTAAAAAGCACGTTGCACTGCAAACACCATATAATCTTTTAGGTGCCATCATATCCCCCATTCTTGAACTAAAAGAGCTGAAGAAACAGTCCAAATGGCCTAGGCGGTTCACGGGAAAACAGAAAAAAAGAAAGCCTAGAAATTCTTTCTTTTGCTCAGAATTCGTTATACAAGCCTTTACTTATGGTGGATATATTAGCGAGGAAACAATGGACTCTGCTATGTACTCACCAACAGCTCTTGCTGAAGAGAGTGACTTTTGGTTGATCGGTTATCTTGGCAATCTTGATATGGCGGAACACATCCGTAAGCATGACCTCTTTCTAACGGGAGGGATTTCTCCTGAATAATGCCTCAATGGGTATTATTTTTACTGGGTAATTGCAGCCTTCTTCTCACGCAAGCCGCAAGTTAAGCATCCCAACGAGATTGGGATCTGCGTCAGGAGCGCAAGTTAATAGTCTTAGAAATCAAGCTAATTAGCATAATATCGCTTAACTGAAGGGATACGGAGCAGCAGAAATAAATGAAGACACGGCAGTATGCACAAAAATCTATCTTCGATCTGGAAGTAATCTTCGAACAGTCCCGCAACAATGTTAGTGAACTTGAACAGTTGTTGAGCGAGCTGGCCTTTCGCAACACTGCCAGGGCGCGGGCTCTGACGTCTAAAATCGAGCAATCTCTAACTGCACTCAGCGACCGCACCGAGCTCGCCATGTCGGCTTCCAGCTCATCGACATGTAATCCCGATTCGGCGTCCATACCATTTTCTCAAGCTGTGCCCCACAATGCGCCCGCAACTATACCGAAGACCATCCCAGACTCTGCCATGCAAGAGAAATTCGACAAAAACCAAATCGATCTAGGTCCGCTCCCGTCTTTTTCTCCATCAAATAAGGCGAATGATGCGCGAGCAATACTGGCAGCATGGACAGCCCTCGAAGCACTGTCGCCTCAAGGTTATAAACGCCCAGAGGATATGGCAACCGGCGACCGCTCCAGGGTTGCTCTATTGGAGCGAGGTATTCCATGGGGACCAAATGCCCGCAGCAAGCCCAGTTATAAGCTTTATTTCGAGGTCGTCCTCGGCTCTATCGCTCTCGACAAGGCGACGGACGAGCTGGTCAAGGTCTTTGGCGAGGATGAGGAGCATTCACGCCCGGACGGTAAGAAAGCGGCCATTGGCTCGATCCTAATCGACAAAGAAGGCTATGTGCTTGAGGACAAAGGCGTTGCCGTTTCCAGTTTTGCCTGGGCACTCAAGCCGGCTCTCGATCTGAAGCTTGGAAGCTTAGGGAATTGGCCGAATGTTGAGCCGCGCATTATCGCGCATCTGGATCGAATAGTTCGCCGCCACAACGAGGATGGAGAACCCATACCGATCGATCTGAATGTTGTTCATAACGCTTATAAATGGCTTGTATCGCAGTTCAGTGTACCGGAGCATTTGGTTGAGCCACCCACATTCGCGATTAAGGTGTTTCATCATTTCAAGGCCAAGGCGCTGCCTGAACCTTCGTTACTGAATTCCTTCTATCTTGAAGATCTCGGTGAAGCAACCAAATTGCTCGAGACGGGCAAAGCCGGAGCCGGTTTGCGCCGCTACATGGGAATTGGCAGGCCTGAACAGAAAATCGACGTGCTATCGCCCATTTCCGCGGTTGAGCCATTCGTCGCACCGTCGCTCATGCCGCAAGCTCGTTGGCCTTCGAAAGGCGGCCATCCACTGGTGCTGCTTCAACAGGCTGCCGTGAATGCGGCGCGTGCTGAGCTGAATGATGCTCCAGGTATTATCGGCGTCAATGGGCCTCCGGGAACCGGAAAGACCACTCTTCTGCGAGATATTGTCGTTGGGTGCATTCTTGATCGGGCCACGGCGATGTGCGGCTTCAATAAACCGCAGGATGCCTTTTCCACAACAGGCGAGAAGCTGGCATTCGGCTCCAATGCATTCCTGCACTTCTACAAGTTACATGCATCCTTAAAAGGCCATGAGATCGTTGTAGCGTCCTCCAATAACAAAGCGGTCGAGAACGTCAGTAAAGAGCTTCCTCTCAAGGAAGCCAATGGTCGTCATGAACAAATCGCCTATTTCCGGTCCATCAGCGACCTGATTGCGAACCCCAAACGCATCGGCTATTTCGAAGCCGAGACCGAGGGGGACATCCCCTCCGACCCTGTCGAAACCTGGGGGCTGATTGCCGCTGCTCTCGGCAAGAGCAGCAACCGAGGCGCGTTCCAGCAATGTTTCTGGTGGAATGAAGACGGTGGTTTCCTTACCTACCTGAAAGCAGCTCGCGGCATAAATGTCATGCGTGAGATCAAGGACGAACGAACAGGCGAAATCATCGATCGCGTAATGCCCAGCGTGGTTGTCAATGAGCGGCCCAGCACCAACGAAGCGGATGCTGCTGCAGCCTGGCTGAAAGCGCGAACCGCATTTCTTAAACTCAAGGAAACGGTAGACGCCGAAATCGCCAGCATCGAAGAGATGCGACGGGATATCCAGGCACTCAAGGGAGCGACTACTGAACAACAAAGGGTGGAACAGCGTCGTCCGAGTCTGATTGAAGCTGTCGAAGAGGCACATCAGACTGCTGAATCCTGCCAACGAGAGCATGAGAAGGCAAAATCGCAGATCGAGCAGGACAAGATCATGCTCGACAGCCATCTAGCTTGCCGTCCAGGTTTCTTCTCCCGTTTGTTTGCGACTGCGGCCTGGAAGTCGTGGAGATCGACACTGCAGAAGCTCTCGGCGACCTTGCAGCAATCAGTCATACGGGCGCAGGGGACGGACGGTGCCCTGGAGCTTGCAAGGGCTGAATGGAGCAATACTAAGTCCCAGTTACAGCAACTCGACCAGGAAATTTCCAGCAAATGTCAGGCTGTCTCGAAATTGAAGGCAACCGAGGCACAGGCACGAAACCGTATGGGAGACAGGGTCGTTGATGAGAGGTTCTTCGAGCGCGAGCACGAGGCTATCCACCTCACTGCACCATGGCTTCCCGATGAGGTTCATCGCCTGCGGGAGGATCTTTTCGCCGCTGCCCTGACTGTGCATAAAACGTTCATCGATGCTTCGGCCAGCCGCTTGCAACACAATCTTGGGTTATTGATGTCAGGCATGGTAGCTGGTGCCTTCCTGTCTTCCGCTCACCGTGAACTTCTCCCCGACCTTTGGTCGAGCCTTTTCATGGTTGTGCCGACCGTGTCCACGACATTCGCCTCTGTTCGGACGATGTTCGGGGATCTGCCACCAGATAGCATAGGCTGGCTTCTGGTAGATGAAGCCGGCCAGGCCGTTCCTCAGGCAGCTGTTGGAGCTATCATGCGGGCAAAGCGCTCCATCGTGGTAGGTGACCCGTTGCAAATCCCACCTGTAGTTTCACTTCCTGAAAAGCTGAACGCCGAAATCTGCAAGTTCTTCAACATTGACCAGATCGAATGGTCTGCCCCCGCAGCATCTACGCAGACCCTTGCTGATCAGGCATCGCGCTTCAAATCCACTTTCGTCATGGACGTAGGCGATCGAGACGTCGGGCTGCCACTCCTCGTTCACAGGCGTTGCCAGAACCCAATGTTCGATGTTTCTAACTCCATCGCCTATGCCGGGCAGATGGTCCATGCTGTCGGGCCTAAAAGCCCAGGATCTATCGGCTCGGCTCTGGGGAGATCTCGCTGGGTGGATATCAATGGCGATGCTGAAACAAAATGGTGCCCCGACGAGGGCGAAGCGGTTGTACGAATGCTCAAAGAGCTTGCAGCATCGGGCATTACAAATCCGGACGTATTTATCATTACACCATTCAAGATCGTAGAGCAGAACATGCGTCGGCGTCTCGACAGAGAGACCGATCTGCTGCGGGCGTTCGGCGCAAAATTGGATGAGTGGTGCCGTGATCGTGTAGGCACGATCCACACGTTCCAGGGTCGAGAAGCGGACACGGTAATCCTGTTGCTGGGTGCGCCGAAAGCGAGTCAGCAAAGGGCGCGTCAGTGGGCGGCCAGTCCGCCAAACATAATCAATGTAGCCGTCTCACGCGCCAAGCAAAACTTGTATGTGGTCGGCTCGGCTACTGCATGGGCTGGGGCGGGAACTAGTCTGCAGCTCCTGCATCGGCAATTGGCGCAATCAGCCTAACAATCTCCGAGGTGGCCCTCATTATTGAGGGCTCATCGCGACTCATTTTTGGCTAACTTCAGTAATGGGCTGGCCGCTATGTGTTAAAAGCTGACATTTCTCACATAATAGTCAAGCAGTCACTTTTCACCGCCCATCCAAGCTTGATAATTCTTACCGCTCCCCTTATATCCACACTGAGGAATAACCTCTGACATGGCTAAGGAGTATGATTATGGGGCTTAAACCTGGTCCAAAACCAATTGCAAAATCAACAGGAAAACCCGATCAACGCAGACGTGATAATAAGGATACACCCGGCAATACCCCAGGACTGAAACCAAGCAAATCAACTGGGAAGTAATCGTTCAAGGGTATGGAGAATTCATCTATACCCTTATCTCATCAAATCAGTCTGCTTTAGCCCGTTTAGTGCCAATAGCAGACATTCTTTATACGGGTGAATTTAATTATAATTACTTAAAGTTGGACTAGCTTGTTCAGGGGGTTAACACGTGGTTAAATATGGGCTGCCGTTAAAATAAGCGTTAGGCTACTCTGAAATTTATCAGTCGTCACGGAGACACTATGAGAATTCCAAATAGTCGTAACCCCAGTTTGATGTCGAGCCTCAATCCAACCCTCACGAGCAGTATCAATCCTCAACTAACTAGCAGCATGAACCCAAAGCTGACGTCAAGCATCAACCCCAAACTTACCCCCATATGCATGTAGATTTTTGGGGGTGTCAGTAGACGTCAGAATACAAGCGAGAGCTGGAAGATGCTGATTATAAGGTTTTTCAGTGAACTGTAGTAGACTTTGAGAGATGCTTGATTGGTGCGATAATAGGAGTCGAACCTACGACCTTCTCATTACGAAAGCAAGCCAACTCCAAAATGAGTACAAAAATGAGTATGCTTAAGATAAATTTTTTTAATAAAAAATTAAATATCAATAAAATATAATTAAAATCACGGCTCAACGTCTAGACGCGTTTAACAATGAGATTTCAAAATCCACGCCACGGCGTGGATTTTTCATTTTAGCCTTTTTTTAAATCCACACCCTGTAATTTACTCAGGCATGTTCCAGCCAGTGCCTGAATATTGGAGTTTGCAGTATTCCTTGAAAATCAATCAACCCCGAACAACCAAGTTTCTTGATCAGATTCTGCCTGCTCAGGTAAATCGTTTTTAAGTGCAGGTTCAGCAAGCCAGAAATTTCAGAAATTGTCCGCCCTTCCCCTAATTGCGTTAAGATGTATTTATCCCGTTCAGTCAGGACGATATTTATTTCAGCTTGCTGGTCGTGTTCAGTATCAATGCTGATAATTTCAGCGATAAATTTTTTGATTGAGGCTACGCCACTGTCTACAGGAAGCCTGTAGAATGAAAGTTCATTGAGGTACTGATACAGATGACCATCAATCAGAAGCACCAGCCGATGCGTCCTGAGATCATACTTTTGTTTTTTTACAGTGTTGAAGTAGTTGATCGTAAAGAAAACTAGACGCACATTCTTATCTTTATACTCTATATCAGCGAGAATATTCTCCAGACCTTGCCTGATAAAAACATCATCAATCCACAAGTGTGCTTGTCTGGCGTGTTCCTGAACTGTATTCATCATTTATGACCTCTAAAAAATCACAATTAACCTGACGGGGTTCAGAACGAATAGCTGGTTGAAAGTGACTCATAATCTGCATATAAAGATCGGTTAATATAGCATTCTTCTCATTCTTCAACTGTGCACTGAGCGCCTGAACAAGAACATCATCACTGACATAACCCATTTTTAACATCACATTGCGCTCTAAATTCTTGTATAAAGCGCACTGGAAAATATAATTTTCCGGAATTGAATTAATCATATCAAGCCCATAATAATGTGGTCTAAGAATGTGAAGATGCTATGTGTAGTCTTAATTCAAAGTATACAAATACTCAGCACATACTATGGATGCTGGAGCTTCATGATTATATAATAATTTTATTAGACGTCGTCAGCTGTATAGCGCAACACTATTTCCAGTGTTTTTCTGATGATATCAGCCTGAACAACATCTGTTGTCGATTCCAGTGAAGCGATTAGGCTTAAAATGATGTTTTTATTATTAACATTATCGCCAGCTAAAATCACATTTGTTACTGCCTGCCCCAATACAACGGATTCATCTGCTAATAGCTCACCGGCATTACGGAAGTAACTCGACAAAGCCTTATCTGCAATTGCTCTGTGAACATTCATTTCCTGAAGCATAGTCACCTCGCTTGTATAGTATGGAAAATGGTCTCTAATGTAATTTAGGCTTTTTACTGCCACTGAATACACTCTCATCAACAGTTCTTTCCGGTTTGGGGTTCATCCTTGCCGGATTAGAATCTGTGAAATCATGAATTATGCTGTCAATAAGATGTCTACGCCCGGCATCCACTTCACTTGCCTTCATAAGACGTAATTGCTTAATCAATGCGGGTAATGATATTACCGTGTTCATGCGCAAAATCTGTATAACAGCTAAACCTGTAATTTCGTGTTTCAAGCGTTCATGGTCAGTTTTCTTCATAACTACTTCACTACTTTCCCCATTTATATGTTTTAGGGTGTCCCTTTATTCGAAAAGCAGGCCGATTAGGGCATTGTAATGCTTCTGTTCGTCCTCACCAGATGCTTTTTCAAGACGGTTCAAAAGCTTGGCACAGAGTGACTTTCGGCTCAGGTTGCGTCCATCTTTTAGTATCTCAGTGACGATTTCTCCCAATGTTTCCTGCTGTGTAGGAAGATGCGCTTTTGCAAAGTAACGAGAAATTGCGTTTGCGGAATCAGTGAGAACTCTGTGCTGCTGCATATGTTGCTCCTGTAACAAAATGCTGATGAGTATTAAGTTTTATAACAGTAGCAAAGTTGTACCAAAAATGTGTACACGAAGATAAAGCAAATTTTAACATAAAGTGCTATATTATATTTTTCAATGAATTAGAGTGAAAATAAAAAGTACAACACCTCCAGGCACTGTACAGCCTTTGTTTCCCGGGAGCGGTTACGGCGTCTGTATAGCCTTATACGTGTAAATTTATGGTTAAAATAATGTATTGAAAATCAGGACATAACCGCGTTTGTCTGATACTGTCCTTACCTCACCTCATCCCTTAATCCCGGACTGTCCATGCTCACGACCATTATTTACCGTAGCCATCTACGTGATGACGCCCCCCTCTGTGCGATTGAGGATATGGTGATGGCCGCAAATCTGAAAAACAGGCGCTCTGATGTTACAGGGATCTTGCTCTTTAACGGTCAGCATTTTTTCCAGCTGCTCGAAGGCCCAGAGGAGCAAGTGAAGGAGATTTATCGCTGTATCTGTAACGACTCACGGCACTACAATATTGTCGAGCTGATGTGCGATTATGCTCCTGCTCGCCGGTTTGGGAAGGTCGGGATGGAGTTATTTGATTTACAAAAACATGAACGGGCTGAGGTCTTACAAGCTGTACTGAATCAGGGGACGTCAAAATTCCAGCTCACCTATGATGACCGGGCATTGCAGTTTTTCCGGACATTCGTACTGGCAACGGAAAAATCGACTTATTTTGAAATCCCTTCTGCCGATTTCTGGGATTTTATCACCGATAAAAGTTGTACAACCCTTAATGAAGCAGAGCTCGCGTCAAATACCGACTACACCTTTGCCTTTCAACCAATTATCGACCCTATGTCACAACGCGTTATCGCTCTGGAAGCGCTTATTCGTGGTAAAGATGGGGAAACTCCGGCAGCGTACTTTGACAAATTAAGCACGGAAGAGATGTACACCGCGGATCTGGAAAGTAAAAAGACGGCATTTGCCATGGCCAGCGCTCTGAATCTTGGTGAAAAAATGTTGTCAGTCAATCTGTTACCCATGACGCTGGTGAACAGACCCGACGCTGTTAACTTTCTGATTCATGAAATAGCCGAAAATGGACTGGTCCCTGAACAAATCATCGTGGAATTTACCGAGAGCGAAGTCATCTCCCGCTTTGATGCTTTTGCACAGGCGGTAAAATCACTTAAAGCGGCAGGGATTTGTGTGGCAGTTGATCATTTTGGCGCGGGTTATGCCGGGCTTTTACTTCTGTCTCGTTTCCAGCCGGACAGAATAAAGATCAGTCGAGAACTCATTGCTGATGTCCATAAAAGTGGCCCAAGACAGGCTATCATTCAGGCGATCATTAAATGCTGTACTTCACTTGAGATTCAGCTTTCAGCCGTTGGCATTGAAAAACCCGAAGAATGGATGTGGCTTGAATCCGCTGGGATCGAGCTTTTCCAGGGTAACTTATTTGCAGCAGCCTTGCTGAACGGTACCCCTTCTGTGGCATGGCCTGAGAGAAAATAAATAGCCACACAATAAATCATTAATATTCAATGGATTATGAAAGACGTTTGTTACCTCCCCCCTTTTCTGAGGTTAAAGCCAGCAATATTCTCACGCGTGATAGTAAAGTAAATCTTAATTTTGCTAGAATGCTCTGTATGTTTTGTACAATTTGATGCATGTTGTACAAAGTGACAGGAACCGCATATCGGTGACGGAGAATCAGGAGTGTTTGGGGGAACTATGGCTTATTACAGCATCGGCGACGTCGCAGAACGTTGCGGGATAAATCCTGTAACCCTTCGGGCATGGCAACGACGCTACGGTTTACTCAAACCTCAACGAAGCGAAGGCGGACACCGACTCTTTGATGAAGAGGATATTCAACGTATTGAAGAAATCAAACGTTGGATTAGCAATGGTACGCCTGTCGGGAAAGTGAAAGCATTACTGGAAACCAGTACCCGCGAAACTGATGATGACTGGAATCAATTGCAGGAAGAGATGATGAGCATTCTGCGGATGGCCAATCCGCCGAAGCTGCGGGCCAAAATGCTCTCTCTTGGCCGCGCGTATCCGGTCGATGCGTTGATTGACCGAGTCTATCTTCCTGTACGCCAGCGACTCATACTTGATCATAATACCTCTCGCATAATGAACAGCATGCTTGACGGCGCGCTGATCGAATATGTTGCGGTACTTCTGTCAGAAACGCGTCGCAAGTCAGGGAAAGATGCCATTCTGATGGCCTGGGATGTTGAAGACAGAACCCGTTTATGGCTTGAGGCCTGGCGCTTATCGCAATCCGGGTGGCATATCGCCATTCTTGCAGAGCCTATTGAAACACCACGTCCTGAGCTATTCCCCGGGCAAACGCTTTTCGTCTGGACCGGTACGGCGCCAACCAGACGACAAAATGAACTGCTGCAACACTGGAATGAGCAGGGATATAAAGTTATTTTCCACGGGCCTCAAGCTGACGGACGCCGTAAAGACAGAATGCGTTAATACGTCCATTCAAAGCTTTCTTCTCCCCCCTTCTGACCGCTGTACGCATGATGATCTTATCTGCCAGGAGCCTGCGGCACGGGTAGCAGAAAAAAATAAAAACATACTCACTCATTGGTATTATTTTTTTGTAGGTGGCATCACCTTTTTCCTAAGTAAAATTTATTAGATCAACTGGCGGACGACTAATACTTATCCTAGGGTTAAATCATGTCTTCTTGTGCCACATTATTGTTTTTCTACAGTAATAAATGTGGTTATTTGAAAAAGGTTAAAGATATGGCTCTGGTCCTGGACAAACGCTTGATTCTTTTATGCTGCACCTTTTCCATTATTTCAGTGGCAAATGCAGCGACGACCAGTGGTACGTTTCAGGTATTGATGACGATTCAGAAGGCATGCACCGTTACCGCCGGTTCAGCTTCAAACATCACTCTTTTGCCTGTCAATTCTACAGCAACAAATACCAGTGCAAGTAATACCATTTCCATTAATTGTTCAAAGACTACCCCCTATTTTATTGGTCTGGCACCTTCAGCCGCCAATGGCGGAACGACGACAGGTTCTGGGGCAATGTCCTCCGTGGCTAACGCCGCCACCAATACGGATAAAGTGCCCTATCAACTGAACCGAACATCAGCAACAGGTCCGGTGTGGGGAAATACCGCCACTGACACCACGCAAGGAAACGGCGTGGCGGCGACGGGCACCGGCCAGGCGCAGACGTTTACTGTTTATGCCACCGCTCCGAGCGCCAACTTCACTCCTGACGACTATGCCGATACGGTAACAGTTAACGTTAATTACTAGCCTCAGGTAACCACATGAGAATAAAACTGCCTGTTCAGCAGTGTGCCTGCGCATGCCTGCTAGGGATGGTTGTGAGCGTAAAATTTGCTGCCGCCAGCGGGCTGCAAATAGCCCCCGTTACGTTAACCTTGCAAGCGACGCAAAACGCCGATGGTATCTGGCTTAGCAACGCAGGGGAAAATATGCTTAATGCCCAGGTTCGGGTTTTTCACTGGACTCAGAACGCGTATAGCGACAGACTCTCACCCTCTCAAGGACTGGTCATTAGCCCACCGATGTTGGCATTAGCCCCCGGAGAACGCCAGTTGATTCGCGTTATTCGCACAGGTCCGCCATCGACACATACTGAAGATGCCTATCGGTTATCAATTGATGAGTTGCCGCCAGCAAAAGTACAAAAAAATAAACTTCAGTTTGTACTGCATTATTCCGTGCCCGTTTTCATCCAACCGGTCTCAACAGCACCAGCAGAAGCAAAACTACAATGGAAATTGCAACAACTCGATGGCAAAAAATTTATTGAAGTCAGTAATAAGGGAAATGGGCATGCGCAATTATCTGCTGCAACCTATATAACCCCAAACGGCACTAAGAAAGTTATTACGCCGGGACTGTTAGGTTATGTTCTTCCAGGTTCCACAATGCGCTGGGTAGTCTCTCCGTCGGCCAGTGATACACATTACGGCGGGAAAGTTGAAGTAACAATCAATGGCCAAAAAACAGTACAAGATCTGTAAGAGATCCTGGTTTCTGGTGAGGTTTTGCTTTCTCAATGGAGTATTAATATCGGGAATGGTTTGTGCACAAACGCTGAATAATAATCTGAAGGAAAAGAATGTTATCAATGACGCACGCCGACTCGCGGGTATCGATCTCTATCTCGATGTCACCCTGAACGGAAATCCCGTCGGGCTGGTACATTTTGGCTATGACAATGGAAAGCTCTATGCAGGCACAGACACTCTGCGACAAATGGGTTTCCGCTTTGCGCCAGATGCCATTGCCCCTGTCTGCCTGAACGATATCCCCCAACTAACCGTTGACTACAACGTTCAGTTGCAAACGCTCTCGCTCACCGCGCCATTAAGTTCACTCGACCTTGCTATCACTCAGCTTAACTCGCCTGTAACGCCTGCGCCGTCGGTGACAACATCACGCGGAGCGCTGCTTAATTACGATATATACGCCCAGCAGGGAGATGAAAGCGCAGTGAATACCTTTAGCGAACTACGCGCGTTTAATGCTTCAGGTGTGCTAAGTACAACCCAGTTGACACAATACGCCAACGAGGAATATGCAGATAACAGCTTTGCGCGTCTTGATACCAGTTGGCGATCGTCATTTCCCGAAACCATGTTGGCAGTGACCATTGGCGATACCCTGACAAGTTCACTCATCTGGTCACGACCAACCCGCATCGGTGGTATTCAGATAGGAAGCGATTTTGGATTGCAGCCTTATATGCCAACTACCCCGCTCCCCGCATACCTTGGCTCAGCGACGCTACCCTCAAGCGTGGAACTGTATGTCGACGGCGTCAGGTACTACAACGGAGAAGTCCCTGCAGGGAGTTTCCAGATCAACACCATGCCCAATATCAGCGGCGCGGGGACGGGCCAGGTGATGATGACGGATGCGCTGGGCAGAACGAGTGTGCAAAACTTTTCGTTCTACAATGACCAACAGCTTTTACGGGAAGGATTAACGGCCTGGTCAGCAGAGTTGGGCATGGTACGCAAAAATTATGGTTACTCCTCATTTGAGTATGCCAGCGCGCCAGTGTTAAGTGGGACATGGCGTCGCGGATTCAGCAACACGTTCACGGCAGGTACTCATGCTGAAGCCAGCGATGGACTTATCAATACGGGATTCGGTAACGACTGGATCCCAGGGACCCGTAGCGGGACATTTTCTACCGCCCTGGCCGCAAGTACCGACTCAGGAACAAGCGGATTTCTGTACAGTTTTGGTTATCGTTGGTCCGGCGAACGCTTTAATTTCAGTACCAGTACCACCGCAACATCGGGCGATTATCGTGACGTTGCCACTCATTATGGCGAGCCGCCGCCCACGCTCAGCAGCAACACGGTAATTGGCTATTCGCTGGAAACTGCCGGTAACGTTAGCCTGAGCTACCTTCAGTTTCGTTATCCGCACGAAAACGCGGTGCGTTATGCCAACGCCAGTTGGTTTAAAACCATCACGGATAACATTTCACTCAATGCCGGGTTCAACCAGAATATTGATGATAACCGCGATCGCAGCCTCTATCTGATGGTGACGATAACGACTGAAAATAACCTGAGCGCCAGCAGCACCATACAACGCACCAACGATGAAACCGACTACCAGTTCAATGCCAGCCGGACGCCACCTGCTGACGGCGGCTGGGGGTGGAATCTGGCAGCCAGTCAGCAGAGTTCCCGGCAAAGTGGTCAGGGTGAAGTAGGATTCCTGGGGCGTTACGGCAAAGCCTATGCGGGACTCAGCCGTTTACCGGATAACCATTACGGCTATGTGGGTGCCACCGGATCGCTGGTGGCCATGGGAGGCGGCGTGTTTGCAGCGCGAGAAATCAATAATGGTTTTGCCGTGGTTTCAACTGACGGTGTCCCCGATGTGCCGATCAAATTGCAAAATAACCTGATCGGTCGTAGCGACGACCAGGGTCTGCTGCTGGTCACCCCACTGAACAGTTATCAAAATAATTTGATCAGTATTGACCCGATGGATCTCCCCGCCAATATGCGGATCGCCCGCGTTGAAACAAATGCAACGCCTGCGGACCGTTCCGGTACGCTGGTTAGCTTCGGCATCACTCCCATACGTGCCGCGCAGGTTATCCTCGTTGACGACCAGGGGAAACCAATTCCGGAGGGGAGTATGGCGTACGCCACCAGCGGAGCAGGACAATCGTCAGTCGTTGGCTTTGACGGCATGACCTGGTTCGACACTCTGGAGCACCACAATACGCTCCGCGTCGATACGGAGACGGGGAGATGTCGCGTGCAATTTGACTATCCCGCCTCAGCGAAAGGGATTGTACAAATAGGCCCGTTGGTTTGCCGGCCACAATAACAGGAGTACGCTCATGAGGTTAAGACAGCTATTACTCATCGCTGCCGTGCTCTTTTATCCGGCGATTAGCCCTGCGGTGACCTGTTCGGTGAGCAATGTCCAACCCATCAATTTTGGCCCGGTAAATCCGCTGTCAACCACCGGGACTACGTCAACAATGACGTTCAGCTACACCTGTACCAAAGAGCTTGGTGACACGCTGGCGGGGATCAATCTGTGTTTTAATATTGGCGCCTCGGCCGTCAGTGGTCAGGTGACACCCCGAAATATGTCGTTAAGCGGCAACCCGAGCAGAACGTTGACCTATCAGCTGTATCAGGGTGCCAATGGCACGAATGTCTGGGGTAGCCAATACCAGACGGGGACCACGTTTCCGATGGTGCAACTTAACTTGCTCAATCTCACGCCAGTCACTGGTTCACTAACGGTCTCTGCCCAGATAGTCACCCCGCAAACCGCAGCTGTACCAGGAAACTATCAGGATAGCTATACGACGGCGACAGCATTTGTCACGCTCAATCCCGGCCTGGTTTTGCCGCCCACCACCTGTGGCGATACCGTTGCCGCCAGGTTTCCTTTCACCGTATCAGCGGCTGTCAGCAAGCAATGCAACATCACCTCGGCAACTAATATCAGCTTTACGCCAACAAAGGCCACCGGACGTAATCTGACGGCTTCAAATACCGTAGGCGTCGCATGCTCTAATAACACCCCTTACACCATCGGTCTGCAACCCTCCAACGGGAATACGGCGGGTAGCGGTCAAATGACCGGGACGGGGACGAATGCCGATAAAGTCCCCTACCAGCTTAGCTCAACGCCAGGACCTTCCGGTACGGTCTGGGGCAATACAGCGCTCAATACCGTCGCGGGTAACGGCACGGGTACAACCACGGCGTACCCGGTTTACGCCACCGTTCCCAGCGCGAACTACACACCCGACAACTATGCCGATACCGTTACCGTTGTCGTTACCTATTGACGCCCCGCTAAAAAGCAATAAGGAAAATACATTTTATTATCATATTGTTTACTTTTAGAGGTGCGTCATAAATCTGACAAATTATGAATTTCACAACAAATGCATATTAACCCATTTTAAAAGCAAATATTTTCAATAAACACCACATTGAAAGTATAACTATTCAACAAACATCTAAAGCCCACACTAGTAATACAGATAAACCGAGCTGGGCAAGCAGGCCGTCCTTTGAAAAAAAATGTTAAATTTAGGTGTATATGGTGAGATTCACTGTATACCACGGCCAAATTAAGAACATATTACTTTTATAACTAAGGTTTATCATGGATAAGTTATCTTACGCTTCAGATAGCAGCACATCTGCCTGGAATACCTACCTGCAACAAATCGAGCGTGTGGCCCCTTACCTGGGCGAACTTTCCCATTGGGTGGATACCCTGCGTCACCCAAAACGCGCGTTGATTGTCGATATCCCGGTACAAATGGATGACGGGACTATCCGTCATTTTGAAGGGTATCGCGTGCAACATAACCTTTCCCGCGGTCCGGGCAAAGGCGGTGTGCGTTTTCATCCTGATGTTGATCTTAATGAAGTGATGGCCCTGTCCGCATGGATGACCATCAAATGCGCAGCATTGAATCTGCCGTACGGCGGTGCCAAAGGTGGTGTGCGCGTCGATCCGTTCTCACTGTCTGAAGGCGAACTGGAGCGTTTGACCCGTCGTTATACCAGCGAAATCGGCATTATTATTGGACCACAGAAAGACATCCCTGCGCCGGATGTGGGTACAAACGGTAAAGTGATGGCCTGGATGATGGATACCTATTCCATGAACCACGGCACCACCGTGACCAGCGTGGTCACCGGTAAACCTATTCACCTCGGCGGCTCGTTAGGCCGTGATAAAGCCACCGGTCGCGGCGTTTTTGTCAGCGGTCTGGAAGTGGCTCGTCGTGCCAATATCGACGTTGAAGGCGCTCGCGTCGCGGTGCAAGGTTTTGGTAACGTCGGCAGTGAAGCCGCCCGTCTTTTCGCGGCAGCTGGCGCACGCGTAGTCGCTATTCAGGATCACACCGCGACGCTGTTTAACGCTACCGGCATCGACATGTCCGCGCTGTCAGCCTGGCAACTGGAGCACAAACAGATTGCTGGTTTCCCGGGGGCTGAAACCATCGCCAGCGAGGCTTTCTGGAGCCTGGAGATGGACATTCTGATCCCTGCCGCGCTCGAAGGTCAGATCACCCGTCACCGCGCTGAAACGCTGACCTGTAAACTGATACTCGAAGGCGCCAACGGTCCAACCTATCCGGATGCCGACGACGTTCTGGCAAGCCGCGGTATTGTGGTTGTTCCTGACGTAGTTTGTAACGCCGGCGGCGTTACCGTCAGCTACTTCGAATGGGTTCAGGACATGGCAAGCTTCTTCTGGAGCGAAGAAGAGATCAACCAACGCATGGATAAAATCATGACCGATGCGATGGTGCACGTGTGGGAAAAAGCCGCCGAGAAATCCTGCTCTCTGCGTACCGCCGCCTATATTGTCGCCTGTGAGCGTATTTTGCTGGCACGTAAAGATCGCGGAATTTATCCAGGCTAAGCCCCCTAAGTAACCTTGAGCATAAGCCACTTGCGAAGCAGGTGGCTTTCTATCTGCAGCTCACCGGGATCAGGTACAATTCTGCATCAGGTGCAACTGGCCGAGCTATTGTTTCTTCACTCGCTGCGGGTTTCTCTGCGCTGAAAACCCTCTTTTCCTGTGCAGCGATGAGGAATTGTAATAATTCGCAATCCGACCTCAACCTAAATTTGTTCATTAAGGCTCGACGGTGTGCCAGCACCGTTTTCTGACAAATATGCATATGCAAACCAATTTGCTTTGACGTGAGCCCTGACAATAATAAACGAATTAACTGATGCTGCTGCGCCGTGAATGTTTTATGTGGGCAACCTAAGCAAGAGCGCCCCTTATTGGTTAAATTTGCATTTTTCGCTAAGGACCAGTGATGTTTAATCACCGTCCTCATTTGACTGGCCGGAGTATCGTGAGGAATAAAAACAATATGGTTGATACATGAAGGCACTTCGCCACGCGCAGGAATATGCGCCCTGTCAATTAAACCCACAATAAGCCCTGGAGATCGGGTAAAGAATTCTGAATGGCAAAGATAATGTTCACCGGGGCTGAGCATTAAAATCATCACATCATCAGTTGCCCTATTTTTAGAGTCAAAATTCTGAATACTCAGCGTTTGCTGGGCCATTTCCAGTGAAAATATTTCTCTTAGTAATGCGATCAATCCCAATTTATACATATTGTCATCACAGCGGATGCTGATGTTCATTAAGGCGCCTGCTTTAGTTTATTGGTAGGTCATAGAAATAGTAATCGCAGAGTTGATGGTTCCAGGCGTTACCAGCCCTTGCTCACTATAGATTCTGGCGCGCAAACGCCATGTATAGCGCTGATTGGAAATATTTGCGGTTAATGATTTTCCGTCGCCAAGGGTCGCACCATCGCTCGCCTGTACCTGGATTGCTACGGGTGAGGCGGTACCGATATTCCGGTACATATCATTGGGATGGTCGCTATCGGCATTGCCGTTAAATAATACTGTTACACGGCTTGTCCCAGTTGGACACTGTTCAACACTTAATTCAAAAGCGACCCACGGCGTGGTCGACCCCGCGGTGTATAACGATGAAGCGGTGACAGATTGCCCGGGCGTTAAATCAACAGTTTTGGTCACACTGTCGCTGCTCACCTGACAGGGCGCGGTTTTGACATTGCCGTTGATGTTGAGCGTCACAGGATCACCCATCCCCCATGCAGGTGATGCGAGCATCATCACTATGGCCGTCCTTTTTCCAGGTAACATTATTTATTCCCTGTTATTGGTAAGTAATATTCAACGTCGCGGTTGCATTGGCGCTTCCCGGTCTGACGACCGGCTTAGTCTGGTAGTAACGCGCTATCAGCGGCAACGTTTCCTGCCCGCCAGTTGAACGCTTCAATACAATGCGATTATTCAGTTGCAACGGAACGTTGTTATAAAGTATTTGTATTCCTACCCCGTCTGCAGTTCCCTGCGTTCCCTGACCGTTCAGCGCCAACACGCTCGTATCGCTTGTCACATCGGGGTTCTGCGTACCCATGAGTTCCACGTTAATGTTGGCGGACGCATCGCAGTTAAGTCCAAGGTTCTGGCTATCGCTACGCGGCGGGTTAAACCCCGATTGGTTAGAGAATTCACTGGCATTAATGTCGCCAAGGTTAAAATTCAGCGTCTGGCTGGAAACAGAGCATGCTAATACCGTTACCTGAGTATTTGCATCCAGGGAAATTTGCGTAAAATAATTATCTGGTGTGATGAACCATCCCTGCATTATTACTCCCGGCGTTAAATATCCAGGGGTTATTTTCCCGGTTTTAATTAACATTACATCGTAAAAACCGAGATTATAAATGTAAGCCGTACCGTTGGATGGCAGCACAAAACTACCAGGTAAAACTGATACACGAATTCCCACACCATCGAGGTTAGTGTTAAATACATTATTTATTGGCGAGTTCGTTGCCGATAAATAATTAAACGTATAACCGCCACTGCATGACGTTGGCCTGTCGGGAGCATCCACTTCAAGCTTTGCATACCCGGAAAGTCTGGCTCGCGCAATTTCGCTACCTACCGGCGCATCGCGTTGCACAATAATATTCCCCATGGTAACTGTGCCAAATAGCGTCGCATTGACGGAACAATTATCGGCATAGCTCAAACCGGGGAGTAATAATAAAATACAGAGAACGTAAATTCGGTTCATCTTAATAGACTCAATAAATAAAGTGAGTTACCGACACAGACTGTCAGTCACGGTAATACCACGATAATTTTCTTCGCTGTTCAGAGTATATTTAGCCGTACAGTGTTGTTGGTTGTCATTGCCCCAGACAACGTCCAGTACGCTTTGTGGCTGCATGCCGCTTAAATAAACCTGGCCATCATCCCCAACAATGAAGCTTTGCCCCTGAACACCTCTGACCGTCACCATCGCACCAAATGGCACAGGCTTTCCGTTATCACG
This sequence comes from Citrobacter sp. CRE-46, assembly GCF_059615875.1. Lineage (NCBI taxonomy): Bacteria > Pseudomonadati > Pseudomonadota > Gammaproteobacteria > Enterobacterales > Enterobacteriaceae > Citrobacter > Citrobacter sp. CRE-46. The sequence continues at coordinate 2,350,806 of NZ_CM184341.1, read as the reverse complement.
GCGTAACGTGAGCAATGCGCGCAATCCTACGTTGGCCACAAAATCTGTGCGAACCACCGCGCCACGGGTCGGCACCACGATTTTATTGGTCAGTTCCAGCTCAACGTCATCCGCTATAGTTGCCGTCTCCAGTCCGATATCATTTTTGCGATAGGGAGAGACGTTACTGACAACGGTGTATCCACGAAAATCAGTGCGTACGCCACTTTGGTTTTTTATACCGACATTCACAGCGCCCGGCGCTTTAATCAAGACGTTGGTTTCACCCAATGGCTGTGAAAATGTGACACCATCGGCGTGGGCGAGCACGCCCCCCGCTAGCGAATAATTCACCCGTTGCAGGTTGCGATCATAACTGTAACCCCCACTGACTTCCGCGTACCCGCCTTTATAATCAGCGTTCAGGCTGCCGGTATAACCCGCATCCTCGGAACCATAACCCTGCCGAATACTCCAGTTCAGAGCATTTCCCTCCAGCGCCATCCCGCTCAAGCCGACGCTGTGCGTTGTCCCACTGTTACGGCTGGTATTCATGCTATAGCTGGCCCAGGAGTTGGTCGAAAAGCGTTCCAGTGGAAGGCTAATGTTCAGTGCCAGCAAACTCTCACTGTCGTAGCGAGCATTACTGCCCGAATAACCATTTTTACTCTGCATCCAGCTAATCCCATAGCTTATTCCGTGCCAGGTGTTGTTATAACTCAGGCTCCATGACTGCAATGGTTTTGCGTAATGCCAGTAATCTTCCCGCACCGCGCTGAGCGAAAGGGAGCCACCTGACGCCCCCAGAGACTGGTTGATGGTCGCCTCCATGCGATTACGGCGTTTCTCTATCGATGAACTGCCGGCCCCATAAGAATCAAAAGTGTCTTGCATCCCGGAATAGCCAGCCGTTGAATAACGATATCCGGCAATCGAAAAGTTCGTCCCGGTTACCACGCTGTTTTTGCTGTAACGAATGCGCCAGGATTGTCCCTGCTGTTGCCCCGTATTCTGTGGCTGGGACCAGGACTGGCTAACATCAGCCGAAACCGCCCCCACCACGCCAAGATTTTTCCCGATACCTGTTGCAACAGAACGATAATTATCTGCCCCCTGGACACCGCCATAAGCCGTGAATCCTGCCGGCAAACCATAAATCAGCGTTCCCTGAACAAAGGATGTCTGCTCAACCCGACTGTCATATGAGCGATAACGTCCGGCGGTCAAGGCATATTTGAGACGCCCTTCTCGTTGCAGCACGGGTAATGAAGCAAACGGAACGGTAAAATGTTGTTCACTACCGTCGGCTTCTTTGATACTCACGTCAAGATCGCCCGCGCCTCCGGTCGGGTACATGTCGGTTATTTCAAACGCCCCCGGAGAGACGTAGTTTTGGTAAATTTGATAACCATTTTGTCGAATGATCACCTGCGCGTTTGTTCGGGCGATTCCTCGCACCACCGGCGCATAGCCTTTCAGCGAATCCGGGATCATCTCATCATCAGAGGCAAGCTGGCCGCCGCGAAAAGGAATGCTGTCAAAAACGTCGGCTGGCGAAGAACTGTCGCCCAGTACCAGTTGCGCTTTCAGCGGAATAATATTGCGCTGCACGTAGCTATAGACGGTGTCCCAGTGCGCATTTCCCTGGCTGTCTTTATTCCAGGTGCTGTAGTTACGTAACCGCCATGGGCCAATGTTAATTCCCGGACGCAGGTTAACGTACTGACTGTTGCTGTTGTTTCCTGTGTCCTTTGTCCGGCTGTTATCCCCACTGAGACTGTAATTGAGCATCATGGCTGTAATACCTTCATCCCACTGTTCTGGTGCAACATAACCGCGCGCCGGTGAAGAAAGCGCGGCCTGCGGAATACTCAATAACAACTTCTGGGAAGAAAATAACAGTTCGCTGGAAGCCTGAGGAATAGCGGACAGATCAGCGCAATTCTCGTTCCCGACAAGCCCTGGATATAGTGCTGTCTTCACACCGTAGCCCTCCAACAACTCTGTTGAAAGGCACGGTTCCAGCATTCCCCCTTCCCGTCTGGTAAACACTACATCGCGGGTATCAACATTCTCTCCATTGAGAAGAATATCAACATGATATGTTCCTTCCGCCTGTTGTCCTGTCTCAAAGCCGGAAAGATCAACATCGCCATTTGTGGATCCTGTACGCTCCAGTAACGCAGGGTTAAAGTAATCACGACCTTTTACTTCATTCAGTACATTGGCGACGGTTAATAAAATACACAGCAATAATCGGACCGGAAGTGGATTAGATATCATCTTGGCTATCATCATTGACATAATCTTCCCGTCCGGACTGCGTTTTAGAGTGAGGCGTGATACGCCTCACTTATCCCGCCGTAATCATTAATAATTCTGTAGGTTATTGCTCCACCGGTAATACCTGTCGGTAGTGCGAAACTCGCGCTGCGTCCGGGCGCGACAAACGTAACGTCTTCGATTCTTTTACCTGCCACGGTAATTTCATTAAAATTAATAAAGTATGAGGATGAGTTCGTCACCTGAATAAATTTACCGTCCGATTTCCAGCGTAGTTTTTCTACCTGCGCATCTGGTGTTGACTGGTTTAATCCGACCGGCCTGTAGATCAGTTTTATTCGCGTTTTGATAGCTATTTGTAATGTATTATCTTTACGCTCTGCCGACGGTATCGATTTAATATTGAGCCAGAACAGAGATTCTTTATCTTCTGGCAAATTACCTGTGCGAATAATGCGCATTACGTTTCGCTGCCCTTTATCCAAACGATAAAGCGGTGGAGTAATGATAAACGGTGCTTTCGCCCCGTCGTTGCTTTGCGTTTCAATCCAAGATTGAATTAAGTAAGGAACCGCATCAGGATTATTAACGCTCAGCGAAGCCTCTTTCTTTCCACCATCGTAAATGACTCGGGTACCACCAATTGAGACACCCGCATGCGCTGTAGTAATACCGATCGCCACAGCAACCAGGGGCAACATGCAAAAACGTAATACTCTCATCATAAACCTCTGAAAGGGCCGTTTGCCGGCCCTTAAAACTGCACAGGTAAATCAGTTGTAGTTAACAGTGAAATTAGCCACCGCGTTAGCCGCGCCAGGAAGAACAGGCACAGCGGTTGCCACATAGGCGGCATAGAAATCCAGATTATTATCCGCGGTACTGGATAACATGTAGGTATAACCGTTGTCCTGATTAAGTCCTAAGTTCACACTGTCTGCCGTCTTAAGACGTATTGCCACACCGCTTGCCGACCCGGAACCTTGTGTGATGGCCAACAAGCTACTGTCATTACCGTCATGCGCACCGTCAAATTTCACCTTTGCTGCGGCCACGCTGGCCGGGCAATCTTTCAGCCGTAGCGTAAATTTTGTGGTGGATGCTTCATCGCCAGTACTGACGAATGCTGTTTTAGCGACACGTCCCAGATCGACCATCAACGTATTACTACCACCAATATCAACGGTACAGGCCGAATCGAGGATTTCACCATTAAAAATAACCGTACCATCATAGGCCATTGCGTTTGAGGCCATGAGAATGGCCGCAGCAGACAACGTCTTCGCTATCACATTCTTTTTCATAATTGCTTTCCTTAACTTTTATTTATAGTGCTGCATCGTTATTTACCCTGATGCAAATAACGCCCCATAACTTTATTATTACCATCACTTTGAAAGTACTGTGAGAAATAACAATCAGCGCAAATTAGCAAGGATGGAATTAGGCTCCATGTAAGTAAAACCGATCCTTATTAGATGCTATTGCTCTTCTGCTTATGGGCAATTTTGATATAGATGCACATATTTGCTCAAGTTATTTTTCGGTGTAATTTTACACCGTGCGATGGATTCCATTATCTTCCTCTCATTACCATAATTATTAAAACCAACAACATCTTATGTTGTTTTTAGCAGCATATTTATTGAGGAGGGCGACTCATGCCTGAAACAAAAATAATCATTGAATCAAGTATGTATCAAGCCTTACCGATAAAGCCGGTGGAACACATAATAAATATTATTGAAAAGCTAAAGCCAAGCGCCAACATTTATGAAACAAAATACAGACAAATAATTAACTACAAGAGCAATAATTCTCATCAATGTTATTTGCTATTGAATGGCACGATTGCCATCTTCAGGCAACGCGACGGCTTTATGCTCAATTCTGAAGTCGCGCCATTTATCTTCGGACTAAGCAATCAGCTTGCAGAATCGGAATATCTCTTTATGCGGTGTGAAGAGTGCTCAACCGTTGCAGCCATTCCTCTGGAAACAGCTAATGAGATTATTGCCGATGAGGATCTGTGGGAGAGCCTGTCCATGTTACTCATTTATACGGCCGGGCGTGTTTATGACCATTGCACTCGCATTTCCGCCCCAACATCTTACGATGTTATTCGCTCACAACTTTATGAGTTGATGCGCGAATCTGACGAGTTTCGGCAGCACATTACCGCCGCAAACTATATTCAGAGCCGCACGTTTCTGTCACGGAGCAGTATCATGAAAATTCTGGCCGAATTAAAAAAAGGCGGCTATATCGTTACCGAACGCGGCGTATTGAAACAAATACAGCAAAATATTCCCCTGAAGTATTAACCGTACGCTATGCTGCACAACGTAAACGAATGAAAATCTATGCGGGATAACCCCATTATGCCTCATGAATCGCCGATAAATCTGCTCAAACAACCCTCGCCTTATGCTCCGGAGTTGCTGCGACAATTGGCAGAAGAATGCGAGTTCAGGCGCTACCCCAAAGGTAGCCGCTTCGTATTTATCCATTCTGGAGAACATCTGTGTCAGTTTATCCGCCAGGGTACGGTAAGTATTGAAAACCTGGAGAATAATCTGGCTTTAGGCATCGCCTCTGCGCCGGTGTCTCTCGGCTTCACCAGTGCATTATCAGAGAAACTATTGCTCCGCGCCCTTGAGGAATGCGAAGTTGCGACTGTCCCACTGGAAACCGTTATGGCACGCATTGAAGCAAAACAGCTTTGGGAGATCATGGCCCGGCATATGATCATCGTGACAAATAAACTGTTTATTCAAAATGAGATGGTCGCGGCCCCCACCGCTTATGATGTGCTGTGCTATCAACTACAGGCTCTGGCCAAAGAATCAGACAACATTCGCCAGCAGATTGCCGCCTACCAGTACATTCTGGACAGGACGCACCTTTCACGCAGTAGCGTGATGAAAATGCTCGCGGCCTTAAAAAAAGGGGGATATATCGAACTTGAGCAAGGAAAACTGGTGGCGATCAACCACCTGCCTGCACGATTTTAACCTTCTTAATCTGCCTCCTGTTCGTTCACGCCCTTCACCTTGATGAAACTGCCTGCCCCCTTGCCAACCTTAAAACAAAAGGATGCCCAACGTCGCAGTTTAGGCGAATTTGACGTCATCTTGTTTCAATACGGAACATATTGAGATAGCAATGTTCCTTATTGAAACACCACCAAGAGCAATTTTCTTTTGCATACCCGTGTGCAAAATTACTTTATCGGCAGCGAGCGGTCGCCGTAGCGTTGTACAAACCGATACCCTACATCAGATGGCTGCAGAATTTTGGCAGCATCCAGGACTGTCTGCGGAGCATAAATAATGAAAAAATTGATCAACCGTGTTGAAGACGTACTGAATGAACAACTCGCCGGACTGGCGAAGGCTTACCCCTCCCTGGCGCTGCATCAGGACCCGGTGTACGTCACTCGCGCAGATGCGCCGGTGATGGGCAAAGTGGCGCTCCTCTCCGGCGGCGGCAGCGGACATGAGCCAATGCACTGCGGTTATATTGGGCAGGGCATGCTCGCCGGGGCCTGCCCGGGTGAGATTTTTACCTCACCTACGCCGGATAAAATGTTTGAATGCGCCATGCAAATTGACGGCGGTGAAGGCGTCCTGCTGATCATCAAGAATTACACCGGCGACATTCTTAACTTCGAAACCGCCGCCGAGTTGCTGCACGAAAGCGGTATTAAAGTCACGACCATGGTGGTGGATGACGACGTCGCGGTGAAAGATAGTCTGTATACCGCCGGTCGCCGTGGCGTGGCGAATACCGTATTGATAGAAAAACTGGTCGGCGCGGCCGCCGAACGCGGTGACTCGCTGGAAGCCTGCGCGGCACTCGGGCGTCAACTGAATAACCAGGGGCACTCCATTGGGATCGCCATTGGCGCCTGTACCGTTCCGGCCGCCGGGCAACCGTCGTTCACGCTGCAGGATAACGAAATGGAGTTTGGCGTGGGTATCCACGGGGAGCCGGGCATTGACCGCAGAGCCTTCACGTCTCTCGACCAAACCGTAGATGAAATGTTCGACACGCTGCTGGAAAACGGCGACTACAGCCGCACGCTGCGTCATTGGGACAACGTCCAGGGCGCGTGGCAGGAAGGCAAAGAAAGCAAGCGGGCGTTGCAAAGCGGCGATCGCGTCATTGCGCTGGTCAATAATCTCGGTGCGACGCCGTTGTCAGAACTCTTCGGCGTGTATAACCGCCTCGAAAGCCGTTGCCAGGATGCGGGGATCGTCATTGAGCGCAACCTGATCGGCTCTTACTGTACCTCTCTGGATATGACCGGTTTCTCAATCACCCTGTTACAGGTGGATGACGAAACGCTGAATTTATGGGATGCACCGGTTCACACCCCTGCTCTCAACTGGGGTAAATAAGGAGATTCATGATGTCCCTCACCAGAACGCAAATTGTTAACTGGCTCTATCGCTGCGGCGAAATATTCACTACCGAAAGTGATTTTCTCACCGGGCTGGACCGGGAAATCGGCGATGCCGACCACGGTCTGAACATGCATCGTGGCTTTAGTAAAGTGGTCGAAAAACTGCCGTCTATCGCCGATAAAGACATCGGTTTTATTTTAAAAAATACCGGCATGGTATTGCTCTCCAGCGTTGGCGGTGCCAGCGGCCCGCTGTTCGGTACCTTTTTCATCCGCGCCGCCCAGGTCACGCAAGCCCACCAGAGCCTGACGCTGGACGAGTTGTATCAAATGATTCGCGATGGCGCAGAAGGCGTCATTAGCCGTGGTAAAGCTGAGCCTGGCGACAAAACCATGTGCGACGTTTGGTTGCCGGTGGTGGAATCTTTACGTCAGTCCTGCGAGCAAAAGCTAAGCGTACAGGCGGCGCTGGAAGCCGCAAGCCAACAAGCGGAAGCCGCGGCACAAAGCACCATCACCATGCAGGCACGCAAAGGCCGCGCCAGCTACCTTGGTGAACGCAGCATTGGCCATCAGGATCCTGGCGCAACGTCCGTCATGTTTATGATGCAAATGCCGGCTCAGGCGTCCAGAGAGTAAGGATAAAGCGATGGTAAACCTGGTTATTGTGTCTCACAGCGCCCAACTGGGCGAAGGCGTCGGCGCGTTAGCCCGACAAATGTTAATGGGCGATGGCTGTAAACTCGCTATTGCCGCAGGCATTGACGATCCTGAGAATCCCATTGGTACCGATCCGATTAAGGTGATGGAAGCCATCGAGTCCGTGGCCGATACGGATCACGTGTTAGTGATGATGGATATCGGCAGTGCGTTGCTGAGTGCGGAAACTGCCCTTGAACTGCTCGCCCCTGACATCGCCGCGAAAGTCCGTCTGTGCGCTGCCCCGCTGGTTGAAGGCACGCTGGCCGCGACGGTTAGCGCTGCTGCGGGTGCTGATATCGATCAGGTCATCCGTGATGCCATGCACGCCCTCGACGCCAAATGTGAGCAACTGGGTTTACCTTCGCCCTCGGCAGCAAAGTCCGCTTCTGCCGAACTATCCCCCGACACAGATGCCCGTTCGATTGCCATTGTGGTGAAAAACCCCAACGGTATCCACGTTCGCCCGGCCTCACGGCTGGTATCTACGCTGTCTGGCTTTAACGCCGACATGTGGCTGGAAAAAAACGGCAAGTGCGTCGTTCCTGATAGTCTCAATCAGATAGCCTTGCTGCAGGTGCGTTGTAACGACACGCTGCGCCTGATTGCCAAAGGCGAACAGGCAGAAGATGCCCTGGCCGCGTTCAAACAGTTGGCGGCAGAGAATTTTGGCGAATCGCTCGCACCAACGCAGGCGAAAAACGTGGCGACTCAGGTCCCGTCACGGGTAACGGGGACGGTAATTTTTTACACGCCATTCTCACCCGAGATAAGCCCGCAGCCTGCAGCATCATTGCAGGCTGAGCAGCAGCGATTACAGGCCGCCATCCAGAGCACGCTGAACGATTTAAGCGAGCTAACCGCGCTCGCTGAAGAGAAGTATTCCGCCGATATCGCCGCGATCTTCTCCGGTCACCACACGCTGTTGGACGATCCCGAGCTGTTCGATATGGCCTGTGACGTAATGCGTGAAAAGCAGTGTAGCGCCGCCTGCGCCTGGCAGCAGGTGCTGAGCGAACTCAGCCAGCAGTATTTACAGCTCGACGATCCCTACTTACAGGCGCGATATATCGACATTGAAGATTTACTGTCTCGTTCGCTGCAGCATTTGACAGGAGCGACGGCGCAAATCCCGACGTTCAGCCATCCGACAATCCTGGTCGCGGACGTCATTTATCCGTCTACGGTGTTGCAACTCGATCCGCTGACCATCAAAGGGATCTGTCTGCGTACCGGGAGCGAGGCTTCTCACCCCGCGATTATCGCCCGTGAAATGGGACTTTGTTGGATGTGTCAGCTTGGGGAGACCCTCGATAGTATAAAGACGGGAGATACCGTCACTCTTGACTGCGTGGCGCATCGGATAACCCATACAGGTTAATGGCATCAGCACACCCTTTCTCAACAGGGTGTGCATCTTCCTGGCGCGTCGGGAAATGTCTGTTTATTCGCAAAATGGGGAGTCGATCACGCGCAACGGTCGATCCTGAACTAAGGTTTTCTCATGGTAAATGCCGCTGCTTCGGCACACCGCTAAGGAGATTAACCGATGATAACACCAGCAATCCGCCCTTCCGGGCTGCTTTCTGTTGCGATAAAACTGACGTTTGCCAGTACCCTTTTTGCCTGTACCTCTTTTACCGTCAATGCGGAGGACGCGCCAGCAGCGACACCGCAACCACCTGATATTCTGCTCGGCCCTCTGTTTAACGATGTACAAACGGCCAAATTGTTCCCTGACCAGAAAACCTTTGCTGATGCGGTTCCCAATAGCGATCCGTTAATGATCCTCGCCGATTACCGAATGCAAAAGAATCAATCTGGATTCGATTTACGTCATTTTGTCGGAGTGAACTTTACCTTACCAAAAGAGGGTGAGAAATACGTCCCCCCTGCCGGGCAATCGCTGCGCGAACATATTGATGGTCTGTGGCCGGTGCTAACCCGCTCAACGACCGACGCTGAAAAATGGGATTCGCTGCTGCCGCTCCCGGAGCCATATGTGGTGCCAGGCGGGCGTTTTCGCGAAATATATTATTGGGACAGCTATTTCACCATGCTGGGGCTTGCCGAAAGTAATCACTGGGACAAGGTCTCCGACATGGTGGCAAATTTCGCTTACGAGATTGATGCCTGGGGACACATTCCTAACGGCAACCGCACCTATTATCTGAGCCGTTCTCAACCGCCGTTCTTTGCCTTTATGGTTGAACTGCTGGCGCAGCACGAAGGGGATGATGCGCTGAAAAAATACCTCCCGCAGATGCTCAAAGAGTACACCTACTGGATGGAGGGCGTCGAAACGCTCCAGCCCGGTCAGCAAAATAAGCGCGTGGTTAAGCTGGATGACGGCACCATTTTGAACCGCTACTGGGATGACCGCGATACGCCGCGGCCAGAGTCATGGGTGGAGGATATCGCCACCGCTAAAAGTAACCCGAACCGCCCGGCCACCGAAATCTACCGCGACCTGCGCTCCGCCGCAGCGTCCGGCTGGGACTTTAGTTCCCGCTGGATGGATAACCCCAACCAGCTAGGTACCCTGCGTACCACCAGCATTGTGCCGGTCGATCTCAATGCGCTGATGTACAAAATGGAAAAAATGATCGCCCTCGCCAGTAAAGCCGCTGGTGATGATGCCAAAGCTGCTCAATATGACGGTTTTGCCAATGCCCGACAAAAAGGGATCGAAAAGCACCTGTGGAACGACAAAGAAGGCTGGTATGCCGACTACGATCTAAAGAGCCACAAAGTACGTAACCAACTCACTGCCGCCGCCCTATTCCCGCTGTATGTTAATGCAGCGGCAAAAGATCGCGCCAGTAAGGTCGCCGCGGCAACCCAGGCACATTTGCTGCAGCCCGGCGGTCTAGCTACCACCTCGGTGAAAAGCGGCCAGCAATGGGATGCGCCAAACGGCTGGGCCCCGCTCCAGTGGGTCGCGGCAGCCGGGTTACAAAATTACGGTCAGGATAACGTCGCCATGGACGTAACCTGGCGATTCCTCACCAACGTGCAGCACACTTACGATCGCGAGAAAAAGCTGGTTGAAAAGTATGACGTGAGTACCACTGGCACCGGCGGCGGTGGCGGTGAATATCCGTTGCAGGATGGGTTCGGCTGGACTAACGGCGTAACGCTAAAAATGCTCGACCTGATTTGCGCCAAAGAAAAACCGTGTGACAGCGTCCCCGCATCGCGTCCAGCCCCGGCTGGGACGGCATCAACTGAGCCTCAAAAGCAGACGCAACCGACGCCATAACGAACTTTCTATTCCAAAGAAACGGCCCCCAGAGGGGGCCGCTCACTCAATCTCGTCGCACAAGCCGGAAAACACCCAGCACAACAATCGCGCCGACTACGGCCACCAGGAAGCTGTGGAGATTAAATCCGCTGACATCACCGCCGATACCAAACATTGTTGCCAGCCATCCGCCGACCACAGCGCCGACAATACCGAGAATACAGGTCAGGATAAATCCACCGCCATCGCGCCCCGGCATAATCAGTTTGGCGATAATACCTGCAATCAGACCAAAAACAATCCAGGCAATAATTCCCATTTTCAGGCCCTCTTTCCAGTGAATGTGCGCTCGTTATTCCCGCGCCAGTGCATTAAGTATAGGCAAGCTGTTGGATGACGTTTTTCCACACAGACTTAATTCATTGGCTTTGGCAAAAAATTTCATTCATTTGTCTTAAGTTCCGTCGTTTGATGCCGATAATCCAACGATAAACCAGGCATCCAGGAGTCATTAGGTGTGAGCAACTACAATGAGCAGTTCCTGAAGCAAAATCCGTTAGCGGTGTTAGGCGTTCTCAGGGACTTAAATTCGCAGCAGGTTCCACTGCGTATCTCCTGGTCAGGTGGCCAGTTCATTAGCAAAATACTGGCGGTCACCCCGGACGAACTGATCATGGACTTTGGCAGTCAGGAATATGAAAACCAGGCCGTGCAGCGGGCCAGCCAGATCTCAATTATCGCCGAAACGCAGGGCGCCAAAGTGGAATTCACGCTGCCGCAGCTTAAAAAAGGCGAGTATCAGCGACTACCGGCATTTATCTCAACGCTGCCGCCTTCCCTGTGGTTCATTCAGCGTCGGGAGTATTTCCGTATCGGCGCGCCGCTGCATCCCCCCTATCGCTGCGCGGCAAAGATGCCGGACAACAGCATTCTGCATTTTCGCCTGTTCGATTTGTCTCTCGGCGGCATGGGTGGACTGTTAGAAACGGCAAAGCCAGAGGGACTGGTAGAAGGCATGCGCTTCTCACAAGTTGAACTGAATATGGCGCAATGGGGTGTGTATCACGTTGACGCCCAGCTGATTTCCATCAGCGAGCGCGTGGTTATCGACAGCAAAAACGAAACCATTACCACTCCCCGCCTGAGCTTTCGTTTTCTCAACGTCGGCCCGGCGGTGGAGCGGAACTTACAGCGGATTATTTTTTCCCTTGAGCGCGAAGCCCGGGAAAAAGCCAATAAGGTGCGCGGATAGCATTACATGAACTACATGACATCCAGCGCTTGCTGGAGCTTCCAGATATAGCGCGGAGCCTGCGGCGCCGGATGATTATCAGCCACATGTTCAATAAATTCATCCGGGCTGAGATCGTTGATCTTATTAATGGCTTTTTTTCTGTCGGAGGAGAATGTTCGCAGCAGTGCGCCCGCCCCGTTAGCGTACGACACCACCAGCGCATATTGCATCACCTGAGGATCTTCAATTCCGGCCAGCGGCCCGGTCTCAAGAATACTCAGGTAGGCGGCTCCCATCGAAATATTACGCTCAGGATTTTTCAGCTCGCTGGTCGACGGCTCTCCGCTCCATCCCATACGACGGTAAACATCGCGTCCTGACGTGGACGCTTTTAACTGCATCAGACCAATCGCATTCGATTTACTGACCGCATTCGGGTTTCCGCCAGATTCAATGGCGATGATAGCGGTAATCAATTGTGGGCTGACACCCCAGGCCGCACCGGCTTTTTCACTGATCGGCATCCATTGCATTGCGCGTTTGACCGGAACTTCAGCATTCCATGGCGGATTTTTGTAATCCTGTTTTGAACTACAGCCCGCAAGTAATACAACCAAAAAAGCAAACCATCTCAATTTCACGTCATCTATCCTTATAGCCGGAACCTGTCGCTGAGGTGACAACGACATACCTACGCGGCATGATATACATTTGGTTTTAGTTGTAGCAAGGAAATGCCATGTCCCGGTTTCACTTAATTGCCCCTTCGGGCTACTGTATCAACCAGCAGGCTGCATTACGTGGGCTTGCGCGGCTTACTGAGGCCGGTCACCAGGTCGATAATTCAGCGGTCATTGCGCGCCGATGCCAGCGTTTTGCGGGCACAGAAGCAGAACGTCTGGCAGATGTGAACTCGCTCGTTAATCTGCACACGCCTGATACTATTGTGATGGCGGTACGCGGCGGCTATGGCGCGAGCCGTTTACTGGAAGGGGTCGACTGGCAGGGACTGATTGCTCGTCAGCAACAAAACCCGCTACTGCTGTGCGGGCACAGCGATTTTACGGCGATTCAGTGCGGTTTGCTGGCGCAGGGCAATGTGATTACCTTCAGCGGCCCAATGCTGGCGGCTAACTTCGGGGCCGAGGAGATGAACGCGTTTACCGAGCACCATTTCTGGCAGGCTTTGCGTCATCGCCAATTTACCCTCGAATGGCAGAGTAACGGCCCGGCGTGTGCGACCGAAGGTACGCTATGGGGCGGAAATCTGGCGATGATCATTTCGCTGATGGGCACGCCATGGATGCCCGCTATCGAAAACGGTGTGTTGGTGCTGGAAGACATTAATGAGCACCCATTCCGTATTGAACGCATGCTGCTGCAGCTATACCATGCGGGAATACTGGCCCGGCAGAACGCCATTATTCTTGGCAGTTTTAGCGGCAGTGCGCCCAATGACTATGACGCCGGTTACAGCCTTGATTCGGTTTGCGCTTTTCTACGCGACAGATTGTCAGTTCCGTTAATCAGCGGTCTTGATTTTGGTCATGAACAACGTACCGTCACCCTGCCTTTGGGGGCCAATGCGGTGCTGAAAAACGATAAAAATGGCGCTCAGCTCACCATAAATGGTCATCCGGTACTTAAATCGTAAAAAAAGCTGCCAACAGGGCTAAGTAAAACGCTGTTTCTGTCGTTATTATGTTAGGGTTTGTTAATACGAAACAGCGTAATTCAGGAGTAAACGAACGTTGGATGCCGCAGCAGTTATTAGCCTTTTTATTTTGGGTTCCGTTCTCGTCACCTGCAGTATCTTACTCAGTTCATTCTCATCACGTCTTGGCATCCCTATTCTGGTGATATTTCTCGCTATCGGGATGTTAGCGGGGGTGGATGGTGTAGGCGGTATTCCTTTTGACAACTACCCTTTTGCCTACATGGTGAGCAACCTCGCGCTGGCGGTTATCCTGCTCGACGGCGGCATGCGCACCCAGGCCAGCTCTTTTCGCGTCGCGCTGGGTCCGGCGCTATCGCTGGCGACCGTCGGGGTACTGATTACCTCCGGACTTACCGGCATGATGGCCGCATGGTTGTTTAATCTGGATCTCATTGAGGGACTATTGATTGGCGCGATAGTCGGTTCCACCGATGCGGCGGCGGTCTTTTCCTTGCTTGGTGGTAAGGGGCTTAACGAACGTGTCGGCTCCACGCTGGAAATTGAATCCGGGAGTAATGACCCGATGGCGGTATTTTTGACTATCACGCTTATCGCCATGATTCAAAACCACGAGACCGGTTTAAGCTGGATGTTCGCGGTGCATATACTCCAGCAGTTTGGTTTAGGGATTGTGCTGGGTCTGGGCGGCGGCTATCTGCTGCAACAAATGATTAACCGCATTTCGTTGCCTGCCGGGCTGTATCCGTTACTGGCTTTAAGCGGCGGGATCCTCATTTTTGCCCTGACTACCGCACTGGAAGGCAGCGGTATTCTGGCGGTTTATCTGTGCGGTTTCCTGCTGGGTAATCGCCCGATTCGCAACCGATTTGGTATTCTGCAAAACTTCGATGGTCTGGCCTGGCTGGCGCAAATCGCCATGTTCCTGGTGCTGGGGCTACTGGTCACGCCTTCCGACCTGCTGCCTATCGCGATTCCAGCGCTGATTTTGTCCGCATGGATGATTTTCGTGGCTCGTCCGCTGTCGGTCTTCGCCGGACTGCTGCCGTTCCGTGGCTTCAATCTGCGCGAGCGTATTTTTATCAGTTGGGTGGGCTTGCGCGGCGCGGTGCCGATCATCCTTGCCGTCTTCCCGATGATGGCCGGCCTGGAAAATGCGCGTCTGTTCTTTAATGTGGCGTTCTTCGTGGTTCTGATCTCCCTGCTGTTTCAGGGAACGTCACTTTCCTGGGCGGCTAAAAAGGCCAAAGTCGTGGTTCCGCCGGTCGGCTGGCCCGTTTCACGAATTGGTCTGGATATTCACCCGGATAACCCCTGGGAGCAGTTTGTTTATCAGCTCAGCGCGGATAAGTGGTGTGTGGGAGCCGCATTGCGCGATCTGCATATGCCGGAAGAAACGCGAATTGCCGCCCTGTTTCGTGACAATGTCTTGTTTCATCCGTCGGGCAGCACGCGCCTGCGTGAAGGTGACGTGTTGTGCGTCATTGGTCGCGAGCGCGATCTCCCCGCTCTCGGCAAGCTATTCAGCCAGTCGCCACCGGTATCGTTAGACCAGCGCTTCTTTGGCGATTTTATTCTCGAAGCCAGCGCAAAATATGCCGACGTGGCGCTGATATATGGCCTCGACGATGGCACAGAATATCGCGATAAACAGCAAACGCTGGGTGAAATCGTTCAGCACCTGTTAGGCGCCGCGCCGGTCGTCGGTGACCAGGTTGAATTTGCTGGCATGATCTGGACGGTGGCCGAGAAAGAAGATAATGCGGTGCTGAAGGTTGGTGTTCGCGTTGCTGAAGATGAGGATGAGTAGCGGATGTTTTTTGCCGGGTGGGAGCTGCGCCTACCCGGCATACAAAAGTTACACCGTCACAACCGGTACGCGCAGCGCCAGCGAACACATCAGTTCGTAGCCCACCGTACCCGCAGCAGCGGCCACATCGTCAATTTTAATCTCTTTGCCCCACAGCTCTACCGGCGTGCCGATCCCCGCCTGAGGACATGGCGTCAGGTCAACCGCCAACATATCCATTGAGACCGTTCCGACCGTTTTGGTGCGTACACCATCTACCAGCACTGGCGTGCCGCTCGGCGCATGGCGCGGATAACCATCTGCATACCCGGTCGCCACAATGCCGATGCGTTGCTCCCCGCTGGCGGTGTAACGCCCGCCGTAACCGACCCGATCGCCAGCTTTCAGCGTTTGTATGCCGATAATTTCGCTGCTTAACGTCATCACAGGTTTCAGGCCCGTATTGGCGATGTCTCGCCACTGTCCAGACGGCGATGCTCCGTACAAAATGATGCCCGGACGAACCCAGTCATAATGCGCTTCAGGATGCCACAGCGTCGCAGCCGAATTGGACAGTGACCGTCTGCACTCCAGCCCTTCTGTCGCCTGCGCAATACGTGTCATCGCTTCCTGAATGCCATCCGGGTGTTCTGCATCAGCGAAGTGCGACATCAGCGTCATTTCACCGACATTGGGCATGGCCCGCAGCTGTTGCCAGACCGTGGAAACTCTGTCTGGTAAGAAACCCAGCCGGTTCATGCCGCTGTTCACCTTCAGATAAACATCGAGCGGTGCGTTCAGGCGCGCATTCTGCAATGCTTTTAGCTGCCAGTTACTGTGCACACACGTTGTCAGACGATATTTGTCATATATCGTCAGGTCGTCGGCGTGGAAAAAACCCTCCAGCATTAATATCGGGCCTTTCCATCCCCGCTCGCGCAGGGTTATCGCCTCTTCAAGATTGAGCATGGCAAAACCGTCGGTTGTGCCCAGCGCATTCCATACTCGTTCAATGCCATGTCCGTAAGCATTGGCTTTCACTACCGACCAGACGCGGGCGTCCGGCGCGGCCTGGCGAGTAATGGCCAGATTTTGTTTCAACGCCTGCAGGTCAATGCTGGCCAGTATCGGGCGGGTCATCTCTCATCCTTATCAGTTATGTGCGCCGTGTAAATGCCGCGGCCGAGAGGGGGTAAACCCCGGGCTGTAACGCGCCACGCTCAAATCGTCGTAAGGAATGGCTGGGGTACGACCAGATAAAATATCGCTCAGCAGCTGGCCGGATCCACAGGCCATGGTCCAGCCCAGTGTGCCATGCCCCGTATTAAGCAGCAGATTCTTAAAGCGGGTTCGTCCCACGACCGGCGTACCGTCCGGGGTCATCGGACGCAGTCCGGTCCAGAATGTAGCCTGCTCCACATGACCGCCGCGCGGGAAAAGATCGCGTACAACCATCTCCAGCGTTTCGCGGCGAGGCTGCAGCAATTCGGTATTGAAGCCAACAATCTCCGCCATGCCGCCAACGCGAATACGGTTATCAAAGCGGGTTATGGCAATCTTGTAAGTTTCATCAAGGATAGTAGAAACCGGGGCCCCATCATCCTGCGCCACCGGAATGGTCAAGGAATAACCTTTAAGCGGATAGACCGGAATATCAACAATACCTTTGAGCATCGCCGTGGAGTAAGAGCCAAACGCCATCACATAAGCATCGGCTTTAATAATTTCATCCCCACACTGGACGCCATATATTTGCTCACCCTCGCTGAGTAGCTTATCGACCGGGGTGTTAAAGCGGAACGTGACGCCCGCTTGCTCGGCCATCTGCGCCAGGCGCTGGGTAAATAGCTGGCAATCACCGGTTTCGTCATTTGGTAAACGCAAGCCGCCGGTCAGCTTATGCGCCACTTCCGCCAGCGCCGGTTCGACTTCCGCCAGGCGGTTTGCCTCAAGCAACTGATATGGCACGCCCGCATCTTCGAGCACGGCGATATCGCGGGTGGCGTTCTCATACTGTTGAGCAGTACGGAACAGCTGTAACGTTCCACCCTGACGTCCTTCATACTCAATGCCGGTAGAGGCGCGCAGCGCTTTCAGGCAATCACGGCTGTATTCCGCCAGCCGTACCATGCGTCCTTTGTTTTCCATGTAGTGACTGGTGTCGCAGTTACGCAGCATTTGCCACATCCATTTCAACTGGAACTGAGTCCCGTCGAGACGGACGGCCAGCGGGGCATGGCGCTGAAACATCCATTTAATTGCTTTAAGCGGTACGCCGGGCGCCGCCCATGGTGCTGCATATCCTGGAGAGATTTGTCCGGCGTTTGCCGCACTGGTTTCCAGTGCCGGACCGGGCTCACGATCAATGACGGTGACATCATGTCCAGCCTGACTTAAGTACCAGGCGCTGGTCACGCCAACGACACCACTTCCCAGTATGACAACTCGCATAGCCACTCCGTTAACAGTAAAAGAACAATCATCTAATTACATCTTGATAACTCAGTTGAAAATATTATTCAACATATGGCTTTTTTATGGTGACTTATCTCACATATAGCAGTGATTGCTGGGAACTCCCGGCTTTGGAATCTCATGCTGTGCGTTATTTTTATCCAGCATAAAATTTTGCGGATATGCCTTTTTTCTGCGCTTCGCTAACGTGAAATCGCAAAGAAAAAATTTCTGCCGCAGCACGTTTTTTAACACCATGATCTATGCTTGAAATGAGGTACTCCACACAGAGAGTGCCGCCAACAATGAGGGTGCGCGAATGGCTACGATTGATTCCATGAACAAGGACAGCACACGGTTAAGCGATGGACCCGACTGGACGTTTGATCTGCTGGATGTCTATCTGGCGGAAATAGACCGCGTGGCGAAACTCTACAAACTGGATACCTACCCGCACCAAATCGAGGTGATCACCTCCGAACAGATGATGGATGCCTACTCCAGCGTCGGGATGCCAATCAACTATCCGCACTGGTCGTTTGGTAAGAAGTTTATTGAAACCGAGCGCTTGTATAAGCATGGTCAGCAGGGGCTGGCCTATGAAATCGTCATTAACTCCAATCCGTGTATCGCGTATCTGATGGAAGAGAACACCATCACCATGCAGGCGCTGGTGATGGCGCATGCCTGCTACGGACATAACTCTTTCTTCAAAAATAACTACCTGTTCCGTAGCTGGACGGATGCCAGCTCCATTGTCGACTATCTGATCTTCGCGCGAAACTACATTACCCAGTGTGAAGAGCGTTACGGTGTGGATGAAGTCGAAAAGCTCCTCGACTCCTGCCATGCGCTGATGAACTACGGCGTGGACCGTTACAAACGACCGCAAAAAATCTCGCTGCAGGAAGAGAAAGCCCGGCAGAAAAGCCGTGAAGAGTATCTACAAAGCCAGGTGAATATGCTGTGGCGCACGCTGCCGAAGAAAGAGGAAGAGAAAACCATTTCCGAAGCGCGGCGATATCCTTCCGAGCCGCAAGAAAACCTGCTCTATTTTATGGAAAAAAACGCGCCGCTACTGGAGTCCTGGCAGCGTGAGGTCTTACGCATCGTGCGCAAGGTCAGCCAGTATTTTTATCCGCAGAAACAGACGCAGGTGATGAATGAAGGCTGGGCCACCTTCTGGCATTACACCATCCTTAACCACCTTTATGATGAAGGTAAAGTTACCGAGCGTTTTATGCTGGAGTTTCTGCATAGCCATACCAACGTGGTTTTCCAGCCGCCGTACAATAGTCCGTGGTATAGCGGGATAAACCCTTACGCGCTGGGCTTTGCGATGTTCCAGGATATCAAGCGTATCTGTCAGTCCCCCACTGAAGAAGACAGGTACTGGTTCCCGGATATTGCCGGTTCCGACTGGTTGGAAACGCTGCATTTCGCGATGCGGGATTTTAAAGATGAGAGCTTTATCAGTCAGTTCCTGTCACCAAAAGTGATGCGCGATTTCCGCCTGTTCACCGTGCTGGATGACGATCGCCACAATTATCTGGAGATTTCCGCTATTCATAATGAGGAAGGATATCGTGAAATTCGTAGCCGACTGTCGTCGCAATATAACCTCAGCAACATGGAGCCGAATATTCAAGTCTGGAATGTCGATCTGCGCGGCGACCGTTCGCTCACCTTACGTTATATTCCGCATAACCGTGCCCCGCTGGATAAGGGACGCAAAGAGGTACTGAAACATGTGCACCGGTTATGGGGTTTTGACGTGATGCTGGAGCAGCAGAATGAAGATGGCAGCGTGGAGCTGCTGGAGCGTTGCCCGCCGAGGATGAACGGTCTGTAAATCTTATTGCCGGAGGCGGTGTAAACACCTAATCCGGCCTGCGCATTCGAGGCCGGATAACACGCGTTAGCGTCGCTATCCGGCATTGCGTAATTAGCGTCCCTGAATAGCTAAATCGCCCGGCAGGTTTTTCTGCATACGATGCCAAATCTCGCCGCTGTCGTGACCATAGCGGCGCACCGTTTCATAAACCTGCTCATGAGCGCCCTGCTCGCACAGTTCTGACAGCTTACGATAGAAGCTCAGCGCCAGACCACGCGCTTCTGGATTAGCAAAATAATGACGACCAATACGGGTATATAACCCTTTCATTCCGTTGAGGATCAGACCGTATATGGGGTTACCGGACGCAAATGCCAGACCGCGAAAAATGTTGTAGTCCAGATCGGCGAACGCATCAGCGTGGTCAGCTACCTGATTTGCCGTCGCCAACACCTCCTGCGCTTTGTCAGGATGCTGGCGAAACGCGGTACGGATAAAGATGGTTGAAATGTTGGTGCGCACAGACAGCAGATTATCGATCAACTGCGGTACGCTCTCGTGATCGAGGCGCGCCAGCGTTTCAAGAATATTCAACCCGGAGGTTTCCCAGAAGTTATTCACCTTCGTCGGTTTGCCGTGTTGAATGGTCAACCAGCCGTCCCGCGCCAGACGCTGTAATACTTCGCGCAACGTAGTACGTGTCACTCCGATCAGTTCAGAGAGTTCACGTTCAGCGGGCAAAATAGTGCCAGGTGGGAAGCGGTTATTCCAGATACTCTCAATGATGTACTCTTCCGCGAACCCCGCCGGGCTTTGCGCCTTAATGACCATAGTAATAATTCCATTACACAGCAAAACATAGTTACAGTTATCATACCAGACGGGTTTCATAGCTGATAGCTGACGAAATGAAGAAAAAGTGGATCAAGGCTTCATTTTCCAGATAACGCTTATACTCACTCCCCCCTTGCCATTCACGTGAAGAGCTTGCCTGCGCCCCCTCCTCCCGCTAAGCTTTGCGGTCAAACATAAAAACATCATTTCATTTTTAAAGGTAGGGAAATCACCATGGAGCTATCATGGAGCCGCGCGATGTGGCGGAATTTTTTAGGTCAGTCGCCAGACTGGTATAAACTTGCACTGCTCATCTTCTTAGTCGCTAACCCGATTATTTTTTTCATCAATCCCTTTATTGCAGGCTGGTTGTTGGTGGCCGAGTTCATTTTTACGCTGGCAATGGCGCTAAAATGTTATCCACTGCTGCCGGGCGGGCTGTTGGCAATTGAAGCTGTCATCATTGGCATGACCAGCGCCGCGCATGTGCGTGAAGAAGTTGCCGCCAACCTTGAGGTGTTACTGCTGCTGATGTTTATGGTGGCAGGCATCTACTTTATGAAGCAACTGCTGTTGTTTATTTTCACCCGTCTTCTGCTCAGCATTCGTTCCAAGTCACTGCTGTCGCTCTCCTTTTGCATTGCTGCCGCCTTCCTGTCCGCGTTTCTTGACGCGTTGACCGTCGTTGCCGTGGTAATAAGCGTAGCGGTCGGTTTTTATGGCATCTACCATCGCGTGGCCTCTTCCCGTGGGGAAGATAACAATATGCTCGATGACAGCCATATTGATCAGCACAACAAGGTCGTTCTGGAGCAGTTCCGTGGTTTTCTGCGTAGCCTGATGATGCACGCAGGCGTCGGTACGGCGTTAGGCGGCGTAATGACCATGGTTGGTGAACCGCAAAACCTGATTATCGCCAAAGCTGCTGGCTGGCACTTTGGCGACTTCTTCCTGCGCATGTCACCAGTCACCGTTCCGGTGCTGATTTGCGGTCTGCTAACCTGCGTGCTGGTCGAGAAATTACGTTGGTTCGGCTATGGCGAAACGCTGCCGGAGACCGTCCGCGATGTCCTGCAAAAATTTGACGATCAGAGCCGTCAGCAGCGAACCCGCCAGGACAAGATCAAACTGATTATCCAGGCGATTATCGGCGTCTGGCTGGTGGTCGCCCTGGCACTGCATCTGGCGGAAGTGGGATTAATTGGTCTGTCAGTGATTATTCTGGCAACGTCGTTAACCGGCGTTACCGACGAACATGCTATAGGCAAAGCCTTTACCGAGTCGCTGCCCTTCACCGCCCTGCTGACCGTGTTCTTCTCTGTTGTTGCGGTGATCATCGATCAGCAGCTCTTTTCGCCGATTATTCAGTTCGTTTTACAAGCCTCTGAACACGCGCAATTAACGCTGTTCTATCTGTTTAACGGTCTGCTGTCGTCTATTTCTGATAACGTCTTTGTCGGCACTATCTACATCAACGAAGCCAAAGCGGCCCTGGAACAGGGGACTATCAGCCTTAATCAGTATGAACTGTTAGCGGTGGCGATTAACACCGGGACCAACTTGCCTTCCGTGGCCACACCAAACGGGCAGGCGGCGTTCCTGTTTCTGCTGACTTCCGCCCTGGCACCATTGATTCGCCTCTCTTATGGTCGCATGGTATGGATGGCTCTGCCTTATACCCTTGTCCTGACGCTCGTCGGGTTGCTTTGCGTGGAGTTCACACTTGTTCCAATGACCGAATGGATGACCCAGTCGGGCTGGTTAGCTACACTTTCATAACAATTAGCCGGGCAAATCACTGCCCGGTTTGACTTTTTGCATGATAATTATCCGATTACGCAAATTTTCAATTCCCGCTAGTGGCGCATAAAGTGAATTGGTTTAAACTGCGGTCTCTACGCATGTTGCAGGGAAATTATTATGTTGCGATTTTTAAACCAGTGTTCCCGTGGTCGTGGAGCGTGGTTATTGTTGGCGTTTACCGCCTTTGCGCTGGAACTTGTCGCGTTGTGGTTCCAGCACGTCATGCTGCTAAAACCTTGCGTGTTGTGTATTTATGAACGTAGCGCATTATTTGGCGTGATGGGTGCAGGACTGGTGGGGGCTATCGCGCCAAAAACACCGCTGCGCTATGTGGCAATGGTTATCTGGATTTACAGCGCCTGGCGCGGTCTTCAGTTAGCGTATGAGCACACCATGATTCAGCTTCACCCGTCACCATTTATGACCTGTGATTTTGCCGCGCGCTTTCCGAGCTGGTTACCGCTGGATAAATGGCTGCCGCAGGTGTTTGTGGCATCAGGCGACTGCGCTGAGCGTCAGTGGTCGTTTTTAACCCTCGAAATGCCGCAGTGGCTGCTCGGGATCTTCGCCGCATATCTTGTTGTGGCAATACTGGTCGTCATAGCACAACCGTTTAAACCGAAAAAACGTGACCTTTTCGGTCGCTAACAGAGACGCTCCTTCGGGAGCGTTTTTTTTGGCTTAAATTCATTGCCTGCTGGCATCTATAAGATGTATATTAAATGCATCTTATAGATGCCACACGAAGGAGATGTCTTATGTCCCATTTACGCATCCCGGCAAACTGGAAAGTTAAACGCTCTACTCCCTTCTTTACGAAAGACAATGTTCCTGCGGCACTGCTCTCCCACCACAACACCGCTGCGGGGGTGTTTGGACAGCTCTGCGTGATGGAAGGCACAGTAACGTATTATGGCTTTGCCAATGAAGACGCAAAAGAACCCGAAGTGAAAGTAGTGATTAATGCCGGCCAGTTCGCAACCAGCCCACCACAATACTGGCATCGCGTTGAATTAAGTGACGATGCGCAATTCAACATCAATTTCTGGGTTGAAGATGACAACCATGGAGATGAGATGTATCAGGCGAAAAAATCTTAACCCTTAACGCCTGCTAATCGATGGGCGGCTCAGTCCGCCCATGAAGGTTTGTTCAGGATATGATCCTGCCAGTCGCGCACTTCTGATTCTTTTACCGCAATATGACGTACCGAAATACGTTCGCCATGCATTGCCGCTTTCGACCCGGTCAGCAACGGATGCCATTCTGGCAACCCTTTTCCTTCCGCCAGCAGACGATAGGCGCAGGTCATCGGCAACCATTCAAAGGTAGGCAGATTATCACGCGTGAGTTTGATGCAGTCCGGCTCGTATTCGAATCGACGTTCGTAGTTACGGCACTGGCAGGTTTTAATATTGAGCTGCTTACAGGCGACGTTGGTAAAATAGATTTCGTCAGTGTCTTCATCCATCAGCTTATGCAGGCAGCATTGACCACACCCATCACATAATGACTCCCACTCGGCATCGGTCATTTCATCAAGGGTTTTACTTTGCCAGAAAGGTATGTCGCTCATCAGGGTATCCGCTATTGTAATAAAGCTGCACCTTATAACCAGTCTGGCACGCTGATGCAAGTTTTGCCGCCCGAAAAGGCGGCAAGCAGAGACTACAGCACGCGGGTGGTCAGTGTTTGTCCATGGAAACTGATAGCCAGTTCATCACCACTACTTAACGGTCCAACCCCTGCTGGCGTACCCGTCAGCACAACATCGCCCGCTTTGAGCGTAAAGAAACGGCTCATATAGGCAATCAAAGGAACAATGGGATGGATCATATCTGCCGTCGAGCCGTGCTGACGCGTTTCGCCGTTTACCGTCAAGCCGAGCATTGTATCCTGCGGATCACCATCAAATTCCGCCACCGGGATAAATCCTGACAGCGGGCATGAGTTATCAAAGCCCTTGGCTTTTTCCCACGGCTGACCGGCTTTCTTCATTTTGCCCTGAATATCGCGCAGGGTTAGATCCAGCGCTACGCCATAGCCAGCGATGGCTTTACGCACATGTTCTTCTGTCGCCTGGCGTAAGGTTGCGCCAATCAGTACCGCCAGCTCAACCTCATGGTGAACCGACCCCATATCGGATGGGATCGCCAGCGGCTGGCGCAGATCACACAGCGCAGTTTCCGGTTTGATAAACAGTACCGGCTCTTCCGGGGTGGTTCCCCCCATCTCTTTTATATGGTTGGCATAGTTACTGCCTACGCAAACCACCTTACTCACCGGATAATCCAGCAGAGCACCATGCCAGTTGTGATGTTGATACATTACTTTCCCCTAACGTAGTCATAGATTTCAGGTACTGCATCGATGGAACGTGCTGCTGCCGGATGCAGTTTAACGTTTAGCGTCTGATGTATTTTGTTTGGCCGCTGCCAGATGCTGTTTCAGCAAATCTTCTGGCGGTGGCGGTATTTGTAAATAATAGCCCTGCTCGATTAGCGCCTGTTTTACTTTTTCAAGATCGGCATTAACCAGTTTTTTTCGACCATCAAGCGGTAACATCATTGCCAGCGTTGGCTGACCAAATCCTTTCATCAGTTCTTCAGGAACTCGCGAGAAATCGTCTTTTTTTTCGACATATAAATAAGTCTGGTCACGTTTGCTGCTTCGGTAGATCACACAAAACATATCTTTTACTCTGAATTCACGGAATGGTGGCTTGCCTCAATATAATACTGACTATAACATGCCTTATAGTCTTCGGAATATCACCCCGCGCTGGGGATGATAAATAGCAAATTGAGTAAGGCCAGGATGTCAAACACGCCAATCGAGCTTAAAGGCAGTAGCTTCACCTTATCAGTGGTTCATTTACATGAAGCAGAACCCGAGGTTATTCGTCAGGCGTTGGAAGACAAAATCGCGCAGGCCCCTGCATTTTTAAAACATGCGCCCGTGGTGGTTAACGTGAGTGGTCTTGAAAGCCCGGTAAACTGGTCGGCGCTGCAGGAAGTTGTCGCGTCTACCGGCTTGCGCATTATCGGCGTTAGCGGATGCAAAGACGCCCGATTAAAGGCTGAAATTGATGAAATGGGACTTCCTTTACTGACTGAAGGTAAAGAAAAAGCGCTTCGTCCCGCGCCTGTTGAGGCTTCAGTTCCCGTCCCGCCGCCGCAAAACGTTACTCCCATCACAAAAACACGATTAATAAATGTACCGGTTCGTTCCGGTCAGCGCATTTATGCTCCACAATGTGATCTGATTGTTACAAGCCACGTCAGTGCGGGCGCAGAGCTTATCGCTGATGGCAATATTCATGTTTATGGGATGATGAGAGGTCGAGCGCTGGCAGGCGCAAGCGGTGACCGGGAAGCGCAAATTTTTTGTACCCACCTGACGGCGGAACTGGTGTCTATCGCAGGTGTTTATTGGCTGAGTGATAAAATCCCAGCAGAATTTTATGGCAAAGCGGCACGTCTGCAATTAGCAGAGAACGCTTTGACAGTTCAACCGTTGAATTGATCCCTTTTTAACAAGGAATTTCTATGGCACGCATTATTGTTGTTACTTCGGGTAAAGGGGGCGTTGGCAAAACCACCTCCAGCGCGGCCATCGCTACAGGTTTGGCCCAGAAGGGAAAGAAAACTGTCGTTATTGATTTTGATATCGGCCTGCGTAATCTTGATCTGATTATGGGTTGTGAACGCCGCGTCGTTTACGACTTCGTCAACGTTATTCAGGGCGATGCGTCGTTAAATCAGGCGTTAATCAAAGATAAGCGTACCGAGAATCTCTTTATTCTTCCGGCTTCACAGACCCGCGATAAAGACGCGCTGACGCGTGAAGGCGTCGCAAAAGTTCTGGACGATCTGAAAGCGATGGACTTTGACTTCATCGTCTGCGATTCCCCGGCGGGTATCGAAACCGGCGCGCTGATGGCCCTGTATTTTGCTGATGAAGCCATTATCACCACAAACCCGGAAGTCTCTTCTGTACGCGACTCAGACCGTATTCTGGGTATTCTGGCGTCGAAATCCCGCCGCGCAGAAAACGGTGAAGAGCCGATTAAAGAGCATCTGTTGCTTACGCGCTACAACCCTGGCCGCGTAAATAAAGGTGACATGCTGAGCATGGAAGACGTACTGGAAATTCTGCGAATCAAGCTGGTTGGCGTGATTCCTGAAGATCAGTCAGTCCTGCGCGCGTCTAACCAGGGTGAGCCGGTTATTCTCGACATCAATGCTGATGCCGGTAAAGCCTATGCTGATACCGTAGACCGTCTGTTGGGAGAAGAACGTCCTTTCCGCTTCATTGAAGAAGAGAAGAAAGGTTTCCTCAAACGCCTGTTCGGAGGATAAGTTATGGCATTACTGGATTTTTTTCTCTCGCGGAAAAAGAGCACAGCGAACATCGCTAAAGAGCGACTGCAGATTATTGTTGCGGAACGTCGTCGTAGTGACGCCGAGCCACATTATTTACCGCAGTTAAGGAAGGATATTCTCGACGTTATCTGCAAGTATGTACAAATTGATCCAGAAATGGTCACCGTACAGCTTGAACAAAAAGACGGCGATATTTCGATCCTCGAGCTGAACGTAACATTACCTGAAGCAGAAGAGTCTAAATAACCTTTTGTGTAAATGCGTCATGGTTGCAAAAAAGGCAGATTATTCTGCCTTTTTTAATTTTCTTCCTTTGCCAATCTGCAACACATTTATTCCAACGTAAACTTCGGGTAGTTTTCGGCAAAATAGCGGCGCAAATACTCAACGGTAATACGGATTTTTGCCGACGTCGCCAGGCGTGAAACATAAACCGCCCAAATATTTGCTGGTTGATAATACTCAGGCAATATGTGTATCAGATGTCCGCTGGCAATGTTGCCACAGACATCCCACCACGAACGCAGAGCAATTCCCTGGCCGTCAAGACACCATTGATGCACCACTTCGCCATGATTAGATGACAGAGGCCCGGTCACTTTAATTGAGTGAGTCCCCTCTTTATTGCGCATTTGCCAGATACCAAACGGATGGTCACGCTCTTTAATGACCAGACAGGGAAAAGTAGAGAGATCGTTCAGTTGCTTCGGCATTCCATGCTGCGCCACAAACTCCGGCGAGGCGCAAAGAATACGATAGTTAGTCGCCAGTTTACGGGCAATCAGATTAGGTGCGATATCATCCCCGATACGAATATCGAGATCGACGCCCTCATTCACCAGGTCCACCAGACGGTCTTCAACATCGAATCTCAGCTCCAGCTGTGGGTACTCTTTCGCCAGCGCAGACAACGCAGGAGCCACCACCCGGCGGCCAAAACCAAAACTGCTGATAATACGTAACATCCCTTGCGGGATCTGCCTGACATCGGACAGCTCGTCCATCATCTGATCGACATCATGCAGGATCCGCTGCGCCCATTCGTATATCCGCTCCCCCTCTTCCGTGATGGTCACCCGCCGTGTTGTCCGGTGTAATAGCACCACGTTCAGCGTCTGCTCCAGGAGGGCTACACGCTTACTGATATAAGCCGGTGATACACCCAACTCTTCGGCAACGGCGGCAAAACCCGCGCGGCGCGCAACCAGCATAAAGACGCGCAAATCATTTAACAGCGGCAGATTATTCATGATCTGTGTTTTATGTTTCACCAGTTAGGGGGATTAACTATCGTCCAGTCAATTATAGGATGAGGGGAAAGTCAATTTTGATGGCGTACAAGTGAGAGCTGCTATGAAGAAAACCTATCGTATTGCCGCTATCCCCGGAGATGGCATTGGTAAAGAAGTCCTGCCTGAAGGCATTCATGTGTTACAGGCAGCCGCCGAACGCTGGGGCCTGTCGCTTAGCTTTGAACAAATAGAGTGGGCCAGTTGCGAATACTACGCCCATCACGGCAAGATGATGCCGGATGACTGGCGTGAACAGCTGCAATCCTTCGATGCTATCTATTTTGGTGCCGTGGGCTGGCCGGACACCGTCCCGGACCACATTTCACTATGGGGTTCGCTGCTTAAGTTTCGCCGCGAATTCGATCAGTACGTTAACCTGCGCCCGGTGCGGCTGTTTCCCGGCGTCCCATGTCCGCTGGCGGGCAAACAGCCGGGTGACATTGATTTCTACGTCGTGCGTGAGAACACCGAGGGGGAGTACTCTTCCCTCGGCGGACGTGTGAGCGAAGGTACCGAACACGAGATGGTGATCCAGGAGTCTGTTTTCACCCGTCGTGGTGTCGACCGTATATTGCGTTACGCCTTTGAACTGGCGCAAAGCCGCCCGCGCAAAACGCTAACCTCAGCGACTAAATCAAACGGTCTTGCCATCAGCATGCCTTACTGGGATGAGCGCGTCGAAGCGATGGCGGCCAACTATCCCGGGATCCGCTGGGATAAACAGCATATTGATATTCTCTGCGCCCGCTTTGTGATGCAGCCGGAACGTTTTGACGTCGTGGTCGCTTCCAATCTGTTTGGCGATATTCTCTCCGATCTCGGTCCGGCCTGTACCGGTACAATTGGCATTGCGCCATCTGCCAACTTAAACCCGGAACGCACCTTCCCGTCCCTGTTCGAGCCGGTACACGGTTCAGCCCCTGATATCTACGGTAAAAATATCGCCAACCCAATCGCGACAATCTGGGCTGGCGCGATGATGCTCGACTTCCTTGGTCACGGTGATGCCAACTATAAGGCCGCCCACGACGGCATTCTGGCGGCAATTGAGCAAGTTATTGCCAGCGGCCCGAAAACACCAGATATGAAAGGTAACGCCACCACACAGCAGGTTGGTGAGGCCATTAGTCGGGCACTGCGCGGTTAACCTTTGTGTCATTAAAAACGGGAGCACCCGGCTCCCGTTTTAGCTTGCTTACTGCGGATACTCCAACAACAGCGCGTTGAGACGCTCAGCCATCAGTTCGCCACGCCAGCCGGAAATCAGCTCAGGCAGGGATTGCTGCGGCTTTAATTTCCAGTGCCAGTTGAGCAACTGGTTGATCTGGCGACGTGAAGCCAGCAGCTCGACGCTGAGATTTTGCTCCGCACTGACTTCGGCAACCAGCGCCTTAATGGCTTTGAACGCCTTGCGGTAGCCTGGCATATCCATCAAATTCAGTAGCGGTTGCGGCAGCGACGCCTCCGGTAAAGCCTGCGCTTTCTCGACAAGGGAAATCAGCGTCTTGCCGTGGAAGCGAATTTCGCTGCCGGAAAGCCCCAGGCTGTCCAGTTCGCCCAGACTACCCGGCATATAACGCGCCACCGCCCATAAGTGTTCTTCACGCACCACGAAGTTTACCGCCAGATCGCGCTCGCGCGCTTTACGCAGTCGCCAGTCGGCAAGCAGTTGCAGACAGGCCAACTGACGGGTGCGCAGTTGCCAGGCATTGGTGATCTCACGCCAGGCATCCTCGGGGGCCAGAATCTCCTGGCGACGCTGCTGCATTAAGCGACATTCGTCCAGCGCGGCGGGCAGCCAGCCGCTGGCTTCGGTTTCAGCCATCAGCGTTGTGGTGATCGGTAACAAATACCAGACGTCAGCCGCCGCGTATTCACACTGACGCTCGGTCAGCGGCCTGGCCAGCCAGTCGGTACGGGATTCGCTTTTGTCCAGGGCTATGCCGGTAAACTCTTCCACCATCGCGGCAAACCCCCACGACAGCGGACGACCGCAAAAAGCGGCGAGAATTTGTGTGTCAATCAACGGCTGCGGGAGTTCACCAAAGGCATTGAGAAACACCTCCAGATCTTCACTACCGGCATGCAGAAACTTGGTTATCGCCGTATCACGTAAAATATCGCGTAGTGGCGACCAGTCAGTGATCCCCTGCGGGTCAATCAGAGCAACGTGTTTGCCATCAAACAGCTGGATCAACCCCAACTGCGGATAATAGGTACGCGTGCGAACAAATTCGGTATCCAGGGCTATCGCCGGAAATTCACGGACGGCTTCGCACAGCGTGGCCAACGCGTCGTCCGTAGTGATCATTTGATAATTCAAATCGTGCTCTCTTAGGTTTACGCCAAAAAAAACGCCGGATTACCCGGCGTTTTCTGCTGGCTGACTTAACGCTCAGCCTTTATTGTCCACTTTGGCACGTGCTTCGTCACGTAATTCTCGTCGCAAAATCTTTCCAACGTTAGATTTTGGCAACTCATCACGAAACTCCACCAGCTTCGGTACTTTATAGCCCGTCAGATGGCGACGACAAAAAGTGACCAGCGCCTCTTCGGTTAACGAGGCATCTTTCTTCACCACGAAGATTTTCACCGCCTCACCGCTGCTGCCCGATGGAACGCCAACCGCAGCGACTTCCTGTACGCCAGAATGTTGCATCACCACGTCTTCAATTTCATTCGGATAAACGTTAAAGCCGGACACCAGGATCATATCTTTCTTACGATCGACAATCCGCAGGAAGCCTTCATCATCCATCACCGCAATATCGCCAGTGTGCAACCAGCCGTCTTTGACGATTTCATCAGTCGCATCCGGTCGCTGCCAGTAACCCAGCATCACCTGCGGACCTTTCACGCACAGTTCGCCCGGCTCTCCCGGCGGCACTTCGTTATCGTCGTCATCCACCAGCTTGACCTCGGTGGAAGGAACCGGTAAACCGATACTGCCGCTGTGGTAGTCGATATCGTGAGGGTTGACGCTTACCAGCGGAGCGCACTCCGTCAGGCCATAGCCTTCCAGCAGATACTGACCCGTCAGCTTCACCCAACGCTCAGCCACCGCCTGTTGAACCGGCATGCCGCCGCCTGCAGAAAGATGCAGTGAGGAGAAATCCAGTTGCTGGAACTCTTTGTTATTCAGCAGCGCGTTAAACAGCGTGTTGACGCCAGTCATCGCGGTGAAGGGGTATTTCGCCAGCTCTTTGACCAGTCCCGGAATATCGCGCGGATTCGTAATCAGCAGGTTTTGACCGCCCAGCTCAATAAACAGCAGGCAGTTCATTGTCAGCGCGAAAATGTGATACAGCGGTAAGGCCGTTACCACCAGCTCTTTACCCGGATGCAGCAACGGTCCGTAGGTGGCGTTAACCTGCTCAAGGTTAGCCAGCATGTTGCGGTGCGTGAGCATCGCGCCTTTCGCCACACCGGTTGTCCCACCGGTATATTGCAGAAACGCCAAATCTTCCGACACCACTTCAGGCTTCACATACTGCATGCGATAACCGTTTTGCAGCGCACTGCGAAACGAGATGGCATCCGGCAGGTGATATTTTGGCACCAGGCGCTTAATGTACTTCACGACAAAGTTAACCAGCGTCCCTTTGGCGGTAGAAAGTTGATCGCCCATACGCGTCAGGATCACGTGTTGCACCGACGTTTTATCGACCACCTTCTCCAGCGTGTGAGCAAAGTTAGACACGATGACAATCGCCGACGCGCCGCTGTCATTGAGCTGGTGTTCCAGCTCGCGAGGCGTGTACAGGGGGTTCACGTTCACGACGATCATGCCAGCACGTAAAATCCCAAACAGGGCGACCGGATATTGCAGCAGGTTCGGCATCATCAGCGCGACGCGATCGCCCTTTTTCAGCCCGAGCCCTTGTTGCAAATAGGCCGCAAACGCCCGGCTGCGCTCTTCAAGCTTGCGGAAGGTCATCACCTCCCCCATGTTTACAAACGCGGGCTGATCGGCATAGCGCCTTACTGAGTGTTCAAAGAGTTCCACCAGGGATTGATAACGGTCAGGATTGATCTCCGCAGGAACACCAGCGGGATAACGGTTAAGCCAAACCTTTTTCAATACATCACCTCTAAAATGCATATTTGTCGTCATCACAACCCCAGGCAATAAACAAACTGTTAACATAATATTAACTCAGCGTACCAGTTTGTTTATTACACAACGACAAGGTTGCGAAGCACGTCACTATTTATTTTTCTTATATCCACATTAATGCAGAAACAGCGGACGAGCCGCTGTTTCTTTTACTTATAAAACAAAGAGTTACTCAGTTACTATGGTCTGAACCTGTGCCGGACCGGGATTGTACCATCCCCATCCGCCGTAGCCACCGTAAGGCCAGCCACGCGCGCCGTAGAACCAGGGGTCGATCGGCTGAGGCGGCATAACAATCTGCTGAGTAATATGCCAGCGTTTATAACCGCTTACCTGCATCAGCATGAATTTATACGGCGTACTGCCAATTTTTCCGTCCACTGTTCCGCTAATCGGACCGACGACGGTAACCAGTTGACCACGAAAATCCACCGGGTCGAGAAAGCCGTTTACATCGGCAAAAATTCGTCCGCGAGAGGCTTCGCCCAGCACGGGGCGCGCCCCGCTATCGAGAGGAACCGTGGCAATTTCCAGACGGGATTTCCCCTGCTGGTTCTGAATATCCACCACTTTGCCGCCGAAACGCGCTTCCTGTCCGACATAAAGCTGCGGCGCATTCATCACCCGCACCAGATCCTGCTGTGGCGTAGGGCTTGAGCCTTTAATCGCATCCGGGATGGTAACGCAGCCGCTTAGCATTAACGCCAATACGCCCGCCAACACACCTTTCACTACCTGCTTTTGCACCGCCATATTGCGACTCCCTCTTCTTAGCGCCTGCCCCGGAAAATTCACCGATGCGGGTCACTGACGACTGCGCGAATTAACCGGGGATGTACTACTAAGATTCATTCTTTACCGGGAAGTTTCTTCCACGCCACGGTGTTACGTAAATAAACCGGTTCAGCATGTTCAACCGCCACGGTCTTACCGGCAGCCAGCAATTGCGTGGCGACAGGCAGCATGTCTTCAGCCGCCGGCAGCAGAACAGCGCCATCGCTCAGCGTCAGGCCGCTGTCTTTACCCAGTTCAGGCCAGGCAGGCCACCCAGTTCCGACAGTGACCCATTCGCCAGACAGTTGCAGCAAGCGTTCATGTACTTGTTCAGGCGTTAACACGGCTTCGGTTTCTTCACCGCGCCAGATGCCATTTTCATCACGCTGGTATTCGGCCCAGTAAACCTCGCCCATTCGCGCATCAATCGCCGCCAGCACGCGGGTGGCGCCAGACTTACGCCAGGCCCCCTGCGCCATGGTCGCCAGGGTAGAGACGCCGATCATCGGTAAATTCGCACCTAACGCCAACCCCTGAGCAATGCCAATCCCGATACGTACGCCGGTGAAACTGCCGGGGCCGCGACCAAACGCCAGGGCGTCGATATCGGATAAGGCTAATTCGCCAGCGGCCAGGATCTCCTGGACCATCGGTAAAATTCGTTGGGTATGTTCTCGTGGGCAAAGCTCGAAATGAGCTTTGATAGTACCGTCATTCCACAGGGCAACAGAGCACGCCTCTGTGGCGGTATCGATAGCCAGAATTCGCATGGGTGTTTGTGATCAGATCAATAAATTTGGCGCGCATCTTACCACACTCCGTAACAAATTACTCAGTCGATGGTATGGCAAGAAAACGGACAGCACGCGCAATGTCACGCGTGCGCGGCGCAGGCGGAAGACTCGCCAGGAAGGTAGCGCCGTAGGGTCGCATCACCAGGCGGTTGTCGCAAATGACCAGCACGCCGCGATCGTCTGCGTCACGAATCAGTCGTCCTACCCCCTGTTTCAGGGTGATTACCGCATCCGGGAGTTGAACCTCGTCGAAGGGATCGCCGCCGCGCAGGCGACAGTCTTCCATCCGGGCTTTTAACAGCGGGTCATCCGGCGAAGTGAACGGAAGTTTATCGATAATGACCAGCGACAGCGTATCGCCACGCACGTCTACCCCTTCCCAGAAGCTGCTGGTAGCAACCAGTAACGCATTACCTGCGCTGACAAACTGCTGTAACAGTTGCCCTTTACTGGTTTCGCCCTGCAACAGGACCGGCAGCGTCATGGTGGCGCGGAATTGTTCTGCCAGATCGCGCATCATCGCGTGTGAGGTACACAGCATAAAGCAGCGACCGTTGTTTGCTTCAATAATGGGACGCAGCATTGACGCTAACTGGCGCGCGGCTCCCGGCTGGTTGGTTTGCGGGAGATTACGCGGCACGCAGAGCAGCGCCTGACGCGTGTAATCAAAAGGGCTCGGCAACAGCATCGACTCGGCGTCATCTATGCCCAGCCGCGCAGTGAAATGATGAAGGTCATCGTTTACCGACAGCGTCGCGGAGGTAAAAATCCAACAGCCCGGCTTTTGTTCCATCACTTCTTTGAATTTATCCGCCACGGTGAGCGGCGTTAGCGCAAGAGTGAAATGGCGGGAGGTGCATTCATACCAATAGCTGAAGCCTGGCTGGTTAATCTCTTTCAGGCGCTTCAAACGGGCGCGATAAAGCGTGGCACGCTCAAACGCAGCATCCAACAACGCCGAACGTCCAAGAGACAGTTTCGCCACGTCGTAACACAGCTCCAGCGTGTCATCGAGCAACAAAAACGCGCGCTGCACACGCTGGTCAGCCAGCAGTTCGCGCAGATTGCCGCGATAGCCCGGCTCGCCAAGTTGCAGGCGGAAGTCCTGCGCACTTTGCGCCAGGCGATCGGCGCACTTCTGCAACTGCTGAGTGTCTTTCAGCTCGGTGCGATAGGCAATGGTGATGTCTTTCGCCAGGTCTAACAACTGACGACTGGAGAGCGATTGGCCAAAGTACTGGCTGGCGATATCCGGTAACTGATGCGCTTCATCGAAGATCATCACTTCAGCTTCGGGGATCAGTTCGCCAAACCCGCTCTCTTTCACCACCATATCAGCGAGAAACAGATGGTGGTTGACCACAACCACATCTGCCTCCATCGCATTTTTACGCGCTTTAACGACAAAACACTCTTTGTACAGCGGGCAGTCGCTGCCCAGACAATTGTCGTTGGTGCTGGTGACCAGCGGCCAGGCCTGAGAATCTTCCGCCACGCTGACGCAGGTACTGATGTCGCCATCAAGGGTTTGATTTGACCAGGAGCGCAGCAGAATGACGTCGCTTAAGGTTTGTACCGGCAGGTCGCCGCCCGCCAGCGCCTGCTGTTCAAGGCGTTCCAGACACAGATAGTTGGAGCGCCCTTTCAGCAGCGCCAGTTTGCCGGTGAATTCCAGCGCCTTTGCGACGGTCGGGAGATCGCGGCTATAAAGCTGATCCTGCAATGCTTTCGAACCGGTAGAGACGATGACCTTTTTACCCGCACGCAACGCAGGTGCCAGATAAGCGTAGGTTTTACCCGTTCCGGTTCCGGCTTCTACAACAAGCGGCTGTGATTTTTCAATGGCATGGCTAACGGCGAAGGCCATCTGCCGCTGTGGTTCACGCGGTTTAAAACCCGGTATCGCTTTAGCCAATTGACCGTCTGCTGCAAAATCGTCCGTCACACTGCCCCCTGTTCATTTGAACAGGGATTATGTCAGGCCAGCGGGTCTTTCGCCAGTTGAAGAGGTGACGTAGGCACAACATTATGGCAGTCTTGGCGCAACCTGAAGCCATTATGAAAAACGTAAATGAGGAATGATTTATGACAATTGTGCGCATTGATGCCGAAGCGCGTTGGTCCGACGTGGTTATCCATAACAACACGTTGTATTACACCGGTGTACCGGAAAACCTGGATGCAGACGCCTTTGAACAAACGGCGAATACGCTGGCGCAAATTGACGCAGTTCTGGAAAAACAGGGCAGCAACAAGTCACGTATTCTTGATGCCACCCTTTTTCTGGCAGATAAAAGTGACTTTGCCGCGATGAACAAAGCCTGGGACGCGTGGGTCGTCGCCGGTCACGCGCCGGTACGTTGTACGGTCCAGGCCGGGTTGATGAACCCGAAATACAAAGTAGAGATCAAGATTATCGCTGCGGTGTAAGCGACGTTACTCGTCTTCATCTTCGAAACGCGCCACGATCCGCTCGCCGGTATGGCTGGCGCGTAGCTCTTCAGCAACCAGAGCAATCGCTTGTCCGCTGCTCATCCCTTGCGACATCAGTTCCTGAATACGCTCGACTGCTTTTTGCTGCTGCTCATGACTGAGTGAAGGTAAACCTGCAAACATTGTTAACTCCTGCTAAATTGTCTGCGCTAATTATTTCATGCTACCGGGCAGTTAGCCAGTAGAGTAGCAACGAGTCAGGACAGATGAAGACGTTATCTCCCGCAGTAATCACATTACCCTGGCGTCAGGACGCCGCTGAACGCTATTTTTCGACCTTAAGCCATCTCCCCTGGGCGATGCTGTTGCATTCGGGTCATGCTGACCATCCACATAACCGTTTTGATATTCTGGTGGCGGATCCCGTCGCCACGCTGGTTACGCGCGCAGAAGAAACCGTTGTCTATGACGGACACGCAACTGTACGCACGCTTGATGACCCAATGACGGTATTACATTCAGCGCTCAGCGCACGGGGGATTCACCCGAGCTATCACCCCAATCTGCCGTTTCAGGGCGGCGCGTTAGGTCTGTTTGGCTACGATCTTGGCAGAAGATTTGAATCGCTGCCCACGATTGCCACGCGCGATATTGCCCTGCCAGATATGGCCGTCGGCATTTACGACTGGGCGCTGATTGTCGATCATCAGTTGCAGACCGTATCCCTGCTCAGCCATACCGATGTCGAAGCGCGGCTGCAATGGCTCAACGCGCAACAATCATCAAAACGTGAGCCATTTACATTAACCTCGGCGTGGCAGTCCAATATGAGCCGTGCCCAGTACGGCGAAAAATTCCGCCAGGTCCAGAGTTATCTGCACAGCGGCGACTGTTATCAGGTCAATCTCGCCCAGCGTTTTCAGGCGCATTATCAGGGCGATGAGTGGCAGGCATTTGTACGACTCAATCACGCTAATCGTGCACCGTTTAGCGCGTTCATTCGTCTTGAGGAAGGCGCAATCCTCAGCCTTTCACCCGAACGGTTTATTCTGTTGGAAAACCAGCACATCCAGACGCGTCCTATTAAAGGGACGCTGCCAAGACGTGAAGATGCTGATGCCGATCGTGAGCAGGCCCAACTGCTGGCGAACTCACCGAAGGATCGTGCGGAAAACCTGATGATCGTCGATTTAATGCGCAATGACATCGGTCGCGTTGCCGTGCCGGGTTCGGTACAGGTTCCGGAGCTGTTTGTAGTCGAGCCCTTCCCTGCCGTTCATCATTTAGTCAGCACCATTACCGCGCGTTTGCCGGAATCTTTGCACGCTACCGACCTGCTGCGCGCCGCCTTCCCCGGCGGCTCCATTACCGGCGCGCCGAAAGTGCGGGCGATGGAAATTATAGATGAGCTGGAGCCGCACCGACGTAATGCCTGGTGTGGCAGCATTGGTTACCTGAGCTTTTGCGGCAATATGGACACCAGCATCACCATTCGCACCCTGACGACGACGGGCGGACAGATTTACTGTTCAGCTGGCGGCGGCATTGTGGCGGACAGTCAGGAAGACGCGGAGTATCAGGAAACATTTGATAAAGTGAATCGTATTTTGCACCAACTGGAGAACTGACACGTGGAATACAGCAGCCTGACGCTTGATGATTTTTTATCGCGCTTCCAACTCCTGCGCCCGCAGGTCAACCATGCCGCGTTAAACCAGCGTCAGGCAGCCGTACTGATCCCCGTCGTCCGCCGGCCACAGCCGGGGCTGCTGCTAACCCAGCGATCCGTTCATCTACGCAAACATGCCGGCCAGGTCGCCTTTCCCGGCGGCGCGGTGGACAGCACCGATGCCTCGTTGATCGCCGCAGCCCTTCGCGAGGCGCATGAAGAAGTGGCCATTCCGCCGTCATGCGTTGAGGTGATCGGGGTCCTGCCGCCGGTCGACAGCGTCACCGGTTTCCAGGTTACCCCGGTCGTCGGCATTATCCCGCCTAATCTGCCGTATCGCGCCAGTGAAGATGAGGTTTCCGCGGTGTTTGAAATGCCGCTGGCGCAGGCGTTACATTTGGGGCGTTACCATCCGCTCGATATTTATCGTCGCGGTGATTCTCATCGCGTGTGGCTTTCGTGGTATGAGCAATATTTCGTCTGGGGAATGACCGCCGGGATAATTCGTGAGCTGGCTCTGCAAATTGGCGTCAAGCCCTGACTATACTTATCTTTACGCACGCCATAGACAACTTGAAACTCAGGTCACAGCATTAGTAAAACCGCGGTTATCTATTAGTTTAATTCATGTGAATAGTTAAGCCGATCGCCGCGTTCCCTCTTACACTATGCGCAGTTATAACATCGTTACTGGAAAGCCCAGTCGCCCTGTAGGAGTATTATCGTGATTAGTCTATTCGAGATGTCATAGTGTAGAATCAACTAACATAAAAACGATTTTTATCAATAGGTTAGTCACTTCGCCTGTGTACAAACAACGTTGAGCAACGCAATAGATAGACGATTACCAACGCGAGAAAGCGTGTTAGATTTCGCTTCATACCCTACCCCCTAACTCATCCAGAATCGCCCAAATTCGTTTCATGTACTCTACGTCATTCCATTTTCCAAAACGAAACTTTGTAATTAACGCCTTGTTTAAACACTCTGGTTTATATGCAAGCATCGAGATCAAAACGCTTTCAGCGTGAATTGCTTCTGCGTATGAGTCAAAACACTTAACAGGGTATCCGGTGAATCGATTAGTACTAAAAGTAATTTCAACTGATATTCACCAAGACGACGCACTTCACCAGTTTCTATATTAACAATAGACGACAGGGTTACATTAACCTGCCAGTTATTAATGACGGTCATTATTAATTATTCCATTGAGCAAGTTCTTATATCGTCCCGGATAATAATAATTGAGTCAATGCATGTAATATAACAGATAGCACGAACGCATTAGCGTAAATATATTTCTAACATATAGGGAGTGGTTATTCTTTATGCATGGTTTAAAACCTCCTGTACGCCGTCATGAGAGATTCTATAGGTGCAGTGATACGAATGCATAGGCACGATGCAGATCGACGAATCGTACACTTACAGATCATAAAATGATCATTTTCAACCAGTTACGATAATTTTTAACATGATGATTACACTGTATCACCCCGCTTATTTTTGTAGTATACAGCCCAGGTAATGTTATCTATTTTTTTCAAACCTTCTTGATCATAGACATAAAATGATTTATTGCCGTTTCTATCCACACGTACACCATCTTCATTACGTTGTAGTTGGTGCTCATTCCGCACATGGATCAGTAGTTGTTCTAACTCTGTATATTTTAGTTGGGATAATTTAGTACGGTTTTAACCGTAAGTGTTTGGTAGGTTGTTTGACATGGGATACTCCATTAGTCATATTGCAATATGGAGTATTTACCTGATAGGATTCATGCGTTCAGTACTACACCGTTTATGTTTAATCCAGGGGTGGATTGTTCAGTGTAGTACCGAACTAATTATATATTACCCCCACCAGCCATATGTCCAAGCATCTGTAAATTGAATATTACCATTCAAATACTTCCACGTTATTTTTTCATACATGAGTGATAACGATTCTGTAGGGTTCTGTGCATTTACAGAATTAAGGTTTATGTGAGGTAATGAAGGATGCAAACCAACTATTTTAACATTCTCTAGTATCATGTGATAAAACTCTTCTTCTTGCCCCGCTGCGTTGGTTCTATACCATTTAATAGTTGCTTTCTGTAATTTATGATTTTCACATAATGCTCTGCATAGATAGGGACTTGATTGATCGATTTCTTTTAATATTCCCATAGGTGAGTGCTTGCGTCCTGATGTCAGTCGCCCAGTGTTACCATCATGAGGAACATTCATACCATGAGATAATTGTAGTACTTCTATAGAACCTTCACGGCCTATAACCTCTGAACCACCAATGATAGGTGAACCATTTTGATCAATTAAAAATAAATGTGCTGGATGTGACATATATCCCTCTATAAAATTACAAGTTTGCCGTTATCTGAAATAATAAAAGCTATTTCATATTTTTTAATCTCTCCATTTGTATCTTTTACAGTATAAAAAACATCATAGCTGACACCACGGTTATATTCATGATATGGAAGACATGATTTATACGCTATTGGGTCTATGTTTTTCATATTAGAAACAGGATTAGCTTTAGTTGTGATAATGTATGAATTATATCTATCACCTTCTTCAGCATCATGCGGAGAAATACATACAAAGTTACCGTTTATCTGAATATCACTTTGTTTAACCTGGTATAGTTGTGAACTTTCAATAATACAACCTGATAACAAAAATGGCAGTACTAAAATTATCTTCTTCATTTTAGAACTCATAGTATGGAAACATAGCCAGTGTTTCATGATACAACCGTAGTATTATTGGATACTCGACTTCTTTTTGTCTACAGAAAGAATCTAATAACCATCTGTCATATCCATGTTCTGAAATAGTCCAGTAGTCAGATATTATCTGTGCTTGTTGTTCCATTGAATATGAAATAAATGGTGAACCAATATTGTATGTATAGTCTGCTACCCATGAATACATCCCGCGTAATTTTGTATTCATTCCTTTTTGATGTTGCCATACATGTGTGAATTCGTGCATGAATAATTGCTGATGGTTTATATTTGTTGCTTTTGAGAAATCACTCTCATATTTTTCAGGTAATATATAGATATCATTTCCAGGTGTCATCCCATCGACAGATTGAAGTTCGAATGGAATCCATGAATCACAATGAATCCAAACTTTAAAATATTCAACTGTGTCGTGGAAATACGGTCGTACCATTGCAATCTCGCCTATAGTCATGAGATGCAATGTGTGATATTCAGCTTTACCTACCATAAGCAGATCTCCAATAGTTAAAAATTACTGATATCATAGAAAGAAAAAATGGTATGAACGTATAGTGCGGGTTTTATGAAATGAGGTTATTACTGTATCTATAACGTTAGGTACTGAGGATTAAGTACTTTTTTAGACAGATTTAGTACAAATCATTCACGGGAATTATGACATTCTTAGTTCATTCTCAATGAGATCATGAGCGTATGATCTACCGCTTTTCTTAACCTGGCGGTGTGGTGTGATATGAGTGATAACATAGAAGAAATAAAAGAAGATACGAGTTTTTTAGATATTATTAAGGATACTATAGTTCATCGATTAACGACTCCTTTTTACTTCTATATTATCAGTGCTTTTATATTCAGCAATTGGGATAAAATTTTATATCTAATCTATGGTACTGAATCAATTGAAACACGAACTTCGATTGTGCAAATGGAAGGTATTAATTATTTTGATCCGTTGTGGCATGGTATATTGATAGCGATTATTATGCCTTACTTCTCACGTTTGCTTGAAATAATACATCTAAGCTCTGATATCTGTCAAAATTGGTTGTCTAAACAAAGAAACATAGCCGCTTTAAAAAGTGAAGACCATATAGAAAAACAAAGACATTCTAATAATATGAGTAACAAGAAACGTTCTGAGGCTTACGAAGAGTTACTAATAGAGATAGAGCAACATAAAGCTAATCTTGATGACCTTAAAAAACAATCTAAAACAGCTTATAACTTATATCTTGAAATCAGTAAAAAACACTCATCATTTTTATCAATTATTTCTGGTGAAGTTGCTAACATTGTTAGCCTTCGTTCAGTATTATATGAAAATGAATTAGCTCTTGATAAGATAAAAAATGATTTAACTGTATACTTGAAGAAGTTAAATAATGCCGATGATTCCGTTTCAATTTCAGCCTTTAAACAATATATGCTATTTGATATCAGTATGATTGATGAACATCTAGAGTCAATGAAAAATATAAAATCAAAAGATTATTTCGACCATGATGAAAATTCTGTAATAGATATTGAGTATGATCTGAATAACATCATTGATGAATTACATCAGTTAACTAAGAAATTAGATCCCGATATCTTTCACTCACCTACTGTTTAAAATGTCGAGTAAGGGGCATTACGCCCCTACTCATCTTCAAATCACCTTAGAACTTACGTTTTAAAAACTTCTGCATATCAGCATTCTTCACTTTGTGTTCCTCTGTTATTAACGGTTTGGTACTGACCAGTTCTAGATGCACTGGTTCATTAGCTGGCACAGGAGCAGCCTATTGACCATTTTTTTATATGTTTTCAATTTAATAATTCACAAAGCAAATAACACTTACTGTACTATTTCAGATTTTTATAAGCGTATGATCTACCGCTTTTCATAAGCTGGCGGCGTGATGTGATATGAGTGATGTAACTGATAAGAAAGAAAATATAGGGCAAGAGGTAGCAGGTGATTTTTTCAAAGATTTAAGGTCAGCTATCTTTCAAAAAGTTGGTACTCCACTCTATATAAGTATCATTACTATTTTCTGTATTGATAATTGGGATAAATTACTTTTTTTAGCATTCAGTAAAATCAGTATAGAATCCAGAATTTATGTACTGAATCATGAAACTCCATTTACATATTGGCCTTGTGTCGCATATGGTGTGTTATTTACTGTATTAATGCCTTACCTTACACGTCTGATAGAGTTATCACAATATTTTTCTAATTTATGGAAATCAAATATATCATCTTGGTCAGATGTAGCTAGTTTCAGAAATATAGATAAAACAAATCGTCTTAAACATCGTATAGATATACGTGATGAAAAGAGAAATAAACGAAAAGTAGAATACACTGACAAATGTAACAAGCTAATTGCAGACATTAAGTCTCTTGAAAAAAAACATGGTAACTTGAAAAGTGACTGGGATTCTTTAAAGGGGATATATGACCTTTACTCATCCGCGTTAACTTCTAGTACAATAGATTTAAAAACTGCAAATGAAAATCTTTCCAATGTTAAAAAAGAATTAGATGAGCTTTCAAATTTTATCTCTGAGATGCTTGCATTAGAGAAAATTTCAAATAATCAACTATCTGAAATAAAAGACAAAGTAATTACTAGAATAAATGGAATTAATCTCATAGTGATTAAAAATAGTAGCGATGAGTTTTTTAATAGGATTTTTATTAGAGATGAAGATGTAAAACATCTGGATAAAAAAATGAAAGAAACATTATCTAATATAGAATCTCGTGATAATCCAAAATACTAGATATAAAAAGATAAACGCGTTTATAGAATCACTTAGCAAAATAATTTATCAGGAGTGTTTTTAATGAGTAATACTACATGTGCTACTATTGGCTACATAATTGATTTTGGGACAGTTACTAATTGGATCAGTGCTGTTTGTTCAGTCATTGTGGCTTGCCTTGCTGCACATGCTGCTTTTAAAGCTAGAAATTGGTTCAGAAGTAAAACTCATGATCTTATTTTTGAAAAAATATATACTTTGATGAGAAATGTTAATAGTACTGTTTTTGATTTAGAGAAGACATTTACAGAATGCAAGCATTTAGCTGGGAAATCAATTACGATGAGTCATATATATTCAGGTCAAAATGAAAATTTTAAGAGAGTACATATCATTCGTAACGAATATTACAAGCTGATAACCAAGGTATTAGATAATAGGATGTTTGCAAAATCAATTAAAAATGACATTATGCAGATATCTAACTTAGGCGTTACCATCACTAATAAAGAAGATTTTGATAACCTTATTGATAATACTCTAGATCTAATAAATGATTGGTTTCTTATTTTCAAAGATTTATTTTTGGGCGAACATTATGAGCTTAAATCACAATTATCAAAAGAAGAGTTAAAAGAGTATGATACAATTGTTTATCAGTATTCTGAAAAATTTTTATCGCTAGAGCAGAAACTCAACCCATTAAAAGAATCTCTTGATGCAATTAACAATACTGATTTCAATACACTCTTTACATTAAATAATTCATAGCTAGAATGGGACAAGTATTAATCTTTTTCAGGAAGTAAGATTAGTACTTTATTTTTGGGACATTAACCGTATTCGATGTCATGCATGTTGCAGTATTGATTCCCCGGTACTGTTGGATTAATGCATCCAGGAAAAGAACATTTCTCTACGCAACTTGGAACCATTTCATTATGATAGACATACGATTGTTTCTTTGTAAGTGAATCTAAGCCTTGTTCGGTTATTTGACGAAAAATCCCACGATGACGTTCATCTTCCATGTAGTCATCATTATACATCTCCGTTAGTCGATTAGTTACTTCATGTGGTGGTACCAGTATCTACCTCGTGAATATCAATTCTACGGTTAATCAGTGTAGTAAACTCTTCTATTGCATCGTATTCAGCTTTACGAGTAAAACGGTCTACGTTTTCAATAATCGTGCACCGTCTTTTATTTCACCACTTAACACACGCTGTTTAAAACGCCCTAATGACCCTTTTGTAAAGTTATACCCATGATATGCAGATTTACCTAAATCAGGCTCTAATAACTCGGTTTTTTCG
Organism: Citrobacter sp. CRE-46; assembly: GCF_059615875.1. Lineage (NCBI taxonomy): Bacteria > Pseudomonadati > Pseudomonadota > Gammaproteobacteria > Enterobacterales > Enterobacteriaceae > Citrobacter > Citrobacter sp. CRE-46. Next base: position 2,306,274 of record NZ_CM184341.1, on the reverse strand, counting down.
AGGTCTAACACGTATCCTAAATTATACTTATCTGTATAATCCCGCACATACTCGGTAACTGTGTTTTGTTGTCGTTCTGGACCGAAACCACCGATTTGCTTATCACTAGATACACGACAATATAGGTATGCCTGCATATGTTAAACCCCTCTGAAATCAAACATTCTCCTTGTCGGATTTTACCATCTATCTTCGACATGTTTAAGGTGGGGATTGGTCCCTCATCTTCCCATACCGTAGGGCCTATGAAGGCGGGTAAACAGTTCGTCGATGACCTGGTCGAAAAAGGATTACTGGACAGCGTTACTCGTGTTGCCGTCGACGTATATGGTTCACTGTCGCTCACGGGTAAAGGTCACCACACCGATATCGCCATTATTATGGGTCTGGCGGGCAACGAGCCTGCTACCGTAAACATTGACAGCATTCCCGGATTTATCCGCGATGTAGAAGCGCGTGGACGCCTGCTGCTTGCACAGGGTCAGCACGAAGTGGATTTCCCGCAGAATGATGGAATGCGTTTTCATAACGGCAACCTGCCGCTGCATGAAAACGGCATGCAGATCCATGCGTATAATGGCGAAACCGTCATTTACAGCAAAACGTACTACTCAATCGGCGGTGGGTTCATCGTTGATGAAGAACATTTTGGTCAGGATACCGCCAATGAGGTCAGCGTACCTTATCCGTTCAAATCCGCCACTGAAATGCTGGAATACTGCAACAGCACCGGCCTGTCCCTCTCTGGCATGGTGATGCAGAACGAACTTGCTCTGCACAGCAAAAAAGAGATTGAAGAGTACTTTGGCAACGTCTGGCAAACCATGCAGGCCTGTATCGATCGTGGGATGAACACCGAAGGCGTCCTGCCTGGGCCGCTGCGCGTTCCGCGTCGCGCCTCTGCCCTGCGTCGTATGTTGGTCTCCAGCGACAAGCTCTCCAACGATCCGATGAACGTGATCGACTGGGTGAACATGTTTGCGCTGGCCGTTAACGAAGAAAACGCCGCGGGTGGTCGCGTTGTCACAGCGCCAACTAACGGTGCCTGCGGTATCGTGCCTGCGGTCCTGGCCTATTACGATCATTTCATTGAGTCCGTCAGCCCGGATATCTACACCCGCTATTTCCTGGCGGCCGGCGCGATTGGCGCGCTGTACAAAATGAACGCATCTATCTCCGGTGCTGAAGTCGGCTGTCAGGGTGAAGTTGGCGTGGCTTGTTCTATGGCGGCTGCCGGTCTGGCTGAGCTACTGGGTGCAAGTCCTGAACAGGTGTGTGTTGCGGCAGAAATCGGTATGGAGCATAACCTCGGTTTAACCTGTGACCCGGTTGCCGGTCAGGTACAGGTTCCGTGCATCGAACGTAACGCCATTGCTTCCGTAAAAGCTATCAATGCCGCACGCATGGCAATGCGCCGAACCAGTGCGCCACGCGTTTCACTGGATAAAGTCATTGAGACCATGTACGAAACGGGTAAAGACATGAACGCCAAATACCGCGAAACGTCCCGTGGTGGTCTGGCAATCAAAGTTCAGTGTGACTAATACTTAATTTTCGCCCATCTGCGACGGATGGGCGAATTTATCTCCCCTTCCTCGTCTACTGTAATTTTCCCCACTACACTTGCTCTGTTGCTTTTGGCTTTTGTGACCAACGGCTTATCGGGCGGCCCGCATGCATACAGCACAACGGATCATTAAAAACTATCGCCGGAATCGCTTATTTGTTTGCACCCTATGTGCCCTGGTAACGCTTATCCTCACGTTAACGGTCCGATTTATTTCGGAGCGTAATTTAAATCATCGAAATACCGTAACCTTTGCCAACCACGCGGTTGAAGAGTTGGATCACGTGCTTTTGCCCCTTCAGACTGGACGAGATGTGCTGTTGCCGTTGATTGGTCTCCCCTGTTCAGTCGCGCGTTTACCGTTGAGCAAGCATGCTGCCAGGCTGCAAACGGTACGCTCTGTCAACCTGGTTAAAGATGGGATTCTGTATTGCTCCAGCATTTTTGGTTATCGCAATGAGCCTGTTCGTCGACTGGAGCCTGAATTACCAAGCCAGGAGTCGCTACTGCTGTTATCAACCGACCATTCGATAATTAAAGGCAGTCCGATTCTGACACAATGGTATCCATCCTCTGCCGATGGTGAAGATGGCGTGCTGGAAATCGTCAACATTGAGTTATTATCATCCATGTTGCTTGAGCCACAACTGCCGCAGATCACCCATGCCAGCTTAAGCGTCGGCAATCGCCATCTGCTCTACGGACAAGGTGTTGTCGATACGCTACCTGAACTAAAGAATGAAAAACGCTACCAGCTCTCATCACAGCATTTCCCGTTTACTATCAGCGTTACCGGTCCGGGTGCCAGTGAACTGGCGATTAAACATCTGCCAACACAACTGCCGCTGGCGGTGATCCTCAGTCTGTTAGTGGGGTACCTGGCGTGGCTGGCAACCGCCAACAGAATGAGTTTCTCCTGGGAGATAAATCTGGCCCTTGCCGCCCGGGAATTCGAGCTGTTCTGCCAGCCGCTGCTCAATGCGCAAACGCAGCAATGCATGGGGGTGGAAATCCTGTTACGCTGGAATAATCCGCGTCAGGGTTGGATCTCTCCCGAAGTGTTTATTCCCATCGCCGAGGAGCACAACCTGATCGTGCCCCTGACGCGTCATGTCATCGCAGAAACCATTCAGCAACGACACGTCTTCCCCATGAGCAGTCAGTTTCATATCGGGATCAATGTCGCCGCCAGCCATTTTCGCCACGGCACGCTGTTAAAAGATCTCAACCAGTATTGGTTTAGCCAGCATCCCATTCAGCAGTTAGTCATCGAACTTACCGAACGTGATGCGTTACTGGATGTGGATTATCGGGTTGTACGCGAGCTAAATCGCCTTGGCGTAAAACTGGCGATTGACGATTTTGGCACTGGCAACAGCTCGCTCTCCTGGCTGGAAAAACTCCGCCCGGATGTACTGAAAATTGATAAATCATTTACTTCTGCGATCGGTACCGATGCCGTGAACTCAACCGTTACAGACATCATCATCGCGCTGGGAAAAAGACTGAATATAGAACTGGTGGCGGAAGGGGTTGAAACGCAGGCGCAGGCACAGCATTTGCGCCGGCACGGTGTACATTTATTGCAAGGTTTTCTGTATGCGAAGCCAATGCCGCTACGCGATTTTCCAAAATGGCTGGCGGGCAGCACGCCGCCGCCCACCCGGCATAACGGGCGACATAGTATGCCCGTTATGCCGTTTCGCTAAACCCGATTACTCGTCTTCGTCGTGAGCAGGTTGTTCTTTAACAATGCGAACTAAATCCACACGATAGTCATTCGCTTCGACAATCGTAATACTCAGCGGCGCAACCTCGATAACATCGCCGACGCGTGGAATATGACCGTTAGCCGCGATGACTAAACCTGCCACCGTCGCGATATCTTCGTCTTCATCCACCAGCGTATCCACGTCCAGCGCCTGCTGCAATGCATGCAGGTCGGTTCCGCCTTTCACCAACCAGCCGCCTGCATCAGCAATAATTTCAGGCGTTTCATCGGCATCGGGGAACTCACCGGCGATAGCTTCTAATACGTCCAGCGGTGTAACCAGCCCCTGCACGACACCAAATTCGTTAGTGACGATCACGAAACTGCCGCGGGCACGACGAAGAACGCCCAACAGATTGATCGGGTCCAGCGTTTCCGGGACCACGATAGCCGGAGAGGCTGAGGCAATCGCCGCCACATCCACACCTTCTTCCAGCGCCACCAGCAGTTCTTTGGCACGGACGATACCGATAATTTCGTCCAGTTCACCGCGACATACCGGGAACAGGCTGTGCGGTGACGAAAGCAATTGCTCGCGAATTTCCGCTACGCTCAGGTCCGCATCAACCCAGCTAATCTCGCCACGAGGCGTCATAATGCCACGTAATGAACGCGAGGCCAGGGAGAGCACGCCGTTGATCATATAGCGTTCTTCTTCCACAAATGCGCCTTCCGGAACGGGCACAGGTACCGGATTGTCGGATTCCATCTGCGCGCTGGCCTGACGTTTACCGCCCATCAGACGCAGGATTGCATCCGCAGTCCGCGCACGCAGCGGCAGGGTCGACTGGTGGCGAATAAAGTTACGACGGGCAATCTGGTTAAACAACTCGATAATGATCGAGAAGCCAATCGCCGCATACAGATAACCTTTCGGAATGTGGAAGCCAAACCCTTCGGCAACCAGACTCAGACCAATCATCAACAGGAAGCTCAGACACAGCACCACCACCGTCGGATGCTGGTTCACAAATCGCGTCAACGGCTTGGAAGCCAGCAGCATCACGGCCATAGCTATCACGACCGCCGCCATCATGACCGGCAGATGGTTGACCATACCGACCGCAGTAATCACCGCATCCAGCGAGAACACCGCATCAAGGATGACAATCTGCGTCACCACAACCCAAAAGCTCGCATAGCCTTTCGTCTGCCCGGTATCATGTTCACGGTTTTCCAGCCGCTCATGCAGCTCTGTCGTTGCCTTGAACAAGAGGAAGATACCGCCCAGCAGCATTATCAGATCGCGTCCCGAGAACGCATAGTCCATTACCGTAAACAGCGGCTTTGTCAGCGTTACCATCCACGAAATCACGGACAACAAGCCCAGACGCATAATCAGTGCCAGTGATAAACCGATTAAACGCGCTTTATCTCGCTGTTTCGGCGGCAGCTTATCAGCCAGGATCGCAATGAAGACCAGGTTATCAATACCCAGAACAATTTCGAGAACGACAAGCGTGAGCAAACCCACCCAAATCTGCGGGTCCATTAATAATTCCATGACAAGCTCCTGCTTAAGGAATGACCAAACTGCGCGCTGAGGATCTCAGGCGTTAAAGCATTATGCAGAGAAAATTTGTGGCAAAAAGTGCCAATCTGACAGGCGCAAAGCGGCCTGAGGGTGAAATGACGTCGGTGACGATCCATATGGTGGGCTACTGCCCTATACTCCTGAGTAATTAAACAGATGCTAAACATAACAGAGACAACCGGTTTTTAGCAAAGATTTACCTTCCTTTGCAATAAGTTGTTTCGGAGATATTTTACCCTTCGAAATTTCTTTTCATCGGAAGTTAAATTACGGATCTTCATCACATAAAATATTTTTTTCGATATCTAAAATAATTCACGAAAATCATAGGTTTTTCTTTGTAACCCTTATCTGAATCGATTCGATTGCGGACGACGATTCAAATACATCTTTACGTTGATGTGTTAACGATAATAAAGGAGGTAGCAAGTGACCATTGCTATTGTAATAGGCACACATGGTTGGGCTGCAGAGCAGTTACTTAAGACAGCAGAAATGCTGTTAGGCGAGCAGGAAAACGTCGGCTGGATCGATTTCGTTCCAGGCGAAAATGCCGAAACGCTGATCGAAAAGTACAACGCTCAGTTGGCAAAACTCGATACCAGTAAAGGCGTGCTGTTTCTCGTTGACACATGGGGAGGCAGCCCGTTTAACGCTGCGAGCCGCATTGTCGTCGATAAAGAGCATTACGAAGTTATCGCCGGTGTGAACATTCCCATGCTGGTTGAAACCTTCATGGCGCGTGATGACAACCCGAGCTTTGATGAATTAGTGGCACTGGCCGTTGAAACCGGTAGCGAAGGCTTGAAAGCGTTGAAAGCGAAACCGGTGGAAAAAGCCGCTCCTGCCCCTGTTGCGGCACCAAAAGCAGCAGCACCGGCTAAACCGATGGGCCCGAACGATTATATGCAGATCGGTCTGGCGCGTATCGATGACCGTTTAATTCATGGTCAGGTAGCCACTCGCTGGACCAAAGAAACCAACGTAACGCGCATTATTGTCGTCAGCGATGAAGTTGCCGCCGATACCGTGCGTAAAACGCTGCTGACTCAGGTAGCACCTCCGGGTGTGACGGCGCATGTGGTTGATGTCGCGAAAATGATCCGCGTCTACAACAACCCGAAATATGCAGGCGAGCGTGTGATGCTGTTGTTCACCAACCCGACCGATGTGGAACGTATCGTTGAAGGTGGTGTGAAAATTACCTCTGTAAACATTGGCGGTATGGCTTTCCGTCAGGGTAAAACACAGGTAAACAACGCAATTTCTGTTGATGAAAAAGACATCGAAGCCTTCAAAAAACTCAACGAACGCGGTATTGAGCTCGAAGCGCGTAAAGTTTCGACCGATCAGAAACTGAAAATGATGGATTTGATTGCCAAGGCGAAATAATTCCCTGGCATTTACTTAGTTTTCACACTTAAGTCTGTATAGCAATAGGAGAAGTACAATGGAGATTACCACTCTTCAGATTGTGCTGGTGTTCATCGTCGCATGTATCGCGGGTATGGAGTCGGTACTCGATGAATTTCAGTTCCACCGTCCGTTGGTGGCCTGTACGCTTATTGGCGCCGTTCTCGGGGATATGAAAACCGGTATTATCATCGGTGGTACCCTGGAAATGATCGCCCTGGGCTGGATGAACATCGGTGCTGCGGTTGCACCAGATGCCGCACTGGCGTCAATTATCTCTACCGTTCTGGTTATCGCGGGTCACCAAAGCATTGGTGCCGGTATCGCGCTGGCTATCCCGCTGGCAGCAGCAGGCCAGGTTCTGACCATCATCGTTCGTACTATCACCGTAGCATTCCAGCACGCAGCGGATAAGGCGGCCGAAAACGGCAACCTGACGGCGCTCTCCTGGCTGCACGTGTCCTCACTGTTCCTGCAGGCTATGCGTATCGCTATCCCGGCGGTAATCGTGGCGATTTCTGTAGGTACCAGTGAAGTTCAGAGCATGCTCAACGCCATTCCGGAAGTCGTCACCGGCGGCCTGAATATCGCAGGCGGTATGATCGTGGTGGTTGGTTATGCGATGGTCATCAATATGATGCGCGCGGGCTACCTGATGCCGTTCTTCTACCTCGGCTTCGTCACCGCGGCATTTACTAACTTCAACCTGGTTGCTCTGGGTGTGATTGGCGCAGTGATGGCAATCCTCTACATTCAGCTGAGCCCGAAATATAACCGCGTCGCCGGTGCGCCAGTTCAGGCAGCTGGTAACAACGATCTTGATAACGAACTGGACTAGCAGGTGAGCGAAATGGTTGATATGACTAAAACTACCACCGAGAAAAAACTCACTCCGAGTGACATTCGTGGCGTGTTCATTCGTTCTAACCTGTTTCAGGGTTCATGGAACTTCGAACGTATGCAGGCGCTGGGTTTTTGTTTCTCCATGGTACCGGCTATCCGCCGTTTGTACCCGGAAAACAACGACGCACGTAAGCAGGCTATTAAGCGTCACCTGGAATTCTTTAACACCCATCCGTACGTAGCCGCACCTGTGCTGGGCGTTACGCTGGCGATGGAAGAGCAGCGTGCCAACGGCGCAGAGATTGACGATGGTGCTATCAACGGTATCAAAGTTGGTCTGATGGGACCGCTGGCAGGCGTCGGCGACCCAATCTTCTGGGGTACGGTACGTCCGGTATTTGCTGCGCTTGGCGCTGGTATCGCGATGAGCGGCAGCCTGCTTGGACCACTGTTGTTCTTCATCCTGTTTAACCTGGTGCGTCTGGCAACCCGTTACTACGGTGTGGCATACGGCTACCGTAAAGGGGTTGATATCGTTAAGGATATGGGCGGCGGCTTCCTGCAGAAACTGACTGAGGGGGCGTCAATCCTCGGCCTGTTTGTCATGGGGGCATTAGTTAACAAGTGGACGCACGTGAATATCCCGTTGGTGGTCTCCACTATCACCGGTCAGGATGGTCAGACTCGCGTCACCACCGTGCAGACTATCCTTGACCAGCTGATGCCGGGCCTGGTTCCTCTGCTGCTGACTTTCGCTTGTATGTGGCTGCTGCGTAAGAAAGTGAACCCGCTGTGGATTATCGTTGGCTTCTTCATCATCGGTATCGCGGGCTACGCTGTCGGCCTGCTTGGCCTGTAAGACTGTTGTACACCACCGGGGGCTTGCCCCCGGTTTTTCTATTTAGAGGATTGAGGATTCATGACTATCACGGACCTGGTGCTGGTTCTTTTTATCTTTTCGCTGCTGGCGTATGCCATTTACGATCAGTTCATCATGCCCCGCCGTAATGGCCTTACTCTGCTGACGGTCGCCCTGCTTCCTCGCAGCCGTGTTGACAGTGTTATCTTCATTGGCCTGGTAGCTATTCTTATTTACAACAACGTCACCAGCCACGGGGCGCAATTCACCACGTGGTTATTATGCGCACTGATATTGATGGGGTTGTATCTGTTCTGGATCCGTACGCCGAAAATCATCTTCAAGCAAAAAGGTTTTTTCTTTGCCAACGTCTGGATTGAATATAACCGCATTAAAGAGATGAATTTATCAGAGGACGGCGTGCTGGTGATGCAATTAGAACAGCGGAGATTGCTGGTTCGCGTACGAAATATAGACGATCTTGAAAAAATATATAAACTTCTCATTTCAAATCAGTGAATTAGAAAGATAGCCTGAACTATGTTTTTTATATATTTTTGAAAACAAAACATAGCTAAGGCTATATTACAACGTCCGTAATGTTATTTATTTTAACGTTCTGTTTATAAATAAATCTAAATGAAAATCGTTTTCAATTAGAAGTCAAATATTATTTCCCTGTTTCTTGTTTTATATTCTCAATATATGTTAAGGTTGCGCCCGTCGTTGGGGAGTAGCCGATTTCCAGACTCCGGAAATGTACGTGTCAACATACTCGTTGAAAAACGTGGCGCGTACGGACTGAACATACAGCTTCAGTCAGGCGAGACCATAGGCACATCAACTGCAATGCATACCTGAATGGCACGATATATTTCGTGATTTTAATCTGTGTGCATGGTTACTGGGGGCAGTGATGTGTTTTATGGATACCCCGGTCAGGACGCTGTTATGAATCTCACCGCTACTGTACTTCTCGCTTTCGGCATGTCGATGGATGCTTTCGCTGCATCAATTGGCAAAGGCGCCACCCTGCATAAACCCAAATTTTCTGAAGCTCTGCGCACCGGTCTCATTTTCGGCGCAGTTGAAACCCTGACGCCGCTGATTGGCTGGGGTATGGGCATGCTGGCAAGCAAATTCGTGCTGGAGTGGAACCACTGGATCGCTTTCATTCTGCTGATTTTCTTAGGTGGGCGAATGATAATCGAAGGTTTTCGCGACAACGGTGATGAAGATGAAGAACCGCCGCGCCGCCACGGATTCTGGCTGCTGGTCACCACCGCTATCGCTACCAGTCTCGACGCGATGGCCGTCGGGGTGGGTCTGGCGTTCCTGCAGGTTAACATCATTGCGACTGCGCTGGCCATCGGCTGCGCCACGTTGATGATGTCCACGCTCGGCATGATGATCGGTCGTTTTATTGGTCCGATGCTGGGCAAACGAGCTGAAATCCTGGGCGGGGTGGTACTGATTGGTATCGGCGCCCAGATCCTCTGGGCACACTTCCACGGTTAATTCAGGCGCTGCCAGATGTGAATACTAAAATCTGTCTGGCAGTCAAACGTCGTTTTTCCTGCCAGCGTTTCCCACACTTCCGGTTTTGCCCGCCAGGCGAACGGCGTCATTTGCAGTAATGCAACGGCTTCGCTGCCCTGGAGCTGCATCTGATAGCCCAGCGCAATACTTTGCTGCAGAATAAAACCGTCCAGTTGTTCGGTATGTGGCGCATGCAAACGCACCTCATCATAAATCAGCCCTTTCAGCTCCATTAAATGACGCGGCCCGGGCGTGGCGGTGATTACCCATCCTCCCGGTTTCACCACGCGAGCCAGCTCTTGCGCTTTACAAGGCGCGTAGATCCTGATGATGGCATCCATGGACGCATCGGCAAACGGCAGACGATGGCTGGAAGCCACGCAAAAGGTGACCTGCGGATAACGGCGGGCTGCGGCCTTAATCGCCACTTTAGAAACGTCGAGGCCAACGGTCTTGCCGCCAGTCAGCGTATCGGCAAAGGCATGGGTGTAATACCCTTCTCCACAGCCGATATCCAGAATCGCCGCGTTTTCTGAACTCAGCGTCTGCGCAAGCACATTCACAATCGCGTCACGCAGCGGTTGATAGTGTCCGGCATCAAGAAACGCCCGGCGCGCCTGCATCATCTCAGCGCTGTCACCCGGATCGCGCGACCGCTTATGCTGAACCGGCAGTAAGTTGACATACCCTTCTTTCGCCACGTCAAACTGGTGCCGCTCAGGGCAAATAAAACTGTTTTTCGTTTGAGTAAGAGGCTGGTGGCAAAGAGGACAGGAAAACGACATGACAACTCCGGCAGGTGATTTGAGGGCGCAAGTGTAACGCGAATTGCGCCCCGGGAAAATAACTTACAGCGTCGGCGAGGATACGCTGTCGCCATGCATCACCAGCAGGTGATCGGAGTCGGCAGGCATGCCGTCTGGTTTAACATTTTCCAAGCGTAAAACATCTCCCATAATCTGGCTGAATACCGGCGCGGAGACGGCGCCCCCATAGTAAGCACCGTTTTGTGGATTATTAATAACCACGACTAAGGCGAATTTCGGGTCGCTCGCTGGCGCAACGCCTGCCGTATAGGCCACGTATTTATCAACATATTTACCATCATCGCCAATTTTTTTCGCCGTCCCGGTCTTCACCGCAACCCGATAATCCCTGACCGCGGCCTTGGTTCCCCCACCGCCGGGTAACGCGACGCTTTCCATCATATGTTCAACCTGATGAACCAGCGCCTCCGGCATCACCCGCGTCCCTATTACCGGCGGATCAATACGCGTGATAGAAAGGGGGCGATAGATGCCAAAACTACCGATGGTGGCATAGACATGCGCCAACTGGAGCGGCGTCACCATGAGCCCATAACCGAATGCAAAGGTGGCGCGATCCAAATCGCTCCAGTAGCGGCGTTGAGGCATTAAACCACTGCTTTCGCCGGTTAATCCCAACCCGGTTGGGTCGCCAAAGCCAAAACGTTTATAGGTATCCAGCAATTTCTGCACCGGCATAGCTAACGACAAGTGCGAAACGCCCGTGTCGCTCGATTTCTGCAAAATGCCGGTCAGCGACAGCTCCGGGTAAAATCCGACGTCGCGAATACGATGCCCGTCGACATTAAAAGGATGGGTATCAATTACGCTGTCCGGTTGCACAATCCCCTGCTGAAGCGCGGTCATGATCACCAGCGGCTTAACGGTTGAACCGGGTTCAAAGGTGTCGCTAATGGCACGGTTACGAAAATCATCCAGTACCGCGCCGTCTCGATTGTTGGGGTTAAAGTCGGGGAAGCTTGCCATGGAGAGAATTTCGCCGGTGTCAATATTAACCAGTACCGCGGCCCCGGATTCCGCTTTATTCCATGTAACGGCATTGTCCAGCGCGTCTTCGGTGACCGTCTGCAAACGCTCATCAATACTGAGTTGTAACTCATGTGCAGGCACCGGCATCACTTCGGTGATATTTTCGATGACATGGCCAAATTTGTCTTTACGGACCAGGCGGGAGCCGGGTTTGCCCATCAACTGGCTATTGAAGCTTTTCTCCAGGCCTTCAATACCCTGGCCATCGATATTGGTGAAACCAATGAGATTAGCCGCAACATGTCCGGCGGGATAAAAGCGGCGTGATTCTTCACGCAGATTGATCCCCGGAAGATTAAGGTTATCGATCCATTCAGCCTGCTGTGGAGAGATCTGGCGGGCCAGATAAATAAAGCGTCCCGCAGGATTACTGTTAACACGCTCAGCCAGAGAACTGAGCGAAATGTTCAGCGTCTTTGCTAACGCCTGCCAACGTTCGTTGTAGCCCACGCCTCCCTTGCTGATAATGGTTTTAGGGTCTGCCCAGACGGCATTCACCGGGACACTTACCGCCAGCGGTCGCCCTTCTCTGTCGGTAATCATTCCGCGTGGCGAGGCAATGGTAACCTCGCGTAACGAACGCATATCTTCCTGTTTTACCAAAGTTGTCGGCGTGACAATTTGTAGCCACGCCACACGACCCAGCAGCAATCCCAGGCTTAATAATATCGCCACACAAAGCAGGGCAAAACGTACGGGAGTAAAATTGCGCGCATCTATGTCGTTTTTCTTTTTCACCTGGACTCCCGCATGATAGTTTTTCAGGTGTCTGATTTAACGAGAAATGCCGCGAGAATGCGGGTAAAACTATGCTACGAACATCACGCCTTTGCAACAAAGCGCTAATGGATGGGCTTTCAGAAATATTTTGACGTAATTTGAATTAAAAAGCCCCGCATAAGCGAGGCTTTATATCTGAGATGGTTGCGCAAGAGCGCATCAAATCAGTGGTGTCGATCAGATAGCTGTTACGTTTACAGCAGCCGGACCTTTCTGGCCGTCCTGAATTTCGAACTCAACGTTCTGGCCTTCAGCCAGAGTTTTGAAGCCGTTACCCTGGATAGCGGAGAAGTGTACGAACACGTCTTTGCTGCCATCAGCCGGAGTAATGAAGCCAAAACCTTTAGACTCGTTGAACCACTTAACTTGACCTTTAATCTTTGCCATTTGCAAAATTCCTTAGAGTATTTTCTTCGCCCGCGGGCATAACATAGATAAAACTGAGACATTACTGCTTGAGGCACTAATATAAGGTTCGGCAGAGAAGCGGTATTCAACGTCAACGTGTTTACTCAGGACTTCTTTACTGAAAATGCCACACATAAACAGAACTGTACCTCGTTTAACCCAAAACGTGTTATCACATACAACGTAAATAATGGCAAGCCATTTTTAAACGTGTCTCGATCGGTCGCACAAATCCTGTTGTTCATCAAACAACCACTGCACAGTTATGCGCCAGACCGAGCAGAGTTATATTCTCACCTCTCTCCCCTTGCCCCGTCAGGCTTGCACCGTCACAGGGACATTTCTACCATAGCTCAATAGCTTCGGTTGTTCCAGGTTATCTGTCACAGGGGCTGGTGGATATCATTTTTTATGCTTAGTAATGCATAAAATGTCACAAGCGTAAAAATGAGATCCGCCTTCTGGTTTTGCACTAAAATAATGAAAGAATGATGACAATGCACAAAAAAGTAAGAGAAACGTTTCGCTGTGAATAAGACGATCGCTATCACAAAAATGACATAATCATATTTTTAACGTATGGGAAAATATATTTAGATCAGACCGCACATAAGATATTAATTGGATAGAGTATCTGAAAATACTCAGGTGACAGGCGACGCCGAACGCTAATTACGCGGCGAGAGCAGAAGAAAATGATCTGACATGTTGACGACAGGATGAGGTATCTGCGAACCGCATCAGCAGACCTTCACCCTGCCATACTGTTTTTAGCGCTCAGCTACCAGGCGGATGATGTCGTCATCTTCATCCTTCGCAGCAACCGCTGCAGGTTCTGCCGCTTTTTCTGGTTCGTTAGCTTCACAAAGGCGACGGAGCAATGCGTTCTGTCTTTTTTGCTGGTCTAACAATGCTTCAAGCAGTTCTATCTGCTCGTTAGTACGCGAACTTGCCCGATTGACGAAAAACCACAACACAAGCCCAACAACCAAAACCACCACCGATACCGCTAAAGACGCAAAACTTAACGCGCCAGAATTCAAAACTTCGTTCATTTCACCACCTCAATGTAGACAGCGTAGTTTACCACTGCCGCACAAGAAGGTAATCAACTGTTGTAAAAATGCGCTTACCAGGGAATAAATTTATTGATGGCACAAATACCGCTGAAAAATTGTACGTCCTGATCGCACATGATGTTAAACACCTGCGCCCACATCAATATGCATACCAGCACGATAACAATCAGTACCACCCAGCGTATTTTTTTCACTCCAGCTCCACTCTTCAACTCTACATCTTATGACTATAAATTATCATGCGTTACCTAAACCCAGCGTTAACTGTAACGGCATTCCATCTTTTTAGGAATGATTGACTTGTTTCATCCCGTGTACAGGCTAATCTACTAATAACGAGAAAAGATAAGAGGTTGTAATGCGTCTGATTATCCGCGCTATTGTGTTGTTAGCTCTGGTTTGGATCGGTTTATTACTCAGCGGCTATGGCATTTTGATTGGGAGTAAAGAGAATGCGGCCGGTCTGGGTCTGCAATGCCAATATCTGACCGCTCGCGGGACCAGCACCGCACAATATGTCCACTCAAACAGCGGCCTTATTGGCCTTTCAGATTGCCCTGTATTGCGGAAAAGTACTGTCGTTATCGATAACGGTTAAGATAGAAGCAATACATTCTCAATGCTATTTGCGCAAAACAGCGTTAATTTTATTCATTAAAAAACCCCAGGTACGCAATACCTGGGGTTTTACACTTAGCGCTATTGCTGCGGATTAGAACGGATAGTCGTTATAGCCCATTTGTTCAGAAATCTTACGCGCTGCCGTATGCAGCATCGCCACATATTCGTGTAAACGCTCTTCGGAAAAGCGCAGCGTCGGGAATGAGATACTCAAACCCGCAATCACCACGCCAAAACGGTCAAACACTGGAACACCGATGCAGCGCAGGCCTTCTTCCTGCTCTTCGTTATCTTCGCCGTATCCCTGTTCACGTACTTTATCTAACAATACCAGCAATTCATCAGTATTTGTGATAGTACGGTCGGTGCTGCGTTTATACTCGATGCCGTCAAGAATTTCCTTCACTTCATCGCGGTCACGCCATGCCAGAAGAACTTTACCGATAGCCGTGCTGTACAATGGGTTACGACGACCGACGCGGGAATACATACGCAGATTGTACATGGAGTCGATTTTATGAATGTAGACGATGCTGTCTTCATCCAGCGCACCAAGGTGTACGGTCTCTTTGGTCAAACGTGAAAGTTCACGCATCTGGATGTCAGCACTACGGATCAGATCAACGTTTTGTAACGCGCGCGCACCCAGTTCGAATAATTTCAGGGTCAGGGAGTATTTCTCTGACTCCCCTTCTTGTGCCACATAACCCAGCGTTTTCATGGTCTGCAAAAAGCGATAAACGGTGCTTTTCGACATCATGACGCGTTGCGACAGCTCGGTAATACCAATTTCGCGCTCTTCACCCAGCGCCTGCAGGATGCCAAAAACTTTCAGCACGGAAGATACAGAATCAGGTTGTTTATCCAGATCTGCGATTGCCATTTATCACCTCATTACGAGTGTTTTATAAAAATCAGAACCGGTTTTTATTATAATTTCACGGACCTGCCCTCGCAATCGCTCTTTGCTTACTTAGTTACAAATCTGCGACCTAACGCCTGTATATCAATGCTAAGATTATTATTCTCATCATAATTCCCGATAAAATGACCCCTTATGGAAAAAATTCAGGCTGATGGCCTGCCATTGCCCCAGCGATATGGTGCAATTTTAACCATTGTTATTGGCATCTCTATGGCAGTACTCGACGGCGCAATAGCTAACGTCGCACTTCCGACGATTGCTACCGACCTTCAGGCGTCACCCGCCAGTTCAATCTGGATCGTTAACGCCTATCAAATCGCCATTGTCGTTTCACTGCTGTCACTCTCATTTTTGGGTGATATGTTTGGCTATCGACGCATTTATAAATGTGGTCTCGTCGTATTCCTGCTTGCCTCGCTGTTCTGTGCTTTATCAGACTCGCTACAAATGTTAACTCTGGCCCGCGTGGCTCAGGGGTTTGGCGGCGCGGCGCTGATGAGTGTAAATACAGCATTAATTAGACTTATTTATCCCCAGCGTCAGCTTGGTCGGGGGATGGGAATTAACTCCTTCATCGTGGCGGTATCCTCAGCGGCAGGCCCCACCATTGCCGCGGCGATCCTCTCTATCTCGTCATGGAAATGGCTGTTTCTGATTAACGTCCCGCTGGGAATAATTGCCCTGCTGCTGGCTATGCGCTTTTTGCCACCTAATTCGTCCCGCAGCAATAAACCACGCTTTGACCTGCCGAGTGCGGTAATGAATGCCTTAACGTTTGGCCTGTTAATTACCGCGCTCAGTGGGTTTGCGCAAGGGCAGTCGCTAAAATTGATTGGCACCGAGCTTGTGGCGCTTATCGTGGTCGGTTTTTTCTTTATCCGCCGCCAGTTGGCGTTGCCGGTACCGTTATTACCGGTTGACCTGCTGCGCATTCCGCTGTTTTCACTCTCGATTTGCACGTCAATCTGTTCATTTAGCGCGCAAATGCTGGCGATGGTTTCTCTGCCCTTCTTTCTTCAAACCGTGCTCGGTCGTAGCGAAGTCGAAACGGGCCTGCTATTGACCCCATGGCCGCTGGCAACCATGGTGATGGCGCCGCTGGCCGGATATCTTATCGAACGCGTCCACGCGGGCCTGTTAGGTGCACTGGGTATGGCCGTGATGGCAAGCGGATTATTTGCCCTGGTGTTACTTCCCTCTGCGCCCTCCGATATTAATATCATCTGGCCGATGATATTGTGCGGCGCGGGTTTTGGTCTATTTCAGTCACCGAATAACCACACCATCATCACCTCCGCACCGCGTGAACGCAGCGGCGGGGCGAGCGGGATGCTGGGGACTGCGCGCTTGTTAGGGCAAAGTACCGGCGCGGCACTGGTGGCGTTAATGCTCAATCAGTTTGGTGACAGCGGAACACATATGTCGCTGATAACTGCGGGTGTACTGGCAACGGCTGCCGCCATAGTGAGCGGCTTACGTATCACGCAGCCGCGCGTTCAGGCATAAAAAAAGCGCGTCTGACGACGCGCTTTTTCTTCCAGACTTCTTCGGGTTACTTCAGGTATTCCCCACTACGCAGCGCTTCAATACGCTTATCCAACGGCGGGTGAGTCATAAACAGCTCACTCAACGATTTAGATTTACCGTTGATGCAGAACGCCATCATGCTGGTTGCTTCCTGCGGTTCATAGCTGGTTTTCAGACGCTGCAACGCGGCAATCATCTTCTCACGGCCGACCAGTTTGGCAGAACCGGCATCCGCATGGAATTCACGGTGGCGTGAGAACCACATGGTAATAATGCTGGCCAGAATACCAAACACCAGTTCCAGCACCGTCGCCACCGCAAAGTAGATTAATGGGTTACCGTTGCTGCCCTCGCCCTCATCGCGGTTACCGCCCATAAATCCGGCGGCAATTTGCGCCAGAATACGGGAGATAAAGATAACGAAGGTGTTGACCACCCCCTGAATGAGGGTCATGGTCACCATATCGCCATTGGCAATGTGGCTGATCTCGTGCGCGATAACTGCTTCGGCTTCGTCCGGGCTCATGTTTTGCAACAGGCCAGTACTCACAGCAACCAGCGAAGCATCCCGGCGCGCACCGGTAGCAAACGCGTTAATATCTGGCGCATGGTAGATTGCAACCTGCGGCATAGCGATACCAGCCTGACGGGCCTGATTCGCTACCGTATTCATCAGCCAGCGTTCTCTTTCATTACGGGGCTGTTCGATCACTTCCCCGCCAACGGACTTTAACGCCATCCATTTGGACATCAGCAGCGAAATGAAGGAACCACCAAAACCAAACAGCAGTGCCATGATCAACAAGCCTTGAACGCTGCTTGACTGAATCCCTGTCAGGCTCAATACCAGCCCGAAAACGACCATCACAGCCAGGTTCGTCAGCAGGAAGAGCGCGATTCGCATCATAATTTTCTTTTAACCTCAATTTAACAAAACGCACTATGCGATTACCCATATCGTATGGGTCTTATGGCTATTTTCAAGCATCCATAGGTGCTAAGTCACCAGAAAGACACAACTTTACATTTTATCGTATCAGACTGACGTCTTCATGCGGTTGTTAAAAAAACAGGCACAATTTCTTGTGCCTGTTGGAGGTTATTGACTGGTTGCGGGCTGTTCCGCTGGCTTCTCTTTTTCAAGATGCGCCAGGTCGAGCGCTATTTTTACCGTTTCATCCAGATACGGATCCGGCTCCTGGTAATCTTTCGGCAGATCGTCCAGTTTCTTCAACAACGGTTTGCCTTCACGCTTAAACCGATCGTTGATGCGCGCCAGACGCAGTGCATCATCTTCGTTATTCTCTTTCTCACGCTGAGCGTAATTCAGAGAAGCAATGCTGCGCTTATCCTTCATCGCATTAAATCGCGCAATGTCCTTCATGATGTACTGGAACTCAGGATCGTTCGCAATACGTGCATTGTGCTCTTTTAGCAATTCAGGTCCAAATGGCGTAAGGTTATCAGACTTTGTATAGGTTGCCGCATCAATGCTATCCCACGGCAGCGCGTTATCTTCAAACTTCTCACCGGTTTCAGTTTCTTCATTACCTGTCGGCATGATGATATCCGGCGTAACGCCCTTACGCTGCGTACTGCCACCATTTACACGGTAGAATTTCTGGATCGTGTACTGAACGGAACCCAGTGCTGGCCATTCCGGACGCAGCATCTGATCGTAAATACGGTTCAGAGAACGATACTGCTGTACGGTGCCCTTCCCAAAGGTCGGTTCACCGACGATCAGCGCACGGCCATAATCCTGCATTGCCGCGGCAAAAATTTCCGATGCCGAGGCACTGAAGCGATCGACTAACACCACCAGCGGACCTTTGTAATACACAACACCGTCGGTATCGCTGTCTTCACGCACTTTGCCGTTATTGTCACGAACCTGAACCACCGGGCCGGAAGGAATGAACAGACCAGAAAGCGAGACCGCTTCGGTCAGTGCGCCACCACCGTTAGTACGCAGATCGATAATCACGCTGCTGACATTCTGTTTTTCCAGTTTCTGCAGTTGAACTTTTACGTCATCCGTCAGGCCAACATAGAAACCAGGAATATCCAGTACGCCGACCTTTTCTTTGCCAACGGTTTTCACAGACATTTTAACAGCGCGGTCTTCGAGACGAATGCGTTCACGCGTTAGCGTGACAATGCGCGTCTTGGTGCCTTTACCAGCAGGCAGGATTTCGAGGCGAACTTTGCTGCCTTTAGGTCCTTTGATCAGCGCCACAACATCATCCAGACGCCAGCCAATCACATCGACCATGCCTTTTCCGGTCTGGCCCACGCCGACAATACGGTCGCCAACGCTTATCGCTTTGCTCTTGGCTGCCGGGCCGCCTGCCACCATGGAGTTAATGACGGTGTAGTCATCATCCATTTGCAGAACTGCGCCAATACCTTCCAGAGACAAGCTCATTTCAGTATTAAACTGTTCTGTGTTGCGCGGAGAAAGATAGTTAGTATGCGGGTCTATTTCACGAGCAAAAGCCGTCATCGCCAGTGAGAACACATCTTCACTGTTCGTCTGCGCCAGGCGGCGAATGGCAAATTTATAGCGACGTGTCAGCGTTTCGCGAATTTCCGCATCGGTTTTACCGGTCAGCTTCAGGCTGAGTTCGTCAAATTTTACTTTGCCGTCCCACAGCGCATTGAGCTCTGCTTCGCTCTTCGGCCACGGAGCTTTGCTCCGGTCGAGGTTAAAGGTGTCAGTCCCGGTAAAATCCATTGGACGCGCCAGCACGCCTAGCGCGTACTGATATCGTTCAAATCGGCGTTTTTGCGCCAGATTATAAAGATCGTAAAAGACATCCAGCTTCCCCGTGCGCAGTTCATCGCCGAGGACAGTTTTCTTTTTTGCATACTGTTCGATATCGCTCGCCAACAGCACGTTATGGCTGTAGTCGAGCAGATTCAGATAGCGATCAAAAATTTTTGCCGAAAACGCCTGATCCAGATCGAACTGGCGATAGTGTGAACGTGTAAAACGTGAAGTTACACGTTCACTCACCGTCGCATGCTGGGTTTCTTCCTTTAAAACGGGGATTTGATCGGCACGCGTGATGTCTTCTACAGCAAGTGCCTGGCCTGCTAATGCAAGCAGACCAGCTAACGCAGTAAGCCTAAAAAAAGTGTTCATGCCAGGCCTGGCCTCCGTTTCAGAACACCAGGTGTTCTGCGCGTACAATCAAAGACATACCCGAATTCAGCTGTACACGGACGCCATCTTTGGTGATTTCTAACACGGTGGCATCCATCGCATTATTACCTGCTTTCACCTTCAAGGACTGCCCTACCGTCAGCACTGAAATATCAGATACCGGGGTATGCTGTTCTTCACGAGGAGCACGCGGTGCTTTTGCTGCTGGTTTTTCAGCGCGAGGTTTACGTTCAGCCCCTTCTTTACGACGCGGAGCAGGACGCGGCTTACGCTCGCGACGCGGTGCGTCTTCTTTTTCTCCGGCAGCAGCGGCCGCTTCGCGTTTTTTCGCCTGTTGCTCTGCACGTTGCGCCTGAACGCGAGCTTTAGCTTCTTCCAGCTGTTTGCGAGCATGTTCAACATGTTGCTCATCCAACTCACCACATGGGTTGCCGTCGAGATCAACACGCGTTGCGCCCAATTTAACGCCATACAGATAGCGCCAGCTTGAAGTATAGAGACGTAAGGCAGAACGGAGCTGTGTCTTGCTGAGGTTCATTTCGCCCTCAACACGCTCTACCAAATCCTGAAAAATGCCAATTTTCAGTGGGCGCGCTTCGCCTTCAGCACTAAAACACTGCGGGAAGCGTTCGGCCAGAAACGCGATGACTTCTTTACTGCTATTCAACTTAGGTTGATTTTCCATGAAATTTCCTGATTACAACGGACGTAGCCAACAAGCGCAGGCATGAACAGGCGACATTATAATGACGTCATCAGTAATTGCTACGTTATCCGTTGATTATCCTGCGACGCTCGCAAAGAATTTTTTGTAATCCGTCGTTGCAAGCACGGTTTCAAGCTGTGCCACAAGCGTACGCAGCCCCTGTTCGTCTTCTTCAGTGAAGCGACCAAACGCAGTACTATCAATATCCAGCACGCCGATTATCTGATTTTCAACGGTGACAGGCAGAACGATTTCCGCGTTGCTGGCGGCATCGCATGCGATGTGCCCGTCAAACGCGTGCACGTCTTCAATACGCTGCACCTGATTGCGCGCCACCGCGGTTCCGCATACACCACGCCCTACCGGGATCCGCACACAGGCAATTTTGCCCTGGAAAGGGCCAAGTACCAGAGTCTCGCCCTCAAGCAGGTAAAAACCGGCCCAGTTTACTTGTGCCAGACGCTCGTACAACAATGCGCTGGTATTTGCCAGCGTTGCCAGAAAACTGGTTTCACCTGCCATTAATGCCTGAAAATCACGGTTCAGATCCGTGTATAGCTCTGATTTGTTCATTATGTAATCACTTAGTTGTCTTACTTAAAACTGCAGCCTACTAAAATAAACATTAAATACGTTAATGCTCAAGATCATTCCCGTCATGAGTTAAGATAACATTACTTCAACATTTTGATACGCGATACATGGCCCTTACGACATCACGCATCACGCCAACTAAAAAAATAGCCATCAGGTCTATCGGCGAGGCACTACCGCGTGCACATTATCATCGTTGTCCTGAATGCGACCTGATATTTAGCTTGCCTAAAATGCGCTCGCACCAAAGCGCATTCTGCCCACGCTGTCAGGCAAAAATCCGTGACGGACGCGACTGGTCCTTAACGCGGCTGGCAGCAATGGCTGTCACCATGTTGCTGCTGATGCCCTTCGCCTGGGGAGAGCCGCTGTTACATATTTTTTTGCTCGGTGTACGCATTGACGCCAATGTGATGCAGGGTATCTGGCAAATGACCCGCCAGGGTGACCCACTCACCGCATCTTTCGTGCTATTTTGCGTTGCGGGCGCGCCGATTATTCTCGTTACCTCAATCGCTTATCTGTGGTTTGGTAATATTCTCGGGATGAACCTGCGTCCGGTGCTACTGATGCTGGAAAGGCTCAAAGAGTGGGTGATGCTCGATATCTATCTTGTGGGTATCGGCGTCGCGTCAATTAAAGTTCAGGACTATGCTTATTTGCAACCTGGGGTGGGACTGTTTGCTTTTATTGCGCTGGTGATCCTCAGTATTTTGACGTTATCGCACCTCAACGTAGAACAGCTTTGGGACCGTTTTTACCCACAAAGGCCTGCTCGTCGGCCCGATGAAAAGCTTCGCGTTTGCCTTGGTTGCCACTTTACAGGGTATCCGGACGCCCGCGGCCGCTGCCCTCGTTGCCACATACCGTTGCGCTGGCGCAGAAATCAAAGTATTCAAAAATGTTGGGCTGCTCTGCTGGCCTCGATTGTCCTGCTGCTGCCTGCTAACCTCCTGCCTATCTCGATTATTTATGTCAATGGCTCCCGGCAGGAAGACACGATCATGTCAGGCATACTGTCTCTGGCGAACAGTAATATCGGCGTGGCGGCGATCGTGTTTATTGCCAGTATTCTGGTGCCATTCACCAAAGTGATTGTGATGTTTACGTTGCTCATCAGCATTCATTTTAAATGTGAGCAAGGATTGCGTACCCGCATCAAACTACTGCGCATAGTGACCTGGATTGGTCGCTGGTCAATGCTGGATCTTTTTGTTATCGCTTTAACCATGTCGCTGATTAATCGCGATCAGATACTTGCTTTTACTATGGGACCGGCTGCGTTTTATTTCGGCGCAGCGGTAATATTGACTATTCTTGCAGTGGAATGGCTGGACAGCCGCTTACTTTGGGATGCACATGAGTCAGGAAACGCCCGCTTCGCAGACTGAAGCGCAGATTAAAACAAAACGTCGTATCTCCCCGTTCTGGCTGCTGCCGTTCATCGCATTGATGATTGCAGGATGGCTTATCTGGGGAAGCTATGAAGATCGCGGTAATACCGTAACCATTGACTTTATGTCGGCGGACGGCATTGTGCCTGGCCGTACCCCTGTTCGCTATCAGGGCGTCGAAGTGGGCACGGTGCAGGACATCAACCTCAGCAAAGACCTGCGTAAAATTGAAGTCCGCGTCAGCATCAAATCAAATATGAAAGATGCACTGCGCAAAGATACCCAGTTCTGGCTGGTCACACCGAAAGCGTCGCTGGCGGGGGTTTCCGGCCTGGATGCGTTAGTTGGCGGCAACTATATCGGCATGATGCCCGGAACCGGCGAGCCAGAGGATCATTTCGTCGCGCTTGATACGCAGCCGAAATACCGTCTGAACAACGGCGATTTGATGCTGCACCTGCGGGCCCCCGACCTCGGTTCGCTTAATAGCGGCTCGCTAGTTTATTTCCGCAAAATCCCGGTAGGTCGGGTCTATGACTACACCATTAACCCAAATAATCAGGGCGTAACCATCGACGTGCTGATTGAACGTCGCTTTACCAATCTGGTGAAAAAAGGCAGTCGTTTCTGGAACGTATCAGGGGTTGACGCAGATGTCAGCCTCAGCGGCGCCAAAGTGAAACTGGAGAGTCTGGCTGCGCTGGTAAATGGCGCCATTGCCTTTGACTCACCGGAAGATTCGCAACCCGCCGTTGCCGACGACACGTTTGGTTTGTATCAGGATCTCGCGCACAGCCAGCGCGGCGTGATCGTTAAGCTCGACTTACCCAGCGGCGACGGACTGAAAGCAGGTTCAACTTCGCTGATGTATCAAGGATTGGAAGTCGGTCAACTGACCAAACTGGATTTAAATCCGGGCGGGAAAGTCACCGGCGAGATGACGGTCGATCCCAGCGTCGTCACGCTATTGCGCGACAACACGCGTATTGAATTACACAGCCCTAAATTATCGTTAAGCGATGCGAATCTCAGTTCGCTGCTGACGGGCAAAACATTCGAACTGATACCTGGCGAGGGCGAGCCGCGTAACCAGTTTGCGGTGATTCCTGCGGAGCAATCATTGTTACACGATCCGGGCGTCATGACGCTAACGCTGACCGCGCCGGAAAGTTACGGTATTGATGCCGGCCAACCGCTGATTCTTCACGGCGTACAGGTCGGTCAGGTGATTGAGCGCACGCTCTCCAGCAAAGGCGTTTCGTTTACCGTCGCCATCGAACCGCAGCATCGCGCGCTGGTGCAAGGCGACAGTAAGTTTGTGGTCAACAGTCGAGTCGATGTCAAAGTTGGGCTTGATGGCGTGGAGTTTCTTGGCGCCAGCGCCAGTGAGTGGATCAGCGGCGGCATTCGTATTTTGCCTGGTACAAAAGGTGAAATGAAAAAAAGCTACCCGCTGTATGCCAACCTAGAAAAAGCGATTGAGAACAGCCTGAGCGATCTGCCAACCACCACGGTCAGCCTGAGTGCCGAGACGCTGCCCGATGTGCAGGCCGGTTCGGTGGTGTTGTATCGTAAATTCGAAGTCGGTGAAGTGATTAGCGTTCGTCCACGCGCCGATGCGTTTGATATCGATCTGCATATCAAACCGGAATATCGCAACCTGCTGACCAGCAACAGCGTATTCTGGGCCGAGGGCGGCGCCAAGGTTCAGCTTAACGGCAGCGGTTTAACCGTTCAGGCTTCTCCCCTGTCGCGAGCGATTAAAGGCGCAATAAGCTTCGATAACCTGAGCGGCGCCAGCGCCAGCCAACGCAAAGGCGACAAGCGGATTCTGTATGCGTCAGAAACCGCTGCCCGTGCGGTGGGCGGCCAGATAACCCTGCACGCTTTCGATGCCGGTAAACTGGCGGCCGGGATGCCGATTCGCTATCTGGGAATCGATATTGGCCAGATCCAGACGCTTGAGCTGATCACTGCCCGTAACGAAGTTCAGGCCAAAGCGGTACTGTATCCGGAGTACGTACAGACCTTTGCGCGTAGCGGCACACGCTTCTCCGTGATTACCCCGCAAATATCAGCAGCCGGCGTGGAGCATTTAGATACCATCTTACAGCCGTATATCAACGTTGAACCTGGCCGCGGTAACCCGCGCCGTGATTTTGAGCTGCAGGAAGCTACTATCACCGACTCTCGTTACCTCGATGGTCTGAGTATTGTGGTGGAAGCACCGGAAGCGGGTTCATTAAACATCGGTACGCCAGTTCTGTTCAGAGGTATTGAGGTGGGGACCGTCACCGGGTTGACGCTCGGCTCCCTTTCCGATCGCGTGATGATCGCTATGCGCATCAGCCAGCGCTATCAGCATCTGGTGCGTAACAACTCTGTATTCTGGCTGGCATCCGGCTACAGTCTCGACTTCGGCCTGACCGGCGGCGTCGTGAAGACCGGTACCTTTAATCAGTTCATTCGCGGTGGGATCGCCTTTGCAACCCCGCCGGGTACGCCACTGGCCCCGAAAGCACAGGCTGGTAAGCACTTCCTGTTGCAGGAAAGCGAACCGAAAGAGTGGCGTGAATGGGGAACCGCCCTGCCACGATAACCTCTCCCTTTGCTCCGGCGTACTCGCGCCGGAGCACTTATGCTACACTGCGCACCTGTTTTTTTGCCGGTGGTACCAAGTGGCTTATTTTCCCGACGCCTTTCTGACACAAATGCGTGAAGCAATGCCTTCCACGCTCTCATTCGATGATTTTCTCGCTGCCTGCCAGCGTCCGCTGCGCCGTAGCATCCGCGTCAATACGCTGAAAATCTCTGTTGCCGATTTCCTCACTCTGACAGCGCCATATAACTGGTCGCTCACCCCTGTTCCATGGTGTGCTGAAGGCTTCTGGATTGAACGCGATGATGAAACGTCACTGCCGCTCGGCAGCACCGCAGAACATTTAAGCGGCCTGTTTTATATTCAGGAAGCCAGCTCAATGTTGCCAGTCGCCGCGCTGTTTGCCGATGGCAATACCCCGGAACGCGTAATGGATGTCGCGGCAGCTCCCGGCTCCAAAACCACGCAAATTGCCGCCAAAATGAATAATCAGGGCGTGATTCTGGCGAATGAGTTTTCCGCCAGTCGCGTCAAAGTCCTGCATGCTAATATCAGCCGTTGCGGTATCAACAATGTCGCCCTGACCCATTTTGACGGGCGGGTATTCGGCGCGGCATTACCAGAAACATTCGATGCCATCTTGCTGGATGCTCCATGTTCCGGCGAAGGTGTGGTACGTAAAGATCCCGATGCGCTGAAAAACTGGTCCATAGAAAGTAATCTGGAAATTGCCGCAACCCAGCGTGAGCTCCTCGACAGCGCATTTCACGCTCTGCGTCCCGGCGGCACATTGGTTTATTCAACCTGTACGCTGAACCGTGACGAAAACGAAGCCATTATGCAGTGGTTGATTGAAACCTACCCGGATGCCGTTGAATTTTTACCGCTGGGCGATTTATTCCCGGAGGCTGAACGCGCCCTGACGCCGGAAGGATTCCTGCATGTGTTCCCGCAGATCTACGATTGTGAAGGTTTCTTCGTCGCGCGTTTGCGCAAAACGGCCGCCATTCCTGCGCTACCCTCACCGAAATATAAAGTGGGTGACTTCCCGTTCAGCCCGCTGAAAGGACGTGAATCCGCGCTTGTTGCCCAGGCCGCTAACGCCTGCGGATTACAATGGGCAGATAATTTGCGCCTGTGGCAGCGCGATAAAGAAATCTGGTTATTTCCGACAGAGATTGAACCCCTGATTGGCAAAGTTCGTTTTTCCCGCCTAGGGGTTAAACTGGCTGAGACCCACAACAAAGGGTATCGTTGGCAGCATGAAGCCGTCATTGCCCTCGCCGATCCAGGCCACAGCCATGCGTTCGAACTGAGCCTTGCCGAAGCGGAAGAGTGGTATCGCGGTAGAGATGTTTACCCGCAAACTTCACCCACAACTGACGACGTGTTGGTTACGTTCCAGCATCAGCCGATCGGCCTGGCAAAGCGTATTGGATCGCGATTGAAAAATAGCTATCCACGCGATCTTGTCCGGGATGGCAAACTCTTTACAGGATAACGCACGTTTTGACTGGCGCTTTTGCTAACGTTGACTACGCTGAAAAATGGACGGCCTAACTGGTCGTACCACAATCAGCAGATAAACGGAGAGCACGATGATGAAAACCAGTGTGCGCATTGGCGCTTTTGAAATCGACGACGCCGAGTTGCATGGCGAATCGCCGGGGGACCGAACGTTAACCATTCCATGTAAATCCGATCCGGATTTATGTATGCAACTGGACGCCTGGGATGCCGACACCAGCGTCCCGGCCCTTCTGAATGGAGAACATTCTGTTCTGTTTCGCGAGCACTACGATCGTAAGTCAGATGCCTGGATCATGCGCCTTGCCTGATTCAAAAAGAACCCGTCGCCAGACGGGTTATTTCCTGGCTAATTTCCCTCATCTATCAACATCTTCTACACTAGAGGTATGGCTTTACCATTAGAGGATGGAATGTTCACGCTGGTTCTTTTTGTGTGCTACCTTGACGGCGGTTGTGAAGATATCGTGGTTGATGTCTACAAAACTGAGCAGCAATGCCTTGTATCGATGGACGATCAGCGCATTCGTAACGGCGGATGTTTACCTGCGGACGATTATATCGACAGCTTCTGGCGTCCGGCCCAGGAATACAGTGATTTCTGATTATTGCAGTTGCACCAGCGTTAATTCGCCGCCAAATACCGCACCGGTATCAATATAGTGCAGATTGTCGCGATCCAACCGATGCCGCAGCGGCGTATGGCCAAACCAAAAGTGATCCGCGCCGCGTATGCCGTTACCATTGTTCATCAACCGCGCACGATCCCACAGTACCCGCTGTAAATCGACCTCTTTTTGCCACTGGTAATCATCATCCGGGTAATCAGCATGAGCAACAACGTGTATACCACTCCGGCAGCGTAGTTCCAGAATCCAGGGTAACTTTCGGCACGCTTCCAGTGCTAACCTCGCCGCGGGCTGATCCGCGTGAGCAAACCACGCGCCGCCGTTCATAAACCACGACAGTTGCTCCCCCGTCGCCAGTGCATCCAACGCCATCTGCTCATGATTGCCCCTGACTGCCACAATCCAGCTTTTACGCATCAGGCGCAGGCAACGGAGACTGTCAGGGCCACGGTCGATAACATCGCCCACTGAAACCAACAGATCCTGCCAGGGATCAAAATGGCACTGACGCAGTTTTGCCATCAATAAAGAGAAGCAACCGTGGAGATCCCCAACGACCCAGACGTGTCGCCAGTTTGTTGCTACGATCCGCTGGTAGATTTTGTCAGGCTGTCCCATTTGACCTCCTGCATACAAATATTACCCTTCACTTAATTAAACCATAGCAGCAAAATTCCGAACGATGCTGGTGTCACGACCCTATGTGATCAGCCCGCCTAACAGGCACCTGGGCAACAGCTTCCAGCTCTTCTTCCAGTTCTGTAACAATAGATTGCAGGTCATAAGTGGGTGCATTTCGCGTGCTGGCTCTTTCTTCTCTTTTATGTTTGCTAGTTATTTTTTTATAAAAATCAATAACCTCAGGTATGTCTGCTGTGATTTTTTTCACGTCATTATCATGGTAAAAGAGCAGTGGCGGCCCACCCTGGGTATTAAATGCAACGGCCTTTAATGGTGTCAGCTCCATAGCTTCAATAAATCCTTTATCACAGCTTAAAATTCCAGGGAAAAAATACCGTTGGTCATTTCCGGTATTGAAGGTAATAGCTTGTTCTAAATATCTGCAATGAGTAAGGTCCCATGCCATCCCATGTAAAGCTGGCCACATATTTTTTGATTTTTTATGTATCTTGTTAAAAAATCTAAATTGAGTTCCTCTTTTAAAGAACTCACTTGCAAGAATCAGCTCTCTTGTGGCCAGAAAACCGACTTTGTTGTGTGCAAAAATTAACAGATCGATAAGTTTATTCTTTAGCGATCTGGCGGGTGATTTGATTTGGATGATACTCATCATAAGAAGGTAAGCGTATATACTATCATGTCGATTTCGTAGCGCACGCCTGAACTCAGAATCCTTGTGTTTAGCAAGCATAGAATTAAAATGCCTGTCAGTTTTAAGAAAAAGCTCACTTTGTGATATTTTTGATGTCAATTTCCCGGTATTTCCCGTTTTGATGAAATCTACATCCTTTATAAACTCGTAACCTAACAATTTATCAAATATTTTATGATGGTTTTCTTTTACATCTAAATTTTTAAGATTCTCCAGTTCATACAATACAGAATCTACCTGAGTATTTTTATGGGAAATAAAATTGAATATTTCTTCAATGTCATCATCTAAACCTGAGACCTTTCCGTTAATATAAGGCCGCAAATAGCTTATTGCCTGGCTATCAAGGGATATTGAGTAGTCTATTTTAAAAGTAGAGCAGCGTTTATCACTAAACATTTCTTCTATCGTTTGAGGATCCATGACGAACACGTTTTCATCATTGAATAAAGAACGAATAGATGCTCCGTTTTCGAACTTTTTGTTAGTTTGAAAGCCCGGATATGGACCTTTAGGAGACGAAAATACAAATTTATATTCAGGTATTAACTGATAGACATTAGTGTATAGATTCAATGAGGAAGAGAGATCGTCTGCATTACCAATTTCCATCACCAGCCATTCTTTAAACTTATCCATTTCTTCTGTCTCTTTACTGTGAGTCTAAGTCCCGAGTCAGTGGTGAGAACTTCACCTATTGATGAAGAAGTATACCGCTATCGGTACAAGCGAGTCCAAACGTCTGAGGGAACAAGAACCCACTGAAAACACTGACACATACGTCATGCACACTCCTGGATACGAGGAAAAACAGCGCCCAGCCCTGTTCTTTTTCTCTGCAAATACACTGTGAATGTTAAAAACTGTGTGGTATAACGAAGCAATCCCAAATACGGATATGTGGACAAATTTCGGAAATTTTTGGACATGACGTTCTAACTTATTGAAATGAAATCCGCATAAAAAGAGACCGAATACGATTCCTGTTTACAAATCAAAACGTAATAACCTATAAACTTCAATATGTTAACACCAAAAAACCACTAAAAAACACCTCCTGATACTTACTAATGCACCCATTCAAGATCAATCAGTTGCTATTGGTTTCGTGGCGTCGTCGGGAAAAATTCGGGATCGCATTGTTCCAGCATCTACATATTTTTAAGAATTCATCAATTCACAAAACCATCATTCCAATTTACCTTACAAGCTCCTTTTTAAATCATTACCGGTGCGCACCACTTTTTCTTCCTGCCCTATACTTTCAGTCTGACATATGGCTGGAGGTTTCTATGTGTGGACGTTTTTTACAGTCAATGACGCGTGAAGATTATCTTGCCCTGCTCGCTGATGAATCAGAACGCGACATTTCACTCAATCTCGAACCAACTAGTCAACTATATTCGGCACGAGATATTAAAGTTCAGCTGTTAAATTTATATGGTACACGGTTACACGTATCTTATATAAAATTAAACAATAAAAACAATGCAATACATATTAAACCCCATTAATATCATTTACTAACTTTGTCAATTTATCTATAGATAGTGGCTGTGAGTAATACCATCCTTGGACACCGCACTCAGGGAACATTTCAGTTAAATATTTCACCTGAGTTGATGTCTCGACACCTTCGAAAACGACTTTGTTAGTTATATCTTTAAAAATCTCCACCAATCCTGATACGATATTATTATTTACAGAGGGTTCACCAATAGAATCTGTAATTGACTTATCAATTTTAATTTCATCTATTTGTAAATTTGATAGCCAGTTTAAATTTGAATGACCAGTCCCGAAATCATCAATAGCTATTGATATACCTTTATTATTAAATAAAGAAATAACCTTTTGGAGGGAATTTATTTCCGCGCTCTGCCTTTCTGTTAACTCCATCATTATCATACCAGGTTTTATATTTGATTCATCAATCATCTGAAACACTTTTTCTTGAAATGATTCCGACAGAAGGTCTTGAGAACTAACATTAATGCTTATAAAAATATCAAATTCCTCAGAAAGAGACATGGTTTGCTTTACTACCATTCGAAATACAAAATCACTTATTCCCTGGATTAAACCATGCTTCTCTGCAATAGGGATAAAAATATCAGGAGGAATGCTACCAATATCATGATCATCCCATCTAATTAGTGCTTCCACACCAATAATTTTTCCGGTTTTTATTTTATAAATAGGTTGATACACAAGATATAATGATTCGCTTCTTATCGCATTTTTTAATCTTGAAACTAATGATTGCTTACGTGCAACTCTTTGATTATAAAAACCACCCAGAAGAACACCGGTCACAATAGATGTAAAGGAAATCAAGAACATCGTTAACCAACTATCGAAACTCATCCACGGAAATTTAACTCCCCCCATGACACAGATATTATTATTTTTATTACAGCTTTGCGTGGTAATAAGTCCTAGTTGGTAGGATTTATCATGCTGAGCCTCTTCAAGAAGATCGACCTGCTCACCAAGTTTGAACAAATGAAGCGAATGATCTCTGTCACCTACAATTGCAGAAAACCCCTTCTCTTCATGGTCTGTAACAAATCTATTAAATGCAAATGGTGAAATCGTTATGGCTAATTTTTGATTGCTTAGCAAATCAGCTTTTACATTATTTTCCAGTAACACACCAAAAAACCAAGTTACATTGTCCTTTTCAACTTTTCTATCATAGATATTGAGAAGCAATGGTGCTGGCAACACTCCCCATAAAGCACTACATATGACTGCACCATTTGAAATAAATGATATATCTTTTATAAGAGCATAGGGCCATAAGGCCACTCTTAGAGCATGAAGTTGTAGTTCACTACAAGGACTATAAGCATTAAATATTTCATAACTATCATTTATTTTATCAATCTGTTGAATGAGACTAACGCTTCTATTCAAAACTCGTTCTGTATATGATGCAATCCTCTCCTTGTATATATAATACATTGAAATCTCAGACAATGAGAAAAAAATAAAAAATGAAAACGTGATTGATATCACATAAGGCTTAATTCGTTTTAAATTGTGGTTATTCTTCACGCCGACCTCTTTATATGCCTGACCCTATGTAACAACATACATTCTACTATCTGTCGTGAATCAAATACATACAGTTAAAACAGATTATCGGCTAAAACAAATATTTCTTTATGTTTTTTATTAGAAAAGAACGTTATAAAATAACGCAAAACCACATCCAAGTTAGATTTGTGTTTGCATTTTAGCCAAATAAGTGGCACTTCATCTTGTATTCATAGGTCTAATGCAAAGGATGTAATTCTAAGGGAAATAAGTGTGAAACCGCGCCTTTTCCCGATACTGGTACTTGGGTAAAACCGATGATGACGCTGCCGGCGATCAACACTGACGCCAGCAAGCATGAGAAAGAACAGCTAAGCCGTACTGTTCAGGAAATGTTTGAAGAGGCTGATATGTGGCTGGTTCAGGACTGAAGCACTATTGCCCACGTACGTGGGCTTTGAGGAAAATCAGTAACTCCGCGACCAAGTCTTCAAATCAGGTTGGATACTCCATAGATAGTTGTATTAAGTGATTAGCGGTTACACGCATTTTGATGTATTAACTCAGACTTGATCTGACGGTTTTCACTGGCAGCACACAATCAAATCTGACTGGCTGCTTTGAGCGAGCAGCGGACATTCTGTTTGAAATAGCCCTTCAGGCTGGCATTATCCATCAAAAGCCCTGGACATTTTTAATGAAGGAGTTCGCATGCTAAAGGTCATTGCCGAAGATTTTATCAAACCCGAGTGCGTCGACACCGTTCTCCCTTTATACCGCGAGCTCATCGCAGCAACGAAACGAGAGCCTCTGTGTATTGCTTATGATTTGTATCGAGATGAAAAGGATCCGGGGCATTTTATTTTTATTGAAGAATGGCCTGACCGGGCGGCACTCGATGCACATTGCGCCAGCGAGCATTTCACTCGGCTTGTGCCTTTGATTGATCAATACGCGCGTAAAGCGGCGCAGTATATACTTATGGATGGTCTGGTGGACCCTGAGAGATAAGGTCCGCTTCTGGCACATAGCAACCGGTCCAGCCAAGCACTTAGAGTTATTGCTACCCTCCCTTTACCCGGAGTGTGGTTTGCCGGGTATTATTGGATCCCTGTGCGATGGCCCTAATACTAACTCCAGTGTGATTCCATATAGTAACCATAACTGACTGCTCTTCATTTAGTGCAGAAGGACGTCCAAACTGTTTACCGGCTGTTTTTACTCGCACACGTTCATGCCGCAATTAACTTTCAAATTCAGCAACAGCCGAGATAACTTGCATAGTCATTCTTCCGGCAGCGTTTGCCAGACCAATACCTTAGGGGGCCGGGCAATGAACTCGAATGTCTGACGTAGGCAGTAGTCCATTAGTTCTCCTTGGCTGTCTGTACAAAATAACTTTTATCGTATGATATTTTATGTTTCCTAAGCCATCAGATCGCAAGCAAAACCGGAGTAAGTGTAATCCGTGCTGAAGTGCTGGATAAAAACCCTACCATCTCTATCCCGGATGCAGTCAAGATGGAAGCTATTTCCAATGCTCGCTCGGTGTGCCATACGCAGCGGGTTTATTTTGACTTAACACTTAACTTTCTGATTTGTTGTAGTTACGCTATGATGATTATATTACATATATGAATACCAAAATTTCAGTTAAGTACAACAACAAGCATAATACCAATTAAAATTCGAGGGTTAACAATGAGCGTCAGAAGAGATAGCGACGGTAAATATGTGACAAGTGAACAGCCTTTTAAGCAGTATGATGAAAAGTGGCGCGCTGATAATGCTGCTACCTGGGAAGCTCCAAGCCAACCAAACCAGCCTGTTAACAACTCATGGGGTAGTATCCAGCAACCCACATCAACATCTACCTCAATGTCTTATGAAGACCAACTGGCTTTCGCCAGCGGCGCGCGAAAAGTTCTTGCCTTAATTATTATCTGGTTTACGCTATGGGGCGTTATCTTAATACCAGGACTACAGGCTTCGCAAATGCTCATATATGCGGGTGGGCTTACCTCAATCCTGGGAAGAATAATTTTCTCGATCCTTTTCAGTGTTTATTCCATCCTGTTTGCCCCTCTTCAGTTTGCTTACCTCTTTGATGTAGACCTGGGAATGCGATTGCTCATTCAACTTGGGATGATAGTTGTACTGTCATTTCTGGTATTTAAATTCTGGCAGAAGTTAAAGAAAAAAATATTGTATAGTGTCGCTATTATTGCAGTACTGGCATATATAGCCGTTGGGCTAGTGTCACTTAATAGTGGACTTTGGGAATCATTTAAGTTTTTCCCGTATCTGAGTTAGTAGTTCCGTCTTTACCTTATTGTGGCACGTAGCATAATGAAGAAGAGAAACTGATGAAAAAATCGTTGCTGGTAATAGTTCTGCTTGGGTTAAGTGCATCGGCAGCAGCCGGGGAAGCACACTTTTGTGGCTCCCCTGAAGTTAGCGCGATCGAAACAGGGCGTCATGATGTTAATGACAGTACCGTTTTTACTTGCGGTGGAGGGATCAAAGGCACCCTGCCCGAACTAGCAAAACAGGGTTGGAAAGTTGTGCAAGTGAGCGATCAGATGGCATCATCATCTTCGTCTGATCCGAGTAAATCCACTGTCTATTCACGGTTGATAATACAGAAAGACTGACAACGCATGTTTTCTTAATGACCAACCAAACTCCGTCAACTGGCAGAGTTTGGTTGTAACTCTGAGTTTCTAACTTGTGGTTTTCACCAGCATCGGAACCTGTTTTGCCACCTTGCTCGAAGCCACCTTCTAGTTCAGTCAAAAAACACTCTGTCTGTTTGTCTTATCTTAAATATATCTGAAATGCAGCCCAACCAATAACCCGTTTTAGTGATGTTAACTTTCCGATTTTCTGAGAAATAAAAATTGTCGGAGTAATCTATTAACCAACTAAAGAAATTGAATCAATGATGAGTTTACCTGTTCCGAAAAGAAACTTACGGATTTATGACCTGTTGATAATGGCTGGCATGTCATTAGATGACTGGCCACATGCTAATTCGCCCAACCACAACCAACGCTGGGCTTGGCTTGAAGGTGATATCGCAGTGGTTAATGTATGGACCGATAATATCCGGATATCGACCGGTCCGGAAGAGACATACATGACCAGCTACCGGGCTCGGGGCCGAGACAGGAAGGGGAAGGGAACCGATGACATTTATAAGGAGATTATTCGTCGGAGATTGCCGGTACACGTGCTGTTGAAGGTACGCAATACGAACAAGCGCATTCTTGATACAGAGCGGTGGTCTGCGGCCTACGACGATCTGACCGGCACATTAATCCTGACCCGGGGTAATGTCACTCACTACGAAGACCAGCATGGTGATTTTCGTGATGACAGCAGTGTAGAAGATTCAGAAGAAGTCCGCAGGAGCAGTGGGTTGCGACTGAAGGCGTTAAAAAGAAGCCGTGGGATTTGTGAGTATTGCGGCCAACCGGGATTTCTGACGCTCAAAGGTACACTCTTTGCTGAAGTGCATTATATTCAGCCTTTGAGCGAAGATGGTCCCGATACACTGGCTAATCTTGTTGTACTTTGTCCCAATGATCACAGGCGAGCACACCATTCAACCGAGAGCGAAAAAATGAGGATGTTTTTCAACGAGCTCCGTAATGCCTTGCCAGAAGTGTAATCAATCGGCAAGGATGCCACTCACAAAGGATTTTCTGCTCAATCGCGTGTTACTTGACTACACATTTGCATTTTACTTGGTGACAGTGTGTGATTTACAGCGGAGCAAAAAGCGGTTTCCAACCTTGTTGCATCCGCTCCTGATGAAGCGAACGAGCTGAAGGTCTGCTTTGAGCGAGAAACGGACGTTCATCTGATTATTTACATTGTGAATTTTCGAGTCGATTTCATTTCTTTCGCAGTAGAGTGTGGTTTGCACTTACCATAAATGATTGAGGAGTAACTGCGGCCAGTGTCATCAATTATCCGACAACAGCACTGGAAAGGCTCACCTGAGGCTGAGCGTTCATGCAACTGAGAGCGTTTAGGATTTACGTTAAAGTCGATCGTAATGCTAGCCCCGCTCACCCAAATGTCAGGAATTTGTTGCTTTCTTAACAAGTGACTGAGTATGTCGGCGTAGTGACGTACAATATAATGTCGCAGGCCAAAGTAGGAGTCGGCCTCTGGTGGGGTAAGAAAAAACTGCATTGTGGTTAGATTGTTATAGATAGCGAATAACTTTAACTGGCCAATAGCCCAGTATCCCCTAAAGTCGTTGTTACGACTAACAAAGCTCTTATTAAGAGCATTAGCTATTCCCTGTAGCTCAATTCGGCGTGCCACTGTTATTCTCCGATTGCTTGCCAATAACCATAATTAGCAACTGTAAACTTTACTGATACCCCAAGCCAAACTTAAGTATGTTTTTCGTGGTTATGAACCACCTTCAAGTATTAACATGCTGAGCAGTTTGCTATGTTCGCTACTGGCACAGACCTGCCTGTCACATTAGGTTCAGGTCTGTGCCATAGCTGTGTCAGGTCAAATCTGAGCTAATACAATTTAGACATTTAGAAAGGTGAACCAGCACATTACTTCCTCTCACTCCAGCCAACTGGATATCCAGCAATGGTATTAACATCTGTAAGTAACGCTACCTCCGATTTCATCTGCCTCTGCCGCTCGTGAACTCTGAAGCCGTGCATTACCATTGCCTGCAGCATCGCTGCCTCCAGCTGTTGCAGGAACTCAAAATTCACCGGAACATCGTGGTTATCCGCATCCGTCCAGAAGAATCCTTCCGGTAACTGACCTGCACTGCCAGCCATAACCACGGGCGCAAGACGCTCCTGCGATGCTTTGCCTCCATCCCATCGCTGACCATCAAATTCAAAAATAATGTTGGCGTTTTCCTGAACGTCCCGCCAGTTGCTGATTTCAGTCAGTTTCTGATTTCGTAAATCCTCCACCATCTTGTCAGTCATAATAAAAGGGGCTACAGGTCCATACTTTCCTGATTCAAGCTCGCTGTAGATACGGCGTCCATGCTCCTCAAAATCATTCTGACATGCTGTGAAAGGCAGAAACTCATCAAACTCTGCAAATTTAACCCTGCAGTTAATCGCTGTATGTTCTTTATTCGCCCACTCAGGAGCCTGAATGTCCTCAATATTCATACAATCTCCTGCTATGAAATTCGCTGAAAAAGACCGGCATAATATTGAAAATTATACCCAGATATACCATCCGATGAAGTGGTTATAACCCCACACGAACGCCATGTACCCGGCAAAGTGTATGTCTGGTTAGGACCCCAGATACAAAATGATGCTTCACGATTGCTGTTAGCTAGAATTCCACACGCCCGTAAGCTACTCCCTGCAAAATTTACACCGGGATTCAAAGGACTTCTGGATGGTTCCATCAATGCCAGCGCAAACGTACCTACAGCATGAAGAGCACCCGCTGGTGCACCTGCTGGTCCCTGCGGCCCTTGCGGCCCTTGCGGTCCAGTTAACCCGGTATCCCCTTTGTCTCCCTTATCCCCTTTTGCGCCTGCCGGTCCCTGCGGACCTGCAGGGCCAGTTGCTCCAGTAGCCCCTCTGGCACCAGTTAACCCGGTATCTCCTTTGTCACCCTTTTCACCTTTTGCACCTGCCGGTCCCTGCGGACCTGCAGGGCCTGTTGGTCCTGTAGCCCCCGTTAGCCCGGTGTCTCCCTTGTCACCCTTTTCGCCTTTTGCACCGGCAGGTCCCTGCGGACCAGCTGGACCAATTGGTCCTGTTGCCCCCGTTAACCCGGTGTCTCCCTTGTCACCCTTTTCACCTTTTGCACCGGCAGGCCCCTGCGGACCTGGCGGACCACTGAGGTCTTCACTTTCCTGTATCTCTTTAATGGTATCAGCGGCGGCTTTTGACGCTGCACTTCTGGCCTGTTCAGCAAGAAGCTGTGCTTCATCCCTTGCCTGTCCACTTTCTTTCTCACTGGCAGCAGCAGCCTGTGCGCTGTTCCGGGCATTCAGGGCATTTTCCTGAGCTTCATCGCGCAGCGTCAGGGCATCATCTCTGGCCTGTTCGGCTCTGGTGGCGCTCTCAGCGGCTTCATTTTTATGGTTCTCAGCCGTTTTGGCTGACTGCAGGGCTGACGCTCCACTTGAAGATGCCGATTCTGCACTGGCTGATGCCGCAGTCTCTGATTTAGCGGCCTTGTCGCTGGATTCCCTGGCATGCTGTTCACTTAGTGCTGCAGCTGCTGTGCTGTTATTACCCTGTTCTGCAGCCTGTGTAGCCGTGAGGGCGCTTTCACGCGCTGAGGTTTCAGATGCAGCTGCATTGCCCGCGTGCTCACCCGCTGTTTGTGCTGACGAGGCGGCACTTTTGGCACTTCCAGCTGCAGACTGTGCCGAAGTACCTGCCTCCTGCTGCGCTTTCTGTGCGGTATCAGCGGAAGTTTTTGCCACTCCGGCCTGTTCCGTCGCTGTCTGTGCAGACTTTGCCGCACTGTCCGCATCTGCACCGCTGGCCAGAACGTCCTGTGCTGTCTGCCGGGCAGAGTCTGTGGCAGATAGGGCAGACTCATCAGCAGCATCGGCAGAGAGCACCGCCAGGCGCTGTGACTCTGCCGCAGCCGTTGCAGACAACGCTGTCGCGTCTTTACTCTGCTCTGCTGACTGTGCGGCCTGTTCGGCGCGTTCCCGATCCTTCTCTACCTCCTGGTACAGCGCTGCTGTGCGGTTTACCATTTCCTCAAAACGTTTCATCACCTCCGGACGAAGGTCCGCATCCTTTGGCGCATCGAGAAACGCATTCAGGGTATCCGGCGTATCGGTCGGGGCCACGTAAATGTCACCGGCCACTGAGGGAGGAAAACCTTCCCGCAACAGTGACACACTGTAATAACCCGGCTCAGCCTCAATGCTGTAGTGACCGTCCGCTCCTGTAAGAGTGGATGAAGTTACCTCCACAACAACGGTCGCGCTGGTTTTCTTCGCATTCAGCTGGATGATGCAGTCCTGTACCGGTTTCCCCGCTCCGTCTTTTAATATGCCAGAGATAAGTACTGCCATAATTCCTCCATAAAAAAACCGCCCGAAGGCGGTTTCTGTCATTAACTTATTGTTATCCCGGCTGATGACTTTTTCGTCACAATAACCAGCAGGTCACTGATTCGGGAAAATGGATAGCCGCTGCTGTTACCGTGTGTACTGACGCTGAAACTCAGCGTCATCCGTCCGCTCCCGGCAGGCATATCCAGTGTTCGCGTAAAAACGGCCGGTACACCTCTGCTTGTCTGCTTGTATATCTCCACCCCGTTTTTCCTGACAGTCAGCGTACAGTCATCCCATACGTCATTACTGGTCTGGCTGTCATACGCTGCACCCTGAAAGGTAATCCCAGGAATGGAAACCTGTCGGTCAAAAGACTGGTCATCTTCAATCACGACTGTCAGTGTCCCGTTGGCGTACCGTTTTTCACCGTTACTGGTTATGAAGTAAGGAAACTCCCTGCCCACTGCCTTAACAATATCCCCAAGAATACGCTCGGCCCGGAGCGTCCCCTTTATGGTGCAGTTTTCCTCAATCGTCACATTGTTGAGAGCACCAGAATTCGCACTAATATGGCCGCTGATATCCGCATTACGGGCAGTCAGTTTTCCGTCAGGTGTCAGCATAAAGGTCGGCGGGTTCCCGCCACTGGTGATAGTGGGAGCCGTCAGATATTTGAGGAACACCTCGTTCATAAATATCTGATTACCCTGAGCCACAAACATCGGGGTCTCATTGCCGTTTGCCGGGTCGATAAACGCGATACGGTTTGCTGCCACCAGGAACTGGCTTACCTTCCCTTCTTCCGTGTCTTCCATGCTCAGGCCCAGACCAGCCACATAGTGCTTCCCGTCTTTGGTCTGCTCTATCTTCACACCCCACATGGCATTCCATTTGCCGTTCGCGTCCTGCCATTCTTCCGAAAACTGATCCAGCCTGCTGGCGTTGTCTTCCGTCAGCTCCACCTTCTCCAGCAGCTCTTTCCCCAGGTGGCTTTCGGTGATTTTCCCTTTGAAGAAATCCAGATAACCCGCCGCATCGTTGCTGGCCTGCCCTTTAGCCTCCACGAACGCCGATTTTCCGACCTGGTTCACGGCCCGGATATAGAAGTAATAATCCTTGCCGGGTTTAATATTCGCGTTTGCTGCAATCCAGTACAGCGCGGTGCCGAGATAACGCGCATCGGTTTCCACCTGGCGGATATCGGCAATCTGCGTATCTGTAAACCAGAATTCATACTGCACCGTGGGGTCATATACTGCCTGGCACGGGGTGGCGGTTATCTGGAAATAGCCGGGGGTCAGCTCTACATAAGACGGTACTGCGGGCGCGGCGATGCTGAAATCCGTGCTGGCAGGGTCACCCTGCTGGCCCTGGCTGTTCACCGCCCGTACCGTCAGGTTGTAACGTCCCGGCGTCAGGTTACGGAAAGTATGCTCCGTTTCGGTCAGGGTCAGGCTGCTGGCCAGACGGTCGCTGTTATCTTCCGCTTTCACCGTCAGGCGCAGGGAAAAGTTCACCCCCTTCACCACACGCGGGGTATCCCATCGCGCCCGCGCCTGATACTGCCCCTCCTCTGCCAGAATCTCTGTGGTCAGGTGCTGCACGGCAGGCGGCGTATTCGTGATACCGGTGTCCGGTAACGGATCAAACGTCGCCCCGTTATCCACGATGGCTTCTTTCTCCGGAACATGCTGTACGGCAGTAATAGCATACGTGCCGTCATCGTTTTCCCGTATGGCCACACAGCGAAACAGCCGCTGGCGCAGGTCCGGCAGTTTCAGCCCCCACACGCTGTACTCCGCCACGCCATCGGGTAACTGGCTGACGCTCACGCGGTCCGGAGCCGGATGTGCGGTAACTGCGACGGTAACAGGCTGGCCATTGCTGCCCACCAGGTTCAGCACCACATTGCCGCCTGCCGGTATCTCCACCTCACGGTCCAGCGTGAGCGTGCGCGTCAGGCTGTCGACCGACAGAATGCGTCCGCCCACGGTCACGCCAGCATAATCACTGTCGCAGACCTCAATGATATCGCCAGGAACATGTCGCAGCCCCTCAGCCCCTACGGAAAAATCCACCGTCTGCGTTTCCAGCAATTCGGTGGTGATGGCCCACAGTCCTGCGCGGTGCGCCTGCCCACGGCTGGTACAGGCGAACGCATCCATCTTCAGAACGTTGCGACCGTAGCGACGGATGGCAGCGTCGTTTTCCACCAGTTCGGTGGATGTTTCCCAGCCGTTGTTCGGGTCGGTGTAACGGACCTCGGCGGCATTGTGGCGCTCTTTCAGTGCGCTGAAGCTGTAGATGAACGGCGCACCATCAGCGGGCATCACCACATTACTCTGCGTATAGGTCCAGACTTTATCGGCGGGCCGGTCCTGCACAAACGTCAGGGTGCTGCCGTTCCAGACCGGCATACAGCGCATCAGGGAACAGAAGTCCCCCAGCACGTCCCACGCTTTGCGCTGGTCCGTCAGATACGCATTGCAGGTGATACGCGGCTCCGTCCCGCCGAAACCGTCAGGAACAGGCTGATCGCAGTACTGTGCAATGGCATACAGCGCCCACTTGTCCACATCGGCAACACCAATGCGGCTTCCCATGCCATAGCGCGGGTGAGTCAGCATATCCAGCACACACCAGGCCGGATTGTTCGTATATGCCGGTTTGAAAGTACCGTCCCATATCCCGGTATATGTACGTTTTAACGGATCGTAATTCGACGGCACCGGCACAATACGCCCGCGCAGGTGATAGTTTCGCGTGACCTGCTGGCTGCCAAACTGCTCCGCATCCACTTTTACCCCGATAACGGCGGTGTTCGGGTAGCACTGTTTCACATCGATGATTTCGGTATAGCCCGACCACACCGTTTTGTTCTGCAGCAGGTCTGTCGTGCTGTCATCAGTGAGGCGAAGCATGCGGACTTCAAACGGCCGGGGCGGTAAATCATCAATCACCACAGATGCCAGAAACTGCGTGGTCGTTTTCCCCGTAATGGTGATATCCCGCTCCACCTGCCACTGGCCATCCCGGCGAAACTGGATCAGCATCTGTACGCTGGTCGGGTTGCGGTCACCTTTGGTACTGGTGCTGACCAGCGACTGCACACCAAAGGTAAAGCGCAGACGGTCCAGCGTTTTGGTGGTAATGGTGCGGGTCACTGGCTCTGACTTCTTCACCTCCACACTCAGCAGGGTTTCCGCACCGGAGTCTTCGAACCCCTCCATCGCGGTCTGCTCATCCTCCCCCACGCGGTAAACCACGGTGACACCGTGAACCATCGCGTTACCTTCGCTGTCGAGGACCGGCGTTTTGTTAATTCTGACACTCTTTAGCCCGTCCACAGGACCTTCAATCGGTCCCTCGCAGATGGCATCAACTACCGTCAGCATCTGACTGGATTTCAGGTCGTCAGGAGCCTCATGCGGCGTTTTACTGCTGCCACCACCCTTACCCATAATCTGTTCCCTCTGAAACGACAAAACCGCCCGGAGGCGGTTCTATGTAAATACAAATATGCTGCAGTAAGTCAGCGACCGATGATCACCACCTGTCCCCCGCCACCTTCATCCCGTGTGCTGATTTCCTGGGAGATCGTGCGGGAACCGACCAGCATTTCACCGTATAACACCGGCAGGGCATTACCCTGCGCCACCATGTTGTCCAGTGACGAAAAATAGGTGTTCTGTCTGCCGTTGTCGGTCTGCCGGGAGGAGGGTATTTTTGCCTGGGGTGTCAGCATCTGCGCCACACCGCCCAGCATCATGGCTACCCCCATAGAAAAAAGGACCGAGGATGCCGAAATAGCACCGGCAGATAATGCGCTACCCCAAAGAGCAAGAGTTGCCCCGCCAGTTAAAAAGGATGCGCCGATTGCCACGGCACCCAGCACAACCTGGAACAGACCACCTTTTCCAGCCCCTGCCATACGCGGTACAATATGAATAATGGCCCCGTCCGGCAGTGACTCATGCAGACGGGCTGACACGCTGGTTTCATCCACATCCTGACCGGCGATGCGTATCTGATACCAGCCATCATTCATTTTCTGCCGGAAGCCCGGTATCTGCATGGCCAGCGCGTAAATGGCCTCGGCCCCCGTTTTTATACTGAGGCTGAAGCGGCGGCCAAATCGTTGTAAATCCCCGTGAAGGCAGATTCGTGCCATGCCCGGTGTCGCCATATCGAGTGTGTGCGGCGTTGCCATTTGTCGGTATACCTCTCGCGTTTACTGAGCTGTTCAGGAATATGGTGCAACAGTTCGCCGTCGCCACAATAAATTGCGGCATGGTTGGCAACCGATGAACCAAAACAGCAAATCAGGATGTCTCCGGGCTGTACCTCTGCGGCATTCACGCGGTAAAAACCGGTCGCCTCCAGATTATCCAGATAGAGATTATCTCCCTGCTTCCACCAGTCCTCCCCCCGCGCAAAATCCGGCATCTCAATCCCCGCCAGATGGTACGCATCGCGGAACAGGGTGTAACAGTCCGTCACACCATGCTCAAAAGCCCGCCCGGTGAGGAATGGCACGCAGCGAAATTTGTA
Source organism: Citrobacter sp. CRE-46 (assembly GCF_059615875.1). Classification (NCBI taxonomy): domain Bacteria; kingdom Pseudomonadati; phylum Pseudomonadota; class Gammaproteobacteria; order Enterobacterales; family Enterobacteriaceae; genus Citrobacter; species Citrobacter sp. CRE-46. Next base: position 2,262,966 of record NZ_CM184341.1, on the reverse strand, counting down.
TATCCGGTCATCGCAGACCAGCCACCACGGCAGGCCACTCTGCACCTGCAGGCGGCGATCAACATCGCTGAGAAACGGCAGGCCATCGGGATGGCTGTGGACCAGGGCCACCACATCGCCCGCCGCCTGCGCCTGAAGGTAATCTGCCGGATCCATGCGGAAATACAGGGTCGGTTCAGCGGAAAAATTCTGGCAGGGAAAATACCGCTCCCCGGCAGACGTGTTCACCACCCAGCCGCACGATTCAGCGGGCGCACACGCAGCAGCATGCGCCAGGAGTGTTTTTTTCATGGGTATATCCATCAGGAAAGACGGTTAATGGAGAGGAAACAGCCGATGCGCGGCAGGTTATTACGCAGCTCGCAGCCAGTACGGCATTTGCTGCAGGCATCTTTTTCCGGGTCTGTCGTGGGCTTGTCAAACTCGTCCGCCACAGGCGGACCGGCATAGCCACACTCATCAGAACGGTAGGTCCAGTTGCAGACATCAGCCAGCATGATCCGCGCCGGAAACACGCTGCCGTCCGTTTCGGTCGGTGTGGCCAGCACAAAAGTCGCCGTGGTGGCTTTCAGTTCGGATAACTGTTCTACCTTCCAGCGACTGACCACTTCCTGTTCCGGATCGGCCTCCGGGTTGCCGCCTGTAAAGTTCACCGCATCGAGAAAACGGGCGTATACAACATGCCTTACCACCGTGGCACCGACGAGGCTCTGCATATCTGCCGCAAGTCCCGTAACCATGCCAAACAGGTTCGACACTGCCAGCGTCGGGCGGGCGGAAGTTCCTTTCCCTACCAGGTCGAACCCGGTTCCCTGTATCGGATATACGTCATACTTCCGGCCCTGCCAGGTGACTGGCTCGCCCTTCTCGTTCAGTTCATTTGAAAAATAGTAACGCTGGCCACCAAAGTCCGTCAGGTCGATTTCCCACAAATCAATGCGGGCCGACTGTTCGGTTTTCGTGGTTTCGTTGAGGGTGCTCTGAGGAATATCTTGCATAAGGATCCTTAAGCAATGACCTGCTCAAATTTACAGCTGAAATCGGAATACGTGACGTTGTCCGTAACAAACCACTCCCGGCAGACAACTTTTAGCGTGCGGTTGTATTTTGGCGGTCGCCACAGAAAGGCTTTATATCCTCCGTGCTCGGCCAGAAACGCTTCTAGTGCGGTGCGGGAATTGTCCGACGTTATACGGAAAACAGGCTGGAAGTTAATTAACTGATGGTTGAGTCCGGTCGGGCGACGTTGCTCATAGCCATCCCCAAATTTAATGGTTGTCACCGAAGGGGAAACAGAAGACTGCATCCCCTCCCTGGGTGCCCAATGAAAGGTTTTCACTTATCCTCCCGCCAGCATGCCGCCATCGCGGCCCTGAGTTCTCAGGATACTCATGACACGCGTGTCGACCATTTTGACCAGCATCTGCGATGCCTGCGGCCCTATCTGCCCGTTTTGCCCGTCATTCTGAATGGTAATGTGATACTCAGGTGAATAAACAATCCCACCATTCATACCACCACCAGAGGAACCCGGGTCACCCAGCGCCCTGACACCCAGCGTACCGTCAGTCGTTTTTGCCAGAGGCATAATGGCTTCCGGACCTGCTTCACCAAACACGCCTGCCCCCTTTGCAAAAGCAAACAGGGTCGGGCTGTCATAGATGCCGTTACTGTAGGCACTTAATGAAGGTGAATCATAAACACCGCCTTTCTCGTTAAAACTAAAACTGCTGCCAAAACTGCTGATGGCCGTGCCGGTACTCGCGCTGGCTGCGCCGCCAAAAAGACTGCCGCCGATGCCCATAATGGATTTCAGGATGGTGTTGGTAATCAGCGCCTGCGTTGCCATATCGACAAGGTTTTTAATCACCGACTGAGTCAGGGAGGAAAATAACCCACTCATCCCGTCCCGGAGTGATTGGGTGTTTACCAGCATGCCGGTCAGCATGTTGGTGGAACGCTCCTGGGTGGTCTCTAACATGCCAATAGCGAGGCTGTTCAGGTTTCCCTGCGACTTATACAGCTCCACCGCCGTCTGGTACTGCGCATCAGCGGAATCTTTATCCGCCTTTTGCTTCAGCAGTTCGTACTGCTCTTTGTTGATTGCATCATTCTGGTAAAACGCCTGCAGCAGTGACTGACGCTCGGCCAGTTGATTGCGCAGTTCTGCCAGCGGATCAACCGTCCCGGCGATATCAATCAGAGGGGCAGACATTGCCGCTGCCTGTGCCTGTAACAGTTCGCGGGCCGTACTTTGTGCCAGCGTGATTCTGGCCGTCTGGTATTCCTTTTCATCCAGAATACGGGCATTCAGGAGCGACTTCAGCTCCTGGCTCGCTTCACGCTCTTTCGTAAGAGTTGCTCTGGCTGGCGCATACTGTTCTGCCAGTTCGAGGCGCTGTTTCTGATAGTTTTCAGCATTCAGCAGCAAAGTCTTCTGAATATCAGCCTCGCTGGCTCCGTCAGCGCGGGCGGCTTCAAGAAGTTTTCTGGCGCTTTCCTGCTCCTGCAGGTTGATACGTCCGAGACTGGAGGCATGCGCCGCTTCGATTTCACGCCGCAGTTGCTCATACTGGTTAACCTTCGACTTTTGCCCCTTACCAGTATCCCCGCCTTCCCCGGTCCAGGGGGTATCAGGTTTATCACTCCCTGTTTCATTCCCTGGTTTATCCGGCTTCGGTGTGGGATCGGTTTTCCCTGATTTAGCGTGTTCTATGGCCTCTTTGACAATTTTTTGCCGTTCTTTGAGGAGTTTTAACCCCTGCTCAACGGCATCCAGATCCCCTTTGTAGCGGGTTTTATCGTTCTGTACGCCTTTAAGTTGTCCGAACGGATCGAAGCCACTCAATCCATCAATACGGCTTTCCGCATCCTGAATTTCTTTAATCAGTTTATTTCGCTGAATAACCTGATTCTCAAACTGTTCATCAATGTCCAGCTGCTTCACGTTGAGCTGGTTAAGCGACAGTTTTTTTAGCTCTTCATTCGTTTCAACAACAGCATTTTTCAGGTCAATCGCTGACTGGCGGGCATTCTTCGCCTGATTATGGAAATAGAGCAACGCCGAACCGGCAAGCATAGCCGCCCCCACTGGACCGCCCACCAGTGCCAGCGCCCCTCTGGCCATACCTACTGCTGCAGAGGCCGCGCGGGCTGAAATTGAAAGCTGTTTATTGGCAGCATTCAGCTGGCTCTTTGCCTGGGTGGAAAGCAGTGTCTGCTCGGTTTCCTGGCGGATTAAGCGGTTAAACTCGCTCTGGTAACTCACGTTAAGGCCAAATTGTCTGGCGCTTTTCTCCATTTCCCGATAACGCCCGAATTCTGCGTTATTCTGTGCCAGCGTAGCGGCGGTACTTTCCAGCGTTTTTCGCGCCATATCGGCCTGCGCCATCGCGCTGGCCCTGACTGCCTGCTGCTGCTCAACCCAGGCACCGATGTTCCCCCTGATACCTGCCGTCAGTTTTGTCGCCAGAACAGGAATCAGTGTATACAGCGCAACGTTGGCGACCGTATTAAAATTATCCGTCAGGCCATTAATGGCATCGGTAACGGTCTGAACACCACTGCGCAGCGGGCCGTTTCCGCTCTGTCCTACCTTAATAATCAGACCTTCAAAAGCCGAAGTCAGGCTGAGAAGATCGCCGTTCAGGTTATTTACCCTGATTTCGGCCTGCTCATGCGCGGTCTGCGTACCGGTCAGGGCGGCGGTCAGCGACTCCACCTTCTCGCGGTTCTGCACCAGGATGGATGCTGCGCTGAGGTTTTCCACCCCGAACAGCTTTACGGCCTGTTTTGTTGACAGGTTTTTTCCCGCCAGATTCTCCAGCGCCTGGCTCAGCCCGACAACAGAAGGCTTCAGGGTCTTATCCGTTCCTTTCTCCAGATTCAGGATCACGTTGCGCAGTGCGGTCCCGGCTTCGCCGCCTTTCACTTCGCGCTCCGCCAGTACCTGTATGGCGGCATTGAGGGTTTCAAAACCCACGCCAGCCTGTGCCGCTGCTACCCCGCCATTTTTAATCGCGGCAGCAGTATCGGCTATCTCCGATGAGCCAAATTTCGCGCCAGCAGCCAGCACGTTGATATACAGGTCCGCTTCACTGGCTCCCGCCCCAAACTGGTTTAATGACAGGGCCAGCGTTCGGGTGGCATCCGGAAGCGTCGTCCCTGCCGCCTGGGCCAGCGTTAACGCGCTTTTGGTCGCCGCTGTCAGCCCCGCAGAGGTACTCAGCAGTTCAGGCTTTGCCGAAGCCATCAGTTTAATGGCCTCGGCGGCCTGTGATGCGCTGTATTCCGTTGTGCGGCCCATTTCCTGCGCCGCCTGATCGTACAGTTTCATCTGCGCACTGGTGGCACCGGTGATAGCCTGCAAATCCGACAACGACTGGCTGTACTGCCGCGTGGTGCTGATAATGGTACCCAGCGATAAACCCGCCCCGGCAAAACCTGCCAGCCTGCCTGCCAGCCCCGATACCGAAGCAGAAACACGCTTATAGGCATCCTCCGTCTTTTTCGCATCAGCCCGGGCATTGCGGTTAAACTGGCGTGACTGACTCTCAGCGCTGCCGTAGGCGCTCATCAGCTGCGATTTAAAGTTCGCTGCATTCAGATGCAGCCCAACGGCAAGAGAGGCAACGTCACCCATTACATTAATACCTTCATGACTGCCGCACACTGCGCATCCAGACTCTGGTTCGCTGCTGCGGGTGATTTAACAGGGGGCGGGTTATTGTCAGAACCTTCTGGCGAAGGCTTTTTGAAAATGCCCTGTTTGAGGAAGAAAGCACGCCAGTGAAAAAGCGTGTCAGCCGGAAGCGCCGCAATTTTTGACGGGTCAGGCTCGCCCCAGCGGTCGGCCAGCCAGAAAATTAGCTCCAGCCAGGGCGAGTCACTCAGTTTTTTTCGGCGGTTTCCAGCTTACCGATGCCGTGCTTTTTCACTTTGTCGATGGCATCCAGAAGCGCAACGTTATCGTGTGCCGCCAGCAGCTCCTTCGCCGTGGGTTTGTCTTTGGCTTTAATCGGGGAGCCGTCAGGCTGAACCAGACTGTCGATAACAATCTGTACGCTCAGCTCTGACGCCATGCGGGCGTTGCCAGAGGTCTGTGCCTCGATGAGCGCATCTTCATGATCAATAAGCTCAGCCGCCGTCAGCCGGCGAAGGTAAACCTTTGTACCGAAGATTTCGGTTTTAATTGGAGAGGGTTTTGCGCTGAGCAGGGCCTTTTTCAGTTCGGAGAGGCTAAATTCAGACATGATGTATCCTGTTTTTCAAACGAAAAAAAACGCCCGGAGGCGGTGTGTAACGGGAAACGGATTACGCTCCGGCATCTGGCGCCGGGGCGGCGATCCCCCATTTAATGTTGTTTTGCTTACCCTGCACTGTAATCTGGATAACTTCACTGGCAGGCGCTGTGATTTCGTTCATCTGCCAGCCTGAAAGCGCGAGGATCATTGAGGCCGTTCGTTTGTTCGGCAGCTCAATATAAAACTGAACGGTCTTACGCTGCTCTGCAGCATTGAGGAACGCGGTGAAATCCTCGTTTCCCGGGTCGTCAATGAATCCCAGCGATTTCTCCGGCCCTTCCGGAAGGTCGGATATTGACTGCTTACTCTTGTCCAGCAGGGTGGTACAGTCGACAAATCCTCCCGTCTGACCTGTCGCGCCCAGCGCCTTACAGTTAATCAGGGGTTTGAGTGCCGCCACGGCGGCGTTTACTTCGCCAAACTTCACCACCGTCCCGGCAGGAAGCATTGCGTACTCAGGGGATGATTTTGGCGTGTTATTTTCATCAGCCATAATGATTCTCTCTTAAATAGTGGGCAGCGGTTGCTACCTGTTCTGAATGCCATTGCGGATTTCTACGGTCAGAATGCGCAGAACCTTCTGGACGTTGTAATCCAGTGCCGGACGGATGAACGGATCGGCAACCTGTTTAACCGTCCCGAACTCCTGGGCCAGCGCTTTCATGTAATGCTTTTTGCTGGGGCCAACCCGAAGGATTACCACCGTATTTCCGCGACCTTTCCGGGTGGAAGAGCGAATTTTGATGGAATCACGCATATGCTCTGCAGAGGACGCCTCGTCGAAGCCGGCATGTTGCTTCATGTCTTCTTCCACCACTTTCAGCGCCTCACGCCCTGCATCACGTAACACCTTCGTGCCGACCTTTTCACCGAGCGCAGTAAGCTGCCGCTCCAGCTCGTCCAGCCCTTTTACGTCCATAGTGATCATGGTGAGGCGTCCCGGTAGTGAAAGGTAAAATCCCGCACGAGCCGGTACTGAATATTGCCGCTGGTTAGTACCGTTTTACTCTGCTGTATTCCACCCCGGACCACATGCTGCACGGGAAAACCCTCCAGCTGGCCATGCACGATAGCGGTCCATTCCGAGCCGATTTTCTTATCCAGCTGTAACAGGCGGGTGTAGTCATTAAGCAGATGAATCGCTATCTGGAAGCGGCCCGCAATCAGACCTGTGCGTAACAGTCCGGCGTACAGTTCCGGATCCGAGATACACTGGTAAGTAATCCCCTCCTGCAGCTCATCAGGCAGGAGCAGAGGATAAACATCCAGCCCGCTCAGGCGTTCAAGTGCTGCCTTTAATGCCAGCTCGATCATGACGTGCGTCTGCCTCCCCTGTGATGATGATGCGATCCGCAAGACGTTCGACGTTACGAACGGTATAAACCCGGTCAGAGGTCGTTATTTTCCAGTCGATATCAATATTCAGGTTCGGATGAGTGGTAAAAAGACACGTTTCAACAACCTGCTGTTGATCCATTGTGCGGACCTTTCTGCCCGATACCAGCTCGCGCTTCGCCCAGGCTTTCCCGGTCGCGACCAGTTGTTCCGGCAGATGTTCACCCAGCGGCCCCCGGCCGGATTGCATATACCCAATCGAAAGACGGCAGGTCATTTCTTCCGGCTTCAGGCTCATACCGTGTTCTCCTGCAACGGGAAAAGAAGGTGCCGGACCGCAGCCGTCTCCAGCCACTGCCCGGTGAAACCATTCAGATACGCATCCCCGACCAGATACTGCATGGCCAGCTGGATATCTTCATCCGCCACAAAACCGCGTACCCCTTCCGGCAGCGCCTGCAGTTCGTCATCGCTTCCCACCAGTTTGCAGTAGTAGTCACGCTCAATACTCTTTTGCGCAGCCGCCACCATTTTAGTGAGCATGTCGTCATGCTCCGTGAAATCCGGCTCCAGGCGGAGCTGGGTTTTCACATCATCCAATGTCAGTATCATGGTCATCGGCTCCCTTGCGGGGACTCAGCGCCTTTTCCGCATCTGCTGGCCATACCGCAATATGGCGTTCAACCAGTTTCTCTGCGTACTCAGCATCAAAACAGGCCGTATCACCGCGTGAATAACGATGATAGGGTCCCAGGAAAAAAACCGCTTTTCGCGCTACTTCTGCTCCCGTCAGGCCCGTGGCCCCGTTTGTTTCACTTCCGGTCAGATCAACACCTGCTTCACCTGAACCCGCTGCAGTATTCTGACCGTCATCCCCGTCCACTGTATTTTCCGGCGTCAGTTCATCCGGCTTTTTCACATCACCGGCTGCAGCCGCCGCTGCCGCTGCTTTTGCCGCTTTCGTTGTCATCGTTTTGCTCCTGAAAAGAAAAAACCCGCTGCTGCGGGCCTGGGGAATTACGTGCTTTTACGCTGTGCGACCGTGGTCGCACAGAGTGCAGGACCGGTTAAAACAGCACTTTTGTCCCGAGAACAAGACCTTCCGGATGACGGAAGCCGATATCGTGCTCCGTCACCACGCGGATCAACGACTGGTTACGGGAGAACGCGGAAACCAGATTGCCATCCCCGTCCTGGTAGGAGGCTTCCTGCGAGAACGACACCTTCATGTTGCCGTCTTCACCGATAACCACATCATTAAAGTCAGCGAAGTAAATTTCCGACTCTTTGCCTGCGTCACCGAGGTTTGCCGGGATAGCGCTGGTACGCTGAATCTGAAATCCCTTCAGGATCCCCTGCGCCATTTCCGGGTAGACCTTGTTACCGTTACCGTCGCGCAGACCGAACAGTTTCATGTAGGTACGGTTCGACATACCCCAGCCGCAGCTGATCATGTTGCTGTTGCCGTCCATAGCCATCAGGATGATGCTGTCGAGATACGCATCAATCGTATTAAGATTGATATCAGCAGCAGCTTCCCACGGCAGCAGACGGCTCCACTCAGTTGCCCGTGCTTTCATACCGACAGGCGTATCACCGGTACCGTCATCGCGCATAAAGGCTTTGTCTTCACGAACAGAAATCGCGGTCAGAATATCCTGCAGGACCAGCTGCTCCACGTTGTAGCCAGCACGACCAATCAGCTGGTTGGAGATTGGCACCATTGCAATCATGGTTTTCGCAGTGAGTTTCACATCATCGAAGCGCGCTTCTGATGTTTTCGCATCCTTGCCTTCCCCGGTGTAGCTCGCCGTCGCACCACCTGCCAGACGCGGCAGCGCCATGTTGCCGTTCGGCAGCGGAATGGAGCGCGCGCCCAGCTTACGAACGATGGTGCGATCGCGCAGCAGTTCGATCACCTCGCTGTGCAGGTTTTGCGGAATAAGAACACCGCCTGACGCGGCAGCAGTATTGATGGCCATCGAGACAGACTGGTCATTCAGTTCTTCAGCTGCAAATTTTGCAGCGTCCTGGACGTTACCCTGTGCTGCCGCAATCGACATCACCAGACGGGTCATGCCTGCGCCGGTGTATTGCTTTGGCTCAGCCTTAATGCTGATACCTGGAGCCTGCTGTGTACCTTTAACCGGTTTGGCAACAAGCGCAGCAGCACGTTCAGCCGCTTCCAGACGCTCAATCTTGGCGCTGATATCCGTGAACTGCTGCTGCAAGCTGGCAAATTCGGTTAACTGCTCCGCTGTCAGCGTTCCACCGGTAGTTTCAATCGTGGCCAGGACCTGTACCTGTTCATTAATACCCGCACGCTGACGACGTAATTCTTCAATCTGTGGCATAGTTTTCTCTCTTTTTGGCATAAAAAAAGCAGCCAACAGGCTGCTTTCTGGTAATGACGCGTTAGCGCCGGGTTACATTCTTGTTTGCAGGTCCATCGCGGCTGCCTGCAACTTTATGGAAGTGGTTCTTTGAGGTTGTTTGTACTTTGCCGCAATGGCATTAATTGCGGACTGAGGATCCGAAACTTCATCGGCAAGACCAGCAGAAATGGCATCAGCGCCGAAATAGATTCCGGCCTGCGTGTTAATCACCGTCTGAGGGGCAAGATTTCGGTATTCCGCTACAGAGGTAATAAACGTCTCGTACATATCGTCAATCATCCTCTGGAACATTCCCCGAGCGTTTTCACTCAGTGGCTCATGTTGTGTACCGTTATTTTTGTTATCTCCCCGAAAAATCGTGGTGAATGTTAACCCCATTTGCTCTTCCATCCTGGAAGTATCCAGGTGTTCCATGATCACTCCAATCGAGCCGACTCCACTGGTCTGGCTGACTACAATTTTGCTGCAGGCCGAAGCGATAAAGTAAGCCGCAGAATAGGCGCTGTAGTTCACAATTGCAGTAATAGGCTTAGTTTGATGTGACTGGAAAATATAATCGGCCAGTTCCTTGCATCCAACCGCCGCACCACCACCAGAATTTATATCCAGCACAATTTCACTGATGGAAGGGTCATTTAATGCAGCATGCACCTGGCTACGTATGCGCTCATAGCTGGTAAGTTCAGAACACATTGCAGTAATTTGCCCACGACGTGGAACCAGAATGCCGTGAACAGGAATAACAGCCATTCCAGCAGCTGGTTGAACCAAATCTGGCGCCTGATTGTTATCAGGATCCTGCGTCATGTGAATTCCAGCCTCTTCTGATAATCCCTGAATACGGGGAACCAGCACAGCTTTTACAGAATCCATTGTCTGTCGTGTCACGTAATGTGGAACACCAAAGACCATAGCCGCCAGATGCGGCAGATTAATTAAATTTTTTGTCATGATGTTTACCAGGTCAGCCCGCACTGCGAGTGATATTCAGTTTCTGGACAGAATAGAGTTGATTTCTGCCAGTTGTTGTGCTGTTGGCGTGTTATCGCCAGGTAAGATTTGTTTACTGTCGACCATATTCAGAGGCGTCAGGTATTTATCCCCTCCGGCGATGGGTGGAAGGTTCTCCATGCGGCGAATGTCGTTAACCGATAACCAGCCCCACTGGCGGCCTAAGGCATAAGATTCATAGCGTGACTTCTGATCCCCGCGCAGCAGGCCAGAAACATTGAATTCAATGTACAGATCACCGCGCTCGCTGGGTAAAAGCAGATCGCGCATTAATGCGCCTTCATGACGCTTCAGCCAGGCCAACAGCGTGTACATCACAAACTGCAGCCCCTGATGCTCAATGTTGTTATTTGTGGCTTTCGCCAGCATCTGCACCATATGAGGCGGGATTTTATAGAGCCGGCACACTTCCTCCACGCCCCATTGACGGGACTGTAACAGCTGCGCTTTCTCATTATCCTGAGATAGCTGTTTGTAGCTCATCCCTTCCTGAAGCAATGCAACAGAGAATGCGTTCCTGACGCCGGAATACCTGTCCGTCCACTTTGCCAGCAGTCTGTCTATTGCATCCTGGTTTTTGATTGTCGCAGCTTCTTTTGGACGCTCAATAACACCGCTCATCGTCGTACCTCGACGAAAAACCTGAGCAGCATGTTCCTCCACAGCCAGGTTTAACCCAAGTACATCCGCATTTGTCTGGATTGGAGAACTGCCGATATAACCGTCGAGCGAAAATACTTTCACATGATGAATCATGCGCATTGGCAACGTTTCGCCAATTTCGGGGAGTTCATAATAGGGCATCCCGTCTGGCCCTTTCAGGACGATGACTTTTTTGGGATTAACCGGGATTAATTCCCTCGGGAAACCTTTCCCGTCCCTGTCGATAATCGAGTAACAATTGCCCTCCAGCCCTAACAAGCCCTGTTGTTGCTCAAAATACTCGAAAGAGGTGTCCTTTTTATTAGGCTGGGAATGTACAAGATCATAAACGGGGTGGTCAGTAGCTCGCTTACGGGCTCCGTTAGCACCTCGTCTGTAAAGCTCACACGGCAGTTGCGCTACAGATTCAGCCAGAAGAGTTACACATGCCCGAACAGCTGATAATGCCATCGCAGTTTCAGGAGTTATGATTATCCCAGCCTTACTCTGACTCGAACTCACTCCTCCCAGCATGGTTTCCCAAAATCCACTTCCTGATCGCGATTTACCCCGAAACATCTGGGGGATAAACATTACTCACCCCCTGGTTTGTGAAATCCTGTAGATAAGGATCTCGCAATTAAAAACGACCACAGCAGACAAATCAAACCGCCAGTAATAAATCCGACGGAGGGTGAAATAAGCCAGGCACCGGTCGACAATAAGCCGACTCCAACGAGGCCGAGAATAAAACTCAGGACTGTGATTAACATGTAATATCTTCCTCATCATAAGCCGATTTACTTACTGTACTGTTCAGCATGGCCCGTCCGATCCCCATAAGTAATCCTACAGCACCATCAATTTTATTTTGCTTCCCCTCCTTGCCGGGGCGGACAATATCATCGCTTCCAGGCAAATAACGCCCAATAACATTCTGGATGCACCAGTTCATGATAGGGTTGCCGTCATGATGAAAACGTCCTGATGCCAGCGCGGCCTCAATTTCACGCATAGGGTCACTCATGTTGGTGAAGTTTTGCCTGATCTCAACTGGCTCCAGCCCCTCCTCTTCAAGCATGTGTCGTAATGATGTTGCACCGTAAGGATCAATAGGACACTGAACGATTTTTACACGCTGACGTAATTGAAGGATTGACTCAAAAATAAGCCGATAGTCCACTTCCGCACCTTCTGTCGGTATCAGAACCTCTTGTTTAACAAATGACTGATAGCGGTCAGAAGTGGTTTTCAATGTGGGATCTGGTGAGTAAACCGTATCTTCAGGCACCCAGAACATCGGACTGACACAGTAGAAATGCGTAATACCATCCACTTCCCGTCTGAATACTGGTACGACCGCATTCAGGTCAACCTTGGACGCAAGATCTATCCCCAACCAGCAATCTTCATCGGCGAAATCAGACAACTTGAGACTATTGTCCGCTGCAGCCATCCATTTTTGCAGATCATAGAAAACCGTCTTGGCACTTACCCACCGGTTAAAATGCTTGGTAAGAATTTTGTTCGTCTGGCTGGGGTTAGATATTCCAAGCAATTGCTTTGCGCGAAGGAAGTGTTCTTTTACGGAAATGCCAAAGTTTGGATTTGCTTTGATTAATGCTTCAGGTTTTGTCCAGTCGTCATCATCATCAAGACCGTAAATAATACCGAAAATCGTTTCGTTTTCTTCTCCCACCCGATTCCGGCGTAGAATTTCCACCACCTGAGCACGTTTCTCATAACACGGAGAAGTAATGTCATAACCCGCAGTTGTAATGATCAGAGTGATAGGTTGTTCCCTTGCCCCCATTCCTGTTGTCATAGTCGTATAAAGAGCATCTGTTTGGTGCTCGTGATATTCATCAATAATTGCACATGAAGGGGAATCGCCGTCACCAGGATCGCCGATGACTGGCGCAAAAACAGAGCCATCCGGACGGGTCATTTTCTTTGCCCAGGGTTTGACTGAGTATTTTTGTCGCAATGCAGGGAGTTTTTTTACCATTTGTAGAGCGGGAGAGAAGACTTTCCAGGCCTGTTTTTCTGTAGTGGCGCCACAGTACACTTCTGCACCATGTTCTCCATCAGCGCAAAACATATAATTACCAACGGCAGCTGCAATTGCAGACTTCCCATTTTTCCTGGGAACCTCAATATATATTTCAGAAAAACGGCGGAATCCGGACTTCTTATTAACCCAACCAAATGGCACACCAAGAGCAAACTTTTGCCAGGGCTCAAATTCTATGCGTAGTTTCTTCCTGGCCCATTCACCAGCCGTATGAGGCATCTTCTGAGCAAAGCGCAAAAATCGCTCGGCCTTGTTTTTATCAAACCGGTAAGGCCAGGCAGGATCCTTCGCACGTTCCAAATCATCAAGGTGTCGTTGACAAGCAAGCACAGTTAACTGACAAGCAAGGATCTTCCCGCCAACAACATCTCTTGCATACTGGTTCGCTGCATTGACGTTCGGATATGTAGCCATCAGTCAAACTCATCAAATTCATTCCCGTCATCGTCAGGAGCATTTCTGCCACTGGTCATTCTGATACGGCTGAGCGGATCTAACCCCAGAAGTGAGCCCAGACGGGCAATCTGGGAAACTGAATCATTTCGGACGTTAACTGCAGGATGTTTTTTTAATCCTCCCATTTCACTTTCAGTTGTCAGCCCTGAAGCCAGTAATTTTTCAGCTTCAAGCATGAGATGGAAGGCATTGCAGTAGGCTAAAAGTAAGGGGGCATCTTCAAGTTCAAATACGCCTCTTTCGATCAGGATTTTGCTCTGGGTCTTCCACATTCTTATAGCAGCCTCCCCCATTAACTCTGCAGGAGGTGCAATTCGGGTTAATTTACTTTTTTGCCCGGCGGGTAAGATGGGTTTTCTCCCCCCTCCAGACGATCGAATTCCACCAGCCATAACTCCTCTTTTAATAGGTGAAACCTACCGGAAAAAAGATCCTTATTTATGACGTGCAAAAATGGCCTTCAGGCGGCAGTCCTGAAGCGCGAAAGGGGGCAGGGATTTGATCCCCCCTCCCCCTTGAAGATGACAGCAAGAAAGCATGCAAAAGCAGATACTGGTCATCCATCAGGATGTTCAGCATAGTGTCTTCAGTTAATCTCAATAAATAAACGATGGAGTCTAAGAAATGGATAAAACTAGAAAATATGATAGAGCCTTACAACTTGAGATCCTCAACGCTCTTATAGATTGTGCTCCCAACTCTTTAAACAAGGCACAGGAGCGAGACCTCATTGAGAAGTTTGATAACTATGATCACTTTGTGGCGTGCATGCTATATCTTGAAATGCATAGTCTTGTTTCTACACCCTTCGTACGCAGCGAAACCATGGCTGGCGTTGATTTTATTTTCAACGCCCCATACTGCAACATTACAGAGAAAGGAATTGATTTTCTTCTTGATGATGGCGGCTTAAGTGCGATCCTTAAGGTTCAAACCGTTCGGTTACACAATGACACGATTGTTGCCCTTGAGGATATAATCCGTGTCGCAAATATATCTGAAGATCAGAAGAAGGGATTGATTTCAAAACTCCGAGAGCTTCCGGGAGACGCCATAAAACATTTGACCCTACAGTTACTGACTCAGGGGGTTCTGAATCTGCCGAACGCACTTCGACTAATTCAAACAACCCTCCAGTAGAGCTAAACTCGTCAGAGGGGCGAATTAACTCAAATTTGCCCCATCCCAGTGTTTTACTTAAAAACACCCAAAATTCCTTCCGGGTATCTGCATGAATGTAGAAACTGTTCTTATGCATTACAGCAGTGAATATTATCATCGAATACGTTCTCTTGCTGTCTTCGCTCTGTGGCATTCCCAGCACAACGACTCAAGATTGGAATCGTCATCAGTACCGCCATGAGCTTTTGGGATTATGTGGTCAACGCTGGTCGCTTTCTTGGCTATCTTCTGCCGGCGATGGTTCTTACACAGGTATTGATCACGCTGTAGGATACGCTCCCGTATGATTTCCCAGGACCGCCCATATCCACGTTCTTGCCTGCTCTTTCCTGACAGATAATTCCGCCAGCCGTCACCAGCATGCTGCTGTCGGTGTTGGTCACAATATCCTCTGACATCGTTGGTGATTGCCGCACACCCTTTGTGTCGGCATGGACGTTTAGCACGTGCTGGCATCCGCGTTGCCCTGTTTGTTGGATAGAAATGGTGTTGTACGGGGAGAGAAAAACGGAAACGGCAACTCGCTGAGAATATTCATAAATAGCGAGAGTCTGCACGGTCGCCGCCCCGTAACAGTCCGGATCGCCGGAAAGGACCCGTAAATGAGATGCTTTGTTGTTTTCTTGTTGGCTGTTCAACTACATGCAAGCATATGGCATAATATTAAATTGATAATCTAATAGTTATAAAAACTTGCCCCAAAACCTTAACGGAGACTAAGAATGTCCAGAGAAGGAACGTTAGATTTATTGCAAGAAGTTGAAGAAACCGTTGAAATATTAAAAGATACGCAACAAATAAAACCAGTAAAGGTTAAATCAATACTTGAGAATTTAAGAAGCGCATTAGAATACGTTGCAAATGATAGTTATGAAAAACATACCACTAACAAATCAACCCCTCGGCCAAACATTTACTTCCCATACGGCGAGAAAAAATTTTTAGATGCTTTCTTTATTAAAAAATTAAACTGCCAGCAACCTGAATCATCCCCATTATATGCAGTTTTTGTTTCAATCCAAGACTATCAAACTGGTAATAACTGGCTTGGAATGATGTGTAGTCTCACGAACGAAGTAAAACATAGGCAACCAATCCCATTGAGTGAAGATAGTATTGTTCGAGGAATAGATATTAATATCAATGGGTTTGGATTAGTTAAGGCAGATGCTACATCAAAAATAATTTTCAGAGATAATTTCACCAATGGACAGAGAATTGAAGACTTCACCATCGAAAATGGTAAAGTTGAAAAATCAGGGAACGGAATCCCCATCAATATTAACATTACCGAAGAGAAAAAAATAAGATTCCACGGTACAGATTATGAGGTCATTCCTTTCGTAGAGTTATGTCTAAATGAAATAAGAGATTTTGTTAATAAAGCATATGAAATTTTAGATGCCATTGAATAACAATAAATAAGTAACATGGCAGGTAATCTATTCAAACCGGCCATGTTACAAATCATTGACGTAGAGACAACATGGAGAGTATATCCTTTATATACTCAATTGTAATTTGATGTCCTCACCGACTCATAAATGCGCTCACATGTCATTCCAGCCCGGTAGCTTTCGTCAGATCGCTCAGCATAATATCGAGCTTCTTCTGCAAGGCGTCCGAGCATGTCGGCGAGCACTGCGGCGTTGGTTCCGGCTGTATTGCTTCTGACGGCAGCGGCAAGATCTGAGGTGTGCTTTGCGGCGTCCAGGCGGGCGGCAAGCTTTGTTGCTTCGGTGCGCAACTGACTAACAGTGGCAGACAGGCCAGCAGCAGTGGCAGCAGATTTAGCGGCTTGTGCTTGTGCATCTTTTACAGCCTCATCACGGGCAATAACTCGCCCTTGTTCAATCATGCGGGCTGCGGTCTGTGCGTTCGCTATCTGCGATGATTCCGCGCTATCACGTTCCGCCCACTTTTTTTCCCAACTACGGCTGCTCCACACATTCCCAGCAATGAATGCAACGGCCACCAGTAGCAAAATGGCAATAAATCGATAGCGAAGGCTCACTGGTCTATCCCCCAGCACGTCAATGCGCTTTCCTGGTCGCGCCGTTCTACCTGACCATAGCAGCCATTTTTCTGGCCTTTGGTCAGGCGACAATCGCGGCCGCCGTCTCTAATCCACCAGCGAATTGCTTCACAGGCACCTTTACGGTCGCCAGCATTTATTCGCTTATAGAACGTGGACGGGAAACATTTTCCGGGGCCGATGTTATAAGGGCAGAAAGATGCGATCCCGGCTTTCTGTGGTTCGGTCAAAGGTACCTTGATATTTCGCTCAACCCACGCCAGCGCCTTGTCTCGTTCTATAGCGTTTACCTGGGCGCATTTCTCAGCAGACAGCGTCATGCCCTGAACTACTGGCTTACCATCAACCATCGTGGCGCCACGACAAATAGTCCAGATTCCGCCGCCGTCGCGATATGCTGTCAGGCTGTTACCCTCTTTCTCATCCAGAAACTGATCGAGAATCACGGGGGCGGAAGCCCCGGCAAGAATCAAACCAACGACCGCTGCGCTCAGTTTATTCCTCAGCTTTGGTGGCATAGCCATTGCGCCGATCCTCCCGTTCTTTCCAGCGAAAATACCAGTTCACTGCACAGGTGATAACAGTGCATGCGATACCGACAATAATTGCCCAGTCGCTCAGGCTTAACCCTGCAATTCTGTCGGCCAACATCCAGGACACCTCTTTTGCTGTTTTAGCTGTTTCGGCATATGCCTTCGCTGATACACCGCAGCCG
Organism: Citrobacter sp. CRE-46; assembly: GCF_059615875.1. NCBI lineage: Bacteria > Pseudomonadati > Pseudomonadota > Gammaproteobacteria > Enterobacterales > Enterobacteriaceae > Citrobacter > Citrobacter sp. CRE-46. The sequence goes on along the minus strand of NZ_CM184341.1, from coordinate 2,245,817 downwards.
GTCAGCGTGGTGCCTGTTCCATATGAAAGTCTGCTGTAAATGGTGCTCATTCTGGTCATAGCCTCACCTCCGATTTTTCGGATGGCGCTGTGTGTGATTAAAGGGTCAGGCTTCACGGGCTGGATTTATCAACAAAGCACGTAGCGGATGATTCCCGTGAGCCTGAAATGAAAAAGGCCGCCATGCGGCAGCCCCTAAGTAAAATAGATTGTTTACATTGGTGGAGTAAGAGGACCTTCTAACACCTCTGCTTCACCGTTATGGCAAATGTCATCGCCTCTGGTCAGATGCCAGACACCTGTGATTGTTTGACCCGATTCCAGATCATCAACAGTGTCATTCGTGTAGTACGCTACCTGTACAACACCGACATGCTGAATCCAGTAATACCCTTCTTTCATAAGCTCCTCCGCGATACTCAGCAGATAGTATAGAGCGGCACAAATAATGCTGTGGTGCAGGAAGCCACAACTTAACCTTTGCTAATAAAGTAATTTCGAAAGATGACGATAATGGTTAATAAATGTAAGGCCGGAGAAACCACCATGAGCATGACAGTTAGCACTTTGGGTCAGGACATACTGCAAAGCACAGTAAAACAAGCACCTTCAAGTACTGGCAACTCTGTTTCACAACAAATTCAAAACCTGAAAAAACAAATTGGTGAGTTGACAAAAGAACTCAGCGCCATGGGTTCAAAAATAAATGAAGTAACCTCCGAAGATGAGGCAAAACTGCTTAAACAGCAGATGGAGATGATTCAAAGGCAAATCGAGTCTATATACGCAAAAATTGCTCAATTACAAAAACAAGAAGCAGAAAAAAACCAAATGGCATCGGGAGCATTACCTACGGTAAGTGACAAATCAAGTTCGAACGTTGCAGGGAATAATACTAAAAATATTGATGTCTATGTTTAGCAGTTACCCCCCTCTCATTTTTCCTCTGAGCTAGAAACGAAAAAGCATTGGAGCATTGTGAGAACTTGTTTTTTAGTTAACGATTTCAACTCGGCGATATGACAGGGGTACTGGTGCTATGCACCTCGCGAATACCCCTGTCGTATCGCCGGAAAGCAAAAACCCCGCGTCGGCGGGGTTCTCGTTATGTTCAAATTGTTCGCTTATCGTCGCTGCCATCGTGGCGCAGCTCTGCCAAGCATGAATTCATTATTCACTTTGTTGGCCCGTTTTCAAACGTATTTACGTCATAAAGCACTTATAGCTAATTCCCACCGAGATTTTGTACAAATATCACTCAACAAATGAGCTGTTCGATACAAAACGATCGTTTTGAACGATCGATAAATGAAAATCGATCTGCAATACCAATTTTAATTGTGTGGTTATTGCACGTAGACTCAGGGCCAAACCTAATAAATGGAATTATCATGAGCCTTTATCACTACTTGGCCATATATATCGCGGGCTTCATCGTAATGTTTGCTTTGTTAGTTCGTGGGGATAGAGTACACGGCCTAGAATTTGACCTGGCTGATACGGTGATAACCTCCATTCTGTGGCCCTTCTACTCCGTTGCTATTGTTTGTATTGAGATTTATGAGCGGTTTAAACAGAATCGTCACCAATAGCCAGTTTCCCCGGCTACTGACCGGGGTTTTGTTTCGAATTACAGACTCATCAGCCTCCCGGTCAGTTCCTCTTTTGGTATGACCAACCATCCTCTAACCCGGCTCTCATCTGGTTACGAACCGCAAGAAATGTTTTTGCTCTGAATATTTCCAGACACCATCGCACGCGTTTTCTCGCCTCCCCGTCGGTTAACCATGGCGCAATCGCCTGCAGTTCCCGGGTTATGTCTGAGATTTTTTTTCGGGTGGTGTAATACTGAAGACCAACGACATAAACCGGATCGTTTATATCCAGCGCCAGCAGTACGCATTGTTCAACAAAATCGACATCATCATTATGCAAAGCTTCATCAATTACACTGGCAGGTGACTGCGGCCAGAGAATGCTATGTGCCCTGTTCATCGCCTGCTGCCCACGGAATCCCTCTGCTCTCGCCTGATTTAACGCTGCGGTAAAGCGCTCCAGTGCCTTATCTGACCAGTTCCTTCCTTTGATCACATTCCAGCATGCATGGCCCCGCGGCATACGGGGTGCAGTATTTCCTCCTACACCTTCGCCCCATATAGTGAGCAGGGATTTAATCCATCCGGACTGAATCCCCGTCAGGAGAATACATTTACCCAGCCAGCTTTTACGCGGCGCAGCTGCTGCTTTTTCAAATGCTGACTGCTTTAGTCTGCGTTGGCGTGGCGTCATGCTTTTAGCTCCTCAATAATTATTCTCCCGGTTTCTCCCCATAATTTTGATACCCGTACATCCCAGATGTGAGCATCATCTTCGTAAATGGCATCCATCAGGGCTTTCACCATATTGTCGAAATCAGGTTTAGCCTGATGTGGTTTACCGTTTAACTCAGCTCGTTTCTTTTTGCTCCAGCTCGCTGGCATCGGAAGAATGAAGGTGACATGCGAACCGCTTTCCGGCAGATCAACACACTGCAGACGAACTTCATCACAGAAAGCCCGGTAACGCAGAACCTCGGGGCGCTTTTTCCATTTGTCAGCGCGCGTCATTCTGGGCTTGCCCATGGGGGTGATATCGTAGACTTTCACATTCACCTCCAGATCCGTTGTTGCCAGGTTCTGTCCTGACGCGGAGGCTTAGATGTTTCTGGCAAGAACGCACTAATCGTCCAGTGAATGAAGTCATTATCCAGACTACGCTCGGTCTTAATCTGCTTTGCGCGATAGCGGGCTTCCAGCTCGTCTGCCTGCTCGGTTGTGCATTCGTGATGGTGGAACCAGGAATATTTCATCGCCATCAGCCCGCAAAACTCATGAGCTGCGCTGCGGCGTTTTCCGCTTCACGCTGAGTCTTGAATGCCCGGGACAATACCCAGCGCCACAGAACATCGAGCGCGGCTTTGTACAGTTGCTGGAACTCGGTTTCATCCATGTTGGCAAAGGCAATACTGCGGGGATGTTTGCGAAGGGTGCCGTCAGGCAACTGGATAGCGTCGTAGTGGCCAGACTCGATGATCACCCATGCACGGTATGCGTCATAGGATTTGCAGATGCTGATACTTCCAGCACGCTTATCTGCGATACGGTCGAGATATTGCTCGGCAGCATCCAGGAGTGCGGCTTCGCTTCCCGCAAATGAGGCAAGGAACTTAGCGTAGCCGGTTACCAGCTTGCGCTCGTTGGAAGAGATAGCCCCGCCGGTTGGTTCCCAGTATTCGAAACCGAGATTGAGTAATGCGAAGAAGCGACGGTGAAAGGCAGGGTTGCGTACCTGCCGGAACTCTGCCACCAGCACGGCGCCGAGTTTGATTTTTGATTGCAGAATATCGCTGGTCTCCGGCGTCGCGGGGATCAGGATTCCTGAGGACTGCTTGATGAGTTGTAGTTCATGCGCCATGGTTTCTCTCCGTGGCGCAGTAGGTTACGGTTGTTCAGACCGTTGATTTCATATTATCAGAAGGTGGGGTTACCCGGTAGCCGAGACGGTGAATAAACTGCATAAAACCATTAGGAGTAAAGACCTCTTCATCATCCAGCAAAGGCCGCATAGAAACCATGCCATTGACGCGATAAATTAGATGCCTGCCCGATGAAGGAAAGCTAAACACCACGCAGCCGTCAGACCTTCTTACAATGTCATACCAGTTGTCTTCTGACGTTTGCAAAGCTGAATCACTCACATTTATGTTCTCCCTTCGAGCGACTAACAGACGCGATTAAAGATTGTCGGCAGCAGCATCAGAGGGTTACGCAAATTGCGGTATTCTGAAAAATGCACGCCAGCCTTAAGCGCAATTCTAATAAAACCAGTCGTCAGCGCTTTCCCAGGTATCCTGGAGGATTGATTCAATTTTCTTTTTATCGTCCTTGTCACCACCAAAAACACTTAACCCATCGGACCCGGCACGGCGGATTGTGAGCCTGCAATTGTCATAGTGATCATTCAGGCGCTTAAGCAGTTCTTTCTCCAGTGCTGGTACTGCGCCTTTAGGAAGTTCTTTCATGCGATCAATGGTTAATTCAACTTTCATAATGGCCTCCATTGCATGCACTGTGTTTTTATACAGTATACCTATGCACGGAAATGATCAACGTTTTAAGAGCACAAATTGTTAATTTTCTGTCAGTAGTAAAAAAAGAAAACCCGACGTAGTGGGTTGAATTAGCAGTGTTATATTAAGCGGCAATTTCTTTCTGCCGGCACAATCCCGAGAGATTCGCCCTCTGTATCGCATCATCAATGAGCACCTGTATGACCATGAGGCAAAGCGTTATCCAACTTGCATTCATCTTTTTCAATCAGCAAAGGAGTGGTTAGTGCTGTGAGTGGGCTTTGTTCACTTCATGGTAGATAAATCAGCTATGGATAAGTGATAAGAGGTGAAACCAATCCGAATTAACAACCTGAAGCACATGAATCGGAACACAGATATTAAAATCCTAAAGTCTAGTAACAAATAGCCGATATGAGATATTGCTTATCAGTTTAAAAATCATCTATTGAAAAAATGGGGGGAGGCGTTGAAGCGAGTAGAGCGCGATTTTATCTGTCTGTTTAATTGTGTGTGGTATCAAGATTTCCCTGTGTTCAAAGGTGAATATATCAACCGTTCCAACTGGACCATTCATGTTGGCCTGGTCATGCGCGAGTGTGCAAAGTTAATGGGCGCAAGAACATTTTTTGAACAGGGCGGGCGTACCGATGCGGTCCTACAATATCCAGACAATCAAATTTTAACCTATGTTGAGTGGGAGTATAATCAGGCAGACAGAGATAGCGTTAACGAGTTAGACAAACTGCTTGAAAAAAACGACAAGTGCTATTTCTCCACATTCATCTCATATTGTCAGCATGAAAACATCAATATTGTTATTGAAAAAGCAAGTAGAATATGGAGTGAAGCAAGCAGGCCTTTGATTTTTTTTCTTATCACCTATGAGCCTCAAACGAAAAAACGCCGCCATTTTTTAGAACTCAGAACTTATTTTTTCTCAAACGGCAAAAGAAAACTAGTTCGCAAACAACCTGCGCTTCCATGGGATATTGAGCAACGAAAATACAATGTCGAAGAAGATGCAGGATAGAAGAGACATAAGGTTTTCACGACAGTCTCGTTTCGAGCCCTAACTAAAATATTCTGTTCGGAGGAACCAAATAGCTCTGGCTTTGCTGTGACCATGTTCGCGGTACTAACGCCTCTCCAGGTCCGCTTCTCGCTCATGGTGGACCAAAATCAAATCTAAAATGACGTGGCTAAGCGGGAGTACATAGTGAATGACAGGATGCTCCGGGCAGCACCATACTAATTCAGTTCCCGTCAGAGGTAGGCGTTGCTTCATGATGGGATGAGCGCTCCCTCCAGACAATCCATGCTACAGCCGCCTCCCATGATATATATCCATTACCGCCATTTTTCGCTCTGCGGAGATTAACTGCATCACCAAACCTTTCAATGATGAATTTTTCAAATTCTATGCGTTTTTCTTCGTCGATTGTTGAATCCATACCTTCCCCAGAAGAGTCCTACGAATCGCTCTTATTGCATAAAAAATAGCATATACAATAGAGAGTGAAAAACCGACGTAGCGGGTTAATTTTATGTTACTCATGAGTCTTGTCTCGCTGCGACTTAAAAGCGGAACATTCTCGCGCAAGTTGCGTTGCTAAGGCTACGGGGTTGAATGGCTCTCCATGCCCATTTAAGAAGGCATGCGGTGTGTAGTTGAACGTTATTTAAAACACAGATAGAATCAAGAAAAATCCTAAATAAATGGAATATTGTTTATGGCTAAGAAAATCGCATTACTGGGCTTTTCTGCTCTTTTTGTCGCAAGTGTTGCTTTTGCTGAAACGACAAGTAACTGGGTTGAGGTTACTACAGCTGATGATGGCATTTTTTCAGCAAAAAAAGGCACATTTAGAAATGTAAAAGGTGATTCATCTGCCTTGTTCATGTATCAAACAAAAAATAAAAAAGTAGAGTACTACAAAGTTAGTATTAAAGATGCCGACTGTGATAGTGGATATGGGGAGATAAGATTCTTCTATATGGATGGGAAATTAGCTTTCAAAGGTGATTATGTTGCTGATGGGAACAGTGTTGGCGCAGGTATTGGTGATTTTATGTGTGGGGTCAGAATTGGACTTAACACACAAAAAAGTTAAATGAGGGGCATTTGTTAAAAAACAATAGCCCCACATTAGATCAATATTGGCTCCGGCATTTCTGGATAAAAGCTTCTATGCTACGGCGCTCATAGCGAACAACCTTAGCGCTGAACTTTACACGGGGCCAATGTAGACCGGTGTCGGTGTTCTGTATTCCATTTACATAATGTTTTTTGCGTAATTCCCAGCTTCTGGCATACCTCGCCCGGAGTGAGGAGATCATCAGGTTGCTCAGTCATGTTATGCCTCGCTGTTATCTGGGGTGATGATTAGCAGCTTCCAGATGGCTGAGACATACATAGCCTGATGTTTCGCATCGACTAGGGCATTATGCATGTCACCTTCAAACAGCATGTCCCGAGTTCTCCCTTTTCGCCGCTTTCGCGTCGCATATTCTCCAAACGGTATTTATCAATCATTACTGTTATCCTCGCAGTAGTAGTGCCGTCCCTCTGGGTCAGTAGATACATGTCCGCAGATATCGCATTCAATTCCAGGAAGCACCGATTCTGACTGCGCTTTGATATGCAGTCGCGGTTCACCGTCTTTCGGCTCTGGCCAGTCGCGCTGCTTGTTCACCGCCAGCTTTTCTACCATCGCCAGGGTAATCTGCTTATCACTGATACCGGCACGACGTTGCGCATCCCATAAAAGGAATTGCATGTCAGCCCATTCGCTCATCTCGTCTGGTTCCGCAGCAGCCTCGATAGCTTCTTTGGAAAGGTGCTTCAGCGGACCAACTGGACCGACATCGCCGAATGTTTCATCTGACCATGCTGCATGTTCACAGCGTACCTGCTCACGGGCTATCGACTCCAGAACCCCATCAATCACCTTCACTGCATCAGCCATTGCGTAGCCGAGATTACCGCCGTCGCTTTGTGCTGCTGCTTTGCTGAGTATTTCGCGTATCTGGTGCAAGCGATCGAGTGATACAGGACCGTGCGCCGGGTGGTTGTTAGTTGTCATGGGTTAGTCCTCAGCCTGCCGTGCTTTCTACTTGATTCGGGAAAGCCAGCACTTCATCAAAAAGTGCACCTACTCTCCCAGCGCAAGGAATAAACTCTCCCCCGTTTGACTCTACTTCGTTGAAAATATCGTCATAAAGCGTCACATCAAACAGGCTCACATCACAATCGCCAGTAGTGGCAAATGCAATTCGGTCGCTCGGACATTCAGCCAACAGCTTATTGAGTTTCTTTACCCAGGCTTTTTCCTGTTTCGTCAAAGTAGCCATCTCACTCCCCCTTCACGCCAATGCCAGCGGCGCGGATTGCTTCGATAATTGCCTCTTTCGCCACATCTGCACCCTCGTTGTACACGCCCAGTTCTCGCCAGGTAAGGTTTTTACGCCGGGACTCAGCAACGGTGATTCGTGCCTCTGGAACACTAACGGCTCGCGCTTCCATTTCTGCAATGCGCTTCTCTGCTTCCCTGAATTTATCCGACCAACGGTTACTGGCGGTGAAAGCAAGTTTCCTCTGGGCTTCAAGTTCTTCAATTCGCGCCGCCATTTCCACGCACTCTTCAAAATTACTGATTGCCTTGCGCTCCCATTCGTCACGCTGCTCGCGGATATATCCGTTTTGGCTCTCTGCGGCATCCAGATCATCCAGCAGCGCTTCAATTCGCTTCTGCTGAAAGTTCCACGCCTTTGCTTCATTCGAATTTACATCCCCCCAATCTGCGCGCTCCGTGTCATCGGCTCCGCACAGGTGGCAGTAGCAATCACCATAATCTCCAGAGTCAGCAATTGCCTCACCACCATCCAAAAGGTTGCTGGGATACATCTCACCGCAATTGCAGCATTCGACCAGATAATAAGAACCTTCGACGCTCTGACCACGCAGCGCCTGTTTGTTGAGTGTTGTCATTGGGCTGCTCCAGTTCTAAGTTGAGCCATTCGCAAAGCTGATTCTGCGATGTTGTCTTCTTCGGTTTTCAACGGCTCCAAATCCACCTCGCCTTCCAGAGCGTTAATTACCCACTGACCGAATGGAGTGATATTGCGGATTCCATGAGGACCTTTGCCTGCCAGACCTATTTCAACAAGACGCGCCATCGCTTCAGCGCCAATGTCATATCCTTCGCCGTCTTCACATGTTTCATTGAAACGCATTAAGGCGTTGATATCTTGCTCCTGCAAGCGAGGCCAGTGACCCGCCGCCAGCTCCCTGCACTTGCTCTCGGCGTTAGTGAGCTGTACCGCCTGTTTGAGCAACTGCTGTTCAAGTTGTTCGTATGTTGGTTTCATGCTGATGCTCTCCCGTAAAACGCCAGAACCCGCTTCATCGCCGGACTCGTGCGGCAAACTGAAGTAACCATGTTTCTTCTCACTTTCGATTTGATCTGCTTAATGTTCAACTCCCCGCCGGGCTGAAACATGTAGACAGGGCGATGCGGTTCGCCAGTACGGATAACTACCGCTTTGCGTGTCAGGTGAAGCAGCAGGTTGTGTGCCTTCTTGCAGTCGCATCCCAGCAGGTTCTGAACCTGACGCGGCGTTACGGTCTGGTTAGCCCGAAGAAAATCAACTATTGCCCACAGTGATTTGCTTGCCATAGTGTTTTGCCCTCGAATTTATTTGACGATCCGGAGATGTCTAACGTTCTTGCGATAGCTGCCCCAGTCAAAGTTCACCCACATCCCGCCATCCATCTGTAGACGGTCGATAACCCGCGCGCCCAACGCTCCGAGAAGTTCTTCGTGGTTCAGGTTCGTCAGGATCCCCACCGGACGCATCGACGACAGGCGACGGTCGATAACCTGATTCAGAATGACTTTCTCGCCGTTGCTACCGCGCTGAATACCGACTTCATCCAGTACCAGCAGATCAACTTTGCAGAGGTCATCCAGCAATGCGGCCTCTGACTGACCACCGTCGTAGCACTCGCGAACGCGTAGCATCAGGTCAGGGATAGTGACTACCAGCACGCTATGCCCTCCAGACAGCAGATGATTTCCGATCGCAGCCGCCAGATGGTTTTTCCCGGTACCAGGACTACCGCTGAACACGAAGCTCGCGAACCCAGCGCCGAAATTTTGTGCGTAGCTCTTTGCCATCGTGAAGGCTTTGCGCTGCCCTTCCCCGGATACTTGGTAATTCGCGAAGGTGCAACTGCGGTGCAGGCTTTGAATTCCCGAGCGACCGAAGATTTTCTCTGTCCGGACTTTCCGATTCAGCCTGTCCAGTTCTTCACACCGCTTCAGGCCCTCTTCCCGCTGCCACGCCAGCAACTCTGCAGCACTTGTGAACTTCGGCTGAACGCCTGGTGGAATGAGTTTTTTCAGGCGATCGAGCGCACTTCCGGTACCAACTATGTTTTTCATCGCTACCCCCTGAATCCGGTCGGAATCGCTTTATCTGGCTGAGAAATTTTGTTCGGATCCCGTTTTCCATCAGGTGCCGCGAAAGACCACGACTCTTCGTAGTGCTTTGAGGGGCCAAAAAACGTGGAGGCCTGTTTCACATACTCGGTGTTAAGTTTCCCAGCAGCAGTTACGTAATCCGCGTATCGCCGAACACCATCGGTAAGCTCCTGCACTGTTGCCCCGGATTTAATACGTGCATTCCAGGCTTTGAACGCATCAGCCTTGCTGTTACCACCGGCGCGTTTGGGGTATTCCTGCCACGCCAGTTCAAAATCATCCGTGTAAGTATTTTTCCCCCGGGGTGTGGCGGCGCCATGCCCCAAAATATCTTTATTCTGATCTTGTTCCTGATCCTGTTCCTGATCTTGGCTTCGTAGCCCCTTCGAAGCCCCTTCAGAAATTTGGCGCGATTCACGTTTTAAATTGAGGTGAAAATCTGTTTTATAACGTTCATAAAATGATGATAAAAAAGGGTTTTCAGGTAATGAGATATACTCATTCCTGACACCAGCACAGCGGTTATCCCCTGGCTTCAGCGATCGACCAACCTGATAAGCGGCCATTTCATGCACCCAAACCATCTCAGTGTCCTCGTCATAGCTACAAAATCCCGCTTCAATGGAGCTTTTTAGCCCCTTCGAAGCCCCTTCCAAGCCCAGACCCGTTTCATGGGCTATGTACAGAATTGGCAGGTAATACAACCCGAGCATGTTTGCGTGTGGCGAGGTCATCAGATAGAACGAGACCACCTGCGCCTCCGCGCCTTTTTTCCTCAGTTCTCGGCCTGTTTTTCCAAGCCAGAACTGAGGCGCAACGGTTGCGTAATCACGCATAAAAACCTCTTAATCGCTAAAGTGGCGGCCCATCTATCTTTCTGAAGGCTGATTTTTCTGACATAATTTCCTCGCAATGAGTACGCAACGAATTGCACCTGAAAGCCGTTGGTGTTCGCGCACCGCGGCTTTCACCATTTTTGAACCGGTCATATAGCCCCCAGCATCATCTGCACCATTTCCATCAGCGGGCCGGTTAACCCAGGGTCAACGCGGTACATTTCCACGATCCCCTCGCTCAACTCTTTCAGCTTCTGATGACGTGGCGCATTCATCGCGACAGCAATCTTCGCTTCGCTGGTTTCTTTCTCCAGTCGAGCCAGACGGGCCATAATGTTGTCTTCTGGTAGTAGGCGGCTGCGGAACTCGAGCGGCAGAACAGCAAGAATTGCCGGAGTCAGCTGGCGAACATTCTCGCGGTAACGTTCGCTGTTGAAATGGTTATCGAGAAAGCGGAAAAGCTTCTGACGCTGTCGGCTGAGGTCGTCAGGGAAAGTAATCTCGTCACCACCCTGCGCCCTGTATTCTTCGACGATCAGAGCAGAAACGACATCCTGACCATCTACACCCGCCCACGCACGAACGGCATCGCGGATCTGGTCATGTTTATCTATCGAGACAGGTTGATTGCGATTTATCATCGCCGCCGATTGATATCCGCTATTTTGATGAAGTGACAGTGATTGCATGGTTATGCCCTCGTTTCTTGCACTGGTAAGGCATCGGTTGGATTGGGATATAAGTCAGGCCGCAGCTCATGCGGGGTGACTCCCGTAAGCTCAAAAACAGAGCGAATGTGATCGGGCGGAATGCCAGTTTTTTTCCAGTTGGAAATTGTCATTTTTGAAAATCCAAGCGCTCTTCCGAGTGCCGCACCTGTGCCGAACTTTTGAATAGCTTTCTCAATACCAGTCATAGGACCTCCTTAGATGGAAAAAGTAAAGCATCATTTTACCAATGAGTCAATCAATGAATGCCTACCGACGGGTAAAGCAATCATTTACACTAGTGAAATGAGCGAAAACACAATGACTACTGGGCTGATCTCCAGGCTTACAGAACTGAACCGGAAAGGTTTCTCTAAAACAGAGATGGCCAGGGTTGCTGGCGTCAGTAAGCAAGCTGTTTCCAGTTGGTTCAAAACAGGAAGAATCAGCAAAAGTTCTGCATTAGCGGTTGCTGATGCTGCTGGGGTATCAGTCCCCTGGCTACTTGGTGAGGATGTTGGAGAGAAGGATGGTCTTAAGCCGGACGAACAGCGCCTGCTGGAGCTCTACCGCCAACTGCCAGAAGAAGAACAGCAGAACATGCTCCGTATATTCGCGCTTCGCTTGAAGGAGTTGGACGAATTGTATGAGAAGTACATGAAGGGTCGGATTCGGTCGCAGGGGGATTGAAATTTTGGCCGCCGTATTGCGTGATAAGAATTAGGATTAACTATGTTCACAAATGAGCAGTTCGAGCATTACATTCAATTAATTGGCGTAAATAGACAGTGTCCATGCTGCCAAAAGGATGTTTGGCATTATTACGCAGAATCGCGTATGAAAGAAATTGAGACTGGTGAACCCTCTAATAATCCTGATAAAAACTCTATTACAGGTTTGGTTGCTCTAACTCTTGATAGGGATGGTAAAATTACTGATGCCAGACTTGGTGGAATTGGCTTAGCACAGATGTTGTGCCTAAACTGTGGCTATCAATTGATGTTCAATTATCATTTTGTTCGTCAGCGTTACGCCGAATTGCTTAAATCTGATACAATTAGCTAAAATGGCGACGTCTAAAAAAATAATATCGCACCTTCAGGCAGTAGATGATGCCTATTTAAAGTCCCAAGAAAGTGGGGCCTCGCTGTTTCACACTGAGGAAGTTAAAGTAGACATGACCCAAGTATCACGTGAAGAAATACAAGCACTTCTGGCCGCCAATAAAGCGGAAATGGAGTCTATTGCTTCTTCGATTAGGGCAGAAATGGCACTTTCTCGGGAAAACACGAATGTACAATTTGCATCCTTAAATTCGATGTTGAGTTCTCTATCTTCAAAAATTGAAGGTAAAATGGATAGCGTCGACGGAGACATCAAAGCAATTAATGGAAGATTTGAAGGTATCCAGGGCCAAATTACAGGTATAAATACTGCCATTAGCGGGATGCAGTCGGGCATATCCACAAAGCTTACTATATTTGGTATGATTATTGCAGTAGTGGTTGCGATGCCAAGTATCATTTCTGCTTTTAAAGACCCTGCAACTCCACCGATGACCCAGCCTCTGATTATTCAAGTGCCAAGCAATCAACCGCCACCTTTGCAAAATCAATTGCAGGTTACTCCATTACCAAAACAGCAGCATTAATCCGGCCTTCGCGCCGGGTTCTTACTGCCCTCTTCTCACCATCTTAGCCGCATCCCGCATTTCCCACTGCCCTTCGCTTAGCCTCCAGGCTATCCACAATCGCATCGCGGCTGATCACTATCCCATTAGCTATCAGACTGACAACTGCACCGCCAATCTCACCCGCAATGAATGCTGCGCGGTCTTCTTCCAGTTCGTCACGATCCATAACTCACCCTCATTGATGTTTTTTTAATCATATACATTTTAAGCCCACTTCCCCAGCAATAATCTGCATAAATTTCGAACAAGTACAGCATTGCTTTACTTTGCTAATCCGCATCACTTGACTAAAAAGTAAAGTGGTGTTTTACTCTAATCATCAACACGACCACCCAGGCAGGACGCCCACGAAGTAGCCGTCCGGGGCATACGAAGACCGGAATGAGGTGGTGAGATTAACGCGCAGTAGGTTTGAAACGTTCCGCCAGCCTGGCGACAAGGGCAAAGCACAGAGTGAGCTTCGCGGTGGTGAATTGCAGAGTTAAAACGCTCAACCGTGAAGATCAGCGCCGCGGCACCACCAGCGAAGTTCACTAATTTTTAGCAACAAGGTATCGAGGGTGAGATGGAAAAAGCGTACGAGGAGTATTTTGAAGGGCTCGCCGATGGCGAGGAAGCACTCAGTTTTGCAGAATTTAAAGAGGCCTTGTCATGAAAACCAGTAACAGAGTACCAAGCAACGGTCGCGCCATCCCAATGCGAAATAGCCGTACCGGCGCAGCATGGCTGGTCTCTTTTGATTACCGCGAAAGCATGTACTGGCACGAACCACAGGGAAACCTGCGTCATATCCGCCGTCCATACGCTTCCCGCACCATTGAACCGAATCTGGTTCCGGCAGGTACGCACTGATGAACACTCTTTTCGCGTTAGTGCTGACCATTGGCATGACCAACGGTGATTTTCAGGATGTGGTACTGGGTGTTTATGGCGACCAGAAACTGTGTGAACAGGCTGCCGTTGAACAACAGGTTTCAGGAAGTTGCTACCCAGTTGAAAGGATCATCAGCAGCGACGAATTACCTGCTCAGGCAGACGTTAAGTTCTGAGGAAATGATAATGCAGACCAAATGCGGTTATTGCGGCAAGCCGGTTAAAACGGAAGAAGTAATCAAAAGCACCCTTCTCTATCGCAACGGCTCACAGCTGGCTCGCAAAGAGAAAGAGTATTGTTCCAAGCGCTGCTCTTCTTACGACCAGATGGCGCACGAAGGCTAAATAGCAGTCCCGAAATATGAAATAAAAAATTCGCCATTAGTTTGGCGTGGATTCTTACACCCTGAATTTAATAACTGGAGAAATTATGGAAATCGTAGAAATCAATATGAATCTGAAAGCAGTGAATAAAGAAATCGCTGTATTCAATTGCGAGAAGAAAGTTTCAGGCGTTATTCATTCAGCCCCAGCAGGTGAAACAACAGTAATTCTCGATGGTGGTTATGTGCTCGGCAAGTTCGACTGTCCTGTTTGCGCTGTTGAAGCCATTTCACTGCTTGCAGTCAAGATTCGTGATGGTGAGAAGACAGGCTACGGCAACTACCGCCAGCACAAACGCACGTTCATGGAACAGGCATTTATCACCGTTCATTAAGAAAACGCCCACCGAAGCGGGCGTGCCCAGTCCGGTCCAACCGACCAAAGCGTACCGGACATAACAACCTGATATATCGGGGTGCTGTTAAGGCACCTCCATTCTACACGAATCGAGGATAAAGTAATGAGTGGAACTAATCCTGTATTTTTAGTCCGCAGAGCAAAAAAACAATCCGGTAATAAAGATGCGGTGCTCTGGTGCAGCGATGATTTTGAGGCTGTAAATGCAACGCTGGATTACTTGTTGATTAAAACTGGCGCGAAGCTGAAAAATTATTTCAAAGCTGTAGCCACTAATTTTCCTGTTGTTGATGACCTGCCAGCGGAAGGTGAAGTTGATTTCACCTGGTGTGATCGCTACGAACTTCAGGACGATGGGCGCACATGGCTGCCAAAAGCCACTGGCGAGTCTAGTGGCGCCGTTGACGTACCCACCGCTCCTACTTCAACCGTAACCGTTGAAGACGCGACTGCGTCCGAAATTGTCCCGGTTGAAAACCGTACTCCAGCAGTCCGCTTTGCCGTCCATCTGATGATTGATAAATACCAGACTCATATCACTAAAAAGCAGCAGCTGGCTGCCAGCGAAATGTCATTGGATGAAGGCAATACATATCTCCAGAGCATGCTTGTGGCAAAGAACGATGTACCCGAGACTGCCAAACTCAGCCTCAATGCTGAGTGGAAAATGATTCAGGCGGTTAAGGACATTTTCATACCAGACGAAGAGCACGAACCAAGATTGATAGCTGCATTCATGTCTGACTGGGTGAACACGGATGCCGGTGACCGCAATCAACTGGTAGAAGACTGGCGCAGTGGTAAGTTGCAGTTGCTCAAAACTGAAACCAGCAGCGGTGCTGACGTTACAACGGGTCAAGACCTCACAGTTGAGGACGGCATCCAGACCGACGAGAACGGCCGGGCAGAAGGTGGCGTCGTTGATGGTGAAGTCGGTAACGAAGAGTATCCCCAGCAGACACAGCAACCGAACCTGACCGTTGTTGCCACCCTACCATTCCGCCAGCGCGTACTGGCTCAGTTCATCGGTGATGGTGAATATCTCTATCACGTCGACGCTGGGCAGAAAAACGAGATTATCCGCCTTGAGATGGACACCGATGACGCGTACATCCAGAACCTGCTACTGGCAGCTGAGAATGTGGAAGCATTCAAAAAAGCCATTGAACACGATATTCATAAAGTCGTAAATGCCGTTAAGAAAGTCTTCCCTGTCGACGGTAAAAAAACGGAGCTGGCAACAGTTATCCAGTTCCTGACGGTGTGGTTCAATACGGATTACATCGACCGCGGTATCCTCGTTCGCGAATGGGCCGCTGGTAATCGCATCAGCAGCGTGCAACGTACTGATTCCGGCACCAATGCCGACGGCGGTTACGTCACTGACCGTGGACCTGATGCACACCACACCCTTGACACTCTCGATTTAGAGATAGCCTGTGCCCTTCTGCCTATGGACTTCAACCACTTTGAGATCCCGGGCAGCATTCTTCGTCGCGCTAAAGAAATCGTGACAAAAAAAGAAGAACCGTGGAAATCATGGAGCAGCATTCTGCGCAATCAGCCCGGCGTTCTTGGCGTTAACCGCACGGCTATTTTTAACCTGGTACGTATCGCGCCGGAAAATATTCATCTCACTCCTGTCGCTCACCTGGAATTTGTTAACCAGACCATGACAGCCGAGTTCAATTCCGCGGTCGAGTTATTGCCATTACATGAGGCTGAACCCGCAGCACAGGAAATTTCCCAACCTGAAAGCAAGGAGTCTCCGCGCAAATCTTTTTGCACTCACGAAGAGAACCTGCAACGCGTGCGTGAAGAAGGAGCACGTCGCCGCGCAGAGGAAGCGGCAGCTCAACCGCAGAAAGTCGAACAAGAGCTGGTTAAAAATGTCGGCAACGGAATATTCGACGTTACGGCTTTGCTTCAGAACTCAGCAACTCATGGCACGAAAAAGGCAACGGAGACCACCAGCAATGTGCAGGTTCAAGAAACTGTCAGTGATGAAAAACAGGCTGGTACTGAAGTGCAGTCAGGCGAAAGCAGTCTGGAAACTGGTGAAAAGTCAGATACCAGCCAGCAAGCCGATGTAAACCAGACTGACCCAGTTTTGACACAAACCGAGCCAGAAGCACAATCTGACGAACCAGCTGTTGCGTACCCCGCTTACTTCGAGCCGGGACGTTACGAAGGTCTGCCGAACGAGGTTTATCACGCAGCCAACGGTATCAGTTCTACCCAGGTGAAAGATGCGCGAGTGTCGCTGATGTACTTCAATGCGCGCCACGTAGAGAAAACGATTATCAAAGAACGTTCTCCAGTTCTGGACATGGGTAACCTGGTGCATGCACTGGCTTTGCAGCCCGAGTTGCTTGATGAAGAATTCAGCGTTGAACCGGTTATTCCAGAAGGCGCATTTACCACCACGGCAACGATCCGCGCGTTTATTGATGAGTACAACGCCAGCCTGCCAGCGCAACTGAGCGCAGACGACATCAAAGCTTTGCTAGAGGAATACAACGCCACTTTGCCTGCACAGGTGCCGCTGGGTGGTTCAGCCGAGGAAACCGGCCAGAGCTATATGTCGCTGCCAGAAGAGTACCAGCGTATTGAAGACGGCCAGAAACAAACCGCAGCGGCGATGAAAGCCTGCATCAAGGAATACAACGCCACTCTGCCTGCTCAGGTGAAAACCAGCGGTAGCCGTGATGCGTTACTCGAGCAGTTAGCAATCATCAATCCTGATCTTGTGGCACAGGAAGCACAGAAACTGACACCACTGAAAGTTTCCGGTACCAAAGCAGACCTGATTCAGGCCGTAAAGTCTGTTAATCCGAACGCCGTCTTCGCCGACGAACTGCTGGAGGCGTGGCGCGAGAATCCGCAAGGGAAAGTGCTTGTCACCCGCCAGCAACTGAGCACTGCACTGAGCATTCAGAAAGCCCTGCTCGAGCACCCGACCGCGGGCAAGCTGCTGACACACCCGAGCCGCGCCGTTGAAGTGAGCTACTTTGGCTTTGACGACGAAACCGGACTCGAAGTCCGTGTACGCCCGGATCTGGAAATCGACCTGGACGGGGTGCGCATCGGCGCCGACCTGAAAACCATCAGCATGTGGAACATTAAGCAGGAAGGCCTGCGTGCCAAACTGCACCGCGAAATCATCGACCGTGACTACCACCTGAGCGCGGCCATGTATTGCGAGACCGCAGCGCTGGACCAGTTCTTCTGGATTTTCGTCAACAAAGACGAGAACTATCACTGGATCGCCATCATCGAGGCATCCGCCGAACTGCTGGAACTGGGCATGCTCGAGTACCGCAAGGCGATGCGCGCTATCGCTACCGGCTTTGACACTGGCGAATGGCCAGCACCGATCACCGCTGATTACACCGACGAACTGAATGACTTCGACCTGCGCCGCCTTGAAGCGCTGCGTACTCAGGCATAAGGGGAATGAAGATGCAAAACACTAACGTAACTGTAGCTGACCAGAACGCAGTGATTAACTCCAACGTGGCCCTGTTTGATTCCCAGTATCTGAACGCCATCAGCGCGTTTGCTCAAATTATGGCGCAGGGTGCGGCGACAGTCCCCAGACACCTGCAGGGAAATCAGGCTGACTGCATGGCAGTAGCGATGCAGGCGGCACAATGGCAGATGAATCCCTTTGCAGTAGCGCAGAAAACGCACCTGATTAACGGCGTTCTCGGATACGAAGCGCAACTGGTAAATGCCGTGATTTCACGCAGCGGCGTGCTGGCAAACCGCTTTGAATACGAGTGGTACGGACCATGGGAAAAAGTAGTCGGGAAATTCCAGATTCGTAAAGGCGACAAAGGAGAATACCGTGTTCCTGGCTGGACTCTTGCGGACGAAACAGGCATTGGCATCATCATCCGCGCAACGTTGAAAGGTGAAGACCAACCGAGAGAACTTGACCTGTTACTGGCACAGGCCAGGACTCGTAATTCAACGCTTTGGGCTGACGACCCTCGCCAGCAACTCGCTTATCTCGCCGTGAAACGTTGGGCAAGACTGTTCTGCCCGGATGTAATTCTCGGCGTGTATACCCCTGATGAATTGGATGATCGCCGTGAAGAGCGAGAAGTTAACCCTGCTCCGGTACAACACGTTAGCCTGTCTGAAATTTCAGGTGACACCGTCACAACCACGCAAAGCGCACATGAATCGTCTGTAAATATCGACTCTCTTGCCGATGATTTCCGCGAACGCATCGATGCTGCTCAGGATGTTGATAGCGCCAAAGCACTGCGTGCTGATATCGAAAGCGCGAAGGCTACGCTCGGCTCCGCCCTGTTCACTGAACTGAAGAACAAGGCAGTGAAGCGCTATTACCTGGTTGATTCACGTAACAAGGTTGAAGCCGCAATCAACTCCCTACCGTCTCCGGACGAACCGGATGCAGCTGAACGGTTTAGGGAAGTTGAACGAGTTCTGGCGGCGGCGAAACGTCACCTGGGCGATGAGCTGCACGATAAGTTCAGCATCACCCTGGCCGATATGAAACCGGAATACGTGGGCTAGCAGATTTGGGAGGGTTCGCTCTCCCATTGAGGAGATGTAATGCGATTGATTAACCGAGGAAATCAACAATCCCCGTTAGCGCGTCAGGCATGCGACATCGCACTAGCCACTCATCACGAACGCTACGGCGACTATGGGCGCAGCAAGATGAAGGAGACATACACTGTGAGAGTTGAAGGCGTGAAGGTCTGGGTTGAGGTGGTTAACCGTAAGGCGAGCTACGTGGCCACGGCTATGACAGGCATGCGCCGCTTACGCGCACTGCCGGGCCAGGTGAGTTGATAACGATATTTCATTAACAGTTTTCCGGCAGCTCTATAATAAGTTGCCGGAAGCCGGAGGTAGTATGGCCAAGCTTCTTAATCTGCTGGAATGGGCGAATTCAACTTATTCAACCCCGCCGTCTCTTTCAACACTTCGCCGATGGGCTCGGGAGGGACGTATATACCCTGCCCCGGAACTTCACGGCAAAGAATATAAGGTTCAGCCAGATGCTATCTATGTAGATCCGAGCAAAAAGAACCTTCGTCCCAAAGCAAAACACTTAGCGCTGCCAACTGGCGGCACTCTACTGGAGAGACTGACTCATGGCGAAAAGGCCAGTTCGTTACGACGCTAACCTGCCCCGTAACCTGACCTATCGTAAAAGAGACAGGCTTTATAGCTGGCGAAACCCGATTACCGGTCAAGAATTATCCCTTGGCCGGATCGACAGAAAGGACGCCATTTCTCAGGCCATTGAGGCTAATAACTACATCGAACAGAATTACCTTCCATCAGCGCTGCTGGACCGCATAAAGGAAACACCAACCTTTACGGTGAAAGCGTGGCTCGAGCGCTACGAAGTAATTCTTGCGCGAAGAGAATTGAAGCCCAACACGATGAAGGTCAGGCGTAATCAGATCGCCACTATCCGTGATGAATTCGGACGTATGCCGCTATCGGCGATCAGCACGAAGGACATATCTACTTTCCTTGAGAGTTACATAATCTGTGATAAGAAGAGCATGGCCTCAGGACTACGTTCGGTATTATTGGATATTTTCAGGGAAGCGATTGTCGAGGGGCATATTGAAAGGAACCCGGCAGAGCCGACAAGAACGCCGACGCCAAAAGTGAAGCGTGAACGTTTACTGCTCGAGCATTTTATTGTTATCCGCGCGGCAGCTGCTTCACACTCTGAATGGTTGCCTAACGCTTGCGATCTTGCTTTGGTGACAGGACAGCGCCGCGAGGACATTTCTCTGTTTCGGTTCAGCGATATAAAAGATGGCAGGCTATTTGTTACGCAGGAGAAGACGGGCCACAAGCTGTCGATTCCACTCGATTTAAGATTGGAAGTTGCTGGCCTGGAATTGGGAGAGGTGATTGAGCGATGCCGAATCAATAATCCATCAGATTTTATGCTTTTCTCGCCAGTCAGACGCGGTGGCAGAAAGCCGGGGCCACTGCCCCCTGATGGATTGACCCAGGCATTTTCGAATGTAAGGGATGCGACGACGATAAAATTTGGACCGAACCCTCCTACTTACCATGAGATCAGAAGCCTGGCCGGCAGACTGTATGAAAAAGAACGCGGGGAGGAATTCTCGCAACGTTTACTCGGGCATAAAAATTTGACAATGACCAAAAAATACCTGGACGCACGTGGTGCAGAATATGTTATGGTTTAGACAGGATATGGAAATTTCGAGTAATTTTCGTGGGATTTCGTGATAAAACAGAAAAAACCATGAAAAACAAAGACATAAAAAGAGACCGAATACGATTCCTGTATTCGGTCCAGGGAAATGGCTCTTGGGAGAGAGCCGTGCGCTAAAAGTTGGCATTAATGCAGGCTAAGTTACCCTGCCATTTAAGAATAGATGACAGCGCCAGGTTTTCCAGTCCGCGACTAAAGTGGCCGGAAAAAAAGGCAGTTTGTTACACGACCAAATGTAAAAACCGCAAGTTCTCCTGTGAGATCCTGCGGTTTTTTTATTGGAAATCAGAACGCTACATCTGACAATTAACAGAGTTTTTCTGCACGCTCAACAAACGGCGCCAGGCTCATTTTTTCACCCGGTTTCGTCGGGTCATCAATCTGGATAATCTCAATCGGCTTCGCCGTGGTTTTACCGCTCGCAACCTGTTCTCTGGCAACATCATTCAATGGATATTGCACCAGCGTGCTGGGATTGATGACATACAGCGCGTGACCTGCACGGCAGGTCAGCATCACCTCTTCCCGATTAAACGCCCATTTATCTTTGCCAACCTCAAAACGGCTGACGGTGATGACCTGTGGCGCTGCCAGCGCGGCCCCTGAACTTGCCAGTAGTAGTAAAGAGAGAATGATTTTTTTCATGCGTTTTGCCAGTCCATCAATCAAAAAGGTTCGAGGGTTGCAAACAGGCTGACAATCGCCAGCACAACGGCCCCTATTCCCCATTCCAGTTTTGTCATCCAAATGAAATAGAGCGTCACACAGCCATTATCCTGCTGCATGCGTGGTACCAGAACATACCGATTCGCCAGGGCAATCGCTACCATTAGCATGACAAGGGCACCTTTTAACAAAAGCAGTTGCCCATAAGCCATGTGCCAGGAGCCGGAAACACCGACAATAAACAGGGCATTCATAATCCCGGTAAGTAAAACCCCGGCCACGAAGAGATGCCCATAGCGGGAGAAACGCATCATGGTTCCGATCGCTTGTTCCCGCCAGCGGCCCTGCGCCATTCTCATACAGTAAAGTACGGGCAGCAAGCCGCCAAACCAGGCGGCGGCACATATCAGATGTAAGGCATGGTTAACCTGTTGGATAGCCCCAGCGACGCCAGTATGCAGCGTTGCATGTCCAACGCCTGCCAGCAAAATAAACTGAGCAATCGTCAGCATCAAGAGCAGTCGCGACATGCTGCGCGGCACAACGATGGTCACCACCAACGTGACCATCGCGAGGATAATCTGCCATAGCCAGACGCCGCCAAATTGCGTCTGCAGAACGGCGCCCCAAACGTCTGTAGAGACGACATCCCGCCATCCTGAGCCCATTAAGCCCCCCTGGATCGCCAGCATTAGCGTCGCGCTGATAAAACTCCACGTCGCGGCATGGCGTTGCAGACGTAAAAAACGACGCATCATTAAACGGCGAACCGAAACGGGAGCCAGCCATGCGCCGTAAAGCGCACAACCAAACACCAGCATCAACGCGGTAAAATGAATAAATCGCAGGGCAACCCAGGTAAATGCCAGCATCGGTTATTTCACGCTAAAGGTATATTGTCCCTTTGTCTTGTGGCCATCCACGGATACAACGTGCCAGTCCACCGTATATTTTCCGGCCTCCAGCGTTTGAGCGAGCGGAATAATCAGTTGCGTTTTGTCCTGATCGCTGCGGGTCGCTTTGCCCGTCTTGATTGATTCCTTTTGTGGACCTGTCAGCGTTGCGCCGCTGAACGCGGGTTCGACGCCTTCAGAAAAATTCAGCGTCAGCGCCTGGGGAGAAGCGGTGACTTCCGCATTCGCCGCCGGACTTTGTTTTGTCAGGTGAGCATGCGCCAATGCAGCGGGTGTTGCGAGGAGGCTGGCGAGTACGATGAGAGTATTACGTAGCGAAGATGCAGATGAAGCCATATCAACTATTCCTTTTTGTTATGTCTAATCTATAGAGAATAACCTTCTACAATGATCGAGTCGAGAATCATCAATTCTGTCTTGCCATTAATGCGCACTCTTAGTAACTTTGCGCGCCGGAAGACAGAGAAAAGGAGCAGCCTATGAACATCAATCTGGCCAAACTTGAGCAAGCCGAAATGGATAAGGTCAATGTTGACTTGGCCGCGGCGGGTGTCGCATTTAAAGAACGCTACAATATGCCGATCGTTGCCGAAGTGGTTGAACGTGAACAGCCCGAACATTTACGCGACTGGTTTCGTGAAAGACTCATCGCGCATCGCCTGGCATCCGTCTCTCTTTCACGTTTACCGTACGAGCCGAAAGTTAAATAAAACTTATATTACGTTACGATTCCTTACATGATGCCTGCTACAGTATAAGTATATTCTTAATCTATACTTTAAAGATGGTTGTAGACACTATGAAAAGGAAATCATTATGTCACACTGGAAAATCGCAGCAGCACAATACGAACCCCTTCACGCGTCAGTGACCGAAAACGTTGCCCATCACCTGCAATTCATTCAGGCAGCCGCACAATGCCAATGTGAATTGCTGGTCTTCCCCGCCCTCTCCTTGTTGGGCTGCGTTGATGAGAATGACTCCCTCCCAGCGCCACCTGATGAAGCGTTGCTGGAACCGCTGGCGCATGCCGCAGCGACTTACCGCATGACAATTATCGCGGGATTGCCGGTAGAGCATAACAATCGTTTTGTGAAAGGCATTGCGCTTTTCTCTCCCTGGATGACATCACCACTAACGTTTCATCAGAGCCACGGGGCCTGTATTGCCAGACAGCGCAATGCCATCAGCGTTGTGGATAGTCAGCCAGAAGGTATTGATATCGATCCTGCTTTTTCGTTATTCACCAGTAGCCAGTCCGTCAGCGAGCCAGAACTCCTCTCCTCCACATCTCAGCTACAAAGTTTCTCGCATAAATTTGCCATCGCGGTATTAATGGCCAATGCACGCGGGAGCAGCGCGTTATGGGACGAGCGAGGTCGATTGATTGTACGCGCCGACAGCGGTTCTTTGCTCTTAACCGGTCAACGCACGCCACGGGGTTGGCAAGGTGATATCATTCCATTACGCTAGTCGTTTTGGTCGGGAGCATGGCATGTTGCGCATAATAGATACAGAAACCTGTGGTCTGCAGGGAGGCATTGTTGAGATTGCTTCTGTCGATGTGGTTGATGGAAAGATAGTTAACCCAATGAGCCACCTGGTGCGTCCTGACCGCCCCATTAGCCCCCAGGCGATGGCTATTCATCGCATTACTGAAGCGATGGTAGCCGATAAGCCATGGATTGAAGATATCATTCCGCACTATTACGGTAGTGAGTGGTATGTGGCGCACAACGCAAGTTTCGACCGCCGCGTATTGCCAGAGATGCCCGGAGAGTGGATCTGCACCATGAAGCTCTCCCGTCGATTGTGGCCAGGAATCAAATACAGCAATATGGCGCTGTACAAATCACGTAAGCTAAACGTTCAGACGCCTGCAGGCCTGCATCACCACCGCGCTCTGTACGATTGCTACATCACTGCGGCTTTGCTGATCGACATCATGCAGACTTCAGGCTGGACCGCAGAGCAGATGGTCGACATTACCGGCCGCCCCGCATTACTCACTACTTTCACATTTGGTAAGTACCGTGGAAAACCGGTATCAGAGGTGGCAGAACGCGATCCGGGCTATCTGCGTTGGTTATTTAATAACCTCGACAGTATGAGCCCGGAGCTGCGATTAACGCTGAAGCACTATCTGGATAACATCTGATCTGAAGCTTGCCCAGACAGCGTTCCCTGTGCCAGCCCAATCAAAAACGCGTACTCCAGGGCCACGCCTTCGTAAGATTTAAAACGCCCGGACTTACCGCCGTGCCCGGAATCCATATCCGTGCACAGTAACAGCAAGCGATCGTCCGTTTTCAGCTCACGCAATTTTGCCACCCACTTTGCCGGTTCCCAGTATTGCACCTGGGAGTCGTGTAATCCCGTCGTGACCAGTAAATGCGGATAATCCTGCGCGGTGACGTTGTCATAGGGGCTGTAGCTTTTCATATACGCATAGTATTGCGGATCCTGAGGATTACCCCATTCCTCAAATTCACCGGTGGTGAGTGGAATTGACTCATCCAGCATCGTGGTCACCACATCAACAAACGGCACCTGGGCAATCACGCCATGGAACAAGTCCGGGCGCTCGTTGATGGCGACACCCATTAACATTCCGCCGGCGCTTCCCCCCATGCCGTAACATAACGATGGGGCGCCATAGCCCATTTTTAGCAGCGCATCGCAGACGTCGAGGTAATCATTAAAGGTATTTTTCTTGTGCAGAAACTTACCGTCTTCGTACCATTGCTGACCCAACTCACCGCCGCCACGCACATGGGCAATGGCATAAACAAAGCCGCGATCCAATAAGCTTAAACGGCTGCTACTGAAATCAGCATCCATACTGGCGCCATACGAACCATAGCCGTAAACCAGTAATGGGTTTTTCCCTTTCAGGAAATACTTTTGATGATAAACCAGTGAGACCGGAACCTCGGTACCATCGCGCGCGGTGATCCAGACATGTTCGCTGCGGTAATTCGCCGCATCAAATCCGGGGACCTCCGTCTGCTTAAGCACGCGACGCTCCCCGGTGTCCATATCCAGTTCAAACAACGTGTCCGGCGTGGTCATGGAGGAATAGCCATAGCGCAGTCGCGATGTCTCCGGTTCCGGGTTATAGGCAAGCCAGGTCACATACGCCGGATCGTCAAAGGCGATACCGATCACTTCGCGCGTTTTGCGATTGATCTGACGCAGACTGGTTAAACCCTGCTGGCGTTCTTCCACCACCAGCCAGTCGGTAAACAGGGTAAACCCCTCCAGCATGACGTTTTCGCGCGGCGGGATCAGCACCTCCCACGCTTGTTCATTGCGTACGCGCGTGCGGTACAGACCAAAGTTTTTACCTTCACGATTAGAGCGCAGATAAAACTTGTGCTGATAGTGATCGAGGCTGTACTCGTGGTCTTTACGCCGCGCTAAAAAAAGCAACGGTTCGGCGTCGGCTAGTTCTGCATCCAACAGCAGAACCTCACTGGTCGTCGCGCTGGCGATATGGATCACCACATAATGTAACGAGGTGGTTTTATGCAGACTGACATAAAACATGTCATCGGCTTCTTCGTACACCAATTCGTCCAGTGACGAGGGAGATCCAACGGTATGCCGCCAGACCTGGTACGGCAGTAACGTCGTGGCGTGTTTGCGAACGTAATAGAAGGTCTGGGAATCATTCGCCCAGACCAGATCCGCTTCAACGTTATCCAGTACTTCCGGATACCAGTTGCCGCTTTCCAGATTGCGGAAGCGAACGCCATATTGCCGACGAGAGAGGTAATCTTCGGCCAGCGCCATAATGCTGTTATCGGGTGATATCGCCAGCCCTCCCAGCGTATAAAATTCACTGTGGGCTGCGCGTTGGTTGCCGTCCAGCAGAGTATCCCATTCATCCCACTCTTCGCTGAGAACCGACTGGCGCTGATAAATGGCATATTCACATCCCGGTTCATAAATATGCCGGTAACGATAACCATTTTTCACATAGGGAGCGGACGCATCCTGTGGGGGAATACGGTCGATAATTTCTTTCAGAACGCGGTCCTGCAAAGCCTGCTGCGAAGCCATAACCTGATGGCCATACGCATTTTCCTGTTGCAGGTATTCGAGCACGTCCGGCTGCGAGCGGGTGTCGTCTCGCAACCAGTAATAATTATCAACACGTGTATCGCCATGCTGCGTCATGGCGTGAGGAATACGAGAAGCTTTTGGTAGCATGTCATTGTTCTTTTGCTTAAACATCCTATAAGGGTGGCAAAAGACAGCGATGATGCAAGCGAAACATGCGCCTTAGCGATAAGTAATTAACCCGGTAAAGCCTGTTTTTGCGCCTTCAGATCCTGTTCAATGCCGTCACGAACATCCTGTGGGATCTTCAACGCATCACCCAGCGCGTTCAGGTAGCTGCGCTCCATAAAGTGGTCGATATCAATCGCCGCACAGCTCAGGAAGTAAATTTCCAGCGCCTCTTCTTCGTTGCGGATCCCTTGCGCCAGGCGCTGAGGATCCAGCGGCTGTTCGATTGCCCGCTCAATTAGAACGCGGCCTTGCTCCTCAACACCCGCGTCACGAAGCTGCTGTTCAATGGCGGTACGCTCTTTGGCATCGATATGACCATCGCTTTTCGCCGCAAAAACCAGCGCCAGGATCAGGCGTTCAGTTCGCTCATCCAGCGGCGAGCTTTGTACGCCGAACTGCGGCTCATCCTGATGCGCGGCGCGAACTTTATCTTTGTATTTGTTCCACAGCACGGTTCCGGCAACTGCACCACCACCCACCAGAAGCGCGCTGGTGCCGTATTTGCTCAGTAACTTACGTGAGGATTTGTTGGCAACCAGTAATCCCGCCAGACCGCCTAACGCGCCAGGGACCAGAAGTTTACTCAGCCCTTGCTCGCCGGAAGATGATGCGGAGGATCCTTTTTGCCCAAGAAGAGATTGTAGTTGGTTCAGCCAGTTAGCCATTTTGCCCCTCAAGTACAGACGAATAATCGTCAAAGCGTACCCGAGGGGATGTCAGGAAGTGTTCAGCTCATCAAAAGATGTGCAAATACGCTCATTACTGCGGTTGATACTCCGCCGTTCCGGCCTGGCAGTCGACTTTTACCTGATAGTGAATATCCGCGCTTTTTCCGCGAACCGTCAGCGGGACCGACCATTTGCCATCTTTGCCCGTAATATCGGGGGTATTAACCCAGGCGACAGGATCGGCTTGCCCAACACGCTTTTGATCGTCAGCCCAGCGCGCGATGCGATTTTGCTGATAATCACGTTTCACGCTCGCCGCAATACCATCAGCATTCAGCCCTTCGCATTTTGGAAACTGAACATTTTTGCTTTCCATGTTTGCCGCAAAAACAGATACGCTGGCAGATAACAACAGCAGGCTTAACAACGCTCTTTTTTTATACATTTTTTTCTCCTTTATCTCCCCTTCTTCTTTCCGGTTGCATGTAGCAACGCGAAAGGACGTCAGGGATTGCACAATGATTCAGGGAAAAGCATGGTACAAAACGTCAGGAGCGCAAGTCGTTTCAGGCAGCCTGGGTATCATCCTCAGCGTGCGCGTCATCTTTAACGGCCTGCGGAGACGGCAGCTTGCCGTTTTTCAGGATGGCGCTCAGCACATCTTTTTGCTCAGCCAGCCACAGGGAAAGCGCTTCACGCTGCTCGTCTTCAAGCGCTACCGGTGACTGCTCCAGCCATGTGTCGAGCAAATCCGCTGTATCAAGCATTTTGTCATACGCATCGGCTTCCTTTTTGCTGGTAAACGACATTTTTTCCTCACCTTCCCGAATGACTACGTATTTAACTTCAACCGCCATTTTTGCAGCCTCTTAAATTACCTGTATTTATGTACAGTATATTCTTTTTGCGCCCTGAAATCAACCTGGTAATAAAGACAGACGCAAACGTTTTCGTATATACTGCGCCCAGATAAAACAGGGGATTAATTTATGACGTTATTAGGCACAGCGCTGCGTCCCGCAGCAACGCGAGTGATGTTATTAGGTTCAGGTGAACTGGGTAAAGAAGTGGCGATCGAATGCCAACGACTGGGTGTGGAAGTCATTGCCGTGGATCGTTACCCCGACGCGCCAGCCATGCACGTTGCCCATCGCACATACGTAATCAATATGCTCGATGGCGAAGCGTTACGCGAGGTTGTCGAGCGTGAAAAACCACATTATATCGTGCCGGAAATAGAGGCGATTGCCACGGATATGCTGGTAAAGCTGGAACAGGAAGGGCAACACGTTGTGCCGTGCGCACGAGCGACCCAACTGACCATGAACCGCGAAGGGATCCGCCGCCTCGCCGCAGAGGAGCTGTCTTTACCAACCTCTTCTTTCCGCTTTGCAGACAGCGAAACTCGCTTTCGCGAGGCCGTCGCCGAAATCGGCTTTCCTTGCATCGTGAAGCCAGTAATGAGTTCCTCAGGTAAGGGGCAAAGCTTTATTCGTTCAGCCGATCGGCTCACCGAAGCCTGGAACTATGCTCAACAGGGAGGCCGGGCAGGCGCCGGGCGCGTTATCGTCGAAGGCGTGGTAGATTTTGATTTTGAAATTACCCTGCTTACCGTTAGCGCTGTTGATGGCGTACACTTTTGCGCGCCGGTAGGGCATCGTCAGGAAGATGGCGATTATCGTGAATCCTGGCAGCCTCAGCAGATGAGCGACCTGGCGCTGGCGCGCGCGCAGGAGATTGCCCGTAAAGTCGTGCTGGCGTTAGGCGGCTACGGTCTGTTTGGCGTGGAGCTGTTTGTCTGCGGTGATGAGGTCATTTTTAGCGAAGTCTCCCCTCGCCCGCACGACACCGGGATGGTGACCTTAATTTCGCAGGACCTGTCTGAATTTGCCTTGCACGTCCGCGCATTTCTCGGTCTGCCCGTTGGCGCAATCCGTCAGTACGGGCCTTCCGCTTCCGCCGTTATTCTGCCGCAACTTAGCAGCCAGAATGTGACGTTTGATAACGTACAGGCCGCCGTGGGCGCTGGCCTGCAAGTACGATTCTTTGGTAAGCCGGAGATCGACGGGAGCCGTCGTTTAGGCGTGGTACTGGCTACAGCGCAAACCATTGAAGACGCGGTTGAACGCGCGAAACACGCCGCCGCACAGGTGAAAGTTACAGGATAAAAAACCAGACCCGTAGGCCGGATAAGGCGTTGATGCCGCATCCGGCCTACGGTTTACACATTAACGGCTTACTGCTTCGCGCCTTCTACTGCTTCACGAGCCAGTTTGGTAATGCGTTCGTAATCGCCAGCTTCCAGCGCATCTGCCGGAACCAGCCAGGAACCACCGATGCACAGCACGCTTTTCAGCGCGAGGTAGTCACGGTAATTCGCCGGAGAGATACCACCGGTTGGGCAGAAACGTACCTGAGAGAACGGGCCCGCAATCGCCTGCAGCGCTTTAGTACCGCCGTTCGCTTCCGCCGGGAAGAATTTGAACTCTTTCAATCCGTAGTCCATACCCAGCATCAGTTCAGAAACCGTGCTGATGCCAGGGATCAGCGGAATAGTCCCTTCCGTTGCGGCTTTTAACAGCGGCTCGGTCAGACCCGGGCTGATAGCAAACTGCGCACCGGCTTCGGTGACTTCAGCCAGTTGTTGCGGATTCAGTACAGTACCTGCGCCGACGATGGCGTCCGGAACTTCTTTCGCGATCGCGCGAATGGCATCCATCGCACATGCGGTACGTAAGGTCACTTCCAGAACGCGCACGCCACCTGCAACCAGCGCTTTTGCCATCGGCACCGCATGTTCCAGTTTATTAACCACAATAACCGGTACAACCGGGCCAGTGGTCAGGATTGCTTCTGCACTTGTCTTCCAGTTTTTCATCAGAGTTTTCTCTCGCCTGATTACAAAATAAGTCTTAAAAAGTGATACAGGTTGCGCCCTGCTCCGCTCCGGACAGCTTCTCACGCAACGCGCTGAACATTTCACGTCCGGTCCCCACGCGCGATGCGCTGAGGTCTGGAATGTGAGGCTGACGTGAAGCAAGTTCTTCTTCGTCAACCAGCAGCGTCAATTCACCTGTCTGTCCATTCACACGAATGATGTCGCCATCACGTACTTTCGCCAGCAGACCGCCATCATAGGCTTCTGGGGTTACATGGATTGCTGAAGGCACTTTACCTGAAGCACCTGAAAGTCGTCCATCGGTAACTAACGCAATTTTGAAACAACGGTCCAATAATACACCAAGTGGCGGCATGAGTTTATGTAATTCTGGCATTCCGTTCGCTTTTGGTCCCTGATGACGCACAACAACCACACAATCGCGGTCAAGCAGACCGGCATCGAACGCCGGTAACACATCGTGCTGACTTTCAAAAACGACTGCCGGCGCTTCAATAACCTGATTTTCAACCGGTACCGCCGACGTTTTCATCACTGCGCGCCCGAGGTTACCGCTCAGCACTTTAGTGCCGCCGTGGTGAGAGAAAGGTTGGTCAAAGGTGGCAATCACGTTGCTGTCCAGTGATTTCGCCGCCCCTTCGCGCCAGTCCAGTTCACCGTTGTTAAGCCACGGCTCCATGGTGTAACGCGATAAACCGAATCCGGCAACGGTATTCACATCTTCATGCAGCAGACCCGCATTCAGCAGCTCACGCATTAGCACCGGTACGCCGCCCGCCGCCTGGAAATGGTTAATATCCGCCGGACCGTTCGGGTACAAACGCGCCATCAGCGGCACGATATCGGACAGATCGGAGAAGTCATCCCAGTTAATCAGAATCCCGGCCGCGCGCGCCATGGCCACCAGATGCATCGTGTGGTTAGTTGAGCCCCCGGTCGCCAGCAGCGCCACAATTCCGTTCACCACCACTTTTTCATCGATCATTTTACCGATCGGCATCCATTCATTGCCGTTCCCGGTAAGACGCGTAACCTGACGGGCGGCAGCAGCGGTCAACGCTTCACGCAGCGGCGAATCCGGATGGACGAATGAGGAGCCTGGCAGTTGCATCCCCATGAACTCAACGACCATCTGGTTGGTATTCGCCGTACCGTAGAACGTACAGGTACCCGGTGCGTGATAAGACGCCGCCTCGGACTCAAGCAGCGCCATGCGATCAACTTTGCCTTCCGCATAGAGTTGACGAATACGCACTTTTTCTTTGTTCGCCAGGCCGCTCGCCATCGGCCCGGAAGGAATGAAGATTGACGGCAGATGACCGAATGACAGCGCCGCCATCACCAGGCCAGGGACAATTTTATCGCACACGCCGAGGAACAACGCGCCATCGAACATATTGTGAGAGAGACCTACAGCCGCTGACATCGCAATCACTTCACGACTGAGCAGCGAAAGCTCCATCCCATCCTGTCCCTGGGTAACACCGTCACACATGGCCGGCACACCACCGGCAACCTGACCTACCGCATTGGCTTCATGCAGCGCCTGGCGAATGATAGCCGGATAATGTTCATATGGCTGATGCGCAGAAAGCATGTCGTTGTAGGAGGTAATGATCGCGATATTGTTACGCAGCATGCTTTTCAGCGATGCTTTGTCGTCCGGTTGACACGCGGCAAAGCCATGCGCCAGGTTACCGCATGCCAGTTGCGAACGATGAACGGTGGTCGATTTAGCTTGTTCAATAC
Source organism: Citrobacter sp. CRE-46 (assembly GCF_059615875.1). Taxonomy (NCBI): domain Bacteria; kingdom Pseudomonadati; phylum Pseudomonadota; class Gammaproteobacteria; order Enterobacterales; family Enterobacteriaceae; genus Citrobacter; species Citrobacter sp. CRE-46. Next base: position 2,213,932 of record NZ_CM184341.1, on the reverse strand, counting down.
GGGCGAGGTAGGCGGAACGTGTATGGCGAGAACGTTCGATGATACGTTGTGTTACGCGTAACAAATTCGGATTCATAGAGGCTCCTAAAATTTATCTGTCAGAGCGGTAGGGTTAACAATGCTTATCAGTCGTGTTAATAGTGCTGAATCGCTTGTTTGCCGTAGCTCAGGGGCAAAATCGTTTCAGGCAGTGTAATAAAAAAAGCCTCGCGGGTGAATCCACGCGAGGCTTAAAAGTGCAAAAATTATTCTGCAATCTGTGTTAGATCATGTTACCGGTAAAATAAACCCTATGGGTAAGGCGATCTTTTACTCGAATTCGTTCCAAGAACGACCATCTCGGGTGATCATTGCCACAGAGGCAACCGGTCCCCAGGTCCCTGCCTGATACGGTTTCGGCGCATCGTTGTCCATCGCCCATGCTTCAGTAATTGAGTCGACCCACTTCCAGGCTTCTTCAACTTCATCACGACGCACAAACAGCGCCTGAATACCGCGCATCGTTTCAAGCAGCAGTCGCTCATAGGCGTCGGCCAGATGCGTCTGGTTAAAGGTTTCGGAATAGCTCAGATCAAGCTTGGTGATTTGCAGGTTATGCTTGTGGTCCAGACCCGGCACTTTGTTCAGCACCTGGATATCAACACCTTCATCAGGCTGCAAACGAATAGTCAGCTTGTTCTGCGGCAGATCCTGCCAGGATTCCCGGAACAGATTCAGCTCAGGCGTTTTGAAATAGACGACAACTTCAGAGCACTTCGTCGGTAAACGCTTGCCGGTACGCAGATAGAACGGAACGCCCGCCCAACGCCAGTTATCGATATCCACACGGATCGCCACAAACGTTTCCGTATTGCTGCTTTTGTTCGCGCCCTCTTCTTCCAGATATCCCGGAACTTTTTTGCCCTGGGCAAAACCCGCGGTGTACTGACCGCGAACCGTCTTTTCACGCACGTTTGAGCGGTCGATACGGCGTAGTGATTTCAGTACCTTCACTTTTTCATCACGAATGCTGTCAGCGCTCAGGTCCGACGGCGGAGACATCGCGATCATGCACAAGATCTGCAGCAGGTGGTTTTGGATCATGTCGCGCATTTGACCGGCCTGGTCAAAATAACCCCAGCGACCTTCAATACCCACTTCTTCCGCGACGGTAATTTCAACGTGATCGATCGTGCGGTTATCCCAGTTGTTTACAAACAGGGAGTTGGCAAAACGCAGTGCCAGCAGGTTCAGCACCGTCTCTTTACCGAGATAGTGGTCGATACGATAAACCTGACACTCTTCGAAATATTCACCGACCTGATCATTGATCTCGCGCGATGTTGCCAATGACGTTCCCAACGGTTTTTCCATCACGACGCGGGCAGGTTTAGCATTCAGCTTTGCTTCACCCAAACCTTTGCAGATCGCGCCAAAGGTGCTTGGCGGCATCGCGAAATAGTTAATCGTGGTCCGTGATTTCTGATCCAGCATTTCACCCAGACGGCTAAATGCGGCGGTATCATTGACATCCAGATTACAAAACTCCAGACGGCCGCTGAGGGTCTCCCACAAACCTTCATCAATTTTTTCTTTCATGAAGGTTTCGAGCGCTTCGCGCACAACCTTGGTATAGGCTGCTTTGTCCCAGTCGGCACGCCCTACCCCGATGATACGGGTTTCCGGGTTAATCTGGCCGGCCTTTTCCAGTTGATACAGGGAAGGCAGCAATTTCCGCCGCGCCAGGTCGCCCTTCGCGCCGAAAATGACCAGGTCACATGCCTGGGCTGTTTGCGTTACCGCCATGTCATTCTCCTCAATTAAGTGTCTGGTGCTTTTGCCAGAAACTGGTTGTAATTTTATTACAGTGCACTGTACTGCTTTTACGTGAATCCGGAAACCGTAAACGCTTATCCAGCCGTGCTGTTACCGCAAACAGGCGTTTGATTGGCGTTTACCTCTGCAAAATGGATAAAAAAGTCGCTTTTTTTCGTAGCCATGAAGAAGTAACAAAACCAGACTTCGATCATGTAATGAAAAAAAACAACAACTATTCTGTCCATTTTGCCCCGTTCCTTCCGTGGCAGGGGTAATATCTAGCAAATGTATCCCCCGATTTCCCCGTATCGCTGAAATCGTTTTTTCCCATGAGCCATGAGTCGACCTACATCATGAATATGCTGGAAAAAATCCAGTTAAAACTGGAACAGTTGAGCAAATCAGAGCGTAAAGTCGCTGACATTATTCTTGTCTCACCCGACCGGGCAATCCATTCAAGCATCGCTGCGCTTGCGCTGGAAGCCAACGTCAGCGAGCCGACGGTGAACCGCTTCTGTCGCAGTATGGATACGCGCGGCTTTCCTGATTTTAAACTTCATCTGGCGCAAAGTCTGGCAAATGGCACCCCTTATGTTAATCGTAATGTGGATGAGGATGACAGCGTAGAATCTTACACGGGAAAAATCTTCGAGTCGGCGATGGCAAGTCTTGACCACGTTCGCCAGTCTCTGGATAACACCGCGGTAAACAGGGCGGTGGATTTGTTAACCCAGGCGAAGAAAATTGCCTTTTTTGGCCTTGGGTCTTCCGCCGCGGTAGCGCACGACGCGATGAACAAATTTTTTCGTTTTAACGTACCGGTGATCTATTCCGACGATATTGTACTGCAACGTATGAGTTGCATGAATTGTAGCGACGACGACGTTATTGTGCTGATTTCGCATACCGGAAGAACCAAAACTCTGGTTGAACTGGCGCAGTTGGCGAGGGAAAACGACGCGATGGTTATCGCCTTGACCTCTCCCGGCACGCCGCTGGCGCGCGAAGCCACGCTGGCCATTACCCTCGACGTACCGGAAGATACTGACATTTATATGCCCATGGTCTCTCGACTTGCTCAACTGACCGTGATAGATGTGCTGGCTACAGGATTTACTTTGCGCCGCGGGGCAAAATTTAGAGATAACTTGAAGCGTGTCAAGGAAGCACTCAAGGAATCGCGTTTTGATAAAGAATTACTCATCAAGAGTGATGATCGCTAAAAGCAATAACAATGTTCTACCCTTTTATCATCCGGGGCGTTCATTTACCGTCAATGTTTGAGAACGACCGGATTAATGTTCACGCAACACCTAGTTGTTTCAGTCAACGGAGTATTACATGTCCAGAAGGCTTCGCAGAACCAAAATCGTTACCACGTTAGGCCCAGCAACTGATCGCGATAACAACCTCGAAAAAATTATCGCTGCGGGTGCGAACGTCGTACGTATGAACTTTTCGCACGGCTCTCCAGAAGATCACAAAATGCGGGCGGATAAGGTCCGTGAAATTGCCGCAAAACTGGGACGCCATGTAGCTATTTTGGGTGACCTGCAGGGACCTAAAATCCGCGTATCAACCTTTAAAGAAGGTAAAGTTTTTCTTAATGTTGGCGACAAGTTCCTGTTAGACGCCAACCTTGGCAAAGGCGAAGGCGACAAAGAAAAAGTCGGGATCGATTATAAAGGTCTGCCTGCTGACGTCGTGCCAGGCGATATCCTGCTACTTGATGACGGTCGCGTACAGCTTAAGGTGCTGGAAGTCCAGGGAATGAAAGTCTTCACCGAAGTCACCGTCGGCGGCCCGCTGTCCAATAATAAGGGCATCAACAAACTGGGCGGCGGTCTTTCTGCTGAAGCCCTGACCGAAAAAGATAAAGCTGACATCGTCACTGCAGCGCAAATCAGCGTTGATTATCTGGCCGTCTCCTTCCCGCGCTGCGGCGAAGACCTGAACTATGCCCGCCGTCTGGCGCGCGACGCAGGTTGCGATGCGAAAATCGTCGCCAAGGTAGAACGTGCGGAAGCCGTCTGCGACCAGAATGCGATGGATGACATCATTCTGGCTTCCGACGTGGTGATGGTCGCTCGTGGCGACCTGGGCGTTGAAATTGGCGATCCTGAGCTGGTAGGTATTCAAAAAGCGTTGATTCGTCGCGCACGTCAGCTGAACCGTGCGGTTATTACCGCCACGCAGATGATGGAGTCGATGATTACCAACCCAATGCCGACCCGTGCGGAAGTGATGGACGTGGCTAACGCCGTACTGGACGGTACCGATGCCGTTATGCTCTCTGCAGAAACGGCAGCAGGCCAGTACCCGGCAGAAACCGTCGCGGCAATGGCTCGCGTATGCCTGGGCGCCGAGAAGATCCCGAGCATCAATGTCTCCAAACACCGTCTTGACGTGCAGTTTGACAATGTCGAAGAAGCGATTGCTATGTCAGCGATGTATGCCGCTAACCATCTGAAAGGGGTAACCGCTATCATCGCAATGACTGAGTCTGGTCGTACCGCGCTGATGACCTCTCGTATCAGTTCTGGCCTGCCGATTTTCGCGATGTCTCGTCATGAACGTACGCTGAATCTGACCTCTCTGTATCGCGGCGTCACCCCGGTTCACTTTGACAGCGAAACTGACGGCGTGGTTGCCGCCAATGAAGCGGTGAACCTCCTGCGCGATAAAGGTTATCTGGTTTCCGGCGACCTGGTGATTGTGACCCAGGGCGATGTCATGAGCACCATTGGCTCAACCAATACCACGCGTATTCTGACCGTCGAGTAACTACCGTCTGATGTAAAAAGGCCTCTCACATGAGAGGCCTTTTTTTATTTCTTCGGATAGAGATCTTTGCGTTTATAAGGCTCAATTTCACCCGGTTTACGCGTCTTAAGCAGTTTTAAAATCCAGGTGTATTGCTCAAGGTGTGGGGCAACAAAAATTTCCACCTCTTCGTTCATTCGTCTGGCAATAGTGTGATCATCCGCCGTCAGGATGTCATCCATCGGAGGACGTACCTGGATCGTCAGGCGGTGCGTTTTACCATCATATACCGGGAACAGAGGCACCACGCGAGCGTGGCATACTTTCATCAGACGACCAATCGCCGGTAACGTTGCTTTATAGGTCGCAAAAAAGTCCACAAACTCGCTGTGTTCAGGACCATGGTCCTGATCCGGCAGATAGTATCCCCAATATCCCTGACGTACAGACTGAATAAACGGTTTGATACCATCGTTACGCGCATGCAGGCGGCCACCGAAACGACGGCGCACCGTGTTCCAGACGTAATCGAATACCGGGTTTCCTTGGTTGTGGAACATCGCCGCCATTTTCTGCCCCTGGGAAGCCATCAACATCGCCGGGATGTCCACCCCCCAGCCATGAGGAACGAGAAAAATCACCTTTTCATCGTTGCGACGCATCTCTTCGATGATATCCAGGCCTTGCCAGTCAACCCGACTCTGAATTTTCTCCGGGCCGCGTATCGCCAGTTCCGCCATCATGACCATCGCCTGAGGCGCGGTCGCGAACATTTCATCGACAATGGCCTCGCGCTCAGCTTCACTACGCTCAGGAAAGCAGAGAGACAAATTGATCAATGCTCTGCGACGCGAGCTTTTTCCCAGTCTTCCAGCGAGCCGTCCGAGCTTTGCCAAAATAGGATCGCGGAATGATGCTGGCGTTAACGCAATCCCGGCTATCGCCGCCACGCCAAGCCAGGCGCCCCAGTAGCGCGGATGGCGAAATGATTTGTGAAACTCAGGGATATACTCAATATTCTTTTTTTTCGTTTCCATGCTCTTCCAGTGTCTGGTATCGCGAAAAGTAAATCTGCTGATAGTGTAGCGGCGCACCGTGTGCCGTACAAAATAAAAAAGCCGGCACGCATCGCGTACCGGCTCTGTCAGTGTGCTAATTAATCAAAACGCAGTTGAGGAACAACTTCTTTCACCTGTGCCAGGTAATCAGTGCGATCTGAACCGGTCAACCCTTCTGTACGCGGCAGTTTCGCCGTCAGCGGGTTAACAGCCTGCTGGTTGATCCAAACTTCGTAATGCAGGTGCGGGCCCGTTGAACGTCCGGTATTGCCTGACAGCGCGATACGGTCGCCACGTTTCACTTTTTGTCCTGGCTTAACCAATAGCTTACGCAGGTGCATATAACGCGTAGTGTAGGTGCGACCATGACGTACCGCAACATAGTACCCAGCGGCGCCGCTGCGCTTCGCGACAACCACTTCACCATCACCTACCGATAGCACTGGCGTCCCCTGCGGCATCGCAAAGTCGACACCTTTATGCGGCGCTACGCGTCCCGTCACCGGGTTCAGGCGACGCGGGTTAAAGTTCGATGAGATGCGGAACTGTTTCGCCGTTGGGAAACGCATAAAGCCTTTCGCCAGTCCGGTACCATTTCGGTCATAGAACTTACCGTCTTCAGCGCGGATGGCGTAATAATCTTTGCCTTCAGAACGCAAACGCACGCCCAGCAGTTGGCTTTGCTCACGTTTGCCGTCGAGCATTTCGCGAGACATCAGCACCGAGAACTCATCGCCTTTTTTCAGTTTGCGGAAATCCATCTGCCACTGCATGGCCTTGATCACCGCACTGATTTCAGAGCTGGTCAGCCCGGCATCTTTAGCACTGGCAACGAAGCTCCCGCCGACTGTGCCTTTGATACGGCTGTTGACCCAATCGCCCTGCTGCATTTCGCTACTCATTTTGAAACCCGTCGCAGTGCGATCGTAAGTACGAGTTTCGCGACGAGAAACTTCCCAGGTCAGGCGTTGCAGGTCACCTTCCGCGCTTAGCGTCCAGGAAAGTTGCTGGCCAATTTTCAGGTTACGCAACTCTTTATCGGAAGCAGCAAGCTGGCTGATGTCACCCATATCGATGCCGTACTGATTCAGAATACTGCTCAGCGTATCGCCCGTAGAGACGACATACTCATGCACACCGGCCTCACCAGACGTTTTGTCATCCAGTTCATCCTGGGGGATAGCTTCATCTTCCTGAGCGGCCTGATCGATAGGTTCGCTGGCCTCAGGCAACAGAGAACGAATCTCGCTTTTTTCCAGCTCAATAGTTTTGACGATGGGTGCAGAATCGGGGTGGTAAACATAGGGCCGCCAGACAGCGACGGCCAATGTCAGTACGGTAAGCGACCCCAGCATAACGCGATGGGGTCGCGGCAGATTATTAAATGCCAGAGCGACAGAGCGGGCTATCTGTTGCACGTATTCACTTCCTCATTAATCTCCTTTCAGGCAGCTCGCATACTGGTTGGCTAATTGGTTCAAAAACGCTGAATAGCTTGTTTTACCCAGTTTGATATTCGTTCCGAGTGGATCCAACGTTCCCATTCGAACGGTTGTCCCTCTCGCGACGGCTTCAACGACCGCTGGCCTGAACTGTGGCTCAGCAAAAACGCAGGTTGCTTTTTGCTCAACCAACTGTGTTCTTATTTCATGTAAACGCTGCGCACCAGGTTGAATCTCAGGGTTCACGGTAAAGTGACCAAGCGGTGTTAGTCCGTAGTGTTTCTCGTAGTAGCCATAGGCGTCATGAAAAACGAAATAACCTTTGCCCTTGAGCGGCGCGAGCTCGTTACCTACCTGCTTATCGGTTGCGGCTAATTGTGCCTCAAAATCCTTCAGGTTGGCGTCAAGTTTGGCTCGACTTTGCGGCATAAGTTCCACTAATTTTTCATGGATTGCAACCGCTGAGGCCCGCGCTATCTCTGGGGAGAGCCAAAGATGCATGTTGTAATCGCCGTGATGGTGATGCTCGTCACTTTTTTCACCACCCGCATCGCTGTGTCCATGATCGTCATCGTCGTCGTCAGCACCTTTCATGAGTAACGGTTTCACGTCATTAAGCTGCGCAATCGTTACCTGTTTCGCGTTAGGAATATTCTTGACTGACTTTTCCATAAACGCTTCCATCTCAGGTCCAATCCACACGACTAAGTCCGCGCCCTGTAAGCGTTTTACGTCTGAAGGACGCAGTGAGTAATCGTGTTCGGAAGCCCCGTCAGGCAGCAGAACCTGGGTATCAGTTACCCCATCAGCAATGGCTGAAGCGATAAATCCCAGCGGCTTAAGAGACGCCACAACGGCAGCATTTGCCGCCTGTGTTGCACTACCCCAAAGAGCAGCGGATAATGCTGCGAAAAGAAGCGTATTTTTATGTAACATAATGCGACCAATCATCGTAACGAATGTAAGAAATGTGATATTATAACATTCTATAACTTCTGCAAGACTAAAATTGATATGACGACTTTGGTTTCACTGGAAAATGTCTCGGTCTCTTATGGTCAACGCCGCGTCCTTTCTGACGTATCGCTTGAACTTCGACCCGGTAAAATTTTGACGCTTCTCGGCCCAAATGGTGCCGGGAAGTCAACCCTGGTGCGCGTTGTTTTAGGGCTGGTAGCGGCTGACGAGGGAGTTATCAAGCGTAATGGTCAATTGCGGATTGGCTATGTGCCGCAAAAGCTGTACCTCGATACCACGCTTCCACTGACGGTCAGTCGTTTTCTGCGCTTACGTCCCGGCACCAAAAAGGAGGATATTCTTCCGGCGCTGAAGCGCGTTCAGGCCGGGCATCTGATGAATGCGCCGATGCAAAAACTCTCTGGCGGGGAAACGCAACGCGTCCTGTTGGCCCGTGCTTTATTGAATAAGCCTCAGCTACTGGTTCTTGATGAACCGACCCAGGGTGTGGATGTCAATGGTCAGGTCGCACTGTACGATCTTATCGACCAGTTACGACGTGAACTGGATTGCGCCGTACTGATGGTTTCCCATGACCTGCATCTGGTGATGGCTAAAACCGATGAAGTGCTGTGCCTCAACCATCATATTTGCTGTTCCGGCGCGCCGGAAGTGGTTTCCATGCACCCGGAATTCATCTCAATGTTCGGGCAACGCGGCGCCGAACAACTCGGAATTTACCGTCATAATCATAATCATCGCCACGATTTACAGGGTCGTATCGTCTTACGCCGGGGAAATGGTCACTCATGATTGAATTGTTATTACCCGGTTGGTTAGCCGGGATCATGCTGGCCTGTGCCGCCGGCCCACTCGGCTCGTTCGTTGTCTGGCGTCGTATGTCTTATTTTGGTGATACGCTGGCCCACGCTTCACTGCTGGGCGTCGCTTTTGGTCTGCTGCTGAATGTAAATCCTTTCTATGCCGTCATTGCCGTGACCCTGATGCTGGCGGCCGGTCTGGTATGGCTGGAGAAGCGCCCTCACCTCGCGATCGATACCTTGCTTGGTATTATGGCGCACAGCGCGTTGTCATTGGGGCTGGTTGTCGTCAGCCTGATGTCAAACATCCGCGTGGATCTGATGGCCTACCTGTTTGGTGATTTACTCGCCGTGACGCCAGAAGATCTCATCTCCATCGCCATTGGCGTGATTATCGTTCTGGCGATTCTGTTCTGGCAGTGGCGCAACCTGCTGTCGATGACCATCAGTCCGGATCTGGCTTTTGTTGATGGCGTGAAGCTGCAACGCGTTAAGCTGTTGCTGATGCTGGTTACAGCTTTAACTATCGGTGTGGCGATGAAGTTTGTCGGGGCGCTGATTATCACCTCTCTGCTGATCATCCCTGCGGCAACCGCTCGTCGTTTCGCCCGTACACCGGAACAGATGGCAGGCGTCGCCGTTGGTGTGGGTATGATAGCGGTTACAGGGGGGCTGACCTTCTCAGCCTTTTATGATACCCCAGCAGGGCCATCCGTAGTGCTGTGTGCCGCGCTGCTGTTTATCTTCAGTATGATGAAAAAGCAGGCAAGCTAAGCGAGTGTTGCCCGGTGGCGCTGCGCTTACCGGGCCTACAAAATCGCCCTGGCCTGGTGAGCATAGCGACTTCAGCCGCTAAGGCATCTCTGGCGGCGTGATCCCGAAATGGTTCCAGGCGCGCACCGTTGCCATTCTTCCGCGCGGCGTACGCTGCAGAAAACCTTGCTGAATCAGATACGGCTCCAGCACATCCTCAATGGTTTCACGTTCTTCCCCGATCGCCGCCGCCAGGTTATCCAGGCCGACCGGCCCGCCGAAGAATTTATCGATCACCGCCAGCAGCAGCTTGCGGTCCATATAATCGAAGCCTTCCGCGTCGACGTTGAGCATATCCAGCGCCTGAGCGGCGATATCCGCCGAAATGGTGCCGTCATGCTTCACCTCGGCAAAATCACGTACCCGGCGTAATAAACGGTTGGCGATACGCGGCGTACCACGGGCGCGACGCGCCACTTCCAACGCCCCTTCATCGCTCATTTCCAGTCCCATGAAGCGGGCGCTACGTCCGACAATGTGCTGCAGATCGGCAACCTGATAGAACTCCAGTCGCTGCACAATACCAAAGCGGTCACGCAGCGGGGACGTTAACGACCCGGCGCGCGTCGTCGCCCCAATCAGGGTAAACGGCGGCAGATCGATCTTAATTGAACGTGCAGCAGGCCCTTCGCCAATCATGATATCCAGTTGATAATCTTCCATCGCCGGATACAGCACCTCTTCCACCACCGGCGACAGGCGATGGATTTCATCGATAAAGAGAACATCGTGGGGTTCAAGGTTAGTGAGCATCGCCGCCAGATCGCCCGCTTTCTCCAGCACAGGTCCGGATGTGGTGCGCAGGTTGACGCCCATTTCATTGGCCACAATATTGGCAAGCGTGGTTTTACCGAGGCCAGGAGGACCAAAAATCAGCAGGTGATCGAGGGCATCACCGCGCAGCTTTGCCGCCTGAATAAAAATCTCCATTTGCGAGCGGACCTGAGGCTGGCCAATATACTCTTCCAGCAATTTAGGGCGGATCGCACGATCCACCAGGTCTTCAGGTGTCGTGCTGACAGCCGAAATCAGGCGATCTGCTTCAATCATCCTTTACCTCACAATGCCGCGCGAAGCGCTTCACGAATCAGGGTTTCACTGCTGGCATCAGGGCGGGCAATTTTGCTCACCATGCGGCTGGCTTCCTGTGGTTTATAGCCTAACGCCACCAGCGCAGCAACCGCTTCCTGCTCGGCGTCCTCCGTTGCCGGACTTGCCGGAGAGGTCAGGACCAGATCCGCCGCCGGGGTAAAGAGATCGCCATGCAGACCTTTAAAGCGGTCCTTCATTTCTACAATCAAACGCTCGGCAGTTTTCTTTCCAATGCCGGGTAACTTCACCAGCGCGCCAAGTTCTTCACGTTCAACGGCATTCACGAACTGCTGGGCAGACATACCGGAGAGGATCGCCAGCGCCAGCTTCGGGCCTACGCCATTGGTTTTAATTAACTCTTTAAATAGCGTGCGTTCTTGCTTGTTGTTGAAGCCATACAGCAACTGCGCGTCTTCACGCACCACAAAATGGGTGAAGATAATCGCTTCCTGTCCGGCTTCCGGCAGCTCGTAGAAACAGGTCATGGGCATATGCACTTCATAGCCTACCCCACCCGTTTCCAGAAGGACCAGCGGGGGTTGTTTTTCAAGAATGATGCCTCTGAGTCTGCCTATCACATGACGCTCCTGCGTTAAGGGCTAAAAGGTAATGCGCTATCATAAAAAAAGGCTGGATAGATATCCAGCCTCATTTGTCACTAACGTAACCGACCTCGCGCCAGATTCAGCCTCGACTCGCTCATTTGCATGGCATTCTGACTGACATGGCAGTGGGTAATGGCAATCGCCAACGCATCCGCGGCGTCCGCCTGCGGGTTGGCGGGCAGCTTCAGTAGCGTACGCACCATATGCTGCACCTGGCTTTTTTCCGCGCTACCGATGCCAACCACGGTCTGTTTTACCTGGCGGGCCGCATATTCAAAGACCGGAAGATCCTGATTGGTCGCCGCAACGATGGCCACGCCGCGCGCCTGCCCCAGCTTTAGCGCCGAGTCGGCGTTCTTCGCCATAAAAACCTGCTCAATGGCAAAATAGTCCGGCTGGAACTGGGTGATTATCTCCGTCACGCCCGCATAAATCAGCTTCAGACGTGATGGAAGATCGTCAACTTTGGTGCGAATACAGCCGCTGCCGAGGTAGGTCAGTTGCCTGCCGACCTGACGGATTACGCCATAACCGGTAATGCGTGACCCCGGGTCAATGCCGAGAATAATAGACATCACGCATCTCCTGTTACTTTATGGCTTAACCACATCATTCTAAGGTCGCAGCAACCTCATCGGAGATTTCACCGTTGTGGTAAACTTCCTGTACGTCGTCGCAGTCTTCCAGCATATCGATCAGACGCATCAGTTTCGGTGCCGTTTCTGCATCCATGTCTGCTTTAGTGGACGGGATCATCGTCACTTCAGCGCTGTCTGCTTTCAGGCCAGCCGCTTCCAGCGCGTCACGCACTTTGCCCATCTCTTCCCACGCGGTGTAAACATCAATTGCGCCGTCGTCGTAGGTCACTACATCTTCTGCACCGGCTTCCAGGGCCGCTTCCATGATGGTGTCTTCGTCGCCTTTCTCAAAAGAGATCACGCCTTTTTTGCTGAACAGGTAAGCCACAGAGCCGTCGGTGCCCAGGTTACCGCCGGTTTTGCTGAACGCATGACGCACTTCAGCCACGGTACGGTTACGGTTGTCAGACAGGCATTCAATCATCACCGCGGTGCCGCCAGGGCCGTAACCTTCATAGATGATGGTCTCCATATTCGAGTCTTCATCACCGCCCACGCCACGCGCGATGGCACGGTTCAGGGTGTCACGGGTCATGTTGTTGGACAGCGCTTTATCCACCGCCGCGCGCAGACGCGGGTTAGCATCCGGATCGCCCCCGCCCAGTTTAGCCGCCGTCACCAGCTCACGAATGATTTTGGTGAAAATTTTACCGCGCTTGGCATCCTGCGCGGCTTTACGATGTCTGGTATTGGCCCATTTACTATGACCTGCCATAAATAATATCTCCAAAAAGCGCGCCTTCTCAGGCGACGTTAATCACAAATTCTTCAATCGCCTGCCGATTACTCCACGACTTGGTTAACTGGGCGGCTTCAACCGCATTAACCCAACGATAGGTCAGATGTTCGGTGAACACGACCTCTCGTTCTGAGGGAAGTGCCAGGCAAAACCAGGATTCAGTATTACGTTCAATTCCCGGCGCATAGCGATGACGTAAATGGCTAAAAATCTCAAACTCCACCGTGCGCTGACAGTCAATTAAGGTCAGTTGCTCAGTCGCAACATCAATGGCGACCTCTTCCTTTACTTCGCGCATGGCGGCCTGCGACGCGGTTTCACCCTCTTCCAGGCTGCCGGTGACCGACTGCCAGAAGTCAGGATCGTCGCGTCGCTGTAACATCAGCACTCTCCCGGTGTCCTTTGCATAAATCACGACCAACACCGAGACAGGCTGTTTGTACTTCATATCAGTTATTCTCGGCCTTCTTCATAACCTGAATGCTCAGTTCCGCCAGCGCTGCTTCGTTAGCGAAGCTTGGCGCTTCAGTCATCAGACACGCGGCTGCCGTCGTTTTCGGGAAGGCAATAACGTCGCGAATGTTATCAGTACCCGTCAGCAACATGGTCAGACGATCCAGACCAAACGCCAGGCCCGCATGCGGCGGAGTACCATATTTTAGCGCATCCAGCAGGAAGCCGAATTTCTCGCGCTGCTCTTGCTCGTTAATGCCCAGAATACCGAATACGGTCTGCTGCATGTCACCGTTGTGAATACGTACGGAACCACCACCTACTTCATAGCCGTTGATAACCATATCGTAAGCGTTGGCAACCGCATCTTCCGGCGCAGCTTTCAGCTCAGCAGCGGTCATGTCTTTCGGCGAGGTGAACGGGTGGTGCATCGCGGTCAGACCGCCTTCACCATCGTCTTCAAACATCGGGAAGTCGATGACCCACAGCGGCGCCCATTTCGACTCGTCGGTAATGCTCAGATCTTTACCCAGTTTCAGACGCAGCGCGCCCATCGCGTCGGCAACCACTTTCTTGTTGTCGGCACCGAAGAAAATCATGTCGCCGTCTTGCGCTCCGGTACGCGCCAGAATCGTTTCCACGATTTCTGCGTTCAGGAACTTAGCCACCGGGCTGGTGATACCTTCCAGACCTTTCGCACGCTCGGTGACTTTGATGTAAGCCAGACCTTTCGCGCCGTAGATCTTAATAAAGTTACCGTAATCATCGATCTGCTTACGGCTTAAGCTCGCACCGCCCGGTACGCGCAGAGCGGCTACTCGGCCTTTCGGATCGTTCGCCGGACCAGAGAACACCGCGAACTCAACGTCTTTCACCAGATCGGCGACGTCAACCAGTTCCATTGGGTTACGCAGGTCTGGTTTATCGGAGCCGTAACGGCGCTCAGCCTCGGCAAAGGTCATGATCGGGAAATCGCCGAGATCCACACCTTTCACTTCCAGCCACAGATTCCGCACTAACGCTTCCATTACTTCACGCACCTGCGGCGCAGTCATGAAAGACGTCTCGACGTCGATCTGGGTAAATTCAGGCTGACGGTCAGCACGTAAGTCTTCATCGCGGAAGCATTTTACGATCTGATAGTAACGGTCAAAGCCAGACATCATCAGCAGCTGTTTGAACAGCTGAGGAGACTGCGGCAGCGCGTAAAACTTGCCTTTATGAACGCGGGAAGGCACCAGATAGTCGCGCGCGCCTTCCGGCGTCGCTTTGGTCAACATCGGGGTTTCGATGTCGAGGAAGCCGTGATCGTCCATAAAACGACGCACCAGGCTGGTAATTTTGGCGCGTGTTTTCAGGCGCTGCGCCATTTCAGGACGACGCAGGTCCAGATAACGATACTTCAGACGCGCTTCTTCGGTATTAACGTGGTTAGAGTCCAGCGGCAGTGAGTCTGAGCGGTTGATGATGGTCAGATCGGACGCCAGTACTTCAATTTCGCCAGTCGCCATATCGGCATTGACGTTTTTCGCATCACGCGCACGCACGGTGCCCGTAACCTGGATGCAGAACTCATTACGCAGTTCGGAGGCCAGCTTTAACGCGTCCGCACGGTCCGGATCGAAAAATACCTGCACGATACCTTCGCGGTCGCGCATATCGATAAAGATCAGGCTACCAAGATCACGACGACGGTTGACCCAACCACACAGAGTCACCTGCTGCCCCTCGTGGGACAGACGTAGCTGCCCGCAATATTCTGTACGCATGAGATATCCCTTAACTTTGCCGCAGGCGGATTGTCACCTGTCTTGCAGATGACGAAGTCGCAGCTTTAGCTGAATGTCACAACTGAATGAAAAAAGGCGGCTATTATACTGGAAATTCTGCCGCACGATAAGTCCGGTACTGACTGTACGCCTGTTTCCTCGACGGGCATTGCGTAATCTCACAAAAAATAACAAAAATTGTCGCCCCTTTCACACTGATTCGCGATTAAGGTGTAACGGAATTCTTATTTTTTACTGGAGTGACCATGCTGGAACTGAACGCAACAACAACCGCCCTTGTCGTTATTGACTTACAGGAAGGGATCCTGCCTTTCGCTGGCGGACCACATACCGCACACGATGTGGTTACCCGCGCCGCACGGTTGGCGGAAAAATTTCGTGCTAAGGGTTCTCCAGTAGTGATGGTACGCGTTGGCTGGTCTGATGATTATGCTGAAGCGCTGAAACAGCCGGTTGATGCCCAGGCCCCGGCCAAAGCGTTACCCGACAACTGGTGGCATTATCCGCAAGCCCTGGGCAAATGCGCCAGCGATCTGGAAGTCACCAAACGTCAGTGGGGCGCGTTCTACGGTACCGATCTCGAGCTACAGTTGCGCCGCCGGGGCATCGATACCATCGTCCTGTGTGGCATCTCCACGAATATTGGCGTGGAATCCACCGCGCGAAACGCGTGGGAGCTAGGATTCAATCTGATTATTGCGGAAGATGCCTGTAGCGCCGCCAGTGCTGACCAGCATCAAGGCAGCATGACACACATTTTCCCACGCATTGCGCGCGTGCGCAGTGTGGACGAGATCCTGCACGCGTTATGATCTATATCGGCTTACCCCAGTGGTCGCACCCGAGATGGGTGCGACTTGGGATCACCAGCCTGGAAGAGTATGCCCGGCACTTTAACTGCGTGGAAGGCAACACCACGCTGTATGCGTTGCCAAAAGCCGAGATTGTCGCCCGCTGGCATGCTCAAACCACCGATGCGTTTCGATTTTGTTTTAAGTTTCCGGCCACCATTTCACATCAGGCCGCGTTGCGTAACTGTGATGATTTGGTACAGGAATTTTTCACGCGCATGTCACCGCTGGAAGCGCGCATCGGGCAATACTGGTTACAATTACCCGCCACCTTCGCCCCACACGATCTGTCCGCTCTGTGGCCGTTTCTCGACGCGCTCCCCAAATCCTTTACCTACGGTGTCGAAGTTCGCCATCCGGACTTCTTTGCCAAAGGCGAAGCCGAGCAGCAACTAAATCGCGGCCTGCATGAGCGAGGTGTAAACCGGGTGATCTTAGACAGTCGCCCGGTGCATGCCGCCATCCCGCATACTGAAGCGGTACGCGAAGCTCAGCGTAAGAAACCAAAGGTTCCTGTTCATGCAGTGGTAACAGCCAATCATCCGATGGTGCGTTTTATCGGTAGCGATGATATGGCACAAAACCGGCAGTTATTTGCAGTTTGGTTAACCAAGCTGTCGCAGTGGCAACAATCCACGACGCCGTATCTTTTTTTACATACGCCGGATATCGCGCAGGCCCCGGAGCTGGTAGACACGTTATGGGCGGATTTACGTAGCGCCCTGCCAGAGATCGGATCAGCACCGTCTATTCCACAGCAATCTTCTCTTTTCTGAAATTGCCACCTATCATAGACAATGCCATCAGCCATTTTAAAGGGAGTTTGTATGGTAAGCGCGCTTTATGCCGTATTGGGTGCGTTATTGTTAATAAAGTTCTCATTTGACGTCGTGCGCCTGCGTATGCTGTACCGCGTTGCCTATGGTGACGGTGGTTTTAGCGAACTGCAAAGCGCTATCCGTATTCATGGTAATGCGGTGGAATATATTCCTGTCGCGTTAGTGCTGCTGTTATTTATGGAAATGAACGGCGCAGAAACGTGGATGGTGCATATTTGCGGACTGATTTTGATTGCCGGACGACTGATGCATTATTACGGATTCCACCACCGGCTTTTCCGCTGGCGGCGTTCAGGCATGAGCGCGACCTGGTGTTCGCTGTTGCTAATGGTGCTGGCGAATCTTTGGTATATGCCCTGGGAGTTGGTTTTCTCCCTGCATTAGCGCACAATACGCCACTTTATTTTTCCCGGATTTTTACGTTATGTCTCACCGCGACACGCTTTTTTCTGCGCCTATCGCCAGTCTGGGTGACTGGACCTTTGATGAACGGGTAGCTGAAGTCTTCCCGGATATGATCCAGCGTTCCGTTCCCGGCTATTCCAATATCATTTCGATGATTGGCATGCTGGCCGAACGTTTCGTACAACCCAACACACAGGTCTACGATCTCGGCTGCTCTTTGGGCGCGGCGACGCTCTCGGTGCGTCGCAATATTCATCACGAGAATTGCAAAATTATTGCCATTGATAATTCCCCGGCGATGGTTGAGCGCTGCCGTCGTCATATTGACGCTTATAAGGCCCCAACCCCGGTTGACGTCATCGAAGGCGATATTCGCGACATTACTATCGAAAACGCCTCGATGGTGGTGCTGAATTTTACCCTGCAGTTCCTTGAGCCACCTGAGCGCCAGGCATTGTTGGATAAGATTTATCAGGGACTGAATCCCGGCGGTGCGCTGGTGCTGTCGGAGAAATTCAGTTTCGAAGACGCTCAAGTTGGCGAGCTGCTGTTCAACATGCACCATGACTTCAAACGCGCAAATGGCTATAGCGAACTGGAAATCAGCCAGAAGCGCAGCATGCTGGAGAACGTGATGCTGACCGACTCCGTAGAAACACACAAATCGCGACTGCATCAGGCAGGCTTTGAGCACAGCGAATTGTGGTTCCAGTGCTTCAACTTTGGTTCCCTGGTGGCGCTGAAAGCTGAGGTTTGCGCATGATCGATTTTGGTAACTTTTATCAGTTGATTGCCAAAAATCACCTTTCCCACTGGCTGGAAACACTCCCGGCGCAAATCGCTGCCTGGCAGCGCGATCAGCATGGCTTATTTAAGCAGTGGTCGAATGCGGTGGAGTTTTTGCCAGAGTTAACGCCGTATCGTCTGGACTTACTGCATAGCGTCACCGCAGAAAGCGAGCAACCACTTAGCGACGGTCAGCTCAAACGCATCGACACCCTGATGCGGAACCTGATGCCATGGCGTAAAGGGCCATACTCGCTCTACGGCGTCAATATTGATACCGAATGGCGCTCAGACTGGAAATGGGATCGCGTCCTGCCGCATTTATCGGATCTTACCGGCCGTACCATTCTCGATGTCGGCTGCGGCAGCGGATATCACATGTGGCGTATGATTGGCGCGGGGGCGCACCTGGCGGTGGGCATCGATCCTACGCAATTGTTCCTGTGCCAGTTTGAAGCGGTGCGTAAACTGCTGGGCAACGATCAGCGCGCGCATCTGCTGCCGCTGGGTATTGAACAGCTTCCGGCGCTCAACGCCTTTGATACCGTGTTTTCCATGGGCGTGCTGTATCATCGACGTTCACCGCTGGAACACCTGTGGCAGTTGAAAGATCAGTTGGTTAAAGAGGGTGAACTGGTACTGGAAACGTTGGTAGTCGAGGGTGATGAAAATACCGTACTGGTGCCGGGTGACCGCTACGCGCAGATGCGTAACGTCTATTTTATCCCCTCTGCGTTGGCGCTAAAAAACTGGCTGGAAAAATGCGGATTTGTTGATGTGCGCATCGCCGATGTCTGCGTCACCACCACCGAAGAGCAGCGCCGCACCGAGTGGATGATAACCGAATCGCTGGCCGATTTCCTCGATCCGAACGACCACAGTAAAACGGTGGAAGGCTATCCCGCCCCATTACGCGCGGTATTGATTGCGCGTAAACCGTAATGGATTGCCCGGTGGCGCTACGCTTACCGGGCCTACAACTCCCGTAGGCCTGATAAGGCATTGCCGCCATCAGGCATAAAAGGATAAAAAAAGGCCCCTGTTGAAATTGCAGGGGCCTGGTACGAGCAAGCATCATATTGGGCGACATGATGCAACGGTAAAAATCAGCTGGCCTGATGGCGTGCCATGATTGCTTTCATTTCAGCAACCGCCGCTCCGTCTACCGCATAGCGAGAATACTCATCCGCCTGCGTATCCGAAGACATCGACAACCCCGAATGGCGATAACGCATTGGGGAAGCCAGCCATACTCCGGCAGAACTATGGACTTCCTGCACTCCAGCATCCAGGAACAGGGACAAATTCGAGGCGCGAACCCCCGCTCCGGCCATAATGATTGGAGCACCCGCCTGCGCAATAAGTTCCATTATTTTTGTTAAACCTTGCACTGCATCTGATTTTTGCCCGGAAGTCAGTACCCTGGCGATGCCCAATTGAGAGAGTTTTTGTAGCGCATTGAGTGGGTTAGCGCACATATCAAACGCCCGATGAAAAGTGACATTCAGCGGGCCGGCAGCCGCCATTATTTTTTCCATGCGCGGCATATCGACATTGCCATCCACATCTAAAATACCGGTCACCAGCCCTGGAAATCCCAGTTCTCTGACCATCGCAATATCATCCAGCATTGCCGCGAATTCACCGTCGGTATAACAAAAATCCCCTCCACGCGGGCGGATAATCGGGTTGACGGGAATAGCAACATGCTGACGAACCGAACGCAATACGCCCAGTGACGGCGTTAAGCCCCCTTCTTTGGGCGCCGAGCAAAGCTCAATGCGATCCGCGCCGTTTTGCTGCGCCGTAAGCGCGCATTCCATGCTGTAACAGCAAACTTCCAGTAAGGCCATGTTTACTCCTGTCGCTCACTTGCCACAATGGTTTCAATCGACCACGGGTGAAACTTTATCGTCACACTGCCATCGCTGACCGCCAGCGTAGGATTGGGTAATCGCTCACGCTCTCCTTTCGGTGAGCTGGTTTTCACGAAAATGCCCGGCTGACTCAAGCCTTGATCGGAAAGCAGCGCCAACGCTCGCGCATTCAGCGTTTGTGCATCACCCGGCAGGACAATCTCAATATGCTCCCAACCTTCATGTGGATAACGCTTTTCTCCCGGCCACGGCAGCTCTACGATGGAAAATGTCCAGTGCAGTACGCAAACCGGCTCATGAAGTTTGAACAGGCAAATGGGTCTGCCATTGATGATATTCTCTGACAATAGTTCACCGCACTGCTCAAACCCACGACGCCAGCGCTCTGCGGTAGTATTTTGATGGCAACGCAAAGAAATGTGATCGGCTTCAAGCGGTGTGACATCCAGACCAAGACGGGTGGAAAGTTCTGTTAACGCCTGCGTGAAATGCGGTAAATCTGCGGAAATATCATGCAGTTCTGCAACTGTTTGCCAGTTCGCCATAATAAAAGCTCATATCCATGTTCAAAGCCGCTAATTTACTCTGTTGCACTGCGCCATCCAACCGCTGTTTTTTTCAAACGCGATATGCATAATTATACGTTATTGCGTTGCTTTCATTTCCGACAGCGCACTGTACTCGCAATGCTGACGGCAACGGGCATTTGCAGTATACTCCCGCCCTAAATTCTTAAACTGGCGCGGTGAATTTTATCCCGCTTCATAAATGTAAGGTATTCCGGTGAATATTCAGGCTCTTCTCTCAGAAAAAGTCAGTCAGGCCATGATTGCTGCAGGCGCGCCTGCAGATTGCGAACCGCAGGTTCGTCAGTCAGCAAAAATACAGTTCGGTGACTATCAGGCCAACGGCATGATGGCTGTCGCTAAAAAACTGGGTATGGCGCCGCGACAACTGGCTGAGCAGGTGCTGACTCATCTGGATCTCAACGGGATTGCCAGCAAGGTTGAAATTGCTGGCCCGGGCTTTATCAATATTTTTCTCGATCCGGCATTTCTGGCGCAGCATGTTCAGCAGGCGCTGGCCTCCGATCGTCTGGGCGTAACCCAACCGGCTAAACAAACCGTTGTTGTCGACTACTCCGCGCCTAACGTAGCGAAAGAGATGCACGTGGGTCACCTGCGTTCCACCATCATCGGTGACGCTGCGGTGCGTACGCTGGAGTTCCTCGGCCACAATGTTATTCGTGCTAACCACGTTGGCGACTGGGGTACTCAGTTCGGTATGCTGATCGCATGGCTGGAAAAACAGCAGCAAGAAAACGCCGGAGAGATGGCGCTGGCTGACCTGGAAGGTTTCTACCGTGACGCGAAAAAGCATTACGACGAAGATGAAGCCTTCGCAGAACGCGCCCGTAGCTATGTTGTTAAACTGCAAGGCGGCGACGAATATTTCCGTGAGATGTGGCGCAAACTGGTCGACATTACCATGTCGCAGAACCAGTTAACTTACGATCGCCTGAACGTCACGCTGACCCGTGACGACGTCATGGGGGAAAGCCTGTACAACCCGATGCTGCCAGGTATCGTGGCCGATCTGAAGGCGAAAGGTCTGGCTGTTGAGAGCGAAGGCGCTACCGTCGTATTCCTTGATGAGTATAAGAACAAGGAAGGCGAACCGATGGGCGTTATCATTCAGAAGAAAGATGGCGGCTATCTCTACACCACCACCGACATCGCCTGCGCCAAATATCGTTACGAAACGCTGCATGCCGACCGCGTTCTCTATTACATCGATTCCCGTCAGCATCAGCACTTGATGCAGGCCTGGACCATCGTCCGTAAAGCCGGCTATGTGCCGGATTCCGTGCCGCTGGAACACCACATGTTCGGTATGATGCTGGGCAAAGACG
This sequence comes from Citrobacter sp. CRE-46, assembly GCF_059615875.1. Taxonomy (NCBI): domain Bacteria; kingdom Pseudomonadati; phylum Pseudomonadota; class Gammaproteobacteria; order Enterobacterales; family Enterobacteriaceae; genus Citrobacter; species Citrobacter sp. CRE-46. The sequence continues at coordinate 2,192,294 of NZ_CM184341.1, read as the reverse complement.
GTAAACCGTTCAAAACCCGTGCGGGCGGTACGGTTAAACTGGCCGATCTGCTGGATGAAGCGCTGGAACGCGCGCGTCGTCTGGTGGCTGAGAAGAACCCGGATATGCCTGCCGATGAGCTGGAAAAGCTGGCGAATGCGGTCGGTATCGGCGCAGTGAAATATGCGGATTTGTCCAAAAACCGTACCACTGACTACATCTTCGACTGGGACAATATGCTGGCGTTCGAAGGCAACACCGCGCCGTACATGCAGTATGCCTACACCCGCGTACTGTCCGTGTTCCGTAAAGCGGAAATCGACGAGAGCACGCTGGCAAATGCGCAGGTCATTATCAATGAAGATCGCGAGGCCCAGTTGGCTGCGCGTCTGCTGCAGTTTGAAGAAACGCTCACCGTCGTGGCCCGTGAAGGTACGCCGCACGTGATGTGTGCCTACCTGTACGACGTAGCGGGTCTGTTCTCCGGCTTCTACGAACATTGCCCTATCCTCAGCGCGGAGAACGAAGAGATTCGTAACAGCCGTCTGAAGCTGGCGCAACTGACGGCGAAAACCCTGAAGCTGGGTCTGGATACGCTGGGTATCGAAACCGTAGAACGTATGTAAGTACGCAATGATTGAGGCCTGAGTCTGTAACGCGGACTCAGGCCTTTTTTATTTCCGTAACAGGCTATCTGTAACAACTCACAAGGAATGACACATTTCCGTAGAGATATGGAACATTTTTTGCCTGTCATCCCGTTTGAGCCTCCGTATCATTAGGCGGCGAATTAATCGGGTACGGGTCAATGACATTCAGAGATTTTGAGGCGGAAGAAAAACTCTTCCAGCGGCGTGTGATAGTGGCCTTTGGCCTTGTGGTTATCTGTTTTGGCATCCTGATTTACAATCTCTACAATTTACAAATCTGTCAGCACCAGTATTACACCACCCGCTCGAATGCAAACGACATCAAAATGCTGCCCGTCGCCCCAACGCGAGGCATTATTTACGATCGCAACGGCATCCCGCTGGTGCGCAACGTAACCTGGTACGACATTTCCGTTACGCCTTATAAAATCAGCGATATGGATGCCCTAATCAGGCAGCTAACGCCGATCGTTGACCTCACCCCGGATGACATTGACCAGTTCCGCCATGAGCTAAAATCCAGCAGCCGTTATCGCCCGGTAGTGCTAAAAAATGCGCTGACCGATGTAGAAATCGCTCGCTTCTCGGTTAACCAGTTTCGTTTCAGTGGCGTCAATATCAATAGCTATGAAGACCGCCAGTACCCCTATGGGGCCGCACTGGCGCATGTCCTTGGCTATGTTTCAAAAATCAACGACAACGATCTGAAAGCACTGGATAAAAAAGGTCTGGCAGAAAACTACGCCGCCGATCACAACATCGGCAAGCAGGGTATTGAGCACTATTACGAAAACGAACTGCATGGAAAAACCGGTTATCAGGAGGTGGAAGTCGATAACCACGGACGCATCGTCCGCTTGATCAAGGATGTGCCGCCCGTTGCCGGGAAAGATATCCATCTGACGCTGGACTTACATTTACAGCAATACATTGAGAGTCTGTTGGCGGGCCAGCGTGCGGCAGTACTGGTGGAAGATCCGCACGATGGTTCCGTGCTGGCGATGGTCTCCAATCCCAGCTATGACCCCAATCCGTTTGTCAAAGGCATCAGCTATCAGGACTATAACAAGCTGTTGCAGGATAAAGACCTGCCTTTAATCAACCGCGTCACGCAGGGGTTATACCCTCCTGCCTCCACGGTCAAACCCTACATGGCGATGTCAGCGTTACTGAACGGCGTCATCACCCCGCAGACCAGTTTCTTCGGCGCGCCCACCTGGACGCTACCCGGCACCGAGCGACATTATCGTGACTGGAAAAAAACCGGTCACGGTATGCTGGACGTCACCAAAGCGATTGAAGAATCCGCCGATACCTTCTTTTATCAGGTGGCGTATATGATGGGGATCGACCGGATTAACAGCATGCTCAGCCAGTTTGGTTACGGTAAACCGACCGGTATCGATCTTGATGAGGAGTATAACGGCCTGCTCCCGAGCCGCGAATGGAAGCAGAAAGTACATAAAAAAGCATGGTATCAAGGGGATACCATTTCTGTCGGTATCGGCCAGGGCTACTGGATTGCCACGCCGATCCAGATGGTAAAGGCTATGGTAGCGCTGATTAACAACGGCAAAGTCATCGCTCCTCACCTGCTACTCGATGAAGAAAGCGGCAAAACCCTCACGCCATACCAGGCTCCTGAACCGCCGTCGCAAATCGCCTCTGCGTCGTCACCCTACTGGGGGCTGGTGCGTCAGGCGATGTTCGGCATGGCAAATGAACCAAACGGTACAGGGTATAAGTTCTTTCACACCGCACCTTACGGCATTGCGGCGAAAAGTGGCACATCGCAGGTCTTCAGCCTGAAAGAAAATCAGACCTACAATGCGAAAATGATTCCTGTCCGTTTGCGCGACCATGTGTTTTATACCGCTTTTGCGCCCTATAAGAACCCGAAAGTCGCCGTGGCATTAATCCTCGAAAACGGCGGCAGCGACGGTGTTACCGCCGCGCCGGTCATGCGGCAAATCATGGATCATCTGTTTGCGCCGCAGGATAATGCCGCGCAAACAGAGGTGAATCAACAATCAGGTCCGTTAGCGGCAGCCCCCTCTGCCAACGAGATCAAAAATACTTACGCAAGTATTCGGTAAGGCACAGTATCGCCATGGCCTGTCCATATGGCATGGAGGTCCGCGGGATATTGCGGTAAAAATCGAGATTGTGCCCCATTCCGGTACCAAACGAGGTGTGCATCAATTCACCTTCTGGTGAGATATGTTGCACAATGCCTCTGATGGCTTTTTCGGCCACCGCGGCATAATCTTGACCGACATAGCGTTTACGTACTGCTTTGAGGATCCCATACGCAAATCCGGCGGTAGCTGACGCTTCCAGATACGACTGCGGATCGTCCAGCAGCGTGTGCCACAATCCACTTTCATCCTGGCACCTTGCCAGCGCCGCGATTTGCGCGTGCAGGACCTGCACCAGATAGCGGCGAACGGCACTGTTTTCTGGTAAATCGAGCAGTTCGAGGAAGTCCGGGATCACGATAGTTAACCAGCTGTTACCACGTGCCCAGCGGGCGTTGGCAAAATTATGCCGCCCTTCATAGCTCCAGCCGTGGAACCACAGCCCCGTTTCTTTATCCATCAGGTTCTGCACATGCAGCAGGAACTGATAGGTTGCCTCTTCAATATATTCTGGACGGTTGAGCAACTTGCCGATTTTCGCCAGTGGCAAAACCGTCATCATCAACGTGTCATCCCACATTTGCTGATGATTCTCTTCCGCCAGCGTAATGTGCTGCATACCGCCGAATTCAGTACGCGGCATATCATGCATGGCCCACTCAGCCCAGATGTCGAGCCACGGCAGATACGCGGGGTTACGCGTCTCTTCATAGCGATACGCCAGCGTTAAAAACGGCGCCATAGTGTTGACGTTTTTGGTGGTCGCACCTTCAGCAAAGCGATCGGCAAACCAGCTATCGATGATATCGCGCATCGTTTCATCGCCGGTTTGCTGATAATACTGATACATCCCGTACAGGCCGACGCCGTGCGTCCACTCCCATCCCGCCCAGCCTTTGGTATCAATAACGCGGCCGTCGTCCAGACGCAGCAGGAATTCGCCTGTCTCATCATGAATATTGACCAGGTTATGCGTCACCTTTTTGATCAACGTTTTTAATTCATCCCTGGCAATAAAATGGTCTGGTTGACGCAATAACGGGCTGTGTTTAACCGGGTAAACAATCATTTACTTCACCTCTGTCAATGTCGAATTCAATGCGGCACCCTTTTCCAGTTTCGGTGCTGCTGGCTTATTACGATTCAGGTAACCAATATTGTTGTTGCCCCAAAGTGATTCATATGGCATGCCCGACAGCATCTCTACGGTCGCGCGGCCTTTGGCGGAGAGCCCTTCCGGCACGGGGCGTCCCGATGCCCGCATTTTTGCGGTCTCTTCACGTAGGGTACTGTGGGTTTGCAGGTTCAGTTTGAAGCGCAAGGAAACCAGGAAACCCAGCGCCAGAACAATTAGCGTACCGCAGCTCAGAATTAACAAAATGGTATGGCTGACCGCCGCGGGTTGTACGCTGTGACCGGAGACAAAACCGGACATCTGCATGACAATCCCAACCAGCATCACCGCTCCCGCCTGTGACGCCTTACGCGTTAACGTCATAATGCCGGCGAAGATCCCTTCCCGGCGCTGGCCGGTAATCACTTCGTCAACGTCAGCAATATAGGTGTAGGTATTCCAGGGGACATAATTGATACCGCCGCGTCCCAGACCCGCAATGGCAGAGACCAGCAGCAACAGAGAATAAACATCGCTTAACCCGGCATAGTAAAGCAGCGCATAAGAGAGAGAGCTCGCGCCAAACAGGACAACCACCATCCGGTATGATGGCGCGGGTCCAAAGCGGATACACAATGGGATCATGGCGATAACGGCAATGAACTGGAAGATAGCCATCGTTCCCAGCAGGTTTGACGCCATCGAGGCTTCCTGCATCAGCACAAACACCACATAGTAAGTAAAGACGGCGTTAAAAACGTCCTGCGCTATATAGCCGCCGAGATACATTCCTAAATGCTGGCGGAAGATTCGGATGCGCAGTGTTGAACTCAGTTCAACAAACAGACGGGTCATGCTTTGGCTAAAGGTCAGCTTTTTCTTCTCTTCTTCGGCTCGCAGCGCGGCTTCAGTCCACTCAGCACGTGGGCGCTCCCAGGTAAAGAACCAGACGAAAATCAGCATCAGCGCGCACAGCACAGAGAACACCAGGCTGGCGTAGAAAAAAGACACCGGGTTATCTTTGCCAAACAGCGTCAGCAGAACGCCGGGTAAGAACGAGGCCAGAATAGCTGACATTTGCGCCATCGAAATACGCGCGCCGGAAAACTTGGTTTTCTGTTTGAAGTCATCGGTCATTTCGGGCACCAGCGTTTCATAAGGCACCAGAATCATGGTGTAGACCACGTCAAAAATCAGATAGGTCAGCAGGTAGTACCAGAAACCCATGTCACCCACCCACATCAGCGAGTAGCTAAAGACGCAGGGGATCCCCAACAGAATAAAAAACTTACGTCGCCCGAAGCGTTTACCGAGCCAGGTGGAAGCAAAGTTATCGGTTAAAAAACCCATTAACGGGCTAACCACGGCATCCAACACCCTGGCGGTGGCAAAAATGAAGGTCGCCTCGATAGGCGTCAGGCCACAAAACGTAGTGTAAAAATAGAGCAGCCAGGCGGCGGTTAATGCCGTGGTGCCTGCGCCCAAAAAATCCCCCGAACCGTAGGCAAAATAGTTAACCAGTCCGATTTTACGTGTCTTCATTGCCGTTACCCCTGCACATTATTGGGAGGCCCCGCAATCCTCGCGTTGATATTGGGCGTCCTTACAGGGTCACAGTAAAAGCTAACAGGAAGTGAAACCTTTCTGTTTCTGCCAGGGATGTTCGCGAAATGGCAACAGCACAAAGAGTCCGGCAACGTATGTCACCAATTTTATAAAACAGCGTTTCTTTTTAATCAAAGCGGCGGGCTAAAATTGCGAAGCAGCCAGCAGTTTCTGCTGCTGGCCTAATGAAGGAAGGCGTTAACGATAGTTTACTATTACCTGATTGCTCTGTACTTGTAAGGCGGGGATCAGACGACCGCCGCCGGGAACTTCCCAGACAAAATGCATCGGTTCGATGGCAGGAACATTATTAAACCCGTTGGTGGTGCCACTTTGTCCGTCCAGCTCGACACAGCGGGACTGAGAACATAAACGCACACGTAACCCCGCAGGGGTTGGGCCATTAAGCGCATAGCGCCACGCCACCAGGGTCATCAAACCCGAGACGGGCTGACTGGGAACCAGAGGTGCGGACGAGGCTGACTGACCACGATGGTTTAAGGTGATGCCCATTCCGCTCGCCTGCCATGCCCCTTCTCCGGCCGCCTGCGCCACCAAAGGAAAAACCAACAGCCACAGTAAGTTACGCATTATTTACCTCCAATGGTCGCCGTCATACGAATATGGCGGTTATCGGAAAGCTCCATGTTCGATAACACCACCAGTTGCGGTATGCTGCGGCGTAAAAAGCGTGCCAGTAACGGGCGCAACGCGTGATTAACCAGCAATACCGGCGGCGCACCCAACATTTCCTGGCGGGAGAGCGCTTCCTGAGTTTGGGCCAGCAGCCTGTCTGCCAGACCAGGCTCCAGACCGCCGCCGCCCTGTAATGCTTGCAGCAGCAAACGTTCAAGCGGGGTATCCAGACCAATAACCTGAACCTCTTCATTACCCGGGAACCATTGCTGGGTGATGGCGCGCCCCAGCGCAACACGGACTACCGCAGTAAGCTCATGCGGATCGTTTTGCAGCGGCGCATGTTCAGCCAGCGTTTCAAGAATGGTGCGCATATCGCGAATCGGTACTTTTTCGTCCAGTAAGTTCTGCAGCACTTTGTGCAGTGTGGTCAGCGTCACAACCCCAGGGACCAGATCTTCTGTCAGTTTTGGCATCTCCTGTGAGACGCGGTCCAGAAGCTGTTGCGCTTCCTGACGCCCGAACAGCTCAGCGGCAAACTGACCAATCAGGTGATTCAGATGCGTAGCGACAACGGTACTGGCTTCAACCACCGTAAAGCCCTGAATCTGCGCCTGTTCCTTCAATGCGCTCTCAATCCAGATAGCATCCAGACCGAAAGCCGGATCGACCGTTTTCTCTCCCGGCAACGAACCTGCCGCCGTCCCCGGGTTAATAGCCAGCCAACGTCCGGGATAGGCGTCCCCGCTGCCGATTTCCACCCCTTTCATCAGAATGCGATAGCGGGCGGGTTGCAGATCCATATTGTCGCGAATGTGGACCACCGGCGGCAGGAAGCCCATATCCTGGGCAAATTTCTTACGAATACTGCGAATTCGCCCCAGTAGCTCGCCATCCTGCTGAAAATCCACCATTGGGATCAGGCGATAACCCACCTCCATTCCCAGTGAATCCTCCAGTTGCACATCGTTCCAGGTGGCTTCCACCACAGAGTTATTTTCCGGCATTTTTACCGGCTGAGGTTCAGCAGGCGCTTTGAGTTCGCGGCCACGCATCCACCAGGCCAGGCCGAGTAATGCGGCGGTAAACATCAAAAATACCAGGTTTGGCATACCAGGTACCAGGCCCAGCAAACCCAGCACCGCTGCACTAAGCAGCATAACGCTTGGATTACTGAACAGTTGGGTCACCATCTGTTCGCCTACATCCTGGTCTGTACTCACGCGGGTCACGATAACACCCGCCGCCGTTGAGATAACCAGCGCGGGGATCTGCGCGACCAGGCCGTCACCGATAGTCAGCAGGGTATAACTTTCCGCGGCGCTGCCCATGCTCATACCATGCTGTAGCACCCCGACCAACAGGCCGCCAACCACGTTGATCACCATGATCAAAATACCGGCGATGGCATCTCCGCGTACGAATTTACTCGCACCATCCATCGAACCGTAGAAGTCCGCTTCCTGCGTCACTTCCGAACGGCGTTTTTTGGCTTCATCTTCGCCAATCAGTCCGGCATTTAAGTCGGCATCAATCGCCATCTGCTTGCCGGGCATACCATCCAGCACGAAGCGTGCGCCAACTTCAGCGATACGACCGGCGCCTTTGGTAATAACCATAAAGTTAATGATGACGAGAATAACGAAAACCACGATCCCGATGGCAAAGTTACCGCCCACCAGGAAGTGGCCAAAGGCTTCAACCACCTTCCCCGCCGCGGCCGCACCGGTATGTCCTTCCATCAAAATGATACGCGTCGACGCGACGTTCAGGGCCAGGCGCAATAATGTGGTGAACAGCAAAATCGTCGGGAATGCAGCAAACTCAAGCGTGCGCTGTGTAAACATCGCCACCAACAGCACCATGATCGACAGCGCAATATTAAACGTGAACAGCAGATCGAGGATGAAAGCCGGCAGCGGCAGCACCATCATCGACAGGATCAGCAGAATGAGGATCGGCCCGGCAAGGATTTGCCATTGCGTGGATTTGAGGTTGCCGGGCAGGCGCAGCATCGCGACCAGATTAGCCATCAGTATTCTTCTCGTTCAGGAAATCCAGTGCGTCAGGCACCGGAAGGTTTTCAGGTTGTGGTGGCGGATTGCCGCCTGCCAGACGCCAGCGTTTTAACTGCCATACCCATGCCAACACTTCAGCAACGGCGGCATATAATTGCCCCGGTATTTGCTGACCAATCTCTGCATGACGATATAACGCACGCGCCAGTGGTGGTGCTTCTAGCGTGGGGACACGATGCTCGGCGCCAATCTCACGAATGCGTAACGCCACCAGCCCCGCGCCTTTGGCAACAACTTTCGGCGCGCTCATTTTGTTCTCGTCATACTGCAACGCCACCGAGTAGTGCGTGGGGTTGGTCACAATGACGTCCGCTTTCGGTACATCCGCCATCATGCGACGCTGTGCCGCCGCGCGCTGCATTTGGCGTATTTTGCCCTTAACGTGCGGATCACCTTCGCTTTGCTTAAATTCGTCACGGATATCCTGACGCGACATGCGCAGCTTTTTCAGATGGCTATAAATTTGGAAAAAAACGTCGAACCCGACCATGGGAATGACGCCCAGCACCACCAACAGCGCGCACATACCGACTAAATCCAGGGCATTGCCCATCGCCGTAATCGGTGATTCCGCCATCAGCCGCATCATCGCTGGCCAGTTATGCCAGAGAAAAAATCCGGCCACGCTTCCCACTAACGTGGACTTCAGTATCGCTTTGAGTAGTTCGGCACCGGTTTGCGCGGAAAACATGCGTTTAATGCCTGGCAGCGGATTCAACTTAGAGAACTTGGGTTGCAGAGATTTACCACTGAAGATCAAGCCACCAAGCATCACGGGTGAGATCAATGCCACCAGAACGACGCCAGTAATCAACGGCAACAGCGCAATCATCGCGTCTTTAATCAGCAGGATGATTTGGCTGAGGATCAGATTGGGGTCATTGACCATACTGTGGTCAAACCGTAGCCCAGCCGACAGCATGCCAGCCAGTCTGCGGGCCAGCGACTCTCCACCAATCCAGATAATGCACACTCCCACCAGCAAAATAAGCAGTGAAGTCAGCTCTTTGGATCGGGGGATCTGCCCTTCCTCCCGGGCTTTTTCAAGTCGGTGGGGTGTGGGGGCTTCTGTTTTGTCGTCGTCGCTTTCTTCTGCCACTGTACGTGCTCGTTACCCATTACGTCTGACTTATCATGCCAGCATGGTCCGTAAGCAATGGCGAGAAAAAACCGCGCAATCATGCTCTTTTCGGGGTTTACCCGGCGGATAGATCCTGCGCAATACCGTCTCATCGCGGCTAAAATAGCTATCACAGCATAATATTTATTAATTTCTGAATTAAGAAACATTAAAAAAAGACGAACATAACTCTGTCAACAGAACAAAATCGAATAAAAAAATAGCAATTCCGCCTAAGTTTTAGAAGAAAGCAATATAAGAATTGCTTAACATAATCACATTATATATCATTCCCTTCAGACTCAATAATAAAATAAAAAATCATAAGCTTTAATTATAACCCACTTAACCCCGCCCTACTCCACAACGATTAAACCTCATGTATACTGGCGACCGAATAATATTACCGTTGAGCTACACCCATATTTTTATGGAATAAAATATTAACACTTACAGGGATTATCAAATCATGAAGATGAAGAAAAGCGCTGTATTTTTTGCTCTGCTGTCAGCATATTCATTTAATGTATTAGCCGCAGAAATGAATGCAGGGACGATTCATTTTACCGGAGAAATCATTGAACCAAGTTGTGTCATTGATGGAGATGATGGTACGGACAGCACTATACCGCTGGGTACGTGGCCGACATCATTATTTACCACTGTAGGTACAGAAACAGATCTGGTTGATGTCGATATAAAACTGACTGACTGTCCGGTGACGACTGAAGGTCTGACTTCCGTGCAGTTAACCTTTAATGGCCCTACCGCATTAACCAAGTCCAATACGCTTCTTGACGTCAGTCAGATCACGACCGCAGGAGAGACGGCAGCTACCGGAGTTGGTATTGCACTTAGCCCGATCAACTCACCAACAACATTGTTGGCCTTCGATGGTTCAGAGGGGCAAGTTTATATTCCGCTATCAACAGAGTCCACCGATACCATTCAGGCTCACCTTCAGGCTCGCTATAAATCGTTCGCAAAAGAAGTCACCGCTGGCCCGGCTGATGCGGACATGACAATTAATATTTTATATCGCTAACACTTTCTATTTTTACGCCTGGAATATTTCCAGGCGCTTAATACCATCGATAATATTTAACCTATTACGGGTCCATTTTATGCGTATCCTTATTATGGTGGCATTATTCCCTCCTCTCTTTTACTCGTGTTTTTGTCCGGCGAGTGGAATTCAGGTTGGCCGCACACGGATTATTTTTGACGCTAACAAAAAAGAGGTCGCGCTGGCGCTGACTAATACTGACACGCAACTGCCATGGTTAATTCAGTCGTGGACCGATACGGGGGATGAGAAGACGCGCGGACCTTTTATCGTTACCCCGCCGCTTTTTCGCCTCAACGCGCAAAAAGAGCAGAGCCTGCGTATCACCTGGAACGGCACGCCACTGCCAGAGAATAAAGAATCGCTGTTTTATATGAACGTGCGCACTATTCCGGCTACCGCCAAAGAAAATGAAAGTAAAAATATTCTTCGGCTAATCTATAAAACCCGTCTCAAACTGCTCTGGCGCCCTAAAAATATTACGGGTTCACCGGCACAAAGCTGCGAGAAGTTACAGTTTGTGCGTTCAGGTAACCAGTTACAGGTAACGAATAATAACGCCTTCTACACGGTTTTCGATAGCTTACACTTGGGCGCAGTTTCACTTGCGAAGGCGGATATGGTGGCACCTTTCAGCACCGCCACTTTCCCGCTGCCCATGCAAGCTAACGGTGATCAGGTTACCTGGCACTGCATTACCGACTACGGAAATGCCTCGCAACAATACTCGGCCCCGTTGAGCAAGGGGGGTTAATGTTGCGACGTTCTACGTTTGCTCCTTCGAGGCTGTCGCTGCTAATCCGCGGTCTTCTCAGCATTGCATTTGTCGTTTCAGGCCATGCTTTCGCACGGGAATATTCCTTTTCCTCTTCATCACTGGAGGGCAACGAACTCTCGCAACAGGATATCGATTTGTCGCTTTTCTCCCGCGAAAATGCGCAACTGCCCGGTACCTGGCCTTCGCGGCTACAGCTCAATAAGACGTTGCTGGGTGAAGAACCGGTTACCTATACAAGTGCCACGGATGGTACGCTTCAGGCACAGTTCACGCCAGAAATGCTGCGCCACTGGGGCGTTAAAATTGAGAACTATCCAGCACTTGCGGATGCGCCAGCGAATGTACCTCTCCCACACCCTCTGGGGTATTACATCCCGCAAGCCTCATCATCGCTCGACTTTTCCACGATGACGCTCAATATCAGCATGCCGCAGGCCGCCATTGCGAATCCGGCCAGGGATGGTATTGACCCGTCACTGTGGGATGATGGCGTACCGGTTCTGTTTACGGATTACAGTTATTCAGGTTCACAGACCCGTGACGGTAACCATAATACCTCTGACAGCCAGTACCTCAATCTGCGTAGTGGTCTTAACCTGGGCGGGTGGCGGGTACGCAACTATTCTACCTGGAGCAAATCTGAAAGCATCAATGCCTGGAATGCCATTAATACCTATCTGCAGCATGATATTGATGTGCTACGCAGCCAGTTTACCGCGGGTGAAAACAGCACCCGTGGCGATGTCTTCGACAGTATTCAGTACACAGGTGTAAATCTGGCCTCCGATGACGAAATGTTACCGTTCAGCCAGCGCGGCTACGCGCCCGTTATACGCGGGATCGCCAGTTCAAATGCGGAAGTCTCCATCCGGCAAAATGGCTATTTGATCTACCAGCAAAACGTTGCCCCGGGGGCTTTTGAGATTTCCGATCTCTACTCGACAACCAACAGCGGCGATCTGGATATCACGGTAAAAGAAGCCGACGGCACAGAGCATCATTTTACCCAACCCTACTCCAGCACCGCCGTGATGTTACGTCCCGGCAGGATAAAATACGAAGTCACCGCGGCCCGTTACCGGGCGGCCAGCGGCAGCGACGAGAAAGAACCCGAATTCGCCCAGGCCAGTTTTATCTACGGTTTGAACAATGCCGCAACGCTGTTCGGCGGAGTCACCTCTTCTGGTGATTATCAGGCTGCGAACGCCGGGATCGGTATAGCACTGGGCGAGTTGGGCGCCCTTTCGGCTGACGTCACGGCAGCCAGAGCCACGCTGGATAATGATCAAACAAGTTCCGGGCAGTCGTATCGCCTGCTTTACTCGGGCAAGATCGAGCGTACCGCCACCAACTTCACGCTCGCCAGCTATCGCTATTCTACGCAGGGCTATTACAGCTTCAGTGATGCCAATAAGAAATACAGCGGTAATGAAGATGACCTGATGTTCAGCTATAACAAACGCAACCGAATTCAGGCCAGCATCAGCCAAACATTGCTGGGCAGCAGCATCTACCTGAACGGTTATCAGCAGGACTACTGGGGAACCTCAGAAACTGAACGCAGCCTGTCTGCCGGAGTAAATACGACAATAAATGGGATTAGCTATCATCTGACTTATACCTACAGTAAAACCAGCGATCGACAAGACGATCAGATGATCGCCTTTGGACTCAGCGTGCCTCTCAGCCGCTGGTTGCCCAACGCATGGTCGACCTATAACGTCAGCAGCAGCAAACATGGCTATACCCGCCATAATATCGGCTTGAACGGCACGCTACTTGACGATCAGCGTCTGAGCTATTCCCTGCAGCAAAGCCACAGCAATCACGACGGCGAAGATACCAGCAGTCTGTACAGCAGCTACCGCTCGCAATACGCCAGTATGAACGCCGGCTATTACACTTCATCGGACCGCTCGCAACAGTTGAATCTGGGTGCCAGCGGCGCGATTGTCGCCCATCCTCACGGCATCACCTTTTCTCAACCATTGGGCGATCAGTTTGCCATAGTCTCTGCTCAAGGGGCAAAAGGCATCCGCTTTCAGAATCAGCGCGGTGTCCGCACCGACTGGCAGGGTAATGCTGTCATCCCCTCCCTGACGCCGTATCAGAAAAACAGCATCCGAATTGATACCACCAGCCTGCCGGATGATGTTGATACCGATGCAACTGCCACAACTGTCATTCCAAGCCGTAGCGCAGCGGTGGCGGCAAACTTTGTCGCGCACATCGGTTATCGGGCGCTTCTCCATCTCACCAATGCCAAGGGACAAGTGATTCCTTTCGGTGCAATGGTCTCCGTCGATAATGCCTCAATTCTCGGCATCGTTGATGATACCGGCACCGTCTACCTCGCAGGGGTTCCGGCGACTTTCCCAATAACCATTCAATGGGGTAAGGCTCGTGAACAACAATGCCATGCCAGCGTGGTCCTCCCTGAGCCCGAACACGCTGCGAATCTCGCAGGGATTCTCTCTACTCAGGCCATTTGCAAACAGGAATAATATATGCGCCACATTTTTGCGGTCGTATTGACCTCGGTTCTCTTTATATTGCCAGCCTCAGTCCAGGCTGCGATAACGCTATTAACAAATTGCTTTGGAGCATCTGCTGACTATTCAGTGTCATATGAGCATGAACTCAGCAGCACAGAAAACAACACAAATTATTCATACTTAACGGGGAGCTACATGCCAGGTACCGGGCCTGAGATCGAAGCCAATTGCACATGTCCCGCCAATACCACATCAGCATCGATGATTTATGAATACAACTTCGCCGGTAGTCCGCTGACGGCAGGCGTCAGTGGATACGGAGTCTTAACAGAGAACCTGGATATCAAGGTTTCGGGATTTAACGACGCTATCGACAATCCCGACGGCATGGGGTTAAGTGAGATCAAAATCACCGAGTACCCGACCCCAATCGGCAATATGGGCAGTCAAAAGGCAGACCAAAAACTGTCGGAAGGGACAGCAGATGTCTGTAACAACGAAACGCGACCGACCGGTGGCGCAACGGTCAAACGAAAGTTCAAGCTCAGCGTGATTCGCTTTTATCTGTACATTAAAAAACCGATATTGGGTGAAGAGATCATCGACCCCACGCTGGTTGTGCAAAGCTATGCCTGTCTGTATACAGGAAATGGTTCATGCCGCAACACCGATGCTCAACTGGTGTCCAATATCTGGCTGAGCGGTAAGCTTACCGCCCCTCTCAGTTGTACGATTAATGCTGGAAGTACCATTGAGGTTGATATGGGGAGTATTATCAGCAGTCAGTTTGTTAACCAGGGGCAACCGCCAAAAGGTTATACGCTGAAAGATGTCGATATCGCCTACCATTGTGACGGCCCCGCCATCAGCAACAGCGACAAGATTAAGCTGACGTTGACCGCCGATCAGGGCGTGGTAGAGGGTAGTCAGTCCTACATCGCCAAACTGATTGGCAGAAACGATCTCGGTATCAGAATGTTTGATGCAAATAATCAGAACGTAGTACTGGATGGTTCTGTGGATTTTCCGGTTACGCTGGATGAACAGGGAAATGGCATAATTAACATGACGGCCGCGCCGGTCTCTACCACCGCCAGCCGCCCGGAACCAGGAAGCTTTGAAGGCAACATGACCGTTAAAATGGATTTACGCTGAGAACTTTCCCCTCAGACCTACTCTGCGGCCTGAGGGGACTCGCGCAACAATCAGAACCCGAGACTATCCAGCAGGTCGTCAACCTGATCCTGACTTGCCACCACGCCGGCTTTTGAGGTGTCAACCTGCGGGCCGTTCAGCAAGCTTTCGTTTTCACGTTTTGGACGAGCGCCCTGCTCCGGAATGTTTTCCAGCAGAACCATCAGCAGCTGACGTTCAATCTCCTGGATAACATCCATCATACGCTTGATGACCTGACCGGTGAGGTCCTGGAAATCCTGCGCCATCATGATATCCAGCAACTGGGCATTGGTGAAGCTGGTATGTCCGGGCACGTCACCAAGAAACTGACGGGTGTCGGTGACCAGTTCCCGGGCGTCAGACAGCTCGATCGGATTTTCGAACCATTCATCCCAGCGTTTTGTCAGCTCTTTGGCCCCTTTTTCCATCGCGTCCTGGTGCGGTTGCGAAGCTTCCACGCTGTTCAGCGCGCGCTCTGCCGCCTGTGCAGTCATTTGCACAACGTAATCGAGACGATCGCGGGCATCGGGAATCGCTTCCGCCGCTTCGGCAATAGCCTGATCCAGCCCCAGTTCGCGCAGGCTGTCGCGCAGCATTCGGGTCAAACTGCCGATGCGCGCGATGATGTCCCCTGCTGAGTGTTCGTCAGCAGGTTTAATTTGTGGTTGCATCATCATTATCACACCCTCACATGCCCAGTTTCTCAAAGATCTTATTGAGTTTTTCTTCCAGCGTCGCCGCCGTAAACG
The DNA here is from genome assembly GCF_059615875.1 of Citrobacter sp. CRE-46. NCBI lineage: Bacteria > Pseudomonadati > Pseudomonadota > Gammaproteobacteria > Enterobacterales > Enterobacteriaceae > Citrobacter > Citrobacter sp. CRE-46. The sequence continues at coordinate 2,176,710 of NZ_CM184341.1, read as the reverse complement.
GTTTAACGACATAACCACTGGCGCCTGCCTGTGCTGCCGCAATAATGTTTTCTTTCTTCGCTTCTGCCGTGACCATCAGCACTGGCAGGGAAGACATTCCGCCATCTGCACGAATGGTTTTCAGCAGTTCCAGGCCGTCCATATTCGGCATGTTCCAGTCGGAAATGACAAAACCGAATCCCCCAGTCTGCAGCTTATTCAGCGCATCCACGCCGTCTTCCGCCTCTTCAACATTGTTGAACCCCAGCTCTTTGAGCAGGTTACGCACGATGCGACGCATGGTGGAAAAGTCATCCACAACCAAAAACTTAAGCTCTTTATCCGCCATAAAAAATAGACTCCTGATTCAAATACGTATTGCCTGTCCGGCACTGATTTTCGCCAGCATTTGCTGGCTTACCTGGCTAAGATCGACCACTTCGCTTACGCCACCCATATTGATGGCCTCGCGCGGCATGCCGAACACCACACAACTTGCTTCATTTTGCGCAATGGTCCAGGCGCCAGCCTGGTTCATCGCTAACATTCCGGCGGCGCCGTCGTTGCCCATGCCGGTCAGGATCACTCCCACCGCATTACGCCCCGCATGTTTCGCCACCGAATGGAACAGCACATCCACTGAAGGCCGGTGCCGGTTAACCGGCGGGCCGTCATGAATTTTGATTTGGTAGTTCGCGCCGCTACGCGCCAGCTCCATATGTTTGTCACCGGGCGCAATATACGCATGCCCCGGGAGAACGCGTTCCCCGTCTTCGGCTTCTTTCACCGTGATCTGACACAGTTTGTTCAGACGTTCGGCGAACGAGCGGGTAAATCCTGGCGGCATATGCTGGGTGATAAGAATACCTGGACTTGAAAGCGGCAATGGCTGGAGTACATGGCGAATTGCCTCTGTTCCTCCGGTTGAGGCGCCAATCACCAGCAATTTTTCCGAACTGAGTAATGGCCCTGCTTTCAAGGTCGTTGGTGCCGCCATGGGTTTATGAGCCGCCAGTTTTGCCCGCGACGCAGTGCGGATCTTCTCTGCGATCATTTCGCTGTAGGCCAGCATCCCTTCACGGATCCCCAACTGCGGTTTAGTGACAAAATCAATCGCCCCCAACTCCAGCGCCCGCAACGTGACCTCTGAACCTTTACCGGTCAGAGAAGAGACCATGACGACCGGCATCGGACGCAGACGCATCAACTTCTCAAGAAAATCGAGACCGTCCATGCGCGGCATCTCCACATCCAGCGTCAGTACGTCGGGATTGTATTTTTTGATTAAATCCCGCGCGACCAACGGATCTGGCGCCGTCGCCACCATTTCCATATCACTGTGGCTGTTAATAATTTCGGTCATGATTTGACGCATCAATGCAGAATCATCAACCGACAACACCCTGATTTTACTCATGCTTTATCCTTACCTGGCGCATGCGCATATACGGTCTGTCCACGCAGGCTAAACTCGCGCACGAGGTTGCTAAAGTTTTCTGAATGACCTGCAAACAGCAGCCCATCTGGTTTAAGAAGTGGAACAAAACGGTGCAATATGTCCTGTTGCGTCGTTTTATCGAAGTAGATCATTACGTTACGGCAAAATATGGCATCGAAGGGCCCAGGCACGTTGTACTGCTTATCCAGTAAATTCACGCTGGAAAATTCAACATGCCCCGCCAGTTCCTGCCGGACGCGTACCAGCCCTTCATGCGGTCCGGTGCCGCGCATGAAATAACGCTGCAACTGCTGGGGTGACAGCGTCTTAAGCTCATCAAGGCGGTAAATACCGCTTCTCGCCTTTTCCAGCACTTCGGTATCAATGTCGCTGGCAAAAACCCGCCAGCGGCCCGGCGCCATACCTAAGGTATCGGCGAGCGTAATGGCGATGCTGTACGGCTCTTCTCCGGTTGACGCCGCCGCGCTCCAGACGCGGTATTCACCGCTACGCCGACGAGCATGATCCGACAGCACCGGAAAATGATGCCCTTCGCGAAAAAACGCGGTCAGGTTGGTGGTCAGAGAATTAATAAAAGCCTGCCACTCAGCACTGTTCTGGTTAGCTTCCAGCATGCTGAGATAGCGACCAAAGTCATCCAGACCCAGGGTTCGCAGGCGGCGGACCAGGCGGTTATAAACCATGTCCCGCTTATGGTCGGCCAGTACGATCCCCGCACGCTGGTAGATTAATTGACATATCCGACGAAAATGCGCGTCAGACAGCGCGAGGCGCTGTGTCATCTGTAACAATAATGACGTTTGCCCGGAGGGCAGAGATGATGTCATAGCGCCTTCTCAATCACATTCAGGATACAACGGGCACAACCTGCGGTTGCGCCAACTCTTGTTTTGCTACGTTTTGCTCTTCAAGCTTAAAAAATGCGACACAGGCAGAAAGATGATCGGCCTGCGTGGCGAGTTGTCCGGTGGCGGATGCGGCTTCTTCCACCAGCCCGGCGTTTTGCTGCGTCACGGAGTCCATCTGGCTGACGGCCTGCGCCACCTGTTCAATACCTCTGCGCTGTTCATCAGACGCCGAGGCAATCTCCCCCATGATGTCGTTCACCCGGGTCACAGAGCTGACAATTTCTGTCATCGTGCGCGCCGCCATATCGACCAACTGCGATCCCTGATGAACCCGGGTGACAGATTCCTCAATCAGTCCCTTAATTTCCTTTGCTGCCTGTGCGCTCCGGCTGGCCAGATTGCGCACTTCTCCAGCAACAACGGCAAAACCGCGCCCCTGTTCCCCCGCTCGTGCAGCCTCTACAGCGGCATTCAGCGCCAGGATATTGGTCTGAAAGGCAATGCTGTCAATCACCCCGATAATGTCGCCAATTTTCTGCGAGCTGGCGGAAATCTCATGCATAGTACTGGCGACCCGCGACGTCTGTTCGCCGCCTTTATGGGCTGTGTCTGCCGCACTTTTAGCAACTCCTGAAGCCTGGCGCGCGTTATCCGCATTCTGCCCAACGGTGGCAGTGAGTTGTTCCATACTGGCGGCCGTTTGCGCCAGTGCAGCCGCCTGCTGTTCAGTTCGTGAAGACAAATCGTTATTGCCCATCGCGATCTCTGAAATGCCACTGTGCATGGCTGAGCTACCCTGGCGAACTTCACTCACTGTTTCACGCAGCGCCTGCTGCATCTTCTTCAGACTGGCAAAAATGGCCGAGATCTCATTGCGACCATAAACTGCTACAGGCCGTGCCAGGTTACCTGCGGCAATGCTGTCGAAATGGCTGCCGATAATCGCCAGCGGCTGGACAATCATCTTGCGCGACCAGTACAACGCCGCACTGGTTAACAGCACCGCCAGTACCACCATGACGGCGAAAATCATCCCCGACATATGATAATTTCGCTGGCTGAGATCACCTGCTGTTTGCAACACGCGGTCGATGTTGCTCTGCCACGCATTAACATTCGCATCAAAAGCAGCCTGCGAAGCCTGCACCGGCGCGGTCAGAAAATCTGACAATTGATTGTTCTCAAGCCAGGTTGCCTGATGAACCAGATCGCTGTGCCATTGGCTAAAGCTTTTCTCCGTCGCGCCAATCAGCGCCTTCTCTTGTTCTGTGGTATCCGACGTCGCCATAAAGCGTTTAAACATTGACTCGGACTGCGCCAGGCTATCGCGCGCAAGCGTCATCAAGGCCTTGATATCCTCTGGCGGATAGCTCAGTGCAGTCAGCGTTCCTGCCTTATTAAGGGCCGTACTGGCCTGTAATAACACAGCGCGGGTTTGGGCCAGCGCAGCGCGTTGTTGGTTACTCCGTTCGACCTGATTCAGGTTTTGAAAACCGTCCCGAAATGCCCAGAAGGACAAGCCATTACTGCCAATCTGCAAAACACCGCAGAGGATTAAAATCAAAAACAGCGTGGTCGAAATTCGAATACGATTAAACATCAACGCTCCCATCGGGCGGCGCAGGCCGCGGTTTAACTACCAGTCAAAATGTTTCCCAATTCGTATCTTGTTCACTATTCTGGCGCGGAGATGATGCAGTCGCAGTCGCCGACGCAGGTAACCGCGTATCACGGGGTTTAGCCGACGTCGGGCGTGACGCGAGACGGAAAATCGACACCGACTGGGTTAAGCGACTGGCCTGTTCTTCGAGCGCTGCCGCTGCGGCGGCCGATTCCTGAACCAGCGAGGCGTTCTGTTGCGTCACACGATCCATTTCAGATACTGCGAGCGCAACCTGATCTATCCCGCGGCTCTGTTCGTCTGAAGCGGAGGCGATTTCCCCCATAATGTCGGTCACCCGCGTCACCGCATTGACGATGTCATTCATGGTTTCCCCGGCGCTCTCTACCAGGACAGAACCGGTATCCACTCGGGAAACAGAGTCTTCAATCAATGCTTTGATCTCTTTCGCCGCCTGCGCACTACGGCTCGCCAGATTACGCACTTCGCCTGCGACCACGGCAAAACCACGCCCTTGCTCACCGGCACGCGCCGCTTCAACCGCCGCATTCAGTGCGAGAATATTGGTCTGGAAAGCAATGCCATCAATGACGCTGATGATGTCGGCAATTTTCTTCGAGCTATCGGCAATTTCATGCATGGTGTTCACCACGCGATCAACCACTTTGCCGCCATGTTGTGCGGTATCAGAGGCGCTTTTCGCCAATTGAGAAGCCTGACGCGCGTTATCCGCGTTTTGCTTCACGGTTGCGGTCAGTTGTTCCATGCTGGCGGCGGTCTCTTCCAGCGCAGATGCCTGTTGTTCAGTACGGGATGAAAGATCGGTGTTACCACTGGCAATTTCGCTGGTACCGGAATAAATCGCATCAGAACCTTCACGTACCAGGGTGACGGTTTCCGCCAGCGAACGCTGCATATGGTCAACCGTACTGGCCAGCTCACCAATTTCGTTACGTCCGTGGACCGTCAGCGTCGCGGTTAAATTACCGCTGGCGATCTCACGGATATGAGCAATAACGCGCGCCAGAGGGTTGAGCAAGGTATGACGGATGCCGTACCACACCACCACCAGAATCAGCACCAGCACCACGGCCAGAATGCCGAGCTGCCATTGGGCAAAGTGGTAATCACGCGCGCTTTGATCGAATGCCTGAACGTAAAGCTTCTCGCTAACGCTGGCATACTTGCCCAACGCCTCGCCGAGCGCGTTTTGCATTCCCTGAGTAGGTTGCGCGAAATAGGCATCCATATTGCCGTTTTCCAGAAACTGGACCAGTTCTGCTAAGGCCGCATGGTACTGCTGATACTTCTCATCAACGTTGCCGCTGGCTTCTGCCATCTCCGGCAACGGCGTGATGTTTTTAAATTTTGCGTAATGCGTTTCTGCCTGCGCCAGCGATGCTTTCGCATTCTTTAGCAGATCGTTTTTCGCGCTGCTTTGCTGATTGGACGCATCCATCATCATACGCGCGGAAGAACGGCTTAAATTAATTCGTGTTTGCAGCATCAGATCCCATGTCGAGGTGAGTTCGCTTTGCTGCTGTCGAAGATCGTTAGAAATAACAAAACTTTGCTGATTCTGCTGCAATGAAGAAAACAACAGACCACCGGAAACAAGCTGTAGCAGTGCGAAAACCCCCAGCACCATCATCAGCATTGTGACAACGCGGATACGGTTAAACATAAGGCACCTTCCTGAAAACGAGTTATCAACGTTATCGGCACTCGCTGAGATAACTTTACGTTTGCGAAAGGGAAATACGGGAGGGAAATACAGTCAGGCAGAACCACTGAGCAGCAGTTGAACAGCCACCACAAGTCATTCACATAAAAACATCATAATTATCATGTAAATAACATTCATATCTGCCTGTTCTTAGGATCAGATGAGAACAATTAGGCACTTTTTCGTGATTCAGATCACATATCCTCTTCGTAAATACCACAACAAAATGAATAAAAAATTAAAAAAAGTTGTATCCGATTACGCTTTAATCCAATTTATATGATGAATATTTCGTTACCACTTAATAAGTATAAAAAATGAGTAACCGAACAATAAATGTTAAATCCTTACTGAGGGCTTTTTAGTGGCAAATGCAAACAAACTCACGTTGTTTATTGTGATCTTCATGCTGGCGGGGATCCTGTCGGGTGCAGGGATCCACTCTTATGCCTCCCCCGGCGTTGTTACCGCCTGGGCCGATAATATTACGCTTCTCACCGACATCTTTTTGCGCCTGATTAAGATGGTGATTGCGCCTTTAGTCTTTAGCACCCTGACCGTGGGTATTATGCGCCTGGGCGAAACATCAACCATCGGGCGCGTGGGTGGCAAAGCGATGATCTGGTTTATCAGCTCTTCTATTCTGTCTATTCTGGTCGGTCTGTTTGTGGTCTCCCTCGAACAACCCGGCAGCGGCCTGAACCTGGCGATCCCGCTGGAAGCCACCGATACCGGCCTGGCCGTAGGCGGTATGAGCCTGAAAGGTTTTCTGACGCATACCATTCCCACCAGCATCGCTGAGGCGATGGCCAACAATGAGATTCTGCAAATCGTCGTGTTCTCAATGTTCTTCGGCATCGGTGGTGCTTCGCTCGGCGAAAAATTTAACGCCCCGCTGGTTGCCGCGCTGGATGTCGTCTCCCACATTATGCTGAAGGTGACCGGTTACGTGATGTATGTTGCGCCGCTGGCTATTTTTGCCGCAATATCTTCCGTTATCTCCACCCAGGGCCTGGGGATCCTGCTCAACTACGCGTCGTTCATTGGCGGTTATTATGTGGCCATTTTGCTGACCTGTCTGGTCCTGTTGGCTGTAGGTTATGTGATGCTGAAAAAAGAGGTGTTCCGCCTGGTCAGCATGCTGAAAGACCCGGTTCTGGTCGCCTTCACCACCAGCAGTTCCGAAGCCGCTTATCCGAAAACGCTGGAGCAATTAACCAAATTTGGCTGCTCGCCTAATATCGTGTCATTTGTACTGCCTATCGGTTATTCGTTTAACCTGGTGGGTTCTATGGTCTACTGCTCATTTGCTTCTATGTTTATCGCACAGGCCTACAATATCCATCTCTCCTTTGCAGAAATCACCGTCCTGATGTTGACCCTGATGCTGGCGTCCAAAGGGATTGCCGGTGTGCCGCGTTCTGCGCTGGTGGTGCTGGCGGCAACCATCCCAAGCTTTAATATTCCGGTTGCAGGAATTTTGTTACTGATGGGGATCGACCATTTCCTCGATATGGGGCGCTCAGCGATCAACGTATTAGGTAACGGGATTGCAACGGCGATGCTGGCACAGGATGAAGGTTTACTGGAAGAAGAACCGGAACTGGTTGAACGGGAAGCGTAAGAAGGAAAGGTGTCGGATGCGCTACGCTTATCCGGCCTACAACAGCAATTATTGTAGGCCGGATAATATGTTTACTTATTTACGCCATATGAGCGGCGGCAATATCTAACAATGCCATCTCTTCGCTGTTCAGCAGTTTCTCAATGTTGACCAGAATCAGCATCCTCTCTCCCAGCGCGCCCAGACCCGTCAGATATTCCGTTGACAGCGTAACCGCGAATTCCGGTGCCGGTCGGATTTGATCGGTTGTCAGCGATAGCACGTCAGATACGCCGTCAACCACAATCCCAACCACCCGTTGCCCCAGATTCAGTACAATCACCACGGTGTTTTCGTTGTAATCCACATCGCTCTGGCTAAACTTCACGCGCAGATCAACAATCGGCACAATCACACCGCGCAGGTTTGTAACGCCTTTGATAAACGCTGGCGTGTTAGCAATGCGGGTTACCTGATCGTAACCACGAATTTCCTGCACTTTCAGGATATCGATACCGTACTCTTCATCCCCCAGCGTAAACACGAGGAATTCCTGACCTGACGGTTCGCCGGCCAGTTTAGTTACATTACTCATACCGGTCATATTATTCCCTTTCTTACTCAATCAGGCGGCTGTGATCGCCACACGTTGTTCGCGGTTTAACCCCTGCAATGCAGACACATCAACAATCAACGCGACGCTACCGTCGCCGAGAATCGTTGCAGCAGAAATACCTGGCACTTTGCGGTAGTTGCTTTCCAGGTTTTTGACCACCACCTGGTGTTGGCCAATTAACTGATCGACAAGCAGCGCATAGCGACGACCTGCGCTTTGTAAAATCACCACGATGCCCTGCGTTGCTTCGGTTTTTGCGCCTTCAACTTCGAAGACTTTCCACAACTCAACCAGCGGCAAATATTCGCCACGCACTTCCAGAACGCGCTCTCCTCCGGCCAGCGGATGGAGATCTTCTTCGCGCGGTTGCAGTGACTCCATCACGGCATTCAGCGGCAGAATAAAGACTTCGTCCGCCACGCGTACGGACATCCCGTCAAGGATCGCCAAGGTCAGCGGCAGCAAAATTCGGATCGTCGTCCCCTGTCCTTGCTTCGATTGGATCTCAACATGGCCGCCCATCTCCTGGATATTTCGCTTCACCACGTCCATCCCCACACCGCGACCAGAGACATCCGTCACCTGTTCAGCCGTCGAGAAGCCCGGTGCGAAAATCAGCATACCGACTTCGTCATCGCTCATGTTTTCGTGGATCGGCATCCCCTGGGAGATGGCTTTGGCGAGGATTCGTTCGCGGTTCAGACCAGCGCCATCATCGGTCACTTCAATACAAATATTCCCGCCCTGGTGTTCGGCGGAAAGCGTCAGATTGCCGATGGGGCTTTTCCCGGCTTCGAGACGTTTTTCCGGCAGTTCAATACCGTGATCCAGACTGTTACGCACCAGGTGCGTCAATGGATCGATGATGCGTTCAATCAGGCTTTTATCGAGTTCTGTTGAACTCCCGACCTGCGTCAGCTCAACCTGTTTACCCAATTTACCCGCCAGGTCGCGGACCAGGCGTGGGAAGCGGCTGAACACGTACTCCATCGGCATCATACGAATCGACATCACCGACTCTTGCAAATCACGGGCGTTACGTTGTAACTGCCCCATGCTGGTGATGAGATCGCCGTGATTGACCGGATCCAGTTCATTAGAACGCTGGGCCAGCATTGACTGGGTGATAACCAGTTCACCGACCAGGTTAATGAGCTGATCAACCTTCTCAACCGCTACGCGGATGCTGGTTGATTCACTGGCGCGGGCAGGCTTATCACGTTCCGCGCGGGCGTGTGGCGCTTCACTGGTGGCGGTTTTAACCGCAGGCGCGACGGCAACCGGCTGCGGCGTCGCGACTACGGCTACCGCTTCAGTTTCCGCTTTCGCATCAACCGCCACGGGCGCTACGCTGACGGTTTCGAATTCAATCTGATCCGCTTCAATTACGAAGCAAAGCACCGCAATAATGTCATCTTCCGCAAGGTTGCCATCCAGCGTTGCAGACAGCGTATCGCTTCCTTTTACCACGTCGGTTAAGGTCGCCAGATTCCCCAGCTCCTCTTCCAGCAGATCGACTTCACTGGATTTCAGGCGCGAGAGAATAATCCGTTTCTTGACCTCTTTACTGGCCGGAGCGGGATTGGCAACGGTTTCTTCCTGTATCGCCGCCCCGTCAACAACGCTCAGCTTTGCGGTATTGACGAGCGCGGCTGAGGTTTCACCTTTTGCTTCAAGCGCTAACTGTCGTAACGCATTACAAATGTACTCAAAGCTGGCGGCATCCGGCTCTTCTGAGTTTTTATAGGCGTCGAGCTGTTCCTGCATAATATCTTTCGTTTCCAAAAACAGGTTGATAATGTCGGCATTAAGCTGCATCTCGCCACGCCGTGCTTCATCCAGCAGGTTTTCCATCAGATGGGTCGTTTCCTGCAAAATGGTAAAGCCGAAGGTGCCCGCCCCGCCTTTTATCGAGTGAGCGGCACGAAAAATGGCATTCAGCTGTTCGGAATCCGGGGCTTCAGGAACCAAATCGAGCAGGTGTTGCTCCATGTCGGCCAACAGTTCGTCGGCTTCATCAAAAAAAGTCTGATAAAAATCGCTAATATCCATGCTCACGCTATCACCTCGGATTGGCTGGTGGCGATGTGGGAACGCTTGCCGGCGGAAGTTCCGCTGGCTGTTGTAAGACACTTACCGGCTCATTCTGGCTTTCAGCGTTTTCATGCAAAATGGCCTCTTCTGCCTGCTTATTGAGAACCAGCAGGCTAATACGGCGGTTGATGGCGTCCTCAGGACCGCGATCGCTCAGACGCATCGTGGCGGCCATGCCTACCACCCGTAATACTTTTCCATCATCCAGACCGCCGCTAACCAGCTCGCGGCGCGACGCATTAGCGCGATCGGCAGACAGTTCCCAGTTGCTGTACCCTTTCTCACCGTTGGCGTAAGGGTAATCGTCTGTATGTCCGGAAAGACTGATTCGGTTAGGGATGCCGTTGAGCACTGGCGCAATGGCCCGCAGGATATCGCGCATATACGGCTCAACTTCAGCACTGCCGGTCTTAAACATTGGTCGGTTCTGACTGTCGATAATCTGAATACGCAGCCCTTCCTGAACTAAATCAATTTTCAAATGCGGGCGCAGCGCACGCAGTTTAGGGTCCGATTCAATCAATTGATCGAGATCGCCGCGAAGTTTGCTTAAACGGCTTTGCTCCATGCGTTTTCTCAAATCATCAATATTCGGCTGCTTGTGCACTTCTCCCTGCTGCTGGGTGTAATCATCCCCTCCACCAGGGATGGGGCTTTGGCTATTCGAAATACGATTGCCGCCTGTCACCGCGGTAGCCAGTGGAGTACGGAAATATTCGGCAATCTGGATCAATTCTTTAGGGCTGGAGATGGAAATGAGCCACATCACCAGAAAGAAGGCCATCATCGCGGTCATAAAATCGGCGTAGGCGATTTTCCACGAACCATGCGCCCCACCACCGTGACCTTTATGTTTACGTCGCTTTACGACGATAATGGGATGGGCCTGATTTTTCATGCGTCCTCGGTCGTCTGCTGCGCAGCTGGATTTCTCACCGCACGAACATGCTCTTCCAGTTCGATAAACGAAGGACGTTCGCTGGAATACAATGTCTTACGACCAAATTCGACGGCAATCGGCGGGGCGTAACCATTCAGGTTGGAGAGCAGCGTTATCTTCACGCACTGCATCATCTTGGTGGTTTCAGCGCTTTTCTGACGCAGGACGCTGGCAAGTGGAGAAATAAAGCCATAGGCCAGTAAAATACCGAGGAATGTCCCCACCATCGCATGCGCAATCAGCGAACCCAGTTCAGCCGCCGGGCGATCGGCGGAAGCCAGCGCATGGACAACGCCCATGACCGCCGCCACAATCCCGAATGCCGGTAGCGAGTCGCCAACCATCGCCAGGCTATTAGCCGGAACTTCGGCTTCGCTCTCATGAGTCTCAATTTCTTCGTCCATCAGCGCTTCAATCTCAAACGTATTCATGTTGCCGCTGATGATCAGTCGCAGATAATCGACAATAAAATCAAGCATCACGGCATCTGCAAGAATGCGTGGATAGCTGGCGAAGATTTCACTCTCTTTAGGGTTTTCGATGTCACGTTCGAGCGAGAACATGCCCTGCTGACGTGACTTGGCCATCAGGCGATATAGCAGCGCCAGCAGATCCATATACATCGCTTTGGTGTATTTCGAACGACGAAAAAGCATCGGGATCGCTTTCATCGTTCCCTTAATGGCTTTTCCGTTATTGCCGACGATGAATGCCCCAATACCTGCGCCACCGATAATCACCAGCTCAGCCGGTTGATAGAGTGCCCCAAGGTGTCCGCCGGTCATCATGTAACCGCCGAAAACTGTACCAATAACAACCAGGTAACCTAATAAGATAAGCACGACATCATCCTTTCGCAATTGACTATGACAGGATGCGCAGTCGGGAAGTTAACTTGAGGTCAGGACAAAAAAAAGCAGCGGTAATCGCTTACCGCTGCTGGAGTGTTTATCCACACCGTATCAGTTAAACAGCCTGTTCGATCTGTTCATCCAGCAGTTGTGGAATAATATCGGCAGCATTCTGGGAAAGTTTACGTCTTTTTACGGCCCGTGATGGCGGCTGGCATAAACTGCAGGCAAAGCTGCCTGCGGGTTGGTGTGCGTGGGTGATAAAGTTCCCGCCGCAGCAGTTGCATGTGGACAATTCCAGCAGTCCGCTGTCGACAAAACGTACCAGCGTCCATGCGCGAGTTAACGCCAGCAGTGGACCATCTTCCTGCTGCGGACACTGCTCAAGATATAAACGATACGCTTTAATTACGGCATCCACACCGCTACACAACCCTGTTTTGAGCAGGAATTGCCATGCATTGCAAAACATCGAGGCATGGATATTTTGTTCCCACGTCATAAACCAATCGGTGGAGAAAGGAAGCATCCCTTTTGGCGGAGGACTGCCGCGTAATTCTTTGTACAGCTTGATAAGACGACCACGACTTAATTGCGTTTCGCTTTCCAGCATTTGCAAACGGGCGCCCAATGTGATTAATTCCATTGCCAACTGGATATCACGCGCTTCCTGAACAATGCTTTTTTCGCTCATCATCAAGCCCTTTTCTTGCGCGCGGCATCATCGATGTCGCTTAACAGTCGCGTAGAAAGCATGATGCCGGTATGAATTTGCTGGAGATCGTCAACGCGGGAGTCTTGCGTCAGGCGAGTAACAGTCTGGTGATCGTCGAAACGGAAGTGACACACCAGTTGGTTTGTTTCAGCCAGTTTGACCATTTGAGGAAGAGTTAATGTTGCCAACGTGTCCGCCATCTCTTCGCTGATACCAAGGCGAAACATCGCAGATGCTTTGTCCTGAACGATCAAACGTTGTGCAAGCAATAAATATGACAAATTGATGTCATAAATGTGTTTCAGCAACTCGGATGTATGCATTATTTGCATCCATAATAACCAACATTATTTTCATGCGGTAAAACCGCACCCCGTGATGTCGCCGGGAAGTCCCGGTAAAAAAAAGCAAAAGGTCAAATACATAGCAGCGTGACGACACATACACGTTGTGTAAATCAGCCCTTTTGAAGAATGCGCACTTCTTACAAGCTCACATCAATTCTTACAATTGTCTAAGATTTTTCCTAATTCGACGCAACTCTACCCGCCGCCAGTTACACATACAACGGAACCGTGCTGCGAATTTAAAGAATATGTGACGCAGATCACATAAATCAGCTAAACACTTAACATAAATCCATCAGCGTAGCTTTTACTTTGCTTATTTTTTAAACCAGCATTCATCTTTTCGATTCCTGGCGTACGAATATTCTTGCAATAAAAGCGAATAGTATTTTGTTCACAAACGTTAATATCACTCTGTGAAATAGCGAGCTGGATCACATATTTTATATAAAACGACTTTTCAATTAAATTGTTTATAAACAATAACTTAAATATTAAGGGTGATTAATTAATACCGCGCAGTGAAAACCCGTCAAATGTTAATATTTGTTTATTTTTTATTAACACATTGTTTTCATTGGCGGTGAGTTTTACTTAAGTGACCAGAACCTATTTGCAATTTATATGAAGCGATTATTCTATTTATAAGAATAATTAATGAATAATAATGATGGGATTCACACTATCCTGGGGAGAAACGTTGCAGTATGGAGTAAGCTGAGTAAAGCAGAAAAGTTCTCTCATAATTCTTGAAAAAAAGGAGCGAGTTATGAGCTATGCGCACATTCTGGTGGCGGTTGCCGCCACCCCTGAAAGCCAGCAATTGTTAGCCAAGGCAGTTTCTATCGCTCGCCCTGTCAACGCCCGTATTAGCCTGATCACATTGGTCTCAGACCCAGAAATGTATAACCAGTTTGCCGCCCCCATGCTGGAAGATCTGCGTGAACTCATGCAAGAGGAGACCCAGGATTTTATCGATAAACTCAGCAAAGAAGCGCAGTACCCCATCGAGCATACTTTTATTACCTATGGGGCACTGAATGAACATATTCTCGACGTTTGCCGTAAACACGCAGTCGATCTGGTCATTTACGGCAACCATAACCAGAGCTTCTTTTCGCGCGCTTCGTGCTCAGCAAAAAGCGTGGTCGGCGCCAGCCAGGTGGATGTTCTGCTGGTTCCTCTGGCTGGAGATTAATACCGCCTTCAGGTCGTTACGCCAGTTTCGAACAGGAAGGCACACTGTCCGACAACTGGCGTTTGCTCTGGCGCGACGTAACTTTTCTTAGATCGCATATAAATCTCGCCTGCCAGTTGTCGATATCGTTTTTAATGATAGTCTCAAGCATTTCAGCATGACGAGAGATACGTTCAGCAAGCGACATTGTCAGCGCCTGGTTAAGTGCGCCAGCCACTTCATCCCGGTCATAAGGATTCACAATAAGCGCAGAAGTTAACTCATTCGCCGCCCCGGCAAATTGCGATAACACCAGAACGCCGGGGTTGGCAGGATCCTGTGCAGCCACATACTCTTTCGCCACCAGGTTCATACCATCGCGCAACGGCGTCACTAATCCTACGTCAGAATAGCGGAATATTTTCATCAGCAATTTGCGGTCAAAATACTGGTTCAGATAGTAAAGCGGCGTCCAGCCCAACTGCCCATATTTACCGTTAATCCGCCCGGCCTCTGTCTCCAGTTGATGGCGAATATCCTGGTAGGCCTGCACCTCTCCGCGCGAAGTTGGCGCTATCTGCGTATAGCGAATTTTGCCATGGTGCTGCGGGTAATGCTCCAGCAGCGCCTCATAGGCCTGGAAGCGCTCTGGCAAGCCTTTGGAGTAATCCAGACGCTCAACGGAGAATATATTCTTCACATTCTTAAGCTCTGCCTTTAACTGCGCCATTTTTGGCGGCAGAGGACCTGAGGCCTGGCGTGCGATTTCCTCCGGCTCGATGCCAATTGGATACACTTCTGTGCTAAACGCTTTATCCCATGCTTTGTGGCGCTTATCGCTGTGGGTAGTTACCTGAGTCTGGACAGCCAGACAGTCCAGAAAAGCCTGGCGATCGTTTTCGGTCTGGAAACCCAGTAAATCAAAATCACACATCTGCTCAAGCAGAGCCTGGTGTGGAGGGAGCGCGTTAAAAATTTCCGGCGTCGGAAAAGGGATATGCAGGAAAAAACCGATGCGATTATTCACGCCGCGTTTACGCAACTCGTAGGCAAACGGTAACAGGTGGTAATCATGAACCCAAATAATATCATCTTCGCTCAGCAGCGGCAGCAGTTTATCTACCAGCAAGGCATTAACCCGCTGATACCCCTCCCAGGCCGGGCGCTGAAACTGAACTAAATCCAACCGGTAGTGGAATGCAGGCCATAAAACGGCATTCGAAAACTGACAGTAATACTCTTCATAATCCTGCTCGCTCAAATTAAACGAGGCCCAGGTAATATTGCCACGAGTGACCTTTTTTAACGGTTTATCCTCATTACCGATATCGCCACTCCAGCCAAACCACAATCCACCAGCAGTTTTTAACGCGCCCAACACACCGACCGCGAGCCCACCTGCGCTCCCTTTGTCATCTGGCGAGGCGATACGATTAGATACTACGACTAAACGACCCATAGTCACCTCTTCTGTTGTTTGTTGTATTCGATTGTTGCTGCGAAGAGTTAATTTGCTCCAGCCAACGCCAGACATCGCTGACGCCATCCAGACGCCATGTCGCCAGCGTCGCCCCGCTCCCCACCTTCACTGAAATACCGCCTGCGCGGTTAACTACCTCAAAGCCGGTTTCATCCGTTAGATCATCACCGAAAAATACGGGGATCCGTCCGGCAAAAGGCGCTTCCTGCATAAATGCAGCAATCGCATCACCTTTATTCGTACCTTTCGGTTTTATTTCAACGACACATTTTCCATGCTGTAATGCAAGCTGCGGCCATGTATGCGTGATGCATTCCGCCAGCGTTATCAGCGCTGCTTCATGCTCTGGCGCCTGACGATAGTGCAGCGCGAAAGCCATACCTTTTGCTTCCAGCGTCGTGCCAGGCAGTTTCGACAACGCCGTCTGTAACAGCGCGCCGGCTTCACGTTCAATACCCGCGGGCAGGTGCACTATATGGGTTTGACCATTGATGTCACGGCGTTCTGCCCCATGCACTCCGGCAAGCGGAAAACGAAAGGGAGTGGTGAGGCCGTCAAGCTCAGCCATCGAGCGCCCTGAAATCAATGCCAGCGCACCCGCGTTATGCGTCGCCAACTGATGTAATAATTGCAGGATTGTCTTAGGGACAACGACCTGGTCAGGATAGGGCTTGATCTCAGCCAGTGTCCCATCGAGATCAAAAAAATAAGCACAGTTTGCAGATTGTTCAGGGGGTAATGTCAGTGATGCTGTCACCCGGTTATCCTCCTCATCATGGTTTGTACGCCGCGCGGATCGCGCCGTATAGATGATGTATGACGGATATAAGTATAGACAGTGTGACCATGCTCGCCATTTGGAAAAACAATCGCCAGCCGGGTAGCGGCTGGCGATTAGCTGAGGCTAGACTAAAAAGTTAGGGCTTAAATCATTAAATGGTACGCTTCGCTTTTTGCTTGTAACGGTCGAAGATTACCGCCGCCAGCAGGATGAGACCACGTACGACGTACTGTGCAAAAGGAGAGATATTCAACAGGTTCATCGCGTTCTCAACCGTCCCCAGAATTAATACCCCGGCGACCACATATGAGATTTTTCCGATGCCGCCTTTCAGCGAAACGCCCCCTAATACACATGCAGAAATCACGATCAGCTCATAACCGATTGAGGTCATTGGCTGACCGCTGGTCATGCGCGATGCGAGGATAATGCCGGCAATTGCGGATACCAGACCGGAAAGAATAAAGATAATAATCTTGGTGCGCACAACCGGAACCCCGGCCAGGCGCGCAGCCTCTTCATTCCCCCCAATAGCCAGCGTGTTACGACCAAACGTGGTTTTATTCAACAGTAAGCCAAATACGATGAAACAAACGATCGTTATCCAGATAGGTGCCGGCAGCCCGAACCAGTTAGCATAGCCAAGGGTGAAGAAACGCTCGTCTTCAATCCCGACCGCCTTACCGTCAGAGATAATGTAGGCCAGACCGCGGACAATCTGCATCGTCGCCAGTGTGGTGATCAGGGCATTGATTTTTAACCGGGCAATCACAAACCCATTCACCAGACCGCATAAAATCCCCAGCAACAGCCCGGCAGCGACGCCAATCCACAGGCTCTCGGTCATGTTGATGACCACGGCAGTTGTGACCCCCGCACAGGCAATGACGGATGCAACGGACAGGTCGAAGTCACCGGATGCCAGGCAAAATAGCATCCCACATGCGACCATACCCGACATCGATACCGCCAGTCCCAGCCCCTTCATGTTGATGAAGGTGGCAAAGTTTGGCACGAAGATGGCACAAACCAGGAACAATGCCGCGAACACCACCAGCATCCCGTATTGATCCCAAATGCGGCCAAGGTTTAGCGCTGATTTCGCAGCACCTGAACCCGATGTAGAAACGGAAGACATCATACTCTCCTTATTCAGGCCACAGCCTGGCTGACTTTAGGCATTGCAAGGCTCAACGCCTGGCGTTCATCCGCCTGTTCATGAAGTAACTCCCCGGCAATCTCGCCTTCTCTCATCACCACGATACGATCGGCGACACCGAGAACTTCTGGCAGGTCACTGGATGCAAACAGCACGGCCACGCCGCGCGCCGCAAGGGCATAAATCACGTTATAAATTTCATGCTTGGCGCCCACATCAATGCCGCGGGTAGGTTCATCCAGCAAAATCACTTTCATCTCTTCCGATAACCACCTGCCAAGAATAGCCTTCTGTTGATTACCGCCAGAGAGGTTCATGATCAGTTGCTCCGCACCTGGTGTTTTGATGTTGAGCGAACGAATATGGTGATCGGCATTGGTTTCTTCCCAGCCGTTATTGATCACACATCCTCCCAATACATGTTTACGACGCGCGCTAATGTTGATGTTGTTACGTACCGAATGAACCGGAATAATCCCTTCAGCTTTGCGATCCTCCGGGCACAGCATCATTCCCGCTTCAATGGCGTGGCTCGGTTTGCGGATATCAATTGGCTGTTCATCAATAAACACCTGGCCTGCGGTGATACGCGTACCGCCAAACAATCCTTTCATTAATTCGCTACGTCCAGCGCCCACCAGCCCAAACAGTCCGACGATTTCACCGCTACGCACCGATAAACTGATCGGCGTGCGCACGCCTGGGGCTTTGACCTCATGCAAACGCAGGCGCTCTGCGCCATAAGTCCTGGATTTCCAGCCATAAATATCACCCAGGTCACGCCCTACCATCGCCTGCACCAGCGCGTCGTGATCGACCTGCTGCATGTCCGTAAACGTTTTAACGTAGTGCCCATCTTTAAATACGGTAATGGCATCGCTAAGGGCAAAAATCTCCTCCATACGGTGCGAGACATACAGAATGATGCGCCCTTCGTTGCGCAGCTCACGGATAACGCGAAACAAATTCTCAATCTCGCGTGCCGACAGGGAACTGGTCGGTTCATCAAAGGCGATAATTTTGGCGTTACGCGCCAACGCTTTTGCAATCTCTACCATCTGCCATTGACCAATGGAGAGGTATTTCAGTGGCGTGTCGGGATCGATATCCATGCCCAGATGCTTAAGCTGTAGCCCCGCTTCATAGTTCAGCAGCGACCGATTCACAATGCCGCCTTTATGCGGCAGTTGCCCTAAATAGATATTTTCGGCAACGGTCATTTCCGGGACGAGATGCAGTTCCTGGTAAATAATGGCGACACCAGCGTTCAACGCGGCTGTGGTATCCGCAAACGAAACTTCTTGTCCGCGAATCGCCAGGGAGCCCGTCGTTGGCGCATAGTTACCACTGAGAATTTTTAAGAGTGTTGATTTTCCGGCACCATTTTCGCCCATCAGCGCATGCACCTGACCGGCATAGCAATCGAAACTGATATCCGTAAGCGCTTTAACGCCGGGGAACGTTTTGCCAATGCCGCGAAATGAGAGATACGGGGTAGACTGTTGCATAACGTCTCCGTGATTCAGATCTTTATACCGGATGGCGGCTTTGCCTTATCCGGCCTACTGAGTACGTAATTCGTAGGCCGGATCAGACGCTTTGCCGACGCATCCGGCATTTATGTTACTTACCGCCTAAACCTTTCTTCGCCAGTTCTTCTTTGAAGTTATCGCGGGTAATCAGCACCACATCCGTCACTTCAGTAAACATCGGTGGCTCTGCACCTTTCGTTACCCAGTTGTAGAGCATTTGGCTTGATTTATAGCCGTGAACGTCCGGGCTTGGCAGTAATGAACCGTAGAACCCGGTCGCTTCGCCTTTAGAGAGTTCACTCACCGCGTCAACGCCGTTAATACCGATACCGATCACGTTCGGCGCTTTAAAGCCTTGCCCTTCGGTCGCACGTACGCCGCCCAGCACGGTGTTGTCGTTCATACCCACGATCAGCCAATGTTTGACTTCAGGATGCTGAACAAGCATGGAGTTGGCGGCGTCGAATGCGCCAGGGATATCATTCGATTTGGTTGGAACCTGGTAGATCTGTTTTTCCGGGAAGCCCGCAGCTTTAAGCGCTTCCATTGAGCCTGAAGTGCGGCGGCGCGCGGTATCCAGTTCGTTCGCGGTAATGGCCATTACCGCGGTGGATTTCACATCCCACCCGCGCTTTTGCATCTCCTTGTACAGCTCCTGACCCTGGCGTTCACCAATTTTTGTTGCCGCCATCATGACCAGCGGCACGGTGTCCATCGGTTTCCCTTTCGCGTTGGCAAACTGGTCATCGACAGCAATGACTTTCATATCGTAGCCGCGCGCCTTTGCCATAATGGCAGGCCCGAGTTTGGGATCCGGCGTACAAATCACAAACCCTTTCGCACCGCTTGCAGCCAGGCTGTCAATCGCGTTAAGGGTTTTCTCACCATCCGGGACGGCGATTTTTATCACCTCAAAACCAAGGTCTTTACCGGCCTTATCGGCAAATTTCCATTCAGTCTGGAACCATGGTTCTTCCGGTTGTTTGACCAGGAAACCGAGCTTCATGGACTCAGCGATAGCGGATTGTGACATAATGGCAGCCAGGCCGATGGCCGCCAGCGCTTTAGTGAATTTGTGCATGGTCAACTCCAGCTTTAACGTTCTTTTATGTAGGGTAAAATCAGACGATTTTTTGTAATTCGGACGTAAAACAAGGCATTACCTTTTATTGATAAGATCAATGCCAGTGCTGAGAGTATTTTTAGCGGGAAATTGATTCTCCATAAGAGAGCGGCATCACACCACAGAATTACAGTAATTGCGTACATAAATTCAGCGAGAAATGACATAAAAAAACGCGATTTTGACGACGAAGAAAAAGAGGAATAGCAGATTAGTCCATAACATCAGTCAGCAAATCCTTGTCCCCGAATGCTGAAGCATTCGGGAAAACAATGTTTACCATGGGTAGTAAATGTGGTCGGCGTGATCGCGAACCGGAATATCATCTCCCAACAGACGCGCCGAAAGCGTAAACGCAAAATCAAAAATATGCCCTAATCCTTTGCCGCTAATAAGATTGCCATCCTCAACAACGGGCGCATCGATATATTCGCCATCCGTGACGTTTTGCCATAAATCTCCCGAGCACACGTAGCGACGCCCCTTTAGCAGACAGTTGCCACCCAGTACGCGCGCGGCCGCAGAGCACACAGGACAAATAAGTTTTCCCGCCTCATCATGGCGGGTGACAAACTGGATGACTGCCTCGCTGGCGGCAAGATTAACGCTACCTTGCGGCCCCCCAGGCAACACGACGGCATCGTAGAGATGGGCCTGACGCGCGGCCAACGTACTGTCGGTCACCATCGGTACGTCATGATAGCTCACCACCGCACGCGACTCCGCGCAGGCCAGCGTTTCGACTTCGATATTCAGGCGACGCAGAATATCAATGGTAACAATCGCTTCCGCCTCTTCAAAACCAGGCGCCAGCAGCACCGCAACCTTTTTCATAGGTAACTCCTCGATTTCCCCACATTCACCAAACAATAAATGCCGAATCGTACAGGTCGTTAAATTTATTAATTTCAGCAAAAATGATCTGGCGCAAAATATTAACTACCAGATAGTTTTCATTTACCTTACCCAATCGTGAAATCGCCACCAGCCGGGACTTCATAATCAGCGAGGTCAAGACAATAACGTATTGTTAAATTTAATTTTGTGATATGAAACAACATTTCATTATCAGAATATTACTATAAATACTTAAATATCAATCAATTACATTCACGCATCTTATATGACGAAATGCAGGTATTAAGAATATTGCTATGACAATATGTAAAAAAACATAAATATGCAGATTTAAGGATTTTCTTATGTCAGATCACGCGCTATGCTGAATCTCGATCGGAAGCGGATATAATCCGTGATCACTAAAGGACCGGCGGAACGGATTTATTCTGCTAACAGTTTTAATTGTACGTAGATGTGAAGTGCGGCGACAGCCCGTTGCACTGACGTTAGTAACGTACATTCTCCTTTCTGGAAATAAGGATATTGATATGGCTGCAGTTGGAATTGTTCATAAACTCAACACGCAAATGAATCTTGAGTTCTACGCATCGAATCTTTACCTGCACCTTAGCGAATGGTGCTACGAACATAGCCTGACAGGCACCGCAACGTTTCTTCGCACGCAGGCGCAGGGTAACGTAACTCAAATGATGCGTATGTTTAATTTTATGAAAAGCGCCGGGGCTAACCCCATCGTCAAGGCCATCGATGTTCCGGGTGATGAACTGACTTCCCTTGAAGAATTGTTTCAGAAAACACTGGATGAGTACCAACAGCGTTCGAGTAAGCTTTCACGCTTAACCAATGAAGCTGAAGCATTGAACGATGAGCCAACCGTTGATTTTCTCCACGATCTGGAAAAAGAGCAGCAGCAGGATGGCGTGCTGTTACAAACCATTCTTGATGAAGTCCGCAGCGCGAAACGCGCGGGACTGTGCATGGCGCAAACCGATAAACATCTGCTGAACGTCGTAAACTACCAACATCACTAATCTTCAATTTTCATAACGCTAGCCGGATAGTCATGCCACGCATCTTATCCGGCTAGCGCTCAATGATCGCTACGCTCGCGCCTCTCATTCTCAAAGGCGCAAAAAACCTTTCTAAAACCTGAAACAACGGTTTATTTTAGTGAGACTCATTCTGCGGCGTGAATTTCAACTCGATCAAGGCAACTGCTTTTTGTATTGCGCGCATAGTAACCGGATCGGCACCTGCAGGGTGACTTGAAAAGTCGATGCTTTTCAGTTGGCTGGACATTTTCTCCCGGACTTCTACCGGGGCGATAACATCAATGACATCCAGAATTTGTTTGATAACCAGCTGACAGGCAACAACGTCCGAGAGCAGTTCCTGATCGGCATTCAGTGTTTGGGACATAATGAGCTCCTTATAGAAAGGTCGTCATAGTACCCATTCAGCGATCGAAACGGTAGCGGCGTACGCATAACGGATACGCTGAAAATAAAAAACAGACCCGGTCAGTTTCTTTTGAGATGGCAAGCACAACATGAGTGAACATTTAGCGGTTGAGAATAAACGCGGTCTCTCCCCGGCGGCATTACTTGTAGCCGGCGCTTTCTTTATGGAGTTTATTGACGGTACGGTGATCGCTACCGCCCTGCCCGACATGGCCAAAAGCTTTGGCGTACAGGCGGTTGACCTGAATATTGGTATTAGCGCCTACCTGATCACCCTCGCCGTACTTATCCCCGCCAGCGGCTGGATTGCGGACCGCTTTGGCGCCAGAAAAGTGTTTACCCTCGCACTGGCGATATTTACCCTCGCCTCGGTCTTATGCGGTTTGTCCACTCGTCTTGAAAGCTTTGTCGCCATGCGAATCTTACAGGGCGTGGGCGGCGCATTAATGGTTCCTGTTGGCCGCCTTGCGGTACTACGCACCACGCCTAAACATCAGTTAATCACCGCCATTGCGACTCTGACCTGGCCCGCGTTAGTCGCGCCCATCATCGGTCCTCCGCTAGGCGGATTCATCACCAGCTATGCCAACTGGCGCTGGATCTTCTTCATTAACGTCCCATTGGGAATACTGGCGATAGCGCTGGCGCTACGTTTTATTCCGGATATTCATGACGACGAGCGCCGTCCGTTTGATATAGCGGGTTTTGTCGCGACCTCTGTTGCCATGGTAAGTCTGGTGTATGCCATGGAGTTGCTGGGAACCCAGCAGCCGCAGGGTTGGCTAACTGCCGGACTTCTCACGCTGGGAATAGCGACTTTCCTGTTTGCCCTACGCCATTTTCGCCGCGCCGCCTGGCCGATGATTCGTCTTGATGCCATGAGCGTCCCGACTTTTCGCGTCACGATGTATGGCGGATCGCTGTTTCGCGCCTCCATCAGCGCCGTACCATTTCTGCTGCCGTTAATGTTCCAGGTAGGTTTTGGCATGAACGCTTTTCACGCAGGTTCGCTGGTGCTGGCGGTGTTTGTAGGCAATCTGACGATAAAACCTGCCACCACGCCGTTGATACGCTGGCTGGGCTTTAAAAAATTGCTGCTGATCAACGGGGCGCTCAACGTCCTGGCGCTGCTGGCCTGTGCATTGATAACGCCGCAAACGCCCGTATGGGTTATTTTGCTGGTGCTGTATCTGGGCGGTGTGTTCCGTTCAATCCAGTTTACCGGCGTCAGTACGCTTGCATTTGCGGACGTCCCCGCGTCGCAAATGAGCTACGCCAATACGCTGTTCAGTACGGCAACACAGTTAGCAGTGGGACTGGGAATTTCATTAGCCGCTATTGGGATCCGCATCGGCGCTGAAGTCAGTGAATGGCTGGCGCTGGGCAATATTCCGGGGATCAGCTTCCGCCTGGCCTTTGTGGCTATCGCCATAATTTGTCTGGTCGGTATGGTGGATACGCTGCGGCTTACCCGTGATGCCGGAAGTGCGGTGTCAGATAAGAACAGATAGCCCGGCGGGAGAACACCGCCGGGCCAGCAGGATTTAGCCAATAATCTCGCGCACAAACGCTTCGATCGACTTGTCCTGGCAGTTTTCAAAGAAGCACTGCTGGAAGCGTGGACCCGAGACGGCGGTTTTCACCAGTTCAGGATCGATAGCGCGCAGCGTATCCAGATAATTCTCTTTTACCACTGCCGCTTTCACCTGATTCAGAATACCGGCGTTACGCACCTGCGGCTCTTTACGTTCCGGTGGATAACCTTCCCCGGTACGTCCAGTAAACGCTTTTTCAAACATATAGCGCACATTCAGCTCGGCGCCCCAGCCAAAGCCTTTGGCGAAGGCCAGAGAAAGCGCATTCCCATTGTTGATCTGAGAAAACAAGAATGCGTCCGCCGGATCGAGGCAATAACCGCATACGACTCCCGGATGGATATTCAGTGACATCATTGCGCCCTGACCCGTACCACAGCCGGTGACCACAAAATCCACGGCTCTGGAATTCAGCAGGATGCTGGCCATAATCCCTAAATGAATGTAGGTCAGATGATGGTCATTTTCATCGCTCATGCCGACGTTATAAACGGGAAAACCTTTCTCATCCGCAACGGCTTTAAGCTCGTTATGAATGATGGCGTTTTTGCTTGCCTGGCTGTTTTCCATCATCAATGCAATTTTCATTCTGTCATCTCCTGAATGCGTAGCGTGGACTGCTGAAAGTCATAACATTCAGGCCACATTACTATTTTGCAAACCCACTTTCAAATTTAATGAAATTTTGTTTTATAAAGTAATGAAGGGCTCACATTTTTCCCTCAGCAGCTCAGAATGGCCTCAAGAAAGTAACGTCGTTGCGATTAATCGCAGGTGATCTTCAGGCTATTCAAGCCATTGATACGTCGAAAGGCATGCCATGATAGACTATCTCCGAACTTTCAGAGCGATCCCATGAAGACCTTTATCATTGCCCTTTTGCCGCTCGTGCTGACAGGATGCACTATTACTAAACAGGCGCAGGTGAGCGAAGCCAGCGCCATCACCGGCGTGGTTCGCCTGACTTACAACCAGGCCATGTTGCAAACGGCACGAACCGATGACTACGTAACCCAGGGAACCGCCACCAAAGAGTGCCAGCGTATGGGTTATGCCAGCGCCGTTGCGTTTGGGCAGCCAGTGTCAACCTGTAGCGTATATGCCGGTTCTTTGTGTTTGAACACCAAAATTACGCTCGCCTGGCAGTGTCACGGCGTCGCGGTATCTCCAGCGTCCTCATTCAATTATTAATATTTTCGACCAGCATTTTTTGCTGGTCATTTGTTACTTCGGTATTTATATCCTCCGCTCAATAGCGTTAATGCGTTTTATTCCCATTCGTATTTTTAATAAATAAATTTATTATTTTACCTTTTGCAAATAATTAAATAACAAATTATAGTGGCGCCACGTAATATATAATAACGTTTGTGGAGCAGAACCATGCTGAAAACAGAAATGATCGACCAACTGAATGAGCAAATGAATCTTGAATTATATTCATCTCTGCTCTACCAACAGATGAGCGCGTGGTGCAGCTATCACAGCTTCGAAGGTGCTGCCGCGTTTCTGCGCCGTCACGCCCAGGAAGAGATGACGCATATGCAGCGTCTGTTCGACTACCTGACTGACACCGGTAGCTTACCGCGTATTAATACCGTCTCTTCCCCCTTCGCTGAATATGCTTCTCTGGACGAACTGTTCCGTGTCACTTACGAACACGAACAGCTGATCACCCGGAAAATTAATGAACTGGCTCACGCGGCAATGACCCACCAGGATTATCCGACGTTTAATTTCCTGCAGTGGTATGTTGCCGAGCAGCATGAAGAAGAGAAATTATTTAAATCTGTTATTGATAAGCTATCGCTGGCAGGAAAAAGCGGTGAAGGTCTTTATTTCATCGACAAAGAGCTGGCTACGCTCGATACGCAGAATTAATTCTGTTGGATAACGGTGGTGAGATGCCACCGTTATTCGATAATCTTAATGGCGGCAGATCTTGCTTTCGTGCGTAGAGAAGCCGTCTTCTTTTGCAATAAACTTCCCCTTCGCCGCTAAAAATGCCACCAGCTCAGCCGCCGTCATTCCTTGCGCAGAACAGGTGTGAAAACGTGCCCGCTCGCCAAAACATGCCGTAATCGCCGCTTCAAGACTGGCATTTGAATACTGCTCGCCAGATTCAATCATCATGTTGAGCACTTCATGCCCGTGAATAGATTCCATACTACCTCCTCAATAAAGGGCATAGCCTAATGTGAACCGCAGGGCGCTGCTTTGCGCTAACACAGGTTTACCAGCAGATAAATGTCATTTGCCATGCATCTTAAAATCACCCAATAATCGTAAAGTTTTATGTACATGCATTGTAACGGTGATTTGACGAAAATAATGTTTTGCCTTAACCTGCGCCGCAGATATAACCGTTGATTATCTCTGGGACAGAGGAAAGCGTGAAAAACAGAACCCTGGGTAGTATTTTTATCGTGGCGGGAACCACGATTGGTGCCGGTATGTTGGCAATGCCGCTGGCTGCGGCAGGCGTGGGGTTTAGCGTCACGCTGGTATTGTTAGTCAGTCTTTGGGCGTTGATGTGCTACACCGCGCTGTTGCTGCTTGAAGTGTATCAACACGTACCGGCTGACACCGGGCTGGGTACCCTGGCGAAACGTTATCTTGGCCGTTACGGACAATGGGTAACGGGTTTCAGCATGATGTTTTTAATGTACGCGCTGACGGCGGCGTATATCAGTGGCGCAGGTGAACTGCTGGCCTCCAGCATCAGCGACTGGACCGGGACAGCTATCTCGCCATCAACAGGTGTACTGCTGTTCACCTTTGTTGCCGGTGGTGTGGTTTGCGTTGGGACGTCGCTGGTCGATCTGTTCAACCGTCTGTTGTTCAGTGCCAAGATAATTTTCCTGGTGGCGATGCTGGCCCTGTTAATGCCGCATATCCATAAAGTGAATCTGCTTACGCTGCCGCTTCAGCAAGGGCTGGCGCTGTCCGCAATCCCGGTTATCTTCACGTCGTTCGGTTTTCACGGCA
This sequence comes from Citrobacter sp. CRE-46, assembly GCF_059615875.1. Taxonomy (NCBI): domain Bacteria; kingdom Pseudomonadati; phylum Pseudomonadota; class Gammaproteobacteria; order Enterobacterales; family Enterobacteriaceae; genus Citrobacter; species Citrobacter sp. CRE-46. Next base: position 2,149,755 of record NZ_CM184341.1, on the reverse strand, counting down.
GCGTTCCGAGTATCGTCAGCTATATGAACGGTAACATCCGTAAACTGCGCTGGGTATTTATTACCGGTAGCGCCATTCCACTGATCGCCTATATTTTCTGGCAACTGGCAACGCTGGGCAGCATTAACTCGTCCACGTTCATGGGGCTGTTAGCCAACCACGCTGGTTTAAACGGATTGCTACAGGCATTACGTGAAGTCGTGGCATCGCCGCACGTTGAACTGGCGGTACATTTGTTTGCCGATCTCGCACTGGCGACCTCTTTCCTCGGTGTCGCGCTGGGGCTGTTTGACTATCTGGCAGACCTTTTCCAGCGCCGAAATACCGTAGCAGGAAGGATGCAAACCGGCGTTGTGACGTTCCTGCCGCCGCTGGCATTCGCGCTGTTCTATCCACGTGGTTTCGTGATGGCGCTGGGATATGCGGGTGTTGCCCTCGCGGTACTGGCGCTACTGATCCCAGCCATGCTGGCATGGCAAAGCAGAAAACATAACCCGCAGGGTAACTACCGCGTGGCGGGTGGCGCACCGGCGCTGGCGTTGGTGTTTATGTGCGGCATTGTGGTGATCGCGGTACAGTTTTCCATTGCAGCAGGGTTACTGCCTGAAGTGGGTTAAACAAAAGGGGCTTTACGCCCCTTTCTGTTAATGCAGACAGCACTGCTTGTATTTTTTCCCACTGCCGCACGGGCACGGGTCGTTACGTCCTACCTTGGCATCTACTTTTACCGGCACCTTCACCGGCGTTTCCTGCGGATGCGCCATCCACCAGGCATGCAGATCCAACGCCGCCAGACGGATAGCGTCCACGCTTTCCTCAAACTCTTCTGGCGTCAGTTTCTCAACCACCGCGAAGTTTTCTTCTGTACCATGCAGCGCAATAGCCTCGAGCGCCGGTTTCAACGTATCCGGTAATGCGGACCAGTCCGACAACGCGACGCCGCGCATATAACCAAAGCACCACTCTTCTACGATGGTCAGTTCATGCTCGTCAATTTCACGCAGACCAAACAGCGGCTCAAACTGCTCGGGGTATTCGTCCAGACGATCGGCCGTATCCGCCATGTGCTGAAACGCCAGGTTCATGAAGCGCGTCATTTCTTTTTCGGAGGACCAGCGAGGGACATACTGCGCACCACCCCAAATTGCGACCAGCCACTGCTCCGGTTCAATTTCATACGGTGAACTCAGCACCGCCGTCAGCAAACCATCCAGTTCTGACACATCCAGAATAGCCTTGTCCGTATTGTACTTAGTCAGTACATCATCCAGCCATTCCAGTTCGCTCTCGTTTAATGGTCCCGTTTTCATAACGCTTTTCCTTAGTCAAAAATTCTCGCCTGTAATCATCCTACATGGCTGGAGGGATAACAGATACAAATGGGCGTGGGCGGCTTACAACTGCCGCCAGTTCAGGTTAACAGGAAACGAGGGGAATTCCGGTAGTTAACGCACAAAAGAGAACACCAGGCCGCCGGGCATCATACCGGGAAAACAGAACAAAACCACCCGTAGGTGGTTATTGTTGCTCAATACGGTTAAGCGTCGCGCTATACCCGGTTTTTGCTACCGCTTTAAGCAAAGTCTCGGTAGGAAAACCTTCAGGCACGATCGCTTCTGCCTGCCTTGTCTTGAGTGAGGATTTCGCCTTAATGACGCCATCGGTTTCGCGTAATGCCTGATTGACCGAAATTACGCATAACGAGCAGGTCATATTTTGTATATCCAGCACCACTTTTTGATTGGCCGCCTGAACCCACAACGGCAATAATAAGCCTGCAACTAACGTGAAAATCTTCATTCAAACACCTCATAAAACCAGGCAACCAGCGTTGGGTAAAATAACACCGGCAAAATCAACGCCAGCGCACACCAGTAGAAAACGCGCGCTTGTTTCAGGGTTAGCCAGCCAGAACACCACAACCGTTTGGAAAAATAGAGTCGCCAGAAAACACGCAGTAATAATCCCAATGACAGCAGCATCAAAGGAATTCGTAAAAACTCAAACCGGGTTAAAACAGCAAAGCTCGCCGCTGAAATACCAAATAACAGATATAACAGCGGCCCAACGCAGCATAAACCGGCAGTGACGGCAGCCGCCGCGGCCGTCAGCAGGGTCAGTCCCGCGCCTTTAGCGTTGTTCTGTGGCGACATAGCGGTAGGAGAATACTTTAGGATCGTAGAAATTGATCGGGTCGCCATCGACTTCTGCGTAAGGATAACCAAAGTTGTTCATGGCGCCCTGCTCTGTCGCCGGATACAACTCGAAATCACGTCCGTAGTTGAATCCTACCCAGTTCATTTCCCAGTTACCAAACAGGTAAGCGTTGACGGCCTGGACATCGGCGTCCTGATGCGATTTTTTCTCAGTCAGACGCATTTTGGTCACGTCAGCGGGATCGCACGGTAACCAACCGTAACCTGCCAGATAGAATTCGGCGCGACAGTGCTGTCCACCGCTGACATCGGCAACGCCTGTGCTATCGGCCTTGCCAAAGGCGCTTTTCGAGTAGCGCTCGAGCTTATTGGCTTTGCCCAGACGGATGCCAAACAGTTCACGCGCCGGAATACCGCTGGCCCGTGCCAAAGCAACAAAAACGGAGCTCATATCGGTACATTTTCCCTTGAGCTTACCGCTTTTTAAGATCTCCGCCACATCACCGGTACCGCAGCCAATAACGTCATTATCTCGTTCCATATGGCTACTCACCCAGTCGTAAATGAGACGCGCTTTTTTCAGCGGATCTTGCTCATTACCGGTAATTTTGCGCGCGGTTTCCAGAACCAGCCCATCAACAGGCGTATGTGCCGTCGGTAACAAGTAGGGTTTTACATCCAGCGGATAAATAATCTGCTCCGGTACTTGCCAGGTTTTTAGCGCATCCTGCTTCAACGGCTCCCAGTCGGCAGTTTCGATGTCGATATCAACGTTAATCAACAATTCGCTCTGGGAGTCTGGCCAGGTGGCGAACAGCGTCTTCGCGCCATAGGCATTGTTGGTGGTGACATACGCCTGCTGATAGTTCCCGCTAAAGGCAAGGGCTGTCATTTGTTGAAACGCAGTGTCTACAGGTAGCGGGATCCAGAGTTTCACCACACCGCGCGATCCCTCAGCAGGGTTGAGTTTATACGTTTGTGATAAGACAAAGCGTCGACGCGCGACAGGCGCGACTGTTGGCTCCGCGGCATGTACCGTCTGGCTAAGAACCGTAGGCCCGACTAAACCGGCGGCGGAAAGGAGAACACTATTTTTGAGAAATTGTCGACGTTGCATTGCTGTCTGTCCATGTTGTAAGAGTTGAGCTACGGCCCGTTGGGAAACCGGCGATCATCACAGCAGACAGACGCTGACTTAAAAAGGCGAGTCGATGGAGATTATTCATCAATAACAGACCTGTTAACTGTGAATGAAATGAGAGACTACAAGGTCGCTATTAAGCCATTTACAGGCAAAAAAGTACAGTAGCAAGCGGATATCAATCTGCCAGATCAGCCTGTCGCATGAAGCAAACGCAGCAGAAACCCGGCCTATATTTAAAAGCATGCAATAGTAGAAATAACCCAATCCATAATCCCGTTTCATATTCTGGGAGGAAGTAAAAATGGCAATGAGAATACTGTCTATTGATGGCGGCGGGATCAGAGGCATCCTACCGGGTATGCTACTTGTGGCACTGGAGAAGAAATTGCAGGATATATCAGAAAATCCTGCCGCCAGAATTGCGGATTACTTCGATCTGGTTGCCGGTACCAGTACCGGGGCCATTCTGTGTTCTGCTTATGTTTGCCCTGACGCAAAAGGAAAACCAAAGTTCTCCGCTCAGGAAGCCGTCAATTTCTACCTTCAGGATGGGGATGAAATTTTTGATGTCGGTGTCTGGAAAACAATCAGTTCACTGGGTGGCGCTACCGATGAGAAATATTCTGCAAAGGAGCTGGAGCGAGTATTAAAAATGGCATTCGGTGAAACAAAACTCAGTGAATTATTAAGACCAACCTGCTTTGTTTCTTATGACGTGAGCAGTCGTCTTCCTGTCATTTTCAAACAACATTCAGCCCTCGCCAAAAATCGGGACTTCCTGGTCAGGGACGCTTTACGGGGTACCTCTGCGGCTCCCACTTATTTCGAAGCAGCGCGTATTTATTCATTGCCCCCTGTTCCCGAAAAATTTGTCCTGGTTGATGGCGGTGTGGTAGCAAACGACCCCGCGCTCTGTGCCTATTCCGAAGCGATTAAATTCAGTAATGTCGCTGGCATTAAGGATATGATTATTGTCTCACTGGGAACCGGCAAGAAATTGCAGGGGTATTCTTATTCCGAAGTTAAGGACTGGGGCCCCTTTGGCTGGGCAAAACCGGCTATTGATATCGCGCTTGAGGGGGGGCCGCAGATGACCGCGTATTATCTGCAACAAATTGCCTCAACGGTAAAAAATTCTAAATACTACAGAATACAGCCTGAACTATACGGTGCCGATCCAACGCTGGATAACGCATCGCGTGAAAACTTAGAACTTCTGCGCCAGGCAGGTCTACAAAATGCCTCCGTGTATGATAAGACATTGACTGAGATCGCTAAGTTATTAATCAATAGTGGAGGCAATTTTAAATATCAGGACGCTCATTAATCCCCAACGCTGACTGAACTCAAAATATATGCACCTTCGTTGCCAGTTTACGGGCTAACCCTCTTGCCCCCTCACGCATGACCGTATTGTGATTCCAGCGAAATACGGGTGCCGCCAGCGGGGCAAGATAATTCATCCAACGGATAGTGGTTCGGACATTCCAGTCATACTTGACAATAGTCTCTTTGCCACTCGCAGTAAAAGACCACACACCTCGCCCTTCTACCGCCCCGCTGGCTTGTCCTTCAAGCATAGAGCAAGGGAGAATATTCAATACGTTGATATCAAAGGTTAAACGATAAGGAAGCGCCCCTTTCCAGGTATAACGATGTAGCGCGCCAATGCCCTGTAAATCCCCCTTCTTGATCTCCACAATTCTTTCCAGACTTCCCCACCATTCCGGCCATTGGTCCGGATGGGAAAAAATATCCCATACCTCCTGGATTGAAGCCTCAACCCGCCAGATCGTGGAAAACTGATACTCAGCCATAGTACGGGCTCCCTCAAGGCGTGAAGAAATTAGCGGGAAAACGGATGTTGATAACCATAGCTTCCAGAAGAACGGTTTCTAATCGCCGCCCATCTGGGGCATAGCCGATCACTTTGGCAGGGAATCCGTGATAATTATCCAGCCAGACGTCGTAGCGGTGAACGCCATCCACTGTCATTATTCCTGGCCCAACCACAGACACATGCGTCGTCTCCCGCCCCGCTAGACGCTCCTGAGCAACAACCGTCGTTGTTCCCTCGCGCTGCAGATGGCGAATATTGCCTAACAACACGCCGATATCAGAACGATCCACCCGATGACCGCGCTCATCCTGGATCAATGAATTGGTCGGCGACAGGTGCAAAATGGGCAACGACCCCACACCAAATGGCCATAATGTCACTTTACCGGTGACGGGATTAAAGATGAGCACCGCGCCTGAATGCGGCTGGGTAAAATCCATTCGTACGTAGCCGGGTTTCTGATAGCTGTAGCGAATGATTTTATTCTCATCCTGCGCAGATGAAGATCGCAGCATGACCTGATAAGAGCTCATGTTGTTAAATGACTGCAGCGAAAATGCAACAGGATCCGTGCTTCTGGCTCGCGGTGATAATCCCCCTCTTTCTTCCACCGACCATACTGAGCAACTAAAGACAAGCAATGCGGTGAACGCAACTAGCGGAAAAAATGAGACGCTCATGGCCGCCCCCTGTATCTGTACTATCTGCCAACAGGAGTCATCGCCTGTCGACTGTTATTATAGTTCTTAACCGCGCGGCGCTACTCTCCCTGCTTCTCAGACTCAGTAGGAACAGTTGGTTAAATTGTTGGTTTTCTTTTCAGTTGAGATGACAACATCAAGCTATACTTTAATAGCCACACTCTTAACAGGTATTAATCATGAAACTGCCATCGGTATTTTCATGCGCCGTTCTCATCTTACTGCTGCTGGCGTCATCATCTGCCACAGCCAGCGCGTTACAAAACCAGGCCGCGAGTGAGCAAGCGTTAAACGCGGCACTCCGTGCCGGTAATGGCATCATCATCATTGGCGGGACAAATGATTTCCCTTTCACGTTCAGGGCACCAAACCGAATCCACAGACATTTAGCGATTCAGGATAGCTTTGGCGATCCCACCATGATAAATGGTTTCCAGGACCTCAACGATAATCCTGCCCGAAATGGGTTTATCAACAACCCTGCCCGAGGACGATTTATGCTTAACGCACCGATTCGTCGATAGAGTGATTATCTATTGCAAATGTTTGAAGGGCATTTTACGTATCAGGCAGGATAAAACGACGGATTACAGGCACAAAAAAACCACCCGTAGGTGGTTTCACGACACTGCTTATTGCTTTGATTATTCTGTTCTTTCCCATGGTACCCGGAGTGGGACTTGAACCCACACAGCGCGAACGCCGAGGGATTTTAAATCCCTTGTGTCTACCGATTCCACCATCCGGGCTCGGGAAGAAATTGGAGGCGCGTTCCGGAGTCGAACCGGACTAGACGGATTTGCAATCCGCTACATAACCGCTTTGCTAACGCGCCGAAATCTTCTGGCTTTTCAGCCGACATCCGCGATTGCCGATGCCTTTAATTTGGAGCGGGAAACGAGACTCGAACTCGCGACCCCGACCTTGGCAAGGTCGTGCTCTACCAACTGAGCTATTCCCGCATCACCAAGTAACTTTGTTAATCACTTGATTTTGTTATCGTCTGGCAATCAGTGCTGCCGTTCGATGCGTTGCATTCTACTTACCTGACGCAATGAGTCAACGATATTTTTCACCACTGACGATCGTTTGCTGAAATTTGCGCCGAAACGATCACTGTTCAAGCAAATCTCCCCATGCAGCGCTCAAATACTGGAACATTGACCACAAAGTCAGTACCGCAGCGACGAAGAAAAGTGCGATTCCGGCATACTCTACCCAAATATTTGGACGCCACAGCAGCCACGCCAATGCGGCCATCTGCGAAGTGGTTTTCACTTTACCGATCCAGGACACTGCCACACTGCTGCGTTTACCCAGTTCTGCCATCCATTCACGTAGCGCAGAGATGATAATTTCACGCGCGATCATCGTGGCGGCAGGAAGCGTCACCCACCAGCTGTGATAGTGCTCCGTCACCAGCACCATCGCGATAGCAACCAGCACTTTATCAGCAACGGGGTCGAGGAAGGCGCCAAAACGCGTGCTTTGGTTCCAGCGACGCGCCAGATAGCCATCAAACCAGTCGGTGACCGCCGCAATACAGAAGATCAGCGCACAAACAAAGGGAGCCCAGGTGAATGGCAGATAAAACGCCAATACAAAGAATGGGATCAGGATGACGCGAAACAGCGTGAGCAACGTAGGGATATTAAATTGCATATGACGGATAACTATCTGTTGTCAGTGAAATTACCCCTATGTTGCTACAGAGGGCCTAATGTTTCAACGAGTAGAAGATCTTTTCTGCCAGAGCTTGCGAAATACCCGGCACTTTTGCAATTTCTTCAATACTTGCGTTACGAAGACCTTGCAAACCGCCCATATATTTCAACAACATCTGCCGACGCTTAGGCCCAACGCCTTCAATGGTCTCAAGCGTGCTGGTACTTTTCACCTTCGCACGTTTTTTCCTGTGTCCGCTAATCGCATGATCGTGAGATTCATCGCGGATATGCTGTATCACATGCAACGCGGGCGAATCCGGCGGCAGGCTAAAGCCCTCGCCTTCCGGCTCAAAGAATAGCGTTTCCAGACCCGCTTTACGATCGGCCCCTTTCGCCACCCCCAGCAAAAGTGGGTGCTGTTTATCCCAGGGAACATCCAGCTCAGCAAAAACGGCTTTCGCCTGTCCCAACTGACCTTTACCGCCATCGATCAATATGACGTCCGGAACCTTACTTTCTTCTATCGCCTTACCGTAACGCCGACGCAGAACCTGATTCATCGCCGCATAATCGTCGCCCGGCGTAATGCCGGTGATGTTGTAACGACGATATTCTGCGCGCAGTGGGCCATTGGCATCAAAAACCACGCAGGAGGCGACCGTCTGCTCGCCCATCGTATGGCTGATGTCAAAACATTCCATGCGTTTTACAGCGGGTAACTTCAATACCGATGCCAGCGCCGTCAGTCGCTGAGTAATGGTCGACTGCTGAGAAAGCCTGGTGGTTAACGCTACTGCCGCGTTGGTACGCGCCAGCTTCAGATAACGCGCACGATCTCCGCGCGGTTTCGTCTGAACATTAATCTTCCGCCCGGCCAGGTCAGACAATGAATCCGCCAGCAGAGTTTTATCGCTAAGATTAAAATCGAGCAGGATCTCGCCGGGTAAGGTACGCATTTGACTTCCCTGCAAATAAAACTGCCCGACAAAGGTTTCCACCACCTCGCCGAGTTCTGTTCCATTCGGTACTTTCGGGAAATAGCTGCGACTGCCCAACACTTTACCCTGACGAATGAACAGTACGTGCACACAAGCCATGCCAGCGTCAAACGCCACCCCGATAACGTCCAGATCATCCCCGGAATTCGAGACAAACTGTTTTTCGGTGACACGACGTACAGCCTGAATTTGGTCACGAATACGCGCAGCCTCTTCAAATTCGAGATTATGGCTGGCCTTTTCCATCCGGGCGATCAGTTGGGTTAATACCTGATCGTCTTTCCCGGACAGGAATAAACGGACGTACTCGACCTGCTGTGCATACTCTTCCTCACTCACCAGGCCCGCCACACAGGGACCGAGGCAACGGCCAATCTGATATTGCAGGCAAGGTCGCGAGCGATTGCGATACACGCTGTTTTCGCACTGGCGGATGGGAAAAATTTTCTGCAGCAGCGCCAGCGTTTCTCGTACGGCATAGCCGTTGGGGAACGGTCCAAAGTACTCGCCTTTGGCATGCTTGGCCCCACGATGCATCGCCAGGCGTGGATGAGTATCGCCGCTGAGGAAAATAAAAGGATACGATTTATCATCGCGCAGCAATACGTTATAGCGCGGCTGATACAGCTTGATGTAGTTGTGTTCAAGCAATAACGCTTCGGTTTCGGTGTGTGTCACCGTGACATCAATCTGCTGGATTTGCGCGACCAACGCTTCGGTCTTACGCGACGCGAGATTACTACGGAAGTAACTGGAAAGCCTTTTTTTCAGGTCTTTCGCTTTCCCGACATAGATAACCGTCCCGGCGGTATCATACATACGATAAACGCCGGGCTGACTGGTTACGCTCTTCAGGAACGCTTTGGCATCAAACTGATCGGTCACTGGCTTGTTAATGTCTCCGCATTACACAGGCCATGGCGAATTGCCAGGTGAGTCAACTCGACATCGCCGTGAATGTTTAATTTACTGAACATTCGATAGCGATAGCTGTTCACCGTTTTAGGACTAAGATTCAGTTGTTCTGAAATCTCATTGACCTTCTGACCTTTGGTGATCATCAGCATAATCTGCAACTCGCGTTCAGACAAACTGGCAAACGGGGTTTCCGTTTTCTCAGGTTCAATCTGGCTGAGCGCCATCTGCTGAGCGATATCGGAGGCAATATAACGTTGCCCGGAATAAACCGAACGAATGGCACTCACAACTTCCTGGGGGGCGGCTCCTTTGCTGAGATACCCCGCGGCACCTGCCTGCATGACCTTTGCAGGTAACGGGTTTTCGGTATGTACCGTCAGCATAATCACTTTAATGTCTGCCGTTGAACGCGCAATTTTGCGGGTTGCTTCGAGACCGCCAATACCGGGCATATTCATATCCATCAGCACAACGTCCACGGTATTTGAGCGGCACCATTTCACCGCATCTTCACCGCAGCACGCTTCGCCGACAACTTTTATGCCTTTTATATCTTCCAGAATGCGTCGTATCCCTGCGCGCACCAGTTCGTGGTCATCAACAAGAAAAACGTTGATCAAAGGAATATCTCCAGAATAGGGATAACGCTACCGATAGTTAATCGGTCCTATGTTAACGGGTTTTATCTCAACTTTGAAATGTAAAAAACGTCCGACTTTCGATTTTGCTCTCGTTTTTGGAAATTAGATTGTACGGCGGGTGGAAAATTTCAGGCCTCATAGCCTGCTGCCACGGTTATATCTGCTTAGCTGTTTCAGAATAGTGACAAAAAATTCATATTCCTGCGCTGAATGCAAAACAGGCAGCCAAAGTTGTAACAATAATTAACGAGTAAAATACTCGAAATAAACAACCAGTGGAGAAAATATATGCACTGCAACATGTTGTTTATTTTAATGTCCATCCCTTTAGCTTGCACAAAAAACAACCACTGATATTTTTAGCCTCGCTTATGGTATACTCCGCCGCCTTAAGATCTGACATCGCACTTTTTCATTGAAACATAACGAGGAAAATAAATGAGTACGCCTGACTTTTCCACTGCTGAGAATAACCAGGAACTGGCCAATGAAGTCACCTGTCTGAAAGCCCTGTTAACACTGATGCTGCAGGCAATGGGTCAAGCCGATGCTGGACGCGTGATTCTTAAAATGGAAAAACAGATCGCGCTGATTGAAGATCAATCACAGGCTGCGGTATTTTCCAGCACTGTTAAGCAAATTAAACAGGCCTACCGCCAGTAACAAAAAACCGGCTGACAGCATTGCTATCAGCCGGTTTTGCGTCTGACACTCAGAACGATAATTTATTCAGATAAGCCCGGTCGCAGCGGCGTAACACGCTATCTGCGTTTTGTTTGGCGCATTGAATTTCTTTTGCATATTCTTCTGGTGAAAGTTGACGGTATTTTCAGAAATCGACAGTATTATCGCTATCTCCGAAGACGTTTTCCCCTCTGCGGTCCACTTCAATATTTCTTTTTCCCGCTTGCTAAAACGCATCTCTGGCACCATGACCATGTCATCTTCCAGTCGCGTCAGCACCGACAGGCTTTCCCGCACCAGAAGCTGCATTCTGAGCTCCACTTCATCATTCGCAAAACGACTATTTTGGACACTCGCTCGCGATACCGATAAAAATCCCAACGCCCGATTCGGCAACATTAAACATTGCGTCATCCCTTTGCGTAAACCGTGATTGCGTGCGGCGTCCCACAGGGGTTGCGCATCACGAAACAAGCTATCGTCCCAGGGTAAATGCCCCTGGCTGAAGTTTTCAGGCTTCAGCACCGGATCAATGGCGAAATAATTCTCGGACTGATAATGCGCCACCCATGCTTTGGGATAGGTCGTATGAAGTGACGTTTTAGGACGGGTAAAGGGTACGGGATGACGAACACAGAGTGCGTAGAAATCGAACTCTAAATGCTGCGTCTGTTGTTGTAACTCATTATAGACATCCTCTGCCGTCGCCATTTCCTGAAAGCGTAACAGCATGCTCCGTCGCCAGGTAAAGAAATCATGATCCTGCATACTAAGTGGTAATGCCCCTGCGATTGATAATCATCCAAACATATGAAACAAGCTAACACATAAATGTATTTTATATATGCAAATTATCGGACAAATGAAAAATTACTTGAGCGTGACTCAATCGCCAGAGTAAGCAACAGAATCAAGCATTAATAATAAAGCAATATTTATAAATAGTTATGCGCACAGCACTCACCATAAAACAATGCCGGTGAGTGCTGCTTGTACTATTTATTGCATGAGGAATTTTTCGAGAAACTGACGGGTTCGCGGCTGTTGCGGATGCGTAAATAAAGATTTAGCGAGTCCCTGCTCCACTATCCGTCCTTGATCCATAAATATCGCCCGGTCAGCCACATCACGCGCAAAGCTCATTTCATGCGTCACAATCACCATGGTGCGTTTTTCCTGCGCCAACTGGCGAATGGTATTAAGCACCTCGCCAACCAGTTCAGGGTCAAGCGCTGAGGTGGGTTCATCGAATAAAATAACCTCTGGTCGCATCGCCAGCGCCCGGGCAATCGCCACGCGCTGCTGCTGCCCACCGGACAGGCGGCGCGGATAGCTGGTTTCTTTTCCCGCCAGCCCGACTTTTGCCAGCAGTTCGCGCGCACGGGCTGTCGCTTCGGCTTTAGGTTCGCCTTTGACAATCACCGGACCTTCAATAATGTTTTCCAGCACCGTTCGATGGGGAAACAAATTAAAGTTCTGGAACACAAAGCCTACGTGCTGGCGCAACTGGCGAATCAGTCCTTTCTGCTGTGTTAACGACCGCGCGGTATCAATGGTTATCTCACCCACTTTAATGGTGCCCGCCTCCGGTTGCTCCAGCAAATTAATGCTCCTCAGCAGCGTGGTTTTGCCCGAACCGCTCGGTCCGATAATCGCCACAACTTCACCGGGTTTGACGTCGAGATCGATCCCATGCAGCACCGTTTGCCCATGGAATTTTTTGACCAGGTTTCTGACTTCAATAGCACTCATTTCGGCTCTTTCTCCTGGCGGTTCAGTTGTTCTTCAAAATAGTTCTGCAGCGCAGAAAGCACTGTCGCCATTACCCAATAAATCAAGGAGGCCGCCAGATACATAGTGAACACTTCCAGCGTACGCGAGGTAATCAGCTGCGCCTGACGGAACAGTTCAGGAACCTGAATAGTCGCGGCCAGTGAAGTGTCCTTCACCAGGCTGATAAAGCTGTTGCTCAGCGGCGGCAGCGCAACGCGTGCCGCCTGCGGCAGGATCGCCCGGCGCATGGTCTGCCAGCGCGTCATGCCAATACTGGCCCCCGCTTCCCACTGCCCTTTATCGATGGAGGAGATTGCCGCCCGCAGCGTTTCCGCCGCGTAGGCCGCCGTATTCAGCGACAAACCAATCATCGCCGCCGGGATGGGATCCAGCTCAATACCAAACTGCGGCAGACCGTAATAGATCATAAAAAGTTGGGCGATCAACGGCGTTCCGCGAAAGACAGAGATATAAAAGCGCGCCAGCCAACGTACAGGTAATAGCGGCGACAGGCGCATTAGCGCCAGGATAAACCCCAGCACGAGGCCAAAGAACATCCCGCCGATACTCAGTTGCAGCGTAAAAACCGCGCCTTTAAGCAGATACGGTAGGGAATCGATCACCAGTTGGATACTTTCTTGCATTACGTTTTTCTACCTGATTGTTACACGTGAGGATGGTAGGCAAACAATGCAGGCGCCCCACCGGTATGGATAAAGAGAATTGGCCCTTCATCTTTAAAGCGCTTCTGGCTGATGCCGTCAATCAGACCCGCCATCGCCTTGCCGGTATAGACCGGATCCAACAAGATGCCTTCCAGCCGCGCCAGCAGTTTTACCGCTTCCATGCCCTCTTCGTTTGGCGTACCGTAGCCCGGCGCATAATAATCATCCCATAGCAGGATATCCGCTGAGGCCGTCAGTTCCAGTTCACGGGCAATGTCCTGCTGTAGCGTAACAACTTTGGGCTTTTGATCGGCCACGCTGCGCGAGACGGTCACGCCAATCAGCTCAACGTGTGGCATCAGCTGTTCCAGCCCAACGGCCAGTCCGGCATGCGTACCCGCGCTGCCCGACGCCACGACCACGGAAGACAGCTCTACGGCCCCTTCACACTGTTGCGCAATTTCCAGCGCGCTTTCCACATAGCCCAGCGCTCCCAGAGCATTGGAACCCCCAACCGGGATCACATACGGACGGAACCCTTGCGCTTCAATCCGCGTCGCCAGTTCCTGAAGTTGCGCATTCGGATCGGTCAGCGCATCGCACATTTCAATCTGGGTATTAAACAGGTCCAGCAGCAGACGGTTGCCGTTGCTGAGATAGTTTTCCGCCCTGGTGCCAATCGGGTTTTCCAGCAGCGCCACGCAATGCAGGCCAAGTTTAGCCGCTACCGCCGCTGTCTGGCGCACATGGTTAGACTGGATAGCGCCCGCGGTTATCAACGTATCGGCCCCTTCACGCAGCGCATCCGCCGCCAGAAACTCCAGCTTACGCAGTTTATTGCCGCCCATGGCCATCGGCGTAACGTCATCGCGTTTGATGAAAATATCGCGCCCAAGATAGTCGGAGAAGCGTGGAAGATATTCGAGCGGTGTTGGTGCGCCAATAAATTCCAGACGTGGAAAGCGCGTTAAGTTATGCAGCGGCATACAGCCTCCGGTATTTGTTGTTGTGATGTTCTTTTTATTATGCACGTTCAGGCGCAATGAAATAAAAAAAGGCGCTGTTAAAGGCGCCTTTTTTCATCGGATGACGATTATTTCGTCACATCCGCTCCAAACCATTTTTCAGACAGCGCTTTCAACGTACCGTCTTTTTGCATTTCGGCAATGGCGGCATCAACCGCTTTCAGCAGATCTTCATTGCCCTTGCGCAGCGCCACACCAGATTCCTGGCGGGAGAAGGCCTCACCGGTGACGGCCAGCGTATCTTTGGTTTTCTTCACCAGATCCAGCGCTGCCAGACGGTCAACCAGAATCGCGTCGATACGGCCTACACGCAGATCCTGATATTTGGTCGGGTCATCATCATAGGTACGAATATCCACGCCCTGCACGTTCTGGCGCAGCCACTCTTCATAGTTGGTGCCCAGACCCACGCCGACTTTTTTACCTTTCAGATCGGCAGCGGTCTTGATAACGCCTTCATTGCCTTTCTTCACCAGCGCCTGGATACCAGAGACCGTATACGGGGTAGAGAAATCGTATTTTTTCTTCCGTTCGTCAGAGATGGTCACCTGGTTGATAACCACGTCAATGCGTTTGGAATCAAGCGAGGCCAGCATGCCGTCCCACTTGGTCGGCTTCAACGTGGCTTTCACCCCAAGGTGCTTTGCCAGTGCTTCGGCGAACTCCACTTCGAAACCCGTCAGCTTGCCGTCATCACCCTGAAAACTAAACGGGGGATAGGTCCCTTCCAGGCCCACCAGCAGCGTACCGCGCTCTTTAACTTTATTTAACAGACCTTCATCTGCATAAGTCTTTACGCTCATTCCGGCGACAAGTGCAACAGCCATTACACCCATCAGAGCCTGACGTCCCAGAAGTGCTAATTTCATAGTTACCCCGAATATTGTCATTAGTGACTGCTATTTATACACAAAATCATTCGAGTTGCATCAAGGCGGCAAGCGAGTAAGTCCCCAGGAGCTTACTAAAGTAAGTGACTGGGGCGAGGGAGTGCAGCCAACGCAGAGACAGCTTGAAGGATGACGTGTATATGAGCGTAGTGTAGAGCGTTTGTCGTGATTCACAAACACCACTCCGTTACACCTTATTCGTTTTTAATATATATCAGAACTGGCTGTCCAGGAGGATTTCTGCATATGCCCCATATGCGTATGGGCTTTAAACTGCTCGTACTTACGCAATGCGATGCGATAATTGTTGGTGCTGGTTTCCGGCAGCCACGGGGCAAGGTTTTCGTCGAGAAACCCTTCCTGCAGCAATTCGTGAGAGATATTTTGTTCGGTCAGATGATTGCCAAGGCGGCGCAGGCGGACAACGTATTCACGTACCGTGCCGTGGCTCATTTCGGTCTGCTCAAATAAAAATTGTTTAAATCCGATGATGTCAAAAAAGTCGCTCTGCTCTTTGCAATGCAAATCACCGCAAAAACGACACAGCGCCACCCACTCTTTTTTCTCCTGTTCCCACTCAGCTTCATCCAGCAACGTGTCCAGGCGGGCGATGGCGATTTTATTAACAATTTGTCCACGGCGAACCAGCGTGATCCTGTCGAGCAACTTCAGGCAATGGGCGCAATGCGTCTGGCTGTGTTTGAAATCTTTGAGGTAGCGGCTTAGAGGCCGTCTTTTTGATTGCTGCACCGTCATGAGAACTCCTGGTAGTCAATTCGTAATGCGGCATTGTTCAGGGGTAATGATTACCCCTATAGCTTACCCAGCTTGGTGCGTAGACGTTTGATGGCCTGGCTGTGCAACTGGCTGACCCGCGACTCCCCGACTTCCAGTACCGCGCCGATCTCTTTCAGATTCAGCTCTTCCTGGTAGTACAGCGTTAACACCAGCTTTTCGCGCTCCGGCAACGCCTCGATCGCCTCCATCACGCGCTGGCGGAGGTTACCCTCAAGTAGCTGTTGTAACGGGTTTTCCTGCTGATGTTCTTCCGTCACCAGCTCAATACTATCGCCATGCTCTTCCCGCCACTCGTCGTAGGAGAAGAGTTGGCTGTTATTGGTATCAAGCAACATCTGACGATACTCTTGCACAGGAATAGCCAGACGCTCCGCCACTTCGGTTTCCGTCGCGTTACGCCCTAACTCCTGCTCCAGTTGTCCCATCGCCTGTGCCACTTCGCGAGCATTGCGCCGAACGCTACGCGGCACCCAATCCCGGCTACGTAGTTCGTCCAGCATCGCTCCACGAATACGCTGCACTGCGTAAGTGGTAAATGCCGTTCCTTGCAAAGCGTCATATCGGTCAACTGCATTCAATAACCCTATGCCGCCCGCTTGTAGCAGGTCATCCAGTTCTACGCTCGCCGGCAAACGCACCTGAAGGCGCAATGCTTCGTGACGCACCAACGGTACATAACGCTGCCACAGCGAGTGTTTATCCATTACACCTTCAGCGGTATACAGTGAATTCACGATAAACAGCCCTGCGTTAAATGAGTTATCGGCATGATTATCCGTTTCTGCAGGGGTTTTAATCGGGTGAATAGTGGGTGAAATGGGGGGTTATTTGGGGGTTACGGGTAAAGCTAAATGTAAAAAACCCCGCCGGAGCGGGGTTTGCGCGATAAGCGTAAATTAACGCAGCAGAGACAGAACGTTCTGCGGAACCTGGTTGGCCTGTGCCAGTACAGAGGTACCCGCCTGTTGCAGGATCTGTGCTTTGGACATGTTGGACACTTCGGTCGCGTAGTCAGCATCTTCGATACGGCTACGTGCAGAAGTCAGGTTGTTAACGGTGTTACCCAGGTTGGTAATGGTAGAATCGAAACGGTTCTGTACCGCACCGAGGTCAGAACGCAGAGCATCAACCTGTGCCAGGGCTTTATCAAGAACAGCCAACGGATCTGCAGTGCTGGTGCTTGCTTTAGCAACGTCTTCGTTAACAAGTTTAGCGCTACCGTTTTTATCGGTAGTAACATACATGGTTTTACCACCAGTGGTCACGTTACCATCAATATCAACGGCATAAGTTGCGCCACTCGCTTTCAGCGTGCTGCCAGTTTTGGTGGCATTAGCATTTTGCAGATCGTTTACGGTAGCGGCTTTGTTTGCGGTTGTTGCGCTAGTCGTCAATGTTCCGTTTTGAGAAGCATACAGCGCTACGTCAGTCTTAACAGTAGCTTTGGTACCCGTTGCATCTTCATCAGCAATAGTAAAGGTAACCGTTTTACCATCAACTTTAGCACTGTAGGTACCATTACCAAATGCGTCAGCATCAGTCTTAGCTGTAAATTCCATACCATCATAAGTGAATTTATCACCAGCTTTAGCATTAGCACCTAATTTTGCCATGCTCTCAGCATTGTCATTCTGAGCAGCAGTAGTTGTGTAGATAGTAGAAGCCGTATTCGCTTGAGTTGCACTGTCTGTTAAGCCACCATCTTTGGCACTAACATACATGTCTTTGCCGCCAACCTGTACACCCTGAGTTTTAACATCAACAGTAACAGTATTGACTACCGCGGCAGCCGCACCACCAACGCTTACAGAAGCGGTGTAGTTATCAGTACCAGTTGCGCCAAACTTGGAGATCAGATCGCTGGCAGTGGCTTTCTGCGCACCATTCACGCGGAAGTCAGCTACACCCAGGCTCTGAGTATCAATTTTTTTCAGATCGATGGAGATAGTTTCGCCGTCGTTAGCGCCAACCTGAATTTTCAGGGTGTTGTCCTGAGCCAGTACTTTCACGCCGTTGAACTGAGTCTGACCGGATACGCGGTCAATTTCGCCCAGACGCTGAGTGATTTCGTTCTGGATGGAGGTCAGGTCGCTATCGGAGTTAGAACCGTTAGTTGCCTGAACGGTCAGTTCACGTACACGCTGCAGGTTGTTGTTGATTTCGTTCAGCGCGCCTTCAGTGGTCTGCGCAATGGAGATACCGTCGTTAGCGTTACGGGAAGCCTGAGTCAGACCTTTGATGTTTGCGGTGAAGCGGTTAGCGATCGCCTGACCAGCAGCATCGTCTTTCGCGCTGTTGATACGCAGACCAGAGGACAGACGTTCGATAGCGGAGCTCAGAGTAGACTGAGATTTGTTCAGGTTGTTCTGGGTCAACAGCGACAGGCTGTTTGTATTGATGACTTGTGCCATGATCTTTTCCTTATCAATTACAACTTGATGTTATTGGGCTGTTGCCCACGGTTTCTCACCGTAACCCATGTATCGGCACCATAAATTCGAACTTTAGAAAATTTTTACTTTCCGCTCTCTTTTTTCTTAGCCCCTGAAATACCCTCTTTATATGCCATTATTCTGCGCATTATTTTTGCAAAACTATTATTAAACTTTGCGCGCAGATTGCCGATAACCCGCTTAACTACTGTTTGCAATCACAAGGAATTAGGCATGCCTTCATTTACATCATTGGGCGTCGGCTCAAACTTACCACTGGATACATTGCTGACAAACCTGACTACTGCTGAAAAAAAACGCTTAACCCCAATTACCCAACAGCAGAGTACGAATACGGCAAGATTAACCGCCTACGGCACGCTAAAAAGCGCGCTGGAAAAATTCCAGACGGCCAATACAACGCTGAACAGCGCCGATCTGTTTAAAAGCACAACCGTAACCAGCAGTACAGAAGATCTGACGGCCACGACCACTGCCGGCGCAGCGCCGGGGACCTATATGATCAGCGTAACGCAACTGGCGCAGGCGCAATCATTAAGTACCAAAAGCGGTATCAGTTCGGTGAAAGAGGCGTTAGGTGATACCTCCTCCGACAGCCGCACCATTAAAATAGAGCAAAAAGGTCGCAAAGAGCCGCTGGAAATTAAACTCAGCAAAGACCAAACGTCGCTGGAAGGGATCCGTGATGCCATTAACGACGCCGACAGCGGTATTTCCGCCAGCATCGTTAAAGTTAAAGAAAATGATTATCAGCTGGTATTAACCGCCGACAGCGGTGTCGATAATAAGATGACCATTTCCGTCAGCGGTGACAGTAAGCTCAATGATTTACTGGCCTACGACAGCACCGCTGGCAGCGGAAATATGAAACAGCTGGTGGAAGCGAAAAATGCGTTGTTAAAGGTTAACGGCATTGATATTGAACGCCCAAGCAACACCATTACCGATGCTCCGCAGGGCGTGACGCTGAATCTGACTAAAGAAGTGACCGATGCGCGGATCACCGTCACCAAGAGCAATGAAAAAGCAACAGAAGCGATTAAAGGTTGGGTGGACGCCTATAACTCACTGCTGGATACGTTCTCAACGCTGACCAAATATACTGAAGTTGATCCTGGTGCCGAAACCCAGGACACGAATAATGGTGCATTACTCGGCGACAGTGCGGTACGTACTATTCAGACAGGGATACGCGCCCAGTTTTCCAACGGTGCCGGCGACGGCGCATTCAAAACGTTGGGTGAAATCGGCATTACCACCGATGGTACCTCAGGCAAGCTGAAAATTGACGACACCAAGCTCGAAAAAGCGCTGAAAGATAATACCGCGGCGACGCGTCAATTGCTGGTTGGTGATGGTAAAGAAACCGGTATTACCACCAAAATTGCCACCGAAGTAAAAGGTTACCTGGCCGATGACGGCATTATTGACGTTGCCCAGGACAATATTAACGCCACGCTGAAAAAGCTGACCAAACAGTATCTGGCCGTCAGCAACAGCATCGACGATACCGTCGCGCGCTACAAAGCACAGTTTACGCAGTTGGACACCATGATGAGCAAGCTGAACAGCACCAGTACTTATCTGGGCCAGCAATTTTCAGCCATGAGTAATTCCTGATAACACGAGGTAAGCATGTATACCGCGAGCGGTACCAAAGCCTATGCACAGGTCAGCATAGAGAGTGGCGTGATGAGCGCCAATCCGCATCAGCTGATCGAAATGTTGTTTGATGGCGCGAACAGCGCCCTGGTGCGCGCTCGCCTGTTTATGCAACAGGGTGATATCGTCGCCAAAGGCGAGGCGTTAAGTAAAGCCATTAATATTATCGACAATGGTCTGAAAGCAGGTCTGGATCAGGAAAATGGCGGTGAAATCGCCACCAACCTGTCTGCGCTGTATGACTATATGATTCGCCGTTTACTGCAAGCCAACTTGCGTAATGATTGTCAGGCTATTGAAGAAGTCGAAGGGTTGCTCGGCAACATTGCGGAAGCCTGGAAACAGATCTCACCGAAAGCGTCGTCCCAGGAGTCTCGTTAATGACCTCAGCCGTGGAGTTTATCAACCGTTGGCAGCGCATCGCGCTACTCAGTCACTCGCTGCTGGAACTGGCGCAGCGGGGTGAATGGGACCTTTTACTGGAACAGGAAGTTACCTATCTGCAAAGTATTGAAGTGGTCATGGAAGAGCAAACTCCACCTGGCATTACACGAAGTATTCAGGACTTAGTGGCCGGGTATATTAAACAGACGCTGGATAACGAACAGTTACTCAAAACACTGTTACAACAGCGGCTGGATGAACTCAGCAATCTTATCGGTCAGTCGACGCGCCAGAAGACGCTCAATAACGCCTATGGCCGTCTTTCCGGCATGCTGTTAGTACCCGACGCCCCCACCGCCCCGCAATAATTTTCTGTTAAATCTGAATAATCTTCCATACTCCAGAGGTCGGCCAAACGACTTCTGGAGCACGGAAGATGAAAAATCCCACGTTATTGCAGTATTTTCACTGGTATTACCCCGATGGGGGTCAACTCTGGCCCGAGCTTGCCGAACGCGCAGGCGGACTCAATGATATCGGCATCAATATGGTATGGCTGCCCCCCGCCTATAAAGGCGCATCAGGCGGTTATTCCGTTGGCTACGACTCGTACGATCTGTTTGACCTCGGCGAGTTTGACCAGAGGGGAACCATCCCCACCAAATATGGCGATAAAAACCAGCTGCTGGCGGCAATTGACGCGCTGAAACACAACGACATCGCCGTACTGCTCGACGTGGTGGTTAACCACAAAATGGGCGCGGATGAAAAAGAGAGTATTCGTGTCCAGCGGGTTAACGCCGACGATCGCACGCAAATAGACGATGAAATCATCGAATGTGAGGCCTGGACGCGCTATACCTTCCCCGCCCGCGCAGGCCAGTATTCACAATTCATTTGGGACTATAAATGCTTCAGCGGCATTGACCATATCGAGAACCCCACCGAAGACGGCATTTTCAAAATCGTTAACGATTACACCGGTGAAGGCTGGAACGATCAGGTTGATGATGAACTGGGTAATTTTGATTATCTGATGGGCGAGAACATCGATTTTCGAAATCACGCCGTGACCGAGGAGATCAAATACTGGGCGCGCTGGGTGATGGAGCAAACCCAGTGTGACGGTTTTCGTTTAGATGCGGTGAAACATATTCCGGCATGGTTTTATAAAGAGTGGATTGAACACGTACAGGAGGTCGCGCCCAAGCCATTGTTTATTGTCGCGGAATACTGGTCCCACGAAGTCGACAAACTGCAAACCTACATTAACCAGGTGGAGGGGAAAACCATGCTGTTCGACGCCCCTTTGCAGATGAAATTCCACGAAGCCTCCCGTCAGGGCCGCGATTACGACATGAGCCAAATCTTCACGGACACATTAGTCGAGGCCGATCCGTTTCATGCCGTCACGCTGGTTGCCAATCACGATACCCAGCCGTTGCAGGCGCTGGAAGCCCCTGTCGAGTCATGGTTTAAGCCGCTGGCCTATGCGTTGATCCTGCTACGGGAAAACGGTGTACCGTCGGTGTTTTATCCTGACCTCTACGGGGCGCATTACGAAGACACCGGCGGCGATGGCGAAACGTATCCTATCGACATGCCGATCATCGAACAGCTCCCCGAACTGATCCTCGCGCGCCAGCGCTTCGCCCACGGCGTACAGACGCTCTTTTTCGATCATCCTAACTGTATCGCTTTTAGCCGCAGCGGAACGGACGAAGATCCCGGCTGCGTGGTGGTGCTGTCTAACGGTGACGATGGGGAAAAGACCATCAATCTCGGCGCGAATTACGGTAATAAAACCTGGCGTGATTATCTGGGAAATCGCGAAGAAAGCGTGGTCACCGATGAAAACGGGGAAGCGACGTTTTTCTGCAACGGCGGTAGCGTCAGCGTGTGGGTGATTGAAGACGTGTTGTAATATTCAACCCCGGTGGCCGCTGGCTACCGGGGCGTGCTGTTTATGGCAGCGGTGTGGGCAGCGGCGTTTTCGTTAACGCGTCAGCGCACTCCTGCGTCGGGCGATCCACCCGTTGTAGCGTCATGCCATCATACTCCAGCGTATTGCCTTCGCGCTCAATCTCATACAGCTCGCGTTTCACGGTCACGTTGGTGAGATCGCCGGAAATCATCGTCAGTTTCCCCGGCAGGGCAATGACCCGCTGCCACTGGCGACAATCCAGCGTATCGCCTTCTTTCGTCACCACCAGGCTGGCAATGGCTTCCGGGCTGACCAGGCTGCGTTGCGGACCTTTTGACTGCCAGTAGCCTTCCAGACCGGCTGGCGCGGGCGTTTTCACCACGTCGTTATAATTCTCTACTTCGGCGCATCCGCTCAGCGCCAGAAATACCCCAACGATTGCTAATTTTTTCATCATTCATCCTGCATGCGAAGAAAATGGGATTGTGGCATTAAAGGTCTGATGCCGCCAGCCTTTCGGTAGCATTGAGAAATATTGATCCAGACAGTGTTACCTCTTATTACTCATAGTCAAAAATTCTGATCGGTGTAGTATCCACACTTCTTGTTACATACCTTCTGAGTTCAGAGGCAAAACGCATGTCATGGCAACACTTCAAACAGGCCTGGTTAATTAAATTTTGGGCCCCTGCCCCTGCGGTCATCGCAGCGGGTATTCTCTCTACTTACTACTTCGGCATCACCGGAACCTTCTGGGCCGTTACCGGCGAATTCACCCGTTGGGGCGGTCAAATCCTGCAATTATTTGGCGTTCACGCCGAAGAGTGGGGATACTACAAGCTTATCCATCTTGAAGGCTCTCCCCTGACCCGTATCGACGGAATGATGATACTCGGTATGTTCGGCGGCTGTTTTGCTGCCGCTCTCTGGGCCAACAACGTCAAACTCCGCATGCCGCGCAGTCGGATACGCATTATGCAGGCGATAGTCGGCGGGATGATTGCCGGATTCGGCGCCCGTCTGGCAATGGGGTGTAACCTGGCCGCGTTCTTCACCGGTATTCCGCAGTTCTCGCTACACGCCTGGTTTTTTGCGCTGGCAACAGCCATTGGTTCATGGTTTGGCGCACGCTTTACCCTGCTGCCGATGTTCCGTATTCCGGTCAAAATGCAGAAAGTCTCCGCCGCTTCCCCGCTGACGCAAAAACCGGATCAGGCGCGTCGTCGTTTTCGCCTCGGGATGCTGGTGTTTATCGGCATGATCGGCTGGGCGTTACTCACTGCGATGGATAAAC
Organism: Citrobacter sp. CRE-46; assembly: GCF_059615875.1. Lineage (NCBI taxonomy): Bacteria > Pseudomonadati > Pseudomonadota > Gammaproteobacteria > Enterobacterales > Enterobacteriaceae > Citrobacter > Citrobacter sp. CRE-46. Next base: position 2,126,138 of record NZ_CM184341.1, on the reverse strand, counting down.
CTAAGCTCGGCCTGGCGATGCTGTTCGGCGTCGGGTTCGGTCTGCTGATTGAACGGGCGCAAATCTGCTTCACTTCAGCCTTCCGCGACCTGTGGATTTCCGGTCGCACCCATATGGCAAAAGCGATCATCTTCGGGATGGCGGTCAGCGCCATCGGTATTTTTAGTTATGTGCAGTTAGGCGTCGAGCCGAAGATTATGTGGGCGGGTCCGAACGCAGTGCTTGGCGGCTTGCTGTTCGGCTTCGGTATTGTTTTAGCGGGCGGGTGTGAAACCGGCTGGATGTACCGCGCGGTTGAAGGCCAGGTGCATTACTGGTGGGTTGGTCTGGGCAACGTTATTGGCTCAACCATTCTGGCTTACTACTGGGATGATTTTGCGCCTGCTCTGGCCACCAACTGGGATAAGGTGAATCTGCTCAACACCTTTGGTCCGCTGGGTGGCCTGCTGGTGACCTATCTGCTGTTATTTACCGCGCTGATGCTCATCATCGGCTGGGAAAAGCGTTTCTTCCGCCGTGCCGGGCTGACGCCAGCCAAGGAGTCTGTATGAAAAATATCGTGCCTGATTATCGCCTCGATATGGTCGGCGAGCCGTGTCCGTATCCGGCAGTTGCCACGCTGGAGGCGATGCCGCAATTGAAGAAAGGTGAAATTCTGGAAGTGGTGAGCGACTGCCCGCAGTCAATCAATAATATTCCACTGGATGCGCGCAATCACGGCTATACGGTGCTGGATATTCAGCAGGATGGCCCAACGATTCGCTATTTGATTCAAAAGTAAGTGTTTGCCGGATGGCGCTGCGCTCATCCGGCCTACATTATCTGCACGTTGTCCCTACACCTGCATCGACATCACTTCCTGATACGCCGATACCAGTTTATTACGTACCTGAATCCCCATCTGCATCGACACCGACGCTTTTTGCATATCGGTCATCACATCATTCAGCGCAATACCCGGTTCACCGAGGGTAAATTTCTCAGCCTGGACACGGGACGCGGTCTGCACATCGCTGATTCTGTCTAACGCCGCATGTAGCTGACCGGCAAAACTCACGGTCGGTTGTGGCTGCATATCCTGCATTTTTGCTGACATCGCCGTGGTTTGTAACTGGCTGATGACCCCTTCAATCCCCTGTATTGCCGACATTCTGATCCCCTGGATGAATTTTCACGTAGCTGAGATTACCAGTTAGTCAATAAGATAAAGGCGTTAAATAACGATAAAAAACCACGGTTTTTAACCCATAGAAAAATTCGAAACCGCAAATAATGAGACCGTCAATTTTTCGAGTTTGCTGACCCGGGAGTGAGTCTTGTTCCACTTTGCAAAAAACGCCGTCCACGATAAGCCACGAGGTGCGAGATGAGTGCGACAGCATCGACTGCAACCCAGCTTAAACCTCTCGAGTGGTTAAACCGCCTGCGCGCGAATCCCAGAATTCCTCTGATTGTGGCAGGAGCCGCTGCCGTCGCTATCGTTGTGGCGATGGTTCTGTGGGCCAAAGCGCCCGACTACCGCACCTTGTTCAGCAATCTTTCCGATCAGGATGGCGGCGCGATTGTCACCCAACTGACGCAGATGAACGTTCCCTATCGTTTTACTGAGGGAAGCGGCGCTATTGAAGTTCCTGCCGATAAAGTCCACGAGCTGCGCTTGCGTCTGGCGCAGCAAGGCCTGCCGAAAGGTGGTGCCGTTGGCTTTGAGCTGCTGGATCAGGAAAAGTTTGGTATCAGCCAGTTTAGCGAGCAGGTCAACTACCAGCGCGCGCTGGAAGGTGAGTTAGCCCGTACCATTGAAACCCTGGGCCCGGTAAAACGCGCCCGCGTGCATCTGGCGATGCCTAAACCATCGCTGTTTGTACGTGAGCAAAAAGCGCCTTCGGCCTCCGTCACTGTTAATCTGGAACCGGGGCGTGCGCTGGATGAAGGTCAAATCAGCGCGGTCACGCATTTGGTCTCCAGCGCTGTTGCAGGCTTACCGCCGGGCAACGTAACGCTGGTCGACCAGGCGGGTCATCTGTTAACCCAGTCGAACACCAGCAGCCGCGATCTCAACGATGCGCAACTGAAATACGCCAGCGATGTCGAGGCCCGCGTGCAACGCCGGATCGAATCGATCCTGTCGCCGATTGTCGGCAACGGCAACGTACACGCACAGGTCACCGCACAGCTGGATTTTGCCAACAAAGAGCAAACCGAAGAGCAATACCGTCCAAACGGCGATGAGTCCCAGGCCGTGCTGCGCTCACGCCAGTTAAACGTCAGTGAGCAAATTGGTAGCGGAGCGCCTGGCGGCGTCCCGGGCGCATTGTCTAATCAGCCAGCCCCGGCTAATACCGCGCCAATCGCCAACCCACCGGCTAATCAGCAAAATGCGCAAACCACGCAGACAACGAATAACAGTAACAATGCAGGTCCGCGCAGTACGCAGCGCAATGAAACCAGTAACTATGAAGTCGACCGTACCATTCGCCACACCAAAATGAACGTTGGCGATGTGCAGCGTCTCTCGGTGGCCGTCGTGGTCAACTATAAAACGTTACCGGATGGCAAACCGCTGCCGTTAACTGCCGAACAGATGAAACAGATTGAGGATCTGACCCGCGAGGCGATGGGGTTCTCCGACAAACGTGGCGACACCCTGAACGTGGTGAACTCTCCGTTCACAGCGACCGACGATTCCATGGGTGAGCTTCCGTTCTGGAAACAGCCGTTCTTTATTGATCAGTTAATGTCCGCAGGTCGTTGGTTACTGGTTCTGCTGGTCGCCTGGCTCCTGTGGCGGAAAGCCGTTCGCCCGCAGTTACTCCGTCGCAGCGAAGAAGCGAAAGCCGCGCAAGAACAAACGCGAATCCGTCAGGAAACCGAAGAAGCGGTAGAAGTTCGCCTCAGTAAAGACGAACAGACCCAGCAACGTCGCACGAATCAGCGTCTGGGCGCAGAAGTCATGAGCCAGCGTATTCGTGAAATGTCAGATAACGATCCGCGCGTCGTGGCGCTGGTCATTCGTCAGTGGATGAGTAACGATCATGAGTAATGCCCTTACCGGTACCGATAAAAGCGTCATCCTGCTGATGACCATTGGCGAAGATCGCGCGGCGGAGGTGTTTAAGCACCTTTCCACGCGCGAAGTTCAGGCGCTCAGTACGGCGATGGCCAACGTACGCCAGATCTCCAATAAACAGTTGACGGAAGTGCTGGCGGAGTTTGAACAAGAAGCCGAACAATTTGCCGCGCTCAACATTAACGCCAACGAATATCTGCGCTCCGTGCTGGTGAAAGCGCTGGGTGAAGAACGCGCGTCCAGCCTGCTGGAAGATATTCTGGAAACCCGCGATACCACCAGCGGCATTGAAACGCTCAACTTTATGGAGCCGCAAAGCGCCGCCGACCTTATCCGCGACGAGCATCCGCAGATTATCGCCACCATTCTGGTGCACCTCAAACGGGGCCAGGCGGCCGATATTCTGGCGCTGTTCGACGAACGTTTACGTCACGACGTCATGCTGCGTATCGCCACTTTCGGCGGCGTACAGCCTGCCGCGCTGGCGGAATTGACCGAAGTATTGAATGGCCTGCTCGACGGCCAGAACCTCAAACGCAGCAAAATGGGCGGCGTGAGAACGGCAGCGGAAATCATCAACCTGATGAAAACCCAGCAGGAAGAAGCCGTTATTACCGCCGTGCGCGAATTCGACGGAGAACTGGCGCAGAAAATTATCGACGAGATGTTCCTGTTCGAAAACCTGGTGGACGTCGACGATCGCAGTATCCAGCGCCTGCTGCAGGAAGTGGATTCCGAATCGCTGCTGATTGCCCTGAAAGGCGCCGAACAGCCGCTACGCGAGAAGTTCCTGCGCAATATGTCGCAACGTGCAGCCGATATTCTGCGCGACGACCTTGCCAACCGCGGTCCGGTACGTTTGTCGCAAGTGGAAAACGAACAGAAAGCGATTCTGCTTATTGTGCGTCGTCTGGCGGAAACCGGCGAGATGGTGATCGGCAGCGGCGAGGATACTTATGTCTAACGAACTGCCGTGGAAAGTCTGGACCCCGGACGATCTCGCCCCACCGGTGGCGGAGTTCGTCCTGGCCGACCACAGTGAAACACCGTTGTCAGAAGAGACCGACGAGCCGGAACTCTCAGCAGAGCAACAGCTTGAGCAGCAGCTCGCGCAGTTGCAAATGCAGGCCCACGAGCAAGGTTATAACGCTGGTCTGGCGGAAGGTCGACAAAAGGGCCACGAACAAGGCTATCAGGAAGGGCTGAATCAGGGCCTGGAGCAAGGCCAAAACCAGGCGCGCGCGCAGCATGCGCCAATCACTGCCCGTATGCAGCAATTGGTGAGCGAATTTCAGAATACGCTGGACGCTCTGGACAGCGTGATTGCCTCGCGCTTGATGCAAATGGCGCTGGAGGCGGCGCGTCAGGTGATAGGTCAAACGCCTGTCGTAGATAACGCCGCGCTGATTAAACAAATCCAACAGCTGTTGCAGCAGGAACCGCTATTTAGCGGTAAACCGCAGTTGCGCGTACATCCGGACGATCTCCAGCGGGTGGAAGAGATGCTCGGCGCCACCCTCAGTCTGCACGGCTGGCGGCTGCGCGGCGATCCCACGTTGCATCACGGCGGCTGTAAAGTCTCTGCCGACGAAGGCGATCTGGATGCCAGCGTCGCCACGCGCTGGCAAGAGCTCTGCCGTCTGGCCGCGCCAGGAGTCGTGTAATGACCACTCGTCTGACTCGCTGGCTCAATACGCTGGACAACTTCGAAGAGAAAATGTCGCTGCTGCCTGCGGTGCGTCGTTACGGGCGTCTGACCCGCGCCACCGGGCTGGTGCTGGAAGCCACCGGATTACAGCTGCCGCTGGGCGCCACCTGCGTCATTGAACGCCAGGATGGCAACGAAACCCAGGAAGTTGAAAGTGAAGTCGTGGGCTTTAACGGTCAGCGACTGTTTCTGATGCCGCTCGAAGAGGTCGAAGGCGTTCTGCCCGGCGCGCGCGTGTACGCGAAGAATATTGCCGGAGAAGGTCTGCAAAGCGGGAAACAATTACCGCTGGGTCCTGCTCTGCTGGGCCGGGTGCTCGACGGCAGCGGCAAACCGCTCGACGGTCTGCCCGCTCCGGACACCACCGAAACCGGGGCGCTGATGACGCCGCCGTTTAACCCGCTGCAGCGCACACCTATTGAACATGTGCTGGATACCGGCGTGCGCCCCATTAACGCGTTATTAACCGTCGGGCGCGGTCAGCGTATGGGACTTTTCGCAGGTTCGGGCGTCGGTAAAAGCGTCCTGCTTGGCATGATGGCGCGTTATACCCAAGCCGATGTCATCGTCGTCGGACTGATTGGCGAACGTGGCCGCGAAGTTAAAGATTTTATTGAAAATATTCTCGGCGCTGACGGTCGCGCACGCTCGGTGGTGATTGCCGCTCCGGCGGACGTTTCGCCGCTGTTGCGTATGCAGGGCGCGGCCTACGCCACGCGCATCGCCGAAGATTTCCGCGATCGTGGACAACACGTATTACTGATTATGGATTCCCTCACCCGCTATGCGATGGCGCAACGTGAGATCGCGCTGGCGATCGGCGAGCCGCCAGCAACCAAAGGTTATCCGCCGTCAGTATTCGCCAAATTACCGGCGCTGGTGGAACGTGCCGGGAACGGTATTCACGGCGGCGGGTCAGTTACCGCGTTTTACACCGTCCTGACCGAGGGTGACGATCAGCAGGACCCGATTGCCGACTCCGCACGCGCGATTCTGGACGGTCACATTGTGCTGTCCCGCCATCTGGCCGAGGCAGGTCATTACCCGGCAATCGATATAGAAGCCTCGATCAGCCGTGCCATGACCGCGCTCATTAGTGAGCAACACTATGCGCGGGTGCGTAACTTTAAACAGTTGCTGTCCAGCTTCCAACGTAACCGCGATCTGGTCAGCGTCGGGGCGTATGCCAAAGGCAGCGATCCGATGTTGGATAAAGCCATCGCCTTATGGCCACAACTGGAAGCATTTTTACAGCAAGGCATCTATGAACGGGCTGACTGGGAAGATTCCCTGCACGCTTTAGAACTGATTTTCCCTGGTGTGTGATTGAGCAGGAGAGCATAGGTCATGGCACAACATGGTGCATTAGCAACGCTGAAAGACCTGGCTGAGAAAGAGGTAGAAGACGCCGCTGTCTTATTGGGAGAGATGCGTCGTGGCTGTCAGCAGGCGGAAGAACAGTTGAAAATGCTGATCGATTATCAGCATGAGTACCGTAACAATCTGAATAACGATATGGGTCAGGGTATTACCAGTAATCGCTGGATTAACTATCAGCAGTTTATTCAGACCCTGGAAAAAGCAATTGAGCAACATCGCCAGCAGCTCAATCAATGGACGCAGAAAGTGGACCAGGCGCTGAACAGTTGGCGCGATAAAAAACAACGGTTGCAGGCGTGGCAGACTCTGCAGGACAGACAAACCTCGGCGGCGTTACTGGCCGAAAACCGTCTGGATCAGAAAAAAATGGATGAATTTGCTCAGCGTGCAGCTATGAGGAAACCCGAATGATTACTTTACCCCAACTGATTACCACCGACACCGACGTAGCCGCAGGTCTTCAGTCAGGCAAAGCGGTAGATTCACCCGAGGATTTTTTAGCGCTGCTGGCTGGCGCATTAGGTGCGGGCGACGCGCAGGGTAAAGGCGCGCCATTGACGCTTGCCGATTTACAGGCGGCGGGCAGTAAACTGCAAAAAGGGTTGCTGCAAAAAAATGGTGATGTCACCCAGGCGGTCAAGTTAACCGATCTGCTGGCGCAAAAAGAGATGCAAACCGATGCTTCTCTTGCCGACATGACTGATGCTCAGCAACTGTTGTCAGCGCTGACGCCGTCGCTGAAAGTGAGTGCCCTGACGACACAGGGCAAAGTTGCTCAGCAGGATGAAAAAAACACCACGCTCAGCGATGACGATCTCGCCAACCTGAGCGCGCTGTTCGCCATGCTACCGGGACAACCGTTGGCGACACCTGCCGTCGACAACACCCCTGCCCCCGTTGATGCCTCGCTTTCGGCGTTGTCACGAGGCACGGCACATGGCGCTATCACCGATAACGCGGTCGAACTGCTGCCCGGTGACGCCAAAAAAGGCAAAGCAGACATTGCCTCTCCTGGCAGCAGCCTGGATCAGACAAACAATCCGACGCTAACCCCACTGACGGTAGCGGCGGCGACCAGAGCGGAAATTGATAGCGCCCCTTCGCCGACCAGCATTGGCGTGACGGCGGCTCCGTTAAGTGGCCCACAGACACATGCTCAGCCGTTACCTACCGCCGCGCCGGTGCTAAGCGCTCCGTTGGGTAGTCAGGAATGGCAGCAATCACTGAGTCAGCACGTCACACTATTCACGCGTCAGGGCCAGCAGAGCGCAGAGCTGCGTCTGCATCCGCAGGATCTGGGTCAGGTACACATTTCCATTAAGCTGGATGACAACCTCGCACAGTTGCAAATGGTGTCACCACACAGTCACGTGCGCGCCGCGCTGGAAGCCGCGTTACCGATGCTGCGTACGCAGTTGGCTGACAGTGGGATCCAGTTGGGACAAAGCAACATTAGCAGTGAGAGCTTTGCCGGACAGCAGCAGTCTTCCGGGCAGCAACAGCAGGCGGGTCGCGCTCAGGGACAAGATATTTTTACCGCTGAAGATGACGCCATCCTGACAACGCCAGCCTCGCTGCAAGCCGCTGCCCGCGGTGATGGAGCAGTAGACATCTTCGCCTAACGCCAGAGGTAGCATGATTATCCGCGTCTTTTCCACGCTTTGTCGTGGACAGGACACGGGATAATCAGCCCATAAGCTGTACCGAAACAGGAAGCCCGTATCTGATGACTGACTCCGCGATTAACAAAAAAAGTAAACGCGCTATTTGGATCCCTCTGCTGGTATTAATTACCCTCGCCGCCTGCGCAACTGCGGGGTATAGCTACTGGCGCATGCAGCAGCAGCCGTCCGCCAGCGTCAAAGCGGAACCGGCTCCACCGCCTGCGCCGGTGTTCTTTGCGCTGGATACCTTTACCGTCAATCTGGGTGATGCGGACCGTGTGCTGTATATCGGTATCACGTTGCGCATGAAAGACGAAGCGACACGTGCGCGTCTGAATGAATATTTGCCGGAAGTACGCAGCCGCTTGCTGCTGCTGTTTTCTCGTCAAAATGCGGCTACGCTCGCCACCGAGGAAGGTAAACAACAGCTGATTACCGCCATCAAAGAGACGCTCGCGACTCCGCTCGTTGTCGGGCAGCCAAAACAGGTTGTCACCGACGTTCTTTATACAGCTTTTATTCTGCGGTAAAGACATGGGCGACAGTATTCTTTCTCAGGCTGAAATCGACGCATTGCTGAATGGCGATAGCGAAACCAAAGACGAACCCATTACCGGTATCGCAAAAGAGAGCGATATTCGACCTTATGATCCCAACACCCAACGCCGCGTGGTGCGTGAGCGTTTACAGGCGCTGGAGATCATTAACGAACGCTTCGCGCGCCAGTTCCGTATGGGATTATTTAACCTGTTGCGCCGTAGCCCGGATATTACCGTGGGGGCGATTCGTATCCAGCCGTATCACGAATTTGCGCGTAACTTACCGGTGCCGACCAACCTGAACTTAATCCACCTCAAGCCGCTGCGCGGTACGGGTCTGGTGGTGTTCTCACCAAGTCTGGTATTTATCGCCGTTGATAACCTGTTCGGCGGCGATGGACGCTTTCCGACGAAAGTGGAAGGTCGCGAATTTACGCATACTGAACAGCGCGTTATCAACCGCATGCTGAAGCTGGCGCTGGAAAGCTACAGCGACGCGTGGAAGGCCATCAATCCGCTGGAAGTGGAATACGTTCGTTCCGAGATGCAGGTGAAATTTACCAATATCACCACCTCGCCTAACGACATCGTAGTGAACACCCCGTTCCACGTTGAAATTGGCAATCTGACCGGTGAATTTAACATCTGTCTGCCATTCAGCATGATTGAACCATTGCGCGAGCTGCTGGTGAATCCACCGCTGGAAAACTCACGTAATGAAGATCAGAACTGGCGCAATAATCTGGTGCGTCAGGTTCAGCATTCTGAGCTGGAGCTGGTGGCAAACTTTGCCGACATTCCGCTGCGGCTGTCCCAGATTTTAAAGCTGAAACCCGGCGATGTACTGCCGATTGAAAAACCCGACCGCATTATTGCTCATGTGGACGGCGTGCCTGTACTGACCAGCCAGTATGGCACCGTGAACGGTCAGTATGCGTTACGCGTAGAACATCTGATAAACCCGATTTTGAATTCGCTGAATGAGGAACAGCCCAAATGAGTGATATGAATAATCCGTCCGATGAGAACACTGGCGCATTGGACGATCTGTGGGCTGACGCGTTAAACGAGCAAAAAACCACGACCACCAAAAGCGCGGCCGATGCGGTATTCCAGCAGTTAGGCGGCGGCGAGGTTAGCGGCGCTTTGCAGGACATCGACCTGATCATGGACATTCCGGTCAAACTGACCGTTGAACTGGGCCGTACGCGCATGACCATCAAAGAGCTGCTGCGTCTGACGCAGGGTTCCGTTGTCGCGCTGGATGGTCTGGCGGGCGAACCGCTGGATATCCTGATCAACGGTTATCTGATCGCCCAGGGTGAAGTGGTGGTGGTCGCGGATAAATACGGCGTACGTATCACCGACATTATTACCCCATCAGAACGCATGCGCCGTCTGAGCCGTTAACCATGAACACCCAGGCGACAGTTTCTCAGCCAGCCGCCGTCCCCGGCTCACCGCTGGTACAGGTAAGCGGCGCGCTGCTGGGGATCATTGTGTTGATCCTGGCGGCAGCCTGGGTCATTAAACGCCTGGGCTTTGCCCCCAAAAGCACCGGTACGCGAGGGCTGAAGGTTGCGGCAAGTACCTCACTGGGCCCACGTGAGCGCGTGGTGATTGTTGAGGTTGAAGATGCGCGCCTGGTGCTGGGCGTCACGGCCTCGCAAATTAACTTATTGCACACCCTGCCCCCGGCACCTGCCGATGCAGAAGAAAAACCGGCCTCCCCTGCGGATTTCCAGGCCATGATGAAGAGTTTGCTCAAGCGTCCCGGGAGATTCTGATGCGCCGTTTGTTTTCCATCACACTGGCAGGCTTATGGCTTTTCAGTCCAGTCGCCCTCGCCCAACTCCCGGGCCTGGTGAGTCAACCGCTGCCAGGCGGCGGACAAAGCTGGTCATTGCCTGTACAGACGCTGGTGTTTATCACCTCGCTGACCTTCCTGCCTGCCATTTTATTGATGATGACCAGCTTCACCCGCATCATCATCGTTTTCGGTTTGTTGCGAAATGCATTGGGAACGCCGTCTGCGCCCCCTAATCAGGTACTGCTGGGGCTGGCGCTATTTTTAACCTTTTTCATCATGTCGCCAGTGATCGATAAAATCTACGTTGACGCCTATCAGCCGTTCAGCGAAGAGAAGATCTCCATGCAGGAAGCCATGGAGAAAGGCGCTCAACCGTTACGCGAGTTTATGCTGCGCCAAACCCGTGAAGCCGATCTGGCGCTGTTCGCCCGTCTGGCAAACAGCGGTCCCTTACAGGGACCAGAAGCCGTACCGATGCGAATTTTGCTTCCGGCTTATGTCACCAGTGAGCTGAAAACCGCATTCCAGATAGGCTTTACCATTTTTATCCCCTTTCTGATTATCGATCTGGTCATCGCCAGCGTACTGATGGCGCTCGGGATGATGATGGTGCCGCCCGCCACGATCGCGTTACCGTTTAAGCTGATGCTGTTCGTGTTGGTGGACGGTTGGCAGTTGCTTGTCGGCTCGCTGGCACAAAGCTTTTACAGTTAGAGGCGCGAAATGACACCTGAATCGGTCATGATGATGGGGACAGAAGCGATGAAAGTCGCTCTGGCCCTTGCCGCGCCTTTGCTGTTGGTGGCCCTCGTCACAGGTCTTATCATCAGCATTTTGCAGGCAGCGACCCAGATTAACGAAATGACGCTGTCCTTCATTCCCAAAATTGTTGCGGTTTTTATTGCCATCATTGTTGCCGGCCCGTGGATGCTTAACCTGCTGCTCGACTACGTGCGTACGCTGTTCAGCAATTTACCGTATATCATCGGGTAGACAACGTTATGTTGCAGGTGAGCAGCGTTGAGTGGATGCAGTGGCTGAATCTTTACTTCTGGCCGTTGCTGCGCATTCTGGCGCTCATCTCCACAGCGCCCATTCTCAGCGAACGCGCTATCCCCAAACGGGTAAAGCTGGGGCTGGGATTGATGATAACCATTGTTATCGCCCCATCTATTCCCCCAGCAGACGTCCCCATCTTTTCCATCGGCGCGTTGTGGCAGGCCATGCAACAAATTCTGATCGGTATCGCCTTAGGCTTCACCATGCAGTTTGCGTTTGCCGCCGTTCGTACCGCCGGGGAACTGATTGGCCTGCAAATGGGGCTTTCCTTTGCGACATTCTTTGACCCCGGTAGCCGCCTGAATATGCCAGTCCTGGCACGACTGATCGACATGCTCGCCATGCTGTTATTCCTCACCTTTAATGGCCATCTGTGGCTGATTTCGCTGTTGGTGGATACGTTTCATACCTTGCCCATTGCCGGCAATCCGGTTAACAGCAATGCATTTCTCGCGCTGGCGCGGGCGGGAAGCCTGATTTTCCTCAACGGGCTGATGCTGGCCCTACCGGTTATGACGCTGCTGCTGACGCTGAACCTTGCGCTTGGCTTGTTAAATCGCATGGCGCCACAGCTGTCGATTTTTGTCATTGGCTTTCCTCTCACCCTGACCGTGGGTATTTCATTAATGGCGGCGCTGATGCCATTAATTGCGCCATTCTGCGAGCGCTTGTTCAGCGAAATTTTTAATTTGTTGGCCGATATCGTCAGCGAAATGCCCGGAAAATAATAACCCTTAATTTTTATCCTGTTTTACTAAGGATTGTCCTAAATTTAAAAACCGACAACATCCACCAGGATATCGCTGTCGCGGTTTATTTGTTTTTGCCTCACTCACATAACGCAACATTTACTTTACTTTAAGATGTTTCCTGGCAAATTATACGCAACTTTACGGGATAGTAAATTCGCCTGAAAACAGCGAAAGCGTCATCTTGGGTCGTTATTATTCCGTTTAGTTGTGATGCAATAATCAGGTAAGGGGAATTATCGTTACGCATTGAGTGAGGGTATGCCATGTCAACGATTATTATGGATTTATGCAGTTACACCCGGCTAGGGTTGACCGGATATCTGGTCAGTCGGGGGGTGAAAAAAAGGGAAATCAACAATATTTCCAGCGTTGGTGAACTCAGTCTCGCCTGTGTTTCTCTGCAACCCGCTGTGGTGTTTATTAATGAGGACTGTTTTATCCACGATCCTGCTGACAGTCAGCAAATCAAGCAAATCATTAATCAGCATCCCAGTACATTATTTATTGTATTTATGGCAATTGCCAATGTGCATTTTGATGAGTATCTTTTAGTCAGAAAAAATTTATTGATCAGTTCTAAATCAATTAAGCCTGATTCACTGGATGAACTTCTTGGCGATATTCTGAAAAAGGAAGTCAATATTGCTATCGATGTTAATCTGCCGACATTGTCATTAAGCCGTACCGAATCCAGCATGCTACGCATGTGGATGGAGGGACAGGGAACAATACAGATATCAGATCAAATGAATATCAAGGCCAAGACCGTCTCATCTCATAAGGGAAATATAAAACGAAAGATTAAGACGCATAATAAGCAAGTTATCTATCACGTGGTTCGACTCACGGATAACGTCACCAATGGTATCTTTGTGAATATGCGCTAAGACGTTCTGACTGGTGGCGGAACCACCAGTCAGAATCATGCAGAAGAGCTCACCTCACTCTATTTTTTCCACAAAGATACCGTCCTGATGACCTGATTCATTAAAGAACCAGATACCGAGCGGGTAGTCTTCCAGCGAAACCAGGTACATGGTGCCTTCACTAAACTCTTCGATTGCCAGTACCACGCCCGGCCGACGTGGACCGCCGTCCGTTTTGACTGTGACCCGATCATTCACCTTCATCATTTTCCTCCTGTGGCTTTGTGCCAGTGTAGAACAAATTCCTTTTTGTGGCAGCGTCCGGCGCATGCGATTGCGGGTTTTCTCGACGGTCTATACTTAAGTGGTGCGCATCTGAGGTTTTGATGCGCTCCCCCGGTATCCTTAACGGTTGAGAGGTATGAGGATGAAAACCGCGAAAGAGTACAGCGATACGGCCAAACGTGAAGTCAGCGTCGATGTAGACGCGCTGCTGAAGGCAATCAACGAAATCTGCGAGAGTGAAATTCATCGCAGTCAGGACGATCCTGAACGCGTCAGCATCGACGGGCGTGATTACCATACATGGCATGAACTGGCCGATGCGTTCGAGCTTGATATCCATGATTTTAGCGTGTCGGAAATCAATCGCTGACTGAGGGTGAAAAAAATCCCGGCCCTCATCGGGCCGGGATCAAGCTTGCTTATGCAAGAAGCACTTGAAAATTCGTTACACCAGGAAATCTGATGTAAAACAAACCTTATCTGCAATTTTTTTGCCTGACAAGAAAATAATTCTCACCAAAATGATAAATATAACTAATGGTTGAGAGTTCGCCGGGTTACGGCCTGGCCCAATGTCAGGTGTCCTGGCAGAGCGATCTTTGCTCGCCGGGCACCAGTTCATCTTCACGGAATGCTTCCCGTTTAACGCCAAAGCCGTCGTACCAGCGACACTCCACCATTCCGCTGGCATACCCGGTAACGATCATGCGTGGGCCACCCTCTTTCGAAGTGACTTCCTCACTGACAGAAAAGACCATACCTGCCTCCTGTATCAAGAGAAACCTTTACACCTTAGACGACAAAAAGGCTTTTTGCGTAATTAATCCGGCGACAATTAGTGCGAAACTCCGCGCAGTCTGGCAACGGTTTTCACCAGCAGAACAACTATTCCACCAATGATAAAGCCGAGCACCAGATTAAGCAGGGTCGGAAGCATAAGCGCAATCAATGCGCTTTGCTGCTGGGCAAAATGTTCTATCGCATGATGCAGCGGTGATATTCCATGTATAACAATCCCGCCCCCTACTAAAAACATCGCCAGCGTGCCCACCACTGAAAGTGTTTTCATCAGCCAGGGGGCAACAACCAGTAGTCCTTTCCCCAGCGATTGGGCAAGCAGGCTGCGCTTTTCTGCCAGCCAGTAGCCGATATCATCCAGCTTAACGATAATCCCTACCAGGCCATACACGCCCACGGTCACCACTAAGGCGATACCTGATAACACCAGCACCTGATTCAACAACGGCGCATCCGCCACAATACCGAGGGTGATGGCGACAATCTCAGCGGATAAAATGAAATCGGTACGTATCGCACCTTTGATTTTATCTTTCTCGAAGGTCAGTGGGTCCTGCGCCGCCAGAGATGCCAGACGCTGCTGGCGCTCTTCCGGGGTCTCTTTGTGTTTACGAGCTTCCAGGGTGTGAAGCACTTTTTCCACCCCTTCAAAACAGAGAAACGCCCCGCCTACCATTAATAAGGGGGTGATCGCCCAGGGTATAAAGGCGCTAATCAATAGCGCCAGCGGTACAAGAATAACTTTGTTAACAAACGACCCTTTAGCCACGCTCCAGACCACCGGGAGTTCGCGGTTCGCCCGCACGCCCGACACCTGTTGCGCATTGAGCGATAAGTCATCTCCCAAGACACCCGCGGTTTTTTTCGCGGCCAGTTTTCCCATGACCGAGATATCGTCGAGTAAGGTAGCGATATCATCGAGTAAGGTCAGTAAGCTACTTCCTGCCAAAATGTTAACCCTCAATATTATTTTTTTGCCGTATATAAGTATGAAGTAAAACACGCCATGCGGAAACTGGCCTTTCTGGTCAACAAATATTTAACAATGGCATGCAATTATAAATCTCGCCAGCACGATAGTTTTGACGTTTACTATGTTGCACCTTTTTATTTCCACCGTGAGGGATTATGCGTTTCAGGCAATTGTTACCACTTTTCAGTGCGCTCTTCGCGCTGTATATCATTTGGGGTTCCACCTATTTCGTTATTCGCATTGGCGTGGAAAGCTGGCCGCCGTTGATGATGGCTGGCGTGCGTTTTCTCTCCGCGGGCATTTTGTTAACCGCATTCTTACTGATTCGCGGGCATAAGCTGCCGCCTCTGCGCCAGTTCCTGAACGCCGCGTTAATTGGCGTCCTGCTGCTGGCTGTGGGTAATGGGCTGGTCACCGTCGCAGAACATCAAAATGTGCCTTCCGGTATCGCCGCGGTGGTGGTTGCTACCGTTCCGCTGTTTACGCTGTGCTTTAGCCACTTTTTTGGTATCAAAACGCGCAAACTGGAATGGGTGGGAATCGCCATTGGGTTGGCAGGAATCATCATGCTGAACAGCGGCGGTAATTTAAGTGGTAATCCTTGGGGCGCTGTATTAATCCTGATCGGTTCGATAAGTTGGGCGTTTGGCTCGGTGTACGGCTCACGCATAACGTTACCCGTTGGCATGATGGCTGGGGCCATTGAAATGTTAGCCGCCGGGGTTGTGCTGATGTGCGCCTCGTTGCTCTCCGGGGAAAAACTGACCACTATGCCGACATTTTCAGGCGTTATGGCGGTGGCGTACCTGGCCCTGTTTGGCTCTATTATTGCCATTAACGCGTATATGTATCTGATTCGCAACGTCAGTCCGGCGTTAGCCACCAGCTATGCCTACGTTAATCCGGTTGTCGCCGTACTGCTAGGTACCGGTCTGGGAGGAGAAAGTCTGGCGCTCATCGAATGGCTGGCGCTCGGCGTGATCGTATTTGCGGTGGTATTGGTTACCCTCGGTAAATACTTATTCCCTATGAAAGCGGATGCCGTTGCTACCCCGTCGGAAAAGACACTACAGTAAGTGAATACCCTGAGTGTCGATCTGCGCGGTGGCACCGCCGCCGCAGATCCACTCGATAACACGTTCAGATAACGCCTCATCGCCGAGTTTTTCGCGCCCGCGCAGGGCGCACTCCCAGACAATCAGTACACGCCAGCCCAGAGTCTGCAATTTTTCACAATCCCGCGCGTCACGCTGGACATTTTTACCTATTTTTTCCAGCCAGAATTCCGTTCGCGTGGCAGGGACTTTAAACAAGTAGCAGTTGTGATGATGCCAAAAACAGCCATGGGTAAAGATCACGCAACGGTAATCATCCACTACAAAATCGGGGCGGCCAGGTAACGTCGCATCCTGCACGCGAAACGTTACGCCCTGCTCTGTCAGTACGCTGGCAAGGCGTTTTTCAATGGCGGTATCACGGGTGGCGATCGCCCGCATATTTTTACTGCGCGTTGCTTTATCGTGAACGTCTGCCATGCAGGTTCTCTTTTTCGCGAATAGCAACCGCCTGTTTGATTTTCGGCTCCAGCAGTCTGGCAACCGCCGCGAATGCCGGAACGACCACCGAATTACCAAACTGGCGATAAGCCTGAGTATCCGACACCGGGATCCTGAACTGATAGCCCTGCGGTGATTCAAACCCCATCAGGCGCGCGCACTCCCGTGGTGTAAGCCGGCGCGGACGGTGCTGCTGGTTCAATGGATCGTCAAAATCCTTTTCCCCCAGCGCCATATCCCAGCCGCGATCGACAAGGATCTCGGCGCCGTCTTTATAATAGCGTGCGGATAATGTGCGCGTTACGCTATCGGGATTACCAGGATACACCATGCCATAACCAAACCCATTCCCCCGCGCCTGGTGCTTTTTCGCATAGCGGTATAAATATTTCCACAACACCGGCGTCAGCACATATTTCGCATCGACGGTCGGCTCAAGCAGCTCCGCCAGCGTAGTACGTCGCGGCGGATAGCGAGTGACAATATTGCGCAGCGTGAAGTCTGATTTCAGATTCAGATCGCGTCGAAATCCGACGAGCACAATACGTTCGCGATGCTGAGGTAAAAAATGTTGTCCATCGATAATTTTCGGATCGTCGGGCCCATTATCCGCCGCATCCGCGACGTCATAACCCAGCTCATCCAGCGTCTGCATAATGATGCGAAACGTTTTGCCCTGGTCGTGACTTTTCAGATTTTTAACGTTTTCGAGCACAAATATTGCTGGTCGACGCGCATCGATAATGCGCACCACATCAAAAAAGAGTGTGCCTTGTGTATCACAGGCAAAGCCGTGGGCCCGCCCTAACGCATTTTTCTTTGATACCCCAGCCAGGGAGAAAGGCTGACAAGGAAATCCTGCCAGCAGTACGTCATGTTCAGGAATATGTTGGCGAATATGTTCCGCCGCCTGCTGGTCGCTTACTCCATCATGATGACTCAGCGTGACATCGCGAATATCTTCATTAAAGTGATGCTGGAGCGGATCGCAATAATTATTCGCTTTGTAGGTGCGCACCGCATGCTTGTTCCATTCGCTGGTAAACACGCACTGCCCGCCAATCGCCTCAAAGCCGCGACGAATCCCGCCGATGCCGGCAAACAGATCGATAAATCGAAAGGCATAATGCGGATGATGCGCAGGTGGCGTCGGCAGCAAGGAATTCAGATGAGCAAGCTCATTGTCGCTGAGGCGATGCCATGTTTCGTTCGCTACTACTCGCTTAAAGATGGCCGGACTCCAGCGGTTCTCACCAACACCATTCAGATGAGCAACCAGGGTTTTCACGTCATAAATTTCAAGCAACTTAGCCAAAATTACCTGTGCGGCGGCCTTGTTATCATCTGTCATTGGGTTCATGGAGCCTGCTACTGAAAAATTATCCTGCATACATTTAACCGGCCGAAATGGATAACCGACAGATTAACATAAAATAGCGCGGTTGACGTTGCGGCTGTACTGGCGACTAACGTGCTTTAAAGGGTTGAATCGCGTCGAGATCCAGCATTGCATACTCTCCTTTTAACTCCGCACTCAGCTTCGCCATATACGTCAGTAAAAAGTCAGCATTATGCTGCGCTAAATGTCGGCCTTGTTCAGTTTGCATTGTCAGCGGCAGCGTCAATAATTTGGTCTGAAAGTGATCGAGCGCGTACTGTTTATCGTCAAGGCTACGCTTCCGCGCGAATGGATCTTCCGCGTCAAACAGCGCCACGCCTAACGCACCAGACACGGCAAATACGCGCGCTAAACCGATAGCCCCCAGCGCCTCAAGCCTGTCGGCATCCTGCACAATTTTAGCTTCAATAGTTTCCGGTGCGATCTTCGCGCTGAAACTGTGCGCCTCAATGGCATGACATACGGCAGGTATACAGTGTTGCGGAAAATCAGGGAAATCGCGCCTCAGAATGCGGCGTGTTTCCTGCGCCGCCAATACCGATGAGCGATGACGATCCGGATGATTCTTCGGCAAGCTGACAAGATCATGGAAGTAGCACGCTGTAAGAACCACCAGCCAATTTACGGTCGCATCCGTGCTTAGCTTTTGCGAGGTCTTCCACACGCGACGAAAATGAGAGATATCATGGGCAGCATCCTGCCCGGAATGGTTATCCTGTAGCCAGGCTTCAAATTTTGACTGCCAATCTTGTCGTTCCATGCGGTGTCTCTTTGCAGAAAGAAAACCACCTTAACAACAATTTTCATTACAGACCACTGCCAGCGCTTCAATTTATATAAATATATTATCACTCTCAATTTTATATAATCACAGAAAGTTTATTATTTCCTGAACACCATAGCAACAGATAATCATATGTAATCAAACAACAAATAACCACCAAAAATAAAATACACGAAAACAATGAACACAAGAAATACATAACCAACTGATAAAAATAAATTTATCATATAAATGATATTATTAAACACATACACATTAATTTATAAAAAGACATCATAGAAACATTATGAAATATCTTAAATAGATTTGTTACATGTTATATTTTAAATTAAATGAACTTCATAGATAGTATCCAAATGTAGTCTTTCGGATAGTACTACATATTCATATTAATTATTATCATAAGGGAATACATAATGAAAAGAAAAGTACTGGCACTTCTCCTCCCTGCTTTATTAGCTGCAGGCGCAGCGAATGCCGCTGAAATTTATAATAAAAACGGCAATAAACTGGATCTGTACGGCAAAGTCGATGGTCTGCATTATTTCTCTGACGATGCGGGTAGCGACGGCGATCAGACCTATGTACGTGTGGGCTTTAAAGGCGAAACCCAGATCAACGACATGCTGACTGGTTATGGTCAGTGGGAATATAACGTCCAGGCCAACGGCACCGAAGGTGAAGGTGCTGATTCATGGACCCGTCTGGCTTTCGCTGGCTTAGGTTTTGGTCAGAACGGTACCTTTGACTACGGTCGTAACTATGGCGTTGTCTACGACGTAGAAGCCTGGACCGATATGCTGCCGGAATTCGGCGGCGATACCTACACCCAGACCGACGTCTATATGACCGGTCGTACCAACGGCGTTGCCACCTACCGTAATAAAGGTTTCTTCGGTGAGGTTGATGGTCTGAACTTCGCTCTGCAGTACCAGGGCAATAATGAAGATGGTGGTTCAGGCGAAGGTACTGGTAATGGTGATGGACGTAGACTGTCTCGTGAAAATGGCGACGGTTTCGGTATGTCTACCTCCTATGACTTCGACTTCGGTTTAAGCCTCGGTGCGGCATACTCCAGCTCTGACCGTACTAATAATCAGGTTGCTGCTGGACGTGGCGACAGTAGCCATGCCAACCGCTATGCTGGTGGTGACACAGCTGATGCCTGGACCGTGGGTGCCAAATATGATGCGAATAACGTGTACCTGGCTGCTATGTATGCTGAAACACGCAATATGACTGCATATGGTAAAGGGGATGGAGTTGAAGGCGGTATTGCTAACAAAACGCAAAACTTCGAAGTTGTTGCACAATACCAGTTTGACTTTGGTTTGCGCCCGTCCGTTGCATTCCTGCAGTCTAAAGGCGTTGATTTAGGCGGCTGGGATCACCATAGCAATGGCGCCCCACGCTACACCGACAAAGATCTGGTCAAATATGTTGATGTAGGTATGACTTACTACTTCAACAAAAACATGTCCACCTACGTTGATTACAAAATCAACCTGCTGGATGAAGACGATAGCTTCTATGAAAGCAATGGTATCGCGACTGACGACATCGTTGCCGTTGGTTTAGTCTACCAGTTCTGATTGAGATACAAACAGCAAGCCCGCTTCATATGAAGCGGGCTTTTTTCACCGCACGGGGATAAGCTCTGCTAAGAGCGCCAGATATGCGACACGCTTTTAATAGAATTAATGCGGGGAAGATTTAGAAAAAATATTAATAACCAGAACCCCTGCACAAATAAGGAACATGCCTGCGATCGCCGGAAAATCAAGCTTTTGCCCACTTACCAACCAGCCCAAAAGGCTGATTAATACGATTCCAGCACCTGACCAAATTGCGTACGCAATACCCGTTGGAATGGTCGACAGCGTCTGAGCGAGAAGATAAAAAGCAGTGCAGTAGCATACAATGGTTGCTACAGATGGCCATAGACGTGTAAATCCGTCAGAGAACTTCATCAGGGTTGTACCTATTACTTCAGCTACAATGGCCCCGGCAAGGAAAATGTATGAATTCAAAATCTGGCCCCATGTGACAATCTAAAACAATTATCGTATCACAAAGGGTCAGGTGAGTTTGAACACAGCCAAAACTCCTTCAACTTAGTACAAAAAGACCGTCTGAAGCGCCGCGAGGTCTGCTGTGCGCGGACGTTGGGGTTGATGTTAAAGTCACCACAGAGCTGACATCGGTCTGTGGACTGCCTGATTCGAATACCCAGTTTTCCATTTCCCAGGTAAGTTTTTGCTTAGTATCAGCATCAACGACGCCATCAGGAAATCTGATATTTATAACTTTTCCTTTATCATCAATATCATATACTACTTTGAATTTGTTATTTTCATCCACCAACGTCCTTACCCCAGTTTTGCTTATTGTTTCACTTGCATGAGAACTAAAAGCTAAACCTGCCGACAAAACAGCAATAATGGCCACACCCAACAGCTTGTTATTCATAGCGTTATCCACTCGCAAATAAATAATGTTAAATAGAAATAATTATCATTTCCACTGTTTGTTTTTACAGCTACGCAGGGTGTGGCAATATTGAGGGACCTGAACTGTCGCTCTCACGGCGCAGAACCAAACCTAATCTGACGGCCCACTCTGGACAATAATTACGTTGAACAGCACTAATCAGTTACAAGCCTGTCGGGCATATCCGTTCAATTCTCAGAGTAAGAAATGCGGTATCCACTCCCCTCTCTGAAAATGCTGGCAAACCCCGCCTGGCCTAAATGCATACCTGCAATGAGCATTTTTTTGCTGACAGCTTTTTCCATAATTTTCTTCCTTGTTTCCTCGGCCTGAGCGGGATCGGTATCGAATAAAATAGAGACATTCGGGTGCGCTGACTGAATATAAGGGTAGTGGACGATGTCGCCCCATATTAATAAGCATTTATCATCTGCATCAATGCGAAATCCTGTATGCCCGGGCGTATGACCCGGTAACCATACTGGGAGAATACCTTCTGCAATGTTATCCCCGTCGAAAAAACGCAGGTTTCGCGCATAAGCGTGTAACGTTTGGCGGACCAGCCCAAAATTACGTTGCCCGCGCTCATTCGCCATGCTGAGTTTTTTATCATCCAGCCAATGTTGCGCTTCAAGAGGATGAAGCATAATTTGAGCGCGCTGAAAAACTGGCCGTTTTTCAGGATCCAGCAGACCGCCAATATGGTCCGGATGGCAGTGCGTCAATAAAACAGTATCGACCTCGTCAGGACTGATCCCCACTGCTGCAAGGTTTACGTTGAGTTGCCCTCCTTTGTTGCTCAGCGGCCCTGCGCCAGCGTCGACCAAAATGACCCGACCCCGACCGCGGATAAGATAGCAGTTTATATGGATATCGGCAGGCTCATCGAGCCCGGCGTCATTTTGAATGACGTCCGCATCAGCTTTTTCAATGCCTGACAGTAAATCCAGGCTGGCTGACATTGTACCGTCACCCAGCGCCGTAATCTGAAAATCTCCAATCTGCCGAAACGGAAAGAAATGGCTCATCAGTACCTCGGGATTAGTTACGGGCAAATATGTGTTGTCAGGCCAGATGCCTGTTGGATGGCGAAATCCAGTTCACGAATAAAGTTTTCCATTACCTCCTGTGTTCGAGCAGAGGGCACGGCATTTATGGATAAAATTGTTAAGGTTTTGAACTTGTCAGAGTGGTTTTCAGAAAGATAAAAGGTCAGATTAGGCATTCCATTCTGCCTCGCTTTCAGAATCGTTATACGTACATTCCACGGTATACCACATCAGTTCATCTCCACATGAGTCATAAACGCAAGCAAAACAGTTGCTCAATGATTTTTCATCATGCTACAAGCTAGTTATACGGCTTAAAATCGATAATAAGTCACGGGTTAGTGATATTAAGTCACTAATGGCAGGCTGCAGGCTCAGAGCAAGGAACAAATTTCATGCGCAGAAAAATACCCAGTAGTACGTCCCTTCAGGCTTTTGATGCCGCTGCAAGGCACGGTAATTTTGCCCGCGCTGCAGAGGAATTATCGTTGACGGAAGGGGCCATTAGCCGTCAGATTGCGCGACTTGAAGCTTTGCTGAACTGTAAATTGTTCGATCGTGTGGGAAGCAGGGTAAAGCTCAATCCTGTCGGCGCGCGCTATGCACATCACGTCCGTGAAACGCTCGACAGGCTTGAAAGAGATACGCAGTACATAATGGGCATGCCAGAGGGGAGTAAGAGTCTGGATATCGCCGTCCTGCCAACCTTTTCCAGCCGTTGGCTTATTCCTCGCCTGAACGGTTTTACCTCTTTATTCCCGGATATAACGTTAAATATTGCGGCCAGAACGGATCCTTTCATTTTGTCAGGAAGTGGATTTGACGCTGTCATTCATTTTGAACATTCCGCATGGGCAGGAATGCGTACGCAATTTCTGTTTCAGGAAAATCTGGTGCCTGTTTGTCATCCTGGGCTGCTAACCAGTCATGACGTCACGCAACAGTTGAACGAACTGCCGCGGATACACCGTCGACAAAACCCTGAAGCATGGCATCACTATGCCCGAGAAAGCGGGATATTTCTTGAGAATCCGGCTCAGGGAGTACGCTACGATCTTCATGAAATGGCCATCGCTGCCGTTATGGCGGGACAAGGGGTAGCATTGGTACCACGCATGTATGTCGAGAATGAATTGAGCTGTGGCCTGCTTGCTTCGCCGTGGCCAGCTTCAGACACGCTGAACAAAAGGTTTTGTTTAGTACAACCGACGGAAACGGGAATAAACGAGGCTGCGCTGGAAAGCTTTAAATGCTGGTTGCTTGCTGAAATGAATACGCTCACATCGATCACATAATACTGAACGATACATTACGTCCAGGTCTTCAACTCAGTTGCATCCATGCTCACGTTAAACCATACTGGAAATATTGTTATCACTTGCGCTGCAACGGAAGCGTTAATTATATTCTAACGCTCCCAGTGAGCCTACCACTTTGGCAAGGCAATTCTTAGTGTTTAACAGGTCCTGTGGGGTATTTTACTCGGCTAAATAACCACCATCGATTGGATAAACCCCTCCAGTGCAGAACGCCGAATTATCTGACAGCAAAAACAATATAAAGTCTGCTATTTCTTGCATTTTTGCCATCCTTTTCATGGGGTGACTGTTTGCAAAACTACGTACGATATTTTCAGGGAATTCACTCATTCGTGGGGTTTGGACATAGCCGGGAGCGACAGCATTAATCCGAATACCTTGACTTGCAAACTCTAGCGCAGCGGTTTGGGTTAAACCGATTATACCATGTTTAGCCACGGTGTAAGGCGCTAATCCAGGAATGCCAACCAGACCATTGACGGCAGATAAATTAACTATAGAGCCACCAAATTTCATCATCTCAGGTATTTCATATTTTAGGCAGTAAAAAACACCGCTTAATGTGGTGGCAATAACCTTATCCCAGTTTTCAACTGTCTGCTCTGTTATGTTTTTACCATGTTCACCCGTTAAGCCTGCGTTATTTACGGCATAATCGAGTCTGCCGAAATATTTGATGACCTCATCTATCATTTGCCGTACTTGTTCAGGCTGTGACACATCACATCCGATCCCCAACGCTTGTTGTCCCTGTGAAGATAATCGTTTCGCTTTTTGTTTAGCCTGCTCTGACGAGCGGGATACAATAACAACCTTCGCGCCATGATTGTGTAATTGCTCGGCGACTGCCTCACCTATACCTGCAGTACTTCCTGTTATGACAGCAACTTTATTCTGGAAATTCATAACTCCCCCTATGAAGTAGAATTGAGTCTTTCATCAGGGTTAGTATACAAATTAGCTATGACAGTTTTTGTCAGTACTCTTTCCCCTCACAAATTCCTTCTTTTATTCTCCATTTTTTCAATAAAACTGTCCTGCTTTCACTATATAGGGAATCCAGCTGTATCAGCTCTTCAATTTTGTCAGTTCTAAAATGACGAAAATCATTTCTCATCTCACACCATGCAACCAAAAGCCAGCACGACTCCATATATACCAATCCGATAGGCCATATAACCCGAGAAGAGTAAGTCTCTTTCTTGTCACAATACTTTATTTTGATTCTGTGTCGCTTTTTAATAGCATTGCGGATACCTGCAAAAAAGATCTCATTATTTTCTGAAGGACCAATCAGATAGGACTGACTCTCAATAAGATTTTGTAATTCACCGGGAATGACGGCATGTATTTTGGCAAGTGCAGTCCTTGCGATATTTTTGAAGTCATAATCCGTATTATGTGATACCCAATTTAACCCAAGTGTAATAGCATTAATTTCTTCATGAGAAAGATTTAAGGGTGGTAAATGGAAATCAGACTTAACGATATAACCAATTCCTGCACCACCCTCAATGCACACGCCTTGATGCTGTAGCGTTTTTATATCTCTGTAAATGGAGCGCACACTTATTCCCAATCTTTCAGAGAGAGTGGATGCAGTGATTGGATATCTTTGAGCCCTTAATATCTGTAGTAATTCGAGAAGCCTTTCTGTTCTGGTCATGTTGATAAATCCATCTTAAGCCTGAGAGGCTATCTTAAATCATCTGTTGGATAAGCATCTTAATCCAAAGTTAGCATACACACTTAAGTTGAACTGCCACATTGATTAAGGATGCCCCATTGAACTCACAGCTCAAAGAAGACAGCCAGATTTGATGGCGTTCTGGCTACGCCAACTTTCAGATTACGACGTCTCGAGTAAGGACAAACAACTCTTCTCAGGTCACAAAACTGAAAGCCAAGTTGTGGTTTATGACAGAAAAGTGAGAATTTCTCCCACATAGGATCTTCCAGTATTGGGCAAATCAGAAGATGATGATGGCGAGCTTTATACTAAGCGAATATACCGACACTATACCAAGTGTGACATGAGTCGTTGAAAGGAATTGAGCTAAGTGTTTGAATAGTGGCGGAGAGAGGGGGATTTGAACCCCCGGTAGAGTTGCCCCTACTCCGGTTTTCGAGACCGGTCCATTCAGCCGCTCTGGCATCTCTCCGTTTTGGTGGTTGCCATGATGCCAGGTAATTTGGCATTTTAACAGACCCAGTTCCGTCAATTTCGTTCAAGTGACGAGTTTGCGAGCAAAACGATGATTAAGTGGCCCTGGAAAGAGCAAGAAACAGCCCGAAATGACGACTGGCCCTGGGATAACGCCCTGGCTATTCCGCTTCTGGTGAATCTCACCGAGCAAGAACAAGCCAGACTTATCGCCCTGGCCGAGCGTTTTTTACAGCAAAAAAGATTGGTAGCACTTCAGGGGTTTGAGCTGGACCCGCTAAAAAGTGCGCGCATTGCTCTGCTCTTCTGTTTACCTGTTCTGGAATTGGGGATCGAGTGGCTCGATGGGTTTCATGAAGTTCTCATCTACCCTGCCCCATTTGTTGTCGACGACGAATGGGAAGACGAAATTGGTCTGGTACACAATCAACGTGTCGTTCAGTCCGGGCAGAGCTGGCAGCAAGGTCCGATAATTCTCAACTGGCTTGATATTCAGGATTCCTTTGATGCCTCAGGCTTTAATCTGATCATTCATGAAGTCGCGCATAAGCTGGATATGCGTAATGGCGATCGCGCCAGCGGAATTCCGGCGATTCCTCTGCGAGACATTGCCGGCTGGGAGCACGACCTGCATGCCGCAATGAACAATATTCAGGATGAAATCGATCTGGTAGGGGAAACCGCATGCAGTATAGATGCCTACGCTGCAACCGATCCGGCCGAATGCTTTGCCGTATTATCCGAGTATTTTTTCAGCGCACCTGAATTATTTGCTCCACGATTCCCGGCTTTATGGCAGCGTTTCATCCTGTTTTACCGCCAAAACCCAATGCAACGGTTACGTGATAACCCCGAAGATGACCATTATCGCTCATCAAATGTGCATTAACACTGAATTTGAAGATTAATTAACCAATTGAAATGACGCGCTAATTTTACTGTTGACACCTCAGGGTGAGGTCAGTAATATGCGCCTCGTTCACACGATTCCTCTGTAGTTCAGTCGGTAGAACGGCGGACTGTTAATCCGTATGTCACTGGTTCGAGTCCAGTCAGAGGAGCCAAATTTAAGAAGCCTGCTTAAGGAAACTTGAGCGGGCTTTTTGCTTTTCAGGCTTACATAAAAGCATCTTGCATAAGCGTTCTGCCTGTTGTACCGCCCCTATTCCATGTCGCATCACACCATTGATTAAAGTTATGTAAATGTAAATCGTTTAAACTTTGCAATTATTGTAACTGCTAGTGATTATCATTTATTGTACGCGAGCCAAAAGAACGAGCCCTGCTCGGTTCACTGTACGTTCCAATTACTCTGGGATATAAACGATGAATGCTCTGCCTCGCACCGGACTGCGCCGTATCACGCTTGCCTCTGCCCTGGTCTTCGCTGTTAGCCTGCCGGCTTTCGCCCAGGAAACATTAACGCTTTACACCACCCGTGAACCAGGTCTGATTCAGCCGTTACTTGATAGCTGGACAAAAACCAGCGGCATCAAAGTCAGTACGGTTTATATCAAGGATGGCATGCTTGAGCGCGTTAAAGCGGAAGGCAAAAACTCCCCTGCCGACCTGCTGATGACCGTTGATGCAGGCAATCTCCTCGATCTCGTGGAAGCCGGAGTGACCCAACCGGTAGAGTCAGAAGCATTGAAAACCGCGATTCCAGCCAACCTGCGTGGCGCGGATAATCAGTGGTTTGCACTTTCTATGCGCGCTCGTGTGCTGTATGCCGAAAAATCAATGCCCATTGATAACTGGCATTACGAACAACTCGCCAGCCCGGAGTATAAAGGTAAAGTCTGTATCCGCTCCGGGCAGCATCCGTATAACACGGCGCTGATCGCTGCGATGATTGCCCATCACGGTGAAGCTAAAACCGAAGACTGGCTGCGCGGCGTGAAGGCTAACCTGGCCCGTAAAGCCACCGGCGGCGACCGCGACGTTGCCCGCGATATCCTCGGTGGAATTTGTGATATCGGTCTGGCTAACTCCTATTACGTCGGCCATATGAAAAATGCCAAAGAAGGCAGCGATGCTCGCCAATGGGGCGATGCCATCAAAGTCGTAAAACCAACCTTTGAGAATGGTGGTACACACGTCAATATCAGCGGCGCTGCCGTTGCCCGCTATGCGCCAAATAAAGCCGATGCCGTTAAGCTGATGGAGTATCTGGTTTCCGCGCCTGCCCAGCAGCAGTATGCGAAAGCGAACTTCGAATATCCGGTACTGAAAGGCGTAACGCTTGATCCGGTTATCAGCGCCACCATCGGTGAAATTGATGTCGATAAGACACCGTTAACCGAAATCGTGAAGTATCGTAAACAAGCTAGCCTGCTGGTAGATAAAGTTGGATTCGATCAATAAACCTTTGCAGTTTCCAGCGTTACGCGGCCTGGTTTCCGGGCCGCAGTCATTATTAACGCCGTTGCATCTTGGCGCGCTGTGCGTGGCGCTTGGCGTCCTGACCCCCGTCATTGCGCTGATCTGGCAGGCTACCCAGGCCGATTTATCTCACTGGGATAATCTCCTGACGTGGGTGTTGCCTGCCGCGTTAAAAAATACCGTACTGTTGTTAGCGGGTGTCGCCGTGATGGTCGGCGTCATTGGCGTAGGTAGCGCATGGGCGGTGACGGCATGGGATTTTCCTGGACGCAAAATTCTCGGTTGGGCGCTACTGTTGCCGCTGGCGATGCCGACCTACATCGTCGCCTTTGCCTGGCTCGATCTGCTGCATCCGATTGGTCCCCTGCAAACCTTTATTCGTTTCTTACGGGGCTTTGACAGCCCACGACAGTTCCGCCTGCCAGATTTACGCTCTCTTTCCGGTGCAATAATTCTGCTCGGCTTAGTACTTTATCCTTACGTGTACCTGACCACCCGCGCCATGTTTATCAGCCAGCCGGCTCATTTACTGGAAGCCGCACGTACGCTGGGATGCAGCGCGACCGGAACTTTTTTTCGCGTTGCCCTCCCCATGGCACGTCCGGCCCTGGCCGTTGGCATCAGTCTGGCATTGCTGGAAACGCTTAACGACATCGGCGCGTCGGAATTCCTTGGGGTACAGACGTTAACTGTTACCGTGTACACCACGTGGATCTCGCGCTCCGATTTATCTTCAGCGGCGCAAATCGCCTGCATGATGCTGATGTTTATCTTCTTTATTCTGACGCTGGAATTTTATGGCCGCAGAAAACAGGGGTTCAGCAGCCGCAGTCTGCGGGAAATTCAACCCACGCGCGTGCAGGGTTGGCGCGGCTGGCTGCTTGGTGCCGTTATTTCGCTGCCGGTTGTGCTGGGTTTTCTGGCCCCGGTGCTGTTTTTAATGTGGGAAAGCGCCAAACGTATCGGCGATGACAATCTTCTCTCCCCCTCGTTACTGTCAGCATTACAAAATACGCTCTTGCTCGCGGCGGGAACCACGCTGGTGGTGGTTTGCGTCAGTCTGTTGGTGGCCTGGAGCGCACGCCATAGCGCTGCAGACAACGCGATGCCGGGGTTTCGCCGTGGCGTGATGCGTCTGGCCTCTTTAGGCTACGCGGTTCCCGGCACAATCCTGGCGATTGGTTTTTTAACGCCGGCCATGGCGGTTGACCGTTGGCTGGCTGACTTGCTGGATGTGCGTGGCCTGCCGCTGATGTCAGCCGGGATCCTGCTGGTCATTTGTTGCGCCATGCGTTTCCAGGCGATTGCCATCGGCGCGCTGGATTCCGGTCTGGGACGGATTCCACCTTCGCTGGAGCAGGCTTCCCGGCTGTTGGGCGAGAATGGCGCGGGCACGTTTGCACGGGTTCATTTCCCTCTACTGCGCCCGGCGCTGGTAAGCAGCGCTCTGCTGGTTTTTGCCGACGCGATGAAAGAGCTACCCACAACATTGCTTTTGCGTCCGGTTAACTTCGAAACGCTGGCAACATTGCTGTATGCGGAAGCCGCTCGTGGAACTTATGAAGAAGGTGCTATCGCCGCGCTAATGATTGTTTTAGCTGGCACGCTACCGGTTATTTTATTGGTGCGTCACCAAATGACTCGCCGGGGTTAAGAGAGTAACAATGTCAGAAATTGCATTACGCCTCCAGGATGTGCACGTTACCTATGGCAACAGCCAGCAATCGGTACTGAATGGATTTTCAATGTCGGTACGCAAAGGGGAAATCGCCTGTCTGTTAGGGGCTTCAGGCTGCGGGAAAACCACGGTTCTACGCGCCGTTGCAGGGTTTGAACGACTGCGAAGCGGAGAGATCTATGTGTCTCAGCATCGTGTTGCCGCTCCCGGTGTTCATCTCCCGCCTGAAAAGCGTCATGTCGGCATGGTTTTTCAGGAATATGCGTTATTTCCGCATCTGACCGCGCACCAAAATGTCGCCTTTGGATTACGCCGTATGCCGCGTGAAGAACAGCAGGCCAGGGTGGCGGAGTTGTTAAAAATGGTGGAATTACATAGCCATGCCAGCCGCTATCCCCATGAACTTTCCGGCGGTCAACAGCAGCGCATCGCGCTCGCGCGTGCGCTGGCACCGCATCCGGAAATTCTGTTGCTGGATGAGCCCTTTTCCAGCCTTGATAAGCGCACGCGCGAGCGTCTTGGCAACGAGGTACGGGATATTTTGCGCGCTGCCGGGCAAACGGCACTGCTGGTTACCCACAGCGAACACGAAGCGCAGCTAATGGCAGACCATATCGGCGTGGTAAAAATGGGGCAGTATCAAATTAAAAAAGCGCCCCACCTTATCTGACGATAAACCTGGGCCGCTTTAATATTAAAAATGCTGCTGAACCTGGCTGATGTTCACCGGCATACCGGAACGTCTTTCCAGGGCCTGATTCCCGCGGTTCACATCCACGCCACTCCCGCTGATAAATGTGCGCAAAGCGGGAGTGATCGGCAAGGGAACCTTTCTGTCAGACTCGTACTCAGAACGATTTCGTGACAGCGGCTCATGCACTTCTACCCAGCGACTGCCGTCTGGTTCCTCGCTGTATTTCACCGGGCGGTCAATCAGTTGCACACGCGTCCCAACCGGCACCGTGTCAAACAAGTACTTAATATCGTCATTACGCAAACGGATGCAGCCCTGGCTCACCCGCAGACCAATACCAAAGTTAGCATTAGTGCCGTGAATGGCATAAAGCCTGCCGATATAAATCGCATACAGGCCCATCGGGTTATCTGGTCCGGCAGGCACAAACGCCGGCAAGGTTTCCCCGCGAGCAGCATATTCGCGGCGGGTATTCGGCGTCGGCGTCCAGCTCGGCGCTTCCTGCTTACGCTCGACCGCCGTCACCCAATTACGCGGCGTTTCTCTCCCCGCCTGTCCAATGCCAATCGGCAAAACTTCAACCGTGTTTGTGCCCGGAGGATAGTAATAAAGACGCATTTCGGCGACGTTGATAACAATGCCTTCACGCACGGTATCCGGCAAGATCAGTTGCTGCGGCACCACCAGCGTTGAGCCAGACTTAGGCAGAAAAACGTCTACGCCGGGATTGGCCTCGAGCATATTGCTCAACCCCTGCCCGTACTGCGCGGCAAAGGCCTCCAGCGGCTGGGTGTTTCCGGGCGGGACTGTAATCGTCAGCGGGCTACCTACCAGACGACTACCTTCTGGCGGCAGCGGATAGCTCACCGCGTGTGCTACCTGACTCGCAAGCAGCATGATGAGTGAACAAAGCAGTTTTACACGACGCATCTTTTTCCTTTCCGTTGCCGCAGCAGATATCCGGTAATTATAGCTTTTATTATCTGTTTTAGTGGGTTACGAATTCAATGCGCAAAAATAAACCTCGCCATACGGCGAGGTTCTGGGGGCACGTAACTATGCTTCTTTACCATCCGGTAGCACAATGTTGCTGGCGGCTAACTGCCCCATGTTGTGGTACATCGCGCAGGCTGCCTCAATAATTGGCATCGCCAGCGCGGCCCCGCTGCCTTCACCTAAACGCATCCCCATATTCAGATACGGATCCAGCTCCAGATGCGCCAACGCAGTGCGGGCCCCCTTCTCAGCAGAGAAATGTGACGGGATCAGATAGGGTTTAATCTGCGGTGCGATCTGGCAGGCCGCCAGCGCAGCAGAGTATGAAAGAAAACCATCCAGCACGACCGGCAGCCCACAGGAGGCCGCGCCCAGCATCACACCCGCCATGCCAACCAGATCAAATCCGCCCACTTTTGCCAGTACATCGATACCGTCATTGCGATCCGGTTGATTGACGGCAATGGCTCGCCGCACAACCTCTACTTTATTACCTACTCTGGAAAGCGGCAGGTTAGCGCCGATGCCCACCACATCTTCGGCATCGCTGCCGGTCAGCACGCTGACGATAGCCGCCGCTGGCGTGGTATTTGCCATACCGAGTTCACCCACGCCAAACAGCGTTACGCCCTGTTTCGCCAGTTCATGGGTATAGCGGATAACTTCCAGCAGCAGTTCCTCTGCCTGCGAACGGCTCATTGCCGGGCCCTGGGCAATATTGCCGCAGCCGCGCGCGACGCGCATATTCACCACGCCGGGGATAAGCTCCGCGTCAATTCCCACGTCAATGACATGCACCTTTGCCCCAGCCTGAGCGGCCAGAACGCAAACGCCGGTCGTCCCACGCGTCATATTGGCGGCCTGAATAGCCGTGACCACTTTAGGCGAAACGGCAACCCCTTCATCCCAGACGCCATGATCGGCGCACATCACCAGCATCGCTTTGTCCTTCACATGCGGCACACCTTTCAGGCCAGGCATACCAGCCAGTTGCACGGCAAGAGATTCGAGCCGACCCAGACTTCCCGGCGGCTTTAATAAGCCATCAATATGCTGCTGAGCACGCAGCATCGCGGCACTGTCAGGTGAAGGGATCGCGTGGAGTAAAGAGGTTAAAGTCTGCATAAGGGTTCCAGTATGTTGGCTGACTCAAAGCAGAGCCAGCAAGAATATCAACTCGCCAAGTTCAATGGCTGCGCCCAACGTATCGCCGGTTTGCCCACCCAACGTACGTTTTAATAACTGCCCAAGAATGAAAATCGCCACCATCGTGACAGCCATCGCTGCTACGCCGCGCATGCCCGGAAGCAGCACGGCGGCCAGGATTGCCGCCAACCCCAGTGTGACGCAGGTTTGACGCCCGGTAACTTTGCCGATAAAGACATTGCCCAGCCCTTCTTCGCGGGCGTAGCGATGTCGATACATCAGCAAAACAGCGCTACCCCGCCCGGCGACACATGCCGCAGCCAGCGCCGCCAGCATTGGCGTGCCACGTAAAGCCAGTTCGCTCACCACCAGCACTTTGGCCAGCAAAACGAAAATTAACGCCAGCCCGCCATGGGTTCCCAGGCGACTGTCGCGCATGATTTCCAGCATCCGTTCGCGTCGACGGGCAGAAAAAATACCGTCACAGGTATCCGCCAGACCGTCCAGATGAAAACCACCGGTCAACAACGCCAGCGTCAATACGGCAAATAAGGCTGCCAGTGGAGTACCACACCAGGGCTGCAGCGCCATAAAGACCAGCCCCGTCAGCCCGCCCAGCACCACGCCTATCAGGGGAAACATCACGATACCGCGCGAATAGTGCTCGAAATCCAGTCCTTGCGACCAGCGAGCAGGAACGGGCAAGCGGCTGATAAAAGAAAGCATTGCCCAGAACAACTTACTCATTTAATTTTGACTCCAATTCCTGATACCACCAGCCACACCTCATCAGCTGCCGTCGCCAGTCTCTGGTTCACGCGTCCGGCAATATCGCGAAAATGCCGGGCCAGACGGTTCTCCGGAACAATCCCCATTCCGACTTCGTTAGTCACCAGGACCACCGTTGCCGGGCAACGGTGACAGGCAGCAATCAGCAAACGGATCTCATCCTCGATGGACTGCTCCATCGCCGCGTAATCCCAGCTATCCGGGTCGCTGTCACCGCCCAGAGCGAACAGCAGATTGGTCACCATGGTGGTGATGCACTCCAGCAAAATGGCTTCCTGAGGATCGTTTGTTGCCGTAATCAGTTCATCGAGATGTTGCCAGCGCTCGGCAGTACGCCAGTGCGCAGGGCGTCCATCGCGATGGTGCTGAATTCGCGCCGCCATCTCCTCATCAAAAATCTGCGAAGTCGCGATATACAGAACGTTTGGGGAATCAGCGATTAGCGCTTCCGCATGCCGACTCTTGCCGCTTCGTGCGCCGCCCGTAACCAGAATCATCATACGGGCTCCCGGTGTTGCTTCATGATGGTATAAATTTTCTCAATATCGATGTGTTGCCGCATCGCATCCGCCAGCAGATCAAACTGCTGCGATTTATATTGCGCGTAATGGAAGGTGGAATCCAGCGGTGCTAATCCTTTGCGTACGCGCAGGCCATTCACCAATGCACGGGTAAATTCATCGCTGTCGAACAGACCGTGAAGATAGGTGCCGAACGCCAGGCCATCCGGTGTTACCGCGCCGTCAGCCACATGTCTGCCTTCTTTGCGCAGCGTCATCACCGACTGGCATGCTTCGGATAATGCCGTTTCGCCCATATGGATTTCATAACCGCGAACGGATAAGTCTGCCGCGCCCGCCAGCCAGTCGGGCAGCGAAGAAGACATTTTCCCCTCAACCAGGGTCGTGGTTTTATGCTGGGCAAAATGGGTCACCGTATTAAGCAAGCCCAGACCCGGCAGCGTACCGAGCCCTGATTCCACCTCATCAATGATGGTGTCGCCGAGCATTTGGTAGCCACCGCAAATCCCCACCACCGGAACGTTATTACGATGCAATTGCACGACGCCATGCGCCATTCCGCTTTCACGCAGCCACACCAGATCGCCCAGTGTGTTTTTGCTGCCTGGCAGAATCACCAGATCGGCCCCTGCCAGTTCTTCAGGCTGGCGAACATAGCGCACGCGCACATCCGGTTGTGCCGCAAGCGCATTGAAATCAGTAAAATTAGAAATGTGCGGAAGTTGAACAACGGCAATGTCGATGTCGCGTTTGTCAGTACGCAGATACTTGCCCTTTTGCAGCGCCACACCATCTTCATCTTCCAGATCAACATCCAGCCATGGCATGACGCCCAGCACCGGAACGCCGGTCAGCGCTTCAATTTGCTCGATACCGGAGTACAGCAACGCCACATCACCGCGAAACTTATTGATGATCACCCCTTTTACCCTGGCGCGTTCATGGTCATGCAGTAGCGCCAGCGTGCCGTAAATAGAGGCAAACACGCCGCCGCGATCGATATCAGCCACCAGAACGACCGGGCATTGCGCCATCTCAGCCATGCCCATATTGACGATATCGCGATCGCGCAGGTTAATCTCAGCGGGGCTTCCCGCGCCTTCCAGCACCAGCACATCGAACTCCTGCGCCAGACTGTTATACACTGACAGGATCTGCTCCCGCAGGCGCGGCTTATACTCGTGGTAACTCACCGCATCCATATCGGTCGCCACTTTGCCCATCAGCACAACCTGCGCTTTACGATCGCTGGTCGGCTTAAGCAGCACCGGATTCATACGCACATCCGGCGTAATGCCGGCCGCCTCAGCCTGAAAAATTTGCGCGCGGCCCATCTCTTTCCCCTCTGGCGTAATGCCCGAGTTCAGCGCCATATTCTGCGATTTGAACGGCGCGGTACGCAGTCCGTCCTGATAAAAAATTCGACACAGCCCGGCGACCAACACGCTTTTACCCACATCAGATGCCGTTCCCTGCAACATTATTGCCTGCGTCATGACGCCTCCTTCAGTGCGTTCTCTCGCATACGACTAAAAAATTCAGCCTCTGTTTTACACAGCGGGAAACCCAGCTCAGTATGCAGCTTTACCAGCCAGGGCTGAGTCAATCCAGCTTGTTCAATAAGATCCGTCCGGGCGAAAACCTCACCCGGCGTGCCGTGCGTCAGCACTTCGCCCCGGCGTAAAACGTAAACTGCATCGCTGACCTCATAGATAAGATCGATATCATGGCTGGAGATAACCACGTGGTTTCCTTGCGCTACGATGCGTTTGATTATCTCAATCATCTGCGTGCGGCCTGATGGGTCAAGGCCTGCAGTAGGTTCATCCAGTAGCAGATATTGCGCCTGCAACACCAGCGCACCGGCAATCGCCACGCGTTTTTTTTGCCCGTGGCTTAAACACTGAATAGGCTGATGGCGAAAATGCTGGGCATCAACCAGCGTGAGCGCATCTTCCACCCGACGTGAGATTTCAGCTTCATCCACCCCAAGGTTGCGCAGACTGAACGCAATATCGCTGTCGATATCGGTATAAAAGATTTGCTGATCGGGATCCTGAAATACGGTTGCCACCTGCTGGCGCAGCGCCAGCAGGCCGCGCTTGCTGTAATCCAGCGGTTTGCCCTGCCACATCACCGCGCCTTGCTGCGGTCGCAATAACCCGCTCAGATTCATAAACAGCGTGGATTTCCCGCAGCCATTGGCCCCTACCAGCCCGGTGACGGCATGCGTAGAAAAGTCCAGCGTTAGCCCTTTGAGGATCGGGTCATCCTGATAGCGAAACCAAAGCGCTGAAGTGGCAAGCATACTTTTCCTTACAGGTGAAAATCACCTTGATACAGTTTGATATCCAGTGTGGTGGTCATTTGCTGGTAGCGGATCAACACACGGGTAAATAACAATCCCACCAGCATCGCCAGCGAGCGGTAGCCCAACGGCAAGCTACGATAACCAAAACGCAGCGTTTGCGCGCGATG
Organism: Citrobacter sp. CRE-46; assembly: GCF_059615875.1. NCBI lineage: Bacteria > Pseudomonadati > Pseudomonadota > Gammaproteobacteria > Enterobacterales > Enterobacteriaceae > Citrobacter > Citrobacter sp. CRE-46. The sequence continues at coordinate 2,089,792 of NZ_CM184341.1, read as the reverse complement.
AATAGCCAGCGCCTCGTCTAACAGGATAAAAATAAACCGCCAGGTCAGCAGGATCTGTTCAGTCAGCAGGCGAGGAACGTGTGCGCGTTTGAGTAAAATAATCAACTGCGGAAACGGCAGATTCAGCACTAACCAGAAGGTTGCCGCCAGCGCCGCAAGGCTGCGCCAGAAGGTTTCATTGGCAGTGACCAGGCCTGGCGCGCTCACGCCTAACCAATAGCTTCCTACGGGGATACTGGCCAGCAGGGTTTGCGGATCGCGGCTAAAACTAAACAGGATGGTCACAACACCAACCGTCAGAAAACCAAACGGCAATGCCATCCAGCGGCACCAGCGCCAGAAGGAAATGCGCAGCAGCCAGCAGCTCAGCGCGGCAATCAGTAACAGCTCGATACCCTGCCCCAACGGGGGCAGGGTAAACGCCAGAATCATCATCATCAGCCAAAGCAGAAATTTCCGCACCGGCGAGACATGAAACCAGCGGCTTTGATAGCTAAGCCTGTCAAGCCCGGTCATCACGGCGTTGTCTGCCCTTGGTGTAACCCAGAATGTAGAAAATTACGGCTGCGCCCAGCGACCCCTGGAGCGTAAACAGCAGGCTTTCAATTTCGCCACTTGCCGGTTCGTACAACGGCTGGAACCACGGCTCATAATGCGGAGCGATAGCCTGAATCTGGCTTTCCGCCTCACCGTCTGAACCACCGTACTCTCCACCGTGGTTGATAAAGAACGGCAGGATCACCAGCGCCACCACCATGCATAACAAAATCAGCGTCTTTTTCATCGTTAATGTCCTTGTGCGGTTATCAACTGGCGTTTGGTTAGCTGGTCATAAATCATTACGGTGAGCAGACCTTCCGCAATCGCGATGGGGATCTGCGTCAGGCAGAAAATGCCCATGAATTTCACAATCGACCCCATTGCGCCTGCGGACGGATCCGGGAACGCAACGCCCAGTTGCACCGAGGTAACAAAATAGGTGACGAGATCCGCCAGCATGGCGCACAGGAAGACGCAGACATCCCGGCGTAGCCCCGCGCGGCAGGCCATTTTCCACACCATGTAACCTACTACCGGGCCAATCACCGCCATCGACATACCGTTGGCGCCGAGCGTCGTTAAACCACCGTGCGCCAGCAGCAAGGCCTGGAACAGCAGGACGATTGCACCGAGAATAGCGACCACACCCGGTCCGAACAGGATAACCGCCAGGCCGACACCAGTCGGATGCGAGCAGCTTCCGGTAACGGAAGGAATTTTCAGCGCCGACAGCACAAAAATAAACGCGCCGCAGAGGGCCAGTAACACTTTTTGGTGGCTGTCTTCCTGGACGATTTGACGCAAGCGAACTAATCCGTACCACAGGCAAGGTAAAAACAGCAGCCACCAGGCCAGCGCCCACATTGGCGGCAAGAAGCCTTCCATAATGTGCATGGCGAACGCTTGCTCAGGGACAATCATCAGTAATAGCGCCGCAGCCAACCCGCTGAAAGACAGCTGTTTTAGCTGTTGTTCAAGCTTCATTGTGCATACTCCCACTGTTTATTAACCAGAATGGTCAAGAAATAAGGCAGCGGCTGGTCGTCGCTGACTTCGTTGAGATGACGCCAGCACTGCTCACCCGGCAGCGTGGCTTCAGACATCATCAATGCGCAATTCAACAAGCCCTCTTGTTGCAGCAACGCTTTGATGCGCGCAAAACGACCGTATACTTTCATCAGCACCAGGCTGTCATGCTGCTTTAACGCCTGCTGGATTTCCGCTTCCGGCGCGGTACAGGAGACCACCGCCAGCGACTGTTGCTCCATGGCGAGCGGCGTTTTCGAACGCGCGGCAATCGCGGCAAAAGAAGTCACACCCGGAACGATTTCCAACCAGTCAGGACAGCCAATACGCTGGAGTAAAAAGACCCATGTACTAAACAGCATGGCATCACCAAGGGTAATAAAACCAACCTGTTTACCGGCCTCCACTTCCTGAACCAGCGCGGCGGCAACCTCATCCCAGACAGCCTCTTTTTCAGCGCTGTCGGCACTCATCGGAAAATGGCAGCAGCGGACTTCGGTCTGCTCGCCGATATACTCCCGCACGATCGACAGCGCCAGGCTATCGCCGCCTTTACGCCCGGCAGGCGCATAGAGAATATCGAGCTGACCCAGCGTGCGGGCGGCGCGCACGGTGATGAGATCGGAAGCGCCTGGCCCGGTGCTTAACGCGTACAGTTTTCCGCTCATGCCGCTTCCTCCAGCGCCACATTCAGCGCCTGCTGTAAATGCGCCACAAACATGGCGCGCACCGCCGGATTCTCACCCAACCCACTGAGCCACGGCGTAGCCCGTATCCCGGCCGCATTAAACAATGTCTTCCACGAATCGTCTTCGTCGGAGGCCATATCATTGATGGCATGGTCGCCAGCAACTAACATCAGCGGCATCAGATGCACCGCCGTCACCCCTTCCTGAGACAAACTATCAATTAACACATCCACTTCCGGGTAGCTTTCCACCGCCCCGACCCGCGCCGGGTAGCGCTGCGCTGTCATCATATGGTCAAGACAGGCATAAGCGGCAAAGGCATGATGGCTGGCGCCGTGCCCCATAAAGACCACTTTTTCCTTTTCGCCAAGCGACGGCATCTGCTGTTGCAGCGCCAGCATCAGCTGCGCGTAATCTTCATGGCTGCTCAGCAGCGGTACGCCGAGCGTCAGGCGAGAAAACAGCGGACGCATACTTTGTACTTCGCGGACTATTTTTTCGTATTCGTCGCCGTTGATGATGTGCAGCGACTGAATAGCCACATCCTGATACCCCTGCTCTGCCAGCTTTTGCAGCGCCTGCAACGGCGTGTCGATATCAATGCCGTCACGCTGCTTGAGCTTGCGGATAATCATCCCGGAGGTAAACGCACGGAACAGGTCACGATCCGGGCAACTGGCCGCGAGATCGCGCTCGCAGGCCACAATATTTTTCTCACAGGTGTCGTGATAGCTGGTGCCAAAGCTGACCACCAGAAGCGCCTTTTTCATCTCTAACTCCTTAAGCAGCGGCCAGCCAGCGCGTTAAACGCGCCCCAAATGCGGCCTGACTTTCCAGTAACTCTTCTCCCGTCACCAACGGTGCCGGACGTGTAATCACGATGCAGGGGATACCAGCATCCAGACAGGGTTGAACTTTTTCCTGATAACCACCTTCCGCACCGGATGCTTTGGTGATCACCACATCAGCCTGACACTGACGGTAAAACGCGGCGTTGAACTCGGCGCTAAACGGCCCGCACAACGCAAAAATTTCACCGACGCCAAAACCCAGATCCGCGCATTGCTGAATGACCTCAGGTACAGGCAGAACACGCGCCAGCAGCGTTTTTTCCGCTAATCTTTCACGCCAGATGGCTAAATCTTTACTGCCGGTGGTGAGCAACACGCGTTTACCGAAGCGTCGCGCCACCTCGCAGGCTTGCTGAATACTCTGTACGGTAAACAGATGCGGGTGGGTTAAACCACTCAACTGCTCAGGACGTTGGTAGCGGCTCAGCAGCACGCCCGCCGCTTCGCAAGCGCTCACGATATTGCGGCTCACCACCTCGGCATACGGATGCGAGGCGTCAATCACCCAGCGCGTCCGATTTTCCTGCAGCCAGGCAATCATTTGCTCACGCTCCAGACGTCCGCAACGCACCTGGCCTTTGATGTCTCCCGCCAGCTGCTTCCCCGTTGGGGTCGCCACTGACAGGGTGTAGGCCACGTTTGCCGCATCCAGTTGCTGACACAGCATGCGCGCATCGCTGGTACCGCCCATGACCAACACGTCACCGTAATTCACAGCACATAACCTCGTGGCGTGATCATCAGGCCGTCCTGCACGTAGGTTGTTTTGTTGCCAACGATCACCAGACTGGTCATATCAACCGGCTCAAAGTCCATTTCACCGAGAGTGGTCAGCCATTTTTCCTGCTTTTTACGTCCGGCTGACTTCACGATACCGACCGGCGTTTGTGCGCTCTTGCTGGCGGAAAGCAGCTCAAATGCGCGCGCCAGATGTCCTTCACGACCCCGACTGCGCGGGTTGTAGAAACAGATGACAAAGTCGGCTTCGCCAGCGGCAACGATGCGTTTTTCGATAACCGGCCATGGCGTCAGCAGATCGCTTAAGCTGATGTGGCAGAAGTCGTGCATCAACGGCGCGCCCAGTAAGGAGGCGGCGGCGATGCTGGCAGTCATGCCTGGGATCAGTCTGACCTCAACATCCAGCTTTTGCTTACTGACCAGCTCCAGCACCAGCCCGGCCATCCCGTAAATCCCCGCATCACCGCTGCTGATGAGTGCCACATTGTGACCCGCCTGCGCCAGTTCGATCGCCGCCTGACAGCGTTCAATCTCCTTGCACATCCCGGTTTTGATCACCTGTTTGTCGCCAGTAAAGGCCTTTACCAGATGGGTGTAGGTTTTATAGCCAACGATGATTTCCGCTGCCTGCAGTGCTTCAACGGCTTCCATGGTCATCATTGCCTGCGAGCCAGGGCCAATTCCAATTACGCTTAACATCAGTGTGAAACTCCCAAAGTGATAGTGACGCCCTGTTCGCGCAGGGTCTCGCCTAACAGTTGTCCGTGGCTCAGCAGCCAGGCTGCAGGACCAGAAACGCTTCCTGTACCCACCGTTTTACGAACAAACGATGAGGCCGGAAAACGGTGTTCATGCTCACGCAGCGCGTCAGCGGAAAAGGTTTCGAAAGGCACGCGGCAGCACGAAGCCAACTGGATGAGCCCCTGTTCATCTTTTTTCAGCGTGATACTGCCAATGGCTTTGAGCGCCAGCGGGTCGAGTTGCTGGGCTTCAAGTTGACGGGCAAGCAGCGCAGCCAGCAGTGGAAACGGTGTGTCGCGGCGACAACCAATTCCGGCCACGACCCGCTGCGGCACCAGCTTCCAGTGCGGAACAGGCAGTTCGGGTAAGTTGGTGCGTAAGGTGATACACACCAGCGCATCCAGTTCGGGAAGCTGATTGAGATCGGTTACCGTAATAAAACCACGGCGATCGCAATGGCTGATATCCTGGGTCAGTTCGTCATCCCACCACAGGCCAACCCGCTTGTTGCTGACCAGCATCTGATTCACGATCTTCACCGCCGAACGGAAATCGCTCATCCGGGCATTCAACTGGAATGCCAGCGTATCCAGGGCCGCCATATCGTTGACATCCGTCGCCGTGGTAATAACCGGGTCGGCGCCCAACATGCCTGCCAGATAACGCGCCAGCGCATTCGCGCCCCCTGCATGGCCGGAGAGCAGGCTGATGACATGCTGGGCACGTTCATCAATGACCACCACCGCCGGATCGCAAAATTTATCGTTGACCAGCGGGGCCAGTACGCGTACCGCAATGCCGGTCGCTCCGATAAAAATCAGCGCTGAATAATTCATAAACGCTTCGCGGGCAGTATTGGCAAAGCCGTTTTCAAAGGGAATAAACCCCTCCTCCAGCAGCTTTTCACTGGTAAAACAGGTGACCGGCAGCATAGCAGCCAGACGTTTCGCCAGCACAACGCCGCCTGGCGTCAGGCAAAAAAGCGCAATTGACTCAGACTTTACGGTATTCATGGCTAAAGTCCGCCGCATAGAGTTTGGAGTAGTGATACTCCGAGCCCAGGAAATCACCGACCAGAATCAGGGCCGTTTTGCGGATGCCCGCATCGCGAACCTTGTCGCCAATATCCGCCAGAGTACCGCGCACGGTCTGGCTTTCCGGCCAGGTCGCCTTGTAGATCACCGCCACTGGCGTGGTCGCCGGATAACCGCCTTCAATCAAACGCTCGGCCACCCGATGAATACGCTGGACGGACAGATAAATCGCCATAGATGTCTGGTGACTGGCAAACGACTCCAGTTGTTCGCGCTCGGGGACCGGCGTGCGCCCTTCCAGACGGGTAATGATCAGGCTTTGGGAGACTTCAGGCACGGTGTACTCCACGCCGAGTTCCGCCGCCGCACCGAGGAATGCGCTGACGCCGGGCACCACCTGCCAGTCGATCCCGCGTTTGGTCAGTTCCTCGCCCTGCTCGCGGACGGAACCGTATAGTGAGACATCGCCAGTTTGCAGACGCACCACGGTCTTGCCAGCCTTCACGCCAGCTTCCATCAGATCGAGGATCTGCTCCAGATGCAGTTCAGCGCTGTCGTGGCATTCAGCACCGGCGGGGCAATATTCCAGCAGTTCGGTGTTAATCAGCGATCCAGCGTAGATAACCACCTGCGCCTGCTGTAGCAAACGGTAACCTTTGAGGGTAATCAGCTCGCGATCGCCAGGACCTGCGCCAACGAACCACACGCTACGGGGATCAAAAATCTCAGACATGGTTTCCTTCCTTCTGACAGGCGATAACAAATACGGGGTTATTCGGTTTGAAATAATGACCACTGCCAAGCGTGGTAAGCGAGGAAACCTGTAGCTGCAGGCAATCCACTCCCTGTACGCCAAGATGGTCCAGATGAGCCAGCGCGGTATTGAGGTTTTCCTGAAGGATAAACGTCATGACCAGCCGCCCGGCGGGATGCAGCTGACGCATCGACCAGTCAATGAGATCGGTCAGATGCCCACCGCTGCCGCCCATAAAAATGGCATCGGCTTTTTCGGCGATGGTCATTGGCGCAACGCCGGGAAAAATGTCGATATTTGCGCAGGCAAAATGCTGGCGATTTTCATCCAGCAACCTGAGCGCCGCCGGGTTACGTTCGATTGCCGTCACACGCAATCCTGGATATTGCAGCGCCGCTTCTATCGACACACTGCCTGTTCCCGCACCAATATCAATCAGGTGACTGGCGCGGTGTAATTCAAGTTTTGAGAGGGCAAGTGCGCGTACCGCTTCTTTGGTCATCGGCACCTTCTCTCCACGCAGAAACAGCTCATCTTTCATCAAGGATCACCACTGCATTCATGTCATAGTCGGCATTAATTTCACTCACAGGCAGGACATGGATCCGCTCGTTTTCCATCGCCAGGTTTTCGCCAATAACCATCCAGCGATGTCCCTTGCCTCGAGTGATTAGCTGCTGCGCGATTTCACGTGGGCCGCACAACGCATCTGTAACCATCCCCACCTTGTTATGTCGGGCCAGTTCATCGAAACAGACGCTGCGCCCGTGGCTACTGGTCAGCCACATATCGTTCATATCGATACCGGACTGCGCGCACAGATACTGCACCGCGCTAATACCGGGAATAATGCGTACCTGCCCGATGCCAAAATGCGCCACCATGCGCGTCCCAATGCCGTAGAACAGCGGATCGCCAGACGCCAGCACGACGACATGCTTATCCTTGTGCGCAGTTACCCAGTTCAGGAGCTCCGCGATATTGGCGCCAAGAGCAAACCGTTCACCGGTGAAATCCGGGAATTGCTGCAAATGCCGTTTTCCGCCGACCAGCACGTCAGCCGTTGCGACCGCTTCACGCGCCGCAGGCGTCATCAAATGCAAACCCGCGGGTCCCATTCCCACAACGGTTAACATTGCATCTCCTCAGCAATTTCTGCGATCGGGCGATTACTGCCAAGCACCTGATTGTCAAACGAGAACATGATGGCGTCGCAGGTCGGGGGATTTTTGGTAAAGCGCAACGTTTGCAGAACGCGCATACAGATCCGCTCCGCCAGATGGTTATAAATATGCTGAAAGCCGTACGCGTCGATGTGTTCCATCGCCGCTTCGGTAGTATCGCAGTCGCTGACCAGCCTCAGCAGTTCCAGCGGCGCGCCAAGCAACGCGAGATGGGCCACCAGCGTTTCCATGCGCGCATCGGCAATATGGCTGTGGGTATGGAAGATCCCCGCCGCGATTTTGATAAGTTTCCCGGGATGTCCCACCAGCACGATTTGCCGAAATCCCAGACGGACGGCTTCTTCAATCATGTAGCCGACAAAGTTGCTCATGGTGACCACAACCTGGGTGTCGATGCCCATCTGTTCACGCACAAAACGTTCACCGTGGTTTCCCGGCACCAGAACCACGCGATCCAGACCCGCCGCGCGTTTAATTTCCAGCTCCAGCGACAGCGAACGCTTCCAGCTCTCTTCCGACATTGGCGTGACGATACCCGTGGTGCCAATAATCGAAATGCCGCCCAGAATGCCAAGCCGCGAGTTGTAAGTTTTTTGCGCCCGCTCTTCGCCTTCCGGCGCGAAGATTTCAATCTGCGCCCCACGATTTGGACCAATCGCTTCACGTACCGCCGACTCAATGGTCTGGCGAGGTGTGCGGTTAATCGCCGAACTCCCCACCGGTAGACCGATCCCTTTGCGGGTAACCGTACCGACCCCTTCACCGCCCTGTAAGGCGATCACGCCACTATCATCTAACGTCACGCGGGCAAAAATCAGCATGCCATGCGTGGCATCGACATCATCGCCACCGTCTTTACGGATCGCGGCTATCGCCTGCTGCCCTTCGATATGCGGCGATTCGACGTTCAGGCACAGCGTCACCCCGGAAGGCGTCACGATGGAAACCTGATGGATCAGGTGCTGGCGCAATACCATCAGCGCCGCCACTTTTGCAGCCGCCGTCGCGCACGATCCCGTGGTATATCCTTTACGCAGCGCTTTGCCGTTGTGCCACACCGGCGTATCGAAGGCCTCGCTCATCGCGCCCCCTGCATGTGATAAAGCATGGCATTGACGATAGCAGCGGCGACGTTACTCCCCCCTTTACGGCCTAACGCAGCAATGGCCGGCAGGTTGCTTTGGGTCAGGGCATCTTTCGACTCTTCAGCACCAACGAACCCAACCGGTACACCAACCACACCGCTAACCGCAACATCATGTTCAAGCAGGCGGAACAGCGCTGTCGGCGCGTTGCCAAAAACAAACAGCTTTTCCCCCTCTTCTTTCACCGCAATATCGACAGCCGCCATTGAGCGGGTGATCCCCTGCTCTTTTGCCGTACGTACGACTCGTGGATCGCTGATATAGCAGCGGCACTCGCCGCCAAATTTTGCCAGCAGCGTTTTATTGATCCCGGAAAGGGCCATGGTGGTATCGGTATAAATCACGCTCGAACGGCTAAGCGCCGCGCAGAACTGCTCCAGCACATCACTGGAAAACCACAGAATGTCCAGCCAGTCGAAATCCGCCGTAGTGTGAATGACCCGCTTGATAATGGCTTCATGCAACGGACTGGCAAACTGATAGTCCGGACGGGTTTCACGGATAATCTCGCCTATAATGTCGAAACTTTTGGCCTCAATAGCCTGGGGTTGCTGGATATATTGCATAGTGTTGTCCTCAGGCTACACCGACCAGCAGCCACCGCAGCGCGATAAACAGCGCCAGTGCCAGCGTCGATGCCACCCACATCAATCGAATCGTATGGGAAATGTCGTCTACCGAAATGTCGCGTTGTGCATCACCAATCCACGGTTTCTCAACGCGCTCGCCAAAGTAGTCATTAGGGCCACCCAGACGAATACCTAATGCCCCGGCAACGGAGGCCTCCGACCACGCGCAGTTTGGGCTACTGTGGTTGTAGCGATCGCGCCAGCCGATCTGCAAAGCACGCGAGCCGTCCTGACGGCATAAAAAAGCTGCCGCGCCCAGCAGCAGCCAGCTCAGCCTCGCAGGAATATAATTTGCGACATCATCCAGACGCGCGCTGACCATACCGATAGCGCGGTATTTTTCATGTTTGTAACCCACCATGGAGTCAAGGGTATTTACCGCTTTGTAGGCCATCGCCAAAGGCGCGCCGCCGAGAAGAAGGAAAAACAGCGGCGCGATGATGCCGTCAACGGTGTTTTCGGCCACGGTTTCCACCACGGCACGATTGACCTGCTGAGGTTGTAATTGCGAGGTATCGCGACCTACGATCCAAGATAACTTTTCCCGACTTGCGGCAAGGTTACCGGCACGCAACGGACGTTCGACATCCTGCGCGGCGTTCGCCAGACAGCGCCCCGCCAGCACGGTAAAGATCATCCAAACCTCTACCACCCAACCAAGCCAGGGATGAATAGAGTGCGCCAGCGCCAGTACGCCCCAGGACACAGCCCAGGTCAGGCCAACCACCACTACCCACATCGCCGCGCCACCAATGCGCAACGCACGATCGCTATGGCAGTAGCGCCGCACGACTCGCTGCATGGCAGAAATCAGATTGCCAATCCAGCGCACCGGATGCGGCCAGTTCTGCGGATCGCCAATAATAAAATCAAGCAGCCAGGCAACACACCACGCAAGGATCGTCATAGCGCGCTCCTCGCGGCTGCCAACCAATGGTTAAGCATCTGCGGACGTTGGGCAAAATGAACGTGTAGATAGCTGGCGAAAGTGTTACCCACCTGCCAGCCGCCGGACCAGGTCTGCAACGTTTTGCCATCGCGCACTTTGCGACAGTGCATCACCGCGGGAGTTTCAGGAATAAAATCTGAGTAGTGAAATTCATGCCCGCGCAGCACTTCGCCTTCTGCAGCTAACAAGGTTTGCTGCGCGGCCTGCGCCTCGCAGTAGCCAAATCGGGTCAGACGTTTCCCCATTTTGCTGTGACCGGGAATGATATCCGCCATCAACCAGCTATCACCGTGGCTGTCCTCCAGCGAACTGCCGAGATACATCAGCCCACCGCACTCGGCGTAAATCGCCACGCCGCGGTGATGTGCGGCTCGCAATTGCTTAAGCATCGGGACATTACGGGCCAGAGCCGCAGCATGTAACTCAGGGTATCCGCCACCCAGCCAGATCATCTGACAATCAGGTAAACAGGTGTCGTGCAACGGGCTAAAACGCACAATCTTCAACCCCGTGCGTTCAAGCAAAGTAATATTGTCCGGGTAATAAAAGTTGAACGCTTCGTCATCAGCGATAGCAAGCGTTAGCCCTTCTCCAGCATCAGTATCGGGAAGCGTAGGCCATTCACCCGCAGGGAGGGTGTTTAGCTGGCTTAATTTCAGTAGAGCATCGATATCCAGCGTCTGCTCCAGCGTCGCGGCAAAGTCCTGCCACGGCTGCTGATTGATAACAGACTCACGCGCAGTAACCAGCCCCAGATGACGCTCCGGAAGCGCAACGCCTTCCATACGGGGAACGTAGCCTAATACAGGAACGGAACAGTAACGCTCAATCGCCACCTTCAGCAGCTGATAATGCGTTTCGCTGTTGACCCGATTAACGATCACCCCGGCGATGTTCAGCGTGGGATCAAAATGCTGAAAACCCATTACCGTTGCGGCTATCGAGGTAGAAACAGCTTTACCATCAACCAGTAAGATGACCGGGCAACCTAACTGTTTGGCCATCGCGGCGGTACTGCAGTAGTTCGGGTCGGTACCATAACCGTCATACAACCCCATCACGCCTTCAATCACGGCGATATCGGCATGTTGCACCTGCTCGCGGAATAAAGCATTCAGAGTGGAAGCGGGAAGCATGAAGCTATCAAGATTGCGGGAAGCGGTACCGCATACCGCTGTATGCCAGCCGGTATCAAGGTAATCAGGCCCCACTTTGCAAGGCTGGACGCGTAAACCGCGTTTTTTCAACAAGCTCAACAAGCCCAGCGTCACCGTGGTTTTACCACAGCCGCTTCCGGTACCTGCAAGAACAAATGCGTGAAAATTGGCCGCCATACCCTGATCCTGTTCAGGGTGGTAGGGGTGTAGAGATACCCAGTCTCTCGACTGTATGCATCTGAACCACCCACTTCCCACCGAAGTTGTTGGTAGTCACTGACAGGCAGGTCTTCTGGCTTAGCGTCATCCTCACCCGTCCTTCCCAATCTTGCGATCAGTGGTCCATACGGGGTCGTCAGCATCACAGCAGCGGGGGCTGCGGGGGATTCTCACCCCCTTCCCTACCACAAATGTGGCAAACCTGTCAGTTCAGGAGCCGTAATTAAGCTCCCTGTTATGAGGTAAATTCACGACCTCATGACAATAATTCAATTTAATATCTTTCCGGATTCATTCAGCCAATTATCTGGCATAAACCCACTTATTCACATGTTCACATTTTGAATGAAAGTGTCAGCAAAGAATAAAGAAAGTCAGGCATACAGACACTGTATCTCATCACAAAAATAAAAACTGGTGCAGTTTATCCCTCTAATACTATTATTTTGTTGCGCTATGACAATTTATTGACTGCTGTTGTTACTTTTCATTTTATAATTACTGACATAGCGCCCGATATCAAAAATCGGCAATAGCAAAATATTGCTATTTAAGCGGACTCACCGCGTGAAATGACATTTATTTGCTGGCGAAATGCCTGCGGCGTAACCTGATACGTCTGGCGGAATACTTTGCAGAAATAGCTGGTTTGTGAAAAGCCTAAATTACGCGCAATGCTGGCTATGCTCCAGTCACTATGACAGAGCAACTCTTTGGCACTCGCCATTCGCTGTTGATTTACCCAGGCGTTAAACCCGATACCCTGATATTTTTTGAACAATTTACTGAAATAGTAAGGGCTAAGGTAAACATGAGACGCAACATCTTCCAGGCGTAACTCATCTGACAAATGCGCATCAATATAGCGCAGCGCTTTTTTCATTTTGCTGTCGTGAGGATTCGGCGTTCGGTTGGCGCGTACCGGCTCTGCCTGCTGCGGGTTGTCTTTGATAACCACAAAATTTAGTTGTTTTTTAAGGCAATTTTCCACGATGAGCTTTAGCAGATCCGCCGAGGCGATAACGCGCGAATAGTCCATCTCCGGCACATTACGAAATTCACTGAGCAGTTCGGGATCGGCTTGCCAGCGGTCATCGACGTTCAGGATATCCACCAGGCCGACATCGTTACTTAAACGCACCTGACCACACAATACGAACCCAACCAGGTGACCCGCAATTACCAGCGGAATTGAGAAGTCGGTAAGCCCCGCGTGGCAGCGATAGATGCAGGGTTGATCGGATTTTGAAGCTTCCAGCCCGCCACAGCGATCGCTCATACGACAACGGGTACTGTGCTGAGGATGCTGGCGCATCAACTGACAAAAAGGGGTGAAATTAAAAAGCTCAGAAATTTCATCACCGTGAATATTGACAACCACAACAGCCAGACTGGTGGCCTGCGCAAAATCCTGTGCGATTTTATTAATGAGTTCTGAGTTCAGGGCACTCGCAGAAATCATGATAAAACCTCTCAGTTAATTTATTGTTATAAATAAAACATACTATTTACACATCCAGTTTCATCTCGCTTTCCAGGGCGCTGATGAAAGTCATCATCGAACATAACAAAAGTCTCCCATTGTGGGGAGACTTTTTCAGCGGTTCAGGAAACCGGATCACGAAAACAGTTTTTACGCTTTAAAAATAAACATCTTCCGTGAAGCTAGCTCTCATTTTCCTCCAGTTTACACGTATTACACGGTAAATTTTTGCCAATAAAATAACGATAAATTGCTGCGCCCGCGCACGCACCGATGATGGGGGCCACAATCGGTACGATGAAATAAGGGATATCACGCCCGCCAGTCATCGCCACATCTCCCCACCCGGCCATCCATGCAAATAATTTTGGACCGAAATCACGTGCCGGGTTCATCGCAAATCCGGTGAGCGGCCCGGTAGATGCACCGAGAACAGCCACCAGAATGCCAATCAATAAAGGCGCCAATGGCCCTCTGGGGACGCCATTACCGTCATCGGTAAGTGCCATGATCATGCCCATCAGAATGGAAGTGATCACTACTTCAACCAGCGCAGCCTGCCAGACGCTGAGCGCCGCCGCTGGATAAGTACTAAAAATACTGGCCAGTTGCAGGCTTTCAAGGCTGCCGCGTACCATTTGATGGGCAGACTCATATTCGGTAAATAGACTTCCGTACAGCAGATAGGCTAGCAACGCGCCGCCAAAGGCACCCGCAACCTGCGCTACGGTGTATGGCACAACTTTGCGCCCCGGAAAACAGGCAAATAACCACAGGGCGATGGTGATTGCAGGATTGAGATGCGCGCCAGAAATCCCCGCTGTCAGGTAAACGGCAAGCGAGATCCCCAACCCCCATATGATGCAGATCTCCCATAATCCCAAACTGGCGCCCGCGACTTTAAGTGCGCTCAGGCATCCGATGCCAAAAAACAAAAACAGCCCGGTACCCAAAAACTCAGCAATGCATTGCGCTTTTAGTGAATCGTTCATTGTGACACCTTCTAAGCAGAGTTCGTGTCTTTACCAGCGGACTCCTTGCTGGTACGTAGAATACTTCAAGGCTTACTATAAAAAGCCGTATCGGCAAAATGTTGGCAATCTGAAGGCGGCATGCCCCTCAAAATCGTGCTGAGATAGCAAATTCTTGCTATCACTTTTATTAAAACAGGCGAGAACACAGGGAAATCCACTATTAGTGGTACATTTGTGAAACGATAAAATATTGCTATTGGCAGAATTATGTTTTCAGACAATCATCACATTTTCATTTTCCGCATAGCAAATGCCATTTTTAATGTCACTAACAAAAGTGTAAATATGGAATTGAAATAACTAAATATTCATATTATGAAAATAAAAAATAACCATTAAAAACAAAAAGATAAAATAAAACACAGCAATTTTATATCACCATAACCTCACTATTTTTTCATTCATACTTTCAACTCAGCCATTCTTTTTCCTCGCTTCTTTTTATAGTCATGAATATCGGGACAACCCAGGCGAGGTCTTTATGCAACAAGAAGCGTTAGGAATGGTAGAAACCAAAGGCTTAACTGCAGCCATAGAGGCCGCAGATGCAATGGTGAAATCAGCCAATGTAATGCTGGTCGGCTACGAAAAAATTGGTTCGGGGCTGGTAACCGTTATTGTCCGCGGCGATGTCGGCGCAGTCAAAGCAGCAACAGATGCCGGCGCCGCCGCAGCCCGTAATGTGGGAGAAGTGAAAGCCGTACACGTTATCCCGCGCCCTCATACCGATGTAGAAAAAATCTTACCGAAGGGAATTAGCTAATGAGCAGCAATGAGCTGGTTGAACAGATCATGGCGCAGGTGATTGCTCGCGTGGCAACCCCAGAACAGCAGGCTATCCCTGAAAATAATCACCCAACACGAGAAACGGCTATGGCAGAGAAAAGCTGCAGTTTAACGGAGTTTGTCGGTACCGCGATCGGCGACACCGTCGGTCTGGTAATCGCCAACGTAGACAGCGCCTTACTGGACGCGATGAAACTTGAAAAACGTTATCGCTCCATTGGCATCCTTGGCGCCCGTACTGGCGCGGGTCCGCACATTATGGCCGCCGATGAAGCGGTAAAAGCAACAAATACGGAAGTCGTCAGTATTGAATTACCACGAGATACCAAAGGCGGCGCGGGCCACGGCTCGCTGATTATCCTCGGCGGCAACGATGTTTCCGACGTGAAACGCGGAATTGAGGTTGCGCTGAAAGAGCTGGATCGCACCTTTGGCGATGTTTATGCCAACGAAGCCGGTCACATCGAGATGCAATACACCGCCCGCGCCAGCTACGCGCTGGAAAAAGCCTTTGGCGCGCCGATTGGCCGTGCCTGTGGCGTGATTGTCGGCGCACCAGCCTCCGTGGGTGTCCTGATGGCTGATACTGCGCTGAAATCCGCCAATGTAGAAGTTGTAGCCTACAGCTCCCCGGCCCATGGCACCAGCTTCAGCAACGAAGCCATTCTGGTCATCTCTGGTGATTCCGGCGCAGTTCGTCAGGCTGTTATCTCCGCCCGTGAAATCGGTAAAACCGTACTCGGGACCCTCGGCTCAGAGCCGAAAAACGATCGTCCGTCCTATATCTGATATCAGTGAGGCTGATTCATGAGATCGAAAAGATTTGAAGCACTGGCGAAACGCCCTGTGAATCAGGATGGTTTCGTTAAGGAGTGGATCGAAGAAGGCTTCATTGCGATGGAAAGCCCGAACGACCCTAAACCATCGATTAAAATCGTCAACGGTACTGTGACTGAACTGGACGGCAAATCCGCCAGTGAATTTGACTTAATTGACCATTTCATTGCCCGCTACGGCATTAACCTGGCGCGCGCTGAAGAAGTCATGGCAATGGACTCGGTCAAACTGGCCAATATGCTTTGCGACCCTAACGTGAAGCGCAAAGATATCGTACCGCTGACCACCGCCATGACACCAGCAAAAATTGTCGAAGTGGTGTCCCATATGAACGTCGTCGAGATGATGATGGCCATGCAGAAAATGCGTGCTCGTCGAACTCCGTCTCAACAGGCGCACGTCACTAACGTCAAAGATAACCCGGTACAGATTGCCGCTGACGCCGCAGAAGGCGCATGGCGCGGATTTGACGAACAGGAAACGACCGTTGCCGTCGCACGCTACGCGCCATTTAACGCCATTGCCTTGTTAGTCGGTTCACAGGTTGGACGCCCTGGCGTGTTAACTCAGTGCTCTCTGGAAGAAGCAACCGAACTTAAGCTCGGCATGCTGGGCCACACATGCTACGCGGAAACTATCTCCGTCTATGGTACAGAACCCGTCTTTACCGACGGCGACGACACACCATGGTCGAAAGGCTTCCTCGCCTCTTCCTACGCCTCTCGCGGCCTGAAAATGCGCTTTACTTCCGGCTCTGGCTCTGAAGTACAGATGGGTTATGCCGAAGGTAAATCGATGCTTTATCTGGAAGCCCGCTGCATTTACATCACCAAAGCCGCTGGCGTGCAGGGTTTGCAAAACGGCTCAGTAAGCTGCATCGGCGTACCTTCTGCCGTGCCGTCCGGTATTCGTGCGGTTCTGGCCGAAAACCTGATCTGTTCTTCTCTGGATCTGGAATGCGCCTCCAGCAACGACCAGACCTTTACCCACTCGGATATGCGTCGTACCGCGCGTCTGCTGATGCAGTTCCTGCCAGGTACTGACTTCATCTCTTCCGGTTATTCCGCGGTGCCGAACTACGACAACATGTTCGCCGGTTCCAACGAAGATGCTGAAGACTTTGACGACTACAACGTTATCCAGCGCGACCTGAAAGTGGACGGCGGCCTGCGTCCGGTTCGAGAAGAAGATGTTATCGCCATTCGTAACAAAGCGGCCCGCGCGCTGCAGGCTGTGTTTGCCGGGATGGGATTACCGCCAATCACTGATGAAGAAGTGGAAGCTGCGACTTACGCTCACGGATCGAAAGATATGCCAGAGCGCAACATCGTTGAAGACATCAAATTTGCACAAGAGATCATCAGTAAAAATCGCAACGGTCTTGAAGTGGTAAAAGCGCTTGCTCAGGGCGGGTTTACCGATGTTGCGCAGGACATGCTCAACATCCAGAAAGCCAAGTTAACCGGGGATTATCTGCATACCTCCGCCATTATCGTTGGCGACGGACAGGTGCTATCCGCAGTAAATGACGTCAATGACTATGCCGGTCCGGCAACAGGTTATCGCCTGCAAGGCGAACGCTGGGAAGAGATCAAAAACATCCCTGGCGCACTTGATCCCAACGAACTTGGCTAAGGGGTGAAAAATGGAAATTAATGAAAAGCTGCTGCGCCAGATAATTGAAGACGTGCTGTCTGAAATGCAGACCAGCGACAAACCCGTCTCATTCCACGCATCGACAGCGGCAAGCGCGCCGCAGGCCGCAGCGATACAGGGCGAAAGTTTTCTGACTGAGATTGGCGAAGCTAAACAAGGTCAGCAGCAAGACGAAGTGATTATTGCCGTAGGTCCAGCGTTCGGGCTCTCACAAACCGTCAATATCGTCGGGCTCCCGCATAAGAATATCTTGCGCGAAGTGATTGCCGGAATTGAAGAGGAAGGCATTAAAGCACGCGTTATCCGCTGCTTTAAATCCTCTGATGTCGCGTTTGTCGCCGTGGAAGGCAACCGTCTGAGCGGTTCCGGGATCTCTATCGGCATCCAGTCAAAAGGCACCACGGTTATCCACCAGCAGGGGTTACCGCCGCTTTCTAATCTGGAACTGTTCCCTCAGGCGCCGCTTCTGACGCTGGAAACCTATCGTCAGATCGGTAAAAACGCCGCGCGTTATGCCAAGCGTGAATCTCCGCAACCGGTCCCTACTCTGAATGACCAGATGGCCCGACCTAAGTACCAGGCGAAATCGGCCATTCTGCACATTAAAGAGACCAAATATGTCGTGACGGGCAAAAACCCGCAGGAACTGCGCGTGGCGCTTTGATAAAGGATAACTCCATGAATACCGACGCAATTGAATCGATGGTTCGGGATGTGCTGAGCCGGATGAACAGCCTGCAAGGCGAGTCCGCAACTCCGGTTGCGGCAAGTTCATCAGCACATACCGCGAAAGTCACGGATTACCCTCTTGCGAATAAACATCCTGAGTGGGTAAAAACCGCGACCAACAAAACCCTGGATGACTTCACACTCGAAAATGTTCTGAGCAACAAGGTGACGGCACAGGACATGCGCATCACCCCCGAAACGCTGCGCCTGCAGGCGGAAATCGCCAAAGATGCCGGGCGTGACAGGCTGGCGATGAACTTTGAGCGCGCCGCAGAGCTAACCGCTGTACCTGACGATCGCATCCTGGAGATCTACAACGCGCTACGCCCGTATCGCTCGACTAAAGATGAGCTGATGGCTATCGCTGACGATCTCGAAAATCGTTATCAGGCAAAGATCTGTGCGGCTTTCGTTCGTGAAGCGGCTGCGCTGTATGTTGAGCGTAAAAAACTCAAAGGCGACGACTAACTCAGGGACAGGATCATGCGATATATAGCTGGCATTGACATAGGTAACTCATCAACGGAAGTCGCTCTGGCTACCCTGGATGAGTCTGGTGCGCTGTGTATTACCAACAGCGCCCTGGCAGAAACCACCGGGATAAAAGGCACATTGCGTAATGTGTTTGGCATTCAGGAGGCACTTACGCTGGCAGCAAAAAACGCCGGCATCAATGTCAGCGATATTTCGCTCATCCGTATTAACGAAGCCACTCCGGTCATTGGCGACGTGGCGATGGAAACAATCACCGAAACCATCATCACTGAATCCACCATGATCGGCCATAACCCTAAAACGCCGGGCGGTGTCGGGCTGGGTGTTGGCATTACTATTACGCCGGAAGAGCTGCTCAGCCGTCCGGCGGATACACCTTATATTCTGGTGGTGTCATCGGCATTTGATTTCGCCGATGTCGCCACGATGATTAATGCCTCGGTACGCGCCGGATACCAGTTAACTGGCGTAATTTTGCAGCAAGACGATGGCGTGTTGGTCAGCAATCGTCTGACTCACCCCCTGCCCATCGTGGATGAAGTGCTTCATATCGACCGTATCCCATTGGGTATGTTAGCTGCTATTGAGGTCGCGGTTCCCGGAAAGGTCATTGAAACGCTTTCTAACCCCTACGGGATTGCAACTGTCTTTGGTCTCAATGCCGACGAGACTAAAAACATTGTCCCGATGGCGCGCGCGCTGATCGGCAACCGCTCTGCCGTGGTGGTGAAAACGCCGTCAGGCGATGTGAAAGCACGAGCCATTCCCGCCGGAAATCTGGAGCTACAGTCACAAGGGCGTACCGTACGCGTCGACGTTGCAGCAGGCGCTGACGCGATTATGAAAGCCGTTGGTGAGTGCCCGAAACTGGATAATGTTACCGGCGAAGCGGGGACCAATATTGGCGGCATGCTGGAACATGTACGCCAGACAATGGCTGAATTAACCAACAAACCCAGTCAGGAAATCTTTATTCAGGATCTACTGGCGGTTGATACCTCGGTTCCCGTCAGCGTGACCGGTGGACTTGCCGGTGAGTTTTCTCTGGAACAGGCTGTCGGTATTGCCTCAATGGTGAAATCAGATCGCCTGCAAATGGCAATGATTGCCCAGGAGATCACGCAAAAGCTCAACATTGATGTCCAGGTTGGCGGGGCTGAAGCCGAAGCGGCCATTCTCGGGGCCTTAACCACTCCGGGTACGACGCGACCACTGGCTATTCTGGATCTCGGTGCGGGATCGACCGACGCCTCCATCATCAACCCGAAAGGCGAAATTATTGCCACACACCTGGCGGGCGCGGGCGATATGGTCACGATGATTATTGCCCGTGAACTGGGGCTGGATGACCGTTATCTGGCCGAAGAGATCAAAAAGTACCCGCTGGCGAAAGTTGAGAGCTTGTTCCATCTTCGCCACGAAGATGGCAGCGTTCAGTTCTTCCCTGAGCCTCTTCCGCCAACGGTTTTTGCCCGCGTGTGCGTAGTAAAACCTGATGAGCTGGTGCCCCTGCCAGGCGAACTGGCGCTGGAGAAAGTACGGGCCATTCGCCGCAGCGCCAAGGAGCGCGTTTTTGTCACCAACGCGCTCAGAGCGTTACGTCAGGTGAGTCCGACCGGGAACATTCGGGATATTCCCTTTGTGGTGCTGGTTGGCGGCTCGTCCCTGGACTTTGAAGTACCGCAACTGGTCACCGATGCGCTGGCGCATTATCGCCTGGTTGCCGGGCGCGGCAACATTCGTGGCACCGAGGGTCCGCGCAATGCGGTCGCGACCGGGCTGATTCTCTCCTGGCACAAGGCGTTCGCTCATGGAAAGTAATCTCAACACGCCCGCTATCGTTATCTTCACCACCGGTGACTGTGCTGACACCTGGAACGACGTGCTGCTGGGTATTGAAGAAGAAGGGATCCCGTTTGTGATTCAGGAGAACCATTCAGCCGACGTTATCCACAACGCATGGCTCGCGGCATGCCAGTCGCCGCTGCTGGTTGGCATTGGCTGCAGTCGCGAAAAACTGGTCGTGCACTACAAAAATCTACCCGCGTCAGCGCCGCTTTTTACGCTGATGTATCAACAAGATAACCACGCTCGTCGCAGCATCGGTAATAACGCTGCGCGGCTGGTTAAAGGCATTCCATTCCGGGAATGCCACTCATAACCCACAGGAGACAAGCAGTATGAATAACGCACTGGGACTGGTTGAAACAAAAGGGCTTGTCGGCGCTATTGAAGCCGCTGATGCCATGGTGAAATCCGCAAACGTGCAGTTGGTCGGTTACGAAAAAATCGGCTCAGGCCTGATCACCGTGATGGTTCGCGGCGATGTCGGCGCGGTGAAAGCCGCAGTAGATGCAGGAAGCGCAGCTGCAAGCGCCGTTGGCGAGGTGAAATCCTGCCACGTTATCCCGCGTCCGCACAGCGACGTTGAAGCCATTTTACCTAAATCCGCATAAGTCGTTGCAACCAAGGAGCACAGCGTGAAGCAATCACTGGGATTACTCGAAGTTAGTGGTCTGGCATTAGCCATCAGTTGCGCGGACGTCATGGCGAAAGCCGCCTCCATCACGCTGGTGGGCCTCGAAAAAACCAACGGTTCAGGCTGGACGGTGATCAAGATAATCGGGGATGTGGCCTCCGTGCAGGCGGCCATTTCTACCGGTGTCAGTTTCGCGGACCAACGCGATGGGCTGGTGGCTCACAAAGTCATTTCCAGACCAGGGGACGGAATCCTGTCACATAGCGTGACACCGGAACCAGAGCCAACACCCGACCCCATCCAGGTCGAGCCGCAAGAAGAGATGTTGGTGGACAGCACAGCGTCCGAAGCGCCGCAAAATGCGGAGTTGATTAGCTGCAATCTGTGCCTTGACCCAGCCTGTACCCGCCAGAAAGGTGAGCCCCGCTCTCTTTGTCTGCACTCTGGCAAACGAGGTAAAGCGTGATGGATAAACAGCAACTCAAGTCAACGGTCGCCAAAGTTCTGGATGAAATGCGCGAGCGCCCTATTCCGCTGGGGATCTCTAATCGTCATATTCATCTTTGCACTGAAGATTACGTCCGTTTGTTTCCCAATCAGCCTATCAGCAAGAAAAAAGGGCTATTGCAGCCCGGACAATACGCTGCAGAGCAGACCGTCACGCTGGTTGGACCTAAAGGACAGTTAAAAAATGTGCGTTTACTCGGCCCGCTAAGAAGCGCCAGTCAGGTTGAAATTTCACGTACCGATGCCCGTACGCTAGGTATTGCTGCCCCGCTGCGTATGTCGGGCAATATCCAGGGCACGCCGGGTATTCGCCTTGTCAGTCCATTTGCTGAACTGGACTTAACATCCGGCGTTATCGTTGCTCAACGGCATATCCATATGTCGCCGCTCGATGCCCTGATTCTGCGGGTTTCCCATGGTGATAAAGTCTCGGTCGCCATTAATGGCGATGAACGCCGGCTGATTTTCGATAACGTCGCCGTACGCGTTTCGCCGGATATGCGCCTTGAGATGCATATTGATACCGACGAAGCCAATGCCGCAGGGGCGGATAATCCGCAGGCATTCGCCACACTGGTGACCTCACAATGAACAACGAACTGCTGCAACGCATTATCGAGGAGGTTGTTTCCCGATTAAAAAAACGCGCGGCAAGCACGATCTCCCTCAGCGTCGCGCAGTTACGGGAAGTAGACCCACGGATACTATGCTGCCAATACTCGTCACTGCACATTTTGCAGGCTGACCTGCTCCTGCTGGAGCAAATTGTCGAAAGCAGCCCTGCCAATATGTCGGTAGTCACGATCCACGAAGCGCTGGCATGCGGAGTCCGCGTGAAAATTTCTCTACATCACCAATTGTTACCCGCAGTACCCGTGAAAAAACTCGCGCGTCTGCCGCTGGAGTTTGGTGACGAACTGGGGCGAGCGATCGTTCTGCATCCTGAAAAACTTCTCAGTTACGCCGACGTCGCCCAATTGCACGATGCGGTTCTAGTGCTACGCCGTCGATGTGTCGTCACTGCGCTGGCTCAGGAAACTGTCAGTACGCGAAATGTCCAATTAATTAAGCAGGAGTGAGCTATGCATCTGGCACGGGTTACAGGCGTTGTTGTCTCCACGCAAAAGTCCCCTTCACTGGTGGGGAAAAAGCTGTTGCTGGTACGTCGGGTGAGTGTTGACGGAGAGCTGCCAGCCTCCCCGACGACCGGGGACGAAGTCGCCGTTGATTCTGTCGGCGCAGGAACCGGAGAACTGGTTTTACTCAGCAGCGGCTCCAGTGCCCGGCACGTTTTCTCCGGCCCAAATGAGGCCATCGATCTGGCTATTGTCGGCATTGTCGACACGCTTTCTCGTTAGGAGGAACTATGGCGATTTATACCCGCACTGGCGATGCCGGCACAACGGCCCTCTTTACCGGGCAACGCGTAAGCAAAACGCATCCGCGCGTCGAGGCTTACGGGACGCTGGACGAACTCAATGCGGCGCTTAGCCTGTGCGTTTGCGCGGCGAAAAGCCCACAGCACCGCCAGTTACTTGAAAACATTCAACTGCAGCTTTTTTGGTTCAGCGCCGAACTCGCCAGCGAGAGCGAACAACCAAACCCAGAGCAGCGCTACATCAGTTCAGAAGAAATTGCAGCGCTGGAAACCGCCATCGATACCGCGATGGGGAGAGTACCGTCGCTGCGCAGCTTTATTTTACCGGGCCGCAGCGAAGCGGCCAGCCGTCTGCATTTTGCCCGTACGCTGGCTCGCCGCGCAGAGAGGCGACTGGTGGAGCTTTCTGCCGATATCGCCGTCAGACATGTGCTGATGCGTTACATCAATCGTCTGTCCGACTGCTTATATGCGCTCGCACGGGCAGAAGATCATGACGCCCATCAAAACGACATTATTCAGAAAGTGGCTGAGCGTTATCTCGCCGCCATCCGTACATCAGCCACAAAGGAGCCGACTATGTCTCTGTCTTTTCAGGAGCTCCACCAACTGACTCGCGCTGCGGTGACGAGAGCAGAAGAACTTCAGGTTCCGGTCGTCATCAGCATTGTTGATGCGAACGGGACCCAAATGGTGACCTGGCGTATGCCTGACGCATTGCTCGTCAGTAGCGAACTGGCACCCAAAAAAGCCTGGACCGCCGTGGCGATGAAAACCGCCACGCATGAATTAACGTCAGCGGTGCAACCAGGCGCGGCGCTTTACGGTCTGGAAAGCCATATGCAGGGAAAAGTCGTCACTTTTGGTGGCGGATACGCATTATGGCGAAAGGGTCTACTCCTTGGGGGTCTTGGCATCAGCGGGGGAAGCGTTGAACAGGATATGGACATTGCAGAAACGGCCATTGCGGCGATTAACGTGAGAACACATCAATGAATACTTCAGAACTTGAAACCCTCATCCGTAACATTTTGAGTGAACAACTCGCCCCGGCAAAAACAGAAACCAAAGGAAACGGAATTTTTCCGTCCGTGGGTGAAGCTATCGAAGCCGCGCATCAGGCTTTTTTACGTTACCAGCAATCGCCATTAAAAACCCGCAGCGCCATCATTCACGCCCTGCGAGAAGAACTGACCCCTCATCTTGCTTCCCTGGCCGCTGAGAGCGCAGCCGAAACAGGAATGGGCAACAAAGAGGATAAATTCCTCAAGAATAAAGCTGCGCTGGACAACACTCCAGGAATCGAAGATCTCACCACCACGGCACTGACCGGCGATGGCGGCATGGTGTTATTCGAGTATTCACCATTTGGCGTGATTGGCTCCGTCGCCCCCAGTACCAACCCGACGGAAACCATTATTAACAACAGCATCAGTATGCTGGCTGCGGGGAACAGCGTTTATTTTAGCCCGCATCCGGGCGCTAAAGTGGTCTCACTGAAACTGATTGCCATGATTGAGGATATTGTTTTCCGCTGCTGCGGGATCCGGAATCTTGTCGTCACGGTCACAGAACCCACCTTTGAGGCTACCCAGCAGATGATGGCACACCCTAAAATCGCAGTTCTGGCGATTACCGGTGGCCCAGGCATTGTTGCTATGGGTATGAAAAGCGGGAAAAAAGTCATTGGCGCAGGCGCAGGCAACCCTCCCTGTATTGTCGATGAAACAGCCGACATGGTTAAGGCGGCGGAAGATATCATCAACGGCGCATCTTTTGATTACAACCTCCCCTGCATTGCTGAGAAGAGCCTGATTGTTGTTAGTGCCGTTGCCGAACGCCTGGTTCAACAAATGCAGTCTTTTGGCGCACTGCTTCTCACGAGCGAAGAGGTAGACAAACTGCGGGCAGTCTGTTTGCCCGAAGGCATGGCCAATAAAAAGCTGGTAGGAAAAAGCCCGGCCACCTTACTGGAAGCCGCAGGAATACCTGTTCCGGCAAAAGCGCCTCGATTACTGATAGGTATCGTCAAGGCTGACGACCCGTGGGTTACCAGCGAGCAGCTAATGCCAATGCTCCCCATCGTCACGGTGAGCGATTTTGACAGTGCGTTAACGTTGGCTCTGAAAGTTGAAGAGGGATTGCATCACACCGCCATTATGCATTCACAGAATGTGTCGCGTTTGAATCTTGCCGCACGCACGCTTCAGACCTCCATTTTTGTGAAAAATGGCCCCTCTTACGCCGGGATTGGCGTGGGTGGTGAAGGCTTTACCACTTTCACAATTGCGACGCCGACCGGTGAAGGAACAACATCGGCACGTACTTTCGCACGTTCTCGTCGTTGCGTGCTGACAAACGGTTTTTCTATTCGCTAATGGGGCCGTTATGAAAAGCTTTTCACTGCAAACTCGATTATTCAGCGGCCAGGGAAGCCTGGATGTGCTCAAGCGTTTCACGAATAAGCATATCTGGATTATCTGCGATGGTTTTCTGGCGCGTTCTCCTGTGATTGAAAAGCTGCGCAACACGCTTCCTGCGGATAATCGCATCAGCATTTTCAGCGATATTACCCCCGACCCAACCATTAGCACGGTGGTGCAAGGGATTGCGCAAATGCAGTCCCTGCGACCGGATGTTGTCATTGGTTTTGGCGGAGGCTCAGCGCTGGATGCCGCGAAAGCCATCGTTTGGTTCAGCCGACAGTTTGGTATTGAAATCGAAACCTGTGTTGCTATTCCCACCACCAGCGGCACAGGCTCGGAAGTGACCAGCGCCTGCGTGATTAGCGATCCGGATAAAGGCATTAAATATCCCTTGTTTGACAATGCGCTTTACCCGGATATGGCCATCCTCGATCCAACGCTGGTTGTCAGCGTACCTCCTGCCATCACCGCGAATACCGGCATGGACGTCCTGACGCATGCGCTGGAGGCTTACGTGTCCACGAAGGCCAGCGATTTCACCGACGCGCTGGCGGAAAAAGCGGCACAAATCGTCTTCCAGTACCTTCCCGTCGCCGTCAGCAAAGGCGAGTGTCTGGCAACCAGGGGGAAAATGCACAACGCGTCAACGCTCGCAGGAATGGCATTTAGCCAGGCGGGGTTGGGTATAAACCATGCGATTGCCCATCAGTTGGGCGGCCAGTTTCATCTGCCCCACGGACTTGCCAATGCACTGCTGCTGACCCCTGTCATTCATTTTAATGCCCGCGACCCCAGGGCCGCGAAGCGCTATGCCCGTTTCGCTAAAGCCTGCCATTTATGCCCGGATAACGCGAACGATACGGCTGCGCTGAATGCGCTCATTCATCACATTGAGCTTCTCAAAAAACAGTGTGCGTTACCTTCTTTCGTTGACGCACTCAAAGACGGAAAGCAAAACTGGTCACAGCGTATACCGTCGATGGTTCAGGCCGCGCTGGCTGATGTCACGCTGCAAACCAATCCTCGTGTTGCCGACGCCAGTGCCATGCAGGAACTGCTTGAGGAATTATTATGAATACAGCCATGACGGCAGAGTCCACGCTTTATGATGCGCAGACGATACGCGAACGCGTTCGGGCTGCTGGCGTTGTTGGAGCCGGCGGTGCAGGCTTTCCTGCGCACGTAAAATTACAGGCGCAGGTCGATACATTTCTGGTGAATGCCGCCGAATGTGAACCGATGTTAAAAGTTGACCAGCAATTGATGAGCGTCCAGGCAGGCCGACTTATTCGCGGCGTTAAATATGCCATGACGGCTACCGGAGCCAGTGCCGGTATTATTGCGCTCAAAGAGAAATATCAGAAGGCTATCAATGCGTTAGCTCCTCTGCTACCTGCCGATATCCGGTTACACATTTTACCTGATGTCTACCCGGCCGGTGACGAGGTGCTGACCATCTGGATGGCAACAGGCCGGAGGGTCCCACCTGCCGCACTGCCGGTCAGCGTCGGCGTGGTGGTTAATAACGTCCAGACCGTGCTCAACATCGCCAGAGCGGTTGAACAGCAATATCCCGTTACCCGTCGTACGTTGACCGTCAACGGCGCAGTCGCCAAACCCATCACACTCACTGTCCCTATCGGGATGTCACTTCGCGAGGTGCTGGCGCTGGCGGGAGGCGCAACCGTTGACGATCCAGGATTTATTAATGGCGGCCCGATGATGGGCGGTCTTATTACCTCCCTGGATACCCCCGTCAGCAAGACCACCGGTGGGTTGCTGGTTTTACCAAAATCTCATGCGCTGATTCAGCGGCGAATGCAGGATGAACGCACCGTGCTTTCCGTCGCAAAAACCGTATGCGAGCAGTGCCGTTTGTGTACGGATTTGTGCCCAAGGCACTTAATCGGCCATGAATTATCACCACATCTGCTGGTTCGCGCGGTTAATTATCAGCAGGCGGCCACACCACAGCTGCTGCTCACGGCCCTGACCTGTTCAGAATGCAATGTCTGTGAAAGCGTTGCCTGTCCGGTTGGAATATCGCCGATGCGAATCAACCGCATGCTTAAACGCGAACTACGGGCGCTCAACCATCGTTATGAAGGGCCGCTAAATCCTGAGGATGAAATGGCGAAATACCGGTTGATCCCGGTTAAGCGCCTTATTACCAAACTGGGTCTTAGCGACTGGTATCACGATGCACCACTGGCTGAAACTGATTTTTCCACCGATAAAACGACGCTGTTGCTACGCCAGCATATTGGCGCCAGCGCCATCCCATGTGTGCAGCAAGGCGATCGCGTTGTTCGCGGTCAATGCGTTGCCGATGTGCAGACAGGCGCATTAGGTGCGCCTGTCCACGCCAGTATTGACGGTATTGTCAGCGAAATCACTGAGCAATCCATCACGGTAATAAGAGGTTAATCATGTCTCAGGCTATAGGGATCTTAGAACTCACCAGCATTGCCAAAGGAATGGAAGCTGGCGATGCCATGTTAAAAAGCGCGAATGTGAATTTACTGGTCAGCAAGACCATCTGCCCGGGAAAATTCCTGCTTATGCTTGGTGGTGACGTAGGCGCAGTACAGCAGGCGATAGCCACTGGTACATCTCTTGCTGGCGATATGCTCGTCGACAGTCTGGTACTGCCTAATATTCATGCCAGCGTACTCCCGGCAATCAGCGGGTTAAATAGCGTGGATAAGCGTCAGGCTGTCGGGATTGTTGAAACATGGAGCGTGGCGGCCTGTATCTGTGCCGCGGATCGCGCAGTTAAAGCTTCCAATGTCACATTGGTTCGCGTGCACATGGCATTTGGTATTGGCGGCAAGTGCTACATGGTTGTCGCTGGCGATGTATCCGATGTGAATAACGCAGTAACGGTTGCCAGTGAAAGCGCGGGTGAAAAAGGCCTGTTGGTTTATCGTTCTGTCATACCTCGCCCGCATGAAAGCATGTGGCGGCAGATGGTGGAGGGATAATGGAAAGACAGCCCACCACGGATCGTATGATCCAGGAATATGTTCCCGGTAAGCAGGTCACGCTGGCGCATCTTATCGCCAATCCCGGAAAAGATTTGTTCAAGAAGCTGGGATTACAGGATTCAGTATCCGCAATCGGGATTTTGACGATTACCCCCAGCGAAGCCTCAATTATCGCCTGCGATATCGCCACGAAATCCGGAGCGGTAGAGATTGGTTTTCTCGACCGATTTACCGGCGCGGTGGTACTAACGGGCGACGTCTCCGCCGTTGAGTACGCGCTAAAACAGGTAACCCGAACGCTGGGCGAAATGATGCGTTTTACCGCTTGCCCCATCACCCGGACGTAATCTCATGAAACGCATCATGCTAATCGGACCCAGCCAGTGCGGAAAAACGTCGCTCACGCAATGCATGCGGGGAGAAGCGCTTCACTATCAGAAGACCCAGGCCATAGTCTGGTCGCCCGCAGCGATAGATACACCGGGCGAATATCTTGAAAACCGCTGTCTGTACAGTGCGCTGCTGACCAGCGCCTGTGAAGCAGACATCATCGCGCTGGTCCTCAATGCTGACGCGCCGTGGTCGCCATTTTCTCCCGGTTTCACAGGCCCAATGAACCGACCCGTTATTGGCCTCGTCACTAAAGCCGATTTAGCCAATCCGCAGCGCATTTCCCTCGTTGAGAGCTGGTTAGTCGAGGCTGGCGCGCAAAAAGTGTTTGTCACCAGCGCGCTGGAGAATACAGGGATCGATGAGATGTTCATTTTTCTGAATGCAAAGGAACTTTCATGTCTCACAAAATAATGGCCATTAACGCGGGGAGTTCCTCGCTTAAGTTTCAGCTGCTGGCGATGCCGCAAGGTGAAATGATTTGTCAGGGGTTGATCGAGCGTATTGGTATGTCTGATGCGCAGGTCACCCTTAAAACGCCTGCGCAAAAATGGCAGGAAACATTGCCCGTAGCCGATCACCGTGAAGCAGTGACGCTGCTCCTGGAAAAACTGCTCAACCACAATATTATCAGCAGTCTGCAGGAGATCGACGGCGTGGGGCATCGCGTCGCACACGGCGGGGAATCTTTTAAAGATTCCGCACTGGTAACCGATGAAACGCTGGCGGAAATTGATCGCCTTGCGGAACTGGCCCCGCTACATAACCCGGTAAATGCGTTGGGAATTGCAGTATTTCGCCAGCTATTACCCGAAACGCCAGCCGTGGCGGTTTTTGACACCGCTTTTCATCAGACGCTTGACGAGCCTTCTTTCATTTATCCCCTGCCCTGGCGTTACTATTCAGAGCTGGGTATTCGTCGTTACGGATTTCATGGCACCAGCCACAAATATGTCAGCGCCCAGCTTGCTGAAAAGTTAGGGGTGCCCCTCAGCGCCCTGCGCGTCGTTTGTTGTCATCTTGGCAACGGCAGCAGCATCTGCGCCATCAAAGGTGGTCAATCAGTTAATACCTCTATGGGGTTTACGCCGCAGTCTGGCGTGATGATGGGCACGCGAAGCGGCGATATTGACCCATCGATTTTGCCATGGATTGCCCTGCGCGAAGGCAAAACACCGCAGCAGCTCAACCAATTGCTCAACAATGAGTCCGGACTACTAGGTGTCTCTGGCATCTCACCTGACTATCGCGATGTTGAACATGCCGCAGATGCAGGTAATCATCAGGCGGCGCTGGCGTTGACGCTTTTTGCCGAGCGCATTCGCGCCACCATTGGCAGCTATATTATGCAGATGGGCGGCCTGGACGCGCTGGTATTTACCGGTGGGATCGGCGAGAACTCAGCGCGAGCGCGAGCGGCAATTTGTCGCAATCTGAATTTCCTGGGACTGGCCGTCGATGAAGAAAAAAATCAGCGAAACGCCACGTTTATTCAGACAGAAAATGCGCTGGTTAAAGTGGCGGTGATTAATACCAATGAAGAGCTGATGATAGCGCAGGACGTTATGCGTTTAGCGATATCAGAAACTGTGACATTGGGCATTCCCGCTTAGCGCTGCCGCACCGCAAATTGCGGCAAATCATGGTAATAGCATGATCGCCATGACACTATGCGCCGAAGATTGCTGATCACAAAGGTGAAGACGTGGCTGTTGCGCAATGTCCCGCATCGTGCGGAGAACTTATCCAGGGCTGGATTCTGGGCAGTGAGAAATTAGTCTCCTGCCCGGTCGAATGGTATAGCACCGTTGAAGTCACTTCAGGCTCGCCGCTGGCAGAGGAACGTCCACTTTCACGGGCGATGGTTAATCGGCTATTGCAGCACTGGCAATACCCGGCGCAGATGAGTCAGGATATCCGAATTGATGTCCAGTCAACTATTCCCATCGCTAAAGGAATGGCCAGCAGCACTGCAGATATTGCCGCCACCGCTGTCGCCACAGCACATCATCTGGGCCATCACCTGGATGAGCCTACGCTGGCGCAACTTTGCGTTTCGCTGGAGCCTACCGACAGCACCGTTTTTCGTAAGCTTACCCTTTTCGATCATAACGACGCCTCCACGCAAATTGCCTGCGAAGCCCAGCCTCAACTCGATCTGCTGGTTCTCGAAAGCCCGGAAACATTGCGCACTGCTGATTATCACCGTATTCCGCGTCATTCCGGGTTACAGGCAGGTGCTCCGGCCCTCAAACGAGCATGGGAAAAGGTACAGGAAGCTTGTATCAGCCAAAATCCTTACCGGATGGGCGAAGCCGCCACGCTAAGCGCAACCGCCAGCCAGTTGCTGTTACCGAAACCAGATTTTGATTCACTATTAGCGCTGGTAGAGGAATGTGATTTATACGGCGTTAACGTTGCGCACAGCGGCAGCGTTGTCGGCCTGATGCTGGACAGAACGCGTCATGATGTGGATTACATAAAATGGATGCTGACACAGAAAAAACTGACGGTTCACTGGCCAGAACAGCATTTATTGCGAATGGTCGCAGGCGGAGTTGAACTGCAATAAGGGTCGCCGCACAGCAGCGACCCGGACAAGCATAAATCGTTACTCAGCTTTCGCTTCGCCGTTTTTCAGTTCACCCATGGCTTTCAGCTTCTTAGAAATATCGCGGCGCTCTTTTGAGATCTCAGCATTTTTGATGATGTAATCATCAACGCGATCTTCGTAATCGCTTTTCATGCTAGCGATAATACCCTGAATCGCTTCCACGCTCATGCCTGGCTTGATGTAGTCGCTCAGGTTGTCCAACAGCAGGACACGTTTCTGGTTGTCACGGATCTTTTTCTCAACGTCCTGGATTTCACGTTGCAGTTTGTTTTTACGACGGAACAGACGAACAAATTCCAGCACGTCCTGGAAAGAAGGCTTGGTAGTTTCCATTTTTACACCCCTGATAATGTGAGATTCGGATTCGTTTAAACAACGGCTAAAGTGGGTCAACATTACTTTCATGCCCGCCATACTTCAAGTTGCATCTGCATCGACAATGCATGGTTGAAACCTGAATTATCGAGGGTAAAGCCATTGCAGTTACCAATGGTTTTAGCCTTTTACAGTATCATACCTCTAATCGTTGCTGAATCGAAGCAGCAGTGAAACCAATCCCCTCGTCTGCTCTTTATTTGCGCAGCGCGCGACAGATTAAATGAGAAAGTAACTCCAGCTGTCGCGCCATCTCCATATTCAACCAAACGTAGCCGTGAATAGGCGTTTCCGCGACATTATTGCCCTTATGCTCAGCGATAAGCTGACGCAGCTCCACCACGGTATCATTGAGCTTCTCCGTATTGGCAAGTACTGGCTGCGGATTACCTTCATATAATGCATGCGTTATTGTCAGTAGCGCCTGCTGCGTCCTGAGCTGGGTTTCACGCAAAGTATGCGCATTCAACATAACAAAGTGACTGGTACGGCTGGCCCAGAGCGCATTGATTTGCAACTCGAGCATGCAGACGAGGTTACGATTAACCGTCTGAATAGCTTCAAAAATGGATTTTTGAATATGCGTTTCTTTACTGGCAGGGACGATGAGCCCGCGCATTTTGACAACCTCGCTCAACAGCTGTTGTAAATGCTTCTCCAGTCGCGGTTGTTCAAGCAGATTGGGGGAGAGCGCCGCCTGGTACACCCGATTGTACCCCGTTACGCAATGCGCCAGTTGAATACGCCAGTGTATAAATGCCCGTTGTGGCCACACGCCGGTAAACAGCATTGCCAGCAACGATCCAAGAATAACGTCGCCGCCACGCCATAACGCCGTATTCATATCCCCAGCGGGAGCACCCACTACAACGGCAAGCGTAATACCAATCAACAGCGCCTGATACGGTTTTTTGCCCAATGCCAGCCAACCGCAGAGAAACATCGCCACCGCGCACCATATCAGCATCAGCGGAAGCGAAAAAAGCTCCAGACGCAGGGCCACCAGCCCAAGCACCGATCCCAGGATCGTGCCGCCAATACGTTCAAAAGCTCTGGGAACAACGTTCCCCCAAAAAGAAATAGGCCCCATGATCACCACCAGCGTGATCAGAGGCCATGTACCTTCAGGAATGTTTAACAGGCGTACCAACAGAAAAGTGAGAATAAACGCAAGCGCAATGCGAATACCGTGCACTACACGATAATGACGATACAAACGAATTTCAAAAGGGCTCAGTGACTTATTGGCACGCACTCATGCACTCCGTCAGCGAATAGCAAAGAACAAGATTGTACTCGTTTATTGCCTGAAAATATCATCCTGATTTGCATCAAAAACAGTTACTTCGACTGCACCGGTATGTACATTTCAATGTCCCAGTAGCCATCCTCGATGCCATTGTTCATGTACACTTCAAAGCAGGGTTTAGCAGCTATTTCGAAAGTCGTATCTTGCGTCAGGCAGTCAAAAAACTGGTACCACGGCGTCGCAAAGTCATGATTTTCTACACGCGCAACGGCAACAGCATAGTCGCCACCCGCCACTTCGGTCAGGATCACCCCTTCGCTGTTTTCCGGGATCGCAAAATCTTCAGGCACAGATACCACGGTATCGCAACGCAGTTTCTCCGCCGGGACAACGTCAGGATTGTCGTAATAAACGGCTATCCATTCCAGCGGAACAATTTGCTTCCCGTCGACCCACTTCATTAACTGCTCAAAACCTTGCTTTACCGTTTGTTCCCACGGACCAACCATGTGAAAACCGGCAATCCTGCGTTTATCGACCTGTTTAATCTCGTACTCCATATAACCTCCGTGATTATACTGTATGTATATACAGTATAATTTTTAGGTATTACGGCCACAAGTAAATAGTGATTATTATGTGAGCAGATTCGCACTCTTGCCAGTCAGGCATTCCAGGAAATAACTACGCCTTGTGGTGGAAATAATCGCTCAGACGCGAGAAAACGCCACCTTCGCTGACGGACTCCAGCGTAACCAGAGGCCAGTGCGCCACCAGCTTATCCCGATCGTAGAGTTCAATTTCACCCACACGCTGATGTGCCGCGATTGGTGCAACCAGTTCTTTCTTATCAAGGACATATTTTGCTTTAATGTTAGCCACTTCCGCTTTAGGCAGGGCCATCCAGAAATCCTGCTCGGTGCCCAGGCTGATTTTTTCTTTGTCGCCATACCAGATCCGTTCAGTACCGACCTGCTTACCGCTACGCAAAACCTGCACCGTATCGAAGTTTTGTTGTCCCCATTGCAGCAGCTTACGCGCCTGGTCTTCACGGCCTTTCGCACTCTCCGCCCCCATCACAACCGCAATCAGTCGACGTTGTCCATCAACGGCGGAAGCGATCAGATTGAACCCGGCACCGGACGTATGCCCTGTCTTCAGACCATCCACGTTCATGGTTTTATCCCACAACAGGCCATTACGGTTTTGCTGCGTGATTCCGTTCCAGGTAAGGCTTTTCTCACTGTACATATGGTAGAAATCCGGTTCACCATGGATGATAGCTCGCGACAATACGGCCAGATCGTAAGCAGAGCTATGCTGACCTGGCGCATCCAGACCATGAACCGTTTCAAAATGGGTATCCTGCAGGTTCAGCTTTTGCGCATAGTTGTTCATCATCGCCACAAACTGCGGTTGTCCCCCGGCGATGTAATCAGCCAGCGCCACGCAGGCATCATTCCCGGAATCAACAATTAGCCCGCGGCTGAGGTCGCGCACCGAAACGCGATCGCCTTGTTTCAGGAACATCAAGGATGAACCGACGAATACCGGATTGTCTTTCGCCCAGGCATCACGCCCAACGGTGACAATATCGGTTGGACTAATGCGCTTACTGTCGATTGCGCGGTCAACAACATAGCCGGTCATCAGCTTGGTCAAACTGGCGGGGTTACGTTGCTGGTGTTCATTACCGGCTGTCAGAATTTGGCCCGTGGTGTAATCCATTAATACCCACGCCCCGGCATTTATCGCAGGCGGCTGTGGGGCGAAGCTGACGGCATCGGTCGCCCAGGCGGACGTAAAACTCATCGTGAATAGTGAAGCGGCAATAAACAAACGGCGTTTCAACAGCATGTCCTCAGAAAAGGGATAAATAGCCGTTCTTTTTACGGAAGTTCTGTCGAACAAACTTGAATAAATTGCAAGAAAATGTGACATAAGGCACATTTTCTTGCTGTCATACAAGGCTGTCAGAGACAAACCGCGCGCGAAATTATCCTTTGCGTGGCGCAGTCTCTGCGTGATGGCTGCGATGGCGATGGTAGCCGTCGAACATACTGCGGAAAATTTGCCCTGGCGTGTCGCCCAGCGTACACAGGTAAATATGTGCGCAGATGAACAGTAAGCCGACAATCGCTAACGCCATATGCAGCACCAGCATTATCGGCCCCGCCCCTGACACCTGCGGGTAGAGACATAACAACCCGGTGATGATCAACAGCGGAACCAGCGCGTACATAATGGCCAGGTAGGCCAGTTGTTGCAGTGGGTTAAATTTGTCCTTTGCCGTTGCGGCAAACGGGTGCGGCTCGCCCTTCATGATGCCATACAGATAAAAACGCGTTTGCAGCAGGCAGCGTGATATTAACCCGTTTAACTTCACGCGATAATGGCAGCCGTTGCCGCTGGTTGCGTTTATTAACACAAAGCCAATCCAGAAGGCCAGCAATGCGAAGCCGCACCAGGTATGTACCTGCACCATCAACACTACCGGCCCGACAGAGAAGTGGCCAAACAGGCCGCTCAGCAAAAGCAGAATAAAGAGCAGCGCATTTCCCCAGTGCCAACGGCGAACAGCCAGCGAATAGAGGTACTCCCGGTGCTCCTCTCCGGTTACCGTTTTTGGCGCCAGCATCCGACGTAACAGCGCGTGCGTGACCAGGCCCGCAATCATCAGCACAACAATAACGCCCGCATAAATGAGCCACAGCGGCCAGTAGTCCGGCGCATAGTTAAGTTCCGCTCCCCAGATAGAATTCATACTTTACCCTCCTGATGGATCTCTTTACGCCGATAAACACTCACCGGGCCACTACGCGTATCCTGCTGGCGATAAACCTCTTTTTGATTGATCCAGTGCTGGATTTCCGGGTCATCGCGACGACCAAACTTCAACGCATCCGTCGGACAAACGGAAACGCAGGCGGGCGACTGTTCAACATCCAGACGGGTATCCGCGCAGAAATTACATTTGTCTGCGATTCCCGTTTGCGGATTGAGGTAGCGCACATGGAACGGACAAGCAGCGACGCAGTAGTCACAGCCAATACAGCGGGACTTATCCACCTGCACAATGCCGTTTTCATCGCGGAATGATGCACCGGTTGGACAAACGCTGACGCACGGCGCATCTTCACAATGCTGGCAAGAAACACGAACAAACTGGAAATGGGAAAGCGCCTCGGGTTCATGTTCCGGTGAACGGATCTGTACCTGTAAGCGGCTAAAACCTTCAGGCACGTCATTCAGTACCTTGCAGGCAACCGTACACGCCTGACAACCAATGCAGCGTTTTTCGTCATGCAGCATGACATAAGGGTTTGTTGATTGATTCATGATGTACTCCTTTCTCATGCCCGACGAAGCGTAACGCCAGCGGTGTGGACCACCGTACCTGACACCGGACTGGTGACATGCGGAAGCAAATTACCGCAATGAATACCGTGCGTCGTCGCGGCTGTTTTGGCTCCTGCCTTGGCGCCAAATCCCATATAGACGAATAGCGTATCGGGTCGAATACCGGCGGTGACCAGCGCTTTGCCTTTTTCCTTACCGGTTGCATTTTCCAGCCAGATGTCATCGCCGCTTTTGATGCCTTTTTCACGGGCCGTTTGCGGGTGGATCCACACCGCGTTGTCCCACATCAGCTCACTCAGCAGTGGCACATATTGCGTTGCGCCATTGGTATGAACCGCCACTTTGCCCTGAATAAAATAGAGTTCATTGTCGCCTTTGAGCGCAAAATTGCGGGCGCGAGGAACACCGTAGCCTGGCAGGAGTGTTTCCAGCTCGGCAGAGTAGAGTTCGATTTTTCCTGACGGGGATTTAAAACGCAGCTGCTCACCATAAGTGCCGTCGCTATCAACCGCTACCGCACCCGGATAGCGTGCCACAAACTGACGCACCGCTTCGGGTTCGCGCAGCAATAACGGAACACCCCACTCGCGATACCCTTTCTGACGCAGCTCAGCAGATAACGCATGATCGCCATTAAGCTGGTACAACTGGCGCGTTTGCATATCCTGCCATGGGTAGAATTGCCCAAGGCCTAACTGAACAGCCAGTTCTTTCCAGATTTGCCAGCTCGGACGCGCGTCACCGATAGGCTCAACCACCTGCTGACGCAAGGCATAGGCTGGATTCAGGCCCGACATATCAGAAACTTCTTCATCGCGTTCAAGGTAAGTACATTCAGGCAAAAGATAATCGGCATACGCCGCGCTTTCGCTTAAATAAACATCGCAACTGACCACCAGGTCGAGCTGTTCAACGGTCTTGACCAGGTCTGGTCGACAGGTCACGGTCTGGAAAGGGTTGTGTCGGGACATGATCCATCCCTTCACCGGATACGGCGTTTGCTTTAAGACGGCATCAATAATGCTTTGCACTACGCCGCCGCCGGCCGCGATGTACTTGAACTGCGGGGCCACCAGATCGATACGCTGCGCCGTTGGCTTGGGTAATTTGGCATCGGGTTTTGCCAGCACGGGAGCAACTTTCTCTCCGGCCAGCTTATTGTACGTTGCCGCCGCTTTTTTCTGATACAACCCACCCTCACGCTCAATATTTCCAAGTAACACATTGAGGGTGAAAATCATGCGCCGCATGTCAATTTCTTCTTGCGAAAACGTCGCACGATGACCCGGACTGACAATGGCGTGAGGGGCGCAGGCGGCCATTTCGCGGGTGACGCGGATAATCACATCGGCAGGCACATCAGCGAGCTTTTGCGCCCATTCCGGCGTGCTCTCCTGGACCGCCTCAGCCAGTTGGTCAAACCCTGTGGTGTAGCGTGCCACAAAGTCTGCGTCATACAGATTTTCTTTGATCATGACATGACACATGGCCATCAGCACCGGTAGGTCACCGCCAGGCTTAAGCGCATGCCATTCATCCGCTTTGCTGGAGAAGACGGACAAACGGGGATCAAAGCTGACCATCTTCGCGCCCTTTTCCTGCGCGGTCATCAATTCATGGGTGTCGGCAACCTCAATGCCTTCATAGAGGTTATGGCCAAAAGAGACCATATAACGGGTATTGACGATATCCATGGCTAAATCGCCACCCATCATAACTTTAGCGGCAATCGCTTTTCCGGCGGGGCATGTCGAGGCGTGAGTAAACGTGTTCGGCGATCCAAAAGCCGTCGCGAGGTGAAATAAATGGCCGGAAAGCGAACCGGACTTGGAAGAGAATACGACCCCCTCAGGACCATGCTGCGCTTTTATTGCCGTCATTTTTTCGGCAATTTCTTTATATGCCTGCTGCCAGCTAATTACCTGCCACTCACCGCTCCCGCGAGGTCCTGTGCGTTTCATCGGTTTAACAATACGATGCGGGTCGTTGACCAGGCTAACACCGCTGCCTCCGCGCGCGCAGACACGCGTCCCCTGCTGAGGCGCATTAGGGTTTCCTTGAATAAAAACCGTCTTATTATTAATTACCTGAGCCTGAATTGGGCAGCGAAAAGAACACATTTCGCACAAACTTGGCGTCAGGGATGTTTTCCCTTTTATGTGCTCGGGAGAATTCCGCGCCAGTGCGCCTGGTGGAAAACTGCCTATCGCACAGGCTGAGCAACCTATACCCACCCCTCGTAAAAAATTACGCCGACTTATGCTCATATAACCTCCTGTTATTAGATATATCCAATTATTATATGGAGTTTATATTATTAATTTTTAACCTCACTCACATTTTATTACAATGCATACAAGCGCATTAATAGAAATATAAGG
This sequence comes from Citrobacter sp. CRE-46, assembly GCF_059615875.1. Taxonomy (NCBI): domain Bacteria; kingdom Pseudomonadati; phylum Pseudomonadota; class Gammaproteobacteria; order Enterobacterales; family Enterobacteriaceae; genus Citrobacter; species Citrobacter sp. CRE-46. Next base: position 2,050,970 of record NZ_CM184341.1, on the reverse strand, counting down.
CCGTTGTTTTTAAAAGACTTTTAAAACATCCAGAAAACAGAAAATGAAATAACAATAATGGTTATCAATTAACTTATTTCCCAAGGTGTGATTTTAAGAAAGTTTATTCCAGTAATTTCCTTTAACGGTAAGAAAATAATTAATCATTCGTTCAAAGCCGTGTTTAGCGCAATTTTCTTGCGTAGGCCATTCCGCATCGATAATCCTCTTGCTGATTACCTCGCTATTTTTTGGTATTCTTGGATAAGCGCTAAATTGATCCCGGACATAACTGAACAATGAATGACGGCAAGCAGCAACCTGGTTTTCTCTTCCACGATTACGAGACTTTTGGTACCCATCCGGCGCTGGACAGACCCGCGCAATTTGCGGCTATCCGCACAGATAATGATTTCAACATTATCGGTGAACCTGAAGTCTTTTATTGCAAACCCGCAGATGATTATCTACCACAGCCCGAGGCGGTACTGATTACCGGCATCACCCCGCAAGAAGCACGTGAAAAGGGAGAAAATGAAGCTGCTTTTGCTGCGCGTATTCACGCCCTGTTTACCGTACCGAAAACCTGTATTCTGGGCTATAACAACGTGCGCTTCGATGATGAAGTGACGCGAAATATCCTGTATCGCAATTTCTATGATCCCTATGCCTGGAGCTGGCAGAACGATAATTCGCGCTGGGATCTGCTGGATGTAATGCGTGCCTGCTATGCCCTGCGTCCTGAAGGTATTAACTGGCCGGAAAACGACGATGGCTTGCCCAGCTTCCGCCTGGAACATTTGACCAAAGCGAATGGGATTGAGCATGCCAACACCCACGATGCAATGGCCGATGTGTATGCCACGATTGCGATGGCGCAATTAGTCAAGTCACGCCAGCCACGTCTGTTTGAATATCTCTATAGCCATCGTAATAAGCACAAACTGGCGGCGCTAATTGATGTGCCGCAGATGAAGCCGCTGGTCCATGTCTCGGGCATGTTCGGCGCATGGCGCGGTAACACCAGTTGGGTGGCGCCACTGGCCTGGCATCCGGAAAATCGCAACGCGGTTATCATGGTCGATCTGGCCGGTGATATTTCACCGCTGCTCGAACTGGACAGCGACGCGCTGCGTGAGCGGCTCTATACCGCTAAGGCTGATCTGGGAGATAACCCCGCAGTGCCGGTTAAACTGGTGCACATCAACAAATGTCCGGTACTGGCACAGGCGAACACCCTGCGCCCGGAAGATGCCGATCGTCTCGGTATTAACCGCCAGCATTGTCTGGATAATCTCAAAATTCTGCGCGAAAACCCACAGGTACGCGACAAAGTCGTGGCTATCTTTGCCGAGGCGGAACCCTTTGCGCCATCGGATAACGTAGATGCCCAGTTGTACAACGGCTTTTTCAGCGATGCCGACCGCGCCGCGATGAAAATCGTTCAGGAAACCGAACCGCGCAATTTACCGGCGCTGGATATCACCTTTGTCGATAAACGCATTGAAAAGCTGCTGTTTAACTACCGCGCGCGTAACTTCCCCGGAACGCTGGATGAAGCCGAACAACAGCGCTGGCTGGACCATCGTCGTCAGGTATTCACGCCGGAGTTTTTGCAAAATTACGCCAATGAATTACAGATGCTGAGTCAGCATTATGCGGATAACAAAGAGAAGCTGACGCTGCTGAAAGCACTCTGGCAATATGCGCAAGAGATTGTCTAAATCCCACGTATAAAAAAACGGAGAACATGTCTCCGTTTTTTTTTCAGCTAAATGCAGTTATTACGCGATATCTTCGTCGTACTGCGGTACCGGGTTGCGGAAGCTTTTGGTCACGCACGCCAGGTAGATCAGACCGATACCCGCCCAGATCAGGCCCAGAACCATTGAGCTTTCTTCCAGGTTCACCCACAGCGCGCCAACGGTCAGCGCACCGCACATTGGCAGGAACAGGTACTGGAAGTGATCTTTCAGCGTCTTGTTACGCTTCTCACGGATCCAGAACTGGGAGATTACCGACAGGTTAACGAAGGTAAACGCCACCAGCGCACCAAAGTTAATCAGCGCCGTCGCCATCACCAGGTCGAAGTTGATTGCCAGCAAAGCAATCGCACCAACCAGAATGATGTTCATGGACGGAGTACGCCATTTCGGGTGTACATAACCGAAGAAACTTTTCGGGAATACGCCGTCACGACCCATCACGTACATCAGACGCGCAACGCCTGCATGCGCCGCCATACCGGATGCCAGTACGGTAATGGTAGAGAAAATCAGCGCGCCGACCTGGAAGAACTTACCAGCAACATACAGCATGATTTCCGGCTGCGAAGCATCCGGATCCTTAAAGCGCGAGATATCCGGGAAGTACAACTGCAACAGATAAGTGGAGACGATAAAGATCAGGCCACCAATCAGCGCAGTCAGGAAAATCGCACGCGGGATCACGCGCTCAGCATCTTTGGTTTCTTCTGACAGGTTGCTGATACCGTCAAACCCGGTGAACGAGAAGCACAGGATGGTAGCCCCGGTGATCATCGGGATCACGTGCGCATCACCCGACCAGAACGGACGGCTGCTCGCCAGCGTACCGGCGCCTTCCCCTTCGAACACGCCATAAACGACCATGCCGAGGATCACTGCAATCAGCACCACCTGCAACAACACGATCACGGTGTTGAAATTAGCGACGGACTTGAGGCTACGCAGGTTGAAGGCGGTCATAAAGGCCACCAGCGCCACCACGAACATCCACGATGGAATCGAAGGCACCAGCGCTTCAAAATAAATTTTCGCCAACAGAATGTTGATCATCGGCGCGAACAGGTAGTCCAGCAGCGATGACCAGCCAACCATAAAACCAACGGTCGGGCTAATGGATTTCTGAGCGTAAGTGTAGGCAGAGCCTGCGGACGGATAGCGGCGTACCAGTTTACCGTAGCTTAGTGCGGTAAAGAGGATGGCGATCAGTGCGAAGGCGTAAGCTGTCGGGACGTGACCATCGGTCATTCCTGAGACGATACCGAATGTATCGAACAGCGTCATCGGCTGCATATAGGCAAGGCCCATCATGACAACCGGAACCAGCGTAAGCGTTTTACGTAATTCCACGCGAGAGGTGTTTGGAGTAGCGTTATGCGACATGGTTATCCTCCATTACGGCGAAAACCGTCGCGTAAGCAAAAAATTGCCCCATTTTTTGTTAATCCTCAGCGACAACAACTGTCGATTTTTAAGTAAGTATCTATCCGGTACGAAGCCCGGCCTCTTTTATGAATGATTGGTTTGATGCAAAAAAATAACCGACGCGTATTAAAACGTCGGTTAATGTCATTTTTTGCAAGCGGCGTATTTTGCACTAATTTGGGGAGAAATAACAAGAGATTGAAGCAACTGTAAAAAAATATTTTTTCTCAACTGATTGATTTATCAGCATCCGTTTTAACGTACACCCCGGCAATAGCACTATTTGCTAAAATCTCGTCCCGCCACCAGGCGCTGGCAAGCCCGGCGGTCTGTTCATTCCACCCTATCCACACGGGTTCAAACAGAATTTGTCCGACCACTTTCTTCTCAATCAGCGCGCCGCTGTCCAAAAATCGCTGCGCCAGATAACGGGGAATATATCCGCATCCCAGACCACTGATTTGCAGCTCCAGCTTGGTTTTGAAGTCAAAAACGGTAATCGCTTCCTGATCGTCCAACACCTGAACGCCGGAGATGTTCGCTTGATGCGCATTCTCTCCCACCACGATGGCGCGAAATCGTCGAATAGTACGCCGATGTAACGGTTCCTGTTCCTGTGCCAGCGGATGATGCGGCGCAACCACAAACACCTGTTCCAGCGCGCCAAGCCGCGCAAAACCAAATTCGCTCCCCGCCGGCGGTTCGTGCATAGCGCCGACAATAATATCCGCCCGCCCCTGAGTAAGTGCATCCCAGGAACCACCCAGCACGCCGTTAATAAACTTCAGGCGCGTCACACTGTGATGTTGATAGAAGGATTCGATAAGGGGGGCCAGCAGTGAAAAGGGAAACGTATCATCGACGCCGATGACCAGTTCATTCTCCCAGCCTTCATGAAGTTTAATGGCTTGCTTTTCGAGTTCGCGGACGGAGTGCAATACCTCTCGCCCCTTTTCCAGCAGCATTTGACCGGTGCGGGTAAACTTAGCCCGGTGCCCACTGCGATCTAATAACTGAATATTAAGATCGCTTTCCAGTTTATGGACGGTGTAGCTAAGCGCAGACGGCGTCTTATACAATTTTGCCGACGCCGCCGCGAAACTGCCCTCTTTTTCTAACGCATCGAGGATGATAAGAACGTCCAGCAGTGGTTTCATACTCGCCCCCTGGCGGTATACAGCGACACTCTGCTGGCCTGTCACTCCATCGGCATCACCAGCGGATCGGGATACTGGTACTCAAATCCAAGCTCATTACAAATACGGCTGCCATCAATGACTTTACCTTTACCGTTATCCGCACCGCCGCGAAATTCCGGCGGTTCCATCCCCAACTGGCGGGCCATCTGCGGATAGAACACGTTACGCGCCGGATGCATAGGCGCACATATATTATAGATGTGTCCCCCTTTGGGCGCTTGCAGCAGCAACGTGATGGCAGAGACGACATCATCCAGGTGCACCAGATTGACGCCATGGTGTCCATCTGGCGCCGTCTTGCCAGCGAAAAAGCGGCCGGGATGTCTTCCCGGGCCAACCAGTCCGGCCAGTCGCAGAATATCTACCGAGGTGCCAGGCAGGTTATGCAACCAGTCTTCAAGATCTTTCAGAACACGCCCGCTGGCGGTGACCGGGTTACGCGGCGTCCCCTCTTTCACGATGCCCTGGACATCGCCATAGACCGACGTCGAGCTGGTAAAAATAATCCGCGGGATCCGGTACGCCAGCGCACTGTCAACCAGTTCCTGCATGGCCTGCAGGTAAAATGTCTCCCCCGGCCCGCTACGGCGCGCAGGTAGCGTTATAACCAGTGCATCAGCGTCCATGAGCGCGTCGAGATCGTCAGCCTCACAGACCAGTTCAGGCTCCAGGCGCAGCGAGTAACTCTCGATACCGCTCATACGGGCCGCTTCTATCCCATCCAGTGTGGTTTTGCTGCCGGTAACCTGCCAGCCTCTCGCCGCCAGCGACATGGCTAACGGCATGCCTAACCAACCTAACCCGACAATTGCGACCTTTTTCATGCCTTCTCTCCTGACTTTTGGCCTATAACGCAAGGCTACGCCAGCCCACGGTGGCTGACAATTCATAGTATCAATATGAAATGAATTAATGATCAAAAAAAGCCCTTGCTTTCCGTAGCTAAAGTGGTTTAGGTTAAAAGACATCAAATGAATAAACATTCATCGAGAAAATTTATGACACGCGCTCAATTTAAACACCATCATCACCATCATCCTGACTAGTCTTTCAGGCGATGTGTGCTGGGAGACATTTAAATCTTCCAGCGGTGCATGAGCGTATGAGAAAGCCCCCGGAAGATTTCTTCCGGGGGCTTTTTTTGTGCGTGACCCAAACTGATTCAGACAGGATAACGAGGAACAAACAATGTTAGACAACACCCGTTTACGCATAGCTATGCAGAAATCAGGCCGTTTAAGCGACGATTCACGCGAATTACTGGCCCGTTGCGGCATTAAAATTAATCTTCACACCCAGCGCTTAATTGCGATGGCAGAAAATATGCCGATTGATATCCTGCGCGTGCGTGATGACGATATCCCGGGTCTGGTGATGGACGGCGTCGTTGATCTGGGCATTATTGGGGAAAACGTTCTGGAAGAAGAGCTGCTCAACCGTCGGGCACAGGGTGAAGATCCTCGCTATTTTACCCTGCGTCGTCTGGACTTCGGCGGCTGCCGTCTTTCGCTGGCGACGCCGGTTGATGAAGCCTGGGATGGCCCGGCAGAACTGAACGGGAAGCGTATCGCCACCTCTTACCCGCACCTGCTCAAGCGTTACCTCGATCAAAAAGGGGTGTCATTTAAATCCTGTCTGTTAAACGGTTCTGTCGAAGTCGCGCCCCGCGCGGGCCTGGCCGATGCAATCTGCGATCTGGTGTCAACCGGCGCGACGCTTGAAGCCAATGGTCTGCGTGAAGTGGAAGTGATTTACCGCTCTAAAGCGTGTCTGATTCAGCGCGATGGCGAAATGGCCGCAGCCAAACAGCAACTGATCGACAAACTACTGACCCGCATCCAGGGGGTTATTCAGGCTCGCGAATCCAAATACATCATGATGCACGCACCGAGCGAGCGTCTGGACGAAGTTATCGCCCTGCTGCCTGGCGCTGAGCGCCCAACCATTCTGCCACTGGCGGGTGATCAGCAGCGCGTAGCCATGCACATGGTCAGCAGCGAAACCCTGTTCTGGGAAACAATGGAAAAACTGAAAGCGCTCGGCGCCAGCTCTATTCTGGTGCTGCCGATTGAGAAGATGATGGAGTAACGACCATGAGCTTCAATACCCTGATTGACTGGAATAGCTGTAGCCCTGAGCAGCAGCGCGAATTACTGATGCGCCCGGCGATTTCCGCCTCTGAAAGCATTAGCCGCACGGTGGCCGAGATCCTTGAAAATGTCAAAAACAACGGCGACCAGGCATTGCGCGAATACAGCGCGAAGTTTGATAAAACCGAGGTCGGCGCGCTGCGCGTCACTGAGGAAGAAATTCAGGAGGCCGGGAATCGTCTGAGCGACGAGCTGAAACAAGCCATGCAGGCGGCAGTACGTAATATTGATACTTTCCACAGCGCGCAGATCCTGCCGCCGGTGGATATCGAAACCCAGCCGGGCGTGCGCTGCCAGCAGGTTACCCGCCCCATCGCTTCCGTGGGCCTGTATATTCCAGGGGGATCGGCACCGCTGTTCTCTACCGTATTAATGCTGGCGACCCCGGCGCGTATCGCGGGCTGTAAAAAAGTGGTGCTGTGCTCGCCGCCGCCGATTGCCGATGAAATCCTCTACGCCGCGCAACTCTGTGGCGTGAAAGAAGTGTTTAACGTGGGCGGCGCACAGGCCATTGCCGCGCTGGCACTGGGCACGGAGTCTATTCCAAAAGTCGATAAAATCTTTGGGCCGGGCAACGCCTATGTGACCGAAGCCAAGCGCCAGGTCAGCCAGCGTCTTGACGGCGCGGCAATCGATATGCCCGCCGGACCGTCCGAAGTATTGGTTATCGCTGACAGCGGCGCAACGCCGGATTTTGTCGCCTCCGACCTGCTCTCTCAGGCCGAGCACGGCCCGGACTCGCAGGTGATCCTGCTGACGCCGGACGCTAAGCTTGCCGAAGGCGTGGCCGAAGCCGTTGAACGCCAGCTCGCCGAGCTGTCCCGAGCCGACACCGCGCGTCAGGCGCTCTCCGCCAGCCGTTTAATCGTGGCGAAAGATCTGGCACAGTGCGTTGAAATCTCCAACGCCTACGGTCCGGAGCACCTGATCATTCAGACCCGCAACGCACGTGAGCTGGTGGAAGGCATTATCAGCGCCGGTTCGGTGTTCCTTGGTGACTGGTCGCCGGAATCCGCAGGCGACTATGCTTCCGGTACTAACCACGTGCTGCCAACTTACGGCTATACCACAACCTGTTCCAGTCTGGGGCTGGCTGATTTCCAGAAACGGATGACCATACAGGAATTAACACCACAAGGTTTCTCTGCGCTGGCCGCCACCATTGAAACCCTGGCCGCGGCTGAGCTGCTGACCGCCCACAAAAATGCCGTCACCCTGCGCGTTAACGCCCTGAAGGAGCAAGCATGAGCACTGACAACTTTCTCAGCGTCACTGATTTAGCCCGTAAGAATGTCCGCGAGTTAACGCCTTATCAGTCTGCCCGCCGTCTTGGCGGTAACGGCGACGTCTGGCTCAATGCGAATGAATATCCCACCGCCGTTGAGTTTCAGCTAAGTCAGCAAACGCTGAACCGCTACCCGGAGTGCCAGCCGAAAGCCGTGATTGAGAATTACGCGCAGTATGCAGGCGTCAAGCCGGAGCAGGTGCTGGTCAGTCGTGGCGCAGATGAAGGGATCGAGCTGCTGGTGCGCGCTTTTTGCGAGCCGGGTAAAGATGCGATTCTGTACTGTCCGCCGACTTACGGCATGTACAGCGTCAGCGCTGAAACGATTGGCGTTGAATGCTGTACCGTCCCGACACTTGACGACTGGCAACTGGATTTACAAGGTATCGCGGACAAGCTTGATGGTGTGAAGGTGGTCTACGTATGCAGCCCTAATAACCCAACGGGCCAGTTGATTAAGCCACAGGATCTGCGTTCGCTGCTCGATATGACGCAGGGTAAAGCTATCGTGGTTGCCGATGAAGCGTATATCGAGTTTTGCCCGCAGGCCACGCTGGCGGGCTGGCTGTCTGAATATCCGCACCTGGTAATTTTACGCACACTGTCCAAAGCGTTTGCTCTCGCCGGTTTACGCTGCGGGTTTACGCTGGCAAATGAAGAAATTATCAATCTGCTGTTAAAGGTGATCGCCCCTTACCCGCTCTCTACACCGGTGGCGGATATCGCCGCCCAGGCGCTGACGCCGCAAGGCGTTGCCGCCATGCGCCAACGCGTCCAGCAGATCCTGCAAGAGCGTCAGTTCCTGGTGGAGAACCTGAAAACAATTCGCTGTGTAGAACAGGTTTTCGATTCTGAAACCAACTATGTTCTGGCGCGCTTCACCGCATCCAGCAGCGTATTTAAATCTTTGTGGGATCAGGGCATTATCTTACGAGACCAGAACAAACAACCTTCGTTAAGCGGCTGCCTGCGTATTACTGTCGGAACCCGTGAAGAGAGCCAGCGCGTCATTGACGCCTTACGTGCGGAGCAAGTATGAGCCAGAAGTATCTTTTTATTGACCGTGATGGAACCCTGATTTCCGAACCGCCAAGTGACTTTCAGGTCGATCGCTTTGACAAACTGGCTTTTGAGCCGGAAGTCGTTCCCGTTTTACTGAAGCTGCAAAAAGCGGGTTTTAAGCTGGTGATGATCACCAACCAGGATGGACTGGGAACCCAGAGCTTTCCACAGGCTGATTTTGACGGCCCGCATAATCTGATGATGCAAATATTCACCTCTCAGGGCGTGAGGTTTGATGACGTGCTGATTTGCCCACACTTGCCGGCCGATGAGTGTGCTTGCCGTAAGCCAAAAGTGAAGCTGGTTGAGCAGTATCTGGTTGAACAGGCTATGGACACCGAGAACAGCTACGTCATTGGCGATCGTGCCACAGATATTCAACTGGCTGAAAACATGGGGATTAGCGGATTACGCTATCACCGGGACACCCTGAACTGGGCGATGATCGGCGAGCAGTTGACCAAACGTGACCGCTACGCCCACGTTGAGCGCAATACCAAAGAAACGCAGATTGACGTCAAAGTCTGGCTGGACCGCGAAGGCCAAAGCAAAATCAATACTGGCGTTGGCTTCTTTGACCACATGTTGGATCAAATCGCCACCCACGGCGGTTTCCGTATGGAGATAGCCGTCAAAGGCGATCTGTATATTGACGATCACCACACCGTAGAAGATACCGGTCTGGCGCTGGGTGAGGCCTTAAAGCTGGCATTAGGTGATAAACGTGGTATCAACCGTTTTGGTTTTGTCCTGCCGATGGACGAATGTCTGGCACGTTGCGCGCTGGATATCTCCGGACGTCCGCACCTGGAATACCGCGCTGAGTTTACCTACCAGCGCGTGGGCGATCTGAGCACGGAGATGATTGAACACTTCTTCCGCTCACTCTCCTACACCATGGGCGTCACCCTGCACCTGAAAACCAAAGGAAAAAATGACCACCACCGTGTGGAAAGCCTATTTAAAGCCTTTGGCCGCACGCTGCGCCAGGCGATTCGCGTAGAAGGCGATACGCTACCCTCCTCAAAAGGAGTGCTGTAATGAACGTAGTGATCCTGGATACCGGGTGCGCCAACCTGAATTCGGTGAAATCCGCCGTTGCGCGCCATGGATACGACCCGGTTGTCAGCCGCGATGCGGATGTGGTGCTCCGGGCCGATAAGCTGTTTCTACCAGGCGTGGGTACTGCGCAGGCGGCTATGGACCAGTTGCACGAGCGTGAACTTATTGAACTGATTAAAGCCTGCACGCAACCGGTGCTGGGGATCTGCTTAGGCATGCAACTGCTTGGTCGCCGCAGCGAAGAGAGTAACGGTGTCTCCCTGCTGGGCATTATTGAACAGGACGTCCCCAAAATGACCGATTTTGGCCTGCCGCTGCCGCATATGGGGTGGAACCGTGTGTATCCACAAGCAGGCAATCGTCTGTTCCAGGGTATTGACGATGGGGCGTATTTCTACTTTGTCCACAGCTACGCGATGCCAGTGAACCCATGGACTATCGCCCAGTGTCATTACGGTGAACCGTTTACCGCGGCAGTCCAAAAGGACAATTTCTTTGGCGTGCAGTTCCACCCGGAACGTTCGGGTGCGGCTGGGGCGCAGTTGCTGAAAAACTTTCTGGAGATGTAATGATTATTCCGGCATTAGATTTAATCGACGGCACGGTGGTGCGTCTTCATCAAGGTGATTACGCACAGCAACGTGATTACGGCAACGATCCACTGCCCCGCCTGCAGGATTACGCGGCACAAGGCGCACAGGTACTGCACCTGGTCGATCTGACCGGGGCAAAAGATCCGCAGAAACGACAAATACCGCTGATTAAAACGCTGGTCGCGGGCGTCAATGTTCCGGTGCAGGTTGGCGGCGGTGTGCGTACTGAAGCGGACGTTGCGGCACTGCTTGACGCCGGCGTGGCACGCGTGGTGGTCGGTTCGACGGCGGTAAAATCCCCTGAGGAAGTTAAGAGCTGGTTTACCCGTTTTGGCGCCGACGCGCTGGTGCTGGCGCTGGACGTACGCATTGACGAACACGGTAATAAACAGGTTGCGGTCAGCGGCTGGCAGGAAGATTCAGGGGTTTCACTGGAAGAGCTGGTGGAAACCTATTTACCCGTTGGTCTGAAGCATGTGCTGTGCACGGATATCTCCCGCGACGGTACGCTGGCGGGTTCAAACGTCGCGCTTTATGAAGAAGTGTGCGCTAAATATCCACAGGTGGCGTTTCAGTCATCTGGCGGTATAGGTGGAATTGAGGACGTAGCCGCCCTGCGCGGGACTGGGGTTGGCGGCGTGATCGTCGGACGAGCCCTGTTGGAAGGTAAGTTCACCGTTGAGGAGGCCATCCAATGCTGGCAAAACGCATAATTCCTTGTCTGGACGTTCGCGATGGACAGGTGGTAAAAGGCGTCCAGTTTCGCAATCACGAGATTATTGGCGACATCGTTCCGCTGGCAAAACGCTATGCCGATGAAGGCGCAGATGAACTTGTCTTCTACGATATCACCGCCTCCAGCGATGGCCGTGTAGTCGATAAAAGCTGGGTATCGCGCGTGGCGGAAGTGATCGACATTCCGTTCTGCGTTGCCGGTGGGATTAAGTCCATTGATGATGCGGCGCGTATTCTCTCCTTTGGGGCGGATAAAATCTCCATTAACTCCCCGGCGCTGGCTGACCCGGAGCTTATCACGCGTCTGGCGGACCGCTTTGGCGTACAGTGCATCGTGGTGGGTATCGATACCTGGTATGACGCCGCAACCGGTAAATATCACGTTAACCAGTATACCGGTGATGAGAGTCGTACCCGCATCACGCAGTGGGAAACGCTGGATTGGGTGCAGGAAGTGCAGAAACGTGGCGCAGGCGAAATCGTACTGAACATGATGAATCAGGACGGTGTGCGTAACGGCTACGACCTGGAACAGCTGAGAAAAGTGCGCGACGTTTGCCACGTACCGCTGATTGCCTCCGGTGGCGCAGGCACCATGGAACACTTTCTCGAAGCCTTCCGTGATGCTGACGTTGACGGCGCGCTTGCCGCTTCCGTTTTCCACAAACAAATTATCAATATTGGCGAGTTAAAAACGTACCTGGCAACACAGGGCGTGGAGATCAGGATATGTTAACGAAGCAACAATGTCGCGAACTGGACTGGGAAAAAACCGACGGATTGATGCCGGTCGTGGTGCAGCATGCGGTATCCGGCGAAGTATTGATGCTGGGTTATATGAACCCGGAGGCGCTGGATAAAACGCTTGAAAGCGGTAAGGTAACCTTTTTCTCGCGGACCAAACAACGCCTGTGGACCAAAGGTGAAACCTCTGGCAACTTTCTTAATGTGGTTAACATCGCGCCTGACTGCGACAACGACACCCTGCTGGTGCTGGTTAACCCGATTGGGCCAACTTGCCACAAAGGCACCTCAAGCTGCTTTGCTGACACCAGTCATCAGTGGCTGTTCCTGTATCAACTGGAACAACTATTGGCTGAGCGTAAAACCGCCGATCCGGCAAGCTCTTACACGGCCAAGCTGTATGCCAGTGGCACCAAACGCATTGCGCAGAAAGTGGGGGAAGAAGGCGTGGAAACCGCACTGGCCGCCACCGTGCACGATCGTTTCGAGCTGACGAATGAAGCCTCTGACCTGATGTACCACCTGCTGGTTCTGCTACAGGATCAGGAGCTTGATCTGACCACCGTGATTGAGAACTTACGTAAGCGTCATCAGTAATCGGCAGACGTAAAAAAACCGGGCGCGGTGAACTGCCCGGTTTTTTTGTGCTCGGAATAAAACTGCCTTCGGCCTGCTACGCTCTGGCTTTGTAGCCACGCAGCGCATTTCGCCCCAGCACGATACCTGCACCAATCATTTCGCCCCAGCACGATACCTGCACCAATCATTCCCCCCAGCAGAACGGCCAGTACCAGGATAATGGCTTTTTTCGGACTGTCACGACGAATCGGTAACGTTGGTTTCATCACGTAGCGATAGGAGTGCAACTCTGCCCCTTCAAGCTTAAGATTTCTGATATCAAGCAGTTTTTGTTTTGTCTGGAAGTAGTTATCAGACAATATCAAAGGACGCGTAGACTCGTGCTCAACCATAGATTTCAGAGCATCACTACCCAACAGGAACATACTATCCTGTGTAACATCCTGAGTTTGCTGAATTTGCGGCTTAATCACACCCGCCTGTTCAGCATAACGCAGCGCTTCCTGGATTTGCTTAATTCGCAGATCTTTTTGTTCCTGAGCGACCACTTCCTGAGTCTTCAGAGAATCTTCTAGAGTACTGGTTTGCAGCTTAATGTTATCAGCCAGGTCAAGTTCTAGCTCTTTAGCAACCTTTTCATCTGTTTGTTGAATGTATTCAGCCAGCTGACGCTGAGCTTCTTCTGGAGAACTCGCCACATAAGAGACCGCTAGCGGCAGTTGTTGGCCTTTAACAGACTGCTCAATCGACAGTTTCTGTGGTTCTTCCTGATTATCAAGCGTTTCTGCCAGGGCAGAGAAAGAGGTACTGAAACGACCAACCACATTAGTCTGAAGTTCAGTCACCTTAGGCGCGTTGGCGCCATACAACACGTTGAGCGCGTTGTTATAGGTGGCTATTTGACCAACATCCGGTTGAGTAATAATTGCAGTAGAGGTCCATTTCTCTTTAGCAACCACCAGATAGCCCACCGCCAGAACAATGGTAACAACGATCGCGATAACGATTGTTGTTTTCCCACGCCATAACTGCAGCAGCAAATCAATCAGATCAATCTGTTCCGGATCGTTACCGCGCCCGGACATGTTGTTGTCACTTACAGACATAGATACCCTAATTAAGGAAGGACTTAAACTCGAATTAGTTTAGCTAAAAATTGAAGCAATTCCATAGGATTAATGATAAAAAATCAAATTGATTGAGAGATTTTGATTGGTATTTTAGTCACTTGAGAAAAAAGGAAGGAATTTAAAAAAAGTGTCAATACTGAATGGCCACTCTTTGCAGGAAAAGCGTCAAACAGCGGGTTAAATGTCATCAAGCGTAAATGCCAGACATTCTCGTTAATTAAATTCACGGCATGAATATTTATTAACTTACCACTAAAAATGGCATGCGTAAAAAGGATAACCATTAGCTTTTTTGCCATCTGACGGTATTATTTCACTTTTCGTCGCACCAAATAGTACCTGGCTGCTTTTTAGCCGAAAAGAGGAACGAACATGAAATACCTGGTTACGGGGGCCGCTGGTTTCATCGGCTTCCATGTTAGCAAACGCCTCCTTGAGGCTGGCCATCAAGTCGTCGGTATCGATAATCTGAACGATTACTACGACGTGAGTCTTAAGCAGGCCCGTCTGGAGCTGCTGGTACACCCCGGCTTCCAGTTTCATAAGATTGATTTAGCCGACCGCGAAGATATGTCAACACTCTTCGTATCCGGGCATTTTGATCGTGTGATCCATCTCGCCGCCCAGGCTGGTGTACGCTATTCACTCAAAATCCTCACGCTTACGCAGACTCCAATCTCACAGGTTTTCTGAACATATTGGAAGGTTGTCGGCATAATAAAATTCAGCATTTACTCTATGCTTCTTCCAGCTCGGTATATGGTCTGAATCGCAAAATGCCCTTTTCAACGGACGATTCCGTCGATCACCCGGTATCCCTGTATGCCGCGACCAAAAAAGCCAACGAACTGATGGCCCATACCTATTCTCATCTGTACGGATTGCCCACAACCGGCCTGCGTTTCTTTACCGTATACGGTCCGTGGGGTCGCCCGGATATGGCGCTGTTCAAATTCACCAAAGCGATGCTGGAAGGGAAAAGTATTGACGTCTACAACTACGGCCAAATGAAGCGCGACTTTACCTATATTGGTGATATCGCAGAAGCAATTATTCGCCTGCAGGATATCATTCCTGCGCCCAACGGGGAGTGGACTGTCGAAGGCGGTTCCCCGGCAACCAGCTCCGCGCCGTATTGCGTCTACAATATCGGCAATAGTTCACCGGTTGAACTGATGGATTATATCAAGGCGCTGGAAGAAGCTCTTGGCATCGACGCGACCAAAAATATGCTCCCGCTACAACCCGGTGATGTGCTGGAAACCAGCGCGGACACCGAAGCACTGTATGACGTTATTGGTTTTAAACCTACAACAACGGTTAAAGATGGGGTCAAGAACTTTGTTGACTGGTACCGTGTGTTTTATAAAGTGTAACGTAATGAAAGGTAAAAGCTAAGTATTTACTAAATCCCAAATACCCCTGATTGTGCAAAAATCCGTAGCCACTATGGGATAACGGATTTTTGCTCTTTTGCATAGCCTGAATTCTATCTTATGATAAGCATTATAAATTTTCTCTGTACTTAGTTGTCTTTTTACATTCAGTACAAATTTAAGCTCTGAAGCATGTCCATTATTTCTTTTCAGGGATATAAATTTCTGCTTCTCCAGTAATTACTTTTTTCCTTCCAACTTGACAGATGGTATCAAAAGTAATCTTTCTCTTTTCTATATCAACTGATTTTACAGTGACAGTAGCTAGTACCGTATCACCAATAAAAACAGGATATTTGAAATTGAGTGTTTGTGAAGCATATACACAACCATAACCTGGTAATCTGGTTCCGAATAATGCAGAAAAGAACCCTGCTGATATTAAACCATGCGCAATCCGTTTACCAAACCTGGATTCTGAAGCATAGGTATCGCTGACATGTACAGGATTATGATCCCCAGATACTCCAGCAAACGCTTTAATATCAGCATCAGTTATAGTTTGAGTATAACTTGCGCTCATGCCAACTTCTATTTCCTCAATTGAAACACTATTACTAATCATTGTTCATCCCTTTCCAAGAGGCTTAGCTGGATTGCCAAAAACTGTAACCCCAGGTGGGACACTTTTAGTAACAACAGCCCCCATACCTACAATAGCCCCCTTCCCAATAACAATAGGACGCTTAGGAGTACCTTGTTTTATGACTACTCCAGTACCTATATACGCATGATCCTCTACGACAACACTGCCATTACATTTTACCGAAGGTGCAAAAGTAACGTAGTCTCCTATAATGCAATCATGAGCAACATAGGAATAAATATTGGCATGGAAGAATTTACCTATCTTCGCGTTTGATGTCACAGTAACGAACGGACATAATATCGAACCTTCACCAATTATTGTATTATCAAGAATAACAACATTATCATGAGCGATAGAGATAGCTTTGGCCCCTCTGGCGATCATTTCAGCCGAAATTCTTTCGCGTATCTGGCTATCGCCGATTGCAATATTGAATAACTTTTCTTCAAAATCTGAATCAAGGAAGTCCTTTAAGGACATAACATTATAACCATTGACCTTATCAAGTGCATCGTTATCATCAATAAAAACGAGCTCAGAGATTTCCCCTGAATCGTCGATCATTTTCTTTACAAGAGGAATAACTTCACGCCCAAAGCCTCCTGCACCCACAACGCCATAAATTTTTTTCATTGCCGCCTCCGTAAACCAACGATAACAGGATATTAAAGCCACTAACGAGTTATAACAAGTAGCAGCAAAAATGAAACCATGTTTAGAAACCATTTGTTTAAAATTCAAGCGTTTTTTAGCCCTATTGACAGGGCTTTAAACGTGTGTTCATAACTACAGAAGGAGATGACCGCAACGTTAACCGTGGAGGCCATTTCTAAAAGTTGGTAAGACTCGCAAAAGGCATACCATGAGACCATCTGGTAGGATTGAAGGAAGTCAGCTCAGGTTTAGTCACTACCGAACAAATCACGGGTATAGACTTTTTCTGCAACATCAACCAATTCAGACGTCATTCGATTTGAAATAATAACATCCGCTTCATTTTTAAACGCGTTTAGATCGCGAACTACCCGAGAGTGGAAAAATTCATCCTCTTCCATGACCGGTTCATAAATAATAACGGGTACGCCCTTGGCTTTAATACGCTTCATGATCCCCTGAATAGAGGATGCGCGGAAGTTATCAGAGCCACTTTTCATGATCAATCGGTACACGCCAACCACTTTAGGCTTACGGGCCAGGATGGAATCTGCAATAAAGTCTTTGCGCGTACGGTTAGCATCGACGATCGCGCCGATAATGTTATTCGGCACAGACGCGTAGTTCGCCAACAACTGCTTAGTATCTTTCGGTAAGCAGTAGCCACCGTAGCCAAAGGACGGATTGTTGTAATGATTACCAATACGCGGATCCAGACATACGCCTTCAATAATTTGCCGGGTGTTCAGACCAAGACTTTCGGCATAGCTATCAAGCTCGTTAAAATAGGCCACGCGTAACGCCAGATAGGTATTAGCGAACAGCTTGATGGCTTCGGCTTCAGTAGAATCGGTAAACAGCGTCGGAATATCTTTCTTCACCGCACCTTCCTGCAGCAGCGCGGCAAAGCGTTCTGCACGTTCGGAGCGTTCACCTATGACGATACGCGACGGATGCAAATTGTCGTATAGCGCACGCCCTTCACGCAGGAACTCAGGCGAGAAGAAAATATTATCAATGCCAAACTGTTCTTTAATTGAATTGGTAAAACCAACCGGAATGGTGGACTTGATGACCATCACCGCTTTTGGGTTAATTGCAACCACATCGCGGATAACGGACTCGACGCTGGAGGTGTTGAAGTAGTTGGTCTTCGGATCGTAATCAGTCGGTGTCGCGATGATCACATAATCCGCATCACGATATGCATCATACTTATCAGTCGTTGCACGAAAATTCAGCTGCTTTGTCGCCAGGTACTCTTCGATCTCTTTGTCAACAATCGGCGATTTTTTCTGATTCAGCATCTCGACCTTCGCCGGGACGATATCCAGAGCAACCACTTCATGGTGCTGGGCGATCAGAATACCGTTGGATAAGCCGACATAACCTGTTCCTGAGATAGTTATCTTCATTCGCTCTGTAACTTCTTCCAGTTAAACATTGAGGTTGAGCACACCACCAGCATTGTGGCGGATCGGCTCAGCATTGAATGAGTATATCGTGATTTGCTATAGCACCGCCTATCAGACCTGACCGAATCCCATTTTTTGACAATAAAAAAGCCCGGAGGAGCGCTCCGGGCCTGGCTTTAGCAGTTGGCTATTTCAGATTAATCCAGCCATTCGGTGTGGAACACGCCTTCTTTATCGATGCGTTTATAAGTGTGCGCACCGAAGTAATCACGCTGGGCCTGAATCAGGTTCGCCGGCAGTACCGCAGCACGGTAGCTGTCGTAGTAGGCAACTGCAGCAGAGAAAGTCGGTACCGGAATACCATTTTGCACAGCGTAAGCCACGACGTCACGCAGCGCCTGCTGGTACTCATCAGCAATGTTTTTGAAGTACGGAGCCAGCAACAGGTTAGCGATACCCGCATTCTCCGCATAAGCATCGGTGATTTTCTGCAGGAACTGCGCACGAATGATGCAGCCCGCGCGGAAAATCTTCGCGATCTCGCCGTAGTTCAGATCCCAGTTGTACTCGTCAGACGCAGCACGCAACTGAGAGAAGCCTTGCGCGTAGGAGACGATTTTGCCCAAATACAGCGCGCGACGCACTTTCTCAACAAACTCAGCTTTATCGCCAGCCAGTTTGGCCTGCGGGCCGGACAGCACCTTAGATGCCGCCACGCGCTGCTCTTTCAGAGAAGAGATGTAACGCGCGAATACGGACTCGGTGATCAGCGACAGGGGTTCGCCCAGATCCAGAGAGCTCTGGCTGGTCCATTTACCGGTACCTTTGTTCGCTGCTTCGTCCAGGATCACGTCAACCAGGTATTTACCCTCTTCATCTTTTTTGGTGAAGATGTCTTTGGTGATGTCGATCAGGTAGCTGCTCAGCTCACCTTCATTCCACTCGGTGAAGGTGGTTGCCAGTTCTTCATTAGACAGGTTCAGGCCACCTTTCAGCAGTGAATAGGCTTCAGCAATCAGCTGCATGTCGCCGTATTCGATACCGTTGTGAACCATCTTCACGTAATGACCCGCGCCGTCAGCGCCGATGTAGGTCACGCACGGCTCACCATCTTCCGCCACAGCAGCAATTTTGGTCAGGATCGGCGCAACCAGTTCGTAGGCTTCTTTCTGTCCACCAGGCATGATGGACGGGCCTTTCAGTGCGCCCTCTTCACCGCCGGATACGCCAGTACCGATGAAGTTAAAGCCTTCTGCGGACAGTTCACGGTTACGACGGATAGTGTCCTGGAAGAAAGTGTTACCACCATCAATGATGATGTCGCCTTTATCCAGATACGGCTTCAGGGAGTCGATGGCAGCATCTGTGCCTGCGCCCGCTTTAACCATTAACAGGATACGACGTGGGGTTTCAAGAGACTCGACGAACTCTTTCACCGTGTAATAAGGAACCAGTTTCTTACCCGGATTCTCGGCAACAACTTCTTCAGTTTTTTCGCGGGAGCGGTTGAAGATGGAGACAGTATAACCGCGGCTTTCGATGTTGAGCGCCAGGTTGCGCCCCATCACTGCCATACCGACGACGCCGATCTGTTGCTTAGACATTACATACTCCTGTCAGGTGTGGTCACCGCGCAAGGTATGCGCGGCTTGAATGTGTTCTAGATGTTAACCCAGGATACTTGAAAGTAGATAGCGGTTGATGTGCTAACTCAACATGTCACATTCAAAGTGCATCCGGAGACATTATGCTTTGCATGCCATACCAGGTCACAAATACCATCGGTGGGTTGAAAACCTGTCGGTATTTTCAGTAAGAGATCACGAATGATATCATGCTCAAAATTAGTACATGCCTCATCCATTTGCTTCAGGTAACTTTCAAGTTCTGCCCAACTGAGCATATCTTCATGTGCCGTCATAATTCTCGGGTGAGATGTACCAAGAACTTGCTCGCCAATCAGCAATTCTTCGTAGAGCTTTTCTCCTGGGCGCAACCCAGTGACACTAATTTCTATATCGCCATCCGGATTTGATTCATCTTTAATCTTTAAGCCGCATAGTTTGATCATACGAGTTGCCAGGTCATATATTCGAACAGGATCGCCCATATCAAGCACAAAAACATCTCCACCTTTGGCCATGGCACCAGCCTGAATAACTAACTGAGAAGCCTCTGGTATTGTCATGAAATAGCGGATGATATCTTTATGCGTCAGAGTAACAGGCCCACCTTGCTCGATTTGCTTTTCAAACAATGGGACAACCGACCCTGATGAGCCTAAAACGTTACCAAATCTGACCATACTGAAACAGGTTGTTGACTGCTCTTGCGCTAAAGCCTGTAAAACCAACTCCGCAACACGTTTCGTCGCCCCCATCGTATTAGTCGGTCTAACAGCTTTATCAGTTGAAACCAAGATAAAAGTCTCAACATTAGATGATATCGCTGCTTGAGCACAATACAGTGTCCCAAAAATATTATTTCTAACACCTTCTACTACATTATATTCAACCAGCGGGACATGTTTATATGCTGCAGCGTGATAAACAGTATTAACATTAAAAACACGCATAATAGTTTCTAAACGATGTAGTTTTTGAACTGATCCCATTAGCGGGATTATTACAACATCATTATTATCATTATGCGCGAGCATAGTTAGTTCTTTTTCGATAGAATAAAGTGCGAACTCAGACACTTCAAACAAAATCAGAATCTTGGGGTGTTGTAAAATAATTTGCCGGCATATCTCAGAGCCAATTGAACCACCAGCTCCAGTAACCATGACAACTTTATTACGAATATTTTTCGCTAATAATTCTGCATCAGGTGAAACAGGTTCCCTTCCGAGGAGATCATCAATTGACACTTTTTTGAGAGCCATAATTTGAGCCTTTCCCTCAACAAGATCTACCATACCAGGTATGGATAAAACTTCACATGGAAAGTCCTCTAAATATGTAATAACTTCTTTTCGTTTTTCAATTGAAATAGAAGGCATCGCTAATAGTATTTTTTTAATGCCATAGCGGTGAACTAATTTTTCAATATTTTTTCGAGAATAAACAGTTACACCATGAATAACGACTTTATTCAATAGAGGATTGTCATCAATAAATGCAACCGGGAAATATTCATCTACTTGCCTTAAGGCGGTTAAAAGTTGTCTACCGGAAGCTCCTGCTCCATAAATAATAACTGGCGTTCGTCCGCGCACAGCATAAGTAAGCAACATCCTAAATAATAGTCTTGAACCGCAAATTAATAATAATGAGAAAGCAAAATAAATTATTGGTATTGTTCTGGGAAGAAATATATCAAAAAAATATGATAATATTATAAGCAGCACTGTTGATATGCAAAGGCCTAGCAGGACCGTTACAAATATCTTGGCTGTGACATATCTTAGAACCGTGCGGTATAACCCCATCCTTGCAAAGACAAATACAGTAACAACAATAAGACAAGCTAGTAACTTCCAGTGCTCGTAGCTAGTATAAGGTGCAGAAACATCCATTCGGACCCAAAAAGCGCCCCAGAAAGCGAACAACAATAGAACAAAATCTATTGCCACCATGATCATGCGTTTTATATGACGAGGCAAGCTGAGTAGTTGCGTTAACATTCTGTACCACATTTTGTAATGATGAGGTGACATGCTTGTCACCTCAGGTAAGGTTAGTCTTTATTTATCAGTTGCAATAACTCTCAAATAAGAGCATTTTTCAGAACCTTACGTGCAACTTCACATGTAAAATCAATCTCGGATTGCGTTAACGTCGGATGTACAAGAAACATCAAGCTAGTCTCACCAAGTTCAACCGCATTAGGTAAAGAAGTTGCTGGACGCCATCCCGTATTATCGAATGCCTTCTCAAGATATATCTCAGAGCAACTTCCCTGATAACAAGGTACCCCTGCATCATTAATTTCTTTGATGATACGATCACGAGTCCAGTCCGCTTTTAATGCCGTTGGCTTGATAAATACATAATGTTTGTATTCAGCATGTTCAATATACTTAGGTATCTGAACTAACCTTACACCCCTGAGATCTTTTAGTGCGGCATCGATAGCTCTACCATTTTTTTGGCGTCGTTGAGTCCACTCTGCCATCCGTTTTAATTGAATTCGACCAATCACACCCTGCATTTCCAGCATGCGCCAGTTGGTACCAAATGATTCGTGTAACCAGCGGAAACCAGGTTGGTGTTCACGATTATAAACAGCATCATAGCTTTTGCCATGATCTTTATAACTCCACATAGCAGACCATAAAGATTTATCATTGGTGGTCACCATCCCACCTTCACCGCCGGTTGTCATAATTTTATCCTGACAGAATGACCATGCAGCGATATGACCGATACTACCCACACGTTTTCCTTTGTAACTTGCGCCATGTGCCTGAGCGCAATCTTCGATTACATAGAGATTGTGTTTTTCAGCTAAACTCATAATAGGATCCATTTCAGCTGGCATCCCGGCTAAATGTACAACAATGACTGCTTTAGTATTAGGTGTTAAAACAGCTGAAATGGTCTCCGCTGTAATACACTGACTGTTTAGATCTACATCCGCAAATACAGGATTGGCACCCGCTGTAACAATACATGATGCTGATGCTAAAAATGTACGAGAAGTGACGATCACATCGTCACCAGCACCGATATTTAACGCTTTAAGGGCTACATCTAACGCTAATGTCCCATTACTTAATGCAACAGCATATTTCGTCCCCACCCACTCAGCGAATTCTTTTTCAAACAAGCGACATTCGTTACCTGTCCAATAATTCACTTTGTTTGATAATAATACCGAGGACACCGCATCTGCTTCTTCTTGTGTAAACGAAGGCCATGGAGAAAAATTAGTATTTAACATAGAAACACCCTTTAATCTTTAAAATTGAACTTATGTGACATACAGAAGCAATTATGATTAGTTCAGATATAGATATTATCTCATCATAAGTATTCTATATGTTTTCCCAAAATTATTGGAGATATGAACTCTCTTTAATTTTTAATCTTACATAAGCATATCCACAAATTTCATATCCAATACATTTTAATTAACATAAAGATTTTATATAAGACCAAGGTACGGTTTTATAAAGACTCAATATAGAGTTTTAGTATTACTTATCAGATGATTTTCCTTTAAACTCTGGCATCGTTGAGTGACCCTCAGCAGATATGCCTTCTCTAATTACAACTTTTTTGACTGTAAGAAAGAGAATTTTAATGTCTAACCACATTGATTGATGGTCTACATACCAAACATCAAGTTTAAATTTTTCGTCCCAACTAATAGCATTTCTACCATTAACTTGCGCCCAGCCAGTTATGCCTGGTCTTACCTCATGGCGACGATTCTGTTCCTGGTCGTAACGTTCAAGATAACTCATAAGAAGTGGTCTTGGGCCGACAAGACTCATGTCTCCTTTAAGTACATTCCATAACGCAGGCAATTCATCCAGACTGAGCGCCCTCAGCTTTTTGCCAAACTCCGTAAGTCTTTCTTCATCAGGTAGTACATTCCCTTTGGAGTCAGTGGCATCTTTCATACTGCGAAATTTTATCATCTTAAAGGGGAGGCCATCTTTTCCGGGCCTAACTTGTCTAAATAATACAGGTTTACCCAATTTTTTTCTAACAAGAAGGTAGGTAACGCCAATAATGGGAGATAAACATATTAGTAGTATTGAAGATATTAATACATCAAAGAAACGTTTAATCATATTATTGGATAACCTTTTTAAATATAGTGATGAATTTTTTCACACCTTCCTGAAGACTTAATTCAGAGTAATAGTATTTAGCTCCGTTTTCTCCCATCTCTTTTAATTCATTTTTAGATAATAATGTGAGCTGTTCAATTCCTGAAGATATTGAAATCGGACTATCAGAAGAGCAAATAATCCCGGCGCTGGCATTTCTGACGAGGTCTGCAGCATCGCCATCAACAGCCATTACAATAGGTTTACCACATGCCAGATAGGCTTGAGTTCTGGAGGGTATTGTGATAGTAAAAAGATCATCTTTAATAAGATGAACCAATAATGCATCAGCTTGTTGAAGAATATCTCCAATCTCGGTAATTGGCACGCGAGGTAGAAAAATCACATTATCGATATTATTCTCTTTAGCAAATGTCACTGCATCGGCCTTTGCTAAACCAGAACCTACAATGATAATATTGGCCTTGACACCGTTGTTCTTTAAAATTTGTGCAGCAGATAAAATGGAAGGTAATCCTTGCGCTAAACCGAGATTTCCCGCAAAAACAACATTGAATTTATCAGATGGAAGAATCACGTTACTTTTTTTATTACTTCTAAGGTTCTCTTCATCACACCAGTTATAGATAACCTCGATTTTCTCCTCAGGTACACCGCGGGAGATCAGCTTCGCCTTAAAACCAGGAGAGAGGACAACAATTTTTGCTGCGCGCCTGTATACAAAGTTGCACAAATAGTTAAGCGTATTTAATATTTTTTTGTTCGTTAACATTCCTGTGGAAGCTAATGTATCTGGCCAGAGATCCTGAATATCCACAATGAATGGTTTTCTTCTGAAGAAAGAAATCAGTGATGCAGAAAGCGCTGTTGTTAGCGGAGGATGGTAAGCATAGATAACATCTACTTTCTGTCTGGATAGAATTCCAAAGACCATGCTCGTGAAAAAAAACGAACCATAATTGAGCATTCTCTTTAACGCAGAAGGGCCGTGATTCGGATATAGAGGTACCCGATTAATTGTTATATCGTCATGGCTATCTTTTTGGAAAATCTTAATCTTATATCCATCGTAAATCTTTCCCCCTGGGTAATTAGGGAAACCTGTAATGACTTCAACCTCAACATTTTGCCTTCTCAATTCTTTTGCAAAAGCAAGACCTTTAAAGGTAGGTTCAGGATCAAACCATTGTGTCAACAATAAGACTTTCACTTTAATCTACACACCATTAAAAAGTCACTCTGGTCTGGCCAGAGTGATTAACTTATTAGTATTTACGCCAAACAACACGTTTAACATAATCAGTATAGGAGAGAATAATTCTTGCCACTTTATCAGAGACATTTGGCATTGAATAATCATTCACCTGGCGCAGGAGTCGTTCGTTATTACGTGGCTGATTTTTTATCATCTCAAGAGCCTGAAGAATACGGTCAGGCTCGACACCAGTCATTATTACCGTGCCTTCTTCCATTCCTTCAGGGCGTTCGTGCGCCTCACGGATATTGATAGCAGGAAAATTAAGAATAGATGACTCTTCCGTAATTGTACCACTATCAGAAAGGACTGCTCGCGCTTCCTTCTGTAATTTCACATAATCTTTAAAACCAAGCGGCTTTAACAACTGTATGTGCGAGTTAAAAACAATCCCTTTCGCATCAATCCTTTTCTGGGTTCGCGGATGAGTAGATACAATGATCGGCAACTGGTAAGTATCTGCTACTTTATTTAACGACTCGACAAGATTCATTAAATTTTTATCTGAATCGATATTTTCTTCACGATGAGCACTAACGACAAAATATTCGTTTCGTTTTACATTAAGCCGCTCAAGCACATCTGATTGCTCAATACCTTCAGCATAATGAGTTAACACTTCAAACATCGGACTGCCAGTCTTGATAACCCGATCTGCAGGCAAGCCCTCAGCCAGAAGATACTCTCGAGCGATATCGCTATATGTCAGATTAATATCGGCTGTATGATCGACAATACGGCGATTAATCTCTTCTGGTACTCGCATATCAAAACAACGATTTCCCGCTTCCATATGGAAGATAGGAATCTTGCGGCGTTTTGCCGGAATAGCAGCTAAGCAACTATTTGTATCACCCAGGACTAGAAGAGCTTCTGGTTTGATGGATTCCAGCACTTCATCAATTTTGATGATAATTTGCCCAATAGTCTCAGCAGCATTTTTACCTGCTGCATTCAAAAAGTGGTCAGGTTTGCGGACGCCAAGATCGTCGAAAAAAATTTGATTAAGTTCGTAATCGTAGTTTTGGCCGGTATGAACAATCGTATGTTCAAAATAATCATCAAGTTTAGCCATAACACGTGACAATCTGATAATTTCTGGTCGTGTACCTACGACTGTCATAACATGCATTTTATTCATCTTTTACTCTTCAGCGATTTTGTAGTTAACCGTATCGGGATTCTCAGGATCAAAAATTTCATTTGCCCAGAGCATAACTATCATTTCATCATCACCAATATTCGTGATGTCATGCGACCATCCGGGAACAGTTTCGACTATTTTTGATTCATCACCATCAATAAAAATTTCATAATAGTCATTCGAATCAATATGTCTAAAAGCAAATTTTGCTTTGCCTTTAATGACCAGAAATTTCTCATTTTTTGTATGATGATAATGCCCCCCTCTTGTAATACCGGGATGTGCAGTAAAAAATGAAAACTGACCAGACTCTTTTGTTTTGAGCATTTCAACAAACGTCCCACGAGGATCGCTATGACGTTTGACAGAATAGGCAAATTCTGAAGGAGAATAATAGCTCAGATAGGTCGCATACAGTGTCCTGGTTAAACCAGTACCAACATGGTCAATTAACAAGCTATGCTGTTTATCCTTAAATGACCTGATAATGTCAACAACTTCACCGACTGTCGTACTATAAACCGGTGTGACCTCTGCATTTTTTTCATCTATATTACCTGTTAAGCAATCAACGAATGACTTGCAGACGTCATCAATATAAACCAGTTTTAGAGGAGCATCAGAATTATTGACAGTAACCTCTAACCCATTGAGTATATTATAGCAAAACGTTGCGACAGCAGAGTTGTAGTTTGGTCTACACCATTTACCGAATACATTAGGCAAGCGATAAATATAAGTTTTTGCGCCAGTCTCTTCAGCATATTTGCTTACTAAATTCTCAGCTGCCGCCTTGCTTTTTCCGTAGTGATTATCCAGTTCAGCCTGAATTGATGAAGTAATGAGTAAAGGGGTTTTATTACCAAATTCAACTAATTTATTAACAATGTGCTCTGTTAAGTTGGCATTACCTTCATAAAACTCAGAGTCACATGTTGGACGGTTAATCCCAGCAAGATGGAAAACAAATTCTGCAGATTGCAAAGCTTCATTAAGTTGCTCAAGAGAATTATCTCGATCGATACAAATAATATCGTTATACCCATTTTCGCGTAAATGGACACGGAGATTTTTGCCGATGAACCCATTAGAACCCGTAATAACAAGCTTCATATTATTCATCCAGTTGATATTCTTTTTTATCACAAATGGCTCTAATAAATGCCAGTTTTAGCAATAATTTTTTCATACCTTCAACATCAAGACGTTCTGTATTATGTGAATTATAATCTTCAACTTGTGAAATTCGCTGATCGCCCTGCTCTACATATTTTCCATAATTAAGATCGCGTAGATCAGGTGGAACACGGTAATATTGACCCATATCTTCAGCAGCAACCATTTCTTCACGACTCAACAATGCTTCATACAATTTTTCACCGTGACGAGTACCAATAATATTCACAGGGTGTTCGGGAAGATCCATCAATTCTTTCAGAGCTACTGCCAATGTTTCAATTGTCGCGGCTGGAGCCTTCTGAACAAAAATATCGCCATTATTTCCATGTTCAAATGCATAAAGAACCAAATCAACCGCATCATCCAAAGTCATCATGAAGCGTGTCATATTTGGGTCAGTGATCGTCAGAGGTTTCCCCTCTTTAATCAAGTCCACAAATAGTGGGATAACCGATCCGCGCGAAGCCATAACGTTGCCGTAGCGAGTCCCACAAATAACGGTTTTGGTCTTATCGACGTTACGTGATTTGGCAACAATAACTTTCTCCATCATAGCTTTGGATATACCCATAGCGTTGATCGGATAAACCGCTTTATCTGTACTTAAGCACACAACACGTTTAACGCCATTCGCAATAGCCGCTTCAAGCACGTTTTCAGTACCAAGTACGTTCGTTTTCACCGCTTCCATAGGGTGAAATTCGCAGGAAGGAACCTGCTTTAATGCTGCGGCATGATACAAAAAATCAACACCACGCGTGGCGTTTAAAATTGATTGATAATCACGTACATCACCTATATAAAACTTCAATTTAGAATTATTATATTTTTTACGCATGTCGTCTTGTTTTTTTTCATCACGACTGAAAATTCGGATCTCAGCAATATCCGTATCTAAAAACCTTCTTAAAACCGCATTACCAAAAGAACCAGTGCCACCTGTAATTAACAAAACTTTATTTTTAAACACTAACTTCCTCCTTTAAATTCTCATAAAAATTTCTTATAATCATAATATGAACTTTTCATATAATCATATTTTATCTTTGATGCTACCTTCGCCAAAGTTGCACTCTCTTCATGATACACAATAGCTGCTGGATCATAGAACATTCTTGCATTTATGCTCATTAATTGCCCGGCTAAATACGCTTCCTCACCATACAAGAAAACCTTGTTATCCAGTTCATTAAAATTCTCAAAAAATGATGGCATCAGTATATAACATGCACCAATGCCCATATGAATATATCCGCGAACCTGATCCAAAGAGTTATCCCTCCCTCCTTTCAGATAATTGACAAATCGACTCCCCCACGTCAAAATTTTGGAACTAATATAAGAAGAAAAATATACATCATAAAGAAATTTTCTAGTTGAACTAACACGTGAACGGCAATGAGGGTTTTGGTGATAACCATCTTTGGTAATAACATTTGGGGCAATCACCAAAGCATCTGCTGGATAACTTCCATTTAATATGTTTTTTAAAAAATTCGCATCATATATTAAGTCATTATTTCCGACTACAATAGGGTTTGTTTTAGGTAACCCCTTCAATCCTAAATTGATACCACCGAAATACCCTAAATTCGTTTCACTCCAGATCACCTTAATATTTTCTTTATATTTTTTCTCTATCAACTTCAGTTTGTTTGACTCGCTTTCATTGGACTTGTTGTCTACAACAATAACACAAGCATTTTCAGATTGAGTGACAACACTCTTAACTAAATTTTCTGTGTATCCAGAGTTATTATAATTTACACAAATAAAATAATACATACTTCTCCTTACGTAACTCACAAAGAATATTGCAACCCGAATATAATATAGTCGTAATCTATTTGGCAGGTATAATATATTGAAAGAGCTAATGCGAACAAGAATAAATATAAATAAAGGCCATATCTTTGAAATTTTCCCATATACTGAGATACTGACATTAGTACAAAATAATTTAGTATCATTGAGTTTCTATATATCCTGTTTATTTCATCAATATATAGAAGAAAAGGTGTGAACATTGATAAGAATAAAAAAAACGCAAAATTAATTTCTACCCAACGCTTAATTGAAATATTATTAATAGCAATTCTACTTTTTATATTATATAATAAAAAAAGATTAAGCAAGAAAGGCCCCCCCCATATAATTAAGGAATGGACCTTAATAGTTTGGGAGATATAAGACTGCAGTGTACGCGTATCAAATAATATCACTAATGTCTTAATTAATATTGGTGTAACAATAAATGCCGCAATTAATCCAAATATCATTACCTTAGAATACGATTTTTTATGCCTAAATTGTATAGCGACCCATGCTAAAAAATATAAAAAACCTAAGCTATGAAATAGCATTGTTAAGAAAACGTAACCAAATGATATTATTTTACGCTTCTTTTCCAATTCAATAAGTGCATTGATAAAAAAGATTAACATAAAAGAATTTCTTATCTGAACAATATCAACTGGCATCGGGCAAAGCATATACAGCAAAAGGGCAAAAGATGTATATTTACTATACTTATTCAAACGATATATTGTTATGCCTACTAGTAAACCAAGTATAGTTATAATAATATTATGGTTTCCGCCCAAAAATTTAACTATATATATTAGCCATCTGTACCCAACTTCGGCATATGATTCATTAACATTAAAAATATCAACATATGCCTCATAATCTTGGTTTTGTCTATTAATGAGAAATAATGTAGTGACGATAAGAATAACTACAACATTACTCAATCGGTTAGCTTTTATATAATTAAAGAAAGAAATCCATACACCCAGAAATATCACAAAAAATATATAGTACATCTTTCACCACACATATTATGGTTTTTGTTCAAACAAGAGAATACAACCATCATTGGTTTATATTTTTTTGAATGCATAGAACTTAAGCACTAATATCAATAATATTAACTCAGCTGAAACATACGCCATAGCTGCTCCCTTTTCTGCTAAAAAATAGCTAAAAATAAAAGCTAGAGCAATAGATATACATCCAGCAACTCCTGTCATCACTGAAAATTCTTTTTTAAACCCTTTAATTGATAATCCAACTGACCCAAACATAAAATTACCAATGCCTACTAATATTGAAATTGACATAATTGCCAACGGCGCGATAGTATCATTAACAACGCCACCTCCAATTGTCATAAAAAAAACACCTCCAGCAATGGCACATACTAAAATAATTGCGCACATTATTTTGAGCTGTCCTTTAGTATTGGCATACACAAGTTGTTTATACTCACCAACATTATATCCATCAATTTTGGACTTATGGCTTTTCAATAACACTGTTAAATAAAATTGGTTTAGTGGCGTTGCAACAGATTGAACGCATTTAACAATTTTCTCGGCTGTTGCATATATCGATGTGGCAACAGGATTAGATATAACACCCAAGATAAGAACATTACTATTCCTATATAATAAAACAAATATATTTGCAATAAAAAGATGGTAACCACCTTTAAAGTATTCAACTATTTCGCATACCTTAATATTCACTTTATTTTCTTTGTTATTCCAAAAAACATATAAGATTGCCATCAATCCTGATAAAAAGTATGAACCTGAAATTATAGATACATAATAATAGCTTTTAACTGCTATTGAAAACTCAAATGGATAATATATTAGACACAAGGCAATACCTCTAGAGAGGATGACAAATATAGCTAATGGTTTATTGTTAGCAGTTGCCTGATAATAATAATTTGACTGAAAAATCATCCCCAATGGATAAAATAGAAAAATAGAAAAATAGAAAAACAAAGTATTACTTATAAAAAATACAATAATTAAAATCAAAATGGAGATAAAGGCAAAAAGAATACACCTACAGACTAATGTAAGAACAAAAACCTTATACGCTTCATCATTTGTATTTACAGAAATTATTTTTTGGACGCTTATAATATCAAAACTGTATAAGGAAAAAATAAGCACATACATCGCCAGTGCTTCGGATAATACAATCTTAGAAAATAAGTCTGTCCCCACGCTGAGCATAATAAAAGGGAAAATCAATACTGGAAATATTGCATTTGCCCCTTGTATTACAGCTAACTCTAGTACCATTTGATATTTTTTTAGAGTTGCTATTCTTTTTATCACTGTATGCAATTGCTAAACCCCAGGAAATGGAAAACCCTTTTTATCCTTAGCTGAAATAGATGTCGGCTGGTCAGGCCAGCTTATATTCAAGAATTGATCATCCCATTTTATGCAAGCTTCACTTGCTGGGTGATAATAATTTGTTGTTTTATAGCAAAATTCAGTATCTTCTTTCAATGTCATGAAGCCGTGTGCAAATCCTTCAGGTATCCATAACTGTTTTTTATTTTCAGCAGAGAGAATTACACCAATCCATTGACCGAAGGTTTCAGAGTCATGACGAATATCCACCGCAACATCGAAGACTTCCCCTACCACACAGCGAACTAATTTTCCCTGGGCAAAAGGTGGAAGTTGATAATGCAGTCCCCGAAGGACTCCTCTCGCAGATTTAGAATGGTTATCTTGCACAAATTCGACCTTACGTCCAACAGACTCTTCAAATACCTTCTGGTTAAAGCTCTCCATGAAAAACCCACGTTCATCACCAAACACCGTTGGTTCAAAAATCAACACATCTGGAATTTCAGTTTTGATAACATTCATGTCTTAATAACCCTTGATCATTTTAATTAAATACTGACCATAAGCATTTTTAGATAATGGGATAGCAAGTTTTTTGATCTGTTCGGCATCAATAAATCCCTTGCGATATGCTATTTCTTCCGGGCAAGAAACTTTCAGACCCTGGCGTTCTTCAATAGTGGCAATAAAATTGCTTGCTTCAATTAGGCTCTGATGTGTCCCTGTGTCCAGCCAGGCATATCCACGCCCCATCATTGCAACAGACAAACGCCCCTGTTCCATATAAATTCGGTTAATGTCGGTAATTTCCAGTTCGCCACGTGCTGAGGGTTTTAAGTTCTTTGCCATTTCTACAACATCGTTATCATAGAAATACAGTCCAGTGACGGCATAATTACTTTTCGGTTCGAGTGGCTTTTCTTCAAGGCTAACTGCTGTACCACTTTTATCGAACTCAACCACACCGTAACGTTCAGGATCGTTAACATGATAGGCAAATACGGTTGCGCCGCTTTCTTGATTAACAGCTGTATCCATTAATTTAGGCAGGTCATGACCGTAAAAAATGTTGTCGCCAAGCACCAGAGCACAATCATCATTACCGATAAACTCTTCACCAATAATAAATGCCTGGGCCAGGCCATCCGGCGTCGGTTGTATTTTATACTGTATATTTAGTCCCCATTGGCTACCGTCGCCCAATAACTGTTCAAATCGCGGGGTATCCTGAGGAGTACTAATAATCAAGATGTCACGAATGCCTGCCAGCATTAGCGTGGAAAGCGGGTAATAGATCATTGGCTTATCATAGATCGGCAGCAGTTGCTTGCTTACAGCCATAGTGACAGGATAAAGACGAGTACCTGAGCCACCAGCTAAAATAATCCCTTTACGCGTTTTCATTTCATCATCTCTTTGTGTACAAAATGCCCGTTAACGGGCATTAAAAAGGTTCAAATCGCCGTTGTCGTGAACAACTCAGTCAGCATCCGTTTTACACCCACGTCCCAGTGCGGTAATACCAGATCAAAGTTATTCTGGAATTTTTCAGTGTTCAGGCGAGAATTTTCTGGACGGCGTGCGGGTGTAGGATAAGCACTGGTCGGCACTGCATTTAACTGGGTCAATGCCAGCTCAATTCCTGCCTTACGGGCTTCATTGAACACAAGTGCAGCATAGTCATGCCAGGTCGTGGTTCCACCCGCAACCAGGTGGTAGAGTCCAGCCACGTCGGGTTTGTTCATCGCAACACGGATAGCATGCGCCGTACAGTCAGCGAGAAGTTCAGCCCCGGTTGGCGCACCGAACTGGTCGTTAATCACCGAAAGCTCTGCGCGCTCTTTTGCCAGTTTCAGCATCGTTTTCGCAAAATTATTGCCTTTACCGGCATACACCCAGCTGGTTCTGAAAATCAGATGGTTGGCACAGTGCGTTTGTAGTACTTTTTCACCCGCCAGTTTGGTTTCACCGTAGACATTAAGCGGCGCTGTAGCATCTGTTTCTCGCCATGGTGTTTCGCCGGTACCAGGAAAAACGTAGTCCGTGGAGTAATGCACTACCCACGCCCCGATTTCTGCGGCAGCTTTGGCAATTGCCTCCACGCTGGTCGCATTTAGCAATCGCGCAAATTCTATTTCAGACTCGGCCTTATCCACCGCCGTATGGGCGGCTGCGTTGACGATAACGTCAGGTCGGATACGACGGACAGTATCTGCCACGCCCTGCGGATTACTAAAGTCACCACAATAGTCAGTTGAATGTACATCTAACGCGATCAGGTTCCCCAGCGGGGCTAGTGCGCGTTGTAGTTCCCAACCCACCTGCCCTGTTTTACCAAACAGCAGAATATTCATTAGTTGCGTTCTCCGTAATTCTGCTCGATCCACGTCTTGTAGGCGCCGCTTTTCACATTTTCAACCCACTGCGTATTCGACAGATACCATTCAACAGTCTTACGGATCCCGCTCTCGAAGGTTTCCAGCGGCTTCCAGCCCAGTTCAACGCTGATTTTCGCTGCATCAATCGCATAGCGGCGATCGTGCCCAGGCCTATCCGCCACATACGTTATTTGATCGCGGTAAGAACCTTCTTTAGGCACAATCTCATCCAGTAGATCGCAAATAGTATGTACCACGTCCAGGTTTTTCTTCTCGTTATGACCACCGATATTATAGGTTTCACCTACAATGCCCCTGGTCACAACGGTGTATAACGCTCGGGCATGATCTTCAACATACAACCAGTCGCGAATCTGATCGCCTCTGCCATAAATTGGCAATGCTTTACCCTCAAGTGCATTCAGGATCACCAGCGGAATCAGCTTTTCAGGGAAGTGATACGGGCCATAGTTGTTGGAACAGTTGGTGACGATTGTCGGAAAACCATAGGTGCGTAACCATGCGCGAACCAGGTGATCGCTGGAGGCTTTAGAAGCCGAGTACGGACTACTTGGGGCATAGGCCGTTTTTTCAGTAAACAGAGGTAACACACTACCGACAGCCGTTTCGTCTGGATGGGGCAGGTCGCCGTATACTTCATCCGTGGAGATATGATGGAAACGAAATGCCTGTTTTTTATCTGCATCCAGCCCGTTCCAGTAGCCACGAGCGGCTTCGAGTAATACATAAGTGCCGACGATATTCGTTTCAATAAAGTCTGCAGGACCAGTAATAGAGCGATCAACATGACTTTCAGCAGCCAGATGCATTACTGCATCTGGTTTATGCGCGGCGAAAATATGTTCCATAGCCGCCTTATCACAAATATCCGCGAGTTCAAAATAATATCGACTATTTTCACTGACCTCAGCAAGGGACTCAAGGTTACCGGCGTAGGTAAGTTTATCGACATTAATAACAGTATCCTGAGTATTTTTAATAATATGACGAACTACTGCAGATCCAATGAAACCCGCCCCACCAGTAACTAGTATTTTCACGTTTTAATTCCGAATATCGTTTATATGAATACTATTAACATGCTGGCACATAATGCGCATCTGGGCATTATGCACGCTACCGCCCCTGGCCTTGCAGCAACCAGAGCACTACTTGAATGATAAAGATGTAACCTGCCCGCCAGCTATCGCAAAGCAGGCAAAATTCAAACGCTAATTGTCTTACCAAATGCTTACAGAAACAAGAAAAAATCCAACAAAAAACAGATTAAACTTAGTAGGTTAACTCGTTGTAATTCTTTATTTTTAATATGAAAAACGACAGTAACACTCCGCTGCATAAATCATAGGCGTTGGGGTGTTAGCTGCCGCTATTTTTTCTGGCTGACCGTCACAAAGTCCTGTGAATCTCTACTCGTTAAGTAGCTTTTCGATGCTCTTACGGAACTTAGCCCCTTCCTTCAGATTACGCAAACCATACTTAACGAACGCCTGCATATAGCCCATTTTTTTACCGCAGTCGTAACTGTCGCCCGTCATTAACATGGCATCGACAGACTGTTTTTTCGCCAGTTCTGCAATCGCATCTGTTAACTGAATACGTCCCCACGCACCAGGTTGTGTATGCTCTAATTCAGCCCAAATATCAGCCGAAAGCACATAGCGCCCTACCGCCATCAGATCGGAATCCAGCGTTTGCGGTTGATCTGGTTTCTCAATAAATTCAATGATACGGCTGACTTTACCTTCGTTGTCCAAAGGCTCTTTGGTCTGAATAACGGAATACTCGGACAGATCGCCATCCATACGCTTAGCCAGCACCTGACTGCGCCCGGTTTCATTAAAACGAGCAACCATGGCAGCCAGATTGTAGCGCAGAGGGTCCGCACTTGCTGTATCCAGAACGACGTCCGGTAATACAACGACGAACGGGTTGTCCCCGATAATTGGGCGAGCACAAAGAATTGAATGACCAAGACCGAGTAATTGCGCCTGGCGAACGTTCATGATAGTCACGCCTGGAGGACAGATGGACTGCACTTCAGCCAGCAACTGGCGCTTGACGCGCTGCTCAAGCAACGATTCGAGTTCATAAGATGTATCGAAGTGGTTTTCTACTGCATTCTTTGACGCATGCGTTACCAGAACGATTTCTTTAATGCCAGCAGCTACAATCTCGTCGACAATGTATTGAATCATCGGCTTGTCTACGATCGGCAGCATCTCTTTAGGGATTGCCTTCGTGGCAGGCAACATGTGCATCCCGAG
Organism: Citrobacter sp. CRE-46; assembly: GCF_059615875.1. Taxonomy (NCBI): domain Bacteria; kingdom Pseudomonadati; phylum Pseudomonadota; class Gammaproteobacteria; order Enterobacterales; family Enterobacteriaceae; genus Citrobacter; species Citrobacter sp. CRE-46. The sequence continues at coordinate 2,015,017 of NZ_CM184341.1, read as the reverse complement.
GCCCGCTACCGGAATAACTGCTTTCAAATTAGTCATTAAGTCATTCACCTATTCAATTGTTGCTGAATTATAGCTTTTTAGCTTGTTTTAGCCAGTATGAATTACATTACACCGATACAGCGCATGTTACGCCGCTTATCTGCGGAATGCAGTAATCTTAAGCTCAAGTAGATTCAATTCGAGCCAGGAATGGTCGCAAAGTTACCTCCCCTGTCCCGGTAGTCGGAAATTCACCGCTTCAACATTCACCACCTGATGGTTTATACGGTCAATGTCAACTGAACTTTGCCCGGTTTCGTTTACCGCATGGATATTCGCCAGTGATAGCAAGGTATCCTGTTTAGCCATAAATTTTCCGCGTACATCCTGGCGCAGATCAAAATGCATCTTTAGCGCGGGTCCCGTCGTGGATTGCTGCATAACCTTGATGTTACGTAAGAAAAGGTGTTGCGGTTGGTTGTGCAACTCCAGCGTGGCGCGCTTCATCGCCACATTAGTGATGGCCACAAATGACGTGGCATTGCCCGAGGATATCTGAATGCCGCGTAATTTGTATTCAAGTTTTGAGTTATCCAGATGAATATTATTTAATTTAAAGTTTTGCGGAATGGATAAATATCGTCCTTTGATGACGCCATAGCCAATGAGCATACCGGCGCTATTCTCCATATTGATATTATCAATAACGAAATTATCACACCCATAAATCGCGACCGTTGCATTATCAATGCCCGCTTTCTTACTGAAATCCGGAGTGATATTTCGCGCGGTAATATTACGAATGACAAAATGTTTGCCGTTCTCCACATGGACTAACTGTCGACAGTCGGAACCGGTGATGTTCGCCACCACAAAGTTTTTTACCGCCAGTTCCTCGGGATAGCTATTGTCATAAGTACTCCCCGCCAGCCCGATACCGATGCCCCAGTTCACATTGCCGTTGGTACAGTTGATACGTTCGATAACATGGTCAGAAATGAGGATATTGCTGTCGTTAATCGCCACATTCCATTCGATAGCGTCCCCTTGTAAATCGCTAAAACGGCTGTTCGTGATCTTTACGCCGTCCATGCGGTTATGAAAGCCCTGACGCAGGATCCCATAGTTAGCGCGCGTGACGGTAATATCATCGATCGTCAGATTGCGCATCAGCCTTGAGGTTTTGCCGCCAATGTAGATTTGCGTCACCGGAGCAAAACCACTCATGGCAATCCCTTTTATCACGCAGTCCGAACCCCGCACATCGAGAGTAACGTTCCTCAGGCTACCGCCCTGCTCGCCCATGACCTTGCATCCATCCTGCAGAACAAAGCGCCCACGCCCATTGCCGCTGATGCGGCCTTGAACGGATAGCGTTTTGCCTGGCGGAATAATAATTGCGGTATTGATATTCTTACATTCCAGCCCTTCGGGTACGACTACCGTTTGCCCTTCCGTGAATGCCTGCCTGAAAGATGCGACCCAATCCTTTGGGTTGTAATCCTGAATATTGACGCTGCCAGATGATTCAAGCGCCCGACCAACGGGAGAGTGCAGCACGACAAGCGCAGAGCTTGCCGTCAGAAAACTACGACGTGAGAGTTTTTTCTCTGACATACAACCTCGATTTACATCGTTTGCAGCAGGCTGGCTAACTGTTTATTGATCGCTAACTGATTAAATTCAGCTTCAATTTTTTCTCGCGCGCATTGCACAATCGGCTGCACCTGTTCACTGTCGAGCAGGCTGAATGCCGCTAACCGTTCAGCCAACGCCTGGGCATCGTTTTCCGGTGCCAGCCAGCCAGATTTACCCGACTCCACCAGCTCAGGGATCCCGCTATGAACCGTCGAAATGACCGGGATCCCCACCGACATCGCCTCCATCAGCGCTACCGGGATCCCCTCCATATCGCCATCCCTGCCGGTAATCGAAGGCAGCAGAAATACATCTGCTTGCTCAAGCATCTCCTTCACCTGATGACTGGGTTTAAAGCCAGGCATCTCAATCACATCATCGAGTTGGTATTGTTCGATCAGCGTCCGCAGACGACGTTCCCAGGGACCAATGCCAAGAATGCGATAGCGAAATAAGACGCCCTGCTCTTTCAACTGCCGACAGGCTTCGATGGCGACGTGCAGCCCTTTTTTCTCGGTTAAGCGCGCGACAGAAATAATCTCCAACGGCGCGGCTGGCGATTTCAGTTGGCGCGGGGTAAAACGCGTCATATCGATTCCCATACGCGAGACGGCAATTTTCTGCGGCGGACATCCCATGTTTTTTAAACGTCCGGCCCAGAGATTGCTGATGGGCAGCATCAAGTCACCGCGCTGAAACAGCTGCTGATATTCGGGGGTATAGCGGGCCAATACATCCCGGTGCGAAACATCAACGCCATGAAATACCGTGGCTATTTTCCCGCGGATCATTCCCAGCTCACGCAGTTTGGCAGCCGTCACGCCTGCCGGGCCAAAGTGCGCAATAAAGACATCCGCCTGAAATGCCTGCGGATTCCCACCGCAAATAGCCGCCAAAATCAAATTGCGCGCCTCGTCGCCATAGCGAGAGATATTCAGCGCTTTCCAGGTGGCTGCGCGGGTGATGCCCTGCAATGCAGCCGCCGCCCTGAATTTCAGCTTTGCCAGTTTGCCGTCCGGTTCATTCAGCAACCAGCGCGTTTTGTCGCCCAATTGGTAGGTATTAAATGAGGCATGCGTATTTTCAAGATCGCCCTTATGCATCGCGACAATCTCCACCTCATAGCCCATATCGATGAACGCAGTGATCTGATTTAATACGAAGGTCTCTGAGGAGAGTGGAAATTTAAGCAGGAAAAAACCAATCTTCATTTTTCCCCCTCAATGCGCGTTAATACCGACTGCACCATACGCACCCCACGTTCGCGTTCACGCATAACCGCGTCCCCTACCCGTATGTTCAGGTCAGGAAGCTGTCCGAGAATATCGGCGACTTTGCCCTCAAGGCTGCCATCCAGCAAATGGCGAATATCGACGGCCATCTCCGGTAGCCCCAGTTGCTGCATGATCCCTGCCGATTTATGCTCATAGTTAATGGCGATGGCGGGCGTCATAAAATTCATCGAGATGATGGCTGAGTGCAGGCGAGTGCCCACCGTCAGGTCGCATGCCCCGAGAATTTTTCCCATCTCAAGGTCGTTGAGTTCATCCATTACCACATGATAACGGGCCGGGTCGTTAACATGCTGACGCAGGTTCAACGCCACCATACGATCATCTTTGTTGTAACTATCGATACCGGTACAGGTTGACAACGCTATCACCTGGTACCCTTCATCGAGAATGCGGTTCACTACCCCGGCAAAGGCTTGTTCATAAGCCTGTTGCGTCGTCCCCAGACGCTTATCAAAGGGCGCCAGCTCACGCAAAGTAATGGCCACAGTCTTCTGCTTTGCCACCATTTGCAACCAGTGCTGTACGGCATAGCCTGGCTCAAAATCCTCATGATGATTGTCGACCAGCCAGGCGGTATCCACGCCTGCCTCTACCTTTTCCGTGGTTATTGCGCTGCGTTTCATCAGTTCCAGACTAACTGATTCGCGCAAAATCAGCGCGTTACAGTGGCCAAAAACGTAGTTTGCCAGTTGATTAAACTGCTCATCCTGGAATGGCCCCACGCTGTGCCCAATCATGTACAGCGGTTTTTTCGCCATAAATGAACACAGGGCATGTTCGAACTGCGGCACGCCATACAAATCAACAAAAAACGATCCGCCGACCTGGATGATGGCGTCATAGCGCGACAGTAAACGGACAAAATCGGTAAATCCCTGGGCGATAGCGATGTTGCGCAGATTACCGGAGTCGGTGACGCGCGAGAGCAGCACCTGGTGCTGATAGCGACGGCGCAAGACTTTCTTCACCCGACCCATCACGCCCGCGGCGTTGTTGTGTTGCTTCATCTGCGAATATAACGGATCGCCCATCACCGGACGATTGAGTAACCATGAGGAGCTTACCGGGTAGCGGCTCATAACATCGACTTCAGTCTCGGGACGCTGCGCGTTAATGGCATCCAGCAAACCGCGCAGAATAGCGCTATCCCCTCGGTTCCCGCAGGTATGGTTGCCCAAAATTAATAGTTTCATTATGACCTCTTAAAGCGTTGTTCTTATCCTGCACGGAGCAAGGTTTTCATTTTTTCACTGCGACAGAGCTGGCGTTTTATTTCCACCACCAGCGGGTGGCGCGACAGCACAATCATCACCGCAAACGCCAGCGTTCCCGCCGCGATTTGCAACCCCAGCACCGCGCTTAGCGGCAGTTGGTTGCTCAGCGTAAAACCCAGCGCATAGCTCACAACCACGGTTGGCAAGGAGAGATACAACGGTAGCCACAGACTAAGCATGTACTGGCGGTAGCTGGAGCCAAGGACGGGTTTGATCATCACGAAATAACTGAGGATGGTGTTAATTATCTGCACCAGCAAAAAGCCCAGCGTCACGCCTGTCGCCCCCGCCAGATGTCCACCGATGAAAATGGCCGGAATAAACAGAAAGGTTTTGAACACATTAAACTTGAAGCTGATATCTACCCGCGCCTTCGCCATCAGCAGTGAACCGATCGGATTCCCGACAGAGCGCAGTAGCCCGACAATGCACAACAATTGCAGGATGGGGACAATACCGTTCCACTTCTCGCCAAATACCAGCGGCACCAGATTGTTCGCTACCACCATTAATCCCAGCAGCGCCGGAAAATTGATGATCCCGACCACCGACAGCAGTTTGTAAAAATTCACCCGCAGTTTTTCGCTGTCGTCCTGAATTTTGGCAAACGCCGGAAACAGAACGCGGGTAATGATCGGGTTCAGTTTGATTGGCGGTACAACCGCCACGTTCCAGGCAAGATTGAATCCCCCCGCGACGCTTGCCCCCAACGTTCTGGCCAGCACCAGCGTAGAAAGATTGGTATTGATATAATTAATAATGCTATCCGCCGTCAGCCATGCGCCGAAACGTAGGTTTGACGAAACGGAAGCCAGCGAGAAATGCAGCCCCGGACGGTAAATCTGGCGACCAAAATAGCCGAACAGCAGCGTACGTAGCGTACTGTTCACCAGATACCCAAGAATAGCCGTCAGCGCGAGCGGCCAGAAATGGGCGCTCACCACGGTAAAGGTAAAGCCGGCCAGCACCGAACTGGTCTCAATCATGCCGATTTTGTTAAAGGCCAGTTCTTTTTGCATCAGCGCGCGAAACTGCTGGCCGTGCGGTATCACCACAAACGCCAGTGATAACGTTTTGATGAGCGGAGCCAGTTCGGGGTTATTGAGTACGTTGGCAATTGTCTCGCTAAGCAGAAACATCGTCACGCATACCACAATACCGAGTCCGACATTGAGCCAGTACAAGGTGGTCAGTTCAAGGTAGCCAATCTCTTTGCGCTGAATAATGGAGTTGGCAATGCCAAAGTCAGACAACGTGTCGGCCAGCGCAATGATCACCAGCGCCACGGTTAACAACCCGAACTGGTGATTATCAATAATCCGCGCAAGGACGGTCATCTGGATAAGTCCGAGGCCAATAATGATCACCGTGGCAATTGCCGACCACTTCGCGCCATTCAGCGTTTTTTCTCGTAAACTCATGTTAATACGCCGCTTTGTTCACAAAGCCTTTAAATATCGTCAGAAAAACAATTTTGATATCGAACCATAAGCTCCACTCGCGAATATATTCGAGGTCAAATTCCACACGTTTTTCCATTTTTTCCAGCGTATCGGTTTCCCCCCGCCAGCCGTTGATTTGCGCCCAACCGGTAATGCCCGGCTTCACCTTATGACGTAACATGTAACCCTCAATCAGTTGGCGGTACTGTTCGTTATGCGCCACCGCGTGCGGACGTGGCCCGACGATAGACATCCCTCCCGTCAGCACGTTAATAAACTGCGGTAACTCATCCAGCGACGTCCGGCGCAGAAAATTCCCCACCGGCGTCACGCGTGGGTCGTTTTGCGTCGCCTGCGTCACCACCGCGTCGTTTTCCATCACTTTCATTGAACGAAACTTCCAGACTTTGATCGGCTTCCCATCCATGCCGTAACGGGTCTGGCGGAAAATTACCGGTCCTTTTGAGGTCAGTTTCACCAGTAACGCAATGCCACACAGCACCGGGGAAATCAGCAGCAGGATCAGCGAGGCCAGCACGATATCTTCCGCACGCTTCAACAGACGGTTAATGCCCGAGAGCGGCGTGTCATACAGCGGCACCACCGGAACACCGTTCATCTCTTCAATCCGTGAATGCAGGATGTTGAAGGTAAAGACATCGGGGATGAGGATCACTGAGCAGGTCGTATCTGCCAGATCACGCACCAGTTTTTTTACGCTGGCGCCATCGTTCATCGACATGGCGATATAGACGTTATGAATGCGTGAAGCTTTAGCGTCATCCACCAGTTGTTGCAGATTCCCGGCCCAGTCGCGGGAGTTTTTGCCGGGGATAGGATCGTGATAGACACCGGCCACTTCAAACCCCAGCCACGGTTCATGGCGAAAGCTGTCCAGCAGCATTTGCCCGGCGGGCAGGTTGCCTGCCACCGCGACCCGGCGGGTGTTGTAACCGCGATTACGCAGCCAACCCGCCCCGTAGCGAATAAACGAACGACTCAACACCAGCCCCACGCTTGACAGCAGATACCACGCCAGCCAGACCGCAAGACGGTTATCGAAATCATTATTAAAGGCAATTAAGCCTGCGCTAAAAATCAGGCTCAGCGTCCAGTTTTGCAGCAACAGCACCAGCTCAGTGGATATTTTGACGCCGCGCCAGGAGCGATAAAAATCCGTTATCCCGCCGAGCATCTGAAAAACCACCAGCGTGATCAACGCCACCAGCAGGTGCATGTACAGGAAAGGCAAACCGCTTAATTCGCAGATTACCCATAGCCCGCCAAACATGATGGTGATATCCGAAAAGCGTTGCACCATCGAAATTAACGACGCATTGGTTTTGGCGCGTTCGCGCTTCTTTAGATGTGTCATCGTGGTTCCTGTTAGTCGCCCTGGCCCATCATCGGGCAAAGGAAGCACCGGCATTACTGATTCAGCAACGCCAGAAGAGTGCGCGTTCGCGCTTCCATCAACGGAATATCTCCGCGCGATTCCACGTTCAGGCGCACCACCGGTTCGGTATTGGAAGAGCGTAAATTGAAGCGCCAGTCGACAAACGACATGCTGATGCCATCCGTTCTGTCCACCGTCAGCGCTTCCCGGGAAAAGTGCTGCTCCACGCGCGCAATGGCCGCCGTCGGCTCTGCCAGCGTACTGTTTATTTCTCCACTCGCCGGGTATGCCGCCATCCGGTCACGGACCAGTTCGCCCAGTGACTGTCCTTTCAGGCACAGCAGTTCCGCCACCAGCAGCCACGGGATCATCCCGCTGTCGCAGTAAGCAAAGTCGCGAAAATAGTGATGCGCGCTCATCTCGCCGCCGTAAATGGCATCTTCATGGCGCATACGCTCTTTGATAAACGCGTGTCCGGTTTTTGACATCACCGGTTTACCGCCGGCCGCCGTCACCACATCCACAGTATTCCAGGACAGGCGCGGGTCGTGGATGATTTTCGCCCCCGGATTCTTATCCAGAAACGCTTCCGCCAGCAGACCGACAATGTAGTACCCCTCAATGAACTGGCCTTTTTCATCGAACAGGAAGCAGCGGTCAAAATCCCCGTCGAAGGCAATCCCCATATCCGCGCCGTGTTCAATCACTGCATTGCGCGTGTCTGCCCGGCACTCCGGCAGCAGAGGGTTGGGAATACCGTTGGGGAAATTGCCATCCGGCGTGTTGTGAATTTTGATGAACTCGACCGGCACGCCCAGCGCCTTAAAACGGGCTTCAATGGCGTCCACCACCGGGCCTGCCGCGCCGTTACCGGCATTGAGCACCAGCTTCATCGGTTTCAGGTTGCCGGGATTGATGTAACCCAGCAGGTGGTCGATGTAGGCATCGCGAGGATTGATCCGCTGGTAGCGGCCACGTTTGCTCTCATCAACCGCCGGGAAGTCATTCGCTTCCGCCAGACGCTGCACGTCGCGCAGACCGGTATCACCGCTGATGGGCCGTGCCCCTTCCCGCACCAGCTTCATGCCGTTGTAATCCAGCGGATTATGGCTGGCGGTCACTTCAATGCCGCCATCAACGCCAAGATGGAAAGTGGCGAAATAAATCTCTTCGGTGCCCGACATGCCAATATCCAGCACATCCACCCCTGCATCCTGCAGGCCTTTCGCCAGCGCCAGCTTCAGCGTCTCGCTGGTCAGGCGGGCATCGCCGCCGAGGACGATGGTTTTCGGCTGCAGAAACTCGCCGTAAGCGCGGCCAATACGCCACGCAATCTCTTCATTTAACTCTTCGCCCAGTCGGCCGCGGATGTCATACGCTTTAAAACAGGTCAGTTTTGTCATGATTTACCCTTTTTCAGGCAACAAGAGGCCCTGACTCTTAATGAGCCTTTTTAATAAGTGTTAATGCATTGCCCGGTGCGCTTCCCTTACCGAGCCTACGCTGTTGCAGGCCGGATAAGCGCATCCGGCATCAGGCGCGCCCGTATCTGTCCGCAAACCGCACCACATCATCCTCATCGAGGTAAGATCCGGAGCGTACTTCAATCAGATCGAGCGGGATTTTTCCGGGGTTCTCCAGACAGTGGGTCGCTCCCAGCGGAATATAGACAGACTCGTTTTCAGCGAGCAGTTTGATATCATCATTAATTGTCACTTTCGCGGTACCTGCAACCACAACCCAGTGCTCAGCCCGATGATGATGCATCTGCACGGACAATCCCTCGCCAGGCTTGACGGTAATTCGCTTGACCTGGTAACGGTCTCCGGCATCAATGGAGTCATATTTGCCCCACGGACGATAAACTTCGCGGTGAATGTGGTGCTCATGGCGCCCGTCAGCTTTAATTTTCTCCACCACTTTTTTGACATCCTGTACCGCGTTGCGATCGGCAATCAGTACCGCGTCTTTGGTCTGCACCACCACCAGATCTTTCACCCCGACGGTCGTCACCAACCCGGATTCGGCATAGACGTAGCTGTTTTCCGTTTTGTGGCTAATGACATCGCCGTGATGCACATTACCTTCAGCAGTATGGGCGCTGATTTCCCACAATGATGACCAGGAGCCGACATCGCTCCAGCCTGCATTCATAGGCATCACCACCGCATCGGCCGTACGTTCCATTACCGCATAGTCCACAGACTCTTCCGGGCAGGCGAGAAACGCCTGTTCATCAACGCGAATAAAATCGAGATCGGGGTCGACGGTGCTCATGGCGTTTTCGCAGGCCTCAAGAATATCGGGACGATACTTTTTCAATTCTTCCAGGTAACGGCCTGCCCGGAACAGGAACATCCCGCTGTTCCAGTAGTAGTCGCCGCTTGCCACATACGCCTGTGCGGTTTCCAGATTAGGTTTTTCAACAAACTGCGCCACCTCAAAAGCCACCGCGTCAGTATTCGACGGTGAAACCTCGCCTCGACGGATATAGCCGTAGCCAGTCTCCGGTTGGTCCGGGACGATACCAAACGTCACCAGCTTACCCGCACTGGCATACGGCATCGCATTGCGAACCGCTTCGCGAAATGCCTCTTCGTCGGCAATCATGTGATCGGCCGCCAGCACCAGTAGCAGCGGATCGTCACCCGGACACTGACGTTTTGCCGCCAGCGCAGCCAGCGCTATGGCTGGCGCAGTGTTGCGTCCGGCTGGTTCGAGAATAATGTTCTCGGTCAGTTTGTGCAGTTGCCGTAACTGTTCCGCAACGATAAAACGGTGTTGTTCATTACAGATAACAACCGGGCTTTCGCACTCCACACCGTTCAGACGGCAAATCGTCGTCTGCAACATGGTGAGATCGCCTTTCAGACACAGGAACTGCTTTGGATACAGTACGCGGGACAGTGGCCATAAACGGCTACCCGAGCCACCGGCCATGACTACCGGAAAGAGTTTGTTTTGACTCATCATGTACCCCGAATATCAGCAATAAATTGATTCAGCACGTTTTCTTTATCCAACGAGCGTTCGGCATACTCACGTGCCACCGTGTTAACTTTTGGCATGGTTAGCGCCTGTTGAATCCCGCCAACCAGCGCATTGACTGATTCCGGCTCGACACACACCGCGATGCCAGGATGAGCGTCACACAACTGACCCAATTCGGTCTCAGGCTCAGCGGTAATCACCGCGTTACCGCCAACGGCGAGGATATTAGTCAGTTTGGACGGCAGTACTGCATCCGCCGCGCCACGCTTTTGTACGACCAGATGACAGTCCGCGAGCTTGAGCAGCGCAGGCAGCGCTTCATAAGATTGCAGCGGAAAGAACATTACGTTGCGCAGGTCGCGTTCGCTGACCATGGTCTCCAGTCGCGCTTTGCCCCCGCCCTGCCCGACGATCGCAAACAGCCAGGGTTGCTCACTCAATTGGGCCGCCGCGTCGATGACGCACTCAAGCCCCTGCTTTTCACCGATATTGCCCGAGTAGAGAATGATTTTTTGATCCGCGGGCAATCCCAGTTTCTGGCGCAACGCCAAAGCATCGGCGTCGGTCACGTCACGAAAGCGCGCCACTTCCGACCAGTTCGGAAAGAAAATAACCTTGCGTGGCGCAACGCCTTTTTCCATGGCTTTGCGCATCATGGAACGGGAAATCGTCGAAATATTGTCCACGCTGTGCAAACCACTGCGTTCAAACACGCAGGCCAGTTTCGCCACCATACCGCGCTTGCCTTTGCCTGCCATGCCAAGTCCCAACATGGCATCGACTTCATAATCCTGAATGTGCAGCAGCGTGCGCGCGCCGCTGAGTTTTGCCAGCAAGCGCATCCCCGGCGTACAAAACAGCGTCGGCACCACGCCGATGATGCGATCCGGCTTCCAGCGACGTTGCGCCAGCAGCGGGAAGAAGCTGCTCAGGGCGAAACTGCCCAAATGCAGCAGGCGCTTGAGCGTTGAGGGTTGCTCAGGCACATACAGCGGACAACGCCAGACGGTGGCATCCCCCTCCTCGCGACGATAGCGCCAGGATGAATAGCGACCATTAACTTTCCATTGCGGATAATAAGGCGGCGCGGTGATCACCCGCACGTCATGACCTTGTTGCGCCATCCACTCCACCATTTCACCGGTGTACTTGCCGATACCGGTCAGCTCCGGCGAGTAGTTAATGCCATACACCAGGATCCTCATAGCCCAGGTACTCCGCTCTGACTTGCCTGGCAGAAGTAAGCCCGGCTGTTGGCGTGTACGCTGTCACTGGCCTGAATCTCTGTCGCCGCCAGCCAGCGGTAGGCATCATGTTGTGCATCAGGCAGTTGCAGGTCGTTTTCTGATACGCGCAGACGAAATCCCAGCACGATGTAATGCGTTGAGAAATCATCCCCGGAAAAGTTGTCGTCATAGAAGTGCTGCCAGACACCATAAAACTCAGCGGCGGACAGCGGTAGACGCAACCCCAACTCAGCTTCAGTCAGCCGTTCAAAAGCCGCATGTAGCGATTCATCTTTTTGCACACGACCGCCGGGAACGAACCAGTAGCCCTGCGCCGGACGATTGAGACGCTTACCGAGCAGAAACTCTCCCTCGGCGTTTTCCACGATCAAGTCGATAGAAATCAGCGGGGTTGAACGTACGACGGTGGCAAAATCGTCATGACGTAAAAACATGCTTACCCCCGATAACGCTGCTGGTTTTCAAGGAACCACTGCCAGGTGCTGGCAAGCCCTGCCTCAAGTGATATCTCGTGATACCAGCCCAACTGATGCAAACGCGTAACGTCGAGTAATTTGCGCGGCGTCCCGTCCGGTTTGCTGGCGTCAAACACCACGCGCCCCTTGTAACCCACTACCTTGGCAATGGTCTGGGCCAGTTCACGGATGGTGCAGTCCACGCCGGTACCCACATTGATATGCGACAGCATCGGCTGGGTATATTCCTGCCAGACTTCATGAGCCAGCTCCATTACGTGGATGCTGGCCGCCGCCATATCATCCACATGCAGAAACTCGCGCATCGGCGTGCCGCTTCCCCACACCACCACATCCGGCGCATTTTGCTCGCAGGCTTCGTGAAAGCGGCGCAGCAGCGCCGGGATCACATGCGAATTGCTTGGATGAAAGTTGTCATGCGGCCCGTACAAATTCGTCGGCATCACCGAGCGATAATCACGGCCATACTGACGGTTATACGATTCACACAGCTTGATGCCAGCTATTTTGGCAATCGCATACGGCTCGTTGGTCGGCTCCAGTTGCCCCTGCAAGAGTTCGCTTTCGGCTATTGGCTGGCTAGCATGTTTGGGATAAATACAGGATGATCCGAGAAACAGCAGTTTATTCACGTTATGCAGATGCGCCGCATGAATGATGTTGCTCTCAATCATCATGTTTTCGTAAATAAAATCAGCGGGATACGTGTTATTGGCCACGATCCCACCCACTTTTGCCGCCGCCAGGTACACCTGGTCAATACGTTCAGCGGCGAAGAAGTGACGCACCGCGTCTCCATCCAGCAGGTTAAGCTCATCTCGGGTACGCAGCACCAGTTCGACATTATCTCGTTGGGCCAGCTGTCTTACGATGGCGGCCCCCACCATCCCGCGATGGCCCGCCACAAAAATACGTTGTTTCTTCATCCTCAGTACTCCAGCGCGATGGCAACCTCGTAACCGTGCGACTTCAGCAGGGAATGTTTCTTCGCTGCTTCAAGGTCGTTAGCGACCATTTCAGAGATCATCTGGCGCAGCGTAATTTCCGGTTTCCAGCCAAGTTTTTCATGTGCTCTGGCCGGATCGCCCAATAGCGTTTCTACTTCTGCCGGACGGAAATAGCGCGGATCGACGGCGATTATCACGTCCCCAGGTTTCACACCTGGCGCATCGTGTCCGGTCACGGAAACCACAATGCCTTTTTCATTCACGCCTTCACCTTCAAAACGCAGTTTGATACCCAGTTGCGCCGCCGCCATTTCTACAAACTGACGCACGGAATATTGCACGCCGGTGGCAATGACGAAATCTTCCGGCTGATCCTGCTGCAGCATCATCCACTGCATCCTGACGTAATCTTTGGCATGCCCCCAGTCACGCAGCGAATCCATGTTGCCCAGGTACAGGCACGACTCCAGGCCCTGAGCGATGTTGGCAATGGCGCGGGTGATTTTACGGGTGACGAAAGTTTCACCACGGCGTGGAGATTCGTGGTTAAACAGGATGCCGTTACAGGCATACATACCGTAGGATTCGCGGTAGTTAACGGTAATCCAGTAGGCGTAGAGCTTAGCCACCGCATAGGGCGAACGCGGGTAAAACGGCGTGGTCTCTTTCTGCGGAATTTCCTGTACCAGGCCGTAGAGTTCTGAGGTGGAGGCCTGATAGAAACGGGTCTTCTTTTCCAGACCAAGGAAGCGGATAGCCTCCAGCAAACGCAACGTACCTATTGCATCGACGTCCGCGGTGTATTCCGGTGAGTCAAACGACACCGCGACATGACTCATGGCGCCCAGGTTATAGACCTCATCCGGTTGGACCTCTTTTAAAATACGGGTCAGGTTGGATGAATCCGTCAAATCGCCATAGTGCAGATGGAATTTGGGGTTGCTTGAATGTGGATCCTGGTAGATATGGTCCACACGTTCGGTGTTGAATGATGAAGCGCGACGCTTAATGCCGTGCACTTCATACCCTTTTTCCAGCAGGAATTCTGCCAGGTAAGAACCATCCTGCCCGGTTACGCCAGTGATGAGAGCGACTTTTGACATGTTATTACCTCTTAAATGATCCCCTCAGGGAGTAACTTTCTCGACGCGTTCGCGCGTGACTACTGCGGGGTTTCCCCGACAAACGACATTTGCTGGCAGCGATTTAAATACGCTGCTGCGTGCTCCAACGACGGTGCCATCGCCAATCGTCACGCCTGGCGCGACAAAAACATCTGTCGCCAGCCAGCATTTATCGCCAACCACAATCGGTGTGGCGTTAATATCAAAATATTGGCTGGCGTAATCATGACTTCCGGTACATAAATAACTTTTTTGCGAAATAACCGCGTGTGCGCCAATCGTAATATTACCCAACGTATATAAAACCGCGTCATCACCCACCCAGGCATAATCTCCCAGGGTTAATTTCCACGGATAAGTAATTTTTACTGAAGGTCGAATAACTACGTTTTTTCCTATTTTTGCACCGAACATGCGTAATAAAAACGCACGCCAGCGATACATTACCTGGGGTGACCAACGAAACAGTGTTGCCTGTACCGCCCACCATAATTGCACTTTAATGACACCGCTACCGCGAAAACCTTTCGGCACGTTGAAGCCGCTTAAATCCTGCATAATGTGCCCTTACGTTTTGCCATATAAAGTTTTTGTTTTACCGGTTGTACGCAGCCGTAAATATTCAGAAACCCCAGTCAAAAAACCTGGCATATGTAATATCTGCCGCTGAACTTTTTTTGCATCGCGGCATAATTCCAGATTATTCGTCGTTGACACTCCGCCCATCGAAAACTCCGACACCAGCCCGTCCAGTTTTTTGAAAGCGTAACCAGATTTATATAGTCTGGCGGCCAGCGCGTAATCGGACGATATTTTATATTGCAAATCATAGCGCCAGACATTCAGTCCTGAGAGCGGAAAAAAGATGGCCTGATGGCTGGCAGGCAGGCTGTGATAAATATACCAACCCGGCTTTGCCCGGCGCTTAATTTTGTTGCCATTGCCAAAATCCAGCAACGCGTCGCCGATAACCATGGCTTTATCACTCTGCGTTTTTAACTGGCGGATGAACTGAGCCGCATCGGCATGCAGAATATCCCCGGAATTGAGGAACAGCGCAAAGCGCCCGCGCGCCATCGCAATGCCTTTGTTCATCGCATCATAAATGCCGTTGTCCGGTTCGCTGACAAACCGTAACCGGTGCTCTCCACCGAGACCTTCAAGAAACGCCGACGTACCGTCAGAGGAGCCGCCATCAACAACAATCCACTCAAAACTGATATCGCCTGCCTGCGTCAGGTGTGCCAGCGAGGCGTGAGTTTTGACGATCCCTTCCAGATTGCGAAAGGCGACGGTAATAATACTAAGCAGCATGTGATTTACCTCGCGATATTCAGCGCCTTGCGCAAAATAAACGGACACACAATTAAAAAAGCGTATTCCGGACTAAATACTGACCCTGTAAAAAACAGCGACAGCGGCGTAAAAAGATATAGCTGCACCCGATAATTCTGATTATCACCAAAAGCAGTGATCATCATCTTCATAACTTTCCCCATGTACCACAGGGTTAATATCACGGCGAACCACGAAAAATAAATAATCAGCAGATACAAACCATTGTCTATCGTTTTACCCACATCCGCACCGTTAAAAATTCCGAATGACGCGACATATTCATAAAGCGAACCGAATCTTACTACGCCATCAACATGCATTAACGAATAACCCACCATCACTAGCGGTCCCACGATTCGATAATACGATGACGACCCCTCGGTGCCTAAATCCCCAAGGCGCGTTGCGATGTATGGAAACGCAAATATCACACCGACTAAAAACACGCTTAATGAGATTATCGCCAGCGGCAACTTCTTTTTTATCGCATCCTTATTCAGGTACTGGAACGCCCACTCCAGGAGATAAAACAAAATAAACGTCATCACCCCGGAAAACGACCCTGATAATATTATCCCTGCCAGAATCATAGCATCGGACTTAGGCGTTTTGATACCAAACTGTTTGATACTGAGCCAAATTGAGATTAACGCCAGAGCGAAGAATGCCGGTTCGAAATAAAGCGCAGTGGTGCGTTTTCCGCCAAACTTAATAAAGTTCAGAACATAGCTGTTACTGTAAATAAGATATTTCGAAATAACTTCCATTAAACTGCTGCCGCCGCTGAGAATGATCTGCGCCATTTCAACTGCCGCTAACCCTACCACCAGCCCGACAACCAGCCAGAAAAAGCGCAGGATCTTAATATAGTTATGCGGCGAAATGGTTTTGAAGCGAATACTCCACACCATCCCAATAATCACCACGGTATAGACAAACAGCATCGCGGACGTGACGTACTTACTGGCATTCAGCGATTGACCGAACAGGTAGTTAAACGCCGTCAACCCTCCCCCCACGCCCAGCGCAATCATTAATTTTTTAATATTGATGCGCTCGACAAACAGCAACAGCAGAACGGGCAAGAATGTGACAATCGTTATCGGGAAGCTCTCACCAAGCTGGGCAAGTTTGACGTTAACCAGCAGATAAAGCAGCGGTAGCAGCAGATAGCTACAGATTCTGATAGAACGAGACATATTCCTCCAGCATCTGTTGTCCACTGTATGCCACCCGGCTGCGCTGGCTGAACGCGGCAAGCGACGTGTCGAATACCGCCTGCGCAATGTCTGATTTTTTCAGTTGTACCAGCCGCAATACATCCGCTTCACTGAACGTTTTACCGCCCGCTTTCGCCAGTACCTCTTGTGCCGCCTCGCTGTGCGTAGCAATCACCGGTACCCCGATGGAAAGCGCTTCGCACAGAATCAGCGGGTAATTATCAACGCGGGAGCTGAACACCAGTCCATCCATCTCGTTAAGCGCGCTCATCAACGTTCGCTTATCGCTTTCGAAGCCATGATTGATGACATTATCGCCAGCAAAGGGAGAAAATTTGCCGAAGGTATGCAGCTCAATTTTTTCCCCGAGCGCCATCATCTCCTGCACCAGGCGCTGATTGGTTTTACCGTCATAGCGCAGGTCATGAGCCACCACCGCGATTTTCGGTCTGCCGTGTGGTTCATGTCTGGCGGGCAGTTCGGCAAGAATGGCTTCGGTTGCCACATCAATACCGTTGTTAATAATGCGGCAGCGCCCCATGCCATACAGACTGTTGAACGCGTCGGCCACATGCTGGCTGGGAGAGATAAACTGGCAGCCAAGCGCTAACATGTCGCGAAACCTCTGCCGTTTAGCGGGCACCTGCTGATGGGCTTTGTCGATTTTTACCGGCGGATAATTGCTTAACGTCGGGCATTTCTGGCAGCCGGTTTTCCAGCTTTCACACCCGTCTGTGAAAGCGCAACGCCCGGTCACGCTCCAGTGATCGTGCAGCGTCCAGACAAAGGTGATGTCCGGTTTATGCGCCTTCACCTTTTCGCAAAAGGTCACGACCTCTTCCAGGTTCAACCAGTAACTGTGCAGCACATGAAAATGCAGTACCAGCGGGCCGGATGTGCGGGTCACCGTACGATATAAACTGTTAAGATTGCCAAACAGGTCGCGGTTAGCGAAACGAAATAGCGCAATATTCGCCGCCGACGTCAGGCGCGGCGTATGTTTGATAACATGCGGATAATTACCGTGGCTGGCGCTTTTCTTGCCGCCTTTGCCATAGCCGTACACAAAGCGTGACGTCAACCCTTTCGCCAGCGCGCGAAGATGCAGATCTAACGCCACACCTGCCGCTCCACCTTCTGCGAGTCGCACATTAAATTGTAAGATATTCATTTTGTTACCTTCACTCGTGCTTTCTCGCCCACCACCAGCGTGTTGTCAGGGATGCTATCCACTACCACGCTCCCGGCGCCAATGGTCACGTTATCGCCAATAGCGACATCGCCGAGCACAGTGACGTTGGCCCCCAGTTCGACACCGTTACCGATGACCGGACAGGACAAATCTTTGCCGCCAGGATTGCCAATGGTGACACCGTGGCGCAGGGTTAAATCGTCCCCTGCCACCACGTGTTTATTGATCACTACGCCATAACCATGATGGATAGTGAAACGACGACCGATAGATGCAGCGGCCTGAATTTCATAACCAAACAGGCATTCAGTAATCAGGCGATACAACACCAGCACCGGCGCAGCCCACAGGTTGTTCAAGATATTTTTTTTACGCCAGACGGAGCAAAAATGGGCAATCCGATAGGCCACTACCATGCAGCAGGGGCGCAGACTCCAGCCGTTCGCACGTAAATCTTCCAGCATACTTAGCGTCCTCGCAGTCCGTCGGCCAGACGCTTACTGTTGCGAATGGAAAGCAACGTCAGCAGCGTGCGCCAGTTCATTCGTTTATTGCGGATCTGATAGAGCGTAAACAGCTGATATTTCTTACTCGCCCGGTCAAATTTACCTTTGTGCTTACGATAGAACTGAAAGTAGCCGGAGAATTTATGCGGTGACGAGGTAATGCGCATCTCACCGTGGTTCACATGCAGGATCTGCGTCGCCTCTTTGACCTTCCACGGTTTGCCGTACGCCACCACCATCCTGAGAAAAATGTCGTAATCCTGCGCGGCTTTCAGTGTGGTATCGAACAGGCATGCTTTAAAACGCCATGCCCACGTAAAGACCTGATTACCAATAATATTGCGCTTGTAAAACTTGCGTCGGGAGTAAACTGACTTCGGATAGAGCGGCAGACTGGCCGGTTGCGAATACACTTCGCCTTCACAAACATAATCATTGGCATACAGAAACGCGTGCGTAACCAGTTGATGACGATGCTGCAGAAACACGCTCAGGCGATTCGGCGTCCATTCATCATCATCATCAATACCCGTAATATATTGCCCATTAGCCTGCATGATGGCCTGATTGCGTACCGCGCAGGCCCCGGAGTTCGTCGCGTTATGCGTATAGCACACGCGTGGGTCGTTCAGTTCCTCAACGAACTGCTGTAGTTGCTCATACGAGGAAGAACAGTCATCCACAATGATCATCTCCCAGTGAGGATAGTCCTGGCGCAACACCGATTTAATCGCCCGAATGGCCAGCTGTTGGCGATTCCAGGTTGGCATATAAATTGAAATGAGTGGGTTTTCTGTCGTCATTTTCGTTTCCCAAATAAAGTTGCCTGATGGCGCTACGCTTATCAGGCCTACATTCGATATGCGTTGCTGTTCGTTATCTATTTCGAATCCGACGTGTATTCGTATTCGTAGTAACCGTAATCCTGATAGCCACTGGCACGGCGGAAGATCGAGTTGAGGATCACCCCTTTAACCTGAATGCCGTTTTGCTCAAACCGACTCAGGCTGGTTTCCACCTCTTTCAGCGTATTGACCGCATAACGCGCCACCATCAGCGTGGTGCCGACATGGCGGCCAACAATTGCCGCATCGGTCACCGCCAGTATTGGCGGGGTATCTATCAGGACCAGGTCATAGTGCTCGCTGGCCCACGTAATCAGTTCGCCAAAGCGTTCACTCATCAGAAGCTCAGATGGATTAGGGGGTATTTGTCCGCGAGGGATCAGATCAAAATTCGCAATGGAGGTCGGTTTCGCGCTGGAAGAGATATCCCCCTTACCGACGAGGATCTCGGACAGACCGTTGACGTTACTGGTACCCAGCAGTTCGTGGGTATAGCCTTTGCGCATGTCACAGTCGATCAACAGCACGCGCTTGTGGGTCTGGCTAATGACCGCCGCCAGGTTAGCGCAGACAAATGTTTTACCTATCGACGGGCTAACGCCGGTCAGCATCAACACGTTGTTGCGCGCCTGCATCATGGCGAAGTGCAGACTGGTACGCAGGCTACGGACCGCTTCTATGGCGAGATCCGTTGGATTCCCCACCGCCAGTAACTGGGTTTGTTTGTAACGCTTCACACCTTTAATGGTCTGAACGTTATCGCGCGCTTTTTGCCATTCTGAAAGCGGGATGCTGGCATAAACGCTGATGCCATGCTCTTCCAGCACCTGCGGGCTTTCGATGCCGCGGTTAAACAGGGAACGCAGCAATACGCCCACCACCGAAAGCATCAAACCAAGAATAATGCTACCGAGAATAATCAACGCCTTTTTCGGCTTCAGCACGCCTGGCTGGGCAATCGCGGGATCGACGATGCGCACATCTCCGACCGTACTCGCCTCGGTGATCTTCAGTTCCTGTTGCTTATTTAACAGCTGCATATAGACCTGCTGACCGGACTCCACATCGCGGGTCAGCCGGACAATTTCCTGCTGCGTTTTCGGCATTGCCGTAACACGCCCGTTCAGCTTGCTTTTCTCATCTTCCAGCGCCTGGCGTTTTTCCAGCAATGTGCGATACGCCGGGTGCGCTTTGGTGAATAACTTGGAGATTTCCGCTTCTTTAAAGGTCAGTTCGTTGAGCTGCGCATCGATATTTACCATGGAATCGAGCACCGCTTTAGCTTCCAGCGGCAAATCCACGGAGTCTTTATCCTGACGGAAGGCATTCAGCTTGTTTTCGGCAACGTCCAGCCGGTTACGCACCTCAGGCAACTGTTTTGCCAGAAACGCCAGACTTTTAGCGGCTTCTTCTGACTTACGTACTACGTTTTGTTGCAGATAGTTGCGGGTAATACTGTCGAGGATCTGGCGGATTTGTTCGCGGTCTTCGCCGGTAAAAGTCAGGCTCAATACGCCAGTATCTTTGCCGGTTTCTGTCACCATCAGGTTATTTTGCAGGGTGTTAATCATGCCCAATGTGGAAAATTTGCTGACGGTAAATTGGCTCTCAGGGCTGGCATGAATTGCCTCAACCAGCATCGTCACGCCATCGTGATTCAACAATTGCCCAACCTGACCGCGGGCGCTAAATCCCCCATCACTGACTAATTGATAACTTTTATCGTTCAACACGCTTAGCGTAAAAGTCTGTTCCTTCATCGCCTTTGGCAGCGTAAAGGTGGTGACATTAACGGTTTCATTCTGGCGCCCCATCAACCGATCCCAGCCTGCGCCAAAAATCGGAAATGTATCTTTCGTCACCGCGATATCCAGATTGAGATCGTCTACCGTTTTTCCCAGTACCAGCCGTGACTGAATGAGCTGAATTTCCGCTTCCGAAGCCGGCGGTTTATTCGACAACGCCGAGCCAATATCCTGCACCAGGGAATTCCCGGTATTTTGCTCAATTTGCACCAGCGCATCCGCACTGTAGATGGGCGTGGCAAACAGCGTGTAGACCGCCGCACATAACGCAAACGTCGCCGTAATACCAAGCACCCACCAGCGAGCTTCCACCACCGTTCCTACCAGACGACCAATATCGATTTCATCATTGCCCGTAACCGGCGCGGCAGACTGTTTTACTTTTTCTGTCATTGTTTTCCCTGCTCCGCGTTCAATGCCTGAGCCCACTGGCGGGCAGACCGTTCAAGTAATGCGTACACCGCGTCAAACGCATCCCGACTTTTACGGTATGGGTCGGGAATTTCACGTTCGCTGTCCCAGTGACCAAAAAGCATCACTTTGCCGCGCATCTCCGGCACCATTTCGCACAGGGCTGAAATATGGCGTTTTTCCATGGTCAGGATCAGGTCATACTCCCGGCACATGCGTCCTGAGATCTGGCGGGCACAATGATTTTCCAGTGACAGGTTGTGCGCCTGCGCGACGCTGATAGCACAGGGATCCGCACCTTTACCCACCAGCGCCCCGAGACCTGCAGAAGAGACCGTCAACGCCGGATGAAACTTCCTTAACAAGCGTTCTGCCGTCGGGGAACGGCAAATGTTCCCCACACAGACAACCAATATTTTGTTAAACATGACGATTACCAGTTGTGAAGGTCGCTGGCCGTGTCCGTCATATAGCGAACACCGCTAATGGTCGGCAGCAACTGATTGATCAAACGGTTCCAGCGGGCAACAGGCGCGGTCGTGACATACACCACATCGTAAGGCTGGAGTCGGAATGACGTCGCCATCACCAGCGAAGTCGCATCGGACATATCAAGCTGATAGATATTGGCGATCTTGCCGTTGTGCCCGCTTTCGCCTTTCAACGGACGAATAACGAAAATGCCGCTGGCGTTGGAGGTGGTCAGATCGATACCTTCTGCATTGCCAAGCGCTTCAGTGAGCGTCATACCGCTGAAGTCCATTTTGAGGGTGCTCTGCTTCTTCACTTCCCCCATCACGAAGACTTTCAGATCGTCATTACGCGGAACAAACAGAATGTCGCCAGGATAGAGCAGACGGTTCTGGCTCAGGTCGCCATTTTGCATCAGCGCTTGCAGTGAAATTCGTTGCTCCTGACCTTTGTGAGTCAGTACAACATTGCGCCAGTCAGCCGCCTCGGTAAGACCGCCTGCGGCGTTAATGGCATCAAGAATGGTAAGCGGTACGTTGGTGATGGCCTGCTGGCCAGATTTATTCACCTGCCCGGAGACATAAGCCTTCTGCGAGCGGAAAGCGGCGATATTAACGTCCACCTGCGGGTCAGCAATGTATTTCGCTAAGCGCCCGGTAATATCACTACGAATTTCTGCCAACGTTTTTCCCACCACGCTGACTTTGCCAATGTAGGGGTAAAACATGGTGCCATCAGGTTGCACCCAGTTGCCGGTATCGCTTGAGCTACGATACTGCCCGGCCGGGGTCGTGAGTTCAGGATGATCCCAGACGGTCACATTCAGGACATCGCCTGGACCGACCCGATACTGATATCCTGCAATCTCCTGCTCCAGCGACATGTTAGGCTGCGCAACATTCGGACGAGGACGTAATTGCTCGACCAGTCGCGGGGTCAGTGGATAAACATTCACCATCCGATTGATATCAAAATCAGCGTCCTGCTGTTTAATCACATCTTTGCCCATCGTAGACATATTGCTGCCCGGAAGCACGGTACAACCGTTTATCAAGATTACCGATACCAGGACTGGTATCAATTTAAGTTTGGAGTTCATCATTGATTATTTATCACTTTGGCAGAGTAATTATCACGTGCGTTCTAAATAGCGGCTTCGCCTGTACACATTTACCTTGCCGTTAATTGAAAAGGAATTTAACTGGCATCAGTCCTAAAAATAATGGATTCATCTGCGGTCTCTTGACAGAATAATTTAGGCTTGTTTTCAGGTGACCAGACACGCTACCGCCCCTGGCTTCATTAGCTACCAATGCACTGATTAATTTAAATTTTTATCTTCTCCTTTATTTTCATCATATTCAGAACAGCAACGCATCGGGAATAACGCCACCGGTTAATGAGGAAATATTATCTTTTGATTATTACCGCAAGAATTGTTGCAGCTAAGTGAATAGCAGGCAAGATAACAAGCCTCCGTTCACTTGCTTTTAAGATTAATATTAAGCGTGGAATTTATATGTTTTTAGGATTTTATCGATATTGACAGCATGACTAAATAAATACGCCACCTGCGATATTTCCTAAATATAATTGGCTAAAGAAGTTTATTTCCTGTAGTTACATTACGGCTATTATCCCGCTGGCATCCTGATATAACCGCCAGAGAAATCCCTTTCCGGCATTGCATTTTCCGCCAGTTTTACCCATGATCGAATTGTGACAATTGTCATACAACTATGGGTATAGCATTTACTATGGAATGGATTGCCGATCCGTCAATCTGGGCCGGACTCGTCACGCTAATCGTGATCGAACTTGTTCTTGGCATTGATAATCTTGTTTTTATTGCCATCCTCGCGGAGAAACTCCCTCCTGCCCAGCGGGATAAGGCGCGTATTACCGGGCTCCTGCTGGCGATGGTCATGCGACTGCTGCTACTGGCATCAATATCCTGGCTGGTGACGCTGACAACGCCACTGTTCAGCATTCGCGGCCTCAGTTTCAGTGCGCGCGATCTGATTATGCTGTTTGGCGGTTTCTTCCTGTTGTTTAAAGCCACAATGGAGCTAAACGAACGGCTGGAAGGCAAAGACAGCGACAATCCCACCCAGCGTAAAGGCGCTAAGTTCTGGGGAGTGGTCGCGCAAATTGTGGTGCTTGACGCCATCTTCTCTCTGGATTCCGTCATTACCGCCGTCGGGATGGTCGATCACCTGGCGGTGATGATGGCGGCGGTGATTATCGCCATCAGCCTGATGATGCTCGCCAGTAAGTCGTTGACTCGCTTTGTCAACAGCCACCCAACCATCGTTATTCTGTGCCTAAGCTTCCTGCTGATGATTGGTTTCAGCCTGGTCGCCGAAGGGTTCGGTTTCCATATCCCGAAAGGTTACCTGTACGCCGCTATCGGCTTCTCGGTTATGATCGAAGCCTTGAACCAGTTGGCAATCTTTAACCGTCGTCGCTTCCTGTCAGCCAACCATACCTTGCGTCAGCGCACTGCGGAGGCGGTGATGAGGCTGCTGAGCGGTCAAAAAGAAGATGCCGAACTGGATGCCGAAACCGCTGCTATGCTGGCGGATCACCAGGAGGGTCAGATTTTTGCGCCCCAGGAACGGCGGATGATTGAGCGCGTACTGAATCTTAATCAGCGTACCGTCAGCAGCATCATGACCTCACGCCACGACATTGAACACGTCGATCTCAACGCACCCGAAGCAGAAATCCGCGCTTTACTGGAAAAAAATCAGCATACGCGCCTGGTTGTTACCGGAGAAGACGAGGAGGAAGAGCTGCTGGGCGTAGTGCATGTCATCGATCTGCTGCAGCAGTCTCTGCGCGGCGAGGCGCTCGACTTACGCGTCCTGATTCGTCAGCCGCTGGTGTTCCCGGAAACCCTGCCGCTGCTTCCGGCGCTGGAGCAGTTCCGTAATGCCCGCACGCACTTCGCTTTTATTGCAGATGAATTTGGTTCTGTCGAAGGGATCGTAACGCTCAGTGACGTAATGGAAACCATCGCCGGTAATCTGCCAAATGAGGTAGAGGAGATTGATGCCCGCCATGATATCCAGAAAAATGCCGATGGTTCGTGGACAGCTAACGGTCACATGCCGCTGGAAGATCTGGTGCAGTACGTCCCTATTCCGTTAGATGAAAAACGTGAATATCACACCATTGCCGGGCTTTTGATGGAATATTTACAGCGTATTCCAAAAACCGGAGAGGAAGTTCAGGTTGGCGACTACCGACTAAAAACTCTGCAGGTGGAAAACCATCGCGTGCAAAAAGTCCAGTTGATACCGCTACACGGTGAAGAAGAGATGGATTACGAGGTGTAAATCACCCGCCGGATGGCGCATTAGCTGCCATCCGGCAATGTGAATCAGAGTTTATCCAGCAACTTTTTAACATCTTTACCGTTGCGGGAGTCTTTATTGCGATCGGCCCAATCGTTCAGACGACGTTTCGCTTCATCCTGCAGATGCTTGCGCAGCAACTGATCGACCTGCAAGTTATAGTTCAGCGCCTGCCACTGGCCATAGACCCTGAGAGGAACCGGCGTGGCTTTCAGGAACTTAATCAGCTTGCTTTCGCCATCCCAACCGCCCAGCACGCGAATGTTAAACAGCGTGTCGCAATTCTGCTTCACCAGGTCTAACGTCCCCTTGCCAGTCAGCGCAAGCATCGCCGACTCACCGGCCATGTTATCCAGCGTAACCTCGCCGTTATCCAGCGTCATATCGGTGACAAAGCGATCCAGACGGGTGACGTTATCCAGATTTTGCTGTGATTTCACATCACCGCCGCTGCGTTCTACGGCTTGTTGTATCATCTGCTGGAAGTTCATCCCTTCCATTCGCGTATCGCTCATTTCGACATGAGCCTGGCCTTGCCAACTATGGCGAAACGCCTGGGCGTCAATATCTGAGCCGGAAAAATCTCCCGCCAGTGACAGCTTGCCGGTCAGCGCGATGGGGTAATTGAAGGCTTTGAGGATAGCGCCTATTTCTACGCCTTCCAGCCGCGGATGAAAGACTGCGCGCGGCGCATCTTTTCTGGCGTCCAACGTACCGGGAAGCGAAACACGTCCACCGTTACT
Source organism: Citrobacter sp. CRE-46 (assembly GCF_059615875.1). NCBI lineage: Bacteria > Pseudomonadati > Pseudomonadota > Gammaproteobacteria > Enterobacterales > Enterobacteriaceae > Citrobacter > Citrobacter sp. CRE-46. Next base: position 1,989,318 of record NZ_CM184341.1, on the reverse strand, counting down.
TTTGCCTTCCAGCTGTGCGATATTCATTAAGCCGAACTGGTTATTTATTTTTGCCGAGACATTCTCAAACGCCATTTTACGCCACAATACTTTGTCAGCCTGTAACGTGATGTCTGCCGAAAATCCCTTGAGTCCCTGGTAAGAGACGGCATCAACCTGCGAAGCAATGACGGGGCGCGCCAGCGTCGACTGACTCTGCCCTTGCTGAACCTCACCGTTTGTCGCCGCCACGGCATCGCGTTGCACAATCAGATTGTCCAGATTGAGCTGACCAAATTTCAGGTCGACGAGCCATTCTGGTTTATCTAACAGCGACACCTGGGCTTGCCCGGCGAGAGAGCTGTCGTTAGCGGTTAAATGAATCTGGCTAAACGCGAGCTGTTTTTTCTCTTCCAGCCACTGCGCCTGAAGCTGTCCCTCACCTTTAATGCCCTGCGACGGAAGATCGGCCCCCTGTAGCTGCCAGCTTAACTGCTCAATATTAGCGGACAAATTATGCGGGTAGTCGGAAGCATCGACGGTGCCGTTAAACGATAGCACAAGGTCACGCTGATCGCGGTTCACACGCCCGGAGAAATCAAACGTACCGCGGTGCTGGCTATCCTGTTCCATCTCCAGACGAATATCGCGAACCGTTACCTGCTCGTCGTCTTCATGCTGGAATACCAGAACGCTGTCGGCGACGCGCAGACGGGCGATATCAAACGACCATCCTTTGTCTTCCGCCAGATCGGGCAACGTATTGTCTTTGGGGGCAACGGGCGCATCTTGTCCACGCACCGCCTCAGTTTGCGGGGTCAGTTGAATCACCGCTCCCTTGAGCATCACCTGCTTCACACTGAGCTGATGACTCAACAACGGCCACAACGCGACGTCGAGGCGCATATTGTCGGCACGAATCAGGGGTTCGCTGGCACCTTCAGCCGTCAACGCCATGCGCCCCGAGAGGATGCTCAACTGAGGCCATACGTGCCAACGCAGAGGACCATCCAACTGCAGCTGATATCCGCTACGCACAGCAACCTGCTTGACCATATACGCGCGGAAATCATTCGGATTCACCAACAGTACTAACGCAGAAAAACCGGCCACCAGCACGACCAGAAGGATCATCAGCGTTGTCAGAAATCGTCTCATGCTATCCCCAATGGACTGAAAACATTCAGTCTTTATCGATCCGGCTGGCAACGGCGCCCTGCTGATCGCGATACTTTGCATCCTGACGACGATTGTAAGGTCGCGCAGCCGGACCGGAAAGCGGTTCGAAACTCAACGCGCCAATTGGCATGCCAGGGCGCAGGGCCAGCGGTAATTTTCCGGAGTTGTAGAATTCCAGTACGATGCACCCTGACCAGCCCGGATCGATACGGTGTGCGGTAACGTGTACCATCAGTCCCAGACGCGCTAATGAAGAACGACCATCTAACCAACCGACGAGATCGGAAGGCAACGTCACGGATTCGAACGTCACCGCCAGCGCAAGCTCCCCCGGATGCAGGAAAAATGCCTCGCCGTCCTTAAGGACGATTTCATCGCTCATCACGCGATCCAGCGCAGCGCTGACTTCATCTTTCGGTCCACTCAAATCGATATACGCCGCCGTATGACCGCGGAACGTACGGAATTTGTTACCAAGACGCACATCTACCGTGGCGCCATTGATTCGCTCGACAGGAGGGCGTGGAGTGATCGACAGGCGACCTTCATCCAACCAGGCTTCAATATCTCGGTCACATAAACGCATGGCACTTTCTCCTTTCGTGCTTCAACCCCTTAATGCCAGGCGCGTTAAGGGTGAGCCAGGTTATCACTGAACGGTACACAATTCGCTGAACTTATTCAAAGAACTGACTGATTTTAGCCTTCAGAATATCGATGGCGATGCGGTTTTTACCCCCGCGCGGCACGATGATGTCGGCGTATTGTTTTGAAGGCTCAATAAATTGCAGGAACATTGGACGTACGGTTTTTTGGTATTGCGCCATCACCGAATCCATGGAACGGCCACGCTCGTTCACATCCCGTTTAATACGGCGCATCAGGCATATATCCAGCGGCGTATCAACAAAAATAGAGAAGTTCATCTCGTCACGCAAACGCGCGTCTGTCAGCAGCAGAATGCCTTCCAGGATGATCACTTTCTTGGGTTCGATATGAATAGTGTCTTGCGTGCGTGTATGCTCAACATAACTGTAAACAGGTAGTTCAATGGCACTTCCGCGTTTAAGCGTCTGCAGATGTTGAAACAGCAGGCTGTGATCCATCGCGTTCGGATGGTCGTAGTTGGTTTTTACACGTTCTTCCATCGACAGATGGCTTTGATCTTTGTAATAGCTGTCTTCGGGAATAACGCCAATATGTTCGTCACCGACTTGTTCACGTAATTCGCGGTAAAGCGTGCTGGCAATAAGACTCTTGCCGGAAGCCGATGCGCCGGCGATGCCGATAATGACGCACTGATGGGACTGATCAGTCATAAATTTAGCGACCTGATTAACCTGGATGTTAAGGAAGGGCGGCGTCGAAACGCCAAACGCGGCAATTATAGGGATTTCAGCGGCGCGATGCCAGTCCAGCCTGCGCCAATGCTTTCCTTGTCGCAAATTAAAATGATCAGTTTTAAAGCAGGTGCTAAATTTATCTATCAGCCTTAGGAATTAATAGCTTGAGAGTGTTAATTTATGCGCAGCTGGCGTATAAATTGTAAATTATTTGTACTAGCATAATCGCAGATTAAACAAGATGTATCCGGCATATCTCCCGGACGACATCGGCTATTTGGGTAGAGTGGTAATGAGTAAACAATCCCAACATGTTTTAGTTACCTTACCTCATCCTCTACTGCGCATGGCCAGTTTAGGTCTGGTGGCTTTTATTTTTACGCTATTCTCGCTGGAACTGTCACGTTTCGGCGCGCAGCTGGCGCCGCTTTGGTTCCCAACGTCAATCATGATGGTGGCTTTTTACCGTCATGCGGGAAAGATGTGGCCGGGAATTGCGCTGGCTTGTTCATTTGGTAATATCGGCGCGTCCTTACTCTTCTTCCCCGGTGAATCGCTTAGCTTCACCTATACGGCTATCAACATTATTGAGGCTGTCGTTGGCGCAATGCTATTGCGTAAACTGCTGCCCTGGTACAACCCCTTACAAAATCTCAACGACTGGGCGCGCCTGGCTTTTGGCAGCGCCGTGGTTCCTCCCGTGTTGGGCGGCTTGCTACTGTGGTTATTGCTGCCAAAGGAAACCTCGTTAAATACCTTTCTTATTTGGGTGCTGTCAGAGTCCATCGGCGCGCTGGCGCTGGTGCCGTTAGGTTTGCTGTTTAAGCCCCATTATCTGCTCCGCCACCGCGACCCACGGTTACTGCTTGAAACCGTCATCACACTTCTGGTGACCTTGACGCTCAGTTGGCTGTCCATGAAGTATCTTCCATGGCCTTTTACCTGCGTTATCGTCCTGTTGATGTGGAGCGCTGTTCGTCTGCCGCGAATGGAGGCATTTTTAATTTTCCTCAGCACCGTAATGATGGTCTCGATGATGTTGGCCGCAGACCCTTCGCTGCTCTACATCCCAAAACCCAACTTGACGACCAGCCTGCCTTGGCTGCCGTTTTTGATGATCCTGCTGCCGGCCAATATGATGACGATGGTGATGTACGCGTTTCGGGCCGAACGCAAACATATCTCTGAAAGCGAATCGCGCTTTCGCAATGCCATGGAATATTCCGCGATTGGTATGGCGCTGGTGGGGACCGAGGGGCAATGGCTCCAGGCGAATAAAGCGTTGTGCCAGTTTCTGGGCTACAGCCAGGATGAGCTACGTTCGCTAACCTTCCAGCAATTAACCTGGCCGGAAGATCTGAATAATGATCTCGAACAATTGGATATGCTGGCGCGCGGGGAAATCAACAGCTACTTATAGCGCGCGAAATCATTTGATACTGATTTGAAAATCATTTGATACCGCGCGTTCGCGCAAAAATAAAATCATTTGATACTGATTTTAAGCGGTTTTAAAGCCGCCTTAAACTGGCGGCCAGCGAGCAGAGGATCACATGGTCGGCGTTGAATTGCTGCTTCCGGGAAATTTTTTATACAGCGTGGACATTCCTACACCAAATCTTTGCGACACCTCCCTGTGCGTCATACCCGATTTGATGGCCGCACCGAACTGAGCCCAGTGCTCATCCATAAATTTAGGCCTACGGCCACCGTAACGCCCCTTAGACCTAGCCACGGCCAAACCTGCAAGAGTACGCTCACTGTTCAGATCGGACTCATACTGAGCAGCAGAAAGAATATTGCGAAAGTTGTAGCGTCCCGATGCTGACTTTAGGTCCACGCCGTCAGTGATGGATCGGATGTTGACGTTGCGGGAATGCAGCTCCTGAAACGTGACCAGTGCATGCAGAACGTCGCGGCCAATGCGGTCGAGCTTCCAGAGAACAAGCTCATCACCAGGTTGCAACATCGCCACCACCTGCCGCAGGATGCGGCGCTTTGTATTACGGCCGCTGGCCTTCTCTTCGAAAATCTGTTCGCAGCCAGCCGCCTGCAGGGCGAGCATCTGCATCTCTGTGTCCTGGTGGTTTGAGCTTACGCGTGCATATCCAATAATCATCAGTCTTACCTCTGTCGTTGAGATAAAACCAGGTTAACAAATTCGACTTTTTCTCAAATAACCCCGGCGACGGAGAAAAATAAACACACTTTAATGGCGTAAAAAAGCCCTGGTGAACAGGGCTTAAATCGGCGTTCTACCAAAGGTTCCTATTCTGTCTTCTCTGGCCATACAGGATTTTCGTCATCAACGGCTTCCAGGTCCTCGATATAGTCCAGCGTTTCGTTGAGCCTTGCTGTTTCAGCATCTGACAATTTACGCCCAGCTTGCAGCTTCAGTTGCAGCAGACTGACGGATTGATGCGCCGCCGTTATCAGTGACTGCCGTTTATTCTCTGTCGCTAACACCCTCGCTGCGTGCTGTGCTACTTCGTCAGTAACCCACGCCGAGCCATTCCAACTGTCAAACTGAGTAGCTGGCGCAACGGCAACGAATCCGTCTTTAATTTTTCCAATGTAATCTACCGTTAGCTCGCCTCCGTCTAGTGTTGAATACACGAGAGTGCCGCGATTGTCCTCCTGTCGGGACCACGCCCCATTCACGAACACTGAAACCTGACCAACAGCACAATCTCCTGGGTCCAACGTGGTGGAATTACCAGGCAGACTGACGCCGACGTTGATAAATTCGTCAGACCAGCCCATATACTCCCCGGTATCAGCGGTGTAATAAAAACAACGAATTTCACCCGACTCAGTTGCCAGTCCATTTTCATCAAAAACTGGGATCATTATTTCGCCCTCACGACCAGGTTAAATGTGATATTGCGCGGTCTGTTTTCTGCCGCTACAGGTACGCCCGATTTTGCGGCCTCAAAATACATGTATTGCGCAATCGTAGTAGGGTTTCCGTCAACGCCCAGATTTACAATATTTTGCGATCCTCCGACTGTAAACGCACCATATGCATCTACATTCCCGACCATCGGAACAAACCCCAGACCGCCTGTGATATTACGTATCGCATCACCCTGCGCGGACAGTAGCGCTCTCCCTGCGTCTATACCGCGTCCATCATCGTTTATACGAATGAACTCACCACGGGAGTCAGTTAATTTCAGACCGGGCCACACTTTGGCGAGGATCGGATATTGCGTAGCTGAAAACGTGGTGTCGTTCATTTTCAAAAACACCATCTGGCTCCACTCATCCACAACCGTATTTGGCATCGCAGCCTGCGGCCAGAAAAAGGGGATTCCGATTGGAGGCAGGCCCGCCTTGAGGTCATCAACAAGAGCCATCGTGCCAGCTTTATCTGGGATGGTTACCGGTTTTCCTGACACCGAGTGCAAATACGCCGAACGGTTATCAGCATAAAGCGCTGCAACAATCTCTCCTGCGGCGCTTAATACTTCATAACCATATTTTGCCTGAACTGTGTAAGAAAATGTCTGCTTGGTTTCCGCAGCTTTATCAGCGAATGAAGACAAACCAAGATTTTGGAGAAAGAGTGCTTTGTCCTGAATATCAGCGCCGTTCTGAGATGTATCGAGGAAGAGCGCTCTCATCGCCGCAAGGAGCTGCACATTGTTGGCTTTGTCCGGGGTGATACCCGCAGCGGCCAGAACGGCCAACAGTTCACTCTGGATAATATTGAACCAGTCAGGCCCCGGATAAGTTGGAGGAACGCCGTTCCCGCCTTCGGTAAAGAAGGACGTCACAGCACTGACCACAGGCTTTACTGCGGGCATCACCGGAACGGCTGAATTATTATCGACATGAAACATTGTCGGACCCCTTAATAAAAGTATTCATAGTTAGTGCCTGCCAGCCGGTATTTCGACAGCACGCATTCAAGGTTACGGGCACGGTCAGTCAACAGTGGTGTCATGACGTTATCCATACAGGTGAATCTGCCGCCCTGCATATCCCGGACATCCACCTGCAGCAGCCAGCGATAACGCGCGGGATACAGGGGGTACATGCAGTCACGCATACAGTGATGCGGGAGAACCACCCGTACCGTTACTGTAAACCCCAGCGCCTTCGCCACATCCTCAATCTGCCATGGGGCCAGGCCTCCCTTGCGGTGGTACTTCTCCACAACGGCCGCGCGGCGGTCTTCGACGGTGCCGTTTGGCAGTTCGCATTCTGGCAGGCCGAGATAGGCCTCCCAGTCAGGAAGAAGCAAAAAGGTGGTTTCAGGGCGCATCTCAGACAGCAGTGCATCACCCGATGCCTCTGCCTGGCTTAAACGCCGTGCTAATGCCCGTACAAATTTGGTTAAATCCGCGCTTATCTCACGCGGCCAGGCTTTGCCACGGGGTAAGACCTGCTGCAGGGCATGGAGCCAGTCGTCTACGCTGTGAGCCATGTAATCGCCCCAATCGTAATAAGCTCTTCGGTTGTAGCCGGTACATCAGCCGTGACCGACAGCGTGTAGTCTGTGACGCCGGCAGATGATCCTATTGCCGTGCGCAGGGAGGAAACCTGCAGCTTCTGACCGGGAGACAGGGTTTTCTGCAAAGCCGCCAGGCTGACCTGAACAGCACTTCGTGATGAGTCGTTGTCCGGTGTAATTTTTATGGACATGGCCACTGGTTTCAGCGTCAGCACCACCGGCCAGACCTCAGTACCACCGGGCTTACCAACATAGTTCCCTGTGGCCGGGTCAGCGTGGCGGAAAAGGTACGTCTCCATAGCCGTTCTGTCGGCAGCAGTCGGCGTGATGATGGCGCGATCGTCATAAACCCACGCAAGGCCAACTGTGCCGGAACCGTGCCATACATCAAAGGCCCAGGCGCGACTAACTCCGGGCAGCTCACGCGCCCAAAGAACGTAGTCATGGACAGCACCGCCCACGGGTGGGTTACGCTTTCGAAACAGCAGGCGGTCCAGCAGCTCGTCAATGGGTTCGATATCTGCCCCGCCCGTAATACCGGCGCTGGCCACAATACCGTTACTGTCCGTTCCCGCGAGTGGCGACAGCAGCGTCAGCACCTCACCGGCAGGCAGATTGTCGGCAACACCGGCTTCATCCGCCTGCACCTGTACGGTGACAGCCCCGGCCGCTGGCTGGGATGAACTGACAACGTGGTAAACGATACCACCTGCAGTCTGCATTTCGGTATCAACCGGCAGCGCAGCCGTGCTGGTGAAGGTGACCGGACCGGTGGCAAATGTCGGCTGTTTGCGAATAACCCCTTCGGATGCCGCCGTATCAATAATGGTCTGGTCGTCTGATTTCGGTGACGGAATTATCTGGTCGGCAATCCAGCTCTGGTGGTCATATAAATCGCGCACCTGACTACTGACCGAAACATTAATGGCTTTTTCGACACCCACAGGCGGCAATAAAGGAATATTAAGTTCAATCTCAATATCCCTTTCACCGTCGGCGATAATCTTGCGTAATGTCGGTACATTATACGGCATTGGCGGTGGCCTCCCAGCGACGGCTCAGTTGGATGGTAAGCAGGGATTTGTCAGGGCGCGTCAGGGCCACCGTAAAGTTAATGCGGTCAGCGGCCGCGATCGTAGCCGAGACGTCTGCAGTGCGAACATAACCCGCACGAAGCAGTGGTTGCATGGACAGACGGGCATAATCCTCAACGCGCAGACGAACTGACTCGGTCAGCTTCTCGCGCTCAAGTAGCCAGAGCTTTGAACCCCACGGGGAATCACTGAAGGTGTCACCGGGCCAGCCGCGAGGGTCGCCTGAACCGTCAGGAAGTTCGTCATCGACATCAGCACGGGCATCGGTGAAAAGACAGATAAGGACTAAGGTGACAAGCCCGTCGTCGAGCGACAGGCCGTCATGTTTAATGGTGATATCACCGCGAGATAAGAGATTTTGCCAGCTCAGTCCGATAGTCATAGGGGCGCAGTTGTATCAGCATTGTCGCCATCCTTATGAATATGTTTGAGGAAGGGTTTACCTTTAACAGTAATATCCTCGGTGAACTCAGAAGGACCGACGAATTTAAGTTGAGCGCTATTAATCTCAAATAAATCGTCGGCGGTGTAATTTACCGTTTTCCCTCTTATATCGATTATTCCGTCTTTCTTCAGAATAACCATTGACTGGCCGTCCTGATGATAAAGACAGACGTCCCCGGGTGCCAGCCCTTTTGGACGACAGCGTTTATCTTCAACCGCAATCGCCACCAGACTCTCACGTCTGCCACCAACGGCAAGAATAATTGCCTCGCTGCCAGCAGGTGGGACAGAGGTAAATCCGTACTGCTGAAAACGTTCTACATCGTCATTTATGGCATCAGCCAGCGACTGTACCTGCAGGTTCTGGCGACCCAGGCTATCAGTGACAATACGCACGACGGCGCGGTCAACGAGTAGTCGCAGACGTCGGCCAATCTGATTCAGCGTGCGGCTGAAGTTTGCCGGATTCAGTCCCATGTTGCGGTCACCTTTGCTTTTTTTGCCTTCTTGCCGCTGGATTTAGCCTGCGTCTGAGGAAGGTCGAGTGACTCCGGTGGCACCAGGGCAAGCACTGTAATGCGACCACCATCTCCCTCGGTAAGCGTCACTGACTTGATTAGCCAGGTGGTGTCGAGGTTTTGAATCGGGTCACGAATATCAGTCAGAAGATTGGTCTTCCAGAGCGGCCCAGTATCGCCGTTCTCGCGCCAGCCGGCGACGGTGATTTCGGTGGTATTGGCTTCACCCATCATGCGGGCTTTATACCAGTCACCACGCGTGCTGGCACCGCCTACCGTCAGACTGTCTTCATTCACCAGTATCTTCGGACGGTAGCGGTTAATTTCATCGTCGTCGATGCTGACCTGACGGCCGCCGATGACCTTTGCAGGCTGGTCATCCCATGCTGCACCGCCGGCGCTCGATGAGCCTTTGACGATGTACTGGCTGGCACGCTCCCGCCAGCTGAAGCGCCCACGAGCGGCGAGGATGTTCTCACCGAGGACCAGCGCCACGGAGGCGCGTTTTTTCGACGCACGAGTGATAACCAGATTACCGTCGGCATTCGATGTGAGCAGCACACCACGCTGCTTAGCCAGCCTGTCGAGCAGCTCAAATCCCGTTTCACCCTGTTCCAGCACCACGCTCGGGAAGGCCTCGCCAGTGTCAGTCTCGTTGATGACGGTGATGCCATAGGGCTTCGCAATTTCAGCCGCCAGCTGCTCGATGCGAACACCTTTCCACTGCCCGGATTTATGCACTACCGAGCTGTCCACCAGGTCACCGGTCTTGTCACGTCCCATCACCCTGATGGAGACGTTTTCGGCATCATAGCTCGGAATAAAATCGTCGATGTAGCCGTTTAGCACCTTATCAGCGCCAATGGTCACGGAGCAGGGTAAGCCTTCCTTGATGGTTCGCGGGGCCGCTTCAGACCACTGTGTGGTGATGGTCAGATCAAACTCACCGGCTATAGCGTCCAGCGAACTGGTAACCGACATGTCCGTCCAGCCATCCCACTGCTGACCGGCTACGGTAAGCACCACCGCTTCCGGTTTCTGCGAATTATCCATTACTCAATAACCTCAATGGGGGTAGATGGCAGAATGAAGGACGGGTCACGCAGCCGGTTACGAGAGACGATTGCTTCGCGGGTCTCTGTATCGCCAGTTTCTCGCCATGCCAGTAATGCGGCTGTCGTTGTCACAGTGGTGTGTAACTGGCGAATGTCAGGCAGCTGCGCACCACGAACCCGCACATCATTCACTACAGCAAAACGTAGATCGCGCAAAGTACGCCACAGTTCACGCTGTCCGTTCTCAACGGCTGTCACAGCCTGCTCAGCTAGCTGCTGCGCCAGTTTGTCACCTGCTTCTGTTGCTTCTGTTGATGTGGCAAAGTCCATTGTGGCCACCGCTTCAGCCTGAGCTACTACCGACGTGACGATCACCATCTGACGAAAGTCGGTGATGTTAGCCTGCAATGCGGGGGATGGTGCAATGACCGTTGCCGGCACACTGCTGGCAATACCCTGGATTCCGTTTGAAGGGGAACTGCTGATGACAGTCATGTCGCCCGGCAGGTTTTTAGTCGCAGCCTCAGCCGCACGCTCTCCGTCCCATTTGCTTTTGAGCTGATCATAAACCCGTAGTGACCATGGCGGCTCACTCACGATATCCCGGATACTGCTGGCCAGACTGGTGAACTGACGAACCAGCTCACCGGGTTTTGCGATGATGACACCCGCGAGGTCCTTGAAACGACTCGCACGGTCCACCCAGTCAGTCAGCCCTGAGGGGATCGTCGGCAGGTTCATTACCAGACCCTGCATGTCATCGAGAAGGGTGTCGGTCATGTCACCCAGCCCGTCGAGAGCGGCAAAGTAATCACCATTGGCCAGCGCCTCTTTCACGGCATCGGCTGCACTGAGGGAAGTCAGGCTGGTATTCTCTCTGGGAGCCGGGAACAGGCGTTCGCCCGCTTCAAATACTTCGAAAGAAATAAAGGCAATGCCACCTTCTTCAGTGCTCAGGCGGTGCGAAACCTTACCTACCTGGACTTTCTCAATCCCAAACCATGGGTGTACAAGCTCTCCGGGCCCGGGGGTGTTCAGGGCGTTTAAAAGGGCTTCTAATTGCTTTTGAAAGTTCTTCCCGAGTAGCTTGCCATTAATCTGTTGCTGGGTGAGCACGGCACCGTTGTCCTCGGTCCAGCCGACTTCTTTTTTGGGGTATGCTCGGGGGATTGCCCTACGCCCGCTGGTGCCCTCATTATCAACGAGATAGAAGGCTACATTTCGGAATGATGCCTCAAGCAGAGATTCCCATTCACCTTTAACCATCAGTTTTGCTCCACGTTAGAGACACCAGATTGTGCACTGAGCGTGATGCCGGGGCGGTCCATTTTGACGCTCTTCACGCGGGCTTCACCTTCGACCACCACACGAATTTCCCCCTTCAGAGGCTGCAAAGTAAACGCAGGATAAGTCGGAGATTGATTCTGTGGCTGCAGGCTTGCCCATGGTCGTGGATCGGTGATTTGTGGATCATTACCTGCAGACGAAAACCAGCCAAGAACTTTATCCCAGACAGATGGACCTTTTGCTCTATCCTGGGCCCATTTAATCATTCCAGCTTTATCATTGTCAGAAATATTAGGTTCTTCATCAAGATACGGAATTGACGACATTAATAATGTTGTTCCGATAGCAGAGAATGCATTACCAAATCGACCACGAGGTTTTTGATTTTTAGGATCATATCCAGGTTCATTCGGGATAAAATCCCCAGGCCCTCCAATGCCTCCTTTGCCCATATTCACAACATATACAGGCATAACTCCTGAACCAAATACATCAGAAACACCTTTTGGTATACCTTTGCCTTTACCAACGCCAAGTATATCCAAGGCACCTTTCCCTAACTGAAAGGCTTTGCGTGCCGCAATAATACCGCCAACTGCAATAGTGATATTTTTGCCAATTTCCAGCCTGCGCTGGACTGTTTCCTGGTCAACAGAATTCAAAGCATCAGCCAGTTCCTGCACGGGCTTTGCCAGATTACTGTTGGTGAATTTTTTCCAAGTCACATTCAGGCTGGTCATGGCGGACGTGAAATCCTGAGCAGCATATTTGGCATCAGATAAAATACCTGAACCATCAGCTACAACGCCGTTATATCGCTTAAGATTTTCAGCACCTTTACCAGTTGTCACACTACTTAGTAAAAGAATACTGTCCTGATTAAAACCGGCTTCGACCAGACGTTTATTTTGTTCTTTGGCTCCTTTATTACCAGAACGCTTAGCTACTTCCTCCATTAATTGAGGAAGTGAGCGCATTTTCCCATCATTACCGAAGACGTTAATACCATTACGCCCCAACTCCTTAACAACTTTCGGTGCTTGCAAATCACGGATAAGATTTTCAACAGCAGTGGCAGCCGTATCACGATCGCCGGTGGCATCAATTGCAGATTCCATTGCAACACCGACATCCTTAATACCCTTTACACCTTTACCGCCCGCAGCAGAATACATTGAAAATGCGCGAACCCCTTTTTCAGCGATATCTTTTAACTCAAATGCACCTTCCTTTCCCAGTTTATTCAGGGTGTCCATCGCCTCAAGTGTTTGTTTTTCACTCGTCACCTGAAATTTTGGAAATTGAGCGAACAACCCCCCAATGGACTCCCCAGTGCCACCTGAGGCTGCTATTGAAGCAGCAAGGTTGTCTTTATTCTTGACACCAAAATCAATATCACCGGTGACAGTACCAATTTTTTCAACAGCACTGGTGACCTCGCTATCATCAACCCGGAATTTGATAGCCGAATCCTGAATACCGCTAAAAATTTGCGCCATTTCGGCACGCGTTTTTTCTGCTGCAAGGCCCATGCGCGTGATGCGACGATCTGTCTGGGCAAATTCACGCAGCATGGCTCCGCCCGCAAAACCGGCAATCATGCCTGTATAGCGATTACCCAGCGCATCAAGGCCACGTCCTGCAGCGGCGGTGGTGGCCTTAACGACGGACATGGCCCGTTCATTGCGGCGGGCGAACTCGGACATATTGGCACCGTACTGGCGGGCCTTGGCCGTCAGGTTCCCGGCCAGGTTAATGAGGATTTCAGTGGTGAGGCGGCTTGCCATGTTGCTTCCTCAGTTGGTCTGTCAGACGAAGCAGTTGCCGCAAGGGCAACTGCTGGAGGTGGTTAATATCAAAGCGCTGTGAAAGATTGACGATGAGACTACTGAGCGCCGTCGCCAGCGGCATCAGGTCGCCCCCGCTTGCCGGTCTCCGCCAGTAAGTCATCCATTGCACCCGCTTTTTCTGTGAGTAACTCCAGATCCTCAGGATGGAAGGAATACAGTTGTTTGACAGACAGCGGCCCAGGAATCGTGCCAACACTCAGAATCTGACGGCGCAGCATCTCAAGTCCCATAAGCACCTCAGAGCAGTAAGCGACGGCCTTGCCATTTTCACCGATAACCACACGCTCAGCTGCCAACTGGGAATTAATGACATCTTCTGACGTCAGTTCACGGAAGGTAACACTGGTGTGGCGTGCCTCGTCTTCTGTGCCTTTACCTGTGACAAAACCATACTTCAGTTTGACGCTCATCTGTGCCATGGCTTACACCTTCACCAGTTTGGTGCCAATGAAGTTGGCACTGATGGTGCCGGCATCTTCGTCCAGTTCTGCCGGATTGTCAGTGGCTGAGCCGGTCATCATATAATTGAGGCCATTATCACCTTCGAACATGACCGTTACCTCTTCCCAGCCACTGATTTCAATCACGTCCATGTCATCTGCAGCGGCAATAGTCAGCTTGATGGAAGGGGCCGCCATCTTGCGGGAAAGGCCCCAGACCTTACCGCCGCCCATATGCTGGGTACGGGCAAAACCACCAGGATTGAGGGTGGATTTACCTTCTGTCTTAATCTCACGCCCGTTAATTCGGATGGATGCCATCCCAAGGATTGTCGCCATAATTCTTCCTTACTGTTTAAACTGAATAAGGCCGGCCAGCACACGGAGCTGATTGACCAGGTTAGGATGTGCCACGAAGTTCAGGCGGTTGGCATCGCTGCCGTCGATATCGACGTCGAGTGTTTCTTTATAGTCGTCGAAGTCTTCCACCAGACCTGCCGGCACCAGTTCGGTCAGCGCGATATCCAGCAATTCGGCGCGGGCAATCTTCGGTGTCATTACTGGCTGACCCGGGTCGAGCAGCTCCAGCACGTCATCACCGGCGAGTTTGTGGCGGGGATAGCGACTGGAGAAGCGGTTTTTGATGATGTAACGGATGCGTCCGAGCGTTGCCGGCGACTGCACATCCAGGTATGACGTATCCGGATCACCATACTGGTTCACCCGGAACATGGTGATTTCACGCTCAATGCAGACGTTGCCGCCGGCGTCAACAAAGTGGGTGGCCATGCCGTCATGCAGCAGCAGGTTACGCTCCTGCATATCCCAGCGAACTTCTTTCGCCGGCGGGAGAATGCCTGGCAGAACCAGCGTCTGCAGCGGGCGGGCCGGGTCGATGGCCAGATAGTAGGATGCGATGCCACCGTAGGATGCAGCCCAGAGCCAGTGTGGCTGTGGAGCCAGGTTGGTGGACATGCAGGAAATCAGCCAGTCATTACGGGCATCACCGAACGTACCGCTCTCAGCGTGCGTTCCGCGATAGCCTGCCCAGAGCTGGGCCTCAATCATCTTCAGAGGTCCCCAGCGCACAACCAGCTCATCGCGTATTTTGTCGAGGCTCTGGGTGTCGTTAAAGGCAAACTCAATATCGGTGTACCAGTCATCACCGAGCGCTGCCACGACAGCCGTGATATCCGGGGTTCCCGTTCCGCCGGCAAAGCCGGTCAGGGTGATATTAATCCCCGCAGGCAGCTGCTCGCCGGTATAGTAATTCAGGCGTACATCCATGCCGTTGGCGCTGACACCTTTCCAGTTGGCAGTAAGCTCAACCGTGTCCGTCGTGGTGGCCTTGAGCGCTGCAGTCACCTGGGTGGAGGCCAGTTTTGTTACCGCATCGATAATGGCCGTGGCGACATGTTCACGATCATCGCCTTTCTCAACACCCACCTGAACCGATACGCCATTAATCATCAGCGCCACCGTCCCGGCGGCCGTCGCTGTGCCGACCACTGCCACTGTGGCTTTTGCGGCCGCGCCGGTTGTCAGGTCTGCAACACCCATAGCCCAGGTCTCGGTATAGCTGTTTGCCTTGCGGTGGATTTTCAGCATTTCAGCGAGCTGGGAGCCTTTTCCATAGAGCGTTTCCGCCATGCCGTCGCTGGTGATGCGATGCTGGGTCAGTGCCGCTGCCGTGCCGGCTGAGCCCTGATGTCCAATAACAATCACTTTGCGGGACTGCGCCGGCGCACTGCTCATTGCCTGTGAATTGTCGATGTCGATGTATACCAGCGGGACGCGGATATCATCAGGAATGCTGCCAAGTGCCATTGTTATTTCTCCACGGCTTTACGTTTCTGGGTCTCAGCCGTAACCGGCTCAGCGATATCGGTGACGGTCACATCACCTTCCGCCTGGCGACGGTGCCACCAGGCACTCATCGGCAGGTTTTCACCCTCAGGCTTCAGATGCTCGCCATTGGATTTACGGACCCGCAGGCCTTCACGGGCAGGTTTAATCAGGTGGTTCATGGGTTCTGCTCCCTTACGTTAATCACACCGTCAATTTTGGTTGCGCCACCATTCACTGCGAGCGTTGCCCCCAGTCGCAGGAAGTCCGGCAGTGCGCTAATGTCGATCTCTTCATCCAGCCGGAACTCCTGTTCCCATGTCACTGCCCACATGGTCAGCCCCAGTTCGTTGAGGCCAGGGGAGTAGATATTGTCAGCACTGATGGTGCTGGCGGCACGCTCCGCTTTCATACCGGATGACGCCTCCCGGGAGGCGATACGACGGGCCAGCTTGCCGACCAGGACTTCGCAGCGGGTATCGCGGGGATGCGCCCATGAATCGGTGGCCATGATGTAGGCCGCCCAGGTCACATCACCGATCGTGCCGCCGGCACGCTGGCGGATGTTGCGGATACGCAGGGCCGCAATGCGAATGCAGCCATCACGATCTGTGAGGTAAGTTTTCACCTCCGCCGGGGTGTTGAACTGGCCGATGTGGCGCTCAATGAGTTTCACCTGGTCCGGGTTATCGCCCAGCAATGCAGGTTTAAGCCAGGCCACAATGTTTTCTGCGGCCGCAATGGTGCTACCTGTCGTCAGCAGTGGGGGACGCTGGTTCATGGAAGTACTCCCTGCCAGAAGTCACCGATGACGTGCATCAGTTCTTCAGAGTTTTCAGATGACAGCCCGAGATACTCGCGCTGCGGCATATCCATCTGTCGTTTGTGAGCGCCGACGGACTGCCAGACGCCGTGCTTCAGGGCACGGCCAAAAGCCTGCGTGATGAGGCGCTTATGAGCACTGACGGAAACGCTGCCAGCAAAGCCATCCTGGTGGACGGCGGCGTAGGCGAGCGGTGAACCAACACGAACCCGGCCGCGTTCGACAATGTACTGGATGCTGTCCATCAGACCACCGTCGCCCTGCAGCAGACTTTGATTGCCATGCCGGGTTTTGCGGTAATCCTCAGACCAGTCCTGCCATTTTTCACCGGCCGGGCTGGTCTTCTCATCACTGATTCGCCGGCGGGTCTGGGATTCCACAACCGCTCCGATGCTCTCCAGAAGCTCTGCCTGCAGTGAGCTGTCAGAGAGTTTCTCGATGGCCAGGCGGATTTGCGCCAGCTTTTCAGCGCCCATGACCTCAACGGAAATCGCCATTACAGCACCCCACGCAGCTTGTTGCGGGTAAACAGACGTTCGTTATCCGACACGATGATGATTTTGCCGCTGTCGGTTTCCGGGGGTTGCGAAGCCACCGGCAGGCCGAGGTCACGTGTTCCGTTGGCTATCTCCTTCAGCGTGCGGATGGCCTCGTCGTAGCGCTTCTGGATGAGGTCGGTAATCTGGCTGTCGCGTTCGGACAGCCAGTAAATCGCAATGGACACCGCCACCCGATGAAGTGGACGCGGGATCGGGGCGATATTCAGCGGAAGCTGAAAACGCTTCGCCAGAAACGAATTAATCTCTGCGTCAGCATCATCAATGGCCGTTTCAATCTTCGCTTCGTCCAGCTGCTGCGTGGATTTGTCAATGGCCATGTTCCAGACCAGAGACCCGTCCACTGCCAGCAGGTCGTCCCGGGTGACGTAAATGCCCATTATTGTTGCTCCGCCACTGCATCGAGTACTGTCACGACCAGCATCGGCTCGGCCTTCAGACGCGCAGCATCTTCATGGCTGATGAAGCAGTCAGCCTGGATGCCAGAGTGGGCATTGTTGGCTGCGTTATCCGCCAGTGGGTCATCGCTTGCAAAGACATGTACTGGCTCACGGGGCCAGAAGCGTCCGCAGCGATAAAAGCCGGTATCACGTACGGCACGAACCTCAAGAGCTACGACATCATAGGTGTCAGGCACAAGTGCGTGGGGTTTTGCCGACTCGCTTACACCTGTCTGGACGCTGACGGGTTGTGAACCCACCGGAAGATAATGCCCTGACAGGACGACTGGCGACTCATGTCCCGGACTGTCAGTAACAACAACCGATGCCACTTCCGTCGGTGATGCCTTGCCAGAGCTGTTTTCAGTGACTTGCTGACCCGCTGCTTTTGTTTTCTTTCCACTCACAATTCCATCCTCTTAGAGTCCGGTTTAACCGGCCTTAAAGACCGGTTAAACGCGAGTGACGTAATGGGTTACGTAATTACGTGTTATTTCACGTAAGGGGAGACCAGCACATCCACGTCTTTGTAGTAGATGTTGGATGCGCCAGCGTCGTTGTTGACGGCTTCAATCAGTTTTTTCGCCGCAGCACGGTTACCCTTACCGACAACCAGCAACGTCGGAGATACGCCCAGTGGCTCACCATTGGACTTGGTCAGGCTGAGCATTGCGGAGACTGCTGCTTCATAGTTCTCCGTGGTCAGGGCGGCTTTAGAGCCTACTGCGGTCTGCCAGAATCCATAGCCCACGTTGCAGCGACCATCGGTGCCGAACAGAAATTCGTTGTTAGTAAACGTATGTTCATTGTCCAGGTCATCCAGCGCCTTGAAATCAAACGGGCGGCGGTCCTGGAAGATGATCGGCAGCAATGCCTGAGTGGCATCCACCAGGAACCAGGATTCACCGGTATCTGTCGCTGGCGTGCCGACAACGTTGCTGGCTGTGCCTGTACCAACAGGGTGATCGCTGTCAAAGAAATACTGACCGTCGAAACAGGTCGTGGTGAAACCGTCGCACAGCAGCTTAAAGACCAGCGAATCAGGGAACATGGTGACGCTGCGACCAAACTGTTCAGCGATAACCGAGTACTGACCAAGCTGGTCATCTTCGATTTTTTCACGCTTGACCTTGATGGAGCTTTCCCAGGTCTTGTTGGTGATGCTGTAACCCATCTCTTTTAACGTCAGAAGCTGACGGGTGGAGACCCATTCTTTAATTCCCGGGAAATCATCGAGCCAGCCATAGGTGTTGGATGCGCCGCTGCTCGGCACCACCGTTGCTACCGAGCGGAACTGAGGAGTGATACGCCCCACACCACGTGTAAAGGCAGCACTCAGGGACGTGCTGAGGGCATTAAGAATGCTTGCATCAATCGTGACGGCCATTAACGGGCTCCTTCTTTATTACGGGCGGCGAGAAACTCTTCCTGGGTGACCCCCATGGAACGGCACATGGCAATCTCGGCTTCATTCAGGGTGACGTTGCCTTTGTCGTCCTTGCCCTTAGTCGGGTCTGCGCTGACCAGTACCGGGGCAGTCTTCACGAAGCTCGCGAACTGTTCACGACCCGCCTCACTGCGACAGGTGGCGAGGTACATCTCGCGATTGGCCGGGGCGACCTTGCCGTCGGCAATGGCGGCATCCACCAGAGCAACTGCAGCCTTATCGTCCAGCACTTTCAGTTTGCCTTCCGCGCTCTCGGCACGGTTGAGCGCCAGCTGGTGCGTCTCGACAGGAATGAACTTCGACAGGTCCGGGTTTTCAGCGCGGTTCAGCGCCACCGTTTCGCGGTCTTTAATTTGCTGGATGGCTTTTACCGCGTCATCGACAGACGCAGCAGCAGCGAGTCCCAGCACCGTCACAATCTGGACAGGTACGGTCATCTCGTGGTTCTCCGAGTTAAGGGCAGGAAAATCAAGGTTGGGTTTGTTGGTCAGGCCCGCGCTGGAAATGCGGGTCACCTGACCGTCGGCGGTATAACCAAATGCAGGGCTGTAATAGCGGTACTTCTTGCCACGGACCAGTGCTTCACCATCGGGCGTCCATTCGACGTGTGCTTCTATGACGCCGTCATCGCGGACGCGATAGTCGTCAAGCCAGGCATACGCAGGGGCTTCTTCGCCCTTTGGGCCTTTCAGCTCGGTGGCGTGTTCCATATCAAACGGAAGCTTTGGATAGCTCAGGGTGGCACTGATAACCGCGTCGGGCTGGTTGTTCACCCAGGAGCGACCATCGCGGCCGGCGAACGTGCCCGCCGGTATCATCGGCAGCCACTCAGGCAGCGGCGCGTCATCGTCAGCCGATGGCAGTTCGAAACAGAGAGCCAGAAGTTCGATTTGCGGGAGCAGTTTGCTCATGATGCTGTCCGTTGAAAAAGGGTACGGACAGTATGCGGAAGGGAAAATAAAAGCCGGATTTACCGGCTTCACTGTATACGAGACGGGGAACCCCGTTTAAAACCCGTTTAAAAATCGCTGTAAGCGTTTAAGAAAATTTCAGAACGTCATCGTATCATAAAGCGCGATAACGTCACCATGAGCGATTCAGGTGCGTTACCGCTTCGCTTACTCACCTGCGTCAAAGGCCTGCTGTTTCATCTGCAGCTGGCGCTCAAGCTCCACCCGGCGGCCTGTGCCGGGATTGTAGTCCCAGCCCGGGTCGATACCCTCCGGCACCATATCTTCTTCACCGGTGCGTTTGTTCAGCCATTTCACCCGTTTGACTGGCGGTGCTTCGGTACGCACCGGCACAGAACTGCGCGTGACATGGCCTGTCGGTTTGCCGTTGTCATCGAGCTGCTGCACGGTGCGGGTGACGCCATTCTGCTGCAGTTGCTGGTACTCATACTTACTGACCTGTCGCACCCCGCATTTACAGCCCCAGCCGTTGGGGCCGATGTGCGTAGCCCAGAAGGGGTCATCGACTGGCAGGCAGAGGTCAGCCCATTGCTGGTGTTCGTGCCGGTGCTCGCGCGACGGACCCAGCGTGTAAAGCAGATAGGGCATGGCACGTTTGGTGCGCTCGATACGCTCCCACTGGCCCGCGCTGCGAGCCGTGCGCATGTTAGTGTCGTAAATGGTACGCAGGCGTCTGTCGCTGCCAAGCTGCACTGCTCTGGTCTCCTGCGTCAGCGGGTCATCCATCATCTGCATACCCCACCACCCACGTTTCACCAGCAGGGGTTTGAGCGTTTCACGAAACTGCGCAAAGGTCTGCCCGTTCTCCAGCGCCTCCTCCAGGATCGTCTTCACATCCTGCAGCAAATCGAGCTGGGTCATCTTTGCCACGGTAAAGCCGACGCTCTGCTCGTCACGCCAGACATCGCGATAATCAAACCCCGGCTTCAGGTTTTTGGACTTCAGCCAGGCGAGTGCTTCCTTCGGGGCAATGGACGGTTCAGCCATCGTTAACATCTCCCAGTGCACGGGCTTTAAAACTCAGCAGCGCCAGCTGCTGCACGAACTCATCCGGCTTCAGTGACTGCTGCAGCTCCGGCAGGCGGGCAAGGAACTCATCAAAAGTGTCCACCTCGTTCACCAGTTGCAGCACCGGACTGGTGAAGGCATCACCGGTACGCGCCCAGTCTTTGAGGCCTTCGGCCACCAGAGCATCAATATCATCTTCCTGGCTGCGGTTGAGGGCAATTTGCTCGCGATTCAAAGCCGTTGCAGAGGCGAACGCGGTAAAGGTACTTGACGGTGCCAGAACCGTTGCACCGGCTTCCGGCTCTGCCAGACCAAACTTGTCACGAATTTCCGACTCCTGAACCTTCATCCCCCGGTCAATCAGCGGGGTCAGTGCATCCACGAATGCCTTCAGGTCTTCAGGTTCGCTGAGTCGCAGCTCGATACGCGGGTAGTTTTCCTGGGGACCATAGTTGAACTGGATGAAGGGGCGTACCAGAAACTCATTGAGCGTGTCCGCCAGTTGCCGCGCATCCCAACGCGCAATGTCCATGCGCACCCTGTCATGCACATCGGCCTGTGCCCGGGAACTACCGTCATCGGTGGTCATGGTCTGGCCCAGCACCGCTTTACTGGTCTGGGCATCACACCAGTCGGCCATCTCTTTGAACAGTGCGCCACCGCCGGTACGGCTCGCCGTCTCCACCATGTCGAGCTTCATGCTCTCAGGAATGGCGCAGCCGGCATCAGACGCCAGTGAGGCAATGGCATCTATGAGCGTGCGGATTTGCTCAGGGCTGGCATTGTTACCGTATCGTCCGACGACCATAGGCAGACCAAATTTCTCGCCAAACGCCCACCAGTCCCGCACGGTGAATGACTTCAGCATGTACATCACGGCAACCAGACGGGCCAGCCCGTTGCGTAGCGGCAGGCCAGACTTCAGGCGGGGCTGATGAACAATGTACTTGCCCGGATTCAGTGGCTCACCCTCGACAGGCTCCTTCTCGGTAATAAGCCGGAACTCGCGCAGGGTATCGAGGTCTGGCTTCAGGAAACGCTGGTCCACCCACTCATAATCACGGGGCTTCCACATCGCCTCCCGCGTATTCCACAGAATTTCACAGACACTGACGCCTTTGCCCAGCCCGTCAAGCAGGTCGAAGAGCAGCTCAGGCACCTGCGGCTGCTCCATCAGGTGGCGTACTGCGTCAGCGAGCTGCACGTCGTTGTCATCATCACTGGCGGCGACCACCGTTGGCACAATTCCCGCCACCGTCAGTTTGCGGGTACGAAGCACACTGGCGTAATGGAGGTCCCGCTCCTCCATCTCTTCTGCCAGGATGAAGTAATCACGGGCATTTCCGTCGGCGGCATTGCGCAGTATTCCCGCCAGACGGCTCGGGGATAAGGTGCTGGCCACGCTGACCCCCGATGAAGGACGGCGGACGCTCATACTGCGGCCGCGCGCCTCAGCCTCTGTTATATCAGTGTCATTGACGACAACAGCATCCCCTGTCGCGGGGTGCAGAAGGCGGCGAACCGCGCCGGCAAGTTGTTTAAGCATCAGAGTAATCCCCGCTGATTTTTAAGACCCCGGGTCAGATGCATCTGACGGCGATCGTCATCGCCGTCCGGACGGTGTCTGGTATCCCGGGTTTTATTGAGACGGTGCAGCTCATACCGACGGCACTCTTCTTTACTGGCCAGGAACGCCAGGAAGATGGCATAGGCGCTGTCACCGTGGCGCTTGTGGCCATCACTGCCGGTATTCTCCCGGTCATCAATTCCCGGCGTACCGCGCTGGATGACGATTTGCCCGAGGTCGCTGATAACATCTTCATGCTTAGGCAGCACCATTTCGTCGTCTTCAAAGGCCGATTTAAAGCGCGGCATGTTCTCCCGATAGTGGCCAACGGAAGGCATGACCACTTCAACCTCATCGCCATAACGTTCAGCAGCCTGCTCGGCCAGATAGTTACCGTTCCCACGGCCATCGAGCTTGATGCCATCCCTGCGGGGAAGGCGATCGCAGATATAAAACAGCACCTGCTCCTGCTGCTTGTAGGGCACGTTGGCCAGTTCCACCAGGAACGGCACGATACGGGTGGTGTCATCATTGACCGTCATCGGGGCGTAAACCGTCAAGTGGCCGGAGCGGGCGAAGTCTTCTCCGAGGCAGTGTCGGAGATTTTGCGGAAGCTTATCCAGCTCAGGCTGAATGGCCTTCTCAATCCACTCCTGCATCTCTCTCGCACGAATCCCTTCGGGCGTGGCATTGAACGCAGCCGTTCCGGTGAAGCGCAGAACGGGGCCGGAGCCGCGAGCCGCTCGTTCACGTATCGAGCGTGGCAGATACGTGCCACCGCCGTTCTTCGGCTCACAGTAATATTCTTCCCGGGCATCTTCCTCGGTGGCCGTATCACTCAGCAGGTTAGTCAGCCATTCCGCTTCTTTCTCCGCAGACCAGGTGTCTTTTTTTACCTGGCAAATGCGCCGGTAGAGCCCCTCATTAATCGCCGTTTCGATATCGACCCGGTGAACGGAATAGCGTTTTTTACCGGCGCGGCTGTCCTGTATCAGGGTGTTGAACAGGTTTTCAATACCGTTGTGGGTGGAGATAAGACGGACTTTTGCCCCCCACATGGTGAGCGCCAGTGCCGCTTTGAGTACCGCTGCAAGGTCTTTCTGGAAACCGGCTTCATCAATGATGACGTTGCCCTGCATACCACGCAGGTTCGACGGGTTGGAGGACAGCGCCTTGATTTTGAAGCCGCTGGCAAAGTTGATAACGTAGACCAGGATATCTTTGTCATCATCGTTAAGCACTTCTTCACCGGTATCAGAGGCTGCCAGACCGTAGGCCTTTGCCCACATCGCACAAGCATCGATAAACTCTCGCGCCATATCCTTGGTGGTGCCGACGTAAAAAGTATCGCTACCGCCAGCACTGGCAGAAAGGGAGCCATTCAGTGCCGCATCAGCCGCCTCTGCCCAGGTCAGACCGGTACGGCGCGATTTCTCCGCAATCTTGAGCTGGGCATCATCCGCAATCCACCGGCGCTGATAAGGCAGCAGTACCTGATCTGCGTCAAAACGGCCGGAAATAATCGCGGCCGCAGACTGATTACGTAACTGTTCCTGCTGGGTATAGGTCATGTTGCAATCCCCAGAATCTGGCGACGAATATCAGCGGCGGTCTCCGCTGACAGCCCGGCTTTTTTGGTGATGGTTTCCGCCTCTGCAGCGACTTTCTCGGCAAAGGCCTGCTGGATTTCCTTCTCACGTTTGTGGCTGGCCATCGCGGCGGCTTCCAGTCGCTGGGCAACCAGTGCCAGCTGCCCCAGGGCTCTTGGCTCTACCGGGTTGTCGCTCTCGGCCATGGACATGGAGGTTTCAAACGCCAGCGTTTTCACAAACTCCATCAGCAGCTTGCCGACGTCAGAGGTCGGCGCTGAGCCCAGTTTGCCAGCCCAGATTTCAGCCATCTCACGGGAGGCGCGGATTTTAGAGCCGAACTCTTCCATACGGCTGGCATAGCGGTTCAGACCGGTGCGGGAGAGTTTCATGTCCTCCGGCAGGTTGTGCTCAGCTATCAGGTCGTTGATGGCTTCGCGGATTTCTTCCTGGGTGTGACGTTTGTCGCGCAGCAGCTGGTGCAGCTGGTCGCGAACCACATCCGGAAGGAGGTCTATCTTTGAGGGGCGTCCACGGGTCGGACGTTGTTCATTTGCCAAGCTCCCTCCCCAGACCTTCTGCGAGGTCGTTGCGGCAGGTTTCAATATCACGCTTCAGCAATTGGTTAAGCCGTTTACATTCCGGGTCGCTGTTCAGGAAGGTATTGAGATAGCTGTCGGGCGCGTTGCGATCGTAGGGCTTCCCCAGTTTCTCTTCATAAAATTTGGCGATCATGTTGACCTCAACGTCAGCGCAGACAATCACCGTGGCAAGTTTGCGGATAACCTCTCGTTCTCCCCGGGTCAGTGGCTTGGGCTTTGTCATGATTACCCCCGTGGCCGTGGTTTTTTAACACCGGGAATGGTAGCAAGACCGCTGGCCACCTCATCACCACGGCCGGTGATTTCCGCCACATAGCAGCCCGAGACATCGCTCAGCGTAACCAGGCCCTGCTCACGAAGCCAGGCAAGCTGGGTGCGAACGGTATCGCGGGAAACCTTATGGCCATATGTCTGCAGACAGGTCTGCAGGATTGACTCATTGGCACTGTCGCCACAGTCAAGAAGAGATCGCAAAAGGACCAGACGCTGGTCCTGGTCGAGTAAATCACGCATGCTCATAGCCTCTATTTGTCCTTCAGTTCATTTTCCAGAAGTAAATCGCTGATGCGGGATGCCTGTCTGAGCGTGCCGGAGAATTCACGTATCTCACCACGCAAATTGCTCATATCAAGCTGCAGGTTGTGCAGTTCCTGACGGGTTGGCATACCCTCAACAGCTTTTTCAAGAATGTTCAGCCGGCCGCTGACTTTCTCCATCTCCTCACGGCGGGCATAGGTTTTCGCCAGCAGAAGATGGAGCAGGTTCACGCCTGACATGAACAGTGCCCAGATGATCGCCCAGTTACCTTTAACGACTTCCCAGTCCACGCTTCCCCCTTTTTTCTCTGATGTCCTGACAGGTGAAACAGGTCACCGCATCGGGGCAGGCAGCCAACCTGTCGGCCGGAATGTCATTACCGCAGTCGTTACAGAAACCGGGTTCGTCAGGCTGCTCTTTAACCCGGTTTAAATGGCTGTTTAACACGCGCTGTCGTTCTTCGGTTTCGAGGTTGCTGGCATGATCAAAGGAATCTGTCATTTGGGCATCACCGCCTTGTGCTTACTGGATTTGCTGTATCGGGCAAAGCCGTCCAGTGTCCTGAAACCGAGATATCCCAGCGCCGGTGTCGCCAGCATCAGGGAGATATCCCAGTCAGGGGCTGGCATGGAAAAAACATGACCAAACCCGGCTGCAATAGCGCCAGCCTGCTGCCCCAGCGACATCAGCATCACATAAGCAATGCTGCTGTAGAGCGACAGTCGCGCCATACGTGGCCGGGTCTGGCGGACATATTCGTCGGTGGCGTTGTCACCGTTGCGGATGGTTTCCTGCTGTTCGTGGTGTGCGGCCTGCTGGTCTGCCAGCAGCGCCTTCTGACGCTCAAGCTGATACTGTTCCAGCTGGACTCTCAGGGATTCAAGCTGGACGAACTGCTCGGGTGGCAACTGGGCCAGCTTCTGCTCAAGCACCCGCTGCTGGTCCTGGGGGTTGATGGCTCCATTAACGGTTTCAACAATGCCGGCGACGGAATCTGCAGTCCTGGCGGCATCACCGCCAAACCAGCCGCCAACGGTACGAACGAGAGAGGGACCAGCTTTGAGCAGCACGGAAGCGATGGTGGTGAGGGTTACTGGATCCATGCGAGCAGCCCCTTACGCGAAACCCACAAACAGAAGAGGACGCCAAGAAAAGCACCAGCCGGAAAAAGAAGTAAAAGGATAGCGGGTGTTGCATATAGTGAACTAAGTAAAAGGCAAATGAAGCCGCCCGCCCAGATAACCCACGACCAGAAATAAGCGTAACGATTGAGATGACGCTCTGCCTGAATCAGACGATATGGAAGGTTACCCAGGAAGATACTGAACCCCAGCAGTACCACCCCGGAGAATGCCAGCCACCACACCATGAAGGCAGGTCGTCCGTGGAAACTACACAGAAACATTGAGATGCCTGCCAGCACCAGGATGGTCCAGCCGGACTGACAAACGCGGAGTAATGCCTGTTTTAACCAGGTCGTATCAAACGATTTAAACACAGTGTTTTTCCTTATAACGCTGGCACTGCCAGACGATGTCTCTGATATCAACGGAGTCCCAGCCTTTGCGATAGAAGCTCGCGTGAGTACCATCGCAGCCAGTGTAATCAACAGGAGCGGGAGGCGGGCCGTTCGCCACACGATGCAGCACCTCCTGACGGAGACGATCACGCCGCCCCTGAAGCATTGACGCGTCCCATCCTTTTCCCATGCTCAGCTCCGGGTAACAGAAACTGAACCGCCGATAACTTCCTGACAGGCGTTCGCCAGTTCATCAAGACGGTTAAACCATCCACTGAGAAACTTACCCTGGGAAGCATTTGATTTGATGATGTCGGCGTAGAAGCGGGAACGGCGCAGGAAGCACCGGTTTAATAACCATTCCGGGTCAGCGCCAATGACAGCCCGGTTGGTGTTCGGCCCTACGATGCCATCGGCGGTCACGCCTGCTGCCGACTGAAGCTGACGAATCGCGGCTTTCACGCCATGCTGTACGGCAGCATCGAATACGAAAAGTGAGATGCCATCTGGCCAGTTGGTGCAATACGCCGCCTGCCAGTAATCCCGGTAATAAATCTGAGCAGCCTGTTCGGCGGAAAGTTCTTTAATGGTGGTATCGGGTTTGCCGTCGCCGTTTACGTCAGTTTTGCCGTCAGCAATACCATCGCGTTTATCGGAAATACCGAACTTAGTTTCACCACCTTTGTCGGTGGAGTCGTTGACATAGCCGCCTTCTCTGGCGAGAACGAAGTCGAGTGCGTGTTGAAAGGCTGGAGAAAGGAGTTGAGTTGTCATGCCTGCACCTTTTTTATGAAGGAAAGAGGTAAATGTCACTTTCATTCATTTTGTTGCAGGTATAAAAAAAGCCGGATTTACCGGCTTCATTTAATATAGTTGTGCTATCAAGTAGTTCTGATGCCGCAACCGAATGTTACCGTGGAACCTATAGTACGGACGGATATATCATAAGATTTTCCATCTACATTACCAGTGGCACGTAAGATACCGTTTTTATCTTTATCAGTCGCAAGAGCATTCTGAAAAATGGAAAAAACTGCATCGTGAACAGTAGAATCATCGCTGTCAGCTACCGCTTTGGCCAACTGATTACATTGACTTAAAGCAAAAGCGGCTTCAATTTTTGGTGTTTTACCTTCAGTCAAAACCATGACACTTGCTTCATCTTTTCCCAAAGCCCAGACGCTTTGGAATACTGAATAGTCTTTGCGGACAGAAAATATCTGAACCCCATCAATGATGTTACCCTTTTCCCAATCATTACGTTTAATAACATCTTGTTTATCAAACTGAGCAATTAGTTTTTCATTAATAGTTTGCGGTTCTTTTTTCGGGAAAAAATATGAATAACCCCCACCTAAAACAATAGCCAGAATTAAAACGTTTGAGAATTTCATACATTAGTCCTTGCCAAATAAATCCGGTTGATATTTGCGTTGCTCCAGTCTACGCATTCGTTTGATAGCTTTATACACTGTTTTGTAGGTCACATGGTAGCGCTCTACCAATTCGGGAACATTATCGCCAGTGAAGTCACGCCAGATTCGCATGTCACGAACCAGATACTCCAGTACCTGACCACGTGGAAAATAAACCTGCATTCCGCCAATTTTACTGCTGATAGCGGCAACTAATTCAATCGAATGTTTAGGCTCGTAACCCAGACGCTCCAGCTCGACGCGAAGTAGCGCATTCAGTTCGGACAACAGTGAAGGGAATCGTGCCCCTTCAATTTCATCATCAATATGGTCAAGAATACTGTCGTCGCGTACATCATCAAAGAGTTCGCCATTCATTTTGTCCACCTTTTCACGGCTTCAGAATAGGCCCAGCAAATTGTGTCGTAGTCCCTGACTTCATCGCCAGTGCGGGGGTTCATCGGTAGGCGCAGCCCATGTTCAGTCAGCGACTTTTTCATCGCCCGAATATGCCACTGCTTGAGGCTCTCCAGAAAGTTAACCTCCATATCACCTCGAAGCCATTCGACACTGGCGACACCCTGACCGCCGTTAATCTGGTTGGTATGGCGCTTAACAAAGCGATCGAGGCCAGCATCACTACCGTCACGGACGAAGCCATCGCTGTGCATAGTGCGCCAGACCGCGCGGATTTTAAGGCTTGTATCTGACGGAGAAGACATGCGACGCGGCTTCTTAGTCGGTTTAACCTTAAAGCCTTTCTCTTCCATCGCCTTAAGTACTTTTTGCAGTTCCGACTGTGACATATCGCGGCAGCTTATTTTACCGGGAATGATACTGCCCAGCATCGCGCGATAGGTTTCATCATCCAGACCCAGCGAACGGCGGGCTACGTGGATAAGTTTGATGGTATTAGCCCGCATGCTTTTCCCCCTGCATGTGATTTTCAGTGTGTTGCTGCTCCCGGATCATCAACTGCGCGGCATGCATGAGCAGCGACATGCAACGACGCAGACCAGCAGCAGCGTAGCGATTGTTAGTATCACGATCCCGGTACAGCGCATCAGCCAGCTCAAACTGCTCCTGCGCATCGGCTAGCAGGGTCGTCACAAACGGTGTACAGGTTGCTACCGGGTTGACCTCAACACCCACACGCTGGGCAAGGCGGGTAAGTGAACGAGCCTTGCTTTGCTCAATCATGTCGTTCAGACCGTTGTGACGCAGCTGCTCGATCATGATTTCAACGTCAGCCGCTTCTTCTGCAACCCGTGACGCATTGGCTTTATGGTTCACGAAGCGCACACAGCTGGCCGCCAGCTCGCTGCACTCTTCGGAAGTAGCCAGCACCTGACGGTCATATCCCCACTGCGCCAGCGCGTTATCGTAAATAAGAGGTTTATTCATGATGTATTACCCTTTTCCTGAATTCGGCGCGAACGAATCCCTGACGCACGCGCCGTTATTAATTTGAAGTTTTATTTACTGGTAATTAAAGCTTGGCTAAATCCAGCGAAATTTGCTGATAACTACCATCACCCTGGCGCTCATAAAGTCGCAAATACTGACTGGTGCCGGTCACCTGAATAGCGTCAGCAATGGCATCCATTGCTTCATTCCATTTGACATCGTCAATGTTCAACTGGCGCAGACTCAAAACCTGGTTGATATCGATTTTTCCCTGTTTGTTGACGCGGAAGGCATGATCAACCATCGCCATAATCTTCTCATCAGCGCCGACAGACCACTCACCAATGCAGTCATCAATCAGTTTTTTAGCCGCCTGGATACGCTCATCAAAGACGCGATGCTCACCTACGGCACGAACCAGCTTGTAACGACCATCGAAGCTGACCAGCGATACATTACCTTTGGTGCCGCCGTACTCCACACCATATTCAGAAGCCGAAAGGTCAATAAAGTCGGTGATTTCCTGCATGGACTCCAGTTTAAACGCAGCCAGCAGCTGGCGCTGTTGGCGGGCAGCGTCGATGATATTCATCACCACTTCGTCACGTAGCTTATCGAGCGGTTTAATTTGCGACTCGGGGACCAGATGTCCCTGCGCATTAGTGCGGTAACCCACTGGGGTATTTCCTGTATTGTTCATATTGATACCTTTAATTACGTCCTTATCCACGAAAGACGATGTTTGAAACAATGCGGCGGCTTAATTCCATTTTTTCGGCAATGATCGCAATGGATAAACCTTCTTTATAAAGCTCATTGCATAACCAGGCATCATGAGCATCTGCCGACTCAATCACCAGAGACAGACCAAGTCGTTGTGCTCGTGACTGGATGGCGCTCTGACTGCGGTTCATCCTTTCAGAAATCTGACTGAGGGTGAGTTTTCCTGCATGCTTTTCAAGCAATGCAAGTTCCTGTTTTGTCCAGGGACGACTTTTCCCGACTGCCATAATCACCTCCAGATAATCCGACAACCATTGAAACTGGCCACCCAGATAGAGCGGGAGCCACTGTTATTGCGTTCAACAATACGTACAGCACTGTGCAATAACTCAGCCGGAGGACATGACACCTCCAGAATCGGGCGGGTACGGGACTGGCGAAAGCCGGTCACCAGACAACCTTTCTGATTGAGCATGGCCTCTGTTGCCATGGCCTGCTGCACGTGGGTCGAAATCAGTTCAGGAAACATGTTTAACCTCGCAGTAACGTGGAAACATCGACGTCCAGATCCAGATCGCGAAATGCTTTCAGGATATAGGCTTCATTCACCGCTTCACCAGCACCGTGTGCAGTCATTGCAGCCAGACGTAGAGAATGGCTGAGAATACGCAGCGCACCGGGTTTCTGGGCGATTTGTTGCAGAAGCTGACGCTCTTTTTCACCCTTAATCTGCCAGGCATCTGCAATGGCAGATACGTCGGCTTTCTTGGTTTTATTGATGGCCACGCGTTTGGCAATACGGGAGAAAAGACGGGCAAATTCAACGGTACGGTTACCGCCGGTCATATTGGAATAGACACGATGATTACCCATCAGCACCAGTCCGACGCGGGTCGCCTCCTGAAGCAGGCGCAGCTCTTCCAGGGCTTCAGCGCCCAGATGATCAGCTTCATCAATAATGATGAGACCCTGAGTGCCATCAAGACGACGGCGCAGGGCGCGAGCCAGTGGGCCTTTGCGGCGTGGTGCATCATTCATACCCACCTCGTAGGCCAGTTCAGTCAGACATTCAAGAACACTGGCGCATGCCGGAGTTACTGTAATCATCCAGACGTTATCGTTGGTACGACAGTATTCACGTGCTGCCTCAGACTTACCCACACCCGGGTTACCACAAATCACGCCAATACACTCTGTCAGATGAGCGTAACGAAATGCCGTCCAGATTTGTTTCACGGTTGGCGTCTCGATAAAGCGTGGAGGCTCAGGGAATTCTGCGGCCGCGAACTGCTTGCTGACCCAGCGCTGCAGGGCTTCTTCCACACGTTCGTTATCCCCCGCATATTTACCGTTCATAAAACTGCTGAGGGTGCCGGAGGACAGGCCTGTTTCTCGAGCCACTTTATTAAAAGTCAGTCCTTTTTCGTCCACGAGGTTGCGCAGAACCCCGCGAATATCAGAGATATTCACATCAGACATAATTAACTCCATATTTTTGAATTAAATTTAAACGTGATTCAAATAACGTTTTTACGTTTATTCTGTTCCAGCATATCCAGAGAATTATTCAGGTATTCATCCTCCATATATTCCGCTTCCTCGGTTTCAGCCAGCATGACTGGCGCTGCGGTATGAGGGCGGTAGACATTCCCCTGTAACCAGTTTTCCTTCTGCGGGGCTGGCAGTGTATGGACATTCTCAGCCTCGGCCAGACGGACTTTCTCCTCGCCACGCGCTTTCATACCCTTAATGCGCTGCTGGCGCTGATGGTACTCAGCGGTAACAGGGAATGCCTGACGCTTGTTACCATCCCAGATCGCTTCGCATATAAATGAGCCATCCATGCGGCGAATAATGACTTTAGTGGCATCATGGATGTCATAATTCACAAGCACTTTATTGCCATGTTCGTGGTTGAGTTCAGACGAGTAATAAAGGTTGTTGAACAGGCGGACTTCACAGCGGCTCACGCTGCGCTCAATCTGCGGCATGAACATTTCGCGCAATTCGAGATCAGAAAGCCACTCAATTTCAGTTGCCTCTTTCTCAAGTTTGTAACGGCGAAACTGTGCCGGGGTAAAATGTTCACCATTGCCACGCTTCGGCAGCGACTCGTGCGGACGGTTGTTGTACCACTCAACACCACTCTCAATTTCGGCAATTAATGCATCCCATGAAGGCAGGTCACGCAGAGTCTGCTGCTGTTTAACTGACAGCTCCTTACCTTTGGCCACTGCGTTAGTGGCTGACATCAGAGCCTTTGTGGTGCGACGGACGGTGCTGCGGTCCGCTCCCGTGCCATAGTAAGTCGCAAACTGGCGGGAAATACGCATGGCCAGTGTACGGTTGAGGCGTTCGATGATGCCACGACCCTGCGGGTTCTCAGGAATACCCAGCCGGTGATCGATACCGAGGCGGGGAAGAATACCCGTGATGTCGGCATCAAACGTGTTATTAGTCTCGCCGCCACCATTATCAGAGTAATACAGGAAAGGTTTCCCGTTATTCTTAATACCGTGGCGCATGGCATCAGCAACCGCAATCACGCTTTCCGAAAGCGCAAGGCTCCAACCGACGATATATCGGCAGCAACCGTCCAGGATGAATGTCACCTCAGGGGAGAACGGGTTACCGTGATCGGGGTGCGCTACTTTCATCTTCATCCCGTGGCCATCACCAATCCAGACATAATTGACGGGCAGAGATTCCCAGTCACGGCGGACAAAACCTTCGTACTGTCTGAACTCGCTGCCCGTCACGCGACCTTTTTGCTTTACCACTATCGGCAATTTATCCATCGCGTAACACACCTGATCGTAAGAGGGCATTGCAGCAATCATCACCATGTCCCCCTGGAAACGCTCTGACCATTCAATGGCAAAATCATCATAGGCCTCCTGAATGCCGCGACCATCAGGGCGACGGTAGAAGCGCAGGAACTCAGGCAGCCACTTAATCTCTTCTGGTTTCACACTCTGACGCTTACCCGGGGCCAGTAACATCAGACGTTCGGCGGGGGTATTCGCTTTATTGAAATCTGCCAGCCAGCGTTTCAGCGATATCTCACTGAGGGAGCGCGATGCCCCTTTCTTGGCGTTTGCTGCCGCTGCGGCATCTGCCAAGCGCTGGGGTAATTCTCCGGCCTGTGCCTGACGCACGATTTCACGCAGCGCTTTCGCCCGGGTAAAGCCCGGCAATTGCCCCAGACGAATCACCTCAGCAACCAGCGCCATTCGTGCATCTGCCGTTAATCTCTGTGCTGATGTCAGTGAGCCCAGTTTTTCCTCCATCAGTGCGGGGCACTTGCGGTATACCGCAATTTTGCTCTCGTCACTGCCTTTGGCGTTAGGTGCTGTTACCTCAGCTGCAGGAGTATCACCTGGCTGCGTGGACAGCATGGCTTTAACCTGACGGGCACGCAGGATTTTTTGTACATCCTGTGGCAGGCAGTCGATGTGGTATTCAAATGCCTTGGTGCCAGGGCGTTTACGAACAAGATCCGGGGTGTTACCCACAATTTTTTTCAGGCTGTATCTCAGCCCCTGCTGGGTCGCTGGCAGTCCCGGAAGACCAGCCAGTTCACTGATGGTCACGTACATGTCACTAGTCCTTGTTGTAACGGTCTGGCCAGATTAATGCGGGATCTACATTGAGAGCATCGGCAATGATGCGCTCGCCTTTTGGGTAGGGCCGCGCCAGTGCATTTTTCAGTGTGTCTGGCTTCAGGCCAACGCTGACGGAGAGTCCACGTAAGGTCAGCTTGCGCTTATGAAGCTCACCGACAATGTCCACGTTGTGCCAGCCTCGTGCGGGAATGACTTCATTTCTTTCCATACTTCGCATATCCTAAAAAGTTAACCGCCCGGATAATCCGGCGGGGTTATCCGTTGAGATAAGTATTGATCCAAAATGAGACCATGTAAAGCAAATCAATCGCTTTCTTTTCTCAGTTGGGTTAACTGATGGGTGTGTCGGCTGTTTTTTATTTAAATTCATATAGTTAAATGGAAAAGAAAATGAATCCTGAAAAGAAAGAAGATTTTGCTTTTGCTCAAAAGGGAAAAGAAAGTATTCGCGATAGGATAAAAAGCCTTTTCAAAGGGAGAAGTCTTCGGAAGGTCTCACTCGATTGGGACCTTCCTTACTCAACTTTGAATAACTACTTCTCTCGATCGGCAACCCCTAGCGTAGAGGTTTTGATAAAAATTGCAGAACTCGAAAATGTCAGTCTCGCATGGCTGGCTACTGGGAACGACGGCGTGCTGGTTGATGACGAATACCACAGAGCCTCATCATCAGCTGGACCGACTGGCAATATCGGCAGCAGCGCAGGTATAGGGTTTACGGCGTCTCCATCAGATGATGATTCCATCTCTGAAGCAGTCGCATCATTCACATGGAGCATGATTTATAAAGCGCTCTCGCCTGAAGAACGAGCGTCACTGATAAGTCTTTTCATGAAGGTCGGAGCGCGAGGAATTTTGGATAAAATGAGTGATAGCGAAGCTGACCGTGCATGGGAAAGCTTAAGCGCCAGCGATAAAGATCGTCTTATTAGGCTTAATGAGCAACTGAAAAAAGG
Organism: Citrobacter sp. CRE-46; assembly: GCF_059615875.1. Classification (NCBI taxonomy): domain Bacteria; kingdom Pseudomonadati; phylum Pseudomonadota; class Gammaproteobacteria; order Enterobacterales; family Enterobacteriaceae; genus Citrobacter; species Citrobacter sp. CRE-46. Next base: position 1,954,638 of record NZ_CM184341.1, on the reverse strand, counting down.
GTCATCTGAAGGTGGTAGCGGCGTAGCCGAAGCGGACCTACATGGTGATAGCAAGAAGGTCGGTTGAGTGGTCCCTGGCAGAAGTAACTATTTATTACATCTGCTTTACGCTGGATCCATGCAGTACATCAACCAGCAGGCCTTCTTTTTTGAAGTGTGTTAAAATTTTCCTTGAACGCTGAATCTCAGCTTTTGAAGTGCCAGTAGATTAGTATCAAATGTTTTGCCGATCGGCTGCATTTCTTCAGAACGGTATCAAATGAGATTTTGAACCGAATCCAGTAATCCCGCGTATTCCCGGTTAATCCAACCTTCTCCCGGTAGTATCAAATGATTTCCTTCCCTATATACTCCATGGAAAAACGCTATTACACGCGCTCCGGTGATGTCGTTTGGGCCTTGCTGGCCGTTTCATTGGTGCGTAATAGCGACAATACCCCACTCTACTTTATTGCGCAGGTTGAGGATATTAACGATCTGAAGCATACCGAGTGGATTAATAAACGGTTGATGGAGCGCATTACCCTCGCCAATGAAGCCGGGGGAATTGGAATCTGGGAATGGGAGCTGCAGCCTGACGTCATCAGTTGGGATAAGCGCATGTTTGATCTCTATGAAGTCCCTGCGCATATCAAACCCAGTTGGCAAGTCTGGTATGACTGCGTTGTGCCCGAAGATCGTGAACATGCTAAAAATGTCATTCGTGATTCGCTGGCCGCACGGGCCCCCTTTAAGCTCGAGTTTCGTATTGCGGTCAAAGATGGCGTGCGGCACATCCGCTCACTGGCAAACCGGGTACTGAATAAAGATGGTGAAGTTGAACGCTTCCTTGGCATCAATATGGATATGACCGAGGTGAAGCAGCTTAACGAAGCGTTGTATCAGGAAAAAGAACGTCTGCACATTACGCTGGATTCGATTGGCGAAGCAGTGATTTGTATTGATGTCGATATGAACGTGACCTTTATGAATCCGGTCGCAGAGAAGATGAGCGGCTGGCAGCAGGAAAGCGCCATCGGCATTCCGCTGCTGACGGTACTCCGTATTACTTTCGGCGACAACGGACCGCTGATGGAGAATATCTACAGCGCTGACATGTCGCGTACGGCCATCGAGCAGGAAGTCGTTCTGCATTGTCGCAACGGCAACAGTTATGACATTCAGTACAGCATCACCCCCCTCAGCACACTCGATGGCGGCAGCATTGGCTCGGTGCTGGTGATTCAGGATGTCACCGAGTCACGTAAAATGCTGCGCCAGCTTAGCTACAGCGCCTCGCATGACGATCTGACGCAGTTGGCAAACCGGGTCAGCTTCGAAAATCATCTAAAACAATTACTGCATACGGTTCACGACACGCACCAACGTCATGCATTGGTTTTTATCGATCTCGATCGTTTTAAAGCCGTAAACGATAGCGCCGGTCACGCCGCAGGCGATGCCCTGCTACGCGAACTCTCTTCACTGATGCTCAGCATGCTGCGTTCCAGCGATATGCTGGCGCGCCTTGGCGGTGACGAGTTTGGTCTGTTGCTGCCGGATTGTAATATCGAAAGCGCCCGCTTTATCTCAGGTCGCATCATCAGCGCCATCAACGATTACCACTTCATGTGGGATGGACGCTTGCACCGTATTGGCGCCAGTGCGGGAATTACGCTAATTGATGAAAAAAACCATGTCGCGAGTGACGTCATGTCCCAGGCGGATATAGCCTGTTATGCGGCGAAGAACAGTGGACGTGGGCGAGTCTGCGTTTATGAACCCCAGCAAAGCGAGGCCCATGCGGCGCGAAGCCAACTGTCATTGGATGAACAAAGACACACCATTACGCACAATCCAATGTTAATCATCGCCCGGGGCGTGGCCTCCCCGCGTATACCAGAGACGTTTAGCTTCTGGCTGCTCTCACTACGCTTAGGGACAGCTGAAGGAGAAATTATTGAAGAGCACGCTTTCCGTGCCGGGCTGGTCGATTCTACATTGAATCAGGCGCTTGACCGCCGGGTATTTACCGAGTTCTTCCAGAGTGCAGCCCCGGCCGTCGCCAGTAAGGGACTCAGCATTGCCCTGCCCCTTTCCGCCGCCGGATTGCTGAATACAGAACTTGTTGACGAACTGCTGGGGCAACTGCAAAGAAGTCCGTTACCACCACGACTGCTGCACCTGACCGTTCCGTCTAACGTGATAAAAACAAACCCAACGCAGGCTATATCCACACTACATCGACTGCGACAGTGCGGATGTCGAATTATTTTAAGTCATGTCGGTCGCGATTTAGATCTTTTTGACAACCTGAAGTATCACATGGTTGATTACCTTCTACTCGACAGCGAGCTAAGCGCCAGTGTCCACGGTAACTTGATTGACGAAATGTGGGTGTCCATTATCCAGGGCCATGCTCAGCGTCTGGACATTAAAACCATCGCTGGTCCGGTGCAGTTGCCACTAATCATGGATGCGCTTTCTGGCATCGGGATTGATATGATTTATGGCGATATCATTGCCGACGCCCAACCGCTGGATCTGCTACTGAATACCAGTAATTTCGCCATCAACTGACGGCTGCCAGCCATCCGTATACCAGATATGTAATAACGCATAGGAGCGCCAGGGCTTCCAGCGCTCTGCATACCGCCGAATCTGGGCGGGCGTCATGCCGGCAAAACGTTGTTTAATGAGATAGTCATCCGGCAGAAAAACATCTTTCGCCTGCCAGCCGCGCAGCGCAAAGTAGTTGGCGGTCCAGCGCCCTATTCCGGGGAACGTTTGCAGATGTTTGACGCCTTGCTCGATATCGGCAGGCGCTTGTGTCGCAAGCGTTCCATCCAGCGTCGCGCGAGCCAGATAAATTAACGCTTCAGCGCGTTGGAGCGGCATCCCTAACGCTTTCAGGTGTAATGGATCGGCATCAGCGAGCGCTTCAGGGGTGGGAAAACACACATACTCTGGCGCATCCTCCAGCGTGTCCCCATAAGTATGCGCCACTTTCGCCGTCAGTTTCGCCGCCATAGCTACGCTGACTAACTGCCCTAAAATCGCCCGTACTCCTTGTTCAAACGCATCCACACTGCCCGGCAAACGCAGTCCCGGACGCGCTGCCCCAAGGCTTCCCAGCGCGCTGACGATTTGCTGCGGGCAACAGGTAAGATCGAATAAGCGCGTCATTTTAGCCAGACACTCTGCGGCAACCGGCTGTAGCCCCGGACTCAACGTCACGTGTAGTTGATGGGTGTGTAGATCCGGTATCACGCGCACCAGACCACGATGATTCCCGACAGTCAGGCTTCTGGCATAACGCAGATCCCCCACGGTTTCTACCCCTTCCACCGCACGGGCGGCCAGGAACCCCAGCATCCAGGGCCAGTCATAAGGCGGTTGCCAACTCAGCGTGAACATTGCGTTTTCCTTTTCAAGCAAACCTACAGCATAAACGGTATTCAAACGATACGCCTTGCTTTCATATTCCAGTTGTCGGGACGTCGACATTTCGTTAAAGTCACGCCCCTTCTTCACTGGCATGGGGATTTTTACGGTGTTTATTGGTTTTGACTACGGTACGGCAAACTGTTCAGTGGCCGTTATGCATGACGGGCAGCCACACTTGCTCAAAATGGAAAACAACAGCGCGCTTCTGCCCTCAATGCTGTGTGCGCCAACGCGCGAAGCGGTCAGCGAATGGCTGTATCGCCATCACGACGTGCCAACCACGGATGACGAAACGCAGGCGCTGCTGCGTCGTGCGATGCGCTATAACCGCGAAGAAGATATTGAGGTGAATGCCAACAGCGTGCAGTTCGGTCTGGCTTCACTGGGTCACTATATTGACGATCCGGAAGAGGTGTACTTCGTTAAATCACCAAAATCCTTTCTCGGCGCCAGCGGTCTGAAACCGCAGCAGGTTGCGCTGTTTGAGGATCTGGTCTGCGCCATGATGCTGCATATTCGTAACCAGGCACAAAGCCAGTTGCCGGAAGCCATCACCCAGGCCGTTATTGGTCGCCCAATCAACTTCCAGGGTTTAGGCGGCGATGACGCCAATGCTCAAGCGCAGGGGATTCTTGAACGTGCGGCAAAACGCGCTGGTTTTCAGGATGTCGTTTTTCAATACGAACCGGTAGCGGCTGGCCTGGATTACGAAGCCACGCTGCAGGAAGAAAAACGCGTATTGGTCGTGGACATTGGCGGGGGGACGACCGACTGTTCATTGTTGCTGATGGGGCCGCAATGGCATCAACGCGCCGATCGCGAAAATAGCCTGCTGGGGCACAGCGGCTGCCGCGTAGGCGGGAACGATCTGGACATTGCGCTGGCATTTAAACACTTGATGCCGCTCCTCGGCATGGGTGGAGAAACGGAAAAAGGCATCGCCTTACCTATTCTGCCCTGGTGGAACGCGGTCGCGATTAACGATGTCCCCGCGCAAAGTGAGTTCTACAGTAGCGCCAACGGACGCTTACTGAACGATCTTGTGCGCGACGCCCGGGAAGCCGATAAAGTCGCCCTGTTGCTCAAAGTTTGGCGCGAGCGTCTGAGCTACCGCCTGGTACGCAGCGCAGAAGAGAGCAAAATCGCACTGTCCGACCAGAACATCGTTACGGCGGCGATACCGTTTATCAGTGAAACGCTGGCCACCGATATCAGCCAACACGGACTGGAAGCCGCGCTCAATCAGCCCCTGGTGCGCATTCTCGAGCAGGTTCAACTGGCGCTGGAAAACGCGCAGGAAAAACCGGACGTGATTTACCTGACCGGCGGCAGCGCGCGTTCGCCGTTGATCAAAAAAGCTCTCGCAGAGCAGCTTCCGGGGATCCCAATTGCCGGTGGCGATGATTTCGGTTCCGTCACCGCCGGACTGGCCCGCTGGGCTGAGGTTGTTTTCCGCTAAGCCGCTCGCATGCTGAAAAGGACGTGTATTGACATCACCTTAGCTGTAGCTTATTTTCAGGAGTGAGGGTTAGGGAAGGTTTCCCCTCCCCCTGGTGTCTTAGTAAGCCGGTAAGCTAATCACTAAGAGTATCACCAGTATGATGACGTACTTCATCATAACCCTTTCCTTATTTTGGCCCCTTCCTCGTGAGGGGCTTTCCCGTTCCAGCGTCCCGCTGAAATCTCTGGCTTACCTCCTTTTTGCCTTGAACGCACTCTAACGCACTATTTCTTGTTCGCCGTTTTCACCGCTTAATGTTGCGTAATACCTCGCAAAGCCGCGTCAGCATTCAGACGAATCCCGACAGTGTTTCATAATTCCTCCATTTTTCTCCCTTGTTCGCTGGCTAAACTAGTATCATTCCGCGAATCGTTTCAGGATGAGAAACTCATAACAATGAAAGGCAGTAACAAATCCCGCCGGGTGATAGCAATTGTGATCGTCGTGGCCGCCATCGCCGCATTCTGGTTCTGGCAAAGCCGCAGTGAACCCCAGGGAACCGCACCAGGCGCGACCAAACCAGCACAGCACTCGCCAGGAGCTGGGCGTCGTGGTATGCGTTCCGGGCCGTTGGCTCCCGTTCAGGCTGCCACCGCCACCGAGGAAGCCGTTCCACGTTATCTGACGGGGCTAGGCACCATTACTGCCGCCAATACCGCTACGGTGCGAAGCCGGGTAGATGGTCAGCTCATCGCGTTACACTTCGAGGAAGGGCAACAGGTAAAAGCTGGCGACCTGCTGGCAGAGATAGACCCCAGCCAGTTTAAAGTTGCTCTGGCTCAGGCGCAGGGGCAACTGGCAAAAGATAAAGCCACGCTGGCGAATGCCCGTCGCGACCTTGCGCGTTATCAGCAGTTGGTAAAAACCAATCTGGTCTCCCGCCAGGAGCTGGATGCCCAACAGGCGCTGGTAAATGAGACGTTAGGGACAATCAAAGCGGATGAAGCCAGTGTCGCCAGCGCCCAATTGCAGCTCGACTGGAGCCGTATAACTGCCCCTGTCGATGGTCGGGTCGGTTTGAAGCAGGTGGATGTTGGCAACCAGATTTCCAGCGGCGATACCACCGGTATCGTCGTCATTACCCAAACCCACCCTATCGACCTGATATTTACCTTACCTGAAAACGACATCGCCACCGTGTTACGGGCGCAAAAATCGGGAAACCCGCTGAAAGTCGAAGCCTGGGACCGTACTAATTCGCAAAAACTAAGCGAAGGCGTCCTGCTGAGTCTCGACAATCAGATCGACACGAGCACTGGAACCATCAAAGTTAAGGCCCGGTTTAACAATCAGGATGATGCCTTATTCCCGAACCAGTTCGTTAACGCCCGCATGCTGGTCGACACGGAACAAAATGCCGTAGTCATCCCCACGGCCGCCCTGCAAATGGGTAATGAAGGTCACTTTGTCTGGGTGCTGAACAGCGACAATAAGGTGAGTAAACACCTGGTGAAACCGGGTATCCAGGATAGCCAGAAAGTGGTGATTACCGCCGGGCTGTCCGCAGGAGATCGCGTGGTGACCGACGGTATTGACCGCCTGACGGAAGGGGCAAAAGTTGAAGTCGTGGAGGGGCAAGACGCCTCAGTGACAGACGAGAAAACTGCGCCGCGCGGCTACGGCAAAAAAGGAGCTAACTCCTGATGCAGGTGTTACCACCCGGCAACTCAGGCGGCCCATCGCGCCTGTTTATTCTGCGCCCCGTCGCCACCACGCTGCTGATGGTCGCCATTTTGTTGGCCGGTATTATCGGTTATCGTTTCTTGCCGATCGCCGCCTTACCGGAAGTGGATTACCCCACGATTCAGGTCGTAACGCTCTACCCCGGCGCCAGCCCGGACGTCATGACCTCGGCAGTGACCGCGCCGCTTGAACGTCAGTTTGGACAGATGTCCGGCTTAAAACAGATGTCATCGCAAAGTTCCGGCGGCGCCTCGGTCGTGACATTGCAGTTTCAACTGACGCTCCCGCTGGATGTCGCCGAGCAGGAAGTACAGGCTGCAATTAACGCCGCGACCAATTTATTACCGGGCGATCTGCCCAACCCGCCGGTTTACAGCAAGGTAAACCCGGCGGATCCACCAATCATGACGCTGGCTGTCACCTCCAGCGCCATGCCGATGACGCAAGTTGAAGATATGGTCGAAACCCGCGTCGCACAGAAAATCTCTCAGGTTTCCGGCGTGGGTCTGGTAACGCTTTCCGGTGGGCAACGTCCGGCCGTCCGCGTCAAGCTTAATGCGCAGGCCATTGCCGCGCTCGGTCTGACCAGCGAAACCATCCGTACGGCAATTACCGGCGCTAACGTCAATTCGGCCAAAGGCAGTCTTGATGGCCCAACGCGCGCCGTCACCCTCTCAGCTAACGACCAGATGCAGTCTGCAGATGAATATCGTCAGCTGATTATTGCCTATAAAAACGGTGCGCCGGTACGTCTGGGCGATGTCGCGACCGTGGAGCAAGGGGCAGAAAATAGCTGGCTGGGCGCATGGGCCAATAAGCAACAAGCCATTGTGATGAACGTTCAGCGCCAGCCTGGGGCAAACATCATTTCCACTGCTGACAGCATCCGCCAAATGCTGCCGCAACTCACTGAAAGCCTGCCTAAATCAGTAAAAGTCAGCGTGCTTTCGGATCGTACAACCAATATTCGTGCATCCGTAGCTGATACCCAGTTTGAGCTGATGCTGGCGATTGCGCTGGTTGTTATGATTATCTACCTGTTTCTGCGCAATATCCCGGCGACGATTATACCCGCGGTCGCCGTTCCGCTGTCGCTAATCGGCACCTTTGCGGTAATGGTATTTCTTGATTTCTCTATCAATAACCTGACCTTAATGGCGCTAACCATCGCCACCGGTTTTGTGGTGGATGACGCCATCGTGGTGATTGAGAACATTTCACGTTATATCGAAAAAGGCGAAAAACCGCTGACCGCCGCCCTGAAAGGTGCGGGCGAGATTGGTTTTACCATCATCTCTCTGACATTTTCACTGATCGCCGTGCTGATCCCACTGTTGTTTATGGGCGATATTGTCGGGCGATTGTTCCGCGAGTTTGCCGTAACGCTGGCCGTGGCGATCCTGATTTCTGCGGTGGTGTCGCTCACCCTTACGCCGATGATGTGCGCCCGCATGCTCAGCCAGGCATCGTTACGTAAACAGAACCGCTTCTCTCGCGTTTCGGAACGGATGTTTGATCGCGTCATCGCCGGGTACGGCCACTGGCTGGCAAAGGTGCTCAACCATCCGTGGCTGACGCTCAGCGTGGCGCTTGGCACGCTGGCGCTGAGCGTCATGCTGTGGATCTTTATTCCAAAAGGATTCTTCCCGATACAGGATAACGGCATCATTCAGGGCACGCTGCAGGCGCCGCAGTCCAGTTCGTTTGCCAGCATGGCCCAGCGTCAGCGTCAGGTTTCAGATGTCATCCTGCAAGATCCGGCGGTTGAGAGCCTGACCGCTTTTGTTGGCGTGGACGGCACCAATCCGGCATTAAACAGCGCACGTATGCAAATCAACCTTAAGCCACTGGATGAACGTGACGATCGCGTGCAGAAAGTGATCGCGCGGTTACAAGAGGCAGTAAACAACGTTCCCGGCGTCGATCTCTATCTTCAGCCTACTCAGGACCTGACGATTGATACTCAGGTCAGCCGGACGCAATATCAATTCACGCTGCAAGCAACCTCCCTGGATGCGCTCAGCACCTGGGTTCCCCAACTGTTGGAAAAGCTACAACAGCTACCGCAGGTGTCTGATGTCAGCAGTGACTGGCAGGACAAAGGGCTGGTAGCCTATGTGAACGTCAATCGCGACAGCGCCAGCCGTTTAGGTATCAGCATGGCGGATGTCGATAACGCCCTGTACAACGCCTTCGGCCAGCGCCTGATTTCAACCATCTATACGCAGGCAAACCAGTATCGCGTCGTGTTAGAACATGACACCAACACGACGCCAGGGCTTGCGGCCATGGACACTGTTCGTCTGACCAGTAGCGATGGCGGCGTGGTGCCGCTCAGCGCTATCGCCAGCATTGAACAGCGTTTTGCCCCACTGTCGATTAACCATCTCGATCAGTTCCCGGTGACAACCATCTCGTTCAATGTGCCAGACGACTATTCATTGGGCGATGCGGTACAGGCGATTCTGGATGCCGAAAAAACGCTTAACCTGCCAGCGAACATTACCACCCAGTTCCAGGGCAGTACGTTGGCCTTCCAGGCCGCGTTGGGCAACACTATCTGGCTAATTGTGGCAGCGGTTGTCGCGATGTATATCGTACTCGGCGTGCTGTATGAAAGCTTTATTCACCCGATTACCATTCTCTCCACGCTGCCTACGGCAGGCGTTGGCGCACTGCTGGCGTTAATGATTGCCGGCAGCGAACTGGACGTCATTGCGATTATCGGCATTATTTTGCTCATCGGTATCGTCAAGAAAAACGCCATCATGATGATCGACTTTGCTCTGGCCGCAGAGCGCGAACAGGGTATGGCGCCGCGTGAAGCTATTTTCCAGGCCTGCTTGCTGCGTTTTCGCCCGATCCTGATGACCACGCTGGCGGCGCTGCTGGGCGCGTTGCCCCTGATGTTAAGTACCGGTGTGGGTGCTGAATTACGCCGTCCATTAGGGATTGGTATGGTCGGTGGTCTGCTGTTAAGCCAGGTATTAACGCTGTTCACCACCCCGGTGATTTATCTGCTGTTTGATCGTTTGTCGCTGTATGTGAAAAGCCGTTTCCCACGTCAGGAAGAGGAAGCGTAAATGAAATTTTTCGCGCTTTTCATTCATCGTCCGGTGGCGACTATTCTCATTTCTGTGGCCATCACTCTGTGCGGCATACTGGGCTTTCGTCTGCTGCCGGTGGCCCCGCTGCCGCAGGTGGATTTCCCGGTGATTATGGTTAGCGCCTCATTACCCGGCGCATCTCCTGAAACGATGGCCTCCTCCGTCGCCACCCCGCTGGAGCGCTCTCTGGGCCGCATCGCGGGCGTGAATGAAATGACCTCAAGCAGTTCGCTTGGCAGCACACGCATTATTCTCGAATTTAATTTCGACCGTGACATCAACGGCGCTGCGCGAGACGTTCAGGCCGCGATTAACGCCGCACAAAGCCTGCTACCAAGCGGAATGCCCAGTCGCCCAACGTACCGCAAAGCCAACCCTTCCGACGCGCCGATTATGATCCTGACGCTCACTTCTGATACGTATTCTCAGGGTGAGTTGTACGATTTCGCCTCGACCCAACTGGCGCAAACCATCGCGCAAATCGACGGCGTCGGTGACGTGGATGTAGGAGGCAGTTCTCTGCCCGCCGTGCGTGTAGGACTCAACCCGCAAGCGTTGTTTAACCAGGGCGTCTCACTAGACGACGTGCGTAGCGCAATTGATAACGCCAACGTGCGTAAACCGCAGGGAGCTATCGAGAGTGAAACACATCGTTGGCAGGTACAAACCAACGATGAGCTAAAAACGGCAGCCGAATACCAACCCATTATCATCCACTACAATAACGGCGCTGCGGTGAGGTTAGGTGACGTTGCGTCGGTGAGCGACTCGGTGCAGGACGTGCGCAATGCGGGGATGACCAATGCCAAACCGGCCATCCTGCTGATGATCCGCAAACTACCGGAAGCCAATATCATTCAGACGGTAGACAGCATCCGGGCCAAACTACCGGAGTTACAAGCCCTGGTCCCGGCCGCCATCGACCTGCAAATTGCCCAGGACCGCTCTCCGACCATTCGCGCCTCGCTGGAGGAAGTTGAACAGACGCTGATTATCTCTGTGGCGCTGGTCATCCTGGTGGTCTTTGTCTTTCTGCGTTCCGGACGCGCAACACTTATCCCCGCCGTCGCGGTTCCGGTCTCGCTAATCGGCACATTTGCCGCCATGTATTTGTGCGGATTCAGCCTGAACAACCTGTCGTTAATGGCGCTAACCATTGCCACGGGTTTTGTCGTCGATGACGCCATCGTGGTACTGGAAAATATTGCCCGCCATCTGGAAGCCGGAATGAAACCACTTCAGGCAGCGTTACAAGGCACGCGCGAAGTCGGTTTTACGGTGCTCTCCATGAGCCTGTCACTGGTAGCAGTGTTTCTGCCGCTGCTGCTGATGGGCGGCCTGCCGGGGCGGCTGTTACGCGAATTTGCCGTCACGCTGTCGGTTGCCATCGGCATTTCCCTGCTGGTGTCGCTGACATTAACGCCAATGATGTGCGGCTGGATGCTTAAATCCAGCGCCCCGCGCGCCCAGACGCGTAAGCGGGGATTTGGTCGCGTGTTGGTAGCGCTGCAACAGAGTTACGGCACATCGCTTAAATGGGTACTGCGCCATACGCGCCTGGTGGGCGTGGTATTACTCGGTACCATTGCGCTGAATATTTGGCTCTACATCTCCATCCCGAAAACCTTCTTCCCTGAGCAGGATACAGGCGTATTGATGGGTGGGATCCAGGCTGACCAAAGCATCTCTTTCCAGGCGATGCGCGGCAAACTGCAGGACTTTATGCAGATCATCCGCGACGATCCGGCGGTGAATAACGTCACTGGCTTCACCGGCGGTTCCCGGGTCAATAGCGGGATGATGTTTATTACCCTCAAGCCACGCGATGAACGCCGTGAAAGCGCGCAACAGGTGATCGACCGCCTGCGCGTCGCGCTAGCAAAAGAGCCGGGCGCGAATCTGTTTCTGATGGCAGTGCAGGATATTCGCGTCGGCGGACGACAGGCCAACGCCAGCTATCAGTACACATTGCTGTCCGACGACCTGGCGGCGCTGCGTGAATGGGAACCTAAAATTCGTAAGGCGTTAGCCGCCCTGCCCCAACTGGCGGACGTCAATTCCGATCAGCAGGACAATGGCGCGGAGATGAATCTGATTTACGATCGCGACACCATGTCCCGTCTGGGAATCGATGTTGCCGCCGCCAACAGCCTGTTGAATAACGCTTTCGGACAACGGCAGATTTCGACAATTTATCAACCGATGAACCAGTACAAAGTGGTGATGGAGGTCGATCGACGTTACACCCAGGATATTAGCGCGCTGGACAAAATGTTCGTCATCAACAATGACGGTAAGGCGATCCCGTTATCGTACTTTGCCAAATGGCAACCGGCGAATGCCCCGCTGTCGGTGAATCATCAGGGCTTGTCCGCCGCGTCAACGGTGTCGTTTAACCTGCCGACGGGCTCTTCACTTTCTGAAGCGACAGAGGCCATCAACAGGACGATGACCCAGCTTGGCGTGCCCTCAACGGTTCGCGGTAGTTTTGCTGGTACCGCGCAGGTCTTTCAGGACACCATGAACTCGCAGGTGATCCTGATTATCGCGGCCATCGCAACGGTCTACATCGTGTTAGGTATGCTGTATGAAAGTTATGTTCACCCTCTGACTATTCTTTCCACACTGCCTTCAGCGGGCGTCGGGGCGTTACTGGCACTGGAGCTATTCAATGCCCCGTTCAGCCTAATCGCCCTGATAGGGATCATGCTATTAATTGGTATTGTGAAGAAAAACGCCATCATGATGGTCGATTTTGCGTTGGAAGCGCAGAGAAACGGTAAGTTGCAACCGGAGGAAGCCATTTTCCAGGCCTGCCTGTTACGCTTTCGCCCAATAATGATGACCACGCTGGCTGCGCTGTTTGGCGCGCTGCCGCTGGTGTTATCCGCAGGTGATGGCTCCGAACTGCGCCAGCCATTGGGGATCACCATCGTCGGTGGGCTGGTAGTGAGTCAACTCCTGACGCTGTACACCACGCCCGTGGTGTATCTCTTTTTCGACCGTCTGCGTCTGCGTTTTTCGCGTAAAAATAGCAAACCGGTAGCCGAGTTATGACAGAACTTCCCGACAGCACCCGCTGGCAACTTTGGATTGTGGCATTTGGCTTTTTTATGCAGTCGCTGGATACTACCATCGTCAATACCGCGCTTCCTTCGATGGCCGCCAGCCTCGGAGAAAGCCCGTTACATATGCATATGGTCATTGTGTCGTATGTATTAACCGTTGCCGTAATGCTGCCTGCCAGCGGATGGCTGGCCGATAAAGTTGGCGTACGCAATATCTTCTTCACCGCCATCATCCTGTTTACGCTTGGCTCGCTGTTTTGCGCCTGGTCCGGCACGCTCAACGAGCTGGTGATGGCGCGCGTCTTACAAGGCGTTGGCGGCGCGATGATGGTGCCGGTTGGCAGGCTAACGGTGATGAAAATCGTCCCGCGTGAGCAATATATGGCGGCGATGACGTTTGTCACGTTACCCGGTCAGATTGGCCCATTGCTGGGTCCGGCGTTAGGCGGCGTTCTGGTTGAGTATGCTTCCTGGCACTGGATATTTTTGCTGAACATTCCGGTTGGTATTGTCGGCGCGATAGCAACGTTAATGCTGATGCCCAACTACACGATGCAAACGCGACGCTTCGATCTTTCGGGATTCGCGATGCTGGCGGTCGGCATGGCGGTGCTAACGGTGGCGCTCGATGGCAGTAAAGGAACCGGCATCTCCGGTATTACGCTGGCAGCGCTGGTTATCTGCGGGGTGTTGGCTATTGCGCTGTATCTGAAACACGCCCATCGTAATCCACGCGCGCTGTTTAGTTTGAATCTGTTTCACACACCAACCTTCTCGTTAGGTCTGCTCGGCAGTTTTGCCGGACGCATCGGCAGCGGTATGCTGCCGTTTATGACGCCGGTGTTTTTACAGATTGGCCTCGGTTTTTCACCTTTTCATGCCGGGCTGATGATGGTCCCGATGGTGCTCGGCAGTATGAGCATGAAGCGCATTGTGGTACAGGTCGTTAACCGCTTTGGCTACCGCCGCGTACTGGTCGCCACAACGCTTGGCCTGTCGCTGGTCAGCCTGTTGCTGATGACCACTGCGTTGCTCGGCTGGTATTACGCCCTGCCCTTGGTGCTGTTCTTACAGGGAATGGTCAACTCAACGCGTTTTTCGTCCATGAATACCCTTACGCTTAAAGACCTGCCAGACGATCTCGCCAGCAGCGGCAACAGCCTGCTGTCGATGATCATGCAATTGTCGATGAGTATCGGGGTGACTATCGCTGGCCTGTTGCTAGGTATGTTTGGCCAGCAGCATATCGCTATCGACAGCGGCAGTACGCATACCGTCTTTATGTATACCTGGCTGTGCATTGCATTCATTATTGCGCTGCCCGCCATTATTTTTGCCCGCGTGCCGAACGACACGCAAACTAACGCGGTGATTTCACGGCGCAGAAGGAGCACCTGATGAAGTTCTGGCGACCCGGTATTACCGGCAAACTGTTTCTGGCGATTTTCGCCACCTGCATCGTGTTGCTGATCAGTATGCACTGGGCCGTACGCATTAGCTTCGAACGGGGTTTTATTGACTATATCAAACACGGTAACGAGCAGCGTCTGCAAATGCTCAGCGACGCGTTGAGCGAGCAGTATGAACAGCATGGCAACTGGCGGTTCTTACGCAATAACGATCGTTTTGTTTTTCAGATCCTGCGCTCGTTTGAACACGACAACGACGATGATAAACCCGGTCCCGGCATGCCGCCGCACGGCTGGCGTACCCAGTTTTGGGTTGTTGATCAAAACGCTCGCGTGTTGGTCGGCCCGCGCGCTCCGGTCCCTCACGACGGTATGCGCCATCCTATCCGCGTCAACGGTAGCGAAGTGGGCGCCGTGATTGCCTCTCCCGTAGAGCGCTTAACGCGAAATACGGATATCAATTTCGACATGCAGCAAAGACGCTCCAGCTGGCTTATCGTCGCGCTCTCCACAATTCTGGCGGCGCTGGCAACGTTTACGCTGGCGCGCAGCCTGTTGGCCCCGGTCAAGCGACTGGTGGAAGGCACGCATAAACTGGCGGCAGGCGATTTCACCACCCGCGTTGCGCCGACCAGTACCGATGAGCTGGGCAAACTGGCGCAAGACTTCAACCAGCTTGCCAGTACGCTGGAAAAAAACCAGCAGATGCGGCGTGACTTTATGGCCGATATTTCTCACGAACTGCGTACGCCGTTGGCGGTGCTACGCGGCGAGCTGGAAGCCATTCAGGATGGCGTACGCCAGTTTACCCCTGACTCCATTACCTCTTTACAGGCAGAAGTCGCAACGCTCACCAAACTGGTGGACGATCTTCATCAGCTCTCCATGTCCGATGAAGGCGCGCTGGCCTATCAGAAAACATCGCTGGACCTTATTCCCCTGCTGGAAGTGGCAAGCGGTGCATTTCGTGAACGCTTTGCCAGTCGTGGATTGACGATACAACTTTCTCTCCCGGACAGCATGACGGTATTTGGCGACAGAGATCGTCTGATGCAATTATTCAACAATCTGCTGGAAAACAGCCTGCGCTATACCGACAGCGGCGGTGGGCTGCATATCAGCGCCGAACAACGTGAACGCATGGTGTTATTAACCTTCGCGGATTCCGCTCCCGGCGTGAGTGAAGAACAATTGCAGAAGCTGTTTGAACGGTTTTATCGCACCGAAGGCTCGCGTAACCGCGCCAGCGGAGGTTCCGGCTTGGGGCTGGCGATTTGCGTCAATATCGTCCAGGCGCATAATGGTCTGATCCGCGCCGCCCATTCGCCTTTTGGCGGGGTTAGCATTACAGTAGAGCTACCGCTCGAACGCGATTTACAGAGAGATGTATGACAGAGTTACCCATTGATGAAAACACGCCGCGTATTCTGATCGTGGAAGACGAACCCAAGCTGGGACAACTGCTTATCGACTATCTGCGGGCGGCAAGCTACGCGCCTACGCTCATCAGCCATGGCGATCTGGTTCTGCCTTACGTACGTCAAACGCCGCCCGATCTGATCTTGTTGGATCTGATGCTGCCCGGCACCGATGGCCTGACCCTGTGTCGGGAAATTCGGCGTTTCTCTGAAGTTCCCATCATGATGGTAACCGCAAAAATCGAAGAGATTGATCGCCTGCTGGGACTGGAGATTGGTGCGGATGATTATATTTGTAAACCCTACAGCCCGCGCGAAGTCGTCGCTCGCGTGAAGACGATCCTGCGTCGTTGTAAACCTCAGCGCGAACTGCAACAAATGGATGCAGACAGCCCGCTGATTGTCGACGAAAGTCGTTTTCAGGCGTCATGGCGGGGGAAAATGCTCGACTTAACGCCCGCGGAATTCCGCTTACTCAAAACGCTGTCACATGAGCCGGGAAAAGTGTTCTCCCGCGAGCAGTTGCTCAACCATCTGTATGACGATTACCGCGTCGTTACCGACCGCACCATCGACAGCCATATTAAGAACCTGCGACGCAAGCTGGAATCGCTGGATGCGGAGCAGTCATTTATCCGCGCGGTGTATGGCGTAGGGTATCGCTGGGAAGCCGATGCGTGCCGAATTGCGTAATCAGCGATAGTCCAAATGATATCGGGTAAGGCGAAGCGACCACCAGCACAATGACTTTACCTGCCCGCCCCTCAGCGCTACAATGCCCGCCCTTAATATGGGGGCACTCCCCTAACCGCCTCATTAAGTGAGGCGAGTCTGACCTGTCATCAGAACGAGATAATTATGTTTAAACCGGAACTCCTTTCCCCGGCGGGAACGCTGAAAAATATGCGTTACGCTTTCGCCTATGGCGCAGATGCTGTCTATGCGGGCCAACCGCGTTATTCACTGCGCGTACGCAACAACGAATTCAACCACG
The DNA here is from genome assembly GCF_059615875.1 of Citrobacter sp. CRE-46. Classification (NCBI taxonomy): domain Bacteria; kingdom Pseudomonadati; phylum Pseudomonadota; class Gammaproteobacteria; order Enterobacterales; family Enterobacteriaceae; genus Citrobacter; species Citrobacter sp. CRE-46. The sequence continues at coordinate 1,938,032 of NZ_CM184341.1, read as the reverse complement.
AAAACCTGCAGCTCGGCATTAATGAAGCCCATGAACTGGGTAAAAAATTCTATGTGGTGGTTAACATCGCGCCGCACAATGCCAAGCTGAAAACCTTCATTCGTGATCTGAAACCGGTGGTGGAAATGGGGCCGGATGCGCTGATCATGTCGGACCCGGGTCTGATTATGCTGGTGCGCGAGAACTTCCCTGACATGGATATTCACCTGTCGGTGCAGGCTAACGCCGTTAACTGGGCGACGGTCAAATTCTGGAAGCAGATGGGGCTGACCCGCGTGATCCTGTCTCGCGAACTGTCGCTGGAAGAAATTGAAGAGATCCGTACTCAGGTGCCCGATATGGAGATTGAGATCTTCGTTCACGGCGCATTGTGCATGGCCTATTCCGGGCGCTGCCTGCTCTCTGGTTACATCAACAAGCGCGACCCGAACCAGGGCACCTGTACCAATGCCTGCCGCTGGGAATACAACGTGCAGGAAGGGAAAGAAGACGTGGTGGGCAATATCGTTCACAAGTACGAGCCGATCCCGGTACAAAACGTCGAACCCACGCTGGGTATTGGCGCGCCGACAGATAAAGTTTTTATGATTGAAGAAGCCCAGCGACCGGGTGAGTACATGACCGCGTTCGAAGACGAACACGGCACTTACATCATGAACTCGAAGGATTTGCGTGCCATTGCCCACGTTGAACGTCTGACGCAGATGGGCGTGCATTCGCTGAAGATCGAAGGCCGTACCAAGTCATACTATTATTGTGCACGTACCGCGCAGGTTTATCGCAAAGCGATTGATGATGCCGCTGCCGGCAAACCGTTCGACCCGCAACTGCTGGAGACGCTGGAAGGTCTGGCACATCGCGGTTACACCGAAGGATTCCTGCGCCGCCATACGCATGACGACTATCAGAACTACGAATACGGTTTCTCTGTGTCGGAGCGTCAGCAGTTTGTTGGCGAATTTACCGGCGAACGTAAAGGCGAACTTGCAGCCGTACTGGTGAAAAACAAATTCACCGTCGGCGACAGCCTGGAGTTGATGACCCCACAGGGCAATATCAACTTTACGCTTGAGCAAATGGAAAACGCGAAAGGCGAAGCCATGCCGGTTGCTCCGGGCGATGGTTACACCGTGTGGATGCCGGTACCTGAGGATATTGATCTGAATTATGCCTTGTTAATGCGTAATTTTGCCGGTGAGTCCACACGCAACCCGCATGCTAAGTAGTTAATTACGGTTATTTTTCAGTGATCGGAAGATTCTTAGAAATCGATCACATACCGTTTCGTTCATTAAGGGTATTATCCCACCCGCTGAAAAACATAACCCATAAATGCTAGCTGTACCAGGAACCACCTCCTTAGCCTGCGTAATCTCCCTTACGCAGGCTTATTTTTTGCCTGCCGGTTAAATACTCCGGGTACCCCCAATTCAAATCACAACATTCAGGCGAAAAAAAACCGGGCATTACGCCCGGCTCATTAGAGACCAGAACTTAATGTGCGGCTTCTGGCTTGTGCTTTTGCGCACTCTGGAAACCATAGGTCAGCTCATTTTTCTCTTTATCCAACTCAACGGTTACCTGACCACCATCCACCAGCGAACCGAACAGCAGTTCGTTGGCCAATGGTTTTTTCAGGTTGTCCTGAACAACACGCGTCATCGGACGTGCACCCATCGCGCGGTCATAGCCTTTCTCAGCCAGCCAGTTACGTGCTTCCTGGCTTACTTCCAGTGAGACGCCTTTCTGATCCAGCTGTACCTGCAACTCGACAATAAACTTATCAACAACCTGATGAATCACCTCGGTAGAGAGATGGTCAAACCAGATAATATTGTCGAGACGGTTACGGAACTCCGGCGTAAACACTTTTTTGATTTCGCCCATCGCATCAGTGCTGTTGTCCTGATGAATAAGCCCAATCGATTTACGCTCGGTCTCACGTACCCCGGCGTTGGTGGTCATGACCAGCACCACGTTACGGAAGTCCGCCTTACGGCCATTATTGTCGGTCAGCGTACCGTTATCCATTACCTGCAGCAGCAGGTTAAAGACATCCGGGTGCGCTTTTTCGATTTCATCCAACAGCAGGACCGCATGCGGGTGTTTAATGACCGCGTCGGTCAGCAAACCGCCCTGGTCATAACCGACATATCCCGGAGGCGCACCAATCAGACGACTGACGGTGTGACGTTCCATATACTCGGACATATCAAAACGCAGCAGCTCAATGCCGAGCGCTTTGGACAGCTGCACCGTGACTTCGGTCTTACCAACGCCAGTCGGTCCGGCAAACAGGAATGAACCGACAGGTTTATGCTCATGGCCGAGACCGGCACGGCTCATTTTGATCGCTTCAGTCAGCGCCTCAATGGCTTTATCTTGTCCGAATACCAGCATTTTTAGACGGTTACCCAGATTTTTCAGCGTATCACGATCGCTCTGCGACACGCTCTTCTCCGGGATACGCGCGATGCGGGCCACCACGGACTCAATATCGGCGACGTTAACGGTTTTCTTGCGTTTGCTGACCGGTAACAGACGCGCCCGCGCCCCCGCTTCATCGATCACATCAATAGCTTTATCCGGCAGATGACGATCGTTGATGTATTTCACCGCCAGTTCGACCGCGGCACGCACCGCTTTCGCGGTGTAGCGAACGTCATGGTGCGCTTCGTATTTCGGTTTCAGACCGTTGATAATCTGCACGGTCTCTTCTATCGACGGCTCAGTGATATCAATTTTCTGGAAACGGCGCGCTAACGCCCGGTCCTTCTCAAAAATATTGCTGAATTCCTGATAGGTCGTGGAGCCTATCACACGGATTTTACCGCTGGAGAGCAGAGGCTTGATTAAGTTCGCCGCATCCACCTGGCCACCCGATGCCGCGCCCGCACCGATAATGGTGTGGATCTCATCAATAAACAGGATGCTGTTAGTATCCTGTTCCAGCTGTTTCAGCAGCGCCTTAAAGCGTTTTTCAAAATCGCCGCGGTATTTGGTGCCCGCCAGCAGCGACCCGATATCCAGAGAGTAAAGGGTGCAGTCCGCCATAACTTCCGGCACGTCGCCCTGAACAATACGCCAGGCAAGGCCTTCGGCAATCGCGGTTTTACCGACGCCAGATTCACCCACCAACAGCGGGTTGTTTTTTCTACGGCGGCAGAGTACCTGAATGGCGCGCTCCAGCTCTTTTTCCCGGCCAATGAGCGGATCAATTCCACCCACACGGGCAAGCTGGTTAAGGTTAGTCGTGAAGTTCTCCATACGGTCCTCCCCGCCAGCTTGCTCTTCGTTATTTGGCTGATTCCCGGATTCAGAAGACTGACTTGGTTCGTCTTTGCGCGTGCCATGAGAAATAAAATTCACCACGTCCAGACGACTCACTTCATGCTTACGCAGCAGATAGGCCGCCTGAGATTCCTGCTCGCTAAAGATAGCTACCAGAACATTTGCGCCGGTAACTTCATTGCGCCCGGAGGACTGAACATGAAAGACCGCGCGTTGCAGTACACGCTGAAAACTCAACGTTGGCTGCGTGTCGCGCTCTTCTTCACTGGCAGGCAATACGGGTGTGGTTTGTTCAATGAAGGCTTCGAGTTCCTGACGGAGCGCCACCAGATCCACAGAACACGCTTCCAGCGCTTCGCGGGCCGATGGGTTACTGAGCAACGCCAGTAACAAGTGCTCGACGGTCATAAACTCATGTCGGTGCTCGCGCGCTCTGGCGAAAGCCATGTTTAAACTGAGTTCCAGTTCTTGATTGAGCATAGGCACCTCCCCCAATATTTATGCCTGCATTCAGGCTTTTTCCAGCGTACACAGCAACGGATGCTCGTTCTCCCTTGCATATTTGTTCACCATCGCGACTTTGGTTTCGGCCACTTCGGCAGTGAATACGCCGCAGATAGCTTTACCTTGATAGTGAACTGCAAGCATCAGTTGCGTTGCACGTTCTACATCATAAGAAAAGAATTTTTGTAACACGTCAATAACAAACTCCATCGGAGTGTAATCATCATTGATTAATATCACTTTATACATAGATGGCGGTTTTAGCGCGTCGCGCAATTTGTCTTCCGCCAGCAGATCGAAATCCAGCCAGTCGTTCGTCTTACTCATTGTCAGTCGTCATCTTCAGTTACGGTTTCCGGCAGAAAATGTTGCCGCTGACAAGCAGCCTATGCACACAATCAATCTACCTCAAGTATTAGATAACTATCATCTATTAGTGCCATCCGCGACATCTGTCACAGAACCGACAATAGCGTTAACTGCTTCAAATTTTGATGCATTTTTACCCTATTCCATCCGTCTGACGCTTGACGCCCCGCCTGATTTCTCTAAATTGTAGTTTCGAGAGTTGGCGAGGTTTTGAACAGCCCCCACTCCGCAACCGGTTCATTCCATCTTACTTATATAAGATCTACGAAGGATGTCGAAGTATGGAAACGGGTACTGTTAAGTGGTTCAACAACGCCAAAGGGTTTGGTTTCATCTGCCCCGAAGGCGGCGGCGAAGACATTTTCGCCCATTACTCCACCATTCAGATGGATGGTTACAGAACGCTAAAAGCCGGACAGTCTGTCCAGTTTGATGTCCACCAGGGGCCAAAAGGCAATCATGCCAGTGTCATCGTGCCTGTCATTGAAGCAGAAGCCGTCGCTTAACCCTTCTGTTTCATTGTGTACATCCCGCAGTCAAAATGCCAGCCTTTGCGGCTGGCATTTTTATCTCTGTAACATTATTCCCGCGCCAACGCATCTACCGGATCAAGCCGCGCCGCATTACGCGCCGGTAACCAGCCAAACAAAATTCCGGTAGCGGTTGAGCACAGGAATGCCGTGAGCAGCGCAACGGGTGAGAAGCCAATTTCCCAGCCGGGCAGGAATAACTGTAGCGTAAAGGCGATCAGCATCGACAACGTGATGCCCAACGCGCCGCCAACCAGACATACCAGCACCGCTTCAATGAGGAACTGTTGCAGCACATCACTGGCGCGCGCGCCAACCGCCATACGAATGCCAATCTCGCGCGTTCGTTCGGTTACCGAAACCAGCATAATATTCATCACGCCGATTCCACCCACCACCAGCGAAATGACCGCCACCAGCGTCAGGAAGAGTTGTAATGTACGTGTGGTCTTTTCGGCGGTTTTCAAGACGCCGTCCATATTCCAGGTAAAGAAATCTTTCTTCCCATGGCGTAACGACAACAGACGGGTAAGTTGCTGCTCAGCCTGAGCGCTATCAAACCCGTCTTTCACTCGCACGGTGATTGAGTTCAGCCACGATTGCCCCATAATTCGCCCGGACATGGTGCTGTAAGGCAGCCAGACCCGCAGGATCTTACTACTGCCGAACATCGACTGTTTCTCCTCTGCAACGCCAATCACCGTAGCAGGCATATTTCCCACCAAAATGACCTCGCCCACCACCTTCGCTTTGTTGGGGAACAGCTGACGTCGGGTATTACTGTCAAGCACCACCACCTGCGCCCGGCCAGCCAGCTGCTCAGCGTTAAAGGTGGTGCCTTCGCTAAACGTCATGCCATAGACATTGAAATAGTCGCCGCTAACGCCGTTCGCACTGGCTGCCACGTCAATATTACCGTAGCGTAACCGCAGGTTCTTCGACACCGCAGGCGTCACCGAACTCACCCAGGGCTGTTTCTGCAGCGCGGTTAAATCGTCATATTTCAGCGCCTGTTGATACTGCGGATCGTCATCGCCGAAATCTTTGCCTGGATAGATATCAATGGTATTGGTACCGATAGCGCGAATGTCTGCCAGCACCAGCTGTTTTGCCGCATCCCCCACCACCACAATTGAAACCACCGAAGCAATACCGATGATAATCCCCAGCATGGTCAGCAGCGTACGCATCTTATTCGCAGCCATTGCCAGCCAGGCCATGGTGAGCGCTTCGCGAAAACCGCTGATAAACTGACTCCAGCCGGATACTGTTTTCACTGTCGACCCGGAGATTTCGCGTCCGCCAGAAGATTTGTGCGGCGGCGGATTACGTACGATCTCTCCGTCGCGAATTTCAATGACGCGCTCGGCCTGCGCGGCGACCTGGCTGTCGTGCGTAACGATAATTACCGTATGTCCGCGATCGCGAAGTTGATGCAAAATCGCCATCACCTCTTCGCCAGAATGGCTATCCAACGCGCCGGTGGGTTCGTCGGCCAGGATCACCTGCCCACCGTTCATCAACGCACGCGCAATACTGACCCGCTGCTGCTGACCACCGGAAAGCTGGGAAGGCTGATAATCAACCCTGTCGCCCAGCCCCAGCCGCTGGAGTAATTCCTGCGCACGAGCCAGACGTTGCTTACGTTCAGTCCCGGCATAGACCGCAGGCACCTCAACGTTTTGCGCGGCGCTCAAATGCGACAACAAATGATAACGCTGGAAGATAAAACCGAAATGCTCGCGTCGCAGCTGCGCTAACGCATCGCTATCGAGAGTGGAGACATCGCGCCCGGTCACCCGATACGTGCCGCTGGTAGGTTTATCAAGACAGCCGAGAATGTTCATCAGCGTTGATTTACCCGAACCAGACGCGCCGACAATCGCCACCATTTCACCGGCCTGAATGCTCAAGGAAACGTCCTTTAACACCTCGACCTGCCCTTCGCCTGACGGGTAACTACGGCGGATATTGCTCAGCTCAAGCAATGCCGTCATTTCGCCGCTCCAGGATTGCCCTCGCCGGTAATGACTTCATCTCCCTCTTCCAGCCCCTTCACAATCTCCACATCGGTGTCATTGCGCGCGCCGATCACCACCTCACGCTCGCGGGTTTCGCCGTTACGCAGCAGTCTGACGTTATAGCGATTATTGCCAATAGGATCGCCCAGCGCCGACAGCGGGATGGTCAGGACATTTTTGACATCCGTGAGCTGAATATGGACCTGTGCGGTCATATCCAGACGCAGGATCCCTTTCGGGTTAGGCACTTCAAAGCGGGCATAGTAGAAAATCGCATCATTCACTTTTTCCGGCGTCGGCAGGACATCTTTCAGCGTACCTTCGTAGCGCGTCTGTGGATCGCCCAGGACGGTGAACCAGGCTTTTTGTCCGGGATGCAGGTGAATAACATCCGCCTCGGAAACCTGCGCTTTCACCAGCATTGTACTCATGTCTGCTAGCGTCAGAATGTTAGGCGCCTGCTGGGCGGCAATAACGGTTTGTCCTTGCAGGGTGGTTATTTGCGTAACCTCGCCCGCCATCGGCGCCACAATGCGGGTGTAATCAAGGTTGGTCTTTGCTGTATCAAGAGAGGCTTGATTACGTTTAATCTGTGCATCAATGGTGCCGATTTGCGCCTGTTTGACCGCCATCTCGGTAGCCGCGGTATCGAGATCCTGTTGTGAAACCGCCTGGGTTTTCGCCAACTGTTGCTGACGGGAAAGCGTCACCCGCGCCAGCTTCCACTCGGCTTCAGCCTGTAAACGCTGGGCGCGTAATTCCATCAGCGTCGCTTCAACCTCTTTGATCTGGTTTTGCGCCTGTTCAGGATCGATAACGCCAAGCAGTTGATCTTTTTTTACTTTATCGCCAATCGCGACTGACAGCGTTTTTAACTGCCCACTGACCTGCGCCCCGACGTCAACTTTACGCAGCGCATCCAGTTTCCCGGTTGCCAGTACGCTTTGCTGGAGATCGCCTGGACGAACAATTAACGTTTGGTACTGAGGTAAAGGCGCATTAAGCGTTCGCCATAGTGCAATTATCGCCACAATAAGGATGATGGCGAAGATAAAATAGCGTTTTTTGATTTTTCCCTTGAGCTTCATAAATGTCCCAATTTCCCCCAATACGTCCATCAGAGTGGAGTGTTAAACGTCAACGTTAAATAAATAGCCGTTGAAAAGCGCAAGAATAACAGAGTTATTGATGAATGGTTAAGATCCGCTGTGCTGAAATTAATGCCAGGGTATCAATCGGATTTATATTATGAGTCAACTAACTGAAAGCGCTTTTCTTTCCAGCAAACCCATCACCAGCCTGGGTCTTTTTTACAGCCTGAGCCGCGGTCAATTACGGCCTGCACAGTGTTGGGATAAACGGAGCTTTCGGCGTAAGTTTATCTGGCGTTCATTGCTGATACCTCGCCTTACCCAGGAATGGATGACTGAACTGGCGCAGTGGCCGGAGCTTGAAGACCTGCTCGCCCGTCAACCCCGACTGCCCGTTCGTCTGCATCGTCCTTACCTTGCCGCCAACTTCGATCCCAGAATGCGATTAGATGCGGTGCGTTTTCATTATCATGTTATCCGCCATGCATTTTTACCTGGTGAATTTAACGCTTTATTAAGTCATGACGGCTTACAGTTGGCGCAAATTGCAGGTAAAGATAACGAGATATTTACCGTGACCATGATGATGTTTCCGGTACTGGATAAAGAGGGTGAAAGTACCATTCTGGTACGAAATGGCGATGGTGACGAGCTGACTAAAATGACATTTACGTTCTGCGAATATAATGGGAAAAGTACATTATTTATCGGCGGCATGCAGGGCAATTCACAACTTCCGCACGAAGCAACACAAAAAGCGACCAAATCCTGCCACGGAATATTCCCCAAACGCCTTGTTATGGAAGCCATTTGTCGTTTAGCGGAACAATTGAATATCGAAAAGGTAATGGCTGTCAGTAACGAGCAGCATATCTTTCGCAGTCCGCGTTATAACGATAAAAACAAAGTGATTCTTTCCGACTACAACGCATTTTGGGCGTCGCTTGGCGGCGAGTGCGACAGCCGCGGGTACTATCATATTCCGCGTGCGCTGGCACGAAAAAGCGAAGCGGAGATTGCCAGTAAAAAACGCGCAGAATACCGCCGTCGCTATCAGCTACTGGACAGCATCCACGCGCAGCTGTCGTCGATGTTTCGCCACTAATCCGCTCTGCCGCGTGCCAGCCACAGCACGCGGGAAAACATTTTCCGCAACAAAGTGGGAACGGCGTCTACACCACGCCGCCCTGCTTCCATCGCCACCTCGATCGCCAGATCCGGTTTTGACGAACGATGAATCGCCTTGGAGATAATTTTGCGCATATTCATTGGCACGTTTTCCGGGATCTGCGCGACGCGATGAAAGACATCGGCGAACCCCTGACGATACATAAAGTGTTCCATATCCAGCGCGGGGAGCATGGTTAAATGATCGCGCTCCTCCTCTCTGTCGTTATTCAATAAACCGCGCACCGTGGCGGCATACTTTTTCCCCGCTTCATCGCCATCGACCAGCACGTGCCATTCAATTCCCATCCGGCGGGCAAACTTAACCAGTGGTTTAAGGCCTGACTGAGCAAATTCAATGACTTTAATGCCTTCCGCATCAAAGTGGTGTCCGCACTGGCGGGCCAGCTCGTTAATGACCCAGGTTTCCGTTTCGCCTTCCACCAGCAGCCAGCAGCGGGCAAACAGTGAAGATGCGCGATTGAAACGAATATGGAAAGCAATACGCCGACCGTCCTCCGCGCTGATCCCACCCGGCCCCAGTCGCCAGGCGGCGACGCGGGATGACTCACGCACCAAACGGACAACATGTTCCACCGGCGTGAGAGACAGCAACTCACCGGAGTTGGTGGTCGCCACCCGCTGGAGAGGAAGTAGATTCAGCAGGTGCCAGGCAACCGACAACATGATGGGATGTAAACGCGTTTCCGGGTCTTCTATCAGCAATAAAGGCCGGGCATCTTTATCCAGCCTTAACGTGCCTTTGGCCTGCAACAGCGTCGAGAACAGTCCCAACAGGATAACGCGATGCGTTCGTCCGCCAGGTTTATCAATCATGCGGTTAATGATATCCAGATAGCGCCAGCTACGTTGCTCGTTATTGGAGCGGCGGCGCATCAGGCGGTAGCGGGACTGACCAGAACCCTGCTCAGAAAAATAGTGCTCTAATAGCTGCACCATAGCCGACAGCCCCTGACGAATCTGCCCATCGGTCAGGTTTTGTGGGCGGGTAGCCAGTTCACGCGCCAGAAAATCCAGCTGGCGAGCGGTCACTTCAACATCCGCCGAATCCGGCACCGTACCGTTACGAATGCGCCGCATAAAACGCGCGTCACGCAGACGCAACACAGGCATCAGACGCACGAGATGCCGCGCCAGATCGTTAATATCGTCGAGATTGAGCGGATGACCATCACTATCAAGAAAACTACGTAGCGTCAGGACGGTCCCATCATCCGCGCACTCGCCCTCCAGACGATAGAATATACGGTGATAGCTATCGTGGCACGGCGTCCAGCAAGCTTCCAGAGGACGGTAGCGACGAACCCGATGACGACCCGGCTGAGATTCACGAAACGTCAGGATAATGTGCAAATGATGTTCCCGGCCCTGTATATCCCCCGGCGGGAACCAAAAATCATCGCGGTCAAAGTGGTACAAATCAGATTCCGGCGACAGCAGCAAGGTTAAGGCATCCAGCAGACTGGACTTCCCCCACGCGTTCTCCCCAATCAGTACGTTACTCTGCTCAAGCATCAACGACAGGCGGTTAATACCACGAAATCCAACAATCTCAACGCGTTCGAGAATCATATAGCCTCCGGAAATGCTAACTTTTTCCTTCAAGTTATCAGGAGTATAACGTTAACCGAGCGCTCAGGGCACCCGATATCATCAGGAGGTTAATCGCAGAAATCAAAAAATTAAGAATATTCTTCTTATGTTTTCCTGTGATTATAATTTCTGAGCTCAATCATCATTTTTAGCTAATTGAACTATGCTTCATTCATCCAATATTCAAAAAGGAATCACGACATATTGCCTTAAATCAAATTTTTTCATCAATTTAACTGGCGAAGGGATGATGTTTTTTTCTAAAATACCCGCTCTTTCATCATCGTCCCTTTAAGCGATGAATTACCGGGCAAGGAATACGAACCCGGAACTTTTAATTGAGGTGGTTATGTTCAGGAAATTAGCAGCCGAATTCTTCGGTACGTTTTGGCTCGTCTTTGGTGGGTGCGGTAGCGCAGTACTGGCCGCAGCATTCCCGGAATTGGGAATTGGATTCACCGGTGTCGCATTGGCATTTGGTCTGACCGTATTAACTATGGCCTTTGCCGTGGGCCATATTTCAGGTGGACATTTTAACCCGGCAGTAACCTTCGGTTTATGGGCTGGCGGTCGCTTCCCGGCGAAAGACGTTATTGGATATGTTATTGCGCAGGTTGTGGGCGGTATTGTTGCAGCTGCGGCTCTGTATCTAATTGCCAGCGGTAAAGCAGGTTTTGATGCAACCGCCAGCGGTTTTGCTTCGAACGGCTTTGGTGATCATTCACCTGGCGGTTATTCCATGCTTTCTGCTGTTGTAATTGAAATTATTCTGACCGCTGGTTTCTTATTAGTGATCCACGGCGCGACCGACAAACATGCTCCGGCAGGTTTTGCCCCTATTGCAATCGGTCTGGCGTTAACACTGATCCACTTGATCAGCATTCCAGTCACTAATACCTCCGTAAACCCGGCACGTAGTACCGCAGTTGCCATTTTCCAGGGCGGCTGGGCATTGCAACAATTGTGGTTCTTCTGGGTCATGCCAATTATCGGTGGGGTTCTCGGTGGTCTTATTTACCGCACTCTGCTGGAAAAACGCGATTAATCGATAACAAAAAGGCCTGGCGAAAGTCAGGCCTTTTTTTCCTCGCTATATTTCCTTTTATTTGCAACTTTACTCCCCTCTTTGCATTGAGTAGTGTGTGCTTGCGCATTTCGTCTTACATCTCAGCAAGGATCGGGTTTTCATGTTTTCAGGGCTGTTAATCATTCTGGTTCCCCTTATTGTGGGCTACCTTATTCCACTTCGGCACATGGGCGCACTAAAACTCATCAATCGCCTGTTGAGCTGGATCGTGTACCTTATTCTCTTTTTTATGGGCATCAGCCTGGCGTTTCTGGATAATCTCGCCAGCAACCTGTTAGCCATACTTCATTATTCTGCTGTCAGCGTGACGGTTATTTTGCTGTGTAATATCGCCGCGCTGTTCTGGCTGGAGCGTTCACTGCCCTGGCGGCATAACCATCAGCAAGAGAAACTACCGTCGCGGATCGCGATGGCGTTTGAGTCGCTCCAGCTTTGCGGGGTTGTCGTGGTGGGCTTCCTGCTGGGTCTCACCGGTCTTTCCTTTTTGCAGCACGCCACCGAAGCCAGCGAATATACGTTAATCTTTTTACTGTTTCTGGTGGGGATTCAGCTTCGCAACAGCGGCATGACCCTCAAGCAAATCGTGCTGAATCGCCGGGGCATGATTGTTGCCGTCGTCGTCGTCGCCAGTTCGATGCTGGCGGGGGTTATCAATGCGTTTATCCTCGGCCTGCCGGTCAAAACCGCGATGGCGATGGCGTCAGGTTTTGGCTGGTATTCGCTGTCCGGTATTCTGTTAACCGAATCGTTCGGGCCGGTGATTGGCAGTGCCGCCTTCTTTAATGACCTGGCGCGTGAACTGATTGCCATTATGTTGATTCCCGGCATGGTGGGCCGCAGTCGCTCTACCGCGTTGGGGCTATGCGGGGCCACATCGATGGATTTCACCCTGCCGGTTTTACAACGCAGCGGTGGACTGGAAATGGTTCCGGCAGCCATCGTGCACGGTTTTATCCTGAGTCTGTTAGTCCCTCTGTTGATGGCGTTTTTCTCCGCCTGACCCTCAAACAGATACCTCTCTGGCGGTAGTCGGCTACCGCCAAAATTGCGCTAAATCAATCTCCTTGCAAGTTGTAGCAGAAATCCCTTTTATCCCTGCGCGCACAGGCATAACCTTAAACATGTATATTAAATATAACTTTAAAAGGTGTGACCATGTTTTGTGTGCAATGTGAACAAACCATCCGTACTCCGGCAGGGAACGGCTGCTCTTACGCGCAGGGTATGTGCGGTAAAACGGCTGAAACCTCCGATTTGCAGGATCTGCTAATTGCTTCCCTACAAGGTCTGTCTGCATGGGCTGTTAAAGCGCGTGAATACGGCATCATCGACCATGACGTTGATAACTTCGCACCGCGTGCGTTCTTCTCCACGCTGACCAACGTTAACTTCGACTCCCCGCGTATTGTTGGCTATGCCCGTGAAGCGATTGCCATGCGCGACGCGCTGAAATTGCAATGTCTGAACATCGATGCGAACGCAGTGGTCGACAGCCCGATGGCCGACCTGCAACTGGTCAGCGACGATCTGGGCGACCTGCAACGTCAGGCGGCGGAATTTACCCCGAACAAAGACAAAGCGGCAATCGGCGAGAACATTCTCGGCCTGCGCCTGCTGTGCCTGTACGGTCTGAAAGGTGCCGCGGCCTATATGGAACACGCGCACGTTCTCGGCCAGTACGACAACGACATCTACGCCCAGTACCACAAAATTATGGCGTGGCTGGGGACCTGGCCTGCCGATATGAACGCTCTGCTGGAGTGTTCTATGGAAATCGGCCAGATGAACTTCAAAGTGATGAGCATCCTGGACGCCGGTGAAACCACTAAATACGGTCACCCGACGCCGACTCAGGTCAATGTTAAAGCCACCGTTGGTAAATGCATCCTGATCTCCGGTCACGACCTGAAAGATCTCTACAACCTGCTGGAGCAGACCGAAGGTACCGGCGTTAACGTCTATACCCACGGCGAAATGCTGCCGGCACACGGCTACCCGGAACTGCGCAAGTTCAAACATCTGATTGGTAACTATGGCAGCGGCTGGCAGAACCAGCAGGTTGAGTTCGCTCGCTTCCCTGGCCCAATCGTGATGACCTCTAACTGCATCATCGACCCAACCGTGGGCGCCTACGACGACCGTATCTGGACCCGTAGCATCGTCGGCTGGCCGGGTGTGAGCCACCTCGAAGGCGACAACTTCGGTCCGGTCATCGCTCAGGCACAACAGATGGCAGGCTTCCCGTACAGCGAAATCCCGCACCTGATAACCGTAGGTTTCGGTCGTCAGACGCTGCTGGGCGCTGCGGATACGCTGATCGACCTGGTCAGCCGTGAAAAACTGCGTCATATTTTCCTGGTCGGCGGCTGCGACGGCGCGCGCGGCGAACGTAACTACTTCACCGACTTCGCCACCAGCGTCCCGGACGATTGCCTGATCCTGACCCTGGCGTGCGGTAAATACCGTTTCAACAAACTGGAGTTCGGCGATATCGAAGGTCTGCCGCGTCTGGTCGATGCCGGTCAGTGTAACGATGCTTACTCAGCCATCATCCTGGCGGTCACTCTGGCAGAGAAGCTGGGCTGCGGCGTCAACGACCTGCCGCTGTCTCTGGTGCTCTCCTGGTTCGAACAGAAAGCGATTGTGATTCTGCTGACCCTGCTGTCGCTGGGCGTGAAAAACATCGTCACTGGCCCAACAGCGCCTGGCTTCTTCACGCCGGATCTGCTGGCTGTGCTCAACGAGAAATTCGGCCTGCGTTCCGTCACCACCGTTGAAGAAGACATGAAGCAGTTGCTGAGCGCGTAAGGAGTAAAAAATGACAATGCCAACTCATCAGTGCCCATGGCGGATGCAGGTGCATCACATCCATCAGGAAACGCCGGATGTATGGACAATTTCGTTGCTGTGCCACGACTATTATCCGTACCGCGCCGGGCAGTATGCACTGGTCAGCGTACGTAACTCAGCCCAGACGCTGCGTGCTTACACCATTTCATCTACCCCGGGGGTAAGCGAGTACATCACGCTGACCGTTCGCCGGATTGACGATGGCGCAGGTTCACAGTGGCTGACCCGTGACGTGAAGCGCGGCGACTATATCTGGCTGTCCGATGCCATGGGTGAATTTACCTGTGAAGATAAGGCGGAAGATAAGTTCCTGATGCTGGCTGCCGGTTGCGGCGTGACGCCAATCATGTCAATGCGTCGCTGGTTGGCAAAGTACCGCCCACAGGCCGATGTGCAGGTGATCTTTAACGTTCGTTCACCGCAAGATGTTATTTTTGCCGACGAATGGCGTGACTATCCGGTGACGCTAGTCGCTGAAAACAATGCCACCCACGGTTTTGTTTCTGGCCGACTGACGACCGATCTGCTGAAAAGCGTGCCGGATCTGAGCTCTCGTACCGTGATGACCTGCGGCCCGGCGCCGTATATGGATCTGGTCGAGAAAGAAGTCAAAGCACTGGGCGTGACGCGCTTCTTTAAAGAGCAGTTCTTCACGCCAGTTGCCGAGGCCGCCACCAGCGGTCTGAAGTTCACCAAGCTGCAACCGGCGAAAGAGTTTTACGCGCCGGTGGGCAGTACGCTGCTGGACGCGCTGGAAAGCAATAAAGTGCCGGTCGTTGCCGCATGTCGTGCGGGCGTTTGCGGCTGCTGCAAAACCAAAGTGGTTGACGGTAACTACACGGTCAGCAGCACCATGACGCTGACGGATGCAGAAATAGCCGAAGGCTATGTACTGGCCTGCTCCTGTCATCCGCAGAGCGATTTAGTACTCGCTTAATCTGTAAAATACCCCTTCGTAGCTGCTCCAGGCCGGATAATGCGTTTACGCCATATCCGGCCTTTTTTTACCGCCAGGCCGAATTTCCTGCCACCGAGAAACGCCCCGCCCCTAAAAACGCGACAGCCAGCGCGCCGATAAAGAAGTACACCAGACTCTCAATCGCCCATGCGCCGGTTTTGTCCAGTGACCAGGTTTCGCCCATCCCGACCATCAGCCACGCCACCACCATCGTAAACGCCAGCCCCAACGCCGCCGGACGGGTCAGGATCCCCAGGATAATCAGGCAAGGCGCAACGACCTCCCCCAACAGAACGCCGTAAGCAATAAAGCCCGGAAAACCTTTCGCTATCAGCATGCCGCTGATGCCCTCAATACCGGAGAACAATTTATGTAAGCCATGAAACAGCATCAATCCACCAACAGCAATGCGTAACAGAAACTTGCCAAAGTCTTCATGAGTCAGCGTTCGGTTCACTGCATTTAATAGTTTAGTAACCATTTGAATTCATTCCTTGTTTCACCATGCCAGATATCAAACTACGCGTTATCTGCTCGAAATGTAAGCTGCCGAAAATAAGGGGGAAATGAGAAGCATAACTATCATCTTCATCTAAACTTGTAACCGGTATCACATTAAAGGAGATGGAAAACCATGAAACAAACGGTTGCCGCTTTTATTGCTAAAACCCTCGAACAAGCTGGCGTTAAACGCATTTGGGGCGTGACGGGCGACTCATTAAATGGTCTTAGTGACAGTCTTAATCGTATGGGAACGATTGACTGGATGCCGACCCGTCATGAAGAAGTTGCCGCCTTCGCCGCTGGCGCAGAGGGGCAGCTAACCGGCGAACTGGCCGTCTGTGCCGGTTCATGTGGACCAGGGAACCTGCACCTGATCAATGGGCTGTTTGATTGCCACCGCAACCATGTTCCGGTCCTGGCGATTGCCGCACATATCCCTTCCAGTGAGATCGGCAGCGGTTATTTTCAGGAGACCCACCCGCAAGAGTTGTTCCGCGAATGTAGCCACTATTGCGAGCTGGTTTCCAGCCCTGAACAGATCCCGCAGGTACTCGCCATTGCCATGCGTAAAGCCGTATTAAATCGTGGCGTCTCAGTCGTGGTATTACCCGGCGACGTCGCGCTGAAGCCCGCGCCGGAAAGCGCCAGCACGCACTGGTATCATGCGCCACTCCCGGTCGTCACCCCGGAAGAAGAAGAACTCAGAAAACTGGCGCAACTACTGCGTTATTCCAGCAATATCGCCCTGATGTGCGGCAGCGGCTGTGCCGGCGCGCATCAAGAACTGGTTGAGTTTGCGGCAAAAATCAAAGCGCCGATTGTTCATGCCCTGCGGGGTAAAGAACACGTCGAATACGATAACCCTTATGACGTCGGTATGACCGGGCTGATTGGCTTTTCATCCGGATTCCACACCATGATGAATGCCGACACGCTGATCCTGCTCGGCACCCAGTTCCCCTATCGCCCGTTCTACCCCACCGACGCCAAAATTATTCAGATTGATATCAATCCGGCGAGCATCGGCGCGCACAGTAAAGTTGATATGGCACTGGTGGGCGATATTAAATCCACTCTCCGCGCCCTGCTGCCGCTGGTGGAGGAAAAAACCGAGCGGAAGTTTTTGGACAAAGCGCTGGAGCACTATCGTGAGGCGCGCAAGGGTCTGGATGATCTAGCCAAACCGAGCGATAAAGCCATTCATCCGCAGTATCTGGCGCAGCAGATCAGCCATTTTGCCGCTGACGACGCGATCTTTACCTGCGATGTTGGTACCCCGACGGTTTGGGCTGCACGCTATCTGAAAATGAACGGCAAACGCCGCCTGCTCGGGTCGTTTAACCACGGGTCGATGGCGAACGCTATGCCACAGGCGCTCGGCGCCCAAGCGACCGAACCGGGACGCCAGGTCATTGCCATGTGCGGTGACGGCGGTTTTAGCATGCTGATGGGCGATTTTCTGTCGGTTGTCCAGATGAAGCTGCCGGTGAAGATTATCGTCTTCAACAACAGCGTGCTGGGATTTGTGGCGATGGAGATGAAGGCTGGCGGTTATCTGACCGACGGCACGGAGCTGCACGACACCAACTTCGCACGGATTGCCGAAGCCTGCGGCATTACGGGCATTCGTGTGGAGAAATCCTCAGAGGTCGATGACGCGCTGCAAAGGGCGATGTCGATTGACGGTCCGGTGCTGGTCGACGTGGTGGTGGCGAAAGAAGAGTTAGCCATCCCGCCGCAGATCAAACTCGAACAAGCAAAAGGTTTTAGCCTGTATATGTTGCGCGCAATCATCAGTGGACGCGGTGATGAAGTGATGGAACTGGCGAAAACGAACTGGCTCAGGTAAAACAGAGGGCATTACCTCACTAAAAAAGGAATGCCCGTGATTGACTTACGCAGTGATACCGTAACCCGGCCGAGTCGCGCCATGCTGGAAGAGATGATGGCCGCCCCTGTCGGGGACGACGTATATGGAGATGATCCTACCGTTAACGCTCTCCAGCAATACGCTGCAGAGCTTTCTGGCAAAGAAGCCGCTATTTTCTTACCTACCGGCACCCAGGCGAACCTGGTTGCACTGCTCAGCCACTGCCAGCGCGGCGAAGAATATATTGCAGGCCAGGGCGCACATAACTATCTCTACGAAGCGGGCGGCGCAGCGGTGCTCGGCAGCATTCAGCCGCAGCCTATCGACGCCGCGCCGGATGGCACCTTACCGCTGGACAAAGTGGCGGCAAAAATCAAAGCAGACGATATCCATTTTGCCCGCACACGCCTGCTTAGTCTGGAAAACACCCACAACGGCAAAGTGCTGCCACGCGAGTATCTGAAAGATGCCTGGGAATTCACTCGTGAGCGCAATCTGGCCCTGCACGTTGATGGCGCGCGTATTTTTAACGCCGTCGTCGCTTACGGCTGTGAGCTGAAAGAGATCACACAATACTGCGACTCGTTCACCATTTGTCTCTCTAAAGGTCTGGGAACGCCGGTAGGCTCACTGCTGGTCGGTAGTCACGACTACATTAAACGCGCCATCCGCTGGCGTAAAATGACCGGAGGCGGAATGCGTCAGGCCGGGATTCTGGCGGCGGCCGGACTGTATGCGTTGAAAAATAACGTGGCGCGTTTACAGGAAGACCATGACAACGCGGCCTGGATGGCGGAACAACTGCGCGAAGCAGGCGCAGACGTCATTCGTCACGATACCAACATGCTGTTTGTCCGCGTTGGCGAAGAACACGCTGCTGCGCTGGGCGAGTACATGAAGGCGCAAGGGGTACTGATTAACGCCTCCCCGATTGTACGCCTGGTGATGCATCTGGACGTATCGCGTGAACAACTTGCTGAAGTCGCCGCCCACTGGCGCGCTTTTTTAACTCGCTAAGGAGATAGGCGTGCCGCAACGGATTTTGGTTCTTGGCGCCAGTGGCTACATTGGTCAGCATCTGGTACAGGCGCTCAGTCAGCAAGGGCACCAGGTACTGGCTGCGGCACGCCGGATTGAACGGCTGGAAAAACTGCAACTGGCCAACGTCAGTTGCCACAAAGTCGACTTAATCTGGCCTGATAACCTGACGCCGCTGCTGACGGATGTTGATACGGTTTATTACCTGGTCCATGGCATGGGCGAAGGCGGTGATTTTATCGCTCATGAGCGCCAGGTCGCGATGAACGTGCGTGATGCGCTACGTAGCATCCCCGTCAAACAGCTTATTTTCCTGAGCTCATTACAGGCTCCACGACATGAACAATCCGATCATCTGCGTGCGCGGCAGATAACCGCAGACATCCTGCGCGAAGCCGGCGTGCCGATGACCGAATTACGGGCAGGCATTATCGTCGGGGCGGGTTCCGCCGCTTTTGAAGTGATGCGCGATATGGTCTACAACCTGCCGGTACTTACGCCTCCACGCTGGGTACGTTCGCGTACCACGCCCATCGCGCTGGCAAATTTGATGTACTATCTGGTGGCGCTGTTGGACCATCCCACAAGCCATCACCGCGTACTCGAAGCCGCAGGGCCGCAGATATTAAGCTATCAGGAACAGTTCGAGCATTTCATGGCCGTCAGCGGCAAACACCGCTTTTTGATCCCTATCCCGTTTCCGACCAGTTGGATTTCGGTGTGGTTTTTGAATGTTATTACGTCGGTACCGCCCACTACGGCAAAGGCGCTGATACAAGGCTTAAAGCATGACCTGCTGGCCGATGACGCTGAGCTACGCGCGCTGATCCCGCAAAAGCTGATCGCCTTTGATGACGCAGTGCGCAGCACGCTGAAAGAAGAAGAGAAGCTGGTTAACTCCAGCGACTGGGGGTATGACGCTCAGGCATTCGCCCGTTGGCGTCCCGAATATGGCTATTTTGCCAAACAGGCTGGCTTTAGCGCCGACACCTCCGCCAGTCTGAAAGCGCTGTGGCAAGTGGTGAACCGACTCGGCGGGAAAGAAGGCTATTTCTTTGGCAATTTTTTGTGGAAGACGCGCGCCGCGCTGGACCTGCTGGTCGGCCATAAGCTGGCAAAAGGCCGCCCGGAAAACCCGTTGTTGCAGGTTGGCGATGCCGTGGATAGCTGGAAAGTGATCATCGTTGAGCCAGAAAAACAGCTCACACTGCTGTTTGGCATGAAAGCGCCGGGATTAGGCCGTTTAAGCTTTACACTGGAAGATAAAGGCGATCATCGGCGCATTGATGTACGCGCCTGGTGGCATCCGCACGGCATGCCCGGTCTCTTCTACTGGTTGTTGATGATCCCGGCTCATCTGTTCATTTTCAGAGGGATGGCAAAGCGTATCGCCAAACTTGCAGAACAAATCACAGACTAATGACAAAAAGAGACTGTATTCTTTCACGTTTCCCATTGCATACAGGCGTATTTCACGGAAGAATGCGCACGATGTTTTTTAAACACAGTGGATTGATATGAAGGTACTGGTTACCGGAGCCACCAGCGGCTTGGGCCGAAATGCGGTTGAGTTTCTATGCAGCAAAGGCGTCAGCGTCAGAGCCACCGGTCGCAACGAAGCGATGGGCAAGCTGCTGGAGAAAATGGGCGCAGAATTTGTGCATGCGGATTTGACCGAACTGGTCTCTTCGCAGGCAAAGGTCATGCTCGCAGGTATCGACACGCTGTGGCACTGCTCCAGTTTTACCTCGCCGTGGGGAACGCAGGAAGCCTTCGATCTGGCCAACGTTCGTGCTACCCGCCGTCTGGGCGAATGGGCCGTTGCCTGGGGCGTACGTAACTTTATCCATATCTCCTCTCCGTCACTCTATTTTGACTATCACCATCATCGGGATATCAAAGAGGACTTCCGACCACATCGCTTCGCCAATGAATTCGCCCGCAGTAAAGCGGCTGGTGAAGATGTGATTGCGCTGCTCGCGCAGGCTAACCCGCAGACCCGCTTCACGGTATTGCGTCCACAAAGTCTGTTCGGACCTCACGATAAAGTTTTTATCCCCCGTCTGGCCCACATGATGTACCACTACGGCAGCATCCTGTTGCCGCACGGTGGAAGTGCGTTGGTGGATATGACCTATTATGAGAACGCGGTACACGCAATGTGGCTGGTAAGCCAGGAAGCTTGCGATAACCTGCCGTCAGGCCGCGCATACAACATTACTAACGGCGAGCATCGAACGCTGCGCAGTATCGTGCAGAAGCTGATCGACGAGTTGAATATTGATTGCCGAATCCGCTCGGTGCCCTACCCGATGCTGGACATGATTGCTCGCAGCATGGAGCGTCTGGGCAATAAATCGGCGAAAGAGCCAAAGCTTACGCACTACGGCGTCTCGAAGCTGAATTTTGACTTTACGCTGGATACCACCCGCGCTCAGGAAGAGTTAGGTTACCAGCCCATCGTCACGCTGGATGAAGGGATTGAGCGTACCGCGGCCTGGCTGCGCGACCACGGTAAGCTGCCGCGTTAACCCTGCCCGTATTTCTCCAGCAAGGCCTCCGCTATCGCCTGCGTTTCTGCATCCGCCACGCCGTTCCACAACGTCGGGCGGAAGTGCATCTGGAATGCCATAATCACTCGCTGCTGTTCACGCGGCGTCATTTCGGGTTTCACCTCATAACCATAGCGCGACAGCAGATCGAGTAACGATGCAGTGTCTACCGGTGTAGACGGCGCTCTCCCGTTGAGATAAAACGCCACGCGCTGAGCATCAGGCCATGCGCCGATTCCCTGTGCAGCCAGCTGTTTCCATGGAAACAATGGGCCAGGATCGTCCTTACGCTGCGGTGCGACGTCCGCATGAGCCACCACGTTTTGCGGCTTGATGTCGTAGCGAGCAATAATGTCCTTCGCCAGTGGGATCAACGCCTGAATCTGCGCTGGCTCAAACGGGGCAAAATATTTCGTTCCCGCCGATTTTTGCCAGCCGCGGTTTTCCAGCTCAATGCCAATCGAGGTATCGTTAATCCGCGTCGCGCCGCGCCAGAAGCTAATCCCGGCATGCCAGGCCAGATCGTTTTCCGGCACCAGTTGCCAGATACGCGGCTTGCCGTGATAAAGCGGCGGCACAGCCGGGATCAGATAGTGCGAACTGACGTTTTTATCGGTCAGCGTAGCCAGAGAAGCGTCAAAATCATCAGCCGTGTAATGGATAACCAGCACTTTGATGCGCGGATAAGCGGCCTGCGCCTGACGGCGGGTATCTAACTGATATCCGTCTTTATCGACAATCCCTTTTTGGCCAGCGCAGCCCGCCAGCAGCAGCGTCAATGCCAGCAGCCACAACAGACGCTTCATCGGCGAGTTTTCACCGCAGTACCGCTGACGCTCACCATCAACATGCTGCCATCTTTACCCACGGTTTCGTAATCAATGTCGATACCGACGACCGCATCAGCACCCAGCGCTTTCGCCTGTTCACCCAGCTCCTGAAAAGCAATTTCGCGCGCTTTACGCAACTCTTTTTCATACGCGCCGGAGCGGCCGCCGACAATATCGCGAATGCCGGCGAAGAAATCGCGGAAGATATTCGCGCCTAAAATCGCTTCGCCAGTCACCACACCGCAGTATTCCACGATGCTCTGCCCTTCAAGCGTTGGGGTAGTTGAAAACTGCATGATTAATCTCCTTTTTGCGCTAAGAGCACGATCTCAAAAGCATTATCGAACCGATCCACTATCATTGAAAGGATATATTCTATCAACGTAGAACACTAATAGTAGAAAGCTAATAAGGAAATCATTATGCGCTACTCGAAACTCTCTCTGCTGGTTCCATGTGCACTACTTCTCAGCGCCTGTACTACCGTGACTCCGGCCTATAAAGATAACGGCACGCGGAGCGGTGCATGCGTAGAAGGCGGGCCAGACAGCGTGGCTCAACAATTCTATGATTACCGTATTCAGCATCGAAACAATGACATTCCCCCCCTTCATCCATACCTCAGCGACAATCTGGCTAAACTGCTGACCGATGCCAGCCGTGATAACGCGCATCGCGATCTGTTTAACAGCGATCCGTTCTCCAGCCGCTCTACGTTACCGGATAGCGCCAGCGTCGCCAGCGCATCGACTATTCCGAATAGTGATGCACGCAACATTCCGCTGCGCGTAGAGCTGAAACAGGGTGACCAAAGCTGGCGTGACGAAGTGCTGATGATCCGCGAAGGCCAGTGCTGGGTAGTAGACGACGTCCGCTATCTGGGCGGCAGCGTACACGCGCCAGCCGGGACGCTGCGCCAGTCTGTGGAAAACCGTTAGTCGCCCCCATTCACCCGCCCGCATCATAACCCCCATAAATTGTCCGGCATTCTGCATAGAATGCCGACAATTATTCTTGCCCGCTGGTGGCCCCGCTATTTTGTGCTATGTTTAGATAAGAATGCGGTTTGCATTTAACTTTTAACGCATAAATATTGCATAACTATTCTGTCAAAGGTAGTATCTGCGGCTTCAATATACACAAAATCATTCATGATGCGTCGAGGCGGCAAGTGAATGAATCTCCAGGAGCGTACGAATAGTACGTGACTGGAGTGAATGAATGCAGCCAACAAAGAGGCAGCTTGAAGGATGAAGTGTATAGCTATCAGACTGCCAGCATACGAGAATCAATGAGTATTCAATTAAACGGCATTAACTGCTTCTACGGCGCACATCAGGCGCTGTTCGATATCACGCTGGATTGCCCTCAGGGTGAAACACTGGTGTTACTTGGCCCTAGTGGAGCCGGGAAAAGCTCGCTACTGCGTGTACTCAACCTGCTTGAGATGCCGCGCTCGGGCACGCTCTCTATTGCGGGTAACCGTTTCGACTTCACGAAAACACCGTCAGATAAAGCTATTCGCGATCTGCGCCAGAACGTGGGTATGGTTTTTCAGCAATATAATCTTTGGCCGCACCTCACGGTTGTGCAGAATCTGATTGAAGCGCCCTGCCGTGTGCTCGGTCTGACAAAAGAGCAAGCAATGGCGCGCGCCGAGAAACTGCTCGAACGTCTGCGTCTGAAGCCCTACAGCGATCGTTATCCGTTGCATCTCTCCGGCGGCCAGCAGCAGCGTGTAGCCATTGCCCGCGCGTTGATGATGGAACCGCAGGTGCTGCTGTTTGATGAACCGACCGCCGCGCTTGATCCGGAAATTACCGCGCAAATCGTCAGCATCATTCGTGAGCTGGCGGAAACCAACATTACTCAGGTGATCGTCACCCACGAAGTGGAAGTTGCTCGTAAAACGGCCAGTCGTGTGGTGTATATGGAAAACGGTCATATCGTCGAGTTTGGGGATGCGAGCTGCTTTGCCAACCCGCAAACCGAAGCATTTAAAAACTATCTTTCTCACTAAGATTCGGGACAATACAATGAAAAAAGTTCTGATTGCCGCGCTAATCGCAGGTTTTAGCCTTTCCGCTACCGCAGCCCAAACCATTCGTTTCGCCACCGAAGCGTCTTATCCTCCATTTGAATCTATCGATGCGAATAACAAGATCGTCGGTTTTGACGTTGATCTGGCGAACGCGCTGTGTAAAGAGATTGACGCCACCTGTACCTTCACCAATCAGGCCTTCGACAGCCTGATCCCGAGCCTGAAATTCCGTCGTTTTGACGCGGTGATGGCCGGTATGGACATCACGCCTGAGCGTGAAAAACAGGTCCTGTTTACCACCCCTTACTACGACAACTCTGCGCTGTTTGTTGGCCAGCAGGGTAAATACACCAGCATTGATCAGCTGAAAGGCAAAAAAGTTGGCGTACAAAACGGGACGACGCACCAGAAATTCATCATGGATAAGCATCCGGAAGTGACCACCGTACCGTATGACAGCTACCAGAATGCCAAGCTCGATCTGCAAAACGGTCGCATTGACGGCGTCTTCGGTGATACCGCAGTGGTAACCGAATGGCTGAAAGACAATCCAAAACTGGCCGCTGTTGGCGACAAAGTGACGGATAAAGATTACTTCGGTACAGGTCTGGGCATCGCGGTGCGTCAGGGCAACACTGAGCTGCAGCAGAAATTTAACACTGCGCTGGAAAAAGTGAAGAAAGATGGGACTTACGAGACCATCTACAACAAATGGTTCCAGAAGTAATATTTGATGAATGAATTTTTTCCGTTAGCAAGCGCCGCCGGGATGACCGTCGGCCTTGCGGTTTGTGCGCTGATCATCGGCCTTGCGCTCGCCATGTTTTTTGCCGTCTGGGAGTCCGTAAAATGGCGTCCAGTGGCGTGGGCAGGTTCTGCGCTGGTCACCATTCTGCGCGGGTTACCAGAAATTCTGGTGGTTCTGTTTATCTATTTCGGCTCCTCGCAACTGCTGCTGACGCTGGCCGATGGTTTTACGATTAATCTCGGGTTTGTAGAAATCCCGGTACAGATGCAGATCGAAAACTTCGACGTCAGTCCGTTCCTGTGCGGTGTGATTGCGCTGTCTTTGCTGTACGCAGCCTATGCGTCGCAAACGCTGCGTGGCGCGCTGAAGGCCGTGCCGCTCGGACAATGGGAATCCGGTCAGGCGTTGGGTTTGTCTAAAGCCGCGATCTTCTTTCGTCTGGTGATGCCGCAGATGTGGCGTCACGCTCTGCCGGGGCTGGGTAACCAGTGGCTGGTATTGCTGAAAGATACCGCGCTGGTCAGCCTGATCAGCGTGAACGATCTGATGCTGCAAACCAAAAGCATTGCCACGCGTACCCAGGAGCCATTTACCTGGTACATAGTGGCGGCGGCTATTTACCTGGTGATTACGCTGGTGAGTCAGTACATTCTCAAACGCATTGACCTGCGCGCGACACGTTTTGAGCGGAGACCAGGCTGATGCTTGAGTATTTACCTGAATTGTTGAAAGGGCTGCATACCAGCCTGACGCTGACGGTCGCCTCCATCGTGGTTGCTCTGGTGCTGGCGCTGATTTTTACCGTCATCCTGACGCTAAAAACGCCGGTACTGGTCTGGTTGGTCCGCGCCTATATCACGCTGTTTACCGGTACGCCGTTGCTGGTGCAAATCTTCCTGATCTACTACGGGCCAGGACAGTTCCCGACGCTGCAGGAATATCCGGTACTGTGGCATCTGCTCTCCGAACCGTGGCTGTGCGCGTTAATTGCGCTGTCGTTAAACAGTGCGGCTTACACCACGCAGCTGTTCTACGGCGCTATCCGCGCCATCCCGGAAGGCCAGTGGCAGTCATGCGGTGCATTAGGGATGAGCAAAAAGGATACGCTGGCGATTCTGTTGCCATACGCCTTTAAACGCGCCCTCTCCTCGTATTCCAACGAAGTGGTGCTGGTGTTTAAAAGTACCTCACTGGCTTACACTATCACGCTGATGGAAGTCATGGGTTATAGCCAACTGCTGTATGGTCGCACTTATGACGTCATGGTCTTCGGCGCGGCGGGCGTGATTTACCTGATCGTCAACGGTTTGCTGACGCTGATGATGCGCTTAATCGAACGTAAAGCGCTGGCGTTTGAACACCGGAATTAAGCCGATAACTGCATAAAGCAAAAAATAAAAGACGGGCAAGTCTAACAACCGCCCGTCTTTTTTTATATCGATAAAATATTTAATCATTTTTATTGCATATAAATTCATTAAATGGCATTGTTAATTCACGCCGCAGACACGGTAAATCATCATAAGATTGACAGACGGGAGTTCCACCATGAAAAAGTTAGTACTGGCCGCATTACTGGCTACTTTCGCCGCTGGCACCTCAGCCGCTGATAAAATTAGCTTTGGTGTATCAGCGACTTATCCGCCATTTGAATCGCTGGACGCGAGCAACAAAATTGTCGGTTTTGACATTGACCTGGCAACGGCGCTGTGTAAACAAATGCAGGCGGAATGTACTTTTACCAATCATGCTTTCGACAGCCTGATCCCCGCGCTGAAATTCAAAAAATATGATGCAGTGATTTCCGGAATGGATATCACGCCTGAGCGTAGCAAACAGGTTGCGTTCACTCAGCCTTACTATGCTAACTCCGCGCTGGTTATTGCCAAGAAAGACGCCTATAAAACCTTTGCCGATCTGAAAGGAAAACGCATCGGTATGGAAAACGGCACCACGCACCAGAAATACCTGCAGGACAAACATCCTGAAGTGAAAACCGTGGCCTATGACAGCTATCAGAATGCGATTATCGACCTGAAAAATGGCCGTATTGATGGCGTATTTGGCGATACCGCCGTCGTTAACGAGTGGCTGAAAACTAACCCGCAGTTAGGCGTGGCTACCGACAAAGTGACCGACCCACAATACTTCGGTACCGGTCTTGGCATTGCGGTTCGCCCGGATAACAAAGCCCTGCTGGAAAAACTGAATAACGCACTGGCCGCCATCAAAGCGGACGGCACCTACCAAAAAATCAGCGATCAGTGGTTCCCGCAGTAATTTCCGCTCAATCTGAAAAGCCGCAACCGCGGCTTTTTTTATCTCTTCGCCTGCGCTTTCAGTCAGTTCTTACGCCAGAAATGCATTCATGGCATACACTAATTAAAACGATAAAGAATGAGGCATAAGGATGATAGCGTTTCCTGCCAGCTTGCTGATCCTCAATGGAAAAAGTGCTGATAATCTCCCTCTGCGTGAAACTATTGCGCAACTTCGCGATGAGGGCGTGGAAATTCATGTACGCGTCACCTGGGAAAAAGGCGACGCTCAACGTTACGTGGATGAAGCGCGTCGATTAGGCGTTGCAACAGTGATTGCCGGCGGCGGCGATGGCACGATCAACGAAGTCTCGACAGCGCTAATCCAGTCGCAGGACGGCAATGTTCCCGCCCTGGGTATTTTACCGTTGGGAACGGCGAATGACTTTGCCACCAGCGTGGGTATTCCTGAAGCATTGGATAAAGCGTTAAAACTGGCTATCGCCGGAAATGCGACAGAGATCGATATGGTGCAGGTCAATGATAAAACCTGTTTTATCAACATGGCGACCGGCGGCTTCGGCACTCGTATCACCACCGAAACGCCAGAAAAACTCAAAGCCGCGCTGGGCGGCGTATCGTATTTTATTCACGGTTTAATGCGCATGGATACGCTCAAGCCCGACGTCTGCGACATCCGTGGAGAAGATTTTCACTGGCAGGGCAAAGCGCTGGTGATTGGGATTGGTAATGGCCGCCAGGCCGGTGGTGGACAACAGCTTTGCCCGACGGCGCTGATTAACGACGGATTGCTGCAACTGCGCATTTTTACCGGCGAGGAGTTGCTGCCCGGGCTGCTTTCAGCGTTAACGCAATCTGAAGAAAACCCTAATATCATTGATGGCGCTTCATCGTGGTTTGACATCCGCGCCCCACACGAAATTACCTTTAATCTTGATGGCGAACCGCTCAGCGGACAGGAGTTTCATATTGAAATCCTGCCCGCTGCGCTACGTTGCAGATTGCCGCCGGGTTGCCCGTTGTTGCGCTAACAAAACGGCCCCCCGCCGCAATCAGGCAATGGTGACTTTGCTGTCCAGATAAACATCCTGCACGGCGTTAATCAGCTTAACGCCGTCGGCCATGGTTTTCTTGAATGCTTTGCGTCCAAGAATCAGCCCCATACCGCCAGCGCGCTTATTAATGACCGCCGTACGTACCGCATCGCTCAGATCGGTTTCTCCACCGGCAGCGCCGCCAGAGTTAATTAATCCGGCGCGCCCCATATAGCAGTTCGCCAACTGATAACGTACCAGGTCAATCGGGTTGTCGCTGGTCAGCTTGTTGTAGACGCGATCGTCGGTGTAGCCAAAGTTAACGGCTTTGTATCCGCCGTTATTTTCCGCCATTTTCTGCTTCACGATATCCGCCCCAATGGTGGCGGCCAGATGGTTAGCCTGACCGGTGAGATCGGCGGAGACATGATAATCCACCCCGTCTTTCTTAAACGCGGAGTTACGCAGATAAGCCCACAGTACGGTGACCATACCCAGCTCATGGGCACGCTCAAACGCGGCGGAAATCTCCTCAATCTGACGTCGAGACTCCTCAGAACCGAAATAGATAGTCGCCCCGACCGCCACCGCGCCCATATTGAACGCCTGCTCGACGCTGGCATATAACGTCTGGTCAAACGTATTGGGATAACTGAGCGTTTCGTTGTGGTTAATCTTCACAAGGAACGGAATACGGTGCGCGTAACGGCGGGAAACAGAAGCCAGCACGCCATAGGTCGATGCCACGCAGTTACACCCTGCTTCGATTGCCAGTTCCACGATATTCTTTGGATCAAAGTACAACGGGTTAGCCGCAAACGATGCCCCTGCGGAGTGCTCCACGCCCTGGTCCACCGGAAGAATCGACAGGTACCCTGTTCCGGCCAGGCGCCCCGTGTTATACAGCGTCTGCATATTACGCAGTACGGCTGGGGGACGGTTGTTATCAACCATTACGCGATCAACGTAATCATGTCCTGGCAGGTAAAGTTGGTCAGAAGGAATGGTCATACAACGATGCTGTAAAAGGCTGTCGGCATCTTTGCCAAGCAACTGCGCAATATCAGTCATAGCTATGCTCCCGTAAGTTCCGATTAATAATCGGAATGTGAATTATCCTGACCCGCTTTTTTGCGGGCAGCAATAAGCCTGGTACCGACTGCGCTTTTTTTCCATCTTTAGCGCACTTTTCAGCGATTTCCGCTGGAACGATTCAGGAAGAAATAGTGTTAAGGCGGTCAAATTTAGACCGCAAAGGTATTTTAAAGGTATTATCAGGTGGTACTATCAACGCGTACCTTACCTGTCATGAAGGATTTAAAGATGAAAACTACAGTTAAGCTGTCGTTCATGATGTTTGTTGAGTGGTTTATCTGGGGCGCCTGGTTTGTCCCGCTTTGGCTGTGGCTCAGCAAAAGTGGCTTTACCGCGGGTGAAATTGGTTGGTCGTACGCCTGTACCGCCATTGCTGCGATCCTGTCGCCGATACTGGTCGGCTCCATCACTGACCGTTTCTTCTCAGCGCAAAAAGTCCTCGCCGTATTGATGTTTGTCGGCGCTATCCTGATGTACTTCGCCGCGCAGCAAACCACCTTTAGCGGATTCTTCCCGCTGTTACTGGCCTATTCACTGACCTATATGCCGACAATTGCGTTAACCAACAGTATCGCTTTTGCCAACGTACCGGACGTGGAACGTGATTTCCCACGCATTCGCGTGATGGGCACCATTGGCTGGATTGCGTCTGGTTTAGCCTGCGGCTTCTTGCCGCAAATGCTCGGCTATAGCGATATTTCCCCCACCAATATCCCCCTGCTTGTTACGGCCGGAAGTTCCGCGCTGTTAGGCGTTTTTGCGTTCTTTTTACCGGATACGCCGCCGAAAAGTACCGGCAAGATGGATTTCAAAGTCATGCTGGGGCTGGATGCGCTGATCCTTCTGCGGGATAAGAACTTCCTCGTCTTTTTCTGTTGCTCATTCCTGTTTGCCATGCCGCTGGCATTTTATTACATCTTCGCCAACGGTTATCTGACAGAAGTGGGGATGAAAAATGCGACCGGTTGGATGACGCTGGGCCAGTTCTCTGAAATCTTCTTTATGCTGGCGCTGCCGTTCTTCACCAAACGCTTTGGCATTAAAAAGGTATTACTGCTTGGTCTTATTACTGCGGCTATCCGCTACGGATTCTTCGTTTACGGCGGTGCGGAAGAATATTTCACTTATGCCCTGCTGTTTCTCGGCATTCTGCTACACGGCGTCAGTTACGACTTCTACTACGTTACGGCTTATATCTATGTCGATAAAAAAGCGCCGGTACACATGCGCACCGCAGCGCAAGGGCTTATCACGCTCTGCTGTCAGGGATTCGGCAGCCTGCTGGGTTATCGCCTGGGCGGCGTAATGATGGAAAAAATGTTTGCCTATAAGGAACCGATTAATGGTCTCACCTTCAACTGGGCGGGCATGTGGGGATTTGGCGCGATCATGATCGCCGTCATTGCCGTGCTGTTTATGATTTTCTTTCGCGAATCAGATAAAGAAATTACCGCCATTCAGGTGGACGATCGCGATGTAGAGTTGAAACAAGGGGAAGTGAAATGAAAGCAGAACGTATTCTCGGTGCTCTTTATGGGCAGGCGTTAGGGGATGCGATGGGCATGCCGTCTGAACTGTGGCCAAGAACCCGGGTTAAAGCACACTTCGGTTGGATCGACCGTTTTTTGCCTGGACCTGCGGAGAATAATGCCGCCTGTTATTTTAACCAGGCGGAGTTTACCGATGACACATCCATGGCCCTGTGTCTGGCTGATGCCTTGCTTGAATGTGATGGAAAGATAGTTCCAGACGTTATTGGCCGCAATATTCTGGCCTGGGCCGAGCGTTTCGATGCCTTTAATAAAAACGTGCTTGGTCCAACGTCAAAAATTGCGCTAAATGCCATTCGCAACGGCAAACCTGTTGCCGAACTGGAAAATAATGGCGTCACTAACGGAGCGGCAATGCGCGTTTCGCCGCTGGGATGTCTGCTGCCCGCGCGCGATCTCGATACCTTTATTGATGACGTCGCACTGGCCTCCAGCCCGACACATAAATCGGATCTGGCTATCGCCGGCGCTGTCGTCATCGCGTGGGCGGTGTCGCGTGCTATCGACGGAGGAAAATGGTCGGAGATCGTCGACGCGCTGCCTGCCATTGCCCGACATGCGCAGCAAAAACGGATCACCACCTTTAGCGCCTCGCTCTCTGCCCGTCTTGAACTGGCGCTGAAAATCGTTCGTCATGCCGATGGTATAGAGTCCGCCAGCGAGCAGTTATACCAGGTCGTTGGGGCCGGAACCAGCACCATTGAGTCCGTGCCCTGCGCCATCGCGATGGTCGAACTGGCGCAGACCGATCCTAACCGCTGCGCCATTCTGTGCGCGAATCTTGGGGGCGATACCGACACCATCGGGGCAATGGCGACCGCTATTTGCGGTGCGTTACATGGCGTAAGCGCGATTGACCCGGCATTGAAACAGGAACTGGATGCGGTAAATCAGCTGGACTTTAACCGCTACGCCAATGGATTACTGCGACTGCGCGGACAACGGGAGGCGCTATGAACAGCACCACGCGTCTGCAACAACTTCTCCCGCAGTTAGGTTCACACAGGCCGGTTACGGTGGTGGGGGCAGCGGTCATTGATGTTATTGCCGATGCGTATGCCCTCCCCTGGCGCGGGTGTGATATCGAGCTTAAGCAGCAAGGCGTTAACATTGGCGGCTGCGCGCTCAATATTGCCGTTGCGCTCAGGCGTTTAGGTATCAGCGCCAGCAATGCGCTACCGCTGGGTCAGGGGGTATGGGCCGATATTATCCGCAACCGGATGGCAAAAGAGGGATTGCATAGCCTGATCGACAACGCAGAAGGCGATAACGGTTGGTGTCTGGCGCTGGTGGAACCGGATGGCGAACGAACCTTTATGTCTTTTAGCGGCGTCGAAAACCAGTGGAACACCGACTGGTTGGCGCATCTGAACATCCCGCGTAACAGCCTGGTCTATCTGTCAGGCTATCAGTTAGCCTCTCCATGTGGCGAGCTGTTGGTACAGTGGCTGGAAGGTCTGGAAGACGTGACGCCGTTTATCGATTTTGGTCCGCGAATCGGCGATATTTCAGTCGCCTTAATGGCGCGAATCATGGCCTGCCGCCCACTGGTATCACTCAATCGACAGGAGGCCGAAATTGCCGCCGAGCGGTTTGCATTAAGCCAGGATGTACAGGCTTTTGGCGCAGAGTGGGTGCACCGTTTCGCCGCGCCGGTAGTGATACGCCACGATAAAGACGGCGCGTGGTATTTCAGCGCGCAAACATCCGGTTGCGTACCAGCATTTAAGGCGACCGTCGTGGATACCATTGGCGCGGGCGACAGCCACGCCGGCGGCATGCTGGCCGGACTGGCGTCAGGCTGGCCGCTGGCTGATGCGGTACTGCTGGGCAATGCGGTGGCTTCCTGGGTAGTCGGGCATCGCGGCGGCGATTGCGCCCCCTCGCGAGAGGCGTTACTCCTCGCACACAAAGACGTATAGATCGCTTCGGCAATAGCTGATGCTGTATTCAATGGGCCGTTGCTGCTGGTCAAGCGCTACCTGCTTGATCACCAGCACCGGCACTTTGCTGTCCATTTGAATGTGTGCCTGGAACTCTGCGTCAGGCATCCGGGCGCTGACGCGTGAGCGCGTGCGCTGCGGGAAGATATGCTGGCTGCGAAAATAGTCGTACAGCGAAACGCCGATGGCATCCACATCATGGATTAGTTGGACCGGCACCCATGACTCTTCAATAGAAACGGCGTCTTCATCGACATAGCGAATACGTTTGAGCAGGAAAACGTCACTCCCGGCGGCAACAGCCAACTGCTGCGCTACCTCTTCCGGACAAGGCACAATGCGCTTATTGACCCACAGCGTATCTGGTTTTTTACCGCGTAAAACGACCTGCTGCGAAAAACCCCGCGCTTCTTTAAGCGAATACTCGAAGATGTTGTTGATCTGCGTCCCGTAACCGCGGGCGCGTGTCACCACACCTTCTTCCTCCAGGGCCTGCATTGCCTTGCGTACCGTAATTCGCGACACGCCGGTCAACTGACTGAGATCGCGCTCGCCGGGCAGGATATTGCCATGCTCAAGGATCCCGCAGCGTACAGCGTTCTTCACCGTTTGCGCAAATTTCATATACAGCGGCGTGTTATCTGCCGCTGCAATGCGTTCATTCAGTTGCGCGATAAGCTGGGTATGCGCTTGTTCCATTTATCTTTTTCCAGGCAGACGTTTCTGCTGCCAGTATACTCATTACCACCACGCGTGGAAATGATGTACCGGACCTATTCCCTGCCCGACTTCAAGGGTGTCGGCTTGTGCCAGCGCAGCTGAAAGCCACAGCTTGGCTTCCTGTACCGTATCAGCCCAGTTGTTATGCCGTGGACGCAGCGCCGCCAGCGCTGCGGACAGCGTACAACCGGTACCGTGGGTATTTTTAGTGATAACACGGGGCGCAGTAAAACGCTGCTCGCCGTCACGGGTAAACAGCCAGTCCGGGCTTTGCGCATCCTCCAGATGACCGCCTTTCATCAGCACCGCCTCACAGCCCAGCGCTCGCAGCGCCCTTCCCTGTTCTAACATCTCCGGTTCCGTTTGCGCATGCGATGTGCCGAGCAATGCCGCGGCCTCCGGCAAATTTGGGGTGATAATTGAAACCTGCGGCAGCAAACGGGTACGCAACGTTTCTACCGCCGCGGGCGATAGTAACGGATCGCCGCTTTTCGCCAGCATTACCGTATCCAGCACCACATTTTGCACCCGATGGCGGTGCAAACGTTCGGCGACCGCTTCAACAATATCCGCTTCCGCCAGCATGCCGATTTTGGTGGTGTCGATACGTACATCGCTGAACACCGAGTCCAGTTGCGCAGCGACAAAGTCAGGTTCAATGCGATACACCGACTGCACCCCACGCGTATTTTGCGCCACCAACGCCGTGATCACCGAACAGCCGTAAGCGCCAAGCGCGGAGAACGTTTTTAAATCTGCCTGAATACCCGCGCCACCACTGGGATCGGTTCCGGCAATCGTTAATGCGTTAATCCGTTTCATGCTTGCTCCTGCGCGTTCAGGTTATAGAGGGCGTCGAGAAATGCCGGGACAAAACTGCCCGGCCCGGTCGATTGTTGCGTGGCGATTTGTCCGGCCTGTTTCATCCAGCTACAGGCGGAGGCGACGTTATCAAGCCGGTCACCGGGCAGCGCGCAACTGGCCGCAACGACCGCAGATAGCGCACATCCGGTGCCGACCACGCGCGTCATCAACGGATCGCCGCCATTCACGCAGACAGTGCGCAGACCATCGGTAACATAGTCCACTTCGCCAGTCACCACGACGATGGTCTCTACCTGACGGGCCAGCGCCCGGGCCGCGCCAAGCGCAGCGGCTGGCGTATCGGTCGTGTCCACGCCACGCCCCCCGCCGTTCATTCCTGCCAGCGCCAGTATTTCCGAGGCATTACCGCGAATTACGGCTGGCTGTAGCGACAGTAAATCCAGACAGAAGCGGCGGCGAAACTCAAGAGCGCCCACGGCAACGGGATCGAGCGTCCAGGGGGTTTTAGCAAGAAGCGCCTGCTCAACGGCGACGCGCATCGCCGTGGCCCGCTCCAGGGTAAGCGTGCCGACGTTAACCAGCAATGCGCTGGCAATAGCCGCAAACTGGCTGGCTTCTTCAGGTTCAACCACCATCGCAGGTGATGCGCCTAACGCCAGCAGCGTATTGGCGGTAAAGTTTTGCACGACCTCATTGGTCATACAGTGCGTGAGGGGGGAAAGCGTTCTAAAGTGGTGTAAGGCATGGGCCGCGAGCGCGCGGCTGTGCAGGTCAGGCTGCATGGTTCAGCTCCTGCCCGCGCGAAGAAGGGACACGAGCAGTGTCAGACTTCCCTACGCTGGCATTATCCAGATCAGGTGGTACGGGTATTTCTCAGCCTTCACAAAGAAGGGCACCCCGAGTCGTTGAAACACAATCGTAATATGCTGGTTTCGGCAACAGGATACTGCCTGCGCTTAACGATGTAAATTGGCGCGGAGCAGGCTTTGGCAATGCAACCGCTGGTTACGGTTGCCGGATTTCTGTACTTTCATTTACACTTTTTACGAAATTACTGGAGTGATAACAAAAAAGTCCTTGTCAGATGCCCTGTAAGCCAGGAATGATACATGACTGATTTTGATGACCCGAAGAGGTAGAGAGGATGGGTATGAAGAAGAAAATGTTGCTGGGCGCGCTGTTGCTCGTAACCAGCACCGTCTGGGCCGCGCCTACAGCTACTGCTGCCGCAAAGGGTATTGATCAATATGAGCTAAAAAGTTTTATTGCTGACTTCACCCATTTCAAACCCGGTGACAAAGTTCCACCACTGTATCTCACCAGCGAATACACCATTAAGCAGTGGAATCTGCGCAACCTGCCCGCACCGACAGCTGGCACCCACTGGACCTACATGGGCGGCGCGTATGTGCTGGTCAATGATGCCGATGCTAAGATCATTAAAGCCTACGACGGCGAGATTTTTTATCATCGGTGAAAAAACACGCACTCGCTCTGATGAAGGAGTGCGTAAAATACCATAGCGTGATCAATCATAATCGATAACAATTTTTACACGGCTTAGTACCTGCCCGGCTTTAAATATCTTATCTCCATAAGGAGTGTATTTATATTTCAGCGGTATAATCGTATTTCTGGCCACGTTTTCTTTTAAATCTCCCCATGCTATCAGATCATAATGATTATTGCTTAAATTAACTACAGAACCATCTTTTATTAACTCAAAGCCAATATTTCCCGCGCTATCACTATTCGTATATTCATTAGGTAAAACATTACCGACAGCATTATCAGAAACGAATCTGTAATGAACTGATCTTGTGGCATAGGCCACAATTTGGTCACAATCAATTTTCACTTCGGCATCAGCATCATGCGCAAGCCCTTTACTTACATCTCCGTAATTTATGTTGCTAACTTTAACGGTAGTATCATTGAAAGAACATGTAGTTGGAGTGTAATTAAACTTAACTCTTATATATTGTTTTAAATTATAAGAATCCGAACCGGAACTTTCATTAAAACGCACATGATCTTTAAGAGTCACAGTTTCCCCTATTTTTTTTATTTCAGATGAAACAGATTTATTTTTCGTTAATCTGTATTTAATTGCATAGGTTACCTTAGAATTAAGATCATCTCTCGGAAAATTAAAATAATAACGAGCAATACCCAAAAAACTATTTACAACGCTATAAGGCCCGAGTGAACCATTAACAGACAACTGAACTTCAACATATACACCTTCATTATTTCCAGTTGTTAATACCTGATAATATTCAGAGGTGCCAGATTCTTGAGTTTTGGCTATTAAATAATAAGGCGAGCCTGGGTTAGACGTTCCAAAGTCACAATGATAGGTACTATTTCCTCCCGTAAAATTAAGAGGAATACCTTCTTTTGATTGAAATGAATTAAGAGAGGCATCATTCAAATCCAACTCAATCACTTCACTTTCAGCTATTGCACCAGCAGTACTTGGGTTAAAATCAAAATATTGAAATGAAACCGGAAAACAATTGCAGGATACTGAGCCTGACATCATAACCAAAATTAATCCCAGGATAAATCTCATATCTCCTCCTCACCGACAAATATAAACTTTACTTTCATCAATCGTTTTACCAAAGGAGATTGAGCATGAAAGTCCCTGTTGTTTATCCACTGCGACTTTAATTTCCGGCGGCACGCTGTCTGTACGAATAAAGAGCTGGCTGCCCTGACCGACCAGGCCAATATTATTCCCTTGGTTATCTTCCACCTCATAACCAAAAGTTAACGGCGAACCATCCGGGCGCTGGGCGCGAATAAACCAGGGCTGCCGTTGGTCGGTATCGAATTTCACCAGCACCACGGCGCCGCGATAAGGCGCGGCACTGTGTCGGTTACCCAATAGCTCGGTTTTACTGTCGGTATTAGAAACGTCCAGCGTCAGGCTATTTTCCCGGTACGGGGTCAACATATCATATAACACCACACCGCTGCGGTTAGTGGTGCGGTAACGTTGCCCGTTGACGTAGGCGCCTTCCAGTCCCGGCGCCTGCATTACTGCAAATGTATCGGAAAGGCGGTTCGCCAGATTCACCCCGCCGGACCAGGCCACTATCCCGCCCGAAATATTACCACCCGCCTGCCGGTATTTATTAGACTGGCTATAGCTACCGCTTAGTTTAGCAAGCGGTGCGTTCCAGGTTAAGTTGGTGCCTGCCGTCGTTTCGCTGTCCTGGCGCTGATGGCTCAGGTTAACGCCATAGTTAAACTGGTCGCGATCGCCCATCGTCCCGGAAAGTCCGGTATTGTTTGAGGAAAACCCATCGTTATTAAAGGTCGTTGAGTTAGATAAATATATCTGGCGGCGTCTTGAGGTAATATCATCCCCCCAGTCAAACGGAACAGAAATTAAAAGGTTAAAACGCTTATCCTCGCGATGATCCTCGTCATAGGTCTGGCTGGCCGAAAAGGTATAGCCAATACGTTGCCAGTTATTGGTATAACTCAACTGATAATCCTTACTCGTGCCACTACGCTCCCAGTAATCGCGCCACAATATACTTAGTGATAAGGAACCATAGCCCGCCGGTAAAGTTTGGCTCACATTGGCGGAAAAACTGTTTTTGCGACCAAAATCATACTGGTAGTAATCCGCAATGTCATAAACATCATTTTCATCACGATGATAGCTGTCTTTATTATTGGCCCAAACGTGATCGTTAAAAGTCCGATAATCCCGTGATGAGTATCGATAGGCAGCAAGGCCAAAACGCGTGGCGGTTTGTGTCAAATATTTATTATAAGCAATTTGATAGCTTTGCCCATCAAATACATCGCCATTATCCTGTTTACTGTGTGAACGCGTCGCATCCACGGAGATGGCGCCAATTCGGGTATTCCAGCCAGTCCCTAACGTAAACGAATTATAGTTATCAGCGAGCATCGTACCGCCATATAACGTTAATAGGTTACTCCACCCATATTGATAGCTCATCTGCGCAAAGTCGGTCTGATTACTTGCCCCTTCGATATGGCTACGTCCGGCGGCAAAATCATATTTTGAGACCCCAGGCTGCAACATGTTAGGTACCGCAGCATATGGCACCAGATAGGTGGTAACCGATCCATCAGCTTCTTTGATGCTAACATCAAGATCTGCACCTCCCCCTGCTAACTGCAAATCCGCGATAGAAAACGGGCCTGGCGATACTTCTTTCTGATACACCACAAAACCGTTCTGCTCAATAGTGACCAGCGCATTGCTCTGCGCAATCCCCTGTACTACCGGGGTAAAGCTTTGTTTTGAGTTGGGTAACATCTGCATATCGCGGTATAAACGCACCCCACGAAAGCGTACCGAGTCAAAAATATCAGATGAGGTGTACATATCCCCGGCGCGTAACGTGCCGAGAATTTGTGGAATACCGTACTCCAGATAAAGGGTGTTACTTTTCCATTCCCCGCTGCTATCATCCGTTTTGTTGTAGCTGGCATCGGAATGCAACTGCCAGCCCAGCAGGTTTAATCCACTGGTAAAGCGCGCATAGGTACTTTTGCTGTTACCAGAATTCTTATAGTCGCTATTGTACTGGCTGAGATAATAGGAGGTATAAAGGGCATTGATACCGCGATCCCAGCTTTCCGGCGGCACATAGCCATTTTCCAGCTCGTCAACGTAGGCCTGGGGTACGCTAAGATCTAACTGAAATTTTCCTATGTTCCAGCGATAACTCCCGCCCTGCACCGCTTGCTCAATAGAAAGGCAATTTTTGGTTTTATCAAGCTTATCGGTATTAATCCCTAAACGCGTGATGGTATCGCGAGTCAGGCAAGTTTCAGCAGCCGTATCTTTAACTGTGATCTCATATTTGCCGCGCCACTGTTTATTAACATAGATATCCACGTCATATTGTCCAGGTAAAGGATGATTATCATTAACGCGTAAAGCAGAAACTTTTTCGCCCTTCATCCCACCCATCATAAAGTGTGTATCAAAAGTTTCTTCTGCCGACAGGACAGAAAAAGACAACAAAGACAATAATATCGCAGAAGCAAGCGGGGTCATCCTTAACATAATCAGCTCCTGTCATCTCAGGCTGACGTTATCACTTATATAATTGCCATGATCATCAATAATTGTTAGTTTATACTGACTGGCATTACTATTTTTCACCGTAAAAGATTCGCTAGATAATGGCGCAACCATCACCGAGTCATTATTTATCTTGATACTGCCAGCTTTAACTTCCGTGACCGTTATCCAGTTAGCACTGCTATTTTTTATAGAAAAATTTCTTCCACTATGGTTTAACGATAATTTTTTAAAAATTTCTTTATTAACTGGTGCAACACCTGCAGGACGATAAAAGAGCTTAATCCGGTTCTGCATAGCAAATTTTAGTACATTTTTACCATCATATGCCGGATTATTGGGTGGGATATCCAACACATTGAGATAAAACAGACTCTCTTTATTATTTGGTAGCATATTAGGCATTTTCTTAATTTTAAGCTGCTGCCCTGAATTTCCCGCTACTTTAGCGACTGGAGGCGTCAGCAAAAAAGGCACCTGAATCTTCTCGGGTGGCAGTGTTGTATTACCATCATCAATCCAGGCCTGTATCAGAGAAGCGCTTTTTTCCTGGTTCATCAACTGTATAACTATTTCATT
Organism: Citrobacter sp. CRE-46; assembly: GCF_059615875.1. Classification (NCBI taxonomy): domain Bacteria; kingdom Pseudomonadati; phylum Pseudomonadota; class Gammaproteobacteria; order Enterobacterales; family Enterobacteriaceae; genus Citrobacter; species Citrobacter sp. CRE-46. Next base: position 1,897,859 of record NZ_CM184341.1, on the reverse strand, counting down.
TTTTTCTGCAGGGTAAATTACTCTTGTGCCATAAATCACTATCCCTGCCTGAGCCGGTGTCATAAGTGATAATGTAATTACCGCGCCTAATATTTTCATTTTAATTCCCTTTTTATACCGGCAACCTTGGTTGCCGGTATAACACTATTCCTGAACAACAATCAGTTTTACATTTGCTTTTACTTCACCTGTACCAACGGGAGCACCTGCAGCACCTATAGCCTTTGCATAACGAGCCGAAAGTCGAAGCCCGTATTGAGTATTACCCTCAGTTGACAAACCCAACTGTTCAAGATCTGAAAGCTTAAATTCATCCTGACCATCTTTTGTAATTAAAACATTCTTGTGAAATAATTTAAAACCAACCTCTGTAGGACCTGTGCCTGTATTTTCAATAACACTATTATAATCAAAAGCACTACCATCAACTTTTATTTTGACATTATCGCTACTATTACATTCAAGAATTAAATTCTTATCTGCTTCATTTTCACCATACCCCGTATCCTGACCCGCGGCCAGTGGAGTAAGTATTGTAGCGGGAATATCGTCTAATTTAATAGTAGCGGTATTTGCTGTATCAAGGAACTTACAAGCGGTACCTGACACCATACCGGTAATTGTTAACGTACCTTCTTCAACTCCAGCAGCAAACGCCCCGCCACTCATAAATAATCCTGTTACCACTGCCGTAGCAATAATTGAACGTTTCATAGTATCTTCCTTAATCGCCGTATTTCTGATTGTTACATTATGTTATTCCTGCAATTAGAATCTACACGCTTAAATCGTTACCGCAATGTAAATGGAATGTTTTTTTGATTTAAGACAAGTTAATCAATGCAATATAATTATAACAAATAGTCAGGAACCAATCTTATTTACACAATTAATAAGTTAACGTAATTTACCATTCATATTTATTTTCAAGATAAATAAAAAAGCCCACATCATTCATGAGAGTGATGTGGGCTATATGAAAGAGAGTATCCTAGTCGTAGCGGTTGAGGATAATTTGACGATTATCGCTGCCCGGAACAGCGACCAGTTCCGTTGTTACTCCCCTCACCACCGCTGAAACAGTTTGTTCGGTACTCGAAACGTGGGTTGAGTTGCCGCAGCGCTGTTGAAGCTGAGCATTTACCACTTCGATACTGCAGGTCGGCGCGACAACGTTGCCGCTAATAGTTAAGGTTGCGGTATCTGTTCCCAACGCGGGAAGACTTAATCCATAAGCCAGAACTATAATTCCCAGCGACAAAGTTTTTTTCATCTAAACGTCATTCCTGTATTAAGCCCGATTTAACATGCAGGGTAGTTATTTAGCGTAATAATAGGTGCGCTACCACGCGAAAACCAATTGAAATACTAAATCAATAGGATAGGCATGATCAATTTAAATGATGAATAAAGGATATAATTCAGAAAAAAACATGTTTTATTAAGACAGGGTAAACAATGCTCTATTTTTTCTTCATCTTATATATTCACCGCATCAATATATTATTGATACGGTGAATAATATTTAACGCCAGAAATTACACCGCGCGGAAGGCAATTTCGCCAGGAATAACTTCACCCTGCCAGTACAGCTGCGCTGCCACGCGCCCTGCAAGGTCACGGTAAATGGCGGTAAATTCGCTGTCTGGACGGCTGATAACCGTCGGCGTACCGCGATCGAGGTCTTCACGCAGAGAAATATGCAGCGGCATTTGTCCCAACAGTTGGGTGTGGTACTGCTCGGCCAGTTTCTGCGCGCCACCGGTGCCAAAGATTGGCTCATGATGTCCGCAGTTGCTGCAAATATGCATACTCATATTCTCAACAATACCCAACACCGGCACTTCGACTTTTTCGAACATCACAATGCCTTTTTTCGCATCGATCAGCGCAATATCCTGCGGCGTGGTCACTACAACCGCCCCTGTTACCGGAATGTTCTGCGCCAGCGTCAGTTGGATGTCACCGGTGCCTGGCGGCATATCCAGTACCAGATAATCAAGATCTGGCCATAAGGTTTCCTGCAGCATCTGCAATAGCGCTTTACTGGCCATCGGCCCGCGCCACACCATAGCGTTATCGTCGGTTACCAGATAGCCAATGGAGTTGGTCGCCAGACCGTGAGACATGATCGGCGCCATATGTGTGCCGTCCGGTGAAGTGGGACGCTGGTTTTCCGCGCCGAGCATCGTCGGGATGGACGGGCCATAAATATCGGCGTCAAGAATGCCCACCTTTGCCCCTTCCGCAGCCAGCGCCAACGCCAGGTTCACCGCAGTGGAAGATTTACCCACCCCGCCTTTGCCGGAACTGACGGCAATGATGTTTTTCACACCATTAATACCCGGCTGATTTTTCACACGTTTCAGGGTGGCGATGTTATGTGACAACTTCCAGTCAATCGCTTTCGCGCCGGTAATACGCAACAGATCGGCACTGCATTGCTCTTTTAATGCTTCAAACGCGCTATGCCAGACGAAGGGCATGACCAGCTCGACGTGCAACGTGTCATCCATCCAGGCGACGTGGTGCAACGCTTTAAGCGTCGTCAGATTATGCTTCAGGGTTGAATGCTGAAAATTCGCCAGCGTCCCGGCGACCATCGCGCGCAGGGTTTCTGGTGATTTGGCCTGGGATTGTGCGTTCATCCCGACTCCTTTTTGTTGTTCTGAAAATACAATAGTCACCAGGTAGTTTACTCCAACCGCAACAATTATTCATTTACGGATAAATGCCCTTATCGCTTGGCGCAGTAATTACCATTTTGGTACTATCAAAGCCCTTTTCACTACAAAAGAAGTAATTGCCCACTATGACTCAAGTCGCGAAGAAAATTCTGGTAACGTGCGCGCTGCCGTACGCCAACGGCTCTATCCACCTCGGCCATATGCTGGAGCACATCCAGGCTGATGTCTGGGTCCGTTACCAGCGAATGCGCGGCCACCAGGTAAACTTCATCTGCGCGGACGACGCCCACGGTACGCCAATCATGCTGAAGGCACAGCAGCTTGGGATCACGCCAGAGCAGATGATCGGTGAAATGAGTCAGGAGCATCAGACTGATTTTGCGGGTTTTGACATCAGCTATGACAACTACCACTCTACGCATAGCGAAGAGAACCGCGAGCTGTCTGAGCTGATTTACACGCGCCTGAAGGAGAACGGTTTTATTAAAAACCGCACTATCTCCCAGCTTTACGATCCGGAAAAAGGCATGTTCCTGCCGGACCGTTTCGTTAAAGGCACCTGCCCGAAATGTAAGTCTGCGGATCAATACGGCGATAACTGTGAAGTCTGTGGCGCAACCTACAGCCCGACCGAACTTATCGAGCCGAAATCCGTCGTTTCCGGCGCAACGCCGGTGATGCGTAACTCAGAACACTTCTTCTTTGACCTGCCGTCATTCAGCGAAATGCTGCAGGCATGGACGCGCAGCGGCGCGTTGCAGGAGCAGGTCGCCAACAAAATGCAGGAATGGTTTGAAGCCGGCCTGCAGCAGTGGGATATTTCCCGCGACTCACCGTACTTCGGTTTTGAAATCCCGAATGCGCCTGGCAAGTACTTCTACGTCTGGCTGGATGCGCCGATTGGCTATATGGGATCGTTCAAAAACCTGTGCGATAAGCGCGGCGACACCACTAGCTTTGACGAATACTGGAAGAAAGACTCTACCGCCGAGCTATATCACTTCATCGGTAAAGATATCGTCTACTTCCACAGCCTGTTCTGGCCTGCCATGCTGGAAGGCAGCAACTTCCGTAAGCCGACCAACCTGTTCGTACACGGTTATGTGACGGTGAACGGCGCGAAGATGTCCAAATCTCGCGGCACCTTTATTAAGGCCAGCACCTGGCTGAAGCACTTTGACGCCGACAGCCTGCGCTACTACTACACCGCGAAGCTCTCTTCACGTATTGATGACATCGACCTGAACCTGGAAGACTTTGTCCAGCGCGTTAACGCCGATATCGTCAACAAGGTGGTTAACCTGGCCTCCCGTAACGCTGGTTTTATCGCCAAGCGTTTTGACGGCGTGCTGGCGGCAGAACTGGCCGATCCGGCACTGTATAAAACCTTTACCGATGCCGCTGCAGTCATTGGCGAAGCGTGGGAAAGCCGTGAATTCGGTAAAGCTATCCGTGAAATCATGGCGCTGGCCGATGTGGCAAACCGCTACGTTGACGAACAGGCCCCGTGGGTTGTGGCTAAACAGGAAGGCCGCGATGCGGACCTGCAGGCAATTTGCTCAATGGGCATCAACCTGTTCCGCGTGCTGATGACTTACCTGAAACCGGTACTGCCGACGCTGGCTGAGCGTGTTGAAGCTTTCCTGAACAGCGAACTAAGCTGGGATGCTATCGAGCAGCCGCTGCTCGGTCACAAGGTCAACACCTTTAAAGCGCTCTACAATCGCATCGACATGAAACAAGTTGAAGCGCTGGTTGAGGCGTCTAAAGAAGAGGTGAAAGCCGCAGCCGCGCCGGTTACCGGCCCGCTGGCGGACGATCCGATTCAGGAAACCATCACCTTTGACGATTTCGCCAAAGTTGACCTGCGCGTAGCGTTGATTGAAAACGCTGAGTTTGTAGACGGTTCTGACAAGCTGCTGCGTCTGACGCTGGATCTCGGTGGCGAAAAGCGTAACGTCTTCTCCGGTATTCGTTCTGCTTATCCGGATCCGCAGGTCCTGATTGGACGTCAGACCATTATGGTAGCCAACCTGGCACCGCGTAAAATGCGCTTCGGTATTTCCGAAGGTATGGTGATGGCGGCGGGTCCTGGCGGGAAAGATATCTTCCTGTTAAGTCCGGACGAAGGCGCAAAACCAGGCCAACAGGTGAAGTAAGACCTACCAAGCGCTGCAATGGCAGCGCTTTTTTTTTGCAGTAGCTATTCCCCTAATCTCAAACGCGTCACTTCACTCCATTTTCGGACTGCTCAGCTATTGCGATTAGATTTATTCTATACTGCTTTGCTATTAAGGTCGTACGGGCCCATCAAATTCATAGGCTCTATTATTTTGCATCCGATATTCATGAAATGGAGTTTTACATGACAGCGTTTCAAAAATTAGTTTCTCTTGCCGTAGCGTCGGTTGTCATTTTTTCCCTGACGGGGTGTGGTGATAAAGAAGAGACAAAAACATTTAATGCCAACCTAAACGGCTCGGATATTACCGTCTCTTACACCTATAAGGGCGATAAGGTTCTGAAACAAATCTCTGAAAGTAAAATCAGCTATGCGTCGGTCGGCGCCAGCAATAAAGAAGAAGCAGCAAAAGTATTTGACGCCTTAAGCGCTAAATATCAAAACATCCCTGGCATAGAAGAAAAGCTCACCTATTCAGACACCTATGCGCAGGAAAACGTCACTATCGATATGGAAAAAGTCGATGTAAAAGCATTGCAGGCAATTTCCGGGATGAAGCTGTCTGAGAATACCGATAAAAACATCAGCATGAAGCAAATGCAAACGGTAATGGAATCGGCGGGTTTTAAAGAAGTGAAGTAAACCGTCGGCGACCCGATTTTAATCGTGGTCGCCCGTTTTTCTCGTTATGCTTTCGTGCTATGTACGCGTGCGGTCAAACCGCGCAGGAAATAACGCAGGAACTGATCGCCGCATTCGCGATAGTTTTTATGATCCGGCGCGCGCATCATGGCGGTAATTTCCGGCATCGACACACGAAATTTCTGCTCGGTCATAATGGCCAGAATATCATCGGTTTTCAGCGAAAAGGCGATACGCAGCTTTTTCAGCACCGTATTGTTATTTACACGACGCTCAAGCGCCAGCTCCGGCGCTGATTCATCTTTCCCACGCAGATGATAAATCAGACCGTTTAAAAAACCGGAAAGAATGATATCCGGGCAACGCACAAACCCGTCTTCATCTTCTTTTGTCATCCAGGTATCAAAACCCGCGGAGGTGGATTCAATGTCAGCAAGCGCAAGAATACGCACCATGTCGTTATTGTTCGCTTTCAGGGTGTAGCGCAGGCTACGAAGAATATCGTTACTTAGCATAGAGCCTTCAACAGTCGGTGATGCAATGGCGCGCAGTGTATCAGTTTTACAGTCCAATCGCCTCTTTTAGACTTTTAAGATAACGACGACTCACCGGAACGGTCAGCCCGTTACGCAAAATCAGCTCGGCCTGGCCGTTATCTTCCAGTCGGATTTCCTGCAATTGCGCCAGGTTCACCAGATATTGCCGGTGGCAACGCAGGAGTGGCGTACGGCTTTCCAGCGTTCTGAGCGTTAACTCTGTGAACCCCTCTTTACCATCGCTACTGGTGACATACACGCCGCTCATACGGCTGCTGATAAACGCCACATCATCCATTTGCAGCAAATAAATACGGCTATGACCGCTGCACGGAATAAACTTCAGCGGCTGCTGATGCTCGGGCAGTAGCGATACATCCTGCTTCGTGCGTTCCTGACGTAAACGGCTCAGCGTTTTTTCCAACCGCGCTTCTTCAATCGGCTTGAGCAGATAATCAAACGCGTGTTCTTCAAAGGCTTTGACCGCATACTCATCAAACGCGGTCAGGAAAACAATGTACGGACGATGTTCGGGATCAAGCATCCCGACCATTTCCAGGCCGCTGATACGCGGCATCTGAATATCGAGAAACAGGACATCCGGGTGCAGTTTATGTACCGCGCCGATGGCTTCCACCGCATTCGAACACTCCCCGATAATCTCGATGTCGCTTTGCTCCTGCAACAGGATCCGCAGATTCTCCCGCGCTAACGGTTCGTCATCGACAATCAGCACTTTAATCATGCCTGTTCCTCCAGAGGAAGTCGTAAAGTAATTCGGGTAAAGCGGTCAGGTTCACACGCTACGCTGATGCCAAAATCATCGCCAAACCGCTCGCGCAGTCGCTTATCGACCAGATTCATACCCAACCCGCTGGCCTCAGACGTTGGCTGATACAGCCCGGCATTATCTTCAATATCCAGCATCAGATACTGCCCTTCGCGACGGGCGGTAATCGACACCTCTCCGGTATCCAGTAGCTGAGAGGTACCGTGCTTAATGGCATTCTCCACGATGGGCTGCAGGGTAAAAGCCGGTAATTGCTGATGCGAAAGTTCATCAGGCACCGTTAAAGTCACCTGTAGCCGTGACTGGAATCGTGCCTTTTCAATTTGCAAATAGGCGTTCACGTGTTCAATTTCATCGGCCAGTGTGACAATCTCCGACGGGCGTTTTAAGTTTTTGCGAAAGAAGGTCGACAGGTACTGCACCAGTTGACTGGCCTGCTCGCTATCGCGGCGGATCACGGCTTTGATGGTATTGAGCGCATTGAACAGAAAATGAGGATTCACCTGGGCATGCAGGAGTTTTATTTCTGACTGCGTAAGCATTGCTTTTTGCCGCTCGTACTGTCCGGCCAGTATTTGCGCCGAAAGTAGCTGAGCGATCCCCTCCCCCAACGTGCGGTTGATCGAGCTAAAGAGGCGGTTTTTAGCCTCATACAGTTTGATAGTCCCCATCACCCGCTGGTTTTCACCCCGCAGCGGAATCACCAGCGTCGAGCCTAATTTGCATTGCGGATGCAAAGAACAACGGTAAGGGACTTCATTCCCGTCGGCATACACCACCTCTCCGGTTTCTATTGCCCGTAGAGTGTACGACGACGAAATCGGTTTACCAGGCAGGTGGTGATCGTCACCAATGCCGGTAAATGCCAGCAGTTTCTCACGATCGGTAATCGCCACCGCGCCGATATCCAGCTCTTCGTACAGCACCTGAGCCACCTTCATGCTGTTAACCTCGTTGAACCCCTGACGCAAAATACCTTCCGTAGAGGCGGCAACTTTGAGCGCAGTAGCGGAAAAAGCGGAGGTGTATTTTTCAAACATCGCCCGTTTATCGAGCAATATACGCATAAACAGGGCTGCGCCCACGGTATTGGTGACCATCATCGGGGCGGCAATATTGCTGACCAACCGAAACGCATCATCAAATGGACGAGCAATTAATAAGATAATCAGCATCTGCACCAGTTCGGCCACAAAGGTAATCGCGCCCGCCGTCAACGGGCTGAAGACTTTATCGGTACGGCCGCGACGAGTGAGCACGCTGTGCACCAGCCCGCCGAGTAAACCTTCCACAATGGTCGAAATCATGCAGCTTAGCGCCGTCATACCGCCCATTGAATAACGGTGTAAGCCACCGGTCAGACCGACTAAACCACCGACTACGGGACCGCCAAGCAGCCCGCCCATCACCGCACCGATGGCACGCGTGTTAGCAATAGAGTCATCAATGTGCAGCCCGAAATAGGTACCCAAAATGCAAAAAATGGAAAAGGTGACATAGCAAAGCAGTTTGTGCGGGAGACGGATAGTGACCTGCATCAGCGGGATAAACAAACGCGTTTTACTCATTAGCCACGCGATAACGAGAAACACGCACATCTGCTGAAGCAGCAGCAACACCAGATTAAACTCGTACATACGCGCCAACCACACATCACTTAAAAGCGCGTAACATACATGGGCTACGCGTAACTTTCTTTGAAGTGTTGCAAAAAAACAGGAATTTGTGAGAACGATCACTCGAAAGCGCGAGTAGGACGACAAACTCACCCCTTGATTGATCAAAAAACAGACAAAACTACCTGGTTCGTAAAAGAGCGTCTAAAGTAAAACTGGGACCTCGCGAGCAAGAGTGAGACGACGATGGCGCTTTACACAATCGGTGAAGTGGCTTTGCTTTGTGATATCAACCCTGTCACTTTACGCGCGTGGCAGAGGCGTTACGGATTACTCAAACCGCAGAGGACAGACGGGGGTCATCGCCTGTTTAACGACGCGGATATTGACCGGATCCGAGAGATAAAACGCTGGATAAACAACGGCGTTCAGGTCAGTAAGGTGAAAATGTTGCTCAGCAATGAGAACATTGATGTGCATAACGGCTGGCGTGAACAGCAAGAGACGCTACTAAGCTATTTGCAAAACAATAATTTGCATAGTCTGAGAATGTGGATCAAAGAGCGCGGCCAGGATTATCCCGCGCAAACGCTCAATACCCATTTGTTCACACCGTTACGCCGCCGTCTGCAGTGTCAGCAGCCGATCCTCCAGGCGTTACTCGGGATCCTCGACGGCGTCCTCATCAACTATATCGCGATTTGTCTGGCCTCAGCGCGTAAGAAACAGGGTAAAGATGCGCTGGTTGTCGGCTGGAACATTCACGATACCACCCGCTTGTGGCTGGAGGGTTGGGTTGCCAGTCAGCAGGGATGGCGCGTTGACGTTCTGGCCCACTCACTGAACCAACTACGACCGGAAATGTTCGAAGGTCGAACCTTACTTGTCTGGTGCGGCGAGAACCAGACACCCGCTCAGCAACAGCAGCTGAGTGAATGGCGCGCGTTGGGTCACGATATTTATCCACTCGGTATTTAATATTCTATTAACAACCGTGTACAATCCTTAGATTCACATAAGGAGTGCACAATGAGCGCAGCTAAAATCGGTGTAATAACCCTCTTCCTGCTGATGGCTATCGGCGGTATCGGCGGCGTCATGCTGGCAGGCTACACCTTCATTTTACGTGCCGGGTAAGGTAGCTCGCTAATCGCTCAAATCCGCGATCGACAATTACTGCCGCCAACGCGACCAGCAACGCCCCCTGAATCACATAGGCGGTATTGAATCCGCTAAGTCCGATAATTATCGGCGTGCCCAGCGTATTCGCCCCGACGGTTGAGGCTATCGTTGCGGTGCCGATATTAATGATCACCGACGTGCGGATCCCCGCCAGAATAACCGGCGCCGCCAGCGGCAACTCCACTTTACGCAGACGCTGCCAGCGACTCATCCCCATCCCGCTGGCGATATCCATCACGCTGGCAGAGACGCCTCCCAGCCCCGCCAGGGTTGCCTGTAGGATCGGTAACACGCCATACAGGATCAGCGCGATAACCGCCGGCTCAAGACCAAATCCCATCACCGGCACGGCAATCGCCAGCACCGCGACCGGGGGAAAAGTCTGCCCCACGGCGGCGATAGTTTCCACCATCGGCCTGAACTCTGCCCCCCAGGGCCGGGTTACCGCAATCCCGGCGCCGGTGCCGATAAGTACGGCGATAAGACTCGATATTCCCACCAGCGCAAAATGACTCAGCGCCAGCGCCGTAAAACTTTCCTGCTGATACACGGGACGCGGCAACTCTGGAAACAACGAACTAAACAGGGTCTGACTGTGCGGCAACCCGACCAACAGGATCAGGAACAGGACAACCAGCCACAGCAATGGATCAGTAAGACGTTTCACGGGGCGGCATCTCCGAAAGCAGATCGCGAAAGTGAAGCGTACCGCAGGACACGCCCTGCGGCGTCACAACCGGCAGTACATCGCACCCTCGCGCCACAAACATTGACAGTGCATCACGCAGCGTCATTTCAGCCACCAGCGGCTCACCGGCTGAATGTTCGCCGCGACGAATAAAATCCCCCACCGTACGCAGCGACAGTAACCGTACGCCCAGTTCGCTGCGGCCAAAGAACGTTTGTACGAAATCGTTCGCTGGCGCCGTCAGCATCGACAACGGCGTCCCTTGCTGCACGACCTTACCCGCGTCCATCAGGACCAGATGTTCCGCCAGCCTCAGCGCCTCATCAATATCATGCGTCACCAATACGATGGTTCGCCCCAGCAGACGATGAATACGGGTCATCTCCTGCTGCAGCGCACCGCGGGTGACGGGATCCAGCGCGCCAAAAGGCTCATCCATCAGTAGCACCTGCGGATCTGCCGCCAGCGCGCGTGCAACCCCGACCCGCTGCTGTTGCCCACCGGAAAGCTGATGCGGATAACGGTGACGCAAACTCGCCTCCAGCCCCAACAGCGCCATAAGTTCATCTGTGCGATCATCAATACGCGAGCGCGACCACTTTTGTAATTGCGGCACGGTGGCGATGTTCTGTGCGACGGTCCAGTGCGGGAACAAACCGATAGACTGGATCGCGTACCCCATACGCCGCCTTAACTCCAGTACCGGCAGACTGCGAATCTCCTCGCCCGCAAAAAGAATCTGCCCGCGGTCATGCTCGACCAGTCGATTGATCATCTTCAGAGTGGTGGATTTCCCGGAACCCGACGTGCCAATCAGCACCGAAAAGCTCCCCTCCGCCAAATGCAGATTAAGGTCGTCGACGGCTTTTTGCTGACCGTAGGTTTTACTGACATGACTAAATTCAATCATTATTCGTTCCCTTCAGCAGCGCTAGCCCTAAATCAAACAGCGCATCAATCAACACTGCCAGCACAACTACCGGGATCACGCCCAGTAGCACTAAATCAACGGCGCTACTGAGCAACCCCTGAAAGACCAGCGCGCCAAAGCCCCCGGCACCGATCAGCGCGGCAATCACCGCCATCCCTACTGTCTGGATCATCACCACCCGCAAACTGCGCAAGAAGACCGGCAGCGCCAGCGGCAACTGCACCGAGATAAACCGTTGACGCGCGCTCATCCCCATCGCCCGGGCGCTTTCCAGTACATCCTGTGGAACCTGATTCAGTCCAGCCACCACGCCACGTACCAACGGTAAGAGCGCGTACAGTACCAACGCAATAAGCGCGGGTGTCAGGCCGGTTCCCGCAACGCCGAGTGAGCTTAACCAGGGAAAATGCTTAACCAGCCCAGCGAGCGGCGCAATCAACAGGCCAAACAAGGCCACCGAGGGAATGGTCTGGATAATGTTCAGTACGGCGAAAACGGGTCCCTGACGCGAGTCAGAAAAAGAGCACCAAACGCCCAGCGGCACACCAAGGAATAGCGCGGGTATCACGGTGCCAAACAGAATAGTCAGATGCTGCGCCAGTGCGTCGTTAAAGACATCCTGGCGGTTGGCATACTCTTTAAGCAGGGAAAGATCGTTAAACGTGCCGGACAGTAATAACACTATCGGCATAACAAAAAGTTGCGCATGCAGCACCCATCGCCACAACATCTGACAGGTGATGCGCCGAATGGCGTCACTGGCAGCCAGCAGCATGAATCCGAGACCCAGCCAGAACCCGGAGCCAAGACTGGTTCTGGCCAGCGTACTGCCCGTCTGTGCCAGATACGTTGCCGTTGTACCTGCGGTTACCAGCGCCGCAATCACCAACAGCTGGCTGATAACAAGCGTCAATATATTGCCGGATTTGCCCGACACAAAGCACAGAAGAAACAGTAGCAGACAGGCCACCGCCAGTCCCCACGCCATGTCGGGCCTGATATCCCAGAGTTGACGACCTTCGCCGGAAACCAGGCGATTGGGAGCATAGCTAATGAAAGGAAGCGCAGCTGCTGCGAAGGTAAGAAGAACCAGCAGCAACAGCACCCGATTAACCGAGATATTGGACAAAACACCCACCCGCCGTAAATTCCGTTACTTAACCCATCCTTTTTGCTTCAGATAATCTGCTGCAACTTTTTTTGCATCCAGCCCCTCTACGGCAATACTGGCGTTAAGCTGCTGTAGCGTTTTTTCATCCAGACTGGCAAAAACAGGCTGCAGCCATTCTTCCATTTGCGGATAGTCCTTGAGTACCGACTCACGTACCACTGGCGCAGGCGCATAAATCGGCTGAACGCCTTGCGGATCGCTTAACGTTTGCAGCCCCAACGCGGCGACCGGACCATCGGTACCGTAGGCCATCGCGGCATTGACGCCGGAGGTTTGCTGCGCTGCGGCTTTAATCGTCACGGCGGTATCCCCCCCGGCCAGTGATAAAAGCTGATTCTGATTCAGTTTAAAATCATAGGCTTTTTCAAACGCAGGCAGCGCGTCCGCACGCTCGATAAACTCCGCAGAGGCGGCCAGTTTGAAAGTGCCCCCCTCCTTGAGGTAGCGCCCTAAGTCTGCAAGCGAAACCAGTTTATTCTTTTCGGCGACATCCTGGCGGACCGCAATGGTCCAGGTATTGTTGGCGGGCGCAGGCGTTAGCCAGACCAGTTTATTTTTCTCTGCGTCCAGCTTTTTCACTTTGTCGAAACCAGCCTGCGCATTTTTCCACGCCGGATCATTCTCATCTTTAAAGAAGAAGGCGCCATTGCCGGTATATTCCGGGTAGATATCCAGCTCGCCGGATGTAATCGCGCCACGCACCACTGGCGTAGTCCCCAGTTGCACTTTATTGACGGTTTTCACACCATGGCTTTCGAGCACTTGCAAAATAATGTTACCGAGCAGCGCCCCTTCGGTATCAATTTTTGACCCAACCGTAACGGGCGACGCGGCCTGCAAGGGCATACTTATCGCGGCTAACAATGCCAACGACCCTACCCCAAACTTTGAGATTATCATGCTGTGCTCCTCATCCTTTTGCGGCCCTTTTCAGAGACTTGAGGAAAAAGCATAGTCGAAAAATCAGGCCTTAACCTGGCAATTGGGTAGTAACACCGAGAGTAATTAGCAGTAAGGCGATAAAAAAATCCGGCAAACCCAAAGTGAATTTGCCGGATAGCGTTATTTCATAGACCAGATAAGCATTGCGCCATCAGGCATGATGCGTGGCTTTCTTCATCAACTACAGCAGTTCAAATTCACCCTGCTTCACTCTGGCGGAATCCACGCCGATAAAGACGTTAAATTTACCCGGTTCAGCATCGTATTTCATACGCTGGTTCCAGAATTTCAGCGCGTCGATATCAATCGGGAAGCTGACGGTCTGCGTTTCACCCGGTTTAAGATTCACTTTCTCAAAGCCTTTCAGCTGTTTTACCGGACGGCTCATTGAAGCGGTCACATCCTGCAAATACATCTGAATCACCGTGGCACCTTCGCGCTTGCCGGTGTTGGTCACCTGGACGCTGGCCGTCACAGTCCCGTCACGTTTCATCGTCGGTGCAGAGAGTTCCACATCCGAAACGGTAAAGGTGGTGTAGCTCAGGCCATAGCCAAAGGGATACAACGGACCGTTTGCCTCGTCAAAATAACGCGAGGTGTACTTATTCGGCTTATCGGCGTTATACGGGCGACCGGTATTGAGATGGCTGTAATAGACCGGGATCTGTCCGACAGAGCGTGGGAAAGACATCGGCAGCTTGCCTGATGGGTTGTAATCGCCAAACAACACATCGGCGATGGCGTTACCGCCTTCCGTCCCGGCAAACCAGGTTTCGAGGATCGCATCAGCCTGTTGATCTTCCTTGACCAGCGCCAGCGGACGTCCGTTCATCAGCACCAGCACCAGCGGTTTGCCCGTTGCTTTCAGCGCGGCAATCAGGTCACGTTGGCTCTGCGGAATAGTAATGTCCGTACGGCTGGAGGCTTCATGCGCCATTCCCTGTGCCTCACCGACCACCGCAACCACCACATCAGACTGTTTCGCCGCGTTAACGGCTTCATCAATCATCGCCTGCGGCGAACGCGGATCAACTTTCACCGCCTCTTCATACAGGTTCAGGAAGTCGACAATGCCTTTATCGTTGGTGATATTCGCCCCTTTGGCGTATATCACTTTGCCCTGCTCGCCAATGGCATTTTTAATCCCCGTCAGCACCGTTACCGACTGATCGGCAACACCCGCTGCGGACCAACTGCCCATCACATCACGCTTGCTGTCGGCCAGTGGCCCGACAACCGCCACGGTGGCGGATTTTTTCAGCGGCAGCGTGTCGAGGCGGTTTTTCAGCAGCACCAGGCTTTCACGCGCCACTTCACGCGCTTCTTTACGGTGCAGGCGGCTTTCGGCGTTGGTATCCACCGGGTCAGACTCTTTGGCGCCCAGATGGCTGTACGGATCGTTAAACAGCCCCATATCATATTTCACGTTCAGCACGTGACGCGCAGCGTCGTCAAGCTCCGCCATCGTCACTTTGCCTGATTTAATCAGCCCCGGCAGGTATTTGCTGTAATACTCATCGCTCATACTCATGTTGATGCCGGACTTGATAGCCACGCGTACCGCATCCTCAGGATCGGAGGCGGTGCCGTGCTTAATCAGTTCCTTAATCGCGCCGTGATCGGAAACGGTGATGCCTTTAAAGCCCCACTCATCGCGCAGCACATCTTTCAGCAGCCATGCATCCGACGTCGCCGGCGTACCGTTGAGTGAATTAAGTCCTACCATCACCGCGCCGCTACCGGCATCCAGCCCGGCTTTGTACGGCGGCATGTAGTCGTTAAACAGACGCTGCGGGCTCATATCGACGGTGTTGTACTCTTTCCCGCCCTCTACCGCACCATAAGCGGCGAAGTGCTTGACGCTGGTCATCACCGAATAGCGATCCGCCGGGCTTTTCCCCTGCATCGCTTCCACCATGGTTTTACCCATTGTGGCGGTCAAATACGTGTCTTCGCCAAACCCTTCCGATGCCCGGCCCCAGCGCGGATCGCGGGAGACATCAACCATCGGCGCCCAGGTCATGTTCAGGCCATCGTCAGCGGCTTCATACGCTGAAACGCGACCGACGGTTCTGACCGCATCGAGATTAAAGGAGGACGCCAGACCGAGGCTTATCGGGAACACGGTACGCTGACCGTGCAATACGTCGTAGGCAAAAAAGAGAGGAATTTTCAGGCGGCTGAGTTCCATCACCTGATCCTGCATTTTGCGGATATCCTGGCGTGTGACGGTGTTAAAAATAGCCCCAACCTGCCCGTCTTTGATCATCTCGCGGATGGCTTCCTTCGGATTATCAGGCCCGACGCTGATTAAGCGTAATTGACCAATTTTCTCATCCACGGTCATCTGTTTGAGTAAATCGGTAACAAACGCATCCCGCGCTTCTGGCGTCAGCGGATGGTTACCAAACAGAGTGTCCGCCAGCGCGGGTTGCACCGCCAGACTCACCGCAACACCTACAGAACATAGCCATTTCATGTTGATTTTCTCTTTATTTTTTCCTGACGCATCAGCGAAAATATAACAAAAACCGCAATTTGCCGTAAGACTAAACGGGAGCGCTAAAGAAAGCTAAGGTTATTCTCCTAATTTTCAAAACCAGCGTGAATCAATGAAAGACAAGCCAGAGACAATATGAATGAGAAAGCGTATTGTCATACAAAGCGCTATGCTTGTTCCTGATATTGAGTCCCACCACAAGGAGTGGAGAATGTCTTCCATTACAACAGATAATAAAGCTTTCCTGAATGAACTGACCCGCCTGGTGGGTCATTCGCACCTGCTCACTGAACCCGCTAAAACCGCCCGCTATCGCAAGGGATTCCGCTCCGGCCAGGGCGATGCGCTCGCCGTCGTTTTTCCGGGCTCGCTTTTAGAACTGTGGCGCGTCCTGAACGCCTGTGTCGCCGCAGACAAAATCATTCTGATGCAGGCCGCCAATACCGGCCTGACCGAAGGCTCTACGCCAAGCGGCAATGATTACGACCGTGAGATTGTTATTATCAGCACCCTGCGTCTTGATAAGTTGCACGTCATCGGTAAAGGCGAACAGGTGCTGGCCTGGCCTGGAACAACGCTCTATTCGCTGGAAAAAGCGCTCAAACCTTTTGGTCGTGAACCGCATTCAGTGATCGGTTCTTCCTGCATCGGCGCTTCCGTGATTGGCGGCATTTGTAACAACTCCGGCGGCTCGCTGGTGCAACGAGGCCCGGCCTACACGGAGATGTCGCTGTTTGCGCGTATTGATGAACAGGGCAAATTACAGCTGGTTAACCATCTGGGCATCGATCTTGGCCAAACCCCAGAGCAGATCCTCAGTAAACTCGATGACGAGCGCATCAAAGATGACGATGTTCGCCACGACGGACGTCATGCGCACGATCACGACTACGTGACCCGCGTCAGAGATATTGAGGCGGATACGCCCGCACGCTATAACGCCGACCCGGACCGCTTGTTTGAATCTTCCGGTTGTGCCGGAAAGCTCGCGGTTTTCGCCGTGCGTCTGGACACTTTCGAAGCCGAAAAAAATCAGCAGGTCTTTTATATCGGCACCAACCAGCCAGAGGTGCTGACGGAGATCCGCCGTCATATTCTGGCGAAGTTTGAGCATCTGCCGGTTGCCGGTGAATATATGCATCGCGATATTTACGACATTGCAGAGCAGTACGGTAAAGATACGTTCCTGATGATCGACAAACTCGGCACCGACAAAATGCCGTTTTTCTTTACCCTGAAAGGTCGCACCGATGCGATGCTGGAAAAAGTGAAATTTTTCCGTCCGCACTTCACCGACCGGGCGATGCAGAAGTTTGGCCATTTATTCCCCAGCCACTTACCGGCGCGTATGAAAAGCTGGCGCGACAAATACGAGCATCACCTGCTGTTAAAAATGGCCGGTGGCGGTGTGGCTGAAGCGCAAAACTGGCTAAATGAGTTTTTCAAAACGGCCGAGGGCGACTTCTTTGCCTGTACGCCGGAAGAAGGCAGCAAGGCATTCCTGCACCGCTTTGCGGCGGCTGGCGCAGCTATTCGTTATCAGGCCGTTCATGCGGATGAAGTGGAAGATATTCTGGCGCTGGATATCGCGCTGCGTCGTAACGACACCGAATGGTATGAACATCTGCCGCCAGAAATCGACAGCCAACTGGTGCACAAGCTCTATTACGGGCATTTTATGTGCTATGTATTCCATCAGGATTACATCGTCAAAAAAGGCGTGGATGCCCATGCGCTGAAAGAGCAGATGCTGGAGTTACTTCGCGAGCGTGGGGCACAGTATCCGGCGGAGCATAACGTCGGGCATTTGTACCAGGCGCCGGAAACATTAACCCGCTTTTACCACGAGAATGACCCAACCAACAGTATGAACCCGGGTATTGGGAAAACGAGTAAGCAGAAGTTCTGGAAAGAGTCGTAGGCCCGATAAGCATAAGCGCCATCGGGCACGTTGCCGGGGGCGCTTCGCTTGCCCGGCCGACGGTTTAATCGTTCTGCGCGGTTTGCTCACCCGTAGCTGAACCTGCCGCCGCCATCTGCGCCGCTTTTTGCTTTTTGTAGCTCAGCGCCGCCGCAGGAACCGGCATCACCTTGCCGGTTTCAATCCAGGTGCGTAAACGGCTGGCATCGGCAAAGTGGGTATATTTCCCAAAAGCATCCATCACCACCAGCGCCACCGGTTTGTTATTAATCACCGTGCGCATCACCAGACAGTGGCCCGCCGCATTGGTAAACCCGGTTTTAGTTAACTGAATATTCCAGTTATCGCGATACACCAGATGGTTGGTATTACGGAACGGCAATGTATATGCCGGATTGGCAAACGTCGCCATATCTTCACGCGTAGTACTTAGCTGACCAATCAGCGGATATTGTTTGCTGGCAATCAGTAACTTCGTTAAATCACGCGCGGTTGAGACGTTATGAATCGATAACCCGGTCGGCTCCACAAAACGGGTATGGGTCATGCCCAGCGCTTTCGCTTTCGCATTCATCGCCTTGATAAACGCGTTATAGCCGCCAGGGTAATGATGCGCCAGACTGGCTGCCGCACGGTTTTCAGATGACATCAGCGCCAGTAACAGCATGTCTTTACGGCTGATTACACTGTTCAGCCGTACGCGAGAGTAAATTCCTTTCATCTCTGGCGTCTGGCTGATATCAACTTTCAGTTTTTCATCCAGCGGCAGTCGCGCATCAAGCACCACCATCGCCGTCATTAATTTGGTAATCGACGCAATCGGACGCACCAGATCCGGGTGGTTCGAATAGATAACCTTGTTGGTATTCAGATCAACAATCATCGCGCTACCGGACGCTATCTCAGGTTGAGAAGCCGCTACGGTAGGTGCCGTTTTCGCCACGGCTTGGGGTGCAAAAGGAACGGCCAGCACCAGGGCAAGGCTTAATAATGAAACTCGGAATTTCAGCATGATGAGATTTCTGATAAGGGTTCACGCACGTCACAACGCACACCGCCCGAGATTAAGTATTTTCTCAGGCTAGCTCAGGCATCATAGCGATCCGGCAGGTTTGCCGCTACAGGATAATCGTCTCGAAATGCTGCGTTGCTGACTTTTACGTCAACAACGCAGCGCAGAGGCGTTTTACAGGTCAGAATAAGCGATAGCCGTAACCCCACAGGATTACCGTAATCGCCAGCAGAACCTCCAGTACCAGCACACCAATAGCCAGCGTGGAACTGGAAAAACTTAACCCTTCCTCACGAGTGATATTCAGAAACGTTGGAATACCGAGATAGAGTAAATAACCGGTGTAAAACAGCGCGAGAGTTCCCACCAACGCACACAGCCAGACCAGCGGATAAAGAGCGACCAGACCGCTTAAAAACAGCGGAGTCGCGACATATCCGGCAAAGACCATACAATGCGCCAGCGATGGACGCTGCGGGTAATTACGCGCCATCCACCAGATAACCCGGCCCATGACAGCCACGCCCGCCAGCATCACGCCGTAAAACAGAATGGCCAGCGCCAGTCCGGTCAACAGGGATAACTGCAGTATGTTGCCGTCACCAAAATTCCAGCCGATTTGTGTGGTACCGATAAACGCGCAAACAACCGGGATTGCCGCCATCAGCAGTACATGATGGGTATAGTGATGCGAAACGCTTTCGTTTTCGCTGTTGATCACGTGCATTTCACGATCGGGATGGGAAAACAGCCCCCAGACATGGTTCATACCGCCCCCTTCTTGTCAGCTCCGGACCTCAACACTTCAAGTATAATTCAGCTTTTGACTATTTTATGTACACAGAGAAAATACCGGATCGCTACGGCGCGGCTTTTCCGGCATCAGGTATTCATAGGGTGTATGCTATAAGCGGTGGAGGTCATACAATCGTATGGATATAAATCATTATGTTGCGCAATACGGCTATGCCGCATTAGTGATTGGCAGTCTGGCTGAAGGGGAAACCATTACCCTGTTAGGCGGCGTCGCGGCCCATCAGGGAGTACTTAAATTTCCGCTGGTGGTGCTCTCCGTCGCGCTGGGCGGGATGATTGGCGATCAGTTGCTCTATTTACTCGGACGTCGTTTTGGCGGCAAAATTCTGCGGCGTTTTTCGCGTCATCAGGCAAAAATTGATTACGCGCAGAAGATGATCCAACGGCGTCCTTATCTGTTCGTGGTCGGCACGCGTTTTATGTACGGTTTTCGCGTTATTGGCCCTTTGCTGATTGGCGCCAGTCACCTGCCACCGAAGATCTTTTTACCGCTCAATATTCTCGGGGCGCTGGTGTGGGCGCTGATATTTACCACTCTGGGTTATGTGGGGGGAGAAGTCATCGCGCCGTGGCTGCACAATCTCGACCAGCACATTGAGCACTGGATATGGCTGGTTCTGGTGATTGTACTGGTGGTAGGCGCGCGCTGGTGGTTGAAAAAACGCAGCAGCAAGAAGACGGCCCGGTAGAGCGGCATCTACCGGGCAGGTGTGTTACGACGCGTGGTAACCGCCGCCCAGCGCGCTGGTCAACTGAATGGAAGCATCCAGCCACTGGCCTTGCAATACCAGACCGTTACACTGCTCACGTAACGCCGGGATCTTTGCTTCGCTGACCCGGGAACCCGCGATAATACCGGCGTTAAATCGCGCCTGCGCAAGTCCCACCACACGCTGTGCATCATGTTCGATCTGCTGCTGATGCTGATTCTTCTGCGCCAGTGTTTCCACCTGCGATGCGGCACGCGCCACGTCATTCACCGCATCTACCACGGCTTTGTTGTAATTCGCCACCGTCAGGTTGCTTTGCGCTTTGGTGATATCAAGATTGGCATTCAATCTGCCGCTGTCGAAAATAGGCAGCGTGAGTCCGGCAGTGACGCCCATTTGCTGCGCGGAATGGCGGAACAGATCGCTCAGATGTAACGCATCTTGTTGTAAAAATGCCATCAAATTCACGTCCGGATAAAACGCGGCTTTGGCCGCATCAATGCTGCTCAGGGATGATTCAATATACCAGTGCGCGGCCTGTAAATCCGGTCGACGGGCCAGCAGCGAATAACCTAACTGAGACGGGAGCTGGCTTTCTACGGTAGGTAACTTACTGGTATGCAGTTTCAGAACGGTAGACTGTGAATTAGTCAGGGCGCTCAGCCGCGCCTCAATCACTTTCATTTTGCCGTTAACATCGTTCAGCTGCTGATCCGTTTTACTGGAATCGATATCGGTCTCAACGCCTTCCACTGATGAGGTAATGCCGTTTTGATACAGCTGACGATCGACAGTTATCACGTTCTGTTGCTCATTTTTAATCTGCGTCAGCACGCTTTTCAGTGCCGCCTGCGTTTGCCATTCCCAGTACAGACGCGAAACACCGCTCGCCAGCAGTTGGCGGGTTTGTTCACGCTCAGCTTCACGCGCTTTAACGGCCCCAATACGCGCCGTCACTTCGGCCCGATTTTTCCCCCACAGATCCAGATTCCAGCCGGCGGTTAAACCAAACGTCCCGTTGGTGTACCACGGGCCTGTCGTTCCGGCGGCAGGATCGGTAATGGCAAACGGTCCCATCAGCCCTTCAGCTGACATTCTCTGACGCTCAACGTCCGCAGAAAAATCGATCTCCGGACCATCCTGCGCCTCAACGGCCTTCGCCTGCGCCTCCGCCAGTTGAATGCGCTGTTCCGCCACCTGCATATCAGGAGAGTTTCGCAACGTGCTGTCAATCAGCGCATTAAGCTGAGGATCGTGGTATGCCTTCCACCATTGGCTGTCCGGCCAGCCATTTTTTAACGCCGCAGGTAATGCGGAATCGACATTCGCAGCAGGGGTCTGCTGCGACAGAGACTGACGGTCATCATGCATAGGCGCACAGCCAGCCATGAGAATAAAAAGGGGCAACAATGCCGTCGCGGCAAAAACAGAATTACGATTCATGGAGATATACAGGTAAGAAAAGATGCGCAGAGAGTACGACTTGTCGCTGTTACTTTTTTAGTTACGCGTGGCAATACATCTTTGGCAATAAAAATATATAATCAGAAAAATATACACCACACAAATAATATAGATTAAATAATTTTAATAATTTATAGATGGAAACCTTATGTCACAGAATATTTATGACGACCCGGAATTCTTTGCCGGATATGCCACGCTGGATCGTTCAGTAAAAGGGCTTGATGGCGCACCGGAATGGCCAGCAATACAAACTATGCTCCCCGCTCTGCAGGGTAAAAACATTCTCGATTTGGGCTGCGGATATGGCTGGTTTTGTC
Organism: Citrobacter sp. CRE-46; assembly: GCF_059615875.1. NCBI lineage: Bacteria > Pseudomonadati > Pseudomonadota > Gammaproteobacteria > Enterobacterales > Enterobacteriaceae > Citrobacter > Citrobacter sp. CRE-46. The sequence goes on along the minus strand of NZ_CM184341.1, from coordinate 1,875,749 downwards.
GCTACGCGCGCGATAATCATGCCGCCAGCGTCGTGGGGCTGGATATCTCACAAAAGATGTTAACCCAGGCGCATAATATGACTCACGGCAATGGCATCGTCTATCGCCGTGAAGATCTCGAAACGCTTACGCTCTCGCCGGCGTCTTTCGACCTGGCGTATAGCTCTCTTGCCCTGCACTATTTACACGATATTGAACGATTATTCGTAACGATTTACCAGGCATTAACACCGGGAGGCATGTTGGTTTTCTCTGCCGAGCACCCCATTTATACCGCACCGCTTAACCAGGGCTGGATAAAAGACAAAACCGGGCAGCTGTCCTGGCCGGTTAATCATTACCAACAAGAAGGCGAGCGTATCAGTAACTGGTTTGCTGAAGGCGTTAAAAAACAGCATCGCAAGCTGGCGACCTGGATTAACGCGCTCATTGCCGCCGGATTCGACATTGTGTGTGTTGATGAATGGGGACCCTCTGCGCAGCAGATTGCTGAAAACCCGGCGCTGGATGAAGAAAAAGAGCGGCCAATGGTGTTTCTGCTAAGCGCACGTAAACCCGCATAACAGCGCCGCCAGGCAGAATAGTTGATACTTTCCTATACTCAATCTGAATTTACCAAAAAAAGGAAAGTTAATGAAAATTCTGCTGTGGATTATTCTAATTATTTTTCTGATTGGACTGTTGGTGGTAACCGGCGTGTTTAAGATGATTTTCTGATGTTGTCTTTTAGCCCAGGCCTGATAGCAGAAATGTCAGGCGATTATTCTCTCTGATGCCGGATGGCGGCGTAAACGCCTTATCCGGCCTACCAGAACTGACGTCAGGCGGTAATCTCGATGGCCTGAATCGCCCGAGCGATATCCGGCGAATTGTTTAACGCGCGAATCTCCTGAAACAACGCCGTGGCTTCTGAATATTCTTTACGCAAATACCCTAACCACTGCTTAATACGCGCCACATGATACAACCCCGTGTCACCCTGCTTTTCGAGACGGGTATATTTTTGCAGCAGCATCACGACGTCAGGCCAGGGCATACGCGGCTCGTTGTACTTCACCACGCGACTCAGGTTCGGGATATTTAACGCACCACGACCGATCATCACCGCATCGCATCCGCTGATGGCCATACAATCCTTGGCGCTCTGCCAGTCCCAGATTTCACCATTTGCGATAACCGGAATGGTAAGTCGCTGGCGAATTTCGCCAATCGCCTGCCAGTTAATATGCTCGGCCTTATAGCCCTGCTCTTTGGTACGACCATGCACCACCAGTTCGCTGGCGCCAGCCTGCTGGACGGCATCGGCAATTTCAAACTGTCGGTCGCTGTTGTCCCAGCCCAGACGTACTTTCACCGTCACCGGGAGAGGGTCCGGCACAGCCTCGCGCATGGCTTTTGCGCCGCGGTAGATAAGCTCAGGATCTTTCAATAACGTCGCGCCACCGCCGCTGCCGTTGACCAGCTTCGACGGGCAACCGCAGTTCAGATCGACACCGTACGATCCCAGTTCGACCGCGCGGGCGGCGTTCTCCGCCAGCCACTGCGGGTACTGGCCCAATAGCTGTATGCGCACCCGCGTGCCGGATGGCGTGCGGCTGTTGTTATGCAGTTCCGGGCAGAGCCGGTGAAATACTTTTGCCGGCAGGAGCTGATCCACCACGCGCACAAACTCGGTGATGCATAGATCGTAATCATTCACTTCAGTCAGCAGCTCGCGCACCAGGGAATCGAGCACGCCTTCCATCGGCGCCAGTAAAACACGCATATCGTCACCCGCAAAAAAAGAGGCGCTATGGTAGCGCCTCCGTTCGGGAGATTAAAGAGGCTCAGCGCGGCAACAGACAGTTATCTTCTTTCCAGCCGTACAGCCACTCCATACCGCGATAAAACTCCGCCTGTGATTTACCTTTCCACAGCAGATTACGCACCTGGCGCTCGACGCCCGCGGCGTGATAAACGCGGCCCATTTCGCGCGTCGACCAGACAATCCGCGCCGTACGCGGAATGCGCACCGACTCATACAGGGCAAAGGCATCAGCCGCATCGCCGTCACACTGCTGTAACGCCTTACCAAGCGTGACGGCATCTTCCAACGCCATACAGGCTCCCTGCGCCATATATTGCGCCACCGGGTGCGCGGCATCACCCACCAGCGTAATGCGGTCGGTACCCCATTTCTCGACCGGCTCGCGGTCAGCGGTGGACCAGCGCCGCCATGATGTCGGTTTATCCAGCATCTGGCGCGGACGTGGATGAATACCGGCAAAATAGGAGAGCACCTCCTCTTTACTGCCATCCTTAACGCCCCACTCTTCCTGCTGACGACTATGAAAGGTCACCACCAGATTGTATTGTTTGCCGCCGCGCAGCGGATAGTGCACCAGGTGACAGTGCGGTCCGGCCCACAGCACCGGCGCGTTAATGCGCAAATCTTCCGGCATATCATCGCAATCAATCACAGCGCGGTAGACCACGTGCCCGGTCACGCGTGGCGCATCGCCAATCAGAGACTGACGGACAACTGACTTCACACCGTCACAGCCGACCAAAATATCTGCCGTCCAGCTGTTGCCATGCTCGTCAAATACCGTCACGTCATTCTCGGTCTGGCGAATATCAACCACGTTAGTTGAAGTGCGATACTCAACGTTGGGATGAACCAGCGCCGCTTCCCACACAGAAGCATGAATATCCACCCGATGGATAACCGCATAAGGACCGCCAAAGTGATCGCGGAACGCCTGTCCGGTTTCAATACGCACGACTTCCTGCGCATTTACCGCATCCATCATGGTGATATGATCGGTAAAAACGGCGCGCTGGCGGGCAACCTCTCCCACGCCAAGGCTGTCGAGAGCAGAGAACGCGTTTGGCCCGAGCTGAATGCCCGCGCCGATTTCGCCAATCTCATGCGCTTTCTCCAGCAACATCACTTTGATTCCCTGACGGGCCAGCGATAACGCGGTCGCCGCGCCGCCAATCCCACCCCCCACGATAATTGCGCGTGTCACTTTAGCCATTGTCGTTCTCCTTATCAGGCCGGAATTTTGTCTTGTTGATTCTCGGGCGCGGCGGCGATAAACGCCGGAAGCTGGGTACAGGCATCATAGACCGCCTTACAGCGTGGATATGCGCTCAAATCGCAGCCCATACGTAGCGCGTTCGCCCATTGCGGGATCAGGCAGCAATCCGCCAGCGTCGGCGCATCACCCACGCAGAACGCCCCCGAATGACTCTGGCGCAGCATCTGTTCCACTGCGCTTAACCCTTGCTGGATCCAGTGCGCATACCAGCGTTTTTTATCCTCTTCACTGATCTTTAATTCGTCGCTCAGGTAGCGCAGTACCCGCAGATTATTCACGGGGTGGATATCACAAGCGATGGCATAAACAATTTCCAGCACCCGACTGCGCATCGGGAATTCAGCAGGCAGCAGCGGCGACTGCGGAAAGTGGCCATCCAGCCAGTCGATTATCGCCAGCGATTGTCCAAGCGATTCTCCGTCGTCGGTCACCAGCGTCGGCACCAGCCCCACCGGATTCATCCGCCGGTAGGCCAGCTCGTTCTGCTGACCGATACGAATGTTGACGCCCACCGTCTGGTAATCGAGCCCTTTCAGCGCCAGCGCAATACGCACGCGATATGACGCGGAGCTATTAAAGAAACTGTACAGCTTCATCATCCACCTCAGACAATCTTCACGGCGATGGGGGTTAAACCGTCTACGTTGCCAGTGATCACATCCCCTTTCACTACCGCCCCCACGCCTTCCGGCGTACCGGTGTAGATCAGATCGCCCGGCTGCAGTTCGAAAAATCCGGACAGATAGCTGATGGTTTCATTCACAGACCAGATAAGGTGGCGAATATCGCTCCGCTGATGATCGTCGCCGTTAACCTGCAGCCAGATAGGCGCATTGTTAACATCAGCGATTTCACTGGCTTTATGCAGCGGCGCGATGGGCGCAGAGAGATCAAACGCTTTGCCGATTTCCCACGGACGCCCCATCTGGCGCATCTCCATCTGCCTGTCACGACGGGTCATATCCAGACCGGTGGCATAGCCCCAGATATATTCGTGCGCTTTTTCCAGCGGTATATCGCTGCCCTTTTTACCAATCGCCACCACCAGCTCTATCTCGTAGTGATAGTTATCGGTCTGCGACGGGTACGGCAGTTCAAGGGTTTGACCAGCTGCCACCGGAACCACCGCGTCGGCCGGTTTACAGAAGAAGAACGGCGGTTCGCGATCCGGGTCAAAGCCCATTTCACGCGCATGTGCAGCATAGTTGCGCCCCACACAGTAAACGCGGCGCACGGGAAATTGTTCATCACTACCAACCACCGGAACGGTAACAGGCGCTTGTGGTTCGAATACGTATTGCGTCATTTTCTCTCTCCCAAATTAATAGCGTGCTTCACGGAACAACCCCAGCGCTTCCTGAACCGGTCTGTCCGAAAAACTGAATAAGACGGCATCTTCGCTGGCCTGGAACGACACACCGTGCCAGGTCGGCACCACGAAGATATCTTTTGGCGAAAAGTTGAAGGTTTCGTTGCCGATGGTGACCCGCCCGCTTCCTTCCACCACATGGTAGATAGTGCTGTCAGTGGTACGCGCCATCCGTGAAGAAAAGCCCTTCGGCAACAATTGCAGGAAGGTCCCCATTGACGGCATGGGATAACCGCCGGTTACCGGGTTCACGTAGCGCATCTTGTAACCATCCCACTCGTCGGCTTCGCCCATGCGGGTCAGGTCATGCAGTGCTTCACGGCTACGATCGTAGCGATAGTTGAAAATGGGCGATGAGTTACCCTTCTGATGACGCAGCGGCAACATGTTGGCCGCATAGCGCGGTAAATAATCCCCTTCCTTGCGTGTGACCGGCTGCTGATCTTCCGGGTAGTCTTCCGCAAAGCCGCAGCCCAGCAGATTCACCAGCGGCAGATCCAGACCGTCCAGCCACACTACCGGTTCGCTGCCTGGGTTGCCGTGATCGTGCCAGCGCCATTGCGGCGTCAGAATAAAATCGCCTTCATGCATCTGGGTGCGCTCGCCATCGACGGCGGTAAATGCCCCTTTCCCTTCGACAATAAAGCGCAGCGCAGACTGATTATGGCGGTGGCTCGGCGCAACCTCGCCCGGCATAATCAACTGTAATCCCGCGTACAGCGTCGGGGTGATTGAAGACTGTCCGCGCAGCATTGGGTTTTCCAGCACCAGCACGCGGCGAATCGCCTCTTTCGCGCCAATCAGATCGCCGCTTTCCAGCAGTAGCGGACGGATCTCCTGATAGTTCCAGTACGCAGGCGCGCAATTCGCGTTCGGCGTTGACGGTACCAGACGGTGCAACGACTCCCACAGCGGGGTCAGATTCTGCCCGGAAATATGCTGGTAAAACTGCTGACGGCTGTTCTTAACATCCTGATTCAGTTCAGACATAGGGATTCTCCTTATTCATTCACGATGCCTGCGCGTGGCAAGGCGTCAGGGACAGAGGCCGACTGGCGAACAACAACCGTCAGCAGCGTAAGCATCACCGCGCTGATGGCCGCCGGAACGGCAATAATGAAAAACAGGTTATCGAATGAGAAATTCATCGCCATCATCACGCCGCCGGAAAGCGAACCGACAATCGCGCCGCAGCGGCCAATGGCATTAGACCAGCTGACGCCCGTCGCCCGGCTTTGCGTCGGATAAAGGGTGGCGGTTAACGCATTGAGACCCACCTGAGAACCGCTAATCCCGATGCCGGTGCCAAAAATCGCCAACGCCATCAGCCACAGGCCGTTTTCGCTCAGGCCAATCATGACGATACATACCGCCCCCAGCGCATAGCTCACCGCCAGCACGCGGAAAGGATTGTATTTATCCATCAGTACGCCCAGCGCCAGCGCGCCTAACGTACCGCCAATCTGGAAGGCCGCAGTCACCCAGGAGGCATGTTGCAGGTCGATTCCTCGATGGTTAAGCAGCGTTGGCATCCAACTGGAGAGCAGATAAATAATCAGCAGGCTCATAAAGAACACCACCCATAACATCAGGGTAATGGGCAACTGTCGCCCGACGAACAGCTGGCGGATACTGCCTTTGGCAATCGCTGACCCTTCGTTGAGATAAAAATGGGTATCGTCATAACGTTCCCGGGTAATAGCGCTGACAGTTCTGGCAATCACGTTTTGCGGTAGCTGGCGACGAACCTGCCAGCGCGGGGATTCCGGTAGCGCAAACAGCAGGGCGACAAATAGCATGAGCGGCAAAACGCCTCCCAGCACCAGAATGCCGTGCCAACCAATAACCGGCACCAGTTGAGCGCTGACGATGCCGCCCATAGCCGATCCGAGAGTAAAGCCGCAGAACATCATGGTGACCAATGCGCCACGCCGACGGGCAGGCAGGTATTCCGACGTCATGGTGATGGTATTAGGCATCGCGCCGCCCAGACCTAACCCGGTAAGGAAACGCAAAATGACCAGCGTTTGCAGATCGGGCGAAAAAGCAGAGATCAGACTCAGCGCGCCAAACAGCGCCACGCAAAGCTCAATCACCCGTTTACGGCCAAAACGATCGGACAGCGGGCCGCAGAGCAACGCGCCAGCAGTTAGCCCCAGTAGTCCTGCGCCAAAAAGCGGCGCCAGATCCCCGGCGGTCAATTGCCAGTGAGTGCGTATATCGGGTGCGATAAAACCAATCGCCGCGGTATCAAAACCGTCGAGCATGACGACCAAAAAACAGCAAATAATCACGCGCCACTGCGTCTTACCGACGGGGGCGGAATCTATTAGTGCTTGTAGATCACGTTGTTGAGTCATAGTGAATGCCTCAGTGCAGGTAGAGTAGATGTCTGTTTTGTTTTAGGTATGTTGCGACTTTGTATGTTTGGAGATGAAATGTACAATGGCTTTTCATGCAGAGGCATAACCTGGAGGTTATAGCAAATGGCTAACTGGGCACAGAAACTGAAGTTGCACCACCTGCAAACGCTGGTCGCGCTAGGGGAACAGGGAAATTTGACTCACGTCGCCCGAATGATGAATATCACCCAGCCTGCCTTGTCCAAATGGTTATCACAGCTCGAAGATGAGATTGGCATCACGCTCTTTGAACGACATAGCAAAGGCTTACGCCCCTCTGAAGGCGGCAAGCTGTTGCTGCAACATGCTCAACGCCTGATCAATGATATGGAGCGTTCGCAGTACGAAATTGCCCGTTTCAAGCAAGGCGGTCTGGTGGGAAGTCTGAAGATTGGCTGCTCGCCGGTGGCGACCGACTGCGTTTCACAGGCAATACTGGGCTTGCTTACGGAGCTACCCACTCTGCATCTCAATATTGAAGAGAAAGTGATGACCCCGTTACTGCACGATCTGCTGGCGGGTTCAGTGGATGTCGTCGTCGGTCGCGTTGGCGGCCGGGCGCTTCAGCTGCCGCTTAATTACCAGGTGCTCTATACCGAGCCGGTCTGTTTTGTCGCCCGCCCCGATCATCCGCTGGCAAAATATCCCCTGCTCACCTGGAACGATCTGGCTAACTGGCGTTGGATTGTCTGGCCGACAGGCACCCCCATTCGCATTAGCATTGACAACGCGCTGGTCGATAATGGCGTAATGCTGCCGGAAAACACCATTGAATCAGCGTCGATAAACGTCAGCACCAACCTGCTGCAAAGTAGCGACATGGTTTCTATTCTTTCTCTGCGTCTGGCACAGCGTTACGCCGCCCAGGGACAACTGGCTATCCTGAATCTGCCGAAGATTGAACAAAAAGGCAGCGTAGGCGTATTCTGGCGCAACAATGAAACGCCTACCACAGCCCTGAGTCGTTTTTTGTATTACCTGGCGCAGGTTTAGCGCGATCATATGCGCAATGTTCCAGACGTCTATTTCCTCTATGCTTAGAATTCATGATGTGATCGGTAGCACGTTTTGAAGTTTAATTGTATGATGAATCAGTCTCGTCAAGGGTTTCAATTATGAGCAAATCACTGAACATTATCTGGCAATATTTGCGCGCATTCGTCCTGATCTATGCCTGCCTCTATGCAGGTATTTTTATCGCTTCGCTGTTGCCGATCACGATTCCGGGCAGCATCATTGGCATGCTGATTCTGTTTGTCTTACTGGCATTGCAGGTATTACCGGCAAAATGGGTTAATCCCGGCTGTTATGTCCTGATTCGCTATATGGCCCTGTTATTTGTCCCGATTGGCGTGGGGATCATGCAGTACTTTGATTTGCTCCGCGCACAATTTGGCCCTGTGGTGGTGTCATGCACCATCAGTACGCTGGTTGTTTTCCTCGTGGTGAGCTGGAGCTCGCATCTTGTACACGGTGAACGCAAAATTGTTGGCCAAAAAGGTTCGAAAGAATGATGACATATATCTGGTGGTCGTTGCCCCTTACTCTCGCGGTGTTCTTTGGCGCACGTAAGCTGGCAGCACGCTTTAAAATGCCGCTGCTGAATCCGCTGCTGGTCGCGATGGTGGTGATTATTCCCATTCTGATGCTGACCGGAATTCCCTACGATCACTATTTCAAAGGCAGCGAGGTGCTGAACGATTTACTGCAACCTGCCGTGGTCGCGCTGGCCTATCCGTTATACGAACAGCTGCACCAAATTCGCGCGCGCTGGAAATCGATAATCGCTATCTGTTTTGCGGGGAGCGTCGTGGCGATGGTTACCGGCACAACAATCGCCCTGTTGATGGGTGCCTCACCGGAAATTGCCGCGTCAATCATGCCGAAATCGGTCACCACGCCTATCGCGATGGCGGTGGGAGGAAGTATTGGTGGTATTCCGGCCATCAGCGCGGTGTGCGTCATTTTCGTCGGCATTCTCGGGGCGGTATTTGGTCATACTTTACTGAATGCTATGCGCATTCGCACGAAGGCCGCGCGAGGACTGGCAATGGGTACCGCTTCACACGCCCTGGGAACCGCGCGTTGCGCAGAACTGGATTATCAGGAAGGCGCGTTTAGCTCTCTGGCGCTGGTCATTTGCGGCATTATCACCTCGTTGGTCGCCCCGTTCCTGTTCCCGGTTATTCTGGCAGTGGTCGGCTAACCTTCACTTTTTGGTTATTTATTTGCGATGCGTTGCACATTTTTCATTTAAGTTTCATAAGTTGCACACACAATGAGATTTGGATCACATATAAAGCCGTAACAGGCCCGTAAACTACGATTCCATTACATTGTTATGAGGCATCGCCATGCATCCACGTTTTCAAACTGCTTTTGCCCAACTCGCGGATAACTTGCAATCAGCCCTGGCCCCTGTTCTGGCGGATACGCATTTCCCCGCCATGCTGACTGCTGAGCAGGTCTCTTTGCTGAAACGCGAATCGGGACTGGACGAAGACGCGCTGGCATTCGCTCTGCTGCCGCTGGCTGCGGCCTGCGCACGTACCCCGCTTTCCAACTTCAACGTGGGCGCGATCTCTCGCGGCATTAGCGGCACCTGGTACTTCGGTGGCAACATGGAGTTCCTGGGCGCAACAATGCAGCAAACCGTTCATGCCGAGCAAAGCGCCATCAGCCACGCCTGGCTGCGCGGAGAAAAAGGCCTCGCCGCCATCACCGTTAACTACACCCCTTGCGGCCACTGCCGCCAGTTTATGAACGAACTGAACAGCGGGTTGGATTTACGCATTCACCTGCCTGGGCGCGAACCACACGCACTGCGCGACTATCTCCCGGACGCGTTCGGGCCAAAAGATCTCGACATCAAAACGCTACTGATGGACGACCAGGATCACGGCTTCGCGCTGCAGGGCGACGCCCTGACCCAGGCGGCAATTACCGCCGCCAACAGATGCCATATGCCGTACAGCAAATCGCCAAGCGGCGTGGCGCTCGAGTGTAAAGACGGGCGCATTTTCAGTGGCAGCTATGCTGAAAACGCCGCCTTTAACCCCACCCTCCCACCGCTGCAAGGCGCATTAAACCTGTTGAGTCTGAACGGTTACGACTATCCGGACATTCAACGCGCGGTGCTGGCAGAAAAAGCCGATGCGCCGTTAATCCAGTGGGATGCGACCTCCGCCACCCTGCACGCGCTGGGCTGCGACAATATTGAGCGCGTGCTGCTCAGTTAAATCATAAAGCCCGGTGGCGCTGCGCTAACCGGGTAACAGTGACTAAAATCCCCTCAATCAGACTGCTGTTTCTTGCGCTACGTCTTCCGGTACAGTAGCCTGATTGAAATTCCACCCAAATAACGAGTTTTCTGCATGTTAAAGCGCGTGTTTTACAGCCTGTTAGTCCTGTCAGGCCTGCTGCTGTTGACTGTGCTTGGACTCGACAGATGGATGAGCTGGAAGACTGCCCCCTATATCTACGACGAATTACAGGATTTACCCTACCGCCAGGTCGGTGTGGTCCTGGGTACGGCAAAATACTATCGAACCGGCGTTATCAACCAGTATTACCGCTACCGTATTCAGGGCGCCTTGAACGCCTATAACAGCGGGAAGGTAAACTATCTGTTGCTGAGCGGCGACAACGCGCAGCAAAGCTATAATGAACCCATGACGATGCGTAAGGATCTGATTGCCGCAGGGGTCGATCCGGCTGACATTGTGCTTGATTACGCCGGGTTCCGTACGCTCGACTCCATCGTGCGTACCCGTAAGGTATTCGATACCAACGATTTCATCATTATTACTCAGCGATTCCACTGTGAACGCGCCTTGTTTATTGCGCTGCATATGGGCATTCAGGCCCAGTGCTATGCGGTGCCTTCACCAAAAAATATGCTTACCGTGCGGGTACGCGAATTCGGCGCGCGTTTTGGCGCACTCGCCGATCTCTATATTTTTAAACGTGAACCCCGTTTTTTAGGCCCACTGGTACCCATCCCTACCATGCATCAGGTACCCGACGATGCGCAGGGGTATCCGGCGGTTACGCCTGAACAATTACTCGAATTACAAAAGAAACAAGGAAAATAAGCATGGATGTACAAACCCTCTTCGTCGTGTTGGCCTTTCTGCTCATTCCTGTGTTTTGTTTCCGTGAGGCCTGGAAAGGCTGGCGCACCGGGGCCGTAGATAAAATTAAGAAGAATACGCGCGAACCGGTATACGCTTATCGCCATCAAGAGCCCCTGCAATTTTGGTCCTATGTGTTGGTTTATGCCGGATGCGGATGTTTATCCTTCGGTATGGTTATTTACTTAATTTTCTATCGATAAAGATATTATTTTTATATTAGCGTTTGAGAATAGCTAATATTATGATAACGGTTACCATTTCAAATTAAGGGATTAATGCTGCCCGCCAGCATTTCCCGCCAACACTCTTCTATTTGTGAATCCTTTCACAGAATACTCTTCCTGCAGTGCTTAGCCTTAAGAATAGCCTTTCGATTTTTATATTTTGTTATTAACGGTTTGCCTTAATTTACTCACGCATTAAGGAAGAAAATATGCCACAACAAAATTATCTGGATGAGCTCACGCCTGCTTTTACGCCATTATTAGCCATAAAAGAGGCTTCTCGCTGTTTATTATGTCACGATGCCCCCTGTAGCCAGGATTGTCCGGCGCAAACTGACCCGGGAAAATTTATTCGCTCCATTTATTTTCGTAATTTTAAGGGTGCAGCCGAAACTATTCGTGAAAATAACGCACTTGGGGCAGTATGCGCCCGGGTATGCCCAACCGAAAAGTTATGCCAACGCGGGTGTACACGCTCAGGTATTGATAAGCCGATTGATATTGCACGTCTGCAACGCTTTATTACCGACTTTGAGCAGCAGACCGCAATGAAAATTTATCAGCCCGCCACAAAAACACGTGGCAAGATCGCCATCATTGGCGCAGGCCCGGCAGGATTACAAGCCAGCGTAACGCTAAGCAATCTGGGCTATGACGTCACTATCTATGAAAAGCAGGCCCAACCTGGCGGCTGGTTACGCTATGGCATTCCAGAGTTTCGTCTGCCGCATGCTGTTTTAGATAACGAAATTGCTCGTATCGTTGAAATGGGCGTAACAATCAAATGCAATTGTGAAGTCGGCACTGCCCTTTCCATTGAGCAACTCAAAACAGAATACCGCGCCGTACTGGTTACCGTAGGGATGTCTTACGGTTCAACGTTACCGCTGTTTGAGAAGGCCAATCACGTTGAAATCGCCGTCGATTTTCTGCAACGAGCCCGGCAAACCAGCGGCGATATTACCGTCGCGCAAAGCGCATTGATCATCGGCGGCGGCGATGTCGCGATGGATGTCGCCAGCACGTTGAAACTGCTGGGCTGTCCGTCAGTTACCTGTGTCGCCCGTGAAGAACTGGCCGATTTCCCAGCCAGCGATAAAGAGTTCAGCAGCACACAAGCGTTAGGGGTATCGATTATTGACGGTTTCACGCCTGTGGCGGTTAGCGGAAACCGGGTTACTTTTAAACACGTACGCCTGCCGGGAGAACTGACGCTTGAAGCCGAACATATTATTCTCGCCGTTGGTCAACATGCTCAACTTGAACATTTCGCCGCGTTAAAACCACAGCGCAATCTTATCGACACGCATCATTATCAAACCGCCGATCCCGCTTTGTTTGCCGCGGGCGATATTGTAAAAGGCGATAAAACGGTGGTTTACGCCGTGAAAACCGGAAAAGAAGCCGCTCAGGCCATTCATCACTACTTAGAGGGAGCTTGCTCATGTTAACGAAAGATCTTTCTATTACTTTTTGCGGCGTCAAATTCCCCAACCCGTTCTGCCTCTCTTCTTCTCCGGTGGGCAACTGCTATGACATGTGCGCCAAAGCCTATGACACCGGCTGGGGCGGTATTGTTTTTAAAACCATTGGTTTCTTTATTGCAAATGAAGTCTCTCCACGCTTTGACCATCTGACCAAAGAAGATACCGGCTTTGTTGGCTTCAAAAATATGGAGCAAATTGCCGAGCACCCGCTGGAGGAAAATCTGGCCGCTATTCGCCGGCTGAAACAGGACTACCCGGATAACGTGCTGATTGCATCGATCATGGGGGAAAATGAACAGCAGTGGCAGGAGCTGGCACGGCTGGTCGAAGAGGCGGGTGCAGACATGATCGAATGCAACTTCTCTTGCCCGCAAATGACCTCACATGCCATGGGTAGCGATGTTGGGCAAAGCCCTGAGCTGGTCGAAAAATATTGTCGGGCAGTTAAACGCGGCTCTTCCCTGCCGATGCTGGCTAAAATGACACCGAATATCGGTGATATGTGTGAGGTTGCGCTGGCGGCAAAACGCGGTGGCGCCGACGGTATCGCAACCATCAATACGGTTAAATCCATTACCAATATCGATCTGAACCGGAAAATTGGGATGCCGGTCGTCAACGGTAAATCCAGTATTTCCGGCTACTCCGGCAAGGCCGTTAAACCTATCGCCCTGCGATTTATTCAGCAACTGCGCATGCACCCTGAACTGCGCGATTTCCCGATTAGCGGCATCGGGGGTATAGAAAACTGGGAAGATGCCGCCGAGTTTTTACTGTTAGGCGCGGCCACGCTGCAGGTGACCACCGGGATAATGCAGTATGGTTATCGGATTGTGGAGGACATGACCAGCGGGCTGTCACATTACCTCGCCGATCAAGGATTTGACTCACTGGAGGAGATGGTGGGCCTTGCCAATGCCAATATCATCCCCGCTGAAGATCTTGACCGTAGCTACATCGTCTACCCAAACATCCATCTCGATAAATGCGTGGGGTGTGGTCGCTGCTACATTTCCTGTTATGACGGCGGGCATCAGGCGATGGAATGGAATGAGGAAACCCGAACCCCACACTGCGACACGGAAAAATGTGTGGGATGCTTGCTGTGCGGCCACGTTTGCCCGGTCGCCTGTATCGACCTGGGTGAAGTAAAATTTAAACCCGGAGAGAAAGAGCACGCGCTAACATTATAACGCGGACAAAAAAGGCCGATGAAGATTGCGCTGCACCGGCCTTTTGGCGTTTTATCGTTACTTCTTACGCGCGTACTTCAGGGAGTCCAGCGCCACCGCGAAGATGATGATGCCGCCCTTAATAATGTACTGCCAGTATGGGTTAACGCCGATGTAAGTCAGCCCGTAGTTGATGACGGTAAAGATAATCACACCGGTCACCACGCCGAAGACGGTTCCTACCCCACCGCTAAACGAGACGCCGCCAACCACGCACGCCGCAATCGCATCCAGCTCATACATAAAACCGAGGTTGTTGGTCGCCGAGCCGATACGTCCCGCTTCCAGCAAACCACCGAAGGCATAGAACACACCAGACAACGCATAGATAATCAGCAGGTTCAGCGCGACGTTCACGCCAGACACTTTCGCCGCCTCTGGGTTACCGCCGATAGCAAAAATGTTTTTACCGAAGCGGGTCTTGTTCCACAGCACCCACACAAAGGCCACGGCAATCAGCGCATAGAAGGTGATATAAGAGAGTCGGAAACTGCCCAGCGCGATAAAGCCCTGCGCAAAGGTAGAGAATCCGCTGTCAAAGCCAGAAATTGGCGATGCGCCGACAAAATCATAGTACAGGGAGTTGATCCCGTAGACGATGATCATCGTACCCAAGGTGGTAATAAACGGCGTCACGTTCAGATACGCGATGATGATACCGTTCACCAGACCGATAATCGCGCCGATGACGCAAACAATCAGTACCACCACGATGATCGGCATCGTCGCCATTTCCGGGAATACCTTGTTGGCGTTATCCATCGATTGCAGTAAGGTTGCCGCCACCACTGCCGCCAGACCAACCTGACGCCCTGCCGACAGGTCTGTCCCTTGCGTCACAATCAGTCCGGCAACACCCAATGCGATAATAATACGCACTGAGGATTGCGTCAGAATATTACTCAGGTTGAGTAAACTTAAGAAAGTGGGATCCTGGAAAATAATAATTGCCAGCAAAACCAAAAGAACAACGTATATTCCGCCTTCTTTCAGATAAGTAAGAAAACTTTTCTTATTTAACGCACTCATGAGGAGCCCCTAATCTTAAAGGTGCAAAGACGCAAGACGGAGGATTTCGTTTTGCGTTGTCGTTTTAGTGTCAACAATTCCGGCAACGAGACCATTGCTCATCACCAGAATACGATCGGTAATACCCAGCAGCTCCGGCATTTCAGAGGAAATAATAATAATCCCCTTATCTTTTTTCGCGAGTTCGGCTATCAACTGATAAATTTCAAATTTTGCGCCGACATCGATACCACGTGTTGGTTCATCCAGCATCAGGATTTCTGGCTGCGTTAATAGCCAACGGCCAATAACCACCTTTTGCTGATTCCCTCCGGAAAGTGAACCGATTTGCGTACGATGGCCCGGCGTTTTCACCCTCATAGAGTCAATCACCCACTGGGTATCACTCTTCATGCGGGAATTATCCAGCAGACCGACTTTATTTTTATAGTTTTGGATATTGGAGATTAACGAGTTAAAACCAATGTCCAGATACGCATAAATACCGGTTGAGCGGCGCTCTTCCGTGACCAGTGCAAAGCCATGGTTGATGGCTTCATTGGCGCTGTGGTTATTAATTTTTTTGCCGTGTAACGTAATCGTACCCGATGATTTCTCACGAATACCAAAAAGCGTTTCAACGATATCAGTGCGTTTTGCGCCTACCAGACCGGCAATCCCGAGGATTTCTCCTTTGTGCAAATCAAACGAGACATCACGAATCGACGGCTGACGCAATGAGGTCAGGTTACGCACTTGCAGTATCACTTCACCAGGCTTGTTTTCTTTATCGGGAAAACGTTGGTTCAGCGAACGTCCAACCATCATGGCGATGATCTTGTCCATATCCAGCCCTTCCAGCGGCTGGGTTGCGATCCACTGCCCGTCGCGCAGCACGGTAATTTCATCACATAGCTGGAAAATTTCTTCCATTTTGTGAGAAATATAAACAATACCGCATCCACGCTCTTTCAGCTTACGAATGATGGTGAACAGATGATTAACTTCTTTCTCGGTTAACGATGACGTCGGCTCATCCATGATGACGATTTTGGCATCGTAGGAGAAGGCTTTCGCAATTTCGATCATCTGCATTTGTGAAACGGATAATGTACCGACGCGCGCCCGCGGATCGATATCAATATCCAGCTCATCAAATATCGCTTTGGTATCACGGTACATTTTTTCCTGATCGACAAACATACCTTTGGTGGGATAGCGCCCCAACCACATGTTGTCCATCACGGAACGTTGTAATACCAGGTTTAATTCCTGGTGGACCATCGAAATACCATTTTCAAGCGCTTCTTTCGCCGAATGAAAATCGATTTCTTTACCCTGAAATAAAATACTACCGGAATCTTTTTGATAGATGCCGAAAAGACATTTCAATAATGTGGATTTCCCCGCGCCGTTCTCGCCCATTAAGGCGTGAATTGAATGCGGGCGGACCTTTAAATTAACGTTATCAAGAGCCTTAACGCCGGGGAAAGACTTGTTAATGCCGGTCATTTCCAACAAGTATTCGCCTGACGACTGAGTATGTGTGCTGACCATAAATATACCTTGTTGGCCTTGCAAAGCGCGTTATTAAGGGCGCAATGACATTGCGCCCATAGACGGAGATTTATTTATTAGTGAACTCAGCCAGATTATCTTTATCGACACCGACGTACGGAACGCGAACAATTTTGTTGTCAATTTTCCAGTTAGTGCCGTCTGCTGCGCCTTTGCCATCAGCCAGGTTTTTCGCCAAATCGAAGGTCGCTTTCGCCTGGTTGTTGGCATCGTTCAGCACGGTACCGGCCATGGCGCCGGATTTCACCAGGGCCAGCGCTTCAGGCAGCGCATCCACGCCAAACACCGGTACGCTGGTTTTGTTGTGCGCTTTCAGTGCTTCAACTGCGCCCATCGCCATCGCATCGTTGTTGGCGATAACCACTTCAATTTTGTTAGCGTTCGGACCGGACATCCACGCATCCATCTTATCTTTCGCCTGAGCGGTATCCCACATCGCGGTATCTAACTGCAGTTGCTCAGTTTTAATGCCCTTGTCGTTCAGCTCTTTGATCACGTAAGTGGTACGTGCTTCAGCATCCGGGTGTCCCGGTTCGCCTTTCAGCAGAACAAACTGGATTTTACCGTCTTTATTCAGATCCCAGTTCGGGTTAGCAGCCCAGTGTTTAGCAATCAAGTCACCCTGAATAATGCCAGACTCTTTAGAGTCAGTACCGACGTAATACGCTTTGTCATAGCTGTCCAGCGCTTTACGAGAAGGTTCTTTGTTGAAGAACACGATCGGGACGTTCTGACCGCGTGCTTTTTCAATTACCGTGCCTGCAGCTGCCGGGTCAACCAGGTTAATCGCCAGTGCTTTAACGCCTTTTGCCAGCAACACGTCGATCTGGTCGTTTTGTTTGGACTGATCGTTCTGCGAGTCATTCATCAGCAACTGTACGTCAGGCGCCGCTTTGGCATCTTTTTCAATAGCCTTACGTACCACAGACATAAAGTTATCGTCGTACTTATAAATCGTCACACCAATGCGGGTATCAGCAGCGTGCGCAGCCGCGCCGAATAACATGCTTGCCATTACAGCAGACAGGGTCAACACCTTCTTATTCATGGTATCTCCGGTTTTATTATGCAGGGTAGTACTTGAGATAAATGCTCGGCAGGCAGAACGTTACTGAAGTGTTACTGAACGCCGAAGCTCACTTTTAAAAATAATTCTTCCGTGCCTGGCAACGCTCCAAAAACTGGCTTTAATTTTTGTTTAAGGCACCAATACCTCGATGAAAGTGATTATTCACCGTTACATAGTAGTTACAGCGCAACAAACAGTGTCATCATAGCTATCGCATTGTTAATATACTGTGAATTTACTCACATATTGAAAACGGTTACATAGTTCGACTTTATGAGTTAGTGATCGGTGCCGCATTCTGCCGCAATGCCACAGAATGACGACGCACCAGTGTCGGCATAAAGCAATGCGACGCCGCAGGATCTAACGTGCCCGCCGCGCCTTGCAGCGCAAGCTCCGTCGCCATTTTTGCCATTGAGGCGATGGGATAGCGCACAGTTGTCAGCTGCGGATCGGTGTAACGCGCAATGGGAATATCATCAAAGCCAATGATAGAAAGATGTAATGGGATGGCGATACCGTTGTCTTTTAACGCGGTCAGTGCGCCCGCTGCCATGTTGTCGTTGTAGGCGAAGACCGCCGTCAGTTGCAAATTGCGCCCCAGCAGCTCCACCATGGCAGACTCTCCGCCCTGCATATCGGGCGAACCGGTACCGATCCAGCTTTCCGCCGCATCAATTCCTTGTTCTTTCAGGGCCGATAACCACCCTTCTTTGCGCATCGCATCATCTTCAATACGGTGGCTTGATGCCAGGTAACCAATGCGTTGATGACCATTATTCAGCAGCATGCGGGTCGCCATTTTGGCGCCGCTGATATTATCCAGGCAGACGCAACGGTGGGCGTAACCCGGAACAAGGCGATTGATCAGCACCATGCCAGGGATCTGATCCATAAACTCTGCCAGTTCCCGATCGCTGAGCGCTTTAGAGTGAACAATCAGAGCGTTACAGCGTTGGCGAATCAAAACCTCGATAGCATGGCGTTCTTTTTCAGCCTCATGATAGCTATTGCCAATCAGGACATATTTCTGATGCTGCTGGGCAACCATATCGACAGCTTTAACCAGCGCGCCAAAAAATGCATCTGACACATCCATCACCACCACACCAATGGTGTCACTTACCTGTGTCGCCAGCGCCTGCGCATTGGCGTTAGGTCGATAGCCTAACTGAGTGACTGCTTTCATCACCGCTTCACGCGTGTCGGGACTCACCAGCGCACTGTTGTTCAGTACGCGGGAAACGGTCGCTACAGATACGCCAGACTGTCGTGCCACATCACGGATGGTTACCATATTCACTGCCCTGTTTTAGATTGCGGTTAGCCACAGACACCCCAGGCTGGGTATTTTGTCAGCACAATGAAACGGACTGCGTGAGTGATGTCACAGGAATGAAAGCGCTTACATCCATTTTGTTAATGAATGTGATCCAGATCGTTATCTGGATGTACGTGGTAATGATGTCCCTGAAGCACGCAGGGTTAATTGACGCCACAGCCACTCTACCGGGCCCTGCCGGTAAAAACGCAGCCAAATGACGGAGAACAGAAGATTAACGGCCCAGACAGGAATGACGAAACAGAGCAGCTCCAGCCGATCGAATTTCATAAACAAGCCGAATTGATAAAACAGCGTGGTGCAAATTAAGGTTTGCAACAGATAGTTAGTTAACGCCATACGTCCCACGCAGGCGATGGCAATCACCCACTTTAAGCGGCTCAACTGCGGCCAGAAGCCAAACATCAGGGCGGCGTAGCCAATAGTCTGCAACGGCGCGCCCAGCTCGCGCGGAGCTTGTAACAGGAAAGCACACCAGCGGTAGGCCCACTCCAAATGCCACTGAATGATAATAGCAGGCAGGTTAATCGCCATGCCAATAATGACCAACAGTACGCCGGTACGTCGATAATGCTGCAGACTGTACTGCCCTTTCAGCCAGCCGCTGCGCATTAATGCTGCGCCAAGCAGCATCATCCCAGCCAGTTGCCAGCCGTACTGCGCGCCCAGTGCCAGCAAGCTATTGGACATCATATCCACGCGATTGCTGACCGCTTCCAGACCGCCATTCACTTTCCAGTATTTTTCATATAGCAAAGCTGAGGCATCCGGCGTCCAGGCCCGACTGGTTTCCCCGCCGGAGAT
Source organism: Citrobacter sp. CRE-46 (assembly GCF_059615875.1). Taxonomy (NCBI): domain Bacteria; kingdom Pseudomonadati; phylum Pseudomonadota; class Gammaproteobacteria; order Enterobacterales; family Enterobacteriaceae; genus Citrobacter; species Citrobacter sp. CRE-46. Next base: position 1,856,015 of record NZ_CM184341.1, on the reverse strand, counting down.
AACGCCCAGCAGCAACAGTACGCCAATCCCCACCAGATAAAGCAGGACGCCGGTGTTAAACAGGCTTTTTACCGAAGGGGCATCGCGAATCAACCGCCAGCAAATCAGACCAATTAAGCCATACGCCAACAGGATATCGCCGTCCCAGAAGAGTAAACCGTGAATAAAACCCAACAGCACCAGTAACGTAAGCCGCGACTGGATCCAGCGTTTGCCGCGCGGGAGCAGCATTTGCAGCCCTGCCCCAAACAGTAATGCAAACAGCGTGAGAAACTTGACCTGTGCGAAGAGATCAAGCACCGCCCAGCTCCAGGCGTCGGATAAGGTGATATTGCCATACCAGGCGGGATTGAGATATGCCGCCTTTGGCAAGCCAAAGGCGTTAATATTGAGAAGCAGGATGCCAAGAATGGCGACGCCACGAATAAAATCCAGCGTGACATTACGCTCCATGGCCCCTGCCCTAATCAGTTGTGATGACGTACTGCGCGCAGGAATTCCTGACGCGTGTTCTGGCTGGACTTAAACAATCCACCCAGAGAAGTGGTGGTGGTCGCGCTGGTCGCATCGCGAATACCGCGCGCTTTCACGCAGTAATGCACCGCATCAATCGACACCGCAACATTATTCGTCCCAAGCAGCGTTTGCAGCGCGGTGAGAATTTGCTGGGTCAGACGTTCCTGCACCTGCGGACGCTGCGCGAAGAACTGCACAATGCGGTTGATCTTCGACAGGCCAATGACTGAATCTTTCGGGATATACGCCACCGTCGCTTTACCATCGATAGTGACAAAGTGATGCTCGCAGGTGCTGGTCAGCGTGATATCGCGGACCGTAACCATCTCGTCCACCTTCATTTTGTTTTCAATGACGGTGATTTTCGGGAAGTTGGCGTAATCGAGACCGGAGAAAATCTCATCGACATACATTTTCGCAATGCGATGCGGAGTTTCCATCAAACTGTCATCGCTCAAATCGAGATTGAGCAATTGCATAATCTCGGTCATATGGCCTGAGATAAGACGTTTGCGCGTTTCGTTATCCATCTCCTGCACGGGCGGGCGCAGTGGTGTTTCGAGACCACGCGCGACCAGCGCTTCATGAACCAAAGCCGCTTCTTTACTGAGTGATGACATTTCTTTTTCTCCTGCAGGTGTGGCGCCTCTGCCCTGCATGGGGCAAAGTTTTTAGGCTGTGTCAGCCAGAACATTGTGCGTGAGGCGGCGCACATAATCCAGTATTCACCGCGATAATTATTGAAATTGGCACAGCCTTTCAGCGTATCAAATTCACGTAGCGTTCAGCCCGGCGATGTTGAGTGTTAATGTAAAGTTATATAGATGATGAAGTATGTTTGCCCAATGCGGAAGTGAAAGTTACTCACAGTGCAATGAATAATCTGTATTATGATGAATTCGCAAACATATTCAGGTTCAACACAACAAGGAGCCACGCATGGAAATGCTTGAAGAGCACCGCTGTTTTGAAGGCTGGCAGCAACGCTGGCGTCACGACTCCGCCACGTTAAATTGCGCTATGACTTTCAGCATCTTTCTTCCCCCGCCTCGTGAGAATACCCCGCCTCCGGTGCTGTACTGGTTGTCGGGCCTGACCTGCAATGACGAAAACTTCACCACCAAAGCGGGTGCGCAACGTGTGGCGGCTGAGCTGGGTATTGTGCTGGTGATGCCGGATACCAGTCCACGCGGCGATCAAGTAGCCAACGATGATGGCTACGATTTAGGCCAGGGGGCTGGGTTTTACCTCAATGCCACCCAGCAACCGTGGGCAAGCCATTTTCGCATGTATGACTATCTGCGTGATGAGCTTCCGGCACTGATCCAATCGCAGTTTAACGTCAGCGATCGTTGCGCCATCAGCGGACATTCCATGGGTGGCCACGGGGCGTTGATTATGGCGCTGAAAAATCCGGGGAAATACACCAGCATCTCCGCTTTTGCCCCCATCGTTAACCCTTGCCGCGTTCCGTGGGGCGAGAAGGCTTTTAGCGCTTATCTGGGTGAAGATAAATCGCTGTGGGCCGAATGGGATAGCTGCGCGTTAATGTTGGCCAGCAGGCCCGAAGATGCGATTCCGACGCTTATCGATCAAGGGGACAACGATCAGTTTCTTGCCGATCAATTGCAGCCCGCGGTACTGGCCGAAACGGCACGTCAGACCGCATGGCCGATGACGTTACGCATCCAGCCGGGTTACGATCACAGCTATTACTTTATTGCGTCGTTTATTGAGGATCACCTGCGCTTCCATGCGCAATATTTACTGAAGTAACGCCTGAGTGAGGGCGAAAGCCCTCTTCATTTCGCCATCATCCCTTCACTTTTTCTCCATTTTTCTTTTTCACTTATCTTATTGATTTAATAATAATTTCCCCTCAAACCATGCCAAACACAAATGATTTCGATTATCATTTGTGTTTACAAAAATTCATACTTTTGTACAATCCATTCGCTTCTTTACTGAAAAGAGTCCTTAAAAGACAAATACATACAATTGTCATGGCCTTTCACATGACGCGCAGTTTGATTCATTTAAATGGAATGATACAAATGACTATACCTCACGTTAAGGCTGTAGCTGCCGCAGTATGCGTCGCCAGTCTCCCATCACTCGGCCATGCCGCTGAACAGGACACCGTCGTCGTCACCGCTACCGGCTTCGAGCAGAAAATTCAGGACGCCCCCGCGTCGATATCTGTTATTACCAAGCAGCAAATTGAAGACAAAGCCTATCGCGATGTCACCGATGCGCTAAAAGATGTCCCAGGCGTCGTCGTCACCGGTGGCGGCAGCAGCAGCGATATCAGTATTCGCGGTATGGCTTCGCAATACACGTTGTTCCTGGTCAACGGCAAACGCATCAGCACACGCAGCACACGACCTAACAGCGATAACTCAGGGATTGAACAAGGCTGGTTACCGCCGCTGGAATCCATCGAGCGCATCGAAGTTATCCGTGGACCAATGTCATCGCTTTACGGCTCTGATGCGATGGGTGGCGTTATCAACGTCATCACCAAAAAAGTGTCGAATACCAAAGCCTGGACCGGCTCCTTACATGGCGATGCCACTTTCCAGGAAGACAGGGATTCCGGTGATATTTACCAGACGAATGCCTATGCGTCCGGGCCGCTGATTGACGGGTTACTCGGTGCGAAGGTGACCGGATTATTCTCTCATCGTGCCGAAGATGAAATCCTCAATGGCTACAATGAACAGCGTATGCGTAACGGGGGTTTAACCCTGAACTTCACGCCGGATGATAAAAACGACATCGACTTCGATTACGCACGTGAACTGCAGGATCGTGACAGTACGCCGGGCAAATCCAGGGCTGAAGAAATCTGCCGCAACGGAAGCTGTAAGCCCAACAGTAAAAGCGAAAGCAAGTATGTGCACACCACATATTCACTCACCCATAGCGGCTATTACGACGACTTCAACTCCACCAGCTATGTCCAGCAGGAAGAGACTGACAACCCTGGTCGCCAGATGAAGTCCTACAACACCATCTTTAACAATCAGAACCAGATTTTCCTCGGGGCGCACACCCTGACAGTGGGTGGACAGTACCGTTATGAGAAACTGCGCGATAACGGTAACCAGTTGCAAGCTGCCGATGGGCTGAACAAACTGACCCGCTGGAGCTGGGCGCTGTTTGCTGAAGATGAATGGGCTATTACCGATACCTTCGCGCTGACCGGCGGTCTGCGTATGGATAAAGATGAAAACTACGGCGACAACTGGACACCACGCGGTTACGGCGTCTGGCATCTGAGCGATCAATGGACCTTGAAAGGTGGCGTATCTGCGGGCTATCGCGCACCGGACCTGCGTCAGTCTTCTGCAAGTTGGGGGCAGGTCACCGGCGGCGGTCGTCTGAACGGGATCATTGTCGGCAACCCGGATCTGAAGCCAGAGAAAAGCCTGAGCGAAGAGATCGGGTTACTGTGGGATAACGGCAACGATCTCAACGCGGGCGTGACGCTATTCAATACCGACTTCAAAAACAAAATTACCGAAGTGCGTCGCTGTAACAGCAGTTCCGACCCGGCCTGCACCATCGGTGGCACCCATTATGATTTCGTCAGCGATCGTGTGAACGTCGATAAAGCCAATATGCGCGGCGTAGAATCCACCTTCGGCTGGAAAATCACCTCCGACGTCAACTGGACGGCGAACTACACCTATACAGAATCTGAGCAGAAAAGCGGTCAGTTCTCCGGTCAGCCATTAAACAAAATGCCAAAGCATATGTTTAACACCACGCTGGACTGGCAGGCAACGCAGGATCTCGGTTTCTGGAGTCGTCTGAATCTGCGCGGGAAAACGTCTGAGCACCTGAGCCGTACCTCCATGGCACAAGGTACGCCATCGTATACGCAGGTCGATGTTGGTTTACGCTACTATGCTACCAAGGATCTGCTGATGACCGCCGGCGTGTATAACGTGCTGGATAAGCAAATCGATTATGACACCTACGACACCGTTCTCGATGGCCGTCGTTACACGGTTGGCCTGACTTACAGCTTCTAAGTCTGGCGCAATAAAAAACCCCGGCACTCATCATGCCGGGGTTTTTTATGCTTTTTATACGGTTATTTCTTCACGCGTCCAGGGAATTTCATTTCGCTATAGCGAACGAAATGAGTGCCTTTCGTCAGCTTGTAACCAAACCAGATAATCAGGAACAGTGGAATACCGATATAGGTTGCCATCACGCCGCCCCAGTCAATACTGTCCTTCAGGAACGCTTCGTAGTTCTGACCCAGAGTGATGATCAGGCACAGCACAAAGGCAAAGATCGGCCCCAGCGGGAAGAAGCCAGAACGATACGGCAGATCCTGCACATCATGCCCCTGCAGCACATAACCACGACGGAAACGATAATGGCTGATAGCAATCCCTAACCAGGCGATAAAGCCCGTCATCCCGGAAGTATTCAGCAGCCACAGGTATACGGTCTGGTTGCCAAACATTGAGGTCAGGAAGCACAGCCCCGCCACCACCGTAGTTGCATACAGTGCGTTACGCGGCACACCGCCACGAGACAGTTTGGCGAAGATACGCGGCGCTTTACCGTCGCAGGCCAGGGTGTAAAGCATACGCGTTGAGGCATACATCCCGGAGTTACCCGCAGACAGTACCGCCGTCAGGATAACCGCGTTCATTACCGCCGCCGCAGACAGCAGACCCGCATGCTGGAATACCAGCGTGAACGGGCTAACGCTGATGTCTTTCACATCGTTACGCAGCAGGCTTGGATCGGTGTACGGAATGATCAGGCTAATAATCAAAATCGCGAACACATAGAACAGTAGGATTCGCCAGAACACCTGACGCACCGCGCGTGGAATATTCTTCTCAGGATCTTCCGATTCACCTGCCGCGATACCAATAAGCTCAGTTCCCTGGAAGGAGAAGCCGACAATCATCGCCACGCCAATCATCGCGGCAAAACCACCGGCAAACGGCGCATCACCGGTCGTCCAGTTGCTCCAGCCCACCGGCTGAGCGCCTTTGAAGATACCGAAGATCATCATTACGCCAACCACGATAAAGATAATCACGGTGGTCACTTTGATCAGTGAGAACCAGTACTCCGCTTCGCCAAACCCGCGCACGGAAATGTAGTTCAGCAGGAAGATAACGCCGAGGAACAGCGCACTCCAGATCCAGCCTGGCGTGTCCGGGAACCACCAGCTCATTACCAACTGTGCGGCTACCAGGTCAACGGCAATTGTCACCGCCCAGTTGTACCAGTAGTTCCAGCCCAGCGCGAAGCCGAAGCCTTCTTCTACATAGTTCTGACCGTAGGTGGAGAACGAACCGGAAACTGGCATGAAGGCTGCCAGTTCACCGAGACTGGTCATCAGGAAGTACACCATCAGACCAATCAGAATATACGAGAACAACGCGCCGCCAGGACCCGCCGCAGAAATAGTTGCACCAGATGCAACAAAAAGACCTGTACCGATGGAGCCTCCGATGGCAATCATCGTCAGGTGACGCGCCTTCAGTTCACGACGTAGCGTGGGCGCTTCTGTGGTTTTAGTTTCGGAAACCATGTGAAAATGCTATCCATCCAAAAAATGAGGCGCGATTGTAGCAGACGAAAGGGCTTTCTTCCGGCACAAATGCGCTGTTATAAGAGACCTTCATGACTGGCCGCGGATTATAAGTAAAGCAGAAAATGGGCGGAGCATGGCGGTTAAGACGAAACCGCCGTTATGCATAGAGGTGCTATTACGCCAGTGAGTGCCTTATTCGCCCTGCGCAACCTGATCGCTGTAATGTAAAAAGCGCGTAATGGCATTAGAGAGATGCTTTTGTCGATGATGAACGCGCCAGAGCGTGCGAACTAAACGCGGCAGCGGCACAGGGACTTCACTCAGCGTACCCGCCTGTAACTGTTCTGCAATGACCCGACGCGACAAACAGCTGATACCGAGCCCATGGCGGACCGCATGCTTAATGGCCTCGGAGTTACCCAACTCCATCGCCATCTGGAATCTCGGCAGATGCGATAACAACAGATAATCTACCAGTTCACGCGTACCGGAGCCTCGCTCACGTAAAATCCACGGCGAAGCAGCCAGTTGATCCAGCGTCACGGGACCTTTTGTCAGCGGCGAAGATGGGGCGGCAAACACCACCAGTTCGTCCTCCAGCCATGGTTCAGAGATAATTTCTGTGCTGTGACATGGTCCTTCGATCAGCCCAATATCTACCCGAAAATCCAGAACAGCGTTGATCACATCCTGGCTGTTACCCACGCTTAGCTCCAGCGGTAAATCGGGAAAATCCTGGCGATAGCGGGCGATCATGGCGGGCAAAATGTAATTGCCAATGGTGCTGCTGGCATAGACGCGAATCGCGCCATTATCCTCACGAAAAAGCTGTTCGATTTCTATCGTTTGCTCAAGTAACGCCAGCGCGCGCGGGTAGAGCAAGCGCCCGTGCTCATTGACCACCAGCCGCTTGCCAACGCGGTCGAAGAGCTGTACGCCAAGCTGCCCTTCCAGATCGGTAAGCGCCGCACTCACCGCCGACTGCGACAATGCCAGCATGACAGATGCCTGAGTCGTCGAGCCGCTTTTCAGTACCTCAGCAAACACTTCAAGTTGTCGCAGGGTGATATGCATAGTCGTTTTCCACCGGATATCCGTTACTTATACCCTAAATAATTCGAGTTGCAGGAAGGCGGCAAGAGAGAGCATCCCCGGGAGCGTACTTAAGTACGAGACTGGGGTGAACGAGCGCAGCCAACGCACATGCAACTTGAAGTATGACGGGTATACCACTTATATAGATTAATTATAAATATATAATCAATTTTATTTTTAAACCACATCGCCGTACTCTTTTACCCAGATAAAGGAGAAGGATATGACAGAACTCACCTTACAGACTCATCGTCGTACAGCGTGGCATTTTATTCCGGGGCTTGCCCTGAGTGCAGTTATCACTGGGGCCGCCTTGTGGGGGGGATCCATTCCCGCCGTCGCAGGTGCCGGGTTTAGCGCCCTCACCTTAGCCATCTTGTTTGGGATGGTTATCGGCAACACCGTGTATCCACAAATCTGGAAAAGCTGCGATGGCGGCGTACTGTTTGCTAAACAACATTTATTACGCCTGGGGATAATCCTCTACGGTTTCCGCCTTACCTTCGCGCAAATTGCTGACGTCGGCGTCAGCGGTATCGTAATCGACATATTAACGCTCAGCAGCACCTTCATGATTGCCTGCTTCCTTGGGCAGAAAGTGTTTGGTCTGGACCGTCACACCAGTTGGCTGATTGGCGCGGGCAGCAGCATCTGTGGCGCCGCCGCGGTACTGGCAACAGAGCCTGTCGTTAAAGCCGAAGCCAGTAAGGTGACGGTCGCCGTCGCCACGGTGGTTATCTTCGGTACTATCGCTATCTTCCTGTATCCGGCGATGTATCCGCTGTTAGCGCACTGGTTTACTCCCGAGACTTATGGGATTTACATTGGCTCCACCATGCATGAAGTTGCGCAGGTTGTTGCCGCCGGACACGCCATTAACCCGGATGCTGAAAACGCCGCGGTTATTGCCAAAATGCTGCGCGTCATGATGCTGGCTCCGTTCCTCATCCTGCTAGCCGCACGAGTAAAACAACTGTCCCCGGCAACCGGTGGTGAGAAGAGCAAAATCACCATTCCATGGTTTGCCATCATGTTCATTGTGGTGGCGATTTTTAACTCTTTCCACCTGCTGCCGCAGTCGGTAGTGAGTATGCTGGTGACCCTGGATACCGTGCTGCTGGCAATGGCGATGGCCGCACTGGGGCTAACCACTCACGTGAGCGCCCTGAAAAAAGCCGGTGCTAAACCTTTGCTGATGGCGCTACTGCTGTTTGTCTGGCTGATTGTAGGCGGTGGTGCGATTAACTTCGCTATCCACGCGCTAATGGCATAAACGATCACGACTAACGTTAGTTGACCCGCTATACTCTTCCTTTTTTGAATTTGAGTATGGCGGGTTTAATTCATGAAATACATCGGAGCGCACGTAAGCGCCGCTGGCGGTCTGGCTAACGCCGCTATTCGGGCCGCAGAAATCGAAGCTACCGCATTCGCCCTGTTCACCAAAAATCAGCGTCAGTGGCGCGCCGCGGCGTTGACCACTGAAATCATTGATGATTTCAAATCCGCTTGCGAGAAGTATCACTATACTTCCGCTCAGATCCTGCCTCACGACAGCTACCTGATTAATCTCGGCCACCCGGTCAGCGATGCGCTGGAAAAATCACGCGATGCATTTATCGATGAAATGCAGCGCTGTGAACTGCTCGGTTTATCGCTGCTCAACTTTCATCCGGGCAGCCATTTGATGCAGATCCCGGAAGATGAATGTCTGGCGCGCATTGCTGAATCTATCAACATCGCCCTTGCTCAGACCCAGGGGGTTACGGCAGTTATCGAAAATACCGCCGGACAGGGCAGCAATCTCGGATTTAAGTTTGAGCACCTTGCCGCCATTATTGATGGTGTTGAAGATAAATCCCGTGTTGGCGTCTGTATTGATACCTGCCACGCTTTCGCTGCCGGTTACGATTTGCGTTCTGTCGAGGAATGCGAAAAGACGTTTGCGGAATTTGAACGTATTGTCGGTTTCAGCTATCTACGCGGTATGCACCTGAACGACGCCAAGAGCACGTTTGGCAGTCGTGTCGACCGCCACCACAGCTTAGGTGAAGGGAATATTGGCCACGACGCTTTCCGTTGGATCATGCAGGACAGTCGTTTTGATGGCATTCCGCTGGTGCTGGAAACGATTAATCCGGATATCTGGGCAGAAGAGATTGCCTGGCTGAAAGCCCAGCAAACTGAACAAGCGGTGGCGTAATCATGAACGACAGGGAAAAGCAGATCCTTAAGATCTTGCGTCGCAATCCGTTGATTCAGCAAAATGAAATCGCCGATATTCTGCAAATCAGCCGTTCACGCGTCGCTGCGCATATTATGGATTTGATGCGTAAAGGCATGATCAAAGGTAAAGGTTATATCCTTACCGAACAGGATTATTGTGTGGTTGTCGGAGCAATCAACATGGATATTCGTGGTGTTGCAGACATCCATTATCCTCAGGCTGCCTCTAATCCTGGCAGCATTCACTGCTCGGCAGGCGGCGTAGGACGCAACATCGCCCACAACCTGGCGCTGCTGGGCCGCGACGTTCACTTAATTTCCGCTGTTGGCAGTGATTTCTATGGGGAAACATTGCTGGAACAAACGCGTCAGGCCGGCGTTAACGTTGCAAGTTGCATACGCCTGCATGGGCATAACACCTCAACCTACCTGTCGATCGCTAATCAGCAGGAAGAAACCGTACTGGCAATTAACGATACCCATATCCTGCAGCAATTAACGCCGCAGTTGCTGAACGGGTCGCGAGATTTGATCCGCCATTCCGGTGTCGTACTGGCAGATTGCAATCTGACCGCCGAAGCCATTGAGTGGGTCTTTACTATTGCAGATGATATTCCGGTATTCATTGACACCGTTTCAGAGTTCAAAGCGGCAAAAATGAAGACATGGTTTACGCGTATTCATACGTTAAAACCAACGCAGAAAGAGCTGGCGATTTTGTGGGGTCAACCTATCCATTCAGATGCCGATCGCGTACTGGCCGTCAATAGTCTGCATCAGCAAGGGGTAAAACGGATCTTTGTCTGTCTGGAAGATGAATCTGTTTTTTGCAGCGAAAAGGACGGAGAGCAGTTTTTACTGACGCCTCCCAATCATACGATCGTAGACAGTTTTGGCGCCGATGACGCTTTTATGGCGGGATTGCTGTACAGCTTTCTGGAAGGTAGCGAGTTCCGTGAAAGCGCTCACTTTGCCATGGCCTGCGCGGCATTATCGCGAGCCAGCGTCAGCATTAACAACCCAACCCTCTCGGCAGATAACGCCTTATATTTGCTGCAAACAGCTTAAATGTAATGCCGGATAGCGCCACGCTTATCCGGCATTATTCTCACTATGCTATACCGATAAAGAAACCCGCTATGGTGGCGCTCATCAGGTTTGACAACGTTGCTGCTGCCAGCGCGCGCATTCCAAGCTGCGCGATTTCCGGGGCTCGCTGTGGCGCTATCGCCGAAAATGCGCCGACGACAACGCCAATCGAACCAAAGTTAGCGAACCCGCACAGCGCAAACGAGATAATCGCAATGGTCTTCACATCCAGTGTCCCGCCGGTTTGCAGATACGGCGAGAAGTTGAGATAGGCGACAAACTCGTTGATTGCCAGCTTCTGTCCAATCAGGCTACCTGCCAGCGTCGCATCGCTCCAGTCAACGCCCATAATCCACGCCAGCGGGGCTAACACATAGCCAAAGATCCCTTCCAGGGTGGCGTGACCAAAACCAAACCAACCACCAATTCCGCCGATAATGCCGTTAATCAGCGCAATAATGGCGACAAATGCCATTACTACCGTCGCCACGCCTGCGGCAATTTTCAGCCCGGTCATCGCCCCACTCGCCGCTGCTTCGATGATGCTTTTCGGCGGCGTTTCGGTAAATGACAGGTTCTCAAAGGTGACGCGAGATTCTTCAGTTGCCGGACTCAGCATACGCGCGAATAAAATACCACCAGGGATTGCCATCAACGATGCCGCCAGCAGATAGTCAATCGGAACGCCCATTCCAGCGTAACCAATCATCATTGAGCCAGCAATCGAGGCCATCCCGCTACAGATAGCGGTAAATAGCTCATTGCGATTCAGCCGGTCAATAAACGGTTTCACGATTGCCGGGATCTCGTTTTGCCCGAGGAAAATCGTGGTTACTGCGACAAATGACTCGATCTTACTGATGTTTAACGCTTTCTGGAAAATACCGCCAAGGATGCGGATCAACAGCCCCATCACGCCAATGTAGTAGAGTAGACTGATCAGCGCGGTCACAAAAATGATGGCCGGGAGCACCCGAAAGGCGAAGATAAACCCGGCTCCGTCGAACAGCACATCCATTTTTGGCCCGACCAGGGAGCCAAAGATAAATGCACTACCCGCGTCACTGTATGACATCACCTTGTGGACACCGAGCGCGGCCTGTTCAACCAGCCATTTCCCCGGCGGGAAATAGAGCATAATGCCGCCGATTGCAATTTGCAGCACCAGTGCTGCCCCGACCGTACGCAGACTAATACGCTTTTTATTTACTGACAGCAGAAACGCGATAGTCAGTAATACCACCATACCCACAACACTTCTCATTATATCCATAATGAAATTCCCTTCATGCCAGGAAACCCGGCGTTACCGCCAGGTTTTGGTAGGTTTGCTATCCGCGGGCGACCGCATTCTGCCCGGAAAATTTGGTCAGGCGAGGCGTTGATACTCCTTCGCAATTTCACAAGCCAGTACCGCGTTGTTGAACACCAACTGAATATTTGATTTCAGGCTGTCACCACCGGTCAGCTCCGCAACGCGCGCCAGCAGGAACGGCGTACTCTCTTTGCCCACAACCCCCTGCTCTTCCGCTTCTTTTACCGCCCGATCGATTGCCGCATTAATTTTCTCTTCAGCCATCGCAAACTGCTCCGGGATTGGGTTTGCAACAACCAGACCGCCGTCGAGACCTGTCTGCCATTTCACCGCCATGGCACGGGCAATCTCTTTTGCGCTGTCCAGACGGATACTGACCTCAAACGGACTGGTTCGGCAGAAAAATGCCGGCAATGCGTTGGTCTGATATCCAATTAACGGCACGCCAAAGGTTTCTAAATATTCGGTCGTTAAACCGAGATCAAGAATAGATTTCGCCCCGGCACAAATTACCGTGACATTGGTATGCGCCAGTTCTTGCAGATCTGCGGAAATATCAAAGGTATGTTCAGCACCACGGTGAACACCACCAATCCCGCCCGTCGCAAATACTTTAATTCCAGCCAGGGAGGCAATAATCATGGTTGAGGCAACTGTCGTCGCACCATTTTTTCCTGCAGCAACCACAAATGGTAAATCACGACGACTGACTTTAGTAACGCTATGCCCCTCTCTTCCAAGCAATTCAATTTCATCTTTGCTTAAACCAACTTTCATTACCCCGCCAATAATGGCAATGGTCGCAGGAACTGCCCCGTGCTTACGAATAGTTTCTTCTACTTCAATAGCGGTCTGGGCATTCTGCGGAAATGGCATACCATGAGAAATAATGGTTGACTCGAGGGCAACAATCGGTTTTTTACTGTTTAATGCTTCCTGTACTTCTGGAGATATTTGTAATAATTCAGAGGAAAGAGTTAATTCAGACATTCTGTGTTCTCCACGATTGAGATAACATTCGCAACAGACAAATCAGGGTTATTGGTATATTCACAGGCTAATGCCATTGATGAACAACCCTGCGCAAATCGAACCGAATCAATAAAGGGCATGCCGTCTACCCAGCAGGAAGCCAGTCCCGCCATCATCGCATCGCCAGCCCCGGTAACATTAATGACGTGAGTTTTAATCGGCAGCGACCAACCGCAATCCCCCGCAATATCACTGTAATAAACTCCGTCACCGCCCATGCTGAGCACCAGGCGATTTAAGCCGCGATCGTGAAACCAGGCGGCCACTTTGCCAACATCATCACGCCCGGAAAGCGCAATACCGCTCAGCGTTTCGGCTTCAAGCCGGTTAGGTTTGAGGGTGTGAATTTGTCCAAGCCGCTCGCGAACTTTGACGCATTTCCATGCCGATACCGGGTCGACAAACACCGGAACATCTCCGGCATTTTCCAGCACCCATGCAAGGGCGTCTTCGCTGATATTGCAATCGGCGACGATAACTTTCGCCTGCCGAATAAAATCACGCTGCTGCGCTAAAAAACTCGGTGAAATATGTTCGGTAATGCTCATATCATTAATGGCAACCAGCATTTCACCGGTGTTATCAAGCAGAGATAAATAACTCGATGTATTCTCTCCCGGAACGATAAGACACTTATCAACATGTACTCCGGATAGATTAGTTTGCGCCAATAACGATTGACCATAAAAATCATTACCAACCGCAGTCAGTAACCACGAATTTTTACCCAATAGCGCGAGATTATGTGCAATGTTGCGTCCAACTCCGCCGGGGGTGAATTTTATCTTTCCTGGATTCGAATCCGCATAATTTAGAGAAGCATGCGAATACCCAGCAACATCCATATTGGCCGAGCCAATAGTTACTATGTATTCCTTTTCACGCATAGCACGTCCCCTGGCAATTATCTTGCCACAAATGAGTTCGTTAAGAATAACCACCGCCACACACAAAATTATTAGAGCACATGTTCAGTATCGAACATGTGTTTATAGTAAGCGTGTTTTTGACAAAGTAAATCTATCTGCAAGAACCAAAGTCAATAGATATGAACAGAATCACAATTTTTTATAGATACAGTTTGTAAGGGAGAGAGAAAATGAGAGGTAGTACACAAATTAAGCAGGCTAAAAAGTATAACTCCGGTATAACCGGAAATTTTTCAGATGCGCCAGACGAGCTGGCGCGTCTCAGGTAAGCGAAACCAGGTCCTCTGGCATATGGTTGTACAGAATACGCCAGAAATGTTCAGCCGTTTTATTCAATCGGGTATCCATCCGGTAAATATAGGCCTGAATAGGTACCATCAGTTCAGGTGTCTCCAGGCGCACCAGACGCTTATCGCGCAGCTCGTTGACGATCGACCACGCTGGTAGCCAGGCGATCCCATGCCCATCCAGCGCCATGTTTTTCAACAACTCACTCATCGAAGACATAAACAACGTTCGTGCTGAAATGCCGCCAACTTCCGCTAACTGACGGTTTACCAATCTTCCCATGTAGGATGTGCTGGTATAGTTCAGAATCGGCGCCTGCGGCTGATAGATATCAAACAACGCGTACCCCTGTCCATCGGTAGCACAGACAGGATAGAGCTCTGACTCAAAAACCTTCAAGCCACAGAAAGGCGACTGCATTAAATCCTCATCACGAAACGAGATAATAAAATCACTTTTCCCCTCGCGCAGGGTATTTACCGCTTGCACCACATCAATCGCCTCGACGTGCCAGACAAATTCTTCCCCCCAGGCCGCCATTGAATGCACTAACCGGGGCAACATGGTCAGCGACAAAGAATGCGCTGCCGCGATTTTTATGTTGGGGACCCCAAGCAGATTGTGACCGCTTAGTTCGTCCAGATTACATTCCAGCTGTTGTAGCAGGCTACGCGTTTGCGAATGGAATAACTTGCCCTCCTCCGTCAATTGCAGCGGCGTCGTCGTGCGATCAAACAGCTGCACCCCCACGGCTGATTCGAGCGCTTTGATCCTCCGGCTAAATGCCGGCTGAGATATATTGCGCTCCTCCGCAGCCTGGGAAAAATGACGGCATGCCTCCAGCGTCAGGAAATCATATAACCATTTTGTCTCAATATTTTTCATGCCTGTCACGCGGATGTTTAAATATGTTGATGAGCCTAAAAACATCATGCCTGAACAATTCCAAAGATGGTATTGACGATTAGCCCATAATGATTCGTTTTTTGCATCAAGCCTTCGTTTTTGACATTAACATGTCAGCGTCACCATCCAGCCACAACCCTACTCTGCTTGCAGATCTTCAGGCTCCGCACCCTATCCTGACCTCATAGAAAGGCGAAAAAAACTACAGCCATGCGGTTTTTGCATTAAGCCAAACATTATTGCATTTCTCGTCGCGACGCTCTGCTGTTAAACATTAGGACAAGGTAAAACATAGCCTGAATATTATTTAATGGTTAAACGAGGTATATATCGTGAAAGGTTTAATTGGCGTACTTGGTGGTATGGGACCTGCTGCAACCGTCGATCTATTTAATAAATTCGTCACATTTACTGCAGCGCAACGCGATCAGGAACATATTCCATTAATTATTTCATCCATTCCTGATATACCCGACCGTACTGACGCATTAATGCGTCATGGTAATTCCCCCCTTCCGGCCATGCGCGATTATATGCATAAACTCGAAGATGCTGGCGCGGAGTGTATTGTGATCCCGTGTAATACCGCCCACTTTTGGTTTAAAGAGTTAAAAGAATCCTGTCATACGGAGTTGCTGAGTATTGTGGAGACAACCCTGAATGAGGTCAGAAGCTGCGGAAAATCGCGCATCGGACTGCTGGCTACCAATGCCACGTTGTACATGGGTCTCTACCAAAAAGGGATAGAGTCTCTTGGGTTAACCTGCGTCAGCCCTGATTCTTCCAGCCAGGAAAAAGTCATGGAAAGTATTTATTGCCTGAAAGCAGGAGATGTTAAGCAAGCACAAAAATTAATGAATGAACAGGCTGAAGCACTTTTTGCACGCGGCGCGGAAGTCATCGTTCTGGGATGTACTGAAGTCCCCGTCATCCTTGCTGAAGCCGTCAAGACATCACCAGAAAAATATATTGATTCAACCGGTTCATTGGTTCGTGCCGGAATTAAGTGGTATGAAAAACGCGTTGGAAAAAGCCACCTTCTGGCGCAATAAAAAAACCACCATTTAATCATCACATTTAATAAAAGCCATTCTTATAGCGAATTATTATCTGGCGGAGGCCATTATGCTTTGGTTGGAAATTCTCGTAGTATTAGGCGCAATATTTTTCGGCATCCGCCTCGGCGGAATTGGTATCGGTTTATGCGGTGGGCTGGGGTTGGCTATTTTAACCCTGGGATTTGGTCTGAAAATTGGCTCGCCGCCTGTGGACGTCATTCTTATTATTATGACGGTGGTTGTGGCGGCATCAGCGCTACAGGCAGCCGGAGGCATGGATTATCTGGTACGCATTGCCGGTAATTTTATGCGTCGTAATCCTAAATATATCAATGTTATTGCACCGATTATCACCTGGTCGATGACCATAATGGCGGGAACAGGTTTCATTGTCTTTTCTACCCTGCCGGTGATTGCCGAAGTTGCGAAAGAGTCAGGCATCCGCCCTTCTCGTACGCTCGCAGGCTCCGTAGTGGCATCTCAGGTTGCAATATCCGGCTCGCCGATCAGCGCTGCAATGGCCGCAATGCTGACCATCATGGAAGGCAACGGTATCAGCTTTATCCAGGTTATGGCGGTATGTCTGCCCGCCTCGTTTGTTGCCGCGATGGTTGGGGCATTCATCGCCTCGCGCCAGGGATGTGAACTCCAGGACGATGAGGTCTATCTGGAACGCCTGCAGAAAGGGCTGGTGCGCAAATACGAAGGGCAAAACAGTACCACACCGGGTGCAAAACTTTCAGTCGCCCTGTTTATGCTGGCCACGGTGCTCATCGTTATTCTTGCCGCATTCCCGCAGCTACGCCCTGGATTTGATGTTGGCAGCCCAATGAATACGCGGGATATCATTATCATCTGCATGCTGGCTGCCGCTTGCCTGATGGTGGTGCTGTGCAAAACATCTACAGATGCCATTGTCCTGACGTCAACTTTTCGCGCCGGGATGAGTTCGCTGGCAGTCATTCTCGGCATTGTTACGCTGGGAACCACATTCATTGACGCGCACCTAGCGGAGATTAAGGACATCGCGGGGAATATTCTGCAGGCCTACCCGATGCTGCTGGCTCTGGTATTGTTTGGCACCTGCGCGCTGCTCTATTCGCAGGGAGCCACCACGCCGTTGATTATCCCGCTTGCCGTCGCGCTTGGCGTTCCTACCTGGGCAATTCTGGCTTCCTATGTGGCTGTGACCGGCGTGTTTGTTCTCCCAACGTACCCGACTTCACTGGCGGCGATGGAGTTCGACACCACCGGGACAACGCGCGTAGGTAAGTATGTCTTAAACCATCCGTTTATGTTGCCGGGACTGGGTGGGATCATCGCGGGCGTTGCCTTTGGCTTTATCATCGCCCCAATGATTGCCTGAGCCGTCTTATTCAGGGGCGCGAAAGATTTCGCCCCTGAATGATTCTCTATTCACTTAACCCGGCTCACCACATCAATACCGTCTTACCTTTATCTATTTGCTTCACATCGCTGCTTTTAATCACGCGGTGATAACCATAGGCGTCAGCATATTTTGTCAGTCCTGTCCCGGGGTCTTGCTCAGGCTTGCCTTGCGTCTCTATTGTTGCACCTGACGTTGTTGTCATCACCCAGGTGGTTGAACATCCCGACAGTAGAAGCGTCGCGAGTGACAGAGCAGCAAAAATGGGCGCTTTTTTCATATTCGATTTCCGTGACCAGTTTGATTTAAAGGCACTTTATCGAATTTGCTTAAGGCAGGATGGATTATTGTGGCGATGCTGTAACGGTAAGGGTTAAGGCATAAAAAAGGGCAGAGAAATCTCTGCCCTGGATTTCAGCGCTTAATCAGGCCGCCTTTGCCACAACCTCTGCTTCCGGGCGCTTCAGCACCGCGTAGGAGAGACCGGCTACCAGCGTACCGGCAATAATGGCCAGCAGGTAACCAACCACCGGCGTAATTGCGCCAGGGATTAACAGCACGAACAGACCGCCGTGTGGCGCCATCAGCTTAGCCCCTACCGCCATGGAGAGAGCGCCGGTAATCGCGCCACCAACGATACAGCAAGGCAGAACGCGCATCGGATCACGCGCGGCGAATGGGATAGCCCCTTCGGTGATAAAGCACAGGCCCAGCACCAGCGCAGCTTTACCGCCCTCCTGCTGGGCTTTGTCGAACTTACGACGCGCAACCAGCGTTGCCAGACCCAGCGCCAGCGGAGGTACCATCCCCGCCGCCATAATGGCAGCCATCGGCGCATAAGTTTGCGTACTCAGCAGGCCCACACCAAAAGCATACGCCGCTTTGTTAACCGGACCACCCATGTCAGTACACATCATACCGCCAAGAATCGCACCGAGCAGCACCGCATTCGCCGTACCCATGGTTTGCAGCCAGTGGGTCAGACCTTCCAGAATGCCGGCTACCGGTTTACCGATCAGGTAGATCATGGCCAGACCCACCACCAGGCTTGAAAGCAGCGGAATGATCAGAATCGGTTTCAGCGCTTCCATACTCTGTGGGAGTTTCAGCCTGGTGCTAATGAGCTTCGCCACATAACCGGCAAGAAAACCGGCAATAATCCCGCCAATAAAGCCAGAACCGGTGCTTACTGCCAGCATACCGCCGATAAGACCTGGCGTCAGACCCGGACGGTCAGCGATGGAAAACGCGATGTACCCCGCCAGAACCGGCACCATCAACGCAAAGGCTGAACCGCCGCCAATCTGCATCAGCGCCGCCGCCAGCGTGCCCTGCTCTTTAAACGCTTCAATACCAAAGGCGAATGAGAGCGCAATACACAGACCGCCAGCAACAACCATCGGCAGCATGTAGGACACGCCCGTCAGCAGGTGGCGATACGCGCCAGCGCTCTCTTTCTTCCCTTCGGTTGCCGCAGACTGCGCCTTGCCGGTTGGCTGATACGGCGTCGCTTCTTCCAGCGCTTTATCCAGCTCCTGTTTGGTTTTCTTCAGCGCCAGGCCAGTAGACGTGCGGTACATTGGTTTTCCGGCAAACTTCGCCAGATCAACTTCAATGTCAGCCGCCACAATCACCAGATCCGCCTGAGCCACCTCTTCCGGGGTAATGGCATTGCCTGCCCCGACCGAGCCACGGGTTTCAACTTTTACCCACCAGCCACGTTTTTTCGCTTCTGTTTCAATAGCTTCAGCAGCCATAAACGTATGGGCAACGCCGGTCGGACAAGCCGTCACCGCCACCACGCGTTTTGGGCCACTGCTGGCAACAGACGTTGTCGCAACCGGGGCGCTGTAAGGTTTTGCATGACCTTTCGCTTCGCTGAGGAAGAGTTCAGGATGCGCAACCGCACGACCGATATCGCCGAGCCAGACTTTTTTGCCGTTCAGCGAACTATCAGCAGGAAGCGTGTCGCCCAGAACAATCGCCAGCTCTGCATCATTCGGATTATCAATAATTTCCAGATGCGCTTTTTGCGCCGCCGCTCCAAGCAGGGTTTTCGCCATGTAAGCGCGAGCCTGGCCGAGATTGGCGTCAATAATCAGCAGCGTTTTCATTATGCCTCTCCTGCTGTCAGTTAAACGGTTTTAAGTCGACACGCGCCATCATTGCGGCCAACTGAGGACGATCGGTAATACCCACGTTACTTTGGCTTACCGCCAGAGCGGCAACAGCCGTCGCCAGACGCAGGGTATGTTCGCTGGACTCACGCATCAGCAGGCCATAAATCAGACCACCAACCATCGAATCACCCGCGCCAACGGTGCTGACCACCTCAACTGACGGCGGTTTTGCGATCCACTCACCCGAAGCGTTGACCCACAGCGCGCCTTCCGCACCGAGTGAAATCACCACATGAGCAATACCCTGCTCGCGCAGCGCATGCGCCGCATCAATCACATCTTTCATTTCAGGCAGTTTACGACCCGCCCAGATTTCCAGTTCACGACGGTTTGGTTTCACCAGCCACGGCGCCGCCTTCAGACCTGCCACCAACGCTTCACGACTACTATCAAAGATAATGCACGGACACTGACTGCGCAGACGCGTCATCCAGTCGGTGAAAGCTTCCGGGCTCACGCCGGTCGGCAAACTACCGCTAACGCACACCATGTCGAACTGGCCCAGCCAGCTCAGCGAATCGTTCACAAAGCGTTCCCAGTCAGCGGGGGTGACTTCAAAGCCAGAGAAATTGAAGTCGGTGACTTCACCGTCTTTTTCGGTCAGCTTGACGTTGATACGGGTACGCCCTTGTACAACCTGAAAACGGTTGGCAATGCCCAGCTCGCTGAACAACTGCTGAAAACCATCCTGGTTGTCTTTACCCAGAAAACCGCCCACCGTGACATCGATACCTAAATCTTTCAGAACTTTAGCGACGTTAATCCCTTTTCCCGCCGCATGCAGACCGGTGGTTTTCACCAGGTTCACTTCGCCACGTTCAATTTCCGGGCAGAAACCCACCAGGTCGTAGGCCGGGTTAAGGGTGATAGTAGCAACACGTCTGCTCATTACGCGCCCTCCCCAAGACCTGCAGCGATGGCTTCGCCAATCGCTTTCAGCGCCTGTTCAGCATCCTCGCCCTGGGCGGTAAAGCGCAGGTGATGTCCTTTCTTCACGCCTAATGCCACAACTTTCATCAGACTGCGTCCATTTGCCGGTTTGCCGGTTCCATCAAGATTTGTCACGGTAATTTCACTGTTAAATTGTTTAATCGTATTCACCAGCATGGTGCCCGGACGGGCGTGTAAACCATGCTCATTGCGCACAACAAATTCGGCGCTCAGAACATCATCGGTTAAGGCGTCATCGCCGGTCAGCAGCGCCAGCACCGTTGCCGCATCCGCTTTCAACAAACGGTCAGCTTTATTATTCAGCAGCAGATCGCCAAGGCGCTTCAGCACCGCAACCGGTTGATCGTCATTCATCGCGACGGTCACCAGCAGGGCTGCCGCGTCCCCCTGGACATCAAACGGCGTTGCTGCGCGGCTGACCGCAACGGCGCTGCGCACGTTACCTTCAGCACAGTCATTCAGCCAGATCCCCTGACCGAGATTCATCGGCTGCTCATTGATTGCCCTGGCGACAAATGCGGCATCAACCGCACCAATTTCTTTCAGCCGCGCAGCGTTGAGCGCCTGCAACGTCACCAGCGAGCTGGCAACGACGTCCAGCGACAGCGTTTCGTTATCAAGCTTTAATTGTTCGCTCTGCTTTTCGCCCATCAGCAACGCGCGTAGCTCTTCCGCCGTAGTCGCTGATTTCAGCTGTTCAGCAACGGAGTCATCGCTCAACACATGCGTTAGCTGACGCAGTAAACCGAGGTGCTCATCAGAGCTGGCGGCAATACCGATCGCCACATACGCGACCTGTCCTTCGCCCCAGACCACGCCCTGCGGAAACTGAAACACCTGCACACCGGTTTTCAGCACCCGATCGCGCGTGTCCGTCGTCCCGTGAGGAATAGCAATACCGTTGCCAAGAAACGTGGACGTTTGTTGTTCACGCGCCAGCATGCCATCGACGTAGCCTTCCGCAACGTTACCCGCTTGCACTAAGGCCGCGGCAACCTGGCGAATAGCCTCTTCTTTATTCCCGGCCTGTTCGCCCGGGTGAATATCCTGAACAGATAACTGGAACATGGTTCTCCTCTCCCGCTGAATTGAAACGATTCAGCCAATATGAGAAAAAAGGCGTCACCTGACTCCATCAGTTATGGCAAGATGACGCTGAAACGTTTCAAGAAGTCTTGATCTTTTTTCTTCAGCACACAAGTAAAGTTGACAAATTACTTGCTGAATTTAGAGATAACGCACATTTTCTTCTGGGGAGAGATAAAATTGCTGAAGCAAAAATGGCGTCAGCGTGTCAGATTCAGCAACATCAGCAAACAGCATTCTTTGACTGAAATGCTATTTTGATTTTTGATGCCGATTTTGATTTGGCTACCTGTTTATTTTCTGGCAAGCAGCGTAAACTCCGCGTCTCTTCACATCATTGATATCAAAACATGCATAACACCCCCGTAGCCGCCACACCTAAGGCGTTCGATTTAACGTCTGCGGCGTTCCTGCTTGTCGCGTTTCTGACGGGTATCGCCGGCGCTTTGCAGACACCAACGCTGAGTCTTTTTCTGACCGATGAAGTCCATGCCCGTCCCGGTATGGTCGGGTTCTTTTTTACCGGCAGCGCCGTAATCGGTATCCTGGTGAGTCAGTTTCTGGCCGGGCGCTCGGATAAAAAAGGCGATCGCAAAAACCTGATTGTCTTCTGTTGTGTACTGGGCATGCTGGCCTGCGTGCTGTTTGCCTGGAACCGTAACTATTTTATTTTGCTGTTTGTCGGCGTCTTCCTCAGCAGCTTTGGTTCAACCGCCAACCCGCAAATGTTTGCTCTCGCTCGCGAGCATGCCGACCGTACAGGCCGGGAAGCGGTCATGTTCAGCTCAATTTTACGTGCGCAGGTATCGCTGGCCTGGGTAATTGGCCCGCCGCTGGCCTACGCACTGGCAATGGGATTTAGCTTCACGGTGATGTACCTCAGCGCGGCGGTTGCTTTTATTGTCTGCGGCGCAATGGTTTGGTTATTCTTACCGTCGATGAGTAAAAATGTGCCTCTCGCCACTGGCGTAGTGGAGGCGCCACGGCGCAATCGTCGCGACACGCTGCTCCTTTTTGTTATCTGCACATTAATGTGGGGGACCAATAGCCTCTATATCATTAATATGCCGCTGTTTATTATCAATGAACTGCATCTGCCGGAAAAACTGGCGGGTATCATGATGGGAACCGCTGCCGGGCTGGAAATCCCGACCATGTTGATTGCCGGATACTTTGCTAAGCGTCTGGGCAAGCGTCTGTTGATGCGAATTGCCGTCGTGGCCGGCTTTTTCTTTTATGCCGGTATGCTGTTGGCCCACTCTCCGGCGGTATTGCTTGGTTTACAGCTGCTGAACGCGATTTATATCGGCATCCTTGGCGGGATTGGCATGCTCTATTTCCAGGATTTGATGCCAGGACAAGCAGGTTCAGCCACGACCCTTTATACGAATACCATTCGCGTAGGCTGGATTATTGCCGGATCGTTGGCAGGTATTGCCGCTGAAATCTGGAATTATCACGCCGTGTTCTGGTTTGCGCTGGTGATGATCGTCGCCACCATCGTGTGCCTGGCGCGCATCAAAGATGTTTAAGGCGCGGTCAGCGCTTCAAGCTCAATAAGATACAGCATGGCCTGGTGCGTCGTCTTCCCACACATTTCCGCACTGGGCTGTAAACCGGCACATACTTTTGGCCGCAGCGGCGAAGCAAAAATTTTGCAGCGCAATGATTCATCCAACTGAACGCATGGCGTATTAGCGGGCTTGCCATCAGGCATACCTGGGATAGGGCTGGAGATTGAAGGCGCGGTGCAGCATGCACCACAATCCGGACGGCATTCCATACAGTATTCTCTTTATCGTAAACCATCGGATTGTGAGAGAAGCGCACAGTAACACCTTTTTTGCACCAGCAAAAGCATCAATTCCACTTGCCTGAATGCCCCGGCGCGAGTAGTTTTACGCGATATTTTAGACACTCCTCACTACAGGATTTTTTCGATGCCAAGAGCGAACGAAATTAAAAAAGGTATGGTACTGAATTACAACGGCAAACTGCTGATTGTAAAAGATATTGATATTCAATCACCAACCGCACGTGGCGCCGCCACGCTGTACAAAATGCGTTTTTCTGATGTCCGTACCGGCCTGAAAGTTGAAGAGCGTTTCAAGGGCGATGATATCGTTGATACTGTCACCCTGAGCCGTCGTGGCGTTGACTTTTCCTATGTCGATGGCAACGAATATGTCTTTATGGATAAAGAAGACTATACCCCGTATACCTTCACCAAAGACCAGATTGAAGAAGAACTGTTGTTCATGCCGGAAGGCGGAATGCCGGACATGCAGGTTCTGACCTGGGACGGCCAACTGCTGGCGCTGGAACTGCCGCAAACGGTAGACCTGGAAATTGTTGAAACAGCGCCCGGCATTAAAGGTGCTTCAGCAAGCGCGCGTAACAAACCTGCTACCCTGACTACCGGCCTGGTGATCCTGGTTCCTGAGTATTTGAGTGCGGGCGAAAAAATCCGTATTCATATCGAAGAACGTCGCTACATGGGCCGTGCAGACTAATTTTTTGCTCCCCATTGACGACAAGGGACAGCGCAGGCTGTAAGGCTGATCAGTAAAGCATGTATGGTGAACATGTAATTCTTGCTCAGGGTTCCGTTCACCTCAGTGGTGTCGTTTCTCTGAAGCGCTGATGTCCGTGAACGTGCAAGGGAGGCTCACCGCCGCCTCCCTTGCAACCCAGGCTCCCGGCGGGAAAATCGTCGCTACGCGAACTATTCGTCTTATTCCGCCTGCCTGTCGGGTCGGGGCCGAGCCTGCGTCCATGCAGGCCGTCCCCTCTGCCCGCATCCCTGCGGGCAGACCCGGTC
This sequence comes from Citrobacter sp. CRE-46, assembly GCF_059615875.1. Taxonomy (NCBI): domain Bacteria; kingdom Pseudomonadati; phylum Pseudomonadota; class Gammaproteobacteria; order Enterobacterales; family Enterobacteriaceae; genus Citrobacter; species Citrobacter sp. CRE-46. The sequence goes on along the minus strand of NZ_CM184341.1, from coordinate 1,831,561 downwards.
AGTCGTCAACGCCTCATCGATTTTCAGCCGGACCGGAGTCATCGCTTCAATGCTCTGACTTCCAGTTAAATCTTTTTTGCTGTTCAAATATATTCAAATAAAAATACAGATGGTCAGGCGTGGCTGCTCCGGCTGAAAATTGCCGACGTGTTTCCGTAAGGCCGGGAGAGCCAGCATGGATGCTGGCTCAGGGCGCGCTTTACAGGGACGCTACCTCGCGCCCGGCCCGGAAGCCTGAAGGAAAAAGCGGAGGGAACCACGAAGTGGCAATTTTCCCGCCGGGAGCCGGGATTGTAAAGGGCGTGGCGGAGAACGCCCTTTACACGTTCACATGAACCAATGCTTAAGAGAAGCAATGAGCATGAGGTGAACGGAACTCTTTCTCCGAAATAGAATGTTCTTTACCTCCGCCAGCCCAGGTTGATACTTTCTGAAACGGAGGCGCTGACTGACTGGCATTACAGCGCAGGCTGTCCCTTTGTTATACTCAACGCTGACTGCTGAGATAAAAATCATCCATTAACAGCGATTCCAGATACTGTTCATCCTCGCGCATAAAACTCACTATCAGATTGACCGCCTGCGGGTAAAACCCCTGTTCATCTCGCGCCAGGCAGGCATCGCGTAGCAATGGCGCCCAGCACATCATATGGTGATGCAAAAAGTAATACTGCGCAGATACCGCCTCCTCTTTAGCAACCATCTTCGCCATCAATGCCAGTTGAATGGCGATATGATCGGATGGCTCATTTTCCCGCGCGGTCAGACCGTGTTCGATCAGCAGCACATTCATTTGCTGACGTTCTGCTGACGCGGTCGTATGTGGATAGTGCCCTGCATAGGGAGAAACTCCGCCAGGCGGCGCCAGCAGAAACAGCGAGGCAAAATCCGCGGCGAGTTCCAGCTGTCGGGAATCACGGCGTAAAATCCGGGTCAGACTACGCTCAAAATGCTTAACCTTGCCAGACAATCCAGGAATCGCCGCCAGTGAGACAATCCACGCCCGATTATCGTCGTTTTCAAGGCTGGCAAGTTGCTTTTCGTCCAGCTCACGGAACAGCAATTGCGAGAACCACTGGTACATGTCCACCCGCTGCTGATGTATTTGGTTATGCTGCACTTCCCCCCTCCTCTTTTACTGTCTCCGGGCCGCCGAATGCCGTTACCGGTGGCGCTTTTTTCTGCTGATAACGTTCGACCTCCACCAGCACGGTATGCGCTGAAGGGCCTTGCGCCAGCTGTGAAGTACCAATATCGGCGCTCAGGACATTCGGGTCGCCATAAGTGCATAACGTCCCGGCTTTTCCACCCTCCTGCGGGGAATACCACGCCCCTTCATGAATGCGGATTACGCCAGGGGTAAAATCCGGGCTAATCACCACCCCAGCCAGCACCTGACCACGGTCGTTGAAGACGCGAGCGATATCACCTGCTTTCAGACCACGAGCAGTGGCATCCTGCGCGCTGATATAAAGCGGTTCTCTTCCGGCAACCGCATAGGTATTGCGAAACGCCTCGCTCGAGCACAACTGCGAGTGCAGACGTTTATCCGGATGGCAGGATTGCAGATGCAGCGGATATTTATTTTTTTTAGCGGCATGATTACGTTCAAACGGTTCCATCCATACCGGATGACCGGGACAATCCTCGTAAGCAAAGCCAGCAATGGTTTTACTGTAGATTTCAATCAGACCTGACGGCGTTCCCAGGGGATTAAGATCTGGTTGGTCGCGAAACTCACCGTGACGCACCCACGGCTGTCCGGCCGGATATTCAATGTATCCTTCGCCCTGCCAGAACGTAGTAAAGTCCGGTAAGGAGACACCGAGCGACGCGCCCATCTTCACGCCTTCGTCGTACAGCGCCTGTATCCACTGCATTTCATCACGGTTCTCGCGGTACACCGCCTCTTTGTCAAAGCGCTTACATAATCCGGCAAAAACGTCAAAATCATGCCGCGCTTCATATTGCGGTTTAACAATCTGATGCAGGGCCATCAGCCCTTTGTTCGAATGCGTACCAAACTGTTCAATATCGTTGCGTTCAAAGCGGGTGGTAACAGGCAGGACGATATCGGCAAATCGACACGACGCGGTCCATTGATGATCCAATACCACCACGGTTTCCAGCTTCTTCCATGCCTTGATCATGCGATTACGATCCTGCTGCGCATGGAATGGATTCGCCGCGCTGTAGATCGCCATTTTAATATCAGGCCAGGTTAACGTTTCGCCGTTAAAGGCAACCTTTTTGCCCGGCTCCAGCAGGCAGTCAACGATGCGTGAGGTGGGGATATGCTCCGATGCGCCGCGAAAATCCGCTTTATACTTCGCCGGTGGAGGATTCGCGATCCCTCCCAGCCCGGAGAGTACAGGTCCGGTGGATGTCACCGTACCTCCGCCGTTGTAATGCCAGCCAAACCCTACGCCGCCGCCCGGCAAGCCAATTTGCCCAACCATACTGGCCAGCACCACCAGCATCCAGGGATACTGTTCGCCATGATGCATGCGTTGTACGCACCAACCGCCCATAAATTGGGTCCGGCCTTTGACCAGCAGGCGGGCGAAATCACGGATCTGCTCCGCCGTCAGGCCACAGATTTGCGCTGCCCATTCGGCATTTTTCGGCTGCTTATCACTCTCCCCAAGCAGATAGGGCAAAAACTGCTCAAAACCCACGGTGTAATCGTTAATAAACGCCGTGTCATACAGTTTTTCTTCATACAGCGTATGGGCGAGTGCCAGCATTAGCGCGACATCGGTTTGTGGTCGTAGCGCCAGTTGTTCACAGCCAAGGTAGTTTTGCGATTTGCTACGCACTGGATCGACGCTGATAACGCGCATTTTACCCTGCGCAACCGCTTCTTTAATCTGTTGCCAGTAGCCAAACGCATCGTGATCGGGAACCAGGAACTCGATCTGCAAGTTTTTGATCGGATCGCACCCCCACAGCACGATGGTATTACTGTTCTGAATAACCAGCGGCAGTGACGTTTGCTGTTCATAAACTTCCAGCGAACCAATCACATGCGGCAAGATAACCTGCGCAGCTGCTGCAGAGTAGTCGCCAACGGTCGTCACATAGCTACCATGCAGACCAAGCCCTCTGTCCATCGCCCCGCCCGCTTTATGGTATTTCCCTACCATTTGCCAGTCGGCCAGCCCGGTAAATACCCCCGATGAGCCGTAGGTTTTTTGTACCCGTTCCAGCTCTTCGTAAAACAGATCCAACGCCTGATCCCAGCTTACCCGCACAAAACGATTATCTCCGCGCTGGCTGCGATCCGATTTCTCGCGTTTACGTAACCAGTCCAGACGAACCATTGGATAACGCACCCGCGACGGGTTATAGACCACTTCACGCACCGCGTTCAGCATATCGCAAGGGTATTTGTCATGTTTGAAAGGCCGGGTTTCTGTCCACTCGCCGTTGACAACCTTGGCTTCAAAAGCGCCAAAATGCGAACCGGATTGAATCCACTGTGCGGGGTTTTCTCCCGCTGCCCATACTTTTGATATCAGCGGATTCGGCGCCAGCGCACTGGCCGCGCCCACCGCTAGCATACCGCTCAGAAAACGGCGGCGAGACGGGTTAAATTCATGAATATCCATATATTTTCCTTAATTTTTGTTAGGTTCAGACACATCGCTGGCATGGGTCTGGAGGTATTTCAACAACGTACGTTCTTCCACCGGATTCAGTCGGTAATAGGTGGACATCGCTTTCAATCCGGCGATCCAGCCGTTGGCGGTATATCGGGTCGTAGGAGGAGTGCTATGACAGGCGCTACAGGTGGATTGCAGCATTTGATCCGAATATTCCCAGATCGGTGCAATATTGCTGATAAGCCCCTGGGCGGAGGTCCAGGCGGTCACGCTCACCTGCTGCCATTGCTGGTGTGAGTCAGGATCGACCTGGGTTTGTAGTACTTTTACGTTCGCCATCAAGGCGTCATCAAGCACGGCCGAGAACACACGCTTACCCATATACTGGGTTATCACCCGCCCGCGTCCTTTGCTTTCACGCCAGCCCGTCAGTTCAAGCTGCACGTTGCTGCCCTCTTTTTTCAGCACTTTGACCTCGGTGGCAGGAAATAACAGCGCTTTACCTGCGGGGCTTCCGGCCGTTGCCGTCAATGCTTTTTCGCTTAACGAGAACAGCGTGCTCGCATTCGATAAAGACGCTCCCTGCTGCTGCAACTGCTTATAGCGATCGCGGAAACCGCTGCTCATATCGGGTTTGTGATGGGCAATACCTTTATGGCAATCAATACAGTTGCTGTCTTTTGCCGCCGCCGCGGTCATTTGCGCCGCCGCATTCGCAGATTGTTTGCCGTGATCCATCGCCTCATAGCTGTGGCAAGATTTACATGACGCCGAATGGTTAGCGCTCATTCGCGCCCACTCTCGCTGGGCCAATTCCGCTCGTTTTGCGGCAAATTTTTCAGGGGTATCAATCGAAGGAGAGATAAAGGTGTGGTAGAGGTCGTTTAAGGCTTCCGTTTTACGAACCAACGTCGGGACGATCCCTGGCGGAATATGACAATCCTTACACTCAGCACGCACGCCAGAAGCATTGCGAAAATGCACGCTGGTTTTATATTCCTCTCCTGGTGTGCGCATCGAGTGACACGATAAACAAAATTCGGTGGTACTGGTGTAATGAACGCCTTGCCACGTCCCCCAAATTGCAAGGGCCATTGCTACTGCCCCGACGAATGCGCACCACAGTGCGTTCTTTCTTATCCACGACATGCTTGCCTCCATTTTTTTAATAGCGACACGCTAAGCGATCATAAAAATCAAAAATAGAGACAGTAAAAGCAGCTTATAGGAACAGCATCTACTCTATGAGGTGCATCAAAACGTAAAGAAGAGAAGCTCGTAATATAGTGCGTATATATACATAAGGAATTCCTCATGCTAACACTGACTCTCGATCGAGAAAGCCGTACCCCGCTGCAATTGCAGATATTTCAATTTTATTTCCAGGCCATTCAGCGCGGTGATTTGCTTTGTGGAGATAAACTTCCCTCTATTCGCGAGCAGGCGCAGGTATTAAACGTTGCCAAAATAACGGTCGTGATGGCCTATGATAAGCTCATGGCCGCGGGATTAATTAAGAGTCGACAAGGTATCGGCTACGATGTCATCTTCACCACACCTGTACGCACAACGCCAGCAATCGTGCCCGTCGCGCAGGGTTCCCCGCCGATGAAACCTAAAGCGGCTGGGATCCCCACCGATGTTTATGCAGAGCCAGGGCGAGAGTGCTATTGCCAAATGAGCGTTCCCGATCCCAATGCTTTTCCCTGGTCAAGCTGGCGCAAATGGAATAACGCCCCCAGCGTCCTCAAGGAACAATTATTCACCCGATATCATTCACCAAATGGATTATTTTCACTGCGTGAACAATTGGTCAGATACCTTAATTTATCTCGCGGTATTAATACTCGAGCAGAGAACATCATTATTACTAACGGGATTCAGGAAGGACTGTCACTGCTCAGTCAACTCTTTATTAACCATCATACTTTCAGTCAGCAAAAAAAGTGCCATATTGTAACCGAGTCCCCTTGTTATTCGGGTGCCTGGCATCTGTTTAATTATTACGGCGCAGACATTACGCCAATTGCTGTCGATAACCACGGACTGCAAACAGATAATTTACCGGAATATGCTACCCAGCTTTGTTATGTTACTCCAGCGCATCAGTATCCGCTGGGTAGCGTCCTGTCACTGGAGCGGCGTCAGGCATTATTAACATGGGCGCAGCGCGTCGGCGCTTACATTATTGAAGACGATTACGATGCCGTTTTTACCTATGGAGAAAATCCCCTTCCCGCGCTGAAAGCCATGGATTATCACAACCGGGTTATCTATATGGGGACATTTTCCAAAACATTGGGACCAGGAGGACGTCTTGGCTATCTGATTTGCCCTGACGAACTGCTTCCGGCCGTACAGAATATGAAAGCGCTCAACAACAACGGGAGCCAGTGGTTGTTGCAGCAATTTTTGGCTGAATTAATGCAAAATCAGGTGTTTTATACGCATATCAGCAAGCTGGCCTGCAATTATGCGGCACGTCTTACGCTATTACGCGACGGCCTATCCGCACTGTTTCCCGAAGGGAAAATCGCTGGCGCAACGGCAGGTCTGCACCTCTCTTTACGCATTGCCTGGTCCCCAGAAATTATCGCCAGGCTACAACAACGCTGCCTGCTGGCCGGGATTCGTTTCGATACGTTGCCAGATATAGAAAATGGCTCAGAAGCCGCATGGCGTGAAGAGAACAGCGACGCAGTTATGTTTTTTGGATTTGGTGGATTGCAGTTACAGCAGATAAAAAGAGTCCTGGCGGTACTGGAGCAGGCGCTATCGCAGCCTTAATGGATTACAGGGATCGAGCCTGCCGCTCAATCCCTGTTGTTCGCCTTACAGCAGATCGCGGAACTGTGTTTGTTTCAGCGCCAGCTCAACGCCACGGACTTCCGCCAGTCCTTTCAGACGACCAATCGCAGAGTAGCCCGGGTTGGTTTTTTTATGCAAATCATCAAGCATCTGGTGCCCGTGATCGGGGCGCATCGGGATTGGACGTAGATCGCCCGCCTGTTTACGACGCTGCTCTTCGCTCAGAATCGCCGCCACCACCGATACCATATCCACATCGCCCTGCAAATGCGCACCTTCGTGGAAGGTTTTCGGGTTATCTTCACGGCAAGTTGAACGCAGATGCGTGAAGTGAATACGATCGCCATAGGTTTCAATCATTTTCACCAGATCGTTATCGGCGCGTACGCCGTAGGAGCCGGTGCACATGGTGAAACCGTTATTGATGCTGTCGACGGTGTCTTTCAGCCACTGCATATCTTCGATGGTCGAAACGATGCGCGGCAGGCCAAGGATCGGACGCGGCGGATCGTCCGGGTGAACGGCCAGACGCACGCCGACTTCTTCTGCCACTGGCACTATCGCCCGCAGGAATACCGCCATGTTATTGCGCAAGTCGTCTTTGCTGATGCCGTCATATTCAGCAAGGCGCGCACGGAACTGATCCAGGGTATACCCCTCTTCGGCACCGGGCAGACCTGCGATGATATTGCGCGTCAGTTTTTCAATATCGGCTTCGCTCATGGCATTGAAATAGTCCAGCGCCTGGCGTTGTTCTTCCGGGGTGTAATCCGCTTCAGCCCCCGAACGTTTGAGGATATGCAGCTCAAAGGCAGCAAAAGCGATCTGGTCAAAACGCAGCGCTTTGGAGCCGTCCGGCAACTGATATTCGAGGTCAGTACGCGTCCAGTCGAGGATCGGCATGAAGTTATAGCACACGGTATCGATGCCGCAGGTCGCCAGATTACGGATACTCTGCTGATAGTTGGCAATCCACGTTTGATATTGACCAGAGTGCGTTTTGATATCTTCGTGGACGGGGATACTTTCCACCACTGACCAGGTCAGTCCTTTTTCAGCCAGAATAGCCTGGCGCTTTTTAATCTCTTCTACCGGCCAGACTTCACCGTTGGCAATGTGGTGCAAGGCGGTCACAACACCCGTTGCGCCAGCCTGACGCACATCATCAAGCGATACTGGATCGTTAGGTCCGTACCAACGCCAGGTTTGTTCCATGGTTTCACCTCACAAGTTGTTATACCAAATTAGACTCACTTAATGACGACTACCATACAGGCATCTGGGCGAGGATCAACGAATCCGCAATGATTGGTTGATCCAGCTCACATTACCCGGATAAACGAGGCACACCAATTCAATTTGCTGTCATATAACTTTATACTGCCATTGTTAATTAATGGTTAATCAGGTGTATTGAATGAAAACTATTGCCTCAGTGCCGCTCGCGAAAAATGTCATGATGCCGCAGTACGATCGCCAACAATTAAAAACGCGGATTGTGCATTTTGGTTTCGGTGCTTTTCACCGTGCCCATCAGGCATTACTGACCGATCGGGTACTGAATGCACAGGGTGGGGACTGGGGAATTTGCGAGATAAGTCTGTTCAGCGGCGATCGGCTAATGAGTCAGCTTCGCGAGCAGGATCATTTATTTACCGTGTTAGAAAAAGGGGCGAATGGTAACCAACCGATTGTTATCGGCTCCGTCAAAGAGTGTCTGAACGCCACGCTGGATTCGCTGGCGGCCATTATCGAAAAATTCTGTGAACCTCAGGTGGCGATTGTCTCGTTAACGATTACGGAAAAAGGCTACTGCATCGATCCGGCAACAGGCTCGCTGGATCTTTCTCATCCACGCATTGTTCATGATCTACAAACTCCGGCTGAACCACACTCGGCCCCCGGCATTATAGTTGAAGCGCTGCACCGCCGACGTGAACGCGGGCTGCAGCCTTTTACCGTCCTCTCCTGCGATAATATCCCGGATAATGGCCATGTGGTAAAAAACGCCGTACTGGGAATGGCGGAGAAACGCTCACCTGAGCTGGCCCACTGGATCCAGGAACATGTCAGCTTCCCGGGTACCATGGTGGACAGGATTGTTCCTGCCGCCACCGAAGAGTCACTGGCTGAAATCGCCCGTGAGTTGGGGGTGGCCGATCCCTGCGCAATCAGCTGCGAGCCCTTTATTCAGTGGGTGATTGAAGACAATTTTGTGTGTGGTCGTCCGCAGTGGGAAACCGCCGGCGTACAAATGGTTGAAAACGTTCTGCCGTGGGAACAAATGAAATTGCGGATGCTGAACGGTAGTCATTCGTTTCTCGCGTATCTCGGCTATCTGGCCGGGTTTCAGCACATCAGCGACTGCATGCAGGACAGCGCTTTTCGTGAAGCCGCCTACCGTCTGATGCTCAACGAACAGGCGCCTACCCTGCAAATCACCGATGTTGATTTAGACCACTATGCCGCTAGCCTGCTGGAACGCTTTGCCAACCCGGCGTTGAAGCATAAAACCTGGCAAATCGCGATGGATGGTAGCCAAAAATTACCCCAGCGTATGCTGGAAGGGATCCGCGTACATTTAGCACGGCGCAGCGAGTGGCCGCTGCTGGCACTCGGCGTCGCAGGCTGGATGCGTTACGTGAGCGGAGTGGATGATTCAGGTGCGGCCATTGATATTCGTGATCCATTGAGCGAGAAAATCAGCGCGCTTGTGAAGCAGAGTACAGAATCAGAACGCGTCAGCGCCCTGCTGTCTCTGCATGAGATTTTCGCCACCGATCTGGTACAGAATCCGCAGTTTGTTGCGGCTATTCAGCTCGCCTGGCAACGTATTGCCCAATATGGGGCGCATCAGGCTGTCATTGAAACGTTAAAAAGTTAACGATTTCTGCCATTAATCAGGACGAAGCGCGTCTTCGTCCTCTCACCCCTTCTCTTTTTCCCCGTTTTTCGCCAGGATTGTTAAATGCCATTACGGCAATTTATGATTCTGGAGTAAATGTGACTAAAACCAATCTCATCACCGGTTTTCTCGGCAGTGGCAAAACCACCTCTATTCTTCATTTATTGGCAAACAAAGATCCCGCAGAGAAGTGGGCCGTACTGGTCAATGAGTTTGGTGAAGTCGGTATTGATGGCGCCCTGTTAGCCGACAGCGGCGCATTGCTAAAAGAGATCCCCGGCGGCTGTATGTGCTGTGTTAACGGTCTGCCAATGCAGGTTGGCCTCAATACATTGTTGCGTCAGGGAAAACCTGACCGACTGCTCATTGAACCTACCGGTCTCGGACATCCCAAACAGATTCTGGATTTACTTACCGCTCCGGTTTACGAACCGTGGATCGATTTGCGCGCGACCCTTTGTATTCTTGATCCTCGCCAGCTACTGGATGAAAAAAGCGTCGCCAATGACAATTTCCGCGATCAACTGGCTGCCGCCGATATCATCGTCGCCAACAAAGCCGACCGCGCCACAACGGAAAGCGAAATCGCCCTGCAAACCTGGTGGCAGCACTATGGCGGCAATCGTCAACTGGTCCATGCCGATCATGGAAATATTGCCGGTCAATTACTGGATTTGCCCCGACTAAACCTGGCGCAGCTTCCCGCAAGCACTGAGCACGCCCATAGTCATGCTGACAAAAAAGGGCTGGCGGCGTTAAGTTTGCCCGCACAACAGCGCTGGCGTCGCAGCCTGAACAGCGGTCAGGGTCATCAGGCCTGCGGCTGGATTTTTGACGCCGATACAGTGTTCGATACCATCGGCCTGCTGGAATGGTCGCGCCTTGCCCCCGTTGGGCGTGTAAAAGGTGTAATGCGTATCAAAGAGGGGCTGGTGCGCATTAACCGTCAGGGAGACGACTGGCATATTGAGACGCAAAACGTCGCTCCGCCGGATAGCCGTATTGAACTCATCTCCGATACCGACACCGACTGGAATACGTTACAGAGCGCATTGTTGAGACTTCGTTTAGACGGTAGCGCGTAAGGTTGCCTTCGTTTTATAGCAATGGTAAACGACGATGAAAACCCGATACCCTCTTATTATACTGCTCAATATTGCAGGTATAGCGCTGTTTCTGTCCTGGTATATTCCCGCCGGGCACGGGTTCTGGTCCTCACTGGATACGGGCGTCTTCCGTTTCTTCAATCAGAAGCTGGTTGAAAGCCCGCTGTTTCTGTGGATTGTTGCGATCACCAATAACCGGGCATTTGATGGCTGCTCGTTGTTGGCTATGGGCGCACTGATGCTGCACTTTTGGCTGAAGGATACGGCGGAAGGTCGCCGGCGTATTGTGGCTATTGGTCTGGTGATGCTGCTCACCGCAGTGGTATTAAATCAGTTGGGCCAGGCGCTTATTCCGGTTAAACGCGCCAGCCCTACTCTGATGCTGGATAATATTTATCGCGTCAGCGAACTGCTGCATATTCCAACCAAAGATGCCTCCAGAGACAGTTTTCCTGGCGATCACGGCATGATGCTGCTTATTTTTTCCGCATTTATGCTGCGTTATTTCGGAAAAGTTGCAGGCATAATCGGCCTTATTATCGCTGTGGTTTTTGCTTTTCCACGCGTAATGATCGGCGCTCACTGGCTCACCGATATCGTGGTCGGCTCCATGACGGTTGTGCTGATTGGCTTACCCTGGTGGCTAATGACGCCATTAAGTGATCGTCTGGTCACGCTGTTTGTGAATTATCTGCCCGGCAAAAACAAACAATTTTCAAACAAATAACGCAAAACAATTAACATCATCAGGGAAACTTCTGATTCCCTGATGATGACGACCGATATTCCATCATTCTGATTGTCATTCTCCTGTCATCTTATTCATGTTTAGAATGAATGGCTTGCATATTTTTTACGCTAATTGTTCTTAATTTAGCCAATGCCGTTTATTCACTTTCTGTATCAATTTTTCTTATAAGAAATCACATAAAATCTCTCGCAATGACTGGGGCGATCGGGTAACCTCGAACTCGTTTTGCCTCGCGGGACAATTATTCCCTTTCTGAATAAATTTGTGCGTTCTGCCACAGATTTGACCTTAAGGAATTGTCTCATCGTGCGATGGTAATTAGTCTCGTCACGTTTGGCATTTTTTATAACGATATTTATCGTTAAGGACTTCAAGGGAAAACAAACAAAATGGTCAAATCTCAACCGATTTTGAGATATATCTTGCGGGGCATACCCGCGATAGCAGTTGCGGTTCTGCTTTCCGCATGTAGTACCACGAACACCGCCAGGAATATGCATTCTGAGACGCATGCTGTGGGCAATGGAGATAACTCTTCACTGCAAGCCTCTCAGGATGAATTTGAAAATATGGTCCGTAATATCGATGTTAAATCACGTATTATGGATCAGTATGCTGACTGGAAAGGCGTGCGTTACCGCCTTGGCGGCAGCACCAAAAAAGGTATTGATTGCTCCAGCTTCGTACAGCGTACGTTCCGTGAGCAGTTTGGTTTAGAGCTTCCGCGCTCAACCTACGAACAACAGGAAACGGGTAAATCCGTTTCGCGTACTAATCTGCGCACAGGCGATCTGGTTCTGTTCCGTGCTGGCTCCACAGGCCGCCACGTCGGTATCTATATCGGCAACAACCAGTTTGTTCATGCCTCGACCAGCAGTGGCGTTATCATTTCCAGCATGAACGAGCCTTACTGGAAAAAACGTTACAACGAAGCTCGCCGGGTTCTGAGCCGCAGTTAATTTCGTTTGGCAGCTATCCCTTGGCTATCCTGATGAGACATATCAAAAGCACTGCTTCGGCGGTGCTTTTTTGTTTCGCCTCTCGACTAAGAAAAATCTCACAGCATGGACCATTTCAGGTTATATTCATACAGAATAAGCGGTTACTACAGGTAAACATAAGGAACTATGTTCAGACGCAGCTCTTCATCCGGTCGGAAAATCCTGCTTTCCTGTATGTTAACGGGGCTTATCGTCGCATTGCTGGTGAGTACCCTGCAATTTTTGGTTACCTGGCATAAGCGAGAGGTTAAGTACGAAACGCTGCTTGCCGATATCCAGAATTATGTCAGTAGTTACTTTGCAGATCTCAAAACCACCACAGATGCGCTTCAACCCCTGCTGGAAAAGAACTGCCAGCAAGTCGCTGCAAAACTTACCTCCAGTGCGGCTTTTAACCTCAACGTTCGCGCTTTTTTGCTGGTAAAAGACGGCATTGCTTTTTGCTCCTCCGCAACAGGCGCAATGAACGCCCCCATTTTGTCGCTGATCCCGAAGCTGAATATCAACAAAGATGTTGATGTGGAAATACTTTCCGGGACGCCCATGATGCCGGATAAGCCAGCGATAATGATTTGGCACCGCAATCCCTCGTTCCATAACAGCGGCGTATTTTCTTCATTGAATATCAACCTGGCGCCCTATCTGCTTTATACCGCCCGCGAGGATAATTTTAATGGTATTGCCGTTATTGCTGGCGACACCGCTATTTCAACATTTTCATCCCGAATTATGGACGTCTCTGCGCTGCCTGACACGCCATGGCGCCAGGCGACGCTTAAAGAGGTACCGCTGAAGATTCGTTTGTATGCGCAAGAGTGGACGTACAACGACATCTGGTACGCGATTATGTTGGGATGTATGGCCGGGATTATCACCGGGGTTCTCCTCTGGTATTACATCTTTACTGTCCGGTTACGCCCTGGTAAAGATATCCTCCACGCCATCAAACATAATCAATTTTATGTGGTGTACCAGCCCGTCGTAGAGATGCAAACGCTGGAGGTAAAAGGTGTTGAGGTGTTATTACGTTGGCATCATCCATCAACGGGTGAGATCCCACCGGATGCCTTCATTCATTATGCAGAATCGCAGAAAATGATTGTCCCGCTGACCCAACACCTCTTTAAGTTGATAGCGCAGGACGCCCCGACGCTGCAAAAAGTGTTTCCTGCTGGCGCCAAACTGGGGATTAACATCGCACCAACGCACCTGCACGGCGAGAGTTTTAAAGATGACATTCGACGGCTGCGCGCCTCGCTTCCCGCGAACCATTTTCAGTTAGTGCTGGAAATCACTGAACGCGATATGCTTAATCAACACGAGGCGACACAGCTATTTGAATGGCTACACTCTGTTGGCTTTGAAATTGCTATTGATGATTTCGGCACTGGTCATAGCGCGCTTATCTATCTGGAACGCTTCACCGTTGACTACCTGAAAATCGATCGTGGGTTTATTAACGCCATCGGCACAGAAACCCTGACCTCTCCGGTTCTGGACGCCGTGTTGACACTCTCTAAGCGTCTTAATATGCTGACGGTTGCTGAAGGGGTAGAAACACCTGAGCAAGCTCGTTGGCTGCGCGATCGTGGAGTACATTTTTTCCAGGGATACTGGATTAGCCGACCGTTAAAGCTTGCTGATTTCGTGCGTTGGATGGCGCAGCCCAATAAGCCAACGTGGTGATCGCAGTTTGCGATTCATATACTCTTACTCGCCGCCACACCCCTTATCTCACAGGCATGATGCCCGTCGGGTTGTGACAGGAAAAGGAAAGCGCTTTTATATGATCCCTCGCCTACTGCTGCTGTTTATCGCCCTCATCGGGTTTAGCGTTCAGGCGCAATCCATCAAAGAAAGCTATGCATTTGCCGTACTGGGCGAACCGAAGTACGCGTTTAACTTTAACCACTTTGATTACGTTAACCCAGCCGCGCCCAAAGGCGGGCAAATCACCCTCTCCGCGATTGGTACGTTCGATAACTTCAACCGCTATGCAATGCGTGGCAATCCCGGCGCGCGCACCGAAACGCTGTACGATACGCTTTTTACCACCTCTGACGACGAGCCTGGCAGCTATTACCCGCTCATTGCCGACAGCGCGCGCTATGCTGACGACTATTCCTGGGTAGAAATCGCCATTAATCCACGGGCGCGTTTTCACGATGGCTCCCCCATTACCGCCAGCGATGTCGCCTTCACCTTTCACAAATTTATGACTGAAGGCGTGCCGCAGTTTCGCCTCGTCTACAAAGGCACAACGGTAAAAGCCATTGCACCGTTAACCGTGCGTATTGAATTAGCCAAACCGGGCAAAGAGGATATGCTCAGCCTGTTTTCATTACCCGTGATGCCTGAGAAATACTGGAAGGATCATAAACTCAGCGATCCCTTATCTTCCCCACCGCTTGCCAGCGGTCCGTACCGTATCACCCAGTGGAAAATGGGCCAGTATATTGTCTATTCGCGTGTCAAAGATTATTGGGCCGCGAACCTGCCCGTTAACCGCGGGCGCTGGAACTTTGATACCATCCGCTACGATTACTATCTTGATGACAACGTCGCCTTTGAAGCGTTTAAGGCCGGTGCGTTTGATCTGCGTCTGGAGAACGATGCCAAAAACTGGGCGACACGTTATACCGGCAAAAATTTCGCAAATCATTACATCATCAAAGATGAGCAGAAAAACGAATCCGCACAGGATACGCGTTGGCTGGCCTTTAATATTCAGCGTCCGGTATTCAGCGATCGACGCGTACGTGAAGCCATCACGCTGGCCTTTGATTTTGAATGGATGAATAAAGCCCTGTTCTATAACGCCTGGAGCCGGACAAACAGCTATTTTCAGAATACCGAGTATGCCGCAAAAAATTACCCCGATGCGGATGAACTGGTGATACTCGCGCCATTGAAAAAAGATCTCCCCCCTGAGGTCTTCAGCCAAATTTATCAGCCGCCGAAATCAACAGGTGATGGCTACGATCGTGATAACTTATTGAAAGCCAATACCTTACTGGAACAGGCTGGCTGGATACTAAAGGGACAGCAGCGCGTGAACAGCGTCAGCGGTAAACCCCTGAGCTTCGAACTGTTGCTCCCGGCGGGCAGTAACAGCCAGTGGGTACTGCCGTTCCAGCACAACCTGCAGCGCTTAGGCATCACCATGAACATCCGCCAGGTTGATAATTCGCAAATCACGAACCGCCTGCGCAGTCGCGACTATGACATGATGCCGAGGTTGTATCGCGCGATGCCGTGGCCGAGTTCGGACCTGCAAATTCTGTGGGCTTCTGAATACATTGACTCCAGCTACAATGCGCCCGGCGTGCAAAGCCCGGTGATTGATAAATTGATCAATCAAATCATCGCGGCGCAAGGTGATAAAGCCAAACTGATCCCGCTGGGACGGGCGCTGGACAGGGTATTAACCTGGAACTACTACATGTTGCCGATGTGGTACATGGCCGAGGATCGTATCGCCTGGTGGGACAAATTTTCACATCCTGCTATTCGCCCAATTTACACCATCGGCCTCGACAACTGGTGGTATGACGTCAACAAAGCGGCGAAGCTACCCGCAGCCAGACGACAGGGAGAGTAAATGGGCGCTTATCTGATTCGACGTCTGCTGCTGGTGATCCCGACGCTCTGGGCCATCATCACCATCAACTTTTTTATCGTGCAAATTGCCCCCGGCGGTCCCGTTGAGCAGGCCGTCGCCGCTATTGAGTTCGGGCAAAGTGGCGCCTTACCCGGCGCGGGCAGCGAAGGCGTTCGCGCCAGCCACGCGCAAACCGGCGTGGGTAACATCAGCGACAGCAATTATCGCGGAGGCCGCGGTCTGGATCCGGAAGTGATTGCAGAAATCACCCGCCGCTACGGGTTCGATAAACCTATTCATGAGCGTTACTTCAAAATGCTCTGGGACTACATTCGTTTCGATTTCGGCGACAGCCTGTTTCGTAGCGCTTCGGTGCTGACGCTTATCAAAGACAGCCTGCCCGTTTCCGTTACGCTAGGGCTGTGGAGCACACTCATCATCTATCTGGTGTCGATCCCGCTAGGTATCCGTAAAGCGGTGCACAATGGCAGCAGATTTGATGTGTGGAGCAGCGCATTCATTATTATCGGCTATGCCATCCCGGCATTTCTGTTTGCGATTTTGCTGATCGTCTTTTTTGCCGGGGGAAGCTACTACGACCTGTTCCCGCTGCGCGGGCTGGTTTCCGCCAACTTTGACTCTCTGCCCTGGTATCAAAAAATAACCGACTACCTGTGGCATATTACCCTGCCGGTGCTGGCGACGGTGGTTGGCGGGTTTGCCGCGCTGACCATGCTGACTAAAAACTCATTTCTGGATGAAGTCCGCAAGCAGTATGTCGTCACCGCGCGCGCCAAAGGGGTAAGCGAGAAAAATATTCTATGGAAACATGTGTTTCGCAACGCGATGTTACTGGTGATAGCAGGTTTCCCGGCAACGTTTATCAGCATGTTTTTTACCGGCTCGCTGCTGATTGAAGTCATGTTCTCGCTTAACGGACTGGGGTTACTGGGGTATGAATCCACCGTATCACGCGACTACCCGGTGATGTTTGGCACGCTCTATATCTTCACCCTGATCGGACTGCTGCTGAATATTCTCAGTGATATCAGCTATACGCTGGTCGATCCCCGTATTGATTTTGAGGGACGCTAATGTCGCGATTAAGCCCCGTCAATCAGGCCCGCTGGGCGCGTTTTCGTCATAACCGCCGCGGCTACTGGTCGCTGTGGATTTTTCTGGTGTTGTTTGGCCTTAGCCTGTGTTCCGAACTGATTGCCAACGATAAGCCGCTGCTGGTGCGCTATGACAGCAGTTGGTATTTCCCTCTGTTCAAAAACTACAGTGAAAGCGACTTTGGCGGACCACTGGCGACCAAAGCTGATTATCAGGATCCCTGGCTACAGCAGCGCCTGGAGAAGCAGGGCTGGATCCTGTGGGCACCCGTACGCTTTGGGGCCACCAGCATTAACTTTGCCACCGATAAGCCCTTCCCTTCCCCACCTTCTGCGCAAAACTGGCTGGGGACGGACGCCAACGGCGGCGACGTGCTGGCGCGTATCCTCTACGGCACGCGTATCTCGGTCCTGTTTGGTTTAATGCTGACCCTGTGTTCCAGCGTGATGGGTATCATGGCTGGCGCTATTCAGGGCTATTATGGCGGCAAAGTGGACCTGTGGGGGCAGCGATTCATTGAGGTTTGGTCTGGTATGCCAACGCTGTTTCTGATCATTCTGCTGTCGAGCGTGGTCCAGCCCAACTTCTGGTGGCTGCTGGGCATTACCGTGCTGTTTGGCTGGATGAGTCTGGTTGGCGTGGTGCGTGCGGAATTTTTACGTACCCGAAACTTTGATTACATTCGTGCCGCGCAGGCGCTCGGCGTGAGCGATCGCAGTATTATTCTGCGTCATATGCTACCCAACGCGATGGTCGCCGCCCTGACTTTTTTACCGTTTATATTATGCGCCTCGATAACCACCCTGACCTCGCTGGATTTTCTCGGATTCGGCTTACCGCTTGGCTCGCCATCGTTGGGAGAACTCCTGTTACAAGGTAAAAATAACCTGCAGGCGCCGTGGCTTGGGATCACTGCGTTCATCTCCGTTGCCCTGCTTTTATCGCTACTGATCTTTATTGGTGAAGCGGTACGCGACGCGTTTGATCCCAATAAGGCGATTTAAAATGACACAACCTCTGTTAGCTATTGAGAATTTATCGGTAGGTTTTCGCCACCAGGAGAGTGTGCGCACCGTGGTCAACACTCTCTCATTGCGGGTTGATGCCGGGCAAACGCTGGCGCTGGTGGGCGAATCTGGCTCAGGGAAAAGTGTGACCGCGCTTTCTATTCTGCGCTTATTACCGTCCCCTCCTGCGGTCTATCTTGCCGGTGATATTCGTTTCCATGATGAATCATTGCTTCACGCCGACGAGCAGACGCTTCGCGGCGTACGAGGGAACAAAATCGCCATGATTTTCCAGGAGCCGATGGTGTCACTGAACCCGCTTCACAACCTGGAAAAACAGCTTTACGAGGTGCTATCGCTGCATCGGGGAATGCGTCGCGAGGCCGCCCGGGCAGAGATTCTGACCTGTCTGGACCGCGTCGGGATCCGTCAGGCGGCCAAACGTCTCGCAGATTACCCGCACCAGTTGTCCGGCGGTGAGCGCCAACGTGTGATGATCGCCATGGCGCTGCTAACGCAGCCAGAACTGCTGATTGCCGATGAACCCACCACCGCGCTGGATGTCTCCGTCCAGGCACAGATCCTGCAATTGTTACGGGAGTTACAGCGAGAGCTGAATATGGGATTACTGTTCATCACCCATAACCTCAGCATTGTGAAAAAGCTGGCCGATACCGTGGCGGTCATGCAAAACGGCCTGTGCGTTGAGCAAAATCGTGCCGCACAACTGCTCTCTGCGCCCTCGCATCCGTACGCGCAGAAATTGTTAAACAGCGAACCTTCCGGTGACCCGGTCCCCTTACCTGTAGGGCAAGCTCCCTTGCTGGAAGTGGAAAAACTCCGCGTCGCCTTCCCTGTCCGCAAAGGCATTCTGAAGCGCGTAGTAGACCATAACGTCGTGGTCAACGACGTCAGTTTTTCCCTGCGGCCCGGTGAAACGCTGGGGCTGGTCGGTGAGTCAGGTTCCGGGAAAAGCACCACCGGGCTGGCGCTACTGAGGCTAATCACATCGCAGGGGAGTATTGTGTTCGATGGCCAGGCGTTGCATACCTTAAATCGTCGCCAGCTGTTACCCGTACGTCACCGCATTCAGGTGGTATTTCAGGATCCTAACTCCTCGCTAAACCCACGCTTAAGCGTGCTACAAATTATTGAGGAGGGACTACGCGTTCATCAACCGACACTTACTGCCGAACAACGTGAAGCGCAGGTGAAAGCGGTCATGACGGAAGTGGGGCTGGATAGCGAAACGCGACATCGTTATCCCGCAGAGTTTTCCGGTGGTCAACGTCAACGCATAGCCATTGCCCGGGCGTTGATTCTAAAACCTTCGCTGATCATTCTGGATGAACCGACATCCTCACTCGACAGGACCGTACAGGCGCAAATCCTGATATTGTTAAAGTCCTTACAGGAAAAGCATCGTCTGGCCTATATTTTTATCAGCCATGATTTGCATGTCGTACGCGCGTTGTGCCATCAGGTTATTGTGCTAAGGCAGGGAGAAGTTGTGGAACAGGGGCAATGCGAGCACGTATTCAACGCGCCACAACAGGCCTATACGCGTCAGCTGCTCGCGCTAAGCTGACGCTCAAAATGGATTGTTATTTGAAAAAGGTTCTGCGATTGCCACGCCGAAATTTTTCAGTCTGCAGGTCGCAGCAAACTCATCCTGACGATTCACAAACAGGCACGGCTCCCCTTCGCATTCCAGAACGGAACAAGGAACCTCAATGTCACTGAGGGCCTGGCTGAGTTTATGCATGACTGACCACGCGCTATCACCATCCGGGCTGAGCAATTTGAGCGCCACCAGGCTGTTCTCATTGCTCTGACCGTTTTGCGGAATCGGTTCAACTTTCGAACCTGCGAAACCCACCGACCAACGATAGCACTGCGGCAGACGATGAACGATTGAGAGTTGTAATGTCATCACTTTCTTTCCCTGGAAGCACAATCACTTCACAATTATTTTACATCAATATTAACACATCATTGACAAAACGTCTTTAAACAGTTGGTAAACGTTTACACCCATGTCCATATGCTGCTTTCCGAACCAGGTATTTAAATTTATTCAATGGTTCTGGCAAATTTCCGGGCTATATGTACTCGTTTCTGCGATCTAACTCAACCTTTTTAACTACAATGATGTGACTTTTTACATAAATTGATTTTACATAAAATAAACATAAGCAGGAGAATTGATAGATTTGCGGTTGATATACATCAACTCTGGAGGCCTTATGACCTCCAGGTTGTGTATTAGATCACCGTTTTTTAGCGCGACTGGCGTAGAGATAGAAGAGAATAGAGCTGGTGGCGCAAAACGCTATCGACCAAATCATCGGCCAGGCCGAGTTAAAGGTCGCCAGTGACAACAGTGCCCCAACAATAGCGCCAATGCCAAATCTGAACGTCCCCGCCAAAGATGATGCCGTTCCCGCCATGTGCGGGAATTCATCCAGGATGACCGCCATCGCGTTAGATGACACCATCGACACGCAGCCGACAAATGCCGCCACGCCCACCACCAGCGCCCAAAAACCTACCCCGAATAGCGCACTGAAAACCATCCAGCCCGCCATCACAAACTGGATCCACAGCCCCGCACGGAACATATTCAATGCCCCAACCCGGCGAACAAAGCGGCTGTTGATGATGGTCATCACGAACAGGAAAACAATATTCAGCGCGAAGTAGTAACCGAAATGCTGCGGTGAAACATGGTTAATCTCAATGTAGACAAAAGGCCCGGCGCTAAGGAAAGAAAACATTCCGGCAAAGCTGAACCCGCTGGCCAGCATATAGCTCAGTACGCGCTTATGACGAAACAACGAGGCAAAGTTGCCAAGAGTAGTGCGCAAGCGAAACGGCTGGCGACGCTCTACGGGCAATGTTTCTTTGATCAGCGTAAAGATCATCACTGAAGCCAGAATAGCCGCCACGGCGAGGATCCAAAAGATATAGTGCCAGCTCAGCCATACCAGCACCCAGCCGCCCACAATGGGCGCCAGCAATGGCGCTATCGTGGTGACCAACATGACGAATGACATCATGCGCGAGAACTCTTCCTTCGGATAGATATCGCGCATCAGGGCGTTGATAACCACGCTCGCCGCCGCAGCCGCCAGACCATGGAAGAAACGCATTATGATCAGTTGATCGATAGTTTGCGCCAGCGCACAGGCAACTGCCGCCGCCGCAAACACCAGCGTTCCGCCCAGTATTACCGGCTTACGCCCAATGCTGTCTGCCATTGGACCATACAGCAACTGCCCCACCGCAAAACCTAAAATATAGGTACTGAGGGTCATCTGCGCGCTACCGGCAGGCACACCAAACTGTTCAGAGATAACAGGCAGCGCCGGAAGATACATATCAATCGACAACGGCATCAGCATGGCTAACAAGCCAAGGATAAAGACAATGGCAATTGACGAGTTCTGCCGGGTGGTCACATTTAGCTCCTGAGATTAACGCGGGGTTAAGTTAACGCTGGCAATTTCTTCTTCAGTTAATGGACGGTATTCGCCAGGCTCAAGGTCATCATCAAGCTTAATGGCGCCGATCCGTTCACGGTGCAGTTCAACAACGTGGTTCCCCACGGCGGCAAACATGCGTTTCACCTGATGATAGCGCCCTTCGCTGATGGTCAATCGCACCTGAGTTGGCGTAATGACTTCCAGCACGGCCGGCTTTGTCAGGTCTTTTTCGTTATGCAGTTGTACGCCACGGGCAAACTGCTCGGCGGTATCATCCGCCACCGGCGATTCCAGCGTCACCAGATAGGTTTTCTCACAATGGCGACGTGGCGAAGTGATGCGATGCGACCACTGTCCGTCATCGGTCATCAGCACCAGTCCGGTGGTGTCGATATCCAGACGGCCTGCCGCATGTAATTTGTATGCGACGGGTTCATCAAGGAAATAAAGAACCGTCGGGTGATCCGGATCATCCGTTGAACAAACATAGCCCTGCGGCTTATTCAGCATAAAATAGCGCGGGCCATTCTGTTGAACCAGGGAATTGCCGTCATATTCGACGCCATGTTCTGGCAGCAGCTTAAAGGCGCTATTTCTGACGATTTCACCGTCGACAGTAACGCGGTTAGCACGGATCTCACGCCCGGCAATAGCGCGGCTGACGCCGAGTTGCTGAGCGATAAATTTATCAAGTCGCATGAGTGTGATTTTTGCCTGTAAAAATACGAGAATCGGGTTTGCGCCCGAAAAGTGGGACTGTTATCCGCCCAGTATAGCGGCGTTACACCATCCCTCAAGGGAAATGATTCATGGCATACTATTCATTGTTACTGTTTACCTTAGTGAGCCCATGATTTTTACTCTTCGCCCGTACCAACAAGAAGCCGTGGACGCCACGCTCAACCATTTTCGCCACCACCGCACACCGGCGGTTATCGTCCTGCCAACCGGCGCGGGCAAAAGCCTGGTGATAGCGGAACTGGCCCGCGTGGCGCGTGGTCGCGTGCTGGTACTGGCGCACGTCAAAGAGCTGGTCGCGCAAAACCACGCCAAATATTGCGCGTTGGGGCTGGAGGCCGATATTTTTGCCGCCGGGCTGAAGCGTAAAGAGAGCCACGGAAAAGTGGTATTTGGCAGCGTACAGTCGGTGGCGCGTAATCTGGATGCCTTTCAGGGAGAGTTTTCCCTGCTGATCGTCGATGAATGTCACCGCATCGGTGATGATGAAGAGAGTCAGTATCAGCAAATCCTCACTCACCTGACCAACGTCAATCCCCACTTACGCCTGCTGGGGCTTACCGCCACGCCTTTTCGTCTGGGTAAAGGCTGGATTTACCACTTTCATTATCACGGAATGGTGCGCGGCGATGAAAAAGCGCTGTTTCGCGACTGCATTTATGAATTACCGCTGCGCTATATGATTAAACACGGCTACCTGACGCCGCCGGAACGCCTCGACATGCCGGTCGTGCAGTATGACTTCAGCCGCCTGCAGGCACAAAGTAACGGCCTGTTCAGCGAGGCGGACCTTAATCGGGAATTAAAAAAGCAGCAGCGAATCACGCCGCATATCATCAGCCAGATTATTGAGTTTGCCCAGACGCGCAAAGGGGTGATGATTTTCGCCGCCACCGTTGAACACGCCAAAGAAATTCTGGGCCTGCTGCCTGCTGACGATGCCGCGCTTATTACCGGAGATACGCCAGGCGCGGAGCGTGACGTACTGATTGAAGAGTTTAAAGCCCAGCGCTTTCGCTTTCTGGTGAATGTGTCGGTCCTGACTACCGGCTTCGATGCCCCACACGTCGACCTTATCGCCATTCTCCGCCCGACGGAATC
Source organism: Citrobacter sp. CRE-46 (assembly GCF_059615875.1). NCBI lineage: Bacteria > Pseudomonadati > Pseudomonadota > Gammaproteobacteria > Enterobacterales > Enterobacteriaceae > Citrobacter > Citrobacter sp. CRE-46. Next base: position 1,808,337 of record NZ_CM184341.1, on the reverse strand, counting down.
AGTCAGCCTGTACCAACAAATTGTTGGTCGCGGACTGCGCCTGGCCCCAGGTAAAACCGACTGTCTGATCCTCGATTACGCGGGTAATCCCCACGATCTGTACGCCCCGGAAGTGGGCGCGCCGAAGGGAAAAAGCGACAACGTGCCGGTGCAGGTGTTCTGCCCTGCCTGCGGATTTGCCAACACCTTCTGGGGCAAAACAACGGCTGACGGCACGCTGATTGAACATTTTGGTCGCCGCTGCCAGGGATGGTTTGAAGATGATGACGGTCATCGCGAACAGTGCAACTTTCGTTTCCGGTTTAAAAATTGCCCGCAGTGCAACGCGGAAAATGACATTGCTGCCCGCCGCTGCCGTGAATGCGATACCGTGCTGGTCGACCCGGATGATATGCTGAAAGCGGCGTTGAGGCTAAAAGATGCGCTGGTCCTGCGCTGTAGCGGTATGGTGTTACAAAATGGCCAGGATGAAAAAGGCGAATGGCTAAAAATCACCTATTACGATGAAGACGGAGCCGACGTCAGCGAACGCTTTCGTCTACACACTCCCGCGCAGCGTACGGCATTCGAACAACTGTTTATTCGCCCGCACACCCGTACCCCCGGTATTCCCTTACGCTGGATAACCGCCGCCGATATCCTCGCCCAGCAGGCGCTGTTACGCCATCCTGATTTCGTGGTTGCGCGCATGAAAGGTCAGTACTGGCAAGTGCGTGAAAAGGTCTTCGATTATGAAGGTCGCTTTCGCCGGGCACATGAATTACGCGGTTAATTGTACTTTTGATTGATGTACCAGCCGTTTGAGTATAGAATCTCGCCCGCTTTTGCATACGCAAAGCAGATCACTTACCTGTTGCTGGGTCGCCTGTAGCAGGAATTATTAAAGAGAGATTTAAATGTTTACTATCAACGCTGAAGTACGTAAAGAGCAGGGTAAGGGTGCGAGCCGCCGCCTGCGTGCCGCTAACAAGTTCCCGGCAATCATCTACGGTGGCGCAGAAGCCCCGATTGCTATCGAACTGGATCACGATGCAGTTATGAACATGCAAGCTAAAGCTGAATTCTACAGCGAAGTTCTGACCATCGTTGTTGACGGTAAAGAAGTTAAAGTTAAAGCTCAGGCTGTACAGCGTCACGCTTTCAAGCCGAAGCTGACTCACATCGACTTCGTTCGCGCGTAATCGCCTGGAAGTTGAAGAAAACCCCGCCTCGGCGGGGTTTTTTTATGGAATTTTGTTCGCGGTAAAGATGAATCACGCAGGCCGGATAAGGCGTTTGCGCCCCATCCGGCAAACGGTTTTATTTCCCGCCCGACGTGCGGCGCTGGAGCTGGTCGCGCAGGTTCGGCGGCGTACCTTTGATGGTCAGGGTATCTGTAGCCGGATCCCAGAAAATACGCTCGCCCAGCAGCATGGCGTCAAAATTAATGGTTAACCCACCGCCGCTGCCGGCAAATTTGGTTAATTGGCGCAACGTACTGCGATCCGCCGGGAAGCTCTCTTCCAGCTCATAGCCTTTATCAGCAGCGAAGTCGCTGAAGCTGACTTCACTGACGCCGGAAAGCTCTTTAGACAGCGACTCCAGCTCAATCTCTTCACCGGCCTGTAGCTGCTCGTTGCAGTAGCTGTAAACCTGCTGCCGCACATTCTGGCGCTCGGCTTTATCCAGTTGCGCCTCATTGGTGAAGTCATCAACCGCCTGCAGCAGACCGCGGTTTTGCGCTTTGGCGTTCAGACCTTCGCTGGCGCCGAGAAAGTCCATGAAGAAATCGGCGACTTTGCGCCCTACCCGCCCTTTCAGGAACGTCAGATAGCGTGTGGACTCCGGATTGGTTTCCCACTCGGTTAAATCAATACGCGCCACGATGTCCGCATGATTGATATCCAGATAGTGCGTCGGATTGATATCCAGATTTTCATTGACGCGCATGCTGCTTAAATTGTTCAGTACGGCAACCAGCAGATACTCTACCGCCAGATAGCGGTAATGGCAGAACAAGACAATACCACCATCGGCAAAAGGATATTTCGCCAGCTCGTCCCGCAAACGCCCTGTCGCGGCACGGCTAAAGGCCAGAAAATCCTCTTCACCCTGACGCTGTAAACGCAGCGTTTGCGCCAGCTCGCTCTCTTCGCTGAACAGGCCATAGGCTTTATTCTTGGCGCTATACACCCGATGCAGTTCAGCCATCATATCGACAACGGTCGCTGTCGGTTCCAGTAATGAATCGCGCAAGACCAGCTCAAGGTTTTGCTCATCACGTTTGATAAGCTGGTGCAGGGCAATCTGGTTGATATCCAGACTCATGATAAACTCTCCTTTTAGACCGGGCGGTATTCAACCACCTGCCGGGCAGTGACGCAATAGAAGATAAAAAAGCAGAAAAAAAACTGTCCGTACGGTAATATGTTGCCCTTTCATGAACAGACTGATTTCGATTTATGCCACAAATTTCCCGCTATAGTGACGAACACGTTGAACAACTGCTGAATGAGATGCTCAACGTACTGGAAAAACATAAGGCGCCGACCGATCTTTCCCTGATGGTACTGGGAAACATGGTGACTAACCTTATCAATACAAGCATCGCACCGGCCCAGCGCCAGGCGATTGCCAACTCTTTTGCCCGCGCATTACAGTCTTCGGTAAACGACGACCAAGCGCATTAAGAGCCTGATCCGGGGAAACGAACAACAGTTTATGGTAACTCATCGTCAGCGCTACCGTGAGAAAGTCTCCCAGATGGTTAGCTGGGGGCACTGGTTTGCTTTGTTCAACATTCTGTTGGCCATGGTACTCGGTAGCCGTTACCTGTTTGTCGCCGACTGGCCGACTACGCTTGCAGGGCGCGTTTATTCCTACCTGAGCGTTGTCGGGCATTTTAGCTTCCTGGTGTTTGCCACCTATCTGCTGATCCTGTTTCCCCTGACGTTTATCGTCATGTCCCAGAGGCTGATGCGATTCTTATCAGCAATCCTGGCGACAGCTGGCATGACGTTGTTGTTAATCGACAGCGAAGTTTTTACCCGCTTCCACCTGCACCTTAACCCGATCGTCTGGGAACTGGTTATTAACCCTGACCAGAATGAAGCGGCGCGTGACTGGCAACTGATGTTTATCAGCGTGCCGGTTATTCTGTTAATCGAAATGCTGTTTGCGACCTGGAGCTGGCAAAAACTACGCAGCCTGACGCGTCGTCGCCATTTTGCTAAACCGTTAGCCGCATTCTTCTTCGTTTCCTTTATCGCCTCGCATGTGGTGTACATCTGGGCAGACGCCAATTTCTATCGCCCTATTACCATGCAACGCGCGAACCTGCCGCTCTCCTACCCGATGACGGCACGCAAGTTTCTGGAAAAACATGGTCTGTTGGATGCGCAAGAATATCAACGCCGCCTGATCGAGCAGGGAAACCCGGAAGCGGTTTCCGTGCAATACCCGCTCAGCGAACTGCGTTACCGCGATATGGGAACCGGACAGAACGTTCTGCTGATCACCGTAGACGGCCTGAACTACTCCCGTTTTGAAAAACAAATGCCAGCGCTGGCTGAATTCGCTGAGCAGAATATCGCCTTTACGCGTCACATGAGCACAGGCAACACCACGGATAACGGGATTTTTGGCCTGTTCTATGGCGTTTCTCCAAGCTATATGGACGGCATTTTGTCGACCCGAACGCCTGCGGCGCTGATCTCTGCGCTGAACCAGCAGGGATATCAGTTGGGGCTATTCTCCTCGGATGGCTTTACCAGCCCACTTTATCGCCAGGCGCTACTGTCAGATTTCTCTATGCCGAGCGTGCAAACGCAGTCTGACGAGCAGACCGCCAGCCAGTGGATCAACTGGCTGGGCCGCTACGCGCAGGAAGATAACCGCTGGTTCTCCTGGGTCTCCTTTAACGGGACGAACCTGAACGACAGTAACCAGAAGAACTTTGCCAAACGCTACGCCAATGCCGCTCAGGATGTGGATGCCAACATTAACCGGATCCTTAGCGCCCTGCGCGACTCCGGTAAACTGAACAACACGGTGGTGATTATTACCGCGGGTCGGGGCGTACCGCTGACTCAGGAAGAGAACAATTTTGCCTGGTCGCGCGGTCATCTGCAGGTTCCTCTGATTATTCACTGGCCGGGAACACCTGCTCAGCGCATCAATAGCCTGACCGATCATACGGACCTGATGACGACGCTCATGCAACGTCTGCTCCACGTCAGCACGCCAGCTAACGAGTACTCGCAGGGCCAGGATTTGTTTAATGCAACCCGCCGCCATTACTGGGTTACCGCCGCCGACGGCAGCACGCTGGCGATTACCACGCCAGAGATGACGCTGGTGCTTAACAACAACGGTAATTATCAGACCTATGATTTACACGGTGAGAAGATAAAAGATCAGAAACCGCAGCTGAGCCTGCTGCTACAAGTTCTGACGGATGAGAAACGATTTATTGCTAACTGATTAATTATAAATCAGTTAGCAAACCATCCTCTTGCATTCACGCTGGAAAGCAGTAGTATTGTCAGCCATAGCGTCGGCACGTAGCGCAGCCTGGTAGCGCACCGTCATGGGGTGTCGGGGGTCGGAGGTTCAAATCCTCTCGTGCCGACCAAAAATCCCAATAAAACCAACCCTTGTGGTTGGTTTTTTTATGCCTGTTTTCTGAACGGGGAATTACTGGGGAAGAAAGCCATTAAATGTTGTACCCGCCCCCTGGCCGCCCGCGAATAGCTACGGATGGAGGTTCCTGGGAGAAAGGGCGAAGAAACTGCAGTTCATAGTATAGTGCCGGTTGATAGATCTTTCTGGCACGCGGTGACACGCGCCATTTTTGTTCTCATGATTAAACTATCAATCATCATCCAAACCAAAAAGCTTGCCTAATTTGGATACTTTCTGCTTCTTATGATAAGGACTCGCGTCTTTATAAGCTTGCGCCTGAGTCTCTCCAGCCCTTTCGATAGAATAGTTGGTCTGATAGTTGCGCTGATTAGCCATATCCTCTTGATAGCAAACATTACGATCTATGCCCATGGCCTTACAACGGTTAAGACGTACTGCCTGACTAACACAACCAGAAAGCATGGAGACAGAAGAAACTTATTCAGTAAACAGATGATTTATAATAATTTAATTTTACAGAATTCAGAATTTATCCCGGAAAGAAACATTCCCAATGCTTTAGAGTAGGAGTACGATTAGCGCATAAAACAGTACAAATAATATGGATATACTATGTCCGTAAACGGAACAATAAATCCCACGTCGGGAACTCCCATAGTCCCCGGAGGGGTCAGGCTACTTACAATAGGAGAGATTGCACTAGCCAGGACGCTGTTTGGTGAGAGTATTATCTATAGCAAGGTGTGGGTACACCGTGAAAGCTATCTCCCCTTCAACTTACAACCCGTAGATATTGCCATGACACCAAACGGTGAACTTTGGTTTAGAGAGGGTACGTATTCACCTGATTTTTCATTAGATATACTAGAGAAAAAACACAGATTCATGCATGAGATGGTTCACGCCTGGCAAGCACAGAAAGGTATGTTTGTCAGAACCAGAGGTTTATTCTCTCGTTTCGCTGATTACAGTTACAGTTTAGATAAGGCTGACTTTCTTCATTACGGATTAGAACAGCAAGCATCAATAGCCAGTGATTATTGGTTGATACAAGCATTTGGGCTTAACAGAGATACTTACGCCCTGGTTAAATACCGTAACCTCAATTCTAATGACTCTATTCATTCAATATTATCTATATATAAATCTGTTATGAAAGGATTCCCTGGATGAAAAGATTAATAATAATGCCATTGGTATTAATGCTATCTGGATGCCCCGGAGGTATGCCTGCACCACACCCAAGAGTTACTTTTATAAATGGCAATTATCTTTGTTTTAGCACTGATCAAAAAGATGTATTGAACTACTACCGAATCGAATCGAGTCGGAGCAAGGGATATCACATTGAAAAATCCGAATATGACTTACAACTTTCATATCCGAGTGATTGCATTGATTTTAAATGGAGTTATGGTTATTCCTATACAGTGTCATATGGATTAAATGGCAAGGACTATGTACATAAATTTTTTATTGATAATAATGGACAGCTAACAAATATGGTGTATTAATTATGTCATTACCAGCTTATTTGTTTTTATATGATGAAAACGGAATGCAGATTCCGGGAGATTGTTTATCCTTAGGCCGTGAAGGTGCTATAGAAGTCATGAATAGTAGTTACGGTGTTAGACAGCCTGTTGATAGCAACACTGGCAGCATGACAGGCTGTAGGCAGCATGATCCCGTAATTGTGCATAAGCAACTTGATAAAGTCAGCCCTTACCTGGCTGTAGCTGTTTGTGAAGGGAAGAGACTGCAAAAGGCAGTCATTAAATATTATGAGACTATAGAAGCAGGGATCGAAGTAGAGATTTATAATATTACTCTGGAAGATGTCGTTATATCCTCTGTAGATTTTACACATGTCTACTATCCCGGTAGTTCGTCCCCTAATATGCATGAGGTAGTAGGTCTTAGATTCCGTGACATTGAATGGAATTATGTTAGAGGGAATATTAAATACAATGATGCCTGGATGAAACCAGCAAAAAAAGAACAGCAACAATAAATAAACGGGCATCACGCGCCCTCTATTTCATCAATCAATTTTAAACTCAACAATATCAGAACGTGGGTAACGTTTTTGTACCTGGGTACCCATTCCTGATGAAGAACGACGGCTGATGCGTAAAAACGTACGGGTCGATCCTCAATGCTCCAGATTGTTACACCATAACCATTTGTGAACGTTGGTTCTCAATAAGGCGCTGTAACTATACATTACTGACAGAACCGTAACCGTATGCAGGATCGGCCCGATTACAGACACTGAAAAGTTATGCCATAGCCTGATCCCATTTTCCCCCGCCCCCCAGCACCCTCACGGCGTCTTACCGTTCTTGAACCTCACATTGTCCATGTATTCTCCCTCTCTTCAGCACAGGTTTTACTACTTACCCATGCACAAATTGGGGTAAAATTTATCCTCTCATCAGCGCGATGAATCTGGACGATTGATGCGCTGAAAACAATAATGATACTAATAAAACTCAGGAGAATAGTATGCCTGAAGCAACGCCTTTTCGGGTGCTGATTGTCGATGACCACCCACTGATGCGGCGGGGAATTAGTCAATTATTGCAACTGGATCCCGCCTTTAACGTAGTAGCTGAAGCAGGTGACGGCGCAAGTGCGATCGATCTGGCAAACCGTCTGGACCTTGACGTGATCCTGTTGGATCTCAATATGAAAGGTATGAGTGGGCTGGATACCCTGAATGCGCTGCGTCGGGACGGTGTGACCGCACAAATTATCATTCTGACCGTTTCGGATGCCGCCAGCGATGTATACGCCCTAATTGACGCGGGTGCGGATGGTTATTTGCTCAAAGACAGCGATCCTGAAGTCCTGCTGGAAGCCATTCGCAGCGGAGCCAAAGGCGGTAAAGCGTTCAGTACACGCGTCAGTGAATATCTGCGCGAACGCGACCTGTTCGGGGCACAAGAAGATCCGTTCAGCATTCTCACCGAACGCGAGCTGGATGTATTACACGAACTGGCTCAGGGGCTGTCGAATAAACAGATTGCTTCAGTGCTGAATATTTCCGAACAGACGGTGAAGGTGCATATTCGCAACCTGCTGCGCAAACTCAACGTGCGCTCTCGCGTTGCTGCCACTATTCTGTTTTTGCAAACGCGCGGTATGCAATAACCAGATATTGCCCGATAGCGCTACGCTTATCGGGCCTACACGTCACGTGCATCGCCAGGCCGGATAAGACGCGTTGCGTCGCCATCCGGCATCTTTCACTCTTACTTCTCCTGCGGCGTTAGCTGCTCCATCGCCTGTTTAATACTGCGCTCGATTACCGCCCGACGGGTATCGTTAGCGGGTAATAATTTCAGCATCATCTCCCACGCCGCAACCGCTTCGCCGAAGCGCTGCTGTTCGAAAGCGTTAAACGCGTACATGCTCAATACGCGCACGTTGGCATGTTCGCCGCGTATTAGTTGACGTAACAGCTCCCCGCCCCGACGGTTATCATCAGGGTCGGATGAACGGGTCAGCGCTTCCGCATAGCCCAGCGCCGCATCGCTGTTTTTCGGATCCAGCCGATAAGCATTGGCATAGGCTTCAGTAGCCATGCTGGCGTTGCCGAGCACCATGCCAATACGTCCAAGCATAATCCAGCCTTCAACGTTTGCGGGATCGGCCTGTAAGCGAGTGCGCAGCCCCAGCGCCAGACGCGTCATGTCTTCTTCATTCAACGGGTCGGCTTTTGGATCTAATGCCCGCTCCAGCAGCATAGGTGCCTGAGCGGTGGCCTGTTGCCAGACCTGCACCTGTTTATAGTTCCCGGTTTGGTAATAGCTCACCGCGCCGACCACCAGCGCCACCACGATGCCGGGCACAAAGAGTCCGAATCCACCGCGCTTGCCATCCGGGATGATGTCATCAGGAAACTCTTCTTGTTTCACCCGCACGCGTCGGCGAGTACGGGCGAAAATAATCCAGCCCCCGAGACCAATCGCTACCACCGGCATCACCCACAGCAGCACGGTCAGCGGAGTTAACGGCGGATCGTAAGTGACGAAGTTACCGTAGCGCGCCACCATGTAGTCAACAATCTCTTTCTGACTTTTGCCTTCCTGCATCAGTTCGTACACTTTCTGCCGCAGGTCGGTGGCAATCATTGAGTTAGAGTCGGCAATGCTGTTGTTCTGACACTTAGGACAACGCAGTTGCTCGGTAAGCTGGCGGAACTGCTGCTCCTGCGCTTCATCCTTAAACTGCATTACATCGATAGTCGCCAGCGCGGATCCCGAGATAACCAGCATCAGCAGGCCCAATAAAAATCTCATTGCGCAGCCTCCTTACTGTACTTGTCCCACAACGGTTTGATCTCGCTTTCCCACACCCGGGTGTTAAGATCACCTGCATGGCGATAGCGAATAATACCTTTCCCGTCGATCAGGAATGTCTCCGGCGCGCCGTACACGCCAAGATCGAGGCCGAGCATACCGTCGCCGTCAAACAGACTTAATGAGTAAGGATTGCCCAGTTCTTTCAGCCAGACAATGGCTTTCTGACGATCGTCTTTATAGTTCAGACCCACTACCCTTACGCCTTGCGCAGACAGCTGATTCAGATACTGATGCTCGGCGCGACAGGTCGGACACCAGGTCGCCCAGACGTTCAGCAACACTGGCTTGCCCTGCGTCAGCACATCGGCCTGATAATGCTGACCCGGGTTTTCCAGCGATTCCAGGCGGAACGTCGGAACAGGTTTGCCGATCAACGCCGACTCCAGATTAGTAGGGTCGTCTCCCTGCGCGTTACGCGCTAACTGCCACAGCAGCGCCGCCGCAATAATGAGAAAAATAATAAACGGAATTAACAGTGCGTTGCGCTTCATACAGCCTCCGACGCATTTTTTTGCACCGCGGCGCGAGGGCGCGTGCGCTGGCGATAGCGTGGATCAAACAGGCAGAACACCCCGCCCAGTGCCATCAGCAATCCTCCGGCCCAAATCCAGCGAATAAACGGTTTGTAATACAAACGTACAGCCCATGCGCCGTTATCCAGCTCTTCACCCAGCGCAGCATACAGATCGCGCGTGAACCCGCCGTCAATCGCCGCTTCGGTCATCATCGAACTGGTGCTGTTATAGAAGCGTTTCTCCGCATGCAGCGTGGCTGCCGGTTTACCATCACGCGTGACGCCAATAATGGCGACTCCGCCCCGGTAGTTTGGTCCGGTAATATCTTTCACTTCACGGAAAGTAAACTGATAGTCATGGATGCTGACGCTATCACCCGCTTTCATACGGACATCGCGTTCCACGCTGTAATTCTGGCTAAAGGCAATACCAACAATGGTAATCGCCAGCCCAACGTGAGCCGATACCATCCCCCAGTAGCTGGGCGTCAGCTTCGTTCCACGAGAAATGCGCAGGTACGCTTCGGACATGGCCAGCACAAAAATCCAGCACGCCATCGCCAGCCCCACCACCGTCATGGCGGCAATACGATCCTCAAACAGCCATGGCAACAGCAGCGACAGAATTAGCGTGGTGACAAACGCGATGATCAGTAACGTTTTCAGTTTACGCGGCCGGTCACGGCCCCAGCGCACTAATGGCCCAATGCCCAGCAGCAGCGCAAACGGCGCCATCAGCCAGGTAAACATGGTATTGAAGAACGGCTCGCCAATCGAAATGCTGCCCAGCCCAAGCTGTTTGTGCACCAGCGGCAGTAGCGTGCCCAATAACACCACCAACATAGCGGCGATCAGCAGAACGTTGTTGCCCAACAGCAGCGATTCACGCGACCACAGCGCGTTGTTTACTCGCGAGCGAACCTTATGCCCACGCACTGCAAACAGCAGCAGGGAACCGCCAATCACCAGCACCATAAAGGCCAGAATAAACATCCCTCGCGACGGGTCAGAGGCGAAAGCATGCACCGAAACCAGTACGCCGGAGCGCACCAGGAAAGTCCCCAACAGGCACAGCGAGAAGGCGCAGATTGACAGCAGCAGCGTCCAGGCTTTGAAGCTGGCGCGCTGTTCGGTTACCGACAGCGAGTGCATCAGGGCGGTGCCCACCAGCCATGGCATAAAGGAGGCGTTCTCAACCGGATCCCAGAACCACCAGCCGCCCCAGCCCAGCTCGTAATAGGCCCAGGCCGAACCGAGTACAATCCCCAGCGTCAGAAACACCCACGCCGCCAGCGTCCATGGACGCGAAAAGCGAGCGAAGGTGCTGTCCAGACGCCCGCTCATCAACGCGGCGATCGCAAACGCGAAAGCTACCGAGAAACCGACATACCCCATGTACAGCAACGGCGGATGGAAAATCAGTCCCGGATCCTGCAACAGCGGGTTCAGATCGCGCCCTTCAACAGGGAAATTGGGCAACGTGCGGGCAAACGGATTAGAGGTAAACAGGATAAACAGCAGGAAGCCGACGCTGACCATCCCCATCACCGCCAACACGCGGGCGACAATGTCCAGCGGCATGCGCTGGCTGAACGCCGCGACGGCGAACGTCCAGCCGCTCATCAGCAGCACCCACAGCAGCAGCGAGCCTTCATGCGCGCCCCATGTCGCTGCCACCCGGTACCAGACAGGAAGCTGGGTATTGGAGTTACTGGCGACGTAGGTCACGGTAAAGTCATTAACCACGAAGGCATTAACCAGAATCAGGAACGCGCCCATCACGCAGATAAACAAGACCCAGGCAAAGGGCCGTGCTGAGGCCATCATCCGCACGTCGCCGCGCGCCACGCCCCACAACGGATAGACCGACAGCAGTAGTGCAACGCCAAGCGCAAGGCACAACAGCGCATTGCCAATTTCCGGCATCATGACGTTTTATCCTTATAAACACTTTCCGGGCGACGGTGGTTTTCCTGCATCGCTTTTTCGACTTCCGGCGGGGTGTAATTTTCATCATGTTTGGCCAGAACCTCTTTAGCCTGCACATGATTTCCCTTGTCCAGCTCGCCCTGAACAACGACCCCCTGCCCTTCGCGGAACAGGTCCGGCAAAATGCCTTCATAGGTCACATCCACCACACCTTCGGCGTCATAGATGCTGAAAGTTACTTTTAGCGATTGCGGATCGCGCTTCACGCTGCCCGGCATCACCATCCCACCCACGCGCAGACGCTGGCCGACTTCAGGCATCTGCTGTGTCTCGCGCTTACCGTAGAGTATCTCTCCCGGGGTGTAGAACAGATCGATATTGGAACGCAGCGCGTAGAGCACCAGCGAAATGGTCAACGCCAGACCTGCCAGTACCGCGCAGGCTATCCATAGCCGATTTTTACGTCGAATATTCACGCCGCCTCCCGTTGTACTTGCGCTGCGCGCATGCGCGCTTCCCTCGCCCGCTGCTGGGCCACACCGCGTAAAATTGCGCGATGCTGTAACGCAGAATGTAGCACCAGCACCAGCAGCGGAATAACGCTCATGGCGACAGCCAGCCAGACATACAAGGCGTAACCGCCCATCGCGAAAAAATCACTCCATGATGCAAATGCAGGGGTCATTGGCGGCCTCTTTTTAAGATCAGTTCGCTCACCCACGGGCGGCGTTTTTCCATCATCAAAATCAGGTTACGCATGCGCATTAGCGCCAGCGTGACAAACAGCAACAGGTAACCGACAATCGCCAGACGCAGCGGTGCGCGCATTGCCGGATCGATGCTTTGCTGCATACGGGTTGACCCCTGATGCAGCGTGTTCCACCACTCGACCGAGTAGTGAATAATCGGTAAGTTGACCACACCAATCAACACCAGAATACCGGCGGCACGCCCTGCCAGGCGGCGGTCGTCAAACGCATGCCACAATGCAATGGCGCCAACGTAGAGAAACAGCAACACCAGTTCAGAGGTGAGTCGGGCATCCCAGACCCACCAGGTTCCCCACATCGGTTTGCCCCATGCGGACCCCGTCACCAGCGCGATAAAGGTAAACACAGCGCCAATGGGCGCCATCGCAGCCAGCGCCAGATTGGCCATTTTCATCTGCCAGACCAGGCCGATAAACGCCGCAACAGCCATCGAGGCATAAATTCCCATCGACCAGATTGCCGCCGGAACGTGCAGATAAATGATGCGATAGCTCTGTCCCTGCTGATAATCAGCTGGCGCGAAGCCAAAGCCCCACACCCATCCGGTTATCAATACCACCGCGCTGGCAATCGCCAGCCACGGAATAAACCAGCCGCAGATCTGATAGAGCCGAGGGGGCATCGCCAATTGATGAAGTGTTTTCCACATAGTTCAGTCACCAGACTCCATTAATTAATATCCGTTTTGCCGGAGCGCCTTGCCCGGCCTGCAAATCCTGTCGCATTACTGCACGCTGATCCGTAACGCCGCAGCCGTGGCAAACGGGCTTAACGTGGCGCTGCCTACCAACAACGCCCCCAGAATCGCCATGTATCCTTCAACAGGCAAGTGCATGGAGGCCGCATCCATCGCCGCGGTCGCAAAAATCAGTAGTGGAATAGTAAGCGGGAGAACCAGCACGCTTAACAGCACGCCGCCGCGCTTTAAACCCACCGTCAGACCTACGCCAGGCGCGCCGAGAAAACCCAGCGTCGGCGTGCCGAGCAGCAAGGTCAGCGCCATAATTTTCCAGCCGTACATATCCATGCCCAGCAGTAATGCCACCAGCGGAGAGAGGATTAATAGCGGCAAACCGGTTACGACCCAGTGCGCCATCACTTTCGCCAGCACGACCGCCGGAAGCGGCAGCGACAGCAGCATCAGTTGCTCAAGGCTGCCGTCCTGTAAGTCATCACGAAACAAGCGCTCCAGCGCCAGCAATGACGCCAGCAGCGCCGCAACCCAGATGATGCCCGGCGCAATACGCGCCAGCAGCTGTGGCTCCGGCCCAATGCTCAGAGGAAACAACGTGATAACAATCAGAAAGAACCATAAAGGATTGGCGATTTCCGCACTATGACGAAACGCAACTCGCAGTTCTAAACGGAAGATTCGCCACATCATTGCGTTGCCCTCTCGCTGGTCAGCGCAATACGTCGCACTTTATTGGTCTCAACATTAAGCGGCTGGTGAGTGGTGAGAATGACAATACCGCCCTGTTCCGTATGCTGTGCCATACGCTGAGTCAGTCGCTCAACGCCGTTTACATCAATGGCGGTAAAGGGTTCATCAAGGATCCACAGCCGGGCGCGGGTCAGCCACAAACGGGCCAGCGCCACGCGCCGCTGTTGTCCGGCGGAAAGTTGATTCACCGGAATATCTTCGTATCCGGCAAGTCCCGCCTGCGCCAGCGCGTCCAGACACTGTGCGATGTCGCCATCGTGATGGAAAAAACGCAGGTTCTCCAACGCCGAAAGCCGGGTTTTTATTCCCGGCTGATGTCCGATCCACAGCAATTGCTGATGGTAGCTGTCCCGCACGTGATGCAGGGGTTGCTCTTGCCAGCAAACCTCCCCTGCGTCGGGACGCGCCAGCCCGGTAAGCAACCGCAGCAAAGTGGTTTTCCCCGCGCCGTTGCTGCCGGTAATTTGTACCCATTCCCCTGCGTTGACGCGAAATGACAGATCGCTGAACAGTATTCTGTCATCCCGCTCGCAAAGTAATTCTCTGGCTTCAAGCATACCTGGTTATCTACATCCTGTTAAAAGCCCGGTTTGACTTCGCGCATATCAGGCAGTTTGTGCGCTATCCCTTTATGACAGTCAATACAGGTTTGCCCGTCTTTCACGGCCTGGTCATGCATTTTGGCCGCAACGCCTTTCTGGGCAGTTAAATCCATAAACTCGAAGTTGTGACAGTTGCGACACTCTTGCGAATTATTATCTTTCATACGCCGCCACTCATTTTGCGCCATCGTCAGACGATGATCTTCAAATTTCTGCGGTGTATCTATTAACCCCAGCGCCTTCGCGTACAGCTCTTTACTGGCCTTGATCTTACGGATCATTTTCGGGCCCCACTCATGTGGGACGTGGCAATCAGGGCAAGTCGCACGCACACCGCTGCGGTTGTTGTAGTGTACGGTTTCCATATATTCCTGGTACACCGTATTGCGCATTTCGTGACAGCTAATGCAGAACTCTTCCGTATTGGCCTTTTCCATACCGGTATTAAAGCCGCCCCAGAAAATAATGCCGCCCACAAAGCCGATTAACAACAGCGTGCCGAGCGCCAGACGGCTGGGGCGACGCCACCATTGCCAGACGCGCTTAATCCAGCCTGGTTTACGGTTAGAATTTTCCATAATGACCTCTTATTTCCCGTAACCTTTCGAGGGGGTGAAGGTATTTTCAACAATCGGCGCAGCGTCAGCCTGCGGGACGTGACATTGCAGACAGAAATAACGACGCGGCGCTACTTCAGCCAATACCTTGCCGTCGCTGTCCATAAAGTGCGTCGGACTGATGCGCGGCGCGCCGGTGGTGCGATAGCTTTCCACACCGTGACACTGCAGGCAGCGGTTAGTATTGGTCGTCACCTGATACCCTTCAACGCTGTGCGGAACCATTGGCGGTTGATTCACATAGTTCAGCGGCATACGCTCCTGCTCTTTCGGCATGCGAATCGCCCCTTCCTGTGTCCCTGAGACTTCCGGTGACTGGCTTAGGTCCACTCCGTTTGCAGCCCAAACGGCCCCACTGACGACCAGGGCAAGCAGGGCCGTCCATTGACTCAGCTTTTTAATCAGGTCATGGCTTTTCATGATTTCGCTCCCGAACTCCATCGTGTTGTTATTGTAAAAACATCCTCAGAACAGACATCCACGCAGCGACCGCAGGCCATGCAATCGCGACTGGTTACCTGCACCGGGCTTTGCTCATCCAGCACCGGCGCACGTAGCACATGCGGTTCCGGGCAAACATGAAAACAATCCATACAGCGGTTACATCTGTTACGTTCTTTTGCCGAAACGGTTAATGCACCTTTACTTCCCACCACGCTATACAGTGCGCCCAGTGGGCAGAGATGCCCGCACCAGCCATGCTCAACGACCAGTAGATCAAATAAAAACAGCGCCAGAATCAGCAGCGCTCCACTGCCAAATCCCATTATCAGACTCCGTCCGAGCAGAGAGACGGGATTTATCCATTCCCACAGCAGCGTACCGGTCAAGGCGGAACCGACCAGGATAACCACCAGCAGGACGTACCGTATATAGCGCGGCAAGGTCGCGGACTGATTCAGGTCAAACCTTCTGCGTAACCAACTGGCTAAATCGGTGACCGGGTTCATCGGACAAACCCAGCTGCAAAACAGACGCTTACCCGCAAG
This sequence comes from Citrobacter sp. CRE-46, assembly GCF_059615875.1. Classification (NCBI taxonomy): domain Bacteria; kingdom Pseudomonadati; phylum Pseudomonadota; class Gammaproteobacteria; order Enterobacterales; family Enterobacteriaceae; genus Citrobacter; species Citrobacter sp. CRE-46. The sequence goes on along the minus strand of NZ_CM184341.1, from coordinate 1,792,479 downwards.
GGCATACAGCACCGTGATGACGACCGCCCCCGTTAACGCAACCGTTGCCGGCAGGTGTCCGCTGGCCAGGCTTTGCAATGTAATTAGCGGATCGGTGAATGGGACAGTATCCAACAGCAGGCTGCCACTGTAATTGCCATGCAGGATCCATACGCCAAGCCACGGGCCGCTCAGGAACATCGCCAGTATCAGAAACTGACTCAGACGACGCAGCAGCAGCCAGCGATGACTCTTCCACCACCCTTTTTTTGCCTGCGCTTCACGCCCGGCGTCACGTTTACGATTTGCCATTGTTCCCCTCCAGCCAGCCGAAGCGGTAATGGTGTCCTAACTCCCCTTTCGCCAGCGACAGTGGCAGCACTTTTATTGCTGGCTGCTCCAGTACGCAGACTTTTTCGCATTTCCCGCAGCCGGTACAGGCATCGCTATGGACGGTTGGAATAAACCGCGCATGCTTGCCGGTACGCATATTGCGGTCCAGCTCAAGGGTGATAGCCTCATCGATTTTCGGGCACTCGCGATAGCAAACATCGCAGCGTAGCCCTTGATAGTTGAGGCAGTTTTCGTGATCCAGCAGTACCGCCAGCCCCATACGCGAATCGTCAATGGATTCAATTTCCTTGTCCAACGCGCCGCTGGGGCAGACTTTGGCGCACGGAATATCCTCACACATTTCGCAAGGAATATCGCGGGCGACAAAATAGGGCGTACCAGCTGCCAGCCCGGAGGCCAGCGTCGCCAGTTTCAGCGTGTCATACGGGCATGCCTGAACGCACTGACCGCAACGCACACAGGCGCTGGCGAATGCCTCCTCGCTCAGTGCGCCTGGCGGGCGTAACCGCACGCCGGTTGCACGTGCGGTTTGCTGTTGTAACCCCAGCGCCACGCCAACGACGGCCAGCCCGCCCGCCGCGCGAACCATATCGCGCAGAAAGCGGCGGCGGCCATTTTGGGGTTTTGCTGACCGGGACATAACGCGTTACACCTTCGCCAGTTTCACGGCGCACTTCTTGAAATCCGTCTCTTTGGAGAGCGGATCCGTCGCATCCAGCGTCAGATTGTTCACCAACTGTGCGGCGTCGAAGAACGGCATGTATACCAGCCCCTGCGGCGGACGGTTACGCCCGCGCGTTTCAACAATCGAGATAACTTCGCCACGGCGGGAAACCACTTTGACTTTATCGCCACGGCGCAGATCGCGCGCTTTTGCATCCAGCGGGTGGATAAACAGCACAGCTTCCGGGAAGGCGCGGTGCAGTTCAGGCACACGACGCGTCATGCTGCCGGTATGCCAGTGCTCCAGCACACGTCCAGTGGAAAGCCACAGGTCATACTCTTTATCCGGCGCTTCAGCGGCAGGTTCAAATGGCAGCGCGAAGATGACCGCTTTGCCGTCCGGCTTACCATAGAACTTGTAGCTTTCCCCCGCTTTCACGTACGGGTCGTTGCCTTCGCTGTAGCGCCACTGAGTCTCTTTGCCCTCAACGACCGGCCAGCGTAAACCGCGCGCTTTGTGGTAATTGTCGAATGGTGCGAGATCGTGCCCGTGGCCACGGCCAAACCAGGCGTACTCTTCGAACAGCCCTTTTTGCAGATAGAAGCCCAGCTCGCGGGATTCATCGTTGAGCTGATCTTCAGCCAGTTCAGCTACCGGGAATTTGGTCACGGCTGGCGTGGCGAACAGCACGTCATACAGCGTTTTGCCGCGCAGCTCCGGTTTCTGCGCCAGTAGTTCTTCCGGCCATACCTCTTCTGTTTTGAAGCGACGGGAAAACTGCACCAGTTGCCACAGATCCGATTTCGATTCACCCGGCGCTTTAATCTGCTGACGCCAGAACTGAGTACGGCGTTCCGCGTTGCCGTAAGCCCCTTCTTTCTCTACCCACATTGCGGTCGGTAGGATCAGGTCGGCTGACAGGGCGCTGACCGTCGGGTACGGATCGGAGACGATGATGAAGTTGCGCGGATCGCGCCAGCCCGGCATACGCTCTTCGTTGATGTTCGGACCGGCCTGCATGTTGTTGGTGCACATCGTCCAGTAGACATTGAGTTTGCCATCTTTCAGCGCACGGTCTTGCGCCACGGCATGCAGCCCGACTTTTGCCGGAATGGTCCCTGATGGGATATTCCAGTGCTTCTCACAGATATCGCGGTGTTTTTCGTTGGTGACCACCATGTCCGCAGGCAGACGGTGGGAGAACGTCCCAACTTCACGCGCGGTACCGCAGGCGGAAGGCTGACCGGTCAATGAGAACGGACCACAGCCTGGCTGAGAAATTTTACCGGTCAGCAGGTGCAGGTTATAGACCAGGTTGTTGGCCCACACGCCGCGGGTATGCTGGTTAAAGCCCATCGTCCAGTAGGAGATGACTTTTTTCTTCGGATCGGCATACAACTGCGCCAACTGTTCCAGTTGATCTTTCGGTACGCCGGTCATTTCGGCGGTTTTATCCAGCGTGTACTCAGCAACGAAGGCTTTGTAATCCTCAAAGCTCATCGGTTCAGAGGCATCGGAACCTGGATTCTTCGCCGCTTTTTCCAGCGGATGAGTTGGACGCAGGCCGTAGCCGATGTCCGTCACCCCTTTACGCAGGTTAACGTGCTTGCTAAAGAAATCCTGGTTGATCGCATTGTTTTGAATGATGTAGTTTGCGATGTAGTTGAGGATCACCAGATCGGTTTGCGGCGTGAAGACCATACCGTTATCCGCCAGCTCAAAACTACGATGCTGGAAGGTGGAGAGCACTGCGACGGTAACATTCGGATCGGACAGACGACGGTTGGTGATGCGCGACCACAGAATCGGGTGCATCTCCGCCATATTCGCGCCCCACAAGACGAAAGCATCGGCATGCTCAATATCGTCATAACAACCCATCGGCTCATCCATACCGAAGGTACGCATAAAGCCAACCACCGCTGACGCCATGCAGTGACGCGCGTTCGGGTCGATGTTATTAGAACGGAAGCCGGCTTTAAACAATTTGGCGGCGGCGTAACCTTCCCAAATCGTCCACTGACCCGAGCCGAACATGCCGATAGACTCTGGGCCTTTTTCTTTCATGGACGTTTTGAATTTCTCTTCCATCACGTCAAAGGCCTGCTCCCAGCTAATCGGCGTGAATTCACCCTCTTTGTGATACTTCCCGTCCTTCATGCGCAGCATCGGCTGTGTTAAACGGTCTTTTCCGTACATGATTTTCGGCAGGAAGTAACCTTTGATGCAGTTAAGCCCACGGTTAACCGGCGCATCCGGATCGCCCTGGCATGCCACTACACGCCCTTGCTGCGTCCCGACCAATACGCCACAGCCTGTTCCGCAGAAACGGCACGGGGCTTTGTCCCATTTGATGGCTTCTTGCTGACCGACTACCGCGCGGGCTACGCCCGGCACGCTTAACCCGGCAGCCGCCGCAGCGGCCGCAACGGCGTTAGCTTTCATAAAGCTACGACGACTGAGTTTCATGGTGTTTCCTCACCTTGCTCATCCTGCTGGTGATAAACCAGCGACACCGCCAGCACGCCCGCAACGTTGCGCACTGACTCAATAGTTTTCATTAGCGTTTCACTTTGCTCTGCTTCCACCACCACAATGAGCTGGCCGCTTTCCACATCGCTAAGTGCAACTTCGCAACCCGGAAACGAACGCAACTGCGTGGCGATATCATTGATATGCTGACTTTTGGCCTGAACGACCAGGCTGCAGACCTGCCAGTTACTGTCCATGGTTGTACTCCGCATTAATGGCTGATACCGGGCAAATCGCGACACACGCGCCGCATCCGTTACAGGCCTGATTGTCGAGCTGTGGCTGATAAATACCGGACAGCATGGGGCGAAAGGTTATGGCCATGGGTTCACAGCTATCCTGACAGCGATGACACTCAACTGACTGGTGTGCGAGACAGTTTTCCCCGATCGTAAAATTCAGATCCCATGCCCTGGTGTGGCGCGGAAGAAAAAGTGATTCGGGACAGGCCTCTGCGCAGGCATAACAAAAGCTGCACTCGCCGTGTTTGAAATTTACGCTCGGATAACCACCCTGGCCTCGCTGCAGGATGTCGGTTTCACACGCCTGGATGCAGGCGTCACAACGAAGGCAATGGGCCAGAAAGTGAGAGTCTTCCTTGCTCCACGGCGGACGGATCCCTGCGTTGGCGTTACGCCAACTGCCTGTCAACATGCCTCGACGGGATAAATCAACCATGACATTGTCCTTCCATAATGACGCTCTCCCCCGGCGGGTTGAACGACATAAAAAACTGCACTATTTATGAGTAGTTATTTTTAGTCGTAAGATATTTCAGGATGTGTAAGAGGAGCATACCCCGATCGGGGTAAATGCTGTTGCCGGATCAAAAGAGTGTTGAGTTGACGGGAAAAAATGCGCTTTTGCTCACGTTTCAATGAGTTATATAATAAATTATACAACGAAAACATTACAAAGAGAATAATCTTAAAATTAAGATAAATCTTAGAATATATCGCTACACATAACCGACAATACTCAAATACTCACTGAAAATATAAGTAAATCCAGATTAATAGATAATGCAAATATGTTAACCTGCCCCAGACTCGTTCATAAGACAGAAGAAAGGAAACACTGTGAACAATAAGATGAAGACAATTGTCCCTGCCGTGCTTTTCGCCGCCTTTGCCAGCACCTCTGCCTGGGCTGGCAGTAACGATACCGGTGCTCAGCCGCTGGAAAAGGTCGCCCCTTATCCTAAAGCGGAAAAGGGTATGAAGCGCCAGGTAATCCAGCTTCCCCCTGAGAAAGATGAATCTACCCTGAAAGTAGAACTATTGATCGGCCAGACGCTGGAGGTCGACTGCAACCAACATCGCCTGGGCGGAGAACTGGATAGCAAAACGCTGGAAGGTTGGGGATACGACTACTACGTTTTCGACAAAGTCACCTCTCCGGTTTCAACCATGATGGCCTGCCCGGACGGTAAAAAAGAGAAGAAATTTATTACCGCGTATCTGGGTGATGACGGTATGCTGCGCTACAACAGCAAGTTGCCGATTGTGGTCTACACCCCGGAAAACGTGGAAGTGAAATACCGTATCTGGAAAGCGGAAGAGAAGATTCAGGACGCAGTCGCGCGCTAAGTGAGAATGTGCCGGATGGCGGCGTTCCGCCTTATCCGGCCTACAGACGCGTGAACCAGGCCGGATAAGCGCTGCGCTTATCCGGCATTTTATTTACAGCGCGATATCCGCCACAGCTTTCTGCTCAGGCTGCGGTTGAGCCTGAGGTTTCAACTGCGGTTTTGGCGCTTCATCGGCAACCTGCGGCTTGTCGTATTTCAGACCCAGAACTTCGCTGGTGTATTGCAGCTCTTGTTCAGTTGCCTCAACGTTTCCGTTCAGCTTAGTACCATAAGACGGAATAATCGTTTTCAGCTTCGCCTGCCACTCGGGGCTGGCGACTTTATCTTTAAACACTTTTTCCATCAGATGCAGCATGATCGGCGCCGCGGTTGATGCACCAGGCGAAGCGCCCAGCAGTGCAGCAATCGTACCTTCTTTATCGCTGACCACTTCAGTTCCCAGACGTAGCACGCCGCCCTTTTCTGCATCACTTTTAATGATCTGCACACGCTGCCCCGCCTGCCATAGACGCCAGTCCTCTTTTTTCGCCTGCGGATAGTATTCTTGCAGTGCGGCAAAACGGTCGTCATCGCTCAACATCACCTGACTTACCAGATATTTCACCAAATCGAAGTTATCCAGACCTACGTTGACCATCGGCATAAAGTTCGACGTCGTGGTCGAGCTGAGCAGATCCCACAATGAACCGTTTTTCAGGAACTTGGTGGAGAATGTCGCGAATGGCCCAAACAGCACGACACGCTTGCCATCCAGGATACGGGTATCGATGTGCGGTACCGACATCGGCGGCGCGCCCACAGAGGCCTGACCATACACTTTCGCCAGGTGGCGATTCACTACGTCCGGGTTTTCCGCCACCAGGAACTGGCCGCCAACCGGGAATCCGGCATAGCCTTTCGCTTCTGGAATGTCGGTTTCCTGCAACAGCTTCAGCGCAGCGCCACCGGCACCGATAAAGACAAACTTCGCCTTGATATCATGTTCCGCTTCGTTGTTTTTCAGATCGGCGACCGTAACGGTCCAGCTATTGTCCGCATTACGCTTAAAGCCACGCACCTCAGTACTGAGCTGCAGCGCAAAGTTGGGCTTCTTCTGCAACGAGGCAATCAGTTGGCGCGTGATTTCACCATAGTTAACGTCAGTACCAATCTCGGTGCGCGTTGCCGCGACTTTCTGTTTCGGATCGCGACCTTCCATAACCAGCGGCGCCCACTCTTTAATCTGCGCGTGATCTTCGGAATAACGCATACCACGGAATAAGGTGCTCTGCTGCAGTGCGGTGTAACGGGCGCGCAGGAAATTCACGTTCTCGTCGCCCCAGACAAAACTCATATGCGGGACGGTAGTGATAAATGAGCGCGGTTCATGCATCACGCCATTATTAACCTGATAAGCCCAAAACTGACGGGAAATCTGGAAGGCTTCGTTGATTTCGACTGCCTTTTCAATGCTGATGCTACCGTCGGCCTTTTTAGGCGTGTAGTTCAGCTCCATCAGTGCGGAGTGGCCGGTTCCGGCGTTGTTCCAGCCGTTCGAACTTTCCTGAGCAACGCCATCCAGTCGCTCGACCATGGTCATTGACCATTGTGGCTCCAGCTCTTGTAAATAGGTTCCCAGCGTGGCGCTCATGATACCGCCGCCAATCAACAGTACATCCGTTTCCTGCTCTTCCGCCGCTTTCGCTTTTGCCGCCATCGAGACAACATTCAGCCCTACAGCCATGGTGAAGAGCATGGCAGTCACTTTTTTCATAATGTTAATGCCTTACTTTTAGTATCGCTTTTTGCTTTTAATGCAGGTGAAAATCGAGCGGCACCAACGGTAACACTTAAGTAAAAATAATTAAATATTGTTTATAAATTATATTTTAATTTTAAAAATGTTATTAATACGTTGATAATTTATACGCTTATTGACAATCACTTCTGGAAACCTGCCCGCCAGACGCGTACTATGCTGCGCTTTGCTATTCACGCACGGATGCCTGTCGGTCTGCTGTTATCAGGCCCTTTCTGACCTGAGAGTTACTATGTCTGCAACACACTCCTCCCCTGCGGTGACGGAACAGGGCACACGCGCCGTACTGCGACAACCCCGCCTGTTGGTACGAGAAACGCTGGCGGGGGTGGTAACCGCCCTGGCGCTGATCCCGGAAGTGATCTCTTTTTCCGTTATTGCGGGCGTCGATCCTAAAGTCAGCCTGATAGCTTCCGTCGTGTTGTGCCTGGCAATGTCTTTTTTAGGTGGCCGTCCGGCAATGGTTACCGCCGCGGCAGGGTCGGTTGCGCTGGTGATTGGTCCGATGGTGCATCAACATGGCGTGCAGTACATTCTGCCAGCGGTGGTGCTGGCTGGGATGATTCAGATCCTGTTTGGCGTATCAGGGATGGCGCGTCTGATGCGATTCATTCCTACAGCCGTCATGACCGGCTTTGTCAACGCCCTGGGCATTTTGATTTTCTTTGCCCAGGTCCCGCATTTCTGGGGGAAAAGTCCGCTAATCTGGGGACTGTTTATCCTGACGCTGCTGATTGTGCTGTGGGTTCCGCGATTGATTAAAACAATCCCCGCGCCGCTTATCGCCATTGTGCTGCTGACGATATTTACTGTAAGCAGTGGGCAACTGTTACCAACCGTCGGTGGTGAAGGTTCAATGAGCGGTAGCCTTCCGGGGTTAACGCAGTTGTTAGTGCCGCTCAACCTGCAAACATTGGTCATTATCTGGCCCTGTGCGCTGAGCATCGCTTTTGTCGGTTTAATGGAGTCGCTGTTAACCGCCCGTCTGGTGGATGATCTGACGGTGACACCGTCGAACAAGAATCGAGAGAGCACTGGACTGGGGATAGCCAATATTCTGGCCGGATTTTATGGCGGCATTGCCGGGTGCGCGATGATTGGTCAAACCATCGTTAACGTCGAGATGGGCAAAGGACGCAGCCGCGTTTCGACGATTGCCGCAGGGCTGGTGTTGCTGCTGCTAGTCACCGCGTTGAGCGAAGTCATGGCGAAAATACCCATGTCGGTGCTGGCGGGAATTATGGTGATTGTGGCGGTGAAAACCTTCAGCTGGCAGAGTATCCAGCCCGCGACACTGACGAAAATCCCCGTTACTGAAACGCTGGTCATGCTGATAACCGTCGGCGCAACGGTCGCTACCGGCAACCTGGCGATTGGCGTGGTTGCCGGGGTGATGACGATGCTCATCCTGCCGCGCATCGTCAGACGTAAACGCGCGGCTACATCAGAAATAGCGTTGCCAGACCGAGAAAAATAAAGAAACCGCCGGTATCGGTGATGGCCGTAATCATGACGCTTGAGCCGACCGCCGGGTCGCGCCCAAGCTTCACCATCGTCATGGGAATAATCACCCCCATCAACGCCGCCATCAGCAGATTAAGCATCATCGCCAAGGTCATCACGCCGCCGAGCGCCATATCATCGTACAGCCACCAGGTAATGCCGCCCATAATCCCACCCCAGACGAGGCCATTTACCAGCGCCACGCCCATCTCGCGCAGGATCAAAAATGTCAGGTTTCCCGGCTGAATATTTTGTAGCGCCAACGCGCGAACAATCATGGTAATAGTTTGATTTCCGGTATTGCCGCCGATCCCTGCCACAATCGGCATCAGCGAGGCCAGCGCCACCAGTTGCGAGATCGTATGTTCAAAGCCATCAATGACCCGCGAGGCGATAAAGGCGGTACAGAGATTAATGGCCAACCATGCCCAGCGGGTTTTTACCGCTTTGGTAACAGGAGCAAACACATCCTCTTCGGCGCTCAAGCCCCCCATTCGACGCAGATCGGTATCGGTCTCTTCGTATACCACATCAACGATCTCATCAATGGTCAAACGGCCCATCAACTTACCGGCAGGATCAACCACCGCGGCACTGACCAGGTTGTCACGTTCGAACGTACGCGCGGCGTTTTCGGCTATGTCTTCCGGGGAAAAGGTGAGTGGGTCATCTTCCATCACCTCGCTGACTTTACGCTGCACATCATTGAGCAGGATACAGGTTAGTGTCAGTTCGCCGACCAGCACCTTATTGCGATCGGTCACGAAAAGTTTATCGGTGTTCTCCGGCATCCTGCCCAGCCGCCGTAAATAGCGCTGCACCACTTCCAGCGTCACGTCCGGGCGCACGGTGATGACTTCGAACTCCATAATCGCACCGACGCGATTCTTCTCGTAGTGCAATACCTGGCGCACGCGCGCCCGCTCCTCTGCGGGTAACGTTGCCAGCAGACGGCCTGTGAGATTACGCGGCAAATGCTGGACCAGATAAATCTGTTCATCGATGTCGAGATATTGCAGGGCATCCAGCAGCTCGCGGTCGCTCATCTCATCAATCAGATCGTCCCAGACGTTTTCTGACGCCTCAAGCAGGACGTTACCGCGTTTTTCATTTTGGACCAGCCGCCACAGGGCGTGGCGCTCTTCAGAAGGTAATGCTTCGAGGGTATCGGCCAGATCGGGCGGCGGCAGGTGCGCCACCAGCGCCCCTACCTCAGCAATATCGTCGGCTAAGGTACCGACGTCATATTGCTCAGCCAGGGTAAGCTTGCCCAACAGCGTGGAAATAATGGCTTTATCTGTGGTCAGCAGCCAGATGAGGCGCGCGCGCTCTTCATCACGCAGTCTGGCGCTGTTTTTGTTGAATGCGGACATTAATCATAAATCCATGATATGAAATATCATTAATCATGATGCCGATTTATGTAAATAACAATAAACGCAACCGCCGGGCGGCTAAAAAACCGGCGGTTACAGGGATTACGCAGTACGAGCGACGGCATCTCGCGAGGCGGCGTCACGCTCATCGCCCACTAATTCACTTAACTGTCCGTTACGCATCTCCAACAGACGATCGGCGTGAATAAAATAATGATCGTCATGGCTAATAGCGAAGATGGTTTTACCCATTTCCTGCATCAGCGGCAATAACACCTGATAGAACTCACGGCGGAAGTGCGGGTCCTGATCGGCAGCCCATTCATCCAGCAGAATAATGTCACGCTCTTCCGCCAACGCCAGCAGCAGCGCTACGCGTTTTTTCTGCCCTTTCGACAGCTTGAGATTAAGAATACGCCCATCGTTCAGCTCAAGCTTGTGACCCATCTTCAGATGTTCCAGCCACTTCGCCACCAGCGCCGGATCGGCCTCTTTACCTTCCGGACCGAGCAGTTTGTCGAACAACCAGACGTCGGTAAACACGGCGGAGAACAGCTGGCGATAGTCCTCTGGTTTTTCGACAGCAACCGCTTTGCCGTCGAGCAGGATCTCGCCTGACTGCGGTTGATACAACCCGGTGAGTAACATAGCCAGTGTGGATTTCCCGCTACCATTGCCGCCAATCAGGAAGATCAGTTCCCCGCGACGAATAGTCAGATTTACCGGTCCGACAGAGAACGCATTATCCTGATAGTGGAATACCACGTTACGCAGCTCCAGCGTTTGCCAGTCCGGAAACGCGGTTGGTCGCGGGAATTCGGCCTTAAAGGGCGCCAGTGAGAATTTATTCAGCTTGTTAAAAGCGACCTGTGCGGTGAGCAGCGTCGGCAGTGCGCCAACGGCGGAGAGCAGCGGCGTACGCAGGAATAACAGCGTCAGCGAATAGGTCGCCGCCACGGCGGTATCCGCCCAGCCCAGACTGTTAGCCATCCAGAACACCAGGCCAATGGCGCCCAGCATCATAATGTTCGACCAGTTCACCGCGCTGAGGTGGAAGGTATCGGCACGGATAATATGGTGACGATATTCTTTAGCGTCCGGGACGTATAATTGATTAAAGATATGCTCGGCGCGCTCGCGGTTGAGCGTCAACTCTTTGCGCCCTTCCAGCACCGTCTGGTAATCGTTGTACAATTTGTCTTCTGTTTCGCGCAGGGTCGCCATATGTTTATATACCCGCGCGACCAGCACAAACCCGCCCCAGATGGTGATTGCCATCCAGATTGCCGTCACCAGCAGCATTTTGGTTGATAGCATCGCCAGATACGCCGCCGACCCAATAGTCAGGATAATCCCCTGCACCAGCTCAGGCAGACGAACAAAAGCGATGGTGATGTTGCGGATATCGCTGGTTAAACCGGCCAGCAACGAGGCGCTGCCAAGCTGTTCGATACGCTCGACGTGGGTGTCCAGAATACGCTTGATAAATTCACTACGCAGGCGGTAAACAAAGTGGTGTCCCAGCGTGGTTAACGCCAGCTGTGAGCCGAGGGTGACAACCATCAACAGCAGCAGCAGGCCAAGAAACTCCGGCAGCACCATCAACGTGGTGTCGACCGTTTCAATCAGGCGCTGGTTAATAAACGCAATCAGCCCAATTCCCAACGCAGCGCTGGCGAGGCTGAGCGCCATGACGCTGATAAATGGCCAGCGATACTGCCGCCAGACAAGAAGTAAAAGTTCCATGCAAACAACCCGGACAAGTAATAACAGCCCGCAGTTTAAACATCTCTTTGCCGACAGCAATAATAATTCTTATTTTTATTCTTTTTTACCAGCCTGGCGAAACGTCAGATTGTAACGACAGTCACCGGTTAACGGATGATACCCTGTCTTAAGCGGCTGGATCCCATGATAAAACAGCCGTGAGTTCCCACCCCATACCACGACATCGCCATGCTCCAGCAGTAAACGTTTTAAAGGGTCATTACGGCGCAAACCGCCAAACTGAAAGATGGCCGGTAACCCCAGCGAGACAGAAACGATAGGCGCCCGCAGGTCAGGTTCGTCTTTATCCTGATGTAATGACAATTTCGCCCCTGGCGTGTAGCGGTTAATAAGGCAGGCATCGGGTTGAAAATCGGCATAGCCCGCCGCCGTAGCCGCCTGCTGGCACAGCGCAGCGAAAGCATCCGGCATCGGCGGCCATGGCGCACCGGAAAGCGGGTCAAACGGAGAATAAAGGTAGCCATGTTGATCCGTCGTCCAGCCCAAATGACCACAGTTGGTCATCGCCACCGACATCGTGTAACCGCCGGGCGTCACCATCTGGCGAAACGGCGACTGTCGGGCGACAGTCGCGATCGCCTGCAGCAAAGACGGTGCGGACTCAAAGGCAAAACGCCGCAAAATTACCGCGCCGGATGCCAGCGGTTCCTGCCACGGTTTCTCATCCGCAAAGAGATCAAGCATTACGTTTCCTCCCCAGAGATTTCTCGTTGCAGTAACTGCGCCTTGCGCGCAATACCCCAGCGGTAGCCCGAAAGCGCACCATCATTACGGATCACCCGGTGACACGGGATGACAATCGCCAGTTTGTTGGCTCCGCAGGCGCTGGCCACCGCGCGCACCGCTTTCGGTTTACCGATGGCGCTGGCTAACTGCTGGTAACTAACCGTCTTACCACATGGGATTGCGCGCAGCGCCTGCCACACCTGCAGCTGGAATGCGGTCCCGCGGATATCCAGCGGCAGCGACAGTGGCGTATTGCGCGTATTAATCACGGCGATGACCTCACACACATGCTGCTGGAAATCAGCATCGGCTGCTTCATCCTGAGCGGCGGGAAACAGCTCATGCAGTTCCGCAACCAATGTAGCATCATCATCACCCAGCAAGATCGCGCAGATACCGCGTTCGCTTTCCGCCACCAGGCAACGACCCAGGGCGCAATCTGTCAGGGTATAGCGCACAGAAACGTTATCGCCGCCTTTGCGAAATTGCCTGGCGGTCATCCCTAGCGCCTGATCCGCTTGTCGGTAATAACTGCTGCTGTCGGGGAATCCGGCGTTCAAAATCGCCTCGGTTACTGGTGCCCCTTTTGCCAGGGCATCGCGCAGACGACGAGCGCGCCAGGACTGCTGCCACGCTTTCGGGGTCATGCCCGTCGTGGCTTTAAACAGACGGTGCAAGTGATACGGGCTCATCGCCACCTGCTGCGCCAGCTCATCCAGCGTGAGGGGCGACTCCTGCTCCAGCAACTGACAGGCGTGGGCTATTTTGTCCAGCCGATGCTGCTGCGCGCTGTCTTTATCCGGCTGGCAGCGTTTACAGGGCCGAAACCCGGCGGCCTGCGCCTGCTCGGCATCAGCAAAGAAACTGACATTTTTGCGCAGCGCATGTTTCGCCCGACAGGACGGACGGCAGAAAATACCGGTGGTGTGGACGGCGAAAACAAACTGACCGTCGGCGTCAGCATCACGATCCACAACAGATTGCCAGCGGTCATCATCAGTTATGCGTAAACGACTTTTCATTATGGACTCCTTTGTTAAGCATAGCGCTTAGCCTCAGTGTGTCCTGATAGCCAGGTATAAAAACCCGCAATCTTGCTTTTTAATTTTTTTCGCTGAGCAGAAAGCTTTTAAACTGCGGCGACATCCAGGTTTTAAACCCTTGCCCCTCTTTCATAATCATATACACCGCCAGCCCTTCACGACGCACCACCTCTTTAGCCTTTTCCGGGCCGAGCACCATCAAACCGGTATCCCAGCCGTCTGCCTCCAGCGCCGTAGGGGCTATCACCGTCACAGACACCAGATTGTGTTCGATCGGACGCCCTGTTTGCGGATCGATAACATGCGACAGGCGTTTACCGTCCAGCTCGTAATAGTTACGGTAGCTACCGGAGGTACTGATGCCGTGCCCGTTAATGTCGACAACCGCTTGCACCGCGTTTTCACGATCGGTGGGTTTCTGGATCGCCACCCGCCATGGATGGCCTTCCGCATTCATACCACGACTGTTTAGCGCACCGCCAACGGAAACCAGATAACGGGCGATCCCCTCTTGCTCCATCAGTCGCGCCAGATGATCGGCGGCATAACCTTCACCAACGGTAGACAGATCTACATACAGATCCGGCAAGTCTTTTTGCAGGTAATCCCGATGAGCCTCATTAATCACTTTCAAATGTGAAAGTCCGGTTTGCGCTTTTGCGGCGTCAATTTGCGCCTGAGTGGGAATGTGCACGGGTTGCTGATCCGGACCGAAACCCCACAGGTTGACCAACGGTCCCACGGTGATATCCATCGCCCCATCGGTTTTCGCGCCAATTCTCAGCGCCGACGTGACGATATCCGCCATAGCGTCATTGACCGGCCACGGCGACAAGCTTTTCGACAGATTAAAGCGCATCAGGGCAGAATCATTTTTATAGGTTGAAAGAAGCTGATCGTCAGCATCAAGCTGAGTCTGGATCTTCGCCTGCAACTCCCTGGCGCGTTTGGCATCCACGCCCACCGCGCTGACCCGCCAGAAAGTGCCCATCGTTTTACCTTCCAGAACGGTGGCGGATTGTGTGGCCTGAGCCGGTTTCGGGGCCTCATCGCACCCGACAAAAAAGATCGTCACAGCTATTAGCGCTGCGCGATAAAAATTCATTTCCATACGTAATTATCCTCATGCGAACGGGCGCAAGAGTACACCAAAAATCGTTGTTTGTACGGCGAAAAAATAGCATTAAAAAAGGCCCCGCAGGGCCTTTTAACAACATGAACGCAGATTAGAACTGGTAAACCAGGCCCAGTGCTACGATATCATCGGTAGAGATGCCAGCATCACGGGTGAACTGGTTGTCATCCAGCAGGTTGATTTTGTAATCAACATAGGTGGACATGTTTTTGTTGAAGTAGTAGGTTGCGCCAACATCAACATATTTCACGATGTCCTGGTCACCGTAACCATTGTTCAGGTCTTTACCTTTAGACTGCAGGTAAGCCACGGACGGACGCAGACCGAAGTCGAACTGGTACTGCGCAACAGCTTCGAAGTTCTGCGCTTTGTTAGCCCAGCCCAGGTTACCCGCACGCGTTGCGTTGTAGGTCTGGGTGTACTGTGCTGCCAGGTACACGTTGTTCGCGTCGTATTTCAGACCACCAGTGTAAGTTTCAGCACGATCGCCAGTACCGAAGTTCAGCTTGTTCTGCTCGTCAGTACGTTTAGAGCTGGTGACTGCAGTACCCAGGGAGAAACCTTCACCGATATCATAAGTGATAGATCCGCCAACGCCGTCGCCGTTCTGATTCAGTGCATCACGACCGTTGCCGGTCACCCCCGTCATACCTTCACCTTCCGGGCTACCGTTTTTACCCTGGTACTGAATGGCAAAGTTCAGGCCATCAACCAGACCGAAGAAGTCGGTGTTACGGTAGGTCGCGAAGCCGTTACCACGCTGCTGCATGAAGTTGTCAGAAGTGTAAGTGTCGCCGCCGAATTCCGGCAGAACGTCGGTCCAGGACGTTACGTCGTAAACCACGCCGTAGTTACGACCGTAGTCGAAAGAACCTGCATCAGCGAACTTCAGACCAGCAAACGCCACACGGGTCCAGGCGTTGTTTTCGTTTTCAGAGGAGTTACCCATGATCTGGTATTCCCACTGGCCATAACCGGTCAGTTGGTCGTTAACCTGGGTTTCGCCTTTGAAGCCGATACGCATATAGGTCTGATCGCCATCTTTAGTAGAGTCATCAGAGAAATAGTGCAGACCATCGACTTTACCGTACAGGTCTAATTTGTTGCCGTCTTTGTTGTAAATTTCAGCCGCATTTGCTGCGCCTGCTACCAGCAGAGCCGGTACCAGGAGGGACAGTACTTTAACTTTCATGTTATTAACCCTCTGTTATATGCCTTTATTGCTTTTTTATGCCACTGCTCACTGGCTAACCCTCATTAACCAGTCGGCAACTTCATTCTCCGCAAAAACACAGAATAATCCAACACGAATATGATACTAATACTTTAAAGATGTTTCATTTATCTATGTAGATGTTTCAAAATATTAACAAAAGGGAACTTTTTTTAATTAAGAAAATGGAGAGAATAAGCACAAATAGTCAAGAATCATTATAAAATATATATAAATCAATAAATTAAACAAATGACAACCATAGCACTGAATGATAAAAAAAAATCTTCACTCGCAACTAAAATAGACTCGCTATCATCATTAACTTTATTTATTACCGTCATTCATTCATGAATGTCTGTTTACCCCTATTTCAACCGAATGCTCTGCGTTCGGTTTTTTTTTACTCTTCTTTACACAAAGCTGACTGCTCTGTGCTACCGATGAAAAACTATCACGTCTATTAATCACCCCGTCACGTCGAGATCAGAAATAAACCTTATTATTAATTTCTTGTTATTTAATGCTAAATGTATACATTCACTACAAAATATTTGTACCCGTTATTATCCGCTGTACACCTTTGCACCATCAAGGGTTGCAGCAAAATGTGACGTAGACAATGCAAACTCTGTTGCATGGTCCAGGTATGGCAATTCATACATTACCCTTTATACTGCCCCTTCAACTTTCGCGTCGTTTAACAGGTCATAAACACGAATGAGTCAGTCTGACACAACGGCTTCTACCCGATTCTCTCTCCTACCGGGAAATATTACCCGTTACTTCTTATTACTGATCGTGGTGCTGTTGGTGATGATGGGCGTCATGGTCCAGAGCGCCGTCAATACCTGGCTAAAGGATAAGAGCTATCAGATTGTCGATATCACCCATGCCATTCATAAAAGGGTCGATACCTGGCGATACGTGACCTGGCAAATTTATGACAATATTGCCGCCACGCCGAGCTCGCCTGGCGCAGAAGGGCTGCAGGAAACTCGCCTGAAACAAGATGTCTACTATCTTGAAAAACCTCGCAGAAAAACCGAGGCGCTGATTTTCGGCTCACATGACAGCTCTACGCTGGAGATGACCCAACGAATCTCAACCTATCTGGATACGCTGTGGGGCGCGGAAAATATTCCATGGTCAATGTATTACCTTAATGGTCAGGACAATAGCCTGATCCTTATCTCAACATTGCCGCTAAAAGATCTGACTTCCGGCTTTAAGGAATCGACGATCGGTAATATTGTCGACTCCCGGCGCGCTGAAATGTTGCAGCAGGCCAATGCGCTGGATGAGCGCGAAAGCTTCTCGTCGTTGCGCCGTCTGGTCTGGCAAAACGGACATTACTTCACGCTGCGCACGACCTTTAATCAGCCGGGACATCTGGCAACGGTTGTCGCCTTTGACCTGCCGATTAATGACCTGATCCCTGCCGGCATGCCGCTGGACAGTTTCCATCTGGTCCCTGATGCCAGTTCAACGACTGAACACGTCAATGAAAAAGAGTCGCCTGACAGCGTCAGTATTAGCTTCAACAACAGTAAAATTGAGATCTCATCGGCGCTGGACACGACGGATATGCGGCTGGTCTGGCAGGTTCCATTTGGCTCATTGCTACTCGATACGCTGCAAAACATTCTGCTGCCGCTGTTACTGAACATCGCGTTGCTGGCCCTGGCGCTGTTTGGTTATACCACCTTTCGTCACCTCCCTGCCCGTTCAACCGAAGTGGCGCCAAATCATGCGGCAAATAATGAACTGCGGATCCTGCGTGCGATCAATGAAGAGATTGTTTCCCTGCTGCCGCTGGGATTGCTGGTGCACGATCAAGAAGCCAACCGCACGGTAATTAGCAATAAAATTGCCGACCACCTGCTGCCGCATTTAAATCTGCAAAATATTACCAGTATGGCGGAACAACATCAGGGCGTCATTCAGGCCACTATCAATAATGAACTGTATGAAATCAGGCTGTTTCGCAGCCAGATCTCATCGCGAACGCAGATCTTTATCATTCGTGACCAGGACCGTGAAGTACTGGTTAATAAGAAGTTGAAGCAAGCGCAGCGGCTGTATGAGAAAAACCAGCAGGCCCGCGCGGCCTTTATGCAGAATATTGGTAATGCGCTGAAGGACCCGGCTAAAACACTGGCTGCTAATGCCGCCGCGCTCAATACCCCCGACAGCCAAAAACTGGCCAATCAGGCCGACGTTCTGGTTCGCATGGTGGATGAAATCCAGTTGGCTAACTTGCTGGAAAGCGACGCCTGGAAAGGTGAATCGACGCTGTTTTCCGTGCAGGCGTTGATTGACGACGTGGTCCCGGAGGTGTTGCCGGCCATTAAGCGTAAAGGGCTGCAGCTACTGATTAAAAATCACCTTAGCGCTCATGACGAACGCCGTGGCGACCGCGATGCCCTGCGTCGTATTTTGCTGCTGCTGATTCAATATGCGGTAACCACCACGCAGATTGGTAAAATCACGCTGGAGGTCGATCAGGATGAATCGGAAGCTGAACGTCTGACCTTCCGCATTCTGGATACCGGGGAAGGCGTCACGCTACAGGAAGTTGATAACCTGCATTTCCCGTTCATTAATGACACACAAGGCGATCGTTATGGCAAAGCCAACCCGTTAACGTTTTGGCTGTGCGATCAGTTAGCCCGTAAGCTGGGTGGACACCTGAACATTAAAGCGCGGGAAGAGCTTGGAACACGTTATATAGTCCATGTTAAAATGCCACTGCACGATCAACATGCTGATAGTGAAGAGCGCCTGTTAGATGACGTCTGCGTGATGGTTGATGTGACCTCTAATGACGTACGGAGCATTGTATTACGTCAACTGGAAAACTGGGGGGCAACCTGCATCACGCCCGACGAACGGTTGAATAGTCAAGAATATGATCTCTTTTTAACAGATAATCCGTCTAATCTTACTGCCTCGGGCTTGCTTTTAAGCGATGATGAGTCTGGCGTACGGAAAATTGGCCCCGGTCAGCTGCGCGTCAACTTTAATATGAGCAATGCTATGCAGGAAGCTGTCCTCGAGCTGATAGAAGAGCAGTTGGCACAAGAAGAGCTCCAGGAGCTCCCCCTCGGCGGAGATGCAAACGCCGAACTTCATGCCAGCGGTTACTATGCACTCTTTGTAGACACAGTACCGGATGATGTTAAGAGGTTGTATACTGAGGCAGCAATCAGTGATTTCGCTGCGTTAGCCCAAACGGCTCATCGCCTGAAAGGCGTGTTTGCCATGCTTAATCTGGTACCCGGCAAGCAGTTATGTGAAGCGCTGGAACATCTTATTCAAGAGAAAGATGCTCCAGGTATAGAAAAATACATCAGCGACATTGACGCATACGTCAAGAGCTTGCTGTAGCAAGGTAGCCCAATACATGAACACTATGAACGTAATTATTGCCGATGACCACCCGATTGTACTGTTCGGTATTCGTAAGTCACTTGAACAGATCGAGTGGGTTAATGTTGTCGGCGAATTTGAAGACTCCACAGCACTGATCAACAATTTGCCTAAGTTAGATGCTCATGTGTTGATTACCGACCTCTCCATGCCGGGAGATAAATACGGTGATGGGATCACGTTAATAAAATACATCAAGCGCCATTTCCCGAGCCTGTCGATTATTGTGCTGACCATGAACAATAACCCGGCCATCCTGAGCGCGGTACTGGATCTCGATATTGAAGGGATTGTCCTGAAGCAAGGCGCGCCAACAGACCTGCCGAAAGCGCTGGCCGCGCTGCAAAAGGGGAAGAAATTTACTCCGGAAAGCGTTTCTCGGCTGCTGGAAAAAATCAGCGCCAGTGGCTATGGCGACAAACGCCTGTCACCGAAAGAGAGCGAAGTTCTGCGCCTGTTTGCCGAAGGTTTCCTGGTGACTGAAATTGCCAAAAAGCTCAACCGCAGTATTAAAACCATCAGCAGCCAGAAAAAATCGGCGATGATGAAACTCGGTGTGGAAAACGATATCGCGCTGTTGAATTACCTCTCTTCCGTGACGCTGAGTCCTTCAGATAAAGAGTAATTAACTGCCTGATGGCACTGCGTTTATCAGGCCTACGAACAGTTTGTTCCGTAGGCCTGGTAAGGCAAACCCCGCTATCCGGCATCTTTATCCCCGCGCCTTCCTCACTCTTTCCGCATAGACCGTCAGCGTTTGCTTCAATACATCTAATGTCACTGGCTTGGAAAGACAGCTATCCATACCGGATTCCAGACACCGCTGCTTCTCTTCAGCCAGCGCGTTTGCCGTCACGCCCACAACCGGCAACGTTAAACCTAACTGGCGGATGCGCTGAGTCAGGCGATAACCATCCATGTTTGGCATGTTGACGTCGCTCAGCACGATGTCGATATGGTTTTTACTCAGTACATTG
Organism: Citrobacter sp. CRE-46; assembly: GCF_059615875.1. Lineage (NCBI taxonomy): Bacteria > Pseudomonadati > Pseudomonadota > Gammaproteobacteria > Enterobacterales > Enterobacteriaceae > Citrobacter > Citrobacter sp. CRE-46. The sequence goes on along the minus strand of NZ_CM184341.1, from coordinate 1,772,368 downwards.
AGGGCATCGACACCATCATTCGCCGTTTTACACTGATATCCCAACGATCCCAGTTGATCGGCCAGTAAACGCCGGTTGATAGGATGATCGTCGACCACCAGTATCATCATGTCATCGTTGGTAGCGCCGACTTTATCCGGAGCGGGTAGCGCCGTCGAGAGTTCTTCACTCCCCAGATCAACGCTGTAAATATGCGCCAGCAGCGCGGGCAGTTCGTGCGGTGACGCCACGCTGTGCACCCACTCCCCTGGCCCCCTTTCCAACGGAATCCCAATATGGCGGCGGCAGAAAATCACCGCGGCACGTCCTTGCCACGCCTGTTCCAGCACATCGTCGGCAACCAACAAGTCATCAGCATCCGGGCGCTGCCCCTCATAACGCAGCACCGTCACCCCGTTACGCATCAGACTGGATTCGACAAAGCGATACAGCGATGCGTTGCGCACCGCCAGCCAGCAACGGGTGCCAGCCAGTCCTTCTACGCCTTTTTTCTGCGGATACTGGGCGCCATAAAGAGGAATACGGAGCGTAAACTGGCTGCCCATTCCCGGTTCTGAATCAACGGAAATGTCGCCATCCATCATGCTGATCAGTTTTTCACAGATAGCCAAACCGAGCCCGGTTCCCTGGAAATTACGCTGTACGCCAGTGCCCACCTGGAAGAAAGGATCGAACAAACGGACCACTTCTTTGGCGGGGATACCCACCCCGGTATCACGCACACGGATACTGAGGTAATCACCGTCACACTGCACATGCAGCACAATGCAGCCGGTATCGGTAAACTTGATCGCGTTACTCAGCAAATTGGAGATCACCTGCTGTAAACGCATAGGATCGCCATTCAACGCGACGGGCACATCCGGGTCGATAAAACAGTACAATCCCAACTGCTTACGCACCACCAGCGGCAGATAGTTTGCCGTAATATGGCTCATCACTTCACGCGGTGAGAACTCGCGCGGTTCAATCTTCAACTGTTCAGATTCAATTTTCGAGAAATCGAGAATATCGCTGATAATTTTCAACAGCAGGCTGGAAGAGTTATTCATCGCCGTCACCAGGCGATCCACCCCGTTGGGTAACTCTTTGGTTTGCAACAAATCGAGGTTACCGATAATGCCATACAGCGGCGTACGCAGCTCATGGCTCACTGTCGCAAGGAACATCGATTTGGACTGACTCGCCTGTTCCGCCGCCTGGGCCATCTCCTGCAACGACTCTTCCATTTTAACGCGCGCACTGACGTCAACCAGGACGCAAATTGCCACGTTTTCATTGCGATAGCGCGAATGCACAAAGCTGATTTGCAGATTGGTATTGTTACTGGTCAGCACATCGACAAAATTAACCTGCTGGCCGCAGATGATTTGCGTTAACCGTTGCCGGTCTTCGTGCGTCAGCATGTTCAGATAGGTATGCGCCAGTTCATTACTCAGGATGTTAATGCCATCCAGCGTGCGCAAAATACAAATTCCCACCGGCGCGGAAGCCACGATTTTACGGTTAAATTGCTCGTGTTCCTCCAGGCGCTGAGCATCGCTTTCCGCAGGAATAAAAATACGCCGCTCATACATACGCGTAAGCATAAACAATGCCGCGCCGACCAGCACATTCAGCAGAATAGCGTTCAGGATCATCATGCGGATCCGCTCCAGCACCAGATCAACCGGAACAGAGTACACAATGCTCAGCGATGACGGCGGGAGATTTTTCTTCAGCACCAGATCGCGAAAACCCGGCGTATAGCCAAACCAGGAACGCTCCTGCATCCAGCGTGGTTCAGCCTTAATATTCCCCTCAGGGCCGGTGAGCGAAATCAGCGCATGACCATTTTCATCGAGAATGGTCACCCCCATCGGCAAACTGCCCGGCGTGAAGAAGTTCTCCATGCGAATAGGTTGTTCCACGCCCAGCAGCGCCTGCAGACGGTTGGCAAGATAAACCGGCGTCAGCGCATAGAAATAGCCCACTCCAGGACGCGGCCCCTGGCTAATCCAGAACAGGTTATTACCGTTTTCATCCTGCGGCGCATTGCGATACTTAATAATGCGCTCATGCAGCGCTTTCAGGGCCTGGTCACGTTCGACGGGCATCTCACGCAGACCAAAGTTCGCCATACAGAGATTATCGCTGCCGATCAGGAATACGCGATTCAAATCATAGGCAGCAGAAAAATTGTCGCGCCAGTAGCGCATAAACCACGCCAGCGACTCCAGAGAACCTCGCCAGGCGTTGCCCATCACCGAACAGTCGGAGTCGGCAAACAGCGGCTCAAAATTAGGTACGACGGTTTTGTCATCCCGCGCCCGCAGCGACATCACGCCGTTTTCCGCCGTTAAGCGATTCTCGGCAATATATTTCAGCTCTTTAATAACATCCGATGTGCGCTGGATATAACGCTGGGCCTGATCGGAGCTGAGGTTAAGTTCCTGATGGATCTCAGACTCTCTCTGGTGCAGCGCGTTCACAATGTAGAACACAGAAGCAAAAGCGATCAGACACCAGATCAGGAGCGCCAACGCTCTGAACAGGTAGCGTGAGACTTTTAGGGTTGAATGAACGGAAGCAAGGTATTTCAAAGGGGCGAAGCTCCGCCTCAGGGCATTAATAGAGTGTGGTTAAGGTAGCGGTAAATGTCCGGCGTCGCAATGCCCTCTCTTTACGGGAATATGATACACCGCTCTGAAACCGTTGTCTTAACCCGTGATAATCGTCGTTTGCCTGAAACACACTGCACGGATGTCAGAATGCGCGACCTGAGATGGCTGGCTCGTCGGTTATATCCACGACGATTACGCAACCAAATGATCATGATGGCCATTCTGATGGTCATCATTCCGACGATATCCATAGGTTATATCGTAGAAACTGAAGGCCGTTCAGCAGTCTTATCTGAAAAAGAGAAAAAACTGTCATCAGTCATAGCGCTGCTAAACGATGCGCTGGGCGACAGCTTTAACGACTACGATAACCTGCCGCGCGAAGAGCGCATTCGGGCGCTTAATCATGAGTTAGCTCCCGTTACCGAGCGAATTACCCGGGCGTTTCCCGGCGTTGGCGCAGGGTATTACCACAAAGCGCTGGATGCCATTATCACCTACGCGCCCTCTGCGCTGTATCAGAGCAATGTAGGTATCACTATCACCGACGATCATCCGGGACGCGAAGTAATGAGTAGCAATGCGCCAGTGGTCTATTCAGGGCGACAGGTTCGTGGCGACATACTCAACTCCATGATCCCAATAGAGCGCCAGGGAGAGGTTATTGGGTATATCTGGGCCAATGAACTAACCCAAGATATTCGCCAGCAGGCCTGGAGAATGGACGTCAGGATAATTGCCGTACTGGTTACCGGGCTCATCTTTAGCCTGCTGTTGATCGTGCATTTTTCACGCCGACTCAGTGCGAATATCGACATTATCACTGATGGACTCTCAACGCTGGCACAAAAAACGCCCGCCCGACTGCCTGAACTCCCCGGCGAGTTGGGACAAATCAGCCGTAGCGTTAATGCGCTGGCGCAAACGCTACGGGACACCAAAACCCTCAACGATCTGATTATTGAAAATGCCGCAGATGGTGTGATCGCCATCGACAGACAAGGTGACGTCACCACCATGAACCCGGCGGCAGAGCAGATAACGGGCTACTCGCTGCATGAGTTGGTGGGGCAGTCTTATGCGACGCTGTTTGCCAACACGCAGTTTCATAGCCCGGTACTGGATACTCTCGAGCACGGTACTGAGCACGTGGCTCAGGAGATTAGCTTTCCGGGACGTGAACGCACCATTGAGATAAGTGTTACCACCAGCCGGATCCATAACGCACACGGCGAACTGATTGGCGCGCTGGTTATTTTCTCCGATTTAACCGCCCGGAAAGAGACCCAGCGTCGGTTGGCGCAAACCGAAAGGCTCGCCACTCTGGGTGAACTGATGGCCGGGGTCGCGCATGAAGTGAGAAACCCGCTGACCGCAATCCGTGGCTACGTCCAGATCATCCGCCAGCAAACCTCCCTGCCGGAACATCAGGAGTATTTATCTGTTGTGCTTAACGAAATTGATTCCATCAATAAAGTTATTCAACAGCTGTTAGATTTTTCACGTCCGCGACAAAGCCAGTGGCAGCAGATTCAGCTCAATGCGTTGATTGAAGAGACGCTAATCCTGGTGCAAACCGCCGGCCTTCAGGCACGGATTGGTTTTACCACGGAACTAGATCCCAGCCTGCCGCCGATCGTCGCCGATCGCGAACTCCTCAAGCAGGTGATCCTCAACATTTTAATCAATGCAGTACAGGCGATCGCTGCGCGAGGCGAAATTCGCATTCGCACCTGGCAATACTCGGCCTCACAACAGGCCGTGATGATTGAAGATAATGGCAATGGTATCGATCTCGCCATTCAGAAGAAAATATTCGATCCCTTTTTTACAACGAAAGCGTCAGGCACGGGTCTTGGACTGGCGCTGAGCCAGCGCATCATCAATGCGCATCAGGGGGATATCCACGTAACCAGCCAGCCTGGCTGTGGGGCGATATTTACCCTGATTTTACCTCTTAACCCGCTGGGAAATCCGTCAGAATGAAAACGACATACCGTATTCTCATCGTTGATGATGAAGAAAATGTTCGCCGTATGCTTGCCACCGCATTTTCCCTGCAAGGGCATGAAACGCATTGCGCCAGCGACGGGAAAGCCGCGCTGAGCCTGTTTAGCGAAACGCAGCCTGACGTCGTGCTGATGGATATTCGTATGCCGGAGATGGACGGCATCGACGCGCTGAAAGTGATGCGCGCCCAGCAACCACGCATCCCCGTCATTCTGATGACCGCGTATGCCGAAGTCGAAACCGCCGTAGAAGCGCTACGTAGCGGCGCATTTGATTACGTGATTAAGCCCTTTGATCTCGACGAGCTTAGCATGGTGATTCAACGCGCATTGCAACTGCAGGAGATGAAACAGGAAATCCGCAATCTACACAAAGCGTTGAGCACCAGCTGGCAGTGGGGGCATATTCTGACCAACAGTCCGCGTATGATGGATATCTGTAAAGACACGGCGAAAATCGCCCTCTCACAGGCCAATGTTCTGATAAGCGGTGAAAGCGGCACAGGAAAAGAGCTGATCGCCCGCGCCATTCACTACAACAGCAAACGCGCCAATGGCCCATTTATCAAAGTTAACTGCGCGGCTCTGCCAGAATCGCTGCTGGAAAGCGAGCTATTTGGTCACGAAAAAGGCGCTTTTACCGGGGCGCAGACGTTGCGTCAGGGGTTGTTCGAGCGCGCTCATCAGGGAACGCTGTTGCTTGATGAAATTGGTGAGATGCCGCTGGTGTTACAAGCCAAACTGCTGCGTATTTTGCAGGAGAGAGAGTTTGAACGCATCGGCGGGCACCAGACCATTCGCGTTGATATTCGTATCGTCGCCGCCACCAACCGCTGCCTGCAAACCATGGTGAAGGAAGGAACGTTTCGCGAAGACCTGTTTTACCGGCTCAACGTTATCCATTTAACTTTGCCTCCCTTACGCGAGCGTCGTGAAGACATTGCCTTACTCGCCAACCACTTTTTACAAAAATTCAGCGCTGAAAATCAGCGCGATATTATCGAGATCGACCCGACGGCAATGTCGATGCTAACCGCCTGGTCCTGGCCGGGTAACATTCGTGAACTGTCAAACGTCATCGAACGTGCCGTCATTATGAATACTGGCGCGATAATTTTTGCCGACGATCTCCCCGACGCTTTCCGCAACCCGGTGAGCGCCACGACAGAGACAAAACCGACTCACTCCGGGGAGCGCAATCTGAAAGAAGAGATTAAGCGTGAGGAAAAACGCATTATCCTCGAAGTCCTCGACAGTCAGGACGGCAACCGCACCCGCACGGCCTTGATGCTGGGGATTAGCCGACGCGCCCTGATGTATAAATTACAAGAGTACGGCATCGACCCTTCGGGTTCCTGATACGCAAATTTGCTATGCAGAATTTTGCACACTGCGCAAAATTCTGCATAGCCCCTCGCTTTCCCTCTCCGTTAGAAATATAGAAATACATTAATAAATTCAAACAATTAAAATTAATACGTTTTTTAAAGCATCCTGGCATTCTGCTTGCACTTCCCTGAGCGTACCCAAAATGGAGTATGCAAAAGGGAAACATAATGAAAACAAAACTGATTACCTTACAAGACGCTACAGGCTTCTTTCGTGACGGCATGACCATCATGGTCGGTGGTTTTATGGGGGTTGGCACACCGCCTCGCCTGGTTGAAGCCCTGCTGGAATCCGGCGTCAGAGATCTGACGCTGATTGCTAACGATACTGCATTTGTCGATACCGGTATCGGGCCACTGATCGTCAATGGACGGGTGAGCAAAGTCATTGCCTCGCACATTGGCACCAACCCGGAAACCGGTCGTCGCATGATTGCCGGCGAGATGGACGTACAGTTGGTTCCGCAAGGTACCCTGATCGAGCAAATTCGCTGCGGCGGCGCGGGTCTTGGTGGTTTTCTGACGCCTACCGGCGTTGGCACCATCGTGGAAGATGGTAAGCAGACCATCACGCTCGAGGGCAAAACCTGGCTTCTTGAACGCCCATTGCGCGCCGATTTAGCGCTTATTCGCGCCCATCGCTCTGACATGCTTGGCAACCTCACCTACCAGCTCAGCGCCAGAAACTTTAACCCTCTGATTGCTCTCGCCGCTGACATCACGCTGGTTGAACCGGATGAAATGGTTGAAACAGGCGAGCTGCAGCCTGACCAGATTGTTACCCCCGGCGCCGTTATCGACCATATCGTCATTCCACAGGAGAGCTAATCATGGATGCTAAACAACGTATTGCGCGCCGGGTGGCGCAAGAGCTTCGCGATGGCGATATCGTCAACTTAGGTATTGGCCTGCCAACCATGGTAGCCAACTACTTGCCTGCAGATATTCACATTACGCTGCAATCTGAGAATGGTTTTCTGGGACTGGGCCCGGTGACCACCGCGCATCCTGATCTGGTAAACGCGGGCGGCCAACCGTGCGGTATTTTGCCAGGCGCGGCGATGTTTGATAGCGCCATGTCGTTCGCGTTGATTCGCGGCGGTCACGTTGATGCCTGTGTATTGGGTGGGTTACAGGTCGATGAGCAGGCAAACCTTGCCAACTGGGTGGTTCCCGGCAAGATGGTGCCCGGCATGGGGGGCGCTATGGATCTGGTAACCGGTGCACGGAAAGTCATTATTGCCATGGAGCATTGCGCGAAAGACGGCTCAGCGAAAATCCTGCGGCAATGCACCATGCCGCTCACCGCGCAGCATGCTGTGCACATGCTGGTCACTGAACTTGCCGTATTCCGCTTTATTGACGGCAAAATGTGGCTGACTGAAATTGTCGAAGGATGTGATATCGCCACGCTGCGTGAAAAAACCGAAGCGCAGTTTGCTATTGCCGACGATCTGCTCATCCTGCGAGGTGACGCATGATTGGCCGCATCGCTCGCTTTATGACACGGGTGGTCAGCCGCTGGCTGCCCGACCCGCTGATTTTCGCCATGTTGTTAACATTGCTGACCTTCGGCATCGCGCTATGGTTAACGCCACAGACGCCCATCAGCATGGTGAAATTCTGGGGTGACGGTTTCTGGAACCTGCTGGCGTTTGGTATGCAGATGGCGCTGATCATCGTGACCGGCCATGCGTTAGCCAGTTCCGGGCCGGTGAAAAGCCTGCTGCGTACGGCGGCATCCGCTGCCAAAACCCCCGCCCAGGGCGTAATGCTGGTCACTTTTTTTGGTTCGGTTGCCTGCGTTATCAACTGGGGATTCGGTCTGGTGGTCGGGGCGATGTTCGCCCGCGAAGTCGCTCGTCGGGTACCGGGTTCCGATTATCCGTTACTGATTGCCTGCGCCTACATCGGCTTCCTGACCTGGGGCGGTGGTTTTTCCGGCTCAATGCCTTTGTTGGCGGCAACGCCTGGCAACCCGGTCGAGCACATAGCGGGACTAATTCCCGTCGCGGATACCCTGTTCACCGGCTTCAATATCTTCATCACCGTGGCGCTGATTGTGGTAATGCCGTTCATCACGCGCATGATGACGCCAAAACCTACAGATGTGGTGAGCATCGATCCGAAACTATTACTGGAAGAAGCTGATTTTCAGAAGAAGCTGCCACCAGACGCGCCGCCGTCGGAAAAACTGGAAGAAAGCCGCATTCTGGCACTGATCATCGGTGCATTAGGTATTGCCTATCTGGGCATCTACTTTGCCGAGAAAGGTTTCAACATCACCATCAATACCGTCAACCTGATGTTTATGATTGCCGGTCTGCTGCTGCATAAAACACCGATGGCCTATATGCGCGCCGTCAGTGCTGCCGCACGTAGCACCGCCGGGATTCTGGTGCAATTCCCCTTCTACGCCGGTATTCAGTTGATGATGGAGCACTCCGGTCTCGGTGGTCTTATTACCGAGTTTTTCATTAACGTCGCCAACAAAGATACCTTCCCGCTGATGACCTTCTTCAGTTCAGCGCTGATTAACTTTGCCGTGCCGTCCGGCGGCGGCCATTGGGTTATTCAGGGACCGTTCGTCATGCCTGCGGCGCAGGCGCTGGGTGCCGATCTTGGCAAATCAGTGATGGCCATCGCCTACGGGGAGCAGTGGATGAACATGGCACAACCATTCTGGGCGCTACCGGCTCTGGCCATCGCCGGGCTGGGCGTGCGCGACATTATGGGGTACTGCATCACCGCCCTGCTCTTCTCCGGCGTCATTTTTGTTATTGGATTGACCCTGTTCTGACAGCAACAACTTATTAAAAGGAACTGAAAAATGAAAAACTGTGTCATCGTCAGTGCGGCACGTACCGCAATCGGCAGTTTTAACGGCGCACTGGCAACAACGGGGGCCGTCGAGCTTGGAGCCACCGTCATTAGAGCCGCCCTTGAGCGTGCTCACCTTGACCCTCAACGCGTGGACGAGGTGATTATGGGCAACGTGTTGCAATCAGGACTCGGACAAAATCCGGCGCGTCAGGCATTGTTAAAAAGCGGCCTGTCCGACACCGTTTGCGGCTTTACCGTCAACAAAGTGTGCGGCTCGGGCCTGAAAAGCGTAGCGCTTGCCGCCCTCGCAATTAAGGCAGGACAAGCTCAGGCGATCGTGGCGGGAGGGATGGAAAACATGAGCCAGGCCCCCTACCTGTTAGACGCAAAGGCCCGCTGGGGATATCGTCTTGGTGATGGGCAATTGTCAGACGTTATTCTGCGCGACGGCCTGATCTGCGCCGAGCATGGGTACCACATGGGGATCACCGCAGAAAATGTCGCCAAAGAGTACGACATCAGCCGCGAAATGCAGGATGAACTGGCACTGCAGTCACAGCGTAAAGCCGTGGCTGCCATCGCGTCCGGCGCATTCGAGGCTGAAATCGTGCCCGTCAGCGTATCGTCCCGTAAAAAAACCATCATCTTTGAGCGCGACGAGTTCCCCAAAGCTGACTCAACGGCGGAAGGGCTCGCCGCCTTACGCCCGGCCTTTGATAAAACAGGAACCGTCACCGCAGGCAACGCTTCGGGGATCAACGACGGTGCGGCGGCATTAGTGGTAATGGAAGAGTCTGCGGCACTGGCGGCAGGGCTGAAACCGCTGGCGCGGATCAAAGCCTGGGCCAGCGGCGGCGTGGCACCGGCGATGATGGGGATGGGGCCGGTTCCGGCCACGCAAAAAGCGCTACAGCTGAGCGGGCTACAGCTGTCCGATATCGATCTTATCGAAGCCAACGAGGCATTTGCCGCGCAGTTTCTTGCCGTCGGCAAAACGCTGGGGTTCGATCCGCAAAAGGTGAACGTCAACGGCGGAGCCATTGCGCTGGGACATCCTATTGGCGCCAGCGGCGCACGAATTCTGGTTACGCTGCTGCATGCGCTACAGGCACGCGATCAATCGCTTGGGCTTGCCACGCTGTGCATCGGCGGCGGTCAGGGAATCGCAATGATTGTGGAGCGCATGAATTAAAAAAAGGGCCGGATTTCTCCGGCCCTTTTCATAACATCTCAATTACTCGTCAGCGTCATCCGCTGCATCATCATCGGTTTCTGCTTCAGGCGCGATATCCTCGTCGCCCTCAGCGGCACTTCCGTCGATGGAGTCGAGTTCTTCATCATCAACCGGCTCAGCAACGCGTTGCAGACCCACAACGTTTTCATCTTCCGCAGTACGGATGAGGATCACGCCCTGGGTGTTACGCCCTACTACGCTGATTTCCGACACGCGAGTACGCACCAGCGTACCTGCATCGGTGATCATCATGATCTGGTCGGTATCTTCAACCTGTACCGCGCCAACAACAGAGCCGTTGCGCTCGGTCACTTTGATGGAGATAACGCCCTGAGTCGCACGAGACTTGGTCGGATACTCTTCTGCCGCGGTACGCTTACCGTAGCCGTTTTGCGTCACGGTCAGGATAGCGCCTTCGCCGCGCGGAATAATCAGAGAAACGACTTTGTCTTCGCCTGCCAGCTTGATGCCGCGTACGCCGGTCGCGGTACGACCCATCGCACGAACGGCATCTTCTTTAAAGCGCACTACTTTACCCGCGGCAGAGAACAGCATGACTTCGTCACTACCGGACGTCAGGTCAACGCCAATCAGCTCGTCGCCTTCGTTCAGGTTAACCGCAATGATACCGGCGGAACGCGGACGACTGAACTCGGTCAGCGCGGTTTTCTTCACGGTACCGCTGGCGGTCGCCATAAAGACGTTCACACCTTCTTCGTACTCGCGTACCGGCAGAATAGCGGTGATACGTTCGTTCGCTTCCAATGGCAGCAGGTTGACGATTGGACGTCCACGCGCGCCACGGCTGGCTTCCGGCAACTGATAAACCTTCATCCAGTACAAACGACCACGGCTGGAGAAGCAGAGGATCGTGTCATGGGTGTTGGCCACCAGCAGGCGGTCAATAAAGTCTTCTTCTTTAATACGTGCTGCTGATTTGCCTTTACCGCCACGACGCTGTGCTTCGTAATCGGTTAACGGCTGATATTTCACGTAGCCCTGATGAGACAAGGTCACGACAACATCTTCCTGGCTAATCAGATCTTCGATATTGATGTCAGCGCTGTTGGCGGTGATTTCGGTACGACGTTCGTCGCCGAACTGCTCGCGAATCAGCTCCATCTCTTCACGGATAACTTCCATCAGACGATCTGCGCTGCCCAGAATATGCAGCAGTTCAGCGATCTGCTCCAGCAGCTCTTTGTATTCGTCGAGCAGTTTTTCATGCTCAAGGCCGGTCAGTTTCTGCAAACGCAGATCCAGGATCGCCTGGGCCTGCTGTTCAGTCAGGTAGTACTGACCGTCACGCACGCCAAATTCCGGCTCCAGCCATTCAGGACGCGCGGCGTCATCACCGGCACGTTCCAGCATGGCGGACACGTTACCCAGTTCCCACGAACGCGCAACCAACGCAGCTTTCGCTTCTGCCGGGGTCGGCGCGCGGCGGATCAGTTCAATGATTGGGTCAATGTTCGCCAACGCAATCGCCAACGCTTCAAGGATATGCGCACGGTCGCGGGCTTTACGCAGTTCAAAGATAGTACGGCGCGTTACGACTTCACGACGGTGGCGTACAAACGCGGCAATAATATCTTTCAGGTTCATGATCTTCGGCTGACCATGGTGCAGCGCAACCATGTTGATACCGAAAGAAACCTGCAGTTGGGTCTGGGAATAAAGGTTGTTCAGAACCACTTCCCCGACCGCATCGCGTTTCACTTCAATCACGATGCGCATACCGTCTTTATCAGACTCGTCACGCAGCGCGCTGATGCCTTCAACGCGTTTGTCTTTTACCAGCTCGGCGATTTTCTCGATCAGGCGCGCTTTGTTCACCTGATACGGAATTTCATGGACGATGATGGTTTCACGGCCGGTTTTGGCGTCGGCTTCGACTTCCGCGCGGGCGCGAATGTACACTTTGCCGCGACCGGTACGGTAGGCTTCTTCGATACCACGACGACCGTTGATGATCGCGGCGGTCGGGAAGTCCGGACCCGGAATATGCTCCATCAGCCCTTCAATGCTGATGTCTTCATCGTCAATGTATGCCAGACAGCCGTTGATCACTTCCGTCAGGTTGTGCGGCGGAATGTTGGTTGCCATACCTACCGCGATACCGGACGAACCGTTCACCAGCAGGTTAGGAATTTTGGTCGGCATGACGTCAGGAATTTGTTCGGTGCCGTCGTAGTTATCGACGAAATCAACCGTTTCTTTTTCCAGGTCAGCCATCAGCTCATGGGCGATTTTCGACATACGGATTTCCGTATAACGCATCGCCGCTGCGGAGTCGCCATCGACAGAACCAAAGTTACCCTGACCATCTACCAGCATGTAACGCAAGGAGAATGGCTGCGCCATACGAACAATGGTGTCGTAAACGGCGATATCACCATGAGGGTGGTATTTACCGATTACGTCACCAACGACACGGGCAGATTTTTTATAGGCTTTATTCCAGTCGTTGCCCAATACGTTCATGGCGTAAAGTACGCGACGGTGAACCGGTTTCAGGCCATCTCGGACGTCTGGCAGCGCACGGCCAACAATGACCGACATCGCATAATCCAGATATGAGCTCTTCAGCTCTTCCTCAATGTTGACCGGTGTAATTTCTCTCGCAAGGTCGCTCATCTAACCGCTATCCCTCTACTGTATCCCGGATTCAAAGGTCGCAAATTATAACACATTCGCACAGATTCAGGTAAATGGATTCCCCCTGACAGAGGCTTTATTCATCCCGTCAGGCTGATATACTCATTTGCATCGCAAATTTAGGAGTAGAAGCCCCAATGAATGCCGAAAAACCCCCGGTAAGTCACAACGTTGACCATGAAGAAATTGCCAAGTTTGAAGCAGTCGCGTCACGCTGGTGGGACCTTGAGGGGGAATTTAAGCCACTGCACCGCATTAACCCGCTGCGTCTGGGCTACATCACGGAGCGCTCAGGCGGCCTGTTTGGTAAAAAGGTACTCGACGTCGGCTGCGGCGGCGGCATTCTGGCGGAAAGTATGGCGCGCGAAGGCGCAACCGTCACGGGCCTGGATATGGGCTTTGAACCGTTACAGGTAGCAAAACTGCATGCGCTGGAGAGCGGTATCCAGGTCGAGTACGTCCAGGAAACCGTCGAAGAGCATGCGGAAAAACATGCGCACCAGTATGACGTGGTGACCTGCATGGAAATGCTGGAGCACGTGCCGGACCCGCAGTCGGTGGTCAGCGCCTGCGCCAGGCTGGTTAAACCGGGCGGCGAAGTGTTTTTCTCCACGCTTAACCGCAACGGCAAATCCTGGCTGATGGCCGTGGTCGGGGCGGAATATATTTTGCGCATGGTGCCGAAAGGCACGCATGATGTGAAAAAATTTATTAAGCCGGCAGAGTTATTACAGTGGGTAGATCAGACCGTGCTGAAAGAGCGTCATATGACCGGCCTGCACTACAACCCGATCACCAACAGCTTTAAACTCGGTCCGGGCGTAGATGTGAACTATATGGTCCATACCACTGCCAGCGTTGATTAACCACTTCCTGTAGGCCGGATAAGGCGTCCAACGCTGCTATTCGGCATGCTGACAGGAACAGGGCCTGATGGCGCTTCGCTTATCGGGCCTACAAATCCTGTGCCAGATCATAAGAACTTTCTTCGCCTTAGATGAAGAAATCAGCACTCGATCAAATTTTCTATTTTTTTTCTCAATTATTGACATCCCCGCCAGGCCTTATAAGACGCGCACTTAGCGATTCTTACCCTTTTGCAACCTCAATTTAACGTCAAAATCAACTCTTGTGCTGAAAAGAATCCCTACTAGAATACTCACCATATAGCGTCTATTTTATCAAACAACCCCTACATATAGTATTTATCCACAGACTTAGTCACAACATGACTCTGTGGATAATATGGGGGATATTTTTTCTTTCACGGACAGGTAAAAAACCACATGAATCAGAGTCTGCTGGTGACAAAGCGTGATGGTAGTACAGAGCGCATCAATCTCGACAAAATCCACCGAGTTCTGGATTGGGCGGCAGAAGGACTGAATAACGTATCGATTTCTCAGGTCGAGCTGCGCTCTCATATTCAGTTTTATGACGGTATCAAAACGTCCGATATCCATGAGACGATCATCAAAGCAGCCGCCGACCTGATCTCCCGCGAGGCACCGGATTATCAGTACCTGGCTGCCCGCCTGGCCATTTTCCACCTGCGTAAAAAAGCCTACGGCGAGTTTGAACCGCCTGCACTTTACGACCATGTCGTGAAAATGGTTGAAATGGGCAAATACGACAATCATCTGCTGGAAGACTACACGGAAGAAGAGTTCAAGCAGATGGACTCGTTCATCGTACACGACCGTGATATGACCTTCTCCTATGCTGCGGTGAAGCAGTTAGAAGGTAAATATCTGGTGCAAAACCGTGTCACCGGTGAGATTTATGAAAGCGCGCAGTTCCTCTACATTCTGGTAGCGGCCTGCCTGTTCTCTAACTATCCGCGTGAAACGCGTCTGCAATATGTAAAACGTTTCTACGATGCCGTTTCAACGTTCAAAATTTCTCTGCCGACGCCAATTATGTCCGGCGTGCGTACCCCAACCCGCCAGTTCAGCTCCTGCGTACTGATCGAGTGCGGCGACAGCCTGGATTCCATCAACGCCACCTCCAGCGCTATCGTAAAATACGTTTCTCAGCGCGCCGGTATCGGTATCAACGCCGGCCGCATCCGTGCGCTGGGCAGCCCTATTCGTGGCGGTGAAGCGTTCCACACTGGCTGTATTCCGTTCTATAAGCACTTCCAGACCGCGGTGAAATCCTGTTCGCAAGGCGGCGTGCGCGGCGGTGCGGCCACCCTGTTCTACCCGATGTGGCATCTGGAAGTCGAAAGCCTGCTGGTGCTGAAAAACAACCGCGGCGTTGAAGGCAACCGCGTGCGTCATATGGACTACGGCGTGCAGATCAACAAGCTGATGTATACCCGTCTGCTGAAAGGCGGCGACATCACCCTGTTCAGCCCGTCCGACGTCCCGGGCCTGTATGATGCGTTCTTCGCTGACCAGGACGAGTTCGAACGTCTGTACACCCAATATGAAAACGACGACAGCATCCGTAAACAGCGCGTGAAAGCGGTTGAACTTTTCTCCCTGATGATGCAGGAACGTGCCTCTACCGGCCGTATCTACATCCAGAACGTTGACCACTGCAACACCCACAGCCCGTTTGATCCGGTTGTTGCGCCGGTGCGCCAGTCCAACCTGTGTCTGGAGATCGCCCTGCCGACCAAACCACTGACCGACGTGAACGACGAAAACGGCGAAATTGCGCTGTGTACGCTATCCGCATTTAACCTGGGTGCTATCAACAGTCTGGACGAGCTGGAAGAGCTGGCCGTACTGGCGGTACGCGCGCTGGATGCGCTGCTGGATTATCAGGATTACCCAATCCCGGCCGCCAAACGCGGCGCAATGGGCCGTCGTACGCTGGGTATTGGCGTCATCAACTACGCCTACTGGCTGGCGAAAAACGGTAAGCGTTATTCTGACGGTAGCGCCAATAACCTGACCCACAAAACCTTTGAAGCCATTCAGTATTACCTGCTGAAAGCTTCTAACGAGCTGGCAAAAGAGCAAGGCGCGTGCCCGTGGTTTAACGAAACCACTTACTCCCAGGGTATTTTACCGATCGATACCTATAAAAAAGACCTTGATGCTATCTCTGACGAGCCGCTGCATCTGGACTGGGAGCAGCTTCGCGAGTCCATCAAGACGCACGGCCTGCGTAACTCCACGCTCTCTGCGCTGATGCCGTCGGAAACCTCTTCGCAGATCTCTAATGCGACCAACGGTATTGAACCACCGCGCGGCTACGTGAGCATCAAAGCGTCTAAAGATGGGATTCTGCGTCAGGTCGTGCCGGACTACGAACACTTGCACGACGCCTACGAACTGCTGTGGGAAATGCCGAGCAACGACGGTTATCTGCAACTGGTAGGTATCATGCAGAAGTTTATCGATCAGTCGATTTCCGCCAACACCAACTATGATCCGACGCGTTTCCCATCAGGAAAAGTGCCGATGCAGCAGTTGCTGAAAGACCTGCTCACCGCCTACAAATTTGGCGTCAAAACGCTGTATTATCAGAACACCCGCGATGGCGCGGAAGATACTCAGGACGATCTGGTGCCGTCTATTCAGGACGATGGCTGCGAAAGCGGCGCATGTAAGATCTGATGAATATTGCCGGGTGGCGCTACGCTTACCCGGCCTACGATTGCACGGTTTGTAGGCCGGATAAGGTGTTTGTATCGCATCCGGCGCTCATCCCACAAAGGATTCACATTAATGGCATACACCACTTTTTCACAGACGAAAAATGATCAGCTTCTGGAACCGATGTTCTTCGGCCAGCCGGTGAACGTCGCCCGCTACGATCAGCAAAAATATGACATCTTCGAAAAACTGATCGAAAAGCAGCTCTCTTTCTTCTGGCGTCCGGAAGAGGTCGATGTTTCCCGCGATCGCATCGACTTCCAGGCGCTGCCGGAGCATGAAAAGCATATCTTCATCAGCAACCTGAAGTATCAGACGCTGCTGGACTCCATTCAGGGACGTAGCCCGAACGTCGCGCTGCTGCCGTTAATCTCGATTCCTGAACTGGAAACCTGGGTCGAAACGTGGGCGTTTTCTGAAACGATCCACTCGCGTTCTTATACCCATATCATCCGTAACATCGTCAACGATCCGGCGGTGGTGTTTGACGATATCGTCACCAACGAGCAGATCCAGAAGCGCGCGGAAGGCATTTCCAGCTACTATGACGAATTGATCGAGATGACCAGCTATTGGCATCTTCTCGGTGAAGGCACCCATAGCGTTAATGGCAAAACGGTTGTCGTGAACCTGCGTGAGCTGAAGAAAAAGCTGTACCTGTGCCTGATGAGCGTGAACGCGTTGGAAGCCATTCGCTTCTACGTCAGCTTCGCCTGCTCCTTCGCCTTCGCCGAACGTGAACTGATGGAAGGCAACGCGAAAATTATTCGTCTGATCGCCCGCGACGAAGCTCTGCATCTGACCGGTACACAGCACATGCTGAACCTGCTGCGCAGCGGTGTAGACGACCCAGAGATGGCGGAAATCGCAGAAGAGTGTAAGCAAGAGTGCTACGACCTGTTCGTGCAGGCCGCGCTGCAAGAGAAAGAGTGGGCGGACTATCTGTTCCGTGACGGTTCGATGATCGGTCTGAACAAAGATATTCTGTGCCAGTACGTTGAGTACATCACCAACATTCGTATGCAGGCTGTTGGGCTGGATCTGCCGTTCCAGACGCGTTCTAACCCGATCCCATGGATCAATACCTGGCTGGTGTCCGATAACGTACAGGTTGCGCCGCAGGAAGTGGAAGTCAGCTCTTATCTGGTCGGCCAGATCGACTCCGAGGTTGATACCGACGATCTGAGTAACTTCCAGCTCTGATGGGCCGCGTTACTCTGCGCATCTCTGGCACACAGCTGCTGTGCCAGGATGAACCCCCCTCCCTGCTTGCCGCACTCGAATCGCACAATGTTGAAGTCGAATACCAGTGTCGTGAGGGTTACTGTGGTTCCTGCCGTACCCGCCTGGTGGCGGGACAGGTGGACTGGATCGCCGAGCCTCTGGCCTTTATTCAGCCGGGAGAAATATTGCCCTGCTGTTGCCGGGCAAAAGGCGATATTGAAATCGAGCTGTAACGGTTAGTGCACTTCGTGTGCGCTAACTAACGGCATCGCCCCGCGGCGCTTCATCTGCGCAATGTACAGCGCCCCGGCTAAAACCACCAGCAGGGCCCCTACCAGATAAATCGCCCGATAGCCCACGCCCTCGACCATCATCCCCATAATGAACGCGCCGATCGCCATTCCCGCATCCATCGCATTGAAGAAAAGCGAATTGGCGATGCCAATTTTATGCGGCTCCACCGAGCTAATAATTTGTGTCTGGAATACCGGCGTGACTGAGCCGTAACCAATGCCGATTAATCCCCCGGCAGTAATCATCATGATACTGCCGTTGGTGTAGCCAAGCGCCACCAGTCCGATGGTAAAGGCCAGCAAACACGGATATACCACGTATTTCGGCCCCTTTTTATCACAAATATTGCCGGTAAAGGTTCGACAGATCATCAGACAAATGGCGTAGCACAACAGGAAATTACTGGCGGCGGCCATCAGATCCAACTCGCGCGCATACAGCGCGAGAAAAGCAGAAACACCCGCATAGGAGAAAGTCATGAAAAACGTCACCATCGCGAAAGGCAGCGCGGCGCGATCAAACATTGCCGCAAATCCCAGCTTCGGTTTTGAGCCGTCGGCATGACGGATGACCGGCGGTACGGCGACGATCAATGACAGGATAATACCCAGTACGGCAACCGCGCTACACAGCCAGAATGCGGTGGTAAAAGCTTCCCAGCGTGCCATATTCAGCCCTACCCACGGCCCCACAACCATTGCCAGTCCCATGGCCAAAGAGAAAAAACTGATGCCCTCCCCACGTCGGGAGGCCGGTATCAGCCGCGCGGAAATCGTTCCTTTTACCGTGGTAATGACGCCAAACGTCACCCCATGAAGCACCCGAATAAACAGCAGCGATTCAATTGAGTGGCAAACAGGATACAGCGCAGTGACAACCAAAAAGGCCAGAGAAGAGAGCACCAGAATCGTTTTATTCGAATATTTCCCCACCCATTGCCCGGCAAACGGACGCACAACAATTGCGGCACCTAAAAAGAAGGTGACCAATAAGCCGGCTTTATCCGGCGTGGCGTGCAGGCGATCCGAAATATAGATCGGTAATAACGTGAGCAGGACATAAAACACAAAGAATATAATGAAGCTAATGATCGTGATTGCCCAAAAATCTTTCGTCCACAGTTTTTCTTTCATATTCGACAGCCTGTCCAGACGGCGCACGCAGGCAACGCTCAGCTCAACTGAGCAACGGAGAGGTGCGTCAAAATGTGATTTATACGGTAGACCGCAAGTGTAAACAGATTCATCATATTAGAGAAATTAATCGTTTTAATATTGTTAATTAGAAGGAACTAATGACATTAACCCAGATCCACGCCCTGCTTACCGTGCTTGAATGCGGCGGTTTTACCGAAGCCAGTAAGCGGCTGTATATGACCCAATCCGCTGTAAGCCAGGCCATTTCGGCGCTTGAAGAAGAGTTGGGAGTCGAATGTCTTATCCGCGAGCGCCGTAAAGACATTCAGCTCACCCCGGTTGGAAGGCGGATCGTTCCGCACCTGCGCATGATCGTTGCAGAAACCAACGCGGTGAAAGAGATTGCCGAGCAGGAGCGAAAAAACCCAGCCCGAACCCTGCGCATCGGCTGCTTTCCCAGCGCCTGCGCCTGCATTTTACCGGGCATTATCCACCACTTCGAGCAGCATCATCCGCACATCAAAATCATTCCCTTCGAAGAGAACAGCACGGCGATCGTTGATTCCCTGCGCAGTGGGGACATTGATGCCGGATTTGTGCATTTTCCGGTGAGCGGCATGTACTGCGTACCAGTCTATCGCGATAAATTTACCGTTGTGGTTCCCGAAAGCCATCCTCTGGCAGCCAATACCGCGGTTACGGTTGAACAACTGGTGGGAGAACCGCTGATTATCAGTAAAGGTCGCTATGAATTAAGCATCATGACGCTATTTAAAGAGAAAGGTATCGAGCCGGTTATTAAATACGAATTTAACCATCCGGATACCGCGATGAGTTTTATTCGTCAGGGACTGGGTATTGCGTTATTACCGGAGTTAACGCTGAAGGCCGTTGGCGGGGAGATACGCTCGGTGTCTCTGGAGCCGACGTTCTATCGACAGATATCGTTACTGGCAAAAGAGCCGCCAGTGGACGGCAGCCCTTTATTTCTCCTGCAGGCTTGTATGGAAACGTTGACAGCAGACGGCCTTATCTAACAGTTTATAACGTTATCCAATAAGGTCTGTGACCGGAGGTGCATCACAGGCCTTGTGCCATTACTCTTTATTCAGAAATTTCACTGCTTTGTCGGGGAAGTCGGTGAACAACCCGTCAACGCCCGCCTTGTTATACAGAATGTCATACAGCTGGTTTACGTCAGTGGTGTAATCCGGTAGCTGATCGGCACGAACAGTATAAGGATGCACCACCATCTTGTTCTGATGCGCGTCCTGAACCATGCCAGTTAACGAGATATTGCCTTTTTTCGACTTCTCATCAACCAGCATGTGGTAGTCCGGCCCAATGCCGTCCGCATACTGCGCCACCTGCTTCATGGCACCCGGTTTAAACATCCAGTCATAGTTGTAATTAACCCAACTACCGTCCGGCTTTTTCTCCTGGGTTTCATTCCAGTCAGTGTACGCAATCAACTGCACCAGATTGAGATCCATCCCCATCTTTGGTTCCAGTTCATTTTTAATGCGCTTTAACTCCGCGACATCAAAACACTGTAGGTAAACCTTGTCGTTTTTGCTGGTATACCCGTACTTTTTCAGCACTTCCAGCGTTTTCGCTGCGATGTCCTTCCCTTCCTGGTGATGGAACCACGGCGCCTTCATTTCCGGGTAAATGCCGATGTTTTTACCGGTTGAATGATTCAGTCCCTGAACGAACTCAATCTCTTCTTCGAAAGTGTGCACGCGGAAATCAGATTTACCCATCGGGAAGCGCCCAGGGTAAGTCTGTACCTTTTTGCCATTCTCGATATCAAAGCCTTCGGTAAATTTCAGCGATTTGATCTCGTCCAGCGTAAAGTCGATGGCGTAATAACGTCCATCTTTACGCGCACGATCCGGAAAACGCTCAGCGACATCGGTGACGCGGTCCAGGTAGTGGTCATGCAGGACGACCAGATGGTCATCCTTGGTCATTACCAAATCCTGCTCCAGATAATCCGCGCCCTGAGCATAGGCCATCGCTTTCGCGGGCAGCGTATGCTCCGGTAAATAACCGCTTGCCCCACGATGCGCAATCACGATTTTATCGGCGGCGACCGCCGCGCTGCTAACAACCATACCAGCCAGCATCAGCGCCACGCTGAGACTTTTCAATGTGGTTTTCATAAATTAGCCCCCGTTACGTTTCAGCTGTACTTCTTCGTGGTGACGTTTTTCGCCAATCATGACGACCACCAGCAGAATGACCGCCAGCACGCTACCGCCAATCATCACCATAAAGCCGCCGTCCCAGCCGAAGAAGTCAACGGTGTAGCCGACAATGGCGCTCGCCGCCACAGAACCGCCGAGATAACCGAACAGTCCGGTAAAGCCTGCCGCCGTGCCCGCCGCTTTTTTCGGCGCCAGTTCCAGCGCATGCAGACCGATCAACATGACCGGGCCGTAGATCAGGAAGCCGATGATAATCATACAAGCCATATCAACGTTCGGGTTCCCTGCCGGGTTCATCCAGTAAACGATGGTCGCGATAGTCACCAGCGTCATAAAGAACACGCCGGTCGCGCCACGGTTGCCACGGAAGACTTTATCCGACATCCAACCACACAGCAGCGTGCCCGGAATACCCGCGTATTCATACAGGAAGTAGGCCCAGGATGATTTATCGAGTGCGAAATGCTTCACTTCTTTCAGGTAGGTTGGTGACCAGTCCAGGATGCCGTAGCGCAGCAGATAAACGAACACGTTGGCGATAGCGATGTACCACAACAGTTTGTTTGGCAGTACGTACTGCATGAAGATCTGCTTGGCGGTCAGCTCTTCTTCGGCTTTCTCGTTGTAGTCGTCCGGGTAGTCGTTCTTATACTCTTCGATAGGCGGCAGACCGCAAGACTGCGGCGTATCTCGCATCATCGCAAAGGCGAACAGCGCAACCACAATCGCACCGAAAGCAGGCATATACAGCGCCGCTTTCCAGTCATTGAACCAGGCCATACCGAGCAGGAACAGCAGAGGAGGCAGACCGCCGCCCACGTTGTGCGCACAGTTCCAGACGGAAACAATGCCGCCACGTTCTTTCTGCGACCACCAGTGCACCATGGTACGGCCACACGGCGGCCACCCCATCCCCTGGAACCATCCGCAGAGGAACAGCAGCACAAACATAATCGCAATGCTCGATGTCGCCCACGGCACAAAGCCCATAAACAACATCACTGCGGCAGCCAGAATCAAACCTGCTGGCAGGAAAACGCGCGGATTCGAGCGATCCGAAACGGACCCCATGATGAATTTCGAAAATCCGTAAGCGATGGAGATACCGGACAAGGCAAAACCCAGATCGCCGCGAGAGAAACCCTGCTCAACCAGATATGGCATCGCCAGGGCAAAGTTCTTACGTACCAGATAGTACGCGGCATAACCAAAGAAAATCCCCAGGAAAATCTGCCAACGCAATCGACGATATGTCGGATCGATCTCCGTAGCAGGCAAACGCGCCTTATGTGGCGCTGGTTTAAAAATACTCAACATAGCGTAGCCTCCGTGGCCGTCTTTCATTCGAAGTAAACACTGCAGTTCGTCATTACTACCCTACCGCTTCCAGTGTGGCCGCGATGTTAAGGAAAGATACCTAACAAAAATGTGAAACGCAGCACAAATTGTTACAGATTTATGACAAATGTTCATAAAGGCGCACGAAATCACGTTTCATTTTCGAATAATGAGCGATTATGCGCGAAATCAAACAATCCATGTTTTTTATGTGGCTAAATGATAAAAAACGAACTGTGAGGAAAAACAATGAAAACTCGCGACTCGCAAACAAGTGACGTGATTATCATTGGCGGAGGAGCAACAGGTGCAGGGATCGCACGCGACTGTGCGCTGCGCGGGTTGCGCGTCATCTTAGTGGAACGCCACGATATCGCCACGGGCGCGACCGGACGTAACCATGGCCTGCTGCACAGCGGTGCGCGCTACGCCGTCACCGACGCTGAATCTGCCCGTGAGTGCATCAGCGAAAACCAGATTCTGAAACGTATCGCCCGTCATTGCGTTGAGCCGACGGACGGTCTGTTTATTACCCTGCCGGAGGATGAGCTCTCCTTCCAGGCTACCTTCATTCGCGCCTGTGAAGAGGCCGGTATTCGCGCAGAAGCGATTGACCCTCAGCAGGCGCGCATTATCGAACCCTCCGTCAACCCACAGTTGATTGGCGCAGTTAAAGTGCCGGACGGTACGGTCGATCCCTTCCGCTTAACCGCCGCCAACATGCTGGATGCGCGTGAGCATGGCGCGGTTATCTTAACGGCCCATGAAGTGACGGGGCTGATTCGCGAAGGGACAACGGTTTGCGGCGTTAACGTGCGCAATCATCTGACGGGTGAGATGCAGTCCCTGCATGCGCCGGTGGTGGTGAATGCCGCCGGGATCTGGGGCCAGCGCATTGCCGAATATGCCGATCTGAGTATCCGGATGTTCCCGGCCAAAGGATCGCTGCTGATTATGGATCATCGCATAAACCAGCATGTCATTAATCGCTGCCGTAAACCTTCTGACGCCGATATTCTGGTGCCTGGCGATACCATTTCGCTCATTGGCACCACCTCGCAGCACATTGATTACGACGATATCGACAGCAACCGCGTCACCGCAGAAGAGGTCGATATTCTGCTGCGCGAAGGTGAGAAACTGGCGCCGATTATGGCGAAAACACGCATTTTACGCGCCTACTCCGGTGTGCGACCGCTGGTCGCCAGCGACGACGATCCAAGCGGTCGTAACGTCAGCCGCGGTATTGTGCTGTTCGATCACGCTGAACGTGACGGACTGGATGGGTTTATCACCATTACTGGCGGCAAACTGATGACCTACCGTCTGATGGCGGAATGGGCCACCGATGCCGTTTGCCGTAAGCTGGGCAATTCTCAACCTTGCACCACCGCAGACACCGCGCTGCCCGGCTCGCAGGAATCCACCGAGCACACGCTGAAACGCGTAATTTCGTTGCCCGCGCCGTTGCGCGGTTCGGCGGTCTACCGTCACGGCGATCGCACCCCGGCGTGGCTTAGCGAAGGTCGTCAGCACCGTAGCCTGGTCTGTGAATGTGAAGCGGTCACTGCGGGCGAAGTGCAATACGCCGTCGAGAATTTAACCGTCAACAGCCTGCTGGATTTGCGTCGCCGTACCCGCGTTGGTATGGGGACCTGCCAGGGCGAATTGTGCGCCTGCCGCGCCGCAGGTTTGCTGCAACGTTTTAATGTCACCACCGCTGCGCAATCTATTACCCAGCTTTCCGATTTCCTCAACGAGCGCTGGAAAGGCGTGCAGCCTATCGCCTGGGGCGACGCGCTGCGCGAAAGCGAATTCACGCGCTGGGTCTATCAGGGATTGTGCGGTCTGGAAAAGGAGCACCAGGATGAAATTTGATACCGTCATTATCGGCGGCGGCCTGGCAGGACTGCTGTGCGGCCTGCAACTGCAAAAAAGCGGGTTGCGCTGTACGATTGTCACGCGCGGCCAAAGCGCCTTGCATTTTTCCTCCGGCTCACTGGATTTGCTCAGCAACTTGCCCGATGGTCAACCGGTGATGGAGATAGAAGCCGGTCTGAATGCGCTGCGTACTCAGGCGCCCACGCATCCGTATAGCATCATCGGAACACAGAACGTCCTGGATCTTGCCCAGCAGGCGCAGGATCTGCTGGAAGAATGCGGAACGCATTTGCAGGGCAAAGTACACCAGTCACATCAACGCGTAACCCCGTTGGGAACCCTGCGCTCAACCTGGTTAAGTTCCCCAGAAGTTCCGGTGTGGCCACTGTCCGCACAGCGTATCTGCGTTGTCGGTATCAGCGGTTTACTGGATTTTCAGGCGCATCTCGCCGCGGCCTCGCTGCGCCAGCGCAATCTCAGCGTCGAGACGGCGGAAATCGATCTGCCTGAACTGGATGTCCTGCGTGATAATCCAACCGAGTTTCGCGCTGTCAATATTGCGCGCCTGCTGGACAACGAAGATAAATGGTCGCTGCTCTATGATGCTTTACTGCCACTGGCAAAAACCTGCGACATGATTATTATGCCAGCCTGTTTCGGCCTGGCGGATGAGCGCCTTTGGCACTGGCTTAACGAGCGCCTTCCCTGCTCGTTGACGCTGTTACCGACTCTACCGCCTTCGGTACTGGGTATGCGTCTGCACAACAAATTACAGCGCCAGTTTGTACGCCAGGGCGGTGTCTGGATGCCGGGTGATGAAGTGAAGAAAATCACCTGTCAGGATGGCGTCGTCAATGAAGTCTGGACCCGTAACCATGCCGATATCCCGTTGCGTCCACGCTTCGCCGTGCTCGCCAGCGGCAGCTTTTTCAGCAGCGGTCTGGTCGCCACGCGCGAGGCCATTCACGAACCGATCCTCGGACTGGATGTACAGCAAACCGCCACCCGCGCCGAGTGGTATCAGCGTGATGTCTTCGATCCGCAACCGTGGCAACAGTTTGGCGTCACAACCGATGCCACTTTGCGCCCGTCGCTGGCGGGGAAAACGGTAGAGAACATGTATGCCATCGGTTCTGTTCTCGGTGGTTTTGACCCTATTGCCGAGGGTTGCGGAGGCGGCGTATGCGCAGTCAGCGCCTTACACGCCGCACATGACATTGCGAAACGTGCAGGAGGACAGCAATGAGCGACACACGTTTTGAAAGTTGTATCAAGTGCACGGTGTGCACCACCGCCTGCCCGGTAAGCCGCGTCAATCCGGGCTACCCTGGCCCAAAACAGGCCGGACCGGACGGCGAGCGTCTGCGTCTGAAAGATGGCGCCTTATACGACGATGCGCTGAAATACTGCATTAACTGTAAGCGCTGCGAAGTGGCGTGTCCGTCAGATGTGAAAATTGGCGATATCATCCAGCGTGCGCGCGCCAAATATGACACTACGCGTCCATCGCTGCGTAATTTTGTTTTAAGCCATACGGATTTAATGGGAAGTGTATCCACCCCGTTCGCGCCGATAGTGAATACCGCCACCTCGCTGAAACCGGTACGCCAGTTGCTGGACTACGCGCTGAAAATCGACCATCGCCGTACGCTGCCGAAATACTCCTTTGGTACGTTCCGCCGCTGGTATCGCAGCGTTGCCGCACAGCAGGCGCAGTATCCGGAGCAGGTCGCCTTTTTCCACGGCTGTTTTGTTAATTACAACCATCCGCAACTCGGCAAAGACCTGATCAAGGTCCTGAACGCCATGGGAACCGGCGTACAGCTGCTGAGCAAAGAGAAATGCTGCGGCGTACCGCTGATCGCCAACGGCTTTACCGATAAAGCGCGCAAACAGGCGGTCAGCAACGTGGCCTCGCTCAGGGAAGCAATTGACGGGAAAGGTATTCCGGTGATCGCCACCTCATCAACCTGTACCTTTGCACTCCGCGATGAGTACCCGGAAGTGCTGGACGTCGACAACACCGGCCTGCGCGAACATATTGAGCTGGCGACCCGCTGGCTGTGGCGCAAGCTGGATGAAGGCAAAACGTTGCCGCTGAAGACGCTACCGCTGAAAGTGGTCTATCACACGCCTTGCCATATGGAGAAAATGGGCTGGACGCTCTACACGCTGGAGCTGCTGCGCCAAATTCCGGGACTGGAGCTGACGGTGTTAGATTCTCAGTGTTGCGGAATCGCCGGAACATACGGCTTTAAAAAGGAAAACTACCCGACGTCACAATCGATTGGCGCACCGTTATTCCGCCAGATTGAAGAAAGCGGTGCCGATATCGTTGTCACCGACTGTGAAACCTGTAAATGGCAGATAGAGATGTCTACAAGCCTTCGCTGTGAACATCCGATCACCCTGCTTGCCAAAGCATTAGGTTAACTCTGTTGCCCGGTGGCGTTTGTTACCGGGCATTTTTGCGTACTCTGTTCCGCCTATCTGAATACGTTGCAATCGGGCGTATTTATCTCTGATTCACTCACGCAAATAGCCAAATCCCCCAATGCAGCTCTGATTAAAAGTGAGTACCGTCATGCCATCTTCTCCTTCAGGTGACGGACTACCATGGATGAATCAACCACCGCTACACCGCATGATGCCGTTTTTAAGAAGATAATGTCTTACCCTGAGATGGCTCGGGATTTTCTGGATATTCACCTTCCTCCAGCATTACGTGAAATGTGCGATTTGCAAACGCTGAAGCTGGAGCCCGGCAGTTTTATCGAACAGGATCTCCGCGCGTTCTATTCCGACGTATTGTGGTCGTTAAAAACCCGCGAAGGCCAGGGTTATATTTATTGTGTTATTGAACATCAGAGTACAGCGGTACAGCATATGGCATTTCGCCTGATGCGTTATGCCATTGCTGCGATGCAGCATCATCTTGATGCTGGAAATAAAACGCTGCCACTGGTCGTTCCCATGTTGTTTTATCACGGCCAGCAAAGTCCCTACCCCTGGTCACTCAACTGGCTGGATGAATTTGACTGTCCGCAACTGGCACGACAACTGTATTCAGAGGCTTTCCCGCTGGTGGACATCACCGTAATACCGGACGATGAGATTGCGCAACATCGGCGCGTCGCGTTGCTTGAATTAATGCAAAAACATATTCGCGATCGTGATTTGATGGGGCTGGTGGACCGTCTGGTCTCGCTTTTAGTTACAAGCACCGCTAATGACAGCCAGCTGCAAACGCTATTAAATTACCTGCTACGATACGGCAATGTTTCTCACGTCAGCGCATTTATCCATGAGGTTGCCGAACGTTCCCCCCATCACAAGGAGAGGTTGATGACGATCGCAGAGAGGCTAAGACAAGAAGGCCACCACCATGGCCTACAAGAAGGGATACAGCAAGGATTAGAAAAAGGATTAGAACAGGGAGTGCAAAAAGGTACGCAAGAAGAAGCCTTACGTATCGCTCGCATGATGCTGGAAAATGGAATTGATCATAATTTGGTTCAGTTAATTACCGGGCTATTGCCTGGCGAAGTTACAGAGTGAGTCAGGTTGGGAAGGTTTGTAGCCTTCCCAATCAATGTTTAAATCGTCAGCGATTCAACCACTTCTATCCAGCCGTGTTCGCTGGCGATATCCTGGCCGTTTAGCCAACGACGCAGCATATTCAGCGCCATCATCGCGCAAACTTCCTGACGAATCGGCAAACTGTAGCGATTAGCGCTAAGCCTTACGCGCAAGGCATGTGTCCCATCCGGGGTTGCCAGCGCAAAGTTGATATGTTCGCTTTCGAATGCCGATACTGCCAGCGCCAGCCCGGCATAGTGTTTGCCGCGTCGCTCGGTAATCCAGTGCGCCGTTTGCGCCAGCGTTTCTTCCTGAGGTGGAACCACTTCACTCGCTAGCAGAGGAGCATTAGCGCGAGAGAGCTGGAGTGCAACTAAGCCACCGGTGAACTGTTCGCTCAGCGTCAGACTGTATTGTCGCTCCTGCAATGTGCGGGCGATTTGCGCAGGCAAACCTTCCGTACCTTCGAATATCATATTCTGCCCGGCAACCCGCTTCACTTCAGGCCACAGCGCCAGCATGGCGTCTCGTTGGGAATCAGGCCCGGTCAGCTTCAGCTCAATAATCGGCATCGACGAGCGGTAACCCATTGTCACTCCCGGCGGCAAAGGCAGCGGATCCAGACTCTGCGCCAGATCGCTTTCGGAACGGCCAAAGGTGGTTAATCGCAGGCAGAGAGGTGGTTGAGGCAGAGAAAAACGCTCACGCAAACGCGGCAGAATCTCATGCTCAACCATGACTTTAAATTCCGATGGCACGCCAGGCGTAAAGAACATCAGGCAGCGGTTTAGCTTCACGGCGAACCCGCACGCGGTGCCGACAGGATTATTGATAAATTCAGCGCTGGCAGGAAGCTCAGCCTGTTTGCGGTTGCTCGGCGCCATGACGCGGCCACGGTCGCGGAAATAACGCTCCATCTCGGCCAGCCAGGCTTCATGCAATACCAGCCCCTCGCCTTTTGCCGTTGCCGCCGCCTGCGCGCTTAAATCATCGCTGGTTGGCCCCAGACCGCCATTAACGATCAGCACATCGGCGTGTTCGCTACGCTCACGTAGAATAGCGACCAAATCGTCAAGATTGTCCCCTACCGTATTACGGCGGGTTAACGGTAATCCCTGATTAAAGAAAAAACCAGCCAGCCAGGCGGCATTGGTGTCGACGATTTGTCCGTGCAACACTTCATCCCCGGTGGATAGCATCTCCACGTTTAACATCGTGTTCTCCTGCTTTTATGATGAAAACACTATAGCGCATGGAGGGGGGAAGGCGCGACTGAACGCCGCGCCAGAATTGTCAGAAGCTGGCGTTAACCCCAACGTACGGACCATCAGCAATCGCGTTATCGCGGTTGCCATCTTTACCCGCCAGGTTCAGGTAGCGATAACCGGCTTCAATGCTCAGCGGGCGCATAATTGTCAGACGCGCACCGGCATTGGCTTCTTCATAGCTGTCGATACCGCTGGAAAGCGAATCAGGAGAGTAATAGTACTCGCCAAACAGGCGGAAACTATCGCCAATCGGCCACTGCAAACCGCCACCAACTGCCGCCGCGTAGCCTTCATCACCATCATTAGGGTTAGTATAAATACCTTTCCCTCCGACGGTTGCCAGCAACGGACCAAGTGGAATATTCAGACCCAGTCCCAGACCGGCTGCATCGCCGTCGTCATCGTTATGCATCCAGTTACCGCTGACCGCCAGTCCGGTAGATTCAGTCCCCATACCAAACCCAAGGTTGGTGTAATCTTCCCCCGCCTGGCCACTAATGCTAATTGCGCTCGCCGACGCGGAAACAAACAGCATTCCGGCAAAACCCAACATTAAACTTTTTTTCATTTTCTATCCTTTCCAGCAAGAATCAAAACATAGCCCCAAAACCGGGGAATTGTACTGCCAGATGACAAGGAATCAATGAGCTAAAAAAGCGATGCAATGGCATATTGTAACCAAATACTACTTACAAGTTTGAGTTAAGGTTAAATTCCAGGGCTATTTACAGAATCGACATAGCAGGCCCCCGTTTTCAACAAACATCCCCTTCTCCCCTGATAAAGCAGGGTTAAACGTCACGGAAGCGTTTTTTCTGCCGCCAGCAAAAGGTAAGATGGGTACACAATGGAATTCTCAGCATCCCCTACAAGGACCCAACCTATGCGCCAAAGAACGATTGTTTGTCCATTAATTCAAAATAATGGCTGTTATTTACTGTGCAAAATGGCTGATGACCGTGGCGTTTTCCCCGGCCAGTGGGCGCTTTCTGGCGGCGGTGTTGAAGCGGGCGAACGCATTGAAGAGGCTTTGCGTCGGGAAGTAAGGGAAGAACTGGGCGAACAGCTCGTGTTGTCAGAAATTACCCCCTGGACCTTCAGTGATGATATTCGCACCAAAACCTATGCCGATGGCAGCCAGGAAGAGATTTACATGATTTACCTCATCTTTGATTGTGTCGCGGCGAATCGTGAAGTGAACATTAACGAAGAGTTTCAGGCATTCGCCTGGGTTAAACCGGAAGATCTCGGCACGTACGACTTAAATGTCGCCACGCGTAAAACGTTAACCCTGAAAGGATTACTGTAAATTATCATTCTAATAGCGGCATAAAATACCTTCCTGAATTGCGGCATTGCATTGACCTGGCTACAGCAACCAGCAATGCCGTTTACGCCACGCCATTTCTGTAAAATTCATTTAATTTCAAAATAATAAATTAAAAACACCGTTATTTTTCTTTATATCTCGAACCTTAAACTCTTAAGGATAAATTAACCTTCAGTCATTAACCTTTGAAGCCTGATAAATAATTAACGACGCCCCTGTTTATCGCGAAAAATAAAACGTCGGTGGCGTTAAATGGCTTGAAGGAATAATGATGTCTGACTTTTTGCCTTTCTCTCGCCCGGCGATGGGAGCTGAAGAACTTGCCGCAGTGAAGGCGGTTCTGGACTCGGGATGGATAACCACCGGCCCGCAAAATCAGCAGTTGGAACAAGCCTTCTGCCAGCTCACGGGAAATCAGCATGCTGTCGCCGTCTGCTCCGCCACCGCTGGAATGCACATCACGCTAATGGCGCTGGGCATTGGTGCGGGCGATGAGGTCATCACGCCATCGATGACGTGGGTTTCTACCCTCAATATGATTGTCCTGCTGGGTGCGACGCCGGTCATGGTCGACGTTGATCGTGATACGCTCATGGTCACGCCAGAGCAGATTGAAGCGGCCATCACGCCGCGAACCAAAGCGATTGTTCCGGTACATTACGCAGGCGCCCCGGCCGATCTTGACGCGATTTATGCCATTGGCGAGCGCTATGGCATTCCGATCATCGAAGATGCGGCGCACGCCGTAGGGACGTTATATAAAAATCGTCATGTCGGCGCGCACGGCACCGCTATTTTCTCGTTTCACGCCATCAAAAATATTACCTGTGCGGAAGGTGGGCTGATTGTTACCGACGACGGCCAGCTTGCCCAGCGGCTTCGCAGTCTGAAGTTTCACGGCCTGGGCGTTGATGCTTTTGATCGACAAACCTACGGCCGCGCGCCGCAGGCTGAAGTGTTGGCGCCAGGATACAAATACAACCTCACGGATATCAATGCCGCCATCGCGCTGGTCCAGCTGAAGAAACTGGAGCAACTGAACTCACGCCGCGCACAAATTGCCCGGGAGTATCAACAGGCGCTGGCCGATACGCCATTTCAACCGTTGAGCCTGCCCCAGTGGTCTCACGTTCATGCCTGGCATCTGTTTATCATTCGTGTTGACGAAGCGCGCTGTGGCCTGAACAGAGATGCCTTAATGGAAGCGCTGAAGGCCAGAAATATCGGCACCGGTCTGCATTTTCGTGCGGCCCATACGCAAAAATATTATCGCGAACGCTTCACCACGCTTTCGCTGCCCAATACAGAGTGGAATAGCGCACGCATCTGCTCGCTGCCGTTGTTCCCCGATATGACCGCCACTGACACCCAGCGAGTTATTACGGCACTTCGCGAGATTGCAGGACAATAACCATGTTTGAAGCAACACCGATCAAAAAAGTCTCGGTGGTCATTCCCGTTTTTAATGAACAGGAAAGCCTGCCAGAGCTAATCAGACGTACCAGCGCCGCCTGCGAAAAATTGGGCAAAGAGTATGAAATCTTGCTGATCGATGACGGCAGCAGCGACCATTCCGCGCAACTGATGATGGACGCGTCTCAGGCACCGAACAGCCATATTGTTTCTATTCTGCTGAACCGCAATTACGGCCAGCACTCGGCGATTATGGCCGGTTTCAGCCATGTCAGCGGTGACTTGATCATCACGCTGGATGCCGATTTACAAAACCCGCCGGAGGAGATCCCTCGGCTGGTCGCCACCGCAGATGAAGGCTTCGATGTGGTCGGAACGGTACGCCAGAACCGACAGGACAGCGTATTTCGTAAGACCGCCTCGCGCATGATCAACCACCTGATTCAGCGTACTACCGGTAAAGCGATGGGCGACTACGGCTGCATGCTACGCGCCTATCGTCGCCATATTGTCGATGCCATGCTGCATTGTCAGGAGCGCAGCACCTTTATTCCGATTCTGGCCAACATTTTTGCCCGTCGCGCCACGGAGATCCCGGTACACCATGCAGAGCGTGAATTTGGTGATTCTAAATACAGCTTCATGCGTCTGATCAACCTGATGTATGACCTGGTGACCTGTCTGACCACCACACCGTTACGTATGTTGAGCCTGCTCGGCAGCGTGATTGCCGCCACGGGCTTTACGTTGTCCGTTCTGCTTGTTGTGTTGCGCCTGACGCTCGGCCCGCAGTGGGCCGCGGAAGGGGTATTCATGCTGTTTGCCGTCCTGTTTACCTTTATCGGCGCACAGTTCATCGGCATGGGTTTACTCGGCGAATATATCGGTCGCATCTATAACGATGTCCGCGCCCGCCCCCGCTATTTTGTTCAACACGTTATCCGCCCACAAACCACGCAGTCAACCGAGGAAAACCGCGCATGAAAGCCGTCGTATTTGCCTATCACGATATGGGATGTCAGGGTGTCCAGGCCTTGTTGGATGCAGGTTATGAAATCGCCGCAATTTTTACGCACACCGACAACCCGGGTGAAAAAGCGTTTTTTGGCTCTGTTTCCCGCCTCGCCGCCAGCGCCGGTATTCCGGTTTACGCCCCGGACGAGGTTAATCATCCTTTGTGGATCGAGCGCATTAGCCAACTGGCACCCGATGTTATCTTCTCGTTCTACTATCGCCATTTACTGAGTGAGGAGATCCTCAGTCTTGCGCCTAAGGGAGCATTTAATCTGCACGGCTCGCTGCTGCCGAAATACCGCGGCCGCGCGCCGCTGAACTGGGTATTGGTCAATGGCGAAACCGAAACCGGCGTCACGCTTCATCGCATGATCAAACGCGCGGATGCGGGCGCTATTATCGCCCAGCAGTCTGTCGCTATCTCTCCGGATGATGTGGCGTTAACGCTGCACCATAAATTGTGCCAGGCTGCGCGTCACCTGCTGGAACAGGCGCTGCCCGCGATTAAAACGGGGGATTACGCAGAGCACCCTCAACAGGAAGCAGAGGCTACCTGTTTTGGCCGCCGCACGCCGGAAGATAGCTTCCTTGACTGGAACAAACCCACCGCGGAGCTGCATAACCAGGTCCGCGCCGTCAGCGATCCGTGGCCGGGCGCATTTAGCTATGTCGGCACGCAAAAGTTCACCGTCTGGTCATCGCGTGTTTGCACAAATAGCCTTGCAGCCCAACCTGGCACCGTCATCTCCGTGTCGCCTTTGCTGATCGCCTGTGTCGATGGCGCACTGGAGATTATTACCGGGCAAGCTGGCGATGGTATTGCAATGCAGGGCTCACAGCTGGCGCAGGTTCTGGGCCTCGTACCCGGTTCTCGTCTGAACAGCCAGTCAGTTACCACCAGCAAACGTCGTACTCGCGTGCTGATCCTCGGCGTTAACGGCTTCATTGGTAACCATCTGACCGAGCGCCTGCTCCAAGAAGACAATTACGAAGTATATGGACTCGATATTGGCAGCGACGCCATTGGGCGTTTCCTGCAACATCCGCGTTTCCATTTCGTTGAAGGCGACATCAGTATTCACTCCGAATGGATTGAATATCATGTGAAAAAATGCGACGTCGTATTGCCGCTGGTCGCGATCGCCACGCCAATCGAATATACCCGTAACCCACTGCGCGTGTTTGAGCTTGATTTTGAAGAGAACCTGAAAATCATTCGCTACTGCGTGAAGTACCGTAAGCGCATCATTTTCCCGTCAACGTCCGAAGTCTACGGCATGTGTACTGATAAAGTCTTCGATGAGGACAGCTCGAATCTGATCGTCGGTCCGGTGAATAAACCGCGTTGGATCTACTCCGTTTCCAAACAGTTGCTGGACCGTGTGATCTGGGCATACGGCGAAAAAGAGGGATTGCGCTTCACCCTGTTCCGTCCGTTTAACTGGATGGGACCGCGTCTGGACAGTCTGAATGCCGCGCGAATCGGCAGCTCACGCGCCATTACCCAATTGATTCTCAATCTGGTGGAAGGCTCACCGATTAAGCTGATTGAAGGCGGCAAGCAAAAACGCTGCTTTACCGACATTCGCGATGGTATCGAAGCCCTGTACCGCATTATTGAAAATGAAGGCGGACGTTGTGACGGCGAGATTATCAACATTGGTAACCCGGAGAACGAAGCGAGTATTCAGGAACTGGCAGAAATGCTGCTTTCCTGCTTTGAAAAACATCCATTACGTCAGCATTTTCCGCCGTTTGCCGGTTTCCGCGACGTCGAAAGCAGCACCTACTATGGTAAAGGTTATCAGGACGTTGAGCATCGTAAGCCCAATATTCGCAACGCAAAACGTTGCCTGAACTGGGAACCCACCATTGAGATGCAGGAAACGGTAGAAGAGACGCTGGACTTCTTCTTACGCAGTGTGGATATCACGGAACACATATCATGACCAAAGTTGGCTTGCGCATTGATGTCGACACGTTCAGGGGGACGCGCGAAGGCGTGCCCCGCCTGCTGGAGACATTGAACCGACATAACGTTCGGGCAAGTTTTTTCTTTAGCGTGGGACCTGACAACATGGGACGCCATCTCTGGCGTCTTGTGAAGCCACAATTTCTGTGGAAGATGCTGCGCTCAAACGCAGCATCGCTCTACGGGTGGGATATTTTGCTGGCGGGTACAGCATGGCCGGGAAAAGAGATCGGCCAGGCCAATGCGGCAATGATTGCGCAAACCGCCCTGCTTCATGAAACCGGTTTGCATGCCTGGGATCACCATGCCTGGCAGGCGCGAAGCGGAAACTGGAATGACAAAGAGCTGATTGACGATATTTCACGTGGCATTACCGCCCTTGAAGCTATCATCAATCAGCCCGTTACCTGCTCCGCCGTTGCCGGATGGCGTGCCGACGACCGCGTCGTCCATGCCAAAGAAACATTCCATCTGCGTTATAACAGCGACTGTCGGGGAACGTCGTTATTCCGTCCTGTGCTGGCATCCGGGAAAACAGGTACGCCGCAAATTCCTGTCACATTACCCACATGGGATGAAGTGGTGGGTCAGGAGGTCCAGGCGGTGGACTTTAACGCTTATATTCTCTCCCACATCCGGATGAGCAGAGGGACGCCGGTGTACACCATTCATGCAGAAGTGGAAGGTATCGCCTTTCAGCAGAATTTTGACGAGCTGCTTACTCGCGCTGCCGACATGGGGATTACGTTTTGCCCGCTCGGGGAGCTGCTACCGGACGATATCAGTACGCTGCCAACAGGGCGGATCGTGCGTGGGAAAATTCCCGGCAGAGAGGGATGGATCGGCTGTCAGCAACCCGTGGATATGACACAATGAAATCGGTACGTAACGCCCTGGCATTTGTCGTTTTTATTGCGCTGTATTTTATTCTCCCCATTAATAGCCGCCTGCTGTGGCAGCCTGATGAAACGCGCTATGCCGAAATCAGCCGGGAGATGCTGACCTCTGGCGACTGGATCGTTCCGCACTTTTTAGGGCTGCGTTATTTTGAAAAACCGATTGCCGGTTACTGGTTGAACAGCATCGGGCAATGGCTGTTTGGCGCCAATAATTTTGCCGTCAGAGCGGGGGCGATTTTTGCCACCTTGCTGACTGCGCTACTGGTAGCCTGGCTTGCTATGCGAATATGGCAGGATAAGCGTACCGCAGTACTCTCTTCAGTCATCTTTTTAACCTTTTTTTCGGTCTATGGCATCGGCACCTACGCGGTACTCGATCCTATGATCGCACTCTGGCTGATGGCGGGCATGTGCTGCTTTTGGGAGGGGATGCAAGCGACTACCAGAACACGCAAAATTCTCGCCTTTCTGCTGTTAGGGTTAACCTGCGGTATGGGCGTGATGACCAAGGGTTTCCTGGCGCTTGCCGTTCCTGTGCTCAGCGTACTGCCGTGGGTTTTCGTGCAAAAACGCTGGAAAGACCTGATCATCTACGGCCTGCTGGCAGTCGTCGGCTGCGTCGTGATTGTGCTGCCGTGGGGTGTAGCGATTGCTCAGCGTGAGCCGGACTTCTGGCATTATTTCTTTTGGGTCGAACACATTCAACGCTTCGCCCAGGATGATGCCCAACATAAAGCCCCTGTCTGGTACTACATTCCCGTGCTTTTGGCTGGCGCGTTACCGTGGCTCGGGCTGCTTCCCGGCGCGCTACGCACGGGCTGGCGGGAACGCGATGTTTCGCGCAGCACACTATACCTGCTAAGCTGGATTATCATGCCGATCCTGTTTTTCAGCATCGCAAAAGGAAAACTGCCGACCTATATTCTTTCCTGCTTCGCGCCGTTAGCGATATTAACGGCGCGGTTCGGCCCGCAGGCCGCGCAAAAAGGTTCAGCCGCGCTGCGTGTGAATGGCTGGATTAACGTTCTGTTTGGTGTGGCGGGCATTATCGCCACGTTTATTGTTTCCACGCTGGGACCGTTGAAAACGCCTATCTGGTCGCATATCGAGACCTATAAGGTTTTTTGTGCATGGGGTATTTTTCTCACCTGGACGCTCTTTGGCTGGTATACGTTAAATAACCGCGAGAAGAACTGGCAATTTGCCGCGTTTTGCCCATTAGGACTGGCGCTGTTGTTTGGCTTCTCCATTCCCGATCGGGTCATGGAATCTAAACAACCGCAGTTTTTTGTCGAGATGACCAAAGAGTCGCTGGAATCCAGCCGCTATATTCTCACCGACAGCGTTGGCGTCGCCGCGGGGCTGGCCTGGAGCCTGAAGCGTGACGACATCATGCTATACGGACAAACAGGCGAGTTGAAATACGGCCTCAACTATCCGGATGCCCAGGGGCGCTTTGTCAGTCGGACGGACTTTGCCGACTGGTTAGCCCAACACCGTCAGCAAGGAAATATTACCCTCGTGCTCTCGATTGATAAGAATGAAGATATTAATCAACTAGCCATTCCTCCCGCTGATTATATCGATAATCAGGGGCGCCTGGTCCTGATTCAGTATCGACCGAAATGATCTGGATAGTCTTAATTTTCGCCAGCCTGCTCAGCGTATGCGGACAGTTATGCCAGAAGCAGGCAACCCGTCCGGTACCATCAGGCAGGCGAAAACGCCATATTACGCAATGGATTGGGCTGGCCCTGGCAAGCCTCGGCCTGGCTATGCTGCTGTGGCTGGTGGTGTTGCAGAATATCCCTGTTGGCATCGCCTATCCCATGCTGAGCCTGAATTTTGTCTGGGTGACGCTGGCCGCCTGGAAAATCTGGCGCGAACCGGTCGCAACGCGCCACTGGCTGGGGGTGGGGCTGATAATCGCCGGCATATTCATTCTTGGGAGCGCGGTGTAATGGGCATTTTTTGGGGATTATGTAGCGTTATTATCACCTCGGCCGCCCAACTGAGTCTCGGCTTTGCGATGGATAACCTGCCGCCGATGCTGCAACCGTTGAAATTTCTATCCGCCGTATTCGCCCTCAACACTGGCGCATTTGCTCTTTTTAGTGGGCTGGCGGGATATTTACTGTCGGTAATTTGCTGGCATAAGGCCCTGCATCAGCTCGCCCTGAGCAAGGCTTATGCCCTGCTCAGCCTGAGCTATGTTCTGGTTTGGATCGCATCCATGATTCTGCCCGGCTGGCAGGGCACATTTTCAGTGAAAGCGCTGGCTGGGGTACTGTGCATCATGGCGGGTTTAATGGCGATTTTTCTGCCTGCTGACCAGCATCGACGCTGAGCTCATTTATCTGCCGACAGTCGTACCAGGCGCTCCCATTCGTCACATATGTACTGTCTGGCATCGATTATTTTAATCACGCGAGATGCATCACGATTAACACAATACTGGGCGTCTTTCAGCGGCGAAAGGAGATCGCCGGGCTTAACCCGTTCGGAAGATTGCGCCTCAGCAAGCATCTTAAGTGAACCACCGCTATCGCAAAGTACGATATAGAGCCTCCCTGCTTTCTTGTGACAGCAAGACTTCTTCACATGCCATTCCATAGCGCACCTTTTGTTAATGAATTTCACATCAGGTTACACTTTAGCTGATAAACAAAACGACAATAGCGACGGAATGGCAAAAATGAGAAATGTAATTAATGTTTTCTTAATGTTAATGATGAAGCACTTACCCAATCCGCCAACGCGCGACGAGAGATTTTAATCCCTCCGGCTTTGAGCTCGGGCGGCAACGTCAGCCAACAAACCGGTTGCTGAAAACGGGCCAGCTTATCCTGAACCCACTCTGCAAGATTGGCATCGCCAGCATCGGTGTCATACTCGACGACCGCCACCGGACGATGACCAAACTCTTTATCTTCTAACGGGACAATAAAGGCCTGCAGAACCTGCGGATGCGCTGCAATCACGCGTTCCACTTCTTCTGGCTGTATGCCTTCCCCGCCGCTAAAAAACAGATTGTCCATGCGACCGATAATGGTTAATTTGCCATCCTTTAACACCCCACGATCGCGGGTGGCAAACCAGCCTTCCGCGTTAACCAGAGGGGTAAGCTGCCCGTTGCGCCAGTAGCCTTGCGCCATGCTGGCCGCACGCAGCCAGACTTCGTCATCCACGATTCTGACTTCTCTGCCCGCTAAGGCTGAACCGACATCTGCCAGACCATCCGCCTCTTTCGCACAGACGGTGGAAGCGAATTCCGTCAGTCCATAACCGCACCAGCAGCGAATCCCCTGATCGCGCGCCTGCTCCGTCAACTCAACAGGAATAGCCGCGCCGCCCAGCAGCACCGCTTTGAGCGTAACCGGCGTTTTATTGACCAACAAGCGCCACAACTGAGTAGGGACCAACGAGGCATGGGTGCAGCCGATCAGCATTTGTTCCAGCGGCTGCTTGTCGCGCACGGTCATTCGCGCTCCGGCAAACAACCAGCGCCATAAAATACCCTGGCCGGAGACATGAAACAGCGGCAGTGAAAGCAGCCAGTCATCTTCAGCGCCAAACGGCATTAATGACAGCACCCCCTGCGCGCTTGCCAGATGCGCCTGACAGGTGTGAACCGCCGCTTTCGGCAATCCGGTGGAACCTGAGGTTAACGTCATTGTGCTCAAGCGCTGAGGCAACCACGCGGCGGCATGTGCGCCAGGTAGCGCCTGCATCTGCAACGGATTCAGCCCCGGGAACGCGGTAGCCGCCTCCAGATCCAACGCAAAACGCAGCGTTAAGTCCGGAACCAGCGCGTCAAGCAACGACTGTGGCAACTGCGGGTTCACAGGTAAAACCCGCGCCCCACATTGCAGCAGCGCGAGCCAGGCCAGTAAGGCTCGCGGATGATTCCATGCGCGGAGCAGGACGCCATCGCCCTCTTCCACGCCCTGAGCGGCAAACCCGCAGGCCAGATGATCGACGCGCGTACAAAGCTCACTCCAGCTTAATACTTCATCGTTGAGGCGCAGGGCTGGCACCTGCGCACGAACCTGTCGCCAGTCGCGCCAGGGCCAGTCAGTGCCCGCTAAGCTCGCGCTAGCAGGCGTTTCCCATGAGGTCATAGCAGGCGTTCCAGCGCATCAACGGCAATACACGGCAACGCGCTACCCGGCCAGGCGCGTACCTGCTGGCACTGCATCAGACTCAGCGTGTCCAGACCCGGAATGGTCTGCGGCGTCAGCCAGGCGGCAATTCTCGCCAGTTGGGTTAAGCCAAGACTCGACTCAATAGATGAACTGATAACGGCGGTGAGACCAAGCGCATGCGCTGCCGCAACCTGTTCACGCACTTTGTCGAGACTACCGGTCAGCGTCGGTTTGATAACCACAGCCTTGACACCCTCTTCGGCTTCAAAGGTGAAATCCGCTTCGCGCAGACTTTCGTCCCAGGCGATAGCGATGCCGGTTTCACGCGCGAATGCGCGTGAGTCATCGCGCGTTTTACATGGTTCTTCAAGGAAGGCAATGCGTCCACGATACTCTGGATTGACGTATTTCGCGAACTGTTGGGCTTTCAACGGCGTCCAGGCACGGTTGGCGTCAAGTCGCAGATGCAGCTCCGGAATCGCCTCCAGCAGCAGATTGGCTACCATCCCGTCGCGAACCGCTTCATACAGCCCAACCTTGATCTTGGCGACTTTTTCGCCCGGCATATCCGCCAGTTGCAGCACCAGATCGTCAGGATCGCCCGTACACAGAGGCGCAGCACGATAGTCTGCAGCCTCCGGCAGAGCGTCTGCCAGTTCGGCCAGCGCACAGCTTGCGCCAAAAGCGACAGAAGGCAGTTGTGGTAAAGAAGCATCCCCTTGCAGCCAGCCTTTCACCCAGGCCAGCAGCTCGGTTTGCGCCTCTTCCCAGCTTTCCTGACTGAAGCCTGGCAGCGGGGAGATCTCTCCCCACCCTTCACGCTCGCCGTCACGCAGACAAACATACAGCCCGTCACGCGTTTTTAACCGCCTGTCGCGCAGAATCACCCCCGCGTCCATGGGGATCTGCCAGCGGTATACCTGCGCGCTACGCATTACGGATTCCGTTTGAATTTGCTGAAGTCAGGCTGACGTTTCTGGTTAAAGGCGTTACGGCCTTCCTGACCTTCTTCCGTCATGTAGAACAGCATGGTGGCGTTACCGGCCAGCTCTTGCAGGCCTGCCTGCCCATCGCAGTCGGCGTTCAGCGCCGCTTTCAGGCAACGCAGCGCCATCGGGCTGTTTTGCAGCATCTCACGGCACCAGCGTACGGTCTCTTTCTCCAGATCCGCCAGCGGAACCACGGTGTTGACCAGGCCCATATCCAGCGCCTGTTGCGCATCGTACTGACGGCACAGGAACCAGATCTCACGCGCTTTTTTCTGACCAACGATACGGGCCATATAAGAGGCACCCCAACCGCCGTCGAAGGAACCCACTTTCGG
The DNA here is from genome assembly GCF_059615875.1 of Citrobacter sp. CRE-46. Lineage (NCBI taxonomy): Bacteria > Pseudomonadati > Pseudomonadota > Gammaproteobacteria > Enterobacterales > Enterobacteriaceae > Citrobacter > Citrobacter sp. CRE-46. The sequence goes on along the minus strand of NZ_CM184341.1, from coordinate 1,731,015 downwards.
GCCAGTCTGACCAAAGATGGCGTTTTCCGCCGCAATGGTCAGGTCACACATCATATGCAGTACATGGCCGCCGCCAATGGAGTACCCTGCCACCATCGCCACGACCGGTTTCGGGCAGGTACGAATCTGACGCTGGAAGTCCAGCACGTTCAGGTGATGCACACCGGAGTCATCCTGATATCCGCCGTAGTCGCCACGCACTTTCTGATCGCCACCTGAGCAGAACGCTTTGTCACCCGCACCGGTCAAAATGATCACGCCGATGTTATCGTCATAGCGGGCATCCGCCAGCGCCTGGATCATCTCTTTTACGGTAACAGGACGGAAAGCATTGCGTACCTGCGGACGATTAATGGTGATTTTGGCGATACCGTCGGTGGATTTCTCGTAGAGAATGTCGGTATAGCCTGCAGAGCAATCGTGCCATTCTACCGGTGCGTAAAGCATTGTTTCATCAGGATAGATCATAAAATGTCCTATAGTCAGCGACGCAGAATCTGAGCCAGACAGTCCACCACGCCAGCGGGGTTGTCCCGATGCGCGTTGTGTCCGGCATTACGAATCACATGGTTTGGTACTGACATTTCCGTCGCCAGCGCGCGGAATTTATCGTCACGTTCACCACATAAATAATAAAACGGAAATGTGCGCGCAGTGAGTCGCGCACGTAAATCAGGTTGTACGGCAAGCGAGGTGGCCTCCAGCATCGCCGCCAGCGTATGCCCGTTATTCTGGCTACGCAGATCGACCAGCGTCTCTCTTTGCGCCGCATTCAGCGAGGAAAATACCGGCTGTTGATACCAGTCATTAAATACCTCACGCAGCGGTTCAGCGCGAAAACGCGCGGCCCAGCGGCCATCTGAAAGGCGACGTTGAACGCGCGCCTCCTCGCTTTGCAAACCAGGATGTCCACCTTCAACGACCAGACCGCAAAGTCCGGTCATCTCCTGACAGGCCGCCATCATCGCGACTCTGCCGCCAAGAGAGTAGCCCACCAGCCAGTAGCTAAGTATGTTGTAACTAAGCAAGGTGCTACGCAATAACGCACAAACATCATTGAACCCGCTCACCTTGATGTCGGCGGAACCGCCGTGTCCCGGCAGGTCGATATACAACCGCGAATAATCCTGAAACGCTTCGCCGACCGTCTGCCATTCCCGACAGTCGCCGGAGAACCCGTGCAGGAAAACCAGCCAGGGTGATCCACTCTGGCTAACGCTCGCCTGGGCGTGCAGGATCATAGATGGCTTACCTGCGCCAGCAGTTGCTGCAGGGTTTGCGCCCCGTCAGTTTCGTTCACCACCAGCTCAATAACCGTTGCCGCAGGAGTACGCCAGGCATTTGTCAACGCGCTCTCCAGTTGCTCCCAGTTTTCTGGGCGCTGATATTTGAGGTTAAACATGGCCGCGGCATGCTCAAAGTGCACGTTCTGCGGCATCAGATAGAACCGTTCACGTTCACTTGCCGGCGTCGGCAGCAGGGAAAATATCTGCCCACCGTTATTATTGACCACTATCAGGACAAACGGCGCGGAAACCTGACGCAATAACGCCAGCGCATTGAGGTCATACAGTGCAGATAAATCACCGACGATAGCCAACGTTGATTTTGCGCTGGCACGCTGTACGCCCGCCGCCGTTGACAGCAGACCGTCAATGCCGCTCGCGCCGCGGTTGCTATAAACTGGAAAACCAGCCGGAAGCTGCGACAGCGCATCAATCAGGCGCACGACCAGACTGTTACCCACGAACAGTTGCCCTTGTTCGGGCAGATACTCGTGAATACGATGGGCTAATTGCGCTTCACCAAACACGTCGCGACGGGCTTCCACCGCCTGCCATGCCAGTTGCGCCAGGCGCGGGATTTCCACGCACCAGGGTTGGCGTTTTTCCGCCGGGTGTAGATCCAGCCAGTCACCCACCTTCGCCACCAGCCTGCGCCCACGATGATGCGCCGGATCGAGGCGACCTTCGATATTATCGACAATCCAGTATTCCTGCGGATCGCAGCTGGCCTGCCATTGCAGGAGTCGTTTTCCGGTCAGGCTACTGCCAAGCTGCACCACTATCTGCGCCTGCTGTAACTCAGTCACCGCCTTCGCATTCCCCAACCACAGGTCAGCACACGGCAGGGGTTGTCCTGTTTGCGACAAGACATCGCCAATCAGCGGCCAACCGAGCATCTGCGCCCATTGCGCAACTTTCTTGCCCTCTTCCGCGCTCATACGACCCGCGATGACTACGCCGCGCTTTTGTCGCCAGAAAAACCAGTCACGTTGTTTGTCGCTTTCCAGCCGACGCGCTTCACGTAGCCAGGGCTTGTCGTCCTGCCACCAGTCGCCGAGGCGTTGCTGCCAGGCAATACCCGTTTCGTCCATGTCGCCATACAGCGGTTCCGCAAAGGGGCAATTAATATGAACCGCCCCGCTATGCAGCGCGGCCAGGGCATTATCAATGGTGGACACCAGCCAGCTCGCCGGAATGTCCTGCGTCGGGCGCGGTAAAGAGAGCGTTTGCGACGGATGAGAAGCAAACATGCCGGCCTGACGAATCGCCTGATTAGCGCCACAGTCGATAAGTTCCGGCGGTCGGTCAGCCGTGAGTAAAATCAGTTTTTCACCGGTCAGGCCCGCTTCAATCAATGCGGGATACAGGTTCGCCACCGCCGTACCGGACGTGACAATCACGGCGACTGGCTGGCGACTCACTTTTGCCAGACCTAATGCCAGATGCCCAAGACCACGCTCATCAAAATGGGTATGGTGGATAAAAGCAGGATTTTCCGCTGCTGCCAGCGTCAACGGTGTAGAACGAGAGCCAGGGGCAATGCAGATATGCCTGACGCCGTGGCGAGTGAGTGCTTCCAGTATGACCGCCGCCCAGCGTCGGTTAAATGCGCTTACTGACATGAGATTGTCCGGTATCAATATTGCGACACAGTATAGAGAATCGAATAAATGGATTTTTGATATGAATCGGAAATATACACGAAATCACTATCCTTCCATCTGTAATAAGGTACGTAACCCTGCCGCTTTATTGTCTATTTCTTGCCATTCTTGCTCAGGATCTGAACCACGCACGATCCCCGCGCCGGCATACAGGCGGACCACGTTGGCGTTAATTTTCGCCGAACGTAATGACACGCAGAATTCACTTTGGCGCAGAGAAAGATAACCCGCAGAACCGGCATACCACTCGCGCTCAAAGGGTTCATTTTGCCGGATGAATTCGCGCGCCAGCTCACGCGGAATGCCTGCAACTGCCGCCGTAGGCTGGAGTTGCATCAGGCAGAGCGTATCGTCGGCCTGATTCAGTTCCGTCCAGATACAACGGCGTAGATGCTGCACCTTACGCAGTCTGAGCACCTGCGGGGGGAGCACCTCAAGGGCTTGCGTACAGCCTTGCAGCCGCTGGCAAATATCCTCGACCACCAGCATATTCTCGCGCTGGTTTTTATCATCTTTCATCAACCAGTCGCCTAACTGCCAGGCGCGATGATCCTCGGCGTGATTGGCAACGGTTCCGGCCAGCGCTTCGGTACGCAGCGCCGTGCCGCGCCGCCGATACAAACGTTCAGGGGAAGAGCCAAGAAAAGCGGAGTCGGCAGAGAATGCCATAAAGAAATGGTAGCAGTTAAGGTTCAGACGACGGCTGGAAGCCATCACCGCAGCGGCATTCACCGACTGTGAAAACTGTAAATCTGTCGCTCGCGCCAGCACAACTTTGTCGAGTTCTTCGCCATTGATGGTGTGCGTGGCAAGCTTTATCAGAGCTATCCAACCGGCTTTATCAGGCCAGTGCTGTTCTCCCGTCAAACTCAAACGCAGCGCGGGCAATGGTTTAACATTGGCCAGCGTGGAAATAAATTCAACCGCGCGTGCGGCGTCTTCACGCAGCGAAACATCACTGTAAAGGTGTAACCGTAAGCTCGCCACTCCGGCGCAGCGTCGCCATTCCAGTCGCGGTAACAACAAATTGCCGTGCCGGGGCTCGAACGCATTGAGACCCCAGATACGCAGGTCAGGTTGATTGTCGTGCTGACGTAAAAAATGCTGAGCAGATGCCAGCGAGGAAAACGTGGCGACAGCCCCCAGCACAGCGGCTTCTTCGTCGCCGTTACGCTGCTGCCAGTAAAACTGGGGCCAGACGGGTTGACTGGCCAGCCATCCTAAAGCGTCAAACGCATCGTTCAGAGGGAAAGGTATGTCGTAAATACGAATTCCAGGTGCTGCCGGTATCTCTTGCGACAAATGACGCATCAGACCTTCCAGCGCAGTAGTGATTGATTGCACGCGGACCTCTCCCTGTTAAAAACCTCTCATTATACGGGGTACTGAACAGAAAAAGCAGTACCCCGAGTTAGGGAGTACGAACAAATGCGATGACGGAGCGGAATTTATCGCCGCGCTAACAATAATCCCATCACTAAACCGACCGTGGCGCCAACGCCAATTCCGCGCCAGGGTTTTTCATGCACATAGTCATCTGCCCGGCAAACGGCCTTTTTCGCGCGGAAATAATAATTGTCAGAAGCATGGCTGACGCGATTTCTCACCTCTTCTAACGCCCGCTCCGCCCGCGCTTTTAACTCAAGATATTTTTGATCGGCCGGATCGCCGGAAGAACGCAACACCTCTTCCAGCGTTTCGCTCAAGAGTTCCAGATCATCATCGATACGTGATTCATAAGATTGAAAAGACATTGTATTCTCCCTTTCTATTGACGTATCCGCTAACTATAGACAACCTGGACCGTTTGCGCCTGTTTAAGCCTGATGTGCTTCTCGCGCCATTCCGATGTGTGGAATCCCGTCTTCGTCATAAATATCCGTCACCGGCATAAAACCAAAGCGCGCATAAAACGGTTGCAGATGCGCCTGCGCGCCCAGATACAGCGCCTTGTGCGGCCAGTGTTGCGCACAGGATGCCAGCGTCTGGGTCATCAACTGTTGTCCCAGTTTTGCGCCGCGTAGCGCTTCGCTGACTATCACCCGGCCAATGACCACCGGCTCCAGATCGTCATCGCTTTTCAGAATCCTCGCATACGCCACCAGCTCATCATTGTGCCAGCCCAGAATGTGCCGATTTTCGCCAACCAGATCGTCGCCATCTACATCCTGATATGGACACTGTTGTTCAACAACAAACACCGCGCAGCGAAGCTGAAGAATGGCATACAGTTCTTGTGTACTCAGCTTTGCATGGTGGAGATCTTGCCAGTGAATCATTGTCTGCCCCTTTGTTGTGATAACCTGAACACCCTGCCTTATTGATGGCGAAAAGTGTAACGCAAAGATGGAATTACTATTTTTAGGCACGTCAGCGGGAGTTCCTACCCGCTCACGCAATGTAACGGCAATTTTACTGAATCTGCAACACCCGACTCAGCCGGGGCTGTGGCTTTTTGATTGCGGCGAAGGAACACAGCATCAAATGCTCGCCACACCGTTCAATCCGGGAAAACTCGACCGTATCTTTATCAGCCACCTGCATGGCGACCACCTGTTTGGTTTACCTGGATTGCTGTGTAGTCGTTCGATGGCCGGGAACGTCAAGCCACTGACGCTTTACGGCCCAAAAGGATTACGGGAATTTACCGAAACCGCTTTGCGTCTGAGCGGTTCATGGACTGACTATCCTCTGGATATTGTGGAAATCACCGCGGGTGAAATCGTCGATGACGGCCTCCGTAAGGTAACGGCATATCCACTGGAACATCCGCTGGAATGCTATGGTTTTCGCATTGAAGAACACGACAAACCAGGTGCGCTAAACGCCAGTGCGCTGAAGGCGGCTGGTGTTAAATCCGGTCCGTGGTTCCAGGAGCTGAAAGCCGGGAAAACCATCGTCCTGGAAGATGGTCGCGTAATTAACGGTGCCGACTTTCTTGCCCCGGGCACCAAGGGAAAATCCGTGGCGATTTTCGGCGATACAGGCCCTTGCGCAAGTGCCTTCGAACTGGCAAATGGCGTAGATGTGATGGTGCATGAAACTACACTGGACGCGTCAATGGAGGAGAAGGCCAATAGCCGTGGACACAGTTCAACCCGACAAGCCGCGCAACTGGCGCTTAAAGCGGGTGTCGGACGCTTGATCATGACCCACGTTAGCTCACGCTACGATGAAAAAGGCTGTCAGCGATTACTCGAAGAGTGCAGAACGCTATTCCCGGCAACAGAACTGGCTCACGATTTCGCCATTTTCACCGTTTAACGCTCTATTTTTTCGCCTCAGTGCCGATAACAGAGAAAAGGCTGGCTTTCACACTGAGGACAGGATGAACAATTTCCAGAAAGATATTGATGACAGGACCAATCTAACCCTGTCTAACCGTTTTGAACTGCTGCTGTTTCGCCTCGGCAAATCCATCGAGGAGCAGAAATCAGAGCTGTTTGGCATCAACGTATTCAAACTGCGTGAAATCGTGCCGATGCCGACGTTTACGCGTCCGGCGGGAATGAAAGCTCCACTGTTAGGTATGGTGAACATTCGCGATCAAGTGATCCCGGTGATTGACCTGCCGGCGGTGGCGGGCTGTAAACCAGAGACCGGGCTCAACATCCTGCTCATTACGGAATACGCCCGCAGCGTACAGGCGTTTGCGGTGGAGTCAGTGGAAAACATTATGCGTCTGGACTGGCAACAGGTACATACCGCCGAGAAAGCCGTCAACGGTCGCTACATCACCAGTATCGCCTGCCTGGATGACGACAAAGAGACCAACAACCTGGCGCTGGTACTCGATGTTGAACAAATTCTTTACGACATCGTACCGTCCAATCACGATTTACGCGCGACTGACCTGAAAACCAGTAAATTCAACATCACGCCGGGTGCGGTGGCGATTGTGGCAGAAGATTCGAAAGTCGCGCGCGCAATGCTGGAGAAAGGGCTTAACGCCATGGAAATCCCGCATCAGATGCATGTGACAGGTAAGGATGCGTGGGAAAAAATCCAGCAGCTTTCCGCAGAAGCGCAGGCGGAAGGCAAGCCAATCACTGAGAAGATAGCCCTGGTGCTCACCGACCTGGAAATGCCGGAGATGGACGGTTTTACGCTTACCCGTAAAATCAAGACCGATGAACGCCTGAAGAAAATCCCGGTCGTTATCCACTCCTCGCTTTCCGGTAGCGCCAATGAAGATCACGTTCGCCGGGTTAAAGCTGATGGTTATGTGGCAAAATTTGAGGTCAATGAGCTCTCTTCTGTGATTCAGGAAGTCATGGAGCGCGCAGCGAAAGACATTAGCGGTCCACTGGTGAGCCGTCAGCTTTCGGCCTGACGCCCAACCAGCCCCCTTACTCTGCGGTTCTCCAACGAGTAAGGGAGTCGTTCCCCCACAAAAATAATCTCCTTACCATACCCTCCCTTTAATTATCATTAAAAATTGCCGCTTTTAGATATCAGCCGTTGAGTCAAAAAATAGCCTCAACAATTATCCTACATGATTTTCACATTTCTAAGCAGGCAGTGACGTGGATAAACACCGTTTCATAAAAGATCTCCAAAAACATGCAAAATCCCTGGCCAAATACAAACTTAATTTAGACATCGACAATATCAAGAATACTTTAATCGCAGGCCAGCAACATATAGAGGAGAATGAACAATCTGTCACCTTAATCAATAACCTCATACCGCTCACGACAAGAGATATCACTGAAAAAGACGTAGACATTATTCTTCCTATAATTTCAGAATACTGGATGACGCTCCTGCGCTCCGCGCAATATAAGATTTTCTTTTATGGCACCCATAGTCATTATCTCAGTTTTAGTACCATTATCGCGGATTGTTTTCAGTCACAACTTGTACATCTGGACATCACCGCAGACGTTGAACACTGTATCCAGTCCATCAATCATCCGTCACCCGATAATGCAACTAAAATTCTCATCTATGATGATGAAGGAAGCCATATTTTAAGAAGAAAATTCGACTGCGCGAATATCTTCTCTTACATCTACTATAGTCCTCTACGTGTGACCTGTGGGACTAACAAAAAATATGCCATGTATCTGGAACATGAATACAAAAAATACAATACACAGATTATTGATAATGTCGTTACCGGGTCGTCATATGCCTGGTGGGGTGTACCAACACAATTGACTACCTGTACAGCCAATATGTCCGTTAAAAGTGGTGATACTGCCTTTGCCCTGGCTATCACTGAACATCTGTCTCAGAGTGGCAAGTTAAAAAACCATATTCATATCACGAGTTTTTTTGATTTACACCATGAATTGGCCAGAAGTAAAGGCAGCTTTAACAGTGGCGTATTTAAGGAGCTTAAATTTTTCGCCAAAAAAAATAATATCCCATACATTCAATATGATGAAGAAATTTTCACCAGCAATCATGATGAGATATACCAACCGGCGTCAATTAGCAGTAGCATTGAAAAAAACCTGTTAAGTTTATTTATATCTGAAGCAAAGTTGATAGCCGCAATAACAGACATTGTTAACCATAAATATCTCAACTTTGACTTTCATATGTTAATTAATGAGCAAAGAAATGAAAGTTCAATGTGCGAAGAAGAAATGGATAAACTCAGCATACAGCGCGGCAGCAATCATTCCAAAATTTTTCGTCATAAGGAATCATTGAGTTCGAATTCTCGTAATATTGAGAAAATGGTCCACAATGCTGAGAAGAATAAATACGCTATGTATATAGTATTTCCCCCTCAGCCACAGAAATATATAGAAAACATTAATAAAGAAATGGTCAATGAGGCTTTTTCATTTTACCAACAAATCACATTCAATAAGGAAAATATTGTACTTATCGATATGAGTGGTGACCCGGACTTTACTCGTTACGACTTTCAGGATGGCGACCACTTAAACTTTAAAGGTGCGATTAAATTAATACAGAAACTTCAGGCCTATGGCATCACAATATAGATAAAAAAAGAGTCTGGACATTGCCCAGACTCTTTTTTGTTTACAGCATGATGTATTACATCAGCGGTGCCGCTAACTGCACAATGCTGATCAGCGGTTGCGGCCAGATACCCAGCACCAGCACCAACAAAGCAGAAATCAGCACCACGATCCCGCCCGCGCTGTACTGCCAGTTAGACGGCGCATCGCGGTTCAGTTGTTGCGGCGCGCTCAGGTACAAGCTCACGGCAACACGCAGGTAGTAGTACAAACCAATCGCGGAACCGACCACCACGGCAGCAACCAGCCACCACAGGTTAGCCTGCACACCGACCGCCAACACGTAGAACTTACCGATAAAGCCCAGCGTCATCGGGATACCCGCCAGAGACAGCATCATTACCGTCATCACTGCCGCGAGGATCGGGCGATGCCAGAACAGACCACGGTAGGAGAACAGAGAATCTGCATCCGGGCCACGGTACGGGCTGGACATCAGGCTGACCACACCGAACGCGCCGAGGCTGCTGAACAGGTAACCAGCCAGGTAAACGCCAACCGCTTCCATCGACATCTCGCCGCTCTGTAGGGCAATCAACGCCACCAGCAGATAGCCGAGGTGAGAGATGGAGGAGTAACCGAGCAGACGCTTGATGTTGGTCTGGCTCAGCGCCATCAGGTTACCGAAGATGATGGAAGCAAAGGCGATCACGCCCAGCACGGTACGTACCGCTTCGCTGTCGCCAACCGGCGCATACAGGAACAGACGCATCACTACGCCGAAGATAGCGATTTTGCTCGCCGTCGCCAGGAAGGTGGAAACCGGAGCCGGAGCGCCCTGGTATACGTCTGGCGTCCACAGGTGGAACGGAACCAGCGAGAGTTTAAAGCCGAGGCCAACAATCATCAGACCGAAGCCCGCCAGCAGCAGCGGTTCGTGCAGCATGCCGTCGCCAAGGCTCTTACCGAGCGCAACAAACGACAGGTTGCCAGACTGCGCGTACACCAGCGCCATACCGAACAGCAGGAAGGAAGACGCTGCGGCAGACAGAATGGTGTATTTGATACTGGCTTCCAGAGAACGTTTCTGACGGAACGCGTAGCCAACCAGACCAAACAGCGGCAGAGAAATCAGTTCGATACCGAGGAACAGCGCCGCCAGATGGTTAGCATTTGCCAGCAGAATACCGCCGAGTGCAGCAATCAGCACCAGCAGGTAGAACTCTTCCCGGTTGTCGTCGTAACCTTCCAGCCACGGGTAAGCAAAGGTACAGGTGGCAAGACTCGCCAGCAGCACCAGCCCGGTATAGAGCATGGCGAAACCGTCAACCCGCATCAGCGGGGTGACGTCCATGGCGCCCGCCTGGCCAACAAACCAGAGCGAAACCAACGCGGCGTTAAGCCCAATGACCGACAGCGTGGCATTGAGGAAGTGATTGCGTCGCCACGCAATGGAGAGCATCACAACCACCACCGTCAAGCCGACGATCAGCAGCGGTAGCAGCGCAATCAGGTGTTGTGGAGTTATTGTCATGGCGATTTACGGCCTTGTAGTAGTAACGGAATTAACAAACCACTGCTGGATGTTGCTCATCGCAGAATGCGAGGTATCCAGAATCGGCTGCGGATAGAAGCCAAGCAGTACCAGAAGCACGACCAGCAACAGGATGATAAACAGCTCACGCAGCGACATCCCTGGCAGTTCTACACTGGCAATCTGGCTCTTCGCCTTACCAAAGTAAGCGCGATGCAGCATCGCCAGCGAGTATACAGAGGCAAACACCAGACCAAAGGTCGAGATCACGGTAATAACCGGAACCACCTGGTAGCTGCCGAACAGAATCATAAATTCGCCAACGAAGTTACCTGTACCCGGCATACCCAGCGTACAGACTGCGAAGAACATGGACAGCGCAGGCAACCATTTCATTTTGCCCCACAGACCACCCATCATACGCATGTCACGCGTGTGCAGACGTTCGTACAACTGACCACACAGGATGAACAGACCGGCTGCGGACAGACCGTGCGCAATCATCTGAATTACCGCGCCCTGGTAGGCCAGTTGGCTGCCGGTGTAGATAGCAATCAGCACGAAGCCCATGTGGGATACGGAGGTATAGGCAATCAGACGTTTGATGTCGTACTGATTAAAGGCCATCCACGCGCCGTAGAAGATACCAATTACGCCAAGCCACATGGCGATAGGCGCAAACTCCGCCGACGCGTTCGGGAACAGCGGCAGAGAGAAACGCAGCAGACCGTAGGCTGCGGTTTTCAGCAAGATCCCCGCCAGGTCAACGGAACCTGCGGTCGGAGCCTGGGAGTGCGCGTCCGGCAACCAGCCATGCAGCGGAACCACTGGCATTTTCACCGCAAAGGCGATGAAGAAGCCCAGCATCAGCAGGTATTCCACGCCATGAGACATCGGGGTATTCAGCAGCTCTTCATAGTTGAAGGTCCACACGCCGGTCGCTTTGTAGTGCACAAACACCAGCGCCAGGATGGCAATCAACATCACCAGACCACTCGCCTGGGTATAAATGAAGAACTTGGTCGCCGCCGTGATACGCGTTTTCCCGTCAGAGGCTTTATGCCCCCACAGCGCGATCAGGAAGTACATCGGCACCAGCATCATTTCCCAGAAGAAGAAGAACAGGAACATGTCGATGGCCAGGAACACGCCGATCACGCCGCCTAAGATCCACATCAGGTTCAGGTGGAAGAAGCCCTGGTATTTTTCGATTTCATTCCAGGAGCAAAGGACCGCCAGAACGCCGAGCAGACCGGTCAGCACTACCATCAGCAGCGACAAGCCGTCGATTGCTAAATGGATAGAGATGCCAAAACGTGGGATCCACGGCAGGACAAACTCAGACTGCCACTGCGGAATACCCGCAGATTGCGTCAGTGAATAGCCGCCCTGCAACCACAGTTGCAGGCCAAGCGCCAGCGTCAGTCCCATGGTAATCAGCGCGATCCAGCGCGGCACCTTCACGCCAAAGCGTTCGGTCTGCCAGCACAGGAAGCCACCGATGAAAGGGATTAATATCAACCAAGGTAATAACATGGTGATCTTTGTTCCTTGTTTAAGTCCCGTTCAGGCTATCTCACTCGTCATAGCGAACCCGGCTGTGCTCGTAACCCTCACGTACTTCAGTACGCTCCGGTTGCTGTGCGCAGGCGGTGTCCACTCTGACTTCGCCGATAACGCCTGTCCTTTTGGACCTGATTTTCAACGAATTTTAAAAATTCTCTTTGGGTTGGTTGTGTCGGGCACAATACCAACCCTCAAACTCAACGCAGTACCATCAACAGTGCCAGCACAACGACGGCGCCAATGCTCATCGATGCCACATACCAGCGCAGATAACCGTTCTCGCTTAACAGCAGGCCTTTACCTGCAAAACGGGAAAGGACAGCCGGAATGTTCATCATTGAGTTCAGCGGGTCGCGTTTCAGCAGCCAGGCAATGCCCAGGAACGGCTTAACAAATACTTTGTCGTACAACCAGTCAAAGCCCCAGGCGTTATACCACCAGGTACCCAGCAGACGGCCCGGCGCACTGTTGGCAATCGACGTCACAAGCGTACGTTTACCCAGCCACAGCCATGCTGCGATCAGGATGCCCGCAATCGCGACGATACCAGAGGTAATTTCCAGCGTCATGACGCGACCATGCTCAAGTTCGGTCGTTGCAGGCAGTACTCCCTGCAGCGGCGGTACGATCAGCGCACCAACAAATGTGGACAAGATCATCAGCACAATCAGCGGCAGATGATGGGTAATCCCCTTCCCGGCGTGAGCGTGAATTTGTTCTTTACCGTGGAACACGATGAAAATCATACGGAAGGTGTACAGCGAGGTCATGAACGCACCGACCAGTCCAGCAACCATCAGATTGATATGACCGTTCGCCATCGCACCGGCCAGAATCTCATCCTTACTGAAGAAGCCCGCGGTAATCAGCGGCAGAGCCGACAGCGCCGCGCCGCCCACCAGGAAGCAGAGATACACCAGCGGAATAGATTTACGCAGGCCGCCCATCTTGAAGATGTTCTGTTCGTGATGACAGGCCAGGATAACCGAGCCGGACGCCAGGAACAGCAGCGCTTTAAAGAAGGCGTGAGTCATCAAGTGGAAAATCGCCGCATCCCATGCCTGAACGCCGAGCGCCAGGAACATGTAGCCAATCTGGCTCATGGTGGAGTATGCGAGAACGCGTTTGATGTCGGTCTGTACCAGCGCGGCAAAACCTGCCAGCACCAACGTGATCGCACCGATAATCCCCACCAGATGCAGGATTTCCGGGGTCATCAGGAACAGACCATGGGTACGTGCAATCAGGTAGACACCAGCGGTAACCATCGTCGCGGCGTGGATCAGCGCGGAGACAGGCGTCGGGCCGGCCATCGCGTCAGCAAGCCAGGTCTGCAACGGCAGCTGCGCGGATTTACCTACCGCACCACCCAGCAGCATCAAGGTCGCCCACATCAGCATGTTGTTGCCGTCGGCAAAGTGCGCAGGCGCCAGTTCGACCATTTCGCGGAAGTTCAGCGTGCCCAGCTCGTTGTAGAGGATGAACAGCGCGAAGGCGAGGAACACGTCACCGACACGGGTCACCACGAAGGCTTTCATTGCCGCAGCGCCATTCTTCGGATCGCTGTAGTAGAAACCGATCAGCAGATAAGAGCACAGGCCCACGCCTTCCCAACCGAGATACATCAGCAGCAGGTTATCCGCCAGTACCAGAACCACCATGCTGGCGATAAACAGGTTGGTGTAAGCGAAGAAACGAGAGTAGCCCTCTTCTCCACGCATATACCAGGAGGCGAACATGTGGATCAGGAAACCGACGCCGGTCACCACGCTGAGCATAGTCAGCGACAGACCATCCAGCACCAGGTTAAAGCCGATGTTGAAGTCACCGACAGACATCCACGTCCACAGCGGCTGACTGTAGGCTTGTTGACCATTAGCAAAGAAGTCAACGCCAACAAACGCCGTCACCAGCGCAGCCAGGCCAACAGAGCCAACGCCCACGGTAGCGGACAGATTTTCTGACCAACGACCGCGAGAGAACGCCAGTAATACAAAGCCAATAAATGGCAGAATAATGGTTAAGGCAAGCATGTTCATCCACGCATCTCACTTACTGAATCGATGTTCAGGTTCTGGCGACGGCGATGAAGTTGCAGCAACAGCGCAAGTCCAATGCTCGCTTCAGCAGCCGCGAGGCTGATGGCGAGAATGTACATCACCTGACCATCGGTCTGGCCCCAGTAACTTCCGGCGACCACAAAGGCCAGCGCGGAGGCGTTAATCATGATTTCCAGCCCAATCAGCATAAACAGCAGATTGCGGCGGATAACCAGACCGGTTAAGCCCAGCACGAATAAGACAGCCGCGAGGATCAGTCCATGTTGTAAGGGGATCATGCGTGCTCCTCCGTTTTTCTTTTCGCACGGTCATCGGTGCGATTGCTCAGTACTTCACCTGAACGCTCTTCGCGACCCACGTGGAAGGCCACAACCAGGCCCGCCAGCAGCAGCATCGAAGCCAGTTCGACCGCCAGTACATACGGTCCGAACAGGGAAATACCGACCGCTTTCGCGCTAATTGGCGTACCGTCGATGCCCTGATCGTTAACGCCCAGAATGGCGTACACAATCACGACCAGCATGATGGCCGACAGAATCGCCGGACCAATCCACACCTGCGGTTTCAGCCATTGGCGTTCCTGTTCAATTTCAGAACCACCGAGGTTGAGCATCATTACCACGAACACGAACAGCACCATGATGGCGCCCGCGTAGACGATAATTTCCAGCGCACCGGCGAAGTAAGCGCCTAACGAGAAGAACACCCCAGAAATCGCCAGCAGCGAAATAATCAGATACAGCAGTGCGTGTACCGGATTGGTGTGGGTGATCACCCGCAAGGTTGCGAGAATGGCTATCAGGCCACAGATATAAAAAGCGAACTCCATTGCCCCTCTCCTTACGGTAACAGGCTCTTGACGTCGATAGGCTTGGCTTCGTTCTCTGCTTCGCCCTTATCTTTGCCGTCGATTGCCATACCTGCCATCCGGTAGAAGTTATATTCCGGGTATTTGCCCGGACCGGAGATCAGCAGATCCTCTTTCTCGTAAACCAGGTCCTGGCGCTTGTACTCACCCAGCTCGAAATCTGGAGTCAGCTGAATAGCCGTTGTCGGACAGGCTTCTTCGCACAGGCCGCAGAAAATGCAGCGTGAGAAGTTAATGCGGAAAAACTCCGGATACCAGCGGCCGTCTTTGGTCTCTGCTTTTTGCAGAGAGATACAGCCTACCGGACATGCTACCGCGCACAGGTTACAGGCAACGCAGCGCTCTTCACCGTCCGGGTCGCGGGTCAAAACGATACGACCACGAAAACGGGGCGGGAGATAGACCGGCTCTTCCGGGTACATCTGCGTTTCGCGTTTCGCGAACGCATGCAGGCCGATCATCCAGATACTGCGTACCTGGGTGCCGAAACCTACGAACAATTCTTTTAAGGTCATGGTCTTTGTGTCCCTTATTGCGCCTGCCAGAGAATGACAGCCGCCGTTACCAACAAGTTGACGAGCGTCAGCGGCAGACAGACTTTCCAGCCGAAGGACATTACCTGGTCATAACGAGGACGCGGTAACGACGCACGAATCAAAATGAACATCATCATGAAGAACGCGGTTTTCAGCGCGAACCAGACGAATGGCGGTAAGAACGGGCCATGCCAGCCACCGAAGAACAGGGTAACCATCAGTGCAGAAATGGTGACGATACCGATGTACTCGCCCACGAAGAACAGACCGAATTTCATACCGGAATATTCAATGTGGTAACCGTCGGCCAGTTCCTGTTCGGCTTCTGGCTGGTCAAACGGGTGACGGTGACATACCGCCACGCCCGCGATGGCAAAGGTGACAAAACCAAAGAACTGCGGAATAACGTTCCAGATATCAGCCTGGTTATTGACGATGTCGGTCATGTTGAATGAACCGGCTTGCGCCACCACGCCCATCAGGGACAGTCCGAGGAACACTTCGTAGCTCAGCGTCTGCGCAGAAGCACGCATCGCCCCCAGCAGCGAGTATTTGTTGTTGCTCGACCAACCAGCGAACAGTACCGCGTATACCGCGAGACCTGCCATCATCAGGAAGAACAGGATGCCGATGTTCAGGTCAGCAACAACCCAGTTTGGGCTCACCGGCACGATGGCGAAAGCCAGCAGCAGCGAGGTAAAGGCGATCATCGGCGCCAGGGTAAAGATGACGCGATCCGAGAATTTCGGGATCCAGTCTTCTTTAAAGAACATCTTGATCATGTCCGCAACCAGCTGGAGCGAACCGCCCCAGCCAACACGGTTCGGCCCGTAACGGTTCTGGAACAGACCCAGCAGACGACGTTCGCCAAAGCTCATGAATGCCCCGCAGGTGACCACCACCAGCAGAATCACCACCGCTTTGAGAATGCTCAGCAGGATCTCAATCAGATCGGGTGTAATCCAACTCATTGTTGTGCCTCCTGCAGATCCTCAAGACGCGCGCCTGCCAGAACCGGCGCGATGCCAGGCATACCCATCGGTAAACCAACCTGCCCTGCCGTTAATCCTTCAGCGATTTCAACCGGCAGCGTGACCGTATTGCCATCGTAGCTGAAAGAAACACGGGTACCGGCATTAACACCCAACTTCGCGGCGTCTGCCGGGTTAAGTTTGATGTACGGCTGCGGCATACGGGTCTGGAAGACCGGCGCACGCTGGGACAATTCGTCGCTACCAAACAGATGGTAGTACGGCGCGATACGCCACTGACCATCCTGAGCTTCGAAGCTCGCCGGAACGGTAGTGAAGTAATCCATACCGCCCGCAGAGGCTTCAATCAGACGCACGCCCGGATCGCCATGACGCAGTTTACCGCCCACTTCATCCTGGAACTTGTTCCACGCCTGTGGGGAGTTCCAGCCCGGAGCCCAGGCAAACGGAATTTGTGAACGCGGCGCAGACGGCTGGTTGTTCCCTTCCATCGAGAAGGCGAACATGGTGTCTTTATCCTGCGGCTGACGAGGTTCATGGACGCTGATGTTAGCCCGCATCGCGGTACGACCGCTGTAGCGGTGCGGCTCACGCGCCAGTTTCTGTCCACGGATACGGAAGCTTGCATCCGGCGCGGCATCTTTGATCCCAGCCAATTGCGGCAGCTTCTCAACAACCGCGTCGATAACATGGTCGAGCTGCGTCCAGTCCACTTCACGGCTCTGCACGGTGCTGTGCAGCGAGTGCAGCCAGCGCCAGCTTTCCAGCATCACGGTGTTGCTGTCGTAGTATGACGGATCATAGACCTGGAAGAAGCGCTGCGCGCGGCCTTCGTTGTTAATCACCGTCCCATCGCTTTCGGCAAAGCTCGCGGCGGAAAGCACCAGATGGGCGTTTTCCATAATTGCTGTACGCTGATGGTCAACAACCAGTACCAGCGGCGCTTTCGCCAGCGCGGCATTAACACGCGTTGCTGAAGCATGGCGATGCAGGTCATTTTCCAGCACCACAACGGCGTCAGCACGACCTGTTTCCAGCTCGGTCAGCGCATCGTCAAGAGAACCACCGCCAATCATACCCAGACCCATGCTGTTAACAGAGCGCGCAATCATGGTAATGCCGACGTCAGCGCCACGACCTTTCAGCGCCTTCGCCACGTTGGCAGCAGCCTGAATTACTTCGGCGCTACCGGCGTTGGTGCCGGAAATAATCAGTGGTTTCTTCGCTCCGGCTAATGCCTGAACGATCACGTCAATTTTGTTCTGCAGGTCACGATCGATACCGTCAACCGCCGGGGCGTTGTTATCCAGCGCGTGGGCGATAGCGAAACCTAAACGCGCCTGATCTTCAACCGGCGCACGGTAGGTCCATGCAGCGATATCATCCAGACGGGTATTATCGACGTTAGTCACAAACAGCGGGTGCTTAGCGCGCTGTCCGATGTTAAGGATTGCCGCAATCTGCCAGTCGGCCACTTTCTGCGCCGCCGCCATTTCGCGTGCTTTACCTTTCACCGCCTGACGCACCGCCAGCGCAACGCGCGCGCCGGTCTGGGTGACGTCTTCGCCCAGCACCAGAACCGCATCGTAAGACTCGATTTCACGCAGCGCCGGGGTATGAATACCGCCGTCACGCAGCACGCTCAGCGCCAGCTGCAGACGTTCCTGCTCACCCTGGGCGATACCGGTATAGAAGTTATCCGCGCCGACCAGTTCACGCAGCGCGAAGTTGCTTTCAACGCTGGCACGCGGGGAGCCGATACCAATCACTTTCTTCGACTGGCGCAGAATATCTGCCGCGCCCTGCATCGCCTGTTCGGCGTTGAGCGTGATCAGATCATCGCCACGACGCTGTACCGGCTGACGCGGACGGTCTTTCAGGTTCACGTAACCATAGCCAAAACGACCACGGTCGCAGAGGAAGTAGTGGTTAACGGTCCCGTTGTAACGGTTTTCGATACGACGCAATTCACCGTAGCGCTCGCCCGGGCTGGTGTTACAGCCAATAGAACACTGCTGGCAGATGCTCGGCGCAAACTGCATGTCCCACTTACGGTTGTAGCGCTCGGAGTGCGTTTTATCGGTGAACACGCCGGTCGGGCAAATCTCGACCAGGTTACCGGAGAATTCGCTTTCCAGCGTACCGTCTTCCGGGCGACCGAAGTAGACGTTGTCATGCGCGCCATACACGCCCAGATCCGCGCCATCGGCGTAATCTTTGTAGTAACGTACGCAGCGATAGCAGGCGATACAGCGGTTCATTTCGTGAGAGATGAACGGCCCCAGGTCCTGGTTGCGGTGCGTACGCTTCGTGAAGCGATAGCGACGGAAGCTATGACCGGTCATGACGGTCATATCCTGCAGGTGGCAGTTACCGCCCTCTTCGCAGACCGGACAGTCGTGCGGGTGGTTGGTCATCAACCACTCCACAACGCTTTCGCGGAACTGTTTCGCTTCTTCGTCATCAATAGAAATAAAGGTGCCTTCGGTGGCTGGTGTCATACAAGACATCACCAGGCGACCACGCGTATCTTCCGCGTTTTGATATTGCTTCACCGCACACTGGCGGCAAGCACCGACGCTGCCCAGCGCCGGGTGCCAGCAAAAGTACGGAATATCAAGGCCGAGAGACAGACAAGCTTCCAGCAGGTTGTCCGCTCCGTTGACCTCATATTCTTTGCCGTCTACATGAATCGTAGCCATAGTCAGCATGCTTCCAGTTGGCTTAGTCAGGGACTAAGCGTTAATCGAATTACTTATCGCGATGCAGGGGGTAACCTGCAATTACCAGCGCTCTTTCAGCAGGTTCGGCTGAATACCACCAATAGCGTGGGTATTGCTGAAGGTCTGCTTGATGCCAGCTTCGAATTCTTCGCGGAAATATTTAATGGCGCTCTGCAGCGGCTCCACCGCGCCCGGTGCGTGTGCACAGAAGGTTTTACCCGGGCCGAGGAAACGACACAGTTGCTCAAGTGTCTCGATATCCCCAGGCTGGCCTTCGCCACGCTCCAGCGCACGCAGAATTTTTACGCTCCACGGCAGACCGTCACGGCACGGCGTACACCAGCCGCAGGACTCGCGGGCGAAGAACTCTTCGAGGTTACGCACCAGCGGTACCATGCCAATCTCGTGGTCAACGGCCATTGCCAGCGCAGTACCCAGACGGCTGCCTGCTTTACCGATGCTTTCGAACTCCATCGGCAGGTCAAGATGCGCCTCGGTCAGGAAGTCGGTTCCCGCGCCGCCCGGCTGCCAGGCCTTGAATTTCAGGCCATCACGCATACCGCCCGCGTAGTCTTCGAGGATCTCACGCGCGGTGGTGCCAAACGGCAGTTCCCACAGGCCAGGGTTCTTCACACGACCGGAGAAGCCCATCAGCTTGGTGCCCGCATCTTTGCTCTTCGAGATGTTCTGATACCACTCCACGCCGTTGGCGAGGATGGCCGGTACGTTACACAGGGTTTCGACGTTGTTAACGCAGGTCGGCTTACCCCATGCGCCAGAGCTTGCCGGGAACGGCGGCTTGGAACGCGGGTTAGCGCGACGACCTTCGAGGGAGTTGATCAGCGCGGTTTCTTCACCGCAGATGTAACGCCCTGCCCCGGTATGGACAAACAGTTCGAAGTCGAAACCGGTGCCCATGATGTTTTTGCCAAGCAGACCGGCTTCGGTTGCTTCGGCAATCGCGCGGCGCAGATGCACAGCCGCCTCAATATATTCACCGCGCAGGAAGATGTAACCACGGTACGCTTTCAGCGCAAACGCGGAAATCAGCATGCCTTCCACCAGCAGGTGCGGCAGTTGTTCCATCAGCAGGCGGTCTTTATAGGTGCCCGGTTCCATTTCATCGGCGTTACACAGCAGGTAACGGATGTTCATGGATTCGTCTTTCGGCATCAGGCTCCACTTCAGACCGGTGGAAAAGCCCGCGCCGCCGCGCCCTTTCAGGCCAGCGTCTTTTACCTGATTGACGATTTCGTCCGGTGACAGGCCGGTCAGGGCCTTACGCGCACCTTCGTAACCGTTTTTGCTACGATATTCGTCCAGCCAGACTGGCTGTTTGTCATCACGCAGACGCCAGGTCAGCGGATGTGTTTCGGGAGTACGGATAATATCTTTCATTTATACCGCTCCAGCAGTTCAGGAATGCCTTCCGGGGTCAGGTGAGCATGAGTGTCGTCATCGATCATCATGTTCGGCCCTTTATCACAGTTCCCCAGGCAGCAGGTCGGCAGCAGCGTAAAGCGACCATCAAAGGTCGTCTGCCCCGGCTTGATGTTGAGTTTTTTCTCAAGCGCAGCCTGGATCCCCTGATAACCATTGATATGGCACACCACGCTATCGCAATAGCGGATCACGTGGCGACCTACCGGCTGGCGAAAGATCTGGCTATAGAACGTGGCAACACCTTCTACGTCGCTTGCCGGGATACCCAGCACATCCGCGATCGCATAGATCGCCCCGTCCGGCACCCAGCCACGCTGCTTCTGAACGATTTTCAGCGCTTCAATGGACGCCGCACGCGGGTCTTCGTAGTGGTGCTTCTCGTGCTCAATCGCTTCACGCTCAGCCGCACTCAGCTCAAAAGCCTCGGTTTGTGGTTGTTGATTCTCGTGCATAATTAGCGGTCCACATCTGACATAACAAAATCAATACTACCCAGATGGACGATAAGGTCGGACACCAGGCTGCCGCGTACCGCTACCGGGATCTGCTGCAGGTGCGCATAGCTCGGGGTACGGATACGAGTACGGTAACTCATGGTGCTGCCATCGCTGGTCAGGTAGTAACTGTTGATACCCTTGGTCGCTTCCACCATCTGGAAGGACTCGTTTGCCGGCATAACCGGTCCCCACGAAACCTGCAGGAAGTGGGTGATCAGGGTTTCGATATGTTGCAGCGTGCGCTCTTTCGGCGGCGGCGTAGTCAGCGGGTGATCCGCTTTGAACGGGCCTTCCGGCATGTTGTTGAGGCACTGCTCAAGGATGCGCAGACTCTGGCGCAGCTCTTCAACTTTCAGCATTACGCGGGTATAGCAGTCAGACACGCCGCCGCCAACCGGAACTTCAAAGTCAAAGTTTTCGTAGCCAGAGTATGGACGGGCTTTACGCACGTCGAAATCAATACCGGTCGCACGCAGCGCAGCACCGGTACAACCCCAGTCCAGCGCTTCTTTCTTGCCATAGGCGGCAACGCCCTGGGAACGACCTTTCAGGATGGTGTTACGCAGTGCAGCTTTCTCGTAGGAATCCAGACGTTTTGGCATCCAGTCGAGGAAGTCACGCAGCAGCTTGTCCCAACCGCGCGGCAGATCGTGTGCGACACCGCCGATACGGAACCAGGCCGGGTGCATACGGTAACCGGTGATAGCTTCCACCACGTCATAAATTTTCTGACGATCGGTAAAGGCGAAGAAAACCGGCGTCATCGCGCCGACGTCCTGAATGAACGTGGAGATGTACAGCAGGTGGCTGTTGATACGGAACAATTCAGACAACATAACGCGAATCACGTTGACGCGATCCGGCGTGGTGATGCCCGCCAGTTTCTCAACCGCCAGTACGTAAGGCATTTCGTTGACGCAGCCGCCGAGGTATTCGATACGGTCGGTGTACGGAATGTAGCTGTGCCAGGACTGACGTTCACCCATCTTTTCAGCGCCACGGTGGTGGTAGCCGATGTCAGGCACGCAGTCGACGATTTCTTCGCCATCAAGCTGCAGCACAATACGGAACGCGCCGTGAGAAGACGGGTGGTTAGGGCCGAGGTTGAGGAACATGAAGTCCTCGTTTTCGGTACCACGCTTCATGCCCCAGTCTTCGGGTTTGAAGGTCAGCGCTTCCATTTCCAGATCCTGTTTGGCTTTGGTCAGCTCAAACGGATCGAATTCGGTCGCACGCGCCGGGTAATCTTTACGCAGCGGGTGGCCTTGCCAGGTATGCGGCATCAGCAGACGCGTCAGATGCGGGTGGCCTTCGATATCGATACCAAACATTTCCCAGGTTTCACGCTCATACCAGTTGGCGTTGGGGAACAGTTTGGTAAAAGTCGGTACACGCAGATCGTTTTCAGACAACGCCACCTTGAGCATGATATCGCGATTGCGTTCAATAGAAATCAGGTGATAGAAAACGGAAAAATCCGCGGCAGGTAACCCTTCGCGGTGCGTACGCAGACGTTCGTCCATGCCATGTAAGTCAAACAGCATGACGTAAGGTTTCGGCAGTCTCTTTAAGAAATCGCCAACTTCCAGTAATTGTTCACGCTTGACCCAAACAACGGGTACCCCGGTGCGAGTCGCCTGAACGGTAAAGGCATCCGGCCCAAAACGGTTGCGCAGTTCGCCAATGACCGGGTCATCAAGGTGATCCCGTGTTTGCCATACAGCATCTTGCGCGGTTAAGTCGGTCATATTGTTCACCATTGTAAATGGTCCGTGGTAGTCGGCAGTGCTTCGCGCTATTTATGTAGTGATAAGCGAAGGAAGTGCGGCTGCCGACAGGCGCAAATTAAATCTCGTCTGGTGTACGAAGATTCGTTACAGCAATACGTTCACCGCGTTTACGCTCGCGTTCTGACTGCATATTGGCGCGATAAACGCCCTGATCCCCAACCACCCAGGAGAGCGGACGGCGTTCTTTGCCAATGGAATCCTGCAGCAGCATCAGAGCCTGCATATACGCTTCTGGACGCGGCGGGCATCCCGGGATGTACACATCGACCGGAATAAATTTATCAACGCCCTGCACCACAGAATAGATGTCGTACATACCGCCGGAGTTGGCGCATGCGCCCATGGAAATAACCCATTTTGGTTCCAGCATCTGATCGTAGAGGCGCTGAATAACCGGTGCCATTTTGGTAAAGCAGGTTCCAGCCACGACCATCAGGTCAGCCTGACGCGGCGATGCACGCAGTACTTCCGCACCAAAACGGGCCACATCGTGCACAGCGGTAAACGAGGTCACCATCTCAACGTAGCAGCAGGAAAGGCCAAAGTTATATGGCCAAATTGAGTTTTTACGGCCCCAGTTAACCATGTCATGGAGCTTGCCCATGAACACGTTTTTATTAACTTCTTGCTCCAGGGGGTCGGTTACGATCTCCTGTTTTTGCAGGGGGTAACGGTCGTTCTCACCGTTAGGATCTATGCGGGTGAGCGTATAATCCATCTTAATGCCTCGCGGTTAGCGTTGACGATTAGCGATACTGTTCGTTTCCGGGTTCATACGCTCGCGGCGTGAACGCGCGGGCGTCCAGTCCAGCGCGCCAATACGCACCAGATAAACCAGACCAGCCAGTAACACAAAAATAAAAATTGCAGCTTCCACAAAGCCAATCCAACCGCTTTCACGGATAGATGTTGACCATGCGAACAGATACAGCGCTTCAACGTCGAAGATAACGAAGAACATGGCTACCAGATAAAACTTGGCAGACAGGCGCAAGCGGGCGGTGCCGACCGAGTCGATACCTGATTCAAACGGCACGTTTTTAGATCTCGCACGCGCGCGACCACCTAAAAACCAGCCGCCGACGAGCATCAGGCAGCACAGGCCAATGGCGACAATAAGAAAGATAGCGAATGCCCAGTGATGAGCGATGATTTCAGTGGATGTTGACATACTCATTGCTTACTCATCAAAAGTAGCGCCAAATTCTCTGCTCTTTTCGGCAGATGAACGCCACATCGATTCATGGGGAGGAATAAAAAAAACCTTACAATCACTGTAGAAAACCATTTTATACAGCCAATTGATGGGGTTTTTTACTCCTTTCTATAACCTTTTGTCAACTTTAACAAAAGTTTCCTCACATTATTTTACACCACTCCAACCTCATTAACATAAAGTGCTGTTTACACCCATTTCGGTTGCATCATCGGTCTTTTTTAATGTTGTTGAATCGTGTCCGTAGTGAAGTAAAAAAGATAATACTCGTCTATTTTGACAGGAATTCACACTAATGCCTCCCCCTAAATGGGAGTATTTTCTTGATCTGTGACACGCTTTTGTTAATTCACCATAAAAAACAGCAACAATTTCTCTAGTTTTTTAACATGGAAACAATTAACACTTCTGCTGATTATTTTTCACCCTATTTGCAGGCTGTTTTTTTACCCGCTGATTTTGTTAAGTTTTAGTATAGCAAATGACATAAACCAATGTTATTTGCACAAAAAAAGAGCCGCTGGATGTTTTTTCATCATTAGCGGCTCTTTTTTTACACTTACATTTTAAAACGTTTTTTGTGACGCGTTACTCGAAGTCGCCTTCAATAAGGAGCGAATCATCTCCCCCTTCGGGGGTAAACTGATTGTATTGCCAAGGGTTTTGATATGTCTGCATCGAGTTAAAGATCACCTGAGCTAAATCATTTTGCGTAGCCGGATCGCAGCACAACAGATACTCGGTATCAGGCAATGGCGGTAATCCGTCCGCCGCCCCCAGTACGCGTAAATCAGGGCTCATCATTTCGACGGGACGCGCAGTAACGCCCAGACCGGCTTTGACCGCAGCACGAACCGCAGGCAATGTTGAAGCAACATACGCTAAGCGCCACGGGATCTGCGCAGCATTCAGCGTTGCCAACACCATATCGCGGAACGGGCTCGGATCGTCCAACAGCACCAACGGGACCGGCTCACCTTTTTGCAGGATATATTCGGCCGCACAATACCAGTGCGTCGGCGAAGTGCGCAGATTCAGGCATTCAAAATCGCCCGGACGGTTAGTCGTTACCACCAAATCCACTTCTTGCGACTTCAGCATATCCACCATATAGGCGTTGCGCTTGACCCTTACATCCAATGCAAGCTTCGGATAAACCGAACTTATACGGTTGAGCAGGAAAGGCAGTATCGTATCGGCGGATTCATCAGAAGCGCCAATAGTTAACACTCCCTGAAGATTGTTAAACATTAATGATGAGCATGCCTCATCATTAAAACGCAATATTTTTCTGGCGTAACCCAACAGCTGTATACCATGTTCGGTCAGCAGTTTGTTGCGTCCATGACGCGCGAACAACTCTTTCCCCACGAGTTGCTCAAGACGCTGCATTTGCTGACTCACCGCAGACTGAGTGCGACATACCGCAGCCGCCGCAGCCGCGAAGGTATTCAGGTCGGCAACAGCAACGAAGGTTCTCAGCAGATCGAGGTCGAGGTTAATTATCGGACGATTTGCATTTATCATAGTTTTTCACTTACTCGCGGGTCATACCGGGTTAATGCTGTGCATTCAGAATCAAACCACTCCATTTGTTATCTGCCTTCCTTGCAGTTTCGCTTAGTGTAACCAAGTGAAAATAAGGATGTATTTGGTTTAACAAACGAAACAATTCTCTTTCTACGCTATATAATAACCGTGACACTCATCGGAATATAGCAACGAGAAAGGGCCATATTTTTAGCTGCTGGATGATTCTGACTAATGGAAAACATGTAAATTTTGTAAATTTAAAAAAAACTTAACGAACAATAATTTACACATTAAAAACTAACTTTTCAGTACGTTAGGAACAACCAACAAACATTTGAATTATCGTAAAATTCGTACTACGCACCATTTCATGAGACTTATCTTAACCTAAAACCACTATATTTATAAGTGTTATCGCGAATAATTCGAGTCTACCTGAGGTTATGTCTGACCTGCGGTTTTCGTATTATTAGGCAATTCAATTTAATGCGATTTAAATATTAAATAATAATTAATTAAGAATCCTTCAATTCATTAATTATACTTAACAATGAATTCACACCGTACCACGCACGGATCAGGCCGATAACAGCCCTCGCAGATAAAACCTCAGTATTTTCGAATGACGTCATACCGCTTATGTGTCGGCGATCTTTTGCTTTACAGAGTTAAGTTTTTTTGACCAGACAAACCACCACACCCAAACCAACACTACAAAACATATCACCAATATAATACAATTCCCCAGATTATTATTTCATGATAATTGCGTTATTTAGTTATTAACAGTTAATTATAACTTCATGAATTTTCAAAATCTTCTACTAAAGACCCTTCAAAACTTACCGTCGTGGGAGTACATTGTGCTGGGCTGACTTCCACGGCAGGGAGTGGCATTCACAGCTAAAAAGGTCAACGTTCATGTCCCCCATTGAAAAATCCAGCAAATTAGAAAACGTCTGTTATGACATTCGCGGCCCGGTTCTGAAGGAAGCAAAGCGCCTGGAAGAAGAAGGCAATAAAGTTCTGAAACTTAACATCGGCAACCCGGCGCCATTCGGGTTTGAAGCGCCAGACGAAATTCTGGTTGATGTGATCCGCAATTTGCCAACAGCGCAAGGATATTGCGACTCCAAAGGTCTTTATTCAGCCCGTAAAGCGATCATGCAGCATTACCAGGCCCGCGGGATGCGCGATGTGACCGTGGAAGATATCTATATCGGTAACGGCGTTTCCGAATTGATTGTGCAGGCCATGCAGGCATTGCTGAACAGTGGGGACGAAATGCTCGTTCCGGCACCTGATTATCCACTGTGGACGGCAGCGGTATCGCTCTCCGGCGGTAATGCCGTGCATTACCTGTGTGACGAATCATCTGACTGGTTCCCGGACCTTGACGACATTCGCGCCAAAATTACCCCGCGTACGCGTGGGATCGTCATCATTAACCCCAACAACCCAACCGGCGCTGTGTATTCCAAAGAGCTGCTGATGGAGATTGTTGAAATTGCTCGCCAGAACAACCTCATCATTTTTGCGGATGAGATTTACGACAAAATTCTCTACGATGATGCTGAACACCACTCGATCGCCGCGATGGCGCCGGACCTGCTGACTATTACCTTCAACGGCCTGTCAAAAACCTATCGCGTTGCCGGTTTCCGTCAGGGCTGGATGGTGCTGAACGGGCCGAAGAAACATGCCAAGGGGTACATCGAAGGTCTTGAGATGCTGGCCTCTATGCGCTTATGTGCTAACGTTCCGGCGCAACATGCGATTCAGACCGCGCTGGGCGGATACCAGAGCATCAGTGAATTTATCATGCCTGGCGGGCGCCTGTATGAACAACGCAACCGCGCTTGGGAGTTACTCAATGATATTCCCGGCGTCTCCTGCGTGAAACCGCGCGGCGCGCTGTATATGTTCCCGAAAATCGACGCTAAACGCTTCAACATTCATGACGACCAGAAAATGGTGCTCGACTTCCTGTTGCAGGAAAAAGTGCTGCTGGTTCAGGGGACGGCGTTCAACTGGCCGTGGCCGGATCATTTCCGCATCGTCACGCTCCCGCGCATTGACGATATCGAAATGTCGCTGAGTAAATTTGAGCGCTTCCTGTCAGGGTATCACCAGCTGTAATAAAACACGGGCTGTTGGATCAGTATGACGAGTATTTGCATCTGACAGCCTTCTCTGCGCACAATGACTCTTAGGTTGCCATCATATAAGGGTCGTTATGAAGCAGAGCCATTTTTTTGCCCACCTCTCCCGCCTGAAGCTCATTAACCGCTGGCCGCTGATGCGCAACGTGCGCACCGAAAATGTGTCCGAGCATAGTTTGCAAGTCGCCATGGTCGCTCATGCGCTGGCGGCGATCAAAAACCGTAAATTTGGTGGTCAGCTTAATGCAGAGCGCATTGCCCTGTTGGCAATGTACCATGATGCTTCAGAGGTGCTGACCGGTGACCTCCCTACCCCGGTAAAATACTTCAACTCACAAATCGCCCAGGAATATAAAGCGATAGAGAAAATTGCCCAGCAAAAGCTGGTCGATATGGTTCCCGACGAGCTGCGCGATATTTTTGCTCCGCTGATTGATGAACATGCTTACAGCGAAGAAGAGAAATCTATCGTCAAGCAGGCCGATGCGCTGTGCGCTTATCTGAAGTGTCTGGAAGAACTTTCGGCGGGCAATAATGAGTTCTTGTTGGCGAAAACGCGGCTGGAAAAAACGCTGGAGTCGCGGCGCAGCGAAGAGATGGACTATTTTATGGAGGTGTTTGTCCCGAGTTTTCACCTCTCATTAGATGAGATCAGCCAGGATTCACCGCTTTAAACGATGTTGCCGGATGGCGACGTCAACGTCTTATCCGGCACATAAAAATCAAAATGGGAACAGCATCGGGATCATCACCACGCACACCGCCATCACGATCACCGTAAACGGCACGCCAATTTTCACGAAATCGCTAAAGCTGTAGTTACCCGGCCCCAGCACCAGCGTGTTCACCGGCGAAGAGACCGGTGTCATAAAGGCTGCGGATGCTGCCATTGCAATCACCATTGCAAAAGGATACGGCGAAACCCCCATCGACTTTGCCGCTGCCAGAGCAATTGGCGCCATGAGTACCGCCGTCGCAGTATTTGAGATAAATAACCCGATGCTCGCGCACAGGACGAACAGGCAACCCAACATCATGTACGGGCCATACCCGCCGCCGACATCCATCAGTCCTTTTACTACCAGATCGACACCGCCGGTTTTTTGTAGCGCCAGTGCAAAGGGCATCATCCCGACGATCAAAATAATGCTCGGCCAGTGAATCGCTTTATAGGCGCTTTCGGCATCGATACAGCGGAATTTCCCCATCAGCAGGCAGGCGATAATTGCGGCAACCGTATTAGGAATTTCATCGGTAAGCATCAGGGCCACCATCAGCACCAGGCAGAAAATGGCATGCGGCGCCTGACTGTGCGCCGGGGAGGCTTCACTGACCTCAGCCGGCATGTTCAACACCACGAAGTCGCGCCCTTTTTGTCCCAGCAGTGTGATGAGCTTCCAGTTACCCACCACCAGAATGATATCCCCCATCAGCAACGGTTCATCCACCACCGCGCCTGCCAGCGCCGTACCATCGCGTTTCAGGCCGACCACATTCAGACCGTAACGCGTACGAAAGGCTATCTCCCGTACCGTTTTGCCAATCAGTTCCGATTCAGGGATCAGTGAGATCTCGGCCATGCCCACATCCAACGCCTGCTCGGAGAAGTATTCCCCGCGCAGCACCATCGGCTCCAGCAGTTGCTCACTGCAAAATTCTCGCAGATCGACATCCGCTGCAGACATATCAATCAGCAGCACGTCACGGGCGCGAAATTCAGAAACCCCGTTAACATCAACAATCACGCGACGAAAGCGCCGCCAGCGCTCCACGCCAATCACGTTTGCTCCGTAACGCTCACGCAGCTTCAGGTCGTCCAGACGCTGGCCAATCATCGGTGAACCAGGGCGAATCGCCAGACGGCGGGCACGCCCCGTGAGGCGATACTCTTTGATTAAATCGCGAAAAGTCCGGCGTTTCCAACCGTCTCCTGGCTGCCCGGAGTCTTCGCCCTTCAGCATAAAGCGCATCAGCAGCATATAAATTATGCCAAGCACCAGAACCACCAGCCCCAGCGGAGTGACGCTAAAAAAGCTGAAACCGTTAAGTCCTTCGCGTAGCAACTCACTGTTGACGACCAGGTTTGGCGGTGTCGCCACCAGCGTCATCATGCCGCTTATCAATCCGGCAAAGCTGAGCGGCATCATCAGGCGCGAGGGAGAAATTTGCATGCGCATGGAAACGCTTAAGACAACCGGTATAAAGATAGCAACCACGCCGGTCGAACTCATAAACGCACCGAGCC
Organism: Citrobacter sp. CRE-46; assembly: GCF_059615875.1. Taxonomy (NCBI): domain Bacteria; kingdom Pseudomonadati; phylum Pseudomonadota; class Gammaproteobacteria; order Enterobacterales; family Enterobacteriaceae; genus Citrobacter; species Citrobacter sp. CRE-46. The sequence continues at coordinate 1,700,958 of NZ_CM184341.1, read as the reverse complement.
CGGCCACGGTTATCATCAGCAACACCAGCATTTTGACTTCACTGCTGCCGGCGACCTTCACCAGCCAGGCCCCCATCACCGTCGCCACCCCGGTACGCACCAGACCGTCGCCGATAATAAATAAAGCCGCGATCAAAATAACGTTAGGATCGCTGAACCCGGAAAAAGCTTCTGTGATGCTCAATGTTCCACTCAGAACAAAGGCAATAATGACCAGCAAAGCGATCGCGTCCATACGCACTCTGCCAGTTGCAAACAAGACGACGGCAATCGCCAGCAATGAGAGAACCCATATCAATTCACCGTTCACAACATATCCTTGTTAAATGAGGGGGATGGAGCGATTCTGCCATAAAAAAGCCCCAACAATCTGGGGCTAAATCATGATCAGGTATTTCTTACAACGACCACATTTCCGTTGGGCTGCTTGGTCACAGAAATATGTTCCAGACTGGTCAGCGAAAAATCGACCTCATCCAGACGCGGCGTGTCCGCAGGCGCATTTACTGCTATGACATGGCACCCTGCAGCCAGTCCCGAGAGCACCCCTGCGGGCGCATCCTCGACTACCGCGCATTCCTGTGGCGCCAGGCCCAGTAGCTGAGCGCCTAACAGATAGGCGTCTGGCTCTGGCTTACCTCTTTTTACCCGTTCGGCAGTGACAAACACTTCAGGAGCAGGAAGTCCTGCGACACGATGACGCGCCCGTGCGACCGGCATTGAACCGGAAGTCACAATCGCCCATGGAATGCCCGCTTTGTTGAGATGGTTGAGCAAGTCAACCGCCCCTGGCAGCGCGGTGATCCCCGCGGTTTCCGTCGCTTCGATCTGCTCCAGGCGGGTGAACTCCGCAGCGATCTCCGCCTCGGACTTGCCCACCATAAAGTGTCGCAGGGAGGTAATGGCCTGCTTACCATGAATAAAGCCGAGCACCTCGGCGTGATCGAGGCCAAAACGATCGGCCCAGTTGCACCACGCGCGCTCTACTGCGGGTAAGGAATCGACCAGCGTTCCATCCAGATCAAACAGAAAACCTTTGCACTGCACGCTCGCCCCCTCAGGCATTAATGATTTGGTTAATTTCATTCGCGCTCAGGTGATACTGGCGCGGGCAAGAGTGCCAGACATTCAGCATACGTTGATATTTTTCCCACATCGGGGTCTGGGCGTTGAAGCCATGCGTACCCGCATCAAAGTGGGTATAACGCCCTTCCACATTGACCATAAACCGTACATACCCGAGGAAACGGGCTTCCGTTGCAGCGTCAAAGCCGAGGAAGGTCACGCGGCGCTCATCAATAGACTGCGCGTCTTTTAGATTAGTCCAGGACACATGTAATGCGTGATACATCTCCATAATATCGATAACCGTACGACAGGTTTCTTCCGTCAGCTCACCAAACTCACGATCCAGCTCGCGCATCTGCAAGCCGTAACCGCGTTCAATAATCGTCTGCAAACGACGATAACGCTCGGCGTTAGTGGGATCGAGCATAGTCATCATTTTGTACTGGTTAGACAAAATCAGACGTTGAGCGTTGGTCATTTCCATTTGGGACTCCTGTATCACTACTACTACGATGAAAAAAAAGAAGGCATCTTGATGCCTTCTTTTATATGCGTAATCAGGGGTCAATTACAAATCATCAAGGAAAGTTTTATCCAGTTGTTTGAAGGCGCGCTTAAGCGTGTCAGCCAGCGCCTGATAATCAGGCTTTCCTTCTACCGGAGCGAGCGCCTGTCCGGCCTCTTGCAATTTACCCCGAACTTCGTAGAACCAGTTGAGTATTGAAGGCGGCAGCGGCGTGACAGAACGCTTACCCAGCCACCACATGCCCTGCATCGGCAGGCTGAGCGCAAACAGCGCCGTCGCCACGGCGGGTCCCAACTGCCCGCCTAAAGCAATTTGCCAGCATAAGGTGAAAACAGCGATGGGCGGCATAAAACGGATTGCGTAACGCGTCATACGGATGACGCGGTTCTCAACAAATACGGGCGCGAGGCGCTTTTCCATTGGCCACGTCTTCGCATAGTGCTGCCCCCGGCGAAACAAACTAAAAAAATTGACGGAACGATTATCCGGTGTCGACATGGCGGTTACCTCAACTTCACATATAAAAATTAAAAAATTTGTGCAAAACAACAACTATAAAGGACATCGTTCAAAACATTTTGTCTTTGATACCCACATTCAGGTATCCTGTGCCGGCCTGTAAGGCCTTTAGTCCAAAATCATTGAGTCGTCAAATTGGCATACAGTATGCCACTGGCTGAAAAATACGCAAAATGACATAGACTCAAAGGTATTTATTCCATCGTGCCCAAAAAGACTCTGGCGCATGATGTTAATCATAAACGTCGGTGTCATCATGCGCTACGCTCTATGACTCCCTGACGTTTTTTTAGCCACGTATCATAAATAGGTACTTCCATGTCGAGTAAGTTAGTACTGGTTCTGAACTGCGGTAGCTCCTCACTGAAATTTGCCATCATCGATGCCGTAAACGGTGAAGAATACCTCTCTGGTTTAGCCGAATGTTTCCATCTCCCAGAAGCACGCATCAAGTGGAAAATGGACGGCGGTAAACAAGAAGCGGCTTTAGGTGCAGGCGCCGCTCACAGTGAAGCGCTGAACTTTATCGTTAACACTATTCTGGCACAAAAACCAGAATTGTCTGCGCAATTGACCGCTATCGGTCACCGTATCGTACACGGCGGCGAGAAGTATACCAGCTCTGTGGTTATCGATGATTCCGTTATCCAGGGCATCAAAGATTCTGCCTCTTTCGCACCGCTGCATAACCCGGCTCACCTGATCGGTATCGCAGAAGCGCTGAAATCCTTCCCAAGCCTGAAAGACAAAAACGTCGCTGTGTTCGACACCGCGTTCCATCAGACTATGCCGGAAGAGTCCTACCTCTATGCTCTGCCGTACAGCCTGTACAAAGAACACGGCGTTCGTCGTTACGGCGCGCACGGCACCAGCCACTTCTTTGTTACTCAGGAAGCGGCAAAAATGCTGAACAAACCGGTTGATGAACTGAACATCATCACTTGCCACCTGGGCAACGGCGGTTCTGTATCTGCTATCCGTAACGGTAAATGTGTTGATACCTCCATGGGTCTGACCCCGCTGGAAGGTCTGGTGATGGGTACACGTTCCGGTGACATCGACCCGGCGATCATCTTCCACCTGCACGACACCCTGGGCATGAGCGTTGACCAGATCAACAAAATGCTGACCAAAGAGTCCGGCCTGCTGGGTCTGACCGAAGTCACCAGCGACTGCCGTTATGTTGAAGATAACTACGCAACCAAAGAAGACGCTAAACGTGCAATGGACGTTTACTGCCACCGTCTGGCGAAGTACATCGGTTCTTACACTGCGCTGATGGATGGTCGTCTGGATGCGGTTGTCTTCACCGGTGGTATCGGTGAAAACGCAGCGATGGTTCGTGAACTGTCTCTGGGCAAACTGGGCGTTCTGGGCTTTGAAGTTGACCACGAGCGTAACCTGGCCGCACGTTTCGGCAAATCTGGTTTCATCAACAAAGAAGGTACCCGTCCTGCGGTGGTTATCCCAACCAACGAAGAACTGGTTATCGCGCAAGACGCGAGCCGTCTGACTGCCTGATTTCACACCGCCAGCCTAGCTGGCGGTGCTGTTTTGTAACCCGCCTGAAATGGGCGGTAACGAAAGAGGATAAACCGTGTCCCGTATTATTATGCTGATCCCTACCGGAACCAGCGTCGGCCTGACCAGTGTCAGCCTCGGCGTGATCCGCGCTATGGAACGCAAAGGCGTTCGTCTGAGCGTCTTTAAGCCCATCGCTCAGCCTCGTGCCGGTGGCGATGCGCCAGACCAGACTACTACTATCGTTCGTGCGAACTCTAACCTGCCAGCTGCTGAGCCGCTGAAGATGAGCCACGTTGAATCTCTGCTGTCCAGCAATCAGAAAGATGTGCTGATGGAAGAGATCATCGCGAATTACCACGCGAACACCAAAGATGCTGAAGTCGTACTGGTTGAAGGCCTGGTCCCCACCCGTAAACATCAGTTCGCGCAGTCTCTGAACTACGAAATCGCGAAAACGCTGAATGCGGAAATCGTCTTCGTGATGTCTCAGGGTACCGATACCCCGGAACAGCTGAACGAGCGTATTGAACTGACTCGCAGCAGCTTCGGCGGCGCGAAAAACACCAACATCACTGGCGTTATCGTTAACAAACTGAACGCGCCGGTTGATGACCAGGGCCGTACTCGCCCGGATCTGTCCGAGATTTTCGACGACTCTTCCAAAGCGCAGGTGATCAAAGTTGATCCGGCTAAACTGCAAGAATCCAGCCCGCTGCCGGTTCTGGGCGCGGTGCCATGGAGCTTCGATCTGATCGCTACCCGTGCAATCGATATGGCGCGTCACCTGAACGCTACCATCGTTAACGAAGGCGATATCAACACCCGTCGCGTGAAGTCTGTGACTTTCTGCGCACGTAGCATTCCGCACATGCTGGAGCACTTCCGCGCAGGTTCTCTGCTGGTGACGTCTGCCGACCGTCCTGACGTGCTGGTTGCAGCATGTCTGGCTGCTATGAACGGCGTAGAAATCGGTGCTCTGCTGCTGACTGGCGGCTACGAAATGGACGCGCGCATCAACAAACTGTGCGAACGTGCATTCGCTACCGGCCTGCCGGTATTCATGGTGAACACCAATACCTGGCAGACCTCTCTGAGCCTCCAGAGCTTCAACCTGGAAGTTCCGGTTGACGATCACGAGCGCATCGAAAAAGTTCAGGAATACGTTGCTAACTACATCAACGCTGACTGGATTGAATCTCTGACCGCGACTTCTGAACGCAGCCGTCGTCTGTCTCCACCGGCGTTCCGTTATCAGCTGACCGAGCTGGCGCGTAAAGCGGGCAAACGTGTTGTTCTGCCGGAAGGCGACGAACCGCGTACCGTTAAAGCGGCTGCTATCTGTGCTGAACGCGGTATTGCTACCTGCGTTCTGTTGGGTAACCCGGATGAGATCACCCGCGTTGCGGCCTCTCAGGGCGTTGAGCTGGGTGCTGGCGTAGAAATCGTTGATCCCGATGTGGTTCGCGAAAGCTACGTTGCTCGCCTGGTTGAGCTGCGTAAGAACAAGGGCATGACCGAAACCGTTGCCCGCGAACAGCTGGAAGACAACGTGGTTCTCGGTACCCTGATGCTGGAGCAGGACGACGTTGACGGTCTGGTTTCTGGTGCCGTTCACACTACCGCAAACACCATTCGTCCACCGCTGCAGTTGATCAAAACTGCGCCGGGTAGCTCGCTGGTGTCTTCCGTGTTCTTCATGCTGCTGCCGGAACAGGTTTACGTTTACGGTGACTGCGCGATCAACCCGGATCCGACAGCTGAACAACTGGCAGAAATCGCCATTCAGTCCGCTGAATCCGCCATCGCCTTCGGTATCGAACCGCGCGTTGCGATGCTTTCCTACTCCACCGGTACCTCTGGTGCAGGTAGCGATGTAGAGAAAGTTCGCGAAGCGACTCGTCTGGCGCAGGAAAAACGTCCTGACCTGATGATCGACGGTCCGCTGCAGTACGACGCTGCGGTGATGGCTGACGTAGCGAAATCCAAAGCGCCGAACTCGCCGGTTGCAGGTCGCGCTACCGTGTTCATCTTCCCGGATCTGAACACCGGTAACACCACCTACAAAGCGGTACAGCGTTCTGCCGACCTGATCTCCATCGGGCCAATGCTGCAGGGTATGCGCAAGCCGGTGAACGACCTGTCCCGTGGTGCGCTGGTAGACGATATCGTCTATACCATCGCCCTGACCGCGATCCAGTCTTCCCAGCAGCAGAAGTAATTTGCTGCGGTGTGCCGGATCTCTTATCCGGCAACACCTCTGCTTATCAAACCGGAAATAGCTGATATTTCCGGTTTTTTTATATCTGTTTTTTCTTTGGTACATTCTGAAATATTTGCCAGGATGCGCTGCATCAATGAATAACTATTCTTCTGTTTGCATACTTACTCTCTTTTGCATTGCAACAGGGATAGTCTTTCATGTCAGCAGTCACAGAATCACAGCCAGCCAAAAAATGGGCGATGCCCGATACGCTGGTGATTATTTTTTTCGTCGCCATTTTAACCAGCCTGGCGACATGGGTTGTTCCGGTCGGGATGTTCGACAGCCAGGAAGTGCAGTATCAGGTTGATGGGCAAACCAAAACCCGTAACGTTGTCGACCCCCACTCTTTTCGTATTCTGACCAACGATGCGGGTGAAGAGCAGTATCACCGGGTGCAGTTTTTCACCACCGGAGATGAACGCCCCGGCCTGATGAATTTTCCGTTTGAAGGATTAACCTCCGGCTCTAAATTCGGCACCGCCGTCGGCATTATTATGTTTATGCTGGTGATTGGCGGCGCATTCGGCATCGTTATGCGTACCGGAACCATTGATAACGGTATCCTGGCGCTCATTCGCCATACGCGAGGTAACGAGGTCCTGTTTATCCCGGTGCTGTTTGTTCTCTTCTCATTAGGCGGCGCGGTGTTTGGCATGGGCGAAGAGGCGGTCGCCTTTGCCATTATTATCGCGCCTTTGATGGTACGCTTAGGTTACGACAGTATCACCACCGTTCTGGTCACTTATATCGCTACCCAAATTGGTTTTGCCAGTTCATGGATGAACCCGTTCTGCGTGGTGGTCGCACAGGGTATTGCAGGCGTCCCGGTGCTCTCTGGTTCTGGTCTGCGTATCGTCGTGTGGGTCGTTGCGACCCTGATAGGGCTGACCTTCACCCTGGCCTACGCAGCACGCATCAAAAAAAATCCGCTTCTCTCCCGGGTACATGAGTCAGACCGTTTTTTTCGCGAGCAGCAGGACGAGGTTGTAGAACGCCGCTTCACGCTGGGCGACTGGTTGGTGCTGCTGGTACTGACGGCGGTGATGATTTGGGTCGTCTGGGGTGTTATCGTCAACGCGTGGTTTATTCCTGAGATCGCCAGCCAGTTCTTCACGATGGGACTGGTGATTGGCATCATCGGCGTTGTGTTCCGTCTCAACGGTATGACGGTCAACGTCATGGCATCTTCATTCACTGAAGGCGCGCGAATGATGATTGCTCCCGCCCTGCTGGTCGGTTTCGCCAAGGGCATATTACTGCTGGTCGGTAACGGAGAGGCGGGCGAAGCCAGCGTATTAAATACCCTGCTGCACAGTATTGCCAACGGTATCAGCGGGCTGGATAACGCTATCGCTGCATGGTTTATGCTGCTGTTCCAGGCGGTATTTAATTTCTTCGTCACGTCCGGTTCTGGCCAGGCTGCATTGACCATGCCGCTATTAGCGCCGCTGGGCGATCTGGTTGGCGTAAACCGTCAAGTCACCGTACTGGCCTTCCAGTTTGGCGACGGATTCAGTCACATTATCTATCCGACGTCGGCATCATTGATGGCAACGTTAGGCGTTTGTCGGGTGGATTTTCGTAACTGGCTGAAAGTGGGCGCCACGCTGTTGGGCCTGCTGTTTATTATGTCCAGCGTGGTGGTGATTGGGGCGCAGATAATGGGTTACCATTAAAAAATGATTGCCCGGCCTACATGATTTCTCGACGCTGTAGGCCGGATGAGCAGACGTTACTCGGCTTCTTCCTGCTTTTCGGCTTTCGCCCCTTCATTCTTGGCGTTGCGGGTCATCCACAGCGCCAGCGCTTTCAGTGAGTCCGGCGTAAATTCGTCGCAGCGTGCGGTGATTTCTTCCGGCGTCAGCCAGCAAACTTCACTGACCTCTTCTTCCTGAAGCGCAAACGGCCCGTGGGAAACGCAGCTAAACAGCCCGCCCCAGACGCGACAGTTCTGGTCTTCAAAATAAAACTGACCGTGCTCGGCAAACGGCACACCCGCAATCCCCAACTCCTCTTCCGCTTCACGGCGCGCTGAGTCCAGTAGCTGCTCGTCAGCCTGAACAACACCGCCAGCGGTGGCATCCAGCATGCCGGGCAAAAAATCTTTTGTCTCAGTCCTACGCTGAACCAGAATTTTACCCATACCATCGTGCACCACGATATACGTCGCACGATGGCGTAAGCGCTGCGCCCGCATTTGTTCCCGGCTGGACTGTGCGATGACTTCGTTGTCTTCATTCACAATATCCACCCATTCCGTACTTGCCAAACGACGCTGTTCCACCATCAGGAAACCTTCTTTTTTCTGGCGCTCTTACGGCGCGTTTATGTTTGTGGGGTAAATTACGGATTAATCTCGATCTGCGCAATAACACTTTGATCATTGAGTGCCATTACGCTGAGGACATTATCATCCAGAATCCCGTAGCTTGCCGCAAAGCCTCCTTTCGGGATGCTTACCGAGCCAGGGTTAAAGTGATAGACATCCCCTTGCAACTCGGCAACCGGCAGATGAGTATGGCCATAAACCAGTACATCTCCCGCGCTGAGCGCTGGCATATTTTGCGGGCCAAAAAGATGCCCGTGCGTCAAAAAGAGTCGCTGGTTTTCTGTCAGAATTTGCTGCCACGGCGCGGTTATCGGAAAATGCAGGAGCATCTGATCCACTTCGCTGTCGCAATTGCCACGCACCGCAATAATCCGCGCTGCCAGTTCATTCAACCGCTCTGCAACCTGCGCGGGCGCATAGCCTTCCGGCAACGCATTACGCGGTCCGTGATTTAAAACATCACCCAATATCACCAGCCATTGCGCACCGCTTGTGCTAAACAGTTCGAGTACGCGTTCCGTGGCTGGCAACGAACCATGAATGTCCGATGCGAACATCAGTTTCATCACTCACTCCTCGTTGAAAATTACCTTGTAATGATACTGGATTACGCTCCGATGGTCAGCAGGAACGCTTCGCTGAAAGCGCGATAAAACGCTGAACTGAAGCGCGCTGCCACTGGAAGGTGGCGTATTCCGCAAGCGCTTCTGGCACCTCATCGCCGTTAAGGACCAGACGATTAAGCATTAGCGCTAAATCGCAATCAGCGATACACCATTCGCCAAATAAATTCTGTTTACCATGGCTCAATAAACTGCTCACAGTGGCAAACAGTTTTTCCGCACTGGCTTTTCCGGCGTCGCTCAGCGGCGCTTTTTTCACGCCAGCAAAAACCACATCCGTTGAGCGCTCTTCACGAATAGGCATCAGATCGCTGCGGATCCACGCCTGCACCTGGCGAGCCCGTGCGCGCTTTTGCACATCGTGTGGGTAGATGCGCTCCCACTGCGGCGGGGCAAAGCTCTCTTCCAGAAACTCAGTAATTGCTGATGATTCGCTCAGCTCGAAATCGTCAATCTGCAGGACCGGCACGCGGCGCGTCAACGCATAACCTTGCCATGAAGGTTGCAAGTGTTCACCGCTGTTGAGATCAACAGTTTTCAGCGTAAAAGGTAGCCCTTTCTCTTGCAGAGCGACATAAACAGACAGCACGTAAGGGGAGAAAAAATTGGCATCTGACCACAGCGTAATTGCAGGTTTACTCATAACGTCCTCTGAAGTGTATTGGCTTGCCTTCAAAATATAGAGTCTTTCTCTCGCTGTCACTTGATGAAAACTCACGCACGCCAACAGGCTCTATACTTGTAATGACCCGGTTCATGACAAAACGGACGCTGAAAATGATCGATCTCTATTACACACCATCGCCAAACGGTCACAAAATCACGCTGTTTCTTGAAGAAGCGCAGCTGCAATACCGTCTGATTCATGTCGATATCAGCAAAGGTAGCCAGTTTCGTCCTGATTTTCTGCAGATCTCGCCGAACAATAAAATCCCGGCCATTATCGACAATGCGCCGCAGGATGGTGGAAGCCCGATCAGCCTGTTTGAGTCCGGAGAAATTTTACTCTATCTGGCGGAAAAGAGCGGCAAGCTGCTGAGCGGTGAGTTGCGTGAGCGCCACACCACGCTGCAATGGCTGTTCTGGCAGGTCAGCGGCCTGGGCCCCATGCTCGGTCAGAATCACCATTTCAGTCATTACGCCCCGCAGACTATTCCCTACGCCATTGAAAGATACCAGGTTGAAACCCAGCGCCTGTACAACGTGATGAATAAACGTCTGGAAACCTCCCCCTGGCTGGGGGGCGATCACTACAGCATTGCGGACATAGCCTGCTGGCCATGGATTCATGCCCACCAGCGTCAGCGTATCGACCTCGACAATTACCCGGCGGTTAATAACTGGCATGAGCGCATCCGTACGCGGCCCGCTACAGAACGCGCCATGCAGCAAGCGCAGAGTGAGAAGCGGTAACACGGTTCGATTCTCGTGTATCATGAATAGGTTCATACATGGAGGAAACCTGCAATGTCACAACCTGACGCGATTATTCGTATAAAAAACCTTCGTCTGCGCACCTTTATCGGCATCAAAGAAGAGGAGATCCTTAACCGCCAGGATATCGTCATCAACATTGCCATTCATTATCCGGCAGACAAAGCCCGTATCAGCGAAGATATCAACGACGCGCTGAATTATCGCACTATCACCAAAAGCATCATTGCGCACGTGGAGAGTAACCGCTTCTCACTATTAGAAAAATTAACTCAAGATGTGCTCGATATCGCACGCGAACATCACTGGGTCACTTATGCTGAAGTGGAGATCGATAAACTTCACGCATTGCGTTATGCCGACTCAGTATCCATGACGCTGAGCTGGCAGCGCTAAACGTAACCCGGGAGGCGACATGCAGATTCTGATTACCGGCGGTACTGGCCTGATTGGACGTCATCTGATCCCCCGCCTGCTCGAACTGGGGCATCAGATAACCGTAGTGACACGTACCCCTGATAAGGCGCGTCAGATTCTCGACTCTCGGGTCACGTTATGGAAGGGGCTGGCAGAGCAGCAAAATCTTGATGGCATTGATGCCGTGATTAACCTTGCCGGAGAGCCTATTGCTGATAAGCGCTGGAGCGCTGAGCAAAAGGAGCGCCTGTGCCAGAGTCGTTGGGGCATCACGCAGAAACTGGTCGATTTAATCAACGCCAGCGAAACGCCGCCCACGGTGTTAATATCCGGTTCCGCTACCGGTTACTACGGCGATCTGGGCGAAGTTGTCGTCACGGAAGAAGAGCCGCCGCATAACGAATTTACTCATAAGCTGTGCGCCCGCTGGGAGCAAATTGCCAGCACCGCGCAAAGTGACAAAACCCGCGTGTGTATGTTGCGTACCGGTGTGGTATTGGCCTCTGCTGGCGGGATTCTGGGGAAAATGGTCCCGCCATTCCGTCTTGGTTTAGGCGGCCCGATTGGTAACGGACGCCAGTATCTGGCCTGGATCCATATTGATGATATGGTCAACGGCATTATCTGGCTGCTGGATAACGATCTGCGTGGCCCCTTCAATATGGTTTCACCGTACCCGGTACACAATGAGCAGTTTGCCCACGCACTGGGTCATGCATTAAACCGCCCAGCCATTCTGCGCGTTCCCGCCAGCGTAATACGTCTACTGATGGGCGAATCTTCCGTGCTGGTTCTCGGCGGACAGCGGGCGTTACCCAAACGCCTGGAAGCGTCCGGTTTCGCGTTTCGCTGGTACGATTTAGAAGAGGCGCTAGCGGATGTTATCCGATAGTTGCTAAGCGCTATTCACATTCGCCGTTGCGATGGTAAGGTTATAGATCTGACTTCCGCAATGGCGACGTTATGGCAAAAATATCGACTCCCCGTCTTACCCTCTCTTTGTTTCAATTTTCTGACTGGTCATTTTTCCAGAGACTGCGTGAAAGCCCTGAAGTCATGCGCTATATGGGCGACATCGCCCCAGCAAAGGATACGCGTCTGTTATTCGCCAGACGCCTTGCCGCACAGCACACATTTGTTATTCGCGAGCATAACAACCCGACGCCGCTCGGCGATATTGGTCTGCAAATCAGTCATCTTTATCCGCATGAGGCCGACCTCGGTTACGCCCTCATGCCGCATGCGCAGGGGAAAGGTATTGCCAGCGAAGCCGTGCGCGCGGTGTGTCAGTATGCCCTGGAGCAGGCTGGCGTCACGGCGATAAATGCTTACGTGCTGGCAGAGAATAAGGGGTCGATACGTGTTCTGGAAAAGACGGGCTTTGTACGAACGCAGGTGCTGGAAAAAGCGTATGAAATTAATGGGGTAGCGCACGACGACTGGGTTTATCGCCTGGAGTGCGATGCGTTAAAGCGGTAGGCCCGGAAAGCATAGCGCCTCCGGGCAACTGAATTACTTCAGCGATCCTTTGAGGAACTGCTGCAAGCGTGGGCTTTGCGGGTTGCCGAATACCTGCTCCGGGTCGCCCTCTTCTTCAATTTTCCCCTGATGCAGAAAGATCACATGCGTGGAGACATTTCGGGCAAACCCCATTTCATGGGTCACGACCACCATGGTTTTCCCTTCTTCGGCCAGTTGCTGCATAATGCGCAGCACTTCGCCGACCAGCTCTGGGTCAAGCGCCGAGGTGGGTTCATCAAACAGCAACACCTCCGGTTCCATCGCCAGCGCTCGCGCAATAGAAACGCGCTGCTGCTGACCACCAGACAAATGCACCGGATATTTACCCTGCGCTCGCTCATCAATGCCCACTTTAGCCAGATACTTCACCGCGCGTGCGCGGGCTTCCTGCTTGCTCAATCCTAATACCTGAATCGGCGCTTCCATGACGTTTTCCAGCACCGTCATGTGGCTCCACAGATTAAAGTGCTGAAAGACCATGGTTAGTCTTGTGCGCAGCAAACGCAGTTGATTTTTGTCCGCAACCTTGAGCTGGCCGTCTTTGTCACGCACCAGTCCAATGTTCTGCCCACTGACGACAATAGAACCAGCGCTCGGTTTTTCAAGAAAGTTAATGCAGCGCAGAAAGGTACTTTTACCGGAACCTGACGAACCGATAATACTGATAACATCACCCGCATTAGCTTGCAGCGATACCCCTTTCAGCACTTCATGTTCGCCGTAGTGCTTATGTAAATCGATAACGTTTAATTTATTCTCAGACATCGTGTTACTCGAATTATTTAGAGGATACATGCTGCAACCAGCGTTTTTCCGCTTTACGGAACAGACTGATCAGGACATACGAAATAATCAAATACAGCACCGCGGCAATACCGAAAGCGGTAAACGGTTGATACGTTGCCGAGTTGATATCGCGGGCGATTTTCAACAAATCAGGCACCGTGGCGGTAAACGCCAGCGCCGTGGAGTGCAGCATTAAAATCACTTCATTGCTGTATGCCGGCAGCGCAATACGCAGCGCGGAAGGCAAAATTATGCAGCGATACAGTTTGAATGACGAGAAACCGTAAGCGCGCGCGGCTTCAATCTCACCGTGTGGCACAGAACGAATCGCCCCGGCGAAAATCTCCGTCGTATAGGCGCAGGTATTCAGCGTCAACGCCAGTACGGTGCAATTCAATCCGCTGCGGAAAAACGCGTTGAGGAAGTCCGTTCCTTTGACTATCTCCAGCGTATACATCCCGGAATAAAACACCAGCAGCTGTACATACAGCGGCGTGCCACGAAAAACATAGGTAAATAACCAGATCGGGAACTGGATAAATTTATTGCTGGAAACGCGACCAATCGCCAAAAACAGCGCCAGTATGCCGCCCATCACCACCGACGAGATCAACAACCACAAAGTAATTGCCACACCGGTAAAGCGGTAACCGTCCGTCCACAGCAAGGATTTCCAGTACTCCTGAATTATCTCAATCACAGGTCAGCCCTCTTCACACCCACGGAGTAACGGCGCTCAAGGTACAGCAGCACACCATTAGAAACTGTGGTAAACACCAGATAGATGACCCCGCACACCACGGCAAAATAGAACGGCTCCCAGGTGCTCTTCCCGGCAAGCTGAGTGGCTTTCACCACATCTTCCAGACCGAGCAGCGATACCAACGCCGTGGCTTTGAGAATAACCTGCCAGTTATTACCAATTCCCGGTAAGGCATAGCGCATCATCGCCGGGAACATAATGCGGCGAAATATTTGTGAACTGGTAAAGCCGAATGCCGTCGCAGCTTCAATATGGCCTTTGGGCACAGCCATAAACGCGCCGCGGAACGTTTCGGTAAAGTAAGCCCCGTAGATAAATCCGAGCGTGATTATCCCTGCTACCATCGGATCGATATCAATCTGGCTGACCCCCATTGCATCGGTAATGGTATTCAGCGCGATTTGTAATCCATAGAAGATGAGCAACATTAAGACCAGATCGGGCACGCCGCGGATAAGCGTGGTGTACGCTTCGAAAATAAGCCCCAACGCCCGGCTTTGCGACAGTTTTGCTGCCGCGCCGACAAGGCCTATCAGAACCGCCAGCACCACTGAGCTGAGAGCCAGCTCAAGCGTAACAATTGCGCCCTGTAAAATAACACCTGAAAAGCCATACAACATGCTGCCTGTCCTGTCGTGTGTGGTGGAGTAATAAGCCTCTTTTGATTTCAGACTCACCGTTAAATGCCGGATGGCGGCGTTGCCTTATCCGGCCTACAAAATCAATGTAGGCCGGATGAGCGCAGCGCCATCAGGCATAAATTCAACGCGTCAAAAATCTACGGGCTTTATCAGCACCTGCGGTGATTAACCGCCATAAACATCAAAATCGAAGTACTTTTTAGCCAGCTTCTCGTAAGTGCCGTCAGCGCGCATCTCCGCAAAGGCTTTATTCAGTGCTTCGCGCAGCTCGTTATCATCTTTACGCAGCCCCATACCGGTACCCACGCCAAACAATTTCTCGTCTTTCACAGACGGGCCGCCGAATTTGTAATCCTTACCAACTGGCTGTTTCAGGAAGCCTTCGCTGGCAGCGACTTCGTCCTGGAATGCGGCGTCAATACGCCCGGCAGTCAGGTCAGAATAGATGTTGTCTTGTCCCTGATAGGAGACAATTTCAATACCTTTTGGCGCCCAGTGTTCGTTGCCGAACGTTTCCTGAGTGGTGCCCTGCAGCACGCCGACACGTTTGCCTTTCAGCGACTCAATGGTCGGCTGAATAGCAGAATCCTTAGCGACAACCAGACGCGAGTCGGCTGCATAAAGTTTGTCGGTAAACGCGATTTCCTGCTGACGTTTTTCAGTAATGGAAAGCGAAGACATAATCGCATCGATTTTCTTCGCTTTTAGCGAAGGGATCAGCGCGTCCAGCGGGTTTTCCACGAAGGTACATTGTGTATTAATACGTTTGCATAGCTCTTTAGCCAGATCGATATCAAAACCGACTAATTCACCCTGCGCATTTTTCGATTCGAACGGCGCATAAGTAGGATCGGTGCCGATACGAATTTTTTGCGGAATGGCTGCAAATGCTGCGGTAGCACTGGAGAAAGCCAGGACCAGAGAAAGAGACAACACCAGTTTTTTCATAACTATCCTCAACAGACTGTCTTTTATAGGGGATCTTTACAGGACCAGGTGCAGTTATCGTGCCATTAATCAGGCCGACAAGGCAAAGCATTCTACCTTGTCGGCGGTATTTATTTGCATGAAAAGCGCTTAAGTATGCACTCATGCTTATTAAGTCAGCGATAAAGGCACCAAAACAGTGCACTGAATTTATGATGCACCATAATGGTTACCCGCCATGGTGCAGCCAACTCCCCACGTCGATGAATTAATCGCCGTAGACATTAAAGTTAAAATACTTACTCGCCATCTTGTCGTAGGTGCCGTCTTTGCGCAGTTCGCCCAGCGCTTTATCGAAAGCCGCTTTCAGCTCCGCATCATCTTTGCGCAAGCCAATCCCGGTTCCGTCGCCAAAGTATTTTTTATCTTTAACTGAAGGACCGGCAAAAGCGTAGTCTTTGCCTGCAGGCTGTTTAAGGAAACCTTCACTGGCCGCGACTTCATCCTGCAATGCCGCATCCAGACGGCCCGCCGTCAGGTCAGAATAGATCAGGTCCTGGTTCGCATAGGCCACCACATCCACGCCTTTGCTGCGCCAGTTATCATTGGCATAGGCTTCCTGAGTTGAGCCTTGTAGTACGCCTACGTGTTTACCTTTGAGGGAGTCCAGAGTCGGTTGAATCGGGGAACCTTTCGCGGCGATCAAACGAGAATCTGCGGCGTAAAGTTTGTCTGAGAAGGCAATCTCTTGCTGGCGCTTCTCGGTGATAGAAAGCGAGGAGATAATGGCATCAATTTTTTTCGCTTTCAGCGACGGGATCAGCGCATCAAAGTCGCTGGCAACCCAGGTACATTTGATCTGCATGCGTTTACACATCTCATTTCCTAAATCGATATCAAAGCCGACAAAGTCGCCCTTGGCATCTTTAGAGGAAAAAGGCGCGTAGGTGGTATCTGTACCAATACGAACTGTCTGCGGAAGTGCTGCGTAACTGGCCGCGGTTGCGGAAAGTCCTACCAGCAAAGACAAAGCAAGAACCGTCTTCTTCATACATAACCCTCAAGTGGCGTAATTTTATTATGTTTTACGTTGTGTTGTGTTTGCAGACTTTTTCATGCAGGTCTTATGCCATTTTCGCGTCGTTGAGGATAATCGACGTTAAATATGTTAATAAAACGTTGCAATATTGTCCTGATTTTGAAGATAGCAGGTCTGACGGTTGAAACGCAGCGTTTCGTTGAGTTTTGACGAATTAAATGTTGAGGATATGATCGCGGTTACAAAATTGCCCTGAAACAGGGCAACGGATGTTTCTTTGCACGCTGATGGAACGGCTTACGCCCCTTGCCAGCGGGTGAAGAGGTCCTGAGGAAGGGAAATATCAAACTGGTCAAGGACACGATTAACCGTTTGATTAATCACATCATCTAACGTTTGCGGGCGATGATAAAACGCCGGGACAGGCGGCATAATCACCGCTCCAATTTCTGCCGCCTGCGTCATCAGCCGCAAATGCCCCAGATGCAATGGCGTTTCACGCACGCACAGCACCAGCGGTCGACGTTCTTTCAATACCACGTCAGCCGCACGGGTGAGCAGCCCATCGGTATAGCTATGAACGATGCCAGAAAGGGTTTTAATTGAACAGGGCAGGATAACCATCCCGGCGGTCTGAAAAGAGCCAGACGATATACTGGCGGCGATATCGCGCGTATCGTGAGTCACATTCGCCAGAGCCTGCACGTCGCGTACAGAGAGATCCGTTTCCAGCGCCAGCGTCTGCCGGGCAGCGGCGCTCATCACCAGATGGGTTTCCACATCAGTAACGTCACGCAAAACCTGCAGCAGGCGCACGCCGTAAATCGCTCCACTTGCGCCAGAAATACCAATGATGAGTCGTTTCATGTTTAATCGCCCTTGCTTGCTTCAGGGCCGACTTTGCAGGAATTTACGGGGAGTTGCAAGCAAGGGTGCGGGTTGCGCCCTTGCTTGCGAGCAAACATTAACCTTCGTTGTGCATCTCAAGGTTTTCCGCTTCATTCTGACGCAATATCGCTTTGGCATCGTCATTACGCAGGGAGTCAAGGAAATCGAGATACTGCTGGTCAACGTCTTTGGTGACATAGACGCCGTTAAACACTGAACATTCAAACTGCTGAATATCCGGGTTCTCAGCGCGGACCGCTTCAATCAGATCGTTGAGATCCTGGAAGATAAGCCCGTCTGCGCCGATTATCTGGCGGATCTCGTCCACTTCGCGACCGTGGGCAATCAGCTCCGTCGCCGTCGGCATATCGATACCATAAACGTTCGGGAAGCGGATTTCCGGTGCGGCAGAGGCCAGATACACTTTCTTCGCTCCGGCTTCACGCGCCATCTCGATAATCTGTTCTGAAGTGGTGCCACGTACAATAGAGTCATCCACCAGTAGCACGTTCTTATCACGGAACTCCGCACGGTTGGCGTTCAGTTTACGGCGCACGGATTTACGACGCAGCTGCTGGCCCGGCATGATAAAGGTACGCCCTACGTAGCGGTTTTTCACAAACCCCTGACGATACGGCTTGCCGAGAATACGGGCGATTTCCAGCGCGATATCGCATGAGGTTTCCGGAATCGGGATCACCACGTCGATGTCCAGATCTTCCCACTCGCGGGCAATTTTTTCGCCGAGCTTAGTTCCCATATTCACACGCGCGCTGTAGACGGAAATCTTGTCGATAAAGGAGTCAGGACGCGCAAAGTAAACGTATTCGAACAGGCACGGATTGCTGACCGGGTTATCGGCGCACTGGCGGGTAAACAGCTGGCCTTTTTCGGTGATGTATACCGCTTCGCCAGGCGCAACGTCGCGCAGGAATTCAAAGCCCAGCGTATCCAGCGCCACGCTCTCGGAAGCCACCATATACTCGGTGCGACCATCGCCGATATCACGTTTCCCCAGCACCAGCGGGCGAATACCGTTAGGATCGCGGAAGGCGACCATACCGTGGCCGATAATCATCGCCACGCAGGCATAGGCGCCACGGATCTGGCGGTTGGTTGCCGCAATGGCAGCAAAAATATTGTCTGCTTCCAGTGGATAATGGCGGAAGTTATCCAGCTCGCTGGCGAAAATATTCAGCAGGATTTCAGAATCTGAAGTGGTATTGATGTGGCGGCGCTTTTCTTCAAACAGCTTTTTCCGCAGCTCATGCGCATTGGTCAGGTTGCCATTGTGGGCAAGCGTGATGCCATACGGTGAGTTGACGTAAAAAGGTTGAGCTTCGGAGGCGCTGGAGCTGCCAGCCGTTGGGTAACGCACATGACCGATGCCCATATTGCCCTGCAAACGCTGCATATGGCGCGCTTCAAAAATATCGCTCACCATTCCGTTTGCTTTACGCAAGCGGAAGCAGTTGTTGGCATCAATAGTGATGATGCCCGCAGCATCCTGACCACGATGCTGGAGCACCGTTAACGCGTCATAAATCGACTGGTTTACCGGCATAACACCGGCGATACCGACAATACCGCACATACGTCTTTTCCTCGTTCAGCAACGACCCAAAGTTTATACTTTGGGCAAGAAACTTGACGAGCTTTGCAGATAGTCAAAGAACCATCTGATGATGAAACTGAACTGCGGGATCAGCTGCGACTTACTCCAGTCTTCACTTTTCGACAGACCGGTAAACGTATCGAGAAAGAACAGTATGGCGGCGACGATCAGCGCTCCTCGCAGAGCACCGAAGCAAATCCCCAACACCCTGTCGGTACCCGACAGACCTGTTTTCTCTACCAGTTGGCCTATCACAAAGTTAACGATAGCGCCGACGATAAGTGTCGCGATAAACAGTATCGCGATAGCAATCCCATTTCGAACCAGTTCGTCTTCAAAGCCCGTAAACCAGACAGACAGGTAAGTGTAGTAATGGCTGGCGACAAAGAAAGCACAACCCCAAGTCACCAACGATAATGCTTCACGAACAAAGCCACGGATCAGGCTAACCAGACAGGAAAAACCAATCACCGCGATAATGGCGTAATCAATCCAGACCATAAGTGTCCCACGATTTTACGCCCTGTCGTCCTGTTCGGGGCGCATTCTAACAGAAAAAGAAAACGTTTGCGTAGGGATTTCCTTTCCACGCGTAAATAAAAATGGCGCTGAAAAAATCTTCAACGCCATACGGTTTTATGCCTCTTCGGGCACTGGCCGGAGACGGTGAAAACACCGTATCCGGCCTGCATGAAACAGCCCCTTAATTAGGGGTATATCCCATCACAACCCCACTCAGACCGGAGATCTTCTGTAGCTCGCCCAGCGAATTCTTCAGCTTATCTCTGGAGGCGTCAGGGCCGACGAGAATGCGGGTTATTTTACCCTGTACCGGCGTTGACGGGGAAGTATATACCCGGAAGCCCGCGCCACGAAGTTTACCCACGATCTCATTGACCTTATCCGCATTTTTCAGCGCGCCGAGCTGCACAACATACGCTTTGCCGGTCGGGGCTGGCGCTTCTTCAGCGACCGGTTTCGGCGCTGGAGCTGGCGCAGGCGTTGGCGCCGGTGTGGCGACAACGGGTTGCGGCTTCGGTTTAGGTTTCGGCGGTTCAACAGGTACGGGGACAGGATCTAACTCCGCGCTACTTGCCGTTGTCATACGCGACGGATCCAACGATGGCGCGGCGGCATCGCCCGCGCGCACCTCTTCTGCCGCCCCTTCAGGCGGTTGCGTTGGCAGCGCCTGCGTTGCCGCAGGCATCATGTCCGGCTCGTCGCGATCGCCAGGTTTGGGCACCAGAGGGATCGCAGCAAACTCATCCTGATAATGTTTTTTTTGCCCGTCAAGCAGCCCGGGGAGCACAATCACCCCAAGCGCGACCAGCACAATTGTGCCAACTAATCGATTCTGAAACTTACTCGCCACCGCTTCTCCCCACGTCTATCACTTCCATGACATGTGCGACAGTGTGAAACGATCCACACACCAACACGGTATCTTCTGGCTTCGCCTCGGCCAGTGCCGCAGACCATGCCTGCGCCACGCTGTCATAGGCTTCACCTTTGCCCAGATGTTCTAACAGCTGTGCTGCCGTTGCGCCACGCGGCCCTTCCAGTGGCGCGCAGTACCAGGCATCGACCACGCTTTTTAACCAGGCCAACGTACCGGCAATATCTTTATCATGTAGCATACCGATAACTGCAAGTACACGCCCGCTTTTCACTAACTTTTTCAGACGTCCGGTCAGATATTCCGCCGCATGCGGGTTATGGGCAACATCAAAAATCACCCGCGGCGACTCGCTCACAATCTGGAAGCGCCCCGGTAAAATCGCCTGTTTGATTCCGTCACGAATTGCCTGCTCGCTGACGTCAAGACCACTGGCACGCAGCGCAGCCAGTGCGGTCGCGGCGTTCGGTTGTGGAACCTGTGGCAATGGCAGATGCGCCAACGTGCCGTGAGTGTCCGTAAAGGACCAGTCGTTATCCGTTACCGTATAGCGCCAGTCCACACCACAGCGTTGCAAAATCGCCCCGCACTCTTGCGCCACATCCGCAATAGTGTATGGCATTTCAGGTTCACCAACGATGGCCGGTTTCTCTGCGCGGAAAATCCCCGCTTTCTCACGACCAATGCTCTCGCGATCCGGGCCCAGCCAGTCGGTATGATCAAGCGCAATACTGGTGACGACCGCAACATCGGCATCGACGATATTCGTCGCGTCAAGGCGACCGCCTAACCCCACTTCCAGAATGACTACGTCCAACTGAGCCTGTTTAAACAACCAGAGCGCCGATAGCGTACCGTATTCAAAATAGGTCAATGAAATATCGCCACGTGCGTCTTCAATCTCAGCAAACGAGGCAGTATGCGCGGATTCCGGCAGTTCCCCCCCCTGCACGCGCACGCGTTCCGTGTAACGCACCAGATGCGGCGAACTGTATACTCCGACTTTATAACCTGCTGCGGTCAGCACCGATTCCAGCGTACGGCAGGTCGTGCCTTTTCCGTTGGTTCCCGCCACCGTAAAGACAAATGGCGCGGGTTTCAACACGTCCAGTTTACGCGCCACCTGACTGACGCGTTCGAGGCCCAGATCGATGGTTTTACTGTGCAGGTTTTCCAGATAAGAAAGCCACGACGCCAGAGGCGACGCGGCTTGAGGAATACGTTTATTGTCCATGATGCCTGTAGATTCTTTACGTTGAGAAAAGCAAAAGGGCAGCGCCTGTGGCCCTGCCCTTTTCAGTTATCAGGCCTCTGATTCCTGATCGGGTACCGGAGGTACCACTTCGCCTTCACGTGGCTCATCCGGATTCGGCGCCGGAAGATTCATCAGCTTCGCCAGAATGCTTGCCAGTTTCAGGCGCATTTCCGGACGGCGGACGATCATATCGATAGCGCCTTTTTCAATCAGGAACTCGCTGCGCTGGAATCCCGGCGGCAGTTTCTCACGTACGGTTTGCTCAATAACACGCGGACCCGCAAAGCCAATCAGCGCTTTCGGTTCGGCAATGTTGAGATCGCCCAGCATCGCGAAGCTTGCGGAAACACCGCCCATCGTTGGGTCGGTCAGTACAGAAATGTACGGTAAACCGCGTTCCTGCATTTTCGCCAGCGCAGCAGACGTTTTCGCCATTTGCATCAGAGACATCAGCGCTTCCTGCATACGCGCCCCGCCAGAAGCGGAGAAGCAGATCAGCGGGCAGTTGTCTTCCAGCGCCTGCTCAACGGCACGGACAAAACGCGCGCCAACGACAGACCCCATGGAGCCGCCCATAAACGCGAACTCGAATGCAGCCGCAACGACCGGCATGCCGTGAAGGGTGCCTTTCATCACCACCAGCGCATCTTTCTCGCCGGTTTCTTTCTGTGCTGAGGCCAGTCTGTCTTTGTACTTTTTGGAGTCACGAAACTTCAGCACGTCTTTCGGCTCAAGTTCGCTACCCAGTTCCACAAGAGTACCTTCATCTAACAGGCTATGCAGGCGATTGCGCGCCGACATGCGCATATGATGGTCACACTTCGGACAGACCTCAAGATTACGTTCCAGCTCAGCACGGTATAAAACCTGACCGCAGCTATCACACTTGGTCCACACCCCTTCAGGAATGCTTGCCTTGCGGGTGGGAGTAATGTTGCTTTTAATTCGTTCAATCCAGCTCATTGGTGACCTTTCTGCCTGAACCCTAGTCAGCTTTGTTATAAGGGGCGCATAATGCCATTTTTGCCCCTAACAGACCATGAATGTTGCACATTAAAACATAACAGCCCGAAACTTTGGATAAAAAAGTGGTCGAACCGCTGAGTTACTTTCTATTTTGCAGCCCGTGACGCAGCCCGTTTATGACGAATCACTTCTATCACGCCCGGCAATACGGAAAGGACGATAATCGCCACAATCAATAATTTCAGGTTTTCCTGAACTATTGGCAGATCGCCAAACAGATAGCCTGCATAGGTGAACAGCAATACCCACAGCAGCGCGCCTACAACGTTATACATCGCAAAGTGGCGGTAGGACATGTGTCCCATACCGGCAACAAATGGCGCAAATGTACGCACGATAGGCACGAAACGCGCCAGGATAATCGTTTTCCCGCCATGACGCTCGTAGAACGCATGGGTTTTATCCAGGTAGCTGCGACGAAAAATTTTGGAGTTCGGGTTACTAAAGAGTTTCTCACCGAACAACCGGCCAATCGT
Source organism: Citrobacter sp. CRE-46 (assembly GCF_059615875.1). NCBI lineage: Bacteria > Pseudomonadati > Pseudomonadota > Gammaproteobacteria > Enterobacterales > Enterobacteriaceae > Citrobacter > Citrobacter sp. CRE-46. The sequence goes on along the minus strand of NZ_CM184341.1, from coordinate 1,677,922 downwards.
GTAGTTCACCGCATCGCCGACAATCGCAGCCACAATCATCAACGCCACCATCAGATGAACATTGAGATCGTTAGTTGGCAGCGCAGAAAGCGCGCCGGCAACAAACAGCAGCGAGTCCCCCGGCAGGAACGGCGTCACTACCAGCCCGGTTTCACAGAACAGGATCAGAAACAGAATCGCGTATACCCAGATACCGTATTCCGCGACCAGCTCCGCCAGGTGCACATCAATGTGCAGAATAAAATCGATAAGAAAGTAAATCAGATCCATAGTTTTGCCTTTATACGACTCAAATTAGTCCGCCAGAAATAGCGGGCCCATTGGCGGTTTTGGCAGGTCGAACCGGTCAGGGTAATCTACCGCGACCAAATACAGTCCTTCCGCTTTCGCCGTTGCCGCTGCCAGCGTTCTGTCCTTCGCCGCTAACAGTTCTGCTATCCAGCTCTCCGGCTGGTTGTTGGCGCCTACTTCCATCAGGCTGCCGACGATATTCCTGACCATATGATGTACAAAGGCATTCGCTTTAATATCCACCACCACATATGCGCCAAAACGTTCAACGTTTATGTGCATCACGTTACGCCACGGCGTGCGCGACTGGCACTGCACCGCACGAAACGAGGTAAAATCATTTTCGCCGATCAGACACTGGGCTGCACGATGCATACGTTCAGCATCCAGCGGCTCATAGTAATGGGTTACCCCTTTGCCCAAAACCGCAGGGCGCAACCGATGATTGTAGATGATGTAGCGATAACGGCGAGCCGTGGCGCTGAATCGGGCATGAAAATCATCAGGTACAGCTTTCACCCAGCGCACGGCGATGTCACCAGGTAGATTCGCATTTACGCCCAACGTCCAGGCGGCATCTTTACGCACAGCGTGCGTTTCAAAATGTACGACCTGGCCTGTGCCATGAACGCCTGCATCCGTGCGCCCCGCACAAAAGACATTGATACGCTCATTCGCGACCTGAGAAAGCGCTTTTTCCAGCTTTTCCTGAACGCTACGCACTTCGTTCTGGCGCTGCCAGCCATAATATTTGCTGCCGTCATACTCAATGCCCAGCGCAATTTTATGGGGTAGCGGCTGTTGCAGGTCCGACATTAGTACAGATACTCCTGCACCAGTTTTTCCGCAATTTTCACCGCCATCAACGCGCCGCCAAAGCGTACGTTGTCTGCCACGGACCAGAACTGAACCTGCTCCGGCATACCGTAATCGTTATGTACACAGCCGATGGAAAGATGTGGGGTACCAGACGCATCGCCAACCTGAGTCGGGAAATCGGTCTCTTCCGACAACACCACGTCTTCAGCGCGAGAAAACGCATCGCGCGCTTCTTCCGCCGCCAACGGACGCAGGGCTTCAAAATTCACCATCTGCGCGTGACCGTAGAATACCGGTGACTGTACGATGCTAGCGGAGATAAGCAGACCGTCATCCTGCATAATTTTGCGCACTTCATCGACGATACGACGCTCTTCGCGCACGCTACCTTCGCGATCTGGCAGCAGCGGCAGCATATTGAATGCCAACTGGCGACCAAAGAAATCGTCTTCGTCAATCGGGATACCATTGAGCAGTTTCGCACTTTGCCCTGCCAACGCATCCACCGCTTTTTTACCGTGCGCGGAGGCCGACAGAATATTGGTCACCGTAATACGTGAAAGACCACCGTCATCAATCAGCGGTTTCAACGCAGACAGCAGTTGACTGGTCAGGCTATTAGGGACTGCAATCACATTGCGGTTGCGGTAATCTGCCAGCACGAACGGGTTAACGTCCGGAACCACCAGCGGAACGTCAGGCTCAAGTGCGAACAGACCACTGCTGTCGATAACCAGGCAACCGGCATTGGTTGCTTCTTCCACCCATGCAGCGGTGGCCTCAGCGCCCGCAACAAAAAATGCCAGTTGTGCCTGCGTCCAGTCAAAGTCTGCAACATCCTGAACAATGACCGATTTACCGTTAAAACGCAGGTGCTCACCAGCGCTTTCGTTACGCGCCAGCGCAAAAATTTCACCGACCGGGAACTGGCGTTCAGCCAGCGTATCGAGCAGGGCTTCGCCTACGGCGCCCGTTGCGCCCAGAATGGCAATGTTCCAGCCTTCAGACATGGTGATTTACTCCAGAAATACATAAGCGTCCCTGTCGCATTATTCGACAGGGAGCATTAAGAAGACATTAATGTGCCGGGTGATGAACCGCGTTAAAACCCAGCTTACACAGCAAGGCGGCAGCCGTTGCGTCGTCACACATCACGTATAAAGACGACCATTCACGGCGCTCAAGATAATTTTTACGCAGTTTATCAAACTCACCCGGAATTCCAGCGACTTTACGCAGCGGCGCATCATCGCGGCGCACATCATACACTAAATGCGCCAGCCTTTTCAGCGTTGGCTGATCTAACGGGCCATGCAACGTGATACGCCCAAATTCCGGCGCAGGTAACAGGGTGTTCAGCGCAACGTGCTGTTCGCGGCCAATAAACTTACTATAGGCCTCAAAGACCTGCGTGGTCCCACGCGCTTTTCCTTCCAGGGTATACCCGGCAATGTGCGCCGTGCCGATATCGGCTTTCTCCAGCAACGCCACATTGAGATCCGGCTCGCCTTCCCAGACATCCAACACCACGCTCAGCGCCTGCCCGGCGTTAAGCCGATTCAGTAATGCCGTATTGTCGATAACCGGCCCCCGGCAGGCGTTGATCAGAATGGTGCCCGGCTTCAGTCGACTAATCAGCGCGTCATCCGCAAGGTGCAGCGTTTTGTACGGACCGTCTTTAAATAACGGCGTATGGAAAGTCAGTACATCGGCCTGCTGTACCAGTTCGTCCAGCGAGAGGAAATCGCCCTCGTCACCGCGATCGGCCCGCGGCGGATCGCACAGCAAGGTACGGATCCCCAGCGCTTCCAGTCGCGTCTGCAAACGTCCGCCCACGTTGCCAACACCGACGATGCCCACGGTACGATCGCGTAACGCAAAACCGTCGCGCTCCGCCAGCATCAGCAACGCTGAAAAAACATATTCTACGACCGCAATCGCATTACATCCGGGCGCTGCGGAAAAACCGATTCCCGACTGCGCAAGCCAGGCTTCATCCACATGGTCCGTGCCTGCGGTTGCCGTACCGACAAATTTAACCGGTTTTCCGCTGAGCAGTGATTCATTGACTTTCGTCACCGAGCGCACCATTAAGGCATCCGCATCATCCAGTTCGGCAACGGGAATCGGACGACCAGGAACCGCTTTGACCTCCCCCAAACGACTGAACAGTTCGCGGGCATAGGGCATATTTTCATCAACGAGGATTTTCACGTCTTTCGCACCTGTTTGAGAACGAGAGTTAACCGGGCAAGTGTGCCATAATCTCGCCGCCAGGCATACTGCGAGACCTGGTCAGCACAGATTTAAGGAACAGAGACGATGCAGCCCATTTCAGGTACGCCCGCTCGCCCTCCCGGCGAAGGCCAAAATGCCCCCTCCGTTGCAGGTGAGCAACCGTTATCCACGATACAACGTACCGTGCTGGAACGACTGATTACCCGTTTGATTTCGCTCACTCAGCAGCAAAGCGCTGAGGTGTGGGCCGGAATGAAACACGATCTGGGCGTCAAAAGTGATACACCGTTGCAGTCACGTCACTTTCCCGCCGCCGAACAAAATTTGAACCAGCGGCTGGAAGTCGCACAACAGAACCATGCTAATCGTCAGGTGCTGTCGCAGCTCACGGAGCTATTGAGTCAGGGAAATAACCGTCAGGCGGTGAGTGATTTTATCCGCCAGCAGTATGGGCAGACGGCGCTTAGCCAACTCACGCCTGAGCAATTGAAGAACGTGCTGACCCTGTTACAACAAGGACAGCTTTCGATACCGCAGCCGCAGCAGCGTCCGGCTACCGATCGTCCGTTACTCCCCGCAGAGCACAACACGCTGAACCAGTTGGTTACCAAACTGGCGGCGGCCACGGGCGAATCCGGTAAGATGATCTGGCAGTCTATGCTGGAACTGTCTGGGGTAAAAAGCGGAGAGTTAATCCCCGCCAAACAATTTTCGCATCTGGTCACCTGGCTGCAGGCGCGCCAGACGCTCAGTCTGCAAACTGCCCCGACCTTACAAACACTGCAGGCGGCACTGAAGCTGCCGTTAGAGCCGAATGAGCTGACGGCAATCAAAGAGTACGCGCAGCAGACGTATCAGATCCAACCACAATCGATTCTGACCACGGTTCAGGTGCTGGACTTGCTGAATCAAATCTTCCTGCGCCGCGTGGAACGTGACCGGGAGCAGGAATTAAACGATCCGCGCCATCCTCAGCCCATTTACAGCCCGTTCGCGCCGATGATTGAAACGGTTAAATCACTGTCGACACGACCGGGACTGATATTTATTGCCTTGATGATTGCGTTAGCCATTTTCTGGCTGGTCGCTTAGCCTTTTCGCAGAGTCAGCAACGTCACAACAATTCCCACCACGGCGGATATCGCCCCGGCAAGGAATACCGAGGGATAGCCGTACGCGGTGGCCAGCACCCCGGCGACAGGGCCGCTTACGCCGTAGGAGATATCCTGAAATGCGGCGTAACCGCCCAGCGCCGTACCGCGAACCTGCGCGGGCACTCGCTTCACAACCTCAACGCCCAATGCCGGGAAGATAAGCGAACATCCGGCCCCGGTTAATGCCGCCCCGAGCAGAGCTACCCAGGCAGAGGGAGCCTGCCACAGCAGGATCAGACCCGCAGTTTCAACCAGCAATGAAACAACAGCGACCTGCACGCCGCCGAACCGGTCCGGCATCCAGCCAAACAGAATGCGCATCAGCACAAATGCCCCGCCAAACGCGGTCAGGGTGAATCCCGCCATCGTCCAGCCATTGCTGACAAAATAAAGCGAAATAAACGTACCGATGACGGCAAAACCCACGCCCTGCAATGCCAGACCCAGGCCCGGTTTCCAGATAAGCCCGACCACGCTCCACAGTGAAGGTCGCTCCCCGGCATGCGCAGGCACTTTACGAACGGTGCCGTTGAATGCCCAGGCCAGCAGCGGTAATACCATCGTGGTTCCCGCCAGCGCCGCGAAGCCGAAGTGGCTATGGATCAGCAAGCCCAACGGCGCACCGGCAGCCAGCGCACCGTAAATCGCCATCCCGTTCCACGACATCACCTTACCGGAACGCGTTGGGCCAACCAGCCCCAGCCCCCAGGTCAGCGTTCCGGTGAGCAGTTGGCTTTCGCCAAAGCCAAGGATCAGACGTCCGACAATCAACAACGCAAATTTCACCGGGACAGAGACAGGTAATAGCGCGGCTAAAAGCCACGCCGCGCCCGCCAGCGCACAGGCAAACATCCCCTGTAGCGCCGAACGTTTAGCGCCATATTGATCGGCTAAGCGTCCGGCATAACCTCGCGTTAAGACCGTTGCCAGAAACTGTACGCCTACGGCGATACCGACCATGGTATTGCCATAGCCCAGCTCGTGGTGCACAAACAGAGGAATGACGGGTAAAGGCAGACCGACCGTCATGTAGGTCAGGAAAACCGCAAAAGCGATACGAAACAGCGAAAAGTTCGCCGACGGTGTTTTTTCTTGTTGGGTTACTGCTGTCATGCGTTACTCCAAAATGCAGAGTAAGGCGAGGAATGCCCACGCCCCCTCTACCTGACTTTCAGGATTAAGGTGCGTTGGATAACGTTAAACGCTTACGCATTATCAAGAGGATAATGTTGAAGCTGGAGTCTGCCTGTGAGGGGCTAAACTTGTCAACCTCGAAATCACCGAAGGCATCCACAAAACAGAGGGTTATATTATCGAAGAAAAGCACTAACAATGAGGAAATAGTTTTCAATCAGGGGGACACTCAACGATCTTTTTTGCCGGAATATATTTTTAGGGACACGGTAATGAAAGCATTTTCGCTTATTGCTCTCATCCTGATGCTTTGCGGCTGCTATGCGCCTCATCAAGACAGCACACAGGCTGTAAAACAATTCTATCTCGCGTGGATGTCCGCCTACACACAAGATCGAGATACGTCCGCGCTCATGCAACGTTATGTGGCGAAAGACGTTATCGACCGTTTGGCGCTGATTGACAGCCTTTACGAGCAGGAAATAATAAATTCTGACTATTTTATGTACGTGCAGGATTACGACCCCAAATGGATCCCGCTGTTACAGATTGGAGCGGCTGAGCCCTTTCTCGGTGGTGAAAAGGTGGGAGTACAATTAGGTGGGCCGGCAGGCGAAGCGCCCATGCAACTGGAAGTGTATACGCGTTGGGAAGAAGGTCGCTGGAAAATTTATCGCGTGCGGGATCTGGATAATCAATTTGAACAGCCAATCTACAGCACTGGTGATATCACACGAGCCAAAGCCTGGTCGGCAGAAATCGCGCCGGAGTACGAAAAAATGAATAAATAAAAAAGGGAGCCATCAGGCTCCCCTTTACATCATCTTGCAGACTTACGCTTTCAGCTTACGCATGACCAGCGTCGCGTTAGTGCCGCCAAAGCCGAAGCTGTTGGACATCACGGTGGTCAGCGCCTGCTCGGTCGGTTTGGTCACGATGTTCAGACCTGCCGCCTGCTCGTCCAGCTCTTCAATGTTGATGCTCGGCGCGATAAAGCCGTGTTCCAGCATCAGCAGAGAGTAGATAGCTTCCTGCACGCCAGCCGCGCCCAGTGAGTGACCAGTCATCGCTTTGGTTGCAGAAATTGCCGGGCTGTTGTCGCCAAACACTTCACGGATTGCGCCCAGCTCTTTCACGTCGCCTACCGGAGTAGAAGTACCGTGAGAGTTCAGGTAGTCGATCGGGGTGTCTACACCGTGCATCGCCATCTGCATGCAACGTACTGCGCCTTCGCCTGACGGTGCAACCATGTCTGCGCCATCAGAGGTCGCGCCGTAACCGACGATTTCCGCGTAGATGTGCGCGCCACGGGCCAGAGCGTGTTCCAGCTCTTCGACCACAACCATACCGCCGCCGCCCGCGATAACAAAACCGTCACGGTTTGCGTCATAGGTACGGGAAGCTTTCGACGGGTCGTCGTTATATTTGGTAGACAGCGCGCCCATGGCGTCGAATTCACACGCCATTTCCCAGCACAGCTCCTCACCGCCGCCAGCAAACACGATGTCTTGTTTGCCCAGTTGAATTTGTTCTACTGCGTTGCCGATGCAGTGCGCAGAAGTCGCACAGGCAGAGCTGATGGAGTAGTTTACGCCGTGAATTTTAAACGGCGTTGCGAGGCAGGCAGAAACGCCGGACGCCATCGCTTTGGTGACCACATACGGGCCAACCGCTTTCAGGCCACGCGGGCTACGCATTGCGTCAGCGCCGAACACCTGAAAACGCGGGGAACCGCCGCCGGAACCTGCAATCAGGCCAACGCGCGGGTTATTCTGGTAATCTTCTGCAGCAAGACCGGCATCCGCCACAGCCTGCTCCATGGAAAGGAATGCATAGATGGATGCGTCGCTCATGAAGCGCACTACTTTGCGGTCAATGAGGCCAGTGGTATCCAGTTTTACGTTGCCCCATACGTGGCTACGCATGCCGGAGTCCTTCAGCTCCTGAGAGAAAGTGATCCCTGAACGTCCTTCACGCAGAGATGCCAGGACTTCCTGCTGGTTATTACCGATGCTGGAAACGATGCCCAAGCCAGTAATCACTGCACGTTTCATTCAATACCTCTGTAAGTCGCACTATTTTAAAGTTTCGAGTGGCACAATAGCGTACACTTGTACGCCGAACAAGTCCGATCAGCCATTTAATGTGGAAATTTGCGCAGCCAGGCACTCATCGCTAAGATCGGGGCACAGCCTGCCAGACGAGTAACTTACGTGAAACAATACGCTATACAACCTGCCAACCTTGAATTCAACGCTGAGGGTACACCTGTTTCCCGAGATTTTGATGATGTCTATTTTTCCAATGATAACGGGCTGGAAGAGACACGTTACGTCTTCCTCGGCGGGAATCATCTCGCACAGCGATTTCCTGCGCATTCACGTCCCCTTTTCGTGGTGGCTGAAAGCGGGTTTGGCACCGGGCTTAACTTCCTGACGCTCTGGCAGGCATTTGCCGATTTTCGCGATACCCACCCTGACGCTACCCTGGAAAGATTACATTTCATCAGTTTCGAAAAATATCCGCTGACGCGTGAAGATCTGACCCTGGCCCATCAGCACTGGCCGGAGCTTGCTCCGTGGGCCACGGCACTGCAAGAGCAGTGGCCGCTGCCGCTGGCGGGATGCCATCGTCTGCTTCTTGATGATGGGCGCGTCACGCTGGATCTGTGGTTTGGCGATATTAATGAACTGACCAGTAAACTGGATGACTCTTTGAATCAAAAAGTGGACGCCTGGTTCCTGGACGGTTTCGCACCAGCGAAAAATCCGGACATGTGGACGCCAACGCTGTTTAACGCGATGGCCCGACTGGCTCGCCCCGGCGGCACGCTGGCCACCTTCACATCGGCAGGCTTTGTGCGACGGGGATTGCAGGAAGCCGGGTTTACAATACAAAAACGTAAAGGCTTTGGCCGCAAACGCGAAATGCTTTGTGGCGTCATGGAACAAACTCTGGCGCTCCCTTCATCGGCTCCGTGGTTCACGCGCACGGGCACAGATAAGCGCGACGCCGCTATTATTGGCGGTGGCATCGCCAGCGCATTGCTGTCGCTGGCGCTACTGCGCCGCGGCTGGCAGGTCACACTCTATTGCGCAGACGCGAAACCTGCCGCAGGCGCATCAGGTAACCGTCAGGGCGCGCTCTATCCGTTACTCAGCAAGCATGATGCGGCCATTAATCTCTTTTTCCCCACTGCGTTTACCTTCGCCCGCCGACTGTATGACGCCCTTCCGGTTGAGTTCGCACATGACTGGTGCGGCGTGACGCAGCTCGCCTGGGATGAAAAAAGCCAGCAGAAAATCACTCAAATGCTGTCTCTTGAACTGCCCGATGCGCTCGCCGTCGGCGTAGATGCACAGCAGGTGTTGCAAACGACAGGCGTGGAAACCGGATGCGGCGGGATTCAGTATCCGGCAGGTGGATGGCTGTGCCCGGCGCAGTTAACCGCCGCCGTACTGGACTATGCCACAACGCTGGGATTACGTACCCGCTACCAACACACGTTGGTCTCACTGACGCGCCAGACAGCAAGCTGGCAATTACAGTTTGCCTGTGGAGAAACCGCCACTCACGAAGCGGTGGTTCTGGCTAACGGCCATCGCATTAACCGCTTTGAGCAGACGCAGTCGTTACCGGTCTATTCCGTTGGCGGTCAGGTGAGTCATATCCCCACCACGCCTACGCTGTCAGCGCTGCGCCAGGTGTTGTGCTACGACGGGTACCTCACGCCGCATGCCCCGCAAAACCAGCAACACTGCATTGGCGCCAGCTATCATCGTGGGTGTGAGGAGACTGAGTATCGCGAGGATGACCAGCAGCAAAATCGTCAGCGTTTAATCGACTGCTTCCCGCACGCCGCATGGGCAAAAGAGGTGGACGTCAGTGCGCATGCCGCCCGCTGCGGGGTCCGCTGCGCTACGCGCGATCACATCCCGATGGTGGGCAATGTCGCGGACTATAACGCCACGCTCAGCCAGTACGCCACGCTTGCCGAAGACAAAGCGCACGCGGTAAGCGCCCCGGTGTATGCCGATCTATTTATGCTGGGCGCGCTGGGGTCACGCGGGTTGTGCTCAGCCCCGCTGTGTGCAGAAATTCTGGCCTCGCAAATGAGCGATGAACCCATTCCTATGGATGCCAGTACGCTGGCGGCACTGAACCCGAATCGGTTGTGGGTCAGGAAGTTATTGAAAGGTAAAGCGGTGAAATAAAATACTCTCTCATCATTGCCTGATGCGCTGCGCTTATCAGGCCTACAAACTGAACCCGAATCGTCAGTCCACGTAGGCCGGATAAGACGCCTTAGCGTCGCCATCCGGCACAATCCACTGCAATTATTATTGCGTTGCCTTTTGAAATAAAGCGTCCCACATCTCTTTCACTAACGCCTGGTCACGCGGCGAAAGTTCGCCTGCGCTAATCGCTTTTTCCAGGCTGCTGGTCACATTGGTGTACAATGCCTCAGCGGAATGGTCCTCGCCAGCGTCCAGCTCTGCTACGGCCAGCGTCAGGTGCCCACGCAAATAGCCACTGGCAAACAACTCATCATCGCTGGCGTGCTCTACCATATCGTCGATTAATGCCAGAATGCGTGATTCAAACTCCGCGATCATCTTCTTTCCTCATTGTAAACGTGGCGGCGGCTTCAGTTGAGCGCTTCGGGCCACGGGAATTGTTCCGCCTTAAGTTCAGGCGTGTGATAATAATTCTGTAACGCGTTAATAAAGCGCGCTGGACGCTCCGGGATCCCCTTTTCCAGATATTCCATCACCTGGGCATGAACACGACGCTGGAATACCACGCGATCCGGTTCAAAGTCGCCGTTCAGATTGTCGCAACTGACGTTAAACGGATAGCCCGCCGCCATGCAAAACAGCCAGTCAAACGCCTGCGGCTTCACTTCCACATCTTCAAACTGGCATTGCGTGTTCGCGTCGCGTCCGTCCGGGCAGTACCAGTAACCAAAGTCAACCAGCTCACGACGCGCTTTACCCGCAATACACCAGTGCGAAATTTCATGTAAGGCGCTGGCGTAATAACCATGCGCAAAAACGATACGGTGATACGGTACTTCCGCATCAGCAGGAAGATAGATCGGTTCGTCATCGCCTTTAATCAGACGGGTATTAAATTCATCGGCAAAGCAGCCGTTAAAAATCTCAATTAACTGTTCGTAGTGATGGGTGTTATTCATTAGTTCATCCCCAGCCAGTGGAGAATCTCCTGTCCATGATTATCGTAAAGTAGCTTGGCGCTCATCACGGCGGAGACAATGACGATCATTGGCCGAATGAGTTTTTGTCCTTTGCTGAGCACCAGTCGCGATCCCATCCGTGCGCCAATGAACTGGCCAATGAGCATCACAAACCCGGTCGCCCAAATCACTTTGCCGCCGAGGGCAAACAGCAACAGTCCACCGATATTCGAGGTGGCATTTAATACTTTGGCGTGGGCCGTCGATTTTGCCAGGTTATAGCCGCACAGCATGACAAAAGCCAGCGCGTAGAACGAACCCGCCGCCGGGCCAAAAAAGCCATCGTAAAACCCAACACAGCCCCCGGCCACCAGCGCGAAAGGCAAACCGTGCAGCCGACGCTGCCGGTCTTCTTCGCCCACTCTGGGCATCAACAGAAAGTAGAGGCCAATACAGATAACCAGCACCGGCAGGATCTGGCGTAATATGTCGGACTGCACATGCTGGACCAACAACGCGCCGCTCATGGAACCGACAAAAGTCATGAAGATGTTGAGCTTCTGATCCGCCAGATTAACCACGCCCCGGCGAATAAAATAGATCGAGGAAGAGATGGATCCCCCGCAGGCCTGTAGCTTATTGGTGGCCAACGCTTGCGCGGGCGGCATTCCGGCCGCCATCAATGCCGGGATGGTGAGTAAACCGCCGCCTCCGGCCAGAGAGTCAATAAAACCTGCCAGCATTGCCACAAAAAAAAGCACACCTAACAGCAGTGGCGACACCATAAACAGAGAGACAAAATGATCCATTAGAGTACATGCTCATCCAGTAGCGCCTGGCAGGAAGGCGGCAACGGCGGCGGTGTCTTCTTCTCAGGCTTGGTGGTTCCAGGTTTAGGAGGTTCGAACCAGCTTTGCAGCTCCGCGCCACAGCCATCGCCTGGAGGAGGCAACGGTTGATCTTCGCACTCAAGGCTGTCAGCAGGACAACGTAATCGTACGTGCATATGCGCACGATGCTGGAACCACGGTCGAACTTTACGCAACCAGTCCCTGTCAGTCCCTGCATCCAGACACAGTTGCTGCTTAATCGCCGGATTCACAAAAATGCGCGTGACTTCATTATCTTTTGCCGCCAGCCTAATCAGGCTGAAAATCTCCGGCTTCCACAGCGACGGCACGACATGTTTGCCATCCCGTGAGACCAGATCTAACGCCTGAGGACGCAGCAGTTGTGACTGGGTCCAGCGCGTTTTCGGCAACTGCAGGAAAATATCGACATCCAGTCCCGTCTGGTGGCTGGCGTGACCGCCATTGAACCGCCCACCGGCCGGCATACCCATATCGCCGATTAACACCGTGCCCAGCCCCAGATTATTCGCCTGATTACTCAGACGCTGGATAAACATCACCAGATCCGGATGACCAAAATAACGTCGCTGATCGGTGCGCATCACCTGATAGTGTTCAGACTGTACAGGCAGCGTCTCGGCGCCAACAATACAGCCATTGGCGAATGCGCCGATAGACTGCGGGCTGCCCGCCACCGGATGGGTAATTTTCTGCCAGGGCGTCGCCGCCAGGCAGGCGGTGCTGGCAAAAAGAGCCAGCGCCGCAAGTGCCGTTTTTTTCATGTCTTACCAGCGTGGAATGTCAGTCTTCACGTCCGCGTTTTGCGCCCGCTGACGCAGCAGGTGATCCATTAATACGATCGCCAGCATTGCTTCTGCGATCGGCACGGCGCGGATCCCAACGCACGGATCGTGGCGTCCTTTGGTGATCATGTCGACTTCTTCGCCAAAGCGGTTAATCGTGCGTCCAGGAACGGTAATACTGGACGTCGGTTTCAGCGCCATATGTGCAACAATTTGCTGCCCGCTGCTGATCCCGCCCAGAATGCCGCCCGCATGGTTACTCTGGAAACCGTCTTTGGTGATTTCATCACGGTTTTGGCTGCCGCGCAGCGCGACAACGTCAAACCCGTCGCCAATCTCTACGCCCTTAACGGCGTTAATGCTCATCAGCGCATGGGCAATGTCGGCATCCAGGCGGTCAAAGACAGGTTCACCGAGACCCGCAGGTACGCCGCTTGCCACCACGCTGACCTTTGCTCCGATGGAGTCGCCCTCTTTTTTCAGGCCGCGCATCAGTTCATCGAGCGCCTCGATTTTATCCGGGTCCGGGCAAAAGAACGGGTTAAGCTCTACCTGAGACCAGTCTTTAATCTCCAGCGGGATATCGCCCATCTGCGTCAGACAGCCGCGAATTTCAACGCCGAGTTTTTCCGCCAGATATTTTTTGGCAATCGCCCCGGCCGCCACGCGCATTGCTGTTTCACGTGCGGATGAGCGTCCACCGCCACGATAGTCGCGCAGACCGTATTTTTGCTCATAGGTATAGTCGGCGTGACCAGGACGAAAAACATCCTTAATCGCGCTGTAATCCTGTGAACGCTGATCGGTATTTTCGATCAGCAGACCAATGCTGGTACCGGTGGTCACGCCTTCGAACACACCAGAGAGGATTTTCACCTGATCCGGTTCACGGCGCTGCGTAGTGTAACGCGACGTACCTGGGCGACGTCTGTCGAGATCGTGCTGCAGGTCAGCTTCTGTCAGAGAAATGCCCGGCGGAACACCATCGACAATACAACCGAGCGCCAGCCCGTGTGATTCGCCGAATGTGGTTACGCGAAAGAGTTGCCCAATTGTGTTTCCTGCCATCACGGCTCCGTTATGAGTGTTGTGTTTGTGCGCGTGTATTTAGTCTTTATAAATGCTGAAGTGCTCGCGAGCAGCAACTAACTGTTCTTTGGTCAGCATGAATACACCGTCACCGCCGTTGTCAAACTCCAGCCAGGTAAACGGTACATCCGGGTATTGCTCTATCAGATGTACCATGCTGTTTCCGACTTCACAAATCAGAATACCGTTATCTGCCAGGTAATCTGGAGCGTTCCCCAGAATGCGGCGAGTCAGTTTCAGCCCATCGCTACCGGACGCCAGACCCAGCTCAGGTTCATGACGATATTCGTTTGGCAGATCGGACATATCTTCCGCATCGACATACGGCGGGTTGGTCACAATCAGGTCATACTGCACTTTCAGCAGTTCGCGGAACAGATCGGAACGGATCGGCGTCACGTGATGGATCAGACCATGTTCTTCAATATTGTGCTCAGTCACCGCCAGCGCGTCAGTCGAAATATCCACCGCATCCACTTCGGCTTCCGGGAAAGCATACGCGCAGGCAATAGCGATGCAGCCGCTGCCGGTACACATATCGAGGATATGCTGCGGCTGCTCATTGATGAGGCCCGCAAAACGATTATTGATCAGTTCGCCAATCGGTGAGCGTGGAACCAGCACGCGTTCGTCAACATAAAACTCATGCCCGCAGAACCAGGCTTTATTGGTCAGATAAGCAACCGGGATACGCTCGTTGACGCGGCGAATCACGCGTTCAACAATACGATGGCGCTCGCTGGAGGTCAGACGCGCGGTGCGCATATCTTCAGGTATATCCAGCGGCAAATAGAGCGACGGCAGCACCAGTTGTACGGCCTCGTCCCATGGGTTATCCGTGCCATGGCCATACCAGATATTCGCCGCGCTAAAACGGCTGACCGCCCAACGCAACATGTCCTGAATGGTATGCAGTTCACTCACTGCTTCATCGACGAAAATTTTATCCACGTATTCCTCCAGGGCATGCTCGTATTAATTTCGGCGGCTAGTTTGCCACGAAGACGGCGATAAATCAGCATCCACACCGGGCCTGAACGCGAAAATTGCGTTTTAAGCGATCGGATGCCCGTCGAGTCGGGTTAAACTAACGGAAAATAAAAGATGAGACTCTCGAATGAAAAAGAAAACATCGCTCAGCGAGGAGGATCAGACGCTGTTTCGCCAGCTGATGACCGGCACGCGTAAAATTAAGCAAGACACTATTGTTCACCGACCGCTACGTAAAAAAATCACCGAGGTTCCGGTTAAAAGGCTGTTGCAGGAACAGGCTGATGCCAGCCACTATTTTTCTGACGAATTTCAGCCGTTGCTGAACACAGACGGCCCGGTAAGATATCTACGTGCCGACGTCAGCCATTTCGAACTCAAGAAAATGCGCCGTGGCGACTACTCCCCGGAGCTATTTCTTGATTTGCATGGACTGACCCAGCAACAGGCCAAACAGGAATTAGGCGCGCTGATCGCCGCCTGTCGTCGTGAGCATGTGTTTTGCGCCTGCGTTATGCATGGCCACGGAAAGCATATTCTTAAACAGCAAACGCCTCTCTGGCTGGCACAGCATCCGCACGTGATGGCCTTTCATCAGGCACCGAAAGAGTATGGTGGCGACGCCGCACTGCTGGTGCTGATTGAAGTGGAAGAGTGGCTGCCGCCAGAACTTCCCTGATGCAGAAAAACAGAAAGAGCCGCGTTTGCGGCTCTTTTATTTTCCTGATGGCGGTTGTGCCTTATCCGGCCTACTTATATCGCTTTCGCCATTTTGAGATTACACGGGCTCATTTGCCAGTTGAAAACCCCTTTTCCGCTTTCATCAAGCGTAACGCTGGCAATCGCTGACGTGGTAAACATCGGCGGAGTTTCGCCTGGGCAAAGCTCAGACACCAGGTACCCCACTAAAGGTAAGTGAGAAATCACCAGCGCCGTGGTGATACCTTCATTGGCCAGAGCCTGTAAATAGGCGCTGACCAGACCAACATCGCCGCAGGGAGTCAGCTCCGGCAAAACATCCACGCCGCCTGGCAGGTTCATGCATTCCCCCACCACATCCAGCGTTTGTTCGGCTCGCAGGAACGGGCTCACCAGAACACGTTCGATATCCACTTTTTGACCTTTCAGCCAGTTCGCCATCAGGCGAGATTCGTCACAACCACAAGAGGTTAAAGGACGAACCGAATCACTGGCGGCATCGAGGGCCGCGTCGCCGTGACGCATGATAAAAACTTGCATATTGCACCGCTTTTGTTAACCAGAATCACCAACACCAGTTAATCACGGCCCCTATTGACCGTGGTAACGATATGGTGGCCGGCATTGTGCCTTATCCATTCACCGAATGAAACGCTGTTTTTTACCTCAACGGCGTAAGTATAGTCAATCTCTGTTTACATTTTGAGCATGAGCCATACATTCAGTGCGGATTCATCCTACCTTTGACCTCATGAATTCAGGTCAGTTTCCCTACTATTCCAGAATCTTTCACCGCGTTCCGCCATCAGCAATAACTGCTCACACGGCGTAAACCGCGAGCCATATTGTGTTGATAGCCGTTGCAGAACCGCAACTACTTCACCCGCGCCGAGGGAATCCATATACCGGAACGGGCCGCCGAGGAATGGCGGAAAACCAATACCAAATACAGCGCCGATATCGCCATCACGGGCGCTGCGGACGACCTTCTCGTCGAAACAGCGAGCTGCTTCATTGAGCATTAACATGACACACCGCTCAGCAATTTGCGTGGCGGTGAGTCGAGCCTGGCCCTGAGCGCCAATAAGCGTATAAATTGCAGGGTCGACCTGTTTTTTGCTTTTACGCCCTTTCGCCCCATAAAGATAGAAACCACGACCATTTTTTCTACCTTTGCGATCGTCATTCAAAATTGAAGCAACAACATTTGCAGGCGCGCTAAAACGTTCTCCATACGCCGCTTCAAGCACAGGTATAATTTTAGTGCCCGTATCAATTCCGACCTCATCCAAAAGTTGGATTGGCCCAACCGGAAAACCAAACTTAACCAGCGCGGCGTCAATGGCTTCAACCCGCTCGCCTTCGGTTAACAGGCGTATAGCTTCATTGATGTAAGGCGCTAAAATGCGGTTAACGTAAAATCCGGCCTTATCTCTGACGACTATCGGTGTTTTACCCTGTTTTTTCGCCAACTTGACAGTTGTGGCAATAGTTTGCTCAGAGGTCGTTGCATGCGGAATGACCTCAACCAGCGGCATTTTTTCCACCGGGCTAAAAAAGTGCAAACCAATCACTTGTTCAGGTCTGGCAGCCTTAGCCGCAATATCACTAATTGGTAAAGATGAGGTGTTGGAAGCAAAAATAGTGTGAGGTGCGCAATTTTGTTCAACTTCTGCCACCATCTTTTGTTTTAACGCCAGATCTTCGAACACGGCTTCAATAACCAGATCGCGATGCGCAAAACCGCGATAATCGGTAGATCCAGAAATCAACGCCAACTGTTTATCGCGCTCGCTGGCTTTGATATGACGGCGACGAACTTTCGTTTCAAGCTGATCCCAACTGTACTTCAGCGCGTGGTTGATTCCCTTAGCAGTAATATCCTTGATACGTACTGGCAAGCCACCTTTACAGGCCGTCACATAGGCGATACCTCCGCCCATCAGACCGCCACCCAGAATGCCGACACTGTTTAGCGGACCGGACTTTGCATCACTACCTGGATCCTTTTTCACGTCGGTATTGGCAAAAAAGATGTGCCGCAGCGCCTGAGACTGGGGTGTCATCGCCAATTCCCCAAATGCGCGGGCTTCTGCGTCATAACCGCTACTGCTTCCCTGGGCAAGGCCGGTTTCAATGACCTCAAGGATACGTTCCGTCGCGGGATAATTTCCCTGCGTTTTTTGCGCCGTCTTTTTACTGGCCATACGGAATAGCAGCGCTCGCCCCAGCGGCCCCGCTAATACCCGCTCACGTACGGGCAGACTCCGATGTGAGGAACTCTCTTTTTTAGCCAGTTCAACGGCAGCTTCCAGCAAAATGGACAGCGGCACGACTTCATCCACCAGCCCCACTTTAAGCGCCTGTTTTGCGCGCAATTGTTTCCCTGTGAGGATCATATCCAGCGCAGTACTGACGCCAATAAGGCGTGGCAAGCGTTGCGTGCCGCCGGAGCCGGGCAACAGACCAAGCTGGACTTCCGGCAAACCCAGTACGGTTTTAGCATCATCGGTACAAATACGATTATGGCAGGCCAGCGCCATCTCCAGGCCACCGCCCAGACATGCGCCATGAATCGCGGCGATAACCGGGATCGGCAACGCATGGATTTCCGCCATAATCTGCTGCCCCTGGCGGGCCAGCGTTTCGGCTTCCTGCGCGCTGCGGCAGCTACCAATCATGTTGATATCTGCTCCGGCGATGAAGTTATCGGGTTTCGCTGAAATGAACACCACACCGCGCAGCGCTTTGTTGTCGCGAATTTGTTTCAGGATGGCCCGAACCTGAGAAGCAAACTCCGCTTTCAGGGTATTCATTTTCTCTCCGGGCACATCAATGGTGACAACAGCAATGTTATCCAGACGCACGTTTAGCGTAAAAGCCGATGTCATTTCCATCATTCCGCCTCCAGAACCATTGCCGCACCCAAACCACCTGCCGCACAGGCGGTGACTAAACCAAAGCCGCCGCCACGCCGGCGTAATTCATTGAGGGTTTGCGTGATCATTCGCGCACCGGTAGCAGCGAAAGGATGTCCATAGGCAATAGACCCACCCAGCACGTTAAATTTACTGTCATCAACCTCGCCAGTGGCATGCGCCCTACCCAACACTTCGCGGGCAAAACGTTCGCTGCCCAGCAACTGAAGATTCGCCAGCGTTTGTGCGGCAAAGGCTTCATGCATATCGATCAAGGTTAAATCCGTCATCGTCAGTCCAGCTCGCTCCAGCGCAAGCGGTGTTGACCACGCCGGTCCCAGCAGCATGTCCTGCCAGACATCAATTGCGGTGAAAGCATAGCTGCGTAAATACCCCAGCGGCACCAGTCCCAGCTCTTTCGCACGCGACTCCGTCATCAATATCACCGCGGCTGCGCCGTCCGTCAGCGGGGTACTGTTCGCCGCAGTGACGGTGCCGTGCTTTCGGTCAAACGCCGGACGCAGTTTGGCGTAATCGGCCAGCGTAGAGTTGCCGCGAATATTGTTATCTTCGGAAAGAGGATCTTTAAACGGTGGCGCGTAGGTGGTCATCACCTCATCGGCGAGCTTTCCTTCAGCCCATGCCTGAGCGGCACGTTGGTGAGAACGATGCGCCAGGGCATCCTGCTGCTCGCGCGTAATGCCATAGGTTTTCGCCATTTGCTCGGCCGTATCCCCCATGCGCAAGCCGGTGGAATATTCAGCGACGGCGGGGGGTACAGGCATCAGGTCACGCAAACGCAGCCGGGAAAACAGTTTCAGGCGTTGCCCTGTTGTGCGGGCTTTATTGACATCCACCAGCACGCGCGCCAGCTTTTTGCTGACGCCAATCGGCAGGACAGACGACGAGTCCGCCCCGCCGGCAATTCCGGCGCGAATTGTCCCCGCCATCAGGCTTTCCGCGACATTCGCTACTGCCTGGAAGCTGGTAGCGCAGGCTCGGCTTACGCTGTAGGCATCCGTGTGCACATTCATACCGGTTCCCAGTACGATTTCACGAGCAATATTGGGGGCTTCAGGCATTTGTACCACCTGACCAAAGACCAGTTGCTCGATCACATCAGCGGGTATTTCGCTACGCGCCAGCAGTTCACCAACAACCATTTTCCCCAAATCTACGGCGGGAATGCCATGAAATGCGGTTGCCTGACGGGCAAATGGCGTACGCAATCCGCTTACAATGGCGATGCGATCGCCCTGGCGGGTAACCAGCGGTAAAGCCTGACTCATAACACTCCCCTGTAAAAATAAAAATAAGTGGTCTGACCTGATCACAGTCTTAACCAATTTTTTACATTTAGCCAAGCGGAGAGAAAAGAAAGTGGGAGCTAAGACACAGTGAATAATCACTGACTGTTACGAAAATACCCTTGCTACCAGGCAGCAAGGGTATAAAGAGAAGGGATTAACGCAGGCCCAACTGGAAAATCAGCGTTTCAGCTTCACAAGCAAAAACAAAGTCAATATCCAGACGCACACCATCTGATTCTTCGGTAAAGGTAGAGGTGATTTGGCAAGGCTCAGATTCCACGCCACGCGCCTTTTCAGTCAGAGCGGCCAGCGTTTCTTCTGCCTCTGCGCGATTCGCGAACACACGGCTGTATGACGCGGTGCAATCGGAGTTGTCCATGATGGTGCCAACATCCATACAGCAGCAAACCGGGGTTTCATCAGCACTGCATTTACTCATTGTAGATTTCCTCTGTATTCGCACCTGAGGTGCCAGATAAACGATAGGGATATTTTACGCTCCCCTCTTTCGCCTCTCCAGTCGTTAATTGTATGAAATGCGATAAGTGACCGAAATCACACTTAAAAATGATCTAAAACAAAAATCACCCAAACAGGTGAGTGCGCATACCCGCAATTTTGCCAGCTGGATCGCGTTTCCGAGATCAGAATTGAAAATATTTATAAACATACTTGCAACATTTCAGCTGGTCAGACCTATACTCTCGGCACTGGTCTGATTTCTATGTCGTACCTCAGACCCTACACTTCGCGCTCCTGTTACGGTATGTAACATTGTTTGTATAAAAATAAATCTATGAGGTTATGGTCATGAGCCAGAAAACCCTGTTTACAAAGTCTGCTCTCGCAGTCGCAGTGGCAATTATCTCCACACAGGCCTGGTCTGCAGGCTTTCAGTTAAACGAATTTTCTTCCTCTGGCCTTGGCCGGGCATATTCGGGTGAAGGCGCTATTGCAGATGATGCAGGTAACGCCAGTCGTAACCCGGCACTGATTATGATGTTCGATCGCCCCACTTTTTCTGCGGGCGCGGTGTATATCGATCCAGACGTTAATATTTCCGGTAAATCGCCATTCACCGGACGTAGCACCGACGCAGATAACATCGCCCCTACAGCGTGGGTTCCCAACGCTCACTTCGTGATGCCTATCAACGAGCAGTTTGGTTGGGGGGCTTCTGTCACCTCAAACTATGGTCTGGCAACCGAGTTTAATGACAGCTATATCGTCGGTGAGTACGGTGGGAAGACTGATCTTAAAACGGTCAACCTTAACCTGAGCGGTGCCTACCGTCTGAATGACAGCTGGAGCTTTGGTGTTGGTTTTAATGCCGTTTACGCCGATGCAAAAATTGAGCGTTATTCCGGTGAGCAGACCGCCGCACTGCCGAAAGTAAGCCAGAAGATCGCCAGCCTGAAGGGTGACGAATGGGGCTACGGCTGGAACGCCGGTATTTTGTACGAGCTGGATAAAAATAACCGTTACGGCTTGACCTACCGCTCTGAAGTTAAAATCGACTTCGATGGTGATTACAAAAGCGGTATTCGTTCCCAGGCCAATGCGTTACCTGGCGCAGGCACCGCGTTCCCATGGGGAACAACCAATGCCACCGTTCCGGGTTCTTTGACGCTGAACCTGCCGGAAATGTGGGAACTGTCGGGCTATAACCGTATCGCTCCGCAATGGGCTATTCACTACAGCATGGCTTATACCAGTTGGAGCCAGTTCCAGGAGCTGAAAGCAACCGGCACCAACGGCCAGACACTGTTCTATAAAGAAGAAGGCTTTAAGGATTCTTACCGCATCGCGCTGGGCACGACCTACTATATGGATAAAAGCTGGACCTTCCGTACCGGTATCGCCTATGACGACAGCCCGGTTCCTGCAAGCAAGCGTTCCATCTCCATTCCAGACCAGGACCGCCTGTGGCTGAGCGCGGGTACGACTTACGCATTCAATGATGACGCATCTATTGATGTTGGTGTTTCTTATATGCACGGACAGAAAGTGACCGTCAAAGAAGGCCCGTATACTTTCGACTCTGAAGGTAAAGCCTGGCTGTTCGGTACCAACTTCAACTACGCATTCTGATTTTCTGCAGACATTAAAAAAGGTGAGCTTTTTTAGCTCACCTTTTTATTTGCCTCAATTCCTTACTCGGAATCAATATCTTTTAAATCATCCTGAATGGCTTTCGCGTTCGGGTTTTCTTCTGGTTTAAGTTTCCCGCCGTTCGCGATGAAGTCATGACGCTGGAAGTAGGCTTCACGTACCATGATGTAAGGATCGGAAGACTGACGCAGCAGACCGTCGGAATCAAGCAGCTGTGCGCGGGTTTCAATCCCTTCGACTGTCCATTTACCTATCGACAACGGCCAGGTCAGCCAGGACAGTACCGGATACAGCGTATCCACCATATCGCCACCATCATCGCGCAGCGTGAAGCTACCGTAGAACGGAAGCTGCATATACGGTCCGTAACCCACGTCATAGTGGCCTAACGTACTGCCAAAGCGGTGTGGTTCAACGCGCTGTAGCTTCGGATTCGCCATACCCGCCACATCGATAAAGCCGCCCATACCCAACAAGGTGTTCAGGAAGAAACGGGTAAAATGCACCATCCCCTGATAAGGATCGCCTTGCAGGAAATAGTTGACCATGACGGCCGGCTCTTCAAGGTTGCCCGTAAAGTTGCTCAAACCATTACGCGCCGGCTGCGGGACATAATCACGCCAGGCTACTGCTACCGGTCGAACAACATAGGGATCTAACACATTAAAGTTAAAGTTGTACATTGTGCGGTTGAACCCTTCAAATGGATCCGAACGCCCCTGCTGTTCAGTACCGGAGCTCGCACACCCCACCAAAAGTGTGGTTCCCAGCGCAAGCGCCGACAGGCGAAGCTTCATAAGTGTCTCCCTGTGTAATATGGCTATCGCTGATTGCCATCCATGACGGAACGATGACGTATCCGCCTGTTAAGATGTGAGCGATTGTAACAGCACGTCAAACGATGTCTATATACCCGGTCTTACTGATTTGATCATAGCCTGGTTATGCACACTACGCGGCGGTTCTATTTTAGCTAACCCGATAAAAACAAACGTTACCATTTTTGCTATCTCAGACTTTCTCCCGCTGATTTTCGGATAAAAACCGCTACGCTTTAGCAATACGTGCTTATGCAGGATTCGGCTATGAATGATATTGAGAAAGAAAAAATTGATCGGCACAGCGACGAAATCCAGGTCGAAAGTGATGAAAAGTTAGAAGGTAAAAAGATAGAGGTCGATGAGGACAGACTCCCCTCGCGCGCCATGGCGATTCATGAACATATCCGCCAGGATGGGGAGAAAGAGATGGAACGCGATGCGATGGCGCTGCTGTGGTCGGCCATCGCTGCCGGGCTGTCGATGGGCGCTTCGTTACTGGCAAAAGGGATTTTTCACGTGCAATTAGAAAGCGTGCCAGGTGGATTTCTACTCGAGAACCTTGGTTATACCTTCGGGTTTATCATCGTCATCATGGCCCGCCAACAGCTTTTTACCGAAAATACCGTCACTGCCGTACTACCGGTTATGCAAAACCCTACCCTCGGCAATTTTGGTCTGCTAATGCGCCTGTGGGGTGTGGTTTTACTGGGTAATATTATCGGTACCGGCATTGCGGCGTGGGCCTTTGAATATATGCCGATTTTTGATGAAGAGACCCGCGACGCCTTTGTCAAAATCGGTATGGACGTGATGAAAAACAGCCCAACAGAAATGTTTTCTAACGCGATTATTTCTGGCTGGCTGATTGCTACAATGGTCTGGATGTTCCCTGCGGCCGGTGCGGCGAAGATTGTGGTCATTATTCTGATGACCTGGTTGATTGCGCTGGGCGATACCACGCATATCGTCGTCGGCTCGGTGGAAATTCTCTATCTGGTCTTTAATGGTACGCTGCACTGGAGTGATTTCTTCTGGCCCTTTGCGTTACCGACACTCGCCGGAAATATCTGCGGCGGTACGTTTATCTTTGCGCTGATGAGCCACGCGCAGATCCGCAATGATATGAGCAACAAACGCAAGGAAGAAGCCAGGCAGCAAGCAAAACGCGAAGAATCGAAACAGAAAAACCAGAAAAAACAGGCTTGAATGGTGACTGTTTGAGCAGTCAGGCGGCTTGAGACTTACCGTTGAGGGTAAAAAACGCTATACTCGTGCCGCTTCGTCCCCTTAGTTAAATGGATATAACGAGCCCCTCCTAAGGGCTAGTTGCAGGTTCGATTCCTGCAGGGGACATTCCGAACGCTTAAATCCCCTGCTAAATAATCCTACGAAACCCGTACCACGCAAGGCTTAGAGCCGAAATCAGTATCCAACCATTTCCAGCCGATAGCTTTCGCAGCCACGAACAAAACTATCTCTTTTCGTTACTCTCACACGGTCAGAACGTCGGGAGAGATATCTATGGCCTTAACTAATATTCAGATTAAAAATGCAGCTCCCGACGAGACGGACTACACCCTTTCAGATGGGTCAGGATTATTCATTACCATAAAACCTCAAGGTTCCAGGCTCTGACGCTTCCGTTACCGACAGGATCAACTGTTCTTTTT
Source organism: Citrobacter sp. CRE-46 (assembly GCF_059615875.1). NCBI lineage: Bacteria > Pseudomonadati > Pseudomonadota > Gammaproteobacteria > Enterobacterales > Enterobacteriaceae > Citrobacter > Citrobacter sp. CRE-46. The sequence goes on along the minus strand of NZ_CM184341.1, from coordinate 1,653,826 downwards.
TGCTGACGATATAGCTCGGTAACTCCCCATGAAAACTGCTGGTAAGCAGTTCTTAAAGAGAAGGTGAATTTCTGCGCGTGTAGACTTCGTTTTTCTGTTATGGATATGATAAATTCATTTCATCCCATCAGCCGCAGAAGTAATGTGCACCTCCTGTTCAAGACTTGCGATTAAAGAGGCCCATGTTGCTGTAATATATTCATTTAGCATCGCATCACTTAATGGCTCTTCCGCACACTGGTTCTGAGCACAGAGATTCTCAATATAAAAGTCCAGTGAACGATAAAAATCTCCGACATTATATTCCAACGCAAATGCCAGCAGGTAACAGGCGCTAATCATTGCATATTGAGCAAATGTTCCTTCTTTAGCAGGAAAAGTGTCCGTATCAGGAACTCTCCTTATACAGGCATCCCGTAAATGGCATAAGGATGAAGCAGGCAATCCAGAAGCCGAAGCTAATTTCAACGCATTAATCATATTTTCATAAAACGGGAGAAGCTTCTCATCATAAATACCATCAAAGTGCGCGACACAATTACTTAGATCACGCAAAACTAAAACACCCAGCATTAACTTTCGGTGAAAATCGAGTTTCTCGATATCTTCAGCATACTTACCAAAATAGTGATTGCTATACATTTCAACTTCCTGACTATGTGATGATTCGTTAAGAGTAAGTTACCGTGTCGGCTTACAATAATAGCACTGAGAGACATTGCCTCTTTCTATTCTGGTAACGGGCGCCCTGTCGCGTTCCATGCACTGATAAAATCGTTAATATTAAAATCGATTTCTTCCTCTTCCAGCACATCCAGTATGTCATGGTAAGAATGTTGACTCATACCGGGTTCCTGAAGCCAGCGAAGTAATCCTTGCTGATTAAGGCCCTCCGATGCTACGCGAATTTCACTTCGCAATGAAGACTGCATGTGCGCACGCGTGGTGTGACTGAGCCCCTGCCGCAAAGCTGCTCGTTTACCTGAGGTCGTAGGCATGGCGTAGTCAGTATTCTTTTGTTTAGACTCTTTTATCCACTGACTTATCTTGGTTTTTGAAGTTTTGAGTTTTTTTGCAATTTCATTCTGGCTAATCCCCTCCAGGGACATTGCTAATGCCTTAGCTTTCCTTGGATCACCTGCTTTACGTTTTTTCTGTTTCTCCAACCATATTTTATGTTCTGGCCATGAAACCATAGTGCTTTTATTAATTCCGGTCTGCCTCCCAATATCGGTGAGAGATAACTCACCTTCGACTAAAAGGCGTCTTGCTTTGGCTACATTATTTGCTTTTGTCGAAGATTCTGCCTTCATGGTTTTAGCGAACTGGCGTTCTTCCTCGGTATAAGACTTTCCGGTGCGTTGGCCTTTGCTGAGTTTATGTGAAAAAGGTCGACTGGTGGTGACATGATGCTTCAGCATCTTATGCTCGCATTCAAGACAAACATCCCGGGAGGGTTCAATATGTTTTATTTTGCTGACCTTATTAACCAAAACGGCCTCGGCATGCCCGGCATCTTCCACAACAGTGACACGATGGCTACGTGCCCAGATTTTTAATTTCTGACAAACAGGATAGCTACTTGATGAAAGGTAATATTGATTGTTGTTATCCACCCCAATTGCTGTTGTTGTGCAGTCCCGAACAAAGGGATCCAATTCATCAATAGCTGAACTCAATAAGGCTTTCATTTTTATCTGAACAGATTGAACAGCATTACACTCCTTGCCGACTACCTGTTTTATTGTCGCAATTTGCTTCATCAGTACATTTTCTCTTTCAGAGACTGAGGCAGCAACATCATTTGTTTTTAAATTCTTAAGATCATGCTTCCAGTTATGCAATGTTCTTTCGGCAACCTGAGTCTCTTTTGCAATGGCTCTCACTGACCGCTTTTCAAGCAAGAGTTTCTTCGCTTTTTCTTTATCCTGTATCCTGGTTTCTTTTTGTTTCTCAGGCCTCCGGGCGCGATATTCGTCCATACGCCGCAAAGTGCCCGTTGGAATACCGGTTTTCCTTGATATCACGACAAGATCTTTATGGGTAACGATATCTTTATTACACATAAGTTGAGCGGCTTGTTGTCTCCCCTGGGTTTTCTCTGCTTTGGCCTGATTTTGTTCTTCTATAATTTTTCGGTAGATGGGCCATTTAGCGATACGGGAGCGAGGAATCCCGGTTTTCTGCTCAATAAGTCGGGCAGCTACCTTTAGTTTCACCAGACGTTCAGCCCACTGAGTATCGGTTTCTTCTGGTTTGCGTAATAACATGTCGCTGCTGATTTTTTCGTCCGATACTGCTGCTGGCAACGCTACTGGATGTTGCTCCAGAGTCGCGCTGCCAGCCGCCATCGTTTTTTTTACCTTACGCTGATAGGTTGCAGTCGTACCGTATTCAACCTTTCCAGCATCAAGCCGCAGGTAGCTGCCGCCGCCAATTAATGTAATTCGCTTCTTCCCGGTAATGGAAATATCACTTGCCGAACCCAGAGTCAGCTTCTTCTCTGCAAACAAGCTCATGCTGGCATTTTGCGCCTGTACTTCTACTGGCCCCTCGCCGGATTTCAGGCTCAGTTGTCCGCTCCGGGTAAACACCCCCAGCTTATCCCCGGCAAGCGCTGTCATATTGCCCATCGCTCCGACACTGATATCACCTCCTGCGTTGACAGCAGCATTCTTCGCGGCTGTCATTTGCAGATGCTCCCCGCTGGTCAGAGCCACTCCTTCAGGCGCCGAGAAAAGCACGGCTTCATTGAGCGGTTTCAGTCGTTGCTCAAACATCTGTATCTGGTTGTCGATATCCGCCTTCAGGGACTGCGCCTGCTCTGCCGCCATTCCCAGCTGTTGCAGATGCTGATTAAGCAGACCGATTTCCTTCAGCGCGGCGTCCCTGTCCAGCGCGTCACCCTGCGCCTTTGCCTGTGCATCCGCACTGACAAACAGCCCCTTCCCGGCGCGTATGGTTCCCCACTCATCGGTACGCAGCTCAGCTCCTTTGCCGCGAAGTTGTCGCTGGCTGTCCACCAGGTGCCCGCTGTTGAGCTGCGTCCTGCCATACTCCGTGGCGAGCTTGATGTGCTCCTCACCGCGCTTGTCTTCCATGCGTAATTTTGAGTTGGCCGGTGTCCGGAGGATGTTCCGGGTGTGATTGTCCCGGTTCACGAGGTCGGGATGTTCGGAGTCGTGCAGCGCATATGCTATGTACGGCAGGTCAATATCACCGTTGCTGTACGCTATCGCCACTTCTGTCCCGTCAGTGAGCGGCGTATGCCAGCCCAGCATTTTACCGGCAGTCGGCTTCGCCATTCGCAGCCACAAATAGCCGTAACCTGGCTCCGTATTTTCACGGTCGAAGTCCAGCTTCACCCGATAGCGCCCCTGATCATCCATATGGGCGTAAATGTCATTTTTTTCCCGGCTTTCAATCCGGGCCGGAAGCGTGCCGTGAATTTCCGGACGCGGGATTTCCGCCGGGCGGAAACAGTAACGCTCAGTGTAAGGCATTCCCCAAACAGACACGTGAAGACGGGAATCACGAGCCCCCTCGAAGGTCACCAGGGTGAGGATCATGCCTTCTTTCAGGTCGGCTATCACATTCCCCTGCGGCTCGAGTACCTGCCCGGGGGTGAGTTGGGCAGCGTTGCTGTACAGGTGGATGCGGGCTGATTTGTTGAGCTCCCGCTCGTGGTGGATGCGGGCATAAAAGGCGCCGGATTCGGTCTCCGGCTCCGGACTGGTGTCATCACCCGCGTCACGGTAAGGCGCTGCGTAGCGGTAATGCTCCCCGGTGGTGACAGCATCACTGCGCACGCTGACCGCCGCATCCATCGGCGTGGAAGCCTTGCTGTAGTTGTAGTCACGTGTCTTGACCTTACCGGTGACCACTTTATGCGTAGTACGAAAATCCCATACCGACTCTTCGGCGCTGTCATTCAAACCGGACGGTTCGCTATACGGCAGGCGCACACCAAACCGGTAGCCAAGCTGGCTGTCAGCAAAAACGTACGTATCCAATGCACGGGCGTTATCCATCTCCGTGCGCCAGTATATTCCTACCTCAGAAAGAATACGCTGGATGAACTGCAAATCGCTTTCCCGCCATTGAGTTATCAGACGCCTATCCGGGTAGCCTCGTTCCAGCTGAAACTCGAAATCGGCCCCTTCCAGCCCATGTTCGCGAAGCACCTGTTCTACCACCTCCGGTACCGACTGGAACCGAAACAGGCGACACTGCCGGTTTTCCGACAGCAACGCCAGGCGGGAACTGAGTGTGAGACTGTAGTGAGACTGGTCTTCTGAGGTGGAGAGCCATTCCAGGTGGGTCACTATTCCATGGACATTTTTACCGCCACGCATCAGCAACGTCGCATATTTCATCAGTACCTGTTCCGGGGGAATGCTCTCCTGCGGTGTGGTGAATGCAATCTCCCACGAAAACGGCTCGCTCAGAGCTTCCCTGCCGCGAAAACGCAGAACATCCGGCTTTACCGGGCTGTCATTGATCATCAGGATATAGCGGTTTTGTCCGTCAAAAAGCGCTGGCCAGTTATCCATCACGTCACTCCTTTACCGGCACGAGGCTGAGCCAGCCATCACCCAGTTCAATCGTACGGGGTGTGTCCGGTTCGAGGTCGTCACGGGTCAGCACCAGGCGCCAGCGGTTCTCCTTCTGATCCGGTCGATTAAACAGCCCCACCACCGCCACGAAGTGAGCGTCTTCATCCATAGGCATATTGAGCGTCACGCTGCCTTTGGGCATTACCAGCAACTCTTTCGCCGCCAGCACATCCTCTTTAAGTACCGTATCGGCCTGGCGCAGCAACGTCTGGTAATCGGCGGCTTCAACCGCTTTACGATCCCTGAGTTGATAGACTCGCACCATTGTCGCCAGCGGCGTCTGTGCGCCATCGGCGTTTACGGCCGTGCGCGGAGTAAAATCCAGATGCAGCGTTTTAATTTTCTTGTAGAAGATGGAATTCGTGATGCTGACCGTACCGTCCGTGACGGTCTGCGTCAGACCGCAGCCAGCGAGCAGGCTACAGGCAATAAGTGTCAGCGCCCGCCAGCGGGTTACTGTTGTCATTCAAAAGTTCCTTTTGTGAGAGAGGGAGTAGGTGATTATTCGAAGCGGTAATGTCCGTCCTCAGCGGGCGGGAGCGCAGAACATTGCAGCCCTTCATAGCAGCCCAGACTGACGGTGAGACTCTCCCGGCTATTGCTGAATTTGCCTGCTTTCAGGCCCAGCAAACCGGTACGGCCCAACTGGATACGCCTGCCTTTGCCAAGTCGCGGCTCAGGCAACAACCGCACGGGTACGGTGAGGCTCAGTCGGGCGTCGCTACGGTAGCCGAGATAGACACGCAGCAGGACCAGCAAATCGGTATGGAGGACACCTCCGGGTAACCAACCTTCCGCCTCATCCGGGTCCGCTGTCTCCAGCGTCACCAGCACACGACTACATGATTCCTTTGCCGTTTTACCCAGCGTGGCCCGCTGCGAAAGACGGACGCGGTTTTCGGTACCCAGCCCACTGCGATTTTCGATATGGACCTTAACCGGATCGGGTTCGGTGATGAATGCCCGGGTATTCGGTGCCAGCAGGCTTACCAGGGCCCGGATACCTTCGGCATTGCGTGTGGGCAAACGCATGGTGCCCAGCAGGGCCAGGAAACGGGAAACCGGTGTCGCCACCTGTTCCGCCGTGCCTGGTATACCGAGTCCCACCAGCCCCAGCAGACACTGTGATGTGGCATCGCGGCCACCCGCCTCGAACGTCGCCGGATACGCGTATTTTCGCCAGATCCGGTAATACTGCGTGGTGATGCGGTGGCTGAAAATATCCAGAAATGAGGTGACCGCCTCGTGTCCTTCGCGGCGCTGCGCAATATCATCCAGCCAGGACGTCGGCAGAGGGGAGTCCACCCCATACATCCCGAGAAATGTCGTGCGGACCGTTGGGGGTAATGTCGGATGGTCTTCGTCGGTCTCCACCGCTTTGAGGGTACTGACCGGGAAACCCATACCAGGCCAGGGTCTGAATCGTACCGGATCATCGCCCGGATGGCTGGTGGCGCCCAGTTTTGGCGCGTCCGGATTTTCCTGTTCCAGCAACTGGCAGAAACGATAGAAATTGGCCCGCCAGATGTCTTTGTTAAGGGCCTGCGTCAGCCCGGTACGTGCTGGCTGTGATTCTCGCGCCATCTCAGTCGTTTCCCTGTCGGTTGCAGTACCAGCGTGAGCTGGTTAAAGAGGTGAATATCGGCATAGAGCGCGAAGAACCTGTGCAGCATCTCGCCGAAGAGGTTTACATCGCCCTCGCCTGCAAAATTATCCATGTTCAGCGTGACCTCTATGTCCACGCCCCGAAGCATAAAGCCCTTCTCAAAACGGCGGATCAGGGTGTGCTTCACGGCAACAATTGCTTCAAGCCGACGTCGGTTCATTTCATCGTCGGTCCAGTCATAGAGCGCCAGCGTGCCCCGCAGAACCTCCGGATTGTCCATCATGCTGAGGAAGTTTGAACCAAGGTGGCTCATCACCCGCCAGTGAAAACGGTCGTTTGCCGGGGGATATAGCGGCATCGTCGGGGCTGTGACGTTCAGTACCCTGACGGGCACTTTGCCGGTTTTGACCACTCTGTCCAGGAGCGTACTTTCCAGCGCTTTGCGCGGAAGCTGGCCGTTGGTGCCAGTTATTCGCATTGAGAGGGATTCTGGTTTTTCGGACAGTTGCTCCAGCTCGAATGAACGTCCCCCGAGAATTAGCCAGGTGTCATACAGGCCAGAGGGGCCGCGTTTCACGCGGGTGTGGTAATAACGTTCAGGGGCATCGTGGCGCATCATACCGCCCCGGTGCCGGAAACTGGTGAACGGTACATAGGGGTGTTTACCATTCTTCACCGCACCGTGGATGTTATCGACGCTGTAAATCTCGGTGTGACCATCCTGAAGACGCAGCGGCCTGAGCAGGTATTCGTTATCCAGCGGATCAAGTGTCAGCGGATCGGCTTCGAGGGTAAAAAGATTGATGACCGGGGCACAGTGCAGCCGGAAGTTTTCTGTCTCAAAAGGCAGATCGGATGACCAGGCTTCACTGAGCACAATGTCGATTTCAAACCAGGTGCTGGCCGCAGTGAGTCCGATGGCGTCGAGGCCGCGCAGCTCAACGAACATAAACTTTGGACGGAAGCTGAAATATTCAAGCAGCAGTTGGTAACCACTGAAGGCAGTATCGGCTTTCTTCCACAGGCCATCATTGTCATCAAAACCCATGGGTTTGCACCAGCCATCAAACTGATAACGTTCAGTATGCGTCCCGGCATGACGGGCATACATTGCATGTACACGCCGGGTCATTGCCAGATGCAGCGCAGAGCTAACCGGACTCTCTGCGTTAAGAAAAATGGCGACTTTGTCTACCCCGGCTTTACTCCAGTCCACTTTTTCAGGGCATTCGAAGCGCAGACGGATAGCAGAGCGGCCATCGGTTTCAGTATGGAGGCGAGCATCTGCAAGGTGCAGTGGTTGTAGCGGCACATCGCGGGTCGTCCGGTACTGACAGGCGGTTCTATGCGGCCCGACAGGACGTGACAGAACGGAGAAGCCTTCCGCCAGCATTTCAACCTGACGCAGACTACGCCAGTCAGGAGAGAACTCGACGATGGCCAGCGACGGGATAGTCCGCATATAATGCGGCCACAGCAGACTTACCAGCCCTTCGGTCATTTCCGGCAGATCATCGTCCAGCTTTTCACGCAGACGGCCTATCAGGAAGGCAAAGCCTTCAAACAGACGTTCCACATAGGGATCGCGGGCGCCGGGTTTATCCAGATTAAGCATTGCTGCCCGATCCGGATGGGCTCGGGCAAACTCTTTACCCGCCTCACGCAGGTAACGCATCTCTGCTTCGTAATAGCGCAGGGTCAAATCATCCATGCACGGCATTCCTGAAAATTTTTAAATAGAAAATTAGCCACAGAGCACCATGGCACGGGTCGGGCGGTTCAGTTAACGCGAGATACTCTATCCTCATCGGAGTGTGCTTGCGGGAAAGCGGATCCTGAGCGAGCGTCATACAAACGATATGCGGTGGGGAACGTTACATAATCATGGGACAAAGGAATCCTTCCTTTGGCGCGAGATTATGCTTCAGCCAGTCACAGAGCCATGCCTGACACTGCCGAAAGGCCATAAACTACCACGGGGATAAGTTTGCCCGCCCATCGTTACTGGCGCTCTTCTGCGCCAGCGGCGACACTGAAGATAGTATCGGGCAGCGTGAATCCCTGTAGCTTCAGTAATGCAAGAGGGCCATTGCCGAGCTCGCTGCGCATCACAAACTTCAGAGGATTGCCATCGGCAGTGATCCACACCAGTTGTGTACGACTGGCATCGAGAGGTGTGATCCGGGCTTTGTTCAGCAGGCGAATGAAGCCCCAGTTACCCTGATTACTGGCGTAGAGTTGCATGCCACTGTTTACACTACGCCAGCTGAGCGAGACGCCTGGATAGTAAGTATTCCCCGGCCAGATAAAACTCTGCCAACTTTCCATCTGATTGAAGTAATCCAGATGCTGCTCATCGAGGGTCAGTTGCACCCTGGCAACATCCCGTGAAGGACGCGCCATCAGTTCGAAGTTAACACCGGCATCGCCCTGAGAAAACACGATATCAGACAGCTCAGCCAACTGATTAATCGCCCGGAGAAAATCCGGACTGATAACCATCCCCTGACTTGCGGAAGGGTCAATAACCCAGCGATTCCCCTCTTGGTGGAGGATCCCGCCAAGATTCGTTTTCAGAAAGGCAGTGATTCGACCCGAGTCGCTACGCAGGAACTGAGCCAGTAATGGCAGGGAGGCATCGCTGCCAGTGGCTTTAAACGGGTACCGTCCCGCAAAGGCCTTATTCCACTGTTCGACAATGGTTGCCTGCCAACGGGCATTTAGGCTACCCGCAGCCGGGACAAGTACCTGCCGCCAGGCCAGATCAAGCGGTTGTACAAACAACGACTGGCCAAATCCATTCCACTCCTGCCCCAGACTCGCCGCAACCAGACTGCCGTAGTCGCGGGTATCGGTCAGATCGATGGCTTTGCCCTGGAATATGGTCTGAGCCAGCATCTGAGACATGGCCTGCGGATCCGGGGCGCTGGTAACCTGCTGAAGCTTGAGCCGCACCTGAGTTACGCGGGCCAGCCAGGACTGGAAACTGAGATTGCCGTTTCTACCGGTACCTTCTTTACCTTCCATCACTCCCATAAGTGGCCCAAACACCCCATCGAGCGGCCCTTTAGGACCCTGAGCTTGCTCTATAAACTGTTTTGCATTTTTTTTCTGACCGATCAGCTTCTTCGCTGAGTCCACTATCGAGTCGGCAAGTAGCTCCCCCTTCTGCCCCGTTTTCCCCTGGAAGTTTAGCGTGTTCATCAGGGCAACCAGCGGGGACTGACGGACATCACCAATGAGACTGAGCTGGGCAATCGCCTCAGACAGTGACGCAGCTTCCTGCCACTGAATGCTGTTGACCATTTTCAGCCAGGCATTACCAAAATCGGTAAAGTAGCGTTCAGTCAGACGGGCCTTCAATGCCTCCGGGGAGATATCACTCCCTGTCTGATGCGTCTTCTCCGTCAGCACCCAGTCAATTTCATCGCGGCGGGCTTTGACGACTTCGTTAATCGCATCCTGTACCTGCTCTTCCCAGGCCTGACGCGTAAACATTCCCGGGACGACTTCGTCAGTGCGGAATACCGTTGAGGCATCGGTGTCGCCGGTCATATCGGCAAGCGTTAAATCAGGCCAGTTGCTGGCCACGCGCTTAAGCATCTCCTGATATAACCCGGACTCAGCGTTCCGCTGGCCTATTTGCTTGAGCAGGATCTGACGGACCGTGCTGATTAGTTCAGCATCAGGCTTAATTTTCCATTCCGGGTGTGCCGGGAGGTTCTGCGCATAGAAGCTCAGCAGTTTCGGGGCCAGCGCCTGCCACGTGCCATCCGGCACATTCTGGCGTTTCGGTAAGGCTGTCAGCACGTTTTTTGCCAGCCATTCTGCGTCCGCTTTGTCCGGACGAGCCATCATCAGATAACTTTTGAGCACGTCGTAGGTATGCTGTGTACCCTTCGTACGGGCATCACTGGCAGGAGGAAGTCGCACAAAGGCATTCAACTGCTGCCTGAGACTATCTGCTGTGGCATCCCTCATCAGTTGTGCGTTATTTTTCGCATACAGCGGCCAGAGTGCGGCCAGCGTGTCGCCGTCCTGATTAAGACCAAATCGTGTGTACCATGGAGCGCCGGTCGCCTCACGATGTTGCAGACGGGCAATGGCTTGCTGTAGTACGAGCTGGTTGTGCAGGCGTTCAGTCAGTGGTTTTGCGGTATCTGCTGCCTGCCTCGCGGTTTCCTGCGCCTGATAAATCTGGGTACGGTTAACGATCAGGGACAGCAGTGTACCGGCCCCCCACAGAACAATCAGGGAAAGCAGAATTAACCGCAGCATCTTCAGCCAGTCGAAGCCCAGCTTTCTGCCGCTGGAGGCATCACAGTCATCAATGACGGCTTTCCAGGTCGGTGTGTCGAGGCGTGTGTTTGGTATCGTTCCGGCAACAGCCAGTTCTGGGCTGAACATGACACCGCGTAAACGCCAGGCCGCGGATCCCTGCATCAGCCCGCTGAGCAAAACAGCCAGACTGTCTTTCAGCTCTTGCCGTAGTCGGAGAGACAACTGAAGCAGACCGAAATCAGCCGGATTATTCAGTATCTTTGCCATACCCACTTTTTGCAGGTGTAGCGCCAGTGTAGAAAACCCTTCACCCGCGCTTTTTACGGTGCATTCCGGCCCGAAGATAACCCCTGTCGCCGCCGTTTCCTCGCCCTGCTGAGCACCGGTAGCGTTGTCAGTCAGCCACAGCCAGACAGGCGCCTGCCAGCCAAGCTGATGGTCGGCTTTCTGGCTGCAACGCAAGAAGGCATCCCGTTCCCTATCCGTAGGGAGGGCTGAGGTACTTATTACCTGAATGATGCCATCAATCGGTTGCCCGGATCGCAGGCGCTTCAGTTTTGAAAGGAAGATCTCATCCGGAAGTGACTGCGCGTCACCACCATAAATCAGCACGTTGCCGTCGCCTTCCTGCCATAGGTCATGACACAGGCCCGGGGCCGCTTTTTGGACGTCGTCCGGATTACCCATCACCAGCAGGAGTCGCACCTTATGTTGCCAGCGACGTCCATAGCGAAACCGCAGATGCTCAGACACCGCGTCTTCGCTGAAGACAGGTTCTTCGTCGTCATCTTCGCTGGCAATGGCATTCATCACCGGAGAGACACACTCCGCTTTTTTCTGCCCCCAGTGGAAGTACAATCCGGATTTACCCGCGTGGTCGAAAGCCTTCTCAGTCAGCCAGCCAAGTAAAAACAACGCAGCAACCAGTATGGCGCATAATGTGAGTATGCGTTGGCGGTCATAGGGTCCGAAGCCGGTGGCCGAAGCCACGTTTTCCGGAAAGGCATAAAACAGAAATGCCACGATGACCGTCAGGAAAAAGGCGACAGTTACAACGGAGCCAATGAGAGTTTTTACTTTTACCTTAGGCATTCCTGGGCGATTCCTTGCGAACTTCTTCTTTGGTGATGACGGCGATCCAGATGTCATCTTTGTCAGCGGCGGGTTGTGCGGCGATAACCTGCACCCCTCGTTGTTCAAAGACTGCATCGGCGAGGGTGATAGCAATCCATGGACCCGCATGGCCGGAGTAACCCAGCACAGGGTCGATACTGAAGTTGTCTTCTGAAAGGCTAAATTCAACTCCGCTCTCTTCGCAGGCATTATTCCAGCTGCTGCCTTTCGTCAACGTGGGGCCGGAGATCCAGCTTCCTTTAAGTTCGTCGGGCCTGGTCTTTGCCCAGAGCAGCGCCCGGGTGAGTGACTTTGTGAGCGTTGTTTCTGCTCCCTTTTCGGGGCGATGAAGGCGGAGCGCATCCGGCCAGGCGTGAGTTTTGCGGTTGCTCAATACCACCATCGAGACGGCATCAGCGTCTTCTTCCCGGGGAGAAGGCGGTAAGGACAGCGTGATAGCAACCAGGATGCCCGGGTTGTCCCATCGCTTGTCCAGCCAGACATCAAACGCACCCAGACCTTTTCCAGCCAGCAGGCGAAATATCCTACCTGTTTTGAGTAAGAGCTCGGCTTTTAGCTGCTCTTCAACCAGGGGATACAGGTCACTGTCACAGTCCAGCATCAGCCAGCATGGCAGCTCTGAAGGAAGTGGCTGAACGATTACATCTACACGCGTGGTCAGCTTGGTGACCGCTGCTGTCAGCGCTTTCAATAAATCCGTCTGATATTCTGTTAATGCCGCGTATCTGACCGGTTTGTCGCATCCTCTTGGGTGTGAGAAATCGATAGCGGGAGCAGCGACCTTCATTACCTCCAGCAGGTCGCCGGTTTTGTTTCCGGCCGGACTCTGAATATATGTGCCGAGGATCCAGGCGCAGCGCTGACCGCGCAGAATTTCACTGTCGATGAGTGCTTCCCGCGCGGCATTGCGTGATTCAGCACCAACCTGTTCTGCTTTATAGGCAAACCGGCGTAAACCGAAAATAAGCCCCCAGGTGCAAAATGGAAGAGCCAGAGCGGTGAACCAGAAGACAAAGCCGCTTCGCTCTGACGTCCAGCACCATAGCGTGAGTGCTATGCCCGCCAGCATGACAAACGCGAGAAAAAGCAGCCAACGGCCGGTGCCGGGACGCGCTATCTTAGGAGCCTTTTCAGGGATGGCATCCAGCCAGACGGGCATAATCAGGCAACCTTTGCTGCGGCAAATGAACTAATCAATGTGCAACCACAGGCACATTTGTGGCCGTGAAAGGCAACCGGGATACCATGATCAAGGTAATCAGGGTTTCCTTCTACGATGGTTGTAGGGCCATGTCCAGGAACCGGGCAGGACACTTTGTCGCCTTTGCGGGCAACGCCGATACCGCCAAACTTCATCGTTTCTGAGGCGGTCAGTACTGAACCACCGTGGGTAGTTTTATCGCCTTTTCTGATTATCTGAAGCATTTTATTCCTCTCCAGGGATAGGTATCCCCATGTTAATTGATGCTACTTTGTTAGCTTTTAGTGTGAAATCCAGATACATATCACCTGGCGTGTAACTGATTTTTTCAGGTGTTATTTGTGCCTGATTCGCAGTATAGGCTTTAAACACTTTATCAGCAGGGTCGCCAACTTTTATTCCGCGTAACGTAGAATACGCTGGCGTTTCTATGTTAATTGCCGAGATTATATAATCATCATCAATTGTATATTGTCTCTTATCATAATTGGCATTTGAGGAAACCAAACTTATATCTTTATAATTATGCATTGTGTATTTATATAACCCTCCGGCACCATTAGGGAAGTCTCCTATATAAGAAGAACCTGTTTCGTCTTCATCTATGCCAGAAAGTTTATTGCTATAGAAAGAACCAATCCCAATCCATTTCTTATTTTTTATGACGATAAAGTCAATAATATTAATTTGAGTGCTATTATGAAGTGTGGTGGTTGGATTGAATTCTTTTAGTTCTGATTGGGGAATCCAGCCGAATACATCTTTTCCCGAAGTTGTCACATACTGTGCCAAAATGAAATCTGCATATTTTTTGAGGGCATATACATTGTCACCTTTAATAATAAAAGTGCTTTCTTTTGGGCAGTTTCGGTCAGGCGCATTATAGATGCATAACCTTTGTCTTAACCGCTGTTGCGAATGCATTGCTTGGTGTTTTGAGCCCTCCGCTAAAAGCCTGAGTCGCCGCTAAATCAGAAACTAATTCACAATGATTTTTTATAGGGTGATTGCTTTTATGTCGATGTGTTTTAGTTGTGATTTGTCAAGCCATCCAGTGACTGACCATGACTCATTTTTTGCATAAGAAGCAGAAACATAGCCGTTGTATTCTGTATGCCCGGTTATAATATCTCCTGGCACCAAGAAAAGGTCTTTTATTTTGCAGGTTTTATTCGGGGAGCTAAAGAAATGAAGCCGCTTTGTGGATATCACTTCAAAAGAAGTGTTATCCGGATTAATGTAAGTTTGCGATGCTTCAGATTCTCTTCCATAATTTCCGCAAACGTCGTTCGCAAATGCAACACTGGAATATAAATAAATTGAGATTAGGAAGATAAACTTCAGAATTATGCTTTCCTTCATTAAAAGTCCTTTTATCGCTTTGAAGTATGTATTTTTATTAAGGCTCTACCTTGAGCCAAGTATGAACCATCCATGTCTATGTATGCTGAATCAGCAATAACTGCTATGGTTTTTTCGGGTAGTTTTCAAACGAAATAGACTGCACAATATTCGATGAATCAAGGCAGAAGTTTAGCTTCATATCAAAGTACTGATAAAATCTGCAACCGTCCTCAGTATCCTTATGACTACTCATTCCATATTTTGAAGTTACCATATTCCAGCTGTCGCCGACTTTTATGCCTCGTGTGGTTTTGTATTTATTATCAATAAATGTGATCGCTGACACATATGTATCATCAAAACCTAATCTTTTCGCTATTATCTCATTGGACTGAGATATTGTCACAATTTCGTTTTTAATTGTTAAAGTCCAGGATTCGAACCCATTATTAAAACCGTGATTGACGGGATCAGGAAGTTTTACACCAGACTCTTTAGTCCACTTATTTAATTCAGGTGTGGCCTTTCCTAAAAGAACGGTTTTTTGACCATTTTCTGTCCATGCAAAATCATCGTAGGTTAACTCATTATTCTGTTCATCACCAGGGGAAATTTCTTCGTTCTTTACCCATCCATCAACGACTGCGCCATTTTTATTAACAAAGTTTACGAAACTATATTCTTTGTTTTCTCTATACTTAAGCACTTTATCATTATTGATGATGAATATGCTCGTCTTACAATCGCTATTGGTAAGGAGTATAAATAAACTCGTCCCTTTGATGTAGCTTCTTTGGGTACTGGTTCTTGAGAGGGATTGTAAGAATAATAACTATTGTCTGCTTTGCAATTAGTTGAAGCGATTGAATTCCCTGCAAATAGCAACAATGACAAAAACAAATTTAAATTGAGATGCTTCATTATTTGGTCCCTTTAAAACTGGATCATCAAAAATCAGTTCATTGTCGAAATAATGGTAGTCATCGCAAAGCCCTCCAGATACAGACTCATTTCTCAGAACCATTATTTAGGTGGGACATCAGACATTTCTATCATGCTAACTAAATCGTCTTTTTTGCAAAAAGTTAATTTCATCCAAAAGTAAGGGTAAGATAAACATGATGGTCCGTCAACAATCCCCTTGCCTTTGCCATATTTATCTAACATATCATTCCAACTGCTGCCAATTGAGATACCACGATATGTTTCGAACCCCGCGCCAGATATGTTAAAGATAGCTAAATAGGTCTCGCTATCATTATCGATCCTACCTTCTATGGACTTATCAACTTCGTTAAGTCCGACATATCCTCCATCGAATGATACTGTCCAATTGTTTTCATCAATTCCAGCCAATGATGGGTCAGACAATTCCAGTCTGCTTTTCTGTGCCCAGCTATTAAATTTCTTAGATGAGGAACCTAATAAAATAGGCGATTTGCTTTTATAGGTTACTAGAAAATCTTTTATATTTATAACATCTTGTGTGTTATTTTGAGGTGCTACTGTACTCACGCCATTTGAATGAACCCACCCGCTTGTAATTTTATTTTTGTCACTTAAATAACTTACATATGTGAAGTTTTGACTTTCATGATATGCAAGCAAATGATCACTATTCACAACAAACAAATCTTTAATTTTGCAGTCTTCTTCTGGAGCAGAATAGAAATACAAGCGATTCTGTGTGTTTACAATCATTTCTTTTGGAGGTGAATTTATTAAGATATTTTTAGATGCTATATTGTCAAGGCAAGCTCCGTGTGCGCCTGTGATCATTAAACATGTTAAAATAAAAAATGGTAGGTAGGTTTTCACAATCACTCCTTGTATCTAGGTATATCAAACACTATATCGGAAGATATTGCCGAAAGGTCATGACCACAAATTTTTCGGATGTTTTTAGATATTTCATTTGCCCAGTTGACAGACGATGCGTATTCATGACTGGCTGGGGCTTCAGGATTCCATTTCATCTTGTAAAGAGTGTTTTGGAATTTATGTTTTGTACTGTTAACAAAATTTGCAGATATATATTGAGCACCACCATCAATGGCAAGTTCAGGGGTAAACCATCCTTTATAGTAAGCTGTGCCGAGTCCGCCCAATGTAGCATTGTTGTCAACGGCCCCAATCCCGTACATATTGTATACTTTCCTCTCGCCTTGATTTTTATAATTGAACGTTCGTCCTCCCCCCATTCCTCTTGGACTACCGTTTCCTGTTTCAACTACCGAGTGAGCAGCGAGATAACATTCATTTATATCGTATTTCTTAGCCGCTTCGATAAATATCTTCTCTTGGCCAGATAGTGTTCCTTTACCACTTAAAAAAGCCTTTAATTGTTCCTCTGGAACTCCCATATAGCCTTTGATCACCAAGAACTGAAATATACCACCCCCCTCTTTATCTTCATATTTCTCTGGGTTGATATATTCCCCCACAACACGTTCTCTTGACGCGGGTGATATTGGGTCATTTCCATACATATTTAACACTGTCAGTTGCTTCTTCAACATTTCTTGTAGTGTAAGTTTATAATCAGTATATATGTATTTAATTTTGCTATTGAGCTTCATCATCCCCAAAAACATTATTGGATGCATATGCCATAATGAAGGCCCGAGCTTCTCAGTGGACACATCCTGCATCCATGCCATTTTATCGAGAAAATCCTCACTGTATTTCTTCCATTCCGGAGCGTCTTTTTTCAGCGCATTCAGGAATGGTTGCCAGATAGCATCGTCTTTTTTGAAGTACCAGTCGCTGGGATGTTTTACAATAGTTTTCTGAATGACGTCACGATAATCAGGGTTGTGAAGTGCTCTCCAGTATTCCATTGGCGAATAGCGTTCACTTCCGCTGTCAATTTTATCCAGCAGGCGCTGATAATTATGCTTAACCAGGGCATGACTGGTTCGCGTATCACCGGTCGCAGCCTCATAGAGTGAGTTGATAAGGCTGCGGAAGAATCCAACAGGCTGGTTTTTTCCATCCAGGTAATCAAAACTGGTAGGCTCTGAGGTTTCAGTTCTAAAGCCTAGCTTCGCCAGATCATACTGTGACAGAAGTTGAGGCTCCGCCTGGCCTTTGGGCACATAGGCATTTTCCGGCCGCAACTGCCAGTATTCTTGCTTTGTTGAGTTATCAGTTTCTGTTGTGACCTGACTCAACGGTAGAATTCCTGTCCGCGTTGTTGACGTCGCCCCCTTTGCGAAAGTGCCCTTCGCAACATCTTTTGTGAAAAGAGCAAGACCAGGAGCATACTTCAACCAGAGCGGGTTTTTCTCCCCCACTTTTTCTGGGTTGGTCAGGAAGTTCTCCAGATTATCATCCATGCTCGTGCATTCGATATGTACCTGGTATCGTGCCTCATAACCACCGTCTTTTGGTGCCTGATAGTAGCCCATGTGGCCAATCGGGTCACCGGCCTTAATAGCAAATGGAGAACTGAGACTCACTGTCTTATCGAATACCATGACTTCCTTTGCGGGAGGAAGCAAATGCCGCCACCAGCCTGGAGCGGCCCCCGGCGCTGGCTTAATATTGTTGTTATCCACAACAACCCAATAGCGCTGACCAAGTGTGAGGATACTGCTGGTTTCTTCTGGTAATCCTTTTAGTATCACAAGGCCATATTTTCGCTTGTTATTTCCTGTGGCGTTAAGATTGCTGTCTGCTGGGTCCCACTCCACTCTTGCCCCTTTAGGCATGTGTCCGGCAATTTGTGGTGAAGTTTTATCTGAAGTCAGTTTCGCCGTCAGCCAGTCCATTTCAGAATATGCTCTTAGAGTATCCTGAATGACCCACTGATTTTCTGCTTCAGCTTCATAAGCTGAATACGGCGCAAGATGCATATACAGGGTGTAGAAATGCAGCCCGCTGGATTCTTTATCACCCGGTTGAATGTAGTGTTTTACCAGCACAAATGAGCCGGAAAAACTCAGTGGGCCGGATTCCCAAGCAAGCGTCAGATAGTCCTTGCAGATCCGATAAGCAACTACTTCGCCGTCAGCCATGCAACGTACAGCCTGCTCGCCTTTGAAAGCAACCGGGAAATCGAATGCCTCCAAAGGTGCCTTGCCACTGAGAGCACACCACGGTGTCGTGGTATGTGTTATATGAATACCGCCATGCCACATCCCACTACGGCCAATTGCGTATTGTCCGGTTGACTCCCCACCCAGATGCGAAAGGATATCTTCCTGACTACGAAATTCAGTTCCACGGTTGTTAGAGGGGATCGGCCAAACGATATTTATTTTCCCCTTAGTAGAGGCTGTACTTTTATTTACAGCCGTTGCACCAGCATAGCGATAAAGTTTATATGCAACACTATTTTCCCTGTACGCTTGGGCAGGATAGAATCCACGGTCCTGCACAAAGTCAGACACCCATTTGGCTCCATCGAACATGGTCATATGGCCATCGGTATGCTTTCCCACGGCCTGAATGACTGCAACATCACCGGCTTGTTGTCCTGAGATGGAATAAACGCCACCACTAATTACCGTTGTTACACCTTCAACAGGTCTAAAATTATTTTCAACCAACCAAGGCCCGTAATCTTTTGCTGAGTTAATTCCGGAGTTTTTTGCCGACAGCCCACCAGAAATCAATGCCAATTTTACATAATGCGCACATCTGGACTTTCCATATCTCAGTTTTTTATCTTTGCCGCTATCAAAATTCTTTTTGTTTATAGCAGCAATAGACGCCGCATTTGATTTTAATGTGCTCAGAGCAGTGTTTTGATTGAACATTGTCTCTCTCCGTTAGCTCTCGTTGCAATGGCCTGTTTTTCTGGATATGAACTTCACCGAATTCATTAGCCATTTGTCATTCTTGAGAACAAGGCCGATATCATATTTTGATTCACTATCAGCATGTCCAAGCGTTAACTCAGCTGCAACCTTATTACTGCTCACGGAAGATGTTTTAACCTCGATTTCATTAACCCAGTCAGGACATATTTCCTGAGCGTTGATAAAATAATCAGCCCCAGTATCATTGTCACTGTTAAGTTGCTGAAGGTATTGCGTCGTATAGCTATCAATTGCCTTCTGACTTTTCTCTGCACCACTCTCCACATCAGGGTCGTTCCACGCGGTGAGATAGTCAGAGTAAAACTTTTTAACAACGAATTCTGGACTTTTCGCATCGAGTGTCGGGTTGTTATTTTCTCCAAAACTGAAGTTTAAAAATATTGCGAAAACAAAAGTCAACAGAAGCAATAAATTTTTAAGCGTTGATTTCATAGTCTATGTTCCCTGTTCACTATTTTTGTATCAGTCATTGAATGACTTACTGCTGATCTTATTTTCCTGGATAATATCCGTCAGGCTGAAATTTGGGGTTTCATTTGGAAGATTCGCGCCAGTACCCGGTACCATATAATTCGACGTCTTCATAATGAACTCACCTGATGAACCGTGCTCAATGCCGTTCTTACTCAGCCTCAGGTAAGACCCACCACCGTTAAGCGTCAGCGTTTCCGGGGTGCTGATAATAATTTCATCTTCACTACTGGTCACCGTCAGTTGCTTTTCAGAAAACAGGGCCATCGTGTTGTGCTGCGCCTGAATCTCGATGTCTCCCTGGTTGGCAACCAGCTTCGCCCCGTCTTTATGCACAAACAGACCGAGGGCTTTTTCAACGCTCACGGACAGATTTTTCATCGCACCGATATCAAGATGCTGGCCTGCATTGATCATGGTATTGCCGGTGCTGCTGAGCTGAAGGTGTTCACCTGAGGTCATTGCCACCCCCTGCGGGGCGCTACCCAGCAGGACCGCTGACTGGAGGGCTTTGATTTTGTCGGTCACAAAATTAATCTGGGTGTTGATGTCAGAGACCAGGGCTCCGGCGGCTTCGGCGGCGCTGTTCAGGGCCTGCATCTGGCTGTTGGCCTGGTGAATCTGGTTAATGGCAGGGGCCATTTCCAGCACCGGGCCCTGCGCTTTGGCCTGGGCATCCGCCGTCAGGAACAGCCCTTTTGCCGCACGTACTGCGCCATGTTCATCCGTTCGCAGTTCAAAACCGGCACCGCGCTTTTCACGCTGGTTGTTGACCAGGTGCCCCAGGTTCAGCTGCGTTTTGCCATATTCCGTCGCAAGCTTGATATGCTCTTCCTGGCGCTTATCTTCCATCCGCAGCTTATTGTTCGCCGGCGTGCGCCACACGTTCCGCGTATGATTATCGCTGGTGACATGATCCGGATGATCTGAGTCATGCAGGGCATAAGCGATGTAGGGACGATCCGGATCTCCGCCGTCAAATACGACAGCCACTTCCGTTCCGTCGAGAAGCGGTGAGTGGAATCCGTATGTATCACCGGCATAGGGTTTCGCCAGCCGCAGCCACAAATACGCATAGCCCTGTTCGGAATCGTTGCGGTCAAAGTCCAGTTTCACCCGGTAGCGGCCCTGTGCGTCGAGCCAGGAGTACGTATCACCTTTCTGTGTGCTTTCCACCCGGGCCGGAAGCGAGCCGGATATTACCGGGCGGCTGAGCAGTGCCGGACGCCAGCAGACGGTTTCGCTGTAGGGGATACCCTCAAACGTCAGCGTAAAGCTGCTTTTGCGTGAACCGCTGGTGCGTACCGTGGTGATGACGATGCCTTCCCTGACAGCATCGGGTAACGTGCCGTCCGTTTCCAGTACCTGACCCGGAGCCAGATGGGGGCTGGAGGAATGCCCGCTGACGCGGGACTGCGCGTTCAGAATACGTTCATGACGCAGGCGGGCGAAGTATGCCCCGGTCTCAGTGCTTTCAGCGTCATCTGCTGTCAGGAAAGGTTCCGCATAATGGTATGTTTCCCCGGTGGTGATCCCTTCCTTGCTGAAAATGCTTTCGGCACTGTCCTGAGGTTTCAGCGCTTCACGGTAGTTGTAGTCCCTGGTGACCACACTCCCGCTCACCACCTTATATGCAGTCTGAATATCCCAGATGCTCTCCTGCCCGCTGTCGCTCATCCCGGCCTGGTTGCGCAATGGCAGGGTGACACCAAATTCATACTGCTGCTGGCTGTCCTGAAAAATCACCACGTCCTGCTCAAGACGGCTGTCCATTTCATAGCGCCAGTAAATACCCACCTCCGCCAGCAGGCGCTGGATAAATTCCAGGTCAGTTTCCCGCCACTGGGTGATGAGCTCCCGGGAGGGATATTCGCGGGAGAGCCGGAACTCAAAATCATGCCCTTCCAGACCGTGTTTACGCAGTACCTGTTCGACCACCTCAATCACTGACTGACTGAGGTAGATTTCGCTCCCTTTCGTATACTCCAGCAGGGCGATACGGGGAACGATCGTCAGCGCGTAATGGGTCTCATCATTCGAGGTGGACACGCGGCGAAAGGATTCCACCACGCCGAACACCGTCCTGACCGGCAGCGCCGGTGTTCCGTCAAACACCGGGGTCTGGAAAGTAAATGACGCGGGTTTCAGCAGTAACGCGCCGCAGGCAATATCCACAGAGGAGCTGGTGACCGCAACGTCATACCGCCAGGGCTGACTGAGGGATTCCACCGCGCTGTAGTGCAGAACATCCAGAAATTCGCTGCATTCATGCACCTCAACCCGGTACCGCGACTGCCCTAAAAGCTGCGGTACCACGCTAGTTGCCTTGTTGATCAGGGAACTGCTCATGACGGCTCTCCTTCTGCCCGTTCATCAAACGCCAGCACAATGCCCTTTTCGTCATCCCTGGTCAGTTGTAATGAGGAGGGCTTTTGTTTTGCCGCTATATGGCTTAACAACTGTTGACTCAGAACCGGCAGGTCACCTTCACCCTGATCCAGCAACTTTAACAACCAGTGCTCAGGCGTCATTTCTGCATGCGCACGGATCTGACATAAAGAAGCCGCCCCCTCCAGTGCTCTGGCGCAATAAGGGTTAAGTCGTCGTAGCAGGACTGCTGAATAATGTTCCATGTCGTTCCCTCTTGTTCAGGCACGCTACCGCCCTTGACCGTCAACCGATGCCCATAAGGTTCATGCCGATAAATTGTGTGACTGCTCTGCAAAGCGTCCACCTGACAGGCGCTGTGCGGAGCAATACAAAATGGCGGACAGAAGGGATATGTCCGCCTGGGGCTTACGCCGTGGTACGTTCGTTCCAGGAATCGGAATGAATGATGTTGCCGTCTTTGTAGGTCCAGGAGATTTTTTCGTAGCGCAGCTCGATCTGCTCAAGGTGGTTATGCTTCTCAAAAGAAGACTCCTTGATGTCAGCGCCGCCATCGTCTTTCAGCCGCAGAAAATCCGGGATTGCCATGTTTACTTCTCCATTTATTTAGTTGAAACGTCACTTACATCCTGTGACGCGTGTTTTGCATCTGGCAGACGACAGGCGTCAGCCTGCGGTACCAGGCTGATCTCGACACGCCGGTTGTGCGCACGGCCATCAGGCGTGTCGTTTGATACAATCGGTCGGCTGTCACCGTAACCCTGCACGGCAAAACAACTTTCCGGTATATCCCCGGTATCACGCATCCAGTTACGGACGGCCTCCGCTCGTTGCAAAGACAGGGTCTGGTTGAGTTGTACGCTGCCGGTATTGTCTGTGTGGCCGCTGACCACGATGAGCCAGCCTGTTCTGGCTTTGATCCCCACCAGTGCGTTGACGAGTATTTTGGTTGAGCCGTCTTTAAGTGCTGATTTGCCAGAATCAAACAGCGACATGCTGTCGAGCCGTACAATTTTGGGTACCGGTTTTGGTTTAGGGGCAGGAGGGGGAGTCCAGGTATCGATAGCCTGCTGCAAGGCCAGCCACAGGCGTTGCCCCGGATAATAGCCCAGGCTGTAGCGTAAAGGCTCTCCCTGACGCTGCCACCGCTCAAGCAGGAGCACATCCTGTTTCAATGCGGCCAGTGATTCTGCTTTAGGACGGTAATGTTTCATTGGAATAGCATTCCAGCGCTGTAAATTGGCACTGACATGACGAATAAGATTACAATTATTGAGCGCGGACATGCCCATAGCCGTCAGAACGCACAGCCACATCAACAGAACCAAACGGCGGGTACGCTGGCCCCCCTGAACTGTCGAAGTAAGCGGTACCAAAAGTGGCAGAACGGCATCCGGGAACAAACCGGTATGAAGTGGCTGCAGGGATTCCCGTGAAAACTGCAAGCAGGTGCGGGAATAGAGCCAATCGGACCAGACAGACTGAGTCTCTGGATTGACTACTCCGAGGCGCATGGCCACGGAAAATACGCGCACAGGCGGTGTTAACCGGTCAGGTTTCTCCAGCTCATCGGCCAGCATATTACGGAGAAAGGAAAATGCCTGGCTGACTGCTGGCAGCGCCAGGATATTGTCTCCCACCTGCTGCCAGTCAATGAATGCCTGAGGCGAATCATTAACCGGGCATACAATCCGCTTATCACCCCGAACGATTATCCACGGCGTTTCAGGTCCGGAAAATTCGGCACTCAACACAACCGGCAGTGTGAATCCCGTCAGGGATTTAATCTGTTTACACTGCTGGCGGAGCGTTTTCAGTGCGGAACGCAGAACGGCTTCATCCTGATGATGGTCTGGCAGGCAACGGTACATCACCGAGAGCTGTCCGAACTGGCGCGGGAACTGCTTCTGTATGCTGCGGACAATGTCAGTTAACCGGCTGACGTCACCGGCCCATAGCCACCATCCCTGGGCTGTTTTACGCAGAGGACCTCCCTGAAACAACGTTTCCAGCATGTCACCACACACCAGTACAACGGGGCCCTGGGTGTCGAGTAATGGCAGTTCAGCAACCGGGAGGGTAACGTCAGAAGTAGGCTCTTCACTCCGACAGTTTTTAACAACATACCCGCCTGCCAGAAGGAGGAGCAGCAGAGTGATCAGACCGTTAAAAACGTTGCCTGTCGGGATAAAACACCACAGCAACCACAACAACGTGGCAACGGCTACCAGGGTGTGCAGAACTACCGGAATGATGACTGTTCTACGCATTAGCCATGCAGCTCCGGTATTTGTGCTGACAACAGAGCCTGAAGCCACAGATGGCCCCCCCACCAGATAACGCCGGTAAGAATGACGGCAAGCGCTATCCAGAACCAGACTGAACGGAACAGACTCCAGCGATGTTTCCCCATCAGGACAACAACCAGTGACAGACCTGCATCAGGCGGAGAAACGCGTTCAGAAAGGGCTTTCACTACCTCATCACGCTGCGACTGGCTGACCTCTTTCAGGCTGTATAACCCCTGAAAACCCAGGGCAATCACCCGGTGATAACAGGTTAAAACGGCCGGGTTCGGTGAGGGCTGACGCAGGACTTCTGCAATGCGATCCCATAGCGCTTCACCTGCCCGAAGTGATCCAAAAAATCGGGCCTGAAGCGGCGCTTTACGCCAGGCTATCTGGCCTTCATCAACTTTCGTCGCCTCTCCTTCCTCGCTTTTTTCAGGCTTACGGCTCATCACCGTCTCGTCGAGCAGGGCGCATTGTGCGTAGGAAATATGCCCGACACTGGCCTCGTCATAACCGGCACGCTCCAGCGCTTCCCGCACACTTTCAACCTGTTTAACGCATTTGTGGTAAAGCGCAGAGCCATTAAGCGTGACAGCGCCGTTCTTCAGCATGGTGACGGTGAGCCAGGTCTCCGTCATCAGTTGGTCGATATCAATATCCTGTCTCATGAGCGCAATACCGCAAACAGTTCAAGTTCCAGAGCGCCAAGTAACTCAGGCACATAGAACATACACACCCCCTGCTCCAGCATTTCATGCGCAGCGGAGCTTTCCATATCAAGCGCGAAGTACTGGTTCTCCATACGTACAGGCAATGCTGCCGGGACTCTGCTCACCGGAATCAATGGAATCCCCCTGAGCGCGGCGCCATAAATGGTATTAACTTCATCAGGTGACCCCGCCTGACAGAGTGCCGGGAATTTGTCGGCAACCTGCCAGGCCGGGATATCTGAGCGCACAGAGAGCCAGAGGTCGGCCTCTTCACGCAGACGAATATCGTGAAGGTTGGCCTTCCATGTCTGTCCGTCCGGGCGGGACATTTCCAGTGCAATGACCCGGGATGGCAGACTTGCCTCCAGCAACCCCGCTATCAGGTCAAACAGCGGGGGAAACGCATTGGCTGGTTCCTCGTGGTCATACCCCGGTATAGCGTCAAGGTCATGGTCCAGGGAAAAGGTCAGCATACTGCCTGCCAGACGAGCGAGCTCCGCCCACACCTGTTCAGGTGGACGGCACGGAAAACGTTCGTATTCCGTCAGCACTCTGGCGTGAGAATTCAGTGCATTCAGCAACCAGAAAAGGGAAACATCCGCGACAGCAAAATCGGCAAGTCTTTCGTTGCTTTCACGACGCATGGTCATCAGACGCTGGCGTCGGGAGCGTAACTGGCGATTGAGCAGCACCAGACGTTCGCGAAGAACCGGACTTGCTCCGAATGACGCCACTGGAGGAATAAAAGACGGATCCTGTCGCCACGCATTTTGTCCATCCCGGAGCAGTCTTGCTACCGGGCAGACTTTCCAGGCCTCATTACTTTCATGGGCAAACCGGATGGTGAAATTAAACCGGGCAACTGCCATGGATTCTTCTTCAGAACCAAAAACATCCGGTATAGTTACCCATTCCTCCCGGTAACGAAGCGGACGGTCAGCGGTCATGCCTTCCTGTTCAACATTAACAACACCGGGCTGCAAATGAGGGAGTGCGATAACGACTGTTACCGCATCCAGACCAGCCAACAGATCCGGGTCTAACTCGCGAGGAGGGGGAAGCAGATCGCTCCTTTGCGCATCAATCAGTGAACCATCTTCCAGCCAGAGGCGTAACTGCGTAATCTGGATCAGGCCGGACGAAAGAAAACTGTCATTAAACTCAATCTTTTCCACGCCCCAAGGGAACGGGGTGGCTAGCGCTGATGCACCGGCACTGCGAAAAGATTCCCATTCAGCCTGCTGCTGGAACTGCTGAGGGGACAGCAAAGCCCCCTCGTTCCACAGTGGACGATAAATTTTCATCCCTGTCCTGCCTTATGCTTTTGCTTTAGGCATCCGGGATGCCACAGACAGATTGACGTCCATGCCATCGACCTGGAAATGAGGGATTGCAAAGCGTTTCACACGGAAGAAACCCGGCTTGTCCTCAATGTCTTCAACAATGACTTTGGTATCGCGAAACGGATGGGACGCCTGCAGATCGTCGCCTACGCTGTCGAAATTGCTCTTCGAAATGTTTACCTTTTCGCGTTCAGACAACGGACGATTTTCCCGGCCATGACAGAAGTCCCTAACTGTCAGCAGTTTCAGCGGCAGCCCGGTTTTTTTCTGGGCCCCACCGGTGTGCAGGGCTAAATATAAGTTAATACGAGCTTTGGGTATTTCTTCCTGGTACGAACCGGACATGCAATGTTCCTTCATTTGACGTGTCTACGACAGCAGAAGAAGTGAAAGCCAAAGGGGCTTTCCACAAAACGACTCCACCGCCCTGACAGCGATAAATAATGATGAATAAAACAGAGGGTTACGATGAAAATCGTACGCCGGTTGATGGCGTTAACAAGTCTGCACGCCCAATGCAAATGTAAATAATAATTTCACTTAAAGTCCGTCACTGCTATTTTCCATTTCAGAAAATGAACAAATATTTCTTTCCGGATCCATTGCCCATAAAGGATTTAAGCGTATACAACCTGCCATCGCGCCACTTAATTCCCGTTATTAATTATTTCGGTTAAGTAACAATTTAGCGCCCAGCTCCGATTAAGTTTTGCCAATCTGATGATTATTCAATCCGCAAACTTCACCCCATAAATACAAACAACATAAACAATATCTTTTGACAATTATTAATTACCCACCATGTACATCAGGCAGAGAATTCAGAGTGGGTTTTATGTATATTTTAAATGTTAAACCATTTTCCAGAAAATCAAATTATTTATTCCAGAAACTTATTCTCCATTGAAAAATAATTCTTCACAACAATAATTATGAATGCGTTAAAGTATTTATAAAATAGATATATACTCCAGCAATCATTGATTAATCGCCGAAACAGATCGAATTTTAAAAATAGAAGTGTGAAAATGATCTGGCTTTTCAAAATACCTCTGCCAGCATATGCCATAAATTCCCATTAAGCCGAGAACGGTTATTAATGAATCCCCCTTTTACGCTGCCGGCCAAACTGTCGCCCCTGGCTTGTCGTCAGGTTGCCAATCAGGCCTGGTGCCCTGCCACAACCGGCGAGCCATTGCTGAATTCTGCCCGTGATATTGCCGAAAGCTGGCTGAATGCTGTCATATCTGCTGCAACGATGCCATGATTCAGTCCCACATCGACCGGGCGCTGTCTCCCCAGGATGCGATTAACTATCTCATTGAACGTTGCAGGAAAATATCTCTTTAGCTCAGCCCTGAGCCAGGCGATAAAACGGTACTGGCCTCATTGTTGCAGTGAGATTATCAGACACCAATATCTGGCCCGTCGCTACCCGCATCCCTGATTTTCTCAACCTCAGTACGTCAGCTGCTATACGCTGGCTGCCAAACCAGAAAAGCCCGTCCAACGCCGTGACATCAAGTCCTGATTCGAGCGCCATCTTCAGGCGTTCCCGTGGAGATTTCACCGCTTTTGCGATCTGCTGGTAAGGGGCTTCGGTCAACCCTTCTGGATCTATGCGCCGGATACGATGCGACAGGCGATACTGAAATTCATCCGGTATACCGTCAAGGCTCGCTTTCAGGGTATATACACACCCAAAGCGTTTACCATTAAAGATGACGTTTTTCTGGCTAAGCTGTAGCGCGTCACGCACGCTGGCAATCAATTGCGGGGTGCGAAGTAATAACAACCGAAAAGGCAGCTCAAAGCTGGTCACATAGTCCACGTTCAGTAAGGCAATACGCAGACGCTCTTCCGGGCCGGCCTTCATTTCCCGACATTCAGCAATGACGTCAGCCCATTGGCCGGTAAGACGAGAACTTTCAGCAGCCTCTGTAAAGCTGTACTTTTCAGTCTGATAATCAATACGTCCGCTCACACGGCATTCCCTTCTGGCCACATTTCGGTATTTGCTGCTCACTTTACCAGCGACAGACGACTACCGAAAGCCCGGCAACCTAACAAATATTGATTCAACTCATATACTTAATTGTTATCACACTGATAATCTCATGGAATTCATTGGCTGGCGGACAGGGTCACCGTGTTAGAAATCTTTTCTTAACCCACTGAAAAATATCTGACAAATATTTTTCTCATATAAAAACGATGGTTCGTTCAATACGGATCCGAATTTATTTGGGTTAAAAAAGGTACGGTATGAAAGTCACATGGACTGTCACTCCTGCCGGGTACCAGCGTATTACCAAACGCTGTCCCGCATGTAATGTAAAACGCGAGTTTGCACCTTCCGGGTCCTTCAGGGTCAATTCACAAAAAAAAGTGCTCGATATCTGGAGCATTTATAAATGTACGCATTGTGAATATACGTGGAATATCTCGCTGTTCTCACGGCTTCACATCAGCAAAATTAACCGAGAGCTGTACCAGCGGTTTATCACTAATGATGCCAGTACGGTTCACTATTATTCTCATGATAAAGCCACTCTGAGCCGAAACAACGCTGAGCTTGCGGGTAAGCCTGATTTTCGTGTTCATGAACAATGGCAGGCCAGCATCAACATTGACCAGCACTTCGCCGTCAGCATCAGGCTTACCTGTGCTTTTCAGATCAGTGTGCTATCGATATTGAAGCGCCAGCTTTTACTCAGCACGGCGGAGATTAAGAGCCTGATAGATGAAGGTCATATTCGCGGTATCACCATGAAAGAACTCAAATCCCGAAAGTTACGGACAGCAAATGTCGATTTTCACTTGTCTGCGGTAACGTTGTATGCCCGGCGAAGGGTGGTTCTGGCGCCACGTTAATAGAATAAGGCTCATCCTGAGGTAATGAGCCCTCCCGATCCGACACCTTTGCCGGATCGGGATAGCGGTGTCATGTCAGACAACAAAACGATTAACCAGATCCCTCATGGTTACTGAGAGATTATCCAGCCGCTGGCTGTCATTCGCGGCCTGAGAAACCAATGCCGCGTTTTGCTGTGTAACTTGCTCCATGGGTCTCAGCGCCAGGTTTATCTGGGAAACACCCTGCGATTGTTCCGTCGCTACCCGGGCGATATCGCCGATATATTGCTTCATACTGGTGGTATTATCCGCCGCCGCTTTTAGCGCGGTAGCTGATGCGGTAACCCGCTCAACGCCCTCGCTGATTTTTACCATATTCTGCGCCACCAGCTCCCGGATCTGATTCGCTTCTTTAGCACAGCGCTGTGAAAGGTTACGCACTTCACTGGCTACTACCGCAAACCCCCTTCCCATCTCTCCGGCGCGAGCCGCTTCAACAGCCGCATTCAGCGCCAGCAAATTCGTCTGAAAAGAAATATCATCAATTGAGGTAACGATATTTGAGATTTTCTCACTGGAGGAGCGAATATCCCCCATGCTCTGATTTGCCGCGCTGGCGACGTTACTGGCCTGGCGAACCTCTTTTTCCAATCTTATTGTCAGGAGCTCCGCTTCGCGGGCATTGTCCGCCGTTTGCGTAATCGTCGTTGAGAGCTGTTCCATACTGGCCACGGCTTCTACAATCGATGCGGCCTGTTCATCGGTGCGCTGGGCCAGATCCTGATTTCCCGCCGTAATACTACTGCTGGCATCGTACAGCACCAGAGAGCCTTGTTTAATCTCCTGTACGATGTGCTGAATATTTTCCAGCATCGTGTTATAGGCGCGATTGAGCGAAGAAAGCTCGTCTTTCCCTGGTGTCGCCAGACGTTGAGTCAGATCGCCGTTCATACCCGCAATCTTGTTTAGCGTGTCGCTGAACTGACGGTGCATATTGAGTGCGATGGCCCCGGCGAACGCCAATGATGCCAGTAGCGCCAGCAGGCTCACGGCCATATATATCTGCCAGTTCTTACGCGCATCCTGCGCGAGTTTTATCGCACTTTCCCACAGAAGATTCGCTGCCACATTTTCAATCTGTCGCATCACTTCAATACGCTGGGTTTGTACTTTAAACCAGACGGTAGGATCGACGTCAAATCCACCATTCGCCGCATGACTAAACGCAGCTTCGCGTAATGAAAGCGCTTGGGTAGCGTCGGTGGATTGTAAGCGACTTTTGAGCATGGCGGCCTGTTCAGGTGGACTCAGGCGCAAAGATTGCGCCAGCCAGACATTCTGTTTACTGACCACATCGCTAAGCTGATGTAATTGTCCGTCGGCGAAATGACCAGAGGAAAAGATATTTGCCAGCAGCGCCCGCTCAATACCCGCTTGCTCCTTCAAATTCAGCAGGTTGTAGTAGGCTGCGAATGAATTCGCCATCTCGCCGGAATCCGTCAACGTCCCTAACCGGCCCACAAAATTCAGTACATCAGCAATAACGTTGGTATAAAACTTAACCACCTCAGAGGCTGGCAGACCCAATTGCGTCACCTTTTCCCGGAGTGTCGCCAGTGACAGAATATTTTTCTTAAACGCGGCGACAGAGGTGGTGACATCCCCTGCCTGTAAGGCGGTATCGGACAGCGAATCCACAAATACCTCGATCTCGCGATCGGTTAAGGCCCGTTGTGCGTTTAGTTCATCTTTGAACGTCTTCCCTTCGGCCCCAAGAAACCCGACACTCATTCCACGCTCTTTTTGCAGTTCATGCACCACATTTCCGGCACTGCGCGCGAGGGCTGTCAGTTGGGCAATATTCTCCATCTGTCGTTCTGTTTCGATGCGCGTCCATATTCCTGAACCAGCAAACCAACATAACGCCAATAATAGTGGTTGCAGCGCGATTATTAACTTCATTTTCATCGGCATTCGATAAACCCACCACATGCCACTTACCTCCCTTATCCATATTTTCGTCATGGTTATCGGCGTGACATAGCTGCACTTTAAATTTTTTCAAAAGAAGGATGGGTATTTTTAGGTTTAAAATCAGAAAATATACCTCTATTTAATTACTCATAACAGAGCAAACATCTGCACTATCAATAATTTCAGATCTATATTTTGTGATTTCATAATTTATAGAATATTATTCTATCCATCAAAATAACGTAATTACTGTTCCTGGCCAAGACCGCTAACAGGAAAGTCTCAGTAATCAGTTGAAATCTTAATTACCCCTGCGGATATAATTAGTTCATAGAGATAACAATCGATATTCTTTGCAGATCGCAACTGGAATCCAACGTTAGGATTATTATATTAAATATCAATTCATCAAAAAATACTTTTAGATCAACTAATTAATCACCTCTAAAAATGTGGCATCGGTAATAAACTCACTTTCGCATTGAATTAAAAAATAAATTATCTAACATAATTATTGTTCACCATTACTCTAATAAGAGAATCAACTTATGAAAAAATTTAGCATCATGGTATTGTTAGGTTCGGTAATCGCATTTTCAGCATATGCCGCAGAGCAAATTACACCAGAACAGGCAAGCAAATATACCAAAATAGGAGAGATTAGCGTAACGGAAGATGGATTCACAATGACTGATGATGGGCTCAGCAAAAAAGTAGATGAAAAGGGTGGCAAATACTACGTAATTACATCAACTGAAGGGCATGCTGAACACAAAACTATCAATGCGGACATTTACAACTAAATGCCATGATACAAATAAGTCATTTATAAATTATTCCTACCTGAAAACTCGATTCTCCTGATAAGGGAGAATCGAGTAGCTTTATTATAATGCTTTTCTATTTAACCTTACATTTAATCTATTTAAGGAGATAATATGTTAAAGGTTTATCCCTCTGGGAAATTACCATATATCGCGGTCATCGCGATTACACTCTTTCTCTCTGGTTGTAGCACTATTCCTGCATCGATTAAAGGTAATAATCAACCAGACTTGCAAAAAGATTTTCTAAAACTGAAGCAAACCCCTGGTCTCTATGTTGGGCAAGAGGTTCGACTGGGAGGCCTCATTATTAATGTTGTTAATCAGCCTCAAGAAACGTTGCTTGAAATAGCTGTACTGCCGCTTAATTATAATGCGCAGCCAGAAATTGGGGCACAATATCAGGGACGGATACTGGCCAAAAGCTTAATGTTCCTCGATCCGGTAAATTTCCGCAATCACTATGTTACCGTACTGGGTAACCTGACGGGGAGTCGTACTGGCCGGGTTGGTAATTCCACCTATTCTTTTGTTACAATGAATATTGTTGGTTATCAGGTGTGGCAAGAAGAAACGCGTATTATGCCGGCCCCAGGTTTTGACTACGGTATTGGGCCAGTTTGGCCTGCCGACTGGAATGGCATGATGTATCCCGGTTGGGGATGGTACGATCCACCACTACAGGTAGAGAAAACCCTGTATCCTTAACATTCGATAATTATCTTCTGTCCATTCTATTCAATGCCTGGAAAACTATGTTTCCAGGCATTACCGCATGAATCTCTCACCTTTTCTCTGTTGAATATAAATAAAAAAGCTGGCGAAGTTATCGCCAGCAAAAGTCTGTATAGGAGTCTCAAGTTCGTCACTAATACAAGTGACATATTTATCCTAATGTTCCAGAAGATATTGTACAAGCTAGCTTTATATAAATTAATCCTGGATAACATAAAACATAATATTTCATACCAATATCTAGTTGGCATTTTGCACACTAGGAATTTTCTTATACTAAAATATAAAAACCAGTTATTTCATAGCACTGAGAATTTTACTTAGGATTATTATATAGATTTACATCTGGATTAATCAGAAAAATAGATTATGTTTATAACATTAAATAAACATAGCATGGAATAACTGCCTCCTGCATCTTCAATCTCAATAACCAATGTAAAACTCTATTATTTACAAATATTATAACTAGATATATGCACCAAAGGAGCATTGTTATGATTTTCATCATCACAAAGGATTTTTTCCTTTTCCAGGGTATTATTCACCTACAGGAAAAGGAAAAAATCATCAAGATTAATCAACTTTCAGACATTAACTTTAATGACATCGATCACACTGTAAGAATAGTTATCGATACTTATCACAATAATATTATAGATGAAGTTACGGTCAGACTGCTTAATCACATTGATGTGCAAAGAATCATCATCCTTGCCCCTTTTCAAATTAGTAAATTGAAAAGCGCATCGCCTTTACTGTTTGTAAACAGAAAAGAGCCACTTATGAACTTACTCTCACTCATCATAGATGAAAAAATTTCATATCAGAAACCGAATGTGGCACTTTCGCATAACCAGCTGAAACTTGTTAATTCGATTATTAATCAGCAAAACATGAATGACATCACCCAATCACTTAACATCTCTGAGCAGACGATGCGTATTCAAAAATTCAACATTATGCTTAAGCTAAAGCTTCGGCGAATAAGCGATCTGGTCACTCTAAAAATATCACCTTACTTTTAGCATACAAGTGAGTAATATTTCAATTTTATCAGGAAATTAATATTATATGCTAACATCATTAATTGCCATTATGATTGGTGGCGGTATAGGAAGTGCATTACGTTGGGGTATATCTCAGCGATTAAATGCTTTTTTTCCTTTATTGCCGCCGGGTACTCTCATCTCGAACATCATTGCTGGATTCATTATTGGCTTTGCTACGGTCTTTTTTACACGACTTACATCATTCTCACCGGCAGTTAAACTGATGATCACAACTGGGTTATGTGGTGGTCTGTCGACCTTTTCAACCTTTTCAGAGGAAGTTTTTTCACATTTGCAAAACGAAGATTATATCTGGGCCAGTACAGAGATTGCCGTTCATGTACTGTTTTCCTTGCTCGCCGTTTATACCGGCTTCTTAGTTGCGTCGTTTATTACCAATTGGTGCCGATAAACCGCAAACTCTCGTGATATTAATGTGAGCGATATGATGCAGATAAAAAGAAAATTCGCGGTAATTGGTCTGCTTAATCTTCTCTTCATCGGGGGATGTGACGACAGTAAAAATACGCTTCCACATCCCGCCGTACCGGATGTGGGGGTTATTACTCTGCAGGCTGAATCAATAAATATCACCAGCAAATTACCAGGACGCATTGTTCCTTTCGAAATTGCCGAGATACGCCCTCAAGTTGGTGGAATCATAATTAGTCGTCAGTTTAAAGAAGGCAGTAAGGTCAATGCAGGAGAGCAGTTGTTTCAGATTGATTCTGCCCCCTTGCTGGCAGAACTGGATCGAGCGAAGGGTAATCTGGCGAAGGCTCAATCCGCTGCGGATAACAGCCGTTTAACGTTAGATCGTTATACAGCATTACTAAAATCAAATTATGTCAGCCGACAGGACTATAACACGGCTCAAGCTAACGCAAAGGAAGCGCAGGCAAACCTCTTAGTGGCAAAAGCGGCAGTACAAAGTGCCAGAATCAACCTGAACTATGCCAGTGTCACTTCACCACTGAGTGGATTAAGCGGAAAACCCACAGTCACCATCGGTGCGTTAGTCACCGCCAACCAAACACAAGCACTGGTCACGGTTCAACGACTTGACCCGGTTTATGTCGATGTGACCCAGTCCGCCAATGATTTTCTTAAGCTAAAAACTGACATGGAACAAGGCGTAATTGAGCAAAGCCAAGGGCAGGTGACGGCCTTGCTGGAGTTTGATAACGGTAAGCGGTATGCCCACACGGGAAAATTGCAATTCTCTGACCTCACGGTAGATGAAACAACGGGATCAGTTACGCTCAGAGCTATTTTCCCGAATCCTGATAATACTCTTTTACCCGGCATGTATGTTACTGCTGTACTCAATGAAGGCATCCAGCACCATGTATTGCTGGTTCCGCAAGAAGCGGTCACCCGCAACGCCAGCGGCAAAGCGACAACGCTCATTCTCGATGCCGAGAACATCGTCCAGTTGCGTGAAATCACAGCTGCAAAAGCGATAGGAGATAAATGGCTGGTGACGTCAGGATTACGCCCTGGCGACAGAGTAATTGTCTCTGGTCTCCAGCAGATTCGTCCAGGCATTAAAGCCCATGCCCTTTCCTCCCCCCTGGAATCAAATCCCCCTTTACCTCAGTAAGGCCGGGTAACAGGAGTCTTCCTTATGGCGAATTTCTTTATTGAGCGCCCAGTCTTCGCCTGGGTTCTTGCTATTATCATGATGTTAAGCGGCATTATTGCCATCACTCAGTTGCCCATCGCCCAATACCCCAGCATTGCTCCACCTGCGATAACAATCACCGCGACTTACCCAGGCGCGGATGCACAGACCGTGCAAAACTCGGTGACGCAGATTATTGAACAGAATATGAATGGTCTGGATGGATTAATGTATATGTCCTCTACCAGCGATGCCTCCGGTAATGCGGTCATGACCCTCACGTTCGAATCGGGAACCAATCCAGATATCGCTCAGGTCCAGGTACAAAATAAACTCCAACTGGCGATGCCATCACTTCCGCAGCAAGTACAACAACAAGGTATCAGTGTTGATAAAGCAAGTAGCAACATTTTACTTGTTGCCGCATTTATTTCAGATGATGGGTCGCTTAACCAATACGATATTGCCGATTATGTCACGTCAAATATCAAAGATCCTCTCAGCAGAATCGCAGGGGTGGGTAGCATTCAGTTATTTGGTTCACAGCATGCCATGCGTATTTGGCTAGATCCGATAAAACTCAATCAATACCAACTTGTCCCTCAGGACATCATTCAAGAAATCAAAGTACAAAATAACCAAATATCCGGAGGGCAATTAGGTGGTGCGCCTCAGGCGAATAATCAGCAACTGAACGCCTCCATTATCGTTCAGACCCGGCTGCAAAATACTGATGAATTTGGAAATATTCTTCTGAAAGTTCAACAGGATGGCTCGCGAGTTACGCTGAATGACGTTGCCCATATCGAGCTGGGTGCTGAAAGTTATGGCACCGTTGCGAAGTACAATGGGAACCCCGCAGCAGGAATTGCGATTAAATTAGCGACCGGCGCGAATGCCCTTGATACTGCCAAATTAGTAAAAGAGGAAATATCCCGACTTTCCCCCTGGTTTCCCTATGGGCTCAAAACAGTTTATCCCTATGATACAACCCCTTTTATTCAGATATCGATACAAGAAGTAGTTAAAACTCTGGTTGAAGCTATTGTTTTAGTTTTCATCGTTATGTATCTATTCTTACAAAATTTTCGGGCAACACTTATTCCAACAATTGCAGTCCCGGTTGTCATATTAGGCACCTTTGCAGTGCTCGCCATAGCCGGCTTTACCATCAATACTCTGACCATGTTTGGCCTTGTTCTGGCTATTGGCCTGCTCGTTGATGATGCGATTGTGGTTGTCGAAAATGTTGAACGCGTGATTGCCGAAGAACACCTTTCGCCAAAAGAGGCCACACATAAATCGATGTCGCAAATTCAGGGGGCGCTGGTGGGAATTGTTCTTGTCCTCTCAGCGGTATTTGTACCAATGGCGTTACTGGGGGGCTCCACCGGTGAGATATACCGGCAATTCTCAGTAACTATTGTTGCCGCCATGGCGCTTTCCTTATTAACCGCCTTGTCATTAACCCCCG
The DNA here is from genome assembly GCF_059615875.1 of Citrobacter sp. CRE-46. NCBI lineage: Bacteria > Pseudomonadati > Pseudomonadota > Gammaproteobacteria > Enterobacterales > Enterobacteriaceae > Citrobacter > Citrobacter sp. CRE-46. Next base: position 1,617,076 of record NZ_CM184341.1, on the reverse strand, counting down.
CACTGTGCGCCACATTGATCAAGCCGGTTCATCCAGATTCCCCCCACTCTCCACCACGTTTTTTCGCGTTGTTTAACCAGTACTTTGAGCGTTTTACTCAACATTACAGCGACAGTACACGCAAAATACTGCGAGTAACGTCTCGATATATCTTTCTGTATTTATTGATTATTATTACCATGATAGTGCTTTTTCTGCGCATTCCAACCTCGTTTTTACCTGAGGAAGATCAGGGCGTTTTGCTGACCATGGCACAGTTGCCGCCTGGCGCGACGCTGGTAAAAACCAATCAGGTACTTGCAGATGTAAGCCGCTACTACCTGGAACAGGAAAAAAAGAATGTGGAATCGGTCTTTACGGTTAGCGGTTTTGGATTCAGTGGGCAAGGTCAGAACAATGGCCTGGCTTTTGTCAGTCTGAAACCCTGGTCTGAGCGCACAGCCAGTACTGACGGTATTAATGCAATTATTCAACGTGCGGTTAAAGCACTAAGTACCATCAATCAGGCTATTGTCTATCCTTTCAATCTACCCGCCGTACCTGAACTTGGAACGGCCTCAGGGTTTGATCTGGAACTTATTGATAAAGCCAATCTGGGCCATCAAAAACTCACTCAGGCAAGAAATCAGCTCCTGGGAATGGCAAAACAGCATCCCGAACAGGTAGTCGGCGTTCGCCCCAATGGACTGGAGGATACCCCCATGTTCAGGGTACAGGTCAATGCAGCAAAAGCAGAATCCATGGGAGTCTCTCTCAGCGATATTAATCAAACGATCTCAACCGCTTTTGGTAGCAGCTACGTTAACGACTTTCTGGATAACGGACGCGTCAAAAAGGTCTTTGTGCAGGCAGCCATCCCCTACCGCATGCTGCCGGAAAATATTAATAGTTGGTATGTTCGTAACGCATCAGGAGATATGGTTCCGTTTAGCGCTTTTGCCTACACAGAATGGACTTATGGATCACCGCGTCTTGAACGCTATAACGGTTCCCCTTCGATGGAGATTCTTGGCGAAGCCGCGCCAGGTAAAAGTACCGGTGATGCCATGGCATTTATGGTCTCGCTCATTGAAAAGCTACCTGCTGGCATCGGATATGACTGGACAGGAATGTCTTATCAGGAGCGCTTATCCACTGAACAGGCCCCTATGCTGTACTTTATTTCAATCATTGTTGTTTTTCTGTGTCTGGCTGCGCTCTATGAAAGCTGGTCAATTCCATTTGCAGTAATGCTGGTTGTTCCACTTGGTGTTGTTGGAGCGTTGTTAGCGACCTGGCTACGCGGATTAACCAATGATGTTTATTTTCAGGTAGGTCTTTTGACCACGATTGGGTTATCCGCCAAAAATGCAATTTTGATTGTTGAATTTGCCGTTGAAATTATGCAAAAACAGGGGAAAAGCGATATCGAAGCAACATTGGATGCAGCACGTATGCGCCTAAGACCGATCCTGATGACCTCTCTGGCATTCATTCTTGGTGTGCTTCCATTGGTCATTAGTCATGGTGCGGGCTCGGGTGCGCAAAATGCGGTTGGAACAGGTGTGATGGGCGGGATGATAGCAGCAACCATTCTGGCGATATTTTTTGTTCCAGTATTTTTTATTGTTGTACATCGTTTGTTCACAAAAATAACAACAACAAAAGAAACCAAGAATAATAATTAAGATTTATTTATTAAAATACAACTGAGATATCTTTTGAAATGTATGTCGATATTATTTAGGATTGTACAGGCATCAGTACATACTGATCCCCTGAGAACATATTTAGCTATGCTTCCATTTTTACTGCCCGAAAGGGCAGTTTTTTTATATCTTAATGACCCCGTTACCGGGGCCTGGTGATAATATTATCTGAGGCTGTAATGCTATGGCTTACGAAACTGATTGGCAATAAATACGCAGCTAATCCCACTCAACATTAGTTCAATACCCGTTACCATTGACACCATATAAATTGATGCCTGCGGTTCAGCAGTAATAAAAAACCATGCAATAAAAAGATCCACAATACCGATCACCCCTTGCAACCATACTTTTTTATCTTTACGCCACTTAAAAAATGTGGTCAGTCGAATAACGCCTCCCAGACAAAACAGACACGCTAAAAATGTTGCAATAGCAAAAATTCCCAACTCGGGTGCCGTAATGAAAAAATAGCCCATCAAAAAATATGCGATACTGACGACTACCCCAGAAACAACGGGCCAAAAGTTATGCACCCTGTTCTTAAACATACCTATCGCCAATGCCACACCGCTACACATCAAAATTACGCCGACAATAATACTCAGTACACCTCCGGATACATACGGAAAAAGGATAAAAAGTACACCACCTAAGAACATCAGGCATGCCAGAAACTTAAGAAATCTCCGCTGTTTAACCAGCACATCATCGTCAAGCTTAGATAAAATATCTCGTGTTACATTTAACATTTGCTTCTCCTGTTAGCCAGAGTTCTACTGACAACATTAATTTATGCTAAATATCTTTAATAAATAACATATCGTTAATAATATAGTCTGATAACTTCATCTTAAACAAAGTGCAACTCTTTAAAATAAAAAGAAAATATTGAGCATATAAAAAAATCGGTTTCATTCAAAATATGACATTTATGCGGTTCCAGGATATATATTAATAGTCGCAATGAGACTTTCCACCCGTCGATATTAATTGATACAACAAGAGGTACCTTAGATGAATAAAACATTAAGCATTGTCGTTGGCTCTCTACTCATTATCCCTGCATTAAGTCAGGCGGCAGACAGTCACAAGCCAGTCAGCCAGTGGACATGTGAGGATTTTCTTGCCACAGATGCCACCTTCCAACCCACCGTTGTTGGCTTTGCTGAGGCCCTGAATAAGAAAGACAAACCGGAAGATGCGGTACTGGATGTTAAAGGCGTTGAAACTGTGACTCCTGCGCTGGTTCAGGCATGTATGCAGGATAAAAAAGCCAATTTTAAGAATAAAGCCGATAGTGAGTGGGATAAAATCAAAAAGGATCTGTAGTAAAGCCAACACCAATAATTTTATTTATTGACATCACTGAAGCGAGGACTGTCCCCCAGCAGTTCCCGCTTCAGTAAATAGATTTGATTCAATACACCGCGAGGTTATATATGAAACGCGTACTCATCACATTTACTCCTCTATTATCATTATTAATGCTAAGTATCCCGTTGGCGCATTCGGCAGAAAACAGTCCTGACAAAATGACCTGTCAGGAGTTTATCAATCTGAATCCCAAAGCAATGCTTCCTGTCGCATGGTGGATGCTTAATGAAGAAACGGTTTATAAAGGAGGAGACTCAGTCTCTTTGAATGAAACCGATCTTACCAGCATCCCGCAAGTTATTGAATATTGCAAACGTAACCCGCAATTAAAATTGTATTCATTCAAAGATAAATAATTATCTGTCAAAACAACAAGTCGTGATTAGCCCTTCGTACTAAGAATAGCTAAAACACATCATCTTTATAGACCTTAAGCAAGGGGCACAGGAGATATGGGAATATTACCTGTACAGTTTCAGATACTGGATCCAGCTAATACAGCATTTATGCTGTTGTGCACCAGTCTGGTCATGTTAATGACACCGGGGCTTGCTTTTTTTTACGGTGGTTTAGTCCAGCGTAAAGGCATACTCACCATTATGTTTCAAAGTTTTGTATCGATGAGCTGGGTAGCGATACTGTGGTTTTCTGTCGGTTATTCTTTAGCCTTTGGCCCTAGTCTAAATGGTATTATCGGCGATCCACTTCACTATGCTTTTTTAGATAATATCAATGCCAACACGCTGTTTACCGGTAATAACGCCGGGATCCCCCTTCTGGTTCATTTTGTTTACCAAATGATGTTCGCTATTATCACCCCAGCCCTGATCACTGGCGCTTTTGTTGGCAGGGTGAAGTTCAAGGCATATTTGATATTTATTACTCTATGGACCTTATTCGTTTATTGTCCGTTTGTACATATGGTCTGGAGCCCACAAGGCGTAATGGCTAAATGGGGTGTGGTTGATTTTGCCGGTGGTATCGTCGTCCATGCAACAGCTGGATTCGCGGCGCTGGCCTCTGCTTTATACGTTGGGCGACGAGTCATTCAACCTGATGGTAGCCATAACATTCCTTATATCGCTCTGGGTGCAGGATTGCTCTGGTTTGGCTGGTATGGTTTTAACGCAGGCTCAGAATTACAGGTTAACACTATTACCGTTTCCGCTTTTGTCACCACCGATATTACTGCTGCTTTTGCGGGAGCAACATGGCTATTAATTGAAAAAATGCACACCGGCAAACCTAAGTTCGTAGGTTTCCTGACCGGGGCCGTCGCAGGTCTTGCCACCATCACACCTGCAGCAGGATATGTTTCAATTCATTCTGCCGCATTTATTGGCATTGTTGCCGGTTTTATCTGCTATTACTGCGCACTACTCGTTAAAAAATATGTCGATGATGCACTGGACGTTTTTGGCGTACATGGTATGGGTGGGATTACTGGTTCTATTCTACTCGGTGTTTTTGCCTCTCAGGCCTGGAACAGCAAAGGGCCATCAGGATTGCTGGAAGGTGGTGGAATATTGCAGGTTGCGAAACAACTTGCCGCAGTACTGATTACCAGCATATGGTCTTTTATCTTTACTCTGCTCATTTTATGGATAATTAATAAAGTTACCCCAGTGCGAATTTCAACCAATGACGCGCGCCAATCTCCTGATTATTCAGCATTTGGCGAAGATGCTTATGCCCCTTCAGGTAAGGAGTAATTAATGAAACTTAGCCCCAGAGAAATAGAGAAAATAATGATTTATTCACTTGCCAGTGTGGCTCAAATCAGGAAAGAAAAAGGAATAAAATTAAATTATCCAGAAGCCGTTGCTATTATTGCGTCAACAGCCATGGAGAGTGCCAGAGAAGGAAATGATCTGGAAACCGTCATGAATAAATCAAGAGATATTCTGAGTAAAGATGACGTCATGGAAGGCGTCGCAGATCTTATCCCACAAATACAAGTAGAAGCTATTTTTACCGATGGTAGCAGACTGATAACTGTGCACGATCCTATTCGTTAATGGCAGGAGAAACGGACTATGTCTGAAGATAAAAATGCAATACCTGTACCCTATGGTGGCTACGTTTTACACGATACCCCTGTTTCATTTAATACAGAGAAACCTGTAACAAAAGTACGTGTCAAGAATACGGGAGATCGCCCTGTTCAGGTAGGCTCACATTTTCATTTTTTTGAGGTTAACAAAGAACTAGAGTTTGATCGTGAAAGTGCACTGGGTAAACGCTTAAACATTACGGCCACGACTGCAATACGCTTTGAACCAGGTGATGAAATAGAGGTAGAACTCATCCCCTATAGTGGTAATAACGATATTTTTGGATTTAATAATCTTGTCGATATGACTGGTCAACAGCTCGCTGACGTCATAAATGATCCAATAAAATTGAAATCACTAATTGATAACGCCCGGCAAGCCGGCTTCAAAATGCCAAACCATCCCAGCTAAGGATCTCTTATGCCAACTATATCCAGAAAGGAATATTCCAGTCTGTTTGGTCCAACGACCGGTGATAAAATTCGTTTAGGTGAAACTGATTTATATATTGAAATCGAAAAAGATTTACGTGGTTATGGTGACGAATCAGTCTATGGTGGAGGAAAATCTCTACGTGATGGAATGGGCGCGAATAATCAGTATTCCCGTGACCAGGGGGTCCTCGATCTGGTTATTACAAATGTCACGATAGTTGATGCAAAACTTGGTGTGATTAAAGCGGATGTAGGCATTAAGGATGGACTGATCTCGGGAATTGGTAAAAGCGGTAACCCCGCAATTATGTCCGGCATAACACCTGGAATGACGGTTGGGCTTAGTACCGATGCTATATCAGGCGAGCATTTGATTCTGACTGCGGCAGGCATCGACTCCCACATTCATCTCATCTCACCTCAGCAAGCTTATGCGGCATTGTCTAACGGTGTTACCACCTTCTTCGGTGGAGGTATAGGACCCACTGATGGTACGAATGGAACCACAGTGACTGCCGGTCCTAAGAATATGCGTGCTATGTTACGCGCATGGGAAGGAATTCCGGTCAATATTGGTCTCCTGGGCAAAGGCAATGCCTACAATAAAGCGCCTCTCGAAGAGCAAATCATTGCCGGTGCAGTTGGGCTAAAAGTACATGAAGACTGGGGCGCGACGCCAAATGCGCTTCGACATGCGCTTCGCACCGCCGATGCTATGGATATTCAGGTTTCTGTACACACTGACAGTCTCAACGAAGCAGGATATGTCGAGAATACGATTGCCGCCTTTGAAGGAAGAACAATTCACACTTTTCATACAGAAGGCGCTGGCGGTGGTCATGCCCCGGATATTATTAAGGTCGCCAGCCAACCAAACGTCCTGCCAAGTTCCACCAATCCAACACTACCTTTTGGGATCAACAGCCAGGCAGAACTGTTCGATATGATTATGGTGTGCCACAACCTCAATCCTAACGTGGCTGCCGATGTTTCATTTGCAGAAAGCCGCGTTCGTCCTGAGACCATTGCAGCAGAAAATATCCTGCATGATATGGGCGTAATATCTATGTTCTCCAGCGATTCTCAGGCTATGGGACGCGTGGGCGAAAACTGGCTTCGCCTGGTACAAACTGCGCATGCCATGAAAGTTGCTCGCGGAAAATTACCGGAAGATAGTCCAAATAATGATAATTTCCGCGTTCTCCGATACGTCGCCAAAATTACGATTAACCCGGCCATTACGCAAGGCGTTAGTCATATTATTGGTTCTGTCGAAGTGGGTAAGATGGCTGACCTGGTACTCTGGGAACCACAATTTTTTGGGGCCAAACCAAAACTCATTATTAAAGGGGGAATGATTAACTGGTCTTTAATGGGTGACCCTAACGCTTCGCTGCCTACTCCTCAGCCAGTATTTTATCGCCCTATGTTTGGTGCAATGGGGAAAACCCTGCAGGATACCTGCCTTACTTTCGTATCACAGGCAGCCTTTGATGATGACGTTAAAGAAAAAGCGGGTCTTGAAAGACAGGTTGTCGCAGTCCAAAACTGTCGAAATATCAGTAAACACGATCTTATCAGAAATAATGCGACCCCAAAAATTGACGTCAACCCAGAGACATTCGCCGTCAAAGTTGATGGTGTGCACGCTACCTGCCAACCCATTCAAACTGCGGTAATGAATCAAAAATATTTCTTTGGTTAATAGGAAAATAGCTATGTACTTAATTGAAAAAACTCTCGGGAATATCAATTCTCGTGGCGAGCTTGACCTCTCTGCTGAAGGTATTAAACATGATGTGTTGGTACTCGAACAATGGGAAGCACAAAAAAGTCGTTGCCGAAAAAAAAGTCAACTCGGCTACGATATCGGTTTATCTCTGGACCGTCATCTCCGTCTTAATGATGGCGACATTCTTTTATATGACAAAAATAACCGTTATTTACTTACTGTAAAAATACAGCTCCGACGCGTGATGATTGTCGACCTGGGATTATTTGGCGTAGAGAAAATTACCGACCTTCTCACCCGTGCTTTTGAATTAGGTCATGCTCTAGGGAATCAGCACTGGAAGGCCGTCATAAAAGGATACTGCGTTTTTATTCCTATTGTTGTTGCTGATAAAATGTTGGCTTCGGTAATGAAATCTCATGGGTATACAGAAGGTCAATATTACTTCACTGAAGGTGAAAAAGTCATTCCACTCTTAACCCCATCTGAGTCAAGACTTCTGTTTGGCGGTACTGAAGAAGCGCATACACATGTACACATTGATCACTAACGTAATAGGATTGCCGAATATGCCAGATAGTTCATACAGATTACTGAACATTGCACGAATACTGCAGTTTGGAGATTCGGTCCTTCCTGTCGGGGCATTTACTTTTTCCTGCGGGGTTGAGTCTGCAATTTCATGCGGAATTGTCTATGACGACAAGACCCTCAAACAATATGTCTGTACAGCACTTTTGCAGGCTGCAAAATGTGATGCTGTCGCGCAAATACAAAGCATGCGCGCCTGCCGCAATAACAAGTTAAGTGAGCTTATCTCTATTGATAATGATGTAATCAGTAGAAAACTATCACCTGAATCCCGATTAATGACCCAAAGAATGGGTAAAAAATTAACTGAGCTTGCAGCGGCTATTTACCATGAGCGGGTATTTGACTGGTGGCTTGAACAAATTCGTCAAGGCCGTGTTAATGGCACTTATCCTGTCTCTCATGCTTTGTTGATGCATCGTTTAGAGCTTGATGAAGAAGCTATGCTGGTCATGCATTTTTATGGTGTAGCGATGACTATTCTAAGTGCGGCGCAAAGATTGATGAGGATTACGCATCTGGATAGCCAAAAAATCCTGGCTGAGGCCACGTTACTTTTTCCTGATTATGCTGAAATGGCGCATAACACCCGTCCGGAAGAGATGTCTTCATTTTCTCCGGTAGTCGATATTCTGGCGGCTATCCACGTCGATGCCCATGTACGTTTATTTATGAATTAACTGAGGTTTGTAATGAAGAAAATTACCCGGATTGGTATTGGTGGTCCCGTAGGTTCAGGAAAAACGGCTATTATTGAAGTTATTACTCCTGTTCTTATTCATCGGGGATATAAACCCCTGATCGTAACCAATGATGTTGTTACAACAGAAGATGCAAAGCAGGTCAAAAGGACATTAAAAGGAATATTAGAAGAAGAAAAAATCATTGGTGTTGAAACAGGGGCATGCCCACATACCGCAGTACGTGAAGATCCCAGTATGAATATTGCTGCCGTTGAAGAAATGGAAGACAAATTTCCAGATAGCGATTTAATAATGATTGAAAGCGGTGGTGATAATCTCACCCTCACCTTCAGCCCTGCATTAGCAGACTTTTATATTTATGTCATTGACGTAGCAGAAGGGGAAAAAATCCCACGTAAAAATGGTCCAGGCCTGGTACAGGCGGATATTTTGGTTATCAATAAAATTGATTTAGCACCATATGTCGGTGCCAGTCTTGAGGTAATGGAATCGGATACCCGTCATGTCAGAAATAGTCGCCCTTATATTTTAACTAACTGTAAAACGGGTGAAGGTATTGAGCAGCTTGTCGACATGATTGAGCGTGATTTTTTATTTGGCCACACGATTAAAGGAAAGCTGGATGACTCACCCACAGAATTTGAATAACCTGGTGGAAAAGGCCCGGATGTGTTGGGAGAAGCAGATCCCTGTAGAATATCGTCAGCAGCCCGAGCAAATGCCCAGCGGAGCGATCGGGAAGGATGGTTTTTTATATCTCAGCTTTACCCGTTCCGGGAGAAAAAGCATTCTTCATCGTATGGAAAAACGAACACCATTGTTTGCACAAAAGGCCTTGTATCATGACGAAGCGCTGCCCGCTCTTCCCTGCGTGACCGTGATCTCAACTTCAGGCTGTGTGCTACAAGGGGATCGCATGGTGTTATCCATTAATGTGGGTGAAAATGCTTTCGCCAGCGTCAGTACCCAATCAGCCACCAAAGTGCATTCCATGGATAAAAACTATGGGGCACAGCTTCAAATTATTCAGCTGAACGAAAATGCTTATCTGGAATATCTACCCGACCCTTTAATCCTGCACCGCAACGCAAGATTTATTAACGATACCGTGATTGAATATAAAAGAAGCGCAACACTTATTTATTCAGAAATCATTATACCTGGTCGTCGTTATCACCATGAAAATGAGCTGAACGGTTTTGACTATTATTCATCAAATGTAACTGCAAAAGATGAGTCCGGACACGTTGTTTTTAAGGAGCAAATTGCGCTAAAACCCAGAGAACATCCAATGACAGAGATCGGAGTTATGGGAGATTTTCAGGTTCTCGGCACCATTTTCATATTAACCCCTACAGAAAATATATCATCCATTCTGGCAGCTTTCCCTGCGCATTATGGTAAGGATTGTTGCTATGGTATGTCAACACTACCAGCGGAATCTGGTCTTGTATTTAAGATACTCGCTAATGACAGTGCCGTTATAAAAGAACATCTTCGCAAGGTTTGGGCTATGGTAAGAAAAATCGTTCTGAATGCAGAATTACCGCCACCGTTTATCTGGAAACAATAATATCCTTTACAATCTCTACTGGTACATAATGATGACAATACACCCCATTTCGGTATTATGGAAGAATAATACGGATAAGCATTATTCTCTCAAAATTATTGATATATCATTACGTGGTTGTGCTCAGGTAATGTTCCAAAATAATCCCATCACAGGGTTACTTTTTTTTATTGCTATATTTATTGCCGCTTATAACAATAACAACCCTTTAGCAGCATGGGGGTGTATAGTCGGAACTGTCCTGGCTTCGATAACAGGGGCAATAGCCCATGATGTTAAAAGTTGGCGGGATGGTCTCTATAGCTATAATGGCTGTCTGGTCGGCATTGCTATTCCTGTATTTATAACTGCGACACCAATAATGTGGCTATGCCTGGTCGTTGGTAGTGTTGTATCGGTTATTGCTACGGTATGCATTGCGGATATACTAAAAACATGGAAAGTCGCTGCGCTAACTGCCCCATTCGTGCTGACAACCTGGGTAATTCTACTTGCCAGCTATGCTTTTCATAATATCTATGGCTCTGGTCTTCCTGCCCCTGAATTGTCACAACATTACATAGCAGCGTCTCAAAACCATTACTCAATTAGCTTTTTTATCGACGGTACACTACATGGGGTCTCACAAGTGTTTTTATTCCCTGGGATCCTTGCTAGTTTGTTCTTCATTGCTGGTCTGGCGGTAGAATCTGTCGTATGTGCCTGTTATGCCATCATTGGCTCTTTTATTGCGACACTCCTTGCTTGTTATCTGGGAGCCAATCCTCACGAGATTGAGGCAGGATTGTATGCCTTTAGCGCCGTTCTCACATCAGTTGCACTGGGCACAGTCTTTAATCACCCTGGCTGGCAAGTCTTTATTTACACCGTTTCAGGAATTATCTTTACGGTCTTTATCCAGGCAGCAATGAATGTGCTTTTAATGCCTTTTGGCCTGCCGACCTTAACCATGCCGTTTGTTATTTCATCATGGTTATTCTTAGTTCCAAATAAAGAATTAATGCCAGAACATCGTCATTAATTAAATAATACGGTTGAGGTGAGAATATTTTAATTATTTCTGCATGTGTGATTTTCGTTTTAACTGCAGCACAGAGAGAATCATTATGATTGAAGAGTTTCTTTTACGGCTCATGTTAGCCAGTTTCTTAGGTGGCGTAATTGGTCTGGAACGTCAAATACGCGCCAAAGAAGCAGGAGTACGGACTCATATATTGATTGGTATTGGCAGTGCCATGTTCATGATTGTTTCTAAGTACGGTTTCTATGATGTTATTGGGCATGAACATATTGGATTAGACCCCAGCAGAATCGCAGCTCAGGTTGTCACAGGTGTTGGTTTTCTGGGCGCGGGGAATATTTTGGTCCAAAAACAAACCATTAGAGGTTTAACGACAGCAGCGGATGTGTGGGTCACTGCAGCAATAGGTCTGGTTATCGGCAGTGGAATGTATGAAGTCGGCATCGCTGGTACGATTATGGCACTCATCGTGCTGGAGTTCTTCCGTCAGCTTACCTATCGCTTTTTAAATCATCACTTGCAACTACGCATACGTATTGCAGCCGGTGCAGCACAATCTGTTCTGGCCTGGATTACTGACCAGGGTTATCGCATACAAGTGCGTTCACTGGCTAAAGATACGGTTGAATGTTATGTACTTACGGCAAATTTAGAGTGCACAAAAGAAATCGATGTATTTCAGGTAATTTCTATGCTTAATAAAAACCCTGCTATTAAAGAGGTCTCTGTGGTGTAATGTAATAAATATTATGCCACATACAATAATAACTTGCTTAATTATTGTATGTGGTGCTTATTTTTGAGAATAGGATTAAACTATCATTTTAAAATGATACAGGCATGGTAAGCTGTGCTATACAATACTTGCCATTTCTGCACTTTAACAATTTAATCCTAATCTCGAAACACGAGATCCTGCATCTGGTTACTATAGATAACATGATATTTGATGTCGTACTAAATCACTCATTTTCCTGAGTTTCAGCAACAACATGATATTATACTTATGGCAATAGTAGGTCTTTAATGAGATATGCATTTCCTCAGCAATTGAGTAACATGATTTTTGCTGCAAAATGTAGGTAAGAATTTGATGCTGGCGACGAGAAAACGATAACTCTGGAGAGATATCAAGATTTTCATCGCAATTCAGCAAAGTAATGAAAGCATGCAGCGAAACGTTTCGATTGATAAAAACAACAGGGATATCTCCGAAACATCTTTTGATTCTAAATGGCGCAAGTATGAAAACCTTAGCTGGTTGTATCCTCTCCAGTTGATAATCTATACTGGTATAGAAAATGTTGTTGTTAAACGTATCAATTATCACTTTTACATTACGCTCTTCTATAGTGCAAAAGTCTTCAGCATGCTGAATATGGACAATAACGTCTGTTTTGATAAGGTGATAAATAGCCTGTAGCAACATAATATCTTTAGTAAATACCAGAAACACTACCCTCTCCTGCAATACATAACTTGATTAACAAATCTTATAGTTACTTAACGAAACTATCTATACAACATCGTTTCAAAATCATTTTATTACTGACAATATTGGGGAATACATGAATACTTCAGGCTGGCTACTTAAAGGAGGTGAAGCAAGTACATCCGTCTTCCACCTCGGCAGATATTGTAGCGAATGGAAAGCATCAACATACCCCTATGGAGAACCGAGCTTTCATATCGTTCTGGGCGGGGAATGCTGGCTGGATTTGTTAAACCAACAACCGCGTATCATGCTGGAACAAGGAGATATTCTGTTTTTTTTAATAACTTCCCATTTTTTCTTACCTCCTCACCAGATACAAATATTGTTGACTTACCCCGCAGAAAGATGATTAAAATTGAAGATTCATCTTCTAATTCCACCGATCTGCTGTGTGGTTTCATCCAACCTAACTCTATCGCCAGTCAATTGCTGTTTGCCTTACTACCGGATATATATCTTATTAAGAAAAAAGATGACGTCAGTAACAAAATACACTCTCTATTTGAGTTATTAATGACAGAAGTTAATGCTTCTGCCGATGAAAATAATTGCATTATTGCCCATTTAACTGACGCTATTTTGCACTATGTGGTTAGTGAATCTACTTCCTTATATGACATTGATATAAATATACTGAATGCTGCTAATGATGAACCGTTAGCAAAATTAATTATTGCTATACTAGATAATCCTGAGCATTCATGGACACTGGACGATATGGCTCGCTTCACTTATATGTCACGCTCAACATTTATTCGCCGCATATTAAAAGCGACAAGCTATACACCGAACCTGGTATTGAGCAAACTAAGAATTTATGTGTCATTAAACATGCTCAGAAGGGGTATGAAAACAGAGGATATTTACAGCCACGTCGGGTATGAGTCATTGTCTGGATTCTACCAGGCATTCAAACGCGTTATGGGAACTGCACCCGGGGATTATCTATCTTCCTTCAAATAAAACGACCAGCGGGATGAATGTCAGGGGCTCGAGAAAAGCTCCGCATTCTGGCTTCCCACCGAACCTTAAGGTTATAATCCTTACAACGATTTTATTGGATTAGAAGCGACGATGACAAAACTTACCCTACAGGAACAGATGCTTAAGGCCGGTCTGGTCAGCAGCAAAAAAATGGCAAAAGTGCAGAGAACGGCGAAAAAATCGCGCGTTCAGGCTCGTGAAGCCAGAGAGGCGGTGGAAGAGAATAAAAAAGCACAGGCCGAGCGTGATAAACAGCTCAGCGAGCAGCAAAAGCAGGCTGCGCTGTCTAAAGAGTATAAAGCGCAGATCAAACAACTTATTGAAATGAATAAAATCACCATTTCTCGTGGCGATATTGGTTACAACTTCACTGATAATAACCTAATCAAAAAAGTCTATGTTGATAAAGTGACCCAGTCGCAGTTAATCAAGGGCCGTCTGGCCATTGCGCGTCTGACGGCTGAAAGCAGCAGCGATAGCGAATATGCCATCATTCCGGCTGTCGTCGCCGATAAAATTGCCCAGCGCGATGCAAGCTATATTGTATTAAATTGCGAGCTTAGCCAGGAAGCGAAGGACGAAGACGATCCGTATGCTGATTTTGTCGTCCCTGATGATTTGATGTGGTAAGAAAAACAAACAGATAATTCAGACTTCCGTCGCGTATTTCGGTGAGCGCTCGCGCCGCCACCGAAATACTGTCAACGTCTCTTCTTCTGGAACCTCGCCACTAAAACTTATAGTGTTCTTTGCTCAGCCCGTATTTTCTCATGCGTAAATACAGTTTTTTACGCGGAATTTGTAAATACTCCGCCACTTCATTAATGCGTCCCTGATGAATATTTAACGCCTCGGTAATAATCTGCCGCTCGTACTCCTCCACCCGGCGATCGAGCGGCGTCGGTTCAGGCATATGCAGCTGCGGATTTGCGGTTTCAGCCAGCGGAAGTAGCCCAACGGCAAAAAGCTCAGCGGCGTTCGCCAGCTCCCGAACATTACTTAACCACACGCGGCGCCGCATGCCTTTCAGGAGTTCCCCGTCAACGTCAGGTACCGGATGATTCAGGCGCAGACAGGCTTTCTGCAGATAATGACGAAACAGGGGCTCAATATCATCGGGACGCTGTGATAACGGCTGACAAGCGATTTGCGTCATCGCGAAACAGTAATAGAGTTCTGCCACAATCTGGTTAGTTGCCGCCAGTTCCACCAGCGATGTGGCGCCAATGCCGATTAAGCGAAAAGGACGCCGCTCCTGGCTTTGCAGGTGCACCAGTTGGTGCTGCTGTTCGCGCGTCAGGCATTCAATATGGCTCAGGACCAGCGTACCGCCTTGCGCCTGGGCAATAAGGTCATTGAGTTGTCCCGCATTGCCTGGCGTCAATTCACCGCGGATAAACGGTTCCTCGGTGCTGCGCCCAAGCTGATGCAAATAACGGGCTCCCGTCATACGCCCCGTTCCCGCCTCGCCATAAAACCAGACGGCAATATCCGTTTCCGCCAGCTGCTGCAGACGCTGGCGGTACTGATTGACCCATTCGCTGTAACCGATCAGCTCAACCTGCAGCTTTTGCTGACAATAGTGGCGACGCGCAATCACCGATTTTCGCTGACGCAGCGCATCTTCTACCAACAACAGCAGTTTGCCGGGGTCGACCGGTTTTTGCAGAAAATCCCAGGCCCCTTTTTTCACCGCTTCCACGGCCATCGGGACGTCGCCATGGCCGGTGATCAACAGGATCGGCAGCTGATTATCATCCTGATGAAACAACGTCATGAGATCAATTCCATTGCAGCCAGGCATACACACGTCGCTCAGGACAATCCCCGGCCAGTCGGCCTGTAGCCAATTTCGGGCGTCAAAAGGGTTACTGCATGCGTATACACGATAACCCTCCTGTTCAAGCAACAGCGTGTAAGCGTCGAGAACATCGGCATCGTCATCAATCAGCAAAACAGCATATTCATCACACAACATCGTTTACATCCGTCAGATTAAATTGCAGCACGACGCAGGCATTGCGCCCCGGCGTCGAGGCCAGGCGCAGCTCGCCGTTCATTTGCGTCATTAACGATACACAAATTGATAAACCAATACCGAGCCCCACATCCTTACTGGTGGTAAACGGCTTTAATAGTGATGGCAACAACGCGCCTGGCCAGCCGGGGCCGTTATCACAGACTAAGACACACAATCGGTGGCCTTCAGCCTGCCAGTGAACCTCTATTTCCGCGGCAGCCGGACAGGCATCCAGCGCATTTGCCAGTATGTTTACCAGTACCTGCTGAATACGCACTTCATCACCTGCCACCCACACACTGTGAGCAGGAAGCGTCAGCGTACCCTGCTGCTTATGGCGCATAGCCAGCAGTTCCCAGGCAGCAGTAAACGTTTGTCGTAGATCGACCGGATGTAAAGGCGCGCCCGGCTCAGCCCGACGCGCAAACTGACGCAGCGAACGGATAATGGCATCGATGCGGGTAATCAGCCCCTCCGCTTTGGTTAACGTGCTTCTGGCCTGAGCGGATTGCCCCTGCTCAATTGCCCTTCCCGCCGTAAACAGGTACATCGACAGCGCATTCAGCGGTTGATTAATTTCGTGCGCCAGAGTGGTCATGGTCTGGCCGACCACCGCCAGTTTAGCCGTCTGGATCAGCTCATCCTGCGTTGCCCGGAGATCGGACTCAATCTCCTTACGCTCCGCCACTTCCTGCTCAAGCTGATTTTTTTGCGCATTCAACTGGCCCAGAGTATGGCGCAGCAGGCCCGCGATACGCCCCAATTCATCGCGCCCGTAAACCGGGATAGTGGCGTCCGTTCGCCCCAGACCGATTTGCACCACAGCCTGGTTGAGCGCGGTAAAACGCTTCACCAGCCGGGAACGAATGAAGTAGTGGTTAAGTCCCCAGGCGAGAAGGAGCGCCAGCAGCGTCGCCAACAGAATAAGTCCGCCGCTGACGCGAACAATTTGTTCCAGCCGCTGGTTAAACATCTGCATTTGCTGATGGCTACTTCCCAATTGCGCTTCAAGCAGTGTTCGAAAGCGCCCGAGCGTTGCCTCTCTGGCGTGGTTGGCATCAATGAGCGCTTTTTGCGCAGCGACATAATCGCGCATCGTATCGGGCATTTTATTTTTCATCATCCCGATTTCCAGCAGTTCATCAATGGTTTGCCGCAGGGTGATGGTACTGGGCCAGTCATCGAGGGTACGGATGTTTTCATCGGCGGTTTTCTTCAGATTCTCCAGGTAGCGGATATGGTTCTCCACCAGCATCCCGTCGTCGCTGCCCGATTTCAGTTCATTAAGCCTGTCGCGTAAATCATCGACGATCTGATTTTCAATTCTTGCCAGGGTGTAAACCTGCTGCTGCTCGTTTTGCACCTCTCTGGCACGTTTGAGATACAGCGCCGCATCGCCACTTTTTGCCTCGATTTGATCCAACAACGTCCCCTGCTGCCAGGTAAAATCCTGCACCAGTGAATTCAGCTCGGTGTTAAAATCATCGTGTAGCCAGTCGATGCGTGCGGAGAGTTCACTCACTTTTTCACGCACGAGGAACATGTTGTAGAGCACCCGGTCCAGTTCCGCCATCAGCGCCCGGCTGTCCTGCAAAATCACCGCCAGCTGCTGTTGTTCTGCGGGTTGTAGCCCCCGGCTCAGTGTCTCGATTTTATCCAGATGCGAAATTATCTGATTGCGCAGTTGCAGCCTCACCGTCGTGTTGGGGGCCAGCAGGAATTCATTAAGCTGATCCACAACCAGGTTAAGATTCCCTTCAATCAAAAAAGCGGAATGCACGCGCGGGAAGTAATCATCAAGCGAATAGCGTATCTGCGAGCTCTGCTCATGCCATGAGTACAAACTGACGCAGCTTACGCTCAACGTCAGTAGTGCGCCCGTCAGAAAGGCTCCCCGCAGGCTGCTGCTGATGTTGAGCTGCCGCAGGCGTTGCAGTATCGATCCACCTTTCATTTTAATTCTTCCAGTTTTGCTATCGCCTGACGTTGATTTTTAAGAAACCACAGCTGCCATTCCATCATCTGCTGTTCGGCAAAGCTTTTGTTATCGAACTGAGCAAGCCAGGCCTCATCTTCACTACGCCTGGCATCTATCGGGACGCTGGTCAGTAAGGCTCTGATTTCGGGTAACGGGCGTTTCAGGCGCGCTTCCGCACTGTATAGCGCTCGCCAGGCATCTTTCAGTTGTGCGAGACGAAAACTGATGGCGGTATCAAACATCCGTTGCACCAGCCGCTGCCGCTTAAGGATCAGCCGATAATTAAGCGCAGGCTGATTCATCAACATAGCCTGTTGAGCGGCCCGTGGGTTATCTGGCGCGAGCTGGGTAACCGGATATTTTCCCGTATTCGCATCCGCAAGGATCCGCTGTCCTTCCGGACTTAATAAGTAGCGGATAAAACGACGCGCTTCACTGGCGTGCTGGCTGTTCTTGAGAACGGCGACATAGGTTGGCGACACTGCGGAGCGAGGAAAATAGGTAAAGGCCAGATGCGGATCGTTGAGCAACAGGTTGGCATAGTTATCAATGACCGGTCCGGCAACGCCAAGACCGCTCTTAATTTTGTCGGCGACGCCAAAACTGCGTGATGAAATCGTCACCAGATTACCCGCGCTCGCTAACAGCGTCGCCCAGCCCTCTTCCCACCCTTTTTGCTGCAACAGCGACTCAACCATCAGATGATTGGTATCGGAACGTGACGGACTACTCATCAACAACGCATTCTGATATTTAGGCTGCGTTAAATCCGCCCAGTCAGCAGGAGGAGAAAGGTGTCGCGCCGCCAGCGCGGAACGGTTAATTAGCAGGCCAAAACCGGATATCGCCACCGCCACAGAGGTAGAACGAATAGACTCAGGCACCAGCCTCTGGCTTTCCGGCAGCGCATTATCAAAGGGCGCCAGCTTCTGATGCTCCTGAAGATGCTGTAACAGCATGGGCGATGAGGTCAAAATGAGATCAACATTTTCCGCATTCGCGGTATCAAGCAGTTGTTCCAGCGAGCTGCTGGTCCGGTTTAACGTGCGAATCATCACCGATCCCTGCTGCGTCTGCCAGCGCTGGATAATCCAGGCCGTGGCGCCGGGAGAAAAGGTTGTGGCCATCACCAGCTCTTTACTCAACGCCTGGCGACTCGCCAACAGCGACATGAAACAGAGCAAGATTGCCCAAAAACGCCGCCAACAGAAAAGTCTGTTTGTGATCCCGTTCATAAATACCAACATGTGCAAAAAATAATATTGAGACAAAACTTACCCGTTTATCACTACAGCTGAGAGGAATAAGGTTATTCGCAAGTTTACCAAACGGAAAGTGACTACATCAGCAAAGAATACCCGAAAATACAGTATGAATTTGTTAATATCCGCACATGCCAGCAATAAAAGTCCGCGCAAAAGAACAGAAATAAAATATCATTATTTAAAAAGAGTCAAAATCCGCCGCACTACCCGCAAAATGGGTCAATAATGACACATTTCATCGACTTGAGTTTCTCTCCTGCCTATTTCACTCTTCACCACGAAAACTCCTGATATTCACATCAATATAAATTTAGGTGATGATATGTTATCAATATTTAAGGCAGGGCCTGCGGCAAATAAAGTCCCGGCGGAGAAAGTCCAGGAAACTTATGGCCGCTATCGCATTCAGGCATTACTCAGCGTATTCCTGGGCTATCTTGCGTACTATATTGTGCGTAATAACTTCACGCTCTCAACGCCTTATCTGAAGGAGCATCTGGATCTCAGCGCCACGCAGATCGGTTTACTCAGCAGTTGTATGCTTATCGCCTATGGGATCAGTAAAGGCATTATGAGCAGCCTGGCAGACAAAGCCAGCCCCAAAGTCTTTATGGCATGCGGTTTGATTCTGTGCGCCATCGTCAACGTAGGTTTAGGATTCAGTACCGGATTCTGGATTTTTGCCGCGCTGGTTGTCTTCAACGGCTTGTTCCAGGGGATGGGCGTCGGCCCTTCATTTATTACTATCGCCAACTGGTTTCCGCGTAAAGAACGTGGACGCGTTGGCGCATTCTGGAATATCTCACACAATGTCGGTGGTGGTATTGTTGCCCCGATCGTTGGTGCCGCCTTTGCCATTTTGGGAAGTGAACACTGGCAAAGCGCCAGCTATATTGTTCCGGCCGGCGTTGCCGTCCTGTTTGCATTTATCGTGCTGATGCTGGGGAAAGGTTCACCACGCCAGGAAGGTTTACCGGCTCTGGAACAAATGATGCCGGAAGAAAAAATTGTATTAAATGCCCGACACGCTGTCCAGGCGCCAGAAAATATGAGCGCCTTCCAGATCTTCTGCACTTATGTCCTGCGTAATAAAAATGCCTGGTATGTTTCACTGGTAGATGTTTTTGTCTATATGGTACGTTTTGGCATGATTAGCTGGTTGCCAATTTATCTGTTAACCGAAAAACATTTCTCGAAAGAGGAAATGAGCGTCGCTTTTTTATTTTTCGAATGGGCGGCAATCCCTTCCACATTACTGGCGGGTTGGCTTACCGATAAACTGTTTAAAGGCCGTCGCATGCCATTGGCCATGATTTGTATGGCACTGATTTTCGTCTGTCTGATCGGCTACTGGAAAAGCGAATCGCTGTTGATGGTGACTATTTTTGCCGCCATCGTTGGCTGCCTGATTTATGTTCCTCAGTTCCTGGCATCCGTTCAGACCATGGAAATCGTACCCAGCTTCGCAGTGGGTTCCGCAGTAGGATTGCGCGGATTTATGAGCTACATTTTTGGCGCGTCATTGGGCACCAGCCTGTTTGGCGTAATGGTCGACAAAATGGGATGGCATGGCGGTTTCTATCTGCTGATGGGGGGAATTGTCTGTTGCATCCTGTTCTGCTACCTCTCTCATCGCGGGGCGCTGGAACTTGAGCAACAGCGGAAAAATGCTCAGCAAGAAGAAGCATCACTCCAGTTGGCTGACGCCCGTTAATCGAGTTCAGTCTCGCAAAAAGTGCCAGCGCAGCTGGCACTTCCCTACTCTCAGCTAAATAAAAAACAGCTAAACGTGAAAATTCATTTCCAATCGTAACACGCCGGATTATTGCCTACCGTCCCCCACCATAAAGCGAATGATCAAACCGCATGTTGGGGCAAGAAAAAGGAATAATCCGGTTACCATTTCGTTACCATTAGTCAACCGCATAGTAAAAACGTAAATTAAGGCGGTGAGTATGACCATGCCGATAAAAGCGCTTATTGACGCCGCAGCGCCCATTACCTGCCAGATGTAGCAACTGACGCTCAGAATACTCAATGCGAGAAAGGTCCAAAAATAGAGCATAGCGATACCTCCTGTTTGCCATAAAACTTTACGTAAGTCCTTACACTCCCTTGTTTTTATATTCTAAGATAATTTCCATCAGTTCGCAATTTAAGCAACATTTACGTTACAAAAATCACTCATCTGCTTACTATTTAGATATACACCTGGAGTTTATTTATTCATCATAAAAACAATGAATTATAAATAGTCTTTTTTTTGTTCTTAATCGCCCCCAAAATATTTACGAAACTTGAGTAATTATTTCTGGCTGACATTAATCTTCGGGTGTACATTGTGCGTCCGATCATTCATGCCCCTCGTGGTTTTGTCCTGACTCAGTTTTACACTCTTTGCAGGAACCAATGTCGTTTATGGCGGCCTAACGATCTGTGCAGAGTGTAACGCGCCAGACCCAGCGTCTTCGCGATACATCTATTTCGTATCAACAACAGGTGCTTATGTTTCCCCAATGTAAATTTTCACGCGCGTTTTTACATCCGCGCTATTGGCTCACGTGGTTTGGCGTCGGTGTGCTCTGGTTACTGGTACAACTTCCCTATCCCGTATTATGTTTTCTTGGTACCCGTACAGGAACACTGGCTCGTCCATTTTTAAAGCGCCGTGAATCTATTGCACGTAAAAACCTCGAACTCTGTTTCCCCAATCTGTCGCAGGAAGAGAGAGACAAACTGGTCGATGAGAACTTCCGTTCACTCGGCATGGGACTGCTTGAAACAGGTATGGCCTGGTTCTGGCCGGATCACCGCGTTCGCAAATGGTTTGATGTAGAAGGGTTGGACAACCTGAAACGCGCCCAGATGGAAGACCGTGGCGTGATGGTCGTAGGCGTACACTTTATGTCGCTCGAATTAGGTGGCCGCGTAATGGGGCTGTGCCAGCCGATGATGGCAACCTATCGCCCGCACAACAATAAGTTGATGGAGTGGATCCAAACCCGCGGTCGTATGCGTTCCAACAAAGCCATGATCGGCAGAAATAATCTGCGTGGCATTGTCGGCGCCCTGAAAAAAGGGGAAGCGGTATGGTTTGCTCCCGATCAGGACTACGGCCGTAAAGGAAGCTCGTTCGCGCCTTTCTTCGCCGTTAAAAACGTGGCAACCACCAATGGTACTTACGTGCTGTCACGCCTGTCGGGCGCAGCGATGCTGACCGTAACCATGGTGAGAAAAGCAGATAACTCAGGTTACCGCCTGTTTATCACACCACAAATGGAAGGTTACCCGGCAGATGAAAGCCAGGCTGCGGCTTATATGAATAAAATTATCGAAAAAGAGATCATGCGCGCGCCCGAGCAGTATCTCTGGATCCACCGTCGCTTCAAAACCCGCCCCATGGGTGAAGCCTCGTTATATATCTAAAATGAAAGGCCTTACGGCCTTTCTTTTTGTCTGTGGCTGAATTACTTAACGCCCCACTCGTTCTGTAGTTCAGCCATGCGCTCATTGTAGTTACGAGCAATACAGGCTGGTTTATCCTGCTCTTTCCAGCACTCGTTTCGTCCTTTAACCCAGCCGCGCTGCTCCGCTTTCAGCGTTGGGTTATTTTTCGATTTAACCAACGCCTGTTTGTAGACCCCGTTCAACTTAACATCCAGCTCGGAGAGTGATGGACTCTGGCAAATAACTTCTTCAATACTTCCCTTTGCCACCGCTGAGCAGGAGAAAGAAGGACCGCTGTGGGGCGATTTTTCCCCCGGGGCGTAGTCAATATTGTCTTCAGGCTGACAAATTCCGTGCTTACGATTTGGCCCTGACCATGAAACTTCCGGGTTGCCGTCATCTTTACGGGAGATGGAAAGCGTATTTTTGCCGCTTTTGGCTTCCCAGTAGTTTTCATTGAAGCTCTTTACGGTCGCCTTGGCACCGTCAATCCAAACGTTACCTTTACCATCACTATTCACACCACCAATACTTGCGCAGCTGAAATTAAACGCCAACGGTGAGGCCGCCATCGACGTCACTGGCGTAAGAACGAGTGCTAACATCATTAATCTGGTCATTTTTAACCTTTTCATTATTGAATTCCGCGAAAAATTAACCACATTCATACTATGGTGATATGAGAATTCTCCGACTAATCATTACGTCGCTCAATAGCAATTTATTACCGGCAGAAATTAAACTGTCGCCGAATCACGACACTTGTAAGTTATTAAAATTAAATAGAAAAATGCCTCTTGTCTCACCTCATTTTTAGGCGTACATTAGCGCCGTCTGGAGCACTAAAGCTCAGAATTCTGAGGTGATGCCGCCAGGCAAACGAGGGATATTCTCCATTTCGTTTGCGCGTGCATCAGCTCTCTGTCAGGTAAGCATATGTTCATTCAGACGTACCCAGGTACGCGGAGAGATGAAAAGTGAAATATTTCTTTATGGGCATTTCTTTTATGGTCATCGTTTGGGCCGGTACGTTCGCCCTGATGATCTAAATAAAAGACGCAGCAAAAACAGGAGCCATCAGGCTCCTGTTTGCTTTTGGAGATCTCACGATCGGTTAGTCGGTACTTTCAATAGCCGATTTCGCACTGGCAGGCAGTAAGCCATCTGCGCGGAACATCGCTTTGATGCCGCGGATCGCCTGGCGGGTACGGTCACGGTTTTCAATTAAGGCAAAACGCACGTGCGTATCGCCATAATCACCAAAGCCAATCCCCGGCGAAACACATACTTTCGCTTCGTTCAGCAGTTTCTTGGCAAACTCAAGTGACCCCATCGCGGCATATTGCTCAGGAATTTTCGCCCAAACGTACATTGAGGCCTTTGGCATCTCAACCATCCAACCGGCCTCATGCAGTCCTTTAACCAGCACATCACGACGGCGTTTATACTGCTCGGCAATATCCCGTACGCATTGCTGATCGCCTTCCAGCGCCGCGATTGCCGCAACCTGCAACGGTGTAAACGTCCCGTAATCGTGATAACTCTTGATGCGTGCCAGCGCGTTGACCAGCGTTTTATTGCCAACCATAAAACCGATACGCCAGCCCGCCATGTTGTAGCTTTTCGACAGGGTGAAAAATTCAACCGCGACATCACGAGCGCCAGGTACTTGCATAATCGATGGCGCTTTCCAGCCATCGTAAACGATATCGGCATAGGCGAGATCGTGAACCACCAGCACGTCATAGCGTTTAGCCAGCGCGACGACTTTTTCGAAAAACTCCAGCTCGACGCACTGTGCTGTCGGGTTGGACGGGAAACCTAAGATCATCATCTTCGGTTTCGGGTAGCTTTCACGGATCGCGCGCTCCAGCTCATTAAAGAAATCGACACCTTCAACCAGCGGCACTGACCGTACCTGCGCCCCGGCAATCACCGCGCCATAAATATGGATCGGATAGCTCGGGTTGGGTACGAGAACCGTATCACCATGATCGAGCGTTGCCAGCATCAGGTGCGCCAGTCCCTCCTTGGAACCAATAGTCACAATCGCTTCGGATTCGGGATCAATCTCAACGTCATAGCGTTCCTGATACCAGCGGGAAATCGCCCGACGCAGACGCGGAATGCCGCGAGACGTGGAATAGCCATGCGTGTCCGGGCGCTGCGCCACGGTACACAGTTTTTCAACAATGTGAGGAGGCGTGGCCCCATCCGGGTTCCCCATACTGAAATCGATAATATCTTCGCCGCGCCGACGCGCAGCCATCTTCAGTTCAGCGGTAATGTTAAAAACGTAAGGGGGAAGGCGATCAATACGCGTAAAGCGACGTTCAGGGCGGGTGTCAGCCATAATATCCTCAGATTAACGTTAGCGCCCGGACCGTCCGAGCGACGCTGCCACGATGGTGGCACGTTTAGAAAATAGCCTGAATAATTTCCTTCTGTCGAGAGGCAAAACAAAATATTTTTTTCGACACAAATGAGGAACAGGCAAACAAAATGAGGAAATATTCATTTTCACACACAGCTAAAAATTACCATCATTTAACATTTTATTGTTGAAAACATTACCTTGATCTTTGCGCTTAGAAGACAGGTATTGTAAATACAACAACAATGCAACAATCCCCTTTTAATATTAAGGTTTTTCCTCATTAGCCGCAGGCTGCGCGGGCGCTGGTCATCCAGACTCAGGTTGCCTATCATAGAGGTTTAACCCCTGCGCAAGAGTCACCCGTGCACGAAATATTTAATATGCTGCTGGCGGTATTTGACCGGGCAGCGCTGATGCTGTTTTGTCTGTTTTTCCTGATTCGTATCCGCCTGTTTCGCGAACTGTTGCACAAGTCAGCTCACTCCCCGAAAGAGTTGCTCGCCGTCACCGCGATTTTCTCGATGTTTGCCCTGTTCAGTACCTGGTCCGGCGTACCGGTTGAAGGCTCACTGGTAAACGTACGTATTATCGCGGTCATGTCAGGGGGAATTTTGTTCGGTCCGTGGGTCGGCATCATTACGGGACTCATCGCCGGCACCCACCGCTACCTGATTGATATTGGCGGCGTAACCGCCCTACCCTGCTTTATTACCAGTATTCTGGCAGGCTGCATTGCCGGGTGGATCAACCGTAAGATCCCCAAAGCGCAACACTGGCGCGCAGGTATTTTAGGCGGAATGCTGTGCGAATCCCTGACCATGATCCTCGTCGTTGCCTGGGCGCCTACGACCGCGCTGGGGCTGGATATCGTCTCGAAAATCGGTATCCCGATGATCCTGGGCAGCGTCTGTATTGGTTTTATCGTCATGCTGGTTCAAAGCGTGGAGGGCGAGAAAGAAGCCAGCGCCGCGAAACAGGCCAAGCTGGCACTGGATATCGCCAACAAAACCCTGCCGCTTTTCCGTCACGTCAACAGCGAGTCGCTCCGCCAGGTGTGTGAAATTATTCGCCATGACATCCATGCAGACGCCGTCGCGATTACCAATACCCAGCACGTTCTGGCCTACGTTGGCGTGGGTGAACTGAATTACCGCGATAACGATGACTTCGTCAGCCCGACCACGCGACAGGCGATCAATTACGGAAAAATCATCATCAAAAACAATGATGAAGCACATCGGACACCGGAAATACACTCCATGCTGGTGATCCCGCTTTGGGAGAAAGGCGTTGTCACCGGCACGCTGAAGATCTACTACTGTCACGCTCACCAGATCACCTCCTCGCTACAGGAAATGGCCATCGGCCTGTCGCAAATTATCTCGACTCAGCTTGAGGTTTCTCGGGCGGAACAGCTACGCGAAATGGCAAATAAGGCAGAACTGCGGGCACTGCAGAGTAAAATAAATCCCCATTTCCTGTTTAACGCCCTGAACGCTATTTCGTCGTCGGTGCGACTTAACCCGGACACCGCGCGCCAGCTCATTTTTAATTTGTCGCGTTATCTTCGCTATAATATTGAATTAAAAGATGATGAGCAGATCGACATCAAGAAAGAGCTGTACCAAATCAAGGATTACATCGCCATCGAACAGGCCCGTTTTGGCGACAAGCTGACGGTTATTTATGATATTGATGAAGAGGTAAGCTGTTATATTCCCAGCCTGCTGATTCAGCCGCTTGTCGAGAACGCCATTGTTCATGGTATTCAACCCTGCAAAGGAAAAGGCGTGGTGACCATCAGCGTTGCAGAGTGCGGAAATCGGGTACGAATTGCCGTGCGGGACACCGGTCATGGGATCGATCCGAAAGTGATTGAGCGGGTCGAATCCAATGAAATGCCGGGTAATAAAATTGGCCTGTTGAATGTCCATCATCGCGTTAAGCTGCTCTATGGCGAAGGATTACTGATCCGCCGTCTGGAGCCGGGCACAGAGATTGCCTTTTATGTGCCTAATCAGCACTCGCCCGCAGCCGCACCGGCCACATTATTGCTTTAACCAGGAGTGAAGTCGTGAAAGTCATCATTGTCGAAGATGAATTCCTGGCCCAACAGGAACTAAGCTGGCTGATAAAAGAGCACAGCCAGATGGAGATTGTCGGCACATTTGACGACGGTCTTGACGTGCTGAAATATCTCCAGCACAACCGCGTTGACGCTATTTTTCTGGATATCAATATTCCCTCGCTGGATGGTGTACTGTTGGCGCAAAACATCAGCCAGTTCGCGCATAAGCCCTTTATTGTGTTTATTACCGCGTGGAAAGAGCACGCTGTTGAAGCTTTCGAGCTGGAAGCTTTTGACTATATTCTGAAACCGTATCAGGAATCGCGCATTGTCGGCATGCTGCAAAAGCTGGAGACCGCCTGGCAACAGCAGCAAGCGGGAACCTCGCCAGCCAGCCCGGTGATCCGGGAAAACGATACGATCAACCTGATCAAAGATGAGCGGATCATCGTAACCCCGATCAACGACATCTACTACGCTGAAGCCCATGAAAAGATGACCTTCGTCTATACCCGGCGCGAGTCGTATGTGATGCCAATGAACATCACCGAATTTTGCAGCAAACTGCCTGCTTCGCATTTCTTCCGCTGCCACCGCTCATTCTGTGTCAATTTGAATAAAATTCGCGAGATCGAACCCTGGTTTAACAACACCTACATTCTGCGCTTAAAAGACCTGGAATTTGAAATCCCGGTGAGTCGGAGTAAAGTGAAAGAGTTCAGACAGTTAATGCACTTATAGCGCAGAGAAAGAGCAATGAAAGAGCCAGGCCTGCCCGCCGACCAACAGTTTTTTGCCGATCTGTTCAGCGGCCTGGTGTTAAATCCGCAGCGTCTGGGGCGCGTATGGTTCGCTACCCCGCGAACCACATTACCGACCGGCAGTTTATGTATTGACCTGCCCCGCCTGGATATCGTGCTGCGCGGAGAGTACAGCAACCAACTGGAAAAGCAGCAGCACAGTCTGGCGGAAGGCGACATGTTGTTCATCCCGGCGAAAGCGGCGAATTTACCAGGCAACGATAAACCGGTGATGCTCTTGAGCCTGGTATTTTCTCCAGCCTGGCTGGGCCTCTCTTTTTACGACAACCGAACCGCATCGCTGTTGCGTCCCGTACGTCGCATTGAGTTACCACATCCGCAGCGCGGTGAAGGCGAGGCGATGCTTACCGCATTGACCCATTTAAGCCGCTCACCTCAGGCCCAGGATATTATTCAACCGCTGGTGCTGAGTCTGCTGCACCTGTGCCGCAGCGTGGTAAACACCCGGCCTGATATAGCGCGCCCGCGCTCTGAATTTCTCTATCACAGCATATGTAATTGGGTCCAGGACAACTATGCCCAATCGCTGAGCCGGGAAAACGTAGCGCAGTTTTTTAATATCACGCCGAATCACTTATCTAAAATATTTACCCAGCATGGCACCATGGGATTTGTCGAGTACGTGCGGTGGGTGAGAATGGCGAAGGCGCGCATCATCTTACAGAAATATCATCTGTCGATTAGCGAAGTCGCACAGCGTTGCGGGTATCAGGACAGTGATTATTTTTGTCGCCTGTTCCGCCGTCAGTTTGGCCTGACGCCGGGCGAGTACGGCGCGCGTTTCCAGTCAGCACGTTGATTGAAACAACACCAACGCGTTAGTCATATCCACTTATATCGTTGTAGAATAATGCCCCTACGCACATAACGTGCAGGCTGACTCAACAAAGTGAATATTCGATGAAAAACAGACGTGCACTTTCCCTGATGTGTCTTCAGATGCTGGAATCAGGTGCGGATCGTCGGACCGTGAAAAGAGCGCTCACCGCCCGACGCGTAAAAGGTCGCCAGGCGGTAGTACTGCTCTGCAAACAAGAGATGACGTTATTAAGGGCCGGGAAACTGCCGATTCAACACACCATAAATTAATAATTTCTCTATCAGAAGCCTTTACGCAGCCTGCAAGCGCCTCGCCGCAGGCTGGAAAGCGTTCCTCTCTGTAGAATTTAAAACGTCAGTTCCGCCTCCAGCAGCGCCAGAATGCTTTCGGCATCGGTAGCGGCAAACAACGACTGGCGGAACTGCTTGTTCACCAGCTTACGCGCAAGCTGCGAGAAGACCTTCACGTGGTTAATGCCTTCATCGGCGCCCAGCGTCAGCATGATCACCAGTTCAACGTCGCCCATCTCGGACTGCCAGTCTATCGGCTGAGCAAGCCGGGCAATACTGATACTGGAATGGTTGATCCACTGGGATTTAGTATGTGGGATAGCAACCCCGAAACCTACGGCGGTAGTGACTATCTCTTCACGCTGCCAGACATCTTCCTCCAGCTCAAACGGATGTTCGGTGCGTCCATTTACCCCAAGATTGCCACATAAGAACTGGATCGCCTGCTCTTTGTTGGTAAGGGGCTCACTAACAAAAATATTCTCCAGCGCCAGTAGCGGCCGCACCTCTTTCTGTGGCGCAAACTGGTTCAGCAGATCTTCAATCTCCTGAGCGCAGCGACACTCGCAGGCCTGCATAGCGAGTTCGCGACACGCCTGGCTGTCCAGTTGACGAAGCTGGCTTTTCACTGCCGGAATCCGTGGGCTGCTCATACTTAGTTCGTCAAGCCCTAAGCCCAACAGCAGCGGCAAGTAACGTCCTTCGCCGCCCAATTCTCCGCAAATGCCCACCCATTTACCACGTTCGTGCGCCACGCGAACAATCTGCTGCAACATCCGCAAGAACGAGGGCGTAATCGGGTTGTACAGTGGCGACACGCGAGGATTATTGCGATCGACAGCGTACAGATACTGGGTCATGTCATTGGAACCAATGCTGAAGAAATCCACCTCATCGCAGAAGTGGTCGATGATGTAACACACCGAAGGTACTTCAACCATAATGCCCAATGAAATTGTCGGTGCATGACGTAAACCCTCTGCTTTCAGCTCTACCAGTGCTTTTTGCAATTCGCTTTTTACCCATAAAATCTGGTCGAGGCTGTGCACCATCGGGATCATCAACTGCGCATTACCGAAGGTTGCAGCGCGTAAAATGGCGCGCAACTGCGTGCGAAACAGCCCGGCAAACTCTGGATAAATCCGCACTGCGCGATAGCCCAGGAATGGGTTCTCTTCTTGCGGAATATTGAGATAGCGGATGTTCTTATCGCCACCAATATCCATCGTGCGAAAGATAACCGGCTTGTCGCCCGCAGCCAACAACACCTGCTGGTAGGCCTCAAACTGTTCCTGCTCGTCAGGAGCGCTGTCGCGATCCATAAACAGCATTTCTGTGCGAAACAACCCAATCCCTTCCGCGCCATTGGCAAACGCCCCCGGCGCTTCCAGCGCGGTGCCAATATTCGCTGCGACGTCAATTCGTTGATTATCTTTGGTTAACGCGGGCTGGGCGGCGTCAAGCGCTTGCCGACGCTGGCATTCGTCGGCAAGCTTCTGCGCAATCGCGTAGTAGCCGCGAACCGCCTCGTCTGGATTAATGGCCAGGACTCCACATCGGGCATCCAGGACTGCGGGTTGCCCGGCATAGCGGCTAATCGCTGCCAGCGGCAAGCCGCTAAGCACCGGAATCGCCGACGCCCGAGCGAGGATCAGCGTATGCGAGGTGCGCCCTGTTTTCTCAAGGATCATGCCTGACAGATGCTGCAAATCGAGACTCAAAAACTGACTGGGCGTCAGATCTTCAGCCACCAGAATCGTTGGTTTTTCCAGCACCAGCGCATGGCGCGGCCGCTTTTCAGGCCACGTAATATGTAGCAATTGTTCGCTGATATCACGGATGTCGCTGACGCGTTCACGCAGGTAATCGCTGCCGGAAGCCGACAGCTTGTCGCATACTTGCTCCATATTGGTAATAATCGCCGCCCCCAGCCCCAGATGCTGCTCCAGCATTAAGCGGCGAATATTCCCGGCAAACTCGTCGTCCTGAATCAGAGACAGATGCGCGCTGAGAATGGTTTTACTCTCACCATCGCGCTCACGCAGTTGCTGATTGAGCAGTTCCGCCAGCGTTGCCAGACTGTGCTCCAGCCTGGCGTTGTCTTCCGCACTCGCCGCAATCGCGCGATAGCTCTCCAGATTATCACTCTGCCACAGCGTGAGCTGACCTGCCCCCACGCCGCCTGCCAGCACAGTGCCATACAGCAAATCCGGGTTGAGCCGAATCAGCGAACGCGGCAACGGATGCGCCGCCAGTTCCGCCGCCCCTGGCTGAACGCTGTCGCTGTCGATAAACCGCTGCTGAATGTACTCCTCCAGCACCCGCCTGGCCTGCTCTTCATCCTGACCGGTGATGGTTAAGCTACAGCTGTCATTAAACAGCGTCCCGGTGCCAATCAGCGCCAGCGAGCTTTTCGCATCCGCTTTGGCGTTTTGACGATGGTTGAAAAACATCACCTCACTTTGCCACTGGCTGCACTGCTCTTTCAGCTCCCATGCTGGACGCGCATGCAGTCCATTGGGTAACGGGCAAAGAAATTGAATCGTTAGCATAACAACTCCTGATTAGCGCGAAATCAGCACCTGAAGTCCGTCAGATGAGCCACGGTTTCGCACGTAAGATGTGAAATAAGCGCCGACAACAACTGCTGCGTCTGGATGATGTCACGACAGTCGGCAATTGATGCCGCACAGTGCCCATACCGCGTAGCTGGCCCCATAACAACCGTCGGGATCCCCGTTCCGCTGACGTGTACGGCCCCGCCGTCTGTGCCGCCATTACTGAACATATCGAGCTGTAACGGGATGCCCGCATCAGTGGCTACACTTTCAATCCATGCCGTCAGCTTTGGCGGCGCAATCAGCGATTTATCGCTCAGCACCAGCATCGGGCCTTTGCCGAGCTGTCGGTGGTTGGCCGCGCCATAATCAAAATTTTTCGCCCAGCAGGCTGTATCCAGCACGATCGCCACATCGGGCGCAACCGCACGCGCTGCCGTTTGCCCTCCGCGCAGTCCCACTTCTTCACTGGAACTGGCCACCAGCCACACCTCGCAAGGAAGGATGGCGTTATGCCATTCGCGCAGCAACGCTACCAGCAAATAACATCCAAGTCGGTCATCAAAGGCTTTGCCCATGACGCGTTGGTGCGGCAAAACCTGAAAAGTCGTGTCAAAGGTAACGCGATCGCCTGGACACACGCCGGCCTGAAGTACTTCGTCATAAGACCGCGCGCCAATATCCACCCGCAGCGCATTCACCTCGTTGCCACTGCGATCTCCGTCGAGCAGCCCCGGGATTTTGCTCTCTTCGCGGGTGGTAATCCGCACTGGCTGCAACTGTCTGGCCGCCATACGCACATTTCCCACCGGCAAGACATCGATCGCCCCTTCCTTGGAAATACTGCGCACAATAAATCCCACTTCATCCATATGCGCGCAGATCATTACCTTCGGACCGGTTGATTCATTCAGGCGGATCAACACCGATCCCAACCCATCGAAGCGCACTTCTTTGTGCAGACGATCTGCTTCTTCGAGCAAGATCTGTCGCACCTCCTGTTCTGAGGAGGCGATCGCATCAGCCTCGCTCAGCGCCTTCAGTAGCGATAAGTCCATCACGCCTCTCCCGTGTGTAACAATGTTTTCGCCATGGTGTAGAGCACCTCGCCGCCGTCTGGCGTAACCAGCACCACGTCCTCGATACGCACTCCGCCCTGCCCCGGCAGATAAATACCTGGCTCAACGGTGAGCAGCATTCCCGCCGCCAGAGGCGTCCCATCGGTAGGGGAAAAACGTGGGTTCTCATGGACTTCAATGCCGATAGCGTGTCCGGTATTGTGACCAAACGCATTACCATAGCCCGCCTGTGTAATAACTTGCCTGGCTGCGGCGTCCACCTCATTGCAACGCGCGCCAGGTCGAATTGCCGCTACCGCCGCCAGTTGCGCTTCCAGGACAACCTGATAAATCGAAAATAGCGCACTGTCTTCTGCAGGTTGGTTGGCGTCAGGTATGCGAAACGTTCGCGTCATATCCGAACAATACCCCTGATACTGTGCGCCAAAATCCAGCGTAATGAATTCACCTGCTGCAACCCGTTTATCGCTGGCTTTGCCATGCGGCAAAGCCCCGCGCCAGCCGCTGGCGACAATGGTGTCAAAAGAAGCTTTGTCTGCGCCAAGCGTGCGCATAAACCACTCCAGTTCGGCGGCAATCTCGCGCTCACTCAGACCGGGTTGAATAAACCGCCGTATATGTTCAGCGCTGAGGTCGGCAATCCGGCAGGCTTCACGGATACAGGCTATTTCCTGGGCCGTTTTCACCTGCCGAAGCACGTCCGGCACGGCGCTGACCAGCCGTCCATGCAGTTTGCCTGCCCAGGCCTGTGCCGTTTCCCAGCTTACCTGCTCGCCTTCGAACCCCACCGTCTGCAGCTTCTCGTCAGCAATGATGTGATTCACCCGCGAATACAACGTCTGTGTGCCATCGAGGAGATGGATCTGGTAGCCTTGGGTACGCGTAGCGACATCGGTGTAATAACGGGCATCGACCAGGATATGCGCGCTGTCATGGCTGATAAACACATACCCTGAACTGCTGGAGATCCCCATATGCGGCTGTTTATTCTGCCGCGATGACAGCAGCATCGCATCGAGATGTTGCGCCGTTAACCAGTCACGCAGCGAGGCAAGTAAGCTCATGGTTACAATCCTTTTGATCAGAGGCTTTCAATCAGCAATTTGCCTTTGCGGTACATCAGATGGCGCAGGAACACCACCATCAGCGCCGTAATCACCGCACCTAACAGGATCCCTGCCATATAGACACCGAGATTGGTCACCAGCGGCCATGCCCAGATAGCCGACTCAGGGAACCATTGCACCGCACCCAGCCAGACGGCAGCCGTCGATCCGACAATGGCGCCAACCATGTAAGAGGGAATTGCCGTGATGGGGCTTTCCAGCGCAAACGGGATAGCCCCTTCGCTGATGCCCATAAATGCGAGGAACATTGCCGTTTTTCCCTGCGGGTAGAGCTGGGCGCTGAACAGACGTTTCCCCGTTAAGCGGCGGTCAAGCAGCGTTGCCAGCCCGAGACCAATCGGCGGAATCACAATCGCAATAGAGCGCGCGGTGACCGGCAGAACGTGATCGGTGGTAAAGCTGAAGGCGACAAATCCAGCAGCTTTATTAATCGGCCCCCCGAGGTCGATGGCCGTTGCCGCGGAAATCCCCATCGCATACATCAGCGTCCCTTTCTCTCCTGCTGCGGTCAGCAGAGTACGAATTCCACCGTTGATCCAGCCGCCAAACGGCGTGATTACGTAATACATCGCCAGCATGACGAAAATGGCGGAAAGAATGGGTAGCAAAAAGGTGGTTTTGAACGCCAGCAGGAAATCAGGGAGCTGAATTTTTTGGTTCATCCACTTCACCAGATACCCGGCAACGATCGAGATAATGAGCGCGCCAATAAAGGTGGAAGGCACGGGAGCACTGGTTACCCATTGCAGCGTCGATGGGTCAAAATTCAGCAGCTGGGTAGGCTGAGTAGACATCAGCCCACCGATGAACCCCGCCGGAAACGCCAGTTTGCCGCCAATCGAATTGGCAACGAACGCGGCAAACATCGGAATAGCAAAACCAAACAGCACGCCGCCAAAAGATTGCGACAGCCAGGCAAACTTCAGTAATGAGAGATTAAAACCGGTAAATTTTCCGCTGTTCAACGCATCCATGATGCCCGTGTCAGCAGGAATATCGAGCCAGCTATAAGCGATCAGTTGCGAGAAGGCGAGAATTACCCCGCCCATAATCAATGTCGGCACCATGCGTGAAATACCCGACATCACATGTTGCGGAAGTTCGCCCCAGAAGCTGTTGCGGGAGGCCGGTGGATTTTTTATTGCCGCTGTCGCACCAGATGCGCCTGGCACAACGGTTGCACTGCGTTTTTTAATGGCCATACGTAGTTCCCTGTCGATGATTATTGTTGTTCAGCGGCAACCATCTCTTCGATCTCTTTAATGATGCCGGCCGCATTTTTTATCGCGTCCTGTAGCGTAATTTCGTAGACGTCACGCGACTCGAAACGCTCGTTATCTTCCGGGGTAACGGCAACTGAATGGATGATTAACGTCGCCTCAGCGATAT
Organism: Citrobacter sp. CRE-46; assembly: GCF_059615875.1. Lineage (NCBI taxonomy): Bacteria > Pseudomonadati > Pseudomonadota > Gammaproteobacteria > Enterobacterales > Enterobacteriaceae > Citrobacter > Citrobacter sp. CRE-46. The sequence goes on along the minus strand of NZ_CM184341.1, from coordinate 1,582,184 downwards.
CCTGCGCCGTCAGTCGATTTTGAATTCCGTCAGCGCCCTGAGTTTCGATTTTCACTTCATAACCGGCTTCAACCGCCGCTTCTTCCAGCGCCTGCGCCGCCATAAAGGTGTGAGCCAGCCCCATTGGGCACGCACAGACAGCAATCAATTTTTTGCTCATATTCATTTCCTCGTAATAGTTAACGAGAGAAATTATGGTCCGAGGCAAGTAGCGACCGTTATCAGACAAATAATGCTTTTACTGGACATATAATCCAGTAATCAGGAAGTGTGACGAAGGTCGGAAAGCTGGGCGGCAGGCATAAAAAAACCGCGTCAGAAGCGTAATGCTTGTCAGTTAATCATTATGGAGAACATGTGATTGCGACTCAGGGTTCCGTTCACTTCAGCTTTTCACTTTTCTGAAGCACAGGTACCCGTGAACGTGCAAGGGAGGCTCACCGCCGCCTCCCTTGCAACCCAGGCTCCCGGCGGGAAAATCGTCGCTGCGCGAGTTATTCGTCTTATGCCGTCTGCCTGTCGGGTCGGGGCCGAGCCTGCGTCCCTGCAGGCCATCCCCTCTGCCCGCATCCCTGCGGGCAGACCCGATCAGCCGTCAACGACTCATCGATTTTCAGCCGGACCGGAGTCATCGCTTCAACGCTCTGACTTCCAGTTAAATCTGTTTTGCTGTTTAAACAAAAAACGCAAATGGTCAGGTGTGGGCTGGTCCGGCTGAAAATTGCCGACGTGTTTCCGTAAGGCCGGGAGAGCCAGCATGGATGCTGGCTCAGGGCGCGCTTTGCAAGGACGCTACCTCGCGCCCGGCCCGGTAGCCTGGAGGAATAAGCGGAGGGAACCACGAAGTGGCAATTTTCCCGCCGGGAGCCGGGATTGTTAAGGGTACGGCGATAGTACCCTTAAGACGTTCACTGGGAGTAATCGTTTCAGAGAAGTGAAAAACATAAGGTGAACGTAACAAATACCGGGGGCAACAAATTCATTACCTCCGGATATGCCGCTCTTAGCTATAGTTACGACGATTGCTCGTCGTTAACTGATCGTCATTACGTCAGAAGCGCGGTTTAGTGGGAATACAGGCCGGATGATTGCTAAATACCATCCGACATTGGCCTTACAAAATATGCCCCAGCGTCTGACGCAGATGTGCGCCAGAACCAAGCAGGCCCGGATTATCATGCACAATCAGATACACCGGAATATCCTGAACGTAGGCTTTAAAACGTCCTTTATCTTCAAACCCACCGCGGAAACCGGAAGCTTTAAAGAATTCAAGGAAGCGCGGCACGATCCCGCCAGCGATGTACACGCCGCCAAACGTGCCCAGCGTTAACGCCAGATCGCCGCCAAAGCGGCCCATGATCACACAGAACAGCGACAGCGCGCGGCGGCAGTCGATACAGGAATCTTCCAGCGCACGGGCGGTGATATCCTTCGGCTGCAGATTTTCCGGCAGGCGGCCGTCTGATTTGACGATGGCGCGATACAGGTTCACCAGTCCGGGTCCTGAGAGCACACGTTCAGCAGAAACATGACCGATTTCCGCACGCAGAACCTCAAGGATAATCCCCTCTTCTTCGCTGTTAGGCGCAAAATCCACATGCCCGCCTTCACCCGGCAGACTTACCCAGCGTTTATCAACGTGCACCAGATGCGCCACGCCGAGGCCAGTTCCCGCGCCATACACCGCAATCGGTTTACCTTCGACAGGTTCCGCGCCGCCAAACTGGATCAAATGATCTTTTTTCAGCATAGGGATTGCCATCGACACGGCGGTGAAATCATTAATGATTTCCAGATGGCTAAAGCCCAGATTTTTTTTCATCTCAGCAATAGAGAATGCCCAGGTATGGTTGGTCATTGCCACCCAGTCGCCGGTGATCGGACAGGCAATGGCAATGCAACCATCTTCGACGCTGACGCTATGCTCATCCAGGTACACGCGCACCACAGCCTCCAGACTGGGGTAATCCAGCCCGGAATAGGTTTTTGCCTGCGATATCTCGCCACTGGCAATGTCGCACAGAGCAAGACGTGCGTTGGTGCCGCCAACATCACCTACTAAAGCATATTTTGTCATTCTTCCACTGCTCCGCTAAAGTCAGAATAAATCTTTGCCACACTGTAAATTCATGGGGGCATAACAACAACGGCCTGAAGGCTGATGCCCGTAGAAAATCGATCCAGATCACACAATTACTTTATCGTTTCAGCACCATTTGCAGCGATGCGGTCGCGCAGGCTGTGCAAACTATATCTATGACTCTGTTTGAAGGAATTGAAAATGCTCCATCCGCGAGCCAGAACGATGCTCTTGCTATCAACTCCCGCGATAATCATTGGCATAGCGTCCAGCCTGGTGTTGATCGTTGTGATGAAAGTCGCTTCCGTTTTACAGCAATTTTTATGGGAGCGTCTGCCGATTAGCATCGGAATTGCCCAGGACTCTCCGCTGTGGATCATCGGTATGCTCACGTTAACCGGACTGATGGTCGGGCTTGTCATCCGCTACAGCCGGGGCCACGCTGGCCCGGATCCGGCTTGTGAACCGTTAATCGGAATGCCGGTGGCCGTTTCGGCGCTGCCAGGCCTGCTGGCAGCGCTAATCCTCGGTCTGGCGGGCGGCGTCAGTTTAGGGCCGGAACATCCCATCATGACCGTGAATATCGCCCTCGCAGTGGCGCTTGGCAGCCGCCTCTTTCCGCGCATTGCTAAGCTGGACTGGACCATTCTCGCCTCTGCCGGCACCATCGGGGCGTTATTTGGTACTCCCGTGGCCGCCGCGTTGGTGTTTTCGCAAACGCTGAATAGCTCAAACGATGTTCCTTTGTGGGATCGTCTGTTTGCGCCGTTAATGGCCGCCGCCGCAGGTTCACTGACCACCAGCCTGTTCTTTCATCCCCATTTTTCATTGCCCATCGCGCACTATACGCAAATGCACCTGATCGATATCCTCAGCGGTGCGGTCGTTGCTGCTATCGCCATTGCCGCGGGCATGGTGGCCGTCTGGTGCCTACCGCGCTTGCATCATTTAATACATCGGCTTAAACACCCGGTACTGATCCTTGGGGTTGGCGGTTTTATTCTCGGTATTTTGGGTGTAATTGGCGGACCGCTTACCTTATTTAAGGGACTGGATGAAATGCAGCAAATGGCGTTTAGCCAGACGCTGGGGACAACGGATTATTTGCTGCTTGCCGTGATCAAACTGGCGGCATTGGTGGTCGCAGCAGCGAGCGGTTTTCGCGGCGGGCGAATTTTTCCGGCGGTCTTCGTGGGTGTCGCGCTGGGTCTGATGCTGCACGCCCATGTTGAAGCCGTTCCGGCAGCCATCACGGTCTCCTGCGCGATTCTCGGGCTGGTGCTGGTCGTTACCCGCGACGCGTGGTTGAGCCTGTTTATGGCGGCAGTCGTGGTGCCAGACACCACTCTGCTGCCGCTGCTTTGCGTCGTTATGCTCCCCGCCTGGCTTTTATTGGCCGGAAAACCAATGATGATCGCCAGCCGTCCCGAGGAGTAGCTATCCTCCGTTGCGAGATTCCAGCGCACGGGTCACCGTGCGCAATAACTCAGGAAGATCGGCTTTCGGTAACACCACTTCAATTAATGACAATCGTTGCGGACGGGACAGCCGGGCCAGCACTTCCTCCAGTTGGACCGCCTGCTTCACTCGCCAGCATTCCGCCTGACATTCATGACTTAACGCCTGCGGCACCTGCGTCCAGTTCCATCCGGCGATGTCGTTATAACGCTGATTTGCCCCGTGAATGGCCCGCTCCACGGTATAGCCGTCATTGTTAAGCAGTAAAATCACCGGTGATTGCCCGTCCCTGAGCATAGAGCCCAGTTCCTGGATAGTGAGTTGCGCTGCACCATCGCCAATAATCAGGATCACCCGGCGGCCCGGGCAGGCCGTTTGCGCGCCAAATGCCGCCGGGAGCGCGTAGCCGATGGAACCCCACAGCGGTTGGACCAGGACTTCCGCACCGCTGGGTAGCGAGAGCGCTGCCGCACCAAATGCCGCCGTTCCCTGGTCGACGAGGATGATGTCATCGGACGCGAGATAGTGTTGCACCGTTTGCCAGAAATTTTCCTGGGTCAGCAGCCCCTTCTCAACCTGGATACGCCCAACTGGCGGGCGTTCGGGCGGCAGTGAAAACGACATCTCCAGACACAACTCGCGTAACGTAGTGACGGCCTGTTCCATCGGAACGTTAAACCATTGGGTACCAACACGTGACGCATGGGGCTGAACGTCAATCGTGCGCTCCGGTGGTAACCGTTGCGTAAACCCAGCGGTCAGGGTGTCGACAAATTGTGTACCGACACAAATAATCGTATCGGCATCTTCAATGGCCTGGCGCACATAGTCGCTACTGGCTCCGGCGCTGTACGTACCGACAAACGCCGGGTGACGCTCATCAAATAACCCTTTCCCCATCAACAGCGTGGCGTGAGCCATCGGCGTTTCCGCCATCCAACGCTGCAATACAGGCTGTAAGCCAAAACGCTGCGCGAGAAAGTCGGCCAGCAGCGCTACGCGCGGACTGTCCAATAGCCGCTCGCGGGCATAATAGCGAAACGCTTCCGCCACGCTGCTTTCCGGTTCACTCAGAGGAATAATCAGGGCGTCATTCGGCGGCGTGGCGGGCTGTTTTGCCACATCAGCAGGCAACATCAGGTAGCCCGGCCTGCGCTCAGTTAACATCGCCCGCAGCACGCGATCAATTTCATAGCAGGCGTTTTGTTCATCCAGCACTGCGCTGGCCGTCGTTACAGCCTGCTGCATACGGTAAAAATGCTGAAAGTCACCGTCGCCAAGGGTGTGATGCATCAGTTCCCCACGACGCTGCGCACCGCGACAGGGCGCGCCGACAATATGCAAAACAGGAACATATTCCGCATAGCTTCCCGCGATACCGTTGATCGCACTTAACTCCCCCCACGCCAAACGTGGTGAGCAAAGCTCCCGCCCCTGCCACCCGGGCATAGCCATCCGCAGCATAAGCCGCATTTAATTCGTTCGCACACCCGACCCAACGTACGCTGGGATGTTCAATCACGTGGTCAAGAAACTGCAAATTATAATCGCCAGGCACACCAAAGAGGTGGCCGACGCCACAGTCTGCCAGCCTGTCCAGCAGATAATCAGCAACGGAATATTGGGTTTGCATGACAGCTATCCTTCTGACGGTAACCTCAATGTTGAGTATCGAAGAACTGTGATGACTGTCCAGGGGAGTTGTTGTGAAGGGGGTGGAAAGCAAGATGTACAGTTTTGACGATTAAAAATTCATTACAGTCTGCTTTGTGTAAACGTATACACTCAATGACACACGTTATCCAACAGGAGGCTACATGGTTTATCAGGCTGATGAAAATCGCTATCAAACAATGGAGTATCGCCGCTGCGGCCAGAGTGGCCTCAGGTTGCCGATTGTCTCTTTGGGTTTGTGGCATAATTTTGGTGATGCCACGCAGGTAGAGAACAGTCGGGCGCTGTTACAGCGCGCATTCGATCTGGGAATTACTCATTTTGACCTGGCGAATAACTATGGCCCGCCGCCGGGTTCAGCGGAGCGAAATTTTGGCCGCATTCTGCAGGAAGATTTTTTACCGTGGCGTGATGAGCTGATCATCTCCACCAAAGCGGGCTACACCATGTGGGAGGGGCCCTACGGCGACTGGGGATCGCGCAAGTACCTGATTGCCAGCCTCAATCAAAGCCTGAAGCGTCTGGGGCTGGAGTATGTTGATATCTTCTATCATCACCGGCCCGATCCAGAAACGCCGCTCAGAGAAACCATGCGCGCGCTGGATCATATTGTCCGTCAGGGGAAAGCGCTGTACGTCGGGCTGTCTAACTATCCGGCTGAGCTTGCCAGGCAGGCGATTGAAATACTCGACGATTTAGGCACCCCCTGCCTTATCCACCAGCCTAAATATTCCCTGTTTGAACGTTGGGTCGAAAGTAGCCTGCTGTCGCTGTTACAGGAAAAGGGGGTTGGCAGTATCGCCTTCTCACCGCTGGCGGGTGGGCAATTAACCGACCGCTACCTGAACGGTATTCCTGCGGACTCGCGCGCGGCAAGCTCCAGCCGTTTTCTTAACCCGGACCAGTTAACGCCACAAAAACTGGAAAAGGTCCGTGCGCTGAACGCGCTCGCAGAACGCCGGGGACAAAAACTTTCTCAAATGGCGCTCGCGTGGGTATTACGGGAAGACAAGGTCACCTCCGTGCTGATAGGCGCCAGTAAACCCGCACAAATTGAAGACGCCGTTGGCATGCTGGCAAACCGGCATTTCTCTGCCGAAGAGTGCGCTGAGATTGATGCCATTCTGAGCTGATTGAAATAAAGACACATTTATTAACAAAAAGTGCTCTCGCTCGCGATTTAAGAGTTAAGGCGATGAAACGGGGCTTTACTGCCCCGTAATATTACGTTAACAGGCCGGCTACGGCTCGATCGTGAAGGAGAGTAAACATGTTCAGGTCACTGATTCTGGCGGCAGTCTTATTGGCTTTTACCCCGCTGGCCGCGAACGCTGGCGAAATCACCCTGCTGCCATCAATAAAATTGCAAATTGGCGATCGCGATAATTACGGTAACTACTGGGATGGCGGCCGCTGGCGCGACCGGGATTACTGGCATCATAACTATGAGTGGCGCAAAAATCGTTGGTGGCGTCATGACAACGGCTATCATCGTGGCTGGGATAAACGTAAAGCTTATGAGCGCGGCTATCGCGAAGGCTGGAATGACCGTGACGACCATCGCGGTCGCGGGCGCGGTCACAAACATCATCATTAATGTAACAAAAGAGCCTGCGGGCTCTTTTGTTTTTACAAACCCAGCGCGGTTCCCACCAGTAACCAGATATTGAGCGCGACCACTAACACCACAATCATCCAGCCAATGTATTTGACCCAGGCGGTGTTAACCAAATCCCCCATCAATGTGCCGTTGCTGGTAAAGATCAGTAGCGGCACCAGCGCAAGGGCAATCCCGAAACTGAGCAACACCTGGCTCATCACCAGAATACGGGTCGGATCCAGCCCCATCAGAATCACAATAAATGATGGCATCATAGTGACGGTGCGACGTACCCATAATGGGATATGAAAGCGGATGAATCCCTGCATCACCACCTGCCCCGCCAGCGTGCCGACCACAGTAGAAGACAGTCCCGCTGCCACCAGGCTTAAACCAAACACCGTCGCCGCCGCATGGCTCAACAGCGGTTCAAGGGTCAGGTACGCTTGATCGAGATCGGCGATACCGGTATGCCCGCTAAAATGAAATGCGGCGGCAGCTGTCGCCATCATCGCCAGATTGACAAATCCGGCAATCGTCATGGCGATAGCCACATCCCATTTGGTGGCCGTATAGCGCTGTTGGCGCGTTCCGCCGTGCAGATGCTGGGTTAAGGAAGAGTGCAGATAAATGACGTGCGGCATGATGGTCGCGCCAAGTACGCCTGCGGCCAGGAACACAGCCTCCGAATTGGGCAGGCTGGGAATAATCATCCCCTTGCTAAGCTGCGCAAAGTTCGGTTGGGAAAAGATCAGTTCCACAATGTAAGCCGCGGCCACAAACAGCAGCAGGCCGCCAATGACTTTTTCCAGCGGCTTTTGCCCGCGGCGCTGCAGCATCAAAATTAAAAATGTCGCGATGCCGGTAAGCACGGCCCCCTGCAATAACGAAACGCCCAGGATCAGTTTGAAACCAATCGCAGCGCCAATAAACTCAGCAAGGTCGGTCGCCATGGCGATAATTTCAGCCTGCACCCAGTAAAACCACACCACCGGGCGAGGATAATGATCGCGAATTTGCTCCGCCAGGTTTTTACCGGTGGCAATACCCAGTTTTGCCGACAGCACCTGAATCAGCATCGCCATCAGGTTTGCCCAGACCACCACCCACAGCAATTTATAACCAAAGCTGGCCCCTGCCTGGATATTGGTGGCAAAGTTACCTGGATCGATATAACCGATCGCCGCGATGAACGCAGGTCCCATTAATGCGAGCTTCAACTTGCGCGCTGCCCGTCCACTGCTACTCTCAACGCGATCGTTCGTCATTTTAGTGCCCCAGAAACATAGCCTTTGCTATGTTTCAAGCTACGCCCATTGAGAATGATTATCAAATTCATTTTAATGGGTGAAGTTGATTTCTCTGATAGCGATTGTCTATGGATCGATAAAGATTCTGGAAATACCGGTGAGATGTTTAATTATTGTTATTAGATTAGCACAATGACATAACTTTTCACTTCCCTACTCAACATAACAGAAGTGTATCGCCGATCACTAATTTTGAATCTCGTCACAGGTCCTTATTATAGTGTGTGTTTGATCTCGTTTTCTTTATGGTTGTTACATAGAATGTGCACGAAAACTAAACCTGCCTCATATTTGGAGCAAATATGGACCGCGTTCTTCATTTTGTCCTGGCCCTTGCCGTGGTTGCGGTACTCGCACTGCTGGTAAGCAGTGACCGTAAAAAAATCCGCATTCGTTATGTTATTCAACTGCTTGTTATTGAAGTGTTACTGGCATGGTTCTTCCTGAACTCTGATGTCGGTCTGGGCTTCGTGAGAGGCTTCTCCGAGATGTTTGAGAAACTGCTCGGATTCGCTAATGAAGGGACAAACTTTGTCTTCGGCAGCATGAACGACAAAGGCCTGGCATTCTTCTTCCTGAAAGTGCTTTGCCCGATCGTCTTCATTTCCGCGCTGATTGGTATTTTGCAGCATATCCGCGTTCTGCCAATTGTCATCCGCGCGATTGGTTTCCTGTTATCTAAAGTCAACGGTATGGGTAAGCTGGAATCCTTTAACGCCGTCAGCTCCCTGATCCTGGGTCAGTCCGAGAACTTTATCGCCTATAAAGATATTCTCGGCAAAATGTCCCGCAACCGTATGTACACCATGGCTGCAACAGCGATGTCGACGGTTTCCATGTCTATCGTCGGCGCATATATGACCATGCTGGAGCCGAAGTACGTGGTTGCTGCGCTGGTTCTGAACATGTTCAGCACCTTTATCGTATTGTCGCTGATCAACCCCTACACCGTTGATGCCAGCGAAGAAAACATTCAGATGTCTAACCTGCACGAAGGCCAGAGTTTCTTCGAAATGCTGGGTGAATACATCCTGGCAGGTTTCAAAGTGGCAATTATCGTTGCAGCCATGCTGATTGGTTTCATCGCGCTGATCGCCGCCCTGAACGCCCTGTTCGCTACCGTGACCGGTTGGTTTGGCTACAGCATCTCCTTCCAGGGCATCCTGGGCTACATCTTCTACCCGGTTGCATGGGTAATGGGTGTACCGTCCAGCGAAGCGTTGCAGGTGGGCAGTATCATGGCAACCAAACTGGTTTCTAACGAATTCGTCGCGATGATGGATCTGCAGAAAATCGCCTCTACGCTCTCTCCACGCGCTGAAGGCATCATCTCTGTGTTCCTGGTCTCCTTCGCTAACTTCTCTTCCATCGGGATTATCGCCGGCGCGATTAAAGGCCTGAACGAAGAACAAGGTAACGTGGTTTCCCGCTTTGGTCTGAAGCTGGTGTACGGCTCTACGCTGGTGAGCGTACTGTCTGCATCCATCGCAGCACTGGTGCTGTAAGCCTAAGACAACATTGTCGTGTTAAGACCGGGGAGGTTTTTCTCCCCGGTTTTTTTATGCGTGTTATTCAGCAAACCAAAGAAATATAAGGTGAGAACTGACAGGATGTAAAAACAAAAAACCCCCGCTTTTCAGCGAGGGTTTAAATTTTGGTGGAGCTAAGCGGGATCGAACCGCTGACCTCTTGCATGCCATGCAAGCGCTCTCCCAGCTGAGCTATAGCCCCACGATGCTTTTACGTACAGACCAAATTTATTGGGATTAAATTTGGTGGAGCTAAGCGGGATCGAACCGCTGACCTCTTGCATGCCATGCAAGCGCTCTCCCAGCTGAGCTATAGCCCCGTCACGTAAAGCTTGTCGAGTTGACGGGCGGCATCATATGAATTCCCTTCGCGTGTGTCAACGGCAAAATTAACTCATAGAATTCAATCGCTGAAAAAGCAGTCAAATGAAGAACATTGCGTAACAACTCGCATTCAGTAGTTAAACGCGTCACGGTTTCTACTAAAATGGTGCTATAAAATGAGCCACTAATTAACCCCACGACTACTCAGGGAATCGTTATGTTCAAGGAACGGATGACGCCAGAAGAGCTTGCTAATCTGACCGGATACAGCCGACAGACCATCAATAAATGGGTGCGCAAGGAAGGTTGGGCTACATCACCAAAACCAGGCGTTCAGGGCGGTAAAGCCCGTCTGGTTCACGTCACCGAACAAGTTCGTGAATACATTCGCAGCGCTGAACGTTCAGCCGAAGGTTTATCAGATAACTTATCGTTATCCGGTGATACTTCGATTGAGGCGCTGCTGATTAGACTCGCCAAAGAGATGACGCCATCAGAACAGAAAATGTTTACGTCATTGATCCTGCGTGAAGGCATTACGGGTTTATTACAACGCTTAGGGATCCGCGAAAACAAATAATATGAAAAAATTACGCAGCAAAATGACGACCGAAGAGCTGGCGGAATGTCTCGGGGTAGCCAAACAAACCGTCAATCGTTGGATCAGAGAGCAAAACTGGACCACCGAAAAATTTCCCGGCGTTAAAGGCGGTCGTGCAAGACTTATTCATATTGACTCCGGTGTCCGCACGTTTCTGCTCAACGTTCCCGCTTTTCGCAAAGCTCCTGAGTTTTATCAGGCTGAAGAACCGCTGGCAGAATACACCCATGTAGTGCGCAGCCATGCCTGTCGCCAGATAATCAGCGCACTGGACAATATGTCGCCAACGGAACAAGAAAAGCTGGCGATGTATCTCTCGCGCGAAGGGATTCGTAATTTCCTTATTCGTCTGGGCATTGATGAGTCTGAATAACAGGTAAAAAAACGGCAGGAGCGCATCCTGCCGTTGTGTCATTAATCAGCCAGAATTACTGCTGACTTTCACGCTCTGCAATAAACGCCAGTGCTTTGTTAATACGCTCAACGCTGCGGGATTTTCCAATCGCATGCACCGTGACGTCTAACGCCGGGGACTGACCCGCGCCGGTTACCGCGACGCGCAGCGGCATCCCAACTTTACCCATGCCCACTTCCAGCTCATCAGCGGTTGCCTGAATCGCGTGGTGGACGTTTTCTGCCGTCCATTCGGTAATGGCGGCCAGTTTGTCGCGAACCACTTCCAGCGGCTGACGCGCAACCGGACGCAGGTGTTTCTTCGCCGCGTCAGCGTCGAACTCAGCAAAGTCTTCATAGAAGTAGCGGCAGCTCTGCGCCATCTCTTTCAGCGTCTTGCAACGCTCGCCCAGCAGTTTCACCAGCTCAGAAAGTTGAGGCCCAACGCGAGTATCGATATTTTCCTGCTCAATGTGCCACTGCAGATGCGTTGCCACATATTCCGGTGCCAGCGCATTAATGTAGTGATGGTTCAGCCACTGCAATTTTTCAGTGTTGAACGCGCTCGCAGACTTGCTCACCGCACCGAGGGAGAACAGTTTAATCATCTCTTCACGGGTGAAGATTTCCTGATCGCCGCTGGACCAGCCCAGGCGCACCAGATAGTTCAGCAGCGCTTCCGGCAGATAGCCGTCATCGCGGTATTGCATCACGCTGACCGCACCGTGACGTTTAGAGAGTTTTTTACCGTCGTCGCCGTTGATCATCGACACGTGCGCGTAAACCGGCACCGGCGCATTCAGCGCTTTCAGGATATTGATCTGACGCGGGGTGTTGTTGATATGGTCTTCGCCACGAATAACGTGAGTGATTTCCATATCCCAGTCATCGACAACCACGCAGAAGTTGTAGGTTGGGGAGCCGTCGGTACGGCGGATGATCAGATCGTCCAGCTCCTGGTTGCTGAATTCGATCGGCCCACGGATCTGATCGTCAAAAATAACGGAACCGTCCTGCGGGTTGGCAAAACGCACCACGCACGGTTCATCGGCGGCATGGTGCTCATGACCGTGGCGGCAGCGGCCGTCGTAACGCGGCTTCTCACCGTTCGCCATCTGCTCTTCGCGCAGCGCATCCAGACGCTCTTTGGAGCAGTAGCACTTATATGCGGTGCCTGCTTCCAGCATTTCATCAATAACAGCGTTGTAGCGATCAAAACGTTTGGTCTGGAAGTACGGGCCTTCATCCCATTCCAGATTCAGCCAGTTCATACCATCCATAATGGCTTCAATAGCTTCCGGCGTGGAGCGTTCGAGATCGGTGTCTTCAATACGCAGCACAAACTCACCGCCATGGTTACGTGCAAAAAGCCAGGAATAAAGAGCAGTACGCGCACCGCCGACGTGCAGGTAACCTGTCGGGCTTGGCGCGAAGCGAGTTTTGATTTTCATGAAATGGCCTTACGTTTATAAAGATGCCGACAACCGGCAAATCCAGGGAAGATTATCAGGCTCGTATTCTATCACTGTGGTCTGATTCCTCAATGTTGATCGGGTTGGAACATCACGCTTTGCCATTTTCGTATACAAATCATGCTGAATGGATTGTTTTGCGATCGTTTTGTTTAAATTTACGACGAACGAACAATTTCTTTAGAAAATGCGTTGACTCATTTTCAACTCTCCCTATAATGCGACTCCACACAGCGGGGGTGATTAGCTCAGCTGGGAGAGCACCTCCCTTACAAGGAGGGGGTCGGCGGTTCGAACCCGTCATCACCCACCAACTACTTTATGTAGTCTCCGCCGTGTAAAACAAGAAATTGAGAAGTGGGTGATTAGCTCAGCTGGGAGAGCACCTCCCTTACAAGGAGGGGGTCGGCGGTTCGATCCCGTCATCACCCACCACTTTCTCGCCAGCTGGATTTCTTGTTAAAATATGAAGTACCGAAGTGGGTGATTAGCTCAGCTGGGAGAGCACCTCCCTTACAAGGAGGGGGTCGGCGGTTCGATCCCGTCATCACCCACCACTTCGGGTCGTTAGCTCAGTTGGTAGAGCAGTTGACTTTTAATCAATTGGTCGCAGGTTCGAATCCTGCACGACCCACCAATGTAAAAAGGCGCCCTAAAGGCGCCTTTTTGCTATGCGCAAAATTCAACGATTCGAACCTGCAGCAGGTTCGGGTCGAACGTAGTGAGACAACGGAGCCGTTTACGGCGACGACCCGAAGGGCGAGCGAAGCGAGTCATCCTGCACGACCCACCAATGTAAAAAGGCGCCCTAAAGGCGCCTTTTTGCTATGCACAAAATTCAACGATTCGAACCTGCAGCAGGTTCGGGTCGAACGTAGTGAGACAACGGAGCCGTTTACGGCGACGGCCCGAAGGGCGAGCGAAACGAGTCATCCTGCACGACCCACCAATGTAAAAGAGTGCGCTGGCGGCGTCTTTTTGCTATCTGCGATATGGAAGATTCGAATCTGCTTGCCTGATGCGCTGCGCTTATCAGGCCTACAGGCAATACCGCACGCGTAGGCCGGATAAGACGTTTAGTCGCCATCCGGCGCAGACATCATACCATCAACGCCGCCACCAGTTTCTCCAGCGCGGACGTTGCCTGCTGCTGGTCATACACAATATACAAATCCGCCGGAATACGTTCCTCTAACGGACGGAACACCACACCCGGCCAGCTCATTTGCGCATAACTGTCTGCAATCAACGTAATTCCAACTCCCATACTGATCATCGCCAACACCGTTTGCGGCTCCTTCACCTCGCGAATAATCATTGGTGAAAATCCGGCGCTTAGGCAAACGCGCTGTAAAAATGCCCAGTCGGTATGAATGGACGGCATTGTGACAAAATATTCGTTCCGCAACGCTTCCAATGGTATCGCGGCAAGTTCTGCCAGGGGGTGCTCTTCTGGCATCGCCACCAGAAAAGAGGATTCGTGCAAACGCAGGCTGGTGAATCCAGGCGAAGGTTCTGTCGCCATCCGCCAAATTCCTGCATCCAGCTCACGTCGCTCCAGCATCGTCATCTGCATGGCAGGCATATTCTCGCGAAACAGCACCTCAACGTTAGGGTTATCTTTTAAGAAACGCCGCATCACTGGACGCATTTTTCCCCACATCGCCGTACCGATAACACCCAGCTCAATCCGCCCTGCGTCGCCGCGACCAATTTGCTCTACCCTCGCCAGCGCCTGATTCGCACTGGATAGCAATCGGCGCGACTCTTCCATCAAAATTTTTCCGGCATGTGTTAAGGCTACACTGCGGGAATGTCGGATAAACAGCAAAGTGCCGAGTTGTTGTTCCAGCTCTTTAATATGCGTACTGAGCGGCGGTTGCGACATATTCAGGCGAGCAGCAGCGCGTCCAAAATGCAGTTCTTCTGCGACAGCAAGAAAATAACGCAGTAACTTCAGATCGATACGGTGCGTGCGTTCCATGGATAATGCGCTCCTGAGGACAAAAGATAATGCGCAAAGTTACCACATCGCAGCACAGAACATGAAACAGCGGGTAGCAGGCCCCGCCGTTAATGTGCCAGTGATTTCTGCACCCGTCGTTCAGGGTCATGTTTATATTTGAAGAACAACGCAAAGATAACCGCAAGCGCTAACGCATACGCGGCAAAGACTAACCAGATAGTCTGCCAGTCCTTAACGCCATCGACAGAGAAGTAATCTACCGCCATCCCGCTGAGGATTGAGCCAACCCAAGCGCCCACGCCATTGACCATCGTCATAAACAGCCCCTGCGCACTGGCGCGAATGTTAGAACTCACTTCCTGCTCTACAAACACCGATCCTGAAATATTGAAGAAATCAAACGCGCAACCATAGACAATCATCGACATCAGCAGCATCACAAAGCCGACCGGGGACGGATCGCCAAAGGCAAAAAAACCAAAGCGCAGCGTCCACGCCAGCATGCTCATCAGCATTACCGTTTTAATACCAAAGCGTTTGAGGAAGAACGGGATAGTCAGGATAAAGCCCACTTCCGCCATCTGTGAAATTGAAAACAAGATAGAGGGATACTTCACCACAAAACTGTCGGCAAACTCAGGATTACGGGCAAAATCATGCAGGAACGGATTGCCAAAGACATTAGTAATTTGCAGTACCGCCCCCAACATCATCGCAAACAAAAAGAAGATTGCCATACGTGGATTTTTAAACAAGACAAAAGCATCCAGCCCAAGCTTGCTGGCAAGCGTTGTGTTCGCTTTCTTCTCGGCAACCGGAATTTTCGGCAACGTCAGCGCATACAGAGCCAGCAGCAACGATGCGCCAGAAGCGATATACAGTTGCGCACTGCTCAGTTCCAGTCCCATCAGACTCACCGTCCACATGGCCACGATAAAGCCGATAGTGCCAAACACGCGAATGGGTGGAAAAGCGGTGACCGGGTCCTGACCCGATTGCGCCAGACACGAGTAGGAAACACTGTTCGATAACGCAATCGTCGGCATATATGCCATCGCGTTAACCAACATCACCCAGAACATGGTCTGCGGATCGGTAACGGTAGTGGCATATAGCAACACACCCGCGCAGACAAGATGGCAAAGCATGTAGGCGCGTTCGGCGCGTAGCCATTTATCGGCAATGATCCCCATTATGCCCGGCATGATAATCGCTGCCAGCCCTTTCGAACTGTAGACCATACCCACATTCGCGCCGGTAAAATCCAGGGTATTAATCATGTAAGAACCCAGGGTAACCAGCCAGCTCCCCCAGATGAAATATTGCAAAAACGACATGAGCTTTAAGCGAGATGCGATACCCATTTTTCCGTTCCTTGCCAAAAAAGTAAGACCCCGCAAGCGGGGTCAATTTTTAATTATTCAGGCCAGTTTGCGCAAAAAGCCGCAGATCAGATTGATAAAGTTCTGCCGGGAGAGTTCCGCTGCCGCCAGCGTCTGCGCGTGAGATAATTTCACATCGCCCAAACCTTCCGCCAGGTTAGTGATAGCTGCGACCGCAACCACTTTCAGACCGCAATGGCGGGCAGAGATAACTTCAGGCACCACCGACATCCCCACGACATCGCCACCAATGATTTGCATCATGCGAATTTCTGCCGCGGTTTCAAAGTTTGGTCCCGGATAAGAGACAAATACGCCTTCGCTCAGCGGGAAACCTTCTTCTGCGGCAACGGTTTGCAGGATTGCACGATAGTCAGCATCATAGGCATTCGCCAGCGAAAAGAATCGCTCGCCAAAACGCTCATCGTTAAGTCCCACCATCGGTGTACCTGGCATCGTATTGATGTGATCGCTAAGCGCAACCAGACTACCCGGCCCAACTTCAGGGCGGAGGGAGCCTGCGGCGTTGGTACAAAATAACAGTTCACAGCCCAGCAGCTTCAGTGTGCGAATGGCATCGGTCATCACCGTCATACCGCGCCCTTCATAGAAATGTCCACGCCCTTTCATACAGGCCACCGGAATACCTGCCAGATTTCCCAACACCAGTTCACCAGCATGACCGTGAACGGTGCTCACCGGGAACCCGGGAAGTTTCTCGTAAGAAATGGCCACCGCATCCTCAATTTGATCCGCCAACGCGCCCAGGCCTGAGCCAAGAATAAAAGCGACGCGTGGAGTGAAATCCGGCTTATAGCCACGAATAATATCGGCGCTGTACCAGGGATTTTGCGAGAAAAGAGAGTGGCTCATGAGATATCCTTAATACTGAGTAATCGAAAATAACGTCGCGTACCACACTGTTATAGCGGGACTACGCAATCGATTACCAATACCGTTTATCCCGACAAGCGATAGTAAATCGGTATCGATGAGGTACGCTAAACTGGTTTGAATTCACATTATTTTTCTGCCAGAAATGGCATGGGGCGGTTTATATCTTATACAGCGGATCGCTTGCGCGACCAGCAGTTAACTCACTGGCCTGCATGCGCACCACGTCCCACAACGCCTGAGCCGCGGTAGATAAAGAACGGTTTTTACGTCGCGCCAGCATCAATTGTCGTTCAACCACCGGCGTCAGACGCTTAACCTGTAAATGGCTACCCTGCGGTAAGGGGAGCGCCAGCGCGGGCAGTACGCTGATACCAATGCCCGCCTCTACCATCGGAAACAACGTGGCCGGGTGACCAATCTCCTGAACAATATTGGCATCAATCGAAAAGTGGGCCAGCGCCGCATCGATCAGCGGTCGACTGCCGGAAGCGTAATCCTGTAGCACCAGACGCTCATGATAGAGATCCTGCCAGTTGACCCATTCCCGCTGGGCTAACGGATGATCCTGCCGACACAACAACAGAAAAGGTTCGGACAGTACGGCTTCACACTGCAGATCGGTCACAGCACCAGGATCAATCACAATGCCAAAATCGACTTCTCCCTGGCGAATGCTTTCCAGCACCCACTGCTGTGGCCTGTCATGCAGCACAAAATCGATCGCAGGATAAAGCTGATTACTCTGGGCAATACACTGTGGAATCAGGTGTGCGGAGATCGTCTGGCTGGCGGCAACGCGCACCGTTCCGGTTAACTGCGTCCCCACCTGGCCTGCTTCACGCAGGGTGCTGTGCAGTTCATCCAGAATACGCTCCAGTCGCGCCGCCAACTGATGCCCGGCTTCTGTCAGTACCACTTCTCGTGTTGTTCTATCTAATAACCGGACGCCCGTCTGCCCTTCCAGCTCTTTAACGCTATGGCTGACCGCCGACTGGCTTAAGCCAATGATATCCCCTGCCCGGCTAAAACTTTTAGCCTGAGCGACGGTAACAAAGATACGGAGCTGACGCAGAGAGTAATTCATCTATTCGATTCATATATGGATGCAATAAATCAATTTTATTTCTCAAACGGAAAAACGCAAAATGTTCCTACCGAATTTCAGGAGCTTTTATGAAACTATTTCGTATTCTTGATCCGTTCACGATAACGCTAATTACCGTCGTTTTACTGGCTTCCTTTTTCCCGGCCGAGGGCGGTTTTGTCCCTTTTTTTGAAGGCTTAACCACCGCCGCCATTGCCCTGCTGTTTTTTATGCACGGGGCAAAGCTGTCGCGTGAGGCCATTATTGCCGGCGGTAGCCATTGGTGTTTGCATCTGTGGGTCATGTGCAGCACTTTCGTCGTCTTCCCGGTATTGGGTGTTCTGTTCGCATGGTGGGCACCGGTTAATGTTGACCCGATGCTGTATACCGGTTTCCTGTATCTGTGTATTTTGCCGGCCACGGTGCAGTCGGCCATCGCCTTTACATCGCTGGCGGGAGGTAACGTCGCCGCCGCCGTGTGCTCCGCTTCGGCCTCCAGCCTGCTGGGTATTTTCCTTTCACCGCTGCTGGTAGGCCTGGTGATGAATATGCACGGCGCGGAAGGCAGCCTGGAGCAGGTGGGGAAAATTATGCTGCAACTGCTGCTGCCATTCGTGTTGGGACATCTTTCACGTCCATGGATTGGTAACTGGGTATCACGACATAAAAAGTGGATCGCCAAAACGGACCAATCCTCCATTTTACTGGTGGTGTACTCTGCCTTTAGCGAAGCCGTGGTTAACGGGATCTGGCACAAAGTGGGAATCGGCTCACTGCTGTTTATCTGCGTGGTCAGCATCGTTCTGCTGGCCATTGTGATTGGCATAAACGTCTTTGTTGCCCGGAAATGCGGCTTCAATAAAGCCGATGAAATCACCATTGTCTTCTGCGGTTCGAAAAAGAGCCTGGCGAATGGGATCCCAATGGCAAATATTCTGTTTCCGACTTCGGTGATTGGCATGATGGTGCTGCCTTTGATGATCTTCCATCAAATTCAGCTGATGGTCTGCGCCGTGCTGGCCCGTCGCTACAAGCAACAGACGGACGCATTGCAGGCGCAACAGAAAAGCCGCGCCGCAAAGGCTTAAAGCGGGCGTTTCAGGGGCTGCACCAGTTGCGTCAGCCCCTCAGTTTTAATCAGCAGCGTGATTTGCATCAGCTCGCCAAGTTTACCCGCCGGGAATTCATCCTTACGGGCAAACCACAGCAGATACTCTTCCGGGACATCAATCAGCCGACGCCCCTTATATTTACCGAAGGGCATCACGGTGTTGGCGATTTCAACCAGCTGCTCTTTTTCCATCTCAGGCACCCAGTAAGCGGATCATTTCAGCTTCATCAATCACGGTAATACCCAGTTCCTGCGCTTTTGCCAGTTTCGAACCCGCCGCTTCGCCGGCAATCACCAGATCGGTTTTCTTCGACACGCTACCGGCCACTTTTGCGCCCAGTTCGGTTAATCGTGCTTTGGCGTCATCACGCGACATTAGGCTCAGGCTTCCGGTCAGCACCACCGTTTTGCCAGCAAACGGGCTGTCGATTTCCTCAGCGTTGATAACCATCGGCGCGGGCCAGCGAATGCCCTGCGCCAGCAACTGGCCTATCACCTCGCGGTTGCTCTCTTCGGCAAAGAAATTAAACACGTGCGTCGCCACCACAATGCCAACATCCGGCACTTTTTGCAGCTCTTCAACAGAGGCCGCTTCCAGCGCATCCAGAGTGCCGAAATACGCCGCCAGACCTGCGGCAGTGGCCTCGCCGACTTCACGAATGCCCAGCGCGTAGAGGAAACGGGCAAACGTCGTTTCTTTCGCTTTTTCCAGCGCATTCACCACGTTTTGCGCCGACTTTGGCCCCATTCGATCGAGTCCGGTGAGCTTGCCTGCCGTCAGGGTGAAGAGATCTGCTGGCGTATGGACATACTCTTTCTCCACCAGTTGATCGATAATTTTGTCGCCCATACCGGCAACATCGAGCGCGCGGCGGGAAACAAAGTGTTTCAACGATTCCTTACGCTGGGCGCCGCAAATCAGGCCGCCGGTACAGCGAGCGACCGCTTCGCCTTCCACACGTTCAACATCAGACCCACACACCGGACAGTGCTGTGGAAACACGATTTCACGCGTCTCTTCCGGACGCTCGGAAAGCACCACGTTGACCACCTGCGGGATTACATCGCCCGCCCGGCGAATAACGACTTTATCGCCAATACGCAACCCCAGACGATCGATTTCATCGGCATTATGCAGAGTGGCGTTACTGACCAGAACCCCGGCAACCTGAACCGGTTCAAGGCGAGCAACGGGCGTAATCGCCCCGGTACGTCCGACCTGAAACTCAACATCGCGAACAAAGGTCATCTGCTCCTGCGCCGGAAACTTAAAGGCCACCGCCCAGCGCGGCGCGCGAGCGACAAAGCCCAGTTGCTCCTGCAACGCCATAGAGTTGACTTTAATCACCACGCCGTCGATATCGAAGCCCAACGTCGGTCGGTCTTCTTCAACCTTATGATAGTAAGCGAGTACTTCCTCCGGCGAGTCACACAGCGCTACCCTGTCGCTTACCGGCAGTCCCCACTCTTTAAATTGCAGCAAACGGCCGAGGTGAGTATCAGGCAGCGCGCCGCCTTCCAGCACACCAACGCCATAGCAGAAGAAAGTAAGCGGTCGCTTCGCCGTGATACGGGGATCAAGCTGGCGTAATGACCCGGCGGCGGCGTTGCGCGGATTAGCAAATACTTTATTGCCGGTGCGGCGGGCTTCTTCATTAATTTTTTCAAATCCGGCCTGTGGCAGGAACACTTCCCCGCGCACTTCCAGACGCGTGGGAATATTATCGCCATGCAGTTTTAACGGGATCGCGCGGATAGTGCGCACGTTAGAGGTAATATCCTCCCCCGTGGTGCCATCACCGCGCGTTGCGGCGCTGACCAGCACGCCGTTTTCATACAGGATACTGACCGCCAGGCCGTCCAGTTTCAGTTCACAGCACCAGGTCAGCTTATCGGTGCTCTTCAGTCGGTCCTGCACGCGCTTGTTGAAGGCGAGAAAACTCTCCTCATCAAACACGTTATCCAGCGATAGCATCGGCACTTCATGGCGAATCTGGCTGAACGCCGACAACGGCGCGGCGCCAACGCGTTGGGTTGGCGAGTCGGGGGTAACAAGGTCCGGATGCTGCGCTTCCAGCTCGCGCAGTTCTCGCATCAGGCGATCATATTCCGCATCGGGAATTTCCGGCGCGTCCATCACATGGTAGAGATACTCATGATGGCGAAGCGTGGTTCGCAGTTCTGTCAGTTGTTGTTCGATTGATTCCATATCGCACCATCAATGATAAAAAACCCCCGACAGGCGGGGGTTTAGCAAGGAAATGTCACGCCAGAAGAAAATCAGGCGTGAGATTCTTTAACTTCGCGGATGCGGTCCTGATATTCGCGCAGTTTCTGCGGCGTCATCATACGACGTTGATCGTCGAGCACCACACCGCCAACTTCATCAGCAATGTGCTGCGCGGACTGCAGCATCAGCTTAAAGTTTTGCAGCTCGTCCCCATAGGACGGAACCTGCATAAAAATAGTCACGCCAGGCGTACTGAAGTCGCCCGTCATCTCCGGGTCAAAGGTACCAGGATTAACCATGTTGGCAAGACTGAACAGCGACGGACCGCTGCCATCCGGGCTCAGATGACGATGGAAAATATTCATATCGCCAAATTTAAAACCGGCTTGCTGAATGCTGTTGAGCAGCACATCACCGTTGAGCTCGCTGCCATGGTGAGCCGCGACGTTCATAATAATGACCGCTTCTTTACGCTGCGGTTTTTCGGCAACAGGCGCTTCTTCAACGACCGGCTCAGGCTGCGGTTGGTGTTCAACGACAGGCTCTGCTGGCTGGAAGGTCTGCGGCGCAGGCTGCGGTGCCTGCTGCACGGGCTGCTGAACCTGCGGAGCAACGGGCTGATGCTGTACCGGCTGTTGCACCGGTTGCGGCTGAACAGGCTGATGTTGCACAGGCGGCTGCGGTTGAACAGGCTGAGGCGGCTGGTACTGGTGTTGCGGCGACTGAGGAGGAACACCATGTTCCTGCGCGTTACCGGGAGCATGATTCACACGATGAACGCGAACTTCGCCCACGCCTTCGTCTTCCTCGACGTTGTCGTCGAACGAATCCTCGTCTTCACGTTTAGACTTCATGCGTTTCAGTGGGCGATCGCGGAATATAGAAGACCGCTCTTTACGGCTAGTCCAAAAACCATGTACCAGTAAAGCGATTATGGCGATCGCGCCAACAATGATTAATATCAGACGCAAATCCTGCATCATTATATTCTCTGTTGTTCTAACACCTTGCCACCACGGCAAACATTTACTCACTAAGAGTATTTGTCGATTACGCCAAGTGCAAGTGCACTCTTGGCTTTCACGGCATAAAGATGAACAAAATTGTGCTTTTTGCTGTTTTTTCGAACATTTCCGAACAGCTTAACGCTCAACAACCCGGTAAGATACGCCAGGTTTACCAGAGCTTATATAACAAGGAGTATGTCCTGACCATGGTTTCATCATCTGCAGTTGTACCTCGCAGCGGCCTTTATTACTTTTCTCAGGGATGGAAGCTCATCTCCCAACCGGGCATTCGTCGTTTTGTTATTCTGCCTTTACTGGTGAATATCCTGTTGATGGGCGGCGCATTCTGGTGGTTATTTAGCCAACTCGATAGCTGGATCCCTGCGCTGATGAGCCACGTACCTGACTGGCTTCAATGGCTCAGCTATTTGCTGTGGCCGATCGTTACCATTTCCGTACTGTTAGTGTTCGGCTACCTGTTCTCCACCGTCGCCAACTGGATTGCTGCACCGTTTAACGGTTTGTTGGCGGAGCAACTTGAAGCGCGCTTAACGGGCGCAACGCCACCCGACACTGGCGTTCTCGGCATCATGAAAGACGTTCCTCGCATTATGAAACGTGAATGGCAAAAGCTGGCGTGGTATCTCCCGCGCGCCTTCGTGTTGCTGATCCTCTATTTTATTCCGGGCATTGGACAGACCGTGGCCCCGGTGCTGTGGTTCCTGTTCAGCGCGTGGATGTTGGCCATTCAGTACTGTGATTATCCGTTTGATAACCACAAGGTGCCTTTTAAGGAGATGCGCGTCGCGCTGCGCACGCGTAAGGTGACCAATATGCAGTTTGGCGCGTTGACCAGTCTGTTCACCATGATCCCGGTACTCAATCTGTTCATTATGCCGGTTGCGGTTTGTGGCGCCACGGCGATGTGGGTAGACTGCTATCGTGCTAAGCATGCGTTATGGAAGTAATGCAAAAATGTGTAAAAGCGGGCTGGCTTATGTCCGCTCTTATTCCATACTGCAAGGCATTATTTCCCATCAGCATATAGATATGCGATTTCCTTACTTCCCCATACTTTCTCAACAGGTATGCTGAAGCGGTATCCCAATTTCATACAGTTAAGGACAGGCCATGAGTAAGATTTTTGAAGACAACTCGCTGACTATCGGTCATACGCCGCTGGTTCGACTGAACCGTATCGGTAACGGACGCATTCTGGCGAAGGTGGAATCACGTAACCCGAGCTTTAGCGTCAAATGCCGTATCGGTGCCAATATGATTTGGGATGCCGAAAAACGTGGGGTACTGAAACCGGGCGTTGAGCTGGTAGAACCGACCAGTGGCAATACCGGCATCGCGCTGGCCTACGTTGCCGCCGCTCGTGGTTACAAACTGACGTTAACCATGCCGGAAACCATGAGCATTGAGCGCCGCAAGCTGTTAAAAGCGCTGGGCGCGAATCTGGTGCTGACCGAAGGCGCAAAAGGGATGAAAGGCGCGATCCAAAAAGCGGAAGAAATTGTGGCCAGCGATCCGGAAAAATTCCTGCTGCTGCAGCAGTTCAGCAACCCGGCCAACCCGGAAATCCACGAAAAAACCACCGGGCCGGAAATCTGGGAAGATACCGATGGCCAGGTTGATGTCTTTATTTCCGGCGTCGGCACCGGCGGTACGCTGACTGGCGTGACCCGTTACATTAAAGGCACCAAAGGTAAAACGGACCTGATCACCGTCGCGGTAGAACCGACCGACTCCCCTGTCATCACCCAAGCCCTGGCGGGTGAAGAACTCAAACCGGGTCCGCATAAAATTCAGGGTATCGGGGCAGGCTTCATTCCAGGTAACCTTGATCTGAAGCTTATCGATAAAGTCGTTACCATCACCAATGATGAAGCTATCTCTACCGCACGTCGCCTGATGGAAGAAGAAGGTATTCTGGCGGGTATCTCTTCCGGTGCTGCGGTTGCTGCCGCGCTCAAGCTCCAGGAAGATGAAACCTTTACCAATAAGAATATAGTGGTTATTCTACCGTCATCGGGTGAGCGTTATCTGAGCACTGCACTGTTTGCCGATCTCTTCACTGAGAAAGAACTGCAACAGTAATGCCAGCATGTTAAAAACGCGTAAAAAAGCACCCTTTTGGGTGCTTTTTTGTGGCCTGCTTCAAAGTTTCAACTCTCCTGGCATTGATTCAACCCGCCGGAACTGGTATTTAACCAAGCTAATTATTTTGATGCGCGAAATTAATCGTTACAGGAAAAGCGCTAGCTGAATCGATTTTATGATTTGGTTCAACTCTTCCTTTCGCTGCATAATGTTTAATGACGAACGAAACGTCAGCGGCAAGAAGTTGCCAACAACGGATTGTACCGAACTCCTTTTGTGTCGCGTCCAGTTTACGCCGATGCTAACAATACAGGCTAAAGTTGAACCGCCAGGCTAGACTTTAGTTCCACAACACTAAACCTATAAGTTGGGGAAATATAATGTTCCAGCAAGAAGTTACCATTACCGCTCCGAACGGTCTGCATACTCGCCCTGCTGCTCAGTTTGTTAAAGAAGCAAAAGGTTTTACTTCTGAAATTACTGTGACTTCCAACGGCAAAAGCGCTAGCGCCAAAAGCCTGTTTAAACTGCAGACTCTGGGCCTGACTCAGGGTACCGTTGTCACCCTGTCCGCAGAAGGTGAAGACGAGCAGAAAGCAGTTGAGCATCTGGTAAAACTGATGGCTGAACTCGAGTAAGTTCAACGAGTTCTTTTAAATATCAGTCACAAGTAAGGTAGGGTTATGATTTCAGGCATTTTAGCATCCCCGGGTATCGCTTTCGGCAAAGCATTGCTGCTGAAAGAAGACGAAATCGTCATTGACCGGAAAAAAATTTCTGCCGACAAGGTTGATCAGGAAGTTGAACGTTTTCTGAGCGGTCGTGCCAAGGCATCTGCGCAACTGGAAGCGATCAAAACCAAAGCTGGTGAAACGTTCGGTGAAGAAAAAGAAGCCATCTTTGAAGGGCATATCATGCTGCTCGAAGATGAGGAGCTGGAGCAGGAAATCATAGCCCTGATTAAAGATAAGCACATGACGGCTGATGCAGCTGCGCATGAAGTTATCGAAGGTCAGGCCACAGCCCTGGAAGAGCTGGATGATGAATACCTGAAAGAACGTGCGGCTGACGTACGTGACATCGGTAAACGCCTGCTGCGTAACATTCTGGGTCTGGCGATCATCGACCTGAGCGCGATTCAGGAAGAAGTTATCCTGGTTGCCGCAGACCTGACCCCGTCAGAAACCGCACAGCTGAACCTGAACAAGGTGCTGGGTTTCATCACTGACGCGGGGGGACGTACTTCCCACACCTCCATCATGGCGCGTTCTCTGGAACTGCCTGCCATCGTCGGTACGGGTAGCGTCACCTCTCAGGTGAAAAACGACGATTATCTGATTCTGGATGCCGTAAACAACCAGGTTTACGTCAATCCGACCAACGACGTTATCGAGCAACTGCGTGCCGTTCAGGAGCAGGTAGCGACCGAGAAAGCGGAACTCGCAAAACTGAAAGATCTGCCGGCGATCACGCTGGACGGACATCAGGTTGAAGTTTGCGCCAACATCGGTACCGTGCGTGACGTTGAAGGCGCTGAGCGTAACGGCGCTGAAGGTGTTGGTCTGTACCGCACCGAATTCCTGTTCATGGACCGTGAATCGCTGCCGACTGAAGAAGAACAGTTCGCTGCGTATAAAGCCGTGGCTGAAGCCTGTGGCTCTCAGGCGGTCATCGTCCGTACCATGGACATCGGCGGCGATAAAGAGCTGCCGTACATGAACTTCCCGAAAGAAGAGAACCCGTTCCTGGGCTGGCGCGCCGTACGTATCGCCATGGATCGTAAAGAGATCCTGCGTGACCAGGTTCGCGCTATCCTGCGTGCCTCTGCTTTCGGCAAACTGCGCATCATGTTCCCGATGATCATCTCTGTTGAAGAAGTGCGTGCGCTGCGCAAAGAGATTGAAATCTACAAACAGGAACTGCGCGACGAAGGTAAAGCTTTTGACGAAAGCATTGAGATTGGCGTGATGGTGGAAACACCGGCTGCGGCAACGATTGCGCGTCATTTAGCCAAAGAAGTTGATTTCTTTAGTATCGGCACCAATGATTTAACGCAGTACACCCTGGCAGTTGACCGTGGTAATGATATGATTTCACACCTTTACCAACCGATGTCGCCATCTGTGCTGACGCTGATCAAGCAAGTTATTGATGCTTCTCATGCTGAAGGCAAATGGACTGGCATGTGTGGTGAGCTTGCAGGCGACGAACGTGCTACACTTCTGTTGCTGGGGATGGGTCTGGACGAATTCTCTATGAGCGCCATTTCTATCCCGCGCATTAAGAAGATTATCCGTAACACGAACTTCGAAGATGCGAAGGTGTTAGCAGAGCAGGCTCTTGCTCAACCGACAACGGACGAGTTAATGACGCTGGTTAACAAGTTCATTGAAGAAAAAACAATCTGCTAATCCACGAGATGCGGCCCAATTTACTGCTTAGGAGAAGATCATGGGTTTGTTCGATAAACTGAAATCTCTGGTTTCTGATGATAAGAAAGACACCGGAACTATTGAGATTGTTGCTCCGCTCTCTGGCGAGATCGTCAACATCGAAGACGTGCCGGATGTAGTTTTTGCTGAAAAAATCGTTGGTGATGGCATCGCTATCAAACCAACCGGTAATAAAATGGTCGCCCCTGTTGATGGCACCATCGGCAAAATCTTTGAAACCAACCACGCTTTCTCTATCGAATCCGACAGCGGCATTGAGCTGTTTGTTCACTTCGGTATTGATACCGTTGAACTGAAAGGCGAAGGCTTCAAGCGTATCGCTGAAGAAGGTCAGCGCGTTAAAGTGGGCGACCCGGTTATTGAATTCGATCTGCCGCTGCTGGAAGAAAAAGCCAAGTCGACCCTGACTCCGGTTGTTATCTCCAACATGGACGAAATCAAAGAGCTGATCAAACTGTCCGGTAGCGTGACCGTGGGTGAAACTCCGGTTATCCGCATCAAGAAGTAATTCTTGCCGCAGAGAAGAATGGCGCCAGATGGCGCCATTTTTTTATCTCACGGATGGCGGCGTTAAATTTGTGAGGTCATCGGCCGGTAACACGCCTCGCGCATCAGGATTTTCATCCCTTCCGGTCCGCTTTCCAGCATCCGCCTTTCGGAATCAGACACCAGCAGTTCACAATCATACCCACCCGCAATACCAAACATCGCCCGCGCTACACAAATGTCTTCCAGCGCCTCTGTGCCGCTGGTATCAAAATGCCCGACTAAACGTCCATGCTGACGAACCACCAGCCGATAACTTTTCATCGCGCCTCCCCTGCCGGTGGCAGAATTAATTCATCACAACCGCACTGATGCGTCCAGCTCATGACGTCCAGCACGCGCTGCGCGGCATCGTATGCTGCCGTAGTCAGCGCTTTCCCCAGCACAATGCCGCTCACCAGTTCAGCACAGAACAGATCGCCGGTGCCTTTTAAATCCGTCTTCACCCGCGGGTGAGCGAACACCTCAACCGTTTCAGCCGTCACTACCGCCACATTAATATTCTCTTCGCTATCGCCCGGCGCGCTGGTGATCACCACCCATTTCAGCGTGTCGCTAAGCAGAGATTTAGCCGCTGCGATTGCTTCATCAAGCGTACGACACGGCTTTCCGCTCAGCATTTGCAGCTCGAATACGTTCGGCGTCAGCCCCTGCGCCAGCGGCAGCAGGTGCTGACGATAAGCCTCCGGGATTTCGGCTTTAACATACATACCGCTATCCGTATCGCCAATCACGGGGTCAACCAAAATGCACAGGTCCGGATGCGAGGCCAGAACGGTTTCCAGCCATTGTGCCAGCAAGGCGATTTGCTCCGCGCTGCCCATGTACCCTGTCGTCACCGCCTTTAGCTCGCGTAAGGCATCACGTTCGCTTAAGGCGCGCAGATAGCCGCTAAACCAGTCGGGCGGAATAACGCCGCCGTAAAAAGTTTCATAATGCGGGGTGTTACTGAACAGTACCGTGGGTACTGCCGTCACGCGTAATCCCTGCGCTTTAATGGCCGGCACAGCGATACTGTTGCCTACGCTGCCATATACCACCTGTGACTGGACGGCGACGATATCGGTCTGTAATGCCCGATGTTTGTCGTCGAAGAGCACTGACTGAATATCACTCTCCTGCTCCATAAATTTCTCCTCTCGCTGGACAGCGCGCTTACGCCTCATTATTATCGTCATATGCTAAAATTCATTTTGTCATAGGTCAATAATGATCGACGGAAAAACCGCTAACGAAATTTTTGACAGTATCCGTCAACATGTCGCTACAGGCACGCTGGTAGCGGGAGAAACGTTGCCGCCAGTGCGGGAACTGGCAACGGAATTAAACGTGAACCGCAATACTGTCGCGGCGGCTTACAAACGTCTTGTCACCTCCGGGTTGGCACAGAGTCTGGGACGCAACGGCACGGTGATTAAGGGGATTACTGCCCCCGTTGCGCTGGAAGGTGGGAACCCTGATACCCCACTAATCGATCTTTCCGGCGGTAACCCAGCCCCCTCACGACTTCCTGACCTGAGTAGTTATTTCGCGAAGATAAATAAGAATCCACGCTTGTACGGCGATGCCGCTGTATCACCTGGACTTAAGGTATGGGCATCACAATGGATGCAAAATGCCATGCCCGGCGAAGGTGAAATTGATATCACCAGCGGCGCCATTGACGCTATCGAGCGGCTGCTGTGCGCCCATTTGCTGCCCGGCGATAGCGTGGTTGTAGAAGACCCGTGCTTTTTAAGCAGCATCAACATGCTGCGTTATGCCGGATTCTCTGCCAGTCCAGCCAACGTTGATCGCGAAGGCATGCTGCCGGACCAACTGGAACTCGCACTACAGAAAGGCGCGCGGGCGGTGATTCTGACGCCGCGCGCGCATAACCCCACAGGATGCAGTCTGAGCGCATCCCGCGCGGCGCAATTGCAGGAAATCCTGGCCCGCTATCCGCAGACGCTGGTGATTGTCGACGACCACTTTGCGCTGCTGTCCGCTTGCCGCTGGTATCCGGTGATTGCGCAGGAAACCACGCACTGGGCCATAGTCCGTTCGATGTCGAAAACTTTAGGCCCGGATTTACGCCTGGCTATCGTCGCCAGCGATCCCGTCACTTCCGGGAAACTGCGTTTACGGCTCAACTCCGGCAGTCAGTGGGTCAGCCATCTGCTGCAGGATTTAGCCTGCGCCTGCCTGAGTGACGAGACATATCAACACACGCTGGCGCAAACGCAGCAGTTTTACGCCATCCAGCAGCAAAAGCTGAATTCCGCTCTGCGCCAATATGGTATTGAACTGCCCGTCGGGGATGGTCTGAATCTGTGGTTACCGCTGGCAGATCACAGTCAGGCTATCGCATTTGCGCTGGCAAAGTCCGGCTGGCTGGTACGCGAAGGCGAAGTGTTCGGCGTCAATACGCCTGCACATGGTTTACGCATTACGCTGTCAACATTAGAAGACAGCGACATTGATAAGCTGGCGGCTGATATTCATCAGGCGCTCAAGCGCTAACAGGAGAGAAAAAGTGCGAGTTCATTTTGTTATTCATGAGTCTTTTGAATCTGCTGGCGCGTACCTGCCATGGGCCGAATCGCGCGGCTATACCATCACCTGGTCACGCGTATACGCTGGAGAAGCGGTTCCCGCCAATGCCGATGGTTTCGATATGCTCGTCGTCTTTGGCGGCCCGCAGTCGCCCCGCACCACGCAGGCAGAGTGCCCATACTTTGACGCTCAGGCCGAGCAGCATCTGATCAACCAGGCGATTACGGCACGAAAAATCGTGGTGGGGATCTGTTTGGGCTCGCAGTTAATTGGCGAAGCGCTGGGCGCGAAGGTGTGTCAAAGCCCGGAAAAAGAGATTGGCCACTATCCAATCACCCTTACCGAATCAGGCCAACAGCACCCGTTATTCAGCCATTTCGGCTCACCGCTTATCGTCGGTCACTGGCACAACGACATGCCAGGGTTAACCGACCAGGCGATAATTCTGGCCGCAAGCGAGGGCTGCCCGCGACAAATCGTGCAATACGGTAATTTCGTCTATGGTTTCCAGTGCCATATGGAGTTCACAGATGATGCGATTGAAGGATTAATTCAGCACTCAGAGCAAGAGCTGGCCGAAGCTGAAGGGAAACGCTTCATCCGCCCGGTTGAAGAGATGCGCGCCTGGGACTACCAGCAAATGAATGAGAAGCTGTGGCAATTCCTGGATAAGCTGGTGCAAAAACGTAACGATTAATCATCCCTGGCCGGATAAAACATTATCCGGCCATCGTGCCAGGCAGTTACCTGATGGCGCTGCGCTTATCAGGCCAACAAGTTAAATTCCCAGCCCCTGATTAAAGTGCTCTTCACCAAAGACGCCGGTCGAAAGGTAGCGATCGCCGCGATCGCAGATGATCGCCACAACTACCGCGCCGGGCGAGGCACGTGCGACGCGTAACGCGCCCGCGACCGCGCCGCCAGAGCTGACACCGCAGAAAATTCCTTCACGCACGGCCAGTTCACGCATGGTGTTTTCGGCATCATTCTGATGAATATCCAGCACCTCATCCACCAGCGAGGCGTTAAAAATGCCCGGCATATATTCCGCAGGCCAGCGGCGAATTCCCGGAATACTGCTGCCCTCTTCCGGCTGCAGGCCAACGATAGTGACCGCTTTTTCCTGCTCACGCAGAAAACGCGACACGCCGGTAATGGTACCGGTCGTCCCCATACTGGAGACAAAATGCGTGATGCGACCTGACGTCTGCTGCCAGATTTCGGGTCCGGTGGTGGTGTAGTGCGCATACGGGTTATCGGGATTATTAAACTGATCGAGCAGTTTACCTTCTCCGCGCTCAGACATAGCGAGGGCTAAATCGCGCGCTCCCTCCATCCCCTGCTCTTTAGTGACCAGAATCAGCTCCGCGCCATAGGCACGCATTGCCGCCCGGCGTTCCTGGCTCATGTTGTCCGGCATCAGCAGCTTCATGCGGTAGCCCTTCAGCGCGGCGATCATCGCCAGCGCGATGCCAGTATTGCCGCTGGTGGCCTCAATCAATACGTCACCCGGCTTAATTTCCCCACGCTTTTCCGCTTCAACAATCATCGACAGCGCCGCCCGGTCTTTCACCGAACCCGCAGGATTATTCCCTTCCAGCTTGACCCAAATTTCGCTGCCGTTATCCGGCGCCAGGCGTTGTAATTTCACCAGAGGCGTATTGCCAATTGTTTGTTCTAATGTGTTCACGTTTTCAGCTCGTAAAAAAGCCCGGTAAGCGTAGCGCCACCGGGCGATAACTATGCAAATTAACCTATCAGGCTGATTGCGCCAGGGCAAGTTCCTCTTCACGCGTTTCAATACGCTGGTCGCCGTTATACAAACGTGCATTTTGCAGTCCAACAAACAGCCGTTCACCGCGGTTCGGGGAATCATCGCCCTGCATGATGACCGTCAGCGGTTCGTTGTACCACCCGAGGGGTTGTACAACTAATTGGGTGTAGTGCCCTTTCGGACTGGCTTCCAGCACCTGAACCGGCAGCGGCGAATCCAGGCTGGTACGGCGGCTCACATCCACTTCCCATGGACGCAGGAACAGATCGACCGGTCCCTGATAGCCAGGCGTATAGCCCAACGGCCAACGGTGTGCGCCCACGTGGAATTGCCCACCGCGAATCGTCCCCTGCAGGCGGTTAACCTCGCCCATAAACTCCAACACAAAACGGGTAGCCGGTTCACGCCAGACCTGATCCGGCGCGTCGGCCTGTTCGATATGACCCTGGCTCATCACCACCACCCGGTCTGCAACTTCCGTCGCTTCTTCCTGATCGTGGGTAACAAACACGCTGGTAAACTTCAGCTCCTCATGCAGTTGACGCAGCCAACGGCGCAGTTCTTTACGCACCTGAGCATCGAGCGCGCCAAACGGCTCGTCGAGTAGCAGGATCTGCGGCTCTACCGCCAGGGCACGCGCTAACGCCACACGCTGCTTTTGTCCACCGGAAAGCTGCGCCGGGAAACGATCCGCCAGATGCGCCAATTGCACCATCTCCAGCAGTTTGGTCACTTTGGCTTTGATCGCCGCCGCGTTCGGACGCTCACGCCGTGGCAGAACTGTCAGACCAAAGGCGATATTGTCGAATACCGTCATATGACGAAATAGCGCATAGTGCTGGAACACAAACCCCACTTTGCGATCGCGCGCATGCAGACGGCTGACGTCGGTGCCGTGAAAACGAATATGCCCGCTGGACTGATGCTCCAGCCCGGCAATGATACGCAGCAGCGTAGTTTTGCCCGAACCGGATGGCCCCAGCAGAGCCACCATTTGACCTGAAGGAATATCCAGCGAGATATCGTTCAGCACCTGGGTGCGACCAAAAGACTTCTTAATATTGGCAATCTCAATGCTCATGATTTTCCTCCTGCTGCACGCGTTTCTCCTGATTCTCCAGACGCCATTGCAACATGCTCTTCAAAAACAGGGTAATAATCGCCATCAGCGTCAACAGCGCTGCGGCGGTAAAGGAGCCAACGGCGTTATAGTCCTGCTCCAGTAATTCAATCTGTAGTGGTAAAGATAAGGTTTCGCCGCGAATCGAGCCGGAAACCACCGACACCGCGCCGAATTCGCCTATCGCACGGGCATTAGTCAGCACCACGCCATACAGCAACGCCCAACGGATATTCGGCAGCGTGACGCGGCGGAACATCTGCCAGCCGGAGGCACCAAGCAAAATCGCCGCTTCGTCTTCATTGCTGCCCTGACTTAGCATCACCGGCACCAGTTCGCGCACCACAAACGGACAGGTCACGAACACCGTCACCAGTACCATTCCCGGCCAGGAGAACATAATTTGCAGGTTGTGCTCATCCAGCCAACCACCCAGCGGGCCGTTAGAACCGTAAAACAACAGATAGATCAGACCAGCGACCACTGGCGAGACGGCAAAGGGAATATCCAACAGCGTCAGCAACAGCTGGCGTCCAGGGAAGTTGAAGCGAGTCACCAGCCAGGCCAGCAATACGCCGAACACCAGATTCACCGGCACCGCAATCAGCGCAATTAGCACCGTCAGCCAAATGGCATGCAGCATATCCGGGTCAGCCAGGTTCTGTAGCACCGGCATTAATCCCTTGCTGAACGCCTGCACGAAGATATAAATCATCGGCACCAGCAAAATAAAGGCCGATACCAACATGCCCGTGCCGATCAGAAACCATTTACCCCAGTTAATGCGGGGTGCGTCATAGCGTTTCAATTGGG
This sequence comes from Citrobacter sp. CRE-46, assembly GCF_059615875.1. NCBI lineage: Bacteria > Pseudomonadati > Pseudomonadota > Gammaproteobacteria > Enterobacterales > Enterobacteriaceae > Citrobacter > Citrobacter sp. CRE-46. The sequence goes on along the minus strand of NZ_CM184341.1, from coordinate 1,548,716 downwards.
TAATGTCTGCCATTAGTGACCTACCACGCGTCGACCAAAGCGACTTTGCAGGGTGTTAATTGAAAACAGTAGCAGCAACGACGCCCCGAGGATCACAGAAGCAATCGCGCTGGCAGCCGGGTAGTCAAACTCCTGCAAGCGAACAAAAATCATCAGCGAGGTCACTTCTGTTTTCCATGCGATGTTCCCGGCGATAAAAATAACCGCGCCAAACTCACCGAGGCTTCGGGTAAACGAGAGCGCTACGCCCGCCACCAGCGCAGGAGACAGCTCTGGCAACACCACTTTACGAAAACTCTGCCAGCGCGTGGCGCCAAGCGTTTCCGCCGCTTCTTCATACTCCGGGCCTAACTCTTCCAGCACCGGCTGTACGGTGCGCACGACAAACGGAATGCTGGTAAAGGCCATCGCCACCGCGATGCCCAGCCAGGTGTAGGTCACCTTAATATCCAGCTTCGCCAGCCATTCGCCGTAGAAGCCATTGACTGAAAACAGCGACGCCAGCGTCAGGCCAGCTACCGCCGTAGGCAGCGCAAATGGCAGATCCATCAGCGCATCCAACAGCGTACGGCCCGGAAAGCGATAGCGGGTTAAGATCCACGCCATCAGCAGACCGAACACACCGTTAAAAATCGATGCCACAAACGCCGACAGCAGCGTCACTTTATAAGCCGCTACCACCTGCGGATTGGTAATCACTTCCCAATACTGCGCCCAGCTCATTTGCGCCAGTTGCATGACCAGCGCGCTAAGCGGCAGCAGCAATATCAGGCAAACGAACAATAAGCTGGTGCCCAGGCTTAAGGTAAAGCCGGGCAGCACGCGTCGGGAGGAAACAGCAAACATTTACTTACGCCCCGCCGCCAACAGTTTGTCCAGCTCGCCGCCGCTGACAAAGTGCGTTTTCATCACCTCAGGCCACGTGCCAAATTTGTCTTCCACGCGGAACAGTTCGGTTTGCGGGAATTTATCTTTCAGTTTGTCCATCACCTGCGGGTTGTTCACGCGGTAGTAGAAATCGGTAATGATGGTTTGCGCCTGTGGACTGTACAGCCAGTTCAGGTACGCTTTCGCCGCTTTTTCAGTACCGTTGGCCTGCACATTTTTATCGACCCAGGCTACCGGGAATTCCGCCAGAATGTTGACCTTCGGCACCACCACTTCGAAGCCCTGATCTTCATACTGTTTACGGATGTTGTTCACTTCCGATTCAAATGTGATTAGCACATCACCCAGACCGCGTTCAACAAAGGTGGTCGTTGCACCGCGACCGCCGGTATCAAACACTTCGACATTTTTCAGGAATTGGGTCATAAATTGTTCGGTTTTGGCTTTATCGCCGCCGTCAGCTTTGTCCGCCGCGCCCCATGCCGCTAAATAGGTGTAACGCGCATTTCCGGAGGTTTTCGGGTTCGGGAAAATCAGCTTCACGTCCGGGCGAACCAGATCGTTCCATTCGTGGATATTCTTCGGGTTACCCTTACGCACTAAAAACGCCATGGTGGAATAGAATGGCGAGCTGTTATTCGGCAGGCGGCTTTGCCAATCGGCGGAGATCAGTTTGCCTTTATCGTGCAGGATCTGCACATCGGTGACCTGGTTATAGGTCACAACGTCAGCTTTCAGTCCCTGCAAAATCGCCAGCGCCTGTTTTGATGACCCGGCATGAGATTGTTTAATCGTCAGTTTATCGCCACCGTTATCTTTCGCCCATTGCTGTTCAAACGACGGGTTAAGGGCGGCAAACAGCTCGCGGGAGACATCGTATGAACTGTTCAGCAGTTCCGTTGCCTGCGCCTGCCCCACCAGCAACAGCATTGCTGCCAGCGTCAAGGTTCTTTTTTTCAGTAAGTTAACGGCCATTGCGCACCCTTATAAATTTAATGACTTTCTTATGGTCATCATATTTATAACCAGTGCTAAAGGAGTAACGGTTTTATATACCGTTTGATGATTTGAAAGTTGAAAAGAGAATAAGGGGTACCTCCTCCCCATCGCGCGGGGAGGAGACCGGCATCAATCAGACGCCAACGCTTACGCTTTCAGGCAAAGTGCTGCCGCCATCAATGACGTTTTGCGTGCCAGTTAAATAACTGGACTCATCCGAGGCGAGAAACGCGGCCAGTTCGCCGACTTCAAGCGGGCAGGCCAGACGACGCATTGGAATCGCTTTCGCCATTTCAGTTAATACAGATTCCGGATCGTCCGGATTGGACTGACGCGCAATATTTTCCGCCATCGGCGTACGAACATAGCCAGGGCAAATGGCGTTCACGCGAATGCCGGACTGCGCATATTCCACCGCCAGCGATTTGGTTAAGCCGATAATCGCCGCTTTTGACATTGCATAGGCCGTTTCGCCCGGATCGGCCACCATATCGCCAGTGACTGAGGACATCATCACGATGCGCCCGTCTTTGCGATCAATCATCTCCGGCAGTACGGCTTTCGTTACGTTCCAGACGCCTTTGATATTGATATCAATATGGAAGTCGCGATCGTCATCGCTCATCTCAAGGAAGTTACCGAGGCGACATACGCCGGCGTTGTTAACCAGAATATCGATTTTGCCTTCAACCTTCTTCGCGCGTTTCACCGCTTCCGTGACTGAAGCAAAATCTCTGACATCCGCGTGAACCGCCGTGCAGCGGTGACCGCGTCCAGCCAGCTCATCCGCCAGTTTTTCAATCTCATCGGAGATATCCAGCAGGATTAAGTTCGCGCCATGGCGGGCAAACGTTCTGGCGATCCCTTCGCCAATACCCTGAGATGCGCCCGTAATCAATGCTGTTTTGCCCGTGAGTTTTCCCATTTCAATATTCTCCTTTTGAATATGAAGCCTTCGCTTCATTCACGCAGAAGATACAGCAATAACAAATTGGTGCTGCGAAACGGCTCACTAATCAGTCCGGTCAATGAAAAAATATCGTCAACGCGCTTGTTTTTCGTTCGCTGACGCAACCGTTATGCGAACAGGCTGCTTTGTCTGATCAACTTTTGCTGGCCCTAATAGTTTATCCGGCGTGCAGTCACGAATGATTTTGCCCCCTTTCATGACCAGCACACGATCGAAATACTTCAGCAAATAACGACGGTGCGTCACCATGATCAGTGTCTTACCGCTGATAAAGTGATCGAGATGATCGAAGATTCGCTGTTCGGTCATTTCATCCATATTCGAGGTTGGCTCATCCCATAAGTAAATCTGAGCATCGCTACTCAAACTACGCGCTAATAACAGCTGCTGGTTTTGCCCTGAGGATAAGTTACGCGCCATAAACATCACCGGGTAACGCAGCCCCATGGGATGCTGGAGCACAAAGGTACAGTTCGCCAGATTAAGCGCCTCGATCACCTTCTTGCGGTTGTCGCAATCTTTAAGGGCAAAGTTACTTTCAATGCTGCCGGTAAACAACGTGTCATTATTGGTCACCATACTGATAAAGCGGCTGAAAAAGTTCTGCGCCAGATGTCGGGTATTGTAGCCATCGTACATAATACTGCCCTCAGTAGGTGGACAGTAGCCAGAGAGCAGGGAAACCAGCGAGCTTTTCCCGGAACCACATTCGCCAATAATTGCCACCCGCTGCCCATGAGGAATATCCAGCGTCAGCGTATCCAGCGCTTTTGGTAATTGCGGATCGTACTGATAGCTCAGGGCGCGTAGAGAGATATCACCGCGCACGTTAACAATCGATTGCAGCAATTTTTGCTCATGTTCCTGCCCTGCCGGCATAAACATTTTCATTAAATCCGTAATGGTTTTATTGGTCGTAAAAATAGTAGAGAGCGTTGATGATAACCCCGAGATGATCCCCGACATCCGCCCGGAGACAATAACGGAAGAGACAATCGCCCCCGTGGTGATTTCACCTTTGATGACCAGGAAAAAAGCGAAAACCATCAGCAGGATCTGGTTCAGGTTCGACATCGCGCTAAGCGCAGACTGATAATAGACCCCAGCCTTACGCAACTTTAAGCTAAGCCATGACTGATTGTTACTGCTATTAACCCAATCAAGCATCAGGTTTTTGTTGTTTAAGGTATGGATGGTACGTAAGGAATAGAGTAATTCAGTAATGAAAACGTTACGGTTTGACTGGCTCTCCTTCATTTTATCCATCAGCACTTCCGTATACTTGAAGTATCCCCAGGCCAACAGTAGCGACACCACCATCATCATCACGGGCACTAACACCAGGGCGCCGAGATTAATGTAAATAATTACACAAAAAATAATAAATACAGGAATATCCGACACGCGCTGGAAAACGGAATTTAACAGCACGGGCTTTATTTTTTGAAATTCTGTCCACAGAACAAACACGGAGGACATAGAGCTGCTTTTGGTGGTGTTGTAGATCAATGCCTCCACAAAAGAGACATCAATATTGACATCCTCCTGGCGCGAGACAATCGACTGATAGATATCTTTCGAGGAGCGCAGTAAAAATTCAAAGACGATAAATACCAGTACAATACCCACCACCCCAAACAGAGAGGCGGTCGATGACCCCGGTACAAGCTTATCGTAGTAAATGTTACTGAAAACCGGGATAGTCAGGGCAAACAAGGCCATAAACAGCGAGGTAAAAAAATACTTACTGTAAAAAACTTTATTATTTTGCAGTCCGGATTTTAATATCGAGCTGATTTTTATCGATTCAGTCATCCCGCTTAAAGGCTGGATCAAAAAAGCCGAAATCGTCTGGATATTTTCTCTGGCGCACGCAACGACACCCAACTCGTTGTTACGCTTGACAAGCTGTAGCCCCCCTTCCTGGCACCCGACACACACCATCCATTGCATGTCGGAGGTTAATATAATCAGCGGCATATTTTCATTCAGCAGATCGTCGGGCCGTGAGAATTTCACCTCGTGGATCATCAGACCTAATGATAGAAAATAGTTTTTAATCTGCGCTTCATGGTTCGGATCGTTTTTATCATATTGCGACAGCGTGACCGGTATTTTTGCTTCATCTATTTCGATACGTGAGTCGTGGTTTTTGGCGATGTATTGCATAACGCCAGCCAGGCCTAAATCATATAGCGTAAAATCATTCATAGAATTTGCACTCATTCCCCCGCACGTCCTGTACGGGGGAAACGGTTATTTATTGATGGTGATGTTGCTGATCGTCCTGATTATCTTCGACACTCTGGCTAATGCTCATCACTTGTGCCGCGAAGCTGGCTGCTTCATGCGAAGAGGATTGATCCGCTGCAGAATGCGGCGCGTCACTCTCATCGCTGCGGGCGTCGTCCATGCCTGCAACGACGCTGCGGCTACTGGTATCCACCGTAAAGGCGATATCCTGACGTTCGCTATTCCCGGCACTGTCTTGCGTGCGCAACACCAGAGAATGTGGGCCATCCTCCAGCGCCACAGGCACGTCGAACTGCGTAGGGCCAGACGGCGAAGGCACCAGCGGATGCGTGACACCGTCCAGTTCAACGCTGGCATGGGTAATGCTGGCGTCCAGGTTGAACTCAAAGACCGGATGCGACGACTCCACTTCTATGGTGTCCCTGGTGTCCTGCTCGCTACTGTACAGACTGCTGCGTAGCGACACCGGGTCATCGGTTCCAACATCCACATCGTGCGTTACGGTGCTGGTGTTACCCGCCACGTCGGTAATGGTGAAGGTAAGCTGATGCTCGCCCTGCGCCACATCCTCAAGCTGGAGATTCCAGTTACCGTCTTTATCCACGTTTGCCGTCAGCACATCGCCATTATCCAGTGAGACGCTAACCACGGCTCCCGCTTCGCCATGCCCGCTAAACGATAAGGTTGACTCATCGGTCTGCCAGGTTTGCTCCTGGCTACTCGTACCATCGAAAGTCACATCAAAATTATCAACATGGGTATCGACCGTGAACTCAACCGACTGGCTGGCGGTATTACCTGCCGCATCGCTGACATTCACCACCAACGTCCAGGTGCCTTCAGCCAGCGCCTCTTCAGGTGTCCAGGTCCAGTGGCCTGATTCATCCTGCGTGGCGCTGTGGGTTTCGCCGTTTATGGTCACCGTTACGGTAGTTGCATCAGGATCGATGTTACTCAGGATAAACGTTGGGGTGTCGTCCTTAGTAATGTTGTCCCCTGAGGCACCGCTATCGCTGCCCGCATCCAGGGAAACTGTCGGCGTGCTGACCGTGGTGTCGATGGTGTAATCCAGGGACGCATCCGCGCTATTGCCCGCCGCATCGGTCACGGTCACCACCAACGTTCCGCTGCCGTCCGCCAGCGGGGTGTCCGGCGTATACGTCCAGTTACCCTGCTCATCCTTGGTTGCGCTGTGCGTTTCACCGTTCAGCGTCACCATCACCGACGTGACGTCCGGGTCGATATTACTCAGGATAAAGGTTGGCGTCGTATCCCTGGTGATATTATCCCCTGCCGTTGCGGTGTCACTGTCCGTATCCATCATTACTGTTGGTGTGCTTAGCGTACTGTCAATGGTGAAATCCAGTGAAGATTCCGCAGTGTTACCTGCGCCATCCGTGACTTTCACCTTCAGGGTCCAACTACCGTCTGACAGCGCGGTTTCCGGCGTATACGTCCAGTTACCCTGCTCATCTTTGGTTGCGCTGTGCGTTTCGCCGTTCAGTGTCACCATCACCGAAGTGACATCCGGGTCAATATTGCTCAGGATAAAGGTTGGCGTCGTCTCATTCGTCAGGTTGTCACCGACATCACCGGTATCGCTGCTGGCATCAAGAGCCACCGTCGGCGTACTGATACTAGTGTCGACGGTGAAATCCAGACTGGACTGCTTAGTATTCCCTGCCGCATCGGTTACTTTCACCTCAACGGTCCAGTTACCGTCTGCCAGCGGGGTTTCCGGCGTATAGATCCAGTTACCCGAAGCGTCTTTGGTCAGGGTTTGCGTATTGCCGTTTAAGGTCACCTCTACCTTCGTCACATCAGCGTCAACGTTAGTCACGACAAACGTCGGTTTAACGGTTTGCGTGATGTTATCGCCCACCGTGCTAGTATCGCTTGCCGCATCCATGGCGATGACCGGCGCGCTGAGCACCGTATCAATAGTAAAGCTAAAGGATTGCGTTGCGGTATTTCCTGCCGCATCCGTTGCGCTCACCTGAACGTCACATTCGCCGTCACTTAGCGGAGTTCCCCATGTTACGGTCCAGACGCCATCGCTGATCTTCGTTGCCTGCACCGTCGTTCCATCAATCGTTACGCTCACCGCAACGACATCCTTCTCGATGTTACTCAAAACCAGCGTCGGGGTTGAGTCATTGGTCAGGTTGTCGCCCAGCGCACCACCGTCTGAGGTTACATCCAGCGCCACGGCTGGCGTCGTGAACATCACATCAAGGTCGACAGGCACGCTGATATTGGTGGCAGAATCCTCTGCCTGAATACTGATTTTACCGCCATCAGGATAGTTAATCGCGGTACTCCAACTGCCGGAGCTGTTGACATTAACCGTGGTGATAACGTTGCCGGACTCATCCTTGATAACAATGGTCGTTCCCGCTTCCGCCTTGCCTGAGAGGATCCACAGGTTCCCCTCTTCGTTCCAGGAAGAGATCTCTACTGTTGGCGTATTTGGCGCAACGCTATCGACCAGAATGTCATGGTTAATGGTTTGGGTATTGCCGGCAGTATCTTTAATGGTGAAGGTTAAATTGCTGGTCCCTTCAGGCAACGCGCTGGCCTTGATGCTCCAGGTGCCATCGGCGGCAACTGTGGTGGTAGCCACCACCATCCCTGCCACCATCAAGGTGACAGTAGCCCCCGCCTCACCGACGCCATTAAAGACAGGCGTGCGGTTGTTAACTACCCATTTATCGGCCGAACTGTCTTTGTCGTCCTGCACGTTGGCGGTGAACTGGCTGATGGAGGTATCAACCACAATGGTAAAGGTTGACGAGTTGGTATTCCCGGCTCTGTCTTTAGAGGTTACGGTGACGTTCCAGGTGCCATCAGAGAGCAGCAGTTGGTTAATATTAACACTCCATATCCCCTTGCCGTTTGCCCAGGTCTCGCCAATGTTCATCCCGTTGATCGTGACATCAACCAGGCTATTTGCTTCCACCGTCCCGCTAAGTTTTACCCCACCGGAAATATCGTTGATATAGATAGTGCCGTCTACAGTATGGTCAGCGACGCTGTCATCGTTAATGCTATCAAGCGTAACAGGGGTATTATTGACTGTATCTATCGTGAAACTCTGATCGCCGGTAGAGGCGGTATTCCCCGCCGCATCAGCGATATCAAAACGGATAGTATGGCTACCGTCAGTAAGTGCTTCTGGAATAGTATATTGATAGTCTCGCCCGCTGATGGTAATGGTTTCAACATATTTACCATCAATATAAACCTTGACCGGCTGGCCCGTTTCACCGTTGATCTGGAACGTCGGCGTCGTTCGGGAAGTAACATAGTCGTTACTGTAAATTCCACCATCCGGATTCATTTTATCCAGTTGGATCCAGGTACTGGTATCGACGGTCACCAGGATACGCGCAGATTCTGCGGTATTGCCCGCCGCATCTTCCGCCACTACGCGGATGGAATATTCACCGTCAGCCAACGTAGTCGGGTATTGCCACGTCCAGTTACCTTCGGCATCCGCCGTTACCGTTGCGACCGTTTTTTCATCCACCAGAATAGAAATCGTCGCCCCCGGCTCTCCCGTACCATGGAAGGCTGGCGTATTGTCGCTGGTTATGTTGTCATCCAGCGAGCCTGAGTTAGACGCGTCATCCAGGTTGATGGTCGGGTAATCGGTATGGCTATCCAGCGTGAAGACAAATGGATCGCTGGTCTGGCTGTTTCCGGCCACATCCGTGATCTGTACCGTCAGGCTGTACTCGCCATCCTCTTTGAGGATCAGCGGTACCGTCCAACTGCCATCAGCCGCTACGGTAACCTGGCCTGCCGCGACACCATTTAAATAGACGGTAATCGTGGCGCCGCTTTCACCGGTACCTGTGACACTCAGCGCTTTACTATTGGTCAGGTCCGGCAGCGTATCGACGCTAAAAGTATCAACCGCGGTATCAATAACAACGGTAGTCGTTGCACTGGTTGCTGTATTGCCTGCCGCATCCGTCGACACCATTTTAATATCATAAGAACCGTCGTCACTTTCCGGCATCGTCCAGCTCACTGTCCCTGCCGCATCAGCGGTTACCGTGGCAACTTTTTCGCCATTGACATAAACATCAACCGTCGCATTAGGATCGGTGACTGCCGTCAGGGTTGGCGTCGTCACTTTGGTGATGGCATCCAGCGTGTCCGCACTGTTGGAATCCCGGCTCAGGACAACGTCAGTGATGCTATTTTGCGTATCGCGGGTAATATCGATATTTTTGGAGACGGTATTGCCAGCAGCATCGGTGGAAGTCACCACAAAGGTTTGCATCCCCTCCTGCAGCGTAATTTGCGAACTCCATGCACCATCGCTATCCACGGTAATGGTAGCCAGAATCTTGCCCTGCGTATTGGCGATCGTAACGGTTGAGCCCGCTTCTGCGGTACCGTCAAGGTGAACGCTGGTTTTTTGGGTGATGTTGTCGGTATCGCTGGCGCCGGTATCATCCGTATCGCGTAAATCAACGGTCAGTGGCGCAATATAGGTATCGAGAACAAAACTCTCCGGGCCGAAGGTTTCTGTGTTACCCGCCACATCTGTTACCGAGAAGCTAATCTCATGCTCTCCGTCAGCGCCAATGTTTGTAACCGATGCCAGCCATTTACCATCACTGGCGGCGACCGTTTCCACCACTACACGACCGTCAATCATCACTTTGATATGCGCGCCGGGTTCAGAGATTCCGCTCACTACCGGGGTATTGGTGTTCAGATACCCTTCATCGTTTAATCCGTTAATATCCCAGTCAAGAGGAACCACATGCGTGTCAATGACCAGACTTGCAGGGTCAGATTTTACCTCCTCCCCGTTGTTCGGGTTAATGACGCTCACCTCAATGCTGTAGGTCCCTTCAGCCATTTCTGGCAGGTTAAAGTTGTAGCGTCCGGTTGAGTCCGTTGCCGCGGTACCAACCACCTCACCGTTAACATAAATCGTCACGGTGCTGCCCGGCAGCGATGTCCCGGTAATTGATGGCGTCGTATCATTAGTGACAAAGTCACCAATGGAGCCGCTATCCGATGCGGTTTGTAGCTGCAGTGTCGGTGGATCGACGTCGATCAGCGGAATGATAAAGGCGAAGTTAGTGGCATCAGAGACGTTACCCGCTTTGTCGGTCGCGACAACGCTAATAATATGATCGCCAGAGTTAATGGCGCTCGGCGGCGTCCATGACCATGTTCCGTTGCTGTCCGCCACAACACTGGCGACAGTAACGCCATCAATACTTATCACCAGCGTCGATCCTGCTTCCGCAGTACCACTGAATTCTGGCGCCAGACTTAAGGCTTCATGGTTATTCCCGGGATCGGACTCGCTCAATGCAACACCCGGCGCGTTAACTACTGTATCGATAACAAAATCAATGTTGCTTGCCTGGGTGTTTCCGGCCTTATCGGTCGCGGTAACCGAGATGGTATAGTTGCCATCAGTCAAATCACCCAGCGTAATAGACCAGGTCCCGTCCGAGGCAGGAGCGATCGTTTGGGTCTGAATCGCATTACCGCTCTCATCCAGCACGGTCACCACCAGCGTTGCGTCTTTGTCCGTCAGACCGCCGAACGTAGGTGACGTATCTTTGGTAATTTTATCCGTCTGCGAAGAGCCTGTATCAGAAGAGGCCAGCAACTCCACCGACAGCGCAACGTGTGTGTCGATGGTAAAATTCATGCTGCTTTCAGCGGTATTACCGGCTTTATCCGTAACGGTCACTTCTGCGGTGTAGTTACCATCCGCCAGATTGGCTGAGGTAACCGTCCATTCCCCAGCTTCATTTTGTGTCGCCGTATATTTCGCACCGTTTATAACAACAAACACGGTATCAACATCGTCCGGCACGCCGGAAACTATGAACGTCGGCTGCGTATCATTGGTTAACGAATCACTTGAGCTATCGCCAGAATCACTGGCGCTATCCATCGAAATGGTTGGCTGCGGGATCTGAGTGTCAATCGTAAAAGTCAGGGTCTCTGTCTGGTGGTTGCCCGCGACATCGACCATCTCCACGGTTGCGGTGTAAGTGCCATCCGCTAGCATGTCAGCGGTATAAATCCACTCGCCCTGGGCGTTTTTCTCCAGCGTCTGCGTGCGCCCATTGAGCGTGACGGTGACGGAGGTGAGTTCCTCCGCCGCGCTAATCTGGATACGCGGCACTGAGACGTTAGTCAGGTTATCGGTGGTATTCTGCCCGGTATCATCCAGCAGCAGCACGGCAGGAGAATCAACCACCGTATCAACGGTAAAGTTATAGGTTGTCGATGCGCTGTTACCCGCATTATCCGTAAAGGTCACGACCACGCTATATGCGCCATCCGCCAGGCTTTGCGGTACCTGCCAGCTCGTTGTCGACGGATCCAGTGACAGCGTCGTGTCACCAAGAGTTACCGTTATACTGGCGATATCGGCAGGTACGCCGCTGATATTGATAACCGGTTTCGTCACGTTGGTGATGTTATCATCAGTGCTGCCGCTGTTGCTGCCATTATCCAGCGCCAGAACCGGTGCCGAGCAAATGGTATCAACGGTAAAGCTCATTGAGGATGATTTGGTATTGCCTGCATCATCTTCAACCTTAACAGTTGCGGTATAAGTTCCATCCGGGAGGGCATCAGCATCGGGTAACTGCAAGCCCCATACTCCATTCTTTTCCGTCGCGTTATAGGTTTTATTGTTGATAGTGACAGTGACGCTATAAGCATCGCTATCGATATTATCGAGCGTGAAATATGGCGTCGTATCGTTGGTTAGGTGATCGTTTGACAAGGTCCCCGTATCACTTGCAGCCGCTAAATCGATTGTTGGCGTGCTAAGGGTGGTATCCACGACAAATTTGAGTTCAGTGCTGGCGGTGTTACCCGCTTTATCCACTACTGAAACGTCGAGAGTGTAGTTGCCATCTGCCAGTGCCGGAGCCGAGTAGATCCAGCGGCCGGACTCATCCTTCGTCAACGAAGTCACCGTGCCGTTGAGGGTAACGCTCACCGACTCCACATCCGCCGGAACGCTGATTTCAAATTCAGGGGCATTGCTCTTCGTTATGTTATCGCTGTCGGAATAGCCCGTGTCGTCACCGACGACAAAGTCCACCGATACCGACGTTTGCGTATCAATGGTGAAGGTCAGCGGAGTTTCTTTGGTATTTCCGGCGTTATCCGTCACCGTGGCAATTAAGGTGTAAGTGCCGTCTGCCAGCGCTTCATCCGGCGTAAAACTCACCGGCTGACTGGTCAAATCCACAGGAATATCTTTGCCGTTCAGGTTCACCGTCAGACTATAAACATCTTTATCCAGCGAACCAAACTCAAACGTCGGCTGGGTATTGTTAGTGTAATTATCGGCGGAGCTGCTGCCGCTGTCGTCCTCGTCTTTAAGATCCACCGTCACAGGTGTAAGCGTTGTATCGATAGTAAAGGTGAAAGTTTCCTGGGTTGTGTTGCCCGCTTTATCCATCACGTTGACGACAATCGAATGCTCACCATCGGTCAACGCCGAGCTGGCGGTGTAGGTCCACTTGCCATTGGTTTTCGTCAGCGTCTGGGCATCACCGCCGTCCAGTGCCACCGAGACATGCGTAACATCTGCGGCAACCCTAATATCAAAGCTTGGGATGGTATCGTTCGTTAAATGATCATCCGAAGAGAAACCGGTATCATCAGACATGGTAATCTGATCGATTGCCACCGTGGTATCAATGGTAAAATCGAGATCGGACGTCCGTTCGTTCCCCGCTTTATCGGTTGCCGTGACCGTTATCGTATAGTCCCCATCGGCCAGTTTAGGAGCCTGGAATACCCACTCCCCTTCGGCGTTTTTCGTCGCGATATAGTCGTTATTATTTAGCGTGACAACCACGGAATATATATCGCTGTCGACATTGCTGATAATAAATTCAGGCTGCGTCTTCGACGTCAGATTATCTTCACTGCTGTCACCCGTATCAGATGCGCTGACAAGATCAATCGTCGGCGTGTTTAGCGAGGTATCAACGGTGAAGGAGAAGGTCTGCGTTGAAGTATTTCCCGCCCGATCCTGCACTTCCAGGATCATTTTATGATTGCCATCCGAAAGTGCCGATGGCGGCGTAAAGCTCCAGTTACCGCTGCCATCCTGCGTCAGCGTAATCGGCACCCCATCAAGCGTAATGACGGCATGCGTCACGTCGCTGTCCATGTTGCTTATCAGGAACGTGGGCTTATTGTTACTCGTCAAATGATCGGTAGCGTCATAACCCGTGTCATCACCCGCGTCGAACGCAATAGTCGGTACGGAAAGCTGGTTATCAAAGGTGATCGTTTTCGTGTCGCTGGTAGTGTTCCCTGCAGCATCTTCAACGGTAACGGTCAGCGTGTAATCTCCAGCGACAGAGAGTATCGGCGAGGTGACGGTCCAGTCACCGTTGGCATTTTTCACCACGGTACAGGCAAGACCGTTAATCGTTGCCGTCAGGCTGACAACATCATCAGAGGTGGTGACGTTAAATATCGGTTGGGCAGCATTCGTGATGCCATCGGAGGACGAATCCCCGGTATCTGTCGTCAGAGTGATGGAATTAATATCCACCGAGGTATCCACGGTGAAATCATATGTCGACGTTCTTTGGTTTCCTGCTTCATCAGTAACGCGTACATCCAGCGTATATTTCCCTTCAACAAGGGCGGTTTCTGGAGTATAGGTCCAACTGCCGTCCGCTTGTTTCTTAACGGTTGTCGTCGCGCCGTTCAACGTCACTTCGATGCTGTAAACATCTGCCGGCACATTGCCTAGTTCAAACGTAGGTTTTGTGTCGTTGGTAACATTGTCGCCTACCACACCACTGTCATCCGCCGCCATCATCTTGACGGTGAGCGGCTCCAGGGTGGTGTCAATGGTGAATGTTTGCGCGCGATTCGCCGTATTGCCTGCGTCATCCGTAACGGTCACCGTAAGCGTATATTCACCGTCCGCAAGGGCAGATGGCAGAGTCACCACCCACTTCCCTTCCTGGAAAATGGCATCCTGAGTCAGTGAGCCTATGCTGACAGTGACAGCATGCGCATCAGCAGGCGCGGTGATGGCAAACGTTGGGGTGGAATCGTTGGTCATCCAGTCGTTTTGCACGCCGGTATCACTTTGCAGAGTAATACCGTCCACGCTGGTGGAGGTGTCAATGGTCACGGAGAGTGAGGTCGTCTTTTCATTACCAGCATCATCAACAACCGTCAATTGGGCCTGCCAAATCCCATCCGGCAGATCGGCGGGAACGGTAAAGGTAGCACTGCCATTTTCAACCGTAATAGGCCATGTCTGACCGTTAATCGTCAGTGAAACGCTGACAACGTCGCTATCAATATTGCCGATCACAAACGTTGGGCGCACATCCTGAGTGACATTATCTGAATCACTGTGCCCCGTATCGCTATCGCTTGAAAGCTGCAGCGTCGGCACAGAAAGGGTCGTATCAACCGTAAAATTGAGATCTTTATTACTGGTATTACCCGCTTCATCTGTTACGGTAACCGACACAGTATGTGCTCCATCGGCGAGCACCGCGGTGGAAAAATGCCACTTTCCATCAGTCTGCTTAGAAGCTTCACCAGCCGCTTTACCATCAATCATTATGCTGACATGCGTGACATCATCCGGCACGCCGATCGCAAACTCAGGTGTATTCACATTGGTTTGGTTATCGGTGGTGCTTGAACCGGTATCATCCAGAAGCACGATAGAGTCGATGTGAGTGACAGTATCTATTTCAAACCTGGCAGCGTCAGAGGTGCTCTGATTACCCGCCATGTCTTCAACCGTGACAGTTATCGTATATTGCCCATCGTCCAGCGCAACCGGACAAGCCCATGCTCCGCTTTCGTAGGTTTCACTGTCCAGTGTCCAACTATCTTTGTAGCTGCCATCGCTACTCACAATCGCTATCGTAATCGTATTGACGTCATCAGTATCCACGCCACTAATCTGGAATTGCGGCTTCGTCTCATTAGTCAGCCCATCGGTCTGGCTGTCACCCGAATCAGATACCGTCGCGAGTTCGACTGTCGGTTTCTCGACAATGGTATCGATAGTAAAGCTAATCTTACTGTCAGCACTGTTACCTGCCACGTCAGTCACCGTCACAGTTGCAGTGTAACTGCCATCTTGCAACTCATCAGGTAGGGTGAAAGAAGTACTCTTGCTCAGATCTATTGTGTAGTGCTGCCCGGTGCTCAACGTCAGGGTAATAGTGGCGACATCGTCCGGAATATTGCTGAACTTAAACGTCGGTGTTGTGTCCGCAGTATAATTATCTGTCGAGCTCTCTCCCGTGTCAGACGTCTTATCCAGCACAATATTGACTGGCAGAACCTCTGTATCCACCGTGATAGCCAGCGCCGCCGAGGTTGCGGTGTTGCCGGCGTCATCGGTCACCTGCACGCTGATGCTGTAGTCGCCGTCCGCCAGCTCCGGGGCGGTAAAGGTCCACTTGCCCTCAGCCTTCACGGCGTCATAGGCGGTGCCGTTGATAAGAACCTGCACCTTCGTCACATCCGCATCGATATTCCCCAGCGTGAAGGCCGGCGTGGTGTCGCTGGTAATGTTGTCGCTGTTGCTGCTGCCGCTGTCTGACGCATCCGCCAGATCGATGGTCGGCACCGACAGCGTGGTGTCCACCGTAAAGGTCAGGATGGCCGAGTCCGCGGTGTTGCCGGCCAGGTCGGTGACCGTCGCCACAATGGTGTGCCCACCGTCGGTCAGCGCGCTACTGTCAATATGCCACTGCCCGTCCGCGGCCTTCGTCGCCGCCACCGGCTTACCGCCGTCAATGCTCACCATCACGCTGACGGCGTCGTTATCCGTGGTGATGGCAAAGCCCGGCGTGGCGTCGTTAGTCTGGTTATCCCCCGCCGTGCCGGTGTCGTCGCTCAGGGCGATCACCGGCGCCGCCACGCTGGTGTCCACCGTCACCGCCAGCGCCGTGGAGGTCTGCACGTTCCCCGCGTCGTCGGTCACCTGCACGCTGATGCTGTAGTCGCCGTCCGCCAGTTCCGGGGCGGTAAAGGTCCACGTCCCGTCCGTCAGTGTCGCCGGGTAAGCGGTGCCGTTGATAATGACCTGCACCTTCGTCACGTCGGCGTCGATACTGCCCAGCGTGAACGCCGGGGTGGTGTCCCGGGTGATGTTGTCGCTGTTGCTGCTGCCGCTGTCTGACGCATCCGCCAGATCGATGGTCGGCACCGACAGCGTGGTGTCCACCGTAAAGGCCAGTGAGGACGTTGCGGTGTTGCCCGCCAGGTCGGTGACGGTGGCCACGATGGAGTGGTCGCCGTCGGCCAGCGCGGTACTGTCAATATGCCACTGCCCGTCCGCGGCCTTCGTCGCCGCCACCGGCTTACCGCCGTCAATGCTCACCATCACGCTGAACGCGTCGTTATCCGTGGTGATGGCAAAGCCCGGCGTGGCGTCGTTAGTCTGGTTATCCCCCGCCGTGCCGGTGTCGTCGCTCAGGGCGATCACCGGCGCCGCCACGCTGGTGTCCACCGTCACCGCCAGCGCCGTGGAGGTCTGCACGTTCCCCGCGTCGTCGGTCACCTGCACGCTGATGCTGTAGTCGCCGTCCGCCAGCTCCGGGGCGGTAAAGGTCCACTTGCCCTCTGACTGCATGGCGTCATAGGCGGTGCCGTTGATAATGACCTGCACCTTCGTCACATCCGCATCGATATTCCCCAGCGTGAAGGCCGGGGTGGTGTCGCTGGTGATGTTGTCGCTGTTGCTGCTGCCGCTGTCTGACGCATCCGCCAGATCGATGGTCGGCACCGACAGCGTGGTGTCCACCGTAAAGGTCAGGGTGGCCGAGTCCGCGGTGTTGCCGGCGAGGTCGGTGACGGTGGCCACGATGGAGTGGTCGCCGTCGGCCAGCGCGGTACTGTCAATATGCCACTGCCCGTCCGCGGCCTTCGTCGCCGCCACCGGCTTACCGCCGTCAATGCTCACCATCACGCTGAACGCGTCCGGATCGGTGCTGACAGTGAAGCCCGGCGTGGCGTCGCGGGTCTGGTTATCCCCTGCCGTACCGGTGTCGTCGCTCAGCGTGATCACCGGCGCCGCCACGCTGGTGTCCACCGTCACAGTCAGCGCCGTGGAGGTCTGCACGTTCCCCGCGTCGTCGGTCACCTGCACGCTGACGCTGTAGTCGCCGTCCGCCAGTTCCGGGGCGGTAAAGGTCCACGTCCCGTCCGTCAGTGTCGCCGGGTAAGCCGTCCCGTTGATAATAACCTGCACGCTGGTCACATCGGCATCAATACTGCCCAGCGTGAACGCCGGGGTGGTGTCCCGGGTGATGTTGTCGCTGTTGCTGCTGCCGCTGTCTGACGCATCCGCCAGGTCGATGGTCGGCGCCGACAGCGTGGTGTCCACCGTAAAGACCAGTGAGGACGTCGCGGTGTTGCCGGCCAGGTCGGTGACGGTGGCCACGATGGAGTGGTCGCCGTCGGCCAGCGCGGCGCTGTCAATATGCCACTGCCCGTCCGCGTCCTTCGTCGCCGCCACCGGCTTACCGCCGTCGATGGAGACCATCACGCTGAACGCGTCGTTATCCGTGGCAATGGCAAAGCCCGGCGTGGTGTCGTTAGTCTGGTTGTCGCCGGGGGTGCCGGTGTCGTCGCTCAGGGCGATCACCGGCGCCGCCACGGTGGTGTCCACCGTCACCGCCAGCGCCGTGGAGGTCTGCACGTTCCCCGCGTCGTCGGTGACCTGCACCGTGATGCTGTAGTCGCCGTCCGCCAGCTCCGGGGCGGTAAAGGTCCACTTGCCCTCAGCCTTCACGGCGTCATAGGCGGTGCCGTTGATAATGACCTGCACCTTCGTCACGTCGGCGTCGATATTCCCCAGCGTGAACGCCGGGGTGGTGTCGTTCGTGATGTTGTCGCTGTTAAGGCTGCCGCTGTCTGACGCATCCGCCAGATCGATGGTCGGCACCGACAGCGTGGTGTCGACGGTGAAGGTCAGTGAGGACGTCGCGGTGTTGCCGGCGAGGTCAGTGACCGTCGCCACGATGGTGTGGTCGCCGTCGGTCAGCGCGCTACTGTCAATATGCCACTGCCCGTCCGCGGCCTTTGTCGCCGCCACCGGCTTACCGCCGTCAATGCTCACCATCACGCTGACGGCGTCGTTATCCGTGGCAATGGCAAAGCCCGGCGTGGTGTCGTTAGTCTGGTTATCGCCGGTAATACCGGTGTCGTCGCTCAGGGCGATCACCGGCGCCGCCACGCTGGTGTCCACCGTCACAGCCAGCGTGGTGGAGGTCTGCACGTTCCCCGCGTCGTCGGTCACCTGCACCGTGACGCTGTAGTCGCCGTCCGCCAGCACCGGGGCGGTAAAGGTCCACGTCCCGTCCGTCAGTGTCGCCGGGTAAGCGGTGCCGTTGATAATGACCTGCACCTTCGTCACGTCGGCGTCGATACTGCCCAGCGTGAACGCCGGGGTGGTGTCGTTCGTGATGTTGTCGCTGTTGCTGCTGCCGCTGTCTGACGCATCCGCCAGATCGATGGTCGGCACCGACAGCATGGTGTCCACCGTAAAGGCCAGTGAGGACGTTGCGGTGTTGCCGGCGAGGTCAGTGACCGTCGCCACAATGGAGTGATCGCCGTCGGCCAGCGCGCTGCTGTCAATATGCCACTGCCCGTCGGCGACCTTCGTCGCCGCCACCGGGGTGCCGCCGTCGATGCTCACCATCACGCTGAACACGTCCGGATCGGTGCTGACAGTGAAGCCCGGGGTGGCGTCGCGGGTCTGGTTATCCCCCGCCGTGCCGGTGTCGTCGCTCAGGGCGATCACCGGCGCCGCCACGGTGGTGTCCACCGTCACAGCCAGCGCCGTGGAGGTCTGCACGTTCCCCGCGTCGTCGGTCACCTGCACCGTGACGCTGTAGTCGCCGTCCGCCAGCTCCGGGGCGGTAAAGGTCCACGTCCCGTCCGTCAGTGTCGCCGGGTAAGCCGTCCCGTTGATCAGCACCTGCACGCTGGTCACATCGGCGTCGATATTCCCCAGCGTGAACGTTGGGGTGGTGTCGTTCGTGATGTTGTCGCTGTTGCTGCTGCCGGTGTCTGACGCATCCGCCAGATCGATGGTCGGCACCGACAGCGTGGTGTCCACCGTAAAGGCCAGTGAGGACGTTGCGGTGTTGCCCGCCAGGTCAGTGACCGTCGCCACAATGGTGTGGTCGCCGTCGGCCAGCGCGCTGCTGTCAATATGCCACTGCCCGTCCGCGGCCTTTGTCGCCGCCACCGGCTTACCGCCGTCAATGCTCACCATCACGCTGACGGCGTCGTTATCCGTGGCAATGGCAAAGCCCGGCGTGGCGTCGCGGGTCTGGTTATCCCCTGCTGTGCCGGTGTCGTCGCTCAGCGTGATCACCGGCGCCGCCACGCTGGTGTCCACCGTGATGGCCAGCGCCGTGGAGGTCTGCACGTTCCCCGCGTCGTCGGTCACCTGCACCGTGACGCTGTAGTCGCCGTCCGCCAGCTCCGGGGCGGTAAAGGTCCACGTCCCGTCCGTCAGTGTCGCCGGGTAAGCCGTCCCGTTGATCAGCACCTGCACGCTGGTCACGTCGGCGTCGATACTGCCCAGCGTGAACGCCGGCGTGGTGTCGTTCGTGATGTTGTCGCTGTTGCTGCTGCCGCTGTCTGACGCATCCGTCAGATCGATGGTCGGCACCGACAGCGTGGTGTCGACGGTGAAAGCCAGTGAGGACGTTGCGGTGTTGCCGGCGAGGTCAGTGACCGTCGCCACGATGGTGTGGTCGCCGTCGGCCAGCACGGCGCTGTCAATATGCCACTGCCCGTCCGCGGCCTTTGTCGCCGCCAGCGGCTTACCGCCGTCGATGCTCACCATCACGCTGACGGCGTCGTTATCCGTGGCAATGGCAAAGCCCGGGGTGGTGTCGTTAGTCTGGTTGTCGCCGGGGGTGCCGGTGTCGTCGCTCAGGGCGATCACCGGCGCCGCCACGCTGGTGTCCACCGTCACAGCCAGCGTGGTGGAGGTCTGCACGTTCCCCGCGTCGTCGGTCACCTGCACGCTGACGCTGTAGTCGCCGTCCGCCAGTTCCGGGGCGGTAAAGGTCCACGTCCCGTCCGTCAGTGTCGCCGGGTAAGCCGTCCCGTTGATCAGCACCTGCACGCTGGTCACATCGGCATCAATATTCCCCAGCGTGAACGCCGGGGTGGTGTCGTTCGTGATGTTGTCGCTGTTGCTGCTGCCGCTGTCTGACGTATCCGTCAGATCGATGGTCGGCACCGACAGCGTGGTGTCCACCGTAAAGACCAGTGAGGACGTCGCGGTGTTGCCCGCCAGGTCGGTGACCGTCGCCACGATGGAGTGGTCGCCGTCGGCCAGCGCGGCGCTGTCAATATGCCACTGCCCGTCCGCGTCCTTCGTCGCCGCCACCGGCTTACCGCCGTCGATGGAGACCATCACGCTGAACGCGTCGTTATCCGTGGCAATGGCAAAGCCCGGCGTGGTGTCGTTAGTCTGGTTGTCGCCGGTAATACCGGTGTCGTCGCTCAGGGCGATCACCGGCGCCGCCACGCTGGTGTCCACCGTGATGGCCAGCGCCGTGGAGGTCTGCACGTTCCCCGCGTCGTCGGTCACCTGCACCGTGACGCTGTAGTCGCCGTCCGCCAGCTCCGGGGCGGTAAAGGTCCACTTGCCCTCTGACTGCACAGCGTCATAGGCGGTGCCGTTGATAATGACCTGCACCTTCGTCACGTCGGCGTCGATATTCCCCAGCGTGAACGCCGGGGTGGTGTCCCGGGTGATGTTGTCGCTGTTGCTGCTGCCGCTGTCTGACGCATCCGTCAGATCGATGGTCGGCACCGACAGCGTGGTGTCCACCGTAAAGACCAGTGAGGACGTCGCGGTGTTGCCCGCCAGGTCGGTGACCGTCGCCACGATGGAGTGGTCGCCGTCGGCCAGCGCGGCGCTGTCAATATGCCACTGCCCGTCCGCGTCCTTCGTCGCCGCCACCGGGGTGCCGCCGTCGATGCTCACCATCACGCTGACGGCGTCGTTATCCGTGGCAATGGCAAAGCCCGGGGTGGTGTCGTTAGTCTGGTTGTCGCCGGTAATACCGGTGTCGTCGCTCAGGGCGATCACCGGCGCCGCCACGCTGGTGTCCACCGTGATGGCCAGTGTGGTCGAGTTAGCGGTATTACCCGCATTGTCAGTGACGATAACACTGATGCTATAGTCGCCATCCGCCAGTTCCGGGGCGGTAAAGGTCCACTTGCCCTCTGACTGCACGGCGTCATAGGCGGTGCCGTTGATAATGACCTGCACGCTGATCACGTCAGCATCGATATTGCCCAGCGAGAATGTTGGCGTGGTGTCGCTGGTGATGTTGTCGCTGTTGAGGTTGCCGGTGTCTGACGCATCCGCCAGATCCAGCGTAGGGATAGAAACCTGGGTATCAATGGTGACCTGAATTTTTTCTGAAGTCGCTGAGTTGCCGGCGACATCTGTTGCCGTGATATAAAAAATGTAGCTTCCATCGGTCAACGCCTGCGATCCCGTGAAGCTATAAGACCAATTTCCGTTAGCATCCGCGCTGACTTTCCCGATGGCCTTCCCGTCCTGATAAATAGTGATGCTGGAATAAGCCTCGGCTGAACCAGAGAAAATCGGGGAAGCGTTATTGGTAATGCGATCGGCATCACTTATGCCGCTATCGCTATCAAGATGGATTGTGGGTGTTTCCATCGTACTATCGACCACAATATCCAGCGTGGTCGAGTTTGCGCTGTTGCCGGCGGCATCTGTTGCACGTACAACGACGGCATGCTCGCCATCAGCTAAGCTCGCCTCTTCCGGGATACGATAGTTCCAGACGCCATTTTTATCAGAGACAACCTGACCGACTACGGTACCATCAATAAAGATCTCGATCGTCGCGTTGGCTTCAGCCGTTCCGGTTAACAACGGCTGCGTTTCCTTGGTAATACCATCATCATTCGACGATCCCGTATCTGAACCCGTGTCTAATTTAAGCGACGGCGTGACGGTAATGGTATCAATGACCAGATCGTAACTACTGCTCGATGTGTTCCCCACCTCATCCTGAGCCTGAATAGTCAGCGTATAATCGCCATCGGAAAGAGCCGGATTAGGGTCATATTCGAACTGCCAGTTGCCATTAGCATCAGCCTGGGTAGTGCCCACGGCTTTACCGTCAACCATCACTGTAATGGTGGCGTATTTTTCAGCAGTCCCGTCAATTGTTAAATTATCATTTTGCCGGGTGATCCAGTCAGTCTGGCTTATCCCCGTATCATCTTCAGCCTGCAACGTGGCAACCGGTGACGTTGTGCTGGTATCGACAGTGAAAGTACAATCGGCAGATGATGGAGAAACGTTTCCCGCAAGGTCAGTCGCATAAGCCACTGCAGTATAGCTACCATCAGCCAGATCGCTTGGCAAAGTAAACGACCAGATACCATCGTGGTTTGCCGTCACCGTGCCACAGGCCTTGCCATCAATATAAATCGTCACCGTACTGCCCGCTTCTGCTGTACCGGTAAAGACTGGCGTGGCGTCGTTTGTCAGAATATCGCCTGATTTTGAAACGGTGTATTTATCCAGTTCAATATCGGGCGATACGGGAGCAACCGTATCAATAGTATATTCGTAGCTGAAGGTTTGCTGGTTGCCCGCATAATCAGTTACGGTGATTGAGAGTTCGTTCAGCCCTTCTGCAGAGGCCTGCGCCAGGTTAAAGCTGAAATTACCACTCTGTGAAGCATCAATTTCAATTTTTTCCCCGGTCGTCAGGTTAGTGATCACAATATGACTATTTGGGTCAGTTTTACCGGTAAACGCTGGATAAATATCGTTGGTATAATTGTCCCCGGCAACTCCGCTGTCTGACTGGCTAGTCATTGCCAGTGTGAATGCATCAATATCGGTATCGACAGTCACATCTATTTGTGCGGTTGAGGTATTACCCGCACGATCGGAAGAGACCACTTCAAAAGTATAAATACCATCAGCGGTGATTTTATTTTCCGGCAGTGTATATTGCCAGTTCCCCATGGAATCCACGCTGATATCGGCCACTTTGTAGCCATTCAGATATAACTCGAGCGTTGAGTTCGGTTCAGCATTACCATGCAGAGAAGGCGTTTTATCATTAGTCAGGCTATCGTTCGAGGACATCCCCGTATCACTGGATTCATCAAGAATAATAACGGGTGTTTCTGGGGGAATCGTATCCAGCGTAATAACGCCGGTTGTTGATGCCGTGTTTCCCGCTTTATCCGTCGCATCAATCTCAATATTATTAATGCCTTCATTTAATTCTGAACCACTAAACTGATACGACCAGGCGCCATCAGAATCTACGGTGACTGTGGTAAGCAGAACGCCATTGGCATAGATAGCAACCTGCGATCCTGCTTCGGCTTCACCAATTATTTTCGCATCGGTAAAACGGGTAAGATTTTCACCCTCAATGCGATCGGCTGCAGGAATAGCGTACTGATCGTCGAGTTCGAAAGTGGGAACTGCGATGACGGTATCAATGGTTACGATAATTTTCGCGCTACCGCTTCCCCCCTGCCCGTCCGTCACATCGACCTGGACGTTGTGTTGTCCGTCAGCCAGCACCGTGCCGCTATTGAATGAAAAGTTGCCCATCGCATCGGAGGTCGTGACGGCGACAACCACACCATCAATGCGCAGTGAAACTGTCAATCCGGGATCGGTAGAACCAACAAACTGCGGTGTGGTGACGTTGGTAATATTATCGTTTTTTACCCCAGAATCACTGCCGTCATCAAGCTTAAGAGCCACATCAATAGGTTTTACGTCGATGGGCGTTTCATCAGATTCTGATGAACTTGAAGAACTGGACGAACTGGATGAGTAATCAGAGAAAACGAGTCGACTGGCCTCAGCCACAGAGTCATCGTCATATTTCTTATGGTAAAGGCTGGCATCCAGCTGCTCTTCTCCCTGGTTCTGAGAGGCTGCGCCATTTTGGCCATTGCTCTGCGCTTTATCATTTAGGAACTCCTCAAGCTGCTTTTGAACTTCTGCAGAAGCTTTTTGCGCCTCTTCAGCTTCAGCACGCATTTTTTCTGCTTCATGCTTCAGATCAGCAGCCTCTTTTTTAGCTTCCTCAAGGTCTTTCGCATTAATCTCGCTGATTTTATTAATATTATCTTTCAGCACGCGATCCTGACGCTGATCTGATAGTGCAGAGTCAAGCCGTTCAAGTTGAAGATTGCTTAAGTCGATCGTTTTCAGCAGTTGCTGGCCTGAAACATCCTGCCCCTGGAATTTGAAGTGAACGTGGTTATTTTCAAGGCTTGAATAAAGAGCGCCGTTAATAACGTTAACCACCACATTACCCGGAAAAATAAATTTAAAGTCGGTCCCACTAATGACGACTTTGGCACTATCCATAGCACCATACTGCTGTAAGTCGACAATTGAATCGTTGCTTGCGAAAATAGTATTACTCATATTATCACCCTGAATTAATGAGTTGATTTACTGTCAGTGATGACCGGCTCACTGAAAACTTGTTGAAGGCCACGCAGCAATGGCGAGGCAAGGTATTTTAATATGCTGTGGTTACCTGTAATAATGAAAGCATCTACCGTCATCCCAGGTTTGATAACATCACGTTCTTTTGTACCGATAGTGAACTCTACGATAGCTTTGTAATACCTCACCGTATTTCCATTAACCGTATCTTCGTAGGAGTCAGGACTGATTTGCTCTACTACACCGGTATAAGGTTTTGAGCCCGAGAGAATAAATGAGAGAATTTTCACGTTAACCGAACCACCAACATAAATTTGATCGCGATCTTTAGGCTGAATTTTTACTTCCGCGAGCATTTTGGTTGACATTGGTTTAATCTCAAACAGCGAGTCAGCAGCCTGTATCACACCGCCTTTGGTGAAGGCATTTTTGTTAATTTGATAAATCACGCCATCAATGGGCGATCGGACGCGAGATTCTTTCATCTGCTTTTGTAATACACTCATGGCAGAGTCATTAAGCGCAGCTTCATGTTGAGCATCGACCAGGTTTTTCGACAAAGTATTACGAAAAGTAAAGATATCATCATTAATTTCGCTATGGATCACCTTTATCTCTTCTGATTTCGCTACTACCTGGCTTTCAAGATCGATAAGCTCAGACTTGAGACGCTCTACTGCCTGTTTTTTTGCCAACAGAGTGGTATAAGAACTGATACCCTTTTTAACCAAAGGAGAAAGAAGATTAACCTCTTCCTGAACAAGCATTAGCTCGCTGTTCTTGCTGATTTTAGAAATACCTAAACGCTCAATTTCGGAATTGAGGCTGTTGATTTTATTATCCTTCGTTTTGGTCTGGCTAATTAACAATTGTATATTACCAATCAAATCCTGATTCGTGATATTGCTAATATCAAAGAGAGTATAATCTTGCCTCCAGGCCAAAATAGACATCATTTCTTTGATATATAAGGCAAGATAGCGGTGCTGAGCTTGGGTACGTTCGTTTTCTTTCTGAATATCAAAGTTTGATGTTTCGGCAAGGACCTGGCCTTTGGTAACAAAATCCCCTTCCGCGACATGAATCGCATCAATCGTTCCACCTTTAGAGAGAGAAACGACCTGAGTATTATCCTTGGTGATAATGACACCGCTGCCATGTACGACCGAATTTATCTTTATCAGGCTAAAAAGTAGGAGTATGACGAGGGTCATCACGACGATGACCATCATCAGATGGTCACACTGTTTCCTGTTCATTGCGACATAGAACCGCTTTTAGGCTGTATCTGGCCAGGTTCCAGATACAGTTCATGTAACAGATCGGCGAGTTGAGCCATCTGTTCAAGCTTCGCCTGATAGATAGAGAATTGTGACTCAATCATTGTCAGGTTAGCTTGATAATGTTCATTCCTGCTGGAAATAAAGTCGAGTAGCGATTTTTGACCTAATTTGAACTCCTCTTTATAGAGTTCAATGAGTTTCCCGGCATTTTCATAGGAGCGTTTAGATATTGCTAATGAATCTTTTCCCGTCATATATTTAGAGACAGAAGCATCAACACTATTGCGAGTTTTAAAAATAAAATCATCAAGACCCAGTTTTGCCTGGGTATATTTTGCGCTAAATTTGGCAACTTCAGATTGGTTCTTAAAGCCATTAAAAATGTTAAAGCCTACTTTAACGCCAACCTGGAGTTCATCCTCATAATCATCCTGCTGCGCATCTTTGGAAGGATTATTGTCCGTGTAGTGGGCGTTGAAATCTACAACCGGATAATTAGCTGATTTTGCCGCCGAATATTCAGCATTTGCTGCAGATATCGCCTTCGTCAAAGAAAGATACGTCGGATTATCCTGCATGATTTTTTTATAAACGGCATCTTTATCAGTATTAAAAAGGTATTTATTGAAAAAATCAGGCAGCTTACCCAGGTTTTCAGCGGTGACATTGTCTCCCGTAAGATTACGCAGCATCATTAACTGCGTATCCAGTTGCGCGCGGAAATTCAACTCCTGAGTGCTTAAAGAGTCGATAGATACCTGAACTTTACGAATATCCGATTGCATTGCTGCGCCTGCGGCGATGAGTTCGGAAAAATCATTCAGCATCTGCTTGTAAAAGATTTTCTCGTCATCGATCACCGCAAGTATCTGCCGGGTTTTTTCCACTGACAAATAGGCATCGGCCGTTTTTTGTGCGGTTGTAAGCAACTCTTGTTGGAAATCGTACTTACTGGCCTCTTCCTGCTGCTCAGACTTAGAAATATTGCTGCTTCTGACGCCAAAATCCGCAATACGGTAAGCGAGGGTTAATTTATTCTCTACGTTCTGCTCATTATCATGTTCGTCCGTTTTTTTATGGATGGCTTCTGACGAAACGTCCAACGTCGGATAGAGAGAAGCTTTGCTCATGTTTGTCTCCTGGTGACGCATTTCGGTCTCCCAGGAGGCAATGGCCACAGAAGGTTGCGTGTTTAACGCATCCACAATTAACGTCCGCAGCGGCAACGTATGGTCTCCCGTTTCTGCATGAGCGCAGATGGTCAACGGCAGCGAACTCCCGAGGATAAGCAAAGCGATGACGGATTTATTCATGGCTTTTTTTCTCCTTAAGGACATTAATTTCTTTTTGCAGATTGCGGTGCATTCCGGCAATTTGTCCAAGCAAGGGTTCAAACGTCTGTGACTGGCTATCCAGCGTGGCGACGGTTTCATGGTGGCGATCGAGGTTGACGCGTTCGGCGGTTTCTACAGCGTTGGAGATGCCATCCAGAAGTGAAGCCTGCTCGCTAAAGTGGCGCTCAGCAACGGTATGTAGTTCCCCCACGTTTGCATCAAGATGTCCAATACCATCATTGACCTCCAGGACGGCATGATGGGTCTGCGCTTGCGAGGCCAGTAGTTCGTCCAACGTACCGCGCTGAGATTCAACCGTAGACATCAGTTGTAACTGACTGGTCTGCAGCAAAGATTGACTTTCGGTTAGCGCTGCAAGGTGTGTTTCCTGGTTGACCAGAGCTTGCGTAGATGCGCCGATCTCTTTCTCAATCCCGAGTAAAGCGGAATGATTCGACGTGATGCCCTGGTCTATATGCTGTAACTGTTCAACCTGTCGATGAACCGCGGCAATAAGGGCATCATTAAACATCTCCGTTTTGCTGGCCCCCTCTACAGTGCAGTTAAGAAGTGAATTCAGCATGTTGTTGCTGGTGTCAAATGCGTTAGTCAGGCGTTCCTGAAAGCCAAACATGCCCGCTTTGAACTCTTTGATCACATCGTCAAGATCGGTTATCAGACGCAGGGTTTTCGTTTTTCCGAGCGCAGAATTTTTACTGCGCTCATGACATTCTCTAACGAAATCAAGGCGCGCATTGCGTAAATCGATGGCTAAACGGGTGAACTCCCCACGCAGGAAAGAACACATCACATTAAGTAAAATAGCGCTCACTACCCCATAGATTGATGAAACGAATGCGGTATTCATTCCTTTCAGTGGTTCAGCAAGCGAGGAGACCACACTGACGATAATCCCTAAGGTATCCGCCTCGTTACCGCCGGTGATTTGCGATTTTTCCAGTAATGTGATGACCGAGGCAATCGTCATTGATAAACCCGCGAAGGTACCCAACAGGCCAATCATGGTAGACAGGTTTGCGCAGGTCATAACCCCTGCCAGACTCTGGTTCTGCTTACGATTCACGCTGTTATCCATGCTTTCGTACAGCGTGGCAACAGTATCATCATCAAGGCCATGACTTGCTGAGAAAACAATCTTGTTGGCATCACCAAGCAAATAAGAGTGTTTCTGCGCGTTCTTATTACGTAATACGCTTACACACTTACTTATTTCAATAAATGAGAAAATAACAATAAATGTACCGGTCAGATACATAATAATAATGATGGAACTGTAGAATGCCGCGACATGCCATGTTTCAAAAACATAGGCGCGTAAGCCGGGAATACACAGCAAAATAACAGGCAGAAATGCGAACACTAATGCAATAATAAATGCATGATACCGCTTTAAGTTATTCATTATTTATCATTCACTCTTGGTAATGACGGCACTATTCGTCAACGTTGTTGCATCATTAACGACTGAGATAGAAACTTCCGTGTTAGGATATTTGCTTTTGACGACCTTTAGCAGGATCACACCGCGCTCGTAGGCCAGACGCATCGCATCTGAAATAGCGATGGAGGGACTGACATAGGCATAAACCACAATGCTGACCGGTTTATCTGTGCCAAACCATTTAGCCATCTCATCAATGATTTCTTGCGGATAGCCTTGCTCCATTGATTTGAAATGAACAATGAACTGATTGCCCTGAGTCTCCCAGGATGGGTTCGCTTTCGAGGTATCGAATTGACCGGAAGTTTGCCCTTTAATCGAGGTGGCCGTTTGGTTGTCGGCCAGTCTAATCACGTCACTTTTTTTATCTTCACGGCCCGCTTGCTCTGACTCGTCTGCAGGAGATGCTGCTGAAGCGGCAGTAGAATCAGAGGCGGTGGTGAAATCTGCACCGGTAGCAGCGCCAGCATCAGTTGAAGTTGAAGTTGAAGTTGAAGTTGAAGTTGAAGTTGAAGTTGAAGTTGAAGCAGAAGAAGCGGCCAACATATCAGCCTCAGCATCCTGGCTACGATTTTTATTATCGCCTGCCGCAGTTGCTTCAACTGGCTGTGTTTGATCGACCGTACGGGTTTGATTGGGTGTTGTGCTGACAGCACCACTGCTGGCTCCGCTACCACTTACCGAGGAGGCTACTGGCTGAACAGTTTGTTCAGCCAGTAAAGGGGCTTCATAACGTTTTTTAGAGCTTTCATACATGATTAACATACTGTTAAGTACGAAAACTAACATCAGAAATATAAAAATACATAAAACCGTTGAAAATGCATCAACGAATGTTGGCCATGGGTTACTCTCTTCCATAAAAGCACCATATAAAATAAATTAATCATTCCTCAGCGGACATTATATTCATCAAAAAAAAGAAAAAATACTCACTCATTGTGTTTTAAGAAAAAACCAATACAACAAACAATATAAATAAATTCATTTTCATTCACCAAAATAATATCAGTCACAAAAACAACACTCCCCCCTGAGCGAAGCCTTTAGTTTATCCGTTTGAATTCTAAATAATATAAAACATGCCGCACGCTTGCTTTTTAGATGAAAGAAAATTCATTCATGTAAAAGCAATTCCAAGAATCATTGATATTATTTATGTAAGAAAACGCAGTTTATGGGGTGTAAAAAAAACGGCTCCTTATTACAGAAGCCGTTGTGGTATCACCGTTTTAATCTGTTCAGCATTGCCCGCGGGCAATGCTGCTTAATAATAGTGCGACATTACAGTGCCACCAGTCGGTCCAGCGACGGAGCAAAGTAATAGCCGCCGGTTACCGGCTTGGTGAAACGCAGCATGGCGTCACGCTTACCGTCAGTGTCACCGAACATGCTTAGCAGTTGCTGCTCAATATTATGCAGACGTGCGCAGTAAGCGCAGAAATAGAGACCGTGCGTGCCGCTGGCCGTGCCGTATGGCAGACTCTGGCGCACAATTTTCAGCCCTTTACCATCTTCTTTGAGATCGACGCGGCTCAGGTGAGAGGTAACCGGACGGTCATCACCGTCGATCTCTTCGTTGGCTTCCTTGGTACGACCAATCATCATTTCCTGGTCGTGAATGCTCATGCGGTTAAGCTGCTGCAGGTTATGTTCCCAACGCTGCACAAACACATAGCTGCCGCCAGCATCCACGCCATCTTTGATCACCGCGACTTCACGGCGCGTTTCTTCACCAGCCGGGTTTTCCGTACCGTCAACAAAGCCGCTGAGATCGCGTTCTTCAACCCAACGGAAACCGTGGATCTCTTCTTTAACGTCAATGCAGTCACCAAATGCTTCCATTGCCGCCTGCGCGACGGAGAAATTCACGTCATGACGCAGAGAGAGTATATGGATCAGCACATCATACTGGGTGGCCGGCGCCAGGCCTTTACCGTAAGGGATAAAGTCTTTTAACTCTTCCGCCCCAACGCCGCCGCTTAATGCACGCCAGGTGTTGTTGCCGAAAGCCACAACCGCGCCCAAATGCGCATCCGGGAACTTCGCTTCAAAGGTCGCCAGTTTATCGGCAAAGATTTTGCTGGCCGCACGCAGGGCCTCAACGTCGCCTTTAACATTGGCTTCAATCCAAATCGCCGCACGGCAATGTTCTGGCAAAATGCCACTCTGAACCTGAGACATTGTTCCTCCTGAAAAAAAGATGCCACGACCTCGTGGCATTGATTGGCGCTATTCTACCTGTTTTTTTAGCAAGTCGATTTGTTCAGACGCAAATTAACGCCGCCAGATGATTTTGCTGACTTTCCACGTTTTCAGCGTATCGTCCGATGGCATTAAGCCCTCAGGCCCGCTCCATTCGCCGGAAAAAATATAGCTAATATGCTGACTTCCTTCAGCTTTACATTCAATGTTCGCGCTGTCATCGCCGGTTGCTTTCTGGCAATTACCAAAGGCTTTGGTGTAAAGGTCGCTAAACGGTGTACCGATTTCGACACCCGCGTCTGATGAAATATCGCTGTCCAGGACATCAATACGGCTGATGGTTCCCTGACTGCCATTGATGACCATTGCCAGCTTGTCATCTTTCATCGCTTCATAGAAGCGCACCACATTACCGTCATCAGTCTTCATCCCGCTGCGCAGGCGGTAATCACCGTCCAGGGCATCAGCAATAGCTTTTTCATCCAGCGGCGTAGCGCCAGTTAACGCGCCGACGCCCTGCTCAGTGACCTGCGTTGAAGAACCGAACCAGTTCCACGGATTGGCGGCAGACCAGTTCACCGACGACAGCGTGGAACATCCGGTCAATAGCAGCGGCATCGCGCATAAAGTCAAACGCAGTGATTTCATTTCACTTCCTTCCTTATTTATCAACGTTGCTTGGAGTCCGGTTTCGCCAAAAAGTGCCGTTATTCTTTCTCAAGGGAAAAACAGGCGCGCAGACGTTGATTGGTTAACAGCCAGACCAGCGCGACGATATCCGCAACCAGCAGCGCCAGTCCGATGCCGTTGACAGGATCGCCTGCCAGCCACATCGCCGGTTGCCAGCAAAGCAGCACCAGTTGCGCGAGAATCAGCAATCCGCGCAGCCAGCGCCACAAAACAGGAAACGCAAAACGCCGCCCGCTGAGTAAAAAAGCCACCACCGCGGGAACGCCGGGGAGCAACCCCAGCCAGAACGCGTTATGGTCGGGATAAAACAGATTCAGTAGCGTATTGCCCTGCTCCCGGGAAGAGCCGGCAATCACAAACAGTACCCAGGTGCGTGCCTGCAGCAGCAATACGCACCAGAACAGAAAAGGCAGGCGCAGACGCCCGTGACCGTCATAGTCGGCGGGGTGAAATTCAGTACTCTTCATCTTCGATCAAGCGCTTACCGAGATTGAGTACATCCGCATGTTCATAGCCCAGGCGTTCATACATCCCCAACACCAGATCATTATCCTCACGCACCATGATTTGAATCTTCGGACACCCGCGGGCGATGAGTTTTTTCTCCAGTCGGTTAAGCAGCGCATTGGCGATGCCGCGACCGCGAAACTCAGGATGCACGCCCAGGTAATAGGCCGAGCCGCGATGACCGTCGTATCCGCCCATCACTGTACCGACTACCTCGCCGTTCACTTCAGCGACCAGGAACAAGCTGACGTCATGATTTACTTTACGCTCAATGTCCATTTCCGGGTCATTCCATGGACGCAGTAAATCACAGCGCTCCCAGAGGGTGATCACCTCTTCGAAATCTTCCTGGCGAAAAACGCGTATTTCCATGGTATTGGTTACCTTTTCAGGACGTTAAAAAGCGATTATGGCGCGAACGGCTGATTTAGCCAATATCTGACGCGAAGCGGCGGAAAAAATGGCATAATACGGAATTGTCACGTATTGAAATGAAAAGTAAAACAATTCTTATCCCGATCCGTCGCAACGGACTACGCGATACGATATAACGTCTGGAACCTTTTTTTACAACTCAGGCCGTATGAGCACTTTTAAGCCACTAAAAACACTCACATCGCGCCGCCAGGTGCTGAAAGCCGGGCTGGCCGCCCTGACGCTGTCAGGCATGTCGCAAGCCATCGCTAAAGAAGAAGCGCTAAAAACCAGTAATGGACACAGCAAACCGAAAGCGAAAAAATCAGGCGCTAAACGCGTGGTTGTCCTTGATCCGGGTCACGGAGGGATAGATACCGGCGCAATTGGACGCAACGGTTCGAAAGAAAAGCACGTGGTACTGGCGATTGCCAAAAACGTACGCTCTATTCTGCGCAATCAGGGGATTGATGCGCGCCTGACCCGCTCCGGCGATACATTTATTCCGCTTTACGATCGCGTCGAGATCGCCCACAAACATGGGGCCGATCTGTTTATGTCGATTCACGCCGACGGTTTTACCAATCCTAGCGCCGCGGGCGCATCGGTCTTCGCGCTGTCAAATCGCGGCGCCAGTAGCGCTATGGCGAAGTATCTGTCTGATCGCGAAAACCGCGCCGATGAAGTCGCTGGGAAAAAAACCACCGATAAAGATCACTTGTTGCAGCAGGTGCTGTTCGATCTGGTGCAAACCGATACCATTAAAAACAGCCTGACGTTAGGCTCGCATATTCTTAAAAAGATCAAACCAGTACACCGTCTGCACAGTCGCAGCACGGAACAGGCCGCCTTCGTGGTGCTAAAATCACCCTCAATTCCTTCGGTACTGGTCGAAACCTCGTTCATTACTAATCCGGAAGAAGAACGTCTGCTGGGTACGGCGGCATTTCGTCAAAAAATTGCTACCGCTATCGCCAATGGCATCATCAGCTATTTCCACTGGTTTGATAACCAGAAAGCACACTCGAAGAAACGTTAATCATGAAGCCCGATGCACAGCGCGTAAAACAGTTCCTGCTTAGCCTGCAGGACGATATTTGCCAGCAATTATCCGCCGTAGACGGCGCCGAGTTTGTTGAAGATAGCTGGCAGCGTGAAGCAGGCGGCGGCGGGCGCAGTCGGGTGCTGCGTAACGGCGGTATTTTCGAGCAAGCGGGCGTCAATTTCTCTCACGTCCACGGCGACGCGATGCCGGCCTCGGCCACCGCCCATCGACCTGAGCTTGCCGGACGCAGCTTTGAAGCCATGGGCGTCTCGCTGGTGGTGCATCCACTCAATCCCTACATTCCGACCAGTCATGCCAACGTGCGGTTTTTTATCGCGGAAAAACCGGGCGCCGACCCAGTCTGGTGGTTTGGCGGCGGCTTTGACTTAACGCCCTACTACGGCTTTGAAGAGGATGCGGTACACTGGCACCGTACGGCGCGGGATCTGTGTCAGCCGTTCGGTGATGACGTTTATCCCCGTTACAAAAAGTGGTGCGATGACTACTTCTTCCTTAAACACCGCAACGAGCAGCGCGGCATTGGCGGGTTGTTTTTCGATGATTTGAATACGCCGGGTTTCGACCACTGCTTCGCCTTTATGCAGGCGGTGGGGCAAGGTTACACCGAGGCGTATCTGCCCATTGTTGAGCGACGTAAAGCGATGAACTGGGGCGAGCGCGAGCGTGATTTCCAGCTTTATCGTCGCGGGCGCTATGTCGAATTTAACCTGGTGTGGGATCGCGGCACATTGTTCGGTCTGCAAACCGGTGGGCGCACGGAATCAATTCTGATGTCAATGCCGCCGCTGGTGCGCTGGGAGTATGACTGGCAGCCGGAAGCGAACAGCCCGGAAGCTGCCCTTAGCGAGTTTATTCAGGTCCGCGACTGGGTGTAATTGCCTGATGGCGCGACGCTTATCCGGTCTACAATCCGTAGGCCGGATAAGACACAAAGCGTCGCATCCGGCACCATAATCTTATCACGCCCACTGCCGCATACGCTGATGCAGCGTCAACGACGGTTTTTCCGCAAACAACTGCTGGTAGTCGGTAGCAAACTGCCCTAAATGCCAGAATCCCCACTGCATGGCGGCATCTTTCACCGTCGTACTCTGCGACCACGGGCTTATCAGCTCGCGACGCACGGCGTTCAGGCGAATACGTTTTAACCAGGCATTCGGACCAATACCCAGGATCGCGTGAAAGGCGTTTTGCAACGTCCGGCGACTAACGTGCAGTTGGTTACACAAATCGAGCACGGTCAGCGGCTCAGACATGTTTTCCAGCACATATTCGCGCGCACGTGACAACAGACGACGATAGCTCTGATGGCTGATGCTCTCAGCGGTTATTATCGGCTGCGCTTCTTCCAGCATAGTCCCCATCGCCAGCAACAGGTTATCGCCCAATACCTTGCGTACCGCAGGTTGACGCAGGTTTTCCGGATTCTCGCTAAACGTCGCCAGCGCCTGCTGCACAAAGCCCCATAGCGCGGCTTTGTGCTGTTCTTTGACTTCCAGTGCCGACTGGTTACGCAGCATATGCAGCACCCTTTCCGGGTTATGCAGGAAGTTGGCCTGACGGGCAATCGCCTCTTCCGAAATGACAACCCCCAGAATGGTGTAATCATCCGGCGTACTCAGTTCAAACTCCGTCCCGCCTGGACGGGTGGCAATTTCAGCACTGCCCAGACATTGGGCGCCAATAAATCCCTGTTCGCCGCGCGTGGCCGGAATACCAAACCAGAACGAGTTCGGCCAGACAAGGCATGACTGGCGCAGCGCGAGTCCGGTGTATTCACGGAAAACCTGAATATCGTCGAGCAGGATTTCCGTGAACTCGCCATGAAATTTTCCCGGATGCAGCTGGTCGTAAATCTGCTGCCAGGCGGTAATCGTCAGCGCGTGTTCATATACATCCGTTGTTCGCCGCTGGTGAACGTTGTCCACCTCTACTTTCGGCGTAAGTTTAACGTCTTCGGGTAGTGCTTCATGATAAAGATGGTGCAAGTTTGCAGTACGGTTCTTTTTCATGATCTTTTAAGCCGGAAGCTTCAGGGAAGCCCCCGGCCCTCCGACAGGTTAATTTTTTAAGCGATAGCGACTACTACGTTTACGCAACGCTCCGTCAGAAAAGAGCTGTTCCAGCGCCTTTCTGGCTTCATCAAGTGACCAGCCAAAGTGGGCAGCCACTTCCCCTGCCGTCATTCCTTGACGGACCGATGCCAACAGCGTCAGAAGTTGTGCAGAGGATTCAGACGTCAACGGGGCGTCCTGCGTCTCCTCTGCTTTTACGTCTGTTTTTACATCTGGCTTCTGTTCTGGTTTTTTCGGCTGGCGCTTAAAACCGCCGATCAGCCACTGGGTGTCATCGTCCGGTCGGCCTATCTCTTTACGGCTGATAACACGGCCTGTACGCGCTGCGGCGGCGCTGCCGGCATCAAGCGCTGCGCGGCACGCCGCCAGATCGCCTTCCACCACCAGCGTCAGCCTGCCAGGATCGAGCACTTCGTGGCTCAGCAGACGTACGTTCGCGGCTTTCAGCATGGCATCCGCCGCGTCTACGGCAGCCACCATGCCATCCACTTCCAGTAATCCCAGTGCATTGATCATCACAACCTCTCTTACGCGCGCTGGATTGGATTACGGGCAATATCCAGAACGGCATCGGCAAAGGCGTTACATGCGGCTTTACAAGCGGCCTGGCTACCGGTCAAAAACGCTGCTGAATAGTTGGTTTCTGACGGCGGTGGCACGTAGGTCACCAGTTGTACATCGGCAGATTTCAGCGCCGCATCAATACCAAATGTTGCTTCCAGCGGCGGCGCCACCAGATACGCCATCGGATCGCCAAGTCGGCATCCCGCCGTCGCGGAAAGATACGAACCGGTACGCGAAACCACGTGCGCCAGGAAAGCGGTATCTTCTGCGTCATTCGCCCACTGAAACGCTGCGCCGCTTTCAATGTTGGCCACCATCGCGTCCAGACCCGCGCGAACTTCAGCCGGGTTGGGTCCACCGAGCATAATCAGTACTTCGCCCGAGGTTGGAGAGGGACTATGCGCCGCCCCGGCATACAGCGAGCGGCCATAAACCACTTCCACCATCGCCTGTTTTGTCGCTTCGTCTGCGGCAATATACGCCACGTCATCAGAGTCTGCTGTGATGAGTCCGAGGCTACGGATATGTGGCGGTAACTTAAGCTCACGGGCAAAACCGTCATTTACCGAGGCAATCACGCGCATTGCGGTGACTGAAGGTCTAATCAAATCTAATGCTGGCATGATGCCTCCTTAACGGGTCATATTGATGCCGGAGGCTTTTTGCTCCAGCATGCGCTTGGCCAAATCCACAATTACCGCCGCTGCTTCAACCGGTGGCGTACCGCCCTGGTGAATGTTCGAGATACAGGTACGGTCAGCTTCTACGGTCGTCGCAACGCGCGGCGAATAGACGGCGTAGCAGGAGAGACTTTCCGACTGACCGAGACCCGGACGTTCCCCCACCAGCAGGATCACCGCTTTCGCGCCCAGCAGCTCGCCGATCTGATCTTCGATTTTCACGCGACCATAGCGAACGAAGAACGGGGTCCCAACCTTCAGTCCGGCCTGTTTTAAGCCCGACAACAATGGCGGCAGAATCTCTTCGTAGTTAGCGGTGATAGCGTCGGTAGACAGGCCATCAGAGATAATCACCTGCACATCCGGGTTCATCACACACTGCGATTTCAGCGCATCAATGGCTTCCGCGCTCAGACGACGACCAAGATCCGGGCGCGTCAGATACAGGTTTTTGTCGCTGATTTCCGAGCGTACTTCCAGCAGTCCCTGCGCTTTTACCCACTCTTCCGGCACTTCTTTTAATACCGTATCTTTTGAACGCGAGTGGTCGGCCAGGAAGCGCAGTAACGCCTGGGTGCGCGGACGAGGACCGGCGCGACCGGTACATACACGCGCCGCGGTACTGCGCCGCAGTTCAGTCAACACCTCTGCGCGGTGCGGATTCTCAACGCCTATCCACGCTTTGGCTTCGGCTGAACCTAAGTCCATCGCACAACTTTCACCAGTCGGCGCGGCGCACTGCGTAGTGCTGCATTTTGCTGGTGCTGACGGTTCTTGAGCCTGCGGTTGAGACTCACCCATTGACGCCATTACGCTGCGTACAATTTCTTCAATCTGTTTTTGATCCATCGTGTTTCATCCCCGCATCATCAAAAGAACAGTGACGGATCGCCCGCCCGTTTGGTCAGGCGACCGTTTGCCATAATGCCCATGGTTTCCAGCCAGCGTTCAAATTCCGGCGACGGGCGCAGGTTCAGCAACTGGCGGACGGTCGCGGTATCGTGGAATGCGGTGGTCTGATAGTTGAGCATGATGTCGTCGCCGAGCGGCATGCCCATGATGTAGTTGCAGCCAGCGGTGGCGAGCAGAATCATCAGGTTTTCGTTAAGGTTCTGGTCAGCATCAGCATGGTTGGTGTAGCAGCAGTCGCAGCCCATTGAGATGCCGCTCAGCTTGCCCATAAAGTGATCTTCCAGACCGGCGCGAATGATCTGACGGTCGTTGTAGAGATACTCCGGCCCGATAAAGCCCACGACGGTATTCACCAGGAACGGATCGTAGTGGCGCGCCAGCCCGTAGTTACGCGCTTCCATTGTTACCTGATCGGCGCCGAAGTTTGCGCCAGCGGAGAGCGCCGACCCTTGTCCGGTTTCGAAGTAAAGGCAGTTTTCCCCGGCGATACGGTTGAATTCAGCGCCAACTGCGCGCGCTTCATCGAGCATTGCCAGCTCAACACCGAACTCTTTTAAGCCTTTCTCGCTGCCGCAGATACTCTGGAAGATCAATCCACCCGGCGCACCGCGACGAATCGCTTCAATCTGGGTGGTAACGTGCGCCAGTACGCAGCCCTGGGTCGGAATGTTGAATTTATCGATAACGCCGTACACGGTATCGAGCACGCGGCTTAAGTTTTCCACGTCATCCGTTACCGGGTTTACGCCGATCACCGCATCGCCCGCCCCGAAAGACAGCCCTTCATAGATTTGCGCCGCAATACTCTGCACGTCGTCACGGGTGTCGTTCGGCTGCAAACGGCAGCTAAAGGTGCCCGGCAGACCGATGGTGGTGTTAGCCTTTTTGATCACCGGCATTTTCTTGCCGCCGTAGATCAGGTCCGCGTTGGAGCAGATTTTTGCTACCGCAGCGACCACCTCCGACGTTAACCCTTTGCGCGTAAACGCGATGTCATCAACGGAGGTTTCATCGCTCAGCACGTACTCGCGCAGCTCGCTGATACTCCAGTTTTTGATGCGGTTATAGGCCGTTTCATTGACGTCATCCTGAATCAGACGCGTCACGCAGTCCTCTTCATAGGAAATCACCGGGTTATTGCGGATATCCGCTACCGTCATTTCCGACAATACCTGCTTGGCCGCCACGCGTTCCTGTGAACTGGTTGCAGCTACCCCTGCCAGCACATCCCCCGAACGCAGTTCGTTGGCTTTAGCCAGCACCTCTTTAACATCCTTAAACTGATAAACATTGCCGAACAATGTGGTCTTTAGTTTCATAAGTCGTTCCCTCAGGAAGGAAATGCGAGTGATTTCACCGTCACCGGCACAACCGATCCGCCAAAAAGAGGCGTACCAATGTCGATATAGTCCCCCGCCCGGACAACCACCTCATCGATGACCGCCAGCGGGTGTTGCTGTAACTGTGGGCGTAACAGCATGCCCAGGGCTTTACCAAAATCCTGCTCGGCTACCACCAGCAGGGGATGCGGATTTGGATAGCGCGCGACAAAAGCCAGCAGCGCATCAATTACCGTTAACAGCGCGGCGTAGCGCACCGGCAGAGAACCGGGCAACGCCAGCACGTAGGCGTCCGTTTGCGGATCCAGATCGAGCTGCATTAACGCCTGTTGCCAGGCGGCCACCAAATCAGCCTCATCAACCGGAATCGCCACCGGCAGATTGCGCAGCGGAAGTGCCACGCCTTCCAGCCAGATGGTGCTGCCCGAAAGCGACAGCGTATGCGCCCCGGCACCAATCACCGTGGCACGCACGGTTTGCGCCGGGAACTGCACGTTCATCTCACGCAGGCGCGGATGTTCATGCAGCGCCGTGGCGAGCAGCGGTCCAATGTCGGAAAAACAGAACGGATCGGCAGGTTGGTTGCGGTAGCACTCGCCTACCCCGCCGGACAACGTAATCACTTCCGGCTTCACGCCCGCAGGCAGCAGACCGGTTTGCATCAGCGCCTGCGCCAGCGGTGAAAGCGTGCCGTCAATCACCTCCACAATCAGCGCCGCCATACGTCGCGCCACCGCAACCAGTTGCGCCGCATTGAGGGTTCGGGCGTCAAAGCCTGGACCAAATACGTCATCAACAATCATCTGTCCCGGCTGATGCGCGTGCACCACGTGCCCCTGACCGTCGGTTTCCAGCAGTCGCCCGCCGACGTTCAGACAGGCCGAACCACTGACTTTTCCGGCGTCGAACAGCGCATAGTTCGACGTCCCGCCACCGATGTCGATATTCAGTACACGGCACAACTTCTGCTCAGACAGCGTTTGCGCCCCCGCGCCGTGACCGGCGATCACCGACTCCAGATGCGGACCGGCGCTGGCAACCACGAAGTCCCCCAGCGACTGGGAGAGCGTCATTACCGCCGGGCGGGCGTTGCGGGTTTTGGCGCTTTCGCCGGTGATGATGATCGCGCCGGAATCAACAGCTTCAGGCTTGATGCCCGCCGCCTGATACTGGGCAAGGATCAGTGCCTTAAGTTCAGCCTCTTTCAACCCGCCCTGCTTATCAACAGGGGTAAAGAACACCGGGCTTTGCCAGCTAATTTCGCGTTTAATGAATTCATAGCGCGGCACCTGCGACACAGCCGCACGGTTAACCAGCTCAAGGCGCGAGAAGATCACCTGAGTCGTGGTGGTGCCGATATCAATACCGACGCTCAGTAGCTGGCGAGTGTTCACGATTGCGCCTCCGGGTTGGTTTCTACTTCTGCTGGCACGTTTTCATCTTTCGGTACCAACAGCATAGCCACGCCAATCGCCGTTACGCCGCCAATCAGCTTGCCGACAATCATCGGGAAGATCATGGCGTTCATGTTGGCGGCGGCGAAACCTAAGTGGTCACCCAGGGCGAAGGCCGCGGAGACCGCAAAGGCGCAGTTGATCACTTTCCCGCGGGTATCCATATTCTTCATCATGCCGAACATCGGGATGTTGTTGGCCAGCGTCGCCACCATGCCAGCAGCCGCAATATTATTAACTTTTAACAGGTTACCGACGCTCATCAGCGGCTTTTCAAACCAGCGGGTCAGCAGCAGCACCATCGGGTACGCCCCCAGCAGCACGCAGGAGATAGAACCGATAACTTCGATGGCGCGCATTACTTCACCCGGCTTGTCGCCCGGCGCCATGAAGATAGGGTCCAGACCCGGGATCAGCTCCCAACCAAGCAGGAATTTGATGACTGCCGCCGCCAGACCGAGGGTGATCAGCGCCACCAGAAATTTCGCGAAGATCTGGAAACCGTTGATCATTTTTTCCGGGATAAATTTCAGCCCCAGCGCCACCAGCACAGCAACGATGATCACCGGGATCATGTTCATCAGGATCAGCGCGAAGGTAAACTCCACCGGCTGCCCGTTGATTTCGACGCCGGAGTACATCGCGACCAATCCCCCCGCGATACAGCCAATCGGAATGGTGACGATACCGGCCAGCACGCCCAGCGCCAGATAACGACGGTCAGACGGTTCAATAATCCCCAGCGCAACCGGAATAGAGAACACCAGAGTCGGCCCCATCATCGCCCCAAGGATCAGGCCAGAGTACAGCCACGCCGCAACGTCGCCGCCCGCCAGTTCTTTCGCCAGGAAGAAGCCGCCCATGTCGCACGCCAGCAGCGTTCCGGCAAACATCGACGGGTTCGCGCCCAGCATTTCGTACAGCGGAATAATCACCGGTCCGAGCAAATGCGCCAGTACCGGCGCCAGTGCGGTCATACCGACCATCGCCAGGCCCAACGCGCCCATCGCCATAAAACCTTCTTCAAACTGACCGCCCGATCCCTCAATACTCTTACCGAATTTACCGAGGAAGCGCGCTGAACCGCCGAACTGCGACAGGATCCTGTCCACGGCGGCAATCAGCATAAAGAACATCATGATGTACATGATGATTTCGTTAATTCCCATAGCCCCTACTCCCTGTCATTTGTGATTTGTAGGCCGGATAAGACGTTTCCGTCGCCTCCGGCATTAACGCCGTGTTATTGCCGGATGGCGGTGCGAGCACCTTATCCGGCCTACAGGCATTACCCGGCAACCGCGTACAGGTCGATAATCTGCGCCTGCGTGGCGGTGCGAGGGTTACTGCGAATACAAATATCCTCCAGCGCGGCGTCAGCCCATGCGCTGTAATGCTCGGGCTTTGCCCCAACGTCAGAGAGCCGTTTGGTCTGGCCCACTTCGCTAATCAGCTCGCTGACGGCATTGATGGCATCGCGATCGTCCGCCTTCTTGTTGGTCAACGCCCGTCCGATATGGCTGAAACGCTCGCGACACACCATGCGGTTGAACCCCATTACCGTGGGCAGCAACATGGCGTTAGCCTGTCCGTGCGGGATATGCAGCGTAGCGCCCGGCTGGTGCGCCATCGCATGACACAGGCCCAGCCCCGCGCTGGAAAACGCCATCCCGGCCATACAGGAGGCCAGCAACATGCTCTCCCGCGCCGCCAGATCCTGCCCATAGCCGACGGCCTTCGGCAGCGATTTACCGATCATCGCAATCGCGCCAATCGCCAGGCTGTCGGTAAACGGCGTCGCGTTCAGGGCGCTGTACGCTTCAACGGCGTGCGTCAGCGCATCGATACCCGTCATCGCCGTAACGTGCGCGGGTACACCTTCCGTTAGCGCTGCATCAAGAATCGCCACGTCCGGCATCAGAGACGCATGCGCCAGCACTTTTTTAAGTCCGGTCGCGGCGTCGATAATCACCGTGACATTAGTGGTTTCTGAGCCCGTTCCGGCGGTAGTTGGTACGGCAATCAGCGGCAAACGCGGGCGTAACGCGCTGTGCTCGGTCATGTCAGCCAGGGTCTGCGTGGGATTAGTCACCAGCAACGCCACTGCCTTAGCGGCATCCAGTACGGAACCTCCGCCAAAGGCCACCACGCCGTCGCACTTCGATTCACGCAGTTGCGCGACCGCGGCGCAGACATCCGTAATGCACGGTTCGCCCACCGGGCACGGCCACAGCGTCATCGCCACACCTTTCATCGCCAGGCTGCGTTCCAGCGCGGCGGTCATTCCCGACTGATGCAGGAAGCTGTCGACCATGACAAACATGTGCGTCAGTCCGCGCGTTTGTGCTTCCTGTCCGCAGGTACTGAGCGCTCCCAGCCCACAAAGGGTGACCGGTGGAACGCTAAACGTTTTTACGCGTTGCAGATTCAGGGTATCGAATGCCTGAAAGAGCGCGGTCTGCAATTCAGCTTGCATAGATTCCTTCCGCTTTTTCTTTTCCGCTGTTGGCAATCGCCAGCGGGGTCATAAACAGGC
The DNA here is from genome assembly GCF_059615875.1 of Citrobacter sp. CRE-46. Taxonomy (NCBI): domain Bacteria; kingdom Pseudomonadati; phylum Pseudomonadota; class Gammaproteobacteria; order Enterobacterales; family Enterobacteriaceae; genus Citrobacter; species Citrobacter sp. CRE-46. Next base: position 1,505,559 of record NZ_CM184341.1, on the reverse strand, counting down.
TGTGCTGAGGTAAATGCACCTGCAGTTCCGGGAAGCGCTTACGGAACAGCTCATCCACGCCCGGCTGCATGCAGGAACCGCCGGCCAGCCATAAATCGGTGACACCATGCCCGGCAATATGGTGAGCCACGATTTCCGCCATTTTTTCGTAGACTGGCTTCACCACCGGCCAGATCTCCTGACCGTTGCTGCGTTTGTACTGTTCGGCTTCTTCCAGTTGGATACGGCGGTTCCCGGCCAGCGTCAGAGAAATGTGGTGCCCGCCGGTCGCTTCATCGGCGGAATACGTCACTTTGCCCTGCTTAACAATGGCTATCCCGGTGGTGCCGCCACCGATATCCACCACGCCAGCATTATCGAGTTGCAACAGATCCGCCACGGCGGTCGGCTCGTCGAGCACATGACTCACTTCAAGTCCGGCTGACTCCAGTACGTTGATGGAGATACGTGGGTCCGTGCCCGGTGGAAATGAGGTTGCCGCATGGGTAAATCGACAACCCAGTTGTTGCTCAAGCGTATCGAGATGGCGACGAACAATGGTTACTGCGCCGAAGAAATCCCAGACGATGCCATCGCGCACGACATCGGCCCAGTCGAGGCAAACCGCTACCGGCTGCCCGTCACCGTCGACGACCATCGACACCACATCACACGTCCCCAAATCAACGCCCAGCCATAGCGGTGATTCGCTCTCAGCAGGCGTCTGGTTGCATAGCGTGGCTGCTTTTTGCAGTCTGGGTGTCAGCCAACGTTGTTCGTCGTGCGCCATCTCTTTTACTCCTTATACAATTCTGAAGGCGTCCACCAACACACAGCGACGCAGACGCACAAACGTACGCGCGCTGGTCACCCCTTCCCCGGTTGGCGTGGTAATGGTCATCGTGGTCCAGCCTTCGCCGCCAAGTCCCAGACCGGCAATACACGGCCCGTTCTTAACGAAAATGCTGGTATCAATGGCGTTCGCCATGCGGTTCATGTTGTCGATGTTGCGTGAGTGCATCGCCGCCGTATGGTGACAACCGCCTTCAAGCCTGACCGCCAGTTCAATGGCGTCATCGACGTTAGCGACTCGCACGACCGGTAGAACCGGCATCATCAGTTCGGTGACGGCAAACGGATGCGTCGCGGAGGTTTCGACGAATAACAGCCGGGTTTGCTCCGGTACGTTCAGACCAATCGCCGCAGCGATTTTTCCTGCGTCGCGCCCTACCCAGTCACGACTGACCGTGCCTTTACCGCGCTCATCGATATTTTTCAGCAGCACTGGTTGCAGCTGTTCAGCCTGGCCCGCGGTCAATTTCACCGCATGCTGGCTTTCCATCAGACGCATCAGCTCATCGGCGACGCTGTCGACCACAATCAGCACTTTTTCGTCGGCGCAGATGATGTTGTTGTCAAACGACGCGCCTTTGACAATCGACTGCGCCGCGCGGGCCAGGTCGGCCGTTTCATCCACCACCACCGGCGGGTTACCCGCACCGGCGGCAATCAGACGTTTGTTGGTGTGTTTACGCGCGGCATCTACTACGGCTTCGCCACCGGTGACGACCAGCAGGCCGATACCTGGGTACTTGAACAACCGCTGGGCGGTTTCGATGTCCGGGTTAGCAACGGTCACCAGCAGGTTTGCCGGACCGCCTGCAGCGACCACCGCCTGGTTAAGCAGGGTGATGGCGCGCTGAGAAACTTTTTTCGCCGCCGGATGCGGCGCGAAGACCACGCTGTTGCCAGCGGCGATCAGGCTAATGGCGTTGTTAATAACGGTTGCGGCCGGGTTGGTGGACGGTGTCACCGAGGCCACCACGCCCCACGGCGCATTTTCAATCAGCGTCAGGCCGTTATCGCCGGTCAGGACCTGTGGAGACAGACATTCCACTCCCGGCGTGCCGCGCGCCTGCGCCACGTTTTTGGCAAATTTATCTTCTACGCGTCCCATGCCGGTTTCTGTAACGGCAAGCTCCGCTAATTCTCTGGCGTGCTTTTCGCCCGCCTCACGTAGCGCCGCGATAGCCAGTTGGCGCATGGCGACGCTTTTCAGCCCTTGCTGGGCCAGTTTTGCTGCCGCCACTGCGTCATCCAGGGAGGCAAAAACGCCCATTTCTTGAACGGCACTGACGGGTTGGCTGCTGTCTTTCATTTTCAGCAGTACCGCTTTCACGACCTGTTCAATATCCTGTTGATTCATGATTTTCTGCCTTATTTATGGAAGATCACCTGACCACCTGCCACCACTTCATCGACAATGCCAATCACGCACAGATCGACAGGTGATGATTCGTTACGGTGCGCCTGACGGGCTGAGCTTCCGCTGACCAGCAGCACCCACTCTCCGGTTCCCGCCCCGATGCTGTCGATAGCAACAGCACATTGCCCGTCGGGATTACCCTGGGCATCAATCATTTCCACCATCAGCAACTTGTCGTGCGCGAGCCCCTGATGGCGTACGGTACAAACAATTTGTCCTGTGACGATTGCCAGTTTCATACGCGCCTCCGTGGCATATTTCAGGTAAAACCTCCCCCTACCCTCCGCAGAAGGTAATGTGAAAAGGAGAGAGGGTGACGCCAGCAATGCAGTCTGTGGCGTCACATGGACGACTTACATGTCGTTGCTGTCGCCTTTAAAGCTGATCGGGAATACTTCTTCCAGATCGCCATGCGGACGCGGGATCACATGTACGGAAACCAGCTCGCCAATACGCTGTGCAGCCGCAGCACCTGCGTCCGTTGCGGCTTTGCATGCCGCTACGTCACCACGGACCATGGCAGTGACCAGACCGCCACCGATCTGCTTCACGCCAACCAGTTTCACGCGTGCCGCTTTAACCATTGCGTCAGAAGCCTCAATCAGTGCAACCAGGCCCCGGGTTTCAATCATTCCTAATGCTTCCATTATGCTTTCCTCTTAAGTCAAAGGGGTCCAGAACGGGACCTTATACAACCAGTGTGTGCGAGGCGTTTTCACGACTCACGTCAGTCTGGCGCGGCACTGCTGCCACCAACGCCAGTTCGATAATTTCCTGTACGCTACAGCCGCGAGAGAGGTCATGAAGCGGTGCGGCAAGCCCCTGGATCAGCGGCCCGACAGCACGATAACCTCCCAAACGCTGGGCGATTTTGTAACCAATATTGCCTGCTTCAAGCGACGGGAAGACCATCACATTGGCATTGCCCTTTAACGGGCTTGCAGGCGCTTTTTGCGCGGCGACATCCGGAACAAAGGCGGCATCAAATTGCAGTTCGCCATCCACCATAAGCTGCGGCGCACGTTCACGAACGATCTCCGTGGCCTGCTGCACGTTAGCGACGTTCGGGTGGCGGGCACTGCCATTACTTGAAAATGACAGCATGGCCACGCGCGGTTCTTCCCCCGTAATTGCCTGCCAGGTCTGCGCGCTGGCAATCGCAATATCCGCCAGCTGTGCGGCGGTGGGCTGGGGTACGACGCTGCAATCGGCAAAGCCTAATGACGGTCCGAGATACTGCGGCAGCATCAGGAAAATTGACGACAGCGTTTTACAGCCAGGCTGTAGCCCAATAATGCGTAACCCGGCGCGCAGCACGTTTGCCGTCGACGAAAGATTGCCGGCAATACAGACATCCGCTTTCCCCGCGCTAACCATTGCGGCGGCGAACATTAATGGGTCATTGAGTTTTTCCAGCGCATCGGCTGGCGTTTTATCTCCCGCGCGGGCCTGCCAGCGCAGCGCAAACTCTTCACGCATTGCCAGATTGCTTTGCGGATCGATAACCTGGATACCATCCATCGCCACCCGATGGCTGAGAGCAAACTGGCGCAAGGCAAATGGACTGGCGACGAGAATGGGGCGCGCCAGACCGTGCTGATGCAGATAATTCGCCGCTTTCAGCACCCGGACATCCAGCGCATCCGGGAACACCACCCGGGCAGGTGAGCGTTGGGCGAGTTGACGAGCACGTTCAATGATCATGGCTTCTCCCCCAGTCGCTGTTGAATTTGGCTAACCGTCAGCGGATGCTTCGCCACGCTCAGAATCATCATCACGTAGACTGTACTGGAAAGGCGGTTGAGCGCCTGCATGATGTCCGGTCGCATAACGTCAAAACTGCGGGTGATGAAGACCTGCGCCGCCACCGTCTCCGTTTCACGGACTTTGGTACGCAGCAGATTCAGCAACGCGCAATCACGTCCGTGGCTGGCCTCAGGTACCAGATGATCGTGATCCAGATAGCGCAGCGGATGATGTGAAAGCCGGTGTAAATCTTCGTCGCTCAAACCGACGATAGCTTGTGCGGTCAGCGACTCGTCCATAGCATCGGCGCGCATAATATTGCCCAGGCGTGAGCGAATATCCGCCAGCCACGGCTGCCACGGTTCCGCCAGCTCGATCTGCAACCACACGGCCAGGGCGATGGTGCTGTCCAGCGCGGCGCGAAATCCCAGACGCGGATCGCTTTTGGCTACCATCTTGTCTGCCGTCAGATGCGTCAGCGTGTCTGGTTTCTTCGCCACCGGTTGATGACACAGTTCGCAGCTGGCCTGGGGATGGGTAGCGCTGCTGGTTAAACCATGCACCGGCTGCGGCTGCTGTTCTTCGTCATCAATAAACAGGCTGCCCTGCTCATCGATAAACTTAATGCGCAGATGTCGGCTTTCCAGTAATTCCCGGGCAGACGGCGTCAGGCGAGCATCAGCGGGGAGATGAATTTCAGCCCCTTCGCTGAGCGTATGATTCGCTCTGAGCCATGCTTCGGTAATGAAATCCTTCATACATCCGCCTTAGCAGGACTGCCAGTTCGCAGGCCAGGCCACATACAGAAACTTCACCGTCGATGGCGTACCAAATTCAATGCTGGAGCCTTTCGGGATAAACATGACGTCCCCGGCTTTAGCAATCATGGTTTCGCCTTCGTGACGAACGTGCAGCTCGCCTTCCAGAATCATGTCAATTTCGTCGTAGTTCAGCGTCCATGGGAAAAAGGCGTTATCCCACTGCATGAACCCGGCGGCCATGCTGCTACCGTCCTGGTCAGTCACCAGGTCGGTTAAGCCAACGCAGTGCGGTTGCGCGCCGTCAAAACGCCCAAACTTCACGCTGCTACCGTCGATGACTTTGACGCCGCCTTTGCCGGTGACCGATTTAAAGCTCGGCTGCATTCCGCCCTGCTCCAGCGACTGTTTCTCCTTCATGACTTTGTCCATCAGCTGCGCGACCAGGCTTTCGGTAAATTGCCCTTCGGGCAATTGTGCAATGATGGTTTCACGAATGCGCTGGCTCTCCGTTTTGCCATCAATCGCCGCTGGCGCAGCAGCGGCGGCAGTTGGCGCGGATTCGTCGCATTCACGGATAGTGACGCCCAGCAGCTCCGCCACTTCGCGTGCCTCCGGGGTGATGATGCTGGCGCGCAGAACAACCGACATTTCCTGTTCACCGCGTGCGTGGGCCGCACGAATATCGTTAGCTGTGATGAGTTTTTTCACCTGCCCTTTCCTCCTTTTGGCTGAGCTCAGTCAGATAATCCACCAGGTGCTGCACGCTGCGCGGGTCATGGCTATTGAGCTCGAAAATCGGCTCCTGAAACCCCATCCCGCGAAGTAGTTGTCGCGTTGCGGCGACGTCGGCATCCGGCATGTCCGTTTTGCTGATAACGGCGATTTGTCGTTTACTGGCGCCGATATCCAACAGCCCGGCAGGTAAGCGACTTTCTTTATCATTTGCCGCGTGTATATAAATCAACGTATCGACATCCTGCAGCGTGGTAATTAAGGCGTGGTACCAGCGCGGATGGCTAAAATATTCTCCCGGCGTATCGATATCGCCATTTTCATTAAACTCAACGGCCTGTGTTTTTCTGGCGAGGGAATAATTCCCCTGTAGCGCATTAAAGAGCGTTGTTTTCCCCGCGCCCACCGTACCGACAAACGCAATACGTTTCATCGCCGCCTCTGATTAACTTTTTGTCAGGTTGCACAACGTGAAATTTAATAACCGACCCAGACCGCTCACCGTCTGTAATAGCGCTTCTTCTACCGCGCCTACCGAGCCATAAATCACCAGTGCCCCGCTGAATCTATCGAGAAAGCCGATATGTACATCCGCCGCCTTCATGGCTAAGTCACCGGCAATCATCGCGGTTTCGCCTGGCGTCAGCGTCATAATGCCGATGGCGCCCGCCTCGGGAACGCCGATCTTTTTCGCCAGTTCTTCGCCAGGGTGCGCAATGAGATGCGCCAGCGTGACCTGTTTCCCCGGCACAAATTCCTGAATGATGCGTTCTTTTTCCATTGCTCACCGCCTCCGCTGAAACTGCTCTCATCGTGGCAATTTTTTGTCAGAGTAAATAACAAAATTCGGCAACCAGGTTTAAAAGGTGAAGTGGATCACTAAGAAAAGGAAAATAAAAAGGCGCGGGAGATACCCGCGCCAGAAATAATTAAAGTGAAATTACAGCGGCTGTGTTTGAGCTTCTACAACGGCCAGCGCCACCATATTAACGATACGACGAACAGAGGCGATCTGCGTTAATACGTGCACCGGTTTCGCTACCCCCATCAACACTGGGCCGACCGTTACGCCTTCGGAGCTGGAAACACGTAGTAAGTTGTAACTAATACGAGCAGCCTCCATATTCGGCATCACCAGAATATTGGCTGAGCCTTTCAGTGGGCTATCCGGCATACGGTCGTTACGGATACTTTCCACCAGCGCGGCATCACCGTGCATTTCACCGTCAATCATCAATTCTGGCGCACGCGCCTTAATCAGCGCCAGTGCTTCACGCATTTTGCTGGCAGACGGACAATTTGATGAGCCAAAGTTGGAATGTGACAGTAATGCCACCTTCGGTTCGATACCAAAGCGACGCACGGTTTCTGCCGCCATCACGGCGATTTCAGCCAGTTGCTCCGGCGTTGGGTCATCGTTGACGTAGGTGTCGGCGATAAAGGTGTTACCGCTTGGCAGCAGCAGTGCGTTCATCGCCCCGGCTGTATGCACGCCATCACGGTGACCAAACACCTCTTTCACCACGCTGAAGTGCTCATGATAGTCACCAATCGTACCGCAGATCATCGCATCGGCTTCACCGCGCTGCACCATGATCGCGCCGATAACCGTAGTGTTGGCAATCACCGCACGCTGCGCCTGCTCCTGGGTAATACCACGGCGCTTCATGATCTGGTAGTACTCGTTCCAGTACTCTTTAAAGCGCGGATCGGACTCATTGTTAACGATTTCAAAATCGACGCCGGCTTTGATCTGCAGTCCCAGTTTCTGGATACGCATTTCGATCACACTCGGACGACCAATCAGGATCGGCTTCGCCAGACCTAAGGTGATCAGCTCCTGAGTCGCATGCAGCACACGCGCCTCTTCCCCTTCCGTCAGCACCACACGCTTCGGCGCTTTACGTGCCAGGGAGAAAATCGGCTTCATGAACAGGTTGGTTTTGTAGACAAATTCGGTCAGCTTATCGATATAAGCGTCAAAGTCAGCAATCGGACGCGTTGCCACACCGGAGTCCATCGCCGCTTTTGCTACCGCTGGGGCGATTTTAACAATCAGACGCGGGTCGAACGGTTTAGGGATGATATATTCCGGGCCAAAGCTCAGGTCCTGGTCGCCATAGGCGGAGGCCACCACTTCGCTCTGCTCGGCGTGCGCCAGCTCAGCAATGGCGTGTACCGCGGCCAGTTTCATCTCTTCGTTGATGGCGGTAGCGCCGACGTCCAGCGCGCCACGGAAGATGAACGGGAAGCAGAGAACGTTGTTAACCTGGTTCGGATAGTCGGAACGACCGGTACAAATGATAGCGTCCGAGCGCACCTCTTTTGCCAGCGGCGGCAGGATTTCCGGTTCCGGGTTGGCAAGTGCCAGGATCATCGGCGCACGCGCCATCTTCTTGACCATTTCCTGGGTCAGCACTTTGGGACCGGAGCAGCCGAGGAAAATGTCTGCACCGTCAATCACGTCATCCAGCGTACGTTTACCGTCATCCACTACCGCGTAAGCCGCTTTGGTTTCCGCCATGTTCGGTTCGCGGTCTTTGTAAATCACGCCTTTGGAGTCGCAGACCACAATATTGTGTTTCTGCATCCCCAGCGCCACCAGCAGGTTCATACAGGCAATCGCCGCCGCACCTGCGCCAGACACCACCATGCGTACGTCAGAGATATTTTTCTCTACCACCCGCAGACCGTTAAGAATTGCGGCGGTGCTGATGATCGCCGTGCCGTGCTGATCATCATGGAATACCGGTATATTCATACGCTCGCGCAGTTTTTGCTCAATGTAGAAGCATTCCGGCGCTTTGATGTCTTCGAGGTTGATGCCGCCAAACGTTGGCTCCAGGGCCGCCACGACATTGATAAATTTATCCGGATCAAGCTCATCCACTTCGATGTCGAACACGTCAATCCCGGCGAATTTCTTAAACAGAACGCCTTTTCCTTCCATCACCGGTTTGCCAGCCAGTGCGCCGATATTGCCAAGGCCCAGCACCGCTGTACCGTTGGAGATAACCGCAACCAGGTTGCCGCGCGCGGTATATTTGTAGGCCGCCAGCGGGTCCTTTTCAATTTCCAGACACGGCGCTGCAACGCCTGGCGAGTAGGCCAGAGCAAGATCGCGCTGTGTTGCAAGAGGCTTGGTCGGAGAAACCTGAATTTTACCTGGTACTGGAAATTCGTGGAAATCGAGGGCGCTTTGTTTTAACTGGTCATCCATCTTGTTGTTCCTTTCACGTGTCGATCAAAAAAGTGGCGCGGGTAACCATGCTACGAGCCGCACATTATCACCTCAGTCAGCGGCCCAAACTTTGAAGGTCCCCAAACTCTCGCCATTCAAAGAAAGAATTTGTTATCAACTTATAACAGCCATGTTACCTGCTTAATCCAGCAATGCCATGCTTGTCTGCTATGCTTTTTGCGTGTGCAGCCCGCAATTTTCCCAAAAGTGTGAATTAACACACGCATCTAACGCTTTACTTTTCAAGGAGTATTTCCTATGACCCGTAAAGAGCTTGCCAATGCCATTCGTGCGCTAAGTATGGATGCCGTACAAAAAGCTAACTCAGGCCACCCCGGCGCACCAATGGGAATGGCCGATATCGCCGAAGTACTGTGGAATGATTTCCTCCGCCATAACCCGACCGATCCCACCTGGTACGATCGTGACCGGTTTATTCTGTCCAATGGTCACGCTTCAATGCTGCTTTACAGTCTGCTGCATCTTTCCGGCTACGATTTGCCGTTAGAGGAGTTGAAGAACTTCCGCCAACTGCATTCGAAGACGCCAGGGCACCCGGAAATCGGCTACACGCCGGGCGTGGAAACCACCACCGGCCCGCTGGGTCAGGGTTTAGCCAACGCGGTTGGCCTGGCGATTGCCGAACGCACGCTGGCGGCGCAATTTAACCAGCCGAATCATGAGATTGTTAACCACTATACCTGGGTGTTTATGGGCGACGGCTGCCTGATGGAAGGGATTTCCCACGAGGTTTGTTCCCTGGCGGGAACCCTGGGACTGGGCAAACTGATCGGCTTCTACGATCACAACGGCATCTCGATCGATGGCGAAACCGACGGCTGGTTTACCGACGATACCGCAAAACGCTTTGAGGCCTATCACTGGCATGTGGTGCATGAGATTGATGGTCATGATCCTGAGGCGGTGAAAAAAGCGATTCAGGAAGCGCAGGCTGTTACCGATAAGCCATCGCTGATTATCTGCCGCACGGTGATTGGTTTTGGCTCACCGAATAAAGCCGGGAAAGAAGAAGCGCACGGCGCCGCGCTGGGTGAAGAAGAAGTGGCGCTAACCCGACAGAAGCTGGGGTGGCACCATCCTGCTTTTGAGATCCCCAAAGAGATTTACCGGGCGTGGGATGCACGGGAAAAAGGTGAGAAAGCGCAACAGGCCTGGAACGAGAAATTCGCGGCGTATCAACAAGCACACCCGCAGCTGGCGGCTGAATTTACCCGTCGAATGAGCGGCGGGCTACCGGAACAGTGGGAAGAAACGACCCAGAAGTACATTACCGACTTACAGGCTAATCCGGCCAAAATCGCCACCCGTAAGGCCTCGCAAAATACCCTGAACGCCTACGGGCCGATACTGCCTGAACTGCTTGGCGGCTCAGCAGATCTGGCACCGAGCAACCTGACCATTTGGAAAGGATCTACGTCGCTTAAAGAGGATCCCGCCGGAAATTACATCCACTATGGCGTGCGGGAGTTTGGCATGACCGCGATTGCCAACGGTATCGCCCATCACGGTGGCTTTGTGCCGTACACCGCCACGTTCCTGATGTTTGTCGAATATGCCCGTAATGCCGCGCGCATGGCGGCGTTGATGAAGGCCAGACAAATCATGGTTTATACCCACGACTCGATTGGTCTGGGGGAGGATGGTCCTACGCACCAGGCCGTTGAACAGCTCGCCAGCCTGCGTCTGACGCCTAATTTCAGCACCTGGCGACCGTGCGATCAGGTTGAGGCGGCAGTAGGCTGGAAGCTGGCGGTCGAACGCCATGACGGGCCAACGGCGCTAATCCTCTCCAGACAAAATCTGGCGCAGGTTGAGCGTACACCTGAACAGGTGCAGCAGATTGCCCGCGGGGGATATGTGCTGAAGGACAGCGGCGGTAAACCGGATGTTATTTTGATTGCTACCGGTTCAGAAATGGAAATCACGCTGCTGGCGGCGGAAAAACTGACCGGTGAGGGTCGTAACGTGCGTGTGGTTTCTCTGCCCTCGACCGATATTTTTGACGCTCAGGATGAGGCGTACCGGGAATCGGTCTTACCGGCAAACGTCAGCGCCCGGGTGGCGGTGGAAGCAGGCATTGCCGATTACTGGTACAAATATGTCGGTCTAAAGGGGGCAATTGTCGGCATGACCGGTTATGGAGAATCAGCTCCGGCAGATAAATTGTTCCCGTTCTTCGGCTTTACGGTAGATAACATCGTCGCCAAAGCGCATAAAGTGCTTAACGCGTGATCCACAATGTGGGCCAGGCATCTGGCCCATGCCAGTTATCGCAACTTGGTTCCTGAGCATAACGCGCCAGGCGAAACCGCTGTCCGTCGTAGCGCCAGCGCGTCTGGATACCGCAATCAGCCAACCCTCGTCCTTTGGCGAGGGTGACCAGTTCCCGCGACTTCTCGTCAAACGTGGCGTTGGTCAGTTCCATATCCCGACTTTCGGCATCCGTTTTAAATGGCAGACTCAAACGGACGGCACTGGAGGTTAACGGTTTTGCGCGTGAAACAATCCACGCCAGATCGATGGTGTTATACGCCCCGGCTTCACAGCCGATCATCAGTAGCGCTTTGTCATCTGTCAGGGCCGTGACGCGCATCTCGCGACGCAGTGGATCGATCGAGCAGCGAATACCATTGATGCGCCAGTTACCATAATCCAGCAGCTCACTGCGCTCTTGCTGCGTTAAGGGCGTTGGCGTTGGGTTAATGACAGCCACACCTTTCAGGGCCGGGGCTGGCGGTACGCTGAGCGGCGGCTCATCACCTTTTTCGATCCAGGCGGTTTCGCTCCCCACGCGTTTTTGCTGGGCGTCGATAAACAGCAATGCGGCTTTTAATCCGATCAGTGAAAGATTCTGCGCGCCTTTTTGCAGGGTTATTGCCTTCGCGTCCTGTACGGTTTGTAAAAATGCGCTAATAGTGACCGGATCATCGGTCATCAGTTGCCAGGGGGTAATACGCCAGTGCTCACCGCTAAGCACAAGCGGTGCGCCATCCAGTAACAGGCGCGGCGCAATTTCGCTCTCTTTAGCATGGGAAGGCTCCAGCCCTCCCAGTTCAATACGCAACACCGCATCGGTGTGCGCCCCGGCGCTGCGGCTGAGGGTCATGACCAGGCCGTGATGTTCTCCGGTATTGCGCGCCACGCAAAAATTCTGGTTATTACACGTCACCTGCCAGTCAGAAAACGCCTGCTGCGCGGGCGCGGCCCACAGCAAACGGACGGGAATCAGCCCGAGCAGAAAAATGAAAATGACGCGATAGCGCATGGACGGTACAACCCCGGAATTAAAACACACAGCCTAAGCGGTATCTTCCTTGCGCGACTGATGTGGCTCAATAAGAATCGTCGGATTGGCCGTCTATTTGTAAAGAAATATTAATACTCAGGGTTAATCCATAAGGTGCGACGACTGCAGGTAGTTCAACAACAGCACCGTTTTGCCGTCACGGATCTCACCCGTTTTAATCATTTCCAGCGCCTGCGTGAACGGCAACTCCAGAACCTCAATATCTTCATCTTCAACACCGCCGCCTGCATTTGCCCGCTGACTGTCGCTGTATTGCGCGATAAAGAAATGGATCAGCTCCGTCACGCCGCCCGGCGACATGTAGAGTTCGAACAGTTTACGCACTTCCCCCACTTCATAGCCGGTCTCTTCAATCGCCTCTTTACGAATACACGCTTCTGGTTCGTCGTTATCCAGTAGTCCGGCGCAGGTTTCAATCAGTTGGCCGTCTTCGTTACCGTTGACCCAGGTCGCGACGCGGAACTGACGGATGAGCACCACGGTTTTCTTCTCCGCGTTATACAGCAGAATTGTGGCGCCGTTGCCGCGATCGTAAACCTCGCGCTTGTGACGAATCACCTCACCGTTACTTCGGGCCAGATCATAGGTAATATTGCGCAGGATGAAGTAGTTATCAGAAAGGACTTTATCTTTGATGAGGGTAATTTTTTGCGACATACCGGCTCCACGGCGAGAAGTGAGAAATAATACTACGCCGTGAAACCGGGTTTGTCTTGACCTTCGGCTAGTGAGATTTGACTGATTTTACGCCCAGCCAGTCGACGATCCCTTGGGCAGCATGCCGCCCTTCAGCCATCGCCGTGACCACCAGGTCCGCACCGCGTACCGCATCTCCGCCGGCAAAGATTTTCGGGTTACTGGTTTGATAACGGTACGCGCTCTCAACGTTGGCGGCAATGCGTCCCCAGTTATCGACCTTAACGCCATGCGCCTCCAGCCACGGCATACCGTGCGGGTGGAAACCAAACGCCATGATCACCGCGTCTGCGGGCATAACAAACTCACTCCCGGCGATCGGCACCGGGCGTCGACGCCCATTCGCGTCCGGCTCGCCAAGCTGGGTACGTAAGAAACGCACGCCACTGACTCGTCCATCGGCATTCAACACCAGCTCAACCGGCTGGACGTTAAACTCAAAGTTCGCCCCCTCTTCGCGCGCGTTTTTCACCTCTTTTTTCGAACCCGGCATGTTGGCTTCATCACGACGATAGGCGCAGGTAACCTGGCTTGCCCCGTGACGCAGCGCGGTACGCACGCAGTCCATCGCCGTATCGCCTCCGCCCAGCACCACAACGTTCAGCCCGGCGGTATCGATAAACGGTTCTTCAGGCAGTTCATCCAACCCCATCACCTGTTTGGTGTTGGCAATCAGGAACGGCAGCGCATCATAAACGCCCGGCGCGTCTTCATTCGGCAGGTCCGCCTTCATAGAACGATAGGTCCCCACGCCCACAAATACGGCATCGTACTCTTCCAGCAGCGTCGCCAGCGCCACATCCCTACCCACTTCACAGTTAAGTTCGAAATGAATGCCCATGGCGCTGAAGATTTCACGGCGACGCGCCAGCAGCGTTTTGTCCAGCTTGAAGGCCGGTATGCCAAACGTCAGCAAACCGCCGATTTCAGGATGGCGATCGTATACGGTGGCGCTAACGCCGTTTCGCGCTAACACATCCGCACAGGCCAGGCCTGCCGGACCCGCGCCGATAATCGCGACGCGCCTATCCACTTTCTGTACGTGGCTTAAGTCCGGTCGCCAACCTTTGCTCAGCGCCCGGTCAGAAATATAACGCTCAATATTACCGATAGTCACCGCGCCATGCTCGTTACGCACCGTGCATGCCCCTTCGCAGAGCCGGTCCTGGGGACACACGCGCCCGGTCACTTCCGGCAGGCAGTTGGTCTGATGAGAAAGCTCAACCGCCGCGTCGATGTTCCCGGCTTTGACCAGTTCTATCCACTGCGGAATATGGTTATGCAGTGGGCAGGTCCATTCGCAAATACTGTGGTCGCCGCATTTCAGACAGCGGGATGCTTCCCGCTCCGCCTGCGCCGTGCGAAACGGCAGATAGATCTCTTCAAAGCTGGTTTTTCGGGCTTCAATCGCCAGCTTATCTGGCTCACCACGCGCAGGCGTCGCCTGCATTTGCTCACGTTTGGTGATGGCATCCTGAACAAAATCGGTAGCGCTACTGTGCCAGGGCTGACTCTCCAGACTGGCTGTACGCAGTCTGCGCGCTTTTGACAGGCCGGTAAGCGCGTTTTCCGTCACCAGCTGTAACGCCTGTGCCGGACAGTTTTTCACGCAGGCGGGGCCTTCTTCACGCCCCTGGCACAAATCGCATTTATGCGCTGTCGCTTTCACCTTTCCTTTAGCCACGGGAGTGAGTACGATCTGCATCGTGCCAAAGGGACAGGCCACGACGCACGATTTGCAGCCAATACACTTTTGCGGGTTCACCTGCACGCTGTCGTTATCATGGCTGATTGCCCCGTTTGGGCAACTTCTGGCGCAGGGGGCGTCTTCACAGTGGTGGCAGGTCACCGCACTGCGCTGTTGCTGATGCTTGATGACGGTAATTCGGGGCTGAAAATGCCGCGGGCTCAGGACATGCTGCTCGCCATTGTGGGCCATGACGCAAGCGACCTCACAGGCATGGCAACCCAGGCACTGCTGGCTATTGACCATAATAAAACGATTCATGGCTTCCTTCTTTTTTGGTTGCAAAAACCTTATTCTTTATATGACTGTTGTTATTAACCGACACGGAAGGAAGCGGCAATGTTCATTTGCCCAGGAAGCACAACTATTTATCCAGAACCTGTGGCAGATCAATTTATTTCATCGCATATGAAATTGTGTTTCAGTTACCATCCAGTTTCATGGCGTTTTATTAACATTTATCAAATACACCGTATCGTTCGGGCTGTATCAAGGCGCGACGTGTATTGTGTGAGGATGCACAAGTGACGGTAAAGCGTCCGGTCTCGGCCAGCCTGGCCAAGGCTTTTTTCTACATCGTGCTGTTGTCGATTCTCTCAACGGGTATTGCGTTGCTCACGCTGACCAGCAGCTTGCGGGATGCTGAAGCCATCAACGTTGCTGGCTCATTGCGCATGCAAAGCTACCGTCTGGGTTACGATCTGCAAAGCCAAAGCCCGCAGCTTAATGCCCACCGCCAACTTTTCCAGCAGGCGCTAAACTCGTCGGCATTACAAAATCTGAATGCGTGGTATGTACCGCAAGCGGTGAAAAGTCGCTATGGACGACTGCATGCAAACTGGCTGGAAATGAACGCCCGTCTGATCGATGGCGATTTAAAATGGTACCAGGCCAATATCAATAACTATGTCGATCAAATCGATCTCTTCGTGCTGGCGTTGCAACATTACGCCGAACGCAAAGTGATGCTGGTTTTTGGTATTTCGCTGGCAGGCGGGATTGGCATATTCACGCTCGTCTTCTTTACCCTGCGGCGCATTCGCCAGCAGGTGGTGCGGCCGCTAAATAAGCTGGTAATGGCCAGCCAGCATATTGAGCACGGTCAGTTTGATATCCCACCGCTGGATACCGGTTTACCCAACGAACTGGGGCTGCTGGGCAAGACCTTTAGCCAGATGTCGAGTGAATTACACAAGCTGTACCGTTCACTGGAAGCCTCGGTCGCAGAGAAAACCCACGATCTCCACGAAGCCAATCGCCGTCTGGAGGTGCTGTATCAGTGCTCTCAGGCGCTCAATACCAGTCAGATTGATGTGTACTGCTTCCGCCATATTTTACAGATTGTCCGCGAACATGACGCCGCATATTTCCTGGAGCTTACCGTCGGTGATAACTGGCGGATTAGTGAAGGGAGCAAAAGCCCCGAGCTGCCAATGCAAATCCTGCCGGTCACGATGCAGGAAACCGTCTACGGCGAACTGCACTGGCAAAGTCCAAACGTCAATGCCTCGACCCCGCTGCTCAACAGCGTATCTTCTATGCTGGGACGCGGGTTGTACTTCAACCAGGCGCAAAAACATTTTCAGCAGCTGTTGTTAATGGAAGAGCGCGCGACCATTGCACGCGAACTGCACGACTCGCTGGCGCAGGTGCTCTCTTATCTACGCATTCAGCTCACGCTGCTGAAGCGCTCGATTCCAGAGGATAACGCTCCGGCGCAAAGTATTATGGCGGATTTCTCTCAGGCGCTGAATGATGCCTATCGTCAACTGCGCGAGCTGCTGACCACCTTCCGTCTGACCTTACAGCAGGCCGATTTACCCTCCGCCCTGCATGAAATGCTGGAAACGCTGCAAAATCAGACCTCAGCTAAACTGGTGCTCGATTGCCGGTTGCCTACGCTGGCGCTGGATGCGCAAATGCAGGTGCATCTGCTGCAGATTGTTCGTGAAGCGGTGCTGAACGCAATTAAGCATGCTAACGCAACCGAAATTGCCGTCAGTTGCGTCACCGCGCCGGATGGCAATCATACGGTTTATATTCGCGATAACGGCATCGGCATTGGCGAACCGCATGAGCCTACCGGGCACTATGGATTAAATATTATGCGTGAGCGAGCGGAAAGACTGAGCGGCACGTTGACCTTCTCGCAGCCCTCCGGTGGGGGAACGCTGGTAAGCATCAGTTTTCGTTCGGCTGAATCCGACAGTAAGCTAACGTAAAGAACCGCAAAGCGCCGTCGGGTCTGGATCCAGATCTGACGGCGCTGGCACAAAAGGTATGCTGTAAACGGGCATGATAATTTACATTATCTTCTTTTTTTCTCCACGTTTGCCCCGTACCTTGCCGCTAAAGTGAAGCAAGTCATACCCATAACGATACGCAGAAACACGAGGTCCCCTTTTAATGGCGAATTTTTTCATCGATCGCCCCATTTTTGCCTGGGTGTTAGCTATCCTGTTGTGTCTGACAGGAGCCCTGGCTATTTTTTCGCTACCCGTTGAGCAATATCCCGATCTGGCCCCGCCCAACGTGCGGGTAACCGCCAACTATCCTGGTGCATCTGCACAAACGCTGGAAAACACCGTGACCCAGGTCATCGAGCAGAATATGACCGGTCTCGATAATCTGATGTATATGTCATCACAGAGCAGCGGGACAGGCCAGGCGACGGTTACGCTGAGTTTTGTCGCCGGGACCGATCCTGATGAAGCTGTACAGCAGGTGCAAAACCAACTGCAATCGGCAATGCGTAAGCTGCCGCAGGCGGTACAGGATCAAGGGGTCACGGTACGCAAAACCGGGGATACCAATATTCTGACCATCGCCTTCGTCTCTACCGATGGCTCCATGGATAAGCAGGACATCGCCGATTATGTGGCGAGTAATATTCAGGACCCGCTCAGTCGTATAAACGGCGTGGGGGATATCGACGCCTACGGTTCACAATACTCCATGCGTATCTGGCTCGACCCGGCCAAACTTAACAGCTTCCAGATGACCGCCAAAGATGTGACCGACGCTATCGAGTCACAGAATGCGCAGATTGCCGTCGGCCAACTTGGCGGCACGCCTTCAGTGGACAAACAGGCGCTGAATGCGACGATTAATGCCCAGTCGCTGCTGCAGACTCCGGATCAATTCCGCGATATTACTCTGCGCGTTAACCAGGATGGTTCGGAAGTTAAACTGGGCGACGTGGCGACGGTCGAAATGGGGGCTGAAAAGTATGATTATCTCAGCCGCTTTAACGGTAATCCCGCCTCCGGTCTGGGCGTGAAGCTGGCCTCCGGCGCCAATGAAATGGCAACGGCAACGCTGGTTATTAACCGCCTGAACGAGCTGTCGCAATATTTTCCGCACGGGCTGGAATATAAGGTGGCGTATGAAACCACCTCCTTCGTAAAAGCCTCAATTATCGACGTGGTAAAAACGCTGCTGGAAGCGATCGCGCTGGTATTTTTGGTCATGTACCTGTTCCTGCAAAATTTCCGCGCCACGCTGATTCCCACCATCGCCGTTCCCGTCGTGCTGATGGGTACCTTCTCCGTGCTCTACGCCTTTGGCTATAGCGTGAACACGTTAACCATGTTTGCGATGGTGCTGGCGATCGGCCTGCTGGTGGATGACGCCATTGTGGTAGTGGAAAACGTCGAGCGTATTATGAGTGAGGAGGGCCTCTCACCGCGTGAAGCCACGCGAAAATCGATGGGACAAATCCAGGGCGCGCTGGTCGGTATCGCCATGGTACTGTCGGCGGTGTTTATCCCAATGGCCTTCTTCGGCGGCACTACCGGGGCTATTTATCGCCAGTTCTCGATTACCATTGTTTCCGCGATGGTGCTATCCGTTCTGGTGGCGATGATCCTCACCCCTGCGCTGTGCGCCACGCTGCTTAAACCGCTGCATAAAGGCGAACAACACGGGCAGACCGGTTTCTTCGGTTGGTTTAACCGCATGTTTAACCGCAATGCCGAACGCTACGAAAAAGGCGTTGCCCGGATCCTGCATCGCAGCCTGCGCTGGATCCTGATCTACGTTCTGCTGCTCGGCGGTATGGTCTTTCTGTTCCTGCGTCTGCCGACTTCCTTCCTGCCGCTGGAAGACCGCGGAATGTTTACCACCTCGATACAGCTCCCCAGCGGCTCCACCCAACAACAAACGTTGAAAGTGGTAGAGGAAGTAGAGAAGTATTACTTCACCCACGAAAAAGACAACATCATGTCGGTCTTTTCCACGGTAGGATCCGGCCCCGGCGGGAACGGACAAAACGTGGCGCGTATGTTCGTGCGTTTAAAAGACTGGGATGAGCGTGACACCACCACCGGGACCTCCTTCGCCATCATCGAACGCGCGACCAAAGCGTTTAATAAGATTAAAGAGGCTCGCGTCTTCGCCAGCAGCCCTCCAGCCATTAGCGGCCTCGGAAGTTCGGCTGGTTTTGATATGGAACTGCAGGATCACGCCGGCGCGGGCCATGACGCGTTAATGGCCGCACGCGACAAGCTGATTGAGCTGGCCGGGAAAGACGCGTCCCTCACCCGCGTTCGTCATAACGGACTCGACGACAGTCCACAATTGCAAATTGATATCGATCAGCGCAAAGCCCAGGCGCTGGGCGTGTCCATTGACGACATCAACGACACATTGCAAACGGCCTGGGGCTCCAGCTACGTTAACGACTTTATGGACCGCGGCCGCGTGAAGAAAGTCTACGTCCAGGCGGCAGCAAAATACCGCATGCTCCCGGACGATATCAACCTGTGGTACGTTCGCAATAATAGCGGCGGCATGGTGCCTTTCTCGGCCTTTGCCACCTCGCGCTGGGAAACCGGCTCACCGCGCCTGGAGCGTTATAACGGCTATTCTGCCGTCGAGATTGTCGGTGAAGCCGCGCCCGGCGTCAGTACCGGTACGGCGATGGACGTGATGGAGTCGCTGGTCCGCCAATTGCCGACCGGATTTGGCCTGGAATGGACGGCGATGTCTTATCAGGAACGACTGTCGGGTTCTCAGGCCCCTGCCCTGTACGCCATCTCTCTGCTGGTCGTGTTCCTGTGTCTGGCGGCGCTGTACGAGAGCTGGTCGGTGCCCTTCTCCGTCATGCTGGTCGTGCCGCTGGGGGTTATTGGCGCGCTGCTGGCCACCTGGATGCGCGGTCTGGAAAACGATGTGTATTTCCAGGTCGGGTTATTAACCGTTATCGGACTCTCAGCGAAGAACGCGATATTGATTGTTGAATTCGCCAATGAGATGAACGAGAAAGGACACGATCTGCTTGATGCCACGCTGCATGCCTGTCGCCAGCGCTTACGCCCGATTCTGATGACGTCGCTGGCGTTCATCTTTGGGGTGTTGCCGATGGCCATCAGCAATGGCGCAGGTTCCGGCGGTCAACATGCGGTGGGGACCGGCGTAATGGGCGGGATGATTTCAGCCACAATCCTGGCAATTTACTTCGTTCCCCTGTTCTTTGTGCTGGTCCGTCGACGCTTCCCATTGAAGCCACGCCCAGAATAATCGGACACAAAAAAGGCGACTTACGTTGAGTCGCCTTTTTTTATCCTTTGCAGGATATGAATTTCTTCCAGAAAATTATTTACGAAGCATGACTTCGATAAAGTCTTTCCAGTTCCCCAGTTCACGTTCAATCATAACAACCTCTCTTATTATTATGAGCATTCTACGAAATCATCATCATCAAAAGAAGATCATTTAACCGATGGTTGTGATTACATCCTCCCGTGTTTGGGGTATATGTGATCACTATGCGCTAAACCCATAAATTTTATGTGACTTACTGCAACATTTTGAAATATTCATACATCATCTACTACTTTGACAATTCTGATGGAAAAACAGGCTGATGCAAACAGGCAAATTCTGATTTTCATTTATACGATAGTTTTGGAACTTTCAGGAATCATTATTCACCCTTGTTCAACAATGTTATATTTCTCTATAACGCCTGAATGACAATATGTATTATTCATGTTCACAAAACATAGGCATAAATATTCAAATTCCATCAATAAGGATTCAGATGATTACTCTCTACGGCATTAAGAATTGCGATACGATTAAAAAAGCCAGACGCTGGTTAGAAGAACAAGGGATCGACTACCGCTTCCATGATTATCGCGTCGACGGCCTGGACAACACGCTATTACAGTCCTTTATCAGCGAATTAGGTTGGGAGCCGCTGCTCAATACGCGTGGAACCACCTGGCGAAAACTGGATGAAGCCACGCGTAGCCAAATCACTACTGCGGACGCAGCCGCCGCGTTGATGATTGAAATGCCTGCAATTATCAAACGCCCATTGCTCTGCAAGCCGGGTAAGCCTATGCTGCTTGGTTTCAGTGATTCCAGTTATACGCAGTTTTTTAATGAGGTGTAATCTATGTCGTGCCCGGTTATTGAGCTGACTCAGCAGCTTATTCGCCGTCCTTCTCTGAGCCCGGATGATGCCGGGTGCCAGGCGTTAATGATTGAACGCCTGCGCGCGGTAGGTTTTACCGTTGAGCGAATGGATTTTGGTGACACACAGAATTTTTGGGCATGGCGCGGTAAAGGTGAGACTCTGGCGTTTGCCGGTCACACTGACGTAGTGCCTGCCGGCGATGTCGATCGCTGGATTAATCCGCCGTTTGAACCGACCATTCGCGATGGCATGTTGTTTGGGCGTGGCGCTGCCGATATGAAAGGTTCGCTGGCGGCGATGGTCGTGGCCGCAGAACGCTTTGTCGCCCAACATCCTAATCATCAGGGCCGCCTGGCATTCCTGATAACCTCTGACGAAGAGGCCAGCGCCAAAAATGGCACCGTGAAGGTGGTTGAAGCGCTCATGGCGCGGAACGAACGCCTCGATTATTGTCTGGTTGGCGAGCCGTCCAGCACGGAAATCGTTGGCGACGTGGTGAAAAATGGTCGTCGTGGTTCACTGACCTGCAACCTGACCATTCACGGCGTGCAGGGGCACGTAGCCTACCCGCATCTGGCTGATAACCCGGTACACCGCGCAGCACCTATGCTCAATGAACTGGTGGCGATCGAGTGGGATCAGGGTAACGAGTTCTTCCCGGCGACCAGCATGCAGATTGCCAATATTCAGGCAGGAACCGGCAGCAACAATGTTATCCCGGGTGAGCTCTTTATTCAGTTCAACTTCCGTTTCAGCACCGAATTAACCGATGAAATGATTAAAGCCAGGGTGCTGGAACTGCTGGATAAACACCAACTGCGTTATACCGTCGACTGGTGGCTCTCCGGTCAGCCGTTCCTGACCGCACGCGGTAAACTGGTGGATGCAGTAGTGAACGCCATTGAGCACTATAATGAAATTAAACCGCAGTTACTGACTACAGGCGGGACATCCGACGGGCGTTTTATTGCCCGCATGGGGGCACAGGTAGTAGAGCTTGGGCCGGTCAATGCGACCATTCATAAAATTAATGAATGCGTTAATGCCGCCGACCTGCAACTGCTGGCCCGTATGTATCAACGTATCATGGAGCAACTCGTCGCCTGATGAGTGTTCCTGTAAGAGGAAATGAGCATGGACTGGCTGGCAAAATACTGGTGGATTTTAGTGTTGGTGTTTCTGGTAGGCGTATTGCTGAACGTGATTAAAGATCTCAAGCGTGTCGACCCTAAGAAATATCTCGCCAATAAGCCGGAGCTTCCCCCGCATCGTGACTTTAACGATAAGTGGGACGACGACGATTGGCCAAACAAGGATCAACCGAAGAAATAATTTCCAGGCCGATAAGTTCCGTAGGCCCGGTAAGCATTAGCGCTACCGGGTATTAAGTGCCGGATGGCAACGCTTCGCGTTTTATCCGGCCTACTGTGATCAATCAGATCATCTCAATCACATCATCATCGTGAGGCTTACCACCGCTCAGCGCTTCATCAAAGTAGTGTTTCGGTACGGTAAAACGCAGATGATCGAGCGCAAACTGCATGCTGTGTTCATCAATGGCGTGCCCCAGATTTTCGACGATATCCAGCGTCACATCTCCACCGGCGCGAATTAACGCTTCCTGCGCAGCAACGGCGTGAGATAACTCAATCACCCGGTCTTCACCGCCGTGAATCAAATGTACCGTCGTAGCCGTGGTTGCAACCTCTGGTAAGGTGGCGTAGCGACCATTGAAGGCGATGACCCGCGATGCCAGCCCCGGCTCGGCTTTAATACTCTCAAGCGACATAATCGCCCCCTGAGAAAAACCAATCAGCGCGGTAGCCTGCGGTGAAACGCCGCTGTGTTTTTGCCAGTAGCGCACGGTTTCAATAAAGACCGGCATAATGGCGTCAACACGCGCCTGCCGGTTCTCCTCCGTTACGCCCTGAACCGAAAACCACTGACGTCCGGAAGCAGAACCATAAGGCTCAGCCCCGCCAATGCTGACGATGAGCGCATCCGGAAACAGCGGTGCAAACCAGGAGCCGATTTCGCCCATGGCAACCGGGTTATCGCCGACGCCATGAAACAGCAGCAGTAGCTGTTGAGCGGGTTTATCAGGACTTTGAACAACAAAATGGTCATGTTTCATGGCGATCTCCTTAACTGATGAGAATCATTCTACGCCGCTTAACCGCAATGACCATGTCAGTAAATTGAAGAAGTTAGTGAAAATTTTGCCATTGCATAATGCGATTTTGTAGCCGCTGTATACGTTCAGCATCCAGCTGCTTTAACGCCTGCACCGCCTCGGCCCGCTGAACGACCAGCAGTGCTTTACGCCCGGGGATCTTCAACTGCTGGCACAATTCGGCATCGCTGCGTTTAGCCTGTAAGCGGCCCCGCAAGGCCGGGAGAGGTAACTCGCTGTGCTGAAGCAGACGAGTCAGACAGCCAAGCGACGTCAGTAATGGCCGATGGGCGAAGGCAAATCCGGCCAGATCATTCCAGTCATCCTCATTAAGCGTAGACTCTTTCAACGGGGCCAGCGGAATGCCCTCACCGTTCCACTGCGTAAGGATCTCCGCATCACGCCGCAGACGCAGGTGTTCGCGCCCGGCGAGGCGTTTTCCCGCTTCGCTAATGGGCAGTAACGCCATGGCGGTATAGCACCCGCTGCTGGCTTCGCGGTGATTGCCCATTCGCACCAGAACAAAACCACAGCGCTGCCAGAAACGCCAGAGTTCGACCGTATACCCAAAACTGACTGACAGATAGTCACATTGCGTGGAGTAATGCCGGGCCTGCATAATCAACTGCTGCCCGATACCTTCTCGCTGGCGAGCAGGATGAACCGCAATTCGGCTTACCCGCCGTCCAATGAGCGTTGCCGCCAACGGATCACCGCCGTGCGCCGCCAGTGACTGTGCAACCAGATTTCCTCGTGGTCGGCGATATCCTGCCCAAACGGCCTGGCTTAATTCCGCAGACAGTCCCCCTTCATCCACCAACCAGACGGCGCCCGCCACCGAGTCTGCACACGATGCCTGGAGAAAATGCTGGCCAGGCGCGTCCATCATTCGCCGCAGATCCAGTGGCGAAGTGCGATAGTGCGCCCCGGAAAGCAGTTGATATACCGCTACCGGCAGCGCCGGGTTGTCATGCCAGGACTGTTGTCCAAATGCACTGAAATGGAGATCGCCCGACGGGGCATGCGTAAACGTTTCGTCGTCAAACAGCAGCGCATCGCTGACGATTTTCTCCAGCGGACATCCCAGCGCCCAGCGTACGGGCTGTTGTAACTCAAAACGTCGAAGATGGGGAAAGCGGGCGCAGAATTTCAACAAGAAGCCTCTGCCGGTTCCCTCATAGCCCTGAACGGTGGTGGTTAATAGCGTGCGGGGAAAACGCGCGACTAACTGATGCAGTAGCGGCGCGGGGATTGCGGCGGCTTCATCAACGATAAGCCAGTCTGCGGTTGCAGAACTGCTTAACAACGCGTCCGGAGCCATAAAACGGTAACGTTCTGCGGCAAATTGCGCCAGCACATCGGTTGCCGCTTTGGCTGGCGCGGTAACAATAGCAGTCCCGTTGATACGTGCAATCAGTTGCCCCGCCAGCGCGGATTTTCCCCGACCACGCGCGGCCGTCACGGCAACCACGCCAGAAGGCATAGTCAGTAACTGCGATAAAATCAGCGCCTGTTCAGGCTGAGGTTCACCGGTTGCCGCGTGCCAGTCGGCGCGAGCAGCAAAGTGGGGATATGTAGCAGGCTGATGCTGCTGCCAGTGCAAAGCCTGTCCATCACGGGAAATGACCCGTTTGACGTGTTCAACAAAATACGGCGTTGGAATCGGGTCAGCGCAGTCACTCCAGCGCAGTGAATCCGCGTCAGGATGCGTGTGCCAGCTATGCCAGGGGGGAGTCAGCAACACCAGCCAGCTGCCGGCGATCAGCGTGCCGCTTAAGGCGGCAAACGCCGCAGCGTCAAATCCCTGCCCGGCGTCAAAAACTGCATGATGGAATTCACGCCCTAGTAATGTTTGCAGCGCCTGCGGCGTACAGTTCGGCTCAGCAGGGGCTTGCGCCCCTACCCATAGCCAGTCACCGGGTAACGCGTTGCGTAGCGCTAATGCTTGCGCCTGACGCCAGCTATCCTCGCCGCTGATAACCAGCAGACGGCGGATGCCTTCGCGGGTCATCTGTTCAGTTAACGCCCTCAGCGCCGTGTTATCAGACATCCCTGCCTCTGTCTCTTAAATGCCTTTTCCAAAAGTATTGCACTGCCCCGGATCGCCACTGTCAAAGCCGCGTT
Organism: Citrobacter sp. CRE-46; assembly: GCF_059615875.1. Taxonomy (NCBI): domain Bacteria; kingdom Pseudomonadati; phylum Pseudomonadota; class Gammaproteobacteria; order Enterobacterales; family Enterobacteriaceae; genus Citrobacter; species Citrobacter sp. CRE-46. Next base: position 1,480,342 of record NZ_CM184341.1, on the reverse strand, counting down.
TGAACCAGGTAAAGCGCTGTTCAGAAGTTCCGTGGGTAAAACTGTCCGGTACAACGCGGCCTTGTCCTTGCTGCTGCAGGCGATCGTCACCGATAGCTTGCGCGGCGTTCAGCGCCTCTTCCAGATCGCCGGACTCCAGCACGCCCTGCTGCTGCATACTATGGCCCCAGACGCCGGCAAAGCAATCCGCCTGCAGTTCCATACGCACGGAAAGACGGTTCACTTCAGCCTGTGAGGCATTCTGTTGCATCTGACGAACTTTCGGTTCAATACCCAGCAGTTTCTGCACGTGGTGGCCCACTTCATGGGCGATAACATAGCCCTGAGCAAAATCACCATCGGCGCCCAGCTTGTTTTTCATATCGTCGTAGAAGGAGAGGTCGATGTACACGGTGCCATCCGCCGGGCAGTAAAACGGGCCCATCACGGACTGGCCTGCGCCGCATCCGGTACGCGTAGCGCCTCGATACATCACCAGCTTCGGCTGTTGATAGGTCCGGCCCATTTTTTCAAACTGCTGTCCCCAGGTATCCTCCGTGGTGGCCAGAATCACCGAGGTAAATTTTGCCGCTTCATCATCATTTGGGCTGATGGAGTGTGATGATTGCTGTTGGGAAACGGGTTGACCGGTCATTAATCCGGTGAGATCCACGCCATAATAACCTGCGACCAGCACCACTATCAGCAGGATGATGCCGCCTTTACCACTGGGCAAACGAAAACCAGGCCCGCCCATAGAAGGGCCGCCGGAGCTGTTTCGTCTGTCTTCTACATTGTCACTTTCACGACGCCCTTGCCAGCGCATAATCACCTCAACTTTTTATTCATTATGATGATGATCGTAGGCGGTTCGGAACAGGATTACCATAAGAAACAGTAATCAAAATCGGCGAGATTGATGAGCCGGTGAGCGATCGCCGGCTCAAAGGGGAATTAGTCTAACTTGACACCCAGGCGATGCGCGACGGCTTCATAGGCTTCGATCAGACCGCCCAGGCTCTGGCGGAAGCGATCTTTGTCCATTTTATCCAGTGTTTCTTTGTCCCACAGACGGCTACCGTCCGGTGAGAATTCATCGCCCAGCACCACTTCACCTTTATACAAGCCAAACTCAAGTTTGAAATCGACCAGAATCAGGCCCGCATCATCAAACATCTTTTTCAGCACGTCGTTCGCTTTGTAGGTCAGCTCTTTCATACGCGCCAGATTCTCTTTGCTCACCCAACCAAAAGTTTCGCAATAGGAATCGTTAATCATTGGATCGTGCATAGCATCGTTTTTCAGGAACAGATCAAACAGCGGCGGATTCAGTTCAATACCTTCCTCAACGCCTAAACGCTTAACCAGTGAGCCCGCCGCGCGGTTACGCACCACACATTCAACCGGTACCATCTCCAGTTTTTTCACCAGACATTCGGTATCGGAAAGCAGTCGCTCCATCTGGGTAGGAATGCCCGCTTCTTGCAGTTTAGTCATAATGAAATGGTTGAACTTATTATTCACCATGCCTTTACGGTCAAACTGTTCAATGCGCGCGCCATCCCCTGCTGACGTATCATTGCGGAATTCGAGCACCAACAGGTCCGGGTTTTCCGTGCTGTATACGGTCTTCGCTTTACCACGATACAACTCAGCTTGCTTTTGCATCTTTATTACTCCTGGGTGTGAATTAACGATAAATATTGCGTTTTTCTGCCGACGCACACGTTTGCGTATCATATCAGAAAAAAAGGGCTGGAGTTATCCAGCCCTTCATTTTTACTTACTGAACGCTGCCTGGAAGACGGCGACCAGCGCGTCGTTCTGGCTTTGCGTCAGGGTATGCCCCTTCGGATCGATAAACTGCATACTACTGCGGTTATCTAAATCACCGACCTGCAGTTTATAGTCGCCAGACACTAAACCTGGATCGCTTGCGCCCAGTTCCTGCCAGCTGCTATCAGACAGTGGTTTGTAGGTCACGGCGATGCTGCCCTGAGAACGGGTGCTGTCGGTCACTTTCATGCCCACTTTCTCAAGCGCTGCCGGCAGACGCTGCCACACCACGTTGAACGGTCCACGCACCACCAGCATTGGTAAACCAGTGTCGTCGGCGGCGCTCTGAACATCCATGGTTGCTGCAGAGCGGTTCTGCGCGGCATTCGCAGCATCTGTGGCGTTCTTATCCAGACCAGCAGAGATAACGTTCATCATCTCAGCGCTGTAACGCTGCATAGATGCCGCATCGGCTACAGGTTTACCCGCCTGCTCGAGGTTAGTCAGTTTCACCGTTACCGCTTGCTGATAGCCCTGCGGTTTAACCGAGATTTGATAACGTCCACGGTACTGCTCGTCTTCATCCAGACGGTTCCAGTCAACCCAGTCGGTGGTCAACGTCTGGCTGGCATCATCACGTTTCGCGATCGTGTAGTTTTTAGACTGAATGACGCTAACGACCTGTGGCCACAGCGTGTTGCCACGACCATTTTCCACCAGTAATGTCGACGTATCACCTGCGATCTGGGTACGAGCGCCAGTGACTAACGCTAACGGCTGAGCTGGTGGGCGAATGTCCAGCGCTTTACCCACGGCACCGCTACCGTTGGTTACCGGGATATTATAATCACCTGACATAACCGGCAGAATCATCCCAGCTGGCGCATGAAGCTCAGCAAGCGGTGCGGCCTCCAGATAGGATTCATCACCGCTCACCTGGCGCTTATAGCGCGAGTCAGAACTACAGGCCGCGAGCAACATAACAAGCGAAACACCCGCAACCTTGGCCAGGCGCGACTTTTGTACTGAGTAAGCCATCAAATCTCCCTAAACTTTACAGCAAACCGGCATGCTTAAGCGCCGCCTTGACGATTTCACGAGCATTGTCCGTGATTGGCGTCATCGGCAGACGCAGCGTATCGGTCGCCACAAGTCCCAACTCCTTACATGCCCATTTCACTGGGATAGGATTGGGTTCGACAAAAAGTTTGTTGTGTAACGGCATCAAACGCTGGTTAATTACCCGCGCCTCGGCAAAATGCCCTGCAGCCGCCAGTTTGCACATTTCAGCCATGTCACGCGCCGCAACGTTAGACGTTACGGAAATCACGCCATGACCACCGAGCTGCATAAAATCCAGTCCGGTCGCGTCATCACCGCTGAGCAGAATGAAGTCGTCTGAAACCAGCTCTTTGATCTGATGAACGCGACTTAAGTTCCCCGTGGCCTCTTTAATAGCGATAATATTTTTTACTTTCGCCAGACGGCCAACGGTTTCTGGCAGCATATCGCAGCCAGTACGGGACGGCACATTATACAGAATTTGCGGCAGGTCAGTATGTTCAGCGATGGCTTTGAAATGCTGGAACAAACCTTCCTGGGTTGGGCGGTTGTAATACGGCGTCACCGTCAGGCAGCCGACAACACCGCTATCGTTGAAACGCTGCGTCAGACTAATGGCTTCTGCGGTCGCATTGGCGCCCGTTCCGGCAATTACCGGAATACGCCCGTCGGCCAGCTCCAGCGTCATCATCACCACATCGCCATGTTCATCATGACTCAGGGTGGCAGACTCACCGGTGGTGCCAACCGAAACGATCGCCGAGGTGCCGCTGGCGACATGATAATCAATCAGTTTTTTCAGGCTCGACCGGCAGACTTTACCTTTCTCATCCATCGGCGTAACAAGCGCGACAATACTTCCCGTGAACATGGGCCATCCTCTGTGCAAACAAGTGTCTCAATGGTACGTTTGGTACGACAATAAAAGCAAGCGACCAGAGCCGTTCTGATTGTTGTATGCATGTTTTTTTTATGCTTTCCTTATGATTACCTCACCGCTCAAAGGAAGAACAGGTTTGACATCGTCATCGCAACACTATCTGGTCATTACTGCGCTGGGTGCCGACCGCCCAGGAATTGTGAACACCATCACGCGTCATGTCAGCAGTTGCGGCTGTAATATCGAAGACAGCCGACTGGCGATGCTGGGTGACGAATTCACATTTATCATGCTGCTGTCAGGCACCTGGAATGCCATCACCCTGATTGAATCAACCTTGCCGTTGAAAGGCGCTGAGCTGGATTTATTGATTGTCATGAAGCGCACGACTGCGCGTCCCCGCCCAGCAATGCCCGCCACGGTATGGGTGCAGGTCGATGTCCCCGATTCTCCACATTTGATTGAACGCTTTACCGCCCTGTTTGATAGCCACCAAATGAATATTGCGGAACTGGTTTCACGCACGCAACCGGCTGAGAATGGAAAGACGGCGCAGTTGTTTATTCAAATTACCGCACATAGTCCTGCGTCACATGACGCGGCAAATATTGAAGATGCGTTTAAAGCACTCTGTACAGAACTCAATGCGCAAGGCAGTATTAACGTCGTCAATTACTCACAGCATGATGAACAGGATGGAGTTAAGTAATGAACCCACTGAAAGCCGGTGATATCGCACCGAAATTTAGCTTGCCGGATCAAGACGGAGAACAAGTAAATTTAACCGACTTCCAGGGACAGCGTGTTCTGGTTTATTTTTACCCGAAAGCCATGACACCCGGCTGTACCGTACAGGCCTGCGGCCTGCGCGATAACATGGATGAGTTAAAAAAAGCAGGTGTTGAAGTGCTGGGAATCAGCACCGATAAACCGGAAAAACTTTCCCGATTCGCGGAGAAAGAAGTTCTTAACTTCACGCTCTTGTCCGACGAAGATCATCAGGTTTGCGAGCAGTTCGGCGTCTGGGGTGAGAAGTCATTTATGGGCAAAACCTACGATGGCATCCACCGCATCAGCTTCCTGATTGATGCTGAAGGGAAAATTGAGCATGTGTTTGATAACTTCAAAACCAGCAATCACCACGACGTGGTAATGAACTGGCTGAAAGAGAACGCCTGATTCACGTTTTTCTGAAAAAAGCCTGATGGCGCTTCGCTTATCAGGCCTACAGTTTGCACACTTTGTAGGCCTGATAAGGCGTTTACGCCGCCATCCGGCATCAACCTCGGTTATTCAAACGTCCCTTTGACGCAGGCTTTTTTCTGTCTGACTACCACTTTTCCCTTCGCCCACAGGTGATTCACCTCCAGCGCGTCGTTCAGCACCAGAATATCCGCATCGCATCCCACAGCCAGACGCCCTTTATGCTCCAGCCCTAAAAACTCTGCCACCGTACGCGTCAGCGGACACAGCGCCTGTTCCAGCGGTATAGCATGAACCTTCACCAACTGGCGCACCGTTTCCGCCAGTGATTCAAACCCCGCGACGCCAATCCCGGTGAGATTACCTGACTCATCAAATTCCGGTTGGCTGCCGTTGCCGTCCGAGCTCAGGGTAATGCGCGACAGCGGCACATTTTGGCGCAGCGCCGTGGCAATAGCCGTGGCCGGATCAACAGGCTCATCAATGCTGCTGGTAATATCGATAAAACCGCCTTTGCGGGCATACTCCAGTGCCGCCTGGAACAGGGGTTCCGCACGATTAACATGAGTCGGCAACAGTTTAGTTATCGGCACGTCGCAGTTTTCAAGGATCTGATACAACGGTTCCAGCATGCGCGGACTGTCGCCCATATGGAAAACGCTGATCCCCGGTTTACGCCCTAACAATCCACCGACGCGCGACTGCGCCGCCATGTTCGCCAGTGCCTGGGTATCTGGAGCTGAAGAACGATGGTCCGAAATCGCACACTTCACGCCAATCACTTTATCGATCAGCGCCACGTCGCGATCGATGCTGCCGGTGATAGTCGGGGAAGGCAGAGAATACGCACCGGTCAGCATCCAGGCGCTGATACCTTCAAACTCCAGCGCGCGGGTTTTCGCCAGCAGCGACTCCGGATGACGGGTAATACCATCTGTACCCAGTAATCCCACCACCGAAGTGACGCCAGCTTCAACCAGCGGTGACAAACGCACTTCCGGCGTGCGGGTGTGCGGACCCGCTTCACCGCCACCGCCAATCAAATGGACGTGCTGATCGATAAACCCCGGGCACACAATCGCGCCGTCCAGATTGACGCACTCGCAGCCGGGAAAGTCTTCAGGAGAAATCGACGGCGCGATGGCAACAATTTTGCTGCCGGATACCAGTATATCCTGTCGCCCTAAATCTGCCGGCGCGTACACATGTCCCTGCTGGAACAATGTCAAATTAAGAATTGAACAGTTCATAACCTTCCTTGTCAGGCAATAACCTGCATGACCCAAATAGAGAGCAGTGCATTAATGACGCACACCGCAATAATAAGCGGATAGTAACGAGGATGGACCCCCGCAGTCCCCAAACAACGTCCCACATTTTGCACCGGATTACCCATCAGGTAGATAGCGGGTAATAATACCGTGGCATCATGTCCCGAAAGCGTACCGGCAACAACCAGGCTGGCGCAAACACCGACGCCGCCTCCCATACTCATGACCGCCGCCAGCAGGACGGTGGCAGATTCGCCCGGCAGCCCCCATAACGCCATCACGGGCTCACATACCCGCCCGACAATCTCGAGCAGCCCCGTTACTTTCAGCGCCTGGATAATCACAAACGCCATCACCACGTTCGGTAACAGGCTGGTTGTTGCTATGGTAAACCCGCGCCGTGCGCCATCGATAAACATATCCATGACGTTTTTACGTACCTGCGTTGTCATCTCAGTCCTCCTGCTGCGTACGGCGATTTTCCAACTGCGCAATCCATAAGCGCAGCAGGTTAGCCCCCACAAATTTGAACACAAGGATCACCGCCAGCGGCGTAATCACCGGAACGGTAACCATCGTAAACAGTGCGGCCCCTGAGGAAAAATAGTTGGTAATACAGGCGCTGCCGCTGGTTTGCCAGCAGGCAAAAACGGCACGTTCCTGTTCAGTGATAATGCGCTCTTCAGCCATTTCTTTCGTCATCCCGGCTGCGGCATCGGTATTTTGCAAATTCGCGATCAGCGCCAGCGAACAAACACCTGGAATTCCGAGCAACGGGCGCAGGACTGGCGTCATTAACTGTTGTGCGGCGCGCAATCCACCTAACCCTTCGGTGACGGAGATAATCCCCAGAGAAAGAATGACGGAAGGCGCCAGCTCCAGTGCGAATAAAAAGCCATCTTTAGCGCCCATGCCACCCGTGCCGCGAAAAGAGATCGCCGTATCGCCTGCCGCATTAACCTTCCCAAACGCACCGTTAAGGACGGTGAAGTCAAATACCCGCCACCATTCGGTACTTTTCGCAAACATGCCGGAAAAAAGAATAATTGTAATAAAAAAAGCGAGATAACCGCCCCATCCCACCTTTTGCTGCGTGTGTGTGTTGTGACCCATGTTGTTCTCCTGTTGGTCTTATTCCTTGCGTGACGAAAAGACATCACGCGGGTCAAGTTAAAGACAAACGCGGAGAAAAACGACACCAGAGGAGATTATTCAGAAAGTGTGGATAGAGGTCAGACAAGTTCAGCTCCGGCGACATTGCATCGCCGGAGTTTGCAGATTAAGGTTCGTCAACGGCCTGACCATCAGGCCAGGCATGCATGACGGCTTTGATAAGCGTCGCCAGAGGAATCGCAAAGAATACGCCCCAGAATCCCCACAGCCCGCCAAAAATAACGACCGACAGAATAATCACCAGCGGGTGCAGGTTAACGGCCTCGGAGAACAGTACCGGGACCAGCAGATTACCGTCCAGCGCCTGGATTATCAGGTACACGGCAAAGCAGCTCCAGAACTCGGTGCCAAGACCGAACTGGAACAACGCCACTCCGACGACCGGAATCGTCACCACAAAAGCGCCGATATACGGGATCAAAACCGAGAACCCCACCAGCACCGCCAATAGCAGAGAATAGTTGAGGCCAAACAGCAGGAAGCCGAGCCAGGTCGCCACGCCGACCACCACCATTTCCAGCACCTTTCCGCGGATATAGTTGGTGATTTGCTGATTCATCTCTTTCCATACCTGTCCCGCCAGTCCGCGATTACGCGGCAGTACCCGACGCACGGCGTTCAGCATCTGACCTTTATCTTTGATCAGGAAGAATACCATCAACGGGACAAGCACCAGATAGACCGCCAGCGTCAGCAATCCGACCAGAGAGGCTAACGAATATTTCACCACCGAATCGCCCATGGTGAGCATCCGCGAGCGCATATTCTCCGCCATCGCATCAATAATGCCCGCATCCATCAGCGCCGGATAACGTCGTGGTAAAGTGGCGGCAAAATCAGATAATTTATTGAGCATACCGGGCATATCGCGGATCAGGTAAATCCCCTGCTGCCACGCGACGGGCATCACGACAAACGCCATCAGCAACAAAATACCGACAAACACCACCAGCACGATTGATGTCGCCCAGCGCCGTGAACAGCCGATATGTTCCAGCCGTACAGTCGGCCATTCGAGCAGGTACGCCAGCACAATGGCGACCAACAGCGGCGCCAAAAGACCGCTAAAGAAGAACAGGATGCCAAAACCGGCAACCAGAATAATTAGCAGGGCGATGGCCTCGGGGTCGCTAAAGCGGCGGCGATACCATTGCATCAACATTTCGAGCATAAAACCCTTCCATGAATCCAATAGCGGGATTGCGATCCCGAATTGTATCGAAATGTCACAAAAAAGACTTCGCTTTTTATGGCTGATTACGCAAAGTGAAAAGACATTTTTCCTGGGTGTTCATCGTCAGGTTTCACAGTTACACTCCCTAAGCTTGCGGAGTGTGAACGATACTTCACGGCATTGGTCAAATGGCTATCTCAAAAAAGAATACAGGACAGAGGTTATGTTCAGGCAGTTGAAAAAAAACCTGGTTGCTACCCTCATTGCCGCACTGACCATCGGTCAGGTTGCGCCCGCATTTGCTGACCCCGCGGACACCCTGCCTGATATGGGAACCTCGGCAGGGAGTACCCTTTCCATAGGACAGGAAATGCAGATGGGCGATTTTTATGTACGCCAGCTGCGGGGCAGCGCGCCGTTAATTAACGATCCGTTGCTGACCCAATATATTAATAGTCTGGGGATGCGTTTAGTTGCACACGCCGACTCGGTAAAAACGCCCTTCACCTTCTTTTTAATCAACAACGATGAAATTAACGCCTTTGCCTTCTTTGGCGGCAACGTTGTTTTGCACTCCGCACTGTTCCGCTATTCCGATAACGAAAGCCAACTGGCATCGGTTATGGCGCACGAAATTTCCCACGTCACGCAGCGTCACCTGGCGCGAGCGATGGAAGATCAGAAACGCAGCGCCCCACTAACGTGGGTCGGTGCGTTAGGATCCATTTTATTGGCGATGGCCAGTCCCCAGGCGGGTATGGCGGCGCTGACCGGTACGCTGGCGGGTACGCGCCAGGGAATGATCAGCTTTACGCAGCAAAACGAACAGGAAGCGGACCGCATCGGTATTCAGGTACTGCAACGTTCGGGATTCGATCCCCAGGCCATGCCGACGTTCCTGGAAAAACTGCTCGATCAGGCCCGTTACTCTTCGCGTCCACCGGAAATTTTGCTGACCCACCCCCTGCCAGAAAGCCGTCTGGCAGATGCGCGTAACCGCGCCAACCAGATGCGCCCGGTCGTCGTCCAGTCTTCAGAAGATTTTTATCTGGCCAAGGCGCGAACCTTAGGCATGTATAACTCTGGTCGCAACCAGTTGACCGATGACTTGCTGAGTAGCTGGTCGAAAGGCAACGTACGCGAGCAACGTGCAGCGCAGTATGGCCGGGCGTTGCAGGCAATGGAGGCCAGTAAATACGACGAGGCGCGTAAAGCGCTGCAACCATTGCTGACGGCCGAACCAAACAATGCCTGGTATCTTGACCTGGCAACGGATATCGATCTCGGCCAGAAGAAAACCGGCGACGCGATTAATCGCCTTAAAAATGCTCGAGACCTGCGAGTCAACCCGGTACTGCAGCTCAATCTGGCAAATGCGTATTTACAGGGCGGACAAGCCAAAGAAGCAGCCAATATCCTGAATCGTTATACGTTTAACCATAAGGATGACCCTAACGGCTGGGATTTGTTAGCGCAAACGGAGGCTGCTCTCGGTAACCGCGATCAGGAACTGGCTGCGCGTGCGGAAGGGTATGCCCTTGCAGGGCGTCTTGACCAGGCGATTTCGATGCTCAGCAGCGCAAGTTCGCAGGTCAAACTGGGAAGCCAGCAGCAGGCCAGATACGATGCCCGTATCGACCAGTTGCGCCAGTTGCAAGAACGTTTTAAACCGTATACGAAGATGTAATTATCGAACTCTCACCGGATGGCGATGCTGTAGCGTCGCCATCCGGCAGTATTGTTATGCAAGGAGAAGTCATGTCAGACGCGATTAAAATCTACCATAACCCACGCTGCTCCAAGAGCCGAGAAACGCTGGAATTGCTGAAATCCAACGGCGTGGAGCCGGAAGTAGTACTGTATCTGGAAACGCCAGCAGACGCCGCAACCTTGCGTGAACTGCTGCAGATGCTGGGTATGTCCAGCGCGCGCGAACTGATGCGCCAGAAAGAAGATCTCTACAAGTCGCTTAACCTGGCGGACAAGAATTTGAGTGAAGATGCGCTGATTCAGGCGATGGTTGAAAATCCGAAGCTGATGGAGCGCCCCATTGTGGTTGCCAAAGGCCAGGCGCGGATCGGACGTCCGCCGGAGCAGGTACTGGAAATCGTCGGTTAACCTGAAATCGCCGCACTCTTTTCGGCTGCGGCGTTTACAGTTTCAAAATCTCTTTTACGAACGGAATGGTCAGCTTACGCTGGGCGGTGATCGATGCGTGATCAAGCTGATCCAACGTCATAAACAGCGTACGCATTTCCCGATCCAGACGTTTAAGCAGGAAACGTCCCACATCTTCCGGCAGTTCAAACCCACGAAGTCTGGCGCGTAATTGCAGCGCCTGCAGCTTATCTTCATCGGAAAGCGGCTGCAGCTTGTAGATCTGTCCCCAGTCAAGGCGCGAGGCGAGATCCGGTAACCCCAGATTGAGCTGCCTTGGCGGGCGATCGCCGGTGATCAGCAGACGCGTTTTCCCCGACTCCAGAATACGGTTGTAGAGATCAAAGATCGCCATTTCCCACAGCGAATCACCGGCCACACATTCGATGTTATCGATGCATACCAGTGATAAATGCTCCATACCGTCGAGCACCTCGGGAACAAACCAGGTGCGCTTATCGAGCGGCACGTAGCCTACCGCATCGCCGCGCGCAGACAGTTCCGCACAGGCTGCATGCAGCAAATGACTACGGCCAGCGCCTTCACGCGACCAGAGATAAATATACCCGCTATGTTCCTGACGCAGCACGTTTTGCAGTGCAGCCAGTAAAGAGGAGTTATCCCCCGGCCAGAAACTTGCAAACGTTTCGTCGTCAGGAAGATAAAGTGGCAAAGAGAGCTGTGCCGGTGTGTTCAGAGATACCTCAACCCAGGATTTCATAAAATCGCGTTGAGTTTAACACAGAAATGCGTCGCGATAGAACCGGGCAGCGATGCCGCCCGGTCAGAGACTTACTGTTGCGGGCTGTCTGCATCTTTTGCGTCGAGCACCACTTCTTCCGGACGCAGCAGGCTGATGACTTTAAAAATCAGGCTCAGGCAGACACCGACGATGGTCGCCAGCGCCATGCCTTTCAGCTCTGCGGCGCCAATGTGAACTTTCGCGCCACTCACGCCAATGATCAAAATGACCGAGGTCAGGATCAGGTTCTGAGCTTTGTTGTAGTCAACTTTTGATTCGATCAGTACGCGAATACCGGAAGCACCAATCACGCCATACAGTAACAACGATACGCCGCCCATGACCGGCAGCGGGATGATCTGGATCGCCGCCGCCAGCTTGCCTACACAGGAGAGCAGGATGGCAAAAATCGCGGCGCCGCCAATAACCCAGGTACTGTAAACGCGGGTAATCGCCATTACGCCGATGTTTTCGCCATACGTGGTGTTCGGCGTAGAGCCGAAGAAACCGGAGATGACCGTAGACAGGCCGTTGGCGAACATAGAACGATGCAAACCAGGATCGCGAATCAAATCTTTTTTCACGATATTTGCCGTCACTACCAGGTGTCCGACGTGTTCAGCGATAACCACCAGCGCAGCAGGCAAGATGGTCAGAATGGCAACCCATTCAAAACGCGGCGTGTAGAGAGTCGGCAGCGCAAACCAGTGCGCCTGGGTAATCGGCGTGGTGTCCACAACGCCCATCACGAAAGAGAGCGCATAACCGGCCAGCACCCCAATCAGAATCGGGATAATCGCCATAAAACCGCGGAACAGTACGGAGCCAAATACCGTCACCGCCAGCGTCACCATCGAGATGATGATGGTTTTCGAATCCGGTAATTGCCCTTCAGCAGGCAGTAATCCCGCCATGCCCGCAGCAACGCCTGCCAGCTCCAGGCCGATGACGGCAACGATTGCGCCCATCGCCGCCGGAGGGAACATCACATCCAGCCAGCCGGTGCCTGCTTTCTTAACGATGAAAGAAACCAGGCAGAACAGGACGCCGCACATAATGAAACCGCCCAGCGCCACTTCATAACCTAACGGCAGCAGCAGCAGCACCGGAGAAATAAACGCAAAGCTGGAACCGAGATACGCGGGAATTTTACCCTTACAGATAAAGAGATACAGCAACGTACCAATGCCGTTAAACAGCAAAACGGTAGCCGGGTTGATGTGGAACAGAACTGGCACCAGTACCGTAGCGCCAAACATGGCGAACAGGTGCTGCAAACTAAGCGGGATTGTCTGTAAAAGCGGCGGTCTTTCACTTACCCCGATAGCACGGCGCGTCATAGTGTTTTCCTCTGAGTGTTATTTGTTATTAGCGATTAGGTTGTTGTATTCAAAAAAAAGCCGACTCTTAAAGTCGGCTTCTTTTCACTTATTCGTTTACTTGGTACCAAAAATCTTATCGCCGGCATCGCCAAGCCCCGGAATAATGTATCCGTGCTCGTTCAGTCCCTGATCGATGGAGGCCGTGTACAGCTCAACATCCGGGTGCGCTTTTTCCAGCGCCGCGATACCTTCCGGCGCCGCAACCAGCACCAGCACTTTAATGCTGGTGCAGCCTGCATTTTTCAGCAGGTCGATGGTGGCGATAACGGAACCGCCGGTCGCCAGCATCGGGTCTACGATCAGCGCCATACGCTCATCGATGTTAGAAACCAGCTTCTGGAAATACGGAACCGGCTCCAGCGTTTCTTCGTTACGGTACATACCGACAACGCTGATACGCGCGCTCGGAACGTTTTCCAGTACGCCTTCCATCATGCCCAGACCGGCACGCAGGATTGGCACAACGGTGATTTTTTTACCTTTGATTTGGTCTACTTCAACCGGACCGTTCCAGCCCTCAATGGTCACCTTTTCGGTTTCCAGATCAGCGGTTGCTTCATAAGTCAGCAGGCTGCCAACTTCCGAGGCGAGTTCACGAAAGCGTTTAGTGCTGATATCGTTTTCACGCATCAGTCCCAGCTTGTGTTTGACGAGTGGGTGTTTGACTTCCACGATCTTCATACTCTTCTCCTTTCCTCAGACGAGTGGCAACCACAAAAAAAATCGCCGGATTATACCGCTTTTCGTCTCTGGCGCAACACTGCATCCGCTTGATATGGATCAACCAAAGTCGTTTGCGTCTGGATGATGAGTATAAAACAAGCCCCGTACTCATGGCGGAGCTTGTTATCAATGCTATGAATTTTAAAGATATTCAGCATTAGTCTGGATGACGTTTTGATACCATGAAAAAGATTTCTTAGGCGAGCGTGCTAATGTCCCACTACCGTCATTATTTTTATCGACGTAGATAAACCCGTAGCGTTTTTTCATCTCCCCCGTCCCGGCCGAGACTAAATCAATACACCCCCACGGGGTATATCCCATCAGCTCCACGCCATCTTCCACCACCGCTTTTTTCATCTCACGTATGTGGGCGGCAAGGTAGTCGATACGGTACTGGTCGTTGACTGTACCATCGCTCTCGCGCACGTCGATGGCGCCAAATCCATTTTCGACAATAAATAGCGGCAGTTGATAATGATCCCAGAACCAGTTCAGCGAATAGCGCAGACCGACCGGATCAATCTGCCAGCCCCAGTCCGATTTTTGCACATACGGGTTAGGTACCAGGCTTTTCGACTCATCGTAATCCAACTGGGGGTTATCCGCCGTAGCCTGCGTCGCGAAAGACATATAGTAGCTAAAACCGATGTAATCAACGCAGCCCAGGGCCAGCGCCTGACGGTCTTCGTTGGTGATATCGAGTTCAAAGCCACGGCGAGCAAAGTAGTTGAGAAGATGCTGCGGGTATCTACCACGCACATGTACGTCGGTAAACCAGTAACGACGGTGCATGGCGTTCATCGCCATCATCATATCGTCTGGCGCGCAGGTCAGCGGGTAGATTGGACACATGGCAATCATGCACCCTACCTGCAACGCGGGGTTAATTTCACGCGCGGTCTTCACCGCCAGCGCGCTTGCCACCAGTTCATAGTGCGCCGCCTGGTACATGACCGGCTCGCGATCTTCACCAGGCTGGTACTTCAGACCAGAATTAGTAAAAGGGGCGAAGTCTTCGTGATAATTCGCCTGGTTGTTAATCTCATTAAACGTCATCCAGTACTTCACTTTGTGCTGATAACGCGTGAAAACCACCCCGGCAAAACGGACAAAGAAATCGATAAGTTTACGATTGCGCCAGCCGCCGTATTCCGTCACCAGATGGTAAGGCATCTCAAAATGCGACAGCGTAATTACCGGCTCAATGCCATGTTTCAGACATTCGTCGAACAGATCATCATAAAACTGCAGGCCGGCTTCATTGGGTTGCGCTTCATCGCCTAATGGGAAAATACGCGTCCACGCAATGGAAGTACGAAAACATTTAAAGCCCATTTCAGCAAACAGCTTTATGTCCTCTTTATAGCGGTGATAAAAATCAATCGCCTCATGGTTAGGGTAATTTTTACCGGCGATCACACCGTCAGTAATTTCACGCGCCACACCATGCGCCCCCGCCGTCATCACATCAGCAACGCTAATTCCCTTTCCACCTTCCCGCCAGCCACCTTCCAGTTGGTGAGCGGCTACAGCGCCCCCCCACATGAAATCTGCTTTAAATCCAGACATACCTTCCCCCTATCATGATTACCCTGTTCAAAACACTCTCGGTGAGGTCCGTAACAGAAAACAGAAACCGGTTTCAGTACGATACTGCGCATTTGGCTGGCTGGTTTCAAGAACAAGAATGTACCCGGTTTCATTTTCGTGGCGCGATTCAAACAAATAGATAAATGACTGTAAAATGCTGAAAAAATCAGCAGATAAAACTTGATGCAGAGCAGGCTCGCAAACGTTTGCTTTCCCTGTTAGAATTGCGCCGAATTTAACTTTTACTGCAAGTAAACATGTGGGGAAGCAGGCAGTGACCGATAAAACCTCTCTTAGCTACAAAGATGCCGGTGTTGATATTGATGCAGGTAATGCTCTGGTTGATCGAATCAAAGGCGTAGTAAAGAAAACGCGTCGCCCGGAAGTGATGGGTGGTCTGGGTGGCTTCGGTGCGCTGTGCGCATTGCCGCAAAAATATCGTGAACCGGTACTGGTTTCCGGCACCGATGGCGTAGGCACAAAACTGCGTCTGGCGATGGACCTGAAACGCCACGACACCATTGGCATCGACCTGGTCGCGATGTGCGTCAACGACCTCGTGGTTCAGGGCGCTGAGCCGCTGTTTTTCCTCGACTACTATGCGACTGGCAAACTGGATGTGGATACCGCAGCCAGCGTCATTAATGGTATTGCCGAAGGCTGTCTGCAGTCAGGCTGTGCGCTGGTGGGCGGTGAAACGGCTGAAATGCCGGGCATGTACCACGGCGAAGATTACGACGTGGCTGGCTTCTGCGTTGGCGTCGTCGAAAAATCCGAGATTATCGACGGTTCAAAAGTGGCTGATGGCGACGTGCTGATTGCGCTCGGCTCCAGCGGCCCGCACTCCAACGGCTACTCCCTGGTACGTAAAATCGTTGAAGTCAGCGGTTGTGACCCTGAAACCACCGAGCTTGAAGGCAAGTCGCTGGCCGATCACTTACTGGCCCCGACCCGTATTTACGTAAAATCCATTCTGGAGCTGATCGAGAAGGTTGATGTGCATGCCATCGCCCACCTGACCGGCGGCGGCTTCTGGGAAAATATTCCGCGCGTCCTGCCAGACAACACGCAGGCAGTGATCGACGAATCCTCATGGCAGTGGCCAGCCGTCTTCACCTGGCTGCAAACGGCGGGTAACGTCAGCCAGCACGAGATGTACCGTACCTTCAACTGCGGCGTAGGCATGGTCATCGCCCTGCCAGCTTCGGAAGTGGACAACGCCCTCGCTTTGCTCAATGAGAAAGGTGAAAACGCATGGAAAATCGGTATCATCAAAGCCTCTGATTCCGAACAGCGTGTGGTCATTGAATGAAAAACATTGTGGTGCTCATTTCCGGTAACGGAAGCAATTTGCAGGCAATCATTGACGCCTGCGAACAGAAAAAAATCAATGGCACCATACGGGCAGTATTCAGTAACAAGGCCGATGCGTTCGGCCTTGAACGTGCACGAGAAGCGAATATTCCGGCACATTCGCTGGAGACCGCTCAGTTTGCCAGCCGCGACGCATTTGACCGCCAACTGATACAAGAGATTGACGCCTACGGCCCCGATGTCGTGGTGCTGGCCGGTTATATGCGCATCCTCAGCCCGGCGTTTGTTGCTCACTATTCTGAACGGTTGCTGAATATCCACCCGTCTTTATTGCCGAAGTATCCCGGTTTGCACACGCACCGTCAGGTACTGGATAACGGCGATGAAGAGCATGGAACCTCCGTCCATTTTGTTACTGATGAACTGGACGGTGGACCGGTTATTCTCCAGGCCAAGGTTCCGGTATTTGAAGGCGACAGCGAAGATGACGTCACTGCCCGGGTTCAGGCCCAGGAACATGCGATTTACCCGCTGGTGGTAAGCTGGTTTATCGATGGTCGCCTGAAGATGCGCGATAACGCAGCATGGCTGGACGGCGTTCGCCTGCCGCCGCAAGGCTACGCCGCCGACGAATAATCACATCTTCCGGTAGGCCTGATGGCGCTTCGCTTATCCGGCCTACTATTCTTCCCCCCTTTCTCTTTGCTATCAGACAGTTTATTGTCATATTTTTCTGGCACAGTTGGACATCTGAGAGCAATGCTCGCCATAATAAATCGGTAGTGTCCCGTGAATGAAACGGAGTAAAAGTGGTAATGGGTCAGGAAAAGCTATATATCGAGAAAGAACTCAGCTGGTTAGCGTTTAACGAACGTGTACTCCAGGAAGCTGCTGATAAATCAAACCCGTTGATCGAACGGATGCGTTTTTTAGGCATCTATTCCAATAACCTCGACGAGTTTTACAAGGTTCGTTTTGCCGAACTGAAGCGCCGAATCATCATTAGCGAAGAACAGGGTTCAAACTCTCACTCCCGCCATCTGCTCGGCAAAATCCAGGCCCGCGTATTAAAAGCCGATCAGGAATTTGACGGCCTGTATAACGAATTACTGCTGGAGATGGCGCGTAACCAGATTTTCTTAATCAACGAACGCCAATTGTCGGTGAATCAGCAGAGCTGGTTACGCCATTACTTCAAGCAATATCTTCGCCAGCACATTACGCCGATTCTGATTAACCGTGAGACGGATTTAGTCCAGTTTCTGAAAGATGACTATACCTATCTGGCGGTGGAGATTATCCGTGGTGATACGATCCGCTACGCGCTACTGGAAATCCCTTCTGACAAGGTTCCCCGTTTTGTGAATTTGCCGCCGGAGACCCCGCGTCGTCGTAAACCGATGATCCTGTTGGACAACATTTTACGTTATTGCCTTGACGATATTTTCAAAGGGTTCTTTGATTACGATGCGCTGAACGCCTATTCGATGAAAATGACCCGCGACGCGGAATACGATTTAGTGCACGAGATGGAATCCAGCCTGATGGAGCTGATGTCATCCAGCCTGAAACAGCGTCTGACCGCCGAGCCTGTGCGCTTTGTTTATCAGCGAGATATGCCTAATGCGCTGGTCGAGGTGCTGCGTGAAAAACTGACCATTTCTCGCTACGACTCCATCGTTCCCGGCGGGCGTTACCATAACTTCAAAGACTTTATTAACTTCCCCAATGTTGGCAAAGCTAACCTGGTGAATAAACCACTGCCCCGTCTGCGTCACATCTGGTTCGATAACGAGAAATTCCGTAACGGATTTGATGCAATCCGCGAGCGTGATGTACTGCTTTATTATCCGTATCACACCTTTGAACATGTGCTGGAACTGCTGCGTCAGGCCTCCTTCGACCCAAGCGTACTGGCGATAAAAATCAACATCTACCGTGTGGCAAAAGACTCGCGCATTATCGACGCGATGATCCATGCCGCGCATAACGGTAAGAAAGTCACTGTCGTCGTGGAACTGCAGGCACGCTTCGATGAAGAAGCCAACATTCACTGGGCCAAACGTCTTACCGAAGCGGGCGTGCATGTCATCTTCTCCGCCCCAGGCCTGAAAATTCACGCCAAGCTGTTTCTTATCTCACGTAAAGAAGGCGATGACGTCGTGCGCTATGCGCATATCGGGACCGGTAACTTCAACGAAAAAACGGCGCGCCTCTATACCGATTACTCATTGCTTACCGCCGATTCACGCATTACTAACGAAGTTCGCCGGGTGTTCAACTTCATTGAAAACCCATACCGTCCGGTAACATTTGATTATCTGTTGGTTTCTCCGCAGAACTCACGTCGCCTGCTGTACGCCATGATCGACAAAGAGATCGCTAACGCACAGCAAGGGTTACCTTCAGGTATTACGTTAAAACTGAATAACCTGGTCGACAAAGGTCTGGTGGATCGTCTCTATGCAGCCTCAGGCTCAGGCGTGCCGGTCAATTTATTGATTCGCGGTATGTGTTCTCTGATCCCGAACCTTGAAGGCATCAGCGATAATATTCGCGTTATCAGCATTGTTGACCGCTACCTCGAACATGACCGGGTTTATATCTTTGAGAACGGCGGCGATAAGCAGGTGTATCTCTCCTCGGCTGACTGGATGACAAGAAATATCGACTATCGTATCGAAGTCGCTACCCCGCTACTTGATCCACGCCTCAAGCAACGCGTGCTGGATATCATTGATATTCTGTTTAGCGATACGGTGAAGGCTCGCTTCATCGATAAAGAACTGAGTAATCGCTACGTGCCACGTGGAAACCGCCGTAAGGTTCAGTCACAATTGGCGATTTACGACTACATCAAATCACTCGAGCAACCTGACTAACGATATGCCAATACACGACAAGTCACCACGACCGCAGGAATTTGCTGCGGTCGACCTGGGTTCAAACAGTTTTCATATGGTCATTGCCCGCGTGGTTGATGGTGCAATGCAAATCATCGGACGACTGAAACAACGCGTACATCTGGCGGATGGGCTCGGCGCAGACAACAAGCTGAGCGAAGAAGCAATGGAGCGCGGATTAAGCTGTTTGTCGCTTTTCGCCGAACGACTGCAAGGTTTTCCCCCGTCGAGCGTATGTATCGTGGGAACCCATACTCTACGTCAGGCGCTGAACGCGACCGATTTTCTCAAGCGCGCAGAAAAAGTCATCCCCTACCCGATTGAGATTATTTCTGGCAATGAAGAAGCACGTCTGATTTTTATGGGCGTTGAACACACCCAGCCGGAAAAAGGCCGCAAGCTGGTTATCGATATCGGCGGCGGCTCAACGGAACTGGTGATCGGCGAAGATTTCGAACCCAAACTGGTCGAAAGCCGCCGTATGGGCTGCGTTAGTTTTGCTCAGATGTATTTCCCGGGCGGCGCTATCAGTCGGGAAAACTTCCAGCGCGCCCGCATGGCGGCAGCGCAAAAACTTGAAACACTAACCTGGCAGTTTCGCATTCAGGGCTGGAACGTTGCGCTGGGCGCGTCGGGTACCATTAAAGCGGCACACGAAGTGCTGCTGGAGATGGGGGAGAAAGATGGTTTTATCACCCCCGAACGTCTGGAAAAACTGACCGCTGAAGTGCTGAAGCACGCGTCATTCGATGCGCTCAGTTTGCCGGGACTGTCAGAAGAACGAAAAGCGGTATTTGTACCTGGGCTTGCTATTTTGTGCGGCGTTTTTGATGCGCTGGCGATTCGCGAGCTTCGGCTGTCCGATGGCGCGCTACGTGAAGGCGTGCTGTATGAAATGGAAGGCCGTTTTCGCCATCAGGATGTACGTAGCCGCACCGCCAGCAGCCTGGCGAATCAGTACAACATTGACAGTGAGCAAGCCCGGCGAGTGCTGGAAACCACCATGCAGATGTATGACCAGTGGCATATTCAGCAGCCAAAACTGGCCAATCCCCAGTTGGAAGCGTTACTGCGCTGGGCTGCGATGCTGCATGAGGTTGGGCTGAATATTAACCATAGCGGCCTGCATCGCCATTCTGCTTACATTCTACAAAATAGCGACTTACCGGGATTCAATCAGGAACAGCAACTGATGATGGCAACATTAGTTCGTTACCATCGTAAGGCGGTGAAACTTGATGATTTACCCCGCTTTACGCTGTTTAAGAAAAAACAGTTTCTGCCGTTAATCCAGCTATTGCGTCTGGGGGTGTTACTGAATAATCAGCGTCAGGCGACAACCACGCCGCCGACCCTGACCCTGCTAACCGAAGACAACCACTGGACCTTACGCTTCCCACATGACTGGTTCAGCCAAAATGCGCTGGTACTGCTCGATCTGGAAAAAGAGCAGCAATACTGGGAAGCGGTAACCGGCTGGCGTCTCAAAATTGAAGAAGAAAGCTCACCCGATATCGCAGCATAAGCTCTCAACAGGTGCCGGCTCGTCTGGCACCTGCTCTTCCAGCGTTTCGCGCAGCGGCAACGGTTTGCCAATCAAATACCCCTGCAGGTAATCAATTCCCAGCGAAATCACCGCGCTGCGTATTTCTTCGCTTTCGACATACTCCGCAACCACCAGCATTCTTTTCATCCGCGCCAGATGACAAATGGAGGCCACGATTTGATAATCGAGGCTGTTCGAAACGATATTACGAATAAAACTGCCGTCAATTTTCAGGATATCGGCATTCACATTTTTCAGTCGCGCATAGCTGGCATATCCGGTGCCAAAATCATCTATCGCAATCTGACAGCCCAAAGATTGCAGCTGTAGTAACGTCGCCTGTGCCTGTTCCGCATTGGTTAAGGCATTGCTTTCCGTCACCTCAAAGATGAGTTGCCAGGCTTCAACTTTGTATTTCGTCAGTAATTGATTGATGTCATGCGGAAGCCGGGCACGGCATACCGATGTAGGTGATAAGTTAATGGCAAACCGACGGGCAGGCATTTGTTCCCGATTCCGCGCCATAAATTTCAGCGTGTTTTCAATCACCCACATGTCGATGCTGGATGACAAACCAAACTCGTGCGCTACCGGCAAGAAATTATCCGGAGCGATAGTTTCACCATCATCCCCATGAAGTCGCAGCAGAATTTCATGATAGACATCACCACGCACGCCAGCGATCGGCTGCGCCATCAGGAAAAAGCGATTGTGCTCCAGCGCCTGCTGCAGACGGTTCATCATCGCAACCTTATCTTTCAGGTCACGTTGCAAGTGCATCACGCCGCGTCGCTGCATATTTTCTGGAGAATTGGTCGCCAGAGATATTTCGGCAATGGTGCTTAACTCACCGAGCAATAAATAAATGTGGTTAACCGGAGCGCGAACATAGCAAAAGCTGATGCCAACCTGTGGCTGTAAAGGCATGCCATCCCAGATAAAGCGGAATTGCTTAATATGCCTGTCCAGGGCTTCAATGCGCTCCTGATGAGCCTCTGTGTTAAAACGCAAAACGAGATCATTACCCGATAATTGATAGACATGCTCATCCGGCTCTAACAGAGGTGTTATCCACTGGGCAAGCTTTTGCTTGTACTGGATACGCAGCATAATGCCGTAATTTTTCACCAGCAGTTCCATGCCGGGCACGCGCAAAAAGCAGAGCACTGACCAGGGCGCTTTTTTCAAATCCCGATTCAACGCACGCAAGTTTGGAATATGTACCATTGGATCGAAGAATGCCAGACGATGGTTCCGTCGGGTAACAAACCGCTGGCGCGTTGCCAGTACGGCAATGAAATTCACTATAAAGGAGAAAACCAGATAGCTCGATGAGGTAATGGCAAGCTGGGTATCATAGCCCGAATACCAGGGCATATAGCGCTGATAATAATGAATTGCAGTAATAAGTACGACTGACCATATCACCGAAATAAATCTATAACCGTAACGCATTGCGCCCCATAGCATAACGGGCAGTAACAGTGACAAGGTATAATTCGTGCTAAATATTGAGCTTTGTTCATTTAGCGGCATACACAACATTGACATAAATGCGGCCAATATAATCGACCAGACTGCAAGCTCTGTTTTGGTAACTTTGCTGTCAACCTGCTGCTTTAACTGAGAAAAATAGCCTCTCAGGTGCAATGGATTGCGAATCGTTCGAATAATGAGATAGCACAGTGGTACCCCAACCAGATTCCCCGCCAGCATAGCCTGATAATTGATTAACGTGCCGGTGTTAAAGGGCATTACGCCCACCATGCCTGATTTGCTCTCATAGACGCCCACAAAGGCGGCAAACTGGAAGAGAATCAGAAACAGCGTTGCCGGGCAGAACACCTGCCAGAACATTCGCTGAAACATCAGGTGAGAATCGCCGTGGGAAACATTGTTTCGCCGGGGAACGAATACCTTATACCCGCCCCAACTAAGCACTAGCGTAACTATAAAGTGAGAAATTATTGAGAGTGTTTCAAATAGTCCAACCTGCGGATATTTATACCAGATTATGGAAATGATAATTCCTGGCAATGCCGCCCAGCCAAAAAAGAGCATCAGACTAATCATCAGCGCCAATGGCAGATAGAAAAGTATTACGGTCCCCGTACTAATATGGGCATAGGTGTTGGCAGTGCTCAATATAGGCAACAGCAAAGAAGGCAAGATGAGAGGTAACGCCCACCATCTATCTCTAATACCAATATATTTTTTATTGAGTTTCATAGATGCTCAGTAGAATCCCACACATCCTGTAGGGGGTATTCAGACAGGCATCCCACCTGACTTTAAATCGTTAAAGTAATACATCATATTGATTCATCAATTCTAGTTGTCAGCAAAGGCCGACGTTTGATACATATCAAAAAAAATGCCCCTCATTAATCAATTATTACTCTTTTCATTATTTTTTATCGTTAATTCATTATTCGCGCAAATAATCATATTAATTTCCATAACATAAGGGGATAAAACAACTGAAGCAATTTTACATAACGAAGAATTGACCATTCCCTCACAGTATGCCTTAATGTGAGTATCGCCCATGTCGGGTACACTACAAGGAACCTTTTGTGAGCCAGGTTACCAGCCTACGCAAACGACACCGATTTAACAGTCGCATGATCCGGATCGTACTGCTTATCAGCTTCCTCTTCTTCTTCGGACGCTTCGTCTACTCCGCCATTGGTGCGTGGCATCACCACCAGGACAAAAAAGAATCTCAGCAGCTAACCCTGCCGCAACAGACCTCCCCAGCACAAACAGCCCCACGTTAATCGCTCGCAGACCGCGTTGATGTCCTGACCCTCAAGATTCCTTACCGGATGGCTAATCGTCTGACAGTTAACCATCCGGTAAGGGATTTGTGTTCCCTCCCGTCACTACTTTTATAATGCCACATACTCCCCCAGCAAATCATTTTTTGATTTCCGCACAATTGCACAATATTTTCGCTCCTCGTCACCACACTATTGGCACTGAGTTACTATGTTTCTGTGTATTGGAGATAATAAACGTAAACACAGTTCAAATAGTCACTCGCCGATAGCATTAGTTAATATAAATAACGCACACATTAATATTTAAAATGTAATCACATATTTATATAAGATTTTGGTCTTTTATATTCAACAAGGTAATACGATGCAGGGCTTTACATTATTTCCGAAAATACGAAGCGGTATTGAATGACTCCCTGGGCACAGCGATGCTATCCAACATCGCCGCTGGTGTATTGTTGGTTTCCCTGCGACCTTTCCGCGCCGAAGAAATCGTGCAGATTGGCACTGTTACCGGGACAGTTGAAAAAGTGCATCTTTTCTCACCCCCCCTACTCACCGCTGATAGTAAAGAGGTGGTGATCCCTAACGGCAAAATCATCTCTGACAATATTGTTAACTACTCTCGCCCCCCGTTTCGCCGCACCGACCAGGTCGATTGTCGATTAAAATACGCTGACAGGGGGTTTTCCCTCTGCTGGGCCGCATTAGCATTGACTAATAGCTTAAAAACCCACCCTTAAATAAAATTTGAAAATTAAATACTAACAAAGAGGCCGTAAATATCATCATCGTTACATATTTCCATGTCTCACATTACAGGCTACAAAAAACAACCTCCCCCCCTCCCCAACATATCTGTACAATACTCTCTATCGTTTTCTATGCGTTATTCATGATGAAGGAATCCATAAAAATGGAACAACCGGTCAAATGTGACCCACATATCCTGTCGTTACTGAAAAAAACCTCCCTCAATCACATTGACTATCTGGTCGACGTTCTGACAGACAACGGCAAGGGCCGGGTAGCATTATCATCGTCCGTTAAGGACTTACTACTCGAAGAGAAGGCAGAACGGGACTACAGCGAGCATGGACTGCGGCATCTGCTACATGAATTGCAGGAATATGGCGGACACTCGCTCGTTAATATTTTCCGCAGTGAGCCGTTGCCTTATTCTGAGTTATTAACCGATGTTCATAAAAAGCTCAATGGCAAAGACAGCAAGAAAAAAAATAACGCCACAAAAGAGCGGGAAATCGTCCTAAGTTTGTTTGGTGATGACTGGCAGTCATTAGCCGATCATGAACGTTGGGAGCGCTGCACAGAAACGAAAGTTGTCTCCGGTTTTTTCAAGATGCAGGATAATCTGCGCATCAACGATAAAGGTGTTGTTATCGGCCTGTCAACGGCGGCAAGCGTAGCGGCATTTGCCGCACTCCGCTTACATCCCGTCACTGCTATCGTCAGTACGATTGGCCTTGCTAACCAAACGCTTGGGGAGGCATACCGGGTGACAATTCCGTTCATTGCCCATATCGCGATGCTCAACATGCTTTACTCGCCCAAAATAGCGCAGTAAAAATACCGTAACTAACCCAGCAGAATTCACCCTATGTCAACTTTAGCGAACAACAATCAGATAGCTGAGCAAGAAGCGGCCTTCGAGGTGGACATCGTCGACGCGCAAAATAATCCCCTGGTGAAAATACACAGCCAGCCTGGATGCTGGCAAGATATTGCGCAACAGGACTCGCAGACGGAACTTGATCCCAGCAGCATTTCACTCTTTAACCACTGGCTCAGTAGCGTACCCACCGTCGCCACTGCCGTTGCAGGTAACGCGACACAATTAATGACCTGTTCTTTCGAATACAGCCAACTGGTACAGGCGAAAGATGGCAGCGGAGCAATCGGCGCGGTACTTAATCCAGACACCAACAAAATTGGCACACAAGCCCGATTTCACGAAGCTGAAAATCTGAAGTCGCTGGTCAATGCCAGCCTGGTTTTTAATATCGCGTCACAACTTCTGGCCCAAAAACATCTTGCCGATATTAATGAGAGGCTGCGGATCATCGAACAAAAGATCGATTCGATTAAAAGCCATCTTGAACAATCGCGCCTCGCGAAGATCCAGGCTTTCCATGAACATCTCAATATTATCGGTTTATTACTGAGCCGTAATGACATTATCACCAAAGAGTCGCTACTCAACCTGGCCAAAAGCGCGCAGGAAGTACGCTCGCAGGTTAAGCATCTTGAAAAGGATATCACTCAGGCATATCGAGAAATTGAACAATTTGAACCAACCAGTTGGTTTGGATCTGACGATCTCCGGGAAGCGCTCAAACTGAAAATCAGTAATGTTGAACGGTTGCAGCGTGAGTATCTGACGGGTATGCAATGTTTGTTGGTGGCTAATCTCATCCTGTTCATCAAGCATGACGGCAACCAAGAATTTGTCCTGACAAGCGAGGTCTATTTAAAAGAACTGAATGCCAGCAACGGCATATTTCAGCAATGGGAAAAAATAAAACGTAAAGTCGCCCATCATCTCAGCAAGATGAAGCCGTTATTTGAACGAGCAAGCAGCACTCAGGCAAATGCCTTACAGGTAGAACGCAAGCTAAATCAAACGGATAGCCTGCTTAATACTGATAACGTTTTACTTACCCAACTCGGCGAACGCATCCAGGCAGCCCAATCACCGCAGGTATTGTTAGAGATTGTGGATAATAAGGTGCTGAGAGGTCGCTTTTTGCGTTAGCGCACCGGCGCTAACTAACCGTCCAGAATTGGCTATACAATACGAGATGTCGCGGCTGGAAGCAGCGGCATCTCGCCAACCAAGCGGGTGAAGGCGTGCTGGCTGAGATTTCCACAAATTATTGATATTTGGCAATCTCATTCTAATGGCGATCAACTTGAAATATACGCTGTAAATTCCGCAAAGAATATATCCAGTTTTAGTAATAAGCAGGACATGGAGTCCCGGAAGTAATCAATATGGATATTCATTATTATTAAATAACTTTCTTTATGACTCGACCTGGTTCGACGATTACGTCAATTTTACCGTCAGGAACTGTGCGCCGCATAGAAAATTCATGAATACACATAAATAAAAACCCCCTGTAAAAACAGAGGGTTGATTGCAGTTTTACCTGTTCATGAAAACTCAGGAAGGGTTATCAGCTTATTCCCACTCTATTGTAAACAAGACATTTTTATCTTTTATATTCAATGGCTTATTTTCCTGCTAATTGGTAATACCATGAAAAATACCATGCTCAGAAAAGGCTTAACAATATTTTGAAAAATTGCCTACTGAGCGCTGCCGCACAGCTCCATAGGCCGCTTTCCTGGCTTTGCTTCCAGATGTATGCTATTCTGCTCCTGCAGCTAATGGATCACCGCAAACAGGTTACTCGCCTGGGGATTCCCTTTCGACCCGAGCATCCGTATGAGACTCATGCTCGATTATTATTATTATAGAAGCCCCCATGAATAAATCGCTCATCATTTTCGGCATCGTCAACATAACCTCGGACAGTTTCTCCGATGGAGGCCGGTATCTGGCGCCAGACGCAGCCATTGCGCAGGCGCGTAAGCTGATGGCCGAGGGGGCAGATGTGATCGACCTCGGTCCGGCATCCAGCAATCCCGACGCCGCGCCTGTTTCGTCCGACACAGAAATCGCGCGTATCGCGCCGGTGCTGGACGCGCTCAAGGCAGATGGCATTCCCGTCTCGCTCGACAGTTATCAACCCGCGACGCAAGCCTATGCCTTGTCGCGTGGTGTGGCCTATCTCAATGATATTCGCGGTTTTCCAGACGCTGCGTTCTATCCGCAATTGGCGAAATCATCTGCCAAACTCGTCGTTATGCATTCGGTGCAAGACGGGCAGGCAGATCGGCGCGAGGCACCCGCTGGCGACATCATGGATCACATTGCGGCGTTCTTTGACGCGCGCATCGCGGCGCTGACGGGTGCCGGTATCAAACGCAACCGCCTTGTCCTTGATCCCGGCATGGGGTTTTTTCTGGGGGCTGCTCCCGAAACCTCGCTCTCGGTGCTGGCGCGGTTCGATGAATTGCGGCTGCGCTTCGATTTGCCGGTGCTTCTGTCTGTTTCGCGCAAATCCTTTCTGCGCGCGCTCACAGGCCGTGGTCCGGGGGATGTCGGGGCCGCGACACTCGCTGCAGAGCTTGCCGCCGCCGCAGGTGGAGCTGACTTCATCCGCACACACGAGCCGCGCCCCTTGCGCGACGGGCTGGCGGTATTGGCGGCGCTGAAAGAAACCGCAAGAATTCGTTATCAGAAAACTGAAGGAACCTCCATTGAATCGAACTAATATTTTTTTTGGTGAATCGCATTCTGACTGGTTGCCTGTCAGAGGCGGAGAATCCGGTGATTTTGTTTTTCGACGTGGTGACGGGCATGCCTTCGCGAAAATCGCACCTGCTTCCCGCCGCGGTGAGCTCGCTGGAGAGCGTGACCGCCTCATTTGGCTCAAAGGTCGAGGTGTGGCTTGCCCCGAGGTCATCAACTGGCAGGAGGAACAGGAGGGTGCATGCTTGGTGATAACGGCAATTCCGGGAGTACCGGCGGCTGATCTGTCTGGAGCGGATTTGCTCAAAGCGTGGCCGTCAATGGGGCAGCAACTTGGCGCTGTTCACAGCCTATCGGTTGATCAATGTCCGTTTGAGCGCAGGCTGTCGCGAATGTTCGGACGCGCCGTTGATGTGGTGTCCCGCAATGCCGTCAATCCCGACTTCTTACCGGACGAGGACAAGAGTACGCCGCAGCTCGATCTTTTGGCTCGTGTCGAACGAGAGCTACCGGTGCGGCTCGACCAAGAGCGCACCGATATGGTTGTTTGCCATGGTGATCCCTGCATGCCGAACTTCATGGTGGACCCTAAAACTCTTCAATGCACGGGTCTGATCGACCTTGGGCGGCTCGGAACAGCAGATCGCTATGCCGATTTGGCACTCATGATTGCTAACGCCGAAGAGAACTGGGCAGCGCCAGATGAAGCAGAGCGCGCCTTCGCTGTCCTATTCAATGTATTGGGGATCGAAGCCCCCGACCGCGAACGCCTTGCCTTCTATCTGCGATTGGACCCTCTGACTTGGGGTTGATGTTAACCTCTGAGGAAGAATTGTGAAACTATCACTAATGGTAGCTATATCGAAGAATGGAGTTATCGGGAATGGCCCTGATATTCCATGGAGTGCCAAAGGTGAACAGCTCCTGTTTAAAGCTATTACCTATAACCAATGGCTGTTGGTTGGACGCAAGACTTTTGAATCAATGGGAGCATTACCCAACCGAAAGTATGCGGTCGTAACACGTTCAAGTTTTACATCTGACAATGAGAACGTATTGATCTTTCCATCAATTAAAGATGCTTTAACCAACCTAAAGAAAATAACGGATCATGTCATTGTTTCAGGTGGTGGGGAGATATACAAAAGCCTGATCGATCAAGTAGATACACTACATATATCTACAATAGACATCGAGCCGGAAGGTGATGTTTACTTTCCTGAAATCCCCAGCAATTTTAGGCCAGTTTTTACCCAAGACTTCGCCTCTAACATAAATTATAGTTACCAAATCTGGCAAAAGGGTTAACAAGTGGCAGCAACGGATTCGCAAACCTGTCATGCCTTTTGTACCAAAAGCCGCGCCAGGTTTGCGATCCGCTGTGCCAGGCGTTCATGCCGCCTGTTTTTCCTGCTCATTGGCACGTTTCGCAACCTGTTCTCATTGCGGACACCTTTTCCAGCCTCGTTTGGAAAGTTTCATTGCCAGACGGGACTCCTGCAATCGTCAAGGGATTGAAACCTATAGAAGACATTGCTGATGAACTGCGCGGGGCCGACTATCTGGTATGGCGCAATGGGAGGGGAGCAGTCCGGTTGCTCGGTCGTGAGAACAATCTGATGTTGCTCGAATATGCCGGGGAGCGAATGCTCTCTCACATCGTTGCCGAGCACGGCGACTACCAGGCGACCGAAATTGCAGCGGAACTAATGGCGAAGCTGTATGCCGCATCTGAGGAACCCCTGCCTTCTGCCCTTCTCCCGATCCGGGATCGCTTTGCAGCTTTGTTTCAGCGGGCGCGCGATGATCAAAACGCAGGTTGTCAAACTGACTACGTCCACGCGGCGATTATAGCCGATCAAATGATGAGCAATGCCTCGGAACTGCGTGGGCTACATGGCGATCTGCATCATGAAAACATCATGTTCTCCAGTCGCGGCTGGCTGGTGATAGATCCCGTCGGTCTGGTCGGTGAAGTGGGCTTTGGCGCCGCCAATATGTTCTACGATCCGGCTGACAGAGACGACCTTTGTCTCGATCCTAGACGCATTGCACAGATGGCGGACGCATTCTCTCGTGCGCTGGACGTCGATCCGCGTCGCCTGCTCGACCAGGCGTACGCTTATGGGTGCCTTTCCGCAGCTTGGAACGCGGATGGAGAAGAGGAGCAACGCGATCTAGCTATCGCGGCCGCGATCAAGCAGGTGCGACAGACGTCATACTAGATATCAAGCGACTTCTCCTATCCCCTGGGAACACATCAATCTCACCGGAGAATATCGCTGGCCAAAGCCTTAGCGTAGGATTCCGCCCCTTCCCGCAAACGACCCCTGGAAGCCCCGTAGCGACGCGGAGAGGGGCGAGACAAGCCAAGGGCGCAGGCTCGATGCGCAGCACGACATAGCCGGTTCTCGCAAGGACGAGAATTTCCCTGCGGTGCCCCTCAAGTGTCAATGAAAGTTTCCAACGCGAGCCATTCGCGAGAGCCTTGAGTCCACGCTAGATCTATCTCATCTGCGCAAGGCAGAACGTGAAGACGGCCGCCCTGGACCTCGCCCGCGAGCGCCAGGCGCACGAGGCCGGCGCGCGGACCCGCGCCACGGCCCACGAGCGGACGCCGCAGCAGGAGCGCCAGAAGGCCGCCAGAGAGGCCGAGCGCGGCCGTGAGGCTTGGACGCTAGGGCAGGGCATGAAAAAGCCCGTAGCGGGCTGCTACGGGCGTCTGACGCGGTGGAAAGGGGGAGGGGATGTTGTCTACATGGCTCTGCTGTAGTGAGTGGGTTGCGCTCCGGCAGCGGTCCTGATCAATCGTCACCCTTTCTCGGTCCTTCAACGTTCCTGACAACGAGCCTCCTTTTCGCCAATCCATCGACAATCACCGCGAGTCCCTGCTCGAACGCTGCGTCCGGACCGGCTTCGTCGAAGGCGTCTATCGCGGCCCGCAACAGCGGCGAGAGCGGAGCCTGTTCAACGGTGCCGCCGCGCTCGCCGGCATCGCTGTCGCCGGCCTGCTCCTCAAGCACGGCCCCAACAGTGAAGTAGCTGATTGTCATCAGCGCATTGACGGCGTCCCCGGCCGAAAAACCCGCCTCGCAGAGGAAGCGAAGCTGCGCGTCGGCCGTTTCCATCTGCGGTGCGCCCGGTCGCGTGCCGGCATGGATGCGCGCGCCATCGCGGTAGGCGAGCAGCGCCTGCCTGAAGCTGCGGGCATTCCCGATCAGAAATGAGCGCCAGTCGTCGTCGGCTCTCGGCACCGAATGCGTATGATTCTCCGCCAGCATGGCTTCGGCCAGTGCGTCGAGCAGCGCCCGCTTGTTCCTGAAGTGCCAGTAAAGCGCCGGCTGCTGAACCCCCAACCGTTCCGCCAGTTTGCGTGTCGTCAGACCGTCTACGCCGACCTCGTTCAACAGGTCCAGGGCGGCACGGATCACTGTATTCGGCTGCAACTTTGTCATGCTTGACACTTTATCACTGATAAACATAATATGTCCACCAACTTATCAGTGATAAAGAATCCGCGCGTTCAATCGGACCAGCGGAGGCTGGTCCGGAGGCCAGACGTGAAACCCAACAGACCCCTGATCGTAATTCTGAGCACTGTCGCGCTCGACGCTGTCGGCATCGGCCTGATTATGCCGGTGCTGCCGGGCCTCCTGCGCGATCTGGTTCACTCGAACGACGTCACCGCCCACTATGGCATTCTGCTGGCGCTGTATGCGTTGATGCAATTTGCCTGCGCACCTGTGCTGGGCGCGCTGTCGGATCGTTTCGGGCGGCGGCCGGTCTTGCTCGTCTCGCTGGCCGGCGCTGCTGTCGACTACGCCATCATGGCGACGGCGCCTTTCCTTTGGGTTCTCTATATCGGGCGGATCGTGGCCGGCATCACCGGGGCGACTGGGGCGGTAGCCGGCGCTTATATTGCCGATATCACTGATGGCGATGAGCGCGCGCGGCACTTCGGCTTCATGAGCGCCTGTTTCGGGTTCGGGATGGTCGCGGGACCTGTGCTCGGTGGGCTGATGGGCGGTTTCTCCCCCCACGCTCCGTTCTTCGCCGCGGCAGCCTTGAACGGCCTCAATTTCCTGACGGGCTGTTTCCTTTTGCCGGAGTCGCACAAAGGCGAACGCCGGCCGTTACGCCGGGAGGCTCTCAACCCGCTCGCTTCGTTCCGGTGGGCCCGGGGCATGACCGTCGTCGCCGCCCTGATGGCGGTCTTCTTCATCATGCAACTTGTCGGACAGGTGCCGGCCGCGCTTTGGGTCATTTTCGGCGAGGATCGCTTTCACTGGGACGCGACCACGATCGGCATTTCGCTTGCCGCATTTGGCATTCTGCATTCACTCGCCCAGGCAATGATCACCGGCCCTGTAGCCGCCCGGCTCGGCGAAAGGCGGGCACTCATGCTCGGAATGATTGCCGACGGCACAGGCTACATCCTGCTTGCCTTCGCGACACGGGGATGGATGGCGTTCCCGATCATGGTCCTGCTTGCTTCGGGTGGCATCGGAATGCCGGCGCTGCAAGCAATGTTGTCCAGGCAGGTGGATGAGGAACGTCAGGGGCAGCTGCAAGGCTCACTGGCGGCGCTCACCAGCCTGACCTCGATCGTCGGACCCCTCCTCTTCACGGCGATCTATGCGGCTTCTATAACAACGTGGAACGGGTGGGCATGGATTGCAGGCGCTGCCCTCTACTTGCTCTGCCTGCCGGCGCTGCGTCGCGGGCTTTGGAGAAATTCTTCAAATTCCCGTTGCACATAGCCCGGCAATTCCTTTCCCTGCTCTGCCATAAGCGCAGCGAATGCCGGGTAATACTCGTCAACGATCTGATAGAGAAGGGTTTGCTCGGGTCGGTGGCTCTGGTAACGACCAGTATCCCGATCCCGGCTGGCCGTCCTGGCCGCCACATGAGGCATGTTCCGCGTCCTTGCAATACTGTGTTTACATACAGTCTATCGCTTAGCGGAAAGTTCTTTTACCCTCAGCCGAAATGCCTGCCGTTGCTAGACATTGCCAGCCAGTGCCCGTCACTCCGCGGTCTTCACTGCGTGATCGAGTTGATCGACACCCGCCGTGACACGCTCCATGAAGTGCCTGCCTGCGTCTGTTAGCCGAACGCCCCGCGCATGGCGCTCAAATAGCAGGACACCAAGGTTATCCTCCAGCGCTTTCACACGCGCGCTGACGCTCGACTGGCTGATACCAAGTGCCTTGGCCGCATGCCGAAAATTCAGATGCTCGGCGACGGCGATGAACTGAACAAGGGAAATGAGCGGTATCCTGCCAGACAGGATACCGACATTCACGAGGTTTCGATGGTTAGTGCGCCGCATCGGAGCGGGCCTGCTACCAGTCGTCGGTTAGACGACTGGCGACTTCTCGGTGGCAGCCCCACGGAGCCGAAGGAGCACCAGCCCCAACGAAACCAGTACCGCCATCGCCGTGGCGTAACAGATCACGGGCCACGCTGTGTCACCGTTTAAAAGTGCCACCGCCAATGTCCCGACAATGCTGACTATCAGGCTTTGAACGCAGAAGTAGAACGCGACCGCTGATCCCGCGATGTCGTCGAACTCTGCCAAAGCGCCGTTCGCGGTAACGGACACCGTGAAGACAATACCGACCGCGACAACCCACATCGGTAGGATGAAGGTGAGGAATGACGGCGAGCCGTAAAGTTCGCCGATCCCCAACAGGACCGCTCCGCAAACAAGCAACGCCATCCCACGCGCCACGCATCCTGCGATGCCCCATCTGGCGACAAAGGACTTCGCGAAACGGGTTGTCACGATCATTACAAGCGCGACAGTGGCGAAGGCAAAGCTGAATCCGATCTCGGAATATTCCGCTTGGCCTATGAGCACACGGGTAGCCGTCGAGAAGAAGACGAAGTAGGTGCCCATACCGGCGCTAAAGCCGACAGTGTAAACCCAAAAAGCCGGACTCGCGAAGATCGGCAAGACAGATCGGCGCGTCTTGACTTGATCCAGAGGGCGGGTTTCGTGCCACCTGAAACCCGCATTTAGGAGTGCGAGCATCGCCAGTATAGCCAAAGTAATGAATATCGCCTGCCATCCCAAGAACTCGCCGATCAATGCTCCGGCGATAGGGCCGAGCGCAGGCACGAACGCCAGCATCGAACTGAAAAGGCCGTAGATGACGACACCCTCAGGACGGTTGGCATAAACGTCGCGAACCGTCGCGAACGTCGCCACCAGCATGGCCGACGCGCCCACTGCTTGAAGTAGACGGAAAGCGACAAAGGCCGGTGCAGTTGAAGACCAAGCTGCTCCCAGAGACGCAATGACGAAAGCCGTTGCGCCCGCAAGTAGAATTGGCCGTCGCCCGATTCTGTCTGAGAGCGGACCAAAAATCACCTGGCCCACGCCGAGCATCACCATATAGAGGCTCAACGTGAGTTGGATCATAGCGGGCGTCGTGTTCAGGATGCCGGGCATCGCTGGAACGACAGGGAGATAAATATCCATCGCCAGTGAAGCGAGGATGTCGAAAGGAGCCATCAGCAGCAGTGCTGCCGGCAGCGTATAGGCCCACGCGGGGCGTGTGGTGGTCATGACGAATCAACCCTCGATTAAGGAATACCGGGCGACGTCTGCTCGTCAGCAATCAGATGAGACTAGCCTTACAGAGCGCCGCAACAACAATACTGGTTGTTGCGGCTTACTTGTCTGCTGACTTGGAATTTCCCATCTGATTACTCCACGCTTACGAATATGAATTGCTACATTTTATCCGATTATCTTTTGCTTCGCAATGCGGCATGGGCGCACTCAGCGTTCCAGCCCCCTCTGCCGCCCTAACTGCCACGACACCGACCCGCCCTGCACGATGCCCATAACCTCGCGGCCGAGTTGGCGGTCGATGATCGGCCGCCACGGGACAAGGGTGAACTCATGGGATTTCTCGACCACGGCGAACTTGCCGCTCGATAGATGCACGGTTCCGGTAAACTTGCCGCTGACGCTCTCGCCGTCCGTGGCGGCGCGGAACGGCAGGCCCTTACTCAAAGCCATATCCGATCCGACGCCGGCTACCTCGCGCTCCCGCAGGATGGCGAGAAGGTTGCGCCGGTAGAAGACGCGGCTGTCCCGGCTGCGGGTGGCGTCGCCCTGTTCGATATGGTGCTCGCGGCGCTGGTCCATGGCTTCGCGGACTTGTTGCCCGAAGCCGGTTGGCGCAAGGTCGGCCGTCTCGCCGTGGATCAGCCGCCGGTCCAGCCAGGTCGCGCCGTCCGATCCGATCTGTTTGTTCAGATCGACCGGGGAAAGGACGCGAACGCTGGCCTGACTGTCTCGGCCGGCGTCATGGGCGGCGGCACGGCTGACCAGATCATCGGGGATGCGCCATTGGTCGGCGTCGATCCGCTCGACGATACCGGCCCGGCGTAGCGCCTCCAGCCGGCGCACATGGGCATCGACATAGCCCTCATAGTCGCCGCCTGGAACGCGGCACGTATAGGAAGAATAAACGCCCTTTTCACCCAAGTCCAACAGCTTTGGACCGCAGTTGACTCTTTCGACACCCCTGCGATGCAACCCAATCCGGCTGACGGGGAGCCAGCAACGCTGAAAATTTACCCTCCTCTTTCCCACTAGCGGCTCCTTTTCCGACAACCAGCACGGCGGATCCCTGCCGCGGCGCTGTGAACGCAGCATTTTGATTGGTATCGTTGGCCTTCAGGCTCGTCAGTCAAACAGACCCAGGAGCAGCTCAGCCGGTGGCGCCCGGCTTTCGGGTAACGCCCTGGTCCCGCTGGTTTCGGCTTTGTGCTTCAGGTGATCAAGGATCTGCTTGATCACTATAGGGTCTTCAATGCAGGCGATGACTTTCATGGCGCCGCCGCAGCCGCTGCAGGTCTCGATGTCGATATTGAAAACACGCTTGAGCCGTTGCGCCCATGTCATCGACGCTCGCCGTTGTGCTGGTGTTGCCGGTTCATCAGCCACCCTGACCTTGTTGCCCCTGCCCCGTTTTGCCGGCGTGACCAACGCCCGGTGCCGACTGTTGGGTGCGAACACCCCGTGGAAGCGGGTTAGGTTGACTCTGGGCTTCGGTACCAGGGCGGCCAGCCTTGCAATGAAATCCAATGGTTCGAAAATGACGTGCGTGGTGCCGTCCCGGTACGGCGTCTTGAGCTGGTAGCGCACGTTGCCGCCTCGTGTTAACGACAGCCGCTTCTCGGATACCGCCGGGCGGCTGATGTACCGGCACAGCCGTTCGAGCTTCTTGCGTTCATCGGCCCTGGCCGCCACGCCGGCGTGCAGGCTGGACCCGGCTACCTTGCCAATCCCGTCACCGAACGGATCACCACTGGTCGGCAGAGTTTGCAAAGTGAACACCTTTCGCCCCGCCTGTGAACCGACAGCGATACGGTAAGTGATCGAGTGCCCCAGCAGGGGTGTCATCGGGTCGTCATCCACCGCATCCGAGGCCAGATAGCTGTTTTCGACATCCCGTTCCAGCAGGCCTTGCCGTTCCAGATAGCGACCCACCCGGTGGGCGATGGTGTGCGTCAGCTGGGTGAGCTCTGGGCTGGTCGGCGCCTTGACCCAGCGGAAACGCGCTGAGCCGTGGGATTGCTCGACATACACACCGTCGAGAAACAGCATGTGGAAGTGAACATTCAGATTGAGCGCCGATCCAAAACGCTGGATCAGGGTGACCGCGCCCGTCTTGGCCACTTGGTGGGTATGGCCCGCTTTCTTGACCAGGTGCGTGGCAATGACGCGGTAAACGATGCCCAGCACCCACCCCATGATCTCGGGCCGGCTGGCAAACAGGAAACGCAGCTGAAACGGGAAGCTCAACACCCACTGACGCATGGGTTGTTCAGGCAGTACTTCATCAACCAGCAAGGCGGCACTTTCGGCCATCCGCCGCGCCCCACAGCTCGGGCAGAAACCGCGACGCTTACAGCTGAAAGCGACCAGGTGCTCGGCGTGGCAAGACTCGCAGCGAACCCGTAGAAAGCCATGCTCCAGCCGCCCGCATTGGAGAAATTCTTCAAATTCCCGTTGCACATAGCCCGGCAATTCCTTTCCCTGCTCTGCCATAAGCGCAGCGAATGCCGGGTAATACTCGTCAACGATCTGATAGAGAAGGGTTTGCTCGGGTCGGTGGCTCTGGTAACGACCAGTATCCCGATCCCGGCTGGCCGTCCTGGCCGCCACATGAGGCATGTTCCGCGTCCTTGCAATACTGTGTTTACATACAGTCTATCGCTTAGCGGAAAGTTCTTTTACCCTCAGCCGAAATGCCTGCCGTTGCTAGACATTGCCAGCCAGTGCCCGTCACTCCCACTCGATTGTAAACAAGCACACAAAACCCTTTAGTGACAACAATTTGCAAGAACTATCAGGCTCAGTGCCATGAAAAATACCATGACCAGATCATGAGGTTGAACACGGCTTGCGCCGGCAGCGTTCACGCTCCTGGTCGGCGATCTCGCCCGGCTGCAATGCTAGCTCAGCATCGGTCATGCGCTCCAGCACGTCGCGTAGGCGGATGGTGCAAGGAATGGGCGGCAGCTCGAACTCATAGCCGCCGGCGATCATTTCGGCCGCAATCTCCTCGGTGATGAAAAACGGCTCGTCGTCTTGGTTCGGCTTCTTCATGCCCTTTCCTCCTGGCGCTCATCCTGGCCGACAGCGGCCAGGGCATCGGCTTCCGTCAATGCGTCCTCCACGAACGCGCCGTGCTGCTTCGCTTCGGCCTGGCTGACCTCGGCCCATATCCGTTTCACCTGGGCCGCACTGTACCCGGCCAGCTCGGCGGTCTTGTTGATGCTGTAGCCGGACTTGCGCAGCGCGACAACTTGGGCGCGGCGCTTCGGATCAGCACGGCGGCCCTTGTACCGCCCGGCCTGGCGGGCCAACTCAATGCCTTGGCGCTGGCGTTCGCGCCTGTCCTCGTAGTCGTCGCGGGCCATCTGCAAGGCCAGGCGAAAAAGCATGATCTGCACGGCTTCCAGCACGATCTTGGCGACGCCCTGGGCCTCGGCCGCCAGGTCGGATAGATCGACCACGCCAGGGACGGCCAGGCGTGCGCCTTTGGCCTGTATCGAGGCCACCAGGCGCTCGGCCTCGGGCAAAGGTAGGCGGCTGATGCGGTCGATCTTCTCGGCAATGACCACCTCGCCGGGCTGTAGGTCGCCGATCATGCGCAGCAGCTCAGGCCGGTCGGCGCGTGCGCCGGATGCCTTCTCACGGTAGATGCCGGCGACGTAGTAGCCGGCGGCCTTCGCGGCCGTAGTGATCGCCTCTTGGCGTTCCAAGTCCTGCGCGTCGGTGCTGACGCGCAGATAGACCCGCGCCACCATCGGCGCGGCTACTGGCTTCGTCCTGCGCATACTTGCGGGCTCCTTTGGGCATACTCAAATGCACCCATCTTAAACTGGCAGGCCAATTTATCACATATCGATCTAAATGCGCCTAGCTCATTTTTACAGCTTAAATGAGCTATTGAGCACACTCCATATTTCGACTATTATTGAAACATGGAAACGATAAATGCTGTAGCCGCCCTGGCGGCCATCGCTCAAGAATCGCGCCTCGCGGTGTTCCGGCTTCTCGTCCAGGCCGGCCCCGCCGGCATGGCCGCCGGAAAAATCAGCGAAGCGGCCGGCATCCCGCCGTCTTCGCTATCCTTCCACCTGAAAGAGCTGGCACACGCCGGCATGGTCACGTCGCGGCAAGAAGGCCGATTTGTGATCTACGAGGCGAACTTTTCGACGGCCACTAACCTGGTGGCCTTTCTCACGGAAAACTGCTGCGGCGGCCAGGTGTGCAACCTGTCTTGCACCACGGAAGCCGGGAAGGTGTTGGCATGAGACTTCGCCATCTTTCCGACCCCGATTCTTTGCCCGCTTTGGACAAATCCTTTGCCATCGAGCGCCCGGCGCTCGGGCTGGCACCCGACGCCCCGCCGGTGCGTATCCTGCTGCTGTATGGCTCGCTGCGCGCCCGCTCGTTCTCACGGCTGGCCGTCGAGGAAGCGGCCCGGCTGCTGCAATTCTTTGGCGCAGAAACACGCATCTTCGACCCGTCCGATTTGCCGTTGCCCGATCAAGTGCAAAGCGACGATCACCCGGCCGTCAAGGAGCTGCGCGCCCTGTCCGAGTGGTCAGAGGGACAAGTCTGGTGCAGCCCGGAACGCCACGGTCAGATTACCAGTGTCATGAAGGCGCAGATTGACCATCTGCCGCTTGAAATGGCCGGCATCCGGCCGACCCAAGGCCGCACCCTGGCCGTGATGCAGGTATCCGGCGGCTCGCAGAGCTTCAACGCCGTGAACACCTTGCGTCTGCTCGGCCGCTGGATGCGAATGTTCACCATTCCGAACCAGTCGAGTATCGCCAAAGCGTTCCAAGAGTTCGACGCGGCGGGCCGCATGAAGCCCTCGCCGTACTACGACCGAATAGCCGATGTGATGGAAGAACTGGTGCGCTTCACGGCGCTGGTACGGCCGCACCGTGAAGCACTGACAGACCGCTATTCCGAACGGAAAGCGGCCGGCCACGTCATCGACGAGGCCACCGATCTTTCATCCATCGCCATTGCTCCCCAGCCACTACCAGAAAGCGAAACATCATGACCGAAAGAATCTATAACGTCCTCATCCTCTGCACCGGCAATTCGGCGCGCAGCATCATGGCCGAAGCTCTCATCAACACGATGGGGCAAGGGCGCTTCCGCGCCTACAGCGCCGGCAGTCACCCAACCGGCAAGGTCAATCCCTTCGCCGTCGAAAAGGTGGAGTCGGTGAATTACCCGACCGAGAATCTGCGCAGCAAGAGCTGGGACGAGTACGCCACGCCCGACGCACCGAAGATGGACTTCATCATCACCGTCTGCGACAACGCCGCCGGCGAAATGTGTCCGGTGTGGCCTGGTCAGCCGATCTCGGCGCATTGGGGATTTGAAGACCCGGCCGCCGTCGAAGGCACTGACGCCGAGAAGCGCCGGGCCTTCGAACAAACCTTCCGGCACATGATGAACCGCGTCCGCCTGTTCGTGAATCTGCCTCTCAAAATGCTTGACCAGACGGCCATCAAGCGCGAGCTGGCGAACATCGGCAAGACCGAGCAGGAAGCATGAGCGCCGGCGCACAGGCCATCGCCGCGAAGCCGCGCCAGGCCCCGATGAGCGGCTTCGAGCGTTACCTGACGCTGTGGGTGGCCCTGTGCATCGTCGCCGGTGTTGCGCTCGGCCAGGGCCTTCCTGACGTGTTCCAGGCCATAGGCCGCATGGAAGTGGCCCAGGTCAATTTGCCGGTGGGCCTGCTGATTTGGGTAATGATCGTCCCGATGCTGGTCAAGATCGACTTCGGGGCGCTGCACCAGGTCAAAGAGCATTGGCGCGGCATCGGCGTCACGCTGTTCGTGAATTGGGCCGTCAAGCCATTCTCGATGGCCCTGCTGGGGTGGCTGTTCATCCGACAAGTGTTCGCTCCGTTCCTGCCGGCCGATCAACTGGACAGCTACATCGCGGGCTTGATCTTGCTGGCCGCCGCGCCCTGCACGGCAATGGTGTTCGTGTGGAGCCGCCTTACCAACGGCGACCCGCTTTTCACGCTCTCGCAAGTGGCTCTGAACGACGCCATCATGATCGTGGCCTTCGCGCCCATCGTCGGCCTGCTGCTGGGCATGTCCTCGATCTCGGTGCCTTGGGACACGCTGCTGATTTCGGTCGTGCTCTACATCATCGTGCCGGTGATCCTGGCGCAGCTCTTGCGGCGGCATCTGCTCAAGCAAGGACAGGCCGCCTTTGAACGGGCCATGCAGAAGATCGGGCCGTGGTCGATGGCCGCGCTGCTGCTGACGTTGGTTCTACTGTTCGCCTTCCAGGGCGAGGCCATCATCCGGCAGCCGTTAGTGATCGCCATGCTAGCCGTGCCGATCTTGATTCAAGTGTTCTTCAATTCCGGGTTAGCCTACTGGCTGAACAAGCGGGCGGGGGAAAAGCACTCTGTCGCCTGTCCTTCGGCCCTGATCGGTGCCAGCAACTTCTTCGAGCTGGCCGTGGCGGCCGCCATC
Source organism: Citrobacter sp. CRE-46 (assembly GCF_059615875.1). Lineage (NCBI taxonomy): Bacteria > Pseudomonadati > Pseudomonadota > Gammaproteobacteria > Enterobacterales > Enterobacteriaceae > Citrobacter > Citrobacter sp. CRE-46. The sequence goes on along the minus strand of NZ_CM184341.1, from coordinate 1,439,289 downwards.
AGCTTGTTCGGTCTGCACTCCGGCGCTGCATTGGCAACCGTGGTCGGCGTCCTGGTCGAAGTGCCGGTGATGCTGCTGGTCGTGCGCGTGGTGAATCGCTCGAAGAGCTGGTACGAACGAGGTTGAACATGCGTAGGAAAAAACTGAGGAAATGATTGCAGATTGCCGCGCCGGCCGCTTCCTGGCGCATTCGATCACTGACCTGGAACACCTAGTATCCATGCTTGCTGAGGTCGCCCGATGACAGACCCAAAGAACCTAGAGAACAGGCTGCATGAGAAGGCCGACCCGGCCCGCGCCGTTTCCACTGGTCGGGTGCGCTACACACTGGCCGAACTACTGGCCGACGCGGAAGCATCCGGGGCTTACCCGCTGCCGCCGGAGGAACGCGAATGGATGGATGCGCCGTCTGTGGGTCGGGAATGGCCAAACAGTGAAGATTGAAAAAGGCGGCCAGTTCGAGTGGCCGCCCTTTCGTCATTAGCTGCACGCTTGGCGCAAGGCGTTCATTGCTTCTTGAAAATCAGCCTGTGTCGCCCGGCCCGTTTCAGCTTGGTAGTACACCACCATAAAAGCATTAGCGACGGCTTCGGCCAATGGCCCAAGGCTCCGCGCTTCCGCTTGGTTGATGTACTCCAAAGAAGAAAGAATAGCCGCTGCTTGATGCACTGCTTGCCCTGGTTCGATAATATGTTGTGTTGTCATAATTCACCTCTCCAGTAGGTGTTGATTGAAAGTGCCGGGCTGGTTGTGGCCAGCCCGGTGCGCCTACAGGTACAGCCCCGCCGCCTCCGCGAATGCTGACCGCTCATTCCTGCCGCCATTAACCTCAATACTTATCGGCTTAGTTTCGCTCTCTCTCATAGGGTCTGGCCGTGATACAAAAGCGGCTGTTTCTGTCTCTGCATCGACCTCGGTCGATTGATCACCCAGCGGCGAAATAAATACCTGGCTGACTTCTTCCCTTGGCGCTTCATCCAGGGCCGCCAATGCGGCCATGTATGTTGATGTCGTCATCGTGCTAACTCCTGACTTCGTTACTATCTGGGCCAGAATCGGCGCCCAAGCTATTGCCCTCGAACTGGCCAGATTGGCTTGCTTCTTTCGGCTCCATGCTTTCGCGTATCGAAGCAGCCAGTTTTCCGCCTGTGGTTTCGCTCACTCGCTCCTGGAATCCCTGCTTCACTTGAGAGCCGACACCCTTGGCTAACTCGGAGGCCGTGCCTGTGGCCAGCTTCGCGGCCTTGGCAAAGCCGCCACCGCTTGAGCTACTGCCGCTGTCACCAAAGCCAGCCGCTTGGGCGAATGGGCTACTGCCAGCAGTACCCGCTTCACCACCACCGTTTCCGCCACTGCTGACAACTGACCCCATGCTGGACATGTCACCGCCGGTTTCCATACTCGCTGATGCTTTCTGAAAAGCCGCTTGGAGTGCACTTGCACCTCCGGCTGCACCGGCTGCGGCACCCATAACCGCTTTACCTGCCAGGGCAGCGCCGCCAGTTGCCATACTGGCCGCCGTCACCGCCGCCCCAACTGCCGCACCCGCACCGAAGTTTCCAATTCCACCGGCTGCGCCAATACCACCACCAGACACAAGACCAGAAATCATCGGCGGAACTTTGTTGACCAAGAAAAGCAAGATGACCGATATAACCAACATCACGGCCAGTTCCTGGGATGCCATGTTCTCGCTGATTTGCGTGTAGTAGTGATTGATGAACTCTTTGCCAATCGCAACCAGAAGCACCATTGCCATAAGCTGTGCGGCCAGGCCCAGCACGGTCTTGTAGTAATTGATCGCCATGTCGGAAGTCCAACGACTTCCACCAAAGCCAAGGAAGAACACACCGGCATACAACAGAATCCAGGCTGATGCGAGCAACAGCAACAGGTTGACCGCAATCAACGCCAGGACAAACAAAACAGCCAGGGCCATTAGCTCCATGACCAGAGCAGTTGCCATCTGCCGCCATCCCAGCTCCGAGGTGGCCTGTACTGTGCGGTTGTATAACTCGAAACCAAGATCAAGGATGCTGGAGGGCCCAAGATTGCTATTGGAAAGTCCCCCCGCCTGCGCGCCCAGAGTTTGCAATGACTGAACAATCGTACCGGCGATATTCATGCCCTGGTTCGCATTCGTCAGCAACCACCAGAAAAAGCCGGTGAAGATCGTGAAGCGAACGAACTCCGCGAAGAACTCGCCAATGTCGGCCTTGCGCAAAGCCATCATGCCGAATGTCCAGACCATCGAAATCACAACCAGCGTCCAGAACAAACGCGATGCAGCGGACTCAATAGCTGGCCCCCATGTTGCGGCAGCATCATGAAAACGCTTGAGCACATCATTCATAACACCGCTGCTACTTAGCTCCTGCGCCATTGCAGGTTCAGCCAGCACCATTGTGGCGACCATCATCAAGCCACCTAGAGCAATTTTCTTTCTCATGGCGACCACCTCAATAATCATCTTTAGGGCTGGGCTTGAACTCCCACTGACGCATCTGCTTGGCCTTCTGGAATGCTCTGCATTCCTCGGTAAAGGCCTCTCGGTTCGCTTCGCTGCGCATTTCATTCAGTGCTGCCTGGAACGCATCGGGGGCACACGTCGCCGCATTTGGTTCGGGCATCCTTTCCTGTTCACATCCAGCCAACAACAGCAACGTAGCCGCGGTAGTAAAAAAGATTTTTTTCATCTCACCGCCTCCCTAGTAGTTGTCTGCCGGACTCGGGCGAAACGTCCAGGTACGCATTTGCTCGGCCCTGGCATCACCTCGCGCCTCGGCATCGAGTTCTGCTGCAATCCGGGCTGCCTCCGCGTTGTGTTGGGCGGTCAACATGGTGCGAATCTGCAAGAGCTGATTGGCCTGCTGGCTGGCGAGCTGGTTGGCGTAGCCGATGGCCTGTAGCTGGCCAGTTGCACCCTGGGCCGCGCCTTGCAGCCGCTCCAGGGTACGGGCGTCATCCTTCAAAGCCTTTTGCTGGTCGGCAACGGTCTGGAACAGGGCATCGTTGGCCTTCTTTTGCGACTCTGACGCCAGGCGGCGGTTCTCTTCCATCGCTGCCTTTTCGGCCGGCGTGCATCCGCCGCTGCCGTTGAAGCATGGCGAGCTGCGGTAATAGGCCACGTCCTGAAACTTGGCCAGGTAACGATCCAGGCTGCCTAGCTGGTTCTCGTAATAGGCCAGCGTGTTTTGCGCGGCAATCAGCCGGTTGATCGTAGTCTGCGCCTGATCCCAGATATACGCGGCTGGGGCCATCGTGTTCTGGAGCTGATTTTCGTACTGCTGCAACTGGGTCTGGTACTGCTCAATCTGCTTGAGCGTCTGCGCCACCGACTCGATGGCCGTCATGATGTTCTGGGCCAGGTTGCCGCCGTCGATGACGGGGATACCAGCTTGCACAGGGGCGGTGGTAGTGGTGATAAAGCCGGTTGCGAGTGCAACGGCTAGAGCGGTTTTTTTAGCCGCTAAAATTTTGGACTTCATGGTCGTACTCCGTCGATGAAAAGAAGGCATTGCCTTGACCAAGCGTTGTGCTTGTTCTCGGCAACGTTTCATCGAAGAGCTACGCCACTAGCTGATCGGTATTGCCCTTGGCGCTGAGGCCCGGACTTACAAACGTAAAACTACTCTGTTTTTTTATCGCTTTCGGACAAGCCAACTTCCCGGCCAATCTCTTCAAGCTCTAGCGGCTGTACTGCCGCCGTCAGTATTTCGCGTATTTCCGCGTCGGTGCTCCTATCGTTGAGCGCTGCTCGAACTTTCAACGCACGGTGCACCTCGGCGGGTAAATTCCTGATAAGCACATTTGCCATATCAATACCCTTTTGGTGTACCCGACAACCATGCTATCAAAGATATTAAAAATAGCAAGACCTATACTCTTGCAACCGGCGGTAGCCGATCAGCCCCGCAGGGCAGGATTCCCGTTGAGTGCCCCCGGCGCGAATAAGGGACAGTGAAGATAGATAACCGGCTTGCCGGTTAGCTAACTTCACCCATCCTGCCCGCATTTCACCCACTATTGAAAATCTAGCGCATATCGAACGTAAAGCGTTTTATCGTCAAACAAACACCGATTCTTGGCAACATAACCGTAATCGTCACCAAATCGGCCTGCAATCGACATAGTCGCTTCAAAATCGCTGCTCAATCGGCTTTAAATCGGAACCTAAAATGCCAACAATCGACACAAACCATTCGCCCCGATGGGGCGAGTTGGACGCCAAAAAAGAAGGGCATAACCCGCCCCTCAAGTGTCAATGAACACAAGAAATTTGCCTCCCCTCCCGTCATACCACTAAGGCGACGTATTGATACTTGAGGGGCAACCTTTCCTGATGTTGACACCTTCACGCAGGTTACTGGTTATGGGCGTCCAACACACACGGCTCATTCCTGCTTGGTAATAATAAGAATAATAATCTTCTTATTATTCTTACCGAACGAATGGGCACTGCTTAGCCATTTCACGTTTCGAGCCAAGGTTTCAGTACAGATAACTACAAGTGCACACAGCGGCCCTCCAGCACCGTTAGACGCAGATTCTGCTTCAGCTCATGGAATAAGGGACTCCGGGTTGTTTTCCCCTCTCACAAGGCGTTTCAGCGGCCACTGAAGCCGCCTTCTCTTCTTGGCGTTAAACCATCGGCCTATGGCCGATTGATAAAGCCCGCCAGGGCTTTATTGGCAAGGTCAGAACGCGCCCTCAAGGCGCGAGCTGCACCGCGCATGATGGATTATCTTTAGATAATCTTGGATGGATTTCCCAAACTGCCCGCAAAGCAGCGCACCGTCTGGGTTTTCCAAATTGGGACGGGGAACGTTACGACGGCAGAAGGGGAGCGTTACGACGGTAACAAGGGAACGTTACGACGGTAAACGGGTGCAGTTGCCGTGGGGCCAGGCCTCTTGATCTCCCATTTTCCCTTGGCGTATTCGTTCACTACCCAACCCACGGCGGCAAGTTCGGCCAGTGCCTTCCGGGCAGTCTGACGGCGTTTTTTCATAGCTTCGGCATTGGCTTCATCTGGCCAGACATAGCCGCAAAGCGTGTCCAGTTCCACGCGCCCGGATTTGCCGGGGTCGATCCAGCCGCATAGCCGTTGGTGCATCAGCCGTGCCGGATCAGTCTGTAGCACCCGCACTTCCGCCATGTCGATACGGGCATATGGACGATGCCCCAGGATCGCTTCGGCAATACGCGGATTCAGGGCAACCCATAGCCTGCCGTCCGTCTCGTCAAAAGCATGACTCATCAGGTGGAACGCGGCTTGCCGCCGTCCCTTCGTCACAAGGATGGTGACGTTCGACATGCGCAGCAGGCTGGCTTTGAGCGCCTTGATGTTGTCGCCGCTATCCGTCATGCCCGTTTCTGAGAGCAGTTTGGTCAGGCTCTCACGAACCACCAAGCCGTCTTGCTCAATGGCTTCGAAACGGGGTTCAAGGAATAGCCGTAGCTGTCGCCCCGTCTCACTGGTCGGTTCCGGGGTTAGCAAGATGCCGTTCGGGCCGCCAAGGGCCACGATGCCTTGCAAAAGACGCATATCATCGGCCCCGAGAGGTTCGAATCCGACGAAACGCATGGATTCGTCCTCGCCAAAGGTGTAGGTCACGTCCAGCTTGCAGCGTTTGCGATCGCCACGCTTGAGGCTGCGGAACAGGCCAGGTGCCAAACAGTGCGCGGGATCATGTCGGACGTGGGTCAGGTCATGCTTAGGCTTCTTCACGCTGTCTCCTTTTCACCTTGCACTGCCGCTCCAGTACAGCAGGCTTCAACACGCCGCCGTCGTGCCGTCTAAACCAGAGTTCTTGAAAAGGTGCGCCATAGTTGGCCTTGCTGACGCCAAAGCGGACAAAATACCCACGCTGACAATCATCGACCCCCAGTATCTCGGCCTCGCCTTGCGTCATGCCGGATAGGTACGATTGCCAACGGATGTTATCAACCAGTACGGACGATCCACGACTGGCCTGCTGTTGATCGCCCGACCCCATCATGGCTGCGCTTTTACTCGCGTGGTGCAGAAACACAATGGAGCAGCCTGTATCAGCGGCTATGGCCTCCATGTGCCCAACAACCTGCGCCATCGGCCCGCTAGCGTTCTCCTCCTCAATGTGGAAGCGCCGCAAAGTGTCCAAGATCATCAAGCGACGACCTTCAGCGGCTCGTTTGAGAGCATCGAACCAGCTAGCAGCCATGATGTTTGGGCATTTACCGATCAAGGGTTCAATGAGCAAACCATCAGCCACGGCTTGCCGTTCCGCTGCGCTGAGGTGTGCCCCAAGGGCGTGCAGACGATGGTGAATAGCGGCCGGTGGATCTTCAGCAGGCAGATAGACCACTTGCCCGGTGGGAAACTCGCCTATTTCAAGTAAATCAGGCCCGCCTGCAATCTGTGCAGCCAATTGAAGGGCCAACATGGATTTACCAGCCCCACCAGGCGACACAAGAGCACCAACAGTGCCAGCAACCATATTAGGCAGAACATAATCAATGGGTGGCGGCAATTCCGTGAAAGCCGCCATAAGATCAAGAGCCATATAACTAGCCCTCTATAGGGCCAGGTCGCGCAGCTTGATCACCCGATGATTTACGTGCCTCAATCCACTCTTCGACCTCTGACAAATCCCAGGCGACATTTCTACTGGTTAACGCGATACGGCGTGGAAAATCCCCTCGCTGCTCCAGGTTATAAATTGTTCGTGTCGAAAGCGGGATCATCTCCAGGAGCTTCTTCCTGTTGATGAGGGTCTTTATATTTTGCATGGGTCAATACCTCTCAAATGAATAGTTGCTATTCATCGAGTAGCTGCGCGAAGCAGCTAATCGGTAATTGACCTGCCCGATGCCAATGGCGGCCTTATTTATAAATTCACGGCATCAACTTCAATGCTATCAAAGATAGCAAAAACATCAACCCTTACTGCCTCCCGAAGTCCACTCATCAATCATATCGGCCCAATCCTGCAACATCGCCGCCCGCTGCTCGCGGTACTCAGCCTTGTTGTAGACAGCCCTCACGCCCTTCTGCTCGTGCGCCAGGCACTTCTCGATCCAGTCGGTGTTGTAGCCGGCCTCATGCAACAGCGTGCTGGCTGTGCGCCGCAAATCATGCGGTCCGAACTTGGTAAGTGACTTCCCATCTTTCTGCGCCGCCTTGTAAGTCAGCGTCAGCACCTGGTTAAGTGTGGCAGCGCTCATCGGCGCATCCGAGTCGTACCGTGATGGCAAAACGAAGTCGGAACCACCGGCAAAGGTTTTCATGGCAATGAAAATATCCAGAGCCTGCTGGGACAGAAATACCAGGTGCGGGTTACGGCGTTTCATCCGCTCCTTTGGAATCGTCCACAACGCTTCGCTGAAATTGATCTCGCTCCAGGTCGCATTGGTCAGCTCGCTCTTGCGCACCATCGTCAGCAATAACAGCTTGGCCGCCGCACGGTTTGTTGGGCTTGTGCCCACTCGCTCCATGTACTGGTACATCAGCCCAATTTCTTCTGGCGTCAACGCTCGGTCACGTGGCTCGAATCGAGCGATGCTTGTTGGGCGCACCAGTTCTGCCGGGTTTTCGACCTTCTGCCCACGCTCGATGGCCCAGCGAAATACCTGCAACACGATTTCACGCACATGAACGGCGGTGGCCGGTGCGCCTCGCTCAACAATGGCATCAGCCAGCGCCCGCAAGTCTTCGTGGGTGATCTCCACCAGCTTCTGATTGCTGAATTTCGGCTTCAGCTCACGCTCATAAACCGAGCGGCGCATATCGCGGGTGGAGTCGGCCATCTGGTAGCCACGCAGCCACTTCTCCGCCCAGGCACCGAACGTCTCTGCATCTTTCACCCGCGCCTTGTCTCGGGCTTTCTCCTTGGCCGGCGACTTGCCCGCCGCAACCATCTTCTTGGCGTCACCCAACAGCTCGCGGGCTTCGGCCAGGGTGATGCCACCGACACCATAACGCCCAAAGGTGATGGTCTCCTGCCGACCGTTGATTGAGTAGTTGTAACGGAACGAGATGGAGCCGGCTGGAGTCACTGCCACATAGAGACCTTCCCGGTCATTCACTTTGTAGAGTTTGTCCCTGGGCTTGAGATTGCGCAGCTTGGTATCGGTCAGCATGTACCTTGTCCTTCTTCGTCTCCGATACCATGCTGAAAAAATCTCGAATTTATCGTACTTTTTCTTACGAAACAGTAACTTATAGAATATTAATACCATGAACACACAAAAGAACGCAGCATGGTATCGGCATCAATCATGGCATCGCCAAACCATAATACCAGCTTTAATGCCATGCTCAAACGGTGCTTGGCGCTTCCTCCCGTTGCCAGATCGTGCCAAACACAAACAAAAAAAAGCCCGCAATTACGCGGGCTTAGCGGCATTTCATGCCATCAGGTGCCTGGCTGTGCCAGACGCGGAATCATTCCCACTCAATGGTAGCTGGCGGCTTACCGCTAATGTCATACACCACGCGAGAAATGCCGTTCACTTCGTTGATGATGCGGTTAGAGACGCGGCCTAAGAAGTCATACGGCAGGTGCGCCCAGTGTGCGGTCATAAAGTCGATAGTTTCGACCGCGCGCAGAGAGACAACCCAGTCATATTTACGGCCATCGCCCATCACGCCAACGGAACGTACCGGCAGGAACACGGTAAACGCCTGGCTGACTTTGTTGTACAGGTCAGCTTTGTGCAGCTCTTCAATGAAGATAGCGTCCGCACGACGCAGCAGGTCGCAGTACTCTTTCTTCACTTCACCCAGCACACGAACACCGAGACCCGGGCCCGGGAACGGGTGACGGTAGAGCATGTCGTACGGCAGGCCCAATTCCAGACCGATTTTGCGCACTTCGTCTTTGAACAGCTCACGCAGCGGCTCAACCAGCCCCATCTTCATCTCTTTCGGCAGACCGCCCACGTTGTGGTGAGATTTGATGACGTGTGCTTTACCGGTCGCGGAAGCGGCAGATTCGATTACGTCAGGATAGATAGTCCCCTGCGCCAGCCACTTCACATCTTCCAGCTTCAGCGCTTCTTCGTCGAACACTTCAACGAACACACGGCCGATGATCTTACGTTTGGCTTCCGGATCGTTCTCGCCTTTCAGCGCTTCCAGGAAGCGCGATTCGCCTTCCACGTGAACAATGTTCAGACCAAAGTGGTCGCCGAACATGTCCATTACCTGCTGGGCTTCGTTCAGACGCAGCAGACCGTTGTCCACGAACACGCAGGTCAGGTTTTTACCGATTGCGCGGTGCAGCAGCATGGCGGTTACGGAAGAATCCACGCCGCCGGAAAGGCCGAGGATCACTTTGTCGTCGCCAACCTGCTCGCGAATACGGACAACGGCATCGTCGATGATTTTCGCCGGAGTCCACAGCGCTTCACACTGGCAGATATCGCGTACGAAGCGCTCCAGCATGCGCATACCCTGACGGGTGTGGGTTACTTCCGGGTGGAACTGCACGCCGTAGAAGCGTTTTTCTTCGTGCGCCATAATGGCGAACGGGCAGGTCTCGGTGCTGGCAACGGTGACGAAACCTTCCGGGATCGCGGTTACTTTGTCGCCGTGACTCATCCATACGTCGAGCAGCGGTTTGCCGTCGGCGGTCAGAGAATCTTCGATACCGCGAATCAGCGCGCTGTCGGTCTGTACCTCAACCTGGGCGTAGCCGAATTCACGCTCGTTAGAACCTTCAACGTGGCCGCCCAGCTGCATTGCCATGGTCTGCATACCGTAGCAGACGCCGAAGACCGGCACACCGGCGTTGAAGACGTACTCAGGCGCACGCGGGCTGTTTGCTTCGGTGGTGCTTTCCGGGCCACCGGAGAGGATGATGCCGCTCGGGTTGAACTCACGGATTTGTGCTTCAGTAACATCCCATGCCCACAGTTCACAGTAGACGCCCAGTTCACGTACGCGACGTGCAACCAGTTGGGTGTACTGCGATCCGAAATCGAGGATGAGAATGCGATGCTTATGAATATTGTCTGTCATTTGACGATAATTCCGAGGCAAGTGAAACAATAACAAAACGCCCGGTTTAAAACCGGGCGCGGAAACTTATCAGGAGCCCAAGCGGTAGTTCGGGGACTCTTTGGTAATGGTCACGTCGTGAACGTGGCTTTCCTGGATACCCGCACCGCTGATACGCACGAATTCAGCCTTCGTACGCAGCAGGTCGATGGTACCACAACCGGTCAGACCCATACAGGAGCGCAGGCCGCCCATCTGCTGGTGAATGATCTCTTTCAGGCGGCCTTTATACGCTACGCGGCCTTCGATACCTTCCGGCACCAGTTTGTCAGCGGCGTTGTCGCTCTGGAAGTAACGGTCGGAGGAACCTTTGGACATCGCGCCCAGGGAGCCCATACCGCGGTAGGATTTGTAAGAACGGCCCTGATACAGTTCGATTTCGCCCGGAGACTCTTCGGTACCCGCCAGCATAGAGCCAACCATGACGGCAGCGGCGCCAGCGGCAATCGCTTTAGCGATGTCGCCGGAGAAACGGATACCGCCGTCGGCGATAACTGGAATACCGGTACCTTCCAGCGCTTCAACCGCGTCTGAAACGGCAGTGATCTGCGGAACGCCCACGCCAGTGACGATACGGGTAGTACAGATGGAGCCAGGGCCAATACCGACTTTCACCGCGCTGCAACCAGCTTCGGCGAGTGCGCGAGCGCCAGCGCCAGTGGCGACGTTACCGCCGATGATTTGCAGGTCAGGATATTTAGCACGGGTTTCACGGATACGTTGCAGCACGCCTTCAGAGTGACCGTGAGAGGAATCGATCAACAGTACGTCAACGCCGGCAGCAACCAGCGCGTCAACACGTTCTTCGTTACCTGCACCTGCGCCTACAGCCGCGCCGACACGCAGACGACCATGCTCGTCTTTACATGAGTTCGGTTTACGTTCTGCTTTCTGGAAATCTTTAACGGTGATCATGCCGAGCAGGTGGAAGCTGTCATCAACAACCAGCGCTTTCTCAACGCGCTTCTCGTGCATTTTGGCCAGCACGACATCACGCGCTTCACCTTCACGAACGGTCACCAGGCGCTCTTTCGGCGTCATGTATACGCTAACCGGCTGGTTCAGGTCAGTCACAAAGCGCACGTCACGACCGGTGATGATGCCAACCAGTTCGTTGTCTTCAGTCACTACCGGGTAACCTGCAAAACCGTTACGTTCAGTCAGTTCTTTCACTTCACGCAGGGTGGTGGTTGGCAGCACTGTCTGCGGGTCGGTTACCACGCCAGATTCGTGTTTTTTCACGCGGCGGACTTCTTCCGCCTGGCGCTCGATAGACATATTCTTGTGGATAAAACCGATGCCGCCTTCCTGTGCCAGGGCAATCGCCAGGCGCGCTTCCGTCACGGTATCCATTGCTGCGGAGAGCATAGGAATGTTCAGGCGAATCGTTTTGGTCAGCTGAGTGCTAAGGTCAGCCGTGTTCGGCAGAACGGTAGAATGAGCGGGAACGAGGAGGACGTCGTCAAACGTCAGGGCTTCTTTTGCGATACGTAGCATGGGCAATATCTCACCTGGGAGGTTATTAAATATTGCCGCGGCATTATACAGAGCGTAACCGATTGCATCCACACTTTTTTGCAAAAAAACCTTGCGCTCCTCTGTGAGCATGTTACTTTCGACTGAATAACCTGCTGATTTAGAATTTGATCCCGCTCACATGTTATCCTCTCAGACCTCCTCAATTTTTACCGTAAGCCGCCTGAATCAGACGGTTCGTCTGCTGCTTGAGCAGGAGATGGGACAAGTGTGGATCAGCGGCGAAATATCGAATTTCACCCAGCCCTCTTCCGGCCACTGGTACTTCACCTTAAAAGACGATAACGCCCAGGTGCGCTGCGCGATGTTCCGCAACAGCAACCGCCGGGTGACGTTCCGTCCGCAGCACGGTCAGCAGGTACTGGTACGCGCCAACATCACGCTGTACGAACCGCGCGGCGATTACCAGATAATTGTTGAGAGCATGCAGCCCGCGGGCGAAGGGCTATTACAGCAGAAGTATGAACAGCTGAAAGCCAAACTGCAGGCGGAAGGGTTGTTCGATCAGCAATATAAGCAACCGCTGCCCTCCCCGGCCCACTGTGTCGGAGTGATTACCTCGAAAACCGGCGCGGCGCTGCACGATATTCTCCACGTTCTTAAACGCCGCGATCCGTCGCTGCCGGTAGTTATCTACCCTACCGCGGTACAGGGCGACGACGCGCCGGGGCAAATCGTTCGCGCCATTGAACTGGCAAACGCGCGTGGCGAGTGCGACGTGTTAATCGTCGGGCGCGGCGGCGGCTCGCTGGAAGATTTATGGAGTTTTAACGACGAACGCGTGGCGCGCGCAATATTTGCCAGCCGCATTCCGGTGGTTAGCGCCGTCGGCCACGAAACCGACGTCACTATCGCCGATTTTGTCGGCGACCTGCGGGCGCCGACGCCGTCGGCGGCGGCGGAAATCGTCAGCCGTAACCAGCAAGAGCTACTGCGTCAGGTGCAGTCTGCCCAGCAGCGTCTGGGCATGGCGATGGATTACTACCTCGCCAACCGCACCCGTCGTTTCACGCAGCTTTTCCACCGCCTCCAGCAGCAGCACCCGCAGTTGCGTCTGGCGCGCCAGCAAACTTCTCTGGAACGGCTGCGTCAGCGCATGAGCAGCGCGCTGGAAAACCAAATAAAGCAGGCGAATCAGCGCCAGCAACGTATGCTGCAGCGACTGAATCAACAAAATCCACAGCCCCGCATTTATCGCGCGCAAGCCCGTATTCAGCAGTTGGAATATCGTCTGACGGAGAATGTACGCACACGTATAAGCGAACAGCGCGAGCGTTTCGGCAACGCGGTTACCCATCTCGAAGCGGTCAGTCCGCTGGCGACGCTGGCGCGCGGCTACAGCGTTTCTACCACCACGGGCGGCGGCGTACTGAAACAGATCAAACAGGTCAGCGCAGGCGATGTCATCACCACCCGACTAGCAGATGGTTGGGTGGAAAGCGAAGTGAGGGGCGTAACGGCGGCGAAAAAAACGCGGAAGAAAAAGCCGGTTTAAACCGGCACATACTCCACGCGTTTTTTCGAAATCAGCCCATGGCCATGCTGACAGAAATAATCCACCGCGCCACAAGCCTTGAGTACTTCGAGTGGTTGATGGCACTCTGGGCAACGTGCTTCCAGTTGAAAATCTTTTTGGCAACTCTCACAGCGCGCCGCACCGTTTTGTGGCTCCAGTTCAGCGTGGCAATCCGGACAAATGATAGACATTGCAACTCCAGTACAGGGATCGATTCTTGCGTTGAGTTTAACACGCTGCGCTGAATGTCGCCCAGGTCCAACAAAACGTCATACCTCATCAATTGAATGACCGGGGCATAGTTTCTGCCCCGGCATAATCGAGGTGTTATCAGGCGCTGGTTGCCGGTTTAGTTTGCGTATTTTCCAGCATGCGACGAATGGGAACAATAAGGACAATCAGGACCGCGGCGCAGATCAGCAGCGCAATCGAGCAGCGAGCGAAGAGATCCGGCAGCATATCCAGTTGGTCAGCCTTCACATGACCGCCAATCAGACCTGCGGCCAGGTTACCCAGCGCACTGGCACAGAACCACAGGCCCATCATTTGCCCACGCATTCTTTCCGGCGCCAGCAGCGTCATGGTCGCCAGACCGATCGGGCTCAGACACAGCTCGCCAAGCGTCAGCATCAGGATACTGCCTACCAGCCAGAATGGAGAAACGCCTGCCCCGCCGTTGCTGAGAACGTTTTGCGCCGCCAGCATCATCAGGCCAAAGCCTGCCGCCGCACACAAAATACCGATAACGAACTTAGTGATGCTGCTCGGGCGAATGTTCATACTCGCCAGCTTCGGCCACGCCCAACTAAATACCGGCGCCAGCAGGATGATAAACAGGGCGTTTATCGACTGGAACCAAACCGCCGGAATTTCAAAATCACCGATCATACGGTTAGTGTAGTCGTTGGCGAACAGGTTGAACGAGGTGGGTTTTTGCTCAAACGCCGACCAGAAGAATGCGGCGGAAACCAGCAGGATAAAGCAAACCAGCAGTCTGGCGCGCTCTTTGCGATTCAGGCCGGCAAAGATGAACAGGTAGATAAAGTAGAGCGCAACAGAGGCGGCAATCACGTACACCAGTATGCTGGCAACCGCGACCGGATTAATCACAATCACGCCCTGCGCAATCAGCGTAACGATAATCGCCACACCGACAGCCAGCGCGAGTAGCCATGCGCCCACACCGTTACGCTTCACTACCGGGCTGTTCCAGGTCGAGTCCAGTCCCACTTCGCTGTCGTAGCGTTTCATCGACGGAACGGCAAACACACGGAAGATGATTAACGCCACCAGCATGCCGATACCACCGATACCAAAGCCCCAATGCCAGCCATGGGTTTTAATCAACCAACCGGAGATCAAGGGGGCGATGAATGACCCCATATTGATGCCCATGTAAAACAGCGAGAAACCGCCGTCACGACGCGCATCGCCTTTTTTATACAATGTGCCAACCATGACCGAAATACAGGTCTTAAACAGACCGGAACCGAGCACGATAAACATCAGGCCGATAAAAAACAGGTTATTACCCATAATGGCCGAAAGCGCAATCGACAGATGACCAAGCGCAATCAGGATGGAACCGTACCATACGGCTTTCTGTTGGCCGAGCCAGTTATCCGCCAGCCAACCACCAGGCAGCGCAGCGAGATACATCGTACCGGCAAAAATACCCACAATCGCCGAGGCGTTTTCACGCGCCAGCCCCATGCCGCCGTCATAGACGGTAGCCGCCATAAACAGGATCAGTAATGGGCGAATGCCATAAAACGAGAAACGCTCCCACATCTCTGTGAAGAACAGCGAGCCGAGCGGATAAGGATGACCGAAGAAAGTTCGGCTTTCTTTTTGATTAACAGAGGATTGCATAATTCTCCCGAAAGTTATGTCGTCGTGCGTGTATACACCGCATGTACGCCAGCCAGTTACGTATCTGACCGATTTTTTACATGCGGCGAAAAGTTATTTAACCATTTGATAACCTAAGGCTAGTTTTGTCTAGTACCAACCCCCGGACTTTAAGATGAAAACTCGACAAATGTCTACTTTCTTAGATTTAAACTTGGTAAAAAACGAATAGTGATTGACATTGCACGGGCTGAAGCTGGCGATGGAATACCGAAAAAAAACCCGCGACAAGCGCGGGTTTTTATCAACATCAGCAACGATTATTTGCTTTTTTTAATGTGCTTAATCAAACGTTTACGTTTACGCATCTGGGTCGGCGTCAGCGTATTACGTTTATTCGCAAACGGGTTTTCCCCTTCTTTGAACTGAATGCGGATCGGAGTCCCCATCACGTCCAGAGTTTTGCGGAAGTAGTTCATCAGATAGCGCTTATATGAATCCGGCAGATCTTTCACCTGATTGCCATGAATCACCACGATCGGCGGGTTATAACCACCGGCATGGGCATATTTCAGCTTCACGCGACGACCACGTACCAGCGGCGGCTGATGATCTTCTACCGCCATGGTCATGATACGCGTCAGCATCGCGGTACTAACGCGACGGGTGGAGCTGTCGTACGCTTCGCGGACCGATTCAAACAGATTACCGACACCGCTACCGTGCAGCGCAGAGATAAAGTGTACGCGCGCAAAATCAATAAAGCCCAGACGGAAGTCCAGCGTTTCCTTGACCTGCTCTTTCACTTCCTGCGTCAGGCCGTCCCATTTGTTGACGACAATAACAAGTGAGCGCCCACTATTGAGGATAAAGCCCAGCAGCGACAGGTCCTGATCGGAAATACCTTCCCGCGCATCAATCACCAGCATAACCACGTTGGCATCTTCAATCGCCTGCAGCGTTTTGATGACTGAGAATTTTTCTACCGCTTCGGTAATTTTCCCGCGCTTACGCACGCCAGCGGTGTCGATCAGCACATATTCACGTTCGTCGCGTTGCATCGGAATATAAATGCTGTCACGCGTGGTCCCTGGCATGTCGTAAACCACCACGCGGTCTTCGCCGAGAATACGGTTAGTCAGTGTGGACTTACCTACGTTCGGACGCCCGACAATCGCCAGCTTGATCGGCAGATCCTGCGGGTTGAAGTCGTCTTCAGGCTCTTCTTCACCGTTTTCTTTGGCTTCCAGTTGCGCCCAATATTCCGCATCTTCATCGACTTCTTCCTGCGGTGCAACGTCATCCATCCACGGCAGCAGAACATGCTCCAGCAGACTGAGAACGCCGCGACCATGGGAGGCAGCAATCGGATAAATTTCACCCAGACCCAGCGAGTAGAAATCAACAACCGCCTGATCGGGATCCAGTCCGTCCGTTTTGTTGGCCACCAGGAACGTCGGTTTCTGGCGTGAACGCAGATGTTTAGCAATGGCTTCATCCGCTGGCATCAGGCCAGCACGCGCATCCACCATAAACAGTACAACGTCCGCTTCTTCGATAGCCAACAGAGACTGTTCAGCCATGCGGGTTTCAACACCGTCTTCCGTACCATCAATACCGCCGGTATCAATACAGATAAACTCGCGGCCTTCAATTTCCGCACGACCGTACTTACGGTCACGAGTCAGACCCGGGAAATCCGCAACCAGCGCATCTCGGGTGCGAGTTAGACGGTTAAATAACGTGGATTTGCCAACGTTAGGGCGCCCGACAAGCGCGACCACAGGTACCATGTTTAAAGCCTCATTTAAAAAATCATCAGACAACGCGCACATTTTTGCGCCGTTGTTAAAAACAGTAAAACGGCCCCTGCACCAGGAGCCGTTTTTCAAAGCGAGCGGCCAGGACGATTAACGCGTAATGGAGTACAGCGTACCGTCTTTCGCCTGGATCAGCAGTTTACCATCCGCAGAGACTGGCTCGGTCAGGAAACCGGAGCTGTCGACTTTCTGCTGGGCAACAAAGCGACCATCTTCAACGTTAATCCAGTGCAGGTAGCCTTCGCTATCGCCCACAACCAAATTGCCGTTATACAATGCCGGAGACGTCAGCAGACGGTGCAACAGATCGCTTTGCGTCCACAGCGTCACGCCGCCGTCGGTGGTCAGCGCCAGTATGCGGTCGTTCTGATCGACCAGGTAGATACGGTTTCCATCGACGATGAAATCATTCACCGAGCCCAGTTCACGTTTCCACATAATCTGACCACTGCGCAGATCCAGCGCGGTCAGGTTACCATTATAAGCCAGCGCGTAAACAACGCCATTGACGATAACCGGCGTGGTATCAACGTCACTCAGACGATCGATTTCCGTTGGGCCTGTCGCCTGAGAAATACGTTGCTGCCAAATCATCTGGCCCTGCTGCATCAGCACGGCGCTTACGCGACCGTTATCACCACCAACAATTGCTGCGCCAAAGGCCGTCGCAGGGGCAGATTCGCCACGCAGAGACAGGGATGGCATGTCGAGGTTAACGGTCCACTTGATGGCGCCGTCAGCTTCGTTCAACGCCTGCAATTGACCGTTGCTGGTGTGGATTAATACCATGCCATCGCTCACAACCGGACGGGACAGCGCTTCACCGGCAACTTTCGTCTGCCATGCGGTGGTACCGTCGCTGGTATTCAACGCATAAACCTGCGCTTTTTCACTGCCAATGTAAACATGACCACCGGACACGGTTACGCCGCCAGAAAGCTGTGCAGATGCACGGGAGAACCAACCGTCTTTCTCACCCAGATTAACAGACCACACTTCTTTGCCGTCGTCTGCGTTCAACGCTTTCACGACACCTGCGCGATCGGCTGCATAGACAACGTTATCCGCCAGCGCAGGATGAAGATTGGAATAGAAATCACCAATACCGTTGCCCACGGAAGTGCTCCAGTCCGTAGACGGAGTAAACTGGTTTTCAACCACCGGTAATGGGGACATCTTAACGACATCTTCTTCGCCACTAAACAGTGAACAGCCGCTCAATAGGGTAACGGAAAGCAGCCCTGGCAGAACTAATTTACGCAATTGCATCGGGTCCCTCTCAGATGGACAAATTATTGATTTTCATCTGCATCATTTCGCTCAGAGCAGGAGAGGCATCGCTTTTCACACCCGCTTCCCATGCGCTACGCGCACCTTGTTTGTCGCCCTTGCTCAGCAACGCTTCACCGCGCAGATCGGCAACAATGGCTGTCCACCCTTCACCTTTAATGGTGTCGAGTGTTTTCAGCGCGGTATCAGCCTGTTTAAGCTGAACCTGAACACGAGCCAGACGCAGGTTAATCACCGCTTTGAGATTCTCATCGCTGGTTGCAGCCAGGCCTTGTTGCAGCTGGCTTGCGGCTTTCTCAAGTTCATTTTGGTCAACAAACTGCTGCGCAAGTTCCAGTGAAGCTAACGCGCCGTAGGTATTTTTATTCTCTGCTGCAAATTTCTCTGCCGCAGGAATGCTATCCGCTTTACCCGCGCTAACCGCGGTCACCGTATTTTGGTATGCCAGAGAAGCAGAGCGTGCGGACTCCGTCTGATGGCTGGTCCAGTAACGCCAGCCAACCAGTGCGCCAACCCCTAAAATTATCCCAACCGCCAGCGCTTTGCCGTTTTCGGCAAAGAAGCGTTTTACCGCATCAACCTGGTCGTGTTCGTTCTCGTAAATTTCCACGCTGTCCTTCTCCTTAGCCCAGTAGAGTGCGCAAATGCGCGGCAACGCCATCCTGCGCTACTGCCGTTTGCTCACCAGAGCGCAAATCCTTCACTACAACAGTACCGTCAGCCACTTCGGACTCACCCAGTACCAGTGCAACGCGGGCGCCCCACTTATCGGCACGGGCAAACTGTTTCTTAAAGTTGCCGCCGCCGTGGTTGGTCATCAGTTTCACACCAGGAACTTCATCACGCAGACGTTCCGCAAGCCGCATTGCTGCCGACTGTGTGTCTGTGCCTGAAGCAACCAGGTATATATCGACAACAGGGGAGGCAATAAATTCCGGATTCACTGCCTGAACTAACAAAACAAGGCGTTCCAGGCCCATGGCGAAGCCCACAGCAGGCGTTGCGCGACCGCCCAGTTGCTCTACCAGACCGTCGTAACGACCACCGGCACACACGGTACCCTGCGAGCCCAGACTGCTGGTAACCCACTCAAATACGGTGCGGTTGTAGTAATCAAGACCACGAACCAGACGCTGATTAACGGTGTAGGCAATCCCTGCGGATTCCAGTAGTTTGCACAGACCCGCGAAATGCTCGCGAGAGTCGTCATCGAGATAATCACCCAGCGCAGGTGCGTCGTTGAGCAGCGCCTGCACTTCTGGGTTTTTGGAGTCAAGCACGCGCAGCGGGTTGGTGTACATGCGACGCTTGCAGTCTTCGTCCAGTTTCTCTTTATGCTGTTCCAGATAGGCGACCAGCGCATCACGGTAGTTAGCACGGGCTTCAAGCGAACCAATTGAGTTCAACTCCAGGCTAACATGTTGAGAAATACCCAGCGCGCGCCACCAGCGAGCGGTCAGCATAATCAGTTCAGCATCGATGTCCGGGCCCTGCAGGCCAAACACTTCGACACCCAACTGATGGAACTGACGATAGCGTCCTTTCTGCGGACGTTCGTGGCGGAACATCGGCCCGATATACCACAGACGCTGTTCCTGATTGTACAGGAGACCATGTTCAATGCCGGCGCGTACGCAGCCCGCAGTCCCTTCAGGACGCAGAGTCAGGCTGTCGCCATTTCTGTCCTCAAAGGTATACATCTCTTTTTCAACCACGTCGGTAACTTCACCGATCGCGCGTTTGAATAACGGGGTCTGCTCTACAATCGGCAAGCGGATTTCACTGTAACCGTAGCTACCGAGCACGTTTTTGAGTGTGCCTTCAATGCGCTGCCAGATGGCGGTTTCGCCAGGCAGATAATCGTTCATGCCGCGAATGGCTTGAATGTTTTTTGCCACGTTTATTCTCTTTATGAATATAAAAATGAACCCTCAGCGCTAACCCGAACAATGCGGGCGCCATGCGGGTTCAATCATACACGGGAAGCACGCCGCTTCCCATCACGTTGTTATTTTTCAAGCTGCTGCACGTCGATACGGCGCGCTTCGTCCAGGATACTCGCTTTAGCGCGAATACGGGCTTCAAGCTGCGTGATCATATCGTCGTTGTCGAGTCGGTCCTTACGCACACCGTCTTCGTACAGGCCGCTTTTCTTGTTACCGCCCGTCACGCCCAACGTAGAAACCAGCGCTTCGCCAGGACCATTTACCACACAGCCGATGATCGAAACATCCATTGGCGTAATGATGTCTTCCAGGCGTTGCTCCAACGCGTTAACCGTACCGATAACGTCGAATTCCTGACGTGAGCAGGTTGGACAAGCGATGAAATTGATCCCGCGCGCGCGAATGCGCAGCGATTTCAAAATATCGAAGCCCACTTTGATCTCTTCCACCGGATCGGCAGCCAGAGAAACACGCAGCGTATCGCCGATCCCTTCTGATAGCAGCAATCCTAAACCGATCGCGGATTTCACCGCCCCGCTACGTGCGCCACCGGCTTCGGTGATCCCCAGATGCAGCGGTTGATCGATCTGTTTCGCCAGCAGGCGATAGGATTCTACGGCGAGGAAAACGTCAGAGGCTTTAACGCTGACTTTGAATTGATCGAAGTTCAAACGATCGAGGTGATCCACATGACGCATAGCGGATTCCAGCAGCGCCTGCGGCGTCGGTTCACCGTATTTTTCCTGCAGATCTTTTTCCAGCGATCCGGCGTTTACGCCGATGCGGATAGGAATATTTTTATCACGAGCGCAGTCTACTACCATGCGGATGCGTTCTTCATTACCGATATTGCCTGGGTTGATACGCAGACAGTCAACGCCGTATTCCGCCACTTTCAGCGCGATACGGTAGTCGAAGTGAATATCGGCAACCAGCGGGACATTAACCTGCTGTTTGATAAGCTTGAACGCTTCTGCAGCATCCATTGTCGGTACAGAGACACGAACAATATCTGCGCCTACGCGTTCCAGCGCTTTGATCTGATTAACCGTCGCTTCCACGTCAGTGGTGCGCGTATTGGTCATAGACTGTACGGCGATGGGCGCACCATCGCCGATCGGCACGTTCCCAACGTAAATGCGTGTCGATTTTCTACGTTGAATTGGAGCCTGGTTATGCATTAAAAAATCTCCCGCATTGCCGTCTGTTACTGAGCCGGTGATTGTTCGGCATTAACGGTCAGACGTGCAACCTGGTTAGTTCTGATAAAACGACTCAGATCGACAGGTTTACCCTGGAACTGAATCTGCACTGCCGCCGGAGCGCCAATTTTCAGTTTGTACGGCGCCTGACCGGTCAAATTCAGATTACCGTCTTTACGCTGCATACCGCTGAACAATTTTTTACCGGTCGCATCGGTTACTTCCAACCAGCAATCGGCGGTAAAGTTCATTACCAGTGCATTAGGATCGGCTGCCGGGGTACTTACACCCGCCTGGTCAGTCGGCAGCGGGGCCGCATTTGTTGGCGCTGTTGGCGCTGCGGTTGCGGTATCCACATTGGCCTGAGAAGGCGCTACAACAGCATTCTGTTGCGCATCCGCGGCTGGCACCGGGGTTGACGGAGCATCCGTCGATGGCGCGGCGTCCGCTACTGCGCCATCGCCCGCAGCCGGCGTTGTCTCCTGACCTGCTGCGGCGCTGCTATCTAACGGTACATTCTGCGCAGTGTCTTTACCGGCATTCAGCTCAGCAGAAGATTGATCGGCCATGGTGCTGATCTCTTCCTGCTGCGCTTTATGGTTCTGCCACCACCAGGCGCCTGTCAGTCCGACAACAACAAACAGCACCAGCCAGGTGAAGGTCATTAACCAGCCATCGCGCTTTTTACGACGCTTACCGAGCGAGAAGCTCTGCATCGGCGCGACTTTAGCAGGGCGAACTGGAGCCTGTTTTTCCAGCCCTGGCAACAGTTCTTCTTCAGGAATATGCACCAGACGCGCATAAGAACGGATGTACCCACGCAGGAATGTTGAAGCGAGATCGGCTGGTGCCTTATCTTCTTCAATATCGCGTACCGTGGAGACCTTCAGGCACAGTCGTTCCGCGACTGCCTGTTGGCTGAATCCGAGTTGTTCACGGGCATTGCGCAGACGAACGCCGGTGGAGAGTGCTTCATTTTTGTCGTGCGTGGCTTCAGTATTCATTCGCTACAGCTGCGTAAATTTGGGTTCTGGCGCCGGCGAGTCACAATGCTCACCCACACCGCGAAACATCTGGTCAGTTAACCTTCGTCAGACAGTATAAAACGGTCAGACTACCAATGACAAAAAAGCGTAAACCTGAGGGCTAAACTCTTGTTGCGCCGTTACATACTGCCTTAAAGTCGACAAAAACGCACCGTTATTATTGACCTGACGACAACAACCAAAGAACCTCACCTGGCTTACATTGCACTACGGTACAAGAATTATACCGTAGTGCGCTCGACATCAAACGGTTTTGATGTCGATAGCATCACCCTGCATACGCTTGCGCAGAGTACGCTTGGTACGGTCGATAACGTCGCCTGCCAATTGGCCGCAGGCTGCATCGATGTCATCGCCACGTGTTTTACGCACGATGGTGGTGAAACCATAGCTCATCAACACTTTGGAGAAACGATCGATACGGCTGTTAGAGCTACGACCATACGGTGCGCCAGGGAACGGGTTCCACGGGATCAGGTTGATCTTACACGGCGTATCTTTCAGCAGTTCAGCCAGTTGATGCGCGTGTTCGGTACCGTCATTAATGTGATCCAACATGACATACTCAATGGTCACACGACCCTGGTTGGCGTTGGATTTTTCCAGATAACGACGCACTGCCCCGAGGAACGTTTCGATATTGTACTTTTTGTTGATAGGCACAATTTCGTCACGAATTTCATCGTTCGGCGCATGCAGAGAGATCGCCAGCGCAACGTCAATCATATCGCCCAGCTTATCCAACGCAGGTACAACCCCTGAGGTGGAAAGCGTAACGCGACGCTTGGACAGCCCGAAACCGAAGTCATCCAGCATGATTTCCATCGCCGGCACCACGTTAGTCAGGTTGAGCAACGGCTCGCCCATCCCCATCATCACCACGTTGGTGATAGGACGAACACCCGTTGCTTTTACCGCGCCGACGATTTTCGCCGCACGCCAAACCTGACCAATGATTTCCGACACTCGCAGGTTACGGTTAAATCCCTGTTGCGCCGTAGAGCAGAATTTACACTCTAATGCACAACCAACCTGTGAAGAAACACACAGGGTCGCGCGATCGTCTTCCGGGATATAAACGGTTTCAACGCGCTGATCGCCAACCGCGATAGCCCATTTGATCGTGCCGTCAGAGGAACGCTGCTCTTCCACCACTTCCGGGGCGCGAATTTCAGCGACTTCTTTCAGCTTGTTACGCAGCACCTTATTGATGTCAGTCATGTCATCAAAGTTGTCGCTGCAATAGTGGTACATCCACTTCATGACCTGATCGGCACGAAACGGCTTTTCGCCCATTTCTTTGAAGAATTCGCGCATTTGCTGACGGTTCAGATCCAGCAGGTTAATTTTTCCATTTTTATTTGGAACCGCAGGAATGACGACTTCAGAGGTGTTAACTAATTCAGACATAATTTTTTCCGGCCTCGTTGTTACACGTTGTGGCCCGTGGAGGGTTAAAAAGAAACGCCCCGGCAAGCGGTCTGCTCTTCCGGGGCGTTGCATTGTACAAAGTCTGGCGCAGGGATGCCACGTTTGCACGAAGCATTAGCGAAAATAATATGTAAAGAAAGAACGTAGGCCTGATAAGACGCCTCGCGTCGCCATCAGGCAAAGCAGAGCCGGATGCGCAAACGCTTATCCGGCCCACAGGACGAGCTTATTAGCGCGTACGCGGGCAAACTTCGCCCTCACCGAAGAAATAGGCGATTTCGCGAGCGGCAGATTCAACGGAATCAGAACCGTGAGTCCCGTTTTCGGTGAAGCTGTCAGCGTAGTCGGCACGCAGGGTACCGGCCAGCGCGTTCGCCGGGTTGGTAGCGCCCAGCAGATCGCGATGACGCTGTACGGCGTTTTCGCTTTCCAGAACGGAAACAACGATCGGACCGGAGGTCATGAATTCAACCAGACCGTCAAAGAACGGCTTGCCGTCGTGCTCAGCATAAAAGCCACGCGCCTGCTCAACGGTCAGGTGCAGCATTTTAGTCCCTACAATCTTGAACCCTGCAGCTTCAAAGCGCGCAAAGATGCTCCCAATAACGTTTTTTGCCACCGCGTTTGGTTTAATGATGGAAAAAGTACGTTCAATAGCCATTGATAACCTCTGTAATATGTTCTGTTGTTGTCTATATAGATGTACGACCTGGCGCGGATTATAAAGAGCATCCCGGCAATTGACTATTGATGAAGGTAACATTTCTTTAAAATAAGATGAGTTTTAGCAACAAATACTCACCAACTGGTCTATTGCACCGAAAATCTCACCGTCGCCACCTGTCCGGCGTCATCCATCACCAGCAGTTGGTAATCCCCTTTGGCCGTCAGACGTAGCGTCAGGTGACGCCCGCGCTCGTCCAGACGTTGTCCGTTAAGAAACCACCAGCGATCACCTGTTCCACCGCTGGTTTGCACCGGCAATGAAGCCTCTGGAGAACCAGGTAAACGCTTCACAATCGCGCCATCGCGCAGACCTGTCAACTGCAACGGTAACCCGGGATCCTGCCCCAACGGCGGACATGTGGCAGAAACAGGCGGTAATCTCGCCCCACGGCGCTCTGATTCCGGCAGCCATGGTTCAAGCGGCAAGGGCCAGACGATAAGCGTCTGTTCGCGCGCCTGCGGGCAATCCGCCGCCACGCGTTTGCCCTCTCCGTCCAGCCAGACAGGGAAACGAATGCCGTTAACACCTTCCTGCTCAGGTAATAACAGTGTTGGCGGCTGACTGCCATCCAGTAGCCAGGTTGCCAGCCGGCGGCGACAGTTACTGTCTCCAGCCGCAAGAGATTGCCCGCCCGGCCAACATACCACGCCGCGGCTAACGGATTCAGGACGGGGGTCTTCCGGCTGATTCGTCCCGCGAGAGAGCAGCAGATTGTTGACCTGATTGAGCAGCGGTACGGCGCTGGCAAAGCCAAACTGCCCCACCACCGGCGTACCGTCGGGCCTGCCGGTCCAGATGCCAATCACATAACGGGCGTTAATCCCAATCGCCCACGCATCGCGATAGCCATAGCTGGTACCCGTTTTCCACGCCAGAGGAACCACTCTGCTCAGTGCGTTATCCGGTAGCGGTTGTGCTTCGTCAGCCATAATCCGGCGAATAATCCACGCCGCGCCTGCCGACATCAACGGGCGCTCCAGTAGCGGGTCTGCCGGCTGCAGACGCAATTTACCCGCCTTCCCGTGGCGGGCAAAGGCGCTATACGCCGCCACCATATCATCAAGCCTTGCCCCCGCCCCGCCTAAAATCAGCGACAGATTCGGCGCAGCCCCTGCGGGCAGATATAACGGTAAACCGACGTTACGTAACGATGCGGCAAAACGCTTCGGGCCATAGGCTTCCAGTACCTGAACCGCGGGTAAATTCAGCGAACGTACCAGCGCCTCGCTCATACTTACCGGTCCGTGAAAACCACTGTCAAAATTCCCCGGTCGATAATCACCAGTTCGCCGTGGTACATCCTGCAACAACGAAGCGGGATGAATTAATCCGTCATCCAGCGCCAGACCATAGATAAACGGCTTCAGCACCGATCCCGGCGAGCGGATCGCATTCACCATATCCACATGACCAAAGCGGGAGTCATCATTCATATCCACTGACCCCACCCAGCCACGCACGCTCATATCGGTGTGATCGACCACAATCATCGCCAGCGAACTGCGCGCCGGCAATCGCCCTTTCCAGTTTTGCGCCAGCTCTTCGAGTTGCCGCTGCAACCCGGCGTCAAGGGTAGTCACGATTTTATCGCTGCGGCTTTTTCCCAGCATCATGCGCGAAAATAACGGCGCTAACTGCGGCATCTGCCTGGGGGCCAGCCAGACCGGCTCTTCGCGTGACTCCTGCACCTGTTTTGCGGACCAAATGCCCCGAATTGCCATACGTTCGAGCACTTTATTACGCGCCGCTTCAGCGCGCTCCGGCCAACGGTCCGGACGCAGACGGCTCGGCGCCTGTGGCAGCACAGCCAGCAATGCTGCATCGGAGTAGCTCAGTTGTGCAGGCGATTTGCCAAGATAGGCCCAGCTCGCTGCGCCCACGCCTTGCAGCGTGCCGCCAAACGGCGCACGGTTAAGATACAGCGTCAGGATGTCGCGCTTGGACAGATGCCATTCCAGCTGCAACGCGCGCCAGAGCTGGCGAAACTTGCCGCCAAAGGTGCGCGGGTGGGGATCGAGTAAACGAGCCACCTGCATGGTGAGCGTACTGCCGCCCGAGACGACACGCCCGGATGAGAGGTCCTGCCATGCGGCGCGCAGCACTGAAAACGGATTGACCCCGGGGTGTTTCCAGAACCAGCGGTCTTCGTAATTGATTAAGGCCTGAAGGTAGCGGGGGGATACCTCATCAATCGTCACCGGATAACGCCAGATACCGTCCGTGTCGGCGAAGCGCCAGAGAGGCGTACCATCGTGCGCCACCACGACACGCGCGGGATCCACCTCATGAAGCGGCAGCGGCCAGATTTTGTCTGCCGCCCAAATCGCCATCACAAACACTAGCGCAACGACTGCCAGCCAGAGCCAGCAGCCGCGTTTACCCAACCCGCGCATCATTTATGGTCTGACAATCAAAAGCCCCTCTGCCGCACCGGTTGCCCGCCACTGCGGAACATACATTGATTCCACCTGCGGGACGGGAACCTGATACGTTCCCGGTGTTACTGCTCTCGCCAGATAGACCAGCGTAACCGGCTGTCCTTCATTGACCGCCACCGCAGCGACAAAGCGATCGTCACGGAACTCAATATGCTGGATATCCGCCTGCTGCATCTGATTGAGCAGGTTCGCCACTTCGCTACCGCTATCCTGCAGACTGGCGCTGCCGTTAGCCAGATTCTGGTTTTCCAGCTCCAGTCCGGCAGGCAGTAAGTCGACGACCAGAGCATCCGGCACGTTCTGGCTAGCTTTAACGTCCAGCCAGACCAGCACCAGTTCGCCGCTGCGCAGAGAATCCAGTGATTTGCTGCTCCCGTCGAGTCCCAGGATCTGACGTTCAATATGCAGGACGTTGCTGGCAGGCGTCGGTGCGGTTTGCGGATAACCACTGACATCCAGACGCAGCCACAGCGGCAGATTACCGGTATTCGTGACGCTCAGCGTGGACAGCTCGTCGGCATCCAGATTCCGGGTTTGCGATTTATCACCTGCTAACGGCTGTTCAGAGAGTGATGTTTGCGCCTGCCACGTGCCAGGTAAATCCTGTAACGTACGCGCGGCAAGGAACAACGCATTATTTTCCTGAGTAGAGAGCCAGCGCTGACCAAAGGCCTGTTCTGACAATGTGTTCAGCAACATATTCTGCTCTTCAGGTTTGAGCTTGTTCTCTTCCAGCAATGCCAGCATCAGCGCGTTGTCGCGTAGCTGGCTGCCGTAATCCGCCATCCACTGTTGTGCATCGCGACGCGGTGTATTCAGCGCTAACGTAAGCGCCTGTTCACTGCGATTAGCATCGCCCATGTTTTTCAGCGCGATCCCCAGTTGCAACAGCGGCAAACCAGAAGCCGCCTGAGCGCGGCGCTCCCAGATTTCACGCAGTGCGCCAAGCGGGGCTTTTTGCTGACGAGCCAACACCAGCGCGGCGTAGGCCTGTACAGCAAACCGGCTTGCAGACGAGTCATCGGTATAACGAATCGACATCATCCCCGGATCCTGCAAATAACGCAGCAGCCGCTCGTTCCCCCGGTTAATCACCTCAACCGGGACGCTGTAGCCTTGTTCGTTCGCGCGGACGAGGAAATCCATTACGTACGCGGTCAGCCAGTACTCTTCCGGCCCGTTCTTATCCCACAGCGCAAAACCGCCGTTATCGCGCTGCATTTGCAGTAAACGGGAAATGCCAATCTCTACTGCCGCACGGCGTTTTTCATCACTGTCGCCCGCGATACCTAATGCCTTCAGTTGCGCGGCATTGGTGTATAAAGAGGGGAACAACCCGCTCGCCGTTTGCTCAAGACAACCGTAAGGGTAAGCTTTCAGTTCACGGATGTAGCGCGCCAGATTCAGCGGCGGTTTACCGCTGAACAGCAATTGCCCCTGCATCGTCACAGGAGAGAAATTAGCCAACTCTTCGCCTGGCAGCTGCCAGGTTGCCCCCGGCTGGAGCGCAAGGCCATTATTGACAGTTTGCGCGGGAAACGCCGGGCGCACGCCAATCTTCCACTGTTTGTGCTGCACAGGCAGCGTTTCCCCTGGCAGAGACAGACCGCTAATCTGCGCCTGAATTTCACCCTCGCCAAAGCCTTCCCGCGCGCGCACCGGAATAAACAGCGTAGTCCGTACGCCTGGCGCCAGATTCACAGGCGCAAGATCTTGCCCTATCAGTTCCAGTAAACCACTGGCCGCGAGGTTAATATTCAGCGTCTGTGGTTTATCGGTCAGGTTGGTCACGTCCAGCGTCAGGCGCGAAGTATCTCCCCCCGCCAGAAAGCGCGGCATGTTCAGTTCAGCAATCACCGGCGCGGCGACAATCACTTTGCTTTCGCTGCTGCCAAAGTCATCCGCCGTCCAGGCCTGCGCCATGACCCGCAGCTCGCCGTTGAAATCACCAATCGGTAACGTCACCGTACCTTCGCCCTGCTCGTTAAGCGTGACCGGTAACGCCTGTTGCGCCACGATATTGACGTGATTAACCGGAGGCTTACCGCCACGCTTTAACTCATCGCCATCGCCACCAAAGCGTAGCGCCGCCAGACGACCTTGCCCTTCAATTACCTGACCATAGATATCATAAATATCCGCGCCATAGCGTTTTTGTCCGAAAAACGCCTGCCATGGGTCGGGCGTAACGTAATCAGTGATGTTCAACACCCCGCTATCAACGGCAGAGACCAGTACGTTAACCTGTTTTGGCACGTCGCCATTTTTAACGCTGGCTTTAATCTTGACGGTTAACGGCTGATTTGGGCGTATTTTCGCCGGACTTTCCAGCACCAGTCCCAGACGACGATTTTCATCGCCCAGCGGTAAATGCAGCAACCCAACCGCCCGTTTTGGCGTCGCCGAACGGGATTTGTCGCCAGGACGAACCACCAGCGCACTGAGATACAAATCGTGGCGATTCCAGGTTTTATCGACTGGAATAGTGAGGTCCAGGCCATTCGCAGGCACGTCTATTTCTTGCCACCACAACGGTCCTTCGCTGGATTCTACCATCGCATAACCTTTGCCAGCCGCGGGGGCGGCAATATGCAGCTTCATGGTATCGCCAGGACGATAGCCGGGTTTATCCAGTTTCAGGGTCACACGATCGGGGCGAACAGAGCCGCTGCCGTCGCTATTATCCTGCCAGCTATAACCCGCCCAGAAGCGCACGCTGCTCACCGCATCATTCGGCGCTTTTACTTCCAGACGATAGGCGCCCCACTCAACCGGAAAGCTCACTTTACCGGTTTCATCAGCCTTAAGATCCAGAGTCTGCTCACCTTCGATCAGATCTTTTTGATCAAACTGCGATTGCCAGCCCTCGCCTTCAGTCCAGTTCCAGTAATAATCACGACGTTCGCGGATCAAACGCACCTGCAAGCCGGACACCGCTTTTTTATCACCTTGCGCATCGGCATACACAATATCGAAAGCGGCATTGCTGTCTTCATCGACGATAGGCTGATTCACCGTGGTGTCAGTGCGATAATCATAAACAGATTTCGCCGCAAACTGCGGTCGAATCCCCGGCAGCGTATCCGCAGGCCAGATGGCTTGTTCAACCCGACGCGTCACCGGGCGGCCACCCGACTCCAGCAGGCTGGCTTGCAACACCACCTGTAACGGGGAATGCGTCTCCTGCCACTGGCTGTTGGCGGTCACTTCGCCGCGACCGTGATCGTCCAGCGTGAGCTGAACTTCATCAAGACTGCGGGAAAGGTTTTCTTCGGCAATATTACCAAACTGAAACCCCGGTAGTGTCTGCACCGCTTCGCGTAACGGGCGCAGGAAAAGCTGCCCTTGCAGAGCGTTGCCGTTGGCGGGCGCGCCGTACAGGTAGTAACCCACCACCGAGAATTTCACTTCATCAGTTGGCGCTACCGGCATTTTGCTGGCGGTGAGATTGAGCGCCATCCGCTCTGGCATAAAATCTTCAACGTGGAAATCCCACATCCGCGACGGGTTGTCGCCAGTATTGGCGCGAATATGCCACATACCGGTCGGCGCGCTGCTATCCAGCGGCCAGCTAAAGCGGTACAGACCGTTCTCCGGCTGGCTGACAACCGAGCGTAAAACCTGTCCGTCGGGCTTGACCACTTCCAGCTTCACCGGCTGGTCGGGCAACGTTTTACCGTCGCTGTCACGTAGTAATCCATTGAGGATCACCGTTTCACCGGGGCGATAGAGATCGCGCGGACCAAACATAAAGAACTGTTTGCTGTATCCCGGCGCGCCGGCAATATCAAACTCAGCCAGATCCAATGCCGGAAGTTTCAGGTCAAGCAGCGTAGTCTGCCCGTCTTTGCGGGCCAGCAATAAGGCAGCTTCTTTATCAGTCTTGAGCTGTACATGCCCCTGCGCGTCACTGGTGGCTTGCGCCAGAGTCTGCCCTTTTTCATTGAGTAATGTGACGTCAATGCCCTGCTGCGCAGCGCCGTTTTCCAGACTCTGCGTAAAGATATCCAGTTGATTATGGTAACGATGCGCTGACACACCAATATCGCTGAGCGTAAACAGCGTCGCGGCATTACTGTAGTTGTATTTTCCGGCCTGATTCATCACCGCGATGTAAACGCCGGCCTGCTGCAACGGTTTGATTTCGCTCAACGGCAGCAACAGCTTTTCGCGAGTGTTGCGCGCAGGGTTGAGGTCAAAGCGTCCGGTATAGACCAGTTCCGCCATTTTCAGCAGATTATCGGATTCCCAGTTCGACAACGAATTGCGGTATTCCCACTGGCTGACAAACGCGCCGAGCGACTCTGGCTTCACGCGATAAAAATTCACATCCACACTGTTAACGTTGAGCGCCATCACCGGCAGCCCTTCAATCACTTTTCCCGGCAGTAGCGAACCGCGACTGGCGAACCCTACGCTCGGCTGGACGTCACGTGTGGTGATATTTTTTTCATAATCGATACCAAACGTCGCTTTATTCAGCGCCAGTAAATCACGCTCAATGGTAACCACCAGTTCCCGGTTAGGTTCGAGGTGCCGCAAGCGTAGCTCTTTCAGGTTTGGCGCCAGCTCCCAGGCACCATCGACTTTGCCGCTTTTTTTATCGACAACGTGCACTACGCGGGAAAAATCCTGTTCCGGATCGAGGGGAATGGAGAAGGTCAACACGAACGTTGCCGCGCCGTCGAGCTGGACCTCTGAGGCATCTAACAGCGTCAGCGACTTGCCCTGACTTTGTTGCATCAGCTTTTCTAACTGGGCCTTGTCTTTTGCGGGCGCAGTCTGCGGAGCAGGTGCATCCGGCTTCGCAGCCGTCGTCGATTTTTCGTTATTATTATCACACCCGACAAGTGCCAGCATCAGCATGCAGGCCGCTACGCGTAAATGTTTCATTTTTCATCCCTGGCCATAGTGGCCCGTTAGCTACGTAGAACAACTATTATGCGTTAGTTTTCAGGCTGTGGAAGCCAGTAAATGAACAACGTTGTCCTAATTTTCGTGATTAATGTGGATTCACCTGACAAATCAGCCTCTTTTACTTGTCGCTTTGCACTAAACGTCCGACAATTTGCCAAAACCTGGTAAAAATGGAGATGCCTATGACCACCGCCTTCTTTGTCGCTGCCGACTGGCTTGCCGAACACATTGACGACCCGGAAATACAAATCCTTGATGCCCGGATGGCACCTCCAGGTCAGGAAGATCGCGATGTTGGCGAGGAGTATCGCGCAGGTCATATTCCTGGCGCCGTTTTTTTTGATATTGAAGCGCTTTCCGACCATACCTCGCCGTTGCCGCACATGATGCCGCGCCCGGAAGCCTTCGCTGTCGCGATGCGCGAATTGGGTATTCATCAGGATAAACATCTGGTTGTCTACGATGACGGCAATCTGTTTTCGGCGCCGCGCGCATGGTGGATGCTGCGGACTTTTGGCGTCGAGAATGTCTCCATTCTGGCGGGCGGTCTTGCTGGCTGGCAGCGCGATGAGCTCATGCTGCAGGAAGGAAACGAGGAGTTACCCGAAGGCGAATTTAACGTCGCATTTACGCCTGAAGCCGTGGTGCGCGTCACCGATGTGCTGCTGGCCAGTCATGAAAAAACGGCGCAGATCGTCGATGCCCGCCCGGCTGCGCGTTTTAATGCCGAAGTTGACGAGCCGCGTCCAGGCCTGAAGCGTGGTCATGTACCCGGTGCGCTTAACGTACCGTGGACAGAGCTGGTTCGTGACGGCGAACTCAAAACTACCGATGAGCTGGATGCTATTTTCTTCAGCCACGGCGTGAGCTTTGACCGCCCCATTATCGCCAGCTGCGGCTCCGGCGTAACGGCTGCCGTGGTGGTACTGGCGCTTGCCACGCTGGATGTTTCGAACGTCGCACTGTATGACGGGGCGTGGAGCGAATGGGGAGCGCGCAACGATTTACCGGTAGAACCATCTGAGGCTAAATAAAATCTGATTTACTCATCTTTTTCGCCCACAAAAAAACCGCCCAAATGAGCGGTTTTTTTGTGCCAGTCCGGTTCGCGGCCTTTCCAGCAGGCTATGTCACCATAGCAATGCAAGCGCGTCTCAGCAAACAAATACTCCCTTTTAAGGGAGCGAAAGTCAAGTTGATTAGCAGGGAAACTATTCAATATTTAGCGTATTATCTTCCCCGGCCCTTTCCGCCGTCTCGCAAACGGGCGCTGGCTTCAGGAAAGGATGTCCCATGGCCGTTTATGCAAGCGCGTCTCAGCGCTTGCTATCGCGGCATTATCGCCAGTGGTGCTGTCGTGATGCAGTCTTCGCATGGACCGCGCAATGAAGATACGATACTTCTGTATCGTGCTTGTTGTTTCTGGCGCGTTGTGTCTTCACGGGGATCGGGATTACCCAGGTAATTCCATACGCGTGACGCTAAGCACCCAGGGCAAGTAAGCCTGGTAGCCGCCCTTCGGGGCGGCTTTCCTTCACTCAGATAATCCGGTTTTGTTTAAAGTCGCGCAGGAAGCCGCCCCAGCGGCGTTCGTAGAACGGCGCGATATGCTCGGTAATAAAGTGGCTGACGCCCTTCTCGCCTTTCTTCACCTGGCAAATATCAATCGGTTCATCGCCCGGCAATGTATCGGTCGCGACGCTGCCTGCGGCATGAATGATCTCTTCAATATCACCTTCGGCTTCAATACCAATCAGCAGGTTCGGCTGAGCTTCCGCACTTTCTTTGATTGAGCAGAGAAACGCGCGTTTTACCGGCTTGATGGTTTTAAACAGCGTGGTCAGCGAGTCGATCATCTGCGCTGGCGGTTCAGCGACTTCAGAGAGGATCAGCGATTCGCCGCCTTCCAGTACCTCCTGGGTGCTTAGCGGACTCCCCTCTTCACCGATCAGCAGACTGATTTCACGCGGCATAAACTCTTTGCCGGTCGGCAGTTTCGCGTTGAGAAACAGCGTTTCGCCAAGCGTCATTTCAAACAACGTACGCACCGGCATGACGACAAATGCTTGTTCATCTTCAACTGCCTGCTGCAGAGCCTCAAGAGAGGTAAAGAACGGGATCACGGTTGTGCCGTCTTCTTTTTCCCAGTGTTGTAGATCGAGAGCGCTGTCTTCAACCACCGCCTCGCCTTCTGCAGCAGTACCCGGCACCCAGACGGTGGATTCAAGTAAAGTACGGAAAAATGCCGGTCGATGCGCAGGCTCTGTCGCCGCTTGTTCCAGCAACGTTTCTAATTCATTTTTTGTTTCGGACATAAGGATCACAAATTGGATGAATACATGTAGGCCGGATAAGCGTAGCGCCATCCGGCAATACAGTCATGAATTATGCGGTCAGCAGATTCGCGATGGTGCGCACACCCAGACCGGTTGCGCCCGCAGACCACTGCTCAACTGGCGCTTTGCGATAAGTTGCAGAGCAGTCGATGTGCAGCCAGCCTTGCTGGTAGTTTTCCACAAAATGAGACAGGAAGCCTGCTGCAGTGCTCGCACCCGCCGGATAGGCCGCACTGCCGGTGTTATTCAGCTCGGCAAAGTTAGACGGCAGCTGACTACGGTGGAACTCAGCCAACGGCAGACGCCAGAACGGCTCGTTTTCTTGTGCCGCGCTTGCCAGCAGACGGGCAGCCAGCTTGTCGTCAAAGCTGAACAACGCGTGATAATCGTTACCCAGGGCGGTTTTCGCGGCGCCGGTCAGCGTAGCTGCATCAATAATCAGCTCCGGTTTTTGCGCGCTGGCGTCGATCAGACCATCCGCCAGCACCAGGCGTCCTTCCGCATCGGTATTCATCACTTCCACTTTTTTGCCGTTGCGATAGTGAATAATATCGCCCAGCTTAAAGGCGTTGCCGCTGATCAGGTTATCCGCGCAGCACAGGTACAGCTTCACACGCTTGTTCAGACCACGGGTGATGGCAAACGCCAGCGCGCCGGTGACCGTTGCCGCACCACCCATATCGGACTTCATTGAGTCCATAAATGCGCTTTGCTTGATGCTGTAACCGCCGGAGTCAAAAGTAATGCCTTTACCAACCAAACAAGCGTAAACCGGGGCTTCTTTGTCGCCAGTCGGGTTGTAGTCCAGCGCCAGCAGCACCGGAGGACGCTCGGAACCGCGCCCCACGGTATGCAGTCCCATGTAGTTCTGCTCACGCAGATCTTCACCTTTGGTGATGCGGTAAGAGACGTTATCGCAGGCAACAGAGCACAGCAGGTCGACCGCGCGCTGCGCCAGTTGTTCCGGGCCCAGTTCTTCCGCCGGGGCGTTAATGGTATCGCGCACCCAGTCAATAATCTTCAGACGGTTATCCAGCTCTTTGCGCTGTGCTTCGTCCAGGGCAGCCCACTCAACTTTTCGGCTGCCTTTTGGTCCTTTATAGCCCTGCCAGAATGCCCAGCTGCGTTCGGTATCCCAGCCTTCACCGTCCAGTTGCACGTGTTTAATACCCAGGCCGTCGATTTTACGCGCGGCGCGCTGGATAAGTCCGAGGTCATCTTTTCCGTTCAGGTGCAGGGTAATGCCTTCATTATTAATGCTGTATGTTGCCTTTTCACCCCAGCGGGCATCGGCAGGTTGCGTGGAAAGCGTAATTTTCATGGCTTCTGTCATTTTATTTATCCTTATTTTCGCGCATACAGGAAAACGGGCCACCCGTGGGCAGCCCGTTGACTTATTCGGCTTCGTCCAGCCAGACCAGTAAAATGGCCTCAAGGATTTTTTCGTTCGATGCCTGTGGGTCATCATCGAACTCTTCCAGGTCACAGATCCATTGGTGCAGATCGGTGAAACGAACGGTCTTGGGATCACGGTCGGGGAAGGCGTCGTACAGCGCTTCACCGATTTCACGGCTATCGGTCCACTTCAGTCCCATACTACCCTCTGTTAATGCTCACGTGCATGATTGATTGTGTAACGTGGGATTTCGACCACTAAATCGTCCTCGGTTACCCGCGCCTGGCAGCTTAAACGGCTTTCCGGCTCCAGACCCCAGGCTTTATCCAGCATGTCATCTTCTTCTTCCGTGCTTTCCGGCAAAGAATCGAAACCTTCACGTACAATGCAGTGACAGGTCGTACAGGCACAGGATTTTTCACAGGCATGTTCAATCTCGATACCGTTACGCAGGGCAACGTCGAGAATGGTTTCGCCAGTCTCAGCTTCCAGAACTGCGCCATCGGGACAGAGATCCTGATGAGGCAAAATAACAATCTTTGGCATATTAAACCTCGTCCACGGAATGGCCTTTCAGCGCGCTACGGACGGATTTGTCCATGCGGCGAGCGGCGAATTCCTGGGTTTGTTTGTCTACGTTTTTAATGGCTTGTTCTATCGCGTCAACATCGTCACCCTGCGCAACCTCGCTCAAGTGCGCGGCGGCGGTGTCGATAGCCTGACGCTCTGCGGCGCTTAACAGCGCGGCATCAGCGTTCAGCGCACCGGATAAGCTTTCCAGTACACGTGCCGCTTCGACTTTCTGTTCTGCCAGCATACGGGCTTTGACGTCCTGCTCGGCAAAACTCATCGAATCCTGAATCATGGAGGCGATTTCACCGTCGGTCAGACCGTAGGACGGTTTGACCTGAATGGAGGACTCAACGCCGGTGGATTTCTCCATAGCGGTGACGCTCAGCAGCCCATCGGCATCCACCTGAAAGGTCACACGGATATGCGCGCCGCCTGCTGGCAGCGCAGGAATACCGCGCAGCGCAAAGCGCGCCAGTGAACGACAGTCCTGCACCAACTCACGCTCGCCTTGCATCACGTGGATGGACATCGCGGTCTGGCCGTCTTTAAAGGTGGTAAAGTCCTGCGCACGCGCCACCGGGATAGTGGTGTTACGCGGAATCACTTTCTCCACCAGGCCGCCCATGGTTTCAAGGCCCAGGGACAGCGGAATGACGTCCAGCAGCAGCATTTCGCTGTCTGGTTTATTCCCGACCAGAATATCCGCCTGGATTGCCGCGCCGATAGCGACCACTTTATCCGGGTCGATAGAGGTCAGCGGCGTACGGCCAAAAAACTCACCCACGCGTTCACGTACCAGCGGCACGCGGGTTGAACCACCGACCATCACCACTTCCAACACATCCTGCGGCTCAACGCCCGCATCTTTCAGCGCGCGACGGCAGGCCAGCAGCGTACGCTTAACCAGTGCGGAAATCAGTTCATTGAAGGTTTCACGGGTGATTTCACCCTGCCATCCCGCCACGTTAACCGTTACAGAATCGGCGTCGCTGAGTGCAATTTTCGCCGCAATGGCGGCATCCAACAGTTCACGCTGTACGCGGTTGTCGCTGCGATCGGCAACCTCCGCCTGCTCGCGAATGTAATCAGCGAGCAGATGGTCAAAATCATCGCCGCCGAGCGCGGAATCACCGCCGGTCGCCAGCACTTCGAACACGCCGCGGCTCAGGCGCAGAATAGAAATATCAAAGGTACCGCCGCCAAGGTCATAGACTGCGATCACGCCTTCCTGACCGGAGTCCAGCCCATAAGCGATCGCCGCAGCGGTCGGCTCATTCAGCAGACGTAATACGTGCAGACCAGCCAGGCGCGCGGCGTCTTTGGTTCCCTGACGCTGTGCATCGTCAAAATATGCCGGAACGGTGATCACGACGCCGTCCAGTTCACCGGACAGCGATTCGGTTGCCCGCGCGGCCAGCGCTTTCAGAATGTCAGCGGATACGCGCACCGGATTAAGTAAACCAGCAGCGGTTTCAATCATCGGCAGGCCGTTTTCACTGGCCTGAAACGTATAAGGCTGATGCGGATAGCGCGCCTGGATATCCGCCAGAGAGCGGCCCATCATGCGTTTTACCGAACTAACGGTATTGGCCGGGTCAAGGGCGGCATTTGCGCGGGCATCGTAACCGACAGAGTAGCCCTGCGGCTGATAGTGAACCACTGACGGCAACAGGTGGCGACCTTCGTGGTCTGCCAGCGTTTCGGCCTGGCCGCTGCGTACGGTTGCAACCAGGGAGTTGGTAGTGCCTAAATCGATACCTACCGCCAGACGACGCTGGTGCGGCGCGGCGCTCAGACCAGGCTCACTAATTTGTAATAAGGCCATTTTCGCTTCCGGAAATTAAAAATCGAGCAGTTTTTCTTCGAGTTGTTCTGCACTGCTTCGCAGTTTATCGAGAAAACGCAGCTTACGCACGGTATCCGCCGCCGCGTCCCACATCTCGTTATCCAGCTGTTCAACCATCAGTTGATGGCGACTTTCAAACATCTTTTTCACGCGCTGGATAAAACTTTCCAGTCGCGATTCGTCTTTCGTCTGCTCGATCTCGTCAAGCTCTTCCCGCAGTTCCAGTTGCTCCATCAGGAACGCGGTATCACGCACCGTGTGCTGCTCATTGCGAATATCAAAACCGTGTAAAGACAATAAGTATTCGGCGCGCATCAAGGGATGACGCAGCGTTTGCCAGGCCTGGTTAATGGTGGCGGACTGCGAAACCGCAGCAAGTTGTTCCGCCTGAGAACCGCTGGCGAATTTATCAGGATGATACTGACGTTGTAGATCCTGAAAACGGATCGTCAGGGCCTGGAGATCAATAGGATATTGAGCGGGTAATCCGAAGAGAGTGAAGTAATCCATAACTATCTCAGGGGTAGCCTGTTAGAACAAACCCCACACGTAAAATCATGCGTGTGGGGTTATCGGTGAGCGCGTTATACGTGGAAACTTTCGCCGCATCCACATTCGTCTTTCACGTTCGGGTTAGTGAACTTAAACCCTTCGTTCAGACCTTCTTTGACGAAGTCTAACTGCGTACCGTCGAGAAATTGCAGGCTCTTACCGTCGACCACAACTTTAACGCCTTTGTCTTCAAACACGGTATCTTCAGCCGCCGGCTCGTCAACAAATTCCAGTACATAGGCCATACCTGAGCAGCCGGAGGTTCTCACGCCCAGACGCAGGCCAAACCCCTTACCGCGGTTAGTCAGGAAGGTATTTACACGCGCTGCTGCACTGTCGCTTAAGGTAATCGACATAATAAAACCTCAACTCTTAATTATTTTGCTTCACGTTTGCTTTTGTAATCCGCAATCGCGGCTTTAATCGCGTCTTCAGCCAGGATAGAGCAGTGAATTTTCACCGGTGGCAGTTCAAGCTCGTCGGCGATATCGGTGTTTTTAATCGCCTGTGCTTCGTCCAGCGATTTCCCTTTTACCCATTCGGTAACCAGAGAACTGGAGGCAATAGCGGAACCGCAGCCGTAAGTCTTGAAACGCGCGTCTTCAATGATACCCTCATTGTTGACTTTGATCTGCAACTTCATCACGTCGCCACAGGCCGGTGCGCCGACCATGCCGCTACCCACGTTCTCGTCGCTGTTGTCAAAAGAGCCCACGTTACGTGGATTCTCGTAGTGATCGATAACTTTTTCGCTGTAAGCCATGTTGAATTCTCCTTATTGGTGCCGAATTAGTGATGTGACCATTCAATACTGTTCAAATCCACGCCCTGTTTGAACATTTCCCACAGCGGAGAAAGGTCGCGCAGACGGCCAATGGAGTTGCGAACCAGATTGATGGCATAGTCAATCTCTTCTTCGGTAGTGAAACGACCTAAAGAGAAACGAATTGAGCTGTGTGCCAGCTCGTCGGTCATACCCAGCGCGCGCAGCACATAGGATGGCTCCAGGCTTGCTGAAGTACATGCAGAACCGGAGGATACCGCCAGGTCTTTCAGCGCCATAATCAGCGACTCGCCTTCAACAAAGTTGAAGCTGACGTTGAGAATGTTCGGTGCGCCCTGTTCGAGATCGCCGTTCAGGTACACTTCTTCCATGTCCTTCACGCCGTTCCACAGACGGTTACGCAGACTGCGCAGACGCGCCATCTCGGTTTCCATCTCTTCTTTCGCGATACGGTACGCTTCACCCATGCCAACGATCTGGTGGACAGGCAAAGTACCGGAACGCATGCCGCGCTCGTGACCGCCGCCGTGCATCTGCGCTTCGATACGAATACGCGGTTTACGACGCACGTACAGCGCGCCGATACCTTTCGGACCATAGATTTTGTGGCCGGAGAAGGACATCAGGTCAACTTTCAGTTGGCTCAGGTCGATAGGCAGTTTGCCCACGCTCTGAGTGGCGTCAACGTGATAGATGATGCCGCGCGCACGGCACATTTCACCGATAGTCGCGATATCCTGCACCACGCCAATTTCGTTGTTCACGTGCATGATGGACACGAGGATAGTGTCGTCACGCATTGCCGCTTCAAGTTCTTTCAGGTCGATAATACCGTTACGCTGTGGGGCGAGGTAAGTGACTTCAAACCCTTCGCGCTCCAACTGACGGCAGGTATCCAGCACGGCTTTGTGTTCGGTTTTGCTGGTGATGATGTGCTTGCCTTTTTTCTGATAAAAGTTGGCTGCACCTTTAATCGCCAGGTTATCGGATTCCGTCGCACCGGAGGTAAAGACGATTTCACGCGGATCGGCACCGACCAGATCAGCGATCTGATTACGGGCGATATCTACCGCCTCTTCAGCATGCCAGCCAAAACGGTGTGAACGGGAAGCTGGGTTACCAAAGTTTCCGTCCAGGGTCAGACACTGCATCATTTTCTCGGCAACACGCGGGTCCACCGGCGTGGTTGCGGAGTAATCGAGATAGATCGGTAATTTCATTGCTCTATAAACTCCGTACATCGCTTCAATGCAAGGAACCAGGCAACCGGCTGGATGTACGACCGAGTTAACGGGGCGTTTAACACCCCGGCCTGATTCTAAAATACTTTTATTATGCGCGTAACTTAACGTCGATCGCGTCTTGAGCACGATTAGTGCGTGGAGCGTCATGCGTGTGCTGGCGACCAGACACATCCAGGACTTCCTGATTATTCACCAGTTCGCCCAACGTAATGTTGTTGAGGAACCCGGTCAGACGATCGCTCAGATCGCGCCACAGCGCATGGGTCAGGCATTTATCGCCGCCCTGACAACCGCCTTTGCCCTGGCAACGGGTCGCATCTACAGACTCGTCGACAGCGCTAATGACTTCACCTACTGCGATGCTGCCGGCATCTTTACCCAGCAGATACCCGCCGCCTGGTCCACGTACGCTTGAAACCAGACCGTTTTTACGCAAACGGGAAAACAGCTGCTCCAGATATGACAGGGAAATTCCCTGACGTTCAGAAATATCAGCCAACGGTACCGGGCCCGTTTCTGAGTTGAGCGCAACGTCCAACATTGCGGTCACGGCATAACGCCCTTTTGATGTCAGTCTCATGTCTTACTTAGCCTCAAACTCGCCCCTGCCCGGGGTTTTTTATTGTAAAATGGGGGTATTGCATAGCAGGGGCAAGTCTGACATTCCCGACTAAATCAGTCAACTATTTACTTGACTAATTTAGTCAGGTATTTAACCTTCAGTGCCGTTTTCACTTGCAGAAGGCGTTTCGCTTACTTGCCTTTATTCTGCTGTTCGATAGATGCCAGAATCCCGCGCAGGATATTCAGCTCCTGACTCTCAGGACGCGCGCGCGTAAACAGACGGCGCAGCTTGTTCATCACTTGTCCCGGATGGCCTTCGCGAATAAACCCGGTCGACAGCAGCGTTTGTTCCAGATGACCGTAAAAACGCTCTAAATCATCCACCAGCGGATACTCAGCTTCTTCGTATTCGACGCTCTTATCACCTTCCTGCGTCGCCAGCCAGGCCATGCGGACTTCATAAGAGATAACCTGCACCGCCATCGCCAGGTTGAGCGAACTGTATTCCGGGTTCGCGGCAATGGCGACGTGATAATGGCATTTTTGCAGTTCTTCGTTGGTCAGGCCAACGCGTTCACGACCAAATACCAGCGCCACCGGCGTATTCGCCGCTTCAGAGACGCTTTTTAAGCCGCATTCGCGCGGGTCCAGCATCGGCCACGGCAACGTACGGGAACGCGCGCTGGTGCCTACTACCAGACTACAACCCGCCAGCGCTTCATCGAGGGTATCGACGATCTGCGCGCTGCCGATCACATCGCTGGCGCCTGCCGCCAGGGCGATGGCCTGCGAGTCCGGTTTGACCAGTGGATTAACCAGCCACAGATTGGTTAAACCCATGGTTTTCATTGCGCGGGCCACAGAGCCCATGTTGCCAGTGTGAGAGGTTTCCACCAGCACAATTCGAATATTTTGCAGCATTGTATTTCTTCGGCTAAAGATTATTCGGGCATATTATCATAAAACGAAGACATATTCCGAACTCGCTGCTATACTCTGCGCCGTTTTCCCGTTCTTTAACATCCAGTGAGAGAGACCGATGCATCCGATGCTGACCATCGCCGTGCGCGCAGCGCGCAAGGCGGGTAATGTAATTGCCAAACACTACGAAACTCCAGACTCTGTAGAAACCAGCCAGAAAGGCAGCAATGATTTCGTGACTAACGTCGATAAAGCCGCCGAAGCGATTATTATCGAAACGATTCGCAAATCTTACCCACAGCACACCATCATCACCGAAGAAAGCGGTGAACATGTTGGTGAAGATTTGGATGTTCAATGGGTTATCGATCCACTGGATGGCACCACCAACTTCGTAAAACGCCTGCCGCACTTCGCGGTATCTATCGCAGTACGCATTAAAGGCCGTACTGAAGTTGCCGTTGTTTACGATCCAATGCGTAATGAACTGTTCACCGCAACCCGCGGTCAGGGCGCGCAGCTTAACGGTTACCGTCTGCGTGGCAGCACGGCTCGCGATCTGGACGGCACCATCATTGCCACCGGCTTCCCGTTCAAAGCGAAACAGCACGCCGCTTCTTACATGAAAATCCTTGGCAACATGTTTACCGAATGCGCTGACTTCCGCCGTACCGGCTCTGCCGCGCTGGATCTGGCCTACGTTGCCGCAGCCCGCGTTGACGGTTATTTCGAAATTGGTCTGCGCCCGTGGGATTTCGCCGCAGGCGAGCTGATTGCGCGTGAAGCTGGCGCCCTGGTGTGCGACTTCACCGGCGGTCATAACTACATGGCGACCGGCAACATCGTTGCAGGTAACCCGCGCGTAGTGAAAGCCATGCTGGCTAACATGCGTGACGAACTGAGCGACGCGCTGAAGCGCTAATCGTTTGATGCCGGATGGCGGCTAGCGCCTGATCCGGCCTACCAGGGAAGTTCCCCGTAGGCCTGATAAGCGAAGCGCCATCAGGCATTCATCCTACAACAGTGCTAAAACGGTCTTATCCCTCGCCCCACCGGCACCGCGCTCATCCACATCACCACCGCTGCCGCAATTAATACCGTGCCCCCGGCTAACGCCAGCGTCGTCCAGCCAATCTGTCGCCACAGCACCGGCGCTTTATGCCCGCTAAGTCTCACCGCCAGCGTGCGGAAACTGTGTACCAATAAAGCCAGTGACGTAATCGTCAAAGAGGTGCCCGCCGCCATCGCCAGCGCCGACGCCATACCCCAGTAAAAGACGCCAATCACTTTGCTGAACAGCAGCACCATGATGGCCCCGGAGCATGGACGCATCCCCATAGACAGAATAATCATCAGCCGGGCGCGCCAGTCATCACCGCTTTGCACCTGTTCAGGGTTCGGCAGATGCTGATGCCCGCAGCCACAGCCGTCGTGATGCACATGGCGCGGCGTGAAGGCGGTAAACGTTGGCCGCTTTAGCAATAAGCGCAGTTTTTTCAGCGCCCGCCAGCACAGCAGCAGGCCTAACACGCCCACCAGCACATAGCTCCCTCTCTCCAGCCAGAAGCTGCTCATATGCAACTGCCGCGCAGGCAACTGCAAGACGGTGAGCACGATAACGACCAGACCAATCGCGACCAGTCCTTGTAATAAAGACGACGCCAGCGTCAGGCCGATACTGGATTTGAGTTTTGACGGGTGCGTCGCAAGCCAGGTAGTAATCACCACTTTTCCATGTCCCGGCCCCAGCGCATGCAGAACGCCGTAGAGAAAACTAAACAGCAGCAGCGATCCCCCTGCCTGGGTCGGACTGGCAGCAACCGCTTTCAGCAATCCGCTCATCTGTTGGTTTACTTCGCGCTGCCAGACGATGCTTTTCATCATCACCTGCGGCCAGGCCAGCCATAGCCACAGTATGCCGCCTGCCGCCAGCAGCAAAAATAGCGCCAGCGGCCACAGCGTGAGCCAGCGACGTCCGGTGGGTCGTGGTTGATAAACTACTGACATTGCAGCGTTACCGTTTGTGCGAACTGTTTACCCAACTCCATATCCTCCGGCGGGGCGTCTTCTTTATCCAGCGACTGCGCAAAGATCAGCGTTTGTTCATTCGGCGTCGGGGTGTGTACTGAAATACGGCATTGCTGGCTGATCGCCTGCGACAGCCGGGCATCGCTATTCTGGTCATAGCTCATATCCACGTAGTAGGTCGGATCGAAGGTTGAAATGGTATATTTTTGACCACTCAGCGGCTGTGGTTCAGCTAAGGGTAGAACGAACGTCAGCACCGCCTGATGTTCCTCACGTTCCATGCCGTATTCCGTCGGCCTGTTTTTAAACTTTACCTTTTGCCCTTCATGCCACACTTCAGTGAAATAATGCTGCCCAAGCACATTCGCCATCACTTCCGCCGCCAGTTTTTTCCAGATCTCCGAGCCAGGTTTAGCATTCCCCGCATCGTAAAGCAGATCTGCCGAGGTGATTTCA
Source organism: Citrobacter sp. CRE-46 (assembly GCF_059615875.1). Classification (NCBI taxonomy): domain Bacteria; kingdom Pseudomonadati; phylum Pseudomonadota; class Gammaproteobacteria; order Enterobacterales; family Enterobacteriaceae; genus Citrobacter; species Citrobacter sp. CRE-46. Next base: position 1,394,827 of record NZ_CM184341.1, on the reverse strand, counting down.
TCCATCGTCCAGCGCATTTTCAGCGCCACGAACTGATTATTCTCGCTCACTATCTCGGTTTTCAAATGGATAAAGCTGTGGGGATGCGCGCCTGCGCCAAAGGACAGGACAGCAAGAAACAACGTTACAATGATGTGCTTAACACGCTGCATGACTTCTCCACGATAAAAATCCAGGCCGCCAGAAATAATGGTGTGTTTGGCGAAAGAGTGCTGAGGATAACATTGAACGAAAAAATGTTGAGCCTCCTTTTCCGGTATCGATTCAGTTCTCAATTTCGACAATTCTTTCTCCAGCAACACCCGTCTGAATCCCTTTTCGCCGCCACAATTTATGCAAAATGATAATAAATTGTTAATTAAAAGTTTTATTTTAATTATTTATTAACAATGATTTTGCTGGTATGGATATAAAACCCCACGAATTTAACCAATATTTAACCATTATTTTTCTTTAAATTTACAATAACGGACATGGATCACATTCATGGAACTTATGATTCATTCCCTCTTCCATTCGTAGTTAACTTCACCCCGTGACATGTCCTGCCCCCTACGAAAGGTACAACTATGAAATTCAAACTCGCATTACTCAGTGCAACCCTGGTTTCTGCATGCATGTTGTCCGGCACGTCCTTTGCGGCGGAAAAATATGAAATTGCTGTGGTTGCCAAAGTCACCGGGATTCCGTGGTTTAACCGGATGGAAACCGGCGTTAATGAAGCAGCAAAAAAACTGGATGTGAATGCTTACCAGACCGGGCCTTCCACGCCGGATCCGGCTCAGCAGGTGAAAGTCATTGAGGATCTGATCGCCAAAAACGTTAACGCGATCATCGTGGTGCCGAATGATGCCAAGGTCCTTGAGCCGGTGCTGAAAAAAGCGCGCGATAAAGGCATCGTGGTGCTGACGCACGAATCCCCGGACGAGCAGATTGGTCAATGGGATATTGAAACCATCGACAGTGAAAAATATGCGCAGGCTAACGTCGATGAATTAGCGAAAAGCATGGGCGGTAAAGGGGGTTATGCCATCTATGTCGGTTCGCTGACGGTACCGTTGCATAACGCGTGGGCCGATTTTGCGATTAAGTACCAAAAAGAAAAATATCCCGAAATGTTCGAGGTCACTTCACGTCTGCCGGTCGCGGAAAGCATCGATAAATCCTACGCCACCACGCTGGACCTGATGAAAACCTATCCGCAGATGAAGGGCATTATCGGCTTCGGCTCGCTGGGTCCAATCGGTGCGGGTCAGGCGGTGCAGAAAAAACGCGCCAAAGATAAAATCGCCGTCGTCGGGATCGCCATGCCTGCACAGGCTGCGCCGTACCTGATGCGCGGCGATATCAAAAAAGCGCTGCTGTGGGATCCAAAAGACGCGGGATACGCGCTGGTAACGGTGGCCGATCAGTTGTTGCAGGGTAAAGAAGTGAACGCCGATTTGAGTATCGATGGTTTAGGGAAAGCCGATATCGACACGGAGAAGAAAGTGATCCGCTTTAACAAGATCCTCGAAGTCACCAAAGACAACGCACAATCACTCGGTTTCTAAGGCTTTAGCCGACACCAGGGAACCTTAACGCCGACCGTCTGGTCGGCGCTATCAACCAAACTAACACTTAGCGTCCATGCGGACGTGCGCAGGGGTATTGTCCATGACAGACACCACCGCATTTATCACTCTTGAGAATATCAGCAAACAATTCCCGGGCGTGCTGGCGCTGGATAACGTGAATCTGACGCTGAGAAAAGGCGAAGTTCACTGTCTGGCGGGTCAAAACGGCTGTGGTAAAAGCACCATTATTAAAGTGATCTCTGGGGTATATCATCCGGAAAAAGGCGCGCAGATTTTACTCGATGGCAAATTATTCCATCACCTGACGCCGCAGCTTTCTTCCCATTATGGTATTCAGGTTATTTATCAGGACCTGTCGTTATTCCCTAACTTTAGCGTCGCTGAAAATATCGCGGTCAACCGCTATCTGCCCGGTGGCGATATCTGGGTACGCCGTGGCGCGATGAGACAGCAGGCGCTGGCCGCCATGAAACGCATCGGCGTGAACATCGATCCCGATAAAAAAGTCGAAAAACTGTCGATTGCCGATCGGCAACTGGTCGCCATTTGCCGCGCTATTGCCGCCGATGCGCGTCTGGTGATTATGGACGAACCCACCGCGTCGTTAACCCGCCAGGAGGTCAATGGCCTGCTGCGGGTCGTCAACGAACTGAAAGCGGCCGGGATTTGCGTGGTGTTTGTCAGCCACCGTCTGGATGAAGTGATGGAAGTGGCGGACCGTATCAGCGTGATGCGCGACGGCAAACTGGTGGGGACATACCCGGCCAGCGAACTCGACAGTCACGAACTGGCCTTCCTGATGACCGGACAACGCTTCCACTACAGCCCGCTGCCGGAAAGACCCGCTATTGAGCAAGAGCCGCTGCTCGAGCTACGCAACCTCAGCCGCCGGGGGAAATACCAGAACATCAATTTATCGCTACATAGCGGTGAGATTGTCTCCATTGTCGGTCTGCTGGGTGCCGGTCGCACCGAGCTTTGCCTCAGTTTGTTCGGCATGACCCATCCGGAAAGCGGCGAAATGCGCATTAACGGCCAGCCGGTTACTCTGCGCAATAACCATGACGCCATCAAACACGGGATCGGCTATGTCTCTGAAGATCGCCTGACGCAGGGGCTGATCATGGAGCAGTCGATCTATGACAACACCATCGTCACGGTGTTTGACCAACTGCATACCAGCAGCGGTCTGCTCGATCATCGTAAAGCGCAAAAGCTGGTCGCCGATTTGATCCGTGAGTTGAACATTAAAGTCTCCGATCCGCATCTGCCGGTCAAAACGCTCTCCGGCGGTAACGCCCAACGCATTGCCATTGCCAAATGGGTGGCAACCCATCCGCGCATCCTGATCCTCGACTCCCCTACCGTCGGCGTGGATATCGCCAACAAAGAGGGGATTTACCAGATAGCCCGCGATCTGGCGGAACAGGGAATGGCGGTACTAATGATTTGCGATGAAATCCCGGAAGCGTATTACAACAGTCATCGTGTGCTGGTGATGCGCCGCGGCAAACTGGTGGCGGAATTTAATCCTCATCACTGCCGTGAAGAGGAGATTGCTGAAGTGGTCGAGGTAATCAATGAATAGTCTGCGTCTCTCCCGTTTAATCGGGCAACATGAATTCTGGCTGGGCCTGCTGGTCGTGGCGCTCGCCGTCGGGCTGAGCGTCAGTACCGATGAGTTCCTGTCGCTGGGCAATCTCACAGATGTCGCCACCAGTTACGCGATTCTCGGCATTCTCGCCTGCGGGCTGTTTGTGGTGCTGATTTCCGGCGGGATCGACATCTCATTTCCGGCGATGACCGCGATTGCCCAGTATGCGATGGCCAGTTGGGTGATCGCTCACGGCGGCAACTTCATACTGGCTTTAACCATCGCAATGGCGGTAGGTCTGCTGCTTGGGCTGATTAATGGCTTCCTGGTGTACTGGCTGCGCGTTCCGGCGATCATCATTACCATCGCCACGCTGAACGTCTACTACGGCCTGCTGGTTTATGCCACCAAGGGAACCTGGCTGTACGGCTTCCCGGACTGGTTTATGAACGGTATCAACTGGTTGTCGTTCACCGCGACAGACGGCTACGACTACGGTTTAACCCTGCCCCTGCTGTGCCTGGCGGCGGTGATCATCTTTACCGCCGTGCTGATGAACTATACCCGTCTTGGCCGTCAGGTTTACGCCATGGGCGGCAACCGCGACGCGGCCTCGCGCCTGGGGCTGAATTTGCTGAAGCTGCATTTCTACGTCTATGGCTATATGGGCATTCTGGCAGGCGTTGCCGCCGTGGTTCAGGCGCAAATCACCCAGTCTGTTGCCCCCAATTCCCTGCTCGGCTTTGAGTTAACGGTGCTGGCGGCGGTCGTGCTCGGCGGCACCAGCATGAGCGGCGGGCGCGGTACGTTAACCGGAACGCTACTGGGTGTTGTGCTGCTGGCGTTCTTGCAAAATGGTCTGACGCTGCTGAGCGTCTCCTCTTACTGGCACACCGTGTTCAGCGGCGCCATTATCCTGGTCAGCATTAGCGCCACGGCCTGGAACGAAAAACGTAAACTGGCAAGGGAGCTTTGAGATGAAAACAATCGCCAGATTTTTACCCGGTGATGCCATCATTCGTCTGCAATGCGTCATTATTGTGGTCGTCGCCCTGGTCTTCTCGGCCCTGCTCGGCAGCCGTTTTTTCAGCGTCGCTAACTTCCAGTCGATCGGCTCGCAGTTGCCAATCCTCGGCATGCTGGCCCTCGGGATGGGCATGACCATGCTGACCGGCGGCATTAACCTGTCGATTATTGCCGGTGCGAACGCCTGCTCGCTGGTGATGGCGGCGATTATCGTCACCCACCCGGATAACCCGCTGTTTCTGGCGCTGGCGTTGATTGCAGGCGCAGCGGTGGCAGTGGCTATCGGCACGCTCAACGGCGCTTTAATTGCCTGGGTCGGCGTCTCGCCTATTCTCGCCACCCTCGGCACGATGACGCTTATCTCCGGGCTGAATATTTTGCTCTCCAACGGGACGGTGATTTCCGGCTTCCCGACCGCCATTCAATACCTTGGTAACGCGACGATTGCCGGTATTCCGGTGGCACTGCTGCTCTTTTTCCTCGTGGCAATCCTGCTGTGGGTGCTGCTGGAGCACACCACGCTTGGGCGCAGCCTGTATCTCGTCGGTTCCAATGAGCAGGCTACCCGCTACAGCGGTGTGAATACCGTACGGGTACAAATTTCGGTGTACGTTATTTCTGCCCTGCTCGGCTGGGTCGCCGCCATTCTGATGATGGCGAAATTCAACTCGGCAAAAGCCGGATACGGTGAATCCTACCTGCTGGTCACCATCCTTGCCTCCGTGCTCGGCGGTATCAATCCGGACGGCGGCTTCGGACGCATTATCGGCCTGGTACTGGCGCTGATTGTGCTGCAAATGCTGGAAAGCGGCCTTAACTTGCTGGGGGTCAGCAGCTATCTGACGATGGCGCTGTGGGGCGCGGTGCTGATCCTCTTTATCGCATTACAGAATCGTAAAGCCTGATTTCAGGAGAAAAAATTATGGCAAGTTACTTTATTGGTGTGGATGTCGGAACCGGAAGCGCCCGCGCTGGCGTGTTTGATCTCAACGGCAGAATGGTCGGTCAGGCCAGTCGGGCCATCGAGATTTACCGTCCGCAGGCCGATTTTGTTGAGCAGTCTTCCGATAACATCTGGCAGGCTGTGTGTAACGCGGTACGCGATGCGATTAACCAGTCGGATATCAATCCTATCCAGGTGAAAGGTCTGGGCTTCGACGCCACCTGTTCACTGGTGGTGCTGGATAAAGAAGGCAATCCGCTGACCATCAGCCCTTCCGGACGTAGTGAACAGAACATTATTGTGTGGATGGACCACCGCGCCATTACCCAGGCCGATCGCATTAACGCCCTGCATCATCGGGTGCTGGACTATGTGGGCGGTATTATCTCCCCGGAAATGCAAACGCCAAAACTGCTGTGGCTGAAGCAGCATATGCCCAATACCTGGGCTAACGCCGGTTACTACTTTGACCTGCCTGATTTCCTCACCTGGCGGGCAACGGGCGATGACACGCGCTCATTGTGCTCGACGGTGTGTAAATGGACCTATATGGGTCATGAAGATAAATGGGATGCCAGCTATTTCCGCCAGATTGGGCTGGAAGATTTGCTGGAGCACGATGCCGCCAAAATTGGCCGTTACGTGAAGACCATGGGCGAACCGCTCGGCCATGGGCTGTCAGCGCGCGCCGCCAGCGAAATGGGACTCATCCCCGGCACCGCGGTCAGCGTATCAATTATTGATGCCCACGCCGGTACGCTCGGCACGCTCGGCGCCAGCGGCGTTTCTGGCGAGGTGCCGGATTTCGACCGTCGTATCGCACTTATTGGCGGCACCTCCACCGGACACATGGCGATTTCCAAAGAGCCGCGTTTTATCGGCGGCGTCTGGGGGCCTTACTACTCTGCCGTACTGCCGGAATACTGGCTCAACGAAGGCGGGCAGTCGGCTACGGGGGCGTTAATCGACCACGTAATTCAGTCGCATCCGTGCTACGACACCCTACTGGCGCAGGCTAAGTCCCAAGGGCAGACCATTTATGAAGTGCTGAATGCGTTGCTGCGTAAAATGGCCGGTGAGCCGGAAGATATCGCCTTCCTGACCCGCGATATGCATATCCTGCCCTATTTCCACGGCAACCGCTCGCCGCGCGCCAACCCAACGCTTACGGGTGCAATCACCGGACTTAAGCTGTCGCGCACGCCGGAAGATATGGCGCGACAGTATCTGGCGACCATCCAGGCCATTGCCCTCGGTACCCGGCATATTATTGAAACGATGAATCAAAGCGGCTACACCATCGATACGATTATGGCCAGCGGCGGCGGCACGAAAAACCCGATCTTCGTTCAGGAGCATGCCAACGCCACCGGCTGCGCGATGCTGCTGCCGGAAGAGAGTGAAGCCATGCTGCTGGGCGGCGCCATGATGGGAACCATCGCCGCAGGCGTTTTTGACTCCTTCCCGGAAGCGATGTCGGCGATGAGCCGGATTGGTAAAACGGTCACCCCGCAAACCAACCGTATTAAGCAGTACTACGATCGCAAATATCGGGTATTCCACGAGATGTATCAGGATCATATGAAATATCGCCAGTTGATGCAGGAGGAGGCATGAGTGACTCATGGTCTCAAGCCACCGGCGTATTCCAGATCTACAGCGATGCCCTTGCGGGACTGGGACAGCATCTGACTGAGTCGGTCTGGCAGTCGCTGATGGCGGAACTGCGCGGATGCCAGGGGAAAATCGTCGTTACCGGCGTCGGCACCTCCGGCATTGCGGCGCGTAAAGTCGCGCATATGCTCGCCTGCGTGGAGCGCCCGGCGATTTATCTCAATGCCACCGATGCGGCGCACGGCGATCTGGGTTTTTTGCGCGCCGACGACCTGGTTATTATGCTGTCGCGCGGTGGCAATTCGGATGAACTTACCCGGCTGCTGCCTGGGCTGACGGCGAGAAATGTGCCGATCCTGAGCGTGACGGAAAACGCCAATTCGGCCATCACTAAAGCCTCGAGGCTGGTGATTTCCACCGGCGTACAGCGTGAGGCCGACCCGCTGAACATGCTGGCGACGACCTCAATTCTGCTGGTACTGGCTATCTTTGACGCCGCCTGCGCCTGTCTGATGAGTGAAAGCGGCTACTCAAAGGAGACGCTGCTGGCGGTGCATCCCGGCGGCGATGTGGGATTAACGCTGAGCCGTGGGCAGTAACGCCAGACAGCGTTCTTTAACCTGCCCCAACCATCCGCTGGTGTAATGGCAGTCAGTTAAACATGTTCAAATAAAAATACAGATGGTCAGGCGTGGCTGGTCCGGCTGAAAATTGCCGACGTGTTTCCGTAAGGCCGGGAGAGCCAGCATGGATGCTGGCTCAGGGCGCGCTTTACAGGGACGTTACATCGCGCCCGGCCCGGTAGCCTGGAGGAATAAGCGGAGGGAACCGCGGAGCGGCAATTTTCCCGCCGGGAGCCGGGATTGTTAAGGGTGCGGCGATAGCACCCTTAACACGTTCACTGGCGTTCAGTGTACAGAGAAGCGATGAACATGAGGTGAACGGAACCTTTCTCTAAAAAAGCATATTCATTATACTCCGCCAACCTATGTTGATGCTGAAGCGTTAACATAACGTCATTGCGCAAAATGCCGATTTTTTTATATCTCAACAAAAGATAAAACCGTGAAAAAGTGGATTAACGCGCTGCGTTTCACTACCGCTATCTGTTCCGCACGTTAAAAATTCTGTGACGCTCCCCAGCATTCCTGGCGTAAAGCTTTCCATTCCGCAAATCTATGCGCAAACTTTAACTATTCTTATCAAACATACTCACGGGAGATTCTACAGATGATGTCAACGCTCGCCCCGCCATCTGTACTTTCCGCTCCCCAACGCCGTTGCCAGGTACTGCTGACGCTTTTTCTGCCGGGGCAGATTGCTACCGCGCAGACCTTCAGCAGTCTCAATGGCGTCGATGATGCCACCGTTCAGGAGGATATCATTGGCGCGGGGCTCGAAATCCAGCGCTATCATCGGCTCGCCATTACTTCCGCCCAGAATGGCGGCTATACGATCGAAGGCGCCCCGCTGAACCAGCGGCTGTGCCTGTTGCATTGGCTGCGCCGTGGCCTGCGGCTCTGCCCGACGTTTATCACGCAACATTTCACACCCACATTGAAAATGGCGCTTAAACAGCAGGGCATAGCGCGCACGTTGTATGATGACACCAATCTGCATGCGCTGATTAACCTCTGCTCCCGACGCTTGCAAAAACCCTTTGAGTGCCGTGATATCCAGTTCCTGCGGCTGTTTTTACAATACTGCCTGCTGCAACATCACGCGGGGATCACCCCGGAGTTTAATCCGCTCCAGCAGCGCTGGGCGCAATCCTGCGCGGAGTACGCTCTGGCTGAGGAGATTGCCCGCCACTGGCAACGTCACGTCATGCAAAGTGCGCCGCCGGGCGAATCGCTGTTTATGGCATTGCTGTTCTCAATGATTCGCATCCCCGATCCCATCCGCGATAACCACCAGCAGGATCGCCGTTTGCGTCTGGCTATCGCGCGGCTGGTGCTGCGTTTTCGCGAGTATGGCAACGTTCGCTTCAGCGATGAACAAGGGCTGAACGACCAGTTGTATATCCACCTTGCCCAGGCCCTGAACCGCAGTTTGTTTGCCATTGGTATTGATAACACGCTGCCGGAGGAGTTCAGCCGACTTTATCCCCGGCTGGTTCGCACCACCCGCGAGGCGATACACGGATTCGAAGCGGAATACGAAGTGCAATTTTCAGAAGAAGAGATCGGTCTGGTGGCGGTGATTTTCGGTGCCTGGCTGATGCAGGAGAAGGATTTGCACGAAAAGCAGATTATCCTGCTGACCGGCAGTAATGAACAACTCGAAGCGCATATAGAACAGCAGCTACGCGAACTGACGCTACTGCCGCTCAACGTAAAACATATGCCAATGCAGGACTTTCAAAAAGAGGGTGCGCCGCGCGGCGTAACGCTGATCGTCACACCGTACACTACGCCGCTGCCGCTGTTTTCACCGCCGTTGATTCATGCGGATCTGGCACTGACGTCTCACCAGCAGCAGCAGATCCGCAAAATCCTCGAATCATAACGTCGCAGGCTGCGCCACTACTTTCGGGCGCAGCACGATAGCCGGTAGCGCCACCAGCGCCATCACCCAGAATACGCCGCTGCCCAGGTTTTGGTACAGGTAGCCAGCGAAAACGGTCATAATGGCGATACTGCCGCCCATCGCTATCGCGGAGTAGACCGCTTGTAAACGAATCACTTCGCTGCCCTGTCGCACCGCGATATAGCGCATTGCCGCCAGGTGGCAGACGGTGAAGGTACCGCAGTGCAGGATCTGCACCACAATCAGCCACGGTAGTTCGGTGCTCCAGCCCATCAGCCCCCAACGCGCCACGCCGCAAACGGCGGAAAGCAACAGCAGATCGCGGGCGCTAAAGCGGCGGAACAGCTTGTGGCTGAGCGCGAAGATAATGACTTCCGCCACCACGCCCAATGACCATAAATAGCCCACCGCCGAAGCGGAATAACCAGCAGACTGCCAGTAAATGGCGCTAAAACCGTAATAGGCGGCATGCGCACCCTGCAGCAGACTCACGCAGGCAAGAAAACGCCAGCTTTGCGTTATTAACGCGCGCCATGCGGGCCATCCCGCACTCTCCTGCTGACGGTTTTCACCAGCTGGCTGCACGCTCGGACGAATCATCATGCCCAGCAGCATCGAGGCGACGCCAAGCGACAGCAGAATAAGGATCACCCGATAGTCAAACAGGCTCACCAGCTTACCGGTCAGCGCAGAGCCAATCACAAAGGCCACGGACCCCCACAGTCGAACCCGCCCGTAATCCATGGTTATCTGTTTTTGCCAGGTGTTAGCCAGCGCGTCAGTCAGCGGCACCAACGGTGAGAAAAACAGGTTAAATCCGACCATCACCACCATCAGCCACGCCACGTTGGTCCCCGCCCAGAAGGCCAGCGCAAACACCAACGTCAACAGAGCCAGAATACGTAAAGCGGTAATCAGACGAGAGGGATCGCTCACGCGCGGCGCAATCAGCAAGCTACCGAGAAAACGGGCAATCAGCCCCGCGCCCAGCAGTAAACCAATGGTTTCCGGCGTCAGCCCCAACCCTTCGAGCCAGACGCTCCAGAAAGGCAGAAAAATACCGTAGCTAAAGAAATAGGTGAAATAACCGAGCGCCAGCCAGCGCGTGGAATGCAAAGCCATGAATCCCTCCCGTTTGGAGACGGTAGTCTGGCGATAAACTCTGGCTGGCGCAAGAGACCATTAACAGGCAGATAACATGATTTTCGCCCTATTCGACGCAAATTTGCATCGCAAAATGACAGCGTTCTCCCTGCGCTAAAACCTGCAATCCCGGCTGCCCCTGCATGTGGTGGGCATTCACCGGATGCGTCTGCGGCTCCAGGCACAAGAATGGTTCACCCGACATTCTGAACAGCATCAGCCACGGAGTTTGCGCTAAAATCGTGACTTTCATCACATCGCGCTGAATAACGGCCCGCCCGCTCCAGCCAGAATAACCCACATTCAACCAGGCATCTTCACCGTATTGCGCATGCATAAAATCCGCTGCGGGTGGAATATCTCTTTGCCAGTCCAGTGGCAGATGCTGTTCTCCCTCCGGCCAGTAGCCGCTGGCGGTGAACTGGGCCGTACTGTACGAATCAAAGGCGAAAAACGGATGGAACCCGCAGCCATAGATCATCGGTCGTTCCCCGCAATGGGTGAGCGTCAATGAAGCATGCAGGCTCGACGCTTCCAGTTGGTAGCAAATCTGCGCCGTATAGTCGTAGCCACAGGGATGCCAACTGCGCAACTGTAGCAAACAACCGCCTGGTGTCGCGGTGATAACCCGCCAGCGCTGCAGCCAGCCGTCACCGTGCAGGAAGAAGTGTTCATCCGCCTCATGGTGCGGTAGCACAACCTCTCCCCCACGTAGCATAAAACGGTTGCCCGCCACCCGGTTTGCCACCGGCAGCATCGGGAACAGGCCGCAATCACCGGGCTGCTGACCATGACCTTCACGTAATATTGCCCGTTGATGTTGTAACGAAACCAGACTCAATAGCGAACCGCCCTGCGGATCTACGCACATCCGTAGATGTGCGTTTTGTAGCATCAGCAGAGGATTCATTAGCGGGTGCTTCGTTGTTGGCTTGATGCGCCAACTTTCGTATGCAGCGCCGCCAGCTGTTCCTCCAGCGCTTCCAGCGTCACGCCTTTGGTTTCCGGCACATTACGCAGAATATAGATAAAGCCCATCGCGCAAATCACACCGTAGAGCAGGAAGCTTCCCGATGCGCCCAGACTCGCATTCAGCAGTGGGAAGGTATAGGTCAGCAGGAAGCAGGCAATCCACAACGCCAGCGTGCCGAGCGACATCGCTAACCCGCGAACACGGTTGGGGAAAATTTCGGACAGCAGCACCCAGGTTACCGGGGCCAGCGTCAGGGCGTAAATGGCGATCGCCGCCAGCACCAGTACCAAAACCGGCCAGCCCAGAATGCCCAACCCGTATGCCCCGGCAATGAGTACGTAGATAACCGTCAGCCCTGATGCACCAAACAGCATCAGTTTACGACGCCCAATTTTGTCCACCAGCGGCAGAGCGGCAAGGGTAAAGACCAGATTGATGATCCCGGTCGCTACGATCGATTTTAACGTGCCGTTGATGTCGAATCCGGCAGAAGCAAATATCTCCTGCGCATAGTTGAAAATAACGTTGATCCCACACCACTGCTGGAACACTGCCAGCACCATGCCAATAATCACTATCGGTTTGATCTGCGGTTGTAACAGTGATGACCACGCGACCTTGTGGTTATCTTTTTGTAGCGTATGTTCAATCTCTTTCAGCGTTTGCCCGGCATATTCCGCCGAACCCATGCGCTGCAGCATGGTGCGCGCACGTTCGGCTTTTCCTGCCTTCACCAACCAGCGCGGCGATTCAGGGACAAAGAACATCAGCACCAGGAAAATTACCGCGGGCACTAATTCAGCGCCAAACATCCAGCGCCAGCCCGTCTGACCGTTCCAGCTTTCCACAATCGCCTGCTGCGTAGCGCCTGTGGCGACAGGTTCGGCAATCATCAGGTTGATAAGCTGCGCCGCCAGAACGCCAATGACGATGGTGAGCTGGTTAACGGCAACAAAGCGACCACGCTTTTCCGCCGGGCTGACCTCAGCGATATACAGCGGGCTTAGCGCGGATGCCAGACCAATCCCCACGCCGCCAACGATGCGATAGACAACAAACATGTCAAAATTGCTGGCAACTGCTGTTCCCCAGGCTGAAGCGCTAAAAAGGATTGCCGAGAGAATCAGCGGCATCTTTCGGCCAAACTTATCGGCGCACCAGCCAGAAATCAGCGCACCAAAGATACAACCAACCAGCGCCGAGCTCATCGCCCAGCCAGATTGCGCCGGATCGGTAATCGAAAAATAAGCTTCATAGAAGGGCTTTGCCCCGCCGATCACCACCCAGTCATAGCCAAACAGTAAACCACCGCAGGCGGCAACCAGGCAGATAGTCCAGACATAACCAATCTTTAAATGTGTCTGCGCGTTATTCATTATGATTCCTCTTTCAGGGAAACGCAGGGGACAGAAGGTTTCGGGTGAGGTCTCCCCCACCCGTTTCGGGTATTACTGGAACAGCCTTACGTTAATGGCGTGACGCAGCAGTAACGCCTTGTCATGCGCCGGATTGAGTTGCAGAAGCTCATCAAGATCGCGCTGGCAAGCAGAACTATTTCCCAGCCCCAGATGCCCAAGCGCATTGATGAACAGGCAGTGTTGCTGGTGTTTTGCTTGTGCTGAGGTATCCAGCACCACCAGATCGGGCAGCGATACGGCAAAGAAATCGACATCCGGGACGTTGTCGCGATGCGACTCAACCCATTGCAGGAAGCTGTTGAACAGAGCGTCCGCCTGTGCATCATCGCCGAGTTTTCTCTGCGCCATACCCTGCCAGAAGAGATAGTCCACCGGCTGGTCGTTGTAGTAACGTCCGGCATCCAGTGAGCTACCGCCACGCGTGGCACGGGAGAAATAGCGCCGGGACTCCTCGAAATGCCCCTGCTGCTGGGCGCAATAACCCAGCAAATACCAGATGTCATTATCCGTTTGCCCAGGCAGGCGCCCCTCTCCAAGGTTTTGCGGGTAGTGCAGCGCCTGTTGCAGTTGCGTGATGGCGGTTTGCGGGTCGCCCGACTGAACGGCCTCCAGTGCGCGATGCATCTGATTCAGCAAATATTGCCCAGTGGCTTTGCCTTCTCCCCCCTCCCACGGATGAAATACACGCTCACGTAATATTGCCGCGGCCTCGTCGTAGCGCCCCAATCCATTCCACAGACTAAGCAGTTCCACAGTCAGATCGTCACGATGGAAGACAATATCTTTGCTGGCTTCCAGTCGTTGCAAACGCTGTTCAGCCGGTTGCGCCATCAGCTTTTTGAGATAGTCGAGTTCGAACAGGAAACGGGCATTTTGCGGCTCCAGTGCTACGGCCTGCGACAGATACTGCATCGCCTGCTGTGCATCGTGCTGTTTGTTCCAGGCATAGATACCCAATAAGCGATGCACTGGGGCAAAATCCGGCTCCTGCGCAAGGGTAAATTGCCAGCAGGAGACCGCCTCGTCATAGCAGCGTTTGCTGTACCAGAAACAGCCGAGCAAATAGCGGGCAAAAGCGCTCTGCTCGAGGGTTTGCAGCATCTGTACTTCATCCAGCGTATTAGGAAAACGGACGCGATTTTGCAGACACTTACGCGCTCGTTCGATGAAAGGTTGCGGATTGTCGCTCAACGAAGCGCGCCACAGCATCGGTAGCGTTTCCTGGCTGTCGAGCAGTTCCAGCACGCCACGGGCAGCATCTTTTTGCCCCAATGCGATCAACCAGCCAGCCAGTTCACACGCGTTGGTACCGCGCCGCCCGGTAATCGAGATTAGCGCCTGTGCAGTCGCTTCATCCTGACAAATAGCCCAGCGCGCATAGTGCAGGGTGTAACTCAGCGGATAATCAACCAACTGTTGGCGAATGTATTCCAGCGCTTGCGCATTGCGATCAAGCTTAGCCAGCGCCAGCGCTTTCAGTCCCATCGCCAGGTTATTACTGCCGTTAAAACGCAGGCTCTGCTCGACTTTTTCCAACGCGCCGGCATAGTCCTGACGTTTCATCGCCAGGCGCGCTAACGACCAGAAAGCCGCGTCCCGGCAGTTGCCGCTCCAGCTCGCCTTATAATAATTATCCCAGGCGCTTTCATCGTCGCCCTGGCGTTCCTGCGCGGCGGCCAGCAGCATACTCGCCTCGCCATCACGTGGATTCTTATTGAGCTTGTGCGCCCGTTCCAGCGCCTTACCCGCGCAATGGGCTGCAAATGCCCAGTCCGCGCGGTTTAGCGCCAGCGTCCCCAAAGCCACATTATTGCGATAATCAAGCGGGTCGACCTCCAACGCGCGGCGATAATAGTCTTCGGCATAGCGGCTGGCGTGGTTGTACTGCTCCAGATGCTGACCAATAAAATAGAGTTCATCGGTATTAGCAAGCGCTTCTGGCTGAGCTGGCGCGCTGGCCGCCGAGGGGAGTGGTAATTCTTGCGCCAGGTGCTCTTCGTACTGCAACAGCACAGTGCCATCGGCGCGAGTAACGGTCATCGTTACCCGGGCATGGCCATTGTCAGACACATCGGCTAACCAGCTCTGCCCCGGCTCAAGGGTGAGTGTATTCTCAAAGAACGGCTCCCCTTGTGCCGCAAGCGTAACCTGAACATCGCGTAGCGGCGCTATCGCATAAACGCCCACTGAAAGTTGGCTTCCCTCACGCATCAGCCGAAGCGCCAGTTGCGTGCTGGCGTTTTGCACCATGCCAAGTTCGCTGTAGGGCAGGAAGTTTTGCACAAAAACTTTCTCTTCGTACGGCGCAAGCCAGGTGAAATCCGGTTGGTTATCGGTAAAGACCCCGGTCATCAGTTCGATATACGGACCGTTGTCATCGGTGAGATTACGATCCCAGGCAACGCCAAAGTCGCCATATCCCCAGGTCCACTGTTTTTTCCCCGGCGAAACATGGTGGTCCGCCACGTGCAGTAATCCACCGCGTTCGCCGTGGTGCCAGGCACCGACAAAGTCATAATCCGATTTTTCCGCCATATAAGAGGTCGGAACGGGTACGTTTTTGTAGCGAGAGATATCCACACCCGCCGAGTAATCCACTTTGTAGTAGGTGCCAGTAGCGACAGGAAACGCTGAAACATCGCGCTTGCCGTGGTCGAATACCGCGGTTACATCCGGCGGAAACACGCTCTGATGATCGTCGCCGCCTTTCACCGCCGGATTCGCCCACCACAGGAAGTGGCGCGGCGTGGCGTTACCGTTAAACACCTTCCCGGTTATTTCGATCAGCGCGCGATCTGGATACAGTGTGAATCCGGTCATCACCTGTAAACCACGCATGGGTTCAACCTCTCCCATCCACACGGTATATTCGCCCTG
The DNA here is from genome assembly GCF_059615875.1 of Citrobacter sp. CRE-46. NCBI lineage: Bacteria > Pseudomonadati > Pseudomonadota > Gammaproteobacteria > Enterobacterales > Enterobacteriaceae > Citrobacter > Citrobacter sp. CRE-46. The sequence continues at coordinate 1,379,133 of NZ_CM184341.1, read as the reverse complement.
CTCGCCCTGCTGTTGCGTAAAATCAACCGGCATAAAGGTGGTTGGACGATGATGCTGCGGCCAGTTGAACTCAATGCCGCCAGAGATCCATGGCCCAAGCAGGCCAACCAACGCTGGTTTCACCACTTCGTTGTAGTAGACGAAATCACGTTGCTGCACTTTGTCATACGCACGATGGATACGTCCGCCTAATTCCGGCAGCAGCATGATGCGAATGAAGTCATTCTCCATCCACACCGCCTGATAGTCGCGCATTTCACGCTTGCTGGTCAGGGTATCAATCACGCCGTAGGGATAAACCGCACCAGAGGATCCCTGATACACCCTTTTCTCCAGAAACATCGGGTTAGCGTCTTCTTCACCCACCGTCCACGTTGGGAGGGTGATCGTTTCCTGCCAGACTTTAACTGAACCGTACATGCCGCTCTCCACTCAATAAACAAAAGTAAAAATTTAACCTGAGGCTATTCTGCGGCAGTTAAGTGGCGTTAAAATGCGCAATGCTCACGCAATATAGTAAAGGGAGTTAAGTGTATGCAGCGTTCGGGATTCAATAACGCCAGGGTGCGTCAGGCAAATAAACAGATCTTTTTGTCGCATCTATGGCGGGAAAAACAGCTTAGCAAGTCGCAGTTGGCGCAGCTGACCAGTCTGTCGATCCCGGCGGTCAGCAATATTCTTGAAGAGCTGATGGATGAAGGGAGAATCAGCCATTCGCGAGAGACGTTAAGCCAGCGCGGTTTGAGTAGCGGCAGTTATCATTTGCCAGAAACAGGCGCCTGGACGCTCTGCATCAACGTCACCCCCACCAGCATCACCAGCCAACTGGCGGACGCGCGTCTGGTGGCCGTCGGCGACTGGCGCCATGAGGTCATTAATCCTGATACGCCAAAAGCGCTGCTGACAGCATTGGCGGCACACTGGCGAGAATACCGTCGGCAATTTCCAGAGGTTACGATTAATCTGGCGCTAGGCGTGCACGGCCAGGTTGATCCGATTACCGGCGCATCAAAAACCATGCCTCAGGCTCCGTGGAAAACACCGGTGGAAATAAAATACCTGCTTGAGGAGATGCTTGGTGTGCAGGTCCGGCTGGACAATGACTGCGTGATGCTGGCGCTGGCGGAAAAGTGGCAAAATCCGGCGGCTAACGGTGATTTTTGTGTGATTAACGTTGATTACGGCATTGGTTCATCGTTTGTCATTAACGATAACATCTGGCGGGGCAGTTTGTACGGCAGCGGTCAGATTGGCCATACAATAATTGATCCGGACGGGGTTGCCTGCGACTGTGGCCGTTATGGGTGTCTGGAAACGGTGGCGTCATTAAGCGCACTGAAAAAGCAGGCTCGCGTGTGGATGAAATCGCAACCGACATCCCTGTATGATCCTCAAACGCTGACGACCGACCAGCTTATTGATGCCTGGAGGCACGGAGATGTTCGCATTCAGGCGTGGGCCGAACATGCCGCCAGCGCCATTGGCCTGAGTCTGTACAATTTTCTAAATATATTAAATATTAATCAAATCTGGCTGTATGGTCGTAGCTGCGCCTTCGGCGAGAGCTGGCTCAATACGCTGGTGCAGCAAACCGGATTTAATCCGTTCGATCATGGCGATAACCCACGAGCCCGGGCAACGCAGATCGGTTTCGGTAAGCTTAATCGCGCTCAGCAACTGATGGGCATCGGCTATCTGTATGTCGAGTCGCAGCTTAGCGAGCTGTAGTCGTTAATCCACAACGCTCACGGCTAAACGTTCATGCACCGTGGCGATAAAGTCGGTCAACGCCGGTTTCAGCGCCCCCTTTTTCCACGCCATCAGCAGCGCAATGGTCGGAACATCGCCAACAATAGGGCGAAAAACCACCTGCCCGGTATTAAAATTATTCATATAACCGGGTATCAAAGTCACCCCCAACCCCATGCCAACCAGGTTCATGGTCACCAGAATATTGGTCGCCACCTGCACGATATTGGGCTGGCTTTTTTGCTGCTGAAACCAGTTTTTGACAATCATCGCTAACGCGCCGGAATAGGCCGGATCGGTACTGACAAAATTCACTCCATGCAGTTGCTGTGCCGATATCGCTTTCTCATTAGCGAGTGGATGATTCACCGGTAACACCACCACCAGCGGCTCATGAATCAGCTCCAGATAATCCAGTTCCGGGCTGTAAACCGGATGACGCATTAAGCCAACGTCCAGCTCTCCGCGCAGGATCTTCTCCTCCTGCTCGGTGGTGATCAAACTGACCAGTTCAATATGCGTATCCGGTTGTTTTAAACGAAACAAAGGCAGCACTTTGGGCAACAGATTTACCTCTGCGGAAGGGACAAAGCCGATGGCGAAATGGTTATCTTCCTGCACCGTTTTACGGGCGCGAACTTTGGCATTTTCCGCCTGCTCGAGGATAACCAACGCATCCTGTAAAAAACATTCACCTGCTGCCGTTAACGCAACTTTGCGCTTGTCCCGCACCAGCAAGGGAACCCCCACACAGGCCTCCAGATCGCGGATCTGACTGCTTAACGAGGGCTGAGAGGTATGCAGTTTTTCTGCCGCCCGGGTGAAATTCAGCGCCTGCGCCACCGCCACAAAATAGCGTAAGTGCCTCAGTTCCATGCCCTTCTCCTTGTTATCGAAAAAATGTCTCAACTGGTAGAAATTTACTATTTCACAGATTGATAACTAACCAGCAACATCCTTAGGGTACAAAAAAAGAAGGTCAATACATCTTAGCTTTCAGGATTAAAAAATATGACCATACCCTCAAATTTAGACATCTACCGACTGATCGACACGCAAAACGGTCGCGTAACCCCACGTATTTATACCGACCCTGAAATTTATCAACTGGAGCTGGAACGCATCTTCGGACGCTGCTGGCTGTTTCTCGCCCACGAAAGCCAAATCCCCAAACCGGGCGATTTCTTTAACACTTATATGGGCGAAGACGCCGTGGTGGTGGTGCGCCAGAAGGACGGCAGCATCAAAGCGTTTCTCAACCAGTGCCGCCACCGCGCGATGCGCGTGAGTTATGCCGACTGCGGTAACACCCGCGCCTTCACCTGCCCGTATCACGGCTGGTCGTATGGCATTAACGGCGAGCTGATCGACGTGCCGCTGGAGCCGCGCGCCTACCCACAAGGGCTGTGCAAATCCCACTGGGGGCTGAACGAAGTGCCATGCGTCGAGAGCTACAAAGGGCTGATTTTCGGTAACTGGGATACCACCGCGCCGAATCTTCGCGATTATCTCGGCGACATCGCCTGGTATCTCGACGGCGTGCTGGATCGCCGTGAAGGCGGCACTGAAATCGTCGGCGGCGTACAGAAGTGGACCATCGACTGTAACTGGAAATTCCCCGCCGAACAGTTCGCCAGCGACCAGTATCACGCGTTGTTCAGCCACGCCTCTGCCGTACAGGTATTGGGCGCGAAAGACGACGGCAGCGACAAACGCCTGGGAGACGGTCAAACCGCCCGCCCGGTGTGGGAAACCGCCAAAGACGCGCTACAGTTCGGCCAGGATGGACACGGCAGCGGCTTCTTCTTTACCGAGAAACCGGACGCCAACGTCTGGGTCGACGGCGAAGTCTCCAGCTACTATCGCGAGACCTATGAAGAGGCGGAGCGGCGTCTGGGTAAGGTTCGTGCGCTGCGCCTCGCCGGTCACAACAATATTTTCCCCACGCTCTCCTGGCTGAACGGTACCGCCACGCTGCGCGTCTGGCATCCGCGCGGGCCGGACAAAGTCGAAGTATGGGCGTTCTGCATCGCCGATAAAGCCGCCTCTGATGACGTCAAAGCCGCTTTTGAAAACAGCGCCACCCGCGCCTTCGGCCCGGCAGGGTTCCTTGAGCAGGACGACTCGGAAAACTGGTGTGAAATTCAAAAACTGCTGAAAGGCCACCGGGCACGCAACACTAACCTGTGCCTGGAGATGGGTCTCGGCCAGGAAAAACGTCGTGAAGACGGCATTCCGGGGATCACTAACTACATTTTCTCGGAAACCGCTGCCCGCGGCATGTATCAGCGTTGGGCCGATTTATTAAGCAGCGAAAGCTGGCAGGAAGTGCAGGAAAAAACCGCCGCATACCAGCAGGAGGTGATGAAATGAGCGCGTTAGTCTCCCCTGAGCTGCATCACCGCATCAGCCAGTTTCTGTATGAAGAAGCGCGTTTGCTGGACGACTGGCAGTTCCGCGACTGGCTGGCGCAGCTGGATGACGACATTCGTTACACCATGCGCACCACGGTCAATGCTCAAACCCGCGACCGCCGCAAAGGCGTACAGCCGCCGACCACCTGGATTTTCAACGACAATAAAGACCAGCTTGAACGCCGTATCGCGCGGCTGGAAACCGGCATGGCGTGGGCCGAAGAGCCGCCTTCCCGCACCCGCCACATGATCAGCAACCTGCAGGTTAGCGAAACCGACCAGCCGGACGTGTTCGCCGTGCGCCTGAACTATCTGCTGTACCGCGCACAAAAAGAGCGTGACGAGACGTTCTACGTCGGCACGCGCATGGATAAAGTCCGTCGTCTGCCGGGCGACGAATGGCGCTTACTGGGGCGTGAGATCGTGCTCGATCAGGCGGTGATCACCTCCCACAACCTGAGTGTACTGTTTTGATGAGCCGCATATTTGCCTGCTCCGCCACGGAGCTACCGGAGGGGGAAGCCCTCCGGCTGGAAACCTCTCCCGTCATCGCGCTGTTTCACGTTGGCGGTGAGTTTTATGCCATTAACGATCGCTGTAGCCACGGTAACGCCTCGATGTCGGAGGGCTATCTGGAAGACGACGCCACGGTGGAGTGCCCGCTGCACGCCGCCAGCTTCTGCCTGAAAACCGGCAAAGCGCTGTGCCTGCCCGCCACCGATCCGCTCACCACCTATGCGGTGCATGTGGAAGGCGGCGAGGTGTTTATTGATTTACCCGAGGAGGCCAGATGAGCGATTTACGCGATAACGTTGTGTTTATTACTGGCGGCGGCTCCGGGCTGGGGCTGGCGCTGGTAGAACGCTTTATTGAAGAAGGTGCGAAAGTCGCCACGCTCGAGCTGTCCGCAGCGAAGATTGCCAGCCTGCGCCAGCGCTTTGGTGAACACGTACTGGCGGTGGAAGGCAACGTGACCTGCTATGCCGACTACCAGCGCATGGTGGATCGGATCCTCACCACCTTCGGCAAGCTGGACTGTTTTATCGGCAACGCGGGTATCTGGGATCACAACGCTTCGCTGGTCAATACGCCCGCCGAGGCGCTGGAAAGCGGCTTCCACGAGCTGTTTAACGTTAACGTGCTGGGCTATCTGCTGGGTGCCAAAGCCTGCGCCCAGGCATTAATCGCCAGCGAAGGCAGCATCATCTTTACCCTGTCTAACGCCGCGTGGTATCCCGGCGGCGGCGGGCCCCTGTATACCGCCAGCAAGCACGCGGCCACCGGGTTGATTCGCCAACTGGCCTACGAACTCGCCCCCAAAGTGCGGGTGAACGGTGTCGGCCCGTGCGGCATGGCGACCGATCTGCGCGGCCCGCAGGCGCTCGGTCAGAACGATACCTCGATTATGCAGTCGCTGACGCCGGAGAAAATTGCCGCCATTCTGCCGCTGCAGTTCTTCCCAGAACCGGCAGATTTTACCGGCCCGTACGTGATGCTGGCGTCACGGCGCAACAACCGCACGCTGAGCGGCGTGATGATCAATGCCGACGCCGGTCTGGGGATCCGTGGGATCCGGCACGTCGCGGCTGGTCTGGATCTGTAAGGAGTCATCATGAACGAACAGATTATTGCCATCATCGGCGGCGGCCAGGCGGGAGCGATGGCCGCCGCCGCGCTACGTCAGCAGGGGTTTAGCGGACCGTTACACCTCTTTTCTGACGAGGCTCACCTGGCCTACGAGCGCCCGCCGCTGTCAAAAGCGATGCTGCTGGACGATAACCCGCAGCTTCAGCCGGTTCTGCCCGCCAGCTGGTGGCAGGAACACAACGTGCAGTTGCATCTGGGCGTTACGCTACGCGAGATTGATCGCGCCTCACGTACGTTAACGCTCGCCGATGGGCAAACCTACCGCTGGACTCAGCTGCTGCTGGCTACTGGGGCCGCCGCCAGACCGCTACCGCTGCTGGATGCGCTGGGCGAGCGCTGTTTTACCCTACGTCATGCGGGAGATGCCGAGCGTCTCCGGGCTGCGCTACAGCCAGGAAAATCGATCGTGATTGTCGGCGCGGGTACCATTGGCCTGGAGCTGGCGGCCAGCGCCACCCAGCGCGGCTGCCGGGTGACGGTAGTCGAACTGGCATCAACGGTGATGGGCCGCAATGCGCCTGCGCCGGTGCGCGACTATCTGTTAGCCCGCCATCAGCAGGCCGGGGTGAGAATGCTGCTCAATAGCGCCATTGAGCACGCTGAAGCGGGAGAATTTCTCACGCTCACGCTGCAAAATGGCGAAACGCTACAGGCTGATGCCGTGGTTTATGGTATCGGTATCGTGGCCAACGATACGCTGGCCCGCGACGCGGGGCTGGAAACGGCCAATGGTATTATTGTCGATAGCGCCTGCGCCACCTCCGACCCGGTCATTTTCGCCGCCGGTGATGTGGCGCTCACTCGCCAGTCGGACGGTTCGTTAAAGCGCATCGAAAGCTGGGAAAATGCCAACTGCCAGGCGCAGGTCGCCGCCGCCGCGATGCTCGGTTTACCCCTGCCGGAAGCCACGCCGGGCTGGTTCTGGACCGATCAATACAGCGATAACCTGCAGTTTGTTGGCGAAATGCAAGGAGAAAGTTGGCTCGTACGTGGCGATCCTGATGCGCAGAAAGCAATATGGTTTAGTTTGCAGAATGACGTCGTTGTCGGCGCAGTGACGTTGAACCAGGGTCGGGAAATGCGCTTATTGCGGAAATGGATTCAGGCTAAGAAAAAGCCGCCAGTGGCGGCTTTAGTCGATGAAACAATCTTGCTTAAGTCACTATAACTGGCGGATGTCTCTTCGTTTATCCGGCCTACAGGTAACTCACCTGTAGGCCGGATAAGGTCCAGCAATCAATATGACTTACGCGTAAACCGGGAAGCGTGCGCAGATATCCAGCACTTTACCTTTGATGCGCTCAATTACCGCTTCATCATTGATATTGTCCAGAACATCACACATCCAGCCAGCCAGCTCTTTCACTTCCGCTTCTTTAAAGCCACGGCGAGTGACAGCCGGAGAACCGATACGGATACCGGAAGTCACAAACGGGCTCTTCGGATCGTTCGGTACGCTGTTTTTGTTGACGGTGATGTTAGCACGACCCAGTGCAGCGTCGGCTTCTTTACCGGTCAGGTTTTTATCAACCAGATCCAGCAGGAACAGGTGGTTTTCAGTCCCACCGGAAACCACTTTGTAGCCGCGGTTCAGGAACACTTCCACCATCGCTTTGGCGTTTTTCGCAACCTGCTGCTGGTAAACTTTGAACTCTGGCTCCATCGCTTCTTTCAGCGCCACGGCTTTCGCCGCGATCACGTGCATCAGCGGGCCGCCCTGCGCGCTTGGGAACACGGCGGAGTTCAGTTTTTTGTACAGCTCTTCATCACCGCCTTTTGCCAGGATCAGGCCGCCGCGCGGACCCGCCAGCGTTTTGTGGGTGGTGGTGGTCACAACGTGAGCGTGCGGAACCGGGTTCGGGTAAACGCCGGCGGCAATCAGACCGGCAACGTGCGCCATGTCGACGAACAGGTATGCGCCGATGCTGTCAGCGATTTCACGCATTTTTGCCCAGTCAACCACGCCGGAGTAGGCAGAGAAGCCACCGATAATCATTTTCGGTTTGTGCTCTTTGGCCTGCTTAGCCATGTCTTCGTAGTCAATTTTACCGGACTCATCAATGCCGTAAGGAATGATGTTGTAGAGTTTGCCGGAGAAGTTAACCGGGGAGCCGTGAGTCAGGTGGCCGCCCTGCGCCAGGTTCATACCCAGCACGGTATCGCCCGGCTGCAGCAGCGCGGTATAGACAGCGAAGTTAGCCTGAGAGCCAGAGTGCGGCTGTACGTTAGCGTAGTCAGCGCCAAACAGCTCTTTAGCGCGATCGATAGCCAGTTGCTCAACGATATCAACGTACTCGCAACCGCCGTAGTAGCGCTTGCCCGGATAACCTTCAGCGTATTTGTTGGTCAGCTGAGAACCCTGCGCCTGCATTACACGCGGGCTGGTATAGTTTTCGGAGGCGATCAGTTCGATGTGCTCTTCCTGACGTACTTTTTCCTGCTCCATAGCCTGCCACAGTTCGGCATCATAATCGGCAATGTTCATTTCACGCTTTAACATCCGCATCTCCTGACTCAGCTAACAAGTAAATTTTGGCCTGAAAAGGCAGTCTTCCAGGACTTCGGCCAACAGTATAACCGAATCATTCTTCGATAACAGGTCTTGACAAAGGATTTTACGCAAACGATTACCTTCACGGCACACAAGGCTTTGGAGAACAAAGGTCTGCTGAATTTCAACGGATTTCTTTTCAGGTTTGTGATGCAGATTTTTCACGATGTAACCTTTACAACGCAAAGTTACAAAGAACCATTTACAATGCAGGGGTATTTTTTATAAGATGCATTTGACATACATCATTAAAGTTTTAGATAAAGGAAGACCGTATGCTTGACGCACAAACCATCGCTACAGTGAAAGCCACCATTCCCCTGCTGGTTGAAACAGGTCCAAAGCTGACCGCCCATTTCTACGATCGCATGTTTACGCATAACCCAGAGCTGAAAGAAATTTTCAACATGAGTAACCAGCGCAATGGCGACCAACGTGAAGCGCTGTTTAACGCCATTGCCGCGTATGCCAGCAACATCGACAACCTGCCAGCGCTGTTGCCAGCCGTTGAGAAAATCGCCCAGAAACATACCAGCTTCCAGATAAAACCAGAGCAGTACAACATCGTAGGAAGTCACCTGCTGGCCACGCTGGACGAAATGTTCAGCCCGGGCCAGGAAGTGCTGGATGCGTGGGGCAAAGCATACGGCGTGCTGGCGGGCGTGTTTATTAACCGTGAAGCGCAAATCTACAGCGAAAACGCCAGCAAAACCGGCGGTTGGGAAGGTACGCGTCCTTTCCGTATCGTGGCGAAAACGCCGCAAAGCCGCGCGATTACCAGCTTTGAGTTTGAACCCGTCGATGGCGGCGCAGTGGCGGAATACCATCCGGGTCAATACCTGGGCGTCTGGCTGAAGCCGGAAGGTTTCCCGCATCAGGAAATCCGTCAGTATTCGCTGACCCGTAAGCCAGATGGCAAAGGCTACCGTATTGCCGTGAAGCGCGAGGACGGTGGTCAGGTTTCAACCTGGCTGCATAACCACGCCAATGTCGGTGATGTAGTTCACCTGGCCGCGCCAGCGGGGGATTTCTTTATGGACGTTGCGACCGATACGCCGGTGTCGCTGATTTCCGCAGGCGTGGGCCAAACGCCGATGCTGGCGATGCTGGATACGCTGGCGAAAGCTCATCATACGGCGCAGGTTAACTGGTTCCACGCGGCGGAAAATGGCGATGTACATGCTTTCGCCGATGAAGTAAAAGAACTCGGCAAAACGCTGCCACGCTTTAGCGAGCATACCTGGTATCGTGAGCCAAACGAAGCCGATCGCGCGAAAGGTGCGTTTGATAGCATTGGTCTGATGGATCTGAACAAACTGGAAGGGGCAATCAGCGATCCGGCGATGCAGTTTTATCTGTGCGGCCCGGTCGGCTTTATGCAGTTCGCCGCGAAGCAACTGGTCGGTCTGGGCGTGAAAAACGAGAACATTCATTACGAATGCTTCGGCCCGCATAAAGTATTGTAATGTATTACGCGAGTAGGCCGGATAAGGCGTTTACGCCGACATCCGGCAATCACTCTGCCTGATGCACTACGCTTATCAGGCCTACAAATTAACGGCGCGGCTTAGATTGCCGCGTCGTCTTCTTCACCGGTACGAATACGAATAACGCGTGCCACGTCGAAAACAAAAATCTTACCGTCACCGATTTTACCGGTCTGCGCGGTACGAATAATGGTGTCAACGCAGGTATCGACGATGTCGTCGGGAACGACAATTTCAATTTTTACCTTCGGCAGAAAATCCACCATGTATTCCGCACCACGGTATAACTCGGTATGGCCTTTCTGACGGCCAAATCCTTTCACTTCTGTCACAGTCATACCGGTAATGCCGACTTCAGCCAGCGCTTCACGGACGTCGTCCAGCTTGAAAGGTTTAATAATCGCATCAATCTTTTTCATGCTATTCCTTGAAAAGGTCGCCTGTCTTTTGATCGAATAAAACTAACATAATCCGCAGATTTATTCTTTGAAATCGTTTGCCTCCAGCTCATGGCGAGAAAGCAACTTGTAGAACTCGGTGCGATTGCGCCCCGCCATTCGCGCCGCATGGGTCACATTGCCTTTTGTGATTTGCAATAGTTTGCGCAGGTAGTTAAGTTCAAACTGATTGCGCGCTTCAACAAAAGTCGGCAGCGCGGTGTTCTCCCCTTCCAGGGCCTGCTCCACCAGCGCATCGCTGATAACCGGCGAAGAGGTCAAGGCCACGCACTGCTCAATCACGTTGACCAACTGACGTACGTTGCCCGGCCAACTGGCGGTCATCAAACGCTTCATGGCATCGGTCGAGAAGGCGCGCACGAAGGGTTTGTGCCGTTCAGCAGACTGTCGCAGCAGGTGGTTTGCCAGCAGCGGAATATCTTCCGTACGCTCGGCAAGCGCTGGGATCTTCAGACTAACCACGTTGAGGCGATAGTACAAATCTTCACGGAACTCGCCCCGCGCCATCGCTTTAGGCAGGTCGCGGTGGGTAGCCGATATAATGCGCACATCAATGTCTATATCGCGGTTACTGCCCAGCGGCCTGACCTTGCGTTCCTGTAAAACGCGCAGCAATTTGACTTGTAACGGCGCGGGCATATCGCCAATCTCATCAAGGAACAGCGTCCCGCCTTCCGCCGCCTGAAACAGGCCCTCGCGATTGCTTACCGCACCGGTAAAGGCGCCGCGCGCATGACCAAACAGTTCGGATTCCAGCAACTGTTCCGGTAACGCGCCGCAGTTAATAGCAATGAATGGCTTGTGGCTGCGCGGGCTGGCGTTATGAATCGCCTGGGCAAACACCTCTTTCCCGGTTCCGCTTTGACCGTTAATCAATACGCTCACATCCGATTGCGCTACCATCCGCGCCTGTTCTAACAGACGCAGCATCAGCGGGCTGCGGGTGACGATAGACTCACGCCAGCTGTCATCAGTGGCTGGCGCAGACTGTTCCAATGCGCCATCAATCGCGTGGTATAACGCGTCTTTATCAACCGGCTTGGTGAGAAAACTGAATACCCCTTGCTGCGTCGCGGCAACGGCATCAGGGATGGAACCGTGAGCAGTAAGGATGATAACCGGCATTCCAGGTTGTACTTTCTGGATTTCAGTAAACAGCTGCATGCCGTCCATTTCATCCATACGCAGATCGCTGATAACCAGATCCACTTTTTCGCGGTTCAGCACCCGTAACCCTTCCTGCCCACTTTCGGCGGTTACGACGCTGTAACCTTCGCTGGTCAGTCGCATACCGAGCAATTTCAACAGGCCCGGATCGTCATCCACCAGCAGCAGATGTGCGGGCTTACGGCTTATCATGGTGTGACCTCATCGGCAGATGGCGCAGTGCCATCCTCGTTATCAGGCGTGGTGAGTTTATCATTCCCGTGCGGCGCGTCAGGATTGTAGCTGCCGGCAGGTTTGCGCGTGGAAAGCTGACGTTCTATATCAGTCAGATTCTCCAGCTTACGGGTTGTGAGATCGAGCTGGGACTGCAAATGCTGCTGCTGTTGACGCAGCGTGTCCAGATCGCTGTCCGATGTTTGCTGGAGTTTACTGTAGCGCATACGCTCTTCGGCAAGCTGCAGTTGTAGCGTTTGGCTGCTGAGCCAGACCTGATACAGAGGTCTGACTTGCGGCGGAATTTGCGGACTTAATGCCTCGAGGCGCGTAACAGCCTCCCGCCTTTCAGGTGGCGTAATGTTAGCGTTATCAAGCAGAATCCCGCGTCTGAAAGCCCCCTGCCAGGTATCTGGCATCATCATACTGGCTTCACTGCGCGCCTGTACCGGCATCAGGCGATTGGCGCAATCCATTGCCCGCAGCCAGTACAGTGGGTTTGTCTCTGTAGGCTGGCTCGTCAGGGACCAGATATCCGTACACTCGGTTGCAAGATAGTCCGCCAGTTGGTAAGGCGGAATTTTCTCCTGAGAGGGGTCGCCAGTAACATGATTCACCGCGTTCGGCACGCACCCGGCCAGCGCCAGACACGGCAGGCTCATAAGCAAGACTCGACGGAAAAAATGTCGTTTAAGCATTCGGAAAACAACGTGTGGCATACTCACCAGACTTAGGTTTATTTTAGTGATTTTTTGCAGCAGATAGGGGCAATTCTATGCGAAAACAAACGCTTTGCGCATGGTCATCAACCAGATACAGTTTGCCTCGCATACGGCGGATGCAATCTCTGGCAATGCTCAGCCCCAACCCGCTTCCTTTTACCGCCCCTTTTCGCTGATGGCTACCCTGGAAAAAAGGCTCGAAGATCATGGTCTGTTCTGCTTCTGGAATCGGTGTGCCTGTATTCGTTATATCGATGTATACCGTTGAGCCATGCAAACTGCTGCGAATCCAAATGTTACCGGATTCAGCGCCATAGTGCACCGCATTGGAATAAAGATTGTCCAGCACGCTCATCAACAGCATCGGTTCCGCCAGGCAGGTGTTCGCCTCAAGCGCTACCTCAGTATGTATCATTTTGCCGCGAGCAGGCAGGCTATGTGCAGAAACAACGCTTTCAACCAGCGGCGCAATGTCCACACTCTCAAGCTCAACCTCGTCATCCGCCAGTTTGCGGTTGTAATCAAGAAGCTGCTCAATCAGCTTTTGCAGGTTACGGCTGCTGTCATCCAGAATACCGACCACCTCTTTTTGCTCCGGCGTAAGCGGTCCAACGACCTGATCGGCCAGCAACTCCGTCCCTTCGCGCATGCTCGCCAGCGGCGTTTTCAGCTCATGGGAAAGATGACGTAAAAACTGATGCCGTTGCGACTCAAGCCAGGAAAGACGTTCGCTCAACCAGATAATGCGCTGACCGACAGACCTCAGCTCACGCGGCCCGGTAAATAATACGCTGTCGCCCAGCGAGCGCCCTTCCCCCAGCCGATTGATCATCCTTTCTATGCCCTTCACCGGGCCGATAATCATACGAGTGAACAGCAGTACCATCGCCAGGCTGACGAGAAACAGCACCAGCGCCTGCCAGCCGAAGAACTGCCCACGTTCGGCAATTTCCTGCTGTAGCTGCTGGCCACGAGAAAAGACCACGGTGCGCGTCGCCTGTACCATCTCGGTATTGGCATTCGCGAACGCTTCCAGCCGGGCTGCCGCTACGCTATCTGGACCGCTGTTATTGCACTGTAATTGCGCGAGGTCGTTGAGATCCTGACGTAACGCCTGATAAAGCTTGGTATCCGGCAACACGCCCGCATGCGCATCCAGCATGTCGCTATAGCGCTTACGCTGACTCTGGTAGACCTTTGCCAACGTTGAGTCATCAAGCACACAATACTGCCGGTAGCTACGCTCCATCTCCAGCGCGGCGTTGGTCATCGCCTCACTGCGTCTGGCGTCAATCAGCGTGGTGCGGTTGGTCAGCGCCGCCTGCGCGCTCAAGGCATTCAGGCTTTGCCACGCCTGCCAGGCCAGAACTAACAACGGCAGCAGAATCAGCAAGAAGGCCAACATAACCAATTGACGTAAAGATCGGGGGAAAACTGACCAGCGCTTCAAGGCGTTACTCTCAATGGACAGGAATAGCTTGATGCTAACTGAGGGGAACGCCAGATACAACAAAGCCGGGATTAACCCGGCTTTGTTGTGGAATAAGGCGGTGCCTAACTCGACGTTTCGCCCGGAGGTTGATATGAGCCATGCTAATATCAGATGTTGGACGGCAGGCACCTTGTTGTGCGTCATTCGAAGTTTATGTAGCGCTTCCCGAAGGGGCTGACATAAGAAGGTGAATGAGCCACTGGTTAATATTATGCAGCATCTGTGCCAATATTCAAAACACTTTGTTAACACAATGATAGATATGAAGAATATCGTTGTTCATGCAAAAAATGGTTCTGCCGGTTTTTTGCACTTTCTGTCGCCAATCAGCAACATCTGTAGCACTTAAAAACAAAACCATTATAAATCATATAATTAAATGTCTCTTTTTGACGACATCGTCACCCCGCCCATGTCGGGATTTCCCGACACTTTAATTTTGCGGCATAAGCACTGAGTTTATTGCCGGATGGCGGCGTAAACACCTTATCCGGCCTACAAAGAGACAGGCAAAAAAAAAGCCCCTCGCAGGAGGGGCTTAATGGCTATCGGGCTAATTAACCGAGCTGTTTGCGCGCGTTGCGGAAAATACGCATCCACGGGCTGTCTTCGCCCCAGTTTTCCGGGTGCCAGGAGTTAGCCACGGTGCGGAACACACGTTCCGGGTGCGGCATCATAATGGTGACGCGACCATTTTCAGTGGTAACGGCAGTAATACCGTTCGGCGAACCGTTCGGGTTAGCCGGGTAGGTTTCGGTCACCTTACCGAAGTTATCAACGTAGCGCAGCGCCACCAGGCCTTTGCTCTCAAGCTGAGCCAGATGCGCGTCGTCACGCACTTCCACACGGCCTTCACCGTGAGAAACGGCAATCGGCATCATCGAACCAACCATGTCGGAGAGCAGTAAAGACGGGCTTTGCGTCACTTCGACCAGGCTGAAGCGGGCTTCAAAACGATCGGAGTGGTTACGCACAAAGCGCGGCCACAGGTCGCTTCCCGGGATCAGTTCGCGCAGGTTAGACATCATCTGACAACCGTTACACACGCCCAGCGCCAGCGTTTGCGGGCGATGGAAGAAGGTTTCAAACTCATCACGGACGCGGTTGTTGAACAGAATCGACTTCGCCCAGCCCTCCCCGGCGCCGAGCACATCACCGTAAGAGAAGCCGCCACAGGCTACCAGCGCCTGGAAATTCCCCAGACCGATACGTCCGCCCAGCAGATCGCTCATGTGCACGTCGATAGCATCGAAGCCCGCACGATGGAAAGCGGCCGCCATCTCGACGTGGGAGTTAACGCCCTGCTCACGCAGTACAGCGACTTTAGGACGTGCGCCGGTGGCGATGTACGGGGCAGCAACATCTTCGTTGATATCGAACGTCAGTTTAACGTTGAGGCCAGGATCGGCGTCGTTGGTTTTAGCGTCGTGTTCCTGATCGGCGCACTCCGGGTTGTCGCGCAGACGCTGCATCTGCCAGGTGGTTTCTGCCCACCACATACGCAGGGTAGTACGGCTTTCGCTGAACACCGACTGTCCGTTAGCGGAGAGAGTGAAGCGGTCGCCTTCCACGGCTTTGCCGAGGTAGTGTACGCAGTCTGCCAGGCCGTTGGCCGCCAGAATGGCTTCCACCGCGTCACGGTCAGCGGCGCGAACCTGGATCACCGCGCCCAGTTCTTCGTTAAACAGCGCTGCCAGACGATCGTCGCCCAGCGTGCTGATATCAGCCTCAATACCACAGTGCCCGGTGAAAGCCATTTCCGCCAGCGTCACCAGCAAGCCGCCGTCGGAGCGATCGTGGTAAGCCAGCAGCTTGCGCTGTGCGACCAGCGCCTGCATGGCGTAGTAGAAGCCTTTCAACTGCGCCACGTCACGTACGTCGGCCGGTTTGTCGCCCAGTTGGCGGTAAACCTGCGCCAGCGCGGTCGCGCCGAGTGCGTTGTGGCCCAGACCAAGGTCAATTAACAGCAGGGCATTATCTTCAGTAGAGAGCTGCGGAGTAATGGTGTGGCGCACGTCTTCCACGCGGGCAAAAGCGGTGATCACCAGTGACAACGGCGAGGTCATTTCGCGCTGTTCGTTGCCTTCCTGCCAGCGGGTCTTCATCGACATGGAGTCTTTACCCACCGGAATGGTCAGGCCAAGCGCCGGACATAATTCTTCCCCGACGGCTTTTACCGCTTCGTATAACCCGGCATCTTCACCCGGGTGACCCGCAGCCGCCATCCAGTTTGCGGAGAGTTTAATGCGTTTGATGTCGCCAATCTGTGTTGCCGCAATGTTAGTCAGCGCTTCACCTACAGCCAGACGGGCAGAAGCTGCGAAGTCCAGCAGAGCGACTGGCGCACGTTCGCCGATAGACATCGCTTCGCCATAGTAGCTATCAAGACTGGCGGTGGTCACCGCACAGTTAGCCACCGGGATCTGCCACGGCCCGACCATCTGGTCACGCGCCACCATACCGGTAACGGTACGGTCGCCGATGGTTACGAGGAAGGTTTTTTCCGCGACGGTCGGAAGATGCAGTACGCGGTTCACCGCATCGGCAATCGAGATTTCGCCACGATTCAGGGCATCACCCTTAGCTTTCAGCGTCTGCACATCGCGGGTCATCTTCGGCGTTTTGCCCAGCAACACGTCCAGCGGCATATCGATCGGCTGGTTGTCGAAGTGGCTGTCGCTCAGGGTCAGGTGCTGCTCTTCAGTAGCTTCCCCAATCACCGCATACGGCGCGCGCTCGCGCTTACACAGTTCGTCAAACAGTGGCAACTGGTCAGCGGCCACCGCCAGCACGTAGCGCTCCTGGGATTCGTTACACCAGATTTCCAGCGGGCTCATACCCGGCTCGTCGCTCAGGATATCGCGCAACTGGAATTTACCGCCGCGACCGCCATCGCTTACCAGCTCCGGCATGGCGTTGGACAGACCGCCCGCGCCGACGTCGTGAATAAACAGAATCGGGTTGGCATCGCCCATCTGCCAGCAGCGGTCGATAACTTCCTGACAGCGGCGTTCCATTTCCGGGTTATCGCGTTGTACGGAGGCGAAGTCGAGATCGGCATCAGACTGACCGGAAGCCATAGAGGATGCAGCGCCACCGCCGAGGCCGATGTTCATCGCCGGACCGCCGAGGACAATCAGCTTCGCGCCGACGACGATCTCGCCTTTCTGCACGTGATCGGCGCGGATGTTGCCGATCCCGCCCGCCAGCATGATCGGCTTGTGGTAGCCGCGCAGCTCTTCACCGTTGTGGCTGTTAACCTTCTCTTCGTAAGTTCGGAAGTAGCCGGTCAGCGCCGGGCGACCAAATTCATTATTAAACGCCGCGCCGCCTAATGGCCCTTCGGTCATGATATCCAGCGCGGTAACGATACGGTCCGGCTTACCAAAGTCTTCTTCCCATGGCTGTTCAAAGCCCGGAATACGCAGGTTGGAAACGGAGAAGCCCACCAGCCCGGCTTTCGGCTTCGCGCCGCGCCCGGTTGCGCCTTCATCACGAATTTCACCGCCGGATCCGGTTGCCGCGCCCGGCCACGGAGAGATGGCGGTCGGGTGGTTGTGAGTTTCTACCTTCATCAGGATATGGGCTGGCTCCTGATGGAAATCGTAGCGACCGGTTTTGTGGTCGGCAAAGTAGCGCCCCACGTCAGAACCTTCCATCACCGCGGCGTTGTCTTTATAGGCGGACAGCACGTGGTCCGGCGTGGTTTCAAAGGTATTTTTGATCATCTTAAACAGCGACTTCGGCTGCTGTTTACCGTCGATAACCCAGTCGGCGTTAAAAATCTTGTGGCGACAGTGCTCAGAGTTGGCCTGCGCGAACATGTACAGTTCGATGTCGTTCGGGTTGCGCCCCAGTTTGCTGAACGCGTCCTGCAGATAGTCGATTTCATCCTCCGCCAATGCCAGGCCGAGACGCACGTTGGCGTCAATCAGCGCCTGACGGCCCTCACCCAGCAGATCGACGCTGGAGACCGGCGCAGGCTGGTGATGCGCAAAGAGTTTTTCGGCATCGTTTAGCGCAGAGAAAACCGTTTCCATCATGCGGTCGTGCAGTACGTCGGCAACCTCCTGCCACTGCTCCGCAGTCAGCGTAGACGCTTCGACATAGTAAGCAACGCCACGTTCCAGACGGCTAATCTGTTGTAGGCCGCAATTGTGGGCAATATCAGTCGCTTTAGAAGACCACGGGGAGATGGTGCCCGGACGAGGGGTGACCAGCAGTAATTTGCCCTCAGGAGCGTGGCTGTGAAGAGCAGGACCATATTTCAGCAGGCGTGCAAGCTGCGCGTGCTCATCTTTATTCAACGGTGCGTTCAGATCGGCAAAATGGACGTACTCGGCGTAAATATTGTGGACCTGGAGGTTGGCAGCCTGAAAACGTGCCAGCAGTTTGTTAATACGGAATGCAGACAGTGCAGGTGAACCACGCAGAATTTCCATCATAAGTCTCTCGTCTTCTAAGCTTTCGGTGTGCCCAAGTGGGGGAAACGGGCGGTATTATAAAGAATCTACCGCGCCGACGAAACCGTTTGCGTCGAAATAAAATCGCGGCCTCGTCTTATCATCAAATGCGGTCTGTTTTCTTAATAAGTTGCCAACTGACGCAAGTTTAAGCAAAATGCCGCTCATTAATGACGACTTCACTTCTTAAACAACACTACAGCAGGCAGAGACAACGTACGGTTCAGAGAATTAACTAATTGAAAAAATTAAAGATTAATTATCTGTTCATCGGCATATTAACGCTGTTGTTGGCAGCGGCCCTCTGGCCATCTATTCCCTGGTTCGGTAAAGCCGAAAATCGTATCGCCGCCATTCAGTCGCGGGGAGAACTGCGCGTCAGTACCATTGACTCGCCATTAACTTATGCGACCCTCAACGGCAAAAAATTCGGTCTGGATTATGAACTGGCCCAGGCGTTCGCCAACTATTTAGGCGTGAAATTAAAAATCACCGTGCGCCAGAACATCAGCCAGCTGTTTGACGACCTGGATAACGGTAATGCCGATCTGTTAGCCGCAGGTCTGGTGTATAACAGCGAGCGGGTGAAAAATTACCAGCCCGGCCCGACCTATTACTCGGTGTCACAACAGTTGGTGTATCGGGTTGGGCAAT
The DNA here is from genome assembly GCF_059615875.1 of Citrobacter sp. CRE-46. Classification (NCBI taxonomy): domain Bacteria; kingdom Pseudomonadati; phylum Pseudomonadota; class Gammaproteobacteria; order Enterobacterales; family Enterobacteriaceae; genus Citrobacter; species Citrobacter sp. CRE-46. The sequence goes on along the minus strand of NZ_CM184341.1, from coordinate 1,360,116 downwards.
ATCGCCCTCGAACCCTGGCTAGCGTGAATGAAAATCAGTTGACTATCGCCCCGGGGCATGTGGTGGTTAACGATCTCCAGCAGCTAAAAGAGAAAAAATTTCCCGACCTGAGCTGGAAAGTGGATGACAAAAAGGGCACCACTGAACTACTTGATGATGTCATCGCCGGTAAGCTGGATTACACCATTGCCGATTCCGTCGCCATCAGCCTGTACCAACGCGTACACCCTGAGCTGGCCGTCGCGCTGGACGTCTCCGACGAACAGCCGGTGACCTGGTTTAGTCGTCTGGACGATGACAATACGCTGGCCGCTGCCCTGTTGGATTTCTTTAATTCCATGAACGAAGAGGGTTCCCTGGCAAGACTGGAAGAGAAATATCTTGGGCATGGCGATGATTTTGACTATGTCGACACCCGCACCTTTTTGCGCGCCGTAGACAGCGTGTTGCCAGACCTCAAGCCGCTGTTTGAGAAGTATGCGCAGGAAATAGACTGGCGACTGCTTGCCGCGATCTCTTATCAGGAGTCGCACTGGGACGCGCAGGCCACTTCTCCGACCGGCGTACGCGGACTGATGATGTTGACCAAAAATACCGCCCAGAGTCTCGGACTGACTGACCGTACCGATGCCGAACAGAGCATCAGCGGCGGCGCGCGTTATTTGCAGGATATGATGAGTAAAGTGCCGGATACCGTCCCGGAAGGAGAACGGATCTGGTTTGCGCTTGCCGCCTACAATATGGGTTATGCGCATATGCTGGACGCGCGGGCGCTGACGGTCAAAACCAAAGGCAATCCGAATAGCTGGTCCGATGTAAAACAGCGTCTACCGCTGCTCAGCCAAAAGCCGTATTACAACAAGCTGACCTATGGCTATGCGCGTGGTCATGAAGCCTATGCCTATGTGGAAAATATCCGTAAATACCAGATAAGCCTGGTGGGATATCTGCAAGAAAAAGAAAAACAGGCGCAGGAAACGCAGCAACTGGCGCAGGATTACCCGGCGGTGTCGCCCGCGGAGTTATTAGGTAAAGAGAAATTCCCGCTTTCCGCGTTTCTGTCTCAGACGTCGTCAAACTACCTGACGCACTCCCCTTCCCTTCTGTTTTCAGCGCAAAAGAAAGAGGAAAAGTAGTCTTATCGGCCTGATAAACATCAGGCAATCAGACCGGCATTTACGCATTGGCGGATTTTTTCAGGGCTTTAATTTCCTGACGACGCATACGAAAGAAATCGCTGAGCAGCGTGGCGCATTCATCCCGCAGGACTCCCTCTGTCACTTCAACCCGATGATTCATTCCAGGGTGATGTAGCACGTCAATTAATGAACCCGCCGCCCCCGTTTTCGCATCGCGCGCGCCAAAAACCACCCGGCCGATACGGCTGTGCACCATCGCGCCGGCGCACATCACGCACGGCTCCAGAGTGACGTACAACGTGGCATCCAACAGACGGTAATTTTGCAGCACCAGGCCGCCCTGACGCAGCGCCATAATTTCAGCGTGGGCCGTGGGATCATGGTGACCAATCGGCCGATTCCAGCCTTCGCCAATGACGCGGTTATTATGCACTAATACTGCGCCCACCGGGACTTCACGCTCATCCCAGGCGCGCTTAGCCAGCGTTAAAGCATGACGCATCCAGTATTCGTGGCTAAATTCAACTTCAGACAAAGGGGGTAACTCCAGTAATCAAAGCGGGCGCATTATACACAGACGCTATCGTTTACTCTATTCGAGTTGTTGCAGTTCCCCACGCGGCGTGACGCGCCAGCGATGCTGGCAAAAAGAGAGCAGCGGGTTGTCCTGCTTACTGTCGCTAAAACCACTATAAAGTTGCAGCGGCGCGCCAATCTGACGTTCCAGCTGTGTCACTTTCTCATGCCCCAGACAACGCAGAGGCAGCACCCAGCCACCGTATCCTCGCGCCATTTTACTGGCGATCAGATTGACGCGTGGTAGCCACGGGGTATCAAAGTAAACCTGCTCCACCAGCGACTGTGGGGAGCCGGTGATAAGCCAGATGTCGGCGTCAGAACTTAACAGATAAGTGGTCAGCCGCTGCTGTACGAGCGGAAACGCCGTCACGTTATCGCGAAACCAACGTACAAAATCGGCCTGGTGCGCTTTCAGACGCGCCTCGCTACGACCAAAAGTGCATCCCCACAACAGCAGGCTCATTGGCCAGCGGGCCGCGCGTCCTTTTATCAACAACGCCAGCGCAATCACCGGTAACAGAGGTAGCACAAGCAGCACGTTCAGCGGCTGACGACGCAGCAGATAACGTATAAAACTCCCGAACATATCCTGCTGATGTAACGTGCCATCCAAATCAAAAAAGACAACGCGGCGCTGGTGATTGGTCAAACTTTATTCCTCTGGATCGTTGAACCCCAATAGCCAGGTAAACAGAAACCCGGCAATAACTGCTACCAGATAGCCTAACAGATAGAACATCACTTTTCCGGCAACAATCGTTAATGCCAGCGGTAATCCTGAGATACCAAAGGTGATAACCGTCGCCACTTTCCAGTAGCTTATCAGCGCCCCGCCTACCGCTCCGCCAAGACAGGCACCGATAAACGGCTTACCCAACGGCAGCGTAACACCAAAAATCAGCGGTTCGCCAATCCCCAACAATCCAACCGGCAACGCCCCTTTGATCACCTTTTTTAGTCGTGCGTTGCGGGTTTTCATCAGCACCGCAATCGCAGCACCGATTTGCCCAACACCCGCCATTGCAAGGATTGGGAAGAGCGCGTTATAACCATGCGCCTGCACCAGTTCGACGTGGATAGGCACTAACCCCTGATGAAGTCCGGTGAGCACCAGCGGCAGGAAGGTTCCCGCCAGTATAGCGCCGACCAGAAAACCGCCGCGATCGATAGCCCAGGATGCGCCGTGAGCGATAGATTCGGAAATCCAACCGCCCAACGGTTGCAGCGCCACTATCGCAATAGCCCCGGTAATAATGGTGGTCAGCAGTGGGTTAAGGATCAGTTCCAGTGATTCCGGCAGCAGTTCGCGGAATTTGCGTTCGATCCAGCACATCAACGCTACCACCAACAGCACGGCGATTACCCCGCCGCGCCCCGGCTGCAGCGTTTCGCCAAACAGGGTAATTTGCGCCAATTGCGGACTGGAGAGGATCCCCGCCATCACTCCGCCCATCGCCAGAGAACCACCAAACACTTTAGCGGTATTCACCCCGACCAGAATATTCATAATGGCAAACACGGCGCTGCCAAATATGCCCATCAGTCCAAGTAAATTCGGATAGTGGGTCGCAAAATCCCCGACGATATCCGGTCGCTTAAGGATGTTAATAATGCCGGTAATTAAACCGGAGGCGATAAACGCCGGAATAAGAGGGATAAAGACGTTCGCCAGCTTACGCAGCGCATCGCTCATCGGCGCTTTGTATTTCGCTTTAGCCGCTGACTTCGTGCGCTCGATATCATGCGCATCGGTGCGCTCGCCGCCATCGGCAATCAGGGCGCGCATAGCATCCACCACCCTGGCGGCTTTACCGGGACCGACGATGATCTGGTGCTGCGCGCCCTGCTTCACGTAGCCGCTGACGCCGGACAGTTGCTTGAGTCGGGATACATCGAGCTGAGCCTCATCCCGGACTTCCACCCTGACACGGGTCATACAGTTTTCCAGGCGCAGAATATTTTTCTCTCCGCCAACGCCCAGCAGAATGTCGCTGGCCAGCACCGCCGTCTTATCCATATACACCTCTTAGTGTTCTAACGCCGCGCGTAAAAAACCCTGGTGAGCGGCAAGCTTTTCGCGGGCGGCAGCGGCGTCCAGGCCGGTGAGCGCCATTAAAATGGCGGGTTTAACCTCAAAGTCAGTCTGCTTTAACAGCGCTTGCGCCTGCTCTCGCGCAATGCCAGTGGCCTCAACCACCATGCGACACGCCCGATCGACCAGTTTGACGTTGGTTGCCTGCATATCCACCATCAGGTTCTGATACACCTTGCCAAACTTCACCATCGCACCGGTGGAGATCATATTGAGCACCAGTTTTTGCGCAGTGCCGGATTTCAGTCGTGTTGACCCCGTCAGGGCCTCCGGCCCTACCACAGGGGATATGGCAATATCCGCTTCATGAGCAATAGGAGAGTCCGGATTGCAGGAAATCGCCACCGTCGTACAGCCTACCGTCCGGGCATATTTCAGCCCACCAATCACATATGGCGTACGACCTGAAGCCGCCAGACCAACCACCAGATCCTCTGGGGTAAGGTTGAGCGTACGCAGATCGTCTTCACCTAACTGCGGGTTATCTTCCGCGCCTTCAACCGCCTTCAGCAACGCGCCCGGTCCTCCGGCTATCAGGCCAACCACCAGACCGTGCGGTACGCCGAAAGTCGGTGGGCATTCAGAAGCATCCAGCACGCCAAGACGCCCGCTGGTACCCGCGCCCATGTATATAATGCGTCCGCCCGCTTTAAGCGCATCCGCCGCCGCATCGACCGCTCGCGCAACGTCAGGAAGAGTGGCTTTTACTGCTTGTGCTACCAGCGTATCCTGTTGATTAAAACGATGAACCAACTCCAGCGTGGAGAGCGCATCAAGATCCATGGTCTGAGGGTTACGGGTTTCTGAAACTAATGCACCGAGATTCATTTTTTGGTCCTTAGGAATTTTTAATTCATAATAATCTGTCATAATGGAATATTATATTCATCCAGGCGAGGGAAATTTTGTTTTGTAATCGCCATCACGTTTTCGCCAGGAGACAGCATGAACTGTTTAATTCGCATTCGTCAGCGTTACCCGGATCTCGCGCAAAGCGATAAAAAACTTGCGGATTATCTCCTTGCTCAACCGGATACCGCGCGTCACCTCAGCTCACAGCAGTTGGCCTTCGAAGCGGGCGTCAGCCAGTCCAGTGTGGTGAAGTTCGCGCAAAAATTGGGTTTTAAAGGATTTCCGGCACTGAAACTGGCGATTAGCGAAGCGCTGGCCAGTAATCCCAACCCCCATTCTGTTCCGGTGCATAACCAGATTCGGGGTGATGACCCGATGCGTCTGGTGGGTGAAAAGCTGATTCAGGAGAACGTGGCGGCGATGCATGCGACGCTGGATATTAACAGCGAAGAAAAACTGTTGGAGAGCGTCACGATGTTGCGCTCTGCCCGACGTATTATTCTGACCGGTATTGGCGCATCGGGTCTGGTCGCGCAGAACTTTGCCTGGAAGCTGTTGAAGATAGGTTTTAACGCGGTAGTCGAACGTGATATGCACGCCCTGCTGGCGACGGTGCAGGCGCTTTCACCAGGCGATTTGTTGCTGGCTATTTCGTACACCGGTGAGCGCCGCGAACTTAATCTGGCGGCAGATGAAACGCTGCGTACCGGGGCCAAAATTCTCGCCATCACCGGATTTACGCCCAATGCCCTGCAGCAACGTGCAAGTCATTGTCTGTATACGATTGCCGAGGAACAGGCTACGCGCAGCGCCGCGATCTCCTCCACCCACGCGCAAATGATGCTCACCGATTTACTGTTTATGGCGCTGGTGCAGCAGGATCTGGAGCATGCCCCGGAACGCATTCGTCACAGCGAAGCGCTGGTAAAAAAACTGGTCTGAGCAAAGAATGCGCGTATAATGCCCGCCCGATTTGTGATGTTTTGAGAGTTTCCTGATGGCCCTGTTAATCACTAAAAAGTGTATCAATTGCGATATGTGCGAACCTGAATGCCCGAATGAGGCGATTTCGATGGGTGACAGCATTTACGAGATTAACAGCGACAAATGTACGGAATGCGTAGGCCATTACGACACGCCAACCTGCCAGAAGGTGTGCCCGATCCCCAATACTATTTTGAAAGATCCGGCACATTTAGAGAGTGAAGAGCAGTTGTGGGATAAATTCGTCCAGATGCATCACGCGGACAAAATCTAACTTTCAATAATCACCGTGGCGCAGGCGTAGTGACGTTCATCGGCCAGCGTCACATGCATATGGGCGACGCCGAGTTTTTCCGCCAGGTTTAACGCCTCCCCCCATAACCGCAGACGCGGCTTACCGAGCTCGTCGTTGAAAACCTCAAACTGGTTGAATGCCAGGCCGTTGCGGATACCCGTACCAAAGGCTTTTGCTGCCGCTTCTTTAACCGCAAAACGCTTCGCCAGAAAACGCACCGGCTGCTGATGCGTCTCCCAGATTGCCCATTCGTTGTCGCTGAGCACGCGTCTTGCCAGACGGTCACCGGAGCGGGAGATCACCGCTTCAATGCGGGCAATCTCCACGATATCCGTACCTAATCCCAAAATCGCCATTAGCCACGCGCTTCCAGCATCAGGCGTTTCATTTCTACTACCGCGTCTTTCAGACCGCTCATCACTGCGCGTCCGATAATGGCATGACCGATGTTCAGTTCGTGCATTTCAGGGATCCGCGCGATGGCTTTAACGTTGTGGTACGTCAGGCCGTGACCCGCATTCACCTTCAGGCCAAGGCTTGCGGCAAAGGTCGCTGCTTTGGCGATACGCGCCAGTTCGCTGGCCTGTTCCGCGTCAGTTTTCGCATCAGCGTAACAGCCGGTGTGAATTTCAATAAACGGCGCGCCAACTTCAGCAGCGGCTTTAATCTGTTCTTCGTCGGCATCGATGAACAGCGAAACCAGAATGCCAGCATCCGCCAGGCGTTTACAGGCGTCGCGCATTTTGTCGCGTTGACCGGCGACGTCCAGACCACCTTCGGTAGTAACTTCCTGACGTTTTTCCGGCACCAGGCAGCAAAAATGCGGCTTCGTCTCAACGGCAATGGCCAGCATCTCTTCGGTTACCGCCATTTCCAGATTCATACGGGTATCCAGCGTCTGGCGCAGAATACGCACGTCTCTGTCGGTAATATGGCGACGGTCTTCACGCAGATGTACGGTAATGCCGTCTGCGCCCGCCTGTTCAACGATAAACGCCGCCTGAACCGGGTCCGGGTATGCGGTGCCGCGTGCATTACGTAAAGTGGCAATGTGGTCAATGTTGACGCCTAACAGTAATTCAGCCATGACAATCCTCGTTAATCATTTTTAATTTTTACTGCGCGTTTTGGCATAAATTGCCGGAACAGTTCCCGGCTTTTTAACGGCTTACCACCAAGATACGGCTTTAACGCCATGCGGGTAAAGCGTTTCGCAGCGCGAAGCGTATCAGCATCCGGAAATTCACGCGACTCAAGCGCTTTCAGATGGCGTCCGGTAAAGGTGGCGTTATCAATCACGACACTTGCGATAAATCCTTTCTCTTCCCGATAGCGATAGGTCATGGTGTCATCTACCGGCTCACCGCTACCCGCGCAGTGGGTAAAATCCACGCCATAACCCAGATGACCGAGTAAAGCCAGTTCAAAGCGACGCAAGGCAGGCTCTGGCGAACCCGTCGCGCCTGCCAGCGCCTGAATACAGTTCAGGTAGTCGAAAAAGAGTTCAGAAAAGCGGGTCTCGTATTCAAGCACGCGTGAGATAAGCTCGTTGATATACAGACCGCTGTACAACGTAATACCGCTTAGAGGGAGTGCCAGAGAGACGGCTTCGGCGCTACGCAAGGTTTTGACCTCACCACGTCCACCAAAGCGAAGCAGTAACGGCGTAAAAGGCTGGAGTGCGCCTTTAAGATTAGAACGTTTGGAACGCGCGCCTTTGGCTACAAGGCGCACGCGGCCCGATTCTTCCGTGAAGACGTCCAGTACGAGGCTGGTTTCGCTCCACGGGCGGCTGTGCAGGACAAAAGCGCGTTGCCATCCTTCCATCATAATACTCGTCGTCTTTCAAGTTGCAGGTGCGTTAGCTGCGCCCGTTCACCCCAGTCACTTACGAGAGTAAGCTCCCGGGGATTCACGGACTTGCCGCCTTCCTGCACCTCGAAAGCCATAGAGTATTAAAACTACTGGTCGTCGCCGTAACCGAGGCTGCGCAGCGCGCGTTCGTCATCGGCCCAGCCGGATTTCACTTTCACCCACAGTTCAAGGTGAACAGGCGCTTCGAACATTTCCTGCATGTCTTTACGCGCTTCAATACCGATGGTTTTAATTTTGGCCCCTTTGTTGCCAATCACCATCTTCTTCTGCCCTTCACGTTCGACAAGGATCAGACCGTTGATATCGTAGCCGCCGCGCTCGTTAGAGATAAAACGCTCAATCTCAACGGTGACGGAGTACGGCAGTTCAGCGCCCAGAAAACGCATCAGCTTCTCACGGATGATTTCAGAGGCCATAAAGCGCTGAGAACGATCGGTGATGTAATCCTCCGGGAAGTGATGAATTGCTTCCGGCAGATGCTTACGTACGATACCCGCAATGGTATCAACATTCAGACCGGTCTCGGCAGAGATCGGCACGATGTCGAGAAAGTTCATCTGGCTGGCCAGGAACTGCAGGTGCGGCAGCAGATCGGCTTTTTCCTGAACGTTATCGACTTTGTTCACCGCCAGAATTACCGGGGCTTTACCATCACGCAGCTTGTTGAGCACCATTTCGTCGTCCGGCGTCCAGCGAGTGCCTTCCACAACGAAAATCACCAGCTCAACATCACCAATCGAGCTGCTCGCCGCCTTGTTCATCAAGCGGTTAATGGCACGTTTTTCTTCCATATGCAGGCCCGGGGTATCAACATAAATCGCCTGATACGCGCCTTCGGTATGGATGCCAACAATACGGTGACGAGTTGTCTGAGCCTTACGAGAGGTAATAGAAATCTTCTGCCCAAGCAGATTATTCAACAAGGTGGATTTGCCAACGTTCGGGCGGCCGACGATGGCAATAAATCCGCAGTAAGTTTTATCGATGCTCATTCCAGCTCCAGTTTTTTCAACGCCTGTTCGGCGGCAGCCTGCTCAGCCTTACGACGGCTCGAACCTGTGCCAACCACCGGTTCACTCAGGCCGCTGACCTGGCAGTGGATAGTAAATTCTTGATCGTGAGCTTCACCACGGACCTGCACCACCAGGTAGGACGGCAGCGGCAGGTGGCGACCCTGCAAATATTCCTGCAGGCGCGTTTTCGGATCTTTTTGTTTGTCGCCTGGGCTAATTTCATCCAGACGGGTTTGATACCAATTCAGGATCAGTTGTTCAACGGTTTGAATATCGCTGTCGAGGAAGACGCCGCCGATCAAAGCTTCAACGGTGTCCGCCAGGATCGATTCACGACGGAAACCGCCGCTTTTCAGCTCGCCTGGCCCCAAACGTAAACATTCACCGAGGTCAAACTCACGGGCTAATTCTGCCAGCGTATTACCGCGAACCAGCGTCGCGCGCATGCGGCTCATATCACCTTCATCCACACGCGGGAAACGGTGATATAACGCATTAGCGATGACAAAGCTCAAAATAGAGTCGCCTAAAAATTCTAAACGCTCGTTATGTTTGCTGCTGGCGCTACGGTGAGTTAATGCCTGCTGCAACAGCTCCTGATGATTAAAAGTGTAGCCCAGCTTCCGTTGAAGCCGATTAATTACGATGGGGTTCATGCGATACCAATAAATGAATGCGTCAACAATTCAGCACACGAAACAGACCTGATATACGCCATTCACTTAGCCATCTGGCATCGTCTGAATGCTTTTGTATACAAACCAACGCTGTTTCGTGTGCCGTGGCAACCTGTCGGTGCCAACCTAAAACTTCGGGGGAATATTCTATACACAACGACAAGGGATGTCGTTAGTCTGCGGGAATTTATCCGAGAAATAATTCACGTTGTCGCCATAATGACGACAACGTGAACGATTATTAGCAATTAATGAATACCGCCAATACGGCTTAAACGCACGCCGGTCGGCCATTCACCCTCTTGCTTGTCGAAACTCATCCAGATTGCAGTCGCTTTACCCACCAGATTCGCTTCCGGCACAAATCCCCAGTAACGGCTGTCCGCGCTATTGTCACGGTTATCACCCATCATGAAGTAGTGTCCCGGTGGGACGATCCAGGTCGCTAGCTGCTGGCCAGGCTGACGGTAGTACATCCCTACCTGATCCTGCGCGATTGGCACGGTCAGAATGCGGTGCGTTACCTCACCGAGCGTTTCTTTACGTTCGGTGAGGCGAATACCGTTCTCTTTCGTTTCGTTCAACGGAACTTCAAAGAAACCGCTGGTCGCTTCCCCGCCGTTGCGACGAGCAAAGGTCTGCACAAAATCACTTGGCTGAACATCAGAGTAGGTTACCGGCAGCGCATTTTCACACGCCTGACCGGAGCTGCAACCAGGCTGAATAGTCACCTCTTTCGCCACCGGATCGTACGTCACTTTGTCTCCCGGTAAACCGACAGCGCGTTTGATGTAGTCCAGACGTGGATCTTCCGGGTATTTAAATACCACGATATCACCGCGTTTCGGATGGCCGGTTTCGATCAACGTTTTCTGGTAAATCGGATCTTTAATCCCGTAGGCGAATTTCTCCACCAGAATAAAGTCGCCAATCAACAGCGTCGGCATCATCGAACCTGACGGGATCTGGAACGGTTCATAAATAAACGAACGCACCACCAGCACGATAGCTAATACCGGGAAAACGGATGCGCCAGTTTCCAGCCAGCCCGGCTTAGGGGCCACTTTTTTCAGCGTTGCTTTATCCAGTGAATCACCTGCAGCAGCTTGCGCTGCTGCCTGACGCTCCCGGCGTTTTGGCGCGAAAATGAATTTATCTACGCACCATAAAATGCCCGTCACTAGTGTGGCAATCACCAGAATCAGGGCAAACATGTTCGCCATGCCAACTCCTTAAGATTATTTGCTGTCTTTACCGACATGCAGAATGGCGAGGAACGCTTCCTGCGGCAGTTCGACGTTACCGATCTGCTTCATGCGCTTTTTACCCTCTTTCTGTTTTTGCAGCAGCTTTTTCTTACGGCTGATATCGCCACCGTAGCATTTCGCCAGAACGTTTTTACGCAGTTGCTTCACCGTTGAACGCGCGATGATGTGCGTGCCGATGGCCGCCTGGATCGCGATATCAAACTGCTGGCGCGGGATCAGATCTTTCATCTTTTCGACCAGCTCACGGCCACGGCTCTGGGAGTTGTCGCGGTGAGTGATCAGCGCCAGCGCATCAACACGTTCGTTGTTGATGAGGACATCAACACGCACCATGTCAGATGCCTGGAAGCGTTTGAAGTTATAGTCCAGCGACGCATAGCCGCGGGAGGTCGACTTCAGGCGGTCGAAGAAGTCGAGTACCACTTCCGCCATCGGAATTTCATAGGTCAGCGCGACCTGGTTACCGTGATAAACCATGTTGGTCTGTACGCCACGTTTCTCGATACACAGCGTGATGACGTTACCAAGGTAAGCTTGCGGCAGCAGCATGTGACACTCGGCGATCGGCTCGCGCAGTTCGTAGATGTTGTTCAGCGGCGGCAGCTTGGACGGGCTATCGACGTAGATTGTCTCCTTCGCCGTGGTTTCCACTTCGTAAACTACGGTCGGCGCGGTAGTGATCAGATCCAGATCGTATTCACGTTCCAGACGTTCCTGAATGATCTCCATGTGCAACAGGCCGAGGAAGCCGCAGCGGAAGCCAAAGCCCAGCGCGGTTGAGCTTTCCGGCTCATAGAACAAGGAAGCGTCGTTCAGGCTCAGCTTGCCGAGCGCATCACGGAAGTTTTCGTAATCGTCAGAGCTGACCGGGAACAGACCGGCATAAACCTGCGGTTTCACCTTCTTGAAACCTGGCAGCGCTTTCTCTGCCGGGTTACGCGCAGACGTTAAGGTATCACCCACCGGGGCGCCAAGAATGTCTTTAATCGCACAAACCAACCAACCTACCTCGCCGCATTTCAGCTCGGTACGGTCAACCTGTTTCGGCGTGAAGATACCCAGACGGTCGGCGTTATAAACCTGACCGGTGCTCATCACTTTAATCTTGTCGCCTTTACGCATGGTGCCGTTTTTAATACGCACCAGCGAAACCACGCCCAGGTAGTTATCGAACCAGGAGTCGATAATCAGCGCCTGCAATGGGCCTTCCGGATCGCCTTCCGGCGGCGGAATGTCGCGCACCAGACGTTCCAGCACGTCGGTCACGCCCACGCCGGTTTTCGCCGAGCAGCGTACTGCGTCGGTGGCGTCGATGCCGACGATATCTTCAATTTCTTCCGCTACACGCTCAGGGTCAGCGGCTGGCAGGTCAATTTTGTTCAGTACCGGCACCACTTCCAGATCCATTTCCATGGCGGTGTAGCAGTTGGCCAGCGTTTGCGCTTCTACACCCTGCCCGGCGTCAACCACCAGCAGTGCGCCTTCACAGGCGGCAAGCGAGCGGGAAACTTCATATGAGAAGTCGACGTGGCCCGGGGTGTCGATAAAGTTAAGCTGATAGGTTTCACCATCAGATGCTTTGAAATCGAGCGTCACGCTCTGCGCTTTGATAGTAATACCGCGCTCACGCTCAAGATCCATCGAGTCGAGAACCTGCGCTTCCATTTCACGGTCAGACAGGCCACCGCAGATCTGGATAATACGGTCAGACAGCGTCGATTTACCGTGGTCGATGTGAGCTATGATTGAAAAGTTACGTATGTTCTTCATATAGAGTAATTATTGTGCCTTACGCCCGCCTGAGCAGGCTCTGAGAAGTCGCTGATCTGAGCTTAACGTCTGTTTAAGTGAAACGCCGCATTCTACACTACAACGCTGAGGCGAGGAAACGTTCATAGAGCAAGGATAGCGGGAACTGGAAACAACCTTACAAAGTCGGTGAAACTTTTGCCGGATGGCAGCATAAACGCCTTATCCGGCCTACACTTGCATCTGAAAACGCGGTAGGCCTGATAAGCGCAGCGCCATCAGGCAAAGATATCACTGCTGGGTTTCAACGCGAATAAGATCGGGCGGGAGGGCAACGTTCAGAATGACCGGCTGCCAGGCTTCACGTTCAGCAAGCTTACGGGAATATCCGCGGGCGATCAGGAATCCGCCCACGCCACCCAGTACAGCCCCGCTTAAAGCTGCCAGGTCGGAGCCAAACAGCACCTGGAACAGCGCCGCGAAAAGAAAGAGCCCCGCCAGCGGAGACATATAAACCAGCATCGCCGATCCCAACAGGCTCCTCTCGGCAATGCCCAGCTCAACTTTTTGACCAGGGGCCAATGGCTCATCGCTGGGTACCACAATAGTGTGCGTGGTCTGCGGTCCAAGTTTATTCAGCACGCGGCTCCCGCATCCGGTCCGGGAAGCACAGCTACTACATGACGCTTTCACATCACAGCTGACCGTCGCCAGACCATTTTGCCAGGAAACGACTGTCGCCCACTCTTTGATCATTGTGCGGCCCTGAACTTAATATTGTCCGCGATACGCTTCGCCGTTTGTGGCGGCAGCTCGCCCACTATCGTAATTTCCGCGTTATCACGCACGCTGGTGCTGACCGTTCTACGCCCGGTTCGCAGCAGTTGATCGGTGCTGTTTTGCGTCGCGCGGTTTACGTTCACGGAGAAACTGAACAGGCCATCCGAATAAAGGCGTGATTCAATCGGCATGTTATCCATGGTCGGCAGCGGACGTCGACTGCTGGAGACTTCACTAAAGCCTTGCGGCACCCATGATGGACTCCAGTTGAAGTTGGTTTTTTCACCCGCAGGAACCGACAGCAACGGCGGTAGATTGGCTTTCGCCAGCGTCTGCATGCTGTCGCTAACGCCGTTGTTTACGGTAAAGGCGATGACGCGGAACTGTTCCAGCGTTTCGCCATCACGATCGAGAAGATCGACACGCATCGGTAGCTTGGTTTCGGTGTCCATCCAGACGATATAGCTGTAACGGGTGCCGTCACGAGCGACAACGCGGATCACTTCACAGAGCCGATCGGCAATGCGAGTGCGGCCTACTGAAATAAAATCATAGTAGGGTGCAAGGCGTTTGAAGTCGGTATAAATCAGGGATGGCAATGAATCAACGATATAGTCGCCGTTCAGCGTGAACGGTTCGAGCCCAGGCTCGAAATAACTTATTTCATTGCCGCGTTGCACCACTTCCCGGCGCGGTCCATCCAATTGCAACAACTGTGCTAACGGACGGTTATCCTGGCGGGCATGGCGATAACGTAGGGATTCAACACCCTGTTTATTGATGCTGACAAATGACAGCTCATAGGTTAGCGACTGGCTGGCCAGATTCATCTGCTGCAACAACGCCCCGGACGCAGGATTGGCCGAGGCGTTTACAGAGAAGAACAGGCTACCAGCCACAAGTGACATGGCAAACCAAAGTTGCTTCATTACTGCGATTGCGTTCCTAAAGTTTGAATTCCTGGCACCTGCACAGCGGCTTGCTGTGTTTGCGCCTGCTCAAACTGAAGCTGTTCAGAGTGCAGTCGACGTTGCAGTTCGTAATCCTGCAACATGGCATTAATACGACGACGCTGCTCCTGTACCTGCTGTTGCTGACCGCCGCTGGCTGTCGCGTCAGAAGGTACACCCAGGCTTACCGGACTGGCTTTACCCATCATCGGTAATGTATTAAATACCGGCGTTTCGGGCTGCTGGGACGTTTCAGATTGACCGTTATAGTGCTGGACGCCAACAATAACTGCAAGTGATACACACGCGGCCACCCCCATTTGGGTAAGCTGCGCGGCCCACGGACGCATTTTCTTCCAGAATGGCATTTTCTGCCACTGGTGCGGTGCTGGCTGGGCCTCAGGAATCAATGGCGCCGTCTGACGTACTGGCTCATCCTGGATGGCAGCCATTACGCGGGCGGAAATATCGAAATGGAGAACGTCGGCGGTATCACCTCGCATGGAATCGCGAATCAGGTGATAACTCTCCCAGGTTTTTTGCATTTCCGGGTCGTGAGTCAGCTCTTTAAGCAACTTAGTATCCAGCGTTTCGCCATCCATTAAAGCGGAAAGTTTTTCTTTCTGCATGCCTAATACCTTTTCCAGTATCCCGCTATCGTCAACGCCTGATAAGCGGTTGAACTTTATTATCAATAGCTTCCCTCGCTCGGAAGATACGTGAACGCACCGTACCTACCGGACAATCCATGATAGCGGCTATCTCTTCATAGCTCAGGCCATCCAGCTCCCGCAAGGTTATTGCCATGCGTAAATCTTCCGGGAGGGACTCAATAGTTCGGAAAACTATCTGTCTCAGTTCTTCTGACAACATTAAGTTCTCAGGGTTCGAAATTTCTTTCAGTGCACCGCCACTTTCGTAGTTTTCTGCTTCAATCGCATCTATATCACTGGAAGGTGGACGACGCCCCTGAGCGACCAGGTAATTCTTCGCTGTATTGACTGCGATACGATACAGCCAGGTATAAAAAGCACTATCCCCCCGGAACGAGTCCAGCGCACGATAGGCCTTGATAAATGCTTCTTGTACTACATCGGGTACATCGCCCGACGGTACATAGCGAGAAACCAGACTCGCCACCTTATGCTGATAGCGGACTACCAGTAGGTTAAAGGCTTTCTGATCTCCCTTCTGGACCCGTTCTACCAGGACCTGGTCCGTTAACTGCTCGCTCATCCGAGGTAAAGTCTCCCCAAACCAAATTTCCACGCGCTGTCGAAACGCCACTCCATAAGCTTCACTATGAGCAAGCAAATGCTTAGAGTGCTCAAGTTTCGTAAAGTTCCGTTACGCATTTGTTTTTTGTTTGTCATGTTGTAGACAGGTCTTATCTCTCATTATAAGTCTACATAACCCGATCAACGCACTATCTGTAAGAAATGCCCATTTCACCGCTTGCAGAGTAACCCAACGGCCACTTTATTTCATCACATAATCTGATGCTAACGGCCTGCTTCACAAAATAATTTTGCTCATTTCGGCCTCGTCATACTTTTTCTTTCATGTTTAGCCATTGCAACACATTTAAAAAATAAAACGTGCAGCAACGCGTATTCTGGTGCTATTGTGAGCAAACACTGTTTAGTAAATTAAACAAACATTATGAATACAACTCCTGAATTATCCTGTGACGTGCTGATCATTGGCAGCGGAGCTGCCGGACTCTCGCTGGCGCTGCGGCTGGCTGAGAAACATCAGGTTATTGTACTGAGCAAAGGTCCTGTTAGCGAAGGCTCGACGTTTTATGCTCAGGGTGGTATTGCCGCGGTTTTCGATGAAACCGACAGTATCGACTCCCACGTTGAAGATACGCTGGTTGCCGGGGCCGGACTTTGCGATCGTCATGCGGTAGAGTTTGTCGCCAGCAATGCCCGCACCTGTGTGCAGTGGCTTATCGATCAGGGTGTGTTATTTGATACGCAGGTTCAGCCCAACGGTGAAGAGAGTTATCACCTGACCCGTGAAGGCGGTCATAGTCATCGACGCATCCTGCATGCTGCGGATGCTACTGGTAAAGAAGTCGAAACCACCCTTGTCAGCCAGGCGCAAAATCATCCTAACATACAGGTTCTGGAGCGCAGTAATGCCGTCGATCTGATTGTCTCTGATAAAATCGGCCTGCCGGGAACGCGTCGGGTTGTTGGGGCCTGGATCTGGAATCGTAATAAAGAAGCTGTCGAAACCTGCCATGCGAAGTCAGTGGTGTTAGCTACCGGCGGCGCGTCAAAAGTGTATCAGTACACTACCAATCCGGATATCTCCTCGGGGGACGGGATTGCGATGGCCTGGCGCGCGGGATGTCGTGTCGCCAATCTTGAATTTAACCAGTTTCATCCAACGGCGCTGTATCATCCGCAGGCGCGCAATTTCCTGCTGACCGAGGCGCTGCGTGGCGAAGGCGCGCACCTGAAGCGCCCGGACGGCTCGCGCTTTATGCCCGATTTTGACGAGCGTGGCGAACTGGCTCCCCGCGATATCGTCGCCCGTGCCATTGACCATGAGATGAAGCGTCTGGGCGCTGACTGCATGTTCCTCGACATCAGCCATAAACCGGAAGCATTTGTTCGTCAGCATTTCCCGATGATTTATGAAAAACTGCTGGGACTGGGCATCGATTTGACCAAAGAGCCGGTCCCTATCGTCCCTGCCGCGCACTATACCTGCGGCGGTGTGATGGTTGATGACTTTGGCCGCACGGATGTCGACGGTCTGTATGCCATCGGAGAAGTGAGCTATACCGGCCTGCATGGCGCCAACCGTATGGCGTCGAACTCATTGCTTGAGTGCCTGGTTTACGGCTGGTCAGCCGCTGAAGATATCGACAGGCGAATGCCTTACGCACGCGGTGTCAACACACTTCCCGCCTGGGATGAAAGTCGTGTGGAAAATCCGGATGAGTTGGTGGTGATTCAGCATAACTGGCATGAGCTGCGCTTATTTATGTGGGACTACGTCGGGATTGTGCGTACGACTAAGCGCCTGGAGCGCGCGCTGCGCCGTATCACCATGCTGCAACAGGAAATCGACGAGTATTACGCCCATTTCCGCGTGTCGAACAATTTGCTGGAACTGCGCAACCTGGTGCAGGTTGCCGAGCTGATTGTACGCTGCGCAATGATGCGCAAAGAGAGTCGGGGCCTGCACTACACGCTGGATTATCCTGAACAACTTCCCGAGTCAGGCCCGTCCATCCTCTCGCCGCTAAGTCATCACATAAACAGATAAAACGCCTGGGTCAGCGCCGTGTAACCTTCAGAGTAACGTTGGTCTGGCCCACGGATAACCAACCTGTCGCTAAAGCACTCCCCGGCCTGCGGGGAGAATGCCAACAATACACGATGTGGTAGCCGGGCCTCAGTTTCTGCCACATCCGTACGTAAACGCAAATGCCAGCCCATACTTAATGCCTGCTGGGTAAAGGCGTTACCAATTTGTTCCGGCAGCACGACACAAAAAAAACCATCTTCTGTAATACTCCCCGCCGCCAGCGCCAGCAATGCTTCATGATCGAGCGCGGTCGTGTAACGTGCCTGCTCGCGCTGCGGCGTGGCGCATTCCACTCCCTGTTCATAATAAGGTGGATTGCTGATAATCAAATCAAAACGCACGGTCTGGCGTGGTATCCATTGCTGCGCATCTGCTGTATGAACGCTGACGCGATGCATCCACGGAGATTGCGCGATGTTCTCCTGCGCCTGCTGCGCGGCGTCAACATCAAGCTCCACGGCGTCAATGATGACATTTTCATCAGTACGCTGGGCCAGCATCAACGCCAACAAGCCGCTCCCGGTACCAATATCCAGGATCCGTTTTACGCCCGCAACGGGGGCCCAGGCCCCTAATAAAATACCGTCCGTTCCGACTTTCATCGCACAACGATCATGCGCCACAAAAAACTGCTTAAATGTAAATCCATTACGTCTAAGTACGGATGTAGACTGGGGCATGGAGAACAACCTTCCTGGGGAAAAAAGACGATAACATAGGATAAAAACAATACCTGAGAAGCTATATCCATACAAACAGATGAAGATTGCAGCCGTAACGTCTATAATCAGCGCCCCACACAGAGGTAGAACATGACTGTAACGACTTTTTCCGAACTTGAACTCGATGAAAGCCTTCTGGATGCCCTCCAGGAAAAAGGTTTCACTCGCCCGACCGCCATTCAGGCTGCCGCCATTCCGCCTGCGCTCGATGGCCGTGATGTACTCGGTTCTGCGCCGACAGGCACCGGTAAAACGGCGGCATATTTGCTGCCAGCGTTGCAGCACCTGCTCGACTTCCCGCGCAAAAAATCTGGCCCACCGCGCATTTTAATTCTGACGCCAACGCGCGAACTGGCGATGCAGGTTGCCGACCACGCCCGTGAACTGGCGAAGAATACGCATCTGGATATCGCCACAATTACCGGCGGCGTGGCTTACATGAACCATATGGAAGTCTTTAGCGAAAACCAGGATATCGTGGTCGCCACCACCGGTCGCCTGCTGCAATACATCAAAGAAGAGAATTTCGACTGCCACGCGGTTGAAACGCTGATCCTCGATGAGGCAGACCGTATGCTGGACATGGGCTTTGCCCAGGACATCGAACATATCGCCGGTGAAACCCGCTGGCGTAAGCAGACGATGTTATTCTCTGCCACGCTGGAAGGCGACGCGATTAAAGATTTTGCCGAGCGCCTGCTGGAGGATCCGGTTGAGGTTTCGGCGGATCCCTCGACCCGCGAACGCAAGAAGATCCATCAATTTTACTACCGTGCCGATGACATCGAGCACAAAACGGCTCTGTTGATCCATCTGTTAAAACAGCCGGAAGCGACCCGTTCGATTGTTTTTGTACGTAAGCGTGAGCGTGTGCACGAGCTGGCAGGCTGGCTGCGCCAGGCTGGCATTAATAACTGCTATCTCGAAGGCGAGATGGTACAGATCAAGCGTAACGAAGCGATCAAACGCCTGACCGATGGTCGTGTGAACGTACTGGTTGCGACCGATGTTGCCGCTCGCGGGATCGACATTCCTGATGTTAGCCACGTGTTTAACTACGACATGCCGCGCAGTGGTGATGCCTATCTACACCGCATTGGCCGTACCGGCCGCGCTGGCCGTAAAGGTACCGCGATTTCTCTGGTTGAAGCGCACGACCACCTGCTGCTTGGTAAAGCGAGCCGCTATATCGACGAACCGCTGAAGGCGCGCGTTATTGACGAACTGCGTCCGACAACTCGCGCGCCAAGTGAGAAATCTAACGGCAAGCCGTCCAAGAAAGTGCTGGCGAAGCGCGCCGAGCAAAAAGCCAAAGAAAAAGAGAAACCGCGCGTGAAGAAACGTCACCGCGACGCCAAAAATATCGGCAAACGTCGTAAGCCGAGCGGAACGGCTCCCCAGCAGTCCGACAAAGAGTAAAACCGTATGCCGGGCCGTTTAGCCCGGCATTTTTTCATGCATCGCAAAGCTCTCTTCAATACACTCAATAAACACCCGCATCGCCGGGCTAACGACTTTTCCAGCATGGTAACCGCACAATGCCGTAATTAACTCCGGCTGTTCGCTGAACGGTAACTCAACCAATTCCCCTGAACGGAGCTCCTTCTCAACGGCAAAACGCGGCAAAAAACTGACGCCAAGATTTGCCGATACGCAGTGCTTGATGCTCTCAATACTCCACAACTCAATCGTATTTTCCAGCGTAATATGACGCTTACGCAGTAGCCCTTCGAAGCGTTGTCTGAAAATACATTGCGGTTCATTAATGATAAAGCTGCAGGGAATGTGCTGGTGATGCCGGGTGAAATCAACGTGCTGCAGCAGAGGCGACGCAACCAGCACCAGTGACTGATCGCCCAGCGGTATCATCTCAAGTGCATCATCATTACCAACACGATAAAACACGCCCAGATCAACCTCATCACCGAGCAACGCATCGCGAATGACATAGCAGTTGAGCGACTGTAAGGACAACCGCACATGAGGCGCGCGTTGTTTAAATCGCTGTAGAACCTGCGGCATTTTATACGCCAGCAGCGTTTCGCCGGTCGCAACGCGTAGATCGCCGCTCGGCTGCGCATCCTGCTGTGCTGACTGACGAATCGATGCCATCACGCGGGTCAGGTCGTGTATATGCGGCATCAACCGTTTGCCCTCACTGGTGAGACACATTCTGCGGCCAATTTTTTCGAACAGCTGCACCGAAAGCTCTTGCTCAAGCTGTTGAATATGAAACGTCACGGTCGATTGCGTACAACAAAGCTTTTGTGACGCCCGCAGGAACGACCCCTCTTCCACCACCGTTTTTAACGTAATAAACCGACGTAAATCCATCCG
The DNA here is from genome assembly GCF_059615875.1 of Citrobacter sp. CRE-46. Lineage (NCBI taxonomy): Bacteria > Pseudomonadati > Pseudomonadota > Gammaproteobacteria > Enterobacterales > Enterobacteriaceae > Citrobacter > Citrobacter sp. CRE-46. Next base: position 1,339,477 of record NZ_CM184341.1, on the reverse strand, counting down.
CACCAACCCATCGAAAATATCGAACTCAGAATGCGAAAACATTCATTTTTTTAAATGTTTTGACTCGGGTACTGTCTACCAAAACAGAGGAGATAACAAGTGACCCCCATACTTTTAAGTGCATTCTGGACCTATACATTGATTACCGCGCTAACCCCTGGCCCAAATAACATCCTTGCGCTCAGTGCTGCGACGTCACACGGTTTTCGCCAGAGCACGCGCGTGCTTGCCGGGATGAGTCTGGGCTTTTTAATCGTCATGCTGATATGCGCCGGGATTTCGTTTTCGCTTGCCGCGATGGATCCGGCCATCATCCACTGGCTCAGTTGGGCAGGCGCGGCATATATCTTGTGGCTGGCATTGAAAATCGCCACCAGCCCGGCGGCAAACGATAATTTGCAGTCCGAACCGATCGGCTTCTGGGCGAGTTTTGGCTTGCAGTTTGTTAACGTCAAAATCATTTTGTACGGCATTACCGCGTTATCCACGTTCGTACTGCCCTATACGCAGGATGCACACTGGCTGATTGGGGTGAGTATTCTGCTGGCGCTGATCGGCACCTTTGGTAATGCATGTTGGGCGCTGGCAGGCCATCTTTTTCAGCGCCTCTTTCGCCGTTACGGCCGACAGTTGAATATCATTCTGGCGCTGCTGTTAGTGTATTGCGCAGTACGAATTTTTTACTAACGGATATAAAAAAGCGGAAGACGCGCTGGCATCTTCCGCTTTTGATTCTCTGCTAAACGGGGTTATTCCCCGCGAGCCTTACAGGCTCTCAGTAAAGGTACGAGCAATAACGTCGCGCTGCTGTTCTGGGGTCAGAGAGTTGAAACGTACCGCATAACCAGAAACACGGATGGTCAGCTGCGGATATTTTTCCGGATGCTTAACCGCATCTTCCAGCGTTTCGCGACGCAGAACGTTCACGTTCAGGTGCTGACCACCTTCCACGCGAACTTCCGGCTGTACGTCTACCGGCACTTCACGGTATTCGATTTCACCCAGTTTGCTGACGGCAACGACGTCATCCGCATTGAAACCTGCTTTCGCAACGATGCAGCGTGCTTCGCCTTTTTCGCTGTCCAGCAGCCAGAAAGAGTTCAGCAGGTCGTCGTTTGCAGCTTTAGTAATCTGGATACCTGTAATCATTTGATGCCTCCCCGGCAAAATTATTTGATCTCGGTTGGCCGTCATCCGGCCAATTGGTAAAACCATTGTTGCTTGAGTGTATATATACCCCTCACACACCCTTGAATCTTTGATTTAAATCAACAAAAACCACACATGAAAAGTGGTGATAGGTGGATTTTATTGTTTTACATCAACTTACGCCACGTACACAGCTAAACTTTTTACATAAATTTTCAACTATCTTTAAGGCCCATGCCGTTGAGAAACGTACAGAATTTTGCGACGTGGTAAGAAGCAGTTAAGCTACAGGGATTGAAAATTCGCAGGAGAGCGAGATGGCCACCGAATTAACCTGGCACGATGTGCTGGCAGATGAGAAACAGCAGCCTTATTTTGTTAACACGCTACATACTGTCGCTGGCGAGCGTCAGTCGGGTATGACAATTTACCCGCCGCAAAAAGATGTGTTTAACGCTTTTCGCTTTACCGAACTTGGCGACGTGAAAGTCGTCATCCTGGGGCAGGATCCTTACCACGGTCCAGGCCAGGCACACGGTCTCGCGTTCTCTGTTCGTCCGGGTATTGCCACTCCCCCCTCGCTGCTGAACATGTACAAAGAGCTGGAAGCGACGATTCCTAGCTTCACGCGCCCAACGCACGGTTATCTGGAAAGCTGGGCACGTCAGGGGGTACTGTTACTGAATACCGTACTCACCGTCCGCGCCGGTCAGGCACATTCGCACGCCAGCCTGGGCTGGGAAACCTTCACCGATAAAGTCATCAGCCTGATTAATCAGCATCGCGAAGGCGTTGTTTTCCTGCTCTGGGGTTCACACGCACAAAAGAAAGGCGCGATCATTGATACCCAACGTCACCATGTGTTGAAAGCGCCGCATCCGTCACCGCTCTCCGCACATCGCGGTTTCTTTGGCTGCAATCACTTTGTACTGGCTAATGAATGGCTGGAACAACGAGGTGAAAAACCGATTGACTGGACGCCGGTGTTACCTGCAGAAAGTGAGTAAAAAAATGCCAGCGATTCGCTGGCATTTTTATTATCAGGCTTTGTTCTGACGCCACCACTCCGCGAGCAGTACGCCGGTTGCCACAGATACGTTGAGCGTTTCAACGTTACCCGTACCGTCAATCGCCACGCACAGGTCGTCGGCTGAGCATGCCGCTTCCGGCAGCGCTTCACGCTCACGCCCTAATACCAGCACCATTTTTTCCGGCAGCGTAGTAGTAAACAACGGTTTGCCTTTCACGCTTGAGGTCATCACTACCGTGTAACCTGCCTTACGGAAGTCGTCCAGCACATCGACAATGCTGTCACCGGTGATCGGCTGAACATGCTCTGCGCCACCTTCAGCGGTACGGATTGCCGCACCTGATTCCAGCAGCGCCGCATCCTGTACCACCACGCCTTTCACACCAAAGTGGGCGCAGCTACGCATCATTCCGCCCAGGTTGTGCGGGTTAGCGATGTCTTCCAGAGCCAGTACGCAATCCTGCACCCCAGCCTGACCCACCCACTGCTTAACGGTGGTACCGTTACGTTTTTTGATTAGGAAACAAACACCGCCATGGTGCTCAGTACCGGAGGCTTTCGCCAGCTCAGCTTCATCAACCACATGGTAAGCTTTACGGTTTGCCGCCATCCAGCGTAATGCTTCTTTAAAGCGCGGGGTGACGCTCTGCACGAACCAGGCGCGAACAATAGCGTCCGGACGACTCTGGAACAGAGCCTGACAGGCATTTTCACCGTAAACGCGGGTTTCTTCCGCGCGCTGACGACGTAAGACTTCAGGATCGATAAAACTCTTGCCGCTAATGCCACCATGATCGGCTTTAGCCTCAGCATCATCATTCGGTGCGCGGGACACGGTACGCCATGGTGAATCTTCACGTCTGCGATCGCGTTCTGCATCGCGGTCACGACCACGTTCACGGCCGCGTTCGCTGTTCGGACCCTTTCTGTCATCACGGGCAGGGCGACGACCACCTTCGGCTCGGGAAGTACCGGGGCGTCCGCCGCCTTTACCAGTACGTGGATTTTGGGTGCGTTTATCCGAGTCATCGTCACTGCGGACGTACATCACTTTGACCTTGCCGTTTTTGTTCTTCAGTTCGTCGCTCATGTTTTTCTCCACCTGCTCTGCGCGAAGCGCGCAGATTACCCGATGTGCACGTCGTTAGCCATTATTTCATTTAAAAGCTAAGGACTATTGTACTCATTGAATAAAACGCATTGTTGTTTAGAACAGACTCCCCGATAATATGTAACATAATAGAAACATACTGGCGTCACTGCCATGAAGTCCACACTACTCATCCAGAGGTTAGTTATGAATACCGTTTGTACCAGCTGCCAGGCTATCAACCGCATTCCCGACGATCGTGTCCAGGAAGCGGCTAAATGCGGACGCTGTGGTCACGACCTGTTCGATGGGGAGGTGATCAATGCGACCGGTGAAACACTGGATAAACTGTTAAAAGACGATCTCCCGGTGGTGGTTGATTTTTGGGCCCCCTGGTGCGGACCATGCCGTAACTTTGCCCCAATTTTTGAAGATGTCGCGGAAGAGCGTAGCGGTAAAGTACGTTTTGTTAAAGTGAATACAGAAGCCGAGCGTGAGCTCAGCGCCCGCTTCGGCATCCGCAGTATTCCGACCATCATGATCTTCAGAAAAGGTGAAATCGTCGATATGCTTAATGGCGCCGTACCTAAGGCTCCGTTTGATAGCTGGCTTAACGAATCATTATAATCTCTGCGGGGCGCATCTTGTGCCCCGTTTTCACCTCTGCGACAATAGCGTTTTTCAACGTGTTCCCCCATGACCGATAACGCAGTTCTTCAGTTACGCGCTGAGCGCCTCGCGCGCGCCACGCGTCCTTTCCTCGCCCGAGGTAACCGTATTCGTCGCTGCCAGCGCTGCCTGCTGCCGCTAAAGCTCTGCTTATGCGCAACGTTAGTACCGTCTGAGGCCAAAAGCCGTTTTTGTCTGGTCATGTTTGATACCGAGCCGATGAAGCCCAGTAACACGGGACGTTTAATCGCCGATATTTTGCCCGATACCGCGGCTTTTCAGTGGTCACGCACCGAACCGCCGCAGGCGCTGCTTGAGCTGGTGAAAAATCCCGATTACCAGCCGATGGTGGTATTCCCGGCGTCCTATGCGGGCGAAGAGCGCGAAGTGATTTTCACGCCGCCGACCGGCAAACCGCCGTTGTTTATTATGCTCGATGGCACCTGGCCGGAAGCGCGTAAAATGTTCCGTAAAAGCCCGTACCTCGACAACCTGCCGGTGATCTCCGTTGATTTATCGCGCCTGTCCGCTTATCACCTGCGTGGTATTCACGCCGAAGGGCAATACTGTACTGCCGAAGTCGCCATCGCTTTGCTGGATCTGGCTGGCGATACGCAAGCTGCGGAAGGGTTAAGCGATCACTTCACTCGCTTTAAAACCCGTTACCTGGCAGGAAAAACTCAACATCAGGGAAGCGTCACAGCAGACTCGACAGAAAGCGTTTAAAATCATTCAGTCACTGGTGTCATTAAGGAAGCCGATATGAGTCAACGTGGTCTGGAAGCACTACTGCGACCGAAATCCATTGCGGTGATTGGGGCGTCGATGAAGCCTAACCGCGCGGGTTACCTGATGATGCGTAATCTGCTTGCCGGCGGTTTCAATGGGCCAGTTCTACCGGTGACGCCCGCCTGGAAAGCGGTATTAGGCGTACTGGCCTGGCCCAATATCAGCAGCCTGCCTTTTAGCCCCGACCTCGCCGTGTTGTGCACCAATGCCAGCCGTAACCTGGCATTGCTCGAAGCGCTTGGCGAGAAAGGCTGTAAAACCTGCATTATTCTTTCGGCTCCCGCGGCCCAGCATGCAGAACTGCTGGCCTGCGCCTCACGCTATAAAATACGCCTGCTGGGTCCCAACAGTCTGGGACTTCTCGCCCCCTGGCAGGGACTTAACGCCAGCTTTTCCCCCGTCCCGATTAAGCGCGGCAAGCTGGCTTTTATCTCTCAATCCGCCGCCGTATCCAATACCATACTCGACTGGGCGCAGCAGAGAGAAATGGGCTTTTCTTACTTTATCGCGTTGGGTGACAGCCTGGATATCGACGTTGATGAGCTGCTGGATTACCTGGCGCGCGACAGTAAAACCAGCGCAATATTGCTCTATCTCGAACATTTGAGCGATGCCCGGCGCTTTGTCTCTGCCGCCCGTAGCGCCGCGCGCAACAAACCCATTCTGGTGATTAAGAGTGGCCGCAGCCCGGCAGCGCAGCGTTTACTGCACACCAGTGCAGGGATGGACCCAGCCTGGGATGCGGCTATTCAGCGCGCCGGTTTATTACGCGTGCAAGATACTCACGAGCTGTTCTCGGCGGTCGAAACCCTGAGTCACATGCGCCCGCTGCGTGGTGACAGACTAATGATCATCAGTAACGGCGCCGCGCCTGCCGCACTGGCATTGGATGAGCTATGGTCGAAGAATGGCAAACTCGCCACGCTGAGTGAAGATACCTGCCAGAAATTACGCGATGCGCTACCAGCCCATGTTGATATCGGCAACCCGCTGGATCTTCGTGACGACGCCAGTAGCGAACACTATGTAAAAACGCTGGATATTTTGCTCGCCAGCCAGGACTTCGACGCGCTGATGGTGATTCATTCGCCCAGCGCCGCCGCCCCCGGGACCGAAAGCGCGCAAGCGTTGATCGAAGCAGTAAAGCAGCATCCTCGAGGGAAATTTATCTCCTTACTGACCAACTGGTGTGGGGAGTTTTCTTCCCAGGAAGCCCGTAGGCTATTTAGCGAAGCAGGGGTGCCCACCTACCGTACGCCGGAAGGAACCATCACCGCGTTTATGCATATGGTCGAGTATCGGCGTAACCAGAAGCAACTGCGAGAAACGCCTGCGCTACCGGACTACCTGACCACGAACACCGCAGAGGCGCATAATCTGTTACAGCAGGCGATTGCCGAAGGGGCCACATCGCTGGATACCCATGAAGTGCAGCCGATTTTACAAGCTTATGGCTTACACACGCTCCCGACCTGGATCGCCAGCGACAGCGCGGAAGCTGTGCATATCGCAGAGCAGATCGGCTATCCGGTGGCGCTCAAGCTGCGTTCCCCTGATATCCCGCATAAATCGGAAGTTCAGGGGGTAATGCTCTACCTGCGTACGGCAACAGAGGTACAGCAGGCCGCGAATGCGATTTTTGATCGGGTGAAAATGGCATGGCCGCAGGCGCGCATCCACGGTTTATTAGTGCAAAGCATGGCGAATCGCGCTGGCGCTCAGGAGCTTCGCGTCGTCGTTGAACACGATCCGGTATTTGGCCCACTGATTATGCTGGGTGAAGGTGGGGTTGAGTGGCGACCAGAAGAGCAAGCCGTGGTGGCATTGCCGCCATTGAACATGAATCTGGCGCGTTATCTGGTGATCCAGGGGATCAAAAATAAGAAGATCCGCGCTCGTAGCGCACTACGCCCACTGGATATCGCCGGACTAAGCCAGCTTCTGGTGCAGGTATCCAACCTGATCGTCGATTGTCCGGAAATTCAGCGTCTGGATATCCATCCGCTGCTGGCCTCCGCCGGTGAGTTTACCGCGCTGGACGTCACGCTGGACATTGCCCCTTTCACGGGCGATAACGAAAGCAGATTGGCTGTACGCCCCTACCCTCATCAGCTTGAAGAGTGGGTTGAGTTGAAGAACGGCGAGCGCTGCCTGTTCCGCCCCATTTTGCCTGAGGACGAACCTCATCTGCAGCAGTTCATTTCTCAGGTAACCAAAGAAGATCTTTATTATCGCTATTTTAGTGAGATCAACGAATTTACCCATGAAGATTTAGCCAATATGACACAGATCGACTACGATCGTGAAATGGCCTTTGTCGCTGTGCGTTGTAGAGATAATCATGAAGAGATCCTCGGCGTGACGCGAGCTATCTCGGATCCTGATAACGTAGATGCCGAGTTTGCCGTCCTGGTTCGTTCTGATCTCAAAGGACTTGGACTGGGTCGCCGATTGATGGAAAAATTAATTGCCTATACCCGAGATCACGGACTTAGACGCTTGAATGGTATTACGATGCCAAACAATCGCGGTATGGTCGCCCTGGCCCGGAAACTCGGGTTCGTTGTTGACGTCCAACTCGAAGAGGGGATTGTTGGGCTAACGCTTAATCTGGCCCAATTTGAGGAATCGTGAGTAAGGTACTGGAAATGTTGACCACATTAATGGGTACTGGTGGTATCATTGCCCGCTTATGTCGTCTGCATAGCACAGAGGACCCTTCAATGAACAGAGAAGAAATGCACTGTGATGTTGTCAAAATTTAAGCGTAATAAACATCAACAACACCTTGCCCAACTACCCAAGATTTCTCAGTCAGTTGATGATGTAGATTTCTTTTATGCTCCCGCTAATTTCAGGGAGACTCTGCTGGAAAAAATCGCCAGCGCGACGCGACGGATCTGCATTATTGCGCTGTACCTGGAACAGGATGACGGTGGCAAAGGCATACTCGACGCGCTCTATGCGGCAAAACGGCAGCGTCCTGAACTGGATGTCCGGGTGCTTGTCGACTGGCACCGAGCCCAGCGCGGGCGCATTGGTGCTGCGGCATCTAATACCAATGCTGACTGGTATTGCCGCATGGCGCAAGAAAACCCCGGTATCGATATTCCTGTCTATGGCGTGCCGATTAACACGCGCGAAGCCCTTGGCGTTCTGCATTTCAAAGGCTTTATCATCGATGACAGCGTCCTGTATAGCGGCGCCAGCCTGAACGATGTTTATCTGCATCAGCATGATAAATATCGCTACGACCGTTATCAGCTGATTCGCAACGCGCAAATGGCCGATATCATGTTCAATTGGGTGGCGCAAAACCTGATGAATGGCCGCGGCGTTAATCGTCTTGATGATATCAATCGCCCTAAAAGCCCGGAAATTAAAAACGACATCCGCTTGTACCGTCAGGAACTGCGCGATGCGTCATTCCATTTTCAGGGAGATGCGGATAATGAACAGCTTTCTGTTACGCCTCTGGTTGGACTCGGAAAATCCAGTCTGTTAAATAAGACTATTTTCCACCTCATGCCCTGCGCAGAGCACAAACTCACAATTTGTACCCCTTATTTCAATCTGCCCGCCATACTGGTGCGCAATATCATTCAGCTGCTGCGTGAAGGGAAAAAGGTCGAAATCATTGTCGGTGATAAAACCGCCAACGACTTTTATATCCCGGAAGATGAGCCTTTTAAAATCATCGGCGCGCTGCCCTATCTGTATGAAATTAACCTGCGCCGTTTCCTGAGCAGACTGCAATATTATGTGAATACCGACCAGTTAGTCGTGCGCTTATGGAAAGATGATGACAACACTTATCATCTGAAAGGTATGTGGGTTGATGATAAATGGATGCTGCTCACCGGCAACAACCTTAATCCTCGAGCCTGGCGTCTGGATCTGGAAAATGCCATCCTTATCCACGATCCTAAGCAAGAGCTGGCGCCCCAGCGTGATAAAGAGCTGGAGCTTATTCGCACGCATACCACCGTGGTTAAGCACTACCGCGACCTGCAAAGCATTGCTGACTATCCAGTCAAAGTGCGTAAGCTGATCCGTCGACTACGCCGTATTCGTATCGACAGATTAATTAGCCGTATTCTGTAACCAAGACCCCGTCACTGACGGGGTTTTTCATATGGAGGCAACGGTGCGCCTGTTTATTCTTACCAGTATCCTGGCTATTTCTGGCTGCAGCCACATGGCAAACGACCGCTGGAGCGGACAAGACAAAGCTCAACATTTTATTGCCTCCGCCATGCTTGCCGCAGCCGGTAACGAATATGCCCAGCATCAGGGTAACAACCGAGATCGCAGTGCGGCTATTGGTTTGATGTTCTCAGTCAGCCTGGGCGCGTCAAAAGAGCTGTGGGACAGCCGCCCCGCTGGGAGCGGCTGGAGCTGGAAGGACTTTGCCTGGGATGTTGCGGGCGCCTCAACCGGCTATGCAGTCTGGCAACTGGCGCATCATTAGAGGCGCAGCCCTTTCCCCTTACCATGCAGCATCAGCGATACTAAAAATGCGACGACTGCCAGCGCGGTAACGTACCAGAAGAATGTGGTTTCCATCCCGATGGATTTCAGGGATAAGGCAACATATTCGGCTGAACCACCAAACAGAGCATTCGCCACCGCATAAGATAACCCAACCCCCAGGGCGCGCACCTGCGCCGGAAACATCTCAGCCTTCAGAATGCCGCTGATGGACGTATAGAAACTCACGATCAACAAGGCGCACATTACCAGAGCAAACGCCATATACGGAGACGTCACGTTTTGCAATGCTGTCAAAATGGGAACGGTGAAAATCGCAGCTAATGCGCCAAAGCATAGCATGGAAGTACGTCGGCCAATTTTATCTGACAAAGCGCCAAACAATGGTTGCACCAGCATGAACACACACAGTGCCGCCGTCATAATCCCGCTGGCTACGTTGGCATGCATACCTGCGGTATTAACCAGGTACTTCTGCATATAGGTTGTGAAGGTGTAAAAACACAGCGAGCCAGCAGCAGTAAAGCCAAGCACCATGATGAAGGCTTTGCGATTACGCCACAGACCTTTCAGAGAGCCCGCTTCTTTCAGCGCGCGAACATCCTGTTTCGAGGTTTCATCCAACTGGCGACGCAGCCATAGCGCGACAATAGCTAACACGGCGCCCAGCGCAAATGGAATACGCCACCCCCACTCTCTTAGCGCTGAATCTTCTAAGGTTTGCTGTAAAATGACCACAACCAGTAATGCCAATAGCTGCCCGCCAATTAACGTTACGTACTGGAATGAAGCATAAAAACCTTTCTTACCTTCAATGGCCACTTCACTCATGTAGGTAGCGCTGGTCCCGTATTCGCCCCCGACAGACAGTCCCTGAAATAGTCTGGCCAGCAGCAATAGCGCAGGAGCCCAGGTACCGATGGTTTCATACCCCGGAAGACAAGCGATCACCAGCGATCCCATACACATCATACAAACTGACAGCAGCATGGATTTTTTGCGCCCGTGCTTATCAGCGATGCGACCAAACAACCAGCCGCCAATTGGTCGCATCAGAAAGCCTGCGGCAAAAACGCCGGCAGTCTGTAAGAGTTGCGTAGTGGTGTTTCCTGATGGAAAAAAGATATGAGCAAAATAGAGAGAGCAGAAAGAATAGATATAGAAATCAAACCATTCGACCAGATTCCCTGATGATGCTCCGACAATCGCCCAAATACGACGACGGGTATCGCCGTCTGTCAGCGTCCCGTTCTCAGTTACACTGCTATCAGCCATTAGAATTATACCCCTGCCAAGGATCGCGTGAATTTATCAATGCTAGTTGTGTCTTTTTTGGTAAATTAAATGTTATATAATTGTTATAATTAATTATGCGATATAAGTCACGGTTTTAATTAGCACAGAAAGGATTCAGATATGTTCGAGGGGATAGCGTCGGAGGTCGCATAAGGCGACAGGCGGAGTTTATTTCACACAGACGCAAAAAAGCCCATCCGGCAGGATGGGCTTCTTCACTTTATTTGATGCCTGGCAGTTTATGGCGGGCGTCCTGCCCGCCACCCTCCGGGCCGTTGCGGCGCAACGTTCAAATCCGCTCCCGGCGGATTTGTCCTCCTCAGGAGAGCCCTCACCGACAGACAACAGATAAAACAAAAGGCCCGGTCTTTCGACCGGGCCTTCCGCTTTTATTTGATGCCTGGCAGTTCCCTACTCTCGCATGGGGAGACCCCACACTACCATCGGCGCTACGGCGTTTCACTTCTGAGTTCGGCATGGGGTCAGGTGGGACCACCGCGCTACAGCCGCCAGGCAAATTCTGTTTATTAACCCGCTTTTCGCCGGTTAATGTCATCTGTAATCAAGCTGAAACTGATGTCTGTCTTTCGCCAAAACACCTTCGGCGTTGTAAGGTTAAGCCTCACGGTTCATTAGTATCGGTTAGCTCAATGTATCGCTACACTTACACACCCGACCTATCAACGTCGTCGTCTTCAACGTTCCTTCAGGAGACTCTAGGTCTCAGGGAGAACTCATCTCGGGGCAAGTTTCGTGCTTAGATGCTTTCAGCACTTATCTCTTCCGCATTTAGCTACCGGGCAGTGCCATTGGCATGACAACCCGAACACCAGTGATGCGTCCACTCCGGTCCTCTCGTACTAGGAGCAGCCCCCCTCAATTCTCCAGCGCCCACGGCAGATAGGGACCGAACTGTCTCACGACGTTCTAAACCCAGCTCGCGTACCACTTTAAATGGCGAACAGCCATACCCTTGGGACCTACTTCAGCCCCAGGATGTGATGAGCCGACATCGAGGTGCCAAACACCGCCGTCGATATGAACTCTTGGGCGGTATCAGCCTGTTATCCCCGGAGTACCTTTTATCCGTTGAGCGATGGCCCTTCCATTCAGAACCACCGGATCACTAAGACCTGCTTTCGCACCTGCTCGAGCCGTCACTCTCGCAGTCAAGCTAGCTTATGCCTTTGCACTAACCTCCTGATGTCCGACCAGGATTAGCTAACCTTCGTGCTCCTCCGTTACTCTTTGGGAGGAGACCGCCCCAGTCAAACTACCCACCAGACACTGTCCGCAACCCGGATTACGGGCCCACGTTAGAACACCAGCCATTAAAGGGTGGTATTTCAAGGACGGCTCCATGCAGACTGGCGTCCACACTTCAAAGCCTCCCACCTATCCTACACATCAAGGACCAGTGTTCAGTGTCAAGCTATAGTAAAGGTTCACGGGGTCTTTCCGTCTTGCCGCGGGTACACTGCATCTTCACAGCGAGTTCAATTTCACTGAGTCTCGGGTGGAGACAGCCTGGCCATCATTACGCCATTCGTGCAGGTCGGAACTTACCCGACAAGGAATTTCGCTACCTTAGGACCGTTATAGTTACGGCCGCCGTTTACCGGGGCTTCGATCAAGAGCTTCTCCTTACGGATAACCCCATCAATTAACCTTCCGGCACCGGGCAGGCGTCACACCGTATACGTCCACTTTCGTGTTTGCACAGTGCTGTGTTTTTAATAAACAGTTGCAGCCAGCTGGTATCTTCGACTGATTTCAGCTCCATGAGTAAATCACTTCACCTACCTATCAGCGTGCCTTCTCCCGAAGTTACGGCACCATTTTGCCTAGTTCCTTCACCCGAGTTCTCTCAAGCGCCTTGGTATTCTCTACCTGACCACCTGTGTCGGTTTGGGGTACGATTTCGTGTTACCTGATGCTTAGAGGCTTTTCCTGGAAGCAGGGCATTTGTCACTTCAGCACCGTAGTGCCTCGTCATCACACCTCAGCGTTAAAAGGTACCGGATTTACCTGGAACCTCCGCCTACATGCTTAAACCGGGACAACCGTCGCCCGGCCAACATAGCCTTCTCCGTCCCCCCTTCGCAGTAACACCAAGTACAGGAATATTAACCTGTTTCCCATCGACTACGCCTTTCGGCCTCGCCTTAGGGGTCGACTCACCCTGCCCCGATTAACGTTGGACAGGAACCCTTGGTCTTCCGGCGTGCGGGTTTTTCACCCGCATTATCGTTACTTATGTCAGCATTCGCACTTCTGATACCTCCAGCAGCCCTCACAGGCCACCTTCAACGGCTTACAGAACGCTCCCCTACCCAACAACACATAGTGTCGCTGCCGCAGCTTCGGTGCATGGTTTAGCCCCGTTACATCTTCCGCGCAGGCCGACTCGACCAGTGAGCTATTACGCTTTCTTTAAATGATGGCTGCTTCTAAGCCAACATCCTGGCTGTCTGTGCCTTCCCACATCGTTTCCCACTTAACCATGACTTTGGGACCTTAGCTGGCGGTCTGGGTTGTTTCCCTCTTCACGACGGACGTTAGCACCCGCCGTGTGTCTCCCGTGATAACATTCTTCGGTATTCGCAGTTTGCATCGGGTTGGTAAGTCGGGATGACCCCCTAGCCGAAACAGTGCTCTACCCCCGAAGATGAGTTCACGAGGCGCTACCTAAATAGCTTTCGGGGAGAACCAGCTATCTCCCGGTTTGATTGGCCTTTCACCCCCAGCCACAAGTCATCCGCTAATTTTTCAACATTAGTCGGTTCGGTCCTCCAGTTAGTGTTACCCAACCTTCAACCTGCCCATGGCTAGATCACCGGGTTTCGGGTCTATACCCTGCAACTTAACGCCCAGTTAAGACTCGGTTTCCCTTCGGCTCCCCTATACGGTTAACCTTGCTACAGAATATAAGTCGCTGACCCATTATACAAAAGGTACGCAGTCACACCCGAAGGTGCTCCCACTGCTTGTACGTACACGGTTTCAGGTTCTTTTTCACTCCCCTCGCCGGGGTTCTTTTCGCCTTTCCCTCACGGTACTGGTTCACTATCGGTCAGTCAGGAGTATTTAGCCTTGGAGGATGGTCCCCCCATATTCAGACAGGATACCACGTGTCCCGCCCTACTCTTCGAGTTCACAGCACATGCGTTTTTGTGTACGGGACTATCACCCTGTACCGTCGGACTTTCCAGACCGTTCCACTAACACACATGCTGATTCAGACTCTGGGCTGCTCCCCGTTCGCTCGCCGCTACTGGGGGAATCTCGGTTGATTTCTTTTCCTCGGGGTACTTAGATGTTTCAGTTCCCCCGGTTCGCTTCGTTAACCTATGTATTCAGTTAACGATAGTGTGACGAATCACACTGGGTTTCCCCATTCGGAAATCGCCGGTTATAACGGTTCATATCACCTTACCGGCGCTTATCGCAGATTAGCACGTCCTTCATCGCCTCTGACTGCCAGGGCATCCACCGTGTACGCTTAGTCGCTTAACCTCACAACCCGAAGATGTTTCACTTCTGATTGCGAAAATTTGAGAGACTCGAACACACCTTTTATCTGTTCTTATTACGGAGAACAGACACAGTGTGTCGTTTCAATTTTCAGCTTGATCCAGATTTTTAAAGAGCAAATATCTCAAACATCACCCGAAGATGAGTTTTGAGATATCAGGGTGCGCGTCTTTCACTCACGAACCAGCAAGTGGCGTCCCCTAGGGGATTCGAACCCCTGTTACCGCCGTGAAAGGGCGGTGTCCTGGGCCTCTAGACGAAGGGGACACTGAAGTCTCAATCGCAAGACGCCTTGCTATTCACTTTTCATCAGACAATCTGTGTGAGCACTACAAAGGTCGGTTCTTTAAGGTAAGGAGGTGATCCAACCGCAGGTTCCCCTACGGTTACCTTGTTACGACTTCACCCCAGTCATGAATCACAAAGTGGTAAGCGCCCTCCCGAAGGTTAAGCTACCTACTTCTTTTGCAACCCACTCCCATGGTGTGACGGGCGGTGTGTACAAGGCCCGGGAACGTATTCACCGTGGCATTCTGATCCACGATTACTAGCGATTCCGACTTCATGGAGTCGAGTTGCAGACTCCAATCCGGACTACGACATACTTTATGAGGTCCGCTTGCTCTCGCGAGGTCGCTTCTCTTTGTATATGCCATTGTAGCACGTGTGTAGCCCTACTCGTAAGGGCCATGATGACTTGACGTCATCCCCACCTTCCTCCAGTTTATCACTGGCAGTCTCCTTTGAGTTCCCGACCGAATCGCTGGCAACAAAGGATAAGGGTTGCGCTCGTTGCGGGACTTAACCCAACATTTCACAACACGAGCTGACGACAGCCATGCAGCACCTGTCTCAGAGTTCCCGAAGGCACCAAAGCATCTCTGCTAAGTTCTCTGGATGTCAAGAGTAGGTAAGGTTCTTCGCGTTGCATCGAATTAAACCACATGCTCCACCGCTTGTGCGGGCCCCCGTCAATTCATTTGAGTTTTAACCTTGCGGCCGTACTCCCCAGGCGGTCGACTTAACGCGTTAGCTCCGGAAGCCACGCCTCAAGGGCACAACCTCCAAGTCGACATCGTTTACGGCGTGGACTACCAGGGTATCTAATCCTGTTTGCTCCCCACGCTTTCGCACCTGAGCGTCAGTCTTTGTCCAGGGGGCCGCCTTCGCCACCGGTATTCCTCCAGATCTCTACGCATTTCACCGCTACACCTGGAATTCTACCCCCCTCTACAAGACTCTAGCCTGCCAGTTTCGGATGCAGTTCCCAGGTTGAGCCCGGGGATTTCACATCCGACTTGACAGACCGCCTGCGTGCGCTTTACGCCCAGTAATTCCGATTAACGCTTGCACCCTCCGTATTACCGCGGCTGCTGGCACGGAGTTAGCCGGTGCTTCTTCTGCGAGTAACGTCAATCGCTGTGGTTATTAACCACAACGCCTTCCTCCTCGCTGAAAGTACTTTACAACCCGAAGGCCTTCTTCATACACGCGGCATGGCTGCATCAGGCTTGCGCCCATTGTGCAATATTCCCCACTGCTGCCTCCCGTAGGAGTCTGGACCGTGTCTCAGTTCCAGTGTGGCTGGTCATCCTCTCAGACCAGCTAGGGATCGTCGCCTAGGTGAGCCGTTACCCCACCTACAAGCTAATCCCATCTGGGCACATCCGATGGCAAGAGGCCCGAAGGTCCCCCTCTTTGGTCTTGCGACATTATGCGGTATTAGCTACCGTTTCCAGTAGTTATCCCCCTCCATCGGGCAGTTTCCCAGACATTACTCACCCGTCCGCCACTCGTCACCCGAGAGCAAGCTCTCTGTGCTACCGTTCGACTTGCATGTGTTAGGCCTGCCGCCAGCGTTCAATCTGAGCCATGATCAAACTCTTCAATTTAAGTTTGATGCTCGTGAATTAAACTTCGTAATGAATTACGTGTTCACTCAGAGACTTGGTATTCATTTTTCGTCTTGCGACGTTAAGAATCCGTATCCTCGAGTGCCCACACAGATTGTCTGATAAATTGTTAAAGAGCAGTGCCGCTTCGCTTTTTCTCAGCGGCGCGGGGTGTGCATATTACGCTATCCCGCTTCAGAGTCAAGCGTTTATTTACGCTTTTCTCCGCTGACCCGGCGGCGTGTAATCCGTTGTTCCGTGTCAGTGGAGGCGCATTATAGGGAGTTATTTCAGGCTGACAAGTAAAAAATACAAAAAACTTATCAAACGATTACTTTTCACTCAATCCTTCTATTTTTGCCTGGTTTTTAAACAAAAACGAGCCCCACAGGGCTCGTTTATTATCGTTTTGTGACTTACTGCACTGCCACGATACGGTCGTCGTTCACTTCCAGGCGAATGGCTTTGCCAGGAATCAGCTCCCCAGACAAAATTTGCTGCGCCAGCGGGTTTTCGATCTGTTGCTGGATAGCGCGTTTCAATGGACGCGCGCCATATACCGGATCGTAACCATTCGCACTCAGCAGTTTGAGCGCTTCGTCAGAGATATGGATTTCATAGCCACGCTCTTCCAGACGTTTATACAGACGCTGCAGTTGGATCTGAGCAATAGAAGCAATGTGCTGCTCACCCAACGGATGGAATACCACAACCTCATCTATACGGTTGATAAATTCCGGACGGAAGTTATGGCTCACAACGCCCAGCACCATATCCTTCATGTGGCTGTAATCGAGCTCGCCAAAACGTTCCTGGATCAGATCAGAGCCCAGGTTCGAAGTCATGATGACCACCGTATTACGGAAGTCGACCGTTCTCCCCTGCCCGTCGGTCAGACGACCATCGTCAAGCACCTGCAACAGAATGTTGAACACATCCGGATGCGCTTTCTCCACTTCATCCAGCAGGATGACGGAGTAAGGACGACGGCGCACTGCTTCAGTGAGATACCCCCCCTCTTCGTAGCCGACATATCCCGGAGGCGCACCGACCAGACGAGACACCGAGTGTTTCTCCATAAACTCGGACATATCGATACGCACCATTGCATCGTCACTGTCGAACATAAAGTTTGCCAGCGCTTTACACAGTTCGGTTTTACCGACACCGGTCGGCCCAAGGAACAGGAATGAACCAATCGGACGGTTCGGGTCAGACAGCCCAGCACGGCTACGGCGAATCGCGTTAGATACCGCTTCAACCGCTTCGTTCTGGCCAATCACACGGCTGTGCAACTCCTGCTCCATACGCAACAGTTTTTCCCGTTCGCCTTCCAACATGCGGGCAACCGGGATCCCCGTCCAACGCGCCAGCACTTCAGCAATTTCTGCATCGGTCACTTTGTTACGCAACAGACGCATAGTTTTACCTTCCGACTGGGTAGCGGCTTCCAGCTGTTTTTCCAGCTCCGGGATTTTACCGTACTGCAGCTCGGACATCCGCGCCAGGTCGCCCACACGACGCGCCTGCTCGATGGCGATCTTCGCCTGCTCCAGCTCAGCCTTAATCGTCTGAGTACCGGAGAGCGAGGCTTTTTCCGCTTTCCACTCTTCTTCTAACTCAGAATACTGGCGCTCTTTGTCGTCCAGTTCTTCGTTGAGCATATCAAGACGTTTTTTACTCGCCTCATCAGACTCTTTCATTAATGCCTGCTGTTCCAGTTTGAGCTGGATAATACGGCGGTCGAGTCTGTCCAGTTCTTCCGGCTTGGAGTCAATCTGCATACGAATGCTGGATGCCGCTTCATCGATCAGGTCGATGGCTTTATCCGGCAACTGACGGTCGGCAATATAGCGGTGAGACAGCGTCGCTGCCGCAACAATCGCCGGGTCAGTGATCTGCACATGGTGGTGCAGCTCATAACGTTCTTTCAGACCACGCAAAATGGCGATGGTGTCTTCTACTGAAGGTTCAGCCACAAACACTTTCTGGAAACGGCGTTCCAGCGCCGCATCTTTTTCGATGTACTGACGATATTCATCGAGCGTGGTTGCGCCTACGCAGTGCAGTTCCCCACGCGCCAGCGCCGGTTTCAGCATGTTCCCGGCGTCCATGGCGCCATCGGCTTTACCTGCGCCAACCATGGTATGCAGCTCATCAATAAACAGAATGACATTGCCTTCTTGTTTAGAGAGATCGTTCAGCACACCTTTTAAACGTTCTTCAAACTCGCCACGATATTTTGCCCCGGCCACCAGCGCGCCCATATCCAGCGCCAGTACGCGGCGGCCTTTTAAGCCTTCCGGCACTTCGCCATTGATAATACGCTGCGCCAGTCCTTCAACGATGGCGGTTTTACCGACGCCAGGTTCACCAATCAATACCGGGTTATTTTTAGTACGACGTTGCAGCACCTGAATGGTGCGGCGAATTTCTTCATCACGACCGATAACCGGATCGAGCTTGCCCTGTTCGGCGCGTTCGGTCAGATCGACGGTATATTTTTTCAAGGCCTGACGTTGGTCTTCAGCTCCCTGATCATTCACGCTTTCACCTCCACGCATTTGTTCAATTGCCTGAGTGATATTGGCGGTCGTCGCCCCTGCTGATTTTAATAAATCGGTCAGCGTACCGCGTGACTCAAGCGCCGCCAGAACGAACAGTTCTGACGAAATAAAGTTGTCCCCACGTTTTTGCGCCAGCTTGTCGCAAAGATTCAGTACACGCACCAGATCCTGAGAAGGCTGCACATCACCGCCGGTACCTTCTACCTGCGGCAAGCGGCTCAACGCCTGGTCAATGGCTGTACGTAACTGGCCGGCATTAATGCCAGCAGAGGTTAATAAAGGACGTACCGATCCCCCTTCCTGATTCAGCAAGGCGCTCATTAGATGAAGTGGTTCGATGAATTGATTGTCGTGCCCCAATGCGAGTGACTGGGCATCGGCAAGAGCAAGCTGGAATTTATTAGTAAGACGATCCAGACGCATAACTCCTCCCATAACAGGTCAAAATTGCTACTGGAGATTAAATGAGGTCATCCCTCAATTATTCAAGGTGAATGACCTGAATTATGTGAAAAGAAAATTACACGTACCGGATCGTCTTGATTCTTTAGGTTATATCAGCCAAATAAAACTTGCCATACGACCCGTGGTATTGTCGCGACGATAAGAGAAGAAAGTCTCACTTTCGCTGAAGGTGCACCGGTCACCGCCGTAGAGGTGCGTCACGCCGACATTTGCCAGACGCTGGCGCGCAAGCTGGTAGATATCCGCCAGATATTTGTCTGCGCGCGGTACAAATGCGAGGTCCGCCTGCGGATCATGCGCCATGAACGCTGCGCGGACTTCTGGCCCCACTTCAAACGCGTTCGGGCCAATCGCCGGGCCTAGCCAGGCAATAATGTTTTCAGGTTTGTCGGCAAAACACGCCACCGTCTCTTCCAGCACACCGGCGCATAATCCGCGCCAACCTGCATGGGCCGCCGCGACTTCCGTACCTGCACGATTACAAAATAGTACGGGCAGACAGTCCGCCGTCATCACCGCACACACGGTACCAGGCGTATTGCTGTATGACGCATCCGCACGTTTGGAGGAGTACGGCTCGCCCGTCAGTTTCAGGACGTCCTTGCCGTGAACCTGTTCCAGCCAGACTGGCTTTGAAGGCAGATTGCCCGCAGCAAACAGTCGTTTGCGGTTCTCTTCGACATGCTCCGGGTTATCGCCGCAATGGGCGCCCAGATTCAGCGAATCATAAGGCGGCATACTGATACCGCCAATACGGGTAGAACTACATGCCGCAACACCTTGCGGTAGCGGCCACTGCGGGACAATTAGCTTACTCATAACCAGGCAATATCATCCTTATGTTCTTCGAAATCAGCGCGCATCACTTCAATCAATTCCACCATATCTTGCGGAATTGGCGCATGCCATTCCATTTCGATACCGGAAATCGGGTGATACAGACGCAGCATGGTCGCGTGCAGCGCCTGACGGTCGAACTTACGCAATACGGAAATAAATTCGTCAGAAGCGCCTTTTGGTGGACGCGGACGACCACCGTAGACCGGATCGCCCACCAGCGGATGGGTGATATGCGCCATGTGCACGCGGATCTGGTGCGTACGTCCGGTTTCCAGACGCAACCGCAGACGCGTGTGCACACGGAAGTGTTCCATAATACGATAGTGCGTCACCGCCGGTTTACCCATCGGGTGTACCGCCATGTGTGTACGCTTGGTCGGGTGACGGCTAATCGGCTCTTCAACGGTTCCGCCCGCTGTCATATGACCAATCGCCACGGCTTCGTACTCACGGGTAATTTCACGCAGCTGTAATGACTCCACCAGACGCGTTTGCGCCGGAACGGTTTTTGCTACCACCATTAATCCGGTCGTGTCTTTGTCCAGACGATGGACGATACCCGCGCGAGGAACATCCGCAATTGGCGGGTAGTAATGCAGCAACGCATTCAATACCGTGCCATCAGGATTGCCTGCGCCCGGATGCACCACGAGGTCACGCGGTTTGTTGATAACAAGAATGTCATCATCTTCATACACGATATCCAGCGGGATATCCTGAGGTTCAAAACGAACCTCTTCGTCAATTTCTGCATTGATGGAGACCTGCTCTCCACCCAACACTTTTTCTTTCGGTTTATCGCAAAGATTGCCATTTACCAGCACGCGCTGGTCGAGGATCCATTCTTTTATGCGCGATCGCGAATAATCAGGGAACAATTCGGCCAAAGCCTGATCTAAGCGTTGACCGAGCTGATTTTCGGAGACTGTTGCGGTGAGTTCTACTCGTTGTGCCATAAACTGCTTCTTTGTTTAACGTTGGGTTTTACGGCTTTGCCGTTTAATATAGTGTGCTATTGTAGCTGGTCTTAACCGGGAGCAGGAACAGAGAATCTCCCGTAAAACATTTTGAGGAAAGTCAAAACGTCATGACGCGCATGAAATATCTGGTGGCAGCAGCCACGTTGAGCCTGTTTTTGGCGGGTTGCTCTGGTTCAAAGGAAGAGGTGCCCGATAATCCGCCAAATGAAATCTACGCGACTGCTCAGCAAAAGCTGCAGGACGGTAACTGGAAACAGGCAATAACGCAATTGGAAGCGTTGGATAACCGTTATCCATTTGGACCGTATTCTCAGCAGGTGCAATTAGATCTCATCTACGCCTACTACAAAAACGCCGATCTGCCACTTGCTCAGGCTGCCATCGATCGTTTTATCCGTCTTAATCCGACACACCCTAACATTGATTATGTCATGTATATGCGTGGCCTGACCAATATGGCGTTGGATGATAGCGCACTGCAAGGATTCTTTGGGGTTGATCGCAGCGATCGCGATCCACAACATGCCCGAGCTGCGTTTAATGACTTTTCCAAACTGGTACGTGGCTACCCGAACAGCCAGTACACCACTGACGCCACTAAACGTCTGGTGTTCCTGAAAGATCGTCTGGCGAAGTATGAATACTCCGTTGCGGAATATTACACTGCCCGTGGCGCATGGGTGGCGGTGGTAAACCGTGTGGAAGGCATGCTGCGCGACTACCCGGATACCCAGGCAACGCGTGATGCTCTGCCGTTAATGGAAAACGCTTATCGCCAGATGCAAATGAATGCGCAGGCAGAAAAAGTAGCGAAAATCATTGCCGCCAACAGCAGTAACACCTGATTTACCTCAGAATGCAAAACGGCAGCCCCAAGGGCTGCCGTTTTTTTATCCGTTTACGCCATAACTGAAGCGGTTTAGCTCCAACGCATCTCATCAAATATGGCCTGCTTTCTGCTATTCCTCAAGTAAAAAATCGCTTGTTCCTGCGGTGCCTCACAAAAAGGTTTTCTTGACAAAAAGCGACAAAATAATGTGATTTAAATCACACATTTTGACATTAAGAACGGTATGCTGGAATCACCAAGACGGGAAAGACAAGAGGTAAAATTTATGACAATGAACATTACCAGTAAACAAATGGAAATTACTCCGGCAATTCGCCAGCATGTCGCAGACCGTCTCGCCAAACTTGAAAAATGGCAAACTCATCTGATTAATCCACATATCATTCTGTCTAAGGAGCCACAGGGTTTCATTGCTGATGCCACCATCAATACACCGAACGGACATCTGGTCGCCAGCGCAAAACACGAGGATATGTACACCGCAATTAACGATTTGATCAACAAGCTGGAACGGCAGCTCAATAAAGTGCAGCACAAAGGCGAAGCCCGTCGTGCAACAACTTCAGTCAAAGAAGCTAACTTCGTCGAAGCAGAAGAAGAGTAGTCCCTTACATTGAGTGTATCGCCAACGCGCCTTCGGGCGCGTTTTTTGTTGACAGGGTGAAAACAGTACGGGTACTTTACTGACGTAGCCAAAGGAAAATTACATGAAACTTGTCCCGTTCTTCTTCGCATTCTTTTTTACCTTCCCCTGAATGGGAGGCGTTTCGTCGTGTGATAAAGAATGCGAAGACGAACAATAAGGCCTCCCACAACGGGGGGCCTTTTTTATTGATAACAAGAAAGGCAACACTATGACATCGGAAAACCCATTGCTGGCGCTGCGCGATAAAATCAGTTCGCTGGATGAAAAATTACTGGCCCTGCTGGCTGAACGGCGTGGGCTGGCCGTAGAAGTCGGTAAAGCTAAACTGCTTTCACATCGTCCAGTACGTGATATCGACCGCGAACGCGATCTGTTAGACCGGCTGATTCAGCTTGGCAAAGCGCATCATCTCGACGCGCACTATATCACCCGCTTGTTCCAACTGATTATCGAAGACTCCGTCCTGACGCAGCAGGCACTGCTCCAGCAACATCTGAACAAAATTAACCCCCATTCCGCGCGCGTCGCCTTCCTTGGGCCAAAAGGCTCATACTCACACCTCGCCGCACGTCAGTACGCTGCCCGTCATTTTGAACAATTCATTGAAAGCGGCTGCGCGAAATTTGCCGATATCTTTAATCAGGTCGAAACCGGACAAGCTGACTATGCGGTGGTCCCGATTGAAAACACCAGCTCCGGTGGGATTAACGACGTCTACGACCTGCTGCAGCACACCAGTCTGTCTATCGTTGGCGAGATGACTATTACGATTGACCACTGCGTACTGGTATCCGGCACAACCGATCTCGAGACCATTGATACGGTATACAGCCACCCGCAGCCGTTCCAACAGTGCAGCAAGTTCCTGAGCCGTTACCCACACTGGAAGATTGAGTACACCGAAAGCACCTCAGCGGCGATGGAAAAAGTTGCACAAGCTAACTCACCGCGCGTAGCCGCATTGGGGAGCGAAGCCGGAGGCGTACTGTATGGTTTGCAGGTTCTCGAGCATATCGAAGCAAACCAGACACAAAACATCACCCGCTTTGTGGTACTGGCACGCAAGGCTATCAATGTTTCCGACCAGGTTCCGGCGAAAACCACGCTGCTGATGGCAACAGGCCAACAGGCCGGTGCGCTGGTTGAAGCGCTGCTGGTACTGCGCAACCATAATCTGATTATGACTAAACTGGAGTCACGCCCGATTCACGGCAATCCATGGGAAGAGATGTTTTATCTTGATATCCAGGCGAATCTGGAATCCCCCCAAATGCAAAAGGCGTTAAAGGAATTGGGGGAGATTACGCGTTCGATGAAAGTGCTGGGATGTTACCCGAGTGAGAACGTGGTGCCGGTCGATCCGAGTTAACGTGACAATGCCGGATGGCGCTAAGCTTATCCGGCATCTTACTTAAGGACGGCTGTCATTCGCCTGGCGCAACAAAGTACGGCTTTCGCTCTGGAAGCGTTTCGCATAATCGCCAAACCAGTGCTCCACCTTACGGAAGCTGTCGATAAACGCTTGCTTATCGCCCTGCTCCAGTAAACCAATCGCCTCACCAAAACGTTGATAGTAGCGTTTGATCAGCGCAAGGTTGCTCTCAGACGACATAATGATATCGGCATACAGCTGCGGATCCTGGGCAAACAGGCGTCCAACCATCGCCAGTTCAAGGCGGTAAATCGGCGAAGAGAGCGCCAGCAATTGTTCCAGTTGCACGTTTTCTTCCGCCAGGTGCAGACCATAAGCGAAGGTCGCAAAGTGACGCAAGGCCTGAATAAACGCCATATTCTGGTCGTGTTCAACGGCGCTGATCCGATGCAGCCGCGCGCCCCAGACCTGAATCTGTTCCAGGAACCACTGATAGGCTTCCGGCTGACGTCCATCACACCAGACAACCACCTGTTTTGCCAGACTGCCGCTGTCCGGACCAAACATGGGATGTAATCCCACCACCGGACCATCGTGCGCTGCCAGCATCGCCTGTAAAGGACCATTTTTCACCGATGCCAAATCGACCAGGATACAGTCAGACGGCAGACGCGGTAATTTAGCGATCACCTGCTCGGTGACGTGGATCGGCACGCTGACGATCACCATGCCTGCATCAGAGACGATCTCCGACGCGCGATCCCAGTCCTGCTGTTCCAGGATCCGCACCTGATAACCTGACAGAGTGAGCATTTTTTCGAAAAGACGCCCCATCTGACCACCGCCGCCGACGATCACTACCGGTCGTAGGGAAGGACAAAGCGTTTTAAATCCTTTGTCATTTTCACTGGAGTAGGACTCGCGCATAACCCGGCGCAGCACATCTTCAATCAGATCCGGCGGTACGCCAAGGGCTTCCGCTTCCGCGCGGCGTGAAGCCAGCATAGAGGCCTCCCGCTCCGGCACGTAAATCGGCAGCCCAAAGCGGCTTTTTACTTCACCGACTTCAGCAACCAGCTCCAGGCGGCGTGCCAGCAAATCCAGCAGCGCCTTGTCGACTTCATCAATTTGATCGCGTAATGCGGTCAATTCAGCAACCATAACCAACCTCTTATGCTACACGCGCCGACAGCTGGCCGTTTAAATCCTGGCTAATTTCACGCAGTAGCGCATCCGTCATTTCCCAGCTAATGCATGCATCGGTTACGGACACGCCGTATTTCATTGCGCTGCGCGGCTGTTCGGAAGACTGGTTGCCTTCATGAATATTACTTTCAATCATCAAACCAATGATCGAGCGATTGCCATCTTTGATTTGCGCAATCACGGATTCAGCCACGGCAGGCTGACGGCGGTAATCTTTATTGGAGTTACCATGACTGCAATCTACCATCAGGGAAGGCCTTAGTCCCGCCTGTTCCATCTCTTTTTCGCACTGGGCAACATCTGCCGGGCTGTAGTTCGGCGCTTTGCCGCCACGCAGGATCACATGACCGTCCGGATTGCCCTGAGTTTGCAGCAGCGCTACCTGCCCTGCCTGGTTAATACCGACAAAACGGTGTGACTGCGCCGCGGCACGCATGGCGTTGATCGCGGTGGCCAGGCTGCCGTCAGTGCCGTTCTTAAAGCCAACCGGCATCGAAAGACCAGAAGCCATTTCACGGTGAGTCTGTGATTCCGTGGTACGCGCACCGATTGCCGACCAGCTAAACAGATCGCCCAGGTATTGCGGGCTATTAGGATCCAGGGCTTCAGTTGCCAGCGGGAGTCCCATATTTACCAGTTCAAGCAGCAGTTGACGCGCAATTTTCAGTCCAGCTTCAACATCAAAAGAGCCATCCATATGAGGATCGTTAATTAACCCTTTCCAACCAACGGTAGTACGGGGTTTTTCAAAATAGACGCGCATCACCAGGTAGAGGTTATCGCTGACCTCTGCGGCAAGGGCTTTAAATCGACGAGCGTACTCAATTGCCATTTCAGGATCGTGAATGGAGCACGGACCACATACCACCAGCAGACGCGGATCGCGACCGGAGATAATATCTGAAATGGTTTTACGCGACTGGGCGATTTGCGCCTCTTGTGCCTGGCTCAGCGGAAATTCAGCTTTCAGCTGTTCCGGAGTCATCAGAACCTGTTCGTCGGTAATATGTACGTTGTTCAGCGCGTCTTTTTGCATGATGGTGATCCTGTTTAGCTCGTTTGCGATAGTTGATCCTCAGCGAGGAGGAAATAACGATATCACAACAGGTAAAGATTTCAATCCATAATCCGTAAATTTTAATTTACAGCGCGCTATTAAGCACTAAATAAAGCCTATCTTGGTGTACATTTAAATTTACATCATCTTGATATCAGATCCACTATGCTTAAAAAAACGCGGGAGCACAGGCAATGAAGCAACTCATCAGCACCTTATTAATACTACTTCTTAGCGGATGTCAGATAGACCCCTATACTCACGCCCCTACCTGGACTGGCACCGACTGGTACGATGCCGGGATACGCGATGCCATTTCAGGCTATGCGGTTAAAGATAATGAAATTCTTGCCGACAATTACAATGATCCAGAAGTCGATCGTACGGAATATCTTAAGGGTTACGCCGAGGGACAACGTAAAACCTGCCAGCAGGATTTTGTTTACGCCAGGGGTCTGGCCGGGAAAACCTTTCCCCCAAGTTGCGATACTGTCGAAAATGTTGACCAGTTACACAACGCCTGGCAAAAAGGGGCAAACGAAGGTAATGCCGCTATAAGATTAAATTAAACAATAACTTATATTTTATATGCACATAAGATTTAACTTAAATTATCCATAGCTTTATACCCGGAATAATGACGACTTAGGAAAATAATGTTATTTTGTCTCAAACAATCTTGAGTGTATTTCGACGCTTTACGGCAACCGCTGGTAGGTAACTATTCATGAGCTATTCTTACCGACTCATACTTCTACTGGCACTGCTCCTGACCGGATTACCGCTGTACGCCCAGAGCGTTACGGAAGAAGCAAAATCTGTACGCGCGATGGTTTCCGGCATCGTCAGTTATACACACTGGCCTGCACTTTCCGGGCCACCAAAACTGTGTATTTTCTCTTCATCGCGTTTTTCCAGTGTACTGGGAGATACCAGTACTGGTGCTTTACCCTATCTTCCCGTCATCATTCGTACGGAACAAGAAATATTAGTTTCGCAGTGTGATGGTTTTTATTTTGGAAAAGAATCCCCTGGTTATCAGGTGGAATTAAAGAATAAATATCCGACAAAGGCACTGTTATTAATCGCTGAACAGAATCCCGAATGCGTTATTGGCAGTGCCTTTTGCCTCATAATTAAAGATGAAGATGTGAGATTTTCCGTAAATATGGATTCCCTTTCACGCAGTGGCGTAAGGGTCAGTCCAGACGTATTGATGCTTGCACGGAATAAAAAGCATGGATAAGGGCCATTCTCCCATAACACGCCCGACGTTTAAGCGGACATTACGGCGTATCAGCATAATCAGCGTCCTGGTCACCATGACGTTGATCTGGCTACTGCTTAGCATTTCCTCCGTGCTGGCATTAAGACAGTATGCGCAAAAGAACCTGGACCTGACCGCAGCCACGATGACTCGTACACTTGAAGCTGCATTAGTCTTTTCTGACAGTGTTGCGGCAACAGAAACTCTGGCGGCACTAGGGCAACAAGGGCAGTTTTCCGTAGCGGAAGTGCGTAATAAAAATCAGAACGTGATCGCCACCTGGCGCTATGACGCGCAGGACACCACTGAAAGGATCAGCGGTTTGATCAGCCACTGGCTGTTTCCGCAACCGGTCACGCAGCCCATTTTGCATAATGGCAATGTTATTGGTGAAGTGCGCCTGACTGCCCGCGATAGCGTGATCAGCCATTTCATTTATTTGTCGCTGGCCGTTCTTACCGGATGCATTCTGCTGGCATCAGGCATAGCATTAATGCTCACTCGCTATTTGCACAATGGCGTAGTAGAAGCCCTGCAAAATATCACCGAGGTGGTACATGATGTCCGTACCAACCGTAACTTTTCACGACGTGTTTCAGAAGAACGTATCGAAGAATTTCATCTTTTTGCCCAGGATTTTAATAGCCTGCTGGACGAGATGGAGGAATGGCAACTTCGGTTGCAGGCAAAGAACGCTCAGCTTTTGCGTACCGCATTACATGATCCTCTGACAGGACTGGCAAATCGCGCCGCATTTCGCAGCAGCATTAACGCCCTGATGAACGACGATGCTGCCCGCAGCAGTTCTGCATTGCTATTCCTTGATGGTGATAATTTTAAATTTATTAACGATACCTGGGGCCACGCAGCGGGCGACCGTGTCCTGATTGAAGTTGCAAAAAGGCTGTCCGAGTTTGGAGGTGATCGACATCACCCCTACAGGCTTGGCGGCGATGAGTTTGCCATGGTGCTGTATAGCGTTCACTCAGAATACGAAGTTCAGCGTATCTGTGCCGCACTGTCACAAGCGTTTAACCGACCTTTTGACCTGCACAATGGTCATCTGGCAAGCATGACACTCAGCATTGGCTTTGCGCTGACGTGGGAACATGCCTCTGCCGAGAAATTACAAGAACTTGCCGATCAAAATATGTATCAGGCCAAACATTTGCGTTCTGAACGCATTATTAAATAAGGAATTACACACATGTTAAAACGCCTATTTTCACCGTTTTTTCTGCTTTTACTGATCGTGGCAGGCTGTCAGGCACCTCAGGGAAAATTTACCCCAGAGCAAATTGCAGCTATGAAATCGTACGGATTTAGCGAAGTTTCAGGAGACTGGTCTCTTGGCCTGTCTGACAATATCCTGTTTGATAAAAACGACTATAAGCTACGTCCGGAAAGTGAAAAGCAGATTCAGGAAATGGCATCCAAACTGGCTGCTACCGGGCTAAACCATGCTCGTCTGGATGGTCATACGGATAACTACGGCGAAGACAGCTACAACGAGGCTCTGTCGCTCAAACGCGCGAATGTCGTGGCCGATGCCTGGGCACAAGGCGCTAATATTCCCCGTACCAATCTGACCACCCAGGGACTCGGGAAGAAATACCCTATCGCCAGTAACCAGACCTCTAAAGGTCGTGCTGAAAACCGCCGTGTCGCGGTCGTGATCGCCACACCGTAATCATCCCCGGCTGACTGTATCCAGAGAGTATGTAAAGTTCCCCGGCAGTCAGTCTGTTCCCCATCAGTAAATATCGCGATAAAAAAAGGGCCAGCCTTTCGGCCAGCCCTTTTCTAACAGGATGTCGCTTGCGCGAATCTTAGTTAAGACGCTCTTTGATACGAGCAGACTTACCAGTGCGCTCACGCAGGTAGTACAGTTTAGCTTTACGAACAGCACCACGACGTTTAACAGCAATGCTGTCAACTACCGGAGAGTGAGTCTGGAAGACACGCTCAACGCCTTCGCCGTTGGAAATTTTACGAACAGTGAATGCAGAGTGCAGACCGCGGCTACGAATAGCGATAACCACGCCCTCAAATGCCTGCAGACGTTTTTTGGAACCTTCAACAACCCATACTTTCACTTCCACGGTATCACCCGGACGGAAGGAAGGTACGTCCTGCTTCATCTGTTCTTGTTCAAGTTGCTTAATAATGTTGCTCATAATTTAATCTCTTATCCTGGGTAAACTGATATTGGGGGCTTACGCCTGCCCATCATGTTTATGTTGCTGTTGTGCGTGTTCCTTTTTGAACTCCGCCAGCAACCTTGCTTGCTCTTCAGTCAGAGCCAGGTTTTCCAGAAGTTCAGGTCTTCTAAGCCAGGTCCGGCCCAGCGACTGTTTCAAACGCCAGCGACGTATCTCAGCGTGGTTCCCCGACAGTAATACTGCCGGTACTTCCATCTGCTCTAACACTTCAGGTCGGGTATAGTGTGGACAGTCCAGCAACCCGTCAGCAAACGAATCTTCGATTGCTGATGCTTCATGACCCAGAACCCCCGGAATAAACCGGGAAACGGAATCGATCAGCGTCATTGCCGGTAACTCACCACCGCTGAGGACGTAATCGCCGATTGACCATTCTTCATCAATTTCGGTTTGAATCACGCGCTCATCGATACCTTCATAGCGACCACACACCAGAATCAGCTTTTGATTCGTGGCCAGTTCGCTGACGCCCGCTTGATCAAGCTTGCGTCCCTGAGGTGACAGATAAATCACCTTTGCGCCTTCACCAGCCGCAGCTTTTGCTGCATGAATGGCGTCCCGTAAGGGTTGCACCATCATTAACATCCCCGGTCCGCCGCCATAAGGACGATCGTCCACGGTACGGTGCCGGTCATGAGTAAAGTCTCGAGGACTCCAGCTCTGGATGTTCAGCAGGCCATTTTTTACTGCCCGGCCAGTTACCCCGTAATCGGTAATTGCGCGGAACATTTCAGGAAACAGGCTAACGATACCTATAAACACAAGCCAATCCCCATAACGCCGACTTTTACCGTTTATCCGGTGGTTTAAAAACCAGGATCCCAATCTACTTCGATAGTACGAGTAGCGAGATCGACTTTCTTGATAACCTGCCCATCGAGGAACGGTACAAGACGTTCCTTGATACCAAACGCATCTTTCAGGTTTGCCTTGATGACGATGACGTCATTCGAACCGGTTTCCATCATATCGACGACTTTACCGAGATCGTAGCCTTCAGTGGTCACTACCTGGCAGCCCATAAGGTCTTTCCAGTAGTAGGAACCATCTTCCAGCGCTGGCAACTGCGAGGAATCCACGACAATTTCGCAATTGGTCAGTAGATTCGCCGAATCACGATCGTCAACGCCTTTCAGCTTGATGATCAGATCCTGATTGTGGTGCTTCCAGCTTTCCAGCTGTACTTGCTGCCACTGACCCGCCTTCTGGATAAACCAGGGCTGATAGTCAAAAATGCTTTCGGCGTCTTCAGTGGAAGAAAACACTCTGAGCCAACCACGAATACCGTAAGAAGACCCCATTTTCCCCAAAACGATGGGTTCCACAGGAGCCTGCGCGGCGAGTTGCTTGCTCATCATGACCACCGTGACAGATTAAGCTGCTTTGTTTGCTGCTTTGATCAGCGTAGCTACGCGATCAGAAATAGTCGCGCCCTGGCCAACCCAGTGAGCGATGCGATCCAGATCCAGGCGAGTGCCTTCTTCTTTTTCGCTAGCGATTGGGTTAAAGAAGCCAACGCGCTCGATGAAGCGACCGTTGCGTGCATTACGGCTGTCGGTGACAACAACCTGGTAGAACGGACGCTTTTTAGCGCCGTGACGAGCTAAACGAATAGTAACCATAACATCCTCTTGTGTGAATAAAACACCGGGCCCCATCGAGGGAAGGGACCCGGTGTCATATTAAAAGCCCGAAAATTTTACTGATTTCTGGGAAAAAAGCAATCAACAGTTAATAACTCTGCTGTAGAAGGCCGTCGGCGGCGCAGCGAGTTCGGTGCCGGCGTGCGCGCAGCCACCGCAGCGTACACACAGTACGTGAGGATGGCGAGCACACCCCGGTGCCGAAGTAGCAAGTGAGCCAAGCCGGGAAATTAGCGGCCCGGGAAGCCTGGCGGCATCATCCCCTTCATACTCCGCATCATCTTCGCCATCCCGCCTTTCTTCATTTTCTTCATCATGCGCTGCATGTCGTCGAACTGTTTCAGAAGGCGGTTAACGTCCTGTACCTGCATGCCGCAGCCGGTAGCAATACGGCGTTTACGGGAACCTTTGATGATTTCCGGCTTAGCGCGTTCTTTCATCGTCATCGAGTTGATGATGGCTTCCATACGCACCAGCACTTTATCGTCCATCTGCGATTTCACATTGTCAGGGATCTGACCCATACCCGGCAGTTTGCCCATCAGGCTTGCCATACCGCCCATGTTTTTCATCTGCTTGAGCTGCTCAAGGAAATCGTTGAGATCGAAGCCGTCGCCTTTTTTCAGCTTGCTGGCTAATTTCTCTGCCTGCGCGCGGTCAACTTTGCTTTCGATATCTTCGATCAGCGACAGCACGTCGCCCATGCCGAGAATACGTGAAGCAATACGATCCGGGTGGAACGGCTCCAGCGCTTCGGTTTTCTCGCCGACACCGAGGAATTTAATCGGCTTGCCGGTGATATGACGAATAGAAAGCGCCGCACCGCCACGAGCATCACCATCAACTTTGGTCAGCACCACGCCGGTTAATGGCAGCGCTTCGTTAAAGGCTTTTGCGGTATTGGCGGCATCCTGACCGGTCATCGCATCGACGACAAACAGCGTTTCTACCGGCTTGATAGAAGCGTGGACCTGTTTGATTTCGTCCATCATCGCTTCGTCAACGTGCAGACGACCGGCGGTATCCACCAGCAGCACGTCGTAGAATTTGAGTTTGGCTTCTTTCAGCGCGGCGTTGACGATATCGACCGGTTTTTGACCGACATCCGACGGGAAGAAGTCCACACCAACCTGCTCGGCCAGCGTTTCCAGCTGTTTAATCGCCGCCGGGCGATAAACGTCCGCGGAGACCACCAGCACTTTCTTCTTGTGCTTCTCACGCAGGAATTTCCCCAGCTTACCCACGCTGGTGGTTTTACCTGCCCCCTGCAAGCCCGCCATCAGCACGACGGCAGGCGGCTGAGCAGTCAGATTCAGGGTCTGGTTTTCTTCGCCCATTGCCGCAACCAGCTCGTTACGGACAATCTTGACGAACTCCTGACCCGGCGTCAGGCTTTTGTTAACTTCATGACCAACCGCTTTCTCTTTTACGCGATTGATAAACTCACGCACTACCGGCAGCGCTACGTCAGCCTCCAGCAGCGCCATGCGCACTTCGCGCAGCGTCTCTTTAACGTTGTCTTCAGTAAGGCGTCCACGGCCACTGATATTGCGCAGCGTGCGCGACAAACGATCGGTTAAATTATCAAACATTGTCTCTCGCCTGGGGTGGAAACGGTCGGTCGCGACAGCGACACATCAACAGAAATTTGTCGCAGTATAACATGAAGCCGCCTTTGTTGTTATGCAACGGTTGGAGCAGCGGTCACGTAACGCTATACTGCTTTTCTTTATCACTGGTCAACTGTCGACACCTAATATGCCCGTTTTTGCTCTGCTCGCCCTTGTCGCCTACTCAGTCAGCCTCGCGCTGATTATTCCCGCTCTGCTGCAAAAAAACAGCGGCTGGCGGCGTATGGCTATTCTTTCTGCGGTCGTCGCGCTGGTAAGCCATGCTATCGCCCTGGAAGCGCGTATCCTGCCCGGCGGTGAAAGCGGACAAAACCTGAGCCTGTTGAACGTTGGCTCGCTGGTTAGCCTGATGATCTGCACGGTAATGACTATCGTCGCTTCACGCAACCGTGGCTGGCTATTACTGCCCATTGTCTACGCCTTTGCTCTGATCAACCTCGCCTTCGCGACGTTTATGCCTAACGAGTTCATCACTCATCTCGAAGCGACACCGGGCATGATGATTCACATCGGGCTATCGCTGTTTGCTTACGCCACGCTGATTATCGCCGCGCTGTATGCACTACAGCTGGCCTGGATCGATTATCAATTGAAAAACAAAAAACTGGCGTTCAGTAATGAAATGCCGCCACTGATGAGCATTGAGCGGAAAATGTTTCATATCACCCAGATCGGCGTGGTTCTGCTGACGCTCACTCTGTGTACTGGCCTGTTTTACATGCATAACCTGTTCAGTACTGAAAATATTGATAAAGCCGTTCTTTCTATCGTGGCATGGTTTGTCTATATCGTTCTGTTGTGGGGGCATTACCATGAAGGCTGGCGCGGACGTCGCGTCGTATGGTTTAACGTCGCAGGCGCAGTCATTCTGACGCTGGCCTATTTCGGCAGCCGTATACTGCAGCAGTTCGTGAGTTAAATCTTTAAGGAACCCTACGTGGAACACATCTCCACCACCACGCTCATTGTCACGCTTCTCATTATGGTGGTCATTTCCGCCTATTTTTCCGGTTCTGAAACCGGAATGATGACTCTGAATCGCTATCGTCTGCGGCATCGGGCCAAGCAAGGTAATCGTCAGGCAAAACGCGTTGAAAAGTTACTTCGCAAGCCGGATCGCCTGATAAGCCTGGTACTGATCGGGAATAACCTGGTGAATATTCTGGCCTCTGCGCTTGGCACTATTGTCGGTATGCGCCTGTATGGCGATGCCGGCGTCGCCATCGCCACCGGGGTGCTAACGTTTGTGGTGCTGGTTTTTGCCGAAGTACTGCCAAAGACCATTGCCGCGCTGTATCCAGAAAAAGTCGCCTACCCGAGCAGTTTTTTGCTGGCCCCCCTGCAAATCATCATGATGCCGCTGGTCTGGTTGCTTAATACCATCACCCGTCTGCTGATGCGCATGATGGGTATCAAAACGGATATCGTGGTGAGCGGTTCGCTGAGTAAAGATGAACTGCGAACGCTGGTGAATGAATCACGTTCCCAAATCTCACGTCGTAATCAGGATATGCTGCTGTCCGTTCTGGATCTGGAAAAAGTCAGCGTCGATGACATCATGGTGCCGCGCAGTGAAATCATCGGCATTGATATTAACGACGACTGGAAATCAATCGTGCGCCAGCTTTCGCACTCCCCCCACGGTCGTATTGTGCTGTACCGCGACTCACTCGACGATGCCATCAGTATGCTGCGCGTACGCGAAGCCTGGCGATTAATGGCGGAGAAAAAAGAGTTCACCAAAGAGACCATGTTACGCGCGGCTGACGAAATTTATTACGTCCCGGAAGGTACGCCCCTCAGCACCCAGCTCATTAAATTTCAGCGCAATAAGAAGAAAGTGGGTCTGGTGGTCAATGAATATGGCGATATTCAGGGGCTGGTCACGGTCGAAGATATTCTGGAAGAGATTGTCGGCGATTTCACCACGTCAATGTCACCGACGCTTGCCGAAGAGGTGACGCCGCAGAATGATGGCTCAGTGATCATTGACGGCAGCGCCAACGTTCGTGAAATCAATAAGGCGTTTAACTGGCACCTGCCGGAGGATGACGCACGTACCGTGAACGGTATTATTCTTGAAGCGCTGGAAGAGATCCCGGTTGCCGGCACGCGAGTGCGTATTGGGCAGTACGATATCGATATTCTCGACGTGCAGGACAATATGATCAAACAGGTACAGGTGTTGCCGGTTACACCGCTACGCGAGAGCGTATCGGACCAGTGAGAGGAGTCCGGACCGGGTAGCGCATCAGCATTACCCGGCCCGAGGCTGATTAGCCTTTGGCTTTCGCCACGGAGACCATCGCCGCACGGATGGTACGTCCGTTCAGGGTATAGCCTTTTTGCATGACCATCAGCACATTACCGGCAGCAACGTCGTCAGACTCTACCATTGCAATGGCCTGATGCACGTTCGGGTCCATCGGCACATCGATATCCGCAACCACCTGCACACCAAACTTCGCCACCAC
The DNA here is from genome assembly GCF_059615875.1 of Citrobacter sp. CRE-46. Taxonomy (NCBI): domain Bacteria; kingdom Pseudomonadati; phylum Pseudomonadota; class Gammaproteobacteria; order Enterobacterales; family Enterobacteriaceae; genus Citrobacter; species Citrobacter sp. CRE-46. Next base: position 1,304,317 of record NZ_CM184341.1, on the reverse strand, counting down.
ATCCAGCATTGACTTACGCGTCAGCTCAATACCTTCAATCATCGGCGCCATCGCATCATTGTCTTTGTCCGCCACTTCCAGCGCACGATCCAGACTGTCCAGCACCGGCAGCAGCTCGTTGACGAATTTTTCCAGCGCAAATTTATGCGCTTTTTCTACGTCCAGTTCGGTACGACGACGCAGGTTTTCCATTTCCGCTTTGATACGCAACACGCTGTCGCGCTCGCGAGTTTCGGCCTCAGCAAGCTGAGCTTCCAGATTCGCAATTTTTTCATCGCGCGGATCCACCTGCTCAGCAGAAGCGTCTGGTTCAACCGCCTCAACTTCTTCGTGCTGATCCATGATAATTTCTTCCGGGGCTTGCCCCTCAGGCGTTTTCTGTTCTTTACTACTCATGAATTTCTCCGCGTTTTTTCGCATTCATCTCGCTAACCTGGATTATTATGGGGATAAGATTCAGGGTTTCAAGGGAAGTACTCACATTGTCACTAATCTTCGTTACAAGGACCTCGAGAAAATGAACAATCATTTCAAGTGTATTGGCATTGTGGGGCATCCACGTCACCCCACTGCACTGACAACACATGAAATGCTCTACCGTTGGCTGTGCACCAAAGGTTATGAGGTTATCGTGGAGCAACAAATCGCTCACGAGCTACAGCTGAAAAATGTGAAAACCGGTACGCTCGCGGAGATTGGCCAGCAGGCAGACCTCGCCGTCGTCGTCGGTGGCGACGGCAATATGCTGGGCGCTGCGCGCACCCTGGCACGTTATGACATCAAGGTTATCGGCATTAACCGTGGTAACCTCGGTTTCCTCACCGACCTCGATCCAGACAATGCCCACCAACAATTAGCCGACGTGCTGGAAGGCCACTACATCAGCGAAAAACGCTTTTTACTCGAAGCCCAGGTATGCCAGCAGGATTGCCAGAAGCGCATCAGCACCGCAATCAACGAAGTGGTACTGCATCCAGGCAAAGTGGCGCACATGATTGAGTTCGAAGTGTATATCGATGAAATCTTTGCTTTCTCTCAGCGTTCCGACGGGCTAATTATCTCCACGCCTACCGGTTCTACCGCCTACTCCCTCTCTGCCGGAGGTCCAATTCTGACGCCTTCCCTGGATGCTATTACGCTGGTACCGATGTTCCCGCATACGCTTTCCGCGCGTCCGCTGGTGATCAATAGCAGCAGCACCATTCGTCTACGTTTCTCGCATCGCCGTAGCGATCTGGAGATCAGCTGCGACAGCCAAATCGCCCTGCCGATACAGGAAGGGGAGGACGTATTGATCCGTCGCTGTGATTATCATCTGAACCTGATACATCCAAAAGATTACAGCTATTTCAATACATTAAGTACAAAACTGGGCTGGTCAAAAAAATTATTCTAATTTAACGCCAACCTCTTTACTGTATAAAAAACCAGTTTATACTGTATGTAATTACAGTTATGGTTTTTCATACAGGAAAACAGCTATGTTGGCACAACTGACCATCAGCAATTTTGCTATCGTTCGTGAACTTGAGATCGATTTCCAGAACGGCATGACCGTCATCACCGGTGAGACAGGTGCGGGTAAGTCCATTGCCATTGATGCTCTCGGTTTGTGCCTGGGCGGGCGCGCAGACGCTGACATGGTGCGCGCAGGCGCTGCGCGAGCCGACCTCTGCGCCCGTTTCGCCTTAAAAGACACCCCAGCAGCTCTGCGCTGGCTGGAAGAGAACCAGCTTGAAGATGGCCGTGAGTGCTTGCTGCGTCGCGTGATCAGCAGCGACGGCCGCTCCCGTGGCTTTATTAACGGTACCGCCGTTCCGCTGTCACAGCTTCGTGAGCTGGGCCAGCTGCTGATTCAAATCCACGGTCAGCACGCGCACCAGCTTCTGACGAAATCCGAACACCAAAAATTCCTGCTTGATGGTTACGCCAATGAAGCATCCCTGACCCAGGAAATGACCGCGCGCTATCAGCTATGGCACCAAAGCTGCCGCGATCTGGCGCATCATCAGCAACAAAGTCAGGAACGCGCAGCACGGGCGGAACTGTTGCAATATCAGCTAAAAGAATTGAACGAATTCAACCCGCAGCCGGGCGAGTTTGAGCAAATTGATGAAGAGTACAAGCGTCTGGCTAACAGCGGGCAATTGCTCACCACCAGCCAGCAGGCGCTGGCTATCCTCGCGGATGGCGAAGACATCAATCTGCAGAGCCAATTGTACACCGCAAAGCACCTGGTCACTGAACTCGCAGGCATGGACGGCAAACTTTCCGGTATCCTGGATATGCTGGAAGAGGCAACCATTCAGCTCAGTGAAGCCAGCGATGAACTGCGCCACTATTGCGATCGTCTGGATTTAGACCCTAACCGTTTGTTCGAACTTGAGCAGCGTATTTCAAAGCAAATCTCGTTGGCACGTAAGCATCACGTCTCCCCGGAAGCGTTGCCGCAGTTCTATCAGTCTTTGTTAGATGAGCAACAGCAACTTGACGATCAGGCCGACTCGCTCGAAACCTTAACCCTGGCGGTGAACAATCACCACCAGCAGGCGCTGGAAACAGCAAAAAGGTTGCACCAACAGCGCCAGCATTATGCTGAGGAACTGGGACAACTCATTACCGAGAGTATGCATACCCTTTCGATGCCGCATGGTCTCTTTTGCATTGATGTAAAATTTGATGAGCACCATCTGAGCGCGGACGGTGCCGATCGCGTGGAGTTTAAAGTTACCACTAACCCGGGTCAGCCGTTACAGCCGATCGCGAAAGTTGCTTCTGGCGGCGAGCTGTCGCGCATCGCTCTGGCTATTCAGGTTATTACCGCACGTAAAATGGAAACCCCGGCGCTGATTTTCGATGAGGTTGATGTGGGCATCAGCGGTCCGACGGCTGCGGTCGTGGGCAAAATGCTGCGTCAGTTGGGGGAATCAACCCAGGTTATGTGCGTAACTCACCTGCCGCAGGTTGCTGGTTGTGGTCATCAACATTTCTATGTCAGCAAGGAAACTGACGGCGCAATGACGGAAACACACATGCAACCGCTTGATAAACGCGCGCGTCTGCAGGAGTTAGCCCGCTTACTTGGCGGAAGCGAAGTCACGCGCAATACCCTCGCAAACGCAAAAGAACTGCTGGCGGCATAAACTTTTTTCCCTTGTGAAGGTCTGAGTTCAACATAAAATCGCCGACCGACCCGACAGCAAAAGGTTTTAAAGTGGTGAAAGGTCTATTATCATCGGCATATTACATATGAGCCGCGTACTGCTCGGGCCCGAAAAGGAATCAAATCACTATGCGCTGTAAAACGCTGACTGCTGCTGCAGCAGTACTACTGATGTTGACTGCAGGCTGTTCCACTCTGGAGCGAGTGGTTTACCGCCCTGACATCAACCAGGGAAATTATCTGACACCGACCGATGTCGCCAAAGTGCGTACAGGCATGACGCAACAGCAGGTTGCTTATGCTCTGGGTACCCCGATGATGTCCGATCCTTTTGGCACAAACACCTGGTTCTATGTGTTCCGTCAGCAACCTGGACATGAAGGCGTAACTCAGCAAACGCTGACGCTGACCTTTAACAGCAGCGGCGTATTGACCAACATTGATAACAAACCTGCCCTGACCGACAACAAGTAGGTTTGAGAGATCAAAAAAAGGTGCTCAATGAGCACCTTTTTTATTGTCTGTTATTTTTTAGCGGATTTCTCTGCTCGCTGTCTGCGCAGCTCTTTGGGATCGGCAATCAGCGGCCGATAAATTTCCACCCGATCGCCGTCATGCAGAACATCCGCAAGCTTTACCGGACGGCTGTAGATGCCCACTTTATTTTTGCTGAGATCGATATCATTACGCAATTCCAGCAGCCCGGAAGCGCGGATAGCCTCTTCCACCGTTGCGCCCTGCTGCAGCGTTACGCGCTGTAAATACTGTTTTTCGGGCAGCGCATATGCCACTTCAACGACAATTTTAGCCGACGCTGACACTGTAAACCTCTTTCGCGCGAACCGTGAAAGCCTGCACCATATTCGAAGCCAGCTCTTTAAAGATGCGGCCAAACGCCAGCTCGATGAGTTTATTCGTGAACTCGAAATCGAGATGAAACTCAATGCGACACGCGTCCTGGCTTAACGGCGTAAACTTCCAGCCGCCAATCAGTTTCTTAAACGGTCCATCGACCAGATGCATCAGGATGCTCTGGTTACTGGTCAGTTGGTTACGCGTGGTGAACGTTTTGCTAATCCCTGCTTTGGAGACATCCACTGCGGCCGTCATTTGTCCCGGAGTCGACTCCAGTACGCGGCTACCGGTGCACCCCGGTAAAAACTGGGGATAGGATTTAACATCATTCACTAACTGATACATCTGCTCCGCACTGTAAGGTACTAAAGCGGTCCGGCTAATCTGAGGCATAACAATTTCCATCAATATCAATCACACAAATAATACCATTTATCACTCGCTAAAAAAAACGCTATAGCCCAACTCGTGCTAAGATAGCGCCTTGCGCCCCGCTGGATGAAATGGGGTGTTTTTCGATTCCAGATTACCTATACTGAGCGGCATTATGACGAAGAAAAAAGCACACAAACCTGGCTCAGCCACAATCGCGCTTAACAAACGCGCACGACACGAATACTTTATCGAAGAAGAGTTCGAAGCTGGACTCGCTCTGCAGGGCTGGGAAGTCAAATCCTTGCGCGCAGGTAAAGCTAACATCGGCGATAGCTACGTTATACTCAAAGACGGCGAAGCGTTCCTGTTTGGCGCCAACTTCACACCGATGGCCGTTGCCTCAACACACGTGGTATGCGATCCCACCCGTACCCGTAAGCTACTGTTAAACCAGCGCGAACTCGACTCTTTGTATGGTCGTATGAATCGGGATGGTTATACCGTAGTAGCACTGTCGCTGTACTGGAAGAACGCCTGGTGTAAAGTAAAAATTGGCGTCGCCAAAGGTAAGAAACAACACGACAAGCGCTCCGACGTGAAAGAACGCGAATGGCAGGTGGATAAAGCACGTATTATGAAAAATGCCGGGCGATAACCTTCTTTTCTCTGTGGCCAGTCTATCACCATGATGACTGGCCTTTATTTTTTAGTTATTGAAAGCCGCACAATACATTCATAGTAATTATAGATTCCATTGCTGAATCGTTCAGTTAAAAATACGAACCCCAGCCTGCAGGCAAGCAGTAGTCCAATAAAATAAAACTTCAAGTACTCCCACGCGCTATTTTTCATCTTTCAAAATAGCATTATTATTACTGTTGTTTATTATTAACAATAAATAACAAAAACAACAATTACAGCAACTTATAAATAAAACCTATTTATCGAAACGTTTAACTCATTTCGATGAAAAATATCACCATATGTTTTTAATATCTGGACATTGCAGAAAGTTTTCTTTCTGACTATATCATCTAATACGAAAGAACTATTTTGGTGCTCAGACTACGACTTAATTTTTTCAGAAACTGATACCAGTAAATCTTATCCATGAAATTACATGTGTAAGTTCATCATTATGATGAACGAGGCACCTGTCTGCTCATTTTCCCGGCACGCCGTTGCGGATTAATACTCCCGACCTGCCATCAGGAGTGAACATATGCGTCTACTCGCCGTTGTATCGAAGTTGACTGGTGTTTCTACCAATGTTGAAGCCTCTGAAATTACACTCAACTCACCTTCTATTGTGAAACTGTCCGTTTCACGTGAGGAGGTCAGCCAGTTGACTCGTGTTAATCAGGATCTGGTTGTCACACTCCGTTCAGGTGAAACCATCACCATTAAAAATTTTTACGTCGGAAAAGGTGATGCGCAAAACCAGCTCGTTCTGGAAGACAGCAATGGCGCGCTATGGTGGGTTCAGGATACGGATGGTGCTTTCCATTTTCAGCACCTGGACGATCTCACGCCGCTGATGACGGCCGAAGGCAGTCATGACGGAGGCGCAATCTGGCCCTGGGTCCTTGGCGGGGTTGCGGTCGCTGGCGGAATTGGCCTCGCTGCAGGAGGTGGCGGTGGTGGCGGCGGCGGGAGCGGCGGGAGCGATAATAATGCCGGAAACGGTAATGGTAGCGGCGGCAACGGTAATGCCGGAAACGGCAATGGTAACGGCGGCAGCGGTAGTGGCGATGGCGATAACGGCGCGCCGCCAACAACAACCCCCAATATGCCAGACATGCCCGTCATCACCAGCGTAATTGACGACCAGGAGCTTATTACCGGCCTTGTCAATCAACAGGAGTCCACCAACGATAATACGCCTGAACTCCAGGGTACCGGCCCGGCAAATGCCACATTACATATTTTTGATAACGGCGTCGAAATAGGCCAGGTGACTATCGATGCCAACGGCCACTGGTCGTTTACCCCCTCATCCCCTCTTGCAGACGGCACTCACCAGTTTACCGTCAGCGCGTCAAATAATGCGGGTAGTAGTGGGATGTCAGACAGTTGGGTGATTATTGTCGATACGCTTGCCCCTGATACCCCTGTGGTTACTCAGGAAATCGACAATGTCGGTTCCATTACCGGTCTTATCGCCAATGACGGCGAAACCGACGATGCCACGCCAACTCTCACTGGTACTGGCGAAGCAGGGAGTACCATCAGCATCTATGACAATGGCATCCTGATTGGTATGGAGCCAGTAGATGACAATGGTAACTGGACCTTTACGCCTGATACGCCCCTCAGCGACGGCGTTCACAATCTGACGCTGACGCAAACTGATGCCGCAGGTAACGTGAGCGCGGAAACGAGCCTGCCGACATTTACCGTTGATACGACCGCGCCTGCAGGCGCGGTGATTTCCGCAGTAAACCTCGAAGGCACCACGGTAACGGGTAGAGCGGAAGCAGGAAGTCTGGTCACTATCATTGGTAGTAATAGCCAGGTTTTAGGTGTAATAACGGTCGATCAAACCGGCAATTTCGTCATCGCGATTTCCCCCTCACAGACGCACGGCGAAGCGTTGCTCGCGAAGATTCAGGATAAGGCGGGCAACATCGGGCCAGATACCCCATTTTATGCCACAAATTCCGGCTATCCGGGCGTACCCTTTATCGTCAGCGTTATGGATGATGCCGCACCGTCAACCGGGTTATTGAGCAACAATCAGGCCACCAACGATCAAACGCCAACGCTCTCTGGCACTGCGGACGCTAACAGCACCGTTAACATTTATAACAATGGTGCGATTATCGAAAGCGTGGTTGCCGACGCCAATGGCAACTGGAGCTGGACATCCGCCACGCCGTTGCCGGAAGGGCCGCACGCTTTCAGCGCCACGGCAACAAACCAGCTAGGGACAGGCGGTATGTCGCCAACATTTAATATTAGTATCGACATACAGCCGCCGTCGCCACCAGACGATCTCAGCGTCTCCGCAGACGGCAGCGTTGTCACCGGGACGGCCGAGCTGGGCAATACTGTCGTTATCACCGACAGTAATAACACTCCGATCGGCAGCGGCGTCGCCGGAGAAGATGGATCATTTACCATCCCCATTACCCCGCCACAGACCAATGGCGAAACGATTACCGCCATCGCGACCGATCCGGCAGGCAACCCAAGCCAGCCAGAAACCACGCTCGCGCCAGATATCACGGCCCCGCAGCCGCCCGCTAACCTGATGATTAATCCTACGGGGGATCAGGTTACCGGCACCGCAGAACCCAACAGTACGGTACATATTCTGGATCCAGATGGCGCGATCATTGGAACAGCAACTGCTGGCCCGAGCGGAGATTTCACCGCCACGCTGGTTCCGCCGCAGACTAACGGTGAACGCCTTAACGCGAATGCAACGGATGCAGCAGGCAATACCAGCGGTAACACTCCGATTACCGCACCAGATACCACAGCACCTGATGCGCCAACCGGCGTCATCGTCGCCGGGGACGGCGGTTCTGTAAGCGGACATGCCGAAGCGGGAAGCACCGTCACTGTCAAAGACAGCAACGGCAATCAGATTGGTGTTGGTCAGACTGACAACGGTGGCAACTTCACCGTGTCGATTACACCGTCGCAAATGAACGGCGAAACGGTAAAAGTCACCGCAACTGACAGCAATAATAACGAAAGTCTGCCAACCTCGGCGCTGGCACCGGATATCACCGCACCAAACCAGCCGATTATCATTGCCGTGACGGATGATGTCGCGGATGTCATCGGCCCCATCAGTAACAACGGCTTAACTAACGACGATAAACCTAAACTCGAAGGCACTGCCGAGGCCGGAGCTCAGGTTAAAATTTACGATAACGGCGAACTGTTAACGACCGTCACCGCTGATCTCAACGGTAACTGGAACTACACGCCCACAACAGCGTTGACCCAGGGCGCGCACATATTTACGGTGACGGCAACCGATGCCGCCAGCAATACCAGTAGCGCTGCAAGCTGGAAAATAATTGTCGATAGTCTCGCTCCGACCGTCCCCGTGATTACGCTGATTAACGATGATGTCGGCAGCATCACAGGTAGCGTCGCGAACAACGGTTGGGTCACCAACGATAATACGCCAACCATATCAGGCACCGGTGAACCCGGTTCTTTGGTGAGCCTGTACGATGGCAGTTTCCTGATGACAGTCATGCTTGTCGATAGCACGGGAACCTGGAGTTATACCGTTCCGGCAAATCAGGCGCTCAGCGATCGCATCCACCAGTTTACAGTTTCTGCTACGGATGCCGCTGGTAACGTCGTCACCTCCTCCACCGTGGTCAGCGTTACCGTAGATACCCAACCGCCAGGCAATCCTGTCATTTTGACTGCCACCGACGACGTCGGGAATGCGCCGATTGATCTGTCCACCGGTAGCCGCTCAAACGATACTTTGCCGCTGCTGAAAGGGACCGGGACAGCCGGTTCTACCATCACCCTCTATGATGGCGCCACGTCGATTGGTAGCACAACGGTATTACCTGATGGCACCTGGAGTATTCAACTCAGCCAGCCGCTCAGTGAAGGTCCACATAGTTTGTCAGCAATTGCGACAGACGTTGCAGGCAACGCCAGTAACCCAGGTAATTTCACGCTGACTATTGATACCACCCCACCGCCAGCCCCGGTTATCAGCTCAGCAGAAGGTCTGATTGGCACAAGCCTTCAAACGTTGAGCAACGGTGGCAGTACCAAGAGCACGACCCCCGAACTGTCCGGAACCGGCGAGCCAGGCGCGACGATTACCCTTTACGATAACAACGTTTTTCTTGGTACCACCACCGTTCAGCCAAATGGAAGCTGGACATATACGCCGACAGGTCCACTGCCGGACGGTCCGCATAAATTTACGGCGACGGCGACCGATGTGGCTGGCAACACGGGGATCCCGTCAGCAGGCTTTACGCTGACGGTAGATAACCTGCCGCCAGCAAAACCAGAGCCGCCAACCATAACGGATGACGTCAACCCGATAACCGGCATCATCACTAACGGCATCACTAACGATACCACGCCAACCTTTAGCGGCACGGGCAACCCTGGCGATCTTATTTCTATCTACCTTGATGGCAACACTTCACCGCTGGGTACTGCGACCGTTGGCGCAGATGGCTCCTGGAGCTTTACGCCCACCAGCCCCATTAATCCGGACAATTATCAGGTCACCCTCACCGCAACCGATCCTGCTGGTAACGTCAGCCTACGTTCGGATGCTGTTGCCCTGGGGATTGATACGACACCTTCAGCGCCGCCGGTGATTATCGCCGCTAACGATAATGTCGGCGACGTCCAGGGCGATGTTGCGGCTAACGGCGTGACCGATGACACCACGCCAACTATTCGAGGTACTGGCACCGACGGGGATACTATTACTCTGTATAACGGCGGTACGGTGCTCGGCACAGCAACGGTGGCAGGCGGAACCTGGAGTATTACGCCCGGGACGGCACTGACCAACGGGAGCTACACGCTGATCGCCACCGCAACCGATCCGGCCGGTAACATCAGCGACAGCTCAAACAGCATTTCGTTTACGGTTAACAACACGAAGCTGACCCTACCGCTGGTCACGGATATTCAGGATAACGTCGGCGTCTTTACCGGTTCGCTAATCAGCGGCAGCGTGACGGACGATACAATGCCAACCATTAGCGGGACCGGCACGCCGGGCAGTACGGTGTTAATTTATGACGGCAACAATCCCATCGCCATTGCGACGGCTATCGTTGCCGCGAACGGCAGTTGGAGTGTCGAAGTTCCCCTTACGCCCAACGTTACTCACACATTAACCTTCGGTGCCCAGGATGGGGCCGGTAACGTACTGGCGGCAGATAATCCGCTAACGTTGATTATCGATACGCAGCCTCCTGCCATTCCAGTTGTTACCAGCGTAGATACTGATGGGACGAAAGTAAGCGGCACGGCAGAAATTGGCAGCACGGTAATTATCCGTAGCGGCAACACCGTTCTTGGTCAGGGAGTGGCTGACAGTTCCGGGAACTTTACTGTCACGATTTCACCGGCACAAACAACGGGTCAGGCGCTCACCGCTATTGCCCAGGATCCTGCAGGCAATCAGAGCGATCCTGCGCCGTTTAACGCCGCCATCTCCAACGTGCCACATCCCCCGACTCTTGAGATTGTCGATGACATCGCGCCCATCATGGGGGTGATTGGCAACGGTAAAACCACTAACGACACCTTACCGCTGCTGCAAGGAACAGCCACCCCTGGGGCGACTGTTAATATTTATATAGATGGTGTGTCACCTGCCATTACAGTGACCGCCGATGCTGTTTCCGGTGCCTGGAGTTATCAGTTACCCACTGCGTTGACTAACGGCACAACCTATAACTTCACCGTGTCACAAACTGTAGGCGGCATCACCAGCGGTTTATCGCCCAACTACGCCATCACCATCGACACCACCGCTCCGCAGGTGCCAACTATCACCAGCATCATTGACGATGTTGCCCCAGGCACCGGATCGTTGGATAAAGGGCAAATTACCAACGACTCACGCCCGACATTCAACGGAACCGGCGAAGCAGGCGCAACCATCACCCTTTACGATAAGGGCGTTGCTTATGCCACAACCACGGTAAACATCAACGGTTTCTGGAGCTTTACCCCGACCGACCCTCTGGGAGAAGGCGACCATATCTTCACCGCTCGCGCAACAGATGACGCAGGCAACCAGGGAGATCCGTCCAGTGATTTCCGAATCATTGTCGATACTCTGGTGCCGGATGCCCCCTCCATTGTGACGGTCACAGACAACGTTGGTACAACTCAGACCCTGACCTCCGGACAGTTGACCAACGATAATACCCCAACGCTCGCGGGCACCACTGAAGCGGATTCGGTTGTGACCATCCGCGATAATGGCGTAGTGATTGGCACAACCACCAGCGATGAAAACGGCAACTGGAGCTTTACGCCTGCGCCTGCTCTCGGTGAAGGCAGCCACTCACTGACCGCCTCCGTCACGGATGGCGCGGGCAACATCAGCCCGGCCACGCCACCGTTCGTGGTCGTCGTCGACACGCTTCCCCCTGCTGCGCCAGTCATCACCTCGGTGATTGACGATCAACCCGGTAATACGGCGCTAACTAACGGACAGTTGACCAACGATGCGTTGCCAACGCTGAACGGTAAAGGTGAGATCGGCGCCATCATCACGATCCGTGATAATGGTAGCGACTTAGGGACAACTCAGGTGGATGCGTCGGGCAACTGGAGCTTTACACCAGAAACGCCCCTGGGCCAGGGTCAGCATATTTTCACCGCCGTTGCCACCGATCGGGCAGGAAATACGGGCGGAGTATCATCATCGTTTACGATTGAACTGGACTCTATTGCCCCGTCAATACCGGTCATCAGCACGGTGCAGGACAACACCGCCCCGACAACAGGCCCAATAACAAACGGCCAGACCACGAATGAATCCCGTCCGGCCCTGAGTGGCACCGGTGAAATTGGCGCGACGATTACTGTCCTGAGCGACGGTCTGCCCATCGGCACTACGACCGTTGGCGCGAACGGTACCTGGAGCTTAACCCCAACGGCTGCACTCAGTAACGGGCCACATACGCTGACCGTCACCGCTACAGACAGTGCGGGTAATACCAGCCTTCCATCCAATGGCTTCGCACTTATCGTCGACACGGTGTTGCCGGGGACGCCGGTCATTACTCAGGTTGCGGATGATGTCGGTCCGGTAACCGGTAATCTGAACAACGGCCAGGCCACAAACGATACACAACCCACACTCACCGGCACAGCTGAAGCCAATTCGACGGTCAAAATTTACGATAACGGAACGTTTATCGGTTCAACCACAGCGGATGGGACGGGTGCCTGGAGCTTCACGCCGCCAGCCCTGGGCAATGGCAACCACGCGCTGACAGCAACCGCGACGGACGCAGCCGGAAACGTCAGCCCAACGTCCGCTGGATTTAACATCGTTGTTGATACCGTCGCTCCCCTGGCGCCAACCATTATTCAGGCTTTTGATGACGTGCTGCCGGGTACCGGAACGCTGTCGAACGGAGCCTTTACTAACGACACCCGTCCGTTACTCAACGGCTCGGCGGAAGCGGGCGCCCGAGTGGCCATCTACGATAATGGCACGCTGCTGGCGACGGTGACTGCGGCGATAGACGGCACCTGGGAATATCTGCCCGCCACGCTGGGCAACGGTCAGCATGTGTTTACCGCCATTGCCACCGACGCCGCCGGCAACGTCAGCCCGGCGTCGAGTGGATTTACTATTAATGTCGACACGCTTGCGCCAACTACCCCGATACTGGTCTCGGTGGTCGATGACGTCGCAGGCGGCGTGTTCAATGCGGTGCTCAGCAACGGGCAACTCACTAACGATGCGCGCCCAACGCTGAACGGCACCGCTGAAGCAGGCAGCACCGTCAGTATCTATGACGGGAGCACCCTGCTGGGAACGGCACTGGTGCAGAGCAATAACAGTTGGTCGTTTACCCCAACCACGCCGTTGGCGAGTGGATCGCACACCTTCACCGTCACCGCCACCGACGCGGCGGGCAATACCAGCGGCGCGACGGCCGGTTTTAGCGTCGTGGTGGATACTACCGCCCCGACGCTGCCTGCAATCAGCAGCATTATTGATGATGTCGGACCAAATACCGGCGCGATTGGCAATAATCAGCCAACCAATGACGCACGCCCAACGTTAACCGGCACCACCGAAGCCAATGCGCGGATCGATATTTATGATAACGGCATCTTCGTCATCAGCGTGACGGCGGACGGCAGCGGCAACTGGAGTTACACCCCGCCCACCGAGCTGGCACAAGGTCCCCACTCCTTTACCATCACCGCAACGGACAGTGCAGGTAACACCAGCGGCACATCGGCTCCTGCAGTGATAGTGGTCGATACCGTCGCGCCAGGCATTCCTGGCGGACTTTCAGTAAACGCCACCGGCACGACGCTCACAGGCGTTGCCGAGCCCAACAGCACGGTCATCATTACCTCTAACGGCGGAACGGTGCTCGGTACGGCAACCGCGAACGCCTCCGGTAACTTCACCTTCACGCTGAACCCACCGCAAATCAGTGGGCAAACGCTGTTGGTTAGTGCACAGGATGCCGCGGGTAACATCGGTACAGCAGGCAACGTTCTGGCACCCTTTACCGGCGTACCGCCTGCGCCCCTTATTGCCAGCGTGTTCGATGACGTCGGCTCGGTCACTGGTCTGGTCACGGCGGGCAAAACCACCAATGACACCCTGCCAACGCTCAGCGGAACGGCGCAGGCTAGCGCCGTGGTCCGACTGTATAACAACGGGGTGTTCATGGGCGCCACGACCGCAGATGGCAATGGGCTCTGGAGCTTTACCCCAACCGGCGCGCTCAGCGAAGGTAACCACGCGTTTACCGCCACGGCAACAAATGCCAACGGCACCAGCGGATTGTCCGGTTCGTTCAGCGTGATTGTGGATACCACGCCGCCATCCGCGCCAACAATACTGATCAGCGCCGATGGCGGAACCGTAAGCGGCGTCGCCGAAGCGGGAAGCACGGTCACGATCTCTCTACCCAGCGGCACCAGCGTGACGGCCATCGCCAACAGCAGCGGTGTCTATAGCGTCAACTTGCCGGTTCGCCAGATTGAAGGTCAATCGCTGTCCGCCACGGCGACCGATGCAGCGGGTAATACATCATCGCCTACAAGCGTTATCGCCCCGGTATTGCCGTTGCTGGCCGAAGACAACATTACCCGTCTGCCGCTACAGACCGATGTGATCGTCAGCACCGAGCATAAAAGCGATTATGGTTTTCTGTTGGTCAACGCGCTGGGTAATGTGGCGAACGTGCTGGGGGACGATACGGCAACCGTCAATTTTAATATCGTCTCTGGCGGCAGCGGATCCATTACGATCAATGCAGCCGCGACCGGCGTGGTCCTGTCACTGCTTAACACCTTGGAGATCGTGATCCAGCGCTTTGACACTACGCTGAATGCCTGGGTGACGGTAGTGGATACCGGCCTACCCAACTTTGCCAGCCTTCTTACCTTAGGCGCTTCTGGCGTAACGCTTAATTACAGCGGACTGACGGGGGGTGATTACCGTGTCGTAAGCTATAACACCAACCTGCTGGCAACGGGCTCTTACACCAGCCTTGATGTCGCGGTGGTGAAAAGCAGCGCCGGGACCATCATCGGCGGTACGACGGAATCTGGCAACATCATCACGGATATCGATCCCACCAACGGGCAGGATAACGCGCCTTCTGGCACGCTGGTCACCTCCGTTACCGACGGTAACGGCAACATCGTGAGCGTCCCGGCGGGCGGTATTGATGTGCAGGGGAAATACGGCATCCTGCATATTAATCAGAACGGTAGCTATACCTACACCCTGACTAATACGTCAATTTCAGTGTATGGACGCTCCGAAAGTTTCACCTATACGCTGACGCATGGCGCAGATAGCTCATCGGCAAAACTGGTGGTAACGCTGGGCCAGCCCCCAGCGACCAGTACAGTCACAGCAGCAGATGATATTGCCGCGCTGACTTACGGGACGCAGGTCATTGCGATCGATAATGGAACGTCAAAACAAACCGGCTTCACGCTCGTTAACGTTGGACTGGGTAATGTGCTGGACGTCAGTCTGGTTAACGGCCTGACCAACCCTATCAAATTCAACGTGGATGATGGCGCAACCCGCACGCTGACCGTGCAAGCGAATGTTCTCGGCGTGACGGTGGGCGGTTTTGATCTCTACATTTATCGCTTCAATGAGTCTATTCAACAATATGAACAGTTCCGTGTGAAGCCCAATTGGGTCACCGCGGTGTTAGCTGGCGGCTCTACGGAATACACCATCACGATGCCTGGCGGAGACTATCTGTTCCTGCTTAACGCTTCCGGCGGTCTGGCTCTGGCAACCACTTATACACTGGACATTAAGACGGATCATACCTACGCCGTAGACAGCCTGAGCGCGTCGACCAACGGAAATCTGTTGGTCAATGACTCGGCTCCGGCCAATACCGTTATTACCGAGGTGAACGGAGTCGCCGTTAATGGGACGGGCATCACAACCATAAACGGGCAGTACGGCACGCTGACTATTGATGCGAAGGGGAACTACACCTACACGTTAAAAAGCGGGCTGGGCGCGGACGGCATCAACACCCCTGACAGCTTCGTGTATAAGGTCCGGGCGCCAAACGGCGACACCGGCAGCGCGTCGCTGAACATTACGGCAACCCCGCAGGCACTGGATGCCGTCAATGACATCAGCCCCCAGATGGCGGTCACCACGCAGGCGGATACATCCCGGTCGTTCACCGATAATAGCGTCGGTAACGCCAGTTGGAACGCCCAACTCTTGTCAGCAACGTCACAAAATGGCACAGGAACTATTGAGGTTGCAGCGGGAACGGCGGTGCAAAACGCCATCCTGCATTTTAACGTCGCTTCAGGTCTGACGCTGGGCGGACTAACCGTCACCTGGACACTGTACGACAGTAATAACGTCAAGGTGACTAATGGCTCGTTCAACGGCGGATTGCTGGTTGGCGGCAATATTGATATTGCCCTGAGCGGGATCGTACTGCATAGCGGTAACTACCGCCTCGACTACACCGGCAGCGTCGGGGCCCTGGGCTTGGGGAATATCACCATCACCCCAAGCGTAAAAGGCACGATAATCGATCTGCAAAACTTCGAAACCTCCGCCGCAAACAGCGTCACGGGCAATATCTATGACGGAGACCATATTGCCAGCGTGCATACCCTGCTGACGGTGAACGGCACTGGCGGTAGCACTGCCACGTTGGATCCGCTTGGCAACACGACCAGCGCCATCATTAACGGTCTGTACGGCAAACTGACCATCGGCATAGACGGCCATTACACCTATGCCCTCAACAGCGATGTATCACTGGCCTCCATCACGACCAAAGAGACGTTCAACTACACCCTCAACGACCAGCAAGGCCATACCGATACCGCCACGCTGACCATCGACATGAATCCGCAGGTCGTGAGCACCGTGGATGCCGATCGTCTGACCGGCAGCGCATACGGCGATACGCTGATTTATCACCTGCTTAATGCCAACAACGCAACCGGAGGGAACAACAGCGACAGTTGGACCAACTTCTCGATGGCCCAGGGCGACAAGATCGATATCCACGAACTGCTGAGCGGATGGAACCATCAGGCTTCTACGCTTGGGAACTACGTACAGGTCACCACCAACGGATCCAACACCGTGATTGCCATCGACCGCGACGGCACGGGGGGAACTTATCAATCCACCAACCTCATCACCCTGGAGAACGTCAACACCACGCTGAATGAACTGCTACAGAACAACCATCTCATCACGGGTGGTTAATACATAAAGCTCCGGGCGCCACGACGCCCGGAGCAACTGCCGTAACGGTTGTATTTTGAAAGGGATGAGATATGGGAAAAGTCATGCCCGTGGCATTACTGCTGGCATTAACGCTGTGTTCCATGCGGGTGAATGCCGAAGATGAACCGCAAGTTATTACGCCGGAAGGGTTGGCAAACAGCCAGATGCTTCCAAGCCTTGACGGCTCCGTCGCCGATCTGCCGCTAAGCCCTGCCGCCCCCGGAACTCTGACGCTGAACGATGCCGTGAGTCGTGCCGTGAGCTGGCACCCTTCCATTCGTGAATCTATCGGCAAACTACTCTCACAGAATGAGCAGATAGACGTGGCGAAATCGAAATATTACCCGCAGGTAACTGCCGGAATGAACAACGGCTACAGCAATACTTACACCGACCACGGCTTTAGCCCGGCCCTGGTTATTTCGGTGTCGCAAATGCTGTATGACTTCGGCAAAGTGGCCAGCCAGGTCCGCGCTGAAACGGCAGGATCCGCGCAACAACAGGCTAATGTGTTACTCAGTATTGATACCATCGCCCACGCGACCGCCAACGCGATAGTCCAGGTGCAGACGTGGCAGCAGATGGTGGACGCCGCCGAGGAGCAACTCTCCGCTCTGAACGGCATTGGCCGATTGACCCGGCAACGCAATGATGAAGGCGCAACCTCACTATCAGACGTGGTGCAAACCGATGCGCGCATAGAGTCCGCACGTTCGCAACTGGCGCAGTATCAGGCCAATCTCGACAGCAGCAAGGCAACGCTGATGAGTTTTCTCGGCTGGAACTCGCTCAACGGCATCAGCAATGAATTTCCCGGCAAACTGGACAGCAGTTGTGATGTCGTTAAACCCGACGATAAGCTGGTTCCTGCCGTGCTGGCGGCGTGGGCGCAGGCGAATGTGGCGCAGGCCAATCTCGACTACGCCAACGCGCAAATGACGCCGACTATCTCTCTGGAGCCGTCGGTTCAGCACTATCTCAACGACAAATATCCCAGCCATGAGGTGCTCGACAAAACCCAGTACTCCGCATGGGTAAAAGTTGAAATGCCGCTGTATCAGGGAGGCGGACTTACCGCCAGACGCAACGCCGCCAGTCATGCGGTTGAGTCAGCCCAGTATTCCATTCAACGAACCCGGCTTGAGGTACGGCAGAAATTACTGGAATCCCGCAGCCAGGCGATGAGTCTTGCCACCGCTCTGCAAATTCTGCGACGCCAGCAGCGACTGAGTGAACAAACGCGCGAGCTGTATCAACAGCAGTATCTGGATCTTGGCTCTCGCCCGTTGCTCGATGTGCTTAACGCCGAGCAGGAGGTGTATCAGGCGCGTTTTGCTGAACTCCAGACCCAAAACCAGCTACGCCAGTTACAGCTGAACTGCCTCTACAACACCGGCTCGCTACGCCAGGCATTCGCCTTAAATAACCGCAGCATTCAATCGGTGGAGATACAGCTATGAGCGACGTCGATTCACATGCGGAAGAGGCCATTGGCGAACAGGCCCTGAGCCAGTGGGCGCAGGCGATGACGTATATTGCCAGCCACTATCGCGTTGCCTGCTCCCCCGGCGCAATCCAGGCCAACGCGCCATGGTTTGCAGGAAAAAACCGCACCCTCGCGCTGACGCAACTGGCGCGCCAGGCAGGCCTGTCATTTCACGCACTGGATACCACAAAGCAGGCGTTCAGCCAGTGGCGTTTACCGGTAGTGGCTGAACTGCGCGACGGCCAAATCATGGTGCTAGAACATTTCAACGGTGACGATGCGCTGGATGTTTTTATCATCGCCGAAGAGGGGCAGCGTAACCGGCTGACGGTTGCAGAGCTTGTGCCGGAGATCGTAAGCATTACCGCGCTGCGTCCGCTTTCGGCGCTAAAAGACAGTCGGGTAGACCGCTATATTTCTCGCTTTAAGCCGGACTGGATGCGCGAACTGGTTTTACAGGATATCCGCCCTTACCTGCCGGTGATGGTTGCCGCTTTTCTGATTAACGTTCTGTCGCTCGCCGGGATTATCTTTTCGATGCAGGTCTACGATCGGGTGATTCCGGCCCAGTCGTATCCGACGCTATATGTTCTCTCAACCGGCGTTCTGGTGGCGGTCCTGTTTGGCTTTCTGCTGCGCGAAGCACGTACCCACATTATGGATCTGCTGGGTAAACGCGCCGATATGCGCATTTCCGATCGGGTGTTCAGCCATGCCCTGCGGCTGCGTAATAGCGCCGTACCTCGCTCGACGGGGAGCTTTATTTCTCAACTCCGCGAGCTGGAGCAGGTTCGCGAGATGATCACCTCCTCGACCATGTCGACTATTGTCGATCTGCCTTTTTTCTTTCTGTTTATCGTGGTATTGGCCTGCATTGCCCCGCCGCTGGCATGGATAGCGCCCGTCGCCGCCCTGCTGATGATCCTGCCTGGTTTACTGTTACAGAAGAAGCTGGCGGTGCTCGCCAACCAGGCCGCACATGAATCCACCCTGCGCAACGCGGTACTGGTTGAAAGCGTTCAGGGGCTGGAGGACATCAAGCTGATGCAGGCGGAAAACCGCTTTTTACAGCAGTGGAACAGCTACATCCGTATTACCGGAGAGTCCGGACTGCGCACGCGCAAGCTGACTCAGGGGCTGATTGGTTGGGGCATGTCGGTACAAAGCCTGGTCTACGCCGCCATTATTATGTTCGGCGCGCCGATGGTCATTGAAGGCACGATGACCACCGGGGCCGTGGTGGCCGCCTCCATGCTCGGTTCCAGAATGATTGCCCCAATGGCTAACCTGTGCGGCGTGCTGGCCCGCTGGCAGCAGGTCAAAGCAGCGAAGATGGGGTTGGACAGCATCATGCAGCTCCCCACCGAAACGCAATACGATGAAGATCGGGTACATCAGGAGATTCTTCACGGTCATTATCTCTTTGAAAACGCGCACTTTCGCTACCACAGCGACGATCAGCGCGTGCCGCTGCGTATCTCACGTCTGGAGATCATGCCCGGGGAACGAATAGCGCTCCTCGGTCGTAACGGCGCGGGGAAATCAACGCTGCTGCAGGCCATGGCGGGCGGCGTGGAGATTATTCAGGGCGAGGTCCGACTCGATAACCTGAGCCTGGCGCAAATCGATCTGGCCGATTTACGCCGCAACATCGGTTTTCTCAGCCAGAATGCGCGGCTGTTTTTCGGCACCCTGCGTGAGAACCTGACTCTTGGCGCGCCGCATGCCAGCGACGCGCAGATATTCGACGCGCTGGAGGTCAGCGGCGCAGCGGCTTTCGTTAAACAACTCGCCAAAGGGCTGGCGCATCCGATTATGGAGGGCGGCAACGGTCTGTCCGGTGGACAGCGGCAGTCGATACTGCTGGCAAGAATGCTGCTGCGCTCACCCAATATCGTGCTACTGGACGAACCCAGCGCTTCACTGGATGAACATACCGAGCGGGAGTTTATTCAGCGGCTAAACCTCTGGCTGGGCAACCGTACACTGATTGTCGCCACCCATCGCGTGCCGGTTCTGGAGCTGGTCGAGCGCGTGGTGGTATTGAAAGAAGGTCAACTGGTGATGGATGCCCCGAAAGCGCAGGCATTGAGTGCAAGTCGGGCACCTGTACCTACTCACGGTCGGGAGTGGAAAAATGAAAACCAATCCGCATGACGCCGCCATGGACGATCTGGATATCCGCCGCGAACACCATTTTTCCGGGGCCAGCCGCATTATTCTGCTCAGCACGCTGTTATTTGCCGTGCTGGGTATCTGGGCGTATTTCGGTAAACTGGATGAAGTCTCAACCGGCAGCGGGAAAGTGATCCCCAGCTCACGTGAGCAGGTATTGCAGTCGCTGGATGGCGGGATCCTCGCCGAGCTGACGGTACGCGAGGGCGATAAGGTGCAGGCCAATCAAATCGTAGCGCGCCTCGATCCTACCCGCTCTGAGTCCAACGTTGGGGAAAGCGCCGCCCGCTATCGCGCCTCGTTGGCTTCCAGCGCGCGGCTTAATGCTGAAGTTAACGATCTGCCGCTGACCTTTCCCGATTCACTACGCGCCTGGCCGGATCTCATCGCCTCCGAAACGCGTCTGTATAAAAGCCGCCGCGCGCAGCTTGCTGATTCCATGGCGGAACTGCAGGACGCGCTGGTCTCAGTCAATAAAGAGCTGGCCATTACCCAACGTCTGGAGAAAAGCGGCGCCGCCAGCCATGTGGAAGTGCTGCGCCTGCAACGACAAAAAAGCGATCTGGGATTAAAAATCACTGACCTGCGTTCCCAATACTTCGTGCAGGCGCGTGAAGCGCTGTCTAAAGCCAACGCCGAAGTGGATATGCTGGCGGCCATTTTGAAAGGACGTGAGGATTCCGTCACCCGGCTGACCGTGCGCGCGCCCATGCGCGGCATCGTGAAAAATATCCAGGTCACCACCATTGGCGGGGTTATCCCACCCAATGGCGAAATGATGGAAATCGTGCCAATAGACGATCATCTACTCATTGAAACCCGTCTGTCGCCGCGTGATATCGCATTTATTCACCCTGGCCAGCGAGCGCTGGTCAAGATAACCGCTTATGACTACGCCATTTATGGCGGTCTGGAAGGCGTAGTTGAAACCATCTCTCCGGACACTATTCAGGATAAAGTGAAACCGGAAATCTTCTACTACCGCGTGTTTATCCGTACCCATCAGGACTACCTGGAGAACAAACTGGGACGCCAGTTCTCCATCGTACCGGGCATGATTGCCACAGTGGATATAAAAACAGGTGAAAAAACCATCGCCGACTATTTAATCAAACCGTTTAATCGGGCTAAAGAAGCGCTACGCGAGCGGTAAATCCTTAAGGATTAGGGGTTGCGGGGGCTGGTCACGCGTGTCACAAGTCTGTTATACTTGCTCTAACACATTGGGGCTGATTCTGGATTCGACGGGATTCGCGAAACCCAAGGTGCATGCCGAGGGGCGGTTGGCCTCGTAAAAAGCCGCAAAAAAATAGTCGCAAACGACGAAAACTACGCTTTAGCAGCTTAATAACCTGCTCTGAGCCCTCTCTCCCTAGCTTCCGCTCTTAAGACGGGGATCAAAGAGAGGTCAAACCCAAAAGAGATCGCGTGGATGCCCTGCCTGGGGTTGAAGCGTTAAAACTAATCAGGCTAGTCTGGTAGTGGCGTGTCCGTCCGCAGGTGCCAGGCGAATGTAAAGACGAACTAAGCATGTAGTACCGAGGATGTAGGAATTTCGGACGCGGGTTCAACTCCCGCCAGCTCCACCAAAATTCTCCATCGGTGATTACCAGAGTCATCCGATGAAGTCCTAAGAGCCCGTACGGCGCAAGCCCTGCGGGCTTTTTTGTGCCTTGAGTTTGTCCCGCGAAGTCTGATGCCAACTAATTAAATCCGAACCTTTTAGGCACCTTGTTAGGCACCTCATAAAGCTTTATTGTTTTTGAGGTGCCTAAAACTATGGAAACCCGGCAATGGCAAGACAAACCAAACCTCTATCCGTTAAAGAAATCGAATCTGCTAAACCCAAGGAAGCGGACTACGTTCTCTATGATGGCGATGGCCTTGAGCTACTTATCAAATCCAGCGGGAGTAAAATCTGGCAGTTTCGCTACATTCGCCCTGTAACCAAGAAACGTGCGAAGAAGAGCATAGGCCCCTACCCGTCAGTTACGCTTGCCGATGCCAGAAACTACCGGGCAGAGTCACGCTCTCTCCTGGCGAAACAAATCGATCCACAGGAACATCAGCAAGAACAACTTCGCAGTTCGCTTGAAGCTAAAACCAATACTTTCCAACTCGTGGCTGAACGATGGTGGAATGTGAAGAAAGCCAGCGTGACAGAGGACTATGCCGACGATATCTGGCGCTCTCTTGAAAGAGATGTCTTTCCTGCAATTGGCGACGTTAGCGTTACAGATATTAAAGCTCACACACTGGTTCAGGCCGTCCAACCGGTTCAGGCCAGAGGAGCACTGGAAACCGTTCGTCGCCTGTGCCAGCGCATTAATGAGGTCATGATCTATGCCCAAAACATAGGGCTGATTGATGCTGTTCCCAGCGTTAATATTGGTAAAGCCTTCGAGAAGCCTCAGAAAAAGAACATGCCCAGCATTCGACCGAATCAGCTACCTCAACTGATGCAGACAATGCGAACAGCCAGCATTAGCCTTTCCACACGCTGCCTGTTCATGTGGCAACTTCTTACTATTACCCGCCCTGCCGAAGCGGCTGAAGCTCGCTGGGAAGAGATAGACATAGAAGCACAAGAGTGGAAGATTCCTGCAGCACGCATGAAAATGAACCGCGACCATACTGTTCCATTGTCAGATGAAGCAATTGCGATACTAGAGATGATGAAGCCGTTAAGTGGAAATCGAGAATTTATCTTTCCCAGCCGCATCAAGCCAAACCAACCTATGAACAGTCAGACCGTAAACGCATCGCTAAAACGCGCAGGTTTTGGTGGAGTGCTCGTTTCACACGGTCTGCGATCTATCGCCAGTACAGCCCTTAATGAACAAGGCTTTCCGCCTGATGTTATTGAGGCAGCACTGGCCCACGTGGATAAGAATGAGGTACGTCGAGCATATAACCGCAGCGATTATCTTGAACAGAGACGCCCGATGATGCAGTGGTGGGCTGACTTCGTTATGGCTGCTGATCACGGAAGTATGATTGGAGATGGCATTCGAGGTATAAGGCTCGTCGGATAGTATTTATATAAGCGCCTCAAACTGGCGCTTATGTCTTTCACTCAAATCCGAAGCTCCGATTAATAACTGATTATTTTTTTCTTACATTCGCATCAAAAGCTTGTTTAATACTTTCATTATTTTGCGACCAAGATTTCATGATAGTTTCAGCTAAGGCATCTTGACTAGCAGTTGCTAATCTATATTTTTTACTTTGGTTATCAATCATAAAATCTGATTCCTCAACAAATTCCCACAAAGGTTCAATGAGAGTGAATCGCCACGGGTTTAACAGACACCTCAGAGTCATTTAAGATGGCTTAAAGAGAGGTGCCCATGAGCGGTAAGCGTTATCCCGAAGAGTTTAAAATTGAAGCAGTCAAACAGGTTGTTGATCGCGGTTATTCTGTTGCCAGCGTTGCAACACGTCTCGATATCACCACCCACAGCCTTTACGCCTGGATAAAGAAGTACGGTCCAGATTCTTCCACTAATAAAGAAGAGTCAGATGCTCAGGCCGAGATCCGCCGTCTCCAGAAAGAGCTGAAGCGGGTTACCGACGAACGGGACATATTAAAAAAAGCCGCGGCGTACTTCGCAAAGCTGTCCGACTGAGGTACGCCTTTATCCGTGACAACACCTGTTGCTGGCCTGTTCGCCTGCTCTGTCGGGTGCTGGATGTTCATCCCAGTGGTTTTTACGCCTGGCTTCAGCAGCCGCATTCACAACGCCATCAGGCAGACCTGAGGCTGACAGGGCAGATTAAACAGTTCTGGCTGGAATCGGGATGCGTCTATGGTTATCGCAAAATCCATTTGGATCTGCGGGACAGCGGGCAACAGTGCGGAGTGAACAGAGTCTGGCGACTGATGAAACGTGTCGGGATAAAGGCTCAGGTCGGATACCGGAGCCCGCGGGCACGTAAAGGCGAGGCCAGTATCGTGTCGCCCAACAGGCTCCAGCGACAGTTCAATCCGGATGCTCCGGATGAGAGTTGGGTAACGGACATAACCTACATCAGGACCCACGAAGGCTGGCTGTATCTTGCCGTGGTTGTTGATCTGTTCTCACGCAAAATTATCGGCTGGTCCATACAATCCCGGATGACAAAGGACATTGTCCTGAACGCACTGCTGATGGCTGTATGGCGGCGTAATCCCCAAAAACAGGTGCTGGTTCATTCGGATCAGGGCAGTCAGTACACAAGCCATGAGTGGCAGTCGTTCCTGAAATCACACGGCCTGGAGGGCAGCATGAGCCGTCGCGGTAACTGCCATGATAATGCGGTTGCAGAAAGCTTTTTCCAGTTGTTGAAACGTGAACGGATAAAGAAAAAAATCTACGGAACGCGGGAAGAAGCCCGCAGCGATATTTTTGATTACATCGAAATGTTTTATAACAGTAAGCGTCGGCATGGTTCTAGCGAACAGATGTCACCGACAGAATATGAAAACCAGTATTATCAACGGCTCGGAAGTGTCTAGATTATCCGTGGCGATTCAATCAGCCCCATCCCTGAACATTGGCAAGACCACTCATCTACCTCCGGCTGAAGGCGAACGTCGAGCAATACGTGGTTACATGGGCCAGTATGAAAAGGCAGGTGCAGCCATTTATGCTGAGTTGGAGTATGGGCAATTAAAGTGGATTGGGGTTGCAGATCGCAGTGCAGGTATCGCTGATGATCTCGTTCTGGGATTTGATGGAGTGGTCATCGGGCACCAATTTAAAACATCACGATTCCCAAGTTCATTTACTCTACCAACACTTTTGACTGGATCTGCTGGATTACTCAAACCATTAGTTTACGCTTGGGAAAAACTATGCAATACCCATCCCGATTCCCGAGTTGAAATCCGCTTGGTAGTAAACGATTACCCATCTGTGAAAGATACTATTGGTTCAGAAGAACCAGCACATAGCGCCGCTTTTCTTTATGAGTTTGGGCGTTTTCCTGACCGTTCTCTACAAGAATGGCGATCCGGCAACTGGCATAATTTTATCGAAAAATTAATGCAACATTCTGGATTAAATGACAATAACTTCGAAATGTTCATTCATGCGTTACGCGTAATATACGGTTCTGCTGCAGATTTTGTTCAGTCATATAAGCTGAGTGCTGAGCAGGCTAGGTTAGCGTCTGAAATTGCTCAACTATTACCTCGGCTCGTTTCAGATTCAAGAGATAAGGATCGCTGGTCCCGGGACGAAATATTGCATGAACTGGGTTGGAAAGATCCGATTAAAACTCGTCATATTCATCAATTCCCGATCGGTGCCCATGTTCAGCGCAATCGGGATACAGAATTACAACTGCTCCAAACACTACGCAACACAGTTAATGGTTATATAGCGCTAATTGGGCCTCCAGGTTCGGGGAAATCGACTTTACTGCAACTGGCTCTGGCTGCAGAGCCAAATGTCCGGGTGGTGCGTTATCTGGCTTTCGTGCCTGGAGCGGCACAAGGAGTAGGACGCGGAGAAGCCGATGACTTTTTGGATGATATATCTGCCCAGTTACGTAAAAGTGGATTATTGGGCATCCGTCTTCGAAATAATAACCAATTTGAAAGGCGTGAGCAATTTGGGGAACTTCTCAAACAAGCCGGTGAACGTTACATAAGCAATGCTGTCAGGACAGTTATTATTGTCGATGGGCTCGATCATATACCTCGTGAAGAATTACCAGTCCGTTCCCTATTGAGCGAATTACCCCTCCCCTCGGCCATTCCTGAAGGTGTTACCTTTGTTCTCGGTACTCAACACCTTGAACTTAAGCATTTAAAACCAGCAGTGCAAGAGCAAGCTGCAGCCTCAGGACGTTTTGTAACGATGCGTCCACTGGGAAGAGTGGCGGTCGCAAGGATGGCAGATACCCTTGGTCTTAGTTCAACAATTTCGCGGGTAAAACTTTACGAACTCAGCCGTGGTCATCCCCTGGCTGCAAATTATCTAGTTCAGGCGCTGCTTGTTTCTGATGCGGATGCTATATCAAATATCCTCGCCGGAGGAATGAAATTTGATGGTGATATTGAATCGGTTTACACCTCAGCATGGAGAGAAATCGTAAATGCCCCTGATGTAATGCATGTTTTGGGATTCCTTGCTCGTATTGAGGCTCCAATGCCCCTGAGGCTTTTGGCAACAATCATTGATGTTCAATCAATTGAACGTACGCTAAAAACTGTCCAGCATTTACTTAAAGAAACACCTCACGGGTGGACCGTATTCCACAATAGCTTTCGCCTTTATGTACTCTCCAAACCAAAAATAACGCTTGGCAGTATAGATGAAACTTATTCACAAAATATTTATCGAAAATTAGCTCACTTATCGCGCCATGCACCTGATCACTCGCTCCAGTCTTGGTTAGAACTGCGTTATCTCGCTCGCGCTGGTGATCAAGAAGAACTCCTGACGCTGGCAACACCTAAATATTTCAGGCAACAATTTGCCCATGGACGTTCATTGGCAGATATTGATGCGGATATTCGCCTCGCTATGATCGCTGCGCGTTCATCGTTCGATGGTGTCGTAATCACGCGGTTACTACTTTGCAGCGATGAAATGTCCAGGCGTGCAGCAGCATTGGAACATGCTGATGAACTGCCCAGGGCAATGTTAAAGGCTGGATATGTTGATGCTGCTTTTTCATTCGTTCAAGATTTTCCTAATGCCGGTTATGAAGTAGTAGATGCACTTTTGGAGCTAAATGAGTTCGATCGCGCAAAAGAACTTTTTGAAGAACTTGAGCCACTGTCACAATTACATACATCTCGATTTGAAAATTACGGTCATTCTCATAATCTCAATGAGTTTAAAAAATGGGCAAGGAGAGTTTTTCATTTTAGAGACTATGAGCAGATCAAGCAGGCAATAGACTTTATTTCAGTTGAAGGCATGACAAAATCCCCAGAGTACTTAGCAGAAGGAAATATCGATTCGATAAATACACAGTTGAGATTAGAGGTGGCTAGGGCAATTGTATGCTGGCAAGCAGATGTGGATATCCAGGATATCTGCGATAAGTTAGAAATTAAAGAAGAAGAACACCTAGGGCTTACAATTCAGGCTGGGTTTTCGGCCAGAGATCGTGGAGACAAAAAACTAGCACTAGACTTATTCAGCAAAGCTATTAAATCACCTGGCTTTGATAATATCCATAATGGATGGAGACGTTCTATCGCATTATTTTCCGCTTCATCCAATTTTTTTGAAATAGCTTCACGACTTTTTGACACCCTTTTCATGCCACAAATAAAAATGGCTGACAAAGAAATGGAATCAGTAAAAGCGCTTGTAACTGCAATAATAGAACATGTGCAGCTAGCTACAATTCTTGGAAAGAAATTACCTGAAGCAACATTATCCGAGCATATAATTTTTCGGCCCTTGCAATCTCATGCGACTGAGGCAGGACATCTGCTCGGTATGGCAATGAAAGAAACAGACTCTATAACATCTGGCAGTGTTCAAAGAGCCTGCCGTATGCTTATGAAATATATATTAAAACTCAATTCCCATTCTGGAAGTGACCATTATCAAGCTCAAGTAGCTTTACAAGGTACGTTACCTATTATTAAAACATTAATCCAAACTGCAGCATTATGTGGTTTGAAAGAATATAGCTCCGTAAAAAAAGAAATTGACATTGTATTTCCCGTGCTAGCACTAAAAGGTAATTTTCTACTGCGTCATGAGTTAGCAATTGCCATGTATCAGGCTGATGGCGATCGGGAAAGCGCAGCTGCGCGGCTTGAACCAATGATAAATGAGCTTATAGAAAATACGCCTAGCGAGCAACTTGAAGCTCTAGCTTATTTAGCAAACAGTTTTACTGCCATTGGAGAGATTGAGCGTGCCCGAAGCTTACTTTCTTCAGCGCATGACCATTGTTTTGGTTATGCTTTGGCAGCACGTAAGGATCCGTTATACTCGATTTGGCGAAATATTCTAGTCTTAGCTAATGCCACCGATCCTGATCAGCGTGACCAACGAATAAGACAGCTTATGCGCCAAGTTGATGGCATGAAAGAGACTGAAGGGGCAAACGCAGCATATCGTTTAACTGAAGTATTGATTAATGAATCCATGTATATTAATTCACATAGTGGATATCAAATTGCTCAGACGCTGACGAATTGGGGTATGATACCGTGGCCCAATCAGGTTAATGAGCTAATGATAGGCATTCTGAGAGGCAGACCAGAATTGCTGCTTACATGTATTTCAATTTGGTGTAACTTATGCCTGCCATTCTATATGGAACCACATTATCGTGATCCCTCACATGTCGGTGATTTTATAGACATAGCTGTCGATACTTCTGAATTGACGTTACTCGTTGAAGTTGTTTTTATTTTATTAGATGCCATAGAAGTTCGCAGTCGAGCTCACGAACGTCTCACTTTACTCAAACGCTTACATGCTGCTGCGAGCAGACATTCGTTTGAAAACATTCAGAGAATTGACAATGCTATTAGCCGCTGGTCATTTGAAGAACCTCCGGCACGCCATTCCTACACACCGCAAAAATACGACGATGCCTCAACCCTTGACGAACTGCAATTAGCATTTGAAACGGATGGAAAGAAGCTTGATTATAATGCGTCCTCTCGCTTTCGTGAACTTGCACACTCTGCTTCATTAGATCAAGTTATGCATGTTTATGAAAGCTGGGATTGTTTAAAGTCTGATGCACGTTGCCGTTTTTTTATTGCCGAGCGGCTTGTGAAAGATGGAAAGACTGAATTAGCAAGAAAATTAGTACAAGAATATGATGCCAGTAATGAACGAGAGAATTATTGGAGCCCATGGATGGGAGGGAGACAGCTCGACTTCTATCGCATACGTAAATTGCTTGACGGAGATAAAATATACCGCGAAGCATACGAAAACCTCATCGACTCGATCGTAGCAGGTAAAGAAAATACAATGTCACTACTGATGGATATAGATTCCATCTTACCTTTTATATGCCAAAATCCCGACTGGCCTGCCGTTTGGTCTATTCTGGCCGAACAAATGTCATCAACTCGTGAATATAATCTTGGTACTCCATTTGAATTTAAAGAAGAAGTCATGACAGATGAGAGCCTCCTCTCGGAATTGTTATACTTTGCATTGAGGTTACCAGTATCAGAAGTACGACGACATGCAAGGCATTGTGCACTTGAGCAAGCAGATCTAAAACCAGCAGGACAAAACGTGTTTGAGTCTACGATGATAAAACTCCTTACCGGTATCCTTGATGAACCACATCAAGCATTACAAATCTTACTTATGCTAGAACACAATATTTTTGCATTTCGGCTGCATGATTATGTGGCCAGTCTTGCAAATCATCGTGATGTTGCCGTGGCTGAAGCCGCATATTTGTTAGCACAACGTTGGCTGATTCCTGTATCCAGAGATTTTCACCCATTGCCACTAACCTATCAGTTGACTCTTGGAGGGGAGCTTAATCATGACAATCTTTTATCAGACTCAGCAACAGGAGCCATGTTTGTAGAAACTGACTTAGGTTGGACGCAGATGCTCCGCCCTGTTGCTAAGGTATTGGCAAGTCTGGCTGATTGTGATGAAACCAACATACGTCAGCGCGCTGCAACATTTATTCAGAAGTGGGGGGGATTAAAAGTATTCGGCCAAGAAAGCATTAAAACCGTAGAATCCCAGTTACGTATATTATCAATGAAAATTACTTACCAAAAACCTCACGCATATATTGGAATACTTGCACTTCGTCATGTGGCAGGAGAGCTACGCAGGGCAGGCCTACTTTCGAAAAGGGATTTACCAACACTCTTGGAACAGTTGGATGCGCCTTTACCGCCGGCCCCACCTGTAAAAATTTGTGTTCGGCCTAAAGGGATCAAGAGGCCACTTAAAGTACCGAATGTCTCTTGGAATGAATCGGAGGAGGCCTGGGTTAAACTCGTGAGTGAAGATACCAAACCTTGGGCAGAGCAGGTCGACGAATTGGTTATCGCTGAAATATCACAATTTAAAATTCATGATGCCCGACGCGCGGATTATCAAGTTTACCGTTTTCGCTCGCCACAACTATCCGCCCATACTGAAGAATTTTGGAAATGGTATGGGAGTTTACCTGCAGCCGTATGGCTCGGAGAAATTGTTCCACTTGATGAGGAAATTGCAACGTCAATAGTAAGGCGCATTGTAAGTTCTATTGGCACAATGTCTCTTCAGGACTTCCCAATAACTTTATGCCCTAATCTACAGTCATTTCTTGGATGGCAGAATTGCAATGAGGATCCTAATGTTTATCTCGATAAAAACTCGCTCGCTGTCGCAAGATTAGTTCATTGGAGAGATGCTGGCCCCGTGGATATAGATGATGATTCAATTTGGGGAGAAGGTTGCTATCTATCAATTACCAGAGCAGGTTTGGCACAAATTCAGAACGTCCTTGGTGAACTCATAGTTCATAGTTTTGCCAGTCGTGAAGTTCAAAAATTGTTCGAAGGTGCGGAAAAAATGAAAAAAACCGCCGTGGATTACTACTCAATTCATTAACCTAAATATCTGTTCTACAAGTTAAAATGATTACAATATTGAAAAAAATGGCCAAATCATCCGCTACTCCAGTTTTTTGTACTTTATTAGGAGTGATAATCTCTAGTGGATTAGGTTGGTTTGGTAGCTATCAGTCAAGCCAGGTAAACTACAAATCATCCTGTATCGCGCGTATAGACCAACAAGAAGCAATACTTCGGGATAAGTACAGTCAATTTCTTGTGGCGCTGACTAACTTCTCATTCTCCCCAGACATCGTGGGAAGAGATAACCCACAGATTTTTAGGAAAATTTCGCTCCCCCTTGCTGCAAGTGCAATGGAAGTGACAGCTTATGCACCTACATCACTTACACTAGTAACATTAAAAGTTACTGAAGCATTAAATGCAGCAATCAATGCTGGCGATGATCAGATTAAGCGTGAAGAATCTATTCAAAAGGCATTACAATCATCGTCAGGTTCGTATAAAGCTTATCATGCGTCATTGGATGAATTAACCAAACAAAGGGCTGGCTGTGGATAAATATCGCTACTCTATGTTGAATTATCAAAAATAGAGTTTTGGTAAGAATTTTTTGTTCCAGATGTTTTTTATTATTCAATAGGGGCACTATGTTTAATTTTCTGAAGAAAAAAAAAGCTATTAAAACCATCTCGTTAGACAACGATTGCACCAGCACTTCAAGCGAAGTGATAGCAACAAATGACCAATTCACTTCGGATCAACCTATAACGGGTAAGTCCCAAGACCGTTTTAATCGAGCACCATTTGCCACCCGAATAGCGGAAACGATCGCTACCAGAGGGGAGCATTCAAGCATTGTCATAGGTATATTCGGTCCATGGGGGGACGGGAAAACCTCTGTTCTTGAAATGATGCAAGAAACGCTTCAATCTCATGCTAACGTTGTTACTATTCGTTTTAATCCTTGGCATTTCCAGAGTGAAGAACTACTGTTAAGAGGTTTTTTCACGACCTTAGCTGATGGGATGGGACAGTCTCTTCCGAATATGAAAGAGAAAGCTGGCGAGCTTTTGAAAAAATATGGAAATCTACTTTCTCTTGCATCCATAACCGTTGGTGGAGTAATTCAAATTACTCCAGGTGAGACAGCCAAAGGATTTGGCGATGCGATGTCTAATGTTGGATTAGATGAACTTAAAGCTCGCATTGAAGGGATGTTAGATGAAGCAAATAAAAGATTGGTCATCATGATAGATGATATTGATCGTTTAGACCGTACAGAAACTCATGCAATTTTCAAGTTAGTTAAGCTATCCGCTAGTTTTAAGCATACATCTTATGTTCTTGCATTTGATGATGCAGTTGTATCTGCATCTCTCGGAGAACGTTATGGGGATGGCGGCTCCGCTGCTGGCCGTGCCTTTTTAGAAAAAATTATTCAGGTGCCATTACACCTCCCTCCTGCAGATCAAAATAGCCTACGAGCACTTGCTTTAGAAAGCATTCAGAATACTTTAAATCAAACTGAAATACAATTAACTCAACCGCAAGTAGATACATTCATTAGACATTTTGATGATGCTGTACTACCAAATCTTGAAACACCAAGACGTGCAAAATTATATTCTAATGCATTAATGTTTGCATTGCCGATTCTTAAGGGGGAGGCAAATCCGGTTGATTTAATGCTAATTGAGGGAATTAGAGTTATATTCCCTAGTTTGTATATAACAATAAGAGAAAACCCAGAGCTTTTTCTAAATGGAGAGAGAGATAGATCTCAACGCCGACTCCAAGATAGAGGCGGGGAAATTGACAGTCTTATTGAGCAAGCTACTCCCTTGTTGACAGATAGCGAGCGTGAAGTATTAAAATCGCGGCTTCTGGTCCCACTTTTTCCTCGCATTGGAAATATGGGCTATGGCCACGAATGGGAAGAAACTTGGGGTAAAGAGCAAAAAATATGTTCCAGTCAGTATTTCAAGAGGTATTTTACGTATAGTATACCTATTGGAGATGTCCCTGATGCACAAATAAAATCCCTATGTGAAGACCTACCTTCAGCGACTGATCTAGAAAAGCGAGCGATGTTAGAAACATTAGCTTTACGGCAAGCATTGCCACGTGCAATTTCAAGACTGCGCCAATTAGTGGACTCGTTGACGCCAACGCAAGCCATTTCCCTTATTACTGCATTAACAATGAATGGTGATTTTTTACCCCGTGAACGAGGCATGATGATTCTTGCCGATACACAGGCCAAAGCAGCAATGCTAATTTCGGAACTATTAAGACAAATACCGGATAAACAATCTCGACAGATTGAAGCTGAACGCGCTATTCAATTGGCTACACCTATTAGTTTTGCGATGGAGTGTATTAGATGGATAAGTCACTACGATGGTAAATCAGAGGAAAAAAGAGTTTTATCTGACGACGGTGAACTATCGCTAAAAGTGATTCTCACTGCACGTATTGAAGATGCGGATAACTTATCTCCTATTTTTGTAAGTTACTCTAAAGACGCATCTTCTTTGTATTGGTGCTGGATTGATGGAACGTCTGAAACACACGTTCAGAAGAAAATAATATCTCATTTTGATAAAGACCCAGAACTATTGGACGTTTTCTTAGCATGCTATGTTGGAGAGGCGTGGGGAATGGAGAGTGGTCTCCCAAGGCCAGCAGACTTTAGAAGAGATCAATACAACGCGGTATGTAGCATTGTTCCCGCAGAATATATAGCTTCAAATCTTAAATTACGTTATGGGGAAGAGCTTGAACACCCTGAAAGTTATCCATCTGAAAATATGTTGCAAGCTCGCCGTGTTGCGCATCAATTCATGAATGTACATCAATATGTTCTTGCAGAAAAGAAAAATGCCAAACTGCCTTCAGATGATGCTCCATCTGACGAAATAAACACAAAAGAGTAATAATACAAGACCCAATATTTTCTTTATATTGGGTCTAGATATCTTTCACTCTTGTCTTATTGCACTTAGAATCCAACATATTTCAGATATATATCATCGCTCTGAATAAATCTCAATGACAACAGTACATTATTGTATTGACGATTTTTTAATCCCCCTAGAGATAAAATGATGAATAATTCTGAAGGTCTACAGCCAATTAAGCGATCTCTATCGGATTTGCCGCAGTGGTTGACTGAACGCGTTTTGCAGCAAATCAATCAGCTTACTAGTTACGAGCCCGTAATCGGAATTATGGGTAAAACTGGTTCGGGCAAGAGTAGTCTGTGTAATGCCCTGTTTGCCGGTGAAGTATCACCAGTCAACGATGTCTCGTCCTGCACCCGTGAACCCTTGAGTTTTCGCCTGCAAGTTGGTGAGCGCTTTATGACCATCGTGGACCTACCCGGTGTAGGCGAAAGTGGCGTTCGCGATAACGAGTATGCTGCGCTGTACCGTCAACAGCTTCCCCGGCTCGACCTGGTGCTGTGGTTGATCAAGGCCGATGACCGGGCGCTGGCAGTGGATGAACATTTTTACCGGGAGGTGATTGGTGAGGCATACCGGCATAAGCTGTTGTTTGTTATCAGTCAGTCCGACAAGGTTGAACCCACCAGCGGTGGTGAAAAGCTGTCTACAGAGCAGAAACAAAATATCAGCCGCAAAATCTGTCTACTGCATGAGTTGTTCCAACCTGTAAACCCTGTCTGTGCGGTGTCGGTACGTTTGCAATGGGGTCTGCGGGTAATGGCTGAACGGATGATTCATTGCCTGCCGCGGGAGGCCAGTAGTCCGGTGGCGGTACAGCTTAGTGATCCACTTCGTACCGATGCCATTAATAAAAAAGCCCGTGACGATTTTGGTGAAACGGTCGGCTCGGTGTTGGACACAGTAAGTTCCATGCCCCTGATACCGTCCTCGGTTCGGACTGTCATCCAGTCTGTACGCGACATCGTGGTATCGGTCGCTCGTGCAGTCTGGAACTTCTTCTTCTGAACATTAACCCTTCTAACCCGTAGTTTCCTAAGCCCTGCCGCGATTGAGCGGTAGGGCTTTTCTGTCTTTATTTTCCCATCATGAGGAGTCTGCTTATGACCCGTCTGGCTTCGCGCTTTGGCGCATCAAATCTTATCCGTCGTGACCGTCCGTTAACCCGCGAAGAGCTATTTCGTGTAGTGCCCAGTGTTTTCAGTGAGGACAAACACGAATCTCGCAGTGAACGGTACACATATATACCCACGATTTCTCTCCTCGACAGTCTGCAGCGCGAAGGCTTTCAGCCCTTCTTTGCCTGTCAGACCAGAGTGCGTGACCCAGGTCGCCGCGAGCACACAAAGCACATGCTGCGCCTGCGTCGGGAGGGACAAATTACCGGCAAGCAAGTCCCGGAAATCATTCTGCTCAACTCTCATGACGGCACCAGCTCGTATCAGATGCTGCCGGGATTATTCCGCGCGGTATGCCAGAACGGGCTTGTCTGCGGTGAGTCGTTTGGCGAGGTGCGTGTGCCGCACAAAGGAGATGTCGTGAGTCAGGTGATTGAGGGAGCGTATGAAGTGCTGGGTATTTTTGACCGTGTGGAAGAGAAGCGGGATGCCATGCAGTCGCTGATGCTGCCGCCATCTGCACAACAGGCTCTGGCACAGGCTGCACTGACGTACCGTTTCGGTGAGGACCACCAGCCAGTGACAGCACCTCAGATACTCTCCCCACGCCGCTGGCAGGATGAGAGCAATGATCTGTGGACCACATATCAGCGTATTCAAGAGAACCTGATTAAGGGCGGGCTCAGTGGCCGGAGTGCGAAAGGCGGGCGAACGCATACCCGCGCCGTGCGTGGTATCGACGGAGATGTGAAGCTCAACCGGGCTCTCTGGGTGATGGCTGAAGCGATGCTGAGTGGGTTTCAGTCCTGAGCTTGTTATCAGCATGTTGGGAAAGGACACTCCCTGTCCGTTTTACCTCCATTGGATTGAGTGTTTTATCACCGCATTTCACGGTGTGCCGCGCCGGGACTGCCTCCGATGGCAGATAAAAAATAGTTCATTCCATGTCCATACCCTGTCCGCCCCCCTCTTTAGAATCATTTCATATTCAGTCAGTTAATTATTTCGGAGATTTAAGATGACACAGGCAGAGCGCCGTCATGACCGGCTGGCTGTCAGGCTGTCACTGATAATCAGCCGCCTGGTTGCCGGTGAAACGCTGAACATGGCGCGGCTGGCTGCAGAGTTTGGTGTGTCAGTCCGTACCCTGCGACGGGATTTTCGCGAACGGCTGATGTACCTCGACCTTGAGTATCGACGGGGGCAATGCCGCCTGCGCAGTACCGGTGGGGGCGTACAGGGCGAGCTGGATGCGCTGACCTTTGCTCATCGGGCAGGACTGGCCGATATTTTTCCGGGGCTGGACCGGCGTCTGGCGGGCGCACTGCTGGCATCGGATGGAACCCCTTGCCTGGTGTGGCAGTCACCACAGCCGATAGCGGCCACCAGCCCGCTGGTATTTTATCGGCTGGTCAGCGCCATCACCGGCAGTCAGCGTGTATTGCTGCTCGCGGACGGTGAACGTTGTGACGGACTGGCCCCGTACCGTCTGATATTTCTCGACGGCTGCTGGTACCTCACCGGTGAACTTAACGGGCATATAACCGTGCATCCTCTGGCGACCATCCATGCAGTGACAATCCTGAACACCACTTTTACCCCTCGAAAACGTCTCAGCCTGTTAACCACTCAGGCAGGCTTTATCCGGGCACTTCCTCACTTCAGCTGTATCCGTGAAGTTTTGTCACAGGCTGCCGATAACGGGGGATCGGGATGAGCTTCGGTTTAATGACCTCTGTTAACAAGGAAAAACAATGACCTGGCATTACGAGAAAAATGGTGTGCGTCACGACAATGTGACCGAAGACGACATCACCAGCCTGATTGTTCACGGTGAACTGACTGCCGCCGCTCTGGTTTGGCGACAGGGAATGACGGAGTGGCAACCGGTCTCCGCCACCCCACTAGCTTCGGTGCTACTTCAGAGCGCCATACGCCAACATATGCCCACAGCCCCTGACGCATCAGGGGCTTTATAAGGAGTCTTATAATGAAAAGAAAATCTTTCTCTGCAAATGTGAAATGGAGTTGGTTGGCATTGTCTGTGGCACTGATGGCCCCGACTGCAGCCCAGGCAACCGCCAAAACGGCGGTAGAAGCCAAGAACTGTCAGTCAGAAAACAATACCTGCCCATATTCTTTCGACCTGTACAAAACCGACCCAGCGTACAAAAAGTCGTTTGATGAGACCATGAATCAGAATGGGTTACCGGCAATGCTCGACGAGATGAATGGTCCAGCGGGTCCGATGGAACCAGTAAAAATTGACGGTAAAGTCTACCTGAAAGGTTTTATGTGTGAAGACGGTAACTGTGGTAACCACAATCTGACATTCTTGTACCAGCCTGACCTCCATAACTTCGTGGGCTTCTACAGCAACGGTAAAGATGGGCAGTGGGTTAATACCCCAAGTGATGGTGAGCTGAAAGTATTACGTGCATTAGTCAATGGGACTGCGGAACCAACACACACGCCAACCGCCACTACCACGTCCAATGATGCACCACCAGCGAATACCATCTGGGAATTTACCGGGGGTAACGGTGACACTCTGTGGAACATGTGCGGCGGTAAACATAACAGTTGTGTGATTGTTGGTAATACCAAACACGTGGCCGCCGTGTTAAATCACAAATCTGCAAGTGGGTGTTCATTAGGTGATTTTTACATCATTGACAAGGATGACCGTTCCTGGCAACAGCGAGATACCGGAACCTGTAGTCCAAATGCCTGGGTGCGCAAAGGCTCCATTAAAGGTGGTCAATATCTGTCTGTTGACATCGGCGTTGGCAACGAAACGGTAATACAATATCCGATCGGGTACTGGTCAGATGTGAAAGAGTTCACTGGCCCAAACCGACCATCCTGGGAAAAAGCAAAACAGGCAGCTAAGCAGTAGGGTTATCGTTACGACACGAAACATACCCTATTTTTCCTTCCTCTCTTTCAGTCCCTGTCGCTTTTGCGACAGGGGATTTTGCTTTTAAGGTACACCGAATGCCTGAATCTCACATGTTGCCACCAGGACCTTTCACCCGACAGGAGGCCGAAGCGGTTATCCGCCGGTATCAAAACATCACTATTGAAGATGACCAGCGCAGTCACTTCCGCCTGGTGGTTCGCGACTCTGAAGGTCGAATGATCTGGCGGGCGTGGTGCTTTGAACCGGATGCCGGTGAAGGGCTTAACCGTTATATCCACAAGTCAGGCATCCTCAGAACCTCCTCCTCCTGACCACACCCATTCATCATCCCTGTATGTCCTTTATTTCCCATAAGCCAGCCATCGTTGCTGGCGTTTTTATTGACGGAGAATATCCATGACGACACAAACTCAATGCGAATTGATGTCCACTAATGAACCTCAATTTGACCTCACTGCAACACCAGCACCTGACGAACAGCGCCTCGATTTCTGGCCGCTGTACTTTGGCGCTATCCCGCAATGGATAACGCTGGAACCGCGTATTTTCGCCTGGATGGAGCGATTTTGTGATGAATATAGCGGTGGTATCTGGTCCTTTTATACGCTCAGCAATGGCGGCGCGTTTATGGCTCCTGATGCTGAAGGTGACGATAAATGGCATCTGTTCAACGGCATGAACGGCAATGGTGCGGAAATGAGCGCGGAAGCCGCAGGTATCGCTGTCTGCCTGATTGAATACAGCCATCACGCCTGTCGCACCGAATGCGATGCCATGACAGAGCACTATTACCGCCTGCGGGATTACGCCCTGCAGCACCCTGAATCCAGCGGCATTTTGCGCATTATTGATTAAGGATACTCATGATGGAACAGTCACTTATCCCACCGGCTCCGGTACTTCCACTAACCGCACAACGCACGGTAAAACGCGCCTTAACGTTGCTTGACCGACACCTGCGAGAAACAGGCGTGGCATTCACGTCCGCCCAGGTTGCCCGTGACTGGCTGACACTGAAAATGGCGAGACTGGAACGCGAAGAGTTCATGGTGCTGTATCTGAACCAGCAAAATCAGTTGATTGCCCATGAAACTCTGTTCACCGGGTCCATCAACAGCACCGAGGTACATCCCCGGGAGGTGGTCAAACGCGCTCTGTATTTCAATGCAGCAGCAGTGATTCTGGCGCATAACCACCCCTCCGGCGACACCACGCCCAGCCGGGCAGATAAGACCATCACGCAGCGTCTGGTGCAGGCGCTTCAGCTCGTTGATATCCGTGTGCCTGACCATCTGATTGTCGGTGGCAAGCAAATCTATTCGTTCGCTGAACACGGTCTGCTGTGAGGTATGACATGAACATTATCAGTAAACGCCGGGCGATGACGATTTACCGTCAGCATCCGGTCTCCCGCATTTTTCGATACTGCACCGGCAGATACCAGTGGCACGGCAGTGTCTGTCATTACACCGGTAAGGTAGTTCCTGACATTCCCGGCGTGCTGGCGGTATACGCCGAACGCCGCCAGGACCGCAACGGGCCCTATGCCTGTCTGATGAGTATCACTCTGAACTGACAATAAAGGTGGTTATAAATGAGCAACATTACATGGGGCCTGCAGCGGGATACCACGCCGCGTCTGGGAGCCCGTCTGGTACAGGAGGGGAACCGGCTGCATTATCTGGCTGACCGGGCCAGTATCACCGGTAAATTCAGTGACGCCGAATGCCGGAAGCTGGATGAAACATTCCCGCACTTTATCAGCCAGATGGAATCGATGCTGACCACTGGTGAAATGAATCCCCGCCATGCCCACTGCGTCATCCTTTATCACAACGGTTTCACCTGCGAAGCCGATACCCTTGGCAGTTGCGGCTACGTATACATCGCCATTTACCCCACTCAGCGTTAATTACCTTCACGAGAGCAAACATGAAACCTCAACCTGCAATAACTTCGCGGGCGGTAAAGCCCTGTCTGTCGCCCGTAGCTGTCTGGCAAATGCTACTGACACGCCTGCTTGAACAGCACTATGGCCTGACACTGAACGACACGCCATTCAGTAATGAAACTGTGATTAAGGAACATATCGATGCAGGTATCTCTTTAGTTGATGCCGTAAATTTTCTGGTGGAAAAGTACGAACTGGTTCGCATCGATCGTAAGGGGTTTAGCTGGCAAGAACAGTCGCCTTTTATTACTACTGTCGACATTTTAAGAGCCAGGCGAACTATGAGGGAAACAAGAACTTAATCTGTGTCAGCCCTCTTCCCACACCCCATCTCTTTACCGGGCAAAAAAGGTAAAAATATTTTTAGGCACCACATTAGGCACCATCACAAAGTTGAACTAGAATTTAGATCATATAATTCAAACAATTATAGCACCAATTCAGACTCCGCCAGCCCACCAAACACCGGTGAAAAGCCCTTAGCGCAAGCTGAGGGCTTTTTTGTATCGGACAAAATTAAAGTCCAGCAAACTAATGTAGTATAGAAGTTAATCAGAAACAGTTATAATTCAAGGAGTTTAGAGGAGATTGTCATAGCAAAACAACTCCACGCAATGCCTAAAAATCAAGCTAATGCCACATCATTGTGCCAAAAGATGTGGGCGGTAGCGTGCAAAACGACACGCGCTGGAGTGAAGCCGAAAACCTGCAGGGCCACCAGTTATCGAAATATCGGATCACCTATACCAAGACCAAAGGCAAGAAAAACCGCACCGATATCTCAGGATCTGTATAACGAACTCCCCAAGAACAGAGGGAAGTTATTCACCCCATGCAGAAAAGCCTTTGAGCGGGCGGTAAAAAGAGCTGGTGTTGAGCTGCCAGAAGGCCAATGCACTCACGTTCTGCGCCATACATTCGCCAACCATTTTATGATGAACGGTGGTAACGTCCTTGTGCTCAAAGAAATACTTGGGCATTCAGATATAAAAATGACGATGATTTATGCACATTTTGCTCCAACACATCTTTAAGATGCCATAACTAAAAACCCTTTATCTAATTTAACGGATTAAACAAAAAATGATTAATGATTTTTTTAAGATGATATCAAATGGTTACCCATTAATTATTTTTGTAGTATATATTATTGGCGAGATTTTATATTTAAAAGCAACTAATGGTTTTAATATGAATACCCGTCCATTAACCGAGCAACGCCTTTTTTGGAGCGCGATACGTATCCCTCTTATTGCATTTCTGTGGTTTGGCGTCTTTTCATGGAAAGGTACTGGCTTACTAATTTCATCAGAAGGATTTAATAATTTCCTTAATATTAGCAAACTTCCATTAGCATGTCTTTCTCTCTCCCTTCCCTTAGGAGTGATAGTCAACAATATCCATAGAACCATTCAAACAAATAAACAAATTGAAGAAACCGAAAAAAAGAACAAGAACGATATTTATTATAGCCACATCAAATTTATAGTTGACAATTTAAATGCAATATCCCTAAAGGAAATAAAAATAAAACAATATCATGGGGAATATTTTTTTGACTTATCAATTGAAAAACCCTTTAAGTTATATAAAGCTTTATTTCAAAAATCATCCTCTACAGACAATAATTTCACTGTTTCCGAGAGTTTCATGACTAATTCACTTCAACACTGGGATGAATTAAACACTCAATTATCAATTTTCCGAGATGGAAACTCCAAATTAATCGACATAGCATTGACTGTATCCTCCATTCAAAATATCTTAGAAAAGATAAGAAAGGAAACCCATATAAAACTAAATGGTATGTCAACTGACTTTTATGCCTGTAATGAAGAATTTTCAATTAAAACAAAACTTACAGATGAGGAATCCATTCAAAAATTCATTAGTGCTCATATCGAAATTTTCATTGAACTAACGGATCTGCTTAATATTCCCTTACCAGATAATTCAGTCATTTTTTCGGTTAAAGAATTCACAACATCAAAAACTGGCAATATAATAGATTTTTCAAGTCTGGATTTTTCACTAAATAAACCAATCAATCTAAATTCAATTTTTCATGCTGGTCCACAAATTGTCCGCATAGGGTTTTAACCATTGTTATCGCGTGTAAACGACTGACAACCGCCCCTTGATTTAGTTGGTAACTTATTGTTTTTAAATGACCCGCATAAGAATGTAGGAATTTCGGACGCGGATTAAACTCCCGACAGCACCAAAATTCTCCATTGGTGATTACCAGAGTTATCCGATGAAGTCCTAAGAGCCCGCACGGCGCAAGCCCTGCGGGCTTTTTTGTGTCTGCTATTGTCCGAGGACATCCGGCTAAATCCAGAGAAAATTGGTACACGTATAGGTACACGCTATCTATACTGTGGTCCATTAAACATGTACCAACTATGGAAAGAATCCAGACATGGCGCGTATCACATGCCCCTCACTAACAACGAGATCCTTAAAGCTAAGCCCCGAGAAAAAGAAACCATGGTCAGTTTTGAACGATATACTGACCTTTACTTGCGAAAAACGTCTTAGATTACAAACTCAAGGCACTAATACAGAGCAGAAGTTTTTCGGCTGCATTGCTGGCGGCATCCCAGATGTTAGCGATAAGAAGGGACTTAGTCAGAGTACTCTTTCAGCATGGCAAGAACCGCCCAACGAGCCGCATCGTCTGCAATATTGTCAGGCAAAGCATCAGCTCGCAGATTGATATAAGCATCAGCGGCCATTTTGATGGCCATGCCGACGGAGTCACAATCGTGCGTGGACAGCGTAGAAGTCAGCAGGCCATCAGGATCAATGCTGAGGAATTCAATGCGGCGAACCCCACGTTGCGGTAAATTTGCACGACGGTACAGCATAGGTCCCAGCACCTGCTCGCGGAAGAATGCCAACATACCCATCGCTTCAAAAAGTTCGCCCCTTCCCAGTTTAACCACCGCATAATGAAGCCAGATCCAGGCGCGGGACTCAAACCACTCCGGCGTCATGTTTGGCCAGTGAGCGCTAAACTTTGCCAGTTGTCGCTCCAGAGCAGTGTTATCACGGGTAAATAACACCGCTGGCTCCTCAACGCGTTGAGTGAGCATATCCAGGGTGACGAATTTCAGATCAACATGAAGGAGTTCAGGGCCATACAGGCATATAAGCAGACGAGGCTCTCCGACATGTTCCCCGGTGAAAGCATGCAGCAGATGGCCTAATGTTCCGGCGAGCGCCCTACGCTGCGCCATGATTTCGTTGTAGTAGAGGGGATCTACGACAACGACAAAATCGAGGTCGGAGTATTTATCAAACCCGCCATGAACAATCGAGCCACCAGCAAGAAGGGAATGGATTCGCAAATCCGACTGAAATTTAAGCTTGAGTTGCTCTGCAAAACTTCTGTGTAAATCGGGTAATGTACTAAGCATACTTTTTCCTGTTCACAAAAAATACAAAGCATTTCAGAATATCGAGTAGTTTATATTCAGGCCAGATATTTTTTGCAGGAACAGTCATGTCCTTTGAAGACGCTCACTTAGCCGCATGCCCACTATTGGTGGGGAAGACCAGAGAGCGAAGTGCAGCGTTTAGCTGGGGGAACGTTTGATCGTCTGCATTGGCAACGTCCTCAGATTCCATCGAATGGTGAAATCCTGCCCACCTTTCAGTCGTATTGCTAGCACAGTTTTAGAACGTCCTGTCAGAACGAATAGCGGATATGCAAGCCAGGATAAAATGTAGTTAGTCAAACCACCAACAAGTAATCTGCCGACACGGGAAAATACGCCATAAGAATTGCTACTTCATCGCGTCTATAAATGTTCAGGAGGGTTCAATGTCTTCATCTTTTCAACATCGTATCATTCTTACAGGTGGCCCTGGGTCAGGCAAAAGCACGATAATTGATACCATAAAAAAAAGAGGTTTTTGGTGTTCTAAAG
The DNA here is from genome assembly GCF_059615875.1 of Citrobacter sp. CRE-46. Lineage (NCBI taxonomy): Bacteria > Pseudomonadati > Pseudomonadota > Gammaproteobacteria > Enterobacterales > Enterobacteriaceae > Citrobacter > Citrobacter sp. CRE-46. The sequence continues at coordinate 1,260,376 of NZ_CM184341.1, read as the reverse complement.
AAGCTGGACGAGGTGTTATACAAGACCAGGTTAACATCGGCGGTGATGCATTGCCATGGGCCAATCAAACTGCGTTCGCAGAGCTCATGCTATCCTGGGAAATGCGTTCATGGCACGAAGCAGAAGGGCAAACAAGACCCTGCTTCTTCGACCGCGGTGTTCCTGATGTTGTAGGTTATTTACGTCTTTCAGAGCTTACCATACCGAAGCATTTGGAAAACGCCATCGAGAGATTTCGCTATAACCGAACCGTATTTATAGCACCACCCTGGCGTGACATATATGTACAGGATACCGAGCGCAAGCAATCTTTCGATGTCGCCGTCGCGACCTATCACGCAATGGTGCAAACATACCGTATGTATGACTATCAGTTGATTGAATTGCCATGCGTTTCTGTTGAGGAGCGTGTGGATTTTATCCTTTCCAGGATAGTATGCTGATAAAACAGCAACTACGCGTAATGGTGAATCCCCCTGCCTGAATCGGCCATCGTGGCATGAAAATACATTCTCTATGCGCGCGCTTGCAGACTGCAATTTATGTTTGTATGAAAATCCGCAATGAGGGTTTAAATTTTATTTAAGAGGGAATAAATGCGTACTCGTCCATCCTCTCGATTGATAGTCCTTTCACCTGAAAATCACGTTCTGCTCTTTAGGTTCTGCCATAAAGATGATGCTCTGGATGGAAAAACTTACTGGGCAACGCCAGGGGGAGGAGTTGAGCACAACGAGTCTTTTGAGCAGGCGGCGTTACGTGAATTATTTGAAGAAACGGGCCTGACAAGAAAAACGGCGGGACCACAAATAGCCTCCAGAACCTTTCCTATGATGTTGCCAGGTGGCGAGAACGTTCTTGCTGAAGAACGTTTCTTTATTATTACTGCAGATAAATCAGATATTGACCGCTCAGGTTGGAGTAACAACGAAAAAGAAGTCATTCGCGAGCACTACTGGTGGAGCTTAGAAGAGCTCAGACAAACTAATGAAATCATCTTCCCACTCGATTTGATAATTAACATACTCGAAGGTTCCCCCTGCACTTAACTCTCTGAAACGGCTTAGATGTCCACTTCTGACACAAAGTGGACAAGTTACCTGAGCTGAAGGTCCGCTGTGAGCGAGGAACGGACATTTGCGATTCCCTGGCTAGCGCGTTAACTAACGCTGTTAGTATTATTTCAATAATTTTGCCATCAACTCAAAAAACATAGGCAGGTCGCGGCTGAAAGAGAAGGATGCGTTTATAGCCTTGCGCGCGATTAAACCGTCAATAAAGGCAAAAAGAATAATCGTGACTTCCTCAAGGCTAATGTCCCGACGAAACTCTCCCGCTGCAATTCCGTCTACAATAATTCCCGCAATACTTTGCCGCATGATGGTATCACTGGATATATACGTTTTCTGCAATTCAGGGTTCCGCGCAGACTCCGCCATGATTTCAACCCACAGTTGATGCGTAACTGGGTAACCTACATCGCTTATGCACGATGTAACCTGCGCGCAAAGGCGCTCGAAATAAGTACCGTTAGACGGATCATTGTGAGCGGTCAACGCTGAATTCTGCTCTTCAAGAACGATTGCCTTGATGAGGTCATCCTTGCTTTTGAAATACGTGTACATCGCTCCCTGGCTGATCCCTGCCCGGTTAGAAATTTCACGCACGCTTGTCGCACTAAAGCCTTTTTCTGCAAAACAGGCAGCGGCAGCGGTAATCAGCTTATGGTAGGTTTCGGTTTTCTTTAACATGTTGACTATTATGTTTAATCCAGGGCCCAGACTTTAGCGCGCTTTTTATCCTGGAGCCAGTATTGAACTCTGACCCCAGAATCAGACATTACTTCATAAGCGGCAATGCATTGAGCATGTTCTTCAGATTCAGCATATCCCAGGGTAAATGTTCAGCAAGTGTAAGGCCGACAGGTTCCGCTTTTGAGGTTGCCTGATCTACCAGATTTAGAACATCTGCAATAGATAGTTTACCTTCGGCGACATCACCAAAGTCATGTTCTCCTCTGCCAGGCCTGGCGAAAAGAACCGAACGGAAAAGTGACGGATCGAGAACGTCCAGATCAATGTGTATTGCCAGATGTTCAATATTTTCTCTCTCTACCCATTCCGCGACATCTTTCGCGTCGTTTTTGACCTTTTCAGGACCTATTGTCTCAATGCGATGACTAGCCAGATACTCAGCTTCATAAGGCAGTGGATCGTGGATACCTGCAATCATTATTTTTGAAGGGTTGAGTCTGGTGGATACATGAGCAACTAAATCTTTATCACCTGTCCCAATTAGCGCGCCAAGAACATGGGCATGGGCGTTTGGATATTGTTTGGAAGTCTGCACATCAGGATGAGAGTCAATCCAGAGCACCCCCAGTTTATCACCGTATTTATTGAGCAGATGGGCAAAAGGAGCCAGTGATACCAGGCAATCGCCACCAAAAACGACGATTGAATCAGGATCATATTTCTTAATCAGAGCGCCTGCATCGGTAAGCTGACTGATAATTTGAGGTTTGGCTGTGATGCCGTCCACTTCGGCCTGTGGCTCCGTTGTGGGCTCATCAACCGGAACAGACTCAAAAGGGCCATCTGATTCGGGGGAAAGATACGAGAGAAGAAGCGAGCCAAGATGATAGGCTGGATTATTGCCACCTTGCCATTGAGGGAATAAAAGTCTGAGCGTTTTACTGGTCATAATTTGCCTGTGCCTATTTATAAACGAAATGATTTGCGTGAAGTAATTACCCGCAAAATGAATGAACGTTCATTCATTTTTGATCAGTCGTTGATCCTTCGCAAGCAGGGCAGCACGTTTAGTAAATTAAAAAAGGGAAAGAATCTTTGCAGTCTTATTTCAACCAAAGTCCGCTTCTGGCACTAAGCTGACGACCAACAGAATCATGGGCCGTGACAAGCAACGCGCGAACATAGTTTACATCTCTACTGTTTATAGTAACGCTGAGTGGATGCAGGGTGCCGCAGGAGGGATGCTTCGGGGCGTATTGGACGTCGCACCAGCTCCCCACCGCAGTTCGGGCACTGGCCATTAAGTCGTTGGGTCACGCAATCTACGCAAAATGTGCATTCGAATGAACAGATGTAGGCCCCTTTTGATTCAGGTGGCAGATCTTTATCACAGCATTCGAAATTAGGACGGAGTTCAAGCATGGTGCTCTCTTATTGTTAAAGGCACATCATTGGACATACCAAAAGCCCTCTATCGGTATCACTTTTGCGATAAACGACGTTATTGTTTATGCCCGTATTAAATAAGCATGGTCTACAGGCCGGAAAAATCAAGAGAGTGAATTATTTGATAGAAACGCTCACCTCCGGAAACGAACGACAAGCCTATAACGCTCCAATCAATCACATAAAAATCAAACAGATAACACTTTTTATATCAACATTATAACTACGCTTTTTGCACCTTTCCTATCGCGCAAAAAAACAAAACCCGCAACAAAAATAACCGTATTAATTGCTCACAGCTGCACTAAATGGATAAATAACGTTATCAGCACTTACAGTTTTTTCCTAAAGTCAGCGCTTCGTTTGTATGCCATGCTTCATTACGCTAATAACTTATAACGCTAAGCGAGGATATTATGAAAAAGACAATTATCGCATTATCTGCCATTCTGCTGGCTTCTCCTGTTATTGCCGCAACAACACACGCAACCGATAATGATGTAGCCGCCGCGCACGAAAACGCGAATACTGCAAAAGAAAAACTGCATCAGGCGCAGAATCAGGGCGAAGAGCAAAAATTAAAAGCAAAACATGCTGCTGAAGGTAAGCAAGATGACCTGAGCAGCAAGGTGAGTGAAGGTTCACAAAAAGCCTGGAATGATACCAAAGAAGGTACAGAAAAAGGCTGGAATGCAACAAAAGAAGGTGCAGAGAAAGGCTGGAATAAGACCAAAGAAGGTGCAGCCTCCGTTGAGAAAAAAATCAGCGAATAATCCTCCAGCCATTCAATAGTAAAAAGCCGCGAAAGCGGCTTTTTACTATTAGCATGATCCGTCCTGCACAGCGTTGACACGTTCCTGACTTAAATCCGCAGAACGTGATGATGACAGCGTTCAAACGGACCCAACATGATGCCATGATCGTCACCGGATGATAACCTTGTGGCGCCATCACCATCACCATCACGGTTGTAGACTGTCATACACTCATCCAGCGCCCCGTTAAAATACTGTCTGTTATTACCATAAGCTACAATTATATTAATTTTAGATAATCAGCCTCGCGCCTGCTGACAATAATGAGTAAAGGTTTACTATAGACCTGTCTTTTTTTAGCAGGAAAGTAAAATGAAAAAAACAAAAGGGTTGCTGATTATTGCCCTTGCTTTCACTCTGGCATCATGTGCTTCAATTCCTGAAAATATCAAAGGTAATAATCAACCAGATATACAAAAAAACTTTATCTCCGTGCATAACCAACCGGGGTTATATACAGGCCAGCAGGCCCGATTTGGGGGTAAAGTCATCAATGTAATTAACACCAAAACGGATACGTTACTGGAAATCGCCGTTCTGCCGCTGAACAACGACGCTAAACCACAAATAGACGCCAGCTATCAGGGCCGTATTATTGCCCAACAGAAAGGTTTTCTCGACCCGGTAAACTACAGAAACCACTTCGTGACTATTTTAGGGACAATTCAAGGGGGTGAACAAGGATTCATCAACAAAATCCCGTACAATTTTGTTAAAGTTGATTTACAAGGTATTCAGGTTTGGCATTTAACTGAGTCCGTCAACACCACCTATAATATGTGGGATTACGGTTATGGCGCATTCTGGCCAGGACCGATGTGGGGAATGCCCTACTCCGCAAATACCGTAACCGAGGTTACTCCAGAGCTAGTGAAATAATCTCTGTAGTACGATGACGTGAATAGACTCCGGAGCCGAGTGTTTGCCAACACGCTTTCTAATCACTCCGCGCTTTGCTTATTTCGTCATCGTGCTCCATGCGATCCTTCGCTAAATATTCATTGTTTCTGTTACATATAATTTTAACCGCTAACTTTTAGCGCGGAAATGGGCGTTACTCTTCTCATGCCTGACCATCTTCTGTTATTTACCGATAACTCCCCCACCCTGCATGCCATAAAAAAACATTTGTGCTTACGAATTCTTCAGGGATTACTATGAACAGAAAATGCTTACTGTTGATACCACTATTTTTTAGCAGCGTCATTATTACCGCCTGCGATAATAAACCTGCAGTAAAAACCCCCTCCATGGAGCCCGAGGTCGGCGTTGTGACCTTAGCGCCTTCCTCGGTGAATATTAAAAGCGAACTTCCTGGCCGCGCGGTTTCATTTGAGATCGCCGAAATCCGCCCTCAGGTTGGTGGGATCATCATTAAACGTAATTTTATTGAAGGTGACAAAGTCAGCAAAGGAGAGTCACTGTATCAAATTGATCCCGCCCCGTTGCAGGCCAGGCTGGATGCAGCCAGAGGCGCACTGGCAAAGGCGCAGGCGACGGCCAATAATGTGCGACTGACATTAAATCGGCAGTCAGCATTAATAAAATCCAATTACGTCAGCCGCCAGGACTACGACACGACGCGCTCACAGCTTAATGAAGCAGAGGCCAATGTCGCCGTCGCCAAAGCGGATCTTGAGCAGGCCACCATCAACCTTCGTTACGCCAATGTCACCTCGCCGATTGAGGGTATCAGCGGTAAATCCTCCGTAACCGTGGGCGCGCTGGTCACCGCGAATCAGGGAAACGCGCTGGTTACCGTGCAAAGACTGGATCCGATTTATGTTGATTTAACGCAGTCAGTACAAGACTTCTTACGCCTAAAAGAAGAAAAAGCCAGTGGGAAGATTGCCCAGCAAAAGGGCAAAATTCCGGTTGAACTGATGCTGGAAAATGGCAAGCCCTATCGCTATACCGGCACGCTTGAGTTTTCCGATCCTGCCGTCGATGAGACTACCGGTTCCGTGACCTTGCGCGCCGTATTCCCCAATCCGCAGGGTGAAATTTTACCCGGAATGTACGTCACTGCATTGCTGGATGAGGGCAACCAACAAAATGTTTTAATGGTCCCACAGCAAGGGATTACGCATAACGCGCAGGGAAAGGCCACTGCGTTAATCCTCGATCAAGAAAACGTGGTGCAACTACGCGAAATAAATGCGGTGAAGGCTGTAGGCAATCAATGGTTGGTGACGACAGGATTACATCCCGGCGATCGGGTCATTGTGTCCGGATTACAAAGAATCCGTCCGGGAATCAAAGCCAGAATCCTCGCTGCAAAACCAAACACACCTGACACGGTAACTGAACAGTAATATTTCAGGTATTAAGGACACTTTCTTCATGGCTAACTTTTTTATTGAGCGCCCGGTTTTCGCCTGGGTGCTCGCTATTATCATGATGTTTACCGGCGGTATCGCGATAATGAACTTGCCCATCGCGCAATATCCGCAAATTGCTCCCCCCACCATTACCATTAGCGCAGCCTACCCCGGTGCAGACGCCAAGACCGTTGAAGACTCGGTAACTCAGGTGATTGAACAGAATATGAACGGGCTTGATGGCCTGATGTATATGTCATCCACCAGCGATGCGGCCGGTAATGCGTCGATTATCCTGACCTTTAAAACGGGGACCTCACCTGATATAGCGCAGGTTCAGGTACAGAATAAGCTACAGCTGGCGATGCCTTCCTTGCCACAGGAAGTCCAGCAGCAAGGGATCAGCGTTGATAAATCCAGCAGCAATATCTTAATGGTTGCGGGTTTTATCTCTGATAATAACAGTCTGAGCCAATATGATATTGCTGACTATGTGGCGTCGAATATTAAAGACCCACTGAGCCGCACCCCCGGGGTCGGGAGCGTACAGTTATTCGGTTCGCAATACGCCATGCGTATCTGGCTGGATCCGCAAAAGCTCGACAAATATAACCTTACGCCGCAGGACGTTATTACCCAGATCAAAGTACAGAATAACCAGATATCGGGCGGACAGTTGGGAGGAATGCCGCAATCAGCCGACCAGCAGTTAAATGCGTCGATCATTGTTCAGACACGCCTGCAAACTACCGATGAATTTGGCAAGATCTTCCTTAAGGTTCAGCAGGATGGCTCCCAGGTTCTGCTGCGGGATGTCGCTCGTATTGAGCTGGGTGCGGAAAATTATGCCACGGTGGCACGTTACAACGGAAAACCCGCTGCCGGGATTGCAATTAAACTTGCCGCTGGCGCCAATGCCCTTGAAACATCTCAGGCCGTTAAACAAGAGCTGAACAGGTTATCAGCCTGGTTTCCGGCCAGCATGAAAACCGTTTATCCCTATGACACTACCCCCTTTATCGAGATTTCAATTCAGGGTGTGTTTCATACATTGATCGAGGCAATCATCCTGGTATTCCTCGTCATGTACCTGTTTTTGCAAAGTTTCCGCGCGACGCTTATCCCCACTATCGCGGTTCCGGTTGTTATTCTCGGAACCTTTGCGATACTCGACGTCGCCGGTTTTTCGATCAATACGCTCACGATGTTTGGCATGGTGCTGGCAATAGGACTGCTAGTTGATGATGCCATCGTGGTGGTTGAGAACGTAGAACGTATTATTGCCGAAGAGCATTTGTCACCCAAAGCGGCGACGCATAAAGCGATGGAGCAGCTCCAGAGAGCGCTGGTTGGTATTGCCGTCGTTTTATCCGCCGTGTTTATGCCAATGGCATTTATGAGCGGGGCAACGGGTGAAATTTTCCGTCAGTTTTCCATCACCTTAATTTCCTCCATGCTGCTGTCGGTATTTGTGGCGATGAGCCTGACGCCCGCACTCTGCGCTATGCTGTTGAAATCCCACGAGGGAGAAACAGAAAACACCCATTTTCTGTTTACCCGTTTCAATCACTTCATGGAGAAATGCACCCATCACTACACTGACAGCACCCGTAGGCTATTACGTTGCACCGGACGCTATATGGTAGTCTATTTAGTGATTGGCGCTGGCATGATGGTGCTGTTTCTCCGTACTCCCACCTCCTTTTTGCCTGAAGAAGATCAGGGCGTTTTCATGACCACGGCACAATTACCTTCCGGTTCAACGATGGTAAATACCAGCAAAGTGCTTGGGGAAATAACGGATTACTATCTGACAAAAGAACAGAAAAATGTTGCGTCTGTTTTTACCGTTGGCGGATTTGGCTTCAGCGGACAGGGGCAAAATAACGGTCTGGCATTTATCAGCCTGAAACCGTGGTCAGAACGCGTTGGCGAAGAAAACTCGGTTACCGCCATCATTCGACGGGCAATGATGGCATTAAGCACCATTAATAATGCCGTCGTTTATCCGTTCAATTTACCCGCAGTCGCCGAATTGGGTACCGCTTCAGGTTTTGATATGGAGTTGCTGGATAACGGTAACCTTGGGCATGAAAAGATGATGCAGGCCCGCAACCAGCTCCTGGCTTTGGCCAGCCAGTCACCCGATGAAGTTAACGGGGTGCGCCCAAATGGGCTGGAAGATACGCCGATGTTTCGCATTCATGTCAACGCGACAAAAGCAGAGGCGATGGGTGTGGCATTGTCGGATATCAACCAGACCATCTCTACGGCGTTTGGTAGCCGCTACGTCAATGATTTCCTTAACCAGGGGCGCGTTAAAAAAGTGTATGTCCAGGCCGATACGCCGTTCCGTATGTTGCCGGACAATATCAACCACTGGTACGTACGTAACGCCTCCGGCGCGATGACGCCGCTTTCAGCCTACTCATCAACCGAATGGACCTACGGCTCTCCCCGTCTTGAACGCTACAACGGACAGCCTGCAATGGAAATTCTCGGCCAACCGGTCGCAGGGAAAAGCAGCGGCGATGCGATGAAATTTATGGCATCACTGATTAATAAACTGCCCGCGGGCGTCGGTTATGCCTGGACGGGACTGTCGTATCAGGAGTCGCTGTCCACCCATCAGGCGCCAATGCTGTACGGCATTTCTCTGATCGTCGTATTTCTGGCGCTGGCGGCACTGTATGAAAGCTGGTCAATACCATTTTCCGTAATGCTGGTTGTACCAATTGGGGTGGTCGGTGCTTTGCTGGCGACCGATCTGCGTGGCCTGAGCAATGATGTTTACTTTCAGGTTGGCCTGCTCACCACCATGGGACTTTCAGCTAAAAATGCTATTCTGATCGTCGAGTTTGCCGTCGAGATTATGCAAAAAGAAGGAAAAACGCCGCTTGAAGCCGCGGTGGAAGCTGCGCAAATGCGTTTACGTCCTATTTTGATGACGTCATTGGCCTTCATTCTGGGGGTTATCCCACTGGCAATAAGTGACGGCGCTGGCTCTGGCGCGCAAAACGCCGTCGGTACGGGCGTTATCGGTGGAATGTTGGCCGCGACCGTGCTGGCGATCTACTTTGTTCCGGTCTTCTTTGTTCTTGTCGAAAACATGCTGGCGCGATTTAAAACCCGACATTGATTCCCTACCCTTGTAAGTGCTTATCCCTGGGATCGGGTAATAAGATCCCAGGAATGGCGCTTCGCTTATCAGACCTACAGTAGTTAGCAGACACTGCTATCCAGCGAGTTTCCTCGTGGATAGCTGAGCGAGTTATTTTATTGTGAGGGGAAATGTGGGTGTGGGGACAGAGGTTGTCAATTCTAACTAAAGCCAGGCTATCGAAACGGTTAATCAGTAATGCAGACCGGCCCCCTTCAGATTTACGGTCAGTTCGCCTAATTTCGTATCCGGGTGTTGATGACACATGTTAATCATTTTCGGAACAGCGACAGTTTCCACCTCATGCAGCGGAACATAATCATCGCCTTTAAAGTCAGAATTTTTATTAACGATCACAAAGGCAATTGCCGTCATGTATTGCCGACTCATATCAGCAAACTCTTTACAGGTCATATCTTGTGGCGCAGCTTCGGTTGCCTGAGTAGCAAACGCACAGCTCATCGGTGCCAAAACAGAGGTCATAATAACAACAGCTGAAACCATCATTTTAATATTCACGATACACTCCAGAGGCAGTTTTAATGGTTATTAGCAAGTTTGTCTGTTGCTACCAACTTCGTATTCCTGCGCAGACTGATAAAAGCCAAAGAACTGAAGATCATCTCGACCCCAATAAAAATCGAGGTAAACACGTAAGACTTGTCGGGATCCATATTCAGCCATACGCCAGCAATAAGCAGATCTAAAATGCCGATAAAAATGTTCCAGCCATAGCCCGGACTGCGGAACATTTGAACTCCGGAAGCCACACGAAAAATACCGCCAAGAATAAACAAGCAGCAAAAAACCATAGCCAACGAATTCATGCCAATCACCGGGTTAACAAGGAAACAGTACCCCAGCAGTAACCATGCGATAGCAAAAAATGCATAGGTAAATTTGGCTTTCAACTGCTTCTTCCCGGCGCTAAACAGGCTATAAATAGAATAAAAACCGCACACCAGGAACATAAAACCTGTCGCATAGCTTAAGTAAACGCCAGCAGCGATAGGATAGATTAAGCAGCAAATACCACATACCAACAACAGCACCGCCATAATTGTTGCGTGTCTTTTATAATGAGAAAGTGTTTTTTCGTTAAACGTTCTCAGGGCTTGCTGATTAAAAATGAACATACATCCTCCGTTACATGTAAACGTAATGTAACCTACTAATAAAAGAGTTAATACTCACACAATACATATTACTTACAATGAAATAATAAGACTTCAGATAAGGATGCGTATATAAGAAGAAAGGAATGTTGTTATCCGTTTAATCCTACACATGTCAGACGTCTGACACCTGTAAGATTAAGCGCTCATTATTCTATCCTGGCTCTGATTCCTCTCTTTAAACTTATTTAATATGATTATTGCGTTTGGTGAACAATACCAACTTTATTCAGGAGAACGTAATGAAAAAGATTATTCTTGCAGGTCTGCTTGCAACTATGATGGGTTCAGCTCCGGTAATGGCATCTGCCACTACTCCCACTGCGGCACAAACAGCCACAGCCAATGTACAAAAAGAAGCAGCCGATATTATGCAGGTCGCCGTACAAGGCGCCAATGCGATGCGCGATATTCAACTGGCTCGTCTGGCTCTGTTTCACGGACAGCCTGACAGCGCAAAAAAATTAACCAATGACGCCGCTTCCCTGCTGGCAGGCGACAGCAGCGACTGGGCGAAATTTGTCAAAGCAGCGCCTAAGGCGAAGATGATTGACGATCAGTACGTAATTATTAACGCTACGATCGCATTATCAGAAGATTATATTGCTACGCCGGAAAAAGAATCTGCTATCAAAACCGCGAACGGCAAAATGGCCAAAGGTGACTGGAAAGGTGCAGTGGATACCTTGCAACTGGCAGGGATCAGCGTGCTTCAGACCCAATACCTGATGCCTTTGAATCAGACGCGTAAAGCCGTTGCCAGCGCCCAAAAACTGCTGTCCACGGGTAAATTTTATGAGGCTAACCTTGTGTTAAAAGGTGCTGAAGAAGGTATTGTTATTGATAGCGAAATGGTGGGTGCAGGCCAGTAATACTCTGTACTAACGAGTGATGAATCAAGACATTTCTCTCCGGATCGGGCAGCTACGGCTACCTGATCCGGGGGGATTAATGGCTCATCAGACTGTCGATCTCAATTTCAATTTCTCGCATGACAGCAACAATTTTCTGTAATGCCTGCTGCCGTACAGCCAGCGGAAGATCGTCATGTCGCATAGACTCAAAAGGTTCGCACAGCGTCTGAAGCGCGGTGATACCCAGAATTTGCGCCGAACCATGCAACCGATGAAGCGCCCGTAAAAACAGCTGCGGCTCATCTTGCGCAACGGCTTTCTCAGCCGCTTGTAAATCACTCAGCGTTGCTTCGCGGAATGTTTCGAGTATCTCGTTCATTAATGCGCGATCGCCACCGGTATTTTCAGTCAGTACATTGAATTTTAAATGCCGGATTGCACAAGGTGACGCATAGCCCGTGTCGATTTTGCTCAGTTCATGCGTCAGCGTCTGGATTGACACCGGCTTAAACAGACACAAATTCATACCGTTTTGCAAACATCGATCGCGTGACTGCGGGAGCGCACTGGCCGTCAGCCCCCATATTTGCAAATGAGGTTGTTGACGACGTAGTGAAGCCGCGAGATCAAACCCGTCTTTCTTCGGCATATTCACGTCGGTTATCAACAGGTCGTATGATTTTTTGGCCAGTTTGGCTTCGGCTTCCTCGCCATCACAGGCCTCATCTACGCTGTAGCCAATGGTATTCAACTGGCGTTTAAGCAGCAGGCGATTAGTTGGGTTATCGTCTGCGATCAGAATCGACAGACACGGTAGCGGCAACACTGCGCCCGGGGTATCCCCATCCGCTACTATCGATTGTCGGGCAGTTTCAACCGGTAGCGTAATCGTGAACGTGGTTCCCTGAGCCGGAATACTCCTCAGTTCCAGCGTACCGCCCATCAGCGTTACCAGTTCTTTGCAGATAAATAACCCCAGACCAGACCCCGTTTGTTGACGTCCGCAACGCCCCTGAGCATAACGATGGAACAGTCCAGCCTGCTCTTCTTCGCTAATGCCACAACCGGTATCACTGATGGCGATTGTCAGGGTGCCGTGATTATCTGTGTCCGGAGTCAGTCGGGCCGTAACATGAATACTGCCCTGCGCCGTAAACTTCAGCGCATTTCCCAGCAGATTGGTGAGAATTTGCCGCAAAGCCTGCTGATCGACAAATACCCGTTCATTTACTGGCAACTGGCTGACGCAGGCAAGCGATATACCTTTCTGCCTGGCCAGGGCATCGAAAGAGTGGCACTGCAATTCAATAAGCTGCGAGAGATCGGTCCACTGGGGAACAACCTCATATTTTCCGGATTCAATCTTATCAACGTCCAGAATCTTACCAATCAGTCCCAGCAATGATTGGGCCGTCGCCCCGGTCAATGCAATGGCCTCTTTGCGTTGTGCCGGACTGAGCTCAGAGCTTGAGAGTAATTCCACAAAACCAACAATCGAGCTTACCGGGGTACGTAACTCATGACTCATGCTCGCCAGAAAACGGCTTTTGGCTTTTGTGGCGGCAATCGCTTTATTCTTTTCGGTCTCCAGCTCTTGAGATAAAACCTCTTTGAGATGCAACTGTTCTTCCAGTAACCGCTGCGATTGCTTTCTTTTACGGACTTCACGGGAGAGTGATATCCCCCAGATCAGGCTAATAGCAATAAGTACCAGCGCAAATAACCCCAATTGATAGAACTGTTTACTATATCGGCTCCAGATATCAACCTGCGTATTGGAAATCTTCGACCACTTCTCCGTCATTTGTAAAATTTCACGCGGAGGTATGGCTTGCAGGGCCTTATCAATGACAGACTTCAGCATCGGCTCATGAGAAGAAATAGCAAAACTCACCGATGCGCCTGGCATATCAGGCAGCCGGAAGAAGTGCATATTATTCTGGTAGTAATGATCGGTAATGAACTTTGCCGACAATTCGGTCGCGATTGCCGCATCAACGTCGCCCTCCTTGACCATAGCCATTGCAGCGCTACCGGTATCCGCATTCACCCAGGTCACCTGCGGATACTGTTGTTTAAGGCCACGTTCCAGAATATGTCCGGCAGGCAGAGCAATACGTATCGGTTTTCCCAGCAGCGAGTCGACTGTTTCCTGGCGCGATGTGATAACCACGAATGCAACATTCATCAGCGGATCGCTCAATGCCGAATCGTCCTGGTTTTGGTTAGTCGGGGCGATCGTCGGATACATATCCCACTGCCCACCACTGATGAGTTTGGTCTGTTCACTTCTGGACGTGGCCAAAACAGGTTCAAAATCAAGACCCGTTTGCAGATGAATAATATTCAGCAAATCGCCAAGAATACCGCGTAACTCGCCGCTGCTATCTACCAGCGTATAGGGTGGGTAATCCGGGTTGATCAAAATGCGGATAGTATGTTTATTCTTCAGCCATTCTTTTTCCTGATGACTGAAAGGAATGGGCGCATTCAGATAAGCAAGATTACCGCGATTTAACCAGTTCTGCATCACCTGCATATGGATTTCATTACTTATTGACGTAATAAAACCATCAAGAATATTTCTTAATAGCGGTTGATTTTCATTAACCACAAAATAATTATATTGTTCTTGCTTATCAAAATAATGCGTAATAACCAGGGATTGCGAGAAATACCGCGAGATACAATGACTAGTGGTAATATTGTTACCAATATAATATTGGTTATCATCGTTCACCACCGACGCCATTGCCTGATACTCGTCGTCATAAAATGAGACTTTAGCATCAGGAAAAGCGTCCTGGATAACGTTAAGAAAAGGGCAATCCCGCACACAGGCGACGCTGACCTTATGGTTCGTCATCAGCGGTAGCATCGTGTTTTTTAATGACGTCACAAGCGTCGGCCACGTTGTGAGTAATGCCGATGTGCGCAGTAAATGCCCGCCGACATCCTGCCGCCGGGAAAGCTGGGTTATCAACGTATCAACATCATTACTGGCGAGTGCGGCAAGCGCCTGCTGCTCGTTATCGTATTGCTTTATAACAATTTTTACATTGAGACTTTTTTGCATTAGCGCAAGGTAGTCCGCGTTAACGCCCCGATAATTTTCCCCGCTGTTTTGATAGACAATAGGTGAGACTTCCGGTAACCAGGTGCCAACCACTAATGTTTTTTTATGCGCCAACCAGTTTGTTTCTTCCCTGTTTAAGCTGATATTTTGCACCGCAGTATTATAGTTACTTTTTAGTTCAACCTGGCGCGCTGAACTCACATCCGTAAATAATCCGATGGTAAATATGACCATCAAAAAAATAAATAAGCGTTCCAGCATTACTCTACCCTATTTTATTTCTTTGCGCGTAATCATAAATTTCCATTAATGAAGAACAATCTAATTTTTCCATTAAACGACTTTTATAAGTACTGACCGTTTTATTACTGATATTCATTTTACTGGCAATCGTACTGTAATCCATACCATTAAGGATATAACGCAACACTCTCATTTCCTGTGTTGATAGCGTATCAAGTTTATCCTGTTCGCTGGCCGATGAACCAGTAAAGTGTTCAAGGGAGAAAGGGAAATAACTATAACCATTTTTGGCGGCTTCGATGGCGGCAAGAATATTATTCATGCCTTCTTTTTTACTCACAAATCCGTTAGCACCGTATTCAGCACTACGTTTACCATAAAAATATTCATTTTTTGCTGAAATGATAATGATCACACCAGCATAGTGCCGCTTGCGTAATTGTTCCAGCACCTCAATGCCACTGATACCAGGAATATCCACATCAATAATTAGTAGTTCAGGTTTGTTTTTCTCAACCACCTGTACGACTTGCTCGCCACTGTCGAGTTCAGTGGTCACAGTGATACCATTAGTATCGAGTAAGTTGCGAATGGCAATGCGGGCCAAAGGGTGATCATCAACGATTATCGCGTTCATTGCGTATAAGAATCCCGATAAATAAAGAGAGGCGATGGCTATAGTGCAGGTGAGTCTTCAATATTACTGATTTATAAGTGCCAGACCCAGGACGCAAATTCTAACATAGTCACGTGTATATTTTATGATTTTTTCATAATCAAGATGAATAAATCATAAAAATAACATTTAGACTTACAAGAATTAAACCTTGAGCCTTTCTGTAGATCAAATCATTAACACATTATAGAGGGAATATTCCTACACATGTAGGACTGGTCTTTCATTTATTATGCTTAATTCTTAATAAGGAGAGGAATAGAATTGCAGTGGTAACTGTACATCTGGCGGGAAATTCAGTTATTGCGAGTGATTAAACGTTGATGCCCCTCAATCCCTGTGGCTCTGAAACAGCAGAGCCACAGGAGACAGACATTAATCAAGCCTGACTGGGTAATGCTCCAACCGCGCGCGAGTTTTTCACGGTCAGCGTAACGACGGCAGAACATAACAGTGCGGCAATCATAAAGATAAAGGCGCTGTTATAGCTTCCTGCGCTGCTTTGGATCAGCCAGCCGATGATAGGTGCAGAAACAACGCCCGCCATCTGGCCGCCAAAGTTAACGATCCCCGACGCCCGTCCCATAATGTTGCTGGGGATGGTATCCATCAAAATTCCCCAGAACGTCGCCATAGCGAAGAACATGAACAGGGCTGAAATACACTGATAAACCACCGCCATATCTGCGCTGCTTACGCTGAAGGTCAGGTACAGGAAGCCTGCGGCAATGACTGAGGTGACGACGTACAACGTTTTACGCATCGGTTTGAATTTATCTGAACAGTATCCGCCTAACAATGTGCCTCCTGCGCCAAACAGGAAGGGAATTGCCGCCATTACGCCGGTCTTGGCCAGAGAAAATTCACGTACGGTGATCAGATAACTGGGCAACCAGGTTGAAAATCCCCAGAAGGTGATATCAAACAAAAACCAGATACTTGCCATTTGCCAGAGCACCGGCATTTTGAGTACGTCTTTAAACGCGATAGCGCTGGTATTTTGCAGCCCACCCTGATCGTCAACGGCCAGTTCCGCCAGATCCTGCTGCGTAATGGCGGGGTGATCTTTCGGGTTGTCACGCGTAAATAAGTAGATCCCTGCGGCAATAAACAGTCCAGGAATACCCAGCACGATAAAAACCATATGCCAGCCAAAAGCCCCAATAATGCTGGCTGCGACCACAACCGCCAGCGCCGGGCCTAAGGTGTTCACCGTTGATTGAATCGCCGTCGCGCGCCCGCGCTCTTTCGACGGGAAATAGGTCGAAATCATCTTCCAGGAGGCCGACGGGAAGCACCCTTCGCCGATACCAAAGAAGAAGCGCACTGCCAGCATTAGCGGTAGCGTCAGCACAGCGCCGGTTAAGCTGGTGAAAACAGACCACCAGGCAATACCAATGGCCATGATTTTACGCGAGCCAAACTTATCCGCCAGTAAACCACCGGGAATTTGAAACGCGGCATAACCAATAAAAAAGGCGCTAATAATTAAACCTTGTTGGGTGGTATCCAGATTTAAATCTTTGCCGATATAAGGGAGCGAAACGCTCATGACCATTCTGTCGAGAAAAGAGAGGAGCCACGCCAGCCAGATTAATGTCAGGACGGTATATCTTGCTTTCCAGGTCTTTGGTTTACCTGAAGGTAAAGATGTTTGTAGGTTCATTGTGATGTCCTTAGGGTGTAGCGATCTACCGCGGCCATAAATAGTCGCGATAGATCAATGCGTGTTTAGCGTTATTTATTAATATTGTTTTCTTATAACCGTACCGCTACAGGCATAACTTTCCGTGCCATTAATTAAGGCAATGCGCCCATTAACCATGACAATTTCAATCCCTTGCGGATACTGATTAGGTTCAACAAACGTGCCCCTATCAGCGATAGTGTTCGGATCGAACATCACAATATCCGCCGCGTAACCCACCTTCAGCAGCCCGCGATCCTGCAGGCCCAGCACCTCAGCAGGTTTACCCGTCATTTTGCGAATTGCCGCTTCCCAGCTCAGACATCCCTCTTCACGTACGTATTTACCGAGCACACGTGGGAATGCGCCGAACACGCGAGGGTGCGGTTTTCCGGCCCCCATTAAACCGTCGGTACAAACGTTTTGCTCTGGCCGACAGAGAAACTTAATCACATGCTCTTCAGTGCCGTAGAAGTCGACCATTCCGACAGCGTTTTCTTCTTCATAAAGTAGGTCGAAGGTGGCGTTGTAGGGGTCTTTCCCGCGCAATTCACCCAACTGGACGAGGTTCAGACCAACGGCATCCTGATTTTTGGCCGTTTTCACGCTGGTAACAAAAATCTGGTCCAGACCGGCAAAATCGATAAAGTTATCCCAGCCAGGGATGCCCTGCTGAATATCCTCGATCATTTTGGCGCGCAGTTCAGGTGAGGCCAGGCGTTCCAGTAATTTGTCTGTTCCACCGGAGTGGACCCATGGCGGCAGGATCACGCCGAGCATCGTGCTGCCCGCCACATAGGGATACTGGTCGAAAGAGATGCGGATCCCCTCTTCCTGCGCCTGCTCCAGCATTCCCAGCATCTGGTCGATCAGCCCCCAGTTTTTCTTTCCGCAGACCTTCATATGTGAAATATGTAGCCAGACGCCTGTGGCTTTGGCGATATCAATCAGCTCCTGCGTTGAGTTGATAATATCGTCAGCTTCACTGCGCTGATGTACCACAAAGATCCCGTTATATTTCGCCGTGACCTTGCACAGTTCAATCATTTCGGCAGTATCGCCAAAGGCGCAAGGCATATAGATAAGCCCGGTGGAAAGACCAAACGCGCCCGCTTTTAATTCCCGCTCAAGGACTTCGCACATCCTCGCCACATCTTCACGGGTCGAAGGCCGCCCATCCAGCCCCATCGCCTCCATGCGCACGTTGCCATGCGGAACTAAATAGGCAAGGTTTGTCGCCGGATGTCGTGATGCCAACAGATTGAGATAACCGTCCGTATTTTTATATTTCCAGTCTATTTTGTCGGTATCACCGTCCAGTCCGGCAATATTTTTACGCCACGCCGGAATATATTCTTCCGGCAACGGTGCTAACGCGACGCCATCCTGCCCCAGCAATTCAGTGGTAATTCCCTGGCGAATTTTTGCCGACAGCGCGGGGTTAATAATCGCCGACAGGTCAGAGTGCGTATGGGTATCAATAAAGCCAGGACAAATAATTTTTCCCGTGGCATCAATAACCTGTTCATTGACGCCAGCTTCTATTTGACCGATTGCGACAATACGTCCGTCATCAACGACCACATCGGCAATTCTGCCTTCACTGCCCGTCCCATCGATCACATTTCCGTTTTTGAAAATGGTTTTCATCGTTATTCTCCATTGCGGCGGCGCTGCGCGGCACCGCCTGTAAGGTAAGAGGATTTTTATCGTTCTTTTATTGGCGATAGAGTGTCTGGATGATGCTGTAATAGCCGCTGGCCGAACCGGTTAACTGATCGATCTCGATATACTCATCAATGGTGTGCGCCAGATTTTCACGCGAAGGTCCGAAGCCGATAGTTTTAATTCCCGCTTCGCCCGCATAGTGACTACCGTTGGTGCAAAATGAGTATTGCGTGATGGTCGGATTAAACCCGGCCTCGCGGACGCCAGCCAGAGCGGCTTGCACGAATTCGTCCGACTCGTCATACACCCAGCCCGGGAAGAAGCGCTCCCCCTCAATGGTGGCACCGGTATAACAAGACTCCTGGCCCACAGCGTAGGAGACACGGGCCTTAAACTGCGGATCCTGCGTGATGAATTCTGCCAGGACATTTTCCAGCGGGGCAATGACGCTTTCTTTGGTTTCGCCCACCAGCAAACGGCGATCGTAGGTTGCGCGGCAGTAATCCGGCACGACCGAGGCACCCGGGTACGGCGAAGATTTAATGTCGGTCAGTTCGAGAATGCCAGGCCCGAGTACGGGGTGCGTTGGCGGGGTAATGGTGCGAATTTTGTCGATCAATTGCGCCATTTTATACACCGCGTTAATCCCTGCCTGCGGGTTGGCGGAGTGCGCAGGTTTACCAAACGTTTCAACCACAATTTCAGCACGGCCACGCTGGCCAATTTTCAGGTTTAGCTCGGAAGCTTCACCGATGATTACGTAGTCTGGCTTATAGCGCTCGCTGACCAGACGAGCGGCAATGCCTTCAAAGCACTCTTCATGCACGATACAGGCAACGTAGATTTTCCCGGCGAAATTACGCTGGTTGTCCTGGCCGAAAAAACCCACGGCGGAGATCATTGCCGCCACGGCGCCTTTCATGTCGGTCGTACCGCGACCATAAATCTTGCCATCTTCGATATCACCGCCGTACGGGTTGCGGGTCCACTTCTCTTCGTTCACCGGTACAGTATCAATATGTCCATCGAGGACCAGCGTTTTCCCTGGCTGATTACCCACGATACCGCCAACAATGTTGCCGTACTTATCAACATGGATGTCATCGAACTGGTAATGCTGCATCATTGTTTTTATGGCATTAACCACTTCCCCTTCCTGACCGGAATAACTTTTTTGTTGGATTAGCGCCTGACAGTTTTTAATCACTTCTTCAATACGGTTTGCAGATAACATGGGTTTCTCCGTTCTTATTCTCAATCAGGAAATTATTTGTTGATGCCCGGGTACTGACCGCCCCAGACAATATCCAGATACTGTTGTGGGTCAGTGTCACCCTCAGTACTTATCAACAACACGCGGGAATGCTCATTCAGTCCCAGTTGCGCACGCGTTTGCGCCAGTTCAGGCGAGGACATCAGCAGTGACAGCAGGCCGGTCGTCACCGCCCCGGACTCACCAGAAACGATCTGCGGATCGCCTGCCAGCGGATTACCCAACATGCGCATGCCAAGCGCCGCAACCTCATCCGGGCAGGAGGCAAATGCGGTGGCATAATCACGCAACAGCTTCCAGCCAATGCTATTTGCCTCACCGCAGGCGAGACCAGCCATCACGGTTTGCAAATCTCCGCCCACCGCTATGGCATCACCCTCTTTCGAGCGGGCGGAGCGGTAGAGACAATCGGCAATTAACGCCTCGGCGACGATCACTTTCGGGCGATTTTCTCCCCATGCCGCTGTCACCATTCCCTGAACCATGCCGGCAAACGAGCCAACGCCTGCCTGAACAAAAATATGCGTCGGCGCAACCTGATGCAGTTGGTCGATCGCCTCCAGCATCAGCGTGCCGTAACCCTGCATAATCCACTGCGGGATCTTTTCATACCCTTCCCAGGCGGTATCCTGCACCACTATCCAGCCATGCTTTTCCGCCTGTTCCGCGGTCATGCGAACCGCATCGTCATAGTTCATATCGACGATTTCGGCAGTAGCGCCTTCGTTACGGATCGACGTCAGACGTTGCTGTGAAGAACCTTTTGGCATGTAAACCACGGCATTTTGCTTCAACTGTCGCGCCATCCAGGCAACGCCGCGACCGTGATTGCCATCGGTGGTGGTAGCAAACGTAACGGTTTGCAGATCGCGGCGCACCTCTTCGCTGGTCATCACATCAAACGGTAATTCGCTGATATCTTTACCGAGTAATTCAGCGATATGGCACGCCATCGCATAGGAACCGCCCAGCGCTTTAAAGGCTTTCAGGCCAAAACGCTGCGACTCATCTTTGAGGTAGATATTTTTTACACCCAGTTTTTGTGAAAGTGCCGGCAGCGTATACAACGGCGTTGGGGAATATCCCGGAATAGACCGATGAAAATTCAACGCCTTGACCAACTCCTGGCGGCTAAACGGAGCCAACGGCGCGTTCGGATGTTCGGTAAACGGTGTCTGGTTGATAAAAAATGATAAGTTTTCCTGCATCATAAAACCTCATTGTGCTGGTAATCCATTCCCTGCAATTGATGTCATACAGAGATATTTCCGCTATCGGTAATGCCAATAGAGCAAAATGCTTACCAGCTTTTTATTAATTGAGTAAAATCTTATAAATAATTTAATAAACACTTAAATTTCAATTAAATAGATAGAATACAAGATTTGCAGCCAAAAATATCATCGCGTTAGTTTATCGTTTCATTTTGATAAATTCTCACAATTGATAAATAGTGTGATCGCGGAAGATAAAATAAAAAAAACATACTAAAACAGAGCGGTAGATTGATTTTTCGCAAATCATTTTGGGATTAGTTCGCCTATTTATCATTTTCCATGAGAAATGCGACACGCGCCGGAGAAGTAGCATGATTTCAGTACTCAGCAATATTCAGGATGATATATGCAATTATGCCGATGCTATTTCTGGCATCACCGGAACGGATGTTGAGATCATTGATGAATCTTTAATGCGCATCGCTGGCACCGGTAAATACCGGCATATGCTCAATGAAAACGTGGCAAAAAATGGCTACATCTACCGCCACGTTTTACAGGTGCGGGAAACGGTGCTGATCAAAAATCCTGGCGAACATCCGCTGTGTCAGTTATGTGAAAAACACCACTATTGTTCTGAAATGCTGGATTTGAACGCACCAATTTTTCTCAACAATCGCGTCATTGGGGTGATCGGGATTATTTGCTCAACCCAGGCGCAGCGCGACACCCTCCTGGGCCAGATTGAGAAATTTGTTACTTTCATTGAGCAAATAGCCGTGATGATCTCCAGTAAGGTTTTTGAATGTCTGGAACGTTTACGCGCGCAAGAACGGCTGGGCGCATTTCGCCGTCTGATCGATGCCATGGACCGCGGCGTCGTGGCAATCGATGGTGATGGTCTTGTCTGGCATGCCAACCATTCAGCCGATCGCATTCTCAATCGCGAGGTTCAGGGATTACCGTTGACCATTGAAACAACCGGGGACAGTTTGTATGGCGATGAGGAGGCCTGGCTGACGCTCGAAGGTCAGAAATACCATGTACTGTGCAAGCAAATTTCGCTCTCGTCTTTGGATAACGATCGCTTAACCATGATTATCTTTCGTGACGCGCACGACTACCTGAGTACCCTTCTTCCATCGCCTTATGAGGCCGACACCCAGGTGCGGTTGATTGGTCACTCCCCCTTGATGGAACAGCTCAGAAGCACGATCGGTAAAATCGCCAACAGCTATGCCAGTGTGCTTATTACCGGCGAAAGTGGCTCAGGAAAAGAGGTCGTGGCATTTGCCATTCACCAGAGCAGCCCCCGTAAAGCCGCCCCCTTCGTAACAATCAACTGTGCTGCCATTCCCGAACAGTTGTTGGAAAGCGAACTGTTTGGTTATGTGCGCGGCGCATTCAGCGGGGCCGACCCCAAAGGCCGCGTGGGAAAATTTGAACTGGCCAACGGCGGCAGTCTGTTTCTGGATGAGATCGGCGATATGCCGCTTCATCTGCAGGCTAAGCTGCTCAGGGTTCTGCAGGAAAAAGCGATCACCCGCGTCGGGTCTAACAACACCATCAATATTGATGTACGAATTATTGCCGCGACTAACAAAAACATTAACGCGATGGTGGAGAGTAATCAGTTTCGCGAAGATCTTTTCTATCGCCTGAACGTGGTCCCTTTGGTTCTTCCCTCGTTGCGCGAACGGCGGGCAGATATTGCGGTCCTCGCACAATATTTTGCCGATGAGTTTTCGGTCAGTTATCAGCGACCATCACAACAACTTCCCGATGACGTCATCAACCGCCTCTATGCCTGGCACTGGCCTGGCAACATTCGTGAATTACGTAACGTTATCGAATATATTTTCGTGATGCGCGGGGAAGCCGCAGGGATCAACGCCAGCCATCTGCCTCCTTACCTGCTCACCGCAGCTGACAACAGAAAAACGTCGATGACAGCCCAGCCTCAGCAGCTTGCTAATAAGGGAAAACAAGCGGAAAGGGAGGCCATAGAAAATGTCATCCAGCGATTTGGCGCAAGCGTGGAGGGGAAAAAACAGGCAGCGACCGAACTGGGGATCAGCATTGCCACGCTTTATCGAAAAATAAAGCTGTACGGGTTATGAACCTGACCTTACTTAACGAAAAAGCCCGCGTAATGCGGGCGTCCAGCAGGCACAACAGAGCAAATTAATTCCGTGGCGAATCAATCAAACACGCCATTAATAACGGCAGTGACAATCGCCGTGCTCAGTGCAATCAACACCAAATTGTCGCCAACGACCTGCCATTCATAACCAGGATAATACGGCAGTTGATTCAACATAGAAGGTGGAACGCTTTTTTTAGCGATCCCCGGAGGAAGCGGTTTTCCTCGCGCCAGATTTTTGGCAATGCCTGGCGGCAGTGATTTATACCCTGTCAAACCGTATCTGACAGCATACTGCCTGGCCACGTTATAGCTGATGTCGCTATCCACGTGATCCGGCTTGCCATAATTTTTACGCTGTTCCGTATGTGCATTATTTTTTTGGCCGGCGTTTCCTTTCTGGCTGTTACCACTATTACCTTTGTTTCCGCTATTACCATGGTTGCCACTATTACCATTGCCGTTACCGTTACCGGGGTTAGCGAATACAGGGGTGGCGCACATCGTCATCGCGGCAACGGCGACTAAAGCCGTTGCTAAAGTACGGAGTCTGGACATGATGATTCCTTAAGATGTGGATACATATAAAAATGTAAGGTATTCCATGATGACTTGCTATCGCTATAACTCCGATTTATTGGCAAAAAAAGCGATGTCATTTTACCAGGCGTAGGCTTGCGAATATCCCCATTTGCAGTTTACCCCCGCCATCTGTTAACTCAGAACGGCAGAACGCGTATCGCATTTCGCCCTCGCTACGGTGGAGAAAAATCAGTCAAAAATGTTGCAAAACTGCTATAAACTCTTTCGCTTCTGTCGGCTGGTGTTAAACTGGAAAGTGTGATCTTCATCATAACCTGCTCAAACAGAGAAAAGAGACACTGCTATGCAACATATCATTGAGGGCTTCCTCAACTTCCAAAAAGAGATTTTCCCTCAACGTAAGGAACTCTTCCGCAGCCTGGCATCCAGCCAGAATCCAAAAGCGCTTTTCATCTCCTGTTCCGATAGCCGTCTGGTGCCAGAACTGGTGACTCAGCAAGAGCCCGGGCAGTTGTTCGTTATCCGCAACGCCGGCAATATCGTCCCCTCTTTCGGACCGGAACCCGGTGGTGTCTCCGCCACCATCGAATATGCGGTAGTCGCACTCGGTGTGACGGATATTGTCATCTGTGGCCATTCCAATTGTGGCGCGATGAAAGCCATTGCTGATAGCCAGCCCCTCGATCCAATGCCCGCAGTGGCGCACTGGCTGCACTATGCCGATGCAGCTAAGGCCGTGGTCGAGAAGAAAACCTGGGATAATCCCATCGATAAAGTTAACGCCATGGTGGAAGAGAACGTTATCGCTCAGTTGAACAATATTAAAACGCACCCTTCCGTTGCTGTTGGGCTGCGAAATAATGCGCTGCGTCTGCATGGCTGGGTGTATGACATCGAAAGCGGTGAAATTCGTACCCTGGATAAAAACAGCAAAACCTACGTTTCCCTTGCTGACAATCCGCAGGTGCATTTCGAGTAAACCCTCCACTGGAGCAAGGATGCTCTGGATAATTATTTCCTACTTTTGTGCTATAGACAAAAAACACACCCGGACCTAATTTTTAAAAATAGCCTTTGATGTTTCTGCATTAGTCTTCGCGCATTCATTCAACATTACGACAGATATCATGTACGCAGCAGCAAATTAGCTGTTCGTATGAGATTTTTGTTAAGATGCAGGTAATTAAAGGAGCAGGCGCGAATGCAAACGAAAATAAAAAAAATAATTAAAACATTTTTCTATCATGAGTCGTGGGACATCATGATTCTAAAGGATCATGGCTCACACTTATTCCCCGATAACACTCTGGAAATACTGAGTAAAACTACTGCCCAGCAGTTAAAAAAGAAATATACGTTTCAGGCCGACCCTTTTATTGTTGAAAAGGCCGATAAACTGTATGTTTTTTATGAAGCTTTTAGCTTTCGAAATTCGAAAGGTACGCTAAGATGCCGCGTCCTGGATCGTGAATTGACTGAAATCGATGATGTTAAACTTGAGGGGTTTGACGACTTAAAGTGTCATTTGTCATTCCCTTTCCTGATTCATATCAACGATCAGCTTTTCATGATCCCTGAGTCTTCAGAAAGAAAAGAAGTCATACTGTTTCAGTCGGTAGAATTCCCGGTACGCTGGAAGAAAATCAAAGTCTTAATATCGGATACTGAAGTAACAGATAACGTGTTTCTCACAATTAATGAAACCTGCTATCTTTTATCCACCACAATGGATAATGAAATCATTATTCACTCTGCTGAGAATATCTTTGGGGAGTGGCAGCGGATTGCCCCCTCACTGAAGGTGAGCAACCACCACCACCGGGGAGCCGGCGCGCCTTACAGTGTCGATAATAAAATGTACTTCCTCACCCAGGAGTGCACACCAGAAACCTACGGAAAATCCATCTACATCAAAGAGTTAGTTACATTAAATGATACTGTTTTCGATGAAAGCCTGATCGAGAAAATCAATTCCTCGATCAACCACAGTGATGGTGTCCATACACTAAACTTCTCAAATAACTATATTGTTTATGACTCAAAAATAAACAAGTTCAGTTTTTTATCTATACTTAAAAAAATATCTTATAAATGTATGGTGAGATATCGTAACTACAACCTTACCAGACTTCACCAATAGCATGTTTTCTATGGTAGTGGCGTGAATCAATGCCCGTTTTGATAGCATAAATCTGGAGTCTGTATGGCAATTCTTGTCACTGGTGGCGCAGGTTATATTGGTTCACATACTGTTTTAACACTACTGGAAAGAGGCGATGATGTCGTTGTCATTGATAATCTGTCGAACTCTTGTCAAGTCTCGCTGGACAGAGTCGCGGAACTCGCCGGAAGGAAACCGACTGTCTATATCGCCGATATTCTGGATCGGCAGGCGTTAAAGAACATTTTCACCCGCCATAACATCACTGATGTCATTCATTTTGCGGGACTCAAATCGGTTTCGGAGTCGATAAAAGAACCCCTCGCCTACTATGAAAACAACGTCACGGGTACGCTGGTATTACTTGATGAGATGCGGGCCGCAGGCGTGAATCGTTTTATTTTTAGCTCATCGGCCACGGTATACGGTAATCCGGAAAGCGTGCCGCTAAGCGAGCAGTCGCGCACGGGCGGTACGACCAATCCGTACGGCACGTCTAAATTAATGGTCGAACAGATTCTGGCCGATTTTTCACGCGCACAGCCCGATTTTCGCATCACCTGCCTGCGCTATTTTAACCCGGCCGGTGCCCATCCATCGGGTCGAATTGGCGAAGATCCTAACGGTATTCCCAATAATCTGGTCCCGTATATCTCCCAGGTCGCGATTGGTAAACTTGAGACCGTGTCGGTATACGGTAATGACTACCCAACCTCCGACGGTACTGGCGTTCGTGATTATATACACGTCATGGATCTGGCGACCGGCCACTTAGCCGCGTTGGATTCCCAGAACAAAGGCGCCGCTTACAAGGTGATTAATCTTGGTACCGGAGTCGGGTATTCCGTACTTGACCTCATTGAGGCGTTTGAAAAAGCGGCGCAGACAAAAATTAATTATCAGTTTGTCGCCAGAAGACCCGGAGACATTGCCGAGTGTTGGTCAGACCCTTCTCTGGCGCGAAAAGAGTTAGGCTGGCAGGCTATCTATAGCCTTGATGAAATGATGCGCGACACGTGGAACTGGCAAAAAAATAACCCGAATGGTTATAACCTGTGATGTTCTCAGCCACGAGCCAGGTCGCAAGGCTCGTGGCTTTACCAGGCTAGCGTGACGTTATTGTTGATACACGATACCAGCCGTTGCTCTGCTTCCCTTCATTGGCCAGGTTGATTCTCGCGGCGCCGGATTTATCCAGCATCGCAACCTCAATCGCATATTGCCCTTTCGCCAACTGCTCCGGCATAGGCAGCGCATAACTAACCTGATGAATTCCAGGGAGCCAATGTCGTATATCATCCGCCGCATTGCCCTGCGCCACCACCTTATTAGCACTGTCTACTACACGAAATGCCAGCGTATAGGACAGATAGATCGGTGCCACTCCATCGTTATACCAGGTACTGTTCAACGTCAGAGTTTGTCCACTGTTCCACACTGACTCATGGCTCAGGGACGCTAAGCGAAATCGGTAGCCCAGTTTGGTCAGCGCATCGTCGACAATCGGTCGATAATCGCTGGGTATCGCTCTCGATTTCAGGTTGATGGTACTGGCATGCTGCTTGAGCGCCCAGTCAAAAATCCCCTGCACTTCGGCGCGCGTATAATGAAAAGAATTCTTCCAGTCCTGCATATACGAACAGATTTCCAGACTCACCGGCGCGCGTTTCCAGGCATCGTTAAAGCCTGCATAACTTTGCTGCGCTGCCAGTAATCGCTGAGGATAGTCATCTTGCATATGATTCCACGAGTCTGAAAACACGCGCAGGTCGCCCCAACAGTCCGCTCGCCACCCGGCCCCACGCGCCACCGCATTTGCCAGGCTTTGCCCACCGCTTATCAGCATAATTTTGGGCGTTTTGGGAAAGGCAGAAAAGTGCATCGCAACGTAGCGATCCAACTGTCCGGTGGTGTATCGCTGCATGAGTGGCTGCAGGTCGGGGAAGTTGCTGTTATGCCACTCTCCCCACGACCCCACCATGCCGATATCAACAAAAGCGAGATTCTCATTACCATCGTAGCGCTGCCCCAATGCGTTGAGCAGTCGCTGGCTGTATTCGATAAACAAAGGGTCATCTAAATCCGGCACAAACGTCTTATTATCAGACGTCCAGGTCCCTTTTACGCCTTTTTTAATCAGCCAGTCGGGAATTTTAGTACCGTCCGCCGGGTCGGCAAGCGCCATAAATCGTAGCCCGACATTCATCGCAGGACGATGCGCCGCAGCGTATTTAAAGGCATCATCCACCCGCGCAAAATTGTACTGGCCCTCAACAGGTTCCAGATCTCGCCAGTAAAATCGCTCATATTCGAACCCGGTATTGGGATAATCCGCCAGACTCAGCGTTTCACCGTATCCCTGATGAAAACTGGCAACGCCAATCCCCGGATTAGTTAACGGCCCCGTCAATGCTTTGGGAGTTACGGTCGTTAATGCGGCCATGACCGACAGCGGGAGGAACATACCCAATAGCGCAGAAACCCATTTACTCTTCATCGCAGTAACGCCCCCCACTGGTTTAATCACGCTAGTGGTTTTTCAGATTTAACCACCAGTCCCAAATACCGACGTGAAAATTTTGGAATACATCAATACCTAACGCTGATTTGATCATATACAACGTCAGCAATACGCAGCAGGTGACGAACAGCACGGCGATCAACAGCAAAAAAGTGAGCAAGATCCGCGACAAGGTCGATTCCTGGCGATGCTGGCGGCGTAAATCTCTGCCAAACAAAAAAACCAGATAAAAACGTTTACTGAAAAAAGGAAAACTCCGGCGAATATCAATCTGATGCCGTGACGCCAATGTCGAGGCCAGGATCGCGTTTTCTACCCCTGCTTTTTGTTCCGGGGTCAACCCCGCCGCTATTTGCTCATCTAGGTGAGCGTAGAATCGCTCGATGACGGGAGGACGATTTTGAGGACTGGTCAAAATTAACCTATATCTTTATCAATTGAGTGATAGACGTTGACTGTCTTTTTGGCGATTTCATACCAATTATAGTTTTGCAAATATACACGATAGTCCACGCGATTGGCTGTCAACCACTGGGTTAATTTCTCGGCCAGACTGTTCACATCCCCGACCTTAAAATAGGCTTCGGCAGGTAGCTGAACTTCCAGGTTCGCCGGAATATCACTGACCACGGCGGGAAGAGAAAAGGACATCGCTTCCAGCAACGCAATAGGCAGACCTTCGTGATATGAAGGCATCACAAACAGTTTCGCCTGTGAAAATACCGCCTGCAGCTCATCACCGCGTAAAAATCCGGTCATCACGACGCCTGGCGTGTCGGCGGCCTGCTTTTTGAGGCGAATGCTGTATTCAGTCGGATGATCCGCATCGCCAATTAACACCAGCGGCATGGTCAAACCGCTTTGTTGATAAGCGGCGATGGCGTCATGCATCCCTTTTTCTTCGACAAATCGTCCAACCACCACAAGATAATTTTTCGGCTGTAGCCTAAAGCGGGAGAGCGTATTTTCGATAGTCAGCTCAGATAATAACCGCGGATCGTTCACACCGTTGTGAATTAAATGCGCGTCATAGCGACCATGTTTTTTCTGGATCAGTTGATTAATCACCTCAGAAATCACAATCACCTCGTTGGCGTATCTCACCGCCCAGCGTTCACCCAGTAACAGTATTTTTTTGGCAATGAAACCCCATTTCTGACGATCGTAGTCAGGCCCATGGTGGGTAAAAACGACCTTCTTGCCTAAAACACGTAATAATGGGATCACAAGGCCTGGTCCGATAGCATGCACATGCACAATATCCGAATGGTCGAAAACTGCCCTCAATGCCGCTAAAACGGAATGAACAATCGCTTCCAGCGAACGTTTTTTGGGCGCCCACAGCGCATAGGTTTCGACTTTCTTATACGTTGACCGTTTGTAATTCACATACGGTGAGCGAGCGATAACACAAATATCAACATCGAGCTGCTGCTTAATAGCAGGATAAAGATTCTGGCAGTGCGTCTCCACGCCGCCCAACACATCCGGAATACCTCGTGTGCCAAAAACCGTTATTTTTTTCATACTATGGCCTGCTCAGCAGTTCTTTATACAGCGCCAGTAAGGTATCCATATGTTTACTTAGCGCATATTTTTCACTTAACCGCGCACGACCATGTAACCCCATAACCCGCGCTTTCTCTGGTGCGTCAGCCAGCGTATCCATCGCATTCGCCAACGCTTGCGCATTGCCCGGCTCGAATAAAATCCCTTCGATACCGTCACGAATTTGTTCCGGGATCCCGCCAATGCGCGATCCAATCACCGGCTTACCTAAAGCCATCGCTTCTAATATCGCCATGGAACAGTTTTCATAACATTCAGAAGGAAGGATCACCGCCCGCGCATGCTTAATAAGCTTATCGAGGGCCTCCCCTTGCTGCACATAACCTAAAAACTCGACATCCGGGTATTGGGCGACTAACTCGTCATGTAGCGGACCGTGGCCCACAATTTTTAACGGTGCTTTGTTCTGCATTTTCTTATGCGCCGCCAGCAGCGTTGCCACCCCTTTTTCACGGCTCAGGCGACCAAAGAACAACATATAGCCTTCATCGCTTGTCTCATCCAGAGGACGGCTGTCATCGACCCCATTAACGATCACATCAATGCGGGAATTCGGCAGCGTACGCAACAACACACCGCGTAAAAAAACGCTCGGCGAAACAATCACATCCAGCGTCTGGTAATTTTGCGCAATGTATTGCCAGGTTGCCTCCAGAGAGAGCAATAAGCTTTTTGAAGCGGAACCTTCCTGACAACGATACCTGAAGGCATTAAAAACCGTGCCGGTGATACAGGCATCACACACTTTGCCGTCGCGCAGCATGGAATATGCAGGGCATACAATCTTATAGTCATGCGCAGTCAGTACCGTTTTGCAGCCAAAATTGCGCGCAACTTTAATTATCGCTGGCGTTAACTGGTGGTAGATATTATGAAAATGAACGATATCCGGGCGCTCTTTTTGCAATAACGCCAGCATTTTTTTGCAGGCCTGCGAATTATGAATAAAGTTAACCGCCGTTTTGAGCCCGCCCAACAAATTACTTTCTTTGTGGTAGTCCACATTGCTGACAAAATAATCCGCATAGTCCGAAGGGAAATTTTTCTCATGCTGCATCGAGAAATCAATCACCTGCACTCCGGCCTGTTTCAGCATATCGCGCTCTTGAAAATAAACTGTTTCCGCGCCGCCTTTGATGAAAAAAAACTTATTTACTAATAAAACTTTCATGGCGTCTGCCTTAGTTATTCATGAATGATTTTACTGTCAGGCGGAGTCAACGGATCGCGTAGCGGATGTGTCAGCCCTTTAACAAGCCCCGCAGAAAGCACAGCTAAGTTCATCACGCTTTGCAGACCGTTCAATAACGAACGATTCTGCACGGTTTTCAGTATGACAAAGGCAAGCAATGGCAGAAATGCGATAT
This sequence comes from Citrobacter sp. CRE-46, assembly GCF_059615875.1. NCBI lineage: Bacteria > Pseudomonadati > Pseudomonadota > Gammaproteobacteria > Enterobacterales > Enterobacteriaceae > Citrobacter > Citrobacter sp. CRE-46. Next base: position 1,228,707 of record NZ_CM184341.1, on the reverse strand, counting down.
CGAAAAGCTCGAGATTAAAGGTCACCGCCGCAATGAACAAAGCGACCAGGTAAACAGCAAAAATCGCCTCATTTTTAACCATCTTTAACGCGTTGATGAAATAGGGTTTTCCCCAGGCGCAGCGTAAAAATTCGCCCGGTGCCTGATAGTATTTGCTTTTCCAGCGATGCTTCAGCATCTGAAAGGTCGGCATGGTATGCGAAGTATGAATGAAATACGGAATATTCAGACGACGTAGTTTATAACCCGCGTCAAGTAAACGCAGGCCGAGTTCGGCTTCTTCATAAGCGTGCAGATTACGGTTGGTAAGATAACCAATTTTCTCAATGGCGGAGCGGCGATATAGCCCCCCGCCGCCTAAATGGTCGCTGTCCCCTACGGGATAGATTTTATTAATGCGTTGCTTACGCGATTTAAATTCATAGTTAACGGCATCGTCCATTTCGACGGTTCCCGCTACGCCTGCATATTCCGGTTCAGCCTGCAAAAACGCGACAGCCTGATCCACAAACCCTTCTTCCAGTTCCATGTCGCCATCCATCAGCAACAGATATTCCCCCTCACTATAAAGGTAACCCAACTGATGTCCGACGCCACAGCAACGATCGCCAGGATCGGTTAATGACACCACAGTCACCCCTTTATCAATCGCCAACTGCTGGGTGTTATCCGTTGACAGACTATCTGCCACAATGATTTTATGTGGATAATCAACAAGCTGTTTCCGGATACTATCAATTGTTTTCTCAATACATTCAGATTCATTGAGCGTTTTAATACTCACTGAAATAAACGGTTTATTGTCCATACAATTACCCTACGCAGCGAAGGACGGTTCGACGAATCACTAAACTTGATCCTAGTGATAAATAGAACAGGAATTGTAACATCGGTATAATCATCAGTATCTGGCTGTAAGGTAAGCTAATTAAGCAAGCAATCGCAAAAGCATTAAATGCCGGAGCAAAGCTCAACAACTGAAGATCCTGCTGGTCCAGTTGTTCAAGCATCAGTAAAGGCTTGGGCTGACATATTTTCAGGATATAAATGAATAAGCTAATGAAGAGTAACGTGCCAATCACCCCCACTTCCCACAGCAGCATACTCAGAGAAGTCGAGTCGAGGATTAAGTTATAAATAATATTCAGAAAGCCTGGCGAAACCGTACTACCACTGTTAGTGGCGTTGAGTCCATAGCCAAATAACGTTCCTGAAAGTCCCCACAGATCGTTATTTTTTAGCCAGAACAGGAAGGTCGTAAAGCGCCCTAACTCCCCGGTAGACATAATGTAGTTCGGGTCAAAAATATAGCTCAAAGAGTCGATGAAAATACTCAACGAACTTTTCGACGGATCGCCGCCAAACGCAGTAGAATAATAATACGCAAGGATCACTATCGACAGGCTAATCAGCAGCAACATCCCCGCCACAATAACCAATAACGTCTTCAGATTAACCTTACTAACGTCTTTAACGTAGCTCGGTGAGATCCACACCCACGCCAGGAACAGCGGCGATAGCAGGATAACGAACTTTACTTCGCCAATAATACACAGCCCGATCCCGAGAACAATGTGCAACGCCATGGATTTAAACGTGGTCAGTCCGTGCTTATACTCAGAGACCTTTAACAACATAATCAGCAGGCAAAACAGGCCCATCGCAGCAGTGTTACCGCCCCCCATCGGGTCGCCGCCAAACGTGCCCACCACGGAATCCCATTTTTCATCTTCACCACGCACCGCGACACGCTGGGGAACAACCAGTAAAACCTGATAAATCATTACCGGGATCTGCGCGTAGAACACCCAGTACAAATAGCGAGTCACGCGATAAATCTGCGACTCCCGGCAAAATCCCAGCAGTAAACAGATCATCACCAGCGACAGTGCGATTTCATTTTTAAAGGCCACAATCGCGACGGTGATCCCGCCCTGAATCAGAGTTGAAGCCCCGGCCAGTATCAGGAATGAGAAATACAGCGCCAGCACAATCGTCTCCTGCGCATCCAGACGCAGCGAGCCATCCCGCGTCTGCATCACCAGTAATCCCACCATCAACAGGGTCAGAAAAAAGGGGATCCATAGCACCGACTGTATGCCGGTAAAGTATTGCACCAGGCCACACAGGATCAGGGTAACGAAGGTATAACCTTGTAAATAATATCCGGTATTCAGCGTCATAGTATCACCGGCCTGTCTTTCAGCAGATTAGCCCGCTTGTTCATTTTCAAATAAATAAAGGCGTAGCGAATAAATGTCAGTGAAGAAAACAAAATCACCGACGTTGCATACTCTTTATAAAAATAGGGCGTCACGACAAAAGCGAATAGCACAATCGCCAGTTGCTCCAACTGGATGCGCAGAAAATAGCGATGGGAGCCAAAAATAAGCTCTATGACCGTCAGGGGGCTTATCGCCAGCGCCGGGAACAGGTAGGGTAGCATGTAGCGTGACGTTTCAATGGAGTTAATCCAGTCTTCGCTAAAACCAAGGCGCATCACAATCGGGTAGAAAATAAACACGCCAAGAGTACAGATAACCCCCAGCACCAGCAGCAGCATCCGTACCCGGGTATATTCCTGATAATTAAAGGTGTTATTTCTAAAATCGATAGACCACTTGGAAAAAATAGTATTACGCACCGCGTTCCCGATGATCACCACCGGCGCCAGGCAGAAGCGGCTGACCACGGAAAAATAACCGGCTGTCAGCGCCGAAAACCAGAAGTTAATCAGCATAATCGGCAGATTGCTGCTGGCCATCGCCAACACCTCAGCGCTGCCAACTTTAGTGATGTGATGAATATTCTGTTTAAAAAAATGCCAATTGCTGGCGGGCCGCAAATGTTGGGCCGCCACCAAACGAATATCAAACGAATGCAAAATACAGCTGATGGTCAGTACCATCGTCGCGCAGGCCCATGACCAGTAGAACAGTTGCACATGGTGCGTAACCAGTATCGAAAGTAATACCACCACAGAAACAGAAATGCGCTGGAAGATCAGAAAACGAAAGTTAGCTGTGCGCAGCGACAGATTTTCCGAGATCAGAACCCATGCCGTAGCAAGCGTCAGTAAATAGAGAAACAGTATGCTCTGGTGAAACAACCACGCGGTCAGTACAGCGTAGGGTAAGGCGATAATCGTGCTTTGTATCAGGCAAAACACAACATTCTGTACCAGTTCGTCGTCCTGCTGTTTAGGAATTAACAGCTGTGATGCAAAGGTACAGACCTGAGCACCCACCACGGCAATACTGTAGTTGAGCGCATAAAGCCCCACTTCAGCCATATCGTACTTGTGTGAGATCAACCAGATAGACAGCGCACCAATCAACTGCGAGATGACTGATGAACCGGCTATCGTGGAGGCGCTCTTCAGTAGACTCATACGCGGCCTGGCGTTGTCATCAGTTGATCGGTGCTGAAGTTCAGTGAACGCAGGCCCTCTTGCGTTTCAAGGTCCTTTTCTTCAACCGCATTCAGCACAGCGCCAATCACAACGCCATCATTTTCCTCGATCTTGTCCAGCGCGTTGGCTATATGTCCCGCCGAACCCGACCCGGCTTTCACGATGAAAATAACGCCATCAACGGCGCGTTTGATCAATTGCACATCCTGACTCTGATTTACTGCAGCCACATCGATAATGATGCGTTGATAGTGGGATTTCAGTTCGTGCATTAACGGCTCAAGGTGCCCGGACGACAACATCAGCAAAGAAGAGATGGTGGTCTTCCCGTGCGGGATAAAATCGAGATTATCACTGAGCTTGATCCGCGCCTGTTCAAGCTGGGTCTCCCCACGCAGCAGTTCCGCTACGCCTGCGGACGTTGCCGATGCCAACTCGGATGAGAGTCCGTCAGTATTGAAGAAATCCGCATCGATAAGCAGCGTTTTCTGATCGAAACTAAAGGAATTTGCTAACAGACTCGCCAGCAAAGAGCGCCCTTCACGGTGCTCCGTCGACGCCACGGCGAGTGTCTGTAACGGTCGATTATCCAACATAATCCGGGTACGGATACCGTGCACAATATCGGCATTCAGCGGGTTCTTCAGGATCATGTCCCGCACCTGCGCGCGCCCTGAGGTTCCGCTAAAACGACGGATTTCGCCCAGCGGAGCAACGTTCAGACGTTTTTTCATACGACTCAACGTACCGATTGAGTTGTCCATCGCCGCTTTGACAATGAAATACATGATACTGAACACCACCACCAGCAGGACTACCATCACCAATAAGAGGGATTTATTCGGCTTCGCTGGTTTTAGTGCGGGAACGGCAGGATCATATAACACCGCGTCGGCATTTACGCCGGACAGCGACAGTTCCTGAGTACGTTGATACAGCGATTTATACAGATCTTCCATTTTATCTAACGACAGCTTTTGGCTATTCCAGGCATCACGTTTTGAGGCCATTTTCTGGAAGATCTCTTTCTGTTGCTCCACCTGCTGCTGATAATTCTTTTCATCCGCCAGCGCCGCCAGATATTGCTGACGTAACCCCACTTTCAGCTCACCCAGAACCCGTCCGGTTTGGCTTTGGATCGACTGGACATCCGCTTCTGCTTTTAAAATAGCGGGATTTTTCGGCCCGTATACTTTGCGCAGTTCAGACAACGTGCGCTGCGCCTGAATTAACGCGATACGTAAATCCTGAATCTGGGCGTGGTTAGAGACCGAAGGTAGTGAGATAACGCTCTCCACCGACCGCCCTCCGCTGTTCACCTCGTTATAGACAGATTCTGCGGCAACGCGACGCTGGGTCGCATCAGCCAGACGATTGGTGACAATACTTAACTGCTCGGTTTCAAAACCATCGATACCGCGAAAAGTCAGCAGCCCGGCGTTTTTCAGATAGCTGTCCATTTCCTCTTTTTGTTTCGCTATCGACTTCTGAATCTCTTCCATTTTTTCAAAATTCAGTTCGCGGGCTTTCTCTACTTTCAGGCGCTTTTGCTCAACCGTATAGTTGATGAAGGCCTGCGCGACGCCGTTGGCAACGTCAGCAGCCATCAGCGGCGAGGGAGATTCATAGGTGATAGACGCCAGGTTCGTTGTACGAATACCGATGACATTCAGGTTTTTCGACAACGTTTTCAGCGCTTGCTCCATCCTCAACTGCCGACTTTCATTGCTTTCCGCTCCCTGGTTACCGGCTTTTTCCCCGGTAAATTCCGGGTTTTCATCCAGTTTCATATCGCGGACGGCTTGCTCAAGCACAATACGCGAATGCATCAACGCATATTGCGTTTCATAGTAACCACTGCGCGTTGAATCGAAACCATCAACCTGTGGGAATGGAGAAACGTTATCGGCCTGGGCTTTAATCAGTACCGTCGCCGTTGAGACATACTTTGAGGACATCATGCTGATTAATGGGTATGCCACGACCCCGGCAACGATACCGGCCAGTGCGATTTTCCAGGCGTTCTTTTTCAGCTCTTTGGCAAAGCGGGAGAATTCAACCGTACTTTCTCGTTTTTTGCCGTTTTCCACTATAGATAGTTTCATCGTCAGAAGAACCCCATGCCAATAATCACGACATCCCCAGGATGAACAGAGTGCGTTAAATCGACATTCTCAAGCAGCTGATTGCTCCCCGACAGGCGAATGTTGATATCTTTTCGGTCAGCACGATCTGTAAATCCGCCCGCCTGCGCAATTGATTTCTCGACGGTAAGACCTGGCTCCCAGGCAAATCCGTTCGGGCTTTTCACCTCACCCGAAACATAGTATTTACGGAACTCGGCAATACTTACCGTCACCATCGGCGTGGTAAAGTAATCTCCCGTCAGCCGTTGAGTTAATTCGTTAGTCACCTGTTCGACAGTTTTATCTTTTAATTTAAGAGCGCCCACAAACGGGAAATTAATCTCCCCGCTCTTATCCAAAATAAACCGCATCGTCATATCAGGTTGACCGTGAACAGCGATATTGACAGTATCCCCCGCCCCAAGCCGGTAATCCTGCTGAACAGTAGCAGGATCATCCATTAATCTCGGGCTGGACGTTGTGCATCCGACCACCAGGATACTGAATAGCAAAAACGCGCACAGTTCTATTATTTTCATTTTAGATCTGAACCTTAGCTTTAAGCATAATCATAGAATTATCATAACCCAACGTTCTAATAACTTCCTGGTTGTCGTTGGGACCGATATAAAACGAGTCAGTATCCTTATTCGAATTCAATGTATCTAATTGATATTTAATCTCAAAATTAACCGATGGCGTATAGTCGTAGCTCATGGTTACGCTAAATACCCCATCTTTATCATGCCGATCCTTGTTCTGTTTTTTATAGTCTTCCGCAGTGTATGAATAATCCAGCAAAGTCGAAAAACGATTACCTAACCAGAAATGCTGGTAAGAAATGCCATACTGGGTCACTAAAATGTATCCCCCAACTTCCGACGGGTCTTTAATACTTTGTGCCGAGTGGGCTGTGAAAACCGACTGTTGCAGCGGCTTCCACTCTGCTTTTATGTCCCAGTTGAGGCCATTAAAATCATGCGAATTTGTGCTGTTTTCAAATGTTTTGTACAACCATGAAATATTCATGTCGACGTTAGTTTTTCCGGTCAACTGCGACTTCATGCCGTACAGCAAATAGTACTCATTAGTATCTTTTTCTGAGTTGTTGTCATAGCGACGCTGGTTAGTAATAAAGCTATAGCGAAAGCGTGTTCTGGATGTGTATTGGTCAAAAATTTCCGCTACCAGACTATTTTCATGCCATTCCTGTTCCTGAATGTAATGGTAAAAATCCTCACTGGTATCCTGCACATCAGAAGTATTACCGAAAGTCAGTTTTTTGTATAACAACGCCAGTTCCGCTTTGCCACGCCCCTCTGGCGCGCCGTAGCTGTAGCGTAATTCACTGTTGATGAAATTTGTCGTCAACGGAGATTTAATCCCATACTGCTCGAACTGGCCCGGTAAAAAGCCCTCGGTAATGCCGCGGCCACGGGATTCATGTCCAAGCGAATCCTCCAGATTGAGGGTTAAGCCATGCTTGAGTCCATAACGCCAGGCCCCGTTAAAACGGAAAAAATGATCGGTGTAGTTATCAGCAGAATCGCTCGAGTAGTTACGGTAATCCCCAGAGTACATCAGTAAATACTTATCCTGACCGCGCTCGCCGATCATACTCAGCACTGGCGCTGCGCTCTGAAACGAGGAACCGACAGCATCGCTGTTATGTGGCTGATAGGTCACGTTATCATTATAACCATAATCCACAGCAACCTTGCCCTGGAAGTCGATCCCCGCAAAGCCTATGTGTGATTTCGGTGTTAAATCAGCCCATGCGGACTGCGTTATCACGATTCCGGTAATAACGATTAATTTAGTATGCATTCTTACCGACAAATCCTTTGAAAATGGTTTTAATGATAATTTTTATATCCAGCCATAATGACCAGTTTTGAATGTACTCAATATCGTACTGAACCCGTTTTTCCATCTTATAAAGCGCATCGATTTCCCCACGAAAACCGTTAATCTGCGCAAGTCCGGTGATGCCAGGCTTTACCTTATGGCGGATCATGTAATTTTCGACCTGTTTACGATACTGCTCATTATGCGTAACCGCATGGGGTCTGGGACCCACAATCGACATACTTCCCTGCAATACGTTAATAAATTGCGGAAGTTCATCCAGCGATGTACGACGTAAGAAGCTACCGAATTTCGTCACCCGCGGATCGTTTTTCGTGGCCTGAATTACCGTCCCGGAATTCTCCATAACGCGCATAGTGCGAAATTTCCAGACCTTAATTTTTTGCCCACTCAGGCCATACCTGTCTTGTTTGAAAAAAACCGGCCCACGAGAAGTGAGTTTGATACCAATAGCAATAACCAACATCAGCGACGAAATCATCAGCATAATGATACTGCCAAGCACCAAATCTTCCGCCCGCTTAATAAACGAACCCGCCCCTTCAAACGGTGAGCTAAAGATACCGATGGTTTGCAGGTTGTGGATAGAGCGTAGCTTGGACATATTGTTGCTGTAGGTATAAAAGTCAGGAACAATATAGGTATCTACGGTGGTGTCTGACATCATAGCCAGGAAATGGCGGATGCGGTGCAGCGCCACCATCGGTAAAGCGATATATATTTCGTCAATATTTCCCAGTCGGGCTTCCTCAACCAGATTAATCACCGGGCCACGAAAGGGGCTTTTGATCTTATCAACGATGTCGCCACAGCGCGATAACGCCCGCTCATCATAAAAAGCCAGATCCAATTTGATATTGGCGTACTCATACAGTAACGCGCTTTCCGCGGCCAGACCATTGTCGGTCAAACCAATAATCGCCACGCGCATACTCTTTTTCGTTGAATATTTAAAAATAAAAAAGCGAATGTAATAAAGAAAAGGTAATGGAATGAAGTACCAGTAAATAATGGCAGAATAAAAAGGCGAAGGTAACCTGTCTAAGTAACCGAGGGACGCCGGTTCTGCCACTGTCATACTCACCAGCTCGTTAAAAAAAATAGCCAGCAGCGTACAAAAAAGTAACCGTTTTTGATTACGTAAACCAATCGTTTTAATTTTTTGCTGATAAATCTTGATATATTCAGCAAACAGCAAAAAAAAGACTGAAAACAGAATACTCAGAATAGCAATGGTGTTAAATGGCATCAACCCCAGCAGATGGGCACTAAAAATTAGCGTCACATTAATAACGATAAAATCAACCAGTTTTAAAAAGACTGGATATCCTTGACTGCTAATCTTTAGCGATTTTTTTAGCATATCTCAGCCCATTATCTATTGATATTTAATTATTTTTTTCTCATTTCATGTTGCTAATTATATCACAAGTCTAAAAAACGCAATGACCCATTGTCAGTAAATGTAAAAAATAATGTTTATTAGTGTGATACAAACCACCCACTCGCTCTCATCATTATGATTTTAAAGAAAATTAATGCAACATAAGTTTTAACCACCAAATCAAAAAAATTCATTTTTTACAACAAAACCACCATTGACAATGAACAAAACATAGTCTATGAAAAGTGTTTTATGTATGACAAATTTCACTACGGCTTTGCTTGATTTATTCTGAACCCACTTTTCATTGTGGCTAAACGCTGTAATTAAATAACAACAAATACCTTATGGTGATATTTAAAAATGCAACAATAACAAAGTTAATTACTTTTAATTATATTTGAGCGCCGGGCGCCACAATAAAAACATATCAGGCAACAACGCTTAAAAAGCGCACCCGCACGCTTAACCCACCTAATGTTTCGCTGCGTGCCAGCTGCGGATGCGTACGGTGTAAGCGAGCAATGTCGTTAACCAGCGCCAGACCAATTCCTGCGCCAGGGACATTGCCAACGTTATCGAGTCGATGAAACGGTAGCATCGCCTGATGAACCATCTGGTCATCTATACCTGGCCCGCTATCCTCAATCATCAGCACCACGGCTTCGCCTTCACGCTGCAGTCGGGCAGTCACCACCCCATGCGCAGGGGTGTATTTCAGGGCGTTATCCAGTAGATTTCCACACAGCTCGCCGAGCAGGACTTCATCGCCCTCAATCCACACCGCGCCCTGTTCCCCCTCATAACCCAGATCGATAGCTTTACTGCGCGCCTGCGCCAGCCGGGTAAAACAGCTGCTTTGCACCACCTCATACAAATTAACCGGTGAGAAGTGCTTTTCTTCCTGCTCTTTGCGCTTCACAGCCGACAGCTGAAGCAGCCTTTCCGTCAGCTGAATAGTGTTATCCAGAGTCACGCTCATGGCCTGTAAACTCTCGAACCATTGCTGAGGCTGCGGGCTGGCGAGGGCTACCGCAGCCTGAGTTTTCAGTACCGCTAACGGCGTTTTAAGCTGATGGGATGCGTCCGCGCTGAAGCGTTCCTGACGAGAGATAAGGCCACGAAGTCGGTCCAGATAGCGGTTGAAAGCCACAATCAGCAGACGGGTTTCCGACCACGGCAACAGTTCCGGCAACGGCGTCAGCAGCCCAGGCTCACGACGCACCATCAGCGATGACAACTGGCGCATCGGACGTAGCACCCGGCGTAGCAGCCAGCCAACCAGCACCAGCGTGAGCATTACCAGCAGTCCTTGCGAAACCCACGAGGAGAACAGCAGCTGTCGCGCCAGATACCGCCGCGATTGCAGCGTTTCAGCGACATAAATTTCCGCCATACCGGTAATGCCGCCCTCGTTGACTGGCTGAAGAAGACGTGCCACGCGGATTGCCTCGCCGCGATATTCAGTGTGATAAAACCACGCCAGCGCCGGATAAAGCCGGGTGCGCGAGGTTGCAGGCGACATCGCAGGTAAATCGTCATAACCTGATATCACCTTCCCCGCCGGGTCGACCACTTTGTAATACAGCCTGTCATTCATATTCAGTTCAAAACTGTCCAACACCACCCACGGCACATTCACTTCCAGTCGTTTATTACGTACCACTAACCGCTCAGAGACGGTTCTGGCGGACGAGAGCAGGGTCCGATCATACGCCTGCGTCGCCGCCTGTAACGCGCTGACATAGCTGTTAAATGCCGACAGTCCCCACAGCAACAGCAGCGGTAATCCCAGAAACATCAGCAGTTGCAGATACAACGACTGGGGCTTAACCCATTTCATCGCTACGCTCCAGCACATAGCCCAGACCACGTAACGTGGCGATGCGCACATCGCTTCCCTGAAGTTTTTTACGCAGACGATGGATGTACAGTTCGATACTTTCGGGGCTGACCTCATCGCTTAGACTGAAAACCTGTTCAAACAACTGCTGGCGCGAAACCGGACGCAGGCGACGGTACATCAGCACCGTCAGCAGAGCCTGTTCACGCGGCGTAAGCGCCAACGGCTGTCCCTGTAACATAAAATAGCCTTCATCGTGAAACGCCAGCTCCCCCAGTTGCTGTATGCCTTGCACCTGCCCCGCGCTGCGACGAAGCAAAGCCCGCAGCCGGGCATCCAGTTCCTCAATTTCAAACGGCTTTGCCAGATAATCATCGGCCCCGACGTTTAACCCTTTCACCCTGTCGGCCACCGCGCTGCGCGCCGTCAACAGCAGAACGGGGAGCGTCTGACCGCGCTTGCGCAGCCGCTGGACGACTTCAAGACCGTCCAGCCCCGGCATATTGATGTCCAGCACCGCCAGCGCATACGTTTCGCTATGTAAAAGATGGTCGGCCGCCAGGCCATCAAAAACGCAGTCGACGGCAAAACCGTTTTGCACCAGCGCTTTCTCCAGCCAGTGAGCTAACTCACGGTTATCTTCCGCTAATAAGAGACGCATATCACATCCTGTAAAGTTTCTGCCGCATTGAAAGGGAATTGAAAGGTTAATGTTTTAACAATCACGCAACCGAACTGCTACACATCGGTTCACATAATCACAAAAATCTTCTTCCGTACCCGAAAATCCGGTTTTCCGGTGTGAGGATAAACAATGAAAAAACAATTACTTCGTACCCTTACTGCAAGCATTTTACTGATGAGTACCTCTGTTCTGGCAGAACAAGCGCCATCGCGCACCGAATGTATCGCCCCAGCGAAACCCGGCGGTGGCTTCGATCTCACCTGCAAACTGATTCAGGTGAGCATGATGGAAACCGGCGCTATCGAAAAACCGATGCGCGTAACCTACATGCCCGGCGGCGTTGGCGCTGTGGCCTATAACGCAATCGTCGCTCAACGCCCGGCTGAAGCGGGTACCGTGGTGGCTTTCTCCGGCGGCTCCCTGTTGAACCTGTCACAAGGTAAATTTGGTCGCTATGGCGTGGATGACGTGCGCTGGTTGGCAAGCGTGGGCACGGATTACGGCATGATAGCCGTACGCCAGGACTCACCATGGAAGACGCTGAAAGATCTGCTGACGGCAATGGAAAAAGATCCTAACAGCGTAGTTATTGGCGCGGGTGCCTCAATCGGTAGTCAGGACTGGATGAAGTCGGCGCTGCTGGCGCAAAAAGCCAACGTCGATCCGCACAAGATGCGCTATGTGGCCTTTGAGGGCGGCGGTGAACCGGTTACCGCGCTGATGGGCAATCACGTGCAGGTAGTTTCCGGCGATCTCAGCGAGATGGTGCCTTATCTCAGCGGCGACAAAATCCGCGTGCTCGCGGTGTTCTCGGAAGAACGCCTGCCGGGTCAGTTAGCCAATGTGCCAACGGCCAAAGAGCAGGGTTACGACCTGGTGTGGCCGATCATTCGTGGCTTCTACGTTGGACCAAAGGTCAGCGATGCCGAATACCAGTGGTGGGTCGATGCCTTTAACAAACTCCAGCAGACTGAGGAATTTAAAAAGCAGCGCGATCTCCGCGGCCTGTTCGAGTTCAACATGAGCGGTAAGCAGCTCGACGAGTACGTGAAGAAGCAGGTTACGGATTATCGTGAGCAGGCGAAAGCCTTCGGTCTGGCGAAATAAGCGCAGAGGCAAAGATGATGAGCGATCGTATTTTTGCAGGTATCTGGCTGTTGCTCTGTATAGCCGGGCTGTTCGTGGCCTGGCAAATCACCAGCGAATACAGCTATGAGCCGGTTGGCCCGCGCCCCTTTCCGCTGGGCATTATCAGCCTGATGCTGGTATGCGCCGTGGCGCTGCTGTTGCGCCATCCTGACACCATCAGTTGGCCACGCCGCCACGTGCTGCAAAAGCTGCTGACGATGGTGATTGTTCTGTTGATGTACGCCTGGGGTTTTGAATGGCTCGGTTTTCCCATCGCCACCGCCATTCTCACCGTGGTGATTGGCATGCTCTTCGGCGCAACCATTCCGGCTGCGGGTATTTCCGGCGCGGTACTCGGCATTCTGTTGTGGTATGCCTTCGACCGGCTGCTTGACGTCACCTTACCACTCGGCGCCTGGCTGGGTTAACGGAGAAACGATGGATACCTGGATTTATCTTTCTCAGGGTTTCGCGGTGGCGATGACGCCGGAAAACCTGGTTATCGCCTTGATTGGCTGCTTTGTCGGCACCATCGTCGGGCTGCTGCCCGGCCTCGGGCCGATTAACGGCGTGGCGATCCTGCTGCCGCTGGCTTTCGCTTTGCACCTGCCGGCTGAATCTGCGTTGATCCTGCTGGCGACGGTCTACATTGGTTGTGAATACGGCGGGCGTATCTCCTCGATCCTGCTGAACGTGCCCGGCGATGCGGCAGCGATTATGACCGCGCTGGATGGCTACCCGATGGCGCAGCAAGGGCGTGGCGGCGTTGCGCTCTCTATCTCGGCGGTCAGCTCATTCTTTGGTTCGCTTATCGCTATCGGCGGCATCATTTTGTTTGCCCCAGCGTTAGCCCAATGGTCGCTGTCCTTCGGCCCGGCCGAATACTTCGCCTTAATGGTTTTCGCCATTGCCTGCCTCGGCAGCATGATGGCGCAAAATCCGCTGAAATCATTTCTGGCAGCGCTTATCGGTCTCGGCCTCGCGACCGTCGGCGTGGACGCCAACACCGGGGTTTATCGCTTTACCTTTGACAGCGTTCATCTCTCCGACGGTGTGCAGTTTATCGTGGTGGTGATTGGGTTGTTCTCTGTCTCAGAAATACTGTTAATGCTGGAACATACCAGCAGTGGCCAGACGCTGGTGCGTAAAACGGGCCGCATGTTGTTCAATGCCAAAGAAGGCGCACAGTGCGTGGGCGCCACCCTGCGTTCATCGGTGATTGGCTTTTTCGTCGGCGTTCTGCCTGGCGCAGGCGCCACCATTGCCAGCGCTATCACCTACATGACCGAGAAAAAGCTCAGCGGCAACAGCGACAGCTTCGGCAAGGGTGATATTCGCGGTGTGGCGGCACCTGAGGCCGCAAACAATGCCTCGGCCTGTGGCTCTTTTATTCCGATGCTGACGCTCGGCGTTCCAGGCTCCGGCACCACGGCGGTGATGATGGGTGCGCTGACCCTGTACAACATCACCCCTGGCCCGGCGATGTTCACCGAGCAGCCGGATATCGTTTGGGGACTGATTGCGGCGCTGCTGATTGCCAACGTGATGCTGCTGGTGATGAACATCCCGCTGATCGGCCTGTTTACTCGTATGCTGACCATCCCGCTGTGGTTTTTGGTACCGGCTATCGCGGCAGTCTCCGCGGTTGGCGTGTACGCCGTTCACAGCACAACCTTTGATCTGGTGTTGATGGTCGCCCTTGGCGTACTGGGCTACATTCTGCGTAAGATGCACTTCCCGATGTCGCCGCTGATTTTAGGCTTCGTTCTCGGGGAAATGCTGGAGCAGAACCTGCGCCGGGCGCTGTCTATCAGTAACGGCAGCATCGATATTCTGTGGGCCAGCGGCGTAGCGAAAGTGCTGCTGGTGATGGCGGTACTGGTTATCGTTATCCCGCCGGTGCTGCGCCTGATCCGTAAGCGTAACAGCAAACCGCAGGTGGATATCGGTTAGTAATATGCCGGATGGCGCTGGCCATCCGGCATTTTCATCTTAATTCCTGAACTGCACTAAGAACGTGCTCGACAAACCGCGTCAGCTTTGGCAACGCACGCAAATCTTGCCGCCACAGCAGATGAATGGGTCGTGGCTGCGGCGTAAACGCCTCCAGCACCCGCACCAGCCTGCCAGTAGCTAACTCTTCCGCCAACAGCACCTCCGGTTGTAACAACAGCCCCGCCCCCGCCACTGCCGCCATACGCAGGCCATGACCATCGTTACAGCGCAGGATCGCATCGCGTTTCCATCGAACTTCGCCTTCCGCGCCCGGTAGCATCCATTCGTTGCGGGCCGTCCACACGGTGTGGGACAGGCACAAATGATCCACCAGATCCGCGGGCGTGAAGGGGGTGCCATGACGAGCGAGATAATCCGGTGACGCGCAAATCGCCATACGGTACGGACACAGGTATTTCGCCACTACATCAGTCTGATGGATATCGCCAATGCGGATCGCCAGGTCAACTCCTTCATTCACCAGATCGACCATCCGATTGGTCAGATCCAGTTCAATGCGCACTTCCGGCCAGGCCTGTAAAAACGCGGCGGCCAACGGCGAGATAACGCAGGCGCCAAAGGAGGTCGGCGCGCTGATGCGCAGCGTCCCCGCAGGCGCCAGCCGCAGACGCTCCACTGAGCGTTCGGCTATCGACACCTGTTCCAGCACACGCCGGGCTTCTTCAAAATAGACACGACCGGCATCGGTCAGGCTCTGGCGACGTGTGTTGCGCTCCAGCAGGCGCGTACCGAGTTGCGTTTCAAGGTGGGTGATGTACTTCCCCACCATCACCGCAGACATCCCCAGTCGCGTGGCCGCGGTGGTAAAGCTCCCGCTCTCTACCACCGCGATAAACGTTTCCATGCCGCGCAGTTTATCCATATTGCAAACCTCTGGTTAGTAATCATCTAACTTTTGGCCAGTTTATCCGATTTCATTTTCGTTAAAGAATAGCGGCTCACACTATTGCGGAGGTGGTTATGAAAATCGTTATTGTTGGTGCCAGCGGTACGGTGGGTCGTGCAGTTACGGAAGCATTAAGCCGTAAACATGAAGTGATCCGTGTGGGCCGCACGCAGGGAGATTACCAGGTTGATATCACCTCCCAGGAGAGTGTCGAGGCATTGTTTGAAAAAGTCGGACGGGTAGATGCGATCGTTTCCGCCACCGGCAATTTGTTCTTTGGGCCGTTATCCACCATGACCGATCGGGATTTTAATCAGGGTTTACAGGATAAGCTGTTAGGCCAGATTCGTCTGACATTAACCGGGCAGCATTTTCTCAATGATGGCGGCTCAATTACGCTCATTAGCGGCATCATCGCCCATGAACCCATCGCGCAGGGGGCGAATGCGGCAACGATCAATGCCGGTCTGGAAGGATTTGTTCGCGCGGCGGCCTGTGAGCTGGGGCGTGGGCTGCGTATCAACCTGATTAGCCCAACCGTGCTCAGTGAATCCGCCGCAGCCTACGACGATTTCTTTCCGGGTTTTGAAAGCGTCCCGGCCGCTACCGTTGCCAACGCCTATCGCCGCAGCGTGGAAGGCATCCAAACCGGGCGTACTTATAAAGTAGGTTACTGATAAAAGCATGACCTTGCCTCTTACGTCATCAGTAAGAGGCAAGCCACTGCCTATTTTCAGGCACCCGTTTCATTTCTTATTCGCGCATTAATATATTCCACGGCCTGAGAGACATCCATAATGCCGTTAATTGCATTCGTCACACCTTGCCCGATAATAATCTCTGCCTGGCGCAGGTTGAAAGGTTCACCTTTACTTCCCTCAGACTCCCTTATTCCCGTCATGCCTTTTTCATTCAATAAATTAAACCACGGGTAGAGATTGAGAACGTTTTGATCGTGACATATTCCAGACCAGGCGCTATTTCCTCCCAGCAAAACCAGATGGCGCGCAATTTCATCGGAATAAAGCCAATGAAAGAACTGCTCAACCTGTTTTTTCTTTTTACTGTAGCGGGACATTCCAATGGAACCGCCCCCCAATTGTGGAAGTTGCCCCGGAACGGGAGCATAGCCAATAGTGGGCGCTATGGCCGTGTGCGCCACATCGTTGAACAAATTGAGATACATGATCAGCATGGCAAGATTTCCACGCTCAAACTGTTTTACCGCGTCGCTCCACCACTCACCGGGCAGATTCACGGCGATAGAAAGCTGTTGTAGATATTGTTCGAGTGCAGTTGCGGCAAGTGAAGGCTCGAGTTGTACCGGCTCGCCTTCGCGCACTAAACGCCCACCGAGCGCGTAGTAACGCAGCAGATACTCGGTAGCAATAAGCCCCGAGCTTCCCAGCGTCACCGCTGTTCCCATCGGGCGCTGTCTGTTTTCTGGCTGATGTAATTGACTAAAGAAAGCCGCTATCTCATCAAATTGCGCAAAGCTCTCTGGCAGCGTTAACTCTTTTCCCGTTGCTTCATAAAACATCCGTTTAATCGTCGCGTCTTCAAACAGATCTCGTCGATAAAACAAAAGCTGCATACTGGCATCAAAGGGTATTGCCCATGCGGTCCCATTCACCATGCTGAAGTGCTGTTGAATTTGCTCAGAGAAATTTTCCAACAGCAATGGAAGCTCAGAAGAGACGGATTCCAGCGGCAAGAGTGCTTTCTCTGCAAACCACGGAAAACACGCCATATCGATTCGCAGTAAATCGTAATAAGGATGTAGATGAAGGTGGGAGAGGATTTCAAAAACTTCATCATAGGGATAAACCGCAAGATTTACCTTAATACCGGTCTGGCGATAAAAGTGGGGTAACAGTTTCTTCAACGCATCAGTCGAAGGACTCGGTAAAATTAACATATTCAGCGTCGCCTCTGTTTCAGGCGGCGGCACGTACTGTCCATTCCAGGAAAAACCGCAATTTGTCAGAATACGATGCTTTTCTTTACTTTTAGGCAGGCGAATACTGGAGGCAATAGTTGTCCCCAGGCGACCATAATCCATCTGGTAGCTGGTGATCCCGTCGAAGGATGCAGGGAGATTATCACTCAGTTGCAATATCGGCGGGCAGGACTGGGAGCTACCAAACCAGGCTGCTTGCGTCAGTGCTCGCGTTCTCTCAGAGTCCTGGACAATAAACAGATCGGGAATTGCCCCACGAAAAAAGTCAAAAGCGACGGTGTTAGCTTCACTGGCATGTGCAGGTAAAATCGTAAGCTTCGTATGCGGACTTAATTCCCGGCAGGTTTCCTGTATCGCCTGAGTAAAACTCGCGCTATGGGAAAATTCCAGACGTTCGCAAAAAACACCAATATGGCCCGGCTGCTGCGCCAGCGCCCTCCTCGTTATTTCTTCGCCTGCAGTCACATAGTCAAGGCTAAAATAACAAACTGCGCCGACAGGCTGGCGATATGCAAACAAAATATTTTCCGGGGAAAGCCTGAGCAAGTCGTAATAGGGCTGACTGTCATTCAGGCAACTGACCGAGACAACAGCCTGATAAGACTTTGCCGCCAGCGTTTGCAGAATCTCCAGCTCAAGATTAGGCAGATCGTTGGTCAGGTAAAGGTCGATCGGTTCGCTTAATGAAGGCTGCCAAACCTGATGCAATCCCCGATAGAGTTGAAAGTACTGTTCGGCATTGATGTCGGGCAGAATCAATGCCAATCCCTGACTTTTGCTGGCTCTTAACGATTGCGCCTGCGCATTCAACTGATAGCCAACTTCTCGGGCTGCACGTTGAACCGCTTCAATCTTCTCGACGCTTACATTCCCTCTGCCATTGAGCACATTCGAGACAGTCCCATGCGACACACCGGCAATTCTTGCTATGTCTTTGATAGTTGGCATTTTTACATCCTTCCCCTGATGCTTTGATGCTAGCACGGCGCTCATCAGGAAACTATCTTCAGCACTAAAATTTGAACGTTACAATATTAAAAAGTGCATTTTATAAGCATGTCATAATAAAAGCCTGACGCTATCGATAGACACACCTCATTCACGAAAAAACATTAACACAATGAAATATATGTATAAATTTTATAATTTTTGAAGAGGATCACTTCTGAGGCAAAAGATCGTTGTTCATATAAAACACTGGAATCATAATTGACACGTTCCAATTACGTTTTATTACATAAACGTCTAAAAAAACAACAATCACATTTGTCATTAAGAGGGAAACATGAAGATTCATTTTCTGGGTACCGCTGCATCTGAAGGGATCCCCAATCCTTTTTGCCGTTGTGAGCACTGCCAGCAAGCCCGCATTCGTAAAAGTAAAGACTTACGCACACACTCTTCAGCGATTATCGACGATGAACTGCTCATTGACGTGGCGCCTGAATTCAGCCAACAACTGCTGCGAGATGGCCTGGACGCAACAGAGATCAGATCGCTATTGTTCACACATACTCATCCCGATCATTTCAACGTCGGCGATCTTTTTAGCCGTATGGAAGGGTATGGATTTGAAATTACTCATCCGTTGCACATTTTTGGTAATGACCGTGCAATTAACGGTGCTGCGGAAGTGTTACCAGGCTACAGCGCTGAAAGATTTGCTTTTCATTGCCTGGTGCCCTTCGTGACCGTTGAAACTCGCGGATACCGCATCACTCCGCTGCTGGCTAACCATGCCAAGTGGGAGCTTTGTTATACCTGGTTTATTGAAAAAGAAGGCCAGTCAATTTTCTATGGACATGATTCAGGCTGGTTTCCTGAGCTCACATGGCAATGGCTGAAAGGGAAAAAAATCGATCTGACTGTCCTGGAGTGCACCTACGGTTTTAATGGTGATAATCGTACAAATAACCACATGAGTCTGGAAACCGTCTTCGCCGCCAGAGACAGGCTTGCGGAACTCGGTTGCCTTGAGAAAAATAGCCAACTTATCGTCTCGCATATATCACACAGCGGAGGTCTGCTGCACGACGATCTCGTTGCGGCATGCGACAAAGAGAACATTCTTGTCGCCTGGGACGGGCTTAACCTGAGCATCAACCAGTAAGGATATGCAATATGGACCTTAATAAAACACCACGCCTGTTGATTATGATGTTCATACAATATTTCATGCAGGGTGCCTGGAATATGACCATGGGGCTGGTATTGAGCACCTATGGTATGGCAACAATTATTGGCTCATCCTATGCTTTGCTTGGCCTGGCGACTATTCTTTCCCCGCTATTTATTGGCATGGTCGCCGACCGCTTCTTTGCGTCACAAAAAGTCATGGCGATCCTGCATTTAATTAATGCTGGTGTACTGTTGTTTGTTCCGCAATTTATTGAGGCACAAAACACAGGTATGACGTTAACCATGATTTTCCTGGTTGGTCTGCTGTTTTATCCAACAACTGCGCTGGCGAACAGTATCAGTTTCAGCCACATTAACGGAGTAAAATACTTCCCATTTATTCGTGTATTCGGCACATTTGGCTTTATGGTCATCGGCTTTATCATTGGTGAAATGGGTTATTCTGGAAATACCATCACCTGGTATATTGCGTCGGCCTCCGGTGTTGTTCTCGGCCTGTACTGTTTTACGTTGCCAAATACCCCGCCGAAAGCAAAAGGAAGCGTGTTTACGCTTCGCGATCTGTTATGTCTGGATGCTCTGGCGCTCTTCAAAGACCGCAGCTTCTCGGTTTTGATGCTCAGTATTTTTGTCCTGATGATCCCAAAAACGGCTTATTCCGCCTATATCCCGGTCTTTTTAAAAGCGCTTGGATTCGATAACGCCGCCTCAATGATGCAGGTTGGCATCGCCTGTGAAGTCATTTTCATGTTCCTGCTGTCGTTCTTCTTACTGAAAGCTGGCTTCAAAATCACGCTGATGTTAGGCGCCGTCTGCTGGATCATCCGCACACTATTATTTGCTAATGCCTCGCTGGATGCCAACATGATGTTTGTGCTGATCGGCCTGATGTTACAAGGATTCTGCTGGGACTTTTTCTTTACCGTGGGCGACATTTATGTTGACCGTAAAGCAGCGCCAGAGATTAAAGCACAAGCCCAAAGCTTGCGATTTATCGTCTCCAACGGCGTTGGTCTGCTATTTGCCTCCACCGTATGCGGGCAAATCTTTAACAACACCGTGACGGAACAAGGTCCAGAGGCGTTGCCACAATGGGAAACATTCTGGCTAGTTTCAGCAGGCGTTGCCGCAGTGGTCAGCGTATTCTTCCTGATTTTCTTCCGGGACGATATTTCGAAACGCAAAACGGACCTCACATTGAAAAAAGCAAACTCCTGATCGTTAAAGACTCTCTCATTAAGGTAATTGCATGAATAATCTGGCCGCCATCATCAATGAGCAAGGATTGTTGCCTTTAACTACGATCATCAAAATCAGTATTGCATTTATTCTGGGTGGCATTATTGGCCTGGAAAGAGAATCGAAAGGGAAACCGGTCGGCTTCAAAACCTGCGTTATTTTATCCGTAGCCAGCTGTGTATTAACTGTCGTATCAATACAATCTGCTGAATACTATGCAGAAATTTCGATGAATATCCGTAGCGATCCTATGCGCCTGGCGGCGCAGATTATCAGCGGCGTTGGTTTTCTCGGTGCAGGAGTCATTCTGCACCGACATGACGATGCTATCTCTGGTCTCACGACTGCGGCAATTGTCTGGGCATCTGCAGGGGTGGGAATCACCTGCGGAGCCGGTTTTTATTTTCATGCTGTTTTTGCCACGGCTTTATTTTTATTAGCGATCAAACTAAGCCCATTCATTATCTTCTTACAGACCAGAAACCAGTTTCCCGGAAAAGTGAAAGTGCGGGTTATTCTTGATGAACGAAACGCTGTGGAAAGTCTGATAACCCGCATTCATCAACAGAAAAACATTATCGAAAACATCACTATCAGGGATATCAAGAAGGGCAAAATTGAGGTTAATCTCAAAATCGTAATTCGTCAAAAGATGACCTTGCCCGACTTATATCACGATCTGACTCATGTGGAACACGTCTGCGCCATCGCCCTGGAACATTAATACACCTTATCTTCCTCTTTAAAATCAGGGGCTTTCGCCCCTGAAATAGCCACTCAGTATCCATCCAGCCTCTAAATCCTCACCTTTTGCAATGTTAAATAATTGTTGTTTTTGATCACAAATAAGAAACAAACAAGCTCATTGTGTGCGCGTTTTTCAAAAATGTAGATATTTTTAATTTATGGCTACGAAACGAGCTGCGCCATATCTCCCTGACAATCTACTGAGAGGATCGATTTGATGAACGCACTGACTGCCGTACAACCGAACGCTGAAGATCCAGCCCAGCACTACAGAGGTTTCACACTGAAACCATCAGTCCAGTCTCCACGTCTGCTGGAGCTGACTTTTTCTGCCGAGACCACTGAGCAATTTCTACAGGCCGTCGCGCAGTGGCCGGTGCAGGCCCTGGAATACAAATCTTTCCTGCGCTTCAAAGTGGGCAAGATCCTCGATGATTTGTGCGGCAACCAGTTGCAGCCCCTGCTGCTGAAAACGCTGCTCGATCGTGCCGAAGGCGCGCTGCTGATCAACGCCGTCGGCGTGGATGATGTGGCCCAGGCTGAAGAAATGGTCAAACTGGCGACGGCGGTCGCGCATCTGATCGGACGCTCCAATTTTGATGCGATGAGCGGTCAATACTATGCCCGTTTTGTGGTGAAAAACGTCGATAACTCAGACAGCTATCTGCGCCAGCCGCACCGTGTTATGGAGCTACATAACGACGGAACCTACCTTGAAGAAATCACCGATTACGTGCTGATGATGAAGATCGACGAGCAGAACATGACCGGCGGTAACTCGCTGCTGCTGCACCTCGACGACTGGGAACATCTGGAGCAGTACTTTACCCATCCGCTGGCGCGTCGCGCGATGCGCTTTGCCGCGCCGCCAAGCAAAAACGTCAGCAAGGATGTGTTCCATCCGGTATTTGACGTTGACCAGCAGGGCCGCCCGATAATGCGCTACATCGACCAGTTCGTCCAGCCGAAAGACTATGAAGAAGGCGTCTGGCTGAGCGACTTGTCCGATGCGCTGGAAACCAGCAAGAACATTATTTCCGTTCCGGTTCCCGTGGGTAAATTCCTGCTGATCAACAACCTGTTCTGGCTGCACGGCCGCGATCGCTTCACCTCGCATCCTGACCTGCGCCGCGAACTGATGCGTCAGCGTGGTTATTTCGCTTACGCGAGCAACCACTACCAGACCCATCAGTAAGGGCGAAGGAAAAAAGCGGATGTATGATTTTGTGATTATTGGCGGCGGCATTATCGGCATGTCGACCGCCATGCAACTGATTGATGTCTATCCGGACGCCAGAATCGCGCTGCTGGAAAAAGAGTCCGGCCCGGCCTGTCACCAGACGGGCCATAACAGCGGCGTGATTCATGCCGGGGTTTATTACACGCCCGGCAGCCTGAAGGCGCAGTTTTGCCTGGCCGGAAATCGCGCCACCAAAGCCTTTTGCGACCAAAACGGCATCCGCTACGACGTCTGCGGAAAAATGCTGGTTGCCACCTCCGCTCTGGAAATGGAGCGTATGCGCGCGCTATGGGATCGCACCGCTGCTAACGGCCTGGAACGCGAATGGCTGAATGCGCAGGAGCTACGCGAGCGTGAACCCAACATTACCGGGCTGGGCGGCATTTTTGTCCCGTCGAGCGGGATCGTCAGCTACCGCGAAGTAACCGCCGCGATGGCGAAGATTTTCCAGGCCAAAGGCGGTGAGATTATTTACAACGCCGAGGTCAGCGCGCTGAGAGAACACGCCGCGGGCGTGATCGTCCATACCCGTCAGGGGCACGAATATGAAGGCGCAACGCTGATAAGCTGTTCCGGCCTGATGGCCGATCGACTGGTGAAAATGCTCGGCGTTGAACCCGGTTTTATCATCTGTCCGTTCCGTGGCGAATACTTCCGTCTGGCGTCAGAACATAACCAGATAGTCAATCATCTGATCTACCCGATCCCCGATCCGGCGATGCCGTTTCTCGGTGTGCATCTCACCCGCATGATTGATGGCAGCGTCACGGTGGGCCCCAACGCGGTACTGGCATTTAAACGCGAAGGTTACCGTAAACGTGATTTCTCACTCAGCGATACGCTGGAGATCTTCGGCTCTTCCGGCATCCGCCGCGTGCTGCAAAACAACCTGCGCTCCGGGCTTGGCGAAATGAAGAATTCGCTGTGCAAAAGCGGCTATCTACGGCTGGTGCAAAAGTACTGTCCCAGTCTGACGCAGAAAGATCTGCAACCGTGGCCTGCGGGCGTGCGGGCGCAGGCGGTGTCGCCGGACGGCAAGCTGATCGACGATTTCTTGTTTGTCACAACGCCACGCTCCATTCATACCTGCAACGCCCCTTCTCCGGCAGCAACGTCAGCGCTCCCTATCGGCGCGCATATTGTCGGCAAAGTACATGCGCTGCTGGAGAGCCAGAGTAATCCCGGACGCACGCTGCGTGCGGCACGTAGCGTGGAGACATTACACGCCGCATTCACCCGTTAACATGATTAAGACAGGAAGTAATTATGCAACTAAACGATCCAACCTTATTTCGCCAACAGGCGTTGATTGACGGTAACTGGCGTGACGCCAACAACGGCGAGACCATCGCAGTAACGAATCCCGCCAATGGTCAGCAATTGGGTAGCGTACCGAAAATGGGGGCGGATGAAACCCGTGAAGCCATTAACGCCGCGAACCGCGCTCTACCCGCCTGGCGTGCGCTGACCGCCAAAGAACGGGCCAATATTCTGCGTCGCTGGTTCAACCTGATGATTGAACATCAGGACGATCTTGCTCGTCTGATGACCCTGGAACAGGGTAAGCCGCTGGCGGAAGCCAAAGGCGAAATCACCTATGCCGCCTCATTTATTGAGTGGTTTGCCGAAGAGGGCAAACGCATTTATGGCGACACGATCCCCGGCCATCAGGCTGATAAGCGTCTGATCGTCATCAAGCAGCCGATCGGCGTTACCGCCGCGATTACGCCGTGGAACTTCCCGGCGGCGATGATCACTCGCAAAGCCGGTCCGGCACTGGCGGCGGGTTGCACCATGGTGCTTAAACCGGCCAGCCAGACCCCCTATTCCGCGCTGGCGCTGGCAGAGCTGGCTAATCGTGCCGGGATCCCGGCTGGCGTATTCAGCGTGGTGACCGGTTCAGCAAGCGCGGTCGGCAACGAACTGACCGGCAACCCGCTGGTGCGCAAACTGTCATTTACCGGCTCCACCGAAATTGGCCGTCAGCTGATGGAACAGTGTGCCAAAGACATCAAGAAGGTGTCGCTGGAGCTGGGCGGCAATGCGCCGTTTATCGTCTTTGATGATGCCGATCTCGACAAAGCCGTGGAAGGCGCGCTGGCGTCGAAGTTCCGTAACGCGGGGCAAACCTGCGTCTGCGCCAACCGTCTGTACGTGCAGGACGGCGTGTATGAGCAGTTTGCCGAAAAACTCGAGCAGGCGGTGAGCAAGCTGCGCCTCGGTGATGGTCTGCAACCAGATGTCACCACCGGGCCGCTGATCGACGAGAAAGCGGTTGCCAAAGTGCAGGAGCATATCGCCGATGCCCTGGATAAAGGCGCACGCATTATCGCTGGCGGTAAACCTCATGCGCTGGGTGGGAACTTCTTCCAGCCCACCATTCTGGTCGATGTACCTGACAACGCGAAGGTCGCCAAAGAAGAGACATTCGGCCCGCTGGCGCCGCTGTTTCGCTTTAAAGACGAAGCTGACGTCATCGCCCAGGCCAATGACACCGAGTTTGGCCTGGCAGCCTATTTCTACGCCCGTGATTTAAGCCGCGTCTTCCGCGTTGGCGAAGC
This sequence comes from Citrobacter sp. CRE-46, assembly GCF_059615875.1. Lineage (NCBI taxonomy): Bacteria > Pseudomonadati > Pseudomonadota > Gammaproteobacteria > Enterobacterales > Enterobacteriaceae > Citrobacter > Citrobacter sp. CRE-46. Next base: position 1,203,472 of record NZ_CM184341.1, on the reverse strand, counting down.
GCTGGAGTACGGCATCGTCGGGATTAACACCGGCATCATCTCCAACGAAGTCGCCCCATTTGGTGGGATCAAAGCCTCCGGTCTTGGCCGTGAAGGATCGAAATACGGCATCGAAGACTACTTAGAAATCAAATATATGTGTATCGGCCTTTAATAAAACAAATACTGGAGAACACCTGATGAGCACCAACAAAGAACTCATGCAACGTCGCAGCAACGCCGTTCCCCGTGGCGTAGGACAGATCCACCCTATTTTTGCCGAGCGGGCAGAAAACTGCCGGGTCTGGGACGTTGAAGGCCGCGAATTCCTCGATTTTGCTGGCGGTATTGCGGTGCTGAATACCGGTCACCTGCACCCGCAGATTGTCTCTGCGGTAGAAGCGCAGTTGAAAAAACTGTCGCATACCTGCTTCCAGGTGCTGGCCTATGAGCCCTACCTGGAGCTGTGCGAAATCATGAACAAGAAAGTGCCGGGCGATTTCGCCAAGAAAACCCTGCTGGTGACCACCGGTTCTGAAGCCGTGGAAAACGCGGTGAAAATTGCCCGCGCCGCCACCAAACGTACAGGTACGATCGCCTTCAGCGGCGCTTATCATGGCCGTACCCACTACACCCTGTCGCTGACCGGGAAAGTCAACCCGTACTCCGCCGGAATGGGGCTGATGCCGGGCCATGTTTATCGCGCACTTTTTCCTTGCCCGCTGCATGGCATCAGTGAAGATGATGCTATCGCCAGTATTCACCGCATCTTCAAAAATGATGCCGCGCCGGAAGACGTTGCCGCCATCGTCATTGAACCCGTCCAGGGCGAAGGCGGTTTTTACGCGGTCACCCCGGCATTTATGCAGCGTCTGCGCGCCATTTGTGACGAACACGGGATCATGCTGATTGCCGATGAAGTGCAGAGCGGCGCGGGCCGCACCGGTACGCTGTTCGCCATGGAGCAGATGGGCGTTGCGCCCGATCTTACCACCTTCGCCAAATCTATCGCTGGCGGCTTCCCGCTGGCAGGGGTAACCGGTCGCGCCGACGTCATGGACGCTATCCCGCCGGGGGGCCTTGGCGGTACCTATGCCGGTAACCCGATTGCCTGTGCCGCCGCGCTGGCGGTGCTGAACATTTTCGAGCAGGAAAATCTGCTGCAAAAGGCCAACGAACTGGGGCAAACCCTGCGCGAAGGCCTGCTGGCTATCGCCGAAACGCATCGCGAAATTGGCGACGTGCGTGGGCTGGGGGCGATGATCGCCATCGAACTGTTCGAAGACGGCGACCATACGAAACCAGACGCCAAGCTGACCGCAGAAGTGGTGGCGCGCGCGCGTGATAAAGGGCTGATCCTGCTCTCCTGCGGGCCTTACTACAACGTGCTGCGCATCCTTGTCCCGCTGACCATTGAAGATGCGCAAATCCGCCAGGGGCTGGACATCATCGCCCAGTGTTTTGCTGAGGCGAAGCAGGGCTAACTATACAAAAAAGCAATCCGTAGGCCGGATAAGGCGGAGCCGCCATCCGGCACATAGGGTCAATAACAATAATACGCGTGCCCCGGCGCGGGAATGCCGGGGTGCTCTCCCAAGTGAAATACTTTCGAGAGGTTTACAAGATGGGGCAAGTGTCACAATCACATGATTTAGGGGGCGGGCTGAAATCACGCCACGTCACCATGCTGTCTATTGCCGGGGTTATCGGCGCGAGTTTATTCGTAGGTTCAAGCGTGGCGATTGCAGAAGCCGGTCCCGCGGTATTATTAGCTTATCTGTTTGCCGGACTGTTGGTGGTGATGATTATGCGCATGCTGGCCGAAATGGCCGTCGCCACCCCGGATACCGGCTCCTTCTCCACCTACGCCGATAAAGCCATTGGCCCATGGGCAGGTTATACCATCGGCTGGTTGTACTGGTGGTTCTGGGTGTTGGTTATCCCACTGGAGGCCAATATTGCCGCCATCATTCTGCATTCCTGGATCCCAGGCATACCTGTCTGGTTATTTTCTCTGGTTATCACGCTGGCATTAACCGGCAGTAATTTGCTGAGCGTCAAAAATTACGGTGAATTCGAATTCTGGCTGGCGCTGTGCAAAGTGATTGCCATTCTGGCGTTTATTGTCCTCGGCGCGGTGGCGATTAGCGGTTTCTATCCTTATGCTGAGGTTAGCGGCGTTTCACGCCTGTGGGATCAGGGCGGCTTTATGCCGAACGGTTTTGGCGCCGTACTCAGCGCGATGCTGATCACCATGTTCTCCTTTATGGGTGCAGAGATTGTTACCATCGCCGCCGCCGAGTCCGATACCCCGGATAAACACATCGTCCGCGCCACCAACTCGGTTATCTGGCGTATCTCCATCTTCTATCTGTGCTCCATTTTCGTGGTGGTGGCACTGATCCCATGGAACATGCCGGGGCTAAAAGAAGTGGGTTCTTACCGCTCGGTACTGGAGTTATTGCATATCCCACACGCGAAGTTGATCATGGACTTCGTCATTTTGTTGTCGGTGACCAGTTGCCTGAACTCCGCGCTGTATACCTCATCCCGTATGCTCTATTCCCTGAGCCGTCGTGGCGATGCCCCCGCCTTTATGGGGAAAACTAACCGCAGTAAAACGCCTTACGTGGCGGTGTTGCTGTCTACGGGGGCGGCATTCCTCACCGTGGTGGTCAACTATTACGCCCCGGCCAAAGTGTTTAAATTCCTGATCGACAGCTCCGGCGCCATCGCCCTGTTGGTTTATCTGGTGATCGCGATTTCCCAACTGCGGATGCGCAAAATTCTGCTGGCGCGAGGCGGTGAAATTAAACTGAAAATGTGGCTTTATCCGTGGCTGACCTGGCTGGTTATCGCCTTTATTATCTTTGTGCTGGTGGTTATGCTCTTTCGCCCGGCGCAACAGCTGGAGGTTATCTCTACCGGGTTGTTAGCCATAGGAATTATTTGCACGGTGCCCATTATGGCACGCTGGAAAAAACTGCTATCGTGGCAAAAAGCACCCTTGCAAAATACGCATTAAATCTGTTCCCGGCGCACGCCGGGACATTTATTCAGGAGTAAGACCATGACCGCCATTCCCCAACCGACGGCCATTGATGGATACCGCTGGCTCAAGAACGACATCATCCGCGGTATTTATCAGCCTGATGAGAAACTGCGTATGAGCCTGCTGACCTCGCGCTATGAGCTTGGCGTAGGACCGCTGCGCGAAGCGCTTTCACAGCTGGTGGCGGAGCGACTGGTCACGGTGGTTAATCAGAAAGGGTATCGTGTCGCCCCGATGTCCGAGCAGGAATTGCTCGATATTTTCGATGCCCGCGCCAATATGGAGGCCATGCTGGTCGCACTGGCCATCGAACGCGGCGACGACGCCTGGGAAGCGGAGATTCTGGCACGGGCGCATATGCTCAGTAAGCTTGAAGCTGTGGACGCCAGTGAACAGATGCTTGATGAATGGGATCAGCGCCATCAGGCATTTCACTCGGCGATTGTCGCCGGCTGCGGTTCCCAATATCTACTGCAAATGCGCGAACGATTGTTTGATTTAGCGGCACGTTACCGGTTTATCTGGCTACGTAAAACGGTGCTGTCAGTCGAGATGCTGGAAGATAAACACGATCAGCATCAAACGCTGACCGAAGCCATTCTGGCACGCGATGCCGTGCGCGCCAGCGAATTAATGCGCCAGCACCTGCTGACGCCGATTCCAATTATTCAACAGGCGATGTCCGGCAAGCTGCTGACGGAATAAGCCCGCACATCATTATTCTTCCGGAATACGTAACACCTGCCCGGGATAAATTTTATCCGGGCTTTTCAGCATCGGTTTATTCGCTTCGAATATTTTATTGTACAGGTTAGCGTTACCGTAAACCTGTTTGGCAATAGCGCTCAGGGTATCGCCCGCTTTCACGGTATAAAACTGGCTTTCGCTCGCGGGTGCAGAGGTTTTAACCTGATCGTCCACGCTGGCGATACCGGAAATATTACCAATCGCAATCAGGATTTTCTCTTTCGCTTCCTGGCTTAATCCATCGCCAGAAACGGTGGCCTTGCCTTCGTTAATTTGCACGTTCACCTTATCTGCATCAGGGATGCCGGTTTTATTCAGGTGTTCCTGCACCTTCTTCGCCAGATCAGCCGTGTCATGATTTCCGGTGACCGCATCCCAAAGTTTTTCACCTGCATCTTTCACAAAATTGAAGAGTCCCATATCCACCTCGGTTATTAACAAGCAACACCAGGAAGTGTAGCAGAGGAGAGAGGACGGCAAAGAAAACGGCGCAAATGCGCCGTTTATGAAAGGAAGTATTAATTACGCGTCTGTACCCAGAAGGCGTGGATCAAACCAGGAATGTAGCCCAGCAGCGTCAGAACGATATTAAGGATAAACGCCCAGCCGAATCCTTTTCCCAGCAGTACGCCAAGCGGGGGCAGAATAATAGTAAAAACGATTCTCCAGAAACCCATACACACTCCCTACAAGCAAAAAGTTAATCATTGTTTAAAAAGAGATTTTATCTCTAAGAGTAGCCATTCTACTCAAATCCGCCAGCCTTCCCCTGCTGTTTTACCCTCCTTTACGCTCTTTACGCTGGCGTACGTTGGCTTTTTATTTTAGAATTCACTTAATTTAGATTATGCTTAAATACATATGACTGAACTTGAACAACTCCAGGCCAGCGCTGAACAGGCTGCCGCTCTGCTTAAAGCGATGAGTAACCCGAAGCGGTTGCTGATTTTGTGCATGCTCTGCGGTTCGCCCGGTACCAGCGCGGGCGAGTTAGCACGCGCTACCGGACTGAGTCCTTCCGCCACGTCCCAGCATCTGGCGCGTATGCGTGAAGAAGGTCTGATAGACAGCCAGCGCGATGCCCAGCGCATCCTTTATTCCATTAAAAATGCGGCTGTGAATTCGCTGATCGCCACATTAAAAACACTGTATTGCCCATAAGGAGCCATCATGACCATTGGGAAGATTTCCCCGCGCGAGGCGCAGACGCTGGTCGCGCAAGGCGCGAAACTGATTGATATCCGCGATGCCGACGAGTACCTGCACGAGCATATTCCTGAGGCGCATCTGGCACCGTTACCCACGCTTGAGCAGGGATCGTTGCCTGCGAATTTACGCGCCGAGCAGGTGATTTTTCACTGCCAGTCAGGCAAACGCACACAAAATGCAGCGAACAAACTCAGCGCCATTGCCGCGCCTGCGCAGGTCTGGTTGCTGGAAGGTGGAATCGATGGCTGGAAAGCCGCAGGTTTACCCGTGGCAAAAGACAGTTCACAACCACTGCCGCTGATGCGTCAGGTGCAGATAGCCGCAGGTAGCCTTGCCTTACTCGGCGTCATTCTCGGATACGCCGTCAACAGCGCCTTCTTTCTGCTGAGCGGTTTTGTGGGTGCCGGGCTGATACTCGCTGGCCTCACCGGCTTTTGCGGCATGGCGCGATTGCTGGACAAAATGCCCTGGAACCGGCGTACTCATTAAGCGGTAATACCTGAAACAGCGCTGTACCCGTCGATTGACGTGATCTATGGTGAGTTGTGCGATAAATAAAGGAGCGCAATATGTTTAAACCTGGCGATCTGGTTCAACCACGCATGGGCGGACCTAAACTGAAAGTTGTCGAAGTCAACGAAGATCAAATTGTGGCGGTACAAGCCAGTAATGAAAGCGGTGAAAAATTCACACTGAAAGCAGCTGATGTGACGCGATATACCGAAGACGGTGATTTCGGCGTTTGCTGAAAACAGGCGGTGAGGACACCCTCACCGCATTTATAATTAGATTAAAAAGTCATCAAGAGATTTACCGGCAGCCAGCGCCTGGGCAATTGGCTTTGGTGTCCGACCTTGTCCGGTCCATGTTTTTGTTTCACCGTCGAAATCGGTAAAACGATATTTCGCCGGGCGTGGTTGACGTTTTTTAACTGCCCGCGACGTCGCTGGGGTCATACTCAGCAGCTCTTCCGGATTGATCCCATCGGCCTGCATCAGAGCCAGCAAATTATTAATTTTTTCCTGCTGTTCTGCACGTTGGCGCTGTAGCTGTTCTTCTTCATCGCGGCGTTCTTTAGTCACTACTCTGAATTTTTCGAGCATATCTTCCAGCACATCAACGGAAAATTCACGTGCCATTACACGCAGCGAGCGGATATTATTTAAGTTTTTTAACATTGAACTCATATTAACAAAACCTCTTTAACGTAAAAATGGTATCACGCTAAATATTGTATGCGACTGATTATTATTTTTCCAGTCTAATTTTTTCGCAGATTATAAAACAAATAGCCAACCCCGTTATTTAAATGGCTATCCTGAAACCTGACATCAAATATTTTATATTCCCAGGATAGTCACTGTAAATATACTCGCATGACCTCTCAGCGCATCGTCTGATAAACACATCACTTTATTGCCCGGGGCCGGCACGCGCACATTCTGAACATCAGTCAACTTTCAGAAAAGGAGCGCAAAAAATTCAGAAAAACAAGTCTTCATAACCTATTGATATAAAATACTTTTAATCAGCAGAACAACGAAAACACCAAAACGAACAAAAATCAAACCAATCCAGAGCATTTTATCGACAAAAAGGCAATAAATAAAAATTTTAAGCTAGTTGCTAGTTATTATCCAGGCAGATATCCTATTGAAACGCGAAAGCAGCAAGACAAATCACTAGCATTGAAGGTATTCAAAACCTTTTTTCCCCTTTTTACAAGGAGCATTAACATGTTCTCTCCGCAGTCACGCTTGCGTCATGCTGTAGCAGACACGTTCGCGATGGTTGTTTATTGTTCTGTCGTGAACATGTTGATCGAGATATTCCTTTCTGGAATGAGCTTTGAACAGTCACTGTACTCCAGACTGGTGGCCATCCCTGTCAATATTCTGATCGCCTGGCCATACGGCATGTACCGTGATTTGTTTATGCGCGCGGCACGTAAAGCCACGCAGGCAGGATGGGCAAAAAACCTGGCGGACGTGCTGGCTTATGTCACCTTCCAGTCGCCGGTTTACGTGATTATTCTGTTGACGGTTGGCGCGGACTGGCACCAGATTACGGCTGCGGTAAGTTCGAACATCGTGGTATCGATGCTGATGGGCGCAGTATACGGCTACTTCCTTGATTATTGCCGCCGCCTGTTTAAGGTCAGCAGCTATCACCAGGCTAAAGCCTGACACGCCTCTTCGCGACTGGCCCTGCCAGTCGCGTTATTAGTTAGCGTTAACGTCGCCAAATAACCCACTCAGATAACGCTCAAGTGCAATACGCGAACTGAAGCCGTGCGGAATACCATAATGCTCATGGGTCTCTCCGGCTAAATACAACGGGAATTGCTGGTAGTGATCGCAGGTTTTAATGTCTGTCGCAGGTTCCGCCAGTGAAGAGCTGCGCTCTTTAAGCGTGGGATGGATGACTAATGCGGTACGTCCCATACGTGCTTCCCGGTTAACGTACACATAATTTTCACCACGTCGATAGCCGTACGTTTTCGGCGTCACTACATCAACGGTAAAGCCCACTTTTTCAAGTACGCGCGCCACCTCATCAGGTCGTAAATACATATTATTTTCCTCGTTATCTTTTACTGCGGGCTTACCTTACCTGATTCAGCATTAGCAACGCTTTCAGAAAAGTCCATAAACGAGTGAAGACGGTGGGACGAATATCTTAAGAACCGTGCAGATTTATGTCAGCGCCTGCCGCAATTGATAGGCCGCCTGCTGCGCCATTTCCGCTGAGCTAATATTGGTAAATGACAATAATATTCCCCCTTGTCCGTTCGGCGTTATACGCCACTGGCTCAAGGCCTGTACGGCCAGACCTGCCCGATTCGCTTTACGTACTAACGCAACATCGTCTGCGTCTACACTCATCACCAGTTGGATCCCACCCTCTTGCGGGAGCACGCTAAAACCGTGTTCGGTCAGAGCATTTACCATCCACTGACGTCGCTGGGCATAATGTTGACGCATGCGTTTTAAGTGCCGCCAGAAGTGCCCCTCGCGCATAAAATCCGCCAGCGTTTGTTGCCATAAAACCGGAACGCTACAGGCCGCCAGCGCCACCTGCTGGCGAAAATGCTCGACCTGAGTCATGGGCACCACCAGCCATGCCGTGCGCAGAGCAGGAAACATTGATTTGCTGAACGTTCCGGCATAAATCACCCGCTGCGGCGCATCCAGGCTTTTCAACGGCGGCAACGGTTTACCGTGGTAGCGAAATTCACTGTCATAGTCATCTTCAATAATCCATGCCTGGGTGCGGGCCGCCCACTCCAGCAACTGATGGCGACGCTCCAATGAAAGGGCCACACCCAGCGGGCTTTGATGCGCGGGTGTAAGCAAAACAAAGCGCGCCTGCGGGTAATCGCGGATCCCAGCGCAGACATCCAGACCATTGGCATCAACAGGAACCGGCATCAGCGCAATTCGCTCCTGAGCCACCACCGGTCGGATCAACGGAAACCCGGGATCTTCGACCCACATCCCTTCACCGGGTTGAGACAGCGCGCGCAGAATTAACGTCATCGATGCCGCATAGCCAGAGGTGATAAAAACCTGCTCCGGCTGGCACTCAATGCTGCGTGAAACGCGCAGGTAATCAACAATCGCCTGACGCAGCACCCTTTCGCCGCAAACCTCCCCCACCGCCAGATCAAAACGCGTTTGGGTGCGTAAACGTCGGCCCATCACCCGCGCCCATACTTCACGCGGGAAGAGATCGAGTGCGGGTAGCCCCATCTGAAAAGGTTGGGGTCTGGGATTTTCTCCTGCGAAGATAGCGGGAGCCGCAGGTGCGGTCTCTGGTCGCAACTGCTCACTGACAAAAGTTCCCGCCTGCCCACGTCGAGCCAGCCAGCCCTGCGCCACCAGCTCGGCATAGGCATGTTCCACCGTCGAACGCGAAACGCCGAGTTCCTGGGACCACGTCCGGCTGGAGGGCAATCTTGCGCCTGGTTTGAGTTCACCTGTCTCAATGGCATTTTTTAACTGGCGGGCGATTTGTTGATAGCGCGGCATTTATGGTCTGCTTTTTTTGCAAAAATATGGCTCTCTGTAGCAGTCCATTATAGTGCTACATTGCGGGTTATCCAAACGAGGAGAAATACCATGACAATGTTACGCCAGCCCTATTATGAACTCAGTCCTGAAATCTATAACGCTCTGGTTCAGGCCAGCAAAGCGCTGGAAAATTGCGCACTGGAACCTACGCTGACGGAACTGGTTTACCTGCGGGTCTCGCAAATCAACGGCTGCGCATTTTGCCTGGAAATGCACAGTAAGGCGCTCCGCAAAGCAGGCGTTGCGCAGGCTAAACTCGACGCGCTGGCAGGTTGGCGAGTGAGCCACCATTTCAGTGAACAGGAACGTGCAGCGCTGGCGTGGGCCGAATCGGTCACTCATATCGCCAGCAGCCACGCGGAAGATGATGTTTATCTGCCGCTGCTCGACCATTTTAGCGCGAAAGAAATCAGCGATCTGACGTTTGCCATCAGCCTGATGAACTGCTTCAACCGCCTGGCGGTTGGGATGCGTATGTAATTCTGCCCTGCCGGATGGCGGGATAAATGCCTTATCCGGCCTGGGATGTGTTCTCCTGTAGGCCGGATAAGACGCGACGCGTCGCCCTCCGCCCCCCCCGTCATGCTACACATCCCAGCCCCCGTCACGCTCATCATTCTGCCCTTCATCAATCTAAAATTACCATATCTTGTATGGTTGAATATTTTTAAAACTACATCTAGTATCACTCCTATCAAGACACCTACAATCCGACGCTATCAATCGCGTCGATCTTTTATCTATAAATGGAAATACGAATCATGCGTATTATTATTTACACTCGTAATAACTGTGTTCAGTGCCACGCCACTAAGCGGGCAATGGAAAGCCGCGGGTTTGACTTTGAGATGGTAAATATTGATTTGCAGCCCGCTCTGGCTGACAGCCTGCGCGATCAAGGCTTTCGTCAGTTACCGGTCGTTGTCGCCGGGGAAACCAGTTGGTCCGGGTTTCGCCCGGACATGATCAACCGTCTGCGCCCACAACCCGATATGGCCAGCGCATGAGTCAGCTCGTCTACTTCTCCAGCAGCTCCGAAAATACGCACCGCTTTATCCAGCGTCTGGGGCTGCCTGCCATCCGCATTCCGCTTAATGAACGCGAGCGGATCCGGGTCGACGAACCTTACATCTTAATCGTGCCGTCCTACGGCGGCGGCGGAACGGCAGGCGCGGTTCCGAGACAGGTGATCCGCTTTTTAAACGATCCGCACAACCGGGCGTTAATCCGTGGGGTGATTGCTTCCGGCAATCGCAATTTCGGTGAAGCCTATGGCCGCGCGGGTGAAGTCATCTCACAAAAATGCGGCGTGCCGTGGCTCTGGCGCTTTGAGCTGATGGGCACCCAAAGCGATATCGACAACGTTCGACAAGGAGTGAGTGAATTTTGGCAACGACAACCGCAGAACGCATAACCCAGCCAACGCTGGATTATCACGCCCTGAACGCCATGCTGAATCTGTACGATAAAGCTGGACGCATTCAGTTCGACAAAGACCATCAGGCGGTGGAGGCTTTCTTTGCCGCCCACGTCCGCCCCAACTCGCTGACGTTTGCCAGCCAGCAGGAGCGCCTGGAAACGCTGGTTGCTGAAGGCTACTACGACGAAAGCGTATTAAGCCGTTACGATCGCGCATTTGTAATAAAGCTCTTTGCTCACGCCCACGCCAGCGGATTCCGGTTCCAGACGTTCCTCGGCGCATGGAAGTTCTACACCAGCTATACGCTGAAAACGTTCGACGGTAAGCGCTATCTCGAAGATTTTGAGGATCGGGTCACGATGGTGGCACTCACGCTGGCGCAAGGCGATGAAATGCTCGCCATGCAGCTTAGCGATGAAATGCTCTCCGGGCGCTTTCAGCCCGCCACGCCAACCTTCTTAAACTGCGGCAAACAGCAGCGCGGCGAGCTGGTTTCCTGCTTCCTGTTACGCATTGAAGACAACATGGAGTCCATTGGCCGGGCGGTTAACTCTGCGCTGCAACTTTCCAAACGCGGCGGCGGCGTAGCGTTTTTGCTCTCTAACCTGCGCGAAGCAGGTGCGCCGATTAAACGCATTGAAAACCAGTCCTCCGGCGTGATCCCGGTAATGAAAATGCTGGAAGATGCGTTTTCTTATGCCAATCAACTCGGCGCGCGTCAGGGCGCAGGCGCGGTGTATTTGCACGCGCATCATCCGGACATTTTGCGTTTTCTGGATACCAAACGTGAAAATGCCGACGAAAAAATCCGTATCAAAACCCTGTCGCTTGGCGTAGTGATCCCGGACATTACCTTTAAACTGGCCAAAGAGAATGCCGACATGGCGCTGTTCTCGCCCTATGACGTGGAACGCATTTACGGCAAAGCGTTCGGCGATATCGCCGTCAGTGAACGCTATGACGAACTGCTTGCCGATGGACGCGTGCGCAAAAAATACATTAACGCCCGCGATTTCTTCCAGCGGCTGGCTGAGATCCAGTTTGAGTCCGGCTACCCTTACATCATGTTTGAAGATACGGTGAATCGCGCGAATCCGATTGCTGGCCGTATTAACATGAGCAATCTGTGCTCCGAAATTTTGCAGGTTAACAGCGCCTCCACCTACGATGAAAATCTCAACTACGCGCAGACCGGACACGATATCTCCTGCAACCTCGGCTCGCTAAATATCGCCCATACCATGGATTCCCCGGATTTTGGTCGTACCGTGGAAACGGCGGTTCGCGGCTTAACCGCCGTTTCGGACATGAGTCATATTCGCAGCGTGCCCTCGATTGCAGCCGGAAACAGCGCATCGCACGCGATTGGTCTTGGTCAGATGAACCTGCATGGCTATCTGGCGCGGGAAGGCATCGCCTACGGCTCGCCGGAAGGGCTGGATTTCACCAATATCTACTTTTACACCATCACCTGGCATGCGCTGAATACGTCAATGAAGCTCGCCCGCGAACGGGGTAAAGCCTTTGCTGGATTCAGGCAGTCTCGCTACGCCAGCGGCGAGTATTTTAGCCAGTATCTGCAGGGTGACTGGCAGCCAAAAACCGACAAAGTTCGCGCGCTGTTTGCCGCCAGCGGCATTACGCTGCCGACGTGTGAGATGTGGGCGCAGTTGCGTGAAGATGTCATGCGCTACGGCATTTATAACCAGAATTTACAGGCAGTTCCGCCAACCGGCTCTATTTCCTACATCAACCATGCGACGTCAAGTATTCACCCGATCGTGTCAAAAGTGGAAATTCGCAAAGAGGGCAAAACCGGGCGCGTGTACTACCCTGCTCCTTTTATGACCAATGAGAATCTGGCCTTGTATCAGGATGCCTACGAGATTGGCCCACAAAAAATTATCGATACCTATGCTGAAGCGACGCGCCATGTCGATCAGGGACTGTCGCTGACGCTCTTTTTCCCCGATACCGCCACTACCCGCGATATTAACAAAGCGCAGATCTACGCCTGGCGTAAGGGCATTAAATCGCTGTACTACATCCGACTGCGTCAGCTGGCGCTGGAAGGGACCGAAATCGAAGGTTGCGTGTCATGCGCGCTGTAAGGAGGAGATCATGACATTATCCCGCGTGAGCGCCATCAACTGGAACAAGATTGAAGATGATAAAGACCTGGAGGTATGGAATCGCCTGACCAGTAACTTCTGGCTACCGGAAAAAGTCCCGCTTTCTAACGACGTCCCGTCCTGGCAAACGCTGAGCGCTGCCGAGCAGCAGTTAACTATCCGCGTTTTTACCGGGCTAACGCTACTCGACACCATTCAGAATGTTGCCGGTGCGCCAACGCTAATGGCGGATTCATTAACACCGCACGAAGAAGCGGTGCTGTCGAATATCAGCTTTATGGAAGCCGTTCACGCCCGCTCATACAGCTCTATTTTCTCCACGCTTTGCCAGACCAAAGATGTGGATGCCGCCTACGCCTGGAGTGAGGAAAATATCCCGCTCCAACGTAAGGCGCAGATTATTCTGGCCCATTACGCCAGCGATAATCCGTTGCACAAGAAGATTGCCAGCGTGTTTCTGGAATCATTCCTGTTCTATTCCGGCTTCTGGTTGCCGATGTATTTCTCCAGCCGCGGCAAACTGACTAATACCGCCGATCTCATTCGTCTGATCATTCGTGATGAAGCGGTCCATGGGTATTACATTGGTTATAAATTTCAAAAAAGCCTGGAGCATATTTCCGAATCCACACGCGAGGAGTTAAAGAGTTTTGCCCTCGACCTGCTCATGGAGTTGTATGATAACGAAGCGCGTTATACAGAAGAATTGTATGCAGAAACCGGTTGGGTGGATGACGTCAAAGCCTTCCTTTGTTACAACGCCAATAAGGCATTAATGAATTTGGGTTATGAGGCGTTATTCCCGTCAGAAATGGCGGAGGTTAACCCGGCAATCCTTGCCGCGCTGTCGCCCAACGCAGACGAAAACCACGATTTCTTCTCAGGTTCTGGCTCATCTTATGTGATGGGTAAAGCTATCGAAACCGAAGACGACGACTGGAATTTTTAACTCTCATGTTTGCGGGAAATACCGTACATTTTTCGCGGTAATATTTTAACAGGATCACACTTTTATCGTGCAATTATAATTGTGTGATCTACACTCAATATCAGCCGCATTATTCGCCTGCATTACACCAATTCAGGCGCTTTTTCATTGGCGTTTACAAAAAATATCAGTTAACGCACATTCACGCTCAGCCCTTATATCACGGGAAATCCCGCCGACTGACCTTCGGCAATATTCATGCCACAACTAAATTCAGGGTTGTCTCAGATTCTCAGTATGTTAGGGTAGAAAAAGGTCACTATTTCCATCAGGTAATATATCGATATAAACAAATAACAGGAATCATTCTATTGCATGGCAATTAAATTAGAAGTGAAGAACCTCTATAAGATATTTGGCGAGCATCCTCAGAGAGCGTTCAAATATATTGAAAAGGGACTTACCAAAGAGCAAATTCTGGAGAAAACAGGGCTATCGCTTGGCGTTAAAGACGCCAGTCTGGCCATTGAAGAAGGCGAGATATTTGTCATCATGGGATTATCCGGCTCGGGTAAATCCACAATGGTACGCCTTCTCAATCGCCTGATTGAACCCACCCGCGGACAGGTACTGATCGACGGCGTAGATATCGCCCGGATCTCCGATGCCGAACTCCGCGAGGTGCGCAGAAAAAAGATTGCGATGGTCTTTCAGTCCTTTGCCCTGATGCCGCATATGACGGTGCTGGACAATACGGCATTCGGCATGGAATTAGCCGGCGTCGCCGCGGATGAACGTCGCGAAAAGGCGCTGGATGCGCTACGTCAGGTCGGTCTGGAGAATTACGCTCACAGCTACCCGGATGAACTTTCCGGGGGGATGCGCCAGCGTGTAGGCCTTGCCCGCGCATTAGCCATTAATCCTGACATCTTATTAATGGATGAGGCCTTCTCAGCCCTCGATCCATTAATTCGCACCGAGATGCAGGATGAACTGGTAAAACTCCAGGCGAAGCATCAACGCACCGTGGTCTTTATTTCCCATGATCTCGACGAAGCTATGCGTATTGGCGACAGAATTGCCATTATGCAAAACGGTGAAGTAGTACAGGTCGGTACACCGGATGAAATCCTGAATAATCCGGCTAATGATTATGTACGCACCTTCTTCCGCGGCGTTGATATTAGCCAGGTGTTCAGCGCGAAAGATATTTCCCGCCGTAGCCCCGAAGGTTTAATTCGTAAAACACCCGGTGTAGGCCCTCGTTCGGCGCTGCAATTATTGCAGGACAAAGATCGCGAATATGGTTACGTGATCGAACGTGGCAATAAATTCGTCGGCGTCGTCTCTATCGACTCACTAAAAACCGCGCTTAGTCAGGCGCAAGGTATTGAAGCGGCGTTGATCAATGAACCGCTGGCTGTCGATGCACAAACTCCTCTCAGCGAGTTGCTTTCTCATGTCGGCCAGGCACCGTGCGCGGTACCGGTAGTTGACGAGGAACAGCAGTATGTGGGCGTCATTTCAAAACGCATGCTGTTACAGGCTTTAGATCGTGAGGGGGCAAACAATGGCTGATCAAACTAATCCGTGGGATACCACACCAGCGGCCGATAGCGCCGCACAAACCGCCGATGCGTGGAGCACACCATCCTCCGCGCCTACTGACGGCGGTAGCGCAGACTGGCTGACCAGCGCGCCCGCGCCGGCACCAGAGCATTTTAATATTATGGATCCGTTCCATAAGACGCTGATCCCATTGGACAGTTGGGTCACCGAGGGGATCGACTGGGTGGTGACCCATTTTCGTCCGGTCTTCCAGGGCATCCGTGTACCGGTGGATTACATTCTCAACGGCTTCCAGCAAATGCTGTTAGGTATGCCAGCCCCCGTGGCGATTATCCTGTTCGCCCTGATCGCCTGGCAGATTTCCGGCGTTGGAATGGGTGTCGCGACGCTGATTTCGTTGATTGCTATCGGCGCCATTGGCGCGTGGTCGCAAGCGATGATCACGCTGGCGCTGGTGCTGACCGCATTACTGTTCTGTGTGGTGATCGGTCTGCCGATGGGCATCTGGTTGGCGCGCAGCCCTCGGGCAGCAAAGATTGTTCGTCCGCTGCTGGATGCGATGCAAACCACCCCCGCTTTCGTGTATTTGGTGCCGATTGTCATGCTGTTCGGTATTGGTAACGTCCCGGGCGTAGTGGTGACGATTATCTTCGCCCTGCCGCCAATCGTCCGTCTGACCATTCTGGGGATTAACCAGGTGCCGGCCGACCTGATTGAAGCCTCGCGCTCGTTTGGCGCCAGCCCGCGTCAGATGCTGTTTAAAGTGCAGCTCCCGCTGGCGATGCCCACGATTATGGCCGGGGTTAACCAAACGCTGATGCTGGCGCTCTCGATGGTGGTCATCGCCTCGATGATTGCCGTTGGCGGATTGGGTCAGATGGTTCTGCGCGGAATTGGTCGTCTGGATATGGGATTAGCCACGGTTGGTGGCGTTGGGATTGTGATCCTCGCCATCATCCTGGATCGCCTGACGCAGGCCGTTGGTCGCGATTCGCGTAGCCGGGGTAACCGTCGCTGGTACACCACCGGTCCCGTTGGGCTTATCACTCGCCCTTTCACGAAGTAATACACCCGTTGCCCGGTGGCGCTGCGCTTACCGGGCCTACACGTCCCTCCAATAATTAAGGAACAACGATGCGACAGAAAGTTATTATTGCCACAGCGTTTGCCACCCTTGTCTCCACCAGCGCTTTCGCTGCCGACCTGCCGGGCAAAGGCATTACCGTCCAGCCAATCCAGAGCACTATCTCTGAAGAATCCTTCCAGACGCAGCTGGTCGCCCGCGCGCTGGAGAAACTGGGTTACACCGTTAACAAAACCAGCGAAGTTGACTATAACGTCGGCTATACCTCCATTGCCTCTGGCGATGCAACTTTTACCGCCGTGAACTGGCAGCCGCTGCATGATGATATGTACGCCGCGGCGGGCGGAGACAAAAAGTTTTATCGCGAGGGGGTATTCGTTACGGGTGCCGCACAGGGTTATCTGATCGACAAAAAAACCGCTGAGCAGTACAAAATCACCAACATCGCCCAGTTAAAAGATCCCAAGATCGCTAAAATTTTTGACACCAACGGCGACGGCAAAGCCGATATGATGGGCTGTTCGCCAGGCTGGGGCTGTGAAGCGGTGATCAACCACCAGAACAAAGCCTTCGATCTGGAAAAAACGGTCGAGGTCAGCCACGGTAACTATGCGGCGATGATGGCAGACACCATCACCCGCTTTAAAGAAGGCAAACCCATTCTTTACTACACCTGGACGCCGTACTGGGTCAGCGACGTGATGAAGCCGGGCAAAGATGTGGTCTGGTTGCAGGTACCGTTCTCTTCCCTGCCGGGTGAGCAGAAAGATATCGATACCAAATTGCCAAACGGCGCTAACTACGGCTTCCCGGTGAACACCATGCACATCGTCGCCAACAAAGCCTGGGCGGAGAAAAATCCGGCGGCAGCGAAACTGTTCGCTATCATGAAATTACCGTTGGCGGATATCAACGCACAGAACGCGATGATGCATGATGGTAAAGCGTCTGAAGCCGATGTTCAGGGTCACGTAGACGGCTGGATCAAAGCCCACCAGCAGCAGTTCGACGGCTGGGTGAACGAAGCGCTGGCTGCGCAGAAATAACCCACTCGCAGGTCTGATAAGCGTAGCGCCATCAGGCACAGTAACCGCACCATTGCCGGATACGCTAACGCTTATCCGGCCTGTTTCCCTCTATCCCACCTAAACCGCACAATCCATCACCCAACAAATCAGCAACAGTTAATCACTTCCGTTATGATTGTTTTCTGCAACCCATTATTCAGTTGAAAACCATGACGAAAACCACTCAGGGACTTAGCCCTTCGCTGATCCTGTTAATGTCTATCGCCACCGGCCTTGCCGTCGCCAGTAACTATTACGCACAACCGCTGCTCGACACCATCGCCCGCAACTTCTCACTGTCTGCCAGTACAGCGGGATTTATCGTCACCGCGGCCCAGCTCGGCTATGCCGCAGGTTTGCTATTCCTGGTACCGCTTGGCGATATGTTTGAGCGACGGATGTTGATTGTCTCCATGACGCTACTGGCGGCTGGCGGCATGCTGATTACCGCCAGCAGCCAGTCGTTGGGCATGCTGATCCTCGGCACCGCCCTGACCGGACTGTTCTCGGTAGTGGCGCAGATCCTGGTTCCACTGGCGGCAACGCTTGCCACCCCGGACAAGCGCGGGAAAGTCGTCGGGACGATTATGAGCGGCCTGTTGCTGGGTATTCTGCTGGCGCGTACCGTAGCGGGGTTACTGGCGAACCTTGGCGGTTGGCGCACCGTATTTTGGGTGGCATCGATACTGATGGCATTGATGGCGATTGCGCTGTGGCGCGGTCTGCCGAAGATGAAATCAGATACCCATCTTAACTATCCGCAGCTGTTAGGTTCCGTATTCAGCCTGTTTACCCATGATAAATTGCTGCGTACCCGCGCAATGCTGGGTTGCCTGACTTTCGCCAACTTCAGCATTCTGTGGACCTCAATGGCATTTTTGCTCGCCGCGCCGCCGTTTAACTATTCTGAAGGGATGATCGGTCTGTTCGGTCTGGCGGGAGCCGCGGGGGCGTTAGGCGCACGCCCGGCGGGTGGTTTTGCCGATAAAGGGAAATCACATCTCACCACTACCGTCGGCCTGTTGTTACTGTTGCTCTCGTGGCTGGCTATCTGGCTCGGACATACTTCGGTGCCAATGCTGATTATCGGTATTCTGGTTCTGGATCTCACCGTTCAGGGGGTGCATATCACTAACCAGACGGTTATCTATCGCATTCATCCGGATGCACGTAACCGTCTGACCGCCGGCTACATGACCAGCTATTTTATTGGCGGGGCCGCTGGTTCGTTGATTTCGGCCTCCGCCTGGCAACATGCCGGTTGGGCGGGCGTTTGTCTGGCGGGTACGACTGTTGCCGTACTCAACCTGTTGGTCTGGTGGCGAGGTTTTCACCGTCAGGAAGCCGTAAATTAAGCGTATAGCGCTTGTTTACCGCTGATTGGGCTCCTCAGGGTGTTAAGGAGCCCATCAGTCTGCTAAGGTTATAACTCATTGAACCAAGTTATATTAATTTCGGTAATGAAACCTATAACCCTATGGAAAGCCCTATACCCCAGTCCGGATCCCGTTCGGCGACGTTAACGGAAGGATTCAAAGACAGTCTGCCGATAGTTATCAGCTATATTCCGGTCGCTTTTGCATTTGGTCTAAATGCTACTCGCCTTGGCTTTACGCCGGTCGAAAGCGTCTTTTTCTCCTGCATTATCTATGCGGGAGCCAGCCAGTTTGTCATTACCACCATGCTTGCCGCAGGCAGTTCTCTGTGGGTCGCCGCACTGACCGTTATGGCTATGGATATCCGCCATGTTTTATACGGTCCCTCCCTGCGCAGTCGCATCACACAGCGCCTGAACAAACCCAAAAGCGCGCTGTGGGCCTTTGGCCTCACCGATGAAGTCTTTGCCGCCGCAACGGCTAAACTGGTCCGGGATAATCGGCGCTGGAGTGAAAACTGGATGATTGGCATTGCGCTATGCTCCTGGGCTTCCTGGGTATTCGGCACAGTGATCGGCGCGTTTTCCGGTAGTGGTTTACTCAAAGAGTATCCCGCGGTTGAAGCGGCACTGGGCTTCATGCTTCCGGCGCTATTTATGAGTTTCCTGCTCGCCTCTTTCCAGCGTCAACAGGCGCTCTGCGTGACTGCCGCACTGGCTGGCGCGCTGGCCGGGGTAATACTCTTTTCTATCCCTGCTGCCATCCTTTTGGGCATTGTCTGCGGATGCCTGACCGCGCTGCTCCAGTCATTTTGGCAGGGAGGACCTGATGAGCTATGAAGTTTTACTGCTCGGCCTGCTGGTCGGCTGCGTGAATTATTGCTTTCGCTATTTACCGCTCCGTCTTGGGGTAGGGAATGTTCGCCCGACAAGACGCGGTGCGACGGGCATATTACTTGACACCATTGGCATTGCATCAATTTGCGCCCTGTTGGTGGTGTCTACCGCGCCAGAAGTGATGCACGATGCTCGTCGGTTCGTGCCTACGCTGGTGGGGTTTGTCATACTGGGCGCAAGCTTCTATAAGACCCGCAGCATCATCATTCCGACCTTACTGAGTGCTCTGGGCTACGGATTAGCCTGGAAAATGCTGGTTGGCTTATAGACAAAAACAATCATTTTAAATAAATAATACATTTACTTTATTTGTCACTGTCGTTACTATATCGGCTGAAATTAATGAGGTTATACCCAAATGGATAGTTCGTTTACGCCCATTGAACAAATGCTAAAATTTCGCGCCAGCCGCTACGAAGAGTTCCCTTATCAGGAAGTGCTTCTGACTCGTCTTTGCATGCACATGCAGGGCAAGCTGCTGGAAAATCGCAATAAGATGCTGAAAGCTCAAGGGATTAACGAGACATTGTTTATGGCGTTGATTACGCTGGAGTCTCAGGAAAACCACAGTATTCAGCCTTCTGAACTGAGTTGCGCGCTTGGCTCGTCACGGACTAACGCTACCCGCATTGCGGATGAGTTAGAAAAACGTGGCTGGATTGAACGTCGCGAAAGCGATAACGATCGCCGCTGTCTGCATCTGCAATTGACCGAAAAAGGCCATGCTTTTTTGCAAGAGGTGTTACCACCTCAGCACAACTGCCTGCATCAACTCTGGTCATCTCTTAGCACCACCGAAAAAGATCAGCTTGAGCAAATCACCCGTAAACTTCTGACCCGTCTTGACCAGATGGAGCAGGATGGCACGGTATTAGAAGCGCTGCGCTAACGCGCCGACTCGCTCAGAAATCCAGATTTATAAATGAAAACCGACAGGCCAGCACGCATACTGCTGGCCTTTCTGATGAACAGGTCGGCTCAGCCGATGTGAAAAAAATAAGATCGTGGAGAACAACATGAGCGCAAATGCGGAGACTCAAACCCCGCAGCAACCGGTTAAGAAGAATGGCAAACGTAAAAGTATGCTGCTCCTTCTGACCTTGCTCTTTATTATCATTGCCGTGGCATATGGGATTTATTGGTTTTTAGTACTACGTCATTACGAAGATACTGACGATGCGTACGTGGCAGGGAACCAGGTTCAAATCATGGCGCAGGTATCAGGCAGCGTGACGAAAGTCTGGGCTGATAACACTGACTTTGTTAAACAAGGCGATGTGCTGGTTACTCTCGATCAGACGGATGCTAAGCAGGCATTCGAAAAAGCCAAAACGGCATTGGCTTCCAGCGTGCGCCAGACGCACCAACTGATGATCAACAGTAAGCAGTTACAGGCTAGCATTGAAGTGCAGAGAACCGCGCTGGCGCAGGCACAAAGCGACTTTAATCGCCGCGTCCCGCTGGGCAACGCCAACCTGATTGGCCGCGAAGAGCTGCAACATGCGCGAGATGCCGTTGCCAGCGCTCAGGCGCAGCTTGATGTCGCTATCCAGCAATATAATGCTAACCAGGCAATGATTCTCGGCAGCAAGCTGGAAGATCAGCCCGCCGTACAACAGGCCGCCACCGAAGTGCGCAACGCCTGGCTGGCGTTGGAACGTACCAGAATCGTCAGTCCAATGACCGGCTATGTTTCCCGTCGTGCCGTACAGCCTGGCGCGCAAATCAGCCCAACCACGCCGCTGATGGCAGTTGTTCCGGCCACCAACCTGTGGGTCGATGCTAACTTTAAAGAAACGCAGCTAGCGCACATGCGTATCGGCCAGCCTGCGACGGTTATCAGTGATATTTACGGCGATGACGTGAAATACACCGGTAAAATTGTTGGCCTTGATATGGGTACGGGCAGCGCCTTCTCCCTGCTGCCTGCGCAAAACGCAACCGGTAACTGGATCAAAGTCGTCCAGCGTCTGCCGGTACGTATCGAACTGGATGCGCAGCAGCTGGCGCAACATCCGTTGCGGATCGGTTTGTCCACGCTGGTTACGGTAGATACCTCCAATCGTGACGGACAGATTCTGGCAAGCCAGGTCCGCACCACGCCGGTATCAGAAAGTAATGCACGTGAAATCAACCTTGCTCCGGTCAATAAAATGATCGAAGAGATCGTGCGGGCCAACGCGGGCTAATTCAAAGGTGCGTGTGATGCAACAGCAAAAACCGCTGGAAGGCGCGCAGCTCGTCATTATGACGATCGCGCTGTCTCTGGCGACATTCATGCAGGTGCTGGACTCCACCATTGCTAACGTGGCGATCCCTACTATCGCCGGGAACCTGGGCTCTTCGCTGAGCCAGGGAACCTGGGTGATCACCTCATTCGGGGTGGCGAACGCTATCTCAATTCCAATCACCGGTTGGTTGGCAAAGCGCTTTGGCGAAGTAAGGCTATTCATGTGGTCAACGACTGCCTTCGTCATTGCGTCATGGGCATGCGGGATGTCCACCAGCCTGAACATGCTGATTTTCTTCCGCGTGGTACAAGGGATTGTCGCCGGTCCACTAATTCCGCTTTCGCAAAGCCTGCTGCTGAATAATTATCCTCCCGCCAAGCGTTCCATTGCCCTCGCGCTGTGGTCGATGACGGTGATTGTCGCCCCAATATGCGGCCCTATTCTTGGGGGCTATATCAGCGACAACTATCACTGGGGTTGGATATTCTTCATCAACGTGCCAATCGGCGCGGCGGTGGTATTGATGACTCTGCAAACTCTACGCGGGCGAGAAACCAAAACCGAGCAGCGACGCATTGACGCCATTGGTTTGGCATTGCTGGTCATTGGTATCGGTAGCTTGCAGATTATGCTCGACCGCGGCAAAGAGCTGGACTGGTTTGCCTCACAGGAGATTATCATCCTGACGGTGGTCGCCGTTGTCGCTATCAGCTTCCTGATCGTCTGGGAGCTTACCGACGAGCACCCGATTGTCGATCTCTCGCTGTTTAAGTCGCGAAACTTTACCATCGGCTGCTTGTGTATCAGTCTGGCCTATATGCTCTACTTCGGCGCAATCGTCCTGCTGCCGCAGCTATTGCAGGAGGTTTACGGATATACGGCAACCTGGGCCGGTCTGGCCTCCGCCCCGGTTGGGGTGATCCCGGTGATCCTGTCGCCGATAATCGGTCGCTTCGCGCATAAGCTGGATATGCGTCGTCTGGTCACGTTCAGTTTTATTATGTACGCCGTCTGTTTCTACTGGCGCGCGTGGACGTTCGAACCGGGTATGGATTTTGGCGCATCGGCCTGGCCGCAGTTTATTCAGGGATTCGCGGTAGCCTGCTTCTTTATGCCGCTGACGACCATTACGCTGTCCGGTTTACCGCCTGAACGTCTGGCGGCGGCGTCCAGCTTGTCTAACTTTACGCGAACGCTGGCAGGTTCTATCGGAACCTCCATCACCACGACAATGTGGACTAACCGTGAGTCGCTACACCATGCGCAGTTAACGGAGTCCGTTAACCCCTACAACCCAAATGCACAGGCAATGTATAACCAACTGCAGGGATTAGGGATGAGCAAGGAGCAAGCCTCTGGCTGGCTGGCCCAACAGATAACCAATCAAGGGCTGATCATTTCCGCCAACGAAATCTTCTGGATGTCAGCGGGGATCTTCCTGGTGCTGCTTGGTCTTGTCTGGTTCGCTAAACCGCCGTTTGGCGCGGGCGGCGGCGCGGGCGGCGCACATTGATCAAAAAAGCCAGTTCAGATGAACTGGCTTTTTTATACCGGCTGGCGCCTATTATTTGTCGACCAGATGAGAAGCGTGAGCTTCACCATCCAGCATGACAACTAAATATGCAGTTCCTGCAGCTTCTCTTTCGGCAGTGCCAGCTCTTCATTGCTGTTCACACGAACATCGTGCTCAAGGATATGACGGGCAATGTCCTGCGCTTCACTGAGAGAGTGCATCTGATACGTGCCGCACTGGTAAATGTTCAGTTCTGGGATCTGGTTTTGATCCTGCACTTTCAGTACGTCAGCCATCGCCGCTTTCCACGCGTCGGCAACACGCTGCTCGTCCGGCGTGCCAATCAGGCTCATGTAGAAGCCGGTGCGGCATCCCATCGGAGAGATATCGATAATCTCAACGCCGTTACCGTTGAGGTGGTTACGCATAAAACCTGCAAACAGGTGTTCCAGCGTATGGATACCTTTCTCAGGCATCACTTCTTTGTTCGGAATGCAGAAACGCAGATCAAACACGGTGATTGCGTCGCCATGCGGGGTATTCATCGTTTTTGCAACCCGGACCGCGGGAGCTTCCATCCGGGTGTGATCGACAGTAAAACTATCTAACAACGGCATTTAGCCACCTCCGATAAATTTTTTAAAAATAATCTGAACTCTTTGTTCCGGGGCGAGTCTGAGTATATGAAAGACGCGCATTTGTTATCATCATCCCTGTTTTCAGAGATGAAATTTTGGCCACTCCCGAGTGGCCTTTTTCTTTTGTATCAAGCGTGCTTTTCCAGCCACACGCTAAACGGCTCGGTA
This sequence comes from Citrobacter sp. CRE-46, assembly GCF_059615875.1. Taxonomy (NCBI): domain Bacteria; kingdom Pseudomonadati; phylum Pseudomonadota; class Gammaproteobacteria; order Enterobacterales; family Enterobacteriaceae; genus Citrobacter; species Citrobacter sp. CRE-46. The sequence continues at coordinate 1,179,390 of NZ_CM184341.1, read as the reverse complement.
TCAGCCGCTTCGATCTCCTGCTGACGACGCTTTGACGCTTCGGTTTCAGCAATAAACTCTTCTTCCTGCAATATTTCCAACGGCTCTTCGCGCAGAAGGTTTCGGTATGCCTCACCCAACGCTTTGCCCGTACCGCCAATGCCTTCATCAATCATAGACCGTAGGATCCGGGCGGAGAATGTCAGTTCAGGATTATCAAAGCAGGCGACCAACTTGTCGCATACCTTTTGATACTCCTCTCCCCCGTGGATGCTGTCCAGCGTTTGTGCTACGCGTTTCAGGTCGCGGAACAAATCTTTACCCACTTCAGGCAGTGGGAACTGCGCTGTCTCACAGCCAATGCCTAAGGTCAGGCCAGGCTTACGCCCTTCCAGAATAACGCGATTCCAGTTAGTACGCGTACATAACAGCTCATCGCTACTCATTTCCGGCGCATCGGCCAATGCGCACCAGACCATAAACAGATCGAGGAAGCGCACCTGTTGCTCGTCTACGCCGATTGGTGAGAACGGGTTAATATCCAGTGAACGTACTTCGATGTACTCAATACCGCCACGCAGAAGCGCGTCAGAAGGCGTTTCACCACGACGAGTGACGCGTTTCGGACGGATAGGCGCATACAGTTCATTTTCAATCTGCAAAACGTTGCTGTTAATTTGCAGACGCTTACCGTCCTTCTCCAGACCGATCGCCGCGTACTCCTCGGAAGGGGTTTTAATCGCGCGCTTTAATCCTGCCACATACTCATGCAAATCGTTAAACGTAATTCCGAGATTGCTTTGCGACTTATTGGTATAGCCCAAATCGCTCAAACGCAGCGACGTCGCGTACGGCAGGTAATACATCCCACAGTCGGTTTTTTCAAACGGCAGGGTGGTCGGTTTTCCTTGCAGGAAGGAGGAACAAATGGCCGGAGAAGCGCCAAACAGATACGGGATGACCCAGCCAAAACGGTAATAGTTACGGATCAGACGGAAATAACCCGCAGAGATCTTCTCTTTAGCATCTTCACCGTCCGTTACGCCGCATTTCGCCTGCCAGAAAGCCATCGGCAGCGAGAAGTTGTAATGTACGCCGGAGATGGTCTGCATCAACGCGCCATAACGGTTTTTGAGGCCTTCGCGATAAAGCGTTTTCAAACGACCGGTATTCGACGTACCGTACTGCGCCAGCTCAATATCCTGACCGTCGGCAATATAGCAAGGCATGCTCAACGGCCACATACGCTCGTCGCCCAGGTTTCTGGCGGTATAACGATGCAGGTCGCGCATGAACGTCAGCATTTTATGAATATCGTCGCCAGGTGGAGTAATAAACTCCAGCAGCGCTTCGGCAAAGTCCGTGGTTATCCACTTATGTGTTAGCGCTGAGCCTAACACCTCAGGATGGCCTGTCGTCGCCAATGACCCATCAGCATTGACGCGCAGCGTTTCACGCTCCAGCCCACGTTGAATCCCCTTTAACGCCTGAGGATGGTTTTCCAGCCAGGCCAGCGCCTGTGATACGTTCGGGATCAAATTGACCTCCCGCCTGTCAAAATCGTTTTAATTAGCATAATGGTATTGGTTACCCTGAAGGCTATCTCACAACACAATTAGTGCCACCACATAATGCCTTGCGTCGTAACCGCTGCGACAACAACATAGCGCAACGCCTTGCCAAGGCATAAGAAAAAGAGAACTGGGCCCCACGAGATGCGCATCCATCCAGCTAACAGGCACAGTAAATCACCCACAACCGGCATCCAGCTTAATAATAGTGTGACAGCGCCATAGCGCCGCAGCCAGCCAGTGGCTTTCTCTTGCCAGCGCGATGTTTTACGCAATGGAAAGAAACGCCCAAGGATAACGTTAGTTAACCCTCCAAGGCTATTACCCATTGTTGCTGTTAAGACTAAGACCCAGGGATGACTTACCCCAGAAATCAGCAAAGCAACCAGAACAACTTCAGAATTGCCGGGTAATAGCGTGGCGCTGAGAAAACTGCTGGCAAACAGTGACAGGAGCGATAGTCCATCACTCACAATAACCGAACATCCACGGCGTCCATCCCCGCTGCGCTCGCCGCCTGCAGTCCAAAATCGGCATCTTCAAACACGACGCAGCGCGCCGGAACAACCCCCATTCGCTCAGCACAAAGCAAGAACGTATCAGGAGCAGGCTTATGGCGTTGTACGTGATCGGCGGCTACCACAGCATCAAAATAGCGACGCAGACCAAGGTGAGCGAGCAGAGCCTCTGCAATTGCGCTTTCACTCCCCGTCCCTACCGACATAGGACGGCGGCCATACCAGGCTTTCACCACTTCAACCAACGGTAAAGGCTGGACGCTATCCAGCAGCATGCTTTTTACCTTGTCCGTTTTTTCTCGTGCCAAAACATGGGGGTCAAGATCGGCATGATTCAATTCAATCACCGCCTGGGCAATACGCCACGTTGGAGAGCCGTTGAGGGCAACCATGGCTTGTTCATCAAACCGTAGCCCATAATGGCCCAATACCTCATGCCACGCCTTACGGTGCGTAGGTTCGGTATCCAGGATGGTGCCATCCATATCAAAAATCAAACCCGCATAACGTTCGTACATCGTCTTCTCACAAGCCGAATGACCAGACGTTATTTTATCGTAATTGATTGATTTTGTCGCTGACAGCGAATTGAGGGATGTTCAGGGAGTATGTGGAAATGATTCATGAGGGGGAAAGTGCTGGCGATTATCTCGGAGAAGATGGTGCATCCGGGAGGATTCGAACCTCCGACCGCTCGGTTCGTAGCCGAGTACTCTATCCAGCTGAGCTACGGATGCATCGGGAATTGCTGATTACTACTGATACGGCAAAGAAGATGGTGCATCCGGGAGGATTACTCGGCTGCGCCTCGCCCTGCGGGCCGTTGCTGAAGCAACGTTATCCTCCCTGGTGCTGGCGATTATCTCGCAGACCATGCAACAACAGTTTCGCTGTTATTCAGGAGAAGATGGTGCATCCGGGAGGATTCGAACCTCCGACCGCTCGGTTCGTAGCCGAGTACTCTATCCAGCTGAGCTACGGATGCATCGGAAAACTTGCTTTACTGCCGATATTGATATCGTAATAAACGATATCAAGTAAGAGATGGTGCATCCGGGAGGATTACTCGGCTGCGCCTTGCCCTTCGGGTCGTTGCTGAAGCAACGCTATCCTCCCTGGTGCTGGCGATTATCTCGCAGACCATGAAACAACAGTTGCGCTGTTATCTCGGAGAAGATGGTGCATCCGGGAGGATTCGAACCTCCGACCGCTCGGTTCGTAGCCGAGTACTCTATCCAGCTGAGCTACGGATGCATCGGGAAACTTACTTTACTGCAGATTTGATGTCGCTGCTAAAGCGCTATCAAGTAATATGGTGCATCCGGGAGGATTACTCGGCTGCGCCTCGCCCTGCGGGCCGTTGCTGAAGCAACGTTATCCTCCCTGGTGCTGGCGATTATCTCGCACACCATGAAACAACAGTTTAGCTGTTATCTCGGAGAAGATGGTGCATCCGGGAGGATTCGAACCTCCGACCGCTCGGTTCGTAGCCGAGTACTCTATCCAGCTGAGCTACGGATGCAAATGGCGGTGAGGCGGGGATTCGAACCCCGGATGCAGCTTTTGACCGCATACTCCCTTAGCAGGGGAGCGCCTTCAGCCTCTCGGCCACCTCACCAACACGCCTCTTACGAGTGCTTCGAAGAACTTGTTTCTGCTCATCGTCGCTGCGTGGCGCACATATTACTTTCTGGGACTTATAAGTCAAACAATTTTTCCAGAGCTTTTATCGTTTGCACATTTCACGCGCAATTAGTCTGCAAAAACGGCAAAAAGAGTGTTTTATCAACAGATAAATTGGCAGTTTCCGCAGACAATGAACAAACAGAAAATTCGCCGGGAACGACAATGTGCGTATGGGAAAAGAGAAAATGGGGGGAGTGAAGCAGAAAAGCGAAGAAAGAGGACAACTCAATCAGGTTGCGCCTCACCAGAATGGTGAGACGCGAAAACCTTAATAACTGGACTGCTGGGATTTTTCAGCCTGGATACGCTGGTAGATCTCTTCACGATGGACAGAAACTTCTTTCGGGGCGTTTACGCCAATGCGTACCTGGTTGCCCTTCACCCCTAAAACTGTCACGGTGACCTCATCGCCTATCATGAGGGTCTCACCAACTCGACGAGTCAGAATCAGCATTCTTTGCTCCTTGAAAGATTAAAAGAGTCGGGTCTCTCTGTATCCCGGCATTATCCATCATATAACGCCAAAAAGTAAGCGATGACAAACACCTAAGTGTAAGCAGTCACGGCATCACATTCTGTTAAACCTAAGTTTAGCCGATATACACAACTTCAACCTGACTTTATCGTTGTCGATAGCGTTGATGCAAACGCTGCGGATTGAAGCCCGCAGCGTCGACTTACGCTTATAATTATTACAGTTTTGCGCTGACCCAGCCTTTCACACTGGCTAACGCTGCAGGCAGAGCCGCTGCATCCGTACCACCGGCTTGCGCCATGTCCGGACGACCACCACCCTTACCGCCTACCTGCTGAGCGACCATACCAACCAGTTCCCCTGCTTTCACTCGGTCTGTCACATCCTTAGACACACCAGCAATCAGAGAAACCTTACCTTCAACTACCGTTGCCAGAACGATAACAGTAGACCCCAGTTGATTTTTCAGATCATCAACCATGGTACGCAACATTTTCGGCTCAACGTCCGCAAGTTCACTGACCAGCAGCTTCACGCCGTTGATATCAACCGCTTTGCTGGAGAGATTTGCACTCTCCTGCGCCGCAGCCTGTTCCTTCAATTGCTGCAATTCTTTTTCGAGTTGACGCGTACGTTCCAGTACAGAACGCACTTTATCACCGATATTCTGGCTATCGCCTTTCAGCAGCTGCGCGATATCGCTTAAGCGGTCGCTCTCAGCATGCACGGTTTGGATAGCGCCTTCACCGGTTACGGCTTCGATACGACGAACGCCCGCCGCCGTGCCTGACTCAGACACAATGCGGAACAGACCGATATCCCCCGTACGGCTGGCGTGAGTACCGCCACACAGTTCGGTGGAGAAATCGCCCATACTCAGAACGCGCACATGGTCATCATATTTCTCGCCAAACAGCGCCATTGCGCCTTTGGCTTTCGCCGCTTCCAGATCCATGATGTTCGTTTCAATCGGCAGGTTGCGACGAATTTGCGCATTCACCAGATCTTCAACGGCACGGATTTCAGCAGGCTTCATGGCTTCGGTATGAGAGAAGTCGAAACGCAGCACTTTATCGTTAACCAGCGAGCCTTTCTGTGCCACATGCGTGCCCAATACCTGGCGCAGCGCCGCGTGCATCAGGTGCGTTGCGGAGTGATTCAAGCGGATACGCGCACGACGCGCTTCATCCACATCAGCCTGTACTGCATCGCCTATTTTCAGAGAACCCGCAGACAGTTTGCCGATATGACCAATCGCCTGGCCATATTTTTGCGTGTCACTCACGGCAAACGCAAAGCCCGCACCTTTCAGTTCGCCCTTGTCGCCAACCTGACCACCAGATTCCGCATAGAACGGCGTCTGATCCAGTACAACAACAGCGTCCTGACCGGCGTTAATGGCGTCTACCGCTTTACCATCGACAAACAGCGCAGTCACTTTGCCGTTCAGCTCAAGATGCTCATACCCTTTAAATTCTGAAGCGCCATCAACGCGAATCATCGCATTGTAGTCTGCGCCAAAACCGCTGGCTTCACGCGCACGACGGCGCTGTTCTTCCATTGCGGCTTCAAAGCCCGCCTCGTCAACCTTGATGTTGCGCTCGCGGCAAACGTCTGCCGTCAGGTCAACCGGGAAGCCGTATGTGTCATACAGACGGAAGGCGGTTTCGCCATCCAGCGTATCACCCGTCAGTTTTGCCAGCTCTTCGTCCAGCAGTGCCAGACCACGTTCCAGCGTACGAGCGAACTGTTCTTCTTCGGTTTTCAGAACCTGTTCAACCATTGCCTGTTGACGCTTCAGCTCTTCACCTGCAGACCCCATGACTTCCACCAACGGACCAACCAGCTTGTAGAAGAAGGTATCCTTCGCGCCCAGCATGTTGCCATGACGTACCGCGCGGCGAATGATACGGCGCAGCACATAGCCACGGTTTTCATTCGACGGGACAACGCCATCGGCAATCAGGAATGCACAAGAACGGATATGGTCGGCGATAACGCGCAGCGACTTGTTGCTCAGATCGGTCGCACCAGTAACTTTCGCGACGGATTCAATCAGTGAGCGGAACAGGTCAATTTCATAGTTGGAGTTAACGTGTTGCAGCACGGCCGCAATACGCTCCAGCCCCATACCGGTATCCACGGACGGCTTCGGCAGCGGTTCCATGGTGCCGTCAGCCTGACGGTTGAACTGCATGAAGACGATGTTCCAGATCTCAATGTAGCGATCGCCATCTTCTTCTGCGCTTCCCGGAGGGCCGCCCCAAATGTGGTCGCCGTGGTCGTAGAAAATTTCGGTGCACGGACCGCAAGGACCGGTATCACCCATTTGCCAGAAGTTGTCGGAAGCATAGGCCGCGCCTTTGTTATCACCAATGCGGATGATACGCTCGCGCGGAATACCAACTTCTTTTTCCCAAATTTCATAGGCTTCATCGTCAGTTTCATAGACGGTGACCCACAGACGTTCTTTTGGCAGGGCAAACCAGTTTTCACCGGTCAGCAGTTCCCATGCGAATTGAATGGCGTCGTGTTTGAAATAATCGCCGAAGCTGAAGTTGCCCAGCATTTCGAAGAAGGTATGGTGACGTGCAGTGTAACCGACGTTTTCCAGGTCGTTGTGCTTACCGCCCGCACGTACACAACGCTGCGAGGTGGTTGCGCGGGAATAATTACGCTTGTCGAGGCCAAGGAAAACATCCTTGAACTGGTTCATCCCGGCGTTGGTAAACAACAAAGTAGGGTCATTGTTTGGTACCAGGGAGCTGCTGGCAACTACCTGATGTCCTTTACTATGGAAAAAATCGAGAAACGCCTGACGGATCTCAGCGGTGCTCTTGCTCATAATTATCCTGAAGAAATCAAGCTAACGAAATGTCATTACCAGCATCGGCAGCAAACTGCGCCTCTGGCAATCGAAAAGTGGGAATAAGATAAGTTTTCTTTACTGGGAAGTAAAATCCCGTATGCGCTCAATCGTCAAAATTTCGCCATATTGCCTGAATATCTTCCATCAGATAGCCACGATAGAGCAAAAAACGCTGGACCTTTACCTTATCTGAAAAATCGACTGGTAAAGGTTCACCGTATTTCCTGATTGCCTGCTCGCGCGCAAGCACTGCCCAGTCAATTTCACACTCACGCATGGCGCGCTCAATAGCCTCACGCGAGATTCCTTTCTGGCTGAGTTCCTGCCGCACTCGCGCAGGCCCATAACCTTTGCGGCTACGGCTGGCAATAAACTGCTGAACGAAGCGGTCATCATCCAGATAATGACTTTCAATGCACCAGGCAATGACCTTGTCGTAATCTTCCGGGGAAGCATCAATGTCTTCCGGCCCTTGTTTGCCCATCACCGGCGCGGCCAGCTTCCGCCGTAGTTCCTGCTCGCTGTGATCGCGCATTGCCAGAATACGCACGGCGCGGTCAAGCAGTCGGGAATAAGCGGATCGGCGGGAAGTTGCATCTGTCATAGTGAACCTTCAGAAATGCAAAAGGGCTGCATGATATGCAGCCCTTTACTGTATGCGATGTAAAACAGATTATCAGAAATCTTCGTTCGTTTCTGCTACGTCTGCACCACCGTCATCAACGGAGAAATCTGGCGTTGAATCCTGGTTATTGAGCAGTAACTCGCGCAATTTCTTCTCAATCTCTTTTGCGGTTGCCGGGTTTTCTTTCAGCCAGTTGGTCGCATTCGCTTTACCCTGACCGATTTTCTCACCGTTATAGCTGTACCATGCACCGGCTTTTTCAATCAGCTTCTCTTTCACGCCCAGGTCAACCAGTTCACCATAGAAGTTGATACCTTCACCGTACAGAATCTGGAATTCAGCCTGTTTAAACGGCGCGGCGATTTTGTTTTTCACGACCTTAACGCGGGTTTCGCTACCAACCACGTTGTCGCCCTCTTTCACTGCGCCAATACGGCGAATGTCCAGGCGCACGGAGGCATAGAATTTCAGCGCGTTACCACCGGTAGTGGTTTCCGGGTTACCGAACATAACGCCAATTTTCATACGGATCTGGTTGATGAAAATCAGCAGCGTGTTGGACTGCTTCAGGTTACCGGCCAGCTTACGCATCGCCTGGCTCATCATACGCGCCGCAAGACCCATGTGAGAGTCGCCAATCTCGCCTTCGATTTCCGCTTTCGGCGTCAGCGCCGCCACGGAGTCGACAACGATAACGTCAACCGCACCGGAACGCGCCAGCGCATCACAGATTTCCAGCGCTTGTTCACCGGTATCCGGCTGGGAACACAGCAGGTTGTCGATATCAACGCCAAGCTTACGGGCATAGACGGGATCCAGCGCGTGTTCCGCATCAATGAACGCACAGGTTTTACCTTCGCGCTGAGCGGCGGCAATAACCTGCAGCGTCAGCGTCGTTTTACCGGAAGATTCAGGCCCGTAGATTTCGACGATACGGCCCATTGGCAAACCGCCCGCGCCTAATGCGATGTCCAGAGAAAGCGAACCGGTGGAGATGGTTTCCACATCCATGGAACGGTCTTCACCCAGGCGCATGATGGAGCCTTTACCGAATTGCTTTTCGATCTGACCCAGCGCTGCCGCCAACGCTTTCTGTTTGTTTTCGTCGATAGCCATTAATTACTCCTGTCATGCCGCTTTCGGGGTAAACCGCGAAACGTGAAAGATAATGTTCTGTTGAGGCAATTATACTGTATGCTCATACAGTATCAAGTATTTTGTAGAAATTGTTGCCACAGGGTTTGTAACGCATAGGCAGTCGCCTGCCGACGTACCGCATCGCGATCGCCGCTGAAACATTCCCGGCGGGTAATCCCCTCACCGCTTGCGCTGGCAAAGGCAAACCATACCGTACCCACAGGCTTTTCCTCACTGCCGCCATCCGGCCCCGCAATACCGCTGATCGAGACCGCGAAATGCGCGCGGGCCGCTTTTAGAGCACCAATCGCCATTTCCACGACGACAGGCTCACTCACCGCGCCATGCTGGGCCAGCGTCTCTTCGCACACGCCAATCATCTGCGCTTTGGCTTCATTGCTGTAGGTCACGAACCCGCGTTCAAACCAGGCGGAACTGCCGGCAATATCCGTAATGGCTTTGGCCACCCAACCGCCGGTGCAGGATTCCGCCGTCGTAACGGTCGCCCCGCGCGCTTTCAGCGCCAGGCCAACCTGCTCGCTTAACTGCATCAGTTCACTGTCGGTCATTTCAGCCTCTGTCAGTTAAAAAAATATGCCGCACAAGATAGCACTTTCACAACCAATGTGGGGATGGGGAGAACGTTTTACGAGGGGGATTCCAAAAATTGATCCGTTGCAAAATAAGACCCGCCGGATGGCGATGTCAGAGCATCTTATCCGGCCTACAAGCAATATCTTATCTGTAGGCCGGTTGGAGCGATTACTGTACGCGCGCCAGCGCTACCGCCTGACCCAATTGCCACACCGCCATCGCGTAGTGGGTACTGTGGTTGTAGCGGGTGATGGTGTAGAAGTTTGGCAGCCCGTACCAGTACTGATAACCGGTGCCAATATCCAGGCGCAGCAGGCTGGCCTGCTGATGATTCCCCAACGACTGCTGCGGCGTCAGACCCGCGGCGGCAAGCTGTGAAATGCTGTACTGGGTTTTAAAGCCGTTCGCCAGCCCAGGCGCCTGACCATTCGCCGGCACCGCGACCGTATCGCCTTTCACCCAGCCGTGGCCTTTGAAATAGTTCGCCACGCTACCGATGGCGTCAACCGGATCCCACAGATTAATGTGCCCATCGCCATTGAAATCGACCGCATATTCTTTATAGGAAGACGGCATAAACTGGCCGTAGCCCATCGCACCGGCGAAGGAACCTTTCAAATCGAGCGGATCATCACTTTCATCTCGCGCCATCAACAGGAAAGTTTCCAGTTCGCCAGAGAAGTATTCCGCACGACGAGGATAATTAAAGGACAGCGTCGCCAGCGCATCCAGAATTCGCGTTTTGCCCATCACGCGGCCCCAGCGCGTCTCTACGCCAATAATACCGACGATGATTTCCGGTGGTACACCGTAGACCTGCCACGCACGGTTCAGGGCATCTTCATATTGATTCCAGAAGGCCACGCCGTTTTGCACGTTATCCGGCGTGATGAACTGCTTGCGATAACGCAGCCACGCGCCGTTAGGTCCGGCTGGAGGTTGAGTCGTCGGCGCCTGACGGTCCATCAAACGCAATACCGAGTCCAGCCGCTTGGCCTGCGACAGGATCTCCTGCAACTGCTGGCGATCAAAGCCATGCTTGTTCACCATCTTCTCGATGAACTGTTGCGCGTTCGGGTTATTGGCAAAATCACCGCCCGTTAGCATGACATTGTGCTGTGGCTCAAGCAGGAAGCCGCCGGAAGGCGTACCCGTAGTCGTTTGAGTCTCTGAAGGTTTAGGTTTGCTGCTACAGGCAGCAAGCAATACGAAAAGGGGAAGTAACGCTACATAACGACGCTTGAACATGAGACATCCATTAAACAAATTCAGCCTGGGAGAAGTATGGTAAAGCATCCTCAGCCATACAAGGAAGCAGTAGTCGCTCTGCTTCACAGAATTTCCCCCCTCTTGCACTTCCGACCGTCATATTTGCGAGCGCTTACGCAATAACTTTCAAATTAAAATATTTACCTTTCATTTTGAGATCAAAATAACACTTTTAAATCTTTCGATCTGATTAAAATTAGTTTCCGTTTGGCAAGATAACTAAAAAACCCTACAGGAGAGAATAATGATCGACACCATCACACTCGGTGCTGAGTGGTTTATCGGGCTGTTCCAGAAAGGCGGAGAGGTGTTTACCGGCATGGTGACCGGTATTCTTCCCCTGCTGATTAGCCTGCTGGTCATCATGAATGCGCTGATTAACTTTATCGGCCAGCAGCGTATTGAACGTTTTGCTCAGCGCTGCGCCGGAAACCCACTGTCCCGCTATCTGCTGCTGCCGTGCATCGGCACATTTGTGTTTTGTAATCCGATGACGCTAAGCCTGGGCCGCTTTATGCCAGAAAAGTACAAGCCCAGCTACTACGCTGCGGCCTCTTATAGCTGCCATTCCATGAATGGCTTATTCCCGCACATCAACCCCGGCGAGCTGTTTGTCTATCTCGGTATCGCCAGCGGCCTGACGACGCTGGGCCTACCGCTTGGCCCGCTGGCGGTGAGCTATTTGCTGGTCGGTCTGGTCACCAACTTCTTCCGCGGCTGGGTAACCGATTTCACCACCGCCATTTTCGAGAAAAAAATGGGCATTCAACTTGAGCAGAAAGTTCATCTGGCGGGAGCAACATCATGACGCGTATTCGTATTGAAAAAGGCACCGGCGGCTGGGGCGGCCCGCTTGAACTGGATGCCGTACCGGGCAAGAAAATTGTCTATATCACTGCAGGGACTCGCCCTGCAATTGTCGACACGCTGGCGAATCTGACCGGTTGGCAGGCCGTTGATGGTTTCAAAGAGGGTGAACCGCCGGAGAGTGAAATTGGCGTGGCGATCATCGACTGCGGCGGCACGCTGCGCTGTGGGATCTATCCCAAACGTCGCATACCCACGGTAAATATTCACGCCACGGGGAAATCCGGTCCACTGGCCCAGTACATTGTCGAAGATATCTATGTCTCTGGCGTGAAAGAAGAAAACATTACTGTTGTCGGTGAAGCATCCATTGCGCCGCAACCTGCAAGCAGCACGATTGGTCGCGATTACGACACCAGTAAAAAGATTACTGAACAAAGCGATGGTCTGTTGGCAAAAGTCGGTATGGGCATGGGGTCAGCCGTTGCTGTCCTGTTCCAGGCTGGTCGCGACACTATTGATACCGTTCTGAAAACCATTCTGCCATTTATGGCGTTCGTCTCGGCGCTGATCGGCATCATCATGGCTTCTGGTCTGGGAGACTGGATAGCCCATGGACTCGCACCGCTCGCCAGCCACCCGCTGGGACTGGTGACGCTGGCGCTGATTTGCTCTTTCCCGCTGCTGTCGCCTTTCCTCGGCCCTGGTGCGGTCATCGCCCAGGTTATCGGGGTGCTGATCGGCGTACAGATTGGCCTAGGGAACATCCCTCCCCATCTGGCGCTACCGGCCTTGTTTGCCATTAATGCGCAAGCCGCATGCGACTTTATTCCTGTGGGGTTATCGCTGGCCGAAGCGCGTCAGGACACGGTCCGCGTCGGCGTGCCATCCGTCCTGGTAAGCCGCTTCCTGACCGGCGCGCCTACCGTTCTCATCGCCTGGTTTGTATCCGGCTTTATTTACCAATAAGAGGCACTCAAAAATGACCGTGATTTATCAAACCACCATCACCCGCATCGGCCAAAGCGCCCCGGACGCACTTTGCGACCAGATGTTAATTACCTTTCGTGAAGGCGCGCCAGCGGATATTGAAGAGTTTTGCTTCATCCATTGCCACGGCGATCTGAACGGTTCTTTGCACGCCGGGATCCAGTTTGAACTGGGCCAGCATCACTACCCGGTCACCGCCGTTGGCAGCGTGGCGGAACAAAACTTACGTGAACTGGGGCATATCACCCTACGTTTTGACGGACTCAGCGAAGCGGAATTTCCTGGCACCGTACATGTGGCGGGCCCTGTACCGGACGATATCGCGCCGGGCTGTATTTTGAAGTTTGTTGCTTAAGATTGAAGGAGAAAAAGATGAATCAGGTTGCCGTTGTCATTGGTGGAGGCCAGACCCTGGGAGCGTTCCTTTGCCGTGGGCTTGCGACAGAAGGATACCGCGTCGCGGTGGTGGATATTCAAAGCGATAAAGCCGCCAACGTCGCGCAGGAGATTAACGCCGAGTTTGGCGCAGGCACAGCGTACGGTTTTGGCGCTGATGCCACCAGCGAACAGAGCGTGCTTGCACTGTCACGCGGAGTGGATGAAATATTTGGTCGCGTCGACCTGCTGGTTTACAGCGCGGGTATCGCTAAAGCCGCGTTCATCAGCGACTTTCAGCTTGGGGATTTCGACCGCTCGCTGCAGGTGAATCTGGTCGGTTACTTCCTCTGCGCCCGTGAATTCTCGCGCCTGATGATCCGCGATGGCGTTCAGGGACGCATTATCCAGATCAACTCCAAATCAGGGAAAGTAGGCAGTAAACACAATTCGGGCTACAGCGCGGCAAAATTTGGCGGCGTGGGTTTAACCCAATCGCTGGCGCTGGATCTGGCGGAATACGGGATTACCGTCCATTCGCTGATGCTCGGCAACCTGTTGAAATCACCGATGTTCCAGTCATTATTACCGCAGTACGCTACCAAACTGGGCCTTAAGCCGGATGAAGTAGAGCAGTATTACATTGATAAGGTTCCGCTCAAACGCGGCTGCGATTATCAGGACGTGCTGAACATGCTGCTGTTTTATGCCAGTTCGAAAGCCTCTTACTGCACCGGACAATCAATTAACGTCACCGGCGGTCAGGTGATGTTCTAAGAGGTATGACTGCCCGGTGGCGCTGTGCTTACCGGGCCTACGAATATTATGTAGGCCGGATTAGGCGCAGCCGTCATCCGGCAAAATCAAAGGAGCGCAGTATGGTTTCCGCACTGATTACCGTCGCCGCCATCGCCTGGTGCCTGCAACTGGCACTTGGTGGCTGGCAAATATCCCGCTTTAACCGCGCGTTCGATAAACTTTGTCAGCGGGGTCTGGTGGGCGTGGGTCGTTCCGGCGGACGGTTTAAGCCGCGCGTGGTCGTCGCCATCGCACTTGATGAGCAACAGCGGGTTACCGATACGTTATTTATGAAAGGTCTTACCGTATTCGCCAGACCCGGCAAAATTGCCACCATAATGGGCAAACATCTTGATGATTTACAGCCTGATGTGATCTTTCCCCATGATCCGTTAGCGCAGAATGCACTATCATTGGCGCTTAAACTGAAACATGGGTAATTTCGTTGTGAATGCTAATAGCTTGCGAAATTATCATTTTGCAACCTAAATAAGTCAGGGTAATCACGCCTATGAAACCTCGTCAGCGTCAGGCTGCCATACTGGAGCACCTGCAAAAGCAGGGAAAATGCTCGGTTGAAGAACTGGCCCACTACTTTGACACGACCGGCACAACCATTCGCAAAGACCTGGTCATTCTGGAAAATGCTGGAACCGTCATTCGTACCTATGGCGGCGTAGTGTTGAACAAAGATGAATCTGACCCGCCCATCGATCACAAAACCCTAATTAACACGCATAAAAAAGAGCAGATCGCTGAAGCCGCCGTCCGTTATATCCATGATGGCGACTCCATCATTCTGGATGCGGGCAGTACCGTATTGCAGATGGTGCCGATGCTTACCCGCTTTAGCAACATCACCGTCATGACCAACAGTCTGCACATTGTTAATGCCCTTTCGGAGCTGGACAACGAGCAAACCATCCTGATGCCTGGCGGGACCTTTCGCAAAAAATCTGCGTCATTTCACGGTCAACTGGCAGAAAACGCCTTTGAGCAATTCAGCTTTGATAAACTCTTCATGGGGACCGACGGTATTGACCTCAATGCCGGCGTGACCACCTTTAATGAGGTCTTTAGCGTCAGTAAAGCGATGTGCAATGCCGCTCGCGAAGTGATTCTGATGGCTGACTCCTCAAAATTTGGGCGTAAAAGCCCTAATGTTGTGTGCAGTCTGGAAAGCGTTGACAAGCTGATTACCGATGCGGGTATTGACCCTGCATTTCGTCAGGCGCTGGAAGCAAAAGGGATTGAAGTAATCATAACCGGAGAAACCAATGAGTGATGCACTACTGAACGCGGGCCGTCAGACGTTAATGCTGGAACTGCAGGAAGCCAGTCGACTGCCGGAGCGACTGGGCGATGATTTTGTCCGCGCCGCCAATACTATCATCCACTGTGAAGGCAAAGTCATTGTCTCCGGGATTGGCAAATCAGGCCATATTGGCAAAAAAATTGCTGCGACCCTCGCCAGTACCGGCACCCCTGCCTTTTTTGTGCATCCGGCGGAAGCGCTGCATGGCGACTTAGGCATGATTGAAAGCCGCGACGTGATGCTGTTTATCTCTTACTCCGGCGGCGCGAAAGAGCTGGATCTCATCATTCCGCGCCTGGAAGACAAATCCGTCGCCCTGCTGGCCATGACCGGAAAACCAACCTCGCCGCTGGGCCTGGCGGCCAAAGCCGTGCTGGATATTTCTGTTGAACGTGAAGCCTGCCCGATGCGCCTGGCGCCGACCTCCAGCACCGTGAACACGCTGATGATGGGCGACGCGCTGGCAATCGCCGTGATGCAGGCGCGCGGCTTTAACGAAGAAGATTTTGCCCGCTCGCATCCGGCTGGCGCGCTGGGCGCTCGTCTGTTAAATAAAGTGCATCACCTGATGCGCCGTGACGAGGCCATTCCGCAGGTAACGCTGACCACCAGCGTCATGGACGCGATGCTGGAACTCAGCCGCACGGGTCTTGGTCTGGTGGCTGTCTGTGATGACGCGTCACTGGTGAAAGGCGTCTTCACTGACGGCGACCTGCGTCGATGGTTGGTAGGCGGCGGCGCGCTCACCACGCAGGTTAGCGAAGCAATGACCCATAATGGCATTACGCTGCAGGCGCAGAGCCGCGCCATTGACGCCAAAGAGATCCTGATGAAACGCAAAATCACTGCCGCACCGGTGGTAGATGAAAACGGGAAACTCACCGGCGCTATCAACCTGCAGGATTTCTATCAGGCCGGTATTATCTAATCCTTCAGCCCCAGGCGTTTCGCCAGCCGGTGCAGGTTGGCGACGTCTGTTTCCAGCGCCCGCGCGCTTGCCGCCCAATTGTGATTATTTTGCGCCAAGGCCCGGCGGATCATCTCGCGCTGAAATGACTCCGTTGCCTCACGCAAATTGTGATGCTGCGGGATCTCTGCCACGACGTCCGGCTGCGGTACAGGGCTTTCATTCTGCAAGGCAAAATGCTGTGCCTCCAGCACCACCTCATCCCCTGCCCGGGTAGCCCTTGCCAGCACAACCGCCCGATGAATGGCATGTTCCAGCTCGCGCACGTTTCCGGGCCAGCCGTAACTCAGCAGATGATTACGCGCGCCGGGGCTTAACACAACGCGGGAAAGTCCCAGCCGCAGCCGACATTGCTCGCAAAAATAGCCTGCCAACAGCACTACATCTTCGCCGCGCTCACGCAGTGGCGGCACGGAAAGGGGAAAAACGCTCAGGCGATGAAACAGATCCGCGCGAAAATTCCCCGCCAGCACCTCTTCTCGTAAATCACGATTGGTCGCCGCCAGTACGCGCACGTCAACGCGCAGGCTGCGATCGTCCCCTACGCGCTGAATATCGCCATACTGCAATACGCGCAGCAGCTTGGCCTGCAGCGCCAGCGAGAGTTCGCCAATCTCGTCGAGAAACAGCGTGCCGTTATCCGCCATTTCAAACTTACCGCTACGATTACTGATAGCCCCGGTAAAAGCCCCTTTTACGTGACCAAAAAGTTCACTTTCCGCCACGCTTTCGGGCAACGCCGCGCAGTTGAGATACACCAGCGGATTCACCGCACGCGGCGAACCTTCATGAATCGCTTTGGCTACCAGCTCCTTCCCGGTCCCGGTTTCGCCACTGATCAGTACGTTGAGATCGGACCCTGCCACAATCTCAATCTCTTTTTTCAACTGCATCATATTGGGCGACAGGCCAATCATCTGGGTTTCCGTCACCTGCTCGAAAGCCGTCGACGAACCCGGCAGCATATTCTGGCTTTCCAGTTGTTCAATCAGCAACGCATTACTCAGCGCCCCCGCAGCCAGAGCGGCAATTAGCCTAAGCTCTTCATCGCTGAAGACATCGAACTGATCGGGCTCCATGCCATCCAGCGTTAACGCGCCAATCAGACTTTGTCCGGCAAACAGCGGCAACCCGATGCAGGCATGCACTTTCAGGCTCTCCTGACCCGGGATTAACCCGTCATAAGGATCGGGCAGATCGCTGTCGGCAGGAAAACGTACCACGTCCCCGGCGCGGGCAATCGCCTCCAGCCGCGGATGTCCCTCCAGCGTGAAGCGGCGGCCGAGGACATCCTGCGCCAGGCCATCGATAGCCAGCGGGATAAACTGTCGCGACTCGTAGCGCAGCAGTGCCGATGCATCGCACTCCAGCACCTGGCGCAAGGTCGTGATCAGGCGCTGAAAACGGTCCTGATGACCGATACCGCTTTGTAATTCAATGGCGATACCCGCCAGCACATCTACTGAAAAGCTCATGGCAACCTCATTGTCATTTTGACAATTCATATTGTCATATTGACAATAAAATAAACAGTCATTTTGACTACCACTTTATAGGCAATAAATAATAAATCATTAAAAATCAAACAACTAAAAAGTTGGCACACAACCTGCAATTAACAAAATATCTTTTTAGAAAAACGCTGAATTAATTGAGGTTGCTATGTCTATTCTGGTTAAAAATAACATTCATTGGGTTGGCCAACGTGACTGGGAAGTGCGAGATTTCCACGGCACTGAATACAAAACGCTGCGCGGTAGCAGCTACAACAGCTATCTCATCCGTGAAGAAAAAAACGTGCTGATCGATACAGTAGACCATAAGTTTAGCCGTGAATTCGTGCAGAACCTGCGCAGTGAAATTGACCTCGCGGATATCGACTACATCATCATTAACCACGCGGAAGAAGATCACGCCGGTGCGCTGACCGAACTGATGTCCTGCATCCCGGACACGCCAATTTACTGCACCGCTAACGCGATTGATTCCATCACCGGCCACCACCATCATCCGGAGTGGAACTTCAACGTGGTGAAAACCGGTGATTCTCTGGACATCGGCAACGGCAAACAACTGATTTTTGTTGAAACGCCGATGCTGCACTGGCCTGACAGCATGATGACCTACATGACCGGCGATGCGGTACTGTTCAGTAACGATGCCTTCGGCCAGCATTACTGCGACGAACGTCTGTTCAATGATGAAGTTGACCAGACCGAACTGTTCGAACAATGCCAACGCTACTACGCCAACATCCTGACCCCGTTCAGCCGTCTGGTGACGCCGAAAATCACTGAAATCCTCGGCTTCAATCTGCCGGTCGATATGATTGCCACCTCCCACGGTGTGGTATGGCGCGACAACCCAACGCAGATCGTTGAGCTGTACCTGAAATGGGCGGCCGATTATCAGGAAGACCGCATCACCATCTTCTACGACACCATGTCCAACAACACCCGCATGATGGCGGACGCCATTGCCCAGGGCATCAATGAAGTTGACCCGAACGTGGCGGTGAAAATCTTTAACGTCGCCCGTAGCGACAAAAACGACGTCCTGACCAACGTCTTCCGTTCTAAAGGCGTACTGGTCGGTACTTCCACCATGAACAACGTGATGATGCCTAAAATCGCCGGACTGGTGGAAGAGATGACTGGCCTGCGTTTTCGTAACAAACGCGCCAGCGCCTTTGGTTCTCACGGCTGGAGCGGCGGCGCAGTTGACCGCCTGTCCACCCGTTTACAAGATGCCGGTTTTGAGATGTCGCTTAGCCTGAAGGCGAAATGGCGTCCGGATCTGGATGCGCTGGAACTGTGTCGTCAGCACGGTCGTGAAATTGCACGTCAGTGGGCGCTTGCTCCGCTACCGGAAACGACCGTCAAAGCGGCAACCAAAGAAGAAGAGTGCGCTTGTGCCGCTGCGGCTGCGGCTGACCTCGGCCCAAGCATGCAGTGCAGCGTGTGCCAGTGGATTTACGATCCAGCAAAAGGCGAACCGTTGCAGGATGTCGCGCCAGGTACCCCATGGAGCGATGTGCCGGATAACTTCCTGTGCCCGGAATGTTCATTAGGTAAAGACGTCTTCGACGTACTGGCAACGGAGGCAAAATGAGCCACGGAATTGTCATTATTGGTTCGGGCTTCGCCGCCCGCCAGTTAGTCAAAAATATCCGTAAACAGGATGCAACTGTTCCGTTGACCCTGATTGCCGCTGACAGCATGGATGAGTACAACAAGCCCGATCTCAGCCACGTTATCAGTCAGGCACAGCGTGCAGACGACCTCACCCGCCAGTCGGCGGGGGAGTTTGCCGAACAGTTTAATTTGCGCCTGTTCCCCTACACCTGGGTGACCGACATCGACACCGATGCCCACATCGTGAAAAGTCAGGACCAACAGTGGCAGTACGACAAGCTGGTGCTGGCGACGGGGGCTTCAGCCTTTGTGCCTCCAGTTACCGGACGTGAGTTAATGCTCACATTGAACAGCCAGCAAGAATACCGCGCCTGTGAAACGCAACTGCGTGATGCCCAGCGGGTACTCATTGTCGGCGGCGGTCTGATTGGCAGTGAGCTGGCGATGGATTTTTGTCGTGCCGGTAAAGCGGTAACGCTTATCGACAACGCCGCCAGCATTCTGGCCTCGCTGATGCCACCGGAAGTCAGCAGTCGCTTACAGCATCGTCTGACCGATATGGGTGTGCATCTGCTGCTGAAATCACAGCTTCAGGGTCTGGAAAAAACTGAATCGGGTATTCGCGCCACGCTCGATCGTAGTCGCAGCGTAGAAGTCGATGCGGTGATCGCCGCCACCGGTCTGCGCCCGGAAACGGCGCTGGCGCGTCGTGCCGGATTGAGCATTAATCGTGGCGTCTGCGTCGACAGCTATCTGCAAACCAGCCACCCGGACATTTATGCCCTCGGCGACTGTGCGGAAATTAACGGTCAGGTGCTGCCGTTCCTGCAACCGATTCAACTGAGCGCCATGTATCTGGCGAAAAACCTGCTCGGCGGCAATGCTCCGCTGAAGCTGCCTGCCATGCTGGTAAAAGTTAAAACGCCGGAACTGCCATTGCATCTGGCGGGGGAAACCCAGCGTCGCGATCTGAGCTGGCATATTGCCGCGGAAGCGCAAGGTATGGTGGCCAGAGGAATGAACGACGAAGGCCAGCTATGTGCGTTTGTGGTCAGTGAAGACCGGATGAAAGAGGCCTTTGCGCTGCTGAAAACGTTGCCCTTGTAAGTCTGTGGTGCCGGATGGCGCCGCTTCGCGCCTTATCCGGCCTACAAATAGATGCTCACTTGTAGGCCGGATAAGGCGCAGCCGCCATCCGGCACCTTACCCTTAAGCTAACGCTCGCGCCGCGGCAATCACGCCCTGCCCCAGCGATAATCCCCCATCACCCGCCGGCAAACGCTGCGGGAACAGTAAGGTGAAATCAGTCAGATAAAATGCCAGCCGCGATGACAACAAACGGTTATGCATCACGCCACCGCTAAATACTAACGTCTTAACGCCACGCGCTTCAGCCTGCTCACGCATCAGCGTGGCAAACCCACACGCCAGCGCATCATGAAACGCCCACGCTCTTGCTGCAGGCGCCCCCTGCCAGTTCAGCCATTGCTGCCAAAAAACAGCCAGGTCAAGCTCATTACCTTGCAAGGGGATTGTTACCGGATGCTCAACGCCTTCACATTGCGATGCCAGTGCCTCCAGCGCGCAGGCGGCCTCGCCTTCATAGCTCAGCGAAGTCGGTGCGCACTGAAGCGCGGCGGCAACGGCATCAAACAGCCGTCCGCACGATGACGCCAGCGGCGCATTGATCCCCCGCTCAATGGCGCGTGCCAGCACGTTCCAGTTTTGCTGTTGCAGCGCCGATGTTTCCGGGAATCGCTGCCAGTCAGGGACAAAACGCAGACACTGCGCGAGCAGGTTACGCCACGGCTGCTTTGCCGCCAGATCGCCGCCCGCCAGCGCGACCG
This sequence comes from Citrobacter sp. CRE-46, assembly GCF_059615875.1. Classification (NCBI taxonomy): domain Bacteria; kingdom Pseudomonadati; phylum Pseudomonadota; class Gammaproteobacteria; order Enterobacterales; family Enterobacteriaceae; genus Citrobacter; species Citrobacter sp. CRE-46. The sequence goes on along the minus strand of NZ_CM184341.1, from coordinate 1,158,434 downwards.
CGGGTAAGCCGCCCAGGTGTTCGCATTCACGATAGTTGACCCGCAAACACTCTCCGCCCCACAGCGCGCCGTTTTCACCCATGCCGATACCGTCTAACGTCAGAGCGATAACATCGCCACCGTCCAGCGGCCAACCGTGCTCGGCCATACACGCAGCGGCATGCGCATGGTGATGCAGCACCGTTTCGCTCGGCAGATTCATCTCACTGGCCCACTGGCTGGAAACATAGCCGGGGTGAGCATCATGCACGATACGCTGTGGCGTAAAGTCATAAATGTTCTGGATCAGGCGCAGCGCATTACGCCACTGCTGCTGGATGCCGTCATCGCTGAGATCGCCCAAATGCTGACTGATAACCGCCTGTTCGCCACGCACCAGACAGAAGGTATTTTTTAGATCCGCGCCTAAACACAGCATCGGCGGCACGTCACGAAAACCCGGCGGCAACGCGACCGCATCCGGCACGTAACCCCGCGAGCGGCGCAGCATTTCCCCACTTTCACGCACCACGGAGTCATCCATACGCTGCACAATTTCGCGGTTATGCAGCAGGAAACCGTCGGCAATCTCGCGTAAATCTTCCAGCGCCTGCGCGTTGGTAATGGCTGGCGGCCTGCCGCTGAGGTTGCCGGAGGTCATTACCAGCGGGCACTGCATCTCTTGTAACAGGAGATGCTGCAACGGATTCGCTGGCAGCATAACGCCAACTTCCGTTAACCCTGGCGCTATTCCCTCGCTCAATGCCGCTACATAGCGTTTTTGCACCAACACGATCGGCGCGGCAGGGGTGGTTAACAGACGACGCGCAGCTTCAGGCAGTCCGTCGTCAGCAGGCAACATCACCGCCAACGGTTTAGCCGGGCGATGTTTACGCAACCGGAGCAGCGCCACAGCATTATCATTTTGCGCATCGCAGACCAGATGAAAACCGCCAATGCCTTTCACAGCGACAATGCCGCCCGCTTTTAGCAACGCTACCGCCGCCTGCAGCGCCTCTTCTTTTTCCGCTCGCTCACCCGCGCTTAGCCACTCAAGATGTGGACCGCATTGCGGGCAGGCAACGGGTTGGGCGTGAAAGCGACGGTCATAGGGATCGCGATACTCTGTATCGCATTGCGCACAGAGAGGGAAGGACGCCATCACGGTAAACGGACGGTCGTACGGCATGGCACGGATAATCGTAAAACGCGGACCACAATGGGTACAGTTGATGAAGGGGTAGCGATAGCGACGTTCGCCGGGGGTGTTCATTTCAACAAGGCATTCGGGACAGGTCGCGGCGTCCGGTACAATTTGCGTATTCATCGTACCGCCTGCACTTTGGCGAATCGAGAAATCGGCAGGCTGCTGCGTCCAGGCGAATGGCTCGCTCTCAATGCTATCAATGCGCGCCAGCGGCGGACAATATTGATGCAATTGCGCAATAAACTCCGCCGGATCTTCCTGTAAGCGCACCACCACACCGTCACCGTCGTTGCACACGTCGCCATGCAGTTGCAGGCGCTGCGCCAGTTGCCAGACGAAGGGGCGAAACCCGACGCCCTGTACCTTGCCGCGAATACGCAGTTGTACGCCGGAGTGGTTATTGATTGTCATTATGTCCTTCCCGCAGTCATCTATCCCGGTTTGCCGGATGGCGCTACGCTTATCAGGCCTACGTGAATGCGAAAAGTAGGCCGGATAAGGCGAAGCCGCCATCCGGCATAAGTACTACCGTATTTTACGCGGACTTTTAGCGATCAGAACAGCAAAGATGCGGTGGAGTCCAGCGCCGCGCGGCGGCGTTTTTCAGCGCTCAGTTGCTCAAGCTTATTGCGATCCACATAAATCAGCGCGTGAGTCGGGCAGACTTCCATACAGGCAGGACCCGCTTCGCGGTGGTGGCACAGGTCGCACTTGTTGGCTTCGGCTTTTTCTGCACGAACGTTCAGGCCCGCGCCGCTGTTACGCACAACCGGACGCACGACAACTTCCATTGCCCCATAAGGACACGCCACCACGCAGGTTTTACAGCCAATGCAGCGTTCCTGCATCACGTGGACAAAGCCTTTATCACGGCTGATTGCTCCGTTCGGACAGACGTTAGCGCACGGCGCGTCTTCACACTGGCGGCACAGCGTCGCCGTGGAGACGTTAACGCCTTTGATGACGTGAATGCGGGGTAAAAAGGTTTCAGGGGTCAGCGATGCGCAGTCCTGGTTATCCTGATGGGATACTACGCAGGCCACTTCACAGGTACGGCAACCAATGCATTTATTGGCGTCTGCAATGATGAAACGGTTCATCAATTTCTCCAGCAATGACAGATTATCTGCCGAATATTCACGAATCGTGCCAAATTTTAATGCACTGTTATTAAAGGGTTTTTATTTTGATGGATGTGAGAATGGTGTGTCATCGTCACTAGTGACGATGACAAATGACAGCCGTCAGCGCGAAACGTATGGCGCAACAGAATCGCGCTGAATGAGTTCTCCGGTGAAGATTTTTGGCGGCGTAAATGCCCCGTCACCCAGCATAAATATCAGGCGACCAATCGTTTCCTGGATCATTTCCGTCACCGGAATTTTGACGCTGGAAAGCGCCGGAATAGTGTATGGCGCGATGGCGATATCATCGAAACCAATCACCGACACCTGGGCAGGCACACGGATACCCTGATCATGCAACTGCTTCATCGCGCCTATCGCCATATCATCATTGCTGGCCACCAGCGCGGTAAAATTGACCTTGCGTGAAAGCAGCGTATCAACGCCCGCGGCACCGCAGGCTGGCGTCCACTTTCCTTTGACAATCAAATCATTATTTAGCGAAATGCCATGCGCAGCCAGCGCGTCTTTATAGCCTGAGAGTCGTTCCACGCCGGTAGGCGAATCCATCGAGCCGGTAATAAAACCAATCTCCTGGTGCCCGGCGGCAATCAACTGCGCAACGGCGTTAAAGCTGGTTTGTTTTTGATCGCACCAGACGCTGTGGCTACTGTTTTTACGCAGCCGTCGATTAAGCACCATAATCGGCTGGGCGTGCGCGTCAATGATCTCGTCTATTTCATCCACGCTGAGAAAACGCGGATAGATCATAATCGCGTCACAGCGCAGGTCGAGTAAGTACTGGATCGCCTGACGCTCTTCCTCTGCGCTATGTTTACCATCAGCCAGCAACAACTGGCGCCCCTTATCCTCCGCCATCCGCGCGGTGTGAAACAGCAGCTCGCTGAAATAGACGCCATGATAAAGAGTATTGGTCACCACCAGACCCAGCGTCTGCGTGGTCTTCGCCGCCAGGCTGCGCGCCAGTAAATTAGGGCGGTAACCACTCTCTTCAATGGCCTGAAACACACGGTCTTTGGTTTCCTGGCTGACGTAACCGTTCCCGGAAAGCACCCGGGAAACCGTCGCTTTCGACACCCCGGCCCGCTTCGCCACCTCCAGCATCGTGGTCATAGTACTCATCCCTTTGCTCTTAATGTGACGCAGTGTACTGCACCGTTTCGCCGCTGTCCTCGCTGCTAAAACGCGGCGCCTGACATCTGGTGATCATCATCACAATTATAAAAACAATAAAAATTAATTCTTGTTTAATGAATATAAATTAAACATGATTTTGTGGAACCGGTTTCCTATCTGAGTTTCATCAACTCAGAAACGTGACCTGCGCAAACGGATAAAACATAACGTACCCTACTGATAAAACAGGATTAAATCCGATGTCCAAGAATTATGCAGCGCTAGCGCGCTCCGTTGTGACGGCTCTGGGAGGCGTCGACAACATCACAGCAGTGACCCACTGTATGACCCGTTTGCGTTTCGTTATCAAAGATGATGCGCAGGTCGATAGCGCGACGCTGAAAACGCTCCCTGGCGTGCTGGGCGTAGTACGTAACGATAATCAGTGTCAGGTGATCATCGGCAACACCGTTTCGCAGGCGTATCGCGAAGTTGTCAGCCTGCTACCTGCCAACATGCAACCTGCTGAGCCGCAAACCAAACCCCGGCTGACGCTGAAACGGATTGGCGCGGGAATCCTCGATGCGCTGATCGGTACGATGTCACCGCTGATCCCGGCAATTATCGGTGGATCAATGCTCAAGCTGCTGGCAATGGTTCTGGAAATGACCGGCGTGCTGGTGAAAGGATCGTCCACCCTCACCATTCTGACCGTTATCGGCGACGGCGCATTTTTCTTCCTGCCGCTGATGGTCGCCGCTTCGGCAGCCATCAAATTCAAAACCAACATGTCGCTGGCAATTGCTATTGCGGGTGTGCTGGTCCATCCCAGCTTTATCGATCTGATGGCAAAAGCCGCGCAGGGTGAGCACGTTGAGTTCGCCCTGATCCCGGTGACGGCGGTCAAATACACCTACACCGTGATCCCGGCACTGGTCATGACCTGGTGTCTGTCATATATCGAACGTTGGGTGGATCGTATCACGCCGGCAGTGACCAAAAACTTCCTCAAACCGATGCTGATCGTGCTGATCGCCGCCCCGCTCGCGATCGTTTTAATCGGCCCGATTGGTATCTGGATCGGTAGCGCAATTTCAGCGCTGGTCTATACCATTCACGGCTATCTCGGCTGGCTGTCGGTCGCCATTATGGGCGCACTGTGGCCGCTGTTGGTGATGACGGGTATGCATCGCGTGTTTACGCCCACCATTATCCAGACCATTGCCGAAACCGGTAAAGAAGGCATGGTGATGCCGTCTGAAATCGGCGCCAATCTGTCGCTGGGCGGTTCATCGCTGGCGGTGGCATGGAAAACCAAAAACCCGGAACTGCGTCAGACAGCGTTAGCGGCCGCCGCTTCAGCCATCATGGCAGGCATTTCCGAACCCGCGCTGTACGGCGTGGCGATCCGTCTGAAACGCCCACTGATTGCGAGCCTAATCAGCGGTTTTATCTGCGGTGCCGTTGCCGGTATGGCTGGACTGGCGAGTCATTCCATGGCGGCTCCTGGCCTGTTCACCAGCGTCCAGTTTTTCGATCCGGCTAATCCGATGACCATTGTCTGGGTGTTTGGCGTGATGGCGCTGGCGGTCGTGCTTTCCTTTGTATTAACACTGATTCTCGGCTTTGAAGATATTCCTGTCGAAGATGCTGCCGCGCAGGCCAGAAAAAATCAGGCCGCACAAGCGGGCAATATCAATGGAGCCAGCATTTGACTGGCATGAACTGAGGTTAACTATGTCTGTTTTTCCGCAAGGATTTTTATGGGGCGGCGCGCTGGCCGCCAACCAGTCTGAAGGGGCATACCGGGAAGGCGGTAAAGGGCTGACCACCGTCGATATGATCCCCCATGGCGAACACCGGATGCCGGTTAAACTGGGTCAGGAGAAGCGCTTTACGCTTCAGGACGACGAATTTTATCCCAGCCATCAGGCGATCGACTTTTATCATCGCTACAAGGAAGATATTGCGCTGATGGCGGAAATGGGGTTTACGGTTTTTCGCACCTCAATAGCCTGGAGTCGTCTCTACCCTAACGGCGACGAACTGGCGCCTAATGAAGAAGGTATCGCGTTTTACCGGGCCGTTTTTGCCGAGTGTAAAAAATATGGTATTGAGCCGTTAGTCACGCTATGTCACTTCGATGTGCCCATGCATCTGGTTACCGGGTACGGCTCCTGGCGGAACCGCAAAATGGTGGAGTTCTTTACCCGTTACGCCCGCACCTGCTTCGAAGCCTTTGACGGTCTGGTGAAATACTGGCTGACGTTCAACGAAATCAACATCATGCTGCACAGCCCTTTTTCAGGGGCCGGGTTGGTGTTTGAAGAGGGGGAAAATCAGGATCAGGTGAAATATCAGTCCGCCCACCACGAACTGGTTGCCAGTGCCCTGGCGACGAAAATCGCCCATGAAGTGAATCCGCAAAACCGGGTCGGTTGCATGCTGGCGGGCGGTAATTTTTATCCTTATTCCTGTAAACCAGAAGATGTGTGGACCGCGCTGGAAAAAGACCGCGAAAACCTGTTCTTTATTGATGTGCAGGCGCGCGGGGCTTATCCCGCCTACTCCGCCCGGGTGTTTCGCGAAAAGGGCGTGACGATAGAAAAAGCCGCGGAAGATGACGACATCCTGAAGAACACCGTCGATTTCGTCTCGTTTAGCTATTACGCATCACGCTGCGCCTCCGCTGACATGAACACGGGCAACACCAGCGCTGCCAACGTAGTGAAATCACTGCGTAATCCGTACATTGCCGCCAGCGAATGGGGCTGGGGTATCGATCCGCTTGGCCTGCGCATCACGATGAATATGATGTATGACCGTTATCAGAAGCCGCTGTTTCTGGTGGAAAACGGGCTGGGGGCGAAAGATGAAATGGATGCCAACGGCGAGATCAATGACGACTATCGCATTTGCTATTTACGCGAACACATCCGCGCCATGGCTGACGCCATTGAAGATGGTGTGCCGCTAATGGGTTACACCACCTGGGGCTGCATCGATCTGGTTTCCGCCTCAACCGGCGAGATGAGCAAGCGTTACGGTTTTGTGTATGTAGACCGGGACGATGCGGGCCAAGGCACGCTGGCGCGTACCCGCAAAAAATCATTCTGGTGGTACAAAAAAGTGATCGCCAGTAACGGGGCCGATCTGGCGTAATTCCCCAGCCGGAGGGTTTTGTAATCCTCCGGCAGAATCACCTATTTTCATTTCATGAATTGCATTCCAAATGTGGAATCTTCCTTCCAGTTTCCGGTTTGCTCTTGCGCATTTTTACTGGCATTTTATTCAGTAGTTTTGCTCTTATCCGTTCACCACAAGGAAGCTTTCATGTCTGATGAAAATGGCACAACAGCAGTGGTTATCACCAAACCCGTACGTCGTTTGAAAGTGGGCTATGTCAGAAAACGCCATGAAGATCGTAACACGGGTTTCACGCTCCGTATCAGTCGGCATGCCTCGCTAACGCTGAACGGCGACTGGCTGGAACAAGCGGGATTCCCTACCGGGACGGCAGTGAATGTTTCGGTGATGCAGGGGAAATTAATTATCGAGCAGGCAAGTGAAGAACAGAGTGTGTGAGGCTCAAAACAGGCCGGATGCCACTGGCATCCGGCGTTGGTAAGGTTACTCTTCTGGCGCTTCTAACCCGGAAAATCCACCGTGGCCTTCCCATCCGGCTAATCGTTGATAGACAGTCTCGACCGCATCTTTGATCGGCTGCGTCATCGGGTAATAAAAACCGACAATATCCGGCTGAATGCCGAGGAAGATCACCTCGCCAACATCCTCTTTTAGCTGATCGACCAGATAGTTCAGCGGCATGTTGTGGGTGGTCATCATGAACATTTCAGCAATATCATCCGGGTCGATAATGCGGATTTCACCCGGGTTTAACCCCATGTCGGTGGCATCCACAATCAACAGACGCTGCGGGCGCAGTTCACGGATAGCGACGATATCGTTTTCCGGCGCGCTGCCGCCGTCGATGACAACCCAGTTGCCCTGAGGATTGGCAGCGCACATTTCCGCCAGTAGCGGACCCGCGCCGTCATCGCCCATCATGCTGTTGCCGACACAAAGTAAAACGTCAGTCACGGTGTCTCCTCACCATCAGATAGATGGCGCTTTCCTGGTGTATATCATGCAGCATGCTGAGCATCAGCTTGCTCCACTCCTGCTGCTGCGGAGTCTGCACGGCACGCGCATCATCAAACGCGCGCGCCAGCATTTGCACATGGTTGAAATCGATGACGATCTCGCCATACTTCGGCACGCCTTCCATTTTCCGCCGGGCTTCGCTGCCCTCGGCAAGGGTGGCTATCCAGGCCAGATATTCATCCCACGGACAGGTTAACGCCGCTTCCAGGCAATCGATGATCCCAAGGTGGTGACCAATCGCCAGGCTGTAATAGACAACCTGCTGCGCCTCTGCGGGCGTCGCATCGTTCTCATCAATAAACTTACGGCTCAGTTGACTGAACACCACCGTTTCACTCATCGGATACGCGCCTCTTCGACTACATGGTTAAGATGCGTGACGATTTCGGTCAGACGCGGATCGTTTTCCGCTTCCAGCCAGCGCGCCACCTGATGTTCACCCTGCCCTAACTGCGTCATATAGTCATCAGCAATCTGGCGACCGTAGCGGTAACCCGCCAGACGGCGAGCTTCGCGGTCCACCTTCACACGCAGCGGTTGAACCATATCCGGATGCAGAATTTCAGCGGGCTGTTCGTCCAGTTCACCTGGCGCACGCGCATGAATTTTCTGTTCCAGCAGACCCAGCGCCATCGCAAAACCGTACAGCGTTGCCGCAGGCGTCGGCGGACAGCCAGGAATATACACGTCCACCGGTACGATTTTATCCGTGCCGCCCCATACGCAGTATAAGTCGTGGAAGATACCGCCGCTGTTGCCACAGGCGCCGTAAGAGATACAAATTTTCGGATCCGGCGCAGACTGCCAGGCGCGCAGCGCCGGAGAACGCATCGCGCGGGTTACCGCGCCGGTAAACAGCAGGATATCCGCATGACGCGGCGACGGTACCACTTTGATACCAAAGCGTTCGGCATCAAACAGCGGAGAGAGCGTGGCGAAAATTTCGATTTCGCAGCCGTTGCAGCCGCCGCAGTCCACACGATAAACATACGCTGAACGCTTGATGCTTTTCAGCAGCGATGCTTTCATGCTGGCAATGGATTCATCCACCGTCATCGGTACCGGAATACCGTTGGCGTCACGTGGGCCTAATAAATTGCTCATCAGCTGGCCTCTTTCATATGGCGAGTCAGTTCAATACGGTCAGACGGCACCAGACATTTCTGGCGCTTACAATCCGGGCAGGTCTCAAAGCTTTCACGGTGGTTTTCCGCGCGGCTGTCACCGTTGTGCTTGAGCAGCGCAATGGCGTAATCAATCTCTTTTTGTACCGCGAACGGGCGGTTACAGACGCGGCAGTTACACAGCGAAAAGCGAGACTGCTGCAGGAAATCTTCTTTCTTCCATACCGCCAGCTCATATTCCTGCGACAGCTTGATCGCCGCCGTCGGGCAAACTTCTTCGCAGCGGGCGCAGAAGATGCAACGACCGAGGTTGAACTGCCACGCCAGCTCATTGGTAACCAGATCGGTTTCAACCGTCAGCGCATTGGATGGACACGCATTGACACAGGCCGCGCAGCCAATGCACTGCTGCGGATTGTGCTCGGGTTTACCGCGGAAATTTTTATCGACCGCAATCGGCTCCAGCGGATACGACGACGTCGGCGCCCCGGTTTTGATGACTTTTTTGATAAAGGTAAACATGGCGATTCCTTATTTCAGCGGCGAGTTTTTACGCTCGATGCTGTAGCGCTCAAGTTCTTTGTACGGTACGACTTTGCTCTTCTTCTTACGCACATCGACCACGGTCATACGGTCAGTACAGGAGTAGCAAGGATCGAGGCTACCGATAATCAGCGGGGCATCGGAAACAGTGTTGCCACGCAACATGTAACGCAGCGTTGGCCAGTTGGCGTAGGTCGCCGCACGGCAGCGCCAGCGATACAGTTTCTGGTTATCGCCGGTCATGCTCCAGTGGATGTCATCGCCGCGCGGCGCTTCGGCAAAGCCCAGCGCGAAGCGGTGAGGAATATAGGTAAAGCCTTCCACCGCCAGCGGGCCGCCCGGCAGGTTGTCCAGACCAAAGTCGATCATGTTCAGTGCGGTATAGACTTCATTGATACGGACTTTAAGACGAGAAATGACGTCGCAACCCTGCTCGCTGTGCACTTCCATCGGCAGCAAACCATAACCCACAAATGGGTGATCGGCGCGGGTGTCACGCGCGTGACCGCTGGCGCGAACCATCGGACCGACGTTACTAAAGTCGCGGGCGATCTCCGGATCCAGACGACCAATACCCACGGTACGCTGTTCCATGTTCGGCGTGCTGAGCAGCATATCGACCAGTTCCTGCACCTCACGACGCATCTGCTGCGCCAGTTGACGGGTCTGGATCATATCGTCTTTCAGCAGGTCACGACGGATACCGCCGATCAGGTTCATACCGTAAGTTTTACGCGCCCCGGTGAGGATCTCCGCCATCTTCATCGACGTTTCACGCACGCGGAAGAACTGCATAAAGCCGGAATCAAAACCGGTGAAGTGACAGGCCAGGCCGAGGTTCAGCAGGTGCGAGTGCAAGCGCTCCACCTCCAGCAGAATGGCGCGGATCATCTGCGCGCGTTCCGGCACCACGATACCCATCGCATTCTCTACGGAGGTAGTATAGGCGGTGCTGTGGGCAAAACCGCAGATGCCGCACACGCGGTCCGACAGGAACGTCACTTCGTTGTAACCCATACGGGTTTCCGCCAGTTTCTCCATGCCGCGGTGGACATAGAACAGACGATAGTCGGCGTCGATGATGTTCTCGCCGTCAACAAACAGACGGAAGTGACCGGGTTCATCGGAGGTCACGTGCAGCGGGCCAATCGGCACCACGTTATTTTTCTTGTCGCCCAGTTCGTTGATGAACTCGTAGGTTTCAGCATCCGTCGTCGGCGCCGGGCGTTGACGATAATCCATACTGTCTTTACGCAGCGGATACAGCTCGTCCGGCCAATCATCCGGCAGCACCAGACGACGTTCATCCGGCAAACCGACCGGGATCAAACCGTACATGTCGCGCACTTCACGCTCGCCCCAGACGGCTGCCGGAACGCGTGGCGTCACGGATGGGAATTCCAGCTTATTGGCATCCACTTCAACGCGGACGGTAATCCAGCACTTGGTGCCCTGCTCCATCGACATCACGTAATAAACGGCGTAATGGCCGCACAGCTGACGTTCGTCGTTACCAAACAGCACGGACAACCAGCCGCCCTGTTTGTAGTACAGGAACTCAACCACTTCCGGCAGGTAGTTCACCTTGACGGTGATCGTCAGCTGATCTTTGGTCTGCCAGGCTTCATCCAGCACCACGCCCGGAAAGGCCTGGTGCAGAGCGGCGAGATAGTGTTGACCTAATTTTTCTTCAGACATGCTCAAACTCTCTTAAATCACGCCACCAGCAAGGAGACGAACGCTAAAAACGCAAACCCAAAACCGGCCCAGGTCACGCGTGAAGTGGCGCAAAAACGCAGACGCGCCATGCTGTTTTCGAACAAGGCAATGACCAGCACGCCGAGGACCAGCTTGACGACGGCAATCACCAGCGCCAGCAGCAGCCCACCCGCGGTGAAGGTCTCCATCTGTCCCCACGGCAGGAACACGCCGACGAACATTTGCAGAACGACCAGCTGTTTGAGGCTAATGCCCCACTTCAGTACCGCAAAACCGCTGCCGCTGTATTCGGTCAATGGACCTTCCTGCAGTTCCTGCTCTGCTTCCGCCAGATCGAACGGCAGTTTGCCCATTTCGATAAAGGTGGCGAAAGCACAGGCGCACAGGGCCAGAATCAGCGGGATGCTGCGCGCAGCAGGCCAGTGGTAAACGGTATCGGCGATATTGCTGATATGGGTTGAACCCGCAACCTGCGCCGCCACCCACAGTCCCAGCAGCAGGATAGGTTCAACCAGCACGCCGAGCATCGCTTCGCGGCTGGCGCCAATCGCAGTAAACGGGCTACCAGTATCCAGACCCGCGATAGAGAAAAAGAAACGGGCGATGGCGAACAGGTAAATTAAGGTGATCAGATCACCCAATTGCGGCAGCGGTGAACCAACGGTCACTACCGGCAACGCGGTGGCGATAGTCAGCATCACACCTACCATCACAAATGGCGTCAGGCGGAAAACCCAGCTGGAATCCGCAGGCGCAATGCTCTGACGGCCCAGCAGTTTGATAATGTCGCGGTATTCCTGCAAAACGCCTGGACCGCGACGATTATGCAAACGCGCACGCGCCACGCGGGTCACACCGGACAGCAGCGGCGCAACGGCAAACAGCACCAGCGCCTGAATTAACGGATATAAAACACTCATTTTCAGGCTCCTCGTGAAACCACAATCACCACCAGCACCGCCAGCTCAATCAACGCCAGGCGACGAAACAGTACCGGGGCGGCCGCATTCTGCCAGCCCGGAACCAGTGATACCGGGTTCAGCCATTTACGCAGTTTGAGTACCGGGGCAAAGGCTTCTTTCACCGGCATGGCAAAACCGTGGGCGGTAATGACCATTGACTGCTCGTGATCGTAACCACACACCCATGCCGCACCGCGTGAACGCGACGGCAGACGGTTGCCTTTGAAAATTGCCATGATGATGAACGGCAGCAGCGGACACGCGATCAGCAGCAGCGTGATCATTGGCTGAGAAACGGTGGTGTTCGCGGTTTCCAGCGGCAGTGGAACGGCAGAGGAAATCATCGGCAGCAGCCATGGCGCAGCAACGCCGCCAATCACGCAGCAGATAGCCAGCGCAACCACGCTCACGCCCATCAGGATTGGCGCGCAGCAGGCATTTTCAGCTTCCTTCGTGCGCGGCGCGCCAAGGAACGTAACGCCATACACTTTCGCCATACACATCACCGCCAGCGCGCCAGTAATCGCCAGTCCTACCGCCAGCAACGGCCCTAACAGACGACCGACAAACGCGCCGCTGTTGCCAAGCTTAAAGAAGGACTGATAGATGACCCACTCACCGGCAAAACCGTTCAGCGGCGGCAGTGCGGCCATCGCCATCAGGCCAACCAGCATCGCCAGAGAGATAATCGGCATACGTTTACCGATACCGCCCAACTTCTCGATATCACGATGACCGGTACGGAACCAGATGCTGCCAGCACCGAGGAACAGAACGCTTTTGAACAGGCTGTGGTTGACCAGATGATACAGACCACCGGTCAAACCCAACGCAATCAGCGCCGGTTGATTCAGTGAAATCCCGGTTACGCCAGCGCCCAGCCCCAGCAGAATAATGCCGATGTTTTCCAGCGTGTGGTACGCCAGCAAACGCTGGATGTTATGTTCCATTAGCGCATACAGACCGCCGACAAATGCGGTGATCATACCCAGCACCAACAGCGTAATGCCCCACCACAGCGGCGCGTTACCGCCCAGCAGCGACAGGGAGAGAATACCCAGCAGACCGACCTTCATGACCACGGTAGAAAACAGTGCCGCAGCCGGCGCGCTGGCGTTGGCGTGTGCCTGCGGCACCCAACCGTGCAGTGGGATAATCCCGGCCAGCAGGCCAAAACCCGCCACGCCCAGCAGCCAGATGTCAGACCCAAGCGGCAGCTCCTGGGTGCGCAGATCGAGCAGACGCAGTTCCAGCGTACCGTAGCGCTGCCACACCAGGTAGCAGGCAATCGCCAACAGCAGCGTGCCGATGCGCCCCAGCGCAAACCACAGCTTGCCTTCTTTACTGCAACCGGTCAGGAACACCGCGCACAGCGCCATGATTTCCGCCATCACCACCAGCGTACCGAGGTTGCTGGCAACCACCGCACATACCGCTGCGGCCATCAGCAGATTCACCAGCAGGCCGTTGGCTTTCACCTGTGGATGGCGATGCCAGTCAATGTTGTAAAGGCTGACAAACAGACCGCACAGGCCCAGAGTAATCAGCCAGATAGCGTTCAACGGGGTAATTTGCAGGCTGTGACCAATAAACGGCATCACACCGCTTACCGCCAGCGCGTTGGTCAGCACCATAAAACCCGCGCCAGCCGTACACAAACTGCCAACCGCACCGCCAACCCCTGCAATCCAGCCGCTCAGCGGTTTATGAAATGAAAACAGAAATGCCAGAACCGCAGCCGCTGTAAACCAGGCCACGCCGCTGTTAATCAGTGAAATTGCGCTCATTTTGCATCTCCACTTTGAGCCTGCTGAAACAAGGTGAGATCGCCGAAGTCGGTATTGAAAGTCAGCTCACGCTTACGTTTGCTGGCGCGGGCGATATCCATGTTGCTCACCAGATGCAGGGCTTTGGTCGGACACATGCGTACGCAGGCCGGACCTTGCTCGTCAAAACTACACAGATCGCATTTCACCGCGATGGCACGAATGCCCGGAACCCAGTCCAGCAGCGTGCTTACGCGAGCTGGAGCTGGCGGGGCCGGCGGCGCTTTTGATGTATTGGCGTTTGCCGGGATATGCAGCGGACGGCTACCGGAAAACTCAATAGCGCCGAACGGACAGGCGATCCCGCACAGTTTGCAGCTTACGCACAGGCTTTCATTCAACTGTACGGCGCCGTCAACGCGATTAATCGCATTAACCGGACAAACGGTAGCGCAAGGCGCATCTTCACACTGGTGGCAAAGCTGCGGCGCGGATTCTTTTTCATTTAACATCACTTTCAGGCGCGGCATTGACTGCAGGCCATGCTGGCGATGTGTCTCTGAGCAGGCGGCTTCACAGGTGTGGCAGCCAATACAAAGAGTGGAGTCAGCAATTACAAAACGATTCACCAGGCATTCCTCAGGTGATAGTCATTTTTGACGAAAACATGTCAGGCAAATGTCATTTCGACATTTTTCGACATGCCCATTCCCTAAACTGTCGTGACGCAGTATTAAAGCCGCGTCATGACAAACGTGGGCAGCACCCGAGGCTTACGCCGGGCTATGTCCCGCAACCAGCTGGCTTAAATTCACCGGCATATTGTTCTCAACCGCGGTGTACAGGCTGTCGTAGACACTGGCGATTTTTTCGAGATAGTGCTCCAGCACCTGCTCGCGATCGCGGTTGCTGATACGCTCATCAACTTTACCGTCGATGGTCAACTGTGCCTGTGCAATCAGTTGTTTATCATCACCCTCTTTCGTTTCGACGTAATACTCGATGGTGTGACTGTTGAAACCATCCGCCAGCGTGACGTAGATAACGAAGTGTTCAAAAAGGACAAAGCACAGATCTTTGTCCGGCGCGCAGCTCATCGCATGATGCAAACGCGCTTTCGACAGGGTGATCCCCTGAACCAGCGAGTTGCAGTAAATACGCCACTGGTCCTGTAGGCGACGATGCCGTTCAGCGATGTAATCGGCTTTTTCGCTTATTTCCCAAATAGTCATGTCAGGTTACCCGTTTAGCAGAGATGAACAGCCTTAAGCACATTTCATGCCAAAATTAATTTCCTTTATTTTCAAATATATAAAAAATCAAAGACGGGTGACGACGTGTCATTTCGTCATTGTCGTCATTGTCACGAATGAAAAAATTCAACCTGGCATGTTTATTGCTTTTAATACGGCAACTTCATAGGAGGCGGTATGCACGAAATAACCCTCTGCCAAAGAGCACTGGAATTGATTGAACAACAGGCCACGCAACACGGTGCCAAGCGAGTAACTGGGGTCTGGCTCAAAATTGGCGCATTTTCTTGCGTAGAAACCAGCGCTCTCGCCTTTTGTTTTGATCTGGTAT
Organism: Citrobacter sp. CRE-46; assembly: GCF_059615875.1. Classification (NCBI taxonomy): domain Bacteria; kingdom Pseudomonadati; phylum Pseudomonadota; class Gammaproteobacteria; order Enterobacterales; family Enterobacteriaceae; genus Citrobacter; species Citrobacter sp. CRE-46. Next base: position 1,143,125 of record NZ_CM184341.1, on the reverse strand, counting down.
GCCGTGGGACCCTTGCAGAAGGTTGTAAACTCCACCTCGAAGAACAAGAAGCAGAATGTTGGTGCAAATCTTGTCAGCAATACGTCACGTTACTGACGCAACGCGTGCGTCGGTGTCCGCAATGCAACAGCGATACGCTGAGAATTGTGGCCGATGATGGTCTACAGATTCGACGAATTGAAATAGGCGACGCCGAAGACTAATTCCGGTGGCACCTGCCAGGCCGGAGAAGACGCTTGCGTCGCCATCCGGCAAAAAGCCTGTAACAAGAAAGAGATCAGGAGTGAGCGATGTGTACGACATGTGGTTGCGCTGAAGGCAACCTTTATATAGAGGGTGATGAGCATAATCCCCACTCGGCGTTTCGCAGCGCGCCATTTGCCCCGGCGGCTCGCCCGGCGCTGAATATTACCGGTGTGAAAACCTCTAATTTCGCACCGAGCCAGACCGCAGAAGGCGACCTGCACTACGGTCATGGCGAGGCGGGTACCCATGCGCCAGGCATGAGCCAGCGCCGTATGCTGGAAGTCGAAATTGACGTGCTGGACAAAAATAACCGTCTGGCCGAACGTAACCGCGCCCGTTTTGCCGCTCGTCAGCATCTGGTATTAAACCTCGTCTCAAGCCCGGGCTCAGGTAAAACGACGCTACTGACCGAAACGCTGATCAAACTGAAAGACAGCGTTCCGTGCGCCGTGATTGAAGGCGACCAACAGACGGTCAACGATGCCGCCCGTATTCGCGCCACCGGCACCCCCGCCATCCAGGTCAACACGGGTAAAGGTTGCCACCTTGACGCGCAAATGATTGCTGACGCCGCGCCGCGTTTGCCGCTTGATGACAACGGCATTCTGTTTATTGAAAACGTCGGTAACCTGGTCTGCCCGGCCAGCTTCGACCTCGGCGAACGTCATAAAGTGGCGGTGCTGTCCGTCACCGAAGGCGAAGATAAGCCGCTGAAATATCCGCATATGTTTGCCGCCGCATCGCTGATGCTGCTCAATAAAGTGGATCTGCTGCCGTACCTCAATTTTGATGTTGAAAAATGCATCGCCAGCGCCCGGGAAGTGAACCCGGACATTGAGATCATCCTGATTTCCGCCACCAGCGGCGAAGGGATGGACCAATGGCTCTCCTGGCTGGAGACACAGCGATGTGCATAGGTGTTCCGGGTCAAATCCGTACCATTGATGGCAACCAGGCCAAAGTCGACGTTTGCGGTATTCAGCGCGACGTCGACCTGACGCTGGTCGGTAGCTGTGATGAAAATGGTCAGCCGCGTCTGGGTCAGTGGGTACTGGTCCACGTCGGCTTTGCGATGAGCATCATTAATGAAGCAGAAGCGCGCGACACGCTCGACGCGCTGCAAAATATGTTTGACGTTGAGCCGGATGTCGGCGCGTTGCTGTACGGCGAGGAAAAATAAATGCGTTTTGTTGACGAATACCGCGCACCAGAACAGGTGATGCAGTTGATAGAGCACCTGCGTGAACGTGCCGCTCTCCTCCCCTATACCGCTGAACGACCGCTACGCATCATGGAAGTTTGTGGTGGTCATACCCACGCTATTTTCAAATTCGGACTCGACCAACTGCTGCCCGAAAACGTGGAGTTCATTCACGGCCCTGGCTGCCCGGTTTGCGTTCTGCCGATGGGCAGAATCGACAGCTGTGTTGAAATCGCCAGCCATCCGGAAGTGATTTTCTGCACCTTTGGCGACGCCATGCGCGTGCCGGGAAAACAAGGCTCACTACTACAGGCCAAAGCGCGCGGCGCGGATATCCGCATCGTCTATTCGCCGATGGATGCGCTGAAGCTGGCGCAGGAAAACCCAACGCGTAAGGTTGTGTTCTTTGGTCTGGGTTTTGAAACCACCATGCCGACCACCGCCATTACCCTGCAGCAGGCCAAACAACGCGATGTGCAGAACTTTTACTTTTTCTGTCAGCACATTACGCTTATCCCCACGCTGCGCAGCCTGCTGGAACAGCCGGACAACGGCATCGATGCCTTTTTAGCACCGGGGCACGTCAGCATGGTGATTGGCACCGACGCCTATAATTTCATTGCCTCAGATTTCCATCGCCCGTTAGTGGTCGCCGGCTTTGAGCCGCTCGACCTGCTGCAAGGCGTGGTGATGCTGATTGAACAGAAAATCGCCGCCCAAAGCCAGGTCGAAAACCAGTACCGCCGCGTGGTACCGGATGCCGGTAACGCCTTAGCGCAACAGGCCATCGCTGAGGTATTTTGCGTCAACGGCGACAGTGAATGGCGCGGTCTGGGCGTGATCGAATCGTCTGGCGTTCACCTGACGCCGGACTATCAACGTTTTGATGCCGAAGCGCATTTTCAGCCAGCGCCACAGCAGGTATATGACGATCCGCGCGCGCGTTGCGGAGAGGTGTTGACCGGCAGATGTAAACCGCATCAGTGCCCGTTATTTGGTAAAACCTGTAACCCGGAGACCGCCTTTGGCGCACTGATGGTCTCCTCAGAAGGCGCATGTGCCGCCTGGTATCAGTATCGTCAGCAGGAGGGTGAAGCATGAACAGCGTACAACTCGCCCACGGTAGCGGCGGTCAGGCTATGCAGCAGTTGATCAACAGTCTGTTTATGGAGGCTTTTGCTAATCCGTGGCTGGCGGAACAGGAAGATCAGGCGCGTCTGGAACTGGCGCAGTTGGTTGCAGAGGGCGATCGTCTGGCGTTCTCTACCGACAGCTATGTTATCGATCCGTTGTTCTTCCCCGGCGGTAATATCGGCAAGCTGGCTATCTGCGGTACGGCTAACGATGTCGCCGTCAGCGGCGCGATTCCACGTTATCTCTCCTGCGGGTTTATCCTTGAAGAAGGTCTGCCGATGGAGACGCTGAAAACCGTCGTCACCAGCATGGCGGCAACCGCACGCGAGGCGGGCATCGCCATCGTGACCGGTGATACCAAAGTCGTGCAGCGTGGCGCCGCAGATAAGTTGTTCATCAACACCGCCGGTATGGGCGCGATCCCCGCCAACATTCACTGGGGCGCGCAAACTCTCGGCCCTGGCGATGTATTGCTGGTTAGCGGTACGCTCGGCGACCATGGTGCAACCATTCTTAATCTGCGCGAGCAATTGGGTCTTGATGGCGAACTGGTTAGCGACTGTGCGGTGCTCACGCCGCTTATCCAGACGATACGTGATATACCCGGCGTGAAGGCGCTGCGTGACGCCACCCGTGGCGGCGTGAATGCGGTGACGCATGAGTTTGCCGCATCATGTGGATTTGGTATTGAGCTGTCTGAAGCGGCCCTGCCCATGAAGCCTGCGGTGCGTGGCGTTTGCGAGCTGCTGGGCCTCGATGCGCTCAACTTTGCCAACGAAGGCAAACTGGTGATTGCCGTTGAGCGTCAGGCTGCTGAAAGCGTGCTTGCCGCGCTACGTGCGCATCCGTTAGGACGCGACGCGGCAATGATTGGCGAAGTAGTTGAACGTAAAGGTGTACGCCTTGCCGGACTGTATGGCGTGAAACGAACCCTCGATTTACCACACGCTGAACCTTTACCTCGTATATGCTAGCAGCCAGTTGGCAGCATGCTGTAAGCCGGATAAGACGCCCTGGCGTCGACATCCGGCATTAACGCTGCATTATCGCCTGATGGCTTTGCTTATCAGGCCTACGGATTGCGTGACCAGTGAGTTTACGGTCAGCCATCCGGCAATAATTTACGACTTATACCTATAATTCATTTACCGTTTTCGCACCGTTTTGCGGTGCTTTCCCTGGAAAAGCAATATGTCGTATACACCGATGAGTGACCTCGGACAGCAAGGCCTGTTCGATATTACTCGTACATTATTACAGCAGCCCGATCTTCAGTCTCTCAGCGAGGCGCTTTCACAGCTGGCCAGGCATTCCGGACTGGCCGACTGCGCGGCTATTGTCTTATGGCAGGCACAAACGCAACGTGCGCGTTATTTTGCGACGCGCGAAAATAGTAAACCTATCGATTATGAAGACGAAACGGTGCTGGCGCATGGGCCGATACGCCGTATCCTGTCGCGCCCCGACGCGCTGCACTGCAACTATCATGAGTTCACGGAAACCTGGCCGCAGCTGGCATCCGGCGGATTGTATTCTGAATTTGGTCACTACTGTCTGCTACCGCTGGCGGCGGATGGGCGCATCTTTGGCGGTTGCGAATTCATCCGCAACGAAGACCGGCCATGGAGCGAAAAAGAGTACAATCGGCTCCAGACCTTCACCCAGATTGTCGGTGTCGTAGCTGAACAAATTCAGAGCAGAGTCAGCAATAACGTCGATTACGATCTGCTGTGCCGTGAGCGTGACAACTTTCGCATCCTGGTCGCCATCACCAATGCGGTGCTTTCCCGACTGGACATAGATGAACTGGTCAGCGAAGTCGCCAAAGAGATCCACCATTATTTCGACATCGATGCTATCAGTATCGTGTTACGCAGCAGTCGCAAAAATAAGCTGAGCATCTACTCCACCCACTATCTGGATGAGCATCATCCGGCGCACGAACAGAGCGAAGTGGACGAAGCAGGCACACTCTCTGAGCGGGTCTTCAAAAGCAAAGAGATGCTGCTGATTAACCTGAGCGAACGCGACGCCCTTGCTCCTTATGAACGGATGCTGTTCGAGACCTGGGGCAACCAATTACAGACGCTGTGCCTGCTGCCGTTGATGTCCGGCAATAACATGCTTGGCGTACTGAAGCTGGCGCAGTGCGAAGAGAAAGTCTTCACCACCGCCAATCTCAAACTGCTACGCCAGATTGCCGAGCGTGTGGCGATTGCCGTGGATAACGCCCTCGCCTACCAGGAAATTCACCGTCTGAAAGAACGTCTGGTCGATGAAAACCTGGCGCTGACAGAACAGCTCAACAACGTTGACAGCGAGTTCGGCGAAATCATTGGCCGCAGCGAAGCGATGTACAGTGTGCTCAAACAGGTCGAGATGGTGGCGCAAAGTGACAGCACCGTATTGATTCTCGGCGAGACCGGGACAGGCAAAGAGCTGATCGCCAGAGCGATTCATAACCTGAGCGGTCGTAACGCCCGCAGGATGGTAAAAATGAACTGTGCGGCAATGCCTGCCGGATTGCTGGAAAGCGATCTGTTTGGTCATGAGCGCGGTGCGTTTACCGGAGCCAGCACGCAACGTATTGGGCGTTTCGAACTGGCGGACAAAAGCTCACTGTTCCTTGATGAAGTGGGCGACATGCCGCTTGAGCTTCAGCCGAAGCTATTGCGCGTTTTGCAGGAACAGGAGTTTGAGCGTCTGGGCAGCAATAAGCTGATCCAGACCGATGTCCGTTTGATCGCCGCCACCAACCGCGATCTGAAAAAGATGGTCGCCGATCGCGAGTTTCGCAACGATCTCTACTATCGGCTGAACGTCTTCCCGATCCATCTGCCGCCGCTGCGCGAACGTCCGGAAGATATTCCGCTATTGGTAAAAGCTTTCACCTTTAAAATTGCCCGCCGAATGGGGCGCAATATCGACAGTATTCCCGCCGAAGCGCTGCGTACGCTGAGCAGTATGGAATGGCCGGGTAACGTGCGTGAACTGGAAAATGTGGTAGAACGCGCGGTGCTGCTCACAAGGGGCAATGTACTGCAACTGTCTCTGCCGGATGTTGTCGCTTTGACGCCTTCCACGCCGCCAGTGGCGACCGAAGTCGCACAAGATGGCGAAGATGAATACCAGCTGATCATGCGCGTGCTGAAAGAGACTAACGGCGTGGTTGCCGGCCCCAAAGGCGCGGCGCAACGACTGGGACTGAAGCGCACGACGTTGCTGTCACGCATGAAGCGCCTGGGTATTGATAAGGATGCGCTGGTTTAACGGTTCGCCCGATGGCGCTTTGCTTATCGGGTCTACCCACTGGTGCGTTTATATTTGTAGGCCGGATAAGGCGCAACCGCCATCCGGCATAGAATTGCTACATTACTTCTTCCGCTGGTACTTTTCGGGCAATTCCGGGACAGGACGTTTGTCATCAATCAGATGACGTACGGTCAGGATCGGATGACGCCAGAGCATTCTTGGCCCAGCCCAGCGCATAATCTGCTTCATCTCTTCACGTTTGGCGGGTTGATAACAGTGTACCGGGCACTGTTTGCAGGCCGGTTTTTCCTCACCAAATACGCACTTATCCAGACGCTTTTTCGCATAGGCAAACAACGCATCGTAATGCCCCGGCTCGTCTGAGGCCTGCGGACACTGGCGCTCGTACAGCGAGATCATTCTCTGGATCGTCATTTTTTCACGTGCAATACGTTTGCCGGACATGGTGCCTCCCAATTAAGTTGCATAAATAATACACCTTAACCATGCACAGGACTATTACCTGAAGGTGATACATCCTTAGCACCCTACGTAAATAAGAATTATTTTCATTTGTTTATACCTTGTGCTATATAACATAGCAAAGGCTATATTCGTTGATAAATTAACCACTTTGTTGTGAGGGATACTATGCCGCAGTTGCCCCATCTGAAGTCATTTCTCCTTGCTGGCGCGTTAACGGCGCTGACGTTGTCGCCTGCCTGGGCGCAAGAAAAGTTCAAAGTGATAACCACTTTTACGGTGATTGCGGATATGGCAAGTAACGTGGCAGGTGACGCCGCGGACGTCAGTTCCATCACCAAACCTGGGGCAGAAATTCATGAATATCAACCCACGCCGGGCGATATCAAGCGGGCGCAAGGCGCACAGCTTATCCTTTCGAACGGGCTCAACCTTGAGCTGTGGTTTGCCCGTTTCTACCAGCATTTATCCGGCGTGCCGGAGGTAATGGTCTCCAACGGTGTGCAGCCAATGGGTATCAGCGAAGGGCCGTACAACGGCAAACCGAATCCGCACGCCTGGATGTCGGCAGAGAACGCGCTTATCTACGTGGATAATATTCGCGATGCGCTGATGAAATACGATCCGCAGAATGCCGCGATCTACCAGAAAAATGCACAGAGCTATAAAGCCAAAATCCAGCAGACCCTGGCGCCACTACATGCAGAACTGGCGAAGCTCCCTGCCGATAAACGCTGGCTGGTCACCAGTGAAGGCGCGTTTTCTTATCTGGCACGCGATAACGGCCTGAAAGAGTTGTATCTGTGGCCGATCAACGCCGATCAGCAGGGCACCCCCAAACAGGTACGCAAAGTGATCGATGCGATCAGAGCGCATCATATCCCAACGGTATTTAGCGAAAGCACTGTCTCCGACAAGCCTGCGCGTCAGGTCGCCCGTGAATCCGGCGCGCATTACGGCGGTGTGCTGTATGTCGATTCGCTCAGCGCTGCTGATGGCCCGGTACCGACCTATCTGGATTTACTGCGCGTCACAACACAAACCATTGTTAACGGCATCAACGAAGGTCTGGAGAGCCAACCATGAGTCACTCTGCGATTACCGTAAATCAGGTTACGGTGACGTATCGCAACGGTCACACCGCATTGCGGGACGCCACTTTTCAGGTTCCGGGCGGTTCGATTGCCGCCCTGGTCGGCGTAAACGGTTCGGGAAAATCAACGCTTTTTAAAGCGCTGATGGGTTTTGTTCGCCTGGCGCAGGGGGAAATATCTATTCTGCAACAGCCGGTTAATCAGGCGCTGAAACAGAATCTGATTGCCTATGTTCCTCAGTCGGAAGAGGTGGACTGGTCGTTTCCGGTACTGGTGGAAGATGTGGTAATGATGGGTCGCTTTGGCCACATGGGCTGGCTGCGTCGGCCAAAACAGATCGACCGCGCCTGTGTTGATGCGGCGCTGGCACGGGTCGATATGCTGGACTATCGCCATCGCCAGATAGGTGAACTGTCCGGCGGGCAGAAAAAACGCGTTTTTCTGGCGAGGGCTATTGCCCAGGATGGACAGGTGATTTTGCTGGATGAACCCTTCACCGGCGTGGATGTGAAAACCGAGGCGCGCATCATCGACCTGCTACGCGAACTGCGCGATGAGGGGCGGACCATGCTGGTCTCAACCCATAATCTGGGGTCCGTTACCGAGTTTTGTGATTACACGGTAATGATTAAAGGTACGGTGCTGGCAAGTGGCCCGACCGAAACCACCTTTACGACTGAGAATCTCGAGCAGGCATTCAGCGGCGTTCTGCGTCATGTGGCGCTGAGCGGCGGTGAGCAACATGTGATTACCGATGATGAACGCCCGTTTATTTCGCGACACGCGGCCAACGAGGGGGAATAATCATGAACTGGCTGACAGAACCGTTTGGTTACCAGTACATGCTCAACGCGATGTGGGTCTCGGCGATGGTCGGCGGCCTGTGTGCGTTTCTCTCCTGCTATCTGATGCTCAAAGGCTGGTCGCTGATTGGCGACGCGCTGTCGCACTCTATCGTTCCGGGCGTTGCTGGCGCTTATATGTTAGGGCTTCCCTTCGCGCTTGGCGCTTTTCTTTCCGGTGGACTGGCAGCGGGCAGCATGCTGTTTCTCAATCAGCGCTCGCGCCTGAAGGAAGATGCGATTATCGGACTGATTTTTTCCTCTTTTTTCGGTATCGGGCTGTTTATGGTGTCGCTCAATCCGATGTCGGTCAACATCCAGACCATTATTCTGGGAAACGTGCTGGCGATTGCACCGGAAGATATTGTGCAACTGGCCATCATCGGCGTCATCTCGCTGACTATTCTGTTGTTGAAGTGGAAAGATCTGATGGTGGTTTTTTTTGATGAAAACCACGCGCGCTCCATCGGTCTGAATCCTGGCTGGCTAAAGCTGTTATTTTTTACGCTGCTCTCCGTTTCCACGGTTGCCGCTCTGCAAACCGTCGGCGCATTTCTGGTGATTTGTCTGGTGGTCACACCCGGCGCCACCGCCTGGCTGCTGACGGATCGTTTTCCACGTCTACTCACTATCGCCGTAGCTATCGGCAGCCTGACCAGCTTTTTTGGCGCCTGGCTGAGCTACTGGCTGGACGGCGCAACCGGCGGAATTATTGTGGTTCTACAAACGCTGCTGTTCCTGCTGGCGTTTGTCTTTGCGCCAAAACACGGTCTGCTGGCGAATCGCCGTCGTGCCCGTCAGGTAAACAAGGAGTCCGTATGAGCTTAACGACGCTGCTGGAACCCTTTCAGTTTAGCTTTATGGTCAATGCGCTGGTCATCTCCACCATTGTCGCCATCCCCTGTGCGCTGTTGTCGGTGTTTTTGGTGCTTAAAGGCTGGGCGCTGATGGGCGATGCCATGAGCCACGCGGTTTTCCCCGGCATTGTGCTGGCGTGGATTGCAGGTATTCCACTGGCGATTGGCGCGTTTATCGCCGGACTGTTTTGCGCGGTGGCGACGGGCTATCTCGACGACAATAGCCGAATTAAGCGTGACACCCTGATGGGGATCGTCTTTTCCGGTATGTTTGGCGCGGGCCTGGTGCTGTACGTTTCGATCCAGTCGGAGGTCCATCTCGATCATATTCTGTTCGGCGATATGCTAGGAGTGTCGTTTAGCGATATTGTGCAAACCTCCGTTATCACGCTGGGGATTGCGCTTATTATCGGGCTAAAGTGGAAAGATCTGCTACTGCACGCATTCGATCCGCATCAGGCAAAGGCCAGCGGTCTTAACACGACGCTGCTGCATTATGGTCTGTTGTGTATGATTGCCCTGACGATCGTCGCCACGCTGAAATCGGTAGGCATTATTTTGTCGATTTCCTTACTAATTGCCCCGGGCGCCATCGCGATATTAATGACACGGAAATTTTTCCATGCCTTGTGGCTGGCAGTGGTTATCTCAGTCGTTACCTCGTTTATGGGCGTGTATCTGTCATTTTTCATCGACAGCGCACCAGCCCCCACCATCGTCGTACTATTTTCTCTGCTGTTTGTGATTACTTTTATTTATTCCGGTCTGCGCGATCGCCGTTTCGAACGGCGACGCCAACAATACGACCGCTAACGGCGTGGGCAGTGATATGTCCACTATCGTTATTAGAATACGTAATGACAATATTCCCAGCGCCCTGAACAAAGTTTGGCAGGATAAGATTGGACGGGTTTGGGTGGGCTATGAAAATCTGGATGATGTGGCAAAAACCTACGATCTTCATGATCAGCAGCCCGTTGATAAAATTGACAACTTTATGACTAAACTGGTCAGCCGGGCTGTAGATGTTTATACCCAGTAACCGGAGAAGACTTCCCGGTCATCACCTGTAGCGGGAGCGTTCACTATTTCAGCGCCAGCTTAACAACGGGCTGAACGCTTCGCTGCCCACCAGCGCACGCAGCGCTGGTAGATGGCAATTACGTGCCAGAAGCGGCGGTACGGCAAAAATGGTATCTCCAGGTAAGATGACATTCTCCAGTTGCCCCCACAGGTACCAGCCGGTCTCAACCCCGCTATCCGGGACAAACAAATGCAAATGCCTGCCCTGTTGCGGCTCATCGGCAATGCCCAGCCACTGGCTAAAACGCGGGATATCCGGCGCAACCCCTGTCACCAGCGAACAGCGCCCAACCTGGTTTGCCGGAATATAAAAATTGAGCGTCCCGAGGGTAATACGCACCGCAGCCAGATTAATGAGAGTCGGCATAACCACTGGTCTCCTGATAACGCGCAAAAACCAGATTCAGATCGAGCAGCGTGAACCAGGTTTCCGCCACGTTAACCACACCCACAGCGATAGTCTGCAGCGCCGGAGGCAGCGAGTCTCCCGGCAAGTGGATCTGGCTTTCGGCGACTTCCAGCACATCAATCAGCTTATCTATCAGGATCCCGCTTTGCATTTTTTCGGCGTAACCAATCAGGATGGTACGTTTACCTGCCGGGTTAACGTCAGGTTTGTCGATCAGGCTGTCCAGCCTCATCACCGACTCCACGCGACCACGGTAGTTGATGACGCCTTCCAGCATCGGTGCACAGCAGGGAACCCAGGATATAGGACGCTCCGCGAGGATCTCTTTTATCTGCGCCCCGTAGAACGCAAAATTCTTACCCACCAGTTGAAATAGCACCAGCGTGCGCTGCGGTTCATCTACGTTTTCACACTCCGGCTTTTCACCGTGATTTAGGGCGAGAATTTGCTCCAGCTGTTGGCTCATGTTTTCTCCTTTTACTCAGCAATGCAGAAGGTGTTACGGCCATTTTGCTTCGCGGCATACAGCGCCTGATCGGCGCGTTCGCGCAGCGTTTCAACACGATCGCCAAACTGCCACTGCGCAATACCCGCGCTGAAGGTACTGTGAAAACTGGCGTCATTGACGGCGAAGGTGACCTGTTCATAGTCCTTGCGCAATCGTTCGACCACCCGAGCCGCCTTTTCGCTACTGGTATTGGGCATAATGATGACAAACTCTTCGCCCCCGTAACGCCCAACAATATCGGTGCTGCGTAAGCGATGGGAAAACAGCTGCGAAATCCCAACAATCACCTGGTCGCCAACCGCATGGCCGTAGGTGTCGTTAATGCTTTTGAAATGATCCAGATCCACCATCACCATGCAGAACGGATTACTACTGTAATTCGACTCGGCAATCGCGCTTTTCAGAAAATGGGTAGTCGTCGAGTGGTTATATAACCCACTCAGACTGTCCTGCGACATACGCGCGCGCAGAGTGCGCATTCTTTCGGCACGGATAGACACGGCACGGATGAGCTCCTCAGGATCGGCTTGTTTGAGAATAAAATCCTCCGCGCCGATGCTCATTGCCCCAAGCTGCGCATGCTTGTTGGTCTCGCTGGAGAGATAGGCGATCGGCAGACCAATATGCTGTGGTATTTGACGAATAAGTTTCGTTAACTCCTCACCGCTAAATTCCGGCATATGGTAGTCCATCAGTACCAGATCAATCGGTTGCGCGTTCAGCACATGCAGTAAATAGTGAGGTTTCTCCAGCACATGTACCTCCATGCCCGCCATGCGCAGCCTTTCAGCGTTGTATTCCGCCACCGCGGGCTCGTCATCGATCAACAGCACCTGATACGGTTTTTTCAGCGAAGGCTGCGTCAGGCGGTGTAGTTCCTGTACCAAATCAGTGATAGAAGCCGGTTTCACGTAGTAGCCATCACAGCCGGATTTAATGGCGTTGATGCGGGCGTTAAAATCGCTGTGGCAGGAGAGAAATAGTACCGGGAAAGGTTTGCCCACTTTCTGCTTCAGATCCACCATCGCCAACGGTCCACCGTAGGCGTTGTCCGGAAAGCTGACATCCATAATCACCACGGCTGGCGGTTGTGCCAGTACGGCTTGCGTAAAATCCTCAGTATTGGCAAATACATGACAGGTAAAGCCGAAACAACGCAACTGGGTAGCAAGCAACTCAACCTGGTCGACGTCATCATCACACAAGTAGATAGGCTTACTGGCCCGCCGGACATATCCCTCTTCCGGACGCTGCGAGGAGACAGGAAAGGTGAACTCCGTGTCGCTAATACGATGCTCAAGATTGAGTTGCTCCTGGGTGAGGGTATACAGCCAGCGAATAATTCTCCGCAGCTCATCATAATGAAGTATGCTTTGCTCTGTTTCCGGTTCTGTTAGTAAACGCTCACCTTCTGCTGAGGCATTCGCCAGCGGGCTAAAACCAAAAGACCCCGCTGAACCGTGAATACTGTGCAGCAGAATGTGCAGTTGTTTACGACAGGTTTCGCTGGGTTCAGCGACTAATTGAACGAGCAGCCTTTCTGCCTGTGCCAGCATATCGGGGATGCGACGCAAAAATCCCTGACGCAGACGCGCTATTTTTTCCTGCGCCGCCGCCATCGCTATGTGCTTATTTTCTGGTTTCATCAAACGCCCAGGCTTATTCAGTAACGGCGGACGGTAGCAGGAGCGCATTTACTGCCGCCCCCAGATTTTCCGCCAGGTTTTCATCTTTTTTTACCCACCGGTCGTACCGGAGATCGCTGGCCGTCACTTCGTTTGCACTGAGTAATATAAAGGGCTTAGACCAGGCCTGAGTGCGTAACAGCGCCAACAAATCCAGACCACTGATCTCAGGCATATGCAGATCGCTAATCACCAGGTCGATGTTTTTATCCGAGTCCAGGCACGCCAGGGCAGAAATAGCGCTTTCCACAATCACCACGTCGTAGCCATCCATCTGCAAAAAAATAGAGGCCAGTTCAGCCGCAAAAAGATCATCATCAACTAATAAAATTCGCATCTTCTCTCTCGATTTTGCGCCATCAGCACAAAAGCATTTTTAATGTTTTTATTAAACTGTCCTGCTCGAAATCGCCTTTGGCGATGTAGGCGTCCGCCCCTACCTGAATGCCCCGTCGTCGGTCTTCTTCCTTCGCGCGGGACGTCACGATGATGATTGGCGTGTGCTGGTAATTTTTCTCTGCGCGCAACGATTTAGTGAAGGTAAAACCATCCATAAACGGCATTTCGACATCCGTCAGTACGGCATCGAATTGGGTCAGTTTCGCTTTTTGCAGCCCTGACAGCCCATCTTCAGCCAACGTGACCTGATAGCCATGCGCCTCCAGCACATTTTTTTCTATCTCGCGGGTATTGAGGGAATCATCAACCACCAGCACGTGCCAGGCATCTTGCGCCACGCTCGTCGCGGGCGCCGGGGCGTTGGTTTGCCGTGACTGTTGCGCCATCGCCATCAGCGCAGGCACTTGCAGGATGCTGACCAGTTGGTTATCCGGCGTCTGTACCATCCCGGAGACCAGCGACTGCTGCTGCATATGCTTTGGTAAGGGTTTGATCATCATCTTGCGTTCATCGAGCAGCTTATCTACCCGCAGCGCCATTTTGCTGTACTGGTTCTGCACGACGATTAAACGTTGTCCCGCCGATGAGAGATTGCCCTGGCGATCGTGAATGCCCAGCAGAGCGCCTGCGCATACCACGGGAATAAACTCGTTATGCAAAATAATGGCCGGTCGCCCGGCGATATCGCTAATCCCCTCCGGGGTACATTCCACCACTTCGACCACATACTGTGCCGCCAGTCCGAACAGGTGTCCCTGCTCTTCAAATTGCATAATTCGCATCATCGTGAGCGAGACAGGCAGGCGCAGGCTAAAGCTGGTTCCGACGCCCGGGCGACTGTATACCTGCAAATCACCTTGCAGGTCGGTCACCACCGTTTTGCGCACCACATCGAGACCCACACCGCGCCCTGAAAGCTCAGAGACTATCTTGCTAGTGGAAAAGCCAGGATGAAAAATCAGCTCATTACACTCCTGCTCGGAGAGTTGTCCGGCCATTGATGCGGGAACCAGGCCTTTACTGACCGCCTTCGCGCTGATGGCCTCATAATTCAGACCGCGACCGTCATCTTCGATGCGCAGTAATATTCCGCTGCCGTCCTGCTGTGTGGTGATGGTAATGGTGCCGCGGGTCGATTTACCCAGTGCCAGGCGTTCGTCGATCTCGCCAATACCGTGATCGACCGCATTACGCAGCAAATGCGTCAGGGATTCCGATAGCCGGTCAATGAGCTGGCGGTCAATTTCCACTTCACCGCCGACGAAGCGGCACACCACCTGTTTGTTCAGCGTGGACGCCAGTTCACTGACCTGGAGTGAGATCGGCTCAAACAGCGTCGATAGCGGAAGCATGCGGATCCGCGCCGCCACATCGTACAGTTCAAACATCTGCAAATGCTGGATCTGAACGCTTTCTTTTAGTTGAGCGCTAAAATCATGGATCTGCTGGCGAAGCTGCTCGGCGCTTAGGCCCGGCAATCGGGGGACCAACTGACTCAGGTTTTGGATCTGCTGTTCAAGGCGATCATGTCCGGCGAGCACTTCCCCGAGGATGTCGATCAGGCCATCCAGCTTGTTCAGCTTTACTCGTACGAAATCGGCCTGCTTGATACCGGAGTCCAGGGAGGGGGCTGCGGCAGAAGCCGAAACACCAGGTTTGTCCGTAGCCGCTGGCGACTCCAGCGCCACAGTAACGGTTTCTCCCCGACTGGCGGAGGCCAGGCGTTCGCACAGCCCGGCATCCGCCGGTGGCAACTGATTATCGCCCTCGCTGACAAAAAGCTGGGTCAACTGGCCCGAAAGATACTCCACGGACTCATGAATCAGATTACCCAGCGCCCTGTCCGGCGTCAGTTTGTTATCACGCAGCTCACTTAATACATCTTCAAGATGATGAGTGACATCAGCGATACTTTGCAATTTCAGCATCCGCGCGCCCCCTTTCAGGGTATGCGCGGCGCGAAACATCTCACCTATCCAGGCTTCAGTATGTTCATCAGCGGAAAGGAGGAACGCCCCTTCGCTGATCGTCTGCAAATGACCTCTCCCTTCATCAATAAAGCGCAGAACGAATTTTTTCAGATCGATAGCCATAATCGCTCTTATTTGCCACTTCGGTGGGCAAATTGCGCCAGTTGATGTTCACAAAGAAAACGAAACGTATTGCCAGGAAACACCATCGGCAAACGCAGACGACAAACCGCAGAAGGGTTGTTCATTTCGTCGTTCAGTAATTGCATCACCACGCGATACGTACGCTGCGCAGGCTGGCGTAACTCGCTTTGACGGTACATTTCGGCCAGATAATAGTGCGCCGGCCAGTAACCCGGCTCCTGATAAACCACCTGTTTAAACCAGGCGATAGCCTGCTGCGTCTGGCGCTGCCACATCATCGCCAGGCCGAGCAGCATTTTGGCCTCTGCCGACCACTCATCCTGGGCGAGGATCTTCTGCGCGTTTCCGGCAGTCTGAGAAAACTGACGCTGTTCGAGGGCAATGACGCCCTGAATCAGCAGCGCATCCGGATTACGGGGATCGTCGCGCAATACGCAGGCGATACACTTTTCGGCCTCAGAAAAACATTTATCATCGAGACAGGCACGCGCCTTTTTTAGCCAGTCATCATTTTTCTGAACCATGGGCATGGAAGGTTCATCCTCCACTACCGTTCTCGGCCGTGGAGCGCGTACCGCGACCCTGGGTACTGGTGCGATTGTTGGCGTTTCACGATGATGGCAAAAATAAAAAATTCCCTGTTCCTGCTCCAGCTTCAGGATGTCGAAATTGTTGGCTAACGTTTCCGCGTTGCCAAAAAATAAGGCCCCCTGAGGCTGTAGCATTTTCGACAAATTACCGTGCAGTTCACGACGCGTTGGCGTGTCGAAATAGATAGAGACGTTGCGCAGCAAAATGATGTCCACTTCCGGCAACAGCTGCTCTTTTATGATGTTGGTGCGGTGAAACGAGACTTTCTCGCGGATCGCATCATGCAGTCGGTAGAGATTTCCTGAGCGGGTAAAGTAGCGCTGCTGAATGTCTGGGTCGACGCCGCGAAACGAGTAGCTTGAATAGCTGGCGTTTCTGGCTTTTGCCAGGATGACCGGGTCAATATCGCAACCGTAAATTTCAATCCGCTGGGCCATTTCGCCCGGGTATTTCTCATGCAGTTTAATCGCCAGCGAATAGGCTTCTTCTCCGGAAGAACATCCGGCGCTGAGAATACGTACCGGGCCGCTGCGCTGTTGCAGCAGACGCGGGACCCACTTATCGCAGATCAGATCCAGCGTCTCGTTTTCGCGGAAAAAATAGGTTTCGTTAATGGTTATCAGCGTAATAAAGCGATCAAACTCGTCCTGCGAAATACGCAGTTGTTCATAATATTCATAGTAATTATTGATGTTTCGTTCGCTCATACGCCGTTTCAGCGCCGATTTCAGCAACGCTTCCATTGCGTTATCAAAGTGCAAACCCACCCGTTCTTTGATCAGGCGGGCGTAATCAGGAAGATTGGGGATCATGGCAATTTACTCTCAAAATGCCCGTGAAAGGCCATCGATAGCAGCACCTTCGCGAGACCGTCCAGCGGGATCGTGCGGTGTATCAGTTGCCTGTCGATCGCGTTCTTATTCATACCGAACACCACCGAGCTCTCTTCATCCTGCGCCAACGTTCGCCCTCCCCGGCGGAAAATAAGCTCAATGCCGCGACAGCCATCGCTCCCCATACCCGTCATAATCAGCCCGACGGCCTTTTCGCGAAATACCTCAGCCACCGACTCCAGCAACAGATTGCAACTGGGATGATAGACATCGCTTTCCTGTCTGGGGATTGCCGCCA
The DNA here is from genome assembly GCF_059615875.1 of Citrobacter sp. CRE-46. NCBI lineage: Bacteria > Pseudomonadati > Pseudomonadota > Gammaproteobacteria > Enterobacterales > Enterobacteriaceae > Citrobacter > Citrobacter sp. CRE-46. The sequence goes on along the minus strand of NZ_CM184341.1, from coordinate 1,126,096 downwards.
GGCGTTGATTGCTCTTGACGATCAGATGCTGCTCCGGCGGTAAAATATAGACGTATCCCGCTTCAACCCGATCGTCTTCCTGCGCCAGCCGCACCTTCAGTTCGGTCACGCTGTCCAGCCAGTGCACCATATTTTTTGCGAAGCCATCGGCAATATGTTGGGCAATGAGCACCGGGCATGGAAACGTACCAGGGAGATCCTGTAATAGCTTGCTCAGTGCCTGCGGCCCCCCCGTCGAACAGGCAATCGCCAGCACAAAAGGCCAGTCCTGCGGTGTCTTTACTGTGTCCGTCGTCGGGCGTGCGGCGGGCATTACTGGTTCGGTTGGATGGCGTAATCCCTTGATATGACGGATCACTTTCACACCGACTAACAATTCCACTTTGCGATGCAGCGCATCGGTCGAGAGCGGGAAATCGCTGCTATGGTGCAGCACCGCCAAAGCACCACGGGAAATATAATCATCATCCCATTGTTTTTCTGGGAAAAACCGCATCACAAGGATGGGAATAGCGCTGGTCGCCATGATCGTTTCCACAACCTCGACGTTATCGGGGCTTGAGGTATCCAGCGTCAGAATCAGCAGATCGGGCATCAGTTGTTGTAATAATCTCATCGCTTGTCTGCGATGGGCGGCTTGCCCCACCACTTTAATGTGCGGATGATCTTCCAGTTGCCTGACCAGTTCATTACGCGATGCGCTGTCCAGGTCAAGGATCAGCACCCGTATATTGCCGCTGTTCATACATCCGTTTCCGTCAAGGTGAATGACGTCGATGCCTCTTTCAGCGCTTTCGACAGTTGCGTCATATCCTGACTGACAACCAAAATGTCTTTGATCGATTGCGAGGTATAGTTACTGGCCACGACGATCTCACGCAGCGCCATGACCACCTGATTGCTCGCCGTTTTCTGCTGCTGGGTCGATAGTGAAATTTGTAGCGCCGCCGTAGAGGTTTGCTCGGCGGTAACGACGATGTCGTTCAGATGTTCAGCACTGACTTTACAGGCCCTGGCTCCCGCTTTAATGCTCTCGCCGCCTTTCTCCGCGTTCAGCACCAGACGATTGATCGCATTTTGGATCTCGCTGATCTTATTCTCGATCTCAACCGTCGATTCCGTTACTGAATCGGCCAGACGACGAATTTCAGCCGCCACCACCGAGAAACGCTTACCGGCTTCTCCAGCGCTGGCGGCCTCCAGCGCTGCGTTAAAGGCGATAAGTTTCGTTTGATCGGCAACGCTATTGATGATCACCATCACGCGACTGATTTCCGTCGACTTATTGCCGAGCATCATAATTTCACGCATGTTTTGCTGATTATCGGTATCAATATCCGTCATCCGCATCAGCAATTGTGACATCGACTCTGAACCTTTATTGCAATCCTCAAGCGTCTGGTTGGCAATATCCACCACCGCCCGCGAGTGCTCAGCAATTTGCGTAGAAGAGGCCGACAGCTCTTCCATCGTGGAAGTAATTTCGGCCACCGAAGATGACGTTTCCACGCTGGTTGACGCCTGACCATCTACCGCCTCGGTGATATGCAGTGACGCCTGATGTACCGAATCCGCGTGAGAAACCATATCGCCGACCAGCGAGTGCAGACGCTGACGCATCATCTCTACCGCACTCAGCAGTTCGCCAATTTCATCGTGATGATCGATCTCCACGTCAACCGTTAAATCTCCTTTTGCGATGGTCTGCGCAATCCCGAGTACGCGGTTTAAACGGCGTGAAATCAGAAAACGACTGGCAACGGCAATCAGCAGTAAAATGACCGGTAACAGGAAAGCCGTGAACAACAACAGGCCATTGCGTACCAGGTTACTGCTTCTGGATACATCATCAACGTAGCTGGTGGTGGCAATGATCCAGTCGATCCCGTCGATATATTCATAGACGGCAACCTTAGTCCTCGGCGGCGTACCGTAGCGACTTACCCAGTTGTAGTAAGTGATGCCATTTTTATGTTCGAGGATATCGGCAAACAGCTTATAGCCATTGGCATCGGTGATATTAATCGCCTGTTGATTGCTCAACGATGGATGGACCAACATACGACCCGGTTCGAATCCGGCATCCAGCACGTAGGCGTAACCCTCTTTACCAATATGCACATTCAACAAACGCTGAATAATCGGTTGCAGACTTTGTTTAACATCGAATCCCACCGCAACCGCGCCAACGACCTGACCATATTTATCGGCTATCGGCTCATAGTGGCTAATAAACTGCTTTCCGAACAGCGTGACCACGCCCGAAAAGGGCTTATTTTTCAAAAGCAGTGGCAATGCCGGGTTATCGTGCCCCAATGCCGTTGCGGTGGCCGTATTGCCAGAGCTTGCCAATAACGTGCTGCTAACGCGCACAAACTGCTCGCCTTGCAGAATAAATGTGCTGGCAAATACGCTGGTTAACTCGGTGAAATGTGCGTTGGTGGTGGGTTTACTCAGCACCGCTTTTAATTCGGTTGCATCCATATAACGCAGCGGTTTATCGGCAACGTTTTGGTAATTATTAATATAAACATTACTGTAATGCTCTGCATCGCGGGTGACGCGCTGGAATTCATTAGAAATACTATTGTGGAAAATACGCGTGTTGGTTTTAATCATCTCCAGGGCATTAGCCTGCAATTCACGGGAAAGGTAAGAAGATAATATAAAAGAGGCACCGATCAGCAGCGTTGCAATACAAAAAACCAGAATCATACCGAGCTTCATCGCCACACCGGGATGGATATTGTGCAGCCATGAGAGCAGCCGGGCGCGCGGTCCCATACCGGCAGCGTCCGCCGTTCGATTCTTCACTTTACTAATGTCACTCATGATTTTTATTCTCTACCTGAGAAGAAATTACTTTTTTGGCCATCAGGCGTTAGCGCCCTGCTATTTCAACGTGAGCAATGGCGTAGGTTTGCCAATGTGATATCCCTGTAACCACCCAACATTCATTTTTTCCAGACATGCCTGAATATTGGCGTTTTCGACAAATTCGGCGACGACCTGCATATTTTTCATTTCAGCGACACGGCAGAATGATTCGACGATGTAGTAGCTGATCTCGCTTTCGGTGATCCGTCGAATAAAAGAACCGTCTATTTTCAGAATGTCTGCTTCGATATTCATCAAGCGCGCATGACTGGCAAATCCGGTACCAAAGTCATCAATCGCCACGCGACATCCCAACTGACGTATTAAGCTCAGGGTTTCCACGGTTTGTTCTTTATCTGATAATGTATCCGCTTCGGTTATCTCAAAAATAATCCGCTGCGGCTCCACAGCGTAATCGTGCAGAAGCTGAGTGATTCTGGACACCATATTTGAACGACACACCGTGACTGGTGCCAGATTAATGGCAAAACAGCGCTGCGGATGGGTGCGCATGAACTTTAGGGTGTTTTCGATAACCCAGAGATCGATATCCGGCGCCAGCCCCGCATCATGGGCAATCGGCAGAAAGCTGTTTGGTGGAATAAATTCCCCCCGTTCGTTGAGCATACGGATCAATATTTCATGATACGGCGCTTCGCCATGGGTACTGACTATCGGCTGGGCCATCAGAACGAAGGCATTATTATCCAGCGCATTTTGCAATGCAGTACGGATTTCAGTTTTATCAACGATGTGGTTGCCAAGGACCCGGCTATGCTGTGCTTCGAGGTTTTCCGGCCTGCCGTTGGTCAGGGATAAGCCGGCTACCATGCCGAGCTTACCCACCAGCTGGTAGATATCATCGCTATGATCGTTAATCAGGCAGTAGCCCAAACCACTGCGAAAACCCAGCCGGTGATTGTTGTAGAAGAGGCGAAAACTATTGGCAGCCTGGTACAGGTCGCATAACCGCTCGCAGGTCCCATTTTCCAGGCGGATAAGCAGATCATAACCCGCGTGATAATAGACCTTCTCGCTTTTGATCAAATGACCCCTGAGATGCTCAGCAAGGATCTTCTGGTAGCGTGCGCGAAAATGAAAACCGTAGCGGCGCGAAAAGAGCTCCAGCTCGGGGATCTGTATCAGGCATACCGTCGCCCTCTCAGTGGTAAACAACTCCGTCTTCAGAGCACGCAGGTTCGCCATGCCCGTCATCGGGTCAGTCAGACCCAACAGCAGGACCTGGTTAAACCGCTGACGGGTAAATTTTGCCAGCGCTCCTATGATCACAATAGTGAGTGAAAAGACAAAAATAAGGGTGGAAACCAGCGCCTGATGCAGCATGAAATTGATGTCGCTGGCAATATAACTGTCGTTATGTTTGCCTAAAATAATCAGTACGACCGTCCACACCAGCATGGTGAACGAGTGACCAATCTTAATCGCCCCCCACAGCATCAATGGAAATAACAGGATCAGGCTATAGAAAGAAAAAAAGATGTTCGGACTGTTCGGTGACGTCAAACAGAACATCAGTGAAATCAGCAAAATACACCAGATGCTGACGCCAAAGGCGGTGATATTCCCTTTACACTGAAAGACAATCGCTCTGATAAAGGTCAACAGGTAAGACGGTCGACGAATGATGCGATAAATTTTGTAGAAAAAGGGGATACCCGTCAGGCAACCGTTGATGATCCCCTGAATACGTACCAGCATCTCCAAGCTCATAACCGGAATATTGTCCACATCCGGGCGATGACCATGGGTGACGAACGCGGCAAAAATCCTGCTGAATAACAGATAGAGCAGGATGTTAAAGCCGCATAGCCAAATCAGGCGGCTCAGGCTGATTTTTATACGGCCAAAACTGGCGCAGCTGCGTCTGCCCGTAACGTTGCGATAAACGACATAGCTAAAGGTTGAGGCCATAACCAGGCACAGCGCATCCACCCGCTCGCTTTGTGGCCCCACTACGAACATCAAGGCGAGAAACAGAATAAATCCCGGCAATACCCGAAAACCAAACAGAACCAATGCGGCGGAAAATACGGCGAGCTTGAGATCGTAAACTGTTAAAATATTATTATTGAGAAGACAATAACCGTTAAGATATTGTGCCAGTGGATATAACAGGCCAGGCAAAGCAAGTGGCAGGCACCATTTTTGAATGCTTTTTGCTGTGTGAGTATTTATTATCGCGTCCAAATCAATTTATCCGCTATGCACTATACCAATAGGACTTTAATCCAGACTCGAATGTCACAAACAAATCCTTTTGGGTCAGTCGCTGAACCATAGCAAAATTGTCAACATTGACCGCGCACTGAGAAAATAAAGTTAGGCTCTATATTGAAGCGAGCATCTTATTCATATCAGATCAGGAAATAAATACTCATTAATAGACAAAAATGGACATCCCGGCGGGATGAAACTACAGCACACTCACTTAATAGCATAGCTAATTCATTGATGCTAAATATAAAAACCACACCTTACTGACAACTTCACCACACCTCCAACCAGTACAAACAAAAAACACGCCTTGTCGTTTTAATGTCAACATTAATATCCTGGATGAGGCATAATGAAAAATGTATTTTTATGAACACTTTTGCCTGTTGACGATAAGCACAGCGTTATCTATATTCGCATACCGTTATTGTTGTCATTACTCATCCTGGTTCAATGTTAGTTATTTGTTACGTCATTACGTTTCACATCTTTCATCTACTTATTTGCAACAATAATATCCCATTAAGAAATAACAGAAATAAATTTAGCATCGCATAATCAATTCAGGAATTAACATAATCCGTGGCAAAGTCTCTGTTTTCCCTTAAAGCAATAAAAGGGTGGCAACATTCCATCACTGGCAAAATAACGCAATTCTTGCTGGTAGGTATCGTTATTGCTTTTAGCGCTGGCGCCTTTACCAACTGGAGCCTGATAGACAGCTTTTCTTATCAACAGTGGGTGCAGCGCGCTGAAGCGAATGCACAGATTATGACCTACATTATCCGCAGCGTGTACACCACCGTTTCGGTTGAAACCAGCGATGCCGGGCAGATCTCCCGCATCGTCTCCGACAGACAACTTGGCGACACCGACTCCATTCTGCAAACTGGTTATAACCCGGTAGACGTCCTGGCGTTGGCATCAGTGCAGACGCACAGCCCCACCTGGTTGTTTCTTTACACACCGGAAAAAGGGTATGTTGGGATTAACAACAAGTCTGAAAATGGCGAAGGAATTATCTCCTTCTCTGGTCGTCTGCCGCGCGATGTGCTGGTCAATTACTATGTTGGCTTCGCCCAGATTAATGGCGAAGAGTGTTTTATCAGCGCCGTCCCGATTTTGACGCCTTCCGGCGCGATCCTCGGAAGCCTGATAAGCAGCATCGGTAAAAAAAGTGAGTTGTACGCCACCTACGATGCGATGCTGAAAAAGAGCAGTATCATTTTTGTCCTGATTTTGCTGGTGACGCTGGCGCTGGTTACGCTGTTTATGCGCCGCTTATTCCGACCGGTTCCGCTGCTGATCAACTCCCTCACCCGTATTGCCCATGAAGAGACCGACTGCATTACCCCTTATCTTGATCAGGACGATGAAATTGGGCATCTCGCAGGAGCGATTGAGAAATTGCGCGTCGCCATGAAAGAGCGCGGTTATCTGCAACGCATGCATGAAATGTCGCAAAAGATGGAGCATATGGCCCATCATGATTCGCTGACCGGCTTACCCAATCGCGTTTCGTTTGGCCAGGCGCTAGATAAACGCGTCAGTGAAATTCATCTGGATGAAAAACCGTTCAACCTGCTATTGATTGACCTCGACAATTTCAAACCGGTCAACGATACCTTCGGCCATAAAGCCGGGGATGAACTGTTAATTAGCGTGGCCCAACGCCTGCAATTGCTGCTCGGCCCTGACGACATCGCGGCGCGTCTGGGCGGTGATGAGTTCGCCATCCTGCAACATGTCAGCGACAACGCCATCAGAGAGGCGAATCGTCTGGCAAAACGCATTATTCGTGCGCTGAGTACCCCATTCACCTGGAGCACGCATACTTTTTCCATCAGCTGTAGCATCGGTATCACCACCGCGCCATATCAGGGCAACAATACCTCGACACTGATGATCAATGCCGATCTTGCTATGTATGCCTCTAAGCATCATGGCCGCGGCTGCTTCCATTTCTTTGAAGACGGCATGGTGATGAAGCAGACTCACAGCCTGTTTATTAATCAGGAAATTATTGATGGTATTGATAACAAGGAGTTCGAACTTCACTACCAGCCAATCATAAACCTGGCAGATGAAAGCGTGTATGGGTATGAATCGCTGATCCGCTGGAATCATCCCAGCAAGGGACTGATTTACCCAGATTATTTTATCAGCATAGCCGAAAGTTCCGGCCTGATTGTACGTTTAGGCGAATGGATTATTCGTCAATCCTGTGAAGCGGCGGCTAAATGGCCGGAGCGCACCAGAATTGCCGTCAATATATCGGCCTACCAGTTGCACAGTCCGGGGCTGGTGGATGTGATCAAAGACGCCTTACGCATCAGCCAACTCGCGGCAGAGCGCCTTGAAATAGAAATCACCGAATCCGAGAAACTGGATAGATCAATCGCCTTACCCGTACTGCAAGAGATCCGCGCTATGGGCATCGAAATCGCCATGGACGATCTGGGAACCGGGTATGCGGCGCTGGATTACCTGCTGATTTATCCTTTCACCCGCATCAAGATCGCCCACACGTTGGTCGATAAGCTGCAGCAGGATAATGCCAGCCAGTATTTGATTGTGATGCTGATTCAGTTTGCCCATAAGTACAATATGTCGGTCACTGCTGAAGGGGTGGAGACCGCGCAGCAGCGTGACATCCTGCGCGACATAAAGTGCCAGAATGTTCAGGGCTATTTCTTTAGCTATCCGCTTCGCGAACATGAGGTGCTTTCCGCGTTTGCCGAAGAGGTTATTGAAGAAGGTCTGAGCAATGCCTGACATCTTTCGCCTGGCAAAACGCCTGCTCATGATGGTTGTACTGCTGGCAGTGACTACGCCATGCATGGCAGATAAGCAACTGCATACGCTGGAACAGATCGCCAGCAAGAAAACCATTACCCTTGGCTATCAGGATGATGCGTTTCCCTTCTCCTGGCAAAATGGAAATACCCCTGCGGGCTACTCCATTGATATCTGCAACAGTATCGTCAGCGCGCTCAAGACCAAACTCCAGCTAAAAAACCTGAAAATAGAGTGGGTAAAAGCCAATTCAGCATCGCAGTTTGTGCTGATTAAAAACCACATGGCAGACATCATGTGCATACCTGCCTTTTATTCACAAAGCCGCCACAGCATGAGCGAGTTCTCCCTGCCGTTTTATTTTTCGAGCACCCGCTTTGTGATGCGTAAAACCGAAAGCAGCGACAACCTGGCTAAGCTTTCTGGACATAGCGTACTGGTAAAAAGCGGTACGATTTACGTTGAGCAACTGCAAAAAGTGAATGCCGCGAATGATCTGGATATTAATATTCAACTCGACACCAATAATATTACGGCCTTCAACGAACTGAAGAACGGTGAGTATTCAGCACTGATCTCCAGCACGGTATTACTCAAAGGGATGATTGCTCAAACCCCAAACCCTGAAGAGTATGCGCTGTCAGATATTGCACTCAGCGCCCCGCTACCAGCGGGCCTGTTGCTCCCGTTACATGATAAAGAATTTAAAGAGTTTGTTGATGGCACGTTGTCTTCTCTGATGACCAGCAACGACTTTACTGCGCTGTACAATAAATGGTTTCAGTCACCGATTCCGCCAAAATCCATCAATTTAAACATTCCCATGTCAGATAACCTGAAAGCACTAACGGCTGCTAAAAAGAAGATCAGTTTTGATTATGAAAAATATAATTAATCGTGAAATGGCAAGGGTGAAACGTACGGTGCAATGGCTGATCCTACTGGCAGGTATCGTCATCTCCCCTGCGCTGATGGCTCAGCAAAACGCCGCGACGCTCGACCATATTCAGAACAGCAGCGTGCTAAACGTGGGCTATCGCCAGTTGCCGCCATTTTCATTTACCGACCACAATGGCAAGGTCACGGGTTATACCATTGCGGTATGTAACATAATTGCCGATAAGTTGCGCCAGTATCTTAAGCTCAATAGCTTAACTATTCATTATATTCCCGTGAGCTTTGGGGAACGCTTTACCGCATTAAACACGCGCAAAATTGATATGGACTGTAGCGTAAATACCAATGCGCCGGAGCGGATATCCAGCGTCTCATTTTCTCTCAACTATTACATCGCAAAAATGCGCATCATTGCGTTACGTAAAAATAATATCCACTCGATTGTCGATCTTAAAGGCCGCACGGTGAGCCTGCCTGGAAGCTCAAAAGATTTGCTGGAGTTTAATAAAGCCAACAGAGAGCAGCATCTTAATATTTCGACAATTACTACCACCACGATAAACGGTGCGTTTGACAAGATGGCGCATAATGAAGCCGCCGCCTTATTCCTTGATGATGTTCTGGCCTGGCCGTTGATTAAGGATAGCGAGCAACCGGAACTGTTCAGCGTGTCGGCACAGAGCATCGGCAATGATATGCACTATGCCATTATGATGAGGAAAAACGATCCGCAGTTCGTGACGTTTGTTAACAGCACGCTGAAAGATTTCTTCGCCTCACCGATCAACGCGCAGTTACGCAAAAAGTGGCTGTCTCCCTGGTCCTGCGAAAAGATGAAAATCCCATCGCCAGGCAGCTGTCAGCATAGTAATTGAACACTATCAGCCGCTCTTTACACCACCGCTTGCTGCGCCTGTGGAAAATCCCCGGGGTGCTGCTGTTGCTATTGACCGTCCATTCGCTGCGCGCCGCCTGGGATTTTGCCAGCATCCAGCAGAAATCCGATGCGCTTTACGGCCCCGCAAGCCCGCAAGCGCAACGGCGGATCAACGCCTGGCAGCAGTTGTTGCTCCAGTTGCGTAATGCAGACGAACAAACACAATTACACGCCGTAAACCAATTTTTTAACGATAAGCTCCGTTATACCGAAGATATTGACGCCTGGCATGACGTCGATTACTGGGCAACCCCCATTGAATCACTGCGCAAAGGTGAGGCGGATTGTGAAGACTACGCGATCGCTAAATATTTCACTCTCCGCCAGTTGGGCATCTCCGAAGACAAACTGCGTATTACCTATGTTAAGGCCCTGCGTTATAACCGGGCGCATATGGTGCTGACCTGGTACCTCACACCTGAAGCGATTCCTCTGGTACTCGACAGCCTGACCAATACCATTTCACCGGCCACCCAGCGTATGGATTTATTACCCGTTTACTCCTTTAACAACACTGGCCTTTGGCTTCCGGGCAATCAGAACAATAAGCGCGTTGGCGACAGCAAGAGACTTTCTCGCTGGCAGCAAGTTTTCATCAAAATGCGGGAAGAGGGCTTCCCGATGGATAAATAGGAATCACCTGTGTCTCTTTTTAAACAGTTACTCCTGACAATCTCTCTCTTTATGATGGTTGTGTTTAGCGGCAATTTTATCGTGACGTTAGAAAGCTCTCGCGATCAGTCCAATAACCAACTCCTTTCACATGCCCAGGATGCAGCAACCGCGCTGGGCGTTTCGCTGACCCCCAACGTCAACGATCCGGCGATGATCGAGCTAATGGTTAGCTCCATTTTCGATAGCGGTTACTACAAAAAAATCCGTATTGTCGATCTGCAAAACGGCAAAACGATGCTTGAGCGTCGCGCGGCGGCGTCGATTCCCAATGTTCCCGGTTGGTTTGTTGATCTGGTGGATGTGACTCCGCAAACGGGCGAGGCGACAATCATGCGCGGCTGGCAGCTGGCCGCTCGTGTGGAAGTGACCAGCGATCCGATCTTTGCCGTACAGCGTCTGTGGGACAATACCCTGGGCAATCTGCTGTGGATGCTCTCCTGTAGTCTCGTCTGTTTAATCGCTGGCATTCTGCTGCTGCGCAAACTGCTGCGCCCGCTCAATTATCTGGCAAAACAGTCAGAAGCCATTGCCCGCCGCGAATTTCTGACGCTACAGGAACTGCCAAAAACGCCGGAATTACGCCGTGTCGTTAACGCCATGAATTTGATGGCAGCGAAGCTCAAGTCATTATTTGAAGAGCAAGCTGTCTATAGCGAACGTCTGCACAATGAAGCTTATCTCGACAGCCAGACCGGAATTGCCAACCGCCGCGCATTCGATATGCAGTTTCAGGCGCGGCTAAGTGATGCCGATACGGCGCCAGGGTATCTGATGCTGGTTCGCGTTCAGGACTTAGGCGGTCTGAATCAGCGTTTTGGCGGCCCGCATACCGATAAGCTGTTGCTCAATATCGCCAACCTGCTGAACGCGCATAAAGAAAAATATGCCTCTCTCGACAGCACCCTCGCCCGCATTCGCGGCGGCGAGTTCGCCCTGCTCTGCCCCGGCGTTACGCACGGTGAAATGCTGGACATGGGCAATTCGCTGTGTCAGAAGCTGACGGCCTTTTATGCCACCGGTATGTCAGACCAACAGCCGGTCGCCTATACCAGCATGGTGCCATTCAGCGCCGGAGATAACGCCCAGTCATTGCTGATCCAGGCCGATCGCCTGCTGGTGGAAGCAGAAACACATACCGACCATCAGGTGGTTCCCACCACCGAGGTGCCAGCGGCTACCGAAGATCAGCATTTGTGGTTTGTTCGCCTTGAGCATGCGCTGGAAAATCAGCAATTCCAGTTGGTTTATCAACCCGTTGTGGATTGCCGCACGCCCGACAAAATCCTGCATTACAAAGTGCTGTCGCGCATTATTGACGAACAGGGCAACACCATTACCGCCGGTCGTTTCCTGCCGTGGATCCACCGCTTTGGCTGGAGTCATCGCCTCGATAAAGTGATGCTGAAACTGACGTTGAACCAACTAAAAACTGCACCGGGGAAATTAGCGCTGAGTATTTCAGGCAGTTCTGTCGCCAGTGCGAACGCCATTGCTGACCTGCTCAATCCGCTGCGCTATTCACCGAAATTAGCCCATCAGTTGATTCTGGAGCTGGATGAAAATCAGCTCCCGGGACCACATCAGATGGCGGCATTTGTCAAAGCTGTAGGACAGCATCGCTGCGCGCTCGGTCTGCAACACTTCGGCAGTCGCTTCAACATGATCGGTCATCTGTCGCAGTGGGGGCTTGCTTATCTGAAAATCGACAGCAGCTATATCCGCAATATTGATGAAGAAAACGATAAACGTTTGTTCATTGAAGTGTTGTGCAGCGCCACGCGCAGTATTGATTTGCCGCTGATTGCCGAACGTGTTGAAACGGAAGGTGAGCTTAAGGTACTGCAGGAATTAGGGATTGATGGCGCAATGGGTCAATTATTAGGTGAACCCGCGCCGTTGTGATAACAGCAGGCAGCCTGTATATCGCCGGATGGCGCTTCGCTTATCCGGCCTACAAGCCGGCTGCCTGCATCAACTAAAAAATACGGTCATCACTCCCAAGCAGTTGTTCTAACCCGCCAAGCTCCTGACGCGCGTTCGCGCGATTCATTAATTTAACCTGCGCCATCGGCGGAAGATCGGTAATGGCAATCACGCCTTTACGGATCAGCAGGTAAATCAGATCGTCGAGCACGCGGACCATCTCCAGGTCGCTTTTTTGCAGCATCTCTAACGTCTGTTGGGTGTCATTTTCAGCGTTTTTGCCAGCGCCTGCTGCCTGCGCGTGTGGTCCAGAATTCATATCAGTGTCTTTCATTTCGTATACCCTGATGCCGCTGCCCTGTTCACACAGGGCAGCAAGCAACGGTTAGTGAGTCGGGTTGTGATCGGGTTTGGCTATCAGGTGATCCAACGAGTAGGTCGCAGAATGCAGATCGCCGCTTGCATGAGTAGACAGCGCAGTATCAATGCCATGCGCGACCTTCGCCGGACTGGCTATTTGATGGTGATCGCCGCCGCTTTGAATGTACTTCGCAATATCCACGCCTTCGTGCAGTTCACGCGCCAGATCGCTGAGATCGACCTTATCGAGCACGGCCTTCGCCTTATCGTCAGCGCTCAACACGGCAGTTGCCTGCCCGTGTCCGGTCGCGGCTGGCGCATAAGACAGAGATAATGCGTTGTCGTCGAACAGGTTGTGCAGCGCGTGCTGCATCGCGGCATGATTTCCTTTATCCGCCGTATGCCCTTTGTGTGGTGCCGGATCATCCATCGTCACATTCAGCGTTTGCGTATACGGCGTAATATTGCCGTGGTCATCATGCGCCTCAACCAATACGCTTACGCGGTTATGGCCTGCCCGGAACGCTGAGGTCTCGGCCTCAATGTCATAGGTCAGCCCATTATTGCCCTGATGAAGAATCGCATCGTACTGATGCCCATTTACCAGCGCTTTAATATGCTCCCCATCATGCACATCACCGCTCACGCTGCCGGTGATATGGGTGATAGCCCCCTGTGCTTCCGCACGTGAAATATGGTTGTCCCCGGTGAGTTTATCCACGATAAGCGTGGCGTCTGCCTGTTGATCCACAGCATAGGTGTGGGACGTTGTCTTTGAATACGGGTTGCCTGGCGCATCATGACCGTTGACCTCAACCGAGAACGCGGTGTTCGCTTTCATCACATCGCTGTCTACATCGACATGATAAACCCGCTCACCATTCCCCAACGTATCTACCGAACCAGTATATTCATGACCACCAATCTTTAATTTGATCGAATCCCATACATCCACATCGCCGCCAAGATGCCCGGTTACCCTCACCGTCGTTCCCTGAAGTTCCTGCTGGTTCAGGACGTTATCCTGGGTGACGCTATCAATATCCATCGTTCCTGCAGCAGTCCTGTCAATAGTGATGGTCTTATCGGTATGGATCTCATCACGGTTACCTGCATCATCATGGGCGGTGACGTGAGCGGTTATTTTTTGATCGTGAATCAGGTCAACCGTACTGGCATCTACGCTAAATACCTTCTGCCCGCCGCTGTTTTTCACATCAGCCACCAGATCTTTACCGTTAACCGTAATGGTCACCCGATCGCCAACATCCACGTCCCCGGTCACATAACCGCTGATAGTGGTTTTCGCATGCTGAGTTTCCTCGTTATTCAGCACATCATCGACTGACACTTTGTCCAGCACGATGCTGGCATCAACCTGCGTATCAATAGTGACCGTTTTGTCGTTCACGGCATGCATTGGGTTCAACGCCGAATCCTGCCCTTCTACGCTGACGTGAATATTCGGATCATTTTGCAGCCCGACCGTACTCACCATCGCTTTGTAGCCCAGTTGCCCGTTCATATGCGGTAGCTCAATGACACGCGTATGTACTGTGACGCCATCGACGAGAATGGCGACTTTATCACCGAGATGCACGTCGCCATCCACCGTACCACTCACTTCAACGCTACCGTCTTTCACTTCATCGGCATTGATAATATCGTCGCCGCCGACGGTGTTGATGGTCACGCTGCCGCTTGCCGATTTATCAATCGCATAGCCCTGCGTGAAGCTGGCGGACTGCACGTTACCGTGATCGTCATATCCTGAGACTGTCGCGACAATCGCGCGATCGGCCAGCAGGTCTTTGGTGTAAATATCGACGCAGTAGTGATGGTTATTATCGACAGTCGCCGCATAAGGGTTTCCGTTAACCGTCAGCGTTACCTTATCGCCCGGGTGCACATCTCCGGATACCGACCCCGTTACGGTCATCTTAGGTTGCAGCGATTCCCGCGCGTTCAGCACATTGTCACCGGCAATGTTATCTATCGTCACGCCAGCATTAGCGCTCAGATCGACCACGACATGGCTGCTGGCAGAGGCGCTCCCCAGGTTGCCGTTATCATCCGTCGCCATGACCGTCGCGATAATATCCGGGTTATTGTGCAGATCGTTGATACTGACCTTCGTCGACCAGGCCAGGTGACCATGTTTATCATCATGCACGACCGCAGTTAGCGTATTGCCATTGACCTGCAGACTCACCACGCTGCCATCGTGGATCCCTTCGCCGCTGACCGTGCCGCTGACGGTCGTTTTTCCGCTTTGCGCCTCAGCCGCATTGATAACATCATCACCGGCGATCTTATCCATCGTTATCTGCAGCGGGTTATCCGTATCGACGGAGATGGTCTTCTGCACCGTATCTGTGGCTGTCCCAGCCGTGATGGAGACATCAAACCTCGGGTGCGCCTGCAGTTCGCTGGTCGGCACATCAATCTCATATGCCAACTGTCCCGGCATCGTCGGGAGGCTCATAACATGCCCTGTGTACTGCACATGATTGATGGTGACAATCACTTCGTCCCCGGACTGCACGTCGCCGCTGACCAGGCCACGGATTGCCGTTGTCGCCTTTTGCGCTTCATCGTGGTTGAGAACATCATCGCCCGCCACCTTATCAACGGTAAGATGCACGGTCGGTTGGTGAGGTTGCGTGGTTCCTGTTCCCGTTGTCGTCGGGGTGTGCATACTAAAAGGCGTATTGGCAGGCGTATAAGTCTGGGTTACCCACGGGAGATCGATAAATTTATGCTCTACCGCTGTCGCCGTGTTGCCGTGATCGTCATGGGTGGTGATGGACACGGTGATATTGCCGTTGTTATTCCAATCCTGAGAAAGAATATCCAGCGTGTAACCCAGTTGCCCATCAGGGAGGGTAATAACATGCGTTTCCAGATGCGTGTTGTTACCCACATCAACGGTAACCAAATCATTAAGCTTCGCGTCCGGGGTAACATGCCCGGTTACCGTCACAAATTCCGGGCGGTTTCCAGCGGGTAGCGCCCAGCCTCGCCAGCTCAACGCAGAATCAATCGTAATCCCGGCATCGGCAACGGTATCAACCACCACAGGCATGTCATCGTGCCCGTGTGCAATATTGCCGGCGTCATCTTTGGCCGTCACTTCGGCATGAATATGCGGATCCATTAGTAGATCCAGAGTCGACACCTTAGTGCTGAAAGCCCGCTGGCCGTTGTGATCTTCCACCTGCGCATAATAGATCTGATGATTGATGGTGAGTTCAACCGTATCACCGATTTTGACATCGCCTCCCACCGTACCCGTAACCGTCGTTTGCGGCTTAAGGGCTTCGTCGTGGTTAATCACCGCATCACCACTGCCAGTGACGATCGGATCGATATGAACAATCGCGTCAATCTGGTCGTCGATAATCACGGTGCTGTGCGCATCTGCCGTGGCGTTATTTCCTGCCGCATCAGTGGTGGTGATGGTTGCGGTGATATGCGGATCGTTTTGCAGCCATTGCGTATCCACGCCAATGGAATACCCCAGGGTTCCCAGATTGGGCAGGTTTGTCACCGTCGCATCAACCATATGGCCGCCGATATTCAGGTGCACCACATCATTAACCCTGGCATCGCCGCCCACCGTACCGCTGACGATCGTCGTGGTTTGCCCCAATTCGCTCTTATTCAATACATCGTCGCCCGTTACCAGATCGATGGTGATTGAGGCCAGCGCTTGCGCGTCCAGCGTAACCGTATGATGCGCTGTAATTTGCGCATGGTTCAGGGCATCGTCCGTGATATCCATGGTGACGCTGATATGCGGATCGGCAACCAGATCGGCCGTCGCAACGGGAACGTGGAATCCCATTTGTTGATTACCGCGATCCTCTACCACACCGGAATAGGTATGGCCGTTGATGGTCATGGAGAACGGATCGCCGGGGTGAACTTCCCCGCTCACCGTCCCGCTCACCATCGTATAGCCATGCATCTGCTCGGCGAGGTTCAGGGTATTATCCGGCGTCACGGCATCAATGGTTATCTGCGCATCGACACGGGTATCGATAATCACCGTGGTTTCTGCATTGGCCGTCGCCGGGTTGCCCGCGCCATCGGTGGTGCTGACCGTCGCGGTCAGATGCGGATCGGAGATCAGATCGGCGGTACTGACCTTAATGCTATAGCCGAGAACCCCACCTCCGGTATCGCTCACTTTTCCCGTCAGGACGTGGCCATTCACGGTGAGATAAACGACGTCATTTACATGAACATCCCCAGCCACTTTCCCGGTTACATACGTGAATGGTTGTTTTGATTCATCACCATTAATCCTATTGTCGCCAGTGACGGGATCAATCGTCAGCATGGCTTTGGCATGTAAATCAACCAGCAGGTCGTGCGTTATCTCCGCTTGCTGGAAATTATGCACATTATCTTCACCGACTACACGAGCAACGATATGCGGGTCTTTGACCAGATCGCGGCTCAGAACGTCCAGCTTATATCCCAGCGCATTGTTATGTTCCGGGAGTGCCTGCGCGGTTGTTTCGTAGGTATGACCGTTGACGATGACCTGAACTTTAGCGCCCGCGTGTACATCGCCGGACACCGTGCCCATCACCTCAGTGAGATGTTTTGCTGCTTCTGCGCCGTTGAGCTTGTCATCGCCCGCTACCGTATCAACGGTGATTCCCGCCCCGGCATGATTATCAATATGCACCACACGGGTTGCGGTGGTTATAACCTCATTTTCCACCGCATCGTGAGAGGTAACCGTGACCTTAACGGACACATTTTTATCCTGGAGCCCCTTATTATCACTGAACGCCGTTGAATCAACGGGGACTTGATAGCCCAGATGTCCGCCACCAAGGTCGATGACCTTGCCGTTAAACGTCTGGTGATTGATCTCAACGATCACCGCATCGCCAGGCTGCGCGTCCCCTCCCACCTTACCGCTGATGAGTTGCATCGGCGTATCCAGCTCCTGGTGGTTAAGGTTGTTGTCGTCAGTAACGTTATCAATAGCCACGGTACTGTGCGCCTGGGTATCCAGCGTGACGGTTCGATGCTCCACCGCAACCGCCTGATTGCCCGCAGCGTCGTGGCTGACCAGCGTGACCATTACGTCGTTGCTGCCTTCCTGCAGCACACCCGTTGGTACAAACACTTCGTAGCGCAGAACGCCGTGATCGTTAACCACTGTGCCACTAAAGTCCTGATTTTGCCCCTGCACGTGAACAGTCACCACGTCACCCGCTTTGGCATCCAGACCTTTCGCGATACCGCTAATCAGCGTCGGCATGCGGTTTTCAATGGCGTTTACCACATCATCGGACGCCACCACTGCGGTCGTCACCACGTTTTTAGCAAAATTATCGATATGCACTTTATGGCTGTCAGTCGCGATGGCAAGGTTACCCGCCGCATCATGCGAGGTGACCGTGACGTGTACGTCGACATCCGTCAGCACATGAACGCTGTTGTTCGCAAACGCTGAGGAGTCCACATCAATACGGTAACCCAGCTTCCCCTGACCAAGGTCAATGACCTGACTCTCGTACTGATGACCATTAACTACCAGTTGGATCGGGTCGCCGACCTTCGCATCTTCCCCCCCGACGATGCCCGTAATGCGCTGTGTCGCCGCGGACAGTTCCTGGTAATTGATGACATTGTCCGTGGCAACGTTATCCAACGAGATAGCGTTATCCGCATGCGTATCGAGGGTGATAATACGGTGCGATTCACTGGTCACCGCGTTGCCCAGCGCGTCATGGCTGAGCAGTGTTGCGACCACCGCATTCTTACCTTCATGCAGAGTTCCATGCGGCAAAACCACTGCGTAGCGTAACTGACCATTATCGTTGATCACCGTGCCGCTAAAGTCCTGTCCTCGTACGCTGATGGTCACCGCATCGCCAACTCTGGCATCGCCCCCCGCCACAATACTCACAATGGTGGGCATGCGATTTTCGTTGGCATTCACCACATTGTCCGTCGCTACCGCATCAATTTTGAGCGTGTTTTCCGCATAGTTATCGATATGAACTTTATGCGTATCGGTGGCGATGGCCAGGTTTCCCGCCGCATCATGAGAGGTGACCATCGCGGTAATATTCACATTCGTCAGAACATGGCCGCTGTTATCGGCAAATGCAGAAGAGTCCACATCGATGCGATAACCCAGCTTACCGCGGCCAAAATCAACCACCTTACCGCTGTACTGATGCCCATTTATCTCCAGTAAGACCGGATCGTTGACCTTCGCATCCTCACCGCCAACAAAACCGGTAATCGTCTGTTTAGCCGCAAGCAGTTCCTGGTAATTCAGCGCATTGTCTGCAGTGAGGTCATGTATGCGGATAGTATTATGCGCCTGCGTGTCTAACGTGATGGTGCGGTGTGCCAGCGCGGTAACTTCATTTCCCACCGAGTCATGACTGACCAACGTCACCACTACGTCGTTTGTACCTTCCTGTAAGGCCGTCTTCGGCAATGCGACTTCGTAGCGCAACTGCCCGTTATCATCAACGATTGTTCCGGCATAGTTTTGCCCATGGACGCTGACGGTGACCGCATCGCCCGCTTTAGCATCACCACCAGCGTCCCCGCTAATTAGCGTTACCATACGGTTTTCAATGGTGTTGACCACATCGTCCGTCGCCACAGCATTGATGCTGACCTGATTGGTGGCGAAGTTATCAATGTGCACGCTGTGGGTGTCGGTGGCGATCGCCAGGTTACCCGCCGCATCATGAGAGGTGACCGTGACCTTCACGTCCACGTTACCGTCGACCGGCACGCTGTTGTCAGCAAAGTCTGCAGTGTTTACCGTGATACGGTAGCCCAGCGCATTGTGGCCTAAATCGATAACCTCCCCGCGGTACTGGTGACCGTTGATCTCCAGTTGTACCGGATCGCCAGGTTTAGCATCTTCATTGCTGCCAATGGTGCCGGAGATGACCTGGTTACGAGTGTACAACTCACTACGATTCAGGGTGTTATCACTATCTACATCATTGATTGTCAGCGAGTTATGCGCCTGAGTGTCGAGCGTGACGGTACGGTGCGCGAGCGCGGTGACTTCGTTACCCGCCGCATCGAGGCTGACCAGCGTTACCACCACATCGTTTTTACCTTCCAGCAACGTTCCTTTCGGTAATGCCACTTCATAGCGCAACTGACCGTTATCATTGACTACCGTTCCGGCATAGTTTTGCCCCTGTACGCTGACGGTGACCGCATCGCCCACTTTGGCATCACCGCCTGCCACACCGCTAATCAGCGTGGTCATGCGGTTTTCAATGGCGTTGACCACATCATCCGTCGCCACCGCGTCAATGTTGACCTGATTGGTCGCAAGATTATCAATGCGCACGCTGTGGGTGTCGGTGACAATCGCCAGGTTGCCCGCCGCATCGTGAGAGGTAACAGTGACCTTCACTTCCACGTTACCATCAACCGGCGTGCTGTTATTGGCAAAGTCGGAAGCGTTAACCGCAATGCGATATCCCAGGCTGCCGTTGCCAAGATCAATCACCTGCCCGCTGTACTGATGATGATTAACCACCAGCTGTACCGGGTCGCCCACTCTGGCGTCTTCTCCGCTGACGGTTCCGGAAATCACCTGGTTGCGCTTATACAGTTCGCTGTGGTTCAGGACGTTATCATCTGTCACGTTATCGATAGTCAGCGCGTTATGTGCCTGGGTATCCAGTACCACGGTACGGTGCGTCACGGCGATGGCCTCATTGCCTGGCGCGTCGTGGCTGACCAGCGTCACCTGCACCTCATTCGCGCCCTCTTTCAGGGTGGCTGAAGGCACCACGATCTCATAGCGTAGCTGCCCATGGTCGTCGAAAATCGTGCCATGAAACTCTTTGCCCTGAAGGGTCAGGATGACCGGGTCGCCCGCTTGCGCATCGCCGCTGGCGACGCCAGAAATGACGGTCGGCATACGAAACTCATTGGCATTGACGACATCATCATTCGCCACCGCGTCAATAGTCACGGCGTTTTGCGCGGATAAGTCGGTATCAACATGATGCTCGGTGGAAACCGTTGTGCGATTGCCGGCATCGTCGAAAGAGGTCAGCGTGGCGTGAATATTCGGGTCGTTCAGCAATCCCTGAGTCTGTACCGGAATGGTATAAATCAGAGCGCCATTACCCGGGTTAGTAACGACGCCGGTATATTCTTTACCATCAACCAATAAGGTAACGATATCACCTGGTTTGGCATCTCCGCCTGCACTCCCATGGATCATCGTCTGCGGCTGGCGTGACTCTGCGTAGTTGATGAGATTATCAGGGGTAACGCTATCGACCGTAATATCAATACGTGGTCCGGTGATATCAATCAACGCATGATCGACACTTTCTGCCGTTCGTCCTGTGACATCGGTCGCTATTGCCACTACGGTTACATTTCCTGGCACTAATCCGCTAAGGTCGGTATTAATATTCCAGTGACCGTTATTCACCGGAACCTCAACGGTGAATGTGTTTTTTTGGCTATCTGTGAAGGTAAGTGTGACGTGACTTTGATTACTGGTGCCGCTTAAATGGGTCTGGTGAAATTCACTGTTGTTAATAAATCCGTCATTACCGGCAAACTCGGTAATTTGCACTTCAGGCGGGAAAACGCTCGCCGAGCCTGCTCCCACTCCTCCAACCGGCAAATTGATCTCCCAGTTCGGGCTACCCAGACCTTTAGTATTAAAACCCGCTGTAGGATCAACCACCTGTCCGGTTAATTCAAGCTGAACCAGGGTGTGACCACCGCCACCGCCCTCAAGCTGTACCGGCGCGTCATTACCCGCCGCGGTGGCTTCCAGCACCTGCGTCGGGTCAGCGCCGTCGGCAATGGCTTTTTGTACGGCGGCAATATCCTGGGCATCATGCTCCGGATTATGGTTGACCTGTAGCCCGTGTTCGCCCCAATGGCTGTTACGGCCAATATCCAGCGTCTTCCCGTCTGGTAAAGAGAGACTCACCGCGCCGCTGGCGCCGGTCACAATTTCCTCACCGCTATATACTCTGTCGCCCTCATGAACAAGTCGTTGTGCGCCATTAGCATCGACAACGTATACCTGCCCAATGATTGCTTTGATCACACCGAGTAATTTGCTCACCGTAACCTCACTTAATTACCATCATTATTTTTATAAAATCGTTAATATATTAACGAACAAATATCACATTCATTTAATGTAAACATTAATATCTCAATGTAGAAAAAAACACATTTTAAAGAATGCAATTACATGAGACTTGACTGGCAAATGAATATAATAAAAAATAACCAAAAATAAAACACGATGTGACAAAACATGTCTGAGAATAGCTGACCATAGGCTTCAATTAAGACAATTTACCTTTGTTAATTAATATAACGTGTTTGTAAAAATGGATGATAGCGACGACAGCAGGATGTCATAACCGTGTCATATAAGGCATTCATGTCATGAAGAAGTTTTTAGTTTTTCTGCTTTCATGCTTTTCAATATCCTCAGTAAATGCAGAAGACTTACAAAATACCGTTAAAAACGCTTTAGCTAATCATCCTGAAGTTAATGCCGCAATAAATAGCCGTTATTCTTCAGAGCAAGAACTGCGGGCCGCTCAAGGTGGCTATTTACCCTCACTCAATTTAAATGCAGAGGCCGGACGCAAAAATGTTGATGATGCAACGACTCGCGCGGCAGGACGCAATAACGGTCTGACCCAGTCACCTAACGAAGCGACGCTGAGTCTTGAGCAAAATGTGTTTAATGGTTTTGCCACCTCCAGCGAAGTTGCACGGCAAAAAGCGACCGTTGACTCGCGCGCCTGGAGCGTGATGAACACCAGCGAAAGTACCGCTTATGCGGTCATTCAGGCCTATTTCGACGTGCTACAACGCGAAGAGTTTGTTCGCCTTGCTGAGGACGATCTGGCGAACCACGAACGCATTTACGACCAGATAAAACTGCGTACCGATCAGGGGGTTGGGCGCTCCGGGGACTTTATGCAAGCCGAAGCGCGTCTGGCGCAGGCGCGTAATAACTTGCTGACCGAGCAGACGAATCTTGAAGACGCGAAAACCACCTTTGTCAGCGTGACGGGCATGGATCCGCAAGGTTTAAGCCTGCCCGAGAGTATTGACTCTCAGTTGCCCACCTCGCTGGAAGACGCCAAAAGTCGGATGGAAAAAAACAGTCCATTACTGAAATCCGCCAATGCGGATATCGACGCCGCGCATCAGCAGTATGAGGCCTCGAAATCAACCTTCTATCCGCGCGTGGACGTTGAGCTTTCCCGCGGGATTAGTAATAACACCGACACCACCCGCGCCCATACTGAAGAGTGGGAAGCAATGGTAAAACTGCATTACAACCTGTACCAGGGCGGTAGCGACAAAGCCAATATGAACTCCCGCGCGTATCTGCATAAACAGGCGCAGGACGTACGCAATAACACGCTACGCCAGCTGAATCAGGAGCTGCGCCTGGCCTGGACGGCGTTACAAAACGCACGCGCTCAGCTTCCTTCAGCGGAAGAATATGCCGACCGTAGCGTTAAAGTGCGCACTGCTTATCAGGATCAATTCAGTCTTGGCGAACGTACGCTGCTGGATTTGCTCGACAGTGAAAATGAAGTTTTTTCTTCTAAACGTCGCCTTGTTGAACTGCGTTATCTGGCGATGACCAGCGGCTACCGTATTAGCGAACGCACGGGTGAATTAATGAATATTCTAAAAATCACACCGCCGCCATCAGGGCAACCGGTCGATTCACAACAAGAAAATAGCTTACCGGATCTGCATTAATAATTATTAATCCAAAATAAATCTCTGACCTGCACGCTGATAATTAGCTTGCTATTATTTTAACGTGCACGGTCAGAAATGGTTGCGAAAATGAGTGCACAAGCTGAATTATTAAATGAAGTATCCGGGAATTATGCTTCTCCTAATTCTCAACATCACGACCCCCGCAGTTATAATGACGATCCGCTATTAGATAGCTTACTCATTCTGTGTGCGTTGCACGGTAAACCGGCGAGCCGTTCAACATTAAGCAGTGGGTTGCCATTAGAAAACGATCGGCTCACGCTGAATATATTTCCACGCGCGGCGGCAAGGGCCGGTTTAAAGGCGCGGATTGTCACGCGCGCGCTCGATAAAATTCCGGCCATGTCTCTGCCTGCAGTCCTGTTACTGCGTTGTGGCGGAACCGGAGTATTACTGGCATGGAACGACGACGGCAGCGCCCGCTTTATGCCCAGCGAAAGCGAAGGTGGGGAGATTTGCGTCGATGTCGCCACGCTTGAACAAAGTTATGCCGGTAAAGTGATTTTTGCTCATCCGCGCCACGAATTCGATTTGCAGGCGGAAGCTTTTCTGCCACGTACCAAATCCTGGTTTAAAGACACCCTGAAGCTGTCACGTTTCCTGTATATGGATGCGGTGCTGGCCAGCCTGCTGATCAACCTGATTGCGCTCGGCACGCCGCTCTTCACCATGAACGTCTATGACCGGGTCGTACCTAACCAGGCAACGGTCACGCTGTGGGTATTGGCGGTCGGTATCTGCCTGGCTTTTATTTTTGATCTGATATTGAAAATGCTGCGCGGTATCTGCCTTGATATTGCGGGCAAAAAAAGCGATCTCATCATCTCCTCAACGCTGTTTGAGCGCATTATCGGCATGGAGATGAAAGAACGTCCGGCGCGGGTGGGCAGTTTTGCGCAGAATATTCACGAGTTTCAGTCGCTGCGTGATTTCCTCTCATCACTTACGCTGACGACGATTATCGATCTGCCCTTCACCCTGCTGCTGCTGATCGTTATCGGGATTATCGGCGGTGCGCTGGCCTGGATCCCGCTCCTGACGCTGCCGATTGCTTTGTTGTGCAGTTGGGCGTTACAAAAACCGGTCAACGCGGCAGTCACTAAAACCATGAGTCTCGCCAGCGAACGCCAGGCATTGCTGATTGAAACCCTGAGCAGCCTGGATGCCATCAAAGTGAACAATGCCCAGAGCGAACGCCAGTTTCAGTGGGAACAAACGCTGGGCAGCCTGAGTCGCCTCGAGCTACGGGTGAAAACCTTGTCCAGCCTGGCGAGCAACCTGACCGGCTGGTTCCAGCAAATCTCCGGGGTGGTGATGATTATCGTCGGGGTGTACATGATTATCGGCGGCAAACTGAGTATGGGGGGACTTATCGCCTGCTACATGCTCAACGGCCGGGCATTAATGCCGCTGGGTCAGTTAACCGGCCTTATCGCCCGTTATCAGCAGGCGAAGCTCACCATCAAAAATACCGAGAAAATGATGTCGCTGGCGCAGGAGCGTCGCGCGGATGAAAATCCGCTCAAACGTGAGCAGCTACAGGGCAGCATAGAATTTCGCGATGTCGATTTCAGCTACCCGGAACAACAGAACCTGTCGCTGCAAAAAATTAATCTGACCATTCAGCCCGGGGAACGAATCGGCATCATCGGACGCAGTGGTTCCGGTAAAAGTTCGCTCAGCAAACTGCTGGTCAATCTGTACCAGCCCAGCGCCGGAAATATTCTGATCGACGGTATCGATTCTCGTCAGTTGGATGTGAACGATCTGCGCCACAGCATCGGCTACGTGCCGCAGGATATCCAGTTGTTCAATGGCACGCTACGCGACAATTTGCTATGCGGGGCGCGTTATATCGATGACGAAACCATGCTGCGGGCAGCAGAACTGGCCGGCGTCAACGATTTTGCGCGCTTGCATCCTGACGGCTATAACCTGCAGGTTGGCGAGCGCGGCTCCCGACTTTCCGGTGGACAGCGGCAGGCGGTAGCGCTGGCACGCGCGCTTTTGCTGGATCCGCCTCTTCTGTTACTGGATGAACCCACCAGCTCGATGGACAACACCAGCGAGGAGAAGATCAAACACGCGCTGGTCCCCTGCATCGCGGGCAAAACGTTATTACTGGTTACGCACCGCGCTTCCATGCTGTCGCTGGTTGACCGCCTGATTATTGTCGATAAAGGACGCATCATCGCGGATGGCCCGAAAGCTGTGGTGATGGATGCGTTGAAAAAGGGGCAGATTAATGCATCTCGCTGATTTCCTGGCTCGTGCCCGCCGCGCTATGCAGCACTATTTTCATGGCCGTGATGAAAATCAAACTGACAGTATCAATGAAGTCAGCCAGGCCATTATTGATGACTCCCCGAGAGTGATTCGACTGACGCTGTGGACGATCCTCGCGCTGGTGGTGTTGTCTTTCGTGTGGGCTGGCTTTGCGAAAATCGATGAAGTCACCCGCGGGGAAGGTAAAGCGATCCCGTCATCCAAACTGCAAAAAATCCAGAACCTGGAAGGTGGGATCGTCACCGAACTGTATGTGCACGAAGGGCAAATTGTTAACCCTGGAACGTCGTTGCTGCATCTGGATGATACGCGCTTTGCCTCTAACGTCGGCGAAACAGAAGCGGATAAACTCGGCCTGCGGGCAAAAGTTGAGCGCCTGACGGCGGAAGTTGAAAACCGGGACTTTGTTATTTCCCCAGAGATTGCCAGCAAAGCGCCGGATGTCGCGCGGGGAGAAACTGAACTGTACAACAGCCGCCGGGAGCAGTTTCACAACGAAATATCCGGACTTGAAGAACAGTTGGTGCAGAAAAAACAGGAGTTGCGCGACTTTGAATCGAAAGAAGAGCAGTTTAAGCACAGCCTCGGGTTAATACGCCAGGAAATCAAAATGTCCGAGCCGCTGCTCGCCTCGGGCGCCATTTCGAAAGTGGAATTACTGCGCCTGCGTCGTACCGAAGTGGAAACCGCCGGGCAGCTCAACTCTATTAGTTTGTCGCTGCCCAAAGCCGCGTCAGAAATTAAAGAGATTGAGAATAAAATCGGCGAGAGTCGAGGCCGCTTCCAGAGCGATGCGCTGGCTCAACTCAACGAGGCCCGTACCAATCTGAGCAAAACCCAGGCCAGCGTAAAAGCGCTGCAAGACCGGGTGAATCGTACCATGGTCACTTCACCGGTGCGCGGTATCGTCCAGCAGGTGATGGTGAATACCATCGGCGGCGTCATCCAGCCTGGCAGCGATCTGGTAGAAATCGTTCCGTTGGATGACAAGCTGTTAATCGAAGCCAAAATACAGCCGCGCGATATTGCCTTTCTCCATCCGGGTCAGCATGCAATGGTGAAATTTACGGCCTACGATTACACCATCTATGGCGGTCTGCAGGGCGAGGTGGTGCAGATAAGTCCGGACACCGTCACCGATAAACAGGGGCGAAGCTTTTACATTGTTCGCCTGCAAACGGACAAAAACTACCTGGGAACGAAAGAGCATCCGATGCTGATAATCCCAGGCATGGTAGCAAGTGTCGATATTCTCACTGGCAGGAAAACGATTCTCAGCTATCTGTTAAAACCGATTATTCGCGCTCGCGCGGAGGCACTCAGAGAACGTTAAGCGTCTGCGCTCCCTTTTATCATGTCAGGGAGCGCATAAATTTATAACGGAGTACAGAAGGAAAGTTTTCCCCGGTTTAACGTGATTTTCCCGTCATTAACCAGTTCCTGTAAAACCTTGTGGATGGCGCTGCGGGAGATATGATTACGGGTCAAAATAAAGGTATACACGGATGTTTTCTCACGCACTTCAGGTTCCATCGACCAAATATATTTTACGTGTTCAATAATCTGCTCACGAATGGTGCGATGCGACTGCAACGCTTCACGCTGGAAATAGCGTTGCAGGTGATGCGTTAAGATATCAAACGCCTGCTTCCATAAGTTTTTAGCGGTAAACAAATGATCGGCGTTCTGCACGCTCATTGCCCACATTTCACAATCGGTATCGCAACGTAAATAGTGTCCGGCGACTTCAGTGCGCATTTGCGGCAAACCGAGTATGGCCGGAGCAGAAATACTCACGGTTACCATATCATTTTCCACACGATAAACAGAGACGGTCCCTTTCTCCAGAAACAAGATATTTCCATCAACCTTCAGATCAATACGCTGACGTTTTTTGCGTAACGACAGCCAGGCATTATCTGACTTCTTCATTTCATCACCCACAAGTACTACAGCATTTTCAATTTCTTTCTGGAACATGGGACTCTCTACCGCAAATTATGGCTTTATCAAAATTCACTTAGCATCAAAAATAAATGTCAGCCCTCAAGAAAGCTGACATTTATCCCTCTTCTACATCTGCCACCGGCATTCCCTGGTGCCGTGGGCGCGTTCAGACACATGCTGTTTTCGCGTGGTGGCGTCAGGCAGTATATTGCGCTGTCCATAAAGAATTAATGGCAATCATCTTTGCCGCCATTATTTCATCTTTCTCTTCTTTGCAAGGTAGCCAAAAAGACACAATCCATTGATTTATATATGGTTTATTTTTATTAAAAAAGTTATCATTGTTGTTATATTATGATACTAATTTGAAACACTTCGCGATTTTCGTTGTAGGATCGGGGCCATGCTGGTAGCTATTATGGGCTAAGTGGTATCATGGCTTACCAGCCACCTGGCGCATTATCAAGAGTAGAGACTACTATGTCTGAGACTGGCAATGTCAGTTATCTGATTGAAAATAAAATAATATTTACGCCAGCCACACAATGTCTGGCGCGAGTAGCTCAACCCAATCAGCAGATAAAACTCAAACACTCAGCGTCATTATGTCTTTTATTACTTATTCAGCATCGCGGCCAGGTGGTTTCACAAAACGAACTGCTGGAGTTTGGCTGGGGTAAAAACCATCGTCAGGTTAGTTTCAATGCCTTTTATCAAAGCATTCTCTCCCTGCGCAAAAGTTTGCTACAGCTGGATCTGGAGCAACCGCTAATCACAACCATCCCTCGCAAGGGGTTGATTATCCAGGAATCGTTTGACATTCAGACGATTGAGACGCCAGAGGGGATCTCTTCTTCAGGTGAAGAGTCCGTGGCCCCGGATACCGTTATAGAAGATCTGTTGCCCGGGACACCGCGTCAATCTTTGTTCACCACCGCAGAAATAATCATAGTGACGCTGACTCTTATAATTTGCGCGCTTATATTATACCCATGGCAGGCCAGCGATGATTATTTTTCCAACTATATCACGGTCAGCAAAACGCCCACTGACTGTCAGTATTACTTTAACAATGATGCCAGTAATTTCTCCCGGCATACGGCGTTTATCAACAACAATCCGGGATTGTGTCAGAGCAATAAATTCATTTATATTACGACCTATCCTGAGTCAAAGAAATTGTCCGTGCTTGTATGTCGCTCACCGATGAAAGCCAGGCAAGACAACGCCTGTCAGTCGGTTTATTACCCCCGGTATGATAGCTAATGAATTTATATCCCCGAACGTCCCGCATCCGGACAGGTGTAATCCTGCTGATCTGTTTTGCTGCGCTCATGGTTACTGCCGTCTATCGGTTCAGTAAAAACACAGGTGAACGTCATAATCTGACCTGTCGTTCAGCCATCGAAATAGTACGTAATACAAGCTCATTTCGTGGGATTATTGATATTAAAATCGGCGGGAGTAAAGGCATTGTGAATGTTGATGGTATCATCAAAGATGCCAGAAATAATGAGCAAACCGTGCAACGCATGGTCCTGTTTACACAATCCAGCTACGGCTCAAGTCCGGTCTGGATTTCACAGAAAATACAAATATCCAATCGCGAAACGGCCCCCGCCAGCCTTATTCAGGAACTGCTCCCCGATTTTTTCCTGACCAATACCAGCGTATCCAACGTCGATTATTTTGCGCTAAATAGCAAGACGTATCTGATTACTAAAGAAGGGATCCCCTACCTGTACTGCCAGAATTATGCGTTGCCGCAAAATGAAAAATTATAAGCTTTCTGGAGGCTCAACCTACGAGGGAATGCCAGAGGATAAATTTATGATTCTCCCCTCTCCAGAATACATTGTCATCGTCTGAGTCGCCCCGGAGCGGAATCTGGATCGAGAAGTCATCCTTCCCCGCTTTCCCTGAAAAGCATATCTCCGTTATCATGTGCATCTTATGTGATAACAACGAAAACAAGAATATCGCAAACCATTGAAAATCAGGGAACTGGACACAACTCCATGAGTACAATCGATAATCTCGACGCCCACACCCCCATGATGCAGCAGTACTTTCCTTCAACATCTTAACTATTGATATGATTGAATAATTCAATATTTAACCAAATTTGGTGTACATATGGGCTACATATCTTAGAAAAAAGCAATAATAGATAGCTTAGGGGAGTATACCAAGTCATCAAAAAATAATGGAACGATACTTCTTGTTCACACAGATTTAAGTTATATTCTGAATAAGTATAGGTCATCATCCTATTAAATAAAAAATAAATTTAATTCAGATGGAGAAAGAAATGATCAGTAGAGGCTCAGAATGGAATAAATGGGATCTTCATGTCCATACTCCTGCATCAGTTTTGAGAAACGAATATAGAGACGACTGGGATAAATATATTATTGATTTATTCACTAAAGCTATCGAAGAAAATGTAAAAGTAATAGGGATTACTGATTATTTTTTCATAGATGGATATAAAAAGATAAAAAATGACTACTTATCTAACCCTGAAAGAATGGAGCAATTATTAGGTGCTGAAAATTATGAGTTAGTTAAAGAAATAAAGGTATTACCAAACATCGAGTTCAGAATTGATAAATTAGTTATCGGAAAGGAATCAGATTTAAAGTGGAATAGAAAAGTAAATTACCACCTCTTATTATGTGATTCTGTTTCTCCAGAAACCATAGAAAAAGAAATTATAAACTGTCTGAAATTTGATTATTATTCAGAACCAGGTGCCAGAACAGACAGAAGAAACTTCACAAAAGAGAATATAATCGAATTTGGCGAAAAACTATGCCAACATCAACATAATTTTGCTGGACAAAATCCTTTATTTGTAGGGATGATAAATTCATGCTTCAATCTTGATGAACTCAAAGACATATTAAACACGAACGGAAAATTCAAAGGAAAATATATATTAGCTTTACCAGCAGATGAAGATCTAAGTAAAGTCAGTTGGAAGAGTCAAGGCCATGCCGTTCGGAAGCATCTCATAATGCAATCACACATGCTCTTCACTTCAAATAGTGGCACTATTGATTTTTGCAAAGGTGAAAAACACGAGACGATAAGAGATTATCTGAAAGAGTTTGGAAACATAAAACCTTGCGTTTGGGGTTCAGATGCACACTCCTCAGATAAAATGTTTAAACCTGACGATAACAGACACACCTGGATAAAATCTAATCTCAGTTTTGATGGGCTAAAACAAATAATATATGAGCCTGAGTCGAGAGTTAAAATCCAAGAATCTCACCCTCAGACAAAAGCTGGATATCAAACGATATTAAGAGCAAGATTTATATGTGAAGATAAAAAATTCCCCAAAAATTGGATATATTTAAATAAAGATTTGAATACAATAATAGGTGGAAAGTCTTCTGGAAAATCACTTTTACTTTACTTCATTGCAGCGGCTATAAATAAAAGTACTGTTTTAGAAAACATAAACTTAGCTGACACCGATAACTATGATACACAAGGTGTTGACTTTGAGGTAGAGTGGGATGATGGAAGTATTAGTTTGCTCTCTGACTTAGAGGATACAAAACCTATAACTTACATACCTCAATTGTATATTAATAAACTTGCGGAAGTTGAAGGAAAAAATCAGCTCAAAAAACTTATCGAGTCAATTCTGAAGCAGAATAGAGATTTTTATGAATTCAGTGAAGTAAAAAACTCTGAAATTAAATTAAAAAATAAAGAGATAAAAGAAAAAATTGAACTTCATCAGACATTTTCAGATAATTACACAACATTATGTGATGAAAGAAATAAGATTGGTGATAAATCCTCTATTGAAAAGGAGATCAGTTCATTAGAAGAACAATGTAAAAAACTAAGAGAAAAATCAGGATTCAACCAGCAAGAAATAATAAAATACAATAAACTCAACACCATTCTAAAAAACTCTGAGAATAGACTAAGAGTAGTTGATAACTATTATTTAAACTCCACAAAGCTAATAACTGGCCTACACGAAAGGTTTCTAGATTACACTAATGCTTTAAAATCTGATTTAGCATCCTCATTAAGTGTTGCGGATACTGCTATTTTTTCCAGAAAATACTATTCTATTATTGAAAAAGGTATGGACAGTATTCGCTTAGAAACTCAAAAGCATTTTGAGTTGAAAACGAATAAAATACCAAAACTCATCGATAAAATCACACAAATAAAAGAAAAATCAGAGTTAGAGATCACTCCTTTATTATTAAAAGTTAAGGAAAAAGAAAGCCTCGACTTATTTACCAAAAAAATAAGTATCGAAAGAGAAAAACTAAGCAAAATAAATGGACTGCAACAAGTAATAGATAAATTATTAGTAGATGCAAAAGACAACCTTTCTAATTTACAAACAAACTATGCAGAATTAATGTCTTTATATCAAGACTATATTATTGAGTTATCATCAGAGCAATATAGTATTTCTGATGATATGAAAATAATCCCTAAACTGAGTTTCAATAAAGATGGATTTGATAAATTCATAGATAATTATGACATGAGAGGCAATCTACAACCTTTAATGGGTGATGCATATGATCCTAAAGAGATTTTTGCTTTTGATGTAGTAAACCATATAGAAAAAATAAATACCATTTTAGCAAATACAAAAAAAGAAACCTGTCCCAAAGTGAAAAAAGGGATTACTAAAAAGGATATCCTTTACACACTCTACGATGACTATTTCTTCATTGATTATGAAATTATCTATAATAATGATGAAATAATAAAAATGTCTCCGGGTAAAAGAGGGTTAGTTCTTTTGAATTTATTGTTGCACCTGAGCAATGCATCGCATCCAATACTCATAGATCAACCAGAAGATAACTTAGATAACAGAACTATTTATGAACAGTTGAACAGGTTTATTAAGCAACGCAAAAAAACGAGACAAATAATATTGGTTACTCATAACGCAAACCTTGTTGTTTCCGCTGATTCAGAATGTGTTATTGTTGCAAACCAAACTGGTCAAATTAAAGATGGTGAGAATGAAGAGTATCAGTTTGAATATATCAGTAATGCACTTGAAAATACTTTTGAAAAAATACAGGATACTTGTCTTCTCAAGAGTATGGGTATAAGGCAACATGTATGTGAAATTCTGGAAGGAGGCCAGGATGCATTTAAAGAAAGAGAAATAAAATATGGCCTAAGATTCTAAATGATATATAGGAATGTTAGCAAGGTATGACTAAGAGAAGCTCCGCTTCTCTTGTCCCTTGCTTTTTTCACCGTTCTGTTGAAAAAATCAAAATCTAAGCACGAAGATTGACCTACACTGAGCTTCTTAATACTAATCGTGGAAACAAAAGCAAGGCGAATGGCTTCGATTAACCTCTTTGATAGGCTTCCTCCTGTCGTTCCTGCTATCAATGTTGAAGCTTGGAAATCATAGTCTAACATATCCCAAAAGCTGAACCGCCTTATAAGCCATCTTGATGCAAAAAGTAGCAATAGTGAGTTAACTAAAACAGAGATCTTCGCAGTCAAGAAACAGATCAAAGAGCTTCGCTCGTGCCAGACAGCCTCTATGAGTAGGTATTCCTATGAAGTGAATGCAACGGCCCCTCCCCCCTCTAAAAAATGGTCATGAGAGCATGATTGTCAGGATTGCAATTAACCATCAAATTCTTTTTATGTTTTTAGCTTTATCTGAATTTTCTAATATGATTGAAGAAATTATTTTTTCTTCTTTTTTTGCAATTAGAGATTGGATATTAATAGTACCATAATCTAAATTATCTCCCCACCAGTACATGAATTCTTTTATTACGGGAGTCATATTGTCTATAACCTCTTGAGATCCTTCGTTATAAATAAAAGATAGTATTTTTAAATTTTCAACATCGATCTCTTGCACAATTATCCGAAACATATCATCAGTTGGATATAAATTCGTTTCATTTAATGATATATTTAATTTTTCAAGCATCTCATTCATAAGCAAGTCAACTTCATTGAAGGCCGTATTATATTCAGTCATTATTTAACCTCTTGTTTTAAATTTATACAACATTACCATTAATCACTTCAAGAAAGAATGTCAAGCGTTTTTGTGAAATAAATAATATTTATTATAAAAATAATTGCTTGAGTAAATAATTTTTTAATTATAAGCACCATACTGTGTCATCTATTCAACCGAAGCGGAAATTTATAGCATCTTCTGTGCTGCAAGAGAAGCTTTAAAACATATGCAAGTTAAGCTGTATATCTTTATATAAAATATCAGGCACTGCGATTTTTTATTATTATAGCGAAATGAAGCAAGGGCTAACCCTGCGAAGCCGCTGCGCTTGCTTCTCCGGATTGCCCTTGCTTTTCTTCCCTTCGGTCAGAAAAGAAAAGAACTACCTGTAATGCTGTTCATTCTACTGATACGTTTCTACTGTGCGCGCTATTTTGTTGGCGATGTGGATTCACCACCAAAGCTTCCCGACATTATTTCGCATATCAAACCACTATCAGAGAATACATGCAAAATCATGATTATTTCGGATACTAACTCGTGATTAATTGAGATACTACCTTGCAGGTATTATTCTATTTTTATTTATACCAGACAGCTAATCCTTATATTAATTTAAATGGCATTACACACTCGCATTAAAAACAATTAAAAATAAATTTGAAAAACAAAAATCCATTGATTATTGTTGTTTTACATTATAACCATGGAGATAAAATATGAACCAACAATCTTTAATCGATAATAACCTGAAACTTTTTAAAATAAAATCACCAGCAGAACTCATAAAATTATTAAAGACAGGAATTGACATAAACACGCTAAATTCATCGAACCAGAATGCGCTGTTCGGTTGCAGATACCCTGAGCTTATGGAAGCAATGATTAATGCCGGAATAAATATTAATCATACTGACATGTTTAACAGGAATGCGCTTTTCTATGCAACTTGTCCAGAAACCCTGTGTGTGTTGACTGAGAACGGGATTGATATCAATCATACGGACACGCTGGGCAGGAATGCACTTTTCTACACCAGTGACGCTGAATCAGTTCAGTTACTGGTAAAAAATGGTATCAGCATAAACCACCCTGAACTTGAAGATAAAAATGCGCTTTTCTTTGCGACCAACGAAAGCTCAGCCAGAGAACTCATCGACAGTGGTATTGATATTAACCACACTGACAGCTATGGAAGAAATGCGCTTTTCTACGTCTGTGAGGCTGACGTTAAGCGTCTGCTGATTAAGAAAGGTATCAATGTTAACCAAAGGGATATATATGGTCATAATTCCATTAACATTTCCGGCATAGATGCTGACTTACTGGATGTTTATTTCGCTGCGGGCCTTGATCCTGACATACAGGATCGAAATGGGAACAGCTTAATTTTTCACCCTTATAAAAAACCAATTACAGACATTTTAATCAACAATGGCTGCGATATAAACCGTGTTAATAATAATGGAGAAACCGTCTTTGAATACATACAGACCATGTTGTTCAGCAACTATCAACTTGACCAGTGTCTCAGCGTGCTTACACCTTACATTAACCTTATTAAAGCAAGACCATTAATTTTCAATCGCCTTACTTATGGCTGCATTGAGCTAATTAAATTTTTGCAAAGCCAGAATATCGATTACAAAATTAATGACCGTTGCGTTGTTAGATACGCCAACAAAGATATTAAAAATTTTATTACTGAAGCTCAGAAAGTTATTGATCTCAGCAATATCACCCTTTGCTCATGGTATGACACCCCGCTGGTCAGCGTAAAAAACAAGGAGATCATTAAATGGTTCATAAGAAACAATGTAAATGTAAATATTAATGACATTGAAGATCAGGACATTCTCACTGAAATTCTTGCCTACCTTGCACTAAGGGAACATAAAACGCTTAAAACCGTAATTAAACCGGATATAAAACACACCGCCTGTAAAAGT
The DNA here is from genome assembly GCF_059615875.1 of Citrobacter sp. CRE-46. Taxonomy (NCBI): domain Bacteria; kingdom Pseudomonadati; phylum Pseudomonadota; class Gammaproteobacteria; order Enterobacterales; family Enterobacteriaceae; genus Citrobacter; species Citrobacter sp. CRE-46. Next base: position 1,090,395 of record NZ_CM184341.1, on the reverse strand, counting down.
AGGCTGTGAGGATTTTATTCTCATATCCAGTTTTGATGCACTCTCGATACTTACAGTAAAAAAATTATGTGTACGTCAATAAATATGGGCGCTGTATAGTGTGATATAGCTATCAGCGTCTCCCTGATTGACTACGTCATAGTAAAGGTTGTATGAATGACGATTCCGGCACTCTGACAGTAATAAATAATACCGCTTTCAACATAGTATAGGAAAACATCCTCACACGCTAAATGAACTTAAATCCTACTTTGATAATTAACTGAGGGGGGATAAATAACCTAAATTTTATTTTCATACACGTAATGATTTGACCCGATGACTTAGCCATTGGGGAAATTATAGTTTCGGAAAATGGGCTATTGCACTGAAGGAAAATCCAGAAAGAATTATCGGTTTTGGAGGACTTAGCGTTATCAGTTATGACCGATACGCAGATAATTAACTTGGGGTATCGTTTCTCTATAAAGTGATGAGGAAAAGGTCTGGCAACAGAGTTAGCTAAATATGCGATCACCTATGGAATTAGTATTTTAAAACTGGCTGAAATTTCTGCGGTAGTAAGACCAAACCATCTGGCATCCCAAAGCTCCTGACTACAGCAGGTCTCCGGTATGCGCGTGATATTCATAATGTGAAAAATGAACCCGCAAGCATGCTTTTCACTCTGACTCTGGATGAGTGGAACAATACTCTAAGTTTGGATACTACCTCATCCATTAACCATTAAAGTTCGTGCGTAACGTCCACTCTTGACACAAAGCAGGCGTTCGTTACCTTAACGTAACTCTTCTTCATTTAACCCAGTCTTTCAGTACCAGACACGCAAACATATAAGTTGTCCAAGGGTTGCGGATTTATACATATTGATCAGGATGACGTCGGTTGATGACGCTTGAATGTTCGGGCAAGAAAAGCTTTGGCCTATATAAAAGTCATTACGTCAAATAGTGGCGACCTGAACTAACCAGGCATTCAGGGTAAGCGGTCAAGGGATAAAATAATATGCAGGTTACTACCGAAGGGAGTGAAGGCTCTTTTGGCGCCCGATTTTACCATGATAATGGTATTGTAAATCGGGCCGCAGGCTTTCAGATTAATGGAAAACAATAGCACCAATAGCAGCCGGCTCCAGATCTGTGCCGTCATTCATTGCCCAGCGGACAAAGCTACTGCCTTCAAGGAGACTTAAAATCTGAAACGCTTTCTGCCGGGGTGTGCCTGTTGCCGCTAATTCACCAGCCGCAGTACCTTCCTCTATGGTTTTCTCAAGCCACTGCAGTTGCAGGGTAAAGTATTTCCGCGTAAGGCTTTGCATGGTCTCCGGCAGGGCTGCCATTTCAGCTGCCAGTGCCCCGCATAGCGGTAACATACCATCAGCCATTGCAGCCCGAAACAATGCAGCGAAAGCACAGAGCCGACCAAAAGCATTTGGAAAGTCATGATCGATTTTTTCGAAATCCACAGCCGAACGATTGATGTAGGTTTCAACAATTTCCACACCAAGATCTTCTTTTTTTGGGAAATAATGGTGAATACTGGCCTTTCTGATACCGACCATTTTTTCCAGATCAGCGTAACTGAAGGCAGCATAACCTCTGGAACGCAGCATAAACTCTGCAGAATTGATTAATGATTGTCGGGTATCCATAGACATAAAATCGACCTGTTTGAAAAATGACGAAGCAAGGGCAGACGCTTGCTCCTGTTTCAAATCAGGGCGTCTGCCATCATGCAACTTAGGTTATTGTGCAATGACGAGTTTCGGCTCCATCTTAATGGAACGCGAGAAATTCGCATAGTTTGGTGACGTCTTCAGTACGGCCTGATGAATTTCTTCAATTTCTGCCGGCTGAGCGTCAGCATCAATAAACGCGGTGTACTGGACTGAATCGTATCCGGGGTTAACATTTTCATCAAGCCCAAGGAAACCACGCAGATCCAGTTCGCCTGACGTTTCGATTTTCAGGGAATTAACCTTAATGCCCTTGCTGGCAGCTACCGCCACATACGCTACGGTCAGACAGGCATTCAGCGCAGCCATGAGCAGTTCCTGTGGGTTAGGTGCAGTATCGCTTCCAAGTATTTCTGATGGTTCATCAGCGGCGACATGGAAGGTACGCTCGATGCTGTCACCAAAGAGTTCATATGACTTCATGGTAGAAACTGAACGGGTCTGTCCTGCCCAGCGGGTCTCTATGTTAAACCTGGCTTTTGCTTTTTCCGGGTTTTGGGTCACTTTTTCGGCGAATTGCTGGAATGCAGCAACATCAATACCGTTCATTTTCTCTGTCATCTTGATATTCCTGTTCATTGAGATTTACCGGGCAGCCGGATTACAGAAGGCGCCCGGATTTGAGTCTGTCGGTAACTAACCGAGCCGGAATTACAGCTCGTCGTAGGCGTCCATTACGCGTGCTGAATAGACAAAAGCAGCACCGGCGTTAAGCGCAATCGCAGTCCCTACTGCAGCACCGATTTCATCTTTCGTTGCACCAGCTTTTTTGGCAGCGGCCACGTGTGCGGAAATACAACCGTCACAACGAGTAGTCACTGCCACAGCAATGGCAATCAGTTCGTGAGTTTTGGCATCCAGAACACTGTTTTCGCGCGTAGCGGTTTCAAGACCATGAAACGCGTTAGCAACAGGTTTATTTGTTTTGGCCAGATTACCGACGCTTTTGATCAGCGCGGAGAGACGATTGCCCCATTCTGCAGACATGATGATTTCCTCAGATTTGTAAAAAAATTAATTGCCGAGTTTCCGGGCTGCCATTACACCGCCATCCACATCCCAGACTGCCCCGGTTACCCACGAAGCTTTATCTGAAAGCAGGAAAACAATAGTTTCCGCAACATCACGCGGTGTACCGTTCCGCCCCAGCGGATGGAAGTTATTGAAACTGGCCAGCGCACCATCCAGTTGTTCACCCGGAATAAAACGTTCGAAAATTCGGGTTTCAACAATACCAGGGCTTACTGCATTGACACGGATACCGTGCTCAGCCAGCTCTGCTGCGGCGTGGCGTGTCAGAGTATCCAGACCCGTTTTGGCCATGGAGTAAGCTGAAGCGGTGATGGTTTCTACTGCCTGGCGTGCAGCGACTGCAGTAACATTCACAATAGATCCAGCTTTCTTCTGATCTACAAGTGATGCAGCAACATGCTGTGTAATAAAGAAGAATGCCCGGTTCAGATCGAGGAAGTTGTTGTAATCCACGACTGAATGCTCAAGGAAACTTTTTGGATAGTAAATGCCGGCGGAATTGACCAGCATATCAATATCGCTGTGATCCTTTTTCAGGGCAGCGATGAGCTTTGCAACACTTTCCATACTGGATAAGTCAGCAGTCAGAGCGAATGCATTCTCCTCACCCGAAATAGCCACGAGTTCCTGGCGTGCGGCTTCTGCTTTTTCAGCACGGCTACCTACAATGACAGCCTTTCCGCCCTGCTCTAAAACCATCTTTGCTGTTTCAAGACCGATCCCACTGGTGCCACCAATGATCAGGACTTTATGATTCGTAAACTGTGTATCTTGCATAATGCCTCCGGTGAGGTAAGTTTCTGTAGCTGCCTATCAACTGGTAGGTAGTCTGGGCGAGAGTATTTTCTTTGTCAAGTTTACGTTTTATTTTTTTACTGACCGATGTTGGGTTCTGACATCTAAAACATCGTCAAAACCCAACGGATGGTATCGTCAGTGTACGTCTGCTTCGTGTTCGGTAATTGATGAAAAAATAGCTGCGTATTGCTCTGCAGTTTTCTGTCCTGTAAGACGTTTCATCAGCTGACCATTTCTGAACACCAGAACAGAAGGAAGCCCAAAAACCTCATACCGAGTTGATAAAACAGGTGATTTATCAACATTCACCACACCAACTTTGACATGTGGCCCCAGTTTTCTTGCGAATTGCAAATATTCCGCTTCACTCTCACGACAGGGTGGACACCACGGTGCAAAGAACCTGATTACGGCCAGTCCCTCACCCCATGCGATATCATGAAAGTTGTCTTCATTGTAGGTGCGTACATTTGTCATCGTTATCTCCGGCGTTGTACGTATCAGTCATTACGGCACGAAAAAACATATTTTCACTTGCCTACCTAGTAGTAGGTTGATATGGTACGCACACTTTCACTCGCTGACAAGATTGACCCGACATCCATGATTAATGCTGCGGGTGATTTTTGACGGAGTGACCAGAATGGTCGTTGTGGCCAGAAATTTCGTGACTCTTAAGATGAGGAATGCAATGAAGACGTTATTTACCCCTTACAACCTCGGTGGCGTTGAGCTGAAAAATCGCGTGGTTATGGCACCTATGACACGTACTCGCACGTTGAATGACATCGCTGATGACGTAGTTGCCTTGTATTACGCGCAGCGTGCTTCAGCCGGATTGCTGATCACTGAAGGGCTGCCTGTTTCCGAAGAAGGTCGCGGGTATCTCTATACGCCTGGTCTCTATAATGATGCGCATGTTGAGGGATGGCGTAAGGTAACGGATGCTGTCCATGCGAAAGGTGGCCGAATTTTCGCGCAGCTGTGGCATGTGGGGCGTATGTCTCATACCTCACTACAACCTGGTCATATTGCCCCCGTCTCTTCAGGCACCATTCCTGCGACTAATACAACAGTATTTGCCTGGGACGAAAGTGGTAAACCCGGCCCGGTTGCCCCAAGCATTCCGCGTGCACTCGAAACGCATGAAGTGAAGCGCGTTACCCGCGATTTTGTGAAGTCAGCACAACTGGCGGTGGAAGCCGGGTTTGATGGCGTTGAAATCATGGCGGCTAACGGTTTCATCTTTGACCAGTTCCTGAGCAGTGAGCTGAATACCCGTACTGATGAGTATGGTGGTTCGGTAGAAAATCGTCAGCGCTTCCTGCTGGAGACCATTGATGCCGTTTCCGATGCAATTGGCGGCAACAAAGTCGCAGTACGACTCTCTCCGTTCGGTCGCATCTATGATCTTGCCCCCTATGCCGGGGAAGAAGAAACCTGGTCAGAAATGGCAAAGGCTCTTAGCCAGCGCTCCCTGGCCTACGTGCACCTCTATTTCCAGCCGACCTACGTCACCGCACCGCAAGCCGCTGAGAAATTTAAAGCTGATTTCCGTGAATCATTTGGTGGGACGATCATTGCAGCAGGTGGATTCAGCCGTGATATTGCAGAAGAACGCCTGAATAACAACGAAGTTGACCTGGTTGCGTTTGGTGTGCCATTTATCGCCAACCCGGATCTGGTTGAAAGAATGAAAAATAACTGGCCTCTGGCGGAAAGCGATCGCACGACCTATTACGGTGTAAGCGGCTCTCCGGAAAAGGGCTATACCGATTACCCGGTATACAGCGAAAAATAATTAAGTCGGCCCGGATAATATAAATCCGGGCATTTTACTTTACCTGTCATATATCTTCAGAGTACAAAATGAAATCATTAATGCCCCGAATCTCAGTAGATGTCTGGTCTGATTATGTCTGTCCGTGGTGCTGGATCGCTAAAAAAAGATTTGAAAAGGGTCTGGAAGAGTTTGAATATTCTAAACAGGTCGATGTACGTCATCACAGCTATCGTATTGCAAATGACCACCCCCCTATTCCATTCAGATCGGCTTTGTATCAGAAGTTTGGTGGTGAGCATGGCGCAGAGTTAATGATGAACCAGATTGAAAGCACGGGGAAATCAGAGGGATTGATCTATAACTTTGACACTATGCTTTTTGGCGATACACGTGAAGCGCATACCCTTGCAGCTGCTGCGCGTGAGGCAGGGCTCGGAACACAGATGTCAGAAAAGTTGTTCTCTGCGGCCACAACTGAAGGGCGTTCTATTTTTGACAGGGATGTATTGATTGCTCTGGCAATTGAAGCCGGTATGACAGAGTCTCAGGCTGAAAGTGCCCTTGAAAACCCTGTATTCAGGGATTCTGTTGATGACGATGAGGCAAAGGCTCGTGCGATAGGTGCAAGTGGCGTACCTCTATTTGTGATCAATAATAAATATGCAATCAGTGGCGCACAGCCAGCCGCGAATTTTTTGAGCGCCTTGAGACAAGTCTGGGAAGAAACCAAAGATGAGTCCATGTTCATGGAGGGGATGGTCTGCGGAATAGATGGTTGTAAATAATGTCTACAGGCATTCGTGGCTAACCTGGCTTCCGTCAGTAATCTTCAGTCTGAAATTGTTCCGGAAGTCAGCTTAAATTCGCCAATTAATTTTTTCACTTTGCCCCTGTTTCCCGGTTATTTTGCGGGCATCTTCAGGCATTCACGATAATTCGATTTCTGAACATAAATTCAATCTATGCTTCCGTTTTCTATGGTTATTTCTGCCAACTCCCTGAATGGCTGTAATAGTACGGAGGGATCACGTGTCCGCCAGACAACTGCAATTTCTAATTCAGGTATCGGTGCTGCTATTTCAACAAATTCTAACCCTTCTGAAGGAATATCCTCTGTTCTGCCAGAGACGAATACTACGCCAAGACCAGCTCGTGCCAGTCCGACACACGTCTGGTTTTCTCCACATGAACGCAGGCGGGGACGAAATCCTGCCTCCTCACAAAGTCGGATAATTTCATCATAAACGGCAGGGAACTGCTCTTTGCAGGGGATAATAAACTCCTCATTTGCAAAAGCAGCCAACGGAAGCGGTTTATTTTTTCCTGCCAGAGCGGCTTGCGGGTGACGGCTGGATACCGCTAATCTGAGTCGCTCTTTATGCAGCGGAATGACTGTCAGCGCCTCATCTTCAACCGGCGTTAATACGAAGCCTACATCAATTTCGGCTGACAGCAGCGCTTCGACCTGAGCATGGGTGGTCATTTCCCTGACGTCCAACTCAATTTCAGGATACTTCTCGCTGAAAAGTCGCAGTAAATCAGGAGTGACCGTCTGCATAGCCAGAGTGGTATATCCCACCGTGAATTTACCGCTTTGTTCAGCCACAACATGACGAACCGTCTGCTGGACAGACTCAACATGTGCGATAAGAGGCCGGACTTCATTAAGCAGAACAGTTCCTGCGGGTGTCAATGAAACGCGGCGGGTGGTTCTGTCAAAAAGCCTGGTGCCAATCTCATGTTCGAGTTGGGCGATAACACGTGTCACTACGGGCTGTGATATGTTGAGCCGTTCAGAGGCGCGATTAAAACTGAGGGTCTCTGCGACTTGCAAAAAATAACGTAATGCTTTGATATCCATCTAACAACCTCAATAATAACATCAAAAAACACCGCCATAGCAGATAAACCATACCATCAATTAATGCAGAAATAGAATTAATATTGATTCGTTATTGCGAATTAACTCTTCCTGTCTTGCAACCTACAATGCAGTCATTCAAGAGCATTGCGAGAGGTATCCTATGTCAGTCAAGAGTGTTAATAAAGAGACGTTTTCACAGGAAGTACTGAACAACAACCTTCCTGTTTTGGTGGATTTCTGGGCGCCATGGTGTCCACCCTGTGTCTCAGTCGCACCAACCATCGAACAACTTTCAGGTGAGCATGAAACCCGGCTGAAAGTTGTGAAGGTCAATATCGATGAAAATGTCGAACTGGCCAGCATCTATGGTATTCGCTCGATACCCTCCTTCAAAGTATTTAATAAAGGGGAGATCGTTCTGGAATTTGGTGGTGCTTTGCCCAAAAAACAGATAGAAGAAAAACTGAATGATTACTTAACTACTGAAAAATAGTTATCGTTAAAAGCAATGAGGAAGATAAAGCAATTGTTTAATTTCATAGACGATAGCGTTATTAAACCATCTCATTAAACTGAAGCACATAAATGAAATTACCATGGGTTATTTTTAACCCGTCACATTTGTATCTTAACTTAGCAAAGTGTTATTAAATAACTGAGGAAATATCATGAAAGCCATTAATAAAGTTTTTATCATCACTGCTCTTTCACTGGTTTCGTTAACCAGCTTTGCACAGTCTGTCACCGCAACAGGCAGTACGCTCGATGAAGCCCATGCAAAGATCGCAGCAAAAGCAAAAGAAGCCGGAGCAGAATATTCCATCACTGAAGCATACAGCGGCAACAGAGTGCATATGACTGCAAAATTAACACACTGAACGGGTTTGTGGCAGGCAGTAGGTTTAAGTACTTAATACAAGGCCCTGCAGCGTACAGTTGAATGGCAAAAAGGGAAGTCCTGTTGGTATTTCCTTAAAGGATCTGTTCCTTAACATAGACTGTATCGCTGTTAAAAGCATGCGAAAACAACCCATACATAATGATCAGGGAAGTACGTATTTCTGAGACGAGCCCAACCCGTTCTGAATTCATCATTATTGATGCCGCTGACGGAACGTGCGTCACGTGATCAGGTAGGTAGCGGCGGTGTTTGATGTGCAGGTAATACAAGAAATCGAAACAGAGCATGGAGAGGATATCTCCTCACTACCGTTGGAACAGTACAGGATCTGTTTTGTGTCATCACATTCTGTGGTCACGATGATCCGTTTACTTGGCCAGTCTCAGGACACTGCAACGCATGATCCCTGGAGATAAACAGTCAAAGTCATGTTTTTTAATGTTTGACTTAAAACCAATGACTTAGTTGGGATAATATTTCTTATATTAAATCTACTGTTAAAGAACAAAGTATTGTTGTCGAGGGTGATTCACATACTTCCTCTCTAAGCCCATACTTGCCTTTATTTAATGCAATAGAAAAAGGCCATCAATAGATAGCCTTTTGAGTCAATTATTTCAATTTTAATTAGATGTGTGGAATGCAGGCATCAACGCGCGGTTATGTACAATAACTTCATCCAATGCTTTTTCAAGGGATGCTCCGCTCTTGATTAACGGATTTATTACTAATCCGCGCCATGCTGTATGTCGGTCTCCGGTCACGGCTGCTTCAATAGTCAACTGCTCAAAAGTTTTCATCAGCTGAATTTGGCACATAATATCGTCCGGGAAAGGTTCGACATTGAGCGGTATTGGACCTGAGCTGGTGATCATCGAACTCACTTCTACCGCACAATTATCAGGAAGACCTGATATAGCGCCATTGTTACGCGTATTAACGTGCATAATGATACGTTTATCATTGTAAATTGCGCTCATTAATTCGCAGGCGGCATCGGAGTAAAATTGCCCGCCGCGGCCCTCAAGAGCTTTGGGTTTTTCAGCAAGTTCTGGATTGCGGTAAATATCAAAAAGCTCTTTTTCGAGTTGCTTCACCACTTCACCACGCGTACCTTCTCCTTTTGCTTCACTGAGTTCCTGGCGATACATATCATCACTCATATAGTAGTAACGATGATAAGGACATGGAAGCATCCTCATGTTTTTGAGCATTCCTGCTGGCCATTTAAACGGAGGGATGTTTTTCGGAATAAGTGGATCATTTCCCTGCTCAATATTGCTGATTATGTCCGGAATAATATCTTTCCCTTTAAACCAGACATGTCGGGCAAAAATAAAGTGGTTCAGCCCCGCAACCTGCATGATAAATTCGTTGATATCCTCTACGCCGAACATACCGGCAATACCTTTCTGCATAATTACCGGCACATTACACAATCCCACTGTTTTCACCGAGGAATGCTTAAGTATCGCTTCCGTAACCATGCCTGAAGGATTTGTAAAGTTCAGCAACCATGCGTCTGGACAAAGTTTTTCCATCTCGGCTGCGATTTCCAGTGCAATTGGAATAGTTCGGCAGGCATTAGCAAAACCGCCCAGTCCGTTAGTTTCCTGACCAATCATGTTATATTTTAATGAAATACGCTCATCGCTTATGCGCGCTTCCAGGCACCCAGCCCTGAATTGCGAACAAACAAAGTTAGCCCCAGCCAGCGCCTTCTGGCGATCCAGCGTTTCATGGACGGTAATATCGAGACCATTTTTTTCCAACATTCTGCGTGTCAGCCCAGCGATGATGGCCATTTTTTCGCGCCCGTCTTCAATATCGACCAGCCAAATTTCACGCACCGGGAACTCATGCTGACGTTTAATAATTCCCTCCATCAGCTCAGGGGTATAACTTGAGCCAGCACCTATAACAACAATCTTCAAACCTTCCATAGGGTCACCTCTTTTAAATGAGTATTAACGGTGCCATTTAAGGCCGTTCATTAGTAATTGACAAACGATCTTTAAGAGGGTATCCATTAGGTGGATTAATGCGTAAAGACGATTAAAGGTACTAAAGGCCTATGTTGGCACAACAAAACATACTGGCACTACTGCATACGTTTGAATGCGCGGCACTTCATATGAGTTTCACCAGGGCGGCTAATATCCTGAACCTTACCCAAGGAGCAGTCAGCCAGCGCATACGTCATCTTGAAGACATGCTAGGATTTCGGTTGTTTATTCGCTTGACGCGTAAATTGCAGTTGACGAACGAAGGTGCTCGGTTGCTGGGCATTTTGTCGTCTTCACTAAAGCGCATTGATGACGAAATCGAAGACATCCGCGTGCAAGGGCTACGCGGAACGTTATCGGTAGGATTACCACCAACATTTTCCTTTATCTGGCTAATGCCCCGTCTGGAAGAATTCGCCCTGCGTTGGCCAAATCTCAATATCAATTTTCGAGTTCGTGCTGGACTGATTAATTTCAACCATGAACGTGTGGATATAGCAATCTACTACGGCATGCAAAAATATCCTGATCTTTATTGCGAGCGGCTTGCTGATGAGTGGCTGGTACCCGTTTGCACCCCTGCTCTAAGTCAACGAATCAGACAGGATAACAATTGGTTTGAAAAAGTACGGTTTATTCATGCTTCTGAATCCGTTGATTCGCAGGATACATTCTCCGAATGGCGAGAATGGTGTTCCGCAACCCAAACTGAGCTACCTCTTGAAAAAAACTTCATGAGCTTCAATAACTGCCATATGTCGATTGAAGCAGCTCTTACAGGGAGCGGTATAGCGATGGGTAGAAAACAACTGGTTAAAAAGTACATTGCTGAGGGAAAACTTACCATTCCGTTTAACAAAGAGGTACAGGCTAAGCGCGGATATGATTTGATAATGCCTCGCGAGAACCGTTCAAGGCCGGGCGTTAAGGCATTAACTGAATGGGTACGAAGTATAATTAATGAATAATAACAGCATAAAAAAATGCAGCGATATTATGTAGATCATCCATTACGAGCGTGCAGAATATCTCATTACGCACCGTTGAGGTGCATTGAGCGATAATTATGGTAAGAATATAGGTTAAAAATATGGCAGATCTACTTAGTTAGTCTATTCACATTGGATCGATCCAGCTCTATGAAACCTCTCTGAATCATTTCCGAAAGATTTAAAAAGAAGTCTCACGTAGAGTTGAGGTAGCTATCTTTCAGCTATCGCTCTGGCCAGACGTGTAAAAGAATTCAGGGCTGGATTACTGTTATCTTGATGCCAGATGATAACCTGTTCTATAGCTGGGCTCTGCTCAAGTTCAAGATATTTTACGCCAGCATAATGTAATTTTTTTACTGATTCTGGAACAATTGCCACACCAATGCCTTCAGCAACCAGGCTGATAATAGTCTGTTGTAACTGCGTTTCTAGTCGGTAATAAGGCTCGATTCCCCCTTGGCGCAAGTAAAGATCGATCATATCTCTTAATACTGGTGCAACCGAGTGTGGAGTAGCGATAATTGGCTCGTTTTTTAATCGATCAACGCCAACCTTTTTTTCATCTGCAAGAGAGTGAGTTTCATTGACTGCCAGGCACAAGTTTTCACGATGCAATGTTAGACATTGTAGTAAACGAACCGGCCCCGGATTGAAAACCAGACCTACATCATATTTTGCTTCCAGCACGGCATCGACCAGGGTAGCCGGTGTGACTTCCTGCAATATAAGATGTAAATCGGGGAATTGCGTAATCACCTGTTTAGTGAGTTCAGGAAGTGTAGAGTACGCAGCGTGCATCATAAAACCTACTGACAGCTTACCCTTTTCGCCAGTAGCCATTTTTCTGACATTTCGGCAGGCAAGTTCATACGCACTGACGACCGCACGGGTATCGGCGTAGAACATCCTGCCGGCTTCAGTCAGTGAGACACCATAGTGATGGCGATTAAATAACTTCACACCGAGTTGATGCTCCAGTGAAGCAATCTGTCTACTTAAAGGTGGCTGCGAAATGTTAAGTACTTTTGCTGCCTTGCCGTAGTTGAGACATTCGGCAAGGGTCAAGAAATAGTTCAACTGTCTAAAATCGGACATCTGTTCATACCTTTTTTGCATGGATAACAATATAAAAAGGCATTGGAATATATAGGTCAATATCTCTAGAGTAGCTTTTTTCTCTTTTGAGTTCCGTACATGTTATCCACTTTAAACGTTGTCCTGCCTGTATTTGCTCTCATCCTGGTTGGCTGGCTAGCTCGTAAGCTAAAAATATTGGGCGAAACAGCCCTGACTGAACTTAACCGCTTTGTTGTATACCTGGCGTTACCTGCTTTGCTTTTCGATATCATTGCCAATGCAATGTGGGCAGATCTGGCTCAGCCTGCGTTTATCAGTGCCTTTTCGATAGGGATGATGGTGGTGTTTTTCCTGACCTTATTTGTTCAGCTGAGACGCACCCGCCACCTTGCAGATGCAGCTATCGATGCACTGAACGCGGGTTATGCTAATACAGGGTTTATCGGTTTCCCTCTTGTCATCGTTTTTTTAGGCCATGAAGCCCTGGCACCCACACTCATCGCCACAATTTTGACCGTCTCTGTGCTGTTTGGTATTGGTATTATCATTATCGAAACCGGGCTGCAGGGTGAAGTGAAACGGCGCATCATTTTTACGCGTGTAGCGAAGTCCTTGATTAAAAATCCGTTACTCGTATCTCCGGCTATCGCCATATGTATTCCGCTGTCGGGATTAACCGTGCCGGACTCAATAAATGTGTTCCTGAAGTTACTTGGTGGAGCCGCGTCGCCTTGCGCACTTATTGCACTGGGGTTATTCCTTGCCGGTCAGTCAGATAAAAAGACGAACAATGATAATTTTACGGTAACGCTATTAGTAGTACTTAAGTTATTGATTCAACCAGCTTTAACATGGTGGTTTGCTACAAAAGTGTTTCACCTGTCACCTCTTCTGGTTCACACCGCAGTGTTACTGGCGGCATTACCAACAGGTACAGGACCATTTATGCTGGCTGAGTTCTATCGTCGCGAGGCATCAACAACATCGAAATGTGTACTGGTTTCAACAGTGCTTTCTATGTTTACACTTTCTGCTTATCTGTACACCATCGGTTTATAATTAACGGCAGCCGGATCCGTTAGGTTAATCGCCCAGTGAGTGCAGACTGGAGCAAGAATCAAACAATGATCACACTTCTGAATGAAAGTGGGCTCATAAATTTACGCTTCCTTGACAGTTCATAAGTTTGAATTATATCTTCTTGAGATTATACAGCTTGTTACCGTTCGGCGGGCAAAACGTAAACGCAGCCACAGGGGTCTTCCCTGGCTGTACTTATGTTTTGCCCGTTTTGCGTTTCTGGAGTTGGCGATGATTATCAAACAGGTACTTAATAACAACGTCGTCAGCGTTTCCGATGCAAGCGGAGCTGAGTTTATCCTGACGGGCCGCGGTCTGGGCTTTAATGCCAGAGTAGGCGATATTGTTGATGAAAAAAACATTGAAAAGACCTTCAGTCTGGCAGAAGGATCAGTCTCGGATCGCTTTAAGGTTTTACTTAATGAAGTGCCGGTAGAAATCATTCAGTTGACGGATGACATCGTTACGCTGGCGAGAAACTCTCTTGGATACCCCCTGAGCGATACCTTGTATGTCTCGCTGGCAGACCATTTGAACTTTGCACTTAAGCGTTATTCTGAGGGCCTTGAAATTCAGAACCCACTGGAGTGGGAGGTCCGCCATTTATACCGTAAAGAATACCTGGTCGGACGGCAGGCTCTGGCGTTGATCGCTTCGCGTACCGGGCAACTGTTACCGGATGCGGAAGCCTGCAGCATCACCCTTCATATCGTGAATGCCTCCATGAATGTCCCGGATGGGCAGGTTATGGAGATGACCCGGCTAATCTTCCAGATCCAGAATATCGTAAAGTACTGGTTTGCGATAAGTATTGACGAACAAAGCCTGAATTATCAGCGATTTGTTACGCATTTAAAATTCTTTGCTCAGAGGGTAATGGCAGGCGAGATTCTTAATAATGATGATGCAGAACTGTTCGCGCAAATGCCCAAACGTTATGAAAAGACGCTGGAATGTGTTCAGGCGATTAGCGAATTTGTGGCGAAAAATTACAACCATTCCATGAGCAGTTCAGAAAAGTTATACCTGACGGTGCATATCGGCAACGTATTAAGCCGTCAGTAAAATTCCATTTAGGCTTGTTACTGTTAAATCAGGCAAACCCCAGAGGAAGCAAGGTGTCCGGTTAATACCGGCGTTTGTGAACGGGCAGCTGTTGCCCTAAATCTGGAGAGTATTTCTGTGGATTATCAACATACCGCGCGCAGGATTATTGCGCTTCTTGGTGGCGATGCAAACATCAATTCTGTTTTTCATTGCATCACGCGCCTGCGATTCAGTCTGAAAGATAATGATAAGCCCGATCGTGAAGCACTGATGCAACTCGATGGCGTTATGGGCGTTAATCTGTCAGGCGATCAGTTCCAGGTCATTATTGGCAATAAAGTGACGCAGGTACTCAGGGCAATTCAGGATGAGATCCCACGCCTTGTGGCGGAGGATAAGATGGATGAAAAGGTTGAGGAAAAGCGCCGCAATCCCGTGTCTCTGGCCTTCGAAGTCATTTCAGGCATTTTTTCTCCTATCATACCTGCGATTGCCGGGGCCGGTATTCTTAAGGGCGTTTTATCTCTTTTCGTCACCTTCGGCTGGGTGACAGCCACTAATCAGACCTATCAGATCATGACGGCCATCAGCGATGGTGTGTTCTACTTTATGCCAATGGTGCTGGCCTTCAGTGCCGGTCTGAAATTTGGTGCGAACCCGTATCTCTCCGTTGCACTGGCAGCCATTCTTTTTCACCCGACACTGACTACGTTACTGAAATCAGGCGATCCTGTTGCCTTTGCCGGGTTAACAGTCTCACCTGTTTCTTATGCTAACTCCGTCATCCCGATTTTGTTTTCAATCTGGCTACTGAGTTACGTTGAACGCTTCTTTAATCGTGTCATTCCCGCTTCCATTCGAATGATGTTTTCTCCACTGCTGAGCCTGATGATTGTCGCTCCGGTGATGCTTATATTCATTGGTCCGGCCGGAATTTTCATCGGCAACTCACTTTCTGGCGGAATCATCTGGCTTGTGGAGAATATGGGCCCGCTTGCCGGGATTGTGGTGGGCGGGACGTTATCCCTGATGATCATTACCGGTATGCATTATGTGCTCGTCCCCATCATGATCAATAACATCACACGCCTGGGCTTCGATCCCATCAAACCCCTCATGTTTGTCGCAAACTTTGGGCAGGCAGGTGCCGCTTTCGGGGTGTTCCTGCGCTCCCGCAACAAGAAGACCCGGACCCTGGCCTTGTCGACCTCTTTCAGTGCCCTGATGGGTGTATCTGAACCCGCAATGTACGGTATCAACATCCGTTTCAAAAAACCGTTCGCCGCAGCACTGATTGGCGGTGCGGCAGGCGGATGCCTGGCAATGACCATGGGCGTGAAGGCATATGCGTACGCCTTAAGTGGCTTGTCAGGTTTACCTGCACTTGCCGGCGAGGGATTCGGATGGGCGCTGGCCAGCATCGCATTAGCCTTCGCCGTTGCCGCTCTGGTGACGGTAGTGCTGGGCTTTGAGGAAGCGGCTGAAGTTCAGCCAGCTACAGCTACTGAAACTGATATCGTAGCAGCCCAGTCTAAAGATTTGCAGGCGGGTATTAGCCGTGTAAACGTTGCGGCAGGCGAACAACTGTATGCACCGGCAGAAGGGAAACTTATTCCGCTTTCGGAAGTGAGCGACCCTGTTTTTGCCGATGAGGTCTTTGGTAAAGGGATTGCTATCGTCCCGGTGAACGGTCAACTGGTCTCGCCGCTAAATGGCCGGGTAGGTTCTGTATTTGCGACCAACCATGCCATTACGCTGGAGAGCGAATCGGGGGCAGAAATTCTGATTCATATCGGCATCGATACCGTCAAGCTGAACGGGAAAGGTTTTACGCGTCATGTTGACGACGAGCAGCTTGTGAGAGTCGGTGAGCCACTTATCAGCTTCGACCTCGATGCATTACAGGCGGATAACATCGATCCGAGCATCATCATTATCGTGACCAATACAGAACGTTATAACGACATCAGCCTGATTTCACAAACTAAAGTGGAACCACGTGAAGCTTTTTTGAAACTGACAGCAGCAGCTGTGTAAGGGGGAACAAGTGACATTTTCTAAATCATTTCCTGATAATTTCCTTTGGGGTGGCGCAACGGCGGCTAATCAGCTGGAAGGCGCGCATGACGTAGATGGCAAAGGCTTATCAGCCTCCGATGTCTTTATCTTTGATATTAATGCGCCGAAAGAGACATGGCTTGATCAGTGGGCCGGAATGACGCATGCGCAGGTGGCGGAGGCTCAGAACCCGGCCAGCAAAAAGTACTACCCTAAGCGCAAAGGCAATGACTTCTATCACCATTATGAAGAGGACATCGCGCTCTTCGCCGAAATGGGATTCAAATGCTTCCGTATGTCGATTGCCTGGACTCGTATCTTCCCGCGTGGTGACGAATCTGAGCCAAATGAAGCCGGTCTGGCTTTCTATGACCGGGTGTTCGATACGTTGCGTAAGCATAACATTGAGCCAGTGGTTTCGCTTTCACATTACGAAATGCCTCTTACTCTGGTTACTGAATATAATGGCTGGCCAAACCGGAAGATCATTGATTTTTATCTGCAGTTTGCCACTACTGTCTTTAAGCGTTACCGCAACAAAGTTAAATACTGGATGACGTTTAATGAAATCAACTGCGTTAAACATCATCCGTACGTCAGCGTCGGTGTCATTGAAGAGAATCACCCGGCTCTTGAACAGGCCAAGTATCAGGGCGCACATCATCAGTTCGTAGCAAGCGCTCTTGCCACTAAGGCCTGCCACGAGATTATTCCTGAGTCTAAAGTGGGCTGCATGATCAGCTATCAGATCCTGTACCCACATACCTGCCATCCTGACGATATTCAGGCCTGCGAGGATGCGCAACGTGTTTCCCTGTTCTTCAGCGATGTACAGGCTCGCGGCGCTTACCCCGCCTGGACAGAGAGAATGTTTGCTGCGAAAGGTGTGGAGTTGCAAAAAGAACGCGGCGACGATGAAATATTGCGTCAGTACCCTGTCGATTTCGTATCCTTCAGTTATTACATGTCAAGCACCGTGAGTGCGCATCCTGAAAAACTGGAAGGTGTCAAAGGGAATCTGATCACCGGAGGGATTCGTAATCCGTATCTGCCTGAAAGTGACTGGGGATGGCAGATTGACCCGAAAGGGCTTCGCCTGGCGCTTAATCAGCTCTATGACCGTTACCAGAAGCCTCTGTTTGTAGCTGAAAATGGACTGGGTGCAGTGGATGTTCCCGACAGCAATGGCGAAGTTCAGGATGACTACCGCATTGATTACCTGCGACTGCACATTGAACAGATGCAGGAAGCCATAGCCGACGGAGTTAACCTTTTTGGTTACACCTGGTGGGGACCGATTGATATGATCAGTGCAAGTACATCACAAATGTCCAAGCGTTATGGCTTTATCCATGTTGATCAGGATGATATGGGTAACGGCACGCTTAAACGTACACGTAAAAAAAGCTTTGGCTGGTATAAGAAAGTAATCGCCTCGAACGGTAATGATTTGAGTTAAAACTTATTTCAGGAACAGTCATCGACTGTTCCTGAATACACATAGTTCGCATTAAAAGTATTGCTTAAAATATTCGCAGGGCCGGAGCATAACGTCCCTTATTGTTATCTACATCAAAGTTTCTTACTAATTAAGTGGTTCAAACGAAGTCACAATGAGGATATACACTGTATCCAGTGCTTTAACGGGTGCTTCCGTACCCGCAAACAGAACGGGCAACTTTGTACATACCAGAATGATGGCCTCAATATCTTCATCCTGATACATTCGCTTCATAACAACATTAAACGTATCACGCGTCTGTGGCCTTATAATACCTCTATTGAGTTCATCTTGGATTTTATTTGCGATACAATCAATCTCATCTACATAGCAATTGAATAGAAAACCCGGATGCAATTACACATCTGAAATAAAAATTCATTTCGTTCAGAAAATTGAGCGGCAGCACCTTATCATCGAAACAAAAAGCAATCCAATTGATCTTGATAATGAAGAAGATGCTAAAATCACTTCTGGCAATGATTATTTTATTGCTCATCTAAAGACCAGGGAGTTAACCCTACGAATATATACACCCTGAAAATATAAAAACGTTTTGAACAGCCTTCAAAATGGGGAAAAGACGAAAGATTCCTTCCCATTAAAACCTTTATTTCAAACCTGACAGCCACCAACCGTTTTTACCATACAAAACAATCATCGATAGCGAATCAAGCCCCCTAATAAATAATGCACTAAATAACCCCCATCACCTTACAATCACAAAACAACAATCGATAATGTATTTAGTTTATAAATAGCACTTTTTGCTAAATGCGTATATTCTTCATCAAAAACATCCAGTTAAATTATTTTTATATTAAGGAAAACGTTTTCTTTTTTTCATCATTAAAAAATAAATTTGATTTGTATTTATTTAATAATATATATTCATTTCACCAAAATAATAAAGGAGAATAAAAAATGAAAAAACAAAATTACCCAACCCTGACAAACTACCTTGCCAAAACTAAAAAGAACGCAGATCTCTATAGATTATATAACCCACAATTTTCTATATTCGGAAAACCAGTAAGTGAGGAGCAGGATTTTTACTTTTGTTACTTCTCCAGACATATGATTACTGAGAGGAATATCTTAACCCTCTTTTCAATTCATACCTTTCTCTCTTACAACGTAAGCAAAAAAGAGACAATTAAATCATTTGTCCATTTTCTCAAAAAAGCAAACCATGACACCTTCAACAATGCATTCCAGTTTCGCGGGTGCAATATCATTTATCAAAATAAGAAGAGAGAATTTATGGAGATCTCATGGTTTTCTTTCTCACGGATCTATGACGATATCGTAAAAATCAAAGAGTATAGTGCTAACAATGAAATTTATAACAAATTCGTAGCTTAAAAAAGGAGAGCGCCATGACCAAACAAATTATAAATATATTAATCCAAAGTGAGACAAGAGAGGAAGTTATGAATTGCATAAATTCAGGAATAAATATTAATGCTTTTGATTATTGTGGTAGAAATGCCCTTTTCTATTGCGACCAATTAGACGCCGCCAAAGCACTGATTGAAGCAGGCATAGAACTAAACCATATAGACAATTATGGCAATAACGCACTGTTTTGTAACACTAATCCAACCGTTCTGGAATTATTAATCCATTCAGGCATTCATATTCAGCACAAGAATAATCAAGGCCAATCTTGCCTCCACCAACAACGCTATAATATAAAATGTGCAGAAATTCTTATTAATGCAGGTGCTGATATCCACAGTATTGATAATGAAGGCCAGACTGTACTCTACAACCTCTATTCCACAGATAGTTTTGACTACTGGATAAAAAAAGGCTGCAATATTAATCATACTGACCATAATGGTAAATCAGTACTCGATTTGTCTATGGACAATGGAAACTGGCATTACCGATCCAACGTCAGTGCTCTTATCCGGCATATAGAAAAAATTGATAGCACACCTGTTTTAATCAGGCATATCAACTATCACTCTTTAGATCTTATTAAATTACTTAAACATAATGGTGTTAATTTCCTGCTTGCAGAGCATTGTACAGTTGAACTATATGTTAAAGACATGAAATCAATCTTTAACAAACTCAAACAACATATCGAAATCAAGCACACTCAGTTTTATAATTGTCGCAATGAGCATATTGGTATCTACACCGGCATAGAGAGAGTGAAATGGTTTATTCGAAATGGTATCAGAATGGACGACGATATACTCAGACAGCGTTCCGACTCCGATAAGATTTTTTCTTATATCGCAGGAAGAGAGAAAAAAGACCTGTTAAAAGAAATGAAGCCAGAACACCCCCGTGCACCTGTGCGAAAAAGACTCTAAAGCGCTGAAGTAAACAACCCTTTTCTTAGTCTGAAAGGTTTTATTTCATGATCATTAATCTGATATATCCTCTTAGGTATACTATTTGTCAAATGGTATACCTTTTTTAACCCAACCAATTGTATTATTTACCACGTAACAGCTTGACTTATTCACGGCATCGGTTATCTGTAGTAATAAACATGCAATAAAAGGATAACTATGAACAGTGACATGAGTAATGATGATGATATAACCAGAGTATCAAAACGCGGTAAATTTCATACTGACAAACTTCCTGAGAATGAAATACGACATCACTGCATCAGTGTCAGATTAAATGCAGAAGAGTTAATTATTCTCGACAGTAAAAGAGGTCAGTTTAAAAAAGGAGAATGGCTCAGGATGGCTTCCCTGAATAAACTCCCGCCGGTTCTGCCAGAAATCAATCGTGAAGCATGGATTAAACTTGGCAGCCTTTCACAGGATTTAAACCACCTACTGAGTCATCTCGACAGCAAAAGCCCTGACAGCGAACTGACCCGTACAGAACTCTTTGCCCTACGTAGACAAATCAAAACTCTCAGAGATCACCTTATTCCTACAACCTTTCTGGAGTCAGGCCGATGAAAGGCATGCAGAAAATAAAAAGGGGTAAACAATTCACAGGTGTGGTTCTCTATAGCCTGAAGTCAGGGTCTCACCACAAAATCACGCCTTATGTTATCGGTGGAAACATGACGAGCAGCACTGCTACTGAGCTTATAAGTGAATTTAAAAGCACCCAGCTGCTGCGCCCCGATGTCGCCAAACCTGTATGGCATAATTCGCTTCGCCTGCCAAAGGGTGAGAGTCTGTCAACCAGACAGTGGGCGGCATTCGCTGACGATTATATGACCCGGATGGGATTCACTGACACACATCTTCGCTGTTATATCCTTCACGACGATGCCGACGGGCAGCATATCCATATCATTGCAAGTCGCATTAACATGGTCGGTGGAAAGCTGTACCTGGGGAAAAATGAAAATCTCGTCAGCACCCGAATTATCAGCGAACTGGAGCGAATACACGGACTCACTGAAACAACACCTGCAACCAGTAGTCGCCCTCAGGCTAAAAGAAAACCCTCACGCAATGAGCTGATGATGGCAGAACGAACAGCAGCTCCCTGCCCTAAGTCACAGTTGCAGGCCCTGATCGACAATGCATTAACCCGCCGCCCCGATTTACTAACATTTGTCCGTTTACTGGGACAGGAAGGCGTGAGCTGCAAACCCAATATCGCCACAACGGGTAAAATGAATGGTTTTTCATTTCAGTACCAGGGCATAGCCTTTAAAGCCTCTCAATTGGGTAAAAAATATGGCTGGTCTTCCCTGCAAGCACTGGTTGATTTTACGCCGGAACATCTGACTTTACTGAAAGAAGCACGGCAGCCAAAAAAACCTACAACTGCGTCAGTGCCAGTGCCAGTGCCAGTGCCAGTGCCAGTGCCATCATGCGAGTCTGAAGAACAGGCGGCAAACCGGGAAACGATTCTGGAGAAAATCCTTCAGCTTGAAGAAAAAATGCGTCAGGAAAGACAACAGGAAATAGTGAGTGTCATTAAACTCAGGAGCAAACTGCATAATACAGCTCGTCAGATACCCCGCCAGCGTCGTCTGTATTCGTGGCTTGTATTGCTCGGCCATATTGTGGCGCTTCTCAGGCGCAGGGGCATGTCTCTGTTACATGCCACTGCACATCCTTTCCACCAAATCCTGCACCTCCATCTTCTAACACACTGTCATTCCACAACAACAAATTCCATTAAAGAACAATTAGTTAAAAACAACCACCATCCTGCACCATAAGTTAACTAGTCCATAACAGAGTGATAGTCAACAAAATATTGATCGTTTATATAGATCGATAAACTAGTTATGATAGCTATAACCTATTAAGAGAAATCCATCGATCGGTACAAGCAATTTTACTAAAGCGGATCATTCATCGAAAATGTTCAAAAATACATCACCTTAAATCAGGCCACGGAGTCATGATGGATAATAAAACGATTAGCTGTCCCTTCTGCTTTACACAAAGCCCGCACGGCGTGCGGATTTGCAAAGGCTGCCATGCAAAAGTGGCCTATGGTGAAAGTCCACTCAGTGTGGCATTCCTTTTTCAATTCGTGGCATTAGCTCTCGCCTGGTTAGTATTTTCATTGACCGGCAGTACTCCTGTCTCAGTCATTACGTTTTTTGCCAGCGTCATTATTCTTATCTGCATTATTAAAAAGAAATATGCAGACAGAGTTGTTTTTATACGGTGATATTAATTTCACACCATCGCAAACATAAAAAATTAATATGAGAGAACTTATGAACAGATTCATGATTTCTGTTTTTTTTATTTCTTCTTTACTTATTTCTGGCTGTTCAACATCAGGCAACCAGCATCTAAAAAAAGAAACATCACAAAGTCTGCAGTCGAAAATCATCAAAAATAAAACAACGAAATCAGAAATCATTACCGCATTCGGTCAGCCCGAAACCAAAACTACACTTGATAGTGGCAATGAAGAATGGACTTATTCGATGGACAACAATCAGTTTGATGCCACCACATTCATTCCCGTTGTTGGGCTGCTGACAGGGGGCTCACAGACGCAGGCCAAAACACTGGAAATCGAATTTAAAGGAGAAACGGTCAGCACGTGGTCGTTCTCTGAAAATAAAAGCAGGATGAATACGGGTCTGATTCAATAACTCACCTTACAGTCAGGGATCTATTTATGAAAACTTATGCCGTTATCACACTCATTACCGCAGCATCGTTGCTGAGTGGCTGTAACAGTGAACCCTCCGAACAGGATATTTACACGGCCATGAATAAGGTCGTGGAACAGACGAATGCTTTCGTGAAATCTATAGCGGGCAAGGATGTTCCAAAAGACGCACTGCGCGAATTAAAATCAGTCAAAAAGCATGACTGCGTAGAAGTATCTGATAAAAGCTATAAATGCAATGTGACGGCTATTGTCGATAACGAAAAGCGTACTGCTGCTATAACCCTTGTCAAAACGGAAGATGGCTGGCAGGTCGTTGATAAGTAAAGCCACTATAAAGCCATCGAGACAGGTGGGCCACCCATTCGGTGTCCCTCCTTTTCTATTGTATCTGGTGTCCTGCCGGATACGCCTGATCCATTTATCTCCAGTATCCCATGTCCTATCCACGCCGCTGTCGCTGTCACAGTCTTTTCCTGACCACTGAGCCTGGTGGAGTATAAGCCAGAGAGCCTGTAATGCGTTTCTTTTCATACTGGGCCAGTAAATCAGCATAAATATGCTCTGCTTCGTCCAGATTTCCTGAAATATAATTCACAAGTGAATTCAGGCAATGCAGCAACGTGTCGCTATTTGCAAGCTTTCTGAGCAGCGTTGTGTTCAGGGTCGAAACGACTCCTGTAAACATCTGCATAATATTATCAACGTGATAACATGAATTGCGGTACTGCGCCCGTGAATAAAAATACTTCAGATGATACCCTGCAAAGAGAACATAAAGTTTTTTACAAAAGGCATTGTTATTGACGCTGCTGTGATTATGGGTTATAAATTTATCAATAACATGTATAAATTTTTCCTCCTGAGATAATACATTAATAGCACTCATAATTCCCTCCATTTTTTGTTTTTATAATTAAGTACTATCATCTTAAAAATTAAAATCAATAGTAAAATAAAAATATTTCATTATTGATATATTTTTTCTTCTTCCATAAATAACCATAGCTTTTACTACGATAATTTTGTGTCTTCCTGATTGTATTGCTATTTCATAATTCAACTATCTGAGTTATTTCCCTATTGCAGATAAGAAACCCACAGGAATATTTTTTGAGAGCGTGCTACGCACTGGCTTACGCCCTACTACCGATAAATGTCAGTTATTTTTACCGAACAATTGAAAAACCGTAATTTTGTTTCCTTGGCAGCGCCGCTGAGTGCCCGCAGCACTCATTCGCTGAAGTAGAAAGGATTTTTCCGAAGGGTCCCGGCGTGAGCCGTAGTCAGCAAACGGGTAAATCATGTATTTGTGTTCGCTTTCCCGATCAACTCAGCCTCTTGTTTTTTTGCGCGAAGCGTATTTGTGCTGACAGCTAAGCCCATTTGTATGAACTTCTGCGCGAAGCGTATTTGTAATGACAGTTAACCTCAGCTCTATGAACTCGTGCGCGAAGCGTATTTATACTTACAGAAAACACTTTAGTAATGTTCTGAAGCCCAATGGCGCAACAAACTGTTGCGCTGGCTTCACTTAAGAAATGATATTATGTAAGAAAGACAAAAATAAAAGTTTAATTATCAGGCACACCAAGGCCTTGAGTATCGTTCTAATGCAAAACTGTGGTTTCTTATTTCTTTATCACTCTTTTATCTTGCAGTTTAGAATCGAAAATTAATCAATAAAATCATATAATTACACAGCCACTACTGTTATTAATATCAGCACTAAAAATTATCAATCACATAACTGGTGATGGTGAAATTTAGCACCCCTTGTTTTAAATTTTACAACCTATTATCTCCACCAAATAACACACGCAAAATTTCAAAGTAAATATAATTGAAATAATATAACCAACCCCGTTGACAAATAAATTAAATATGCCATATCTGTAATCACAACAATAAAAAGGAGCCATCATGTCAATCACAAGCGTTGTATTAACTAAAGAACAAAAGTCCATTATTGCAGAAGCATTAGAGGTTATGCCTGAAGATCTGGAAGAAATAAAGATTAAAGCAAACAGCTATAAAAAAACGTCATTCAGGGACGATTTCTCAATGGTCTTCAAAGGCAATATGGCCACACTCGCCAGGATGGATTTGACGCCCACAGCATTTAGAATTGTTCTTTATTTCTTTTCAACCATTGATTATGGGAATATTATTCCTGACTTTTCACAGTCTCGTACTGCCAGAGAGCTTGGACTGAATAAATCAAATGTTTCACGTGCATTCAAAGAATTATTTGTGCGTAAGATACTGATCCGTGACACCATAGACAATCAGGTATACCTGAATTCAAATTTGTGCGTTAAGGGAATTCCTCGTCGTTTCAATGAAGATCTGATGGACAAATTCAAGAAATCCAGACTGGAGACAGAAGACTTTGCCAATTCGTTTAACTTTTATCGTGCAGGGTGTAAAACAAAACCGGTTAAAAATCCCAAAAGAAGATATCCTGCAGACGGTATTCCATTTGATTAAAATAATAAATAATGCTGTTGAACAATTTATACTTCCGCAAATGACTATTTCCCAATACAAATTCAATTTTATATTGGGAATGAAATTAATCATAAAATATCATTAAGTATATGACGTTCTTGTTCAATTTCACATGATTTAACCATCCCACTTAGTACACTAACAAAAACGTCATTCCATTTCTGACGCTCTCTCGAAGCATGCCAGTTCTCAAACAATACTTTCTCAAGAGAGATCCAAATAACTTCTGCGCGAGAGGTATTTAATAGCTCCTTGAATACTTCGTCAGATATAGTAAGGGCATGAGAATAAATTTTATTATCAATAGTCCAGAAAGGCTCTGGCTTGGTAAAATCAGCCAAAGAAGCAAAAGCCAACCCACGGACCTGTGCTGCTTCCATTGTGCTGTTCACTTTATGATTATCCCGCCAGGTTTTTAAATCACCCAACAGATAATTTACGCGTTGATTTCTTGCTTTGCTATCTTCTGCCTGGTATTGAATATAAGTAGGGCCATTACCAGTCTGGCGATAACGAGCCAATGTTTTGACACTTACACCAAGATAAAGGGCCGAAACTTCAGCACTCAGGGTTGCATCATCTGGCATACTACCAAATAGCCGCCATACTTCGGCGTATTCCCTTAAAGTATCAATAGTACTCATTCCTTGTTCTCCTGATTTTCTGGCAATGGTGGGTACTTCGCCGAAGCCAAAAGTGTATTATACAATTCTGGTGACGTCATCAGCATATGAAGCTCAATCAGTTGAAGAGCCTCAAATACCCGCTCTTTATCAGGCTCAGCATATCTTTCAGTAGGGTCTGTGGTATTACGGTGGTTAAGCAATCTTTTCACTACTGCATACGAAGTAAGCCCTTCTGCAACTCGACCAAAGGTTCTTCGTAGATCGTGCATTCCCAGCTTCATTATTCCAGCATCCTGACAGATATACTCTCGCAAGCTTTTACTATCAGAATAGTGCCCAACCTTGCTTCGTGACGAACGAGCCGGAAAAACCCATTTGCGTTTATCTGTCCGTATTTCGGTGTCGTTGACGATATCTCGCCGGTCTTCCAGAATTCGCTTTGTCGCATCGCAGATTGGAAGCTCATGATCATTACGATTCTTCGTGTCGTAAAAGCGAATCACTCGATATTCGAGATCGACATAGCTGGTCGTTCTAGCCTCTTCTTGAGTCAGAGCCTCTCGCCAGCACAGTGCTGCTGTTTCTTCCTTCCTGGCTCCAGTCAGAATGGTCAGCAACAGATAATCACAACCCAAGCGATTAAAACTTCGCTTATTGTGTAATGCAGTTAAGAACCGTCCCAAAGTATCTTTTGGGGACAATGGATTTCGAACGCCCTTGGCACGATAGCTATCTTCCAGCTCAGATCGTGTTCTGAACTTCTTCTGTACCTTTAAAATTGAAAAAGGATTATAGGACAACGAAGGTTGTCGTTGCTGTGTCTGAGCATTACCAGCCTCAATTTCAATTGCATGTTTAACCGCAACATTAGCCCAACGAAATGTTTGCTCCGCTGCTGTTCTCGCTCTTGAAGCAATTTCGTCAAACTTCCGAAGGATTTCATTACCAGTGAGATCCTTGATTCGAAGGTTTTGCCACTCTTTCAACCGATTCTCAGCTTTGTCTAACACATTGAGAGTGTTTGGTTTAGCAGGTTTGGTTCTGCCAAGTAAGTGACTCCTGTATTGGGCAAAAGCTTCACTCACGGTCAATTCAGCCAGATCGAGTTCCCTTTTAATCTTGTTGGGATTTCTCTTTGTTGCAATCATTGTCTGAACCAACTGCCGAGCTGCCTCACGGGCCTGATCAATACTTGGAAAATCAGACACATTTCCAACCTTTACTTTCAAGACAGAGCTTGGCTTCTTACCCTCACTGACATTACGATCTGACGAAGCTACTCTTCGCTGGATTACATAGGTTTTTTTCGTCAAACTGACCTTCACACCGAAGCCAACAGGCGAATCTCGATGATCGTCAAAAACTATGTAAGGTTTTTGGTCAGGGTTAGCATCGAAAACGACTTTTCCAGAGCTACTGAGCTCAGGCTTAACATTGATACTTAACTTGTTGATAATAAAAGCCTGATTGAGAGTTGTTTTCAAAGTATCACCACCATTTGTAGCCCAGAGAAGGAGTAAAACCAATCTATCACGTCTTGGGCTACAAGTGAGCTACAAATTTATGGGTTTATGTGGGTTTGAAAGGGTTTTACTTGGGGCCACATGAGCACTTGAAAGAATTAAAAAACGAGTAATATCAATATGAATGAGTCTATTGACAAGGATCTATCAGACCACACGCCGATGATGCAGCAGTATCTCAAGCTGAAAGCTCAGCACCCGGAAATACTGCTGTTTTACCGCATGGGCGACTTTTATGAACTGTTTTATGACGATGCGAAACGCGCGTCTCAGCTGCTTGATATCTCCCTGACTAAGCGCGGCGCATCCGCAGGCGAGCCCATCCCAATGGCGGGTATTCCCCACCATGCGGTAGAAAACTACCTTGCCAAGCTGGTCAATCAAGGGGAATCCGTCGCTATTTGCGAACAGATTGGCGATCCGGCCACCAGCAAAGGACCGGTGGAGCGTAAAGTTGTGCGCATCGTTACGCCCGGCACCATCAGTGATGAAGCGCTGTTACAGGAGCGCCAGGACAACCTGCTGGCCGCCGTCTGGCAGGACAGCAAAGGCTACGGCTATGCCACGCTGGACATCAGCTCCGGGCGTTTTCGCGTTAGCGAGCCTGCCGACCGCGAGACCATGGCCGCCGAACTGCAGCGTACTAACCCGGCTGAACTGCTGTATGCCGAAGATTTTGCAGAAACCTCACTGATTGAAGGGCGTCGCGGCCTGCGCCGCCGTCCGCTGTGGGAATTTGAAATTGATACTGCCCGTCAGCAGTTAAATCTGCAGTTTGGCACACGAGACCTGATTGGCTTTGGCGTTGAGAACGCCCCGCGCGGATTATGCGCTGCTGGCTGCCTGCTGCAATATGTGAAAGATACCCAGCGTACCTCACTGCCGCATATTCGTTCCATCACCATGGAGCGTCAGCAGGACAGCATCATTATGGATGCCGCCACCCGCCGCAATCTGGAGATCACCCAGAACCTGGCTGGCGGCGTTGAAAACACATTGGCTTCGGTACTCGACTGCACCGTAACACCGATGGGCAGCCGTATGCTCAAGCGCTGGCTGCATATGCCGGTCCGCGACACCAAAATCCTCACTGAACGCCAACAAACCATCGGCGCGCTACAGGATATCACCAGCGAATTGCAACCCGTGCTGCGTCAGGTGGGCGATCTGGAACGCATTCTGGCGCGTCTCGCTCTGCGTACCGCGCGCCCGCGCGATCTGGCCCGCATGCGCCACGCTTTCCAGCAACTCCCAGAACTACGCGCGCAACTGGAAAACGTAGACAGCGCCCCGGTGCAGATGCTGCGTGAGAAAATGGGGGAGTTTGCGGAGCTGCGTGAACTGCTGGAACGCGCCGTCGTGGAAGCTCCACCGGTGCTGGTACGCGACGGCGGCGTCATCGCGTCTGGCTATAACGAAGAGCTGGACGAGTGGCGAGCGCTGGCCGATGGCGCAACCGACTATCTCGACAGACTGGAGATCCGCGAGCGCGAACGCACGGGTCTTGATACGCTGAAAGTCGGATTCAACGCCGTTCACGGATACTACATTCAGATCAGTCGTGGGCAGAGCCATCTGGCGCCAATTAATTACGTGCGTCGCCAGACGTTGAAAAACGCTGAACGCTACATTATTCCAGAACTGAAAGAGTATGAAGACAAAGTTTTGACCTCCAAAGGTAAGGCGCTGGCACTGGAAAAACAGCTATACGACGAGCTGTTCGATATGCTGCTGCCGCATCTGGCTGATTTACAACAGAGCGCCAGCGCGCTGGCTGAACTGGACGTCCTGGTCAACCTCGCAG
The DNA here is from genome assembly GCF_059615875.1 of Citrobacter sp. CRE-46. Lineage (NCBI taxonomy): Bacteria > Pseudomonadati > Pseudomonadota > Gammaproteobacteria > Enterobacterales > Enterobacteriaceae > Citrobacter > Citrobacter sp. CRE-46. Next base: position 1,060,975 of record NZ_CM184341.1, on the reverse strand, counting down.
AACGTGCTTATACGTTGAATTACACCTGTCCGATCTTCACCGATAAACCCGGCATTCGCATTACCGAGGGCCGTCACCCGGTGGTGGAGCAGGTACTGACAGAGCCGTTTATCGCCAACCCGCTCAACCTTTCCCCACAGCGCCGGATGCTGATCATCACCGGGCCGAACATGGGGGGGAAAAGTACCTATATGCGCCAGACCGCATTGATTGCGCTGCTGGCGTATATCGGCAGCTATGTCCCGGCACAAAAAGTCGAGATAGGGCCTATCGACCGTATATTTACCCGCGTTGGCGCGGCGGATGATCTGGCATCAGGTCGTTCCACCTTCATGGTTGAGATGACCGAAACCGCCAACATTCTGCATAACGCTACCGAAAACAGCCTGGTGCTGATGGATGAGATTGGACGCGGCACTTCAACCTACGACGGCCTGTCGCTGGCATGGGCGTGCGCAGAAAATCTGGCGAATAAAATCAAAGCATTAACATTGTTCGCCACCCACTACTTCGAACTGACTCAGTTACCGGAGAAGATGGAAGGCGTCGCGAATGTACATCTGGACGCGTTAGAGCATGGCGATACCATCGCCTTTATGCACAGCGTACAGGATGGCGCGGCGAGCAAGAGCTATGGCCTGGCGGTAGCAGCCCTGGCAGGTGTGCCGAAAGAGGTCATAAAACGTGCGCGGCAAAAACTGCGCGAACTGGAAAGCATCGCGCCGAATGTTGCCGCAACCCAGGTCGATGGTACACAGATGTCGCTGCTTTCGGTTGCGGAAGAAACATCTCCCGCCGTTGAAGCGCTGGAAAATCTCGACCCGGATTCACTCACGCCTCGCCAGGCACTGGAATGGATCTATCGGTTAAAAAGTCTGGTGTAACGCCGTTGTGCCGGGTACGGTTTCGCCGCACCCGGCATTTTTTGATTAACGCTTATCTTCCGCCAGCAGCGGCGGGATACTTGGCACCATTGGCGCATCGTCGATATCTTTCTGCGTCATGCGAAACGCTTGCGGATAATGCTCGCGGCTGGTACGGCGTAGCGGCTCGGTATTACGCCAGGTGTACAGACAATGCTGGCATTGATATACGGTCCAGACACCTTTTACCGGCGAGTTCGCCATCACTTCAATATGTTCATCGGCACAACGTGGACAAATCATCTGCTACTCCTTATTTACGGTTGGCCAGCATGGCGGTCAGCTTTTCAGCCCAGGCTTTTGTTTCCGGTAAATCACATACCGGTTGGCTGTAATGACCTCGGTTATCCGGTGCAACCGGTGTCGTGGCATCGATGATGAGCTTGTCGGTAATCCCCGCCGGACTGGAACCGGGATCAAGTTCCAGCACCGACATATTCGGCAGTTGCACCAGATCGCCCGCCGGATTGACCTTCGAGGAGAGCGCCCACATCACCTGCGGCAGGTTGAACGGGTCAACGTCTTCATCAACCATAATCACCATCTTCACGTAACCCAGGCCGTGCGGCGTGGTCATAGCACGCAGTCCCACCGCGCGGGCAAAGCCGCCGTAGCGTTTTTTGGTGGAAATAATCGCCAGCAGTCCGTGGGTGTACATGGCGTTCACCGCCTGCACTTCCGGGAATTCGGCTTTCAATTGTTGATAAAGCGGTACGCAGGTCGCCGGGCCCATCAGGTAGTCGATTTCGGTCCACGGCATACCGAGATAGAGTGATTCAAAAATCGGTTTGCTGCGATAAGAGACTTTATCGATACGCACCACGGTCATATTGCGTCCACCGGAATAGTGGCCGGTAAACTCGCCAAACGGACCTTCGATTTCGCGTTTACGGCTTTCAATGACCCCTTCGAGGATCACTTCAGAGCCCCACGGCACGTCAAAACCGGTGAGCGGCGCGGTAGCGATCGGGTACGGGCTTTCACGCAGCGCTCCCGCCATCTCGTATTCAGACTGATCGTATTTCAGCGGCGTGGCGCCCATCAAAGTGATGATGGGATCATTACCCAGCGTGATGGCAATCGGCAAATCTTCACCGCGCTCTTCCGCTTTATGCAGGTGCAGCGCGATATCATGCATTGGCACCGGTTGCAGACCGAGCTTACGTTTGCCCTTCACTTCCATGCGGTAGATGCCGACGTTCTGTTTGCCGAAGTTGTCCCGATCCAGCGGATCGCGCGACACCACGCAGGCTTTATCCAGGTAGAAACCGCCGTCGCCATCGTTCAGGCGAAACAGCGGCAGAATGTCGAAAAGATTAATATCTTCGCCGTCGACGGTATTTTCAGCCCATGCCGGGTTCGCACGACGTTCCGGGGCAACCGGAAATTTATCCCAGCGACGGATAAACTCATCAATTTGTTTTTTCACCGGGGTATTTGGTGGCAGACCTAAAGAGATGGCGTGATTCTGCCATGAACCGATGGTGTTCATCGCCACGCGGGCATCGGTAAAACCGCGAATATTGTCAAACCACAGCGCAGGCGCGCCATCACCAATACGCCCGGTCGCATTGGCCGCCGCCGCCAGATCCGGCTCGGCGTTAACTTCCTCACTGATTTTCAGCAATTGTCCCTGGTCGTCCAGCGCCTGCAAAAAGCTGCGCAAATCATCAAATGCCATTATTCGTTCTCCTGTGCAAAATTCTGCGCCTGTCGTAATCCCTGCCAACGACGGGCGTTAGGGTGTTCAAGCCCAAACTGGTCGAGCACACGCGCGACAATGTGCTGGGTGATGTCATCGACCGTTTGCGGATGGTTGTAAAACGCGGGCATTGGCGGGACCATCGCCACGCCCATGCGGGAAAGCGCGAGCATGTTTTCCAGATGGATGGTGCTGAGCGGCATTTCACGCGGTACCAGCACCAGTTTGCGCCCTTCTTTCAGCACCACGTCTGCGGCGCGCCCCACCAGCCCTTCCGCGTAACCTGCGCGAATACCGGCCAGCGTTTTCATGCTGCAGGGGATAATGATCATGCCGTCAGTACGAAACGATCCGGAGGAGATGGTCGCGGCCTGGTCCGCGGGGTTGTGGCAATAGTCTGCCAGTGTGGATACATCGCGGACGCTGTACGGCGTTTCCAGCTCAATGGTCGTTTTTGCCCATTTCGACAGCACCAGATGGGTTTCCACACCCGGCATTTCCCGCAGCGCCTGCAGTAGCGACACGCCGAGCGGTGCGCCGGTAGCCCCCGTCATTCCTACGATCAGTCTCATTCAATTCCTCAATTTGTTCGTGTACGAACGTTTTGATTAAAATACTCCCACAATTCATTGTGGGCAAGGCCACCGCGCACGGATAGCTAAAACAGCGATGGTTAAAAAAGGAGGCGTAACCCGCTATGATAGAGACTGACCGATATCCCGGAGCTCTCATGCCGTTACGCAATAAAGCATTTCATCTTTTACGTCAGCTTTTTCAGCAGCATACGGCTCGCTGGCAACATGAGTTACCAGAGCTAACCAAACCGCAGTACGCGGTGATGCGCGCCATTGCCGAACAGCCCGGCATTGAACAGGTCGCCCTGATGGAGGCAGCGGTCTGCACCAAAGCCACACTTGCGGAAATGCTGAGCCGGATGGAAAAGCGTGGGCTGGTCAGGCGGGATCACGACCCTGCGGATAAGCGTCGGCGGTTTGTTTATTTGACTGCGCAAGGAGAAGCATTATTGGCCAGCGCAACCCCGGTAGGAGATCGCGTGGATGATGAGTTTCTGGGCAGACTGAGCGAGGAAGAGCGCAAACAGTTTACTCAACTGGTGCGTAAGATGATGGGATAATCGTTCGGATGGCGGTTTTGGGTGATGTCTTTGTAGGCCCGATAAGCAAAGCGCCATCGGACAATATGTGCCGACCAATAAGCGGTAGCGCTAAAGAAAAAGGCCAGTCTCGATGAGACTGGCCTTTCTTGATGGAACTTGTGCTTACTCGCGGAACAGCGCTTCGATATTCAGCCCCTGAGTCTGCAGAATTTCGCGCAGACGACGCAGGCCTTCAACCTGAATCTGACGAACACGTTCACGCGTGAGACCGATTTCGCGGCCCACATCTTCCAGTGTCGCAGCTTCATACCCCAGCAGACCGAAACGACGTGCCAGCACTTCACGCTGTTTGGCGTTCAGTTCGAACAGCCATTTGACGATGCTCTGTTTCATATCATCGTCTTGCGTGGTGTCTTCCGGGCCGTTTTCTTTTTCATCGGCCAGGATGTCCAGCAACGCTTTTTCGGAATCGCCACCCAGCGGGGTGTCTACCGAGGTAATGCGCTCGTTGAGTCGGAGCATACGGCTGACGTCATCAACCGGTTTATCCAGTTGTTCAGCAATCTCTTCTGCGCTCGGTTCATGGTCCAGTTTATGCGACAACTCACGCGCGGTACGCAGATAGACGTTCAGCTCTTTTACAATATGAATCGGCAGTCGGATCGTACGGGTTTGGTTCATAATAGCCCGTTCGATCGTCTGACGGATCCACCACGTTGCGTATGTTGAGAAGCGGAACCCGCGTTCCGGGTCAAACTTCTCGACGGCACGGATAAGCCCCAGATTGCCCTCTTCAATCAGGTCCAGCAATGCCAGACCGCGATTGCCATAACGGCGAGCAATTTTCACCACCAGACGCAGGTTACTTTCAATCATGCGGCGGCGAGAGGCGACATCTCCACGCAGTGCGCGACGCGCAAAATAAACTTCTTCTTCGGCTGTTAACAGTGGTGAATAACCAATCTCACCAAGGTAAAGCTGAGTCGCGTCCAACACACGCTGTGTGGCCCCCTGCGATAACAGCTCTTCTTCAGCCAGGTCGTTATCACTGGGTTCCTCTTCACTCAAGGCTTTCTCATCAAAAGCCTCTACTCCGTTCTCATCAAATTCCGCATCTTCATTTAAATCATGAACTTTCAGCGTATTCTGACTCATAAAGGTGGCTCCTACCCGTGATCCCTAACGGAACTAGCAAGTGAAAGCCTGGTTCCGCCGAATTATCGCTGCGGCAAGTAACGCAGCGGGTTTACGGATTTCCCCTTGTAACGAATTTCAAAATGCAAGCGTGTTGAACTGGTTCCGGTACTACCCATGGTAGCTATTTTCTGCCCCGCCTTGATTTCTTGTTGTTCCCGGACCAGCATTGTATCGTTATGGGCGTAGGCGCTCAGGTAATCATCGTTATGTTTGATGATAATAAGATTACCGTAACCACGCAGCGCGTTACCGGCATAAACGACGCGTCCATCTGCGGTCGCGACAATAGCCTGTCCTTTGCTGCCTGCAATGTCGATCCCTTTATTGCCACCTTCGGTAGCCGCAAAGTTTTCGATCACTTTGCCGTCAGTTGGCCAGCGCCAGGTAGAGATTGGCGCGCTGGTCGACTTTGAGCTTGCAGTTGTTTCGGTTGTGCTAACTGCTGGAGCCGTTACTGGCGCTGTGACAACTGTCCCAGCAGGCTTGTTGTTCGGCAACATTTTGTTAGCACTTTGTTCACCTGAATCCTCAGAATACGTAATTGTTGGTTTCGAAGCAACAGCAACGGTGGAATTTTGTGCAGGGTTGGTCACAACTCCTTGCTGTGCTGCATCCGCCTGGGTGATGGCATTCCCACCGGTAATCGGTGTACCCGAGGCGTTGCCCACTTGCAGAGTTTGCCCGACATTCAGGCTATACGGGGCCGGAACGTTATTGCGCTGTGCGAGGTCACGGAAATCGTTCCCGGTAATCCAGGCAATATAGAAAAGTGTGTCGCCTTTCTTGACAGTATAGGTGCTGCCGCCCGTGTAGCTACCTTTCGGAATATTCCCATACTTACGGTTGTACACGATACGACCGTTTTCCATCTGTACAGGCTGTTCTGCAACAGGTTGAATTTGCGTTGGTTGCGTAGTCGGAGTCTGCACCGGTTGGATCTGTGGCGTCTGTTGTACTGTCGACGTCGAGCCCATTTTTGGCGGAGGCGTAATCAGCATGCCGGAACTGGTGTTCGTGGATGCACCGCCGTCAACCGAGCTGACCGGCGCTGGTGGATTCGAGGTGTTTGAACAACCTGCCAGCCATAATGAAACCAGTGACAATGCCGCAATACGGCGAATGGTAAATTTGTGGCTTCCCGCGCTCATTTATCCCCCAGGAAAATTTGGTTAAAACCCGTAACGTAATCACCGTGCAAAAGCATCGACACGATACGCTGACTAATTCCAGAATATCCAGGAAAACTCCAGGTATTCAGAGCCAGTGTCTACGCAAGCTCCCCTTTTACTAAGGGAACAAAACGTACGGCCTCCACGGTATCAATAATAAATTCGCCTCCCCGACGACGCACCCGCTTCAGGAACTGGTGCTCATCGCCCACGGGTAAGACGAGAATACCGCCTTCATCCAGCTGCATCATCAGCGCAGTTGGGATCTCCGGCGGAGCTGCCGTTACAATGATAGCGTCAAACGGGGCTCGCGCTTGCCAGCCCTGCCATCCATCACCGTGACGGGTAGAAACATTGTGTAAATCCAGCTGTTTCAGGCGACGACGCGCCTGCCATTGCAGGCCTTTAATACGCTCAACGGAGCATACATGCTGCACCAGATGCGCCAGAATCGCCGTCTGGTAGCCGGAGCCAGTGCCAATTTCCAGCACCCGCGATTGCGGTGTTAGCTCAAGCAGCTCAGTCATGCGTGCAACCATATAAGGCTGCGAAATCGTCTGCCCCTGACCAATCGGCAAGGCAATATTGTCCCAGGCCTTATGTTCAAACGCCTCATCAATGAATTTCTCACGCGGCACGGCGGCGAGTGCATCCAGGACATGCTCATCTCGGATGCCCTGCGCACGTAATTGTTCAAGAAGAGTATGTACGCGTCTGCTTACCATTGCGTGTCGACTCCCACGCTGTCCAACCAGCTCGAAACCACCTCATGCGCGCCGTAGGCGGTTAAATCGACATGCAGCGGCGTGATGGAAACATAGCCTTCATCGACGGCGGCAAAATCGGTATCCGGCCCGGCGTCGCATTTTTCCCCCGGCGGCCCAATCCAGTACAACGTATTTCCGCGCGGATCCTGCTGTGGAATAACCTGATCCGCCGGATGGCGGCTGCCGCAGCGGGTGACGCGGATGCCTTTAATCTGATCCAGCGGTAGATCCGGAACGTTGATATTTAAAATACGCCCGGTGCGCAGCGGTTCACGACTCAGCGCCCGTAAGATACGACAGGTTACTGCCGCAGCAGTATCGTAGTGCTTATGGCCATCAAGCGAGACAGCCAGCGCAGGGAACCCAAGGTGACGACCTTCCATTGCCGCCGCAACGGTACCGGAATAGATGACATCATCCCCGAGATTAGGACCTGCGTTAATACCAGAAACGACAATGTCCGGACGCGGACGCATTAACGCGTTCACGCCCAGATAGACGCAGTCGGTGGGCGTACCCATTTGTACGGCGATATCGCCGTTATCATAGGTAAACGTGCGAAGTGAAGATTCCAGCGTCAGCGAGTTAGACGCGCCACTGCGGTTACGATCCGGGGCAACCACCTGTACGTCAGCAAACTCACGCAGGGCTTTCGCCAGCGTTTGTATACCGGGTGCATGGACCCCATCATCGTTACTCAGCAATATACGCATAATCACCCATTGTGTTAATAAGTTCCCTTACTACACTGGTGGCGAAGCTACCTGCCGGTAGCCAGAAGCGTAACTCAACGGTTACGTCATCCCACCAGTTCCAGCTTAATTGTTGTGGATACAGCAACATAGCGCGTCGCGATGCCTCGACTTTCTCGCGCAATAGCAGAGACTGCAGCACGGTTTCATCCGCAACAGCGCTTTCTTCAAACACCAGCGCGTCGCGCTGAGTTCCCCACTCACCGCTACCCGGTAATGCCGCTGTAATCATCAATTCTTTGTCATCGACGCGACGCTGTAATTCAGTCTGTTCTTCCTGCGTGGCGACAAACCAGCTTCCGCGTCCCGACAATTGTAGCGCATCGCCGTCAACAACTTGATTAAAGTCTGTTTTTTTCAAGCGTTCACTGACGATCTGATTAAACAACGCGCTACGGGCCGCCGACAACCAAAAACTGCGTTTATTGCGATCGCGCACCGGCGCATCGCTTTGCGCCCAGCGCAGCGCCCCTTGCAGGTTGCTGCCGCCGATCCCAAAACGCTGAGCGCCAAAATAGTTCGGTACGCCGCGCGCGCTAATCGCCTGTAATCGCGCTTCAACATCATTTCGCTCGCTCACTTCACGCAGCACCAGCGTAAATTCGTTGCCTTTCAGCGCCCCTAAACGCAGCTTACGCTTGTGGCGCGCGTACTCCAGCACTTTACAGCCTTCGAGCTCAAATTTGCTTAAATCAGGCATTACATTGCCCGGCACGCGCGCGCACAGCCACTGTTCCGTGACCGCATGCTTATCTTTTTGCCCGGCAAAGCTCACTTCACGGGCGTGAATTTTCAGGAACTTCGCCAGCGCGTCAGCGACAAAACGGGTATTGCAGCCGTTTTTCAGGATGCGCACCAAAATGTGCTCGCCTTCGCCATCCGGTTCGAAGCCTAGATCTTCGACGACGACAAAGTCTTCCGGATTGGCTTTCAGGACGCCATGGCCCAGTGGTTTACCATGAAGATATGTCAGATTTTCAAACGCAGTCATTTCGTTGCCTTAATGAGTAACGCCACCGCTTCACAGGCAATCCCTTCCCCACGCCCGGTGAAACCGAGTTTTTCCGTGGTGGTCGCTTTCACGTTAACATCATCCATATGGCAGCCAAGATCTTCGGCAATAAATACGCGCATTTGCGGAATGTGCGGCAGCATCTTCGGCGCCTGAGCAATAATCGTCACATCCACATTACCAAGCGTATAGCCTTTCGCCTGAATACGCCGCCAGGCTTCACGCAATAATTCGCGGCTATCTGCACCTTTAAAGGCCGGGTCGGTATCCGGGAAGAGTTTACCGATGTCACCCAGCGCCGCCGCGCCCAGCAAGGCATCGGTTAGCGCATGTAACGCCACATCACCATCAGAATGCGCCAGCAGTCCTTTTTCATACGGGATGCGCACGCCGCCAATGATAATTGGGCCAACGCCGCCAAAAGCGTGTACGTCAAAACCGTGTCCGATTCGCATTATGCATTCTCCAAATGGATTGTTCGGGAGAGATAAAACTCCGCCAGCGCCAGGTCTTCCGGGCGGGTGACTTTGATGTTGTCAGCGCGTCCTTCGACCAGTTGCGGATGAAAGCCGCAATATTCCAGCGCCGAAGCTTCGTCCGTAATGGTTGCGCCTTCGTTGAGCGCACGGGTCAGGCAGTCGTGCAACAGCTCGCGAGGGAAAAACTGCGGCGTTAACGCATGCCATAAATCGGTACGATCGACCGTATGGGCAATGTCTGTACGGCCCGGTTCAGCGCGTTTCATCGTATCGCGTACGGGTGCCGCCAGGATCCCGCCAGTGCGGCTGGTTTCACTGATTGCCAGCAAACGTGCTAAGTCATCCTGATGCAGACACGGACGCGCGGCGTCATGCACCAGCACCCAACGCGCATCTCCTGCGGCTTGCAAACCGGCAAGGACAGAATCGGCACGTTCGTTGCCGCCATCCACTACGGTAATTTGCGGATGCGCGGCAAGTGGAAGTTGGGCAAAGCGGCTGTCGCCTGGGCTGATAGCGATGACGACTCGCGTCACCCGGGGATGGGCCAGTAGCGCATCAACCGAGTGTTCAAGAATGGTTTTATTGCCAATTGAGAGGTACTGCTTAGGACACTCTGTTTGCATTCGGCGGCCAAATCCGGCAGCCGGCACCACGGCGCAAACGTCCAATAAAGTGGCTGCCATGTTAGATCCCTGGACGATTTATCGATTGTTTTGCCCTGCAGTCTGGGCGCGTTTAGACGCGTCAGGCACCAGACGATAAAAAGTTTCGCCCGGCTTAGTCATGCTGAGTTCGTTGCGCGCGCGCTCCTCAATAGCCTCTTGTCCGCCATTGAGATCGTCAATTTCGGCAAAGAGCTGATCGTTACGCGCTTTAAGTTTCGCGTTTGTAGCCTGCTGCGCAGCAACATCATCGTTGACGCGACTATAGTCATGTATGCCGTTCTTACCGAACCACAGCGAATACTGTAGCCAGACTAATAAAGCCAGCAACAGCAGCGTAAGTTTACCCATCCTGCCCCCTGAAAAACGGCATTAACATCCCATAACTTCCGTAGACGACTTTACATCAACGGACGGGAATGCCGCGACAACGCGGGCAAATGTACCACATTTGCCCGTTGTTACGTATACCCCGTGTAAGGAGAACATAATCTCATTGTTGGTTACGGTTTGAATTATGACCAGACAGTGAACGACATCGGCGATCGTTTAAAACGCACTTAGCCTAGCCCAAAAGCCAAAAGAATAGCGCGCTAAACATTCCACCCACCACCAGTAGGGTGCTGGTAATGCTCAGCAGCAGCTTTCCTTTTAATAGCGAGTGCAGGGCAATACCCGCCACAATCGCCACGGGCAGCAACGCGAGGAAGAAAGGCCAGGTATAAAGGAAGAAAAACAGTGTGTTAGGGCCATACATCAGGCATGGGAACCCCAGCGCCAGCAGCCACGCTACAAAACCGACCACGGCCCCTGGTAGGGACCAGGTGGTTTCGTCGTCGGTAGCGAAGGTCTCTGACTCTGTAATAGTAATGTTATGGCTGTTACGCATATCTAATCCTGTGACCGTGACTGACCGGGCATGTAAGCTCGGGTGTCTCAGGATCTGATAATATCTCCCTGCCTCAGCAGGTCTAATAATTGGGGAACCAAATTTGTTACCAATTGTTCACCATCCAGATGAATCTCTGGCGATTCAGGCGCTTCGTATACCGAATCAATTCCGGTGAAATTGCGCAACTCCCCCGACCTGGCTTTTTTATACAGCCCTTTTGGGTCGCGCGCTTCGCACGTTGCTAATGGCGTATCGACAAAAACCTCAATAAAACGCCCTGCGCCAACGCGCTCGCGGACCATTTTTCGCTCGGCGCGATGCGGAGAGATAAAGGCGGTCAGAACTACCAGACCGGCATCCACCATCAGGTTAGCCACCTCGCCAACCCGACGGATATTCTCCTTACGATCGGCATCGCTAAACCCCAGATCGCTGCACAGGCCGTGACGCACGTTATCGCCATCCAGCAGATAAGTGCTGACGCCCAGCTTGTGCAACGCTTCTTCCAGCGCTCCCGCTACCGTAGATTTACCGGAGCCAGACAGTCCGGTAAACCACAGCACAACACCACGGTGACCGTGGCGTTGCTCCCGCTGTTGCGGTGTAACAGGATGGGCATGCCAGACGACGTTTTCGTCATGCAACGCCATTATTTGCCTCCCAGCAGATCGCGCGCACCCCAGTGTGGGAAGTGGCGACGCACCAGCGCATTCAGCTCCAGTTCAAACGCGCTGAACTGAGAAGCGGCGGCCTGCTCCTGGATGATAGGCTCACGCACCAACCCCGCGCCGACGGTGACATTAGTCAGGCGGTCAATAATAATCAACCCACCCGTAACCGGGTTCTGCTGATAGGTATCCAACACCAGCGGTTCATCAAACGTCAGATTAACCAGACCAATGCCGTTCAGCGGTAACGCGTCGACCTCACGCTGGGTCAGGTTGTTAATATCGACCTGGTACTGCACGGTATCCACGCGCGCGCGGGTCTTCTTGCCGGCAACTTTGATGTCGTAGCTCTGCCCCGGCGACAGCGGCTGTTCCGCCATCCACACCACATCAACGGCAGCACTTTGTACCGCTGGCAACGCTTCACCTGCATCCAGCAGCAGGTCGCCCCGGCTGATATCAATCTCATCTTTCAGCACCAGGGTGATCGCTTCACCGGCATGCGCTTGCTGTAAATCACCATCAAAGGTAACGATCCGCGCCACGCTCGACTCAACGCCGGACGGTAACACCTTGACGCGTTGCCCTACCTGCACGCGACCGGAGGCCAGCGTTCCGGCATAACCACGAAAATCCAGATTTGGTCGGTTCACATACTGCACCGGGAAACGCATCGGCTGGGTATCGACAATGCGCTGGATCTCAACGGTTTCCAGCACTTCGAGCAGCGTCGGGCCGCTGTACCATGGCATGCTGACGCTTGGCGAAGCCACGTTATCGCCTTCCAGCGCGGAGAGCGGCACAAAGCGGATATCCAGGTTGCCCGGCAGTTGTTCAGCAAACGTGAGATAGTCTTCGCGGATGCGGTTAAATGTCTCTTCGCTAAAGCTCACCAGATCCATTTTGTTGATCGCTACCACCAGGTGCTTGATCCCAAGCAGCGTGGAGATAAAGCTGTGACGACGGGTCTGATCAAGCACGCCTTTACGCGCATCGATCAACAGGATCGCCAGGTCGCAGGTCGACGCACCGGTCGCCATGTTGCGGGTGTACTGTTCGTGACCGGGGGTATCCGCAATAATAAATTTGCGCTTCTCGGTGGAGAAATAACGATAAGCCACGTCGATGGTGATGCCCTGCTCGCGCTCGGCCTGCAAGCCGTCAACCAATAGCGCCAGATCGAGTTTTTCGCCCTGGGTGCCGTGGCGTTTACTGTCGTTATGCAGCGATGAGAGCTGATCTTCATAGATCTGCCGGGTATCATGCAGCAAGCGACCAATCAGGGTACTTTTCCCGTCATCCACGCTACCGCAGGTTAAAAAACGCAGCAGGCTTTTGTGTTGCTGAGCAACCATCCAGGCTTCAACGCCGCCTTCATTAGCAATTTGTTGTGCAAGTGTCGTATTCATGGCGGCTCCTTAGAAATACCCCTGACGTTTCTTCAGCTCCATGGAGCCCGCCTGGTCGCGGTCAATCACGCGGCCCTGACGTTCACTGGTGGTTGAGACCAGCATCTCTTCAATAATTTCCGGCAGCGTCTGCGCGTTAGACTCCACCGCGCCGGTCAGCGGCCAGCAGCCAAGCGTGCGGAAACGCACCATGCGCTTTTTAATCACTTCGCCGGGTTGCAGATCGATTCTGTCGTCATCAATCATCATCAACATACCATCGCGCTCCAGTACCGGACGCTCAGCCGCCAGGTACAGCGGTACGATGTCGATATTTTCCAACCAGATGTACTGCCAGATATCCTGTTCGGTCCAGTTAGAGAGCGGGAATACGCGAATGCTTTCGCCTTTGTTAATTTGTCCGTTGTAGTTGTGCCACAGTTCCGGACGCTGATTTTTCGGGTCCCAGCGATGGAAGCGATCGCGGAAGGAGTAAATGCGCTCTTTGGCGCGCGATTTCTCCTCATCACGGCGTGCGCCGCCGAACGCGGCGTCAAAACCGTATTTGTTCAGCGCCTGCTTAAGCCCTTCGGTTTTCATAATATCGGTATGCTTGGCGCTGCCGTGGACAAAGGGGTTGATGCCCATCGCCACCCCTTCCGGGTTTTTATGCACCAGCAGTTCGCAGCCGTAGGCTTTCGCCGTACGGTCACGAAATTCATACATCTCGCTAAATTTCCAACCGGTATCAACGTGCAGCAAGGGGAACGGCAGCGTGCCAGGATAAAACGCTTTGCGCGCCAGATGCAGCATTACGCTGGAATCTTTGCCGATGGAATACATCATCACCGGATTAGAAAACTCGGCGGCCACCTCACGAATGATATGGATGCTTTCCGCTTCCAGTTGCCGCAGGTGGGTAAGTCGTTTTTGATCCATAACCGTTCCTATGTAATGCCGTTATTTTGCTAACGATGCTCAGATAACCTGACTATAGGGAGGGCAAGGAGGCGAATGAAATTACGAATTGGAATGAGTAGTTCCTCAAAGGAATAACGATCTGGAAAAGCAAATATCAAAAAGTGCTTAAGCCACCGGATTTCGGGCATTTAGGAGCAAATGAAATTGTTTTACCGCGATCACGGTTTCATACTAGCGGCTAAAAATTTCTGCTTGGTATTTAAGGACTCACTATGTTTTCCGCATTGCGCCACCTGACTACCGCCCTGGCGCTCGGCGCGTGCTTTATCCTTCCCGCACAGGCAACATCTTCGAAGCCCGGAGATATCGCAAATACCCAGGCACGCTACATCGCCACATTCTTCCCAGGCCGTGTGACGGGTTCTCCGGCAGAAATGTTATCTGCTGATTATATACGTCAGCAATTTCAGCAGATGGGCTATAGCAGTGATATTCGGACGTTTAACAGCCGCTATATTTATACCGCCAAAGATAATCGTAAAAACTGGCATAACGTAACGGGCAGTACCGTCATTGCAGCCCATGAAGGCAAAGCGCCACAGCAGATTATTATCATGGCGCACCTCGACACCTACGCTGCGCAAAGCGACGCCGATTCCGATGCCAATCTGGGTGGATTAACCCTACAGGGTATCGACGACAACGCCGCAGGGGTGGGCGTGATGCTGGAGCTGGCTGAACGACTCAAAAATGTGCCGACGCAGTACGGTATTCGCTTTATCGCCACCAGCGGTGAAGAGGAAGGCAAACTCGGCGCAGAGAACATCCTTAAGCGAATGAGCGCCGCCGAGAAGAAAAATACGCTGCTGGTTATCAACCTCGATAACCTGATCGTTGGCGATAAGCTCTATTTCAACAGCGGGAAAAGAACCCCGGAAGCCGTACGAAAACTGACGCGCGACCGGGCGCTGGTCATCGCACGCAGACGCGGTATTGTCGCCAGCACCAACCCCGGACTGAACAAAGACTATCCGAAAGGTACCGGCTGCTGTAACGACGCAGAGGTGTTCGATAACGCGGGAATTGCCGTCCTTTCCGTTGAAGCGACCAACTGGAGCCTGGGCAAGAAAGATGGCTATCAACAACGCGCCAAAAGCCCTTCATTCCCGGATGGCAACAGCTGGCACGATGTGCGTCTGGATAACCAACAGCATATCGATAAAGCGTTACCGGGCCGGATAGAGCACCGCAGCCGCGACGTGGTACGCATCATGCTGCCGCTGGTAAAAGAGCTGGCGAAGGCAGGGTAATCCTGAAAAAAAAAGAGCCCCGGTAATGCATAACGCTTACCGAGGCTCATATTACCCTTCGTGCAGCCCGCATTCGCGCTTCAGCCCGAAGAAGCGCGTCTCTTCTTCCGCCATGCCCGGCTCCCATTTGCGGGTAGTATGCGTATCCCCCACCGACAGATAGCCCTGGTCCCACAGCGGGTGATATTTCAGCCCGTGCTTTTGCAGATACTGGTAAACGGTACGGTTATCCCAGTCGATGATCGGCAGCACTTTAAACACGCCGCGCTGAATTGCCAGTACCGGCAAATGCGCCCGGCTGCCTGACTGCTCGCGGCGCAGGCCCGCAAACCAGGTCTGTGCTTTCAGCTCTTTTAGCGCCCGGTTCATCGGCTCGACTTTGTTGATGTCATTGTATTTCTCAATGCCCTCAACGCCCTGCTCCCACAGTTTGCCATAGCGTGCTTCCTGCCAGGCAGCACTCTCCTTCGCCCGATAGACTTGCAGATTCAGCTTGAGTTTGTCCGTTAACTCGTCAATAAACTGGTAGGTTTCCGGGAACAGATAGCCGGTATCGGTCAGAATTACCGGGATATCCGGGCGGATCTGATTCACCAGATGCAGACTTACTGCGGCCTGAATACCAAAGCTGGAAGAAAGCACATATTCTCCCGGCAAATTCTCCAGTGCCCACGCCACGCGGCCTTCGGCGTCCAGCTTTTCCAGTTGGCTGTTAGTTTCCGCCAGCGCCATAACGCGTTCAACTTTTGACAGGTCGTTCAGAGCATTTAGATCGAGTACTGACATGATTACCTCATCTTATGCCTGATGGCGCTACGCTTATCAGGCCTACAAAACCGTCGCGTCACCAGGCAAAGGGAACTTATTCCCAGAAATCACGCGCTGGATCGAGCACCGGGCGAATGATGCCCGCACGCACCGTAAAATCGCCGAAGCCTTCACCCGCTTCACGCTCTTTCGCCCAGCGCCCAACCAGCTCGTCAATGGAATCGAGAATTTCCGGTTCCGTAATGTTTTCGCGATACATGCGTGGAATACGTGTTCCCATGCGGTTGCCGCCCAGATGCACGTTGTAACGCCCCGGGGCTTTGCCCACCAGACCCAGCTCCGCCAGCATCGCGCGGCCACAGCCGTTCGGGCAGCCGGTCACGCGCATCACGATATGCTCGTCAGGAATGCCGTGTTTTTCCAGAATCGCTTCCACTTTGTCCGTAAACGACGGCAGGAAACGCTCAGCTTCCGCCATCGCCAGCGGACAGGTCGGGAACGACACGCAGGCCATCGAGTTTTCACGCTGCGGTTTCACCGCATTCATCAACCCGTGGTCGCGCGCCAGTTTCTCGATCTTCGCTTTCTGGCTTTCCGGCACGCTGGCAATAATCAGGTTCTGGTTAGCGGTGATGCGGAAATCGCCTTTGTGGATCTTCGCGATCTCCAGTAAACCGGTTTTCAGCGGACGTCCAGGATAATCCAGGATACGACCGTTTTCGATAAACAGCGTCAGGTGCCAGTTGTTGTCGATCCCTTTCACCCAACCGATGCGATCGCCACGACCGGTAAATTCATACGGGCGGATCGGCTCAAACTTGATCCCCGCGCGGCGCTCAACCTCTTCCTTGAAGGTGTCGATACCGACGCGCTCCAGGGTATATTTGGTTTTCGCGTTTTTACGGTCGGTACGGTTACCCCAGTCACGCTGAGTCGTCACCACCGCTTCGGCCACGGCCAGGGTATGCTCCAGCGGCAGGAAGCCGAACTCGCTTGCCGTACGCGCGTAGGTTTTCTTATTACCGTGCTCAATAGACAGACCGCCGCCAACCAGCAGGTTAAAGCCCACCAGCTTGCCGTTTTCGGCAATCGCCACGAAGTTCATGTCGTTGGCGTGCAGATCGATATCGTTCTGCGGCGGGATCACCACCGTGGTTTTAAATTTACGCGGCAGATAGGTTGCGCCGAGGATCGGTTCTTCGTCGGTGGTGGCGACCTTCTCCTGATCGAGCCAGATCTCCGCATAGGCGCGGGTGCGCGGCAGCAGATGTTCAGAGATCTTTTTCGCCCACTCGTAGGCCTCGGCGTGCAGCTCGGACTCATACGGGTTGGAGGTGCACAGCACGTTACGGTTCATGTCGTTGGCGGTCGCCAGCGCGTCCAGCCCGACGGAGTGCAACATCTGATGCACCGGCTTGACGTTCTTCTTCAGAATGCCGTGGAACTGGAAGGTCTGACGGTTGGTCAGACGGATGCTGCCGTAAATCGTGTTGTCAGCGGCGAATTTATCGATGGCCTTCCACTGGGTGGTGGTGATCACCCCGCCCGGCAGACGACAGCGCAGCAACATCGCATGGCGCGGCTCCAGCTTCTGCTCGGCGCGCTCGGCGCGAATGTCGCGATCATCCTGCTGGTACATGCCGTGGAAACGAATCAGCAGGAAATTATCGCCGTGAAAACCGCCGGTCAGACCGTCATTCAGGTCTTCCGCGATGGTGCCGCGCAGGAAATTACTTTCACGCTTCATGCGCTCGGCGTCAGTCAGTTTGCCTTCGACCACTAAAGGCCCTGGGTGTTTTTCGCTCATTAGTAGACATCTCGCTGATAACGGCGCTCAACGCGCAGCTCACTTAAAAATTCATCCGCCGCTTCGATGTCCATTGCACCGAACTCAGCAATCACTTCCAGCAACGCCTGCTCAACGTCTTTCGCCATGCGATTAGCGTCGCCGCAGACATAAATGTGGGCACCGTCATTAATCCAGCGCCACAGCTCTGCGCCCTGTTCGCGCAGTTTGTCTTGTACGTAGATTTTTTCTTTTTGATCGCGTGACCAGGCCAGATCGATACGGTTCAGCACGCCTTCTTTTACGTAGCGCTGCCACTCGACCTGGTAGAGGAAGTCTTCGGTGAAATGCGGGTTACCGAAGAACAGCCAGTTCTTGCCTTCCGCACCGTCGGCGGCGCGCTGCTGCATAAAGGCGCGGAACGGCGCGATACCGGTGCCCGGACCAATCATAATCACCGGGGTCTGCGGGTTAGCCGGCAGGCGGAAGTTGTCGTTGTGCTCAATGAACACGCGCACTTCGCCCTCTTCTTCCACGCGGTCGGCGAGGAAGCTGGAAGCACCACCGGCGCGAGCACGGCCTTCGATGTCGTAGCGCACGACGCCGACGGTCACGTGCACTTCGCTTTCAACTTCCGCCTGTGAAGAGGCGATAGAGTACAGGCGCGGCGTCAGTGGACGCAGCAGGCCGATTAATGCTTCGGCATCAAGCTGTGCCGGGGAGAAACGCACCATATCGACGATTGGCGTGGTAGCCGCATACTGCTGAAGCTGGGCTTTATCGCCCACCAGCGGCAGTAGCGATTCACTGCGCGTCAGCGTGGCGTAGTTTTCCACGATATTCGCGGTGTTGACCGTCAGCTCAAAATGCCACTCCAGCGCTTCGGCCAGCGGCAGGATTTTTCCTTCGACCGTGACCGGTTCATCCCCTTTCAGCCACAGCAGTTCAACCAGCTCTTTCACCAGAGCCGGATCGTTCTGATACCACACGCCCAGCGCGTCGCCCGGCTGATAACGCAGACCGGAATCACCGAGATCGATTTCGATATGGCGGACATCTTTTTCCGAGTTACGACCGGTAATTTTCTGGTTCACCGACAAGGATGCCGTCAGCGGCGCTTCTTTGGTGTATGGGCTGGTATGTACTTCATTTACCGCACCGCTCGCTGCAACTTGTACAGACGGTGCTGCAGGCGCACGCGCTTTCAGTACATCAACCAACCGGGCGCGCCACTGCGCGGCAGCGGCCTGATATTCGACGTCGGCATCTACGCGATCGAGCAGACGTTCACCGCCCAGCTCAGCCAGCTTGCTGTCGAAATCTTTACCGGCCTGACAGAAAAATTCGTAAGAGGTATCGCCGAGAGCAAACACGGCGAAAGCGGTGTTATCGAGTTTCGGCGCTTTTTTCGAGAACAGGAATTTATGTAACGCCACAGCTTCTTCCGCTGGTTCTCCTTCTCCCTGAGTCGATGCCACCACAACCAGCAACTTTTCATTGGCGATTTGTTTGAATTTGTAGTCGCCGGCATTGATCAGAGCGACATTGAGCTTCGCGGCAATCAGATCATCGCGCAGGGCTTCCGCCACACGACGCGCATTGCCGGTTTGCGAGGCGGAGATAAGCGTAATCCCCGGCATTTCGGCAACAGGCGCAGGAGCCGCTGCATTCGCCCCCGGCTGCTGATTCAGCACGCCCCAAAAATAACCAGAAACCCACGCAAGCTGCGCGGGAGTGAAATCGGTCGTGGCCGCCTGAAGGCGAGCCAGTTGCTCCGGGTTTAGCGGTAGCAGAGCGGAAGGTGGGGCCTGTGTCGTCATGCGTTGTCATGTTCCAGTAAGCAAAGCTGTTTTTCGTGCCCAAATGGCACCAAAAAAAGAAATGAAAATACTCTAAATAATTCGAGTTGCATGAAGGCAGCAAGTGAACGAATCCCAGGAGCTTACTGAAGTAAGTGACTGGGATAAGAGAGTGAAGCCAACACACATGCAGCTCGAAGTATGACGAGTATTAGGTTAACGGCGGGCATAGTAACAACTAAAGAAGGGATAGAAATAACAAATAACCAAATGAACTAACCTGTTTTAGTTATAGTTATTAACAGCAAAATCGATTTAATAAGCATTTGATATATAAATAGTTATTGAACATTATCTTTATGAATGGATTGTTCTGATACTCTGCGCCCTTTTAACTAATGATAAAATTTGCTCTTTACGGTACCCTACGGCGGTTTTTCGCATTCTTGAGAGTAAAAAATGTCCACCACCTTGTTTAAAGATTTCACCTTCGAAGCCGCTCACCGCCTGCCGCATGTACCGGAAGGGCATAAGTGTGGTCGCCTGCATGGTCACTCATTTATGGTGCGTCTTGAAATTACCGGTGAAGTCGATCCGCATACCGGTTGGATCATGGATTTCGCAGAGTTAAAGGCGGCGTTTAAGCCGACTTATCACAGACTTGATCACTACTATCTGAACGATATTCCAGGCTTAGAAAACCCAACCAGCGAAGTGCTGGCAAAATGGATTTGGGATCAGGTAAAACCGGTTGTCCCTCTGCTGAGCGCAGTGATGGTAAAAGAGACCTGCACAGCGGGTTGCGTGTATCGCGGCGAGTGATTGTGACTTTGCCGGATGGCGATGCGAAGCCCACCCGGCAAAATTTATCAGGCAATATTCAGGTATTTATGGGTCTGCATCGACAGACGCCAGTTACGCGCGATACAGGTATCAATGCACAGACGCGTCGCGTCTTCTTTCTGGCTGATTGGCTGTAAGGCAATGATTCGCGGCTTATCATCGCTCAACGTTGCCAGCAGTTCATCCAGCGCTTCAATATCGCGAACGCGGCCGACCGGATGTTTGATTTCATTCGCGCGCTCCAGCGCCTGTGACAGCACATCATAACCACCGCGCATATTCACCTTCGGCGATACGGTCACCCAGGTATTCGGCGTACAGCGTACTTCGTGGGTACCGCTGGTTTCAATCTGGCAGCTAAAGCCGTTCTTTTCCAGCAGGTGAGTCAGCGGCATCAGGTCATGAATGCAGGGCTCACCGCCGGTGATCACCACATGACGGGCGGTATAGCTCTGACGCTGAATAACAGCCAGCAAATCTTCGCTGCTCGCCGCGCCCCACTTATCGCTCTCTTTCGTTTTCGCCAGGATGCTGTACAGGGAGACTTCCCGATCCTCAAGCTTATCCCAGGTGTGTTTGGTATCGCACCAGGCACAGCCAACCGGGCATCCCTGTAAACGAATAAAAATGGCGGGGACGCCGGTAAAGTAACCCTCACCTTGCAGGGTCTGGAACATCTCGTTAATCGGGTACTGCATAGCGTTCTCAATATGGGGATAAACGCTAATTATCGCAGATCCCCGCCAAAGTATCATGCCCCATCGATGCTTTACGAGGCGATCGCCGCGACAAAGCGTGCCGTTATCTGCTGCGGACGCGTGATAGCGCCTCCAACCACCACGGTATGTGCGCCTAATGTCAGGCAACGTGCGGCGCGTTCCGGGGTATCGACGTTACCTTCCGCCACGACCGGTATGGTGACCGCCGCCAACACCTCACGTAAAAAACCGCAGTCGTTTTCCGCCAGCACATGCCCGGCAGTGTCGGCGGTATAGCCATAGAGCGTGGTGCCCACGCAGTCAAAACCCAGCCGCTCGGCTGTTATCGCCTCATCGACGGTAGCGATATCCGCCATCAGCAGTACGGACGGGTAACGGGCGCGGATTTGCGTGACCAGTTCTTCCAGCGTTTGCCCACCGGGGCGCGGTCGCGCTGTCGCATCCAGAGCAATAATTTCCGGCTCAACGGTCATCAGTTCATCCACTTCCTGCAGGGTGGCCGTGATAAATACATCGCTGCCCGGATAATCGCGCTTGATAATCCCTATTACCGGCAGGGAGACGCTCTCTTTGATCGCGCGAATATCTACCACGCTGTTCGCACGGATACCTGCCGCACCGCCCTGCGCTGCCGCCAGCGCCATACGCGACATAATAAACGGGCTGTGCAGGGGTTCATTTTCCAGCGCCTGGCAGGAGACAATTAATTTACCTTTCAGGGAATCCAGTACAGTTTTCATCACGATAAGATCTCTTCGACTTCATTTTTAATGATGGTGACATGCGGGCCATAAATCACCTGAACACCGTTGCCGCGAATAATTACGCCGCGCGCTCCGGTCGCTTTCAGCGCAGCTTCATCAACCTTGCTGCTCTCTTTCACCGTCACGCGTAAGCGTGTGGCGCAGCAGTCCACCTCTTCCAGATTCTCTTTGCCTCCCAGCCCGGCGATGACTGCCGCTGCGCGTTCGCTCTGAGGCAGACCGGACTCCACCTGGGTAGCGCTCTCACGCCCCGGCGTCAGCCAGTTAAAGCGGTTAATCAAATAACGGAAGGTGAAGTAGTAAAGAAAGAACCACGGCACCCCAACCAGGGGGACGTACATCCAGTTGGTTTTCGCTTCCCCCTGTAGCACGCCGAAGAGGAGGAAATCGATCAGTCCCCCCGAAAAGGTTTGCCCAATAGTGATATGTAAAATATGCGCCATCATAAACGCCAGACCATCGAAGAAGGCGTGAATGACATATAACACCGGAGCCACAAACAGGAAGGAGAACTCAATAGGCTCAGTGATGCCGGTCAGGAAAGAGGTCAGAGCCGCTGATAGCAACAGTCCGGCGACAAGCTTTCTGTTCTCCGGTTTTGCCGTGTGGTACATCGCCAGGCATGCGCCAAGCAGGCCAAACATCATGGTGATAAAGCGCCCGGACATAAAGCGCGAGGTACCGGCATAAAACTGCTGCGTATTCGGATCGGCAAGTTGGGCAAAGAAAATACGCTGGGTGCCTTCGACCAGTTGACCGTTGACGATTTCGCTCCCGCCCAGCGCTGTTGTCCAGAACGGCAAATAAAAGATATGGTGTAAACCCAGTGGGCCAAGCATACGCAGAATGAAACCGTACAGTAGCGTCCCCAGATAGCCCGTCGCATCCACCAGACCGCCCAGTCCAAAAATTAGCTTTTGGAAATGCGGCCACACCACCGTCATGATCGCCCCCACCACAATCGCGGCAAGCGAGCTGATAATCGGTACAAAACGCGAACCACTGAAAAAGCCAAGAAACTGAGGGAGTGAGACTTTATTGAAACGGCTATGCAGCGCGCAGGTGACCAGACCAATCACGACCCCACCAAAAACGCCCGTTTCCAGCGTCTGAATGCCCAGCGTCATTCCCTGGCCCACAGCACCTGGATTCTCGTGCGCCAACGTTCCGTTGAGCGTTAACAAAGCATTGATGGTGGCATTCATCACCAGAAAAGCCAGCAATGCCGCAAGGCCCGCCGTGCCTTTATCCGTTTTCGCCAGTCCCACGGCAACACCAACCGCAAAAAGCACCGACAGGTTGGCAAACACGATAGAACCCGCGCTGGTCATGATCGTGAAGATTGCCTGCAGCCAGTCGACATTCAAGAATGGGTAGGCCGTCAGCGTATTGGGATTCGACAAAGCCCCACCAATCCCCAACAACAACCCCGCTGCGGGCAATACCGCAATCGGTAGCATGAACGATTTGCCGAACCGCTGCGCTTTTTCAAACCATGCGCCTGACGAAGCGCCGCTAAATATTTGCATCATTTTTTCATCTCCCCGATCATTGATGAAAATTTTTACCATAATTAATTTTAAAAATGAAAATTACCATCAAAAAATCAGGACGCCGATCATACTTTTTTAAAATGACTGGCATCTCTCCCCTGCTTTCCGCCACACTATCGGCAGAGAAACGCATTAAGGATTTTGCATGTCAGAAAATGAAAACCTGCTGCTGAGATTGCGCCAGGGCGTTGATGGATATAGTCGAACTCAACAAAAGCTGGGAGAGTTTGTGCTTAGCGATCCGGCAAGAGTGGTCTATCTGACGATTACCGAACTGGCGCGTGAAAGCGACACCAGCGAGGCGAGCGTCACGCGTCTGTGCCGTACGCTGGGGTGTAAGGGCTATAACGAATTTAAGATGGCGCTGGCACTCGATCTCCGGCAAGGAGAGCCGGTAGAGCACAGCGGTGATGAGATTGACAATGTGGTCAATGAATCCGTGCAAGCGCTGCAGGACACGGCAAAATTACTCGACAGAACATTACTGGAAGCAGCCGCTCTGGCGCTGCATCAGGCTCAGTCGGTACAAATTTATGGCGTAGCGGCCAGCGCTATTCTGGGGGAATATTTACATTACAAACTCCTGCGCCTCGGCAAACCCGCGCAATTGTTCAGCGACATGCACCGTGCTGCTATGAACGCTACAACGCTAAGCAAAGATACGCTGGTAGTGGCGATATCCAGTTCGGGATCCACGCGCGATCTGCTGCATGTCGTAAAGCTGGCGCGTAAGCAAGGCGTACGCGTACTGGCGCTAAGTAATACACCGCGTAGTCCACTGGCATCGCTGAGTGATATTCAACTGGTCGCAGCCAAACCAGAAGGTCCGTTGAGCGCCGGCGCGCTAAACGCCAAGGTGGGTGTCATGCTGTTGGTGGAACTGCTCACCACGTCGCTGATTGGACTGGATGAAAAGTACAGCGATGTGAGCCAGCAAACGGCGAGTGCGACCTTACCACTACTACTTTAAAGGCATAAAAAAACCCGCCGCAGCGGGTTTTTACGTTAAGAGTTAAAGAACAGGATTACGCCTGACCTTTGATCTCTTTACGACCGTTGTACGGAGCTTGTTCGCCCAGCGCTTCTTCGATACGAATCAGCTGGTTGTACTTAGCTACGCGGTCAGAACGGCTCATAGAACCGGTTTTGATCTGGCCTGCAGCGGTACCAACAGCCAGGTCAGCGATGGTAGCGTCTTCAGTTTCGCCAGAACGGTGAGAGATGACAGCGGTGTAGCCAGCGTCTTTCGCCATTTTGATCGCAGCCAGAGTTTCGGTCAGAGAACCGATCTGGTTGAATTTGATCAGGATGGAGTTAACGATGCCTTTTTCGATGCCTTCTTTCAGGATTTTGGTGTTGGTTACGAACAGATCGTCACCAACCAGCTGGATTTTGTCGCCCAGAACTTTAGTCTGGTATGCGAAACCGTCCCAGTCAGACTCGTCCAGACCATCTTCGATGGACACGATCGGGTACTGTTTGGTCAGTTCTTCCAGGAAGTGGGTGAATTCTTCGGAGGTGAACGCTTTGTTGCCTTCGCCAGCCAGAACGTATTTACCGTCTTTGTAGAATTCAGAAGCTGCACAGTCCATCGCCAGAGTGATGTCTTTGCCCAGCTCGTAGCCAGCTGCTTTAACCGCTTCAGCGATTACAGCCAGAGCTTCAGCGTTGGAGCCCAGGTTCGGCGCGTAGCCGCCTTCGTCACCAACTGCAGTGTTCATACCTTTAGCTTTCAGAACTTTAGCCAGGTTGTGGAACACTTCAGAACCCATACGTACGGCTTCTTTCAGAGTCTTAGCGCCAACCGGCTGAATCATGAACTCCTGGATGTCGACGTTGTTGTCAGCGTGCTCACCACCGTTGATGATGTTCATCATCGGAACCGGCATGGAGTATTTGCCCGGAGTACCGTTCAGTTCAGCGATGTGTGCATACAGCGGCAGGCCTTTAGCAGCAGCTGCTGCTTTGGCGTTCGCCAGGGACACAGCCAGGATGGCGTTTGCACCGAAGTTGGATTTGTTTTCAGTACCGTCCAGATCGATCATGATCTTGTCGATGCCAGCCTGATCTTTAGCATCTTTACCCAGCAGAGCCTGAGCAATTGGGCCGTTAACAGCTGCAACAGCTTTCAGTACGCCTTTACCCATGAAACGGGATTTGTCGCCATCGCGCAGTTCCAGTGCTTCGCGGGAACCAGTAGAAGCACCTGACGGAGCTGCTGCCATACCAACGAAACCACCTTCCAGGTGTACTTCGGCTTCAACAGTCGGGTTACCACGGGAGTCGATGATTTCACGACCGATGATTTTAACGATTTTGGACATTAGGTTTTCCTCAGTACAAGTTAAACTAAAACTCCAGACAAACAATGCACCCGAATGGGTGCATTGCCGTTCTAACTTTTTACTTCTTACTTCGCCTGACGCTTCTGATGTTCACTGGCGGCTTTCACAAAGCCGGCAAACAGCGGGTGCCCATCACGTGGCGTGGAAGTAAATTCCGGGTGGAACTGACAGGCCACGAACCACGGATGATTCGGTACCTCGATGATCTCGACCAACTGATCATCACCGGAACGGCCTGCAACACGCAGACCAGCAGCTTCAATCTGTTTCAACAGCATATTGTTGACTTCGTAGCGGTGACGGTGGCGTTCAACGATTGTCGGCGTGCCGTACAGTTGACGGACCAGGCTTTCATCGCTCAGTTGACACTGCTGCGCGCCAAGACGCATGGTGCCACCCAGATCGCTCTTCTCGGTACGGACTTCGACGTTGCCGTCTTCGTCACGCCATTCGGTAATCAGAGCCACCACCGGGTACTTACAGTCTGGCACAAATTCCGTGGAGTTGGCGTTGTCCATACCCACTACGTTACGCGCAAACTCAATCAACGCAACCTGCATACCCAGGCAAATGCCCAGATAAGGAATATTGTTCTCACGCGCAAAGCGCGCCGTCGCGATTTTACCTTCAACACCACGGTAGCCGAAGCCGCCAGGGATCAGGATAGCATCAAGACCTTTCAGGATCTCAACGCCGCGCGTTTCGACATCCTGCGAATCGATCAGCTTGATGTTGACGGTGACACGATTCTTCAGACCACCGTGCTTCAGCGCTTCAATCACTGACTTATAGGCGTCCGGCAGTTCAATATACTTGCCGACCATACCGATAGTCACTTCACCTGCCGGATTCGCTTCTTCGTAGATAACCTGTTCCCATTCTGACAGATTAGCTTCCGGACAGTTCAAGCTGAATCGTTTACAAATATAATCGTCAAGGCCCTGGGATTTCAACAGGCCCGGAATTTTATAGATGGAATCGACATCTTTCAGAGAAATCACCGCTTTTTCCGGAACGTTACAGAACAATGCAATTTTCGCACGTTCATTCGCCGGAACTGCGCGATCGGAGCGGCAGATCAGGATATCTGGCTGAATACCGATAGAAAGCAGCTCTTTTACAGAGTGCTGAGTCGGTTTCGTTTTGACTTCACCTGCCGCCGCCATGTACGGAACCAGCGTCAGATGCATAAACAGCGTGTGCTCACGGCCAATTTCTACGGCCATTTGGCGAATCGCTTCAAGGAACGGCAGAGATTCGATATCCCCAACGGTTCCGCCGATTTCGACCAGAACAACATCATGACCTTCGCCGCCTTCCAGAACGCGCTCTTTAATTGCGTTGGTGATATGCGGGATAACCTGAACAGTAGCGCCCAGATAGTCGCCACGGCGTTCTTTACGCAGAACGTCAGAGTAGATACGCCCCGTGGTGAAGTTGTTGCGGCGGCTCATTTTCGTACGGATGAAACGCTCATAGTGACCCAGGTCCAGGTCGGTTTCAGCGCCGTCTTCGGTAACGAACACTTCCCCGTGTTGGATTGGGCTCATAGTACCCGGATCGACGTTGATGTACGGATCCAGTTTCATCATGGTCACGTTGAGGCCACGGGCTTCAAGAATGGCTGCGAGGGAGGCTGCGGCAATGCCTTTTCCCAGAGAGGATACGACCCCGCCGGTCACAAAAATATAGTTCGTTGTCATGCTGGACCTGAGAAGTTAGGGTGAAACGATGGAATTACCAAGACGGGAAAGTAGTATACCCGAACATGACGAGCGCCACAAACTTTCATTATCCCTCCTCTTCACCAGGCTCACATTAACATCGGGAGTGAGAAAATAGCCCCTTTGAGGTAAATGTTTTTGACGTAAATCAAGCGCTTGTTATTTAAAAAATCACACAAAACGCCCTTGACCGACGAAATCCCTTAGAGATCAATTTCCTGCCGTTTTACCTGTTGCCAGACTTCTTCCATCGTTTCCAGATCAACACCCGTCATTTCCAGACCACGAGCAGCGACAATTCGCTCAACTTCACGAAAACGTCGTTCAAATTTCTCGTTCGCTTTTTGTAACGCAGTCTCGGCTTTTGTCCCCAGATGACGAGCCATGTTGACTGTGGCAAACAGCAGATCGCCCATTTCCTCCTCCAGTTTAGCCTGGTCGACAACAGCCTGCTTTGCCTCAAACATGACTTCGTCGATCTCTTCATAAACCTTGTCGACAACCGGTCCTAATGTTTTCCAATCGAAGCCAACATTAGAGCAGCGTTTCTGGATTTTCTGGGCGCGCATTAACGCCGGTAAACTGCGGGGAATATCGTCGAGTGCGGAATGCTGTGCTTTCCCGGCGCGTTCTTCGCTTTTAATTTGCTCCCAGCGGGTTAGCACTTCAGTACTGTTGCTGGCAGAAACATCAGCGAATACATGCGGATGCCGGCGTTCAAGCTTATCGCTGATGGCGGCGCAGATATCATTGAAATCAAAACGGCCTTCTTCCTGCGCCATCTGAGCATAAAACACCACCTGGAACAGCAGGTCGCCGAGCTCTCCGCGCAGATCGTCGAAGTCTTTACGCGCAATCGCATCCAGTACTTCATAGGTTTCTTCGAGAGTGTAAGGGGCAATAGTGGCGAATGTCTGCTCTTTATCCCACGGACAGCCGTTTTCCGGGTCGCGCAAGCGCTGCATAATACCGAGCAGTCGATCGATTTGGTTCATGTGAAAATCCTGAAATTTCAATACGGTAGACCGGATAAGGCGATAGCCGATATCCGGCAACATGGCAATGCCTGATGGCAACGCTAACGCGTTTTATCAGGCCTACAAGATTATCCGGCCTACAAAATAATTAATTGCCGTGCAACCGCCGCGCGTCGATCACATCCGGCACCTGGTTCAGCTTGCCAAGCACGCGTCCGAGCACCTGCAGGTTATAGATTTCGATGGTCATATCGATGGTGGCCAACTGTTGCTTGGTATCGCTCCGGCTGGCAACCCCCAGCACGTTCACTTTCTCGTTGGCAAGAATGGTGGTGATATCACGCAATAAACCGCTGCGATCGTTGGCCTGTACGCGAACCACCAGCGAGTATCCCGCCGAGTAGCTTTCGCCCCAAACCGCATCAACAATCCGCTCCGGCGCGTGTGAACGCAGCTCTGCCAACTGTTCGCAATCGGCCCGGTGCACGGAAATACCGCGCCCCTGGGTGATAAACCCAACGATTTCATCGCCAGGAATCGGCTGGCAGCAGCGCGCGATGTGGTGCATCAGGTTACCGACCCCTTCCACCACGACGCGACCATCGTCTTTACGGCGACTCTGCGGCGCCTGGGTTTTCTGCTGAAGCTGTTTCAGCGCGGCTGCATCCTGCTCGGCAGCGCTGGGCTTATTAAACTGCGCCTGCAGGAAGTTCACCATCTGGTTGAGACGGATGTCTCCTCCGCCAATCGCCGCCAGCAGTTCATCCAGTTCATTGAAGCTGTAGCGCGGCAGCAGATGTTTTTCCGCCTCTTTCAGGCTAATGCCCAGGTGCGCAAGCTCATCGTCGAGGATCTGGCGGCCCGCAAGGATGTTTTTGTCACGATCTTGTTTACGGAACCAGGCGTGGATCTTCGAGCGACCACGGCTGGTGGTCACATAGCCAAGGTTAGGGTTCAACCAGTCACGGCTTGGGTTTGGCTGTTTCTGGGTGATAATTTCAATTTGATCGCCCATCTGTAACTGGTAGGTAAACGGTACGATACGCCCACCAATTTTCGCGCCAATGCAACGATGTCCTACATCACTGTGAATGTGGTAAGCAAAGTCCAGCGGCGTGGAGCCTGCAGGTAAGTCAACAACGTCACCTTTTGGCGTAAAGACGTAAACCCGGTCATCGAAGACCTGGCTGCGCACTTCATCCAGCATTTCGCCGGAATCCGCCATTTCTTCCTGCCAGGCGATCAGCTTACGCAGCCACGCAATGCGGTCTTCATGCCCAGAACGCGCCGCGCCTGACGCAGTCCCTTCTTTGTACTTCCAGTGCGCCGCCACGCCCAGTTCGGCATCTTCGTGCATCTGTTTGGTGCGGATCTGAATTTCAATGGTTTTTCCACCCGGCCCTAACACAACCGTATGGATCGACTGGTAGCCGTTGGGTTTTGGATTAGCGACGTAATCATCGAACTCATCCGGCAGATGGCGATAGTGAGTATGTACTATCCCGAGCGCGGCATAGCAGTCCTGTAGACGCTCCGCCACGATGCGCACCGCGCGCACATCAAACAGCTCATCGAAGGCTAACTGCTTTTTCTGCATTTTACGCCAGATGCTGTAGATATGCTTCGGACGCCCGTACACTTCGGCTTTGACGCCTTCCGTTTTCATTTCTGAGCGCAGATGACCAACGAACTCTTCAATATAGTGTTCGCGATCGATGCGACGCTCGTGCAGCAGCTTGGCAATGCGTTTGTATTCGGCCGGGTGCAGGTAGCGGAAGCAGTAATCTTCCAGCTCCCATTTTAATTGCCCGATGCCCAAACGGTTGGCCAGCGGCGCATAGATATTGGTGCACTCTTTTGCCGCCAGAACGCGTTCATCTTCCGGTGCGTCTTTCACTTCACGCAGATGCGCGATCCTCTCCGCCAGCTTGATGACCACGCAGCGGAAATCATCCACCATTGCCAGCAGCATACGGCGGACGTTATCG
Source organism: Citrobacter sp. CRE-46 (assembly GCF_059615875.1). Classification (NCBI taxonomy): domain Bacteria; kingdom Pseudomonadati; phylum Pseudomonadota; class Gammaproteobacteria; order Enterobacterales; family Enterobacteriaceae; genus Citrobacter; species Citrobacter sp. CRE-46. Next base: position 1,030,747 of record NZ_CM184341.1, on the reverse strand, counting down.
ACCTGCTCGGAAGAGACTGAATCGGTATGCGTAGCTTTCAGCTGGCGTATCGCCGCCATATCGCGCACGCCATGGATAAGATGCACAATGGATTTACCCACGCTTTCGCGCAGGATGTCCTCACTGACCACGTTGGCATCCGCCAGAGGAAACAGCATTGCCGCACGCAGCGTGTCGATATCCATGCTCAACATAGAGAGTATTTCTACCATCTCCACGCCACGCCATAGCAGCAAATCCGCATCAGGATGTCCCTGTGTTTGCTGCTGGCAGTACGCCCAGGTTTCGGCTAAGCGTTCACACGACTGCTGGCTGGAGATTCCCAGACTCGCGATCCATTTCTTGGGATCAAACTCACCAGCTTTATTTATATGTGCACTTCTTACCGCAACCATTGTCCTCTCCTTTAGGGGCCTGGCCTGTCGAAGTCGACAAGCCATACCCATTGTCTTTCATGCTGCATTACAACCCGAAATCCAATGGGTACAAATTTCATTACAAATGCTCAAACAGGACCATCGATTCCAGGTGTCCAGTGTGCGGGAACATATCGAGCATCGCCAGTCGCCGTATGGCATATCCCGCGTTGAGCAAAGCGTCGCTGTCACGAGCCAGCGTTGCTGGGTTACAGGATACATAAACAACGCGACCAGGGCTTAATTTTATAATATGTTGCATCACACCGGCAGCCCCCGCACGCGCAGGATCGAGCAATACTTTGTCGAATCCGTTTTTCGCCCACGGCTGCTGGGTAACATCCTCCTCAAGGTTTTCATGAAAGAATGTCACGTTGTGTAATCCGTTATTCAGCGCGTTTTCCCGGGCTTTTTCGACCAGCGCCGGTACTCCTTCAACCCCCACCACGCTTGCTGCCCGCACAGCCAGCGGCAGAGTAAAATTCCCCATACCGCAGAACAGATCGAGCACGCGATCTTCAGGTCGCACATCCAGCCATTCCAGCGCACAGGCGACCATTTTTTGGTTTACCCCTGCATTGACCTGAATAAAATCACGCGGGCTGAAGCTTAACCGTAGTCCATTTGAGTCATACCAGGGCGATTCTTCTGATACTGATTCCAGTATCTCGCTTTGCGGGGCCAGAAACAAAGACAGCCCCTGAGAATGCGAAAAGCATTCCAGTTTTTCTTTATCCGCAGCACTTAATGGCGCCGTGTGGCGCAAAATCATCAACGCGCCGCTCCCTGCCTGCACCAGCTCAACATGACCGAGATGACGTAACCCTTGCAAACTCTCCAGACACGCCCTGATGTGGGGCAACAGCGCTTCAAGTTGGGGCACCAGAATAGGGCATTGTTTGACATCAATAATGTCGCTGGAACCGGATTTGCGAAAACCCATCTGCAATTTTTGTTCTTTTGACCGATAGTTCAGGCTCAAACGTGCGCGACGACGATAGCCCCACGGGGTATCAGCTATAACATCCGACACTTCACATTTCATTAAACGCGCTAACGCCGCGCTTTTGCTACGCTGCTGCAACGGGATGCTGGCGTGCTGCTGCTGGCAACCGCCACAGACGCCAAAATGCGGGCAACGTGGCACTTCACGTTGTGGACTGTCGTTTAAACGTCGTTTTACTTGCGCGCGGGCGAACTGTTTTTTATCTTCGGTAATCACCACCTCTGCGCTTTCCTGGGGTAGCAATTCTGGTATAAACAACGCCTTTCCGTTATGGCGAGCGACACCCTGACCAAAAGGATCGAGGTCATTGACGGTAACGGTTATGATCTGACGCGTCGTCACGCGTCGTTTTGCAGAGTAGAATTGCGCCATCGACGAGATATTTCTCTATTTAACAGTGTGACCCTAATTGTCCCATAACGGAACTCCATGACCAACTACAGCCTGCGCGCACGCATGATGATTCTGATCCTGGCCCCGACCGTCCTGATTGGTTTGCTGCTCAGTATCTTTTTTGTTGTGCATCGCTATAACGACTTGCAGCGTCAACTGGAAGATGCCGGCGCCAGTATCATAGAGCCACTGGCGGTCTCCAGCGAATATGGCATGAACCTGCAAAACAGGGAATCCATCGGCCAGCTCATCAGCGTACTGCATCGCCGCCATTCCGATATCGTGCGGGCAATTTCTGTATATGACGAGAATAACCGGCTGTTTGTCACCTCCAATTTTCATCTCGATCCGTCTGAAATGCAGCTGGCGACCGGTTCACCGTTTCCCCGTAAGCTGAGCGTCACCCGGCTCGGGGATATTATGATCCTGCGAACGCCAATTATATCGGAAAGCTATTCGCCGGATGAATCTGCCATAAGCGACGCCAAAAATACGCAAAATATGCTGGGGTATGTAGCGCTTGAACTGGACCTCAAGTCGGTTCGACTGCAGCAATATAAAGAGATCTTTATCTCCAGCGTAATGATGCTGTTTTGTATTGGTATTGCGTTAATTTTCGGCTGGCGTCTGATGCGCGACGTAACCGGCCCGATTCGCAACATGGTGAATACCGTTGACCGTATACGTAGAGGGCAGCTCGACAGCCGTGTGGAAGGTTTCATGCTGGGCGAGCTGGATATGCTCAAAAACGGTATCAACTCGATGGCGATGTCTCTTGCAGCCTACCATGAAGAGATGCAGCACAATATCGATCAGGCGACTTCCGACCTGCGTGAAACCCTGGAGCAGATGGAAATTCAGAACGTCGAACTGGATCTGGCGAAAAAACGCGCACAGGAGGCGGCCCGAATTAAGTCTGAGTTCCTGGCTAACATGTCGCACGAGCTACGCACCCCGCTGAATGGCGTGATTGGCTTTACGCGCCTGACGCTGAAAACCGAGCTTAACACCACGCAACGCGATCACCTGAATACGATTGAGCGATCGGCCAACAATCTGCTGGCCATCATCAATGATGTGCTCGATTTCTCCAAACTGGAAGCGGGCAAGCTCATTCTGGAAAGCATTCCGTTCCCGCTACGCAGCACGCTGGATGACGTCGTCACGCTGTTAGCGCATTCGTCCCATGATAAAGGGCTTGAGCTGACGCTGAATATTAAGAATGATGTGCCGGACAACGTCATCGGCGACCCGCTGCGCTTACAGCAGGTCATTACCAATCTGGTCGGCAATGCCATCAAATTTACCGAAGGCGGTAATATCGACATTCTGGTCGAGAAACGCGCCCTCAGTAACACGAAAGTGCAAATTGAAGTGCAAATCCGCGATACCGGCATCGGTATCCCTGAGCGCGATCAGTCACGCCTGTTCCAGGCCTTCCGTCAGGCGGACGCCAGTATTTCCCGCCGCCACGGCGGTACCGGACTGGGTCTGGTCATTACGCAAAAACTGGTCAACGAGATGGGCGGGGATATCTCCTTCCATAGCCAGCCGAACCGCGGATCCACCTTCTGGTTCCATATTAGTCTCGATCTCAACCCTAACGTTCTCATCGATCGCTCGACAACCCGGTGCCTTGCTGGTAAACGACTGGCTTATGTCGAACCTAACGCCACTGCCGCGCAATGCACGTTAGATATATTAAGTGAAACGCCGCTGGAGGTGATTTACAGCCCTTCATTCTCCGGGCTGCCGAAGGATCACTACGATATTCTGCTGATTGGCATTCCGGTCACGTTGCGCGAACCGCTCACCATGCAACATGAGCGGCTGGCAAGCGCAGCGGCGATGACCGATTTCCTGTTATTAGCCCTGCCCTGTCACGCACAGATTAACGCCGAGAAATTGAAACAAGGCGGCGCGGCGGCGTGTCTGCTGAAGCCTCTCACCTCAACCCGACTACTGCCTGCGCTGACAGAGTATTGCCAGTTGAACTACAGCGCGGATCAGCCATTGCCAGATGAGAGCAAAATCGCCATGACCGTTATGGCGGTGGACGACAACCCGGCGAACCTCAAGCTGATCGGCGCACTGCTGGAAGATAAGGTACAGCACGTCGTACTCTGCGACAGCGGGCACCAGGCGGTGGATCGCGCCAAACAGATGCCGTTTGATCTGATCCTGATGGATATTCAGATGCCCGACATGGACGGTATTCGCGCCTGCGAACTGATCCACCAGTTGCCTCATCAACAACAGACGCCAGTTATTGCGGTCACCGCGCATGCGATGGCCGGGCAAAAAGAGAAGCTGCTCAGCGCCGGGATGAATGATTACCTGGCGAAGCCTATCGAAGAAGATAAGCTGCACAATCTCCTGTTACGCTACAAACCCGGCGCGGCCACATCGCTTAGGGCGCTCGCAGTTGAACCTCCGGAGCCGGTCGTCAATCCGAATACCACGCTCGACTGGCAACTGGCATTAAGACAAGCCGCAGGGAAAAACGATCTGGCGCGGGATATGCTGCAAATGCTGCTCGATTTTCTACCCGAGGTGCGCAACAAAATTGAAGAACAACTGGTAGGCGAAAACCCTGAAGGGCTGGTGGATATGATTCATAAGCTGCACGGTAGTTGCGGCTATAGCGGCGTCCCGCGCATGAAAAACCTGTGCCAGCTCATTGAGCAACAATTACGTAGCGGGACCAAAGAAGAAGAGCTGGAGCCTGAGTTTTTAGAGCTGCTGGATGAAATGGACAACGTTGCCCGCGAAGCGAAGAAGTTGTTGGGCTGATATTCGCCGGATGGCGGCGTGACCGCCATCCGGCCTGTAACTCAGCGTAACTGTTGCCCCGCTTTCAGCGTCGCAGCCACGTTGCGCGCGGTCATGCGTACGTTCTCACTTGCATTCTTCAGCGCCTCATCCAGCGAACAAATGGTATAGATGACGCTGAAAACCGCATCCAGCCCATGTAGGTGTACAACACCGACATCCGCCGTCAGGCTACCGGCAATGCCGATCACCGGTTTGTTGTAACGCTTTGCGATCTTCGCCACGCCAACCGGAACCTTACCGTGAATAGTCTGGCTGTCGATACGCCCTTCACCTGTCACCACTAAGTCAGCATCCGCAACGCAGGCATCCAGGCGTAACGCATCCGTCACGATCTCAATACCGCGGCGTAGCTGTGCGCCGCAAAACGCATACAGCGCCGCCCCCATACCGCCAGCAGCGCCACCGCCGGCCAGCTCCAGCACATTGACGTCCAGATCGCGCGCGATCAGTTGCGCATAGTGCGTAAGCGCCCGATCAAGACGCGGAATCATCTCCGTCGTCGCCCCCTTTTGTGGGCCAAAGACCACTGAGGCTCCTTCTTTACCGGTCAACGGGTTAGTGACGTCGCAGGCCACTTCGATACGACATCCGGCAAGACGCGGGTCTAACTGCGAGATATCAATCCGGGTGAGCGATTCCAGGCCCATCGCGCCATGAGCAATATCTTCATCTTGCGCATCCAGCAATCTTGCGCCCAGCGCCTGCACCATACCAGCACCGCCATCATTGGTAGCGCTACCGCCAATCCCAATGATGATATGCTCCACGCCCGCATCCAGCGCATGACGAATTAGCTCCCCGGTTCCCCAGGAGGTCGTTTTCAGCGGATCGCGTAAATTAGCAGGAACCTGCTCCAGCCCGCTGGCGGCTGCCATTTCAATAAACGCCGTGCGCTCATCGCCGGATAAACCATAAAAAGCCTGAATTGTATTGCCCAAAGGGCCGGTAACATCAACATGCACAAGGTGGCCTTGCGTAGCGGCAACCATCGCTTCGACCGTTCCCTCACCGCCATCTGCGACCGGGATCTTCACGTAATCCGCCTCAGGCCAGATCTCACGGAATCCCAGTTCAATCGCCGTTGCGACTTCAAGCGCACTCAAACTTTCCTTATAGGAATCCGGTGCGATCACTATTTTCATAAAGCATCCTTACGCATGTTGACTGTGTTAAGCATACACCAGGAGGAAAACCGCTCCATTCATGGGAGCGGTCCCAGTTCGCTTAGCGTACCATGCACGGGCGCTTATTATCAAATGTCCAGTTCGGGATCAGATACTGCATTCCCATCGCATCATCACGTGCACCCAGTCCATGTTGCTGATACAGCTCATGCGCTTTCATCACCTGATCCATATCCAGCTCCACGCCCAGGCCCGGTTTCGCCGGAACCTGCACCATACCGCCCTTGATTGCAAAAGGTTCTTTGGTCAGTCGCTGGTTACCTTCCTGCCAGATCCAATGGGTATCGATAGCGGTAATTTTCCCAGGCGCCGCCGCCGCGACATGAGTAAACATCGCCAGCGAAATATCAAAGTGGTTGTTAGAGTGCGAGCCCCAGGTCAGCCCGAACTCATGGCACATCTGCGCCACGCGAACAGAACCCTGCATCGTCCAGAAGTGCGGATCCGCCAGCGGGATATCCACGGACTGCAACGACAGGGTATGCCCCATCTGACGCCAGTCGGTAGCGATCATATTGGTCGCCGTCGGCAGCCCGGTAGCTCGACGGAATTCCGCCATCACTTCACGACCGGAGAAGCCCTGCTCTGCGCCGCACGGATCTTCCGCATAAGCCAGCGATCCTTTCAGGTACTTACCAATTTTAATCGCTTCATTCAGCGACCATGCGCCGTTGGGATCGAGCGTGACGCGCGCCTGTGGAAAGCGTTTCGCCAACGCCACAATAGATTCCGCTTCTTCTTCCCCGGCCAGTACGCCGCCTTTCAGTTTGAAGTCGTTGAAACCATATTTCTCATACGCTGCTTCCGCCAGACGCACTACCGCATCCGGGGTCATCGCCTCTTCATGACGCAGGCGATACCAGTCGCATTTTTCATCCGGTTGGCTTTGATACGGCAGCGGCGTCGCTTTACGGTTACCAACGAAGAACAGATAGCCAAGCATTTCGACTTCGCTACGCTGCTGACCATCGCCCAGCAGAGATGCGACGTTGACGCCCAGATGCTGACCTAACAGATCCAACATCGCCGCTTCGATCCCGGTAACCACATGAATAGTGGTACGTAAATCGAAAGTCTGCAAACCACGGCCACCGGCATCACGATCGGCAAACGTATTACGTACCGCGTTCAGTACGTTTTTATACTCACCCAGCGTTTTACCCACCACCAGCGGAATGGCATCTTCCAGGGTCTGACGAATTTTTTCGCCGCCAGGAATTTCCCCTACCCCGGTATGGCCAGAGTTATCTTTAATAATCACAATATTACGTGTAAAGAACGGGGCATGAGCACCGCTCAGGTTCATCAGCATGCTGTCATGGCCCGCAACCGGGATCACCTGCATAGAGGTCACGACGGGGGTAGTAAATTGTGCGCTCATATTTAAATCCTTATTCAAAATTAGTGGCGGCCGAAAACGGGACGTTTACGGTCAAAAGTCCATCCGGGAATCAGGTACTGCATCGGGCCTGCGTCATTACGCGCGCCGCCGGGCAGCGCCTTATAGGCCTCATGGGCTTTCTGTATCTGCTCCCAGTCCAGCTCCACGCCCAGACCGGGCGCATCGGGTACCGCAATTTTTCCGTTTTTAATCTCCAGCGGATTTTTGGTCAGACGGCAATCGCCCTCCTGCCAGATCCAGTGGGTGTCGATAGCCGTCGGGTTGCCCGGTGCCGCGGCGCCAACGTGGGTAAACATCGCCAACGAAATATCAAAATGGTTGTTGGAATGGCAGCCCCAGGTCAGGCCCCAGTCATCGCATAACTGTGCCACGCGCACCGCGCCGGAAAGGGTCCAGAAGTGCGGATCGGCCAGCGGAATATCTACTGAGTTCAGCATCACCGCATGCCCCATTTCACGCCAGTTGGTGGCGATCATATTGGTCGCCACCGGCAGACCGGTCGCACGGCGGAACTCGGCCATCACTTCGCGGCCTGAAAAACCCTGTTCGGCACCGCACGGATCTTCAGCATAAGTCAGAACATCGTTCAGCCCTTTACACAGGGAAATGGCTTCATCCAGCAGCCAGGCCCCGTTGGGATCAACCGTAATACGCGCCTCCGGGAAGCGTTTTTTCAGCGCACGAGCGGTGTCGATTTCTTGCTCGCCGGGCAGTACGCCCCCCTTGAGTTTGAAATCTTTAAAGCCGTAGCGATCTTGCGAAGCCTCTGCCAGGCGCACCACCGCGTCACTGTTCATCGCTTGCTGGTGACGCAGGTGATACCACTCATGGTGGCCCGGTGTGCTCTCCAGATACGGCAGATCGGTTTTGCTGCGATCGCCGACATAGAACAGATAGCCGAGCACAGTGACCGCATCGCGCTGCTTGCCTGGCCCTAACAGTTCACAAACCGGAACGTTCAGCGCCTTGCCCAGCAGATCGAGCAATGCGGCTTCAAGCGCGGCCACCGCATTAACCCGCAGTTCAAAGGTCCAGGCGCCTTTGCCGAAAGTGTCAAAGTCAGCGGCCTGGTTGCCTTTATGCACCTGCTGAACCACTTTATTCAGACGCGCGACTTCTTGTCCCAACACCTGTGGGATTGCATCCACCAGCGTCTGATAAATCACTTCACCGCCCGGCGCTTCACCAACCCCGGTATTGCCGGCGTTATCGGTGAGCACCACGATATTGCGGGTAAAATATGCGTTATGCGCACCGCCAATATTGAGCAGCATGCTGTCATGCCCGGCCACCGGGATGACCTTCATATCGGTAATAACGGGACTCGATTGTGTTGTCATCGTCATTGTCCTGTGACAGGTTTCAATTCGATACGTTTAATATCCCCCACCAGCACCAGATAACTGACGACAGCAATCAGCGCATGTACCCCTACGTAAATCAACGCGCCGTTAAACGAGCCGGTAGTGCCCACAATGTAGCCAATGGCAATTGGCGTGACGATGCCGGAAATGTTGCCAAACATATTGAACAGGCCGCCGCTCAGACCGCTGATCTCTTTTGGCGCGGTATCGGCCATCACCGCCCATCCCAACGCGCCGATGCCTTTGCCGAAGAAGGCCAGCGCCATAAAGCCGATGATCATCCACTCGACGTTGACGTAGTTACAGAACACCATCACCATCGATAACAGCATCCCCATGACGATTGGCGTTTTACGCGCGATATTCAGCGAACCGGTACGGCGCATCAGCCAGTCGGAAATAATGCCGCCGAGCACGCCGCCCGCAAATCCGCAAATGGCCGGGACCGAGGCAACAAAGCCGGCTTTCAGAATGGACATACCGCGCGCCTGCACCAGATAAACCGGGAACCAGGTGATAAAGAAGTAGGTCAGCGCATTAATGCAGTATTGGCCAATATAAATACCGATCATCATTCGCGAACCCAGCAGTTGTTTGATCTGCCCCCACTTCACGCTGAACGGTACTTTAGCTTTGGCTGCCGCCTGATCCATATTGATCAGCGCCCCGCCTTCGGCAATGTATTCCAGCTCTTTTTGGTTTACGCCCGGATGCTGGTTCGGTTCATGAATCACCTTCAACCAGATAAAGCTGATAACAATTCCGAGACCGCCCATAAAGAAGAACACGTGTGACCAACCCACTTCATGGGTCAGCCAACCCATGATTGGCGCGAAGATAACGGTGGCAAAGTATTGCGCCGAGTTAAAGATAGCGACCGCCGTGCCCCTTTCCTGCGCCGGGAACCACGCCGCCACAATACGACTGTTGCCGGGGAAAGAGGGGGCTTCGGCTAACCCTACGAGGAAGCGCAGGGTAAACAGCGCGACGATAATACCGAAGCCGCTAAAGATATCGACGAAGCCCTGCAGCAGGGTAAACATGGACCAGATAAAAATGGACCAGAAATAAACACGTTTGGAGCCGAAGCGATCGAGCAGCCAGCCGCCGGGGATCTGGCCGATGACATACGCCCATGAGAAAGCGGAGAATACATACCCCATGCCTACCGCATCCAGGCCAATGTCTTTGGCCATCTCCGAACCGGCAATGGATAAGGTGGCGCGATCGCCGTAGTTGAAGGATGTGACGATAAACAGCATCACCACTATCCAGTAGCGAGCGTTAGTGCGTTTTTCCGCGCTGCTCGCCGCCTGACTTAATGAACTCATTGTTGCACTCCTGAATCCTGGCTTGCGCCAGTTCATTCTGTACAGCACCTGTAGGGTGATCAGAATGAGAGGTTAGTGTGTGGCAGTTTTGGTACAGCTCAGGGCCGTTTTATTCTGACTCGCTGCCATTCCGGGAACTGACGGGAAAAGTATATGAAGGAGTGCCACTTTCCCTCACCGTGCATGAACACAACATTAGGGAGGCAGTGAGAAGTTGTTTGGGGCATAAGCCCAAAGCAATGGAAGTTAGTTCACGTAATTGGGGTTTTATTGCCGGGTGTCGGCTTCGCCTGACCCGGCCTACGGTTTTCTAATGGGGGGTTGCATGCCCGTGTGGGCGAGGGATTATTTAAGCAAAGTGCCCCAGTTTTCTACCCAGGGATTAGATTCGCTTTCCGGTTCAGGATGCTCGCTGGCATCAATCAGCAGCATTTCACCTACGCGCTGCGCGCTTTGTTCCTGTAACAGCGCATCGAACTGCTTGCCGCCATTGCAAAAATTAACGTAGCTGCTGTCGCCAAGCGCAATGACGCCATAACGCAGATTAGGCTGGAAACCAAGACTATCTTTGATTCCCTGAAACAGCGGTACGATGCTATCCGGCAGATCGCCCTGCCCTGTCGTTGAGGTTACCACCAATGCATATTTATCCTGATATGCCTGCCAGTCGGTAAGCTCCGGGTCTTCAAATACCGTGGCTTTATGGCCCTGCGCAGTTAAAATCGCCTCGGCCTCTTCGGCAACCAGCAGCGCGTTTCCATACATCGTGCCGACAAAAATTCCAATTTCCGCCATAACCTTTATCTCCAGGGACTTAAGAATCTATCTGTTCATCCTGACCTGACAGCCCGCTGAACTCAACCCTTTCATTCTCCGGGAGAAGTCCGCGCCAGCCAAACTGTGACATCGCCTGCATCCAGACCTCATCCAGCCCGGCGCGAATAACCAACGGCTCGCCAGTGAAAGGATGAGTCAGCTCAAGCTGACTGGCATGCAGCATCAAGCGCTGACAGCCGAAATGCTCTGCGGCGCTGCGGTTTTGCCGTAAATCACCATGCTTGCTGTCGCCAATAATCGGATGGCGCAAGTGAGCCAAATGGCGTCTGAGCTGGTGCTTACGACCGGTCTGAGGCTCCAGTTCCACCAGCCCGTAACGGGTGGTGGAATAGCGCCCGGTCGCCACCGGCATTTCAACCGTCGCCAGACCGCGATAATGAGTAACCGCAGGCTGCGGCTCTTTATCCTCGCGGGCAAATTTATCGGCTATCTTATCCAGCTCTTCCACCAGCGGGTAATCCAGCACGGCGTCGTCCATCAGCCAGCCACGCACAATCGCATGATAGCGTTTCTGCATTTGATGATGTTCAAACTGCTGAGACAGCAACCGCCCGGCTTCGCTGGACAGCCCCATCAGCAGCACGCCGGAGGTCGGTCTGTCGAGCCGGTGGGCGGTAAACACGTGCTGACCAATCTGGTCGCGCACCGTTTGCATCACCACCACTTTCTCATCGCGGTCGAGCCAACTGCGGTGAACCAGCCAACCAGAAGGTTTATTGACCGCAACCAGCCATTCGTCCTGATAGAGGATCTCCAGCATCAGGCGTTATCACTTGTAAATAGCGCATCCAGTTCCTGCAATGCCGTCAGGAGAATGTCGCGTTGCGGGTGATCGGCCGTCAGCGCCATTTCGTAATACGGTGCGATGGCAAAAGCCTGCGGTAGCGGCTGCGCATTATCAAGCAGCGTATGCATGCGGGGAATCAACACCCACTGCAGCCATTCGACCGGCTCCATGGTATCCATACAAAAAGGCTGCGTGCTGGCAAACAGATGCTCTGCTGGCTCGTCCATCCGCCAGTGATGATGTTCACGCAGTAGCGCTTCAAGCACGCGTAACTGCTGGCGCACACGGTCATGAGTCGTCATGAAATTAACCTCAATGATGAAAAATCTGGCGCGAAGAATAGCATTAGTGAAGAGGAAATAAAAAAAGGGAGCACTGTAAAAACAGTGCTCCCGGTTCGTTTCGCAGCATTCCAGCTACTTTTGGTGCTCCCTGCTCATCCGTGACAACTTTTCCTGTGGTCTTGCGACCTTGTTCATCCTGAACTTTTGCATCCTGCTCACACCACCCCGATGTGAAAACTTCATCCTGAAGCGTCCTGGCCATCCTGACCCGCCGAACATCCTGACCGGCTCTCATTCTCCATCCTGGAGGTGTCCTTTAACGCATCCCGCGCTTTCCTCTTTACTTCATCCTGAAGCCTGTCCTTGCAACACCATCCTGGTGTGTCCTGCCGAAGAGCCATCATCCTGATGTTCACTTCGTTGTGCGACTCCTTGTCGACGGATATAGAATCGCCTGTTTCGCTTTGTCTTACAAGATACCTACAGACATACCCTTAAGATAATTTTCATATGAAAGTTGACAATAAAATATTAACAGATTGAATTATAAGTAATTATTAGTTTTTCAATTCATTAAGCCTTCACTTATTACCTGGCAATGTCCTACAGGGTTTGTAAGAGATATCTCACACGATTGAGGGCAAACTGGATTACAGAACTGGCTTAAGTTGAGTGAGGAATTCCGCAAGCGAGGCCGCCAGCACCGTTCGTTGACGGGTTCCCAGCGTTTCTTTGCACACTTCACCGGACAGATTGCACACCGAGATGACATCAAGTTCGTTGTCCTGCGTGGCAATAAAAAGCGTAGGCGAGAGCTTGAGTCGCTTTTGCGTAACCAGGTGACCAATCAGGTTTTCCTGGACGCGCCTGAAGTCATCCTCACTCCAGGTTTGCAGCAACGTCAGCTTTTCATTCGCAAACTGCGCGTGCATATCCCCGGCAAACTGGGTGGTGTAAAAAGCATGAACGGCAGGTTGTATCACAATGTCAAAGGCACGTTCAACCGCATTGACGTTTTTTTCACCGACAAAAGGTTGAGGTTGCCAGTAAACCGCATCGTTAGCGGAAGAAATGATGCATGGTGAAGGTACGCCATACAGCTCTTCGCTGAGCGGCCAGCTGTTGTTTTTGTCATGCCACGCGTCGCAATAACGCGTCGTAAAGGCTGTCAACGCCTGCGCTGTCAATTCGTCCACTGATTTCTCTCTTCACAAAAGCCAGGATACACTTGTCGCATAGTGTATCTGGTTTATGACGGTGAAACATGTCTTCTTATGAAAATCATCGGGCGCTTGACGGCCTGACTCTCGGTAAATCAACGGATTACCGGGACAATTACGATGCCAGTTTGTTGCAGGGCGTTCCGCGCAGCCTCAACCGCGACCCGCTGGATTTAAAGGCCGATAATTTGCCTTTCCACGGTGCCGACATCTGGACGCTGTATGAACTGTCATGGCTGAATGCTAACGGCTTACCGCAGGTTGCGGTCGGTCATGTGGAGCTGGATTACACCAGCGTAAATCTGATTGAATCGAAAAGCTTTAAGCTGTACCTGAACAGTTTTAACCAGACGCGTTTTGACTCCTGGGAGGCGGTACGCCAGACGCTGGAAAACGATCTGCGCGCCTGCGCTCAGGGCGATGTCAGCGTGGCGCTATACCGCCTTGACGAACTGGAAGGACAACCGATCGCCCACTTTAACGGCACCTGTATCGATAATCAGGATATCGTCATTGATAACTACCAGTTCAGCACTGAATATCTGGAAAATGCCGTGAGCGGCGAAAAAGCGGTGGAAGAGACGCTGGTCAGCCATCTGCTGAAATCCAACTGTCTGATCACCCACCAGCCCGACTGGGGCTCCATACAAATTCAGTATCGCGGACGCAAAATCGACCGGGAGAAGCTGCTGCGTTATCTGGTCTCCTTCCGCCACCATAATGAATTTCACGAGCAGTGCGTGGAGCGTATTTTCAATGACATTCTGCGCTTCTGCCAGCCGGAGAAACTGAGCGTCTACGCGCGCTACACGCGGCGTGGCGGTCTGGACATTAACCCATGGCGCACCAATACCGATTTCACGCCAGCTACGGGCCGACTGGTACGTCAGTAATCTTTTTTCTCAATTTTGCGTGTCGGATTCCGCGCGCAAGGTTGTGAAAGGTCATCAGCCAGGGCTATTGTAACTACCAGGGAATGACGTTTTGCGTCCCATAAGGAGTCTACTTGATTACACATATTAGCCCACTTGGCTCAATGGACATGTTGTCGCAGTTGGAAGTCGAATTACTTAAACGCACGGCCAGCAGCGACCTGTATCAACTGTTTCGTAACTGTTCACTTGCCGTTCTGAACTCCGGTAGTCTAACCGACAACAGCAAAGAACTGCTGTCCCGCTTTGAAAATTTCGATATTAACGTGCTGCGCCGCGAACGGGGCGTGAAGCTGGAGCTGATTAACCCGCCTGAAGATGCGTTTGTTGATGGGCGCATCATTCGTGCGCTGCAGGCCAACCTGTTTGCCGTGCTGCGCGACATTCTGTTCGTCAATGCTCAGATCCATAACGCGGGTCGTTTTCAGCATCTGGATCTCGAAAGTTCGGTGCATATTACCAACCTGGTGTTCTCGATCCTGCGTAACGCCCGGGCGCTACATGTCGGTGAAGCGCCGAACATGGTCGTCTGCTGGGGCGGCCACTCAATCAACGAAAATGAATACCTGTATGCGCGTCGCGTCGGCACCCAGTTGGGCCTGCGTGAGTTGAACATCTGTACCGGCTGCGGTCCGGGAGCGATGGAAGCGCCAATGAAAGGCGCAGCGGTCGGTCACGCCCAGCAGCGTTACAAAGACAGCCGCTTTATTGGTATGACCGAACCGTCAATCATCGCCGCTGAGCCGCCTAACCCGCTGGTTAACGAACTGATCATCATGCCGGACATTGAAAAACGTCTGGAAGCGTTCGTGCGCATCGCCCACGGTATTATCATCTTCCCGGGTGGCGTCGGGACTGCGGAAGAGCTGTTGTATCTGCTGGGGATCCTGATGAACCCGGCGAATAAAGATCAGGTGCTACCGCTGATTTTGACCGGACCAAAAGAGAGCGCCGATTACTTCCGCGTGCTGGACGAGTTTATCGTGCACACGCTGGGGGAAGATGCCCGCCGACACTATCGCATTATCATTGACGATGCGGCGGAAGTTGCGCGCTTGATGAAAAAAGCGATGCCGTTGGTAAAAGAGAACCGTCGCGACACCGGAGACGCCTACAGCTTTAACTGGTCGATTCGTATCGCACCTGATTTACAGATGCCGTTCGAGCCGTCCCATGAAAACATGGCTAACCTGAAACTGTATCCGGATCAACCCGTTGAAGTTCTGGCGGCCGACCTGCGTCGTGCATTCTCGGGTATTGTGGCCGGTAACGTTAAGGAGGTCGGCATTCGTGCCATCGAAGAGTTTGGCCCGTACAAAATCCACGGTGACCGCGAAATGATGCGCCGCATGGACGATCTCTTGCAGGGATTCGTTGCGCAGCATCGTATGAAGTTGCCAGGCTCCGCGTACATCCCTTGCTACGAGATTTGCGCCTGACCTTCAACACCCGATAGCAGGCGCTATCGTGGTGACAGTTTTGTCCATATCAAAGCCGGGTTTGGCGCAGTCGCCTCCCGGCTTTTTTTAGTGATACCAGTCACATAGCTCAGACGATTATATAAATACCAATGATATGTCGTTAAAAATCACGCACCACGCAAACGATTACTTCCAAAAACCAACCGTTATTTATCTTAGGAAATTATTATTAGTCGCCAAAATCCTCTAAAAACAACAGTTTTTACAGCGCAACGCTCGTATCTTCGCGCCTTCGCTTTCATGAGATATGTCGTTAATGTTAGCCTCTGCGCCCGTAAATTCGCTTTGACTATTTTTTAACAGATTAATGGTCCAAATTTATCCACATAAAAGGTGGATTATTGCATTTGGGATCGCGATCACTGATACATTCATTACTAAAATGTATCTTTCCGCCCGCAAATTATTACGGCGAAAAATTATATAAAAAATCGCTCAACGAATTTCGATTTACAGTCGGGTTCTTTCTCATTGGATTGACCCCAAACCCGACTTTTTAAGCTTCCTCCAGGAGAAATAGATGGAAAACACTCAAACCAGCACTATCGTTACGGGCCAGACCCGCAGCGCATGGCGCAAGACGGATACCATGTGGATGCTGGGCCTTTACGGCACGGCGATTGGCGCGGGTGTATTGTTCCTGCCGATTAACGCAGGTGTAGGCGGTATGATCCCGCTGATCATCATGGCAATCCTTGCCTTCCCAATGACCTTCTTTGCACACCGTGGCCTGACCCGCTTCGTGTTGTCCGGTAAAAACCCGGGTGAAGACATTACTGAAGTTGTAGAAGAACACTTTGGCGTTGGCGCAGGTAAACTGATTACCCTGCTCTACTTCTTCGCAATCTACCCGATTCTGTTGGTTTACAGCGTAGCAATCACCAATACCGTTGAAAGCTTCCTGACCCACCAGCTGGCGATTACTCCGCCGCCGCGTGCCATCCTGTCTCTGATCCTGATTGTCGGCATGATGACCATCGTGCGCTTCGGTGAGCAGATGATCGTGAAAGCGATGAGCATCCTGGTATTCCCATTTGTTGCTGCCCTGATGCTGCTGGCTCTGTACCTGATCCCTCAGTGGAGCGGCGCGGCGCTGGAAACACTCTCTTTTGACTCTGCGGCTTCTACCGGCAACGGTCTGTGGATGACTCTGTGGCTGGCGATTCCGGTAATGGTGTTCTCCTTCAACCACTCTCCGATCATCTCCTCCTTCGCCGTGGCGAAGCGTGAAGAGTACGGTGATGACGCTGAGAAGAAATGCTCCAAAATCCTGGCATTCGCTCACATCATGATGGTACTGACCGTTATGTTCTTCGTTTTCAGCTGCGTACTGAGCCTGACCCCGGCGGATCTGGCTGCAGCGAAAGAGCAGAACATCTCTATCCTGTCTTACCTGGCGAACCACTTTAACGCGCCGATTATCGCCTGGATGGCGCCAATCATCGCGATGATCGCTATCACCAAATCCTTCCTCGGCCACTACCTGGGCGCACGTGAAGGTTTCAACGGTATGGTGATTAAGTCTCTGCGCGGCAAAGGCAAAACCATCGAAATCAACAAACTGAACAAAATCACTGCACTGTTCATGCTGGTAACCACCTGGATTGTGGCGACGCTGAACCCAAGCATCCTCGGTATGATTGAGACCCTGGGCGGCCCAATCATCGCGATGATTCTGTTCCTGATGCCGATGTATGCCATTCAGAAAGTACCGGCAATGCGTAAATACAGCGGCCATATCAGCAACGTCTTCGTTGTAATTATGGGCCTGATCGCTATCTCCGCAATTTCCTACTCTCTGTTCAGTTAATTCCCCTGCGCCGCTCCCCGGGGCGGCGCACCTCGATACACAATGGACGCCTCATGATTAGCGTATTCGATATTTTCAAAATCGGCATTGGCCCTTCCAGCTCCCATACTGTTGGCCCGATGAAAGCAGGCAAACAATTCACGGATGACCTGATTGCACGCGGAATTCTCACTGACGTAACCCGCGTAGTGGTTGATGTTTATGGTTCTTTGTCCCTGACGGGGAAAGGTCACCATACCGATATCGCAATTATTATGGGTCTGGCGGGTAATCTGCCGGATACCGTAGACATTGATGCCATCCCGGCCTTTATCCAGGATGTGAACACTCATGGGCGTTTGCTGTTGGCGGACGGTCAACATGAGGTCGAATTCCCAGTCGACAAGTGCATGAATTTCCATACGGACAATCTGTCCCTGCACGAAAACGGGATGCGTATTACTGCACTGGCGGGCGAAAAAGCCGTTTACAGCCAGACTTACTATTCCATTGGCGGTGGGTTCATCGTTGATGAAGAACACTTTGGTTTACCGAACAGCGCTCCGGTAAACGTACCGTATCCGTATAAATCTGCGGCGGATTTGCAACGTCATTGCCAGGAAACCGGCCTGTCGCTTTCCGGCCTGATGATGCAAAACGAACTGGCGCTGCACAGCAAAGAAGAGCTGGAACAGCACTTTGCCAACGTCTGGGAAGTGATGCGTAGCGGGATTGAGCGCGGTATCACCACCGAAGGCGTATTGCCGGGTAAACTGCGCGTTCCGCGTCGTGCGGCGGCGCTACGGCGTATGCTGGTAAGCCAGGACAAAACCACCACCGACCCGATGGCGGTTGTTGACTGGATCAACATGTTCGCGCTGGCCGTGAATGAAGAAAACGCTGCCGGTGGACGTGTGGTTACCGCGCCAACCAACGGCGCATGCGGGATTGTTCCTGCCGTGCTGGCTTACTACGACAAGTTTATCCGCGAAGTGAACGCTAACTCGCTGGCACGCTACATGCTGGTCGCGAGCGCCATCGGTTCACTGTACAAGATGAACGCCTCTATCTCCGGCGCCGAAGTCGGCTGTCAGGGAGAGGTTGGCGTAGCCTGCTCCATGGCAGCGGCCGGTCTGGCTGAACTGCTGGGCGGTAGCCCAACGCAGGTATGCATCGCGGCGGAAATCGGTATGGAACACAACCTGGGTCTGACCTGCGATCCCGTTGCCGGCCAGGTTCAGGTACCGTGCATTGAGCGTAATGCCATTGCTTCGGTCAAAGCGGTTAACGCCGCGCGTATGGCGCTGCGCCGTACCAGCGAACCGCGCGTGTGCCTCGATAAAGTCATCGAGACCATGTACGAAACCGGGAAAGACATGAATGCCAAATACCGCGAAACCTCTCGCGGCGGTCTGGCGATGAAGATTGTCTCCTGCGATTAAAGCCCTGCCTATTGCCGGATGGCGGCTAACGCCTCATCCGGCAAAATGTTGATTTCAGATATTCGCCTCCCCCCGCCGTGAATGTTACCCTACAGCCTGATTTGTTAGGGAGAACACCGTGGCCGTCCACTTACTTATTGTCGATGCACTGAATCTTATCCGCCGCATTCACGCCGTACAGGGATCTCCCTGCGTGGAGACGTGCCAGCACGCGCTCGATCAATTAATTGTGCACAGTCAGCCCACGCACGCCGTGGCGGTATTTGATGATGAAGCGCGCAATAGCGGCTGGCGTCACCAAAGACTGCCTGATTACAAAGCCGGTCGTCCACCGATGCCAGATGACTTGCATCAGGAAATGCCCGCCTTACGCGCCGCTTTTGAACAGCGCGGCGTCAGCTGCTGGGTTTCCAGCGGTAATGAAGCCGACGATTTAGCCGCCACACTGGCGGTTAAAGTTTGCCAGGCGGGACACCAGGCCACCATCGTCTCCACCGATAAAGGCTACTGTCAGTTGCTCTCCCCGACGCTGCGTATTCGCGACTATTTTCAGAAGCGCTGGCTGGACGCACCGTTCATTGAGAAAGAATTTGGCGTGCTGCCGCAACAACTGCCCGATTACTGGGGGCTGGCCGGGATCGGTAGTTCAAAGGTTCCTGGCGTGGCAGGTATTGGCCCCAAAAGCGCCACACAATTGCTGACGCAGTTTCCAACGCTGGAAGGGATTTACGCGCATCTTGATGAGGTGCCGGAAAAGTGGCGCAAGAAGCTTGAGATGCATAAAGAAATGGCGTTTCTGTGTCGCGATATCGCACGACTGCAAACGGACTTACATATCGACGGGAATTTACAGCAGCTACGGCTGGCTCGGTAGTGTTATTGCCGGATGGCGGTGTAAACACCTTATCCGGCCTACTTATCGTACAACCCTGTAGGCCGGATAAACGCCGGGTGATTACCAGGCGGTATGGTACAGGTCAACGATATCGCCCAGGCTCGCTTCACGCGGATTTCCCCCGGTACAGACATCATCAAATGCAGCCTGCGCCAGCGCAGGAATATCCTCTTTGAGTACGCCAACATCGCGCAGGTGCCGCGGGATCCCAACATCGTGGTTAAGGGCAAATACCGCATCCACTGCCGCTTTCCGTGCTTCTGCCAGCGTCAGTCCTTCAACCTTCACGCCCATCACCCGGGCGATATCGCGGAATTTCTCCCCGGTGTATTCGGCGTTATAGTGCATCACATGCGGCAGCAAAATGGCATTTGCAACGCCGTGCGGGGTGTTATAAAACGCGCCCAGCGGGTGCGCCATGCCATGAACTAATCCCAGACCAACGTTGGAAAAACCCATTCCCGCCACATACTGGCCCAGCGCCATCGCTTCCCCCGCCTGACTGTCGCCCGCGACCGATCCGCGTAAAGCCCCGGCAATAATTTCAATCGCTTTAATGTGCAGCGCATCGGTAAGCGCCCACGCCGCGCGCGTGATGTATCCTTCAATGGCATGCGTCAGGGCATCCACACCCGTGGCCGCTTTTAACGCCGCAGGCATGCCGTCCATCATGTCAGCATCGATAAACGCCACCTGCGGAATATCGTGTGGATCGACACAAACAAACTTACGCCGGTTTTCTTCATCCGTGATCACGTAGTTAATGGTCACTTCCGCCGCCGTCCCTGCTGTGGTTGGGATAGCCATAACCGGCACGCTCGGGCAGCGCGTCGGGGATAACCCTTCGAGGCTGCGTACATCCGCAAACTCAGGGTTATTGTTGATAATGCCAATCGCTTTACAGGTATCCTGCGGGGAGCCTCCGCCAATGGCTATCAGATAGTCTGCGCCACTTTGCTCAAAGACCTCCAATCCTTCCTGCACCACCGCAATGGTTGGGTTAGGAATAACGCCTGAATAGATGTCCCACGCCAGACCCGCGTCATCCATCCGGGACGTCACCTTCTCGACAACACCGCACCGCACCAGGTTTTCGTCGGTCACAATCAGCGCCTTGCGATAACCACGACGGATGACTTCATCGGTCAATGCACCAACAGCTCCCCGGCCAAACCATGCCGTTTCGTTCAGAATCATTCTGTTCGCCATCGTATTTCTCCTTTTCGCTATGCGAAATTACTCTTCAATTCGTAATCCGTAAGATTTGAATTTCTCCAGCACAATAGCGATCTCCTCATCGTCCAACACCGGAACCGGATCAACAATGGCCAGGGTGCTCAGATAAAGGCGCGCCAGAACTTCCACTTCATGCGCCAACCACAGTGCTTTTTCCAGATTCGCTTCACAAGCAATCAGCCCATGGTGCTGTAAAAGCGTTGCCTTACGGTTTTTCAGGGCGACGCTCACATGCTCTGACAGCTCTCGTGTACCAAACGTCGCATAAGGCGCACACGGAATAGAGTTTCCCCCCGCCGCCGCAATCATGTAATGGATTGCCGGAATTGGACGGTTGAGAATCGAAACGGCCGTACAATGCACAGCATGGTTATGGACGACCGCATTGGCGTCCGGACGCGTCTGGTAAGCCGCCAGGTGAAAACGCCATTCGCTGGAGGGTAACTGACCTTTATCATATTTTCCGTCGTTATCTACATACACGATCATGTTTTCAGTAAGTCTTTCATAAGGAATACCGCTGGGCGTGATCAACATCCCATTCTCATATCGCGCACTCACATTTCCCGCCGTCCCCTGATTTAATCCAAGGCTGGTCATTTCAAGACAGGTTTCAATGATTTCTCGTGACAAACGCATTCTTTCCATAATGATTCTCCGGGTACAGTTTCTCCTCGTCTTTAATTGCGAAAAATGTAGCCGCAGAGTAAGACGGGTCAGGTTTCAGATATGGGCAGCCACTGAATGTATTTACTCAGATCCAGTTGGCCGATTTATTTATAGCAACGTATTATTGTTGTCTTACTCGCTTAATAAGTTTCATCGGTACCTTTACAGTTTCTTTAATAGGTTGGTCGTCTATGGCACTCATCATCATATCGAATGCTTTTTCCGCCCAAACATTTTCATCCTGCTGCATTGACCAGACATTATTGGCGAGGAATCCCAGCATCGGATGTTCATCGAATGTGCCAATATTAATATCAGGTGGAATTGTGCCGAAACGATGGCGAATAGCGTTAATAGCACCTTCCAGTACGGGTAATGATGAGGCTATAAACGCCTGTGGCCGCCCCTGTTCACCAATCAATCTATCCATCAGTTGAAAGCCACCTTCAGGAGTGTTGTCAGGACCTTCACGCACCCAATCACGGTGATGAATACCATTATTCCTCAAAGAATTAAGGTAACCTTGCAGACGATCTCCAATACTGGGTAATCCGGTATCTCCGACTAAAAACCAGATTGGAGCCTTTCCGGCATCAAACAAACTTTGCGTCAACTTTTCGCCGCCTAAAATATTATGACTTTCAACCAATGCGTTATCGGTATACTTAAAATCACGGTCCAGTAACACCATCGGTTTTCTGACCTGGCGTAAATGGTGTTGCTGATTCTCCAATGTAGAGGGAACAATAAAAAGGCCATCAACATTGCGAGCGATTAACGCTTTGGTCAATTTATTTTCGTAATCAACATCATCATAGGTACAGCTAATCATTAACTGATAACCGGAGCGACGACAGCGTTGCTCAAGTTTCTCGGCGAGAGTGGCAAAAAAAACGTTGGAAATATTGGGAACAATCAGTCCCAATGTATCCGTTTTATTCAATTTCAGGCTACGGGCTGAATGGTTTATGACGTAACCATAGCGCTCAACATATTCATTAATACGCGTTTGGGTTTTGACACTGATTCGATATTGCTCTGCTTTCCCGTTCAGCACCAGTCGTACGGTCGTAACCGATAAATTCAGATCGCTGGCTATCTGTTCTACTGTTTTAGCCATTTATATGCCCCAGTCCACATCCAAAAACGTCAATCTCCAATCATAAAAGTATTTTAAACTTTTGTCTTACTGCATAAGTTGGTTAATCGCCTGCTGCTGATCCCACATCATCAGATAAGCCTGGTATTTGCGGTCATAGAAGTCCCGCCGTGCCGGATTAGCCTTAATAATCTCGCCGGAGCGAACCATCGCCTGGCATGCAGATGGAATATTCGCCCACGCGCCGCTTGCTACCGCGCCGGTGATAGCTGCCCCTAACGTCACTGCATCTTCCTCCTGCATAAGATGAATATCGCATCCGGTAGCATCGGCATATTCCCGCATCCACAGCGGGTTATGCGTTGCGCCGCCGCACAGCGCCAGTCGGGAAATGGTATGGCCGTTTTCACGCATCACTTCCATAATATGCCGCGTGCCGCAGGCAATCGCCTGTAACGTCGCCAGGTACAGGCGAGCCACCTGCATCTCGCCTCGCTCAAGAGTCAAGCCGCAGACGCTGCCCCGTGCATCGGGTCGCGCGCGGGGGGAGCGATTGCCATGGTGATCGGCCAGCACATGCAAATAACGACCAGGTTCAGACTCCTTCCTCTCAAGTTCCGCAACCCATTCGTTGACTAAAACGATCGGATGGCAACCCCGCGCCTCGGCCTTATGAAATAGCTCGGCACTCGCGCCTGATTCCTGGAGCGTCCAGTCGACCAATGCCCCAGCGGCGCTTTGCCCTCCCTCCGTCAACCAGTAACCAGGCAGCATGGCAGACCAATACGGTCCCCATACGCCCGGCGTATAAATTTCCTGTTTGCTGCACAGCATATGGCAATTTGACGTTCCGCTAATCAACGCTAACGTTCCCGCAGGCTCAACGCCAGCAAGCGCCAAACCGCCTGCATGGGCATCAATCATCCCACTGGCGACGACAACTGCCGTCGTCAGCCCCAGCGCCTGGGCCGCATCGGCGCTAAGCGTTCCCACAGCGGCGCCTGGCGGAAGAATATGCGACGGGATTTTGCCCGTTAAATCCGTTAATTCTACGGCGTCGAGCAGAGAGTGGCTAAAGCGTTGTTCATGGGCCAGATAGTTCCATTTACAGGTCAGCGTACACAGACCGGCAACGTCACTCCCGGTGGCTTTACAGACAAGATAGTCAGCCAAATCGTAAAAACGATGCGCACTGTGCCAGGTTGCAGGAAAGTGTTTTTTTAGCCACAGCACCTTGGGAAGCTCCATTTCGACGCTGACTTCACCGCCAACGTAACGCAGAGCCGGATCCCGCGTAGCGTTAATATGCTGAGCTTCCTGCACCGCGCGATGATCCATCCACATGATGATGTTATGGTCTGATGGTTCGCCTGGTGAAACCGCCAGGCCCTGCCCCTGCTCGTCGAGAACCACCAATGAACAAGTGGCATCGAATCCCAGTGAACGGATATCCTCAATGCAAATCCCGGATGACGATACTGCCCCCTTAACCGCATCGCAAACCTGCTGCCAGATTTCTGCAGATGACTGCTCAACCCGATCGGGGCCGGGTCGAAACTGCGAGACAGGGCGTGTCGCAAAGGCCAGACGTTTGCCGCTGGCATCGAACACACCCGCCCTGACACTGGCAGAGCCGACATCCACACCGAGGAAATATCCACTGCTCATAGTAACTCCCTGACGTTAGCTAATAGTGGGGCGAGTACCTCGCCCCAACGCTCTTATTTTTTACCGAATGGGTGTAACAGCTTGTCAATTTCTGGGGTATCAATGTTCTTCGCACTAACGAATTTCACCGGAATATCAATCTCTTTTGGTACAGACTGACCGGATACCGCCGCATTCAGCGTCTTGATACCCTGATAGCCAATCTGGTAGGCGTCCTGCACAACAAAGCCCTGAATCACCCCGGACTTCAGGAAGGCAATAATGGCCTCGGTGCTATCAAAACCAATCACCTTCACTTTGCCTTTCAGGTTTTGACTATCAATTGCGTTTGCTACGCCGAGCGTTGAGCCTTCATTCGTGCCATAAATCCCTGCAATATCCGGGTTGGCCTGAATCATATCGATGGTTTTATCCATCGCTTTTTGCGGATCACCATCGCTATACTGGACCGGTAGCACCTGGATATCCGGATATTTCTCCTTCATGCGGGCAATAAACCCTTCTGAACGCTCAATCGCTGAGGAGGTCCCTGCTACGTGCGCAATAATGCCCACTTTTCCTTTGTTGCCCACTTCTGCTGCCAGCGCGTCTGCCGCTTCAGCCCCGGCTTTACGGTTATTCGTGGCGACAAAACTGACCGGAATATCAGAATTCACACCGGAGTCAAAGGTCACAACTTTAATGCCGCGTGAATTTGCGGTCTCAACTAATGGCGCCAGCGCATTGGCATCTAACGCGGCCAGTAATAGTCCATTAGGTTTTTGCGCCATCGCGTTTTCAACTAACTGAATCTGCTCGGCAATCTGAGTTTCATCCGCCGGGCCCACGTAGCTGGTTTTGTCACCCAACTCTTTTGCTGCCGCTTCCGTCCCCATTTTTACGGTTTGCCAGAATTCATGCTGGAAACCTTTACTGACCACGGGAAGATTCATATCTTTAGCCAAAACGCTGGATGTCATACAGGCCAGCAGGGATAACGCATAGACAAAATTCCTGGTTCTCATTGTTTTACTCCGTTCTGAGTGAGTCACCCTAAACGTCAGGGTTATGATGTCCCGTGACTTCCGGGAGCGTAAATCAACGAATTTTTTTGCGTAATGTGTCGAGATAAACCGCAGCAATGACCACTATCCCCATGGCCACCATTTGCCAGAACTGGGAAACACCCATCAGGTTCAGACCATTTTTCAACACGCTCATAATAAATGCGCCAATGATGGTGCCGCCGATGGTGCCAATCCCGCCCATCAGACTGGTACCGCCAATAACGACCGCCGCGATAGCTTCCAGCTCATAACCCACACCGACCGTCGGCTGCCCGGAGTTTAAACGTGAGGCCAGAATGACCCCGGCAATCCCGGTCAGCAGACCACAAAAGGCGTAGACGAAAATTTTCACGCGCTGCACTTTAATCCCGGAAAGATGTGCCGCCACCTCATTACTGCCCACCGCGTAAACATAGCGGCCTATCACCGTTTTCTTCAGGATGTACGCGGCGATGAGCGCCACCACCACCAGGTAAAAAACGGGATAGGGCAGCACATCAAACAACCGTCCCTGGGCCAGCATTTTGAAGGTGGGGTAATCAGCGAAGTAAATCGCGCGGCCATCGGTCATCACCATATTGATACCTCTGACGGACATCATCAGACCCAGCGTGGCGATAAAAGGCGGGATAGTCATTTTGGTGACCAGCAGACCATTGATATAGCCGCATAATCCTCCAGCCAGTACACCCGCAAGAATACAGACGGGCAGAGGCAATCCCAGCGTGGCGCAGATACCTACCGCGACACCAGAAAATGCCACGACTGAACCGAGAGAAAGGTCGATCCCTGAAGTGATAATGACGAAGGTAACGCCAATCGCCATAATGCCAATCACCGAGGTTTGCAGGGCAATTGTCATAATGTTTTCAGTGTTAAAGAAAAACGGCGAACCAAAACTAAAAAATATTACCAAAATAATCAGACTTAAAAGTGGCGCAAGGCGCATTAAAAGTTCTTTGTTAATTTTTATTTTCTTATTATTGCTGTCTGAAGAGGTTACAGAGATAGTCATAAGTTAGTCCTCTAACGTCGCATATTGCATGATTTTTTCTTGTGTGGCGTCATCAGAAGCTAGCTCCCCGGTAATACGCCCATTACGCATCACTAAAATGCGATCGCACATACCCAGCACTTCCGGTAATTCAGAGGAGATCATGATAATTGATTTCCCTTTTGCCACCAGCCGATTCATTAATTCATAAATTTCAAGCTTGGCCCCCACATCAATCCCGCGAGTGGGTTCATCAAAGATGAGAATATCGGTGTCTTTACACACCCATCGGGCAATAATAATTTTCTGCTGATTACCACCACTTAAATTCAAGGCGGCTTGCTCTAAATGTGGTGTTTTAATACGTAGGGCTTTAACCTGTTCCTCGCTGGTTTTCTGGCAACGTTTGCTGTCCACATTGCCAAAACGATCGGAATACTCAGGGTAATTGCCCAACATAATATTGCGCTCAACGGACAGTCCTAATGCCAGTCCCTCTTTTTTCCGGTCCTCGGTTAAATAGCTGATACCCTGTTGGATAGCATCAGGAATATCTTTAATCACCGTAACTTTACCGTTCAGCTTAAGGGTTCCACCATCAATGGGATCCGCGCCAAAAATCGCCCGCGCCAGCTCAGTACGCCCTGCGCCCATCAGACCGGCGAAGCCCAGGATTTCTCCTTGGTAAAGCGTGAAATCAATATTGTTCAATACACCATTACGCGTCAGCCCACTCACTTCCAACACGGGCTTACGTTGAGCCAGAGGTTCACGGCGAGGATAAATATTACCGAGGTCACGCCCGACCATCATGGCAATCAGGTCGCTAATTTTGACCGCATCATAATCCACGGTGGCAATAAACTGCCCATCGCGCATTACCGTAGCGCGATCGGCAATCAGCGCCAGCTCCTCCAGTCGGTGCGAAATGTAAACAATGCCAGTCCCCTGTTCTTTCAATAAACGGGTTACCTGAAACAAGCTGTCGATTTCCGTTTCCGTCAGTGCCGCCGTAGGTTCATCCATAATAAGAATCTTGGCATTGACCGATATCGCTTTAGCTATCTCAACCATTTGTTGTTGAGCAACGGTCAGATCGGCAACCAGTGTGTCTGGGGCGATATTCAGGTTTAACTTTTGCAAAATATCGATCGCAGCCTGCCGCTGTTGTTTTTCGTCCAGACGCCAGCGATTATTTTTGCAAAACTCCCTGCCAATAAATATATTTTCTTCAACGGTGAGTTCAGGGAATAGGTTAAATTCCTGATGAATAATCGTGATACCTGCACTCTGCGCACTTAACGGGTTAGCGAAAGTAACCGGCTGCCCCTCAAAAATAATCTCCCCTTCGTCAGGCTGATAAACACCGGATAAGATCTTCATCAACGTAGATTTTCCTGCGCCATTCTCACCCAGCAGCGCATGAACCTCACCTTTGTGTAAAGCAAAATCCACATTACTCAACGCTAATACGCCGGGAAAACGTTTCGTAATATGACTCATCTGTAAAAATGTTTCAGACATTGCTGCTTTCCTCAATATACAGAAACTGCAGTCAGTGAATCAGGCGAAAACAAGATTCCAGAGGGCCATCGTCACCGTTAATGCGAATACTACTTACAAGTTCATATGCGTTTTATCAATTATGCTAACTCGAGTTAGCGAAGTGCCTTTTAAAGCTATTTTAGCTACTCAAATTAGCCAAATCATTTGGTTTAAAACTGTGATGCTGAACAGACAATTTATTATATTGTTATGATTTAAAAGGTTTTTATTAAAAATATGCGTATTTGTTTATTTGACGCAGATCGAATTTTAACCACTTCTCGTGAAGCCTCTCACAGTTCCATAACAAAAAAGTTGTGTAAAAAACTCTCCAATACCTAAGCTAACTCGAGTTAGCAAAAATGGGTAATTCAGCCAACTGCGACAGTGGTGTCCAACATCCGCTTTTGCAGCACGGCACAAAGTGAGATGAGGAACCTCGAATGAGAAAAAATAGCTTACCGAAGATTGGTATCCGCCCGGTTATTGATGGCCGTCGTATGGGGGTACGTGAGTCGCTTGAAGAGCAAACCATGAATATGGCGAAAGCCACCGCCGCGCTTATTACGGAAAAACTTCGCCATGCCTGTGGCGCACAAATTGAATGTGTAATTGCCGACACCTGTATTGCCGGTCTGGCGGAATCCGCAGCCTGTGAAGAAAAGTTCAGCAGCCAAAATGTTGGCGTAACGATTACCGTTACCCCCTGCTGGTGTTACGGCAGCGAAACCATCGACATGGATCCGATGCGTCCGAAAGCTATCTGGGGCTTTAACGGCACAGAACGCCCTGGCGCCGTTTATCTTGCTGCCGCGCTGGCTGCGCATAATCAAAAAGGTCTGCCCGCGTTCTCCATTTACGGTCACGACGTACAGGATGCCGGCGACACCACCATCCCCGCCGATGTCGAAGAAAAACTGCTGCGTTTCACCCGGGCGGGCTTAGCCGTTGCCAGTATGAAAGGTAAAAGCTATTTATCCGTAGGCGGCGTTTCTATGGGCATTGCCGGTTCTATTGTCGATCATAACTTCTTTGAATCCTGGCTGGGAATGAAGGTTCAACCTGTTGATATGACTGAACTTCGCCGTCGAATTGATCAGAAAATTTATGACGAAGCTGAACTGGATATCGCACTGGCGTGGGCAGACAAGCATTTCCGCTACGGCGAAGATCAGAACGCCCAACAGTATAAGCGTAACGAAGAGCAGAGCCGCGCGGTACTGAAAGAAAGCCTGCTGATGGCGATGTGCATCCGCGACATGATGCAAGGCAATCAGAAGTTAGCAGACAAAGGTCGTGTTGAAGAATCGCTGGGTTACAACGCGATTGCCGCGGGCTTCCAAGGCCAGCGTCACTGGACGGATCAATATCCAAACGGCGACACTGCCGAAGCACTGCTGAACAGCTCCTTCGACTGGAATGGTGTGCGTGAACCGTTTGTTGTCGCGACTGAAAACGACAGTCTCAACGGCGTAGCGATGCTGTTTGGTCACCAACTCACTGGTACAGCACAGGTTTTTGCTGATGTGCGCACCTACTGGTCGCCAGAGGCGGTGGAGCGTGTCACGGGTAAACCGCTGACCGGGCTGGCTGAGCACGGCATTATTCACCTGATCAACTCTGGATCGGCAGCCCTGGACGGCTCTTGCAAGCAGCGCGATGGCGCAGGTAAACCAACCATGAAGCCGCACTGGGAAATCACGCAGAAAGAGGCCGATGATTGTCTGGCGGCGACCGAATGGTGTCCGGCTATTCACGAATACTTCCGCGGCGGCGGCTACTCCTCTCGCTTCCTGACCGAGGGCGGCGTGCCATTCACCATGACCCGCATCAATATTATCAAAGGGTTAGGACCGGTACTGCAAATCGCCGAAGGCTGGAGCGTGGAGTTACCAAAAGAGGTGCATGCTCAGCTTGATGCGCGTACCAACTCGACCTGGCCGACCACCTGGTTTGCCCCGCGCTTAACCGGTAAAGGTCCATTCAGCGATGTCTATTCCGTCATGGCTAACTGGGGCGCAAACCACGGTGTGCTGACGATTGGCCACGTCGGCGCAGACTTTATTACGCTTGCCGCCATGCTGCGTATTCCGGTTTGCATGCACAACGTGGAAGACGAAAAAATCTATCGTCCTTCAGCCTGGGCAGCCCACGGTATGGATAGCGAAGGCCAGGATTATCGTGCCTGCCAAAACTACGGCCCGCTGTATAAACGTTAATGTGGCTTAGCCCGGTGGCGCAAGCTTACCGGGCCTACAGACGAGTGAACCTTAGGCCGGATAAGCGCAGCGCCATCCGGTAGCGTTTCAGGAGTTGTTATGAAACAAGACGTTATCCTGGTACTCGATTGTGGCGCAACCAACGTGCGGGCCATTGCCGTTGACCGGCAGGGAAAAATTATCGCCCGCGCCTCAACGCCCAACGCCAGTGATATTGCCGCAGAAAACAGTGCCTGGCATCAGTGGTCGCTGGAGGCCATTTTGCAACGTTTCGCCGACTGCTGTCAGCGGCTCTCTACGCAACTGGCCAATTGCCGTATCTGTGGGATCGCCGTCACCACCTTCGGCGTAGACGGTACGCTGGTCGATCAACACGGCAAACAGTTATATCCGGTAATCAGTTGGAAATGCCCGCGCACCGCAGCAGTGATGGAAAATATCCATCGCTACCTGTCGCCGCAGCAACTGCAGGAAATCTCCGGCGTCGGCGCGTTCAGCTTCAATACGCTGTATAAACTGGTGTGGCTGAAAGAAAACCATCCACAACTGCTCGAACAGGCACACGCCTGGCTGTTTATTTCGTCGCTTATCAACCACCGTTTAACCGGCGAGTTCACCACAGATATCACTATGGCGGGCACCAGCCAGATGCTGAACATCCAGCAGCGCGATTTCAGTGATGACATTTTGCAGGCTACCGGCATACCGCGCCGGCTGTTTCCACGCCTAGTGGAAGCGGGCGAACAGATTGGGGCACTGCAACACGAGGCCGCCGTCCTGCTCGGGCTTCCAGTGGGTATTCCGGTGATATCTGCCGGGCACGACACGCAGTTTGCGCTGTTTGGCGCGGGGGCTCAGCCAGACGAACCGGTGCTCTCTTCCGGTACATGGGAAATTCTGATGGTGCGCAGTGCGCAGGTGAACACCTCTCTGCTCAGCCGTTATGCGGGTTCCACTTGTGAATTAGACAGCCAGGCCGGACTGTACAATCCCGGCATGCAGTGGCTGGCCTCCGGCGTACTCGAATGGGTGCGTAAGCTGTTTTGGACTGCCGAAACGCCCTGGCAGACGCTGATTGACGAAGCCCGGTCCATTCCTGCTGGCGCAGAAGGCGTCAAGATGCACTGCAACCTGCTGGCCTCTCAGAATGCGGGCTGGCAAGGGGTTACGCTCAATACCACCCGCGGGCATTTTTATCGCGCCGCGCTGGAAGGACTGACAGAACAGTTGCAGCAGAATTTGCACACGCTGGAAAAAATCGGTCATTTCCAGGCCTCTGAATTGTTATTGGTTGGCGGGGGCAGCCGTAACGCATTGTGGAACCAGATTAAAGCTAACGTTCTCGGGATCCCTGTCAAAGTGCTGGATGACGCCGAAACCACCGTGGCAGGCGCCGCAATGTTTGCCTGGTCAGGTATGGGTGAATTTACCACCCCGGAACAGGCTCGTGCCCAGGTGAGCTACCAGTACCGTTACTTCTATCCGCAAACCGAATCTGAACTGACAGGAGTCGAGTAACATGCTCAAAACGATATCACCCTTAATTTCTCCCGACCTGCTGAAGGTGCTGGCTGAAATGGGTCACGGCGATGAGATTATCTTTTCCGATGCCCATTTTCCGGCTCACAGCATGGGACCG
The DNA here is from genome assembly GCF_059615875.1 of Citrobacter sp. CRE-46. Classification (NCBI taxonomy): domain Bacteria; kingdom Pseudomonadati; phylum Pseudomonadota; class Gammaproteobacteria; order Enterobacterales; family Enterobacteriaceae; genus Citrobacter; species Citrobacter sp. CRE-46. The sequence continues at coordinate 999,034 of NZ_CM184341.1, read as the reverse complement.
CAGGTGATTCGCGCCGACGGTCTGCTGGTCAGCGATCTGCTGCAGGCGATTATTCCGCTTTTTGAACTGGACAGCTACGCCCCGCCGCTGGTGATGATGGCGGCAGTAGAAGGCGACGCTCTCGATCCTGACGTCGAGGCTCGCTATCGCCAGGCGCTTTCCTTACAGACCCCCTGCCCAGACATCACGCGTATTGACCGTTATGCCTTTTACGAACGCGCGCAAAAGGCGTTTGCGATCGTTATCACAGGAGAACGGGCAAAGTACGGGAATATTCTTTTAAAAAAAGGGGTAACGCCATAATCTCTGGTCAGCATGCCCGTCTGGTACGGGCATTCTGCATAAAATGAGGATCAGAACATGAAAGCGGCGCGCCAGCAGGCCATCGTAGATCTGCTTACCCACCACAAAAGCCTGACAACCGAAGCCCTGTCATTGCAGCTTAACGTCAGCAAAGAGACCATCCGCCGCGATCTCAGTGAATTACAAACCCAGGGCAAAGTGCTACGCAATCACGGACGGGCCAAGGCCATTCACCGGAAAAATCAGGACAGTGGCGACCCGTTTCATATTCGACTCAAAAGCCACTATGCGCACAAAGCGGATATTGCGCGGGAAGCGCTGGCATGGATTGAAGAAGGAATGGTGATCGCCTTAGACGCCAGCTCAACCTGCTGGTATCTGGCGCGTCAGCTACCGGACATCGACATTCAGGTTTTTACTAACAGCCAACCCATTTGCCAGGAATTGACAAAACGCGAACACATTCAGCTCATCAGCTCTGGCGGCCGCCTTGAACGTAAATACGGCTGTTATGTTAATTCCGCGCTCATCTCGCAGCTAAAATCCCTCGATATCGATCTGTTTATTTTTTCCTGCGAAGGGATCGACAGCGACGGCACGCTCTGGGACTCCAATGCCACCAACGCAGACTTCAAATCCATTCTGCTTAAGCGCGCATCGCAATCTTTATTGCTGATCGATAAAAGTAAGTTTAATCGTTCCGGGGAGGTCCGGATTGGGTGTCTGGATGGTGTGACGCATATCGTGTCAGATACGCAGCTGATTGAAACAACATAGACCGGATAAGACGTTTACGCCGCCATCCGGTCTATGTTTAGCGTTATCGCTCGTCCCGGCGACCGCCGACGGCCGCCCACAGACGACGCACGTGTACGGTCACTTCTTCCCGATCATGATACAACTGACGCGCCTGCATCTGGGCATTGACGCCATGCTCATCAAGCTGTGCCTGGATATAGGCCAGATTCTGCGATACCTCTTCATAACGTTTTTTCATCGGCAGCTTGAGGTTGAAGATCGTCTCGCGACACCAGCCGTTGACCAGCCACTGCGCCATCAGCGCGGCAACCTTCGCCGGTTTCTCCACCATGTCGCACACCATCCACGAGATGTTGTTACGATTCGGGCGATACTTAAATCCGTCTTCGCGCAGCCAGGTGACCTGCCCTGTATCCATCAGGCTTTGCGCCATCGGACCATTATCCACGGAATAAACCCACATGTTGCGTTTAACCAGTTGATAGGTCCAACCGCCCGGACACGCGCCTAAATCCACGGCATACATGCCATTGGCCAGACGCTCGTCCCACTCATCTTCTGGAATGAACACATGCAGCGCCTCTTCCAGCTTCAGCGTTGAGCGGCTCGGCGCATCGGCCGGGAACTTCAGGCGCGGAATACCCATGTAGAACGGGGAGTTATTGTCAGGCCAGGAATAACCGGTATAACAACAGCCAGGGGCGATAAAGAAAACATGAACCACCGGACGTTTCGGCGTTTCATATTTTGCCAGTACGCCCGCTTCGCGCAGCGCCGCGCGCAGCGGTACGGTAAATTTACGGCAGAACTTAACCAGCTCTTTGCTTTCATTGGTGTCGGCGACTTCGACTCGCAGATCGCCGCCTTTTTCCACCACGCCCTGCAACATGCCGACAATTGGCGTAATACGGTCTTCCGGCGGTAAATATTGCAGCAGTTCGCCCACCACAAACATTTGACGGGCAAAAATCAACGAGCTAAACGGCAGCTCTTTCACTAACTTTTCGGCATCGTCCTGCTGATAGCATTCGAAGATCACATAGCCCGCATTGTCTTTTACACGGGCGAAACCGAAGATTTCCCGACGTCCTGCTTTATCCGTAATTTCTGCGGCGCACTCTTTTTCAAAACCCGGGCGACACAACAATACAACCTTATTCATGGCTAACGCCCTTACGTTTCAATCGAATAGCGCCCACTAACATCAGCGCCCAGCCCACAAGGAAGCTGAAACCACCGACGGGGGTAACAAACGCCCACAGGCGTAAATGGGAGAGCGCGAGGCAATACAGGCTACCGCTAAACAGCACCGTTCCTAATGCCAGAAACACGCTACTCCAGTAAAACCAAATGCTAATGCGTCGCTGCATGGCGACGGCCAGGCCGAAGATAGCCAGCGTATGAAACGCCTGATACTCAAGGCCAGTCTGGATCCAACCCATTTCTACGACACCCAGGGTTTTACTCAGAACATGTGCTCCAAAGGCGCCCAACGCCACAAAGATAAAACCACTTACGGCGGCAAAAATCAGCATAAAACGGCTGGTCATGTTAATACCCTACGTAATTTATTGTTCATAACGAAAGCGGAATTTTTCTTGTTCCGAGGCCGCTTTCGCCAGTATCCACTGACGGAAGGCGGCTATTTTACCCAGTTCTGCCTGACTGTCATGACAAACCAGATAAAACGCGTTTTTGCTGACCAGAACATCGTTAAACGGACAGACCAGACGTCCGGCTTCAATTTCGGACTGCGCCATAACGTTATTCGCCAGCGCAATCCCCTGTCCATGGATAGCAGCCTGTAGCACCATGGCGCTATGGCTGAAGATAGGTCCTTGCTGTACGTTGATATGATTCAGGCCAAGCTGGCGCGTATAGGCTTGCCAGTCACGCCGCGACGCATCGTGCAACAATGTATGTTTTGCCAGGTCATCCGGCGTCTTCAGGGGCTTATCACCAGTAAGTAACAGCGGCGAGCAGACCGGCAATAAATATTCTGCGTACAATTTTTCAACGCGCAGACCCGGCCAGTTGCCGCGTCCGTAGAAAATCGCCACATCAACATCGTCTGCCAGTTTGTCTTCCTGACGGTCCACCGCCTGGATCCTGACATCGATTCCCGGATAAGCTGAGTTAAAGCTAGAGAGTCTGGGCACCAGCCATTGGATCGCGAAACTGGGCAATAAACTAACGGTAAGCGCACCTTTTGCACTGCGTGCCTGAAGTTTACGCGTCGCGTCAGTTAATTGCGAAAAAATCTCTTTGATGTCGAGGAAATAGCTTTGACCCTCTTCTGTTAACAGCAGAGATCGATTGCGTCGACGAAACAGCTTCAGCCCCAGAAAATCCTCAAGTGACTTGATTTGATGACTTACTGCGGCCTGCGTCACAAAAAGCTCTTCCGCTGCGCGGGTAAAGCTCAAATGGCGCGCTGCGGCATCAAAAACACGCAATGCATTTAGGGGTGGTAATCGTTTTGACATGACTTTTAGGCTTTGATGTTAAATGAATTTAACAATTATCTAACAGGATGTAACCTATTAGTTTTTTTTATCTGAGCCATTATAAATTGTCCGTTGAGGTTCTACCAGCAAATACCTATAGTGGCGGCACTTCCTGAAGCCGGAACGAAAAGTTTTATCGGAATGCGTGTTCTGGTGGGCTTTTGGCTTACGGTTGTGATGTTGTGTTGTTGTGTTTGCAATTGGTCTGCGATTCAGACCATGGTAGCAAAGCTACCCTTTTTCACTTCCTGTACATTTACCCTGTCTGTCCATAGTGATTAATGTAGCACCGCCAAATTGCGGTGCTTTTTTTTTGTCCGACTTTATGTCAATGGCGACCGGTTAGTTATCCAGTTCTACCATCTCTTTCACATCGGTACGGTTGATCTGCTGTTTGTTGCCGTTAGCGTCTTTATACGAAATCATTCCCGTTTCATTGTCGGTCTGTGGCTTGCCATCAGATACGATTGATCGACCATCGTTGGTGTGCATCACGTAATTCGATCCAGAACAGGCGCTCAGGGCAAAAGTCAGCATACAGGCAGAGATAATTGCGGCAGTCTTTTTCATCTTCTTCTCCTTAAAGCGATTTATGCTATTAAAAACACACTCCGTAACAGGCAAAATTGCTCGCCTAACGCTATTTAGCATAAGACACTGTGAGGACTTTGCCAGGATATCCAGAGTATTCCGATGGTTAGCACAACCCTTGTGTCAGCGCCTGTTTTGCGCGACGATCGGTTTATTGAACTGAGGATGACCATGAACGCATTTAATCCCGCGCAGTTTCGCGCGCAATTTCCCGCACTCAACGATGCCGGCGTCTACCTCGACAGCGCTGCTACTGCACTGAAGCCGCAATCCGTGATTGAGGCGACCCAGCAATTTTATAGCCTGAGCGCCGGGAACGTGCATCGCAGCCAGTTTGCCGAAGCGCAACGCCTGACCGCGCGCTATGAGGCCGCACGGGAAAAGGCCGCGCGCCTGATCAACGCCCCGGATGACAAAACGATAGTCTGGACCCGTGGCACAACGGAAGCTGTCAACATGGTTGCCCAAAGCTATGCGCGTCCGCGCTTACGGCCGGGCGATGAGATTATCGTCAGCGTGGCGGAACATCATGCCAATCTCGTTCCGTGGCTGATGGTGGCTGAGCAAACGGGCGCTAAGGTAGTCAAACTCCCGCTCAACGCCCATTTTCTACCGGACGTCGAGCGTCTGGTTGAGCTCATCACTCCGCGCAGTCGCATTCTGGCGCTGGGGCAGATGTCGAACGTCACCGGCGGTTGCCCGGATTTAGCCCGCGCCATTACGCTCGCCCATGCGGCTGGCATGGTGGTGATGGTTGATGGCGCGCAGGGAATTGTGCATTTTCCCGCTAACGTGCAGCAGTTAGATATTGATTTCTATGCCTTCTCGGGCCACAAGTTGTATGGCCCTACCGGTATTGGCGTACTGTATGGTAAGCCAGAATTACTGGAGGCCATGTCACCATGGCTCGGCGGCGGCAAGATGATTAGCGAAGTCAGCTTTGACGGTTTCACCACCCAGGCGGCCCCCTGGAAGCTGGAGGCCGGTACGCCTAACGTAGCTGGCGTCATCGGGCTAAGCGCGGCGCTCGAATGGCTGGTAGACATTGATGTTGCGCAGGCCGAAAACTGGAGCCGGGGTCTGGCGACGCTGGCAGAAGACGCCCTGGCGAAACGTCCCGGTTTTCGTTCCTTCCGTTGTCAGGACTCCAGTCTGTTAGCCTTTGATTTCGCTGGCGTTCATCACAGTGATATGGTGACGCTGCTGGCCGAATATGGCATTGCGCTGCGCGCAGGGCAACACTGCGCACAACCACTGCTGGCGGAGCTGGGCGTATCCGGGACCCTACGCGCCTCTTTTGCGCCCTATAATACGCAAAGTGATGTGGATGCGTTGGTCGCAGCCGTTGACCGCGCGCTGGAAATATTGGTGGATTAATGACAAGCCCTTTATTCGCCGGACACCCGTTTGGCACAACCGTAACGGAAGAGACGTTGCGTACTACGTTTGCCCCGCTCAGCCAGTGGGAGGATAAATATCGTCAGCTAATTCTGCTGGGTAAGCAGCTTCCGGCACTGCCGGAGGCGCTAAGGGCGCAGGCAAAAGAGATTGCGGGATGTGAAAACCGCGTCTGGCTGGGATATACCCTGCACGAGAACGGCACCCTGCATTTCTTCGGCGACAGCGAAGGCCGCATTGTGCGCGGGCTGTTGGCGGTATTGCTCACCGCCGTTGAAGGTAAAACCGCAGCCGAGTTACGGGCGCATTCACCCATGGCGCTATTTGACGAGTTAGGGTTAAGCGCGCAACTCAGCGCCTCGCGAAGCCAGGGCCTGCATGCGTTGAACGAGGCGATTCTTGAGGCTGCCCGGCAAGCCGGATGACGACGGCTGATGCGTCTTATCCGGCCTATAACACCGCACGAACTGTAGGTCGGATAAGCATAACGCTATCCGACACAATCAACTCTGGCGCGCCGCTTTCGCCATCATCTTCTTCAGCGCATGGGAAACGGCTACAAAGCCAAAGGTAGCCGTCACCATGGTGGCGGCGCCAAACCCTGAGGCGCAATCCATACGTTTTGGCCCTTCCGCCGTCGCCTTCATGGCACACACCGAGCCATCTGCCTGCGGGTAAACCAGCGCCTCGGTCGAGAACACGCAGTCCACGCCCAGCTTGCCTTTACTGTTTTTCACCACGCCAAAATCACTCTTCAGTCGCTCACGCAGCTTGGCCGCCAGCGGATCCTGAATGGTTTTTGCCAGATCAACCACCTGAATCTGCGTCGGATCGATCTGCCCGCCCGCACCGCCGGTGGTTACCAGCGGAATCTTATTACGCCGACAGTACGCAATGAGCGCCGCTTTCGGGCGCACGCTGTCAATCGCATCGATGACATACGAATAACCCGCATTCATATACTCCGCAACGTTATCTGGCGTAACAAAATCATCGACCACGTTCACCAGGCACTCCGGGTTAATCTGGCGGATACGTTCCGCCATCACCTCAGCTTTTGCTAAACCAACGTTATCGCGCAGCGCATGGATCTGACGGTTAGTATTGGTGACGCAAACATCATCCATATCGATGAGCGTAATCGCGCCAATGCCGGTACGCGCCAGCGCTTCCGCCGCCCACGATCCCACACCGCCAATCCCGACCACGCAAACATGCGCGCCGGCAAATAACTGCAGCGCATTTTCGCCATACAGCCGCGCCGTGCCGCCAAAACGCTGACGCCAGGCGTCACTGATAACCACAGACATAGAACCTCAAATATAGAAAACAAAAAGAGCGGACAAATACCGCCCTTGATGACTGCATCACTGCCTGATGGCGGCTACGCCTTATCAGGCCTACTCAGTAATGTAGGCCGGATAAGCGAAGCGCCATCCGGCAATTAACCGCTAAATACGTTACCCGCGTTGGCCGCTGTTTTCAGCACCCATACGCGACCGTAGTGATTATACCACCCGGCACGATGTCCGGCGTCAGCGCCAATGCCCTGATAGATATCAAAGTGCTGGCCTTTAATCGCACCGCCCACATCCAGCGCCACCATCAGGCGCAGTTCATATTGACCGGTGAACTTACCGTTATTGTCCAGCAAGGGGACTTCCGCCAGTAACGTGGTGCCCGCAGGAATGATACTGCGGTCAGAAGCCACGGATGCGCGACCAATCAGCGGTACCGCGCTGGCCCCTTTCACCGGCGCAAAAGATTGCGGCTTAAAGAAGACAAACGATGGGTTCTGCTCCAGCAGCTCACGCACTTCGGCCTCGCTGTGCGTCTCTCCCCAGTGGCGAATGGCCTGCATCGACATATCTTCTTTTTTCACTTCGCCACGATCAATCAACACCTTACCGATACTGCGATAGGCATGGCCGTTTTTCCCGGCATAGCTAAAGAAGTTTAGCGGGCTGCCGTCGCCAAAATCGATATAGCCACTGCCCTGAACATCCATAATAAAGTTGTCCATCAGGGAGTTGCTGTACGCCAGAATATAATTATCGCTTAGCGCGCCTGCGTAGATCTCGGCACGAGAGGGTAAACGTCCGCGTTTTGGCGGCATGCGATAAATAGGATACTGGAACTCGCCCTGACGCGTGTGGCGCGCCTGAATAACCGGCGTGTAATAACCCGTAAACTGGACGTTACCGTAGTTGTCCGCCCCTTCCATTTGCCACGCGTCAATACCAAACTGACGCATGCTGCGCGTATCACCGCCCGCACGTAACCATTGCTGGATAGCGTTGTAGACGTTGCTCTGGTTACCGTACAAACGCGGCGAAGCGCTGCGAATTTGATTAACCTGCTCGGCGAAATCACCGGCATTGATTGGCGCGCCAACCGCATCAGGCTGGTTCACCAGTGAGAAAGGCTGGGTAAATTTCCCGTCTTTATACTGCTGCCCACGATCGGTGGGTTTTGAGGAACACGCGGCGAGCATCGCAACGACTGCTCCCGCCAGAAGATATTTTGCCCAACGTCCTTTCATTGTTCTCGTCTTATGTTGCCTGAATGCGAGACGAAGATAACAAACCCCCGTACCTAATGAAATGCGTATGCATACCCGAACGCAAATTTTGCGCAAAAAATAATCCAGAATACGTTGTTTTTGTTCATTTTCACCCTTAAAACGTGATCAAGGTGAAAAAAGGGTTGCATGAAAATGCGAGCAGAGTATAGTGCGCATCCACGGACGCGGGGTGGAGCAGCCTGGTAGCTCGTCGGGCTCATAACCCGAAGGTCGTCAGTTCAAATCTGGCCCCCGCAACCAATTAAAATCAGAAGCAGTATTTTTGCAAAGTAGTTCGAATCACAGCAAGGCGGCGACGCAGTGAATCCTTAGGAGCTTACTCCAGTAAGTGACTGAGGTGAACGAGGAAAGCTAACGCAGATGTGGTTTGAAATACGAAGCAAAAGACGGACGCGGGGTGGAGCAGCCTGGTAGCTCGTCGGGCTCATAACCCGAAGGTCGTCGGTTCAAATCCGGCCCCCGCAACCAATTATATTTGCTGCAATATTTTTGCAAAGTAGTTCGAATCACAGCCAGGCGGCGACGCAGTGAATCCTTTAGAGCTTACTCCAGTAAGTGACTGAGGTGAACGAGGAAAGCCAACGCAGATGTGGTTTGAAATACGAAGCAAAAAGACGGACGCGGGGTGGAGCAGCCTGGTAGCTCGTCGGGCTCATAACCCGAAGGTCGTCGGTTCAAATCCGGCCCCCGCAACCAACACATTAAGCACCTTAACGGGTGTTTTTTTGTATCTGTCGTTCGTAAAAAAAAGCGCTTTTCAGCGCTTTTTTGTTATCCCCTTCTCGCCAGCGTCGCACCATCGGCAAAGTAAGCTTTAATCCCTGCCAGAATCGACTCCGCCACTTCCTGCTGGAAGGTCGCCGTCTTCAGCTTACGCTCTTCTTCGACGTTACTGATAAATGCCGTTTCCACGAGGATGGAGGGAATATCCGGCGCTTTCAGCACCGCGAACCCGGCTTGCTCAACCTGATTCTTATGCAGGTTGTTGATTTTACCAAGCTTATTCAGCACCGCTTTGCCAAACTTCAGGCTGTCAGCGATGGTCAGCGATTGCACCATATCGAACATGGTGTGGTCGACATAACGGTCACCGCTTTTGCTGACGCCACCGATGAGATCCGAGGCGTTCTGGGTTTGGGCCAGATATTTTGCCGCGGTACTGGTCGCCCCTTTAGTCGAGAGCGCAAACACCGATGAGCCGCTGGGTTGCCGGCTGGTAAAGGCATCGGCGTGAATAGAGACAAACAGGTCTGCACGCTGTTTCTGCGCTTTCGCCACACGCACTTTTAGCGGAATGAATATATCTTCATTACGCGTCATAAAGACCTTCATGTTGCCCTCTTTTTCAATAAGGGCTCGCAGGCGACGGGCAATTTGCAGTACCACATCTTTTTCACGCGTCTTATATTTCCCCACCGCACCGGAGTCTTCTCCACCGTGCCCGGGATCCAGCATAATGACAATCGGACGATCGCGCCCCGCTTTACCCGGCTGCGGACCACTTTGCGCAGGCGGCACCTGTTTATCCAGATCGCCCTTGTTGTAATCTTCAAGCAACGCCAGCAGCGGATCCTGAACATCCTGCGCATTGGCAGGATAAAGATCCATGACCAGACGCTCTTTAAAACCGGCGACGGGGGCCAGGGCAAAGAGTTGCGGCTTCACATTCTGTTTCAGCTCGAACACCATCCGCACGGTCTGCGGGTCAAATTGCCCGACTCTCGCCGACTTAATATAGGGATCGTCAGGACGAATCTGCGCGCCGATGCCCTTAAGCACCGAGTTCAAATTAACGCCTTCAATATCGACAACCACACGCTCAGGATTACTCAGGGCAAACTGTTTGTATTTCAGCAAACGGTTGGATTCCACCGTGACGCGGGTATAACTGGACGCAGGCCAGATACGAACGGCAACGACCTGACTCACGGCAGCCAGACCAACCTGGCTGACGCTCAAAAGCCACATAGCACCCGCACCTTGCAGTAAACGACGGCGACTGATTGCTGAATTGGATCCCGACATGCTTCTCCCGAGCAAAAGAAATCTTTATTGAAGTAATACGTAAAACGTCCGAATTGACCGGAAACTTTAACGAATGACGCATAATCTGTCATCTATAAAAGGGTAAACATTCTTTTTATATTCACGGCATTACTGAAAAAAATCTTCGGCATGAGTAAAAATTACGCTTGCGCACAGCACCAAAACAGAATAAAAATACACAAATTACGAATAATCATGCAATGAGGGTGTGCCGTGGTGAAGGAGCGTAGAACCGAACTGGTACAGGGATTCCGCCATTCTGTTCCCTATATCAATACCCATCGGGGAAAAACGTTTGTCATTATGCTGGGCGGCGAAGCCATCGAGCATGAAAACTTTTCCAGTATCGTCAATGACATTGGGCTTCTTCATAGCCTCGGCATCCGCCTTGTCGTGGTCTATGGCGCACGACCGCAGATTGATGCCAATCTTGCGGCGCATCATTATGAGCCGGTGTACCACAAGAATACGCGCGTCACCGACGCTAAAACCCTGGAGCTGGTCAAACAGGCTGCTGGGTTGCTCCAGCTTGATATTACCGCCCGCCTGTCGATGAGCCTGAATAATACGCCATTGCAGGGTGCGCATATCAATGTGGTCAGCGGTAATTTTATTATCTCCCAGCCGCTGGGCGTTGATGACGGCGTGGACTACTGCCATAGCGGGCGTATTCGTCGTATTGATGAAGAGGCCATTCACCGTCAACTGGACAGTGGCGCGATAGTCCTGATGGGGCCAGTCGCCGTTTCCGTTACCGGTGAGAGCTTTAATCTGACGTCAGAAGAGGTCGCCACGCAGTTGGCTATCAAACTGAAGGCGGAGAAAATGATTGGCTTTTGCTCCTCCCAGGGGGTCACCAACGATGATGGCGATATTATTTCCGAATTGTTCCCTAACGAAGCCCAGGCGCGCGTCGAGTCACAGGAAGAGAAAGGTGACTACAGCTCAGGTACGGTGCGCTTCCTGCGTGGTGCGGTGAAAGCCTGTCGCAGTGGCGTACGCCGCTGCCACCTGATCAGCTATCAGGAAGATGGCGCGTTGCTGCAGGAACTGTTCTCCCGCGATGGCATCGGTACGCAAATCGTGATGGAAAGCGCGGAGCAAATTCGCCGCGCCACCATTAACGATATCGGCGGCATTCTGGAGCTGATCCGTCCGCTGGAACAACAAGGCATTCTGGTCCGCCGCTCGCGCGAGCAACTGGAAATGGAGATCGACAAATTCACCATTATTCAGCGCGATAACCTGACCATCGCCTGCGCCGCACTGTATCCTTTCCCGGAAGAGAGGATTGGCGAAATGGCCTGCGTGGCGGTACACCCGGATTACCGTAGTTCGTCACGTGGGGAAGTATTGCTGGAGCGGATCGCCGCGCAGGCCCGGCAAATGGGGCTGAGTAAGCTGTTCGTACTGACCACCCGCAGCATCCACTGGTTCCAGGAGCGCGGCTTCACGCCGGTGGATATCGACCTGCTGCCGGAAAGCAAGAAAGAGATGTACAACTATCAGCGGCGATCAAAAGTGCTGATGGCTGATTTGGCCTAGGCGTGGTTGCCGGATGCGGCATAACAGCCTCATCCGGCCGGCAGCTACATCATGCCGTCATTAAATAATACTGATAGCCCGCTGCGGCGTTCGGTACGCATAACAATTGCCCCGCCCAATATTCGTTCATCGGCATACAGCGACAGACGGCGGCGCGCGCGGGTTACGGCGGTATAGACCAGCTCGCGGGTAACCACGGGGGAATGCTGGCTGGGTAAAATCAACGCCGCATGGTCAAACTCAGAGCCCTGCGATTTGTGCACCGTCATCGCCCAGGTGGTTTCATGCTCAGGCAAGCGGCTGGGTTGCACCGACTTAATCGAACCGTCCGGCAACGCAAACCACACCCTCAGCCCTTGTCCGCGATCGAGGGCAATGCCAATATCACCGTTAAATAACCCCAGCGAACTGTCATTGCGCGAAATCATCACCGGTCTTCCCTCATACCAACGACTGTGCGTCGAACGGTGAATTTTACGTTTTTGCGCCATCACCTGCTCAATGCGCTCATTCAAACCGCCTACGCCAAACGGGCCTTCCCGCAAAGCGCATAGCAGTTGATACTCATTGAAGGCCTGAATGATGGCATCCGGCGCGGCGCCCTCATGCAGTAAATCCAGGTAGTGCCCATAACCTGCCAGCGCCTCATCCAGCATCGCGGCGTAATCTTCACTGCTGCGTAACGTGCGTTTTTCGATATCGCTGAATCCCTGCTGGAAAACTGTTTTTACCGCAGCTTTGTCACCGCGATTAATCGCAGCAGCCAATTGACCGATCCCGGAATCACTGCCGAAACGGTAGCTTTTTTGCAGCAGACACAAGCTGTCACGCAACGCCGCCGCCTGAGTACCCGTTCCCGCCGGAATAGCGCTACCGGTCAGGCGACTAAGCTGCCGGGCGCGTTCCGGGGTAAATCCTTCGCTGACAAAAGCACAGATATCCCCGAGCACCGCCCCCGCCTCGACGGAGGCGAGCTGGTCACGATCGCCGAGAAAAATCACCCTCCCGTGCGGCGGCAGGGCATCGATAAGGCGCGACATCATCGGCAAATCAATCATCGAGGCTTCATCCACCACCAGCACATCCACATGCAGCGGATTCCCCGCGTGATGACGCAAGCGCTGGCTGCCGGGCTGAGCGCCTAATAACCGATGCAGCGTACTGGCATCATCGGGAATGCGTTTCTTTTGCTCATCGGTAAGCGGCAGTTCTCGCAACGCCGCTCCCAGCGAGGCGGTCAGACGCGCAGCCGCTTTTCCCGTTGGCGCCGCCAGACGAATACGGCAGCGTTCACCGTCCGCCATCTGGATCAACGCCGCCAAAAGTCTCGCGACCGTTGTCGTTTTTCCGGTGCCCGGCCCGCCGGAGATCACTGATATACGGCGGGTCAGCGCCACAGCAGCGGCCACCTTTTGCCAGTTAACGCCTTCCGATGATGGAAACAGCGCCTCCAGCGTGTCAGTCAGCCGTTGTTCATCCACCTCAATGGCATGGTTAACTTCACTGAAAAAACGCGCCACCGCGCGTTCGTTATGCCACATGCGGTTCAGATACAGACGATCGCCGTACAGCACCAGCGGGGTCGGTTGCTCGCCACGGCTTACTGCCCCGGAGGCCAGCAAACATTCCGCCCAGTCTTCAGGCTCGCCCATCTCAGCAAGCCAGGCGCTTAACAAAGGATGAGCATCTTCGCGTAAGGATAATCGCGAAAGCGGTAAGCAGACGTGCCCTTCTCCCGCTTCGCGGCTGAGCAATGCCGCAGCCAGCGCAACCGCAGGATTACCATTTCCGGCCAATGCCAGCGCAAACTGGGCATCCAGAGGCCGGAGCTGTTTTTGCTCAACGGCTTCCAGTAATCGTTTCTGGATTGTCATGACATCTCCTCCAGCTCCGCACCGGCAAACATCTCATCCATCAAAGCGATCAATTCTCCGTCTGGTCGGGTGGCGTAAATTCCCTGCTGCGGATCCTCGCCATCAACGCCGCGCAGGAAAAGATAGATAACGCCGCCAAAATGGCGTTCATAGTCATAATCAGCAATGCGATGGCGTAAGTAGCGATGCAGCGCCAGGGTATAAAGTTGATATTGCAGGTCGTAGCGATGCGCCTGCATGGCTGAGGCCATCGCCTGCTGCGTGTAGGCTGCGCTGTCTTCACCCAGCCAGTTAGATTTGTAATCAAGCAGGTAATAACGCCCCTGATGACGAAACACCAGGTCAATAAACCCTTTTAGCATGCCGCGTACCTGCATAAAATCCAACGCAGAGCAGCCCGCTGAGAGCGGATCGTATTTACGGATCAACGCATCAAGTCGGCTGGCCATCAGCGGCTGCGAAATCGGCAGATAAAACTCCATCTCCACCTGTTTTTCACGGGCGGAAAGTTGGCTCAAACTGACGCCCGTCTCGTTAAGAGGCGCCTGCAAAATGGCGTCCAGCCATGCGGTCAAAACCGGCGTCCAATGCGCGTCATAACCGCCCAAGGCCAGTTTTTCCTCGACCCAATGCGGATCTACCGGTTGGGTAAAATCAAGGTCCTCAAACAGGCTATGCAAAAACGTGCCCGGCGAGGCGCCGCGCGGAAATTGATGCGGGGTGAGTCCTGACTCCGCAATGACCTCGCCAACGCCTGCGGCATCAACATCCAGGCGCGGGATCAGATCCTGCGCGATTCCATGTCCGCGCTGTTGCAGGCCGGAATAACTGGTCACGCGCCAGCCATCGCCGGGGGTGCGTTGCAATGTTCTCGCACTCAATGTGGCGCTGACCGGCTGCGCAACCTGCCAGCGCTCACCGTCAGGTTGACCTGGCGTCAGGCAGGCAATATCGTCGCAACCCAGTGCGTCAATCGCGCCACGCAGTCCCACGGCATCCATTGGCTCACCTTTTTGCAACAGACGACCAAGGGCGCTCTGATGCACATCGGTATCCCCTTTTTTATCGCCCCGACGACGTACCAACGGCGCAACACCGAGGCTGCAGTGCCATACCGAACGGGTTAGCGCAACGTAGAGCAAACGCAGGTCTTCCGCCAGGCGTTCAGCCTCTGCCAGCTCAACGCTCTCCCTGGCGTCACTGAGGTCCAGTACCGCTTCAAAGGAGCTGCGATCGTGGTAGAACGCCTGATCCTGGACGCGGAAATTCGTGATAAACGGCAGCCAGACCAGCGGGTATTCCAGCCCTTTCGATTTATGAATAGTCACGATTTGTACCAGGTGCTTGTCGCTTTCCAGTCTGAGCTGCTGGCTGGACGCATTGCTGTCCGGTTCAAGAATATGCTGGGACAACCAGCGCACCAGCGCATGCTCGCTTTCCAGTTGCGATCCCGCCTCCTGGAGCAGTTCGCTGATATGTAAAATATCGGTCAGACGGCGTTCGCCCCCTGCCGTCGCCAGCAGGTTTTCCGCAATCTGGCGGTTTGTCATCAGCGCACGCAGCATCGGCATGACGCCGCGTTTATGCCAGATTTGACGATAGCCGTCGAATTCTTCAACTACCGCATCCCAGGCATTCTCATCGTTATTTAATGCTTCAATATCCTGCGCATTCAGCCCCATCATTGAGGTCGCCAGCGCGCTACGCAGTGTGTTTTCACGTTCCGGCGTCATCACCGCTTGCAGCATCCACAGCAATTCCTGCGCTTCCAGCGTTTCAAATACGCTGTCACGGTTGGAAAGGTAGACGGAGGGAATCGCCAGTTGCGTCAGGGCATCGCGGACCAGCGCCGCCTCCTGGCGGCTACGAACCAGTACGCTGATGTCTGAGGCGCGTACCGGCCTGGATGCTTTACCGCTGACCAGTTGCGCATCACCAGAGTGTCCGGCCTTCAGCCAGTCGCGAATTTGCGTCGCGCACACCTGCGCCATGTAGTTCTGGTAGTCGCCTACGCCACAACTTTCCCCTTCCATCAGCCACATACTCATTGCGGGCTGCGTTTCACCGTGTAAAACAAACCGCAGCGACTGGTTTTTCTCTGCAAATTTTACCGGGCTAAAGGGGATTTCGCGGAACATAAAGGCGTCGTCCATCTGGCTGAAAAGCGTATTCACGCTATTGACCATGCCGGGGGCAGAACGCCAGTTGGTATCGAGCGTATAGTGTGCGCTGACTTCGCTGCGCGCCTTCATATAGGTGAAAATATCCGCGCCGCGAAACGCATAAATAGCCTGTTTGGGATCGCCAATCAACAGCAGCGCGGTCTCTGGCTGATGCTGCCAGATCCGGCGGAATATGCGGTACTGCTGCGGATCGGTATCCTGAAATTCATCGATCATCGCGACCGGGAAACGGGTACGGATAGCCACCGCCAGCGCATCGCCGCTGTCACTGCGCAACGCCGCATCCAGACGGCTGAGCATATCGTCAAAGCCAAGCTCGCCGCGTCGACGCTTCTCCTCAGCAACAGCGGTACGGATCTCCGCCAGCGCCCGGGTGATCACCAGATCGCGGAGAGTTAACGGTTCGCTAAGTAGTTCATCAATGGCGACGAAAAGCGGGTGCTGAGGCGTTACGCCCCCCGCTTTGGTGCGCTCTTGCAGAAAACGCTGTGAGAATTTCTCCAGCGCGTCAGGAAGCTGGTAACTCTGGGTTTCTTCCTGTGCCCATGCGCTGATCTTTTCGATCCACTTGCTCTGGTTACCGCGATTGAATTTACGTCGATCGATCCCGGAGGCTTCCAGCAGCCCATCCAGCTCATCAACAGAGCCGCGCCATTGCTGCTTAATCCGGTTAATGCGGGCGAGAATTTGTTCGTGTCGGGAGGCCAGCGTTTCGTCAGCGGACGGGGGAGCCTTGATCACCGGCGCTTCGCCCTGCAGATAGCGATCGATATCCCTCAATAGCGCCTGAGGACCTTTCCACGTTTCAAAAATGACCTGCGCAATGTCGCGGGACAACGGATAGCAATGCCGCCGCCAGAAGTCCGCGCACGCCTGATAACGCAGCAGTGATTCGTCTTCAATCAGTTGCTGTTCAAACAGCATGCCTGACTCAAAGGCGTTGAGGGTCAGCATGCGCTGACAAAAACCATGAATGGTAAACACCGCCGCTTCATCCATCTGTCTTTCAGCCAATAGCAGCCACTGGGCAGCCTGTTTTTTATCGGCTATTTCGTCTAACAAACGGGCATATAGCGGGTTGTCGGTGGTTTCGCGCAGGCAGGCAATGCGCAGCTCATGAATGTTGCTACGAATTCGGCCACGCAGTTCCTCTGTGGCCGCCTCGGTAAAGGTGACCACTAACAGTTCTTCAACGGTCAGAGGACGTGGAAAGGCGGCAGAGCCGCCCAGTCCAAGCAGTAAACGTAAATACAGGGCGGCGATAGTAAAAGTTTTACCGGTGCCCGCAGAGGCTTCAATCAGGCGCTCGCCCGTCAGGGGCAAGCGCAGTGGATCAAGGGACTCAGCGGCATCATTCATTCTTGTCACTCATCAGGGGTAAGGTTTGCTGCAACGCGCTGACGGTCTGCCACACTTTCCAGCCTTCCGGGCGCACGTATTCTGCTTTCCCGTTCTGACTGCCGGAAACCTGTGACAGTATCGCCATGCCTTGCGGCTCAACCACCGCCTGATGGAAGAAGTCGGCAAGTTTTTGCGGCGTCAGCAGTTTAATCTGAGCCACTATTTTATCACGTGAATCGAAGCGCATATTGCCGCGATCAAAATCTTTGCTTAACTGTGAGGCTTCTTCCCCCAGCGTTTGCGGCGCCTGTAGCATTTGCGCAATGATCGCCTGCTGAATTTGTGCAAACTCTTCAGGTTTCATTGCCCGCAGCTTCGCTTCCGCCGTCGGGAAAAATGCTTTATAACGCTCCCAGAGGTAAGACGGTTGCTTATCACTGCTTTGTAACAGGAACCCCATCCCCCACTGACGCCCAACGCTCATCGGGAAAGCAAATACGGCATAGCCTAACTGCTCTTCAGTACGCAGTTGATTGTAGAACCACGGCTGAACAATTTGCCCTAACATGGCGCTGTAGGCTGAACTGCTGTATTCGTCATAGCCAGTTGGCACAAATACCGCCGCCAGCGCAGAATCCGTGCTGCTGCCCGCTTTCTCAAAGATGACGGACTGCTTCTTGTCCACGACCACTTCTTTGTTCCGGCACCACTGCGAACCCTTCGCGCCAAGCTGTTTCTGAATATCCTGCGCCATGGTTGTAGCCTGAGCTTTGCTCATATTACCCACCACCAGGAACTCAGGCCGCGCCCCCGCTTTTAACGCATCGCGGTAGGACATCACCTCTTGCAACGTAATGGATGGCAATAGCGCGCGACGTTCATCGCGTGAGAAATAGGGCACCTGAGACAGCATTTGCACCGGCATAATCGCCTGATCGTAGGCTTTACCTTTTTCCGCAGAGTCCATCATCTGGGCGTACCAGGATTTCGCCTGTGCCAGTTGTTCATCGGTTGAGGTGTAGCTGAAATAACCGCTCAATAACGCCTGAAAAAGCTGCGGCAGACGTTGAGTGTAGCCGTTAGCGTTAAGCATCAGACCATTGTTTGCGTTGGTCGAAAAACCTATTCCCCCCACCAATGCCTGGTTGCTTAACTGATCGAGCGCGATTCCCGCCAGGTAATCGTTCAGGGCGAATAATACCTGGTTGCGCGCGCTATCCATCGCTTTCGGGTTACGCAGGATCACGCTGACATCAGCCTTCGGCTCGCTGGCAAAATACTGGCCCGGCGCATACACCACGCGCAAATCCGGCTCATCGACGATCAGTTCCGGGTGAGCGTATTTTTTATCCGCTTTGATCAGCGTGAAATCATCCGGAATGTAGGGGTTCAGCTCTGGCAAAGACAGCGCAATGCCCTGTGCTTTTTGCTGCCAGTCAGCAAAGGTTTTGTCGCTGATTTTGTCCACCTGATAAGGCGCATCGACAAAATAAGCGGTTTTATTATGCGGTTCTTTCGCGCTGATATACCAGATACGCGCATTCTGCGGCGTCATCATTGCCAGACGTTGCGCAATGGCTTGCGCATCATATTGGTCGGCAATATTCACCGCATCCAACGTATGCTCGACGGGAACGCGGATCATGGTATCAGCCAGCCATTCCACGTAGTCCATATCACGAGTGATTGAAGGATAACGGAAATCGAGATCCAGCACGTGCGCCAGTTCGTTAAAGTAGCGTTTATCGACGCCTTTCTCACGTAACAGATTGAGATAGCTAAAGATGGCCGCAACAACTTCATCGCGGTTCGCCAACCCTTTGTCGGTTAACGTCGCAGAAATGGCTAATACCCCGCTGTTGCCATTAACCACCGGATCGGAATCGGCGCGAATGCCCTCCACCAGCCCCTGTTTTTGCAGCCAGTCGGACAGCGTACCAGGACTACGATTGCCAATCAGGTAGGTTATCAGTTCATCAGTTTTACTGCGGAACTTTGCGCTGTTGTTATCGATACGAAACTCGACGCGCAGGACTTTACGCGGCATCGCCGGCACATAGTGGATGATGATGCCTTTCTGCGCGTCGGTGACAACCGGTACGGTGATTTCCGGTTTTTCGATATTTCTGTTCGGTACGCGGCCAAAAGTATCAGCGGCTATCCGCGCCAACTCTGGCAGTGGTTTATTACTATAAATCACCGCCTTCATCAGGTTCGCGGAGTAGTACTTTTCATGAAATTTTTGTAATGCCAGCACCACCGGGTTACCCGGTTTATCGCTTAATGTCTCCAGATTTCCGCCGGAGAAACGCGAGCCAGGGTGCGCCGGGTTGATCGTCTCAGCGCTGACCTGCGCCATACGCATCCCATCCCGGGTACGCGCCAACGTCAGCTCGGAGTTCACCGCGTTACGCTCGCGATCGGCATATTTTTTATCCAGCAACGGATCGGCGATCGCGTCCGCCAGTCTATCCACTGCCCCCACCAGCGCGTCGTTTTCGACTTCAAGATAAAAAGCCGTACGGTAAGGCGCTGTGCTGGCGTTGTGGCTGCCGCCATGCATTTTCAGGAATTCAGCCAGGCTGTCGGGCTGCGGGTATTTTTTCGAGCCCATCAGACACATGTGTTCGAGATAATGCGCCAGCCCCTGATGATCGTCCGGATCTTCCAGCGAGCCAACAGGCACCACCAGTGCAGAAAGGGATTTCACGGCCTGCGGATCGGATACCAGCAACACGACCATGCCGTTATCAAGGCGCACGGCCTGATACTGGCGGGTATCTTTATCGCTTTTACGGATGGTTTCAGCTAAAGGCTGCCAACCGGTATCTGCCTGACTTACGGGAACCCAAAGGGCGACGAACAACAGTAATGCGCTGAACCAGGTGCTGCGGGGCATTCACAAACCTCATCATTAACGTATTCACCTGTTCACTGCAAACCACGTATCAATACGTGGCATGAACAGGGCAAGACTTCGTGCTGAACAAGTCAGCATCTTCTCTTTTTAAGAATCAGTCCGTGACAGAATGCGCATCATAGTGGAAGCCATCAAATTGCGCAATTTTTATACAATCATCGGGACTGGTTAAAGCGAAAAATCGGTAACAGATAGCGCTGTGACTGTAAAACAATGCGTTCCAGCGTCTCGGCATCCAGTTGACGCCACAGGCGTTGATACCAGATATCATCGCCTTCGCCACGAACCATCATGTTGCCTTCATAAGCCTGCAAAAACTTACTGCGCGCTTTTTGCAGCGTATCGTCGTCCTCTAACATGGCATCATTTGCAGCGTCATAACAGGTTTTTATCCATGCGCCGCCGCTTTCCGGTAATACCAGCAATGGCGACGACATGCCTTCCCGATATCCCTCAATGAGCTGCGACAAATACAGCAGCGCCTGTTCTGCCGCCAGTGGAGGGAAACGCCATTCCCCGTCTTTGCGCAGGAACAACCGACTCTCTCCCGTACCGCCACTGGCACAATAGACAAGATGTTCCAGCCAAAGTTGCACTCCCTGGGCAATGCTTATTAATGATGGGCGCCAGCGCAACAAACCGTCCTCTTGCACCTGCGGCAGCCAACCGGTGATTTGCACACCGTTACAGATGAGATCAATCTCCATGCTCTGGCAAGGCTGACGGCAGGCAATAATGCGTTCAGCCAGCGACTGCATCTCCTGACGCTGCGTATCCCACAGAATTTCGCCAAATGACCCATAGGGCAGCACGCCTGCCGCACGAAAACGGCGAAACAGTCGTTCAGCATCGTTCTCTTCAACCAGCGTGTTAAGCAATTGCTGATTAAGCTGATAGCGAGTTAATCCTTCCAGAACAAAAGGTTCTGTTTCCGGGATCTCACTTTCTTCAGAACGAAAGTTTACCTGCAAACGCATCTGAAAAAAGGCCCGTACCGGATGAGCCCAAAATCGCTGTAGCGTTTCCAGCGTTAACGTGGCTGGCATTTCAAAGGGGAGAGGCTGCACAAAATCCGTGTGCGCTTTTCCTGACAGGCTCGCCGCAGGCAGCCACTCCCGGGCGTAGCTTTGCTGTTCGCCGGGCTGATAGTTTTGTGCGTCAAAAGGCATGCGGGTATGCAGACAGGTAATGTGCGCTTTTACCCGGGCCTCGCTTTGATCGCAGGTCAACGATTCGTCGCCCGGCAAATAGTGGCTTTGCCCGATGTAATCCATCAGTTCCTGCACCAATACCGACGGGAAGCGTTCGCTGTTATCCTGAATTGAGCGGCCAATGTAGCTGATGTAGAGCGTTTGCTGCGCCGAAATTAATGCTTCGAGGAACAGATAACGGTCATCATCGCGACGGCTGCGATCGCCCCGCATCGGTTTTTGACTCATCAGATCAAAGCCCAGCGGCGCAAGCTGACGCGGATAAACGCCATCGTTCATGCCCAGCAGGCATACAACCTTAAAAGGAATAGAGCGCATCGGCATCAGCGTACAAATGTTAACGGGCCCCGCCAGGAAGCGCTGGCTAATGCGTTCCTGGTCGAGACGCTGCGCCAGCTCATCACGTAGCAAGGAAAGCGGTACGGCATCGCCATACTCAGCCCCCAGTCCTTCAGTAATAATGGCCTGCCACTGCTGTTCAATCAGCGTCATCGCCGCTTCGGTATCCGCATCCGGCAGGAAGAAATCATTAAGCATGTCCCGACAAACAGGCAGCCACTCTTCCAGCGGGCGCTCCTGCGCCAATCCTCGACGCCAGAGATTAAGCTGCATCAGCAACGAGGCCAGATGCCCTACCAGTTCGGCAATCAAACCGCTCGACTCATCATAGGGCAATACCGATTGCCACTCGCCTTGGGCGCTTTCCATCGCATAGCCGAGCAGCATGCGCGTTAAACCAAATTGCCAGGTATGCTGACCCGTTGGCGGAAGTTCCAGCTCACGCACGTTATCGTCGTCAATTCCCCAGCGAATACCTGATTCATTGACCCACAAACGAAGATAGCGCAGACCATCTTCATCAATATTGAAACGTGCCGCCAGAACGGGTACATCGAGTAATGCCAGCACATCCTCAGAGACAAAACGGCTATCCGGCAGCGACAGCAGACTGATAAAGGCCTGCAAGACGGGATGAGACTGACGCGCCCGACGGTCGGAAATCGCATAGGGTAAGTAACGGTCGGCTGGCGCGCTGCCAAAAACCGCCTGAATGAACGGGCTGTAGCTGTCGATATCCGCCACCATCACGATAATGTCGCGCGGCGTCAGCGTGGGATCTGCTTCCAGCATTGCCAGCAGTCGGTCATGAAGAATTTCCACTTCACGCTGAGGGCTATGGCAGACATGGAAAGTCACGCTGGTGTCGTTCACATCAAGCAGTCGTTTGTTGTCGCTCCGGGAATACTCGTCCAGCGTAACGCCCGCCACGGCCCGGCTTTGTAACTCGAGAATATCCGACTGAATGTTATGCAAAAGATTGTCTGGGGTTATATCGACAAACGCATCCAGCTCCTGGCTGTTTTCCAGTTCTGAAAGCAGATAAATATAATCACGTCCCAACTTACCCCACGAGGCCAGCATCGGGTTGCCTACATCCTGCTCACCATCACTGTTAAACAATCCTGCCGCATTCTGAGTATCACGAAACAGCGGCAGGTGACGTTCTTCAAAACTGTGCCGACGCTGACGCGCCAACAGCTTTGCCAGCCAGGCGGGATCTTTAATGTCGCCCCAATAGTAGCGACAAGGGTTGGTAAACAGCAGATGAATATCAATGTGCTTACCCAACGCCTGCAAGGCCTGCAGGTAAACCGGCGGTAGCGCCGAAATTCCGCAAATAAAGACGCGAGAAGGCAGCCCCTGCGGACATTCAGACGCATTTTCCAGGGTGTGAATAAATCGCTGATATAAATTGGCGCGATGCCAGCGCGGTTGGCCCAGTTCTGCGGTGTATTCCACCAGCGCTTTCCACAACGGCGCCTGCCATGCCTGAGCCTCGCCGAGTCCTTCAATCTGGCGCCCCGCTTCCCACTGCGTTAACCAGTCAGGGCGATAAACTAAATACTGATCGAAAAGGTCCGCCGCGCGAGAGGAGAGTTGAAACAGCTTACGTTTATCGGTGTCGTCCGTCAGATAGTGTCGCAGCAGTGCGAAGTCATCGTTATCCAGCAATTGCGGCAGCAGAGTCATTAACTTCCAGCTCATGCTCTGTTTGCTAAACGCGCTCTCTTTCGGGATATCCGGCAGCACGCGCACAAACATATCCCAGATAAAACTCGCGGGTAGCGGGAAATCGATGTTGGCGGCAATACCAAATTTCTGTGCAAGGGTCATCTGTAGCCACTGCGCCATACCGGTGCTTTGCACCAGGATCATTTCCGGCTCAAAGGGATCGTCCAACCGCTCGCGCTCAACGATAAACTCCATTAACGCTTCCAGCACATCCAGACGATTGGAGTGGTAGACCCTTAACATAGCGGCTCCTGACTACTGACGGTTCGGGCAATGCAGACGTGTCATTTGACCTTGCCTGCCCAGAGGTGAAGAAATTTTAACGCTGATGCTGACACATCCTGCTTCCGTTGTCTGCATTCGGTTAACCTGCCAGTTCACAGGTGGTGAAAACGGATACAGCTGGGTTTGCTGCCAGGCGTGACGCCAGAGTTGCTGATACTGGTTTCTGACGATAAAACTGTTCATCAACGCCCGCTGGTATCCCGATAGCGCAGTCACAACCATGATCATCAGCACCATTGCCAGCATCACTTCCGGCAGGCTAAAACCACGTTGTCTGTTCAGGGAGTCAGACATAACGCTACCGCCTTTAACGGACAAAAATCGCTCCAGCCATGCGCCGAAAATTCGATATTGCCATCGATAACCGCTCCCTGACGCCATAACGATACCCCTTCATAATGCGCAATAAGCAGCACGGAAGTCTCAGTAAGTCGTCGCAGGCAAACCGCGACATCCTGCCCGGAATAACGCCGACACTGTAAAGCCGGTTGTAAGCCCCAGGACTGCATGCGTCCCCATTCAATGGCGGATTGCACTACCGCCTGCCGTTGCAAAGACCGACTTTCCGTTGTAACACGCGATGCAAAACTCGTTTCTTGTCGGCTAACACCCTGCAATAACAGGCTGCCGAGCACCAGCAGTAGCAGGACCATCGCCAGGGACGAAACACCTCGCTCACTATTCACAGGTTGAAACCTGTCACACTGTAAAAGGCTTCAATGACTTTTTGCGGTTCGACGTTGCTCACTCCACGCAAACGCAACGTAAGGAGTGGTTGAAATCCGCGAATATTCAGGCGCTCAACCTTAAACGCCTGAATCTCTATCGTGGCTGGATCGGTCATTTTCTTCCACCCTTTGCCATTACAACTCGTTGCTCCTCGCTGGGTCTCCAGGACGTTGTCCTGTAAACGAAATCCGATGGTATCGGACTCTTTCGCGGGAACGCTCTCCCAAATGCCGTTACTGTTGGCATCCCAACGGGCAATGACACAGTCACCCTTAGCCGATATCACCAGTCCCTCTCCGACACAGCTTCCCCGGCAATACCCTGCCCGCTGAAGATGTTTTGCCACGGTATAGACCCGCTGCCATATTTCATCCTCCAGCGCTAGCTGGCGCGTATTGCGCAGGATCTCTCGCTGCAGAGCGGGTAAAAATCGCGCTGCGCTAAGCAGTAAAATGCTGCTAATGACCATAGCAATGAGCACCTCCAGCAGTGAAAAACCCCGCTCGTTTACAGACATGACCTGGCCTCATCGCGCTCGCAAAGCCTGATCCGCCCCCAGCCTGACACCACCACGCGCCATTCGCCTGCCGCATTTTTCAGACGAATATGTCCAGCCCATGCCGTATTGCGCAGCCCATAAAAGGCCAGTGAAGGCGTTATCTCTGCCATTTCGACATCGTCCCAGCGCGGTGCAAACACCAGGGGTGAAGTTGGTTTACACCCGTCTTGTAAAGCCGCAGCACTGACCAGACACCACGATGGCCCATCCTCCATCACGCTTATCACGTGATCGCGGTTACGCCAGTTAGCATCTTCACGTAGTTGCAGCAGGTAGTCCCGCACCTGACAGGCGGTCTGCCACAGGCGCTGTTGCTGTTGCCAGTACTGCCAGCCATACAACCCGGACGCGCCAAGCGCCGCGACAATCAGCATCGCAATCAGGGTTTCGAGAAACGTGTAGCCTTGTTGTTTTTTCATGCCGCCAGTATGGCGTGAGGAAAATGAATAACGAGCGGGAAATTCGGTTTCTACGGCGAGCTACGGGGAATATTTGACGCGTTGCAGAGCGTTGCAATATTTCAGGAACCCGCGCCGAAGAATGAAATGACAGACAAAAAAAACCGACGCGCGAAGGCGTCGGTTGTGACAGCATCAAGCCCGGTTAGATAGCCACTGGCGCTTTAATACCGGGATGTGGATCGTAGCCTTCGATTTCGAAATCTTCGAAGCGATAATCAAAGATAGATTCAGGCTTACGTTTGATGATCAGCTTCGGCAACGCGCGCGGTTCGCGGCTAAGCTGCAGATGCGTTTGATCCATATGATTGCTGTACAGGTGCGTGTCGCCGCCGGTCCAGACAAAATCACCCACTTCAAGGTCGCACTGCTGCGCCATCATGTGTACCAGTAAGGCGTAGCTGGCAATGTTGAATGGCAGACCGAGGAACACATCGCACGAACGTTGATACAGCTGGCAGGAGAGCTTGCCATCCGCCACATAGAACTGGAAGAAAGCATGGCACGGCGCCAGCGCCATCTTATCCAGCTCACCGACGTTCCATGCGGAAACGATGATGCGTCGAGAGTCCGGGTCATTTTTCAGCTGGTTTAGCACCGTGGTGATCTGGTCAATATGGCGACCGTCCGGCGTTGGCCACGCGCGCCACTGTTTGCCATAAACCGGGCCTAAATTACCGTTTTCATCCGCCCATTCATCCCAGATTGAGACGTTGTTTTCATGCAGGTAGGCAACGTTAGTATCGCCCTGCAAAAACCACAGCAGCTCATGAATGATCGAGCGTAAATGGCAGCGTTTGGTCGTAACCAGCGGGAACCCTTCCTGCAGATTAAAACGCATCTGATGGCCAAAAATGGAAAGCGTTCCGGTTCCGGTACGGTCGTTTTTCTTTGTGCCTTCATCCAGCACTTTTTGCATCAGTTCTAAATACTGTTTCATGGTTCCTCAGGAAACGTGTTGCTGTGGGCTACGGCGGTACGCCCAAACCATCATAATAATGCCTGCGACAATCATCGGGATAGAGAGGATCTGTCCCATGCTGATGTACTGCACCCAGGTGCCGGTAAACTGTGCGTCCGGCTGGCGGAAGAATTCAACGATAATACGAAACGCGCCATAACCAATCAGGAACAGACCGGACACCGCCCCCATAGGACGCGGCTTGCGAATGTACAGGTTCAGAATGATAAACAGTACAACCCCTTCCAGCGCCATCTCATAAAGCTGCGAGGCGTGACGCGGCAGCGAGCCGTAGGTATCAAAAATGGACTGCCACTGCGGGTTGGTTTGCAGCAGTAAAATATCTTCGGTACGGGAGCCCGGGAACAGCATGGCATACTTGAAGTTCGGGTCGACGCGTCCCCACAGTTCACCGTTGATAAAATTACCCAGACGCCCTGCGCCCAGACCAAACGGGATCAGCGGAGCGATGAAATCAGAAACCTGGAAGAACGAACGCTTGGTGCGTCTGGCGAAGATAATCATCACCAGAATCACGCCGATAAGCCCGCCGTGGAAGGACATACCGCCATCCCAGACGCGGAACAGATACAGCGGATTATCGAGGAACAATGGGAAGTTATAGAACAGTACGTAACCAATACGTCCGCCGAGGAAAACCCCGAGGAAGCCTGCATACAGTAAGTTTTCTACTTCATTTTTAGTCCAGCCACTGCCCGGACGATTAGCACGGCGCGTCGCCAGCCACATCGCGAAAATAAAACCCACCAAATACATCAAGCCGTACCAGTGAAGCGCGACGGGTCCGATTGAGAAAATGACCGGATCGAAATCCGGAAAATGCAGATAGCTACTGGTCATCTGTCACCACAAGTTCTTGTTATTTCGCTGAAGTCAGACAGCAATTGATAAGCGCGCCTGCATAAAGCAGGCGCTCCAAAGGTGCGAATGATAGCACAAGGGGATCGCAGCGGATGCCGGGAAGATGTAAAAGATCTGTATAGGTAATCTTTCCCCCGTAATGCCTGGCAACGTTACGCTTATCAGGCCTACAGTCCCCCGCGAATCAGCCCCCCCATACCGCGGCGCTCCATAAAGGCCGCCACCTGATGGCGTACTTCTGCCGCCATCTGCGCTTCCAGGCTGCGCTGAGCCAGCGTTTGCGCCTCGCCAAAATCGATATGGCGCAGCAGATATTTAACGCGAGCCACGGATCGACCGTTCATTGATAAATGACGGAAACCCAGGCCGATCAGAATGGCCACGCACATCGGATCGCCCGCCATTTCACCGCATAAGCGCAAATCGATACCGCTTCTTTCGGCTTCTTGCGCAATCATCGCCAGCGCACGTAACATCCCCGGATGCAGGCTGTCATAAATGCTGGCCACCCGCGTATTGTTACGATCAACGGCCAGAATGTATTGGGTGAGATCGTTGGTTCCGACCGAGATAAAGTCTATCCGGTTAGCCAGATGCGGCAACATAAACACCATCGACGGAACTTCCAGCATGATGCCGATGCGCGGTTTCGGGATTGCGTAACCGATCATCTCTTCCACTTCGCGTCCGGCGCGTTCAATCAGGCGTCGCGCTTCGTCCACTTCATCAATACTGGTCACCATCGGCAGTAAAATGCTCAGGTTACCGGTTGCCGCGTTTGCACGCAGCATGGCCCGGACCTGGATCAAAAAGATCTCCGGTTGATCGAGCGTAATGCGGATCCCACGCCAGCCAAGGCATGGGTTCTCTTCACTGATCGGCATGTAGGGCAGCTGTTTATCGGCCCCGACATCCAGCGTCCGCAGAGTCACCGGCTTGTCGTTAAACATTTGCAGCATCCCTTGATACTGCGCAACCTGTTCTTCTTCCGAAGGAAAGCCGCTTTGCAGCATGAAAGGAATTTCTGTGCGATACAGACCAATGCCATCGATCCGACTGCCCAGCTTCTCTTCATGTTCCGGGCTGAGACCCGCATTGAGCATCACCTTCACGCGCTCGCCGCTTTTTAACTGCGCCGGTTGGTTAACGTCATCTTCCGCCAGGCGGCTCAGCTCGATCTCTTCGCTGATAAGGCGCTGGTATTCCTGGACCAATACCGGTTCCGGATCGACCAGCACTTCACCACGATAACCATCCACCACCAACGTTCGACGGTGTAGTACTGACGGCTGGATATCAGCCCCCATGACGGTAGGAATACCCAGCGCACGCACCATAATCGCCGCATGAGAGTTGGCTGCGCCGTCCCGGACAACCACGCCGACTAACCGGTCCTGGGGAAGTTCCGCCAGCGTCGTAGCGGAAAGCTCATCCGCCACCAGCACAAAACGTTCCGGCCAGGCATTCGGTCCCTGGATCGAGTCGTCAAGATGGAACAGCAGACGCTGGCCCAGCGCGCGTAAATCTCCGGCCCGCTCTTTGAGATAGTTATCGCTCAGCGCGGCAAACTGTTCGGCAAATTTTTCGATGATCGTTTTAACGGCCCACTCAGCCACCGAGCCGTTATCCACTTCCGCAAACAGTTCGCGGCGCAGGCGGGTATCAGAAAGCAGGTGCGAGTAGAGATCAAAGATCGCCGCCGTTTCTTTCTGCGCCCCGGCGGTAAAGCGTTTGCTGTAACGGCGGAATTCGTTCGCCGCCTCTTCCAGCGCGCCGGTCAGCCGCTCGCGCTCAAGCACCGGGTCCAGCGTTGAAGCCTGATAGACCTGCTCCATCAGCGGTAGCGTTGCATCCTGCCAGCCTTCGGCAATGGCTACGCCGGGAGCGGCAGGCAATGCACGGATACGCGTTTGCCGGTATTGGCCGAACAGTGCGTTCAGTTGCGACTGGGAAAGTATGGCCGCCATTTGCGTGGCGAGCGTCACCAGGAAAGACTCTTCGCTTTCGTCGTACTGACGTAATTCACGCTGCTGCACCACCAGCACACCTAACAGCTGACGACGCTGAATAATCGGTACGCCTAAGAACGCACGAAAGCGCTCTTCTTTTACCGAAGGAATGTATTTAAAGCTGGGATGTTTTTGCGCATCGGCGAGGTTGATAGGTTCCGCCAGCCTGCCAACCAGGCCAACGATACCTTCATCAAACGCGAGTGCGACGGTGCGACCACGTGGTTTTTTCAGACCTCGTGT
The DNA here is from genome assembly GCF_059615875.1 of Citrobacter sp. CRE-46. Taxonomy (NCBI): domain Bacteria; kingdom Pseudomonadati; phylum Pseudomonadota; class Gammaproteobacteria; order Enterobacterales; family Enterobacteriaceae; genus Citrobacter; species Citrobacter sp. CRE-46. The sequence goes on along the minus strand of NZ_CM184341.1, from coordinate 969,573 downwards.
CGCCATGAGGTAATAACAACGTCGGTCGTGATCGGCCAGATAGACCGAGCAGACCTCTGTATCCATCGCAAGACAGATGTCGGTAACCAGTATATTGAGCGCCTCATTAAGACGCGGAGCACTGGCCACCTTTTCGACTATTTCGCGCAGGCGGGTGAGCATAATTTGCGTAGCTTAACCTCTTTTACGTCTGTACGCAGGTGCGCTTTGCGGTTTAGGAGTGCTCTCCTGAAGCGCCATGACAACACTTGCGAATTCTTTCATCACCCTGCGATAGACATCGCGTTTAAATGACACCACCTGTCGAACCGGATACCAGTAACTCACCCAGCGCCAGCCGTCGAACTCAGGTGTACTGCTGGTTTGCATATTAATTTCAGCATCGCTGCTGACTAATTGCAGAAGAAACCATTTTTGTTTCTGGCCGATACAAACCGGCTTTGTGTCCCAACGCACCAAACGTTTCGGTAACTTGTAACGCAACCAGTTACGAGTAGAAGCAAGGATCCGTACATCTTTACGGCTGAGACCCACTTCTTCAAAGAGTTCCCGGTACATCGCCTGCTCTGCCGTCTCTCCTGCGTTTATCCCACCTTGTGGGAATTGCCAGGAGTGCTGACCAAATCGCCGGGCCCACATGACCTGCCCCTGGCGGTTACAAATTACTATCCCTACATTCGGGCGGTAGCCATCGTCATCAATCACCGGACTACCCCAACATAAACCTTATATACAAACGATTGTTTCACACTCCTGAGAGGCGGTAAACCACTCTGTTAAGGGTGCGATATTCTAATAACAATTGAATAACTCACAGCGAAGCCCCGAGTTATAAACAGAAGAAGGGCATTCTGGGCGATTTTATTCACCTTTTCTGTGGATATAGTTGTGAAGAAGTACGGAATTACTATGGGAAAACCCAGAACAGTCCGAATAAGACATTCGTCACATATAAAAAATAGTCTTATATATTCATTAAGTTAAAAACGATCGATACCAACGCAAACACATAAATGTGATGTGTGTCACGCACACGATCTTCACGCTGATGAAAGATCGACCAGCGTTGGTTTTATCCACAGATTATGCCAATAAGTTAGGCACAATTTGTGTAAAAATTCGATTTTCGTCGCACGTCAAGGCTGTAAATTGAAACAGTAGTGGGGGTTTTTCACAGTTATCCCATCTTTCTGTGGATAACATGGTGTAAGATCCTGTTCATTGTCAGTGACCAGAATTGGAAAACCTACATTGCTGTTGCGCAACTCCGCGCGCGTGAATATAAAAACCAATATAAATCATATAATTGAATAAAGCATGTGGAAAAAGATAAACTCTGTCCACACGGTATAAAATCATTGCTCATTTTTTCACCTAAGGGTTGACCCGATGCCAGAACTCCATCCGTTACTTTCTCCGCCTGACTCTGAAGCCCAATTGCTGACTCAGGCGCGGCAGCTTGCGGGCTACTCGTTGGGAGAATTGGCGACCATGGCGGGACTCGTCACCCCAAGGGATCTCAAGCGTGATAAAGGCTGGATTGGCGTCCTGCTGGAGATTTGGCTGGGCGCCAGCGCAGGCAGCAAGCCGGAGCAGGATTTTGCGGCGCTGGGCGTAGAGCTGAAAACGATCCCTGTGGACAGTCTTGGCAGACCGCTGGAAACCACCTTCGTATGCGTAGCGCCGTTAACTGGCAATACAGGCGTCACCTGGGAAACCAGCCATGTGCGGCACAAACTTAAACGCGTACTGTGGATCCCGGTAGAGTGTGAACGCAGCATTCCACTGGCTGAACGTCGCGTCGGCTCGCCCTTGCTCTGGAGCCCGAACGACGAAGAAGACCAGCAATTACGGTTGGACTGGGAAGAACTAATGGACATGATTGTGCTAGGCCACGTCGAACGCATCACCGCTCGCCATGGGGAAGTGTTACAACTGCGTCCCAAAGCCGCCAATGCCCGAGCGCTTACCGAAGCGATTGGCGCCCATGGCGAACCCATCCTGACCCTGCCGCGCGGGTTTTATCTGAAAAAGAACTTCACGCGCGCATTGCTTGAGCGGCATTTCTTATTCCAGCCGCAATAGGCACCGTCCGGCCTTTCACCCGCCGCGTTACGGGCCTATAATTACCGCTTCTTTTTTTTGGCAGGACTTTGCTCGATGTTATTTGCATGGATAACCGATCCTAACGCCTGGCTTGCGCTCGGTACGCTGACGCTGCTGGAGATCGTTCTTGGGATCGACAATATTATTTTCCTCTCTCTGGTTGTAGCCAAACTTCCGACAGCGCAACGCAATCATGCCCGACGTATTGGGCTGGCGGCAGCAATGATTATGCGTCTGGCGCTGCTGGCCTCTATCGCCTGGGTAACACGGCTGACAAACCCGTTGTTCGAGGTATTTGGCGAGGCGATTTCGGCGCGCGACCTGATCCTTCTGCTCGGCGGGTTGTTCCTGATCTGGAAAGCCAGTAAAGAGATCCACGAATCCATTGAAGGTGAGGAAGAGGGACTGAAAACCCGTGTCTCTTCATTCCTGGGCGCGATTGTGCAGATCATGTTGTTAGACATTATCTTCAGTCTGGATTCCGTAATTACAGCGGTAGGCTTGTCTGACCATCTGTTTATCATGATGGCGGCGGTGGTGATTGCCGTGGGCGTGATGATGTTTGCTGCTCGCCCAATTGGTGAGTTTGTCGATCGTCACCCTTCAGTGAAAATGCTGGCGCTCTCTTTCCTGATTCTGGTCGGTTTTACGCTAATTCTGGAAAGTTTCGACGTCCACGTTCCGAAAGGATACATCTATTTCGCCATGTTCTTCTCTATCGCGGTAGAGACACTGAACCTGTGGCGTAATAAAAAAAATCCGCTCTGATGAAATCTGTCGCTCCCCGCAAGGGGAGCGAATACCGCGCCGGACCTACCTCTTCTCACAGTTTAAGATTTTACTGCTTTCGTCATGCATAACTTCGCGTTATTACTAAACTATTGTCAGACGCAGGCCATGAGAGGATAAGCAGATGAAAAAATGGGCAGTTTTGATTTCCGCCGTAGGACTGGCTTTTGTAGTTTCTGGGTGCAGCAGCGATTATGTAATGGCGACAAAAGATGGCCGAATGATCCTGACCGACGGAAAACCAGAGATTGACGACGATACCGGTCTGGTGAGCTACCACGATCAGCAAGGCAATGCGATGCAGATCAACCGCGACGATGTATCTCAAATCATTGAACGCTGATGGTTGAGGTCAGCAGCGCGCTGGCCTTAACAATTTTACTTCCCTTTTTCTCTTCCCTCAGCCATTTTTATAATCCTTATGTTGTGATTATAAAAAGGAAACGGCTATGCAATATCACCGTATACCCCACAGCTCGCTGGAAGTCAGTACACTGGGGCTGGGCACAATGACGTTTGGTGAACAAAACAGCGAAGCCGACGCCCATGCACAGCTCGATTATGCCGTGGCACAAGGCATAAATTTGATCGACGTTGCCGAGATGTATCCGGTACCGCCGCGTCCTGAAACCCAGGGGCTCACCGAAACTTACGTGGGCAACTGGCTAGCCAAACACGGTAGCCGCGAAAAGCTAATCGTGGCGTCGAAGGTCAGTGGGCCATCACGTAACAACGACAGCGGCATTCGACCAAATCAGGCGCTGGACCGTAAAAATATCCGTGAAGCGCTGCACGACAGTCTGAAAAGACTGCAAACCGATTACCTGGATCTGTATCAGGTTCACTGGCCGCAGCGCCCCACCAACTGCTTTGGTAAGTTAGGCTACAGCTGGACGGACTCCGCGCCGGTCGTCTCCCTGCTGGATACGCTGGACGCGCTGGCTGAGTTTCAGCGCGCGGGAAAAATTCGCTACATCGGCGTTTCCAATGAAACCGCGTTTGGCGTGATGCGTTATCTGCATCTGGCGGACAAACACGATCTGCCGCGCATCGCCACTATCCAGAATCCCTACAGCCTGCTGAACCGTAGCTATGAAGTTGGACTGGCAGAAGTCAGCCAGTACGAAGGGGTTGAACTACTGGCCTATTCTTGCCTGGGCTTCGGTACGCTAACCGGTAAGTATCTGAACGGCGCGAAGCCTGCCGGCGCACGTAATACGTTGTTTAGCCGTTTCACACGCTACAGCGGTGAGCAAACGCAAAAGGCCGTTGCAGCCTATGTGGATATCGCGAAACGCCATAATCTGGATCCTGCGCAAATGGCGCTGGCATTCGTGCGTCGTCAGCCGTTTGTCGCCAGCACCCTGCTGGGAGCAACGACGATGGAGCAGTTAAAAACCAACGTTGAAAGCCTGCATCTGGCGTTGAGCGAAGAAGTTCTGGCCGAGATTGAAGCGGTGCATCAGGTGTATACCTATCCTGCACCATGACGGTTAGTGCCTGATGGCGCTACGCTTATCAGGCCTACAGAAAGCATTCCCTGTAGGCCCGATAAGGCAACTACACGTCACAGACTAATGGCGGCGCTGCCAAATCCATAGCGCCGCAATCGCCAATGCGAACAACGCGCCAAACCCTATACCAATCGCTACCGCCGGGATCCCCACCAGCACCGCCAGCGAGTAAATACCCAACATCAGCAGCATCGCGCTGTTTTCACCCAGGTTTTGCACCGCAATCGCATTACCCGCACCGACACTTTTCTTGCCCCGCTCCTGTAACAACGCATTCAGCGGCACCACAAAGAACCCGCCTGACACGCCGATAAGCATCAGCAACGCGTAGGCCGGAAGCAGCGCATGTTGCAGCGAGAAGATCAGCACCACGACGCCAATCAGGATCCCCGCAGGCATACAGCGCGACACGGTTTCCAGCGTCACCAGCTTCGCCGCCGCACCCGCGCCGACCACAATCCCAATCGCCACCATGGCATTCAGGTAAGTAGGTGTGGCGTTATCGGTGATGCCCAGCGCCACCGGCACCCACAGCACCAGCAGAAAACGCAGCGTGACGCCAGCGCCCCAAAAGAGGCTGGTTCCCACCAATGAGAAACGCGTTTCACCGTTACGCCACAGCGAAATGGCCGCACAGAAAAAACTGCGGGTCATTTTCCCCAAATGCCAGGACTGGCCAGGGCGAGCCGCGGCCAGCTTCGGGATAAACAGGTTAGCCACCACGGCGCCCGCATAGGCCAGCGCACAGGCAGAAAGCGCAGCAATCACGTGCCAGTCGGCCAGCACGCCCCCCGCCACAGAACCGAGTAAAATCGCGGCAATGGTGGAGGCTTCCATCAGGCCGTTAGCTTTCACCAGTTTGTCGCCAGTGGTCAGTTCACCGAGAATGCCATACTTGGCTGGTGAATACGCCGCCGCGCCGATCCCCACCAGCGTATAGCCGAGAAACGGATTAACGCCGAAGCAAATACTCGCCGCGCCCAGCAGTTTCATGCCGTTAGCGAACATCATCACCCGGCCTTTGGCAAAGCTGTCTGCCACCTGCCCGACAAAGGGCGCAAACAGGATGTAAGCGCCCACAAACACCATTTGCAGGATTGGCTGACTCCAGTCCGGATAAAATTGTTCCTTAAGCAAAGCCAGCGTGGCGAACAGTAAGGCGTTATCGCCAAACGCCGACAGGAACTGCGCGGCGATAACGGACATCATCCCTTTGGACCAGATAGAAGTGTTAGTGTGCACTGACTCACTCATGTTGTTTTTCCGGCTCATCGACCCAGCTTTTCAGCGTGACAAAATCCGGCTTACCGCTGCCGAGTAATGGGAGTTGTTTCAGGTGGCGAATATCCCGCGGCACGGCAAGTTCAGGCACGCCGTGCGCTCGCGCATACTGCTGCAGTTTTTCGCGCGTCAGTTCACTGTCGGTGGTGAACAGCACCAGCGCCTCGCCTTTGCTGGCATCGCTTTTGATCGCCGTGGCGTGCATTTTATCCGCAGATACCGCCAGCGCCAGTTGCTCAACCATTTCCAACGAGACCATCTCTCCGGCAATTTTAGCAAAACGCTTGGCGCGTCCCTGGATCTGCACAAAGCCGTTTTCATCAAAGCGCACGATGTCTCCGGTGTCATACCAGCCGTGCTCAATCTCGCCCTGCGCATTTTCTGCCGTCGGCACTTCCAGCACGCCGGGTTTTTCGACGCGCAAATAGCCGCTCATAATATTAGGGCCTTTTAGCTGTAAACGCCCTCCGTCCTCAATGCCTGGAACAGCTAACAATCGGGCATCCATACCGGGCAAGATGCGCCCTACCGTTCCTGATTTCGCCGCCATCGGCACGTTGATCGACACCACTGGCGCACATTCCGTCACGCCATAGCCTTCAAGGACGCGCAGACCAAATTTCTCCTGCCACAGCTGTTTTGTGGTGTCTTGCAGTTTTTCCGCTCCCGCCACCACATAGCGCAGACGGTGAAAATCATAGGGATGCGCGAAACGCGCGTAGTTGCCAAGGAACGTTGACGTACCAAACAGTACGGTGCAGTTCCGGTCGTAGACCAGCTCCGGCACAATGCGGTAATGCAGCGGGCTGGGATAAAGAAACACTTCTGCGCCGGTCAGCAGCGGCGTGAATAATCCCACCGTCAGACCAAAGGAGTGAAATAGCGGCAACGCAGACATAAAGCGGTCGTCGGCGGTGAAATCGGCGATGGTTTTAATCTGCTCGACGTTCGCCAGAATGCTCTTGTGGCTGTGTACCACACCTTTCGGATGACCTTCCGAGCCAGAGGTAAAGAGGATTACCGCGGCCTCTTCCGGCTGCTGTTTCACCTGCGCCAGATGCGGCGCCAGCAGGTGTGAGAAAATCCACAGCTTATCGCTAAACGTCACATCGGCTTTCAGGTCTTCCAGGTAAACCCAGCGCACCTGGGTGAGCTGCTCCGGTAAATGCCAAAGTTTGCCTTTATCGAGAAACTGTCGGGAAGTGAAGATAGTTTTGATTTCTGATGCAGTAATGGCGCTGGTTAGCCCTTTTACACCTGCTGTATAGTTCATCATCGCCGGAATACGTCGACGCGCAATAGCGCCAAAAATGACCGCCGCGCTGATCCCCGCATTTGGCAGCATCAGGCCAATTTTTTCACCCTCAGAGGTATATTTTTCCAGAATACGGGCCACAAACAGCGTCTTAGTCAGCAGTTTACGGTAGCTGTCCGGCGTAAAGTTAACATCTTCAATGCAGTTTTTGCCTGCGCCATAGCGATATTTCGCCGCCAGCAGAGACTCATAAAGCGTTTCACGCGGACGTACCGCCATGCGCGCTTCCATCATAATTTGATGCAGCATTTCACCCGCGATTTTGCGGCGATCGCGAGCACGCGGCGCTTCCGGCATCGGCATATGGGTCGGCGGCAGGATGTGCAAGCGAATACGCGGGAAGAATCGCTGTTTAACCAGACCTTTCAGGCGACTAAAGCGTGACAGCTCCGCGCCTTCGATACGCACAGGAACCACCGTGGCCCCTGACTTTGCCGCGACAAACCCGGCGCCGTCATAGATTTTCATCAATGAACCGGTGGTCGAAATACGCCCTTCCGGGAAAATAACCACCGGACGCCCCTGCTCGACCAGGCGAACCAGATGTTTAATCGACATCGGTTTGGTCGGGTCTAACGGCACGAAATCAATCAGCGGGGTCAGCCAGCGCATATACCATTGCTGACTAATAGAGGTGTAAACAGCAAAAACGGGGCGGATCGGTAAAAAAAGCGCCAGCAGGATGCCGTCGATAAATGAGACATGGTTGGGAGTAATTAGAACGCGTTCTCCCTGTAGCGCGCTGATATCGCCCGTGACGCGAACGCGGAAAAGCACGCGAAACAGATTACGAAAAAAGCCAAATAGCATCTCAACTCCCTGTGCCATTAATTACATAAACATTAATGGTGAGAGAGTATACGAGTTGGGGAATGGGCGCGACAGGTAACTGGTGAATACAATCCGAAAAAAAACCTGCGCATCCGCGCAGGTCGGTGCAAGAGACAGGTACGAAGTGCGTACCGAATAATCTCACCAATCAATACCTCTGGGATCTTGATTGTGGTCGTCAGCAGCCAGATACGCCAGTGCGAAAACGCAAAGGAATGAACCCAAATGCAACGAGTTGTGTAAATTATCGGTTACTGTTACAGATAGGCCGAAGACAAAAAAAAACCTGCGCATCTGCGCAGGCTGGTGTAAATCTAGTGATCAACCCGAAAGTTGATTTCACCTATCAATACCTCTGGGATCCCAACTTTAGCAATCTGCTCAGTGCCCTCACCAGCAAACAATCGCAACAGCACATCGCAAAGTGTAAGTAAAAATTAGTGTTTTCTATTTTCTGTCTTACTTCGCTCGCGCGCGCTCACATTTGCGACGTCCTGACAGGCAATCTGCTTGAACAGCCAGCCGTTTTCCGTAACACTGACACAATGTAAGCGTTTACCCACAACAGGTACTATCATGGCGACCATAAAGGATGTAGCCCGACTAGCTGGTGTATCAGTCGCCACCGTTTCTCGAGTGATTAATGATTCCCCCAAAGCCAGCGAAGCATCGCGTCTGGCCGTAACGAGTGCAATGGAATCACTCAGCTACCACCCCAACGCCAACGCGCGTGCGCTGGCGCAACAATCTACCGAAACCGTCGGACTGGTGGTTGGTGATGTGTCAGATCCATTTTTTGGGGCAATGGTTAAAGCTGTCGAGCAGGTGGCCTATAACACCGGTAATTTTTTACTGATCGGCAACGGCTACCATAATGAACAGAAGGAACGTCAGGCAATTGAACAGCTTATTCGCCACCGCTGCGCTGCGCTTGTTGTCCACGCCAAAATCATCCCGGATGCAGATCTGGCTTCATTAATGAAGCAAATCCCCGGCATGGTATTGATCAACCGAATTCTGCCAGGATTCGAACAACGCTGCGTTGCCCTCGATGACCGCTTCGGCGCGTGGTTGGCTACCCGACACCTTATTCAGCAGGGCCATACCCGTATCGGTTATCTGTGCTCCAATCACACCATTTCAGATGCGGAGGATCGCCTGCAAGGCTATTACGATGCGCTGACGGAGAGCAATATACCGATTAACGATCGGCTGGTGACCTTTGGCGAGCCGGATGAGAGTGGCGGTGAGCAGGCCATGACCGAGTTGCTTGGCCGTGGTAAAAACTTCACGGCTGTAGCCTGCTATAACGACTCAATGGCGGCTGGCGCGATGGGCGTGTTAAATGATAACGGCATTGATGTACCAGGCGAAATTTCCCTGATCGGCTTCGATGATGTGCTGGTTTCCCGCTATGTGCGTCCACGTTTGACCACGGTACGCTATCCGATAGTGACGATGGCGACCCAGGCCGCTGAACTGGCGCTGGCGCTGGCGGAGAAGCGACCTGCGCCTGAAATCACCCACGTATTTAACCCAACTCTGGTGCGCCGCCATTCCGTTTCGACGCTGACAGAGCCGGGCAATTCTTCGTCAAACGATTAACCAGGATAGCGTCATGACCACGATGTTGGACGTTTCACGACACGCTGGCGTCTCAAAAGCGACCGTTTCGCGCGTGCTGAATGGTACGGGTCAGGTAAAAGAGAGCACGCGCCAGAAAGTGTTTAAGGCCATGCAGGCACTTGATTATCGACCCAATTTTTTAGCGCGTTCTTTAGCGAACCGTACCAGCAATAGCATTGGCCTGGTGGTTTCCACGTTTGATGGATTCTACTTTGGCCGCCTGCTGCAACAGGCTTCGCGCCAGACGGAATCTCACGGTAAGCAGTTGATCGTCACCGACGGTCACGACACGCCGGAGCGTGAACAAGAAGCCGTGCAAATGCTGGCCGACAGGCAGTGTGATGCCATTATTCTCTATACCCGTTATATGAGTGAGCAGGCGATTATGTCACTGATGAACAGCATTGCTATGCCGTTGCTGGTCATTAACCGTGATGTCAGTCAGGCCCGCGATCGCGCGATTTTCTTTGAACAGGAAGAAGCCGCGTTCCAGGCGGTCAATTATCTGATCTCCCAGGGGCATAGCGATATTGCCTGCATCACCGTGCCGGGCCATACCCCTACCGGTAAATCACGTTTGATGGGATATCGTAAAGCGCTGGAAAAAAACGGTATTCCCTGGGATCCCGGCAAGGTTAAATACGGCGATTCAACGATGACGCGTGGCTATGAAGCCTGTCGTGAGCTGCTGGAGGAAGGGGTGACATTCAGCGCCCTGTTCGCCTGTAACGATGACATGGCATTAGGTGCATCAAAAGCGTTGCATCAGGCTGGCCTGAAGATCCCGACGGACGTCTCGCTGTTTGGTTTTGACGATGCGCCCAGCGCTAAATGGCTGGAGCCGGGACTCTCTACCGTCTATCTGCCGATTGACGCCATGATAACAACGGCAATTGACCAGGCTATCCGTCTGGCCAACGGTGAGAGCGTAGAGCCGATCCCACCGTTTACTGGCAAACTGGTGTTGCGGGAATCGGTGACAACGGGGCCATATTACAAATAGTGCCGGATGGTGGCGCAAGCACCTTATCCGGCCTACAACCCCACAGAGAGTTTCGTAGGCCGGATAAGCGTAGCGCCATCCGGCTTTTCACAACGCTGTATTCAGATTAATTCCAGCGCCAGTAGCTCATCAATAGTCTGACGACGACGAATCAGTCGCGCCACGCCGTTATCAAACAACACCTCCGGCAGCAGCGGGCGGCTATTGTAGTTTGACGACATTGACGCGCCGTACGCCCCGGTATCATGCAGCACCAGATAATCCCCCGGCACCACCGCTGGCAGCAGACGGGTTTCAACATTTCCGCCTTCCTGCTGGGTAAAGACGTCGCCGGACTCACACAGCGGCCCGGCTACTACGGTTTCTATTTGCGCGGCTTGGTCCAGAGAACGGCCATCCCCCGCCAGTGCAGAGATATGGTGATAGCTACCGTACATCGCCGGGCGCATCAAATCGTTGAAGCCTGCGTCAATCAGCACAAAGTGACGGCTGCCCATCGCTTTTACGCTGCGCACCTGCGCCACCAGCACGCCGGATTCCGCCACCAGAAAACGGCCCGGTTCGATCTCCAATTTAACAGCGTGACCCAAATGACGCGCAATTTGATCGCGCGCGGCGTTCCATAACCCAAAATAATGATCGGTGTTGATGGCCTCTTCGCCCTCACGGTATGGGATCGACAGCCCGCCGCCCGCGGAGATCGCCTCCAGATCCTGACCAAACTCGACAACCTGACGCACCATCGCGCCGCATACCTGTTCCAGATGGCCGTAGTCGACGCCGGATCCGATATGCATATGAATGCCCACCAGCTTCAACTGATAGCGCTGGATCACTTCCAGCGCCGCCGGTAGATCGCTGTACCAGATACCGTGTTTGCTGTTCTCGCCGCCGGTGTTGGTTTTCTGACTATGTCCATGACCAAAGCCAGGGTTAACGCGTAGCCACACGCGATGGCCCGGCGAAAGCTGACCCAGTTGCTCCAGCATATCCACTGAACCGGCATTAACCGGAATGCTCAATTCATGCACCCGGGCGAGCGTCGCGCCATCGATCATATCGGCGGTAAAGACAATCTCATCTTTTCCCGGCTCAAAACCCGCCGCCAGCGCGCGTTCAATTTCGCCCAGCGAGACGGAATCGACCTTCACGCCCTGCTCGCGCATCAGGCGCAGAATATGAATATTTGAGCATGCCTTCTGGGCAAAACGCACCACGTCAAACTGGCTCAGTTTGGCAATCTGCGCGCGGATAATCTGCGCATCATACACCCACACCGGGCAGCCAAATTCAGCGGGCAGGCGTAGCAGGTTGTCGGCGGTGAGATCGGTATCAGTGCTGTTGAGTGGGCGTGGCATGGTGTGCTCCGGTATTGGCTTTTTTATGATTACGCCACAGCCCGAAAAGAATAAAAAATATCGTTTTATCGTGAGTCTATGCAAAAATGATATGGATTACATCATTCGAGGATTCGCCATGCCCGCCGTTAACCTGCGCCATATTGAAATTTTTCACGCCATCATGACCGCAGGCAATCTGACGGAAGCCGCGCGGATGCTACATACCTCGCAGCCGACCGTCAGTCGGGAACTGGCCCGATTCGAGAAAGTGCTGGGATTAACGCTGTTCGAACGTTCGCGTGGCAGGCTGCATCCGACCGTGCAAGGGTTACGTCTGTTTGAAGAGGTACAACGTTCCTGGTATGGTCTGGACAGGATTGTGAGCGCCGCCGAAAGTCTGCGCGAATTTCGTCAGGGCGAATTATCGATTGTCTGCCTGCCGGTGTTCTCGCAGTCTTTTTTACCGCCGCTGCTGGAGCCATTCCTCACACGCTACCCGCAGGTCAATATTCAGATAGTGCCGCAGGAGTCACCATTGCTGGAAGAGTGGCTGTCGGCGCAACGCCACGATCTGGGGATCACAGAAACTCTGCATACTCCCGCCGGCACTAAACGTACAGAATTGCTGGCGCTGGATGAAGTATGCGTGCTGCCACAGGGACATCCGCTGGCCGAGAAATCCGTGCTCACACCGCAGGATTTTCAGGGCGAAAACTACATCAGCCTGTCGCGGACCGACAGCTACCGTCAGCTTCTGGATACCCTGTTTAATGAGCACCAAGTGAAACGCCGCATGGTAATAGAAACCCATAGCGCTGCTTCAATTTGTGCAATGGTGCGGGCGGGTGTGGGGATCTCGGTGGTCAATCCCTTAACGGCGCTGGATTACGCCAGCAGCGGGATCGTTATCCGCCGTTTCAGTATTTCGGTACCGTTTACGGTCAGCCTGATTCACCCGCTTCATCGCCCCGCCTCGGCGCTGGTAGATGCTTTCACCGCGCATCTGCAAGCCCATCTGCCGAAGCTAATCGATCCGCTGAACGCTATTTTGCATCCACAGACGAAAGCATAAACTCCACCGCATCTTGCGCATGGATAGCCGCAGTGTCGAAAACCGGTAGTGGGCTTAGCTCGGCTGGCACCAGCAGACCAATCTCGGTACAGCCAAAAATTACCCCTTGCGCGCCCTGTTTAGCCAGTTGAGCAATCACACTGAGGTAATAATCGCGGGACGTTTCATTGAATTCGCCGAGGCACAGCTCATCGAAAATAATCTGGTTTATTTTTTGCCGGTCGTTAGCGTCAGGGATAAGCGTACTAATGCCAAATTCAGCCTGTAAGCGCCCACGGTAAAAATCCTGCTCCATGGTGTAGCGCGTACCCAGCAGCGCCACGTTGCTCATCTGCTGCTTTTGTATGGCGCGACCAGTGGCATCAGCAATATGCAGGAACGGTACATCACAGGCGGTTGCAATCGCCTCAGCAACCTTGTGCATCGTGTTGGTACACAACATGATGCCCTCAGCTCCCGCCTCCTGTAGCCCTCTGGCGGCCTGCGCGAGGATCTGCCCGGCCCGCTGCCAGTCGCCGCTGGACTGACAGGCTTCAATCTCATGAAAATCTACGCTGTGCAACAGAATCTGTGCCGAATGCAGGCCACCCAGACGCTGTTTTACCCCTTCATTAATGAGTCGATAATAAGGAATGGTGGATTCCCAGCTCATACCGCCTAACAGACCGATCGTTTTCATCGCTTCCCCTCATTTGTTGTTATCTCTTCAGTGAACCAAAGATGTGATCAACTTTCCACATCTGTTGGTGTGCATTTCTTTTTATACTTTGCTGATATAAATTTAATAAAACACCGTTTCACTAACTTACAGGAATGTCGGATGTTTATTTTTCATAAAGAGACCACGCTTGAAGATCTGGGCAATGGCGTTACCCGTCGCATTCTTGCTCACGACGGTAAAATGATGGCGGTTGAGGTGAACTTCGAGCAGGGCGCGATTGGTCCGCTGCACAACCACCCGCATGAACAGCTGACTTACGTTTTATCCGGTGAGTTTGAATTTACTATTGGGGAAGAAAAGCATGTCGTTTCCGCAGGTGACACCCTGTATAAACAGCCCAACATTATGCATGGCTGCGTCTGCTTAAAAGCAGGAACATTACTCGATACGTTCACTCCGATGCGCGACGATTTTCTGCACGGGTAATGTGTTCAAAAAAATACCGAGTAACGCTTGCGCTTACCCGGCCAGGACGAGACTCAATTCGTAGGCCGGATCAGGCAGAGCCGCCATCCGGCACGTATATTTGGCTTACACCCCAATATTTCTTAGCTTCTCACCCGACATCAGCTTGCGCTCGATGTGTTCCAGCGTGACGTTTTTGGTTTCCGGGATAAGCCAGAATGTAATACCGATAAAAGCGACGTTCAACGCGGTATACAGCCAGAATGTACCCGCCGCGCCGATGCTGTCGAGCAGCGTCAGGAACGTGGCGCCAATGATCATGTTCGACACCCAATTGGTGGTGGTCGAGCATGTAATACCAAAATCGCGGCATTTCAGCGGCTGAATTTCCGAACAGAGGATCCACACCACCGGCGCGGCGCTCATCGCGTAACCTGCAATGCACATCATGGTCATACCGACTGACAGCCAGGATAGACCACTGGAAGCCGTGCCGTTATCAAACTGCATCAGGCAATAGCCGAGTACCAACGTCCCAATGGCCATCACGCTGAAACCAATTTTCAGCGCCGGTTTGCGTCCGGCTTTATCAACCGTGAAAACAGCAATAAAGGTGGCGAACATGAACGTTAAGCCGACCACCAGCGTGGCAATCATCTGCTGTTCGGTGGTGGTAAAGCCCGCCATTTTAAAAATGCGCGGCGCGTAGTACATGATGATATTCATCCCGGTGAACTGCTGCATCGCCTGCAACAACATTCCGAGGAAAACCGCGCGACGCACGTTACGGTTAATTTTAAATAGCGCCCAGCCGCCCTGCTTCAGCTTCAGGCTTTCACGGATTTCGTTCAGCTCATCGCGGGCTTTTTCTGACGTATCGCGCAGCATTCGCAATACTTCTTCGGCTTCGATGTGGCGACCTTTTTCCGCCAGCCAGCGCGGACTGTTCGGCAGGAAAACCACCAGGATAATCAGTAACACTGCCGGGAGCGCCAGCACCCCCAACATGGCGCGCCAGTTACCGCTGTAGCTAAATGCCGTATCAGATAAAAAGGCCAGCACAATACCCAGCGTAACCATCAACTGGTACATACTGATCATCTTACCGCGCACATTCTCACTGGCCATTTCGGAAAGATAGAGCGGCGCGGTGTAAGACGCGATACCCACCGCAACGCCCAGCACCACGCGGGCAAAAATAAGCATTTCAACGCTGGACGCAAACGCCGATCCCAGAGATCCGACGACAAAAAGGATCGCGCCCGCCATCAGACTGTATTTACGTCCCAGGCGGAATGACAGCCAACCATTAAATAGTGCGCCAATTGCCGCACCCAGCATCATGCTGCTCACCACCCACTCCTGCAGGCGGCTGGTCAGGACAAAATGATCGGTGATGAAAGGCAACGCGCCCGCTATCACGCCAATATCCAGGCCGAATAACAATCCTGCGACAGCCGCAGAGATAGAGACAAACATATTCATACGTCGCGTATCGCGCACAGGGCGCGGCGCTAAAGCAGCATCATTATTTATTGAGACCATTTTTTCCTGCCAGATACAGAGTAAACCATGTCCCTGAAAGTAAGGGATCCCTTACATGGAGCGTCAGGCGGGAAACGGCAAAAACATGGATGAAATAGCTACACCACCTCGTTATGTGATGGATATTTCAATTTTAAAATTTATCAGCAACCACTCAGTTAAATTTAATTCATTGATATTAAAGAGGATTAAACATTACAAATTCATACATATATAATTATGTATGGATTAATTTATAGACAGAATATGGATTAAAATAACTTAAAACCAAAAAAACCCTGCCAGATGACAGGGTTTGTTGTTCAGGGAATGTATTAACGTGCCAGCCAGCCGCCGTCTACCGCAACGGTATAGCCGTTAATATAGTCAGACGCGCTGGACGCCAGGAACACGACAGGCCCCATCAGGTCGCTCGGCAGTCCCCAACGTCCTGCCGGAATACGATCGAGGATTTCTGCGCTACGCTGCTCATCAGCACGCAGTTGCTGAGTGTTGTTGGTCGCCATATAACCCGGCGCAATCGCGTTGACGTTGATGTTATGTTTTGCCCACTCGTTCGCCATCAGACGGGTGACGCCCATTACGCCGCTTTTAGACGCGGTGTAAGACGGAACGCGGATACCGCCCTGGAAAGAGAGCATAGAGGCGATATTGATAATTTTGCCGCCGTTACCCTGAGCGATAAAGTGCTTCGCCGCGGCCTGAGACATAAAGAATACGCTCTTAATGTTCAGGTTCATCACGTCATCCCAGTCTTTTTCGCTGAAGTCGATCGCATCGTCACGACGGATAAGGCCCGCATTGTTGACCAGAATATCGATATGGCCGAATTCTGCCACTGCGCGCTCCAGCAGCGCTGGAATACCATCAATTTGGCGCAGGTCGGCGGTCAGACTCAAGAAACGGCGGCCCAGTGCGGTCACACGTTCGATGGTTTCCGTCGGTTCAACAATGTTGATACCGACAATATCGCAACCCGCTTCCGCCAGCCCCAGCGCCATACCCTGACCCAGGCCGGTGTCGCAACCGGTCACAACGGCGACTTTACCTTCAAGAGAGAATGCATTCAAAATCATTGTAAATCCTTAATTTTTTATAATGCCCGCCGCAGGCAGGCACGGCTGTCGCCCGCAACTAGCGCAGATCTTTGACGGCGACATGGTCCATATCATCAAAGACCTGGTTTTCACCAACCATGCCCCAAATGAACGTATAAGCTTTTGTGCCAACGCCTGAATGAATAGACCAGCTCGGCGAAATCACCGCCTGCTCGTTGTGCATCACAATATGACGCGTTTCCTGGGGCTGTCCCATCATGTGGAAGACGCAGGTATCTTCTTCCATGTTGAAGTAGAAGTAGACTTCCATACGGCGTTCATGGGTATGGCACGGCATGGTGTTCCACAGGTTGCCCGGCGCCAGTTCAGTCAGGCCCATGCTCAACTGGCAGGTTTCCAGCACATCCGGCACAAAATATTTATTGATGGTGCGACGATTACTGGTGAGGTTGTCGCCCAGCGTCACTGGCGCAACGTCAGCAGGCGTGACTTTTTTGGTTGGATAAGTCGTGTGGGCCGGCGCGCAGTTGTAGTAAAACTTCGCCGGTTTCGCCGTATCAACGCTGGCAAACACGACTTCTTTTGCCCCTTTGCCGACGTACAGCGCATCACGATGACCAATTTCATAGCACTGACCGTCAACGGTAATCGTGCCCGGACCACCGATGTTAATCACACCCAGCTCACGGCGTTCGAGAAAATAGGTTACGCCCAGTTGTTTACCGACTTCGCCACCCACAGAGACGGTTTTGGCCACAGGCATAATACCGCCGACAATAATACGGTCGATGTGGCTGTAAACCATGGTGTATTCATCTGCGACAAATACTTCTTCGACCAAAAACTCATTACGCAGCCCCTGAGTGTCGAGGGTTTTTGCATGCGCACTATGGATGCTTTGTCTTACGTCCACATTTACCTCCAGTGATAAATTGACCGTGAATACTTTAACGAATAGCAAAACGCTGTTCCGTTTTATCTAATGCGCTCATGATAGCCCTCCCGGATAGGGTTTTCAATTGCAAATGAAACGTTGTTTCACTTTTCCCGCAGCTTATTATCAAAAGTGTAATTGCGATCACGCTCGGCAAATAAATCGCGGGAGCAATTCAAATAAAATCATTTAAAACAATTAGATAGATAAAATACAAAGGAGATAATCATGAGTGGCAGGGATAAGACATTGAAAATACAGCCGGGCACATACGATGTTCGCACACCTTTGCTGACAAAGTGCGCAGTCAATCACATGAAATGAAACAATGTTTTGATATATTGACGGCGTTTAGAGTGTATGTTTCTGTAACTGGCCTTGCCCTCCTGTTGGAGGGCTTTTTTATGGATGCCGGGGTAACACACTAAAAAGGTGTTTAAGAAGGGAAATCTAAGATCGTTAGTCTCGTTCGATAGCGAGCGCCACCCCTTGACCGCCGCCGATACACAGCGTTGCCAGCCCTTTGTGCGCCCGACGTTTCACCATTTCATGCACCAGCGAAACCAGAATACGACAACCCGATGCGCCAATCGGATGGCCAAGCGCAATAGCGCCGCCGTTCACATTTACCCGCCGCTCATCCCACTCCAGCATTTTCCCAACGGACAATGCCTGCGCGGCGAACGCTTCGTTGGCTTCGATCAGATCAACATCAGCCAGTTGCCAGCCCACACGCTCAAGGCAGCGGCGCGTAGCATACACTGGCGCAATCCCCATCAGTGCGGGATCGACCCCGACGCTGGCGAACGCGCGAATGCGGGCCAGCACCGGCAAATTCAGCTCCTGCGCCTTGGCTTCGCTCATCATCATCACCGCGGCGGCGCCATCGTTGATGGATGAGGCGTTCCCCGCGGTGACCGAACCGAGCCGGTCGAAGGTAGGATCCAGACGCGCCAACCCTTCCGCACTGGCATCGGTACGCGGTTGCTCATCGGTATCCACTACGAATGATTGACCATTACGCTGGGTCACCACCGGCACGATTTCATCTTTAAAGCGTCCGGCGTCGATAGCCAGCCGAGCCTTGTGTTGCGAGTGCAGCGCGTAGGCATCCTGTAATTCACGGCTAATGCCATATTCCCGCGCCAGGTTTTCCGCAGTGACGCCCATATGATAATCGTTGAAAGCATCCCACAGACCGTCATGCACCAGGCTGTCGACCAGTTGACTGTTCCCCAGTTGTGCGCCAGTGCGGCTATCGGTAAGGACATGCGGCGCACGGCTCATATTCTCCTGCCCGCCGGCAATCACAATGTCAGCTTCACCGCACTGGATAGCCTGGGTCGCCAGATGCAGCGCTTTCAGCCCCGAACCGCAAACATCGTTAATGGTGATGGCGGAAACGGTATTAGGTAGCCCACCATTGATGGCGGACTGACGGGCCGGGTTCTGCCCGGCACCTGCGGTAAGCACCTGCCCGAGGATCACTTCATCCACGGCGTGAACATCCACGCCCGTGCGTTCCAGCAACGCTCTGACCACCATGCTGCCTAACTCAACGGCAGAGTGGCGCGCCAGTGTTCCCTGGAAGCAGCCGATCGGTGTCCTTAACGCCCCGACTATCACAACCTCTTTCATCACTACCTCAGCGCAAAATAACACCGCAATAGTAGATGATTGTTAAAAGTAGTTATCAAAGTTGTTTAAAAATGGTGATTTTTATCACAAAGGAATTTCGTATCATTTATTGGTCATCTGAACGCCACTCTGCTGTAAATGGTCGCGCAGCCAACTTCCCGCCACGCCAGGCGGTGATTTCTTATTCCACAACAAATCGATAGAGATAGCCTTTGGCCAGCCGGGCACCTGTAGCTGAACCAGCGGTTTTTCCGCGGCAAACTCCTCCACCAGCGCACAAGGGAGCGCGCACCAACCGAATCCCTGAACCGCCATACTCAGCAACAACAAATAGTTAGGCGCTGACCAGACCGGTCCGCGCGCCACGTTTGTACCGCTTTCCAGGTAGGTATTCAGGCGCAGTTCGCGCCAGGTGTGGAGTTGTTCCCATTGTAGTTTTTCCTGACTCGCCAGCGGATGCGAGTCCGCAACGTACAACCCCATCCAGGACTGCATCGGCAGCCGCGTCACGCCCATGTCGGTCGGGTAATCCTCTCTTGCCTCAATCAATCCGACCTGCGCGCGCCCTTTTTGCAGCAGATCGATCACGTCTTCATCTTCACCAATCAGACATTCAAACTCGGTATGCGGAAACTTGCGGTCAAACTGCACCATCAGTTCTTCCAGCACATCCGGGTGCAGCGTGTCCGAAAGCACGAAGGTCAGGCGCGCCTCCGTCTCACCCGACAGCGAGATTGCCGCCTCATCGAGACGTTCGCTGGCCGTCAAAATTGCCTGCACATAGCCCAGCACCCGTTTACCTTCTTCGGTCAGCGTTGGCTGACGGGAGGATCGGTCAAACAACGCAAAACCGAGATCGGCTTCCAGATGCGCAATTGCCGTACTGATAGTGGACTGGCTTTTACGCAGCCGTCGGGCCGCCGCAGAAAATGAGCCGCAGGAAACGGTCTCTACAAATGCCGTTAATGCTTCAGGAGAGTAACGCATGAACTATCTACTTTATCGATGGATACTATCTTTTAGATATCACATAAAACGATAAAATTGCCACCATTCCGTTATCCGGGCATCAAAGAAGGTTTGAGGTTATGCAACACGATACAGTCCAGCGCCGCTCGTTAGTAGAGCGAATTTTTCATGCCGTTTGTTTTGAAGGTATTGCCACCGCGATCCTTGCGCCGACTACCGCGTGGCTGATGCAGCGTTCGGTGCTGGAAATGGGCGGACTGACCATTATTCTGGCTACCACGGCGATGATCTGGAATATCATTTATAACGCCCTGTTTGACCGCTTATGGCCGTCGCATCGGGTAAAACGTACGGCTAAAGTTCGCGCCTTTCACGCCTTAGGCTTCGAGAGCGGGTTTATTGTGATCGGGGTGAGCATCGTGGCCTATGTGTTGAACGTCAGCCTGCTTCAGGCATTCACGTTGGAAATAGGTTTCTTCCTGTTCTTCCTGCCGTACACCATGTTCTATAACTGGGCGTATGACACATTACGCGAGCGCATGATGAAGCGCCGCCAGCAGCGCGTTACTGCCTGATAATTCAATAAATAGTCGGAATTATCTTGATTCCGGCTATTCATCCATTCACCAGCCCGCTTGTTCACACTTCCCCCAGCCCCTCTCATTTGTGGTAAATTGCGCTTCTTTTTGTTTATTTTATAGTTGATACGTTCAAATAATGTCGAAAATTTGGTCAAAAGAAGAGACTCTCTGGAGCTTCGCACTATATGGGACTGCCGTCGGCGCAGGAACCCTCTTCCTCCCCATACAGCTGGGTTCTGCAGGCGCGGTGGTGCTGTTTATCACCGCCCTCGTGGCCTGGCCTTTAACCTACTGGCCACACAAGGCGCTGTGCCAGTTTATCCTGTCGTCAAAAACGTCAGCAGGCGAAGGCATCACCGGTGCAGTCACCCATTACTACGGCAAGAAGATCGGTAACCTGATCACCACTCTCTATTTTATTGCCTTCTTTGTCGTCGTGCTGATCTACGCCGTGGCGATAACCAATTCACTCACCGAACAGCTGGCAAAACATATCGCCATCGATTTGCGTGTTCGCGTGCTGGTGAGTCTCGGCGTGGTGCTGGTACTGAACCTGATTTTTCTGATGGGCCGACAAGCCACCATTCGGGTTATGGGCTTTCTGGTATTCCCGCTCATCGCGTACTTTTTGTTCCTTTCGCTCTACCTGACCGGAAGCTGGCAGCCAACGCTACTCACCGGCCAGATGTCTTTCGATCAGCACACGCTTCATCAGGTTTGGATCTCTATTCCCGTGATGGTTTTCGCTTTTAGCCATACGCCAATTATCTCAACGTTCGCCATTGACCGACGTGAGAAATACGGCGAGCAGGCCATGGGTAAATGCAAAAAAATCATGAAGGTCGCCTACGTCATCATCTGCCTGAGCGTACTGTTTTTCGTCTTCAGCTGTTTGCTTTCGATTCCGACAAACTATATCGAAGACGCGAAAAATGAAGGCGTGACCATTCTGTCAGCGTTATCGATGATGCCAAACGCACCGGCATGGCTGTCGATTTCCGGGATTATTGTCGCCGTTGTGGCGATGTCAAAATCGTTCCTTGGCACCTACTTTGGCGTGATTGAAGGGGCAACAGAAGTGGTAAAAACGTCGCTGCATCAGGTGGGCGTGAAGAAAAGCCGGGCTTTTAACCGCGCCCTGTCCATTATGTTAGTTTCGGCCATTACGTTTATCGTCTGCTGCATTAATCCTAATGCGATTTCAATGATTTACGCCATTAGCGGGCCACTCATCGCCATGATTTTGTTTATCATGCCGACTCTCTCCACTTATCTGATACCGGCGTTAAAGCCGTACCGTTCAGTGGGTAATCTGATCACTCTGATTGTCGGGTTGCTGTGTGTATCTGTGATGTTTTTTGGCTAGAACGTATAGTTAACGGCTCATTCCAGTATATGGATGAGCCGTTCAACTGACTTATTTGATATACGAATCCAGTACTTTCAGGACCACATCCAAATCTTCTTCGCGCTTTATTTCATCGCCCTGATGCACGATGTGCTCGGTCAGATGCCCCTTAATCACCTCACGCATTAACCCGTTTACCGCACCGCGGATCGCCGCGATTTGCTGCAATACTGCCGCGCATTCATGCGGTTCATCCAGCATGGTTTTCAACGCCGCTACCTGCCCCTGAATCTTGCTGGTTCGGGCTTTCAGCTTTTGTTTGTCGCGGATCGTATGTGACATAGCTTTACCTTTTTAACGTCTTGTCGTAGCGACAATACCATCGACATTCTACTGGGGGGTAGTATTTCATACTGGGGGGGAGTAGAATCGGGCAAAATTAAACAACTAAGAATCATTCTCATGGGTGAGTTTTCTACACTTCTTCAGCAAGGCAATGCCTGGTTTTTCATTCCCAGCGCGATTTTATTGGGTGTGTTACACGGTCTGGAACCGGGACATTCGAAAACGATGATGGCGGCCTTTATTATTGCCATTAAAGGCACCATCAAACAGGCGGTGATGCTGGGGCTGGCGGCTACACTCTCGCATACCGCCGTGGTGTGGTTGATAGCACTGGGCGGGATGTATATCAGCAAAGCGTTTACCGCCCAGGCCGTTGAGCCCTGGCTGCAGTTTGTCTCGGCGATTATTATTCTCGGCACTGCATTCTGGATGTTCTGGCGCACCTGGCAGGGAGAGCAGAACTGGCTGGCCCGGACGCATCACGAGCATCACCATGATCATGACGATCATCATCACCACCACCATCATCATGACCACGATGATGATCATCACCATCATCACCACGAACACGATCATGACCATGCCGCGCTGGCAGGGCTGAGCGAGGGTTCAAAAGAGTATCAGGATGCCCACGAACGGGCGCATGCCACTGATATTCAGCGCCGCTTTGCGGGCAAAGAGGTCACCAACGGCCAAATATTACTGTTCGGCCTGACCGGCGGGCTTATCCCGTGCCCAGCCGCCATTACAGTGCTGCTGATATGCATCCAGCTCAAAGCCTTCACGCTGGGCGCGACTATGGTGCTGTGCTTCAGCCTCGGACTGGCGTTGACGCTGGTGACGGTGGGTGTGGGCGCAGCAATTAGCGTACAGCAGGCGGCCAAACGCTGGAGTGGATTTAATACGCTGGCACGCAAAGCGCCTTATTTTTCCAGTGCGCTCATTGCGATGGTCGGCTTATATATGGGGATTCACGGCTATATGGGGATCGTCGGTTAACGAGCAGAGTGCGCAGCAGCGGTTGCCGCTGCGCGTAAATCCAGACTAGCTTGCGACATTCCCCCACACCAGTTGTCCTTTATGGAAGGTCGCGGTGCGGGGGGAGATGCGGGCAACCGCTTCTGCCGAACAGGAAGCATCCACCAGCACAAAACTGGCTTCATCCTGCGCTTTCGGCCACACGCGTTCGCCTTTATCGTTTAGCGGCAGCACATCGCCGGTGGCAAGAAACAGCGCGCGCGACAGGTTAAGCTCGTTGGGGCGAATATAGAGCTGCGCGTACAGATTCGCCTTCTCCAGCATGTCTCCCAGCCCGTACGGCGACCAGTGGTCAATCACGCTGTCGGTCCCGGTAATCACCTCCACGCCTTTGTCACGCAGTTGTTTGAGCGGCATATGCAGCGTGCCAATCGGCACCGTTGAGGCAATGGTAATCTGCTGAGCCGCCATACGAGTCGCCAGCGCGTCAACCTGCTGTTCGTTCAGCGTTGCCAGCGCGAAAGCGTGGCTGATGGTCAGTTTGCCCTTCAACTGCGGCGTTTTCTCTACCGTTTCCACCATGTAATTCACCGCCGCCACGCCCGCCGGGCTGGTTTCGTGCAGATGAATATCCACGCCTTTATCGTAATCCAGCGCAATCTGGAACATAGTGTCGAGGGATTTTTCCATCGCCCCGTCCACGCTGGTTGGGTCCAGACCACCAACGTAATGCGCCCCCGCTTGCATCGCTTCACGCATCAGCGGTTCAGATTTTGATAACAGCAGGCCATGCTGCGGAAATGCCACGATTTCACAGGCAAAACCCGGCTGACGACGCGCCAACACCGCCTGCAAGTTTTCCAGATTTTTCAGCCCGGAAACCGGTTCGATGTTGCAATGGCTGCGGGCGATCGAGGTACCTTTGGATTGCAGCAAATCGATAAGCTTTTCCGCGCGCTCCTGGGTGTAAGGCTGGAGTTCAGGCAGCAGCTTTTGCTCCAGGCGGATCATATCCTGAATAGTAGTGCCAGCCGGACGGTTCAGTGAACGCCACGGACCGCCATAAAAGGTTTTATCCAGGTGGATGTGCATATCGCGCATAGCGGGCAGCATCAGCTTGCCGCCCGCATCGTAGTGCGGCAGTGTCGCATCCGGATGCTGCTTATTCTCGCGCAACGCAACGATTTTTCCGTCCTGGATTTCGATGGTTTGCAGCGCGGTACGGGTATGGACTGCCACCGAATTTTCGTAATCAAACCCAGCTTCCAGCAGGACGTTATCCAGGTAATAGTGTTTATCGTTAATCGTCATTGTGCTCTTCGACCCGCAGGTGTTCCCGACAGGATTAGCAGCATACGCGACCGGGGCCACCGCGCCAAACAGCGCGGCAGCGGTCACCATTTTTCCGCTCTGGCTTAAAAATTCGCGGCGGCTGTTACTTTCTTTCATTCGCATCTCCTCTCAGGAATGGACAATGTGGGTACCCGTTTCGCCGCGGAGTGCGGCGGGCAGACATTCTGGCGTGGTGATGATCACTCGCTTACCGCCGCGTGCCAGGAATGTCAGGCTGGCAACGATTTTGGGTAGCATGCTGCCCGGCGGGAAATGTCCTTCCTGCATGTAGCGGGTCATCGTGGCGACATCCACCGTATCCAGCGCCTGCTGCTCAGGTTTGCCAAAGTGAATACACACTTTCTCAACGCCGGTGGTGATCACCAGAATGTCGGCGTGAATCTCCTGAGCCAGCAGCGCTGTGGAAAGATCTTTGTCAATCACCGCGTCCACGCTCTGGTAATCACCTTGCTCACCACGCACCACCGGGATCCCACCGCCGCCCGCGCCAATCACCACAAAGCCTTGCCGGGTTAGCGCCTTAATCGCCTCCGCTTCGACGATGCGCTTCGGCTCTGGCGAAGCGACCACCCGACGGTAGCCGCGCCCGGAATCCTCCACAAAGCGCCAGCCGGGATTGACCCGCAGTAGTTCATCGCGCTGGGCTGCGCTAAAGAACGCACCGATAGGTTTGGTTGGATTCGCGAAGCCCGGATCGTTTTTATCGACCTCCACCTGGGTCACCACGGTGACCGCTTTCTGCTCGCCGCGCCGCGCCAGACGATTGTTCAGCGCTTGTTGGATCAGATAACCGATGCCGCCCTGGGTATCGGCGACACAGTTTGCCAATGGGGTCAACGGCAAACCTTCACGCTCATGCGCGATTTCCGCCCGTCGCAGATCCAGCCCCACCTGCGGTCCGTTACCGTGCGTCAGCACAATGTTGTAGTCCGATGCCAGCATCTCCAGCACCGTATCCGCCACCGCTTTAACCGCTTCAGCCTGGTGCGCAATCGACTGGCTGGCGTTATCTTTGATAATGCTGTTGCCGCCAATGGCAACGACCACAAGTTCTTTCATAGTGTCATCTTCCGCTTGCAGGCGATTCAGGTGGATTTTGTCGGTTGCTGCTCAGGCGCAGTCACCGCTTCACGGCTGTCGAGCACGTGCTTGAGGACAAACATGCCGCTCATCATCAGGTAGGCCAGCACAAACATCATCGAGCTGCCCTCTGCAAAGCCGACCGCCGGGGAGTGGATCACGCCAAACAGCGACAGCAGTGCGCCAAAGGCGGCGGCAATCGCCCCACGCAGTGGCTTATTCATAATGGCGAAGATGGCGACACAGCCCCACAGCATGCTGGCCAGCGGCGCGCCGCTTCCCAGATGCACCAGCCCGTCGTAATAGACGCCTTTGCTGTGCAGCAGGTCGCTACCGAGCTTACCTGCTGACGTACCGGCCGCGCCCATCACGCTATTAACGATGGTTAGCGCCCAGTTAGCGATCCACGGGAACAGACAGATGAAGATAACGGGAACCTCGACTTTGGGCGTTTCTCGCACCACCTGGTTGGCGGTCACCACGCCGATAAACACCAAAATCGGCACTATCGCGGTCATCGGAATAATGGCGAGCATAAACGCCCCCAGACCAAACAGCGGTACCAGGAACATGGTGACGCCTGAAGCGAGGGTGTAACCAATGCTGGCGCCCATCGCCTTCCAGCCTGCATGGCCGACATACACGGTCACCGGGAACGGGTTGCCCAGCATGCAACCGAGCATGGAGGCAAAACCGTTCGCCATCATGACCTTACGGGTGTTGTACTCATCGCCTGCGGCGTGCGCGCTTTCTATGTTTTCGAGGTCAAAAATGTAGTTCGCCAGACCCAGAGGCACCGCAGACGCCAGATACGGCAGCGCGTGCGGCAACCCTTGCAGGAAGCTGTCGACATGAATTTCCGGCGGGTTAAAGCCAAAAGAAGACATCGACGCTTTAATCGCTTCCGGGCTTTGCAAACCCGAGATCCACGCCAGGGCCGTCCCGGCAATCAGCAGCAGCAAACCGGTAGGAATGCGGGCAAAAATCGGCTTCTTACCGAACCAGTTAATAAAGATCAGCAGCAGGACGATGAAAGAAACGGTTGGCGCTTCAAATGCCTGCAGCATTGGGTTCATCGCCAACAGCAGCAGGCCCAGGCCGGATAAACAAGAGAGCAGTACCGTTCGTGGGATCATCTTGCGGATGGTCTCGCCCAGGAAGGAGCCGCCCACCAGGATTAACGCTTCCACAAAGCACCATACCAGCGCAATCTGGATGGCGAAGTTGGCATCTTTGGTTTGCTGATAAACCGGCATCAGCACCAGGAAGGTCACGGTAAAGATCGACGGTGCGCTCGGCCCGGACGGCAGCGCCGTTACGTCATTACGTCCGGTGTGTTTTGCCATTTGCAGGCCAAACCAGGCGTAGCAGACGCTGGCCACCAGCACCGCCAGGCCAAAGGCAGGCGCAATGCGGCCATAGACTATTTCGGTTGGGATCCCGACGACAAAAATGAGCAGCCCCATCATTGTCAGCAGGTTCGTCAGGTTGTTGGTCATCAGCCCAAAGTAAGCCGCCCAGTCACCACGTTTCCATTCTAGTTTTATGCTGTTCATGGAATATCCTTAACAGGTTAAGCATCGTTTGCGATCGCGGAGATCGCCCAGCCCTGCAGGTAAGCAACGTTTTGCGCTTTGCTACTGTGGGGCTAACGCCGTTAGCCCCGGTTGTTGTTATTAGCAGTAGCGGTCACGCCAGTTGAGGATCGCCTTTTCAAAACAGGCGAACGGCGGGTGAACGATTCCGGCGCCGATCATGCCGATCCCCGCATCTTTGTGCGCAATGGCGGTGTTGATCACTGGCAAAATGCCGGTGCTGCCCACGCGCGTAATGTCGATAGCAGTCGGTACGCCCATAAAACCGAGCAGCGGAATGGTAACGTTGGGGTTTTCACCGAGGGTGATTTCGCGCATCTGGCGAGAGAAATCGACCGCCTCCTCGACCGTACCGCCGACCAGCGCCACAATGGCAGGCGCCGTCGCCATGGCAAAACCGCCAATGCCATAGGTTTCGGTAATCGCGCTATCGCCAATATCGCGCCCGGAATCTTCCGGCTTATAGCCCGCGAACATTGGGCCAATCACCTGCTGCGCCGGACCGGTAAACCATTGCCCCGGCAACCCGCTGACGCGCAGACCGAACTCGACGCCGTTACGCGCCATCGTCGTGACCACGGTGCTGTATTCAATGCCGTGTGCGGCGTCCATCGCGGCTTTACACATCGCCATCCAGGTCGGCCCGGAGAAGTAATCACTGCTGAGGACGAACTCGAATACCTCGCGCTGCTGCTCAACCGGATAACCGGTCTGGATGATCCACGGCGTTAGCGCCTGAATCAGTAGCGCCGTCCCGGCGTTGTTACGGTTATGGCATTCATCGCCCATGTGCAACGCCTGCGCCAGCATCAGACGCAGATCGATTTCACCCGCCAGTTTCATGGCATCACGCAGCATCGGTCCCATCACATCGCGCATCCAGTTCAGGCGATCGATAACGCTCTGATCGTTCGCCCCCATGCGCAGGATCTTCGCCATCTGCTCGCTCATATTGGTATATGCGCGGTTGCCGTAGGTTTTGTTCTCCACGATGTGCATAAACATCGACGCCGACGTCACACCCGCCATCGAGCCAACACAGTCATGCTCGTGGCACGGAGAGAAGATGATCTCCCCCGAGGCGGCCAGTTCGGCGGCTTCATCCAGATCTTTCGCCAGCCCTTCAAACACCAGCGCCCCGGTTACCGCGCCCTTCATCGCGCCGCACATTTTTTCCCAGCGGATCGGCGGGCCGGCGTGCAAAATGGTGTTGCGGGTCATGCCCGGCACCACGTTGATGGCCTGGTCATAACCAATCAGCACCGGATGCGACTGGATGATGCGCTCCAGCGCCTGCTGGTTAGCGGCCGCGATTTTGTCCGCCAGCGGCGAATCAGCAATGTCGTCCAGCGCCGCGACCACCTGCATGTTGCCCTGGCCCGGCGGCGTCCAGTCAAGCAGGGTTACCGGTACGTTCTGCTTTTTCAGGTCATCGCTGAACATCGCGATGCCGACGTTAATCACGTTCAGCGGCTGGTTAAACAGTGTCTGGCTCATCAGGCTTCCTCCCCTTTACAGATAAATTCACGCGCCAGCAATCCGGTGTTGGTACTACTGCTCGCCCAGATAACCCCGGCATCGGTCAGCATCTGGCACTGTTTTTCCAGCGACGGCGTATCGAGATCGGTTCCCAGCACATAGCCGAGGATTTCCAGAGGACGACCCTCTGCGGCGGCGATCGCTTTGGCTTCAACGATCGCGTCCAGCATCACCCCGACCGGATCTTCATGCGATCCAAATCCAAGCACGAAATCCATCACGATCACGCCCACTTCAGGATCGCGCGCCTCCTGCAACAGACGACTGATACGGTTGGTGGGATCGATCATCGGGTGTGGTTTACCGTTGGTAAAATCGTCATCACCGAAATCAAGGAAGGTATGCGCCACGCTGCGGTTGAGATCTTTCAGGCGGAACGCCGGATCGGGGTGAATGTTGCTGTAAACCTGCGCGTGTTTTTCCATGGCGGCAAACATCGCCTCATCACACAACGTGCCGCCGCAGAATAAGCCACGGATGTACTTTTGCTGCGGGGTCAGGCGGGCGCGGACCTCTTCAATCAGCGGCCAGTTGAGCGGATGCAGGTCCAGGCTCTCTTTTTTCACGCCGGTCAGCAGCACCGCTTTCAGCGCCGCTTCTTTGGTATCGCGTGCAAACTGCAGACCTTTTTCATCCGCAGGCGCGGCTTCGCGTCCGAGGAAGCACACCACGACTGGCTTTTGGCAGGCGCGCGCACGCTCCAGCACCTTGCGCGCCACCGCTGGGGCAGGAGGTTTAGAGATAAGCGCAATGATTTCGGTTTGCGGATCGGCTTCCAGCATGCCAATCGCATCAAGCATCATCAGGCCGCCAATCTTCTCACTCAGATCGCGACCACCGGTGCCAATCAGTTGGGAAATCCCGCCGCCAAATTCATGAATGCGCACGCTCAGTTCCTGGCTGCCAGTGCCGGATGCGCCCACAATCCCAATGTTGCCGCGACGTACCGCGTTGCCAAAGCACAGCGCCGCGCCGTTAATAATGGCGGTTCCGCAGTCTGGCCCCATCATCAACAGCCCCTTTTCGTGCGCCAGCTGTTTTAGCGCCAGTTCATCCTCAAGAGAAACGTTGTCAGAGAACAGCATCACATTGAGGTTATTTTGCAGCGCCTGACGCGCTTCACGCGCCGCAAACAAACCGTTGACCGAGATCACCGCCAGATTGCTGTCAGGAACATGCTTTTTCGCGCTGGCGAGCGTGGCATAGCGCGCTTCATGCTGGCCGCCCTGCTCTTTATGCGTAAACAGATCTTCAATTGCGACCAATGTCTGGTCGTTCGCCGCCTCGCTGGCGCCTTTAATGACAATCATCAGGTCGCCACTTTTCGCCTCTTCCAGTTCAGGCGTCAGCAGGCCGAGATTCTTCAGCACGCCCTTGTTCATTTCCGTAGCCATCGCCACGAATGCCTGCTCAACGCCATCGAGCTTATTGGCGCGTGTGGAGATAGACATCAGTGAAACGGAATCAAAATACGTGTTCTTTTTAACAACTATCCTGATCGACATAATTCCCTCCGGACCTGTGGCTCAGGGCGCAGGCGTCCGCCATGCCATACAGCATGTCGCAGCCAGAACTTGAGCCGATATTTTTAATGTCAGTAATATATTGCGTAGAAACGGGTTGTTGCTCAGTAATAATATGCTGCAGCAGCCGCACGACGCTTTCCCGATAACGTTGATGCAAAGCTTCTTCGAGCGTTATTTTGCTAAGTAGCGTCGTATTATTTCCGGCGCATTGAAATGCCGCTAAAAAATCCCCACGATATTTCTCCAGCGGATGTCCTGGGATTAATAAAATGGCACTTAAGCCCACTAAATAATCATCGGATGATGGCGTCAGGCCAATTCCCAGACCAATTAAATGGCTGGCCGCTGTTGAAATATTTACTCCCGTATATAGCGCCGCTATTAGTGTTTGTCGGCGGTTGAGTAACTGACGGGTGATTTCCTGATAAAACGGGTTGTCCCCCTGATACAAAAATAATGTGTCGTCGCTGCTTAACTGTTGGCGGATTACCTCTTCCCAGCGCTGCCAGCGGACTGCGGCGAGGGTGACTGTATCTGCCGTCCACTGTGGTATGCGCCACGGCAGGCAACCAGAGGTCTCTATCCATTTATCTTTGCCAACGGCTATGCCCGACTCGGTAAATCTGACCTGCTCACCGGGGAGAAACAGGTCCGCGCAATGCGTCAGCGCCAGCCGACAGCTATTAGGCGCGTTATCACAACCTTCACTCAGCAACGTCAACAGTCGCTGCTGGTCAGGTATCAACAGGTTCACCGCGCGGGAAAAAACCTGTTCAACTTGCCCCGTCCCCCGGAAAGCGAGAAACGCGCTATCTGCGGTTAGCGCCTGTACGCATCGCCGTGATGGCGTAGCGATAGCGGCGCTCCTCTGTCAGGCTCCGGCGGCAATCAGCAGCTCGGCAATTTCGTGATAACCTTTCTCCCGCGCCAGTTCCAGCGGGGTTTTACCGTATTTATCCGTCATATGCGGGTTTGCGCCATGGTCAAGTAGCAGCTTGACGATCTCCTGCTGCTTCGCGCCGCCATCATTAAGCACAATGGCTTCCAGAAGCGGCGTCCAGCCCACGAAGTTGGTATGGTTGACATTGATATCGGTACGCAGCAGCAGCTCGCGCACGATCTCCACATGACCTTTTTCACTGGCTGGCGTAATGCCTACGCCGCCAAAACGACTCAGGCAGTTAAGGTCGGGGTTAGCAGGTAATACGGTACGCAGCAGCGTTAAATCGTTAGTCAGGCAGCTAATCAGGAAAGGATTAAAACAGGTTTGGTCCTGTTTATTAATATCGGCACCGGCGGCAATCAATAAAGAAACACAGTCATAATGCTTATTCAGGCTGGTAATAATAATGGCGGTACGTCCCTGGCGGTTCGTGGCATTAATATCCACATTTTTTGCCAGACAGGATTTTAATCCATCGGCATTACCTTGTTCTGCCGCCAGCAGAAATTCAGTAATGAGTTCTTTCTCTGACATAATTGCTCTCCTGCAGTTTTTTAGACTTTCTAAATATCCGATAAGCTGAGAATAGCAACAGAGTGTAGAGAATAACACCCGCTTAAATTTCATTCATCGTAAGCGCGTCAATTATTGAATAAAATTTAACAATGAGAGCAAAGCGTGCTGTAGTGCAATCTTTCCCTTATGGCTGGGGCGTTTTTTGCCACTCATGAATAGTCGGGTAAAACAAGCGGTATGCTGCGCGGATAGCGGCCTGCAATTAATATGCAGAAGTGTGATTGCCTTCAAATCAAATGTAAAACTAGTGTTAAATTCTGTTCAAGACTGATTGCTCTGTATAAGGATTACAAATACATTCAACAATCATTATGCGGCGGGGCGTGTTGGTAGCCTGAGGGGAGAAAAGATGAATTCCATTTTTACCGAGGAAAATCTGCTGGCATTTACTATGGCAGCCCGCTACAGCAGCTTCAGCAAAGCTGCGGAGGAGCTGGGCTTAACCACATCGGCTATTAGCTACACCATTAAACGCATGGAGATGGGGCTCGATGTGGTGCTGTTTACGCGTAGCACCCGAAGCATTGAGTTGACCGAGTCTGGTCGCTATCTGTTTCGCAAGGCCTCCGACCTGCTCAACGATTTCCACGCGATTAAGCGCAGCATTGATACCATCGCTCAGGGCATTGAAGCCCGGGTGCGCATCTGTATTAACCAGTTGTTGTACACCCCACAGCATACGGCGCGGCTACTGCAGGTACTCAAGAAACAGTTCCCTACCTGCCAGATAACCGTCACCACCGAGGTCTATAACGGCGTCTGGGATTCGATCATCAACAACCTTGCCAATATCGCCATTGGCGCGCCCGATACGTTACTGGACGGCGGCGGGATTGATTATACCGAGATCGGCGCTATTCGCTGGTCGTTTGCCATTGCCCCGGATCATCCGTTGGCATTTATGCCTGAACCGATTTCTGAGAGCCAGTTGCGTTTGTATCCGAACATTATGGTGGAAGACACCGCCCACACCATTAACAAAAAGGTCGGGTGGCTGTTACACGGTCAGGAGTCGATTCTGGTTCCAGATTTTAATACCAAATGTCAGTGCCAAATTCTGGGCGAAGGCATCGGTTTTTTACCGGATTATATGGTGCGCGAAGCGATGGAAAAGTCGCTGCTGGTCACGCGACAGATCCACAATCCGCGTCAGGATTCACGGATGCTGCTGGCAACCCAGCATTCGGCAACCGGTCGAGTCACTCAGTGGATTAAAAAAGAGTTTGGCCCGCAAGGGGTACTGACGGGCATTTATCAGGATTTGTTGCATCGGGAGTGATATGCCGGATAAGGCTATCCGGCGGAAATCAGACTTCAGGCGCGAATATCGTCGTACTCGCGGGTTTTATCAAATTCATGTTTGGCAAACGGACACAGCGGAATCACTTTGCGATTTTCAGCGCGCATTTTCTCCACCACCTTCGCCACCAGCTGTTTGCCGACGCCCTGACCTTTCAGACTGGGGTCAACATCGGTATGTTCAATGATGCTCAGGTGCTCGCCCGTCGGCACAAAGACAATCTCGGCAACCTGATTGCCTTCAGCATCGTTGACATAAAATTTGTTGTGGCCTGCAAGAATTTCCATGGTTCCCTCACTTATTTCTGGCGATATTTCAGCGCACCGCTTGGACAGGTATCGATGACCTTAATAACCGTCGCGACATCCACTTCATCGGGGATTATCCAGGGTTTGCGTTTCAGATTGAAAAGCTTCGCGCTTCCCCGCACGCAGTTTCCTGAATGCTGACATATCGCCGTGTTGAAGTAGACATCAATCTTCTCGCCGGTATAGGCCCGGTAACCTGCCTCCAGTAGTTCCTTTTCCACGACATTACCTCGCATTTTTATTGTCTGAGTCTAATCATAGACCGATGCGAGGCTGAAGGAAGTGGCGGGTAGCAGAAATATCACTCGGGCCTTTTCTGTAACAATGGCTCCCGCTCCGGCGGCAAATATTCCAGCATTGCAGGCGTCGGCGGCGGCAGGCGGTTATCGGCGATGTGCTTGTCCACATCGATATGACTGATTTCGCCATTCTCATGGTGATGGACCGTCAGCACCCTCGCTTTGTTCAACTCTGTAACCAGTTCACGGGTAATACGTAAACTTTCCGCCAGCTCATGGTCTTCCAGTCCTGGTCTGCGACTGCGACGCTCCACCCGAAAACGAAACTGGTTGTATTTCGCCCAGCCGATCAGCACCAGTCCGTTGACCAGCGCGACAAGGATGTAAAACGTGACCGTATCCAGCGTGGTGAAAAAGGGACGCACGCCCATATACGGTGAATGCGCCAGGGCCGTAATCAGCCCTTTGTAGATTAAGTATAAAAATCCAACCCAGGCAAAAATCGTTAACAGAACGTCAATGATGCGCGGCAGCAGACGCCGCTCCGTAAAGATCAGCGGCTGACTCATGATTCGATCCTCCCTATTCCACGGTCAGGACTCACCCAGCGCGCCCTGCCGCGTTTGCGTTTGAGCATCACTTTCGGGAATGACACCAACGTGGTAAACAGGCTCAACAGCCAGTACACCACCGGGAACCAGATTATCCAGAACAATGAGGCGCCAATGCCTTTTTCATAGCGTCGTTCAATCATCAGGCTTATCGCAAACTGTATTAAGCAGACCACGCCGAGAATAAGTCCGGTAAAGGCTGGCGGGAACAGATGTTGAACATACAGCGAGTCCGGCATCGGGATCATCAGTCCCAGCAGGAACAGCACGATACTGATCGCATAGGCAAATGCCCAAGTGGTAGAAAAGCAGAACTCGAAAAATAGCGGCCACATGCGACGGAACTCCCACGACCACAGACGGCGCATGTTAACAATAAACACCTCCGCCCCGCCTTGCGCCCAGCGCAGGCGCTGCTTCCACAGCCCTCTTAACGTTTCAGGCATCAGGATCCAGCACAGCGCGCGCGGCTCAAAGAATATCGACCAATGGCGCAATTGCAGTTTCCAACTGATATCGATGTCTTCGGTGATCATGTCCGGGCTCCAGTACCCCACCTCGGCCAGCGCACGACGACGAAACGCCGCAACTACGCCAGAGACGCTAAAGATCTGACCATAGACTCGTTGAGTACGCTTAATTAAGCCGATAATGGAAGAGAACTCACCGACCTGCACACGACCGATTAGCGTGGAACGGGTGCGAATACGCGGGTTGCCGGTTACCGCCCCAACGCGTGGGAACTGGATCAGCGGAGCGACCAGATACGCCACGGCATCGCGATCCAGTAACGCATCGCCATCAATACACACCAGGTAATCGCTGCGCGCAGCGGCCGCGCCCGTTTTGAGCGCCAGCGCTTTGCCCTGGTTTTCAGCCAGATGAATGACGCGCAGGCTGGGGTACTCAATCGCCAACTGTTCCAGAACATCGTGCGTATCGTCCGTTGAACCGTCGTTAATGGCAATCACTTCGATATTCTTGTAGCGCTGTGCCATCGCAGCGCCGATGGTTTCCCGCGCGTTGATTCCTTCGTTAAAGCAGGGGATCAAAATGGAAACCAGCGGATTTCCCTCCAGCGTCGGTGGCGGTGTATCGTCTCCCCATTTCCAGTGACGCTCACGATAAAACCAGAAATAGACCCCGCCGCTTATCCATAATGCAGACATGAATAAAGGCCAGAAGAAGACGAAGTTCAACATGACTTCACCTGTAAAGATGACAGCCACGCCAAACGGCAGGCTGAACATCAGGCAAAGTATCAGGAAAGCAATAATGCGATCGGTCATTTTTGCGGGTACCAGTATGAGGAGAACGTCGAGCGAATCTCTGACATCTCAGGTTTGTCGCTGATGAAATCATCCGGATAATAGCCGTAGTTACCTGCACCACTTAGTTTCAGTTGGCGCATCCATTCGGCTATTTGTTTTCCACTGATTTCTGCCTCGTCCCCGGATTTACGCCAGTCTCGTGCCTGCAGTTCAAACACGGTTTTGTCCAGCGCGCCGGGCGTTTGTGCAACGGCATTGACTAATCTGTCGAGCCAGGCATTGGCATCATTAGCCGGGATCTGCTCCATGAATGGCATCGCCATGGGTGCCGTCCAGTCATAGGTATTGAGGAAATCATTCAGGTTTTGCGCAAACCAGGCTTCGCTTTCAGGCTCCAGTACCGGCATGGCGTATATATTGCGGGCAGTTTGCACCTGCGGACCGCGAATATTGCGTACCGATTGCGTCAGTTGCTTAGTAAAGTCGATCAGCATCTTACTTTTCAGGCGCGTCCAGCGTTCGAAGGTTTGAGGGTTGCTACGGATTTGCTCAATACTTCCCGGAAGCCCTGCGGCGCGGTAGGCGGCTAACGCCTCCGGTGACGCATCTTCAAAGTCCGTCAGGAAAGCATCGTCGTGGAACAAAATCCCTTTGAAGCTGGCATGCTTCGCCAGGTCTTCATAGATTTCAGTGATACGTTTACGCGCTTCGCTGTCCCAGGGAGACAGACGCACATAGTTCTCGTGATTGATCGCAGTGCGTCCTGTTTTCGGATCCCATGCCGTCACGCGTGGAATGGAAGCATCGAGGTCGAAAGCCAGTACCGGCATCCAGGCATATACCGTCACCCCGGCCCGCGTTTGTAACTGCCAGGAGATATAGTTAAAGAGATCGGCACGCATCGGCAGCCAGCGGTTAGGGAAATAGAGTTCGCGAATATTCCCGTCGCCTTTAGGATCGGCGTACGCCTGCAGGAAGACATGAGAAATACGCATGTCATAAACACGCTGGATCAGCTTGTCGATGTTTCGCTTCTGCTGGGCAGGATCTTTGTCATACACGTAATCCAGATCGACGTGCATCACACGCATCGTTTGTGGTTCACGTACCTGAGCGACCTGACTGGCAAAGCGCTTGAGAGACGGGTTATCAGAGATCAGTACGCGCGGGATATCATCAAGAAACGCAGCGTTCGCCAGCCCTTCATTGAGCGTAAAGGCCATCTTATAGCCATGTTCTTTGGCCAGGTTTAAGGTGGTGCCGTTAGCCGCACCATAAGGCCACACCCACGCGCGCGGCGATTTCCCGGTTACCGATTTAATCTTATTGGTGATCAGCGAGATATCAGTATTAATGCGACGATTGTACTGTTCGTCGGTTTCGTAAGTCCCGGTTTTCTTATCGAAAAGGCGATTCGCCACCGCAGGTTCCTTGCTTCCTTGCGGGTTCGCCTCAGCGCCGAAATGCGAGTTCCAGGTGTGCGCCCCCACTTCCACCAACGGCGATTTGCCCATTTCCTCGACCATCTTCCAGGTGGCAAATTTATCTCGCGCCGTCATTAAGCCGCCAAAATCGACTTTTTTATTGGCTGGAGAATCAACCCAACTGCCCACTGGAGCCCAGAGCGCAGGCCAGTTGTAGGCTTTCAGCAGCGGCCAGACGCGGGTATAAAAACTGCTGTATCCGTCGTCAAAGGTGAGTAAGACCGCTTTTTCCGGCAACACAATTTTACCGTCATGAGCGTCCAGAATTTGCTGCACGCTAATCGGGTTATAGCCATTATCACGCAGCCAGGCCATTTGATCGCTCAACGCGCTGGTGCGCACGGAGAGGTAGCGCTGGTCGGCGGCGCCATCCTCAACATCATGATAGCCGAGCACCAGGAAGCTGTTTTTCGGCCATGGATGATCTGCCGTCAACGGCGTTCTCTCTGCGGGAGGAACATAGCGAGGCGTTGTATTGTGCGCGCTACTGCACGCGGTAATCATCAACCAGCCAGCGATTAATGCGCTAAGCCACAGGCATCTTTTCAGCATGAACAATCCTTAAAACCTGACATTTAAATCGAAAGCGAGGGAGATATTCCGCTCACGTTTACCGTCATAGGGGCGTTTATCCCAAACCAGCATCACCCCGCCATCTACGACGTTGTTCCATTTGAGCCGTTGTCCATATCCCACCTGAACGATAGCGCCAACGTCTTCACCTTGCTGCCAGTAGCCACCCACTCCGGCTATGCCTTGCTGGGTCCACACGGTGTCATAATGGCGGTAAAGAACCTGTTCCGCGCTCAGGCCTGGCACAACGGAAAAATCACTCTTAGGGTTGTAATACGGCACATTCTCTTTAGTGTTGGTGCTCCCACCGATACCCGGGGTAAAGTCCAGCGTAAAGCGCGGCGTGGTCCACATGCGCTCTTTTCCGCTCAGCCCATATTCGATGCGATCGTTACCATCCGAGAAATGTGATGCGGCAAACGACAATTGGTATTCACGTCGTTCGTTTTGATACCAGCGAACAAACAAATCGCCGCTGTTGGCATATACGCCGCTACGCAGCGCGCGCAGTGGCGTGTTGCGCGAAAGACGCTCGGCCGAACCGCCCACGCGCCAGTTATCGTTGAAATCATGCCAGGCGGAAAGACGACCGCCTATTTTCTGCCCATCGCCATAGTTTCGGCCAGACACTTCCATTTCGGCCCAGTAATCACGGGAAGTCCATTCCGCACCAGCCGCCAGATCGCGGCTAATCCCTTTCCCTTCCTCAAACTCGCCGGTCGCGAAGTTGAATCCGGTAAACAGTCGCCAGTTGTCATTAATTGGCGGGCTGTAAATGGCCGTGTTGATGTTGAAATCATTCTTACCGCTGACCGGGCTATCGGACGAGATCCCCTGCGTGCCGCTAATACGTACTTCCGACATTTTATGCACATCACGCATGCGTGCGAGGCGCAGCGTCGCTTCATCATCCGGACTGCGAGCAATAACGTCATCCGTCAGTTCATCGGCCTGCTTCCACTCCTGGAGATCCAGCGCCACATAGGCCTGCTGACGCTCCAGTTCCAGGTTACTGGGCTCAATCACTTCCGCCAGCTTAAGCTCTTTCTCCGCCGCATGCGGCAGTCCACGGGCTTCAAGAACAGAAGCATAGGATATGCGCAGCCCTTGGTTACCCGAGCCTGTTCGCGCCAGATGCTCTGCGAGTTTTTCTGCCTCCGGCAGTTCATTGGCAGCGACATGATATTGCGTCAGCAGCGACTGTCCCAGCAGCCAGTTATCGTTTGGCTGCGGCGTTGGCGAACCATAGATGCGTCGCAGATATGGGCTGTCTTTAATTAACGCATCGACCTGTTTTTTAGCTGCATCAAAGTTTTCATTATCGATGTGCGCGTAGAACAGATCCTGTTGATCCTCAGGACCGAGCGGCGTAACCGGAATCGGTCCGTTCGGATAGTAGATGCTCATCAGCATCGCTTCGGTTTTTTCCGGCTGCCGTTCGCTTAACCATGCCGATGCTACCCAGCGTTTTGCGTAGTTTGGCACCTCGCCGCTCGCAGACAGCGATTCGTATTCACTAATCACTTCAGAAGTGCGTTTACGGACCAGCAAGGCGCCCATGCGGTCAATTCTGGCCCGACGGACATCATTCTGCGCAGAAGGCTCATCTTTCCAGGCAGTCAGCAACTGGTCATAACGGGCCAGCGCTTTATCGGCCACGATAAAACGCTCTTCTTCATTACGCGCAGAGGTATAAGAGGAACGTACCATTTCAGCCGCCGCATCAAGCTCAAGGCGACGCTTCACCGGATCGGCAGTTGGTACCACCTCTGCCATATTTAAGGCGGGCCCGGAAACGCGGTTTGCTGACAGCGCAGACAGTAATGTGGATTTTGCATTTTTGTTGCCTGGATCGACGTCATCCGCCTGGCTGGCAACTAACAATGCATCCCAGTTTTTTCCCTGCGAATGGTAGACATAGGCAAGTAGCGCATCAGAATCAGCCCCGGGATGCGCCTGCGCCCATTTATTCGCTTCAGTAAGGGCTTGCTGATTGTAGCGAGCATCCGCCAACGTCATTATCCAGCCGGTACGTACATCTACGTTATCAGGCTCTTCCTGTAAAACGCTTTCCCAGATGGCTAAAGAATCATTCCAGTTCTTCTGGTTGCGATATGCTCGTGCAGCGGCGACTTTGCCCCGGGCAGGTACATTCATCTGTCCACGATACTGCTGCCAGATTTCAATTGTGGTTTTATCGTTGTTATCGACCCAACTGGAAACTTGCAGCCAGTCGGCAACCTGATTTGGCGTTAGCGCGCTTTTCTTTCCCTGATCCTCAAGGAAACGTAATAGCGGTGCGCTATTACCTCCCCGCGCTTCAATAACCAAAGCGTCATAATCTGATACCGCCGCAGAGATTGGCATCGGGAAAAGAATGCTTGCCGTAAATAAACAGCTTACAGACTTAAAACGTTTAATGAAGTTGGCATGTCGACGCATACTTAACATATCTGCCCTTATATCTTACATCATAGTGAAAATAAGCGTTTTCAATAAGTTACAGTCAATCCCTGACGGTTGCCGACCATGTAAGACGCACTGCCGCTTATTTCGTAATAGGGTTATGAAGCAATTAATTCTTTCGTCTTATTGACTACCTGTGCCTCGTCCTCTAATCATTGGAAAGAAGGCATAAACTCGAGAATTTTATCACTCAGCGTAGTTCGTGGCTATGTAATAAGATAATGCTTAGGCAAAAAAAGGATTTTAGACTAAGTTATTCTAATACTCTTGGGATTGAATTCTGGATTTAGATTAATTTCCCGTGGAGAAGTCATGTGACGATGTTAACTATTGCCGGATGACATAACTACCCTCTGTAACTGTTCGCATGGTAACTATTTGGTATGAATAGAGAAAGTTCTGATAACAAGTGTTCAGATAACAAGATAAGCACTATAACGTATTTTTAGGTTGCAGGCAGTGTTGATGAAATAAAATTAAGGGTACAGCCGCAATAATAATTAGGTACAGTGATAATATCATGATATTAAAGTACTTTATTAATTTATGATTGAACGTTAGTATTTTCCCATCCACCAATGTCGGTGTGGGAAATTATCAGTTTTCCTATTTAACATTTTATTTATCACCCTGACTTGCTATCGTCAGCATCAGCCACAATCAATTCTTTACCCTTACAATTAACAAGCCTAATTTCATTATGAACTGGTGATTGAAGCATAACTTTTTGCGCTTACCTTCCCTTCAGACTTTCAGGTAATCTGAAAAAAGACGCCAATGGGAGCTGGTCTAATGAAAATCGTTAATGCAGAAGAAAAACACATCCCCGCCATACGCGATATCTATGCACACCACGTTATTCACGGTACTGGCAGCTTTGAAACCGCCCCACCGGATACCCACGAAATGCTGGCTCGTCTGGAAAAAATTCATAGTCTGGGGCTGCCGTGGGTTGTCGCCCTGCAGGAAGACAAGGTCATCGGATATTGTTATCTCACTCGTTATCGTGAACGCTACGCTTACCGCTATACCCTCGAAGATTCGATTTACATTGACCCGGCGGCACAGCGTCAAGGGGCGGGAAGTGCGTTACTGCGCCATGTTATTGACTGGGCCGAAACGCACGGCTATCGACAATTAATTGCCATGGTCGGTGACAGCAATAATCAGGGATCGTTAAAAGTTCATCAGCAGGTCGGATTTACAGAAATAGGCACGCTGAAAGACGTTGGCTTCAAGCATGGTCGCTGGCTGGATACAGTTTTGCTGCAACGCGCTCTGGGGGAAGGGAACAGTACACTACCAGCGGATGTCGATGCGGCTATTTAACTTTTCTAAGGGATGACTTCAGGAAAAGGAAATCTGGAGCGGGCGAAGGGCTGAGAGCAAGCCACGTAATTTATTGCTTACGAATACGTCACAATAGTGATGTGGTCGGGTGGCGGCTACGCTTGACCCGACCTACAGTTTTAGCCTTTCCAGCCAAAATTAGGCGTAGCCGCCACCGGGCGATTAAGACTGCAGCATACCGTGCTGTATCAGGAACCCCCACCAGGGAATACCGACGAGCATGTGAAGCACAAACGTGCACAATGCCACGATAGTACCGATTGTCCACCACGACTTAATGTCATTATACCCTGCGGCAAAGATAATCGGCCCCGCCGCGCCACCATAGTGAGTGATGCAACCGCCGTAGGAGTTGGAAAATAGGATGGCAAGCGCCAGCAAAACAGGTGCCGTTCCGGTGACCAGGCCTACAGTGGCAAAGACCGGTACCATTGCTGCGACGTATGCCCCGCCGGAAGCAAAGAAATAGCGCACCAGCACGCTGAGAAACACAATAATCACAATAGTCATATTCCCGGCACTGAGAAAATCCAGATGTGCTGACATGAAATCGGCCAGCCAGCGGAAAAATCCCTCCTTGCTCAGGGTTGCGCTCAGACCAATGATGCCCCCGTACCACATCAGGGTATTCCAGCCACCTTTATTTTTCTGGACATCACTCCAGCCAATAATATTAAACAGCAGTGCCGCTCCCATTGCGATAATGGCGACCGCAGATTCATTGAGTCCAAGTTTACGTGAGAAGATCCAGCCCAATAATGCAGCGACAAAAATGACCACCAACCCTTTCTCTTTGAGGCTCATTGCCCCAAGACTTTGAAGTCCGTTGGTCGCAATAGCGACATTATCAATTTTTTTAATTTCCGGGGAAGCAACCCGGTAGCAGATATAGGGAATGATACACAGCATCAATAACCCCAACGGTGCTGCCGCCAGCATCCAGCCGATCCAGCTAATATGAATATGAAAGATATCTGAAATGAGCTGTAGCGCTAACGCGTTACCGGCAAAGCCCGTTAAAAAC
Organism: Citrobacter sp. CRE-46; assembly: GCF_059615875.1. Taxonomy (NCBI): domain Bacteria; kingdom Pseudomonadati; phylum Pseudomonadota; class Gammaproteobacteria; order Enterobacterales; family Enterobacteriaceae; genus Citrobacter; species Citrobacter sp. CRE-46. Next base: position 926,936 of record NZ_CM184341.1, on the reverse strand, counting down.
ATATAGCTGGTCGTTTTCGTGACCATATAGACGTTGACCATTAAATAACGGCCAGCTTTGCTGGGTGACTCTTTTGGCGTTGAGCCCAATACTGTCGCGATGCTGTTAATAATAGGGAAAACCACCCCACCTGCCCGCGCGGTATTTGAGGGCGTCGCAGGCGCCAACACCAAATCCAGCAAGGCGGTAACATACCCCAGTCTCAGCGTCGTACTGCCAAATTTAAGGATAAACCAGTATGCAAGCCGTTTCCCGAGGCCGGTAGTGACAAATGCCGCACTCAGCGTAAAGGCACTAAACACCAGCCAGGTGGTGCCTGACGCGTACCCGCTCAGCACATCCAGTGATTTGACGGGTGAATCCGGAAATTTTGTCACGGTAAAACAGGTTAACGCAACCGCAACCAGCATAATGACGGGTTCAGGATAGGGTTTAATAACCAGCCCAACGATAGCGGATAAATATATTCCTGCCAGTATCCACGCCTCTTTAGTTAATCCATCAGGCGGAGGAATAAATATTGATAATAATATTATCACGGCAAGCAAGATTGTTTTTAAAATATTCGATTTAAGCATATCTCACCCATGAGAAAAGGGTCCCTGAATAGCAGAGGCCGCTCCGCAGAGGAGCCTCCACACACTAAATACATTTATTAAACAAATGATAAATATTACAAATTCACAACCTTGATATTATCGCCTTCCGTGATTTGATATTCACCTAAGGTATCAAAACTGAGATAGCGATAGATATCCTCATGTGCGTCATAAAGCTTATCGGTATAGCTAAAATATTCTTCAACGGTGGGCATTTTACCCAACATGGCCGCGACGGTGCTTAATTCTGCGGAGGCAAGAAATACTTTAGCATTCGTTCCCAGACGATTCGGGAAATTTCGCGTCGAGGTCGATACCACGTTACTCCCTTCGCGAACCCTCGCCTGGTTTCCCATGCACAGGGAACAGCCCGCAGGCTCGATTCTCGCCCCTGATTTAATAAACTGACTAAAATAGCCTTCACGGGAGAGTTGTTGGGCATCCATTTTAGTCGGCGGCGCCAGCCACAAGCGCGCCTGGTTTTCGCTGCCACCGGCCATGATTTTACCCGCAGCGCGGAAATGACCAATGTTTGTCATGCAGGAACCAATGAAGACCTCTTCAATGGGCGTGCTGGCAACCTCAGTAAGTAACCGGGCATCGTCCGGATCGTTCGGGGCACAGACTACCGGTTCGGTGATTTCATTAAGATCAATATCAATGACAGCAGCATATTCCGCGTCAGGATCGGCAGACAGCAGCGACGGGCTAGCCAGCCATGCCTCCATCTCAGCAATACGGCGTTCAAGCGTGGCGGCGTTCTCATAACCCTGCTTAACCATCCAGCGCAGCAGGGCCGCATTGGAGCGCAAATATTGCGCGACATTGTCTTCCGCCAGACGCATAACGCAGGCCGCAGCGGAGCGCTCGGCAGAGGCATCAGCCAGTTCAAACGCCTGCTCTGCACTCAACATTTCCAACCCTTCAATTTCGAGGATCCGGCCCGAGAAAATATTGCGCTTATTCTTTTTCTCGACCGTTAACAGCCCCTGCTTTTTGGCATACAGCGGAATGGCATGCACCAGATCGCGCAGGGTGATCCCTTTCTGCATCTCGCCCTTAAAGCGCACCAGTACTGATTCAGGCATATCCAGCGGCATAATGCCCGTCGCGGCGGCGAACGCCACCAGCCCGGAACCACCAGGGAAGGAGATCCCCAGCGGGAAGCGAGTATGGGAGTCAGCGCCTGTACCAACCGTGTCCGGCAGCAGCATGCGGTTAAGCCATGAGTGGATAATGCCGTCGCCCGGTTTCAGCGCAACCCCGTTACGGCTGGTGATAAACTGCGGCAGGGTTTCATGGAGTTGAACATCTACTGGCTTAGGATATGCAGAGGTGTGGCAGAACGACTGCATCACCAGATCGGCTGAAAACGTGAGACACGCGAGGTCGGTTAGCTCGTCACGCGTCATCCCGCCGGTGGTGTCCTGAGAACCCACGGTCGCGATCTTCGGCTCGCAATACTGTCCAGGTCGGATCCCTGCGACGCCGCAGGCTTTACCCACCATTTTTTGTGCAAGCGTAAAACCTTTCGCGGAAGGCGCAACTAACGCGGGCTTGCGGAATACCTCGGAAGGCGCCAGCTTCAGGGATTCACGCGCTTTCGCCGTCAGGCTGCGTCCGATAATCAGCGGGATACGCCCGCCGGCGCGCACTTCGTCCAGTAGCACCTCGGTTTTCAGGGTAAAGGTTGTCACCAGCCGCTGGCTTTCTGTTTCACGAATTTCGCCCTTGTAGGGGTAAAGATCGATCAGCATTCCGGTCGTCAGCGCAGAGACATCCATCTCTACCGGCAAGGCACCGGAATCTTCCAGGGTGTTGAAGAAAATAGGGGCAATCTTGCCGCCAAATACAAACCCGCCGTTACGTTTATTCGGCACGTACGGAATATCGTTCCCGATGTGCCACAGGATGGAGTTGGTAGCGGATTTACGTGATGATCCGGTCCCCACGACGTCACCCACGTACACCAGCGGCCAGCCGCCCTCTTTTAGCGCTGCCAACTGACGGACAGGACCACGCACGCCGGGTTCATCAGGCACAACCCCTTCCCTGACGTTACTGAGCATGGAGAGCGCGTGCAGCGGAATATCCGGGCGTGACCACGCCTCCGGCGCAGGAGACAAATCGTCGGTATTGGTCTCACCGGGAACCTTAAACACCTTCAGGGTGATTTTTTCAGCCATGGCCGGACGGCGGGTAAACCATTCGGCATCAGCCCAGGACTGCAGCACCTCTTGTGCCTGGACGTTACCGCTCAGTGCTTTGGCCTCAACCAGGCTGAATTTTTCGAAGATCAGGATCGTAGAAGAAAGCTGCTGCGCGGCCAGCGGTGCCAGATCGGGATGCTCAAGAAGATCGATCAGTGGCTGGACGTTATAGCCGCCCTGCATTGAGCCCAGCAGCGCCGTTGCTGCTTCGGGAGTAAGCCCGTCAACACGGTATTCCTGCAACGCCACCTTAAATAAAAACTCGGCTTTTAACTTTGCCGCAGGATCGACACCCGGTGGTACGCTATGGGTCAATAAATGAATTAATTCCGGATGATGTACGGGTGCATCATTGATTAAACGTTGAATCAGTGCATCAGTTTGTTGCGCTGTTAAGGGTTTCGCCGGAATACCCGATTCAGCACGCGCATGCTGGTGCTGATTATAATCATCTAACATAGGTTCTCCTGTTAAAGCTAAAGTTGTTCACAAAATTCTGTTAAGCGTTCGAGTCCGTACGGCCATTCGCCAAAGCCAGACTCGGCATTAATATGTCCCGCCTCCCCGATATCGATTAAATGCCCCTCCCAGCAAGCCGCCCAGAACTGCGCGCGCGAGAAAGGCATCAGGGGATCATTTCTGCTGGCAAACATCAGGCAGGGAACGGGTAAAGACGCGGGTTGAATGGCCTCTTCAAGGCCGAAAAACGCGGGTTCTGCCGGTGCGACCATAACGACCCCGGCGACGTTTACCCGGCGCGTTTGCAGTAACCTGCACGACGCCAGCGCGCCAAAACTATGGCCGACGAGAATGGCGGGCAGCGGAGAAAGCGCCAGCTCGCGGGTAATGGCGGAAACCCAGTTTTCAATATCAGGTTCTAGCCAGTTTTTTTGCTGAATCCGCCTCCAGAAAGGAAAACGTCGTCCCCAGCAGCTTTGCCAGTGATATTCATCGCTGTCTCTCAGACCCGGCACCAGAATAAGGGTATAAACGTTTCTGAGCTGCTGCAGGCGTTGTTCAATCATGACGTTTTCCTGTTACGCTATTCGCGATTATTCGGCTGGAAATTGCGACAATAACCATCCAACGGCGATAAGATCTGCGCTACCGCCAGGGCTTAAATTCCGTTTGATAAATTCCGCGTCCATTCTGAATAACGCCTTGACTAATTTATCCGCCGTGAGACGCTGTATTTTTAATAATCGTCTGGCGTAACGTCTGGCGTAATTCAGCCCTGCGGTCCCTCCCCGAGAAACCAGATTGGTATCCGGATTTGCCGCCATCAGGCCCAGCAACATCCTCAGTAACGCCACCTCTTCGGATTCTCCCTGACGTAACGCGGTTTGCAGATGCGGAAGACCTGACTGGCGTACAGTGATGAAACCACTGGCGGCTTCCCCTCTTGCCCCGGTGAACCCGTATGCCTGAAACTGCTGCTCTCCCTTCGTTTTTGCGATACCGCTATTTTTCAATTCCTGCTCGACAATGCCGGTACAGATAAGGCTGGTCTCATGGCACAGGCTGCGTTGCGTGAGCGCGTCATGCCTTTGGGTAAGACGACCCGCCGCAGCACACAGCAGCCCCAGCGAGAAGATCCCCCCTTTATGAGTGTTCACCCCGCCGGTGGCGGTAAACATCGCCTGCTCACAGGCCAGGCCAGTCGGCCTTAGCGCCCGCAGCGTTTGCGGACCAGCAAGATAAGCAGTCTCTCTGCCTGTGTTGAAAAAGAGTGACAGCCAGGGGGCAATCGCCGCGATACTGGTTATGAACAGTGCGAAATTCATATCGCTATGCGCCCCGCTGTTTACGCGATCCACCAGACCCGGTTTCGGGGTTAAATTAATTTCCCGGTACAGGGCCTCGACAGCCAGCTCAGCAAAGGAGCGCTGCACGTCTGGTTCGTTAAATCTGGCAAGCGAAGTAGTCATCGGTTAACTCCTCGATCACGCGCGTTAGCTCGGCCTGCGAATGACGTCGCGAACGGGAACAAACATGAGCAGGTTCATGACAGATAAAGCATCTACGCATCGGCTGCTGGATGGCATTTCTTTTCAGCAGCCCCTTTTTCGGACAAAACACGTCGATATCCCACAGACGTCCCAAAGGATGGTTATCTTCCAGATGCGCCGTGACGTGTTTAATCATCCACGCGGGAGCCGCGACCGACCAGAGCGCTTCCGGCCCGGTGACCGGGTGCAACGCCTGATGCCGACAAACCTTCCACTGATGTGTGTGGAACAGCTCTCCGAGAGCCTGATTCGCAACGGCCATCACGCGCCTGGCCAGCGCGGTGTCCTTCACCTCGCCCGGCCAGACCAGCGTGACGGAAACCACGGTATGATCCGACTGAAACAGCCACGCCTGCTGCCGACGGGCTCGTTGCACCCGGGAAGCCAGAACCTGTTCCAGAGAGACACTTGCATTCGAGGCTTTATCCGTCATGGGACTTACTCCTTCACCTGGCGAACCACATCAATCACACTGCCGTCGCGGTAGCGCACCACACCAACAATTCGGTCAGTAAATTCAACCGCCTTAGGTTTGCCCGAGATCAGCAGTGCCTGTTGATACAAGGCTTCGATGTCGACGACGGGCAGTCCGGCGTTGATCAGACGTTCGCGGATTTCCGGGCGCGCCGGATTAACGGCAATACCGTGGTCGGTAACCAGAACGTCAATACTTTCACCCGGCGTTACCAGCGTAGTGACCTGCCTGACGACGGTAGGAATGCGGCTGCGGATCAGCGGGGCAACGACAATAGTGAGATTTGCCGCAGCCGCGACGTCGCAGTGTCCACCCGACGCGCCGCGCATTACGCCGTCGGAGCCGGTCAGGACATTGACGTTAAACTGGGTGTCTACTTCCAGTGCGCTGAGGATGACCACATCCACCCTGTCGCAGCAGGCGGCTTTTGCGGCCGGGTTCGCATAGACGTTAGTGGAGATTTCCACATGGTCGGGATTGATCGCCATGGAGGCTGCCGCCGCACCGTCAAAGCTTTGCGTATCGAGGATCTTTTCAATTAACCCTTTCTGATGCAGATCGACAATGCTGCCGGTGATTCCGCCCAGGGCGAACCGGGCCACAATATTGTGCTTGCGCATCCGGGTTTCCATAAAACGCGTACACGCCGTTGACGCCGCACCTGAGCCGGTCTGAATGGAAAATCCGTTGCGGAAATAACCTGAGTGTTCGATCACGTCGGCGGCAGAACGGGCGATCATCAGCTCACGTGGATTACTGGTGACCCTGGCGGCGCCTACGCTGATTTTTGCCGGGTCGCCGACGCTCTCAATCTGCACAATATAGTCAACCTGATCCTGAACGATACTGGCTGGCAAGTTGGGGAAAGGCTTCAGGGTTTCGGTGAGCAACACCACTTTTTTGGCATATTTTGCATCGACCATGGCGTAACCGAGGGAGCCGCACTGCGATTTGCCGCCATTGCCGCTGGCATTGCCATATTCATCGCAGCAGGAAACCGCCAGAAACGCGACGTCAATGGCAATTTCGCCCTTCTGAATCAAATTCACCCGCCCACCGTGGGAATGGATTTGTACCGGCTCGTCCATCAGACCGTGCGAAATTGCATCCGCCAGATCACCACGCATCCCGGAGGTATAGATTTTGCCGATCACGCCATTACGAATGTGTTCAATAAGCGGGGTATTGCATGACATTAACGAGCTGGACGCGAGCGTGATTCCTTTCAGGCCGCGCTGAGCCAGCTTATCCATCACGTAATTGATGACCTTATCCCCTTCGCGGAAGGCGTGATGAAAGGAGACGGTCATACCGTCATGCAGATCGCAGCGGGCCAGAACATCGTCCACACTGGCAAAAAGTTTGCGCTGGTACTTTTGCTGATGATCAGCAAGATAAGGCGTCGTCGCGTTCGCGCCGCTGAATGCGACGTACTCACGACGGGAGTCTGGAATGTGGTGCAGAGTTTCAGTTAGGTTTTTCATTATTCATCCTGTCGCTTGTAATGGGGGATTACTGACGAATGCCGGAAGCATTTTTGCGTTCGATAACCACGCGAGCATGGTTGATAATCGGCGCATCAATCATTTTGCCGTTCAGCGAAATCACCCCGAGTCCGTTGCGTTCCCCTTCCTCTGCAGCTGCAATCACGCGCTGTGCGTAATCCACCTCTTCCTGGGTTGGCGCGTAGGCGTTATGCAGAATTTCAATTTGTCGCGGATTAATCAGCGATTTTCCGTTGAAGCCCATCCGTCGAATCAGATCCACTTCCTTCAGGAAACCGGCTTCATCATTCACATCGGCGTACACCACATCGAAAGCGTCAATACCCGCCCCGCGCGCGGCATGTAATACGGCACAGCGGGCGTAAAACAGCTCAGTCCCGTCGCCTCGCTCAGTTTGCATATCCATCACATAGTCAAAGGCGGCCAGCGCAATCCCCATTAAACGGTCAGACGATTTCGCAATGGCGACTGCATTAATAACGCCAACGGCAGATTCGATCGCTGCCATTAATTTCGTTGAGCCGACAGGGCGCCCGCAATTTTCTTCAATGCGAACAATTTCGCGTTCAAGCTGGTGGATATCTTCCGGAGAGTCGGTTTTCGGTAAACGAATAACATCAACGCCCGCCCTGACGGCGGCTTCCAGATCTTTTAATCCAAAAGGTGTATTCAGCGGATTAATTCTGACAACGGTTTCAATATCTTTGTACATCGGGTTTTGCAGGGCATGAAATACCAGAAGGCGGGCGCTGTCTTTTTCTTTTAGCGCTACGGCATCTTCCAGATCAAACATAATGGAGTCCGGTTTATAAATATATGCCGTAGAAAGCATGGCGGCACTTGAACCCGGAATAAATAACATACTGCGACGTAACTTTTTCATTATAACTTTTCCCATGCAATATCTTCCCGAGCCGAACCTCTGAGCAGAGCAGCCTGTATACGGGCACGGATCACGCAATCCAGCGCGCCTTTATCATCAATAATGATCTGCCCTTGCTCGATGTTGAACGCAGCCAGGGTTTCATACACAACTTCGGTAATTCGGTCGCCGAACTGCTTATACACTTCGCTGTGAATGACCACATCCAGCCCGCTCTCGACGGGACTGACCTTCACCATAAGGTCACTGGACTCCAGCGTTCCCGCCATCGCGGCTTGTACAATTTTCATATCAGTTTTCCTGTGATAATGCGGTTAAACCGCTGCCGACAACGATTCGGATAAACGAGGCTGATGCTGTCCCCCGTTATTCAGAAACGCGCGCGTGGTGGCAGGCACCATACGACTGGCGGCAGCAATTTGGTTTTCTTTTAATAAACGACGAACGGCTGAAGCAGAGACCGGCACATCATTACCGTCCGTTCTTCGTTCTATTTCGTGTACGTGAATACAGGCCGCTGTACTCGTTGCATTTTCCAGCCAGTGATGCATCGCCCGGTTATATTCTGCGGTTAACTGACAGAATGGCTCCGTCCCCACAAAACGATGAGTGATATTCAGCGCAGGTGCGATGTAATTTCTGAACAGCATAAGATCAATTGCCGCGTAGACTTTATCTATCACCTGCTTATCTTTCAGGAAATAGCCTGGGAAGGTCCCGCGCGAAATAATATAGGCAGACCCCGGATGAACAGTGACATTTTTCAGATGCCGCGATCCGTCCCTGACCATCGCAAACCGTTCTTTAAACGAAAAAGCGGAGACATCTTCCTGAACCACGAAAACATGGAGCCAGTCGCACTGGCTTGCCGCATGCTCAATAAGATATTGATGGCCCAGCGTGAATGGATTCGCGTTCATCACGATCGCGCCAATATTTTTCCCCGGCACGAAATGGTGGCTACGCAACTGGCTGCAGTAACGATGAATACCAACCGGCGTATTCTCCATTAATGCCGCACAGTTATTGACGGTGACAAGCGGATAGAATCCGCATCCGCGAAACGACTTCACATTATCCGGACAGGTAAAAAGAAAGAGCTGATGTTCGCCGTTTTGTGCCGCCAGAAGTTCGGCCTCATGAATTAACGTCAGGATTAACGACGAGCCACGCCACCCGGAATCCACTGCGATGCATTTTAAGGTGTTACCCGCAATACCGGTGCAGGCAATAATCTGACGCTGGTAGAGTGCAACAATAAATTGCGAGATATCGTCATCAATGCCTAAACCGTTGCGTGCCAGGAAGCGGGCAACCTCCTCTCTGGCCTGAGCATTACCGGCTTTTATAACCTCAAATTCTGGCGTTCTGGCGGTGTACATCGTCTCTCTCCTGACCGTCTAAACAAGCAACGCTTCTTGCTGCGGTTGGGCTTCCACAATGGTATTAATCAGACGACCAATATTTTCGATTTCAACTTCAACCCGATCGCCATCGTGCATAAATAACGGAGGATTGCGTTTTTTACCGACGCCGCCAGGCGAACCCGTAATAATGACGTCACCGGCGCTGAGGGAGGTGAATGTGCTGATATAGGCGATAAGATCTGCCACTTTGTGGATCATGCTACCAGTGGAGTCGTTCTGAACCAGCATGCCATTCAGCCAGGTATGGATGGTCAACGCATGAGGATCGGGTATCTCATCCGCTGTAGTCATATAGGGGCCAAAAGCGCCGGTTTGCTTCCAGTTTTTACCGGCGGTAAACCACGCGTGCTGCCAGTCACGAACGGAGCCATCCATATAGCAGCTGTATCCCGCGACATGATTGAGCGCATTATTTACATCAATTCGGGTGCCCGGTTTACCAATGATGACAGCCAGCTCGCCCTCATAATCGAATTCTCTCGACAACTCAGGTTTAAGCACAGGTTGGGCATGACCGGTTTGTGAATCAGGAAAACGGATAAACAGCGTCGGGGCATTATTCGTCTCGGCAAACTCTTTTCTTTTTTCAGCGTAATTCATCCCAACGCAGAAAATCTTTCCTGGCTCTTCGATAACGGGCAAAAAGGTAATATCTTCAAGCGTAATATCCACAGGGCAATCGTTGTATTGCCTTGCGACGTCAACAGCATCCCATTGAAGAAGGTCTTTCAACGTCGCATATTGATGGCCGATTTTATTACCCAAATCGATAACGCCGAATTCTGTATAAATCCCGTAGCTTTTACGGCCCTGATGAATATAACTTGCTAATTTCATGATGACACCCGATTGATATACATACCTGTTTTTTGTTTACGCCCTGAGGCGTGAACAAATTGCCAAACTTTTTATTCTGCGGACTGGGCGGGCACCAGTACCGGTTTTGGACCGGATGCCAGATACGTTGCCACGACAACGCCAATGGCAAGCAATACCAGAATCAACCCGGTCATCCCCATCCAGCCCAGTGAATGGAAAACAAAACCGTTGATAAAACCAATCACCGAACCGCCCATGTAGTAAAAGAATAAATAGAGTGCAACGGCCTGGCCTCTTGCATGCGTTGCATTTTTACTTACCCAGCTCAAACCAATAGAGTGACAGCCGAAGAAACAGCCGGTAAAAATCACCGCGCCAACAATAAAGGTGATGACATTCGACGTCAGCGTCAGCAGCATGCCTAAGGCCATAATCAGAAAAAGCACACGCAATACTTTCATCGCGCCATATTTCGCACTTAAACGACCAGCCTGCGGAGCCGTAAAGAAACTCAGGGCGAAGCTAAAGGAGAGCAGACCTGCGTTTGCCGGTGAAATATGGAACGGCTCGCCTTTCAGGAAGAAGGCCAGATAGTTATAAAGCGAGGTAAATGCGCCGAAAATAATGAAGCTGATAACAAAAGCCAGCGCCAGATTTTTGTTTTTGAAATGCGATGCAGCCCCTTTCACCATACGCGTAATGTTAAGGTTTTGCGTTGGGGTGAAGTTTTTAGATTCAGGTAGTAAAAACTTAACCAGAATGGCAACCACAATCAAGCTGGCCGCAAAACCGTAAAAGATGGCATTTATTGAAACGTGATCAATAAGTTGGCTGGCAACAATACGACCGGACATGCCGCCCATGGAGTTACCGAAGACAAAATATCCCGTTACGATACCTGCCGCCACCGGGGCGACTTCTTCACTGATGTAGGCAGTGGCCGCCGCAGCGATACCACTCAGCGCCAGACCAATTACCGCACGTAGCGCCACCAGCATCGCCCAGGATTCCATCAGCGGACAGAGCAGCGTAAGAATACCGCCTAACAGGAGGGAGACAACAATTAACCGTTTTCTGCCATAATGATCGGATAATGTCCCAGTAAACAGCAATCCAATAGCCAGCAACGCCGTTTCTGCTGATAAGATAATACTCACCTGGCTGACAGGAACATTATATTCCACAGCAAGCGTCGGAAGCAGTGGCTGAATAAAAAACAGAGAAGCAAGTTCTGCAAGCCCGGATAATGCCAGGGCCAGAATCACGCGAATATGCGCTCCGGCTTTTACAGAATCTGAAGCTTTCAGGGTATTGTTAGCATGAGTTAACGCCATAATAACCTCGGTATTATTGTTAAGGTACAGAGTGTAATTTTTTAAGGCAGATATTTTTTATTTAAATTTTATTTACGCAACTTCAGTGAGCATTTTTTCCGGTACACATACGGCACCCTCAAATAACTTGCGTGAAGTACGTATCACAGCGGCACGGGTTTTTTCGATATTGTTACCTTCCTTCAATAAGGACACGGATATTTTTCCACTTGGGTGTTCAATATCGATGATATTAGTGAAGAGCCCCTTTGGACGATCGGCGACAATTTTTGCCGCGACGGAGTCTTCAATCAGCGTTGCGGTCGAAATACCAATCGATCCGGTAATCGCCAGTGATTTATGGCATGTGTGCGGCATGAAATACCGTACCTGAATCGTTCCGCCGTTACGCGCCGGGCTGAGAAGAACCGGTTTAGGGATCACCTTGTTTGTCACATCCCCTAAGCCCATAGCTGCGCCAGCCTGACGACGCAGACTTTCCAGCTTTTCTTTAAATGCCTTATCGCCATCTAATTCTGCAGGAGATTCCCCTCCTGTTTTCCCCAAAGCTGAAGCGTCAATCAATACCATCGGCATCGCCATATCTATACAGGTGACTTCAATACCGTCGAAGACGTTTGTCGCACTGTCCGTCGGCAACAATTTCCCCGTTTTAGAACCCGCAGAGTTCAGGAAAGTTAAGCCTATGGGCGCAGCGGTCCCCGGGACTCCATCAATCTGGGTATCGCCTTCGTACACCACCCGATAATCAGGCGTTTGCACTTCTGCATCGACCAGCGTTCCGGTATTGAGATTGCGGATCCGCACCGTCGTTACCGGGCTTTGCGCCTTCACCAGCCCCTTTTCAATAGCAAAGGGACCGACCGCACAGAGCATATTGCCGCAGTTAGGCGTGGTATCGACACGACGTTCATTCACCATCACCTGTGCAAACAGGTAATCCACATCCGCGTCAGGACTTTCTGAAGTGCTGACTATCGCTACCTTACTGGTTTGCGGACTTCCACCGCCAATACCGTCAATTTCGAGTTCATGGCCTGCCCCCATCAAACTGAGTAAAACTGCGTCACGCGCTTCTGTTTCCGCAGGCAGGTCGCTGGCCAGAATCACCGGCCCTTTTGACGTACCGCCACGCATTAATACGCAAGGGATCTTTAACATATGTTTATCTCACTTCGCTTTTGTCAGGAACGCTATAAGGTTTTCACACTCCGGTTGATAACTCTAATGCCAAAAAAAGCATGATTAATACGTTTTGCACATTAATAGCCCGTGCGTTATGGTGGTTATATAAAAGCGAGAATGGGATACAGCTATGCCGCATGAACTACAGGGGATACAAGCGTTTGTAAAAATTGCAGAAATCGGATGCTTTACGAAAGCATCCCAATTTTTTCACATTTCACAACCTGCTTTAACACGCAGAATTCAGAAACTGGAAGATAGCCTGGGAACCACGCTGTTTGAACGCTCTACGCGCAGCGTTAAGCTCACGACAGTAGGAAGAGAATTTTTACCTAAAGCTAAGAATTTAATAGATTTTTATGAAAGTTCCATCCTCAGTATTAAAGAGATGGCGACACATCAGGCAGGTGTTATTACGGTTTCCTGTATCCCTACTGCCGCGTTCTATTTTCTGCCTTCAGTGATACGAGATTACAACAATGACTACCCAAACATCCGAATCCGCATACTGGAGCACAGCGCCAGCGATTGCCTGGAAGCAGTATTAAATGGCGACGCAGATTTCGGTATAAATATGATAAACGTCACACATCCAAATATCGATTTTGCGCCGCTGGTGAACGAACCCTTCGTTCTGGCATGCCGACGCGACAATGAGCTGGCAAATAAATCGCTGGTAACATGGGACGATCTGGCCGGTATGAAGCTGATTGGGGTAAGACGCTCCAGCGGAAACCGATCGCTGATCGATCAGGCTTTCGAGAAAATGGCCTGGAAACCTAACTGGTTTTATGAAGTGCGTCATCTTTCGACGTCACTAGGGATGGTGGAAGCGGGTCTCGGTGTGTCTGTCGTTCCCAGTCTGGCGATGCCGGCCGATGAACATCACATCCTTGTTAGTCGTCCACTGATAGAACCCGTCATACGCCGTACGCTTGGCCTTGTAAAACGCAGTGAAACAACCCTTAGTCCTGCGGCGGAAAAATTCCGCCAACTGATATTACATCTGTGGTCAGGCGAAAATAGCAGCCCCTGGATCAACAAGTTTACTCAGCTGTAACCCCCCGTTGGGCAACGAGTGTATGACCGATGAGAACTCTCCCACAGCATCTGCAGAGGAAGTCAACGCATTGATTTTCGGTAAAAAAAATTGTCGCAGGTGGAAATCAGGCAGAACAGAGGGAAACATCAAGGGAAGTGACTTTGGAGCGGGCGAAGGGATTAGAACAAGCCCAACAAGAAATTGAAAAATATATAATTTTCAAGTTATATCTTAACTTATACCCCCACTGTGAATTCAAGTAATTACCTTTGTCGATACCCACCGCGGTGAAGTGAGCTGCGTGCAGGTCAGCGGTACGATAATGAGCGACGATACCGAGGTGATCTGGCGGCTGGCGATTGCCGGTGAGGGGATTGTGTATAAGTCGTGGCTGGATGTCAGCGAAGATGTGCGCGACGGTCGATTACAACTGCTGATGCCCCATTATCTGGGAGAAAAGGTGCCGCTGAATATGATTTGTCCGCACTATAAGCAGCACTCAACGGCGGTACGGTTGCTGCACGATGCCGTAAAGGCCCGGTGTGAAGTGCTGATGACGGCGCCCACCAACCTTATTGATTAAGTGTGAAATTGAATGTTTATTTATCACTGGTCTAATGACAGGCGATTTTATCGCGTTCAAGAGTGAATGCAGTAGTTAATCTAATTATTAATTAGAGGACTGTTGCAATAATGAATATTGCATTTGTAATAAACACAATATTAACCATATTGGATGTAACTATTACTTCGTGAGATATTGCTATGCCCATGTATATTTATTAAAAGATATTTGACTAACCTCCATATGCTGACATATAAAGTATAATGGTTTCTTTTTGAGGTATTGTTTGTTGTAACCACTTAATCAATTGGATTGATGGGTGTTTTTATAGCGTATTAAAAGTGGGGAGAAGTGATGTTTTTGAAGTCAAAGATTATAAATGATGTGTTGACTTACATTGAAAATAATTTTACATCAGGGATCGATATTGATGATATTACCAAATTTTCTGGATATAGTCGCAGGCATATACAAGATATTATAAAGCAGCGCATTAACATGCCAGTAGGCCTGTATATTCGTAGAATACGGATCAGCAGAGCGGCTGCTTTATTACGTCTGACCCATATGGATATCATTGATATTTCCGTTAAGCTGGGGTTTGATTCACAGCAATCTTTTTGCCGTGAATTTAAAAAGCTAACCGGCTATACTCCCAGAGAATACCGTAAAAACCTGAGCTGGGATCTTACTCCGCTGCAGGAGTTTTTACCAAGAAACGAAATTATTGTTAATAATATAGAAAAATGTACCTTACCAGTAGGTTATGTGACTGGATTTCACTATAATTACGACTCTCCTACCCCCCCCCTCCAGGAGTCATATCAGCATCGTTTAAACTTGATATATGAGCAACTTTCCAGCCTAAAACAAGATATATGGACCTTGACCGGCTTCAACCCTCATCCAAACTCGACTACCCGAATGAAGGTGAAATCGATTATAGGTACTAAGGGAGATTATTCACTGAATACCTATAACCGTTATGAATGCCCTTCTGGGGAATATGCTTGTTTTTCGTTTCGATTTAATAAGGATAACTACTGGTTTTTTTCAAGACATATTTATTTAAAATTAATGCCGGAGCGAAGATTAAAGAGAAAAAATGGTTATGATATAGAGGTTTTTTATTATAGCGAAGATGATATTCTTAATGAAACAATAAGCTGTGATCACTACGTACCTTTGGAGATATAGCATCGGGCATCAGTATGATGCAAAAAAAGCTCCACTTGCGTGGAGCAAAGACTCACCGCACGCTCAACTTATTATTCGTTACTCATATTCGGCATTAAAATATAAAACGGAACGAACATTTCCGGGGCTAACCTTACTATCTGTTTGATAATATCGTGCATGAAAAGGAATCGTGTAGGTTTCATTTTCCTGATAGGTCACATTGAAATGTGAAGGTGTCGAAAAGTTTATTGGCTTTTGATTTGAATCTAAAACCTGGATACCGATACCCGCAGCTCCCCTGTGCTGGATATTCGGTAAGACGCCGATGTTACGTTCCCGGCCGTTATGGATGTCACTCCAGTTCATTTTCACCCGGGAATGCGTTTTAAAATCACTTTTACATAGCAGGTCAATGCTAAATGGTTTCATTCCCGCCGTCGTACCGCGACCGCGAAAGTGTTCAATCGGGACTTCAGGTAAGTTTACGTTGATTATCCGATTGCCCTTTATCGAACAGGATTGGTTGAGCAGCATGATATATTTGGCTGGTAGTACGATATTCACGACCGGCAGCGATTGAGCATCGCTTCTTATCTGCAGGTTGAGTGGCCCCGGAGCAACATGTGCTGGTAGGTTATTATCCAGCTTGATCAGTTCGATATTGACCTTACCGTTTCTGAACTCGTCCGGCGTGGCCCTGAATGCTGACGGCCACTGAATCGTTCGTCCTGTTGAGGTTTCCAGCGTCACTTTTATGCCAATGCCGTTCACGTTGCTGCGCAGGATGCCGGGCAGCGATATCGCGGATTGATCGCCCATGACCTGTGCCGTAAACGACTGGCTATCGGTGCACCCTGCGTTCTGCACATTATGGAGGGTATGGGTGCGCGTCTGAATCACGCCTCCGGACTGAACGGCCCGCTTCGCCGCAACGCTCTCCGGCGGAGCGATAATTTTTTGCGTGGTCAGCATGCACGCCGCGCTGGCATTCTGCTGAACGCTTAACGCGAAGCCCAGAATAAAAACTGTACGTATTACCGACATGTTGCCTCCTGGCTTTTGAGCACGATCGTACATTTCCCTTTTTCCAGAGAAACAAACACTTCCGGGGATGTTGTATCATCGATATAGAGCGCGCCGCCTTGCCCGACGTAGCCAATATGGTTGTTGTCGCGGTCGCGGATCACGGCGCCAAACGGCATTTTCTGCTGGCCCTTAATGCGTGGGTAAATAATCGTCTGTCGGCGTAGCGTTGTTTCGAAGCTGACGGGAACGACGTTACCCTCAAAAGGTACAACCTTGCTCTGGGTTTTGGTGAAGGTCAGGCCTTCGGCGGAGCCTTTCGGATCGATCGTGACGTCATTCACGCGCCACGGACGCAGCCACGGCATAATGGCATAGCCATTTTTATCGAAGCGGGTTCCGGGGACGCCGTCCAGATGCGCGCCGTGGGCATCCGGTGCGTGGACCAGGGCAACGGTATCCGCACGTTCCGGTGAGAAAGTGACTCCCCCCGCGTGCCCGACCAGCATTCCGTTCATTCCCCCACTGACCTGATGCCAGGAGTTGCTCTGGCTCCACGTCCCGTTCAGGGTGGTATAAGGGGTGCGTACCATGCCGTTTGCGCCCCATTCCACATCACCCCCGCGGGCGTAGCCGGTGTTTAGTCCCCAAACAATATTGTTTTCCTCATCAGAAGAGGTGGTGAAACCAAGGCGCGTGTTGCTGGCTTTGCCGTTGTTGCTGTAACTGTCGGAAGAGATCTGCGTAAAGCCGGCGTTATCCCGCGGCAGGAAGTAGCTAAAAGAAAGCATAATTTGGTCATCTTTGGTGACTGAACCGCGTTCATCCTCGTTCCAGAAGCGCTGCGCCGAGATGCTCCAGGTCAGGTTGCCCCAGGCGTTGGTGTATCCCACGGCATACTGGCGATAATTATCCTGCTGATCCCAGTACTTCTTCACAGATCCGGACAAATAGAATGAACCCCAGGTGTCGGATAGCGGCTGATTGATGCTGGTGCTAAGTGATTGCTTTTCACGCAAGGATGTATACGGGTTTACCGATGTCTCAGCATCTAATGAATCCAATGCATCGCGTTGGCCATAGAAATGGTGTGAACTGAATTTCGCCTCCAGCCATATTGAGGTTTCAGACCATGGAAGAGTGCGGTTCCACGTCAAGCGATACTGCTGTCCCTGGTGTCGATCGTCGTCAAGGTTCAGGCGCGATTGCGTAACATCGATGGCAAATGCCCCCAGTTCGGTATTGAGGCCACTACCAATCAGAGCCGACTGATAGCGTTCAAATCCGGATGCGCCGGTATACAAGGTTAAATAGTTATTCAGGCCGTACTGCCAAAAGGCCTGAGCGGCAAACGGATCTTCATCATAATTGTCTTCATCCACGGCCCCCACGGTGACGCCATAGCGTGATACGCCGGGTTTAAGCAGCTGCGGTACGGTGGAATAAGGCACGGTAAAACGGCGGATGCGTCCATCAGACTCCTGAATGGTGACCAGCAGCTCGCCGCCCGTATTGGCGGGCAGCACGGACTCAATCGAGAACGGACCGGCCGGAACGGAGGTTTGATGAATGGTCTGGCCGTCCTGGGTGATGGTCACCCGGGCGTTGGTTTCCGCAACCCCGCGAATCACCGGCGCCCAGTTCAGCGTGCTGTCCGGGCGCATCAAATCCTCGGATTCCAGCCCCACCCCGAGAATAGCAATACTGTCGAACATCTGGCTGTCGGTGTAGAACTTCCCGGCGCTGAACATCGATTTCCAGCCCACGATCGGCCGTTTCAGCGTTGTGCGGTTGTTGGCGTAATGGCTGCCTGCTTTGCTGTCCCAGCTTTGGCTGCGAAAATGCTCAAGCAGCCATCCGCCGGCAGAAGTGCGGATATCCATTCCCAGCCAGGCGCTGTCCGTGCTGGAGCGCTCGTTACCCCGCTGCTGGCTACTGTAGTAGTCCGCGTTGTAGCCAAAATTAATTGCCGGGATCCCCGGCTGCCATAGTTCAGGCTGCACGTAATTGCTTTCGATATTATCGACATAGGCCTGTGGAATCGCGATGCGTAACTCAAGCTGAGCGGCGTTGAGCTGCTCGCTGGCTTTTCCGCTGTTGTCCCATTCGGCGATAGTGCCGCAGTGCGAAGGCTGGGCGGCCAGCGCGGCATTCATTTTGTCGGGGTTCACGCCAAGGCCTTTCAGGAACTGCCCGGAGTAACAGCTGACTAAATCCCCTCGCTTATTCTTTTTGAATAAAAGCTCACGGCGTCCTCGCCAGCTGTCGTTAATATAAATATCGACAATATATGTTCCCGGTAATAGCCCGGCGGCATTAAATGAACGTAGGTCATTTAGCGAGGCATTGCCCATCAGTACGGCATTATCAAAGGTATAGCGCGTGGTATCTTCTGCGTGCAGTTCGACTGAAAATAATGAAATATTAAAAACCATAAAGCAGGGTATGGTGAGGATCCTTTTACATAAACCCATGGTGTATTCCTTTGATCTCTTTTTATTTATTAATAGCTGTTTTAAACTCCACGACACTGCCGTAATCGCTGACGGCATGCAGAACCACCGGCTCTCCCTTTCTCACTTTATGTTTTAAATTATTAATATCTGTTCGGCTTTTAGGCGGAACCATCACGCCTTCCTCCAGCAGTTTATTGCCGGAGGTGGTGGAAATATTTGCAACCGTAATGTAAAACGGCGTGGGGTTGACCAGCGTCATCTCGCTATTGCGGGCAATAATTTCCATCTTGCTTTCCGCATTCTGACGGTCGCCCAGGCTGGCCGGTCGCCAGAATAACTTAAAGCGTGAACGAATGGCTAAGTTGAGCGTCGATGAGTTTTCCGGGACATTGCGGTTATCCACGGAGGGGATATCCAGAATGTTCAACCACCACAGAGATTCCCGGTCGGTGGCAACAATATGTCTGTCCGCCGCTTTTTTTATTCTCACCGACTGGCCGTTTCCCGCGTCGATGCGGGCGATAGGTGGCGAGATGATAAATGGGGTGGTGATTTCCTCGGGTAATTTAGCGGAGTCCCCCTCATCCAGCCATATTTGCGCCAGCGACGGTGATTGATTCGTGTTGGTCATTTGTATGGTGATTTCTGAAGACTCCTCAGGATAAATAAACCGGGTGCCGTTAACGATAATATTGTTGGCGAGTGCGGTATTAACAGAAAATAAAGCCAATAAGGCAATGATGATTTTCATAAGGCCTCTTCTTAAAAAAGTGCCATAGCACAGAGTGCTATGGCATTATGTATTTAGTTATAGGTAATGCTGTAGTGTGCCTGAGCCTTCACTCCACCAGGAATTATAGGGAGGTTAGTCTCTTTGGACTTAATGTAGCCAACCTGGAATGTATAATCCAGAGATGTTTTATCTTTAGATAAAAATTTTGAGTCAGGATCAAATTTATTTTCCCCATGGCTCAGGTCAATTACTTTCCCTTCTGTGGTTTCTAATCGCAGTGCTGCGTTTGAACCTATCATAAGGGTGTTTTTAAGATACCCGTCATTCGTTATATGAGAATTTTTGCCCCATGATAATCGAGGGATCAAATTTTCGTCCATATAACAGTCTTTAACTTTAATACTAAATTTCTTGACCTGCACAGGCGCATCTTTATTGACTAGCGTGTTAATAACCGGGCTTAGTTGAACTTCTTTATATCCCTGATTTTCAATTTTACAGGAGTTTGGTAATACAGAACCCTTGAAATTAACATATCCATGTGGATCACCAAATGCCATTGCTGAAGGTATTGAAACTGCACATGCAATTAAAGCTACAAGTGATAGTTTACTCATAATGCGTTCCTCGTTTAGAAATACATATTCATAATTATCAGTAGTGTTTTTTTGGACACGCATGATTAATGTGCCCATTTGAATCAGGCTTGCGCCTTGTACTAATTATGAAAGGTAAAACATTGTTGTATATCGCATATTGGACGTATTTTGCTCAGGAAATGATATTAAAAGTGGTCGCTATATATGAGGTGTCATGCAATATTGCTATGTACCAACATCACTAAGTGCATATTTTAGTGAGATGTGAATAAAATATCTATAAAATACATGGAATTAGGCTTTTTCACTCGTATCGTATAAAATTTATTAAAAGAAAAGGCGATCTGACACCTCGGGAAAATCGAAGAGTGGTATTGCACAATTAGCTAAATTTTCATAATTCAATCAGATAATATTTAATCTTAAGTAATGACATGTTATTGATTCCGCATGCCATAGCGACAGGGAAGCATTTTCAATCATCATGTGAACGAAGGTCATATATGCTTAACATGGACAGTAAGATAATATTGATTAGCAACCGGTCAATACAAACGCAGCTCCTGCTGGACTATCTCAATAAGAAAAGCGATAACTTAGTTGATTTTGTTGATATTAGCAGGCCGGATATGTCGTTTGTCTCTGAAGGCAGTATCATACTCTACGATATTCAGGCATCCAGCAGGAAATTAAAAAAAATCTGGTCAACATTACTCAATGACAGTGCCTGTCATTTGCGCATTTATATTATCAATTGCCTGCGATCGCTCTCGTTATACGAAAATATGTCATGGCCCAATTTTGAATCTATCATTCCTCATAATTGCACTACTGAACATTTGCTGGACGTGATTAAAAAAGGTTGTCATCTCCCCCGTTTAGAACGGACGGTTTCTCCCCCGACTGCACAACTCAACCTTAGCCAATCGAATGATAATGCCGAAATGCTCACGGAAAGAGAGTATGAAATACTGGCAGAACTGGCCAAGGGGGCATCTAACATGGATATTGCCCGGGCGTTTTTCATTAGCGAAAACACGGTGAGAACGCATATCTACAATATCTTCAAAAAAATCTCGGTGAGCAATCGCACGCAGGCTGCCTGTTGGGCAAATGTACATCTCAGAAGCCGAGTGCTGGATGAACTTCCCTGGGCGTAACGGTAAAACCGGCGCAAAGCCGATATTTTCACTTTGCGCCGGAAGATTATCGTACGTTGTATCAGTCTTTCCTGGCTGCGTTAGCAAAGAAAATATCAGACTGAATATCTTTGGTGCGGATGGTGAACAACTGATTAGTCAGGTCTTCGGTTAAGTGGTCGACTGCATTAATATATTTCTTAATGACTGAGTGGGTTGGTTAGTTCACTGTCACGCTGCGAAGAATGGCGTACGGGCCTGCTCGGTCCTGACGAGGTTCAACAAAAACAGCGAGTACGCCGCTGATATCCTGAACTTCACGTCCGTAGTAATGGCAGACACTGCCATGCCACTGGTAGTGACCTGTACAGAAGGCAGATAACCTAGATTCGGGATGCTGACGATAAATATGCATCGCCTGGCGCTTACTGATGATTTTCATTCTGCACCTCATAACAAGCCACATTCAGCAAAAGACACCACTTCGTTCCCGACCACAAGATGATCCAGCACACGCACTTCCACCAGAGCCAAGGCTTTAGCAATTCGCTGAGTGACATGTTTATCCTGCTGGCTGATTTCTGTCGTGGTTATGCGCCAAAATGACCGCAGCGGCGTTATGTTTCAGGGCTGATTTAACAACTTCGCGGGGATGCACTTCGGTATGGCTGAGCGTGCCGGTAAACAGTGTTTCTCGCTCCGCAGGCAATGCTGATTGACTAGATACATTACGATGAAGACTTCCCGCTCCAGATGAGCCATCTGCAGTTGCAGCCAAGATTTTGTGAGGCTGGTGGAGGTAAATGACTCACTCGGTTGACGCTGGTATTTCTCCAGCAGACGTAATGCTCGCTGGATGACTCGCTGCTCGTTTGCAGGAAATATCGGGGTAAACGCCAATAGCGAGCAGCTTCTCTTTACCTAACGAACGGAATTTGAGACGCCAGTATCTTTTACCGTTGGGATTAACCAGCAGGTAAAGACCACCACCATCAGCGAGTTTGTAAGGCTTATCTTTAGGCTTTGCAGTTTCAACCTGACGAGCTGTCAGCTTCATTGGGGGTACCTCTTAGCAGGGGGTACAATTATACCCCCATCCATACCCCCACATTGAGCTTGACCCTGGGGGAGTACAATTGAGTTCCATAGACTAATAAAATGCTATAACCACTGATTTATCAAGGAAAAATTGAGTTTGGTAGACTTTAGGGGAGTTAAGTTTGGAGCGGGCGAAGGGAATCGAACCCTCGTATAGAGCTTGGGAAGCTCTCGTTCTACCATTGAACTACGCCCGCATTGAAGTGCGTAAGGGATTATAAACCTTACGCTCTTCTTGGCAAGGGACGAACCGACTGACTGGCGATTAATTCACCGTCAGCATTTTGGCTTACTGCCCTGCGGCGGTAAATAACGCAGCGGATCGATAGCCGTTGCGCGATAACGGATCTGGAAATGCAGACGCACCGTCGTCGCATCCGTGCTGCCCATCGTGGCGATCTTCTGCCCGGCTTTCACGTTTTGACCGTTGTTCACCAGCATGGTGTCATTATGCGCATAGGCAGTGATGTAATCCTCACTGTGCTTAATCATGATGAGGTTGCCATAGCCCCGCAGTTGATTGCCGACATAGACCACTTTCCCGGCTCCGGCCGCATAAATCGGCGTACCGCGCGCAGCAGAAATATCAATGCCCTTATTACCGCCGTCCGCCGTGGAATAAGGCAGGATCACCTTACCGCTGGCAGGCCACTGCCAGCAGCGTTGTCCTACCGGCGGCCAGGACGACTGAGGTACAGAAGAAGACGGTCTGACGGCAGCCGTTTTGGTAGAAGATTTGCTCGAGGATTTCGCGGTTGCTTTACGCGCTGTTGTACTGGTTTTCGCATCACCGTTAAGCTTCAGCTTTTGCCCCACCTCAATGGTATAAGGGGGGGAAATGTTGTTCAGACGGGCGAGATCCCGAACGCTGGTGCCAGTAGAGCGTGAAATGGCGTACAGCGTATCACCGCGCTTCACAGTATACGTGGAACCGGAATCAGATGAACTGGAACACCCTGCCAGGATCAGGCTGCTCACCAACATTATCGTGATATAAAAACGTTTATTCATCAGCCATTCTGCACTCAACACAACGTTTACCTCGAAATCAGAGGTCATTATCATACCAGCCAGCCGGACGATCCCCAATCGCTACGCTTCAATCGGTAGGGTTAAACGGATATCCCTGTGCGATAATATCCATTAACGCGGGTAGATAAGGCATAGAGGGTAATTTCACCAGCGCAGGATAAAATATTTGTGGCGAAGGAAAAACGTCTACCACGTAACATTGGCTAAGTTTATCAGCATCGACTTCCGAAGACGGTAATAACGTCGCAGCCTCAAGGCCGGACTCCAGCCAGTCGAGAATGACCCCCGGTTGCGTAATATGCATGATCACTTTTGCGCTTACTCCGGATTTACGAAACAAATCCATCAGCATCTCGTAAGTCCCTGAATCCTTTGCCCGATGCAACAGCACCAACGGCATCTCCGCCAGCGCAGTGTAGTTATAGGGGTTTGCAGGAGGGTCCGGCAGGCATTTTTTATTAATTACCGCCACCAGCTTAATCGGATCAAACGACACATAATCAAAGCCTTCACTGCGATAGGGACGCTGTATTAAAGCAATATCGATTCCTCCTTCCGTTAATAATGTCTCAAGATGGCTGGAGTCGGTAACAGAAATATTGATCGCCGTATCCGGATTACGTCGGTAAACTTCCATCAACAGTGCTTTAAAATAGTTCTGGTAGAGATGAGTTAAACCTATTCTTAATTCGGCTCTGTTTTTTTGTGCAATATCTGTCGTTTCCCTGGCGGTATCCTCCACCTGACGTAATATTTCACATCCTTTGCGATAGAGAAAAAAACCGGCCTCCGTGGGTTCAATACGATTTCCACGGCGAACAAAGAGCGAGACCTGAAGTTCTTCTTCCAGCTCCTGAATCCGCTTGCTGAGGGGGGGTTGCGCCATGTTCAACGATTTCGCCGCCTGGCTTACCGACCCTTGTTCCACCACCCGACAAAAATACCGTAAGCGCTTTAAATCCATCATCATCACCCGTGGTTTAACGTATCGCCAGTATCACACTTACCCAAAAAAATAAAAAGCCAGCCCGCTACATCTCATGTTAATTAATCATTATTTAACAGGTCATTAAAATAAACTTTTTTGATCTACTAACTATCCGGTAAACGGTATTTGTGTAAAAGCGCCACGGAAAATATTGTGCAGACAACGAAACATCTTTTCCGAAGGAACCATCCCATGGCAAATACTGATAACAAATCTCCCTCAACGGTGCATGATTTACGCTCTGCGCTCCAACTACTGAAAACACTTCCCGGCGAGTACGTTGAAACCGATACCGAAGTCGACCCGCACGCGGAACTCTCTGGGGTGTATCGTTATGTGGGCGCGGGCGGAACCTGCCAGCGCCCGACCCGCAAGAACGGGCCGGTGATGGTATTTAATAAAATCAAAGGATTTCACGATATCAGCGTGGCAATTGGCCTCAACGGTTCGCGCCAGCGCGTCAGCCATTTTCTGCAGTGCGAACCAGCAAAACTAGGGCATCTGCTGAAAGATTCTGTGGAAAACGCCATAGCGCCGGTCATGACTCAGGGTGCGGCGGAATGTCAGGAAGTGGTGCATCTGGAGAGCGATGCCGATTTCGATCTGCGCAAACTATTACCCGCTCCGACCAATACAGAAGAAGACGCTGGTCCCTATATTACCATGGGCCTGTGCTACGCCTCAGACCCGGAAACTCACGAATCCGATATCACCATTCACCGCTTGTGTGTACAGAGCCGCGACGAACTGTCCATGTGGCTGACCCCTGGTCGCCATATTGATGCTTTCCGCATGAAAGCAGAAGCCGCAGGTCAGCCGCTACCGATTTCAATCAGCATCGGCGTGGATCCGGCGATTGAAATTGCCGCCTGTTTTGAGCCGCCAACCACCCCGCTGGGCTTCAACGAATTGAGCATTGCGGGCGCGCTGCGCGGCAAAGCCGTTGAGATGGTGCAGTGTAAAACCATCAACGAAAAAGCTATCGCTCATGCGGAGATCGTCATTGAAGGCGAACTGCTGCCAAACGCACGCGTACGCGAAGATCAGAACACCCATACCGGGCGCGCAATGCCTGAGTTTCCGGGTTATACCGGCGAAGCGAAAGAGGCTATTCCGGTGATCAAAGTGAAAGCCGTTACTCACCGCAATAACCCCATCTGGCGCACCACCGTCGGACCTGGCGAAGAACATGTCAATATGGCCGGTATTCCGACTGAAGCCAGCATTCTGGATATGGTAGAACGCGCCATGCCGGGCAAACTACTCAATGTTTTCGCCCACTCGGCGGGCGGTGGCAAACTTCTGGCGGTTCTGCAGTTTAAAAAATCTTCTCCGACAGATGAAGGTCGGCAGCGCCAGGCTGCTCTACTGGCTTTCTCTGCATTCCCGGAACTCAAGCACGTCATCCTGGTGGATGAGGATGTAGATATTTTCGATAGCGACGACGTTCTCTGGGCCATGCAAACCCGCTACCAGGGGGATATTGACACCATTACGATCCCTGGCGTTCGTTGCCACCCGCTCGATCCGTCACAGGTGCCGGAATACAGCCCGAGCATCCTGCAACAGGGAATGTCCTGCAAAACCATTTTCGACTGTACGGTGCCATTCCACCTGAAGCACAACTTCCAGCGTTCCAAATTTAAAGATGTGGACGTGAAGCGCTTCCTGCCGGATTTCGAGTAAAGGAGACCACCATGACAGCACGCATCATCATTGGGATCAGTGGGGCCTCCGGGTTTCAGTACGGCGTTAAGGCGCTGGAGTTGCTTCGCCAACACCCCGTTGAAGTCCATCTGGTGGTCTCAAAAGGAGCAGAAAAAACCTGCGAACTGGAGACAGATTACCGCCTGGACGATGTGACAGCGATGGCTGACGTGGTACATCCCATCGCGGATCTGGGGGCGGCTATCTCCAGCGGTTCATTTAAAACACTGGGGATGCTGATCGCACCATGTTCCATGCGCTCTTTGGGCGCAATCGCCCACTGCCTGACGGACAACCTGCTGACCCGTGCGGCGGACGTGGTGCTGAAAGAGCGTCGTCGTCTGGTGCTGCTGGCCAGAGAAACGCCGCTGAACCTCGGCCATATTCGCAATATGGCCGCAGTAACTGAAATGGGCGGGATCATCTTTCCGCCGGTTCCGGCGCTGTATCAACGTCCGCAAACGGCGGACGACATCATCACCCATAGCGTTAATCGTGCGCTCGATCTGTTCGACCTTGAGGTCAACAATATCCCCCGCTGGGGTGAAGGCGAGCTAAATTTTACTTAACAGGACATTTCTCAATGTTAATCGGCCCATATGTAAATGGTTCCGCCGTCATTCTTGGCGGGTTAGTTGGCGCAATGGCGGGCGGCAAGCTCCCTGAGCGTGTGAAAACGGCGCTGCCGATGACTTTCGGGCTTTGCTCCGTTGGTCTGGGTATCACGCTGGTACTAAAAGTGAAATATATGCCAGCAGTGGTGCTGGCAATGGTGATCGGCGCCATTCTCGGTGAATTGCTGCATCTGGAAAAAGGAATTGGTAAAGCCGCTGGCTCCACGCGCGGTTTAATCAACAAAGTTCTGCCGCCAGTTAATGGCCTGGGTCACGAAGAGTTCACAGAGAAATTTGTCGCCATCCTGGTACTGTTTTGCGCCAGTGGCACCGGGATTTTCGGGGCGATGACCGAAGGGATGAGCGGCGACCCATCAATTCTGTACATCAAAACGATCCTCGATCTGTTTACCGCAGGGATTTTTGCCACACTTCTCGGCTACGCGGTTATGACCATCGCCATCCCACAAATCATTATTCAGGTGGCGCTGGCGATGCTGGCAGTGATTATCCTGCCGATGATCACTCCTGACATGATGGCGGATTTCTCTTGTGCTGGCGGACTGCTGATGGTGGCCACCGGTTTGCGTATCTGTAACATTAAACTTTTCCCGGTCGCCAACATGTTGCCAGGGCTTGTTTTGGTAATGCCTTTGTCCCATTTATGGGCTACCCTAGTGGCCTGAGTGCATGACCCGGCGGGTTTGCGTCGGGTCATTTTTTATTTTCAGGAGTTGTCATGGCCGGGGAACATGTCATTTTGCTGGACGAGCAAAATAAACCGTCAGGCATGCTGGAAAAGTATGCCGCCCATACCTTCAACACCCCTTTGCATCTCGCGTTTTCCTGCTGGATATTTAACGACCAGGGACAACTGCTGGTGACGCGCCGTTCACTGCACAAAAAAGCCTGGCCTGGCGTCTGGACAAACTCTGTCTGTGGCCATCCGCAGTCGGGGGAGACAACCGAAGATGCCGTTATCCGCCGCGCCCGTTTTGAACTGAGCGCAGACATTACCGCGCTCGCCTCTGTATATGCGGATTTCCGTTATTGCGCTACGGATCCCAATGGAATTATGGAGAACGAAGTTTGTCCGGTCTATGCCGCGCAGCTTACCAGCCAACTACAGCCAAATGCGGATGAAGTGATGGATTACCAGTGGAGCAATCTTGAGGATGTGTTAAGCGGGATTGATGCAACGCCGTGGGCGTTTAGCCCGTGGATGGTGATGCAGGCTTCAAACGATAAGGCGCGAGAATTACTGCGCAAGTTTGCCAACGGGAATTAATTGCCTGATGGCGCTATGCTTACCTGGCCTACATAGCGAATTGTAGGCCGGATAAGGCATCAGCCGCCATCCGGCATGTCACATCTTACTTAACCGGGCGCATCGCCGGGAACAGGATCACGTCGCGGATGGTATGGCTGTTGGTGAACAGCATAACCATACGGTCGATACCAATACCCAGACCCGCAGTCGGCGGCAGACCGTGTTCCAGAGCGGTAACGTAGTCTTCGTCGTAGAACATCGCCTCGTCATCACCCGCATCTTTGGCGTTAACCTGATCCTGGAAACGCTGCGCCTGATCTTCTGCATCGTTCAGTTCGCTGAAACCGTTACCGATCTCACGTCCGCCGATGAAGAATTCGAAGCGATCGGTGATTTCCGGGTTTACGTCATTACGACGCGCCAACGGAGAAACTTCGGCCGGGTACTCGGTAATGAAGGTCGGTTGAATCAGGTGCGCTTCCGCGACTTCTTCGAAGATCTCAGTCACGATACGGCCCAGACCCCAGCTCTTCTCAACTTTGATGCCGATAGATTCAGCGATCGCTTTAGCAGAGTCGAAGTTATCCAGATCGGCCATGTTGGTTTCCGGACGGTATTTCTGAATCGCTTCGCGCATGGTCAGTTTTTCGAACGGCTTACCGAAGTCGAAGACTTCTTCGCCGTAAGGCACTTCGGTGGTTCCCAGAACGTTCTGCGCCAGCGTGCGGAACAGTGATTCGGTCAGTTCGATCAGATCTTTGTAGTCCGCATACGCCATGTAGAGTTCCATCATGGTGAACTCTGGGTTATGACGAACAGAGATGCCTTCGTTACGGAAGTTACGGTTAATTTCGAATACGCGTTCGAAGCCGCCAACCACCAGACGCTTGAGGTACAGTTCCGGCGCGATACGCAGGTACATATCCAGATCCAGCGCGTTATGATGGGTGATGAACGGACGCGCCGCCGCGCCGCCAGGGATCACCTGCATCATCGGGGTTTCTACTTCCATAAAGCCGCGACCCACCATGAACTGGCGGATGCCAGCCATAATCTGTGAACGCACTTTAAAGGTATTGCGGGATTCATCGTTAGAGATGAGATCCAGATAGCGCTGACGATAACGCGCTTCCTGGTCCTGCAGCCCGTGGAATTTATCCGGCAGCGGGCGCAGCGCTTTCGTCAGCAGACGCAGCTCGGTGCAATGAATGGACAGCTCACCGGTCTTGGTCTTGAACAACTTACCTTTCGCGCCGAGGATATCGCCCAGATCCCATTTTTTGAACTGCTCGTTGTAAACGCCTTCCGGCAGATCGTCACGAGCAACGTACAGCTGAATACGGCCGCCAACATCTTGCAGCGTAACGAATGAGGCTTTACCCATAATACGGCGGGTCATCATACGACCAGCAACGGATACCTCAATGTTCAGCGCTTCCAGCTCTTCGTTTTCTTTCGCGTCGAAGTCAGCATGCAGTTGGTCTGAGGTGTGATCGCGACGGAAATCGTTCGGGAACGGGATCCCCTGCTCACGCAGGCTCGCCAGCTTCTCACGGCGCGTTTTCAGTTCATTGTTAAGGTCGGCTACCGCGTCAGCGCCCTGTACGTGTTGTTCAGACATGTTGGTTCCTCATAACCCTGCTTTCAAACTTGCTTCGATAAATTGATCCAGGCTGCCATCCAGCACCGCCTGCGTGTTACGGGTTTCAACCCCGGTACGCAGATCTTTAATGCGGGAGTCATCAAGGACATAAGAACGAATCTGGCTACCCCAGCCGATATCTGACTTATTGTCTTCCATCGCCTGTTTCTCGGCATTCTTCTTCTGCATTTCCAGTTCATAAAGCTTCGCTTTCATCTGCTTCATGGCCTGGTCTTTGTTCTTGTGCTGGGAACGGTCGTTCTGACACTGCGTCACAATCCCGGTCGGGATGTGGGTGATACGCACCGCCGATTCTGTACGGTTAACGTGCTGACCGCCCGCGCCAGAGGCGCGATAAACGTCAATGCGCAGATCCGCCGGGTTGATGTCGATATCGATATCATCGTCAACTTCCGGATAGACAAACGCCGAGCTGAACGACGTATGGCGGCGACCGCCGGAGTCGAACGGGCTCTTACGTACCAGACGGTGTACGCCGGTTTCAGTCCGCAGCCAACCGTACGCATATTCGCCAGCAATTCTGATGGTCACGGATTTAATACCCGCCACTTCGCCTTCAGATTCTTCAATAATTTCAGTTTTAAAGCCGCGAGCTTCGGCCCAACGCAGATACATACGCATCAGCATGCTCGCCCAGTCCTGCGCTTCCGTACCGCCGGAGCCAGCCTGAATATCGAGATAGCAATCTGCGCTGTCATATTCGCCGGAGAACATACGACGGAATTCCAGCTGCGCCAGCTTATCTTCCAGGGTATCGAGTTCTGCTACGGCTTCGTTAAAGGTTTCTTCGTCGTCGGCTTCTACAGCCAACTCCAACAGGCCGGAGACATCTTCCAGGCCCTGGCTCATTTGGTCGAGTGTATCTACGATGGCCTCAAGGGAGGAACGCTCTTTACCCAGCGCCTGCGCACGTTCGGGTTCGTTCCATACGTCCGGCTGTTCCAGCTCGGCGTTTACTTCTTCCAGACGCTCTTTCTTGGCATCATAGTCAAAGATACCCCCTAAGAACGTCAGAGCGCTCCGTGAGGTCCTGAATGCGGTTATTTACCGGATTAATTTCAAACATTGTCTGATTTCTTTTATTGGACTAGTCAAAATGCGGTTATAAGAGCGGGATTGTAACTAATCCACGCCCTTTTTTATAGCGATTAGTGACGCTAAAGTGGCCAGATATTATCGATTATTAGCTGCAAACTACGGTTGCCGCGAAACTCATTAATATCCAGTTTGTAGGCCAACTGAACATCGCGCACGCCGTTGTCCGGCCAGCAACTGGTATCAACGTTGAACGCAATTCCGTCCAGCAGAGGTCCGCCGCCAACCGGCTCCACCATCACCTTCAGATGACGCTCACCCACCAAACGCTGCTGAAGCAGACGGAAATGTCCATCAAACAGCGGTTCCGGGAACATTTGCCCCCACGGCCCGGCATCACGCAGCATTTGCGCGACCTCCATGGTCATCTCCGCGGCGCTTAGCGGGCCATCTGACACCACTTCGCCCTGCAGCAAGGCAGGATCCAGCCACTCGGTTACCAGTTCGCCGAAACGCTGCTGGAAACGCTCAAACTGCGCCTCTTCCAGCGACAAGCCCGCCGCCATGGCGTGACCGCCAAACTTGAGGATCATGCCAGGATGAAGGGTGTCCAGGCGCTCCAGCGCATCACGCATGTGCAGCCCCTGAATCGAACGCCCGGAGCCTTTGAGCGTACCGTCGCCGGCAGGAGCAAACGCAATCACCGGACGATGAAAACGCTCTTTAATGCGCGATGCCAGAATGCCGACTACTCCCTGATGCCACTCAGGATGGTACATCGCAAGGCCGCCCGGTAGCGTCTCGCTACTGCGCTCCAGCTTTTCACACAGGGTCAGCGCTTCCGCCTGCATGCCCTGCTCAATTTCTTTGCGTGTCTGATTGAGCGCGTCCAGCTCATTGGCCAGCATGCGTGCCTCGCCAATGTTGTCGCACAGCAACAGCGCCACGCCGACGGACATATCATCCAGACGGCCAGCGGCATTCAGCCGTGGCCCCAGCGCAAAACCTAAATCGCTGGCAGCCAGCTTAAGTGGGTCGCGGTTGGAAATCTCCAGCAGCGCCTTAATGCCGGGACGGCACTTTCCGGCACGAATACGGCTTAATCCTTGCCACGTCAGAATGCGGTTATTAGCATCCAGCGGGACCACGTCGGCCACTGTGCCGAGCGCGACCAGATCGAGCAAGTCCGCCAGGTTCGGCGGCGCAATGCCTCGTTCATCAAACCAGCCTTTGTCACGCAGGAAGGTGCGCAACGCCAGCATCAGATAGAAGGCCACGCCAACCCCAGCCAATGATTTAGACGGGAATTCACAGTCGTGCAGATTGGGGTTGATGATCGCCTCTGCATTAGGCAGCGTATCCCCTGGCAGATGGTGATCGGTCACCACCACCGGGATCCCCAGCGCTCTGGCATGTTCCACACCGGCGTGAGACGAGATGCCATTGTCTACGGTGACAATCAGCTGAGCGCCACGCGCATGCGCCTGCTCCACCACTTCCGGGCTTAAGCCATAGCCGTCTTCAAAACGATTAGGCACCAGGTAGTCAACGTTACCGCAACCCAACGCTCGCATCGCCAGAATGCTGAGCGCCGTACTGGTCGCGCCATCGGCGTCGAAATCGCCGACCACAATAATGCGGGTTCCCGCGCGAAAGGCGTTATAGAGGATCTCAACTGCTTTTTCGACGCCGTTCAAATGCTGCCACGGCAGCATTCCTTTTACGCTACGTTCAAGTTCCTGGGCGCTGCGCACGCCGCGGCTGGCGTATAAACGACGCAGCAATGGCGGCAGGTCATCAGGTAGCTCGGTTGTCTCGTCGGCTTCACGCCGACGAAGGTGTATCTTTTGTTTCACGCGAATTATTTACCGCTGGTTTGTTTTGCATGTGCGTCGAGGAATTCTTTCATCTCTTTCGGGCCCTGATAGCCAGGCACGACATAGCCGTTGCTCAGCACAATCGCCGGCGTGCCGCTAACGCCAAACTGCACGCCCAGCGCGTAGTGGTTCGCGATATCCACATCACAGGTTGCTGGTTTCACGTCCTTGCCTGCCATCGCGTCATCAAAGGCTTTGTTTTTATCCTTCGCGCACCAGATCGACTTCATGTCCTGCTCGGCCTGGCTTTCCAGACCCTGACGCGGGAAGGCCAGATAACGAACGGTGATCCCCAACGCATTATAGTCTTTCATCTCTTCATGCAGCTTGTGGCAGTAACCACAGGTGATGTCGGTGAAAACGGTAATGACGTGTTTTTCCTGCGGCGCTTTGTAGACGATCATCTCTTTTTCCAGCGCGTTCAAATGCTTCATCAGCAACTGGTTAGTAACATTCACCGGGCTTGCCCCGCTCACGTCATACATCGGTCCCTGAATAATATGTTTACCGTCTTCAGTTACGTACAGCACGCCGCTATTGGTCAGTACGGTTTTCATACCCGCCACCGGAGCAGACTGAATCTCGGTGCTCTGTACCCCCAGCTTTGCCAATGACTGGCGAATCGCCGCATCGTCTGCATGTACCATGCCGGAAAACGCCGTTGCCAGCAGGGTGAACATCATAAAACGTTTTTTCATAACCTATCCTTTCCTGTCAGCAATCACGCTCGCGGGTGATGCTGTTGATGTAGTTGACGCAAGCGCTCCGTTGCGACATGAGTATAAATTTGTGTTGTCGAGAGGTCGCTATGCCCCAGTAGCATCTGCACCACGCGCAGGTCAGCGCCATGATTGAGCAAATGCGTGGCAAAAGCATGCCGCAGGACGTGCGGTGACAGCTTCTCGCTGTCGATTCCCGCCAACACAGCATAGTGTTTAATACGATGCCAGAAGGTCTGACGGGTCATCTGTTGCGCCCGCTGGCTGGGAAACAGCACATCAATCGATACGCCATTGAGCAACCATGGACGCCCATGTTCCAGATACGTTTCCAGCCAGTAAACCGCCTCTTCACCCAACGGCACCAGGCGTTCTTTGTTGCCTTTACCGATCACCCGAACCACCCCCTGACGCAGGCTGACGTCACTCATCGTCAGTCCAACCAGCTCAGATACGCGCAGGCCCGTTGCATACAATACTTCCAGCATGGCTTTGTCGCGTAGCTCCAGCGGTTGCTCAATCAGCGGCGCCTGCAACAGTCGCTCCACCTGTGCCTCACTGAGATCTTTGGGCAGGCGCTGCGGAAGCTTCGGTGATGCAAGCGAGGCGCTGGGATCGTCTTCGCGAAATTTTTCGCGGTAAAGATGCTGAAAAAAGCGCCGCGTAGCACTGAGCAAGCGAGCGGAACTGGTGGCTTTATATCCCCCATCCATCCGCTCGGCCAGTAATGCCTGCAGATCATCGCTCTGCGCCGTCGCCAGCGAGACGCCACGGTGATGTAACCATTCGACAAGCATGGTCAGATCGCGACGATACGCACTTAACGTGTTTTCCGCCAGATTTCGTTCCAGCCACAGGGCATCAAGAAACTGCTCGATGCGCGCCAGATCCTGTTCCACTCGCGCCCCTTATTCCACTCTCATTTTTGATGCATTATGCCTCATTGTGCCGGGATTGCGGCGATTCTGTTACACTACCCGCAACGCTACAGCAGAATTGAGATGTTTACGTCATGAACATGGGTCTTTTTTACGGTTCCAGTACCTGCTACACCGAAATGGCAGCAGAAAAAATCCGCGATATCCTGGGTCCCGAACTGGTGACACTGCACAACCTCAAAGATGATTCCCCGACCTTAATGGAGCAGTATGATGTGCTCATTTTGGGCATCCCGACCTGGGATTTTGGTGAAATTCAGGAGGATTGGGAAGCGGTCTGGGAGCAACTGGACGACCTCAACCTGGAAGGCAAAATTGTCGCGCTTTACGGGATGGGCGATCAGCTAGGATATGGCGAATGGTTCCTGGATGCGCTGGGGATGCTGCACGATAAACTGGTCACCAAAGGCGTCAAGTTTGTCGGTTACTGGCCAACCGAAGGCTATGAATTTACCAGCGATAAACCCGTCATTGCTGATGGACAGCTGTTTGTTGGTTTGGCGCTGGATGAAACAAACCAGTACGATCTCAGCGATGAACGCATCCAGAACTGGTGCGAGCAAATTCTTGGGGAAATGGCCGAACACTGGTCCTGATAAGCGTGTTGCCGGATGACGCCGTGAACGCCTTATCCGGTTTACCTCACGCATCAAACCTAAGGCCCTAAAGCGGCACGCCATCAGATATTTGTTGGCATTATCCCTGCTTCGCCTGTTGCAGCATTAACCGCCGTAAATCTCGCCACTCAGCCTCATCCATACTGTCTGCCGCTAGCCACAAATGCTGACGTTTCCCGGTATCTGAACGCAAACGCAGCATCATGCCTGTTTTGACCATCCAGGGCGCGCTAACGATAGTCCACTCCTGCCCTTGCCAGCGCAGACGGCCGTCCATCAACAGCCTAATCTCGCCCTGACAGGCATTAATTCTACGTTGGCTGCGTACGCTGTCGAACACCACCAGAGAGAGCAGAACCATCCATAATGGGGTGTAGCTCAAAGGCCAGGGCATCAATAAAATAAATACCGCGACCAGCCCATGAACGAGCAACGAAAGCCACTGCGCGCGCCATGAAACGCGTAAATCAGATTGCCACTGGACCACGTTCCCGATTCCGTGTCTGGATAAGTCGCACCATCTGCTCCAACTGAGCATCAGCTGGTTTCCCATGATTCATCAACCAGTTAAATAAATCTGGATCGTCACATTCTAGCAGACGGATAAAGATACGTTTTTCTTCGTCACTTAAGCTGTCATATTCATGTTCGAAAAACGGCATGATAGAGATGTCCAGCTCGCGCATACCGCGGCGGCATGCCCAATGAATACGTGCTTTATTGTTAATATCCATGTTCTTCTTCCTGTCTCGCGAAAACGAAGTATCCGGCTATTGTAACGTGTTTTTCACGCGCTTTTGCGGGAATATCAGCTAATGGAAGCACGTTCGCTAAATAAAACCGCATTAAGTCAAAGGATTCATCATTTTTGGATGTCTCCTCGCAAAGCTTACTATATGGCACAAATAGCCTGTTTAAACCGCTTGCAATGGGCCATAGCTCTTTTACCATTAGTCATTATCACTGCGTTAAGCAAATCAGGACATTATTATGGCTTTTACATCTTTTCCTCCTCGCCAGCCTTTTGCGTCAACGCGTTTACCTCTGACGCTAATGACGCTCGATGACTGGGCGCTCGCCACCATTACCGGTGTCGACAGTGAGAAGTATATTCAGGGTCAGGTCACGGCTGATGTCAGCCAGATGACCGAGCATCAGCACGTGCTGGCAGCCCATTGTGATGCCAAAGGTAAAATGTGGAGCAATCTGCGCCTGTTCCGTAACAGTGACGGTTTTGCATGGCTTGAACGCCGCAGCTTGCGCGATGCACAGCTTACAGAACTGAAAAAATATGCGGTCTTCTCAAAGGTAGTGATTGCGCCGGACGACGAGCGTGTTCTGTTGGGCGTAGCGGGATTCCAGGCACGAGCGGCACTGGCCAATCTCTTTAGCGAATTACCGAACAGCGAAAAACAGGTTATTACCGAAGATGCTTCCACAATACTGTGGTTCGAACACCCTGCCGAGCGTTTCCTGCTGATTGTTGATGTTGCAACGGCGGAAAGCCTGGTTGAGAAACTGCGCGGCGAAGCGGAGTTAAATAACAGTCAACAGTGGCTGGCGCTGGATATCGAAGCGGGTATTCCGGTCATTGATACTGCCAACAGCGGACAGTTTATTCCCCAGGCGACCAATATGCAGGCTCTGGGCGGGATCAGCTTCAAAAAAGGCTGCTATACCGGCCAGGAAATGGTGGCGCGCGCCAAATTCCGCGGCGCCAACAAACGCGCCATGTGGACTCTGGCAGGTACGGCCAGCCGGGTGCCGGAAGCTGGCGAAGATCTGGAACTGAAAATGGGTGAAAACTGGCGTCGTACTGGTACCGTACTCGCCGCAGTACAGCTCGCTGATGGCCAGATACTGGTGCAGGTCGTGATGAATAACGACATGGAAGCCGACAGCGTGTTCCGCGTTCGCGATGACGCAAAAACGCTGCATATTGTGCCGCTGCCGTATTCGCTGGAAGAGTAAAAGCTTAACGCCGGATGGCGCTACGCTTATCCGGCCTACAGGCACATTTTGTAGGCCGGATAAGGCGTTAGCCGCCATCCGAAATCAAGGGTTACGCCTGTCCAACATACAAATAAATCGCCAGGAAGTGGCAAACGCTGCCGCCCAGTACAAAGCCGTGCCAGATCGCGTGGTTATATGGAATGCGCTTACAGACATAGAAAATAACGCCCAGCGAATACACCACACCACCAACGGCCAGCAAGGTCACGCCTCCCGCCGCCAGTTTAACCGCCAATTGATACACCACAATCAGCGATAGCCAGCCCATTGTCAGGTAAGTCACCAACGACAGAACCTTAAAGCGGTGCGCAATGGTCAGTTTGAATAAAATACCGAGCAGCGCCAGGCTCCAGATAACAATCATAAGTCCACGTGCCAGCGGCGAATCAAGCCCCACCAGCAGAAATGGCGTATAGGTCCCGGCAATCAGCAGATAAATCGCGCAGTGGTCGAATTTTTTCAGCCAGACTTTCGCTCGCTGATGGGGGATCGCGTGATACAAAGTTGAGGCGAGAAACAGCAGGATCATGCTGCCGCCGTACAGGCTATAACTGGTAATCGCCATAGCGCTGGCGTTGGTATCCACTGCCTGAACCAGTAACAACACCAGCCCGACAATCCCAAACACCAGCCCGATACCGTGACTGATGCTGTTGGCTATTTCCTCTGCCAGCGAATATCCCTGCGCGATTAATGGTTTCTGAACCATAGCTTACTCCCGAGAAACGAACACTTTCGTTATTGCCCCTCTAGCGTAACTGAGAATGGTTCCAGTGAACACCTGTTAGCTGTAATATTTATCTTAAAATAAATAGTCTATAAAAATCATATAATTAATTTTAATCTTTCAGCTAACAAGCGTACACATTAAATCAAACACATTTAAAATCAATCACATAAAATTGCGTTTGATCCGGGTAAATTTCGGCAATCACACGTTTCAGTTCTTCAAGCGACATGTTTTCCTGCTGAGCATGTTTTTCAGTCAGCGTATCCAGCGTGACGGTTGAGGTGCCAACAACTTCAATCGTGCAGAAGTATCCCTCATCTTCAAAGCGCCCAACCCGTAGAATGTCACCGGTTTTGAAGTGTGATTCGGACTCGTCACGAATGGTGATGGTTTTGCGTCCGGCCAGAATGTCATCCTGGAAACGCTGAAAAAAAGTGATGTCATTTGGCTGCATGTTATTATTCCCTGTAGATGAAGTCTGATGAGTGAGTTTTGCTATTGTGAGTATGTTCTCCCACGCTGCCATCGCCAGTCTCAACAATCTTGAGATGCTGGTCTACAACTATGTCATCAAAAATCGTGACAAAGTCATGTACATGACCATTCGCGAACTGGCCGATGCCGTGGGTGTTTCCACTACCACCGTACTGCGCTTTTGCCGCAAGCTTAAGTGTGAAGGTTACTCAGAATTTCGCGTACGTTTCAAATTATATTTAGAGCAGAATGAACCGCAACAGGCTAATTTCGGCGCCAGCGAAATTATCAGCTTTTTTAAAAGCGTCAATAACGACGAATTCGATAAACTGCTCGATCAGGCTGTTGATATTATATTATCTTCCGAACGTATTATATTTGTTGGCGCAGGAACGTCAGGAGCGCTTGCGAAATACGGCGCGCGTTTTTTCTCCAACGTCGGCAAATTCAGTAATCATATTGACGACCCTTATTTTCCGGTAACCAATGATATGGCCAGAAACGCGCTGGCAATCGTGCTTTCCGTCTCCGGCGAAACAGAAGAGATCCTGCGTTTTGCCAGCCAGTTCAGCTTGCACCACTGTAAAGTGTTGTCTGTAACCAGCCATGAACAGTCACGTCTGGCGAAACTCGCCGACTTTAATCTCTCCTGGCACGTTCCACAAACACGCATTGCCGGGGTATACGATATAACCACGCAAATCCCCGTTATTTATATTCTGGAATCGCTTGGCCGCAAACTGGCGAAAAGAATAGCGTAAAAAAACAATCTGTTTTTTTGATGTAACAAATCACATTAATGCTATTTTGTTATATCGTGACATTTAGGTTTCCTTTGTTAGACTCAAAATCAGATTGTATTAATTTGAGACTGAGCGCAGATGAAAAAACTTACCTTAGCAAAAGATTTTTTATGGGGCGGCGCGGTTGCGGCGCACCAGGTCGAAGGTGGCTGGAACAAAGGTGGCAAAGGCCCCAGCATTTGCGACGTACTGACCGGTGGGGCACACGGCGTTCCACGAGAAATCACTCAGGAAGTCGTGCCCGGTAAATACTACCCCAACCACGAAGCCGTCGATTTTTACGGTCATTACAAAGAAGACATTAAGCTGTTTGCCGAAATGGGCTTCAAATGTTTCCGTACCTCCATCGCATGGACCCGTATCTTCCCCAATGGGGACGAAACCCAGCCGAACGAAGAAGGTCTGAAGTTCTATGACGACATGTTCGATGAATTACTGAAATACAACATCGAACCGGTCATCACCCTTTCCCACTTCGAAATGCCGCTACATTTGGTTCAACAGTATGGGAGTTGGACCAATCGCAAAGTTGTTGATTTCTTTGTTCGATTTGCTGAAGTCGTCTTTGAGCGTTACAAACACAAAGTCAAATACTGGATGACCTTCAACGAGATCAATAACCAACGTAACTGGCGCGCACCGTTGTTTGGCTATTGCTGCTCCGGTGTGGTGTATACCGAGCATGAAAACCCGGAAGAGACCATGTACCAGGTGCTGCATCACCAGTTCGTGGCCAGCGCGCTCGCAGTGAAAGCCGCACGCCGCATCAACCCGGAAATGAAAGTGGGCTGCATGCTGGCTATGGTGCCGCTCTATCCATTCTCCTGTAAGCCCGAAGATGTCATGTTCGCCCAGGAGTCAATGCGTGAACGCTACGTCTTTACTGACGTCCAGCTGCGCGGCTACTACCCAAGCTATGTGTTGAATGAGTGGGAACGTCGCGAATTTAACATCAGGATGGAAGACGGCGACGAGCAAATCCTGCGTGAAGGCACCTGCGACTATCTCGGATTTAGCTACTACATGACCAACGCGGTGAAAGCGGAAGGCGGTAGCGGTGATGCCATTTCCGGTTTTGAGGGTAGCGTGCCGAACCCGCACGTCAAAGCGTCCGACTGGGGCTGGCAGATTGACCCGGTTGGCCTGCGCTATGCTTTATGTGAGCTGTACGAGCGCTATCAGAAGCCGCTGTTTATCGTTGAAAACGGGTTTGGCGCCTACGATAAAGTGGAAACAGATGGCAGCATCAATGATGACTACCGCATCGATTATCTGCGCGCCCACATCGAAGAGATGATGAAGGCGGTCACCTATGATGGCGTAGATCTGATGGGCTACACGCCGTGGGGCTGCATTGACTGCGTTTCGTTCACCACCGGTCAGTACAGCAAGCGCTACGGCTTCATCTACGTGAATAAGCACGATGACGGCACTGGGGATATGTCGCGTTCACGCAAGAAGAGTTTTGAGTGGTATAAAGCGGTGATCGCCAGCAACGGCGAGAATCTGTGATTTTTCGCCGGATGGCGGCGTAAACGCCTTATCCAGCCTACAGGTCTGATCCCGTAGGCTGGATAAGCGCAGCGCTATCCGGCCATTAAATCCCTACTTCCCGCCGGCCAGCTCCAGAAAACTGCCCGTGACGTAAGATGCCTTCTCGCTCAGTAGCCAGCAAATCGCCTGCGCGACTTCTTCCGGCTGCCCACCACGCTGCATAGGCAACATGGATTTCATGCGATCAACCCTTCCCGGCTCTCCACCCGACGCATGCATTTCAGTGTAGATCAGGCCTGGACGTACGCAGTTTACGCGGATCCCCTGCGCCGCCACCTCCAGTGCCAGGCCGGTGGTGAGCGTGTCCACCGCACCTTTTGAAGCGGCATAATCAACATATTCGAATGGCGCACCGAGCCGTGAAGCCGCCGAAGAGACATTCACGATCGCCCCACCCTGACCGCCGCGCTTAAACGACATGCGCTTTACCGCTTCCCGACAGCACAGAAAATAGCCGGTAACATTGGTCGCCAGTACGCGGTTAATTCGCTCTGCAGTTAAGTTTTCCACCGTGGTCTGTTCAAATAAAATCCCGGCATTATTCACCAGCGCAGTCAGCGGTTCCCCTTCACGGTCGATCGATTCAAACATCGCCAGCACCTGACTTTCATCACTGATATCCGCACGCAGCGCAAATGCCTTACCACCTGCCGCGACGATGTTGTTCACCACCTCGGTTGCCGCACGAATATTGTGATGAAAATTAACGGCGACCGTGTAACCCTCCAGTGCCAGTTGCAGCGCGGTTGCTCGCCCAATACCGCGACTGCCGCCAGTAACAAGTGCGATTCCCATAGAGACCTCCAGATATGAAAAAGCCGGGAGGCGGCTTCGCCTTACCCGGCCTGGAAATTGTTTAACTACGCGGAAAAGTTACTGATATTCGCTCATCGGCACGCAGGAGCAGAACAGGTTACGGTCGCCGTAAACGTCATCAAGACGCTTCACGGTAGGCCAGTATTTGTTCGCCACGCCTGCCGGGAAGACTGCGATTTCGCGGCTATAACCGTGGTTCCACTCGCTCACCAGCTCATTCTGGGTGTGCGGCGAGTTTACCAACGGGTTATCTTCCAGCGACCACTCACCGGCTTTCACACGCTCGATCTCAGCGCGGATTGCCAGCATCGCGTTAATAAAGCGATCCAGTTCCACTTTGCTTTCAGATTCGGTCGGTTCCACCATCAGCGTACCCGCTACCGGGAACGACATGGTTGGCGCATGGAAACCATAGTCGATCAGACGTTTGGCAATATCCAGTTCGCTGATGCCAGTCTCTTCTTTCAGTGGGCGAATGTCGAGAATACATTCATGCGCTACACGGCCATCGCGACCGGTATACAGCACCGGATAGGCATCTTTCAGACGGCTGGCAATGTAGTTAGCGTTAAGAATAGCGACCTGGCTTGCCTGCTTCAGACCTTCTGCGCCCATCATACGGATGTACATCCAACTGATTGGCAGAATGGATGCGCTACCGAACGGTGCGGCAGACACCGCGCCCTGACGGGTAAGCATCCCTTCAATCTGTACCACGCTGTGGCCAGGCACAAACGGTGCCAGATGCGATTTAACGCCGATCGGTCCCATGCCCGGGCCGCCGCCGCCGTGCGGAATGCAGAAGGTTTTATGCAGGTTGAGGTGCGAAACGTCCGCGCCGATAAAGCCCGGCGTGGTGATTCCAACCTGGGCGTTCATGTTCGCGCCGTCGAGGTACACCTGGCCGCCGAACTGATGCACAACTTCACACACTTCGCGGATCGTTTCTTCATATACGCCGTGGGTGGACGGATAGGTCACCATGATGCAAGAAAGGTTCGCAGCATGTTGTTGTGCTTTTGCCCGCAGATCGTCAAGGTCGATGTTGCCGTTCTTATCACAGGCGACTACCACCACCTGCATCCCCGCCATTTGTGCGGAAGCCGGGTTAGTACCGTGGGCGGACGCCGGGATCAGGCAGATATCGCGATGGCCTTCGTTACGGCTTTCGTGATAATGACGAATCGCCAGCAGGCCAGCGTATTCGCCTTGTGCGCCGGAGTTCGGCTGCATGCAGACTGCGTCATAGCCGGTCAGTTTTACCAGCCACTCGGAAAGCTGACCGATCATCTGGTGATACCCTTCCGCCTGCTCTGGCGGGCAGAACGGATGCAGTTCAGCGAATTCCGGCCAGGTGATAGGAATCATCTCGGCGGCGGCGTTCAGCTTCATGGTGCAGGAACCCAGCGGGATCATCGCCTGATTCAGCGCCAGATCTTTACGCTCCAGCGAGTGCATGTAGCGCATCATCTCGGTTTCGCTGTGGTAGCGGTTAAACACCGGGTGGCTGAGGATCGCGTCGTCACGCAGCATGCTGCTCTGAATGGAACGGCTGTCGAGCGCCACGTCTTTATCCAGTGTGTCGATGCTCAGGCCGTGGCTGTCGCCCAGCAGAACATTGAACAACTGCACCACGTTTTCACGGGTGGTGGTTTCGTCGAGCGTAATACCTACCGCGTTATGAATATCGCTGCGCAGGTTGATCTCTGCCGCTTCCGCACGCGCCAGTACCGCAGCTTTATCGGCCACTTCAACACACAGCGTGTCGAAGTAGTGCGCATGACGCAGCTTTAAGCCTTTCTGTTGCAGACCAGCCGCCAGAATATCGGTCAGGCGGTGGATACGATTAGCGATGCGCTTCAGACCGACCGGACCATGATAAACGGCATACAGGCTGGCGATGTTAGCCAGCAGTACCTGTGAGGTACAAATGTTGGAGTTCGCTTTCTCACGACGGATATGCTGCTCGCGAGTCTGCATCGCCATGCGCAGTGCGGTATTGCCCGCCGCATCTTTTGATACGCCGATAATACGGCCTGGCATGGAGCGTTTGAATTCGTCTTTGGCGGCAAAGAATGCCGCGTGTGGGCCACCGTAGCCCATCGGTACGCCGAAGCGTTGCGCAGAGCCGAAAACGATATCCGCGCCCTGTTTGCCCGGTGCGGTCAGCAGAACCAGCGCCATAAAATCGGCAGCGACGCTGACCACAACTTTACGGGATTTCAGCTCAGCAATCAGTTTGCTGTAGTCGTGCACTTCACCAGTGGTACCAACCTGCTGCAACAGCACGCCGAACACATCCTGGTGATCCAGTGCTTTCGCTGCGTCATCCACAATAACGTCAAAACCAAAGGTTTCGGCGCGAGTGCGAACCACATCCAACGTTTGCGGATGAACATCAGCCGCCACAAAGAAACGGTTGGCGTTTTTCAGTTTGCTGACGCGTTTGGCCATCGCCATGGCTTCGGCCGCCGCGGTGGCTTCATCCAGCAGAGAGGCGGAGGCCATGTCCAGCCCGGTCAGGTCCAGCGTGACCTGTTGGAAGTTCAGCAGCGCTTCCAGGCGTCCCTGAGAGACTTCCGGCTGATACGGCGTATACGCGGTGTACCAACCCGGATTTTCCAGCATGTTACGCAGGATAACCGGTGGCAACTGCACGGCGGTGTAGCCCATGCCGATGTAGGACGTGAAGCGCTTGTTACGCCCGGCGATGGCTTTTAATTCGGCCAGCGCAGCGTATTCTGTCGCCGCCTCGCCTACCTGCGGCGGGGTTGCGAGCTGAATGTCTTTCGGCACAATCTGGCCGATCAGCGCGTTTAACGACTCGGCGCCAACCGCATTCAGCATCTCTTGCTGCTGCGCGGCGTCCGGTCCGATGTGGCGTTCAATGAAAGCGCCGCTGTTTTCAAGCTGGCTTAACGTCTGTGTCATGGGCGATGGTTCCTGAAACGTGCAGTGAATCGTGATTGTCTCTAACTCAATTGCCCGGTGGCGCTGACGCTTACCGGGCCTACGCGTGCGAAAACGAATACGCAAAATAATTCGCGTTGCAGTGAGTAGGCCAGATAAGCATTAGCGCCATCCGGCACAACATTATTCGTCTTCTAACAATGCTTCGTACGCAGTGGCATCCAGCAGCGATTCGATTTCGCTTTCATCGCTGGCTTTGATTTTGAAGATCCAGCCACCGGCATACGGTTCGCTGTTAACCAGTTCCGGGGAGTCGCTGAGCGCGTCGTTAACCGCAACAATCTCACCGCTTACCGGCGCATAAATATCAGAAGCCGCTTTTACGGATTCCGCAACGGCGCAGTCATCGCCCGCGCTGACGGTGGCACCAACTTCTGGCAGGTCGACGAAAACCATGTCACCCAACAGCTCCTGAGCATGTTCGGTGATACCAACGGTGTAAGAGCCGTCAGCTTCTTTGCGCAGCCATTCGTGTTCTTTGCTGTATTTCAGTTCTGCAGGTACGTTGCTCATCAATCAATCTCCAAAAAGGATGAATCACGCGACGGCTTTGCCGTTACGCACAAAAACAGGTTTAGTGACTTTTACTGGCATTTCGCGGTTACGGATCTGCACGATCGCTGTCTCACCGATACCCGCAGGGACACGCGCCAGCGCGATGCTGTAGCCCAGGGTTGGGGAGAATGTTCCGCTGGTGATAATGCCTTCATGTTGGTTACCGGAAGTGTCAGTGAAACGGACTGGCAGTTCATTACGCAGCACGCCCTTCTCGGTCATCACCAGTCCGACCAGCTGTTCATGGCCTTTGTCGCGCTGCATTTCCAGTGCTTCACGACCAATAAAGTCGCGGTCGGCAGGTTCCCACGCAATGGTCCAACCCATGTTGGCTTCCAGCGGAG
Source organism: Citrobacter sp. CRE-46 (assembly GCF_059615875.1). NCBI lineage: Bacteria > Pseudomonadati > Pseudomonadota > Gammaproteobacteria > Enterobacterales > Enterobacteriaceae > Citrobacter > Citrobacter sp. CRE-46. The sequence continues at coordinate 881,937 of NZ_CM184341.1, read as the reverse complement.
AAATCCCTTCGTCCATCTCCTGACCATACAGGTTCATACCCGCTTCCAGACGCAGCGTGTCACGCGCGCCCAGACCGCAAGGTTTGACGCCTGCTTGTACCAGCGCACGCCAGAAATCAGCCGCTTTTTCATTCGGCATGGCGATTTCATAGCCTGCTTCGCCGGTATAACCGGTGGTTGCGATAAACAAATCACCCGCCTGAACGCCAAAGAACGGCTTCATACCTTCTACCGCATGGCGCTGTTCGTCAGTAAACAACGTGGCTGCTTTTTCCTGCGCGTTTGGCCCCTGCACCGCAATCAGCGACAGGTCGTCACGAACGGTGATGTCGATGGCGTAGGGTTCAGCGTGTTGGGTAATCCAGGAGAGGTCTTTTTCGCGGGTGGCGGAGTTTACAACGAGGCGGAAGAAATCTTCAGTGAAGTAATAGACAATCAGGTCATCTATCACACCGCCCGATGCGTTAAGCATACCGGAGTAGAGGGCTTTACCCGTCTTCGTTAGCTTCGCAACGTCGTTTGCCAGCAGATAACGCAAGAACTCCCGGGTGCGGCTGCCGCGCAGGTCGACGATGGTCATATGCGACACATCAAACATACCGGCATCGGTGCGAACAGCATGGTGTTCATCGAGCTGAGAACCGTAATGCAGTGGCATCATCCAGCCATGGAAATCTACCATGCGCGCGCCACATAGCGTGTGTTGTTCGTACAAAGGAGTCTGTTGAGCCATCTTTTCCTCGTTGAATAAGCGGGGCTACCAACTCTTTCGCGGTGAAATTTTCGCCACGAAACCCAGCACCGCAGCCGCTCCAGGGGCTACGACGCAAACGTTCTCTTTGTCCTGAACTTACCACCGAAACAGACGCTAAACCATAAGGCAAAATTAGCCATCACATTAGCTTATGGCAAAAAATGGCCAGATCGACGACAGAATATAAACCCACAAGTACGCCAAAAAATCAGAATAACAAACAGGAAAGAGAAGAAAAAATCAGCATCAAGCCACATTAAATATGGAAAAAATGTCAAAAATGGCGTTATGAAAAAAACGTGATATTAAAAAAACTAATGCGAAAAAAGGTGTGGAATTAGATTATTTCAAATGAGAGAAGCATCCCGGCGCGAGGGCCGGGAGAGGAAAATGTGACGGGTCTCAAACTCTTAAGATTGTCCTTACGGACGCTAGCGTAGCCACTCGGGAAGATCGTTCAGTCCCATCGCCTGACGGATGAGCTGCGGTTTTACACCCGGAAGGGTATCGGCCAGTTTCAGACCAATATCACGCAGCAGTTTTTTCGCCGGATTCTCGCCGGCAAACAGTTCACGGAAGCCCTGCATACCGGCCAGCATCATTGCTGCGCTGTGCTTACGGCTGCGCTCATAACGACGCAAATAGATATACTGGCCAATATCTTTGCCCTGACGTTGTAGCCGCTTAAGCTCATCGATAAGCTCTGCCGCATCCATAAAGCCGAGGTTAACCCCCTGACCCGCCAGCGGGTGGATGGTATGCGCCGCATCCCCCACCAGCGCCAGACGATGGGCGGCGAACTGACGAGCATAGCGTCCCGTCAGCGGAAACGTCTGCCGTTCGCTTTCAACGCTGCACAGTCCCAGACGGTTATCAAAAGCGATATTCAGCGCCTGATTAAACTCATCAACGCTTGCCTGCTGCATGCGTTCGGCTTCCTGCGGAGAAAGTGACCAGACGATAGAGCACAGATGCGGGTCACTGAGCGGCAGGAATGCCAGGATACCCTCGCCGTGAAACGCCTGGCGCGCAACCGCGCCGTGAGCTTCCTGCGTACGGATCGTCGCCACCAGCGCATGATGACGGTAATCCCAGAAAGTGAGCGGAATGTCTGCTTTATTACGCAGCCAGGAGTTAGCGCCATCCGCGCCGATCACCAGGCGAGCCGTCAGCATAGTGCCCTCTTTCAGAGTCAGAAATGCCTCGTTCTCACCCCAGGCTACCTGCTGTATTTCAGCGGGCGCCAGCAGCGTAATATCCGGCGAACGCTGCGCCTTTTGCCATAGCGCGTGATGGATCTCTGCGTTTTCGACGATGTGGCCCAAATGGCTGTAGCCCATGCTCTGGTCGTCAAACTCAATGCGCCCGAAGCTGTCTTTGTCCCAGACTTCCATACCGTGATAGCAGCACGCGCGACGGGCAACGATATCTGACCAGACGCCCAAACGAGTAAGCAGTTTTTCACTGGCGGCATTGATTGCCGACACGCGAAGCTGAGGAGGTGCATCCACCGCCAACGGCTGCGGAACATGTTGTTCTAACACCGCAACGCGTAACCCGCTGCCCTGCAAGCCGCAGGCAACCGCCAGTCCCACCATGCCGCCACCGACAATTGCTACATCAACACTTTGCACTGTTTACTCCTGGAAACCGGAACAATCAAAACCGTAGGCCGGATAAGGCATTTACGCCGCCATCCGGCTTACAGGCCATATTTATCGCGCAACCCAACCCAGGGTCCGCTCCGCCAGCGCATCGCGCGCGGGTGTGAATAACTCCATCGCCATCAGCCCGGCATTTCGCCCAACAACCAGCGGGGCCCAGCGGTTGGCAAACAGATACACCAGATTGTTGGTTACGCCAATTGTCGTTTCGCGATCGCGCTCACGACGTTGCTGATAGCGTGCCAGCACTGCGTAATCACCAATATCTTCCGCGCAGTTTTGCGCCTGAGTTAACGTCTCAGCCAGGCTCATTACGTCGCGCAGACCAAGGTTGAAACCTTGTCCGGCAATGGGATGTAGCGTCTGAGCGGCGTTCCCCACCAGCACGGTACGATGGGTAATCGCCTTCAGCGCAGTGGTTAATGACAGCGGATAAGCGCTGCGTTTACCGGTCTGGGTAATACGTCCCAGCCGCCAGCCAAACGCGGTTTGCAATTCACGGCAAAACCGTTCGTCGGACCAGGCCATGATCTCATCGCGCTGATCCAGCGGATGGCACCACACCAGCGAGCAGCGACCATCAGACATCGGGAGCATTGCCAGCGGGCCATACTGCGTGAAACGTTCAAACGCGCGCCCATCGTGGGGAACGGAGGTCGAGACATTGGCGATTACCGCCAGTTGTTCATAAGGCTGCTGCAGCCAGTCCACACCGCAGGCGGTAGCCAGCGCGGAACGTGTACCGTCAGCGGCGACCACCACGCGACCGGTAATGGACTCGCCATTTTCCAGTGTGACCTCAACATGGCCCTGCGTACGCGACACGCTGGCTACGCGATCGGGACAATGCAGCGTGACGCCCGGCGCTTTACGCAGTAGCGCAAACAGACGCAGCCCAACATCGTGGAGTTCCACCACCTGCCCCAGCGCCGGGAGACGATATTCCTGCGCATCCAGCGTAACAAATCCGGCATGACCGCGATCGCTGACGTGGACCGTTTTGATTGCCGTTGCGCAATCGGCAATCGCCTGCCACACGCCAATTCGCGCCAGCTGCTGACAGGTTCCTGCCGCCAGCGCAATCGCCCGGGCGTCAAACCCAGGATGACGGTCAGTTTCAGGTTCGCTCGCTTCTATCAGATGAACTGGCAGCGTCCCATGACTGAGCTGGGAAATGGCCAGCGCCAGCGTCGCGCCGACCATGCCACCACCAACGATAATTACGCTCATTGCAGTCGCGCCGCAGCCATTAAGGCTTCAATATCATCCGCTTTCTTCACCACGCTGGCGGTCAGATTTTCATTACCGTCTTCGGTGATAAGGATGTCATCTTCTATACGAATGCCAATGCCCCGATAAGCAGCCGGTACATCGGCATCCGGCGCGATATATAACCCAGGCTCGACGGTCAGCACCATTCCTGGCTCAAGGATACGCGAACGATCCTGACCATAAACGCCAACATCGTGCACATCCAGCCCCAGCCAGTGGCTAAGGCCATGCATAAAGTATGGCCGATGCGCATTCTCGGTAATTAACTGGTCGACGTCGCCGTGCAATATGCCAAGCTTCACCAGACCGGTAATCATGATGCGCACAACTTCACCGGTGACGTCCTGAATGGAAGTTCCGGGGCGATACAGACGTAGGCTGGTCTCTAAGGATTCCAGCACGATATCGTAGATTTCACGCTGCGCGGGGGTAAATTTGCCATTAACCGGAAAAGTACGCGTAATGTCGCCCGCATAGCCTTTGTATTCACAGCCAGCGTCAATCAGCACCAGGTCGCCATCGCGCATTTCACTTTCATTTTCGGTGTAATGCAGGATACAGCCGTTTTCACCGCTTCCGACAATGGTGTTATAGGACGGATAACGCGCGCCGTGGCGGGTAAATTCGTGGTGAATCTCCCCCTCCAGTTGGTATTCAAACATCCCCGGACGGCATTTTCCCATCGCGCGGGTATGCGCCAGGGCGGTGATCTCTCCGGCACGGCGCATGATCGCAATCTCTTCTGGTGATTTGAACAGGCGCATTTCATGCACCATCGGACGCCAGTCGATGATCGCGCCAGGCGCGTGCAGATTTTGTCTGGAACCTTTGCGTAGTTTATCCAGCGCCGTGCAGACAATTTCGTCGGCCCAAGCGTACTCGCCCTGTGCGTGATACACCGCGTCCAGGCCATTGAGCAGCAAGTGCAGCTGTTGGTTGATTTCACTGAAGGCCAGCGCCCGGTCAACGCCGAGTTTTGCCGGCGCGGCATCCTGGCCCAGACGGCGGCCAAACCAGATCTCCGCCGTCAGATCGCGAACCCGGTTGAACAAAACGCTGTGGTTATGAGTATCATCACTTTTAATCAGCACCAGCACGGCTTCAGGCTCGTTAAAGCCGGTGAAATACCAGAAATCACTGTTCTGGCGGTACGGGTATTCACTGTCCGCGCTGCGCGTCGCTTCCGGCGCGGCAAAAATCAGCGCGGCGCTGCCGGGCTGCATTTGTGCCAGCAAAGCCTGACGACGACGCTGGAATTCTTGCTGAGATATCTCACTCATAACACTCTCCTTGGCGTTGTTGTATTTAGTGCAGAGTCGGTTTACGGACTTCCGGCGCAGTCGGCTGCTGACGCGTAAACGTGTCATGGCACAGCAAGGCGGCTACACGCACGTATTCGATGATCTCTTCGAGCGACATTTCCAGCTCTTCCTGATCTTCGTCTTCGTCATAGCCCAACTGGGCGATATTGCGCAGGTCGTCAATCGCTTCACCGGTTTCGCCGGTCACTTTGTCGAGCTTAGGCTGCGTGACGCCGAGGCCCAGCAGGAAGTGGTTTACCCAGCCAGCCAGCGCATCGGCGCGATCGAATACGCTGACGTCATCACCTTCAGGCAGAAAAAGCTGAAAAAGAAAGCCGTCGTCCTCAAGGGCATCACTGGTAGCAGAGTGCATTTTCAGCAGCGCCTGAGCCAGCTCGTGACCAAAGGCCAGACCTTCGTTCGTCAGGTCGTGCAACAGCGGCTGCCATGAGCTGTCGTTGTTACCGCCACAAATTATCCCGCTGATTAAGCCGTGCATTTCGGCCGGGGTTAATCCAGCCCCTTGTTGGTTCAAAAACTGGCTAACTTCGCTGTAGCCAGGCATTTCGTTCTGTATAGACATAAGCATTCGTCATCAAAGGGAGGAATATTCATGATATGCTACCACTTTGGACCCTGGTGGACCAGAAAAGGGCTTGTATCTTGATACCAGGGTAGCTATAGTGTCGCCCCTTCGCGGACCCAAGGTCTGGAGACGAAGGCAGCGCAGTCAATCAGCAGGAAGGTGGCATGTCTGCACAACCCGTCGATATCCAAATATTTGGCCGTTCACTGCGAGTGAATTGCCCGCCTGAACAAAGGGATGCGTTGAATCAGGCTGCGGACGATCTCAATCAGCGATTGCAAGATCTGAAAGTTCGCACTAGAGTCACAAATACTGAGCAGTTGGTTTTCATCGCCGCGTTGAACATCAGCTATGAATTAACTCAGGAAAAAGCGAAGACGCGTGAGTACGCGGCGAGCATGGAACAACGTATTCGGATGTTGCAACAGACCATCGAACAAGCGTTGCTTGATCAGGGTCGCATAACCGAAAAAACGGGCCAAAACTTTGAATAACACTTTTCGGTTTACTGTGGTAGAGTGACCGTGAAGACAAAATTTCTCTGAGATGTTTGCAAGCGGGCCAGTCCCCTGAGCCGATATTTCATACCACAAGAATGTGGCGCTCCACGGTTGGTGAGCATGCTCGGCTCGTCCGAGAAGCCTTAAAACTGTGACGACACATTCACCTTGAACCAAGGGTTCAAGGGTTACAGCCTGCGGCGGCATCTCGGAGATTCCCTTCTACCTGGCAACAGCCATGACACTACTTTCTGAACTCCCTTTATCCCGACAAGAAATACGCAGACTGATTCGTCAGCGTCGCCGTGCGCTTACCAGCGATCAGCAACAACAATTTGGTCAGCAAGCCGCGACCAGAATGCTCAGTTTTCCCCCTGTTGTTCTTGCCCATACCGTAGCGGTGTTTCTCTCTTTCGATGGCGAACTCGACACCCAACCGCTGATCGAACAGCTGTGGCGAGCGGGTAAGCGCGTCTACCTTCCGGTTCTTCATCCCTTCAGCCCTGGCAACCTGCTGTTCCTGCACTATCATCCGCAGAGTGCGCTGGTGACCAACCGCTTAAAGATCCAGGAGCCGCGACTTGATGTCCGCGACGTATTGCCGCTGGCAAAGCTGGATGTACTGGTTACGCCGTTAGTCGCGTTTGATGAAGACGGGCAGCGCCTGGGCATGGGCGGCGGATTTTATGACCGTACGTTGCAAAACTGGCAGCAGCATAAGATCCAGCCCGTGGGCTACGCGCATGATTGCCAGTTAGTGGAAAAGCTGCCTGTCGAAGAGTGGGATATCCCACTGCCTGCGGTGGTGACACCATCCAAAATTTGGCAGTGGTAGCCGTTTTTTGCCGATTGACAGCGCCGTTTTTTTGACCTAAATTCCTCGGTGAAGGGTGAGGGAGGCGAACCTCCCTCCTGCGTACTCTCTGTTAATATGCTGGGCAAGCGATGATTAACAGGATCAGCAGCATGATGACGTATCTCATCATCGTCCCTTTCCTTTTTAGAGCCCCTGCTTCGCCAGGGGCTTTCCCGTTTCAGCGCGATGCTGAGCCCCTATCGTAAATTTCTTTTAGTGCTGTACAACACGCAGCACTGCCTTTAGTTGCCAATTGCGGCAAGGCTCGAAAACAGAATGTATGCGTTACAGAAAGAAATTTTGAGGCAGGGAAATCAGAGGAAAGATGGGCAGGTCATCGCCTGCCCATTTAGAGGAAATTAGTACAGCAGACGGGCGCGAATGGTTCCCGGAAGGGCTTTCATCGCCAGCAGCGCTTTTTCCGCCACATCTTCATCCGCTTCAATATCGATGACCACATAACCTACCTGCGCGGAAGTCTGCAGATACTGCGCGGCAATGTTGACGCCCTGCTCGGCAAAAATCTGGTTCAGCGCGGTCAGAACGCCAGGACGGTTTTCGTGAATGTGCATCAGACGACGACCACCGTGCAGCGGCAGCGAAACTTCCGGGAAGTTAACCGCAGACAGCGTGGAGCCGTTGTCGGAATACTTGATCAGTTTCCCCGCCACTTCCAGACCGATATTTTCCTGTGCTTCCAGCGTGGAACCACCAATATGCGGCGTCAGGATCACGTTGTCGAAATCACACAGCGGCGAAGTGAACGGATCGCTGTTCGTTGCCGGTTCGGTTGGGAACACGTCAATTGCCGCCCCTGCAAGATGTTTGGTCGCTAACGCGTCGCACAACGCAGGAATATCAACCACCGTACCGCGTGCGGCGTTAATCAGCAGCGCGCCCGGTTTCATCAGCGAAATCTCACGCGCACCCATCAGGTTTTTGGTAGAGGCATTTTCCGGCACGTGCAGGCTTACCACGTCGCTCATATTGAGCAGATCGGAAAGATGCTGAACCTGCGTGGCGTTACCCAGCGGAAGTTTATTTTCAATATCATAGAAATAGACATGCATCCCCAGCGATTCCGCCAGAATGCCTAACTGAGTACCAATGTGCCCGTAGCCGATGATCCCCAGTTTTTTGCCGCGCGCTTCAAAAGAGCCAGTAGCCAGTTTATTCCACACGCCGCGGTGCGCTTTGGCGTTCGCTTCTGGTACACCGCGTAGCAGTAGCAGCAGTTCGCCAATCACCAGTTCAGCAACGGAACGTGTGTTAGAGAATGGCGCGTTAAACACCGGGATCCCGCGCTTTGCCGCAGCGCTAAGATCAACCTGGTTGGTGCCGATGCAGAAGCAACCAATCGCGACCAGTTTTTCTGCGGCGGCAATTACATCTTCAGTCAGATGGGTACGGGATCGCAGGCCAATGAAGTGAGCATCACGGATGGACTCTTTCAGTTGTTCGGTGTCCAGAGCGCCTTTGTGAAACTCGATGTTGGTATAACCTGCTGCACGAAGGCTCTCGAGTGCTTTTTGGTGCACGCCTTCTACCAGCAGAAATTTAATCTTATCTTTCTCCAGTGATACCTTTGCCATTTCCCCGACCCTGTCTTTTTTGTCCAATCTGATGTGTTGTGTGTGGGATTTTCATCCGCCTCTTCAACATATCAAAAAATAATATTGCAGCAATATGAACGTTTGCGTCGTCATGCTGAGGAAATGTCATTCAGCGGGAAATGTCAGAGGAAAATACTGGCGATAACTTTTTCTTTGGAGAGATCGGCAGGGCAATATTGTAAACGTGACACAAGTCACCAAATTTGCCCTGCCAAAATTTTTTTAACGGGAGAAGACGCTCCCATCAGATCATTTTACGATAGTTTTCACGCCGTCTGGGGTACCGATCAGCGCGACATCCGCACCACGGTTAGCGAACAAACCTACGGTTACCACGCCCGGAATCGCATTAATGGCGTTTTCCAGTGCGATAGCGTCGAGGATTTCCAGACCATGCACGTCAAGGATCACGTTACCATTGTCAGTTACCACGCCCTGACGGTATTCAGGACGACCGCCCAGCTTCACCAACTGGCGAGCCACTGCGCTACGCGCCATTGGGATAACTTCTACCGGCAACGGGAAGTTACCGAGAATATCGACTTCTTTGGACGCGTCAGCGATGCAGATAAATTTCTTCGCCACGGAAGCAATGATTTTTTCACGGGTCAACGCTGCGCCACCGCCTTTAATCATCTGCATATGGCCGTTGATTTCATCTGCGCCGTCAACGTAGACGCCGAGGCTGTCCACTTCGTTAAGATCGAACACGTGGATGCCAAGGCTTTTGAGTTTTTCGGTCGAGGCGTCAGAACTGGACACCGCGCCTTCAATCTGACCTTTCATTGTGCCCAGCGCATCAATAAAGTGTGCGGCTGTTGAACCTGTACCTACGCCCACAATGGTACCGGGCTGTACATACTGAAGTGCCGCCCATCCTACTGCTTTTTTCAGTTCATCCTGCGTCATGATCGTTTCGCCTGTGGTGTGAATATGGTGGGAAAATTCACGCGCATTATAGAACATTGTGCAGAAAAATGTCCCCACACCCGCTCCCGGGTGGCTGATTTCGTCTTTACCCAACCCAAATTTGTGTCATAGTGCAGAACAAGCAAAAATTTCAGGAGTGCGCCAAAGCAATGAAACGTCCGGACTACAGAACACTACAAGCACTGGATGCGGTTATTCGTGAACGAGGATTTGAGCGCGCGGCGCAAAAGCTGTGCATCACGCAATCCGCCGTTTCACAGCGCATAAAACAGCTTGAGAATATGTTCGGACAGCCGCTGCTGGTGCGTACCGTACCGCCTCGCCCTACTGAACAAGGGCAGAAACTCCTGGCGCTTTTACGCCAGGTTGAACTGCTGGAAGATGAGTGGCTGGGTGATGAGCAAACTGGCTCCACGCCGCTGCTGCTTTCGCTGGCGGTGAACGCCGACAGTCTGGCGACCTGGTTGCTTCCGGCGCTGGCCCCGGTACTGGCTAATTCGCCGATTCGCCTGAACCTGCAGGTTGAGGATGAAACGCGCACGCAGGAACGTCTGCGCCGTGGTGAAGTGGTCGGTGCGGTGAGTATTCAACATCAGGCGCTGCCAAGCTGTCTGGTGGATAAACTTGGCGCGCTGGATTACCTGTTTGTGGGTTCAAAAGCGTTCGCCGAGCGCTATTTCCCGAACGGCGTCACTCGCTCTGCCCTGCTGAAAGCCCCGGCGGTAGCGTTTGACCATCTTGATGATATGCATCAGGCGTTCCTGCAACAAAACTTCGATCTGCCGCCAGGCAGCGTGCCGTGCCATATCGTTAACTCATCAGAAGCCTTCGTCCAGTTGGCCCGTCAGGGCACGACCTGCTGCATGATCCCGCACTTACAGATAGAAAAAGAGCTGGAAAGCGGCGAGCTTATCGACTTGACGCCGGGCCTGTTCCAGCGTCGGATGTTGTACTGGCACCGTTTTGCGCCGGAAAGCCGCATGATGCGCAACGTTACCGACGCGCTGCTGGCTTACGGTCACAACGTACTGCGTCAGGATTAAACTGTTTGTAGCCTCTGAGTGCCGGATGGCGACGTAACGCCTTATCCGGCCTACCCCCTCTTACCGCTTTTTCATGTTATTCCCGCCACGTCTTTGAAATACATCACAAAATAAAACATACCACGCGGCAAAAAACGACGCGCTGTTGGCTATTTTTTGCTGGCGACAAGCCAAATGAAAAAGCTCACCGTATCTCGTAAAGATTCAACTTATTGCGTAATACGGAGCAAAAAATGGCTAACGTGCAAGAGTGGCAAACACTTGCCAATAAAGAACTCAGTCGACGGGAAAAAACCGTTGAGTCGCTGGAAAGACAGACAGCGGAAGGGATTGTCATCAAGCCGCTGTACACCGAGGCTGACCTCGATAATCTGGAAGTCACGGGCACCCTGCCCGGCCTGCCGCCTTACGTGCGCGGCCCACGCGCCACCATGTATACCGCGCAGCCGTGGACCATCCGCCAGTATGCTGGTTTCTCTACCGCCAAAGAATCCAACGCCTTTTACCGCCGCAACCTCGCCGCCGGACAAAAAGGACTTTCCGTTGCCTTTGACCTTGCCACCCACCGCGGCTATGACTCTGACAACCCGCGCGTGGCGGGCGATGTCGGCAAAGCGGGCGTGGCGATCGATACCGTCGAAGATATGAAGGTGCTGTTTGATCAGATCCCGCTGGATAAGATGTCGGTGTCGATGACGATGAACGGCGCGGTGCTGCCGGTCCTGGCGTTTTATATCGTCGCGGCTGAGGAGCAAGGCGTAACGCCGGAACAGCTCACCGGGACCATTCAGAACGATATTCTGAAAGAGTTTCTGTGCCGCAACACCTACATTTATCCACCAAAGCCTTCAATGCGCATCATCGCCGACATCATCGCCTGGTGCTCCGCCAATATGCCGCGCTATAACACCATCAGTATCAGCGGTTATCACATGGGGGAAGCCGGAGCGAACTGCGTCCAGCAGGTGGCGTTTACGCTGGCTGACGGCATTGAGTACATCAAAGCCGCACTGTCTGCCGGGCTGAAAATTGATGACTTCGCCCCGCGTCTGTCATTCTTCTTCGGTATCGGCATGGATCTGTTTATGAACGTCGCCATGCTGCGCGCGGCTCGCTATTTGTGGAGCGAGGCGGTCAGCGGTTTTGGCGCAACCAACCCGAAATCTCTCGCTCTGCGTACCCACTGCCAGACCTCCGGCTGGAGTCTGACCGAACAGGATCCCTACAACAACGTGATCCGCACAACCATTGAAGCGCTCGGCGCCACGCTTGGCGGCACCCAGTCTCTGCATACCAACGCCTTTGATGAAGCGCTCGGTCTGCCCACCGATTTCTCCGCCCGCATCGCGCGTAATACGCAGATCATCATTCAGGAAGAGTCAGAGATCTGCCGCACCGTCGATCCGCTGGCCGGATCGTACTACGTGGAGTCATTGACCGATCAAATCGTGAAGCAGGCGCGCACGATCATTAAACAAATTGATGAAGCGGGCGGCATGGCGAAGGCGATTGAAGCTGGACTCCCCAAACGAATGATCGAAGAAGCTTCGGCGCGCGAGCAGTCGCTGATCGACCAGGGCAAACGCGTCATCGTTGGCGTGAACAAGTACAAGCTGGATAAAGAAGACGAAACGTCGGTACTGGAAATCGACAACGTGAAGGTGCGCAACGAACAGATTGCTTCACTACAGCATATCCGCGCCACTCGCGACAATGAGGCCGTCAACGCCGCGCTGACGGCGCTGACCCACGCCGCGCAGCATAATGAAAATCTGCTGGCCGCCGCCGTTAACGCCGCCCGCGTTCGCGCCACGCTCGGTGAGATCTCCGACGCGCTGGAAGCCGCTTTTGACCGCTATCTGGTGCCCAGCCAGTGCGTCACCGGCGTGATTGCGCAAAGCTATCACCAGTCCGACAAATCCGCCAATGAGTTCGACGCCATTGTTGCGCAAACCGAACAGTTCCTCGCGGAAAATGGTCGCCGACCTCGGATCCTGATCGCCAAGATGGGCCAGGATGGTCACGATCGCGGCGCGAAAGTGATCGCCAGCGCCTACTCCGATCTCGGCTTCGACGTCGATCTCAGTCCGATGTTCTCCACGCCAGAAGAGATCGCCCGTCTGGCGGTAGAAAACGATGTACATGTCATAGGCGCATCGTCACTGGCTGCAGGGCATAAGACGTTGATCCCTGAACTGGTCACGGCGCTCAAAGGCTGGGGACGCGCAGATATCTGCGTGGTGGCAGGCGGTGTGATACCACCACAGGACTACGCCTTCCTGTACGAGCATGGCGTGGCAGCCATTTATGGCCCCGGCACGCCAATGCTCGACAGCGTCCGCGATGTATTGACCCGGATCAGTCAGCATCATGATTAACGCCGCCACGCTTGACGATGCCGTCCGACGCTTGCGGCGCGGTGAACGGGCCACGCTTGCCCAGGCGATGACGCTGGTTGAAAGCAGCCACCCGCGCCACCAGCCACTGAGTACGCAATTGCTGGACGCGATAATGCCGTTCACCGGTAACGCGCTGCGTCTGGGCATCACGGGCACGCCGGGCGCGGGCAAAAGCACCTTTCTGGAGGCGTTCGGTATGCTGTTGATCCGTCGGGGATTACGGGTGGCTGTGATTGCGGTCGATCCCAGTAGTCCCGTTAGCGGCGGCAGCATTCTTGGCGATAAAACCCGGATGACGGAACTGTCCCGCGCAGAATCGGCATTTATCCGCCCGGTGCCTTCCAGCGGTCATTTAGGCGGCGCCAGCCAGCGCGCCCGTGAATTAATGCTGTTGTGCGAAGCGGCGGGTTTTGACGTGGTGATTGTGGAAACCGTCGGCGTCGGGCAGTCAGAAACTGAAGTCGCCGGCATGGTGGATTGCTTTATCTCACTGCAAATTGCCGGCGGTGGCGACGATTTGCAGGGCATCAAAAAGGGCCTGATGGAGATGGCGGATCTGGTCGTCATCAACAAGGACGACGGTGATAACCGTAACCAGGTTGCCATCGCCCGCCATATGTACGAATCCGCCCTGCATATTCTGCGCCGCAAGTATGACGAGTGGCAGCCGCAGGTTCTGGCCTGTAGCGCTCTGGAAAAACGTGGCATCGAGGAGATTTGGCAGGCGATAACTGACTTTAAAACGTGCCTTACCGTCAGCGGTCGACTGGAAAAAGTCCGCCAGCAGCAAGCGGTGGACTGGTTACACAAGCAGGCTGAAGAAGAAGCTTTGCATCTGCTGTTTACCCGGACTGATTTCGACCGTTATTTCCAGCAGACACTGCAGGCCGTCAAAAATAACGACCTTTCGCCGCGTACCGGTCTGCGTCACATCAGTGAATTTATCCAGCATCATTACTTTGAATAAAGAGAACATTATGTCTTATCAATACGTCAACGTAGTCATCATCCAGAAAGTCGCGGTTATTGAGTTCAATTACACCCGCAAACTCAATGCGCTGAGCAAAGTGTTTATCGACGATCTGATGCAGGCGCTGAGCGATCTTAATCGTGCGGAAATTCGCTGCATCATTTTGCGCGCCCCGAGCGGGGCCAAAGTGTTCTCTGCCGGGCATGATATTCATGAACTTCCCTCAGGACGTCGCGATCCGCTCTCTTATGACGATCCGCTGCGCCAGATCACCCGCATGATTCAGAAATATCCAAAACCAGTGATCTCCATGGTTGAGGGGAGCGTCTGGGGCGGCGCGTTTGAGATGATCATGAGTTCCGATCTGATCATCGCCGCTGAAACCTCTACCTTCTCGATGACACCGGTCAACCTCGGGGTACCGTATAACCTGGTCGGCATCCACAACCTGACCCGCGATGCTGGGTTCCACATCGTGAAAGAGCTGATCTTTACCGCCTCGCCGATTACCGCTCAGCGAGCGATGGCCGTCGGGATCCTCAACCATGTGGTTCCTGTCGACGAACTGGAGGATTTCACTCTGCAAATGGCGCACCACATCTCGGAGAAAGCGCCGCTGGCCATCGCCGTCATTAAAGAAGAACTGCGCGTGCTGGGCGAAGCGCACACCATGAACTCAGACGAATTTGAGCGTATTCAGGGCATGCGCCGCGCGGTGTACGACAGCGAGGATTATCAGGAAGGGATGAACGCGTTTATGGAAAAACGTAAACCCAATTTTGTCGGCCATTAATCACGCCCGAGGAAGGAGACGGCCATGAAACGGATGAGTGCCGAAGAAGCGGCAGAAATTATCCAGCACGACGATATGGTGGCATTCAGCGGCTTTACCCCTGCGGGTTCGCCAAAAGCATTACCTAACGCAATTGCTCAACTCGCCTGCGAACGGCATCAGGTCGGGCAACCTTTTCAAATCCGCCTGCTGACAGGAGCCTCAATTGGCGCTGCCGCTGATGATGCGTTATCCGCGGCGGATGCCGTTTCCTGGCGGGCTCCCTATCAAACATCATCGGGCCTGCGCGAGAAAATTAATCAGGGTCAGGTGAGGTTTGTCGATCTCCATTTGAGCGAAGTGGCGCAAATGGTCAATTATGGCTTTTTTGGCGAGATCGATGTTGCCGTCATTGAAGCCTCCGCCATTGCGCCAGATGGTCGGATTTGGCTTTCCAGCGGCATCGGCAACGCGCCGACCTGGCTGCTGCGGGCGAAAAAGGTGATTATCGAACTGAATCATTACCATAACCCGCGCGTGGCGGAGTTTGCCGACATTGTGATACCCGGCGCGCCGCCGCGGCGAAACAGCGTGCCGATTTTTCACACCATGGATCGCGTGGGCAGCCAGTGTGTGCAGATAGACCCGAAAAAAATTATCGCGGTCGTGGATACCGAACTGCCCGATGCCGGAAATGCCGCGGATAAGAGTAATCCGGTCAGTCAGCAAATTGCCGATAACGTGGTGACATTTCTGCTGGCGGAAATGGCGCACAAACGCATTCCGGCGGAATTCCTGCCCTTACAAAGCGGCGTGGGCAATATCAACAACGCGGTAATGGCGCGACTGGGCGAGAACCCGGATATTCCACCCTTTATGATGTATTCCGAGGTGTTGCAAGAATCTGTGGTGCATCTGCTGGAAACGGGCAAGATAACCGGCGCCAGCGCCTCCAGTTTGACCATTTCAGCCCCATCGCTGCAGAAGATTTATGACAACATGGACTTCTTCGCCAGCCGGATTGTGCTGCGCCCGCAGGAGATTTCCAATAACCCGGAAATCATTCGTCGGCTGGGCGTCATTGCGCTCAATGTCGGTCTGGAGTTTGACATCTACGGTCATGCCAATTCCACACACGTAGCAGGTGTGAACCTGATGAATGGCATTGGCGGCAGCGGCGATTTCGAGCGCAACGCCTACCTGTCGATCTTTATGGCGCCGTCGATTGCCAAAGGCGGGAAAATCTCCACCATCGTACCGATGTGCAGCCATGTCGATCACAGCGAACATAGCGTCAAAGTGATCGTCACCGAACAGGGGATTGCCGATCTGCGTGGGTTATCCCCGATGCAGCGGGCGCACACGATTATCGATAACTGTGCGCATCCTCTGTATCGGGACTACCTGCACCGTTATCTGGAACGAGCGCCCGGCGGGCATATCCATCACGATCTCAGCCATGCGTTCGATCTGCATCGTAACCTGATCGAAACCGGATCGATGCTCGTTTAACTTGCCGTACCCTCACGATCTTCAGCAATATGCTGAAGCATCGTGGCGGTATAACGATGGTTTTTCAGCGAATAGAGAAACTCCTGCATATACATAGGGCTGCCGGGCGCATCAAAATATTTCAACGTCGAGGGGTTAACCAGCCGCCAGGCGAAATGGGGGATCACCGTCAAAAACTGCCCACGCTCCACCGCGCTAATCTTGGCCATAAAGCTGTACGGGCGGTAGATAATCGTCGGATGAATTCCGCAGGGCCGCATGTAAGCATCGAGCATCGCCTCAAAGTTGGCGCGATTCTGGAAGCGCATTTGCAGCCAGGGCAGCTCACGTAGCAGCTCATGCGGCTGTTTTTCTTCGTAGCGCCGGGAAACGAGAAACCCCAGACGCAGCGGAGACAACTCGCTAATCGCCAGATTTTCCAGTTCCTGCACGCGAGGGGAAACGTGCTGCGGTGAGATAATAAAATCCAGTTTCCGATCGAACAGGTTATCGATCACCCCATTCTCGCTGAATTCAATGGCCTGAGCCGTCACGCCATCGTACTTGTCGCCAAGGCTAATCAACTGGTCGAAAATAATCGTTGGATAGGTATTGTCGATGCCGATGACGATTTCTCGCGAGCGGCGAGAGGCGTTATGGATTTCGTTATCAATAGCAGAGAGACGCTGATAAACAGGGAACAGTTTCTGATAGAGCTCCTGCCCGGCTTTATTCAGGCTGATGTTGTTATCTTTGCGGGTAAACAGCGTATAGCCGATTTGATCTTCCAGTGCGGCAATGCTTTTACCGAAAGGCGATGCGGTCATATGGATTTTTTCTGCCGCTCTGGCGATGTTATTGGTTTGCGCCAGCAGAATGAAATTACGCATCTTTTTCGAGATAAAAATATCCATAGCGTCCCCTTAAAAATCGCTATGGCCTATCCTCATTACGGCGAAAAAAAAGACTGGATGTGAGATCTCATTTTTACAGTTGCTCACAGAAAAAACCCGGCTGGAAGGCCGGGTTTGAAAAGATTACTGGGTTTTGGCAGGTGTGGCTGCCGGCTGCCCCGCCGTCGGTTCAATCTGGAAGACCACATCAACCTGATCGTCAAACTGAATAACCGGCTGTTCGTAGGTTTCCTGAGCGGATGCCGCAGGCGCTGCATCTGCTTTCATCATCCGTACCATCGGGCTCGGCTGATAATTGGACACGTGGTAGCGCACGCTATAAACGGGTCCCAGTTTGCTGTTAAAGCCCGCCGCCAGCTGTTCAGCCTGATGAATTGCATCATCAATTGCCGCTTTACGCGCCTTATCTTTGTAGGCATCCGGTTGGGCAACGCCAAGCGATACCGAACGGATCTCATTCAGACCAGCCTTTAGCGCGCCATCAAGCAGAGCGTTGAGTTTGTCCAACTGACGCAGCGTCACTTCAACGGTACGCACCGCACGATAACCTTTGAGGATGCTTTTGCCGTTCTGGTAATCGTAGTCCGGCTGCGTGCGCAGGTTGGCAGCGCTAATGTCTTTCTTCGCTATCTGATTCTGCTCAAGGAAGGACAGATATTGCGCCACGCGCTCATCGGCTTGCTTCTTCGCTGAAGCCGCATCCTTCGCAGCAACATTGACTTCAATCGCCAGGGTGGCGATATCAGGCGTTGCATCCACGCTTGCCGTTCCGGAAGTCACGATGTGCGGTCCGTTTGGCAACTCATTTGCCTGTACCGATAGTGCGCTGAATCCGACTAATGCCGCCAGGGCCATTATTTTGAACTTCACGGTCGTTCCTCCATGTTTCATTAATTACCCCGAAACTCAGGGCACATGCAGGCAAGCTTAGCCGATCTCGCTGCGTTGTCCATCAGACAACACTTAGTTGAACAGCGCATGAACATGCGTAACACCTTCTTTTGCCAGCTGAAAAGCGATAAACCACATCACTAATCCTACTAAGATATTGATGATACGCTGTACTTTAGCAGTGCGCAGACGCGGTGCCAGCCAGGCCGCCAGCAATGCCAGACCAAAGAACCACAGGAACGAGGCGCTGACGGTACCCAGCGCAAACCAGCGCTTAGGTTCAACGTCCAGTTGGCCTCCGAGACTCCCCAACACCACAAAGGTATCCAGATAAACGTGTGGGTTAAGCCAGGTCACCGCCAGCATAGTGGCGATGATTTTCCAGCGCCCCTGCTTCATTACTTCAGCGCTGGCCAGTTCCAGATTACTGCTCATCGCCGTTTTTAACGCACCGAAACCGTACCAGAGTAGAAACGCCACTCCCCCCCAGGTGACCAGCGCCATCAGCCACGGTGACTGCATCAGCAAGGCGCTACCGCCAAAGATCCCCGCGCAAATCAGCACCAGATCGCTGATGGCACAGAGTAATGCAATCATGATGTGATACTGGCGACGAATGCCCTGGTTCATTACAAAGGCGTTTTGCGGACCAAGCGGTAGTATCATGGCCGCGCCAAGCGCAAGCCCTTGAAAATAATAAGATAACACGTTACTCATCCCGAACTATTTCTCTTAGGAGCAGACTATAGCGCGGGAGAATCATTAGCGGAAATTGATAATATTAATCGTAGATTAGAGAAATTAATGAGAGGATATTTTGCCGGATAGCAGCTAACGCCTTATCCGGCCTACAGTATAGAAATCTGACCAGGCCGGATAAGCGAAGCGCCATCCGGCACCGTGGTGCAGAAATAGATTACTCTGCCGCGTTCTCTTTCACACGCTTGAAGTTCACATCCATCTGCGGATACGGGAAGCTGATGCCGTTGGCGTCAAACTCGCGCTTAATACGCTCCAGTACGTCCCAATAGACGCTTTGCAGATCGCTGCTGTTGCTCCAGACGCGTACAACGAAATTAATCGAAGAAGCGCCCAGCTCATTCAGACGCACCGTCATTTCACGATCTTTAAGGATGCGCTCATCGGATTGGATGATATCGGTGAGGATTTTCTTCACCTGATCGATATCGGAATCGTAGGCCACGCCGATAATGAATTCGTTACGACGAACCGGTTCGCGAGAGAAGTTAATGATGTTCCCGGCAATGATTTTACCGTTTGGGATCACCACAATCTTACCGTCTACGGTACGCATGGTGGTAGAGAAAATCTGCACGTTAAGTACGGTTCCCGCTACGCCGCCGAGGTCTACATACTCACCCGCGCGGAACGGACGGAACATCACCAACAGCACGCCGGCGGCAAGGTTGGACAGCGAACCTTGCAGCGCCAGACCCACGGCTAAACCTGCGGCACCGAGAACGGCGATCACGGAGGCGGTTTGCACCCCAACGCGGCCCAGCGCGGCAATCAGCGTGAAAGCGATAATACCGTAGCGCACCAGTGCGGAGAGAAAATCGGCAACCGTTGCATCAATTTTCCGCGACACCATCAGACGGTTAACGGTGTTTGATACGATACGCGCCACAATCATACCGATGATAACAATGGCGATGGCCGCAACGATGTTGACGGCATAGCTCAACAGCAGTTCCTGATTGCGGACCAGCCAGGTGCCCGCCCCGTTTATGCTGTCGACAACATTCAAATCTTCCATTCACTATTCCTTTTTTGCTTACCCAAATGGGAAAAAATAAAGCCGCCCCGCCGGGACTGGCAATCTGACAAGAGTAAACAATAAACCTGATTTTTGCCAAACAGATCACAGAAATCTCTGCCAGCAGCCTGTTGAAATGGCAATAAAAAAGGCCCGCATTGGCGGGCCTCATGTCACGTAGAACGGCGTAAATTACAGAACGTCAACCGCGTTCAGTTCTTTGAAAGCCTGTTCCAGACGGGTGATCATGCTTGTCTGACCAGCACGCAGCCAAACGCGCGGATCGTAGTATTTCTTGTTCGGCTGATCTTCGCCTTTCGGGTTACCCAGTTGGCCCTGCAGGTAAGCTTCGTTTGCTTTGTAGTAGTTCAGAACACCTTCCCAGGTCGCCCATTGGGTATCGGTATCGATGTTCATTTTCACTACGCCGTAGCTTACGGAGTCTTTGATTTCCTGAGCAGTAGAACCGGAACCGCCGTGGAAGACGAAGTTCAGGCTGTTGTGCGGCAGGTTATGTTTCTTAGAAACATAGTCCTGAGAGTCGCGCAGGATGGTCGGGGTCAGAACCACGTTACCCGGCTTGTAAACGCCGTGTACGTTACCGAAGGAAGCGGCGATGGTGAAACGCGGGCTGATTTTGCTCAGCTCGGTGTACGCATAATCAACGTCTTCCGGCTGGGTGTACAGTGCGGAAGCGTCCATGTGGCTGTTGTCCACGCCGTCTTCTTCGCCACCGGTGCAACCCAGTTCGATTTCCAGGGTCATGCCCATTTTGGACATGCGCGCCAGGTATTTGGAGCAGATTTCGATGTTCTCTTCCAGAGACTCTTCAGACAGGTCGATCATGTGAGAAGAGAACAGCGGTTTGCCGGTTGCTGCGAAGTGTTTTTCACCCGCGTCCAGCAGACCGTCGATCCACGGCAGCAGTTTCTTCGCGCAGTGGTCAGTGTGCAGGATAACCGGAACACCGTAATGTTCAGCCATCTGGTGAACGTGATGCGCGCCAGAGATAGCACCCAGGATTGCAGCGCCCTGAGGCACGTCGGACTTCACGCCTTTACCCGCGATGAAAGAAGCACCACCGTTGGAGAACTGTACGATTACCGGCGCTTTAACTTTTGCAGCGGTTTCCAGTACGGCGTTGATGGAGTCGGTACCAACGCAGTTAACAGCTGGCAGAGCAAAGTTGTTTTCTTTAGCTACCTGGAAAACTTTCTGTACGTCATCACCAGTGATTACGCCTGGTTTTACGAAATCAAAAATTTTAGACATGTTGCGAGTCCTGTATCTTCGGCCTTGGAAAGGGCGCGCGCTCTAAAGCGCGCTAATAATTGGGCAGGTTTCCCTGCCCATTAAATGCTTACTTTTTAGCGCGCTCTTCGAGCATCGCTACTGCTGGCAATACTTTACCTTCCACGAATTCGAGGAATGCGCCGCCGCCAGTGGAGATGTAGGAGATTTTGTCAGCAATGCCGAACAGGTCGATTGCTGCCAGGGTATCGCCGCCGCCCGCGATGGAGAACGCTTCGCTGTCTGCGATAGCGTTAGCAACGATTTCAGTACCTTTACGGAAGTTCGGGAATTCGAACACGCCAACCGGGCCGTTCCACAGAATGGTTTTCGCATTCTTCAGGATTTCAGCCAGCTGCTGTGCAGAAGCGTCGCCGATATCCAGGATCTGCTCGTCTTCTTTCACGTCGCTAACGGATTTCAGCGTCGCCGGCGCAGTTTCAGAGAACTCAGTCGCTACGCGAACGTCGGTCGGAACCGGGATGTCGCAAGTAGTCAGCAGACGCTTAGCTTCGTCAACCAGGTCGGCTTCGTACAGGGATTTACCGACGTTGTGGCCTTGAGCGGCAACGAAGGTGTTCGCGATGCCGCCGCCAACGATCAGCTGGTCAGCGATTTTAGACAGGGAGTCCAGAACGGTCAGTTTGGTAGAAACTTTAGAACCACCAACGATAGCAACCATCGGACGAGCCGGTTCTTTCAGCGCTTTGCCCAGCGCGTCCAGCTCAGCAGCCAGCAGCGGACCCGCGCAAGCTACATCAGCGAATTTGCCGATACCGTGGGTAGAAGCCTGCGCACGGTGAGCCGTACCGAAAGCATCCATGACGAATACGTCGCACAGCGCCGCATATTTTTTGGACAGAACTTCGTCGTCTTTCTTCTCGCCTTTGTTGAAGCGAACGTTTTCCAGGACCACCAACTCACCGGCAGCGACTTCAACGCCGTCCAGATAATCTTTTACCAGGCGAACCGGAGCAGACAGTTTGTCTTTCAGGTAGTTAACAACCGGCAGCAGAGAGAATTCTTCGTTGTACTCGCCTTCGGTAGGACGACCCAGGTGGGAAGTTACCATCACTTTAGCACCCTGCTTCAGGGCCAGTTCGATGGTCGGCAGGGAAGCACGGATACGCGCGTCGCTGGTTACTTTCCCTTCTTTAACTGGTACGTTCAGGTCGGCACGGATAAAAACGCGTTTACCAGCCAGATCCAGATCGGTCATCTTAATTACAGACATGGTGAATCCTCTCGTTGATACTTAAAGTTTTGTCGACGCTCAAGCGTCGAGCCTGAAACCAATAGCAGCCATCGCTAACGTTGTGTCGAGCATACGGTTAGCAAAGCCCCATTCATTATCACACCAGACCAGGGTCTTGATCAGGTGAGCACCACTCACGCGCGTTTGCGTACCATCAACGATGGCGCTGTGCGGGTCATGGTTAAAATCTACAGAGACCAACGGTAATTCCGTATAGTCAACTATACCATGAAATGCACCTTGTGCTGCTTTTTGCAGCAACTGGTTGACTTCGCTGGCTTTTACCGGTTTTTTCACCGTCACGCTTAAGTCGATCGCCGTCACATTTATGGTCGGTACACGCACCGCGATCGCTTCAAAACGATCGTTAAATTGCGGAAAAATTCGCGTAATACCCGCCGCCAGTTTGGTATCAACCGGAATAATTGACTGGCTGGCCGCTCGCGTACGACGCAGGTCAGGATGATAGGCATCAATCACCTGCTGATCGTGCATCGCAGAGTGGATCGTTGTAACGGTACCAGACTCAATGCCGTAAGCATCATCCAGCAATTTAATGACGGGAATTATACAATTCGTGGTGCAGGAGGCGTTGGATACAATTCGGTGCTCAGCGCGCAGCTGATCCTGATTAACGCCAAATACAACCGTTGCGTCGATGTCGGGACTGCCAGGATGTGAAAAGAGCACTTTTTTTGCACCGGCGGCAATATGCGCCTCGCCGTGTTCGCGGTTACCGAAGACGCCCGTACAATCCAGCACAACGTCAACACCCAGCTCACGCCATGGCAGCGCGTCGAGCGTTCGCTCATGCAAAATGCGGATCGCGTCATCACCAACGATGAGCTGGTCACGTTCCTGACGAACATCCCAGGCAAAACGCCCATGGCTGGTGTCATATTTCAACAAATGCGCCATGCCTGCAGCATCCGCCAGTTCGTTGATTGCCACCACGGTGATTTCCGCCCGACGCCCGGATTCATACAAAGCACGAACCACGTTGCGTCCGATGCGACCGAAACCATTAATCGCTACGCGTACGGTCATAGGTCTCCTGCAAGGATTTCTCAGAAACGATGTGGCAGACAGAGTAATGCAGCAAATCGCTCAGGGAAACCTTACCTGTCGCAAACTGCGACTAATTGGTTAATTGTCGAACATTTAATCGACTGAAACGCTTCAGCTAGAATAAGCGAAACGCGGAATAAAAGGAATGATTGTCCAGCGACAGAACGCAGTTATCTGACTTGCGTCACATTTTAGCTGGAATAATAGAACGCGCCCATCACGTTTTGAGAATAGCCAAAAAGCCTGGTAAGGGTGGGCTGATACGAAAATGCCCGGGAATTCGCTTCCCGGGCAACTGAGGGATTACGTCATTAATAGTAGAAAATACCGTGGGGAACTGTCAGCGATGCCACCAGTGATTTCGCGCCGTCTACAACATGATACACTTTGATGATGTCATCCTGCTGAACTGAAATGCTGGCATCGGTGATGTACCAAATCCGCTGTGCGCCTAAATAGCTACAGGTCATATGTTCCGCTGAACATTTACCCGTTTTTAAGGTATTTGCTCTGGCTACAAAGGTGTCGTTAAGATAAACATCATACTGTGAGTCAGCATAGCCATCCATATTTAGTTGAATAGTATAGGTAATTCCGTTAGCAGGTGCGATGTAAACAGCTCTTAACTGGGTGCTGGTATCAAGTACCGCATTGCCAAGCATCTCCTGGTTCACTGTTTTTGAGGCGTCAACATACTCCTGTTCGCCATCCTGACGAACGATGGAAACGACATCACCTTCTTTCATCGTCGCATCATTACTGATGATCTTAGCAATCTGACCATCGATTGAAAAAGCCCCGTTTTCGACGATACCCTTATTAATTTTTGCGATAGAAACATTGTTAAGACGCATATCAAAGACGCCGCTTTGGAATTCCGTCACTGGCATCTCCGCATAAATGCCAGGATACACAGTGAACATCGCCGTATCACCATCGTAAGACAATCCTTTCTTAGCGCCACGATCTAAGGAAAGATACGACACAACGTGAGTGCTATCGCTATCATCACCATCGTCATCGCTGTCATCATCACCACTATCTGAAGACTTTAATGTAGCAACGATTTTACCCAGCGTGTGATCGCTGGTATCACCGCTGATATCCCAGATGATAGCCCCGCCAATTCCTTGATCTTTAATGTAATTAACCTTATCAGTAATTGAGGCTTCATCATCATAGGTCAGGAATTCTTTGGTTTTTGCGTTATAAAGATAGGGAACGTGAGACTCCGAATCCCAGTACCGCGTGTAGTCCCCGCTGGCAATTTTCTCCTGCAGCACATAGAACGGATTCGTCCCAGTGTACTGATCTTCATCATCCCATGCGCCGTGGACGGTAGCGGTTCCTGCAGCAAAAAGTCCCGGCAAGCCCTTCACGATTTCAGTGGGTTCAACGTTACCCCAACCACGACCGTAGAAAGGAACCCCCATGGTCAGTTTATTTTTAGCCACACCCCAAGTGTTAACATATTCGTTCATTGCCGAAGAGACGTTAAGTTTCTGATCTTCATCCTGACTATTGGCATACAGCGGGGCGTTATGGCCCGTAATAGCATCAAATGCACCGTGAATGTCATACGCCATCACGTTGACAGAATCGAGTAATGGTGCCGTTACCGCCGGATTGATATAGGCCATATTATTATGGTTTACCGTCACGGCAGCGGAGAGTTGATAGTAAATATCGTTTTGCTTGCCCAGTACATCCAGTTTATTACGTAAGCTGGTAATCAAATTGGTGAACTGCGTTTTTTCAACATCGGTATCAGGATATTCCCAGTCGATATCAACCCCATCGAATTGCCATTTTACGACGTAGTCAACAATACTTTGTGCAAGTTTCTCGACACCTTCAGGCGTAGATGTTGCTGATTCAAACACGCCTTCCTCTGAGTTAGTCCATCCCCCCACAGAAAGAATATTTTTCACCCCTGCCTGTTTGCTGGCGGTGGCAATTTCTTTCATTAACGTCGGGCCTTTCTCTGTATCATGGGTGACCACAACGCCATTTTCTACCACGCCAAAAGCGTAGGTAATATGCGTTATGAGATCCCAGGCGATTTTATCCGTTGTAAAATAGTTATGCGCCGCATAGACCCCCCACTCCGGATAATAACCATAAATTCGCGACTGCTTAGCGACTTTCTCTTTTTGCTGTGTCTGATACTCTTCAGCCTGCTGACCCTGCCACGGCGTAAAATTGTAAGTATCAATAATGTTGGCTTCCAGATTGGTCGCCGCCCCTTTTAACCATACCGAGTTACTGCCAGGAATTTCCCCTGGGTTCGCCCACCATTGGTTGGTCCAGTAATAGCCGTTATAACGTACTTTGGTATTCGGCGTGCCATAGCTTTGCGTTGAATCATACAGTGGCGTCGCCATAACATCGGCAAGTTTGTTGGCGACAACAACCGTTTCTGTGCCGGGAAAATCGTTATTTGTCCCCGCACTGGTTCCATCACTTGTTACAAGCTCCAGCCAACTTTCACCATTGTCAGTGGACCGCATAAGAGAATTACTATACGTGCCTTCAATCTTATTTGTATCGTCATTCGCAGTTAACGCCGCCAGCGCATTTGTAGAGAGCAAACATGCCGACACCGCCATCGCAATTATTGATGGTGATAATTTCATACAATATCCTTATTGGTTTATTGATGATGCTAATGGAAATATATTACTAGTGAACAA
This sequence comes from Citrobacter sp. CRE-46, assembly GCF_059615875.1. Classification (NCBI taxonomy): domain Bacteria; kingdom Pseudomonadati; phylum Pseudomonadota; class Gammaproteobacteria; order Enterobacterales; family Enterobacteriaceae; genus Citrobacter; species Citrobacter sp. CRE-46. The sequence continues at coordinate 855,898 of NZ_CM184341.1, read as the reverse complement.
CTTAATTGAGAGTAACAAAACACATCATTAAAAACCAATGTAGATATTAAGTGAATTACCAAAAGGCATTCATAATATTAATAAAAACAAAAAATAAAAGATATTAATTGAGTATGAATAATATACGAACATTATATTTAAATCCTGCTGGATGAACCGAGCCGGGATTTTGATGCGCACTGGCTGAGTGTTTTTGATAACTGGCTGGCGGTGTGCCGTGCGCGTGGCGCAAGCGTTGTGGCGATCAGTCATGACGCTGCGTTTACGCAGCGTCATTTCTCACGAGTGGTAAGGTTACACAACAAAAATCTCACACAATCCGATATTCACCATCAACCGTCATCTCCAGCATAAAGTCGGCTGGTCGGCTCCCCTCCAGCACCCGACGAACATTCGGTCCGTCGGTACGCTCATAAAACGCCTCAGCGTCAGCTTGCGATAGTCCGCCAGCCAGTTTACGGCCTACCAGTCGCGAACGAAGCGCATTAGCTGGAGCGTGAATAAAAAGCGAGTAATCACAAAATTCGGCTAATGCCCGCCATCTTAGGTCATCGCGCAATAACCAGTTTCCTTCCACAATGACAATCGGCGCAGTCACTTGTATGGCTTCTTCGACCGGATCGTGCTTTTGCCGGTCATACTGCGGCCAGGAACCTTCCCCTACCCTTATCTGGCGCAGATTCTGCGCAAGCTTATCCACATCAAACGTTTCCGGCGCACCTTTGTATGCCCGCAGGTTATGGACCTCCAGCCAGGCGTTGTAGTGATGGAAGCCATCCATTGGCAGCGTCTGGATCTCCGGCAGACCCGGCTCCTGACGGGAGAGATATTCCCAGAAGGTGGTCAGCGTCGATTTACCCGTTCCCGGCGGCGCGCTAAGAAAAACAATCGTTCGTCGCTGCGGGTTAGTAGCGTGTATTTTTGCCAACTGCTGTAATAACAGTTTATGAACGTTCTCTATCTCATCATCATGGTAATGTGCTTCAACCTGTAGCCCATTCACCGTTAGTTCGATTTTCACGGCGTTAATTCCTTTAAAATCGCTGTCACTGCCAGCGTCATTGCCGTCTTGACCATTGCGCTAAAGCGCACTTCAGACCACGCTGCAAAGTCGGCGAATTTCATCGACTCCAGCGCACCATAGAGTGTCGCGTTGCGAGTAATACTGTTCACGTTGCTGACAAAATCCCAGGTAATGTCATCGGCAAAACTGGGAATGTTATCCTGCTCGTTCAGGTACTGATAAAACTGAGAAAAATGAGTAATGTCGGCATAAAGCCATTTATCCATTTTTCCCAGTGCATAAATCAGACGTAACGCAACGTCGATATCGTCAAGCGGTCCACTCTGGGCAAGTAACGGCTTCACTGCATATTCCACGATCTCTTCATCGTTATTGACGAACAGCGACGGTAGAAAGCGCTTAATGCCCTGGAGCAAAATGTTATGTGCCGTCGTCATAAACGAGAGTAAATTATTTTGAGCATCCAGTTGCTCAAGCACATCGTCTTCTGTCAGCGTCGTCATTCGTTTCTCGATAAATCACCATGAATGCAGAGAGTCTATTATATTACACGTTCGATCCGCGCCGCCGATCAGTAAAGTTTGCGTGCGCACACCATTCGCAACCTGTTGGATCCCTTTAACAAGATCGCCGCCCGTAACACCCGTCGCGCTGAAGAGGATCTTATTTCCCCCTACCAGTTCGTCGAGCGCATAGATACGGTTGATCTCAACGCCCATCTCCGCGCAGCGCTGACGTTCCTGTGTCGCAATCAGACGATTATCGGCGCTATCCCCTTTCGCTTCGCAGAAATCGATTAGCTCAGCCTGCATATCGCCTCCCAGCGCTTTAACCGCACAGGCTGAAATAACGCCTTCAGGTGCCCCGCCAATGGTATACATCAGGTCATAGGGATTCTCTTGCATACAGGCCAGCACGCTGGCAGCCACATCACCATCGGGCAGCGCAAAGACCTTGACGCCTAGTCGTGTCGCCTCGGCAATCGTCGGTTGAAGGCGCGGTTTATCCAGCGTCACCATCCGCAGCCGCTCCAGCGGTTTACCCAACGCCACAGCCACATTACGCAGATTATCTGCCAACGGCAGCGCCAGATTAATCGCCCCTTTTGCAAAGCGATTAACAACCAGTTTTTTCATATACATATCAGGAGCGTGTAACAAACTACCGCGGGGGGCAAACGCCATGACCGCCAGCGCATTGCTTTGCCCCATCGCCACCATACGGGTTCCTTCAATGGGATCGACGGCGATATCCACCTCTGGCCCGATGCCATTTCCCACTTCCTCACCAATCCACAGCATCGGGGCGCGATCAATTTCTCCTTCGCCAATAACGATTCGCCCACGAATGGCAGCGCTGTTCAATGCTTCCCGCATTGCCGTCACGGCCAGGCCATCAATCTTGTTTTTATCACCGCACCCGGTTTGCGGCCAAGCCGCCAGCGCGGCCTGCTCAGTAATGCGAAACAGCGGCCATGCCAACGACATCATATCGCCGCCTCCCCAATATCCACGCCAAATTGCGCCAACAGGTATTTTTCCGCTTCTTCATTCCAGATACCGTGCGTTTTTTCCACCAGCCTTGCCAGTTCTTTGAAAAGCGGGTCGGTTTTCCCCTTCTCAGCAAAATCCGTTATGGCGGTAAGTGGCATCGTCACACCGTTATAAATCAGCTTTTTACCTCCAGGGATCGCAGGCAAATTCAATACCGTATCCGGTACGGCATCCAGCCCCCCAATATGCGTCACCATAAACGAGGGCTGTAGTTGACCGGTTGCGCTGAGCGCAATAGCCTCTTTCATATCATCCGTTGAACCGCCGGACGTTCCGACAACGTGAGTGCTGTTATAGTGAACGTTATAAAAATTAAACGGCACTTTAAAATTGCTGTCAGTCGGGCCGGCAAAAAAGTTCAGACAACCATCTTCCGCGAGGAGATCATCTGCCATTTCAATCACCGCTGGCACAGCCGCATACACAAAGACATCATCAAAACCAGTGTCATTGGTTAGGGCGCGCAGCATCGCGGTTGGAGAATCCATGCCGGTAGTGTTCACATAGATAAGCTCAATCCCCTTTTCTGCCGCTAACTCAACCGGCAACAGTTTTTTAGCCTGCGTCAGTCGCGCTTCGTCGATATCCACGACCACCACGCGTGACGGCTGAATATTGCCGTTAATGGCATAATCTATAGCGCCAATCCCCATCGGCCCGGCGCAGGCCAGCAACGCAATGCTGCCTCCCGGCTTAATCCCCATACGATGCTCATACACGTAAGGCGTGGTGTGATAGTTCGCGTTATAAGCGCCAATGATGCAACACATCGGCTCCGCCAGGGACGCTGCGGCGAAATAAGAGCCGTGATACGGTAAAACACAGCCCAGATTAATCGCCACCTCAGGAATAATCATGTAGGTAGCATTGCCACCAAAATATTCGTAGCTGTATCCCGCTGAATAACCGCTTGGCAGCCCCATCGCGGGCTGTAAAACAAAACGTTGACCTTTTTTATATTTATCAGTCAGGTTTTTCCCGACCTCAATAATGATACCTGCACATTCATGGCCGGTAATAACCGGATGATTTTCGAGGTCATCCGGTACGCGTTTATGATCGCTCCCCAATGCAGCAGCTTTCCAGGTTGATAAACAAACGCTATCAGAGATTACGCTTACTAATAATTCATTATCTGTAATTTCAGGAAGTTCAAATTCACGGATACGAATATCCTGCTTGCCATATATGGCAGCAACTTTCGTTTTCATATTCACTCCAAAAATAGAAGAATGTCAGTTCGCCGTAATGCGTTTAAATAAATCGTCTAACAGCGGGTCACCAATATAGTTTTTAATCAACACTAATGGTTTTTCACTTACACGTTTAACACGGTCTTCAAGACTGGCATGGGTGACGATAATATCGGCATCTTGTGGAACGTTCTCTATGGCATAATGCGCCACATTAATATTCAATCCCGCTTTTTCCAGACGTTTACGGAAAGTAGTTGCTCCCATAGCGCTGGAGCCCATTCCAGCATCACAGACAAAAGCAACACGCTTGATATTTTTATAGGAGAATTTACCTTCCTGCTTCATTGCCTTAACAGTTCTGGCAGATTCAGCGAAGTCATCTTCACTTTCTGTTTCGACGTTCTTTTCCATTTTCAGGATTAAAGAAGTGATAACAAAGGTGACAATCGTTCCCGCTGTGACGCCTGCAATGGTCGCGAGGAATGAACCTTTTGGCGTTAATGCCAGGTAAGCAAATATTGATCCTGGACTCGGTCCTGCCACCAACCCACCGTCAAATAGATGGAATACCCACGTCCCGCTCATTCCCCCGGCGATCATGGCAATCAGAGTCAGAGGTTTCATCAGTACATATGGGAAATACAGTTCATGAATCCCCCCCAGGAAATGGATAATCATGGCCCCTGGCGCAGATTTTTTACTCATCCCTTTACCAAAGATGGCAAAGCCAAGTAGCAAACCCAATCCCGGCCCTGGGTTGGAGGCTACCATGAAAAATATCGATTTTCCCGTTTCTGAAGCTTGTTGCATTCCGAGCGGATAATACACACCCTGATCGATGGCATTATTCAGAAAGAGGATTTTCGCAGGCTCGTTAATCACGGATAACAACGGCAGATAACCCGCATGAACCAACGCTTCAATACACTCTTTCACAAAATTATTAGCCACGAGAACCGCCGGGCCAATGACTTCAAAGCCCAGCAAACATAAGAGCATTCCCGCAATGCCAAGGGAGAAGTTATTGATAACCATCTCGAAACCTGCAGGAATGCGTTTCTCCAGCAGACGATCGATATACTTAATCACCCAGCCACCAAGCGGCCCCATCACCATAGCGCCAAGGAACATCGGGATATCAGCGCCCACAATCACGCCGATAGTACCAATCCCGCCCATTACTGCGCCACGTTTCCCACCCACCAAATGTCCACCAGTGGAGCCAATCATGACAGGTAGTAAATAGGTAATCATCGGACCGACAATTTTGGCGAAATGCTCGTTCGGCATCCAACCGGTAGGAATAAACAATGCAGTTATAAAACCCCAGGCAATAAATGCGCCGATGTTGGGAATGACCATCGCAGTCAAAAACCCACCAAAAGCCTGGACTTTGGCACGAGCAGACTTGTTTTCCATAATAATGTCCTGAAAGGAGGCTGTGAATTATGCGTGGGCGATAATATCCGCCAGTTGTTTTTCTGATTTAGCCGTTAACAAAGCAGTTAACGCTTCCTCTTCACATAATAATTCGCTTAAGGCCTGGATAGCGCCAATATGTGAGTCAGCATTTGCCGCCGACAATCCGATTAATAACTTTATACCTTCATCATCATCGGCAAATTTTACTTCCTGTTTAAGAAGCGTTAATGACATCCCGGTTTTTAACGCACCGCATTCTGGTCGAGCATGCGGCATCGCGACGCCAGGTGCCAAAATATAATAAGGGCCATTGCTAATTGTTGATTCCTTAATGGCCTGAACATAGTCCGAATTAACATAATGGTTAGCCAGCAAAGATGACATAGAAAAATCTATTGCCTCCTGCCAGTTCTTTGCTGAATTTTTTATTGAGATAGATGAATCTGGAAAGTAATCAATTAGCCGCATACATTTTCCTTATTTTATTTTTAGGGTACGAGTTAGCGTTAAAAATAAAATACTCGTGCGGCAAAGCGAAATCAATCGATAGAGAAAAAACACGTAGTGCAAACTACTTTTTTATGAACTCTTTAAAAACAAACGGTTATGGCAACAAAAATAAAAAGCAACATCAATAATGTGACTTTCATTGCATATTACGAACATCACTAAATATTGTATTTGTGATAACGATCCACAATTAAGCATTGCACTGACACAAACAAACATAATCTTGCTAAAAAAAACGGGCCGCCTAAGCGACCCGTTTTCATCTGTAACCGTAATTACAGCAGTTCTTTTGCTTTCGCGACAACGTTGTCTACGGTGAAACCGAACTCTTCAAACAGCAGCTCAGCCGGAGCAGACTCGCCAAAAGTGGTCATGCCGACGATAGCGCCGTTCAGGCCCACGTATTTGAACCAGTAGTCAGCAATCCCCGCTTCGATTGCCACGCGTGCAGAAACGGCTTTCGGCAGTACGGATTCACGGTAAGCGGCATCCTGTTTGTCGAACGCGTCGGTGGACGGCATGGAAACCACGCGCGCCTTCACGCCTTCAGCTGTCAGTTTGTCCCACGCAGCCACAGCCAGCTCAACTTCAGAACCGGTCGCGATGAAGATCAGTTCCGGCTGACCAGCGCAATCTTTCAGCACGTAGCCGCCGCGAGCGATGTTCGCCAGTTGCTCTTCGGTACGTTCCTGCTGTGCCAGGTTCTGACGGGAGAGGATCAGCGCGGTCGGGCCGTCCTGACGCTCAACACCGTATTTCCACGCCACGGCGGATTCAACCTGGTCACACGGACGCCATGTGCTCATGTTTGGCGTCACACGCAGAGACGCAACCTGCTCTACCGGCTGGTGAGTCGGGCCATCTTCGCCCAGACCGATGGAGTCGTGGGTGTAGACCATCACCTGACGCTGTTTCATCAGCGCAGCCATACGCACCGCGTTACGGGCATATTCTACGAACATCAGGAAGGTAGAGGTATACGGCAGGAAACCACCGTGCAGGGAGATACCGTTAGCGATAGCGGTCATACCGAATTCACGCACACCGTAATGGATGTAGTTACCGGCGGTATCTTCGTTGATCGCTTTAGAACCAGACCACAGAGTCAGGTTAGAAGGTGCCAGGTCAGCAGAGCCGCCAAGGAATTCCGGCAGCAGAGGACCGAATGCTTCAATCGCGTTCTGAGACGCTTTACGGCTGGCGATTTTCGCCGGGTTAGCCTGCAGCTTAGCAATGAACTCGTTCGCTTTCGCGTCGAAATCAGCCGGCATGTCACCTTTCATACGACGGGTGAATTCAGCCGCTTCCTGCGGGAAGGCTTTCGCATATGCAGCGAACTTCTCGTTCCACGCAGCTTCTTTTGCCTGGCCTGCTTCTTTCGCATCCCACTGGGCATAAATTTCAGACGGGATTTCGAACGGCGCGTATTTCCAGCCCAGCTGTTCGCGGGTCAGTGCGATTTCAGCATCGCCCAACGGCGCACCGTGAGAGTCATGGGTACCCGCTTTGTTCGGAGAACCGAAACCGATAATGGTTTTGCACATCAGCAGAGACGGTTTGTCGGTCACTGCGCGCGCTTCTTCGACTGCGCGTTTAATCGCGTCAGCATCGTGACCATCAACGCCACGAACCACATGCCAGCCATAAGCTTCGAAACGCTTAGCGGTGTCATCGGTGAACCAGCCTTCAACGTGACCATCGATAGAGATGCCGTTGTCATCGTAGAACGCAACCAGTTTGCCCAGCTTCAGCGTACCGGCCAGAGAACATACCTCGTGAGAGATACCTTCCATCATGCAGCCGTCGCCCATGAAAGCGTAGGTGAAGTGATCAACGATGTCATGACCTGGGCGGTTAAACTGCGCCGCCAGCGTTTTTTCAGCGATAGCCATACCGACTGCGTTCGCAATACCCTGGCCCAGAGGACCCGTCGTGGTTTCAACACCAGCGGTGTAACCCACTTCCGGGTGACCCGGCGTTTTGGAATGCAACTGACGGAAATTCTGCAGCTCAGACATCGGCAGGTCATAACCGGTGAGGTGCAGCAGGCTATAAATCAGCATGGAGCCGTGGCCGTTAGACAGCACGAAGCGGTCACGGTCAGCCCAGGACGGGTTAGTCGGGTTGTGGTTCAGGAAATCACGCCACAGGACTTCGGCAATGTCAGCCATACCCATCGGGGCACCCGGGTGACCGGATTTGGCTTTCTGTACTGCGTCCATGCTCAGCGCACGAATAGCATTGGCAAGCTCTTTACGTGAGGACATTTTGACTCCAGATCGGATAATGAAGGCCACGCCCTAAACGACTTGACGACAGCGCGTTTTGGGCTACGCCGGAAAAAAGTGCCAACAATGTAACCCAAGCCGCGTGTCATGTACATGGAGCATCCTTTTACCGCTTCAGAAATCTCTGGATCATGCACACATGTTGCGCAATCTTCTCGCCCGCTTATTGTTCTTTTCTTTATACTTATGCTGAGCGTCGGTTAACCTGCAAACGACGCATTTTTTAGAATAATCCTGACTTTGTGCGGAAGAGAAAAAATGAAAATTCGCGCTTTACTGCTTGCTACGAGCATGGCGGCGGCATTGACCGGCTGCCAGAACATGGACTCAAACGGACTGCTTTCCTCAGGCGCAGAGGCTTTTCAGGCCTACAGCCTGAGCGATGCTCAGGTAAAAGCGCTGAGCGATCAGGCCTGTAATGATATGGACAGCAAAGCTACCATCGCCCCGGCTGGCAGCGAGTATGCAACGCGTCTTGGCAAAATCGCCTCCGCGCTTGGCGATAACATTAACGGTCAGCCGGTGAACTACAAAGTCTATATGGCGAAAGATGTAAATGCTTTTGCCATGGCGAACGGCTGTATCCGCGTATACAGCGGCCTGATGGATATGATGACGGATAACGAAGTCGAAGCGGTGATCGGCCACGAAATGGGCCACGTCGCGTTGGGTCACGTGAAAAAAGGCATGCAGGTTGCGTTGGGCACGAACGCGGTGCGTGCAGCGGCGGCCTCCGCTGGCGGCATTGTCGGCAGCCTGTCGCAGTCGCAATTGGGCGATCTTGGCGAAAAACTGGTGAACTCACAGTTCTCCCAGCGTCAGGAATCCGAAGCGGATGATTACTCGTATGATTTGTTGCGCAAACGCGGGATCAATCCGGCAGGCTTAGCCACCAGCTTTGAGAAACTGGCAAAACTGGAAGCCGGACGTCAAAGCTCAATGTTTGACGATCACCCGGCATCCGCCGAACGTGCGCAGCATATTCGCGATCGCATGAGCGCGGACGGAATTAAGTAATCTTCAAGCAGTGCCGGATGGCGGCGTGAAGCCTTATCCGGCCTACAGATTTCATCCCATTATCGGACGTAATTGGCGAAGTCAGTTTGGGCCCGGCCAGCGCACAGCCACCGGAGCGTACACGTAGTACGTGAGGATGGCGAGCACTGCCCGGACCCAAAATGACGAGTAAAATAGTCCGACTATTATTCGCCTTTCTTCGCCGCCTGGATATACAGCATTTCTAACGCTAACGTCGCCGCCGCCAGCGCGGTGATCTCAGACTGATCGTAAGCCGGTGCCACTTCCACCACGTCCATCCCCACGATATTCAGATCCTTCAGACCCCGTACCAGCTTGATCGCACGATCGGACGTCAGACCACCGATTACCGGCGTACCGGTACCCGGCGCAAACGCAGGATCCAGACAGTCGATATCAAAGGTCAGATACACTGGCATATCACCAACGATCTGTTTCACCTGGGCAATGACGTCGTCTACGCCGCGATCGTTCACCTGGCAGGCATCCAGTACGGTAAAGCCATTATCTTTGTCGAACTCAGTGCGGATACCAATCTGTACAGAATGGTTCGGATCGATCAACCCTTCATTTGGCGCAGTATAGAACATGGTGCCGTGGTCGAATTCGCAGCCGTTAGCGTAGGTGTCGGTGTGGGCATCAAAATGCACCAGCGCCATCTTACCAAAGTGCTTAGCGTGCGCGCGCAGCAGCGGCAGTGTGACGAAGTGGTCGCCACCGAAGGAAAGCATGCGCTTACCTGCAGAAAGCAGTTTCTCTGCGTGTGCCTGCAGTTTCTCACTCATTTCACGGGCATCGCCAAACGCATACACCAGATCGCCGCAGTCCACCACGTTCAGGCGCTCGCGCATATCGAAGTTCCATGGGAAGCGGTTGTGCTCCCACGCCAGGTTGGTAGAAACCTGACGGATTGCTGCCGGGCCATGGCGACCGCCCGCGCGGCCAGACGTTGCCATATCAAACGGTACGCCGGTGATCACCCAGTCGGCGTCGCTATCGTAAGGCATGAAATTCATCGGCAGACGTAAAAAACCAAAGGCGTTAGAAACCAGGGAGTTGTCGTATTGATGACCTAAGGTGCTCATGTGCTGACCTCTTGTAAAATCGGTGAAAAAAAATCCCCTCCGCGTCGTTAAGCCCGACGAGGAAGGGATTGATTTACGTGACTACTTGTATCGGCGAATTATCGCCGTTAATTTGTACGGATTCAAGTGAGCGCCGCAAACGCAGCGCCACCGGGAATTTACCGTTATTCATCTTCCAGATAGGTGTATCCGTACAGCCCTGCTTCAAATTCTTCGAGGAACTGTTGTTGCAACTCGGCGTCCAGATCGGTGTTTTTCACCTGATCACGGAACTGCGTCAGCAGCGTTTTCGGATCCAACTGCACATACTGCAGCATGTCCGCCACGGTATCGCCTTCGTCAGACAGCTCAACTTCCACGCTGCCGTCAGGGAAGACAAACACGTCAACGGCTTCGGTATCGCCGAACAGGTTGTGCATGTTACCAAGGATCTCCTGATACGCGCCGACCATAAAGAAGCCCAGCATCGGCGGGTTCTCCGGATCGTATTCCGGCATCGGCATGGTGGTGGCAATACCATCCCCGTCAACGTAATGGTCGATAGCACCATCAGAGTCACAGGTAATATCCAGCAGCACCGCGCGGCGCTCAGGCGCCTGGTTCAGCCCTTCCAGCGGCAGCACCGGGAACAGTTGGTCGATCCCCCACGCATCCGGCATTGACTGGAACAGTGAGAAGTTGACGTAAATCTTATCCGCCATCCGCTCCTGCAGCTCATCGATAATCGGGCGGTGCGCGCGGTTGCTCGGATCGAGTTGTTTTTGCACATTATGGCACATGTTCAGATAGAGCTGCTCTGCCCACGCACGTTCCTGCAGGCTAAAGGTGCCAGAAGAGTAGCCAACGTGAATATCGTGCAGGTCCATCTGGCTGTCGTGCAGCCATTCACGCAGCGAACGGCGCGTGCCCGGCTCGTGCATCTCTTGCCAGGTTTCCCACATGCTTTGCAGGGAGCGCGGCGCGTTGTCTGCCGGCGGCGTCGCTTCGGTAATTTCGCTACGCTCAACGCCAATGATGTTGGAGACCAGCACGGTATGGTGCGCGGTAACGGCACGACCCGATTCAGTGATCACTGTCGGGTGCGGTAGACCATGCTCTTCACAGGCGTCGCCAATCGCCCAGATAATGTTGTTGGCGTATTCGTTCAGGCCGTAGTTTACGGAGCAGTCGGACTGCGAGCGGGTACCTTCATAGTCCACGCCCAGGCCGCCGCCCACGTCGAAGCACTGAATATTCACGCCCAGCTTGTGCAGCTCGACGTAGAAACGGGCCGACTCACGCACGCCGGTGGCGATATCACGAATGTTCGCCATCTGCGAGCCGAGGTGGAAGTGCAGCAGTTGAATGCTGTCCAGACGGCCGCGCTCACGCAGAATTTCTACTAGTTGCAGTACCTGGTTTGCCGCCAGGCCGAATTTGGATTTTTCACCACCGGAGGACTGCCACTTGCCGGAACCCTGCGACGCCAGACGCGCACGCACGCCCAGACGCGGAACGACATTCAGGCGTTCAGCTTCATCCAGCACGCTGGCGATTTCAGACATCTTCTCGATAACCAGATAGACCTTATGGCCCATCTTCTCGCCAATCAGCGCCAGACGGATGTATTCACGATCTTTATAGCCGTTACAGACGATCACGCTACGGGTCATTCCGGCATGAGCCAGAACGGCCATCAGTTCAGCCTTGGAACCCGCTTCCAGTCCCAACGGTTCGCCGGAGTGGATCAGTGATTCAATCACGCGACGGTGTTGGTTGACCTTGATCGGGTAAACGAGGAAATAGTCACCGTTGTAGCCGTAGGATTCACGGGCGCGTTTGAACGCGGCGTTAATCGAACGCAGTCGGTGTTGCAGGATCTGCGGGAAGCAGAACAAAGCAGGCAGACGCTGGCCCTGCGCTTCACGGGCTTTCACCAACTCAGCAAGGTCAACACGCGCTTCTGGTACGTCCGGATCCGGGCACACGCTGATGTGACCCAGTTCATTGACGTCATAGTAGTTATTACCCCACCAGGCAATATTGTAAGTACGCAGCATCTTGCTGGCTTCCTCGGAACTCATTGCAACCTCCTGCATGGAGCGTAGTACACCGTGTTCGCCTGCTGACGAAGGCGAACCCAAAGAAATGTCGTCAGACATAGCGAACCTCAAATTTTATTAACAAGTGTAAAACAGTTGACTACTATCGCAATCCAAAGACGCGATAACAACCCAAATACAGGCAGAATTTCCAGCAGATAGTGCTGACGCTCCGACTGTGCGACCGGTTTCTTTTTCATATCATTGTAAACACGTAACCGAACGTACTGCTGACAGTTCGGCGAAACCACGAGAAAACTCTTGTTTACCAAGAGCGCCCTTGTTCAGTTCTTAGTGACCGTTACCGGCTCTTGAGTCCTGAGATACGCCGAGATGGGTATACACTTCATCCTTCATGCAGCCTCTTTGTTGGCTACGCGCATTCGCCCCAGTCACGTACTACTCGTACGTTCAGGGGACTCATTCATTTGCCGCCTCGACGCAGCATAAATGATTTTGTGTATATAACATCGACAGGTATGCAAAACAGAGATGCAGATTGCGGGGGACATATGTACACCAGAACGGTGCGACAGATTCAGCAGAATACAACGGTTCATTATCTCGTATCACCTCCACGGTTGCTCCTCACGGAGAACCCACAAGCCAAAGCTAAAGTTTTAACCCGGCTGGAAGTGGCAACACGATGAAAATGTCGTGTGCTTTTTGTATGAGCCGCGCGCCGCGTTTTATACCGACAACAGTACGAAAAAGCAAAAGATAAATGCACACATTGCCAGCACCGTCAGGAAAAATTTTCAGTTACATTTTCAGTACAATGCGACCTCAATCAAAAAAAGCTGGAAATCAGGCGAAGAACTGTCCTAAAATAGCCATCCAGATGTTAATCCATCTATACCGATTAACACTCAGACTGCCAGTGTCCGTCATCTGCAGACTCATGGTAGAATCTTCTACACATGGCTATCCCACTCGACAGTTTGAGCTAACCAAATTCTCCTTAGGTGAAATTAAATATGGCAAAACACCTTTTTACGTCCGAGTCCGTATCAGAAGGGCATCCTGACAAAATCGCTGACCAAATCTCTGATGCCGTGCTGGATGCAATCCTGGAACAGGATCCGAAAGCACGCGTTGCCTGCGAAACCTACGTCAAAACCGGTATGGTTTTAGTTGGCGGTGAGATCACCACCAGCGCATGGGTCGATATCGAAGAGATCACCCGTAACACGGTGCGCGAAATTGGCTATGTGCATTCCGACATGGGTTTTGACGCCAACTCTTGTGCGGTCCTGAGCGCAATTGGTAAACAGTCTCCGGACATCAACCAGGGCGTTGACCGTGCCGATCCGCTGGAACAGGGCGCGGGCGACCAGGGCCTGATGTTTGGCTACGCCACCAACGAAACCGACGTGCTGATGCCAGCCCCGATTACCTATGCTCACCGTCTGGTGCAGCGTCAGGCTGAAGTGCGTAAAAACGGCACCTTATCCTGGCTGCGCCCGGATGCAAAAAGCCAGGTTACCTTCCAGTATGACGACGGCAAAATCGTCGGTATTGATGCGGTCGTTCTGTCGACTCAGCACTCTGAAGATATCGATCAGAAATCGCTGCAAGAAGCCGTTATGGAAGAGATCATCAAGCCGGTACTGCCGACTGAATGGCTGAATGCTTCGACCAAATTCTTCATCAACCCAACCGGTCGTTTCGTTATCGGCGGCCCAATGGGCGACTGCGGTCTGACCGGTCGTAAGATTATCGTTGATACCTACGGCGGTATGGCTCGTCACGGTGGCGGCGCATTCTCTGGTAAGGATCCGTCTAAAGTTGACCGTTCCGCAGCCTATGCGGCCCGCTACGTCGCGAAAAACATCGTTGCCGCTGGCCTGGCTGACCGTTGTGAGATTCAGGTTTCCTACGCCATCGGCGTGGCTGAACCGACCTCTATCATGGTAGAAACGTTCGGTACCGAAAAAGTGCCTTCAGAACAGTTGACCCTGCTGGTGCGTGAGTTCTTCGACCTGCGCCCGTATGGTCTGATTCAGATGCTGGATCTGCTGCACCCAATCTACAAAGAAACCGCAGCCTATGGTCACTTTGGTCGTGAACATTTCCCTTGGGAAAAAACCGACAAAGCGCAACTGCTGCGTGACGCTGCCGGACTGAAATAATTCAGTCACGACTGAACGCTTATGCTTCTTAAGACCAGCCTCGGCTGGTCTTTTTTATGCCCATCTTCTCTCTGCCTCCCCTTTCCAGAACAGCGCTATTAATCCTCTTTTTGAACGAAAATGAAAGCGATTACATTAAGCTGTGTTTCCTCCCTTTTCTAATTAACATAACCTGGCCATCTCTTGTGCATCATTGTTACATTACTTTTCAGTATTGTCTTAATTCCAGGCAAGTAACTGTATCGTATTCTTATAAAAACCTTATCTTTCAAAGTCATAATTAATAATCACTATGAATGCCAATGTAAGCGATTACACTAATGTGATGTGATTCGCATTTTTTTACCCCGTACTCACCTACCCTTAACATCAACAAAACTAGCTACCCAACCGGAGGGCATCATGCCTGACAATAAAAAAACGGGGCGTTCCAACAAAGCCATGACATTTTTTGTCTGCTTTCTTGCAGCCCTGGCTGGATTACTTTTTGGCCTGGATATCGGTGTTATTGCCGGCGCTTTACCGTTCATCACCGACGAGTTTCAAATTACCCCGCACACTCAGGAATGGGTGGTGAGCTCAATGATGTTTGGTGCGGCTGTAGGCGCTGTCGGCAGCGGCTGGCTCTCCTTCAAACTGGGGCGTAAAAAGAGCCTGATGATTGGCGCGATCCTGTTTGTTGCCGGTTCATTGTTCTCCGCCGCGGCACCAAACGTTGAAGTGCTACTGGTTTCCCGCGTGCTGCTGGGCCTGGCCGTTGGCGTTGCGTCTTATACCGCGCCGCTGTACCTGTCCGAAATCGCACCGGAAAAAATCCGCGGCAGCATGATCTCGATGTATCAGTTGATGATCACCATCGGGATCCTCGGCGCTTACCTCTCCGATACCGCGTTCAGTTATAGCGGCGCATGGCGCTGGATGCTGGGCGTAATCATTATCCCTGCTCTGTTACTGCTGATTGGCGTTATCTTCCTGCCGGACAGCCCGCGTTGGTTTGCAGCTAAACGTCGTTTTGTCGATGCCGAGCGCGTTCTGTTGCGTCTGCGTGATACCAGCGCTGAGGCCAAACGCGAACTGGATGAAATTCGTGAGAGTCTGCAGGTTAAACAAAGCGGCTGGGCGCTGTTTAAAGAAAACAGCAACTTCCGTCGCGCAGTGTTCCTTGGCGTGCTGTTACAGGTGATGCAGCAGTTCACCGGAATGAACGTCATTATGTATTACGCGCCAAAAATCTTTGAACTGGCGGGTTATACCAACACCACCGAGCAGATGTGGGGAACGGTTATCGTTGGCCTGACCAACGTGCTGGCAACCTTTATCGCCATTGGTCTGGTTGACCGCTGGGGCCGTAAACCTACGCTGATTCTTGGCTTTATCGTTATGGCGGTGGGTATGGGCGTGCTGGGCACCATGATGCATGTGGGTATCCACTCCGCTGCCGCCCAGTACTTTGCCGTGCTGATGCTGCTGATGTTTATCGTTGGCTTCGCAATGAGCGCCGGTCCGCTGATTTGGGTACTGTGTTCTGAAATTCAGCCGCTGAAAGGCCGCGATTTCGGCATCACCTGCTCTACCGCAACCAACTGGGTTGCTAACATGATCGTCGGCGCAACCTTCCTGACGATGCTGAACTCGCTGGGCAGCGCTAACACCTTCTGGGTCTACGGCGGCCTGAACGTCCTGTTCATCTTCCTGACCCTGTGGCTAATCCCGGAAACGAAAAACGTCTCTCTGGAACACATTGAACGTAACCTGATGAAAGGTCGTAAACTGCGCGAAATTGGCGCACACGACTAATCACTCAAGGCTTCCTCCCCAGGCGGGAGGAAGCCTTCCTCTTGCAGTCCCTTCCCTGTCGCACTATCCTCTGGCGTTATGAAAACCTCCCGACTTCCCATCGCCATCCAGCAAGCCGTTATGCGCAGCCTGCGGGAAAAACTCGCCCAGGCCAATCTCAAGCTGGAACGTCATTACCCGGAGCCAAAGCTGGTTTACCAACAGCGCGGAACCGCCGCAGGTACGGCGTGGCTACAAACTTACGAAATCCGCCTCAACCCGGTGCTGCTGATGGAAAACGTCGATGCGTTCGTTAACGAAGTGGTCCCCCATGAACTGGCGCATTTGCTGGTGTGGAAGCACTTTGGCCGCGTCCCGCCGCACGGAAAAGAGTGGAAATGGATGATGGAGAGTGTGCTGGGCGTCCCGGCCCGACGCACGCATCAGTTTGAGCTGCAATCCGTGCAACGTAAAACCTTTGCTTACCGCTGTAAGTGCCAGGAACATCACTTGACCGTTCGCCGCCATAACCGTGTTGTTCGCGGTGAAGCTACCTACCGCTGCGTCCATTGCGGCGAACCACTGGTTGCAGAATAATATTCAGAATTATCAGGAACCTTTCTGATCTAGCTGATTGCATACAAGAACAACTTTCGCTACGTTGCGGGCTCGTTTTGACACGGAGTTCGTGATGTACCGTAATCTTTCTTTTGCCGCAGCCATGTTAGCCGCTGCGTTTTCTGGCCCGGTGTTAGCCGAAGGTATCAACAGTTTTTCTCAGGCGAAAGCAGCAGGCGTCAAAGTTAACGCCGATGCGCCGGGCGATTTCTACTGCGGTTGTAAAATTAACTGGCAAGGTAAAAAAGGGCTCGTTGACCTTGAATCCTGCGGCTATAAAGTGCGAAAAAACGAAAACCGCGCCAGTCGTATCGAATGGGAACATGTTGTCCCTGCCTGGCAGTTTGGCCATCAGCGCCAGTGCTGGCAGGACGGAGGACGTAAAAACTGCGCCAAAGATCCAGTCTATCGCCAGATGGAAAGCGATATGCATAACCTGCAGCCTGCAGTGGGTGAAGTAAATGGCGATCGCGCAAACTTTATGTACAGCCAGTGGAACGGTGGCGAAGGCCAGTATGGGCAGTGCGCCATGAAGGTTGATTTCAAAGAGAAAGTTGCCGAGCCGCCAGCCCGCGCCCGCGGCGCTATCGCACGCACCTATTTTTATATGCGCGACCAATACAACCTGACGCTCTCCCGCCAACAAACCCAGCTTTTTAATGCCTGGAACAAGCAATATCCGGTTACCGACTGGGAGTGTGAGCGCGACGAACGCATTGCGAAGGTACAGGGGAACCATAACCCCTATGTGCAACGCGCTTGCCAGGCGCAAAAGAGCTAACCTACACTAGCGGCAATATTTTTAACCATGCCCTGGCCTTTCGCAGCCCAGGGCCATGACGCGGATGTTTAACTATGCGCATTCCTCGCATTTATCACCCTGAACCACTCGCTTCCGGCAGCCAAATTTCACTGTGTGAAGATGCCGCCAACCATATCGGTCGTGTGCTGCGTATGGGACCAGGCCAGGCGTTACAGCTGTTTGACGGCAGCAATCAAATCTTTGACGCCGAAATCACTCTCGCCAGCAAGAAAAGCGTTGACGTGAAGGTGCTTAACGCCGAACTCGACGATCGTGAATCGCCGTTGCACATCCATCTGGGCCAGGTGATGTCGCGCGGCGAAAAAATGGAATTTACTATCCAGAAATCGATCGAACTGGGCGTAAGCCTCATTACGCCACTTTTTTCTGAGCGCTGCGGCGTTAAACTGGACAGTGAACGCCTGAACAAAAAGCTCCAGCAGTGGCAGAAAATCGCCATTGCCGCCTGCGAACAGTGCGGTCGTAACCGGGTGCCTGAAATTCGCCCGGCAATGGATCTGGAAGCATGGTGCGCTGAGCAGGACGAAGGGTTGAAACTGAACCTGCATCCTCGCGCCAGCGCCAGCATCAATACGCTGCCGCTGCCGGTAGAGCGCATCCGCTTGCTGATTGGCCCGGAGGGTGGGCTGTCGGCAGATGAAATTGCCATGACCGCACGTTATCAGTTTACTGATATTCTGTTAGGACCTCGCGTTCTGCGTACTGAGACAACTGCGCTCACCGCCATTACCGCGCTACAGGTGCGTTTTGGCGATCTGGGCTAACGGAGAAGAACAATGATCAAGCTCGGCATCGTGATGGATCCCATCGCAAGCATCAACATCAAGAAGGATTCCAGCTTCGCTATGCTGCTGGAAGCACAACGTCGTGGTTACGAAATTCACTATATGGAGATGGCCGATCTTTATCTGATCAACGGTGAAGCCCGCGCCCGTACGCGGACCCTGAGCGTAGAGCAGAACTACGACAAATGGTATGAGTTCAAGGGCGAGCAGGATCTCCCGCTGGCCGATCTGGATGTGATTCTGATGCGTAAGGATCCGCCATTTGATACTGAGTTCATTTACGCGACCTATATTCTGGAACGTGCAGAAGAAAAAGGGACGTTAATCGTCAACAAACCGCAGAGCCTGCGCGATTGTAACGAAAAACTTTTTACCGCATGGTTTGCCGACCTGACGCCAGAAACGCTGGTCACCCGTAACAAAGCGCAGCTAAAAGCTTTCTGGCAAAAGCACAGCGACATCATTCTCAAGCCGCTGGACGGCATGGGCGGCGCATCTATTTTCCGTGTGAAGGAAGGTGACCCAAACCTCGGCGTCATTGCCGAAACGCTGACCGAACATGGTACTCGCTACTGCATGGCGCAGAACTATTTGCCAGCGATTAAAGACGGCGACAAACGCGTACTGGTTGTGGATGGCGAACCCGTTCCGTACTGCCTGGCGCGTATTCCGCAGGGTGGTGAAACCCGTGGCAACCTGGCCGCCGGTGGTCGTGGCGAGCCGCGTCCATTAACCGACAGCGACTGGGAAATTGCCCGCCGCATTGGGCCCACGCTGAAAGCGAAGGGATTAATTTTTGTCGGTCTGGATATCATTGGCGATCGCCTGACGGAAATTAACGTCACCAGCCCAACCTGTATTCGTGAGATTGAAGCAGAATTCCCGGTTTCAATTACCGGTATGCTGATGGATGCCATTGAGGCACGTTTGCAAAAATAAAAGTACTCGCCGGTAGAAGGGATCCTACCAATACTCATAGTGACAGCGCTCGTATTTGTACGCATACTGGGCGCTGTTGCTTTTTTGAACCAGGAAACAGAACCTCTGACAATGAATTTACAGCATCACTTTCTTATTGCCATGCCTGCTCTCCAGGATCCGATTTTCCGCCGTTCCGTGGTGTATATCTGTGAACACAATGAGAACGGAGCAATGGGGATTATCATCAATAAACCTCTGGAAAACTTACAAATTGAAGGGATTCTGGAAAAGCTGAAAATTACACCTGAAGCACGCGATCCGGCTATTCGTCTGGATAAACCGGTGATGCTCGGCGGACCGCTGGCGGAAGACCGTGGGTTTATTCTGCATACCCCGCCGTCACGCTTTGCATCCAGTATCCGCATTTCAGATAACACCATCATCACCACCTCCCGCGATGTATTAGAAACCTTAGGTACGCAGGAGCAACCCTCTGAGGTGCTGGTTGCGCTAGGCTATTCATCATGGGAAAAAGGCCAGCTCGAACAAGAACTGCTGGATAATGCCTGGCTTACGGCCCCCGCCGATCTCAACATCTTGTTTAAAACGCCGATTGCCGACCGCTGGCGCGATGCGGCGAAACTTATCGGGATAGATATTCTGACCATGCCTGGCGTGGCGGGACATGCCTGATGAGCGGAACATTACTCTCTTTCGACTTTGGTACCAAAAGCATTGGCGTTGCGATTGGTCAGCGTATTACCGGTACCGCGAGACCCTTGCCCGCGATCAAAGCACAGGACGGTACGCCGGACTGGAATTTGATTGAACGTCTGCTGAAAGAGTGGCAGCCGGACGAAATCATTGTCGGCTTACCGCTCAATATGGATGGCACCGAACAACCCCTTACCGCACGCGCACGCAAGTTCGCTAACCGTATTCACGGTCGTTTTGGCGTTACCGTGACGTTGCATGATGAGCGTTTGAGTACCGTCGAAGCCCGCTCCGGCCTGTTTGAGCAAGGCGGATACCGGGCACTGAATAAAGGTAAAGTGGACTCCGCTTCTGCCGTTATTATTCTCGAAAGCTATTTCGAGCAGGGCTACTAAAGCCGTCCCTGCGCCTGGCGCTGCTGCAGGCTTTGCGTAAACGTCTGCATGCCTGTCTGTTGCCCGGTTTGCATTATGCCGGGTAGCTGATGCGTTTTCCCTTCACGGATCAGGTTACCAACGGCGGGCGTGTTGATGAGCAGTTCGAATAGCGCCACGCGTCCTCCCTGCTTATCTTGTTCCAGCTTTTGCGAAAGCACTGCCCGCAGGCTGTCTGCCAGCTGATTACGCACCGGATCTTTCTCAGGTGCAGGAAAGGTATCCACCAGCCGCGCAATAGCCTGAGCCGCCCCCCGCGTGTGTAACGTTGCCAGCACCAGATGCCCGGTTTCCGCAGCCGTTAACGCCAGACGAATGGTTTCCACGTCGCGCAGCTCGCCCAGCAAAATGACATCAGGATCTTCGCGTAGCGCGCCGCGCAAACCGGCGGCGAAAGAAGCGCAGTGTACGCCCACCTCCCGTTGTTGAATGAGACAACGCTGGCTGGTGTGACGATATTCAATGGGATCTTCCAGCGTCAAAATATGTCCCGCGACGTGCTGATTAAGATATGCCACCATCGCCGCCAGGGTCGTTGATTTACCGCTGCCGGTAGCGCCGGTCACCAGAATTAATCCATTTTCACTGTGCAGCAGCTCAGGTAAGGCGGCGGGAGTCTGGAGATCATCCAAACATGGGCAATCAAGCGGCAATAGCCTTAGCGCCAGAGAGATTCCCTGCTGATGAACAAATGCGCTCGCACGCAGACGCCGTGAGTACGCCAGCGTAATGGCAAAATCCAGCTGCCCCTGTTTCTGCCACTGTACCTGTTGTTGCTCACTGAGCCAGCACATCAGCAACGTCTCTACGTCAGGCGTGGTAAACGGCGCGATTTCGACATTTCCGCGTATGCGCCAACGCGCAGGCCATGCATTGCACAGGTGTAGATCCGACACGTTATGCTTTACACTAAGGGCCACTATTTCTTCCATATTCATATGAACATCCTCGGAAAATGAACGATATCGCGCATAACCTGGCACATGTCCGGGACAAAATCTCAGCCGCCGCGACGCGTTGCGGGCGGTCTTCAGAAGAAGTTACGTTGCTTGCAGTCAGTAAAACCAAACCTGCGAGCGCCATCGAAGATGCCATTGCCGCAGGTCAGCGAGCCTTCGGTGAAAATTATGTTCAGGAAGGGGTGGATAAAATTCGCTACTTCCGGGAACAAGGCGTCAACGATCTGCAGTGGCATTTTATCGGCCCACTGCAGTCCAACAAAAGCCGTCTGGTCGCTGAACATTTTGACTGGTGTCATACGATTGATCGTCTGCGCATCGCTACCCGTCTGAGCGAGCAGCGTCCGGAGGAACTACCGCCGCTGAATGTGCTGATACAGATTAATATCAGCGATGAAAACAGTAAGTCGGGTATTCCGCTGGCAGAGCTTGATGCACTGGCCGCTGAAGTCGCCGCATTGCCGCGTATTAACCTGCGTGGTCTGATGGCAATTCCGGCGCCTGAGTCAGATTATGTAAGGCAGTTTGAAGTTGCACAGCAAATGGCTGTAGCATTTACCGGGTTGAAAACACGCTACCCAGGCATCGACACCCTCTCACTGGGGATGTCTGATGATATGGATGCCGCAATTGCGGCGGGTAGCACGATGGTGCGCATTGGCACCGCCATTTTTGGTGCTCGTGATTACACTAAAAAATAAGGAAAACTAAGGAACACCATGAATACGTTGACCTTCCTGCTCTCAACGGTAATTGAGCTGTATACCATGGCGCTGCTGCTACGCGTGTGGATGCAATGGTCTCGCTGCGATTTTTACAACCCGTTCTCGCAGTTTATAGTGAAAATCACTCAGCCTGTTATTGGGCCGTTACGCCGTGTGATTCCCCCGATGGGGCCGATTGACAGCGCCTCGGCATTAGTGGCGCTCGTTCTCAGCTTTATCAAAGCCATCGTGCTGTTTAAGGTGGTCACGTTCCAGCCGATCATCTGGATCGCCGCCGTACTGATTGTCCTCAAGACCATCGGACTGCTGATTTTCTGGGTACTGCTGGTGATGGCGATTATGAGCTGGGTCAGTCAGGGCCGCAGCCCTGTGGAATATGTGTTGATCCAACTGGCGGACCCACTGCTGCGCCCTATCCGTCGTATCCTCCCGGGCATGGGCGGCATCGATTTCTCGCCGATGATTCTGGTTCTGCTGCTCTATGTGATTAACATGGGTATCGCGGAAGTGTTACAGGCGACAGGCAATATGCTGCTGCCGGGGCTGTGGATGGCGCTATGAGTGCCGTTACACCCTGCGACGACGGTCTGGTTTTACGGCTCTACATTCAGCCTAAAGCCAGCCGTGACAGTATTGTGGGTTTGCATGGCGACGAAGTAAAAGTCGCCATTACCGCCCCGCCGGTGGATGGGCAAGCGAACAGCCATCTGGTGAAATTTCTCGGCAAACAGTTCCGTGTGGCAAAAAGCCAGGTCGTTATTGAGAAGGGCGAGCTTGGCCGTCACAAACAGGTTAAAATCATTCATCCGCAACAGATCCCGCCCGAAATTGCGGCACTAACTGATTAGGTATCCCATGCAAAAAGTTGTCCTCGCGACCGGCAATGCCGGTAAAGTGCGTGAACTCGCCTCTCTTCTGAGTGATTTCGGACTTGATGTCGTTGCCCAAACGGATCTGGGTGTTGATTCTGCAGAAGAGACCGGGCTGACGTTTATTGAGAATGCCATTCTGAAGGCGCGTCATGCCGCGCAAATTACCGGACTGCCGGCCATTGCTGATGACTCTGGTCTGGCGGTGAACGCCCTGGGCGGCGCGCCGGGCATCTATTCGGCCCGTTATTCCGGCGAAGATGCGACCGACAGGCAGAACCTGGAAAAACTGCTTCACACCCTGCAGGATGTTCCTGATGACAAGCGCCAGGCACAGTTCCACTGCGTGCTGGTCTATATGCGCCACGCAGACGATCCAACGCCGGTAGTGTGCCACGGAAGCTGGCCGGGTATTATTACCCGTGAACCTGCCGGAAACGGTGGCTTTGGCTACGACCCGATCTTCTTTGTGCCGACTGAAGGGAAAACGGCGGCTGAACTGACCCGGGAAGAGAAAAGTGCGATTTCTCACCGCGGACAGGCGTTGAAGCTGCTGCTGGATGCCCTGCGTAATGGTTAAGCTTCCGCCGCTAAGTCTTTATATTCACATCCCGTGGTGCGTGCAAAAATGTCCGTACTGCGACTTTAACTCGCATGCACTGAAGGGCGATGTTCCTCATGACGACTATGTGCAGCATCTGTTGAGCGATCTGGATACTGAGGTTGCCCACGCCCAGGAACGTGAAGTAAAGACAATTTTTATCGGTGGCGGTACGCCGAGCCTGCTTTCTGGCCCGGCAATGCAAACACTGCTCGACGGCGTGCGCGCACGCCTGAAGCTGGCCGCGGATGCAGAAATCACGATGGAGGCGAATCCCGGTACGGTGGAAGCCGATCGCTTTGTTGATTATCAACGCGCTGGCGTAAACCGAATCTCCATTGGCGTACAGAGCTTTAGCGCCGCCAAACTTGAGCGCCTGGGGCGTATTCACGGACCGGAAGAAGCCAAACGTGCCGCGAATCTGGCGAGCGGTCTGGGGCTACGTAGCTTTAATCTCGATCTGATGCACGGCCTGCCGGATCAGACTCTGGAAGAGGCGTTGGGCGATTTGCAACAGGCCATCGCGCTCAACCCGCCGCATCTCTCCTGGTATCAGCTGACTATCGAACCCAACACGCTATTTGGTTCACGTCCGCCGGTATTACCGGACGATGACGCGCTGTGGGATATTTTTGAGCAAGGCCACCAGTTGCTGACTGCAGCGGGGTATCAACAGTACGAAACCTCAGCCTATGCGAAACCGGGCTATCAGTGTCAGCACAATCTCAATTACTGGCGTTTTGGCGACTATCTTGGCATTGGCTGCGGCGCGCACGGCAAAATCACTTTCCCGGACGGACGCATCCTGCGCACCACCAAAACGCGGCATCCACGCGGATACATGCAAGGACGTTACCTGGAAAGCCAGCGTGATGTCGCCGAAGCCGACAAGCCGTTCGAGTTCTTTATGAACCGTTTCCGGTTACTGGAGGCCGCGCCGCGTGCAGAATTCACGCAATACACCGGGCTTGCCGAAGACGTTATTCGTCGACAGATTGATGCAGCTATCGCCCAGGGTTACCTGAGTGAATGCGATGAATACTGGCAGATTACCCAACACGGTAAGCTGTTTTTGAATTCGCTGCTGGAGCTGTTTCTGGCGGAGTAATACGGTAACGATGTAGGCCGGATAAGGCCTTGAGCCGCCATCCGGCAAATTGCCTGATGGCGCTGCGCTTATCAGCCCTACAGGGTTAGGGCGATAAGCGCAGCCACCTGCATCGATTAATACTGATTAAACATTTCCTGGATCTGCTTAGGATCCTTGGTTTGCGTCAGCGCAAGCTGCAGCAGAACACGCGCTTTTTGCGGGTTCAGAGAACCTGAAGCCACAAAGCCGTATTTCGCATCATCAACTTCAGCATCCTGCGTAGTGGAGCCGGTTGGTACACGGGAGGAACGCACCACGACGGTACCTTTATGCGCGGCAGTGGCCAGCGTATCGAATACCGTTTTATACAAGTTGCCGTTACCTACACCCGCACTGACGATACCCGCATAACCCGCGTCGACCAGTGCTTTGGCTGGCAGATCCGAGGCGTTAGCGTAGTTGTAAACAATCCCCACTTTCGGCAGTTCGGTCAGCTTAGACACATCGAACGGAGTAGACGTGGTGTGCTTACGCGCAGGCGTACGCTGGTAGTCAATCTTGCCGTTATGGATGTAGCCCAGCGGGCCATAGTTAACGGATTTGAAGGTGGCTACATCGGTAGTGTTGGTTTTGGTCACGTCGCGACCATCCATCACGGTGTCGTTCATCACCACCAGCACGCCACGGTTGGCAGAGGCTTTGTCTGCAGCCGTCACCACTGCGTTATACAGGTTGAACGGGCCATCGGCGCTCATCCCTGTAGACGGACGCATTGCACCCACCAGCACTACCGGCTTGTTGCACTTGACGGTCAGGTCGAGGAAATAGGCGGTTTCTTCCATGGTATCCGTACCATGCGTCACCACAAAACCATCGGTTTTATCACACTCGGTGTTAATCTTTTTCGCCAGCGTTAACCAGACGTCGTCATTCATATCCTGAGAGCCGATGTTCACCACCTGCTCGCCTTTAACAACCGCGATGTCTTTCAACTGAGGTACGGCTTCAACCAGATTCTCTACGCCTACCTTGCCTGCCGTGTAGTTAGATTTTGTCGCGGAATCACCACCGCCGGCAATGGTCCCGCCGGTTGCTAAAATAGTGATGTTTGGCAGTGCAAGCGCCGCGCCGCTGAAACCCATAACCAGTGCGGCAAGTGCCGTTTTCTTGAAAAACTCCATGTTATTTCTCCAGTTACTTGAATTTGCAGCATTATGTCTATCTTACAGATGAATAATGTGACGGCATCCAATTAACCAGATTTATATCTCCATCAAATTGCCATTCTTAGAGATGGATATCAAAAAAACAGAAAGATACAAAATAAAACGGCACAGAATGTTTCTGTGCCGTTAAAAAGAGGTGAAAATTATTTCAACGTGCTAACCAGCGTTTTACGATCGTTTTCCAGCGTCACGACGCGGGCGCAAACATCTTTGCCAAACTGCTGGAAGTCTTGTTCCTGATTCTTCCATTCGTTCTGAATTGACGTTTGCAAACCACCGAGGCTCCCGAGCACGCCCTGCAGCGGGTTACCGCCGCCTTTGAGCACAGCTTTGGCGCCCATCTCGTTGATGCTGTCCTGCAAAATGCCGCCCATCGCCTGATTCACTAATTGCTGCCCGTCGGCGCGGACCTGGTCAATCGCCTTATAGTGGAAGGTCAGCCCATCAGTACGATGTTCGATGATGCGGTTCATCTGCGCTTTCAATTGCGCATCCAGCTTGGTTAAGCGGCCACGCATGTTGCTGCTTTCACCGACCTCTTTGGCGATGATTTTGTCCAGCGCCACGCGACCTTTCTCTACGCGCGCTCTGGCACCTTCGTCAATCCACGGCAGGCTGCTACGCAACGCGGCCTGATAATCTTTAGCCTGCTCACGCTGTGCGGCGTTCAGGTTGTACTGCTTACCGTTAAAGGTGACATCGCCGGCCTGGGTAATAACCAAATCGCCGTTTTCGCCTTTCACCTGCACCGTTTGTGGGTTCAAAATCACATCGTCACGTGGGGTGACGCTGCACTGATAATCGGCATGTGCGGCCATCGCCGTGAACGTTAGGACTGCCGCCAGCAGCGTTTTGCGCATCATATCTTTCCCTCAATACAAATCGGGCCGGCATTTGCCGACCCTGTGCTACTTAGTCCCACCAAATATCGAAAAGTTCGCTGGTGCGCACTTCTTCAAGTTTATGCTCTTCCAGCCACTTACGGACGATTGCCTGATGTTCTTCGGTGCATTTGCCGATTTCCTGCAGACAGATCAGACCTTCCCAGGCCAGATAGCCGCTGCCGTCAAAGGCCAGTTTGTTAGGTTCGATAACCTCATCGATAAAGTCATCAACGATTTTATCAACCTGCTCTCCAGATGTACCTTCCGGGAAACGCCATGCAACCGAAAATCCTATTTCCTGGAATTCGTCGATGTGCATTTTTTTACGCAGACGACGGCTACGGTTCTTTGCCATTATTTCACCCTCTCGAACATTAAGTCCCATACGCCGTGGCCAAGACGATGACCACGTTGTTCAAATTTGGTTACCGGGCGCGATTGTGGGCGCGGTACATAATCGTTACTCTCTGACTGGTTTTTATACCCGTCGATAGAGGACATCACTTCCAGCATGTGCTCCGCATACGCTTCCCAGTCGGTTGCCATATGGAACACGCCGCCCAGCTTCAGCTTACTTAAGATATGCTCAGCAAACGGTACCTGAACGATACGGCGTTTATTATGACGTGCTTTATGCCACGGGTCAGGGAAAAACAGCTGAACCATAGATAAAGAATTGTCAGGAATCATTTTATGCAGGACTTCAACGGCATCATGGCACATGACACGCAAGTTCTCGACGCCCTCTTCATGGGCTGAAGCCAGACACGCGCCAACGCCCGGCGAGTGAACCTCGATGCCGAGGAAATTCTGTTCGGGACGCGCTTTCGCCATCGCCACCAGCGAAGCCCCCATCCCAAAACCAATTTCAAGCGTGACTGGCGCATCGCGACCAAACAGTGCAGCGAAATCTACAGGCTCTTCGCTGAACTCAACGCCCATCACCGGCCAGTAGTTTTCCAGCGCGTGTTCCTGCCCTTTCGTCAGTCGCCCCTGGCGACGAACAAAACTACGAATCCGGCGCAGAGGGCGGCCGTTTTCATCAAATTCCGGTGAAATGACGTCGTTCTTCATAAAAGTTTAGTCTGCTGTGTTTGAGTTCTGAAAACGGGCATTATCCAAAGTTAGTTGCCGGATGCAAGTAAAGGAAGAAAGTGAGCAGCTGAAAGTTCCGGTTTACACCCCGTTGCCGCTGTGCTGCAATCTTGCCCCCGGCAATTAATGAAACGGTAATCATGCAAGCCTCTCAATTTTCAGCTCAGGTTTTGAGCTGGTACGACAAATACGGGCGCAAGACGCTGCCCTGGCAAATTGACAAGACGCCTTACAAAGTATGGCTCTCTGAGGTGATGCTGCAACAAACTCAGGTTGCCACCGTTATCCCCTATTTTGAGCGCTTTATGACGCGCTTCCCGACGGTAACGGATTTGGCCCATGCGCCGCTGGATGAAGTCCTGCATTTATGGACCGGGCTGGGCTATTACGCCCGTGCGCGCAATTTACATAAAGCCGCGCAGCAGGTTGTGGCGCTGCATGGCGGTACTTTTCCGCAAACCTTTGATGAGGTCGCCGCCCTGCCAGGCGTTGGACGCTCGACCGCAGGCGCGATCCTTTCACTCTCTCTGGGTCAGCATTTTCCGATTCTTGACGGTAACGTCAAACGCGTGCTGGCTCGCTGTTATGCTGTAAGCGGCTGGCCGGGGAAAAAAGAGGTCGAAAAGAAACTGTGGGAGCTGAGCGAGCAGGTTACGCCTGCCCACGGCGTTGAGCGTTTTAACCAGGCGATGATGGATTTAGGCGCTATGGTTTGTACACGTTCAAAGCCTAAATGTTCGCTGTGTCCGTTAGAAAATGGCTGTGTAGCGGCCGCCAATGCAAGCTGGGCGCTGTATCCTGGTAAAAAACCCAAACAGACGTTACCGGAACGTACGGGCTATTTTTTACTGCTGCAGCATGATGACGAGGTGTTGCTATCGCAGCGTCCGCCCAGTGGCTTATGGGGTGGTTTATACTGTTTTCCGCAGTTTGACGACGAAGATGGGCTGCGTAAGTGGCTGGCGCAACGGCAAATTAACACAGATAATCTGATCCAACTTAATGCGTTTCGCCATACCTTTAGCCATTTCCACTTAGATATTGTGCCTATGTGGCTTCCCGTGTCTTCATGCACCTCATGCATGGATGAAGGCAACGCGCTCTGGTATAACTTAGCGCAACCGCCATCTGTTGGGCTGGCGGCTCCCGTGGAGCGTTTGTTACAGCAATTACGTGCCGGTACACAGGTTTAACGTAGCGGTCGAAAGAGAGGATTTTTTATGAGCAGAACGATTTTTTGCACTTTCCTGCAACGCGAAGCAGAAGGTCAGGATTTTCAGCTGTACCCAGGCGATCTGGGAAAACGCATTTATAACGAGATTTCTAAAGAAGCCTGGGCGCAATGGCAGCACAAGCAAACCATGCTGATTAACGAGAAGAAACTCAATATGATGAACGTCGAGCACCGTAAACTGCTGGAGCAGGAGATGATCAACTTCCTGTTTGAGGGTAAGGACGTGCATATTGAAGGCTATACACCAGAGTCATAAGAACCGTTGCCGGATGGCGCTGCGCTTATCCGGCTGACGATTTAATCTGGTCCTTGCATATAACAAACACAACACGCACTCCCGGAATGATGAAAAAATATCTCGCGCTTGCCGTTATTGCGCCGTTGCTCATCTCCTGTTCCAGTTCGACCAAAAAAGGCGATTCCTATAACGAAGCCTGGGTCAAGGATACCAACGGTTTTGATATTCTGATGGGGCAATTTGCCCATAACATTGAGAATCTGTGGGGATTTAAGGAAGTGCTGATTGCGGGTCCGAAGGACTATGTAAAGTATACCGATCAGTACCAAACCCGCAGCCACATCAACTTTGATGACGGTACGATAACCGTCGAGACCATTGCCGGAACAGATCCTGCCGGGCACCTGCGTCGGGCGATTATCAAGACGTTGCTGATGGGCGATGATCCGGGTTCTATCGATCTCTATTCCGATGTCGACGACATTAAGATTTCCAAAGAGCCGTTCCTGTACGGACAGGTGGTCGATAATACCGGCCAGCCAATTCGTTGGGAGGGACGTGCCACCAACTTTGCCAACTACCTGCTGCAAACGCGACTTAAAAGCCGCAGCAATGGCCTGCGTATCATTTATAGCGTAACGATCAATCTGGTACCAAACCACCTTGATAAGCGCGCGCATAAATACATCGGCATGGTGCGTCAGGCATCGCGTAAGTATGGCGTTGACGAATCGCTGATTCTGGCCATTATGCAAACCGAATCCTCGTTTAACCCGTATGCGGTCAGCCATGCCGATGCGCTGGGACTGATGCAGGTGGTACAACACAGCGCCGGGAAAGATGTGTTCCGCTCGCAAGGGCGCTCAGGCACACCTAGCCGCAGCTTCCTGTTTGACCCGGCCAGCAACATTGATACCGGCACGGCTTATCTGGCCATGCTCAACAATGTCTATTTGGGCGGCATTGATAATCCAACCTCGCGTCGCTATGCGGTGATCACCGCGTATAACGGCGGTGCCGGCAGCGTGCTGCGCGTGTTCTCGAATGATAAAATTCAGGCCGCGAATATCATTAACAGCATGTCCCCTGGGGACGTTTATCAAATCCTGACCACCCGACACCCATCAGCTGAATCACGCCGATACCTTTACAAGGTCAATTCCGCACAAAAATCATATCGACGCCGCTAATGTATCCCTCTTCTGTCCCCTTAAACGAGGTTCAGAAGAGGGAAAAGTGTTAACTCCATCACTCTTTTACCTTGCAATTAGAAATTGTTTGCAAATATTTGTCACAGGTAACAAAAAAAGAGTGCTGCTCGTTGATAGAATCACATCATATAGCCACGGCAAATGTGCCTTTTAAAACATTCATCCGCATTACGGTGTGAGGAAATTAACATGAATCTTAAGCTGCAGCTGAAAGTTCTCTCGTTTCTGCAGTTCTGCTTATGGGGTAGTTGGCTGACTACTCTCGGCTCCTATATGTTTGTCACCCTTAAATTCGATGGTGCATCCATTGGCGCGGTGTATAGCTCGCTGGGGATCGCCGCCGTGTTTATGCCGACGCTGTTAGGGATCGTGGCCGACAAATGGGTCAGTGCGAAATGGGTATACACCATTTGTCACCTGGTCGGTGCCGCAACGCTGTTCGCCGCAGCCGAAGTCACCACGCCAGGCGCCATGTTCTTTGTGATTTTGCTTAACTCGCTGGCCTATATGCCAACGCTGGGGCTCATCAACACCATCTCCTACTATCGTCTGCAATCAGCCGGGATGGATATCGTTACCGATTTCCCGCCAATTCGTATCTGGGGCACCATCGGTTTTATCATGGCAATGTGGGGCGTAAGCTTCTCCGGCTTTGAACTGAGCCATATGCAGCTGTATATCGGTGCGACGTTGTCTGTGGTACTGGCGCTGTTCACCCTGACGCTGCCGCATATTCCGATCGCCAATCAGCAGAAAAACCAGAGCTGGTCGTCTATGCTGGGTCTGGATGCCTTTGCGCTGTTTAAAAACAAGCGCATGGCGATTTTCTTCATCTTCTCAATGATGCTGGGCGCAGAGCTGCAGATTACCAATATGTTTGGTAATACCTTCCTGCACAGCTTCGACAACAACCCGCTGTTCTCTGGTAGCTTTATCGTTGAACACGCATCGGTGATGATGTCGATTTCACAGATTTCTGAGACCCTGTTTATCCTGACCATCCCGTTCTTCTTAAGCCGTTACGGTATTAAGAACGTGATGCTGATCAGTATCGTCGCGTGGATGCTGCGCTTCGGTCTGTTTGCCTACGGCGATCCGACGCCGTTCGGTACCGTACTGCTGGTTCTGTCGATGATTGTTTACGGCTGCGCCTTCGACTTCTTCAACATCTCTGGCTCCGTGTTCGTGGAGAAAGAAGTTCGCCCTGAAATTCGTGCCAGCGCACAGGGTATGTTCCTGATGATGACCAACGGCTTCGGTTGTATTCTGGGCGGTCTGGTGAGCGGCAAAGTGGTTGAACACTACACGCTGAACGGTATTACCGACTGGCAGACCGTGTGGCTAATCTTCGCAGGTTACTCGCTGGTTCTGGCATTTGCCTTCGTTGCGCTGTTTAAATACAAACACGTGCGCGTTCCGGCAGGCACGCAGACCATCGCACACTAATCTTTATAATGAAAGAAGGTCACCATCAGGTGACCTTCTTTTTGGCCAGATGGCGCTTATTTCACAACATATCCATACAGACGCTTAATACCGTCTGCATCCGTCTCACTGTAAACGCCTTGCAGCTCCGGCGAGAAGCCAGGCAGCAGGTTTACACCCTCTTCCAGCGCCAGGAAGTATTGTTGCACCGCCCCGCACCAGACTTCGCCAGGCACCACGCACAGCACGCCCGGAGGATAAGGCAGCGCACCTTCCGCCGCAATGCGGCCAGCAGCATCACAAATACGCACCAGTTCAACATCACCACGAATAAAAGCGCTGTTGGCATCCTGCGGATTCATCGCCACGGCAGGCAGACTCTCCTGACGGAACATCGCTTTTTGCAGATCTTTCACATCAAAGCTGACGTACAGTGAGTGCATCTCCTGACACAGTTCACGCAGCGTGTAATCCCGGTAGCGCACCGGATACTTGTTGAAGATAGTGGGCAGCACTTCAGCCAGCGGCGTGTCGTTCTCAATGTGCTGTTCAAACTGCGCCAGCATCGCCACCAGTTGCGCCATTTTCTCTGCGCTTTCAGCCGGGGTCAGCAGGAACAGAATCGAGTTGAGGTCGCATTTCTCCGGCACAATGCCGTTTTCACGCAGGTAATGCGCCAGAATCGTCGCCGGAATACCAAACTCAGTATATTGCCCGGTTTGCGCATCAATGCCCGGGGTAGTTAACAACAGCTTGCAGGGATCGACAAAATACTGGTCGCGCGCGTAACCGGAAAAACCATGCCACTTCGCGCCAGGCTCAAAGCTAAAGAAGCGACGCTCGCTGGCAATCACCGCCGTCGGATAGGTTTCCCACGGTTTGCCATCAACCACCGGGGGAATAAACGGCTGAATCATCTTACAGTGAGCAATTATCGCTTTACGGGCCTCGATTCCCAGCGCCACGCACTCTGCCCATAGCCGACGACCGCTCTCGCCTTCATGAATTTTGGCGTTAACGTCCAACGCCGCAAACAGCGGGTAAAACGGACTGGTGGAAGCATGCAGCATAAACGCGTTGTTCAGCCGCTTATGCGGGCAGAACCGCGCCTGGCCGCGAATGTGGTTATCCTTTTTGTGGATCTGCGAGGTTTGCGAGAACCCAGCCTGTTGTTTGTGTACTGACTGCGTCACAAAGATCCCCGGATCGTTAGCATTAAGCTCCAACAGCAACGGTGAGCTATCGGCCATCATCGGGATAAATTGCTCGTAGCCGACCCATGCGGAATCAAACAGGATGTAATCACACAGGCTACCGATCTTGTCGATCACCTGCCGGGCGTTGTAGATCGTGCCGTCATAAGTGCCGAGTTGAATGATCGCCAGACGGAACGGACGCGGCTGGTCAGCCTTTTGTGGCGCAACTTCACGGATCTGCTGACGCAGGTACTGCTCATCAAAGCAGTGCTCATCAATGCCGCCGATAAAGCCAAACGGATTACGCGCCGCTTCCAGATAAACCGGCGTTGCGCCCGCCTGGATCAGCGCGCCGTGGTGGTTCGACTTATGGTTGTTACGGTCAAAAAGCACCAGATCCCCACGCGTCAGCAGCGCATTGGTCACCACTTTATTGGCCGCAGAGGTTCCGTTCAGCACAAAGTAGGTTTTATCCGCGTGGAAAACTTTCGCGGCAAATTTCTGCGCATGTTTCGCTGACCCTTCATGAATCAGCAGATCGCCAAGCTTAACGTCAGCGTTGCACATGTCCGCACGAAACAGATTCTCACCAAAAAATTCGTAGAAATGCCGCCCCGCAGGATGCTTCTTAAAAAACTCACCGTGTTGGTGTCCCGGGCAGGCAAACGTGCTGTTCCCCATTTCGACATACTGAGTCAGCGTGTCGTAGAACGGCGGCAGTAGATCGTCTTCATACTGACAGGCAGCAGTCTCCAGCTCCAGCCACTCCTGAGCCTGACCGCGAATGACCGCATTTACTCCCGCTGGCACCTCCGCATCGGATTCCGCGAACAGAAACACGGGTAAATGAAAACCTGTGCGTTTAAGCAAAGCAAGGATCCCGCTGCGGCTGTCCGCAACGGTAATGACGACTGCCGCAACGTCAGTAAAATCGGTACTGTCCAGCGAGACTACCTGACGATGGCTGGACAGACGAGAGACCAGTTCACCACTGGCGGCAATTTTCATTGATTTCATAAGCGCAATAACCCGTTTCGGGAAAATCAAAAGTCCCGGCAAAGCCGCACTGCTTTGCCCACGAAATGACAGGTCAAACTGGTTACCAGCCCCGACCGCCAGACATCAGTAAAAGCAGATAGCCTCTGATCTTACTGTTATCCTGCAGTGAGCGTGCGCTTACCTCACCGCATGGTGGAAGCGTGAAGATATGTTGCAGGAAGGGGCAAGCGTCGCGCAAAAAGGCGATATGGAAGGCGATGTAGGGGGAATAATTTCATCCCAGGCAGCCCCATTCAGACAGGAGAAAATTCGCGCAATCATGGCACCTTTCACTGACAGGCGCAAGATAAAATCCGGCGCTAAAACCTCACAGATAAACAAACATTTTGTCTGAAATTAGCGGCATAATAATGCAATCTGAAACATAATTTCACCCAGTCAATTGCCTTCAGGATCAAGACGATAATGGGTATGCAGGAGCAAACGTGGTAATCGGACCCTTTATTAATGGCGGCGCCATTTTATTTGGCGGCGTTTTCGGCGCACTACTTAGCCAGCATTTACCGGAGCGCATTCGGATCTCGATGACCTCCATATTCGGCCTGTGCTCTTTGGGAATTGGTATCTTGCTGGTTATCAAATGCGCCAACCTGCCGGTAATGGTTCTGGCAACGCTGGTTGGCGCGTTAATTGGCGAATTCTGTCATCTGGAGAAAGGGATTAACGCCGCCGTAGCCAAAGCACAGCAGCTTTTCACCCGTTCGGACGCCAACGCAACGCATGAATCATTTATCCAAAGTTACGTGGCCATCATCGTGCTGTTTTGCGCCAGCGGAACCGGGATCTTCGGGGCGATACATGAAGGCATGACCGGCGATCCAAATATATTAATTGCGAAATCGTTTCTTGATTTCTTCACGGCCATCATTTTTGCCTGTTCACTGGGGATCGCGGTCTCTGCCATTTGTGTGCCGATGCTGGCAATCCAGTTGACGCTGGCCGCCTGCGCGGCGCTGATTTTACCCCTGACCACGCCTGCGATGATGGCTGATTTCAGCGCTGTAGGCGGACTATTGCTGCTGGCAACCGGTTTACGTATTTGCGGCATCAAAATGTTTGCCGTTGTAAATATGCTTCCGGCCCTGCTGCTGGCAATGCCGCTTTCCGCCGCGTGGACGGCATTTTTTGCCTGAGAATGCGTGCAATAGCAGCAATGTGGTGATAGATTGTGCAGTCTGCATTGATTTGAAGAAATTTCGTTGACGAAGCGAAGCGAATCGGGTTTAATGCGCCTCGTTGCCCGGATAGCTCAGTCGGTAGAGCAGGGGATTGAAAATCCCCGTGTCCTTGGTTCGATTCCGAGTCCGGGCACCAATATTCATAAGGCCTCGCTGCAAAGCGGGGCTTTTTCCTTTTCTGGCTACGGTAGATTTCTGGTCGTTGCAACACGTTATTTGTTTGCTGGATTTCTCGCCATTTTCGCAGATGTTCGTTACTTTTAGACACCTCAACACCCTCTGATGTGCCTTCCCTCACCTCACAGCTACGGTCTTTCTACGGTCCTTTAGGGTTCCTTTCTCTAAGATTATTCATAATGAAGCAGAGAATACGGGGGAAATGGGGGATTTCATAATTTACTTTATTTAACAACAAATTACCTGCCATCATCCCCGGGGGAAGACCGGGGAGACTCCTCTTCAGGCAAGGGGGAAGAACTCAGCGTTATCAACTCCCCTTGTCAGTCGGGTGTTTCCACCATCTACTCCACCTGTAATATTCCTGTTTTTCACCTTATGATTCTTCGCATCAGCAAAATCCCCCGCTTTCCACGTCATTAAAAAATGACTCAGCCCCATCGGAATTCCTTACCTGAACATAAACTTTGAACTGTAATACTTACATTAAACAATGTGTATTACCGATTTAAAATAGACTTAATCCAGCCCCTTATAAAGGGGCTAGATTTTGTTAGAAAATAATATTACTTATATCAGAAATAGCATTCAAAGATCCTCTATAGTCGCTCCCTGTTTTAGGAAGAATGTAAGAGTATCTGGAATCACCATTATATACTATCTTCCAATGTTTACCTTCCTCAGACAACTCAAACCCAAGTTCCTTAAGCTGCCTTGACGTTGCCTTATCCATACTCCTGTAGCCATTAAGTGCTCTTTTCAAATGAGTTTGACGCGAATTTGCTTCCATGGTTTGAGGGTTGTTGGAAATTAAAGAATGAATCGCCACGGGTTTAACAGACACCTCAGAGTCATTTAAGATGGCTTAAAGAGAGGTGCCCATGAGCGGTAAGCGTTATCCCGAAGAGTTTAAAATTGAAGCAGTCAAACAGGTTGTTGATCGCGGTTATTCTGTTGCCAGCGTTGCAACACGTCTCGATATCACCACCCACAGCCTTTACGCCTGGATAAAGAAGTACGGTCCAGATTCTTCCACTAATAAAGAAGAGTCAGATGCTCAGGCCGAGATCCGCCGTCTCCA
This sequence comes from Citrobacter sp. CRE-46, assembly GCF_059615875.1. Lineage (NCBI taxonomy): Bacteria > Pseudomonadati > Pseudomonadota > Gammaproteobacteria > Enterobacterales > Enterobacteriaceae > Citrobacter > Citrobacter sp. CRE-46. The sequence continues at coordinate 819,250 of NZ_CM184341.1, read as the reverse complement.
GAAAGAGCTGAAGCGGGTTACCGACGAACGGGACATATTAAAAAAAGCCGCGGCGTACTTCGCAAAGCTGTCCGACTGAGGTACGCCTTTATCCGTGACAACACCTGTTGCTGGCCTGTTCGCCTGCTCTGTCGGGTGCTGGATGTTCATCCCAGTGGTTTTTACGCCTGGCTTCAGCAGCCGCATTCACAACGCCATCAGGCAGACCTGAGGCTGACAGGGCAGATTAAACAGTTCTGGCTGGAATCGGGATGCGTCTATGGTTATCGCAAAATCCATTTGGATCTGCGGGACAGCGGGCAACAGTGCGGAGTGAACAGAGTCTGGCGACTGATGAAACGTGTCGGGATAAAGGCTCAGGTCGGATACCGGAGCCCGCGGGCACGTAAAGGCGAGGCCAGTATCGTGTCGCCCAACAGGCTCCAGCGACAGTTCAATCCGGATGCTCCGGATGAGAGTTGGGTAACGGACATAACCTACATCAGGACCCACGAAGGCTGGCTGTATCTTGCCGTGGTTGTTGATCTGTTCTCACGCAAAATTATCGGCTGGTCCATACAATCCCGGATGACAAAGGACATTGTCCTGAACGCACTGCTGATGGCTGTATGGCGGCGTAATCCCCAAAAACAGGTGCTGGTTCATTCGGATCAGGGCAGTCAGTACACAAGCCATGAGTGGCAGTCGTTCCTGAAATCACACGGCCTGGAGGGCAGCATGAGCCGTCGCGGTAACTGCCATGATAATGCGGTTGCAGAAAGCTTTTTCCAGTTGTTGAAACGTGAACGGATAAAGAAAAAAATCTACGGAACGCGGGAAGAAGCCCGCAGCGATATTTTTGATTACATCGAAATGTTTTATAACAGTAAGCGTCGGCATGGTTCTAGCGAACAGATGTCACCGACAGAATATGAAAACCAGTATTATCAACGGCTCGGAAGTGTCTAGATTATCCGTGGCGATTCAAACCAGTCTTCTTTATCCATCTTTGTTAATAATTGAGTGAATCTTTTTTGTGCTTCATTCGCCTTTTGACTGGCTTCTAAAATAAGTTCAGGAACCAAATACAATCTGGTCTCGATGGGAAGTCGTTTACGAATCCTGCGGCATGAAGAAGGGCTGTTAGGTACCTTGCACTCTTTCCATTCTGTCGTTTGGGTGGTGTTGAAAAATACGGCAATACTTCCATGATGCCAAAAACATTCCCAAAACTTTAACCCTAGCGCTTGAGGCATGAGTTCTACTGACTTTATGCAGATATTTATCATCCTGGTTCATGCTGAAGGGCAGTTTTTCCCAAATCAGCGGGCCGAAGTCCCCCATTAAAAACTCACCGCCCGTGACCGGGACCATATTATCCAGCGAGCGCTTCACCAGCACCTGCGTGAGCTGCTGGTTTTCAGCACTGGTGCTGCTATCACAACCGGTCAGCGCCAGCAAAAATATTCCCGGGGTAAGAAGTCTCAGAATATGCGCCGTCATCCGTTATTCACCACACAGCGAAAGCCAAAATTGGGAGGAAATTGGTCATCTTCTGCTTTATGCCCGTCAAAAAGTGGGGAAGGGAGGTTCGACTTACGAAACATGGTCAGGGCATACTGATAATCTCCTCCTGAATATCCCCTCATAACCTTCCTGTCGCCGGTCCCCGGTCCCTGCGGGTTATCAACCGGCGAGTGTGCATAGTAGTCCGCCGCATACCAGTCATTAGCCCATTCATCACCGCTTAGTCCCATGTCATACAATCCCAGTGGATTGGGGGGATATTTCCCGACCGGGTAAATCGATATCCCTACACCGTTCATTTTTGCTATTGCATCAAAGGTTGGGACATTGCTTCCCTCTTCTATTTTTCCGTTACTGGTGGCATAGGGCAAATACTGTCCCCGGGAGCGGGCCGCGTATTCCCACTGCGCTTCAGTGGGCAAATCCACCCGTTTACCCGACATTTTACCCAGCCACAGGCAGTAGTCTTTGGCCATCTGCCAGGGGACGCTGACGGGAACGTCATCCGCCAGTAACTTCCCATCAAAAATATAAGTAAGCTTTTTATGATAGGTGATTTTTATATACTCATTATAATCTTTATGCGTGACCTTATATTTGCCAATCATAAAGTCACTCAGCCTGACCTTATGCAGGTATTTATCATCCTGGTTCATGCTGAAGGGCAGTTTTTCCCAAATCAGCGGACCGAAGTCCCCCATTAAAAACTCACCGCCCGCGACCGGGACCATATTATCCAGCGAACGCTTCACCAGCGCCTGGGTGAGCTGCTGGGTTTCAGCACTGGTGCTGCTATCACAGCCATTACAAAAACTGATTGTTACTAATAGCGCGGCGCAGTATTGCTTATTCATTATGACATCCTTAATTAAACCGTTCTGGTCTGTCCGTCATCACTCATGGGGTCATATGTCTGTTGCTGATCAATCAACGCTAAATACTGATCCATTAATTTATCGGGAATAGGCTTGAACGGTTCCTCTGGTGAAACCCTCTCCGGAAGATTGTTATATAACTCAGGTAGCTTCTTACCGTAATGGGTAAAAAATACAGAATCATTCTCACCATCAGAGAGGAATGTAATCACTGCTTGTTCATTTTTATTACGGTCACCTTTTGTCGCCCCCGGACTTTCAGTAATATGCTGCATAACATTGTCGTAATCCGCTTTACTCTGCACCCATTTCAACGCCAGGAAGATGGCCTGCTTACGGCGTTTCATTGGCCCTAACTTCCAGGCGTTAAACGTGAGCGGGTTATTATTTTGGTTTCGCGGGTCGAGAGGGTCCGCCCAACTGATATCCATTAGCTGCGCAATCAGCGCGCCTTTGGTTTCCGGTGGCGAGTATTTAAACTGTTCCGGATTATTCAGCACACTTTCCATCAGCTTAACCCGGTTATTTTCATGCTTTAAATCATACGCTAATTGAGCAATGATATCCTTTGTCTCTTCGACCATAGCGACCGCCGCATGGACGCCACGGGCCGCCATAATTAAGGGGATCGCGCACAATGCCTGAAAGGCATCTAATTTCATCATGTCGGCTAACTTCTGATAATCAACGTTGCGCAGCATATACATAAAGCTTTTCATAAAGGCAAAATAGCAGCCGCTATCAACCTCGAACCCCAGACTCCCCTTTGCACCGGCTCCCCAGCAAAATGCCGCTTTACAAAAAATACGAAAACGCCCCTGGATGTAGGTGACATAGAAAACCGCACTTCCCCCGGCACCCGCCTGTAGCGATCCCCCCATTTCCAGCTTCGCAATTGCCGCAAATTTCCGTTCTTTAGTGACGATGGTTTTATCGTCCGTCTTCCCGACGTTAGCGGGAGGCGTGTCGTCAGGATGCGGATCGAACCATTCTATGGCGCCGCTGATATTGCCCCCGAACTGGGCACCCACAAAAGCGCCAATTTCTCCTCCGCCCTGTGCTTCAGGTGTTTCCGGAGTATGTAAATTAATCGTTCGTTTGCCCGGTAGCGGCGGCGGGGATAGCTCAGCCGGGCGGCCTTTAATTCCGTAACCTTTGCCTATTTCACCGCTCCAGTCGAGCGTTGCGCCAACCTCAACTGCCACACTGGCTCCGACACTGCCGGACAACACCATTTTCAGGGCAAAACGCAGCGCCCCCATATTACAGATACCGCCTGGCGTTTGCGGTGTATCGGCTTTCGCCGGAAACAGCAGACTAATGCCTAGCCTGTCCGGAACATATAAAGTGCTTTCTGCTTTCGCTTCACCTAACGCAAAACTGGCGTGCCCCTCTAATTTCCCTTCAACCTTACCCTTTAGTGGATTAAATTCCGCGGATACCCCTGCGCCATGGCTAAATCGCATGAGCTGGGCCTGAGCACTAATATCAACATACTGATGATAGACGGACTCATCAGCCTCCCCCCCCTTCGGCCAGGACAGCGATTTATTCATCTCTTTTGCCCAATCGCTGACAATAATGTTGCTATCTTCACAAATATCAAAATTGAACTTAACAGAAGCTTCTTTCAGCTGTTTTTTTAGTTCCTGGGGGGCTATTTTCGCCTGACGTACAGTTTTATTAACAGTTTTACCATTTTCATCTTGCACGGAAATGTTTTTGTCATGGTACTTAATAAAGCTGGCTTCACCTGTTTTTTTGTCAACATTACTAAGCTTATATCTGCGCCAACCTTCTTTGATCTTATCAGAACGAATATAAGTTTTTTTGAATCCAGTGACAGAGTTTTTGTTAAGGGGGATTAACTCCATGATGCCAATGGCACTCTCCTTCATTTTTTTATCCAAAAGTTCCCCTTCAGGGACATTGGCCGTGAGAGTCATTAATTCCTGGCGAAATGCTTTGTTGGCTTTATTGAGTGCGACGTATGCTTCTGTTATCTTACTCTGAAGTTGCCTTTCTGGTACAGTATCAGCCTGTAAAATTGCCGCATAATTGGCTTCATCAAGATCTTTCTGTGCCTTTAGCTGTTTTTCCAGTAATCCTGATAAAAAGTAATGCTCCTCCTTAATTGTTTTTTCAGCAATTGCGTCAACACAAAGTACTGTCGCGCTACCAGGGTGGAGATAAATTTCCGGTTCGTATTTACCTTTAACAACTTTTCCTGAGCCTTGCGCAGACGTTTTAGTTTTCTCTTCACCTGTTGCCATAAACACCTCCCTGTTTAAAATTAAAAAATCAAAGTAATTCGATATCTAAAGATTCAGGCTGTGCGGTATATACGGTAATGGTTTTGCCTTCAGCATCCGTTACCCCCTCATATACGTTTCCCTCTCCTGTTTTAATTCGATAAGGTACGAAAGGCATAATCTCTCCGGAATCCTCATCTTTGGCGATAAAGAAATCATTAAATCCTTTCGGTAGCTCTGGCTTTGGCAGATCATAATCAGCAGCCATTAATTTCTGCACACTGATAGATTTGAGCAGAATATTTTGCGGACACCCTATCTCCACATTTCCGCCGCTGAGTTTTATATAGGCTCCTCCGCAGTTCAGCACCAGTTCGTCGGCTGCCGTCACTAACACTTTGCCCTCCACGCTTGTGATGGTGATGTCCTTTTTCGCCACGGTATCTATCCCGTCATCCTGGGCCTGGATTTCAACCTTACCCTTTGCGGCAAATAAACGTATACCCAGCTTCAGGGCCAGCAGACTGATGGCTTCCCCCGCCACGGCAGTAAATTTCTTCATCACGCTGATATCTGTATTACCACCCGCGACCAGCCCCACGCTTTCACTGCCTGAGGACAGACGCACCGACTTCGGACTACTGATGCTTATGTGCTCCGGTGCATTGAGCACAATCCCTGGCTGAGTAAGATTGTTTAACGCTGTATTCAGTGCCTTTGCTGTATCTGAGTCTGCTGGCCACGCCTGTGCGATATCGGCGGCATTCGCCAGGGCATCACTCACAGACAGCGCCTGAACCATTTGCGCGGCAGCATTCTTCATCTCCAGCATCCTGTCCGAAGCTTCACTCTGCCTGTCCGAAGTGATAAAAACTCCTTTACCGCCGCGTACCGCCACCCAGTCGTCGGTGCGCAGCTCTGCCCCCTCTCCCCGCAGCGCACGCTGTGCATCCACGTTATGCCCCAGATTAAGCTGCGTCTTCCCGCCGTACTCGGTACTGAGCTTGACGTGCTCCTCACCCCGTTTGTCCTCCATGCGCAGCTTGTTGTTCGCGGGCGTGCGGATGACGTTACGGGTATGGTTTGCCTGTGTCACGTGGTCAGGATGCCGGGAGTCATGCAGCACATGGGCGATATAGGGCCGGTCCGGGTCACCTTCATGGAACGCCACCGCCACTTCTGTGCCCTGTATCAGCGGGAAGTGAATACCGTAGGTGTCGCCACCGTAGGGTTTGGCAAGGCGTACTGGCATACTTTCGTAGCCCTGCTGTTTCGCATCGCGGTCCGCATCAAACTTAACCCAATAAAGCCCGCTCTGGTTTAAATGAGCATATTCATCATTCTTTTTCGGGCTTGAAACACGTGCCATTAGCGTGCCGCTAATCACTGGCCGCGGTTTGAGTGGAGGTCTCCAACAGCGCGTTTCACTGTAAATGGTCGCCATCAACACCACTTGTAGCGCTTCCTTTCGGCTTGCGCTGAATGAAACCGCCGTAACCAGCAAGCTGTTACGCACACTGGCAGGAAGCGTTGGGACAGGTGTCGATTCCGTAATATTCAGGACCTGAGCCGGGCGGAGGCTCACATCGGTTGATAATCCAGTGATTGTCGCTTGTGAGGAGAGATAACGTTCATGTTCCAGTCGCGCCCAATAATTCCCTGTCTCAGGCGCCGGCGAAACCTGATCACCCGTTTCAAGATGGCGTGGGCCATAGTGGTAAACATCCCCGTAAGTCACCCCGTCACCTTCACCGTAAGTCATATCGGCTTGTGCAGAAAATAATATTTTCTGAGCCTGGCGATGGTTATAATCCCCGGCTGTAACCGATGCCTGCACCGTAGACTCTTGGAACTGAATATCCCAGACTGAGTCGACTCCATTGTCATTCATTCCGGAGGGACTATTCAGCGGTAATGTTTTACCAAACTCCCATGCGCTTTGTTTGTCAGCAAAATAGATCACCTCTGTGCCAGCATCAGGCTGAAGTCGGAAGAAGAAGAATATTCCAACTTCAGAGAGCAGGCGTTCAATAAAAACCAGATCGCTCTCCTGATACTGATTAATTTGCTCTCTTTTGGGATATTCCATTACCAAATCAAAATTATATTCCCAGTCTTTTAAACCATGCTCCTGTAAAATTTGAGTAACCACTTCAGGAACTGACATATTAATAAAGAAACGGTGTGTGCGAAATTGGTTTTTCAGCAACGCGACAAAAGGTTCAATGATTATCTGATAGATTGCCTGGTCTTTTGAACCACTGATACGATGGAAAGATGTCACAATACCATGTACGATTTTGCGGGCAGTTAACTCACTTAACTCCCCCATTCCCATGGTTAATGTCGTTGATTTTCTAAGTATTGATACGACCGCAATATCTTTATCCTGGCTGGAAAAATGTACTACGTATCGATACAGCGAACTCATTTCCTCTGTACCATTAAAGTTAATAACATCCAGTACAGACTTGCATGAAGGGATATACAATTGATAACGATTCAGCGTATTTTCAGATATAAATGACATCCCACCGCCAAGTGATTCATCCATTCCCATATATTTAACCCCTGTAAATTTATAAAGAGCCGCTTCCAGAACAAAACTTACCCTCAACGCATTGTTTTTATTAAACTGACCAAATCTTTTTTCTTGTTAGTGACAATAGAAAAAGTAAATCGATGATTATCATTTGATATCCAAAGTTCTTCTCTTCCATTATCACTATAATCATAAAGATGAAAGCCAAGACCTGTTAGATAATCACGAATAATTCCCACATCACCACCGTGAAAAATAACAATATTTGTTTCTCGTGTACTTCCATCAGGAGAAATATATTCAAAGCGATAATTATTTGATATCCTTGGAGCCTGCTTGATATCAACATCAGTATAGAAATAGTAGTCAAAAAGATCGCTTTCCCGATATTCTAATTTATCTGGCCAAGGTATTAACAGCGGTGACAAGAAAATCAAAGCAATCGTCACCAGTATTATTTTATAGTAGCTCATTATCATTCACCTCGACAAAAATGAATAATAACCGCCATCCTCGGTGATAATTTCTACCCGACCAGAAGTGAAATCACTCCACGGTTGCACCCATGTCATAAATGAAGGCAGGCGCCCTTTATAAGGTTTATGGACAGCACAGTTATCCTGGGGGTCTGGAAACAGTAATGGTAAAAATCCTTTATTCTTATAATTGCCTATCGGCCCATAAAAATCCCATCTACACAGTGCCCGCTCTTTACTGACTAAGCTCAGTCTTGACGGGTAGTCTGAGGGAAGGATTGCCCGGTAGAAGCCTAAAAGATCGGAGGTAAGATCCTCTCCGCTAAATCCACTGTCGGTATACCAACTAAAACACCAATTAGATTGCAAACGTTCAAACAAGCGCGCCGTCATCATCATCATAGCTAACGCAACGCTGTTTTTCTCACATGTAGATAAACCTTGTTTGATACGCCACTTAACAAACTTTCCTGTACCAAACTGGCGATGATATACAAACATCTTTTGGCTATAGGTGACGTCATAATAACCATCACGACTTGATTCACCTCGTTTTATATCTAACAGTAGGTTTTTAATATCACTTCCCTGTGCATGGCCTATATCTATCCATCCCAATATTTCGCTGTAAACAAGCCCTGTTTTACGATCCAAGGTCCACTCGGAAGGTTCAATAATATCGTCACGTTTACTCATCATTAAACTCCAGCATCATTCCCTCTTCATCATTCCAACTTAGAGTGAGTTGCTGAGGTTTTTGCTGCCGGGAAAGATACGTTAACAACTGCTGACTGAGCACAGGTAAGATTTGTTGATTCAGCAGACTATCAATATTCCTCGCTCCCGTATCCGGTAGCAGGCAAGCGGCGGTCAGGGCATCAAAAAGGTTCTCGGATATTATTGTGGTGATGCCGTAGTGACGCAGTAATCGCTGGCTAACCTGCTCCAGTTTCATCTGTACAATCGTACGTAACGCAGATTCACTGAGCGGATGGTAGATAATTGTCTGGAAGCGGGCCAGCAGCGCCGGCTGGAAATGATCGCGCAACAGTGGGCGCAGCAGTTCGTGCAACTCTGACTCTGTGGTTCCCGGTTGCTCTTCCAGCAGTTGCATCACTGCGTCGCCGCCAAGATTGGAAGTCATCAAAATAACGGTATTGCGAAAATCAATTTCACGACCTTCGCCGTCACGCATGAAACCACGGTCAAATACCTGGTAAAACAGGTTCATGACGTCGCGATGCGCTTTTTCTACTTCATCCAGTAGTACTACGCTATAGGGGCGTTTTCGCACCGCTTCGGTCAGGATCCCTCCCTGTCCATAACCCACGTATCCCGGAGGTGAGCCCTTTAGCTGGCTCACAGTATGCGGCTCCTGATACTCAGACAGATTAATCGTGATTAGCGATTTTTCACCGCCAAAGAGAATGTCAGCCAGGGCCAGCGCAGTCTCTGTTTTGCCGGTTCCGCTTGGCCCGGTAAGCAAAAACACGCCCTGTGGGCCGTTTTCCGGCGTAAGCCCTGTTTTTGATGCTCGCAACCGCTGTGCGATTGTATTCAGCGCATAATTCTGCCCGATAACGCGGTTTCCCATCTGGGTTTCAAGCGTCAGTAAAGCCGCCTGGGAATCCTTCATTAATGAAGACAAAGGTACACCGGTCCAGTCGGCGATCACCGTAGCAACGGTACGTGCGTCTACATCCGGAAACAGTAACGGATGGCCCTGCTGAAGCACACTAAGCTGCTGCTGCAATTCAACCGTTTCCGCCTGACGAGAAATATCACGGCGGGCGGCCAGCAGTTGCTCAGTGAGCGTTAATTCCTGGCCGTACTGGGTTTCGCGTTCATCCAGTTCGACAAGCAGACGATTTTCCCGCTGTTCAATACTGGCCAGCCTTTCACCATGCTGGCCATTTCCTACCGCGAGGTCTGCAAGCAATGCCTGCTTTTCAATTTCAAGCGCGGTGATCTCCGACTTCAAACGCGTCAAAGGTTCAGGAACGGTATCAAGGCTCATCCGCACTCTTGCACCTGCGGTATCCAACAGGTCGACGGCTTTGTCGGGTAATTGCCGCCCGGTAAGATAGCGGCGAGAGAGCGTAACGGCGGCTTTAACCGCTTCGTCGGTGATGTGAACGCCATGATGTTCTGCATAGCGTGATTTCAGACCACGCAGCATTAAACAGGCAGTGTCATCATCCGGCTCATCAACTTTAACCATCTGAAAACGCCGCTCCAGCGCAGCATCACGCTCAAAATACTGTTTATATTCGCTCCATGTGGTCGCCGCGATGGTTCGTAGTTCACCTCTGGCCAGAGCGGGTTTTAGCAGGTTGGCTGCGTCTGCGCCCCCCGCCTGATTACCAGCCCCGATGATGGTATGGGCTTCATCGATAAAGAGCAGAACAGGCGTTGGCGATTGCTGAACGGCGTCAATGATATTTTTTAACCGCTGCTCAAACTCACCTTTCACTCCAGCACCGGCTTGTAACAGCCCAAGATCCAGCGTGCGTAGCGTTACTGATTTCAGGCTATCTGGCACATTACCTTCAGCAATACGCAGCGCCAGTCCCTCCACCAGAGCGGTCTTGCCGACGCCAGGTTCCCCGACCAGTATGGGATTATTTTTTCGCCGACGGGACAGCACATCCACCATTTGCCGGATTTCATTATCGCGACCAAATATCGGGTCGATATCGCCTGCACGCGCTTTCGCGGTCACGTCCAGCGTAAATTTCTCGAGCACGCCTTGTAATGCTGGCGACAACGTCGACTGAGCAAGGCCTGGACGCACTTCGTCATCTGGGGAAACCTGCGTCAGAGCGGCTTCTTGCTGCCTTTCCGGACGTTCATCCGACTGGACATTTAATAGCGGCAGAAGCCGTTCCAGTTGAATATGTCCGGCGCTCAAAAGAGGCCACAGGCCGTCACACTGCAATAGTGAAGGCTTTCCTACCAGCGCCATCAGCAGATGTACGCCACGTATCTGCGAATTTTCATCCGTTGCGGCACACAGCCACGCTTGTTGCATTAAAGAAAGGAGCGCATCAGACAACTGCGGGCGACTTTTCACGGAACGAGGCTGAACATCCAGATGCGCCAGCAGTGACTGCCAGAGATTGTCGATATCCCATTCATAACGACGAGCAATGACCGTAATATCGCCCTCTCCCTGCTCCAGCAGCTTTAGTAACCAGTGTTCGGGCGTGATTTCTGCATGCGCGCGCGTCTGGCATAACGATGCCGCTGCTTCAAGCGCCTGAGCACAATAGGGGTTGAGACGTCGTAATAACACTGCTGACTGGTGTTCCATTTGCTTCCTGACTCCCTGTATTCAGGCACGCTACCGCCCGTGGCCGTAATCCAATGCCCATAAGGTAATAGTGATGTTGATACTCTCTGCTGAACCCCGCCCGGGACGCTCAGCAGAGGGCATAAAAAAACGGATGAGAAAATCCTCATCCGTTAGTGCATTACGCGGTGGTACGCTCGTTCCAGGCGTCAGAATGGATGATGTTGCCATCCTTATAGGTCCAGACGATCTTCTCGTAGCGCAGTTCAATCTGTTCCAGGTGGTTATGCTTCTCTTTAGCGGGATCTTTAATGTCGTACATCACCGGGTTTACTTTCACCACTTTCACGTTGTGCAGTGTGGTGTTGAAGTATTCCACTTCCTGACCCGCATCATTGATGCGATACCATTTGAACTCTGCCTGACGCAGGGTCTGACCGGTGGTTACAGCCTTGTACAGATACGGGCTGGAGGCATCGATTTCCTTAGTGAAAAGGAACGGGGTATGGATGCGCGTCCCGGTCAACTTACCGGTGTTGTTATCCGTAGGGATGTACAGATTATGTTCCTGGGCCACGACTTCGATACTGCCCACACGGTCTTTCACATCAACAGAGCCTTTAATATCCGCGCCGCCGTCGTCTTTCAGCCAAAGGTAGACTGGAATTGCCATAACTCTTTCTCCATTTTTTACTTCGCTAATGCGTCACCGCCTTGCGGTGACGGTTCCTTCATGCCCGGTACCTGACAGGCATCAGCCTGCGGTACCAGACTGATCTCTACACGGCGGTTAGCTGCCCGCCCCTCAGGCGTATCGTTGCTTTTGTAGGGACGTAATTCGCCATAGCCCTGAACGGCAAAACAGCTCTCCGCAACATCGCCGGTATCGCGCATCCAGTCGCGAACAGATTCCGCACGTTTGAGAGAAAGCTGCTGATTAGATTTATCGTCACCCACATCATCGGTATGTCCGGCGATGACGATCAGCCAACCGGGTTTAGCTTTGATATTGACCAAAGCCCTAATGAGTACTTTTGTTGAACCTGCTTTTAACGCCCATTTGCCCGTATCAAACAGCGACATACTGTCCAGACGTACGGTTTGCGGGGAGGTCACTTTCGGTTTTTCAGGTGGTAGCCAGTCGCTGATGGCGGCCAGCAAAGGCGGGATCAATCTCATCCCCTGATACAATCCCATTGAAAGAGAAAGGGGTTCACCTTGCTGATACCAGCGATCCAGCCGCTGCGCATCCCGACGAAGTTGATCCTGAGCCTGAATCTTTGGCTCGACAGGATTACCGCTAAGATGGCGGTATACCGTCAAATGATCGTTGGTGATCCTGATGAGATGTTGGTTATTGATAAAGCTGCATGTCATTGCCAGCCCGACAAAAAGGCCGCACAGAAGACCACTTACGCCCACCGCTCGTTGAAAAGCAGTCAGCGCCCGGCGGTGGGATAAAAAAGGCAACGCTAAATCAGGAAAAGGCAACTGTACGGGCGCTGCTGACGCGGCTGGAGGAAGCGTTGTTTGAGCCGTGATATGCCGTTGCCACAGATTATTTTCGCAGACTGCCAATGAGGTGAAACACACTACCCGTAAAGCAGAGAAAAGAGGCGGAGCATGGCGCTCGGTGTCGCCTTGTACCTTCTGCAGCCATCCCAGTAAATTATCTAACCACACAGCATGTGTAAGATGAAAATGACGAGCCGGGCGCTCTTGCGAAGAGAAAGCCGCAAAGTCGTCTAATCCCGTAGCCGACTGCACTTCCGCATCCTGAGGCGTACGAATAAACCAACGTACACTCTCATTGCACTGAGGAGAATTCAGCCAACAGCACAGCCAAAACGGCGGTATACCTGATAACCAACGCCGGCTTTGGGCCACCACACGCCGCCAGCTGAGCAGCATGTGCTTAAGCGCGTCTTCATCATTATGCCGTTCTGGAGCCAAGGCCAGCATCACGGAAACGCGCATAAGAAGCCCCGGACGCTGCGTAGCTAACTGACGAACCAGAGCAATATAATGCTCCGGAGACTGGACAGATAAATACCAGCCCTGTGAACTCTCGCAAGAATCGCCGCGTCCAGTGAACAAGAGGTCATTATCGCCACACACCAGCACAACCGGCCCACTGAAACTCTCAGGAGGGAGCGGAACTTCATGAGCAGAATGAGCAGACTTCAACCGACCATACTGACGCCAGGCATAAACCATCCCTGGAATGAAAAGCAGTAAAATAAAGACGGTAAGCCCACTCCTTACACCCGCACTTAACGGACTAAATCCCCAGACCAGCAACAAAGCCAGCACGGCCGCCAGCACAGAGTTAACGATCCCTCGCAACTGAGCCATGTCTTATCCCTGCCCAATAAGCTGAGCTACCTGCCCTTGTAAGACATGAGAAAATGTCAGCCACAGGGCACCCAACGCCAGCACACCGACAATCCATGCCAACCACCAGCGACGCTTACCGCCTGAGAATCCAGAGGCCAGCATGATAACTGGGGCATCGTGCTTTAACTTAAAAGGCATCGCCTGAGTCGCCAGCGCTTCAAGAACATCTTCACGACGCTCGTCACCTTGCTCACGATAGCGCCCAACAAAACCGAGCGTGATTGCACGATAAAAGCAGGTTAATACGGCAGTATCAGGAACGGACTCGCGCAGGACGGTACGGATGCGCTCCCAGAGCTCTTCTCCTGCATTGGTCGTGTTGAAATAGCGGGCCTGTAAGGGGGTCGCAAGCCAGGTGGTATAACCGCTATCCTGCCGATTGCGGTTCAACACGCTTTCATCCAGTAACGCACATTGCGTGTAGAGCATGTGCTCAACGCTGTGTTCGCTGTACCCCATCTCACGCAATGCCTCACGTGCAGAATCAACCCATTGACAGGCCTGGCGATAGAAAGCTGCCCCATCATCGACTTCCGCCCCGCCACGTAACTGGCTGACAGCAAGCCAGGTTGGCCAAAACACCTGATCAATATCCTTATTCATTTATTTCAATCCCTTAAGACTGCGAAAAGCTCAAGTTGAATCTCTCCCAACGTTCCCGGCACATAGAAAGCGCAATTACCGGCATCCAGCATGGCCTGGGCTGCTGGATGATTAATCTCAAGAGCAAAGTATTGATTTTCCAGTCGTAACGGGATGGCTGCGGGTACATGCGTTAGCGGTTTTAAAGGAATACCGCTCAGTGCCACATTGACGACATCAGAGACATCTGCCCGGCTCCCTGCTTTACAGAGCTGTGGGAATTGCGTAAGGAGGACATGCGCAGGAAGATCCGAGCGAATGGAAAGGTAAAAATCAGCGCCTTCACGCAGTCGGGCATCCGACAAAGCGCCATACCAGAACTGTCGCTCTTGCGTCAGTTCAATAGCGACAACGCGAGATGGCAGGCTGGCTTCCAGCAGTTCCACCAAAAGTGCAAACAGCGGAGGGAATACCTGCTGCGGATTTGCGTGCTGGTATGGAGGTACAACGCTGACATCATGGTCTAATGAAAAAGTCAGCAGGCTGCCTGCTAACCGCGCCAGCTCACGCCACAAAAGTTCGGGGTGACGGCCTGGGTTTTGCAGCATTTCTTTCAGAACAGGCTCTGAGCTATTAAGCGCATTCAGCAGCCAAAACAACGAAACATCAGCTACCGCAAAATCCGCCATTCGTTCATTACTTTCTCGGCGCAAGGCCATCAGGCGGCGACAACGAGCCTGGATACGATGCACCAAATCACTAAGCGAATTGATTAATGAGGGGCTGGCTGAGAGTGAAAGCGCTGGGGGTAAAAAATCACGTCCCAGCTCCCATTGCCCCTGAGCATTACGAATAAGGCAAGCTACCGGACAAGTCAGGTAAGCGCTGTTATCGTCATGGCTATACCGGAGGGTGATAGCATGCCGCAGCACTGCCATATCAGTTCTTTCCTGACCTGAGAGATCCTGTACTGGCAGCCATTCCTGCTGCCAACGACACGGACGGCTAACGCCGTTGCCTGATGAAAGATTGCCGCCATTAGCCGAAAGCAGCGGCAACGCCAGCACAATATCAACACTGCTGTAACCAGTAAGATGCGATAAATCACACGCCGGAGGCAGGTTATCTGAAATACCTGTATCCACTAACGTGCCGTCAGGAAAGCGCACAACCAGATTAACGGGATTCAAACGGGAAACCGTTAGCGCACTTTCATCAAACTCCGCGCTGATGACACCCCACGGTGATGAAAGTGACATGTGAGCAACAACGTCAGCGACATAGGCATCCCAACGTGTCTGTTGCTGAAACTGCTGGGGAGCCAGAAAGGCCCCCTCGCTCCATAACGGACGATAGATCTTCATCGCACCTCCTGTGCGCTGCGTCGTTAAGATTTCGACTTAGGCATTTGTGAAACTAACGACAAGCTGACGTCCATACCTTCAACCTGGAAATGCGGAATGGCATACAGGCGCACACGGAAGAAACCGGGGTTATCCTCAATATCCTCCACCACGACACGCCCATCACGCAGCGGGTGTGATGCCTGCAAATCATCGCCAGGATCGGTCATTTCGGTTACCAGACTGCGCAACCAATTATTAAGCTCAAGCTCAAGCAAGCGGCGATCTTTGGTCGTACCAATATTTTCTCGCTGCAGTATTTTCAGGTAATGTGCAATACGAGAAAGCAGGAAGATATACGGCAAACGAGAGTTAATCCGACTGTTAGCCGTCGCTTCCGGCGTATCATACTGCGCAGGTTTCTGAGCCGAGTTAGCGGAGAAGAAGCAGGCGTAATCACGATTCTTGTAATAAGAAAGCGGAATAAAACCAAGGTTGGCGAATTCAAACTCCCGGGTTTCCGGAATCATCACCTCAGATGGAATCTTCACTTGATTACCCGTACCCAGATCGTACAAATGGATAGGCAGGTCTTTAACTGCGCCGCCCGCTTGCGGCCCACGGATCTGGACGCACCAGCCATTCTTGATAAAACTTTTCACCATGTTCACAGCGAAAGAGAAAGATGCGCTGGTCCACAGATATTTTTCGTGATCCGGCCCCTTCACCTCTTCAACATAGTTAAAGCTACGTACCGGCACGGTATCAGGACCATACGGCAGACGACCCAATACACGCGGCATAGTCAGCCCGATGTAGCGTGAATCGTCGCTATCACGAAATGCTTTCCACTTGATGTATTCAGCACGTTCGAAATAATCATTGATGTCTTTTATGGCCGCGACTTCTTCCATATTTTCTTTCAGGAAAAATTTCGGCCCAACGGAACCGATAAACGGCATATGACAGGCTGCCGACACGCCAGAAATATTGCGCAGCAGTGCAATATCCTGCGGGCTGTTATCAAATTCGTACGCTGAAATCATTGCCGCAATGGGTTCGCCACCAGGCTGATCATATTCATCAATATAAACATGGCGGTATAACCCGCTCTGGATAAGCTCCGGCGCATCGTCAAAATCATCACGTAACGCATCCTTGCTGATATCCATCATTTCTACCCGGACATTGCGACGAAAATCGATGCCGGTGATCATCGAATGTAAACCGCGCCAGAGCGATTCTTGCTTCTGAAACTCAGCATGATGCATAACTTCATTAACCTGATCGCTAATCTGCTTATCAAGACGAGCAATTTGTTCATCAAGCAGCGTTTTATCCAGGCGCTCTACTGGCTGTGCAGCGTCCGCCAGACATGAGACCAGAACCTGAATAGCGGCGGTCACGCGTTCAGCCGGAGCGGCATCAGAAAGCGCTTCATCGCTCTGCCACGCATCTACATTTTTTAATGCCGAAACCGGGGAAAGATTAATTTTGTCAAAGAGGGATTGATAAACGCTGCGTTCACTGGTCGTAGTGGCCGCGACTGAAGAGGTATGTTCCTGAACAGACATCAACATATTCCTTTTATGGTCCTTTACTATTCCTGCCAATTAAGCGGAGGAAACCCTGTATAGCGTTAAATCTCTTCTGGCATCATGGTTGCCAGTTCATCACGCAGTTCCTGACTCAGGGCTGGATCCTTAAGGATGGTTTCCAGCTCGCGGCGAAAAGCAGCGTTATCGAGTAAGTTAGATTTCAGGTCACGAAGTAAGTTACGCATAGCCAACAGAACGCGTAATTGTGGGATATTTCTGGCTACCTGCTCAGGCTCAAAATCGCGGATATTTTTAAAGGTAAGATTAATATCGTCATTTCTATCATCGCCAGCTAACGTATTTTTAACACTCAGATTCACTACTGGTGAGAACTTAGCTAACACATCATTGAAATTATTTTTATTAATATCAACCTTTTCGCGTTCCGATAGTGGTCGTTGTTCTCTACCATTACTGAAATCACCCACGGTTAAAAGTTTTAACGGCAATTCAACTTTTTTCTGAACGCCTCCGGTATGTAAATCTAACTTGATATTAACGCGTGCCGTTGGCACTTCATTCTGAAAACTGTCACCCATACGTCCCTCTCAGACCGGCGATTCCTGCCGATATTTTGCGTTTCCTAACAGAGCATTTTCCAATCGCTCAACGAGTCTCATCCAACGTCATTTTTGTGGGCAGCCAACAACGACTGTTAATGACAATTAATGATTATAATTAGTATAGCGACGTAATCCGATATATTATCCAAGTGAAAACATGATCAATATCACCAATCAACCAAATAACACATTATAATTATTTATTAAAAAAAGAGATCAAGAAGCTCTTTATCTAATACAAGCCACAGGAATTAATTAATGCTAAATGCATTCACTGAATAAATGTATTCTTATTAAGAAACATTACCAAAATAAATAATTATCATTATAAATATATGCCACGGTGTTTATTAAAATATAATCAGAATCAATTTAACCATAAATAAAAAAAAGCCGAAGATATACTCCGGCTTTTCGCACTCATTTCTGGACATGAAGAAAGATTACGCTTCCTTCACCACAATCAGCGGCTCTATATCGCTCTCTTTTTTAATTACCAGCGACTCGTCGCCGCGCAGACAGGTTCCGCCATAGTTACCGCCTACGGTGAAGGTACAAACCTGAATATATTTACCGGCAACCTTCGGCAGACACCAAAGCTGCTGATAAATGTTCTTCTGTTCAGCAAACTTACCGCTGGTTTTATCCAGGAGCTCTTCCTGGTGGCTCACCAGATCGATGTTGCTGCCACAACGTCCTGCAATAGGTTTCACTGCATAACCGGTTCGCGCCAGCTCTTCATTAACAGTGAAATCAGTATCAAGCAGATAACGGTGGTGCGGGAACAATTGCCACAGGATCGGCAGAATCGCTTTGTTGCCAGGGATCACCGTCCACAGAGGCTCGAAGACCAGCACTTCCGGGCGTAGTAGCACGTCTATCAAACGCACTTCCTGATTGGTATGCCCGGTACGGATGGGCACTGCGGCATACTCCGTTTCGCTGACCTCTCGCACCTGCTCTATCGCGGTTTCCCACGCCCAGGTTTTCCAGACGCAGTTCACCAGGCGACCATCACCGTCAATCAACTGACCGGCGTCATCCCAACGTAGCTCATCGAGGCCACGCAGAATTTTGCTGTCAAACCCGGCCTGACGCAGCGCCTGCTGCATAAACTG
Organism: Citrobacter sp. CRE-46; assembly: GCF_059615875.1. Lineage (NCBI taxonomy): Bacteria > Pseudomonadati > Pseudomonadota > Gammaproteobacteria > Enterobacterales > Enterobacteriaceae > Citrobacter > Citrobacter sp. CRE-46. The sequence continues at coordinate 800,706 of NZ_CM184341.1, read as the reverse complement.
CGCGTGATAGTTTTCCTCAATATCCTTATCCTGCATGATGTGGACAAAAGGACGCGCGCGGCTGTGTTTCCAGGCGCCAGCCAGTTCGTTGATCAATCCTTCAGCCGGATTATGTCCCTGTCCTGTGTAGCCCCGCTCGGCCCATCTTTCGAGGATCAAACCGGCTTCGGTATGACAGGATGCGGAATCGGCGTTGTACTCATACACCTTCAGTCCGCGTTCATCCATACAGAAATCCATACGCCCGGTGATCATGTGATGACGACGACGCTGCCAGGAAAGACGCAGACGCGGCCAGAGGATTTTCGGGATGTCGAACAGCGCGAGCAGGTTGTCGTCTTTTAGCACTTTGTCGGTGGCGTGTAGATACATCAGGTGCAGTTCGTTGGTGGCTTTAATCAGCTCCTGCTCCGCACTCTCGGTAATGGTGAAGTACTGATGCGGATCCTGATTAATGACGTGGCCGTTCGCCAGCACGTAGGCTTTTTGCAGCGGATCCTGCTCATCCAGCCATTTACCGTCAAACTGGCCACTATTTTCCAGTCGCGCGCCGCTAATTTTCAGTGAGTCATTGGCGATCTCCGGCTGCGGCAGGCTGTCACGGGTATCATCGGTCTGGATCATCCAACCAAGGATTGTGGTGTCGTCAAAGGTATCACGCAGGGTGTAACCACCGTTTTCAACCACCATTTCCAGTTCGCGGGTCCACTGCTGTCCGGGAGGCAGCGGCGTGTGGAGCACGTTCTGTTCAGCAATGCGGATTTTGTTTTCCAGCAATTGGGTGACTACCGCCACATGGCCGGTGTCTTTAAATTCGCCGCCTTTCTGCCAGATAAGCAGAGCACCTGCAACTGGCGCACGGGGTGAACCATTCGGAAATGCCTGTAACGGCAGGATATTGTCATTCACCACTTCACGCAGGAAGCGTAAGGAGAAGATCTCCCATGCCATGCCCACATCGGTGAAAACCATGCCATAGTTCAGGAAGAGAAAACGGCGGGCAAACTCTACGCACTGCCATTTGTGGCCCATATATTCGTCGTCGATATAGCTGCGAAATGCCGCGTCATCGTCGTAGTCCCGTGGGTCGAGGGAGCTGTAATCTGAAGAGTAGATTGCCACGCCGCCTGGGGCGTAGCCCAATAATGTCCCGAATGGGGCATCCTGACTGGTCGTTCCTTTGCTCATGCACCTTACCTCAAAACTATACAGCCTGAGCAGGTTGGCGTGAATTTATCGCTCTGATTGCCTGCTCTGCGACACTAACCGGACAGAGGTCGACATCATCATACACCTCAACGCAGCGGCTGGCGCTCAGAGGCGAAAAATTCACAGCAGGAACTACGCTTTTTTCAGAGTGACCGGTACGCTTTTGTACGCCGGAGTCAAACTCTGTGTGTCTACCGCATCCAGCGAAAGCAGGACATTCGCTTCAGGCAGATACGCGCCAACAGAGCCTGCCGCCATGTTGTAAATCACCACCGTTAAACCGTGCATAACACGTTCCGCACAGGGCTGGCCGTTGTCGCCCAGCGCCTGAACGTTGACCACATCGCCCTGACTCAAACCGCGAGCCGCCGCTTCTTCGGCGCTTAAAAACACCACATCACGCCGACCGGTAATGCCACGATAGCGATCGTTCATGCCATAGATAGTGGTGTTGTACTGATCGTGACTACGCAGCGTCGCCAGAACTAACGCATCGGCAGGTTGATTTTCCCGCTCCACCGCTTGCTGATGGCTGACGATAAAGTTGGCTTTGCCATTCGGCGTTCGCCATTCACGTCGCGAGGCGGGCGTATCCATGCGAAATCCGCCCGGCTCGGCAATACGTGCGTTGTAATCACGGAACGCCGGGATCACGGCGGCAATGGCGTCACGGATCAACGCATAGTCTCCGATTAACGCTTCCCAGTTGATTGGTGAAAGAGGCAGCGTGGCGCGAGCGATACCAGCGACAATAGCAGGTTCCGATTTTAGCCAGCGGGAAGCCGGTTTCAGCGCGCCGCAGGAGGCGTGAACCATCGACATCGAGTCTTCGACGGTCACCGACTGGATCCCCGTCGCCTGAATGTCACGTTCCGTTCGCCCTAACGCGGGCAGCAGGTAGTTATGTTTTGCCAACAGCAAATGCGATCTGTTCAGCTTGGTCGCAACATGGACCTGCAGATCCAGATTTTTCATCGCCGCAAAAGTACGCTGCGGCTGCGGCATCGCCACCGCCAGATTACCCCCCATGCAAATGAGCGCTTTTGCCTCTCCCCGTTCGATGGCCCGGATACTCTCCACGCTGGAGCGGCCATGCTTGCGCGGCACGCTGATAGCAAAATGCGCCTCAAGGCGTTGCAGGAACTCTTCGGACGCCGCTTCATTGATACCCACGGAACGATCGCCCTGCACGTTAGAATGACCGCGCAACGGGCAGATCCCCGCGCCCGGTTTCCCCATATTGCCTTTCAGCAGCAGCAGGTTTACCAGTTGCTGAACGTTCCCGGTGCCGTTTTTATGTTGGGTAATCCCCAACCCGTAACAAATAATGGTGGCGCGGGATTTGTTATAGCTGTGTGCCAGATCCTCCATCTGACTGCGCGTCAGTCCGGAGTCCTGTTCCAGTTCTGCCCAGCTACACTGGCGTAAATCGTCATACAGCGCCGAATAACCCTCGGTATGCTGATGAATAAAAGCATGATCGAGGCAGGGCTGTCGATCCAGTAAGATCCGCGCTTCATCCATTTCGATCAGCGCTTTCATTATGCCTTTGAGCAGCGAGGCGTCACCGCCTATTTTAACCTGATAGTAATCGCTGCTTAGCTCCGTGGCCTGGCCGCCAAACATCTCTCTTGGGCTTTGCGGGAAGCTAAAGCGCTCAAGCCCCCTTTCGTTCAACGGATTGATGGAGATAATTTTGGCTCCGCGTTTGGCAACCTCGCGTAAAGTGGTCAGCATGCGCGGATGGTTAGTGCCGGGGTTATGTCCGATACAAATGACCAGATCGCAGTGGTCAAAGTCGTCCAGTTCAACGGTCCCTTTCCCAAGGCCAATGGCCTGCGTTAATCCAGTGCTGGTAGGACCGTGGCACATGTTTGAGCAATCAGGGAAATTGTTGCTGCCATACTCGCGGGCAAACAGCTGATACAGAAATGCCGCCTCATTTGAGGTTCTGCCGGAGGTGTAAAACTCAACCTGTTCCGCTGAGTCATAGCTGCGCAGACGCTCACCGATCTCGTGGAAGGCGATATCCCAATCCACCGCCTGCCAGGTGTCTGACGCTGCATCGTATTTCATTGGATGCGTCAAACGACCAATGTTTTCCAGTTCATAATCGCTGTAGTGCCAGAGCGTGGAAACCGGATGACGGCTGAAAAATTCCGGGGACGCTTTCTTGCTGGTTGTCTCCCAGGAGACCGCCTTCACGCCATTTTCGCACAGCTCCATTGGCGCACGATGTCCAGGGTCCGGCCACGCACAACCCGGACAATCGAACCCTTTCACCTGGTTCATTTTGAACATTGCGATAATGTCGCGGGCGATAGCCTTTTGCGAAAATACCGAAGCAGTGACGGCTTTTACCGCGCCCCACCCACCCGCCGGGCCCTGATAATCGCTTACTCCTGGAACACCATTTTTCATTATTACTGCTTATTCACCGCCAATTTTTGATGGTGAATACGGTAGCAATTTCCGTCCAACATTGATTTCCTCTTCATGGAGTACGGCCCGGCTACAATGAACGGGTTAGATTTATCTTCCCCTTTCAGCACAAAGCGACATAAAGTCCCAATCTGTTAAATTGAGTTTTCCCTAACTGCTACACTGCATCAACACAACCACTCAGAAGGCAGGTCAACATGTCAGACAATACCTATCAGCCCGCGAAAGTCTGGACGTGGGAAAAATCGAACGGCGGCGCATTCGCCAATATCAACCGCCCGGTTTCCGGCGCCACCCATGAGAAAACGCTGCCGGTCGGCAAACATCCGCTGCAGCTCTATTCGCTGGGTACACCAAACGGGCAGAAAGTGACGATTATGCTGGAGGAACTGCTGGCGCAGGGCGTCAAGGGCGCGGAATACGATGCATGGATCATCCGTATTGGCGATGGCGATCAGTTTTCCAGCGGCTTTGTTGAGGTGAATCCGAACTCGAAGATCCCTGCGCTGCGCGATCACTCGCAAAATCCGCCGGTTCGCGTTTTCGAGTCTGGCGCAATCCTGCTCTATCTGGCGGAAAAATATGGTTACTTCCTGCCGCAGGATTTGGCTAAACGTACTGAAACGCTGAACTGGTTGTTCTGGCTACAGGGTGCGGCCCCCTTCCTCGGCGGTGGTTTTGGTCACTTCTATAACTATGCGCCGGTAAAAATTGAGTACGCTATTAATCGCTTCACAATGGAAGCCAAGCGCCTGCTCGACGTGCTGGATAAGCAATTAGCGCAGCATCAGTTTGTGGCCGGAGATGAATACACTATTGCCGATATGGCGGTCTGGCCGTGGTTTGGCAATGTGGTTCTGGGCAACGTGTACGACGCGGCAGAGTTCCTTGACGCAGGAAGCTACAAGCACGTGCAGCGCTGGGCAAAAGAGATTGCAGCGCGTCCGGCGGTTAAGCGTGGCCGTATTGTAAACCGTACCAACGGGCCGCTGAACGAACAGCTTCATGAACGCCATGACGCCAGCGACTTCGATACCAATACCGAAGATAAGCGCCAGGCTTAAAATGCCTGATGGCGACGCCGGGGCGTCTTATCAGGCCTACAAAGATGTCATGCCGTAGGCCGGATAAGGCGTTTGCGCCGCCATCCGGCATAAAATCACGCGCTGGTGACGTCGTACTCCATACGGCGAAGTGCGTCTAACGTGGCTTTAGCTTCATCTTCATCAATGATGCTCATGGCGAACCCTACGTGCACCAGCACCCATTGCCCGACCAGCTCAGCTGTATCACCTTCACAAATCAGGGCAATATTGACATCACGTTTGATGCCGCACACTTCAACCTGCGCAAGCTGGTGAATATCTTCACCAACGGCCAGAACCTGACCAGGGACTCCAATACACATATCTGACTCCGCCCCATAGCAACCTATGGGTTATTCGACTTCAATACTTTTCACTTTCAGTGAATCGCCAGCATCAACCCGCAGACGATCGCCCTGACATAGTGGACACTGCGCATCATGCTGGGTGATTTCCACAACCTGACTGCAATCCCAGCACCACGCCTGGGCTGGTTTGTAATCAATATGCAGCTCACAACCCTGTGCCAGCGTCCCCTGACAGACGATGTCGAAACTGAAACGGACGGCACTCTCCTCAACGCAGGAGAGTGCGCCAATTTCCAGCCAAACGCCGGTTACGCGTTTGACACCGTGCTGCTCTGCCTGCTGTTGAACAATCTCAACCGCGCTCTGACAAAGGGACAGCTCATGCATTTTCGCAGTTCCGACGACCCAGCAGCAGCGCGCGGCGATTTAGCTGCGGCGCATTCGGATCGCTCACCGGCAGCGATAACAGCATGCGCGCGCAATCATCAGCCAGACGGACACCTTCTTGTGCCGACATGCTGTGCGAAAGCGGCGACATCAGCGAACAAGAGAGGTATTGCGATACGCCCTCCAGTTCACCCACGGTAAAGGTCATTTCGCCATACGGCAGACGCAACCCGATTTTTTCGCTGACTTTACGCACCGGCCAGATCTGGTCCGGTCCGGGGAAAATCAGTGCGCTGAGCATCCAGGGTGTGATAACACACCCCGTCCACTGACCTTCAAATAGCGTAAAATCAGAGACATACACCGGCATATTCGGATGCAGGAAGGAAAGATCGTGCATTGAACGCCGGGCAATCTCTTCAAACGCCGCCTGAATTTGCGTCTTCGGGGCCGTCTGAAAACCGACAAACTCCTCAGACATGAGCCGCCTCCCGAGGGATCGCTTCAACACCTGATTCGCGAAGCGCGGCAAGAACCTGCTCAAGCGCAGGTTCAATCATGGCTTCAACCGTCGGCGTTAGCCCGATATGCGGTTCCAGCGATTCCGGAATAACACCGACTAACGTCAGCTTTTTCGGAAACTCGCCGGTGAAACGCAGGGCCGACAATACGTCGGCCAGGCCAAGCTGGTGCGGTGAGATTTTGTTCGTAAACAGCGCCGGAATCTCTTCATCCCGCAGGACCATCATCGTTCCCGGCGTGTTTTTCTTCGACACGATGGCGTCAGCAATGATCAGATGATCCCTGTTCGCCATATCGCCGAGAAGCTCCATCCCAGCCGTACCACCGTCCAGAACATCAACAAAGTCTGGCAGGATGTATCGTTGCTCTAACGCCTCAACGATACGCACCCCGATGGCTTCGTCGGTCAGCAAAATATTGCCGACCCCTAAGACTAATATCCGCATTACAGAACCTTAACTGAGACCACTTCGTTCCCGTCAACGTCCACCACATGCACCGCACATGACATACAAGGATCGAAGGAGTGAATGGTACGAACCACTTCCAGCGGTTTGTTTGGATCGGCGATTGGCGTGCCTACCAACGAGCGCTCATACGGTCCGACTTCATCGTTGAAGTTGCGTGGACCTGAGTTCCAGGTTGACGGAACAACCGCCTGGTAGTTGCTGATAATACCGTCTTTAATCACCATCCAGTGAGACAGCATACCGCGCGGCGCTTCGAGGAAACCAACGCCTTTAAATTCGCCCGTTGCCGGAATATCCGGTTTCACGAAGGTGGTGTGGTCGCCTTTACCAATGTTCACAATCAGCGCGTTGTACTGATCCTGCAGAACGTTCTGCAGTTCACAGCAGTGAACGGTACGGCCAATGATACGGCCCAGCGTTGAGTGCAGTTGCGACACTTCGATGGTTTTACCGGTCAGCTTGGTGTAAATCGCGATGATTTCATTCAGTTTGGCATGAGTAGACTCGCGTTTGGCCGCCAGTTTACACAGCATGTTGGCCAGCGGACCCACTTCAACCGTTTTACCGTAGAAGGTCGGCGCTTTAACCCAGGAGTATTTGCCGTCATCAGACCAGCCGGTGTAATCCGGAACAGTTGTACCTTCCCACGGAGCCTGCGGCGCTTCGTCTTTGTACCACGCGTGTTTCGCACTCTCCTGAATCCCTTTGATCAGGTACTCATCGGAGTGAGAGGTGATCGGACGATAGGTCGACAGATCTTCATTGGTGATGTAACCACCCGGGAACAGGAAGCTGCCGTTTTTACCGTCAGTCGGGAATTCCGGCGCGCTCAGGTAGTTAACCGCACCCTGACCACGTTCCAGCCACTCCGGGTAGAACGCAGCAATAACCGCGGTATCAACTTTGTAAACCTGCTCAACAAAGTCGCTCAGCTTATCGATGAAGGACTTGATGTACATCAGGCGCTCAAGGTTCAGCACGCCGAGGCCATCGAGGTTAATTGGGTTGGCAACCCCGCCTACCGCCAGGTTCTGGATATGCGGCGTTTTACCGCCCAACAGCGCGACAACGCGGTTGGCATCACGCTGGCATTCCAGCGCCTGCAGATAGTGAGCAACTGCAATCAGGTTCACTTCCGGCGGCAGCTGCATTGCCGGATGACCCCAGCAACCGTTGGCAAAAATGCCCAACTGACCGCTGGCGACAAGATCTTTGATCTTATTCTGAACCTTGGTGAACTCTTCCGTACTGTTCAGGTGCCAGGAGGACACACCGTTCAGCATCGCGGACGCTTTCGCAGGATCGGCTTTCAGCGCCGAGGTGATGTCCACCCAGTCCAGCGCCGAGAGCTGATAAAAGTGAACAATGTGGTCATGCGTGGTGTGCGCAGCCAGAATGATGTTACGGATGTACTGTGCGTTCACCGGAACATCAATATTCAGCGCGCTTTCTGCTGCACGAACGGAAGAGATAGCGTGAGTGGTAGTACAAACGCCACAGATACGCTGAACAATCATCCAGGCATCGCGCGGATCGCGGTTTTTCACGATCTCTTCCATGCCGCGCCACATGGTACCGGAAGCCCATGCTTTAGATACCACGCCATTTTCAATTTCGCAGTCGATGCGTAAATGACCCTCAATACGGGTTACCGGATCAATAGTAATTCTCTGGCTCATGCTTTGCTCGCCTCATGACGATTTTGATCGTTTTGTTTTAAAGGAGGAAGTATCGGCAGTAGACGAATGAGTACGATGTATGCACAAATCTCAATAGCCACAAAACCAATAGAAATCAACAGTTCTTCCCAGGTTGGGAAGTAGTGGTAGCCACCACCAGGATTGAACGCAACCAGCGAATAGGACAGACGCCATGTTGCACAACCCAGCAATGCGCTCAGCGCGGACAGATACAGCATGCGTGAGTCATTACGCAGCTTAGTGACGCGCAGCACCACCAGCGGGAAGACCATCAGTACGACTTCAATCCAGAACATTACGGAGTAAAGATCGCCTGCAAACGCATAGGACAGTTTGTCGCGATAGATCAACTCGCCAAAGCGCAGAACCACGAAAATCGCCAGCAATATGCTGATGGTATTCGTCAGCTTGATGAACAAGCTTTTCTCGTCCGGACCGTTACCTTTCAGACCGGCTTGGACCAGTGAGCCTTCAAAGATGACGATCGAGAAACCCATAATAAAGGCGGTTAATACGGAGAAAAGCGGCAACATTTCATACGCTTGCCATAGCGGATGCACCTTATAACCCGCAGAAATCATCAATGAACCCATTGAAGACTGGTGCATGGTTGGCAGCAGCGCGCCGAGAGCGATAATAAAGAACATCACTTTATTCAAACGCTTGAGGGAGACTTTCCACCCCAAACGTTCAAACAGAGCCGGAGCAAATTCCAGCGCCATGACGCCGATATAGATGGTCATACAGACCGCCGTTTCGAACAATACCGAGTTCACGTTGAAGTGACCTGGAATGTAGAAATACGGCAGGTTCCAGTAACGACCGACGTCAATGGTGATCGACAGACCACCCAGCGAGTAGCCAAACAGGCTTGCCAGCAGCGCCGGACGCACCAACGGATGGTATTGCCCTCTGTTGAAAACATACACCGCCCACGCCAGCGCCCAACCGCCACACGCGAAGCCAGTACCAATCAACAGGTCAAACGCGATCCATACACCCCATGGGAAACCGCCGTTCAGATCGGAGACTGAACCCAATCCGAAGACCAGACGTTTCACGATCAGGAGCATACACAGGACGATTAACGGCCCAAAAATAATGACCGGTTTGCTGATTATTTTTCCGCCCAGCGGTTTAGGATCATGACTCATGATCGTCTCCTCCGTCGTGATGGTCGTTTTTCGTGTTACGACGAACCAGCACGGTTAAGCCCGCCAGCGCAGCCAGGGGTAATATCATGCCCTTATACAGGGAATGTTGAACATGTTCAGAACGCGCACCGGTTGAAAGATCATCCAGTTTTGGCAGATCCAAATCCTCGTAAGGAACACCCGTCAGCACCATCACCTGCGTACCACCACCTTCCTTCTCACCGTACAGATGTGGGTAGTACTTCGGTACCGTATGCAGATAGGTATCGCCCGCTTTCACCGTCTGACGCGGATAGTGGTATTCGCTGCCAGGCTTCAGCGCGAGACGTTTTTTCGCCTCAGCCATCAGCTCTTCACGCGTACCAAAAATCACCGCCCCGGCAGGACACACTTCAACACAACCCGGTAAACCGCCTTTATCCAGACGCTCAACGCCTTTCTGGTTACACAGTTCACATTTGTGAAGCGCGCCAAACGGGTTGTTGTAGTCGTACTTAGGCACGTTGTACGGACAGGCGACCATGCAATAGCGGCAACCTGTGCAGACATCTTTGTCATAGTGGACGATGCCGGTTTTCGGATCTTTCTTCAGTGCGGAGACCGGGCAAACGGAGACGCAGTTCGGATCGACACAGTGCATGCACTGTTTCTTAATGTATGCGTAGCCATTTTCTTCCTGGTCTTTGTTAACGCCTGTTCCGCTACGCCACACCTGGATGATGTTATTGGTATACGGCGACAGCTTGTCGTTGTTTGACCAGGTCTGCTCGCCTTCCGGGTTACGCGCCGGAAAGTTGATGTCCTGACACTTGGTGACACAGGCCTGGCAGCCCACGCATAGCGTCGAGTCATAGAGCATCCCAAGAGAACCCGGGATCGGCGGACGGTTTTCTGCAGCCGCATGGCTGATGGACGGCGCAGCGCCCAACAGCAATGCCCCGCTGGAGGCTGCTTTAATAAAGTTACGTCTGTTCACGGTTATTCTCCCCGTGAGTCAGCGTTATCTTTCTTCTGCTGACGACCCAGTTCACGAACCGCCATCACGCTGACGCCGGCGACCAGCCCTACCACGCCACCAAGCAGCCCAATCGCGCCGGCAGAGACATTGCCACCTTCTTTCATGTTGACATCAGGTTTCTCGGAGCGCGGGGTTTGGTTTTCCACATGAGCAAGCTGGTGAATACCTTTATGGAAACCAACGCCTTCTTCGTTACAGCCGTAACAAGGGTGACCGATAGCCACCGGCCACACGCCGCCAACATCACAGAATTGCAGCGTTGAGCAGTTGCCGTAGGTTTCGGGTCCTTTACAGCCCAGATGGTAGAGACACCAGCCTTCACGGTGGCCTTCATCGCCAAACTCTTTCGCAAAGCGGCCAGCATCGAAGTGCGGGCGACGCTCGCAATGTTCGTGAATCAAACGGCCATAGGCGAATGTTGGACGGTTTTTGGTATCCAGCTTCGGCGGCTTACCGTAAGTGATGATATGCGCGACCGTTGCCAGGAAGTTATGCGGGTTCGGCGGACAGCCGGGAATGTTGATGATGGTTTTGCCTGGCAGAACTTCCTGCAAGCCGACTGCACCCGTTGGGTTAACGCCAGCGGCAGCAACACCACCCCACGCGGCGCAAGAGCCAATGGCAATGATAGCGGCTGCGCCTTCAGCGGCCCGGCGGATATGATCCACGATCGGCTCACCGGCAACCATGCAGTAAATACCATTATCTTTCAGTGGGATAGAACCATCTACAACCAAAACATACTGCCCTTTGTACTTCTCCAGAGCGTTATGTTTATTCTCTTCAACCTGATGGCCGAAGGCGGCAGAGAGTACCTCGTGGTATTCCAGAGAGATTGTCTCCAGGACGAGGTTTTCCACTGTAGGGTGTGTCGCGCGAAGAAGCGATTCAGTACAACCCGTACACTCCTGAGCACCAATCCAGATAACCGGTGGGCGCTGAGGGCGGGAAACTGATTCGGCCATTTCTGCGGCGGCTTTGCTACTGAGCCCCATGGTGGCGGCCAGTGCTGCACAAAGCTTCATGAAATCGCGGCGATTGATGCCGCTCGAATTGATGAGAGAGTTATCTCCAGTCATTTTATAGTTATTCCGTTGCGAAGACCTGGCTTTTTATTTTGCACCATTCGCATGTTGCATATTGCGATCGGCGCGCCATTTACCACACTTTTTATATGGTTATGTGCGATATAATACTTCGACGGAGCAACAAAACGAAGGCGTAGGTCAATAGTGTAATTAATTAAAGCAAGATAATACCCCTTTCGGATCAAGCTTCGAGCCGATAGCCGGCCATGAAAAAGCGAATTGTTGTACTGGACTGGTTCTCTTTAAAGAAATCCATCACCATCTCCTTATCCAGTCCATAGCGACGCGTCAGGATGCCCGCTTCCCACGCGCTGAGCTGTCGATCGCCTGTTTTTTCAAACATTCGATGTGAAAACCCCAGTACAAAACCGCGTTTATAATCCGCGCAAAAATGCGCCACCGAGCGTGCGCTATCCGCATTTTCCGCGTTTAATCCGGCCATCAGGCCTTTACCAAAATGGTTGTCCATGCATAACCCCCAATCGCTATATAATAAATTATATAGCGATTTTTTAAGCAAAGACCAGAGGTATCAGGGACTTTTTTGTGCCAGCTTAAAACGACACCCAGTCATCCGTTTTAGCTGTTGCAGAGGTTTTGCGTTCTGCTGAAGGGGAAGCGGTCGCAGTGGCAGTGTATTGCACGTCGTTAGCTGATAGACGGAACCGTTGCACCGAACGTTGCAGATCTTCCGTTTGCCGTTCCAGCGCGACTGCCGCGGCGGAAACCTGTTCGACCAGCGCGGCGTTCTGTTGCGTAACGCTGTCCATCTGCGTGATCGCCACGCTTACCTGTGAGATGCCTTTGTTCTGTTCTTCCGAAGCAGAGGCGATTTGTTTCATGATGGTGGTGACTTCTGTCGCGCCGCGCAGAATCGCCTCCATCGTTAATCCGGTCTCTTTAACCAGACGAGCACCCTGATCGACACGACGCGACGATTCGCCGATCAGCGTCTCAATCTCTTTTGCCGCTCCGGCGCTACGGCTGGCAAGGTTACGCACCTCACCGGCAACCACGGCAAAACCGCGCCCCTGCTCGCCCGCTCTGGCCGCTTCAACCGCCGCGTTAAGCGCCAGAATATTGGTCTGGAAAGCAATGCTGTTAATCACAGAGGTAATTTCCGCGATCTGTTTAGAACTGGCGGCAATGCCGTCCATGGTCTCAACTACTTCTGAAACCAACGAGCTGCCTTTACCTGCCGTTTCTGTCGCCGTATCGGCCAGTTGGCTGGCCTCACGCGCATTTTCGGCGTTCAGTTTTACCGTTGCGGTCAACTGCTCCATGCTAGCTGCGGTCTCTTCCAGCGCCGCAGCCTGCTCTTCAGTACGTGAGGAGAGGTCGTTATTACCGGTGGAAATTTCCGTCGCTCCTCGCCAGATATTGTCACTACCAGAACGAATGGTACTCACGGCTTCGCGCAGGCTGTCCTGCATCGCGCACAGTAATGGCACCAGTTGGCCCACGCAGTTACGACCAAAATCTTCAATAGAATGGCTGAGATCGCCCTGCGCAATTTGTTGAAATTGTTGGCGAATACGTCCCAGAGGTTTCACCATCATGGCGACGAGGTAGCGGTCGGTAAAGAACAGGAGCGCAATGCCGAGGATTACGGCGGTGATAATTAGCGTCCGGATGATAGACGTTTTGCCATCGACCATAACGCGGGTGGTATCGAGCCTTTCACCCGCAGTGGTGTTAAAACGCTCAGCACTGGCGCCAAATTCACGGCTCAAGGCTGGCGTAACGGTGCTGGCATGCTCCGCAAAGGCCGTGAGCGTGCCCTGCTGAGCCAGTTGCATTTGTGGGATAACGCCGTTATCCAGCAGCGCCTGCCACTTGGTCAGCACCGCCGCGGCGACTTCAGGATCCATGGGGCCGGGAGACAATGTTTTCATCTCCTGGAGTTTTTTACTCATATTGTCCAGGGACTGTTGCGCTGGCGCAAAATCCGGCGTTCCGCCGCTCATTTTGACATCCATTGCGCGACTTAACCGCGTCACAAAACGAAAATACTGATCGTTACCCTGGCTGAGAACAGTCATCTGATGGACGAGATGACGGTCAATATCATTCCCTTCTGATATTTTTGATAAAGAATGAAGACTGAATAAACCCACGCCCGACCACAGCAGGCAAAAAAGTCCCAGTATTGCCAACATGACAATACGAATAGTGAAGTTTTTCAGCAAACCCATAATAATTTCCTTGCCGTTGATGAGGAATTCGCCATCAGGCGATACTTATCCTTGTTATCGGCAGGCGGTAGAGAAGATATAATGCGTTCTTTATTTTTTTACTTTCTTAAGTCCAGGCCATATCTCTCCAGATGATATCAACATGAATGCTAATGAAATTAGCTAGCATTATTATTCAGATAACTCACCTAAATTAGTTAATAATGCTTTGTTTTTTATCGTAAATATTTATTAAACCCTGCAAGAGTGCGCTCCCAGGATAAATCAGAGTCAGTATTATCATAATGAGAGGTCAGATCATTATGAAAGCCGTGATTAACGCAGGGAGATATATAGCCTTCACACGCGGGTCTCCTTCAATAACTCGCGTAACGAATTCTGCCCAGTTTTTCATCCCAGTGTGACCTGTGAACGGAATATTCACCGAGAACCCGCTAGAATAGAAACGCTGTTTCGAAATTCACCTGCACTAAGGAGATCTCATGGCCTGGTTTGCCAATCCTGAACGTTACGAGCAGATGCTCTATCGCTACTGTGGACGCAGCGGTTTACGCTTACCCGCGCTGTCGCTGGGTTTGTGGCACAGTTTTGGGCACGTTCAGGCGCTGGAATCACAGCGCGCCCTGCTGCGTAAAGCCTTTGATTTAGGCATCACCCATTTTGATTTGGCCAATAACTATGGGCCGCCTCCAGGCAGCGCAGAAGAGAATTTTGGCCGTTTACTGCGCGAGGATTTTGCACAATACCGAGATGAGTTGATCATCTCCACCAAGGCAGGCTACGACATGTGGCCAGGGCCGTACGGTTCTGGCGGTTCGCGTAAATACCTGCTTGCCAGCCTCGACCAGAGCCTGCAACGCATGGGTCTCGACTATGTCGATATCTTCTACTCGCACCGCGTGGACGAAAATACGCCAATGGAAGAGACCGCCTCAGCGCTGGCCCATGCGGTGCAAAGCGGTAAAGCGCTGTATGTCGGCATCTCATCCTATTCCCCGGAACGAACGCAAAAGATGGCCGAACTGCTGCGGGAATGGAAAATTCCACTTCTTATCCACCAACCCTCTTACAACCTGCTTAATCGCTGGGTAGACAGCAGTGGCTTGCTGGATACGCTGGAAGCTAACGGCATGGGCTGCATTGCCTTTACGCCGCTGGCCCAGGGACTGCTGACAGGGAAATACCTCAACGGCATCCCGGAAGGTTCACGTATGCAGCGTGAAGGGAAAAAAGTCCGTGGGCTAACAGAAAATATGCTGACGGAAGAAAACCTTAGCAGCCTGCGTTTGCTCAATGAGATGGCGCAACAGCGCGGACAGTCGATGGCGCAAATGGCTTTAAGCTGGCTGCTAAAAGACAACCGGGTCACTTCGGTATTAATTGGCGCCAGCCGACCGGAGCAACTGGAAGAAAACGTTCAGGCATTGGCTAATCTGACGTTCAGCGCCGAAGAACTGGCGCAGATCGATAAACACGTCGCTGATGGCGAGCTGAACCTGTGGCAAGCCTCATCTGACAAATAGCCGTTCGTCACTCCGTGCCGGGTAGCCATGTAGATCTACCCGGCCATGGTAACGCGCCATGACCTTATACTTCTTCTGCTTTGAGCTGTGGACGCTGGTATTCCGGCCACACCAGCGCGACGAGCGCAGGGTAAGCCTCCAGGCTGAACTCCCTGAAGCACTGACGTAAGTTGAGCACATCCAGATCGGCATGCGGGACCTTCTCCCCGCTGAGACAGCGTTTTTTTATATTGTCGTAATATTTATACACCGCAGAGTTAAGGTCGCTACAGCGCCGCTGCGCATCAAATAAGCCAGGCGTCTCATTCAGCTCCGCCATCGTCATCCGTTTGATCGTCGAGTGGATAAAATCGATATATTCGTGATTAACCCGCCAATACCATACCGGGGTAATCGAATTCATCAATACAGAAAAATGATCTTCACCCTCTTCTTTACTCAAGATTTCCGGCTGGTGTCCAGCGTTACCATTTTCTGCATAGCGGTTTTTATTTGCGCTGCGCATCAACAAAAGCACCCCGCAGGTAAGCAATAGCAGGGTAATAACAGAATAAAATATACTGTTCATATACTGGCTCCATTTTTTTTGATTTTAAAATTACGCCATGCTATTGTCAACGCAGCCTGACATATTAAAAACAATACAGTATTGGCATCAAAGGATATTTCAACATGCTTCCCGAGCATCTTGTTCCCGCGCATTATCATTTATCTCAAACATCGACTAATACCTTCCCCACAGAAAACAGTGAAAATTTGACTCAGGGAAAGAGAACATTAAGCGATTATGAAGCAGATATTTTGATCAGCGCTACAGCGACCGGCCAGGCGCGCAATATGTTGTTTGAAGAGTGCGACCGTCATTTAAAAGAGCGTTTGTTTTGCGCGGCAAAGATTGAGTCATTCACGCGCTTGCTCAATTCATTGCAAGCAGAAGGCGACATTAATGCACAAGAATTAAGTAAAATTTTGACCGAAAAAACAGCCATCATTAATGAGCAAGGCAATAAAATTTGGCTTAATTTAATTACCCGCGAATCCAGCGAACCTATTTTTTATTCTCTGGAAGAGAAATAAAATGAAAGATGTTGAGGATAATAATGTTTATTTGGCTTTAGATGACCATAAAAGTGATGAGTTTGTCTTAAAGCAGAATTTAGCCATCCTGATTGCCAATAAAAACGCAACACTGGAAAGCGTTGCCCAGGAAATGGTTTCTATACCCGCCGCGCTGGTGCGGATGAAATGGCAAAATCGCCGTGAAATTTATGCGCTACAGGCGAAAGAAGAGATCTATGGCGCCGCGATTGAGGCCATCATAGCCCAACAACCCGAACTGCGGGATAAAATCATGGCCCGGCTGGAGAGCACCTACCAGCATATACTCGCGCGAGAAACGGCCACCTTACGCCTGACGCGCAAGCTGTCCGAAGGCAGCTACGAACCGACCAGAATAACCACGGTCGCGTTGGATGAAAAGAGATAAGAACAGGTTTGTGGGGCGTGGAATCAGGATAAGCAGGCCGGGTAGGTGAAACCACTACCCGGCGAGAAAGTTACTTCGCTTTCACGGTCTCTTCACCGACCAGACCAATCTTCAGGAAACCCGCCTGATGCAGCGAGTCCATTACCTTCATCATGGTTTCATAATCGACGGTCTTATCCGCGCGGAAGAAAATTGTGGTGTCTTTCTTCCCTTCTGTCAGCATATTGAGCTCGCTAATCATGGTTTCATCCGTCACCTGATTGTTGCCGATAAACATACTCTTATCGGCTTTGACTGACAGATAAACCGGTTTTTCGGGACGCGGCTGCGGCGTACTGGTGGAGGCAGGGAGATTCACCTTCACATCAACTGTTGCCAGCGGCGCGGCCACCATAAAGATGATCAATAAAACCAACATAACGTCGATAAACGGCGTCACGTTGATTTCATGCATTTCACCGTTATCGTCCAGGTTTTCATTAAAGCTCATTGCCATGGAACATTACCCTACACGTAATTTCTGCGCAGCGCGTACCGGATGCGCGGAGGCGCTGGCGTTCAGG
Organism: Citrobacter sp. CRE-46; assembly: GCF_059615875.1. Taxonomy (NCBI): domain Bacteria; kingdom Pseudomonadati; phylum Pseudomonadota; class Gammaproteobacteria; order Enterobacterales; family Enterobacteriaceae; genus Citrobacter; species Citrobacter sp. CRE-46. The sequence goes on along the minus strand of NZ_CM184341.1, from coordinate 783,556 downwards.
TCCAGATCGCGGCTTTGCAGCAACAGCACCTGCGCCGCGACATCGCCCAGCATCGCTTTATAGCTGCCAATCTGACGTGCGAAAATATTGTAGATGACGACCGCAGGAATCGCCGCAACCAGACCAATAGCGGTCGCTAACAGCGCTTCTGCAATGCCCGGCGCAACAACGGCCAGGTTGGTGGTTTGGGTTTGTGCGATCCCGATGAAGCTGTTCATGATGCCCCATACCGTACCGAATAAACCCACGAAAGGCGAGATAGCCCCGATGGTGGCCAGGTATCCGTTACCGCGCCCCATATGACGACCTACTGCCGCCACACGACGCTCCAGACGGAAACCGGTGCGCTCTTTAATACCTTCGTTGTCGTCACTGCCTTCCGACAGTTCCAGCTCGTTCTGCGCTTCATAAATCAACTGTGCGCCAAGGCTTTTAGCATCGAATCCTGCGGCAATCTCGTTTGCCTGGTCTAAAGAGCGGGCATCCGCCAGCAGTTGCTGTTCACGCTTAAGACGGCGTTTCTGAGTAAAGAACTCAAGGCTCTTACTAAAGAAGATAGCCCAGGTGACCACTGACGCTAAAATCAGCCCAATCATCACGCACTTAACCACGATATCGGCGTGCTGATACATACCCCAGACGGAAAGGTCCGTCTGCATCAAATTATTACCCACTCTGTATCTCCAGGACGCAAATCACAAAATCTAAGCGTAATCATATCAAAACAACGTCGAATTGATAGTCGTTCTCATTACTATTTACATATTGCCGCACCTTTGGTTTCTTTTCCTTGCGCTTACGCAGTAAAAAAGTCACCAGAAGCATTTTGAGATTATTTTCTACTGTATGACCTTTCTGCAGGATGCGTCATCTTTGATTCATGGTAGTTTAGACATCCAGACGTATAAAAACAGGTAATACACCATGGCAGATAAACAACTTGAAACCAAACTCGTGCACGCAGGACGGAGTAAAAAGTACACGCTGGGCTCGGTAAATAGCGTGATCCAGCGCGCTTCTTCGCTGGTGTTTGACAGCGTTGAGGCAAAAAAGCAGGCCACGCGCAACCGTGCTAACGGTGCGCTTTTCTACGGACGTCGTGGAACCCTGACGCATTTTTCGCTGCAGGAAGCCATGTGCGAACTGGAAGGCGGCGCGGGCTGCGCGTTGTTCCCTTGCGGCGCGGCAGCCGTTGCCAACACCATCCTTGCCTTTGTGGAACAAGGCGATCATGTGTTGATGACCAATACCGCCTATGAACCCAGCCAGGACTTCTGCACCAAAATTCTCGGCAAACTAGGCGTCTCAACGGGCTGGTTTGATCCGCTGGTGGGTGCCGATATTGTGAAGCACATTCAGCCGAACACCAAAGTTGTCTTTCTGGAATCACCCGGCTCCGTCACCATGGAGGTACATGATGTGCCGGCAATTGTAGCCGCCGTCAGAAGCGTTGCGCCTGATGCAGTCATCATAATTGATAACACCTGGGCTGCCGGCGTGCTGTTCAAGGCGCTGGATTTCGGTATCGATATCTCGATTCAGGCGGGTACGAAATACCTGATTGGTCATTCCGACGGCATGGTCGGCACAGCGGTATCCAATGCCCGTTGCTGGGATCAACTGCGCGAAAATGCCTATCTGATGGGACAAATGCTCGACGCCGATACCGCCTATATGACCAGCCGTGGATTACGCACGCTGAGCGTACGCTTACGCCAGCATCATGAAAGCAGCTTAAAGGTCGCCGAGTGGCTGTCCAACCACCCACAGGTCGCCCGCGTTAATCACCCGGCGCTGCCCGGCAGTAAAGGCCATGAATTCTGGAAACGTGATTTTACCGGCAGTAGCGGGCTATTCTCCTTTGTATTGAATAAGAAGCTAAATAATGAAGAGTTAGCCGCGTATCTGGATCACTTCAGCCTGTTCAGCATGGCCTACTCCTGGGGCGGTTTTGAGTCGCTGATTCTCGCCAACCAGCCGGAGCACATTGCGGCAATCCGTCCGCAAGGCGAGGTGGACTTCAGCGGAACGCTTATCCGTTTGCATATCGGTTTAGAGAATGTTGACGATCTGATTGCCGATTTAGCCGCAGGATTTGCCCGAATCGAGTAACATTGCCATAGATGGACATATATGCAGACACTTCTGGTGGAAAAGTCTGCAATTGTTGCGTCCGGGATCAAGGCATCCCGGACAATTCAGGAGTACAATCCACACATAAACGCTGTTCCACAGGAAAGTCCATGGTAGTTATTCAAGATATTGTCTCCGCGCTCTGGCAACACGACTTTGCCGCGCTGGCGGATCCACACGTTGTGAGCGTGGTGTACTTCGTCATGTTCGCCACACTGTTTTTAGAAAATGGCCTGCTGCCCGCCTCCTTTTTACCCGGAGACAGCCTGTTATTGCTGGCTGGGGCGCTGATCGCCCAGGACGTGATGAGTTTTTTACCTACCATAGCTATTCTGACCGCCGCCGCCAGCCTGGGCTGCTGGCTCAGTTACATTCAGGGACGCTGGCTGGGCAACACACGAACGGTAAAAGGCTGGCTGGCGCAATTACCTGAAAAATATCATCAGCGCGCCACCTGCATGTTTGACCAACACGGCCTGATGGCGCTGCTGGCCGGGCGCTTCCTGGCGTTCGTACGCACCTTGCTGCCGACCATGGCGGGAATTTCAGGGTTGCCCAACCGTCGATTCCAGTTTTTTAACTGGCTGAGCGGCCTGTTGTGGGTCACCGTCGTCACCAGCTTTGGCTACGCGCTGAGCATGATCCCGTTCGTTAAACGCCATGAAGATCAGGTGATGACCTTTTTAATGATCCTACCGATTGCCCTGTTAACCGCAGGTCTGTTGGGAACCCTGTTCGTGGTGATTAAAAAAAAATACTGTAGCGCCTGAGTCGCATCCGTAGGCCGGATAATCTCCGGCATTTTGCCTTATGGCGCGCAGCTTTAAGGCCTACGGTGTAACTTTCAGACGGACAAGAAATCAACTCCCCTGCATCATCCGAATTCTGGCCGCATCTTCCCCCGGCGTCACGCCAAAGAAACGTTTGAACTCCCGACTAAACTGCGATGCGCTCTCATAGCCGACACGCATGGCTGCCGCACTGGCCTTCATCCCGTCATGAATCATCATCATCCGCGCTTTATGCAGACGATAGCTTTTAAGATATTGCAGCGGCGACGTGCTGGTCACCGCTTTAAAATTATGATGAAACGCCGACACGCTCATGTTCGCCTCTGCCGCCAGCTGCTCTACATTGAGATTTTCGGTGTATTTGGTTTCAATCCGCTTCAGCACCCGGCTTATCAAGCTGAAATGCGTCTGACGACTGACCAGCGCAAGTAACGCGCCGCCGCGCGGCCCGGTCAGCACATGGTAGAGGATCTCACGAATGATCTGTTTGCCGAGAATACGCGCATCCAGCGGGCGTTCCATCACATCCAACAGGCGCTCAGCAGCGCAGAGAATTTCGTCTGAAAGCGTCGCGGAGTTAATCCCACTGGCCGCCATAGCAGGCTGAAACAGCTCGTCTTCTCCAATGTCCATCAACAGCTCCTGCAATTGCAGGATATCGACATTCAGGTAAATTCCTGCCAACGGAACCTCCGGTGTCGCATACGTTTCACATTCAAAGGGTAAAGGTACGGTTAGCAGCAAGTATTCATTGGCGTCATAACGAAATACACGTTCATTGATATAACCAATTTTATGTCCAGAGAAGAGAAATATGATGCCTGGCTGATACATGACCGGTGTGCGCGCCGCTGGCACCGTTCCGTGCAGCAGGCGGACATCTGGCAGCAATGCACTGAGTTTATTTTCATTGTTTTTCAGCTGCTTAATTTTTTCTGTCAGCAGAAGGCAGATCTCTTCACGGTTCATAAAGCACCATTTCATCATCGGTTTGCGACTCTGACATAATGCGCAGATTTATCCGTTTTCTCCAGTAATCTGTAGAAATGGGCAAGACATCGGCAGAAATGAGCATTGAGAGCAGCGCAGCTGGCGACCACAATGTTCATCATCCGGCAGACACTCTCCTGCCCTCTTTTTTACCCACACAAGGGAACGAGCAATGAACAATTTTAATCTCCATACCCCAACCCGAATTCTGTTCGGTAAAGGCGCTATTGCAGAGCTGCGCGACCAAATCCCTCAGGATGCCCGCGTACTGATTACCTACGGCGGCGGCAGTGTGAAAAAAACCGGTGTCCTGGCACAGGTTCAGGATGCACTGAAAGGCCTGGACGTGCTGGAGTTTGGCGGTATTGAGCCAAACCCGTCTTATGAAACGCTAATGAATGCGGTAAAGCTCGTGCGTGATGAAAAAGTAACGTTCCTGCTGGCAGTGGGCGGCGGTTCGGTACTGGACGGCACCAAATTCATCGCAGCAGCGGCACAGTACGCTGACGGCATCGACCCATGGCGTATTCTGGAAACTCACGGCAACGACGTAAAAAGCGCCATCCCGATGGGCTCCGTATTAACCCTGCCCGCCACCGGTTCTGAATCTAACTCCGGCGCGGTCATCTCGCGGAAAACCACCGGCGACAAACTGGCCTTTATGACCCCGTTTGTACAACCGGTATTTGCCGTTCTGGATCCGGTTTACACCTATACCCTGCCGCCACGTCAGGTTGCGAACGGCGTTGTAGATGCCTTCGTGCATACCGTTGAGCAGTATGTAACTTATCCGGTCGACGGGAAAATTCAGGATCGCTTTGCCGAAGGCATTCTGCTTACGCTGATCGAAGAAGGTCCAAAAGCCTTGCAGGAGCCGGAAAACTACAACGTGCGTGCGAACGTGATGTGGGCGGCAACCCAGGCGCTGAATGGCCTGATTGGCGCAGGCGTACCACAGGACTGGGCAACCCATATGCTGGGCCACGAACTGACCGCGATGCATGGTCTGGATCATGCGCAAACGCTGGCCATCGTTCTGCCTGCGCTGTGGAATGAAAAACGCGATACCAAGCGTGCCAAACTGCTGCAATACGCAGAACGTATCTGGAATATCACCGAAGGTTCCGAAGACCAGCGTATCGATGCCGCCATTGCCGCTACCCGTGCTTTCTTCGAACAAATGGGCGTACCAACACGCTTGTCTGACTACGGTCTGGACGGTAGCTCCATCCCGGCGCTGCTGGAAAAACTGCAAGCGCACGGCGGTACGAAACTGGGTGAACATCAGGACATTACGCTCGACGTCAGCCGTCGGATTTACGAAGCTGCCCGCTAAGGTTTTTTAACCTCCGCCTTTCGTTTTTGGGTATTTATACCAGACTTAAGTCACACCTAACTCACCGGAGCTTGCTCCGGTGACTGTAATCCAGGGGGGAATTATGACCGGTCCAACCATTATCAAGCTACAGGATGGTAACGTCATGCCGCAACTGGGCCTGGGGGTCTGGAAGGCAAGCAACGAAGAAGTCATTACCGCTATCCATAAAGCACTGGAAGTGGGTTATCGTTCGATTGATACCGCCGCCGCATATAAAAACGAAGAAGGTGTCGGCAAAGCGATACGTAATGCCGGCGTGCCGCGGGAAGAGTTATTCATCACCACCAAGCTGTGGAATGATGATCAGAAACGCGCCCGGGAAGCCTTACTCGAAAGCATGGAGAAACTCCAGCTCGATTACCTCGATCTTTACCTGATGCACTGGCCTGTTCCGGCGATCGATCACTACGTTGAAGCGTGGGAAAACATGATCGATCTGCAAAAAGAAGGGCTGATTAAGAGCATCGGCGTGTGCAACTTTCAGATCAATCATCTCCAGCGCCTGATCGATGAAACTGGCGTTCATCCCGTGATCAACCAGATAGAACTGCACCCACTTATGCAGCAGCGCCAGCTTCATGCCTGGAACGCCACGCATAAGATCCAGACCGAATCCTGGAGTCCATTGGCGCAGGGGGGGAAAGACGTCTTCGACCAAAAGATCATCCGTGACCTCGCAGAGAAATATGGTAAATCACCAGCGCAGATTGTCATCCGCTGGCATCTGGATAACGGTCTGGTGGTTATTCCGAAATCGGTGACGCCTGCCCGTATCGCTGAAAACTTTAACGTCTGGGACTTCCGTCTGGATAAAGAAGAATTAGGCGAAATCGCGAAACTCGATCAGGGCAGACGGCTGGGACCAGACCCGGACCAGTTCGGCGGTTAATCTCTTCTCTCCGGCCCGACACTCCCGTCGGGCCTTGCTGGCAATGAAATATCAGGAAACAATTAACATACATATATTGATGTATTTCTTGCAGTCGCTGGAGCAGCATTACGCAACATAACCTGTTAATTATTCAATAAATATATTCATTCTATGAATATATTTACCACACCTATAGGTGCGTAATCGTGGCTGATAAAAAAAGTAATGGCGTCAAATGGCTCCCATTAATTCTTATAGTACTCATTTCTGCCGGTCTCTGGCAGCTTACTCCCCCCACTGGGTTAAGTGCGCCAGCCTGGCATTCGGCAATTATCTTCGTCGCCACCATCGCCTCTATTGTGGCGAAAGTCTTACCCATCGGCGCGGTCGGCATTATTGGTATTACGGTGTTCGCACTCGCCTATGCTGCCGGGGATAAAACCGCCAGCGGCGCCATCACCACGGCACTCAGCGAACTGAACAGCTCACTTATCTGGCTTATCGTCGTGGCCTTTATGATTGCCCGTGGGTTTATCAAAACCGGCCTCGGACGACGCATTGCGTTGCAGATGATCCGCCTGCTCGGCAAGCGCACGCTGGGACTCGCCTACGGTCTGGCTTTTGCCGATCTGATCCTCTCTCCCGCTATGCCGAGTAATACGGCGCGCTGCGGCGGCGTCATCTATCCGATTGCCGACTCTCTGGCGCGTAGTTTCCATTCGAACCCGGAAGATGAGTCCCGCAGTAAAATCGGCACCTTTCTTATCACCTGTATTGGCAACGTCAACGACGTGACGGCAGCACTGTTTATGACCGGCTATACCGGCAACCTGCTGGCAGTAAAACTGGCGGCCAACGCCGGGGTTACGCTGACCTGGGGCGGCTGGTTTATGGCGGCGCTGCTACCCTGTCTGGTCTCTTTGCTGCTCGTTCCGCTACTGGTCTACTGGCTGGTGCGCCCGGAAATCAAACACACGCCGGATGCCCCTAATCTCGCCCGCAAAGAGCTGGCGGAAATGGGCCGCATGTCACGCGGTGAATGGCTGATGCTGGCAACCGTCGGCGTACTGCTGGTGCTGTGGATTTTTGGCGATACGCTGGGCGTTGACGCCACCACCGCCTCGTTTGTAGGGCTGTCGATTTTATTGCTGAGCGGCGTATTGAGCTGGGAGGACGTCAAAAGTGAGAAAGGGGCATGGGATACGCTGATTTGGTTTGCCGCGCTACTGATGATGGCGAATCAGTTGAAAAAACTGGGCTTCACCACCTGGTTTGGCAATCTGATTGGCGATAGCCTGAGCAGTACTATGTACGGGACCAGTTGGGTGATCGTCCTGCTACTGCTGAACGCCGCCTATTTCTATACCCACTACTTTTTTGCCAGCGGAAATGCGCAGATTGCCGCGCTGTATGCCGTTTTCCTCGGCGTCGGGCTGCATCTGAATATTCCCGCGGCCCCCACGGCGCTAATGCTGGCCTTCACCAGCAGTTTGTACTGCTCGCTCACCCAGTACACTCATGCTCGCGGTCCAATTCTGTTTGGCGCAGGGTACGTTCCAACGGGTGTCTGGTGGCGCACAGGATTTATCATCAGCCTGTTTAACCAGGCGGTCTTTATTACCGTGGGTCTGATGTGGTGGAAGGTGTTGGGTCTGTACTAAACTGACTGCGTTCTGAGGAATACCTTACCTGCGGAGAAAAGGAATGACCTGTATTTTCTGTCAAATTGTTGAAGGCAAAGCGCCCTGCCATAAGGTATGGGAAGACGAGCACCACCTGGCTTTTCTGTCGATTTTCCCGAACACCGACGGTTTTACCGTGGTGATCCCGAAAAAGCATTACCCGAGCTATGCCTTCGATATGCCGCCGCAGGCGTTAGCGGACCTGATGCTGGCGACCCAAAAAGTGGCTAAGAAACTGGATAAGGCTTTCCCGGATGTTAGTCGTACGGGAATGTTCTTCGAAGGTTTCGGCGTAGACCATGTGCACAGTAAATTAAGTCCCATGCACGGTACTGGCGATTTAACCCACTGGAAACCGATTGAATCGCGGCAGAACAAATTTTTCGAGCAGTATGAAGGATATCTGTCGTCACACGATCATGAACGGGCTGATGACGAAAAACTGGCCGCATTAGCGGCCAGAATTCGTGAGGCATAAATACTGATCTCTTCTGCCCGATAGCGGTGCAAGCACCTTATCCGGGCAAGACAGATTAACGTCCCGCCACTTTCCCGCGTTTTTTGTTCGCGGCAGGCGTCTGACGCTGGTGCGCCACTGGCGTGTGTTTGGTCAGCGCCGGACGAGTATGACGGTTCTGGCGACGCGCTTCGCGCATCTCTTCCAGCGTAGGCGCCGGAACCAGACATTCGCGACGCCCGCCGATCAGATGCTTTTTACCCATATCTTCCAGCGCCTGGCGGATCAATGGCCAGTTGGCTGGATCGTGGTAGCGCAACAGGGCTTTATGCAGACGACGCTGCTTATCACCTTTCGGCACCACCACGTCTTCACTCTTATAACCAATTTTACCCAACGGGTTTTTCCCGGTGTAATACATGGTTGTGGAGTTCGCCAACGGCGATGGATAGAAGTTCTGCACCTGATCCAGACGGAAACGACGTTGTTTCAGCCACAGCGCCAGATTCACCATATCCTCATCACGCGTACCCGGGTGTGCGGAGATAAAATACGGGATCAGGTACTGCTCTTTACCGGCCTGTTTAGAGTAGGTATCGAACAATTCCTTGAAGCGATCGTAGCTGCCCATCCCCGGCTTCATCATCTTCGACAGCGGGCCTTCTTCAGTATGCTCTGGCGCAATCTTCAGATAGCCGCCCACGTGATGGGTAGCCAGTTCTTTGATGTAGCGTGGGTCTTCCACCGCGATGTCATAGCGCACACCGGATGCGATAAGGATCTTTTTAATGCCTTTGAGATCACGCGCCCGGCGATAGAGGTTAATTGTCGGCTCATGATTGGTATCCATGTGCGGACAAATATCCGGATAGACGCATGACAGACGACGGCAGGTTTGCTCCGCACGCGGTGACTTACAGCGCAGCATATACATGTTCGCCGTTGGGCCGCCGAGATCGGAAATCACGCCGGTAAAGCCCGGGACAGTGTCGCGAATGGCTTCGATTTCATTGATGATCGAATCTTCAGAGCGACTCTGGATGATACGGCCTTCGTGCTCTGTTATCGAACAGAACGAGCAGCCGCCAAAGCAGCCACGCATAATGTTGATCGAGAAACGGATCATCTCATAGGCCGGAATACGGCTGTCGCCATACGCCGGATGCGGTACACGCTTGTACGGTAACGCAAAGACGCTGTCCATCTCTTCGGTAGACAGCGGAATAGCTGGCGGGTTGATCCAGATGTAGCGATCGCCATGCTTTTGCATCAGCGCACGCGCGCAGCCTGGGTTAGTTTCGTGGTGCAGGATACGCGACGCATGCGCATACAGCACTTTATCGCCCTTCACTTTTTCGAAGGACGGTAGCAGCACGTAGGTTTTTTCCCACGGTTTCGGACGCGGCGGCTGCACGGTAACCGCTTTCGCTTCCTGCTTTTTCGGTGCGACAGGTTTGTTATCAGCACACGGCAGATCTTCACCGTAAGGATGCGGGATCGGGTCAATCTTGCCTGGCGTGTCGAGACGCGTAGAATCCACCCCACTCCAGCCCGGCAACGCTTCTTTAACCATAATAGCGGTGTTACGCACATCGCGGATCTGATCGATAGTTTCCCCCATCGCCAGACGATGCGCCACTTCCACCAGCGGACGTTCGCCGTTGCCGAACATCAGCATATCAGCTTTCGAATCCACCAAAACGGAGCGGCGAACGGTATCAGACCAGTAATCGTAGTGCGCGGTGCGGCGCAGGCTGGCCTCAATGCCGCCAAGAATAACCGGCACATCTTTCCATGCTTCTTTACAGCGCTGGGTATAGACCAGCGTGGCGCGGTCCGGACGTTTACCCGCCACGTTGTCCGGCGTGTAGGCATCATCATGGCGCAGTCGGCGATCGGCGGTATAACGGTTGATCATCGAGTCCATGTTGCCAGCGGTCACACCAAAGAACAGGTTCGGTTTACCCAAACGCATAAAATCGTCTTTGTTGTTCCACTCCGGCTGGGCGATAATTCCGACGCGAAAGCCCTGAGCTTCCAGCATACGGCCACAAATCGCCATACCAAAGCTTGGGTGGTCGACGTAGGCATCGCCGGTCACCAGAATGATGTCGCAGCTATCCCAGCCAAGTTGGTCCATTTCGTCACGTGACATCGGCAAAAACGGTGCCGGGCCAAAACAGGCAGCCCAGTACTGCGGCCAGGAGAAAAGGTCTCTGTCCGGTTGGATCAGGGATATTGCGCTCATAGTGCTTCCAAAAATGGTAAAAAAATAATCAAAGGCCGGGGATTATACGCTGTATGTCGGCAAGAAATGAAGTGGAGTCTGAACCAGACCAGTAGAAAGTTGTATAAATTGTTAAATTTTACGACAGCCATTTTTATCAATCATAATTAGCACCATGCCGGCCAGCTGAGATCACTCTTTTCGGCGGGGGATTTTTCATTGCGACTCAACGATTCACTCCATATTTCCCAGTTACGGGTTGTTGTTCACCTGTGCGGATTTCTGGTTCTTCTCTACAGCTTCTCCATGCTGCCGCCGATGACCATCGCTCTGTTAAATAAAGAGCGGAGCTTTTTCGCATTTTTCAGCACATTTATGACTTTCTTTACCCTTGGCGGCGGGGCGTGGCTGGCAACCAAACATGCGGGAATTCAACTGAGAACCCGGGATGGATTCGTCATTATCGTTTTGTTCTGGCTACTGTTTTCGTTTATTAGCGCAATGCCGATGTGGATGGACGATGGCTTAAATCTCTCCTTTGCCGATGCCCTGTTCGAAGGGGTTTCCGGGATTACCACCACTGGCGCAACGGTGATTGACGACGTCAGCGCCTTGCCGAAATCGTATCTTTACTATCGTGCTCAGCTCAATTTTATTGGCGGCCTGGGCGTTATTGTCCTCGCCGTGGCGGTATTACCGCTGCTGGGTATTGGCGGCATGAAACTGTATCAGTCTGAAATGCCTGGCCCCTTCAAAGAAGAACGCCTCACGCCAAGGCTTGCCGATACCGCACGTACGCTGTGGTTGACCTACGTCATTCTGGGTCTTATTTGTACTCTGGCCTACTGGGCTGCCGGGATGTCGTTTTTCGACGCCTTATGCCACGGGCTGTCGACGGTCTCTCTTGGCGGATTTTCCACTCGCAGCGAGAGCATCGGCTTTTATAACAGCCACGCTATAGAACTTGTCGCCGGACTGTTTTCACTGTTATCCGCGTTTAACTTCACCCTCTGGTACGTTGCTATTGTAAAACGTACCTTCAAGCCCTTTCGTCGTAATGCCGAGCTGCGTTTCTTTCTGCTAATTGCGCTGGTGGTCACGCTGATCGCCACCTGGCAGGTCTGGCGGGCAGGTATGTACGGGCTAACGGACAGCCTGGTGCATGCCTTTTTTCTGGCCAGCTCCATGCTGACGGATAATGGCCTGTCAACGGCGGATTACGCGCAGTGGCCCTCGCACACGATCTTCATGCTGCTTAGCGCCAGCTTCTTCGGCGGTTGTGTGGGATCGACGTGCGGGGGAATTAAAGTGCTGCGCTTTTTGATTATGTTCAAGCAGTGCCGCCAGGAGTTACACCAGCTCGCGCATCCTCGCGCCCTGCTGAACATCAAAGTGGGTAACAGCGTGGTAAGCGACAGGGTGGTGCGTTCGGTATGGAGTTTTTTCTTTCTCTACGTTTTGTTCACCAGCTTTTTTATCTGGGCGCTCAATCTGATGGGCTACGATCTCTTCTCCTCTTTCGCCACCGTCGCCGCCTGCATCAACAATATGGGGCTGGGATTTGGCGTTACCGCCACGACGTTTGGCACGTTAAATGAGGAGGCAAAGCTGCTGATGTGCGCGGCCATGATCATGGGGCGTCTGGAGATTTACCCCATACTGATCCTGTTTTCGCGCATGTTCTGGCGGGCGTAACGCAAACCCCGGCGCGTTACGGCGCCGGGTTCACCAGGATCTGACCGATCGAGCCACGATCCGCCATTTCCAGCGTCTGGCTGTTAAAGTAGAACGGGAAATGCGCCCAGGAAGGCTGACCGTAATAAACCAGTAGCTCGACCTGACCATCTACCCAAACGGTATCTTTCCAGCCTCTGTCTTCCGGGAACGGCATCGCGCCGTTCACATTACGGATCAGGAACGAGACGCCCTCAATATGGAAAGACTGCGGCATATCCGCCCGCACCGTCCAGCGCTCCCAGGTACCCTGCTGCGCGGTAATATCCATGCGGTTGACGTCCCACAACTGACCGTTGATCCCCGGATCGTCATCCAGGCTGATATCACGGCTGCGAATCGGCGAACCGCTGAGGATCTCGGTTGGCAGCAGGCGCATTGGCAGGCTGTCAGTCACCAGCGGCAGAAGGCCGGTTGGTCGCAGAGTCAGCACCAGCGTGGAGATAAGAATACTTGATGGTTCAAAAAATCCCCGGATCCTGTCGACAATGCTGGCCGCCTCGCCACAGGTAATAGAGACCTCATTACCGTTAGTCATATCCACCAGGATCTCACGACGTTCGCCTGGCGCCAGCGAGAGCTGTTTCAATGAAACAGGCGCGGGTAAAAAGCCCTGATCGCTGGAAATCACATGCAGCGCACGGCCATCACTCATTTGCAGTTGGTAACGACGCGAGTTTGACGCGTTCAGCAAACGCAAGCGTACCCAACCGCGGGAGACTTCGACATACGGACTTTGCGCCCCATTAACCAGAAGCGTATCCCCAACAAAACCGCCGCTGCCAGGTTCGCTGTATTCCGGCGTCCCAAAGTTGTCCAGACGCTTGTCCTGGATAATGATCGGAAAATCATCCACGCCGTAATGGTTCGGAATAGACAGGGATTTACTGACCTCATCTTCAACCAGCCACATCCCGGCAAGACCGTTATAGACCTGCTGGGCAGTACGATTTGGCGTATTGGCGTGATACCACAGCGTGGCGGCATTCTGGCGGATCGGCAGCACTGGCGCCCAATCCGCATTAGGGGACATCATGCGCGCCGGGCCCCCCATCAGCGGACCAGGTACCTGTAATCCGGCGACGGTCATCGAGACATTTTCTGTCAGACGATTGCTGTAAATAAGCTTGACGTCATCCCCTTTCCAGACGCGAATTGTCGGTCCCAGGTAGCGGCCGTTAATCCCCCAGACAGGCGCGCGCGTGCCTTGTGTAAAGGACCAATGCGCACGTTGCAGCGTCATAAATAACGGCTGCCCCCGACGAGACTCCAGCAGTGGAGGCACAGGTAACGGTTGTTGCTGACCGGCAGCATTAGCCTTCAGCGGAACAGCACCTGCACACAGTGCGATCCCCGATGCCTGAATGAACTGACGCCGACTGAATGACATATAAACTCCATGAAAAACTGGCGATTAACACGCAGGAAATCTTTTCCTGTAAAAAACCCGAATTGTGCGGATTAAACCTTACCGGCGGCTTCCCGCTCAGCAACTTCTTTATCGAGTTCTGCGATTTTTTGTTCCATCAGCGAGCGGCAATGCGCTGCCAGTTCACGAACCTGATCTTTACCAAAGTGGCTAATATCCACCGGCGGCAGCATCTCTACAATCGCCAGACCATTATTGAGTCGGTTTAATTTGATCTTGTTCGAGGTTGTAGAAACGCAGACTGGAATGACCGGAACGCCTGCAGCAATCGCCGCATGAAACGCGCCGGTTTTAAACGGCAGCAGACCACGGCCGCGGCTGCGCGTCCCTTCCGGGAACATCCAGATAGAAATACGACGTTTTTTGAAATGGTTCACCACGGCTGCAATGGTGCTGTGCGCTTTAGCACGGTTGTTTCTGTCGATCAACAGGTTACCGGTTAACCAGTACAGCTGCCCGAAGAACGGGATCCACAGCAGGCTTTTTTTACCCACCGTTACCGTCGGCGGCTGAACGATATTCGAAGCGGTAACCATGTCATAGTTGTTCTGATGGTTACAAATATAGATAGCATTACCATAATTCTGCGCGTCTGCCGGCATGCGGCACTCGACCTTCAGGCCATAAAGGGGAGCCAGGCGGCCAAACATATGACCGAACGTTGCAACGTGTTTTGGATTCCGTGGGCTGAACAGACAGTATATACAACCGAAAATACAGACCAGAATGCAGTAAATAACAGTAATGATTAAACGAAAAATATATAACATAACAACCTCTAAGGCCTAAGAGCCTGGCATTTTACGTCACCGGATACATAACTCTGCATCAGGTTAGGGCTTTGTTAAGGCGGCTCTCTGGAAAAGCGTATTGTTAATCGCAACGCACGAATAAACAACGGTTTTACGGGAAATTTTAACGTTGGCTCTCCCTGAGCGAAAGCAGGGAGAGCCGGGCAGTCGCGTTATTCTTCGCTGTCGCCCTGACTGGCGCGTCGAGGCGAGTCAATTTCAATGCGATCGATACGCTGTAGACCACGCATCAGCGTGCCGCGACGACCGCGTTCGCCGGTCACTTTCTGCAACTCTTCAGGACGCAGTTTAATTTTGCGTTTACCGACGTGAATAGTCAGCGTGCTTTGCGGCGGCAGCACATAGAGCAGCGCCAGGCCATCTTCGCCTTTCGCCGCTTCTGCTGAAGGGATATTGATAATCTTATTCCCTTTGCCTTTCGACAGTTGCGGCAAATCGCTCACCGGGAACATCAACATCCTACCGGCCATCGTTATCGCCAGCAGCATATCGGTTTCATCTTCAATCACCACCGGCGGCATAACGCGCGCATTTTCAGGCAGCGTAATCAATGCCTTACCCGCACGGTTACGTGCTACCAGATCGTTGAAAGTACAGACAAAACCGTAGCCCGCATCGGATGCCATCAGCAGTTTCTGATCGTCGCCTTCCATCAGCATATGCTCCACCGTCGCGCCCGGCGGCAGCGTGAGCTTACCGGTCAATGGTTCGCCCTGACCACGTGCCGACGGCAGCGTAATCGGGTCGATGGCGTAGCTGCGTCCGGTCGAGTCAACGAACACCACCGGCTGGTTGCTCTTGCCCTTCACTGCCGACTTAAAGCTGTCGCCCGCTTTATAGCTTAATCCTGGCGCATCAATGTCGTGGCCTTTGGCGCTACGCACCCAACCACTCTGAGACAATACAATGGTCACCGGCTCAGACGGCAGCATGTCGTGCTCGCTCATCGCCTTCGCTTCTTCGCGTTCCTGCAGCGGGGAGCGGCGATCGTCGCCATAGGCCTCGGCATCAGCCTGCAGCTCTTTCTTCAGCAGGTTATTCATTTTACGCTCGGAAGCGAGAATGGCCTGCAGTTGATCGCGCTCTTTCGCCAGTTCATCCTGCTCACCGCGGATTTTCATCTCTTCGAGTTTGGCAAGATGGCGCAATTTCAGCTCAAGGATAGCTTCAGCCTGCGTTTCAGAAATGCCAAACCGCGACATCAGCTCAGGCTTAGGTTCATCTTCATGACGAATAATCTCGATCACTTCGTCAATGTTGAGGAACGCCACCAGCAAACCTTCAAGGATATGCAGGCGCTTAAGCACTTTTTCCAGACGATAGTTCAGGCGACGACGCACGGTATCACGGCGGAACGCCAGCCATTCGGTGAGGATCTCCAGCAGGTTTTTCACCGCCGGGCGACCGTCGAGGCCAATCATGTTCAGGTTGATACGGTAGCTTTTTTCCAGATCGGTGGTGGCAAACAGGTGGTTCATTACCTGTTCCATATCCACGCGATTGGAGCGCGGGACAATCACCAGACGGGTCGGGTTTTCGTGATCCGATTCGTCACGCAGGTCGTCAACCATCGGCAGCTTTTTGTTGCGCATTTGAGCAGCGATCTGCTCCAGCACTTTTGCCCCGGAAACCTGATGCGGCAGCGCGGAAATCACCACCGCGCCATCTTCTTTCGTCCATACCGCGCGCATACGCACGGAGCCGCGTCCGTTTTCGTAAATCTTACGAATTTCCGCACGCGAGGTAATAATCTCGGCTTCGGTCGGGTAATCCGGCCCCTGCACGATGTCCAGCAGTTGATCGAGCGTTGTTTTCGGCTGCTCAATCAGCGTAATCGCCGCTTTGGCGACTTCTCGCAGGTTATGCGGCGGAATGTCCGTCGCCATACCAACGGCAATACCGGTCGTACCGTTCAGCAGAATATTTGGCAGACGCGCAGGCAGCATCTTTGGCTCCTGCATGGTGCCGTCGAAGTTTGGCACCCAGTCCGACGTTCCCTGACCGAGTTCACCCAGCAGGACTTCCGCATATTTAGACAAGCGGGATTCGGTATAACGCATCGCCGCGAAGGACTTGGGATCGTCCGGCGCCCCCCAGTTTCCCTGACCATCAACCAGCGGATAACGGTAAGAGAACGGCTGCGCCATCAGCACCATCGCTTCATAGCAGGCGCTGTCGCCGTGCGGGTGGTATTTACCCAGCACGTCACCGACGGTACGGGCGGATTTTTTAAATTTGGCGCTGGCATTCAGCCCCAGTTCGGACATTGCATACACAATGCGACGCTGAACGGGTTTCAAACCATCGCCAATAAATGGCAACGCCCTGTCCATGATGACGTACATGGAGTAGTTCAGATAGGCGTTTTCCGTGAATTCATGCAGCGCCAGGCGCTCTGCCATATCGCTCATTAATCGTGGTTCCTCAACTTTGTACCCCTCTATTGAAGGGCAATATTGCCGCAGATACTACCCTATCTGGCGTGTTGAGTCACAAAGAAAAGGGCCGCGAATGCGGCCCTGATGGGGATTATTTAGCAACTTTGCTAATCTGTTTCACGTCGATTTCAACGGAGTTCCAGTCTTTATCCACTTCGCCCTGGATCTCAACCACATCCTGCGGGGTTACGGTTACGCCGTTCCAGCGCTTATGGTCAATATCCACATTCACCGTGCCGGTCGCATCTTTAAACACATACAAATCGTCGGAAATACGCTCAACGATGTTCCCACGCAAAGTAACCCACGCGTCATCGCGCAGCGATTTAGCACTTGCTACCGTCGTGATGCTGCCGTTCGGGCCGACAAACCCGCCGCTTTGGCTTTGCGTGGTCGTCGTTGGCCCAGAGAAGCCGCCCTGCTGCGCTGCCAGAACAGGTGCGGAACACAGTGCCATTACGGCAACCATTGCAGCTAATTTTTTCATCGTCATGTCTCCCTTTCATGTTGGTTTACGACTATTAAATAAGTTAATCCTTAACAAGTTCTTAAGGAAAAAAAAGATTCTTTTTTGCTGTACAGATGTGGCGGCGACAAGGTTTACTGACGGCAAAGAGAGTTTTCGCAGGGAAGAATATATGCGCATTTTACTGGTTGAAGATGATACGTTGATTGGCGATGGCCTTAAAACCGGTCTGAGTAAAATGGGTTTTAGCATCGACTGGTTTACCGAAGGACGTCAGGGGAAAGAAGCACTCTACAGTGCCCCGTATGATGCGGTAATCCTCGACCTGACGCTGCCAGGCATAGACGGACGGGATATCCTGCGCGAGTGGCGAGCCAACGGGAAGCAGGAACCGGTGCTGATCCTGACCGCCCGCGACGCGCTGGCGGAACGCGTTGAAGGCTTACGCCTGGGCGCGGACGACTATCTGTGTAAACCCTTCGCGTTGATTGAAGTTGCCGCCAGGCTGGAGGCGCTGGTGCGTCGTGCCAGCGGCCAGGCCAGCAACACATTACGCCATGGCGAGGTGACGCTTGATCCCGGCGCGCTGGTCGCCACGGCGGCTGGCGAACCGTTGTCTCTTAAGCCCAAAGAGTTCGCGCTGCTGGAGCTGCTTATGCGTAACAAGGGCCGCGTCCTGCCCCGCAAACTGATTGAAGAAAAACTGTATACCTGGGACGAAAACGTCTCCAGCAATGCGGTTGAAGTACACGTCCATCACTTACGCCGTAAGCTCGGCAGCGACTTTATCCGTACCGTGCATGGCATTGGCTACACCCTGGGTGACGCATGAAACTCGCACAACGCCTCAGCCTGCGCATCAGGCTAACGCTTATCTTCATGATTTTGGTTTTAGTGACCTGGCTGATTTCCAGCTTTGTCGCGTGGAAGCAAACCACCGATAATGTGAATGAGATGTTCGACACGCAGCAAATGCTGTTCGCCAAGCGTCTGGTCACGCTGGATCTTGATGAACTCAAAGCCTCTGAACGCATCGCGCATACCCCGAAAAAATTCAAACATGGTCATATTGACGACGATGTACTGACCTTTGCGGCCTACACGCCAGAAGGGAAAATGGTTCTTCACGATGGCGACAATGGCCAATACATTCCCTACAGCTATCGCCGGGAAGGTTTTGACGATGGCTATCTGAATGGCGACAACGATAAATGGCGTTTTGTCTGGCTGACTTCCGCAGATAAAAAGTATCGAATCGTTGTCGGCCAGGAATGGGAATATCGTGAAGATATGGCTTTAGCGATTGTGACAGCACAATTGGTGCCGTGGTTGGTCGCTCTGCCGCTGATGCTGTTAATCCTGATTGTGTTGTTAAGTCTTGAACTTAAGCCGCTGAAGAAACTGGCGCAGGCGCTACGTTTACGCGACCCGGAATCAGAAGAACCGCTCAGTTTGAAAGGCATTCCTGGCGAGGTCCGCCCGTTGGTTGAATCACTCAACCAACTTTTCACCCGTATTCATACCACCATGGTGCGTGAACGGCGCTTTACTTCAGATGCCGCTCACGAGTTGCGTAGTCCATTGACGGCGCTGAAAGTGCAAACCGAAGTGGCGCAACTGTCTGACGATGACCCGCAGGCGCGGCAAAAAGCCTTAATGCAGATGCAGGCCGGGATCGATCGCGCCACGCGTCTGGTCGATCAGTTACTGACGCTTTCGCGCCTTGACTCCCTCGACAATCTTCAGGATGTGGCGGAAATCTCGCTGGAGGAGTTGCTGCAATCTTCGGTGATGGATATCTACCATTCGGCCCAGCAGGCGCATATTGACGTACGTTTGCAGATTAACGCGCACGGCATCACATGTACCGGGCAACCGCTGTTACTCAGCCTGATGGTGCGAAATCTGCTGGATAATGCGATTCGCTATAGTCCACGGGGAAGTATTGTGGAAGTGACGCTCAACGCCCGCAATTTTAGCGTCAAAGATAATGGTCCAGGTATTGCGCCGGAAGTTCTGATGCACATTGGAGAACGCTTTTATCGCCCACCGGGGCAAAGCGTGACCGGCAGCGGTCTGGGGCTGTCAATTGTCCGTCGCATCGCGACCTTACACAGAATGTCAGCCTCGTTTGGTAATGCGCCGCAAGGCGGCTTTGAAGCTAAAATCAGTTGGTAACTGCGTTATTATTGCTCAGTCAGCAAAAGACTTTGCACATTTTGCTAATTTCACCGTACCGATCATCAGCGTAGAATCGGCCTCAAACGTTATTCTTTGAGGACACAAAATGAGCAATATCCTGATTATCAACGGTGCGAAAAAATTTGGCCATTCTAATGGGCAATTGAATGACACCCTGACCGAGGTCGCGGACGGTATCCTGCGCGACCTCGGGCATGATGTTAGAGTCGTACGCGCTGACAGCGACTATGATGTGCAAGCAGAAGTGCAGAACTTCGTCTGGGCAGACGCCGTTATCTGGCAAATGCCGGGTTGGTGGATGGGCGCGCCGTGGACGGTGAAGAAATACATTGATGACGTGTTCACTGCCGGGCACGGTACGCTGTACGCCAGCGATGGGCGCACGCGTTCAGATGCGTCAAAAAAATACGGTTCCGGCGGACTGATTCAGGGCAAAAAATACATGCTGTCTCTGACCTGGAACGCGCCGATGGAAGCCTTCACGGAAAAAGATCAGTTCTTCCATGGCGTTGGGGTTGATGGCGTTTATCTCCCATTCCATAAAGCAAACCAGTTCCTGGGAATGGAAGCGCTGCCGACCTTTATCACCAATGACGTGATTAAAATGCCGGATGTCCCGCGTTATATCGCAGAATATCGCAAGCATCTGAACGAAATTTTTGGTTAACTGGTAACCTGGAATTAGAAGGAGTTAACCATGCTTACCGTTATTGCAGAAATCCGTACACGTCCAGGTCAACATCACCGCCAGGCGGTACTGGATCAGTTCGCTAAAATCGTTCCGATCGTTTTACAGGAAGAAGGTTGCCACGGCTACGCGCCGATGGTCGATCATGCTGCTGGCGTCAGTTTTCAGACTACAGCCCCGGATTCAATCGTCATGATTGAACAGTGGGAAAGCATCGCCCACCTTGAAGCGCATTTGCAGACTCCGCATATGAAAGCCTACAGCGAAGCCGTCAAAGGCGATGTGCTGGAGATGAATATTCGCATTCTGGAGTCGGGGATTTAAATTATTGTTCTGGCCGCCGGGCCAGATAAGCGTACGCCATCGGGCATGATGACCTTGCCGGATGGCGGCACAAACCGCCTTATCCGGCCTACATACCCCTTACCCTTCGAGATCCGCCAGGTCGCCTTTCTCCTGCAACCAGTTACGACGATCTTCAGAACGCTTCTTGGCCAGCAGCATATCCATTACCGCGTTGGTGCGCTGATCGTCTTCATCATCGATGATGAGCTGCACCAGGCGACGGGTGTTCGGATCCAGCGTGGTTTCGCGCAACTGCATCGGGTTCATTTCACCCAGACCTTTAAAGCGCTGCACGTTCGGCTTGCCTTTCTTGCGCTTTAACTGTTCCAGTACGCCCGCTTTTTCTTCTTCCGTCAGCGCGTAATAGACCTCTTTGCCGAGGTCGATACGGTATAACGGCGGCAGCGCCACGTACACGTGACCGTGTTTCACCAGCGTGCGGAAGTGTTTCACAAACAGTGCGCACAGCAGCGTGGCGATGTGCAGACCATCGGAGTCCGCATCCGCCAGGATACAGATCTTACCGTAACGTAACTGGCTCAGGTCGTCGCTGTCCGGATCGATACCGATCGCCACCGAAATATCGTGAACTTCCTGCGAGGCCAGCACTTCATCGGAAGAGACTTCCCAGGTATTGAGGATCTTACCTTTGAGCGGCATGATCGCCTGATACTCACGATCGCGCGCCTGTTTGGCCGATCCGCCCGCTGAGTCACCTTCGACGAGGAACAGTTCGGTGCGATTGAGATCCTGTGCGGTACAGTCCGCCAGTTTCCCCGGCAGCGCCGGACCGCTGGTCAGCTTTTTACGCACCACTTTTTTCGCCGCGCGCAGACGACGCTGGGCGCTGGAAATCGCCATCTCAGCCAGCAGTTCGGCTGACTGCACGTTCTGGTTCAGCCACAAGCTGAAGGCATCTTTCACCACCCCAGAGACAAATGCCGCGCACTGGCGCGAGGAGAGGCGCTCTTTGGTTTGCCCGGCAAACTGCGGATCCTGCATTTTCACCGACAGCACATAGGCACAGCGATCCCAGATATCTTCCGCCGACAGCTTCACGCCCCGCGGCAGAATATTGCGGTATTCGCAGAACTCGCGCATCGCATCCAGCAGGCCCTGACGCAGACCGTTAACATGCGTACCGCCCTGCATGGTCGGGATCAGGTTTACATAGCTTTCGGTCAGCAGCTCGCCGCCTTCCGGCAGCCAGAGCAGCGCCCAGTCAACGGTCTCCGTCTCACCGCTAAAATTACCGATAAACGGTTTTTCCGGCAGCGTCGGCAGGCCATTCACCGCTTCGCTCAGATAATCATTCAGACCATCCTGGTAGCACCAGCGCTGTTCGCTATTGTTGACCTCATCTTTAAAGGTGATCTCAACACCCGGACACAATACCGCTTTAGCTTTCAGGACGTGCGTTAAGCGCGAAACGGAAAAACGCGGGCTGTCGAAGAAGGTTTCATCCGGCCAGAAGTGCACGCTGGTTCCGGTATTGCGTTTACCGCAGGTCCCGACAACCTGTAAATCCTGCACCTTATCGCCGTTCTCAAACGCGATGTTGTACACCTGCCCGTCGCGACGCACGTTTACTTCCACACGCTTCGACAGAGCGTTGACCACGGAGATACCCACCCCATGCAAGCCACCAGAGAACTGATAGTTTTTATTGGAGAACTTACCACCCGCATGTAAACGGCAGAGGATCAACTCAACCGCCGGAACACCTTCTTCAGGGTGAATGTCTACCGGCATGCCGCGGCCATCATCAATGACCTCCAGAGATTGGTCGGCATGTAAGATCACGTCCACACGTTTTGCGTGGCCCGCCAGTGCTTCATCCACACTGTTATCAATCACTTCCTGCCCAAGGTGGTTCGGACGGGTCGTATCGGTGTACATCCCAGGGCGACGGCGTACCGGCTCAAGCCCAGTGAGTACCTCAATGGCATCAGCGTTATAAGTTTGCGTCATGGTTTAAATAAGCAGTTCGAATTGATCGTCAGAAACTGTGCAGTCCAAGAAAATCGACAATCTGGTTGAAATAATCTTCGAAGCCCGTGAATGCGTGGTTTCCGCCCTCAGTAACTGTCTGGCGGCAGGAGGCGTAATACGCCACCGCCTGGCGGTAGTCCAACACTTCATCGCCCGTTTGTTGGAGCAACCAGATCAAATCCGGCGCTTCCAGCGGGTCAATCTGCATGACTTTAAGATCGTAAATATGGCGTGACTCTAGCACATATTGCTGCCCGGTGTAGGGGTTCTCGTTTTGACCGAGATAGTCGACCAGCAGTTCATAAGGCCGGACCGCCGGGTTCACCACCACCGCTGGCAGCATAAAACATTGTGACAGCCAGGTGGCGTAATAGCCGCCCAACGAGGAACCGACAATCCCCAGCGACTCGCCGCCATGCTCAAGAACGATCGATTCCAGCATCTCTGCGGCCTGAGCAGGATACGGCGGCAGCTGCGGTACAATCATCTCAACGTGCGGATGGTGCTCCGCCAGCCAGCTTTTCAGCAAACATGCCTTCGCCGAACGAGGAGAACTGTTAAATCCATGAAGATAAAGAAGCGTAGACATCAGTAACCTTCTGAAGCGGTATCAGGGTGAAACCGATTACCCTGCAGACGACACACCTGAGTCTGCAACGTACCGTCAGCAAACAGCTCCAGCGTACGCCAGCCGGGGCTGATGGTATCTAACGTGAAATTAGAACAATGCGGCTTAAACTGCACGCAGGTCGATGGCGTCGCCAACAGGCGGCGACCGTTCCAGTCCAGATCCAGTTCCTGATGAATATGCCCACACAGCAGATACTTCACGCGCGGATAGTTCACCAGCACGTTGTCCAGTTCGGCGGCATTGCGCAGACTGTGCTGATCGAGCCAGCTGCAGCCCGCAGGCAGAGGATGATGATGCAGAAGCAGCAAGGTATTGCGTTCAGGCGCATCAGCAAGTTTACGCTCCAGCCATTCGAGCTGAAATTCGCTTAACTCGCCGTGAGGAACGCCAAACACCTGGCTGTCCAGCAACAAGATTTGCCACTGTTCGCCAATGAAGACGCGCTTAGCCGGGGAAATGCCCGCGTCCTGCAGCGAGCTGTACATTGCAGGCTGAAAATCATGGTTACCCGGGAGCCAAACGCAGGGCGCACGAAAACTTGCGATGCCCTCAGCAAAATGCTGATAAGCCGCAGCGGATTGATCCTGCGCCAAATCGCCAGTCGCGACGATCAGATCGAACTCTGGCGACTCAGCATGTATTGCATCCAGTACGGATTGATAGCTGTCCCAGGTATTCACACCCAGCAGCGTTTCATGCTTTTCGGCAAACAGGTGAGTGTCTGTAATTTGTAAGATCCTGACTCTGGCCTCACCAGCCAAAGGAAGGGTTAACAGGCTTTCCAAATGGTGTCCTTAGGTTTCACGACGCTAATAAACCGGAATCGCCATCGCTCCATGTGCTAAACAGTACCGTAACCAGTCGGCCAGAAACTGGTTAATTTGATGCTTTTCGTCGCGTTGATGCAACTTTTTATTTGGATAATCATACCGCGCTTTGAAGCGAAAGATCTGCTGACTTGAACACACTTCAGCGACCCTCGCATCATGATACAGACGCACGGTTAAGGACGGCAGGCTCCAGTAAGTCACAGCCGGTGCCGTTTGTTCGATCGCGACAAGCGTAGTGTATCGGGTCGATTCAACGATCGTTAACCGATATTGTGCGTTTGCCACCTGATAGCTCACTGTTTCGCCGGCTGCGTCATTACGTGGCAACAGGCGGCGCAATTGCGAATAATTGGTTTCGCACAGGCGCATCATTTCAGGGAAGTCAGGTGTGTAACGCTTCATTTTTTCCACTCAGTTTTTAACTCTTGATAGTGCAGCTGTAACCATTGCAAGGCGATGACAGAAGCCGCGTTGTCGATTATCCCCTCTTCTACCCATTGGTAAGCCTGTTCCCGGCTCACCACATGAACACGAATATCTTCGTTTTCATCAGCCAGACCATGAATTCCGCTCGCGGTCGTGGCGTCCACTTCACCCACCATAATCGATGAGCGTTCGCTGGTGCCTCCTGGGCTTGCCAGATAACTCAGCACCGGTTTTACGCGTTTAACGTTAAGCCCGGCTTCTTCCATCGCTTCACGGCGCGCGACATCTTCCACGCTCTCGCCTTCTTCGATCATCCCGGCCACCATTTCCAGTAGCCATGGGCTTGCGCTGGTATCAAACGCCGCGATGCGGATCTGCTCGACCAGCACAACTTCGTCCCGCTCAGGGTCAAAGGGTAGCAAGACTGCCGCGTGTCCGCGCTCAAAAATTTCGCGCTTTACCTCACCGCTCATACCGCCGTTAAACAAGCGATGGCGGAACCGATAAAGATCCAGTGAAAAAAATCCGCGGTATAGCGTTTCTCGTGCAATAATTTCTACATCATTTTTAGTGAAAGTCATTGGCAAGTTGTCTGGTTTACGCATTGTGCTGTCCTGAAACCAATAGTGTTTAAAATGTGAATTTCAAGGTCGTTTGACTGATGTTTCAACGCCCTTGTGTTAAATTGATGCAAATTAACGCCGTATGGCACGTAACGCCAACTTTTTGCAGTGGCGGATTCTGCTAGAATCAGCAAATATTTTTACAATTTGATCAGCGCTAAATACTGCTTCACAACAAGGAATGCAAATGAAGAAATTGCTCCCCATCCTTATCGGCCTGAGCCTGTCGGGGTTCAGTACTCTGAGCCAGGCAGAGAACCTGATGCAGGTTTATCAGCAAGCACGCCTGAGCAACCCGGAATTGCGTAAATCCGCCGCCGATCGCGATGCTGCATTCGAAAAAATTAACGAAGCGCGTAGCCCATTACTGCCGCAACTGGGATTAGGTGCCGATTACACCTACAGCAATGGCTACCGTGATGCAAATGGCGTCAACTCCAACGCCACCAGCGCATCTCTGCAGTTAACTCAGTCCATTTTTGATATGTCAAAATGGCGTGCCCTGACGCTGCAAGAAAAATCAGCGGGCATCCAGGACGTGACCTATCAGACCGATCAGCAAACGCTGATCCTGAATACCGCCACCGCCTATTTTAACGTACTGAACGCAATTGACGTGCTGTCTTACACCCAGGCACAGAAAGATGCGGTTTACCGTCAGTTAGATCAGACCACTCAGCGTTTTAACGTTGGCCTGGTCGCTATCACTGACGTGCAGAACGCCCGTTCACAATACGATACCGTGCTGGCAAACGAAGTTACCGCGCGCAACAATCTGGATAACGCGGTGGAACAACTGCGCCAGGTGACCGGTAACTACTACCCGGAACTGGCTTCGCTGAACGTTGACGGCTTCAAAACCAACAAACCGCAGGCGGTGAACGCACTGCTGAAAGAAGCGGAAAACCGCAACCTGACCTTATTGCAGGCGCGTTTGAGCCAGGATCTGGCGCGTGAACAGATTCGCCTGGCACAGGACGGTCATTTACCGACTCTGGACCTGACCGCATCTACTGGCGTATCTGATACGTCATACAGCGGTTCCAAAACCAACACCTCCCAGTATGACGACAGCAACATGGGCCAGAACAAAATCGGCCTGAGCTTCTCGCTGCCTATCTACCAGGGCGGAATGGTTAACTCGCAGGTGAAACAGGCGCAGTACAACTTTGTTGGCGCAAGCGAACAACTGGAAAGCGCACACCGCAGCGTGGTGCAGACCGTTCGTTCTTCGTTTAACAACATTAATGCGTCCATCAGTAGCATCAACGCGTACAAACAAGCGGTTGTTTCTGCGCAAAGTTCTTTGGATGCGATGGAAGCCGGTTATTCCGTTGGTACACGTACCATCGTGGATGTATTGGATGCCACCACCACGCTGTACAACGCCAAGCAACAGCTGGCTAATGCGCGTTACACCTATCTAATCAATCAGTTAAACGTCAAATCTGCGCTCGGTACGCTGAACGAGCAGGATCTGGTGGCCCTGAACAATACGCTGGGTAAACCGGTATCCACTACCCCGGATACGATCGCCCCGCAAAACGCGCAGCAAGACGCCGCCGCGGATGGTTATACGTCCAACAGCACGACGCCAGCGGCGCAGCCGACAGCCGCACGTACAACCAGCAGCAACGGCACCAACCCGTTCCGTAATTAATGCTGATGACGGGGCTTCGGCCCCGTCTGAACGTAAGACAACGTAAAGATCCGCCCCTTCCTGCGCATTCTCGCCTCTTCCCGCTTCAATTTCGACCAGTCATCCTCTATTCTGAGCAGTATTTACCACTGGGTCCTGGAAGACATATATGAAACGGACAAAATCAATACATCACGCTTCGTTCCGCAAAAGCTGGAGCGCGCGCCATCTGACTCCTGTCGCCCTGGCAGTTACCGCTGTGTTTATGCTCGCGGGCTGTGAAAAGAGCGACGAAACGGTTTCGCTTTATCAAAACGCGGACGACTGCTCAGCAGCGAATCCGGGTAAAAGCGCCGAATGTACCACCGCGTTCAACAATGCGCTGAAAGAAGCGGAACGCACTGCGCCAAAATATGCCACTCGCGAAGACTGTATCGCTGAATTCGGCGAAGGCCAGTGCCAACAAGCACCTGCGCAAGCGGGTATGGCGCCGACCGGCGAAGGCCAGGCTCAGGCGCAGAATCAAAGCAGCGGCAGCTTCTGGATGCCGCTGATGGCAGGCTACATGATGGGCCGACTGATGGGCGGCGGAATGGGCGCTCAGCAGCCGCTGTTCAGCTCGAAAAACCCGGCCAGTCCGGCATACGGCAAGTACACTGACGCCAGCGGTAAAAACTACGGCGCAGCGACGCCGGGCCGCACCATGACCGTGCCGAAAACCGCCATGGCGCCGAAACCGGCCACCACCACTACCGTCACCCGCGGCGGATTTGGCGAATCTGTGGCTAAACAGAGCACCATGCAACGTAGCGCCAGCGGTACCACTACACGTTCAATGGGCGGCTGATGGTCATGGAAAGAGTCAGTATTGTTGAGCGCCCGGACTGGCGCGATAAGGCCACCGAATACGGTTTCAACTTTCACACCATGTACGGCGAGCCGTACTGGTGTGAAGACGCGTACTATAAGCTCACGCTTGCCCAGGTTGAAAAGCTGGAAGAGGTCACCGCAGAGCTGCATCAAATGTGCCTCAAAGTGGTGGAAAAGGTCATCGCCAGCGATGAGCTGATGACAAAATTCCGCATTCCGAAGCATACCTGGGGCTTTGTCCGCCAGTCCTGGCAGACACAGCAACCGTCGCTTTATTCTCGTCTGGATCTGGCGTGGGACGGCACAGGTGAACCCAAGCTGCTGGAAAACAACGCTGATACGCCAACGTCATTGTACGAAGCCGCGTTTTTCCAGTGGATCTGGCTGGAAGATCAGCTCAATGCCGGCAACCTGCCGGAAGGCAGCGATCAGTTCAACAGTCTGCAGGAAAAGCTGATCGAGCGTTTCACCGAACTGCGTGAACAGTATGGTTTTCAACTGCTGCATCTGACCTGCTGTCGTGATACGGTCGAAGATCGCGGTACGATCCAGTACCTGCAGGATTGCGCTGCCGAGGCGGAGATCGCCACTGAATTCCTCTATGTCGAAGATATTGGCCTGGGTGAAAAAGGTCAGTTCACGGATATGCAGGATCAGGTTATTGCAAACCTGTTCAAGCTCTATCCGTGGGAATTCATGCTGCGTGAAATGTTCTCCACTAAGCTTGAAGACGCGGGCGTTCGCTGGCTGGAACCTGCCTGGAAGAGCATCATCTCCAACAAGGCGCTATTACCGCTGTTGTGGGAAATGTTCCCGAATCATCCGAACCTGTTGCCTGCTTATTTCGCCGAAGACGACTATCCGCAGATGGATAAATTCGTCGTTAAGCCAATCTTCTCGCGTGAAGGCGCTAACGTCTCCATCATCGAGAACGGGAAAACGATCGAAGCCGTGGAAGGGCCGTATGGCGAAGAAGGCATGATCGTGCAGCAGTTCCATCAGCTACCGAAATTTGGCGACAGCTATATGCTGATTGGCAGCTGGCTGATCAACGATCAACCCGCAGGCATCGGCATTCGTGAAGACAGAGCGTTGATCACTCAGGATCTCTCGCGCTTCTATCCGCATATTTTTGTCGAATAATCGTTGTGCCGGATGGCGACTCCGCTTTGCCCGGCCTACGGCATGAACCGTAGGCCCGATAAGCGCAACGCCATCGGGCATTAATTACCCTACCTGCACCGACAGCATACTCAAACTGCCCATCTCAATACCGTCAACCGGGATCGTCACCGGTTCCATACCGTCCCATGCGCCCAAAACGTACAACAGCGGCAGATAGTGATCCGGCGTCGGGTTCGATAACGATCCACCTTCATGATCGAGGTAGTTGACCAGCGGGTGCTGTTCAACCGGTCCCTGCCATGTCAGGTTGGCCTTCACATAATCGTTGAATGAGGTCGCCCACGGGTATGGCGTGTTCTCACCGTGCCAACGCGCAGTACGCAGGTTGTGTACCACATTACCGCTGGCCACCAGCATAATGCCTTCATCACGCAACGCCGCCAGTTTGCGCCCCATCTCAAAATGCCAGGCCGCGGGTTTGGTACTGTCGACGCTCAGCTGCACCATCGGAATGTCCGCATTCGGATACATCTTGATCAGCACGCCCCATGAGCCGTGGTCAAAGCCCCACGCTTCCTGGTCTAAGGTCACTGGCACCGGAGCAAGCACGTCAACCAGTTGCTGAGCCAGTTCCGGTGAACCCGGGGCCGGGTAATGCGTGTCATACAGCGCCTGTGGAAAACCGCCAAAATCGTGGATTGTTTTTGGCGCTTCCATCGCCGTCACACCTGTTCCACGAGTGAACCAATGCGCCGACACCACCACAATGGCTTTCGGACGCGGCAACGTTTCCCCCAGTTGCTGCCAGGCACGGGTATAAACGTTATCTTCCAGAACATTCATCGGGCTACCGTGGCCCAAAAACAATGCTGGCATACGAGCTGAAGACATGATGATATCCTTACTGAGGGAGTCATTTTGATACCATCACAATACGCTTTTTCGGTTGATGAAGAACTCAGATAACCATGATGAAGATCATCAGTTATTTTGACGATCTGGCCCGAACAGCAGATTGATAAGGAGTTAGATTTGTCGATGTCAGTACCTTTACTTCTGACTTTACTGGCAGGCGCCGCCACGTTTATTGGCGCATTTCTCGGCGTGCTGGGGCAAAAACCCTCTAACCGCGTTCTTGCCTTTTCTTTAGGTTTCGCTGCCGGAATTATGTTACTGATATCCCTTATGGAGATGCTGCCCGCTGCGCTGGCCGCTGACGGCATGTCGCCGGTGTTGGGCTACGGGATGTTTATTGTGGGCTTGCTGGGCTACTTTGGCCTCGATCGTATACTGCCGCATGCTCACCCCCAGGATCTGGTGCAAAAAACCACGCAGCCTTTACCCGGTTCCATCCGGCGTACCGCGATTTTATTGACACTCGGCATTAGCCTGCACAACTTCCCGGAAGGAATTGCGACATTTGTTACCGCCAGCAGCAACCTCGAACTGGGCTTTGGTATTGCCCTTGCCGTCGCATTACACAATATTCCTGAAGGATTAGCCGTGGCGGGTCCGGTTTATGCGGCTACGGGATCTAAACGCACCGCGATATTCTGGGCCGGGATTTCGGGCATGGCAGAAATATTGGGCGGCGTACTGGCGTGGTTAATTCTCGGTAGTCTGATTTCGCCGGTAGTGATGGCGGCGATAATGGCGGCCGTCGCAGGTATTATGGTCGCGCTGTCCGTCGATGAATTGATGCCATTGGCAAAAGAGATCGATCCCAATAATAATCCCAGCTATGGGGTATTGTGCGGAATGTCGGTGATGGGGTTAAGTCTCGTCATTCTCCAGTCCATGGGAATCGGATAATCCAGAGGGCGGATGCCACCCTGCAAGTTTAACAGCATCCGCTCATCCATAGCAGAACGCGAAGGACTATTCCTGTCCCTTAACCGTGCCGTTATCTTCGCCAGATCGACGAAAGAGTTTGTTACGCGCCTCAAGCAGCGCATCTCTGTCCTGGCGGAACGCACGACAATAACGCTTCATATGACAATAATAACCCACCGCAACGAGTGCAATTAATACAATCCAATACCAGGCAATAAACATTCTTTTACCCTTAATATTTAACATCATTAAACATTTAACGTTAAAAATTTACACTACCTTATTCTGACCTACCCCTATAGTGGCATAACACAGAAACAAATATATGATTTCGATCATATAACCCAACTGTGCAGAGAATGACAAAACGTGTATTAAAAATAAAACAATGTAGAAACAAGCCTGTTTCTAAATAATATTTATTATTCTATAAATATCCTCAGCTCACTTAAGACAAAGTGATAAAATCGCTAACCCCTGATAATTCATCTCTTTCCCGGCCAATAAACAGGATTATTTAAACTCCACTTTCGGCAATACCATTTAATTGCGGAACATTTTAAATATAAGCAGGCCTCGATAACAAAAAACCGAAGCCAGAAAACTGACTTCGGTTTTTTTATCCCTGGCACGACAAGCGTGGTAGTGAGCAATTAGCTGGCTTTACGCTCATGCGCCTGACGGTAAGCCACCAGGTCTTCGATAGTGACCACAGCCATATTGTGCTTGCCGGCAAATTCGATGCACTCCGGCGCGCGCGCCATGGTGCCATCGTCATTGGTCAGTTCGCACAGCACACCGGCTGGTTTAAAGCCTGCCAGCGTCATCAGATCGATGGTGGCTTCAGTGTGACCGCCGCGAGTCAACACACCGCCTGCCTGAGCGCGCAGCGGGAAAACGTGTCCCGGGCGGTTCAGATCGGAAGGTTTTGCGCCATCCTTAATTGCCGCACGTACCGTAGTGACACGGTCTGCCGCGGAAACGCCGGTGGTCACGCCTTCTGCGGCTTCAATGGTCACGGTAAAACCGGTACCGTAAGCACTGGTGTTATTTTCCACCATCATTGGCAGATCGAGCTGTTTGCGTCGGTCTTCAGTGATGCACAGGCAAACAATACCGCTGCCGTGACGGATGGTCAGCGCCATCTGTTCAACGGTCATGGTCTCTGCCGGGAAAACCATATCGCCTTCGTTTTCACGATCTTCGTCGTCAAGCACCATTACACCGCGTCCTTCACGCAGCGCAGACAGCGCATGTTCAACACGTTCGAAAGGCGTACCAAAAGAGGAAAGTAGCGTCTGATTCATGGTAAAAAAACCTCACTAAAATTATGGTTACCAGAATCAGGGCAGTCTTAGGAGTACCGTCTAAGCGGCAAAAAAATAACGTGAGCGGGTCCATGCCCGACTGGATCGTTACTCTCTCCCATCCGGACTCTAACCGTCGGCCCCGGAATTACACCGGATCTGCTGACCTTTGAGTTTGCACCCAAAGCGCTCGCGGGCTTTCAGCATTAAGCTGATTTACCGCCGGTGGGGAATTTCGCCCCGCCCTGAGAATAAGCGGGTTAACTATAACGCTATTGATTACCTTCATCAACGCCTTTACTCGACTTAGCTTCACACAATTCTGGTTTATGCCTGCGCCCATTCGCACTACAATAAGCAGCAACACGTACCAGTTCAGGGAAACCACAATGATTGACCCGAAAAAAATTGAGCAGATTGCTCGTCAGGTTCACGAGTCGATGCCGAAAGGGATCCGGGAGTTTGGGGAAGACGTCGAGAAGAAAATTCGTCAAACGCTGCAGTCACAACTGACCCGTCTGGACCTGGTAAGCCGTGAAGAGTTTGATGTGCAGACTCAGGTTTTGCTGCGTACCCGTGAAAAGTTGGCGCTGCTTGAACAACGCCTGACTGAGCTGGAAGCGCGTGAAAAAACGGCAGAAGTTAAGCCTGCCCCTGCGATCCCCTCAGTCGATCCGCAAGAGTAAAAACGACAACGGGCCGCAAGGCCCGTTTTTCTGTTAGTGTTCCAGTTCGAGTTTCTTCGCCTCTGTCGCCTGCTGGCAGTACAGCGCATAACGTTTACAAAACCAGCTACGATGTTCCTCATCCATATTGCCCGTGACGGCCTGGATATCAACAGGGTGGCCCTCAGCCTGCATCCTGGCAAAACTGCGGGCCAGGAAATCGAAATTGTTCATTGAATACATGTTGCTGTGCATGAGCATACCCTCCAGTTATTGAATATCTGCTAAGGCCATATGCTTTTTCTGATTTCAGTATTTCCCTATACGCGAAATGGTTTTGTACATAATGTGCGCAAATTTATAGCCCAGGCTCACACTTTCCTATGAAACCTACGCCTCGTGCGAAGAGTGAAAAGATGCTGTAGCAAAACGCGACAATCGCCGCCTTTGAGACAGAGCGTCATCGTAAAGCTGAACCGCTGAAAAACAGTCCACAGCCTGTTGAAAAAACCACTGAAGAATAAGAAACAGAAATGCCGGATGGCAACGCTCACGCGTTTTATCCGGCCCACAACCTCGTAGGTCGAATAAGGTGTTTCCACCGCCATCCGGCAAACTTCCAGGCGATTATTTATCGCTGTCTTTTTGGATCTTTTTGATGATATTAGTCGTTGAGCAGCCGTCTTCGAAGTTCAGCACCAGCACTTCACCGCCGTTCGCCCACACCTCTTTGCTGCCCGCAATATCTTCCGGCTTATAATCGCCGCCTTTTACCAGCAGATCCGGCAAGATGCCCGCAATCAGACGCTGCGGTGTATCTTCTTCAAAAGAGACCACCCAGTCGACGGCCTCCAGCGCGCCCAGTACGATCATCCGCTGTTCCAGCGGGTTGACCGGACGCGTTTCGCCTTTCAGACGTTTGGTCGAAGCATCGCTGTTTACCGCTACGATCAAGCGATCGCCCAGCTTGCGCGCGTTTGCCAGATAGGAGACGTGCCCCGCATGCAAAATGTCGAACACCCCGTTGGTCATTACCACTTTCTCACCGCGCTTGCGGGCGCTGGCAACGGCCTGTTTCAGCTCAGATTCGCTCATCACGCCAAAACCAGTATCTGCCCGACCGCGCACGGCGTTTTCCAGTTCAATGGGAGAAACGGTTGAAGTCCCCAGTTTACCTACGACAACACCGGCTGCGGCGTTAGCAAAGTAGCACGCTTCTTCCAGAGAGTTACCCGCCGCCAGCGTCGCCGCCAGCACGCCAATAACCGTATCGCCCGCGCCGGTCACGTCATACACTTCCTGCGCCTGAGTCGGCATATGCAGCGGTGCTTTGCCCGGTTGCAGCAGCGTCATCCCCTGCTCGGAACGCGTGATTAGCAAAGAGGAAAGGTCGAAATCAGCAATCAATTTCATGCCGCGTTCCACCAGCTCATCTTCGCTTTTGCACTTACCAACAACCGCTTCAAACTCAGACAGATTCGGCGTCAGCAGCGTAGCGCCACGGTAGCGTTCAAAATCGGTTCCTTTCGGATCGATAAGCACCGGAACTCCGGCCTTACGCGCCAGCGCAATCATCTGCTGCACGCTTGCCAGCGCGCCTTTGGCGTAATCAGAGAGCACCAGCGCGCCGATAGAACCCAGCGCCTGATTAATACGCTCGTGCAACGGCTGCGGATCCACACCTTCAAAACCTTCTTCGAAATCCAGGCGAATCAGTTGCTGGTTACGGGAAAGTACGCGCAGTTTGGTAATCGTCGGATGGGTTGGTACGGAGACGAAATCACATTTTACGTTCACATCCGCCAGCGTTTTGCTCAGCGCACGCGCCGCGTCGTCAATACCAGTCAGGCCCACCAGACGCGAATTCGCTCCCAGGGAGGCAATGTTCATCGCCACGTTTGCTGCGCCACCGGGACGTTCTTCGATGGTATCCACTTTCACCACCGGAACCGGCGCTTCAGGCGAAATACGGCTGGTAGGACCGTACCAGTAGCGATCCAGCATCACATCACCGACAACCATGACTCCTGCACGTTCAAACTCTGGCAGCGTTACTTTCATTCCTGTCTCCTGAGAGATTCTCTGAGGGTCTTAAAATTTGCGCGCGATAATAGCACACTTCACTCGGCAACCAGCCACTTCTGCCAGCTGTCGCGCACCAGCGTACGTTCAGCCTCAAAGCACTCTGGCGCCACATGGCCCGGAAGCTCCTGCAAGGCAAGATGGTGAAGTTCATCACGCAGCGTCGTATAAGCATGGGTAAGCGCCAGCGCCTCCTGCTCTTCCATAATGTCATTTTGCGCCAGTAATTCCAGAATGCGCACGTTATCCGACCAACGCGTCAGCTTCGGTTTTTCATGGGCATAGCGCAGCACCAGGTATTGCGTAATGAACTCAATATCGGTAATGCCGCCTTCGTCCGCTTTGATATCAAAACGATCGCGATGCTTATTGCCCAAATGAGCACGCATTTTCTCACGCATTTCGCGCACCTCGGTTTGCAAGGTTTTTCCGTCGCGGACGAGGGTCATGATATCGCGACGCACCGCGTCAAACTGAGAGGTCAACTGGGGGTCACCGTATACTACGCGCGCGCGCACCAGCGCCTGATGTTCCCATGTCCAGGCTTCGTTACGCTGGTAATCGGCGAAAGCATCCGCTGATGTTACCAGCATCCCCGCCGCACCGGACGGACGCAGCCGCGCATCCACTTCATACAAAATACCGGAGGAGGTACGGGTACTGAAAAGGTGCATAATGCGCTGCGCAAGACGCAGATAGAACTGTCGCCCGTCAATCTCACGTTCGCCATCCGTCATTACATCCATCGGACAATCGTGCAGGAAGATCAGATCGAGATCCGAGCTGTAACCCAGCTCCCAGCCGCCCAGCTTGCCATAGCCGACCACGGCAAAACCGCGTCCCTCGCGATCGCCAAGATGGGTGGGTTGCCCGTAGCGAGCGACCATCTGCGTCCACGCCTGCTGGACTACCGCATCAATCATAGCTTCCGCCAGCCAGGTTAAGTGGTCGCTCACCTTCATCACCGGCAGCGT
This sequence comes from Citrobacter sp. CRE-46, assembly GCF_059615875.1. Taxonomy (NCBI): domain Bacteria; kingdom Pseudomonadati; phylum Pseudomonadota; class Gammaproteobacteria; order Enterobacterales; family Enterobacteriaceae; genus Citrobacter; species Citrobacter sp. CRE-46. The sequence goes on along the minus strand of NZ_CM184341.1, from coordinate 747,916 downwards.
TCCGGCGATATCAGCCGCGGCAATACGCAACAGCTGCGTTTGCTTAAACTGGCGCAGCGCTTCCAGTTGTTGCTCTTCGTCATCTTCCGGCACGCGCAGTAAATACTGGCGCAGCTCATCACGGTAGGCATCTGTCGCCGTGGGTTGATACAGCGTGTTCGGATCCAATAGCTCGTCGAGCAACAGCGGATACCGCGCCAGCTGGCTGGCGACCATCGGCGAGGCGGCACAGAGTGAAATCAGGTGTTTGAGCGCGCCGGGAAATTCGCTCAGCAGCTCCAGATAGGTTGTACGGGTGACAATGCCCACCAGCAGCGGCGTAATGCGCGATAGCGGAACTGAGGCGTCGTCATGCGAACAGACATCGCTCAGGAGATGCGGCATTAGATGATCCAGCACCTGGCGTCCGCGTGGGCCAATGGTGCGTTTATCCAGCTCTTTGCGGAAATCCGCGATCAGCGACAGGACGCGTCGCCGATCGTCATCCGCCAGATGCGTCAGCACCGGCGTGGTGTCATCTTCCTCTAAGGCGTCCTGCCACAGTTCGCGCCACTGTTCTGACAGCGACTCCTCCTGTGTTTCGGCTTCGTCATCGCCAATTAGTTCGTTAAATACCCGTCGCACACTGTGCATATGGCTCGCCAGCACATCGGTCAACTGCTGCCAGTCATCAACGTTCATTCCCCACGCCAGCCGCGCACGATTCAGTTCATCGCCCGGCAGCGTCTGGGTCTGTTCATCATTGATGCTTTGCAGCAGGTTTTCCAGACGGCGTAAATAGAGATAGGCGGCGCGCAGTTGCTCCGCATCGGTGTCTGGCAACAGGTTTAACGCATTGATGGCGCTCAGCGTCGGTAACAGTGAGCGGGATTGCAGCGACGGCTCGCGTCCGCCGCGAATAAGCTGGAATACCTGCACGATAAATTCGATTTCACGAATACCGCCCGCCCCCAGCTTAATGTTGTCCTTCAGTCCGCGACGGCGCACTTCACGGGCAATCATCCCTTTCATGTTACGCAGAGACTGGATCACGCTGAAATCGATATAACGACGGAAGACAAACGGTCGCAGCATGGCGCGGAGTTCATTGACGTAAGTGCCATCGGCATCGCCCATAATGCGGGCTTTGACCATTGCATAACGTTCCCAGTCGCGGCCTTGTTCCTGGTAATAATCCTCCAGCGCGGAGAAGCTCAGCACCAGTGGACCACTGTCGCCAAATGGGCGCAGGCGCATGTCCACCCGATAAACAAAGCCATCCATTGTGGGCTGATCCAGGACCTTGATGAGCCGCTGGCCCATACGGGTAAAGAACTGCGCGTTATCCAGCTCGCGTCGCCCGCCCTGCGTACTGCCGTGCTCCGGCCAGGCAAAAATCAGGTCGATATCGGAGGAAAAATTCAGCTCGCCGCCGCCCAGTTTCCCCATGCCTAAAATCAGCAGCGGTTGCGCAACACCTTCAGGATTACAAGGCGTTCCCCATTCTCGACAGCAGGCGGCGTATAACCAGTCACGCGCGGCAACGATCAGCGTTTCAGCCAGATGGCTTAGCTGCTGCAAGATACTCTCTTCCGTCACCAGCGACAGCGTCTGCGCCCACGCGATACGCACCATAATGCGACGGCGAAACAGGCGTAGCTCACGCATCAGCGTGTTTTCATCGCTGACGTCGGTCAACGCCTGCTGTAACCAGGCGGCATAGTGTCGCCATTCGTCGGCCTGAGGCGCTGCGCTTTCCAGCTCGACCAGCCATTCAGGATGGGCAATAAGGCTGTCGCGAACAAAATCACTGAATGTAAGCACTGACTTCGCCTGCACGCTAAGCGAGGACTCAGATATTGCTGTTGGCAGCCGCTCAACAACGGTCGGCCAGTACTGCTGTAACGGTGAAGAGAGCTGCTTCATTTATGAGTTATCCTTTGAATAGCGCCAGATGGCGGCCTCAGTCCTGATTATCGTTTTCCGCTGTGCAGCCAGAACGGTTCCAGCGCGATTGCCTCATTGCGGTAGTGTTCAATTTCAATATATTGGTTGGCCGCAATGGCGTGACGCAGCCCCTGCCAGTTGGCGATCCATTCCGAGGCGACATTTTCCTCATAATATCCAGCCAGCATCAGCATGCTATCAATGTTGCGCGTCAGGCGTGGAAGCTGATCGGCATAGCGATCGCCCAGCGGCTGAGCAAAAGCGGTTTTCAGTTCGGCGGCATGGCGCGAGAGATGAATATCTGAGAAACGCTTAAAGGAGTCGGCAATTTTACCCTGCGCCTTCGCATCAAGGAACGGCTGCCATCCTTTGGTTACCAGCCATTCGGTCAGCGCCAGTTTTGCCATCGCCGTTTGTGTGCTGTAAACCGCCGAAACGGCAGAAACGTCCGACGCCATGATTGCTTCCGACTGGGTCAGCAAATCACGTAAGTGAGCGCTCGCTTTTCGTGGCACATTACCGCCAAACAGCATCAGAATGTGGCGCACCAGGTCCATTGCCGCCAGTACCTCGGATTTCGCCCCCTTGACGCCGCGTACCCACAGCTCTTCATGGTACTGCCACTGGGATAATGCCAGCTCCAGCGCCGCTTCCAGACCTTGCTCGATGCTCGCCTTCGCCGGAACCCGCAAAATGCGCGTCGGTTTGAGTTCACGCGGCGCATTCCCCTGAGCCAAATGATAGCCACGCGCCGCTTTGCTCAGGCTGCCCTGACGTAAACCGGTTTGCGAAACCAGCTGATTTGCCAGCTTCAATACCGCACGGGTATCGCCGCTTAGCAGTTCCAGTTCAAGCTCACAGATAGGCTCAGCAAACTCGCCCGCTTTCACTTCCCCAAGGTCGAGGGCTATCTCAATCCGGCTACCGTCAACATCAAGGCACCATTTTTCACGGTAAAAATCGGTGCTAAACAGCGGCTGCACCTGAGAAGCGAGTTCCGTGGGTAGCTTGCCATCAGGCCAGACTTCAGCGGGAAACAGGGCGAGATCCAGCTCAGGCGTGCTCAGCGCAACGTTATATTCTGGTCGCTGATGCAGACCGCCCGTTACCCGTCCGGCAATTTTCATGGTCATTTCATAACGACCGTTTTCCCCGCGAATACGCAGGCCCATATCGTGACCACGCAACCAGGCATCCGGCGTTTCGTAGTAGATATTCAGCAACTGGCTGGGCGCGTGATGCTCTCCTCCCAGCGTATTCAGACGCTCACGTAGCACATCTACAGCATCACTATTGACGATAAATTTTAATTCGATTTCCTGGGCCATGGTCTTGTACTTATGGGTTATGTCACAGTTGAGAAAACTGACTGCGAACTAAGTTCGTTCTTAATGGTCAAGTAGATAGTATTTTGCGCCAAATTGCCATGCAACGAGCAATTTGACGGGCGTAAAAGTTTCGGGTGGTGGCAAAAAGGACACAGATGATTCCGATTGATGTCGAATGCTTTGCGTAGAGACACTGATGCCACTACTATCGTTCCACTTTCTATGACAATAACGACAGCCTGATGCCAAAATTACGCCTGATTGGATTAACTTTACTCGCACTTAGCGCTACTGCAGTCTCACATGCCGAAGAAAAGCGCTATGTCTCTGACGAACTGAACACCTGGGTCCGCAGCGGTCCGGGAGATAATTATCGCCTCGTGGGTACGGTTAACGCCGGCGAGGAAGTCACGCTATTACAGACCGATGCCAACACCAACTACGCCCAGGTGAAAGACAGCACCGGACGTACCGCCTGGATCCCACTGAAAGAGCTGAACAGTACGCCAAGCCTGCGTACCCGCGTTCCCGATCTGGAAAACCAGGTTAAGACGCTGACAGATAAGCTTAATAATATCGATACTACGTGGAATCAGCGCACCGCCGATATGCAGCAAAAAGTGGCGCAAAGCGACAGCGTGATCGACGGGCTGAAACAAGAAAATCAGAAGCTGAAAAACGAACTTATCGTGGCGCAAAAGAAGGTGAGCGCAGCCAACCTGCAGCTTGATGACAAACAGCGCACCATCATCATGCAGTGGTTTATGTACGGCGGCGGCGTGCTGGGTCTTGGTCTGCTGCTCGGCCTGGTTCTGCCGCACATGATCCCAAGCCGTAAACGCAAAGATCGCTGGATGAACTGAATCGCCTTCTCCGCCACACTGACATATGATTAAGGGATGATTTTTTTCAAAAGGAAAGTGGCGTGAAGATTTATCTGGTCGGTGGTGCTGTTCGGGATGCGTTAATAGGGCTACCGGTTAAAGATAAAGATTGGGTCGTTGTCGGCGCCACGCCACAAGAAATGCTCGATGCGGGCTACCAGCAGGTAGGCCGCGATTTTCCCGTGTTTCTGCATCCGCAAACCCGGGAAGAGTATGCGCTGGCGCGAACCGAGCGTAAATCAGGCTCGGGGTATACCGGATTCACCTGTTACGCCGCGCCGGATGTAACGCTGGAGGACGATCTTCAACGTCGCGACCTGACCATCAACGCAATGGCCCGCGATGACGACGGGACGATTATCGACCCGTATAACGGACGCAGCGATCTGCAAAACCGTCTGCTGCGCCATGTTTCTCCCGCCTTTAGCGAAGATCCGCTGCGCGTACTGCGCGTGGCGCGCTTTGCTGCCCGCTATGCGCACCTCGGTTTTCGTATCGCTGACGAAACCATGACATTGATGCGCGACATGACCGCTGCCGGTGAACTGGAACATCTGACGTCAGAGCGGGTGTGGAAAGAAACGGAAAACGCCTTAACTACCCGTAATCCCCAGGTGTTCTTTCAGGTTCTGCGCGACTGCGGTGCGCTGCGCGTTCTGTTTCCTGAAGTTGATGCCCTGTTCGGCGTTCCAGCGCCCGCGAAGTGGCACCCGGAAATCGATACCGGTATTCACACCCTGATGACGCTGTCGATGGCCGCCATGTTAAGCCCCGAGGTCGACGTGCGCTTTGCCACGTTATGCCACGATCTTGGCAAAGCATTAACGCCTAAAGCGCTGTGGCCACGCCATCACGGTCATGGTCCGGCGGGCGTCAAGTTGGTCGAGCAACTGTGTCAACGCCTGCGCGTACCAAATGACATCCGTGATTTAGCCAAACTGGTGGCTGAGTTCCACGATCTCATTCATACCTTCCCAATCCTGCAGCCAAAAACCATCGTTAAGCTGTTTGATTCCATCGATGCCTGGCGTAAACCACAGCGCGTGGAGCAAATCGCTCTGACCAGCGAGGCAGACGTGCGTGGGCGTACCGGCTTTGAAGCGGCGGATTATCCGCAAGGCAGGCTGTTGCGTGAAGCCTGGCAGGTTGCGCAGGCGGTGCCAACGAAAGACGTCGTTGAGGCAGGATTCAAAGGTCAGGCGATTCGCGAGGAATTGACCCGTCGTCGTATTGCGGCGGTGGCCACCTGGAAGCAAGAAAAGGCGATCGGTTAAAAAAACTTGCCCCTGTAAAGGGGCAAGTTGAGCTCTTATCAGGCGGAATTATTCTTTGATAAATTGAATAGAAGAAACTTTATCATTAAAGCCATCACGTATTGCGGCACTGCCGGCCGTGATATCGATATAATTGCCTTTATAATTCCCGTTTGCATATAGCCGGGCTTTGTAACCCTGAGCGACCTGAATTGAAGATAGCGCATCATTGAGGCTGTAAGTTGACAGATCCTTAATGTCACCATCCATAACAAGAGAACGCCCTTCCAGTCCGTAGTCCTCGTAAGCAATTGCCTTGATAATTTTTACGGATGATATCGCATTATTACCACTACTCAGCGCGGATTTACTTTCCAGAAGCGCTATTTTTGTCCCCGAATAATTACAGTTTGTAAAAGCATTCACCCCCAAACTACCCTCAGCAATTTTTACTGAAGAGATAGTGTCATTCATTTTTTTGCCTGTTGCGGATTTAACATCGGCTAAACATGAAATATCATCATTAGTCTGAATATCATCACCAAGATAATTTATATCAGTGTAGAGCGTTGCACCTTTCTCTTTTGCAACTGAGGTAGTCAGAATATCATCAACAATATTCCCTAACTCATAATCTGCCGTATCGCCACTGATATCCCAGATAATCGCACCACCAAATCCTTGCTGGTTGATGTAATCTACTTTTTCACGAATAGATTGCGGATCATCATAGGTTAAAAACTCCTGACTGCCTACGCTATATAAATAAGGAACATGTGACTGCGGATCCCAATACCGTTTGTATTCGCCACTGGCTAGTTTTTCTTTCAGAACATACCACGGGTTGGTGCCAGTATATTGCCCCTCATCATCCCATGCGCCTTTTACAGACGCCTCACCCGGCGCGAATAGCCCCGGCAGTCCCGCTTCAATTTGTGTAGCAGGAACAGACCCCCATCCTCGTCCGTAATATGGAACGCCCATCATTAATTTTTCTTTAGGAATCTGCCAAACATCCGCATATTCACTCATCGCAGAGGAGACATTCAACTTCTGATCGTCATCTTTTTGATTGGCGAAAAGCGGAGCATTGTGGCCCGTTTTTGCATCAAAAGCGCCGTGAATGTCGTATGCCATCACGTTGATACTGTCGAGGTAATCTGCGGTGACAGCCGGGTTAATATAAGCCACATTGTTATGGTTGGTTGTGACAGCGGCAGAAAGTTGATAGTACTTATCGTCTTTGCGCCCCTGCTCATCAAGTTTGGCGCGTAATGATTTGATAAGTTTAGTAAACTGCGCTTTTTCACTGTCGTTGTCCGGATACTCCCAGTCAATATCCAGACCATCAAAATTCCATGCATGGACATAATCGACCATGCTGTTCGCCAACTTCTCAACGCCTTCATCTGTGCGAGTTGCCGCTTCAAACACGCCTTCCTGTGAGTTATCCCAACCACCAACAGAAAGCATAAACGTGACATTATTTTTTTCTGTAAGCTTGTCAAGCTCACGCATTAAATTAGGCGCCTGCGTAGTATCATGCATCGTCACTACACCGTTTTTAACTACGGCAAAACCATAGTTAAGATGGCTCAGGCCCTTATAGTTCACCTTATCGGGGGTAAAGTAATTATGCCCCTCGTAAACCCCCCATTCAGGAAAATAACCAATCACTTTGCGCTGTGATTTAACCCTTTTCTTCTCACTATTTTGCAGATCTTCCGCTTTCTGCCCTGTATAAGGGGTAAACTGAAATTCTGAGTAAATGTTAAAATTGACTTTATCGCCCTTTTTCCATACAGAATCCGTGGAAGGACTAACCCCTTGATCAACCCACCATTGCGCCGTCCAGTAATAGCCCAGGAAGCGAACTTTCTCTCCACCTCTATAGGTAGAGTTTGGATCATAAGGCTGAGATATAATAGCAAGCTCATCCTTGGCAGCAATAATCCCATAGGTTGAACCCGGAAAGTTATTCTGACTTTCGTCAGTATAGGCTTCCCAGGTATTTCCCAAATCTTTCGAAATCATCATCCAGGCATCAAGGCCAGAAAAACTATTGGTATCATCGTTATGCGTAACAGAAGCCGCAGATGCCAGGAAAGGAACCCCTATGGCGGCAAAAATAACTGACTGTGCAATCTTGTTTAATTTCATAACTTACTCCATTCAAACGCCATCCATTTAAGAAACAAATATATGTAAATTTAACTTTGCTGCAGTCACATTATTTAACAAAGCAAATAAAGCATACAACTTTTTATGCAGTGTTTAATTAAAAATAAGATTAAAGTGATGAATTAATTTCTCATATTAATCATCTGTACCATAGAATGCTGGCACAACAATTATATACAGTATATTAATTAAAGCGGATTATTCATTTTATAAATGAAAACATCCTGTAAACAAACAGGATGTTTTCATCAAATTATTCAGAAAAAGACCACATAGACGGCGGCCGCCACAATAAAGCGGTAAATCGCAAACGGAATAAACGAGATGCGTTTAATCAGTTGCAGGAAGGTTTTGATCGCCACCAGCGCCACGATAAACGCTGTCACGAAACCGACTGCAAACATCGGAATATCTGACGCGCTGAGGAAAGACCAGCTCTTGTAGAGATCCAGGGCGGTCGCGCCCATCATCATCGGCACCGCCAGCAGGAAAGAAAACTCAGATGCCGCGTAACGACTCACCCCCATCAGCATACCGCCAGAAATCGTCGCCCCGGAGCGGGAAAAACCCGGCCACAATGCCAGACACTGGAAACAACCGATCATAAACGCCTGGCGATAGGTCATATCATCCAGCCCCGGCGCGCGCGGCTCTTTCGGCTTCAGGCATTCTGCGGCTATCAGCAGCAGGCCCCCTACCACCAGCGCATACATCACGTTGATCGGGTTAAACAGCGATTTGATGGTATCGTGAAAAACCAGCCCCAGGACAACGGCCGGAATCATCCCGAGCAGGATATGACCCAGCGTCAACCGACCTTTGCCAGTACCTTCGTGTGGGGCTTTGCCAAAGTGAATGCCAATCAGGCCAAACAGACGTCGCCAGAACATCACCACAACGGCCAGAATAGAGCCCAGTTGGATCACCACTTCAAATGTTTTTGCGGTATCACCCTCAAAACCCAACAGGTGGCCAACAATAATCATATGGCCGGTACTGGAAACGGGTAAAAACTCCGTCAAACCTTCGACCACACCCAAAATTGCCGCCACCAGCAGCGAGTGCATATCACTCATCAATAAACCCCTACATAAAGAAACCACGGCAAAAAAGAGCCGACGAAAGGACCCTTTTATACCTGTTTGTTTTAGAAATTATTAAATTAATTATTTTCTTTCAGATTATTGCCACGCTCAATGATAACCCCGACGTTTGCCGCACGCGCCACCGCGCCAGGCTTACTGAGTTTGATACGCACCCATGGGGAATTAAAGCGACTCAGCAGGAGGTCCGCCACTTCTTCCGCTACGCGCTCTACCAGCGCAAAACGTCCGCCTTCCACATGATTAACAACCGTTTGAGCAATATCAGCATAGCTCAGGCAATCTGCGACATCATCGCTTTTAGCCGATTTACGGTTATCCCATGCCATTTCGATATCGAACACCAATTTTTGCTCGATCGTTTGTTCCCAGTCGTAAACACCGATAGTGGTGATTACTGAAAGTTGCTCTATAAATACAATATCCATCACGACCCGCCTGCTTTTTGACTAACCCGGATACCACTTCCGGCGAAATATGCGTATTATCCATAGAAGTAGCGTTTTACACGACATTTTCAAAACGGAACAGCTTATGAGTGCAATCGCGCCTGGAATGATTATCTTCGCGTACCTCTGCGGCTCTATTTCCAGTGCCATTCTGGTATGCCGCCTCGCTGGATTGCCGGACCCGCGTGACAGCGGCTCCGGCAATCCGGGCGCGACAAACGTGCTGCGCATCGGTGGTAAGGGAGCCGCCGTCGCCGTACTGATTTTCGATGTACTGAAAGGCATGTTACCCGTCTGGGGCGCCTATGCGCTAGGCGTCAGCCCCTTCTGGCTGGGATTGATAGCGATCGCTGCCTGTCTGGGACACATCTGGCCGGTATTCTTCGGCTTTAAGGGTGGGAAAGGCGTTGCCACCGCCTTTGGCGCAATTGCGCCAATTGGTTGGGACTTAACGGGCGTAATGGCGGGAACCTGGCTGCTGACCGTCTTGCTCAGCGGCTATTCGTCGTTGGGCGCTATCGTCAGCGCGCTGATCGCTCCCTTTTATGTCTGGTGGTTTAATCCCCAGTTCACTTTCCCGGTTTCCATGTTGTCGTGCTTAATTCTGCTACGTCACCATGACAACATTCAGCGTCTGTGGCGCCGTCAGGAGCCGAAGATCTGGACCAAACTGAAGAAAAAACGCGAAAGAGATCCTGAGTGACGGTACTGCCGGATGGCGGCGCTAAAGCGTCTTATCCGGCCTGCAACCTACGGGATTTGATACCCTTCCACTGGCTTGCCTAATCTGTTCTGGCACCACGTCGCCAGAAACTCCACGCACACGCGAAGCTTCACGCTGCGATACAGCGGCTCCTGATAAACCGCCCAGATATTGGCGCTCTGTGCATAGTCCGGAAGTACACGCACCAGTTCACCGCTTGCCAGAAACGGTTGTACGTCCCATTCGGAACGCAACATGATCCCTTTTCCCTGCAGCGCCCACTGCAACACAATCTCACCGCTGTTCGATGACAGATGCCCGGCTACCTTGACCGATTTTTTCTCCTGACCGTTATCCAGCTCCCACACTCCGTGGGTCATATCGCGTTCTTTGGTGACCAGACAATCGTGCCGACTTAATTCCAGTAGCGTCATCGGCTCGCCATATTTTTGTAAATAGGTCGGGGCCGCACACAATATTCTTTTGTTTTTCGTTAACAAATGCGCAATATAATAATCAGGAATTTCATCATTAATACGAATATCTAAATCGATATTATCCTGCGCCAAATCAATTTGCCGATCGTAAAGCTCAAAATGCACCTGTAACTCAGGATAACTATGCATCAGTTCGGTAATGGCCGGCGCAATATAGCTGCGCCCAAAGCCAAAGCTACAGCCGATACGAATCATCCCCGCCGGGCGCGTTTTGATTTGCGTGACGTCATCAACCAGATGCTGGTAGCCCGCGAGGATCGCCTGCGCATGTTCATAGCAACGTTGACCACTTTCCGTTAACGCCACGCCGCGCGCAGAGCGGTTAAGCAACGTCGTCCCCAGCGTGGATTCGAGAATTTGAATACGTTTTGTCACAAACGCAGGCGTCTGCCCCAGCGTGGCGGCAGCGGCGCTAAAGCTGCCGCTATGAACAATTTCAACCAGCACCTGCAGGTCTTTCGCCAGGGGATACGTGTTCAGCATGGTCGGTATATCCGTAATGTTGTTAACCGCAGTGTAATTCCCTCACGCGTATTAAACCCTGCCTTTGCGCAATTTTTATTGCCTTACCTGGACATCATTCACGAACTGTTAATTGGATATTCACAGTGGCAAATAATATAAAACCACACTTTTAGTGATAGTTTGTGGCGGAGAATTTATTTCCAGAAAATAAAAGAACTGGAGTTTACAAGATGAGCAATCAAAATAACCAAAATGCGATAAATACGCTGACAAACATTGTCGCGAACTTTACCGCCATGATTTCTACCCGTATGCCCGACGACGTGGTGGATAAATTAAAACAGCTGCGGGAAGGCGAAGACTCGCCGATGGGTAAAATCATCTACCACACTATGTTTGACAACATGCAGAAAGCGATTGATCTGAACCGTCCGGCCTGCCAGGACACCGGCGAGATTATGTTCTTTGTAAAGGTCGGTTCCCGTTTTCCGCTGTTGGGTGAGCTGCAAAGCATCCTGAAACAAGCCGTTGAAGACGCCACGGTCAAAGCGCCGCTGCGCCATAACGCGGTAGAGATTTTTGACGAAGTGAATACCGGCAAAAATACCGGCACCGGTGTGCCGTGGGTTACCTGGGACATCATTCCTGATAATGATGACGCGGAAATCGAAGTCTACATGGCAGGCGGCGGCTGTACCCTGCCAGGACGCTCGAAAGTGTTAATGCCTTCAGAAGGCTACGAAGGCGTAGTGAAATTTGTCTTCGAAAATATCTCCACGTTGGCCGTTAACGCCTGCCCGCCGGTGCTGGTGGGCGTAGGCATTGCCACCTCAGTAGAAACTGCCGCAGTGCTCTCCCGTAAAGCGGTGCTGCGTCCTATCGGCTCACGTCATCCCAATCCAAAAGCGGCCGAACTGGAACTGCGTCTGGAAGAAGGACTTAACCGCCTGGGCATTGGTCCGCAGGGGTTGACCGGCAATAGCTCCGTGATGGGCGTGCATATCGAATCCGCCGCGCGCCACCCGTCGACTATCGGCGTTGCTGTTTCCACCGGCTGCTGGGCGCACCGTCGCGGCACGCTGTTGGTTCATGCTGATCTCTCCTTCGAAAATCTGTCTCACACCCGGAGCGCGTTATGAAAAAGATCCTCACCACCCCGATTAAAGCCGAAGATCTGGAAGATATTCGCGTTGGCGATGTCATTTACCTGAGCGGTACGCTGGTGACCTGCCGCGACGTGTGCCACCGTCGCCTGATCGAACTGAAGCGCCCAATTCCTTATGATCTGAACGGCAAGGCTATTTTCCACGCAGGCCCAATCGTGCGTAAGAACGGTGATAAATGGGAGATGGTCTCCGTCGGTCCAACCACCAGTATGCGTATGGAAGCTTTTGAGAAAGAGTTTATCGAGCAGACCGGCGTCAAGCTGGTGGTCGGAAAAGGCGGTATGGGACCGTTGACAGAAGAAGGCTGCAAGCAGTTCAAAGCGCTGCATGTGATCTTCCCGGCAGGTTGCGCAGTACTGGCGGCCACTCAGGTTGAAGAGATTGAAGAAGTGCACTGGACGGAGCTGGGCATGCCGGAATCCTTGTGGGTATGTCGAGTCAAAGAGTTCGGCCCGCTGATTGTGTCCATCGACACCCACGGCAACAACCTGATCGCCGAAAACAAAAAGCTGTTCGCTGAACGCCGCGATCCCATCGTGGAAGAGATTTGCGAGCACGTGCACTACATCAAATAACCCTTCCGGAGAGGCACAGAGCCTCTCCCCTTTCGCAGGGATATCACAATGGCACCTTTAGCTGGTTGGTGGCGATACCTGGCTCCGCTGGTGGTCATCGCCATTATTGCTGTTTTACCCGTCCCCACCGGTCTTGAGAGCCACACCTGGCTCTATTTTGCCGTCTTTACCGGTGTGATTGTGGGGCTCATTCTGGAACCTGTACCCGGCGCGGTCGTGGCGATGATTGGTATTTCGATCATCGCCGTACTTTCACCGTGGATCCTGTTCAGCCCGGAACAACTCGCGCAGGACGGTTTTAAATTTACCGCCAAATCGCTGTCGTGGGCCGTTTCTGGCTTTTCTAACTCGGTGATCTGGCTGATTTTCGCGGCCTTTATGTTTGGTACCGGCTATGAGAAAACCGGTCTCGGTCGGCGTATCGCGCTGATGTTAGTGAAAAAGATGGGGCACCGGACGTTATTCCTCGGTTACGCGGTGATGTTCTCCGAGCTTATCCTCGCCCCCGTCACGCCTTCTAACTCCGCGCGCGGGGCCGGGATAATCTACCCGATTATCCGCAACCTGCCGCCGCTGTATAACTCACAGCCCAATGACGCCAGTTCACGTTCTATTGGCTCCTACATCATGTGGATGGGCATTGTCGCCGACTGCGTCACCAGCGCGATTTTCTTAACGGCGATGGCGCCGAACCTGCTGCTGATCGGCCTGATGAAAGGCGCATCTCATACGGCACTCAGTTGGGGCGACTGGTTCTTGGGTATGCTGCCGCTGAGCATTTTACTGGTGCTGATCGTGCCCTGGCTGGCATATGTGTTGTACCCGCCGGTGCTGAAATCCGGCGATCAGGTGCCGCGCTGGGCGGATACAGAATTAAAAGCGATGGGACCGCTCTGCGCACGTGAGAAAAAGATGCTCGGGCTGATGGTCGGCGCGCTGGTGTTGTGGATCTTCGGTGGCGATTATATTGACGCCGCAATGGTCGGTTACAGCGTGGTGGCATTGATGCTGGTACTGCGCATCATCAGTTGGGATGACATCGTCAGCAATAAAGCCGCATGGAACGTCTTTTTCTGGCTGGCCTCGTTAATAACCCTGGCGACCGGGCTGAATAACACCGGTTTTATTACCTGGTTCGGCAAGCTGCTGGCAAACGGGCTGAGCGGCTATTCACCGATCATGGTGATGGTGGCGCTCATCGTGGTCTTTTATTTACTGCGCTACTTCTTTGCCAGCGCCACGGCGTATACCTCCGCCCTTGCGCCAATGATGATCGCCGCCGCGTTGGCGATGCCGGAAATCCCGTTGCCGGTCTTCTGTCTGATGGTCGGCGCCGCTATTGGCCTGGGCAGTATTCTGACTCCCTACGCCACCGGCCCAAGCCCTATCTACTACGGCAGCGGCTATTTGCCAACGGTTGACTACTGGCGGCTGGGCGCTATTTTTGGCCTGATTTTCCTCGTGCTGCTGGTGATCACCGGTCTGGTCTGGATGCCTCTCGTTTTACTGTAAAATCCCATTGGGGCGACGTCTTGTCGCCCCTTTATCCATAAGCTTCTCATATGATCGATTTCCCGATGCGCTGAGGCATACTTTTTTGTACGCAAACACCCTCATGCTGATAAGGGAAACGCTCTGGACACGCTGGCGCACGAGACACTCACACGAGGCTGGCAGGCCGAACTGGATCTGCACTTTACCCGCACCGGGCACAAAACGGTGCTCGCCTCGGCGCGTCACTATGGACCTTTGACGGTTCAACGTCCGTTTTATCCCGAAGAAGAGGTATGTCACCTCTATTTGCTTCATCCACCTGGCGGGATCGTCGGCGGGGATGAGCTACATATTTCCGTATCACTCGATGAAAACAGCCATGCGTTAATCACTCAGCCCGGCGCGGGAAAATTTTATCGCAGCCGTGGGCCGCAGGCGTTGCTACGCCAGCATTTCACGCTCGCCCCGCACGCCACGCTGGAGTGGCTGCCGCAGGATACGATCTTCTTTCCCGGCGCTAATGCCACCGTCCAGTCCGTATTTCATCTGACGTCCGCAAGCCATTTGCTGGCCTGGGATCTGCTGTGTCTCGGACGCCCTGTCATGCAGGAAACGTTCAGCCACGGCACGCTACAAAACCGTCTGGAAGTGTGGCGGGATGGGCAACCGCTACTGATAGAGCGTTTGCAGGTGCAGGCAGGGAATCTGAGCGGCGTCGCACATCATCCCTGGATTGGTACGTTGCTGTGTTACCCGGCCAACGAACACATGCTGGAGGGAACGCGCGAGCGGCTTACGCCATTGGGGGATTATGCCGGGGCAACGCTTAACGACTCGCTGCTGACAATCCGCTTTCTGGCGAACGACAACCTGATTGTTCAGCGCGTTATGCGTGACATCTGGCAATTTCTGCGCCCGCTGCTGACACACAAAGCGCCCATGCTACCGCGAATCTGGCAAACCTAAGAGGCCCATTATGGAACTGACCCCCAGAGAAAAAGACAAGCTGTTGCTGTTTACCGCCGCGCTGGTGGCAGAACGTCGCCTGGCCCGCGGGCTGAAGCTGAATTACCCGGAATCAGTGGCGCTGATTAGCGCTTTCATTATGGAAGGGGCGCGCGACGGGCAAACCGTGGCCGCGCTGATGGAAGACGGGCGTCACGTGCTGCGCCGCGATCAGGTGATGGAAGGCGTACCAGAGATGATCCCGGATATTCAGGTTGAAGCCACATTCCCGGACGGTTCGAAACTGGTCACCGTCCACAACCCGATCGTCTAAGGAGCGGCAATGATCCCAGGTGAGTATCAGATCTCAGCAGGCAACATTGCGATCAATCAGGGGCGCGAAACCTGCACGATCGTAGTGGAGAATCACGGCGACAGACCCATCCAGGTGGGATCGCACTATCACTTTTACGAGGTGAACCCGGCGCTACGCTTTGACAGGGCAGCTACGCGGGGCTTTCGTCTTAACATTGCCGCAGGTACAGCGGTACGTTTTGAACCGGGGCAAAAGCGCGAAGTCGAACTGGTGCGCGTCGCTGGCGCACAAAGGATGGTGGGTTTTCGCAGCGAAGTGATGGGCGCGCTGGAGGCAGATAATGAGTAACATTTCCCGCCAGGCGTACGCCGACATGTTTGGCCCAACCACCGGCGATAAAGTACGTCTGGCGGATACTGACTTGTGGATCGAGGTGGAAAAAGACTTCACCACCTACGGCGAAGAGGTCAAATTCGGCGGCGGAAAAGTGATCCGCGATGGTATGGGCCAGGGACAAATGCGCGCCCAGGCGTGTGTGGATCTGGTGATAACCAATGCGCTGATCGTTGATCACTGGGGGATCGTCAAAGCGGATATCGGCATCAAAGACGGCAGGATCTTCGCCATCGGCAAAGCGGGTAATCCCGATATTCAGCCCAATGTCACAATCCCGATAGGCGTAGGAACAGAAGTCATCGCCGGAGAAGGCAAAATCGTCACCGCGGGCGGCGTGGATACGCATATTCACTGGATCTGCCCGCAGCAGGCGCAAGAAGCGCTGGTTTCCGGCGTGACGACGATGATCGGCGGCGGTACCGGTCCGGCCGCAGGCACCAATGCCACCACCTGCACGCCGGGCCCGTGGTACATCGCCCGCATGCTGCAGGCGGCAGACACATTGCCGGTTAACATTGGTTTGCTGGGCAAAGGCAATGGTTCAAACCCTGACGCCCTGCGCGAGCAAATCACTGCCGGCGCCATTGGCCTGAAGATCCACGAAGACTGGGGCGCCACGCCTGCCGCTATCGACTGCGCGCTGACCGTGGCCGACGAAATGGACATTCAGGTAGCGCTGCACAGCGACACGCTCAATGAGTCCGGTTTTGTTGAGGATACGCTGGCAGCGATCGGCGATCGCACCATTCATACTTTCCATACCGAAGGCGCAGGTGGCGGCCATGCGCCGGATATCATCACCGCCTGCGCACATCCGAATATTTTGCCCTCCTCCACCAACCCGACGCTGCCTTATACCGTCAACACCATCGATGAACATCTCGACATGCTGATGGTCTGCCACCATCTCGATCCGGATATCGCTGAAGACGTGGCCTTCGCCGAATCGCGCATTCGCCGGGAAACGATCGCTGCCGAAGATGTGCTGCATGATATTGGCGCGTTTTCCCTGACCTCGTCCGATTCACAGGCAATGGGGCGCGTGGGCGAAGTGATCCTGCGCACCTGGCAGGTGGCGCACCGCATGAAGGTTCAGCGTGGTCCGCTGGCAGAAGAAATCGGCGACAACGACAATCAGCGTGTTAAACGCTACATCGCCAAGTACACCATCAATCCGGCGTTGACCCACGGTATCGCCCACGAAGTCGGCTCGGTTGAGCCCGGTAAACTGGCCGACCTGGTGCTGTGGTCGCCGGCCTTTTTTGGCGTAAAACCGGCGACCATCGTGAAGGGCGGGATGATCGCCTGCGCGCCGATGGGTGATATCAACGCCTCAATCCCTACTCCGCAGCCGGTGCATTACCGCATGATGTTCGGCGCGCTTGGCGCAGCGCGGCATCACACCCGTCTGACCTTTATTTCACAGGCTGCCGACGCGCAAAACGTCCCGCAGCAACTTAATTTGCAAAGCGCTATCGCCGTCGTCAAAGGCTGCCGGACGGTAAAAAAGGCTGACATGATCCACAACGCTCTGCAGCCCAATATCACCGTCGATGCCCAGACCTACGAGGTACGCATTGACGGTGAACTGATTACCAGCGACCCGGCAGACGTTTTGCCGATGGCGCAACGCTATTTCCTGTTTTAAGGAGTGAGGATGATCTACCTGACCCAACGCCTTGACCATGCCCACCGCGTCACCGCAAGCGTCACGCTACCCATTGATGTTCGGGTAAAAAGCCGCGCCAGAGTGGCGCTGAGCGATGGCCGCGAAGCCGGCTTAATGCTACCGCGCGGTTTACTGTTACGCGGCGGCGACCTGCTGACTACCGACGATGGCCGCGAGGTGATCGAAGTGATCGCCGCGCCGGAGTCGGTTTCCGTCGTGCGCTGCGCCGACCCTTTTTTGCTCGCCAAAGCCTGTTACCACCTTGGTAATCGCCACGTACCGTTGCAGATCCTGCCCGATGAGCTGCGCTACCACCACGATCATGTGCTGGACGATATGTTGCGCCAGTTCAACCTCGAGGTGGCGTTTGCCCAATTGCCGTTTGAGCCGGAAGCGGGTGCCTATGCCAGCGAGTCACACGGGCATCATCACGGCCATGCGCACTGATGCATAGCACCCAACAGCTGCGCCTGATGCAGCTCGCCAGCAGCAGTCTCCCGGTGGGATCGTTTACCTGGTCTCAGGGTCTGGAGTGGGCGGTGGAAATCGGCTGGGTGAAAAGCGTCGATGACTTCTCTGACTGGCAAATTCAGCAGATGGAGCACAACTTTTTTACCGTCGACTTACCGCTGCTGGCGAGATTGTATCGCGCCTGTGAGCAGGACGATCTCGCCGCCGCGCGCCGCTGGACCGCTTACCTGCTGGCCTGTCGGGAAACCCGCGAACTGCGGGATGAAGAACGCAGCCGGGGCATCGCCTTTACGCGACTGGTTACCGACTGGGAACCAGACTGTTCCCGGGAATGGCGCACGCTCTTTACCGACAGCCAGCTGTGCGGCATGGCCTGGCTGGGCGTACGCTGGAAAATCCCCCTGACGAATCTGGCATTAAGCCTCGGCTACAGCTGGATTGAGAGCGCAGTGATGGCAGGCGTCAAACTGGTTCCCTTTGGCCAGCAGGCGGCGCAGCGGTTGATTATTTCGCTTGGCGATCGTTACGCGCAAGGTGTGGCACAAGCGCTGGCGTGTCCTGACGCCAGCCTCGGATCCGCAACGCCGTTAGCCGCCATCGCGTCTGCCCGGCATGAAACCCAATATTCCCGCTTATTCCGTTCCTGAGGAGAAAAAATGAGTGATTACAAGCATCCCCTGCGCGTGGGCGTTGGCGGCCCGGTTGGCTCCGGCAAAACAGCGCTGCTGGAAGCGTTATGCAAAGCCATGCGCAGCAGCTATCAGCTGGCGGTCGTGACTAACGATATCTACACCAAAGAAGATCAGCGCATTCTCACCGAAGCAGGCGCCCTGGAACCGGACAGGATCGTTGGTGTGGAAACTGGCGGCTGTCCACATACCGCCATCCGCGAAGATGCGTCGATGAATCTGGCCGCGGTCGAAGCGCTGAGCGAGAAATTCGGCAACCTGGATCTGATTTTTGTGGAAAGCGGTGGCGATAACCTGAGCGCCACCTTCAGCCCGGAATTAGCGGATCTGACAATCTACGTGATTGACGTTGCCGAAGGCGAGAAGATCCCGCGTAAAGGCGGGCCGGGGATCACCAAATCCGATTTTCTGGTGATCAACAAAACCGATCTGGCCCCTTACGTAGGCGCTTCGCTGGAGGTGATGGAACACGATACCCTGCGCATGCGCGGCGAGCGTCCGTGGACGTTTACTAACCTGAAGGCGGGCGACGGTCTGGCGACGATTATTGCGTTTCTGGAAGAGAAAGGAATGTTGCGGGTGTAGCGTGGTTTATCGCCGGGTGGCGGCTTCGCCTGACCCGGCCTACGGTTTTGTTGGCCCGGTAAGCAAAGCCACCACCGGGCAAAAAACTCACGCCGCCGGTAATTCCGCCAGCGGCCAGCGTGGACGCACGGTCACGCCAAGATCCGCCGTTGCGCCCGCTTTAAAACGCACCATCCCCGCGTAGGCGATCATCGCCCCGTTGTCGGTACAAAATTCCGGGCGCGCATAGAACACTTCGCCGCGGCGTTTTTGCATCATTTCGGCCAGTTTTGCGCGCAGCGTGCGGTTAGCGCTCACGCCCCCCGCCATCACCAGACGTTTAAAACCGGTTTGATCCAGCGCGCGTTTGCACTTGATCATCAGCGTATCAACCACCGCATCTTCAAAGGCACGGGCGATATCTGCACGCGTTTGATCGTCATTTTCGTTATTACGAATCGTATTCGCGGCGAAGGTTTTCAGGCCGGAGAAGCTGAAATCCAGCCCCGGACGGTCGGTCATCGGACGCGGGAAGACAAAGCGTTTTTCCACACCCTGTGACGCCAGCTTAGACAGCATTGGGCCGCCAGGATAATCCAGCCCCAGCAGCTTGGCGGTTTTGTCGAACGCTTCACCTGCCGCGTCATCAATCGATTCACCCAGTAATTCATACTGACCGATACCAGTGACGCTAATCAGTTGCGTGTGCCCACCGGAAACCAGCAGCGCGACGAACGGAAAAGCAGGAGGATTCTCTTCCAGCATCGGCGCCAGCAAATGCCCTTCCATGTGGTGCACAGGAATTGCCGGCACGCCCCAGGCGAACGCCAGCGAACGTCCTACGGTTGCGCCGACCAGCAGCGCGCCAACCAGACCAGGACCTGCGGTGTACGCCACCGCATCGATCTCTTTTGCCGTGAGTCCCGCTTCTTTCAGCGCGGCCTGAATCAGCGGTACGGTTTTACGTACGTGATCGCGCGAGGCCAGTTCTGGCACTACGCCGCCGTAGTCAGCGTGTAATTTCACCTGACTATACAATTGGTTGGCTAAAAGACCTTTTTCATCGTCGTAAATGGCGATGCCGGTTTCATCGCAGGATGTTTCAATACCCAGTACACGCATGACTTGTTTTACCTCGCTCTATTACCGCGCAGTGTAGGACCAATGCGGGTTGATGTAAAACTTTGTTCGCCCCAGGCGCATGCCTCGTGTATACTCCTTGTCCTTATAAAAGTCCCTTTCAAAATCGCGTGGGTGCTTTACAAAGCAGCAGCAATTGCAGTAAAATTCCGCACCATTTTGAAATAAGCTGGCGTTGATGCCAGCGGCAAACCGAATTTATTAAAGGTGAGAGTTACATGCCGGTAATTAAAGTACGTGAAAACGAGCCGTTCGACGTAGCACTGCGTCGCTTCAAGCGTTCATGCGAAAAAGCAGGTGTTCTGGCGGAAGTTCGTCGTCGTGAGTTCTATGAAAAACCGACTACCGAACGTAAGCGCGCTAAAGCTTCTGCTGTGAAACGTCACGCGAAGAAACTGGCTCGCGAAAACGCACGCCGTACTCGTCTGTACTAATCCATTGAGAGCTAAAGCTCTCAATTCAGACTGAGTTGTAGTTGTAAGGCCGTGCTTCCGGAAGGAATGCGCGGCTTATTTTCGTTTATACATCAGCAATTACACAAAATCATTCACACTGTATCAAGGCGGCAAGTGAGTGAATCCCCGGAGCTTACTTAAGTAAGTGACAGGGGGGAGCGAGTGCAGCCAACGCAGAGACAGTTTGAAGGATGAAGTGTAATAACGGGGCATATGGCTGGACGAATCCCACGTGTATTTATTAATGACCTGCTGGCAAGAACCGACATCGTCGATCTCATCGACGCGCGGGTAAAGCTGAAAAAGCAGGGCAAAAATTATCACGCGTGCTGTCCGTTCCATAACGAAAAAACCCCCTCTTTCACCGTAAACGGTGAAAAACAGTTTTATCACTGCTTTGGGTGTGGCGCGCATGGCAACGCCGTCGACTTTCTCATGAACTACGACAAGCTCGAGTTTGTGGAAACCGTCGAAGAACTGGCCGCAATGCACAACCTTGAAGTGCCCTATGAAGCAGGCAGTGGCCCCAGTCAGATAGAGCGCCATCAACGGCAAAGCCTTTATCAATTGATGGACGGCCTGAACACTTTTTATCAACAGTCTTTGATGCAGCCCGCCGCTACCCCTGCGCGCCAGTACCTGGAAAAGCGAGGATTAAGTAGCGACGTTATCACCCGTTTTGCTATTGGTTTTGCCCCCCCCGGCTGGGATAACGTCCTGAAACGGTTTGGCGGCAATGCTGAGAATCGCAAATCGTTGGTCGATGCGGGGATGTTGGTCACCAACGATCAGGGACGCAGTTACGATCGTTTTCGCGAACGGGTGATGTTCCCCATCCGCGACAAACGTGGTCGGGTCATTGGTTTTGGTGGACGCGTGCTGGGCGATGCCCTGCCGAAGTATCTGAACTCCCCGGAAACCGATATTTTCCATAAAGGTCGCCAGTTGTATGGCCTTTATGAAGCCCAGCAGGATAACGCCGATCCGCAGCGCCTGTTAGTGGTGGAAGGTTATATGGATGTGGTGGCGCTGGCGCAATACGGCATTAACTACGCCGTGGCATCCCTTGGGACGTCAACCACCGCCGATCACATCCAGCTGTTGTTTCGCGCGACGAACAACGTGATTTGCTGCTACGACGGCGACCGCGCCGGACGCGACGCAGCATGGCGCGCGCTGGAAACCGCACTGCCTTATATGACAGACGGCCGCCAGCTACGCTTTATGTTTTTACCTGATGGCGAAGATCCCGATACGTTAGTGCGTAAAGAAGGGAAAGAGGCTTTCGAAGCCCGGATGGAGCAGGCGTTGCCGCTCTCTGCGTTTTTATTTAATAGCCTGTTGCCACAGGTAGATTTGAGTACCCCGGACGGACGCGCGCAGCTCAGCACGCTGGCGCTGCCACTGATCACTCAGGTGCCGGGCGAAACGTTGCGCATTTATCTGCGACAGGAGTTGGGAAACAAGCTCGGCATTCTGGATGACAGCCAGCTTGAACGTTTAATGCCAAAACTGGCAGAAAATGGCGCTTCCCGCCCTGTTCCACAGCTAAAACGTACGACCATGCGTATACTTATAGGGTTGCTGGTGCAAAACCCGGACCTTGCTCCGCTGGTTCCGCCGTTAGGCGCGCTGGACAGCAATAAGCTGCCTGGACTTGGCTTATTCAGAGAACTGGTCAACACTTGTCTGGCTCAGCCAGGCCTGACCACCGGCCAACTTTTAGAGCACTATCGTGGCACAAATGATGCTGCAACCCTTGAAAAACTGTCGATGTGGGACGATATAGCAGATAAAGATATCGCAGAAAAAACCTTCACCGACTCACTCAACCATATGTTTGATTCGATGCTTGAACTGCGCCAGGAAGAGTTGATAGCTCGTGAGCGCACACACGGTTTAAGCAGCGAAGAACGCCGGGAACTCTGGACGCTGAACCAGGAACTGGCCAAGAAATAAGAGAAAGACAAAACAAAGACAAAATCATTCGCGTTGTATCAAGGCAGCAAGTGAACGAACGCCTGGGAGTGTACATAAGTACATGACCAGGAAGAGAGAACGCAGCTAACGCAGAGACAACGTGAAAGATGAAGTATTTAACGGCTTAACTGCCGAATATCGATCGGGAAGCCCCCGACAGCCGCACGGAGAGGCAGCGGCAAAATATAAGTATGCCCTCGTTTTGCCGTTGGCGGTTTTACCGCCCAACACCAATCAAACGAATTAAGTGTGGATACCGTCTTATGGAGCAAAACCCGCAGTCACAGCTGAAGCTTCTTGTCCAACGTGGTAAGGAGCAAGGCTATCTGACCTATGCCGAGGTCAATGACCATCTGCCGGAAGATATCGTCGATTCAGATCAAATCGAAGACATCATCCAAATGATCAATGACATGGGTATTCAGGTGATGGAAGAAGCACCTGATGCCGATGATCTGCTGCTTGCTGAAACCTCCAACAGCACCGATGAAGACGCGGAAGAAGCGGCTGCCCAGGTTCTGTCCAGCGTTGAGTCCGAAATCGGCCGTACAACTGACCCGGTCCGCATGTACATGCGTGAAATGGGTACCGTTGAACTGTTAACCCGTGAAGGCGAAATCGACATCGCTAAGCGCATCGAAGACGGGATTAACCAGGTTCAATGCTCCGTTGCTGAATACCCGGAAGCCATCACCTATCTGCTTGAGCAATACGATCGCGTAGAAGCTGAAGAAGCGCGTCTGTCCGATCTCATCACCGGCTTTGTCGATCCTAACGCGGAAGAAGACATGGCGCCAACGGCGACCCACGTCGGTTCTGAACTCTCTCAAGAAGAGATGGATGAAGATGAAGACGAAGATGAAGAAGATGACGACGACAGCAGCGATGACGACAACAGCATCGACCCTGAATTAGCGCGTGAAAAATTCGCTGAGCTGCGTACCCAGTACGAAATCACCCGCGACACGATCAAGGCCAAAGGCCGCAGCCATGCTGCCGCGCAGGAAGAAATTCAGAAGCTGTCTGAAGTGTTCAAACAGTTCCGCCTGGTGCCGAAGCAGTTCGACTACCTGGTAAACAGCATGCGCGTCATGATGGACCGCGTGCGTACTCAGGAACGTCTGATCATGAAGCTCTGCGTTGAGCAGTGCAAAATGCCGAAGAAAAACTTCATCACTCTGTTCACTGGCAATGAAACCAGCGAAACCTGGTTCAACGCGGCAATCGCGATGAACAAACCGTGGTCTGAAAAACTGCACGACGTGGCAGATGACGTTCACCGCGGCCTGCAGAAACTGCAGCAGATTGAAGAAGAAACCGGCCTGACCATCGAGCAGGTCAAAGATATCAACCGTCGCATGTCCATCGGTGAGGCGAAAGCCCGTCGTGCGAAAAAAGAGATGGTTGAAGCGAACTTACGTCTGGTTATCTCTATCGCCAAGAAATACACCAACCGTGGTCTGCAGTTCCTGGATCTGATTCAGGAAGGCAACATCGGTCTGATGAAAGCGGTTGATAAGTTTGAATACCGTCGTGGTTACAAGTTCTCCACCTACGCAACCTGGTGGATCCGTCAGGCAATTACCCGCTCTATCGCGGATCAGGCGCGTACCATCCGTATTCCGGTGCATATGATTGAGACCATTAACAAGCTCAACCGTATTTCCCGTCAGATGCTGCAAGAGATGGGCCGTGAGCCGACGCCGGAAGAGCTGGCTGAACGCATGCTGATGCCGGAAGACAAGATCCGTAAAGTGCTGAAGATCGCCAAAGAGCCTATCTCCATGGAAACGCCGATCGGCGACGATGAAGATTCGCATCTGGGTGATTTCATCGAGGATACCACCCTCGAGCTGCCGCTGGACTCTGCCACTACCGAGAGCCTGCGTGCCGCAACGCACGACGTTCTGGCTGGCCTGACCGCTCGTGAAGCGAAAGTTCTGCGTATGCGTTTCGGTATCGATATGAACACCGACCACACGCTGGAAGAAGTGGGTAAACAGTTCGACGTTACCCGCGAACGTATCCGTCAGATCGAAGCGAAGGCGCTGCGTAAACTGCGCCACCCGAGCCGTTCTGAAGTGCTGCGTAGCTTCCTCGACGATTAATCTCGCCGTATAAGTTCAAACGCCACCGCAAGGTGGCGTTTTTATTTACATCCCGCGCATGACCAGCGCGTCATCCAGCTCACGATACGCCTCCACCAGCTTATCCAGTGTTATCCGGCTCAATCCGCTGGGATTTGGCAATACCCAAATCTGCGTCGCGCCAATGGTCAGCGTCTGCTTTCCCCACTGCGCTCCGCGCTGACTAAAGCCTTGCTCGAACGCCTGCTTGCCAAGAATCGCCAGCGCGGCGGGCTGATAGTCATCAATCTTTTCAATAAGCTTACGGCCACCGCTACGCATCTCCTGTAGCTTCACTTCATTAGCCTGCACCGTTGGCCTGTCGACAAATTTAGTCACGCCACAGCGGAAATCCAGCAGGTGTTGCGCCTCTTCTGGCTTCAGTTGGCGATCGGTAAATCCCGCCTGATGGATGACCTTCCAGAAGCGATTGGCGGGATGCGCAAAGGGGAATCCTGTACCTGCGGAAGATAGCCCCGGATTGATGCCGCAAAACACCACCCGCAGCCCTGGTGCCAGTATGTCCTTAACCATAATTACTCCGAACAATACATCAGAGTAACAGTATAACGGACTGATAATACATTGTTTATAAAATCAGCATCCGTACGCTTATGTCTGGATTGCGACGCGGAGTTACTTTATAATCCACCGCCACGGCCCCTTAGCTCAGTGGTTAGAGCAGGCGACTCATAATCGCTTGGTCGCTGGTTCAAGTCCAGCAGGGGCCACCAAATAAAACAAGGACTTAGACAGGAAACTGGCTAAGTCCTTTTTGTTTTGTTTCAATCTGGGTGACGTAATGGGTGACGTAACTCAACTGTAGGTGTTGTAGCCAGGGAGATTTAGCATGAGCTTTAAGGATAAAGTTGAAGAGAAAAAAAAGCGCCGCATGGCCCGTCCCCCTGAGTTAACGGTAAAGGACTGGATTAGCCTTTATGATCTTCTTCGTTCAGCCAAAGCTCAAGACCCAGAAGCCATGTACGAAGACCTCGCCTCTGTGCTGTTAACTACCCTATCAGTTGAGCATCATCCGGAACTATACCGCCTGGATGGAAACAAACTAAACGCTGTTGCCGATGACCATTTTGCCTGGGACCTACTATCCGCCCCAATGAAAGGGAAAATGTCCCCAGAAGAATTGGCGAAGCGCCCGAAGACCCTTTCTCAACTTCTGCGTATCTACAATGAAGATATCAGCAACGATGAGTCACTTCGTACACATGGCTTCTTGCGTGACGCTATTGCCCCACTCCTCGATGTCGAGCTTCTGGAAAGCATCGAAGATGAGCCGGACTACAAAGAAAAATATTTCGAGTTGCTAGCAGTGCAAAAGCACTCGACTCCCCCTCCACTAAGAGGGGAAAGTTATGCTATCAAACGAGAAGAGTTGCTGATCGCAGCCCTTGCGGTTATCTCTCAAAATCAAAGAGATGCTAATAAAAAGGTCATCCCAACAGTTACTGAACTTCTGAACCAGATAGAAAAACATGCCTCTGCGTTCTGGCCTCACAGTAAACAACTTCCGATGTCTCGTGAGAATGCATCTAAAGAGCTAGGCTTCGCATTACATCTTTTAGAACAACCAAATCAGAATATTGAATTTCTTCGGGAAGCCAAAAAAGCAAAAAGAAAAAGTACATAAAAAGAAATAGTTACAAAAGGTACCCAGTAATCTTCAGGAAGGTACACGGGAAATATACCGTTCAGTTTGATTAACTCCGTTCAGTTTCAGCTTTCACCACCAGGAGTTATTCAATTGAAAAATAAACCAGCTATGTCTGATAAGGTTATAGCCCTTCATCAGCCCCAACGTTTGATTCGCATTGATACAATGCTTCAGCTTCTCGATTGCAGTCGCACCACCCTCTACCGCTGGGTTAAAGCTGGCATGTTCCCACAGCCGATAATGCATGAGGGTCGAACCGTAGGATGGCCAGCCAATACGTATCAATGCTGGCTTGAGCAAAATAACAAGTAATTCTGTTTGTTAAAGGGCTGAAATATTCAGCCCTTTCTTCATCTGACAATGAAACAAACTGGAACAAAAACGATTATTTTCACCTCTTCTACGACATGCTAAAACATGAGTAACTCTCTGATTAATCAAGTAACAAAGCCCTCACCTGGTCAGGAATCCCCCCCGGTATTTAATACTATTACGCCCGATAAGCCTGGCAACCTTGTTGAATATCAGCCAAAGGGAACGTTTGTTTTCAAAGAAGTGATGTGGTCTGTACTGCCAGAGAAACGCGACCAGGACACGAAGATCATGAAAAGAATCTTCGGGGCAGTTGACAAGGTATCAGCGATGTCTCGCTTTCTTGCGGTCAGATATGACTTTCGACTCCCGACCTACAGTGCGGATAATCGTATAATGGTTGATTTCCATAATTTACTTTTCCGCCAGTTAAGCAAGAACTACCCAAAATCGTTTATCAGCTATCTCTGGGTAAGAGAGCAGGGCTCAGGGGAAGCACAGCATTATCACTATTTGCTGATGCTGGATGGCAACTATATCCGTTATCCAAATAAGCTGAATACGATTGTCCGACATTGTTGGGAACAGGTTGCTGGTGGTTCGGTATGGTTCCCGGAAAACGGTTATTACTTTGTGAGCGAAAATGATCTCAAGACCTATACCGAGCTGATGCTAAGAGTTAGCTATCTGGGTAAGCGCCATACTAAAGAGTCAATTGATAAAGGTATCAAACTTTTTGGCTCAGGCATGCGCAAACCGAAACCTGTCGCACCTTCACGCCAAAAATCTGCAATAACACCCTACAAACCAATCAACCAAAAAGTGGAGACGAAAGCCAACGATCAGGATATGGCGTTAAAATCCACCTACTCAGGAATGTTGGACAAATATTTTCTGGGCAAAGCCCGATTACCCGCCGTTCTGCGTAAACGTTCATCCTATGAACTTTATGACGAAAATAAATGGTGGTGTAATTCACCACGTTGGCCCGGTCATCGTCATAACTATGTGTTAGAAGCTCTGATTACTGGGATCAGCCTTTCTGATTACGCACGCAAGTACAAGTTGAATCCAGTACGGGTATATGCCAACTGTCGCCGTGTTGGGGGGCAAAGCCTTAAAATTATTCACTGGGCATGGCATCGCTATTGCTTCCAGAAAAGCAAATCCACACTGGATGACTACATTAACAATCACCGGCTGAATCATAAAACAGCTAAAAAGCAGTTACGGTGTAAGCCAATGAGCTCTCACTGGAGCCAGCACTTTGACCGATATTATCAAAAGTACTGGCCAAAAGGCTGGACTGTTGCCGACTATTGCCGTGAACACAATCTGGTCGCCAGCACTGCCAGACGTTATATAGTCGATTTTCCATTTATAGGCCTGATAGACCCGTTCTTGTTGAAACCATGGTTATAGAGATGAAAACACCATAACAATGTCACCTGGTATGCTTACTGAGCGCGACGTAACTTAAATATAAACACTTAGCCGCCATCAGTAAGCAGAACCTTATCAACACTACCAGGGAATTATTGTGCGGCATTATAACGGAAATGCCTCTCAATTCTTGACGGGCATTAACGCACAGACAACGTTGATTACCTCCTGTAAGCCAATTTATATCTGCTTACTGCCACATATCCGCTGGGACTAATCCCCTTTAAACACCTTTTACTTCAAAAAAATATTTTCCTTCTGATTTATCCCATACGCGAAATAATGAAGATTTTCTTTTAATTGCTAATACTTTCAATGAGATAAGACCCATACCTCCTTACACTCATATGATCACTTTCATTTTTCTTTTAATATCAATGTGTTACAAATTGATCAGCACAAAAATAACTGCTGGGGGTTAGCTGATTGAACGTTTCAGTTCGTTTCTGATGGTCACATATAGGTTCACATCAAGAACCAGTGGTGATCACTGTAAAGTAACAGTATCCCCACTGCTGAAGAGCAGTGCAATGACAACCTGCACCACATCTAGCAGCAACATCTCGTTCAAATCCATCTGTAAATAGCGATACATGCTGGCTATCAGGAGCACCCTTTTGACTGTTTACTGCGGGGCTCATGTCTCGCAAAAGAAATGTAGCAAGAGCGCCACTTTGCCCGATGGGGTGCAGTACAGGTAACATTTCACAGTTGCAGACTGCGTTAAGAAAAGAAAAAACGGAAGCCAGCGGCGATATTTTGGATACCAGTATCCGCACGATGATTGAAAGAAATGTGGAAACTTATGGTACTAAAATGGAAGATGGCTCATACCACATTAACTAATGTCCATCAGTTGCTTAATTCATAAAAAAGGATCACAAGGATGAGCCGCTATACCGGTGAAGAACAAGCAGAACAAATTTTAAATGCAGCCAGTGAATGGCGTCAGCGCTGCCTGGTCAATGGCATATCGCTTTTCAGCGACAAAAACCTCTGGAACAGCCAGTATCTGGCAGAGATTGAGAGTAATGTGGTTAATAGCCAGTTAGAGCAGGAAGGCAATTTCATGCTTCGGCTTAAAGAACAGTTAGCCAGTGTCTCACCTGAAGCAAAACAACTCACTGCGGAAATGCTTTGGCTACTGTATCTCTGCGCCAGCAATATCAGCGTCAAAACCAAGCGTGAGCAAATAAACACTATTTGGGATTTATCCGGCGAGCAGCTAGATACGCATCACGCTATGCTGCAAAGCACAGTACTTGCTGGTGTCGGCAGCGCTGGAACAGGGTTTAATACTTTTCGCGCGCGCGAATTTGCGTATCTCGCGAATGTGCTTAAGGCGCTATTAGCTCTGCCCTCTGCCGGGCGCGAAGCGCAACTGAGTAACGGTTTCTCGTTTGGAGAGTGGCTTAGCGTTATTCCTGAAAATGCCAGCCGCCAGTTCCGCCATATGCTGATGTTTTTGCTGTTCCCCGATGAATTTGAACGCGTTTTTAGCAGCAGTGATCGCCGTACTATCATCCGTGCCTTCAAGCCACATCAGAAAGAAGAACTTTCAGCGGTAGCAATGGACAGAGCGCTACTAGAGATTCGTCATGAGCAGGAAGAAAAACAACATACTCAGCAGCTCGATTTCTACATCCCACCATTATCCAAGGTCTGGCAAAAAACCACAGAACCAGTCGAAAAGTCTGCGGTAATCGAGCCCACTGATGAATTGCTCGCGCAGCCAAAAATATTAGAGCCATTGAACTTAATTTTGTTCGGCCCGCCGGGAACAGGCAAGACCTACGAATTAAATCAATTGAAAGCAAAATATGTCAGCGAAGCGCAGACACTAACGCGCGAACAATGGCTGACCGAACAGCTAGCAGATAAATCATGGTGTGATGTAATTTTTATGGCACTAACCGATTTAGGTGGTAATGCAAAAGTACCAGCTATTCGCGAACATGAATTTGTGAGAACCAAAGCTACAGCCTTAGAAAGAACAAAAAATTTGCATCAAACCATTTGGTCAACCTTGCAAAATCATGCAGCTATTGACTCGAATACAGTGAAACTTGAGCGCCGTACAGCGCCTTACCTTTTTGATAAAAATAGCGATAGCACATGGTTTTTGCTTTCCGAAGCTCGAGAAGAATGTTCTGATTTAGTTAGTTTGGTTTCTTCACTTAAAAAGCCATCTAAAAATAATAAGACTATCAACCGCTACGAGTTCATCACTTTCCATCAAGCTTACAGCTATGAAGACTTCGTAGAAGGTATTCGCCCGGAGTTGAATGAAGAGAACGGTGAATTAAGCTATTCGCCACAGGATGGCGTATTTCGCCGTATCTGCCAGCGTGCCGAAGCTGATCCGGAGCATCGCTACGCCATCTTTATCGATGAAATTAATCGTGGCAACGTAGCAAAAATTTTCGGAGAGTTAATAACTCTGATTGAAACCGACAAACGCACCAGCGGCGACAAGGGCATGCGCATTACCCTGCCCTATTCTCGCGAGCCATTTGGAGTGCCTAAAAATCTGGATATTTACGGCACGATGAACACCGCTGATCGCTCAATCGCACTATTGGATACCGCTTTACGCCGTCGCTTCCGCTTTAAAGAATTGATGCCGGACAGCAGCAAAATAGCTGGTTCAGATGATGCGGGAAATATTCTTGATGAAGATGGCAACCAGATTAACCTGCGCAAACTGCTGGATGCGATGAACCACCGTATCCGCTTTCTTCTGAGCCGCGATCTCATGCTTGGTCATGCTTATCTTTGCCCGGTGACTAACCTCACACAGCTAAAGACGGTTTTCCTGAACCAGTTAATTCCGCTCCTGCAGGAATACTTCTATGAAGACTGGTACAAAATACAGCTTGTTTTCCGCGATATTGACGCTACCGGCAAGTTGATTGAAGCTCCGCTGATTAGACATGCTAAGTTGACCAGCAAAGATGTTTTTGGCTTTACCCACGATGACTTTGAAGAGGTTGTTGAATATCGGGTTTCAGTTGCACAAGAAATTACTCCCGACTCAATTCGTAAAATTTACGAGGATTAAGCAGTGGCAGAAATTCTGTCGGTGATTGAGCATAGTTCGCTACCAGTGATCACTGAACGAGCAGCCGCCCAGCATGTGCTGGGCATTCATCATGCCCGGCTACTGGAAAAGCTGGCTCCAAATCTTCCTAACGGCGCTTTTAGCTGGGGACATCAGTCGGTGCGGTTTGCACAATTCTGCGGTGTCATCCAACTGGACGACTTAACACTGGAAATCTTGCCAAAAATAAACGGTAAAGAAGAACATCCTGAATCCTGCCGTGAGGCATTGGTGCAAATGCTGTATACCGCCCGAATCATGCGTACATATAAAGGTGCGCAGGCAGGCATCAATACCCACCAACATAGTCTGCTGGATATTTTTATCCAGCACTTTTGCCATGATTTGCATACACAGATCCTTCAAGGCAAGTTGCGAAATTACATAGAACAGGAAGAAAATTTGTCGGTAATGCGTGGTCGTTTGGTTATCCCGCAGCATGTCCGACACAATCTGGTTCACAGAGAGCGGCTGTATTGTCGCTTCGACGATTTCAGCGAAGATATGGTTCTGAATCAAATACTCCGCTTTACCCTGCGTCTGTTAATGCCCTGGACACACTCAGGAAAAACCAAAAAGCGGTTATCCGAACTATTGATGTATTTTGACGGAATTAGCGATGTGCCCATCACTTTGCAGTCATTCAAATTACTCAAAAGCGATCGTATTAACCAACGGTTCCAGCCTGTCCTTGAACAGTGCCGATTATTTATTGCAGCGATTAAACCGGATGTACTGGCTGGTGGTACACCGCTATTTTCATTGTTGTTTGATATGAATCGCCTATTCGAAGCATGGGTAGCAGAAAAGTTAAAACCATGGGCCCACCAGCAAGGCTGGCTTCTTCGTACACAGGGACCGCGAAAATATCTGGCGATGCGTGCAGACGACTCCCCGCAGTTTCAATTGCGGCCAGACATAGCCCTTGTCGATGAAAATGGAGTTCCACAATTAATTGCAGACACAAAGTGGAAATTACTTAATGCAGCAGACCGCAAACTGGGAGTTTCTAGCAGCGATATTTACCAACTTTACGCCTACGCAGGTTGCTATGAAGTTCCTCATTTACAGCTGATTTATCCAAATCAAGCGGGATTACACCCCCACTACGGTTACACACTACAAGGAATACATGCACCGAAATTAGCCGTTAAAACTGTGGCGATCGAAAAAAACCAGACATTAAATTGGTCCTAAAAAACTGCCCCTTGGACTGACCCCACAACAGTAGACATTTCCTGTCCTCACGACGAGGCCTGTTCAAAGGCCTCCGGACTGACGCCGCCGAGGTGGCTGTGACGCCGGGTCCGGTTGTAGAAAACTTCAATGTAATCGAAGATATCCGCCCGGGCCAGATCCCTGGTTTTATATATGCGTTTTTTGATCCGTTCTTTTTTCAGCGAACTGAAGAACGATTCGGCCACCGCATTATCCCAGCAGTTGCCACGCCGGCTCATGCTCGGTGCCAGGTTATTGGCCCGGCAGAAGCGCTGCCAGTCGTCACTGCCGTACTGACTACCTTGATCGCTATGTACGATGACCTCGCCGTCCGGTTTTCGGCGCCAGACCGCCATCATCAGCGCGTCGAGCGCCAGTTCGCGTGAGAGAGTGGGTTTCATCGACCAGCCGACCACATTACGGGCGAAGAGATCGATAACCACCGCCAGATACAGCCAGCCCTGCCAGGTGCGGATATAAGTAATATCGGTGACCCAGACCTGGTTGGCCCGGACAACGGTGAACTGCCGCTGCACGCGATTAGGAGCAACGACTGAAGGCCTTCCAGCGATACGACGTGGCGCTTTATAGCCGCGCACAGCTTTAATCCGGTTCAGTTGCATGATCCGACCCACCCGGTTTTTACCGCAGGTTTCCCCGATTTCGTTCAGATCGCCATGAACCCGCCGGTAACCGTATACGCCTCCGCTCAGGGAATATGAGTCGCGGATAAGCATCAGCAGGCGCTGGTTATCTTTATCACGCGCCGAGACAGGGTTATGCAGCCACGCATAGAACCCGGCCCGGGCGACATTCAGTACCCGACACATCGTCATCACACCCCATACAGTTCGGTGCTCATTGATAAAGCGGTACTTCAGTCGGGCTCCCTTGCAAAGTACCGCGCGGCCTTTTTCAGGATATCCCGTTCTTCTTCGGTGCGTTTTAGCTGCGCCCGGAGTTTCAGGATCTCGCTTTTAGCTTCCAGTAAATCCCGGGCATGCTGCTCGCTGTTATCAGGTTTGATAGCCCGTAGCCACTTGTAGAGGCTGTGTGCAGAGACGCCCAGACGGTCAGATACTTCGGCGACGGAATAACCGCGTTCCGTTATCTGACGGACGGCTTCTTCCTTAAATTCAGGTGTAAATCGTGGTGTGCCCATACGCTCCTCCTTGTATCTTGAAAGTGGATTACTATGTTCTGGCTTAGATTTGGCAAAGCCCGTGTAGTCCGATTCCTCCTGGGGTTATTCAAGCCCGCAGCATAGCGACTGACGCACAGGCTGAGTCGTTCATCTGAAGCCCGAACAGTTGTCTGAACTTCAAATCGTATTTGCAAGGAGGGGTATAGATGAGCGTGTCAAATCAACGTTGTGCAGGCATTGATGTTTCGAAAAGCACTCTGGATATTGCAATCAGCAATATTGCCCGGTCATTCACTGTGCCAAATGAAGATGGCGGTTTTAATCAGATACTCAAAGAGTTAAAGCGAAATGAAACTCAACTGATCCTGATGGAAGCCACCGGGGGACTTGAGTCTGGTGTGGCTGGCTATCTTCAGTCTGAAGGTTTTGATGTGGTTGTTATCAATCCCCGACAGGCGCGAGATTTTGCCCGCGCAATGGGCTATCTGGCTAAGACCGACCAAATAGATGCCAGAGTCCTGCTACAAATGGCAAAAGTTATTAACCAGCATCCTGAGCGGGAAAAATATATTCGTCCCTTACCTGATGCTCACAGGCAGTTGCTGGCAGCAATGGTGGTCAGACGCCGACAATTAACGATAATGCTTACAGCTGAGCGAAACAGATTGCATCCATCGCATCCTCAGAATCATGAAAGTATCAGATTTATTATTTCGGTATTGAAAAGTGAAATGGCTCGTATAGAAGCTGAAATGTCAGCCTATATTTCGAAAAATTTCAGTGAATTATCTGCATTATTGAGCGCCGTTAAAGGTGTTGGTGCAGCGACTGTTGCCGTGCTGCTGGCTGAGGTTCCGGAACTTGGAACGTTGTCACGACGTGAAATTAGTGCGCTTATTGGGGTTGCTCCAGTAAACAGAGATTCCGGCACAATGCGCGGTCGCCGAACGGTATTTGGAGGGCGAGCCTCCGTCCGAACAGCTCTCTATATGTCCGCACTGGTCGGGACGAGGCACAACCCAGTAATTAAAGAATTCTATACACGCCTCGTTGCCGCAGGAAAACCAAAAAAGGTTGCACTGACCGCCTGCATCAGAAAACTACTGACCATCCTGAACGCAATGCTGAAAAATAATGAAGCATGGGATCCGTTGTATCACCAACATGCTTCGTAATCGGGTTCGAAGACAGTTGCTATGCTCAAACTATAGGGCAGGATCGTCTACCGGGGCGGGGTCAGTCCATCAACGGCTCGGAAGTGTCTAGATTATCCGTGGCGATTCAGAAGGGAAAGTTCAACGCCCTCTTCAAGGAAGACCATCTCATCGCTTATGACAATCAAGGGAGATACAAAAAAGTTCAACAATTTGCGCAAAATGAACCATAGTTCACTGGTCGGATAATTACATTACCGTGAGACAGTTACTATGGATAAAGATACGTTTCATCGTGCACTGGTATGGGTTGAAGAGAATCTGTATTCCGGGAAAGGAATTAACGCGCTCGCGAGGGCTATCGGTTATAGTCGCCGGACTCTTGAACAGGGATTTCAGGCGTATTCCGGCTTTTCTCCTGGCGAGTATCTATTTCGACGCAGGATGGCCAGAGCCGCAATAATGCTCAGGATGACGTCTCTGCATATAACAGAAATTGCCATTTTGCTTCGTTACCACAGTGGGCAGAATTTTACCCGTGCTTTTCGACGTTTTTTCGGCGTAACCCCCACCGGCTATCGTCGGGAAGCGACATGCAATACGCAGGCATTACAGCACTCACTACTTTATGGGGATATAATTTTGCATGTAAAAACAGTCAGTTTATATCACCCGCTAAAAATTAGCGGCAGTCGTAAATATACTGAGTCACGATATGATTCAATGAATGACCGGGATTTCATCAGGACACTCCGTAATCAACTGAGTATTCAGAAAAGAACAGATTCGCAGACATTACTTGTACTTTGCAGAAGCACAGGCACCGGTAATACATACTCCGACAGAAAAGGGGTCGTTAATGTGGAGATAGTCACCGGGAGACTGTCAGTACACGGGGATGTGGTGGACGGCATAATTCCTTCCGGAAAATACATCCAGTATGAGTTCAATGGCGACTGGAATAGTTTTTCTGTTATTTCACGAACTATATATCTGAAATCACTGGCTGAGATGGGATGGCACTGCATTGGTGACTTTAGTTTTATGAAAGTTTACACATTCAAAAGCCATCTGCACTGCAGGTTATATATCCCGGTAACTGAACCATCCGAAAAATACAGACTGAATATCACAGATGAATAAAATCAGTACAGCGTTAATTATTAAATTATACCCGGGGAAAGTACCAGAGCAGTATTTCAGAAAGCTGACTGATATTTCTTCCATCAGAAGTGGAAAAGTGATTAAAGCCCTTCACGACCATTTTGTCAGGGGAAAAACAAGAACCAATGTCTGTAATGAATACTCTGTATGTCAGGGATATCTTTCAGTAAAGATAAGAGAACTCCATTCTCTGAACCTCAAAATTAATGACCTTGTCGGGGAACTCCGGGAGCTGTCCGATATTCAGTGAAACAAACGCACTTCAGCCGGCCACAGATAACCCTGGCCGTATGTGGCCTCCGCCAGTGTCGCCATCAGATATTGCTCTGGTGTTTCCACACCTTCCACCACCACCAGAGGAGCCAGCTGCTTCAGGGTGCGGACCACCGATTCCAGACAGGTAATGTCATGGCTGCATCGCTGAAAATCATACCGGCTCAGTTTAACTCCGGACAGGGGCAGCCACATTCCCTGCAGTACCGGTATCTGTTCCGGACTCACATCGTCCGCCCAGACCTCAGCACCGGCCTGAATCACCCGGTAAAGATTATCGCGCAGTGTTTTCCGCTGTGTCAGGCTGATGTCCGCCAGTTGTTCCGTATCCTGGATTTCAATCCGGATATTCCTGAGGCTCCGGCAGGCCAGATACTGACACAATCCATCATTCATCAGCACCCTGACCGGCAGGTTCAGAAAACACGGCCGGGTTGTCATTCCCTGACTCAGACAGACCTGCAGCTGAAACAACTCCACCATGCTGGTGGCAGACAGTGCAGAAAAAAAGGTTTCACTGTTCTCACCTTCCGCCAGTTGACTCAGAATTTCATACCCGTAAACCTCCCCGCTGCGTAAATCCATCAGCGGCTCAAGCTTCATGCCGGACAGAGGCATGTGTGCCAACCGGCGCTCTCCCGGTATGGCATGGTTGTCCGGTACACGGATGGCTGTCATGAGTGTATCTGTCAGGGTACATTGTTGGCACATGAGTATCTCCGGAAATACAGTTGTCACGGATTACAACGTCTGCCGCTGTCCGTTAAAGAGAGGCAGTCGAATACGGTGACTGAAAAGAATGTCTGTTACAGCAGAGCAGACGTGGGAGGTATCGTTATAGAATGTTAAATGCTGAATGTTCCGGGGGAACACCCCACAGGAAGGTATTAATGACCGGAGGGAGAACCCCTCTTTCCGGACGACAACTCACTTTCCCCCCGGATACAGCAGCCCCACCCGCTCATCCAGACCGTCAAGGGCACTCAGCAGTTGCTGACTGGCCTCTTCCGTTGCCTGTAGCGCCCTTTGCAGCTCTTCCGGTCTGAAATGGCTCAGGTCTCTTCCGGCCAGCACCTGAGTCACGTCATGCATCCGGTGATGTACGTAATCCAGCTCCCGAAATCCCGGCAGCGCCCGGAAACGCCCCCCCCCTTCCCCGTGTATCCACCTCCCCAGCAGACACTCCCGCTCATCTTCCATTAGCGTTTCCGACTGCCCGGTCAGAATGGCGATATACAGACGGTCACGCCACTGATAGTGCTGAGCCTTGAGCAGGGTAAAAAGAAGATTATCAGCAGACAACGCCAGCCCCGAAGCCACACCGGACAACTGCGTCTGCATGCGCCCGATCTGTTCATACTGCTCCCGGGTCAGCTTCAGCAGCTGTTTATGCCCTGTAATGCACCCCGCCTCCCCGTCACTTTTTGACAGGTGTTTCAGAAGCCGGTACTGGCGGTTCAGCACCAGGGTCAGGGACTGCGCCTCTTCCCGGCAACCGGCAGAGGACATCAACATCCGCTCACGCAGACGAAAACACTTCTGTGCCGTGTACTGCACATGCGATGACTTATTCAGGGCGCTGGCTCGAATATGTGCCAGGACCACTGTCAGAAGCCCGGGGGACAACATCATGAGTGATTCCTCTGAAAACTGGGTAACGACAGACAGCATGCCGGTCAGACCATCCGCGGGAAATGTCAGTCCGCACTGTCTGTGACAAGTAACACATCGGGCACGGCCTCTCCGGGCCGGCGTGAAATCATCCACCGACGCAGCAGACGCTCTGACTCACGAGCGCCTCCGCCACGGGAGGGCAGCGTCTGAGGGGGCGTTCTGGCTCTCACCGCCTGTGACACGCTTTCCTTTTCCGACAGGACAACATCTGTCAGATTAACCGACAGCACGCGCAACCCTTTACTGTAGGGATGGGCACCACTCTTCAGTGGTACACGCTCACTGGTGACTCGGGTCTGCCCCTCGTGGCAGATATAGTGCAGGGCATCCCGGGCCCGTCCCTGGC
Source organism: Citrobacter sp. CRE-46 (assembly GCF_059615875.1). Lineage (NCBI taxonomy): Bacteria > Pseudomonadati > Pseudomonadota > Gammaproteobacteria > Enterobacterales > Enterobacteriaceae > Citrobacter > Citrobacter sp. CRE-46. The sequence goes on along the minus strand of NZ_CM184341.1, from coordinate 709,644 downwards.
TGATAAAAAAGGTCCGGCTCACCAGAACCGTTGTCAGCACACACCCGTTACGCAGTCCCCAGGTGGCAACAATCAGATACAGGGGATACCCCGCCAGGTCCTGCACGTCCGGCGGAAGGCAGAACGTTGTTTTTAGTGAGGGGGACAGCGTCAGTTCCATAATTCCATTTACCCTCAGCTTCCTTTCATGAATACCATTACACCCCCGGTCACCAGCGCAGCAAACACACAGAGCGCAATATAAAACAGCAGTTCCCCTGACCTTTTCATCATCTTTTCCTTCATGCTTTCTTATCTCTTCAGATTACCGGCCCCGATCACTCAGGCACGGGCTGGCTGTTTTTTTCCTTCGCCGGCCCGGGGACAGGAGTGTCCTCCCCGGTCACGGCGGAGGCCGGATTACGGACAACCTTCTGCAGCAACGGTTTTCCCGGATACTGAGTTCCGGAAGAGGACGGGGCCTGCTGGCTGATGTCACCACACAACCCGCCGCCCGGATGCACCGTCAGACTCCCGTAGCGCAGTCCGCCCGTGACAGACCCGGTGGCACCAATTTCAGCATGACCGGTGGTACACACGCCCCTGACCTCACCGTGTACTTCCAGCCTCAGGCAGGTGATGTTTCCCTCCACAGCCCCCCCGTCGCTCACCACGACAGAGCCCTCCGGGGCCGCAATGTCCCCGGTAACCTGCCCGCAGACGCAGAACAGTCCGGTAGCGACAATATCGCCCCGGATATGCACCCCGGTGGCCAGGGAGGAATGTGCCGTCCCGGCCGGTAACACCTCCTGTGCATGCGGCACATCCGGGGCCGGCAATCCCTTATCCTCCTGAGCCTCAGTGTTATTTTTTCTTCTGAACATGCGGTCCTTTTCCTGAACAACAACATACAACGTTAGTGACACTCCCGTCAGACAGGCCCCCAGGCAGGCGGCAGGGAGCGCCCCCTGAACCCACAGATACAGACTGCTGCTCCATGCCATGACGGTGAGAAAAAAAAGAAGGGGGCTCCACGCCCTGGGGAGGGTCCGCACGGCCGTCAGCCATCCCTTATGCAGGGCTGCGAACCGTCCGGCACCAGTCGTGCTGGGCCGGCAGACGCTCCGACAGCACGCCGGCATTATCATCTATAAACGGAATATCAAACCCCTCATCATCAAACGCCTGCATCTGCAGGCGATAGTGATGCAGGGTGCCGCTCAGGGGGAAACGGACGGTCTGTTTCTCCCCGGCCGCCAGCGCAGGCAGGGACAGCATCCGGGACGGCATCACCCGGCAATGGGTGTCCACCGGCGTGACCACGACATGCCCCTGGGCCATCCGGACCTTCCCGGCATTTTCAACCGTCAGCGCCAGGGCGTACTGCTGCCCGTCGCTGAGTATCATGTGAAAACGCAGATGTACACCCTCATCTGTCGCCGCCAGAGCCCGGGATATCTGCAGGCAGAACACCAACAGAAACAGCGTGGAAAACAGGCTGTAACGGTAAAAGAAATCCCTGTGCATTTTGTATGGTCCTCCTTGTATCTTGAAAATTGTTTAAAATAACTGCGATTAGATTTGGCAAGATGTATGCCGATTTCTCCTGGGTTCATAGCCCGCCAGTAAGCGACTGACGCATACACTGAGCCAGTCATCTGAAATAGGTCGAATCGCCAATAACACGAAACAATTTTCACACAGGACGGAAATAGAAAACTATTTCAGAGATATTCCCGCAACAGGTTACGTAAATCATCCATTTGATTTAATTGATTTTAATCTCAAAAAATGACTCAAGGCGATACCGCATCTAAAGTTGACTCACCAGATACTTTTTTTCAGAATCGAAATCCCCCCTAGTCACCCAATAACCTATCGAATATTCACTTTCTGTATCACAGACTGAGGTTCAGAGCGGTCGGATGGCTCAATCAAACCACTGCGCCAGTTGATGATATCGCAAGTAAACTTGGAAGAACGACACACATCCAGCCCCTGATATGGCCATACCCCCTTAGATGAACTATCTGGCAGATCCGGTCTGAACTCCCCCCATAATGACCCTGTTTGTCTGTTCCCGTTTCCTGGCGTCAAATCCGAAGTATACGCATAATTGCCAATCAACCCCGACTGGATAGCGTCATAAGTATTCGAGCCACTAAATGCAAACCAATTTTCGACTTTAAACAAGTACTGATAAGAGGCTCTGCCAGGAGATCTGGCCGAGATAATTACCGATTGATGACGTTAAAATAAATCTCACACTCCCTGCGTTTTTGTGTTCGGCAGATATTTATCCGGATACGATTTTGTCAGCATCCGGATAAAACCTTTACTGGCCCCTTAAAAAAAGGGGGGGACTGGATGGGGTTCAGGATCCCTTTGTCACCTGGAAGATAACTGGTACGCTACTCCTCAGATTCCCGTCAAGGTCTTGTGCATAGAGCCTTCCGTAATAAATACCAACCGGGCATGTCGTACAATTTCTCATGCCCTGGAGACTCATTCGGCTACATGAGGCCGTCACCGAGCTGGGCGATGACCACCCTCCGGATTCCAATTTACAAATTCCGTTTCCTCCAGCCACGTCAAAATAAAAATTGTTTTGGCCGGAGTGACTGGCACGCAAGGCGTAATCCTCCGTTGGAGTCGGCGGTGTAATTATTGGGGCCGGGGGCCGGGTCAGGAAGTTCACGCTCGCTGCCCGGGAGTGCTCCGGTGCATTTTCTAAATGAGCAGTCATAGTAACCAGCCCGCTCGCTGAACTGACTATATTGAATTCAACCTGCGCGTTCCAGTTTACTGTACCGTTCCATGTTGTGGGGGTCGTCCCATTGATTACACTCGCTGTTGCTTTGTCAAGGCTGAATACCAATCTAACCGCTGTATCCGGTAAAATATTTCCTTTCAGGTCAGTTATCGTCGCCGTTATTGAGTTAATCGAAATGTTATCAGGCTGTTGGTTGTTCTTCACGGGCGTCAGAGCCCCCAGCACCGGATACAAGCCGAACTCACTTGCCTGCTCCTTTGCAGGACTGCCATTATTAACTGCGACACGGATAGTGTCCGTCTCTGCGGTGATATCTGTCACTCCCAGCAGCATCTGACCACGACCGTCCGTGGTACCAGCGAGCTCTCCGCCAGCAGCCCCGACAACACTGGCCCCATTAAGCCTCAGAGTCGCCGACCCTGTTGAACCGACCTGCAGCGTCACCGCCTGGTTCGTCAGCGCATTCCCCGCCAGGTCCGCTATCTGCACCGTCAGCGTGTTTTGTGTGGTGTTATCCGCCGGGGAGTTATTCACCCCCTGCGTGATACCGCTCACCACCGGATACAGACTGAAGGCTGTGTCTGCTGCCCGGCCACGGTCTGCCGCATTACTGCCGACTTTCGCCGTGATTGTGGCGGTCTCTGCCGTCGTGTCCTTCACGGTGATGACTGCCTGGCCGTTGCCGTCCGTGCTGCTGGTTGCGCTGTTCAGCGTCGCAATACCCGTCGTCACGCTCCAGTCCACCGTGGCATTCGGCACCCGGTTCCCGTTCGCATCCTCCACGGTGGCCGTCAGGGTGTTGGCGCTGGCGTTATCCGCCTTCGCCCCACCCGTGGTTTCCGTGACCGTGCTGACCGTCGCCGTTGTGATATCCGCTGTCAGGGTCACCTGCGCCTGCAGACCATTCAGGGCGGTGCCACCGGCCGAGGCCGTCACGGTCGCTGTCCCGGCCGTGGTCCCGCTCAGCGTCGCCGTGTAGACTCCGCTGCCTGCCGGCGATTCTGTTACTGCACTCAGCGTGGTGCCGGTCACACCGGACACACTCAGAGCCACATCCGTCAGCCCCGTGACCGGGTTATCCTGCGCATCCTTCAGCGTCAGACTGACCACCGACTGACCCGCTGTGGTCAGGCCATTGTTCGCCACGATACTGGCCGGCGCTGCCGTCAGTGAGGAGTGCGCGGTATCTGCCGTGCCCGCCATCAGCGTGATGGTCACCGCCGGCACCGTCACCGCCTTACCGTTCACGCTCACCGACACGCCGGCAGCCCCCGCCTGTGTCCCTGTCAGCGTCGCCGTGTACTGCCCCGGCGTGCCTTCGCTCACCCCTGTCAGGGTAACCGGGGTCCCTGTCGTGCTGAAGGTCACCTTGCCACCCAGTCCCGTAATCGCCTCATTCCCCGCGTTTTTCGCCGTGAAGGTCAGCACCGACCCCGTCACGCCGTCTGCGGTGATGCTCAGCGGGTTACCGCTCAGTACCGAGTGCTTCGCTGACGGCACCGCCGGGTCAATAACCTCCCCTTTATTGTCCGTGTCACCCCCGGTGGTGCCGGTCGCATCCTGCGTGCTGATACTGCCGGTATTCCCGGTCACGCCCGCCCCGTTCACCGCCGTCACGCTGAACGTCAGCACCTTACCGATATCGCTGGCATTCAGGCTGTAGGTCTTCACGGTAACGCCGCTCTGACCACCGTCGGTCCACAGGAAGGTGGACGCATCCCGGCTGTCACCGCCGTTTGCGTTGAACGTGTAGACACCTGTCAGCGTCTGCCCCACTTCCAGTTTCCCGGTGATATCATCCGCCGTCACGGAAGGTCTGGCTGCCGGGTCAATGACACCGCCCGGGTTGTTGCTGTCTCCGCCACTGACGCCTGCTGCGTCTTTAGTATTGATGCTCACCGGCGTGCCCGTCACATCCTTCCCGTTCTTCGGGGTTACCGTGAAGGTCAGCACTTTACCCACGTCACTGCCGTTCAGGCTGTAGGTGGTCGTGGTGACGCCGGTCTGACCGCCGTCCGTCCACAGGAACGTCGATTTGTCCGTCGCATCCCCGCCGTTCGGGTTAAAGGTGTAACTCCCCGTCAGGGTCTGACCCACCTCCAGTTTTCCGGTAATGTTCAGATTCTCTGCCGACGGACGGGCCGCCGGGTCAATCACCTCACCCGGGTTCTCCCCGCTGCCGCCGCCGGTGCCTGCCGCATCACGGGTGTTGATACTGTCGGTGTTCCCGGTCACACCCGCCCCGTTTTTCGCCGTCACGCTGAACGTCAGCACCTTACCGATATCGCTGGCATTCAGACTGTAGGTCTTCACGGTAACGCCGCTCTGACCACCGTCGGTCCACAGGAAGGTGGACGCATCCCGGCTGTCACCGCCGTTTGCGTTGAACGTGTAGACACCTGTCAGCGTCTGCCCCACTTCCAGTTTCCCGGTGATATCATCCGCCGTCACCACCGGCTTCGCGGCCGGGTCAATGATTTCACCCGGTTTACCACCATCACCGCCGCTGACGCCCGTCGCATCCTTCGTGCTCACACTCACCGGCGTGCCCGTCACGTTCTTCCCGTTCTTCGGCGTCACCGTGAAGGTCAGCACTTTACCCACGTCACTGCCGTTCAGGCTGTAGGTGGTCGCGGTGATGCCACTCTGTCCCCCGTCACTCCACAACAGAGTGGATTTGTCCGTGGTGTCCCCGCCGTTCGGGTTAAACGTGTAACTCCCCGTCAGGGTCTGACCCACCTCCAGTTTTCCGGTAATGTCCAGGTTCTCTGCCAGCGGCACCGCCCCCGGGTTAATGATTTCACCCGGGTTGTTACCGTCACCGCCGCTGACGCCTGCTGCGTCTTTCGTGCTGATGCTCACCGGCGTGCCCGTCACATCCTTCCCGTTCTTCGGCGTCACCGTGAAGGTCAGGATATGCCCGGTGTCAGCCGCCACAATGGCATAGGTCATCGCCGTGGCCGGGGTGCCCCGTCCGTCCCAGCTCACCGTCGACCGGTTGGTGGTGTCCCCGCCGTTCGGATCAAAGGTGTAACTCCCCGTCAGGGTCTGCCCCACTTCCAGCAGACCGGCAATGTTCAGGTTCTTCGCCACCGGACGGGCTGCCGGGTCAATGACCTCACCCGGGTTCTCCCCGCTGCCGCCGCCCGTGCCTGCCGCGTCTTTCGTGCTGATGCTCACCGGTGTCCCGGCCACGCTCTTCCCGTTCACCGGCGTCACCGTGAACGTCAGGATTTTACCCACGTCACTGCCGTTCAGGCTGTAGGTGGTCGTGGTGACGCCGGTCTGACCGCCGTCCGTCCACAGGAACGTCGATTTGTCCGTCGCATCCCCGCCGTTCGGGTTAAAGGTGTAACTCCCCGTCAGGGTCTGACCCACCTCCAGTTTTCCGGTAATATTCAGATTCTCTGCCGACGGACGGGCCGCCGGGTCAATCACCTCACCCGGGTTCTCCCCGCTGCCGCTACCGCCGGTACCCGCCGCGTCTTTCGTGCTGATGCTCACCGGCGTGCCCGTCACGTCCTTCCCGTTCTTCGGCGTCACGGTAAAGACCAGAATGCGTCCCACATCACCGGCCACAATGCCGTATGCCGTCTGACTGACCGCAGAGCCTGCCCCGTTCCAGTTAAAGGTCGATTTGTCCGTCGCATCTCCGCCGTTCGGGTTAAAGGTGTAGCTGCCGGTCAGGGCCTGGCCCACTTCCAGGATACCTGTAATGTTCAGGTTGTCCGCTGAGGGTCTGGCTGCCGGGTCAATAATCTCCCCCGGATTCTCACCACTACCGCTGCCGCCCGTGCCTGCTGCGTCTTTAGTATTGATGCTCACCGGCGTGCCCGTCACATCCTTCCCGTTCTTCGGGGTTACCGTGAAGGTCAGCACTTTACCCACGTCACTGCCGTTCAGGCTGTAGGTGGTCGTGGTGACGCCGGTCTGACCGCCGTCCGTCCACAGGAACGTCGATTTGTCCGTCGCATCCCCGCCGTTCGGGTTAAAGGTGTAACTCCCCGTCAGGGTCTGACCCACCTCCAGTTTTCCGGTAATGTTCAGATTCTCTGCCGACGGACGGGCCGCCGGGTCAATCACCTCACCCGGGTTCTCCCCGCTGCCGCCGCCCGTGCCTGCCGCATCACGGGTGTTGATACTGTCGGTGTTCCCGGTCACACCCGCCCCGTTCACCGCCGTCACGCTGAACGTCAGGGTTTTACCCACGTCACTGGTGTTCAGGGTGTAGGTCTTCGTGGTGATACCGGCCTGACCGCCATCCGCCCACAGGAAGGTGGACCTGTCCGTGGTGTTGCTGCCGTTGGTACTGAAGCTGTACTGCCCCTCCAGCGTCTGACCTGCCTCCAGTTTCCCGGTGATATCTGTCGCCTTCACCGTCAGCGACAGCGCCGCGAACGTCACGTTCACCTGCCGGCGGCTGCCATTGGCCTCCGCACTCACCGCCACACTGCCCTGCACCGGACTGGCTAACGTCGCCGTCGCGATACCGTCCGCATCCGTCGCATAGTCCGACACCGTGATGTGTGCCGGAGCCGGGACGCTGAACGCCACCCGCACCCCTGCCACCGGGTTGCCGTTCGCATCCGTCACCACCGCCTGTACCCGGTTGGTCGCCGTGTCATCCGCCACCGCGTTGTCCTGCACCACCGTCAGGGACCCGTCCGGCAGGCCGGCACTGCTCCCGTCCGCCGTCAGCGTCACCCGCTGCGCCAGACCACTCAGGTCACTGCCTTCCACCGCCGGCGTGATGACCGCCTCCCCGGCTTTAATCCCGCTCAGGGAAGCCGTGTACACCCCGTCCTGACCGCTGACAGGGGACAGGGTTGTGCCACCCACCCCGCTCACGGACAGGCGTACCTGTCCCGCCGGCAGGGCCACCGGGTTACCGTTGCTGTCGTTTAACGTCAGCTGTAAGGCTGCACTGGCGCGCCCGTCCGCCACTATCGTGGCCGGGGTGACCGTGAACACCGAGGTCGCCACCTGCGGTTTACCCGCCAGGAACGTTGTGTTCACCTGTGCACTCTGCCCGTTCACCGTCGCCGTCACCGTGCTGACACCGGCACGCAGATTCTTCAGGGTCGCCGCCACCTCGCCGTTATCATTCGTTGTCACCTGCGCAACCGACAGCACTGCGCCGTTCGTCGCACTCAGGCCCACGCTCATCCCGCTCACCGGGTTACCCTGCGCATCCGTCACCACCGCCTTCACCGCGTTGGTGCTGTTCCCGTCCGCCAGGGCGTTGTCACGTACCACCGTCAGGCTGCCTTCCGCGATATGCGCCGTGCCGCTGTCCGCCACGAACCGCATGGTGGTGGCCGCCGCATTACCGTTGCTCTTCAGCACCGCCTTCACCGCCACCGCACCCGCCAGGGTGCTCGCCAGGTCCGCCGTCGCCTGACCCTGTGCATCCGTGGTCACCGTCTGTGCCGACAGCACCGCGCCCTTCGCGTGCGTGAAGGTCAGCTCCACTTCACTGCCCGCCAGCGGCGCACCGCTCTGCGTGTCCGCGGCCGTCACCTGCACCGTGTTCACCGTCACACCGTCCGCCACCGACCCGTCCTTCGTCACCGTCAGACTGCCGATATCCTGCGGGGAACGTGCCACCGTCAGCGTCAGCGTTGCCCGCTCAGACTGGTTGCCCCGGGCATCATACGCCACACCGCCCAGCTCATAGCTGTCCGCCGTCACCGCCGCGCGGGCGCGCATCGGCACCGCCGTGGTGATAACCGGCATCCGCACTTCCACCGACCCCGCCGACAGCGGCGTCAGCTTCCCACCCGCCGCCAGTAAGGCCGGCGCATCCCACACCATATGGTCCAGACCGTACTTGCTGGTCACGTTCGCCGTCACCACCACGCTCTCCCCGGCATACGGGATACCCGCCAGCGTCAGCAGCAGCGATATCAGCTCCTGCTTACGGTACTGCATCACGATACTGTTGTTACGGTCCACCAGGTCATACCGGCTGCCCGCCAGGCTGCGCGCGAACGCCACCGCGTCCGGGTTTATCTGTTCCACCCACGGTGTGCCGAACCGGTACGAGAAGTCCAGCGTCAGCGCCGTGTCGTTTGTTCCCGACCCGCTTTTATGCTCCACGCCCACCTTTATCAGCGGCACCGGCGTGTAGTTCAGCCCCACCGTCACCGCCGACGGGTTATCCTGCAGGTCACTGGTGCTCCCGGTCAGGGACACCCCTTTCCCCTGGTAGTGTTCATACATCAGCTTCCCGCCCAGTTGCGGGTACGCCGGCAGATACGCCTCCGCGCGCAGGTCAAACCCGTTCGCCGGACGCTCATCATAATCTTCCATCTCCGGCAGCACCGACTGGTGCCAGTCCGTCAGACGCAGGTAGCTGTTCGCCGACAGCTTCAGGTAGTCACGCCACGCTTCCACCCCGACGCCGGCCCGGCGGTTATGCCCGGTCACGTCATAGTCATAGAACGCGTTCACCCCGACCATCCAGTCCGGAGTGAAGTGGCGCACGCCCAGCCCCAGGTTGGTGGTGGTGCGGTCGCTGTCGCGACGCACCCCCAGCTGGGTGTAAAGCAGGTCTGACTCACTCTCCCACAGCGGGGCCAGCACGTCGAGGCTGCCCAGTCCTTCCGTGGAGAACGACAGCCGCGCGTTACCGTACTGCTTCAGCCAGTCTTCTGCCGCCTGGTTCGCCAGCCCCGAGGCGATACCCGTGGCCCGGTCCAGGCCCTGGTCCCGTGGCGAAGGGCCGGACAGTACGTCCCACAGCTGCTGTGCCGCACTCATCCGGTTGCTCAGGGTCGCTTCCCGCTCGCGCGCTGCGCGTACTTCACGCGGTTCAGTCGTCTCCGCACTGCCGGCCGCCCTGTCCGCCGCACCCGACCCCAGGTCAGGCAGGTCCGTCGTGCCCGCAGACCCCCTCACCGGGACCGGCAGGGCCGGGCCGGAGGAGGAAGGAGAAGAAGAAAAGAAGGACGATGCCGGAGAAGACACCTCCGGCGGCGTGAACACCGGGGCCGCCTCAGGGCGCTCACCGAGGCCCTGCTGCAGGGCCTGCATCTCGGTGTTCAGGTCCTTCTGCCCGGCAGCCAGGACCGACGGGGTGAAGGCCAGCGCCAGCGGGAAGCCCAGCTGACAGACGATGTTCACCCAGGTGATGACCCGGAAGGCACGTGAATGAAAAGGCACAGACGCAGACGCCTGCCCGTACCGGGCAGACGCAGCCTGCCGGAACCCGGCACGGACGCTGCGAAAGACGGAGAATATCTGCGCGGGAAGCCCGCGCAGCCATAATAATAACGAACGTATGTCCCTTTTCATTCTGGTACCTGCAATAGTGGTATTGTCGTTAATACTTAACAGAGGGGGAAAATTCTTCAGTAAAATGCCCGACAGGTGCCGGTCAGAATACCGGCGTGATTAAACGGGCAATGAAACAGAAATAAAGAAGCGGATGGACTGCCTTCTGTTCTAAATACAATTCACAGCCCGTTTACCGGTGACAGGTTTTTCTGCACAGCGGTATACACGGAATATTTCACACGGGTGCAGACCTGGTTTAATTTTGCCCCAAGCTCCATACTCAGTAATTCTTTCGGGTCTTTACCCAGGTTAGTCACATCCCGCTGGTACAGGGCATACACCCGGTTGATTTCATCAAACTGTTCGCGATAAGCGGAGAAAGCCGCCGGATTGAGTTCCCTGAGCGCGGCAAAATCGGTCACACACGGGTTATCCGGTGAAAGCACGCTGCCACTGACCGGCAGGGTTAATACATCCGGACCGGTAAACACCCCCTGCCGGGTGCACCCTGACAATAACAACAAGCAAATTATTCCGGCCAGATGTTGCTTCATTTTATCTCCAGGAGTCAGAATAATCAGATATTCACGTTTTTATCAGGCCATAGCTACCGCACGGATTTTACATTCTGTAATTCCCGGAAAATGCCCTGGCTTTTTACGTTAACCAACAACAGACAACACTTCAGCGCAGCGGAGAAATATCCGCCGTGCAGGACTGTGCGTTGTTCTTCATTACTTTTCAGTACAAATAATAAATGTACTGGTTACAAAAAAAGATATTTCCCGGATCTGTGCCGGGCCGGTATTTCTGTTTTCGTCTTTACAGCGCCTTTTCCTCTACCAGAAGATGCCTGCTCACCGGACAGTCTGTACGGTCAAAGTGGCACGGATACATCCGGGCTATCGTCTGGCTGACCACCTGCAGACGGGAAAGCTTGGTCGACAGGTTGCCGGCATTAACCCCATACAGTGCACAGACATCCTTGCGGGGCACCCCTCTGACCAGCACGTCCTCCAGCGCCCGGAGCAGTGGCACGCTGCGCTGGGACGTCACGCTCATCAGTAGCCTGAAATAGGTCGGGTCCACTTTGCCGGGTTTCAGCGCCCCGGGAATATCCCGCGATAAGGCCGTATCGCTGCAGGGCCTGAAATAAACCATCACCACCACCCCTTCTCATCCTGTTTCAGCTTCACGGTGACCGAGGGAATAAAATCCCGGATACCGCGATTCATATTCAGCGCCCGCATAACCCGCCAGCGGTAGTGGTAAATCACTTTGTTGCTGCGGGAGAGTGACGTCCCCACCTCAGCAGGCGCCACGCCCCCGGCCAGCCAGTCCATGACCACTTCGCACAGGCGGGGGGATTTCATCAGGTCATACAGACGCAGACGCAACAGAAAGGTCACCTCCCGCTGCACGATATCGGTATCTTTCACATTGCGGGTGACCAGATGGTAGCCACTGCGTCCTCCACACTCCGTTCCTGCAAGACCGGGATGTGACAGATGCTCCTGCAATAACACCGCCGGGTACCCCGCCAGCAGCGCGCCATATTCCCTGAGCCAGATGTGACCAAAATACTCTGCCACCACCCGGTCCGAGAATAAAAAGCGTGACCGGACCGCCACGATGGGCAGCGCGGGATAATAATGACGGATACTACTGAGCAGACCACAATTCACGCGCAGTGAAATATCCATCACCAGAATATCCGGTTTCATTTCATTTATTTTTGGCAGAATATCATCAGAATAACGAACCGCCACCACATCCGGAAGCTCCGTAAAATACCAACCGGTCTCCTCAGGAAGACATAAATTAACCAGCGCCTGAGAAACTGGCCAGGCAGGAGAATAAACAAGTACCGATAATAATGATTTTTCAGCCATGTCTTCTCTCCATAAAAACACTTACCGGAAATACATCATAAACAATGTGGTTATGGGAAAAATCTTAAGGTTCCTGATGACCACGGTAAAATCAAAATTACTAATCAACAAGATCTTCTTTTTTAATCATTAGGGCAACAAATCACTAATTCAGAATAGTTTCATTAAAAATAAACATGACAATAAATCAATTTGTTATTAAACCACAACACAGCATTAAATCATTATGTTACAGCGATACCTCCACGGAAATAAAGTTGTGGTAAAATAACAACTCCCTTTCACATCAAACACATAAAAACCACTTAGCGAAAGACTAAAAAACACACACATGAAAAATATAAAGAAGAAATAACAATGAAAAAAACGAATCGTATGAGAGAGTATTTTTTTATCCTGCCGTCAGAGGGGATCAAAAATTCAGACAGTGTCCTGGTGAAAATGACGGCAATGACATCAGAAAATGCCCCGGCCCCCCAAGACAGTCACTGAACACCACCAGTGATCATGTCAGTCCGAATCCGGATAGCCGAAAAACATATTGAGATTATCCCAGTGCGCAAGCCAACTTTTACTAATCTACGGGTCATTTTTACATCGGCACTTACACCTGTTACCAACGGTGCAAAAGTGGGTCTTCCGCAACCTAGGTGGAGATTTTCATGCCAGAGGACTCATCACTCATCGCATCGGTAGCTCGAAACGGACATAACCTACATCAGGACCCACGAAGGTTGGTTGTATCTGGCCGTGGTTGTTGATCTGTTCTCACGAAAGGTTATCGGCTGGTCAATGCAATCCCGGATGACAAAGGACATTGTTCTGAACGCACTGCTGATGGCTGTATGGAGGCGTAATCCCCAAAAACAGGTGCTGGTTCACTCGGACAGTAAGAATATCGGTGTCAGCTTTCATCATCATGCTTGCTGTTTTGCCTGACCGGTGAGATCACTGATGCAGTGAAGACTTCCCGATTTCCTGACTCACACTCTGAACAACCAGCAATGTGTCTTTCCCTGGACCCATCGGTAACCGGGAAGTACCTCATGCGAGCCTTCTCCTCATTGATGCGCGTGACTCAAGAAGGGCCTGACGGCTTGTCTCTTTACTGTCCTGTCCGGGTTATCGTCAGGAGAATTGACGAATAATTTCTGTCTCAGGAAAACGACCTATGGCAAAGGCAAAAACTGTTCATTCATCGTTTGTCGTTGGTGGTGTGGATACGCATAAAGATTTACATGTTGCAGCTGTAGTTGATCAAAGTAATCGGATTTTAGGCAACGAGTTCTTTTCCACAACTCGTCAGGGATACCGACAAATGCTGGCCTGGATGGCTTCTTTCGGAACGGTTGAGCGTATCGGCGTTGAATGCACGGGGTCGTACGGTGCAGGTCTTCCGCGCTATCTTCAGAATGCAAAAATCGAAGTTCTGGAGGTTACTGTCAACAACGGGTAAAAAGTGGGTCTTCCGCAACTTGGGTGGAACCTTTCAGGCCAGAGGACTCATAACCCGTCGCCTCAGTAACTCGAACCCAGCACGCCCGTACATCTGCCGCTTCAGCATTTTCAGGCGATTTACATGCCCTTCGACTACACCATTACTCCATCAGCTGGTAATCGCTTCACATATTGCTGCGGCATCAGCTTCCATCCCGGCAGCAACACGCTGAAGCTCAATCGGGCCGCTTTCGCTGACATTAGTGAACCACCTGCTAATTTGTTGCTTGTTTTTGGTTTTCAGGATCCGGTAGAAGTCCATTGCCAGTTGTTGTGCTATTTTCAGCTGCGGCTCTTTTTCACACATCAGCCCGATGAAGCGGGAGGCATAATTTTCTTCGCCCCTTATTATTCGCCAGGGCACCAACCAACGGCTCACGCGCGAAGCTGATGGAAGACGTACTGGCGCAGTAACAGATGTGCTCCCACCTTTACGCCATTTGGCAACATCATCCCTGACGGTGGTTTCGCTACCGGTGACCCCCTTTACCACCATCTCCCTCCATATCTGGCTGCCATTGTGGTTACCGCTTTCACGCTGTTCCTCCAGCCACTCATGCCAGGGATCCAGAAGGCTTGGTTTCCGGGGGCGGGTCGACATTTCAGGGAATGAACCTGACTGGAGCCAGCGCCTGACAGTTACGCGTGATAACCCGGTGGTACGGGATATTTGACGGAGCCCACATCCATTCTTATGCAGGGTGATTACCTCCACCCAGCGTTGGTGGCGTTTATTACGAGTCTTCTGCTTAAGTCGCTCCGGGCGACGGATATATGGAGCTGGTTGTACCCGTTCTGGTTCAGGTGATTTCTTTGGTGACAACTCATCGGCAACAAGACGTATCAGCGGCATATGTCTGTACATCATCCGTTCGAGTGCATCACCAATATTTTTCAACAAGTGCCAGCGATCGGCCACCTGCCTGGCCTGAGGAGCACCTTCACGTGCTGCTGTAGCATAGATACCGCCGCGATCGCGTGAGACAACCTGTATTTCCGGATATCTTCTGAACCAGGCTGCCAGCGTACGCTGATCACGGCCGGGAAGCAGGACGAGGGGACGGTGAGTATCAAGATTGACTATTAATATGCCATAACGGTGGCCCCGATGCCACGCCCACTCGTCGATACCAACATGGGGCGTGCCTGGCGGTTTCGTCTCCGGGGTATTGATAACTCTGCGAAGAAGAGTATCTGCACTGCTACGGAGACCCGCTGCCGTTGCCGCCCGTCTTCCAGCTTCACCTCCGGCTATTAATCCCAGCTGACGCTGTAAATTTTGTAACGCCTGTGAAGACTGCTGCCGTGCCCCTGCGAAGGAAGTCAGCGACTCGGCAAAAGTTTTGCGTGAACAGGCTGGGTTACTGCAGTACCAGTGACGGACGGCAAATACCAGCTATAGCGCCTGGCCTGAACAAGGTAGATGCTGTATTCGGCGCCGCCGACAACTATGAACCGATTTGCTGCGCTTAAGGCATTCAGGACATAGTGCAGTTTTACGCGTGGCACGAAGATGGAGGGTTATCCCATCAGAACTAACATTTTGTCGGCTGGATTGCCACCCGCAAGGCAACTGCAAAAGCTTCTTAAGTGAAGGCATAGCATTGTCCATAACTTAAAACAGCTTAGATCCTTGTTAACTAGAAAGTTTCATCAATATTTCTCCACCCAAGTTGCGGAAGACCCAGTTTTAGTTTGCCCCTCGCGAATCGCACCTGCGGATATCATGAAAAAGATCTCCGCCATATCAAGTAACACTGGCGAAGAGCATCGGCCTCACCAGCAAATTCAGAGATCCTAAGTAAGTAGCGTTTATCTCTGCCCAAACAGGTTAACGACATTGTTTTCCTGTTGTTGCTGGTGGTTATTCACCCGAGACTCCCAGATCTCGAGTGCCTTACGCTTTTCAAGCAGGTAATCGTAACGATCGTAGTGTTTAGAACTCACATCCTGTAGTGCATGGTTCTGAATGCGATCACGCAGGTCTTTAGCAATACCCGCTTCACCCATCAGGGTCTTACAGGTACGACGAATATCACGCGCAATAAAAGATGGGCTCAACGCAAAGTGTTCCCGGAAATAAATGATGGCTTGTGCAAAGCTGTCTGTGCGTAGATGCTGTTCCGGTTTAATACGCTGCGGGAAGATGTAAGGACTCCGATTAATATTCTCAGCTTTTAACTTTTCGAGTATCTCAATGGCTGACTCAGTCAAAGGCACCAGATGCTCCCTTTTATTTTTCGACACATCCGCCACTATCAATAACGTTTTCTCTTCCCAGTTAACGGCATCCCAACGGCTAGAAACCAGTTCATGAGGCCGCTGGCCACCCGTATAGACACATAAGTTAAGCAATTGGCTGATTAACGGGCCGACTTTTGGTGCTTTAGGGAAATCCCCCATAAGTTGCTGCAACTCATCCAGCTTCAGCCAATTTGTCCCTGCCTTCTCCGCTGCAGATTGTTTGGGTATGACACCCACTGGATTCATTTGAAGCCCAAACATCACGTTCTGCTGGTGATTTGCCGGATCGTTGTCAGCCTTCAACCCATAATTGAATGCTGCCATCAGATAAGAGCGAACACGATTTGCTTCAACTGATGCGCCACGTTTAATAATGGTGGCCAGAATTTGTTTGATATGAGCGGGTGTAACGTCACGCGCTTTCGTCGCTTTAGGTATAAATGGATAGGTTTCTTTTTCCAGCCGAAACAAAACCTGTTGCCAGGTACGTTTACCGTCTTCACGCATTTTGGTGGTATAACCCAAAATGAGTTGCTCAATGCTGCCTTTGAGCTGGTTTTCACGTTGTTGTTGTTCGGCAAAGAAAAGCTGCTCTGCGATTTCAGCTTTGGGGTCTTTCCCTTCTTTGAGAAGACCCGCATATTCTTTGCATTGCTGTCTTGCCTGCGCGAGCGACAACTCTGGGAAACGGCCAAGCAGAATGAATTGCCGTTTTCCTTGCCAAAAATAACGATAGTAAAATACTCGCTGACCCGATGGCTCAACTTTCACCCCTAATCGCCCTGCCCCACGCTCACCGCTTTTATCCCATTCATAATAAGCAGTAGTCTTCGGCTTCAAGCCACTAATCATTGAGACGGTTAAATTATCAGCCATAGTATTTTTCAGTCCTTTGTTCGTTACGTCACCCAGCCTGATTCTGGGTGACGTAGTGGGTGACGTAAGGATGATACTGAAGGTAAAAACGCAGTACAACCTGAAACAACAACCATCAGGTAAACAGCTGTTATTTAACAAATTTAATCTAATGTGAAAAAATATGAAAAATCATGAAACATGAATTTCATATGACTCATAATCGCTTGGTCGCTGGTTCAAGTCCAGCAGGGGCCACCAGATAAAACAAGGAGTTAGATGAGAAATCGTCTGACTCCTTTTTCTTTAGAT
The DNA here is from genome assembly GCF_059615875.1 of Citrobacter sp. CRE-46. NCBI lineage: Bacteria > Pseudomonadati > Pseudomonadota > Gammaproteobacteria > Enterobacterales > Enterobacteriaceae > Citrobacter > Citrobacter sp. CRE-46. The sequence goes on along the minus strand of NZ_CM184341.1, from coordinate 692,814 downwards.
GTAATTTGGGTCAGACAAGGAATTGCCTTCCCGCCCCCTTCATCTCGCGACCAGCGTCCCCGGATAGTAATTTAAGTCAGTAATACTGCTCTTAATATTCAAGATACAGCGTTATCACAGCTCCGTCGCAACAAGTCAATTACTTGTCGTGCTCGCTGGATATCTACAAGCCCGAAGATAACGTGATTGCTCGAGGCTGTTAAATTCTCAGCTATCGATAGTAAAGGGGGGATTAAACAACCTTTCCAATGAATAACTATCTTATTAGTTTCTTATTACAAAATAAGATTTGAAGTGATTCACTGAATTAAAAAAGCCAGTCCCGCTGCAAAGAGAATGGATAGTAGCACCGATGTCAGGCCGGGTAGCAGAAAAGGGTGATCGATAATATGTCGGCCCAGTTTGGTTGACCCGGTATCATCCAGCTCTACCGCCGCCAGCAGCGTCGGATAGTTTGGCAGAATGAAAAGTGAAGCCGTTGCCGGGAAACAGGCGACCAGAATACCGGGAGCAACACCCATCGTTAGTGCAGCAGGGAACAGAATTTTCGTTGAGGCCGCTTGGGAATACAGGAAGCACGAAGCCGTCATAATGATGAGAGCCAACACAAAGGGTGAATCCAGTAAGTGTGACGTTACTGTGCTTTGCAACCATTGCTGATTGCTGTCCATAAACGTCGAGCCCAGCCAGGCAACGCCGAGAATACAAATACAGGAGGTCATCCCAGTTTTAAAGACTGAGCCGGATGGGATTTTTTGCACGTTCACCCGGCAACAAACCAAAATCAGCAGCGCAACCCCCATCATCATCCCCACTCGAGCTTGCCCACTGGTCATGATTGGATTAGCAATCAGTCCTAATTTAGGGCTGGTGACAATCGCATATGTAAGAACCGCAATCAATCCAACAATAAAGATTAGCACCGAACGACCACCATAGGGGGGGATCACCCGGCCAGTCTCTGCCTTGAAATGAACTGGATTGTCATATAACCGACCCTGCTGTCGGACTTTGTCCCAAAATAAGTAAAAAAGAGACGTGACGAGCAACGCAAGGAATGTGGAGGGTATTGATACCGCAATCAGTTCAATATAACCCCAACCATGATTATCTTTTTCCAGAATACCTGAGAAGAAAATCACTGCCGCAGAAATGGGCGAAGCAACAATCCCCAGTAGAGAAGCGCTAACAGAGAGAGCAAGAGCTCGGGTGGGTTTTATATTGTTCTCTTTTGCGACGCCGACAATAACCGGCATGCAAGCAAAGGATACCTGTCCGGTACTGGCCATCATGGTTAATAGCCAGGTGGAAAAGGGCGCTGTTATGACTAACATTTGCGGATGACGGCGTAGCAGGCGCTCGGTAAGGTCAACAAGATACTCAATACCACCAGCCTCCTGCATGGCTGCAATCGCCACGATCACGACCATAATAAATACGATAACCAGCATAGGCATTTCACCTGGCGTAGCGCCAAGAGCGCTGAGAACAATCACGCCAGCACCGCCGGCAAACCCCACGCCGATACCACCGACCCGCATGCCAATGAAAAGAAACAGCAGCACAACAAGAAATTGAACCAATACCATAAGTGCCTCCATAGCTTCCTGTCCGGCATTAACCCTTTTGAGGATCAAATGGTCTGTAAGTCCTGGCCGCCGGGCAACAGCTCTCTCAATATGCCTCTGGATGTAAATAGCCTGAATGAAAACTTATCGCGTTACCGTGGCATCACTGCACACTACGTTAATCAGGCATCCAATCTGATCAATCTCTACTTCAACACTATCTCCGGCATGCATAAAAAGCGGTGGTGTGCGTTTTTTTCCGATCCCGCCGGGTGTACCGGTCAGGATCACATCACCAGGAGAGAGCACGCTGAACATACTGATATACGCAATTAACTCTGCGAGTGTATAAACCATACTGCTCGTATTATCCTGCTGTACCGTCTGACCATTGAGCCGGGTAGTAATGTTCAGATTTTGCGGGTCTCGGATTTCATCCGCAGTCACCAGCCAGGGACCGAAGCCACCGGTTGCTGGCCAGTTTTTCCCAGCGGTAAACCAAGTGTGCTGCCAGTCACGCACCGAGCCATCCATGTAGCAGCTATAGCCAGCAACATAATGCAGCGCCTCCTGCAAAGGTATATTGCGTCCTTCGCGACCAATTACCAACGCCATTTCACCTTCAAAATCAAACTCATTGCTGCATTCTGGCTTGAGTAACGGTGTCAGGTGCCCGGTCTGTGAATCAGCAAAACGAATGAATAACACAGGATTAGAAGGCTTTTCGGCAGACGAATTTTTTTTATCGCGATAATTTGTGCCTGCGCAGATTATTTTTTTCGGTTCAGTAATGACCGGCAGGAAAGTGATCTCGTCAAATGAGTAATCCGCTTTTTTATCTGACAGTGGCAAATTATCAATAAGATGAAGGTGCGGTATAAAATCACGCAGAGTTTTATATTGTGGAAATAAAACCTGTAGGTCAATAACTCCGCCGGGGATCGCCAGACCATATTTCTTTTTATCATGAAGACTAAAGCTAAGTAGTTTCATAAATCACCTTGGGTATAGATAGGTGAAAGCCCCAGCGCTATTGAAAATAGATATTGATATAACCCGAGGCGAAGTAACAAAATATCCGCAATACAGTAAAATTAAGTTCTATATTGCGGATTAACAGGAGAGTCAGAGCAAATTAGCTGACACGACCAAGCTCAGCTGCACGCATTGCATCATGAATTTCTTTCTCTGCGCCATTTTCTAGCGGCAGTAGAGGAGAACGAACGGTGGCATGTTCAAGGATCCCGCGTGCAACCAGAGCATGTTTAAGCGCAACTGTACCTTCCATATGAGAACCACGGTGGTAAACACTCTTGGTTACAGGTAGCAGGCGATCGTGTAGCTGACGCGCTTTAACGTAATCGCCCGCCTTACCGGCCTTAATCATTTCAATTAACGGTTCAGGTGCGATATTACCGTAGCCAACCAGGAAGCCATCAACATCAAAGGCAGTATGCAACAGATACTCATCATGACAGCTTAAAATTTGCAGATCCGGACGTTCACGACGAATTACCGGAATCTCAGTATCCCAACGGCGCATATTGCGCACACCATTCTTCATGGCGAATACGCCCGGTTGTGCGGAGATATCCAACAGCGTTTTCAGATTGTAGGTGGCTTTAGTAACATCCGGGTACTGGAAAAGAATCAGCGGCAAACCACTCTCTTCATAAACAACGCGGTAGCGGTCCTGAGGAGCACCGTCCTGATAACCAAAACGCAGCCAACCGTGAGAAGGGTAGAGCAAACCCGCAGATGCGCCGGCGGCAACAGCGCGTTTAGCTTCTAATGCCGCTACTTCGGTCCCTTCACCGGTAATACCGGCAATAATTGGCAGCTTGTTATCAACAGACTTAACAAATGCGCGGATCACATTCGCCTGCTCTTCCTGAGTAAGAAAGGTACCCTCCCCTGCGTGTCCTAAAACCACCAAACCTTTCACGCCGTCGATGCTGCCCAGCCAACTGCCAAGACGCTGAATGGCATCATAGTCTACACGTCCATCACGAGTGAATGGTGTAACCGGAGCTGGAGTCAAACCTCTTAAATCGATGTTGATCATAAATATCCCCTTGATAAATAGCAAATAAATTGCAATTCAGTGATCATTGAAACGAGAGTGAAATCGTTTCTGCAATCGTTTTCACGTCATTGACAATGAACCTCAAAAATTAAATCGTCAACGCCATTGTGATCAAAAATACAACACAGATCACAAACAAACGCATTTTGCACCCGAGATGAGATCCGTTATGGCAGTGCAACCCTGGTTGGCTCCCTGTGAGAAAGCCAGTGAGGATCTCAGTCGAATTATTTACGTGGAGATGAGGTAGACTTACGAGGGATAAGAGAAGGTGTGGTAATCCTGATGTTATTGTTTACCTCTGGATTCAATAACATATCAACCGCGTTACTGGCGATATGCTCAAGCGGAGTTCTGACCGAGGTCAGTGCCACAGGTAATCGGCTCACCAGCGGAATATCATTATATCCCACGAGAGAAAGATCTTCTCCAATCATCAGACCCTGCTGGTGCGCTGCCGCCAGTACGCCAATTGCGAGTTCGTCATTAACGGCAAACAGCGCGCTTGGGCGATGACGTGTGCTGAGAATTTTTATTCCCTGCTCCTCTCCGGATGCGATATTAAAATCAGAATGGCAGCACCATTCCTCTCTTATGCTCAACCCGGCTTCCCGCATTGCCCGTTCAAAGCCTTTACTACGGTTGCGGGCGTTGGAGGCAAAATCGGGGCCACCAATTAAACCAATGTCACGGTGGCCTAAATCGATAAGATGGCGGGTTGCCAGATATCCACCAAGCTCATCGTCCCCTACTGAAGAGGGGCTAAAACCATCTGTACGTAACGCCAGAACATGCGGAATATTCCGTTCGCGCAGTGTTTGCGGTAAAGGATCGTCCAGTCGGCAAGTCGACATGATCAACCCATCCACCCTGCGATCCAGCAGAGACTCAACGGCCTTTTTCTCCTGTTCTTGACTGTCACCGCAGGTCGCAACAATTGCGAAATATCCTCTTCTGGCTGCAGCTCTGGCTATCTCTTCAAAAAGCATCGCCGTGACGGCATCGGTGAGCCTTGGAACCAGGACGCCAAGCGTCCCGGTATCGCCACGCCGCAGGCTGGAAGCTACATAGTCTCGACGGTAGCCCAGCTCTCTCGCGACCTGGCGAATTTTATCTGCTGAAGCGCTGCGCGAGGTGGGCAATCTTTCATCAAGTACCCGCGAAACGGTCGAAACGCTAACGCCCGCAACGCGAGCGACATCCCGCATTGTTGCCAGCTTCTTTTCCTGCAAATCATTCAGTTCACTTTCCTGGTCCATCTGCTGCTCCAGCTCATCAATGCGGGTAATAATTAGTGTTGTCCGTTTAACAGATACCATCTTGCGCACCAAGGGTGAGAAGATCTTACGTCAAACTTCGCCAGGACAAAAGAATGGTACTTCACTTTGTCTGGTTACGCCCAACTGGCCGTTCATTCATTTTGCTTTGTCTTCACAACTTACCTTTTTTCTGGTGAGTTTTTTCAGATTGTGAACTGCTCGACAATTATACAACTAGCGTAATTGACTTAGCATCTAATCCAGCAAAGGATTAGCTGAGAGTGAAATCGATTGCAATAACGTTACCACAAACAAATTCAGACAGCATTATACGCAACACGTCATGTGAACAAGGGGCGTTCCCCATTGTTATTCAGAAACTTGCGTGTATGCCCCAGACAACCTTTAACAGGGTAATACTATGTCCACTCAGGTTATTGCTTCAAATTACGCTGTTGCCAGCGACACAGTGACATCAGAAGCACTGCTGGCAAGGCTGGAACGCCTTCCCATCACCCGACGGCTCAAGGCGATCCGCATTATCGTCGGCCTATCTACTTTTTTCGATGCCTATACCATTATTGCAATCGCATTTGCCCTGCCCCAGCTCACTCAGGAGTGGGGTCTTACACCAACATTTGTCGGTCTTATTATTGCGGCTAGCTATGTAGGCCAACTATGCGGCGCACTTTTTTTTGGTTCTCTGGCGGAAAAAATAGGCCGTATCGGCGTGTTACGCATCACCATCATCATGTTCGTCTTGATGGATGCGGCTTGCCTGTTTGCATGGAACGGCTGGTCAATCCTTATTATTCGCTTTTTGCAGGGGGTAGGGATCGGTGCAGAGGTTCCCGTTGCCAGCGCTTATATCAATGAATTTGTAGGAGCGAAAAAGCGTGGGCGTTTCTTTTTGTTGTATGAGGTGATTTTCCCAATCGGAATGATGTTTGCGGGGTTGGTGGGGTATTTTCTTGTCCCCATCTATGGATGGAAGGTAATGTTTTTGATTGGATTAGTTCCTTCTGCGCTAACCGTCCCACTACGCTGGCTGATGCCTGAATCCCCGCGCTGGCTGGCCTCAAGAGGTAGGTTAAAGGAAGCGCACAGCATCGTATCCACGCTGGAATCTGAGGTTATTAAGCGTGGGATGTCATTACCCGAGCCTGAAATTAGCCCCCCTGCGCTTCAAAAAGCGGCGCCTGAAGGGGTAAAAGCTCTCTTCAGCGGTATCTATAAAGCCCGAACCTTTATGCTGTGGGGACTCTGGCTGACGGTTTACAGCGTCAACAACGGAATGATCACCTGGTTCCCGACCCTCTATAAAACCTGGTTTAACCTCTCTCGATACCAGCCTGGCCTACGGATGGATCACCTCTTCATGCGGCGTAGTTGCTTCGGTGATTTGCGCCTTAATGATTGACCGTGTCGGACGTAAGCGTTGGTATACATGGGCATTTCTATTGGCCATTGTTCCATTGGTTACTCTTTCTGTAATGGGCGCGAAATCTGCTGTTGAAATTCTTATTTTGGGAAGTCTGACCTACGCCATTCTTCAGACCATCGCCTTTTCGCTTTATCTCTATGCCGCTGAACTTTACCCCACCCGTTTGCGCGCCATTGGCACCGCCTGGTCCAGTGCATGGCTACGCGCAGGTTCATCCATTGGCCCACTGATGGTTGGTTTTATTGTAAGTGGATTCGGTATCCGCTTTGTGTTTGTCACTTTCGCAGTTATTGCACTGATTGGCGGTTTAATTACCTGGCTTTTTGCCATTGAAACAAAAGGAAAATCATTAGAAGTGCTGTCGCCATAGACGGTCAGTGGCTCAGGTAATAACAAGGGCCCCATCCGACAGAAGATCGGCGTAGTCGGCTGATTCAATTACGCATTATCGGGAATAGCCCATAGCCCTGCATATTCTGTGGGCGGAGAAAAACATGAACAAATGCATAAATAGCGGCATGATGCTGCTGATTTTACTATACCCTTTACTGGCAATGGCTAACGATACACTCTTTTCTCCAACAACGAAAAATATGACCGGAGAGTGGGGAGGAGTGCGTACGGAATTACGTAATCGTGGCTATAATTTTACACTGGAATATGGATCGATGACTGCTACCAATATTTCCGGCGGTTATGATCGCGATAAGACACTGCGTTACAGTGACCAGTATATTATCGGCGTCGATATGGATCTGGAAAAGGTCTTTGGTATTCGCGACGGTGAATTTAAAGCATCGGTGAATAATCGTAATGGTAGAGATCTGACCCAGGATCGGCTTCAGGATCCGCGCGCGTCGGTAATAGGCTCTGGGGTACAAAGTAATTATGGTCGGGGCCAAACCTTACATGCGACACAGTTTTGGTTCAAAAAATCCTGGTGGGATAAAAAGCTTGATATCAAAGTGGGCCTGATGCCGCAAGGCGAGGATTTCGATAACAGTGGCTGTTACTTTCAGAACCTGTCGCTTTGTGGTTCTTTAGCCGGACATGGCAGTGGTGTCTGGTATAACACGCCTATCGGTCAGTGGGGAACGCGCATCAAATATAGTCCTGAGCCCGCACTTTACGTTCAAGCAGGTGCGTTTCAATATAACCCTAATTACGCCACCCGACACGGAAGCTTCGAGCTGGATGGAACCGGGCATCTGGGGTACATGTATCTTCTGGAATTGGGATACCTCCCCACTTTCGGCGCGGCAAAACTCCCTGGCGTCTGGAAAATCGGGGGATGGTATAACACGGCAGACGCGAATGATGTACTGGATGACGACAATGGCGATCCCTATGTTCTCACTCACCAGGCCGCGCGGCGTCACGGAGGGCGTTACGGAGGTTATCTGTATGTCGGTCAACAAGTTACTCAAACAAACAGCAGTCGGGAAAATGGCCTGAGCCTGTTCGGGCATTTGGCTATGAATGATAAAAATACGGCGACAATGGACTATCAGGTTCAGATAGGTGCCATTTATAAAGGCCCTTTCCTCAGTCGTCCGCAGGACTTTATCAGTTTCGGCGTAAGCAAAATGCATGCTAATGAAAGGGTAGCCCGTCGGGCGGAACTTTTGAACCAAATGCGGGGGATCGTTGATTATGATAATCCTCTGTATGTACCGGTTCGCAAATCCGAATATGCCGCAGAGCTGCATTATAGTTTTCGCTTTACTCCGTGGCTAACTGTGCGTCCTAACATCCAGTTACTCGCCCATCCGGGAGGAATTGAGGAGATTAAGGATGCCTGGGTTGTCGGGAATCAGGTGACGATCAAATTCTGATAAAACGGGCAGATACCGTCTGGCCTAGCCAGAATCAGTGAAATGGCAAATACTTTAGGGACCGGCTAATGTTGTAACCCGCCCGATCGCTGGTTCAAGTCCAGCAGGGGCCACCAAATTTCAAGGGCTTGCGAGAAATCGCAGGTCCTTTTTTATTAATCTTTCGTTTAGATATGTCTGCCCAATAAACAGCATGTGGCAACCCTTCTGGACGCCGCCATCCGGAGATGGAAACGTCCGTTAGCGTTTTATTCGATAGTCAGCTCACACGAGTTCTTTGAGCTGCTCCTGCATGTAGGTTGAAAAATACTCTGGGTTTTTGATAAGGATGCGGTTACCGGAGGCAACTTTTTCTGCCCATCCGGCCACTTTTTTCGTGAACTCAGGATTCCATCCCTCCTGCTCACCCCGTGCCATCACAACTTCCGGACTCGCTGGCACACCTAAGTCATGCAAATACTTTAGAATTCCCTTAGCGGTGCTTTCATCCATTGAATGGGGTACTGACGCCGAAGTGTTCATACCACCAATAAAATCCAAGGCTTTCTCAATTGCTGTTGGCATGCTCTTATCCTTAAAATTAACCACGTTAGAGACACCTTGATACTATGTACCCAACTCCGCCGGGATATCAAAGAGAACATCGCCTTTCTTTGACTTACCCCGCAGCTAAACGCTTGCGCGGCTGTTTTCTGCGCTATTTTTTTGCTTCTCCGGCTAAAACCAGCCCGGTCGCCACCGCATTGCGCGGGCCTTCAGTGCCACGGATGTTGCCCTGCCCGGCGACAACGCCGTAATGCGCAAGCGCATCGGTGATCATCTGCGGAATTTCAAAATCCAGCGATGAGCCACCTACCAGCACCACAAAAGTGATATCGCGAATGGACCCGCCAGGTGATACCTGGCGTAACGCGCGCAGACAGTTGGTGACAAAAACTTTCTCTTTGGCCTGACGACGCACCAGACGAATCTTCTCCAGCGAGGTCTGGTTATCAACCGGGATCAGCTCGCCGTCTTTCAGATACACCTCTTTGGCAAATACTGACGGGCTGAGCGGTTCACGAAAAAACTCCACCGCGCCGTTCTCGTGGCGAATGCTGAACAGGCTCTCCACTTTGGCCAGCGGGTATTTTTTAATTTCCTCTGCTAAAAACGGATCGCTTAAGCCCAGTTCCGTTTGAATTAGCAGGCTGACCATATTCCCCGCCCCGGCAAGATGTACCGCCTTCACTACGCCGTCGCTATCAATAATGGCGGCATCGGTGGATCCTGCGCCTAAATCGAGGATCGCCAGCGGCGCGGCGCATCCGGGCGTCGTTAACGCGCCAGCCACGGCCATGTTGGCTTCCACCCCACCCACCTCCACGGGCGTGTTTAGCCGCGCGCTCAGTTCGCTGGCGATAGCCTGCATCTGTAAGCGGTCAGATTTCACCATCGCCGCAATGCCAACGGCGTTCTCCATTGAGCATTCACCGGCAATGCCACCCTGCACCTCGCGGGGAATAAACGTATCCACCGCCAGAAGATCCTGAATATGCACGGCGTTCATGTCATGACCGGTCAGCGAGGCCATCACCTTACGCACCCGCTCAAGCATCCCGCCCGCGTGCGTACCTGCTTCACCGCGGATATCACACACGGGCGCACAGGCGCTCATCGCCTGCATAATGGCCTGCGCGCCTTGCGCTACGTCGGCTTCACCGCCGCGCTTTTCGCCACGGATAAAGATCTTACCCGCCGGGATCGTTCGCGACTGCACATCACCCTGCGGCGTTTTCAGCACCACAGCGGAGCGGTTGCCAATCAGCGCTCTGGCGATAGGGACGATGGTTTGCGTTTCCTCCGGCGTCAGGGCAAAAAAGGTCGCGATGCCGTAAGGATTCGACAATACCCGCACCACCTGCCCTGCGGCCGCCACTTCCACCGCCGCCAGCACACCTTCCGGAACCTTCTCCAGTAGCGTGACTTCATCGACCACCGGCATTGCCCGACGCAGGCGATTGTTCACCAGCACGCCATCATCTTTTTTCAGGATCGCCGCCACCACGTTGATCCCACGATCCAGCGCCTCATTGATGAGCCAGACCGCTTCGAGGAAATCAATCTCTTCGCCCACCAGCGGGATCCAGCCCTGCGCAAAGCGATCTTCGCTCAGTGATGCCAGCTTATCCACGCTGATGGTGGTTCCCATCCCCACGCCGACGCCCCCCGGCGTCTGCGGGTTATGGCCAATCATTGTCGATTCCGTAATGATGGTTTCAGTGATGGTTTCCATCGCCACATCGCCAATCACCGGCGCGGCCTCATTGATGCAGATTTTCGCCACGTCCTGAAGCGACCACGGCGTTTTATCCAGTGCCTGCTGCAGGGAGGCTACCACCCCGGCAATATTGTCCCGCGTCCCTTTCATGCCCGTGGTGGCGACAATTCCGCTGGCAATAAACCGTCCATGTTGCGCCAACGCCACTTCGGTGGTGGCGTTGCCGATATCAATCCCGGCGATTAACGGCATGCGCCCTCCGTCACTGGCTGCCTTTACGCAGCTTGTTTCTCTGCTGATACACCTCTGCCGACTCGCGGACAAAAGCGGCGTTCACCGTGGCATGCCAGGTGTGCTCCAGCTCATCGGCAATCGCCTGTAGCTCCGCGAATGAAGAACGAAACGGACGTAGCGCATTGTAGATCTCCAGAATACGAGCATCCGGGATGGCAATCAGCTCCGCCGCGCGACGGAAATTGCGCGCCACGGCGTGACGCTGCATCTGTTCGGCAATCTGCGCCTGGTACTCCAGCGTTTGCTGAGAAATACGCACATCCTGCGGCCCGACCTTGCCTGCCAGCACATTCTCAAGGGTTATGTCGGTTAACGGTTTCCCGCCAGGCGTCTGGATTTTCTCCGGGCAGCGGGTGGCTAATGGGTAATCCTGCGCGGTCATGATGTTGTCGTTCATGGTCATTCCCTTACCAGTGCAATATGCAGCGTGACGGGTGCAGCATCCTGCACCACGTGTTTGGTTTCTTTGATGTGAAACAGCGCGGCCTTGGCCATAAATTTAGGGCGCACCATCTGGTCATTGACCACCGGCACCGGCGAAGGCGACTCTTTGCGTGCATAGCGCGCGGCGTTTTTACCGATCTGGCGATAGGTTTCCAGCGTCAGCAGCGGAGCCTGAGAGAACAGCTCCAGGTTACTCAGCGGTAGCAGATCGCGCTGATGAATCACCGTGGTTCCCTTCGACTGGATACCAATCCCGATGCCGGAACCACTGAGATTAGCCGCATCCCACGCCATAAAAGAAACATCCGAGGTGCGCAGAATTCTCACCACCCGCGCATGCAGCCCCTCTTCTTCAATCCCTGCCACCAGCTCTTTAAGAATCGCCTTATGCGGCATATCAATCAGGGTTTTGTGCTGATACTTATCAAAGGCCGGACCGACGCCAATCACCACTTCATCTACGCGTTCGTCCGCTGTAGCCGCCTCGCCTTCGCTTACCTGCAAGGTGAAAACCGGCTTACGTTCAGTTGTGCATTCCACGGTGTACCGCCTTATTCAATTGAGCCAGGCTGAACCACGCCCGCGATATTTTTAATTTCCGCCCAGCGCTCGGCAGAGATGCGATAGCCGGTGCCTGGTCCCTGATAATCATTAATGTCGTTAACAGCGCTGACCACCTCAAACTGGCGATCCAGAATGGCCGACGTTTGCAGGTAATCACCGGTGACGCGCTGTCTCAGCATATTGAGGATGTTACTGGCGATATCTTCGAAGCCGCTACGGCTTAGCGCGCCGACGATATCCAGCCCGGTAATATTGCGCTTCATCATCTCTTCCACGGCGGCCAGATCTTCCACCACATTGCGCGCGGGCATATCTTTGCTGCCGTGAGCGTAAGTGGCGGCCTCAACTTCCTCATCGCTAATCAACGGCAGGCCCAGTTCGCGGAACACCGCCTGAATGGCGCGCGCCGCCTTGTTACGGATGGCGATGGTTTCTTCTTCGGTTACAGGACGCAGACCACCGTCCACCATCAGATCGCGTTGCAGAATGTTGTAATCATCGAAGTCTTCCGCATCGAAGTTCGACCCGGCAAACATGTTGTCGTAGTTCGGCACGGCACTATAGCCGGAGAAGATAAAGTCGGTACCCGGCAGCATTTGCATCAGGGTACGGGCGGTACGGCGAATATCTGAGTGGGAAAAGGTCTGGTCATTGGCGGAGGCCACTTCAAGGTCGAGCATCGAGGCAATCAGGTTTTCCGCCAGCACCGCGCGGATCCCCGACGGCACTGCGCCGGTCATGCCGATACAGCTGACCGCGCCGTTTTGCAGCCCCTGTACACCCGCGCCTTTGGTGATAAAGATGCAGCGCGACTCCAGATAGAGCATCGATTTACTCTCGGAATAGCCCATCAGCGCTTCCGAACCGGTACCGGAGGTATAACGCATTTTCAGCCCGCGAGACGCATAGGCCGAGGCGAGAAACGCTTTGGACCACGGCGTATCATCGCCGTCGGTAAACACCGACTCTGTACCGTATACCGATACCGTTTCGGCGTAGCTGGTTAACCCGCGCATCCCCAGTTCCAGCTCCGTCGCCTCCTCAACGGAACATTGCGTGAGCACGCCAGGGCGACCGCACTGGGAACCGACCAGCAGCGCCAGGGCGTTAAACGGCGCATAGCGGGCGATGCCGACCGTGGTTTCCTGTTCTGAAAAACCACGGATCCCCGCTTCAGCCGCATCGGCGGCAATCTGTACCGGGTTGTCTTTCAGGTTGGTGACATGGCACTGGTTGGACGGCGTGCGCCTGGCGCGCATTTTTTGCAGCGCCATCATCATTTCCACCACGTTCATTTGCGCCATCACCTCCACCGCTTTCGCCGGCGTGATGGCGGTGGTAATAGCAACAATCTCTTCCCGGCTGACGTGGATATCCACCAGCATTCTGGCGATCTCCAGCGCGTCGAGCCGCATTGCCCGTTCAGTTTCAGCCACGTTAATCGCGTAGTCGGCAATAAAACGGTCAATCATGTCGAACTCGGCGCGGCTCTTGCCGTCCAGCTCAACAATACGACCATTCTCTACCTTCACCGACGAAGCCGGATCGTAGGGGCTTTCCATGGCGATCAGCCCCTCTTCAGGCCATTCGCCAATCAGCCCATCCTGATTTACAGGGCGCTTCGCAAGCACTTCGAATCGTTTTGATCTTCTCATAGTTTATGGACTCAAAAGATAAAAAAATAGGGACGCCGGGCCGTATTGCCGGGGACACACCACCCGGCATTCGCCTTTCATCAGCAATGGCCGAACTCTAAATGAGCACAGCAATAAAAAAATAAAATTAATTTCGTTCCAATTTGGCACGTAATAAAAATTCATCGTTCCATATTGAAACGGTTCTCAGGAATAGCCGGAGCGAATTGTGACGAAGTTAAATGATCATTATCAATAAATGCCGATACGCAAAATCAAATTAATATTTTTGAAATTTTCACCCTATTGACTTAATAACACGCGGCGACAAAATAAAGCCAAACCCAATGATAAAAAATAGCTGTCTCGCGATATTTTCGTGACCTCAGCCCTACACTATTTTCAGGAGAAACTGTGAATAAGAGCCAACCAATCGCCACCATTACGCTGGCGGCTGCGAAAAAAATGGCGCAGGCCGTCGAGGCTAAAGCGTCTGAGATCAACGTGCCGGTGGTCTTTTCCGTGGTGGATCGCGGCGGAAACACGCTGCTGATGCAACGCATGGACGACGCGTTTGTCACCAGCTGTGATATTTCTCTTAATAAAGCGTATACCGCCTGCTGTCTGCGCCAGGGGACCCATGAAATTACCGACGCGGTACAACCGGGTGCGTCACTATATGGTTTACAGCTAACGAATCAACAGCGGATCGTTATTTTTGGCGGCGGCTTACCTGTCATGTTAAACGATAAATTAATCGGTGCTGTCGGCGTAAGTGGCGGTACTGTCGAACAAGACATGTTATTAGCGCAAACCGCACTGGATTGTTTTTCTGAATTATAATTTAAATCTAAGAAGGTAAATTATGAGCTATCGTATGTTTGATTACCTGGTGCCAAATGTGAACTTTTTTGGCCCGAATGCTATTTCCGTCGTGGGCGAACGCTGCAAACTGTTGGGCGGTAAAAAAGCGCTGCTGGTGACTGATAAAGGTCTGCGAGCCATTAAGGACGGCGCGGTTGATAAAACCCTCGAACATCTGCGTGAAGCCGGTATTGACGTGGTGGTGTTTGACGGCGTCGAGCCAAACCCCAAAGACACCAACGTGCGCGACGGTCTGGAAGTTTTTCGTAAGGAGCAATGCGATATTATCGTTACCGTCGGCGGTGGTAGTCCGCATGACTGCGGTAAAGGCATCGGTATCGCGGCGACGCACGAAGGCGATCTCTATAGCTATGCCGGGATTGAAACCCTGACCAATCCGCTGCCGCCGATCGTCGCGGTGAATACCACCGCCGGTACCGCCAGCGAAGTCACCCGCCACTGCGTGCTGACCAATACCAAAACCAAAGTGAAGTTTGTGATTGTCAGCTGGCGCAACCTGCCTTCAGTCTCTATTAATGACCCGCTGCTGATGCTCGGCAAACCTGCGCCACTGACCGCAGCGACCGGGATGGACGCCCTGACCCACGCTGTTGAGGCCTATATTTCAAAAGATGCCAACCCGGTTACCGACGCCGCCGCTATCCAGGCAATTCGTCTGATCGCCCGTAATTTGCGCCAGGCCGTAGCGCTGGGCAGCAACCTGAAAGCTCGTGAAAACATGGCCTATGCCTCTTTGCTGGCGGGTATGGCCTTCAACAACGCCAACCTTGGCTACGTTCACGCGATGGCGCATCAGCTTGGCGGTCTGTACGACATGCCGCACGGCGTAGCAAATGCCGTACTGCTGCCGCACGTGGCGCGCTATAACCTGATCGCTAATCCGGAGAAATTTGCCGACATCGCAGAGTTTATGGGTGAGAACACCGACGGTCTGTCCACCATGGATGCCGCCGAACTGGCGATTCACGCCATCGCTCGCCTCTCTGCCGATATCGGTATTCCGCAGCATCTGCGCGAACTGGGCGTCAAAGAAGCCGATTTCCCGTATATGGCGGAAATGGCGCTGAAAGACGGCAATGCCTTCTCCAACCCACGTAAAGGGAACGAGAAAGAAATTGCCGGGATCTTCCGTCAGGCATTCTGATCAATAAGGGGGCGCAATGTCACTTTCATCACCGGGCGTACATCTGTTTTATCACTCACGCTGGCAGGATACGCGCGTGCTTGATGAACTATGCTGGGGGCTGGAAGAGCAAGGCGTCCCTTGCCGGACAATCTGTTGCGACGCACATGACTGCGCGCTGGCCCTCAGCAAGCTGGCGGCTAAAAGCTCGACGCTACGCGTGGGTCTCGGCCTCAGCGCCAGCGGTGATATTGCCCTAACCCACGCCCAGCTACCCGAGGATCGGGCGCTGGTCCGTGGGCATATCGCCGCCGGGGCAGCAATGATCCGCATGCTCGGCGCCAATGCTGGCCAACTGGTCAAAGTGCTTCCCTTTAGCGAGATAAAATAAATGTACCGCATCTATACCCGAACCGGTGATAAAGGCACGACTGCGCTGTTTGGCGGCAGCCGTATCGACAAAGACGACATCCGCGTTAACGCCTACGGTACGGTGGATGAACTGATTTCCCAGCTTGGCGTCTGCTATGCCAGCTCGCGCCAGGCAGAATTACGCGAAGATCTGCATGCCATCCAGAAGATGCTGTTTCTGCTGGGGGCGGAACTCGCCAGCGATGAGAAAGGTCTCGCCCGCTTAACGCAGACGATTAACGCCGAGGATATTCAGGCGCTGGAGCAGCTTATTGACCGCAATATGGCGCAGAGCGGCCCCCTGAAAGAATTTGTCATTCCGGGAAAAAATCTGGCATCGGCACAGCTACACGTTGCGCGCACCCTGGCACGGCGGCTGGAGCGGATCCTCATCGCGATGGACAGAACGCTGACGTTACGCGATGAACCCAAGCGTTATATCAACCGACTGTCGGATGCGCTGTTCTCCATGGCCAGAATCGAAGAAACTACTCCAGATGTTTGCGCTTAAACTGGCTGGCGTCGATGTCGTACTGCTTCATCTTACGCCACAAGGTCGTGCGACCAATATTCAGCAGTTGCGACATCTCCTGCACGCGCCCACTGGTGACGCGGGCAGCGTGGATAATCGCCTCTTTTTCGATAGCGGTAAATGTCAGGCTGGCTGGCAGCAGGGAAGACGCGGTCTCCAGACCGGGGCGCTCGGCAAACAGATAATCCGGCAGATTGCTCAGCCGGATATGGCCGTTATCGCTACTGATAGCGATGTTTTCGATAATGCTGTTCAGCTCGAAGTCATTGCCCGGCCATGAATAAGCCACCAGTTGCGCCAGCGCGTCGTCGTCGATCTTCAGGCTGGTTGAAAAGCGTTTTTTCAGGCTATTCAGTCGCGTATAAATCAACGAGGGAATACTGTTACGCCGCGCGCGTAGCGGCGGGATAACAATCTCAAAAGAGTGCAACGCGTAATACAGCTGGCGGCTAAAGCGGTTTTGCTCCACCAGATTAGCGAGATCAACCGTGGTGGTGGCGATCACTTTTACATCCACCGGGATCAGGCGACGGGCATCCAGGCGGGTTAATACTCCCTGCTTGATCACCTGTAACAGCGCGGATTGCAGTTCCGGCGCCAGATATTCAATTTTCTCCAGAAACAGCGTGCCGCCGTTCGCCAGCTCAAGGCGACTCAACCGACCATTTTCATCATCGGTGGGCGCACTACCCATAAAATCCTGCCCCAGCACGCTGTTGGCATACAACTGACAGTTCACGGCGATATACGGCCCGCTGGCGCGTTCGCTTTCATTGTGAATGGCCTGGCTCAGCAGCTCTTTCCCGACGCCCTCTTCCCCGCACAGCAGGATCGGGAAACTCCCCCTTGCCGCCTGGCGACCAAAATGGATCAAGCGTCGGGTTTCTGGATCGTCCGTCGACATCTGCTCAAAGGTATGGCTCACCTTACCAAGCTGGCTGGTCATCAGCTGACGCATTTGCTCCACCGGGTGCAGCAGCAGGATAAAGCTGTTGCCCTGCTCCTCAACAATCGGCTTCAGGGTGATGACGGCATCAACAAACTGGTGCTGACTTTCAAAAGTGACTTCGACGTGATTCAAACCGCGGGCATGTTTAATTGCCCGACGCAGCAGCATGGGCAAATTGAGCAGGTCGTGAATGTTTTTGCCCTGGCTGGCCTGCGCGTCGAGATGCAAAAGCAGCGCCGCGCGCGCATTGAGGAACTGCAACACCCCCTGCTCATTCCAGGCCATCACGCCATCATCCATGCTCTCCAGCAGCCCGTACATCTGGTTCAGATGGCGGTTGGATTCTGCCAGCAGGCTGTCGGTCAGCAATGAATTACCGACTTCTCTGGCAATCGCCAGCGTCAGGGATAAATCAGAAACGGACTCATGTTCTACCAGACAGCATAATGAGATGGAGCCAAACAGACGCCCATGGTTATCGAACACCGGCGTCGAGCAGAACGACCACGGATGCAACGCCTGTTTAAAGTGCTGAGCGCCAGAGGTTTTTGTCGGCTGCCCCGGCATCGTCGCCAGCGACAGCGCACAACTGCCGATAATGCTTTCCGCGCAATAGCTGCCGTCGCGAAATCCAAGCTCCGCCAGCTGTTCTATCGTCTGCGGATCGCCGCAACGGCTGAGAATACAGGCCGATTCATCCAGAATCAGCAGCGCGCACGGACGACCGTCCATAAACTCCCAGGCATCTTCCAGCGCGGCCTGCGCAATCGTCAGCAGCGCCGTCTTGCGACGACAAATCGACTCAAAGGTCAGCCCTTGCGCCTGATGCGGCGCCTGCCAGGTTTCCCGCTGCATAAACTTGCTGCAACGATGCCAGGACTGGGCGAGAACCGAAGAGACTTCCTGCCCGATGCTATGCGTGTGCGCCGTCATATCCATTTCCGCTGTTTTGCCATAGACAACCCCTCCGGCAGAGACTGTCAGAGGGGGAGAAGATGCTGGGTAAATTTACCAATGACCGATTAACGCGCCAGCCACTGCTGTCCCAGCAGGTCTGCCGTCAAAATAGCGGCATGTACGCTTTCAGGCGTCACCGGGAACGGCATATTGTGAATGGTTTCACCTTCTGCGCAGGTGGCTTTAGCCACGGCCATAATCTTGCCGTCAATGTCGTCTTTCACGCCCATTTCCGCTAACGTTACCGGCAGGCCCACTTTCTGACAGAAATTCAGCACGGTTTCGATCTCTTCCATCGGGCTGTTCTGCAGCACCAGCTGCGCCAGGGTACCAAAGGCGACTTTTTCACCGTGGTACAGATGGTGACACTCTTCCAGAATCGTAAAGCCGTTATGGATGGCATGTGCCCCCGCAAGGCCGCTGCTTTCAAAGCCGATACCGCTGAGGTAGGTGTTGGCTTCGACAATACGTTCCAGCGCATCGGTCACCACGCCAGCCTGGGCGGCTAAGCGTGCCTTTTCGCCTTCCGCCAGCAGGGTATCATAGCACAGGCGCGCCAGGCTCAGCGCCGCCACGGTGGACTGCCCACCCGCCATGCTGGTCGCTCGGGCGTCATAACAGGCTTTCGCTTCAAACCAGGTAGAGAGCGCATCGCCCATCCCGGCCACCAGCAGACGTACCGGCGCTTTGGCAATAATTGCGGTATCCATCACCACCATATCCGGGTTTTTCGGGTAGATCAGATACTCTTCAAACTCACCCGCTTCGGTATAGATAACGGACAGCGCGCTGGTTGGCGCATCGGTAGATGCGATAGTTGGGATCACCACCACCGGCAGCTTCTGGTAATAACCAATAGCTTTGGCGGTATCTAACGTTTTCCCACCGCCAATCCCAACCACACCACGGCAACCGTGTTTTTTCAGAATGGCAATCAGGCGATTAATTTCAACATGGCTGCATTCACCGTTGAAGCGTTCCGCGTGGCAGCTAATGTCATGGCTATGCAGACCATTGAGTACCTTCTCTCCCGCCAGCTTCATGACGAAGTCGTCCGCAATCACGAAAAAGCTGTCCGCCAGATTTTTAGCGTATTGACCAAATAAGGTAGAAGCGTCAGGACCCTGGAGATATTTGGCTGGAGATTGAATAACTTTTAGCATTCCTTTCATCCTCAAATAAGTACATGTTTTTACATGGTGAGCCCTGGCGTTAACCCGTTTAGCCTGATGTTGACGGCGAAAACGGACGTACCGGAGCGATGTAATAACTGTATGGCGAGGCGTGCACAAAAAAATCTTTCGTCATTTTGTTCTGATATGAAACAGATAAAAAAGACACACGTTTCATATTGGAACACTTAACCACAAAAATAATAAGGTTTGCGATCCCGATCCGTTCCTTTACCGCGAAATCACCGACCAACACGAAGATCAATTTCCCCAATTACGCGCCATCCTGCGTAAAAACCCGCAAAAAAAGGCTGGCCGCGCCGTGTGGCCTGCTCTGATCGCAGAAGAAAAAAGTCGAGCGAGTTCGCATTGTGCTGATTTCTCGCCTAATTAAGTTTCATTTCGGAACAAAAAACAGCAATCACGTTTCGTAATGAAACTCATTTTCGCGTTGTTTTTTTCCATGCTGACTTCGCCAGAATCTCTCTATCGCCTCCGCACCATGAACATGCATTCGGGGGTTTGTCTTACACTCAACCTCGAGGAGCCGTTATGTCTCAATTCTTTTTTAACCAACGCCCCCATCTCGTTAGCGACGTGATCGACGGTACAATTATCACCAGCCCGTGGAATAACCTGGCGCGTCTGGAGAGCGATCCGGCCATTCGCGTCGTGGTTCGCCGCGACCTTAACAAAAATAACGTGGCGGTGATCTCCGGCGGCGGTTCAGGGCACGAACCCGCGCACGTTGGGTTTATCGGCAAAGGTATGCTGACTGCGGCGGTCTGCGGCGATGTGTTCGCCTCCCCGAGCGTGGATGCGGTACTGACCGCTATTCAGGCAGTGACCGGTGAGGCTGGCTGTCTGTTGATTGTGAAAAACTACACCGGTGACCGTCTTAATTTCGGTCTCGCCGCCGAGAAAGCGCGACGCCTGGGCTACAACGTTGAAATGCTGATAGTCGGTGACGACATCTCCCTGCCGGATAACAAACATCCGCGTGGCATTGCGGGAACCATCCTGGTGCATAAAATCGCGGGTTACTTTGCCGAACGCGGCTACAACCTCGCCACCGTCCTGCGTGAAGCGCAGTACGCAGCCAACAACACCTTCAGCCTGGGCGTCGCCCTCTCCAGCTGTCATCTGCCGCAAGAAACCGACGCCACGCCACGCCATCATCCGGGTCATGCTGAGCTGGGCATGGGCATTCACGGCGAGCCGGGGGCCTCGGTTATTGATACCCAAAACAGCGCGCAGGTGGTGAACCTGATGGTGGATAAACTGCTGACGGTCCTGCCTGAAACCGGCAGAGTGGCGATGATGATTAACAATCTTGGCGGCGTATCCGTTGCGGAAATGGCTATTATCACCCGCGAACTGGCCAGCAGTCCGCTATACCCACGCATCGACTGGCTAATTGGTCCGGCCTCGCTGGTCACCGCGCTGGATATGAAAGGATTCTCACTAACGGCCATCGTGCTGGAAGAGAGCATCGAAAAAGCGCTGCTGACCGAAGTGGAAACCAGCAACTGGCCGACTCCCGTCCCACCGCGTGAAATCAGCTACGCGCCATCATCCCAGCGCAGCGCGCACGTGGAATTCCAGCCCTCTGCCAACGCGCGGGTCGCTGAAATTGTGGAGCAGGTCACCGGAACGCTTTCCAATCTGGAAGCACATCTCAACGCGCTGGATGCCAAAGTCGGCGATGGCGATACGGGTTCAACCTTTGCCGCCGGCGCGCGTGAAATTGCCAGTCTGCTGCAGCGTCAGCAGCTTCCGCTGGATGACCTTGCCACGCTGTTCGCGCTGATTGGCGAACGCCTGACCGTGGTGATGGGGGGTTCCAGCGGCGTGCTGATGTCTATTTTCTTTACCGCCGCCGGGCAGAAACTGGAACAGGGAGCTAACGTTGCCGAAGCGCTGAATGCGGGTCTGGAGCAGATGAAGTTCTACGGCGGCGCAGACGAAGGCGATCGCACCATGATAGATGCACTGCAACCCGCGCTGACCTCACTGCTGGCGCATCCGGACAACCTGCATGCCGCTTTTGACGCCGCGCAAGCCGGGGCCGAACGAACCTGTTTGTCGAGCAAAGCCAATGCGGGTCGCGCATCGTATCTGAGCAGCGAAAGTTTGCTGGGTAATATGGATCCCGGGGCGCATGCCGTCGCAATGGTATTTAAAGCGCTGGCGGAGAGTGAGTTGGGTTAAGTGATAAATGCCTGATGCGCTTCGCGCATCAGGCAGAACGTTAACGATAAACGCGGAGGCCACCCTCGACGCCGCGGCTAAACAGTACCTGCCAAAGCTCAATATCTCTGGCGCGGAAAACCCCAGCGCAGGCGCATAAATAGTAATTAAACATTCTTCTGAAGGTGGCGGAGTAACGTGAAGACAGCTCCGGCCATGCCTGATTAAAACGCTCATGCCAGGCCATCAGCGTTTTATCGTAATCGCTGCCAAAGTTATGCCAGTCTTCCATTACAAAGCGTGATTCGCTGGCCTCGGCAATATGCGATATCGACGGTAAGCAACCGTTCGGGAAAATGTATTTATTGATCCACGGATCGACGCTCATCCCCTTTTTGTTGCTGCCAATGGTATGCAGCAGGAACAGCCCGTCCGGTTTTAAACAACGGTCGGCGATGCTGAAATAGGTGTCGTAGTTTTTCGGCCCGACGTGTTCGAACATCCCCACGGAGACAATGCGATCGTAGTGTTTATCGAGGTCACGATAATCCTGCAGCAGAATATTAACGTCCAGTCCTTCACAGCGCTGTTGCGCCATTTTCTGCTGCTCTTTAGAGATAGTGACGCCTTCTACCGCCACGCCGTAATGACGCGCTGCATATTCCGCCAGTCCGCCCCAGCCACAACCGATATCGAGTAAACGCATACCCGGTTTGAGTTGTAGCTTCTCACAAATCATTTTTAATTTGGCATTTTGCGCATCGTCTAATGTGGTCGCGTCTTTCCAGTAACCACAGGAATATTGCATATGCGGATCCAGCATCAGCGCAAAAAGATCGTTCCCAATATCATAATGTTCTTTGCCGACAATCCACGCGCGGCTCCGCGACTGCAAATTAAACAGGCGAGCGCTGGCAATGCGTAAAATATCTTTCAGGTTGCCCGGCATTTGCTGGTCGAGTTTTGCTTTGAGAATTTTACAGAACAGAATATCGAGCCGCTCGCAGTCCCACCAGCCTTCCATATAGCTTTCGCCCAGCCCTAACGAGCCTTGTTGCAGTACCCGCTTAAAGAAACCGGCATGATGAAGTTGAATGTCCCAGGCACGAGAGCCATTAATCTGGATATCAGCTTGCGAAAGTAGCTCTTTCCCCATTCGGGTCCAGTTATCATTTGTTTCATTGACGATGACAGCATCTGAACAAAGCGTGTTCATGGTATTTACCAAAGTGGGCTAAAAATCGTTACGCAAGATTATTATGGAAAACTGAATGTATGTATTATGATCTGCGGACAAGATCTATCGAATAGCGGACACATCACCGGGAGCATTGACGATTTATTTATGGAGACTCTCGCGCAAAAACAGTGGAATTCATTCCCCGATAACTCCATTACGGAGTTGCCGCAGGACGTGTACTTTCGTTCTTATGTCCTGGAAGCCAACCATCATGTTCCGCAGCATTCGCACTCTTTTATGCAGTTTCATTTCGCCCGTAAAGGCAGCATGCGAATTGATGTTGCCGGCAAATGCTGGATAATCCCGGCGCATTATGGCATCTGGATCCCCAATAATACCGAACATGCGGTCTGGGCATTGGATGATGTGCATTTAGAGAATCTGGATATTAAGCCGGGTTTTCTTGAAGAGAGCATTAATGAATGTAAAGTGGTGGCGATCAGTAATTTCGCCAGAGAGTTTATTCATTACGCCACCAATTTAATTTCGGGCCATTATGATAGCCAGTCAAAAGAGGGCAAGCTGGTTAGTGTTCTGGTCGATATTATTCTGCAGCTCCCGGAAGTCGCTTTTGTATTACCCTGGCCGCACGATCGCGAATTAACCAAAGTGTGCCGGACAATTCAGGAATCCCCGGCGCTGGAGCATTCGGTTGAATACTGGGCGCAGCATCTGGGCATGTCAGCCCGTACCTTTTCACGGCATTTCAAAAAAGAAACCGGATTGCCCTTCAGCGTCTGGAAGCAAAAAATGCGTATTCTGGAGTCCGTATTAATGCTGAAGAAAAATAAAAGCGTAACTGCCGTGGCGCTGGATGTGGGGTATTCCAGCACCGCGGCATTTAGCTACGCCTTTCGCCAGGCGTTTGGCGTGCCGCCATCGAATTACTGATTAACGGCGTTGATGCCAGTAAGCCGTTGCGCGCACCAGTTGCTGATCGAACGCCGCGGTTTCAAAGCGAGCGCTGAGGTTTTTTACCACCCTGCCTTCGCCGGTAATCCAGATGAAATAATTGTCTGCCGGCACGTTCAGCCGCGATAATTGTTCATTCACCGCCTGTTCGTCATGGCCGATAATCCACTGAATAGTAAACTCGTCGAGATGGGCAAAATAGTCCTGATACGCCGCATCCTGCACGCTTACCAGCGCCGTTACGTTCGGGCGTACCGCTAAACGACTGAGCGACTCCAGCCGTCGGCGCAGCGCGGGCATTCCTGATTCATCACACACGTAAACCTGATACGCATAATCCTCTGGCACCACCAAAGAACCGCGCGGACCACCGATCGTCAGCTTGTCACCCTCGCGAGCATTCATCGCCCATGTGCTCGCCACGCCACCGTCATGAATATAAAAATCCAGCGCCAGCTCATGGCGCGCTTCGTCATACAACGGCGTGTAGTCACGGGAGAGCGGACGCACACCCTCGGCCCAGACAATGCCTTCATCGGTGACAACAGGCGGCACAAAATGGCTGCCCGGCTCCGGGAAAAAGACCTTGGTATGGTCATCAAAGCCGTGCGAGCTAAAACCGTCCAGCGCATCACCGCCCAGTACGATGCGCTGAAAACCCGCGCTAATACGTTCAACGCGCAGGACGGTAAGTTCACGGAAGCGCAGTTCATTGCGAACGCGCTGTGGGTAGCGTGAGGTGTTTTTTGTCATTTTTTCGCCTTCGTGAAGATAATACGATATATCTAAATTTATTTTTAAATGATAATGATTGCTAATCAGAAAGATTGCAAGCACTTTTTTGATATAGCCACCTTGTGATTACCAGCCATCACAGACCTTATAAAAATAGATAATAATCAACATATTAAAAAACATTTAATTTGTCGACTTGCGTAAAAACAACATTTAGATATAAATTAGATATATCTAAAACACATCAGGAGACGATGATGCAAAACCATCATGAAGGTTGCTGTAAACAGACAGAGCACCAACACGAAGGCTGCTGCAAGGGTGAAGGACATCACCACGAAAGCCGCCACAGTGAGCGCCATGCAGGCTGCTGCAAAGGTGAAGAGCATCGCCACGAAGGCTGTCACCAAGAACATCACCACGAACAGGGTTGCGGACGCCGCCACGGTCGCGGCGGCGGTCGTCGCCAGCGCTTCTTTGGTCACGGCGAATTACGCCTGGTGATTCTGGATATCCTGACCCGCGACGCCAGCCACGGCTATGAACTGATTAAAGCGATTGAAACCCTGACTCAGGGTAACTACACCCCGAGCCCGGGCGTTATCTATCCGACGCTGGATCTGTTGCAGGATCAAGCCCTGATCGCCATCAGCGACGAGGAAGGTGGGCGTAAGCAGATTGCCATCACGACTCAAGGTCTGCAGTGGCTGGATGAGAACCGCGAACATCTGGAACATATCCACGAACGTATTAAAGCCCGCTGTGTGGGTTTTGAATTACGTAAAAACCCACAGATGAAACGCGCGCTGGAGAACTTCAAAGCTGTGCTGGACCTACGCGTCAATCATGGTGATACCAGCGAGGCGCAGATCAAAAAAATCATTGGTATTATCGATCGCGCCGCGCTGGACATTACTCAGTTAGATTAATCTGCGCAGCAGGCGGAACCCGTGTCCGGCGTTGCGCCTGCTGTGGTTAAGATTAATGCAGCACCGTGACCGCATCTTCCAGACGACCCGCGCGATGTTTCACCATCGCGGAAATCTGGGCACTCTCTTCAACCAGTTCAGCGTTTTTCTGCGTAATGCTGCTCAGTTCATTCACCGCACGAGTCAGGCTGGAAAGACCATCGGACTGTTCCAGCGTTGAGTGGCTGATTTGCGCGATCAGTTGAGTGACGTTTTGCACCTGCGCCACAATATCGTCCATCGTACGCCCCGCGGCGTGCACCTGATCGGAGCCGGACTGTACCTTATCGGCGCTGGCATCAATCAGCTTGCGGATATCATTGGCCGCGCTGGCGCTACGACTGGCAAGATGACGCACTTCTCCCGCCACTACGGCGAAACCTTTGCCCTGCTCGCCCGCCCTCGCGGCTTCTACGGCGGCGTTCAAGGCCAGAATATTGGTCTGGAAAGCAATATCGTTAATCAGCGTGGTAATGGTGCCGATCCGCTGAGTGCTGTTGGCAATATCATCCATGGTTTTGATGACGATATCCATCGCCTCGCCGCCGTGTGTTGCCGCGCTGCTGGCAGCAATCGAGAGTTTATCGGCCGCGGCGGCGGTCTCAGAGTTTTGTTTCACCGACGCCGCCATCTGATTCATGGTGGTCACCGTTTCCTGCACATTCTCCACGGTCTGCTGCGTATGCTTGTTCAAATCATCACTGCCTTTTGCCAGCGTTTCGCTGTCGCTGCGCACACAACTCACCTGGCTGGAGACATCATGGATGAGCCAACGGCACATTAACCCCAGTTGCCCCACCGCTCGCAGCATCAAACCCAGTTCATCACTGCGGTTAAGATGCGATACGCTGTTGCGCTCACCGGTCGCCACTTTCAACGCCTGACGAGCAACATTCTCGATGGGACGCACAATTTGCCATTCGAAAATAGCCGTCCCCAGCAGCATTACCAACGCACTCATCAACAGTAACGGCCATTCGGCGCCTGTTTGCTGCAATGCGGTCGCCAGTACGGCAAACATCAATGCCATCACGCTGCGTACCCGCCAGCGAATCGGCAGTGCCGGGAGTTTACCCAGCCAGCCTTTGCGTACCACCAACCCTTTATGAATACGTCGGTTGCAACGTCCTTCATTCAGCGCTTTATATAAAGGCTCTACCGCCGCAATCTCTTCGTCAGTTGCCCGGGTACGAATCGACATGTACCCGGTCACTCGCCCTTCCCGCACCATCGGCACCGCGTTGGCCCTCACCCAGTAGTGATCGCCATTCTTACGCCGATTTTTCACAATGCCGCTCCATGGCTCACCCTGCTTAAGGGTGTACCACATATCCGCAAACGCCGCTTTTGGCATGTCCGGATGACGAACCAGGTTGTGCGGCTTATCGAGCAATTCATTCAGTTGATAGCCGCTGACCTGGACAAAGGTATCGTTCGCATGAGTGATATAGCTTTGTAAGTCGGTGGTGGACATGAGGGTGATATCATCATCCAGCGGTGTATTTTGCTGACTAACGTAGGGATGAGAAGACATGGTTGCGTCCTGTGCAGGTTATCTGGTTGTTAACTCTTTCGGCTTATGTTATTTCGGCGATAATCTTTTTATCTTTAGTTGTTAAATTTGATTTAGATCGCAATTTGCGATTAAACCTCAAAATCTGTACGCATTCTAATTCGTTGATTTAAAATACTTTCATTAAGTAACTATTCAATTGCACGTCTTCCCCCGCACCGTGACAGTGCAAACATTGCCCATTTTTAGCGCAAATACGCGTTAATTCGATCTGTTTTCAGGTGCCAAATCTGGGCAAAATGCCAGCAAATGTTAAATACTGGCATTAAATGTTGCGCAAATAAGATATTTCCTGGTGTTTATCCCGATTTTTGCTAAGCGCGCCGGAATGGCGCAATCCCTGCAATACTTAAATCAGTATCATGTGATACGCCAGCTCCGGGAGCATATTTTGAACAGGTTACCTTCCAGCGCATCGGCCCTGGCCTGCAGCGCACACGCACTGAATCTCATCGAAAAGCGCACGCTTGATCATGAGGAAATGAAATCATTAAACCGAGAGGTGATTGAGTACTTTAAGGAGCATGTCAATCCGGGGTTCTTAGAGTATCGAAAATCTGTAACTGCAGGCGGGGATTACGGAGCCGTAGAGTGGCAAGCGGGAAGCCTGAATACGCTTGTCGACACCCAGGGACAGGAGTTTGTTGATTGCCTGGGTGGTTTTGGCATTTTCAACGTGGGGCACCGTAATCCAGTCGTGGTTTCCGCCGTACAGAATCAACTCGCGAAACAACCTCTGCACAGCCAGGAGTTACTTGACCCGTTGCGGGCCATGCTGGCAAAAACCCTCGCCGCACTGGCGCCCGGTAAGCTGAAATACAGTTTTTTCTGTAACAGCGGGACCGAGTCGGTTGAAGCCGCCCTGAAGCTGGCGAAAGCGTATCAATCGCCGCGCGGTAAATTTACATTTATCGCCACCAGCGGCGCATTCCATGGTAAATCCCTGGGCGCGCTGTCCGCCACGGCGAAATCCACCTTCCGTAAACCCTTTATGCCGCTGCTGCCGGGCTTCCGCCATGTGCCGTTTGGCGATATTAACGCGATGCGTACCATGCTCAGCGAATGTAAAAAGACCGGTGACGACGTCGCCGCCGTGATCCTCGAACCTATCCAGGGTGAAGGGGGCGTGATCCTGCCGCCGCAAGGGTATTTGACCGCCGTGCGTAAACTTTGCGATGAGTTTGGCGCGCTGATGATCCTTGACGAAGTGCAGACCGGCATGGGGCGTACCGGCAAAATGTTCGCCTGCGAGCACGAAAACGTGCAGCCCGACATTATGTGTCTGGCCAAAGCGTTGGGCGGCGGCGTGATGCCGATTGGCGCAACCATTGCCACCGAAGAGGTGTTCTCCGTCCTGTTCGATAATCCTTTCCTGCATACCACTACGTTTGGCGGCAACCCGCTCGCGTGTGCGGCGGCGCTGGCCACCATTAACGTTCTGCTGGAGCAAAATTTACCGGCTCAGGCAGAGCAGAAAGGCGATATGTTGCTGGATGGTTTCCGCCAGTTGGCGCGGGAATACCCGGATCTGGTGCACGATGTACGCGGCAAAGGCATGTTGATGGCGATTGAGTTTGTCGATAATGAAATCGGCTATAACTTTGCCAGTGAGATGTTCCGCCAGCGGGTGTTGGTCGCCGGGACCCTGAACAATGCCAAGACGATCCGCATCGAACCACCACTAACGTTAACGATCGAGCAATGCGAT
Source organism: Citrobacter sp. CRE-46 (assembly GCF_059615875.1). Lineage (NCBI taxonomy): Bacteria > Pseudomonadati > Pseudomonadota > Gammaproteobacteria > Enterobacterales > Enterobacteriaceae > Citrobacter > Citrobacter sp. CRE-46. The sequence goes on along the minus strand of NZ_CM184341.1, from coordinate 664,071 downwards.
CTGGTGTTGCGATCAACACGCAAAGCCCTGGCAGCATTACGGGTGAGCGTGGAGCAAATGTAATACCTGTCGGATGGCGCTGCGCGTATCCGGCCTACGCAAGCGTGTCCTTTCTAGGCTCAGGCGTAGCCGCCATCCGGCAGAATCATTCTCTGGCCCCACTCCTTTTTTGAATCCCATCACAATCACGGCATTCCCCTTTTCCCTTTTACGCTGCGACGGCTAAATTATTAACTCATCCGACCACATAACAATAATTTTACATACTGGACACCTTTATGAGCTATCCGTCGCTGTTCGCCCCGCTCGATTTAGGCTTCACCACGCTTAAAAACCGCGTGTTGATGGGTTCAATGCACACCGGGCTGGAAGAGTATCTCGATGGCGCCCAACGGCTGGCCGCGTTCTATGCCGAACGCGCGCGTCACGGCGTGGCTCTGATTGTGACCGGAGGCATTGCGCCAGCGTTATCCGGCGTGGGTATGGAAGGCGGCGCGGTGCTCAACGATACCAGCCAGCTCGCGCACCATCGTGTGATTACCGATGCCGTGCATAACGAAGGCGGCAAAATCGCACTGCAAATCCTGCATACCGGGCGTTACAGCTATCAGCCGCATCTGGTGGCGCCTTCCGCCATTCAGGCCCCCATCAACCGCTTTATGCCGCATGAACTGACGCACGATGAAGTGCTACAGCTGATTGAGGATTTTGCCCACTGCGCGCAGCTGGCGCGAGAAGCGGGCTACGATGGCGTGGAAGTGATGGGCTCGGAAGGGTATCTCATCAACGAATTCCTGACCCTGCGCACCAATCAGCGCGACGACGAATGGGGCGGTGGGTATGCCAACCGCATGCGTTTTGCCGTCGAGGTGGTGCGGGCAGTACGTCAGCGTGCCGGCAATGACTTTATTATTATCTTCCGCCTGTCGATGCTCGATCTGGTAGAAAACGGCGGCACCTTCGAGGAAACAGTCCAGTTGGCGCAGGCTGTAGAAGCTGCAGGCGCAACTATTATCAACACCGGTATTGGCTGGCACGAGGCGCGTATTCCCACCATCGCTACCCCGGTGCCGCGTGGCGCATTTAGCTGGGTGACGCGCAAGATGAAAGGTCATGTGACGATCCCCCTGGTCACCACCAACCGCATTAACGATCCTAAAGTCGCCGATGACATTCTGGCCCGCGGCGATGCCGATATGGTGTCGATGGCCCGTCCGTTCCTCGCCGACGCCGAACTGCTGTCAAAAGCGCAAAGCGGACGGTCGGATGAGATCAATACCTGTATCGGTTGCAACCAGGCCTGCCTGGATCAGATCTTCGTCGGCAAAGTCACCTCTTGTCTGGTGAATCCACGCGCCTGCCATGAAACCAAAATGCCGATCGTTACAGCCACTGTGCCGAAAAATCTGGCGGTTGTCGGCGCGGGTCCTGCAGGTCTCGCGTTTGCCATTAATGCCGCCGCGCGCGGGCATCACGTAACGCTGTTTGACGCCCATAGCGAGATTGGCGGACAGTTTAATATCGCCAAACAGATCCCCGGCAAAGAAGAATTCTATGAAACCCTGCGCTACTACCGTCGGATGATCGACGTGACGGGCGTGACGCTAAGACTGAACCACGTTGTCACCGCGCGCGATCTGGAACCCTTTGACGAGGCGATCCTCGCCAGCGGGATCGAACCGCGGATGCCGCCGATCGAGGGGATCGATCACCCGAAAGTGTTGAGCTATCTCGACGTCCTGCGCGATAAAGCGCCGGTGGGTAAACGCGTCGCCATCATTGGTTGCGGCGGGATCGGTTTTGATACCGCCATGTATCTGAGCCAGCCTGGCGCTCCCACCAGCCAGAACATCGCGGAGTTCTGTGTGGAATGGGGGATCGACACCAGCCTGCAACAGCCTGGCGGATTACGCCCGGAAGGTCCGCACTTATCCCGCAGTCCGCGTCAGATAGTGATGTTGCAGCGCAAGGCCAGCAAACCAGGGCAAGGTTTAGGTAAAACCACGGGCTGGATCCATCGTGCCACCCTGCTCTCACGCGGCGTGAAAATGATCCCGGCAGTCAGTTACCAGAAAATTGATGATGATGGATTACACGTCGTATTGAACGGCGAACCGGTGATCTTTAACGTGGATAACGTGGTGATTTGCGCCGGACAAGAGCCACGCCGTGAACTGGTCGATCCTCTCCACGCGGCAGGTAAAACGGTGCATCTGATCGGCGGCTGCGATGTGGCGCTGGAACTGGATGCCCGCCGCGCTATCGCGCAAGGCACGAGGCTGGCACTGGAAATTTAACGTCATGTCTTTCGTAGGCCGGATGGAGGCGCTCACGCCTCCATCCGGCATACGCGATTACCGACGACGACCTAATTTCACCGATTTGAGAATCACAAACTTATTATTGGTGGCGATGGTCTCGCAGTTGCCGAAAATCTTCTTCAGCTTGTGGAAGTAGTCGAGGTGACGGTTAGCCACGATATACAGCTCGCCGTTGATTTTCAGGCAGCGGCGGGCGTGGTGGAACATTTCCCACGCGATATTATCGGTCAACGCATGCTTCTGGTGGAACGGCGGGTTGCACAGCACGGCGTTAAAGCGGAACGGCTCAACCCCGGACAGCGCGTTGTTAATCATAAACTCACAGCGATCCAGTGCCTCAGGCATATTGCTTTCGACGTTCAGACGACTTGACGCCACCGCCATCGGCGATTCATCCACAAAAACCACGCTGGCTTGTGGGTTTTTCTCCAGCAATGTCAGGCCAATCACGCCATTCCCACAGCCGAGATCGACAATCTCCCCTTCAAGATTTGCAGGCAGGTGCTCAATAAAGAAGCGCGCGCCGATATCCAGTCCGGTACGAGAGAAAACGTTGGCGTGGTTATGGATAGTCCAGTCGGTACCTTCCAGCTTCCAGCTTAGCGTTTGCGAAGCAGCGGCAAGTTCAGGTTTGCTGAACGTACAGTTGATCAGACGGGCTTTTTTCCACGCCAGCGTCGTGGTGGTTGGACCCAACACCTTTTCAAACAGCTCCAGCGTTGAGGTATGAATGTCGCGTGCTTTCGCTCCGGCAATAATCCGCGTTTGCGGCGTCACCACTTCACGCAGCGCACGCAGCTGTTGCTCCAGCAGGGCCATGGTTTTAGGAATTTTAATCAGCACTACGCCCGGCGCCTGCGGATAGTCAGCGGTGCTGTCGAGAAACTTGACGCTCGATTCGGCGATGTCGTTGTGACGCAGATTCTCGCGCGTGGCCAACTCGCTTAAATAGGAGTCGCCAATGCTGTACGGCGTATGTTCCGCCAGCGCACAGCCCAGCGCGCCGAAGGTATCATTCAGGATCAGCACCGGGCCGCTAATCTCGGTATCGTCCAGCTGTTGCAGCAGATATTCATCCGCCGCTTCCCACGCCAGCAGCGGGTTAACGTCATCCGTTTCCGGGAAACGTTTAAGTGACAGCGAACGGAAACCGTTGTCTATGTGGCTCATCGGCCCTCCTGAATGGTAAAATTTCGGCGTATCCCTGAAAAGGGTGCGTGAGTATACACTTTTTATACTTTATATGGGGCAATAATGAGTCAGTTGACCTATCTGCAGGGCTACCCGGAGAACCTACTTGATCAGGTACGCACATTAATTGCCGAGCAACGTCTGGGAGCGGTATTAGATAAGCGCTATCCCGGCACGCATGACTTCGCGACCGACAAAGCGCTCTGGCAATATACGCAAGATCTGAAAAATCAGTTCCTGCGTAACGCCCCGCCGCTGAATAAGGTGATGTACGACAGCAAGATCCATGTTCTGAAGAATGCGCTGGGACTGCATACCGCCGTTTCTCGCGTGCAGGGAGGCAAGCTAAAAGCCAAAGCGGAGATCCGCGTAGCGACCGTTTTTCGCAATGCCCCGGAACCCTTCCTGCGAATGATCGTGGTCCATGAACTGGCGCATCTGAAAGAAAAAGAGCATAACAAAGCGTTTTACCAACTGTGCTGTCATATGGAACCTCAGTACCATCAACTGGAGTTCGATACCCGCCTGTGGTTAACGCAACAATCGTTAAAGCAAAGTGCGTAGTCGCGCACTGGCTTTGTCTTCAGGGCATGCTAAATTGACGAAAGGATCCCTTTTAGCAGCCTGAAGGCCTTTATGATACGTTTCGCAGTAATTGGCACAAACTGGATCACTCGCCAGTTTGTCGATGCCGCCCATGAAACCGGCAAATATAAGTTAACCGCGGTTTATTCCCGCAGTCTTGAGCAGGCACAGACCTTCGCTAACGATTATCTCGTCGAGCACCTGTTTACCTCGCTGGAGGCGATGGCCTGCAGTGACGCGATTGACGCCGTCTACATCGCCAGCCCAAACTCCCTGCACTTCCCGCAGACAGCGCTATTTTTGCAGCACAAAAAGCATGTCATTTGCGAAAAGCCGCTGGCCTCAAATCTGGCGCAAGCTGAAGCCGCTATCGCTTGCGCGCGCGAAAATCAGGTGGTGCTGTTTGAAGCATTTAAGACCGCCAGCCTGCCTAACTTCCTGCTGCTGCAGCAAGCGTTACCCAAAGTGGGCAGAATCAGGAAAGCGTTTATCAATTACTGCCAATACTCCTCGCGTTACCAGCGTTATCTGGACGGTGAAAATCCGAATACATTTAATCCGGCGTTCTCTAACGGTTCGATTATGGATATCGGCTTTTACTGCCTGGCCTCAGCGGTTGCGCTTTGGGGCGAACCACAGAGCGTGCAGGCCAGCGCCAGCCTGCTGGAAAGCGGTGTGGATGCCCACGGCGTGGTCGTACTGAATTACGGTGATTTCAGCGTCACACTCCAGCACTCCAAAGTCAGCGACTCGGTATTAGCCAGTGAAATTCAGGGCGAGTCGGGTTCGCTGGTCATTGAGCATATCTCTGAATGTCAGAAAGTGTGCTTCGTGGCGCGTGGTGGCAAAACGCAGGATCTGACGGTGCCTCAGCATATCAATACAATGCTGTATGAGGCAGAGACTTTTGCTCATCTGGTTGAATCTGGCGAAGTGGATCATCCGGCACTAAGCGTCAGCCGGATCACCGCCAAACTGCAAACGGAAATTCGCCGTCAGACCGGCGTGATTTTCCCCGCAGACGAAACGGTGACGTCGCTGACTGCGTAAAGGTATGTAAAACAAATGTTGCAGGCCATTGACTGCATCCATGGCCTGTAATATTTTGTAACCCGCAAAGGGGAGTAACTTCGTTGTCGGTTGATCGTCATTACGATGTGTGCAAAACCACATCCGGTCACCGGGCAACAACAAAGGAATACGCTAGCGTATTCCTTTGTTGTTGTAAGTGAGACCTTGCCGAATGGCAAGGTCTATGCATAAAAAGCAGCGGCTAACGTCATTCGGCGTTGGCCGTTTTTTTTGCATGGGGGAATTATGAATACTGTCGGCACACCGTTGTTGTGGGGCGGCTTCGCTGTTGTGGTGGTGATTATGTTGGCCATCGACCTGCTGCTGCAGGGTCGCCGTGGCGCACATACTATGTCGATGAAGCAGGCGGCAGCCTGGTCTATCGTCTGGGTAACGCTGTCGTTACTGTTTAACGCCGCATTCTGGTGGTACCTGGCCCAAACGCAGGGCCGCGCCGTTGCCGACCCACAGGCGCTGGCGTTCCTTACCGGCTATCTGATCGAGAAATCACTGGCGGTAGATAACGTCTTTGTCTGGTTGATGCTGTTCAGCTACTTCTCGGTACCGCCTGCGTTGCAGCGTCGGGTACTGGTGTACGGCGTACTGGGCGCGATTGTGCTGCGTACGATTATGATCTTCGCAGGTAGCTGGCTTATCGCCCAGTTCGAATGGCTGCTGTACGTGTTTGGCGCGTTCCTGCTGTTTACCGGCGTGAAGATGGCGCTGGCGAAAGAGGATGCTTCCGGTATCGGCGACAGACCGTTAGTCCGCTGGCTGCGTAGTCATTTACGCATGACCGATACCATCGAAGACGAAAAATTCTTCGTGCGTAAAAACGGACTGCTGTTCGTCACACCGCTGATGCTGGTGTTGATTCTGGTTGAGCTGAGTGATGTCATTTTTGCCGTCGACAGTATTCCGGCAATCTTCGCCGTCACAACCGACCCGTTCATCGTGTTGACCTCAAACCTGTTTGCTATTTTGGGTCTGCGTGCGATGTACTTCCTGCTGGCTGGCGTGGCGGAGCGTTTCTCCATGCTGAAATACGGCTTGTCGGTCATTCTGGTGTTTATCGGTATTAAGATGCTGATCGTCGATTTCTACCATATCCCGATCGCTATCTCGTTAGGCGTGGTGTTCGGTATTCTGTTCGTTACGCTGGTCGTGAATGCGTGGGTTAACCACCAGCACGATAAAAAGCAGCAAATACAGTAAATTTCATTCGCTAGCTGAAAAGCCCGACAACACACTGCGTGCGTCGGGCTTTTTGTTTATCATGTCAAAATAATGTTAATTTAAAGTTATAAAACATGATCTGAACGCAAAAATCAGGAGATTTCGCTTTCCGGGACTTCATCTTTCCTTATACTCAACCAGGCAAACACTTTGTTACATCCAGAAAGATGCGTCATCAGAATGCACACTGGATGAGCAACAACACAATGAAAGGATTACTACATGACTACGCAACGTTCATCGGGGCTGCTCTCGCGTTTGGCGCAAGGGAGCCTGGTTAAACAAATTTTGATCGGTTTAGTACTGGGGATATTGCTGGCGCTGGTGTCAAAACCTGCTGCAGAAGCCGTCGGGCTGTTGGGTACGCTGTTCGTTGGCGCATTAAAAGCCGTGGCACCTATTCTGGTCCTGATGCTGGTTATGGCGTCCATCGCTAACCACCAGCACGGACAAAAAACCAATATCCGTCCAATCCTGTTCCTTTACCTGCTGGGAACATTTTCCGCAGCATTAGCGGCGGTTGTCTTCAGCTTCGCTTTCCCGTCCACACTGCATCTTTCCAGCAGCGCCAGCGACATCGTGCCGCCATCCGGCATTGTCGAAGTCATGCGTAGCCTGCTGATGAGCATGGTTTCTAACCCGATTGATGCTCTGCTTAACGCCAACTATATCGGCATTCTGGTATGGGCCGTCGGCCTGGGTTTTGCGCTGCGTCATGGGAATGAAACGACCAAGAATCTGGTCAATGATATGTCCAACGCCGTCACCTTTATGGTGAAGCTGGTGATTCGTTTCGCGCCGATCGGTATTTTCGGTCTGGTCTCCTCTACGCTGGCAACGACCGGTTTTGCCACCCTTTGGGGCTACGCTCAACTGCTAGCCGTGCTGGTTGGCTGTATGCTGCTGGTAGCGCTGGTGGTTAACCCGCTGCTGGTATTCTGGAAAATTCGCCGTAACCCGTATCCGCTGGTGCTGGCCTGTCTGCGTGAAAGCGGCGTGTATGCCTTCTTTACCCGCAGCTCCGCGGCAAACATTCCGGTGAATATGGCGCTGTGTGAAAAGTTGAATCTGGATCGTGATACCTACTCAGTGTCTATTCCGCTGGGGGCCACCATTAATATGGCGGGTGCGGCGATCACCATTACCGTGCTGACGCTGGCGGCGGTGAATACGCTGGGTGTTCCGGTCGATTTACCGACAGCGCTGTTACTCAGCGTGGTGGCTTCGCTGTGTGCCTGTGGCGCATCGGGCGTGGCGGGTGGTTCGCTGCTATTAATCCCGCTGGCGTGCAACATGTTCGGGATTCCGAATGATATCGCCATGCAGGTGGTTGCGGTTGGCTTTATCATCGGGGTGCTGCAGGACTCCTGTGAAACGGCCTTGAACTCTTCTACAGATGTTCTGTTTACCGCTGCAGCCTGTCAGGCAGAAGACGAACGTCTGGCAAATAACGCCCTGCGCGGCTAATCTCTGTTCCCCTCCGTCATCGGGCGGAGGGGTTCTTAGCTTGTACGCTTTTTTCAATTTTGAACGGATCAATTCCGCGTTTTTGCATCCGCCGGAAGCGAATAATGTTCAGGCCGTTCATCACCAGAAAACTCCCTTCGATCATCGTCCCGCCAATCGATCCCAGCCAGAAATTATGGATAACCCAACAGGCGGTTGCGCACCACATAACGCAACGCACGGTTAACCCCTGGCAGCGAAACAGCGCCCAGGTGCTGGCCAGCGTGCCGATTATCGGCAACAGCTCCATCGCATGCTGTAATTTCGCAAGCCCGAGAACCAGGGTGAGGATAATAAAAACGGTCATTACCCACAGTTTGCGGGTATGCATCGAGACGAGTGTGCGGATAGTATTAAGCTCGGCACTCATTCCTGCAGGCCAGGCGCCCATCAGGAAAAAATGCACACCAATGGTGGCACTATAGACAGCGAGTTGCAGCCGGAACCGACGCTCATCGCGATTGAAAAAGGTGGTAATACCGATTAGAAAGGCGATGACACCTACGCCCTGAGCCAGCCAATACGCGGTCATGCAAGCAACCCCAACTCCATTTCGTAGGCCGGATAAGGCATGTTCGCCGCCATCCGGCCACGGTTTGAGCCTGATGGCGCTGCGCTTATCAGGCCTACATATTTACAATCAAAGGGTTACGCCGCTTTTAAAGATAGCCAGTTCTCTAAAATCGTTTCGCTCGTTGCAGGTTTGCTTACCGTTGGCGATATCGACGATGGTATCGACAAATTCTTCCAGTAACTGCGGCATCGCTTTGCCGTGGATCAGTTGTCCGGCGTCAAAATCGATCCAGTGCTTTTTCTTCGCTGCCAGCTCGCTGTTGGTAGCAATTTTCACCGTCGGCACAAATCCACCGTACGGCGTACCGCGACCGGTACTGAACAACACCATATGACAGCCCGCGCCCGCCAGTGCACTGGTGGCGACTGCGTCGTTACCCGGTGCGCTCAGCAGGTTCAGGCCGTGCGTTTTCAGACGTTCGCCGTAGCGCAGTACGTCCACCACCTGGCTGGAACCCGCTTTTTGGGTACAGCCCAGCGATTTGTCTTCCAGGGTGGTGATACCACCCGCTTTGTTCCCCGGCGATGGGTTCTCGTAGATCGGCTGGTCGTGAGCAATGAAGTACTGTTTGAAGTCATTCACCATAGTGACCAGCTTGCCGAACGTTTCTTCGTCACGGCAGTGGTCCATCAGCAGTTGCTCGGCGCCGAACATTTCCGGTACTTCGGTCAGCACGGTGGTGCCGCCGTTGGCAATCACGTAGTCGGAGAAACGGCCCAGCATCGGGTTGGCGGTAATGCCGGACAGGCCGTCAGAGCCGCCGCATTCCAGACCAAACTTCAACTCGCCCAGCTTACCGGGTTCACGCTTATCGTTACGCATCACGTTGTACAACTGGTGAAGATGTTCGATCCCCGCTTCCACTTCGTCTTCCTGGTGTTGACAGACCATAAAGTGAACGCGATCGGGATCGTACTCGCCTAAGGTTTCGCGAAAAGCGTCAACCTGGTTGTTTTCACAGCCGAGGCCGACCACCAGCACTGCGCCCGCGTTCGGGTGGCGCACCATGTTTTGCAGCATGGTGCGGGTGTTGATATGGTCGTCACCCAGCTGTGAACAGCCGTAGGTGTGGCTGAAGAGATGCACGCCGTCGATACCTTCAGCGTCGTTGGTCTCTTTCAGGAAGCGATTTTGCATCTGACGGGCCATGGCGTTGACGCAGCCTACTGTCGGCAGGATCCACAATTCGTTACGCACGCCAACATCGCCGTTGGCACGACGGTAGATCTGTACATCACGATCCGCCGGTTGCGCTTCAGGTTCCTGAAAGTCGGGTTGATAGCTATATTCATCCAGATCGCTCAGATTAGTACGCGTGTTATGAGCATGAATATGCTCGCCCGCCGCGATATCCACCAAAGCATGGCCGATCGGCAGGCCATATTTCATGACGTTCTCACCCTGTGCGATCTCGCAGAGTGCGAATTTATGACCACGAGAGACCGCCTGGCGCAGGGTTACCGCCTGCCCGTCAACGGTCACGTCGGTTCCTTCAGCCAAATCAGCGAGCGCTACCGCAACGTTATCCAGCGTATGGATCTTGATGTATTGCATATCAACCCCGGACCTTAGTTCAGTTCAATGGCGAAATAATCGCGCGCATTGTTGAAGCAAATGTTTTTCACCATTTCACCCAGCAGTTGGATGTCGGCTGGGGCTTCGCCCGCAGTAACCCAACGACCGATCATCTGGCACAGAATACGACGGAAGTATTCGTGACGGGTGTAAGACAGGAAGCTACGGCTGTCGGTCAGCATGCCGACGAAGCGGCTCAGCAGGCCCAGTTGCGCCAGCTGTGTCATCTGACGTTCCATCCCGTCTTTCTGATCGTTGAACCACCAGCCGGAACCGAACTGCATTTTGCCCGGCATGCCTTCGCCCTGGAAGTTACCGATCATGGTGCCCAGCACTTCGTTATCACGCGGGTTCAGGCAGTACAGAATGGTTTTCGGCAGCAGGTTCTGTTCGTTCTGCTTACTCAGCAGTTTGGACAGTTCTTCCGCCATCGGACGGTCATTGATGGAGTCGAAGCCGACGTCCGCGCCCAGCAGTTTGAACTGACGCAGGTTGTTATTACGCAGCGCGCCGATGTGGTACTGCTGTACCCATTCGCGACGTGCGTATTCTGCACCGAGGAACACCAGCACAGCGGTTTTGAACTGGGCGACTTCATGCTCGCTCAGGGTTTCACCGGCCAGACGACGAGCCAGGATGCTATCCAGCTCCGCTTCGTTAGATTCCGCGAAAAGGACAACGTCCAGCGCGTGGTCAGACACTTTACAGCCGTGAGCGGCGAAGTGGTCCAGACGTTTGGTCAGCGCGGTCTGCAGGTCGGCGAAACGACGGATATCGGTGTCAGAGACTTCACCGAGCTTAGCCATGTAATCGTTAAAGGTCGCCAGTTCGATGTTGAAGGCTTTATCCGGCCGCCAGCTCGGCAGCACTTTCACATCAAAACTTCCGTCTTTGGCAACGGCGGCGTGATGCTCCAGAGAATCGATCGGGTCATCGGTGGTGCCGACCATTTTCACGTTCATCTGCTGCATGATGCCACGCGCGGAGAATTGATCCTGCGCCAGCAGTTCGTTGCACTGGTTCCAAATTTCGTCAGCCGTTGCCGGAGACAGCAGCTTACCTGTAATACCAAACGGGCGACGTAACTCGAGGTGGGTCCAGTGGTACAGCGGGTTACCGATAGTGTGCGGAACCGTAGCGGCCCAGGCATCAAACTTCTCACGATCGGAGGCATCGCCGGTACACAGGCGCTCAGCGACGCCGTTGGTACGCATCGCACGCCACTTATAGTGGTCACCCTTCAGCCAGATGTCATACAGGTTATTAAAACGGTAGTTTTCAGCGATTTGTTGCGGTGGTAAATGGCAGTGGTAATCGAAGATCGGCTGGTCTTTGGCGTAATCATGATACAGACGGCGGGCAAATTCGGTATCCAGCAGGAAATCTTCAGTCATAAACGGAGTCATTATCGTCTTCCTCTCAACGAGTGCGTCAGATTGCTTATGTTTTGATGTTGACAAAGTTATCACACCAATTTCCACACCCCGAAGATATTTTCGTGAGTTAGATCAACAAATGATGACAAAAAAATTACTCTCAAAGAGGTAAATCATGCCTCAGGCCGCGCCAGTACTGGCTTTGCTGAATCGAGATAATGACCACACGAAGATTCACACTTTTGTGATGGCACTCACCTTTTAAAGTTGTATGACAAGTTATCTTTTGGCCGTCGCGATACATAAGCCGACGGAATGCAAATTACCGATGTATCAACATCGGATTGACCGGTACGGAAACCGAATTAGCACAACTATTGACATGGCAACGTTCGGGGAGTACCGGCTTTTTTTTCGGTTCCCCCTCGTAAAAGAACATCCTCCGCCCTGAACTGGAAGATGACCGCTCGTTGGCGGACATAACAAAACGATGAGGTTTTACATGCGTAAAATTAAAGGGTTACGTTGGTACATGATCGCACTGGTGACGCTTGGCACCGTGTTGGGTTACCTCACACGTAACACTGTGGCGGCAGCTGCGCCGACTCTGATGGAAGAGTTACACATCTCCACTCAACAGTATTCCTATATCATCGCAGCGTATTCTGCTGCTTACACCGTAATGCAACCCGTGGCAGGTTACGTGCTTGATGTACTCGGCACCAAAATCGGTTACGCGATGTTCGCCGTTCTGTGGGCCGTCTTCTGTGGCGCGACCGCACTGGCTGGCAGCTGGGGCGGACTGGCGCTGGCGCGAGGCGCGGTAGGTGCAGCTGAAGCCGCAATGATCCCGGCTGGCCTGAAAGCCAGTTCAGAATGGTTTCCAGCAAAAGAACGTTCCATCGCCGTGGGTTATTTCAACGTTGGTTCTTCTATCGGCGCGATGATTGCACCGCCGCTGGTGGTTTGGGCTATCGTCATGCACAGTTGGCAGATGGCATTCATTATTTCTGGCGCCCTGAGCTTCATCTGGGCAATGTCCTGGCTGGTGTTCTACAAACATCCACGCGACCAGAAAAAACTGTCTGATGAAGAACGTGATTACATTCTGAACGGCCAGGAATCACAGCATAAAAACACGACCTCGAAGAAAATGTCGCTCGGCCAGATCCTGCGTAACCGCCAGTTCTGGGGCATCGCGCTGCCGCGTTTCCTGGCAGAACCGGCGTGGGGGACATTCAACGCCTGGATCCCGCTGTTCATGTTCAAAGTCTACGGCTTTAACCTGAAAGAAATCGCCATGTTTGCCTGGATGCCAATGCTGTTTGCTGACCTGGGCTGTATCGTTGGGGGTTACCTGCCACCGCTGTTCCAGCGTTGGTTTGGCGTGAACCTGATCGTGTCCCGTAAAATGGTGGTCACCATGGGCGCGCTGCTGATGATTGGTCCTGGCATGATTGGTCTGTTCACCAGCCCGTACATCGCTATCGCCCTGCTGTGCATCGGCGGCTTTGCTCACCAGGCGCTGTCCGGTGCGCTGATTACGCTCTCTTCTGACGTATTTGGTCGTAATGAAGTGGCAACCGCGAACGGTCTGACCGGTATGTCCGCCTGGCTTGCCAGTACGCTGTTTGCTCTGGTCGTTGGCGCGCTGGCCGACACCATCGGCTTTAGCCCGCTGTTCGCCGTGCTGGCGGTATTCGACCTGCTTGGCGCGTTGGTCATCTGGACGGTACTACAGAACAAATCAGCCAGCGAGATAGATTCAGGTCCACAGACGGGCGATCCCGCGACGCAAAGTTAACCAGATGCGATACAGCAAGGTTATTTAATGCTAAGCCGCCAGCTATCTGGCGGCTTTTTTGTCCTCGCGAGTGGAGGCGTAATCGCAAAAGTGGTATAACAAATATAGTCTGCCGTATCATGCCTGGAGCGCATATGGAAATCACTGAACCACGCCGTTTATACCAACAACTTGCCGCTGATCTTAAAGAACGCATTGAGCAGGGCGTCTATCTGGTGGGTGACAAACTTCCCGCCGAGCGCTTTATCGCCGATGAAAAAAATGTCAGCCGTACCGTGGTTCGTGAAGCGATTATCATGCTGGAAGTTGAGGGCTATGTTGAGGTGCGTAAAGGATCGGGGATCCACGTCATCTCTAACCAACCCAAACATTATGTTGCTCCCGACGAAGGTCTGGAATTCGCCAGTTACGGTCCTTTTGAGCTGCTTCAGGCTCGACAGCTCATTGAAAGCAACATTGCCGAGTTTGCCGCCACTCAGGTGACCAAACAGGACATCATGAAACTGATGGAAATTCAGGAGAAGTCGCGTAATGAAAAAAGCTTTCGTGACTCCGAATGGGATCTCCAGTTCCATGTGCAGGTCGCGCTGGCCACGCAGAACTCCGCCCTGGCCGCCATCGTGGAAAAAATGTGGACTCAGCGTATTCACAACCCTTACTGGAAAAAACTGCACGACCACATCGACTCGCGTACAGTAGATAACTGGTGCGACGACCATGATCAGATCCTGCGGGCGCTGATTCGCAAAGATCCCCATGCCGCGAAACTGGCGATGTGGCAGCATCTGGAGAACACGAAGCAGATGCTGTTTAACGAAACCAGCGATGATTTTGAGTTCAACGCGGACCGTTACCTTTTTACTGAAAATCCGGTCGTTCATCTCGATACGGCCGCTAACGGCGCAAAATAATCAATCTTATCGATACAGGCGTGACGACGCGCCTGTACCTGATGCTTGGTAAGCATTAGGTATAAAATGTCAGCCTGTGTAAATCCTCTCGCCTCCCTCTAATGCGATAAGCAAAATCAGAGTTCAGCAACCGTAATTTCTATAACGGACAACGTTGACCTTTGTTACAATTAGATGCTATTTGAATTTTTGTGTTTAAGAGCTTGCTAACTTCACAACTTCACAGGGAACAGTTCAGGCCGTGAATTTGTATCAGACCGCACACCTTGCAAAAAACATCAATAAAATCGCGGTGTTACAAAATCCAGAAAAACCGGCATGACGATAACCGATTCTCCAGGAATATTGAATGGAACTACTGACTCAATTACTGAATGCTTTATGGGCTCAGGATTTTGAAACTCTGGCCAATCCTTCCATGATTGGCATGCTCTATTTTGTACTATTTACCATTTTGTTTCTGGAAAATGGACTGCTGCCAGCAGCGTTTTTACCCGGCGACAGTTTGCTGGTACTGGTCGGCGTGCTTATTGCCAAAGGCGCAATGGGTTTTCCGCAAACGGTACTGCTACTCACCACCGCGGCCAGCCTCGGCTGTTGGCTTAGTTATATCCAGGGGCGATGGCTGGGAAACACCCGCACCGTGCAAAACTGGTTGTCGCATCTTCCTGCGCATTACCATCAGCGCGCGCATCATCTTTTTCATAAGCATGGCTTGTCTGCGCTGCTGGTTGGTCGCTTCATTGCGTTCGTCAGAACATTACTGCCGACCATCGCAGGGTTATCCGGCCTGAATAATGCGCGCTTTCAGTTCTTTAACTGGATGAGCGGATTGCTTTGGGTCCTGATTCTCACAACGCTTGGCTATCTGCTGGGCAAAACGCCGGTATTTCTTAAGTATGAAGATCAGCTCATGTCTTGCCTGATGCTGCTTCCTGTGGTGTTACTGGTGTTTGGTCTGGCGGGTTCACTGGTTGTGCTGTGGAAAAAGAAATACGGGAACCGAGGATAAATTATGCTGAAATCATGCATAACGCTCCGACGACTTGCCTGGACCACTACCTTTATGCTGTTTATCGGCGCGCTGCTCCTGACCTGGTCGGTTATTCGCCTGCAGGAGTCAACGCTGGCTATTCGCGCCATAAACCAGGGAGCCAGCATGCCTGATGGCTTCTCTATCTGGCATCACCTGGATGCCAACGGCATCCGCTTTAAAAGTATTACCCCGCAAAATGACGCGCTGCTGATCACTTTTGATTCCAGCGCGCAGAGCGCAGCCGCCAAAGTGGTGCTGGACCGTACGTTGCCACATGGTTTCGTCATCGCTCAGCAGGATGATGATAATCAGGCGGTGCAGTGGTTATCCCGCTTACGTGATACCCCGCACCGTTTTGGTTAATCTCCAGGAATCTGAATTAGATCACTCACTTTGGTGATTTCACCGTTTAGCGCCTATGATTAATAAACTGGGATTATGGCCCAACGTTTTATTAATCTGGAGCATCGACCGCAAGCCACAACGTCGAATCACAATGGAAGGTTCAAGAATGAAATACCGCATCGCTTTGGCTATTAGCCTTTTCGCTCTCAGTGCCGGCAGTTACGCCACCACCCTCTGTCAGGAAAAAGAACAGGATATTCAGCGGGAGATTAGCTATGCCGAAAAGCACAACAATCAGAACCGCATCAATGGTCTGAACAAAGCACTTAGTGAGGTTCGGGCCAACTGTACTGACAGCAAACTGCGCGCCGACCATCAGAAAAAAATCGCAGAGCAGAAAGATGAGATAGCCGAGCGTCAAGATGATTTAGCCGAGGCGAAGCAAAAAGGTGATGCGGATAAAATTGCCAAACGCGAACGTAAGCTTGCCGAAGCTCAGAATGAGCTGAAAGAACTCGAATCACGCGATTACTAAGTACGGTAACGACCCACTCAACTGGAGAAAACTATGTCGAAAGATAATGCTACGGACAACCTGCGCGCTGAGCTGAAATCTCTTGCGGATACGCTTGAAGAAGTACTTAGCTCCTCTGGCGATAAGTCGAAGGAAGAGATGAGTAAAATTCGCAGCAAAGCCGAACACGCCCTGCGGGAGAGCCGTCATCGTCTGAGTGAAACCAGCGATGTGATTGCCAAACAGACCCGTGAAGCCGCGGCCAAAGCCGATAACTATGTACGCGAAAACCCATGGACTGGCGTCGGGATTGGCGCTGCAGTCGGTGTGGTGCTTGGTGTACTGCTGTCGCGCCGTTAACAATGGCTGACTCTCAACACGCACAAGGTCCAGGCAAAAGCGTACTGGGTATTGGACAGCGGATCCTGACGATTCTCGTTGAGATCGTAGAAACGCGGTTGCGGCTGGCCGTCGTGGAACTGGAAGAGGAAAAATCAAATCTCATCCAGATCCTGCTGATGCTTGGGCTGACCATGCTGTTCGCGGCGTTTGGGCTGATGAGCCTGATGGTGCTTATCATCTGGGCCATTGATCCGCAATATCGCCTGAACGCAATGATTGCCACCACCGTTGTGCTGTTGGTTATGGCGCTTATTGGCGGGATATGGACTCTGCGTAAAGCTCGCAAAACAACGCTGCTACGCCATACGCGCCACGAACTCGCAAACGACAGGCAGGCCCTGGAGGATGATGCATAATGAGCAGTAAAGTCGAACGTCAACAACGTAAGGCGCAACTGCTTGGACAGATCCAGCAGCAACGGCTGGATCTGTCTGCTACTCGCCGCGACTGGCTGGAGGCCACCGAAGTCTACGATCGTGGCTGGAAAACGCTGTTGAACCTACGTGGCTGGGTGTTAGTGGGTAGCAGTATCATGGCAGTTCGTACCATTCGTAACCCTAATCTGCTGGTACGCTGGGCTAAGCGCGGTTTTAGCGTCTGGAGCATCTGGCGTCTGGTTAAAGCGACCATCAGACAGCAGCAACTGCGCGGCTAATCCCCCACTCCCCTAACCTCAAAATTTTTGAAAAAATTTGACAGTTTTCCTTGCTAACAATTGTCATTAAGCACGTTTATGATTCTCTCCATCGACAGCAACGACGCGCTCTGCAGCGTCGTTGCACACAAAACACAATAAGCCGCCTGAGTGGTTTCCTGGAGTGAATGATGAAGAAATTAGAAGATGTTGGTGTACTGGTAGCGCGCATTCTGATGCCAATCCTGTTTATTTCCGCAGGCTGGGGAAAAATCACCGGATATGCGGGTACCCAACAGTATATGGAAGCCATGGGCGTGCCTGGTTTTATGTTGCCGCTGGTCATCCTGCTTGAGTTTGGCGGTGGTCTGGCAATCCTGTTCGGCTTCCTGACCCGTACTACCGCGCTGTTCACCGCAGGCTTTACGCTGCTGACAGCATTTATCTTCCACAGCAACTTTGCGGAAGGCGTGAACTCTCTGATGTTCATGAAAAACCTGACCATCGCAGGCGGTTTCCTGCTGCTGGCTATCACCGGTCCGGGCGCATTCAGCATCGACCGTGTACTGAATAAAAAGTGGTAAGCGAACTATACTGAACACATGAAAAAGCGAGGAGATGTCTCCTCGCTTTTGCTATCTGAGGAGGCGATAAAATGGGACAACTGATTGACGGCGTATGGCATGACACCTGGTATGACACCAAATCAACCGGGGGAAAATTTCAACGTTCAGCATCGGCTTACCGCAACTGGCTCACCGCGGATGGCGCACCGGGTCCAACGGGCGAAGGGGGATTCGCTGCCGAAAAAGACCGCTATCATCTCTACGTTTCTCTGGCCTGTCCGTGGGCGCACCGCACGCTGATTTTGCGTAAGCTCAAAGGGCTGGAACCGTTTATTTCCGTTTCCGTTGTGCATCCACTGATGCTGGAAAACGGCTGGACCTTTGATGATACCTTCCCGGCTGCAACCGGCGATACGCTGTATCAACACGAGTTTCTTTACCAGCTCTATCTGCACGCCGATCCGCATTACAGCGGTCGGGTAACCGTCCCGGTGTTGTGGGATAAAAAAAATCACACCATTGTCAGCAACGAATCTGCGGAGATCATCCGCATGTTTAACACCGCTTTTGATGCTTTGGGCGCAAAAGCCGGGGATTACTACCCGTCAGCCCTGCAAAGTCAAATCGACGAGCTGAACGGCTGGATTTATGACAACGTCAATAACGGTGTGTACAAAGCCGGATTTGCCACCAGCCAGGAAGCGTACGACGACGCCGTGGAAAAAGTCTTCCAATCCCTGGCGCGTCTGGAGCAAATTCTGGGGCAGCATCGCTATCTGACCGGCAACCAGTTAACAGAAGCAGATATTCGCCTGTGGACCACGCTGGTACGTTTTGATCCCGTGTATGTGACCCATTTCAAGTGCGACAAATACCGGATTAGCGATTATCTGAACCTGTACGGTTTCCTGCGCGACATCTACCAGATACCGGGCATTGCGGAAACCGTCAATTTCGATCACATCCGTAATCACTACTTCCGTAGCCATAAAACCATTAACCCGACTGGTATTATTTCTGTTGGGCCGTGGCAGGACCTTAACGAACCCCACGGGCGTGACGAGCGTTTCGCGTAATTTACACTGGCCCCTTTGGGGAATACCGATTAGTTAAGCATGTATGGCGAACATGTGATTTTTGCTCAGGGTTCCGTTCACCTCAGCGGTGTCATTTCTTTGAAACGCCGTTACCCGTGAACGTGCAAGGGAGGCTCACCGCCGCCTCCCTTGCAACCCAGGCTCCCGGCGGGAAAATCGTCGCTGCGCGATTCATTCGTCTTATGCCGTCTGCCTGTCGGGTCGGGGCCGAGCCTGCATCCCTGCAGGCCATCCCCTCTGCCCGCATCCCTGCGGGCAGACCCGGTCAGCCGTCAACGCCTCATCGATTTTCAGCCGGACATGGGTCATCGCTTCAACGCTCTGACTTCCAGTAAAATCTGTTTTGCTGTTCAGATATATTCAAATAAAAATACAGATGGTCAGGTGTGGCTGGTCCGGCTGAAAATTGCCGACGTGTTTCCGTAAGGCCGGGAGAACCCGCAGGGATGCGGGTTCAGGGCGCGCTTTGCAAGGACGCTTCATCGCGCCCGGCCCGAAAGCCTGAAGGAATAAGCGGAGGGAACCACGAAGTGGCAATTTTCCGTGCCGGGAGCCGGGATTGTAAAGGGCGTGGCGGAGAACGCCCTTTACACGTTCACAGGAATCGATGTCTCAGAGAAACGATGAACATAAGGTGAACGGAACCCTTTCTCTGAGAGCGCATATTCATAACGTCTACCACACTGGCGATAGTTTCTGAAACTAAGGCGTTCACTGATAAGTATTACCCATCAGCGGGCCAAATAATTAACACATCAAACATTTACCATCATTTCATTCACAGCTATTCTTAATTTGATTGCTTTAAAAACAAGTAATTGAATGCAGAACGAGGCAAAAATGGATTGGTATTTAAACGTATTAAAGAATTACTTTGGTTTTGGTGGTCGCGCTCGTCGTAAAGAATACTGGATGTTTGTGCTGGTCAACATCATCTTCACGTTCGTGCTGGGTATCCTGGACAGAATGCTTGGCTGGGAACGCGCCGGAGGGGAAGGCATCTTAACGACGATTTATGGGGTTCTGGTGTTTATCCCCTGGTGGGCGGTACAGTTCCGGCGTTTGCATGACACCGATCGTTCAGCCTGGTGGCTGCTGGTGCTGCTGATCCCGATCGTTGGCTGGTTGATTATCATCATTTTCAACTGCCAAAACGGGACACAGGGGAGCAACCGCTTCGGGCCCGATCCCAAACAGTTATCCTGACGTAGCATATGTAGATGCCTGATGGCGCTGCGCTTATCAGGCCTGCAACATACTCCGTCCTCCAGGCCGGATAAGGTGCAATTGCACCGTATCCGGCGTAACAGTCCGGCTATTTTCCCGCAAACAGTTTCGGGATTTCCCGCAGACACCAGGATTTCGCCTCGCCCATACTGTCTCGCCGCCAGGCCATAATGATATCAATTTCACTTGTCGACTCTGGGCTTACTACCCGCAACCGACCAGCCGCAATATCCTCTTCCACCAGCGGGTACGGCATCGTCGCCACGCCCAGTCCGGCTAACAGCGCCTGACGTTTATCTTCTATCGAACTCACCGTCAGACGAGGTTGTTTATCCAGCAGTTGTACGGTCAACACCGGACGTTCACGAGCGGTATCCGCCACCGCGATACCACGGTATTTCACGCGGGTGACTTCTGATAACGGTTCCGGCTCCTGATGAATAGGATGATCCGGTGCCGCCACATACACATTCATCAGCGAGTACAGCTTGCGCGAGTTGATTTCTGAAGATGAGCGAAAATGCATATCCGGCGCAATCACAATATCCGCTCGCCCTTGCTCCAGACGCTCCCACGCCCCGGCCAGAACTTCGGTGATAACGGAAAGCTGGGTATTGGCCTTCCCGGCAAGCCTGTCGATCAGCGGGAAAAACGCCGCCGTCGGCACCAACGCTTCGGTCACGATGGTCAGATGCGTTTCCCACCCACGCGCCAGCGCTTCGGCATCGGTAGTCAGCTTATCCGCAGCTTCCAGCAGAACGCGTCCACGCTCCAGCAGCATACGCCCGACGTTGGTGAATTTTGTGCGGTGACCTGAACGGTCAAACAACACGACGTCCAGCTCTTCCTCCAGCTTCTGCATGGTATAGCTGAGGGCTGAAGGAACCCGCCCCAGTTCATCTGCCGCGGCGGCAAAGCTACCGCGTCTGTCTATTGCGTCCATGACGCGTAACGCTTCAAGCGTTAAAGCCCTTTCTTTGGCCATCTCGTTCTCATTCAGGAAATTTGAACATACCGGGCAGAATATCTGGCTAACAATGCAGCGTCTAGCCATTTAACATAAAAGGAAGTAAAGAGAGGTCAAGAACTATGATTACTACCCGTACAGCCAAACAATGCGGACAGGCAGACTACGGCTGGCTGCAGGCCCGTTATACCTTCTCCTTTGGACACTATTTTGATCCTAAACTGCTGGGTTATGCCTCGCTGCGTGTTCTGAACCAGGAAGTTCTGGCACCGGGGGCCTCTTTCCAGCCACGTACCTATCCGAAAGTGGATATCGTCAACCTGATCCTCGAAGGGGAAGCTGAGTACCGCGACAGCGAAGGCAACCATATCCAGGCCAAAGCAGGAGAAGTGCTATTGCTCGCGACACAACCCGGGATCAGCTATAGCGAACACAATATCAGTAAAGATAAGCCGTTAACCAGAATGCAGCTCTGGCTGGATGCCTGCCCGCAGCGCGAAAATGCCTGCGTGCAGAAAGCCACGCTGAGTGCCGGTAAGCATCAGCTGCTGGCCTCGCCGGACGGTGAGCAAGGCAGCCTGCATCTGCGCCAACAGGTTTGGGTGCATCATGTTGAGCTGCAACAAGGCGAATCGCTCAGTTTTCAGTTACATGGGCCTCGCGCTTATCTGCAGTCGATCCACGGCAGATTCCATGCGGTGACGGCTGGCGCCGAAAAAGAAGCCCTCACCTGCGGCGATGGCGCATTTATTCGTGACGAAACTAACATAACGTTAGTCGCCGATACCCCGCTGCGTGCTTTGCTGATAGATTTGCCCGTATAGTCATGGAAAACAATGGAGTACGGCTATTGAGCAAGAAAAAAACAAAAAAACGCCAGCCGCAGGCTGAGCCGCAAAAACAGAATACGGCGACTTTCGGTTATGAAGAAATGCTGACAGAACTGGAAGCGATTGTGGCCGATGCCGAGCTACGGCTCGAAGATGAAGAAGCCGCCTGAAAGGCGGCTAGGAGTGATGCCGGGTGGCGGCTGCACCTTACCCGGCCTATAAATTAATGCGCTTTACTGGCCATGATCTCAATGATCTGCTTGTCGGTTTCCTGCATTGAACGACACGCCAGCGCGCACAGGTTAGTGATAGATTGCTCCACGTTATGCGCCACAATCCCTTCGTTACCCGTTACGGCAGTATCGTCCAGTGCCATCAGCACCGCTTTCCACGCCGCAGATGCGCTGGTTGAAACTTTCATCGCGCAGCTGTTTGAGGCGCCATCGCAAATCATTCCGCTCACGTCGCCAATCATGCTGCTGATCGCCATCGCAATGGTGTTGTAGCGCCCATCGACAATCCATGCCATACCCGCCGCAGCGCCCATCGCCGCCGTGGTTGCCGCGCACAGTGCGGACAAACGTGGAAGCTGATGATGGATGTAGATTGCGCTCAGGTGAGACAGCATCAGCGCACGCGCCAGTTTTTCCTCATCCGCGCCAAAGTGCTCAGCAACCACCATCACCGGAACGGTGGCGGTAATACCTTGATTACCGGAGCCGGAATTGCTCATCGCCGGTAGCGTCGCCCCGCCCATTCGCGCATCCGATGCCGCACTGGTACGGATCAGAATAGCGGTAGACAGATCGTTTGCCAGCAGGCCACGCGCGCACTGCTTCTCAAGCGTAGTCCCGATGTGCAGGCCCCAGTTGCCGCGCAGCCCTTCCTGAGACAGCGCCCCGTTCAGTTTTGCCGCATCGAGAATAAAGCGGATTGACGCAAACGGCACCGCATTCACAAACGCCAGAATCTCTTCCAGCGAGGTGTGAGACAGTACCGCCAGCGGTGATTCCTGCTCCTCTTCCTGAGTGCTCTCTTCTGTGGCGAACACCACGCCTTTGTTGGTTTCAATGCGCACAACGTTGGTATGGCCGCCAACAATGGTCACACACGCCCATCCTTCAGCGCTGTACACTTTCGCTCGGGAAAAGAGAATATCTTCGCAAGGCTCCTGCAGCATCACCGTAACCTTCCCGGCGCTCAGCATCGCTTTGGCCTGCGCCACCGCCTCAGCCGAAGCGTCTTTCAGCACTTCCAGCCCGGCTTTGGCATTACCGCCGATCGCGCCCAGCGCGGCGGCAATCGGTAACCCCACCATGCCAGTCCCCGGAACGGTCACTCCCAGGCCATTTTTCATCAGGTTTGGCGAGACCCACGCATCAATGCGTTCAACCGCGCCTTCCAGCTCAGAGGAGGCGACGGCCGCCGCCAGAGCCAGAGAGATAGGTTCCGTGCAGCCCAGCGCGGGCTTCACTTCTTCCTGCACTGCGCGAATAAAACTATCCCATAATGGATTCAATGTAGTCTCAAACATAACAACAACCTTTGCTCAGATAACTCAGGAAAATGCCAGGAACGGAGAAACGCACAGCAGCAGGCCCGTGATAATAATCAGATACAGAGAGGCGCCTTTGTATTTGTGCAGTGCTGGAACTTTGTAGACCAGCCACGCCGGGATCAGACAACCCACCATGCCGAAGATTGGGCTACAAATAGAGGTGAAGCTCAGTACCGGCGCATTGAGCACAATTGCGCTCCAGGCCAGTAAGATGGCGAAAACCATAATGCCGCGCTGCACCAGGGTTTCATTGATTTTCTCGGCTGGCATTTTACGGCGCAGCACGTTCATCACGATCCCCTGAGTGGCTTCACGGAAGCCTAAATAGACGCCGAAGAAGGCGGTCATTACGGCAAAGATGTTCAGGATAACGCTGACGATTTTCACCCAGCCAGCGCCATCGCCGCTGATAAACTGCGCGGCAATCGCCAGAGCGGAAATGTTCTGCTCATAGGCTTTAACCGCTTCGTCATGACCCATCGCCAGCGTGAAGGAAACGGCGTAGAAAAAGACCGTAACGAACAGAATACCAAACGCGATGTTCATAGCGCGCAGCGCTTTATGACGCGCCACCTCAATGGATTTTTCGCGAGAACGATATGAGATAACCATTGGGCTCAGAGTCTGAATAAACAGAATCGAGGTCAGCGTAAACGGCAGCGTGATAATCGCGTTTTTGATCAGCAGCGCCATCGGCGGCAGCGAACCTACGTTATATAAATGCCACATCCCTACCATCGACACGCCAAGCGCCGCTACCACCAGCAGCTTGGTCAGTACCATACCGGTAGAGATTTTAAACAGCAGTTTTTCGCCGCGCGACGAGATGGCCACCAGGATACAAATCAGCACCAGGCCATAGAACGGGCTGTCGGACAGTAAGCCTTCAGTCACGCCAAACGTGTGCAGATAGGAGGCGCTGTCGTTAGTGATGGCGGTGGAATAGACGAACATCCAGATGACCAGCATTACAAAATATAATGCCCCCAACAGGATGCCCCAGTTTTTACCCAGGTAGCCGCTGATCACGCTCGGGTAGTCTTTACATTCCGGAGATTCAGCCAGCGTATTGATAAACAGACGCTGGAACAGATACATGGCAGGGTAGCCAATAATGGAGGAGAGTAAGAATACCCACAGCCCCATCAACCCTACCTGGACGGGAAGAAAAACAATCCCCGCGCCGATTGCCATACCGATACTCATAATGACCCAGCCGGTGTCCGTGCTGTCGAATTTAATGGCTTCGCGCCATTCGCTTTCGGTCATTCCCGCCCGACGCGCCGGAGCAGATGCGTCGAGTATTACGCTGCTATTCGTTGCCGTTTCCATAATTTCCCGCTCAATGTGTAGGTAGAGGTTTTTTATTTTTTTCGTACTGCTTAATGCGATACGCAGTACATAAGATGCAGGTGAGCTATTGGAGTAATGAATAAATGATACGCGCAGGATCAGAGAAAAACTTCACAAACAAACCCCTGTAATTTCTAAAAGTTAAGAAATAATTTCTCTTTTAATACCATTAAATGTATTAAATTTCTGTTTTTGAAGCAGATCACAACAAAAAATGCGCGCTAAAGTGCTAATGCTGATCAGTTAACACCTCACCTTCTGCGTTTTTTGTTAAAACAGCAAAACAGATTTAACTGGAAGTCAGAGCGTTGAAGCGATGACCCCGGTCCGGCTGAAAATCGATGAGGCGTTGACGGCTGACCGGGACTGCCCGCAGGGATGCGGGCAGAGGGGACGGCCTGCAGGGATGCAGGCTCGGCCCCGACCCGACAGGCAGACGGAATAAGACGAATAGCTCGCGCAGCGACGATTTTCCCGCCGGGAGCCTGGGATGCAAGGGAGGCGGCGGTGAGCCTCCCTTGCACGTTCACGGGTAACTGCGTTTCAGAAAAATGACAGCGCTGAGGTGAACGGAACCCTGAGTAAGAATCACTTGTTCTCCATACATGCTTAACTGAGCGAAATTACACTAAAGTGCACCTTTTCTATCATGCCAAATTGATGGATTCACTGCCGGATGGCGGCGCTTGCGCCTTATCCGGCCTACCAACGCACCCTTTCATCTCAGGTACAAACCACTTTAATCGCCAGGCCACCGCGCGAAGTTTCACGGTACTTGTCATTCATATCTTTGCCCGTTTCGTACATGGTCTCGATCACCTTATCGAGCGAAACGCGTGGCTCAGACGTCCGACGTAGCGCCATACGCGCGGCGTTAACGGCTTTTACCGCGTTGATCGCGTTGCGTTCGATGCACGGTATTTGCACCTGTCCGGCTACCGGGTCGCAGGTCAGCCCCAGGTTATGCTCCATGGCGATTTCCGCCGCAATGCATACCTGCGCAGGGCTACCGCCAAGCAACTCTGTCAGCCCGGCTGCCGCCATGGAACAGGCTACGCCAATCTCTCCCTGACACCCCACTTCGGCACCAGAAATAGAGGCATTCATCTTATACAGCGCACCTATCGCCCCAGCCGCCAGCAAATATCGGGCAATCGAGTTCGCATTCACCGGGCGGCGGAATTTATCGTAATAGGCCAGTACGGCGGGAATAATTCCGCAAGCGCCGTTGGTTGGCGCGGTAACAACCCGACACCCGGCGGCATTTTCTTCGCTCACGGCCAGCGCGAACATGTTGATCCAGTCGATAACGTTCATCGGGTCGCTGGACAGGTTGTCGCTGGAAACCAGCAGTCGCCGTAGCGCCACGGCGCGACGCGGGACGTTAAGCGGGCCCGGCAGGACACCTTCGGTGTTCATGCCGCGCTCAATCCCGGCGTGCATGACGTCCCAGATGGCGGCAAAACCAGCATCGATTTCCTCTTTGCTGCGCATTGCCAGTTCGTTTTGCATCATCAGGCCAGAAACAGACAACCCGTTGCGCTCGCACAGCTTCAGCAGTTCGCTGGCGGAATGAAAGTTGTAGGGTACGGGTGTTTCAATGTCATGCGCCTGACCAAATTGCTCCTCTTCAACGATAAAACCACCGCCGATGGAGTAATAGGTTTTACTTAGCAGTGTCTCGTTGCCGTGCCATGCGGTAATACGCATACCATTTTCATGGCGCGGCAGCGTTTCGCTATGAAAGAGAATATTTTCGTCTGGCGAGAAATCGACAATATGCGTGCCCTCAGCAACCGGCAAACGTCCGGTACGGGCCACTTCCTGAGTAAAACCAGCGATTGAATCTATATTAACGTTTTGCGGACTGTTACCGGCCAGTCCCATCATGATGGCGACGTCTGTCGCATGACCTTTGCCGGTCAGAGAGAGCGATCCATAAAGATCGACCACGATATGCGTGGTCCTGAAGAGTTCCCCGCTGCTGACCAACAGATCGATAAAGCTTTTACCTGCGTTCATTGGCCCCACGGTGTGGGAGCTGGAAGGTCCAATGCCAATCTTGAAAATATCGAATGCGCTAATCATATCCACACCCTCGGATTGCCGTTCAGTGAAGACCAGGTTTCACACTCATTAAGGATCGGGGCGATCCTGCGATCGCCCCGCAAGGGATTACAGCGTATCGCCACGCACGGCGATGGCTTCAATCTCCAGCTTCACATCCTTTGGTAAGCGGGCGACCTGTACGCAGCTGCGCGTAGGGTAGATTGCCTTGTGCTCATCAAAAAACTGCTGGTACACCTGGTTAATGGTGGCGAAGTCGCTCAGATCGGAAACGAAAACGGTGGTTTTGACGATATCGCTCACCTTCAAACCGGCGGACTCGACGATCGCTTTCACGTTTTCCAGGCTTTGACGCGCCTGATCGGCCACGTGCTCTGCCACTTCACCGGTCTGTGGACACACCGGAATCTGACCTGAGGTCAACACCATACTGCCCAGATCCACACCCTGTACGTAAGGTCCAATCGCCCCTGGCGCACATTCGGTTGCAATAACTTTTCTCATAACCCCTCCGGCGTTACAGCGCCTGGGTGAAAGTACGTGAAATAACGTCCTGCTGCTGTTCGCGGGTCAGCGCGTTGAAGCGCACCGCATAACCAGACACGCGGATCGTCAGGTTCGGATAGTTTTCCGGGTGCTCAATGGCATCCATCAACATTTCACGGTTCATAACGTTAACGTTCAGATGCTGCCCACCTTCCACATGCGCTTCATGGTGGAAGTAACCATCCAGCAGCCCGACCAGGTTGGTTTTACGCACGCTATCTTCTTTGCCCAGCGCAGCCGGCACAATGGAGAAGGTGTACGAAATACCGTCTTTGGCATAGGTAAACGGCAGTTTGGCGACCGAGGTTAACGACGCCACCGCACCTTTGCGATCGCGGCCGTGCATCGGGTTCGCCCCTGGCGCAAACGGCGTGCCTGCGCGACGTCCATCCGGCGTGTTACCGGTTTTCTGGCCGTACACCACGTTGGAGGTGATGGTCAGAATGGACTGCGTCGGCACCGCATTACGGTAGGTCGGCAACACCTTAATTTTCTTCATAAAGCGTTCGACCAGGTCGCAGGCAATACTGTCTACGCGCTCGTCGTTGTTGCCGTATTGCGGATAGTCGCCTTCGATTTCAAAATCAACCGCCAGACCGTTTTCATCACGAATCGGTTTCACGCGGGCGTATTTGATAGCCGACAGTGAATCCGCCGCTACGGACAGCCCCGCCATACCACAGGCCATCGTGCGATAAACATCACGATCGTGCAGCGCCATCAGCGAAGCTTCGTAGCTGTACTTGTCGTGCATGTAGTGGATGATGTTCAGCGCGCTGATGTACTGCACGGCCAGCCAGTCCATAAAGTGGTCCAGGCTCTCCATCACCGTGTCGTAATCCAGCACTTCATCCATTAGCGGCGCCGTTTTCGGCCCGACCTGGATTTTCAGCTTCTCATCCACACCGCCGTTGATTGCGTACAGCAACGTTTTGGCGAGGTTGGCGCGCGCGCCAAAGAACTGCATTTGCTTGCCGATAACCATCGGGCTTACGCAGCAGGCAATGGCATAGTCATCGCTGTTAAAGTCAGTACGCATCAGATCATCGTTTTCGTACTGTAAAGACGAGGTGATGATGGACACCTGAGCGGCATATTTTTTGAAGGCAATCGGTAGCTGCTCGGACCACAGTACCGTCAGGTTCGGCTCAGGCGCCGGCCCCATGGTGTGCAGCGTATGCAGGTAGCGGAACGAGTTTTTGGTCACCAGCGTACGGCCATCCAGCCCCATACCGCCGATAACTTCGGTTGCCCAGATAGGGTCGCCTGAGAACAGGGTGTCGAATTCCGGCGTACGCAGGAAGCGCACCATACGGATCTTCATAATGAAGTGATCGATCAGTTCCTGCGCCTGCTGTTCGTTTAAAATTCCCGCTTTGAAGTCGCGCTCAATGTAGATGTCGAGGAACGATGCGGTACGGCCCAGCGACATGGCGCCGCCGTTCTGCGATTTCACCGCAGCCAGATAAGCAAAGTACACCCACTGTACCGCTTCCTGCGCATTTCGCGCCGGACGGGAGATATCGCAGCCATACTTCGCCGCCATTTCCTGCATTTGCAGCAGAGCGCGACGGTGTTCAGACAGCTCTTCACGCAGACGAATCGTGGCTTCAAGATTCTGCCCCCACTCCAGATTCGACTGAAGATCGGCAAACTGCAGTTCACGCTCACGCACCAGATAGCGGATACCGTACAGCGCGACGCGACGGTAGTCACCGATGATACGGCCACGACCATAGCCGTCCGGCAGACCGGTCAGTACGCCGGATTTACGGCAACGCAGCATATCCGGGGAATAAGCATCGAATACCCCCTGGTTGTGGGTCTTACGCAGGTCAGTAAACAGGTATTCAAAATTAGCGTCCATCTCACGACCATAAGCCTCAAAAGAGCTTTTGATCATGTTGATGCCGCCAAACGGATGCAGGGCGCGCTTGAGCGGCGCATCCGTTTGCAGACCGACGATTTTTTCCAGTTCTTGTTCAATATAACCGGCGTCATGCGCGGTTATCGTAGTGGCAATATTGGTATCGAAATCAACCGGCGCATGGGTCGAGTTTTCAATACGGATGCCCGCCATAACTTTTTCCCACAACGCCGTGGTTGCTGGCGTTGCTTCGGCGAGGAAAGATTCATCCCCTTCATAAGGCGTGTAGTTGTGCTGAATAAAATCACGGACATTAATTTCTTCTTTCCAGTCCGTACCTTTAAAGCCTTTCCAGGCTTCGGCATACAGCATATCGCTGGTATCGATATTTACCTTCATGAAAAATAATCTCTCTGCTGAAAATTAATTATGCAAATGCTACTGGGATATTAATTTTGCCTAACGCAATGGCATCACGAGCAATCATTTTCTCTTCATTTGTGGGAATAACCGCACAAATAACACGAGCATCCTTATTAGAGATAATTCTTTCGCCATGGGAATTTGGCAGACTATTCATCTCGCTATCGATATTTACACCTAAAACGGCCAAATGCTCGATAACCAAACGGCGAATTAATACTGAGTTCTCACCGATTCCGCCGGTGAAAATAATGCCATCAAGACGATGCAGCGATGCGGCATGTCCGGCGATATGACGCGCAATACGATGCACAAACGTTTTAATCGCCAGTTGCGCGCGCTCATGCCCTTCGTGCCAGGCTTTTTCTAACGTACGTAAGTCAGAGGACAGACCGGAAATACCCAGCAACCCGGACTCTTTATTCACTACGCGCTCAAGGTCGCCGAGCGTCTGGTTGGTTTCAGCGGCAATCCACGCCATCGCGCCGAAATCTACGTCGCCGCTGCGTGTGCCCATCATCAGCCCTTCCAGCGGCGTCATGCCCATCGAGGTATCAACGCTCTGCCCGTTACGTACCGCACAGATAGACGCGCCGTTGCCCAGATGCGCCACAACCAGACCAGAATCATCATTCTGCAGATCCAGAAGTTCATGCGCCCGTTGAGAAACATAGCGATGCGACGTGCCGTGGAAACCGTAACGACGAACGCCTAACTCCTCAAAATATTTCCACGGTAAACCGTACAGATAGGCTTCTGGGGCCATCGTCTGGTGGAAGCTGGTATCAAATACCGCGACCTGCTGCACGCCTGGGAAAAGATGCTGAGCAGATTCAATCCCGCTCAGGTTCGCATAATTATGTAGCGGTGCTAATGGCGATACCCGGCGAATATTGTCGATAACTTCCTCAGTAATAATTGCTGATTCGGTAAAGATATTTCCGCCGTGGGCAATGCGGTGGCCAATTAAGGCCACGCTGTCCATTAAATTACGTTTTTCCAGTTCAACGGCAATCGCTTTTAATGCGTCTTCGTAGCTGTGGTGAGCCAGCTTAGCTGGCTCTCCTCCATTAATTGCTATGAACGCATTTTCAGAGTTAATACCGTCTGCAATTCCCGCCATTAAAACTTCACAGTTTGCTGCATCGAGCACTGAGAATTTAATGGAAGATGAACCACAGTTAATAACCAGTACTACCGGAAACTCATTCATTTCACTACTCCGCTCATCCTGAGCTTAAGGATTAAAACAGTTTGTAGACAATGTTCAGGATGGTCAGCAGACCAATCACGGTAACAAACACGTTATCCAGACGGCCACGGTATTTCGCCAGTGATGGCGCTTTACGGATGGCATACATCGGCAGCAGGCAGAGCAGAGAGGCAATAATCGGCGCGCCCATTGCTTCAATCAGGTCCAGGATGTTCGGGTTGGCGTATGCCACAACCCAGGTGGAACCCATGATGAAGATCATGCTGATGGTGTTGAGCTTGCCCATGGAAACTTTGGTTTTATCGCCTTTGTAACCAAACTTCAGCACCAGACCGTTCAGACCTTCCAGCGTCCCCAGATAGTGGCCGAAGAAAGATTTGAAGATAGCAACCAGGGCGATGATTGAAGCACCGTATTCCAGAATGGTGGCGAAGGTAGACTTCGTACCGGACAGTGAAGCGAAGTGGTTCGCCAGGTAAGACAGCACTGGAATGTTTTGCGCTTTCGCATCCGCCATGTTTGCCGGAGAGAGCGTGAACAGGCAGCTAAAGGCGAAGAACATTACCACCGCAACCATCAGCATACTGGCGCGGGAGATGATTTTAGAACATTTCTGCTCGGTGAATTCGCGACCATAATCTTTCTCATACTCTTCGCGTTTAGAGACGACGAAGGAAGAAACGATTGGCGAGAAGTTGAAAGAGAACACCATGATGGAAATACCCAGCCATACGGTAACCAGGATGCCGTCATGGCCAGTCAGGGCGATATTGCTGATATCAACCTGATCGATAACCGCAGAGTTCCAGTAAGGAATCAGTGACAGAGAGATAAGCACCAGGCTGGCAATGAACGGCCATACCAGATAGCTCATCACTTTAACCATCAGATCTTTACCAAACCAGATGACGAATGCCATCAGCAGCAACAGGAACAGCGCCACGAAGCCACGGTTTAGCGCGGGCATCTGCAGCTGGTTTTCCCAGAAGGTCATAAAGGTGTTGGTAATGGTGACGCCATAAATCCACAGCAGCGGACAAATCGCAAAGAAGTAGAGGAACGTGATTACCACGCCGCCCGTTTTACCAAAGTGCTCTTCAACCGTTTCTGTGATGTTACCGGAAGGGTTAGAACCGGAAAGACACAGGCGTGCCAGCGCACGGTGGCAATAGAAAGCGATGGGGTATGCTAACACCAGCATGATCAGAATGGGGATCAGTCCGCCAAAACCTGCGCGGATAGGGAAGAACAGCACCCCTGCGCCGATGGCTGTACCAAATAAACCCAGTGTCCAGGTGGTGTCCGATTTGCGCCAGGACGACTGCTTTGTCTGGCTGGATACAATGCTATCAGTAGTACTCATATCCTATCCTCAACGAAGTATATTAAGCGTCAACTAAACCAGTAATTTGAGATACACGAGAAAGATCGATATTACCGCCAGAAATAATGCTGACTGTTTTTCTGTTCTGGATATAGCTATCTAATTTCCCGCTTAATAATGCTGCGCATGCCAGCGCACCGGCACCTTCAGTCACAACTTTATTTCGCTGAATTAATGCCACCATGCTGTTGCGAATTTCATCTTCGCTGACCAGGACAATGTCATCTACCAACTCACGAACGATTTCATACGTTAAAGTACCCGGGCGGGAGACGTCACAACCATCCGCCAGGGTGCCGGTCGTTCGGTGCGTGGTTATTTCTCCAGCGCGGAAAGAAGCCGCCATGCCGTGAACGTTTTCAGACTGTACGCCAATAATTTTAATGGTCGGGTTAATAGATTTAATTGCCACTGCAATACCTGCAATCAGTCCGCCGCCGCCAATTGGCACAATCACGTTATCGACATCGTACAGATCTTCGAGAATTTCCAGACCAATAGTGCCCTGACCGGCAATGACTTTCGGGTCATCATATGGCGGAATAAAGATACGGCCTTCCGTTTCCACAATCTCGCTCACCTTCGCGATGGTGTCGTTGAAGTTGTCGCCGTGCAGCACAACTTCTGCGGAATAATCGCAGGTTGCCGCCACTTTAGACTTCGGCGCGCCTTTCGGCATCACCACTTTGCCGTCAATTCCGAGCATGGCGCAGGAGAGAGAAACCCCTTGCGCATGGTTCCCTGCAGAGCAAGCCACCACGCCTTTACATCTTTCAGCTTCGGTTAATGAACTGAGCTTGTTAAAAGCGCCACGGATTTTAAATGAACCGGTACGCTGCATGTTTTCAAACTTGAGGAAAATTTCCCCTTTGCAACGTTCACTAAAATAGTTAGAGCGAGGCATTCCCGTTTTATATATTTTCCCCGCCAGTCTTTTTTTCGCTTCGAGGATATCTTCAATTGCAACTGGGAGATCGTATGTAATGTGCATTAGAACCTCTTACCTGGGTATTAAAGTAAATAGATAGCCGTAACCATTGTCAGATATAGACAGATGGCGTTGAGTCCGTGTTAAAAAAATTCAGTCTTTAATCAACTTCAACTAATTGCCTTCGTCTTCGACAATTATATGATGAATATTCCTTGGCTAATTCCACCAAAATAGATGCTGCTTTTTTAATTCGATAATTTTTCGACCACACGGCGGCATAACGCGCGACGGGTAACGTCTCTTGTACCGGGATAGTAATAAACTGGTTTGAGCCAAACGGTGTGGTCATGTCACAGGGAATTACTGTTAAGAAATCAGCATTGAGAACAAGATTATAAATGGTGACGACGGAGTCAGTATTAACGATGTTTTCACTGCTGATGCCATTATTTTGTAACGTAGTTAGAAGTTCGCGGTAGTATCCCATATTCGTTTGTGGCAACACCCACTGTTCGTTTTTCAACGCGCTCAGCGAGGTGATGCCGGTGCATGTTCGGGACTTGCTGGCAACCAGTATAAAGTCTGACTCAAAGAGCGGCTCAACATGGAGATCCTGTAGTTTCATCTCATCACTCAGCGTACCGATAGCAAAGTCGAGGCGCCCGTCACGAAGCGCGGGTAAGAACGAGGAGAGCTGCGCTTCGTACATGGAAACCTGCGCCTTCGGAAACACCTCTTTAAATTTTTTAATCATGCCGGACATGATGGTGAAGGCGATCAGTGAAGGAAAGCCAAACGACACATCAACCACTGCGTTACTCGTCATGCTGTTCATCTCATCAACCATGTTTTTCATTTCACGAGTAATGGATTCAGACCATGAGAGCATCACCTGACCTGCCTGAGTCAAGGTAACGCCGGTATTTTTACGCACCACTAACTCAATACCAAAATAAGCCTCAACATCATTAATGATTTTGCTGACCGCCGGTTGAGTTAAACCTAATTCTTTTGCAGCAGAACCGATAGAACCACTTCTAATGACTTCCTGAAAGACCACTAAGTGCTGTGTTTTAGGGAGAGAAATAGTATTCATATCGTCCTGCTCTAATAACTTTGTTGACGGCAGGAAGTTTACCAAATTAAGCAAACGAGGATATGTGCGACCACTCACAAATCCCCTTCCCTTACATTTTGTAAGATTATTATTAAATTAATAATTCCTTATTAATCATATGGATAGAAAATATCGATCTCACTTAACCCTGACTTTAATCAAAAAAAGATGGGGGGGATAACGATTTTTTATGGCTATAACGACATCATTTTTGTTGTTATTTCTTCGAACCACGAAAGGCTATATTTCAATCAATTACAGAGTAATTATCGGTAAAAATGGCGCTTAAATTTAATAAGTAATTTATCAAATATAATTATATTTTATCGTTTATGGTGTTTAAATAACGCCATGCATCACATTTTTTTGCCTTGTTTGTTTGTAAAGAAACATTATATTTATCAATATTTAAACCAATTAAAACAAACAATCACCATTAACAACATTATATTAACACTGATTTTGCGCATTTTGTCAGCAACTAATTTTGTGATGGCGATCGATTGCGCGTGATTATTCTCGGTAAAAACGTATCGCGTAGCGTTTTGTGTCGCACATCACAAAACAAGAATTATCCCGAGAGACATTTCCTCTTATAAAAGAAGTCCGGAATATTAATAAGAACGAAATAAAGATTAGATGAATGGGAAATAAACGCCAGATTCGTGGTAAACCAGGCGCAACGCCATAAGGCATGACCATCTGTCCTGAAAGCAAAAACCCCGCCGAAGCGGGGTTTTATAAAGAGTGAAGCTGACCGATAAGCCGGGTTCTGTCGTGGACAGTCATTCATCTAGGCCAGCAATCGCTCACTGGCTCAAGCAGCCTACCCGGGTTCAGTACGGGCCGTACCTTGTGAACCCCTATTTGGCCTTGCTCCGGGTGGAGTTTACCGTGCCACGGACTGTTACCAGCCGCGCGGTGCGCTCTTACCGCACCCTTTCACCCTTACCTGATCCCACTTACGTGGGCCATCGGCGGTTTGCTCTCTGTTGCACTGGTCGTGGGTTTCCCCCCCAGGCGTTACCTGGCACCCTGCCCTATGGAGCCCGGACTTTCCTCCCCTCCGCCCGTCTCCCCCGAAGAGGACGACGACGAAGCGGCGACTGTCTGGTCAGCTTCGGCGCGCAGTATAGAGGGTTTGCGGGGCAATGTCACCCCGCACTGCGCATTCCTATCGCCAGCGTGGCGGCAATGTTCCTTGAAGCACGATAAATATTATCAAATGCCCCACGGAACGCCTCTTCCAGTGTGCTGATACTGGTCAATACGCTAAACACCGCGTCGATACCATATTGATGCACCACCGCCACATCATGCGTCAGGCTGCCGCCAATACCAATCACTGGCTTGTGGTACTTCTTCGCGACATTCGCCACACCTACCGGCACTTTGCCGTGAATACTCTGGCTGTCGATCCGCCCCTCGCCAGTCACTACCAGCGTGCAATCGTGAATATGTTCTTCCAGATTAAGCGCCTGAGTCACAATCTCTATCCCACTGCGCAGATCCGCGCCTAAAAAAGCCATTAACGCTGCGCCCATCCCACCAGCCGCACCGGCGCCGGGAACGTCCTTCACGTCGACCCGCAGCGATTTTTTAATGATGTCAGCATAGTGAGACAGATTACGGTCCAGTTCGAGAATACGTTCTTCCGTTGCCCCTTTCTGCGGGCCAAAGATACGTGAAGCGCCAGTGTCGCCGGTGAGTGGATTGGTCACATCACAGGCTACGCGAATTGAACAGGTTTTTAAGCGAGGATCCAGGCCCGAGATATCGATGGCGTTCAGACTCATCAGGCTACCACCGCCGTAGCCAATGTCAGTCCCGTTGGCATCACAGAGTTTCGCCCCCAGCGCCTGCGCCATACCTGCGCCGCCGTCGTTGGTCGCGCTACCGCCAATGCCGATAATGATGCTTTGTGCGCCGCTGTTCAGCGCCTGCAAAATCAACTCCCCGGTACCGCGCGACGTAGTGACTAACGGATTGCGCTTTTCAGGAGGAACCAGCGCCAGACCACTGGCTGCCGCCATTTCGATAAACGCGGTTTTACCGTCCCCGGACATGCCCCAGCAGGCATTCACTTTTTCGCCCAGCGGCCCCGTCACCCACGCGGAATGTTCACTCCCCTGCGTGGCGGCAATCATGGCTTCGACCGTTCCTTCGCCGCCGTCGGCAACCGGAACAGACACATATTGCGCATCGGGGAAAATTTCCCGAAATCCTTTTTCTATTGCCTGAGCCACCTCGGTGGCAGAAAGGCTTTCTTTATAAGAGTCTGGGGCAATTACGATTTTCATAGTTATGTAGCCTGAAAGTGCCGCGCAAGGCAAGAAATACAGGGCGCGCATCCGCGCCCTTCTTGTTAGCGAGTGACTTCCACTTTCGCCAGTTTTTCGTAGTAGCAGGCGAGCGCGCTATGATCGGCGGTGCCCAACCCATCTGCGCGTAGCGCCTGCATCATCTCCATGACAGCAGCCGTCAGCGGCAACTGAGCGCCAACGCCATGCGAGGTATCCAGCGCATTGGCCAGATCTTTAATATGCAAGTCAATGCGGAAACCCGGTTTGAAGTTGCGGTCCATCACCATCGGTGCTTTCGCATCCAGTACGGTGCTGCCCGCCAGTCCGCCACGAATGGCCTGATACACCAGATCCGGATTCACGCCCGCTTTAGTCGCCAGCGTCAGCGCTTCAGACATCGCCGCAATGTTTAGCGCCACAATCACCTGATTAGCCAGCTTGGTCACGTTGCCTGCGCCAATCTCGCCGGTATGCACCACGGAACCCGCCATCGCTTTCAGCAGATCGTAGTACTTGTCGAAAATCGCTTTATCGCCGCCGACCATCACCGACAACGTACCGTCAATCGCTTTTGGCTCGCCGCCGCTGACCGGCGCATCCAGCATATCCACACCTTTCGCTTTCAGCGCCTCGCTGATTTCACGGCTGGCTAACGGTGCGATGGAACTCATGTCGATCAGTACCGTCCCCGGTTTCGCCCCTTCAATGATGCCGCCTTCGCCCAGCGCCACCTCTTTCACGTGCGGAGAGTTCGGCAGCATGGTGATGATCACATCACACTGCTCGGCAATGTCTTTCGCCGTGGCGGCGGTTTCTGCGCCTGCGGCAATCACGTCCGCAATGGATTCCGGGTTACGGTCAGCAACCACCAGCGAGTAACCTGCCTTGAGGAGGTTTTTACTCATTGGTTTACCCATGATACCGAGGCCAATAAAACCAACTTTCATTGTCATGTCTTTATCTCTCTCTACTGTCGATGGTGGTTATTTCTTAAAAGAATCAGCCAGTTTCTGCGTGGCTGAACGGAACACGCCAAGGTCGCTGCCGACGGCAACAAACGTCGCGCCCCACTCCAGATAACGCCGCGCATCCGCCTCTACCGGGGCCAGAATGCCGCTGGGTTTGCCGTGGGCTTTCGCGCGGGCGAAAATGTGCTGGATAGCTTTCTGCACATCGGGATGGGACGCATTGCCGAGGTGGCCTAACGCCGCGGCCAGATCGCTGGGGCCGACGAAGATACCGTCAACGCCTTCGGTCGCCGCGATTGCATCAACGTTATCAACGCCCTGCTGACTTTCGATCTGCACGATGATGGTGATGTTCTTATTCGACTGCGCAAAATAGTCCGGCACGGTGCCAAACATATTGGCGCGGTGGGATACGGACACGCCGCGAATACCTTCCGGTGGATAGCGGGTTGACGCCACCGCGTTCACCGCCTCTTCTTCGGTCTCAACAAACGGGATCAGGAAGTTGTAAAACCCGATATCCAGCAGACGCTTAATGATCACCGGCTCGTTGGTCGGCACCCGTACCACCGGCGCGCTGGCGCTACCTTTAAGCGCCATCAATTGCGGGATAAACGTCGAGATATCGTTCGGCGCATGTTCGCCGTCCAGCACCAGCCAGTCGAAACCCGCCAGACCTAAAACTTCAGTGCTGATTGGACTGGCTAATGCAGACCAGCAGCCAATCTGAATCTGCTGCGCCGCGAGGGCCGCTTTAAACTTATTCGGGAAAATCGTGTTATTCATCGCCTATACCTTTGTTTATTTCTGCAATTCCATACGTTTAATGTCACCGACAATAAACAGGTAGCAAACCATTGCCATCAGCGCTGAGCACCCTACAAACATCAGCGCGGCAGTAAATGAGTGCAACTCGCTCACCAGATACCCAATCACCAACGGAGTAACAATGGAGGCCACGTTGCCAAATACGTTAAATACGCCACCACACAGACCGACAATCTCTTTCGGCGCGGTATCGGAAATCACCGGCCAGCCCAACGCCCCGAAGCCTTTGCCGAAGAACGCCAGCGCCATCAGCGCGACTACCAGAGCGGTGTTATCGGTGTAGTTACACAGAATAATGGTCGATGCGAGCAGCATGCCGAGCACAATCGGCAGCTTACGCGCCAGGGTGATGCTGGAGCCACGTTTAATCAGATAATCAGAGAACACCCCACCCAGCACACCGCCAATGAATCCACATAGCGCCGGAATAGACGCCACCAGACCAACTTTGAGGATCGACATACCTTTTTCCTGTACCAGGTAAATCGGGAACCAGGTAAGGAAAAACCAGGTAATTGTGTTAATAAAATACTGTCCGAAGAACACGCCAAGCATCATACGGTTGGTCAGCAACTGCTTGATATAATGCAGCTTAGGACCACCTGACTTCACATCGCCCGGCTTCTTATGGTCCATATCCACGACCGCGCCGTTTTCAGAGATAAACTTCAGTTCTTCTTGCGACATACGCGGGTGATCGGTTGGGTTATGAATAAACTTTACCCATAGCCCGGTGAGCACAAAACCAATCGCCCCCATCACGGTAAAGACGTGCTCCCAGCCCCAGGCGAAGGTCAGCCAGCCGAGCAGCGGCGAAAACAGCGCCAGGGAAAAATACTGTGCGGAGTTAAAAATCGCGGATGCCGTACCGCGCTCTTTGGTCGGGAACCAGGCCGCCACGATACGGGCGTTGGCCGGGAAGGAAGGTGCTTCTGAGAAGCCCAACATAAAGCGCATGATGAACATTGAAATACCTGCCCAGGCCAGCGGGAACATGTCCACAAAGCCCTGCAGGAAGGTAAACAGCGACCAGAAGAACAGGCTCCAGGTATAGACTTTCTTCGAGCCGAACTTATCGAGCAGCCAGCCGCCGGGGATTTGCATCAGCAGGTAAGCCCAACCGAAGGCGGAAAAAATATACCCCATTGAGATGGCGCTGAGGTGCAACTCTTTCGCCACTTCCGTGCCGGCAATTGACAGCGTCGCACGGTCCGCATAGTTAACGGCAGTTACAATAAAAATTATCAGTAATATTAAATAGCGGGTATGTGTACCTTTCTTTTTCTCGACAATTGTATCCAGAATCATTCTATTTACCTCGGGCACATAAAAATGTTTTTATTATTATTTGTTAGCTATCCCTGGTGATAAATTACCGATAATAAA
Source organism: Citrobacter sp. CRE-46 (assembly GCF_059615875.1). Lineage (NCBI taxonomy): Bacteria > Pseudomonadati > Pseudomonadota > Gammaproteobacteria > Enterobacterales > Enterobacteriaceae > Citrobacter > Citrobacter sp. CRE-46. The sequence goes on along the minus strand of NZ_CM184341.1, from coordinate 624,359 downwards.
AACACATAATAATTTATCAGACGTTATGAAACCGTGATTTAGTATAATCAGCAGCGCAACGTTAATCATTGTGCAGACGCTCACTAATTACGCGTTGTTAAAATAATATTTTGGGCATATGCACACACGCATGGGCGCTAATGCACACATTTACTGATTAGTCCCCTTGGTGGTACGGTCCTGCTGAGTTTAAGTGATCATGATCACATTCTTAATTTTAAACTCCTGACATTCTTATTTCACGATACCCAATATTTATTACTGATAATTAGATTCAAAATATAAATATCCACACTATTATTACCACCTTGCTGGAGAATACTGGACAATGGCCGACATCGAAATCAGACAAGAATCGCCCTCGGCGTTTTATATTAAAGTTCACGCAACAGATAATGTGGCGATTATTGTCAATGACAATGGCCTGAAAGCCGGGACGCGTTTTCCGGATGGGCTGGAGCTGATTGAACATATTCCCCAGGGTCATAAAGTGGCGCTATGCGATATTCCTGTTCACGGCGAAATTGTGCGTTATGGCGAAGTGATAGGCTATGCCGTTCGCGATATCCCGCGCGGTAGCTGGATTGATGAATCCATGGTTGAGCTGCCCAAGGCCCCGCCGCTGGAGACGCTGCCGCTGGCGACCAAAGTACCGGAGCCGCTACCGCCTCTTGAGGGTTATACCTTCGAAGGCTATCGCAATGCAGACGGCAGCGTCGGCACCAAAAATCTGCTCGGCATCTCCACCAGCGTACACTGCGTAGCGGGCGTGGTGGATTATGTGGTGAAAATCATCGAGCGCGATCTGCTCCCCAAATACCCGAATGTCGATGGCGTGGTGGGGCTTAATCACCTGTACGGCTGCGGGGTGGCGATTAACGCTCCGGCCGCCATTGTGCCGATTCGCACCATCCATAATATTGCGCTGAACCCCAACTTTGGCGGTGAAGTGATGGTTATTGGCCTCGGCTGCGAAAAACTGCAACCAGAGCGACTGCTGGAAGGGACTCATGATGTAAAAAGTATCCCGGTCGACAGCGCCAGCATCGTCAGCCTGCAGGATGAAAAGCACGTCGGCTTTCAATCAATGGTTGCTGATATTTTGCAAGTGGCAGAGCGCCATCTGGCAAAGCTCAACCAACGCCAACGTGAAACCTGCCCAGCATCAGAACTGGTGGTCGGTATGCAGTGCGGCGGTAGCGATGCCTTTTCCGGCGTCACGGCCAACCCGGCGGTCGGTTATGCCTCCGACCTGTTAGTACGCTGCGGCGCGACCGTGATGTTCTCGGAAGTGACCGAAGTGCGCGATGCTATCCATCTTCTTACCCCACGCGCGATTAACGAAGAAGTAGGTAAGCGCCTGCTCGAAGAGATGGCCTGGTACGATAACTACCTGGATATGGGCAAGACTGACCGCAGCGCCAACCCTTCACCGGGCAACAAGAAAGGCGGTCTGGCAAACGTGGTGGAAAAAGCGCTGGGCTCAATCGCCAAATCAGGCAAGAGCGCCATCGTCGAAGTATTGTCGCCGGGCCAGCGCCCAACCAAACGAGGACTGATTTACGCCGCGACCCCCGCCAGCGATTTTGTCTGCGGTACACAGCAGGTTGCTTCCGGGATCACCGTGCAGGTATTCACCACCGGTCGCGGTACGCCGTACGGCCTGATGGCGGTGCCGGTGATAAAAATGGCGACGCGTACTGAGCTGGCCAATCGTTGGTTTGACCTGATGGACATCAACGCCGGTACCATCGCCACCGGAGAAGAAACCATTGAAGACGTGGGTCTGAAATTGTTCGAGTTTATTCTCGAGGTCGCCAGCGGGCGTAAGAAAACCTTCTCGGATCAGTGGGGACTGCATAATCAACTGGCGGTGTTTAACCCGGCGCCAGTGACCTGATTGCTGAAAGTGAAATTCGATTACAGGTCGGGGAGTTCGAAAACTTTCCGACCTTTTTGTCAAATACTCACCAGAACAACCTCAATCCCATGCTTACGTAATCCTTCCAGACTCTCCTCTGGAATATTTTCATCAACAATAATCATATCGATCCGCTGGGTATCAATGATCTTATGCAGACTGGAGCGATTAAACTTCGTCGAGTCGGTAACAACGATGATGCGCTCCGCGACTTCACTCATCCGGCGATTGAGACGCGCTTCATCCTCATTGTGTGTGCTAACACCACGCTCTAAGTCGATAGCATCAACGCCAAGAAACAGCATGTCGAAGTGATAATTTTGTAGCGATTGCTCAGCCTGATCGCCATAAAAGGATTGCGACTGACGACGCAAGTGACCGCCGGTCATCAGCAGCTCAACCCCTTCGGCTTCCAGTAACGCATTAGCGACATTCATACCATTGGTCATTGCAATCACATTGGTATGCTGGCGCATCAGGCGGGCAATTTCATACGTCGTGGTGCCGGAATCAAGGATCACGCGGTGCCCCGGTTTAATCAACTCTGCGGCGGCTCTGGCAATACTGCGTTTTACCGCTGTATTGAGCGAACTTTTGTCTTCAACAGAAGGCTCAACACCAGGCGTAGTGCTATCGCAAATCAGCGCCCCACCATAGGCGCGTACCGCAATCCCCTGTTTTTCCAGAAAAGCGAGGTCGTTACGAATCGTGACCGTGGAGACGCCATAAAATAAGGAAAGATCGTTAACCTGAACGCTTCCCTGCTGCCGTAACCGCTGGATGATCTGCTCGCGCCTTTCGCTGGTGCCGATAACGCGCTTGTCTGCAGAAGACTCGGTGTTACTCATAAGAAATCCTTTAGTTGTCTCTTTCGTTTTATTTCGTTTTGTCTATTAACGCCTTTCTTTTACGCGAATGCAAGCCCCACAAGCAGGGAAGAGTCGAACGGATTCACGCTGAAACCTTTCATTGCGTTTCTTTTGTGAAACAGATCGGAAAACTATTATCTTTCGTTTTATTTTTAAATCACCATGATGCAGTATTAAATGAAACAAAACGAAAGATTGATGTCGCAGTTATCTGACCTGGAGAGGAAAGTGAAACATCTAACTAAAATGGTCGAGCAACATAAACGGGGGAAGGCAAACGGGATTTATGCCGTTTGTTCCGCGCATCCAATCGTACTGGAAGCCGCAATACGCTACGCCCATGCCAATCATACACCGCTATTGATCGAAGCAACTTCTAATCAGGTTGACCAGTTTGGCGGCTATACGGGTATGACACCAGCCGATTTTCGCAGTTTTGTCTGCGGTTTAGCCGACTCGCTTAATTTTTCTCAGGATATGCTGATTCTCGGTGGAGACCACCTTGGACCAAACCGTTGGCAAAATCTGCCAGCAGAACAAGCAATGGCCAACGCTGACGATCTGATCAAGAGTTATGTCGCCGCTGGCTTTAAAAAGATCCACCTTGATTGCAGCATGTCTTGTGCTAACGACCCGGTTCCACTAACGGATGAAATCGTCGCTGAGCGCGCCGCGCGCCTGGCAAAAGTTGCCGAAGAAACCTGTATTGCGCATTTTGGTGAGTCTGACCTGGTCTATGTAATTGGCACAGAAGTCCCGGTTCCTGGCGGCGCTCACGAAGCATTAACCGAACTGGCGGTAACAACGCCGGATGCGGCACGCGCAACGCTGCAGGCCCACTATCACGCCTTTGAAAAGCGCGGACTGGAAGGTATCTGGCCGCGTATCATCGCCCTGGTGGTGCAACCCGGCGTCGAATTCGACCATACCCACATCATTGATTACCAACCGCAAAAAGCCGTGTCACTCAGCAAAATGGTGGAAGACTACGACACGCTGATTTTTGAAGCGCATTCTACCGATTACCAAACGCCTCAGTCCTTGCGCCAGTTGGTTAAAGATCATTTCGCGATCCTGAAAGTCGGCCCGGCGCTGACCTTTGCCCTGCGCGAAGCGTTATTTTCATTAGCCGCTATTGAAGAGGAATTGCTGCCCGCAAAAGCCAGCTCAGGCCTGCGACATGTCCTGGAAAGCGTGATGCTTGATCGACCGGAGTACTGGCAGAGCCACTATCACGGCGATGGCAACGCGCGCCGTTTGGCCCGCGGATATAGCTACTCAGATCGGGTTCGTTACTACTGGCCGGACAGCCAGATTGATGAGGCATTCGAACGTCTTGTGCGTAACCTGGCCGACGAACCGATCCCGTTACCGCTGATTAGCCAGTATCTACCCTTGCAGTACGTAAAAGTGCGCGAGGGAGATCTCAGCGCGACACCGCGAGAACTCATCATTAACCATATTCAGGACATACTGCAGCAATATCACTGCGCCAGCTTGGGTGATTCATCCCATAACGCATAACAAGAAAGAGAAAAATACCATGCCAAACATTGTATTAAGTCGCATTGACGAACGTTTAATTCACGGTCAGGTCGGTGTGCAATGGGTCGGATTTGCGGGGGCAAATCTGGTGCTGGTCGCCAATGATGAGGTGGCTGAAGATCCGGTGCAGCAAAACCTGATGGAAATGGTTCTGGCGGAAGGGATTGCCGTGCGCTTCTGGTCACTACAAAAAGTAATCGACAATATTCACCGTGCCGCCGATCGCCAGAAAATTTTGCTGGTCTGCAAATCGCCTGCGGATTTCTACCGTCTGGTCGAAGGCGGTGTTCCTGTTAATCGTATCAACGTTGGCAACATGCACTATGCCAACGGCAAGCAGCAAATCGCCAAAACGGTTTCTGTAGACGCTGCCGATATAGCGGCGTTCAACGGGTTGAAAGCCGCTGGGGTGGAATGCTTCGTTCAGGGCGTTCCAACAGAACCCGCCCAGGACCTCTATAAACTTCTCTGAGGGATTCACAATGGAAATCAGTCTGTTGCAGGCTTTTGCGTTGGGTATTCTCGCCTTTATTGCAGGCCTGGATATGTTCAACGGGTTAACGCACATGCACCGCCCGGTTGTTCTCGGGCCGCTGGTCGGCCTGATTCTGGGCGATCTGCATACCGGTATTTTAACCGGGGGTACGCTGGAACTGGTGTGGATGGGTCTGGCTCCGCTGGCGGGAGCACAGCCGCCAAACGTCATCATCGGCACCATCGTGGGGACGACTTTCGCCATCACCACTGGCGTAAAACCGGAAGTCGCTGTCGGTGTCGCTGTACCGTTCGCGGTAGCGGTACAAATGGGTATTACCTTCCTCTTCTCCGTGATGTCCGGGGTGATGGCGCGCTGCGATCGCATGGCGGCGAATGCCGATACAGACGGAATTGAGCGGGTCAACTATCTGGCGTTACTGGCGCTGGGGACGTTCTACTTCTTATGCGCTTTTCTGCCGATTTACTTTGGCGCGGAACATGCCAAAACAGCTATAGATGTTCTGCCGACCCGCCTAATTGACGGCCTCGGCGTGGCAGGCGGCATCATGCCAGCTATCGGTTTCGCCGTACTGCTGAAAATCATGATGAAAAACGTCTACATCCCTTACTTCATCCTGGGTTTTGTCGCCGCCGCCTGGCTCAAACTCCCTGTGCTGGCGATCGCCGCCGCAGCACTGGCCATGGCGCTGATCGATTTTCTGCGTAAATCACCTGAACCTACAGCACCCGCAGCACAAAAAGAGGAATTCGAAGATGGCATCTAATCAAACGGCTCTGCCGAACGTTTCCGAAACCGAAGAAACGCTGCTGTCCGGCACGAATGAAAACGTCTACGAAGACCAGAATATCGGTGCCGAGCTGACGAAAAAAGATATCAACCGTGTTGCCTGGCGTTCCATGTTGTTACAGGCCTCTTTCAACTATGAACGTATGCAAGCATCAGGATGGTTGTACGGCCTGTTACCTGCACTGAAAAAGATCCATACCAACAAGCGAGATCTGGCGCGTTCAATGAAAGGCCATATGGGCTTCTTCAACACGCACCCGTTCCTGGTCACGTTTGTTATCGGGATTATCCTGGCAATGGAACGCTCCAAGCAGGATGTAAACAGTATTCAAAGTACCAAGATTGCCGTCGGTGCGCCGCTTGGCGGTATCGGTGATGCCATGTTCTGGTTAACGTTATTGCCTATTTGCGGCGGTATCGGGGCAAGCCTGGCGCTACAAGGCTCTATTCTTGGCGCTGTTGTCTTTATTGTGATGTTTAACGTGGTTCATCTTGGTCTGCGCTTTGGGCTGGCACACTATGCTTATCGAATGGGCGTTGCAGCTATCCCACTGATTAAAGCTAACACCAAAAAGGTTGGACATGCGGCATCTATCGTTGGGATGACGGTGATCGGCGCGCTGGTAGCGACCTATGTTCGCCTGAGCACCACGCTGGAAATTACTGCTGGCGATGCGGTTGTGAAACTACAGACAGACGTTATAGACAAGCTGATGCCTGCATTTTTGCCGCTGGTCTACACATTGACCATGTTCTGGCTGGTTCGTCGTGGCTGGAGTCCTCTGCGTCTTATCGCCATTACCGTGGTACTCGGCATCGTGGGTAAGTTCTGTCACTTCCTATAAATGTAAGGGGTTGTAGATGTTAGGTATTATTTTGACGGGCCATGGCGGGTTTGCCAGCGGAATGGAAAAAGCGATGAAACAGATTTTAGGTGAACAGACTCAGTTCATCGCCATCGACTTTCCGGAAACCTCAACCACAGCCTTACTCACCTCGCAACTTGAACAGGCAGTGAGTGAACTGGATGCTCAGCAAGACATCGTGTTTCTGACTGACTTGTTGGGCGGAACACCATTTCGCGTCGCTTCCACACTGGCCATGCAAAGGCAAGGTACTGAAGTGATCACCGGCACCAATCTGCAACTGCTGCTGGAAATGGTACTGGAACGCGACGGCCTGAGCAGCGAAGCGTTTCGTTTGCAGGCGCTGGAATGCGGACATCGGGGGTTGACCAGCCTGGTGGACGAGCTGGGACGCTGTCGCGAGGAAAAACCCGTCGAGGAAGGGATATGATACAGGTGCTACGCGCCAAGCGTCTGCTCACGGAACAAGGCTGGCTGGACGATCATCAGGTGCGTATTGAGGATGGCACCATTAGAGCCATTGAGCCTATCGTCTCAGGCGTGATGGTGCGCGATGCTGAGCTGTTGTGCCCTGCATATATCGATACCCATGTGCATGGAGGCGCAGGTGTCGATGTCATGGATGATGCGCCGGATACGCTCGACAAGCTGGCAATGCACAAAGCGCGCGAAGGGGTAGCCAGTTGGCTACCCACCACCGTCACCGCCCCATTACCAGATATTCACCGCGCATTGAAACGTATTGCCCACCGCTACTATTCCGGCGGGCCTGGCGCGCAGGTACTGGGGAGTTATCTTGAAGGTCCGTACTTTACGCCACAGAACAAAGGGGCGCATCCGCCTGAGCTCTTCAGGGAACTGGAGCTCAGGGAACTGGATGAACTGATTGCGATTTCCCAACAAACATTGCGCGTCGTTGCGCTGGCGCCAGAAAAAACCGGCGCATTGCAGGCTATCAAACATCTGAAGCAGCGCAACGTACGGGTGATGCTGGGCCACAGCGCAGCCACCTGGGAGCAAACCCGCACCGCCTTTGATGTCGGGGCTGATGGGCTGGTTCACTGCTATAACGGTATGACCGGTTTACACCACCGGGAGCCCGGAATGGTTGGCGCAGGGTTAACCGACTCTCGCGCCTGGCTGGAGCTTATCGCTGACGGACACCATGTCCACCCGGCGGCCATGAAGCTGTGCTGCTGTTGCGCAAAAGACAGACTGGTACTGATCACCGATGCGATGCAGGCTGCTGGTATGCCGGACGGGCGCTATACGCTCTGCGGTGAGGAGGTGGAAATGCGCAGCGGTATTGTGCGTACCGCTTCCGGTGGCCTGGCGGGCAGCACGCTCTCGGTTGATGCAGCCGTACGTAATATGGTCGAATTCACCGGGATTACCTCTGAAGAGGCGATCCACATGGCTTCGCTCCATCCCGCTCGCCTGTTGGGAATCGATCGCCAACGCGGATCGTTAGCGGTGGGCAAAACTGCCGACATTATCGCCCTCAATAGCGGCCTGCATTTGCAGCAGATCTGGATTCAGGGTCAGGCTCTCCCCCTTTAGACCTTTCATTTTGTCTCGTATTGGCCTGCGGTCTTTGATCGCCGGGCCTTTCTTTTCCTTTCGCTTATAAAATTTTGATCCGCACTATCTGCAAGCGATTCTTTAAAGATCAACAAGATAATTACAGTCTTCGTTCTCACGATCACAAATTTCGTTTTATTTCATTTTGCATCATTGAACTTTCACTTTCTTTCATATAGATTTTAATCAATCGATCATATGAACAAGTGAAACGAAACGAAAGATAGCGACATTTTGCCAGCGTCTTATGTGGAATTTACGAGACTAAGGACTTAAGTTATGCCAGAAACCTACACCCCTGCTCACGCGTCGACGGGCACCTGGACAGAAGAAGAGATCCGTCAGCAACCCGCTAGTTGGATCCGCTCTCTCGCTAATATCGATAATATTCGATCCGCCATTGATAGCTTTCTCGCGCCATTGTTGCGCAAAAACGATCTACGGATCGTACTGACCGGGGCGGGTACTTCCGCATTTATCGGCGACATTATTGCTCCGTGGCTGGCAAGCCAAACCGGAAAAAACATCAGCGCCGTGCCGACCACCGATCTGGTCACCAATCCGATGGATTATCTGAATCCCGCACATCCGTTGCTGCTGGTTTCTTTCGCTCGCTCAGGTAACAGCCCCGAAAGCGTTGCGGCTGTGGAACTGGCTAATCAGTTTGTACCTGAGTGCTATCACCTGCCAATTACCTGTAACGAAGCAGGTAGCCTGTATCAAAACGCCGTCGCAAGCGACAATGCCTTTGCACTGTTAATGCCTGCTGAAACGCACGACCGTGGCTTCGCCATGACCAGCAGTATTACCACCATGATGGCCAGTTGCCTGGCGGTATTCGCCCCGCAAAAAATCAACAGCCAGACCTTCCGCGACGTGGCCGATCGTTGCCAGACGATCCTGACTTCACTGGGTGATTTCAGCGACGGCGTATTCGGCAACGCGCCATGGAAACGGATCGTCTACCTCGGTAGCGGTGGGTTACAGGGAGCCGCGCGTGAATCGGCGCTGAAAGTCCTGGAACTGACAGCGGGTAAACTGGCGGCATTCTATGACTCGCCGACCGGTTTTCGTCATGGGCCAAAATCGCTGGTTGATAACGAAACGCTGGTAGTGGTCTTTGTTTCCAGCCACCCCTATACACGCCAATACGATCTTGATCTGTTAGCTGAGTTACGCCGCGATCGGCAGGCGCTGCGGGTAGTCGCGATTGCCGCACAAACCGATGACGTGATTGAAGCCGGCCCGCATATCCTGCTGCCGCCTGCCCGCACCTTCATTGATATGGAACTGGCGTTCTGCTTCCTGATCTATGCGCAGGTCTTCGCCCTGACACAGTCAATCAGTATCGGTAATACGCCAGATACGCCTTCTGCCAGCGGTACCGTGAACCGCGTCGTACAGGGCGTTGTTATTCATCCCTGGAACGCCTAAAAGGATCGTTTTATGAGCATTATTTCTACAAAATACCTCCTGCAGGATGCGCAAAAAAAAGGCTATGCCGTACCGGCCTTTAACATCCATAACGCCGAAACGATCCAGGCGATCCTGGAAGTGTGCTATGAAATGCAATCGCCGGTGATCCTTGCCGGAACGCCGGGTACGTTTAAACATATCGCGCTGGAAGAAATCTACGCGCTGTGCAGCGCTTATTCCACCAGCTACGGCATGCCGCTGGCGCTGCACCTCGACCACCATGAATCACTGGACGATATCCGCCGTAAGGTGAATGCCGGGGTGCGCAGCGCCATGATTGATGGCAGCCACTTCCCGTTTGAAGAAAACGTCAAGCTGGTGAAATCCGTTGTGGATTTTTGCCATGCCAAAGATTGCAGCGTGGAAGCTGAGCTGGGCCGCCTCGGCGGCGTTGAAGATGATATGAGCGTGGATGCCGAAAGCGCCTTCCTGACCGACCCGCTGGAAGCGAAACGGTTTGTCGAACGTACCGGCGTCGACAGCCTGGCTGTTGCCATCGGCACGGCACACGGTTTGTACACTAAAACGCCCAACATCGATTTCCAGCGTTTAGGGGAAATTCGTGAAGTGGTGGATATTCCGCTGGTGCTGCATGGCGCAAGCGATGTTCCTGACAACTACGTCCGCCGCACAATCGAGCTGGGAATATGCAAAGTTAACGTGGCCACCGAACTGAAAATCGCCTTTGCCGACGCGGTCAAAGCATGGTTTGCAGAAAATCCGCAGGGCAACGATCCCCGCTATTACATGCGGGTCGGTATGGATGCGATGAAAGAAGTGGTGCGGAGTAAAATTAATGTCTGTGGTTCAGCAAACAAATTGATGGCTACCTGCGAATTATCGTGACCGTCATTATATTCTGCGCGAGTGCTATCTGCGTGTTGTCAGGTAGCGCTCATTGTTCGAATAATTAGGCGGGATACACACCATCATGACATGTCAAAAACGGCTGCTCATCGTGTGATTCGCAGCATAAGCCAGTGTTGAAGGACATCCTGAATGCTTAAGAGATCTTGCTGCTGATAGCAGCTAAAGCGAAGCACGATGCTTTAGCTGCAACGCTTTCAGATACCGCTCTACGGTGCGAGCTGAGATTTCACACTCTTCAGCGATACTTTTGGCAGATCTGCCCGGCTGGTTCGACAAGATTTGTAGAATACGTTTTCCTTCCATCAGTGCGGTGACTTGCTCCCTAGTCAACGAATTATGCTCAATCGCTAAAGAGGCCTGAATGGTGCGAATACGATTTTCTTTGCGCAAAAGAGGAGATGCCCTACCAGCCATCGCGGCCCAATGCCCCATCAACTCACCAATTTCAATGACTTGATTAAGGATCAATGGAGTGACGACGAAAGGTGGTTGGTAGGTGCTCACTCTTACTCCCCCTGCTGGTCCAGCGCGTACTTATACAGCGCATTCTTTTTCACGCCGTGAATTTCCGCTGCCAGCGCCGCCGCTTTCTTCAGCGGCAGCTCTTTTTGTAACAACGCCAGCGTACGCAGCGCATCAGCCGGGAGGTCATCTTCCTGCGCTTTATGCCCTTCGACAATCAGCACCATTTCGCCCTTACGACGGTTTTCATCTTCCTTGACCCACGCCAGTAGTTCGCCGACCGGCGCGCCGTGTATGGTTTCCCAGGTTTTGGTCAGTTCGCGCGCCAGCACCACATAACGGGATTCTCCCCAGACGGCGACCATATCTTCCAGACTATCCAGCAAACGGTGGGTGGATTCATAAAAAATAAGCGTACGCGGTTCTGCCTCAATGGCTTTCATCGCATCGCGGCGGCCTTTCGATTTGGCAGGCAGAAAACCCTCATAGCAAAAACGGTCGGAAGGCAGGCCGGCAGCGCTCAGCGCGGCAATCGCCGCACACGGGCCAGGCAGCGGCACCACGCGGATACCTGCTTCACGACAGGTGCGCACCAGATGGTAGCCCGGATCGTTAATCAGCGGCGTTCCGGCATCAGAAACCAGCGCAATGTTTTGCCCTTCTTTGAGCTTTGCCACCAGCGTCTCGGCTTTTTGTTGCTCATTGTGATCGTGTAAGGCAAACAAACGGGCGTTAATCGCGAAGTGTTGTAACAATAATCCTGTATGACGGGTGTCTTCAGCGGCAATTAAATCAACGGCTTGTAAAACTTCGAGCGCTCGTTGGGTAATATCAGCCAAATTTCCGATAGGAGTAGGTACAATAAAGAGTTGGCCTTGAGAATTATCCGCCGATTCGTGTTGTTTCATTGTGTCGTCCGTATTGCCGATTTAATATTGAGCATTGCGTAAAAAAATATCACTGGATACAGTATGGTACCCTCAACATTTTCTCGTTTGAAAGCCGCGCGCGCGCTACCAGTCATTCTGGCAGCTTTGATTTTCGCAGGCTGTGGCACCCAGGCGCCAGACCAGAGCGCAGCCCATATGCAGGGCACTGCGCAGGCTGATTCCGGCTTTTATCTGCAACAGATGCAGCAAAGTTCAGATGATAGCAAGACCAACTGGCAATTACTCGCCATTCGTGCACTGCTGAAAGAAGGTAAGAGCCAGCAGGCTATCGAATTGTTCAACCAGTTACCACAGAAGCTAAACGATGCCCAGCGTCGTGAGCAGTCACTGCTGGCCGTCGAGATCAAGCTCGCGCAGAAAGATGTCGCGGGAGCCCAGGCCCTGCTGGATAAACTCACGCCCGCCGATTTCGACCAAAACCAGCAGGCGCGTTACTGGCAGGCGCAAATCGACGCCAATCAGGGTCGCCCGTCGCTGTCGCTGCTGCGCGCCCTGATCGCCCAGGAACCACTGCTTGCCGCGAACGCTAAACAGAAAAACATCGATGCAACCTGGCAGGCACTGTCGTCCATGACCCAGGAGCAAGCGCAGACGCTGGTCATCAATGCGGATGAAAACGTACTGCAAGGCTGGCTGGACCTCCAGCGCGTCTGGTTCGATAACCGTAACGACCCGGACATGATGAAAGCCGGTATTGCCGACTGGCAAAAACGTTACCCGCAAAACCCGGGAGCAAAACTGCTGCCAACGCAGTTGGTTAACGTGCAGAGCTTTAAGCCAGCGTCCACCAGCAAGATTGCCCTGCTGCTGCCGCTGAACGGTCAGGCCGCTGTATTTGGTCGTACTATTCAGCAAGGCTTTGAAGCCGCGAAAAATATGGGCACTCAACCGGTAGCCGCTCCTGTTACCGCCGCGCATGCTGCGGATGCCTCTGCTGTGACGACCACGGATCAGCCGCAAACGACTGACGGTGTTGCCAGCCCTTCTCAGGCGTCAGTAAGCGATCTGACCAACGAGACGCCTGCGCAGCCAGAAGCTACAGCCCCACAGCCAACCGCACCAGCACAACCAACTATCGCCAGCGCGCCGGCAAATCCGTCCGCTGAGTTGAAAATCTACGACACCTCATCGCAGCCGCTGAACCAGATCCTGGCCCAGGTTCAGCAGGATGGCGCCAGCATCGTGGTAGGCCCGCTGTTGAAGAATAATGTTGAAGAGCTGATGAAAAGCAATACGCCATTAAACGTCCTGGCGCTTAACCAGCCTGAGTCCGTACAGAATCTGGCGAATGTTTGTTACTTTGCCCTGTCGCCAGAAGATGAAGCGCGCGATGCCGCACGCCACATCCGCGATCAAGGCAAACAGACGCCGCTGCTGTTGATCCCACGCAGTTCGTTAGGCGATCGCGTGGCTAATGCTTTTGCGCAGGAATGGCAAAAACTGGGCGGCGGCGTAGTGCTGCAGCAGAAGTTCGGCTCTACGGCTGAGCTGAAAATGGGTGTCAACGGCGGCGCGGGTATTTCCCTGACGGGCAGCCCGGTAGCCTCTTCTGTACCTGCGCAGCCTGGCGTGACGATTGGCGGTCTGACGATCCCGGCAGCGCCCACCGATGCGCAAATCACCGGGGGCAGTGGCCGTGTTGACGCCGTGTATATTCTGGCGACGCCGGAAGAAATCGCCTTTATTAAACCGATGATCGCCATGCGTAACGGCAGCCAGAGCGGAGCAACGCTGTATGCCAGCTCCCGTAGCGCGCAGGGAACCGCTGGCCCGGACTTCCGTCTGGAAATGGAAGGCTTGCAGTATAGCGAAATCCCAATGCTGGCAGGCGCTAACATGCCTCTCATGCAGCAGGCGCTTGGCGCGGTGCGTAACGACTACTCGCTGGCGCGTATGTACGCGATGGGTGTCGATGCCTGGTCGCTTGCCAACCACTTCTCGCAAATGCGTCAGGTGCAGGGCTTCGAAATTAACGGCAACACTGGCGCATTAACCGCAAATCAGGATTGTGTGATTAACAGGAAGTTATCATGGCTCAAATACCAGCAAGGACAGGTCGTCCCCGCCAGTTAACGAGCAAACAGACCGGTGACGCGTGGGAAGCTGTTGCGCGTGACTGGCTGCACAGCAAGGGACTGCATTTCATCGCCGCCAATGTGCGTGAACGTGGCGGCGAAATCGACCTGATAATGCGTGAAGGCAACACCACCGTATTTGTTGAAGTTCGCTACCGGCGTTCAGCCCAATTTGGCGGCGCGGCGGCGAGTGTGACCCGGAGCAAACAACACAAATTATTACAGACCGCCCGCTTGTGGCTTGCGCGCCACAATGGGAGTTTTGATACTGTGGATTGCCGGTTCGATGTGTTAGCCTTCACCGGAAATGATGTTGAGTGGTTTAAAGACGCGTTCAACGACCGCTCATAGTTGAAGATTCAGAGCCTGGTTCTTAAGGATTAGCGTGTTAGATAGAATTAAAGTCTGCTTTACAGAAAGCATTCAAACTCAGATAGCTGCGGCTGAAGCGCTCCCGGATGCGATCTCCCGTGCAGCCATGACGCTGGTTCAGTCCCTGCTCAATGGCAACAAAATTCTCTGTTGTGGTAATGGGACGTCCGCTGCCAACGCACAGCATTTTGCTGCCAGTATGATCAATCGTTTTGAAACGGAACGGCCAAGTTTACCTGCTATTGCACTAAATACTGATAATGTGGTCTTAACTGCGATTGCCAACGATCGCCTGCACGACGAAGTTTATGCAAAACAAGTCCGTGCGCTGGGACATGCAGGTGATGTTCTGCTGGCAATCTCTACGCGTGGTAATAGCCGCGATATCGTGAAAGCCGTTGAAGCCGCCGTGACCCGCGACATGACAATCGTCGCGCTGACCGGGTATGACGGAGGGGAGCTGGCCGGGTTGCTGGGGCCGCAGGATGTTGAAATCCGCATTCCTTCACACCACAGCGCCCGCGTTCAGGAAATGCATATGCTGACGGTCAACTGCCTTTGCGATCTCATCGATAACACGCTTTTTCCTCACCAGGATGATTAAGGAGTACACATGAAGGCATTTTCGCCGCTTGCTGTGATTATCGCTGCACTGCTGCTGCAAGGCTGTGTAGCTGCCGCCGTTGTCGGAACCGCAGCCGTCGGGACTAAAGCCGCGACGGATCCGCGTAGTGTCGGCACTCAGGTAGACGACGGAACCCTGGAATTACGCGTCAATACGGCGTTGTCGAAAGATGCCCAGATCAAGAAAGAAGCGCGTATCAACGTTAGCGCGTATCAGGGCAAGGTTCTGCTGGTCGGTCAGTCACCAAATAGCGAGCTGTCTGCGCGGGCCAAACAGATTGCAATGGGCGTAGAAGGTACCACTGAGGTCTTTAATGAGATCCGTCAGGGTCAGCCAATCGGTCTGGGCGATGCGTCCAATGATACCTGGATCACCACCAAAGTACGTTCCCAGTTGCTGACCAGCGATCAGGTGAAATCCTCTAACGTGAAAGTCACCACCGAGAACGGGGAAGTGTTCCTGCTGGGCCTGGTTACTGAACGTGAAGCGAAGGCGGCGGCGGATATCGCCAGCCGGGTAAGCGGCGTGAAACGCGTCACGACGGCCTTTACGTTTATTAAGTAATACCGATGCCGGATAGCGACGCATAAGCGTCTTATCCGGCCTACAGGACGTCATCGTTTGTAGGTCGGATAAACGTCAGCGCCATCCGGCATTTTATTTTGCCCTTTCGCGTAGCTCGGAGGAGGTCAGGATTGTAACGCCCTCATCTCCTGGCGCCAGCGCTTCTGCCAGCATTGCCCGTGCAACATCACGCGCTTCAATCGACTTCCAGTTACCTGGCAGCAACCTGAACAACGGCGCTAAAAACCTCTCATTCGTCCGCTGTTTATCCCGTTCCCCCAGTAGCATCGAAGGTCGGACAATCGTCAGGCGCGGCCATTTCTGCGCGATTAACGCCTGCTCCATTTCCCCTTTCACCCGGTTATAAAAAAACGGTGAATTCGCATTCGCGCCCATCGAACTCACCACCAGCATATGCTGGGCGCCTAACCGGCGTCCCGTCAGGGCGGTGTCCACCACCAGCGTATAGTCAGCGTGGATAAACGCCTCTTTCGAGCCGGCTTCACGCCGGGTGGTTCCCAGACAACAAAAAACGATATCGACCGGATCGGTGACTTGCGCCAGAGCATCGGTTAGCTGCGGATCATGGGGATTATAAACGCCAACCATATCAGCCAGCGGTCGACGCGTCGGCGCCGTAATGGCGTTGACCCGGGGTTCATTAAGCAGCATACGCAGCAAATTTCCGCCTACCAGCCCCGTTGCGCCTGTTATTAACACCTGACTCATCCTCGCTCCTTTACAGATTTGTCCGTCTTGCACTCTCAGCCTTAGCGACCAGACTTAATAGTTCGTGAGGTAATTATCCGCCAACATGGAAATTCTGCCTCATTCGCAACCAACTCAACGGAGGAAACATGAGCAAGAAGATTGCCGTTTTAATCACTGATGAGTTTGAAGATTCAGAATTTACATCACCAGCAGCAGAATTTCGCCAGGCCGGGCATGAAGTCATCACCATTGAAAAACAGGCAGGCAAAACGGTGAAGGGGAAAAAAGGAGAAGCCAGCGTCACCATCGACAAAGCGATCGAGGATGTGCGCCCTGCCGATTTTGACGCCCTGCTACTGCCAGGCGGTCACTCGCCGGACTACCTGCGCGGGGACGATCGTTTCGTGACCTTTACCCGGGATTTCGTTAACAGCGGCAAACCGGTGTTTGCTATTTGCCACGGTCCACAGTTGCTGATCAGCGCGGATGTCATTCGTGGCCGTAAACTTACCGCCGTGAAACCTATCATCATTGACGTAAAAAACGCGGGCGCCGAATTTTACGATCAGGAAATGGTGAATGATAACGATCAGCTGATAACCAGCCGAACACCGGATGACCTGCCAGCGTTTAACCGTGAGGCATTACGTATTCTCGGGGCGTGAGTCTCGTAGCCAGAGCATTTTTTTGCCAAAGCCCAGCGTGTTGTCCGTAAATTTGACTTCATCCAGCCGAATTTCCCACACGGGTGCGGACAGCATTCTGGCCACCGGGAAGCGGCGATTATACGCTTTACGCGCAATGTCGCTCTCCTCCCCCTCAAGACGGCGGATTTCCCCTTTAAACTGTACGCCGCGAATCAGGGCTACCGTTTTGGGCTGGCCGTTTACCGTACCGGCAACAGGCGCACGTGGCCCGGACATCTGAGCATGACGCGTTTTCTCTTCGGTCAGCACATAGAACACCACCTTTTGCGCATCAAACAGGTAAAACGCATTGGCGCACCACAATTCACCATCATGGTGAACACACCAGGTTACGACGTGCTGTTTTGCCAGCCAGCGGGTCACCGCAGTCAGTGTTTCCATTTCTGTTCTCTTTTATACTGTAGGCCTGAAAATTATCACGTCGATGGTGACAATGACACCCTGGTATCTGTATCTGATCCGTACCGCGGACAACGCTTTATACACCGGAATAACCACCGATGTGGAGCGTCGATATAAGCAACATCAGAGCGGGAAAGGCGCGAAGGCGCTACGTGGAAAGGGAGAACTCACCCTGGCATTTGCGGCGCAGGTCGGCGACCGTTCGCTGGCTCTGCGCATCGAGTATCGCGTCAAACAGCTTACAAAGCGTCAGAAAGAGCGCCTTGTAGAGGGCGGAGGGCTTGAGGCTCTGCTGAGCAGCCTGCAAACCCCGGATGTTAAAAACGATTGAAGTGGTCGTGGTATTCCACCAGGCCCGTCACGCCCTCCAGCGCATCGTCCGCCAGGCGATGAACCTGGAACGCGCTTTCGGTGCCCGACCAGCGGCAACGCAGGTCATGATGCGCAGCCAGCTCAAAGCCAAAACGGCTGTACAGTGCCGGATCGCCCAGCGTAACCACCGCGGCGTAGCCAAACTCGTTCAGGGAGTCGAGTCCTTCATAGACCAGTTGACGCGCCAGGCCCTGACCACGGTAATTTTCATCCACTGCGAGCGGCGCCATGCCGACCCATTGCAGATCTTCACCCTGAACATCAACAGGACTGAACGCGACGTAACCCACTACCTGACCTTCGTCATCTGTCGCAACCAAACCCAGCGTTAAGAAACCATCTTCACGCAGGTCGTGCACTAATTTCGCTTCAGCATCGCTCTCAAATGAACGACGCAGCAACGCATCAATACCGGGGGCATCGATGGGAATCTCAACTCGAATCAGCATGGCTCACCTACCGAAGTCTGTTTGGTGTCTGGCGTCGTTTTCATTCCCGCCTCAACAAAATCCGCCAACTGCATCAGCATGACGCGCAACGCTTTAGGCATCTGATCCAGTTCGATGGCGTCCATCAGATTTTTTACATACAGCCCTAATTCTGTGTCACCTTCAATCACCAGGCGACGCTGGAAGAAAAGCGTATCCGGATCCTGCTTACGTGCAGCAATCATCAGTAAATCGCTGGCGTCAGCGCTAAAACTCACATCCGCATCGGCACTCTGGCTGACGATAAGTTTATCGTTCTCAACAGAGGTATACCATTGGAGGCCAATATCACGCACATGAATACTCAGCCAGCGGCCTTCGAGGAACTCCAGCTCTCCATCAGCCAGCGCCTGGCTAAACTGCCAGCTCAGAACCTGCTCCAGGACCTGGCGCTTCAGCGCAAAGGGCGTCAGTTTAACCGGTACACTCATCAGAGAAGGACCAAAATGTACTAAGCGTGAACGCAGTTTATCCAACACGAGCTTTACTCCCTGTTTCAATAGTCCTGCTATTTTGCCATATCCAATAAACGACATAGCGGCATAAATCAACAATTCGATGCGAAATTGTTACCTCTTTATTGCTGTCACCAATACGACTTTAACTGCCTCAAATCAAAAATTGTCTCAGCAAGGTTAACTAAAATCCCTCTTCGTTAACATTTCTGCGCCCTTCACGGCGCTACGTTCAGGATAAATTATGGAGCTGCTCTGCCCTGCCGGAAATCTCCCGGCGCTTAAGGCGGCCATCGAGAACGGCGCTGATGCTGTCTACATCGGGCTGAAAGATGATACCAACGCCCGTCATTTCGCCGGCCTTAATTTTACCGAGAAAAAATTGCAGGAAGCGGTGAGTTTTGTCCATCAACACCGCCGTAAGCTGCACATCGCGATTAACACCTTTGCGCATCCGGATGGTTATGCGCGCTGGCAACGGGCCGTAGATATGGCGGCGCAACTGGGTGCGGATGCGCTAATCCTCGCCGACCTCGCCATGCTTGAGTATGCCGCAGAGCGCTACCCGCATATTGAGCGCCATGTCTCTGTTCAGGCATCTGCTACCAACGAAGAGGCGATTAATTTTTATCATCGCAACTTTGATGTCGCCCGCGTGGTGCTGCCGCGCGTGTTGTCTATCCATCAGGTGAAACAGCTCGCTCGCGTCACGCCCGTTCCACTCGAAGTGTTCGCCTTTGGCAGTCTGTGCATTATGGCGGAAGGGCGGTGTTATCTTTCATCCTACCTGACGGGTGAATCGCCTAACACGGTTGGCGCTTGCTCTCCCGCGCGTTTTGTTCGCTGGCAGCAGACCCAACAAGGTCTGGAATCGCGTCTGAATGAAGTGCTGATTGACCGCTATCAGGACGGAGAAAATGCCGGTTATCCGACACTGTGTAAAGGCCGCTATTTGGTTGACGGCGAGCGCTATCATGCGCTGGAAGAACCCACCAGCCTGAACACGCTGGAGCTGCTGCCGGAGCTGCTGGCGGCCAATATTGCCTCGGTAAAAATCGAGGGACGCCAGCGTAGCCCGGCCTACGTCAGCCAGGTGGCGAAAGTGTGGCGTCAGGCGATCGATCGTTGTATAGCCGACCCACAGAACTATGCGCCACAGGCGGCATGGATGGAAACGCTCGGTTCCATGTCCGAAGGCACGCAGACCACGCTTGGCGCGTATCACCGTAAATGGCAGTGAGAGAAGCAATGAAATATTCCTTAGGGCCGGTGCTGTGGTACTGGCCAAAAGAAACGCTGGAAGATTTTTATCAGCAGGCCGCCGCCAGCCAGGCCGACATTATCTATCTTGGCGAAGCGGTATGCAGCAAACGTCGCGCCACTAAAGTCGGCGACTGGATTGATATGGCGAAGTCGCTCGCCGGCAGCGGTAAACAGGTGGTGCTGTCAACGCTGGCGCTGGTGCAGGCATCCTCTGAGCTAGGCGAATTAAAGCGCTATGTCGAAAACGGCGACTTCCTGCTGGAAGCCAGCGATCTGGGCGTGGTAAACATGTGCGCGGAGCGTAAGCTGCCGTTTGTCGCCGGACATGCGCTCAACTGCTACAACGCGGTGACGCTACGTTTGCTGCTCAAACAAGGGATGGTGCGTTGGTGTATGCCGGTAGAATTATCTCGCGACTGGCTGATCAATCTGCTCAACCAGTGTGAAGAGTTAGCTATCCGCGATAAGTTTGAAGTGGAAGTGCTGAGCTACGGCCATCTGCCGCTGGCGTACTCTGCCCGCTGCTTTACGGCGCGTTCCGAAGATCGGCCAAAAGACGAGTGTGAAACCTGCTGCATCAAATACCCGAACGGGCGAGATGTGCTGTCGCAGGAGAATCAGCAGGTCTTTGTTCTCAACGGGATCCAGACCATGAGCGGCTATGTTTATAACCTCGGCAACGAGCTGACATCCATGCAGGGACTGGTAGATATTGTGCGTCTGTCCCCTTCAGGCACGGAAACATTTGCCATGCTGGATGCCTTCCGCGCCAATGAAAACGGCACTGCCCCATTACCGCTTGCCGCCCATAGCGACTGCAACGGTTACTGGAAACGTCTGGCTGGGCTGGAGCTGCAATCCTGATATAACCTCGCCGGATGGCGGCATAAATGCCTTATCCGACCTACAAATCGCGATCCCTAGGCCCGATAAGCGCAGCGCCATCAGGCATTGTTTTTGCCGTCAGTCTCATAAAGCTCACTTTGTTAACAACGTTAATCAAATTTTAATGCAGTATTAAATGATTAACCGGTAACAAAGTGAGCCGTTATGACTGACAAAACTATTCCGTTCTCGGTGCTGGATCTGGCACCGATCCCTGAAGGATCTTCGGCAAAAGAAGCCTTTACGCACTCGCTTGATCTCGCACGGCTGGCTGAAAAGCGCGGCTATCACCGCTACTGGCTGGCAGAACACCACAACATGACCGGCATCGCCAGCGCCGCAACCTCTGTGCTGATTGGTTATCTGGCTGCCAATACCACCACGCTGCATCTGGGTTCTGGCGGCGTGATGCTGCCCAACCATTCGCCGCTGGTGATCGCCGAGCAGTTCGGTACCCTGAACACGCTGTATCCGGGACGCATCGATCTCGGGCTTGGCCGCGCACCGGGGAGCGATCAGCCAACGATGCGCGCGCTGCGCCGCCATATGAGTGGCGATATCGATAACTTCCCACGCGACGTAGCAGAACTGGTGGAGTGGTTCGACGCCCACGACCCGAACCCCCATGTACGCCCGGTGCCTGGCTACGGCGAGCAGATCCCGGTCTGGTTATTAGGTTCCAGCTTGTATAGCGCACAGTTGGCGGCGCAGCTTGGCCTGCCGTTTGCCTTCGCCTCGCACTTTGCTCCGGATATGCTGCATCAGGCGCTGCATCTGTATCGTAGCCAGTTCACGCCTTCGGCGCGCCTGGCAAAGCCGTATGCAATGGTATGCATCAACATCATTGCCGCCGACAGCAATCGCGATGCCGAATTTCTTTTCACCTCAATGCAGCAGGCGTTTATGAAACTGCGTCGTGGCGAAACCGGCCAGCTACCGCCGCCGGTAGAGAATATGCATCAACTGTGGTCCGCTTCTGAACAGTATGGCGTGCAGCAGGCGCTACGCATGTCGCTGGTCGGTGATAAGGCGAAAGTGCGGCACGGGCTGGAGGCTATTTTACGTGAAACCCAGGCTGATGAAATTATGGTTAACGGCCAGATTTTTGATCACCAGGCGCGGCTCCACTCATTTGATTTGGCGATGGATGTGAAGCAGGAATTGTTGGGATAGTGCTATTTGTGCCGGATGGCGGCTGCGGCTTATCCGGCCTACGCAATCTCTGTAGGCCCGGTAAGCGTAGCGCCACCGGGCAATTGTTCTACTGGTACACCGGCAGCAGGTTAACGCTCGACAGAACATGGATAACCGCGTTGCCGACGCCGAAGACCAGAATCAGGGCAATCATTGGTTTACCGCCCCAGACGCGGAATTTCGGACTGCCGAAACGTTCGCGAGATTTACGTGCCAACAGCGCTGGCACAATGGCAGCCCAGATAGTTGCAGCTAAACCTGCATAGCCAATGGCGTACAGAAAACCGTTCGGCCACAGCAGGCCACCGACAATTGGCGGCACAAACGTCAGCAATGCGGTTTTAAAACGCCCCATTGCTGAATCATCAAAACCAAATAAATCAGCCAGATAGTCAAACAGGCCCAGCGTCACGCCGAGGAAGGAACTGGCGACCGCAAAGTTGGAGAACACCACCAACAGCAGATCCAGACTACGGCTGTTCAGCACACCGCTCAACGCCTGCACCAGCACATCAATGTTCCCACCCTGCTGCGCAATACCAATAAATTCCGGACGCGGAATATTACCCATCGTTCCCAGCAACCATACGGTATACAGCACCAGCGCCAGCAACGTGCCGTATACCAGGCACTTAACGATGGTCTTCGGATCCTTGCCGTAATACTTCATCAGGCTTGGGACGTTGCCGTGATAACCAAATGAAGCCAGACAGAATGGCAGCGTCATCAGCAGGTACGGCGTATATGAAGCGTTGCTCTGCGCCACGTTAAACAGCGTTGCGGGCTGCACGTGTCCCAGCAGGCTGCCGAAGGTCAGGAAAAAGGTAATCACCTTCGCGCCCAGCACAATCGCCGTCATGCGGCTAACCGCTTTGGTGCTTAACCACACCACAAACGCGACCAGCAGCGCAAAGCCAAGACCTGCCGCGCGCGCCGGAACGTTCAGCGACATCTCGGCAAAGGTGTGATGCAGAATCGAGCCGCTTGCCGAAATATAGGCGTAGGTCAGAATGTAGAGCACAAAGGCGATGGAGATGCCGTTAACAACGTTCCAGCCTTTGCCCAACAGATCTTTGGTAATGGTGTCGAAGCTGGAACCAATCCGGTAATTGAGGTTGGCTTCAAGGATCATCAGCCCGGAGTGCAGCATGCAGAACCAGGTGAAGATCAGCGCCGCCATTGACCAGAAGAACCACGCCCCGGACATGACCACCGGCAGAGAGAACATCCCCGCGCCAATAATGGTGCCGCCGATGATCACCACGCCGCCAAGCAGCGAAGGTGACGTTTGGGTGGTGGTTAGTGTTGCCATTTAGCCATCTCTCCAGTCATTAATATTGTGACTACTTATCAATGTGCTGCACTGTACCAGTACACGAGTACAATTGAAATAAAAAAAGCCCCGATTGTTGAGATCGGGGCTGTATACTTTATTTTACGCTTTTAAGCCGTTTTGGCTTATGCGTCACCGCCGAAACGACGACGACCGGCTGAGTCATCACGACGCGGAGCAGAAGAATCGTCACGGCGCGGGCCACGACCACCTTCACGACGTTCGCCGCTGAAACGACGACCATCACCACGACCGCCTTCACGACGCTCACCGCCAAAACCACGACCTTCACCGCGACCGCCTTCACGACGCTCGCCGCTGAAACGGCCACCGCCACGACGCTCACCACCGGTATGCGGTACTGCATCGCCAACCAGCTGCATGTTCATCGGCTTGTTCAGGATGCGGGTACGGGTAAAGTGCTGCAGCACGTCGCCCGGCATACCTTTCGGCAGTTCGATGGTCGAGTGGGAAGCAAACAGCTTGATGTTACCGATGTAACGGCTGCTGATATCACCTTCGTTAGCAATCGCGCCAACGATATGGCGGACTTCAACACCGTCATCACGACCCACTTCAATGCGGTACAGTTGCATATCGCCAACGTCACGACGTTCACGACGCGGACGGTCTTCACGGTCGCCACGCGGGCCACGATCGTTGCGGTCACGCGGGCCACGATCGTCACGGTCGCGGAATTCACGCTTAGGACGCATCGGTGCATCTGGTGGTACGATCAGGCTACGTTCGCCCTGAGCCATTTTCAGCAGTGCGGCTGCCAGGGTTTCCATGTCCAGCTCTTCGCCTTCAGCGGTAGGCTGAATCTGCGCCAGCAGAGCACGGTACTGATCCAGATCGCTGCTTTCCAGCTGCTGCTGTACTTTCGCGGCGAATTTTTCCAGACGGCGTTTGCCCAGCAGCTCTGCGTTCGGCAGTTCTACTTCTGGAATAGTCAGTTTCATGGTGCGTTCGATGTTACGCAGCAGACGACGCTCGCGGTTCTCAACGAACAGCAGCGCACGGCCAGCACGACCCGCACGACCGGTACGGCCGATACGGTGAACGTAAGATTCGGAGTCCATCGGGATATCGTAGTTAACGACCAGGCTGATACGCTCAACGTCCAGGCCACGGGCCGCAACGTCGGTTGCAATCAGAATATCCAGACGGCCATCTTTCAGACGCTCCAGAGTCTGCTCACGCAGAGACTGGTTCATGTCGCCGTTCAGCGCAGCGCTGCTATAACCGCTACGTTCCAGCGCTTCTGCCACTTCCAGAGTCGCATTTTTGGTACGGACGAAGATAATCGCCGCATCAAAATCTTCTGCTTCCAGGAAACGCACCAGCGCTTCATTTTTACGCATGCCCCACACAGTCCAGTAGCTCTGGCTGATGTCAGGACGGGTAGTGACGCTGGACTGAATGCGTACTTCCTGCGGCTCTTTCATAAAGCGGCGGGTAATACGACGAATCGCTTCCGGCATGGTGGCAGAGAACAGAGCGGTCTGATGACCTTCCGGGATCTGCGCCATAATGGTTTCAACGTCTTCGATGAAGCCCATACGCAGCATTTCATCAGCTTCGTCCAGTACCAGACCGCTCAGTTTGGAGAGGTCCAGAGTACCGCGCTTCAGGTGATCCAGCAGACGACCCGGCGTACCGACGACGATCTGTGGTCCCTGACGCAGGGCACGTAATTGCACGTCATAACGCTGGCCGCCGTACAGGGCAACCACGTTCACGCCGCGCATGTGTTTAGAGAAATCCGTCATGGCTTCTGCAACCTGAACCGCCAGTTCGCGGGTCGGTGCCAGCACCAGAATCTGAGGTGCCTTCAGCTCAGGATCAAGATTGTTGAGCAGCGGTAAAGAGAACGCTGCCGTTTTGCCGCTACCGGTCTGGGCCATACCCAGAACATCGCGACCGCCCAGCAGATGCGGAATGCACTCTGCCTGGATTGGAGATGGTTTTTCGTAACCCAGATCGTTAAGGGCTTCAAGGATAGGAGCCTTCAGGCCCAGATCTGCAAAAGTGGTTTCGAATTCAGCCATGTAGTACGTGTGCCTCAAAATTAATGGCGGCCAGTCTACATAACTCATCATGAAATTGATCTGCAATTTTCATTGAAAAGTGTGAACCGGCTCAAAGTAGGTGTATTAACGAACAACAACGCCCTCACCCGTGAAGGTGATGGCAATCAAAAAAGATTACGGGCTGATGTGTACGTCAGCTATTGCTGGTCCGATTCTGCCAGGTCATCTTGGTCCTGGCCCAGGAGCGATAATTCCAACAATGCGTATCGGTGCTCAACAAAGTTATGAACGTTGTTAGCCACCGCCAGTTTGAACAATGCCGTAGCGTTGTCCAAATCCCCCAGACTTAGGTAGTACTTACCTAAATAGAAGTTGGTTTCACTGAGATGCTCAGCGAGCGAGGTGTTATCCGTTGCGTCCGCCTTCAGGCGTTCCATCAGCGTTGCTTCGCTAATGTTGCCCAGGTAGAACTCGACAATGTTCCATCCCCATTGCTCTTTATCCGATTTCTCGAAGCGTTGGTTTAACGCTTCTTTAGCCTGCTTCTCATCGAGCTTCTGCTCGGCAAGATAAAGCCACAGACTGCGGAAAGGATCATTGGGATCGTCTTGATAAAACGCCAGCAGATCATCTTGCGCTAACTTGTCGCGACCGCCGTAATACAATGCGATACCGCGATTTAAGTACGCGTAGTTGTAAGTTGGATCAAGCTCAAGTACAGAATCAAACGCTTCATAGGCAGCATCAAAATTGCCTGCCTGCGTTAAATATATACCTAAGTAATTGAATACTTCAGGCATATCTGGTCGGATTGCCAGCGCTTGTGAAAAATCATTTCGCGCCAGTGCCCTCAGACCGAGACTATCATACAACACTCCGCGCTCATATAAAAGCTGTGCGCGTTCGTCATCGGTTAAAGCCCGACTGGCAAGAATTTGTTCCATACGTGCCAGAATCACTTCCTGCTGCAAAGTCGGTTGCAATGGTACTGCGAGGACTTCACTCTTACGCCAGGCGGAATTACTACATCCAGCCAGCGTGAGTGCTGTCGCAACGAAACACCAGCGCAAAAAAGGCTTCATTTCCCACTCCCGAAGACAACGATTGAATGAACGTCCAGGTTCCCCGGTTGCTAACAAGGCGTCCTGCCGGGTTAAAGGCCCTCCGTTCTCACGGAGGGCAATGGCAACCTTACTCGCCCTGTTGGCTTACCGGAGCTTCCGGTTCGCCTGCAGGCTGAGACTGCTCAGTTGCTTCTTTAATGCTCAGACGTACACGGCCCTGGCGATCAACTTCCAGAACTTTAACCGGTACTTCCTGGCCCATCTGCAGGTAATCGGTCACTTTCTCAACGCGCTTGTCAGCGATCTGAGAAATGTGTACCAGACCTTCTTTACCGCCACCGATGGCAACGAATGCGCCAAAGTCAACGATACGGGTCACTTTACCCGTGTAGATACGACCTACTTCAATCTCTGCGGTGATCTCTTCGATACGACGGATAGCATATTTCGCTTTCTCGCCGTCGGTCGCTGCGATCTTCACAGTACCGTCATCTTCGATTTCGATAGTAGTGCCAGTTTCTTCGGTCAGAGCGCGGATAACAGAACCGCCTTTACCGATAACGTCTTTAATCTTGTCCGGGCTGATCTTGATGGTGTGGATACGTGGCGCGAATTCAGAGATATCGCCACGCGGCGCGTTAATCGCCTGTTCCATCACACCCAGGATGTGCAGACGCGCACCTTTAGCCTGGTTCAGAGCAACCTGCATGATCTCTTTGGTGATACCTTCAATTTTGATATCCATCTGCAGTGCAGAGATACCGTCGCGGGAACCCGCTACTTTGAAGTCCATATCGCCCAGGTGGTCTTCGTCGCCCAGGATGTCAGACAGAACAACATAGTTGTCGCCTTCTTTCACCAGACCCATCGCGATACCCGCAACGGCCGCTTTGATCGGCACACCTGCGTCCATCAGCGCCAGGGAAGCGCCACATACGGAAGCCATGGAAGAAGAACCGTTAGATTCGGTGATTTCAGAAACCACACGCACGGTGTACGGGAATTTATCCAGTTCCGGCATCACTGCCAGCACGCCACGCTTCGCCAGGCGACCGTGACCAATTTCACGACGCTTCGGAGAACCGACCATACCGGTTTCACCTACGCAGTACGGAGGGAAGTTGTAGTGGAACAGGAAGTTGTCAGTACGCTCGCCCATCAGTTCGTCGAGGTTCTGCGCATCACGGGTGGTGCCCAGGGTCGCAGTGACCAGCGCCTGAGTTTCGCCACGGGTGAACAGCGCGGAGCCGTGGGTACGCGGCAGAACGCCAGTACGCACGTCCAGACCACGGATCATGTCTTTTTCACGGCCATCGATACGCGGCTCGCCTGCCAGTACGCGGCTACGAACAACGTTTTTCTCAATGGCGTGCAGGATTTCGCCCAGTTCGTTGGCGTCCAGGGTTTCATCTTCTGCCGTAAGCTGAGCGATGGTTTCAGATTTGATCACGTCAACCTGAGCGTAACGCTCTTGTTTGTCGGTGATACGGTAAGCATCGCTCAGGCGAGCTTCTGCCAGTGCGGCAACGCGCGCGTTCAGTGCTTCGTTGACGGCTTCTGGCTGCCAGTCCCAGCGCGGTTTGCCGGCTTCTTTCGCCAGCTCGTTGATCGCCTTAATAACAACCTGCTGCTGTTCGTGACCGAATACTACAGCGCCCAGCATCTGGTCTTCGCTCAGCAGTTCAGCTTCGGATTCAACCATCAGTACGGCACCTTCGGTACCGGCAACGACCAGATCCAGCTTGCTTTCTTTCAGTTCGTCCTGAGTCGGGTTCAGTACGTACTGGTCATTGATATAACCAACACGCGCAGCACCGATCGGGCCGTTGAATGGGATGCCAGACAGCGTCAGCGCAGCGGATGCGCCAATCATTGCCACGATATCCGGGTTAACCTGCGGGTTAACGGAAACAACGGTCGCGATAACCTGAACTTCGTTAACGAAACCTTCCGGGAACAGCGGGCGAACCGGGCGGTCAATCAGACGCGCGATCAGGGTTTCACCTTCGCTCGGACGGCCTTCACGACGGAAGAAGCTACCCGGGATACGGCCAGCAGCGTAGGTACGCTCCTGATAGTTAACGGTCAGTGGGAAAAAGTCCTGGCCTGGTTTCGCTTTTTTCTGGCCGACAACGGTAACGAATACCGCAGTGTCATCCATGCTAACCATAACAGCGGCAGTCGCCTGACGCGCCATCATGCCGGTTTCCAGCGTAACGGTATGCTGACCGTACTGGAATTTACGAACGATCGGATTAAGCAAAATAATATCCTTTCTCTATTTTTTGACGGCACATTTTTGCGCCATCGTTAATACCCGATCTTCTGCGCATCCTCGCGACTAATGACAACCCTAACCCATACGCATGAGTAAAGCCTCTCATTAGCCGCGCGAACCTCTGCAACGGAAGATCATTCATAGCAACAATACATTAGTTTCCAGCGAATTGCTGCCATCTGCTGGAAAAAAGGGGCCATGAAGGCCCCCTCTTTCTGAAACTCGAAAGAATTAGCGACGCAGACCCAGACGCTCGATCAGCGCGGTGTAACGTGCAACATCTTTACGTTTCAGGTAGTCGAGCAGTTTACGACGCTGAGAAACCATGCGCAGCAGACCACGACGGCTGTGGTGATCTTTTTTGTGCTCTGCAAAGTGGCCCTGCAGGTGGTTAATCTGTGCAGTCAACAGAGCAACCTGAACATCGGTAGAACCGGTGTCGTTTGCATCACGACCAAACTCAGAAACGATTTTAGCGGTAGCTTCAGTACTTAGAGACATTTTAAAACTCCAAAGTGTTAAGAATGAAAGGATGCCGATCTCTAATTCAGCTATCCCAGTGTATACACTTTATCCTTCAAACTGACTCTGCGTTGGCTGCGTCCGCTCACCTCAGTCACTTATCTAAGTAAGCTCCTGAGGATTCTCAGACTTGCCGCCTTGATGCAGCTCGAATGATTTTGTGTATACGCCACGCAGATTGTTAAACAATTCACGCGACGTTAAGCGGCAGTATTCTACTCGCAGCGCCCTTTTATCGCAAGACAGAGAGCGCTATGCAGGATACTCAACCACCAGGCGACGGGGGGCGACACGACCTTCATCGTCGATCTCCCCCATGCCGATAAATTTGCCGTCATCGCCTTCCGTCACACGCACCAGGCCTTCCAGCGGGACACCTGTCGTACGTACCGGGTTACCATTTTTAAAGTAAACCGACGATGTTAAAGGCAAATTAACAACAGGATAGTCCGATGCTGGACTGTCCATTGGCATCAGCAAGGGATCAAGCAACTGAGCGGCCGGAATGTTCTGCTGCTCAGCCTGTTCAACCAGCTCGCGCAAGTGTTCCAGCGTCACCATACGATCCACCGGATACTTGCTGACCGTCAGACGACGCAGGTACGTTACGTGCGCACCACAGCCGAGCTTCTCGCCCAGATCGTCGATAATAGTGCGAATATAGGTGCCTTTGGAGCAGTGAACCTCCAGCTCCAGCTCGTTACCTTCATGGCGAATAAACAGCAGCTCATAGACGGTAATCGGGCGCGCTTCACGCGGCACTTCAATGCCCTGACGCGCATATTCGTACAGCTTTTTACCCTGATACTTCAGCGCCGAATACATTGACGGAATCTGCTCGATATCGCCGCGGAAAGTATCCAGTGCGCTCGCAAGTTGCTCTGCGCTGAAGGTTACCGGACGTTCCTGCACGATTTGCCCGTCAGCATCGGAGGTGTCAGTACGTTGCCCCAGGCGGGCTACTACGCGATAGCGTTTGTCAGAATCCAGCAAATACTGTGAAAACTTCGTCGCTTCGCCGAGGCAGATAGGCAGCATGCCCGTCGCCAGCGGATCCAGCGCGCCGGTATGACCCGCACGGTTGGCATTGTAGATGCGCTTTACTTTTTGCAGTACGTCATTGCTGGACATGCCCTGCGGCTTATCCAGCAGCAGGACACCGTGAATGTCGCGACCACGACGACGAGGACGACTCATCAGTCCTCCTTGCTGTCGTCCGCTGGGTTCACACGACGTTCATCGTCATGTTTCACCACGCTGGTCACCAGGTTAGACATACGCATCCCTTCAACCAACGAGTTGTCGTAGAAGAAGGTCAGTTCAGGCACGATACGCAGACGCATCGCTTTCCCCAGCAGGGAGCGGATAAAACCAGAGGCTTCCTGCAGGGCCTTAATGCCGTTTTTCACAGCCGCTTCGTCCTGGTCGTTCAGGAAAGTCACGAATACTTTGGCATACGCCAGGTCACGGGACATCTCAACACCAGAAACGGTAGTCATCATGCCTACGCGCGGATCTTTGATTTCGCGTTGCAGGATGAGTGCGATTTCTTTCTGCATCTCCTGCGCCACACGCTGCGGGCGACCAAATTCTTTCGCCATAATAAATTCTCCAGAATAATGACAAAAAAGGGGCCATAAGCCCCTTTTTAAATTTCTTGCCGGGTGGCGCTTCGCTTACCCGGCCTACGCCTAATCATCTTCTAAGGATTTTGGATTGCAACAAGGCGGCAAGCTCGTAAATCCCCGGGAGCATAGATAACTATGTGACCGGGGTGAGCGAGCGCAGCCAACGCCGTTGCGGTCCAAAAGACGACGAAGATTATGCGATGGTACGTTTGATCTCGATAATCTCGAACACTTCGATCATATCGCCAACGCGAACGTCGTTGTAGTTCTTAACGCCGATACCACATTCCATACCGTTACGGACTTCGTTAACGTCATCTTTGAAGCGGCGCAGGGATTCCAGCTCGCCTTCATAGATAACCACGTTGTCGCGCAGGACGCGGATTGGGTTGTGACGCTTGATAGTACCTTCGGTAACCATACAGCCCGCAATCGCACCAAATTTCGGTGATTTAAACACATCGCGCACTTCAGCCAGACCGATGATCTGCTGTTTCAGTTCCGGAGACAGCATACCGCTCATCGCCGCTTTCACTTCGTCGATCAGATGATAGATGACGGAGTAGTAACGCAGATCCAGACTTTCAGATTCGATCACTTTACGCGCAGAAGCATCAGCACGGACGTTGAAGCCAACCAGAATCGCGTTGGACGCCGCAGCCAGGGTCGCGTCGGTTTCAGTGATACCACCTACGCCGGAACCGATGATCTTCACTTTCACTTCGTCGGTAGACAGTTTCAGTAAGGAGTCGGAGATCGCTTCTACAGAACCCTGTACGTCAGCTTTCAGTACGACGTTCACTTCGTGAACTTCGCCATCGGTCATGTTGGCGAACATGTTCTCAAGTTTAGATTTCTGCTGACGAGCCAGTTTAACTTCACGGAATTTGCCCTGACGATACAGTGCAACCTCACGGGCTTTCTTCTCGTCACGCACCACGGTCACTTCGTCACCGGCAGCCGGAACACCGGACAGACCGAGGATTTCCACCGGAATGGACGGACCTGCTTCCAGAACTTCCTGACCCAGTTCGTTACGCATCGCACGCACGCGGCCGTATTCGAAGCCACACAGTACGATGTCGCCTTTATGCAGCGTACCTTCACGCACCAGGACGGTAGCAACCGGACCACGACCTTTATCCAGGAAGGATTCGATTACCGCGCCGCTCGCCATACCTTTACGAACAGCTTTCAGCTCCAGAACTTCGGCCTGCAGCAGGATCGCATCCAGCAGTTCGTCGATACCGGTACCGGCTTTCGCAGAAACGTGGACGAACTGGCTCTCGCCGCCCCACTCTTCCGGCATGATGCCGTACTGGGACAGTTCGTTTTTAACGCGATCCGGATCCGCTTCTGGTTTATCGATTTTGTTGACTGCAACCACCACCGGCACACCTGCCGCTTTCGCGTGCTGGATAGCTTCGATGGTCTGCGGCATCACGCCGTCGTCTGCTGCAACAACCAGAACCACGATATCCGTTGCCTGAGCACCACGAGCACGCATGGAGGTAAACGCGGCGTGACCCGGGGTATCCAGGAAGGTGATCATACCGTTGTCAGTTTCAACGTGGTACGCACCGATGTGCTGAGTAATGCCGCCCGCTTCGCCAGAAGCCACTTTCGTAGAACGAATGTAGTCCAGCAGGGAGGTTTTACCGTGGTCAACGTGACCCATGATGGTTACAACCGGTGCGCGCGGTTCAGCCGCAGCGCCGGTGTCACGGTCGCTCATTACTGCTTCTTCCAGCTCGTTTTCACGACGCAGGATAACTTTGTGGCCCATCTCTTCGGCAACCAGTTGTGCGGTTTCCTGGTCGATGACCTGGTTGATGGTCGCCATTGCGCCCAGTTTCATCATCGCTTTGATGACCTGAGAGCCTTTAACCGCCATCTTGTTAGCCAGTTCGCCAACGGTGATGGTTTCGCCGATCACAACGTCACGGTTAACGGCCTGAGCTGGCTTCTGGAAGCCCTGCTGCAGAGCGGAACCTTTACGCTGTTTACCGCCTTTACCACCACGAACTGCGGCGCGCGCTTCTTCACGGTCGGCTTTCGATTCAGCGTGTTTGTTGCCTTTCTTCGCCGGACGCGCGGCTTTCGCACTGCGAGTACGACCACGGCCGCCTTCAACTTCACGATCGTTTTCGTCTTCTGCCTGGCGAGCGTGCTGAGAAGTCGTGACGTGATAATCGCTGGTATCTTCAACAGGTTCAGCGTTATCCACACCATTTTTCTCGTTTTCTTCCGCCATACGGCGAGCTTCTTCCGCTACGCGGCGAGCTTCTTCTTCAAGCTTGCGACGTGCTTCTTCTTCCGCTTTACGTTTCAGTTCTGCGGCTTCATTTTCACGGCGGGCTTTTTCGGCCTGGGCGGTTTTAGTCATATCGTCGGTCTGTTGATTGCTCACTTTGTCTTTTTCCGCAGCTTCACGTTTCGCTTTATCAGCGGCTTCACGCTTAGCTTGTTCTGCGGCCTCACGTTCGGCTTTTTGTTGCGCCTCGCGTTTGGCAGCTTCTTCTGCCTCACGACGGGCTTGCTCTTCCGCTTCACGCTGCGCCTGCTCTTCCGCGGCCAGGCGTTCAGCCTCTTGCGGATCGCGTTTCACAAAGGTGCGTGTCTTGCGGACTTCGATTTGTACCGATTTGCTTTTCCCACCGGTACCTGGAATATTGAGAGTACTGCGCGTTTTACGCTGCAATGTCAACTTATCCGGCGCTGAGCCGTTCTCACGGTTCAGATGCGCCAGTAAGGTTTGTTTCTCTTGTGCGGACACAGAGTCATCAGCAGACTTCCGGATACCTGCATCAGCAAATTGCTGTACCAGGCGATCCACGGAGGTCTGTATCTCTGCAGCCAGCGTTTTTACGGTTACATCTGTCATACTGTTCCTTCCTGCTACAGTTTATTACGCTTCGTCACCGAACCAGCAAATATTACGGGCAGCCATAATCAGCTCACCGGCTTTTTCGTCGGTCAACCCTTCGATATCAGCCAGATCATCAATGCCCTGTTCGGCGAGATCTTCCAGCGTACAAACACCACGGGCAGCCAGTTTGAAGGCCATATCGCGATCCAATCCTTCCAGATTCAGCAGATCGTCAGCCGGTTTGTTATCACCGAGGCTTTCTTCCTGGGCCAGTGCCAGAGTGGTCAGTGCGTTTTTAGCACGCTCGCGCAGCGCTTCAACGGTCGGTTCATCAAGGCCGTCAATTTCCAGCAGTTCTTTCATTGGCACGTAGGCCAGTTCTTCCAGCGTCGCAAAACCTTCTTCCACCAGAACTGTCGCGAAATCTTCATCGATATCGAGATATTTGGTGAAGGTATCGATGGCGGCATGTGCTTCAGCCTGATGCTTCGCCTGCAGGTCATCAACGGTCATTACGTTGAGTTCCCAACCGCTCAGTTGTGAAGCCAGGCGGACGTTCTGACCGTTACGTCCAATCGCCTGAGCCAGGTTACCGGCTTCAACCGCGATATCCATGGTGTGTTTGTCTTCATCCACCACGATAGAAGCGACATCTGCTGGCGCCATTGCGTTAATCACGAACTGCGCCGGGTTATCATCCCACAGGACGATATCGATACGCTCGCCGCCCAGTTCGGTAGAGACCGCCTGAACGCGCGCACCGCGCATACCCACACACGCGCCGACCGGATCAATACGCTTATCGTTGGTCTTAACGGCGATTTTCGCACGAGAGCCCGGATCGCGGGCAGCCGCTTTAATTTCAATCACTTCTTCGCCAATTTCTGGCACTTCAATGCGGAACAGTTCCACCAGCATTTCCGGTTTGGAACGGGTGACGAACAGTTGCGCGCCGCGCGCTTCCGGGCGCACAGAGTACAGAACGCCACGAATACGGTCGCCAGGGCGGAAGTTTTCACGCGGCAGCATGTCTTCGCGCAGGATCACGGCTTCAGCATTGCTGCCCAGATCCAGGGAAATGTTGTCACGGTTAACTTTTTTCACCACACCCGTAACGATTTCGCCTTCGTGTTCGCGGAACTGATCAACAACCATTGCGCGTTCAGCTTCACGTACTTTCTGTACGATAACCTGTTTCGCAGTCTGGGTGGTGATACGGTCAAAGGTGACAGATTCAATCTGATCTTCAACATAGTCGCCCACGTTCAGGCTTTCGTCTTCGAAGCGTGCCGCTTCCAGCGTAATTTCTTTGGTTGGCTGGGTAACTTCTTCTACGATTACCCAACGACGGAAGGTATCGAAATCACCGCTTTTACGATCAATTTCTACGCGGACGTCGATCTCTTGCTCATATTTTTTCTTTGTTGCTGTAGCCAGCGCACTTTCCAGCGCTTCAAAAATTTTCTCGCGTGGCAGCGCTTTTTCGTTGGATACGGCTTCAACAACAGCCAAAATTTCTTTGTTCATCGCGGGCTTTTCACCTCAATCCAGACTGTTAAAAGTGGGGAACCAGGTTCGCCTTCTGGATATTACTCAGCGCGAACACTTCATCTTTACCTTCGACTGTGACCGTGATCATCTCACCGTCCACCGCTTTGATAACGCCCTGCCATTTACGACGGTTTTGAACCGCCATACGAAGAACCAGCGTGACTTCTTCCCCCAGGAAACGCACGTAGTGTTCAGCAGTGAACAGAGGACGGTCGAGACCCGGCGAGGAAACTTCCAGGTTATAGGCAACGGTGATTGGGTCTTCGACATCCATCACGGCGCTTACCTGATGGCTCACATCAGCACAATCATCAACATTGATGCCATCTTCACTATCAATATAGATGCGCAGTGTGGATGTGCGACCGCGAATAAATTCGATGCCGACCAGTTCGTAGCCCAGGGCTTCAACCGGGGCTGTAATCATCTCTGTTAATTTTTGCTCTAATGTGGACAAGCCCACCCCCAAGACATAAAAAAAGGGCCTAAAGCCCAGTTATTCTGTAGTCAGATAACAAAAAACCCCGATAAATCGGGGCTTTAGATAACTGAACCCTATAACCGCACCTGCGGTTCGGAGAACCTTCCGAAAGAATTTTTTTCAAATCCAGCTACGAAGGCCTAAGTCTTCACAGTATATTTGAAAAAGAACTCTAAGGGAAAGTGGTTGCGGGGGCCGGATTTGAACCGACGACCTTCGGGTTATGAGCCCGACGAGCTACCAGGCTGCTCCACCCCGCGCCTGAAACGTGGCAAATTTTACTCGTTTTGGGTAAAAAATGCAAATACTGCTGGGATTTGGTACCGAGGACGGGACGTAAAATCTGCGCACAGTATATTGATACTCTATGTGTTATGTCAACCTTGTTACCACTATGCAAATCAATGAATGCTGACCAGCGGGTGGTAATCAAGATAAATGTACCGGCCGCGCCGTTATTTAACGAAATTATCACTAAACTCTTCCTGTCATCCAGAAAAGATGATTAAATGAAAACTCATTTATTTTGCATAAAAATGCATTTAGTATAATAAGCCGACCTCTTCACCAGTCTATCAAGCAGGGTTTTATTTTATGACGACGATTCTCAAGCATCTCCCGGTAGGTCAACGTATTGGTATCGCTTTTTCCGGCGGCCTGGACACCAGTGCAGCACTGCTGTGGATGCGACAAAAAGGGGCTGTCCCATATGCATATACTGCGAATTTGGGCCAGCCGGATGAGGATGACTATGACGCCATTCCTCGCCGCGCAATGGAATATGGTGCTGAGAATGCTCGCCTGGTAGATTGCCGTAAGCAACTGGTTGCCGAAGGGATCGCAGCCATTCAGTGCGGCGCGTTCCACAACACTACCGGTGGCCTGACCTATTTTAATACCACCCCACTGGGCCGTGCAGTCACCGGCACCATGCTGGTTGCCGCCATGAAAGAAGATGGCGTGAATATCTGGGGTGACGGCAGCACCTATAAAGGCAACGATATTGAACGTTTCTATCGTTACGGCCTGCTGACCAACGCGGAACTGCAGATTTACAAACCATGGCTGGATACCGATTTTATCGACGAACTGGGTGGTCGCCATGAGATGTCCGAATTTATGATCGCCTGCGGTTTCGACTACAAAATGTCTGTCGAGAAAGCGTACTCCACTGACTCCAATATGCTCGGCGCGACCCACGAAGCAAAAGACCTGGAATTTCTGAACTCCAGCGTAAAAATCGTCAACCCGATTATGGGCGTGAAGTTCTGGGATGAGAGCGTGAAGATCCCGGCAGAAGAAGTGACCGTACGCTTTGAACAGGGTCATCCGGTAGCGCTAAACGGTAAAACCTTCAGCGACGACGTTGAGATGATGCTGGAAGCCAACCGCATCGGCGGTCGTCACGGTCTGGGCATGAGCGATCAGATTGAA
This sequence comes from Citrobacter sp. CRE-46, assembly GCF_059615875.1. Classification (NCBI taxonomy): domain Bacteria; kingdom Pseudomonadati; phylum Pseudomonadota; class Gammaproteobacteria; order Enterobacterales; family Enterobacteriaceae; genus Citrobacter; species Citrobacter sp. CRE-46. Next base: position 587,228 of record NZ_CM184341.1, on the reverse strand, counting down.
AACCGTATTATTGAAGCTAAGAGCCGTGGTATCTATGAAGCCCCGGGGATGGCGTTGCTGCACATCGCTTACGAGCGTCTGCTGACCGGTATCCATAACGAAGACACCATTGAGCAATATCACTCTCATGGCCGTCAGTTGGGCAAACTGCTGTACCAGGGCCGCTGGTTCGACTCGCAGGCGTTGATGCTGCGTGACGGTCTGCAGCGTTGGGTCGCCAGCCAGATTACCGGCGAAGTGACGCTGGAGCTGCGCCGCGGCAACGACTACTCCATCCTCAATACCGTGTCTGATAATCTGACTTACAAGCCAGAACGTCTGACCATGGAGAAAGGCGAGTCAGTATTCTCACCTGACGATCGTATCGGCCAGCTGACCATGCGTAATCTGGATATCACCGATACCCGCGAGAAGCTGTTCGGCTACGCGAAAGCCGGTCTGTTGACCGCCTCTTCAACGACCGGCCTGCCGCAGGTTGAAAATCTGGAAAACAAAGCGAAGTAAGCATTCATCATTTTAAGGCCGCGAAAGCGGCCTTTTTTATGCGCGGAATATGAGGTGTCTGTAGGCCTGATAAACGTAGCGCCATCAGGCGTTGCAATAATGTCGGATGGCGGCGTAAACGCCTTATCCGACCTACAGACAGCCACGAGTAACAGACAAAAAAAAAGACGCTTTGCAGCGTCTTTTTTCTGGAATTTGGTACCGAGGATGGGACTCGAACCCACAAGCCCGTTAGGGCACTACCACCTCAAGGTAGCGTGTCTACCAATTCCACCACCTCGGTACAGAATACTTAGTGTGGGATATCGCTGGTCGGCTGAGCCGGAGCAGCTGGCTGAGTTTGCTCGGTTTTCGCCGGTGCGCTCAGATTTTCCCACTCACTTCCTTTATTGGTCTTATTGCTGTTCATGTTACCCAGCACCAGACTGATGATGAAGAACAAGGTTCCCAATACAGCTGTCATACGGGTCATGAAGTTACCAGAACCACTTGAACCAAACAGAGTACCAGAAGCGCCTGCGCCAAAAGAGGCTCCCATATCAGCGCCTTTACCTTGTTGCAGCATGATCAAGCCTACCAGGCCAATTGCCACAATAAGGAAAACTACTAAAAGAGCTTCGTGCATAATCAACCTGTTCCTTGCGGAGTTGCCGCGTACAATGCTTCGACCATTAAAGCGGGAATATTTACTGTTTCCCACTGAAGCGGGTGTGAATACTAACCAAAGCGAATCACCTTCGCAAGGGCATTTTTAGTGCATTGTATCAACTGCGGAAAAAAACAGCAAAAGCGCCGCATTCTGCCGGTTAACGGCGGAAAAACGGCTATAAAACAGCCGGCTATTCGGGTTTCGCTTCCGGCGACACTTTCACGAGCCTGTATTTTCCATACCGTTTAACAATGCGCCATACGCCATCCGGCGTCTCTACGGGTTCTCTCTGCGCGTAGAAGGTGGTTTTTTTACCAACGCGCACGCCTATCTGCAAATTCTCCCCTTCCCCACTAATCAAAGCGATGGTCGGCGTCATATCCACCGGCTCGATAACCGCCTGTGTATCTGCCGCGGGCGACGCCCGCCTGGCATTGGGGTTTAATGTCGACGCAAAAAGCACCTCCATTGGGTTTACCAACTGGTGATGATGGCTGAGTTCCAGGTGGAGATGAGGACCATTGATGCGCCCGGTCGCCCCTGATAAGGCGATAACATTGCCTCTGAATACCTTATCGCCTTTATGAACCTGCAGCGTATTTAAATGCAAATAGCGGCTGCTCCAGCCATCGGCATGACTGACGGTAATATAGAACCCCGTCACCGGACCATAGCCGGTCGCCGTCACTTCGCCATCGGCAACCGACATTACCGGGCTATTTACCGGTGCGCGCAGATCCACGCCTTCATGCCGCATAAACTGACGGGTGACCGGGTGGTAACGTATGCCATAAGGAGACGTCACAACAATTTCGTGCGTCAGGGGGAAGATAAACGCCCCGGCAGGTAGGGTATCGACCTCAGAAACGGCATGACGATTCGATAAAGACTGCCAGTTTGGCGCTGGGGCGCTGTTCGTGGGGATCGTCAGATTCAGCACCGAAAAAAAGCTGCTCGCCGTATCATTATCAGGAGCCGGATTGGTTACAAAGCGATCGGTAGATACAACGCCAGCAGGAAAGAAGCTTGCCAGCGCCATAACCTGCACGCAGGAAAGATCATCATTGGCATCGGCGTTCACCGTAACGTCAGAGGGCCACGTCATAAAAGCGCGACGTGACAAGGTAGCAGCGCTGATGCGACAGGAGAGAGGGTCGGTTTCCCGTGGGGTCTCAATAAGGTTCGCATGGTGTTTACCGGCCTGAAGATCATCGAAACAGGGCTGATAGCGCTGCCGTATTAAAGGCGATGTTCTTACTGGCGGCTGATTCATCAGCACCGCTGTTGCACAGGTTTTCTGCTGATCCACTGACCGCCATACTGGCAGCGACAGTAAATAAAGCGTACGTGGTATTCGCCCCGTCATGGCTGGCACGGTAGTGTATTGTCGTGGAGCGGGCGGAATGAGCGATACCGTCACGCTGAATTCATCACGCGCAACCTCGTCCCGATACATATCTGGCGCAGCGCGCAGCAAAAGTAACGAAAGCAGAAGAGTGATCACAGGTTAAGCACCGCCGTATACATTAGATAGATCGACATCACAACGATCGCTGGGCCAAATGGAATGTATCCCTGTTTCGCCAGCTCCCCCTGCGGCGCGAATCTGCGGATATAGAAGTAGCGAAACAAAAACAGGCAAAGACCCAACAGGGCTGAGCCCAGCATCAGCACCGCAATATTTTCCACCCCTAACCATGTCGCACACGCGGCGAACAGCTTAACGTCCCCTTTACCGAAACCTTCCCGACCGGTTATCCAGCGGTACCCTTCGGCCATTAGCCAGGTAAAGCCCCATATAAAAACGGCGCCCATTACGCTATCCCGCGGTGAAATTGGAATAAGGTGGCGTACAGAGGCAATAAGTCCTGCCCACAGCAATAAAAACACCAGGCAGTCAGGAAGCAAAAAGGTGCGGATGTCGATAACCGCCAGGGTGTACAACAGGCAGAGAAATAACGCCATGAACGCGAGCTGGAGTAAGCTATATTGCGGATAAAGCCAGTAAACCAGAGTGCAAAACACAACGCCAATGACCGCCTCACTTAACGGATAAATACCCGAAATTGTGCAATGGCAATGGCGACATCTGCCGCGTAACAGCAACCAGCTCACCACGGGAATGTTATCCCAGGGCATAACATTGTGCTGGCAGCATGGGCAGTGAGACGGCGGCCACCATAAATTTACCGCGGGAAGCGCACTTCTTTCTTCATCGTCTGCGGTTTCACGCATCAGCATTATCGGTAATCGATAAATAACGACGTTGAGAAAGCTGCCAATGAATAATCCCAGAAGTAGCGCGAGCCAGGGATACGAGGGAGATAAAAAAGCATCCATGCAGAATTTAACTCTTATTAATAGTCGGTGTTGCATTAGTAACGATCGTCTTTTAATAACTGGCGATCGTTACGCGAGATTATTTGCAGTTATCAGGGATAAGCGCCTTCTGGCTGTCTGACATATCCACCGTGTGCGCATAAGGTAATAACGTCTTCCATGGGTCACCAGTGCTTGATGACAACCAAACCTGTATAGCGGCATATGACGTTAGCCTTATTTTCTCAGGTAGATTAACGCCATTAAAATTAGCCCCGGCGGCAGTGCCACCTACAGCAGTCAGTTGCATTTCGTCTTTATTGCCTGTCGCTCTGTACTCAAAATATAATGGCTCGACATACTGGTTATAAGATTGTGTAAAAACACCCACTGGCCCGGAATAAGGCGTAAAGAATTCGACTCTCAGTAGTTTCAGGTACCGTATAGGCAAAGAATACCACGTAAGATCGCCTTCATAGCTAGGGGCATTGGCTAATACCTTAACGTCATCATCAGGAAATTCGGCGACAAGATCTTTATATGCCGAAATACCCTGGCCTACGCTTCCCTTGCCTTTTGTCACACAATTACCGCTGTTCTGACAAAAGGCTGTGTCAAGTCCACTCATTAAATGCGAAGGCCAGACAAATTGGTTCTTAATATTGTAAAGATCAGTGTAATCATCCACATGCTTACGTTTACCAGCTGAGATATATATGACGTTAAACTTAGGTCTGGCATAAGTAGACACCCAATCAGCTGACGGAACCTGAAACGAAAGCGGAAAAAAGGTATCCCAAAGCTCGCAGTACTGGAGACTGTCGCTAAGACCATATTTTTGCGCTCCTTGCGCCGTTACGCTCGCCAGGAATAAGGCACCCAGTAAGAGTGCACGCTGACAAATGTTTTGTTTTTTTATATTCATTTCATCAATCATCCTACTGCACTTTTCGACAACGTATCCATTAATGAGAACAGCGCCAGAAATACCCAGATAACGCTCCCGCCCAGGATAACGGTGGCTAAGTTTTTTAACAGTCCGGCAAGTTTTTTAATATACTCCTGTATATGTTCGCGGGAGCGCTCCGATACCGAGAGCAAAACCTCATTAAACGAGGGGAGATCGGCATACAGGCTGATGTTGAGTAACTCTTCCGCGCCCATCAGTCCGGTATCGAGCGCTTTACCATAATTCACGCCGTGCGCCATTTTCTCCAACATGGTGAAAAGATGCCATTTTAGCCAACGGTTAGCATTGAGCTGAATAATTGAAAGCGCATCCGTCAGAGGAATATTGTTACTCAACATTAGCGACAAATTATTCAAAAAAATGGAGGAAGTTAGCTGCCGATAAGTTGAGAACGGCATAATTCTGTCGAGAATCTTATTCCTTATTGTGCCGCTAAAATTGGCCATTGTCAGCCGTGAAAAGATAACCAGAAAGATAAATCCCAGCAGAATTTTTAGCCACAACCCCTCGTAAAGCGCCACGCCAAAATTATAGAGATTCTGTGTCACGGCTGGCCATTTATCAATCGGCACCACGGAGGCAAAGGCGGGGAATACCTTTTGCGAATAGCCGGCAATAACAATTAACGACAAGGTAATCATTATCAGGGGAAATATAAGCGCACCGATGATCTTTTTACGCAGTTCATCGTTGTATTTAATAATCGAAACCAGGGTAAAAAATCCATCAGAAAGGCTGCCGCTTTTCTCCGCCGCGGTGATCACGCTCAGTTCAGAATTCGGCACCATACCTTCGAAAACAGCCGCAACGGATGTTTCCTGCTTCATTTGCGTGATAAGATCCATCAACCGTTTACTAAAGGCTTTCCCCAGTAAAGATTGACCTTCTTTTTGCAGTTTTTGCATCGAATCATACAAAGGCAGACCGGCCTTAATCATGTCTGCGCAAAACTGGTAGATATAGATGCGCTGTTTCTTACTGAATTTTTTCAACGATCATCTCCAGATCTTCTGTTGGCAATACGCCAAATTCCATTGCGTACCAGCGCGCATCCACACGACCAAGCAGCACATGCGCCATGACTTTTTCACGGATCTCAAACCCTTCAGCAAGACCTACCGCTGTCTTTCTTTTTTCCCGCCACAGGGTGTAAACATTAAGCCACTCCTGACGGGAGATAGCCGCCAGTTCGTCATAGGTTGGCAAAAAATACTCCATCGCCAGCTGCCGTCCTTTGATACCGCTCTTCTTACACTTTACACACCCCTTCTCGCTTGCCCGGAACAGAGTAAAAGCGCGGCCGGAAAGGGTAATCTCTTCATGGACTTGCTTACAGGTATCGCAAAGCACCGGCACCAGTTTCTGACACTGCAACCCAGCAACGAAGCCTGGCGTGGAGAGCTTGTCACTGCTGATACCTAATGCGGACATACGCTGCAGGAGTGAAACGATATTGCCCGCATGCACGGTGGTAAAACAGTAATGTCCACTCTCAACGGCGCCCGCCAGGGCGTTAGCTGAAACATTGTCACGAATCTCCCCCACCATCAGTACATCCGGGTCGCGGCGTAACGCAGATTTAATTGCAGCGTGGAAGCCTCCCCCCTCGACGCTGACAACGGAGCTTTGCTTGGCGCCGTATATCTGATATTCCACGGGATCTTCGACCGTCAAAAAGCAGCCGTGATCGTCATAGCGGTTGATTTGCAGCCATTCCATCAAATTTTTCAGCGTGGTGGATTTGCCCGAACCTGTCGTTCCCGCAATGACATACGCGCCATAAGGGTTGCTAAGGATCTTTTTCAAATCGGCAATTTCGGCGGACGAAACGCCTATTTTATCCAGCGAGCCCAGGTTATCTTTTTGCAAACCGGAAGGAATAATACGCAGCACAGCATGGTAACAATCCGCCGTTTCGCCAAAAATGGGGAAATGGGCATAACGGAAACGGTACGGTTTACCGTTAAGACTATAGAGAATATTCGCATTCTGCGGAATTGCCCGGTTCCATGTTGTATCTCTGGTTGTAGCCTCTACGTTGTACAAGACAAATACCAGTTCATCACACTGCTGTGATTTAATCTGCATAAACGGCATCAATACGCCATTTACGCGCGCCTCGAGTAACGCCAACACATCATTCCGCGTAATATGAAGGTCGCTGGCCCCCATATTTACAACGCGCTGTAAGATATTGACCAACTGTTTTTGCGTGTCTGTGATATCAATATCATTATGCGCAGCGTTAAGGGCTTTAAGAGAGATAAATTCCAGTATATGAAAATAATCTTCTTCCGTTACTATCGCCAGACCAATGACTGGCCGTTTATGCATAGATTTCAGCCGGCTTATCTGGAGCTTGTATTCAAATAACTTATCGATATTGATAGTGTGTACTAATAAATACTCATAACCATCATGAATAGCATTAATGCCTATTCCTTCAAATTCATGATACTCCCAAAGACCGGAAAATATATCTTCAGTCGTTATTCGTTTAAAATCTATATTCACGGGTTAGCTTCCTTAATTTGCAACCCGTTTTTACGATCTTTGGTTAAAATGTATTGTGCGCCGTCCATGGAAAATACATTTCCTGGAGTGACGTATAACAATGTATCACCGCGTTGATTGGCAATAGCAACCCGGGAAAGACCGCCAATGACTGATTCCAGTACTACGTGCGGCTTCGCAATATTATTACCTGTATTTACCGCAGGCGCGCTCTTTTCAGTCTTGATCTTCGCTTCGATTACGGGAGTTGGAGTTGCCCTCGCTTTTATTTTATCTTCACCGCGCAGCTTACGAATTTCGCTCAACATTTTTTCTAATTCAACCTGTTGCTGTAGCTTGCGATATTCTGATTGATATAGATAATCCTGCTCAACGAGTGCCTGAATATGATCCTGCATCGTCAGTTCCGCTGACTGCTCATTCAGGGCTTTCTCATCGACATTTTTTACCTCAGGAGACGCAGCTTTCTCGCCATTGCCTACCAGCGCTGGTTTACCGGTCTGGTTTTTGGGTGCAGGCGGCAAGTCAGTAGTCGGAGCGGCCTGTACCAGTCCGGATCCCACCATTAATACTGCAAATATGATGATATTTTTTACGCTTTGCATACTAATCCTCCGGATACTTTTATTCCATCGTTAATTGTTTCAATCTTCCTGATAAGAAAGGCATCCCGATACGCCTGTTTATACAAGGCAACCTGTAATAATATCCCTTCGTTCACTGATGTGGAGTGTGGTTTTGTCAGCGTCATGTTCCACTCTGCTGAAAGCATACCGTAAGCCTTAACGTCCCCCGCTAATGTTTTTTCCAGCGCTGCGACTGTCGATTTAGGCAGGGTCTTAAATACAATCTCGCCATTTTTCTTTTTACCCTTTCCGCCCGTCAACGTTGAGTTATAGCTTTTGATATAAGAGATAACCTCATTACAGGAATATAACGACAAAGGTTTGTTCTTCTTATACGCGCTTAATAAGCCGTTATCTTTGCGGGCAATTTTCATGTCATTGTATTCAAGTGAAACCCCATTCGACCTGTTCTTTCCTTTTTTTACAGGAAATGATGCTGCGTAGGTTTTACCAAAGAAAGTTAACTCTGGTTGCGTCAAAATAGCAGCGGGGTCGATTTCAAAAGTCATGTGGCACGCCTTTAGCGAACAGCCATAGCTTCGTCCTTCAACAGGAAGTTTAATCAATGCGAACGGAATAACGCTGCGATGAATTTCATCAAGCAGGTGAATACCGAAATCAATACTCATTCCCTCTAATGATTTCTCATACCAGTCGTGTACAGAAGCCTTATCGTTAAGCAGTTTCTGCGCAGCCTGCTGTTGCTGAGCAAGCATTTCGTCTTGCGGCATCTTTATAAAATAATACCAATAGCCTGCACCAGCACCACACAACAGTAAAGCAATAACCAGAATAATAATTATAATTCGACTTGTAGTAAATGTTCCGCTCTTACCTTTCCAGAAATAAAGACCTTCCAGCATAAATTACCCCGCCACCAGAAAATGAAGTGCTAAAGCAAGCAGCGCCAAAAATATCAGACCACCAGCCAGAATGGAGCTAATAATGAATCTGCGACGTCGCTTCAGAGAGAGCTGATGCGCCGCGCATTTCTCTATCACCACAGAAAGCTGGACTTCAGTCAGCGACGTCACTTCCAGGTGTTCATATTGTTCCGGGTGCCGCATGAGCTCATCAAACAGGCTGCGCTCTATAAAGCAATCGGTTCCACTGACAATCCGGCCGCCATTAATAATGAGCAGATAAGTGAAATTATCATCACCATGTGAGAAATAGATGCCATCCCCAAATAACTCTTTAATATAAATCGCAAAAGGCTCATAAAGGGTAGAAATTTTCTCACAATAACCCACTGCTAAACGCCCGTCAGAATCTTTATAGATTACCCGACGATTAGCCTTTACCATTCCGCGAAAAGCTGCCTGCGCGCCAGGGTCAAGATGAGACATACTGTCCGGTTCCCAGAGCAGACCGGTAAGGATATTATTATCCTGTAACAGTTTATCCATAACCATTTATTCCTATCGGGAAGTAATAGGCTGACGATAATAATCGACGCCAATTACCATGACGATCGTCGCAGATTCATCTTCATTTTTGTCACCGATACCCAATACCTGATATTCCAGACCACCATTTTCACCTTTCACATCATACTTGCCTACCATTAGCAGATCGCCCGGCATAATAATTGATGAGTTAAATGATTCCGTGGTGCTTACGTTCGGTAACTGCACATCATCATAAGTTTCAATGCCTTCCAGATAACGTTTTGTGAAACCACTCACTACCTCAATTCGACCATCTGAAAGCACGCGGGGGGTAATGATAAAACTGGTCCCTGTAATAATGGATGATGTTTCGACCGCGACGTTAACCTCACCATTGTCATCGACGGTACGGGTTTTGCTGGAGACGTAATTTTGCGACTTCGTCATATTCAGCGGTATCGCCATATTGTTGCGCGTGATAAAGGAACCGCTTTGTAACGTCCGGTCACCCGTTAACTTGTATAACGCATCCAGCCCGCTACTGATATCAACATTGCTGTTTTTCCAGCCTGCCGATATGCCACCCGTCAATGAGTCCAGCAGACTTGAACTGATCTTCATGGTATTCTGCCCGTCATCCAGGGAGAAGTTCATGCCGGCAGAAAGTTCTTTCACTTTCGCTTTATCAAGCGTGAAAATTTTATAGGTAACAATAAACTGACGGCTGTTATCAGCTTTATATTTCTCTAACGCGCGATTAAGCGCCTCATACTCTGAGGGTCTTGAGTTAACCATTAAGACAGAAGAATCTTTAAAAAGATTATAGTTTCCTGAGGAAATATAATTCTTCGCCATATCCTCCACATCATCCCAGAAGGATGATTCGAATTTGGTTTCCGCCTTTCCGGTCAACCCGCCGCTGGAAGTCGCCTCGTTACCCGAAAGATCCAGGTTCGTTTCTGTCTTATTGTTTTCACCATAAAAGTCCAGCTTAATGACATACGTTTCATAAACGTTTATTTTGAGAACGTTATGATTATCAAGTTTTGGGCTTACGTCATAAAGGGAAGCGATATACTGGATAAACGCCTCAAAGGTGCCATCAAATTTTACGCTACGCGCCGTATTCCAGCTACCGCTGTTATTTGACGCACCGGCTTTTGCGCCTATCGCACTCTCGTTGATCCGGTAACTGATTCCCGTTTGTGCAGAGACAGCGTCCATAATGACTGCCAACGTGGCGGGTTCATAGGATGAAATTTTGACATGTTTTCCCATGATTCGCTGCTGCTCAACGCTGTAATCCACCTTTTTCCCTATGTATGCGCGGTCGTACTTGATATACGGCTTCGCTTTTGATTCATCCTGGGTGGTCGCATCTTTAAAATGCTTCTGAATCTGGCTTTCTGAATCATATTTTTCTTCAAAATCGCTAACACAACCCTGCAGAAAAATGGCTAATATTAACAACCCTGTCTTAATCTTCATCCCTGCACCCGTTTTACATTTCATCAATAACAATAACGCGATTTTTCTGATATTTCTTGACTACCAGGCCATAATTCTCAGAAAAAAACAGCTCGCCAAGTTCTTGTAGGATCTCGTCATCCGATTTCCCCGCCAGCGTAATATTGTTATAAACCAGGTAATCTTTCGCACTGTTCCAGAAAAGCTTATAGCCATTAGCCTCCACCCATTTTCTGATTTCCTGGCTTAATAATTTATCTTCCTGAATCACCAGTGGCGGCGCTGAAGGTGCCGCTGCTTGATAAGTATCGCCGGTAAACGGATTTCTGCCAGTATGTTGAACAACCGCATCAGAAGACACTGGAGATGCCACCATATGGATTTCTGATGAACTATTATTACTTGCCATAGCCTGCGGCAAAAGCATTACCGACAATAAAAGCAGGCAGTATTTCCTGATAATCATATTCTCTTCCCTCTGTTTATCAGATTGCTAATATTTATATTCTGTCGTCGTCAATAAATCATATGGCGTACCTGATTGCGGTATCGTACTGCACCATTTGGTAATGACATAAGATATTGTCTGTGGGTTTACTATGCTAAATCCTGCTCCCGTTTCTGAATCATACATGCCCATCGTTGCAGTCACTGCCCATACATATTTGCTGCCCGGGAATTTATATTTTTGCGCTGAGTTATGATCCGGACGAACCCCATTTGAAACGTCCATCTCAGCCAAGTCTACCTGTACGGTAACGCCGCCAAGCAAATCCACGTTCTTGCTATCATCTAATTTTGCGCGAGTCTCATTTTGCTTAGTATAGCTACCATTTATGCCGCCATCATCATAAGCCGAGACAGAAGATATACTGGCAGACAACCGTGGATATAACTTCCTGGTAACCTTTGTTTTTTCCTTATTGCCATCTTCATCCAGGATTGCGTCGCCGTTGGCGTCACGTAAAATAATTTCCTGTTCGATGACAGGGCAAGTCTGCACTGCAAATCGATGTAAGCCAGAGTTTATTGAACTGTCATCATATGCTGCCACATAATCTTTCTTATCTGTAATATCCACAGATAAAAGTTCATAGCCAGAATATTCACTCACTGACGGAGTCACAAGTTCAAATGCATCATATGTACTGGAAGGATAATAATTCGAAATAATATCTCCCCCAGCCATGCTGCTGCCATTCCAGGGACGATAAGAGGTATTATCATCCAGATAAAAATCACCCTCAATTTCTTCGTTATTGTTATTTTTGTATGTAAAGCGCTCAGGGCTACCGTCGGCGGAAAGCATCAAATCACCGCCATAATTACGCTTGAATAAAAAAACTGGCCGTGACGTATTTTCCATCACCAGATTGGCTTTTAGCGTACCCATTTTGGTCTCATCACCATAATTCTCCGGATCGGTCATATCCAGCGAAAGGATCTGATCTTCGCCATGGGCACCTGTGCCTGCCTCCTGGTTGTAACACAGTTCAACTTTACTTGCCTGGGTGTTCCAGCATGCCGTGCCTGAGCCGCCGCCATTACCCCCCTGATCGTTATCATTCATGTCAAAGGTAAAGCGAATACCCAGTTGCTGCCCCTTTCCCAGCGTTTCCAGCCGCTCCAGGTTAGACGCCATATCCGAAAACTCGACTGGTGTACTGCCGTCAGCTTCCGTTATCAGTTGCCAGGCGTCCGCCGTCCTGGCCCGGCGAACAAGCATGATATGCGAAGCAATCAGGCCTGAGTTATTTAACGCATTGTTAAACGCGGAGGCATAATTGGCAAAACTATACTTGTCGTTACTCTCCGTGTAGTTGAACGCAACAATAGCATCCATACGCGCAATCGTGCTCGAGGGGGTTTTAAGATCGTCAGAAGCAAACCCAATCCGTTCAATTTTCGCCGCGGGATTTTTAGCCGCCGTCACAAGTGAGCAGGGTAAATATTCTTGTGTCAGTTCAAATGTCGATTTAAGTGAGACGTTACAGCTTTTGCTGATAAACAAATAACGTTGTTGCTTTTGCTGATTCGCCCCCTCTCCCCACAAAAAATAGTTCGTCCCGGTCCCGGTATCAATGTCCGTAACGTTATTAGTTATTCGGTAACGATATTGGGAATCGGTACTGCTGCCTTGCGTGTCTTCATACAGTGGGTTATCTTTTTCACCGTCTTTTGTTTGCAGGGTATCATCACGCAAATAATTCATCACGCCCTTCATCTCCTGGACAAGCGCGTTCGCGATGGTCTGGCGCATTTCTTTCGCTGCTTGTTTACGGGCATAATTGGTATACATAGCTAGCGCGCCACCAATGATTGCCAGTACAACAATAACTTCCAGTAGTGAAAATCCAGCCTGATGGTTTCGGGACCGCATACTAATTCCTGAAGAACATGAATCATTTTTATATAAATAATAAGTGGCTATTCACAGTAAATAGCCACTTGTTTTTATTCTAAAAAAGAACAGATTCTAATTTAGAGCACAGAGTATTATTTACTACCGAAGATAACAGCGTTAATGGAACCCTGGCCGTCACAGACGCCATCAGCAACAATATCAGCAGGCGCAATGTCACCAGAGGTCAGCGTCTTAAGAATCGCGCCACTTTTACTTACACTGAAGTCCCGGCCAGAAATAGACGGTTCAGACCCGGCAGCGGCACCGGAGTTGAGCGCTTCAACATAGTCCCACTGATTACCCATCTGGGAAATCAGGTTACGACACTCTTCTGACGCCAGACCATTGACCACCACAACAAAGCCTTTTTTCTGAGAACTTGAGCTATCCGTTAACGCGTTATCCATCTGGAACGCATCGTTAGAGAAGCCGTTAAACGCTTCATCAGCAGAGATTTTACCCATACGCACCAGCGTGGCGATTGGTGAGTCATTGGATACAGAAGTATCGTTGATATCGGATTTAGACAAACCTTTAATAGAATCGCTTTGCGCCGGATATTGAGCCTGATCTTTATAAGCTTCATTCATTGCAGTACGTACACTGGTCAAATCATCCTGTACAGCAGACAAGTCCTGAGCCGTAAAAGCCCGCTGGGCTAAAATAACCACACCAGCGGCAATAACACCGATAATCCCTAAGACAATAATTATTTCCAACAGCGTAACACCACGCTGTTTCTTCATCTCTTTTAATTTAGAGACCTTTTTGGTCACATTCCCTTTTATGTTTAAAACCATTGTACTCATGTTATACACCCTTATTAATTCCGTTAAATTCAGGCTTAGCCACCTGTTCGAATATTATTAATATGGAAAAATAAGAATGCAACAGAACGAAAAAAAACTAAGAATACATTTATATTCAGCAAACACATTCCATACATTATTTTTATAATATTTATAGGAAAGTATAATTATTATGAATTAGTTAAATCAATAAAACAAAACGTACTTTATAGTTGTACTTTTACATGAAATGCGGAATATTTTCAATAATTAAATGTCAATCTTGATAAATTTCTCTTCTTCCTTATTTATTAAGCCCTTATCGATAAAACAATACCGATAATACTGTCATTCCTGTTACTCTGGCATGAGAATGAAAAAAAATGCCCGGTTAAATTAACCGGGCGTCTGATAACAAATTATAACGTTCTTTAATAGAGGTTAAACTAACCCCTATAGCTATGTATTAAACCGCTTTCACTGCATCTGCAATACGATGGGCGAACTCAGATACCTGCGCCTCGTCTTCACCTTCAACCATCACACGAATTAATGGTTCAGTGCCAGACTTACGCAGCAGGACGCGTCCACGATTACCCAGCGCTGCTTCAACGTCTGCCATCACCGCTTTCACATTGTCATTTTCCAGCGGATCGCCGCTACCTGCGGTGTAACGTACGTTAACCAGCAGCTGCGGGAACATTTTCATGCCGCTGCACAGGTCGTGCAAACTCATATGATTGCGCACCATCGCAGTCAACACTTGCAGACCCGCCACGATACCGTCACCGGTGGTGGTTTTATCCAGCAGGATCACATGGCCTGAGTTTTCCGCGCCGATACTCCAGCCTTTTTCCTGCATTTTTTCCAGGACATAGCGGTCACCGACTTTCGCACGGGCAAACGGAATACCCAGCTGTTTCAACGCCAGCTCAAGGCCCATGTTGCTCATCAGCGTGCCTACCGCGCCACCGCGCAGTTGTCCCTGACGCAGCGCTTCACGGGCGATGATATACATGATTTGGTCACCGTCGACCTTATTGCCTTCGTGGTCGACCATGATCACGCGGTCGCCGTCGCCGTCCAACGCGATACCCAGATCGGCTTTTTCCGCGATCACGCGCGCCTGCAGGGCGCGGACGTCGGTAGCGCCGACTTCTTCATTGATGTTAACGCCGTTTGGCTCACAACCAATGGCAATAACATTTGCGCCGAGCTCACGCAGTACGTTTGGCGCAATGTGATACGTCGCACCGTTAGCGCAATCCACCACAATTTTAAGCTCGCTCAGGCTCAGTTCATTCGGGAAGGTACCTTTGCAAAACTCGATATAGCGACCGGCGGCATCGACAATGCGGGTGGCTTTACCCAGCTCAGCCGAGTCCACACAGGTGATCGCTTTTTCCATCTCGGCTTCTATGGCTTCTTCAACCGCATCCGGCAGTTTGGTGCCGTCGATAGAGAAAAATTTGATCCCGTTGTCATAGTACGGGTTGTGTGAAGCGGAGATAACAATCCCTGCTTCAGCACGGAAAGCACGCGTCAGATAAGCAACGGCAGGTGTTGGCATTGGGCCAGTGAAAGAGGCAGAAAGACCTGCGGCAGCCAGGCCCGCTTCCAGCGCAGACTCCAGCATATAGCCAGAAATACGCGTATCTTTACCGATGATAATTTTTCGTGAACCATGACGTGCCAGCACTTTTCCTGCCGCCCACCCCAGTTTCAGCACAAAGTCAGGGGTAATTGGGGAGTCGCCTACGCGGCCACGGATCCCATCAGTGCCAAAATATTTACGATTACTCATAGCGTTTGTTTTCCTTTGCAGACAATGTGGCTTCCACCACACGCATCGCTTCTACGGTTTCTTTGACGTCATGGACACGAACGATCTGCGCCCCCTGCATTGCGGCAATCACCGCGCACGCAAGACTACCGTTCAGGCGTTCGGATGGCCCCACATTCAGCAGTTGACCAACCATTGATTTTCGTGACATTCCAACCAGCAGCGGCAGCTCAAAATGATGAAACTCAGCCAGGCGTGCCAGTAATGTGTAGTTGTGGGTGAGATTTTTACCGAATCCGAATCCCGGGTCGAGCAACAATTTATCTTTTGTGATTCCGGCTCGTTCACAACGTGCTATTTGCTCAACAAAGTAACGATTTACCTCAGCGAACACATCCTCATACTTTGGCGCTTCCTGCATAGTTTTCGGTTGCCCCTGCATATGCATCAAACAAACCGGCAGTCCGGTTTCCGCGGCGGCTTCCAGCGCCCCGGGCTCCGAGAGTGAACGAATGTCATTGATGATATGTGCGCCGACCCGCGCGCATTCGCGAATCACTTCGGGTTTCGAGGTATCGACGGAAATCCATACTTCAAAACGTTGAGCAATCGCCTCCACCACAGGGATCACTCGCTGCAGCTCTTCTTCCACGCTCACATCAGCAGCGCCAGGACGCGTGGACTCCCCCCCCACATCAATGATAGTCGCCCCAGCGTTAATCATCAGATTTGCGTGTTTTACCGCCTCAACCAGAGAGTTGTGCGCCCCGCCATCGGAAAAAGAATCTGGCGTAACGTTTAAAATCCCCATGACGTGAGGATGGCTGAGATCCAGTGAAGAACCCTGAGCAAAGAGTTTCATAGTTTTATCCCTGGTAAAAATCTTGAGTATGCAGATAAGAAAAACCCCGGAGCAAGCCCCAGGGTTTTCAATTAAAACACGGTCATCATCAACGATAACTTATTTGTCGCCCAGTTGCTCTGACATGGTGCCAGAGTCCGGCGCACGCGGTTCATCAACCGGACGCGGCGCGCTCGGCTTGCCGGTGCTGCCAGAGTTGTTGTTAGAAGAACCCGGTTCTTCCCAACCCGCTGGCGGGCGCACGTCGCGGCGAGCCATCAGATCATCAATCTGCGGCGCATCGATGGTCTCATATTTCATGAGCGCATCTTTCATCGAGTGCAGAATGTCCATGTTTTCGTTCAACAGACGACGCGCACGGTCATAGTTACGCTCAATCAGCAGCTTAACTTCCTGATCGATAATGCGAGCCGTTTCATCGGACATATGTTTAGCTTTCGCAACAGAACGTCCCAGGAACACTTCGCCTTCTTCTTCAGCGTACAGCAGCGGACCGAGTTTATCGGAGAAGCCCCACTGAGTAACCATGTTACGCGCCAGGTTAGTCGCGACTTTGATGTCGTTCGACGCACCGGTAGAAACATGTTCAGCACCGTAGATGATCTCTTCCGCCAGACGACCGCCGTACAGCGTGGAGATCTGGCTTTCCAGCTTCTGACGGCTGGCGCTAATTGCGTCGCCTTCAGGCAGGAAGAAGGTCACACCCAGCGCACGACCGCGCGGGATAATCGTTACTTTGTGTACTGGATCGTGTTCCGGTACCAGGCGACCGATAATCGCGTGGCCAGCTTCGTGATACGCGGTAGATTCTTTCTGCGCTTCCGTCATCACCATGGAGCGACGTTCCGCACCCATCATGATTTTGTCTTTCGCTTTCTCGAACTCAACCATCGACACGACGCGCTTGTTGCCGCGAGCAGCAAACAGCGCCGCTTCGTTCACCAGGTTCGCGAGGTCAGCACCGGAGAAGCCCGGCGTACCACGTGCAATGATTGCCGCATCGATATCCGGAGACAGCGGTACGCGACGCATATGCACTTTCAGGATCTGTTCACGACCACGAACGTCCGGCAGACCAACCACAACCTGACGGTCGAAACGGCCTGGACGCAGCAGCGCAGGGTCAAGAACGTCCGGACGGTTAGTTGCCGCGATAACGATAATACCTTCGTTACCTTCGAAGCCGTCCATCTCAACCAGCATCTGGTTCAGGGTCTGCTCACGTTCATCGTGACCACCGCCCAGACCAGCGCCACGCTGACGGCCTACTGCGTCGATTTCATCGATGAAGATGATGCACGGTGCCGCTTTTTTGGCCTGTTCGAACATGTCACGCACACGAGATGCACCCACACCCACGAACATTTCCACGAAATCAGAACCGGAAATTGTAAAGAATGGAACCTTCGCTTCACCGGCGATAGCTTTCGCCAGCAGGGTTTTACCGGTACCCGGAGGACCGACCATCAGGACGCCTTTCGGGATTTTACCGCCCAGCTTCTGGAAACGGCTCGGTTCGCGCAGGTATTCAACCAGCTCAGCAACCTCTTCCTTCGCTTCGTCACAACCCGCAACGTCAGCAAACGTGGTTTTGATCTGATCTTCCGTCAGCATGCGCGCTTTGCTCTTACCGAACGACATGGCGCCTTTGCCACCACCGCCCTGCATTTGACGCATGAAGAAGATCCAGACACCAATCAGCAGCAGCATTGGGAACCAGGAAATGAAGATAGAAGCCAGCAGGCTCGGCTCTTCAGGCGGTTCGCCGACAACCTTGACGTTTTTGGTCAGCAGGTTATCAAGCAGCTTCGGATCGTTAACCGGAATGTAGGTCGTGTAACGGTTACTATCTTTCTTGGTAACGTTAATCTCACGTCCGTTGATCTTCGCTTCACGAACCTGGTCCTGATTGACCTCTTGCAGGAAGGTAGAGTAATCAACCTTACGGCCATTAGACTCGCTGGGCCCAAAGCTCTGGAATACTGACATCAGCACAACGGCAATGACCAGCCAGAGAATTAGGTTTTTCGCCATGTCACTCAAGGGATTAACCTCATATTACAACTGTGTTAAAAACAGCGTCAGGATACTCTATATCCAGTTTCTTTCAAACTTTCGTTTGAAATCTACCGGTTATGGTTTACGCCCGGTCGCTACAATATACACTTCACGCGAACGGGCGCGAGAAGAGTCCGGCTTACGAACTTTGACCTTCGTAAACAGGGAGCGAATCTCTCTTAGATACTCATCGAAGCCTTCGCCCTGGAACACCTTCACTACAAAACTACCACCTGGCGCTAAAACATCTCGAGCCATTCCAAGCGCCAGCTCTACCAGATACATGGCCCGGGGAATATCCACCGCCGGTGTTCCACACATATTTGGTGCCATATCAGACATGACAACTTGTACTTTACTGTCACCTACGCGTTCAAGTAACGCTTGCAGGACTAATTCATCACGAAAGTCGCCCTGAAGGAAGTCCACACCAACGATTGGATCCATAGGTAAAAGATCGCAAGCGATAATGCGGCCGCTGTTGCCGATCTGCGTAACCGCATATTGCGACCAGCCACCCGGTGCAGCGCCGAGATCAACAATCGTCATCCCCGGTTTAAAAATTTTGTCACTTTGCTGTATTTCATCAAGTTTAAACCAGGCACGGGAACGTAACCCCTTTTTCTGCGCCTGTTGAACATATTTATCGCTAAAGTGTTCCTGAAGCCAGCGACTCGAGCTGGCAGAACGCTTTTTACCTGTCATTTCACATTCCCAAAGGGCAGTTCATCGTAACCAATGGTGTAAATTTCTACACAGCTATTTGGTGATATATGGGAGATGGCGGTAGAATGACCCGTTTTCAATCCCAACGTAAGCAAAAATATACGATGAATCTGAGTACTAAACAAAAACAGCACCTGAAAGGTCTGGCACATCCGCTCAAGCCGGTAGTTATGCTTGGCAATAATGGTTTGACCGAAGGGGTACTGGCCGAGATTGAACAAGCGTTAGAGCACCATGAACTTATCAAGGTGAAAATCGCCTCGGAAGATCGCGATACCAAAACCTTGATCGTGGAAGCTATCGTACGCGAAACCGGCGCCTGCAATGTACAGGTCATCGGCAAAACGCTGGTACTGTATCGCCCGACTAAAGAACGTAAAATCTCGCTGCCACGCTAAGAATATCCCAAAGTCGCACACGAAGTTTGTGTAAAACGCGGGGTTCTCCGCTAGCAGGAGAGCAAAATGCCACGCTCTCTTCGTTGATAAAAGGCCGCTATGCGGCCTTTTTCCTTTCTTTACAATGTATCAACATCTTAACCAAGATGCGAATTACAGGTATTCGACCTTCGTTACTTCATATTCAACTTCACCGCCCGGCGTTTTGATAACGACGACGTCATCCTGCTCTTTGCCAATCAGGCCACGAGCAATAGGCGAGTTCACTGAAATCAGGTTCTGTTTAAAATCAGCTTCATCATCGCCGACAATACGCCAGGTCTGCTCTTCGTCATTATCGAGATTCAGAACGGTAACCGTCGCGCCGAAAACAACACGACCATTGTTCGGCATTTTAGTGACGTCAATCACCTGCGCATTGGACAGTTTAGCTTCGATATCTTTAATGCGTCCTTCGCAGAATCCTTGCTGTTCGCGAGCCGCGTGATACTCCGCGTTCTCTTTCAGGTCACCGTGCTCACGCGCTTCCGCGATAGCGGCGATAATTTCAGGACGGCGCACAGATTTCAGAAAATCCAGCTCTTCGCGCAGTTTTTCAGCACCACGTAAGGTCATCGGGATAGCTTGCATTTGTTATACCTCTTGAACATTCCTGTAGGGGCCGATGGTTCTCACCCCGGCTGCTAAGCCCACCCTGGCATACGCCATGCCAGAGTCAGAAGCAAAAAAATACCGACCCGGGGCTCAAGGTCCCAGGTCAGCTACAATTCTCTATTTGATGATCATTTTACCCTGGAGTTCCCTATGGGTCATCGTTTACTTTTTGGGGCGTTGCGCCGTAGTATGACGGCCTGTTTCCAGGTTGTTAGCGCGAGATTATGCGATTTCCCAGATTTACCATTGGATTGACTGCCAGTATAGCGTTCAGCGTTCAGGCTGCGAATGTCGACGAATACATCAACCAGCTTCCTGCCGGGGCCAACCTCGCCCTTATGGTACAGAAGGTTGGCGCATCTGCACCCGCTATTGATTTTCATAGCCAGCAGATGGCGCTCCCCGCCAGTACCCAGAAAGTGATCACCGCGCTGGCGGCGTTGATTCAGCTCGGGCCTGATTTCCGTTTTACCACCACGCTTGAGACGAAAGGCAACGTGGAAGGCGGCGTTTTGAAAGGTGACTTAGTGGCGCGATTTGGCGCCGATCCGACGCTAAAACGCCAGGATATTCGCAATATGGTAGCGACCCTGAAAAAATCTGGTGTGACGCAAATTGCCGGAAATGTTCTGATCGACACCTCTATCTTCGCCAGTCATGATAAAGCCCCCGGTTGGCCCTGGAACGACATGACGCAATGTTTTAGCGCCCCGCCTGCCGCAGCCATTGTCGATCGCAACTGTTTCTCGATTTCGCTCTACAGCGCGCAAAAACCGAACGATCTGGCATTTATTCGCGTAGCATCCTACTACCCGGTCACCATGTTCAGCCAGGTGCGAACCCTCGCGCGTGGCTCTGCCGAAGCGCAATATTGTGAACTGGACGTGGTTCCAGGCGATCTCAACCGCTTCACGCTGACCGGATGCCTACCTCAACGCGCCGACCCGCTGCCGCTGGCGTTCGCCATTCAGGATGGCGCCAGCTATGCCGGGGCGATTATCAAAGATGAGCTAAAACAAGCGGGTATCACTTACAGCGGCACGCTGCTGCGCCAGACGCAGGTCAACGAGCCGGGGACCGTGGTTGCCAGCAAGCAGTCAGCGCCGCTGCATGACCTGCTTAAGATTATGCTGAAAAAATCGGACAACATGATTGCCGATACCGTTTTCCGCATGATTGGCCATGCACGATTTAACGTCCCGGGCACCTGGCGGGCAGGTTCCGATGCCGTACGCCAAATTTTGCGTCAGCAGGCGGGCATCGATATTGGCAACACCATTATTGCCGACGGTTCTGGTCTCTCCCGCCATAACCTGATTTCCCCGGCGACCATGATGCAGGTGCTGCAATATATCGCTCAGCACGATAACGAGCTGAACTTTATAACTATGCTACCGCTGGCGGGCCATGACGGCTCCCTGCAATACCGTGCGGGCCTGCATCAGGCTGGCGTGGATGGCAAAGTATCGGCGAAGACAGGCTCACTACAGGGCGTCTACAACCTCGCAGGCTTCATCACCACGGCAAGCGGTCAGCGCATGGCGTTTGTGCAGTATCTGTCGGGTTATGCGGTAGAGCCGGCTGACCAACGTAATCGGCGTATTCCGCTGGTACGCTTCGAGAGTCGGTTGTACAAGGATATTTATCAGTCTAACTAAGCGGATGCAGGGAGCGGTAACGCTCCCTCGTCGTTTCTAATCGTTTACCGGGATTATCCGCAACTCGGTTAACCCAATCCCCAGCTTCCTTGGCGGAGCGGATTTAGGAAAACCGATATAATTTCCCTCGTTACTCAACTCCGGATAAGAGGGGACAATCGTTAGCGTATCGAGTCTGTCAGGATTCGTCATATGTAATATCACCGTTTCCGCCTCTGCGTGCAGGGTGAGATAGTGGGTACAGGAACCGATGGAAACGGGAATCGGTGCACCAATATTTTTGCCAAAGGCTTTTGCCTTGATCTCAACGTCAAATTTCGCGGGCAGTGGTTGGTTATAGGTGATAGCCACCGCGGGTGACAGGTTCGCATCTGACCACCGTCCCCAGTATTCTGGATGCCCCACTCCTGTTATTGATTTCACAAATGCAGGCAGTCCTTCCGCCGCAAACAGTATGCGATCGGACTGATAGCGGACATCCTTTGCGGAAAGTAATAACCGCGCCTGGATACGCTGAAAGCGTTCATGATTCGTTTTGCCCGGAAATTCACTCATCCCGCCTGAATAATCTTCAGCCGTTATTTTCTCGATGTGAGTCTCGCTACCGGCTTTCCCAGAGGCAACACACCACCCAGTCGTGACGGCAGAATCCGGTTGCCATACGGGGCCAATGCTCAGGCATTGATCTATCCAGATAAATTTATGGCCTTCAGGCAGAAATCCCAGGGTATTCCTTAAAGACATTCCCACGTCATTCCCGTCATCGACAACCGGCCAGACTCGTCCCGGAGATACTTCCAGTAAGGCGGGAATAGGGTATTCAAAACTATCAAAACGCAGCAACTTTCTTCTGGTATCAACGGTAAAATTTTTAATGGACTCGGGAATTCCCCAACGGGAGCGGATAGCAGGCCCCCAGGCTAACAACTTATTTTTAAAGTCGTCAAAAACCGCTGCCAGGGAAGGCTGACTTAATGAACTTCTCCCTAAGCCTATTGCATTACCACCCCCCATCAGCTCAAGCACCGTTGCCCCATTATCTAACGTGCTTCGCTTATCGGCGATAACTTTCGGCGTCACGCCATTTCTGAAAACCACAAATAAATTGCGGCGAGGCATTTTATTTAAATAATCCACAGCAGCCGTCATATTTTGCATTACCAGATGATCGGATGAGAGAACAATAATCGTATTACTGGCCCAGGGCGAAGCCTGTATCCGTCTAATGAATTTAGCGATTTCCCTCTGGCTACAAAGCACAGAGGTTAACGCATCGACTTCGCTACCATTTTTTTTATAGCTGACAGGACAGCTCGTGGGGATATAACCTTCAGGGGGATGGGTGTCCAGCGTCAACGTGAATAACGCAAAAGGCGTTTTTTGCCGGGACAAATGCTGAAACTTGCGCCAGACCTTTTCCAGCAGCATATCATCATATAGCCCCCAGGCATTCTGGGCGGAAAAATCCTTCTCCAGGCCAGACTCCGCCAGTCCCCAGGCATGGTCAATGCCGTGCGTTTTAAAAAACACATCCTTATCGGCGAAACGTAAATCAGCGCCCTGCATAAACCAGGTTTCATAACCTGAATTTTTCAAAATATCCCCAAGGCAGACTGAAGAGGAAAAGAAGCCCAGACTTGCTTTCTTGCCACTTAAATCGGTCGGTGCAAACAGCGGAAGACCACACTGCGATGCCACGATCCCTGCTATTGTAAAATCCGTCGCCGGATACTGTTCTGTACCGCTAAAATCCAGGCCATCTTGTTTCAGCGCCGTTAAATCAGGCAGCAACTGAGGAAATGTGTCTTTATCAAAGTAGGTTCTTTCCAGGCTTTCTGCATAAATATATACCAGATTATATTTTGGATTATTTATCCTGGTATCTGGCGTAATATAGTAGCGCGAAAAATCGGAGCCATCTACTTCTGCTGGCGGCTTGCTATAATTAGTGAATTGTAATAATGCCGGAGAGATGCCAACAGCAAAAAATGTCAGTAATACGGCGGTTATCGAAGCGTAATGTTTTCTCTCTTTTTGAACATTTTTACCTTGCATGAATCGCCAGCTCAGAAAGAGTAGCAGTCCAATCAGCAAGACAGCAACGACAAAAGGCGCGACGTAATCTTTAAAATCCGCGCCATAAAGCGAGCGGGTCAAAGTATAAATAACAGCGTCATTAACCCCTTCGCCCGTAAAGTAATAACAGCCTAACCAAAACAGGCTTAAAAATAAAGAAATGCACTGAGCAAGTAAAATAAGAAAGGCGTAATAGATTGCCCTATAGCCTTTACTTTTATAAATCAGGGCGGCCAAAATCATTGATGCCAGTGATATAATAATTGCTACAAATGAGTATTGCATTACCTCGTCTCATACATGCACGCTAAATGAGGAGGAATTATAATTGGTCGTTTAATGCGGGAACATCATTAATATTTTTTTCAGAATATATAAATAAAAGGGCTGGTAAACCAGCCCTCAAAATCAACGCTTATAGATGAACTCAACGCCTTCTTCGTCGTCTTCGTCCCAGTCGTCATCCCAGTCATCTTCCGCTTCGTCTTCGACTTCAGCGAGCTGCTGGCGGTGATAATCATCCCACATGAACTCAACTTTCTCTGGCTGTTTCGCTTCTTCAGCCTGAACAATCGGGTTCTCGATGATAAAGGTCATCACATCCCAGCACAGATCCTTCACGCCCAACTGACTGGCGGCGGAGATCAGGTAATATTTACCTTCCCAGCCCAGCGCTTCAGCGATCGCTTTCGCTTTCTCTTCCGCTTCAGCCTTGTCCAGCAAATCAATTTTGTTGAACACTAACCAGCGCGGTTTAGACGCCAGATCCTGACTGTATTTTTCCAGTTCGCCAATAATGATACGGGCGTTTTCTACCGGATCGGAGCCATCAATTGGATCGATATCGATGAGGTGCAGCAGCACGCGGCAACGTTCCAGGTGTTTCAGGAAGCGAATCCCCAGACCCGCGCCTTCAGCCGCGCCTTCAATCAGCCCCGGAATGTCGGCCACTACGAAGCTCTTTTCGTTGTCCATACGCACCACACCCAGGCTTGGTACCAGGGTGGTGAACGGATAATCGGCAACTTTCGGCTTCGCCGCGGATACCGCACGGATAAAGGTTGATTTACCGGCATTTGGCATACCCAACATACCTACATCCGCCAGCAGCATCAGCTCCAGCAACAGATCGCGCTTATCGCCCGGTGTCCCCATCGTTTTCTGACGCGGAGTACGGTTGACCGAGGATTTGAAACGGGTGTTACCCAGGCCGTGCCAGCCGCCTTTAGCGACCATCAGACGCTGACCATGCTTGGTCATGTCGCCCATGGTTTCGCCGGTGCCCTGATCGATAACGCGCGTACCGACAGGCACTTTAATCGTAACGTCTTTACCGCGTTTACCTGTGCAATCGCGGCTCGCGCCATTCTGACCACGTTCCGCACGGAAAGATTTTTCAAAACGGTAATCGATCAGCGTGTTCAGGTTTTCGTCGGCTTCCATCCATACGTCGCCGCCATCACCGCCATCACCGCCGTCCGGGCCGCCTTTTGGAATATATTTTTCACGGCGGAAGCTCACGCAACCATTACCGCCATCACCTGCAACGACCAGAATCGATGCTTCATCAACAAACTTCATTTTACTCTCCGTAAATCATTCGCCTGAGCGGGGTTGCGAAACCACCGTTTCATGCTTACGTAAACCGCCCCAAATTCGATGACCAATGGCGGAATACATCGCGCCCGCAACCACGATAAACGCACCGAGATAACCTAAAAGGTTTAGCATCGGTCTGGCGAAGAAATCGGGCCAGGCCAGTGATAATAAATCTGAAAATAACAACGTAAACAGCGGCGTAAGCGTAATAATGGCGCTTACCTGCGCCGCCTGCCAGCGCGCCATCGCTTCCGCGAGAGCGCCGTATCCTACCAGCGTATTCAGGCCGCAGAATACCAGGCAGGCCAGCTGCCAGTCGCTGAGCTGCGTGATGACACCGGGTTTAGCCAGCGGCAACAACGCGATCGTACATAAAGTGTACAGTAAAAACAGGATCTGCGGTGACGCCAGACGGCGCAATAACACCTTTTGCGCGACCCCATAGCTCACCCAGACCATCGCCGCACCGACACCAAAGATAACGCCCCAGGTGTAATCGGTGAGTCGGGTAAAAATTTCGATCAGACTGGTATTAAAAAACAGAACCAGGCCGCTCAGAAGCATAATGGCGCCAATCACCTGCGTGCCGCGCATCTTTTCTTTCAGGATAAAGACGCTGGCGATCATCATGCCAACGGGTGACAGCTGACCGATAACCTGCGAGGCCGTTGGGCTCAAGTATTGCAAAGATGAACTAAACAGTATGAAGTTACCGAACAGCCCACCGGTGGCTATTGCCAACAGCACCAACCAACGCGCTTTGCGAAAAATGCGCAATGGGGGGAGCTTTTTTTTAACCGCAAGGATAGCGCCAAGGCCAATACTTGCCATTAAAAAACGGTAGAACACCACGGTAGGAGGCTCCATCACCTCCAGCACTTGCTTCATTGCTATTGGCAAAGCGCCCCAACATATTGCAGTCGTGAGTGCTAACAGAATACCAATGCCTGCCTGCTGCTTCATGCCGTATTCCCTGCAAGGGCTCGTTTCCGGTTTATCACGGCGCGACGAGCATATTTACCGGCCGTCGAATGTAAAAAGCCCCGCAACGTGTTGCGGGGCTTTTATCCGTTACCGGGACGCGAAAAACTTATTCAGCAACGATGCTGATGAATTTACGGTTTTTCGGGCCTTTCACTTCAAATTTCACTTTACCGTCTGCTTTAGCAAACAGAGTGTGGTCTTTGCCGCAACCAACGTTGGAGCCAGCGTGGAATTTAGTACCACGTTGACGAACGATGATGCTACCAGCCAGAACTGTTTCACCGCCGAAGCGTTTTACGCCCAGACGTTTAGCTTCTGAATCGCGACCGTTACGAGTCGAGCCGCCAGCCTTTTTATGTGCCATTTAATCTGCTCCCCTTAACTTAAGCGCTGATGCCAGTGATTTTCACATCAGTGAACCACTGACGATGGCCCTGCTGCTTACGGTAGTGTTTACGACGACGAAACTTAACGATTTTAACTTTCTCGCCACGACCATGAGCAACAACTTCAGCTTTGATAACGCCGCCATCAACGAAAGGAACGCCGATTTTGACTTCTTCACCGTTTGCGATCATCAGAACTTCAGCGAATTCAACAGATTCGCCAGTTGCGATGTCCAGCTTTTCCAGGCGAACGGTCTGACCTTCGCTTACTCGGTGTTGTTTACCACCACTTTGGAAAACCGCGTACATAAAAAACTCCGCTTCCGCGCACACCTTTTTGATGATTCAGAGTGCGCTATAAATATTCACAATAGGGCGCGAATATTACGCAAAACGCGAGCCTTTGACAAGTGCTACCGTCAATACATGAAGAAAAAAAACACAACACGTACGGTAACGTTTATCTACGGCGTTTTTTCAGTACAATCAGCATATATTTATAAACCTGAACCCGACGTTACCTTGCCATACGGTGAGGTAATCGGGGCGAGAAGCCCGGCTTTTGCGATGAATTTAGAAAAAATCAATGAGTTAACCGCGCAAGATATGGCGGGGGTCAATGCGACAATCCTTGAACAGCTCAATTCCGACGTCCAGTTGATCAATCAGTTAGGGTACTACATCGTGAGCGGCGGCGGAAAACGCATTCGCCCAATGATCGCCGTACTTGCAGCACGTGCCGTTGGTTACCAGGAAAATGCGCACGTTACGATTGCAGCCCTCATCGAGTTTATCCACACTGCGACCCTCCTGCATGACGATGTTGTGGATGAGTCCGACATGCGCCGCGGGAAAGCCACAGCAAATGCGGCGTTTGGTAATGCGGCCAGCGTGCTGGTCGGCGATTTTATCTATACCCGCGCATTTCAGATGATGACCAGCCTCGGCTCGCTGAAAGTACTGGAAGTCATGTCGAAAGCGGTTAACGTCATCGCAGAAGGTGAAGTTCTGCAGTTGATGAACGTCAACGACCCGGACATCACCGAAGAAAACTATATGCGCGTCATCTACAGCAAGACGGCGCGTTTGTTTGAAGCCGCAGCCCAATGCTCGGGTATTCTGGCTGGCTGCAGCGAAGAACAAGAGAAAGGGTTGCAGGATTATGGCCGTTATCTTGGGACTGCGTTCCAGTTAATTGACGATTTACTGGATTACAGCGCAGATGGCGAGCAGTTAGGTAAAAACGTCGGTGATGACCTTAACGAAGGTAAGCCGACGCTACCGCTGCTGCATGCCATGCGCCACGGCACCCCGGAGCAGGCGCAGATGATCCGCCAGGCCATTGAACAAGGTAACGGTCGTCACCTTCTGGAGCCGGTTCTGGAAGCGATGAACGCCTGTGGCTCTCTGGAGTGGACCCGACAACGTGCGGAAGAAGAGGCCGATAAAGCCATCGCCGCGTTGCAGGTGCTGCCTGATACGCCATGGCGAGAAGCGCTGATTGGTCTGGCGCATATCGCCGTACAGCGCGACCGCTAATTACCTTCCCCCCAGCCACTCATCATCCCGTGCCTAGCACGGGATGCTCTTATAAACTCCAATAAATCCTTTCAGCTTTCCGGATTATTACGCCAGATATTGGCATAATCTGAATATACTCACACCTTACACGAACATTTTAGAACATTTGTTCTCGGAGCGTTATAGTGTCGCCACAACCGAACGTGAAACCGTAAGTCATTAACCAAAGGAGGGATGAATTTATGGAAAGCAAGCTGATTGACTGGCATACGGCCGACATCATCGCCGGACTGCGCAAAAAAGGCACCTCAATGGCCGCTGAGTCACGTAAAAATGGCTTGAGTTCATCAACGCTGGCGAACGCGTTAACGCGGCCATGGCCGAAAGGAGAGTTGATTATTGCCCGGGCGCTGGGAACCGACCCTTGGGTGATCTGGCCGTCGCGCTACCACGATGCCAAAACGCATGAATTCATCGACAGAACACGAATGATGAGGGGACCGAGAGGGAAAAAGAATCCTGAATGAACATTAAGCAGTAACCCCCGGCCCAAAGACCAGGGGGTTACCAGAGGCGTTGACGATTACTCGCCTTTCACGCGCTCAATGTTTGCGCCCAGCGCACGCAGTTTATCTTCGATGCGCTCATAGCCGCGATCGATGTGATAAATACGGTCGACCACCGTCGTACCTTCAGCAATACAACCCGCCAACACCAGGCTTGCTGACGCACGCAGATCGGTCGCCATCACTTGCGCGCCGGAGAGCGTTTCCACACCGTGGCAAATCACAGTGTTGCTTTCGATTTCCGCGTGAGCGCCCATACGGCTCAGCTCAGGCACGTGCATGAAGCGGTTCTCAAACACGGTTTCCGTGATGAAGCCTGTCCCTTCTGCCACCAGGTTCAGCAGCGTGAACTGGGCCTGCATATCAGTCGGGAACGCCGGGTGCGGCGCAGTACGTACATTGACCGCCTTCGGACGCTTGCCGTGCATGTCGAGGCTTATCCAGTCCTCGCCGACTTCGATATCCGCCCCCGCATCACGCAGCTTCGCCAGGACGGCATCCAGCGTGTCAGGTTGCGCATTGCGGCAGATAATTTTGCCGCGAGAAATCGCTGCTGCAACCAGGAAAGTGCCGGTTTCAATACGGTCTGGCAGAACGCGATAAACACCACCGCCGAGACGTTCAACACCTTCGATGGTAATGCGATCGGTACCCTGGCCGCTGATCTTCGCACCCAGCGCAATCAGGAAATTAGCGGTATCGACGATCTCCGGCTCGCGTGCGGCGTTTTCAATGATGGTGGTGCCTTCAGCAAGTGTTGCTGCACACATAATAGTGACCGTCGCGCCGACGCTCACTTTATCCATGACGATATGCGCGCCTTTCAGACGGCCATCAACGGACGCCTTCACATAGCCTTCTTCCAGCTTGATCGTCGCGCCTAACTGCTCCAGACCGGTAATGTGCAGGTCAACCGGACGCGCGCCGATGGTGCAACCGCCCGGCAGTGAAACCTGCCCCTGGCCAAAGCGAGCAACCAACGGTCCGAGCGCCCAGATAGACGCACGCATGGTTTTCACCAGATCATACGGTGCACAGAAGACGTTAACGTCACGCGCATCAATGTGCACGGAACCATTACGCTCAACTTTCGCACCCAACTGGCTCAGTAGCTTCATGGAAGTGTCAACGTCCTTCAGTTTCGGGACGTTTTGGATCTCTACAGGTTCTTCCGCCAGCAGCGCCGCAAACAGGATCGGCAGTGCGGCGTTTTTAGCGCCTGAAATTGTGACTTCGCCCTGGAGCTTCGTTGGCCCCTGAACACGAAATTTATCCATTATTCTGTTCTCTGTTAAGAATTTATCTTCGCTACCGGCACATCACCCGTAGCTCAAAAACCATTAAGTTTGCGATCGCGCGCCCATTCCGCTGGGGTAAACGCTTTAATCGACAAAGCATGAATGCGGTTGTCCGCAATGTACTCCATCAACGGGCCATAGACTGATTGCTGCTTCTTGACCCGGCTCATGCCTTCAAACATCTCACCCACGGCAATAACCTGAAAGTGACTGCCGTCGCCAGAAACGTGGACTTCCTGGAGGGAGAGCGCATTCATCAGCACGCTCTGAATTTCATTATTTTCCATGGGCTCTTCATTCGTCAGATAGTGAAAACAGCCCAACATCTTAGAGCAAAGTGGCGCTGTCATAAATAAGCAAAAAGCCTCGCTGATAAATCAGACAAGGCTTTGATGGCAGATCCCTTATGATGGGGATGCTGGATGAAGGCACAAGGCCTTATCCAGCCTGAAAAAATTAACGCGGAAGGACATCGTCAGGCAGATTGTAAAGCTGCGCCAGCGTGTAAACTTTATCGTTAACACCAGCGAGCGAAACGCTGTTCCCCTGCTGCTTGCCCTGATCAATCAAGTGCAGCAGTAACGCCAGACCACCGGTATCCACCCGGGAAACCTGGTTCAGGTCGATGCAGGTTACCCCTTGCATCGCCTCAACTCGCGCATCCCATAATGGATTTAACACGTCTTGATCCAGCTCTCCCGCCAGCACCAGCTTGTCACCTTCACGCTTCCAGGTGAGTGACTGGGTCATTATTTTTTCTCTTCCAGGGTAATTTTCTGCTGAGAAATAGATTTCAGCTGTGCTGTCAGGCCATCGATGCCTTTGGTACGCAGCAGGTCGCTCCACTCATTCTGTTTGGTGGTGATCATGCTGACGCCTTCGGCGATCATGTCATACGCCTGCCAGTTACCGGTTTGCGAGTTTTTACGCCACTGGAAATCCAGACGAACCGGAGGACGGCCATTCGGATCGATAATGGTCACGCGGATAGGCACGATGGTCGCATCACCCAGCGGCTGCTCAGGGGCAATCTGATAGGTCTGACCGTGATACATTGCCAGCGCCTGACCGTAAGCCTGCTTCAGATATTCACGAAAGGCGGCGAAATAGGCGTCACGTTGTGCCGGGGTCGCTTCTTTGTAGTAGCGGCCCAGGACCAGCGCACCAGCATATTTAACCTGTACGTATGGCAACAATTCCTGATCGACAACATCGCGCAGGTAATCCGGGTTGGCGCGGATTTTAGGTTGCTCGTTCTTCAGGCGGTCAAAGGTCTTCTGCGCCGCCTCATTCATCAACTTGTACGGGTTAGTCTGATCCGCCGCGGTTGCCGCGCTAAGGGGGGCAATGATCAGCATAGCCACCATCATCAATCGTTTAAACATACGTCGATTCTCCTGAGATTATTTCGTTGCGCCCGCAGGCGTAGTGGCTTCATTATTGCCTTCAGTTGCGGCTGGCGCATCGCCAGAATTCTTATTGTCATCACCTTTACTGTTGCTGTTGTAAAGGAACTGACCAATCATGTCTTCCAGCACCATCGCGGATTTCGTGTCCTGAATCGTACCGCCATCTTTGAGGATAGACGTTCCCAGCTCAGGATCTTCAAAACCGACGTTCAATGCCAGATACTGTTCTCCCAGCAGGCCGGAAGTACGGATGCTCAGGGAGCTGGTGTCAGGAATATGGTTAAAACGCGATTCGATTTCCAAGGTCACGCGCGGTAGGTACGTTTTCGGATCCAGCGAGATATCCGATACGCGTCCAACCACCACCCCGCCAATCCGCACCGGAGAGCGTTCTTTCAGGCCGCCAATATTATCAAAGGTCGCATAAATCGTGTAAGTCGGCTCAGTACGCATTGAGGTAACATTCGCTGCCTTCAGGCAGACAAACAGCGCAGCCAGCAGCGCAATCAGCAGAAATAACCCGACCCAAATTTCATTTTTTTTCGTTTGCATGAACTCAATTCCCAAACATCAGTGCGGTGAGCACAAAATCCAGCCCCAGAACGGCGAGAGAGGCGTGCACAACGGTGCGTGTCGTTGCCCGGCTAATGCCGGCTGAGGTCGGAATCGCATCATAACCATTGAACAATGCAATCCAGGTGACCGTTATGGCGAACACCACGCTCTTAATCAGACAGTTGACCAGATCCAGACGCCAGTCGACGGCATTTTGCATCGCCGACCAGAAAAAGCCTGCATCAATACCTTTCCAGCTTACTCCAACCAGCGAACCGCCCCAGATCCCCACCGCGACAAAAATAATCGTCAACAGCGGCAATGAAATGACACCGGCCCAAAAACGCGGAGAGATCACCCGACGCAGCGGATCGACGGCCATCATTTCCAGACTGGAGAGTTGCTCGGTCGCCCGCATCAGGCCAATCTCTGCGGTTAAGGCCGATCCGGCGCGCCCGGCAAACAGTAGCGCCGCAACAACCGGCCCCAGCTCACGTAACAATGACAGCGCCACCAGCATGCCAAGGCTGGTTTCCGCACTGTAGGTCGTCAGAACCAGGTATCCCTGCAACCCCAGCACCATACCGATGAACACACCAGAAACAATAATGATCAGCATCGATAAGACACCGACATTATAGAGCTGGCGTATCAGCAGTGGCGCATGTTTGCGAAACTCTGGCTTGCCGACAACCGCATTGAACAACATTAATCCGGCTCGCCCGAACGTCCTGAGGGTTTTAATCCCTCGATGTCCGAGTGATGCCAGCGCATTTAACAACATGGGTGGCTTAACTCCCTGTTTTGAGTAAATCGATGTGGTAGTCGCCCGCCGGATAACGGAACGGAACCGGCCCATCAGCAATACCGTCAAGGAACTGACGTACGCGCGGGTCGGCGTTTTCTTGCAGAGCCTGAGCACTACCGTAGGCCACTATTTTTTTGTCCGCCATAATATAGGCGTAATCTGCAATACTCAGCACCTCAGGCACATCATGGGACACCACCACGCAGGTGACGCCCAGCGCACTGTTCAGTTCCGAAATCAGTTTTACCAGCACCCCCATGGTAATGGGATCCTGGCCGACGAACGGTTCGTCAAACATAATGAGGTCAGGCTCCAGCGCGATGGCGCGTGCTAACGCAGCACGCCGTGCCATCCCACCGGATAATTCAGAAGGCATTAACTTTGCCGCGCCCCGCAGACCAACGGCTTCAAGCTTCATCATCACCGTGCTTTTCAGCAACGCTGCAGGCAACGTCGT
Organism: Citrobacter sp. CRE-46; assembly: GCF_059615875.1. Classification (NCBI taxonomy): domain Bacteria; kingdom Pseudomonadati; phylum Pseudomonadota; class Gammaproteobacteria; order Enterobacterales; family Enterobacteriaceae; genus Citrobacter; species Citrobacter sp. CRE-46. The sequence goes on along the minus strand of NZ_CM184341.1, from coordinate 553,798 downwards.
ATGCTCGCGTAGCGGATACGCGACGTTGTCAAACACGTTCATGTCGGTAAACAGCGCGCCGGACTGAAACAACATACTCATGCGTTTACGCACGGTAAATAAGCGCGAACGGGACATGGCCGGAACGTTCTCGCCGTCGAACAGGATCTCGCCCTTATCTGGGGGTATCTGTCCGCCAATCAGACGCAATAGCGTCGTTTTGCCGATGCCTGATGGCCCCATGATCGCCGTCACCTTACCACGCGGCACCGTCAGGGAAATATTATCAAAGATGCAGCGATCGCCTCGGGAAAAGCTGACATCGCGCATATCGACTAGATTCGCCACAGACTGACCCATTGATTCATCCTTTACTATTGCCTCGTTGATCGAAGAGTTTGGCGCTCAATTTAGCCCTGAACCCAACATATTTACAGATTATTGCCTGTCCTGGTTAGCGAAAGCTGGCATTTGTTTTACTTTTTAGCCGCATAAAGTCAAAATTAAGACTTCGTTACGGCTTCCAGAAGATCCTTCAAGTGGACCGGCGAGTATACCTGAAGAAAGGACTTTAGATGCTTTTAGCGACGGCGCTGTTAATAATTGGTTTACTTCTGGTGGTCTACGGTGCCGACCGTCTGGTATTTGCCGCATCCATTTTATGTCGAAATTTCGGTATCCCCCCCATTATTATTGGGATGACCGTTGTCAGCGTAGGGACGTCGTTACCCGAGATCATTGTCTCTGTGGCGGCATCAATAAATGGGCAACTCGATCTGGCCGTGGGTACCGCTATCGGATCTAACATTACCAACATTCTGCTTATTTTAGGTCTGTCGGCGCTGATTCATCCTTTTACCGTGCATTCTGATGTTCTGCGTCGTGAATTACCGCTAATGTTGCTGGTGAGTATTTTAGCCGCATCCGTGTTGTATGACGGACAGTTGAGTCGTAGTGACGGTTTCTTTCTCCTGCTTCTGGCCGTGCTATGGCTGCTATTCATTGTTAAAATCGCCCGTCTGGCTGAGCGACAAGGCAATGACACGCTGACCCGAGAGCAGATAGCGGAACTTCCACGCGAAGGCGGATTGCCGGTCGCATTTTTGTGGTTGGGCATTGCGTTGATTATTATGCCAATGGCAACACGGATGGTGGTGGATAACGCCACCGTACTGGCGAACTATTTCGCCATGAGCGAACTCACCATCGGGCTGACGGTAGTCGCTATTGGCACCAGTTTGCCAGAGCTGGCAACGGCCATTGCGGGTCTGCGTAAAGGCGAAAACGATATTGCCGTTGGCAACATCATCGGCGCGAACATTTTTAATATTGTTATCGTCCTCGGGTTACCGGCGCTAATTACGCCGGGTGAAGTCAATCCGATGGCCTTCACCCGTGACTATAGCGTCATGCTGCTGGTGAGCGTGATTTTTGCACTACTCTGCTGGCGACGTCCGCGCCAGATTGGTCGCGGCGCGGGTGCGCTGCTGACCGGCGGTTTTATCATATGGCTGGCGATGCTGTATTGGTTATCGCCACTTCTCGTTGGATAACTGGAAACGCATTATGTCGCACTTAGAGTTGCAACCGGGTTTTGACTTTCAGCAAGCAGGCAAGGAAGTCCTGGCAATTGAACGTGAAGGCCTGGCGGAGCTTGATCAGTACATTAATCAAAACTTTACCCTCGCCTGTGAAAAAATATTCAGTTGCCCGGGCAAAGTCGTGGTGATGGGGATGGGGAAATCCGGACATATTGGGCGGAAGATGGCGGCCACTTTTGCCAGCACCGGCACCCCCTCATTTTTCGTGCATCCGGGCGAAGCCGCGCATGGCGATTTAGGCATGGTCTCGCCGCAGGATGTGGTGATCGCCATCTCTAACTCCGGCGAATCCAATGAGATAGCGGCGTTAATCCCGGTATTAAAACGTCTTCATGTCCCGCTTATCTGCATGACCGGCCGTCCGGAAAGCAGCATGGCGCGTGCGGCAGATGTGCATCTGTGTGTTAAAGTGCCCAAGGAAGCTTGCCCGTTAGGCCTGGCGCCGACCAGCAGCACCACCGCAACGCTGGTGATGGGCGATGCCCTTGCCGTGGCGTTATTAAAAGCACGCGGCTTCACCGCGGAAGATTTTGCGTTATCGCATCCGGGTGGCGCACTGGGCCGTAAGCTTTTGCTGCGTGTTAACGATATTATGCATACGGGTGATGAGATTCCGCATGTTAATAAAAGCGCCAGCCTGCGTGACGCCTTACTTGAGATCACACGTAAAAATCTCGGCATGACCGTCATTTGTGATGATGCAATGAAGATTGACGGTATTTTCACGGATGGCGATTTACGTCGCGTCTTTGATATGGGCGTAGATGTACGCCAGTTAGGCATTGCCGATGTGATGACCCCTGGAGGCATTCGCGTGCGTCCGGGCATTCTTGCCGTTGATGCCCTGAACTTAATGCAGTCCCGCCATATCACTTCGGTAATGGTTGCTGATGGCGACCAGTTACTCGGTGTGTTACATATGCATGATCTGCTGCGTGCAGGTGTAGTGTAAGAAACTCAAGGATAAAGAAAATGAGTAAAGCAGGTGCGTCGCTTGCGACCTGTTATGGACCCGTCAACGCTGACGTTATCACCCGGGCTGAGAACATCCGTTTGCTGATCCTGGATGTGGATGGCGTATTGTCTGATGGTCTGATTTATATGGGCAACAACGGTGAAGAGCTGAAGGCTTTTAACGTCCGCGATGGCTACGGAATTCGCTGTGCGCTCACTTCCGGTATTGAGGTTGCTATTATTACCGGACGAAAGGCTAAACTTGTAGAAGATCGCTGTGCCACATTGGGGATCACGCATCTGTATCAGGGGCAGTCAGACAAACTGATCGCCTTTGACGATCTGCTTGGAAAACTGGCGATCGCGCCGGAAAATGTGGCCTATGTTGGCGATGACCTGATCGACTGGCCAGTGATGGCAAAAGTGGGATTAAGCGTAGCGGTGGCGGATGCCCATCCATTGCTGATTCCACGCGCCGACTACGTCACCCGTATCGATGGGGGACGCGGCGCTGTACGTGAAGTCTGCGATTTATTACTCCTGGCGCAGGGCAAACTGGACGAGGCCAAAGGGCAATCGATATGAGCAAAACCAGACGTTGGGTTATCATTCTACTGTCGCTGGCTGTCCTTGTGATGATTGGTATTAACCTGGCAGACAAAGACGAGGCCACTCAGGTCGCCGTCAATAACAACGAGCCAACCTATAAAAGCGAACATACCGATACCGTCGTGTATAGTCCGGAAGGCGCGCTGAGCTATCACTTGATCGCCCAACACGTTGAATATTATTCGGAGCAAGCGGTTTCGTGGTTTACTCAACCGGTATTAACCACGTTTGATAAAGATAAAGTACCGACCTGGTCAATCAAAGCCGATAAAGCCAAATTGACCAACGATCGAATGCTGTATCTGTACGGCCATGTTGAAGTTAACGCCCTGGTGCCTGACTCTCAACTACGCAGAATTACGACCGATAACGCACAGATTAACCTGGTGACTCAAGACGTCACTTCTGATGATCTTGTCACGTTATATGGCACAACATTTAACTCCAGCGGACTGAAGATGCGCGGCAACTTACGCAACAAGAACGCCGAGCTGATTGAAAAGGTTAGAACCTCATATGAAATCCAAAATAAACAAACTCAGCCTTAATCTTGTGCTTGCCAGTTCACTTCTGGCCGCCAGCATTCCGGCATTTGCCGTCACCGGCGATACCGAGCAGCCGATTCACATCGAGTCGGACCAGCAGTCCCTGGATATGCAGGGCAACGTGGTGACGTTTACTGGTAACGTGATTGTGACTCAGGGCACCATCAAAATTAATGCCGATAAAGTCGTTGTGACCCGCCCGGGCGGTGAAGACGGTAAAGAAGTGATTGATGGTTACGGTGAGCCCGCCACCTTTTACCAGATGCAGGACAACGGTAAGCCAGTGAAAGGCCGCGCCTCACACATGCACTATGAACTGGCGAAAGACTTCGTCGTGCTTACCGGTAAGGCTTACCTGGAACAGCTCGATAGCAACATCACGGGTGATAAGATCACCTATCTGGTGAAAGAGCAGAAAATGCAGGCCTTCAGCGATAAAGGCAAACGCGTCACCACCGTTCTGGTTCCGTCGCAGTTGCAGGACAAAAACAAGGCTCCGGCAGAGAAAAAAGGTAACTGATTCGTTATGGCAACATTAACTGCAAAGAACCTTGCAAAGGCCTATAAGGGCCGCCGTGTGGTGGAAGATGTCAGTCTGACCGTCAACTCCGGGGAGATCGTCGGTCTGCTTGGTCCTAACGGTGCGGGCAAGACAACGACATTTTACATGGTGGTCGGCATTGTCCCGCGCGATGCGGGCAACATTATCATTGATGACGAAGATATCAGTCTGCTGCCACTGCATGCGCGCGCGCGTCGCGGCATCGGCTACCTACCGCAGGAAGCGTCTATTTTCCGTCGCCTGAGCGTGTTTGATAACCTGATGGCGGTACTGCAAATTCGTGACGATCTCACCAGTGAGCAGCGGGAAGATCGCGCCAATGAGCTGATGGAAGAATTCCATATCGAACATCTGCGTGACAGCATGGGCCAATCGCTCTCCGGTGGTGAACGACGCCGTGTGGAAATCGCCCGCGCGCTGGCCGCGAATCCGAAATTTATCCTGCTTGATGAACCGTTTGCCGGTGTTGACCCGATTTCCGTTATCGATATCAAACGGATCATCGAACACCTGCGCGACAGCGGGCTTGGGGTGTTGATTACCGACCATAACGTCCGCGAAACGCTGGCAGTTTGTGAGCGCGCCTATATCGTGAGCCAGGGACACCTGATCGCCCACGGCACGCCGACAGAAATACTGCAGGATGAGCACGTTAAGCGCGTATACCTTGGGGAAGACTTCAGACTCTGATAGGGTAGAAGACTTCACGTCACCGCAGGAGAAAACAACTCTGAACATGAAGCAAGGTTTGCAACTCAGGCTTAGCCAACAACTGGCGATGACGCCTCAGCTACAACAGGCGATCCGTCTGTTGCAGTTGTCCACGCTGGAACTTCAGCAAGAACTTCAGCAAGCGCTGGAAAGTAACCCACTGCTCGAGCAAACCGATCTTCACGACGAAATTGATACCCAGGAAAAACAGGACAGCGAATCCCTCGATACCGCAGATGCACTCGAACAAAAAGAGATGCCAGAGGAATTGCCGCTTGACGCCAGTTGGGATGAAATCTACACCGCCGGTACGCCTTCAGGCACCAGCGGAGATTACATTGACGACGAACTGCCTGTTTATCAGGGGGAGACCACGCAATCGCTGCAGGATTACCTGATGTGGCAAGTGGAGCTGACCCCGTTCTCGGATACCGATCGCGCCATTGCGACATCAATTGTTGATGCGGTTGACGAAACCGGTTATCTCACCGTGACCCTGGACGATATTCTCGAAAGCATGGGCGATGACGACGTCGGTATGGATGAAATCGAAGCCGTGCTTAAACGCGTTCAGCGCTTTGATCCCGTTGGCGTGGCAGCCAAAGATCTGCGTGACTGCTTACTGATCCAACTCTCGCAATTTGATAAGTCCACGCCATGGCTGGAAGAAGCGCGTCTGATCATCAGCGATCACCTCGATCTGTTAGCCAACCATGACTTTCGCTCGCTGATGCGCGTAACCCGACTGAAAGAAGACGTGCTGAAAGAAGCCGTCAACCTCATCCAGTCGCTCGATCCCCGCCCAGGACAGTCGATCCAAACCGGCGAGCCGGAATACGTCATCCCGGATGTGCTGGTGCGTAAGCATAACGATCGTTGGGTGGTCGAACTCAACGGCGACAGCATTCCACGCTTGCAGATTAACCAGCACTACGCCGCGATGTGCAATAGCGCGCGCAACGATGCCGACAGCCAGTTTATTCGTAGCAATTTGCAGGATGCGAAGTGGCTGATTAAAAGTCTGGAAAGCCGCAATGATACGCTGCTGCGCGTCAGTCGCTGTATCGTTGAACAGCAGCAGGCCTTCTTTGAGCAAGGCGAAGAATTTATGAAACCGATGGTGCTGGCGGATATCGCCCAGGCCGTCGAGATGCACGAATCGACCATTTCCCGAGTGACCACGCAAAAGTATTTGCACAGTCCGCGCGGCATATTTGAACTGAAGTATTTCTTTTCCAGTCACGTTAACACTGAAGGCGGGGGCGAAGCCTCATCCACAGCTATCCGCGCACTGGTGAAGAAATTAATTGCTGCGGAAAACCCCGCGAAACCGCTGAGTGACAGCAAGTTAACCTCTATGCTGTCGGATCAGGGTATCATGGTGGCACGCCGCACCGTTGCGAAGTACCGAGAGTCTTTATCCATTCCGCCGTCTAACCAGCGCAAACAACTGGTGTGACCCAACCGATAAGGAAGACACTATGCAGCTCAACATCACTGGAAACAACGTCGAAATCACGGAAGCTCTGCGCGAGTTTGTTAATACCAAATTCGCCAAGCTTGAACAATATTTCGACCGGATTAATCAGGTCTATATTGTGTTGAAAGTGGAGAAGGTTACACATATCTCGGATGCAACACTGCATGTAAACGGTGGCGAAATTCATGCCAGCGCGGAAGGTCAGGATATGTACGCCGCCATTGACGGTTTAATTGATAAACTGGCTCGGCAGTTAACAAAACATAAAGATAAACTGAAACAGCACTAACTTGTCCGGGCAGTTAGCGGGTGCAGGACGGCCTGTTGTGCAGCACAACGGGCCATTTGTACAGTTAGCGCTTAGGTGAAATTATGACAAATAACGATACGACTCTACAACTGAGCAATGTTCTTAACCAGGAATGTACGCGCGCGGCCGTTCACTGCCAAAGCAAGAAACGCGCACTGGAAATCATCAGTGAACTGGCGGCAAAACAGCTCAGCTTGCCCTCTCAGGTGGTATTTGAAGCCATTCTGACGCGTGAAAAAATGGGCAGTACCGGCATCGGTAATGGTATTGCCATCCCGCACGGCAAGCTGGAAGAAGACACGATGCGCGCGGTTGGCGTGTTTGTGCAACTCGAAACGCCCATCGCCTTCGACGCCATTGATAATCAGCCCGTCGATCTGCTTTTCGCCCTGCTGGTCCCGGCAGACCAAACCAAGACGCATTTGCATACATTATCGCTGGTCGCCAAACGTCTGGCAGATAAAGCCATCTGCCGTCGCCTGCGCGCCGCACAGAGTGACCAGGAGTTGTATCAAATCATCACGGACACCGAAGGTGGACAGGATGACGCATAACAACCCAATGGCATCCTTTTTTGTCGTTGTGAGGAGAAACAGTACATGGTACTGATGATCGTCAGCGGTCGTTCAGGGTCAGGCAAATCCGTTGCCCTGCGTGCGCTGGAAGATATGGGTTTTTACTGCGTGGATAACCTTCCCGTAGTGCTGTTGCCCGATCTGGCTCGTACACTGGCCGATCGCCAGATTTCTGCGGCCGTCAGCATTGATGTGCGTAACATGCCGGAATCCCCGGAGATTTTCGAGCAGGCAATGAACAATCTGCCTGAAGGCTTCTCACCGCAGTTGCTGTTCCTTGATGCTGACCGTAACACGCTGATTCGCCGCTACAGCGACACGCGTCGTTTACACCCCCTCTCCAGCAAAAACTTGTCGCTGGAAAGCGCTATCGATAAAGAAAGCGATTTGTTGGAGCCGCTGCGTTCCCGCGCAGACCTGATTGTTGATACCTCCGAAATGTCCGTACACGAACTGGCGGAAATGCTGCGTACCCGACTGCTGGGCAAACGTGAACGTGAACTGACGATGGTATTCGAATCCTTTGGTTTCAAACACGGTATCCCGATTGACGCGGACTACGTCTTTGACGTGCGCTTCCTGCCCAACCCACACTGGGATCCGAAGCTGCGTCCGATGACCGGTCTTGACCGCCCTGTCGCCGCCTTCCTCGACAGGCACACAGAAGTACACAATTTTATCTACCAGACCCGCAGCTATCTTGAGCTATGGTTACCCATGCTGGAGACCAACAACCGCAGCTACCTCACTGTAGCCATCGGCTGTACCGGCGGGAAACACCGTTCGGTGTATATTGCAGAGCAGTTGGCAGACTACTTCCGCTCACGCGGTAAAAACGTGCAGTCACGCCATCGTACGCTGGAAAAACGTAAATCATGACCGTGAAGCAAACCGTTGAAATCACTAATAAGCTGGGCATGCATGCCCGGCCAGCAATGAAACTTTTTGAATTGATGCAGGGTTTCGAAGCAGAAGTTTTGCTGCGTAATGATGAAGGAACGGAAGCCGAGGCAAACAGCGTTATCGCGCTGCTGATGCTGGATTCTGCGAAGGGGCGGCAGATAGAAGTTGAAGCCACAGGCCCGCAGGAAGTTGAAGCTCTGGCCGCGGTAGTTGCCCTGTTTAATTCAGGGTTTGACGAAGATTAATCGAGTACACAGAACATAGCCAGTAGGCCGGATAAGGCGTTTACGCCGCATCCGGCAATAACTCAGCTAATACAGCTTATTTTCCCGCATAAACGACTCACCGCCTAACTGGCGCATTTGGCGCATAATCCACGCCTGACGGCTACGCACATAACCCGAAGGCGCATTCGCTTTAAAACGTAAAGGATTAGGTAGGACCGCCGCCAGCAAGGCCGCTTCAGACATACTTAAGCGACTGGCAGGTTTATGAAAATACCGCTGCGCCGCCGCCTCCACGCCAAAAATGCCGTCGCCAAACTCCGCAACGTTCAGATAGACGGTCAGAATACGTTTCTTGCTCCAGACCGTTTCCATCCCCAGCGTGAGCCCGGCTTCAAGGCCCTTACGCACCCAGCTACGTCCATCCCACAGAAAGAGGTTTTTTGCCGTCTGTTGCGATAACGTTGACGCCCCGCGAATACGGTTTTCATTACGTTCATTATGCGCCAGCGCTTTCTCGATGGCAGAGACATCGAATCCCCAATGGTCAGGGAACTTCTGGTCCTCGGCGGCAATCACCGCCAGCCCCATCCACGGTGAGATCTCATCCATACTCACCCAGTCCGAGTGCGCCACATACCCGAAATCACCGGATAACCATGCGCCCAGTTGCCGCTCGACCATCACCGCCGAAAACGGCACCGGCATCACGCTGAAAAGGGCGATGCCCCCGCCCCAGAATACGGCGAGGACGATAACCGCTCGTAGAAAGATACGCCGCAGAAAAGCGGTAACGCCTGTTCTCATTCAACCAACACCAGCACACGCGAGACCAGTTTATCGATGCCACTCGCGGCCTGAGCGATATCCTGCGCCAGCATATAGGCGGGCGTGGTAACGATTTTGTTGTCTTCATCAACGACAATGTCATCAACCGGACAAGGCACATGTTCAGCGCCCATCTCCTCCAGTACCTCTGCCGTATCGATATCCGTGCCAATGGTCAGACGCAGCGGAAAATCAAAAATTTTGGGTAACATGGCGGGCGCAATACACATAAATCCCAACGGTTTCCCCATCTGATGCATGGCAACTGCCAGCGCGGCTAAATCACTGTCAACCCGGCATTCGCTGCCCTGGCTGGCAAAATTACTCAGATTTTTGGCGGCGCCAAACCCACCCGGCACGATCAACGCATCCAGTTCCGTTGAAACCGCCTGAGCAAGCGGGCGAATCTCGCCGCGTGTGAGGCGAGCGGCTTCAATCAGGACATTGCGTGTTTCCGACATCGGCTCACCGGTCAGATGATTAATCACATCAGCTTGTTGTTTATCCGGTGCGAAGCAGACGGCCTGCGCGCCGTTGCGGGCAATGGCCAGCAGCGTGAGTACGGTTTCATGGATCTCTGCACCGTCATACACACCGCATCCGCTGAGCACGACTCCCACTTTTTTCATCGTGATACTCCTTTCTCAACTGGCTGAAACATATTAGTTATTATGATTTAAATGCTACGCTTCACACATTTAACTGATTCATGTAACAAATTATTTAAGATTTGCTATCTTAACTGCGTGCGGCCTGAAAAATAGGGCTGTGCCTTTGTACACAATGACAATAAGTTACGGCGCAGCCACGATTTCCCTGGTGTTGGCGCAGTATTCGCGCACCCCGGTCAAGCCGGGGTCATTTTTTTTCCACACTCGCCACCCAGGCTTTTAGTACCGCCACGTCGTGCTGCCACTCCTGCTTCATCTCTTCAATCCATTCAGCAACGTTATCTTCCCAGGCTGGAAGATCTGGCGACTGGATTTGCTGACCTAACTGTTGCAGATGGCGCAGCCCCACCGAACCTGCCGCACCTTTAATTTTATGACCTTCCTCAACCACGCCTTTTTTATCACGTGCAGTCAGATTGGATTCCAGCACGCTCAAATATCCCGGCATCATCTTCTCAAACACCGCCAGCCCGTCGGTAATTAACTTCGGTCCCACCAGCTCGAGGTATTGTTCCAACATAGGAATATCTAATAGCGCTTGCGATTTACTGCTCTCTTCAGATGTCACAGTGCTCTCCTCTTTGTTTCGGGTATCCCAGTATTTTTTGATCATGGCGGTTAAAGCCGGGACTGACAGCGGCTTACTCAGCACGTCGTCCATTCCCGCATCCAGATACTCTTTTTTATCTTTCAGAACGTTGGCGGTAAGGGCCACCAGCGGCGGCAGATCTTCACGCGCGTATTTTTGCGTAAGCTCGCGGGAGATATCCAGCCCGGTCATATCCGGTAGCTGAATATCCAGCAATACTAGGTCATATTCACCCGGCGTGAACATTTCCAGCGCGGCTTTCCCGGTCATGGCGACATCCACGCTATTACCCAGTTTTTCCAGCACTGAGCGCGCGACAATGACGTTCAGTTCAATGTCTTCCACCAGCAGGACATTCAGGGCGGGCAGCGGCATGTCATCGTCTTCAAAAGCGTCTTCAATCTCTTCCGCTACCGCAGGCGCATGCACAGTCAGCGTAAAGACAGAGCCTTTACCAGCCTGGCTGGAGACCGTAATATCGCCGCCCATATTTTTCGCCAGACGCTTTGATACGGCCAGACCAATCCCGGTTCCTGTTGCCGGTTTGCCGCCGTTACTGTCCTTCACCTGATAATACATGGCGAAGATTTTATCCTGTTCATCCTGCGGAATGCCGATCCCGGAATCTTCTACCTCGAAATGCAGCATATTCCCCTGGTCATAGCGCGCCCGCACGGTCACCTGCCCCTGCTGGGTAAACTTCACGGCGTTGCTGATCAGATTCCACAGAATCTGGCGCAAACGCGTGCCGTCGGTAATCACTTTATGCGGCAACGGTAGCGTTGGCTCAAGCACAAAACGCAGCCCTTTTTGCTGCGCCTGCAGGCCAGAGAGGTTTTCCAGATCCGCCATAAAGCTGGTGAAATCGATCGGCTGGTTATCGAGCTGGACTTTACGCCGCTCCATCTTATCCATATCGATAATATCGTTGAAAATATTGCCCAGCGTCACGGCTGAGACGTGGATAGTTTTCAGGTATTTTTCCTGCTCGGCGGTCAAATCCGTATCCAGCAGGATCCGGCTTAAGCCAACAATACCGTTCAGCGGCGTACGCAGCTCGTGACTGATGGTGGAAATAAACGTGGTCTTATCGCGGCTGGCGCGTTCAAGCGCGTCCTGATAACGCTTACGTTCGGTAATATCGCGACCAAAGCCCATCAGGCCATGTCGTTTACCGACGCGGTCGTAGTAAGGCACTTTACGAATTTCAAAGCAGGCTTTGCGTCCATCCGGATAGTCCAGCCACTGTTCATAGGTGAGCGAGACGTTATGACGAAACACCTTCTCGTCGGTCTCAATAACTTTTTCAGCCGCCTCAGGGGAGTAAACGTCAGCCGGTTTCAAATTCACCAGTTGCTTTTCGCTCTTGCCGGTCAGCAACTCCATGGCGCGGTTACAGCCGGAAAATTCTTTATCTTCATTACGATAAAAGACCAGGTCCGGCGAGGCATCAAGGAAAGAGCGTAAAAATGAAGACTGTTGCTCAAGCTGAATCTGCGCTTCTTCGCGCTCTTTGATTTCGACCTTCAGTTGCTCAAACGTTTCCTGACGCTCCGCTTCAGCTTTTTCGCGCTCAACAATTTCCTGATTGAGCTGGGCGATATTATCTTTCAACTGCACATTGAGCTTGAGATCGCGCTCGCGCATCTCTTCCAGCTTTTGCACCAGCCGTGACAGACGCTGCCGGGATTCCTCCAGTTGCTCCACCACCACTGACAAAAAATAGACGGCCCAGGGGGTAATTAACAGACCAAAAAAGATAGAGCGGATGACATCAATGCTTTCTACCTGGCCATGCAGCACCATGGTGACAGCCATTTGCACCACAATTGCCAACACGACCAAAGCCAGCGCTAATAGCAGCGAAAAGCGCACCAGACCTAACTTCATCATCAGGTCGACATAATATTGCGCCAGCATACGAATTTGCTTCATAGAGGGTTCCTTCACGACAACTTGGCACAATAATACTCAATTCTCAGCGTGACGTTGAAGATTGTGCAAGAAATGCGGCGGTTATCGGTGAAATGACCGGGTAGGCGGTAGGCCGGATAAGTTCATCGTAGGCCTGATAAGCGAAGCGCCATCAGGCAAGCAGGCGCAGATTGCCTGATGGCGGCTTTGCCTTATCAGGCCTACATACTAGCTCCCCAGTTGCACCCACGGCGTACCCAGCGCCGAGCCTTGCACGCCGTGCTCGTTAAGGTACTTATCCAGTTCGACCATCCCCGTCCAGCGATTTTCACACCATAGCGGCGCCAACAGCGTTGGGCGACGCGCGCTGGCGGAAATACGATGATAAATCACCTCCGGCGGCGTATGGCGGATCATCTCACCTGCGGTAATCGTGTAGTCGTCCAGTTCAATCCCGTTCAGCCGCCCGGCTTCCCAGGCTTTTGCCATCGTACTGCCTTTCACAATATGCAGCGGATGCAGCTTAATACCGTCAACGCCCGTCTCCACCACGCGTTCCATGGTTTGCAGACATTCTGCCTGCCCTTCTCCCGGCAGACCGACGATCAGATGCGAGCACACTTTCAGCCCGCGCTCGCGCGCCAGCCGCGTGGTGTTTTGGTAGCAGGCGAAATCATGGCCGCGGTTAATTCGGTGCAAGGTTTTGTCATGCGCGGTTTGCAGACCGAGCTCCAGCCACACTTCATAGCCCAGATCTTTATACTCGCAAAGCAGATCAAGCACCGCTTCCGGCACACAGTCGGGGCGTGTCCCAACGCATAACCCAACGATACTGGCCTGGCTGACCGCCTGTTGATACATCGAACGCAGCACCTGTACTTCAGCAAAGGTGCTGGTGTAGGCCTGGAAATAGGCCAGATAGCGTTTTGCGCGATTGACCAGGTGCGCCTGATGTTCAAGCTGCTCGGCTATGGAATGGTGCTGCTGCGCTTCATCGGCAAACGAGGCAACATTACAGAAAGTACATCCGCCGCGCCCGATGGTGCCATCGCGATTTGGGCAGCTAAAGCCGCCGTGCAGCGTGAGTTTATGAACCTTTTGTCCATAACGGCGAGAAAGATCCCCACCAAACATATTGACTAATTTCTGTAACTGCATAATCTGGTAGACCGCGCCTTGAAAAGAGGCCAAAGCCTGCCATTTTTTGCCCCAGTCGGCGATGACCTGGATCAATCGCCCTGGCGAGCCTTTATTCATTGCATAACAAATCAAAATAATCGAAATTTCATTCACTAAAAATGTAATTACTTTTCCTTATATTCGACTCTTTTTTTTATCTTCTTATACTCTTTGCATAAAAACAGTATCTTTAAGACGCCAAAACTTTAAAAACCAGCATAAAATGCCAAACATCTTGATAAACAAAGGCAGGACGAGGGATATACAGCCGTTCTGACAGTGAGACAGATCACACTTCCCTGACCGTTCCCCCTACGTTAAACCTATGTAAAAAACCATTTTATTTCAGCAATTTCATAAAGTTAATTGTCCCATAGCACATTTTTGCATAAATAAGATTGCCATTTGACCTGTGTGTGGATTCCCGATAACGTGGAAATCCGCTGGAAGCTTTCTGGATGAGCAGCCTGCTCATCATATTTATGCAGTAATTGAGATTCCCTCTGAAGCAAGTCCTCAAACTTGTTTGACCTGTGCGAAAAGGATAAAGAGGGCGAATGCGAGGTAAGCGTATGCACGCAAACCCCGTCGCCATGCTCTTGGAGTGCCCGTGCGCAACGGTTCAGATGGGAATCCCGCAGAGCCTGGGGAGGTTCACTCATATGTTGTACGATAAATCTCTTGAGAGGGATAACTGTGGTTTCGGCCTGATCGCCCACATAGAAGGCGAACCTAGCCACAAGGTAGTGCGTACCGCCATACACGCACTGGCCCGCATGCAGCACCGTGGCGCAATTCTTGCCGATGGAAAAACCGGCGATGGTTGCGGCCTGCTGTTACAAAAACCGGATCGCTTTTTCCGCATCGTGGCGCAAGAGCGCGGCTGGCGTTTAGCCAAAAACTACGCCGTCGGCATGATCTTTTTAAATAAAGACGCCGAACTGGCGGCAGCCTCTCGCCGCATAGTCGAAGAAGAATTACAGCAGGAGACCCTGTCGATTGTCGGCTGGCGCGACGTGCCGACCAACGAAGGTGTTCTCGGTGAAATCGCTCTATCCTCCCTGCCTCGTATTGAGCAAATTTTCGTTAACGCCCCTGCGGGTTGGCGCCCACGTGATATGGAACGCCGCCTGTTCATTGCTCGCCGTCGTATTGAAAAACGCCTCCTGCAAGATAAAGACTTCTACGTCTGTAGCCTGTCGAACCTGGTCAATATCTATAAAGGTCTGTGTATGCCGGCGGATCTGCCGCGCTTTTACCTGGACCTCGCGGACCTGCGTCTGGAATCGGCCATCTGCCTGTTCCACCAGCGCTTCTCCACCAACACCGTGCCGCGCTGGCCGCTGGCGCAGCCGTTCCGCTACCTGGCGCACAATGGCGAAATCAACACCATCACAGGTAACCGCCAGTGGGCGCGCGCCCGTACCTATAAATTCCAGACGCCACTGATCCCTGACCTGCATGACGCGGCGCCGTTCGTCAACGAAACCGGCTCCGACTCCAGCTCCATGGATAACATGCTGGAGCTGCTGCTGGCGGGCGGGATGGACATCATCCGCGCCATGCGCTTACTGGTGCCGCCGGCCTGGCAGAACAACCCGGATATGGATCCGGAGCTGCGCGCGTTCTTTGACTTCAACTCTATGCACATGGAACCGTGGGACGGCCCGGCGGGCATCGTCATGTCCGATGGTCGCTTTGCCGCCTGTAACCTCGATCGTAACGGCCTGCGCCCGGCGCGCTACGTCATCACCAAAGACAAGCTGATTACCTGCGCCTCTGAAGTCGGGATCTGGGATTATCAGCCGGATGAAGTGGTGGAAAAAGGCCGCGTCGGCCCTGGCGAGCTGATGGTTATCGACACCCGCAGCGGCCGCATTCTGCACTCAGCGGAAACCGATAATGACCTGAAAAGCCGCCACCCCTACAAAGAGTGGATGGAGAAAAACGTTCGTCGCCTGGTGCCGTTCGAAGAGCTGGCTGACGATCAGGTCGGCAGCCGCGAGCTGGACGATGATACCCTCGCCAGCTACCAGAAACAGTTTAACTACAGCGCCGAAGAGCTGGATTCCGTCATTCGCGTGCTCGGTGAAAACGGCCAGGAAGCGGTCGGCTCAATGGGTGACGATACCCCGTTTGCCGTGCTGTCCAGCCAGCCGCGCATCATTTATGACTACTTCCGTCAGCAGTTCGCGCAGGTGACTAACCCGCCGATCGACCCGCTGCGTGAAGCGCACGTTATGTCGCTGGCCACCAGCATCGGTCGCGAAATGAACGTCTTCTGCGAAGCCGAAGGTCAGGCACACCGTCTGAGCTTTAAATCACCGATCCTGCTGTACTCCGATTTCACCCAGCTCACCACCATGAAAGAGGAGCATTATCGCGCTGACCGGCTGGATATCACCTTTGATGTGACCGAAACCACGCTTGAAGAGACCGTCAAAGCCTTGTGCGATAAGGCGGAACAGATGGTACGTAACGGCACGGTACTGCTGGTGCTTTCTGACCGTAACATCGCGAAAAACCGCTTGCCGGTTCCGGCACCGATGGCCGTGGGCGCAGTGCAAACGCGTCTGGTAGAACAAAGCCTGCGTTGCGACGCCAACATCATCGTTGAAACGGCGAGCGCGCGTGACCCGCACCACTTCGCGGTGCTGCTCGGCTTCGGTGCGACGGCCATTTATCCGTATCTGGCCTATGAAACGCTGGGGCGTCTGATCGACACTCAGGCGATTGCCAAAGATTACCGGACCGTGATGCTGAACTACCGTAACGGCATCAACAAAGGTCTGTACAAGATCATGTCCAAAATGGGCATCTCAACCATCGCCTCTTACCGCTGCTCGAAGCTGTTTGAAGCCGTTGGTCTGCACGATGATGTCGTGGCGCTGTGCTTCCAGGGCGTAGTCAGCCGCATCAGCGGCGCAGCTTTTACCGACTTCCAGCAGGATCTGCTAAACCTCTCGAAACATGCCTGGCTGGCGCGGAAACCGATTAGCCAGGGCGGTTTGCTGAAGTACGTCCACGGCGGCGAATACCACGCTTACAACCCGGACGTGGTACGCACGCTGCAACAGGCTGTACAAAGCGGCGAATACAGCGACTATCAGGAATATGCCAAGCTGGTCAATGAGCGTCCGGCAGCCACGCTGCGCGATCTGCTGGCGATTACGCCTGGCGATGAAGCCGTGAGCATTGACGAGGTAGAGCCCGCAAGCGAATTATTTAAACGCTTTGATACCGCAGCCATGTCTATCGGCGCATTAAGCCCGGAAGCACATGAGGCGCTGGCGGAAGCGATGAACAGCATCGGCGGTAACTCTAACTCCGGCGAAGGCGGCGAAGATCCTGCGCGTTATGGCACCAACAAGGTATCGCGTATTAAGCAGGTGGCTTCCGGTCGCTTTGGCGTAACCCCGGCGTACCTGGTCAACGCCGACGTCATTCAGATTAAAGTCGCTCAGGGCGCGAAGCCGGGCGAAGGCGGTCAGTTGCCGGGTGATAAAGTTACCCCGTACATCGCCAAACTGCGCTATTCGGTGCCGGGGGTGACGCTGATCTCCCCGCCGCCGCACCACGATATCTACTCTATCGAGGACTTAGCGCAGCTGATTTTCGACCTTAAACAGGTTAACCCGAAAGCGATGATCTCGGTGAAGCTGGTGTCCGAACCGGGTGTCGGCACCATCGCTACCGGCGTGGCAAAAGCCTATGCGGATCTGATCACCATCGCCGGCTACGACGGCGGCACCGGCGCAAGCCCGCTCTCCTCTGTGAAATATGCGGGCTGCCCATGGGAGCTGGGTCTGGTGGAAACCCAGCAGGCGTTGGTCGCCAACGGTCTGCGTCATAAGATTCGTCTGCAGGTCGATGGCGGTCTGAAAACCGGCGTGGATATCATTAAAGCGGCGATTCTTGGCGCGGAAAGCTTTGGTTTCGGCACCGGCCCAATGGTCGCGCTGGGCTGTAAATACCTGCGTATTTGCCATCTGAATAACTGCGCAACCGGCGTGGCAACTCAGGACGACAAACTGCGTAAGAACCACTATCACGGTCTGCCGTTCAAAGTGACCAACTACTTTGAATTTATCGCCCGCGAAGTACGCGAGCTGATGGCCGAGCTGGGCGTGAAACGTCTGGTGGATCTGATTGGTCGTACCGACCTGCTCAAAGAGCTGGAAGGGTTTACCGCCAAACAGCAGAAGCTGGAGCTGTCGCGTCTGCTGGAAACCGCCGAGCCGCATCCTGGTAAGGCGTTGTTCTGCACCGAGAACAACCCGCCGTTTGATAACGGCGTACTGAACGCACAGCTACTGCAACAGGCAAAACCGTATGTCGACGAGCGCCAGAGCAAAACCTTCTGGTTCGATATCCGCAACACCGACCGTTCCGTCGGCGCGTCGCTGTCTGGCTATATTGCCCAAACCCACGGCGATCAGGGCCTGGCATCTGACCCGATTAAAGCGCACTTCAACGGTACTGCAGGCCAGAGCTTTGGCGTGTGGAACGCGGGCGGCGTGGAGCTGTATCTGACCGGCGATGCCAACGACTATGTCGGCAAAGGTATGGCGGGCGGCCTTATCGCGATTCGTCCGCCAATAGGTTCCGCATTCCTCAGTCATAAAGCGAGCATCATTGGTAATACCTGCCTGTACGGCGCCACCGGCGGTCGTCTGTTTGCGGCAGGTCGTGCGGGCGAGCGCTTTGCGGTACGTAACTCCGGCGCAATCACCGTGGTGGAAGGTATCGGCGACAACGGCTGCGAATACATGACCGGCGGCATCGTCTGTATTCTCGGCAAAACGGGCGTTAACTTCGGGGCAGGCATGACGGGCGGATTCGCCTACGTACTGGATGAAGATGGCGATTTCCGCAAGCGCGTGAACCCGGAACTGGTGGAAGTGCTGGACGTTGATTCTCTTGCCATTCACGAAGAACACCTGCGCGGTCTGATTACCGAGCACGTACAACATACCGGCTCTTCACGCGGCGAAGAGATCCTGGCTAACTGGCCAGCATTCTCAGCGAAATTCGCGCTGGTAAAACCAAAATCCAGTGATGTGAAAGCACTGTTGGGTCACCGTAGTCGTAGCGCAGCAGAGCTGCGTGTGCAGGCGCAGTAAGGGGTAGCAGCAATGAGTCAGAACGTATACCAATTTATCGACCTGCAGCGCGTTGATCCGCCGAAGAAACCGCTGAAGATCCGTAAGATCGAGTTTATCGAGATCTACGAGCCTTTTTCTGAAGGCCAGGCGAAAGCGCAGGCGGATCGCTGCCTGTCCTGCGGCAACCCGTACTGCGAGTGGAAGTGCCCGGTGCATAACTACATCCCAAACTGGCTGAAGCTGGCCAACGAGGGGCGTATTTTTGAAGCGGCTGAGCTGTCACACCAGACCAACACCCTGCCGGAAGTTTGCGGCCGCGTCTGCCCGCAGGATCGTCTGTGTGAAGGATCCTGTACCCTGAATGACGAGTTCGGCGCGGTGACCATCGGTAACATCGAGCGCTATATCAACGATAAAGCGTTCGAAATGGGCTGGCGCCCGGATATGACCGGTGTGCGCCAGACGGACAAACGCGTGGCGATTATCGGTGCGGGGCCGGCGGGCCTGGCCTGCGCTGATGTGCTAACCCGCAACGGCGTGAAGGCAGTGGTGTTTGATCGTCATCCGGAGATCGGTGGTCTGCTGACCTTCGGCATTCCGGCTTTCAAGCTGGAGAAAGAGGTCATGACCCGCCGCCGTGAAATCTTCACCGGCATGGGTATTGAGTTCAAACTCAACGTGGAAGTGGGCCGTGACGTCCAGCTCGACGACCTGCTGAAGGATTACGACGCGGTATTCCTTGGCGTAGGTACCTATCAGTCGATGCGCGGCGGACTGGAGAACGAAGACGCTTCCGGCGTATTCGACGCCCTGCCATTCCTGATCGCCAATACTAAACAGTTGATGGGCTTTGGCGAAAGCAGCGACGAGCCGTACATCAGCATGGAAGGCAAACGCGTCGTCGTTCTCGGCGGTGGCGATACGGCAATGGACTGCGTGCGCACTTCGGTTCGCCAGAACGCAGCACACGTAATCTGCGCCTATCGCCGCGACGAAGAGAACATGCCGGGTTCCAAGCGCGAAGTGAAAAACGCGCGTGAAGAAGGCGTGGAATTCCAGTTCAACGTCCAGCCGTTAGGCGTGGAAGTGAATGCCAACGGTAAAGTATGCGGCGTGAAAATGGCGCGTACCGAAATGGGCGAACCGGATGCGAAGGGTCGTCGCCGCGCGGAGATCGTCGCCGGTTCCGAGCACGTTGTACCGGCGGATGCGGTGGTACTGGCGTTTGGTTTCCGTCCGCACAGTATGGAATGGCTGGCAAAACACAGCGTCGAACTGGATTCTCAGGGCCGGATTATCGCCCCTGAGCGCAGTGACATCGCCTTTCAGACCAGCAACCCGAAAATCTTCGCCGGTGGCGATATCGTGCGCGGTTCGGATCTGGTGGTCACCGCGATTGCCGAAGGTCGTAAAGCGGCTGACGGGATTCTGAATTATCTGGAAGTGTAACTCTTCGGGCTCCCCTGCCACAGCCTGACGCTGATGGATGGGGAGCTAATATTTTTCCGCTTACATGGTCAGCTTACTGGTATTACTCACAGACGAACTCATTCGTTCGCAAACCATGCTGGAAACTCAACTCACACACGGTGGTTCATTGACGACGGAGAAAAATTAGCGAAACCATTAACCCCATGAATAATCATCAAGAAAACATCACACGAAAACGTTTGCTTTATTCTGAGAACTGTATATTATGCGGCGGATTTTTTGGGCAAAATTCATGGAGGCGTTGTGTCGCAGGACAACAATTATAGCCAGGGCCCCGTCCCTCTGGCGGCGCGGAAAGGCGTGATACCACTAACGTTTGTTATGTTGGGGCTCACATTTTTTTCCGCCAGTATGTGGACCGGTGGCACACTCGGTACCGGTCTTTCTTATAATGATTTCTTCCTCGCAGTTCTCTTCGGTAATCTTCTCCTCGGTATTTACACTGCATTTCTCGGTTTCATCGGCGCAAAAACCGGACTCTCCACCCACCTCCTTGCTCGTTACTCATTTGGCGTGAAAGGTTCCTGGCTTCCTTCACTGCTATTAGGCGGCACCCAGGTAGGCTGGTTTGGCGTGGGTGTGGCCATGTTTGCCATCCCGGTTGGCAAAGCGACGGGGATTGACGTCAATATCCTGATTGCGGTTTCCGGTCTGCTGATGACGATGACTATCTTTTTTGGCATCTCGGCCCTGACCATTTTATCTATCATCGCCGTGCCCGCCATCGTCATTCTTGGCAGCTACTCCGTCTGGCTTGCGGTGAGCGATGTCGGCGGTTTAGACCATTTAAAAGCGATTGCGCCGCAAACGCCGCTTAATTTCTCCACCGCTCTGGCGCTGGTGGTAGGCTCGTTTGTCAGCGCCGGGACGTTAACTGCTGACTTCGTTCGCTTTGGCCGCAATGCCAAAGGCGCGGTGCTGATTGCCATGGTCGCTTTTTTCCTTGGCAACTCGTTGATGTTTATCTTCGGTGCGGCGGGCGCCGCTGCAGTCGGACAAGCAGATATTTCTGACGTGATGATAGCCCAGGGCCTGCTGCTGCCAGCGATTGTGGTGCTCGGCCTGAATATCTGGACCACTAATGACAATGCGCTGTACGCATCGGGTCTGGGATTTGCCAATATTACCGGCCTTTCCAGCCGTACGCTGTCGGTGGCTAACGGCATTATTGGCACACTCTGCGCGCTGTGGCTTTACAATAACTTTGTTGGCTGGCTAACATTTCTGTCGGCAGCGATTCCGCCGATTGGCGGGGTGATTATCGCCGACTATCTGCTGAACCATCGCCGATATGCCGATTTCAGCAAAGCACGATTTATGACCGTCAACTGGATAGCTATTTTGTCCGTTGCACTGGGCATTGCCGCCGGTCACTATATTCCCGGTATTGTGCCAGTCAACGCCGTACTCGGCGGCGTATTCAGCTATATCCTGCTGAATCCACTTTTCAATCGCAGCCTTGCTAAATCACCAGAGGTCAGCCATGCAGAACAATAACATCACCATCCGTCAGGCGCGTTTACAGGGACGCGAAGGATTATGGCAGCTCACGATTGAAAACGGGCGCTTCAGCCGGATTGAGCCTCAGGACGCAGCTGCGTTACCACAAGGCGAAGTGCTTGATGCCGAGGGCGGTCTGGCAATCCCACCGTTCGTTGAGCCACATATTCATCTGGATACCACGCAAACCGCGGGTGAGCCGAACTGGAACCAGTCTGGTACGCTGTTTGAGGGTATTGAACGCTGGGCCGAGCGTAAGGCAATGCTGACTCACGAAGACGTCAAAGCGCGCGCGATGCAAACCCTGAAATGGCAGATGGCTAATGGCATCCAGTATGTCCGTACCCACGTTGACGTTTCCGATCCTACGCTAACGGCTTTGAAAGCCATGCTGGAAGTGAAGCAAGAGGTCGCGCCGTGGGTAGAGCTGCAAATTGTTGCATTCCCGCAAGAAGGTATTCTGTCTTATCCCAACGGTGAAGCGCTGTTAGAGGAAGCCGTGCGTTTGGGGGCCGATGTCATCGGCGCGATTCCTCACTTTGAATTTACGCGTGAATATGGCGTGGAGTCGCTGCACAAAATCTTCGCCCTGGCGCAAAAATACGACCGACTTATCGATGTGCACTGCGACGAAATTGACGATGAGCAATCACGCTTTGTTGAGACCGTCGCGGCGCTGGCGCATCGCTACAATATGGGCGAGCGCGTGACTGCCAGTCATACCACGGCAATGCACTCCTATAACGGCGCATATGCTTCCCGTCTTTTCCGCCTGTTGAAAATGTCCGGTATTAACTTTGTCGCCAATCCACTGGTGAATATTCACCTGCAAGGACGCTTTGACACTTATCCTAAACGCCGCGGCGTCACGCGCGTCAAAGAGATGCTGGAAGCGGAGATCAACGTCTGCTTCGGTCATGATGACGTCTTCGATCCGTGGTATCCATTAGGCACGGCAAATATGTTACAGGTGCTGCATATGGGGTTACACGTGTGCCAGCTGATGGGATACGGGCAGATAAATGATGGACTGAATCTGATCACTACCCACAGCGCGAAAACCCTGCACCTGCAAGACTATGGCCTGAGCGTGGGGAACACCGCGAATCTGGTGATTTTACCGGCTGAAAATGGATTTGACGCGGTTCGTCGCCAGACGCCAGCACGGTATTCTATGCGTCACGGGCGAGTCATTGCCGAGACGGTCCCCAGCCAGACCACGCTGCACTTGACGCAGCCGGAAGCGGTGACGTTTAAGCGCTAAATTGTTATATCCCGTGTCGGATGGCGCCAACCTTGTCATCCGACACCGTCTCTCTCATCGTCAGGCGTGTAACAAGCTGGCGCGCACCTTAATCACGACTTTTTTGATTTCCCTTGGGTCCCCCACTGCACAACCCGGTTTATGCGGTTCACCCGGCATAAAAATTGCGAATCTTCCCGGCTTTAAGGTGAGCGCCTGCTCATCGGCAATGTGATTGCACAGTTGATAATCGTCCTCAGCATGTATCTCTTCGCACTGGCGAGCAGAATCGGTCATCCCGAACAGAATGCGTTCTTCACCGGACAACAGCACCTGAATATCAATGTACTGCTGATGCAGCTCCGCTTTCTTTTGCTCTGGGCTCTGCGTGACGAACTGCATGACGTTCATAAAAATATTATCGCCCTGCAGCTCATAACATCCTGGTACTTTCTCCTGCGGCCTTGCCGCAACGGCCAGCGTTAGCGCTTCCTGCAATACCGGATGTAATCCGGAAGAAGGCAGTGAACGCAGCTCATCGGTCATCATCATTATTCTCCCCGGGCCAACAACGCAGCCCCCAATAATCCAGCGTCATGACGGTAATGCGCTGCCAGTAATTCCACGTGATAGGCCGCAGGCTCTTGTGCCAGATAATGTTCCACCAGCGCCAGATACCCTTCAGCCAGCCCAACGCTGCCGCCAATGACCACGCACTGGCAATCGGTCATGGCCTTCACATCAGCGACAAGCCTTGCCAATGTTCGCGCTGAGCGATGGATCAACTGGCTTGCCTGCTCATCACCCTGCCCGGCACGGCTAAAAATAGTTTTGGCGTCGCATCCGGCAAGCGCGCCTTCGGCAGCCGCCGCGATCCCACGACCAGATGCGATCGCTTCAACGCAGCCCACACGCCCGCAGCCACACACGGGTCCATGCGGATCGGCCAGCGTATGTCCCAGATGCCCGGCCAGACCGCCGACTCCGGTCAGCAGTTTCCCAGCACTCACTACCCCGCCGCCCACGCCGGTGGAAACAGTAATGAACACCATATCGCGATACTTGCCGCCAAGCGCATGATACTCAGCCCACGCCGCGGCCTGCGCATCATTGACCGCCAGCGTCGGCAAACCGGTGAGATCGTTTAGCGTTTGCCGCAGCGGAAAATGCAGCAACCCGCCGAGGTTATGCGGATTCAGCGCCAGCAAAGAACCCTCATGGATAATCCCCGTCGAGGCGATCGCCACCCGCTTCGCCTGCCCTTGTAGTGGCGCAATCAGTGCCTTTAACGCGGCGCGCAGCGCATCCGGCGTTTTGCTGGCAGGCGTTGGCAATTCACGCCGTTCGCGGATTTGCAGACTGCTGTCCACCAGCGCGGCAGCCAGTTTGGTGCCGCCAATATCAATCGCCAGCGTAGTCATGACGCAGCCTTCTGCATCGCGGTGATAAGCTTTTTATCCCACTGCTCAAATAACGACATCGTTCTTCCCTTTCGCTAGTTGCCCGGTTTAGCGCCGGGCAACCCGATTAACTTTTGGATTTCACCATGGTGCTTTTGTCACCGCCGAACGGCACGGCCCCGCTAAATGGCCGACCATCGATGGCATCATGCGTGCGTAACGCCTCAGGGCGCAGCCAGCGCTGTACGCGGGACGGCATATCGAGACCAATCAGCAGGATCACCACAAATGTCAGGCCGAAGGAGAGCGATCCCAGCGCAGTACCCAGATCCAGACGTTGTGCAATCAGCGCGCCGATGATCGGCGCCAGTGCCCCGCCCAGCGCCCCAACGTTGTAGGTGAAGCCCAGACCCGCAGCACGCTGGTCGGTATCGAAATAGCCGCCAATTAATTTCGGTAAGATCCCGGAGATCCCCTGACCGAGCATTTGCTGGAAAAACAGCAGCAAACCGAGTACCCAGACGTTTGAACCACCGATCGCAAACACTGGAATAATCAGCAACTGCGAGGCCAAAAGACTGCAGACATAGGCTTTACGGGTGCCCAGCCAGTCGCCAAGAAACCCACCGACGCAACAACCGACCGCCGCGCCAAAGCCGCTAAAGAAGAGCACTCTGGCAACCGTTGAGGGGTCATACATGAGTTCGGTTTTCAGATACGTGGGCAGCAGCGCCTGAATCGGCCACGAGTAAAGGAAAGCGAACAGCACGACGACCATCAGCATGACGCCCGTTGGCCAACGCTTACCGCTGCTTTGCACCATAAAGCTAATGAAGATAAATGCGCATATCAGTCCGAGAATCGCCACGATAGCCGCATTTTGCAAATTGCCCGCAAAGCAGAACCACAGCGCGGTTGCGGCGGCGAGAGTCATCAGAATATTGATAACCCGATGTTCGCCCCGGTAGAGAATGTCCACCATCGTCCGCACCGGCGCTTTGCCTTCGTGTTTCTCTTTCCAGTCTTCCGCTTCCGGAATATTTTTACGCAGCCAGAGGGCGAAGATAATCGGCAGAATGCCGATAAAAAACAGCGCGCGCCATCCCCAGACCGGGACCACCAGGCTGTAAACCTGGGCGGCGACCACGGCACCAACGGAGAAGCCGGAGATCAGGAAACCACTGGCTTTGTTACGCAGGTGTTTAGGCCAGCTTTCAATGACATAGGTGGCGCTGGAACCGTACTCGCCGGCCATCCCCATCCCAATAACCAGGCGGGCGATAAACATGGTGGTGTAACCCGGCGCGAAGCCGCAAGCCAGCGTCCCCACAGAGAACAGTATGATGCTGGTGACCATCGCCAGACGGCGTCCGTAACGGTCGCCCATGGCCCCCAACATTAACCCGCCAAACCAGCGGGAGATAAAGGCGGCTGAGATCAAACTGGCAGCCTGCACCGTCGTCAGACCGAATTCGCCTTGTACTTCCGTCAGCACAAGGGCGATTAACACAAAATCAAAACCATCAAGTAAATATCCCAGCCAGGCGGCGGAAAATGCCCGCCATTGCGCCCGATTGAGATGGCGATACCACGGGATGCTCTGGGTAGAAGTACTCATTTTACTCTCCCGACGATTTTTGTTGTTGTGCCGGATAGCGGCTTTGCCTTATCCGGCCTACGGTCGAAAATCCAGGCCGGGCGAGCGAAGCGTCCCCGGCGACCCGCGATTACGCCTTTTCCGCCAGCAGTTGGTTAGCCAGCGCTTTCAGTTCCGGCAGATAGCGTTCATCTACCGGGGCAAACGGCTTACGACACAGCGGAACAGAAACTACGTCCATATAGTGCAGTACCGTTTTCAGGCCACGGAACACGCCAACCTTAATGAGCAGATCGATAACCTTATTGCATTCAGTTTGCAGCTTTTGTGCCGTCCGGATATCGCCTTCTTTGAGCGCTTTCACAATTCCCTGATAACGCCATCCCATGATGTTGTAAGTGCTACCGATACCGCCATCTGCGCCCGCCAGCAAACCAGAAGCGAAAATCTCGTCATAACCGTTATAAAGCACCAGATCGGGATGAGCGCGGCGGATCTGTTCCATCTGATAGAGATCGCCGGAAGTTTGCTTCAGCGCGCCAACGCCAGGTAGCGTCACCAGCGTGTTGATCTGATCCAGCGTCAGTTTTACGCCGCTCAGCGCCGGGATGTTATAGACCACCATCGGCAATCCATTCGCTGAATCAATAATTGCGCGGTAATGATCGCAGTGCTCTTCGAAGCTGAACGGATAGTAAAACGGCGTGACGGCTGAAACCGCATCAAAGCCGTAGCGATACGCGGCGCTCGCCAGCTGCTGGCTCTCTTCGGTGCTCACCGTGCCAACGTGGGCGATAAGCGTCACCTTGCCTTTCGCTTCTTCGGCAACAATTTCCAGCACCTGCTCTCTTTCAACGCGATTTTGGACAAAGGCCTCGCCCGTAGAGCCACCGACATAGAGCCCATCAATACCCTGGCCAATGTTGAAACGCACCAGCCGGCGCAGGCTCTCAACATCCAGCCGCTGTTGGTTATCGAATGGGGTTAACAACGCTGGCATTACGCCTTTTAAATCTCTTGCCATAACTACCTCTGTCGATGATTAGTGTTATCTGACTGCATACCTTTATACCTGTTATACCAGAACAAATAAGCAGCAATACAATACAGAACGCTTATAGTGCGATCTGCTTCACTAAAAGATCGTCAGGATCGCGATTACTTACGCAATTTTTTATTTTTGCTGAAGGCGTGCCAGGTTGCGGAAACGCTGTTGAGGTGTTCTTGCAGTGCGCGGTCAGCTTCTTCAGGATCGCGCTGGCGAATTGCGTCGACAATGGCGATATGCTGCTGATAACTCACGTTGTTGTGCTCATACAACTCTTGATCGGCAACGGTCGGGCGGGCAGCAATCAGCCAGTCTAAAAGCGCAACATGGATCGCCATAAAGATGGGATTGCCCGGGATCTCCGCCAGCACGCGGTGAAAATCAACGTCCGAGCGAATGAACAGCGTATTGTCATCCAGCGACTGGCTGTTGATCTCCAGTGCTTTCGCCAGTCTGTCGATTTGCTCGTCAGTAGCATGTTCTGCGGCATATCGTACCAGGCTGGATTCAAAGAACAGGCGCAGCTGCTCGAAGTGGGCTATGCCGCCGGGATGCGCGAGGAAATCTTTGGCCATACCGGAGAGCTCGCTGATAATGGTATCAGCCGAAGGACGCGAAACGCGGGCGCGCTCGCCGTTGTTGATTTGTACCAGGCCTTTGCGTTTTAACGCTGCCAGCGCTTCTCGTACAGAAGGACGGCCCACGTTAAAGAAGGCCATCAGCTCCCGCTCAGACGGCAGTTGTTCCCCCTCGCCAAATTCCCGACGACGGATCATCTGCTCCAGTTCTTCTTCAACCATCTCAGACAGTTTTTTACGCGCCAGCGGGCGATTGCGTAAGCTACGGCCAATGGTGGATGGAGAGTCTTCAGCTTGCGAATCAAATGCGTTCATAGGGTCCATTCAGCTAAGTCGTGGTGACAAACAACAGCGGGTTTATCCTAACACAGGATCGAAAGCAGGGTGAAATGATGGTCATCCAGACAGTCTGGCTTATGAATAATATATTTAATATTAATATTATATTTCGCTTAAACATGCTGAGTATCTTTAATTAAACAAGATCATATCAGCTTCGTGAAATTTATGAATATGAACGTGATAATTTATCATAACCAACTATTTTATAACGAAAAATAAATTAACCATTGCATTAAAAATAAGATATCCACTCCATAAAAAGTGTCCAGAAAAATATAACATCCATTTTGACAACAGCATTATTACCGGATTTATCATCTTCCCTGGCATGGAGTGAAACAATGTTCGGCATTATTATCTCTGTCATCGTTTTATTAACGATGGGTTACTTGATCCTCAAAAACTACAAACCCCAGGTCGTGCTGGCCGCAGCCGGGATCTTCCTGATGATCTGCGGCGTCTGGCTGGGTTACGGCATGCTGGTCGCTGACGATAAAAGTAGCGGCTATCTCCTGGTCGATATTTACAACGAAATTCTGCGTATGCTCTCAAATCGGGCGGCAGGGCTGGGGTTATCCATCATGGCGGTGGGCGGTTATGCCCGTTATATGGACAGGATGGGGGCCAGCAGAGCGATGGTTAGCCTGTTAAGCCGACCGCTGAAGCTAATCCGTTCCCCCTATGTCGTGCTGGCCGCCACCTATGTGATTGGTCAGATCATGGCGCAGTTCATTACCAGCGCTTCCGGGTTAGGCATGCTGCTGATGGTGACGCTTTTCCCAACGCTGGTCAGTCTTGGCGTGAGTCGATTATCCGCGGTTGCGGTCATTGCTACCTCGATGTCGATTGAATGGGGCATTCTGGAAACCAACTCTATTTTTGCCGCGCAGGTCGCGGGCATGAAAATCGCCACCTACTTCTTCCATTATCAGCTCCCCGTCGCCTCATGCGTTATTGTCGCTGTCGCCATTGCGCATTTTTTCGTACAGCGCCGATTTGATAAAAAAACGTTACCGGAAAACAACAGGTTCGCTGAGCAAAAGACGCTGGAAGATGTGCCCCCGCTGTATTACGCCATTTTACCGGTGATGCCGCTGATCCTGATGCTGGGTTCACTGTTGCTGGCACATATGGGATTAATGCAGGCAGAGCTGAATCTGGTGGTGGTGATGCTCATGAGCATGACGCTGACCATGTTTGTCGAATTCCTGCATAAACATAATCTGCGCGAAACAATGGATGATGTGCAGGCTTTTTTTGACGGCATGGGGACGCAGTTTGCCAACGTTGTCACACTGGTGGTCGCCGGTGAGATCTTTGCCAAAGGGTTGACGACTATCGGCACAGTGGACGCCGTGATTAAAGGCGCGGAACACTCCGGCCTGGGCGGCATCGGCGTGATGATCATCATGGCCGTGGTCATCGCCGCCTGCGCGATCGTCATGGGATCAGGCAACGCACCGTTTATGTCTTTTGCCAGCCTGATCCCGGATATTGCTGCCGGGCTGCATATTCCGGCAGTGGTGATGATTATGCCGATGCATTTTGCCACTACGCTGGCCCGCGCGGTATCACCCATTACCGCGGTGATTGTCGTAACTTCAGGGATTGCCGGCGTGTCGCCCTTTGAGGTGGTAAAGCGCACCGCTATTCCGATGGCAGTAGGATTTGTGGTGAATATGATAGTCACCATCGCGCTGTTTTATTGATTGCGGAGCCAGAAAACAGAACAGGCCCGAAAGGGCCTGTTTTTTATTTCACTATTTACTTCACTACGCGTAGCGCTGGGCGCCCGCCGCGAGGCGGCGGCGGAGTGTCATCCGGATCGTTGTCGTCGCTGTTGTCAGGCTTATCGCCATCAATGACCGACATGACCGTTTCACTCTCAAAACCAGACGCTTCGTTGTCGTCATCATTTAAGCTGGCGACATCTTCGTCGTAGGCGGCTTCCGGTTCAAACATCGTACCGGCGCCGTTTTCACGAGCATAAATAGCCAGAACCGCAGCCAGCGGGACGGAAACCTGACGCGGCACACCACCGAAGCGCGCGTTAAAGCGTACTTCGTCGTTTGCCAGTTCCAGGTTCCCCACCGCGCGCGGTGCAATATTCAGAACTATTTGCCCGTCACGTGCGTATTCCATCGGAACCTGCACGTCCTGGAGCGTCACATCAACCACCAGATGCGGCGTGAGCTGGTTGTCTAACAACCACTCATAGAATGCGCGCAGCAGATACGGACGGCGTGGTGTTAGCTGTGGCAAATCCATACAGGTTAACCCCGGCCCAGACGCATTTCACGTTCAGGCTCAGTCAGAGAAGCCAGGAAAGAATCACGTTCAAAGACGCGAGTCATATAACCTTTCAGTTCTTTCGAACCGGCACCGTTGAATTCAATACCCAACTGCGGTAAACGCCACAGCAGCGGCGCCAGGTAGCAGTCTACCAGGCTGAACTCATCGCTCAGGAAGTAAGGTTTCTGACCGAATACTGGCGCAATTGCCAGCAGCTCTTCGCGCAGACGCTTACGCGCGACCTCGGCTTCAGAAGCGGAACCGTTCACAATGACGTTCATCAGCGTGTACCAGTCTTTTTCGATACGCTGCATGTACAGGCGGCTTTCACCACGCGCAACCGGGTAAACCGGCATCAGCGGCGGATGCGGGAAGCGCTCATCCAGGTATTCCATAATGATGCGAGATTCCCACAGGGTCAGCTCACGATCCACCAGTGTCGGTACGCTCTGATTCGGGTTGAGGTCGATCAGATCCTGAGGTGGATTGTCCTTCTCCACGTGCTCAATCTCGAAACTAACACCTTTTTCAGCCAGCACGATGCGGACCTGATGGCTATAGATGTCAGTAGGACCAGAAAACAGCGTCATTACCGAACGTTTGTTGGCAGCGACAGCCATGAAAACCTCCAGGTATATTCAGAATTTTTACTGCTACCAGCCACTCAGTGACCAGCCAGAAGTGATGTCACCCAGACTCAGGAAAGCCATTACTGTTTAAAATACAAACAAAAAATG
Source organism: Citrobacter sp. CRE-46 (assembly GCF_059615875.1). Lineage (NCBI taxonomy): Bacteria > Pseudomonadati > Pseudomonadota > Gammaproteobacteria > Enterobacterales > Enterobacteriaceae > Citrobacter > Citrobacter sp. CRE-46. Next base: position 522,831 of record NZ_CM184341.1, on the reverse strand, counting down.
AGCGATACCTGACATTTGGGCAGAAAATTGGATGATAGTTTACCAGATTTTGTGACCTTTGTGGTGAGTCGATTCTTGAAATGGGAAAAAAGAGGTGGCAATCAGCGGATTACCGTGGTTCAAGGGGGAGAAATAGTGATAAAAAAACCCGCCGAAGCGGGTTTTTTCGCAAATTGTTGTCTGCCAAAGCAGAAAGCAATTAACGTTTGGAGAACTGCGGACGACGACGTGCTTTACGCAGACCGACTTTCTTACGTTCAACCTGACGAGCATCACGGGTAACGAAGCCAGCTTTACGCAGTTCGCCACGCAGGGATTCGTCGTACTCCATCAGAGCGCGGGTGATACCGTGACGGATCGCACCAGCCTGACCAGAGATACCACCACCTTTAACAGTGATGTACAGATCCAGTTTCTCAACCATGTCGACCAGTTCCAGCGGCTGACGAACTACCATGCGGGCAGTTTCACGACCGAAGTACTGTTCCAGAGAACGTTGGTTGATTACGATTTTACCGTTGCCCGGTTTGATGAAAACGCGAGCTGCGGAACTTTTGCGGCGACCAGTGCCGTAGTATTGATTTTCAGCCATTGCCTATAATCCCGATTAGATGTCAAGAACTTGCGGTTGCTGTGCCGCGTGGTTGTGCTCGTTGCCAGCGTAAACTTTCAGTTTACGGAACATAGCACGACCCAGAGGGCCTTTTGGCAGCATGCCTTTAACCGCGATTTCAAGCACACGCTCAGGACGACGAGCGATCATCTCTTCAAAGGTCGCTTGCTTGATACCACCGATGTGGCCGGTGTGGTGATAGTACACTTTGTCAGTACGCTTGTTGCCGGTTACAGCAACTTTGTCAGCGTTCAGAACGATGATGTAATCACCGGTATCTACGTGCGGAGTGTATTCCGCTTTGTGCTTACCGCGCAGGCGCAGAGCCAGTTCGGAAGCCAGACGACCCAGAGTCTTACCGGTCGCGTCAACAACATACCAGTCGCGTTTTACGGTTTCTGGTTTAGCTGTAAAAGTTTTCATTAAAAGCTTACCCAAATAAATAAGTTACACGTAGGTGTTCACCCAAACGTTTTAGTCAGTTGAGGTTCACACGACAAAGTCCGGCAAACCTACCCCTTCGAATAGCCTATGCCGGCGAGAAAGTTTTGGGAAAAAACTCTCTTGTAACGTGGGGTCGCAAGATTATAGAGAAGTCAGGGTCAAAGATCGACCCCTTTATGTGATTTGCGGCAGGTTTAACCGGCTAAATGTTCCCGCTTCAGGTACTCCTCGCTTTGCATCTCCTGCAAACGCGACAAACAACGCTGAAATTCAAACTTCAGACGCTCGCCCTGGTAGATCTCATATAAGGGAGATGCCGCACTCACCACCAGCTTGACGTGGCGTTCATAGAACTCATCCACCAGCGCGATAAAGCGCCGCGCTTCGCTTTCCATCAGCATCGTCATGACCGGCACATCGAACAACAGCACCGTGTGAAACAGACGCGACAGCGCAATATAGTCATGCTGACTGCGAGCATCGACGCAGAGCGTGGTGAATGACACCGCCAGCGTTTGGTTTTCGACGGCCAGCGTCTGCATCGGACGATGGTTAATCTCCAGCGTCGGCGCATGTTCACCTTTGGTTCCCGCTAATGCCAGCCACAGCTTATCCATCTGCTGGCGGGTTTCATCATTCAGTGGCGACAACCACAAATGCGCCTGCGTTAAGGTGCGCAGACGATAATCGACGCCGGCATCGACATTCATGATGTCACAATGCTGCTTGATGGCATCAATGGCAGGAAGAAAACGCGTGCGTTGCAAACCGTTACGATACAGTTCGTCAGGCGGAATATTGGAGGTCGCCACCAGCGTGATGCCTCGGGCAAACAGCGCCTTCATTAAACCGCCAAGCAGCATGGCGTCGGTGATATCAGAAACAAAAAATTCGTCAAAGCACAGCACGTCCGTTTCGGCTTTAAAGCGGTCGGCAATGATTTCCAGCGGATCGCTATGCCCCTGCAGGGCGGTAAGCTCTTCATGGACGCGCAGCATAAAACGGTGAAAGTGCAAACGCTGTTTACGCCCCCCCGGCAGACTATGGTAGAACAGATCCATCAGCCAGGTCTTTCCACGTCCGACTCCGCCCCACATATACAAACCACGCACCGGCGGGTTGGTCGGCGACTCACGCTTGCCCAGCAATTTGCCAAACCGTGCCATCAGACCACTCTCCTGCGGCGCAGGTCGAGCTGGCGTCGTTAGCGCCTGGAAAATGGTTTCCAGTCGATTCACGGCTTCTTGTTGTACGCTGTCGGGCTGATGAGTGCCCTCTTTAAGGGCTTGCTGGTAACGCGATGTCGGGGAAAGGCTTTGCATGATGTTATTGTTATTCCTTGAGAATCGATGTGCCGTCGCTCACGGTTGACGAAAAAAAGGCCGTTCTACATTACGTGATATAAACACGGGATTCCACTTCTACGGGATTAGCGGTTATAGTGGCATAATCAGGCGCAGGCATGGAGCCTAAAGCCAACACCCTACGGAAACACAAGACAACGGGAGATGTTCATGACCTGGGAATATGCGCTAATTGGGTTAGTCGTCGGTATCATTATTGGTGCTGTAGCCATGCGTTTTGGTAATCGTAAATTACGCCAACAGCAGGCATTGCAGTACGAACTGGAAAAAAATAAAGCTGAGCTGGAAGAGTACCGCGAAGAGCTGGTGAGCCACTTTGCCCGCAGCGCTGAATTGCTGGATAACATGGCGGACGATTATCGTCAGATCTACCAGCATATGGCGAAAAGCTCGAGCAACCTGCTGCCAGGTATGTCGCCGGAAAACAACCCGTTCCGTAATCGTCTGGCAGAGTCCGAAGCTGGCAACGATCAGGCGCCGGTTCAGATGCCGCGTGACTATTCTGAAGGGGCCTCCGGCCTGCTGCGTAGTGGCGCAAAGCGCGACTAAACGCACATCATTAAGAAATTTATTGGGCGCAGTAATTGCGCCCTCCGCTTCTCTTCCCGTCCCAGCTATTATTTAGTCGTTAGCCTCATTGTGACCAAACCGAAAATTCAATAACATCAAACTGTTTTGAATCATCTTCCGTTTACTCAAGGTACGAGAGCAGGATCCATGAAAAAACAAACCCAGCTGTTGAGTGCATTAGCGTTAAGTGTCGGGTTAACTCTCTCGGCGCCATTCCCGGCCGTTGCGTCGATTCCCGGCCAGGTTCCCGGTCAGGCTGCGCTTCCCAGCCTCGCCCCGATGCTGGAGAAAGTGTTACCTGCCGTGGTGAGCGTTAGGGTCGAAGGCACCGCAGTCCAGGGACAGAAAGTCCCGGAAGAGTTTAAAAAGTTTTTTGGTGATGAGCTTCCCGACCAACCTTCACAACCTTTTGAAGGGCTGGGCTCAGGGGTCATTATTGATGCCGCAAAAGGCTACGTCCTGACCAATAACCACGTCATTAATCAGGCGCAAAAAATCAGCGTTCAGCTTAACGATGGCCGAGAGTTCGACGCGAAGCTGATCGGCAGTGACGATCAGAGCGATATCGCCCTGCTGCAAATTCAACACCCCAGTAACCTGACGCAAATTGCCATTGCCGACTCCGACAAACTCCGCGTGGGTGATTTCGCGGTAGCCGTGGGTAACCCGTTCGGTCTCGGGCAAACCGCCACATCCGGTATTGTATCGGCGTTAGGTCGCAGCGGTCTGAACCTGGAGGGTCTGGAGAACTTTATTCAGACCGACGCCTCTATCAACCGGGGAAACTCCGGCGGCGCGTTACTTAACCTCAACGGTGAGTTGATTGGCATTAACACCGCGATTCTGGCGCCCGGCGGCGGCAGCATCGGCATTGGCTTTGCGATTCCGAGCAACATGGCGCGCACGCTGGCGCAACAGTTGATGCAATTTGGCGAAATCAAACGCGGTCTGTTAGGGATTAAAGGTACCGAAATGACCGCCGACATCGCCAAAGCGTTCAATCTGAATGTGCAACGCGGCGCGTTTGTCAGCGAGGTTCTGCCTAACTCAGGTTCTGCCAAGGCGGGGGTGAAATCCGGTGACGTCATTACCAGTCTCAACGATAAACCACTCAGCAGCTTTGCCGAACTGCGTTCACGCATTGCGACAACTGAACCAGGAACCAAGGTCAAACTGGGGCTACTGCGTAACGGTAAACCGCTGGAGGTTGAAGTCACCCTCGATACCAGCACGTCTTCGTCCGCCAGCGCGGAAATGATCGCCCCTGCGTTGCAAGGCGCTACGCTCAGCGATGGTCAGTTAAAAGATGGCACCAAAGGCATCAAAATTGATAACGTTGAAAAAAGTAGCCCAGCCGCGCAGGCCGGTCTGCATAAAGATGACGTTATCATTGGCGTGAACCGCGATCGCGTAAACTCGATTGCCGAAATGCGTAAGGTGCTGGAAACGAAGCCGTCGATCATTGCTCTGCAAGTGGTTCGCGGTAACGAGAGTATTTACCTGCTCCTGCGTTAATGCATTAAACCGGACATCCCCTCCCCGTGTGATGTCCGGTAAACTCGTGATATGCTGCTGCCGTTCCCTTTTTTAATGACGCCGCCATCATGTTTGTGAAGCTTTTACGTTCGGTCGCGATTGGTTTAATCGTCGGCGCCATTCTGCTGGCGGCGATGCCCTCTCTGCGCAAAATTAATACTCTTACCACACCGCAGTTCGACAGTGCCGATGAAACGCCCGCCAGCTATAACCCAGCGGTTCGCCGTGCTGCACCTGCCGTCGTTAACGTTTATAACCGCAGTATGAACAGCACTGCGCATAACCAGCTTGAGATCCGTACGCTCGGCTCAGGCGTTATCATGGATCAGCGCGGCTATATCATTACCAATAAGCACGTCATTAATGATGCTGACCAAATCATCGTCGCATTACAGGATGGACGTGTATTTGAAGCGCTGCTCGTGGGCTCTGATACGTTAACCGACCTTGCGGTGCTGAAAATCAATGCGACTGGTGGACTGCCGACAATCCCCATTAATAACAAGCGTGTGCCGCACATTGGCGATGTGGTGCTCGCCATCGGTAACCCGTACAACCTTGGGCAAACCATTACCCAGGGGATCATTAGCGCCACCGGCCGTATTGGGCTAAACCCGACAGGACGCCAAAACTTCCTGCAAACGGATGCCTCCATCAACCACGGTAACTCCGGCGGTGCGCTGGTTAACTCATTGGGTGAACTGATGGGCATTAATACGCTGTCATTTGATAAGAGTAACGACGGCGAAACCCCGGAAGGTATTGGCTTTGCCATTCCGTTTCAGTTGGCAACCAAAATTATGGATAAGCTGATTCGTGACGGGCGCGTGATTCGCGGCTATATCGGCATCAGCGGTCGTGAAATTGCGCCACTGCACGCGCAAGGCAGCGGGATGGATCAAATTCAGGGGATAGTGGTTAACGAAGTGGCTCCGGACGGTCCGGCAGCCCAGGCAGGTATTCAGGTCAACGATCTGATCATTTCGGTCAATAATAAACCGGCAGTATCCGCTCTTGAGACCATGGATCAGGTGGCCGAAATTCGCCCAGGTTCAGTCATCTCGGTCGTCGTGATGCGCGATGACAAACAGCTGACGCTGCAGGTGACGATTCAGGAATACCCGGCCACCAACTAACGTCACGTCCTGGCAGCCTACTTACCATGAAAAACCGGAGCACATTGGCTCCGGTTTTTATTAGGCGATATCGTAGAGAGTTAGCACGTAATGCCTGATAGCGCGCAGCTTTCAGGCCTACAAATACACGCTGGCCTCTCTTCGCGTTACTTAACGAATTCTTCGCCCAGAGTAATATCTTTCTTCAGCGTGTCCAGCATGCCTTCCAGCGCGCTTTGCTCAAACGCGCTCAGCTTACCGATCGACTGACGCTCTTCTACGCCATTTTTGCCCAGCAGCAACGGCTGAGAGAAGAAGCGAGCATACTGGCCGTCGCCTTCAACGTAAGCACATTCAACCACGCCTTTTTCGCCGCTCAGTGCGCGAACCAGTGACAGGCCGAAACGTGCTGCGGCCTGACCCATAGACAGGGTAGCAGATCCGCCACCGGCTTTAGCTTCCACAACTTCAGTACCCGCGTTCTGGATACGTTTGGTCAGGTCAGCCGCTTCTTGCTCGGTGAAGCTCACGCCAGGAATTTGTGACAGCAATGGCAGAATGGTCACGCCAGAGTGGCCGCCAATAACCGGGACTTCAACGTCGCCAGGCTGTTTGCCTTTCAGTTCCGCAACAAAGGTATTGGAGCGGATAATGTCCAGCGTGGTCACGCCAAACAGTTTGTTCTTATCGTATACGCCTGCTTTTTTCAGCACTTCTGCAGCGATAGCAACGGTCGTGTTTACCGGGTTGGTGATGATACCGATACATGCTTTCGGACAGGTTTTAGCAACCTGCTGCACCAGGTTCTTCACGATACCGGCGTTGACGTTGAACAGGTCGGAACGATCCATACCCGGTTTACGCGCGACGCCCGCAGAGATCAGTACCACATCAGCACCTTCCAGTGCAGGGGTAGCGTCTTCGCCGCTGAAGCCTTTGATTTTCACAGCAGTAGGGATATGGCTCAAATCAACGGCCACACCAGGCGTTACTGGAGCGATGTCATACAGGGAGAGTTCTGAACCTGAAGGCAGTTGGGTTTTTAACAGTAATGCTAGCGCCTGACCGATACCACCAGCAGCGCCGAGGACTGCAACTTTCATCCTAAACTCCTTATTATATTGATAAGCAAAGTGTCGATTGCTCCGCGGCGGCGACCTTAATTCACAAATCCAACGAATACAACAACCACGCGTCAAGAATGCGTAGTCACGCAAATTTGGCTTTTATGCATTTAACTTACGTAAAATAAAACCTAAGTTACGTAATTCAAAACCACCCGCACAGTAGAGCAACTTTCCAACAGGTGCTGACAATATACCCTACCCACCTCTCAAAACAACATCAATTTGATAACAATTAATTTACTTTTAACCTTATTTGCGAGCCGTGACACAGGCATGTTTCTTGATAACGAAATTTGATAAAATTCCGCTCTTTCATAACATTATTTCAGCCTTTACCAGGGCAGACCGTTTGCATAAAAATTCATCTGTATGCACAATAATGTTGATTCTACCGCCATATTACGGGTGACTTATGCGAAGCTCGGCAAAACAAGAAGAATTAGTGAAGGCGTTTAAAGCGCTACTTAAAGAAGAAAAGTTCAGCTCTCAGGGCGAAATCGTCCTCGCCTTGCAGGATCAGGGCTTTGATAATATCAATCAGTCCAAGGTTTCACGCATGCTGACCAAGTTTGGCGCCGTGCGTACACGCAATGCGAAAATGGAAATGGTGTACTGCCTGCCGGCTGAGTTGGGGGTGCCGACAACCTCCAGCCCGCTGAAAAATTTGGTACTGGATATCGACTACAACGATGCGGTCGTGGTTATTCACACCAGCCCCGGCGCCGCTCAGTTGATTGCCCGTCTGTTGGATTCGTTGGGTAAAGCGGAAGGTATTTTGGGAACGATTGCCGGTGACGATACCATCTTCACCACGCCAGCTAAGGGTTTTACGGTAAAAGATCTGTACGAAGCCATTCTGGAGCTGTTCGAACAAGAACTGTAATACCTCCTTCCCCGTCGACTCCCGGCGGGGAAAAACCTCTGCTTCCCCCTCTTGGTTCTATTTTCCACTGCCATTCATTTAACAAATGGTGCGTTTAACCGCTAAAATTCGTTCACATAGTGAATATGAAGGCTGAAAAACGCACATTTTGCAAAATACAGTATCTCATTGATTTTACTTAATTTAATTCTATGTGAATGTTAAAAACGTCAGTTTTAATTCCTTTAAGTTATAAAAAATAATCTCCTTAAAACCTAATAACCATAGAAACAATTAGCGTGGTATTAATTTATCGCGTTATTAGTGTATACTTGATTTTGTGATGAGGGTCACGAAACAAGACCCACAATAAAAGAATTCGACGAGGTAAATATCATGAAAATCAAAACTACTGTTGCAACTTTAAGTCTTCTTTCTGTTCTCTCTTTCGGTGCAAGCGCCGCGGTTACTCAGGTGAACTCACAAAAAGCACAGAACCTGCAATCCATGGGTAGCATCTCTGTATCTCAGATCGGTAGTTCACCAATGGATATGCGTCAGGCTATCGCCGCTAAAGCTGAAAAAGCGGGTGCCAGCAGCTATCGCGTCACCGAACTCCGTGAAGGTGCTCACTGGCACGCGACTGCAGAACTGTACAAATAAACCCTCGTCGTCTAAACCGACGACTTGCCCCCGCCTGCCGGGGGCTTTTTTGTACCTTACATTGAGTGACGAACATTAAAACGCAACTGCCCTTCCAGCTCTTCTTCCGCTTCATCGAACAGTAAGATTAATGCGCCATATCGCCTGCGTAGTTTGTCCGGCAAATGGACAAATTCAATCTCCACCGGCAGCGGCAAGACATCTCCGGTAACGACCTCCCACAGAGAATCTAAATCGACCACTTTTTCCCGGGTCAGACCAAATGCGCGCGTGAACTCGCGGTAGAAATCACCCTGGTCTTCTATCTCGTCAAAATCAAACGTATAGATGTTCATCTATAGCCACCATCCCGACGCCAGTCACTCTACGGACCGCCAATATGCAGGGCCTCCCGCATTTCAGGTAAGTATAGCCATAAAAAAACCGACGCTTCTGGCATCGGTTTTTTGTGCTTAATTGCTGGTCAGCGCGTGCTGGTATTTGTGTAGCATCCCACTGAGTCGTTTTACCGGCTCGGTCACCTGTGGAGGGGCTTGCCAGATGATTAACTTCTCCTGATAGATCTCAAGCTCTTCCAGCAACTGGCTAAAGTAGCGGCGGCGTTTATCGTCATTTCCTGCTGAAATCACATGATCGGCGGTGCGACGCAACTGGCGATGGAAGGCAGATAAATCCTCATTTACCGGTACCGGCGCATCACGCAGACGCTGATGCGCGATAATCATCGTCAGCGCCAGGCGAAACTTCGCCAGGTCGCCGGGGAATTTGTTCATCAGTAAAAACAACTGCTGATAAAGCGCCGGAAGGTGGTTTTCTTTACGACGAACCACGTTGGTAGTCATTGCAGAAACCGCCGCGGAGACAAACTGGTTGAGTAACACGCGACCAGTTCTGTCCCGCGAGTTATCGCGCACCAGCAGAATGACGATAAATGCCAGCACACAACCAACAATCTGCCCCAGCGCACTGTCAAGAAACTGGCTAAAGTGGAAAGTCATCGGGTTATCCAGCACGATGATATTAATGGTGCTGGCCAGCGCGCCCATCGATCCCAGCCGTCGTTTCTGCACCTCGATTCCCAGAAAGAATCCCAGCACGGCCAGGCTCAGACACAACAACAGCATACTTTGCTGCGTATTGGGGATAATCACCAGAAAATAGAGCGCCCCGAGTGGTAATGCCGCCAACGTACCGTAGATAAAATCTATCGCCACCATCCGAGGGTTAGGCAGGCGCATTGCCAGCGAGGTGACAACCGCAATCATCACCATCGCGCCGCTGCCGGATGTCCAGCCAGTCCACAGCCAGAATAAGGTGCCCAGCACACAGGAGAGCGTGGTACGCCAGAAGTTGACCATCGCATGGTGACGCTCGGCGGACTCCACTTTCACTACCGGCTCGCCTTGCAGGATCTCTTCTTCCGTCGCGCTAATTTTTGTATTACTCACCACACCGCGTTTCAGTAGCAAGTAGCGCGTCGCCGCACCTGCCCAGCTATAAATCGTTACCGGTGTTTCACGTTCGCCAGTCCAGACAATAACCCGACGCATCCGCTTCAACTGTTTATGGACATCCTGCACCGTTTCAACCGGCGTATCGAACAACTCGCGGAAGGTGTCGGTGATAAGTTCCGGGCGGGTATTTTGAATAAGGTAAGTTTCACAGGACTGAGTAATGAGCGTGAGCGACAGCGTGTTCAATGCTTTGAGTCTGCGATTAGCACGCACCCAACGTGAAGACTCCATATTGAGGTTGCTGCGCATGCCCTCCAGCGCCGCCGTTCGGCGGACTAAATCGCCCCAGGCTTTGTCCACTTCTTCGCTGTCGCCATGCTTTATACACAACTGCATAAGCTGATACTGCGCCACCAGCAGGCTGTCCAGTTCGACATCAATTTCCTGTTTCACCGAGCGGGGCGAAAAGAGCAGATCGGCAACAATAGCGCAGACAATCCCCATCACAATCTCGCTGCAACGCTCAAGTGCAAATTGCGGCGTCAACAACGGTTCAGCCTGGATAGTAATGACGATGATCAGCGCCGTATAACCCGAAAGTCCCCAGGCATAGGAATTCTCGATCTTCACCAGCGACGAGATCCAGGTACAAAAACCGGCCCAGATACAACACACCAGGATCATCAACAACGGAGCGCGGATCATGCTGATAATAATGATCAGGGCGGCAATACAGCCAATAAATGTGCCGACGATACGCAGCATCCCGCGGTAGCGGATGGCGCCTGAATAGGGTTCCCCACCGGCGGCAAAAGCCGGGCCTGCTGCCACAATTGCCGCGGTCAACACCGCCCAACGCGGAGTCTCAAGCTGAAAGTGAAAACCAACGAACAGCGCCAGAACAATTGCGCACGCCAGTTTTACCGCGAAGCGGATATGCTGGTTAGCAATGGAAAAAATACCCATCGCAATTAACCGAACTCGCGCAGGCGGTGCGCCATTTTACGGAAGAAGGATTCCTGACTGGCATCGCGATCCTGCTTACCGGTGATAACAACGGTAGCCGTCGTCCCGGCTGGCCACAGGGTTCCCTGCTGCTCATCAAGACGAATGCGCACCGGTACACGCTGTGCCAGACGGACCCATTCAAGATTGGAATCAATGGTCGCCATACCTTTTGCGTCTCGCGTGCTGCTGGCATTCGTTACGCCAGCCGCCACGCTATCAACGGTACCCTTCAACACATTATTGCTACCAAGCGGGGTAATTTCAGCGCGATATCCAGGGCGTACGCCTTCCAGCTTGGTTTCTTCCATATACGCCAGGACATAGAACGAGTGCTGTTTTACCAGCGCTACCGCCGTGGAGCCACGGGTAATAAATTCGCCGCTGTAAACATTCAGGTTAGTCACCCAACCATCCGCTGGCGCACGAATAACGGTACGTTCAAGATCCAATTTTGCCAAATCGCGGGTCGCTTGCGCCTTCGCCAACTGGTGTAATACGGTTTGCAGTACGTTGTTAGACTGATCAATCTCTTCACGAGACATGGCCTGTACGCCCAGACGGTTACGACGACCGGCTTCCTGACGTTTTTCCTGCGCCAGAACCTGGTAATAAGAGACGTCGGCTTCAGCCTGTTCGAGGGCTTTTTTATAGCGCGGTTGGTCGATGGTAAACAGCACCTGATCCTTTTTCACCAGTTGGTTATCATGGACGTTAACGTTGGAAATAAGACCCGCAACGTCCGGCGCAATGGCGACGACATCAGCGCTGAAACGCGCATCACGCGTCCACGGCGACTCGGTGTAGAACACCCATGCGCGAAAAATAGCAATGAAGGCCAGAATGACCAGTACGAGAGTCATGGCCGTACGGGAGAGTTTTTTTGTTAGTGTTTTCACTTCAACCTCAAACGAACAGGCGCGTTATTAAATAGAACAGGCAGCAATACAGCGCGGTGTTAAACAGAGCCGGATGCCAGACAAAATCATAGATGCCAGTTGGAACCAGCACCCGGCGCACCAGCCAGAAAATCGCCAGTGACAAAAGCAATTCGAAAAAAATCGGTGGGAAGGACAGACCAAACACCACGATAACGGGAAACAGACTCATGTTGACCTTGGTAGCTTAAGAGAGTGCAGGTGATAGATTTTCTAGCGTATGTCACCGCAGAGAAGGGCAAGGATGAGCCAGGCGAGAGCGACATAGCCGTTATTTGAATAATAATATATTAACGTAACTGTTATGCTGTTATCTATATTATGTGATCTAAATCACTTTTAAGCCAGAGTGAATAATGGAACGATTAAAACGTATGTCGGTGTTCGCCAAAGTTGTCGAACTGGGCTCCTTCACCGCCGCCGCAAGACAGCTGCAAATGAGCGTTTCATCGATAAGCCAGACGGTCTCTAAACTGGAAGATGAACTACAGGTCAAGCTGCTAAACCGCAGTACGCGCAGCATTGGGCTAACCGAAGCCGGTAAAATTTATTATCAGGGCTGCCGTCGAATGCTGCACGAAGCGCAGGATGTGCATGAGCAGCTGTATGCCTTTAATAACACTCCTATCGGCACATTGCGTATTGGCTGTTCTTCAACCATGGCACAAAATGTCCTCGCCGGGCTGACGGCGAAAATGCTGAAAGAGTACCCCGGCCTGACGGTAAATCTGGTCACCGGCATCCCGGCACCGGATTTAATTGCTGATGGCCTGGACGTGGTCATCCGCGTCGGCGCGTTACAAGACTCCAGCCTGTTTTCACGTCGTCTGGGAGCCATGCCGATGGTGGTCTGCGCCGCTAAAAGTTATCTCGCCCAGTTTGGCGTTCCGGAAAAACCTGCCGATCTCAGCAATCACTCATGGCTGGAATATAGCGTGCGCCCGGATAACGAATTCGAGCTTATCGCCCCGGAGGGGATCTCTACCCGCCTGATTCCAGAGGGGCGTTTCGTCACTAACGATCCGATGACGCTGGTGCGCTGGCTGGCCGCAGGCGCGGGTATTGCCTATGTACCCTTGATGTGGGTGATCAATGAGATCAATCGCGGCGAGGTGGAGATCCTGCTTCCCCGCTACCAGTCGGATCCACGTCCGGTCTATGCGCTGTACACCGAAAAAGACAAACTGCCGCTTAAGGTTCAGGTAGTGATTAACTATCTGACGGATTATTTTGTCGATGTGGCGCAGCTGTTTCAGGGAATGTATGGTCGAGGGAAAGAGAAATAAAGAGTCCAGGCCGGATAAGGCGTTAACGCCGCATCCGGCAAGATGCCCGATGGCACTGACGCTTATCGGGCCAGGATCATGATGCTATGCGGTGCCGCCGACCGTCAAATTATCGACCTTCAGCGTCGGCTGGCCCACGCCCACCGGCAGGCTTTGCCCTTCTTTACCGCAAACGCCTACGCCGTTATCCAGTTTCAGATCGTTACCCACCATCGAAATTTGCTGCATCGCTTCGATACCGGAGCCAATCAGCGTCGCGCCTTTCACGGGTTTGGTCACTTTACCGTTTTCAATCAGATACGCTTCGGACGTTGAGAACACAAATTTCCCGGAGGTGATATCCACCTGACCACCGCCGAAGTTCGGCGCATAAATGCCGTATTCGACGGATTCAATGATTTCCTGCGGCGTGGATTTGCCCGGCAGCATATAGGTGTTGGTCATCCGCGGCATCGGCAGGTGCGCGTAAGATTCACGGCGTCCGTTACCCGTTGGCGCCACACCCATCAGGCGCGCATTCAGTTTGTCCTGCATGTAGCCTTTCAGAATACCGTTTTCGATCAGCACGTTGTACTGGCCCGGTGTACCTTCGTCATCAATAGCCACGGATCCACGACGGTCCGCCATTGTGCCATCATCCACTACGGTACACAGTTCTGACGCGACCAGTTCACCCATATGACCGCTAAATACCGAGGTGCCACGGCGGTTAAAGTCGCCTTCCAGACCATGGCCGACCGCTTCGTGCAGCAGAACGCCAGGCCAGCCAGCGCCGAGTACCACCGGTAACGTACCTGCCGGCGCGGCTACTGCGGACAGATTGACCAGCGCCATGCGCACAGCCTCTTTCGCCCACGCGTCGGCACGCACGTCACCATCAAGATCGCCAAGGAAATAGTCATAACCAAAGCGACCGCCGCCACCGCTCGCGCCGCGCTCACGTTTACCGTCTTCTTCGACCTGTACGCTGACGGACAAACGTACCAGTGGACGGACATCCGCGGCCAGCGTACCGTCGGTCGCCGCCACCAGAATCAGCTCATAAACACCGGTCAGGCTGGCGGTCACTTCCTGAACGCGCTTGTCAGCAGCACGCGCAACGCGGTCAACGCGACGCAGAATATCCAGTTTCTCTTCGCGGCTCATGCTTTGTAACGGATCGACCGAAGTGTAAAGCGCCTGATGCTCTACCGCACCCAGCGTTTTTACTTTGCCGTCACCACTGTCGCGCACAATAGTCCGGGCAGCATGCGCACTTTGCTCCAGCGCCAGCAGGCTAATCTGGTCTGCATAGGCAAACCCCGTTTTTTCGCCGCTGATGGCGCGTACGCCAACACCCTGATCGATATTGTAAGAACCATCTTTAATGATGCGATCTTCTAAAACCCAGGATTCGTGATAGCTCGACTGAAAATAGAGATCGCCGTAATCGAGACGGCGTTCGGCCAGTTGGCCCAGGATGGCAAACAGATCCTGATGTTTCAGGCCATTCGCCGCTAGCAATTGTTCACTTACCAGGTTCAGACTCATCGTTTTGTTACTCATTTAATTCTGCCGGATGGCGGCAAAAACGCCTTATCCGGCCTACGTTGTTAGGCTACTGTAGGCCGGATAAGCGCTGCTCCATCCGGCAATACTATGTACTGAGATTGGGGCAATTACTTGCCCCCGTCAAATCATTGCTGGCTTTCTTTGCGCGGCTGACGCAGAACTTCGTTAATCTGCGGCTTATCAACCGGACCGGTGATACGGTAACGCAGAATCGAAACTTTACTCCACAGCGGCCCCAGAACCTTACTGGCGGCAAACACCGCCGCGCCGACAATCGGGTTGACGGCGAACGCGGCGGCAACCCCAACGGTGGCAGAAATTTCAGGCGCGACAACCGCTTCCATATCCAGTTCGCGGCGTACCAGATTCACCGAGCCTTTCATCGCGATGTCAGCTTCCAGACCGTCCACCAGCGTGTCGTCGGTATGCATCACACCATCCTTAATCCACGCCGTGCTGCGAATGGAGTCGAAATAGAAGCCTTCACTGAAGGTATCGCTAAAATCAAAGCGCAGTTTACGTAGCAACGCGTCAAAGCTTAACAGGCGTAACAGTTGCCCCGCATGTCCGGTACTAAGTTCGGTAAGCTCACCTTTGCCCAAGCGGGTGCGCAAAATCCCATTCAGCGACGCTTCATCCGGATCCCACGGTGGATTACGCCAGTGCAGGTCGTACTCCACATTGAACGAAGAGTTACGAATCGGCGTCGATACGCCAAAGAAACCGGCGGCAGAGTCAATTTTTTTGCCGTTCAGTTTTCCCTTCAGTGACGTACGCTCTTTACCCGGCACATTCACCCATTCACCATCGGCAGTCAGTCTGGCAAAGCCGGTATCCAACAGACCGTTGCTCAACGAGAGCGTATCGCCTTTGATCGCCACATCGGCATCAATACGTCCATATTTCTGTCCCCACAGCCAACACTCTGCACAGCGGAGTTGAACATCCGGCCAGCCACGGAAGCTGACGTTATTGATGGTAGAGAAAGGCGACGCTGGCGCTGTGCCGGGAGAAGGCTTTGCGGCGCTCGGGTTGTAATAGAGGTATTTAATGTTCGCCAGCCACGGGGCGTTATTGCGCATAGCCAGCGTGGCGTTGATCTCACGCCCCTGCGCCTGCACGCTGGAACCATTGCCCGAAGGCTCAGACACAATACTTAAATTGTTCCACTGCTGCCCCCCCAGGGATAACGATGGCGTACGTACCGTGATGCGTTGCGGGAAGTTGGCGTTCGAGCCAACGTTATCCGCAGCGCCTTTCTGGAACAATGCCAGCCATTGCGCGCCGTCCATAGGGGGAAGATTGAGCTCAATGCCTTGCTGATCGGGTAACGCGGGCACGGTGCGGCTTTCCGACGTCCAGATAGCGCGGTCAAGGGTCAGCTTCTGATTCAGCAGCCAGTGGCTGTTGAAGTGATTCTTGCTCCCTGCGTTGCCGGTGAGATCAAAGCTGCGCAGATTGCCGTTGGCCTTCACGTTTACCGGCAGCGCCTCACCGGCCGCCTTATTCAGTGGAGCAGGTAAGTGACTACTTACATTCTTCAGGTCACTCTTTAACGCAATGTCGTAGGTCGCCCCGGCATGATACGGAAGATTGATATCCACCTTGCCATTCCACGCCATACTGCCGCTTAACGCATCGTTCACCTGCGTCGGCAAAATCCCCATACGGTTTGGCTGCCAGTCGCCTTGCAGATTCACCGCCACCTGATAGGCTTTGGCCCCTTCGGTAGTGGAAAAATCGACGTTCAGCGGCTGATTAAACCAGTTTGCCGTCATCGGCTCGCTCTGCAGATCGCCGTTCACAAAGCTGAATTTACCGGTCAAATTCTTCAACGTGCTGTCGAGCGGTTTAATAAACAGACTGTTATTACGCAGATTGACATCACCTTTGGCCGTAACCAGCGAGCCATCCAACGGGATATCGAGATGTAAGCGAGCATTCACATCGCCATCAATCTGCAACTGCTCAAGCGTGGCGCCAAGAGAATCTTTTAGCGGCGTATCATCAAAATAAGGTCCAACCGCTTTGCCCGGCCCGTTGATGTCGGCATCAATCAGCAGCTTTTCTTTTGCATAGTCGGGAATATTGGCCGTCAGATTGCTGGCTTTTACGCCGCCTAAATTAACGCCATCCGTTTTCATCCACAGACCGTCGTTAATGAAGTTCAGTTCAATATTGAGGTCAGTCAACGCAGGCCAGTCGGGCTGAAAGGCGAATTTAGCATTGCGTAACGGCACCAGGACCTGAAACTGCCCTTCATTATGCAGATATGGGAACAAATGCGGGTTACCGCCATACACCAACGTGGCATTATCCGCTTCGCCGCCCTGAATCGCGCCGCTGAGGTAGTCAACCAGCTCTTTGCCCATCAGATTTTCCGGGAAGTAGCGCCAGGCCTGAGAGCCGTCATCAGTACTGATCCCCGCCAGAATGCCTAACCATGGCTCGTCACCGGTCGGTTGCAGATAGCGAAAACCACCGCGCGCATGTACCGCTTTCGCTTTGACATCAATATTGCGCCCATCTAACTGAAAACCTTTATCATTCTTCAGCCAGCTTAGCGTCGCCACGCCGTTTTCTATTTCCAATGGTGCGCGGAAGACGCTCTCATACGGCATGCGGGCTTGCTTGATGGAGGCGGTAAGCGCACCATTTTCCACGCTGCCCGAAAGCGTACCGGAGAAATGCTCCGCCCCCGGTAACAACTTCCACTGTTTCCAGGCCAGATTGGTCCACGAAGACTGGAAACGGGTCTTTTCTGTTGCCTGTAATGGGATATCCAGCGCCAGCACATCAATTTTGCCGCTTGGCTGCGTGGCGCGCCAAATATCCCCCAGCGCTGGCGATAACTTAGCCGCCATCGGGCGCAGCCCTTCTAATCCGGCCAGCTCCAGATTGCTGGCGCGAATGCGTAGCTCGTCACTGCGCTTGTTATTCTCACCACCGACTTCCTGCTCAGGGATCCAGGCCAGCGTTAACGCCCCGCTTGGCCAGGGTTTATCATCCATGGTGATACGGGTATCGGGAATAGAGAATTGCCAGCCCGGCTGTTCGCGGCTAATGTGCGCCGTCAGGTTATCCACGGAGAGCGTATGCGTGCGGTTGTCACCCAGCCAGCTGGCGCCGCCTTTCTTCAGCCAGACATCGCCTCCGGAAACGACGCCTTTATTGATCGTCATCCATGCTTCCAGGCTAAAACGCGCGGTTTGCAACGCGACATTATCCTGCATCCATTTGCCCAGCCACGGTTTGACGTCAATGTCGTCTGCCTGCAGCCAGACCCGACCATTATTCAACAGCCCATTGTCGTCGCGCAGATCCATGCGCACCTGCATAACGCCATGTTGACCGGTCAGACTGGAGAGACTGACCTGCCCCTCAGCGCGATGCCGGTTTTTACCGTTCAGCCAGGTAAGCTGTGGGATCGCCAGTTCAGCGCGCTGACCTGAGAGGGTTAAAAAGCTGATTTGACTGTCGCGGAGATCGAAATGATCGAACTGACGCAGGAAGAGATCGCTGAGGTGACCCGCTTCAATTCCATCACCGCTTTCACTACTCTGGATAGGGGTATTGGTGCGCAACTGCAATTGCCAGAAGGTGAGATCGCGAAACTGCCAGCGCATGTGCAGTAAACTTTGCCAGACATCCAGCGCTAACGTGACGCGTTTTACCGAAAACTCACCGCCGTCTTTGAGCTGCGCGTGGATATCACGCGCTTCAAGCGTAGGGCCGAAATTTTGCCAGTTGGCGGAGAGCTGGCTGGCGGTAACGGGCAGGCCAGTCGCGGATTCAATCTTACCGAGAATGGCCGGACGCCAGCTATCAAGATGAGGTAGCGCAAGGCGCAGTCCACTGACCATCAGCGCTGCAATGACAACGAATGCGGCTCCAGTGAGCAGTAATATCCCCGGCAATCGCCTCACGCGCCTCTCCTTGTCTGCAAAAAAATGTGACTCACACCCCTTGAGTGTATATTGCCGGATGGCGGCGCTTGCGCCTTATCCGGCCTACATGCGCTGGTGCTACTACTCAATTACATCATTACGACGTCGAACTGCTCCTGGTTATAGAGCGGTTCAACCTGGACTTTGACCTGTTTACCCACAAAGATTTCGACTTCCGCCAGCGCATGCGACTCTTCGCCTTTCAGGGTTTCTGCCACTGCCGGAGATGCATAAACCAGGAAGCGATCGGAGTCGTATGCATGGTGTACGCGGACAATTTCGCGCATGATTTCATAGCATACGGTTTCCACCGTTTTCACGGTACCGCGTCCATGACAGGTAGGGCACTCATTGCACAGCACATGCTCCACGCTTTCACGCGTGCGCTTACGCGTCATCTCCACCAGGCCCAGCTGTGAAAAACCGTTAATGCTGGTTTTTACGCGGTCCTTGCTCAGAGCCTGCTCCAGAGAGTGCAACACCCGGCGCCGATGATCTTCATTATTCATGTCGATAAAATCGATAATGATAATGCCGCCCAGGTTACGCAGACGCAGTTGACGCGCAATGGCCTGCGTTGCTTCAATATTAGTATTAAAAATAGTGTCGTCGAGATTACGATGTCCAACAAACGCGCCGGTATTGATATCCACGGTGGTCATCGCTTCGGTTTGATCGATGATCAAATAGCCGCCGGATTTCAGCTCAACCTTGCGTTCCAGCGCGCGCTGGATTTCATTCTCAACGTCAAAGAGATCGAAAATAGGCTGACGTCCGCTGTAATGCTCCAGCTTGCTGGTCATCTCGGGAATGTACTCCGCCGTAAATTCCAGCAACGCCTCATAGGTCAGGCGAGAGTCGACGCGGATCCGATCAAGCTGGGCATCGGCAAAATCACGCAAAACGCGCTGCGCCAGCGCAAGTTCGCCATACATCTGGTAGCGCGTTTGCGGACGTTTTTTGCGCTCCATGACTTTCGTCCAGACGCGCTTCAGGTAGGCAGCATCCGAGGCCAGATCCTCTTCGCATACGCCTTCCGCCGCTGTACGAATAATAAATCCGCCCTGCTCATCACAGTAATCGGCTACCACTTTTTTCAGACGTTCGCGTTCGCTTTCGCTTTCGATACGTTGGGAAACGCCAACGTGCGACGCGCCCGGCATAAAAACAAGATAACGGGAAGGCAGCGTAATGTCCGTCGTCAGGCGAGCGCCCTTAGTACCCAGCGGATCTTTTACCACCTGCACCATCAAATCCTGGCCCTGGCGAACCAGTTCAGAAATGTCGCGCACGGTGAACTGTTTTTGTTCTTCACCGGCCACGCATTCGGTGTGTGGCATGATGTCTGAAGCGTGAAGAAATGCGGCTTTATCCAGTCCAATATCTACAAAAGCCGCCTGCATACCCGGAAGTACACGACTTACACGACCTTTGTAGATATTGCCTACGATTCCACGTCGCGCCTCACGTTCAATATGAATTTCCTGCAGAATACCGCCATCAATGTAAGCCACCCGTGTTTCCGATGGCGTTACGTTTACCAACAATTCAGCCGTCATGTTTATCCCTTTGCTCACGCAGTGCGTTAAAATTGGTCAGCAACTCATACGTTTCTACCAGCGGTAAGCCGACTACGGCGTGATAGCTGCCATTTATCTTCCTGACAAAACAGCCACCCAACCCTTGAATACCGTATGCACCTGCTTTATCCATTGGTTCACCGCTGGCAACATAACCCGCGATGTCCTCATCGGTGAGTGCTCTGAATGTCACTTCCGTCACCACCAGACAGTCCAGACTGTGCTGGCGATCGGCCAATGCCACGGCGGTCATGACCTGATGCGTGTTGCCCGACAGCTTACGCAGCATTGCGGCGGCATGGGCGGCGTCGTGCGGTTTTTCCAGCACTTCACCGTTAAGAATAACAATGGTATCCGCACCCAATACCGGCAAATCGCGCTGCGCCAACGCAACGCCAGCCTGCGCTTTTTCGCGCGCCAGACGAGAAACGTACTGCTGCGCGCTTTCCTGCGGGTGCCGCTGTTCTTCAATCCCAGGAACCAGCCGTTCAAACGTGATACCAAGTTGAGCGAGCAGTTCCTGACGACGTGGAGAACCTGAAGCAAGATACAGAGTATTCATATCAACCTTTATTGCACCGCAAACTGCTGACGGATTTTACGCATCAGTAAGAATAGCCATGGCCAGAGCACACCATTCACTACACTACTCCAGAACACTTCAGGTCTGAAAGAGACATTGATCACTAAAAACTCGGCCCAGAAAACAATAATATCCACGACCAGTGATAACAACACGACCACCAGCGCCTGTTGCCAGAGCGCGAGGTTGCGGAAAAGCTGGAATTTCAGCGCGACCAGATAGGCAATGATACTCATCGACAAGGCCCGCACGCCAAGCGTGGAACCGCTAATGAGATCCAGTATGGCACCCACCACGAACCCTGTGCCCACATTTACGCGATGCGGTAGCGCCAGAATCCAATACAACAAGATGAGCAGCACCCAGTTTGGCCGGAAAACAAGAATGTCATCCGGCCAGGGCATAACTTGCAGCAACAGTGCAATAAGGAACGAAAGCCAAATAACCCAACGCCCCTGGCTACGATAGCTTGCCACTTACTGTCCTCCCGGCTTACGCGGAGCAGGTTGTGGCGACGTGGTGTCCGTAGGCGCTGTAGTGACGCCTGTAGCAGGTGCCGGTACTGGCGCAGGCGGCCCCATGGCATCTGGCGCAGGCAGAACTTGCGGCATCATTTGCATCAAACGTTCATTGGCAACACGGTGTACTTCTTCCGGCGTCATCGGATTGGCGCCGTTACGATCGGCTCCCCACAACAGCAGCAGATAGCGCAAACGCTGCAAACCCGCGGTCGGACGAGCCTGAATGACGGTATAAGCACGCTGAGTGTCCAGCTTAACGGAAGAAACAACAGCAACCGGATAACCTTCCGGGAAGCGTCCACCCAAACCTGAAGTCACCAGTACATCGCCAACGCGAATGTCGGTGTTCGCCGGCAGATGTTCAAGCTGAAGATCGTCCGTACAACCGTTGCCCGCAGCAATGACGCGAATATCGTTACGCAGAACCTGGATTGGCAGAGCATGCGTCGCATCGCAAATCAGCAGTACGCGGCTGGTCAGTTTTGCTACCGCAACGACCTGACCCACTACACCTTTGTCGCTGATAACTGGCTGACCTTCGTAGACGCCGTTAACGCTCCCTTTGTCGATCACGACCTGATCGCTGTATGGGTCATTAACCGTTGAGATGACCTGCGTCACCATCTTTTGTTCGTCCTGACGCAATGGGGATCCCAGCAGCTCGCGCAAACGCGCGTTCTCCTGTTTATATTGCCCCAGCATCAGCAGCTCGCTATTTTTCAGCAGCAGTTCCTGACGCAGCGCCCGGTTTTCAAGTTCGAGTTGGTCACGCGAAGCCAGCGTTTGCGACACGCCGTCGAGTAATTCACGAGGACCATTAGAGATAAAGTAGAAAGGACTGACGGCGGTATCCATGTACGTTCGGATTTGACTAAACGTACCCAGGCGGCTGTCGGCAATAATAACGCCGAGCGCCACCAGCACCGCCAGAATAAGGCGAATCTGTAGCGACGGGCCACGGCTAAAAATTGGCTTCATAGTCTATGCGTATTCTCGTATCAGAGCGGAAGGGCAACCCGCGGGCCACCCTACCTGCGTCCGATTACTCTTCGCTGAACAGGTCGCCGCCGTGCATATCGATCATTTCCAGTGCTTTGCCGCCACCGCGCGCCACGCAGGTCAGCGGATCTTCAGCAACAACAACTGGAATACCGGTTTCTTCCATTAACAGACGATCAAGGTTACGCAGCAGCGCACCGCCACCGGTCAGCACCATACCGCGCTCGGAGATGTCTGACGCCAGCTCTGGCGGACACTGTTCCAGAGCAACCATTACCGCGCTCACGATACCGGTCAGCGGTTCCTGCAGCGCTTCCAGAATCTCGTTGGAGTTCAGGGTAAAGCCGCGTGGAACACCTTCTGCCAGGTTACGGCCGCGTACTTCGATCTCGCGGACTTCATCGCCCGGATAAGCGGAACCGATTTCGTGTTTAATACGTTCTGCGGTGGCTTCACCGATCAGAGAACCATAGTTACGACGAACGTAATTAATGATGGCTTCGTCGAAGCGGTCACCACCAATACGTACGGAAGAAGAGTAAACCACGCCGTTCAGGGAGATAACGGCAACTTCAGTGGTACCACCACCGATATCCACAACCATTGAGCCGGTTGCTTCAGAAACTGGCAGACCCGCACCAATCGCGGCCGCCATCGGCTCTTCGATCAGAAAGACTTCACGGGCGCCTGCGCCCTGAGCGGATTCACGGATCGCACGGCGTTCAACCTGGGTTGCGCCAACCGGTACACACACCAGTACGCGCGGGCTTGGGCGCATGAAGCTATTGCTGTGCACTTGTTTGATAAAGTGCTGGAGCATTTTTTCAGTCACGAAGAAGTCAGCGATAACGCCGTCTTTCATTGGGCGAATTGCAGCGATATTGCCCGGCGTACGACCCAGCATCTGCTTCGCATCATGACCTACTGCAGCCACGCTTTTCGGCGAACCGGCACGATCCTGACGAATGGCCACAACAGAAGGCTCATTCAATACGATGCCTTGTCCTTTTACATAAATAAGGGTATTCGCGGTACCCAGGTCAATGGACAGGTCATTGGAAAACATGCCACGAAATTTTTTCAACATACTAAGGGATAATCCTGAAAGCTGGGGCGGAAAACAAAATCCGCTTACTTTACCAACCACACGCAGCAGCGACAAGGCGCAAAAATCATCTGCTACGGTGAAAATTAGTGCAGTTCGTTTCCTTTGTTACAAAACCGGCCTGAGTCCATCAGGGCTGAAAAAATCAGCAGCATTCCTCGCTTTTGTTTGCAACCTGTCAAAGGTCATTCACCTGCATGTTTGCTGTTACAACCTGGCGAGCAGACAAGCACACCCCCAGAAGGCACAGCGCGCGTTATTCTACGTGAAAACGAATTAAACGGCAGGTTAAACCGAATATCTTTGCGAATATTTTTTCACGTTAGTGTCAAGTGGCTGTGATGCGGCAAAAAAATCCCCTTGCCCACCAGCAACTCCGCGTTCCGTCAGCGTATGCCACTCGCTACGCGAACGAACTCCCGTGGCATAAACCTGCGTTGGCGTGCCTGAACAGGCCTCCGCCAGGCTTTGAACCAACAGTTGGTTTTCGGTTCGCTTATCAATATTCCTCACCAGGCTTGGATGCAGCTTCAATAACTCAACGTTAAGCTCTTTAATCCAACTGGTGCTCACCAGCGTTAAACCGGCCTGCGTAACGGCGATCCGTACCCCTAGCGCATCCATCAATCGGATGACGGGCTGTAATCGGCTGATATGTTGACAAACATCTGCCTCAGCAAGTTCAATAATTATGCGTTTGCGTAGTGATTTTTCGCACTGCATCAACGTATCACGCAGCCAGCGCTGAAAACGTGGGCGAATTAGCGATTCAACCGTTATCTGCATCGCCAGGCTTTCCTGCGGCCAGTAGCCCAAAAGCAGGATCAGACGACTTAACTGTAAACGGTCATACTCTTCAGCCAGGCCAAATTGCAGCACCATCGGCATATATTCCGCCGAAATAACTTCTTCGCTGCCATCAAAAATACGGCACATCAGTTCCCGGTGGTGTACCCGTCCTTCACGCGTTACCGCAGGTTTTTGATATATTCTCGGCCCGCCCCGGCTGAGCATCTGTTCAATCAGCGTCCGCCAGCGCACGTTGCCCCGGCCTTTTTCCGGCAGGGAGTCATCATAGACCGACCAGCTGTTCCCACCCTGCAGGACCGAATTCCGGGTGGCGGCCTCAGCATGATCCATCACCTGTTCCGTCGACTGACCACTGCGGCAAACGCAAATACCAATATGAACCATATCGGCACGATCGATCATTTTATTAGTCGGAAGCGCATCGACCGCTTTTAATAATTGCCCGGCGATGCTTTCGGCTTCTTTCAGCGTGCGATGTGGCAACAGGATGGCAAAATCGCTACGGTGGTAGCGCGCCAGCAATGCCCCCGGATAACGCGTCATAAACGTCGACAACAAATTGATGAGCGTTGAAATTTGTTCTTCCGCCAGGGTGATTCCCCAGCTATCTCGCAGCAGAGTAAAGTCCGGCAGACGCACCATCATCACGACGCCATGCGCTCCCACCTTTTCTTGATCTTCCAACAGCGTGGCCAACTGGTTATCAAAAAACAGACGGTTACTCAGCCCGGTTTTTGTATCCTGCGCAACATAGGAACGAATCAGGGTGTCCAGTCGGCTGCGTTGCTCGCGGGCATTTTGAATTTCAGTCAGCAACATATCGAGCGCACTGCTGGTGCGCGCTGGCCATTCATAGACCGTTCCTCGTACATTCGACCCGCGTTCACCGTTCAGAATACGCGTGGAACGAATCTCCAGTAACTCCTGGCCTGAAAGCTGACGCTGAAGCCAGCGTACCGACAAAAAGAGCATCAGAATAATAAACGCAATGGCCAGCGTGAGCGGCGCGGTAGTCAGTAGCGAATGGAAATAATTGCCCATCGGATCCTGATAAACCAGGCGAACTGACATGCCCGGATGCTTGACCAACGGTACGGTGATGTCGCGGTAGAGGTTGTTCGTTCCTGCCGGGCGGTAGCTGCTGGTTCGGGAGTGGTCATACACTATATGCTCCCCTTGCAGCAACTCGATACGCACGATATCAACAGAAACCATCAGTTCATCGATTTGCGGCGTCAGCGAAACGAAATCGTGGGAGACAAGATGTGTATCAATCGCCGTCGCCACCGCCTGCACTCGCGTAGTGAACTTATATTGAATAGCGTTGTAGAAACTCAGCGAGCAGCCAATCAGAGTCACAAAGATCGTTAACCCAGTAAGCAGCGTGACAAAAGCTGAGAATTTCGTCGTTAATCGCATCCTTGTGTTAACTCCGACAGTTATGAAACAGGTGTGAAAGAGATAAAGCGACTCGAAAATGCAAAACTGAACGCAAAATCCGCCAATTTATGCAAACTGTGGGGGCATACTACCAAATCAGGTATATCTGGCAATTTATTGCGCAGAATCGGCATCATGTTTTGATTAGCGAGTATAGTCTTCATTAACAATTTTCCAATCCACTATACGAATTGAGGACAGGTTATGCAGGCTTTGATCTTAGAACAGCAGGACGGAAAAACCCTCGCATCCGTTCAACCCCTCGACGAAAACCAGCTCCCGGAAGGCGATGTAACGGTGGATGTCCACTGGTCGAGCCTGAACTATAAAGACGCCCTGGCTATCACTGGCAAGGGTAAAATCATCCGCAACTTTCCGATGATTCCTGGCATTGATTTCGCCGGTACGGTGCGTGCAAGCGAAGATCCCCGTTTTCATGCGGGTCAGGAAGTCTTACTGACCGGCTGGGGTGTGGGTGAAAACCATTGGGGCGGGCTGGCTGAACGTGCGCGCGTCAAAGGCGACTGGCTGGTAGCGCTGCCGCAAGGGCTGGACGGGCGCAAAGCGATGGTCATCGGCACCGCCGGTTTTACCGCCATGCTGTGCGTCATGGCGCTTGAGGATGCAGGTATTCGCCCGCAACACGGTGAGATTGTCGTCACCGGCGCCAGCGGCGGCGTGGGCAGCACTGCCGTGGCATTACTGCATAAGCTGGGCTATCAGGTTGTGGCAGTATCAGGACGCGAAAGCACCCACGACTATCTGAAGAGCCTGGGCGCGAATCGTATTCTCAGCCGCGATGAGTTTGCTGAATCTCGCCCGTTGGAAAAACAACTGTGGGCCGGTGCAATTGATACCGTTGGCGATAAAGTGCTGGCGAAAGTCCTGGCACAGATGAACTACGGTGGCTGCGTGGCCGCCTGCGGCCTGGCGGGCGGCTTCGCGCTGCCGACCACCGTCATGCCATTCATTCTGCGTAATGTACGTTTGCAAGGGGTGGACTCGGTGATGACCCCACCGGCACGTCGCGCAGAAGCCTGGGCGCGTTTGGTTAAGGATCTGCCGGAATCGTTCTATGCTCAGGCCGCCACGGAGATTACGCTAGCGGATGCGCCGAAGTTCGCCGATGCCATCATCAATAACCAGGTGCAAGGTCGTACCCTGGTGAAGGTGAAATAACCGGCATCGGCGCAGAAATTTACACTTAACTAACAAAATTTCGCGGCATATATAGAGACTCCCTGCCATATTAACTACGCATCCCTTGTCTGTCATGACGCGTAAGCCGGGAGTCTGTTATGAAGAAATTACGTCCATTTACAGAAGCCGACGTCACCGCCGAGTCGGCTTTTTTTATGCAGCGCCGCCAGGTACTGAAAGCATTAGGGATCAGCGCTGCCGCGTTGTCTTTGCCTCACGCTGCGCAGGCCGACCTTCTGAGCTGGTTTAAGGGTAATGACCGCCCTCCGGCGCCTGCGGGTAAGCCGCTTAATTTCAGCAAGCCCACCGCCTGGCAAAATTCGCTTCCTTTAACGCCAGCAGATAAAGTTTCTGGCTACAACAACTTCTATGAATTTGGTCTCGACAAAGCGGATCCAGCGGCCAACGCAGGCAGCCTGAAAACCGATCCGTGGACCTTGAAAATCACTGGCGAAGTCGCAAAACCCCTCACTCTCGATCATGATGCGCTGACCACCCGTTTCCCATTGGAAGAGCGGATTTATCGGATGCGCTGTGTGGAAGCCTGGTCAATGGTGGTGCCGTGGATTGGCTTTCCATTACATAAACTGCTGGCGCAGGTTGAACCCACCAGCAACGCAAAATATGTCGCTTTCGAAACGCGCTACGCCCCGGATGAAATGCCTGGTCAGAAAGATCGCTTTATTGGCGGCGGGCTGAAATATCCCTATGTTGAAGGGTTACGCCTGGATGAAGCGATGCATCCACTAACCCTGCTTACCGTAGGGGTTTATGGTAAGGCCCTTCCGCCGCAAAATGGCGCCCCCATCCGCTTAATTGTGCCGTGGAAATACGGATTTAAGGGCATAAAGTCGATCGTGAGTATCAAACTTACGCGCGAACGCCCCCCAACAACCTGGAACCTGGCCGCGCCTAATGAATATGGGTTTTATGCCAACGTGAATCCGCATGTCGATCACCCCCGCTGGTCCCAGGCCACCGAACGTTTTATTGGCGCTGGCGGTATTCTGGACGTACAGCGTCAATCCACGCTGTTGTTTAACGGTTATGCCGAAGAGGTTGCTTCCCTGTATCGTGGTCTTAATCTACAGGAGAATTTTTAAGTGCGTCTGACTGCAAAGCACATTACCGGGCTGAAAGTTTGCCTGCATCTTGGCGGATTTTTGCCGTTAATCTGGCTCTTTTGGGCGGTAAATCATGGCGGTTTGAGCGCCGATCCGGTCAAAGATATCCAGCACTTTACCGGTAGGACAGCTCTGAAATTCTTACTGGCGACCTTGCTGGTCTCTCCACTCGCGCGCTACGCTAAACAGCCATTATTGATACGCACTCGTCGCCTGTTAGGGCTATGGTGTTTCGCCTGGGCGACGCTGCATTTAACCAGCTACGCGTTACTGGAACTGGGTATTCATAATCTGGCGCTGTTGGGGCGGGAATTCATTTCGCGACCGTATTTGATGTTGGGTATTGTCTGTTGGGTCATATTATTTGCTCTCACCTTAACGTCCACGCAATCTGCACAGCGAAAGCTGGGTAAGTATTGGCAATTTTTGCACAACTTCGTCTATCTTGTGGCGATCCTGGCACCCATACATTATCTGTGGTCGGTTAAAATCATCTCCCCTCAACCGATTATTTATGCCGCACTTGCTGCGGTGCTGTTAGCCTGCCGCTACAGGAAGTTTCGCCAGTGGTGGCGGTAGTTTCACGATATGTGCAGTACGTTGCAAAACACGGACGATCCGATTTTCTTTACATGTTAACGGTTGATTATCTTCCCTGATAAGACCAGTATTTAGCTGCCAATTGCTACGAAATAGTTATAATGTGCGCCTTTGCTATCCCCGGTAGCGTTTTTACGGCGCGGAAAGGGTGACAATCGCATATTGAAGGTATATTTTGTCTTTTACCCGAAAATAACAGAAGATAGCCGCACAATGACTAACAAGTCTGGCAATCTCATGTAAGGGCATCAGCACCCAGTGCAACGCCTGAGATGCGTGGCATCTTGTCACTCACTGTTATAAAAATGCTATACAGACGGCGGTAAAACGCCTGTCACAATCTCACTAAACAAAGAGTACGGAACCCACTCATGGATATTCGTAAGATTAAAAAACTGATCGAGCTGGTTGAAGAATCAGGCATCTCCGAACTGGAAATTTCTGAAGGCGAAGAGTCTGTACGCATCAGCCGTGCGGCGCCAGCTGCAAGTTTTCCAATGATGCAACAGGCTTATGCTGCACCAGTGATGCAGCAGCCAGCTCTGTCTAACGCTGTCGCACAAACTGCCTCTCCAAGTATGGAAGCTCCGGCAGCAGCGGAAATCAGTGGTCACATCGTACGCTCCCCAATGGTTGGTACGTT
Organism: Citrobacter sp. CRE-46; assembly: GCF_059615875.1. Classification (NCBI taxonomy): domain Bacteria; kingdom Pseudomonadati; phylum Pseudomonadota; class Gammaproteobacteria; order Enterobacterales; family Enterobacteriaceae; genus Citrobacter; species Citrobacter sp. CRE-46. The sequence goes on along the minus strand of NZ_CM184341.1, from coordinate 493,751 downwards.
CTACCGCACCCCGAGCCCGGATGCGAAAGCGTTCATCGAAATCGGCCAGAAAGTGAATGCGGGCGATACCCTGTGCATCGTTGAAGCCATGAAAATGATGAACCAGATCGAAGCCGACAAATCCGGCGTCGTTAAAGCGATTCTGGTAGAAAGCGGTCAACCGGTAGAATTTGACGAGCCGCTGGTCGTCATCGAATAACGAGGCGAACATGTTGGATAAAATTGTCATCGCTAACCGCGGCGAGATTGCCTTGCGTATTCTTCGTGCCTGTAAAGAACTGGGTATCAAGACTGTCGCAGTGCATTCAAGCGCGGATCGCGATTTAAAACACGTATTGCTGGCGGATGAGACGGTCTGTATTGGCCCGGCTCCGTCCGTAAAAAGCTATCTGAACATCCCGGCTATCATTAGCGCCGCTGAAATCACCGGCGCGGTGGCAATTCACCCGGGTTATGGCTTCCTCTCTGAGAACGCCAACTTTGCTGAGCAGGTAGAACGTTCCGGCTTTATCTTCATCGGCCCGAAAGCCGACACCATCCGCCTGATGGGCGACAAAGTGTCCGCGATTACCGCGATGAAAAAAGCTGGCGTACCGACTGTCCCAGGCTCTGACGGCCCGTTGGGCGATGACATGGACGCTAACCGCGCTCATGCTAAACGCATCGGTTATCCGGTTATCATCAAAGCCTCCGGCGGCGGCGGCGGTCGCGGTATGCGCGTCGTGCGCAGCGATGCCGAACTGGCGCAATCCATCTCCATGACCAAAGCGGAAGCGAAAGCGGCTTTCAATAACGACATGGTCTACATGGAGAAATACCTGGAAAACCCACGCCACATCGAAATTCAGGTGCTGGCAGACGGTCAGGGTAACGCGATTTATCTGGCAGAGCGTGACTGCTCCATGCAGCGTCGTCACCAGAAAGTTGTCGAAGAAGCACCAGCGCCGGGCATTACTCCGGAACTGCGTCGCTACATCGGCGAGCGTTGCGCCAAAGCGTGCGTGGATATCGGCTATCGCGGTGCGGGTACTTTCGAGTTCCTGTTCGAAAACGGTGAGTTCTACTTCATTGAAATGAACACCCGTATTCAGGTTGAACACCCGGTAACCGAAATGATCACCGGTGTTGACCTGATCAAAGAACAACTGCGCATCGCAGCGGGTCAGCCGCTGTCTATCAAGCAGGACGAAGTTGTGGTTAAAGGCCATGCGGTAGAGTGCCGTATCAACGCCGAAGACCCGAACACCTTCCTGCCGAGCCCGGGTAAAATCACGCGTTTCCACGCGCCGGGTGGCTTTGGTGTGCGCTGGGAGTCTCATATTTACGCAGGTTACACAGTACCTCCGTACTATGACTCAATGATCGGTAAGCTGATTTGCTATGGCGAAAACCGCGACGTCGCTATCGCCCGCATGAAAAACGCCTTGCAGGAACTGATCATCGACGGCATCAAAACCAACGTTGATCTGCAGATCCGTATCATGAATGACGAGCACTTCCAGCATGGTGGAACCAATATCCACTACCTGGAGAAAAAACTCGGACTTCAGGAAAAGTAAGCAAGCGTTAACCGAAAAGGCCGGAAATTCCGGCCTTTTGTTTTTCTCCCCTCCCATAGGTGCCATAAGGTACAATCCCCGCTTTCTTTATTCACAAGGGACAAAAAATGGACGCTCGTTTTGTTCAGGCCCATAAAGAGGCGCGCTGGGCGCTGTGGCTGACCCTTTTATATCTTGCCGCATGGTTAGTGGCCGCTTACTTACCAGACTCCTCTCTGGGTTTTACCGGCCTCCCGCACTGGTTCGAAATGGCCTGTCTGCTGACGCCATTGGTTTTCATCGTACTGTGCTGGGCGATGGTGAAGTTTATCTATCGCGACATTCCACTGGAGGATGATGATGCAGCTTGAAGTTATTTTGCCGCTGGTCGCCTATCTTCTGGTGGTTTTCGGTCTCTCTGTTTACGCCATGCGCAAAAGGTCGACCGGCACCTTCCTGAATGAATATTTCCTCGGCAGCCGCTCTATGGGCGGGGTCGTGTTAGCCATGACGCTAACGGCAACCTACATTAGCGCCAGTTCGTTTATCGGCGGCCCTGGTGCTGCTTATAAATACGGGCTGGGATGGGTTTTGTTAGCGATGATCCAACTGCCCGCCGTCTGGCTGTCGTTGGGTATTCTCGGCAAAAAATTCGCCATTCTGGCACGCCGTTATAATGCGGTTACCCTCAACGATATGCTGTTTGCCCGCTACCAAAGCCGCCTGCTGGTATGGCTGGCAAGCCTCAGCCTGCTGGTCGCGTTTGTCGGTGCAATGACCGTACAGTTTATTGGCGGCGCGCGTTTGCTGGAAACCGCAGCGGGTATCCCTTACGAAACCGGCCTGCTGATTTTTGGCGTCAGTATCGCGTTATACACGGCGTTCGGCGGATTTCGCGCCAGCGTGTTGAACGACACGATGCAGGGCATGGTGATGCTGATTGGGACTATCGTACTGCTGGTCGGTGTCGTCCATGCCGCTGGTGGTCTCAGCAATGCGGTAGTCACTCTGCAAACCATCGATCCTAAACTGGTCTCGCCGCAGGGCGCTGATGACATTCTGTCCCCCACGTTTATGACTTCATTCTGGGTACTGGTGTGCTTTGGCGTGATTGGCCTGCCGCATACGGCGGTGCGCTGCATCTCCTATAAGGACAGCAAAGCGGTACACCGTGGAATTATCATTGGCACCATCGTGGTGGCTGTCCTGATGTTTGGTATGCATCTGGCCGGCGCGTTGGGCCGGGCGGTGATCCCTGACCTGACGGTACCGGATCTGGTTATTCCCACGCTAATGGTAAAAGTCTTGCCGCCGGTAGCAGCCGGGATCTTCCTCGCCGCGCCCATGGCCGCGATCATGTCGACGATCAATGCCCAATTGCTGCAAAGTTCCGCTACGATCATTAAAGATCTCTATCTGAACCTTCGCCCGGAACAACTGCAAAATGAAACACGGCTGAAACGCATGTCGGCAGTGATCACTCTGCTGCTGGGCGCGTTACTGCTGCTGGCCGCCTGGAAGCCGCCAGAGATGATTATCTGGCTTAACCTGCTGGCGTTTGGCGGGTTGGAAGCCGTCTTCCTATGGCCGCTGGTGCTGGGCCTTTACTGGGAGCGGGCAAACGCGGCAGGCGCACTGAGCGCAATGATTGTCGGCGGCATACTTTATGCCGTACTCGCTACTTTTAACATTCAGTACCTGGGCTTTCATCCGATTGTGCCCTCGTTACTGATAAGTTTGCTGGCTTTCCTGATCGGCAACCGTTTCGGTTCCGCCGTTCCGCAAGTCGCCATATTGACTACTGATAAATAAAGAGTTTTGCCATGCCATGGATTCAACTGAAACTGAACACGACCGGTGCAAACGCTGAAGAGTTGAGCGATGCACTGATGGAAGCGGGCTCCGTTTCCATTACTTTCCAGGATACGCATGATACGCCGGTATTTGAACCTCTACCGGGCGAGACTCGCCTGTGGGGCGATACCGACGTTATCGGCTTGTTCGATGCAGAAACCGACATGAAAGAAGTCGTTGCGATTCTGGAGCAGCACCCACTACTGGGTGCAGGCTTCGCGCATAAAATCGAACAGCTTGAAGACAAAGACTGGGAACGCGAATGGATGGACAACTTCCACCCGATGCGCTTTGGCGAACGTCTGTGGATTTGCCCGAGCTGGCGCGATGTCCCGGATGAGAACGCCGTCAACGTGATGCTCGACCCGGGTCTGGCATTTGGTACCGGTACTCACCCAACCACCTCTCTGTGCCTGCAATGGCTGGACGGTCTCGATCTTAACGGTAAAACGGTTATCGACTTTGGCTGCGGATCCGGCATCCTTGCCATTGCGGCACTGAAGCTGGGTGCAGCGAAAGCGATTGGTATAGATATCGATCCGCAAGCGATTCAGGCCAGCCGTGATAACGCCCAACGTAATGGCGTTTCTGAGCGTCTGGAACTTTATCTGCCTAAAGACCAGCCAGAGTCGATGAAAGCCGATGTGGTGGTCGCCAACATCCTTGCTGGCCCATTACGTGAACTCGCACCTTTAATCAGCGTGCTGCCCGTTGAGGGCGGTTTGCTGGGGCTTTCTGGTATTCTTGCCAGCCAGGCGGAAAGCGTCTGTGAAGCCTATGCCGATCTCTTTACGCTCGATCCGGTTATCGAGAAAGAAGAGTGGTGTCGCATTACCGGACAGAAAAAATAATCCCTTCCGGCGTGGTTATCCGACCACGCCATTTTCAGACAACAGACCAGCATACTGATACTTTACCCAACGATATAATAACTAATTGATTTTTATATTTTTTGCTAAGTAAACGTATGCACTTCCATCGTTTTACAACAATTTTACTGGCAGCATGCTTAATGCCCCTGAAGACGCTGGCCGTGCCATGGGGCTATACCGGAGGAACCGGCCCTGCGCAGTGGGGCAAAATAAGCAAAGAGTATGCAACGTGTCAGACGGGTATCAACCAGTCACCCGTTGATATCCAGACCACGACAACCAGCAAACTCGGCCTGCCCGCGCTCAATTTACAATACATTGATGGCCCGACAAGATTTCGCAGCATTAACCATACGCTGCAGGCAACAATGAGCTCCTACACCCCTAATTTCATTGAAATTGAAGAAAAGTTCTATTATTTAAAACATTGTGATTTTCACGCTCCAGGCGAACATACCCTCAACGGTAAAATCTATCCACTGGAGCTGCAGTTGACCCATAAAAACCAACATGGTGATATCGCCATTGTGGCGGTCATGTTTGACATTGGTGAGCCTAACCAGGCGATTCAAAACCTGTGGGGGTCCTTTCCCACCATGGAGGGCAACAGCATGCCCATTTTTTCGCCCGTCGATATCAACCAGCTTCTACCCGACAATAAGACCTACTGGCTCTACAGTGGCTCGATAACAACGCCTCCCTGTACTGAAGGCGTCACCTGGGTTGTCCTGAAAAAGCCTGTGGCCCTTTCCGCCGAACAGTTGGATAAATTTCACTACATTGTTGGGCCAGCGAACAATCGTCCACCGCAGCCGCTGAATGAACGCACGATTACGGACAGCAATTCAGGTGGCACCGAGATCCTGTACTAAAATGAGGTAACGATCACACAATAGCGAGGTAATTTGCTGATTAATTCAGCAGAATATCTTGTCAGTACCTTCTGTAACTGAAGAAAAAATGAGAAGTTACGCAAAATTATATGCGTATATAAAATCGACACATTTTTGTAAAACCATGATTTATATGATTAAATATTTTCAAGAGTTCATATTTACGGCAATTCATTGATCCACCTCAGTGGATTGGTCAAAGTTTGGCCTTTCATCTCGTGCGAAAAATGCGTAATATACGCCGCCTTGCAGTCACAGTATGGTCATTTCTTAACTCATGCGTATCGGACAACACCAGCTCAGAAATCGCCTGATCGCAGCACCTATGGCTGGCATCACTGACAGACCATTCAGGACGCTGTGCTATGAGATGGGAGCCGGATTGACGGTATCCGAGATGATGTCTTCTAACCCGCAGGTTTGGGAAAGCGACAAGTCTCGTTTACGGATGGTGCACATTGACGAGCCAGGAATTCGCACGGTGCAAATTGCCGGTAGCGATCCTGTTGAGATGGCCGATGCCGCACGTATTAACGTGGAAAGCGGCGCCCAGATTATTGATATCAATATGGGGTGTCCGGCTAAAAAAGTGAATCGCAAGCTCGCAGGTTCAGCCCTCTTGCAGTACCCGGATTTAGTGAAATCAATACTAACCGAGGTCGTCAATGCAGTGGACGTTCCTGTCACACTCAAGATTCGCACCGGCTGGGCTCCGGAACACCGTAACTGCGTAGAGATTGCCCAACTGGCTGAAGACTGTGGCATTCAGGCTCTGACCATTCATGGACGCACCCGCGCCTGTTTGTTCAATGGAGATGCTGAGTACGACAGTATTCGGGCAGTTAAGCAGAAAGTTTCCATTCCGATTATCGCGAATGGCGACATTACTGACCCGCTTAAAGCCAGAGCTGTACTCGACTATACGGGGGCGGATGCCCTGATGATAGGCCGTGCAGCTCAGGGAAGACCCTGGATCTTTCGGGAAATCCAGCATTATCTGGACACTGGGGAGCTGCTGCCCCCGCTGCCACTGGCAGAGGTGAAGCGCTTGCTTTGTGCGCATGTTCGGGAACTGCACGACTTTTATGGTCATGCAAAAGGGTACCGAATTGCGCGTAAACACGTATCCTGGTATCTCCAGGAACACGCTCCGGATGACCAGTTTCGGCGCACATTCAACGCCATTGAAGATTCCAGCGAACAGCTGGCGGCGTTGGAGGCATACTTCGAAAATTTTGCGTAAACAGAAATAAAGAGCTGACAGAACTATGTTCGAACAACGCGTAAATTCTGACGTACTGACCGTTTCTACCGTTAACTCTCAGGACCAGGTAACTCAAAAGCCTCTGCGTGACTCGGTTAAACAGGCACTGAAGAACTATTTTGCTCAATTGAACGGTCAAGACGTTAATGATCTCTATGAGCTGGTACTGGCTGAAGTAGAACAGCCCCTGTTGGACATGGTGATGCAATACACCCGCGGCAACCAGACCCGTGCTGCCCTGATGATGGGCATCAACCGTGGTACGCTGCGTAAAAAACTGAAAAAATACGGCATGAACTGATACTAATCAGTTAAATGTTTGTTTTAAAAGGCGCTACTCGGCATGGGGAAGCGCCTTTTTTATTAATGTCACACGGGAGGCTTTGGCGATGAACGCAAGATGTGAACCTGTCTATTTTGGCGATGAATCTAAAAAGATAATCCTGGGTGATGCGCTGACCGAGCTAAAAAAGCTACCCGCTGAAAGCATCGATCTCATTTTTGCCGACCCACCTTATAACATCGGCAAAGACTTTGACGGGATGGTGGAATCCTGGGACGAAGAGACCTTTCTGGCGTGGCTGTTTGAGTGTATCGACGAGTGCCATCGTATTCTCAAACCACACGGTAGCATGTACATCATGAACAGTACGGAGAACATGCCGTACATCGACCTCAAATGTCGCCAGCTTTTTACCATCAAAAGCCGTATCGTGTGGTCATATGATAGCTCAGGGGTACAGGCTAAAAACTACTTTGGTTCGATGTATGAACCTATCCTGATGATGGTAAAAGATCAGAAAAAGTACACGTTTAATCGTGATGATATTCTGGTTGAAGCCAAAACGGGCGCTAAACGTGCGTTAATAGACTACAGAAAGAATCCGCCCCAGCCTTACAATCAGAAAAAAGTACCTGGCAATGTCTGGGATTTTCCCCGCGTTCGCTATCTGATGGATGAATACGAAAATCACCCCACTCAAAAACCCAAAGCCCTCCTGGAACGGATCATTCTGGCTTCCTCCAACCCGGATGACAAAGTGCTCGATCCGTTTGCCGGCAGCTTTACAACCGGCGCCACCGCTGTGGAATTAGGTCGCAAATTTGTCGGTATCGAAATCAATGCTGAATACGTAAAAATGGGGCTCAGAAGACTGAGTATCGGTTCTCATTTTTCAGAGACTGAACTTGCAAAAGTGAAAAAACGTAAGACAAAAAACCTGTCCAAAAAGAGCCGATTAACGGCAAACAGTGGCGCTCTTTCGGCAAAGTAAAAGCATTGTAAGTCTGCTTTTCAGCTTACTGATTTCGTGTATATTCCCTGCACGCTTGGGCATGAATACACAGGATTAAGCAATGATTCGCAAGTATTGGTGGCTGGTTGTTTTTGCGGTCTTCGTTTTTCTTTTTGATGCGCTGCTCATCCAGTGGATAGAACTGATGACGACAGAGCACGACAAGTGCCGGAATATGAACTCAGTGAATCCCCTAAAGCTGGTCAACTGCGCCGATCTCGACTAGCACCGTCGACAGCCGTCAGGCCCTGGCGGCTAAACTACCCAACCTGGTTTTCACTCTGTATTAATTGCATTACACAGCCATCCGGGCTTAACATTTTTAATACATTATCAACTAATGCTGGCGCTTGCCCATAAAGATCATAACTCTCTGGATTCATTAGCCAGTTTTTTATTATTCCGCTAAAACTACCGTGCAAAATAATTATGATGACGTCTAAATCCAGACTGGTGGCAATCAAATTTTCATCTACGCACCGTTGGAGAGAATCGCGAATGCTTTGGTGGCTGAGACCTATTTTATCGCGAATGGCCTGCTCTGATATCATATCTTTATGGAATTCGCATTTATGATATAAAATCTGCATTAATGCCTGCTGGCGAGGGTTCTCCGCAATATATTGTAATCCCACCACAAATTTTTCACGCAACCGCTGTAAAGGGTTATCCCCCCAACGGCCAATAAGCTTGTCCTGAATAAGATCGCGTAAGGGAGGTTGTTGTAACCATAGCTCATTAAACAATTGAGTTTTATTTTCGAAATGCCAATAAAGTGCACCCCGCGTCACATTGGCGGCATCCGCTATGTCGTTTAGCGTCGTATTACTTACGCCACGTGCGGCAAACTGTACAATCGCCGTTTCCATCAGGTGCTGTCGCGTTTTGAGGGCATCCGCTTTCGTTTTTCTGGCCATGATTCCGACTATCTGGATTGGAGTAGAGAATGATTAACTTTCTTATCTAATATTTTCTATCTGGAACAAATGTATCACTTAGCGTTTATTTAGACGAGGGCAAAAGTATTTAATTGCGGACATTACACACGAATAGATAAAACAAATAACAGAAACCAATATATTCACCAATCAGATGATCATTTCAAGATGTATTTATCAGCATCATAGTGTTGCTATAAATATCACAATGAAACGGTAGCTGATTAATCTTTTTTTGCTTTTATGTGCCGTCCCCCCCGCCCATAAATAAGTATTGCTTACATCGCAAGCTAATAATTTGTAGGATAGCCAACTATTATTTTTCTTGTGCGCGTTATCACCCCCGCTGTTACCCGGTTAATAACGAGCGTTCGGTTTTTTAAGGAATAGAAATGACGAAAAATGCCAGGTTTTCACTCCTGCCCTCATTCATCATCATCTCCGCTGCATTACTCGCCGGTTGTAACGATCAGGGAGAAACACAAGCACATCCCGCAGAGCCGCAGGTGACTGTCCATGTCGTCGAAAAGGCCCCTTTAGCCGTGACGACCGAATTACCCGGGCGCACCACAGCATTCCGTATTGCAGAAGTCCGTCCTCAGGTTAGCGGAATTGTACTTAAACGGAATTTCACCGAGGGGAGCGATGTTGAAGCCGGTCAATCGCTTTATCAGATCGATCCAGCGACTTACCAGGCTGACTATGACAGCGCCAAAGGCGAACTGGCAAAAAGCGAAGCGGCGGCCGCTATCGCGCATTTAACAGTAAAACGTTATGTGCCACTGGTTGGCACTAAGTACATCAGCCAGCAAGAGTACGATCAGGCAATTGCTGATGCCCGCCAGGCTGATGCCTCCGTAATCGCGGCAAAAGCGGCGGTCGAAAGCGCACGTATCAACCTGGCCTACACCAAAGTGACATCGCCCATTAGCGGACGTATCGGTAAATCTAACGTCACCGAAGGCGCATTGGTCACGAATGGTCAGGCAACTGAGCTTGCTACCGTGCAACAGCTCGATCCTATCTATATCGACGTCACGCAGTCCAGTAACGACTTTATGCGCCTCAAGCAGTCTATTGAACAAGGTAGTCTGCATAAAGACAGCGCCAGCAGTACCGTCGAACTGGTGATGGAAAATGGTCAGGCATATCCGCTGAAAGGCTCATTGCAATTTTCTGATGTGACGGTTGATGAAAGCACCGGATCAATCACTCTCAGAGCCGTATTCCCTAACCCACAGCACACGCTGCTGCCAGGCATGTTTGTGCGCGCGCGCATTGATGAAGGCGTCCAACCGAATGCCATTCTTGTTCCGCAGCAGGGTGTAACGCGCACGCCACGCGGCGATGCCACCGTGATGGTCGTTAACGACAAGAGCCAGGTTGAAGCGCGGACAGTTGTCGCCGCTCAAGCCATTGGCGACAAATGGCTCATCAGCGAAGGTCTGCAACCCGGTGACAAAGTTATCGTGAGCGGCTTACAGAAAGCACGCCCTGGCGTTCAGGTTAAAGCAACCGTCGATACCGAAACCCCTGCGACGAAAGCCCAATAAGGTAACCGGATATGGCTAACTTTTTTATCAGGCGTCCTATCTTTGCTTGGGTACTGGCCATCATTCTGATGATGGCGGGCGCTCTGGCAATCATGCAACTGCCCGTGGCGCAGTACCCGACCATCGCGCCCCCTGCCGTATCGATTTCCGCCACCTATCCAGGTGCGGATGCGCAGACGGTGCAGGATACCGTCACGCAGGTTATCGAACAGAATATGAACGGTATCGATAACCTGATGTATATGTCCTCCACCAGCGATTCTGCCGGGAGTGTGACCATCACGCTGACCTTCCAGTCCGGTACCGACCCCGATATCGCGCAAGTTCAGGTGCAAAACAAGCTGCAGCTCGCCACCCCCTTACTGCCGCAAGAAGTTCAGCAGCAGGGGATCAGCGTAGAGAAATCAAGTAGCAGCTTTTTGATGGTCGCGGGTTTCGTTTCTGACAACCCACAAACCACGCAGGATGACATTTCCGACTACGTCGCCTCGAACGTTAAAGACTCAATCAGCCGTCTGAATGGTGTGGGTGACGTGCAGCTGTTTGGTGCGCAGTACGCTATGCGCATCTGGCTGGATGCAAACTTGTTGAATAAGTACCAGCTCACACCGGTTGATGTGATCAATCAGTTGCAGGTGCAGAACGATCAGATTGCCGCCGGTCAGTTGGGCGGTACGCCTGCGTTGCCTAATCAGCAGCTTAACGCCTCAATCATCGCGCAGACACGCCTGAAAGATCCTGAAGAATTCGGGAAGGTCACGTTACGCGTCAACAGCGATGGTTCGGTTGTTCACCTGAAGGATGTCGCGCGTATTGAGTTGGGTGGTGAGAACTACAACGTGGTCGCGCGTATTAACGGTAAACCAGCCTCCGGTCTCGGGATTAAACTGGCAACCGGCGCAAACGCGCTGGATACCGCTAACGCTATCAAAGCCAAGCTGGTTGAGCTGCAACCGTTCTTCCCACAGGGAATGAAGGTGGTCTACCCGTATGACACCACGCCGTTCGTCACTATCTCCATTCATGAGGTCGTGAAAACGCTGTTTGAAGCAATCATACTGGTATTCCTCGTGATGTATTTGTTCCTGCAAAACATCCGGGCTACGCTCATTCCAACCATTGCCGTGCCTGTTGTATTGTTGGGCACATTTGCCGTGCTTGCCGCGTTTGGCTACTCCATAAACACCCTGACGATGTTCGGCATGGTACTCGCCATCGGCCTATTGGTTGATGATGCGATAGTGGTGGTGGAAAACGTGGAACGTGTGATGATGGAAGATAATCTGCCGCCCAAAGAGGCGACAGAAAAATCCATGTCACAAATTCAGGGCGCGCTGGTCGGTATCGCCATGGTGCTGTCTGCGGTATTTATCCCGATGGCCTTCTTTGGCGGCTCAACCGGGGCTATCTATCGGCAGTTCTCTATCACCATCGTTTCTGCCATGGCGCTTTCAGTGCTGGTAGCGCTGATCCTGACTCCCGCGCTTTGTGCAACTCTGTTGAAGCCGGTATCAGCTGAACATCACGAGAATAAAAGCGGTTTCTTTGGCTGGTTTAATGCCAAATTCGATCACAGCGTCAATCATTACACCAATAGCGTCAGCAGTATTGTGCGTAAAACCGGGCGTTACCTGGTCGTCTACCTGGTTATCGTGATTGGGATGGCGGTGTTGTTTATGCGCCTTCCAACCTCCTTCTTGCCAGAAGAAGATCAGGGCGTATTCCTGACGATGATTCAGCTTCCGGCCGGCGCAACGCAAGAGCGAACCCAGAAAGTGCTGGATCAGGTTACCCACTACTACCTGAATAACGAGAAAGCCAACGTCGAAAGCGTCTTTACGGTTAACGGCTTTAGCTTCAGCGGACAGGGGCAAAACTCAGGGATGGCGTTTGTCAGCCTCAAGCCCTGGGAAGAACGCAATGGCGACGAGAATAACGTTGAATCGATTATCGCCAGAGCAACCCGTGCGTTTAGCCAGATTCGTGATGGCTTAGTGTTCCCTTTCAACATGCCAGCCATTGTTGAACTGGGTACCGCAACCGGCTTCGACTTCGAACTGATTGACCAGGGCGGGCTGGGACATACCGCGTTAACACAAGCGCGTAACCAACTTTTGGGCATGGTTGCTAAACATCCTGACCTGTTGGTTCGCGTGCGTCCAAATGGTCTCGAGGATACCGCGCAGTTCAAACTGGATGTTGATCAGGAAAAAGCCCAGGCCCTTGGCGTCTCGCTGTCCGATATTAATGAAACCATCTCCGCTGCGCTGGGTGGCTATTACGTCAATGACTTCATAGACCGTGGCCGCGTGAAAAAAGTGTACGTACAGGCCGATGCCAAATTCCGTATGTTGCCGGAAGACATCAATAATCTGTATGTTCGTAGCGCCAACGGCGAAATGGTACCGTTCTCCACGTTCAGTTCCGCACATTGGATCTACGGGTCACCACGCCTGGAACGTTACAACGGCATGCCTTCAATGGAACTGTTAGGGGAAGCGGCCCCAGGCCGAAGCACCGGTGAAGCGATGGCGCTGATGGAAAGTCTGGCTGAGAAACTGCCTAACGGTATCGGCCATGACTGGACGGGTATGTCCTATCAGGAACGGCTCTCGGGGAACCAGGCGCCTGCGCTGTATGCCATCTCGCTCATCGTTGTCTTCCTTTGCCTTGCCGCTTTGTATGAGAGTTGGTCAATTCCGTTCTCGGTGATGCTGGTTGTACCGCTTGGCGTGGTTGGCGCACTGTTAGCAGCATCGCTACGTGGGATGAATAACGACGTGTATTTCCAGGTTGGGTTGCTAACCACTATCGGTCTCTCGGCTAAAAACGCCATCTTGATCGTCGAGTTTGCCAAAGACCTGATGGATAAAGAGGGCAAAGGACTGATCGAAGCGACGTTGGAGGCATCCCGCATGCGTCTTCGCCCTATCCTGATGACCTCTCTGGCCTTCATTCTGGGGGTTATGCCTCTGGTTATCAGCCACGGTGCGGGTAGCGGTGCGCAGAATGCGGTCGGTACAGGTGTAATGGGGGGAATGCTAACCGCAACATTGTTGGCGATCTTCTTTGTTCCCGTCTTCTTTGTTGTCGTCAGACGGCGTTTTAGTCGGCACACTGATTAATTTGTAAAATAAAGGCGTCTACGGACGCCTTTTTCATCAGTACACTCTCTCTTTGTTTATTAATAAGATAGCCATTTATTTCATTTAAGTCGTTCCTTCAAACCCACCCGCAACCTTTCTTTTTATCCATTATTTTTACAATCCACATGAATTGAGATTATTCCTCCTGTCAGTCTTTTTTTAAGAAGTGGTAAAATAATGACCGAGTTCGCAGATGGCTTAGCGTTTGTCTTTGCTCAATTAGCGAAACGCTTATTTTTGAGGTAACATCATGAAAAGATTAATATCCGTTGCATTGCTTACCGCGTTTCTTGCCGGTTGTGCACACGATTCTCCCTGCGTACCTGTATACGACGATCAGGGACGCCTGGTTCATACCAATACCTGTATGAAAGGCACCACGCAGGATAACTGGGAAACAGCCGGTGCCATCGCTGGTGGCGCAGCCGCCGTTGCCGGATTGACGCTTGGGATAGTTGCCCTGACCAAATAACTCTTCTTAAAGGTTTTAAAGCGCGGTGGTTACCGCGCTTTTAGCAATAAAATAAAATTCACATATAAGACAAAACGTTGGTTTATAGCTCTTACTGAATAATAAAATTATTATAGATATCCCTCACATATCCACGATTTGAAATTAGCATTTTTCCTGTTCTTCGTTACACCGCGTTTTCTTTTCATTATTCTCACGCGATCAATATTAACGTCCGAAATCGTTATCACGCGTCCTGTCTGTTTTTAAAATTTTTGCGCTGAAATGTGGCTTACGTTTCAATTTTGCACCACTTCAGGGCGCTGCATTTATTTTTTCCTGTCTACACTCTGCATATTGCGTCGAATAATCGTGCGCAAAAACCTGGCACTACCTTTGCTTAAAAGAGTATGGCCAAAGCCACAGACCGGTAAAAGACGTTTTCAGAACGTTTTCATAACAATAATTCCTCCACACAGGATGCTCTATGAAAAAGATGATAATAGCCAGCCTGGCTGCGGCCGGCGTGCTCCTTGCGATTGAAAATCAGGCGCATGCCGGCGCAACACTTGATGCCGTAAAGAAAAAAGGGTTTGTGCAATGCGGGATCAGTGACGGGTTGCCTGGCTTCTCTTACGCCGATGCGAGCGGTAAATTTTCAGGTATTGATGTCGACGTATGCCGAGGCGTTGCCTCCGCCGTATTTGGCGATGATACCAAAGTAAAATATACCCCACTTACCGCCAAGGAACGTTTTACCGCGTTACAGTCTGGCGAAGTCGACATGCTCTCGCGTAATACCACATGGACCTCCTCTCGTGATGCAGGTATGGGCATGTCTTTCACTGGCATAACCTATTACGATGGCATTGGTTTTCTTACCCACAATAAAGCCGGCCTGAAGAGCGCCAAAGAACTGGATGGCGCAACGGTGTGTATTCAGGCAGGAACCGATACCGAACTGAACGTGGCTGACTACTTTAAAGCCAACAATATGAAGTATACCCCTGTCACTTTTGACCGCTCGGATGAATCGGCTAAGGCACTGGAATCAGGACGTTGCGATACACTGGCCTCCGACCAGTCTCAGTTGTACGCCCTGCGAATCAAGCTGAGCAATCCTGCAGAATGGATTGTCCTGCCAGAAGTTATTTCTAAAGAACCCTTAGGTCCGGTTGTACGTCGTGGCGACGATGAATGGTTCTCCATTGTTCGCTGGACGCTGTTCGCCATGCTGAATGCGGAAGAGATGGGTGTTAACTCGAAAAACGTTGACGAAAAAGCGGCTAATCCTGCAACGCCGGATATGGCGCATCTGTTAGGTAAAGAAGGGGATTATGGTAAGGATCTGAAGCTTGATAACAAATGGGCTTATAACATTATTAAGCAAGTAGGTAACTACTCGGAGATCTTTGAACGTAACGTTGGATCGGAAAGTCCATTGAAGATCAAACGTGGACAGAACAACCTCTGGAACAACGGTGGCATTCAATATGCGCCACCGGTGCGCTAATACAAAGTGATGTAACGGGCGCCGCAGCTGCGGCGCTCAGCCCAGAGTCATTGTTACCGAGGTTTTCTTATGCTTCATCGCCGCTCAACCGTAAAAGGATCGCTATCCTTTTCTAACCCTGCGGTCCGCGCCTGGTTATTCCAAATACTCGCCGTCATTGCGGTCATTAGCATTGCGGTCTATCTCATTCATAACACGATTAATAACCTGAGCAGTCGCGGTATTACCTCGGGATTTTCTTTTCTCGATCGCAGCGCCGGATTTGGTATCGTCCAGCATCTGATTGATTACGAGCAAGGCGATACCTATGGCCGCGTGTTCCTGGTCGGTCTGCTTAATACTCTGTTAGTTTCCGCACTATGTATCGTCTTCGCTTCATTTCTCGGTTTCTTTCTCGGGCTGGCACGCCTGTCAGATAACTGGTTATTGCGAAAGCTCTCCACGGTCTATATCGAAACGTTCCGCAATATCCCACCGCTATTGCAGATCTTCTTTTGGTATTTTGCCGTATTACGTAACCTGCCCGGCCCACGTCAGGCGGTTAACGCGCTGGATTTAATGTTTCTGAGCAACCGGGGGCTGTATATTCCGGCGCCGCAAATGGGAGAAGGTCTTTTTGCCTTTTGTACCGCGGTCCTTATTGCCGTCGTTGTCACCTTCGGGCTATTCCGTTTCAACAGAATGCACCAGATCAAAACCGGTCAGTTACGCCGTACCTGGCCCACAGCTCTGGCGTTGATCGTGTTCTTACCAATGATTTCACAGTGGTTTTTTGGCGCGGCACTTCACTGGGATATCCCCGAACTACGCGGTTTTAACTTTCGTGGCGGCATGGTGCTTATACCTGAACTGGCGGCTCTGACGCTGGCGCTTTCAGTGTATACCTCAGCGTTTATTGCAGAAATTATTCGGGCAGGAATTCAGGCTGTTCCTTATGGGCAACATGAGGCAGCACGCTCTCTGGGTTTGCCAAATCCGGTGACGCTCCGCCAGGTCATCATCCCGCAGGCGCTGCGCGTCATCATTCCTCCACTAACCAGTCAGTACCTGAATATCGTTAAAAATTCATCGCTCGCTGCCGCCATTGGCTACCCGGATATGGTTTCCCTGTTTGCCGGCACGGTACTCAATCAAACGGGACAATCCATTGAAACTATTGCCATCACGATGTCGGTGTACCTGATCATCAGCCTGAGCATTTCTCTACTGATGAATATTTATAACCGTCGTATCGCACTGATCGAGCGCTAAGGAGCCATGATGACAAAAGCACTACTGTCTCACCCCTCGCGCCAGAGCAGTAACCCGGCAAGCCGCTGTCTGTTCTGGGTCCGCAAAAACCTGTTCTCCAGTTGGTCAAATAGCCTGCTCACGCTGCTATGCGTGTGGCTAATTTGGTCCTTCCTTCCACCGCTGTTGAACTGGGTATTTTTTCAGGCCAACTGGGTAGGCTCTACCCGAGCTGACTGTACCAAAGCGGGGGCCTGCTGGGTGTTCATTCATGAACGCTTCGGACAATTCATGTATGGACTTTACCCACACGATCAGCGCTGGCGCATTAATCTGGCCCTGCTGATTGGCCTGGTCTCAATCGTTCCCATGTTCTGGAAAACCATTCCCCACCGTGGTCGTTATATCGCCGTTTGGGCAGTCGTTTATCCTTTGGTGGTCTGGTGGTTGATGTACGGTGGTTTTTTCGGGCTTGAGCGAGTAGAAACCCGGCAGTGGGGCGGGTTAACGCTGACGCTTATCATCGCATCCGTCGGTATTGCGGGTGCGCTCCCGTGGGGGATTCTACTGGCATTGGGGCGTCGTTCTCATATGCCCGTCGTGCGGATTTTATCCGTGATTTTTATTGAGTTCTGGCGCGGCGTACCGTTGATCACCGTCCTGTTTATGTCCTCTGTCATGCTGCCTCTGTTTATGTCTGAGGGGACCAGTATCGACAAGCTTATCCGGGCACTGGTCGGTGTCATTCTTTTCCAGTCAGCCTATGTTGCAGAGGTGGTTCGTGGGGGATTACAGGCCTTGCCAAAAGGTCAGTATGAAGCGGCTGAATCACTGGCGCTGGGGTACTGGAAAACCCAAGGGTTGGTCATTCTTCCCCAAGCCCTCAAGCTGGTTATTCCTGGTTTGGTTAATACGATTATTGCCCTGTTCAAGGATACCAGTCTGGTCATCATCATCGGCCTGTTTGATCTCTTCAGCAGCGTGCAACAAGCAACCGTGGATCCTGCATGGCTGGGTATGTCGACGGAAGGATATGTTTTTGCCGCACTGATT
The DNA here is from genome assembly GCF_059615875.1 of Citrobacter sp. CRE-46. NCBI lineage: Bacteria > Pseudomonadati > Pseudomonadota > Gammaproteobacteria > Enterobacterales > Enterobacteriaceae > Citrobacter > Citrobacter sp. CRE-46. The sequence goes on along the minus strand of NZ_CM184341.1, from coordinate 476,151 downwards.
TACTGGATCTTTTGTTTCAGTATGTCGCGTTACAGCCAACATCTGGAAAAACGTTTTAATACCGGGCGTACACCGCACTGAGGAATTTATGAACCAATTATTAAGGCCGTCTACCGACGCGATGATTACGCTGGAAAACGTCAACAAATGGTACGGACAGTTCCACGTTTTGAAAAACATCAATCTGCAGGTAAAACAAGGAGAGCGTATCGTCTTATGCGGTCCTTCCGGCTCGGGTAAATCGACAACTATCCGTTGTATCAACCATCTGGAAGAGCATCAGCAAGGACGTATTGTGGTGGATGGGATTGAACTCAATGAGGACATTCGCAATATTGAGCGCGTCAGGCAGGAAGTTGGCATGGTCTTTCAACACTTCAATCTCTTTCCTCATTTGACGGTCCTGCAAAACTGTACGCTGGCGCCAGTCTGGGTGCAAAAGATGCCGAAAAAAGAGGCTGAAGTGTTGGCAATGCACTACCTTGAGCGAGTTCGCATTGCTGAACATGCGCATAAATATCCAGGGCAAATCTCTGGCGGGCAACAGCAGCGTGTGGCCATTGCACGTTCGTTATGTATGAAACCTAAAATTATGTTGTTTGATGAACCCACATCAGCGCTGGATCCTGAAATGGTGAAAGAGGTGCTTGATACCATGATCGGTCTGGCGCAATCGGGTATGACTATGCTGTGCGTTACCCATGAAATGGGATTTGCCCGCACAGTGGCCGACCGGGTGATCTTTATGGATCTTGGCGAGATTGTGGAGCAGGCACCACCGGATGAGTTTTTTGCCAATCCCAGGTCAGAACGTACGCGGGCATTCCTGTCGCAGGTGATTCATTAATCTTCTGTTTTGCCCGGTGGCCTGCGCTTACCGGGCCTACGGGTTAGCAAGAAACATAACGCAAAAAGGCCATCCTTTCGGATGGCCTTTTCACTTATTTGATGTCTGGCAGTTCCCTACTCTCGCATGGGGAGACCCCACACTACCATCGGCGCTACGGCGTTTCACTTCTGAGTTCGGCATGGGGTCAGGTGGGACCACCGCGCTACAGCCGCCAGACAAATTCTTTTCTAAGTGCCGAACTTTAACCGAAAAACTGGTGCTGATACCCAGAGTCGAACTGGGGACCTCACCCTTACCAAGGGTGCGCTCTACCAACTGAGCCATATCAGCACACTAAATTTGATGCCTGGCAGTTCCCTACTCTCGCATGGGGAGACCCCACACTACCATCGGCGCTACGGCGTTTCACTTCTGAGTTCGGCATGGGGTCAGGTGGGACCACCGCGCTACAGCCGCCAGGCAAATTCTGTTTATTAACCCGCTTTTCGCCGGTTAATGTCATCTGTATCAGGCTGAAAATCTGTCTTTTCAAATCCGCCAAAACAGCTTCGGCGTTGTAAGGTTAAGCCTCACGGTTCATTAGTATCGGTTAGCTCAACGTATCGCTACGCTTACACACCCGACCTATCAACGTCGTCGTCTTCAACGTTCCTTCAGGAGACTCTAGGTCTCAGGGAGAACTCATCTCGGGGCAAGTTTCGTGCTTAGATGCTTTCAGCACTTATCTCTTCCGCATTTAGCTACCGGGCAGTGCCATTGGCATGACAACCCGAACACCAGTGATGCGTCCACTCCGGTCCTCTCGTACTAGGAGCAGCCCCCCTCAATTCTCCAGCGCCCACGGCAGATAGGGACCGAACTGTCTCACGACGTTCTAAACCCAGCTCGCGTACCACTTTAAATGGCGAACAGCCATACCCTTGGGACCTACTTCAGCCCCAGGATGTGATGAGCCGACATCGAGGTGCCAAACACCGCCGTCGATATGAACTCTTGGGCGGTATCAGCCTGTTATCCCCGGAGTACCTTTTATCCGTTGAGCGATGGCCCTTCCATTCAGAACCACCGGATCACTAAGACCTGCTTTCGCACCTGCTCGAGCCGTCACTCTCGCAGTCAAGCTAGCTTATGCCTTTGCACTAACCTCCTGATGTCCGACCAGGATTAGCTAACCTTCGTGCTCCTCCGTTACTCTTTGGGAGGAGACCGCCCCAGTCAAACTACCCACCAGACACTGTCCGCAACCCGGATTACGGGCCCACGTTAGAACACCAGCCATTAAAGGGTGGTATTTCAAGGACGGCTCCATGCAGACTGGCGTCCACACTTCAAAGCCTCCCACCTATCCTACACATCAAGGACCAGTGTTCAGTGTCAAGCTATAGTAAAGGTTCACGGGGTCTTTCCGTCTTGCCGCGGGTACACTGCATCTTCACAGCGAGTTCAATTTCACTGAGTCTCGGGTGGAGACAGCCTGGCCATCATTACGCCATTCGTGCAGGTCGGAACTTACCCGACAAGGAATTTCGCTACCTTAGGACCGTTATAGTTACGGCCGCCGTTTACCGGGGCTTCGATCAAGAGCTTCTCCTTACGGATAACCCCATCAATTAACCTTCCGGCACCGGGCAGGCGTCACACCGTATACGTCCACTTTCGTGTTTGCACAGTGCTGTGTTTTTAATAAACAGTTGCAGCCAGCTGGTATCTTCGACTGATTTCAGCTCCATGAGTAAATCACTTCACCTACCTATCAGCGTGCCTTCTCCCGAAGTTACGGCACCATTTTGCCTAGTTCCTTCACCCGAGTTCTCTCAAGCGCCTTGGTATTCTCTACCTGACCACCTGTGTCGGTTTGGGGTACGATTTCGTGTTACCTGATGCTTAGAGGCTTTTCCTGGAAGCAGGGCATTTGTCACTTCAGCACCGTAGTGCCTCGTCATCACACCTCAGCGTTAAAAGGTACCGGATTTACCTGGAACCTCCGCCTACATGCTTAAACCGGGACAACCGTCGCCCGGCCAACATAGCCTTCTCCGTCCCCCCTTCGCAGTAACACCAAGTACAGGAATATTAACCTGTTTCCCATCGACTACGCCTTTCGGCCTCGCCTTAGGGGTCGACTCACCCTGCCCCGATTAACGTTGGACAGGAACCCTTGGTCTTCCGGCGTGCGGGTTTTTCACCCGCATTATCGTTACTTATGTCAGCATTCGCACTTCTGATACCTCCAGCAGCCCTCACAGGCCACCTTCAACGGCTTACAGAACGCTCCCCTACCCAACAACACATAGTGTCGCTGCCGCAGCTTCGGTGCATGGTTTAGCCCCGTTACATCTTCCGCGCAGGCCGACTCGACCAGTGAGCTATTACGCTTTCTTTAAATGATGGCTGCTTCTAAGCCAACATCCTGGCTGTCTGTGCCTTCCCACATCGTTTCCCACTTAACCATGACTTTGGGACCTTAGCTGGCGGTCTGGGTTGTTTCCCTCTTCACGACGGACGTTAGCACCCGCCGTGTGTCTCCCGTGATAACATTCTTCGGTATTCGCAGTTTGCATCGGGTTGGTAAGTCGGGATGACCCCCTAGCCGAAACAGTGCTCTACCCCCGAAGATGAGTTCACGAGGCGCTACCTAAATAGCTTTCGGGGAGAACCAGCTATCTCCCGGTTTGATTGGCCTTTCACCCCCAGCCACAAGTCATCCGCTAATTTTTCAACATTAGTCGGTTCGGTCCTCCAGTTAGTGTTACCCAACCTTCAACCTGCCCATGGCTAGATCACCGGGTTTCGGGTCTATACCCTGCAACTTAACGCCCAGTTAAGACTCGGTTTCCCTTCGGCTCCCCTATACGGTTAACCTTGCTACAGAATATAAGTCGCTGACCCATTATACAAAAGGTACGCAGTCACACCCGAAGGTGCTCCCACTGCTTGTACGTACACGGTTTCAGGTTCTTTTTCACTCCCCTCGCCGGGGTTCTTTTCGCCTTTCCCTCACGGTACTGGTTCACTATCGGTCAGTCAGGAGTATTTAGCCTTGGAGGATGGTCCCCCCATATTCAGACAGGATACCACGTGTCCCGCCCTACTCTTCGAGTTCACAGCACATGCGTTTTTGTGTACGGGACTATCACCCTGTACCGTCGGACTTTCCAGACCGTTCCACTAACACACATGCTGATTCAGACTCTGGGCTGCTCCCCGTTCGCTCGCCGCTACTGGGGGAATCTCGGTTGATTTCTTTTCCTCGGGGTACTTAGATGTTTCAGTTCCCCCGGTTCGCTTCGTTAACCTATGTATTCAGTTAACGATAGTGTGACGAATCACACTGGGTTTCCCCATTCGGAAATCGCCGGTTATAACGGTTCATATCACCTTACCGGCGCTTATCGCAGATTAGCACGTCCTTCATCGCCTCTGACTGCCAGGGCATCCACCGTGTACGCTTAGTCGCTTAACCTCACAACCCGAAGATGTTTCACTTCTGATTGCGAAAATTTGAGAGACTCGAACACACCGCTTTTCATTTCTTGTTTACGGAGAAATGAAACAGTGTGTCGTTTCAATTTTCAGCTTGATCCAGATTTTTAAAGAGCAAAACTTCGCAGTGAACCTTTTCAGGTACACTCTGAAGTTTTCTTGGGTTGTTGCAGTAAAGATGGTGGAGCTATGCGGGATCGAACCGCAGACCTCCTGCGTGCAAAGCAGGCGCTCTCCCAGCTGAGCTATAGCCCCATCGACGTCAAATCTCATTACCGTAATTCGGTTCCGGGCAAGGCGTGGAATGACGAAGCATACTTCAGTATGCGAGTTATTTCACAACGCAGCACGGGAGCGAATTTGGTAGGCCTGAGTGGACTTGAACCACCGACCTCACCCTTATCAGGGGTGCGCTCTAACCACCTGAGCTACAAGCCTGCAGAGATTTTCTTACTGCTAATTTTCATCAGACAATCTGTGTGAGCACTGCAAAGAACGTTTCTTTAAGGTAAGGAGGTGATCCAACCGCAGGTTCCCCTACGGTTACCTTGTTACGACTTCACCCCAGTCATGAATCACAAAGTGGTAAGCGCCCTCCCGAAGGTTAAGCTACCTACTTCTTTTGCAACCCACTCCCATGGTGTGACGGGCGGTGTGTACAAGGCCCGGGAACGTATTCACCGTGGCATTCTGATCCACGATTACTAGCGATTCCGACTTCATGGAGTCGAGTTGCAGACTCCAATCCGGACTACGACATACTTTATGAGGTCCGCTTGCTCTCGCGAGGTCGCTTCTCTTTGTATATGCCATTGTAGCACGTGTGTAGCCCTACTCGTAAGGGCCATGATGACTTGACGTCATCCCCACCTTCCTCCAGTTTATCACTGGCAGTCTCCTTTGAGTTCCCGACCGAATCGCTGGCAACAAAGGATAAGGGTTGCGCTCGTTGCGGGACTTAACCCAACATTTCACAACACGAGCTGACGACAGCCATGCAGCACCTGTCTCAGAGTTCCCGAAGGCACCAAAGCATCTCTGCTAAGTTCTCTGGATGTCAAGAGTAGGTAAGGTTCTTCGCGTTGCATCGAATTAAACCACATGCTCCACCGCTTGTGCGGGCCCCCGTCAATTCATTTGAGTTTTAACCTTGCGGCCGTACTCCCCAGGCGGTCGACTTAACGCGTTAGCTCCGGAAGCCACGCCTCAAGGGCACAACCTCCAAGTCGACATCGTTTACGGCGTGGACTACCAGGGTATCTAATCCTGTTTGCTCCCCACGCTTTCGCACCTGAGCGTCAGTCTTTGTCCAGGGGGCCGCCTTCGCCACCGGTATTCCTCCAGATCTCTACGCATTTCACCGCTACACCTGGAATTCTACCCCCCTCTACAAGACTCTAGCCTGCCAGTTTCGGATGCAGTTCCCAGGTTGAGCCCGGGGATTTCACATCCGACTTGACAGACCGCCTGCGTGCGCTTTACGCCCAGTAATTCCGATTAACGCTTGCACCCTCCGTATTACCGCGGCTGCTGGCACGGAGTTAGCCGGTGCTTCTTCTGCGAGTAACGTCAATCGCTGTGGTTATTAACCACAACGCCTTCCTCCTCGCTGAAAGTACTTTACAACCCGAAGGCCTTCTTCATACACGCGGCATGGCTGCATCAGGCTTGCGCCCATTGTGCAATATTCCCCACTGCTGCCTCCCGTAGGAGTCTGGACCGTGTCTCAGTTCCAGTGTGGCTGGTCATCCTCTCAGACCAGCTAGGGATCGTCGCCTAGGTGAGCCGTTACCCCACCTACAAGCTAATCCCATCTGGGCACATCCGATGGCAAGAGGCCCGAAGGTCCCCCTCTTTGGTCTTGCGACATTATGCGGTATTAGCTACCGTTTCCAGTAGTTATCCCCCTCCATCGGGCAGTTTCCCAGACATTACTCACCCGTCCGCCACTCGTCACCCGAGAGCAAGCTCTCTGTGCTACCGTTCGACTTGCATGTGTTAGGCCTGCCGCCAGCGTTCAATCTGAGCCATGATCAAACTCTTCAATTTAAGTTTGATGCTCGTGAATTAAACTTCGTAATGAATTACGTGTTCACTCAGAGACTTGGTATTCATTTTTCGTCTTGCGACGTTAAGAATCCGTATCCTCGAGTGCCCACACAGATTGTCTGATAAATTGTTAAAGAGCAGTTGCGACGCGCCTTAGCGCTCTGTCGCGAGGTGGCGTATATTACGCTTTCCTCTTTCAGAGTCAACCCTCATTTTCAGGTTTTTCTCTTCAACCGACCGGGCTGTTTGCGTGAAGTGATTCACATCCGCCGTGTCGATGGAGGCGCATTATAGGGATCCCATTTTTTAGCACAAGTGTTTTTTGGATCTTTTTTGCTGAATGCTTGTTTTTCACCCCTTTCGCTATATTCCTGCGCAATTTGGCTGATTTTTGATAGATAAATCACTTGCACAGTCTCAATAATCCAACCAAAGTCTTCATTACCGCTCTATTTTCGCTGAGGTAAACATGTCTGATGTACTGCGCCCTTATAAGGATCTTTTCCCACAGATCGGAAAACGCGTGATGATCGACGCCAGTAGTGTCGTCATTGGCGATGCTCGTTTGGCTGATGATGTCGGAATTTGGCCACTGGTCGCGATCCGTGGCGACGTGAACTACGTGCAAATCGGTGCGCGTACAAACATTCAGGACGGCAGCGTTCTACATGTCACACATAAATCTACATCCAATCCGCAGGGTAATCCGCTGATCGTAGGTGAAGATGTCACAGTTGGTCATAAAGTCATGCTGCACGGTTGTACCATTGGTAACCGCGTATTAGTCGGCATGGGATCGATTCTGTTGGACGGTGTCGTTGTTGAAGACGACGTTATGATTGGGGCGGGAAGCCTGGTTCCGCAAAACAAACGCCTGGAGAGTGGATATCTGTACCTGGGAAGCCCAGTTAAGCAGATTCGTCCATTAAGCGATGAAGAGAAAGCAGGCTTGCAATACTCAGCTAACAACTACGTTAAGTGGAAAGATGAGTATTTAAGTCAGAGTAACCACACCCAACCCTGAGCGTCTTCCTGCTGGTCCTGGATCAATGCTTCGGCCTCTTCTTCCAGGTCCCAGCGATGTAATCGAAAGGTTTCCAGCCACTGTTCAGGCGTGTCGCCGCCAAAGCGGGACGCCAACATCTTTCCCGATATGGCACATGTTAACTGCATACCATGAACCATTGCAGGGAAAACAATGGCATTTACATCCGTCCGCCATTCTTCTCGATCGGGAAACTGGATCGCCTGATTCATGCCGACAATTCCTGTTGCATGCTTTTAATGACCGGCTCAATCTGGGGTAAAACACCATGCCAGAGTAAAACAGCATGTGCAGCTTGTCCCACCAGCATCCCCAGACCATCGGCGTACTGTTTCGCCCCATGCTTTTCACACCAGGAAAGGAACGGCGTATTCCCTTTCTGATAAAACATGTCGTAACAGTAGACGGAGGGATGGATAAGAGATGCCGGAATAGACGGGACCTCACCGCTAATACCGCTGGACGTCGCGTTAATAATCAGATCAAAGCTGTGATTATCAAGTTCGTCCATTCCCACCGCCTGCACGCTACCGGTATGAGAGAAGAGCTGCGCCAGTTCTTCAGCGCGGTAGGCCGTACGATTAACAATGGTTACCGCACAACCCATAGAAAGAAGAGGTAGCAATACCCCACGGGATGCACCGCCCGCACCAATCAGCAGAATTCGCGATCCGGGACGAATGAAAGATAAACGTTCAAGATCGCTTAATAAACCGATACCATCCGTGTTATCTCCCAGCAAACGTCCATCCTCCAGCCGTTTAAGGGTGTTAACTGCTCCAGCTAGCGATGCCCGCTCTGTTAATTCATCGGCACGCGCAAACGCCTCTTCTTTAAAAGGAACGGTGACATTTGCCCCCTTACCCCCCTCAGCAAAAAAGGCGTTCAGCGAATTCACAAAGTCATTGATCGGCGCCAGTACACGTCCATAGGAGTAATCAATCTTCAGCTGCTCTGCAAATTGCTGATGAATAAAAGGCGATTTACTGTGCGCTATCGGATTACCAAAAACAGCATAGGCTTCTTTCATATTACCCCTGTCGAAACTGTTTACCCGTCAGTGCATCACGGATCTCCGAAGGATTCAATCGCCCTCCGGTCTCTCCTTCAACAACGGGAAAGTCTGTACCGAACTGCGTGCGGACTTCCTCTACCGTTCGGCAGGGCGGTAAGCCACTCAAATTAGCACTGGTGGAAACTATAGGTTTGCCATAAGCCTGGCACAGTGCAACCACCAGCGGATGATCGGTGACACGCACGGCCAGCGAATCAAAACGACCGGTCAACCAACGAGGTGTAGTCGCAAGCGCCGGGAAAACAAAGGTGACGGGACCAGGCCAACGAGCGAAGATAGCCTCACGTTGAGTATCAGTAAGCGAGCTATCGTCAATATAGGGCTTAAGTTGCTCAAAGTTGGCCGCAATCAAAATTAAGCCTTTCTCGACAGGACGTTGTTTTAATTCCAACAAACGACTTACTGCCGTTTCGCTGTCGGGATCGCAGCCGACACCAAATACAGCTTCTGTTGGATAGGCGATGACTTTCTCTTGGTTCAGTACCTCTATTGCAGCAGCGATAGGGCCTGTGGGCAGGTTATTATTCACTTTTTTATTCCGCCGAAATCGGCTTTCCACATTGTTTACTGGCACAGAAATGCTTCACACCCTGCGCGGTTTTCTTTTCGATGAGTAGCGGATAATGACACTCTGGACATTCTCCAGCTAACGGTTTGAAGTTAATAACAAACTGGCACTCCGGATAGCGATCGCAGGAGTAAAAAGTTTTGCCATAACGGGAACGCCGCTGGACCAGGTGACCGGTCTGGCATTGAGGACAGACTATTGCTGTTTCATCAGGCTTGTCGATAAGCTCGGTGTGCTCGCATGCAGGATAGTCACTGCATCCGATAAACATACCGAATCGCCCCTGTCGCAATACCAACTCAGCGCCACATGCAGGGCAAAACTTACCCTCCAGAACTTTGACAATATGCCCGTCTGCAGATGATTTCAGCGGACGGATATAATCGCATTCTGGATAGTGTGAACAACCGAGAAACGGACCGTGTTTCCCGGAGCGAATAACCAGTTCAGCCCCGCATTGTGGGCAGGGCTCGTTTTTACGCACCGTAAACAGTGCTGATTTAGCCATAACAACTCATACTGAATGAAGATTGATTAATGCAGCATACCTTCATTCACTTCAAAGAGTAATTCTTCCATTTGCTGATAGGCATTTTCACAACCTGGAATGTTGAATAGCACCATCAGGATCACCCACTTCAGGTCTTCCAGATCAAACTCTGCCGTATCCAGCGCGAGTACGCGCTCAATTACCATTTCTCGCGTTTCGAGGTTTAGCACCTGAATCTGCTCCAGGAATAGCAAGAATCCGCGACAACTCGCATCCAGCCGTTCACATTCTTCTGCCGTATAAATACGCAGAGAAAGAGGATCAGATGCTAGCTGCATAGGTTCGGCAAGGCCATCCTGATAATCAGCAAGCTTTTCCAGCCACAGTAACGCGTTGTAGATGTCTTCACGATCAAAACCAGCGTCGGTAAGATCCCGTTCCAGTTTGTCCTGATCCACTCGCAGCTCAGCTTCGTTATGGATATATGTCTCAAACAAATACATTAGTACGTCGAACATGGCATGCCCTCCTCAATCGGACATAGCCGCCGGGTACAGCTGCGATCCATCCTGCTAACTCCAGTTCGAGTAGTTGAGCCACTACCTCTGGCACAGGTTGGCCGGCACGTTCAGCGACGACGTCAACAGGTGTTACCTCATCTCCTACGTTAGCCAGGAGCTCAGGAAATGGCAATGCCACCTCTTCGTGATCTGGCGAATAAATTGATTTTTCAGGTTCATCTGGCAACCATTGCAGCCCATATTGCAAATTTTCCAGAATTTCCTCTGGTGCGGTCACAAGCGTGGCTCCCTGCTGAATAAGCCAATGTGGGCCTTCACTTCCTGGACTCCCAATCGGCCCAGGCAAAGCAAAAACCTCCCTCCCCTGCTCCAGCGCACAGCGTGCCGTGACCAATGAACCGCTACGTTGCGCGGCCTCAACGACCAGGACACCTTTACTTAGACCACTGATAATGCGATTTCGTCGGGGAAAATTGCGCGGCAGCGGGAGCGTATCTAATGGGAACTCAGACACCAATGCGCCTCCGGAATCGATCAGACGTTCAGCGAGACGGACATGCTGTCGTGGATGAATGGTCTCAAGCCCATTTCCCAGCACCGCAATACTCGTGCCTTGTCGGTTTATCGCCGCATGATGCGCCACGCCATCAATCCCTCGGGCCAGCCCACTGGTTATCGTCACCCCAAACGCGGCAAGCTTTTCGCAAAATAATCGCCCCCAACGTTCGCCATACCATGAATGCTGGCGACTACCGACGACGGCCACCTGAAATGAATGCAGGCATACGGGAGTACCGGCAACGAAAAGTACCCCAGGATAATCTTCAATCGCGCGCAGCTGGGACGGATAATGCTCGCTGTCGGCAACCACTAAATGGTGATTAGGCTGCTCCAACCAACACAGCGTTTTTTCCAGTAACTGTTCTGAAAAGGTTAGAAAGCGCTTGGCCTGGCGGGAAGATAATCCTGCGTGCTGGAGTATCGTGTTGTTAATACAGGGTTGGGCATTGAGCCAGTGGGCAAGGCGCACCATCTCATCACCATACAGTTCATTCACTTGCGCTAAACGTAGCCAAATTTCAATTTGGGTCATCCCTGCTCCCCTGCCACAAGCAGTCCTGGCAATCTTTGCGATTGGTCACTGATGCTGTCAATCAGAGGGGGTTTTGTCTAGAATAGAGGTAATAATCTTTTCAACTCCTGAACACAACTCTGGATAACTATGTCAGTTTTGCAAGTGTTACATATTCCGGACGAGCGCCTTCGCAAAGTCGCAAAACCGGTTGAAGAAGTGAATGCAGAAATTCAGCGTATCGTTGATGATATGTTCGAAACGATGTACGCAGAAGAGGGTATCGGTCTGGCGGCAACACAGGTCGATATCCATCAGCGCATCATTGTTATTGATGTCTCTGAAAATCGCGACGAGCAGTTGGTTTTAATCAACCCAGAGCTGCTGGAGAAAGATGGCGAAACCGGTATTGAAGAAGGTTGCCTGTCTATCCCCGAACAGCGTGCGTTAGTACCACGCGCTGAGAAAGTAAAAATTCGTGCGCTCAATCGCGACGGTAAATCTTTTGAACTGGAAGCCGATGGCCTGCTCGCTATCTGCATTCAACATGAAATGGATCACCTGGTCGGTAAACTGTTTATCGATTATCTGTCTCCGTTGAAGCAACAACGTATTCGTCAGAAAGTTGAAAAACTCGACCGCCTGAACGCCCGAGCTTAAGGACAAGAATCAACGTGTCAGACTCACTACGTATTATTTTTGCGGGTACACCTGACTTTGCAGCGCGTCACCTTGACGCGCTGTTGTCTTCTGGACATAACGTCGTTGGCGTGTTTACCCAACCGGACCGCCCTGCGGGACGCGGTAAAAAGCTGATGCCCAGCCCGGTAAAAGTGTTGGCTGAAGAAAAAGGGATACCGGTTTTCCAGCCTGTCTCTCTTCGCCCTCAGGAAAACCAACAATTGGTTGCTGATTTACACGCAGACGTGATGGTGGTAGTGGCATATGGACTGATTCTGCCAAAAGCCGTGCTGGAAATGCCGCGCCTGGGTTGTATCAACGTTCACGGTTCCCTGCTTCCACGCTGGCGTGGCGCAGCACCGATTCAACGTTCACTGTGGGCTGGCGATAGCGAAACGGGCGTTACCATCATGCAAATGGATGTTGGTCTCGACACCGGTGATATGTTGCTTAAGCTCTCCTGCCCGATTACGGCAGAAGATACCAGCGGTTCTTTATACGACAAGCTGGCGGACCTGGGGCCTCAGGGGCTGATTGAAACGCTAAAACAGTTGGCTGCTGGCACGATAAAACCCGTTGTACAAGATGAATCACTGGTTACGCATGCAGAGAAACTCAGTAAAGAAGAGGCCCGTATCGACTGGTCACTTTCGGCCGCCCAGTTGGAGCGCTGCATCCGCGCCTTTAACCCGTGGCCAATGAGCTATATCGTCATCGACGAGCAACCAGTAAAAATTTGGCAGGCGACGGTGATCGATACGCCCGCTAACGCTGAACCAGGCACAATTCTGGAAGCGACCCGTCAGGGTATCCAGGTTGCAACAGGCGACGGCATCCTGAATCTCGTCTCTTTGCAGCCTGCAGGCAAAAAAGCCATGAGTGCGCAGGATCTGCTTAATTCGCGCCGGGAGTGGTTTGTGCCCGGAAACCGTCTGGCCTGACGGTTCATCTCTTTAAGCCCGGTGTGACCGGGCATTTTTATTTTTGCACTTATGAAAAAACATCTTAATTTACGCAGTATGGCAGCCCAGGCCGTCGAGCAGGTTGTCGAAAAGGGGCAATCATTAAGCAACGTGCTGCCCGCCATGCAGCAAAAAGTTGCCGATAAAGATAAAGCGCTGTTGCAAGAGCTTTGCTTCGGCGTATTGCGCACACTTTCGCAACTGGAGTGGATGATCCAGCAACTGATGGAACGTCCGATGACGGGCAAACAGCGTACCGTTCACTACCTGATCATGGTGGGCTTCTACCAACTGCTGCATACCCGTATCCCACCCCATGCTGCGCTGGCCGAAACCGTAGAAGGCGCGGTGGTGATTAAGCGTCCGCAGTTGAAAGGGCTGATCAATGGTGTATTACGCCAGTTCCAGCGCCGTCAGGAAGAACTACTGACCGAGTTCGCACAAAGCGATCTACGTTTCTTACACCCCTCCTGGCTGGTAAAACGTATTAAAGCCGCTTATCCACAGCAATGGGAAGCCATCCTTGAGGCTAATAACCAACGCCCGCCAATGTGGCTCCGTGTCAATCGCAACCACCATACGCGCGACGCCTGGCTGGAACTACTCGCCGAAGCAGGATTGACCGGTTTCCCTCATCCGGATTACCCGGATGCGATCCGTCTGGAAACACCAGCCCCCGTGCTCGCCCTGCCAGGTTTTGAGCAAGGTTGGGTCACCGTTCAGGATGCCTCTGCCCAGGGTTGCGTCAGCTATCTGCAGCCACAAAACGGAGAGCAGATCCTTGATTTATGTTGCGCTCCCGGCGGCAAGACCACCCATATTCTGGAGGTCGCGCCAGATGCGAACGTGATGGCAGTCGATGTCGACGATAAACGCCTGTCTCGCGTGTACGACAACCTGAAACGCCTGGGTATGAAAGCAACCGTGAAGCAGGGTGATGGTCGCTATCCGCAGCAGTGGTGCGGTGAGCAACAGTTTGACCGTATTTTGCTGGACGCTCCATGTTCTGCCACTGGTGTGATCCGTCGCCATCCGGATATCAAATGGCTGCGTCGCGATCGTGATATTGCCGAACTCGCTCAGTTGCAGGCCGAGATCCTCAACGCGACCTGGACACACCTTAAGCCGGGCGGCACGCTGGTCTATGCAACCTGTTCTATTCTGCCAGAAGAAAACCAACAGCAGATCGCCGCGTTCCTTGCACGCACACCGGATGCGGTGTTAAGCGAAACCGGTACGCCAGCGCAGCCGGGACGTCAGAATTTACCGGGTGCAGAAGATGGCGATGGCTTCTTTTACGCTAAGCTAATCAAAAAGTGATGAGATAACGGGTCGCGACTGATGAAAATTATCATTCTTGGCGCAGGGCAAGTTGGCGGTACGCTGGCTGAAAACCTGGTCGGAGAGAACAACGATATCACGGTAGTCGATACCAATGGTGAGCGCCTGCGCAGCTTGCAGGACAAGTTTGATCTCCGCGTCGTGCAAGGACATGGTTCACATCCCCGTGTATTGCGTGAAGCTGGTGCCGACGATGCCGATATGCTGGTTGCCGTAACCAGCTCAGATGAAACAAATATGGTTGCCTGCCAGGTTGCTTATTCCCTGTTTAATACGCCTAACCGTATCGCCCGTATTCGTTCACCGGATTACGTTCGCGATGCAGACAAGCTATTTCAATCCGATGCCGTCCCTATCGATCATCTGATTGCGCCTGAGCAACTGGTTATCGATAGCATTTATCGCCTGATTGAATATCCGGGCGCATTGCAGGTCGTGAATTTTGCCGAGGGCAAAGTCAGTCTGGCGGTCGTGAAAGCTTATTACGGCGGACCGCTAATCGGTAATGCGTTGTCGACCATGCGCGATCACATGCCGCATATCGATACCCGCGTTGCGGCGATATTCCGTCATGACAGGCCAATTCGCCCGCAGGGTTCTACCATCGTTGAAGCGGGTGATGAAGTCTTCTTTATCGCGGCATCACAGCACATTCGCGCCGTCATGAGCGAGCTACAGCGTCTGGAAAAGCCGTACAAACGCATTATGTTAGTCGGTGGCGGTAATATCGGTGCAGGGCTCGCGCGGCGTCTGGAAAAAGATTACAGCGTCAAACTGATCGAGCGTAACCAGCAGCGCGCATCGGAGCTTGCAGAGAAACTGCAAAATACGATCGTCTTTTTTGGCGATGCTTCGGATCAAGAGCTTCTGGCGGAAGAACACATCGATCAGGTTGATCTGTTCATCGCGGTGACCAATGACGATGAAGCTAACATCATGTCGGCGATGCTGGCTAAACGAATGGGCGCCAAGAAAGTGATGGTGCTGATCCAACGCAGAGCGTACGTCGATCTGGTGCAGGGCAGCGTGATCGATATTGCGATTTCACCGCAGCAGGCGACCATCTCCGCACTCCTGAGCCATGTTCGTAAAGCTGATATTGTTGGTGTTTCATCACTACGCCGCGGCGTAGCGGAAGCCATTGAAGCCGTCGCACACGGTGATGAGACAACATCACGGGTAGTAGGTCGCTCGATTGATGAAATTAAACTTCCGCCCGGCACCATTATTGGCGCTGTTGTACGGGGTAATGATGTGATGATTGCCAATGACAACCTGCGTATTGAACAAGGCGATCACGTTATTATGTTCCTGACAGATAAAAAGTTTATTACCGACGTCGAGCGCTTATTCCAGCCAAGCCCCTTCTTCCTGTAATAATTTAGGCGCTAATATAGCGCCTTTTTTATTTCCCTTTATTTATCAGGGCCTAATAATTTTTCCTTTCAGCAATACATAAATGGAAATTGCCTAAACATTTGTTAAACTTATAAACGTCAGCTGCATAGGGAGAATAAAATGAGCATTATTAAAGAGTTTCGCGAATTCGCGATGCGCGGGAATGTTGTCGATTTGGCAGTGGGTGTCATTATTGGTGCGGCATTCGGTAAGATCGTTTCATCACTGGTTGCCGATATCATCATGCCGCCACTGGGGTTGTTAATTGGTGGGATTGATTTTAAACAGTTTGCTTTAACGTTACGTGATGCGCAGGGAGACATCCCGGCGGTGGTCATGCATTACGGCGTATTCATTCAGAATGTCTTCGATTTCATTATTGTTGCGTTTGCTATCTTTATGGCAATCAAACTGATCAATAAATTGAATCGTAAAAAAGCTGAAGAGCCAGCGGCGCCCCCAGCACCATCTAAAGAAGAAGTATTACTAAGTGAAATTCGTGACCTGCTGAAAGAACAGAATAACCGCTCTTAAGCGTTCACTGAAACAAAAAGGCCAGTGGTAAAAAAGTGCTTCACTTTCTTGCCACTGGCCTCCCAGTTTCCCCGATTGCCATGTTTACCTTTACGTAGATAACTTCCTTTCCCTTTCTTATTTTTCTCAACGCGCTGCCTGAACAGTGGATCATGCAGAAGCGCCTCAATGGCGTTGTCCTTTATCTGTCCTTTGGTATGCTGATAACGGCTCATACTCTCTCCAGTTTGTGGGGTAATTTACGCCGGGAGTGTAGACCTGACCGTGCAAAAAATCAACGGTCTGATAGTGTCCCGCTGGCGCCTTGTTCAAGTGCTTCAAGAATAGAACAGTACACACTGCTATGTGCTTTACCACAGCACGCATCATTTAATCGCTGTAACGATCGTTGCATCGCCTGAAGCTCCGCTATGCGCGCTTCGACCTCTTGTAATCTTTCCTGAACGATCCCTTTTGATTCCTGGCAGGTATGGTGCTCTGGATCTATGCGGATCGAAAGCAGTTCGCGAATCGACTCCAGTGTAAAACCAAGCTGACGGGCATAACGAATAAACTTAAGACGCTGAAGATCACTTTCCGTGTAGAGGCGAAACCCGCCTTCGGTACGTACTTCATGTTCCATCATCTGCTGCTTTTCATAGTAACGGATAGTATCCGGCGTCACGTCAGCCAGCTTCGCTAATTCACCAATTCGGTACATGCTCTCTCCGCTATTTGTCGTTGATCTTCTGTAGCAGCTTATCTGCGTATTCACCGTGTAAAAACTCGGTGCTAAGCCCAGCCTGTCGAAGTTTTAGCTCCAGTAGCGACAACCGTCGACTGACTTCCTGATAACTGGGATCATCTTTGCGGATCCCCGCGAGTATTTCAAGCAGCTGAATTGCCTCTCTGCGTTGCTCAAGCTCAGGTGGAAGACAGCCTGCATTTTTTAATAAACGGTATCCGGCTCGAAGTTCAGGTGGAATATGGGAATCATCGTCAAGAGTAAGCGGTTCGCCTGTACCAGGTAAATCATCAAACTCGCCTTTAGACTGTGCAGCAATAATATGGCGCTCCGCCCACTGGTCCAGTAACCACATATGACGCTCCAGGGGATGAACAAAAAGAGTACAGATATTGTAGTTAAGTGGGGATATGGCGGATATAAAAAAACCCGCCGAGGCGGGTTTTTTTACGTTACTACAGATTACTCTGCAGCAGCTTCTGTTTTCTCTGAACGATCAACCAGCTCGATGTATGCCATCGGCGCGTTGTCGCCTGCACGGAAACCACACTTCAGAATGCGAGTGTAACCACCGGCGCGGCTCGCGAAACGCGGGCCCAGTTCGTTAAACAGTTTTGCCACGATCTCGTTATCACGAGTACGGGCGAATGCCAGACGACGATTAGCTACGCTATCAGTCTTGGCAAGAGTAATCAGCGGCTCAACTACGCGACGCAGCTCTTTCGCTTTCGGCAGAGTCGTCTTGATGATTTCATGACGAACCAGTGAACCTGCCATATTGCGGAACATAGCCTGGCGATGGCTGCTGTTGCGGTTCAGTTGACGACCACTCTTACGATGGCGCATGACCTTATCCTTCTCAGTAAAACCTTAACCTGTGATCCGGTTACTCGTCAGCGATGCTTGCCGGTGGCCAGTTTTCCAGGCGCATGCCCAGAGACAGTCCACGGGAAGCCAGCACGTCTTTAATCTCAGTAAGAGATTTTTTACCAAGGTTAGGCGTCTTAAGAAGCTCAACCTCGGTACGCTGTACCAGATCACCGATATAGTGGATAGCTTCTGCTTTGAGGCAGTTAGCAGAGCGGACAGTCAATTCCAGATCGTCAACAGGGCGCAGCAGGATCGGATCGAATTCTGGTTTCTCTTCTTTAACTTCCGGCTGACGTACATCACGTAAGTCAACAAAAGCTTCCAGTTGTTCAGCCAGAATGGTTGCCGCACGACGAATCGCCTCTTCAGGATCGATTGTGCCGTTGGTTTCCATTTCGATGACCAGCTTGTCCAGGTCGGTACGCTGTTCTACACGCGCTGCTTCAACATTGTAGGCAATACGCTCTACAGGGCTGTAGCATGCGTCGACCAGCAGACGGCCGATTGGGCGCTCATCTTCTTCCGAATGAATTCGGGTAGAAGCCGGCACATAACCACGACCGCGCTGAACTTTGATGCGCATACTAATAGATGCGTTCTCATCGGTCAGGTGGCAGATCACGTGCTGTGGCTTGACGATTTCGACATCACCATCATGGGTAATGTCGGCTGCAGTCACAGGGCCAATGCCAGATTTATTCAAGGTAAGAATAACGTCATCTTTACCCTGAACTCTCACCGCCAGCCCTTTCAGGTTGAGCAGGATTTCCAGGATATCTTCCTGAACGCCTTCTTTGGTGCTGTACTCATGTAGTACACCATCAATCTCAACCTCGGTCACCGCGCAACCCGGCATCGATGAGAGCAGAATACGGCGCAGTGCGTTACCCAAAGTATGGCCAAAGCCACGCTCTAAAGGCTCAAGGGTCACCTTGGCGTGCGTCGAACTCACTTGCTCGATATCTACCAGGCGCGGTTTTAGAAACTCTGTCACAGAACCCTGCATTGTGTCCTCTCTTTGGTACTAAGCTTTACTTGGAGTAAAGCTCGACGATCAGGTGTTCGTTAATGTCCGCAGACAGATCAGAACGCTCCGGCTTACGCTTGAACGTACCTTCCATCTTGCCAGCATCAACTTCCAGCCAGGTTGGCTTTTCACGCTGCTCAGCCAGCTCCAGAGCGGCTTTCACGCGAGACTGCTTCTTCGCTTTCTCACGAATGCTAACAACGTCATTCGGACTAACCTGATAAGAAGCGATGTTAACAACACGACCGTTTACCATAATTGCTTTATGGCTGACCAGCTGACGTGCTTCTGCACGAGTGGCACCGAAGCCCATACGGTATACAACGTTGTCCAGACGACCTTCCAGCAGACCCAACAGGTTTTCACCGGTGTTGCCTTTCAGACGTGCTGCTTCTTTGTAGTAGTTACGGAACTGACGCTCCAGCACACCATAGATACGGCGAACTTTTTGCTTTTCACGCAACTGCACACCATAGTCAGACAGACGCGGTTTACGCGCACCGTGCTGGCCAGGAGCTTGTTCAATTTTACACTTGGTATCGATCGCGCGAACGCCAGACTTAAGGAATAAGTCAGTGCCCTCACGACGGCTCAGCTTGAGCTTAGGACCCAAATATCTTGCCATTTTCTTTCTCCAACAATCCTAGAAACGACAGCGTTATACGCGACGTTTTTTCGGCGGACGACAACCGTTATGAGGGATCGGAGTCACATCAGTAATATTAGTGATGCGGAAACCAGCGGCGTTCAGAGCACGAACAGTAGATTCGCGACCTGGACCCGGTCCTTTGACCATAACTTCCAGATTCTTGATACCGTATTCTTTTACGGCTTCAGCGCAACGCTCTGCTGCAACCTGAGCTGCAAACGGAGTGGATTTGCGAGAACCACGGAAACCGGAACCACCGGCTGTTGCCCAACCCAGTGCGTTACCCTGACGATCAGTAATGGTAACGATGGTGTTGTTAAAAGAAGCATGGATATGAGCCACGCCGTCAGAGACTTGTTTTCTTACACGTTTACGTGCACGAATTGGTGCCTTTGCCATTATTCAATCACCCCGATTATTTCTTGATCGGTTTGCGCGGACCCTTACGGGTACGTGCGTTGGTCTTGGTACGCTGACCGCGAACCGGGAGACCACGACGATGACGCAAACCGCGATAGCAACCAAGGTCCATAAGGCGCTTGATGCTCATGCTAACTTCACGGCGCAGATCACCTTCAACGACAAATTTGGCAACTTCGTCACGCAGCGTGTCGATTTGTTCTTCAGACAGCTCACTGATCTTAACATCTTCAGCGATACCCGCTGCAGCCAGAATGGCTTTAGAACGGGTCTTGCCGACGCCGTAGATCGAAGTTAATGCGATCACAGCATGTTTCTGATCAGGAATGTTAATGCCTGCTATACGGGCCACTATGCACTCCTACTATTTAATATGTACGCACCATGCTGAAAAGCCCGTTTTCAGGATACTCAAATGGAAACGCACAGACATACAAAAGATTGGCTGGCTAATCTAGCCAGCTCAACCCAACTTTGCAAGAAAAATATGCGAATAAATCAGCCTTGGCGCTGTTTATGCTTCGGCTCGGCACTGCAAATCACACGGATGACACCATCACGCTTAACGATTTTGCAGTTACGGCATAATTTCTTGACGGAAGCACGAACTTTCATTTTTACTCTCCGTAACTTCTCGGGCGACTGTTAACGGCCGTAGCCTTTCAGATTCGCCTTCTTCAATGCAGACTCGTACTGACTTGACATCATCAGAGTTTGCACTTGAGCCATAAAGTCCATAATCACGACAACAACGATAAGCAGTGAGGTCCCACCAAAGTAGAACGGTACTTTCATTGCATCACGCATGAACTCCGGGATCAGGCAGATAAAGGTAATGTAGAGCGCACCAACCAAAGTCAGGCGGGTCATTACTTTATCGATATACTTCGCCGTTTGCTCTCCCGGACGAATTCCTGGTACAAATGCACCGGACTTCTTCAGGTTATCTGCTGTTTCACGCGGGTTGAAAACCAACGCCGTGTAGAAGAAACAGAAGAATATGATTGCAGACGCATAGAGTAACACATAAAGCGGTTGCCCAGGCTGCAAATACAGCGAAATTGTTGTCAGCCAGTTCCAACCAGTCCCGCCCCCGAACCATGACGCGATGGTCGCCGGGAACAGAATAATACTGGAAGCGAAGATTGCCGGGATTACCCCCGCCATATTCACTTTCAGCGGTAAATGTGTGCTCTGTGCAGCATAGACACGACGACCTTGCTGACGTTTCGCGTAGTTTACCACAATACGGCGTTGACCACGCTCAACAAATACAACAAAGAACGTCACTGCAAATACTAATACTGCAACCAACAGCAACACGAGGAAGTGCAGGTCGCCTTGACGCGCTTGCTCGATAGTATGGGCAATGGCTGGCGGGAGTCCCGCAACAATACCGGCGAAGATAATGATTGAGATACCGTTGCCGATACCACGTTCAGTAATCTGTTCGCCCAACCACATCAGGAACATAGTCCCTGTAACCAGACTTACAACAGCGGTGAAATAGAATGCAAAGCCTGGATTCATTACCAGGCCCTGCATACCAGGCATATTCGGCAGACCGGTAGCAATACCGATCGACTGGAATATCGCCAGCACCAGAGTACCGTAGCGGGTGTACTGGCTGATCTTACGACGACCAGACTCCCCTTCTTTCTTAATTTCTGCCAACGTTGGATGAACCACCGTCAGCAGCTGGATAATGATCGACGCCGAAATATACGGCATGATCCCCAGAGCAAAGATAGAAGCACGGCTGAGAGCACCACCAGAGAACATGTTAAACATTTCAATGATGGTGCCTCGCTGTTGCTCAAGCAGTTTGGCAAGTACAGCGGCATCAATACCAGGGATCGGAATGAAAGAGCCAATACGGAACACAATAAGCGCACCGATTACAAACAGCAGTCTGCGTTTCAGCTCGCCTAAGCCACCTTTGGCACTTTGAAAATCTAATCCCGGTTGTTTAGCCATCTGCTACTTATTCCTCGATTTTACCGCCAGCAGCTTCGATAGCAGCACGAGCGCCTTTAGTAACACGCAGGCCACGAACAGTTACCGGAGTAGTGACTTCACCAGCCAGGATCACTTTCGCGAACTCGATCTGGATACCGATAATGTTAGCTGCTTTCAGCGTGTTCAGGTCTACAACACCGCCTTCAACTTTAGCCAGGTCAGACAGACGAACTTCGGCTGTAATCGCTGCTTTACGTGAAGTGAAGCCGAATTTCGGCAGACGACGGTACAGAGGCATCTGACCACCCTCGAAACCGCGACGTACGCCACCGCCAGAACGAGACTTCTGACCTTTGTGACCACGACCACCGGTTTTACCGAGGCCAGAACCGATACCACGACCCAGGCGTTTACCCGCCTTTTTGGAGCCTTCGGCCGGAGACAGAGTATTTAAACGCATCTCTTACTCCTCAACTTTAACCATGAAGGAAACCGCGTTGACCATACCACGAACTGCAGGAGTATCCTCGCGTTCTACGGTGTGACCAATACGACGCAGACCCAGGCCAAGCAGCGTTGCCTTGTGTTTCGGCAGACGACCGATTGCACTGCGGGTTTGAGTAATTTTAATAGTCTTTGCCATGGTTTATTTCCCCAGAATTTCTTCAACGGATTTACCACGCTTGGCAGCGACCATTTCCGGAGATTTCATATTTTCCAGACCGTCGATAGTTGCACGAACCACGTTAATCGGGTTAGTGGAACCATACGCTTTAGCCAGAACGTTACGAACTCCAGCGACTTCCAGAACGGCGCGCATTGCACCACCGGCGATGATACCGGTACCTTCGGAAGCCGGCTGCATGAATACACGAGAACCCGTGTGAGTACCCTTAACCGGGTGCTGCAGGGTGCCGTGGTTCAGCGCGACGTTAATCATATTGCGACGGGCTTTTTCCATCGCTTTCTGGATCGCTGCTGGAACTTCACGCGCTTTACCGTAACCAAAACCAACGCGACCGTTACCATCGCCAACTACAGTCAGAGCTGTGAAGGAGAAAATACGACCACCTTTAACGGTTTTAGATACGCGGTTTACCGCGATCAGCTTTTCCTGCAGTTCGCCAGCTTGTTTTTCGATGTGAGCCATCTTACACCTCTACCTTAGAACTGAAGGCCAGCTTCACGGGCAGCATCTGCCAGTGCCTGGACACGACCATGATATTGGAACCCGGAACGGTCAAAGGACACATCTTTGATGCCTTTTTCCAGAGCGCGTTCGGCGACAGCTTTACCCACAGCTGCTGCAGCGTCTTTGTTACCGGTGTACTTCAGTTGTTCAGCGATAGCTTTTTCTACAGTAGAAGCAGCTACCAGAACTTCAGAACCGTTCGGTGCAATTACCTGTGCGTAAATATGACGCGGGGTACGATGTACCACCAGGCGAGTTGCGCCCAGCTCTTTGAGCTTGCGGCGTGCGCGGGTCGCACGACGGATACGAGCAGATTTCTTATCCATAGTGTTACCTTACTTCTTCTTAGCCTCTTTGGTACGCACGACTTCGTCGGCGTAACGAACACCCTTGCCTTTGTAAGGCTCAGGACGACGGTAGGCGCGCAGATCTGCCGCAACCTGACCGATCAGCTGTTTATCAGCGCCTTTCAGCACGATTTCAGTCTGAGTCGGACATTCTGCAGTGATACCTGCCGGCAGCTGATGATCAACTGGATGAGAGAAACCTAAAGCCAGGTTTACTACATTCCCTTTGACCGCTGCACGATAACCTACACCAACCAGCTGCAGCTTCTTAGTGAAGCCTTCGGTAACACCGACAACCATTGCATTCAGCAGGGCACGCGCGGTACCAGCCTGAGCCCATCCATCTGCGTAACCATCACGCGGACCGAAGGTCAGTGCATTATCTGCATGATTTACTGCAACAGCATCGTTGAGAGTACGAGTCAGCTCGCCGTTTTTACCTTTGATCGTAATAACCTGACCGTTGATTTTTACATCAACGCCGGCAGGAATAACGACCGGTGCTTTAGCAACACGAGACATTTTTTCCTCCGATTAGGCTACGTAGCAGATAATTTCGCCACCAAGACCAGCCTGGCGCGCTGCACGATCAGTCATAACACCTTTAGAGGTAGAAACAACTGCGATACCCATGCCAGCCATAACCTTCGGCAGCTCGTCTTTACGCTTATAAATGCGCAGACCTGGGCGACTGACACGCTGAATGCTTTCTACAACAGCTTTACCCTGGAAATACTTAAGAGTAAGTTCCAGTTCCGGCTTGGTGTCGCCTTCAACTTTAAAATCTTCAATAAAACCTTCTTCCTTCAGCACGTTGGCAATTGCCACTTTCAGCTTGGAGGAAGGCATGGTGACCGCAGCTTTATTCGCGGCCTGACCGTTACGGATACGGGTCAGCATATCCGCGATCGGATCTTGCATGCTCATCTGTCTTTACTCCCGTGATTCAATTGGTAATTACCAGCTAGCCTTTTTCAAGCCTGGTACTTCACCGCGCATAGCGGCTTCACGCAGTTTGATACGGCTCAACCCGAACTTGCCCACATAGCCATGCGGACGACCTGTTTGACGGCAGCGGTTACGCTGACGGGACGGGCTGGAATCACGCGGCAGAGACTGCAGCTTCAGAACTGCGTTCCAACGATCTTCGTCGGTCGCGTTCACATCAGAGATAATAGCTTTCAGTTCAGCGCGTTTTGCGAAGTACTTATCAGCTAAAGCTACGCGCTTTACTTCGCGTGCTTTCATTGATTGCTTAGCCATTCAGTAACCCTACCTTACTTGCGGAACGGGAAGTCAAAGGCAGCCAGCAGAGCACGGCCTTCTTCGTCAGATTTCGCAGTAGTGGTAATGGTAATATCCAAACCACGCACGCGGTCGACTTTATCGTAGTCGATTTCTGGGAAGATGATCTGCTCACGGACACCCATGCTGTAGTTACCACGACCATCGAATGACTTAGCGGACAGGCCACGGAAGTCACGGATACGTGGAACAGCAATAGTGATCAGACGCTCAAAGAACTCCCACATGCGTTCGCCACGCAGAGTTACTTTACAGCCGATCGGATAGCCCTGACGGATTTTGAAGCCTGCAACTGATTTGCGTGCTTTGGTGATCAGCGGTTTTTGACCGGAGATTGCTGTCAGGTCAGCTGCTGCGTTATCCAGCAGTTTCTTGTCAGCGATCGCTTCACCAACACCCATGTTCAGGGTGATCTTCTCGACCCGAGGGACTTGCATGACAGAATTGTAGTTAAACTCAGTCATGAGTTTAGCGACTACTTCGTCTTTGTAGTAATCATGCAGTTTCGCCATCGTACTACTCCAAATTACTTGATAGTTTCGCTGTTAGATTTGAAGAAACGGACTTTTTTGCCGTCTTCGAATCTAAAGCCTACACGGTCAGCCTTACCGGTTGCCGCGTTGAAGATTGCAACGTTAGAAACCTGAATAGCAGCTTCTTTTTCAACGATGCCGCCTGGTTGGTTCAGAGCCGGAACCGGCTTCTGGTGTTTCTTAACCAGGTTGATACCTTCAACAATGAGCTTGCCGGAAGACAAGACATTCTTAACTTTACCGCGTTTACCTTTATCTTTACCGGTTAACACGATAACTTCGTCATCACGACGGATCTTCGCTGCCATGATTCGCTCCTTAGAGTACTTCTGGTGCCAGAGAGATAATTTTCATGAACTTCTCGTTACGAAGTTCACGAGTTACCGGCCCAAAAATACGCGTACCGATAGGTTGCTCGCTGTTATTGTTTAAAATAACGCATGCATTACCATCGAAGCGAATGACAGAACCGTCCGGGCGACGAACACCCTTCTTGGTGCGCACCACTACCGCCTTCAGCACATCACCTTTTTTGACCTTACCACGCGGAATTGCTTCCTTGATGGTGATCTTGATGATATCGCCGACGCCTGCGTAGCGACGGTGCGAGCCACCCAGAACCTTGATACACATTACGCGACGTGCACCGGAGTTGTCGGCGACGTTCAGCATAGTCTGTTCTTGGATCATTTTAGTGCTCCGCTAATGTCAACTACTACTGAGACCCGAAAATCAGGTCGTTAAAAAAGCCCCATATCGGGGGCGCGGCATTATAACACCGCTCAAACGATATGGGTAGAAAAAATAAACGGCTCATCGCTGAGCCGTTTATTCGTTGAGAATGCCTACTGTATTACAGAACAGCTTTCTCTACAACGCGAACCAGCGTCCAGGACTTAGTCTTGGACAGCGGACGGCATTCGCGGATTTCAACCACGTCACCAGTACCGCATTCGTTGTTCTCGTCATGTACGTGCAGTTTGGTCGTACGCTTAATGAATTTACCGTAGATCGGGTGTTTCACAAAACGTTCGATAGCAACAACGATGGATTTCTCCATTTTATCGCTAACAACGCGACCTTGCAGAGTACGGATTTTATCGGTCATTACGCACCCGCCTTCTCAGTCAGTAAAGTCTTAACGCGTGCGACATCACGACGCACTTGCTTCAACAGGTGAGACTGTTGCAGCTGGCCACTTGCAGCCTGCATACGCAGGTTGAACTGCTCACGCAGCAGATTCAGCAGCTCGGTGTTCAGCTCTTCAACACTCTTCTCACGCAGCTCTTTTGCTTTCATTACATCACCGTCTTAGTTACAAAGGTGGTTTTAATCGGCAGTTTCGCTGCTGCCAGCTTGAATGCTTCACGGGCCAGCTCTTCCGGTACGCCGTCCATTTCATACAGGACTTTACCCGGCTGAATCAAGGCAACCCAATACTCCACGTTACCTTTACCTTTACCCATACGCACTGCCAGCGGCTTTTCAGTGATCGGTTTGTCCGGGAATACACGGATCCAGATCTTACCTTGACGCTTAACTGCACGGGTCATAGCACGACGTGCTGCTTCGATCTGACGGGCAGTCAGACGACCACGGCCAACAGCTTTCAGACCGAAGCTGCCGAAGCTAACATCCGCGCCAGCAGCCAGACCGCGGTTACGGCCTTTGTGCATTTTACGGAATTTTGTACGCTTTGGTTGTAACATCAGCGACGCTCCTTATTTACGGCCTTTACGCTGCTGCTTTTTAGGTTGCGCAGCCGGTTTTTCCGGTTGTTCAACAGCAGCCATACCACCCAGGATCTCGCCTTTGAAGATCCACACTTTAACGCCGATTACACCGTAAGTGGTGTGCGCTTCAGAGGTGTTGTAGTCGATGTCAGCACGCAGAGTGTGCAGCGGTACGCGACCTTCGCGGTACCATTCGGTACGTGCGATTTCCGCGCCGCCCAGACGGCCGCTAACTTCAACTTTAATACCTTTAGCGCCCAGACGCATTGCGTTCTGTACAGCACGCTTCATAGCACGACGGAACATAACGCGACGTTCCAGCTGAGAAGTGATGCTGTCAGCAACCAATTTTGCGTCCAGTTCAGGTTTACGCACTTCGGCGATATTGATCTGGGCAGGAACGCCAGCAATATCAGCTACGACTTTGCGCAGTTTTTCTACGTCTTCGCCTTTCTTACCGATAACGATACCCGGGCGAGCGGTGTGAATGGTCACACGGATGCTCTTAGCCGGACGCTCGATAACGATACGAGATACAGACGCTTTAGCCAGTTCCTTAGTCAGGTACTGACGTACTTTAAAATCGCTGTCCAGGTTGTCAGCGAATTCTTTGGTGTTCGCAAACCAGGTTGAGTTCCATGGTTTTACAATACCCAGGCGAATACCATTAGGATGTACTTTCTGACCCATTGCTAGTCTCCAGAGTCTCAGCGATCGGACACAACCACAGTAATGTGGCTGGTGCGCTTCAGGATGCGATCTGCACGACCTTTTGCACGCGGCATAATGCGCTTCATGCTCGGGCCTTCGTCTACGAAAATTTTCGTAACTTTCAGATCGTCAATGTCAGCGCCATCGTTGTGTTCAGCGTTAGCAATGGCAGATTCCAGGACTTTCTTAACCAGTACAGCCGCTTTCTTATTGGTGTAGGTCAGAATATCCAGAGCCTGCGACACTTTCTTACCGCGAATCAGGTCTGCAACAAGGCGAACCTTCTGAGCAGAAGAACGAGCATGGCGATGTTGAGCTAAAGTTTCCATCTCTTCCTCCTACCTTATTTCTTCTTCGCTTTTTTATCAGCAGCGTGGCCGCGATAAGTACGAGTCGGTGCGAATTCACCCAGTTTGTGACCGACCATTTCGTCGGAAACAAATACCGGAACGTGCTGACGACCATTATGGACAGCGATGGTCAAACCGATCATGTTAGGAAAGATCGTTGAACGACGGGACCAAGTGCGCAGGGGCTTCTTGTCTCCGCTTTCCACCGCTTTCTCTACCTTCTTCAGCAAGTGCAGGTCAATAAAAGGACCTTTCTTGAGAGAACGTGGCATGGCTTATCCTCTAAAATTATTTGCTACGGCGACGTACGATGAATTTATCAGTACGCTTGTTGCTGCGGGTCTTCTTACCTTTGGTCTGAACGCCCCACGGAGTTACCGGGTGCTTACCAAAGTTACGACCTTCACCACCACCATGTGGGTGATCGACTGGGTTCATCGCAGTACCGCGAACGGTAGGACGAACACCACGCCAGCGTGCAGCACCTGCTTTACCCAGAACGCGCAGCATATGCTCAGCATTGCCAACTTCGCCCAGAGTTGCACGGCAGTCTGCTTCGACTTTACGCATTTCACCAGAACGCAGACGCAGGGTGACATAAGCACCATCACGCGCAACGATCTGAACGTAAGTACCAGCGGAACGTGCCAGCTGACCGCCTTTACCTGGTTTCATTTCTACGTTATGAACGGTAGAACCAACCGGGATATTGCGCATCGGCAGGGTGTTACCTGCTTTGATTGCAGCATCAACGCCAGATTGAACCTGGTCGCCAGCTTTCAGGCCTTTAGGGGCCAGAATGTAACGGCGTTCACCGTCTTTGTACAGAACCAGCGCGATGTTCGCGGAGCGGTTCGGATCGTACTCAAGACGTTCAACAATTGCTGGGATACCGTCTTTGTTGCGTTTGAAGTCAACAATACGATAAGCCTGCTTGTGACCACCACCGATGTGACGAGTGGTGATACGGCCATTGTTGTTACGACCACCGGATTTGCTGTTTTTTTCAACCAGCGGAGCAAAAGGTTTGCCCTTGTGCAGCTCTGGGTTGACCACTTTAACAACGTGGCGACGACCCGGAGATGTCGGTTTACATTTAACAACTGCCATTGTATTACTCCTCCGACTTACTCAGCGCCGCCGACGAAGTCCAGATTCTGGCCTTCCTTCAGGGTGACGTAAGCTTTTTTCCAGTCGCTACGACGACCGATACGCTGTCCGTGACGTTTAACTTTCCCTTTAACTACCAGGGTGTTAACGACTTCGACTTCGACTTCAAACAGTTTCTGCACAGCAGCTTTGATCTCTGCTTTGGTCGCGTCTTTAGCAACTTTGAGAACGATGGTGTTAGTTTTTTCCATCGCAGTAGACGCTTTTTCAGAAACGTGCGGTGCGCGCAGCACCTTCAGCAGACGTTCTTCACGAATCATGCCAGCATCTCCTCAACTTGCTTAACAGCATCAGCAGTCATTACGACTTTGTCGAAGGCGATCAGGCTAACCGGGTCGATACCAGTTGCATCGCGTACGTCAACCTTGTGCAGGTTGCGCGCAGCCAGGAACAGGTTTTCGTCCAGCTCACCGGTGATGATCAGCACATCTTCCAGAGCCATGTCTTTCAGTTTCTGTGCCAGCAGCTTAGTTTTAGGCGCTTCTACAGAGAACTTCTCGACAACGATCAGACGATCCTGACGTACCAGTTCGGACAGGATGCTTTTCAGCGCGCCGCGGTACATCTTTTTGTTAACTTTTTGACTGTGGTCCTGCGGGCGAGCAGCGAAGGTCACGCCACCTGAACGCCAGATCGGGCTCTTGATAGAACCTGAACGCGCACGGCCGGTACCTTTCTGGCGCCACGGCTTTTTGCCTGAACCAGTTACTTCAGCACGAGTCTTCTGAGCACGAGTACCCTGACGAGCACCAGCTGCATAAGCAACAACAACCTGGTGAACCAGCGCTTCGTTGAAATCACGACCGAAGGTAGTTTCGGAAACAGTCAGCGCGCTCTGCGCGTCTTTCAATACTAATTCCATTGCTATCCCCTTACGCCTTCACAGCTGGTTTAACGATCAGGTCGCAACCGGTCGCACCCGGAACACCACCTTTAACCAGCAGCAGGTTGCGCTCAGCGTCAACACGTACTACGTCCAGGCTCTGAACGGTTACACGTTCGTTGCCCAGCTGACCTGCCATTTTCTTGCCTTTGAACACTTTGCCCGGAGTCTGGTTCTGACCGATAGAACCCGGAACGCGGTGAGACAAGGAGTTACCGTGAGTAGCGTCCTGGGTACGGAAGTTCCAGCGCTTAACGGTACCAGCGAAACCTTTACCTTTAGAGGTACCGGTTACGTCAACTTTTTTAACGTCAGCAAACAGTTCAACGCTAATGTTCTGACCAACGGTGTATTCTTCACCATCTGCCAGACGGAACTCCCACAGGCCGCGGCCAGCTTCTACGCCAGCTTTAGCAAAGTGGCCAGCTTCCGGCTTAGTTACACGGTTAGCTTTTTTAGCACCGGTGGTAACCTGAACAGCGCGGTAGCCGTCGTTAGCCAGATCTTTAACCTGAGTAACGCGGTTTGCTTCAACTTCGATAACGGTTACTGGGATAGAGACGCCATCTTCAGTGAAGATGCGGGTCATACCCACTTTTTTACCGACTAAACCAATCATTGTATCAACCTCTCAATCGCTCGATGACCTGATTAACCCAGGCTGATCTGCACGTCTACACCGGCAGCCAGGTCCAGACGCATCAGAGCATCAACGGTTTTTTCAGTTGGCTCAACGATGTCAACCAGACGCTTGTGAGTACGGATCTCGTACTGATCACGCGCGTCTTTGTTAACGTGCGGAGAGATCAGAACGGTGAAACGCTCTTTGCGGGTCGGCAGCGGGATCGGACCACGAACCTGCGCACCAGTGCGCTTGGCAGTCTCGACGATTTCCGCGGTTGATTGATCGATCAGACGATGATCAAACGCTTTCAAACGGATACGGATTCTTTGGTTCTGCATGAGACCAGAGCTCCAATTATTTTATAGACGAAATAGTTACTCCTCAAACCCATTACGATTGATGGGAGAGTGTAACCGTTCTTACAGAGTTCCCCGATTGGGAACATTGTCAGATAGTCAAATCGACTATCAGTGGCTCATATCGAACCAGCCGTCAATTAAGACAAGCCCGCGCATTATACGTATCTGCGGGCTTAATGCAAGTGAAGTTGTATCGATAATAACCAACCTTTCGCAGAACGACGTTATTGCTGGTCAATTTCCGCTATGGCCTGCTTCACTCGCGCTTTGAGATCCCCGTTTTGAACAGGCTCGTCAGGCGCTGACGGTTCTTCGCTGCGCATATCATCCGCGCCTTCTTCTTCAACGGTCTCTTCCGGTTCCGGCAGCGGCTGCTGCTTATATATATAGTGCGCGTCAGACAGACGAAAGCTCGGCGGCACGGCCGGCGTCGCGGTATGCTGAATAAACGCGCTATGCGTATAGTAGCCTATGATTACCATGCCAATGCTCAACCCCAGCCATGAAAGCGCGATACGCGCGCATCGCCATAACGTAAGCGGCATATCTGGACGGTCAAAACGCAGGTTTTCGCTAAAATAATATTCATGATCCGTTTTCATACTTTCCCTCCGTCATGCATCAGTTTTGGGCTTTCATCCAGCGCCTGCCATAGACGAATAAGAGTAAGCCGCCCTACCATACCGTCAGCCTTAATCTTATTTTGCATTTGAAACTGGCGGACTTTTTCCGATAAAAGAGGGCTCCACTCTCCCGTGCTCTCAGCCTCAACATTCAACACGCGACTCAGCATCATATCCAGCCAGAGAATGTCGTCGACGCTGCTTTTCTTCATGATGCTCACATTACCGTCTGGTGAAGGTTTCCACATTAGCGTGTAATTCCCTTGCCACACTTCACTGAACCAGGCTTTATCCATAATCCATGTACCAGCGCCCGACTGGGCGGTGATGGTCTGGTTGCTTTCTCCAATCACGACAACAGGTATAAGGCTATTATCTACCTTTAGCGTTGCTATCCAGGGGAGTTGCTGGGCCAGAAGCGATTCCAGCGTATCAGTGCCCGACAGGCAAACCAAACCCGCCCGGTACGCCTGATCGCACCATGCTTCCCCTTTATTGACCTCATATCCCCAGACGCTGTAAAGCCGCGCGAGCGACTCATTAGTTGACATAATCGTTGACGTCAGCGTTGTGGAAGAAAGTGATGCAGCCGATGGCTGTCCTGCAGGCCATATGCTGGCTATGGGCGGCAACCATCTGTCAAGCAATGGACTGAAGTGCCAGCCAGCGCTACCACATAGCGCCGCGACGACAACCACTGCCAGATACGTCCCCCCGGTTCGACGAGGCGCAGGCAGACAACGCAGCACTTCACGTTGCTGAAGCGGCGTGATGCTGGTTTGTTGTTCACCCTGTTTCGTTTTATTACGCGTTAGATTCCACCCGACACGCGCCGCCAGATGCAGATTACCGCGGCAACGTTTCATGATATGTCGGATAAATGTCTCAGGAAGAGCATCTTGGCCCTCCTGTTCCGTTTCGATACAGGGTGCGATTACCCTACGGTAATCCTCAATATCCGGGATGGGTACGTCGAACCAGAGCGGATGCATCGTACGTAACTGGCGCTGCTGTCTCAGACTGTATCTACCGGTTACTAGCAGCCGGGCCTTCGGCATTATGGCGATAAACGCCTTAACCGTTGCAGTAATACCGGTGGTGACCTGATGTCCGTCTTCCAAAATAAACAGAGGCTTATCGCATGCCTTAACTGTTATCAGACCAAGTAATTCGCTCCAGATCGTCTCGCCAGAAAATGACTGTCCGGCTAAACATCCCACCTTTTGCGTATCTGCGATAACCTGCCATTCCCACCTATAACCTTTTCTATTTACAGGTGCCAGAGTTAGCACCCGATGTGGCCATAACGCTTCTACACTGCGTGCAAGCGTGCTTTTTCCGGCGCCTTTTGCCCCATGTAATACCAGCCATTGTTCGTTCAAAAACGCGGAAAGGATATTATCCCGCAACAGTTGCTGGCGGGAGGTCAAAACAGAAATGAACTCATCCATGAACATTCATATTTTCCATAAAATTAATTATTTCCTAAAGTAGGAACGTGGGAGCCAAAACGCTTGTCGCCTGGCAGCAGGATAAATATATTATCGTTATCATTAACAAGAAACAGATTAACTTGTTAGTTATTCTTAATCATAATTTTATGAAAACTATCCGCCACGTATTCAAAAGCACGCTATTTTATCATGGCGCCTATCTCATAGTGATATTTGCAAGCGTTATATGTATTTTTGCTTGTATACATAAAGGATATGAACAGTGGTTTGAAAACAAAACATTGCGGACAGCATCAAGTCAAATTCATCAGGAGAATATCTCAAACAGAAAACAAAAATGGCATTTATCATCCGTGCCCTTAGATGCAGATATGAATGTTCCCCCCCATCAACAATCGCATGCGCAAGAGGCATTGCTGTCCGGGGTCGTTGTCAGCGGAATTATTCATAGTTCAAATAAATCCATTTCCCGCGCAATCTTGCAGGAAAATGGTGAGCAAAATGTTTATGCCATTAATGATTATCTGAAGTCCTCCAGCAAACTACGTGTTACGGGTATTACAAAGAATCAGATAATGTTTTCTTCTGGTGAGCAAACACTGCAACTGACATTGCTTGCTGAACTGGCACAACCGTCCAGGCCTCAGGGGGCGGTAGCATCCCAGCAAGAGCAACAAGCGGTAACGCTGGCTGATTTCATTGATGCCAGTCCTGTAGTGGATAAGAACACTTTACGTGGTTTACGCCTTCTGCCACGAAAGCAGGTTCAGTTTTTTAAGCATTCTTTCCTCGAACCTGGGGATATAGCCATTCAGCTAAATAATATCAAGTTGACTCAACAGGCAAATTTAGGCAAAGCACAAAATGCGCTTAAGCACCTTAAAATGGCTCAGTTCACCGTCTTACGTAATGCTTCGCCACGGTTAATTAATGTTTCAGTTCAACAATTCCAGGATGGAAAGGAAGACTAAATGGAGAGAACTGTTTTACATCGGCGACTGAAAAGTTGGTCGTTGATACTTTTACTCGCAGCCTCCTGCCGCACTGCATTCGCAGTCGATTATACCGCTAACTTTGACAATGCGGACATTCAGACATTTGTCAATATTGTCGGCCAAAATATGGGTAAAACCATTCTGATTGATCCCGATGTTAAGGCTTCAATATCCGTCAGAAGCAATGATACCTTCAATGAGGATGAATATTATCAGTTTTTCCTGAGCGTACTGGATCTCTACGGTTTCTCAATTATTACTCTTGATAATGGGTTACTTAAGGTAGTGCGTTCAGAGCAAGTCAAAACAATGCCAGGAAGACTCATTAGCGGGACGAAACCCGGCAAAGGAGATGAACTGGTGACGCGTATTGTGTCACTGGAAAACGTTCCTGCTCGCGTATTGTCCCCCTTGCTTCGACAAATGCTTGATGGCGGTAAGGTCGGTAATGTTGTGCATTACGAACCATCAAATGCATTGATCATCACCGGCAAAGCCTCAACCGTCAATCGTCTGTTGGAGGTGGTTAAACGTGTCGATGTGATGGGTGATGCCAAAGAACAGGTTTTCACACTGAAGTATGCCTCAGCGACCGACCTGGCCGACGTCCTCAATGACCTGGCGCGAGAAAATGGCAAAGAGGCTAAACCGGCCACACTTCAGACGCGCATCGTTGCAGATAAACGTAGTAATGCGTTAATTGTCAGCGGTTCCGACCGTGCCCGGGCGCGTATGGCACAACTTATTTCCCGGCTGGATACGCAAGATCAAGGTGAGGGCAACACCCGTGTCTGGTATTTGAAATATGCCAAAGCAGATAAACTGGTTGAAGTTTTAACCGGCGTCACGCAAAAGATGAAGGATGAAAAAAGCAGTGCTTCAAAATCATCTGCCAGCAGCAATAACGATATATCCATCACGGCAGATGAACAAACCAACTCGCTGGTTATTACCGCAGACCAAAGTATTCTCCAGCAGTTAGAAGATGTCATCGCCAAACTGGACATTCGCCGCGCCCAGGTTCTGGTCGAAGCTATCATCGTGGAAGTTCAGGATGGTAAAGGCATTAATCTTGGGGTCCAGTGGGCCAACAAAAACGTCGGCGTGCAGCAGTTTACCAAGACCAATCTTCCCATTTTCAATGCCGCACAAGGGGTTCAAGAATTCAAGAGACAGGGCGGTACCACCAGCGATAACCCTGCATATGATTTGTTCAGTAACTTCAATGGCCTTGCCGCAGGATTCTTCAACGGCGACTGGGGGGTTCTCCTTACCGCGCTGAGTAGCAATAGCAAGAATGATATTCTTTCTACTCCGAGTATCGTGACACTCGATAACAAAGAGGCATCTTTCAACGCCGGGCAAGACGTTCCGGTGCTTTCCGGGTCGCAAACCACCTCGGGCGATAATATTTACAGCACCGTCGAACGTAAGACAGTCGGCACTAAGCTAAAGGTTACGCCACAAATCAATGAAGGCGATTCCGTATTAATGGAAATTGAGCAAGAGGTGTCCAGTGTCGATTCTACGGCAACCTCATCCACTCTCGGCCCTACATTTAATACCCGTACTATTCAAAACGCCGTCCTGGTAAAAAGCGGTGAAACCGTGGTATTGGGCGGATTGATGGATGACTCAAGTAAACAAGAGGTTTCGAAAGTTCCCTTACTGGGTGATATCCCCCTCATTGGGCAACTTTTTCGCTATACCTTAAATGAAAAAAATAAACGCAACTTGATGGTGTTCATCCGACCAACCATCATCAGAGATGATGAAGTCTACCATTCACTTTCGAGGGATAAATATACTGGCTTCAAGGAGATGCAACAAAACAGGAGTAGCAAGCAAAACGGTAGCCTGATTGATGTCGATGCCATTGAATCATTAGATGACCACGCATTTGACTCCTCTGTGGCCACACCAGCTAAGTCAAACAGCAAAAATCCGTTCCATAACGGCAGTGCAAAATGACAGCCTTTACGTGGAAAAAAGCACAGCGATACGGTATTGCCGTACAGCAGGAAGAGCTGATTTATGCTGAAAATACCTCGCTTGAATCTATGCTGGACGTAGCCGCAACAGCGCCTGAATGTAGCCGGTTTACCCGGCTCTCTGCGCAACAATTTGAGGAAAAACTCGAGCATCTGTATCAACAGAACAGCGGCACTGCCCAGTTGATCGCAGAAGATATGAATAATCTTGATGATCTCAACATTCTTTCTGAGGAGATCCAGTCCAATGAAGATCTGCTTAACGAACAATCCGATGCGCCGGTCATACGACTGATTAATGCCGTACTCAGTGAAGCAATCAAGGAACATGCATCCGATATTCATATCGAAGTATTTGAGAAAACGATGGGGATCCGCTTTCGCGTCGATGGCGTTCTGCGTCCAGTGGTTCAGCCTAATAAAAAGCTGGCGGCCCTGCTGATCTCACGTATCAAAGTGATGGCCAAGCTGGATATTGCCGAAAAGCGCCTCCCACAGGATGGTCGCATAACGTTAAAAATAGGCCAGCGGAATGTGGATGTGCGTGTCTCTACGCTCCCCTCACAGCATGGCGAACGTGTCGTTTTGCGTCTGCTGGATAAAACCAGCCTGCGGTTATCAATCGATAAGCTGGATATGTCAGCAGAAGACACACACAGCCTGAAAGATCTGATTGCCCTCCCCCACGGCATTATTCTGGTCACCGGCCCAACGGGTTCAGGAAAAAGTACCACGCTATACGCCATCCTTTCCGCACTGAATAGCCCGGAGCGTAACGTCCTCACCGTTGAAGATCCGATTGAATATGAACTGGAAGGGATAGGTCAAACGCAGGTCAATAGTCGCGTAGATATGTCTTTTGCCCGTGGGCTACGCGCCATTTTACGTCAGGATCCTGATGTCGTGATGGTAGGTGAAATTCGCGACGCCGAAACAGCGCAGATTGCTGTTCAGGCGTCGTTGACCGGACATCTGGTTCTTTCGACTCTCCATACAAACAGCGCCAGCGGAGCCGTAACACGATTGCGGGATATGGGGGTGGAATCTTTTCTGCTTTCTTCATCACTTGTCGGGGTTATTGCCCAGCGTCTGGTAAGACGGCTGTGTAACCACTGCAAAATACCGCGCCCCGCCACCCACCAGCAACAGCAACTCCTGCTGGCTCAAGGGATCAATACCTCTCAGGTCTGGCATGCCGGGGGCTGCGAGGCATGCAGGCATAGCGGCTATCAGGGGCGACTGGCAATTCACGAGCTGTTACTTGTTACGCCTGAACTGCGCGAAGCCATTCACACAGAGACCAACGAACAGCATCTGGAGCAAATTCAGCGTCGTCACCATCGTAGTTTGCTGGCAAACGGTCTCCGCGTCGCCGCAGAAGGCATTACATCGCTGGAGGAGGTGCTAAGAGTGACATCGGAAGGGCAAACACCGACGGAGCAGCCTGAATGAAATATTGCTGGACCGCAACAGATGTGAAGGGAAATCGTATTACGGGCGTTAGCGAGGCCGCAAGCGAACGGGACATGGTGGCGCAACTGCGTAGCCAGGCCCTATTGCCGCAAACGATAAAACCCCAACGACGCGGGCTCCCCCTGAAGACCCTCCCTGCACGAGTCAGTCACAGTGAATTAACGCTTTTTACGCGTCAGATTGCAACGCTAATCGCCGCAGCATTACCGCTGGATGAAGCCCTCGACGTGGTTCGGCAACAAAAAGAAAATAAGAAACTTGCCGATGTGATTACGACTCTTCGGCAGTCCATTCTTGAAGGACAATCACTGTCAACTGCGATGCAGGCGTATCCCCGCCTGTTTGATGCCGTCTTTTGTACGCTCGTTAAAGCGGGCGAAACGGTGGGTCAGTTAGGCGCGGTTCTGGAAAGACTGGCGGATTTTAACGA
This sequence comes from Citrobacter sp. CRE-46, assembly GCF_059615875.1. NCBI lineage: Bacteria > Pseudomonadati > Pseudomonadota > Gammaproteobacteria > Enterobacterales > Enterobacteriaceae > Citrobacter > Citrobacter sp. CRE-46. The sequence continues at coordinate 438,259 of NZ_CM184341.1, read as the reverse complement.
AGCGCGCCAGCGAATGCGCAGCAAGCTTACGCAGGCTTTAATCTATCCTTCCCTGCTCACTACGGTCGCTATTCTGGTGGTTATTATTTTGCTCACCACCGTGGTGCCTAAGGTCGCAGCGCAGTTTATCCACCTCAAACACGCATTGCCGCTCACCACTCGGATCCTGCTCGCGATCAGCAATTTTTTGTCGGCATATGGCCCTTGGATCCTGCTCACCCTCATTGGCGGTGGATTCCTTTTTTCTTTCTGGCTTAAACAAAAGGGAAACCGGCATCGATTTCACCGTTGGTTAATTCAATTTCGCTTAACGTCGCCTTTAGTATGCGCCATCAATAGCGCTCGCTACTTACGCGCCCTGAGCATTCTTAACAGCAGCGGCGTTCCTCTTTTACAAGCTATGTCGCTTTCCGCTGAGGGGGTGAGTAATCAGGAAATACGCCAGCGTCTGGGTGAAGCGGCTGAGAGCGTTCGCCAGGGCAACAGCGTTAGCCAGTCGCTGGAGAAGACGAAGATTTTTCCCGCGATGATGCTCTACATGATCGCCTCCGGGGAAAAAAGCGGTCAGCTTGGAGAACTCATGCAGCGGGCAACAGAAAATCAGGAAATCCAGCTACAAAACCGCATCGCACTGACGCTGGCAATTTTTGAACCTGCGTTGATCGTTGTGATGGCGATGATCGTTTTGTCCATTGTCGTTTCGGTTATGCAGCCAATTTTACAACTTAACTCATTAATGAACTAAGGAAAGGTTATGGAACAACAGACACGAGCCACAGAGCGTGGCTTTACCCTCATGGAATTGATGGTGGTCATTGTGATTTTGGGGGTTCTGGCAAGCCTGGTCGTGCCGAATCTGATGGGCAACAAAGATCGCGCGGACAGACAAAAGGCGGTCAGCGACATTGTCGCGCTCGAAAATGCGCTGGACATGTACAAGCTGGACAACCATCGCTACCCCACAACGGAACAAGGTCTGGAAGCACTCATCACCGCGCCGGAGCTCTCTCCCAAGGCCGAGAATTACAATACTGACGGTTATATCCGACGTCTGCCTGCAGACCCCTGGGGGAACGACTATATCCTGATAAGCCCCGGCGAACATGGCGCTATTGATATCAGCTCCGTAGGGCCAGATGGAGAAGTTGGAACGGCGGATGACATTAACAACTGGGATAATAACAAAAAATCGCAATAAACATGACGCATCAGAAAGGATTCACGTTGCTGGAAGTGATGCTGGTTGTGGTCATTATCGCCATCTCAGCTACGGGCATTATCGCCATGCAAAGCGACCGGCTGGGATCAGGCGGAAAGCTACTACAGCGGATCGACACCTTCAGGCAGACGGTGAAATACGCGTCAGACCTGGCGTTGCTGGAAAAGCATGTGGTCGGTTTGCGGTTGACCACTGAAGGCTGGACTTTTTACCTGCCGCAAAAGGATTCAACCCACAAATGGAACTGGCAAGAGCTGGCCGACAGCGACAGTTTACCGCTTTACGGTGACTGGGCTGCGCCAGCCAAACCTGAAGTAACGCCTTCAGCAGAAAATGCAAATCCACAAATTATGATCTTACCCGATGGTCAACTGACGCCTTTTACCGTGATGTTCAGAGATGAAGACGGTGCAAAATTCGTGACTCTGCGGTGTGACGGATCGCTACCGCTGGATATCACTCGCCTTGAGGATGCGCAATGAAGCAACAAAGCGGAATGCTCCTGCTTGAGGTATTGCTGGCGATGGCAATCTTTGCGACCGCTGTCATAGGGTTGATTAGCAGTATGCAATGGCAACTCTCTGCTCTCGACACGCTGAAGCAAGAAACTCTGGCACTCTGGGCTGCGGACAACGCCTTGATTGGAACCATTAACGACCAGACCACCTCGGGAAAAGGTCAGACAATACTGCTGAACGAGACTTTCTCCTGGCAGTTGTCGGGTAGCCTGCAAAACCAATCAGCCATTAATCAAAAGCAAGCCAGCGTAACCTCCGCCAGCGGACGGACGCTTAATCTGTACTCCTGGACGCCAGAAAACGGAGACAAAAAATGAGTAAGATGCCGCGGGGCTTCACGTTACTGGAAGTGATGCTGGCAATTGCCATTTTCTCGACGCTCAGTTTTTTGGCCTCAATGGTTTTTTCCCAGGCCTCAGAGCAGCATCAGCGTGCGAAAAAGACAGCCGATAATTTTGATGCTATTCAGCATACGATGCTGCTGTTTGAAAACGATTTGATGCAGTACGTTCCGCGAAAAAACCGTCAGACGAATCAGCCTTTTTTCAGCGAAAAAGATGGCGCGATTTTCACTACCCAGACACGAGACCCAGCCATGCCTTTCGAGGCCGCTTTCATTCTCACTACCGTCCACTGGTATGTGGACAACGGCACGTTATACCGCGCGATGAGACGCTCGCCCGATGGCAAAAAGGAGGCACCGCCACAAGCGTTACTCTCCGACATCGCTCATCTGTCCGCAACAATGGCTCTCGCTGAGGGCGACAGTGCATCCACAACGGCTAAAATAACGCTGGAGCGTGAAAACGGAGAGATTCTTACTCGTCTTTTTATTCTGCCCGGCTGGTTCCCGGAGAAACAGAAATCCAGCCCGACTTCAGGGGCGGCTACAGGGACAGCTAAATGAGTAATCAAAGGGGATCGGCGTTACTGATCGTGTTGATGATTCTGGCGCTGATGGCCGCGCTGGCATCAGAAATGACGATCAGCTTTCAGACTCAGTTGCAGCGCAGCCGACGCACAAATGACAGTATCCAGGGGAAATATGCGCTGCTGTATGCCGAAGCGCAAGCCACTGCACAAACGTTGCAGAATGCCAAGGATAAGCTTAGCCAATTTGATGAGCTCCCCCAGTTTGCAGAACTTCGCGACAACACAACGGTCAGCTGGCAAACCAGCGATCTACAACATTGCTTCAATCTGAATGCATTAGCAGATGTGCCGACGGACCCGATGACCACTCTGCCCTATAAAATCGAGGTGTTCGCAGCCCTGTTGGAAAAAATCGGCGTGGAAAAGTATCGCGCAGACGAGATCGCTCAATCTGGCGCAGATTACATTGACGCTGACGTGACGCCCCGTGTCAAAGGCGCTGAAGATGAGTATTACAAGTCCAGCCAACCGGGTTTTCTTACAGCAGGCCAGATGATCTTTTTACCTGCCGAAATACGCAAGCTCAAAGGAATGACCGACGCTATTTATCAAAAATTATCCCCTTTTATCTGCGCGACATTCAGCAATGAACTCGCCATAAATATTAATACTCTTACTGAGCAGCAGGCCCCTCTATTAGCTGCGCTATTTCTCAATAACCTCAGTGACTCAGATGCAAAAACACTGCTGAAGAAACGCCCTGAAGGTGGCTGGAAAACGGTAGATGCCTTTCTCTATCAGGCACAACAAGATTACAGCGCCGCCAAACCCCTGACGGATTCGCTTAAAAAACAGTTAACCGCCAATAGCACCTTTTTTTTGACCACATCTACAGCCCACGAGGGTGACCTTACTTCCGGTATGCGCACATTTTTCTTTTATGATGAAAAAAATAAAACAATTAAAATCTATTTACGCCAACTTACGGATGGCAGTAGCGAAGAGTAAAGCAGTTTCAGTGTCCTCACCAAAACTGCTTATCCGCCTGCAAAAACAGCCGTCAGCCCCCGTGGAATGGGTGGAATATACTGAAGGTGGAGGAGGTGAAATCCAGCATCTGTCCATGGAACAGTTAGCGGAGCTTGGTACACTTCCAGCGGCGCAGTCCGCACATCTGCTTCTTTCCGCCAGTATGGCGACATGTAAAACAATCGTCATACCGGATGAAGAGTATGAACTGACTGACCAAAAGCTTCACTGGCTCGCTGATGAAACGCTCGACGAAGGGGCGCCCTCGTTGCACTGGACATTACTGTCCCGTCAGGGGTCTCGTCTCACTGTTGCAGGCATTGATGCCGACTGGCTTGAGTCTCAGCTCCGAACCCTTGCCGATGCAGGTATTAACACTACATGTGTCACGTTTGACGCCTGTTGCCTGCCGGCATGCGACAATGGCTGGACGGTATTAAGAGAGGGCGATCGGTGGTTGCTCAGAACACAGGAAAATTATCTCTCCTGCCTGACGGAGGCGTGGCTTACCCACCTGCTTACGCATTTCGGCCCTCCGCAGTTGGTAAACTACGGTTCGTTACCACTGGCCTGTTCCAGTACAGAGAGTCAACCTGAACGCCATATTCTGACTCTCTACCCAAACGGCAATGTACCTAATCTTCTACACGATAAGATTCGCGCCCCTTCTCCACGCTCGCCCAGGACCGCGCTCCTGAAGCGCGTCGCGCTATTCAGCATCATGCTGGCTGCGGGTGTCGCACTGCTTACCCGCTCTATTACCTACTGGCAACTCCATAGCCTGGAGAAGCAGCTCAGTCAGGATCTGGTACAGCAGTGGCAGCGATACATTCCTGAGAACAGACACAGTAGCAATTTGCGAACCTATCTGCCGAAACAGTTACAACAACATATCCCTGCCCCCTATTTGTTCTTGCAGCAGTTGCAGTCAAAGCTGTCAGCATTCCCGGGATTGGCGCTGGAAGGACTTAACTATGATCCGGCGAGTAAATCTTTGCAGCTTTTCATCTACGCCAGTGATGAAAGCCAGGTACAGGCATTCATCAAAGCGCGCATCTATGGCTTGCCATTAAAAGTCGAAAAACATGAACAGGGAATGTGGACACTTCGAAATGATTAAACGTGCTCAGATCTGGTTTCATCATAAAAATACGCATGAGCAACGCATCTTTATAACGTTGTTCGGATGCTGCCTGTTGGCCATTTTTTGGTTTGGCGCCTGGCAGCCTTTAGGTCAGGCTATCGATACAATGCAATCCCGGGACGAAAAGTTACAGCTCGACATACAGTGGCTTCACAAACAGGCTTCAGCAGCCGGTCTTCTTCCACAGCGGACGCAATCGGACTCCCTGGAAACGCTGGTGAAGCGCAGTCTTAAAAAATCGGGACTTAACGCAACACTCCAGCCGGCTCACGGTGGTGGACTCAATATCAGCGCCGCCACCATCAAGATGGACACCTTCGTACGCTGGTTGGCAGTGTTACAGAGCGAATATGGTCTGCACATCGTGGCGCTTGAGTTTCACGCCAGTAAAGACGATGCCGACAGTATTACGCTGACACGACTGACGATTGGAGCGAAAAAAAATGGATAACGGATTAGCAATATTGTTCCTTGTCGTTGGACTACTGGCGGGCAGCACCATGGGAATGCTCACCTGGCGCCTGCCTCTGATGGTGCTCTCCCCCCCCCCCCGCAGACGGAGCGCTCTCCCCTTTTAATTTATGGCTGCCTGGTTCGCATTGCTGCCACTGCCAAACCCCGCTGGCGTGGTATGACAACATTCCCCTACTGAGTTGGCTATGTCTGAAGGGGAAGTGTCGTCATTGTGGTCTTCCTGTCTCGAAACGCTATCCTTTGCTCGAAGCGCTCTGTGCTGTTATGGCCGTTTTCTGTTACGCCCTGCACCCCAACGAAATCCTGCTGGCGCTGGCGCTCTTTATCTATTTTTGGTTTGCGCTCGCACTCAGCGTAATCGACCTGCAGCATTATCTTCTGCCTGACAAACTCACGCTGCCATTGCTGTGGCTCGGGCTGTTATTCAACGCCAGTTTCGGTGTTATACCCGGCAAAGACGCCATCATTGGAGCCGTTGCGGGATATATGATTTTGTGGTTGATCTACTGGTTAGTCAGGTTGTTATGGCATAAAGAGGGGATCGGCTACGGGGACTTCAAAATGCTGGCCGCTGCCGGGGCCTGGAGCGGTTGGCAAAGTATACCAATGATCCTTTACGCAGCTTCAATCACAGGGATTATGTATGGTCTTCTGTTATGGGCAAAAAAAGGACGTCACGGTGCGCTGATTCCTTTCGGCCCGGCACTGGCCGTAAGTGGGTGGGGTTACTTTTGTTGGATAAGTTGGTGAACTCAACAGGAAGGATTAACTCCTTCCTGTATTAACGACTCTGCTTCTACTCTTCTTCGCGAATTTGCGCCTGCAGATAATTCTGGATCCCCAGTTTATCGATAAGATCCAGCTCGGTCTCCAGCCAGTCGATATGGCCTTCCTCATCCGCCAGAATTTCAATCATCATGTCACGGCTGACGTAATCAAATACGCTGTCGGCATAGGCGATTGCTTCACGCAGGTCTTTTGCACCTTCCAGCTCAAGAGCCAGATCCGAACGCAGCATCTCTTCAACATCTTCACCGATGCCAAGTTTGCCCAGATCCTGGAGATTGGGAATACCTTCAAGAAAGAGAATACGCTCAATGTACTTATCGGCGTGTTTCATCTCGTCGATAGATTCATGATATTCAACGTCATTCAGACGTTTGAAACCCCAGTTTTTGAACATTCTCGCATGAAGAAAATACTGGTTGATGGCGACAAGCTCGTTTCCCAATAATTTATTGAGATAATTTATTACCTTAACATCACCTTTCATTATATAGTCCCTCCGCTTCCACTCTTAGAGAGTAGATGGGGCTAGCGGGATGTCAAAAAAAAGAGTGTGACTCAGGCGATCTCTTTAAATTCTGGCATTTGCATTAATTCTTCCTGCATCACTTCGCGCGCGGCCCGAATACATTTACCACATTGATTTCCAACAGGAATAAACTTGCGTAACTGCTGAAATGACTGTGGGTGAAACTGGCGTACCGCCTGACGAATTTTTTTATCACTGATGCCGTTACATAAACAAATGTACATATATGCTCCCAACCATGAACACCATTATGATAAATGATTATTGTTCTCAACACAAATCAAACCTTAAAAATGCCGCCGACACATCCGTAAAGAAATGACAGTATTAATTTCAACATGTTAGATCAGAATATATGCTTATTCCTGTTGATTACTTCATAACGGCGGTACGCCAAAGCCAGAAAGTGCAGAACCTCGGTATTTGGGCTATATCCCAGTATATTCGATTCAGCCGGCTATAGATTAAGCGTTGCCGTTCTCCAATAAGTAGAATCGGGCAGCCCGTTGTTACTACACTATTTTTGATAGATTTATTGCTATAACAGACAGAACTTTTCACAGGTTATGTGGAAGCAGGAGGCAATTACTCCTCTAAACAACCAATTCGACCAGAATCGGACCGACGGTATTGGTAGAAAGAGCGAGACTTCCTGACTCAACACTAACGATAATCTTATCACCCACTACCAGATTCGTTGAAAACCCCATCGTTGTGTTGAATAGGACCAAAGTTCAACCATACCAAATCACTGCTTGTGATCATGCCGGGCTAAACCCACCATTGGCTTTTCCAGTAGAACAATTGTCCCTGTCATAAATGACAGTAGAATCATAATCGACAGAATTAAGGCATTAGCATCCTTTTACGCTACTCAGATATTCGGTCTTCGGGCGTTATTCTTCTTGATATGTCACCACAACAAGCAGATCTAAAAGTTATTAATATTTGATTCGTTCAGTAAGAGTTACTCAAATATTATGGCTATTGTCCCTACAAAACTGGCGACAAAAAATCGATAACTTTGTATTTTTAGAGGATCTGTAAAAAAGGGATGATAAAATCATCCCTTTGCGGTAACAACATCTGAACATATATTAAAATATCTATTCAGACTTACTTCAGCATATCGCTGCTAATTGTAACTTCTTGTAATACCGTTTCTTTACTATAGTCATCTTCAACTAATGTTACGGTATCACCCGCTTTCGGCGTAGAGTAGTAATAGAATTCGGCAACGGTATTTTCACCATTATCTGCAGACCAGTTGTGCCCATAATAGCTGAGGCCTTTTTCTGAATGCCCCATATACTTTTTGTTTGTTTTATAGTTTTGATATACAACAAACTTGCGGGTATTAAACGCTTCTTTCGTCAGTTTAATTTGTGCATGTCTGTTACCTGGCGCAGCTGTGACGGTGAAAGAAATCACACCGTCTGGCAATTCGCTTCCTGCTTTCGTAAACGGTGCAAAAACTTCGCTAAAGGCGTATTTCGCAGCCTGCTGTTCGGTCAGACCGCTGTGCTCAGGGGAAACCTGCCTGGCCACGCCAGGTTGATCGCGCATCATGGACCATATGCCAATCATGCCCAGACCACGATCAGTGGCATCCTGCATCACCAGTTTCGCATCAGACATATAAAACACTTCGCCCTGAACGTCGTTGTAACCGATCATCGGCGTCGTACCCATCATGGCGTTGATTTCCGCATCGCTCTTGTCAGTGAAAATCTGCTTCATCTGGCTATGGAGGTTTTCAATGGCGGATGTCGCACACTTGCCATGAATGTTTTGGCCTTCAGTACCATCAGACTGGCAAATGCTGTTACCGTAATCCATCGCCATGACGTTGACACCAGCCAGTTCAACGCCCTTGGCTTTCGCATCTTCAAGTACATAAAGACCTTCAGCCGTCAGGCCCGTCGGCAGAATAGGCAAGGTGTACCAAATTCCGACGCTACGACCTTCTGCTTTCCAGGTGTCCTGAACAGCCTTCACCGCTTCATTACGACGGTTTATGGATTCATGATCCGCAACCCAGGTGCCTTCAATATCGAAGTCCAGCACGTTAAGATTCAGGTTGTCTACGATATCGTAATAATGCTGCTTCAGGTCATTCACATTCTTACAAGACGCTGCCAGTGGGGAGTTATTCGCTCCGCCAATGGAAACCATGATGTCGCCACCTGCTTCACGCAGCGCTTTAATTTTGCTGTACTGAGCGTAGTCGTTAACGTTATATGCGGTACCCCATGTCGGCAGGCAGGTATCTGCATCTTTACTGACCACGAAAGCCATGGTGAAGTGGGTGACATTCTGGTTCTGCGCAAGGCTTGCCAGATCCGGCTGTGAGTTGAGGGTAAAATCGACATATGGGGCATAGACATGCGCAGGCCATGGTGACTTCGGCGTGCCTACTTTTTCTTTGGTGCCGGTCCAGTCGATAAACACGCGCCATGGATTGGTATCAGATGGGGAGACTTTCTGTACTTTGGACTGCGAAACGTAATTACCACCGTTATAGCGGATCAGCGTGCCGCTTTCATATACAGTGGAGGCATTATATTCTGGAGCTTTATTCAACTGGTCCTGAGTATAAGAGACAACAGTGCCCAGTGGTTTCCATGGACGACCATTTGTGCCGGTTGGGTTTTGATTAGCTGGAAGAGAAGGATCATCCCCTACGGTATAAAACAGGGCTTCATATTCCTGGCCATTTTTCTGAACTTTATCGCCTTTATTATAGACGGTCGAGGACGCCCATTGCGTGACAACGGCATAAGCCTCCCATGGATTTTCCTGACCAGGAGCAAAACCATAAGCGCTTTGCGCGACAGACGTTTTATACGTCGCATTATTATAAATAACAATATCACCAGCATTATAAGCGATACTATTGTCATATGCTGGGTAAGTTACCGTACCGCCACCCGTATCGCAGGTTGTTGGATTACCATATTTCGTTATTTCATCAGCGGTCGCTGCTCGCTCGTAGCGCCATGGGTTATTCGCTTCGTCGCCCGCGGCGTTTCCCGGACAATCCGATGCACCTACCCACCACGCATTGCTATACACGCCGCTGTCGAAAATCACTTCATACGTACTGCCGCCTTCCTGACCGCTCCATGCTTCCAGGGCAAATGCTGGCAAGGCAGCACATGTCAGCCCCATACAAAATAAGGCTTTTGTTGCGAGATTTAATTGCATTATTAAACATTCCTGTTGTTATAAATCCATCAATTTATTACATATGTATGTAATAACGCATAAGGTAGATATAACAACAAACAAGTTCAATTAATAAAATAAAAATCGCAATGCTTTAAGAAATGAACAAACTTATCCTACCAGATAAATTATTTATATATTGAGATTAACTAATATTTCTGAAATCTTTAAATAAACACAAATAAAAAAGCCCCGAAATATATTCGGGGCTTTTAAACTAACTACGTTAAATAAACGTAATATTAGCTCATTACTTTAGCAACAACGCCCGCACCTACAGTACGGCCGCCTTCACGGATTGCGAAACGCAGACCGTCGTCCATCGCGATCGGGTGGATCAGGGTAACAACCATTTTGATGTTGTCGCCCGGCATTACCATCTCTACGCCTTCCGGCAGTTCGATGGTGCCAGTCACGTCAGTAGTACGGAAGTAGAACTGCGGACGGTAGCCTTTGAAGAACGGAGTATGACGGCCGCCTTCGTCTTTGGACAGGATGTACACTTCAGATTCGAACTTGGTGTGCGGCTTGATAGAGCCCGGCTTAGCCAGTACCTGACCACGTTCGATTTCTTCACGTTTGATACCACGCAGCAGAACACCAACGTTCTCACCAGCACGGCCTTCGTCCAGCAGTTTGCGGAACATTTCAACGCCAGTACAGGTAGACTTAGCGGTGTCTTTGATACCAACGATTTCAACTTCTTCGCCAACTTTGATGATACCGCGCTCTACACGACCGGTAACAACGGTACCACGACCGGAGATGGAGAATACGTCTTCGATAGGCAGCAGGAACGGCTTGTCAATCGCACGCTCTGGTTCCGGGATGTAAGAGTCCAGGAAGCCAGCCAGTTCGATGATTTTCGCTTCCCACTCTGCTTCGCCTTCCAGCGCTTTCAGAGCAGAACCACGAACGATCGGAGTGTCGTCGCCCGGGAAATCGTACTGAGACAGAAGTTCACGAACTTCCATTTCTACCAGTTCCAGCAGCTCTTCGTCATCAACCATGTCGCATTTGTTCAGGAACACGATGATGTACGGAACGCCTACCTGACGACCCAGCAGGATGTGCTCACGAGTCTGCGGCATCGGGCCGTCAGTCGCAGCAACAACCAGGATCGCGCCGTCCATCTGCGCAGCACCGGTGATCATGTTTTTAACATAGTCGGCGTGGCCCGGGCAGTCTACGTGTGCGTAGTGGCGAGTCGGGGTGTCATATTCAACGTGAGAAGTGTTGATGGTGATACCACGAGCTTTTTCTTCCGGCGCGTTATCGATCTGGTCGAATGCACGAGCAGCACCGCCGTAGGTTTTAGCCAGTACGGTGGTGATTGCAGCGGTCAGGGTAGTTTTACCGTGGTCAACGTGGCCGATGGTGCCGACGTTAACGTGCGGTTTTGTACGTTCAAATTTTTCTTTAGACACGGCTATATTCCTTACTATAGTGCTCTCCCCTATGGAGAGAGCACGGGACTTAGGTTTTAATCCTGTGGCTTATTTACCACGGGCTTCAATAACGGCCTGAGCAACGTTGTTCGGCGCATCGTCGTACTTCAGGAACTCCATGGAGTAAGAAGCACGGCCTTTGGTCAGAGAACGCAGCTGGGTTGCATATCCGAACATTTCAGACAGCGGAACTTCAGCATGGATAACAACGCCAGTGACGTTGGATTCCTGACCACGAAGCATACCACGACGGCGGCTCAAGTCACCGATAACGTCACCGGTGTTCTCTTCCGGAGTCTCTACTTCAACCTTCATGATAGGCTCAAGCAGAACTGGTTTCGCTTTCTTAAAGCCATCTTTGAAGGCGATAGAAGCGGCCAGTTTAAACGCCAGCTCAGAGGAGTCAACGTCATGGTAAGAACCGAAGTGCAGACGCACGCCCAGATCAACAACCGGGTAACCAGCCAGCGGGCCAGATTTCAGCTGTTCCTGGATGCCTTTATCAACGGCCGGGATGTATTCGCCAGGAATTACACCACCTTTGATGTCGTTGATGAACTCGTAGCCTTTCGGGTTTGAACCCGGCTCCAGCGGGTACATGTCGATAACAACATGACCGTACTGACCGCGACCACCAGACTGCTTAGCGTGTTTACCTTCGATATCGGTAACTTTCGCGCGAATCGCTTCGCGGTAAGCAACCTGAGGTTTACCGACGTTCGCTTCAACGTTGAATTCACGCTTCATACGGTCAACGATGATGTCGAGGTGCAGCTCACCCATACCAGCGATAATAGTCTGGTTAGATTCTTCGTCAGTCCATACGCGGAAAGACGGGTCTTCTTTAGCCAGACGGCCCAGAGCCAGACCCATTTTTTCCTGGTCAGCTTTGGTTTTCGGTTCTACCGCGATGGAGATTACCGGCTCAGGGAATTCCATACGTTCCAGAATGATCGGGTGATCCGGGTCACACAGAGTGTCACCAGTGGTCACGTCTTTCAGACCGATTGCAGCAGCGATATCGCCCGCGCGAACTTCTTTGATCTCTTCACGTTTGTTGGCGTGCATCTGAACGATACGGCCAAAACGCTCACGTGCAGTTTTCACGGAGTTCAGGATGGTATCACCGGAGTTAACCACACCAGAGTACACACGGAAGAAGGTCAGGTTACCCACGAACGGGTCGGTAGCGATTTTGAATGCCAGAGCAGCAAACGGCTCATCATCGCTAGCGTGACGCTCAGCCGGAGTATCTTTACCGTCGTCCAGAATACCGTTGATCGCAGGTACGTCGACTGGGGATGGCAGGTAATCAATTACCGCATCCAGCATCGCCTGAACACCTTTGTTCTTAAATGCAGAACCACAGGTTACCAGGATGATTTCGTTGTTCAGAACGCGCTGACGCAGAGCTTTTTTGATCTCTTCTTCAGTCAGTTCTTCACCACCCAGGTATTTCTCCATCAGCTCTTCTGAAGCTTCCGCTGCGGACTCGATCAGGTTCTGGTGCCATTCGTCAGCCAGTTCCTGCATGTCAGCCGGGATATCTTCATAAGTGAAGGTTACGCCTGCATCTTCTTCGTTCCAGTTGATGGCTTTCATTTTCACCAGGTCAACAACACCGGTGAACGCTTCTTCAGCGCCAATCGCCAGCTGCAGCGGAACAGGGTTCGCGCCCAGACGGGTTTTGATCTGACCAACAACTTTCAGGAAGTTCGCACCCATACGGTCCATTTTGTTAACGAACGCAATGCGCGGAACTTTATATTTGTTTGCCTGACGCCATACGGTTTCAGACTGAGGCTGAACACCACCAACTGCGCAGTAAACCATTACTGCACCATCAAGCACACGCATGGAACGTTCTACTTCGATAGTGAAGTCAACGTGCCCCGGGGTGTCGATGATGTTTACGCGATGCGGTTCATACTGCTTAGCCATACCAGACCAGAATGCAGTAGTCGCTGCGGAGGTGATAGTAATACCACGCTCCTGCTCCTGCTCCATCCAGTCCATGGTGGCTGCGCCGTCATGAACTTCACCGATTTTATGGTTTACACCGGTGTAGAACAGAATACGTTCGGTAGTAGTGGTTTTACCGGCGTCGATGTGCGCACTGATACCGATGTTACGGTAGCGCGCGATGGGTGTTGTACGAGCCATTTGATTCCTCGTTTATCTTTTAGGCGTTCAATTTAAGTAGCCCAAAGCGGGCTGCTTACTGGAAGCGCCCGCCTGGTGACTAAAACTCCGAAGGGATTACCAACGGTAGTGTGCGAACGCCTTGTTGGCTTCTGCCATACGGTGAACGTCTTCACGTTTCTTAACTGCAGTACCTTTGTTTTCTGCAGCATCAGAAAGTTCGTTCGCCAGGCGCAGAGCCATGGATTTATCACCGCGTTTACGAGCAGCTTCAACGATCCAACGCATTGCCAGGGCATTACGACGGACCGGACGGACTTCAACTGGTACCTGATAAGTAGAACCACCAACGCGGCGAGACTTAACTTCGACAGTCGGGCGCACGTTTTCGAGAGCTACTTCGAAAGCTTCCAGTTCGTTTTTACCAGAACGCTGAGCCAGGGTCTCCAGCGCGCTGTATACGATAGTTTCGGCAGTAGATTTTTTACCATCTACCATCAGGATATTTACAAATTTAGCCAGCAGTTCTGATCCGAACTTCGGATCCGGCAGAATTTTACGCTGACCAATGACGCGACGACGTGGCATGGAAATACTCCGTTGTTAATTCAGGATTGTCCAAAACTCTAAGAGTTTAGTTTGACATTAATATAAAACGTTTGGCCTTACTTAACGGAGAACCATTAAGCCTTAGGACGTTTCACGCCATACTTGGAGCGTGATTGCTTACGGTCTTTAACGCCGGAGCAGTCAAGCGCACCACGAACGGTGTGGTAACGAACACCCGGGAGGTCTTTTACACGACCGCCACGGATCAGGATCACGGAGTGCTCCTGCAGGTTGTGACCTTCACCACCGATGTAGGAAGTCACTTCAAAACCGTTAGTCAGACGAACACGGCAAACTTTACGCAGTGCGGAGTTCGGTTTTCTAGGGGTGGTAGTATATACACGAGTACATACGCCACGTTTCTGCGGGCATGCTTCCAGCGCAGGCACGTTGCTTTTTGCAACTTTGCGTGCACGTGGTTTGCGTACCAGCTGGTTAACTGTTGCCATTAAATAGCTCCTGGTTTTAGCTTTTGCTTCGTAAACACGTAATAAAACGACCTCATACAATATGAGGACGCAGAATTTTAGGTCGGTGTCGAAAAGGTGTCAAGAAATATACAACGATCCCGCAATTACCAGGACATCTGGTTGGGATGCTTCACCGTAAGTCTGACGAAGTCAGTATAGCTAACCCTGACGACACTGTCTGAAATTTGACCATCTAACCCGCGAGCTTTAATGTCTTCTTCCAGTACAGAGACCTTAATGGAGGCATTTTGCAGACTTTCAAGGAAACGGCTTCCTTCTATTGCGGCAGTCACGCCATCCTGGAGCAGTAAAAGCTCATCGTCTTTTTCAATCAGGCGAAGAAGAGAGGAGAAATCAGTAAGCCACGCGGAGCGGTGTAGTGTGTGCAGCATGAGAGTCTCAAAACCTTAAAATGACATCATAATTACCTAGCTCACGGCGCAAATCTTCAGGTTCCAACGGCGTGGCATCAACCACAAAATTAACACCCTGCTGAAGACCCCGCTCACGTAATGAGGCGGCACAAAGCCAACATTGATCGATATCGTACAACTCCAACAGCTTGAACGTTGCGATATAGTTGCGAGCCAGAACGACATCCGGTTGTTGACCCTGGAGGATCTGGAACACGCCATCGCCGATAAAAAACACGCCGAGACCTTCCGTTAGCGCAGATGTCGCCAGTAAGGCATCTAACCCTTCACGGCCGGATGCGCTGCCGTGCGGCACGGTAGAAAAGACAAAAGCAACCCGTTTCATTAAAACTGCACCACGCGATCGCAGGTCAGGGACGCCTCAGCCAGCGAACCCAGCCCGCTGAGATTGAAACCTGATTGTAGATTAGCACCTGCCAGCCCAAGCCGCTTTGCTTCAACTTCATCAACAACGCCGCGGCGCAACGCCGCTGCAACGCAGATATTTAGCGTCACGCCATGTTGTTGGTTCAGCTGTTGCC
Organism: Citrobacter sp. CRE-46; assembly: GCF_059615875.1. Taxonomy (NCBI): domain Bacteria; kingdom Pseudomonadati; phylum Pseudomonadota; class Gammaproteobacteria; order Enterobacterales; family Enterobacteriaceae; genus Citrobacter; species Citrobacter sp. CRE-46. Next base: position 422,835 of record NZ_CM184341.1, on the reverse strand, counting down.
AGGCTCGTACCAGATCATACTCATCGCTGGCGGGCGAAGTCAGGAAGTTGGCGTTATACACACCTTCACGATAGAAAAATACGCTGCTTAACTCATGCCCTTCCTTGAGTAGCGCGTGGGCAAATTGCAACGCGCTACTCGCCTGCTGTGTACCATAAGCAGGTCCCGTCACCATGATGGTAAAGCGCATTACTTGTCTTGCCCCTGGAAATCGCCGCTTTTGAACTGGCGAATATAGAGGTAGACCGTGTGCTTGGAGATATTCAGCCGATCGGCGACCTGGTTAATCGCATCTTTAATATCGAAGATACCTTTCTCATACAGATTCAGGACAATCTGGCGGTTTTTCGCATTGTTGGATACATTGCGATCGGCATTCACTTCTTCGATCGTGAATTCCAGCGTCTGGGTGACCAGATCTTCGACTGAAGAAGCAAAGTTCACGGCAGAGCCCACTTCCGGGGTTTCCGGTGGGATAAAGGTATTCATTATCTGCGAGAATGGCACATCGAGGTTCATGTTGATGCACAGCAGACCAATCACGCGATGCTCTCGGTTACGAATGGCAATCGTCACCGACTTCATCAAGACACCGCTTTTCGCACGTGTGAAGTAACACTTCGACACGCTGCTATCCGCACCCGTCATATCATGCAGCATACGCAAAGCAAGGTCGGTTATCGGTGAACCAATTTTACGGCCCGTGTGTTCACCGTTCGCAATGCGGATAGCCGAGCATTTCAAATCCTGCAAAGAGTGCAATACGATTTCACAATGGGAACCAATGAGCATCGCCAACCCGTCCACTACCGCTTCATAGGATTTAAGGATATCGAAGTCAGTTTGATCGAAAGGACGTTGATCCAGTAAATCTAGCTCACTGGTTTCGTTGGTTAAAAGCGACCTGGACATGAAAAAAAGCACTCCTTTTCAGGAGCCTGTCGTTATGTTGTCAGGGCAGGCTCATCACTATTATAGGGGCATCTAAAGTAATACAGCGCACAAGGCGCTTTCCAGTATTAATTATATCCTGTCGATAATAAAAAACCGCCGCCCTGTGGGCGGCGGTTATTGTTCGCTTACTTTTTGCTGCTATCTGCAGCTTTATCGGCCGGTGCAGCATCTGGCTGTGCCTCGGCTTTCGGTGCCGGTTTGATGTCTAACAGTTCAACATCAAAGACCAGCGTAGAGTTGGCCGGAATACCCGGAACCCCGGTTTTGCCGTAAGCCAGATCCGGTGGGATAACCAACTGAATTTTACCGCCTTTCTTGATGTTTTTCAGACCTTCGGTCCAGCCAGGGATAACACCATCAAGACGGAAAGAGAGCGGCTCGCCACGGGTGTAGGAGTTGTCAAACTCTTTACCATCAATCAGCGTACCTTTGTAGTTTACAACCACGGTATCGCTGTCTTTCGGCGCAGCGCCGGTACCTTCTTTCTCTACTTTGTAGATCAAGCCGGTGGAAGAGGTTTTAACGCCTTTCTCTTTAGCAAATTTCTCGCGGTAAACTTTACCTTTGGCTTCATTGTCAGCCGCGTCTTTTTCCATTTTCGCCTGAGCGGAGCTCTTCACGCGCGCTTCAAACGCCTGCAGAGTTTGTTCGATTTCCTGGTCAGAGAGCTTGCTCTTGTCAGCAAACGCATCCTGAACGCCAGCGATCAGCTGATCTTTATCCAGTTTGATGCCCAGCTTTTCCTGCTCTTTCAGGGAGTTTTCCATATAACGACCCAGTGACGCGCCCAGCGCGTAAGCGGATTTTTGGTCGTCATTCTTGAATGCTGCTTTGCTGTCAGCAGTAGCGGCTGGTTTCGCAGCATCAGCAGCGAAGGTGATCGGGGCATGCAGAGCAACAGCCATTGTGGTCGCCAGCAGCGTTACTTTAAACAGTGATTTCATCCATATCTCCAGGGCCGGGGCATCTCACCCCAGGGTTATCTAACATAAAAATGTACTATAAAGCGTTGCAGAACAAATCAACATACAGGCACGCCCTATTATCACCACTTTTCAGACTCTTTTTGTTTAAATTAGTTTCGTTGCCGAAGATTGAGTGCTGTGCAAACAGGCAAAGTTAAGTAGAATTCGCCGCAGTCCGCGATCTGCCGGAGAAAAAAGAAAGAGGTGAATCATGCAGGATACAACATTGGAAACTCGCCTGGCCGAGCTGGAAAGCCGCCTGGCATTTCAGGAAATCACCATTGAAGAGCTCAACGTGACGGTAACTGCGCATGAACTGGAAATGGCTAAACTACGCGATCATCTGCGTCTGCTGACTGAGAAGCTGAAAGCCACGCAGCCGTCCCACATCGCGTCGCAGTCCGAAGAGACCCCACCGCCGCATTATTAAGACATAAAAAAAGCGGGGATATCCCGCTTTTTTGTGCCCGATGGCGCGAACACTTAGCAGGCCTACTCACATATACCCAAAGGATTTCAAATCACAGCAAGGCGGCAAGCTTGAGGAAGTCCCGGGAGCATAGATAACTATGTGACCGGGATTTGAAAGCGCAGCCAACACCGCTGTGGGTTGAAAGACGAAGGGTATTAGTGGCAACCGCAGCCGCCGTTACCTTTACCGCCACCGCCGCAGCAGCCTTCGCCACCGTGCTCGTGACCATGGTCGTGGCCGTGACCACCGCAGCAACCATCGTGACCGTGGTCATGATCGTGGTCGTGACCGTGCGCGCCGTGAACGTGGCCATGAGCCAGTTCTTCTTCGGTCGCTTCACGAATCGCTACAACTTCTACGTTGAATTTCAGGTTCTGGCCAGCCAGCATGTGGTTACCGTCAACCACAACGTGGTCGTCTTCCACTTCGGTAATTTCTACCGGTACTGGACCCTGGTCAGTTTCAGCCAGGAAACGCATGCCAACCTGCAGTTCGTCAACGCCCATGAAGACGTCTTTAGGAACGCGCTGCACCAGGTTTTCGTCGTACTGACCGTAAGCGTCGTTTGCGCCAACAGCAACGTCGAATTTGTCGCCAACTTCATGACCGTCCAGCGCTGTTTCCAGGCCAGAAATCAGGGAACCGTGACCATGCAGGTAGTCCAGCGGTGCACTCACCGGAGACTCATCAACCAACACACCGTCTTCTGTACGTACCTGATAGGCCAGGCTGACCACCAGGTCCTTTGCTACTTTCATGATATCTCCTGAGCATGGAAAGAATAGTGGCGCAGATTGTAGCGGAATTCTGCACCCGTGTACCCTCTAGCTTAAAAAAAGCTGCGCCATATCGCTAGTCCGGATGAAAAATCCCGATCACTTGCTCTTCTTTGCGAACATGTTCGCGCGCCTCTTTATCGGCTTCCCGCATCTGATGCCCGCACTTAACACACTCAACAATATCGATATTATTTTCGCGCCACATCGCCAGCGTATCCTGCGCCTGGCAGGACGGACATTTTGCGCCTGCAATAAAACGTTTACGAATTGCCATGATTACCTCTACTCAAATTCATCCCAGCCATCCAGCTGACGCCGCTCTTGCTGCATCTCACGTTGGAAAATTTCCTCCAGTTCACGCCGGGCTTCCCTGGCTCGCGAGATTTGTACCGTGTCTGTATGCATGGGAATCAATTCCCGCAACATGCGCATATCGAGCCGCCGAAAATGCAGCTGAGCGCGCTGAGCCTGGTGCGGATGCATCCCCAACGTGACCAGCGTTTTACGCCCCAACTCCAGCGCACTGGAGAACGTTTCGCGGGAAAACTGCGTCACCCCGGCCTGTAATAACTCATGCGCCTCTACACGTCCGCGCGCTCGCGCAAGAATATGCAAATGCGGAAAGTATTGTTGGCAAAGCTCCACCAGTTTCATGGTGTCTTCGGGTTCATTACAGGTAATGACGATGGATTGCGCCGCCTCTGCCCCCGCAGAACGCAACAGATCCACTTGGGTGGCATCTCCGTAATAGACCTTATAACCATATTTGCGCATCAGATTCACAGCGCTGATATCTCGCTCCAGGACGGTAATACGCATTTTATTGGCCATCAGTAAGCGACCAATAACCTGACCAAAGCGTCCAAACCCCACGACAATGACCTGCGGTTTATCATCCTCCACCCAAGGTTTTTCATCTTCTTCATCCGGGCCGTTAAACTGGCGGGAGAGCCATTTATCAATCAGCTTCATCACCAGCGGCGTGGTCATCATCGACAACGTGACGGTCACCAGTAGTAGCGCCATTTGATCGCCCTGAAACAATCGTTGCGAGGATGCCGTTGAAAACAGCACGAAAGCGAATTCACCGCCCTGGCTTAACACGCCGGCAAACTGCATTCGTTCAGAGCTTCTCATGCCGTTCAGTCGTGCCAGCACATACAACACCAGCATCTTCACGACCACCAGCACGATTACGCTCGCCGCTACCCACAGAATATGGGTATAGAGCACGCCGAGATTGAGCGACATGCCGACGGAGATAAAAAACAGTCCGAGCAACAGGCCCTTAAAGGGATCGATTGCCGTTTCCAACTCATGGCGGTATTCGCTTTCCGCCAGCAGCACGCCCGCGATAAACGTTCCCAGCGCCATCGACAATCCCAGCGCATCCATAAATAGCGCGGAACCCAGTACCAGCAGCAGCGTAGCGGCGGTGAACACTTCCCGCACGCCAGAACCCGCAATGAAGCGGAAAACAGGGCGCAGCAAATAGCGTCCGCCAATCAACATGCCGGCGAAAGCCAACACCTTCATGCCCACTTTGATCCAGTCAAAATGTTCATCAGCAGACCCCGCCAGCAGTGGAACCAGCGCCAGTGCGGGGATTACTGCCAAATCCTGGAACAGCAGCACCGAAAAACCCAGTTGCCCGGATTCGCTGCGGTTCATGCCTTTTTCGCGCATCAACTGTAGCGCCATGGCGGTCGATGACATCGCCAGACCAATGCCGCCGACCACTGCCGCTTGCCAGGAGAATGCGGTCAGCATCAGCAAGCCAGCCAGTACCACTGCGCTCAACATCACCTGCGCGGCACCGACGCCAAAAATTGAACGCCGCAATTGCCATAACTTGGCCGGGTTAAGTTCCAGCCCAATGATGAACATCAAAAAGACGACGCCCAGTTCGGAAAAGTGCAGGATTTCATCTACATCGCTAATGAATCCTAATCCCCACGGACCGATAGCGATCCCCGCCAGCAAGTATCCTAATACCGGGCCAATACCCAGCCGCGATGCCAGCGGCACCGCAGCGACCGCCGCGAAGAGGAACAACACTCCCGCGGTCAATAAATCAGAACCTTCCATCAGCGGCCTCCCACAGGAATCGGATTCGCCAGCCAGTCACCGTACGCTTTAGCATGGCTGTCCAGCTCCTGCTTCGTTTGCCGCCTTGCCCAGTAAACGATGATTGGGCTCATCCAGTGCATGCGGCACATACCGGCCGTTAGCTCAAAAGGGCGCAGTACATCGCTCATCGGATAACGGTTCAGCGCGTCATAACGGTACGCGCTTTCCGGTTCACCGGTGGTGATGACGCTTCGCCAGTACTTTCCCGCCAGTTGATTCCCTCCGGGACCGCTGGCAAATCCGCGGCTCAGTACACGGTCAAGCCACTCCTTTAACAGCGCCGGGCAGCTATAGGTGTAGAGAGGATGCTGAAAAACAATCACATCATGCTCACGCAACAGCGCCTGCTCATGCGGAATGTCGATGAAAAAATCAGGATAGTGCGCGTAAAGATCGTGCACGGTCACATTACTGAGCTGCATGGCCGGTTTAAGCAGAACCCGGTTCGCGACCGAGTCCTGAGATTCCGGATGGGCATACAGCAGCAACACTTTCGCTGGCTGGAACATCATCCCCCTCCCGGTTTTGTCTTTTGTCTATTTTCGACGTTTTGGGCTACCATGGCGCCTCAGTGCGGCAAACGGCCCACACATTACATTATCATAATGATAAATTAACATAGTCTGAACATACGGCGCCTTATGATTGTTTTCTCATCGTTACAAATTCGTCGCGGCGTGCGCGTCTTGCTGGACAATGCCACGGCCACCATTAATCCAGGGCAGAAAGTTGGTCTGGTGGGCAAAAATGGCTGCGGTAAATCTACTCTGCTGGCATTGCTGAAAAATGAACTCAGCGCTGACGCCGGAGGATTTACCTATCCGGGAAACTGGCAGCTCGCCTGGGTGAATCAGGAAACGCCAGCGTTGCCACAGCCCGCGCTGGAGTACGTGATTGACGGCGACCGCGAGTATCGTCAACTGGAAGCGCAGTTGAACGATGCCAACGAACGTAACGATGGACACGCCATTGCCACCGTCCATGGCAAGCTGGATGCCATTGACGCCTGGACCGTACGCTCACGTGCGGCAAGCCTGCTGCATGGCCTCGGCTTCTCCAATGAACAGCTTGAACGTCCGGTCAGCGATTTTTCCGGCGGCTGGCGTATGCGTCTTAACCTGGCGCAGGCGTTGATTTGCCGTTCAGACCTGCTGCTGCTTGATGAACCGACCAACCACCTCGATCTTGACGCGGTGATCTGGCTGGAAAGATGGCTGAAAAGCTATCAGGGCACGCTGATTCTGATTTCCCATGACCGCGACTTCCTCGACCCGGTGGTGGACAAAATTATTCATATCGAACAGCAAACCATGTTCGAGTACACCGGCAACTACAGCGCGTTTGAAATCCAGCGTGCGACCCGCCTCGCGCAGCAACAGGCGATGTACGAAAGTCAGCAGGAGCGTGTGGCGCACCTGCAAAGCTATATCGATCGTTTCCGTGCTAAAGCAACCAAAGCAAAGCAAGCGCAGAGCCGTATCAAAATGCTGGAACGTATGGAGCTCATTGCCCCGGCGCACGTGGACAACCCGTTCCACTTCAGCTTCCGTCAACCGGAAAGCCTGCCAAACCCGCTATTGAAGATGGAAAAGGTCAGCGCCGGCTATGGCGATCGCGTCATTCTCGATTCGATCAAACTGAATCTGGTGCCGGGTTCACGCATTGGCCTGCTCGGTCGTAACGGTGCGGGTAAATCAACCCTGATTAAGCTGCTGGCGGGTGAACTGGCCCCCATCAGCGGTGAAATCGGTCTCGCCAAAGGCATTAAACTGGGTTACTTCGCGCAGCATCAGCTGGAGTTTTTACGTGCCGATGAATCGCCCATCCAACACCTGGCGCGCATGGCGCCGCAGGAACTGGAGCAGAAACTGCGCGACTACCTCGGCGGATTCGGCTTTCAGGGCGATAAAGTCAGCGAACAGACCGCCCGCTTCTCCGGTGGTGAAAAGGCGCGTCTGGTGCTGGCATTGATCGTCTGGCAGCGCCCGAACCTGCTGCTGCTTGATGAACCGACTAACCACCTGGATTTGGATATGCGTCAGGCGCTGACCGAAGCGCTGATCGATTTCGAAGGCGCGCTGGTCGTGGTCTCGCACGACCGTCATCTGATTCGCTCCACTACCGACGACCTCTATCTGGTGCACGACAAGAAAGTCGAGCCGTTTGACGGCGATCTGGAAGATTATCAACAGTGGCTGAGCGATGTGCAGAAACAGGAAAACCAGAGCGACGAACCGGCGAAGGAGAGCGTGAACAGCGCCCAGGCGCGTAAGGATCAGAAGCGTCGCGAAGCTGAACTCCGCACCCTGACGCAGCCGCTGCGCAAAGAGATCACCCGTCTGGAAAAAGAGATGGAGAAACTACAGGCGCAGTTGGCACAGGCGGAAGAGAAACTCGGTGATAGCGAACTCTACGATCAAAGTCGCAAAGCCGAACTCACTGCCTGTTTGCAGCAGCAAGCGAATGCAAAATCCGGGCTGGAAGAGTGTGAAATGGCCTGGCTGGATGCGCAGGAACAACTCGAACAGATGCTGGCCGACTAACGATGGGAAGACGATGATGAATCAGCTGACGACCAACGATATTACCTTCCGCAAGCTGAGCATCTTCATGACCTTTATGGAGAAGGGTAACATCGCCCGCACCGCCGAGGCGCTGAACATCAGCGGCGTTAGCGTTCACCGGGCGTTACACACGCTGGAAGAGAACGTTCGTTGCCCGCTGTTCGTTCACAAAGGGCGTAATCTTATCGCCCAGCCCGCAGCGTGGACATTGCTGGAGTACTGCCAGGAAGTCACCCAATTGATGGAACGCGGGCTGGAAGAGGCGCGCAAAACGGCAGGCGTGGGTCAGGGCCGTTTACGCGTTGGCACGCTCTACTCACTGACGCTGGAGACGGTACCGCACCTGATTATGGGCATGAAGCTGCGCCGCCCGGATCTGGAGCTGGATCTCACCATGGGCTCCAACGAAGCGCTGCTGAAGATGCTGGAAGACGGCGTGCTGGACGCCATCCTCATCTCCATTTCCGAAAGCGAAATCGACCGCAACAGCCTCGAAGTGCTGCCCCTGTTCCACGACGATATCTACCTCGCCGCACCGATGTCAGCTACGCTGGACGCCACCATGAAGGCGGACCTGCGCCACTATCGCAATGAGAAATTTGTCTCGCTGGCGGAAGGATTTGCCACCTACGCCGGTTTTCAGGAAGCATTTCATATCGCCGGGTTTGAGCCTGAAATCGTTACCCGCGTCAACGACATCTTCTCCATGCTCAGTCTGGTACAGGCAGGGGTGGGTTTCTGTTTAATGCCGGGGCGAATGAAGAAAATGTATGAGAATACCGTGAAGCTGCAAAAACTGGCTGAGCCCTATCAGATGCAGCAGCTTATCGCGATTGTCTTTGCCCGCAACCGCGAGCGCGACCCAAGCCTGTTAGCTCTGGCCGCCGAAGGACGCATGTACGCCAGGACGCTGAACCAGAACGTCTGAATCGCCGGATGGCGACGCTTCGCGTCTTATCCGGCCTACATCAGATGCGAGCCGTAGGCCCGATAAGCGCAGCGCCATCAGGCAATCACATCACGCACGAAGGCGTTTCGCCAGATGCACGGCAACATCGACGCCGCTGCGCTCCAGAGAAATAGACTCCCCTTCCCACGCGGCCTGACGCGTCAGGCAGGTCAGTACGCCACCGGGCGGCATTTCAATCGCCAGCCGCGCTTCACGTTCGTTAGCGGAAATCACCGCCTCCTGCCAACGCACCGTGCGCGCCATATTCATCGCCAGGTCATCAGCAATACGCTCCGGCTGCCACAGCACGCGTCCGGTACTGCCGCTCAGGTAGGCATAGCGCGGACGGGAAAGCGTCACGCGGCTAAACGCTTCAACCAGCTTGTGCGCGGGCTCGGCCAGCAGTTCACAGTGCGACGGCACGCTCACCGCCAGACGAGAAGCCTTACTGGCCCCTTTGGCCATCGCGCGTTTTGCCACTTCCGCCATCGCTTCATCGGTACCCGCAATCACAATCTGCGTTTCGGCATTCAGGTTGGCAATATAGGTTTCGCTGTCTGCCACCAGGCTTTCCACCTGACTTAACGTTAGCCCCATAATCGCCGTCAGGCCGTAGCCGTGCGGATAAGCCTGCTCCATTAAGTCACCGCGCAGCGCCACCAGCATCAGCGCATCGGCAAAATCGAGCGCACCGGCAACCACCGCCGCCGGGTACGCGCCAATGGAGAGTCCACTGAGGATATCGGGCGCGACGCCACGACGTTCCAGCTCACGCGCCCAGGCAACGCCGGCAATCAGCAAAGACAGTTGAACGGCTCGGGTATGTTTCAACGCTTCAGGGCTATCCAGCGTATCCACCTCGGCCCCCAGCACGTCACGCGCCTGAGCGAGCTCCGCCCCCGGAAGGTTTTGCAGCATACCTTCGTGCTGTGTCCCCTGCCCCGGGAAGGTAAACAGAATTTTCATGACTCCTCCCTGCCCCACGGATCGCGCACCAGTTGCGGCCCCTGTGAGGTTTTTAACAGCGCTTTTCCATCACGCAGCCATTCATTGAGGGCAAAGCCGCCGCGCGGAGTATCCACTTGAGTATCTGCCCGGCACAGTTCGCCCGTCAGCTGCTGCTGCCACTTCTCCAACGCTTGTCGGGAGAGCGGCTGAGGCGCGCGGATCAGCAGATCCAGATCGCTTGCCGCATGGATCACCGGGATCCCGGTCGCCAGCGCATAGCCGGTACTCCCGGTAATGCCCCACGTCCACGGCCACGACTGCTGGGCCAATAATAAAGCCACCTGAAGCGGCGGCTGAGAGATAAAGGGCGAACGCAGCAGCGTCTGCGGGTCCACCAGCGATTCCGGCGAGCAGACGCGAACGACCGCCTCCGCTTTCACCCAACCGGCGGCGCGCTGGTCGCGCTTCATCCCGCGGACGCCCACGGGAATACGCCCCTGCGCATCAACATCACGCCGCACGACCACCGGCAGACCGCTATGCCAGACGGTATCCACCCAGGATTCCGTGACATCCTCGAGCGCGTCGCGTGCGTTCAGCCAGATAAGATCGTGTGGACGTAATGTTGTGCTCATGATTTAGATTCCTGAAGTCAGCGAGATAAACAGCGGCAGCGACAGGATACACAGTACAGAGCTCAACAGCAGCACGGCTTCTGCATCTGGAGACTGCACGCCAAAGCGGTTACCGAACACCACTCCGAAGAAGCCCGCGGACAGTGCAATCATCAGGATGGCAGTGATAGCCACGGAACCATGCAGGCCGAAAATCAGCACGATACCCCAGGCAATGGCCGGTTGAATCAGCAACTTAGCGATGGTGGAAGTAATCACCACGGTATTGATCTGCAGTTTACGCGCAGAGAGGATCACACCAGTCAGGAACAGCGCCGCCGCAGTAGCAGACAGACCCAGCGGTTTGATCGCCGCCAGCACCAGCTCCGGCATTTTAATACCAATGGCGGAAAGGATAACCCCCAGCAGCGGGCCCATTACGATCGGTTTTTTAATCGAGCGCCACATCAGTACCGGCAGCATAGAAAGCGTAGAACCGGAGTTACCGCCTTCCGCACGCGCTTTTTCGCGTTCGAGGATCAGCAGGCAGAACGGTGTCATCAGTACGGAACCGCAGGCGATGGAAACGGCAACGGAAAGCGAGGTGGAAGAGGTTTCACCCAGCACGCTACCCAGAATCGGCAGACCCAGCGCGGCATAGTTTGGCAGCGCAACGGTCAGGGTCAGCACGGCGGCATCCTGTGGAGATTTCTTGAAAACTTTGGTCGCCATAAAGTAGATAGCGGCATAGGTAATCCACATCGCCAGCGTCAACACCACAATCAGCGGTGACTGAGCCACGATACCGGCCCACGGCGTTTGTACCGTGGCGCTAAACAGCGCTGCGGGTAACGCAAAGTCCATCACGAAAATATTGAGCAGGGAGACATTCTTGTTGTCGACCATTTTGGCCTTCCCGGCCCAGAATCCCAGCAACATGATGACGAAAATCGGAGCAAGAGCATGAACAATTACGTAAGTCATATTTCACCTGTAATCTTAAAAGAAGTAGCACTGACGCGATGATTGTTATTTTTCGGATGCAGCGACCCACGCGGGTGCAGTCACTGCACCCGCGGAGCCGTACATCCGGCAGGTCTCTTTTTTTACTTACCAGCTTGCTCGCATGCGTTCGCGTACGAGGGCAGAGCTGCGGCGATTGTCGGCACCCAGACGGCTTTTAAGCGTAGGGTCCTGACGCGCGTCGTTGATGGCCTGTTGCAGGGTGTTTTTCACCAGCGCCAGGTCTTGTGCGGATGGGGCATCCGGGTTGCTGATATCCAGCAGGTTTTCCAGCAGGCCCAGGGTGGCGTAGTTGCTGATGTCATAGGCCATCGGCGGAATGGTTGCCGCCAGTTTTTCCAGCGCCTCAACGGTACGCAGGGTAATGCGCGCCGCGGACTCTTTGCCCATCGCGTGAATCAGTACGCCTTTATCGTTGAAGGCGATCAGACGGTTTGCCTGGTAGCCGTGCGCCAGAAATGCCCCGGACATCGCTTTACCGACGATAAGACCAATCACCGGGTGGCCTGCCAGACGCGCATTGGCATACGCCGCAGCCGCGCCAGCCAGCGCCTGATGAATGCCAAAGCCTTCTTCACGACGACCATAGGCCTGGCTGGCGACGTCAATCACCGCCACAATCGGGCGCTTGACGGCTTTATCGGCATCGGCGGCGATGGTTTCACTGACGACTTTCGCAAGCCACCAGCCTTCCAGCAGACCGACTTCACCTTTAGTGGCGCGCGGATAGTGGTTATGGGCATCCGGAACGACGGCGATAAAGCGCACGTTTTCACCGTTCAGCTCGCCATCAGCGGCCTGTACGGACGCGCACAGCCCTGCAATACGTTTGGCGCCTGGCGCCAGCGTTTCCAGCCATAATTCGCCACGGCTAATTACGTTACTCATCATTTCACCTCCCGGGCGAAGAGCGCTCTAATCTGTTCTGAATCGGCCTGTTTGCGGGTATCAAAATGGCTCAGGCGGTCGAGATACCAGTCGTAATTATCGGTGCGATGTTTTGCCGGAACGCCTTTCGCCAGCGCCTCGTTCATGGCGGCTTTCACCGCGTTCACACCGTCGTTGACCAGTGCTTCTACCAGCCCGCTTTCGTAGCGAACTTCACCACCGGTCATGCTCCAGATGAACGGACGGTCGCGGGAGTCATACTCTTCAATCCCGGCTTCCTGTTCGATTACCTGCGGGCCGTTCAGGCCGAGACGCGCTTCGCGGGTCACAATCAGATAGCTACACAGCGCCGCCGCGATGGACATCCCGCCGAAGCAGCCCACAGTACCGGCCACAATGCCAACCACCGGGGTGTAACGACGCAGATCCACAATCGCCGCATGAATATCGGCAATCGCCGCCAGACCGAGGTTCGCTTCTTGTAAACGAACCCCGCCGGTTTCCAGGCTCAGCACCGCCTGAGTAGGAATACCGTTACGGTTATCTTCCGCCGCCAGCTCCAGCGCCGCTGCCATTTTGGCACCGGACACTTCGCCCATGCTGCCGCCCTGGAACGCGCCTTCAATCGCTACAACAACGGCCGGTTTACCATTGATGGTGCCTTTTGCCACGACCATGCCGTCATCGGCCTGTGGAACAATGCCCTGTGCGCCGAGCCACGGCGACATCACGCCTTCAAATGGGTCGAGCAGTTCACGGTAGCTGCCTTCATCCAGCAGCGCATGCGCACGCTGGCGTGCTTTTAATTCGATAAAACTGCGGTCATCACGCATAGCTCACCTCTTCAAAAACCTGTTCGATACGGATGCGCGCCACGCCCGGCGTCGCGCCGAAGTCATGGATGGTCAGTTTGCCGGCAGGCAGGCTGCTGACCGTCTGCAGACGGTTGAACAGCGCTTCCCAGCGGCGGGTGCTGTTATTGACAGAAGTGGTGATATCAATGGTTAATGTCTGGCCCTGGTCGGCGGTGAATAACACCTCCATATCCCCGGAGCCCACAACGCCTGCCAGCGCTTTGCCGCTTAAGGTGCGGCTGGCCGGTACGGTTAACGTAATGTGTTCCATAACATCCTCTTAATGCTTTAAATACGGCGATTCGGCGTGATTTCGACGCGATCGAGAAATAGCGTGGCTGCGAGCAGGTCAGCCGCGCCGCCCGGCGAGGCGTTTAGCGCCAGCATCTGGCTATCCAGTTCCGCTAATGCCGCCTGACCCGCCGGGTGCGCGCTGCCGCCTGCATTCAACACGGCGCGCGCGCCCTCCTGCATGGCATCAAGCCCTTCCAGCCCGGCACGAGAAAGTACGCAGGTATCGGTCAGCGAGGTCATGATGGCCATCAGCGCATCCAGCCTCGCGTGCGTCTCGCTACTACCGCGCAGGCGGCTTAAACGCAGTTGCGGCAGCGCGCGCTGCATCACGTGCGGAAACGCCTGCTGAGCTTCTTCACGAGCGCCCGGTACACGATAACGATGCGTCGCGCGAAGCCCTTTGCTGAACACTTTCGGCGCTGCGTCATCCGGCAGCTTCGCCAGTTCCGCTGCGGTAGCGGCTATCTGCTGCGCGCCACCGGCACCACCGTGCATCGCAACGGCGCTCACCAACAACCCCAGCGCCCAAATCGCGCCGCGGTGGGTATTCACGCCGTGGGTCGCGGCCATCATCTGCTGCTCGCCCTCACGGCCGAGTCGCCCTATGGTTTGTCTGAGCGCAATATCCGCTGGACGCTGCCAGCTTTGCTGCGCCAGCGCCTGAAACGTAGGGGTCAGGCTATGTGCGGAGCACTCCATTAGCGAAAGCGTAAGATCGTGGTGCGCACCGTTCCCCCGACTGTCCACCAGACCGGGTTTCGGGCTTAATCGTGCTTCGTCTATCAGACACTGCGTGGCGGTTCGCGCCAGCCACTCGGCACCGCCTTCAACCTGAATCTGGGGCAGAAGTTTCATTACCAGCTCCGGAATTTCGCAGGTGGGTTGTAAAGACCGTCGGACCATTCCACCAGGTCAGCGACGCTACCGGCTGCCAGCAGCGAACGGGTGGCATCGGTACGACGAATGCCCATATCTTCCGGATAGACCACCTTGCCGCTCTGACGCAGTTCGGCAACGCGCTTAGCATCAACGCCCAGCCCGATATCGGTGATCCCTGCTACCGCAGCCACCATCGCACGGCGCTCTTCAAGATCTTTGGCGCGGTAGAGGTAGGCGATACCTTCTTCGGTCAGCACGTGGGTTACGTCATCGCCGTAGATCATTACCGGTGCCAGCGGCATACCGGAGGCTTTCGCCACGTCAACCGCGTCCAGTTTTTCGACGAAGGTTGGCTTCACGCCCGCCTGGAAGGTTTCGACCATCTGCACCACCAGTTTTTTACCGCGCTGCATTGGGTCGGGTTCGGTGATCATATTCAGCCAGGCTGGCGTTGCATGACGACGACCGTGCGGGTCGTGACCCATGTTTGGCGCGCCGCCGAAGCCAGAAAGACGGCCGCGGGTCACTGTGGAGGAGTTAGCGTAGCCATCAACCTGCAGGGTGGAGCCGATAAACATATCTACCGCGTACTGGCCAGCCAACTGGCAGAAGGCGCGGTTAGAACGCATCGAGCCGTCGGAACCGGTAAAGAAGATGTCTGGGCGGGCGCGGATATACTCTTCCATCCCCAACTCGCCGCCGAAGCAGTGCACGCTTTCTACCCAGCCGCTCTCAATTGCCGGAATCAGCGTTGGATGCGGGTTCAGGGTCCAGTGCTTACAGATTTTGCCTTTCAGACCGAGCTGTTCACCGTAGGTTGGCAGCAACAGTTCAATCGCCGCGGTGTTGAAGCCGATACCGTGGTTCAGCGACTGTACCTGATGTTCTGCGTAGATGCCTTTAATCGCCATCATCGCCATCAGGATGTGTTCCTGTTTGATCAGGCGCGGGTCGCGGGTAAACAGCGGTTCGATAAAGAACGGTTTGTCGGCGACAACCACGTAGTCAATCCAGGAACCCGGAATATCCACGCGCGGCAGGTCGCATTCGTCGTCCACCAGCTCGTTCACCTGTGCGATGACGATACCGTCGTGGAATGCAGCAGCTTCCACCAGCGCCGGGGTATCTTCGGTACTCGGCCCGGTGTAGAGGTTACCTTTACGGTCAGCTTTATAACCGGCAATCAGCGCCACGTTCGGGGCCAGGTCAACATAAAGACGGGAATAGAGTTCGATATAGGTGTGGATGGCGCCGATTTCCAGTTGGCCATCTTCCAGTAGTTGCGAAATACGCAGGCTTTGGGTACCGGAGAAGGAGAAGTCCAGCTTGCGGGCGATGCCTTTTTCAAAGATATCCAGATGCTCGCTGCGCCCGACGCTTGGCATAATCATATGCAGGTCGTGCACAATCTGCGGATTGACTTCAGCCAGCATGCGGGACAGGAAATCTGCCTGCTTCTGGTTATTCCCTTCTAATACCACGCGGTCACCCGGCGCGATCAGTTTTTCCAGCATCGCGGTCAGGTCTGCGGTCGGCAGCACCTTACCCTGCACCGGAACGGAAGCCAGACGGCGCTGTTTTTCCGTGCGGCGGGTGTTCCAGACTCGTGCTGGCGTTTGCCCAGATAACATTATTAACCTCCTGATTCAGCTAATCATTTTGATTGCTTAACACTGGAAAGAGTGTGCACCCTGGTGAGAAAGTCATCAATTAAGCGTAGGAAAGAATCATTAGCTTGAGAGTAATAATTGAAGTAACCATTTGTGACGATGATCAATTCACGCCGGGAGGGAGGAGGAAGCGGGTAACGCAACCCGCTTGCGGAAACTAGCTTTGTGCCGCCAGGCGCTGGCGGATCTGTTCGAAGTGCTCACGGTTAAACAACTTCCCGTTGAGAAAACGGGTTTTCAGCTCTCCTTCCTGCTCTTGGACCCAGGTTTGTTCATCATGCAGACGCAATTCTCCTTGCTCATCACGTACTACGCGAAGCAAACCTCGGGCCGAGCGCTTTAAGCCGTTATCGGTTTTCGGCTCTTTAAAAATCGTCCGACCCTTGCCGTCGACTTCGCCCCACGTTGCCTTCATCGCAAAACCGAAGGTGTCACGCGTGTTGTACTGATAGGTAAAAGAACCCACGCCAAACACCACATTTGAACTGGCAAATCCTTTCGCTTCCAGGCGGCGCAGGATCTCATTCGCCCGCTCAAGGGTGATGGAATCGCCATAAATTAGCCCCACATGTGGGTCGAGCACCTTGTAGCCTTTGGCGTTAACCGTGCCGCCAAATATCTCCCACAGCACCTCCACAGAGCCTTTCTCCTGTGCCGTACGATCGGCTCGTGTATCCTCATCCGCGCCAGTACCGCACAGGATCTCAACCGGATTACCGCTGTCCGGGCGGAAAACCACCCGTCCCTCGCGCGCCAGAATGATGTTCTTCAGCTCGCGGGTGTACTCCGTCAGTACCTGCCAGTAATCCCACGTATCAGAGACAATCGACACAAATCCCTGCGGGTAGAGATCGGCAATCAGGCGGCGGAAGGTTTCAATCTCATGCTCACGCTCCCCCATACACATCACGCTGTGCTCGGTCGCCGGAATGCTGGCGCCGATAAAATAGGGCTCGCCGTCGGTATAATAATCCCGGGCGTAGAGAAGCGACGGAATGCTGTCAGTGCCTTTAAAACTCAACAAGTGGCCGCTGCCCGCCTGCATGGTGTCCTGCAATCCGGCCATACCGCGAAATGAAAAGTCATGGCACTGGAAGTCGAGGTGCGTCAGGTCGCTACAGGTTTTCTGTGCCCAGCGCGCGCAAATTTTACGATAGTGATGAGCAATGGTGGCGTTTGTTGACGCCTTCCACAGTTCTGCCGACAGCACGGTCTCCAGGTAATTCACCAGCCAGAAAAACTCAGGTTGGGTGTTGATGATAGTTAAAACGGGCACCGCCATCGGCACCTTGCTGCCTTCATCCAGCGCTTTGATGTGCAACGGCAGATAGCCCAACTGATGCAGGGCGCGGATATGATCAACCGCTACCGCATCTTTGCCGAGATAGCTGTCCATGACCTGTTTGTATTCACTGACCACCTCGTCTTCCGGACGGGCAAAGAATGCCTCGTTAAACAAATCAACCAGAAACCACTGCAGAAAACCTTGCAGGCCAAAAAACACCAGTTTGCCATCCGCCAACGGCGAGGAGAAAAAGCGATCGCTGCGCGGGGTAAAGTTGGAATACACGCGGCTGGTTCCTTGCGGATACTGTACGCGGTGAGAAACTTTGTAGCCGTCGATAGCCAGAATCGGGTTCATTTTCATAATCAGTATTTCCCTCAGGCGCGGTAAATCGCGTCAATGTCGATAAGCTCAAGCTGCGGATGTTCCAGCGTCGGGGCAGCGAAAGAGGTGGTGGTGTAGATAGCATCAATACCGTTCGCAAACAGGTGTTCAACGCCCTTAGAGAAAATACCGTGGGTGATATACAGGCAGACGCTACGGGCACCTGCATCACGGAGTACCTGCGCAGAACCAATGAACGTACCGCCAGCGTCACACAGGTCGTCAACAATCAGCATATCCCGGCCCCTGACGTCTCCGGCGACTAAAGCAAACCCCGTCAGCTTGCCGCTTGCCACATCGCGTTTTTTGCTCAGGACGGCGTACTCCGCTACACCGACCGCTCTGGCAATGGCATCAATTTTCTTCAGCGATCCGGCATCAGGGGCGACCAGCATTAGCACTTTTTGCCGGAACTGCCGCTGCAAGGTCGCGCTGTGCAGCAGGCAAGTCTCTTGTGAAATCGCCACAAAATTATTGATAACTGCCGCCGCCGCGTCACTGTGCGGATCGAGCACCTTCACCCTATCGAATTGCAGCGTATTAAGCTGGCTGGCAAAGACTTTCAGCGCAAAGCTATCACCCGCCACCATATGGCGATCCTGACGAGCCCACGGTAACCAGGGAAGTTCGAGATGACTGACCAGCACATCCGTTTGATGGCGAACCGCCTCCACCAGTTGCGCCAACAGCATAAAGTCGTTCATATCGCGCATCGCCGTCGCACGAATGCGCATCAGGCGAGCAAAGGGTGGTAATGCTTCAGTAACCTTCAACCAGACGGCGCCATCAGGAAAAACACCGTGTGTCATTCCGTAGCTCTGGTCGTCCAACGTTAGTGTCAGTTTTATGTTCATCACGCTCACCCCTTAATTGTGTCCCTTCGACACAATTAATAATGTCCCTAAGACACATACAAAGCAAGCAAAAGTGCATTATTTTTAGGGCATCGCATAATCCACTGATAAATAATAAGAAAAAACGAACCTTGCCCCCCGGTATTGGGCTGGTACACTTGTGGGCGTTGCAAATCATCGTGAGTACCTTATGACCACCGAAGCCGACTACCTGAATCAATACGATGCCCGCCGCTTTCCCACACCACTGGTGACGGTCGATAGCGTGCTGTTTACCCTGCATCAACAGGCGCTGTGCGTATTACTGGTTGAACGAGCAAACCAGCCGCAAAAAGGGCGTTGGGGATTACCAGGTGGCTTCATTGATATCGCGCGCGATGACTCCACTCGCGCCACAGCGCTGCGCAAGCTCACTGAAAAAACAGGAGTTTTGCCTTCGTGGCTGGAACAACTGGATACTTTTTCCGGCCCGGATCGCGACCCGCGCGGCTGGAGTCTGACAGTCGCCTGGTTTGCGCTAATCGCCTGGGTAGACTGTGCGCCGCACATCGCCAGCGTCAGCAATGCCCGTTGGGTGCCGGTTGATGAGCTGAAAAATTATTCACTCGCGTTCGACCACGGAGACATCATTACGGCGGCCCTGCATCGCTTGCGGCAAAAAACAATGTACTCGCTACTGCCCGTATACTGCTTGCCGGAGACATTTACCCATGGGCAACTGCTCGAAGCCACCGAGGTGATCCTCGGTCAGTCGATCCAGCGTAAAAGTCTGATTCGCCGCTTTGAAGCGTCAGGAATGTTTGAAGATACCGGAGAAAGCGTGGCGACAGGGACGCGTAAAGCTCGCCTGTGGCGACGAAAGCCCGACGTCGATTTTCATTTTTTCTCGCGTAACCTGCTGACTGACTAGCGACAAAATCACATATTGGCTAACCCGCAAGCGCTGCGCGCGGTATAGTTATTCTTTCCGATTATTAATTGCTCTGGTGTTATGGTTGAAATCACATCCACAGAAATGATCCCACCTACTGATGATTCGCGAGAATTCCGCCCTATGCGCGGTATCAGTAACCGCCATTTGCAGACAATGCTGCCGCGTTTAATTCGCCGCAAGGTGAAGTTCGACGCCCATTGGCAGCGTCTGGAATTACCCGACGGTGACTTTGTCGATCTGGCATGGAGTGAAGATCCGCAACAGGCGAAGCACAAACCGCGCCTGGTGGTTTTTCACGGTCTGGAAGGCAGTCTGAACAGCCCGTACGCACATGGCCTGATTGAAGCAGCGCAAAAGCGCGGCTGGCTGGGCGTGGTGATGCATTTTCGCGGCTGCAGCGGCGAACCAAATCGTCTCAACCGTATTTATCATTCTGGTGAAACAGAAGATGGCACCTGGTTTTTACATTGGCTGGAACGCGAGCTTGGTCGTGTGCCGACCGCGGCGGTCGGCTATTCACTCGGCGGGAACATGCTTGCCTGCCTGCTGGCCAAAGAAGGCAACGATATTCCCATTGATGCAGCGGTTATTGTCTCTGCGCCTTTCGTGCTGGAAGCCTGTAGTTACCATATGGAGAAGGGGTTCTCACGCGTCTACCAGCGCTATCTGCTCAATCTGTTGAAAGCTAACGCCTCGCGTAAGCTACAGGCCTATCCGGGTTCGTTGCCGGTGAGTCTGACCCAGTTGAAATCCCTGCGTCGCATTCGAGATTTTGACGATCTCATCACTGCCAAAATCCACGGTTTTGCCGATGCTATAGACTATTACCGCCAGTGTAGCGCCATGCCATTGCTTAATCAGATCGCCAAACCGACGCTGATTATCCATGCCAAGGACGATCCGTTTATGGATCATCACGTGATCCCTGAACCGGAAAACCTGCCCTCACAGGTGGAGTATCAGTTGACTGAACACGGCGGACACGTCGGATTTATTGGCGGCACAGTGCGCCGCCCTGAGATGTGGCTGGAATCCAGAATTCCCGACTGGCTGACAACGTATCTGGAGGCGTCATCATGATTATCCCCTGGCAAGACATCTCCCCGGACGCGCTGGACAATCTGATTGAAAGCTTTGTCTTGCGCGAAGGTACCGATTATGGTGAACATGAACGTTCGCTCGAACAAAAAGTCGCCGACGTCAAACGCCAACTACAATCAGGTGAAGCCGTCCTGGTGTGGTCCGAACTGCATGAAACGGTCAACATCATGCCGAGGAAGCAGATTCACGAGTAATTCGTAGCCGACGGCTGACTATAATAAAAAATCAACCTATTCATGGAGTTGTTATGTCTGCCAAACATCCGGTGATTGCGGTAACAGGATCCAGCGGCGCGGGGACCACCACCACCAGCCTCGCGTTTCGTAAAATTTTCGCGCAGCTAAATCTGCGCGCCGCCGAGGTGGAAGGTGACAGTTTTCATCGCTATACCCGTCCGGAAATGGATATGGCGATTCGCAAAGCGCGCGATGCCGGGCGACATATCAGTTATTTCGGGCCCGAAGCCAATGACTTTGGTCTGCTGGAACAAACCTTCATTGAATACGGCCAGACGGGAAAAGGTCAGTCGCGTAAATATCTGCACACCTACGATGAAGCCGTACCGTGGAACCAGGTCCCGGGAACGTTTACCCCCTGGCAGCCATTGCCTGAACCGACGGATGTCCTGTTCTATGAAGGGCTACACGGCGGCGTCGTCACCCCACAGCAAAATGTGGCCCGGCATGTCGACCTTCTGGTCGGCGTAGTGCCGATCGTTAACCTGGAATGGATCCAGAAACTGACCCGCGATACCAGCGAGCGTGGACACTCGCGTGAAGCGGTGATGGACTCGGTTGTGCGCTCAATGGACGATTACATCAATTACATCACGCCGCAGTTTTCCCGTACGCACATTAACTTTCAGCGCGTACCCACCGTCGATACCTCAAACCCCTTTGCTGCCAAGAGCATTCCGTCGCTGGATGAAAGCTTTGTGGTCATTCATTTTCGTAATCTGGAAGGGATCGACTTTCCGTGGCTTCTGGCCATGCTGCAAGGCTCATTCATTTCCCACATCAATACATTAGTCGTACCTGGCGGCAAAATGGGTCTGGCGATGGAATTGATTATGCTGCCGCTGGTCCAGCGACTGATGGAAGGTAAAAAGATAGAGTGAGGTACGGGATGTGCCCGACGGCGCTACGCTTATCGGGCCTACGAATCGGTATCGTCCTGTAGGCCCGATAAGGCCAAGCTGCCATCCGGCTTCACGTATTACGCAGCAACCACTTCATAGGAGTGGGTAATATTCACCGCCTTTTCCAGCATCAATGCCACGGAACAATATTTTTCCGCCGAGAGATCGACGGCGCGGGAGACCGACGCCTCTTTCAGATCGTTGCCGGTGACGATGAAATGCAGATTAATGTGGGTAAACAAACGCGGCGCTTCTTCACGGCGCTCAGAGGTGAGCTTCACTTCGCAGTTGGTCACATCCTGACGCCCTTTTTGCAGGATCGACACCACATCGATCGCGCTACAACCGCCTGCAGCCATTAATACCATTTCCATCGGGCTCGGCGCTTTATCACCGGAGTTACCGTCCATCAAAATTTGGTGGCCAGAGGCGGACTCACCGAGGAAGGTTAACCCCTCAACCCACTTTACACGCGCTTGCATATTTCGTAACTCCAATGTTTCAATTTTCCTGACAGATTACGCGTACATAACAATTCTCGCAACGGAAGGCGACCTGCGTCATGCTGAAGCGAGACACCAGGAGACACACGGCGAAAGCTATGCTAAAACAGTCGGGATGCTACAGTAATACATTGACGTACTGCATGTATGCAGAGGACATCACATTACAGGCTGCAGTATATTTTTAGTAGCCCCCTTCCCAGGTAGCGGGAAGCACATTTTTGCAAACCCAGAGGCAGCGTCGTTTTCTGGCTCTGGAGACAGCTTATAACAGAGGATAACCGCGCATGGTGCTTGGCAAACCGCAAACAGACCCGACTCTCGAATGGTTCTTGTCTCATTGCCATATTCATAAGTACCCATCGAAGAGCACGCTGATTCACCAGGGTGAAAAAGCGGAAACGTTGTATTACATCGTTAAAGGCTCAGTGGCAGTGCTGATCAAAGATGAAGAAGGGAAAGAAATGATCCTTTCTTATCTGAATCAGGGCGATTTTATTGGTGAATTAGGCCTCTTCGAAGAAGGCCAGGAACGTAGCGCTTGGGTACGGGCCAAAACCGCATGTGAAGTCGCTGAAATTTCCTACAAAAAATTTCGCCAATTAATCCAGGTCAACCCGGATATTCTGATGCGCCTGTCTTCTCAGATGGCTCGTCGCCTGCAGGTCACGTCTGAAAAAGTAGGCAACCTTGCCTTCCTCGACGTCACCGGCCGTATTGCCCAGACTCTGCTGAATCTGGCAAAACAGCCTGACGCGATGACTCACCCGGACGGTATGCAGATTAAAATCACCCGCCAGGAAATCGGCCAGATCGTTGGCTGCTCCCGTGAGACCGTTGGTCGTATTCTGAAGATGCTGGAAGATCAGAACCTGATCTCCGCTCACGGTAAGACCATTGTCGTTTACGGCACACGTTAATCCCATCGAAATGGCGCGTTACCCGGTAGCGCGCCATTTTTGTTTGTTCCGATGTGGCGAAGACTGATTTATCACCCCGAGATCAACTACGCACTACGGCAGACGCTGGTGCTGTGTTTACCTGTGGCTGTCGGTCTTATCATTGGTCAGCTTCATCTGGGGCTTCTGTTTTCCCTCGTCCCTGCCTGTTGCAACATTGCCGGTCTTGATACCCCGCATAAACGCTTTTTTAAACGTTTAGTTATTGGCGCATCGCTGTTTGCCGGTTGCAGCCTGATCATGCAGTTACTGCTGGCGCAAGATATACCACTGCCGCTCATCCTCACCGGCCTGACGCTAATTCTTGGCGTAACCGCCGAGCTAAGCCCGTTGCATGCGCGACTGCTGCCAGCCTCACTCATCGCGGCAATTTTCACGCTAAGCCTTGCCGGGAACATGCCCGTCTGGGAGCCATTGCTGATCTATGCACTGGGTACGTTGTGGTACGGTCTGTTCAACTGGTTCTGGTTCTGGATGTGGCGTGAGCAGCCACTGCGTGAATCGCTTAGCCTGCTGTACCGCGAATTAGCCGATTACTGTGAGGCCAAGTACAGTCTGCTGACCCAGCATGCCGATCCAGAAAAAGCGCTGCCTCCGCTACTGGTTCGTCAACAAAAAGCGGTGGATTTGATTACCCAGTGCTACCAGCAAATGCACATGCTGTCGGCGCATCACAATAATGAATACAAGCGACTGTTGCGTGCCTTTCAGGAAGCGCTCGATTTGCAGGAACATATTTCAGTTAGCCTGCATCAGCCGGAAGAGGTGCAAAAGCTGGTCGAGCGAAGCCACGCGGAACAGGTGATTCGCTGGAACGCGCGCACCGTCGCCGCCCGCCTGCGCGTCCTGGCCGATGATATCTTGTATCACCGCTTACCGACCCGTTTCTCAATGGAAAAGCAAATTGGCTCGCTGGAGAAAATCGCCAACCAGCATCCGGATAATCCGGTAGGACAGTTTTGCTACTGGCACTTCAGCCGTATCGCCCGCGTGCTACGGACCCAGCGCCCGCTGTATGCCCGAGATTTGATGGCGGACAAACAGCGGCGGTTGCCGTTGATCCCGGCGCTGAAAAACTATCTGTCGTTGAAATCCCCGGCGCTGCGTAACGCCGGGCGCATTAGCGTCATGCTGAGTATCGCCAGCCTGATGGGCAGCGCCTTACATCTGCCTAAACCTTACTGGATTTTGATGACGATCCTGTTCGTCACGCAAAATGGCTATGGGGCGACCCGAGTGCGTATTTTGCATCGTTCGGTGGGTACGCTCGTCGGACTGGTGATTGCCGGCGTCACATTGCACTTTCATATTCAGGAAGGTTTCACGCTGGCAGGCATGTTGCTGATCACATTAGGCAGCTATCTGATCATTCGCAAAAACTACGGCTGGGCCACCGTCGGCTTTACGGTTACGGCGGTGTACACCCTGCAACTGCTGACGCTGAACGGGGAACAATTTATCGTGCCGCGGTTTGTCGACACGGTGATTGGCTGCTTAATCGCCTTTGGCGGCACGCTCTGGCTGTGGCCACAGTGGCAGAGTGGTCTGTTGCGTAAGAACGCCCACGATGCGTTAGAAGCCGACCAGGAGGCTATTCGCCTGATCCTCAGCAACGATCCGCAGGCCACGCCGCTGGCGTATCAACGCATGCGGGTCAACCAGGCGCATAACACGCTGTTTAACTCACTGAATCAGGCAATGCAGGAGCCGGGATTCAACGCGCACTATCTGGCGGATATGAAACTGTGGGTCACGCACAGCCAGTTTATTGTCGAACACATCAACGCGATGACCACACTGGCAAGGGAACATACGATGCTGACGCCAGATTTGGCGCAGCGGTATCTGGAGTCCTGCGAAATTGCGCTCCAGCGCTGTCAGCAGCGGCTGGAGTATGACGGACCGGGAAGCTCGGGCGATGTGAATATTCTCGAAGCGCCTGAAATGCTGTCCCACGGTCCATTAAGCACCCTGGAGCAGCATCTGCAGCGAATCTTGGGGCATCTGAACACCATGCACACCATTTCGTCGGTAGCATGGCGTCAACGACCCCACCACGGGATCTGGCTTAGCCGTCGGTTGCGGGACATGAAAGGTTAAGATCGGCTGCCGGATGCGCTACGCTTATCCGGCCTACGAATCACACCTTACCCTGTAGGCCGGATAAGGCGCTCGCGCCGCCATCCGGCAATCAGGCATTCAGCCCACCACCTTCGCTACCGCCTGCGCGAAACGCAGCATCCCTTCCTCGATATCCGCGTCTTCCACCACCAGCGACGGCGCGAAACGCATCACGTCCGGCCCGGCATTCAGCACCATCACCCCTTCGTGCGCGGCGGCGTAGAGGAAATCGCGCGACCGGCCTTTAAACTGCGGCTTCAGCTCGGCGCCAATCAGCAGCCCCATGCCGCGAATATCGCTGAAAATATCGAACTGCTGATTAATTTTCTGCAAATGATGCACAAACGTCTGACGTTTGCCCTGAATACCTTCCAGCACTTCCGGGGTGTTGATGATATCAAACGCGGCATCTGCAACCGCACAGGCCAGCGGATTACCGCCGTAAGTGGAACCGTGCGAACCCACGTGGAACGCGGAGGCAATTTCCTGAGTGGTCAGCATGGCGCTCACCGGGAAACCGCCGCCGAGCGCCTTGGCGCTGGTGAGGATATCCGGCGTCACGCCGTAGTGCATATAGGCAAATAAATCGCCGGTACGCCCCATCCCACACTGCACCTCATCAAAGACCAGCAGCGCCTGGTGCTGGTCGCAAAGTTCACGCAGACCTTGCAGGAATTCCGGGGTTGCCGCAGTGACGCCGCCTTCTCCCTGAATGGGCTCCACCACCACCGCGCAGGTGTGATCGTCCATCACCGCTTTTACCGCATGCAGATCGTTAAACGGCACATGGATGATATCCGCCGGTTTTGGTCCAAAGCCGTCGGAATATTTCGGTTGCCCACCAACAGATACGGTAAACAGCGAACGACCGTGAAACGCATTATGAAAGGCGATGATTTTGGTTTTGAACGGGCTGTGGCGTACGCAGGCATAATGACGCGCCAGCTTAAAGGCGGTTTCATTGGCTTCGGTACCGGAGTTCATGAACAGCACGCGTTCAGCAAAGGTCGCATCAATGATTTTACGACCTAAGCGCAACGCCGGTTCGTTGGTGAAAACGTTACTGGTGTGCCACAGGGTTTCGCCCTGGGTTTTTAACGCCTCAACCAGCACCGGATGGCAATGCCCTAACGCGGTAACTGCAATGCCGCCCGCGAAATCAACATACTCTTTGCCCTGTTGATCCCAGACCCGACTCCCTTTTCCTTTTACCGGGATAAACTCAGCCGGTGCATAAATCGGCAGAATTACTTCATCGAATGTCGCGCGCGTAATCGCAGTTTGTTCAGTTGCCATGTCATTACCACCCTGTTAAGCAGAAATGTTAGTGAAATTATAATCACAAAATATGAATAAAAAATCACTGAATAGCAACCACAAATCACCGTTGGAGGAAATTATCCAGCAGCTGATGCCCCTGTTCGCTGAGAATACTCTCCGGGTGAAACTGCACGCCTTCCAGATCCCACTCGCGGTGGCGAATGCCCATTATCTCTTGTGTTTCACTCCAGGCCGTCACTTCAAAGCAGTCAGGAAGCGTTTCGGGGGCAACCACCAGAGAATGGTAGCGTGTCACGGTTAATGGGTTGGCGAGTCCCTGAAAAACCCCCTGCCCGTTATGCGTAATCGGCGAGGTTTTACCATGCATCACTTTTGCTGCCCGAACCACGGTCGCGCCAAACGCCTGCGCCATCGCCTGGTGACCAAGACATACACCCAGCAGGGGAATTTTGCCCGCAAAATGGCGAATAACATCCAGCGAGATACCGGCATCATCCGGCGTGCATGGGCCGGGGGAAATCACGATTTTTTGCGGATTCAGCGCGTCGATTTGCGACAGCGTCAGCTCGTCGTTACGCCTGACGAGGACATCAGCACCCAGTTCGCAGAAGTATTGGTACAGGTTCCAGGTAAAAGAATCATAGTTATCGATAAGCAGGATCATGGCGGCTCCGGTACATAAGAACCGCGCTATTCTACTCAGTTTCCGGGGCTTCGCTTACCACTTTACGAAATATCGCCCGCAGAGCGGTCAGGTCGCCCATCGCCCCGCTCTGGTTCGCCTGGTTCCACTCCTCAACCTGAATGTCATCCCAGCTCAGCATATACCCGGCATGGATCGCTAGCTGTTCGAAGAAAATACGCTGCGCGAGACCGCTACCAATACGAAACGGATGCAGCACATTGATTTCGCAATAATAGTGCGCAAGGCGGTCGACGAATTTTTCTTCCGGCAATCCCACCAGCCAGGACTCCTCTTCCAGGTCCTGCATCAGCGCATTGCCCTCTTTCTCGATATAGGCGAAATGGCAAAAGCGAGTATCGCCCTGGTAGATATCAACTTCCCGCAGTTGTCCCGCCCAGTCGAAAATATCCTGGTATAACTGGCGATGAATGGCGCACAGGTGTGGCAGGCCACGCTTTAAAGGCCCCAACTCAACCGTCGCGGCGCGCAGTGCTGTTAATTCGTATGCCGCTTGTGCCAGACGCTGGGCCTGATGAATCCCCAGGCGGTTACGCATCACATTCAGACCGGGGTACAGATAAGGGTCGCGTCCATCACCGAATTTATCGCTCATAGTGCCTCCTCAACTCATCCAGACGCGTCAGGGCGTCTTCCGCACTCAGAGTAATCCGTGGAATATCCACGCCTTCCAGTCGTCGACTTCCCTGGAAATTGACATTACGCCGTTGCTCCCAGAGCCTGTACTTTTGTTTATCGGTGAGTTTTTTCACGTGACCTCCCTGAATGTAAGCGGCACTTGCCACAAGTATAAGCAGCAATTTCGGGTTACGCAGAGAAGGGAGAGAACGCGGGCAGGAACTGCCCGCGCAAAATACGATTACGGCAGGACTTTAGCAGAAAGGATAACAATCGGTTTTGACGGGACATTCTGGTAAGGGCCAACATCATGGGTCTGTACCTGAGAGATCTTATCTGCAACATCCATACCTTTCACAACTTTACCGAACACAGCATAGCCAAAGTCGCGTTGGCCATGATCGAGAAAAGCGTTGTCTGCAATGTTGATAAAGAACTGGCTGGTCGCGCTGTCTTTATCCGCTGTACGCGCCATCGCAATCGTACCGCGGGTGTTACGCAGACCGTTATCGGCTTCATTCTTGATTGGCGGGTTAGGTTTCTTCTGCTGCATCTGCTCGGTGAAGCCGCCGCCCTGTACCATAAAGCCTGGGATCACACGGTGGAACGTGGTGTTGTTATAAAAACCACTGTTCACATAATCGACAAAGTTTTGCACTGAAACCGGGGCTTTCTGGCTGTTCAGCTCCAGCTCGATGTTACCAGCAGAGGTGGTCAGCAGGACATGTGGGTCACCTTTTGCTGCCAGTGCTGCAGGAGAGAGCGCGGAAAGAGCGAGAACAGCTGCAACAGCCGCCAGAGTCGATTTGAGCATGAGAAGTCCTTAACAAGAGCAGAAATGAAGCAAGTGAAGTGATTCTAAAGAGCCTTCAAGGACAAGGCCATCCCTTTACTTAATTTTACGTATCTGAAACAAATGTAACTGCATAACCGGAATACCCATTGTGATCCAGCTCACATACAAAAATGTAACGGAGCAAGTTATTGCCATTAAATATTTAAATACGTCACTAAAACGCCTAAAATCTGCCCGCTCACGGCGCAATCAATGCGTCTTACACTTCTATACAGGCCAGTCATGACTAACAGCAATCGCATTAAGCTCACATGGATTAGCTTTCTCTCCTACGCCCTGACAGGCGCGTTGGTAATTGTCACCGGGATGGTGATGGGAAATATCGCAGATTACTTCCATTTGCCCGTTTCCAGTATGAGTAACACCTTCACCTTCCTGAATGCCGGCATCCTGATTTCTATCTTTTTGAATGCCTGGCTGATGGAAATTGTGCCCCTGAAAACCCAGTTGCGCTTTGGCTTTATCCTGATGGTTCTGGCGGTCGCCGGACTGATGCTCAGCCATAGCCTGGCCTTGTTCTCAGCAGCAATGTTTGTACTGGGGCTGGTGAGCGGTATCACCATGTCGATTGGTACGTTCCTGGTCACGCAGATGTATGAAGGTCGCCAGCGCGGTTCCCGCCTGCTGTTTACGGACTCCTTCTTCAGCATGGCTGGCATGATCTTCCCGATGGTGGCGGCGTTTCTGCTAGCGCGCAGCATCGAATGGTACTGGGTTTATGCCTGCATCGGCCTGGTATATGTTGCCATTTTCCTGCTGACCTTCGGTTGCGAATTCCCGGCGCTGGGCAA
This sequence comes from Citrobacter sp. CRE-46, assembly GCF_059615875.1. Taxonomy (NCBI): domain Bacteria; kingdom Pseudomonadati; phylum Pseudomonadota; class Gammaproteobacteria; order Enterobacterales; family Enterobacteriaceae; genus Citrobacter; species Citrobacter sp. CRE-46. Next base: position 393,324 of record NZ_CM184341.1, on the reverse strand, counting down.
ACACGCGCAGCAGTCAGACGCACCGGTAGTAAAAGAAAAATGGGGCATTGGCGTACTGTTCCTGTCCATTGCGGCTCTGTGCTACATCCTCGGCCAGCTTGGTTTTATCTCGTGGGTGCCGGAATATGCCAAAAGCCTGGGCATGAGCCTGGGTGATGCGGGTAAACTGGTCAGCGACTTCTGGATGTCTTACATGGTTGGTATGTGGGCGTTTAGCTTTATTCTGCGTTTCTTCGATTTGCAGCGCATCCTGACGGTACTGGCGGGTTTGGCCACCGTCCTGATGTATCTGTTTATCACCGGTACGCCGGAGCATATGCCGTGGTTCATTCTGACGCTGGGCTTCTTCTCCAGCGCGATTTATACCACCATTATTACCCTCGGTTCCCAGCAGACGAAGGTCGCCTCACCTAAACTGGTTAACTTCATTCTGACCTGCGGCACCATCGGTACCATGCTTACTTTCGTCGTCACTGGCCCGATCGTCGCTCATAGCGGTCCAATCGCGGCACTGCAAACAGCTAACGGCTTGTATGCCGTTGTGTTTGTGATGTGCTTTATCCTTGGGTTTGTTACGCGCCATCGCCAGCATAACGCGCCGGCCACGCATTAATCACTCTGCCGGATGGTGTCCTCGCCATCCGGCATATCCCTGGCGTCCCTTCCTCCATTGGTGATGTAGGCCAATTCATAAAAAAACCCCCTTAATTTGTGCGCTTTTTATACAAACACGAAAAGCCAGTCAATTCCGTAACTTATAAAAATGTAGGTAAATCAGTTATATACCTCTTAAGGAGTATATGAGGGCGAATTTGATTTGTATCAATAAGCGGGGTAGCTGAATCGTTAAGGTAGGCGGTAATAGAAAAGAAATCGAGGCAAAAATGAGCAAAGTCAGACTCGCTATTATCGGTAATGGTATGGTCGGCCATCGCTTTATTGAGGATCTTCTTGATAAATCCGACGCTGCCAATTTTGATATTACCGTCTTCTGTGAAGAACCCCGCAAAGCGTACGACCGCGTACACCTGTCTTCCTACTTCTCCCACCACACCGCCGAAGAGCTTTCTCTGGTGCGCGAAGGATTCTACGAGAAGCACGGCGTTAAGGTATTAGTCGGCGAGCGCGCAATTACCATCAACCGCCAGGAGAAGGTGATCCACTCCAGCGCGGGTCGTACGGTTTATTACGATAAGCTGATCATGGCGACTGGCTCTTATCCGTGGATCCCGCCGATTAAAGGTTCGGAAACCCAGGACTGCTTCGTTTACCGCACCATTGAAGACCTCAACGCCATTGAGTCTTGCGCGCGCCGTAGCAAACGCGGTGCTGTCGTCGGCGGTGGCCTGCTGGGCCTGGAAGCCGCCGGTGCGCTGAAAAACCTCGGCGTTGAAACCCACGTGATTGAATTCGCTCCGATGCTGATGGCTGAACAGCTGGATCATATGGGTGGCGAGCAGTTACGTCGCAAAATTGAAAGCATGGGCGTGCGTGTGCACACCAGCAAAAACACGAAAGAGATTGTCCAGGAAGGCGTCGAAGCGCGCAAAACCATGCGTTTTGCCGATGGTAGCGAACTGGAAGTCGACTTTATCGTTTTCTCTACCGGTATTCGTCCACGCGACAAACTGGCTACCCAGTGCGGTCTGGACGTCGCTCCGCGCGGTGGGATCGTGATTAACGACACCTGCCAGACTTCTGACCCGGACATCTATGCCATCGGCGAATGCGCCAGCTGGAACAACCGTGTATATGGTCTGGTGGCACCCGGCTACAAAATGGCGCAGGTTGCCGTTGACCATATCCTCGAAACCGAAAACGCCTTCGAAGGCGCAGATTTAAGCGCCAAGCTGAAGCTGCTTGGCGTTGACGTTGGCGGGATTGGCGACGCACATGGCCGCACACCGGGTGCGCGCAGCTACGTTTACCTCGACGAGAGCAAAGAAGTCTACAAACGCCTCATTGTCAGCAAAGATAACAAAACGCTGCTCGGCGCGGTTCTGGTGGGCGACACCAGCGATTACGGCAATCTGCTGCAACTGGTGCTGAACGCTATCGAACTGCCGGAAAACCCGGACTCATTGATCCTGCCTGCGCACGCGGGCAGCGGCAAACCGTCTATCGGCGTCGATAAACTGCCGGACAGCGCGCAGATTTGTTCCTGCTTCGACGTCACCAAAGGCATGCTGGTTGCTGCTATCAATAAAGGTTGCCACACCGTTGCGGCGCTGAAAGCTGAAACCAAAGCCGGTACCGGCTGCGGCGGGTGTATCCCGCTGGTAACGCAGGTCCTGAACGCTGAACTGGCGAAACAGGGTATTGAAGTTAACAACAACCTGTGTGAACACTTCCCGTACTCGCGTCAGGAACTGTTCCATCTCATTCGTGTAGAAGGCATTAAAACCTTCGAAGAGTTGCTGGCAAAACACGGGAAAGGCTACGGCTGTGAAGTGTGTAAACCTACCGTCGGTTCCCTGCTGGCCTCGTGCTGGAATGAGTACATTCTCAAACCTCAGCACACGCCGCTGCAAGACACCAACGACAACTTCCTGGCGAATATCCAGAAAGACGGCACCTACTCCGTGATCCCGCGCTCCGCTGGCGGTGAAATCACACCGGAAGGCCTGGTGGCCGTGGGACGTATCGCACGTGAATTTAACCTGTATACCAAAATCACCGGTTCTCAGCGTATTGGCCTGTTCGGCGCGCAGAAAGATGACCTGCCGGAAATCTGGCGTCAGTTGATTGAAGCCGGTTTCGAAACCGGTCATGCCTATGCTAAAGCGTTGCGTATGGCGAAAACCTGCGTGGGCAGCACCTGGTGCCGCTACGGCGTGGGCGATAGCGTCGGTTTCGGCGTCGAGCTGGAAAACCGCTACAAAGGCATTCGTACGCCGCATAAGATGAAGTTCGGTGTCTCTGGCTGTACCCGTGAATGCGCGGAAGCCCAGGGCAAAGACGTGGGTATCATCGCCACTGAAAAAGGCTGGAACCTGTACGTTTGCGGTAACGGCGGGATGAAACCTCGTCACGCCGATCTGCTGGCGGCAGATATCGATCGTGAAACGCTGCTGAAGTATCTCGATCGCTTCATGATGTTCTACATCCGCACTGCCGACAAACTGACCCGTACCGCACCGTGGTTAGACAACCTGGAAGGCGGCATTGAGTATCTGAAATCGGTCATCATCGACGACAAGCTGGGCCTGAACGAGCATCTGGAAGAAGAGATGGCCCGTCTGCGTGAAGCGGTGGTATGCGAGTGGACAGAAACCGTTAACACCCCATCCGCGCAGGTTCGCTTCAAGCACTTCATCAACAGCGACAAACGCGATCCGAACGTCCAGGTGGTGCCTGAACGTGAACAACATCGTCCGGCAACGCCTTATGAGCGTATCCCGGTGACTCTGGTGGAGGAGAACGCATGAGCCAGTGGCAAAACATCTGCAAAATCGATGACATTCTGCCTGCAACAGGCGTCTGCGCCCTGTTAGGTACTGAACAGGTCGCAATTTTCCGCCCGTATCACAGTGACCAGGTGTTTGCGATCAGCAACATCGATCCGTTCTTTGAGTCCAGCGTGCTTTCTCGTGGCTTGATCGCTGAGCATCAGGGCGAACTGTGGGTCGCCAGCCCGCTGAAAAAACAGCGCTTTCGTTTAAGCGACGGACTGTGCATGGAAGACGAACAGTTCTCCGTGAAACATTACGAAGCGCGCGTGAAAGACGGCATGGTGCAGTTGCGCGGTTAATAAACTTTTGGGAGGCGCAACGCCTCCCCTTTTTTGACGTATTTGTAGGTCTTTTATTGGTAGGCCTGATAAGCGTAGCGCCATCAGGCAATTGCAAAAGCACATTGCCGGATGGCGGCATAAATGCCTTATCCGGCCTACGGTTAAGATTTTTTTTATTTTTTTGTACTTCAAGGATAATCAAATGTTTACTGACACTATTAATAAGTGTGCGGCTAATGCTGCGCGCATCGCACGCCTGTCGGCTAATAATCCGCTCGGATTCTGGGTCAGTTCGGCAATGGCAGGGGCCTATGTCGGTCTCGGCATCATTCTTATTTTCACCCTCGGCAATCTGCTCGACCCGTCCGTACGTCCTCTGGTAATGGGTGCAACCTTTGGTATCGCCTTAACGCTGGTCATTATCGCGGGTTCTGAACTGTTTACCGGTCACACCATGTTCCTGACGCTCGGCGTCAAAGCGGGCACCATCAGCCACGGTCAAATGTGGGCAATTTTACCGCAAACCTGGCTGGGTAATCTGGTCGGTTCCGTGTTTGTCGCTCTGCTTTACAGTTGGGGTGGCGGCAGCTTGTTGCCGGTAGATACCAGCATCGTCCATTCGGTTGCACTGGCGAAAACCACCGCGCCTGCGACGGTACTGTTCTTCAAGGGCACACTGTGTAACTGGTTGGTTTGTCTGGCAATCTGGATGGCAATCCGTACCGAAGGCGCAGCAAAATTCCTCGCTATCTGGTGGTGTCTGCTGGCGTTTATTGCTTCCGGCTACGAACACTCGGTTGCCAACATGACGCTGTTTGCCCTCTCCTGGTTCGGCCACCACAGCGAAGCCTATACCCTGGCCGGAATTGGTCATAACCTGCTGTGGGTGACACTCGGTAATACTTTGTCCGGTGTCGTATTCATGGGATTGGGTTATTGGTATGCTACGCCAAAATCGGAGCGTCCGGCTCCGGCAAAAATCAATCAGCCAGAGGCTGCTGCCAATAATTAAGGGGTAATGTCGTGGATCATTTGCCTATATTTTGTCAACTACGTGACCGTGACTGCTTGATCGTCGGCGGTGGTGATGTCGCAGAACGCAAAGCGCGGTTATTACTGGAAGCGGGCGCCCGTTTAACGGTTAATGCGCTGGCGTTTATTCCGCAGTTCACCGTATGGGCAAATGAAGGCATGCTGACGCTTGTTGAGGGGCCGTTCGATGAATCCCTGCTCGATCCTTGCTGGCTGGTTATCGCCGCCACCGATGACGATGCCGTCAACCAAAGCGTCAGCACCGCCGCAGAATCACGCCGTATTTTCTGCAACGTGGTCGATGCGCCAAAAGCAGCCAGTTTTATCATGCCCTCCATTATCGACCGCTCGCCGCTGATGGTGGCGGTCTCGTCTGGCGGCACTTCGCCGGTGCTGGCCCGTCTGCTGCGTGAAAGACTCGAATCCATACTGCCTCAGCATCTTGGCCAGGTCGCACAGTATGCGGGCAAGCTGCGTTCCCGGGTTAAAAACCAGTTTGCCAGTATGGGTGAACGTCGCCGCTTCTGGGAAAAATTGTTCATTAATGACCGCCTGGCGCAGTCGCTGGCAAACAACGATCGGAAAGCTGTCGAGGAAACCACCGAGCAGTTGCTCAGCGAACCACTGGATCACCGTGGTGAAGTAGTGCTGGTTGGCGCCGGTCCTGGCGATGCCGGGCTACTAACGCTGAAAGGGCTGCAGCAGATCCAGCAAGCCGACGTAGTGGTTTATGACCGTCTGGTTTCCGACGATATTATGAACCTCGTGCGCCGCGATGCGGACCGGGTATTCGTCGGTAAACGCGCGGGTTACCACTGCGTACCGCAGGAAGAAATCAACCAGATCCTGCTGCGTGAAGCGCAACAAGGCAAGCGCGTGGTACGACTAAAAGGTGGTGACCCGTTCATCTTTGGCCGCGGTGGCGAAGAGCTGGAAACGCTTTGCCACGCCGGTATTCCATTCTCCGTTGTGCCGGGTATAACTGCGGCTTCCGGTTGCTCCGCTTATTCAGGTATTCCACTGACCCATCGCGATTACGCGCAAAGTGTTCGTCTGGTTACCGGACACCTGAAAACCGGCGGCGAGCTGGACTGGGAAAATCTGGCGGCAGAGAAACAGACGCTGGTGTTCTATATGGGACTGAATCAGGCGGCCACAATTCAGGAAAAACTGATCGAATTTGGCATGCAGGCCAATATGCCGGTTGCGCTGGTAGAAAACGGTACCTCCGTGAAGCAACGCGTCGTCAACGGTGTGCTGACGCAGCTCGGGGAATTAGCGCAACAGGTTGAAAGCCCAGCGCTGATTATCGTCGGTCGCGTGGTTGGACTACGCGATAAGCTGAACTGGTTCTCGAATCATTAATTGAATGTAAATACATGCCCTGATATTCAGGGCATGTATTTATCATCCTGCAGAAATAAATAATAAACGAAATACGCTACATGCTCACTTCAGCAAACCAATTATTAATTAAAATATAACCGCCCAGTAATCCAATTCATTAATTATATAATTTACATAAAGCTTGTTATGTCCTTATCCGGACTACTTAAATTTTATTTAAGTTGATATCTTAACCGTCGAGAAATGGATTTCATCCATTTTAAAAATAGATATCTTACAAGGATTTTAACATGCTGAAATTTGCAAAAATCACCATTGTCGCTGGGATTCTGGCTACACTGACCGCATGTACGGGTCATATTGAAAACAAAAAAAATAACTGCAGCTACGATTATTTCCTGCATCCAGCAATTTCAATTTCTAAAATTATTGGTGGCTGTGGTCCGGCTGCAGACCAGTAATAGATGCTATTGCGCAGATACAAAAAAACCGGGGATTCCCCGGTTTTTTTGCAACGCAGAAAATATTACGGTCTGGCGACAAAACCAATCGCTTCGTAAACGGCTTTCAGCGTAACAGACGCGCGTGCGCTGGCTTTTTCCGCACCGTCTTTCATTACTTTCTGCAGGAAAGCTTCATCGTTACGGAAACGGTGATAACGTTCCTGAAGCTCGGTCAGCATGCCGGAAACGGCCTCCGCGACTTCACCTTTCAGATGACCATACATTTTGCCTTCGAAGTGCTGTTCCAGCTCGGGAATACTCTGGCCGGTGACGGCAGAAAGGATATCCAGCAGGTTCGAAACGCCCGCTTTTTCTTTCACATCGTAACGAACAACAGGCGGCTCTTCCGAGTCAGTCATCGCTCGTTTGATTTTTTTGACCACAGATTTTGGATCTTCCAGCAGACCGATCACGTTGTTGCGGTTGTCATCCGACTTGGACATTTTTTTCGTCGGCTCCAGCAGCGACATCACGCGCGCGCCGGATTTAGGGATGAACGGTTCCGGTACTTTGAAGATGTCGCCATACAGCGCATTGAAGCGCTGAGCGATATCGCGGCTCAGTTCAAGATGCTGTTTCTGATCTTCGCCAACCGGTACCTGATTGGTCTGATACAGCAGAATGTCTGCCGCCATCAGTACCGGATAATCAAACAGACCGGCGTTGATGTTCTCTGCGTAACGCGCAGATTTATCTTTGAACTGGGTCATACGGCTCAGCTCGCCGAAATAGGTGTAGCAGTTCAGCGCCCAGCCTAACTGTGCGTGTTCCGGTACGTGCGACTGAACGAAAATGGTGCTTTTTTCAGGATCGATCCCGCATGCCAGATACAGCGCCAGCGTATCCAGCGTTGCTTTACGCAGTTGCTGAGCATCCTGACGAACGGTAATGGCATGTTGGTCAACGATGCAGTAGATGCAATGGTAGTCATCCTGCATGTTCACCCACTGACGCAGCGCACCCATATAGTTGCCAATGGTCAATTCACCTGAGGGCTGTGCGCCACTAAAAACGATGGGCTTAGTCATTTTTCGATTCCTGATTTTCGCTATGCGGAAGCCCGAGAGCGGGCAATAGTTCATTAATGCGGTTGTACATGACATCGGGCTCGCTCAATGCGATAGACTCACCGTAGTTGTAGCCATACGTCAGACCAACGGACGGACAACCAGCAGCCTTAGCCGCCTGAATATCATTACGAGAATCCCCTACGAAGAGCATTTGCTCAGGCTTGATGCCAAGCTTACTTGCCACCAGCAGCAGCGGATCCGGGTGTGGTTTTTTATTCTGCACGTCGTCACCACCGATGACCACGCTGAAGTATTTGGCGATATCTAACGCCTCGAGCAATGGCGCGACAAACGGGGTTGGTTTGTTGGTCACCAGACCCAGCGGCAAACCTTTAGCATGCAACGCGCCCAGCGTGTCGGCAACATCAGGGAACAGGAATGTCCCCTCTTCTGCGACATCGCCGTAGTACCTGTCGAACAGCTTACGCAAAATACGTACCTGTTCCTCGGCAGGAATATCATCATCAATGGGGGGTTTACCCATCGTTTTACGTAATGTCGCGCGCTCCTGACGAGACCATGCCAGCGCGCGCTCCATCAGTACATCTGCACCATTACCAATCCAGGTGATTACACGTTCTTCACCAGCAACCGGCAGTTCCAGCGCATACAGCGCCATATCCACCGCTGCGGCTAATCCCGGCGCGCTGTCGACCAGCGTGCCGTCGAGGTCAAAAGCGGCGCCCCGAATATCCTGAAACTTATCCATGACTTACCTTCGCCAGTTCATTGCGCATTTCACCAATGACTTTTTTGTAGTCTGGTTGGTCGAAAATAGCGGAGCCTGCAACAAACATATCTGCACCCGCCGCCGCGATTTCACCGATGTTGTTCACCTTGACGCCACCATCAACTTCCAGGCGGATGTCATAGCCAGATTCATCAATACGACGACGCACTTCACGCAGCTTATCCAGCGTTTGCGGGATGAAAGACTGTCCGCCAAAGCCTGGGTTAACGGACATCAGCAGGATCACATCCAGCTTATCCATGACATAGTCCAGGTAGCTTAAAGGCGTTGCCGGGTTAAACACCAGGCCCGCTTTACAACCATGTTCTTTGATCAGCTGCAAGGTACGATCAACGTGCTCGGAGGCTTCTGGATGGAAAGTAATGATGCTGGCGCCAGCGGCGGCGAAGTCAGGGACAATACGATCGACCGGTTTCACCATCAGGTGAACATCAATCGGGGCGGTGATGCCATATTTACGCAGCGATTTCAGAACCATCGGTCCGATGGTCAGGTTCGGTACGTAGTGATTGTCCATGACGTCGAAGTGTACTACATCGGCACCGGCAGTCAGCGCTCTCGCGGTGTCTTCGCCCAGGCGGGCAAAATCAGCCGACAGAATTGAGGGGGCGATCAAATACTGTTTCATCCGCTTCTCCTTGAGAATTATTTTTTCGCAGGCGTTGCGACTCCTGGTTTATACAGCGCCAGCAGTTCGTTCACCTTTTTACGCGTGCCGCCATTGCTGCTGATGCTGCGCCGCACTTTGACCTGAAAATGTTTCGCTGCCCGGTACCACTCACGGGTATCGGGCGTGTCATGGTTCGAAATTAACACCGGAATCTGCTTACTGACCAGCTTTTCTGCCATCTCGGCCAAATGCGCCTGCTCTTTCGGGCTAAAGCTGTTGGTATGATACGCGGTGAAATTTGCCGTCGCCGAAAGCGGTGCATAAGGCGGGTCACAATAGACTACGGAGTTGGTATCCGCACGGTCCATGCACTCTTCATAGGAAAGGCAATGGAACTCCGCATTCTGCGCTTTTTCAGCAAAATGGTATAACTCGGCTTCCGGAAAATAAGGTTTTTTATAACGACCAAACGGTACGTTAAACTCACCGCGCAGGTTATAACGGCACAACCCGTTGTAACCAAAGCGGTTCAGATACAGGAATAGCACTGCGCGGCGGAACGGGTCCTGGCAGGTATTAAATTCTTCCCGGAACTGGTAGTACACCTCAGCCTGATTAGTTTCAGGCATAAACAGCTCGCGCGAAGCCTGCACGTACTCATCGGTACGGGTCTTCACGATGTTATAGAGACTGATGAGGTCGCTGTTGATATCGGCAAGAATATAACGAGAAAAGTCGGTGTTGAGAAACACCGACCCGGCCCCTACGAAGGGTTCAATCAGACACTCACCCTGGGGTAAATGCCGTTTGATATCATCAAGCAGGGGGTATTTTCCCCCTGCCCATTTCAAAAAAGCGCGATTTTTTTTCATGCTGACTAACTAATTACACCTTCTCCGGCTGTGGAGAAAGCTCCGACAGCATCCTGCGCTTTAGTCTTTGTCCCGCAATTGGGCGAAACAGCAAACCATTGCAGAACATATCCTATCTTACTTCAAATCGGCCTGAACCTGGTGCAGCGGTTTTGCCCACGGATTTTTCGCCTGAATATCGGCGGGTAACGTAGACACTGCACGTTTCGCATCTTCTTTAGATGCATACACGCCCGTCACCAGAACATACCACGGTTGACCGTTACGCGTCGTCTGATACACCACGTAGTTCTTCAGGTTTTCTTTCTTCGCCCAACCGTTCAGGTTGTCGTAGTTAGAAGAACTGCTGAGCTGCAGCGTGTAATGGCCGGACGGCGCAGATTTTAACGCGCCAACATTTCCTGTACTTTTCGCTCCGCCAGCCACAGGCGTTGCCGTCGCGGTTGGCGCAGGTGTTGCAGTTTGTGCAGGCGTCGTCGTCGCGGTTGCTTTCGGTTCTGCTGTCGCTTTTGGCGCAGCGGTTACCACAGGCGCTTTGGTTGTAGTCGTCGGCGCAGTCGCGGCTGGTTTTGCCTGAGCAACAGGTTTCGGCTCTGTTGTCGTCGCTTTCACCGTGGTCTGCGGTTTGCTCTTCGGCTCAATGACGGCCTGTTTACGTTCCTGGTGCGTAGCAGCAGGACGTTCAACCGTTTCCGTTTTGGCAGTCTGGCGCGCAGCAGTACCATTACGAACTGGTGCGACGGTCGCAGGTTCAGTCGGCAGCGTAGAGTTCACCACGACGTTGTTAACCTGCTCCTGACCTTGCGGTTGCGTCAGCGCATTGTTCAGATCGCCCTGCACTTCAACACGCTGCTGACCTTCAGTTGCCGCAGGCGTCTGGCCTTGAGTTGGGGTAGAGGAAATCGGCGGCAGGGAAACATCCTGCTGGGTATTGCCCGCAGTCTGCTCAGCGCCCGTTGCAGGCGTATTCGTGTTCGCCTGATCCGTCGCATTGCTGCCAGAAAGATCGATGCTCTTCTCGCCAGACGCCGTCTGTTCACTGGAAGAAGATGAGGGGGCTTTCAGCGCAGAACCAATACCGATGATCAACAGCAGCAGCACCAGCACGCCCACACCCATCATCATATACTGACGAGAGGCAGGTTTACTGACCGCTTTCTTACGCTTGCGCGGACGACGTTCTACACGCTCTTCATCCACCGCATCGTCATCAGATTCATAGTCTTCTTCGATGTCCCGCTCTTCTTCACGCTCTTTACGTGCGCGCGCAGGACGGCGATCGTCAGCATCCAGATCAACATCATCAAAATTGATTTGCGGCTCATTATCGCGTTCAGACGATTGACGAGAACGACCAGTACGACGATCGCTGGGATCGGGTTTCAGCTCGTCTTCTGGTTTGAATTCATCCATTTAACACCCCACTCAAAGGTTAATGCTTACAACTTTGCACGTAACCTGAAGCTAAAAGACCTACGTTTTGCAACGTACGTCGGACCTTTCTTGTTGTTACGCCTGCTGGCAATCAGCAATAGCGTTAAGAACCACCTCGTGCGACACTCCGCCGCGCACTTCACTCTTCCCTATTGCCTGCGGAAGCACTAAACGAATTTCTCCCGCTAACACTTTTTTATCTCGCAGCATATGCGGTAAATAGGCCTCGGTGGACATTTCACGTGGCCCATTAACCGGTAAGCCTGCTCGCTGTAGCAGCGTAATGATGCGCTGCGTATCCGCAGAGCTAAACTGACCCAGACGTTCTGACGTACGAGCAGCCATTACCATACCTGCTGCGACAGCTTCACCATGTAACCAATTGCCATAACCCATTTCAGCTTCGATCGCATGGCCGAACGTGTGTCCCAGATTCAGTAAAGCACGTAAGCCCATTTCGCGCTCGTCTGCTGCGACAACTTCTGCTTTCAGCTCACAACAACGGCGAATACAGTACGCCATTGCCGGACCGTCCAGACGCAATAACGCGTCCAGATTGTCTTCCAGCCAGTTGAAAAACTCACCGTCAAGAATGATGCCGTATTTGATGACTTCCGCCAGCCCCGATGCCAGCTCACGCGCAGGAAGCGTTTTCAGACAATCGAGATCCACCACCACGGAGGCTGGTTGGTAAAACGCGCCAATCATGTTTTTACCGAGGGGATGGTTTACGGCGGTTTTGCCGCCGACGGAGGAGTCGACCTGCGACAACAGAGTTGTCGGGACTTGAATGAAACGAACACCGCGCTGGTAGCTGGCTGCCGCGAAACCGGTCAGATCGCCAATCACGCCGCCGCCAAGTGCGACTAACGTGGTATCGCGACCGTGCGGTTTTTGCAGTAACGCGGTGAAAACCGTATCCAGAACCGTCAGGCTTTTATACTGTTCGCCATCGGGAAGGATAACGCTATCAACGTTAACACCCGCCTGTTCAAGTACGCCGCGAACCTTATCGAGATACAGGGGAGCCAGGGTTTCGTTGGTCACCAACATAACCTGATCGCCCGATTTCAGCGGTAAGAATGAAGCTGGCTCATTGAACAAACCAGCCGCGATAGTGATAGGGTAACTACGTTCCCCGAGAGTGACTGTGATCCTCTCCATTACGCGACATCCACCTTAGTTACTTGTACCCGCAGACGAGTGTGTATTCGGCCAGAATTAGTTGCTTTCCAACATATGAATAATCTGGTTTGCTACGACTTTTGCGCTCTGATCGTCGGTGCGAATGGTCACGTCGGCAATCTCTTCGTACAGAGGATTGCGTTCGTCAGCCAACGCTTCCAGAACTTCACGAGGCGGTGATTCTACCTGCAGCAGCGGGCGTTTCTTGTCACGTTGAGTACGCGCAAGTTGTTTCTCAATTGTCGTTTCAAGATAGACCACGACGCCACGCGCGGAGAGACGGTTACGTGTTTCACGTGATTTTACAGAGCCACCGCCAGTTGCCAGCACAATACCCTGTTTTTCCGTCAACTCGTTGATGACTTTTTCTTCGCGATCACGGAAGCCGTCTTCACCTTCTACATCGAAGACCCAGCCCACATCAGCTCCGGTTCGTTTCTCAATCTCTTGATCAGAATCGTAAAATTCCATATTGAGTTGTTGAGCTAACTGCCGCCCAATAGTGCTTTTTCCGGCACCCATAGGCCCAACCAGAAAGATATTGCGTTTCTCTGCCATTTTTTCGGTACTACTAAGACTATTCGTTAATGGTAAACCCGCTTCGCAGACACCCAGCGCAGCAGGACATGAACTGAAACCTCATAAGATATTGCGAGAGTCAGACTGAAAATTATCTCAATACTCAAGCGGGTTTGGCAACTGAATAAATCACCAAACCCTACGCATTTCTGGTCGTGGCAGGCATGCAGCCCTGCAAACATCAGACATGGCGACATATCGCGTAGTCCAATGACGGCAAAATAAGCCTATGACACACCACCAGAAAGGCAAAGCGTATTCATTGCCGCATAAGTAAAGAAAAGTACCGACGCTCAAATCGGTACTCCTTGTATGCTAAATACACCCCCACGTCAAATCCCTGAAACGTGTTCAGTGCAAAAACAACGGTTTTTCATGCATAAGTTATTCCGTTGACACCAGTCTGGGCGTAATAAAGACCACTAACTCACGACGCTCATCTTCTTTTCCATCGTGACGAAAAAGAGAGCCAAGCCAGGGGATGTCGCCTAACAACGGCACGCTGTCAGCCGCAGATTTATTTTTATGTGAAAAAATGCCGCCCAACGCAATCGTCTCTCCGCTTTTTACCTCAACCTGCGTTTCAATTTCCTGCTTATCGATAGCCAGAACTTCACCATCAGCTTGTTGTAGCACCTGCCCGGGGACATTCTGGCTGATATGCAGTTTCAGCCTGATTCGCCCTTTCTGCAAAACAGTGGGCGTAACCTCCATCCCCAGTACCGCTTCTTTAAACTCGACGGATGTCGCCCCGCTTTCTCCGCTGGAGACCTGATACGGGATCTCGCTGCCCTGCTTAATACTGGCAGGTTGCAGATGAGAAGCCAGTAATCGCGGACTGGCGATGATATCAAGCTGCTGTTTTTGCTCCAGTGCCGACAGCTCCAGTTCCAGTAACCGACCGTTAATGCGACCAATATTAAATCCCACACGGGATGTTGCTGCGGGCACCGAAAGATCGCTGGCAAGCGTAGTGACATTCCCCACCACCCCCGGTTGTTGCGCGTCGGCCAGCGACCATTTAACCCCCAGCTCGCGCAAACTTTTTTCATTAATCGTGACGATATGCGCCGCCAGTTCGACCTGTTCAACGGGTAAATCCATTTGCGCCACCCACTTTTCCAGCGCGTTAAGCACAACGCTATTATCACGCAGCAGTAAGCGGTTGGTTCGTTTATCAACCGTCATGCTGCCTTTAGCGCTCAGCAACTTCTCTCCGGCTTTTGCCAGCTCGGCGGCGTCAGCGTATTGCAAAATGATGCTGCGATGTTCCAGAGGCAGACTGGCCTGCATTCGTGCCTGCTCATTTTCCTGGCGGGCCGCATTTTCACTCTGCCATTGCATAGAATGCACATGCAGAATGTTGCCCTCCTGGCGTAGCACTAATCCGGCGCTTTTCACGACCGTTTGCAACGCCTGCTTCCAGGGCACATCTGTCAGATGCAGTGACAGCACCCCGCCGACATCCGGTGAAACCACCAGGTTTTTCTTTTCTTGTTCCGCCAGGGCCTGCAAAACCTGCACAACAGGCACATCATCCACCACCAGCGTTACGTTTTGCGGTTTTCCCGCCTGCCCGCTGAACACCGCGACCAGCAGCATCATGGCTATCCATCTCATCCATCGCTTCATTTACCGCTCCCTGTCGTTGCCACTGCCATTGAGCAGGCTCGCAGCTTTTCTCTGTGTTGAGAGTTAAGCTTTCAGCCGTTATCTGCGAAATCGTCCAGCCGTTTTTCAGGACGTCATTTCGCTCAACTCGCCGCCATTTGTGCTGCCCATCCTGCACGATGCCGATCGGTCGCTCACCCACGCTCACCATTCCCTGATAACGCCACGTGGACCACTCAGCTATCTGGCAAGGGTCCTCCGGCGGTAAGAAGGGATTACGCATACCGGTCAGGATCAGCACACTGATGCATGCCAACAGCCAGCGTTCAACCGTCATTCAGATGTTCCAGTTGTAGCGTTAACAGCAGTTCAGCGCCTTCTACACTGAGAGAAAAACGGCTGACGTTCATCCCTTGTTCCGCCAGTTGGACAAACACCGGCGGGATAGCCTCCCACGCAGGCCTCAGCGTCATCTCCCCGCCCTGAATGGCGGGTTGCCAGTGGACAAGACGTACAAGGGGCGTCTGAAACAGCAACGGAGAGAATGGAATAAACGTCTCTTCAGCCTCTCCTGACGATGACGCCAGCAGATACAGGTTTCGCCATTGCGTCTGAATGGCAGCACGTTGCTGGTTTAGCGCCTCTTGTTGCATATCCCGCTGCCTGGCGGCGGGGTAAAGACATAGCGCTACCATCATAAGCAGCCCTAAAATCCAGCCGCATGCGCACATAACACGAAAGCGCAGCGACTGCGCGAGCCAGGCATCACAGAGCGTTATCATGCGTGTCACTCCGCGTCAGACGATAGTGGAATTGCCAACGCCCTTGGGCATCCTGCTGCGTTTCGCCGGGACGATTTAGCGTAAACAACGGCTGCTGGCGTAATTGCGTTTCCAGCGCCTTAAGGGCGGCAAAGTTCAGCGTATTTCCCGTCAGTTCCAGCGTCCCTTGCTGCCAGGTCATTTTGGTTAACCACGCCTGCTCCGGGAGTAATTCCGCCAGTTGTTGCAGAATCTTTTGCCAGCTTTGGGTCTGGTCACGCTGTTTGTTTCGCGCTTGTACCTGTTGCCATTGTTGCAGGCGCTGCTGCAAACGAGGCTTTAGCGCCGTCAGCGCCGCAATGCGCTTATTTTCAGCCTCTACCAGCAGGAGTTCGACCCGGTTTTCCACGCTAAAAACGCTGTTATAGATTAACGTCACGCCAATGCTCAGCAGTAGAGCAGCGCTAAAGAAGACGCCCCAGAAACGCAAACAGGTATACCGCCGAGTCTGACGCCAGGGCAGAAGATTGATGGTCGCTATCATCAATACGATCCTCCCATGGCCAGTCCTAATGCAATGGTAAAGCGGTGGCTGTGTGGTGGAATTGGCGGCTGGCGAACGGACACGACGTTTAAAGGATCGAATCCGCTGGGGTCGCATAGCGCAATAGCTGTCGGGGAAAGAGATAACGTTGCGGCGAGTTCGTCGAGACGGCCAATATCGCCCGTCAATTTTCGCCCCCATGACGAGCGGGTCGCCCATAGCCACTGGGTCTCATCACGCCATACCAGACACTGTTGATGTTCGGGTAAATAAGGAATAAATCGTTGCAAGGCGCTGGCGTCCGGCGTAATCGCTTTAACCTGTACTTTCAGCGCTTGTATTAACGTCAGCAGCGTTGAAATCTCTTTGCTTTGCGCGGCAGTGACGTTAAACGCCGGGCTCAACGTGTCTTCGCTATAATCAAAATGCAGCGCATCCTGCGACATATCCAGTTCACGTGCCATCAAACCGGACAACCATGCGGTTTGCTCTGGCTCTCGCAAGGTCATTGCCGGACGAGGAAACTTTTTTTGTAACGTCCTGTTGGCGGGAAAGGAGAGATAAATATGATGTCGGCGAGGAAGCTCACGGCTCCACGGCAATAGCGTTGCGACAAGCTGTTCTGGCTCACGAATGTGACCATCAACGATAACCTGAGGTGCCAACGACATACGCCACCAGCGCTGTAGAAACCAACCGGTCGCGTCGCGAACGACAGCGACAGCCAGCGCTTCATGTTGCTGAATATGCAGACCAATTTTCCAGATATTAAAAGCCATTGCTGATGATCTCCGTATCACCCGTTGCTTTAACGGGTATATCAATGCGTCTGGCTTGCCTTTATACTACCGCGCGTTTGTTTATAAACTGCCCAAATGCCACTAAATGGGAAATCTCCAGTGAAGTTCGTAAAGTATTTATTAATCCTTGCAGTATGTTGCATCCTGCTGGGAGCAGGCTCGATTTATGGCCTCTATCGCTATATTGAGCCGCAATTACCTGACGTCGCGACGCTCAAAGATGTGCGTTTACAGATCCCGATGCAGGTTTACAGCGCTGACGGCGAGCTGATCGCGCAATATGGCGAGAAACGTCGAATCCCGGTCACGCTGGATCAGATGCCGCCAGTGATGGTCAAAGCTTTTATCGCCACAGAAGACAGCCGCTTTTATGAGCACCACGGGGTCGACCCGGTGGGGATCTTCCGTGCAGCCAGCGTCGCATTGTTCTCCGGTCACGCCTCACAAGGGGCGAGTACCATTACCCAACAGTTGGCGAGAAACTTCTTCCTGAGTCCGGAACGTACGCTGATGCGTAAGATCAAAGAAGTTTTTCTGGCGATCCGCATTGAACAACTGCTGAGTAAAGATGAAATCCTCGAGCTGTATCTGAACAAGATCTACCTGGGATATCGCGCCTATGGCGTGGGGGCGGCCGCGCAGGTCTATTTCGGCAAGACGGTCGATCAGCTCAGCTTAAGTGAGATTGCGGTGATTGCCGGTCTGCCAAAAGCGCCGTCAACCTTCAACCCCCTCTATTCGATGGACCGGGCCACCGCACGACGTAACGTCGTGCTGTCGCGTATGCTGAGTGAAAATTACATTACGCAGGCCCAGTACGATCAGGCGCGCGGCGAGGCCATTGACGCCAACTATCACGCGCCGGAAATCGCCTTCTCTGCGCCGTATCTGTCTGAGATGGTGCGCCAGGAGATGTATAACCGCTATGGCGAGAAAGCCTATGAAGACGGGTATCGCATCACCACCACCATTACGCGCAAAGTGCAGCAGGCGGCCCAGCAGGCAGTACGTAACAACGTGATGGATTACGACATGCGTCACGGCTACCGCGGCCCGTCAAACGTGCTGTGGAAAGTGGGCGAAAGCAGTTGGGACAGCAAGAAAATCACCGATACGCTGAAAGCGCTGCCAACATATGGACCACTGCTGCCGGCGGTTGTCACCAGCGCCAATCCGCAGGAAGCCATTGCCGCGCTGGCAGATGGCACATCAGTTTCATTACGGATGGATGGCATGCGCTGGGCGCGTCCTTACCGCTCGGATACTCAGCAAGGTCCGACGCCGCGTAAAGTGACAGATGTGGTACAGACCGGGCAGCAAATCTGGGTACGCCAGGTTGGCGATGCCTGGTGGCTGGCGCAAGTGCCGGATGTTAACTCCGCACTGGTTTCTATTAATCCGCAAAACGGCGCGGTGTTGGCGCTGGTAGGGGGTTTTGACTTCAACCAGAGCAAGTTTAACCGTGCGACCCAGGCGCTACGCCAGGTAGGTTCCAACATCAAACCATTCCTCTATACCGCCGCAATGGATAAAGGTCTGACGCTGGCGAGCATGCTCAACGATGTGCCGATCTCCCGCTGGGATGCCGGTGCCGGTTCCGACTGGCAGCCGAAGAACTCACCGCCGCAGTATGCTGGTCCTATCCGTTTACGTCAGGGGCTGGGCCAGTCGAAAAACGTGGTGATGGTACGCGCCATGCGTGCTATGGGCGTGGATTACGCAGCAGAGTATCTGCAACGTTTCGGCTTCCCGGCACAGAACATTGTGCACACCGAATCGCTGGCGCTGGGTTCCGCCTCGTTCACACCATTGCAGGTGGCGCGCGGTTACGCGGTGATGGCGAACGGCGGCTTCCTGGTCGATCCGTATTTCATCAGTAAGATCGAAAGCGATATGGGCGGCGTTATCTTCGAAGCGAAGCCAAAAATTGCCTGCCCGGATTGTGATATCCCGGTGATTTATGGCGATACTCAGAAATCTAACGTGCTGGAAAACAGTAATGTAGAAGATGTCGCCGTCTCGCAGGAGCAGCAGAATGCCGCCGTGCCTATGCCACAGCTTGAGCAGGCCAACCAGGCGTTGGTCGCGCAGAGTGGAACGCAGGAGTACGCTCCGCACGTGATCAACACGCCGCTGGCGTTCCTGATTAAAAGCGCGCTGAACACCAATATCTTTGGGGAACCAGGCTGGATGGGAACCGGCTGGCGTGCGGGCCGCGACCTGAAACGTCACGATATCGGCGGAAAAACCGGGACTACCAACAGTTCTAAAGATGCGTGGTTCTCCGGTTACGGACCAGGCGTAGTGACATCAGTATGGATCGGCTTTGACGATCATCGCCGCAATCTGGGTCACACGACAGCTTCCGGGGCGATCAAAGATCAAATCTCCGGCTATGAAGGCGGCGCGAAGAGCGCGCAGCCTGCGTGGGATGCTTACATGAAATCCGTGCTGGATGGTGTGCCCGAGCAGCCGCTGACGCCGCCGCCGGGTATCGTGACGGTCAATATCGATCGCAGTACCGGTCAACTGGCGAGCGGCGGTAACAGCCGCGAAGAGTATTTCATTGAAGGTACTCAGCCAACGCAACAGGCGGTACACGAGGTGGGGACAACCATTATCGATAATGGTGAGACACACGAACTGTTCTGATCAAAAAAGGCGCTTCGGCGCCTTTTTTAGTGTTTGTGTATTAGTGGGATAGATATTAAAGCCGTCCCTGCCCTTTCAGCCATTCACGTACGAGGAACAACGCGCTCACATTACGCGCTTCGTGGAAATCAGGGTCTTCCAGCAAATCCATCATATGCGCGAGCGGCCAGCGTACCTGCGGTAATGGCTCAGGTTCATCCCCTTCCAGCGATTCGGGATAAAGATCCTCTGCCACCACAATGTTCATTTTGCTGGAGAAATAAGACGGCGCCATGCTGAGTTTCTTCAAAAACGTCAGATCTTTCGCGCCAAATCCCACCTCTTCTTTCAGTTCCCGATTCGCCGCCTCAAATACGCTTTCACCGGGATCGATTAATCCTTTGGAAAAACCCAGTTCGTAGGACTCGGTCCCGACCGCGTATTCGCGGATAAGGATCAGGTGGTCATCCACAATCGGCACAATCATTACCGCTTCACGCGTGGAGGGCCGCATACGTTCATAAACGCGGCGTACGCCGTTGCTGAACTCAAGGTCCACGCTTTCGACCTTAAACAGCCGGGATTGGGCGACGGTTTCCACTTTCAAAATCGTGGGTTTTTGTAATGATTTGCTCATTGTGAGGGTCTTTGCTGTGAAATCTGGGGTCATTGTGCGATATACCGCACGGTTTCGGCAACGTGAATTGCCGTTTATTTACATTTATGTAACGTACTAAAAGTTAATCCCTATTTCAAATTAAAAGTCAATAGGTTGAAATAACTCCAGGAATTTGCTGATATTCCATTTTTAGTGATTTTGCTATGATTCGCATTTACTGGGCTGCGCTTTAAGATGCTCAAGTTCAACTCCACACTTGCCGATAGCCAACTAAAGAATCACGAATATTGAACAGGGTGCAACTGACCACGCCTGACAGACTAAGTAAGATGGGGAAAGCATGAGCACCATTCTGATTTTTTTAGCTGCTTTGCTGGCCTGCTCATTGCTTGCAGGGTGGCGACTCAGAACGAAATCCAGACAGAAAAATTTACCTTTGAGCAACGTCTTTTCAGACGCCTCTAAGCGTAAGCTTACGCCTGAAGAACGCAGCGCTGTCGAAAACTATCTCGAAAACCTGAGTCAAATTCAGCAAGTACCTGGTCCAACTGGCGCCAGTTCTGCGCCAGTATCGTTAACACTGAATGCCCAAAGTAACAGCGTTATTGTGCTTACGCACGCGATTACACGTTACGGTATTACCACCGACGATCCTAACAAATGGCGCTATTATCTTGATTCCGTTGAGGTGCATTTGCCGCCTTTTTGGGAACAATACATCAATGACGAAAACAGCGTTGAGTTGATTCACACCAATACGTTACCGCTGGTTATTTCGCTAAACGGCCACACCCTGCAGGAATATATGCAGGAAGCGCGTGGCTATGCGTTACAGCATACCGCCTCTACCCAGGCGTCCATTCGCGGTGAAGAAAGCGAACAAATCGAACTGCTGAATATTCGTCAGGAAACCCATGAAGAATATGCGCTCAGCCGCCCTTCTGGATTACGCGAAGCGTTACTGATCGCCGCATCATTCCTGCTGTTCTTTTTATGTTTAATCATCCCGGATACGTTTGTTCCGTGGGCAGTCGGTGGCGCGGTGCTGTTGCTCGGTGCAGGTCTGTGGGGGCTGTTCGCTCCGCCATCTAAAACCGCCCTGCGAGAAATTCATTGTCTGCGCGGGACGCCGCGTCGCTGGGGTTTGTTTGGCGAGAACGACCAGGAGCAAATTAACAATATTTCTCTGGGTATTATTGATCTGATCTATCCCCCTCACTGGCAGCCTTACATTGCGCAGGATCTTGGTCAGCAAACGGATATCGATATTTATCTCGATCGCCACGTTGTACGCCAGGGGCGTTTTTTATCCCTGCACGACGAGGTTAAAAATTTCCCGTTGCAACACTGGCTACGCAATGCCGTTATCGCTGGCGGTTCGCTGTTAGTGCTGCTGATGCTGCTGTTCTGGATCCCGTTGGATATGCCGATAAAATTCACCCTTTCCTGGATGAAAGGCGCACAGACTATCGAAGCCACCAGCGTGAAACAGCTTGAGAACGCGGGCGTCCGCGTGGGGGACACACTACACCTGAGCGGCACAGGTATGTGTAACATTCATACCCAGGGGAGCTGGAATACACAGCCCGCCACGCCGTTCATGCCTTTTGATTGCACGCAAATTATCTGGAATGACGCGCGCGCGCTACCGCTTCCGGAATCCGATCTGGTGAACAAAGCCACCGCGCTCACGCAGGCCGTAAGCCGCCAGTTGCACCCCAAACCAGATGATGATTCCCGCGTCAGCGCGTCGTTACGTTCGGCAATCCAAAAGTCCGGCATGGTGTTACTGGACGATTTTGGTGAAATTGTCCTGAAAACAGCCGATCTGTGCGCAGCCAAAGATGAATGCGTGCGCTTAAAAAATGCGCTGGTTAACCTCGGTAACAGTAAAGACTGGGCCGCCCTGGTGAAACGCGCTAACGCAGGAAAACTGGATGGAGTAAATGTGCTGCTGCGTCCGGTAAGCGCCGAGTCGCTGGATAATCTGGTCAATACCTCTACGGCGCCGTTTATTTCACGCGAGACGGCGCGAGCGGCCCAGGCGCTAAATAGCCCTGCCCCCGGCGGTTTTCTGATTATCAGCGACGAGGGCAGCGATCTGGTCGATCAGCCGTGGCCGTCAACCTCCCTGTATGACTACCCGCCGCACGAACAGTGGAACGCCTTTCAGCGTCTGGCCCAGATGCTAATGCAAACACCGTTTCGCGCGGAGGGGATCGTCACCAATATCTCTACCGACGCCAACGGTACCCAGCACATTGGCCTGCACCGAATCCCGGATCGTTCAGGATTATGGCGCTACCTTGGCACGACGCTGCTGATGCTCTCCATGCTCGGATGCGCTATCTATAACAGCGTTCAGGCATTCAGACGCTACCAGCGCCATCGCTCGCGCATCGCAGAAATTCAAAGCTATTACGAAAGTTGCCTCAACCCAACGCTGATTGACGACCCGGAAAGCCTGATTCGATAACACGCTCGCGCGCCAGGATATGCTACCCTGTCGCGCATCATGTTTTCTTCTGGGGGGGTTCCATGCATATCAATATTGCCTGGCAGGATGTCGACACCGTGTTGTTAGATATGGACGGCACGCTGCTCGATCTGGCATTCGATAACTATTTCTGGCAAAAACTGGTGCCGGAAACCTATGGCGCAAAGCAGGGTATCTCTCCCCAGGAAGCCCAGGACTATATTCGCCAGCAGTATCATGCCGTGCAGCATACGCTAAACTGGTACTGCCTGGATTACTGGAGTGAGCGCCTGGATCTGGATATTTGCGCCATGACAACGGAACAAGGACCACGCGCTGTTTTGCGTGAAGATACCGTACCGTTTCTTGACGCCTTAAAAGCCAGCGGCAAGCGCCGTATTTTGCTCACCAACGCGCATCCGCATAACCTCGCGGTGAAGCTGGAGCATACCGGTCTGGCCTCGCACCTTGATTTATTACTTTCCACCCACACATTTGGTTATCCCAAAGAGGATCAGCGGTTATGGCACGCTGTGGCTGAAGAAACGGGAATGAGTGCAGAGAAGACGCTGTTTATTGACGATAGCGAACCCATTCTCGACGCCGCTGCTCTGTTCGGCATTCGTTACTGCCTCGGCGTAACCAATCCCGACTCAGGTATTGCGGAAAAACAGTACGCACGCCATCCGTCATTGAATGACTACCGCCGACTGATCCCCTCACTGATGTGAAGGAGACGCCATGAAAGAAAAGCCCTCTGCTGAAGTCAGGTTGGATAAATGGCTATGGGCTGCGCGCTTTTATAAAACGCGTGCGCTGGCCCGTGAAATGGTTGAAGGCGGTAAGGTGCATTACAACGGCCAACGTAGTAAGCCGAGCAAGATTGTCGAGCTGAACGCCACCCTCACCCTGCGCCAGGGAAATGACGAGCGGACGGTCATTATCAAGGCCATTACCGAGCAGCGTCGCCCGGCCACGGAAGCCGTTACGCTGTATGAAGAAACCGCGGAAAGCGTGGAAAAACGCGAAAAAATGGCGCTGGCGCGTAAACTTAACGCGTTAACCATGCCGCACCCGGACAGACGACCGGACAAGAAAGAACGCCGCGACCTGTTACGATTTAAACACGGCGACAGCGAGTGACTGTCACCTGCAAGAGAGATGATTATGCCGCAACATGACCAATTACATCGTTATCTGTTTGAAAACTTTGCCGTGCGCGGCGAGCTGGTGACCGTTTCGGAAACCCTGCAACAGATCCTCGAAAACCATACTTACCCGCAGCCGGTTAAAAACGTGCTGGCTGAACTGCTGGTCGCCACCAGCCTGCTTACCGCTACGCTGAAGTTTGCTGGTGATATCACCGTACAGTTGCAGGGCGATGGTCCGCTGAGCCTGGCCGTCATCAACGGCAACAACAATCAGCAGATGCGCGGCGTAGCCCGCATGCAAGGTGATATTCCTGAAGGCGCGGATCTGAAAACGCTGGTAGGCAACGGCTACCTGGTGATCACCATTACGCCGGAAGAAGGCGAGCGTTATCAGGGTGTGGTCGGTCTGGAAGGCGACACGCTGGCCGCCTGTCTGGAAGATTACTTCATGCGTTCTGAACAGCTACCGACACGGCTGTTTATCCGAACTGGCGACGTCGATGGCAAACCCGCCGCTGGTGGGATGCTGCTGCAGGTGATGCCGGCGCAAAACGCGCAGGCAGATGATTTTGATCACCTGACCGCCCTGACCGAAACCATCAAAACTGAAGAGCTGTTGACGCTGCCAGCCAACGAAGTACTGTGGCGTTTGTACCACGAAGAAGAAGTTACCCTCTACGATCCGCAGGACGTTGAGTTCAAATGCACCTGTTCACGCGAACGCTGCGCAGGCGCACTGAAAACGCTGCCGGACGAAGAAGTGGACAGCATTCTGGCGGAAGAAGGCGAGATCGATATGCACTGCGATTACTGCGGTAGCCACTATCTGTTTAACGCAATGGATATTGCCGAGATCCGCAGCAACGCTTCCCCGGCAGACCCACAGGTCCATTAAGTTTATCAGCCCGGTAGTGTGCTCTGCCGGGCTAACTCCCGCTTACTCAGCGCAATAATGCCTCTTTAGCCGTTCGCCAAGAATCACGATAACACGCCACACTCTGGGCGCTGAATCCAGTGACTGATTCGCTACCGCCTGCCGCAGGCCAATAGATTCCATGCCCCAGCGAGTAGTTTGTGAACGTTCAACACTAACCATGTCGTCATTCAGCATCAACAGAAAGCCTCATATCGCATCAACTTCACAATTTTGAATATTGACTGACCTTTTTCGGACCATGACGACGGGAAGTGAATCGATATTGTTTATGTATGAGTTACGTATTTTTCTTACATGAATGCGATTACACTCACAAGATTTCCGCCAAAAACACTCTCCATTAACGTTTTAAGAACATTTTCCACAACAAAAAAGGGTTTCCTGCCATAATATCTGCCTCTTTGTGACAGGAGTCGCAGCGCATTCGGTCACCTGTGATTTTGCCCGATGCGTAAATCTATGAGCCTTGTCGCGGTTAGCAATCCCAAAAAAACCTTACTATTCCAGGTAATACATATTGGCTAAGGAGCAGTGAAATGCGTGTGAACAACAGTTTAACCCCGCAAGATCTCAAGGCTTATGGTATCAATGACGTTCAGGATATCGTTTACAATCCAGACTACGACACGCTTTTCCAGGAAGAACTTGATCCTTCCCTTCAAGGTTATGAGCGTGGCGTATTGACGAATCTGGGCGCCGTTGCAGTTGATACCGGTATCTTTACCGGACGTTCGCCAAAGGATAAGTACATTGTCCGTGACGACACGACGCGTGATACGCTGTGGTGGTCCGACAAAGGTAAGGGTAAGAACGACAACAAACCGCTTTCCCCGGAAACCTGGCAACATCTGAAAGGGTTAGTCACCCAGCAACTTTCCGGCAAGCGCCTGTTTATTATTGATGCTTTCTGTGGCGCAAACGCCGATACCCGTCTTTCCGTGCGCTTCATTACCGAAGTTGCCTGGCAGGCGCATTTTGTCAAAAACATGTTCATCCGCCCAAGCGACGAAGAACTGGTTGATTTTAAACCTGATTTTATCGTGATGAACGGCGCTAAATGCACCAACCCGCAATGGAAAGAGCAGGGTCTGAACTCAGAAAACTTCGTGGCATTCAACCTGACTGAACGTATTCAGTTGATTGGTGGTACCTGGTACGGCGGCGAGATGAAAAAAGGTATGTTCTCCGTCATGAACTACCTGCTGCCGCTGAAGGGCATCGCCTCCATGCACTGCTCGGCAAACGTCGGGGAAAAAGGTGATGTGGCGGTCTTCTTTGGCTTGTCCGGCACCGGTAAAACCACGCTGTCCACCGACCCTAAACGCCGCCTGATCGGTGATGATGAACACGGTTGGGATGATGATGGCGTGTTTAACTTCGAAGGCGGTTGCTACGCTAAGACCATCAAGCTGTCTAAAGATGCCGAGCCGGAAATCTACAACGCGATCCGTCGTGACGCGCTGCTGGAAAACGTCACCGTGCGCGAAGATGGTTCTATCGACTTCGACGACGGTTCCAAAACCGAAAACACCCGAGTTTCCTACCCGATTTATCACATCGAGAATATCGTTAAGCCGGTGTCAAAAGCGGGTCATGCCACCAAAGTGATCTTCCTGACCGCTGACGCGTTTGGCGTGCTGCCACCAGTGTCTCGCCTGACGGCAGATCAAACGCAGTACCACTTCCTGTCTGGCTTCACTGCCAAACTGGCCGGTACCGAACGTGGCGTCACTGAACCTACCCCAACCTTCTCTGCCTGCTTTGGCGCAGCATTCCTGACGCTGCACCCAACGCAGTACGCTGAGGTGCTGGTGAAACGTATGCAGGCGGCAGGTGCGCAGGCGTATCTGGTTAACACCGGCTGGAACGGTACCGGTAAGCGTATCTCCATCAAAGATACCCGCGCGATTATCGACGCCATTCTGAACGGTTCACTGGACGACGCAGAAACATTCCGACTGCCGATGTTCGACCTGGCTATTCCAACCGAACTGCCGGGCGTGGATACTCGCATTCTCGATCCGCGTAACACCTACGCGTCACCGGAGCAGTGGCAGGAAAAAGCCAACGCACTGGCGAAACTGTTTATCGAGAATTTCGAGAAGTACACAGATACCCCAGCAGGTGAAGCACTGGTTAGCGCCGGGCCGAAGCTGTAATTGACGTTGCCGGATAGCGGTTTCGCCTTATCCGGCCTGCAACAACAAAAAGGGAGGCATTTCGCCTCCCTTTCTTATGCGTCTTTTGTGGTGCCCTGCGCACGAGTGAAGGGAACCGGAAGCCAGGCGCGAATCGACAACCCACCCCGCTCGCTGGTGCCAATTTCCAGCATACCGTTATGGTTATCGATAATACGCTGCACAATCGCCAGCCCCAGGCCCGTACCGCTGGTACTACGCGCGCTGTCGCCGCGGACAAACGGCTGGAACAGATGTTTACGCTGTTCCGGCTTGATACCCGGACCATCATCTTCCACCTGGAACCAGGCGCGATGCTGCTCCATACCGCTACTGACCTTAATCCAACCGTTACCATAGCGGGCGGCATTCACCACCATATTGGCAACCGCACGCTTGATCGACAGCGGATGCATCTTCACCTGAATGTTGCCCGGCAGCAGCGCAGTCTCAATTTCCCGCTCATAGCCGCTTTCCGCCGCGACCACTTCGCCTAACACCGAGTTCAGATCCGCCATCTCCATCGGCATCTCCTGACCGGTACGCAGGTAGTCGATAAACTGCTCGATAATAGCGTTACACTCTTCGATGTCCTTATTGATGGACTCTGCGAGATAACCGTCTTCCTCGCCCATCATTTCCGTCGCCAGACGGATACGCGTCAGTGGAGTACGTAGATCGTGACTCACCCCCGCCATCAGCAGCGTACGGTCATCGGCCAGTTGCTTCACGCCTGCCGCCATATGGTTAAAGGCACGGGTAACGGAACGCACCTCGGAAGCGCCATACTCACGCAACGGCGGCGGAATAATACCCTTACCCACCTGCAACGCCGCATGTTCAAGATCCACCAGCGGTCGGTTCTGAATACGAATAAACAACCATGCGCCGCCGATGGCCAGCAGCATGATCGCCAACGTATAGCGGAACAGCGGCGAAAAATCACCCTGATGGATTTCAGTCAGCGGCACACGTACCCAGATATTGGGCGACAGCCAGGTTTTCAGCCACACGACCGGCGAGCTTTTGTTGACCTCAACGCGGACTTCGGTCGGGCCACCCAGCTGCTGCGCCATCTGGTGGCTTAAGAATTCATAGTGTTGCGCCCAACGCAGTCCGGCCTCTTCAGCGGCCTCGTTGGAATAGAGGGAAATACCCAACTCACGATAAATTTCCCGGCGGAACGCGGGCGGCACCACCAGTTGCGTACCGTCCTCCAGTTGCAGTTTATCGGTCATCAGCATACGAACTTCGTAAGCCAGGACCTTATTAAACTGCTGGAGGCTCGGCAAAATCGCGAAGTTCAGCACGACCAGGTAAGTCGTCACCAGGCTGGCAAACAGCAAGGTGACGATGAGCAATAATGTGCGGGCAAACGAACTTCGTGGTGAGAAGCGCATTCGCCTCATGCTTTAGAACCGTCCGGAACAAAAACGTAGCCCAGACCCCATACGGTCTGGATATAACGCGGATGCGCCGGATCTTCTTCCACCATACGGCGCAGACGAGAAATCTGTACGTCGATGGAACGTTCCATCGCCGAGTATTCACGACCACGAGCCAGGTTCATCAGCTTGTCGCGAGACAGCGGCTCACGCGGGTGGCTTACCAGCGCTTTCAGTACCGCAAATTCCCCGCTGGTGAGCGGCATCGGTTCATCTTCGCGGAACATTTCACGCGTACCGAGGTTCAGTTTGAACTTACCAAAGGCAATAACCGCTTCTTCCTGAGAAGGTGCGCCCGGCAGTTCGTTCGCCTGACGACGCAGTACGGCACGAATACGCGCCAGCAGTTCACGCGGGTTAAACGGTTTCGGAATGTAATCGTCAGCGCCGATTTCCAGCCCTACGATACGATCAACTTCTTCACCCTTCGCGGTCACCATAATGATCGGCATCGGGTTGCTTTGGCTGCGCAGGCGACGGCAAATAGACAGGCCATCTTCACCCGGCAGCATTAAATCCAGCACCATCAGGTGAAAGGACTCACGGGTCAGCAGACGATCCATCTGCTCAGCGTTTGCGACGCTTCGAACCTGGAAGCCCTGCTCGGTCAGATAACGTTCCAGAAGCGCACGTAAGCGCATGTCGTCATCGACCACCAGAATCTTATAGTTCTCTTGCATTGTTATTACTCCCAAAGGTTCGCAACAATTAAGTGTATATTCTTAAGAAAGCTCACGTGAGTCACCAGCGAATTCTGGTATGAATTCCAGGCTAAATTGTTACAAAGCATATTAAACAGCAGCTTAAGTATACAATGTTTCTCGCAATACATTATTTATTCTGTTGATATGCTCACGTAATACTAATTGTGCGCATCATCACAGAGTTGAAGGTAAAACAATAAGATGAAAACGCCCCTGATAACCCGTGAAGGGTATGAAAAACTCAAACAAGAACTGAATTATCTCTGGCGTGAAGAGCGCCCGGAAGTCACCAAAAAGGTCACCTGGGCCGCAAGTCTGGGCGACCGCAGCGAAAATGCCGACTACCAGTATAATAAAAAGCGCCTGCGCGAAATCGACCGCCGCGTTCGTTATTTGACCAAGTGCATGGAAAATCTGAAAATCGTCGATTACTCCCCGCAACAGGAAGGGAAAGTCTTCTTTGGCGCATGGGTCGAGATTGAAAATGACGATGGCGACATCCGCAAATTCCGCATTGTCGGTTACGATGAGATCTTCGGCCGTAAAGATTACATCTCTATCGATTCGCCAATGGCGCGGGCACTGCTGAAAAAAGAGGTCGGCGATCTCGCGGTAGTAAACACCCCAGGCGGCGAAGCCAGTTGGTACGTAAACGAAATTGAATACGTGAAGTGAGACCGGAACAATCCGAAGCCCCCGTAGATGACTGGCATTTTTGCCAGTCAATCCGTATAACTATCCCCTGATTTTTTATCCTATAGACGAAGCTATCCATGATGAATGATTCTTTCTGCCGCATTATCGCAGGTGAAATTCAGGCTCGTGCTGAACAGGTAGAAGCTGCCGTTCGCCTGCTTGATGAAGGGAACACCGTGCCGTTTATCGCACGTTATCGTAAGGAAATCACCGGCGGTCTGGACGATACGCAATTGCGTAATCTGGAGACCCGTCTGGGATATCTGCGTGAACTGGAAGACCGCCGTCAGGCGATCCTGAAATCTATCGGCGAGCAAGGCAAACTGACCGACGATCTGGCGAATGCGATCAACGGTACGTTAAGTAAGACCGAACTCGAAGATCTCTATCTGCCGTACAAACCCAAGCGCCGCACCCGTGGGCAAATCGCCATTGAAGCCGGGCTGGAGCCGCTGGCAGACTTGCTGTGGAACGAACCCTCCCACGACCCGGAAACGGAAGCCACCAAATACCTCAACGCCGAAAACGGCGTGGCGGACACCAAAGCCGCTCTCGACGGCGCGCGCTACATTCTGATGGAGCGTTTCGCAGAAGACGCCGCGCTGCTGGCAAAAGTTCGTGATTACCTGTGGAAAAACGCGCATTTGGTTTCTACCGTGGTCAGCGGTAAAGAAGAGGAAGGGGCGAAGTTCCGTGACTACTTCGACCACCACGAACCGATTTCTACCGTGCCATCCCACCGCGCGCTGGCCATGTTTCGTGGTCGTAACGAAGGCATGTTACAGCTTTCATTGAATGCCGATCCGCAATTCGATGAGCCGCCAAAAGAGAGCCACGGCGAGCAGATTATCCAGGAACATCTGGGACTGCGCCTGAATAACGCACCTGCCGACAGCTGGCGTAAAGGCGTAGTGAGCTGGACATGGCGCATCAAAGTGCTGATGCACCTTGAAACCGAGCTGATGGGTACCGTGCGCGAACGTGCGGAAGATGAAGCGATTAACGTCTTTGCCCGCAACCTGCATGACCTGCTGATGGCCGCCCCAGCCGGACTGCGCGCCACAATGGGCCTCGATCCGGGTCTGCGTACCGGGGTAAAAGTGGCTGTGGTTGACGGTACCGGCAAACTGGTCGCTACCGATACCATTTACCCGCATACCGGTCAGGCCGCCAAAGCCGCCGTCGCCGTTGCGGCGTTGTGTGAAAAATACAACGTTGAGCTGGTGGCGATTGGTAATGGTACGGCGTCGCGCGAAACCGAGCGTTTCTTCCTCGACGTACAGAAACAGTTCCCGCAAGTCACCGCGCAGAAAGTAATCGTCAGCGAAGCCGGCGCGTCAGTGTACTCCGCTTCTGAGCTGGCGGCGCTGGAGTTCCCGGACCTTGATGTTTCGCTGCGTGGGGCGGTGTCTATCGCCCGTCGTCTGCAGGATCCGCTGGCTGAGCTGGTGAAAATCGATCCGAAATCTATCGGCGTGGGCCAGTATCAGCACGACGTAAGCCAGACGCAGCTGGCGCGTAAGCTGGATGCGGTAGTGGAAGACTGCGTAAACGCCGTCGGCGTGGATCTGAACACCGCCTCCGTACCGCTGCTGACCCGCGTGGCAGGCCTGACGCGCATGATGGCGCAGAACATCGTGGCCTGGCGTGACGAGAACGGCCAGTTCCAGAACCGTCAGCAACTGCTCAAAGTCAGCCGTCTGGGCCCTAAAGCCTTTGAACAGTGCGCGGGCTTCTTGCGTATCAATCACGGCGATAATCCGCTGGATGCCTCCACCGTTCACCCGGAAGCCTATCCGATTGTGGAACGCATTCTGGCCGCCACCGAGCAATCGCTGCGCGATCTGATGGGCAACAGCAGCGAACTGCGCAATCTGAAAGCCGCCGATTTTACTGACGAGCGCTTCGGGGTACCGACCGTCACCGACATCATCAAAGAGCTGGAAAAACCGGGTCGCGACCCGCGTCCTGAATTCAAAACCGCACAGTTTGCTGATGGCGTAGAAACCATGAACGATCTGCAACCGGGGATGATTCTGGAAGGGGCCGTCACCAACGTCACCAACTTCGGCGCGTTTGTCGATATCGGCGTACACCAGGACGGTCTGGTGCATATCTCTTCACTGTCGAATAAGTTCGTCGAAGATCCCCACACCGTGGTGAAAGCGGGCGATATTGTGAAGGTGAAAGTGCTGGAAGTAGACCTGCAGCGTAAGCGTATCGCGCTGACTATGCGTCTGGATGAGCAGCCAGGTGAAACCAACGCGCGTCGCAGTGGTGGAAATAACGATCGTACTCAGGGCAATCGCCCGGCCCCAAAAGCCGCGAAACCTCGTGGCCGTGACGCTCAGCCTGCGGGCAACAGCGCCATGATGGATGCGCTGGCAGCGGCAATGGGTAAAAAGCGCTAAGTTTAAACCATGTGCCGGATAGCGGTGTAAATACCGTATCCGGCATATTTACTATATTATCTTCTCTCTTCCTCATTATATTTATCACTTCATTAACAGATGAAACCTTAATTAAACATTAAGGATTTCAATAATTGCTAGCGCGAATCATTCGTCCCCAACCAGAATAAATATTGAGGAATATCAAAATTGGCTCAAATTATTATCTAATTGTACATTCCGTCACACTTATTCTATTGATGATAGAAACCATTCTCATTATCATTGGTTTGTTGATTATTTACTCTTTCCTTACGTTGGCTAATCATCTGGTCTCATGCCGCCCTGTCGCCCCATGAGGTAATCACCCAGTTAGCGAGATATAAGTAGGTCCCTATGCAATTCACTCCTGACAGTGCGTGGAAAATTACCGGTTTTGCCCGTGAAATCAGCCCGGCTTATCGTCAGAAACTGTTGTCACTTGGCATGCTACCCGGCTCATCCTTCAACGTGGTACGCGTCGCCCCGCTCGGCGATCCTATCCATATTGAAACGCGTCGCGTAAGTCTGGTATTGCGTAAAAAGGATTTGGCGTTATTAGAAGTGGAAGCGGTGTCCTGTTAATACAGTGAGTCTATAAAAATGAAAAAACTAACCATTGGTTTAATTGGTAATCCTAATTCCGGCAAGACAACCTTATTCAACCAGCTCACCGGCGCGCGTCAGCGTGTAGGCAACTGGGCTGGCGTTACCGTTGAGCGTAAAGAAGGTCATTTCGCCACGACGGACCATCAGGTCACGCTGGTCGACTTACCCGGCACCTATTCACTGACGACAATCTCGTCGCAGACCTCTCTTGATGAGCAAATCGCCTGCCACTACATTTTAAGCGGCGACGCGGATCTGTTGATCAACGTGGTCGATGCCTCAAACCTTGAGCGCAACCTCTACCTGACGTTGCAACTGCTTGAGCTGGGCATTCCCTGTATCGTCGCTCTGAACATGCTGGATATTGCTGAGAAACAGCAAATCCGTATCGATATCGACGCCCTCTCCGCCCGTCTTGGCTGCCCAGTGGTTCCGCTGGTCTCCACCCGCGCCCGCGGCATTGAAGCGTTGAAGCTGGCGATCGATCGCTACAAGGAAAACGACACCGTCGAACTGGTGCATTATGCCCAGCCGTTGTTGCAGGAAGCGGATTCCCTCGCCGATGCGATGGCCAAAGATATGCCGCTTAAACAACGCCGCTGGCTGGGCCTGCAGATGTTGGAAGGCGATATCTACAGCCGTGCCTACGCCGGTGAGGCCGCGCAAAACCTCGATGCCGCCATTGCGCGTCTGAGTGAAACAATGGACGATCCGGCGCTGCATATCGCCGATGCGCGTTACCAATGCATCGCCGCAATCTGCGATACCGTCAGTAATACCCTGACGGCAGAGCCGAGCCGTTTCACCACCGCGGTGGATAAAATCGTCCTTAACCGCTTCCTCGGGTTGCCGATTTTCCTGTTCGTGATGTACCTGATGTTCCTGCTCGCCATTAACATTGGCGGCGCACTGCAGCCGTTATTCGATGTGGGTTCCGTGGCGCTGTTTATTCATGGTATTCAATGGATTGGCTATACGCTGCACTTCCCGGACTGGCTCACTATCTTCCTGGCGCAAGGTCTTGGCGGCGGGATTAACACCGTGCTGCCGTTGGTGCCGCAAATCGGCATGATGTACTTGTTCCTCTCTTTCCTTGAAGACTCCGGTTACATGGCGCGCGCTGCGTTTGTGATGGACCGTCTGATGCAGGCACTGGGACTGCCGGGAAAATCGTTTGTCCCGCTGATCGTCGGCTTTGGCTGCAACGTACCGTCGGTGATGGGCGCCCGTACGCTGGATGCGCCACGTGAACGTCTGATGACCATCATGATGGCGCCGTTTATGTCCTGCGGCGCACGTCTGGCGATTTTCGCCGTCTTTGCCGCGGCTTTCTTTGGTCAGAACGGCGCGCTGGCGGTCTTCTCGTTGTACGTACTGGGTATCATCATGGCGGTGCTGACCGGCCTGATGCTCAAACACACCATCATGCGTGGCGAAGCAACACCGTTCGTCATGGAGCTGCCGGTGTACCATGTGCCGCACATCAAGAGCCTGATTATTCAGACCTGGCAACGTCTGAAAGGCTTCGTGCTGCGTGCCGGTAAAGTGATTATCATCGTCAGTATTTTCCTCAGCGCCTTTAACAGCTTCTCGCTAAGCGGGAAAATCGTCGATAACATCAACGACTCTGCTCTGGCTTCCGTCAGCCGCGTCATCACCCCAGTCTTCAAGCCGATTGGCGTCCACGAAGATAACTGGCAGGCAACCGTCGGTCTGTTCACCGGTGCGATGGCAAAAGAGGTGGTTGTCGGAACGCTGAACACGCTTTACACCGCAGAAAACATTCAGGAAGAAGAATTCAATCCGGCAGATTTCCACCTCGGTGACGAGCTGTTCAGTGCGGTGGATGAAACCTGGCAAAGCCTGAAAGACACCTTCAGCCTGAGCGTTCTGGCCAACCCTATTGAAGCCAGCAAAGGCGACGGCGAGATGGCTACAGGCGCAATGGGCGTGATGGGCGAGAAATTTGGCAGCGCCGCCGCCGCGTACAGTTACCTGATTTTCGTGCTGCTGTATGTCCCGTGCATTTCAGTGATGGGTGCTATCGCACGTGAATCCAGCCGTGGCTGGATGGGCTTCTCGATCCTGTGGGGCCTGAACATCGCCTATTCACTGTCGACGCTGTTTTATCAGACCGTCAGTTACAAAGCGCATCCGACTTACAGTCTGGTGTGCATCTTAGCCGTCATCCTGTTTAACATCGTGTTGCTGGGTCTGCTGCGCCGTGCCCGCAGCCGGGTGGATCTCTCACTGCTGTCAACCAACAGAACGGCTAGCTCCTGCTGTTCCAGTACCACTGGCGATTGCCACTAAGGTCGTCAACGATGGCATCGCTTATTCAGGTTCGTGATTTACTGGCGCTGCGGGGGCGTTTGGAGGCAAAGCAAATTAGCCACACGCTGCATACCCCGCAGCCAATGATTGACGCCATGCTGAATCAGTTAGAAAAGATGGGCAAAGCGGTGCGGATTCAGGAAGATGCCGATGGGTGTCTGTCCGGAAGCTGCAAGAGTTGCCCCGAAGGTAAAGCCTGCCTGCGCGAGTGGTGGGCTTTGCGCTAGTTTGCCGCTCCTGCCGGATGGCGCTATTGGAGCTCATCCAAAAACATATTCGTAAACGCGATTTGATAGGGTTAGTTGAAAAACTCGTCATCCTGCTTGTTAAAGGACATGCTAATGACAACCAGTTGAAAGCCCTGTTTAATTACCTGATGCAGGCCGGGGACACCGCACGTTTTAGCGAATTTATTCACCAGGTCGCCGAACGTTTACCTCAACACAAGGAAAAGTTGATGACTATTGCCGAAAGATTACGTCAGGAAGGGCACCTTAATGGTCTTCAGGAAGGTCACAGGAAAGGGTTACGACAGGGTTTGCAACAAGGCAAACAAGAGGAAGCTCTGCGCATTGCAACAACCATGTTGGCAGATGGCACAGACCCGCTGACCATCTGCAGAATCACCGGCCTGACCGCTGAGGATCTGGCTACGTGCAGCCATTAATCACCAGCCCGGCAGTATGATTCCACCGGGCAAAACAGCGGATTTATAGCCGCTGTTTTAACGCCACCAGCGCTGAGCAGAACTCCATCGGATGTGAGATAAACGGCGCATGCGCCGCTTTGGCAAACACCAACGACTCGCTTTGCGGCCACAGGGTATCCAGCATCGGGACGACTTTACGTGGAACCAAACCATCAAGATAACCGTACATCCGCAGAAAAGGTATATCCACAGAACATAACGGCTCACGCAGATCGACCGTTTTCAGAATCTCCAGCCCGCCGTTGAGCACATCGACGTCCGGCATGGGTAATGCCAGCACCGTTTTCTTCAGCGCTCGCGCATCCTGACGCGCGGTTTCCGTACCCATCGTTTGCAAGGCCAGAAAACGTTCCACCGTACGCTGGAAATCTTCGCTCAACTGTTGCTGGAAACCGGCCAGTACTTCCGGTTTAATGCCCGGCCATTCGTCGCGCGCGCTAAAACAAGGTGAGGATGCCACGGTAACCAGCGCCTGAACACGCTCAGGATGCGTTAACGCCACCTGACTGGCGACCAGCCCCCCGAGACTCCAGCCGAGCCAGATGGCTTTCTCCGGCGCCTGTTTTAATACCCGCCCGGCCATCTCTTCCAGCGACATTGCGCCGAACCCCTGGCTGCGACCAAATCCCGGCAAGTCGACAAGATGCAGCGTGAAATGCGAGCTCAGTTCCTCACTTATGCAATGCCATACTTCCGCGTTCAGTCCCCATCCGTGCAGCAGCACAAGATGGCAATTTCCCGAACCCTGGGTCTGCCACCAGATGTCATTCATCAGTTATTGTTCTCTTTTAGCCTGAAAGGATGCATCTATGCTAACAGTACCAGGATTGTGCTGGCTATGCCGAATGCCGTTGACGTTGGGGCACTGGGGGATCTGTTCGGTTTGCACGCGGGCAACGCGTCAGCCTCTCTGCCGGTGTCCTCAATGTGGACTACCCGCCGCACATCCTTCGCTTCCCTGCGGTCGTTGCCTGCAAAAACCCCCGCCGTGGCAGCGTCTGATCGCCGTCAGCGACTATATTCCTCCGCTGAGCGGACTTATCCACCAGTTTAAGTTTTCACGCCGCAGCGAAATGGCCAGTGCTCTTTCACGTTTACTGTTGCTGGAGGTATTACAGGCCCGGCGCGTCAGCGCTCTTCCTCTGCCGGACATGATCGTTAGCGTCCCGCTCTGGCAACGCCGACACTGGCGCAGAGGATTTAATCAGAGTGATTTACTGTGTCGCCCTTTGGCGCGCTGGCTTGGATGCGACTGGGACAGGCAGGCCATCACACGGGTTCGGGCCACCGCCACACAACACTATCTCAGCGCCAGATTACGCAAACGTAACCTGAAAAATGCCTTTCGCCTTGAATTGCCGGTGCAGGGACTCCATATGGTTATTGTGGATGATGTCGTCACTACCGGAAGTACCGTCGCGGAAATCGCGCAGCTGCTTTTACGCAACGGCGCGGCGACTGTCCAGGTATGGTGCCTGTGTCGAACCTTGTAGAGCCTCGATGATGGGCGTATTATAACCAAGTAAAATAGTCAACTATTAGGCCATTACTATGATCCATATTTCCGATGCTGCACAAGCGCACTTTGCCAAACTGCTGGCAAATCAGGAAGAAGGGACACAAATTCGCGTATTTGTGATTAATCCCGGCACGCCTAACGCTGAATGCGGCGTTTCTTATTGCCCGCCCGACGCCGTGGAAGCAACCGACACCGCCATTAAATTTGACCTGCTGACCGCATATGTTGATGAACTGAGCGCACCGTATCTGGAAGATGCAGAAATCGATTTCGTTACCGACCAGTTAGGCTCCCAGCTGACGCTGAAAGCGCCAAACGCCAAAATGCGTAAAGTTGCCGATGATGCGCCGCTGATGGAACGCGTAGAGTACATGCTGCAATCGCAGATCAACCCACAGCTGGCAGGCCATGGCGGCCGCGTCTCTCTGATGGAGATCACCGATGAAGGCTACGCCATTCTGCAATTTGGCGGCGGCTGTAACGGCTGTTCAATGGTAGATGTAACGCTGAAAGAAGGTATCGAGAAACAGCTGCTGGCTGAATTCCCTGAACTGAAAGGCGTTCGCGATTTAACCGAACACCAGCGCGGTGAGCACTCTTACTACTAACGACCAGACCTGCAAGGCCCGATCAGGCGCATCCGCGTCGCCATCGGGCATTGATGCCGGATGGCAGCATAAACGCTTTATCCGGCCTGCATCCTTACATTTCTCTGCATGTCCCCTGCAACAACACCGCTATAATTTGACCCGCCTCTCATAATTTAAATTTTGCCTGCTCAGGTGATTTTCAAGCGCTGCATGTTACCCGTATCATTCATATCAGCACCTAACACACCCATAACAACCAGCTAAACTAATTAGTTTTGACGGTAATCAGCATTGGTGCTGTGAATACTCGGTTCCCGGTCGGGACAATCGGAATTTGTCATCTAAACACTGACGTTACCCATAACAAAGTAAAGGCCAGGTAAATCATGCCATTAGTCATCGTTGCTATCGGTGTAATCTTGTTACTTCTCCTGATGATCCGTTTCAAAATGAACGGCTTCATCGCTCTCGTCCTGGTGGCGCTTGCTGTCGGATTGATGCAAGGGATGCCGCTGGATAAAGTCATCGGTTCTATTAAGGCCGGCGTCGGCGGAACCCTTGGCAGCCTCGCCCTGATTATGGGTTTTGGCGCCATGTTGGGCAAAATGCTGGCGGACTGCGGCGGCGCACAGCGCATCGCCACCACGCTGATTGCTAAATTCGGCAAAAAACACATTCAGTGGGCGGTAGTATTAACCGGTTTCACCGTCGGTTTTGCCCTGTTCTACGAAGTCGGCTTCGTACTGATGCTGCCGCTGGTGTTCACGATTGCCGCGGCGGCAAACATCCCGCTGCTGTACGTTGGTGTCCCGATGGCTGCTGCGCTGTCCGTCACGCACGGTTTCCTGCCGCCTCACCCGGGTCCGACTGCTATCGCCACCATTTTCCACGCAGATATGGGTAAAACCCTGCTGTTTGGTACGATTCTGGCCATCCCGACCGTTATTCTCGCCGGTCCGGTGTACGCGCGCTTCCTGAAAGGCATCGATAAGCCAATCCCGGAAGGTTTGTACAGCGCAAAAACCTTCACCGAAGAAGAGATGCCAGGCTTTGGCGTCAGCGTCTGGACCTCTTTGGTTCCGGTTATCCTGATGGCAATGCGCGCCGTCGCGGAGATGATTCTGCCTAAAGGTCATGCTTTCCTGACAGTTGCAGAATTCCTTGGCGACCCGGTCATGGCTACGCTTATCGCGGTGCTGATTGCGATGTTCACGTTTGGTCTGAACCGTGGACGTTCGATGGATCAGATTAACGACACGCTGGTGTCCTCAATCAAAATCATCGCGATGATGCTGTTGATCATCGGTGGTGGCGGTGCCTTCAAACAGGTTCTGGTTGATAGCGGCGTGGACAAATACATCGCTTCAATGATGCACGGCTCGAACGTTTCTCCGCTGCTGATGGCATGGTCTATCGCTGCGGTACTGCGTATCGCGCTGGGTTCCGCAACCGTTGCAGCTATCACCG
Organism: Citrobacter sp. CRE-46; assembly: GCF_059615875.1. NCBI lineage: Bacteria > Pseudomonadati > Pseudomonadota > Gammaproteobacteria > Enterobacterales > Enterobacteriaceae > Citrobacter > Citrobacter sp. CRE-46. The sequence continues at coordinate 353,999 of NZ_CM184341.1, read as the reverse complement.
CAGGTGGGATAGTGGCGCCGCTGATTGCGACGACCGGCGTAAGCCCTGAGCTGATGGTTATTGCAGTCGGTTCCGGCTCCGTCATTTTCTCCCACGTGAACGATCCTGGCTTCTGGCTGTTCAAGGAGTATTTCAACCTGACTATCGGTGAGACCATCAAGTCATGGTCAATGCTGGAGACCATTATCTCCGTCTGCGGTCTGGTAGGTTGTCTGCTGCTGGGCATGGTGGTCTGATAAAACGGTGCCGGGTGGCGCTTCGCTTACCCGGCCTACCGCAGTCATTGTAGGCCGGATAAGACGCATTCTGCGTCGCCATCCGGCCAACTAACACTATTTCTTCTTCGCAGCGGCTTTTCGGCGCTTATCCAAATCCTTAATCAGCTTGTTCACACCGTCATCGGCAAACATCTGCTCCAACGTAGCGGTGAGCTTACGCCGCCAGTTTTTGTACTGGTCGCTGGTCCCCGGGATGTTGACCGGATCCGCCATTCCTAACCAGTCCTCCGGTTGCAGGCCCAGCAGCGCACTGTTGCTGTCAGCGATGTAGCGTTGCATGCCACGATTAAGCATCGGCGTCATCGACATCAGCGAGGCCTTGTGACCCGCGCGTTTTGGCAGACAGCCATATTTGTGCAGCGCGTCCAGCAGCCCTTGTTTCGCCAACTCCCGGTCCTGATATAACCCTCGTAGCACAACCTCATCCGGGTACAGACCCAGCGCTCTACCCAGCGTCAGATCGCCGCTATCCCAATAACCTTTAAGCGTAGGAAGGTCATGCGTCGCCGCGACTGCCATTGATTGTTCCGGGTACGCTTTCGGCGCACGGAAGTTTTTCTCATGGTCATTCTCAAAGTAAAGCACTTTGTAGGAGTACACGCCGCTATCGCGCAGCTTGCTGACGATCTCCACCGGCACAGTACCCAGATCTTCACCAATCACCATGCAGTGATGACGTTTACTTTCCAGCGCCAGAATTGAAAGCAGATCGTCGACCGGATAATGCACATAGGCGCCGTGATCGGCCGTTTCACCGTAGGGGATCCACCACAGACGCAGCATCGACATAACATGATCGATACGCAATGCGCCGCAGTTCTGCATATTGGCACGCAGCAGCTCGATAAACGGTTCGTAAGCGCGGGCTGTGATGATGTGCGGATCCATCGGCGGCAGCCCCCAGTTCTGACCCAGCGGACCGAGAATATCCGGCGGCGCGCCAACCGAGGCTTTCAGGCAGTACAGCTCACGGTCGCACCAGGTTTCCGCCCCCCCTTCTGCCACGCCGACCGCCAGGTCGCGATACAGCCCAATAGGCATCGCAAAACACTGACTCGTTTCCCAGCAGTCAGCGAACTGGGTATACGCCAGCCACTGAAGCCACAGGTAGAAGTCCACGTCATCACGATGCGCTTCGCAGAACTGTTTAACCTCTGGCGAGTCCACCGACTGGAAAGCCTCTGGCCACACCGGCCAGCCCCAGCGCAATGCGTCTTCTTTCACCTGATGCGCATGCAGGGCGTCAAAGGCCGCCTGCCAGTACAGGCTATCGCCTTCCTGAGCCACAAACTGGCGAAATGCCGCCATCTGCTCATCATCACGCGCAGAGAAGCTTTTCCACGCCATACGTAGAGCCGTCATCTTCAGTGCGGTAACGGTAGAGTAATCCACCCATACGGCATCTCGCGCCTTTTGCAGGGCTTGCTGAGTCGTGGGTTTCTGCCACCAGGCCTGTGCCTCTTTACTGTGGTGGAAATCGTCTACTGCGTTGACATCAATATAAATAATATTCAGCCAGCGACGTGACGACGGGCTGTATGGACTTGCACTTTCCGGGTTCGCCGGATACAGCGCATGAATAGGATTCAGGCCGATAAACGCGCCGCCGCGTTGTGCCACATCCACCAACATGGCGCGGAGATCGCCAAAGTCGCCAATCCCCCAGTTTTTTTCTGAACGTAGGGTGTAAAGCTGAACGCATGCCCCCCACAGCTTCTGCCCGGCCAACAACGCCTGCGGTTCGTAACAGCGCTTCGGCGCCACGATGATACGGCAATGCGTACGCAACTCCCCCTGGGTCAGGGTAAGCGTGTGATATCCCTCCGGCAGTTTCGCCGGCAGATTGAAAGATTTACCGCCAACGGCATGCCCTTTGTACTGCACACCCTCTTCGGTGGTTAGCAGCCAGGTAAACTCTCCACTTCCCTCAACCGCCAACGGCATTTTTTTGCCCGCGGTATAAACCATGACGTTCGGCACCGGGGTCACCGCCACCTTCGTGGCGGCGGTGGTGCGATGCATGGCGTCAAGCAAACGCCGCTTGGTTTCGGCACCAATAGACTGCGGTTTACCGTGGGCATTAATGTAATGTGGGCTGATCCCCGCCGCCAGCGCGGCATTATCCAGACGTTTGCTTTCCATCGCGCTTCCTTAACGTTTCGCCTGCCAGATACGAGCCTGATAATCGCGAATAGAGCGATCTGAACTGAACATGCCGCAACGTGCGGTATTCAGAATCGCCGCCCGGGTCCAGGCGTCCTGGTCACGGTACAACACGTCAACCTGCTTCTGGGCTGCAACGTAGGCCGCGAAGTCCGCCATGACCAGATACGGATCACCGCCCTGCTTACCAATACTGTGCAGCATCTGGTCAAAGGCATGTTTATCGCCGTCGCTGAATTTTCCGCTTTCCAACTCCTTCAGAACAGCATCCAGCACCTTATCTTTCTTACGCCATTTCACCGGGTCATAGCCTTTCGCTTTCAGGGCTTTCACCTCTTCCACGGTATGACCAAAGATAAAGATATTTTCGTCGCCCACCTTCTCGGCGATTTCGACGTTGGCGCCATCCAGCGTACCGACGGTTAACGCGCCGTTCAGCGCCAGTTTCATGTTACCGGTGCCGGAAGCCTCTTTGCCCGCGGTTGAGATCTGCTCAGAGATATCCGCCGCCGGAATCAGCATTTCCGCTGCCGAGACACAATAATCCGGCAGGAAGACGACTTTCAGCTTGTCGCCGATTTTCGGGTCGTTATTGATGGTTTCCGCCACCTTGTTGATAGCGAAGATAATATTTTTCGCCAGGTAGTAACCCGGAGCGGCTTTCGCGCCAAACAGGAAGACGCGCGGCACGCGATCCGCCTGCGGGTTTTCACGAATTTCTTTGTACAGCGCCAGAATATGCAGCAAGTTCAGATGCTGACGCTTGTACTCATGCAGACGTTTGATCTGAATATCAAAGATTGCCTGCGGATTGATTTCAATACCTGTCCGTACCTTCACAAACTCTGCCAGGCGTTTTTTATTCGCCAGCTTAATGTCACGATAAGTCTGACGGAACTTCGCGTCGTCGGCGTATTTTTCCAGGTTAATCAACTGGTCGAGGTCGTTGGCCCACTCTTTTTTCAGCGATTTATCCAGCAGCGCGGCAAGCGCCGGGTTGCACTGTTTGATCCAGCGACGCGGGGTAATCCCGTTGGTGACGTTATGGAATTTGTTAGGCCAGAGCTGGTGATATTCCGGGAACAGATCTTTCACCACCAGATCGGAGTGCAGCGCCGCCACGCCGTTAACCGCAAAACCGCTGACCACGCACATATTGGCCATACGTACCTGTTTATTATGCACCACCGCCAGTTTCGCCCACACTTCAGCATCACCCGGCCAGGTTTTATCGACCAGTTTCTTAAAGCGGTCGTTAATCTCTTTGATGATTTGAATATGGCGCGGCAGTAGCGCTTTCACCAACTTCTCATCCCAGCACTCCAGCGCCTCTGGCATCAGGGTATGGTTGGTGTACGCAAAGGTTTTGCTGGTAATGGCCCACGCATCGTCCCAGCTCATCTGGTGCTCATCAATCAGCACACGCAGCAGCTCAGGGATCGCGATGGTCGGGTGAGTATCGTTCAGTTGAATCACTTCGAAATCGGCCAGCTCATGCAGTTTACGCCCTGCCAGATGATGGCGGCGCAGAATGTCGGCTACGGAGCAGGCGCACTGGAAGTACTGCTGCATCAGGCGCAGCTTTTTACCCGCGGTGTGGTTGTCGTTCGGGTACAGCACTTTGGTCAGTTTTTCGGCGTCGATGCCCTGCTGCTCTGCGCGCAGGAAATCGCCGTCATTAAATTTGGTCAGGTTAAACGGATGCGCGTGGCTGGCCTGCCACAGACGCAGCGGTTGCGCCACGCCGTTACGGTAGCCGAGAACCGGCAGATCCCAGGCCTGACCGGTGATGATAAATCCCGGCTCCCAGTGTCCCTCTTTGGTGACTTTACCGCCAATGCCGACCTGCACGTCCAACGCTTCGTTGTGACGGAACCACGGGTAGCTACCGCGATGCCAGTCATCCGGGGCTTCCATCTGCTGACCGTCGGCAAAAGACTGGCGGAACAGGCCGTACTGGTAGTTGAGACCATAGCCCGTCGCCGACTGGCCGACCGTCGCCATCGAATCCAGGAAGCAGGCCGCCAGACGCCCCAACCCACCGTTACCTAACGCCGGATCGATCTCTTCTTCCAGTAAATCGGTCAGGTTGACGTCGTGCGCTTTCAGTTCATCGCTCACCGCCTGATACCAGCCCAGATTGAGTAAGTTGTTGCCGGTCAGACGACCAATCAAAAACTCCATCGAGATGTAGTTAACATGGCGCTGATTTTTTGCCGGTTTCACCGCTGGCTGGGCGCTGAGTAACTCAGCCAACGCCCCACTCACTGCCTGCCACCACTGGCGCGACGTCATTTCGTGAGCCGACAGTAAACCGAAACGCTGCCACTGACGCGTCAGGGCTGCCTGAAATTGATCTTTGTTGAAGGTTGGCTGTGACATAGGGATTCCAGGTCCTTAGGTAATAAAACAACGTTATCGCTAGTTTGCCAGGCTCGTTGTTGACCTTCCTCATCCTGGCACGGATTAGGGAGGGAGGAGGAGCGGGGATGAGCATAAAAGTGTGATCGCCGCCACTTAAAGCAGAGAGGCATTGCCGGTCAATACGTAGGTTTCCCCCGCATCCCCCTGAAATGCATCACGGTTTTCGCATTAACCTAAAGAGATTAGCCAGACAATATCAAACAGTAAGATGATATTTAGAAAAAATATGTAAACAGAGAAATAGTTTCTCACCTGAAATACGCATTCTGCTTGAGTTATTTCACATGAAAGTTTTAAGTCGAGCACAAAACTCATCGTCTTTTTATTAAACGTTACAGTAACAACATAAAAAAGTGGAATCTTTCCGCTGGGTGAAAGTCACGCTGGATCCAGTCGCCACGCCTGTTGCGACTCTTTAAAGAAATTATTGCAATAGATGTATAGATTTGTGACATAGTGCAAAATCAGACACACAAAAAGCCCGCTTAGCTTGCATAAAATACCAATCTGGCCGACCTTATATCTATTAATTACGAAGCGCAAAAAAAATCATTCTTCCCCATTTTCACACAGTGAAGTGACTAACTTATGTTGATTCCGTCTAAATTAAGTCGTCCGGTTCGTCTCGACCATACGGTGGTTCGTGAGCGCCTGTTGGCTAAACTTTCCGGCGCGAACAATTTCAGGCTCGCCCTGATCACAAGTCCTGCTGGTTATGGAAAAACAACGCTTGTTTCACAATGGGCGGCGGGGAAGAACGAGTTAGGCTGGTACTCTCTGGATCAAGGCGATAACCAGCAGGAGCGCTTTGCCAGCTATCTGATTGCCGCGATCCAGCAGGCGACCGGTGGGCATTGCACCACCAGCGAAGCGCTGGTGCAAAAACGCCAGTATGCCAGCCTGACGTCACTGTTTGCGCAGCTATTTATTGAACTGGCCGAGTGGCATCGTCAACTCTACCTGGTGGTGGATGATTATCATCTAATCTCCAATCCGGCCATTCACGAAGCAATGCGCTTTTTCCTGCGTCATCAGCCTGAAAATCTCACACTGGTCGTGCTGTCGCGTAATCTGCCGCAGTTGGGCATTGCCAACCTGCGGGTGCGCGATCAGTTGCTGGAAATCGGCAGCCAACAACTGGCCTTTAACCATCAGGAAGCGAAACAATTTTTCGATCGGCGTTTATCCTCCCCGATTGAAGCGGCTGAAAGCAGCCGGATGTGCGATGACGTTGCTGGCTGGGCCACAGCGTTACAACTGATTGCCCTTTCCGCCCGCCAGAACAATAACTCTGCGCACCAGTCTGCACGACGCCTCGCTGGGATCAACGCCAGCCATTTATCCGACTACCTGGTGGATGAAGTACTGGATAGCGTTGACCTCGGCACCCGTCACTTTCTGCTCAAAAGCGCCATCCTGCGTTCGATGAACGATGCGCTGATCGTTCGGGTCACCGGCGAAGAAAACGGGCAAATGCGACTTGAGGAAATTGAGCGTCAGGGGTTATTTCTGCAGCGAATGGATGACGTCGGCGAGTGGTTCAGCTATCACCCGCTGTTTGGCAGCTTTTTACGCCAGCGTTGTCAGTGGGAACTGGCGAGCGAGCTGCCTGAAATACACCGCGCGGCCGCAGAAAGCTGGATGGCGCAGGGTTTCCCTAGCGAAGCTATCCACCACGCTCTGGCGGCAGGCGACGCCCATATGCTGCGCGATATCCTACTTAATCATGCGTGGGGCCTGTTTAACCACAGCGAACTGGCGCTATTGGAAGAGTCGCTGAAAGCCCTGCCGTGGGAAAGCCTACTGGAAAATCCGCGTCTGGTTCTGCTGCAAGCCTGGCTGATGCAAAGCCAGCACCGCTACAGCGAGGTTAATACCCTGCTGGCCCGTGCGGAACAAGAGATGAAAGGCGACATGGAGCCGACGCTGCACGCTGAATTTAACGCGCTGCGTGCGCAGGTAGCGATTAACGACGGTAACCCTGACGAAGCAGAACGTCTGGCAAAACTGGCGCTGGATGAATTACCCATCGCCTGGTTCTATAGCCGTATCGTTGCCACCTCGGTGCATGGTGAAGTCCTGCATTGTAAGGGTGATCTCACGCGTTCACTGGCGTTGATGCAGCAAACCGAGCAAATGGCGCGCCATCATGATGTCTGGCATTACGCGCTGTGGAGTCTGATCCAGCAAAGCGAAATTTTATTTGCCCAGGGCTTTTTGCAGGCCGCCTGGGAGACGCAGGAAAAAGCGTTCCAGCTGATCAAAGAGCAGCACCTGGAACAGCTGCCGATGCATGAGTTCCTGGTACGTATCCGCGCGCAGTTACTGTGGGCATGGGCACGTTTGGACGAAGCTGAAGCGTCTGCCCGCATGGGCATTGAGTTGCTTTCCACATTCCAGCCACAGCAACAGCTACAGTGCCTGGCGCTGCTGATTCAGTGTTCGCTGGCCCGGGGCGATTTAGACAACGCGCGTAGCCTGCTCAACCGTCTGGAAAACTTATTGGGCAACGGTCGCTATCACAGCGACTGGATCTCAAACGCCGATAAAGTCCGGGTGATTTACTGGCAAATGGTGGGTGACAAAAACTCGGCCGCCAACTGGCTACGCCACACGCCGAAGCCGGAGTTCGCTAATAACCACTTCCTGCAAAGTCAGTGGCGCAACATCGCCCGCGCGCAGATCCTGCTGGGTGAGTTTGAACCGGCGGAAATCGTACTGGAAGAGTTAAATGAAAATGCGCGTAACCTGCGCCTGATGAGCGATCTGAACCGTAACCTGTTGCTGCTTAATCAGTTGTACTGGCAGGCAGGACGCAAAAATGACGCGCAGCGCGTCTTACTCGAAGCGCTGCAACTGGCGAACCGTACCGGATTTATCAGCCACTTTGTTATCGAAGGTGAGGCGATGGCGCAGCAGTTGCGCCAACTGATTCAGCTCAATACGCTGCCAGAACTCGACCAGCACCGCGCCCAGCGCGTTTTGCGGGAGATTAACCAGCACCACCGCCACAAATTCGCCCACTTTGATGAAGGATTCGTTGAGCGACTGCTTACCCATCCGGAAGTGCCGGAGCTTATCCGCACCAGCCCGCTGACCCAGCGCGAATGGCAGGTTCTGGGACTGATTTATTCAGGTTACAGCAACGAGCAGATCGCCGGTGAGCTGGCCGTTGCAGCCACGACCATTAAGACGCACATCCGCAATTTGTACCAAAAACTCGGCGTCGCCCACCGCCAGGATGCGGTGCAGCATGCGCAGAAACTGCTGAAGATGATGGGCTATGGGGTATAGTTAATGCCTGATGCGCTACGCTTATCAGGCCTGGAGTTCACTTAACACAGCTCTAATTGAATATGGTGGTCGGCAATAACCTGCATCACGCCAGCTGGCGGCAGCGTGTCGGTATAAACCGCATCCACCATGCTAATGCTGCCCATATTCACCATCGCGTTACGTCCGAACTTCGAGTGATCCACTACCAGCATGACGTGACGTGAATTCTCAATGATCGCGCGTTTGGTGCGCACTTCGTGATAATCAAACTCCAGCAGGGAGCCATCGCTGTCGATACCGCTGATCCCCAGGATGCCGAAGTCCAGACGGAACTGGGAAATAAAGTCGAGGGTCGCTTCGCCCATAATGCCGCCGTCACGGCTACGCAGTTCGCCCCCGGCCAGAATAATGCGGAAATCCTCTTTCGCCATCAGCGTGTTTGCCACATTGAGATTATTGGTCACAATGCGTAAGTTGCTGTGATTAAGCAGCGCATGCGCCACCGCTTCCGGTGTGGTGCCGATATCAATAAACAGCGTTGAACCGTTAGGGATCTGCGTGGCAACTTTGCGCGCAATGCGCTCTTTTTCCGCCGTCTGCGTCGCTTTACGGTCATGCCATGGGGTATTGACCGAGCTGGATGGCAACGCCGCGCCGCCGTGGTGACGCAAAATCATATTTTGATCGGCCAGGTCATTCAGATCCCGGCGAATCGTCTGCGGGCTGACGGAGAAATGCTCCACCAGCTCCTCGGTACTGACGTATCCCTGTTTTTTTACCAGCTCAATGATCGCGTCATGTCGTTGTGTTTGCTTCATTATTGTTCCCTGGAATTTTGCCGGATGCGCTGACGCTTATCCGGCCTACAAATTGGTCCAAACGCACACCGCCTTCCGGCACCACAAAACTTGAGTCAAGTTCGTTTTCGCACATGAATAGTATCGGCAAACGCCATTGCCAGACCCACGGCCAGCCCGGCGATATGTGCGCCGTTCGCCATCGACATGCCGAACAGATCAAACCAGCCGGCAACAATCCAGATCAAGGCAAAGATAATCAAACCACGCTGCAGGAAAATACCGCTTTGCGGATCGCGCTCGCCGCGCAACCACACGTAGCCCATCAGCGCATATACCACGCCAGACAGCCCGCCAAACCACGGGCCGCTAAATTTCTGCTGAACATAACCGCTCAGCAAGGCGCTGATCACAGTAATGACAATCAGCTTTCCGCTGCCCAGGCGCTTTTCAACCGCGCCGCCGAGATACCACCACCACAGCAGGTTGAACAAAATGTGCATGAGCGAGAAATGCATAAACGCGTGGGTGAAATAACGCCAAAACTCAAATTTCAGCGAAGGATCGAACGGCCAGGCCAGCCAGAGCATTACCGCCTGGTCGCCCAGCACATTCATCGCGATAAACACCAACACACACGCCGCCATTACCGCCCAGGTCACCGGGCCGGCACGTTCGCGCAATGTGGCCAGAAACGGATAACGTTGATAGCGCAGACCGCTGTCGGTATGACCTGACTGCCAACTGGCCGCGAGGTAACGCGGATCGCCCGGGTTATCGAGAAATCGCGCCAGTTCAGCACGCACGCGTTCAGCCTGGGAGTCATCCGCCAGCCAGACATCCGTTTGCTGATGTTGTTGAATCGTCAGGATAACGCCCTGCGTCGCCATATAATCAACAAATGCCTGCGCCACGCGGGGGTTAGCAAAAGAGGTAATCATCAACATTATTGCTGTCGCTTATTCCACACAAAAGAGGACAGTATATATATCCTGTCCGTTTCAGGCTGCATCTTTGTTAGCTTACGAACCGTATGTCACTTCTGCAGGAAAATGTCGATGCCAGGCGTCGAAGCCGCCGTCAACGCTGTAAACCGCATCATAGCCCTGCTGAAGAAGATACTGCGCCGCGCCTTTACTGCTGTTGCCGTGGTAACACATCACCATCACGGCAGTATCAAAATCATGCTCACGCATAAACGTCCCCAACGTGTCGTTCGTCAAATGAAAGGCCTGCGGCGCGTGGCCCATCGCATAGCTTTGCGGATCGCGGATGTCCACCAGCACCGCCATTCCGTGCAGGAGTTTCTGATGGGCTTCTTCGACATTAATACACTCAAACTGATCCATGGCGTTCTCTTGTTAAGTTCTACTTATATTCTGGCAGGTAACCAATATTACCCTCCAGTGTACGTTGCCTGCGCAGGTAAACGCCATAATGTTATATGTATCACTGTAAATTGTTTATCCAATGTTACCAATGGCGCAATTCTTTGCTATTATGCTCGATAACGAACATTAATGAGCTATAACGAAAGTGCGAGAGGCCAGCATGGAAACCAAAGATCTGATTGTGATAGGTGGAGGCATCAACGGTGCCGGTATCGCGGCAGATGCCGCTGGACGCGGTTTATCCGTGCTGATGCTGGAGGCACAGGATTTAGCCTGCGCCACCTCCTCCGCCAGCTCCAAACTCATCCACGGTGGCCTGCGCTACCTGGAACACTACGAATTCCGCCTGGTGAGCGAGGCGCTGGCAGAACGTGAAGTGCTGTTGAAAATGGCGCCGCATATCGCCTTCCCGATGCGCTTTCGTCTGCCCCATCGCCCGCATCTGCGTCCGGCATGGATGATCCGTATTGGTTTGTTTATGTACGATCATCTGGGCAAACGCACCAGTTTGCCGGGTTCTACTGGTTTGCGTTTTGGCGCGGATTCCGTGATGAAACCTGAGATTGTGCGCGGTTTCGAATATTCTGACTGCTGGGTAGACGATGCGCGTCTGGTTTTGGCAAACGCCCAAATGGTCGTGCGCAAAGGCGGAGAAGTATTAACCCGCACCCGCGCCACCTCCGCTCGCCGTGAAAACGGCCTGTGGATCGTTGAAGCCGAAGATATCGATACCGGCAAAAAACACACCTGGCAGGCGCGCGGTCTGGTCAATGCCACCGGTCCGTGGGTGAAAGAGTTCTTTGATGACGGCATGCATCTGCCTTCGCCGTACGGTATTCGTCTGATTAAAGGTAGCCACATCGTGGTGCCGCGCGTACATACCCAGAAGCAAGCGTATATTCTGCAAAATGAAGATAAACGTATTGTGTTTGTTATCCCATGGATGGACGAATTCTCGATCATCGGGACGACTGACGTCGAATACAAAGGCGACCCGAAAGCAGTGAAAATTGATGAAAGCGAAATCAATTACCTGCTGAAGGTCTACAACGCGCACTTTAAGAAACAGCTTAGCCGTGACGATATCGTCTGGACTTACTCGGGCGTGCGTCCGCTATGCGATGACGAGTCCGACTCGCCGCAGGCTATTACCCGTGATTACACGCTGGATATCCACGACGAAAACGGCAAAGCGCCGCTGCTGTCGGTCTTTGGCGGTAAGCTGACAACCTACCGTAAGCTGGCCGAGCACGCGATGGAAAAACTGTCGTCATACTATCAGGGCATTGGCCCCGCATGGACCAAAGAGTGCATCCTGCCTGGCGGTGATATTGGCGGCGATCGCGAAGATTACGCGGCAAAACTGCGCCGTCGCTATCCATTCCTGACCGAATCGCTGGCACGCCATTATTCGCGTACCTATGGCAGCAATACTGAATGGATTATCGGCGACGCCACGTCAATCGCCGAGTTAGGCGAAGACTTCGGCCATGAGTTCTATGAGGCCGAGCTGAAGTATCTGGTTGAGCATGAGTGGGTGCGTCGCGCAGAAGATGCGCTGTGGCGTCGTACGAAAGAAGGCATGTGGCTGAATGCCGAACAGCAGTCCCGCATGACCCAATGGCTGACGGAGTATATCGAGAAGCACCAGCTGTCGCTGGCCTCCTGATAAAAATGCCGGATGGCGGCTAACGCCTTATCCGGCCTACAAGAGTGCATAAACATAGGCCGGGCAAGCGAAACGCCCCCGGCCTCGGATGTTACAACCGCACCGAATCAATATGCCAGATGTTCTCGGCATACTCTTTGATCGTCCTGTCCGAAGAGAAGTACCCCATATTGGCGATGTTTATCATCGACTTCGTGGTCCACTCTTCCGGATGGCGATACAGCTCATCAACCTTATCCTGGCAATCGACATAGCTGCGATAATCCGCCAGCACCTGATAGTGGTCGCCAAAGTTAATCAGCGAATCGACCAGATCACGATAACGTCCAGGCTCCTCAGGGCTGAATACGCCGCTGCCGATCTGCGTCAGCACCTGATGCAACTCTTCATCTTTCTCGTAATACTCACGCGGCTTGTAGCCCTGAACGCGTAAAGCCTCAACCTCTTCCGCCGTATTACCAAAGATAAAGATATTCTCCGCACCCACATGTTCCAGCATCTCAACGTTGGCGCCATCCAGCGTCCCGATGGTCAGCGCGCCGTTGAGCGCAAATTTCATATTACTGGTCCCGGAGGCTTCGGTCCCGGCCAGCGAAATCTGCTCAGACAAGTCGGCAGCAGGAATAATCACCTGCGCCAGACTGACGCTGTAGTTGGGGATAAACACGACCTTCAATTTATCGCCAATCTGCGGATCGTTGTTGATCACCTTCGCGACATCGTTGATCAAATGAATGATGTGCTTCGCCATGTAATAGGCTGAAGCCGCTTTACCCGCGAAGATATTCACGCGCGGCACCCACTCGGCGTCTGGATCGGCCTTGATGCGGTTGTAGCGGGTGATCACATGCAGCACATTCATTAGCTGACGTTTGTACTCGTGAATACGCTTGATCTGCACATCAAACAGCGATTTCGGGTTCACTACCACGTTCAACTGCTGGGCGATGAGCGTTGCCAGTCGCTTTTTGTTCTCCAGCTTCGCACGACGCACAGCCTGATTCACTAACGGGAAATCACAGTGCTGCTCAAGCTCGCTGAGCTGGCTGAGATCGGTACGCCAGGTGCGGCCAATGTTCTCATCCAGTACGTCAGAAAGCGATGGGTTCGCCAGCGCCAGCCAGCGACGCGGCGTCACACCGTTGGTCACGTTGCAGAAGCGGGTCGGGAAAATCTTCGCAAAGTCAGCAAACAGCGACTGCACCATCAGGTTGGAGTGCAGTTCAGACACACCATTCACCTTGTGGCTCACCACCACCGCCAGCCATGCCATACGCACACGACGACCGTTAGATTCATCGATAATCGACGTCCGTCCCAGCAGAGCGGTATCGTTCGGATACTGCTCCTGCAGCGTCTTCAGGAAGTAGTCGTTAATCTCAAAAATGATTTGCAAATGGCGCGGCAGGATTTTGCCCAGCATATCCACCGGCCAGGTCTCCAGCGCTTCGCTCATCAAGGTGTGGTTGGTATACGAGAAGACCTGACAGCACACCTCAAACGCGTCGTCCCAACTGAACTTGTGTTCATCGATCAGCAGACGCATCAGCTCAGGGATCGACAGCACCGGGTGGGTGTCGTTAAGGTGAATGGCGATTTTATCGGCCAGGTTGTCGTAGGTTTTATGCAGTTGATAATGGCGGTTCAGGATGTCCTGCACCGTTGAGGAGACGAGGAAATACTCCTGGCGCAACCGCAGCTCGCGTCCCGAATAGGTAGAGTCATCCGGATACAGTACGCGGGAGACGTTCTCGGAGTGGTTTTTATCTTCCACCGCCGCAAAGTAGTCGCCCTGGTTAAATTTACCGAGGTTGATTTCGCTACTGGCCTGGGCATTCCACAGGCGCAGCGTGTTGGTGGCGTCAGTGTCATAACCGGGGATAATCTGGTCGTAGGCCACTGCGAGGATCTCTTCGGTCTCAATCCAACGCGTTTTCTTGCCTTCCATCTGCACGCGGCCGCCGAAGCGCACTTTGTAGCGCGTGTTGTGGCGTTTGAATTCCCACGGGTTACCGTATTCCAGCCAATAGTCCGGGGACTCTTTTTGTCGACCATCGACAATGTTCTGTTTAAACATGCCATAGTCATAACGGATACCGTAGCCACGTCCGGGCAGACCCAGCGTTGCCAGTGAGTCGAGGAAGCAGGCTGCCAGGCGTCCGAGGCCACCGTTACCGAGACCGGGGTCATTCTCTTCGTCGATCAGATCTTCCAGATCTAATCCCATACCTTCCAGCGCACTTTTAACATCGTCGTAAATCCCCAACGATAACAGCGCATTGGAAAGCGTGCGCCCAATCAGAAACTCCATTGACAGATAATAAACCTGACGGGTTTCCTGGGATAATTGCGCACGGTTAGAACGCAGCCAGCGCTCCACGAGACGATCGCGCACCGCGAATAACGTGGCGTTCAGCCACTCATGTTTGTTGGCAATGACCGGGTCCTTACCAATCGTGAACATCAGTTTGTAGGCAATAGAATGCTTAAGTGCCTCGACGCTGAGTGTGGGCGATGCATAAGTAAATGGAGCGTTCATATAGGTGATTCCTGGATATCTATTTCAAGCGGTAGTAAAGCTCGCGGTAAGACTTCGCCGCGACTTGCCAGCTAAAATCCATGGTCATGGCCTGGCGTTGTACAAACCGCCAAAGCGAAGGCCGGGACCACAATACGAAAGCACGCCGGATCGCGCGTAGCAGCGACCAGGCATTACTGTCTTCAAAGACAAACCCACTGGCGATACCGTCCGCCAAGTTTTCCAGCGAACTGTCAGAGACCGTATCCGCCAGCCCACCGGTACGCCGCACCAGCGGCAGCGTGCCATACTTCAGCCCATACAACTGCGTTAAGCCGCACGGTTCAAAACGGCTGGGTACCAGAATGACGTCGGCCCCGCCCATGATGCGGTGCGAGAAGGCTTCGTGATAACCAATTTGCACCCCTACCTGTCCGGGATGTTCCGCCGCAGCGGCCAGGAAGCCTTCCTGTAATACTGGATCGCCCGCGCCAAGCAGCGCCAGTTGCCCCCCCTGCTCTAACAGACCCGGCAGAGCCTCCAACACCAGATCCAGCCCTTTCTGACTGGTCAGACGGCTCACGACAGCAAACAGCGGCACTTTATCGTTAACCTTAAGTCCCATCGCAATTTGTAGCTGACGTTTGTTCTCCGCCTTCTCATCCAGCGTGTCGCGTGTATAACGCGAGGCCAGTAGCAGATCGGTTTCCGGGCTCCATATTTTTTCATCCACGCCGTTCAGCACGCCGGAAAGTCGCCCTTCCCGATGACGCTGTTGCAACAGACCTTCCATGCCGTAGGCAAACTGCGGCTCGGTAATCTCCCGCGCGTAGGTCGGACTCACCGCCGTGATGTGGTCGGCGTAGTACAACCCGGCCTTCAGGAACGAAATCTGCCCGTTAAACTCCAGCCCGTGCACATTAAAGAACGACCATGGCAATTGGATGTCATCCATATGCTTTGCATAAAACATGCCTTGATACGCCAGGTTGTGTACGGTGAACACCGATTTCGCCGGATGGCCGCGGGCCGCCAGATACGCCGGGGCCAGACCGGCATGCCAGTCGTGCGCATGCACCACATCCGGGCGCCAGAATGGGTCAAGCCCGCAGGCCATTTCACATCCGGCCCAGCCGAGCAACGCAAAACGCAGGACGTTATCGGTATAAGCGAACAGGTTGGTGTCGTGATACGGACTACCCGGACGGTCATAGAGATGCGGCGCGTCCACGAGGTAAATGCCGACGCCGTTGTAATGCCCGAACAGCAGCGTAATTCTGCCTGCAAAAGTATCGCGACGCGTCACCACCTGAGCATCAGGAATGCCGCGACGGATATCCGGAAACGCCGGGAGCAGCACGCGGGCATCTACACCGTCCGCAATTTGCGCGGCCGGTAACGCCCCAAGAACATCCGCCAGTCCCCCGGTTTTTAGCAGGGGGAACATCTCTGAACATACGTGTAAAACCTGCATTATCGCTCCTGTTTGATTTGCAGTTTGCGCAGCATTTCACGCGTGACCAGCACAATGCCTTCTTCTGAGCGGTAGAAGCGACGAGCATCCTCTTCCGCATTTTCACCAATCACCATGCCTTCAGGGATAACGCAGGCACGGTCAATGATGCAACGACGTAACCGGCATGAACGTCCTACCCATACTTCAGGCAACAACACTGCCGAATCAATGTTACAGAATGAATTCACCCGCACTCGCGGGAACAGAACGGACTGCACCACCACCGAACCAGAAATAATACAGCCGCCGGAGACCAGCGAGTTCAGCGTCATTCCGTGGCTACCGGAACGATCCTGCACAAATTTCGCCGGCGGCAGAGATTCCATATGCGTACGGATTGGCCAGTCCTGGTCGTACATATCCAGTTCAGGCGTCACCGAGGCCAGATCGAGGTTGGCCTTCCAGTAAGCTTCCAGCGTTCCCACATCGCGCCAGTACGGCTCGGATTCCGGGTCAGACTGTACGCAGGACAACGGGAAGGGATGTGCATACGCCATGCCAGCTTCGGTGATTTTTGGGATGATGTCTTTACCGAAATCGTGACTGGAGTTTTCATCGAGGTCATCTTCCGCCAGTAACTCATACAGGTAATCGGCGTTAAAAACGTAGATCCCCATGCTGGCAAGAGATTTGGTCGGGTCACCCGGCATGGCTGGCGGGTTGGCAGGTTTTTCAACGAACTCGATAATTTTGTCGCTGTCGTCCACGTCCATCACACCAAACGCGCTGGCCTCTTCGATAGGCACCGGCATACAGGCCACGGTGCAACGCGCCCCCTTCTCGACGTGGTCGATCAGCATACGCGAGTAGTCCTGCTTATAAATATGATCGCCTGCAAGGATCACTACATATTCCGCTTTGTAGCGGCGAATGATGTCCAGGTTTTGGGTTACCGCATCCGCCGTGCCGCGATACCAGTTTTCACCCTGCATTCTCTGCTGCGCAGGCAGCAGATCGACAAACTCGTTCATCTCTTCGCTAAAGAACGACCAGCCGCGCTGAATATGCTGTACCAGCGTGTGCGACTGGTATTGCGTGATCACGCCGATACGGCGGATGCCGGAGTTAATACAGTTGGATAAAGCAAAATCGATAATGCGGAATTTACCGCCAAAGTGCACGGCCGGCTTGGCACGTTTATTGGTCAAATCTTTCAGGCGGGTACCGCGGCCACCGGCCAGGATCAGGGCAACAGATTTTAATGGCAGCTGGCGCGCCAACATAACACGATCGTTCTTCTCTAAACTCACCATGACTAACTCCTTTTTTATCCTCTATGGAACACACACAGTCCGTGCGCAGGTCCCTGCCAGACAGCCGTAAGCACCGGATTGTCCTCTCCGGCAAATGGGGGAATAGCTCGCCATTCCCCTTCAGGTAAAACGATATCTGTCACCTCAAGCGTGGCGTTTATTGCAATCAGGAAACGGTCGGAAAGCAGGATTTGCATCTGCCTCGGGCCGTTTTGCCACTCATCCGCACTTAAGGGTTGTGCGTACTTATTCAGCCAATGAACATTGCCATCGCCCTCTTCCCACCAGCAATCGCCCGTTAATGCGGGGATTTGCTGGCGAAGATGAATCAACGCGGCGGTAAAGGTGGTTAGCCCACCGTTTGCCTGCTGCCAGTCCAGCCAGGTTAAGGCGTTATCCTGACAGTAAGCGTTATTGTTGCCGTGCTGGCTATGGCCATGCTCGTCACCGGCCAGCAGCATCGGCGTCCCTTGAGAAAGCAACAGCGTGCTCAACAGCGCATGAATGCTGTCGCGCCGCCGTTCAATCAGGTCCAGCGTGCCGCCTAACCCTTCTTTACCATGATTATCACTGTAGTTATTGCTAGTGCCGTCGCGATTTTCCTCACCATTCGCTTCATTGTGCTTATTTGTGAAGCACACACAGTCACGTAGGGTAAAACCATCGTGCGCGGTCACCAGATTGACCGTGGCGCTGGGTTTGCGGCCATTGCGTTTAAACACGTCGCTGGAGGCGGCAAAACGCCCGGCGAATTCTCCCAAAGAGAGATTACGCTGGAGCCAGAAACGTCGCGTCGCATCGCGAAAATGGTCATTCCACTCGGCAAACGGCGGTGGAAAGTTCCCCACCTGATACCCGCCTTCACCGATATCCCACGGTTCCGCAATCAGTTTGACGCGTGAGAGCAGCGGACAGTTTTGGATTGCAGTGAACAACGGCGCATCCTGACGAAACGTAGGCGTACGTCCCATAACCGACGCTAAATCAAAACGAAAACCATCCACGTGGCAAGTTTCAACCCAGTAACGCAGGCATTCACACGCATACTCGACGACGCCGGGATGGCTCAGATTGAGGGTGTTCCCACAACCGGTCCAGTTGTAGTAATCGCCATCATCCCTGATCCAATAATAGCTACGGTTATCGATTCCGCGCAGTGAGAAGACGGGCCCTTCGAGATCCAGCTCGGCGCTGTGGTTCAAAACGATGTCGAGAATGACCTCAATCCCCGCTTTGTGCAGCGCTTTTACCGCATCACGGAACTCATCCAACGCGCTCTCCGGCGAGCAGGCGTAAGCCGGATGCAACGCGAACATAGCGACCGGGTTGTAGCCCCAGTAGTTCGACAAGCCCAGCCGCTGCAGACGCGGTTCGCTGGCGAAATGCGCCACCGGTAGCAGCTCAAGCGCAGTAATGCCCAGGCGTTTGAAATAGTTGATCATCACCGGATGACCCAGCGCTTTATAGGTTCCGCTAAGCTCTTCCGGCAGCTCAGGATGCAGATACGTCAGTCCTTTCACATGCGCTTCGTAAATCACGGTATTGCCCCACGGCGTGCGCGGCGGGGCATCGTCTTCCCAGTCATAATGGTCGGACACCACCACGCCCTTCAGCGCGATGGCGGCATTATCATGATGATCAGGTTCATTTAGCCCGCCGTGCAGCAGCGGGTTATCTTTTAACTCGCCATCCACCCGGCGCGCATAAGGATCGAGCAACAGTTTCGCCGGGTTAAACCGGTGGCCTTGCTCTGGTTGCCACGGACCATGTACGCGATAGCCATAGCGCAGGCCCGGACGGGCGTTGGCCAGATAACCGTGCCAAATATCGCCGCTACGCCCCGGCAGGTCATAGCGGAGTTCACAGCCTTGCTCATCGAAAACGCATAATTCAACGCGTTCGGCGTGGGCCGAGAAAAGCGTGAAATTGACGCCATGGCCGTCATACGTTGCACCATGCGGGGTGGCGTTGCCGGTTGCCAGATGCGTCATTCCCCCTCCCGAACCAGCCAGATCGTCGCCAACGGCGGCAACGTCAGGCTCAGTGAGTGCTGGCGGCCATGACTGGCGATTTCATCGCTATGCACCGCGCCGCCGTTACCGGTATTGCTACCGTGGTAATGCATCGAATCGGTATTGAGGATTTCACGCCATTTGCCCGGCTGATTGATACCGAAGCGATAGCCGTGGCGAGGTACTGGCGTAAAATTGCTGATAACGATAATTTCGTTGCCGGCCTTGTCACGACGAACAAAAATCAGCACCGAACGTTCTTTATCGTCAACCACCAGCCATTCAAAACCATAGCTGTCAAAGTCGAGTTCATGCAGCGCCTTGTGATGGCGATAAGTATGGTTCAGGTCACGCACCAGACGTTGCACCCCGTGGTGCCAGTTATCGCCGCCTTCCAGTAAGTGCCAGTCCAGACTGACGTCGTGATTCCATTCACGTCCCTGAGCAAACTCGTTGCCCATAAACAGCAGTTTCTTACCCGGGAAGGCCCACATCCAGCCGTAGTAAGCGCGCAGGTTGGCAAACTTCTGCCATGCGTCTCCCGGCATGCGGTCGAGAATGGATTTTTTACCGTGCACCACTTCATCGTGCGACAGCGGCAGAACAAAGTTTTCGGTGTAGTTGTACAGCATGCCGAAGGTCAGCTTGTCGTGATGATACTGACGATAAACCGGATCCAGTTTCATGTAGTCCAGCGTGTCGTGCATCCAGCCGAGGTTCCACTTATACCAGAACCCTAAACCGCCCATGTCCTGCGGTCTTGATACGCCGGCAAAGTCGGTTGACTCTTCCGCCATGCTTACGGCGCCGGGCACCTGCTCGCCAAGAATACGGTTGGTATTGCGTAAAAATTCAATCGCTTCGAGGTTCTCACGACCACCAAATTCATTCGGGACCCATTCCCCTTCTTTGCGGCTGTAGTCGCGATAAATCATCGATGCCACGGCATCCACGCGCAGCGCGTCAATCCCAAAACGTTCAATCCAGTACAGGGCGTTACCCACCAGATAGTTGCTGACCTCACGGCGGCCGTAGTTGTAGATCAGCGTATTCCAGTCCTGGTGATACCCTTCACGCGGGTCACTGTGCTCATACAACCTGGTGCCATCAAACTCTGCCAGACCAAAATCATCCGACGGGAAATGGCCCGGAACCCAGTCCAGAATGACGTTCAGCCCCGCCTGATGCGCGGCATTCACAAAATAGCGGAAATCATCACGCGTCCCGAAACGACGGGTCGGCGCATACATGCCGGTTGGCTGGTAGCCCCAACTGCCGTCGAACGGATGCTCGTTAATCGGCAACAGCTCGAGATGAGTAAAGCCCATCCACTTGGCGTAAGGAATCAGTTGATCCGCCAGTTCGCGGTAGCTCAGCCAGAAGTTGTTATCAGTATGACGACGCCATGACCCCAGATGCACCTCGTAGATAGAGATCGGCGCATCAAACTGGTTGGCTTTTTTGCGCTCCTCGCTTTGCACCACTTTTTCGGGCAGGCCGCAGATAAGCGACGCGGTCTCCGGGCGCATCTGCGCTTCGAAGGCGTAAGGGTCAGCTTTAATGCGCAACTTACCGTTAGCATCGATCATCTCGTACTTATACAGCTGACCATGCTGTGCGCCGGGGATAAACAGCTCCCAGATACCGCTCTCTTTACGCAGACGCATCGGGTGGCGACGGCCATCCCAGTAGTTGAACTGCCCGACCACCGAAACACGTTGGGCGTTGGGCGCCCAGACTGAGAAACGCGTGCCGGTTACGCCATCCATGGTATCCGCATGCGCGCCCAGCGTTTCGTAAGGACGCAGGTGCGTACCTTCAGATAGCAGCCAGGCATCCATATCCTGGATTAGCGGACCAAAACGATAAGGGTCATCAATAAGATTCTGCTGGCCATGCCAGACAACGGCTAACTGATAACGAAAGAAATTTTTACGGCGGGGAAGTACAGCACAGAAAAAACCGCGAGAGTCGAGGCAGTCCAGCTTGCCGACTTTACGTCCGGTTTTGGGTTCGATCACCCACACTTCTGTGGCGTCTGGAAGTAAGGCGCGGACTTCAAGTCCCGCGTCAGTTTGATGCATACCGAGTACGGAAAAAGGATCCGCAAAATGGCCTGCAATTAGCGCATTAATCACGTCTCTATCGATACGAACGGACATGGTTGTCATCCTGTTTTATGGTGTCACGCCTTCCAACTGATTTTCGACATCAGGTAGTGACACTTTTTTTGACCTGAACGGCGCAGCACAATTGTGCATCCTCTCTGCGTCGTCCCACCTTCAGGCAACAACTTAATACCTCCGGTACTAAGTCCCCCTTAAAGAATAGCCAATGCTTTATCTTACTCCTGGTAAAAAATGAAACATCTGCGCTTACTCCTGTATTACGCAAAAAAAGGGGTGATTCCTCACCCCTTGATCGTTAACAAATTATTACGCCAACTGGCGCAGCATACGGCGCAATGGCTCCGCAGCACCCCACAGCAACTGATCGCCCACGGTAAAGGCTGACAGGAACTCCGGTCCCATATTCAGCTTACGCAGACGGCCTACTGGCGTGGTCAGCGTACCGGTAACGGCCGCCGGGGTTAACTCACGCATGGTGATCTCCCGATCGTTTGGCACTACTTTGGCCCACGGATTGTGCGCCGCCAGCAGCTCTTCCACGGTCGGAATAGACACATCTTTTTTCAGTTTAATGGTGAACGCCTGGCTGTGGCAGCGCAGTGCGCCGACGCGCACACACAGACCATCAACCGGGATCACGGCAGAGGTGTTGAGAATTTTGTTGGTTTCCGCCTGTCCCTTCCACTCTTCACGGCTCTGACCGTTATCGAGCTGTTTGTCGATCCACGGAATCAGGCTCCCGGCCAGCGGTACGCCAAAGTTATCAACCGGCAGTTCGCCGCTGCGGGACAGGGTCGTCACTTTACGTTCGATATCGAGAATAGCAGAAGAAGGGGTCGCCAGTTCATCGGCCACATGGCCATACAGATGGCCCATCTGGGACAGCAGTTCACGCATGTGGCGCGCGCCGCCGCCGGAAGCCGCCTGATAGGTCGCCACGGAAACCCAGTCGACCAGGTCATTGGCAAACAGGCCGCCGAGGGACATCAGCATCAGGCTAACGGTACAGTTACCGCCGACAAAAGTCTTAATACCTTTGTTCAGACCGTCGGTAATCACATCCTGGTTAACCGGATCGAGAATGATGATGGCATCGTCTTTCATGCGCAGCGAGGAGGCCGCGTCAATCCAGTAACCCTGCCAACCGCTTTCACGAAGCTTTGGATAGATTTCGTTGGTATAATCGCCGCCCTGACAGGTCACGATGATATCGAGCGCCTTCAGCGCGTCCAGATCAAAAGCGTCCTGAAGCGTGCCGGTCGCGGTTCCACCGAACGTCGGTGCCGCCTGCCCGAGCTGGGAAGTAGAAAAGAAAACAGGGCGAATGGCGTCGAAGTCACGCTCCTCAACCATGCGTTGCATGAGAACAGAGCCGACCATACCGCGCCAGCCGATAAAACCAACATTTTTCATAGCGTTTTTTTCCTGCGAAGATGTGTGCTGTGTATGTATGCCAGTGTCCTGGTGGCATATCCTTCACCATACAAAATGCAGCCAAAGTCGCAAGTGAAATTAATCAATGATAGCGAAGCCATCAGTAATGCGACTTATCCCGCTGCGCAAGCAAGCAGAAAGTCCGCGGTAATTATCAGGGAATTTGAGTTATGAATGAAATCATTTCAGCGGCAGTTTTATTGATCCTGATTATGGATCCGCTCGGAAATCTGCCCATTTTCATGTCCGTATTGAAACATACCGAACCAAAACGCCGCCGCGCGATTATGATTCGCGAGCTGTTTATTGCGCTGTTGGTGATGCTGATATTCCTGTTTGCGGGCGAGAAAATTCTGGCATTTCTTAACCTGCGTGCAGAAACCGTCTCGATCTCCGGGGGCATCATTTTGTTCCTGATCGCCATTAAGATGATTTTCCCCAGCGCCACCGGGAACAGCACCGGCCTTCCGGCAGGCGAAGAGCCATTTATCGTACCGCTGGCAATCCCGCTGGTGGCCGGGCCGACAATCCTGGCCTCGTTGATGCTGTTATCACATCAGTACCCAAATCAGATGGGGCATCTGGTGATTGCGCTGCTGATCGCCTGGGGCGGGACATTTGTGATTTTGCTGCAGTCGTCGCTGTTTTTACGCCTGCTGGGCGAGAAAGGGGTGAATGCGCTGGAGCGTCTGATGGGATTGATTCTGGTGATGATGGCGACCCAGATGTTCCTCGATGGCGTACGGATGTGGATGAAGGGGTGACCGTTTTGAAGCTGGAGAGCATGGCATTTCAGAGAACGATTCCGTTCACGTTATGTTCATTGCTTCTCTGTGATCTCGTCACCAGTGAACGTGTTAAGGGGGCTACGCAGCCCCCTTAACAATCCCGGCTCCCGGCAGGAAAATTGCCACTTCGTGGTTCCCTCCACTTATTCCTCCAGGCTTCCGGGCCGGGCGCGAGGCAGCGTCCATGCAAAACGCGCCCTGAACCCGCATCCCTGCGGGTTCTCCCGGCCTTACGGAAACGCGTCGGCAATTTTCAGCCGGACCAGCCCACACCTGACCACCTGAGCTTTTACTTGAATACCTCTGAACAGCAAAACGGATATAGCTGAAAGCCAGAGCGCTGAAGCGACACCCTGGTCCGGCTGAAAATCGATGAGGTGTTGACGGCTGACCGGGTCTGCCCGCAGGGATGCGGGCAGAGGGGACGGCCTGCATGAATGCAGGCTCGGCCCCGACCCGACAGGCAGACGGAATAAGACGAATAACTCGCGCAGCGACGGTTTTCCCGCCGGGAGCCTGGGTTGCAAGGGAGGCGGCGGTGAGCCTCCCTTGCACGTTCACGGGCATCAGCGCTTCAGAGAAATGACACCACTGAGGTGAACGGAACCCTGAGCAATAATCACATGTTCACCCTACATGCTTAACTGAACGGCATTGCACTGTAATACCAGGTATTCCTTATGCTTTTAAACCGCTGAGAAAACGTATTTTCATTTCTGCGAAGCGCCTTCCGGAATACCCTCTTGTCAGCATCGCGGATAAGCATTATCTTCTCGCTGCACCTGCAAAATCAGGTGCCAGGATTGGTCCCCTGATTACCTCATTCGCGATAAAATTCACTTTTGTCGTGCGACCAGCTACACCTCAATGGTGGGCTGGACGGTGGCGTCACAAGACGCACCGGTATCCAATGAGGCCGGTAGGACCAACTCCGTTCAGCCCGCCACCCAAAGGTTGGTCCCTTCGGTGGTGGTAAATTTCACTCATTGGAGGCTGCCCTATGGCGACTACCCCTCTCTTTTCACACTCTTTATTTACCCTGCCCTTTAGCCATGCCACGGACTTCACCGAACTGGCGGATAACTGCGAGCGTTTTGTCGAAGGGCTGGTTGAATGTCATGACCCGGTTGAAAAACTGGCGATTTGTGCACGTCTGTCGGCCTGTCTCGCGTTATTGCAACCGACCTTAACGGAGCCTGTACCGCAGCATCTACAGGCCAGTCTGACGGTAGAAACATTCCCGACCCGTTTTCCCCTTTTCGAGCCTGAGCCAGATCAGATGGGGCGTTACTGCCAGCTTTTAACGCATTTGCTGATGAGCAAAACGCTTTCTGATGATATGGAGCGGGTGGCGGGTGATTTGCTGCAGGATTTGGTGGGGTATTTCGCCGACACACTGAAAGCGCCGCGTTGGTTGAAAACCGAGGATGGTGTGATGGTGCTGTAAAAAAGCCGGGTGGCGGCTTCGCCTGACCCGGCCTACGATGTGGATATGTGCTCGTTTCCAGGCCCGGTAAGCGCAGCGCCACCGGGCAACAAGACTCAGCTCAACAGCTGGAAGGCAATCATACCAACAATCGCGCCGACCGTACCGAGGATGGTTTCCATCATCGTCCAGGTCTTCAGCGTTTGCGCTTCGGTCGCGCCGGTGAATTTCCCGAACAGCCAGAAACCAGCGTCGTTAACGTGGCTGACGACGATTGAGCCGCCTGCGATACAGATAGACAGCGCCGCCATCTGCGCGCCGGAGTAGTTCAGTTGCTCAATCACCGGCATGACCAGACCGACCGCCGTTAAGCAGGCCACGGTCGCGGACCCCTGAATGATACGTACCGCCGCCGCCAGCACGAAGCAGGTAATGGCAATAGGCAGCCCCATACCGGTTAACGCTTCACCCAGGGCCGGGCCAACGCCGGAATCAACCAGCACCTGCTTGAACACGCCGCCCGCACCAATCACCAGCAGAATAATCCCCGCCGGTTGCAGCGCGTGACCACAAATCTCCATCACCCGATCTTTTGCCATGCCCTGGCGCACTGCCAGGCCGTAAATCGCCACCAGACAGGCAACCAGAATCGCGGTAAACGGGTGACCGATAAACTCGAACCATTCATAGGTTGAAGAACCGACCGGCACAAAGCGCGCGGCGATGGTTTTCAGGCCAACCAGTACTAACGGCAGCAGGATCAGCGCCAGACTGAAGCCAAAGGAGGGCATTTTGCCTTCGCCCAGATGCGGCTCGGTAATGTCTTCTGGCACATGCAGTTCAACGTAACGGCTGATGAAATTGCCCCACAGCGGCCCGGCAATAATCATGCCCGGAATGGCTGCGCACAGGCCAATCAGGATCATCCAGCCAAAGTCAGCGTGCATTTGGGATGCCAGCAGCATCGGCGCAGGTCCCGGCAGCAGGAACGCCGCAGCGGCCGCCACCCCCGCAAACAGCGGAATAACCAGCTTCACCAGGTTCGTTCCGGTGTGACGCGCCATTGAGAACGCCACGCTTATCAGCAGCACAATCGCCACTTCAAAGAACAGCGGTAGCGCGCAAATCAGGCCGGCCAGGCCAATCGCATAATGCGCGCGGCTGTGACCGAAAGATTTCAGCATCTTGACGGCAATCTGATCGACCGCGCCGGTCTCGTGCAAAATCTTGCCAAACATCGCTCCCAGCGCCACCACAATCGCCAGGAAGCCGAGCGTGCCTCCCATCCCTTTTTCCATGGTCGCCGCGATTTTATCAAGCGGCATACCGGAAAAGAGACCTGCACCAATAGACACCACCATCAAAGCAACAAAGGCATGCATACGCGCCTTCATCACCAAAAACAGCAGTAATAAAACAGACCCTACTGCTGTTAAAACAAGCGTTAATGTAGTCACTACTTACTGCCCTGGTTAATCACTTCAATGGTGCTAGCTACCACACCGTCCAGCGGCTGATCGATATCAACCACCAGAACATCTTTTTCATTCGCATCCGGTTCTTCCAGCGCTTCGAACTGGGTTACCAGCATTTGCGTTTTGAAGAAGTGCCCTTTACGTGCCTTCAGGCGACTTTCGATTACGTCAAAATCGCCCTTCAGGTAAATGAATGAGAGGCTCGGGTTACCGTCACGCAGCTGATCGCGATAGACTTTTTTTAGCGCAGAACAGACGATCAGCGACACCTTATTGGTACGCTGCATCGCAAAAGCGGCGTCATTCAGCGCCTGTAACCACGGTTTACGGTCGTCATCGTTGAGTGGCTCACCGGAAGCCATTTTCATGATGTTGCTGCGCGGATGGAGAAAATCGCCATCAAGAAACGCGGCCTGCAGTTGATGCGCCACTTCACTTGCGACAGCAGATTTACCGCTGCCTGATACGCCCATCAGAACGTAAACGTGGTGATCATGATTAGTCGTGCTCAAAGCGTTGCCCCCACTGGTACAAGAATCAGGAAATTGTTACGGGTAACTGTTATCGGTAACATTGTCCAGCCGGATAAATAGAGAAGCAATATCCATTCGTGCCCGAAGTGAATAAGTGTGAGCTACTTCAAAGTTGTTGGCTTAAATAGATCCACCCGGTGACAAGGTGAAACCTAAATCTAACATTT
This sequence comes from Citrobacter sp. CRE-46, assembly GCF_059615875.1. Taxonomy (NCBI): domain Bacteria; kingdom Pseudomonadati; phylum Pseudomonadota; class Gammaproteobacteria; order Enterobacterales; family Enterobacteriaceae; genus Citrobacter; species Citrobacter sp. CRE-46. Next base: position 326,750 of record NZ_CM184341.1, on the reverse strand, counting down.
TAGGTGTGACTGCTTCACCTCGGATGCGCGCCAGCAGGCGTTCTGCGCCAATGCTGCCCATTCGTTCACGCGGCGTGAGCACACTCGCCAGACGCGGCTCCATTACCTGACCGATATCATGGCCGTGGAAACCGGCAATCGCCATATCGTCAGGGATTCTCAGCCCTAAACGCTGACATTCAAAGGCCGCCCCTACCGCCAGGTCATCGTTGGTACAGAACACACCATCCAGTTGCGGATATTCACGCCGCGCCTGACGGATAAGTTCAATACCGGATGAGTAAGATGAAGACTGCTCCACCATCACGCTGTACGGCACCAGATTGGCATCGCGCATAGCCTGTTCGTAGCCCCTCTGTTTGATGATAGTACGTTCATCAAGACGCGCGCCAAGATAAGCAACATGACGGTGCCCACGGGCGATGATAGCGGCGGTCATCTGACGTGCGGCCTCGAAGTTATCAAAACCGACGGCGATATCCAGACACGGGGACTGACTGTCCATCAGCTCGACGACCGGGATACCCGCGACTTCGATCATTTTCAGCGTACGGGGTGTATGGCTACGTTCAGTGAGGATCAGACCATCGATATTCCACGACAGCATCGACTCCAGACGCTCTTGCTCCATTTCGGGCTTATAGCCGTAGTGCGCCAGCATGGTTTGATAACCATGCGCGTCGGTGACGGCCTCAATGCCGCGTAACACTTCTGCAAAAACCTGGTTGGTGAGAGAAGGTAACAGCACGCCGATAGCGCGACTGGTGGCGTTAGACAGGATATCAGGTGCGCGATTGGGAATATAACCCAGCTCATCAAGTGCAGCGGCAATTTTGCCCCGCAGCGCCACGGAGACCTGCTCCGGGTTACGCAAAAAGCGACTGACCGTCATTTTGGTCACGCCCACGCGGTCGGCTACATCCTGAAGTACGGGTCTTTTCTTTTTCATCGTCCTGAAGCGTTAAAAAGGGATAGATTTGCCCAGTTTACCACGGACGCACGGAATTAATGACAAACGATGAAAAGCCGGATGGCAACGCTTTCGCGTCTTATCCGGCCTACATCAGGTTACAGCACGTTATACCGGTGGCAGGTCAAACAGTAACACTTCGCTGTCGCTATCGGCATGAATCGAAATTGCCTGCTCATCCCAGATTGCCAGACCATCGCTGGTGGTGGCTTTAGTTCCGTTAATGGTGACATTGCCTTTTACCACCTGGATCCAGACGCGGCGCTCGGCGGCAATCTGATGCACCGACTGCTCATCTTTGAGCAGCGCCCAGCGGTACAACTCCATATCCTGGTACACTTTCAGCGAACCATCGCGGGCATCCGGCGACAGCACCAGTTGTTTGCCCTGCACCGCATCGAAACGGCGCTGTTCATAGCGTGGCGTAATCCCGTTTTCCTGCGGCATGATCCAGATTTGATACAGGTGCAGTTTCTCAGTATTGCTCGGGTTGTACTCCGAGTGTCGGATCCCCGTCCCGGCGCTCATAATCTGGAATTCACCGGCCGGAACCTGCTCTTTGTTGCCCATGCTGTCCTGATGCTCCACCACGCCTTCCAGTACGTAGGTCAGGATTTCCATGTCTTTATGGGGGTGAGTGCCAAAGCCCTGACCTGCGTCGATCACGTCATCGTTAATCACGCGCAGTGCCGAGAACCCCATAAAGTTCGGGTCATAGTAGTTAGCAAAAGAAAAGGTATGCCAGGAATCGAGCCAGCCATGATTCGCATGACCACGGTCGTTCGCTTTGCGTAAATAGATCATTATGTTCACCCCCAGATGTTTTCGATGGAGTAAGTGTGGACCCAATCCGTCTGGGATCATAGAGGGTGAAAATTGACTCCTCTGTTCAAAAAATATGAACAACCTCAGAGGAGTCGGTAAGGGCTATTTGGCGAGGGTTATCGTCGCGGGAGACGCCTGTTCAAAGGCCCGTTCGAGGATTTCCAGGTTGGTAAGAACTTCAGATTCCTTGACGTAATTAGGCGTACCGACGGTCAGCGTCTGGTACAGCGCATCATAGACGCGACCGTAGTCCCCCACTTCCGGTTTCACCTCTTCTTTCACCGTAACGCCATCATCATTGACATACTCCAGCACACCAACAGAATCGTCAGCGGCGAAACCGGGTTCGCCGGGCATAATATTGGCCTTCAGGCTGGTTTCCTGCTGGTCGATACCGTACTTCACAAACGAGCCTTTGGTGCCGTGAACAATAAACTTCGGATAGTCGATTTTCACCAGATGGCTGGTTTTCACAATGGCTTTCAGGTCACCGTAGAACAACTGCGCTTCAAAGGTATCATCCGGGTTCGCCTTGTTGCGCAGACTGCGAATGTCATAGGCTACATGGTCGGGACGCCCGAACAGCGAGATAATCTGATCCATGGTGTGTACGCCCAAACCATAGAATGCGCCGTCCTGCGGCAGGCCCGGTTTGGTTTCTGCCACGGGTCGGTAGTAGTCAAAATGGCTTTCAACTTCCACTATTTCGCCCAGTTTGCCGCTCTCGATCGCTTTTTTAGCAGTGAGAAAACAGGAGTCAAAACGACGATTCTGATACGGCGTGACGGTCAGTCCTTTGCTTCGCGCCAGTTCGAACAACACTTTTGCTTCCGCCAGCGTCGGCGTGAACGGTTTCTCAACCAGCACGTTTTTACCCGCTTCCAGCGCGCGTTTGGCGTATTCAAAATGGCTATCAGCATGTGTACAGACGATCACCAGTTTTACCTGCGGATCGCCCAGCACCTCATCCAGATCGCTGGTGAAGTGAATGTGGGAATAGATCGGCGCCTGCTCTTCCGGTTTAGCGTGACGACGGAAAATATGCGCGACATGCCAGGTATCTTTACGATTCAGAACGTAAGGGAGATGGTAACGGGTGGTGCTTTTACCGAATCCAATAAATGCGCAGTGTAAGGTCATGAGACGATCCTTTTGAAGGTGATTGTTTACACCATAGCGCAAAGCGTGAGGAGACTGAATGTTGGATTCTTTGCCGGGGACAAAATGGCAAGTAAGCCAGGCTGAAACAAAACCCAAAAAAAAAGCCAGCAAAAGCTGGCTAAAATAATACTGGAAGCAATGTGAGCAATGTCGTGCTTTCAGGTTCTCCGTAGGGGTTCCCCTGAATGCAGAGCAATAATAATCATTCTCATTCGCACTTGTCTACTTCTTTTTGCAAAAAAATGCAGTTGACGGAATTTTCTTTCTCAGCGAGTGTAAATGCTCAATTAACCCTGCAGGAGATAAGGAATGAGTGAGATAGTGATACGCCACGCTGAACCGAAAGATTACGACGCCATTCGTCAGATTCACGCCCAGCCGGAGGTGTACCACAACACGCTACAGGTTCCTCATCCTTCCATGGAGATGTGGCAAACGCGACTCGCCGATCAACCGGGGATCAAACAGTTGGTGGCCTGCATCGATGATATCGTCGTGGGACATCTTTCCATTGCAGTTGCCCAGCGCCCGCGCCGCAGCCACGTCGCTGATTTCGGTATTTGCGTTGACGCTCGTTGGCAAAACCGCGGCGTCGCCAGCGCGCTGATCCGCACCATGATCGATATGTGCGACAACTGGCTGCGCGTTGACCGCATTGAGCTAACGGTATTTGTTGATAATGAGCCCGCCGTGGCGGTCTATAAGAAGTACGGCTTTGAAATCGAAGGCACCGGTAAGAGATACGGCCTGCGCAACGGTGAGTATGTTGATGCGTACTTTATGGCGCGCGTGAAATAAATTTAAGGGCGAGCCTTATCGCCCTGCTTATTGAAAGGACGCAATAGTGAAAAAGTACCTTCCCCTGGTGTTGCTGGCTACACTCCCACCAGCCTTCGCCGCTACCGTACAAAATCTCGATTCCGTACCCAGTGCCATTCAACATTCGGAAGGTAAACAGATTTTTGCTGAACAAATGGCGGGAGCAACACCTGCGAAAGGATTTGGCGAACTTCCGCAGGGATTATCCGAGAACCAGTGGATTGCCTGGGTTGCACCGAATGAGGATCCTGACAACCTGATCCTCACGGGTGCCAAAGCCTGGGGCAAGGACGGCAAATATATTGGCGTGGCCTGTTTCGCTGACAATCAGGCCGATGCCGGGCAGGCAAGGAAATATGCGGATAACAACTGTCCGGAAAACTATAGTAACGGGCGCGCCAATAAATTATATCTCGGTGTTTTTTCCTGGCAGAACCAACGGCTAGTGCCGATTGCCCGCTCGGAAAAACCGTTAAATCAACTCTCAGAGTGGAATAAAGCCGCCGAAAAAGAGAGCGATGATGAGTCCATCAGACCGCTGGCTTATTATACAAAATTGGACCTGGCACCGTACCGGATCGCACCCGAGACTCTGGCGTTCGGGGTTCGCGGCGGATACTCTGACGCATATTCCGGCGGTGGCGCATTTTATGAAGTGCTGGAGCTTTATGCGATCAAAGACAACAGAATGATCAACGTGTATTCCGACCTTGTTTATCAATATACGGACATCGCCGGAGACTGGAATAAAGACAGCACAAGGCAGCACGACATCAGCGAAAGCAAGTACATTCTCAAAATGCGCTCGGTAAAGACGCACGGATTTTATGATTTAGAGCGCGTTAACCTGCAGGATAAAAGCAGCCAAATATTCCGCTGGTCTGAATCACTGCAGCGATATGCGCCATAATTACCCCATCAGGCCTACACCGTTCAGAACGCTGTAGGCTATTGATATGGATAAAAAATATCGACCAATACTCCATCTATAACTCCAAATTATTGAATATATAAATTCTCATCTTACACATTATTTATATTCAGATTCCCCACAAAAAAACTCACTTAAAGTGAAAACTACCCGACAAGCCCTCTTCCATCGAAGAGGGCCGATCTGCTTAGTATCCCGCCGTTAAGTCATCCACGGAACGCGGGTCGGACGCGCCATACAGGGCGCCATCCGGCCCAACCATAATACTTTGCGTGCTGCCCATCGCCTCTTTCAGCGCCACTTTCTGTCCTTTTTGCTCCAGCAACTTGAGCGTGTCCGGGCTGAAGCCCTTCTCGACGCGAAGCTCATCCGGCAACCACTGATGATGGAAGCGCGGCGCGTTGGTCGCTTCGGCGACGTTCATTCCGAAATCAATGCTGTTCACTACCATTTGCAGCACAGTAGTGATGATTCGACTCCCGCCAGGGCTGCCGGTCACCAGCCAGGTTTTCCCGTCTTTTACCACGATAGTCGGCGACATCGACGACAGCGGACGCTTCTTCGGCCCGACCGCGTTGGCATCGCCGCCCACCAGTCCGTATACGTTCGGCACGCCCGGCTTGGCAGAGAAATCGTCCATTTCATTATTGAGCAGAATACCGGTATTACCCGCCACAATCCCGGTGCCGAAGGTTGTATTCAAGGTATAGGTCACCGCCACGGCATTGCCGTCTTTATCCACCACCGAGAAGTGGGTGGTCTGGTTGCTTTCATACGGGGCGAGCTTGCCCGGTTTTATCTGGCTGGAAGGTTTGGCCTTGTTGATATCAATTTGATCGGCCAGCGTTTTCGCATAGGCTTTGTTGGTCAGCGCCTGCCACGGCACTTTCACAAAGTCCGGGTCACCCAGATACTCTGAACGGTCGGCATAGGCGTATTTTTCCGCTTCCGCCATGATTTGCATGGCATCGGCGCTGCCAAAGCCGTACTTCTTCATGTCGAAGTTTTCAAGAATATTGAGAATTTGCACGATGTGAATACCGCCCGAGGATGGCGGCGGCATGGAGAAGACCTGATACCCGCGATAGTCACCACTGATGGGCGTACGCTCAACGGCTTTATAGCTGGCTAAATCCTCTTTGGTCATCAGACCGCCGTTCTTCTGCATTTCGCCGGCAATCTGGTCGGCAATCGCCCCATTATAAAACGCATCCGGGCCGTTTTCGGCAATCATTTCCAGGCTTTTCGCCAGATTCTTCTGGACCAGCTTATCGCCCTTCTTCAGCGGCTCGCCGTCTTTCCAGAAAATGGCTTTGCTGTTCTCATGATTAGGGATCACTTCGCTGCCGTAAGTTTTTAAGTCGTCGGCCAGCGCATCGTTAACCACAAAACCCTCTTCCGCCAGCTTCATCGCCGGACGCACTACTTTATTCAGCGGCATCGTGCCGTATTTCTCCAGCGCCAGCGAGAAACCCGCCACGGTACCCGGCGTACCGGATGCCAGATGCGACGTCAGCGACTTTTTCGCATCGGCGTTACCCTGATCGTCGAGGAACATATCACGGGTCGCGGCAGCAGGCGCCATTTCACGAAAATCAATCGCCGTAGTGTTACCATCTTTGGTGCGCAGCAGCATAAAACCACCGCCGCCCAGGTTCCCCGCCTGCGGATGCGTCACCGCCAGCGCGTAACCAACGGCGACTGCGGCATCAACGGCATTGCCCCCCTGTTTGAGGATATCCACCCCGACCTGGGTGGCTAACGCATCCACCGAGGCCACCATTCCCTGCTGCGCACGCACGGGATGGAACACATCTTCCTCGACACCGTAGGATACCGGCGGTGGTGCTGCCGGCGCGGCAGCAACGCTAAAACAACTTCCTGAGAGCAGAGCAGCAATGGCTACCCGGCGTAAAAACGTCGGTTTTATCATCGTTATTCTCCAGATGTATGGGGTCGGCCCCCACTAAGCCTGGTGCATAACTCTGAAATAATCATCGTAACGGCGAGAAAGGAGTAAACTTAAGCGATCCCCGAGAGGAGAAAAGCGATGAAACGACTCTTACTTTTAGCCATGCTATTGCCGTTTGCAGGCTTTGCACAGCCCATCAACACCATGAATAACCCGAATCAACCGGGTTACCAGATCCCGAGCCAGCAGCGTATGCAAACCCAAATGCAAACGCAGCAAATTCAGCAAAAAGGGATGCTCAACCAGCAGTTGCAAACGCAAACCCGCATGCAGCAACAGCATATGGAAAACCAAATCAACACCAATTCCCAGCGAGTCCTTCAGTCCCAGCCTGGAGAGTTGAATTCGGGTCAACAGCAGATGCTGCCCAACAGCAACGGTGGCATGTTGAACGGAACCCGCAACCCGGACAGTTCGCTGAATAAACAGCAACATATGCTGTCGGAGAAAAAGAACGGCGACATGCTGAAGCCCTCCAGCACGCCGCAGCCTAACGTTCCGTTAAAAACGATTGGGCCTTAATAGGGTTGAAAATCCGGTCCTATCGTATCAATAGCATCGGTACAGATGCAGTCCACTCCCCAGCGCAGCAGCTCTGCCGCGCGCTGGGGTCGGTTGACGGTATAAACCAAAATACGTAGCCCCGCGTCGCGCAACGCATCCACGCGCGCTTCATCCAGCAGCTTATGATTAAGATGAATCGAGACGCAGCCGAGCCGGGTAGTGAGTTCGCGCCAGTCGTCACGCCATTCATCAAGCAGTAAACCGCGCGGCAGTTCTGGAACCGCCTGCTGCGCCGCTTCAAGCGCGTCAATTTCAAAAGACGACAACAGCGGCGGCGTCATCCCCGCCCACAGTTCACGCGCGGCCAGCGCCACGACTTTGCCGGTTAGCGTTCCGGTGCCGGTTGTGGGTTTAATTTCAATATTCGCCATCATGCCGTGCTGACGGCAGCGCGCGGCCACTTGCGAGAGCAGCGGCAGCGGTTCGCCTTTAAACTCGACGCTAAACCAACCGCCTGCGTCCACGCGTAATAGATCCTGCCAGTTCTGTTCACCCGCCACGCCCCAGCCGTTACTGGTCCGTTCGAGATTGTCGTCGTGCAGCAAAAAGATCTCGCCGTCTTTCGACAACTTAGCGTCAAACTCAATCATGGTATGCCCGTATCGCGCCCCCACGTCGATCGCCGCCAGGGTGTTTTCCGGAGCCAGCTTACCGCCGCCGCGATGGGCGACAATGTGGGGATAATGCCAATTACTCATACGCGTTGTCCTGTTTCGCCATCAAAAAGATGCAAATGATTTTCTGGCAGATGCAGCCACAGCGTGCTGCCTGCCGTCGGGCGATGCTGATGCGCCAGTCGCACCACCAGCTTTTGCTCGCCCCAGCGCCCGTGCGCCAGGTTATCCGCGCCCAGCATTTCCAGCGTGTCGACAACCAACGGCACACCGCCATCGGCCTGCGAGCTTAACGCAATATGCTCCGGGCGGATACCCAGCGTCATGTTACGCCCAATACACTCCCGGACGCTCCTGGCGATGGGCAAAGTCATGCCGTCATCCAGTTCAAAATGCGTACCCGAAGCGCTAATACGCCCATCCAGCAGGTTCATCGCCGGGCTGCCGATAAAGCTCGCCACAAAGCGGCTGGCAGGTTTCTCGTACACTTCAACCGGCGTACCGATCTGCTCGGCAATGCCTTTGTTCATCACCATCACCCGCTGGGCGAGGGTCATCGCTTCAACCTGATCGTGCGTCACATACAGCGAGGTGGTTTTCAGTCGGCGATGCAGATGTTGTAACTCCAGACGCATCTGGACGCGCAGCTTGGCATCGAGGTTAGAAAGCGGCTCATCGAACAGGAATACCGCCGGATCGCGAACAATCGCCCGTCCCATCGCCACGCGCTGACGCTGGCCGCCGGAAAGTTCGCGTGGGCGACGTTTGAGCAGTTCACCCAGTTCGAGAATACGTGCCGCCTCTTTCACCCGCTCGGCAATATGCTCCTTACCCATTCCACGGATCTTCAGCCCCCAGGCCATGTTTTCTTCTACGCTCATATGCGGGTAGAGGGCATAGTTCTGGAACACCATCGCAATGCCGCGATCTTTCGGCTCCATCTCGGTGACGCGCTTATTATCGATCCAGATATCGCCGCCGCTGACCCGCTCCAGCCCAGCCACCATCCGCAGCAGCGTAGACTTGCCGCAGCCGGATGGCCCGACCATCACGATAAACTCACCGTCCGCAACGTCCAGCGTCAGCGGTTTAATCACCTGGGTTTTGCCATCCCAGCTTTTGGTTACTGCCTGTAGTTTTAAACCAGCCATTTTATTTCTCACTGTCCACTAAACCACGCACGAAGGCACGCTGCATGGCTAACACGATGATTACCGGAGGGATGAGCGTCAGCAGCATGGCTGCCATCACCTGATTCCATTGGGTGGTACCTTCGCCGGTGGCGATCATGCCTTTGATGCCCGCTACCGCAGTGCCCAGGTTGACATCGGTAATAATTAACAACGGCCACAAATACTGGTTCCAGCCGTAAATAAAGGTGATCACGAACAGCGCCGCCAGATTGGTTTTTGACAGCGGTAGCACGATATCGCGGAAAAAACGCATCGGTGACGCGCCGTCAATACGCGCCGCTTCAACCAGCTCATCCGGCAGGGTCATAAAGAACTGACGGAACAGGAAGGTCGCGGTAGCCGACGCCATCAGCGGCAGCGTCAGGCCCGCGTAGCTGTCGAGCATTTTCAGGTTGGCGATCACTTCTACCGTCGGGAAAATACGCACCTCAACCGGCAGCATCAGGGTGATGAAAATCATCCAGAAGAACAGATTGCGCAGCGGAAAGCGAAACCAGACGATGGCGAACGCGGAGAGCATAGAGACGGTGATTTTCCCCACCGTAATACTGAACGCCATGATGAAACTGTTGAGCATCATCAGCCAGAACGGCGCGCTGTTGACGCCCACGCCGTTGACCCAGATGTATTTCATGTTTTCCAGCAACTGCGTGCCGGGAATCAGCGTCATCGGCGTTTCAAATACCGCTTTGTTGTCCAGCGTCGCCGCGACAAACGCGACGTACAACGGGAACAGGATCACCATGATTCCCAGCATCAGCATGGTATGGCTGAATATTGTCAGCCCACGACGGTTCTCAATCATTGGTAACGCACCTTACTTTCCACATAGCGGAACTGCACCACCGTCAAAATAATGACCAGGAACATCAGCACCACCGACTGCGCGGCTGACGCAGAGAGATCCAGGCCGACAAAGCCTTCACGATAGATCTTATAAATCAACGTCGTGGTCGCCTGTACCGGCCCACCTGCCGTGGCGGCGTCGATCACCGGGAAGGTGTCAAAGAAGGCATACACCAGATTCACCACCAGCAAAAAGAAACTGACCGGCGCAATCAGCGGTAGCGCCAGTTTAAAGAAACGGCGAATCGGCCCTGCGCCATCAATCGCGGCGGCTTCGATCAACGACCGGGGAATAGATTGCAGTGCGGCAAAAAAGAACAGGAAGTTGTAACTAATCTGCTTCCAGACCGACGCGAACACCACCAGAAACATGGCCTGACCGCTGTTTTGCGCGTGATTCCAGTCATAGCCAAACTCAGCGAGCAAATGGGTGATCAGCCCGCGACCCGGGTTAAACAGGAAGATCCACAGTACGGCGGCAACGGCGGGCGCAACGGCGTAGGGCAACAGCATCAACGTCTGGTAAAAACGGCTACCGCGCACGACATAATTCACCAGCGCAGCAAAAAACAGCGACACCAGCAGGCCGCTTACCGTAACCAGCGTACTGAACTTTATCGTCGTCCAGAACGAATCAAGGTAGTACGGGTCATGGAACAGCGCGACAAAGTTTTCCAGTCCGACAAACTGGCTGGAAAGGCCAAAAGGATCAACGCTTTGTAGCGAGTACCACAGCGCTTCACCGGCGGGCCAGATAAAGAAAATAACGGTGATAACCAACTGCGGGGCCACCAGTAAATAGGGAAGCCAGCGCGAGCGAAACACCGGACGGGATGAGGACATTGAGGTTTGATTCCTGAACAGCGCCAGATGGCGCTACGCTTATCCGACCTACGCGCATTTGTAGGCCGGGTAAGGCGCAGCCGCCACCCGGCATTTCACATTACGATTTGGTCGATTGCTCAAAGCGGCGCAGTAACTGATTGCCACGCTCAACCGCGGCATCCAACGCCTGCTGTGGGGTTTTCTTTCCGGTCCACACGCTTTCCAGCTCTTCATCCACGATGGTACGGATCTGCGGCATGTTGCCCAGACGCAGCCCTTTAGTGAACGGTAACGGCGGTTTGTTCAGCATCTGACGGGTGGCGATATCGGCCCCGGGGTTCTTATCATAGAAGCCCTGCTCGCGAGTCAGATCGTACGCGGCGGTGGTGATCGGCAGATAGCCGGTTTTCTGGTGCCATTCGGCAGCAATCTCTGGTTTCGCGAGGAAGTTAAGGAATTGCGCCACGCCTTCGTAGGTGGCTTTGTCTTTGCCCTGCATCACCCACAGACTGGCTCCACCGATAATCGCGTTCTGCGGTGCGCCCTTCACATCGGCATCGTACGGCATCATGCCGACGCCATAGTTGAATTTGGCGTAGTGGCGGATGTCGGCCAGAGAACCTGAAGAAGCGGTGGTAATGGCGCAATCCCCGTTGTAGAACTTCTCGGTGGATTCATCTTTACGTCCAAAGTAGCTGAAGTCGCCCTTTTTATTCAGCTCTTCCAGTAGTGCAATGTGTTTCACCTGCTCCGGCTTATTGAACTCCAGCACCGCATCAGTGCCGTCAAAACCGTTGTTTTTGGTGGCGACCGGCAGGCCGTTCCAGGCGCTGAAGTTTTCAATCTGGATCCAGCCCTGCCAACCGCTGGCATAGCCACACTTCATACCTGCGGCTTTCAGCTTCGCGGTGTATTCCGCCAGATCCTGCCAGGTTTTTGGCGGTTGCTCAGGGTCTAAACCGGCTTTTTTGAAGGCGTCTTTGTTGTAATACAGCACCGGCGTGGAGCTGTTAAACGGCTGGGAGAGTAAATGTCCGCTTTTCGAGTCAGTGTAATAACCGGAAACCGTCGGCACGAACTGAGATTCATCAAAGTTAATACCGGCCTCTTTGAATACTTCATAGACCGGTTTAATGGCTTTCGAGGCCATCATCGTTGCCGTCCCCACTTCATAAACCTGCAGCAGCGCAGGCGCGTTTCCGGTACGGAAGGCGGCAATACCTGCGCTCAGGCTTTGCTCATAGTTGCCTTTATACTGTGGAACAATTTTGTAGTCGGGATTGGCGGCATTAAAACGTTGCGCCAGTGAATCAACTTCTTTACCCAGTTCGCCTTCCATTGAGTGCCAGAACGGGATGGTGGTGACTGCCAGCGCCTGACCTGCAAATGCCAGGCTAAGTGCCAGTCCTAAAGCTGTATGTCGTAACGATATCATCGGTTATCTCTCTTGTTGTGCCGGATGCGCGATATCACGCGTTTTATGCTCGCGGGGGTAACATGACATGCTCGAATGACAGAAAAATAACTTTTTTATTACAAAAAAAAGATAGTAAGGCGACAAACAGATGGCAAGGCGGTGAAAGCGGAGTGACAGGAAAATGCGGGGTGGAGCACAACAAAGCCGGGGAGGTGCCTTACCCGGCCCATAAAAAGATTTGCCGTACAGATGAGATCACTCAGGCTGTGCGAACGTAAACTCCAGCGCCAGTCCCAGGACCTGCATACCGTGGATATTATCTTCCGGCGATATCGCCGCCAGACTTTCCAGAAACTTGAGCCGTCGCGACTGGGCGTTAATGATGAGCTTTCCTCGTAACGCAGGAAGCTTCAGCGAAGTGATGGGATAAACCACACGGCCAACGACTTCAACCGGCAGCTTGCGTAAGTCGACCTGCTGCAGCACACCAACAGAAGAGTACAGCAATGCAACAGGCGTAACGGCAAGCAACGGCGCGCTACTGATACTCACGAAATCCAGAAGTAGCTCGGGGCGCAGATAGTGCAGTCCATTAAAAGAGACCGTGACACCGTCTATTGCGGGCATGGGCAGCACGTCAGTTTGACGCGGTAAATCATTCATTCAATTACCATTGACTCAAGATATACATCAAGCCGTTGATTATGCAGCAAATAACCAATACTTGCTGGGACAAGGCTCGCAATACCTGCAGATTTAGCTAGCGACGTTACCTGACACGCTGCCCATTGACTCCGGTAACGTTAATCCCGACGCCAGCGTCGCTCAAATTCATTCTGTAAACGCTGCTGTTCCCGCCGCTCACGTTCACGTTGGATATCTGATTTTTCATCTTCCCAGCCAGGGCATACCGAGCTGGTGAATACTTCGCAGGGCGAGCTGGATTGTGCCAACGGGTTGGCCGGTTTCTCTTCCCAGATAGATGGATCGCGCGGGTCGAACGTTTGCGGTTCCAGTGCCTGAACACCAGATGCAAACGCCAATAACAGAGTTCCAATCATCATGCAGGTACCTGAACGTATCATCCTTTCTCCATGTTCATGTTATTATTGATAACCATTCTCAATAATAACATAACGCGATAATAAAGGGGCCATCAGGCCCCTTAGCTCTTAAGAGAAATCTTAACCGCCCAGATAAGCGCTACGCACCGCTTCATTCGCCAGTAGCGCATCGCCGGTGTCTTCCAGTACCACATGACCGTTTTCCAGCACGTAGCCGCGGTCGGCGAGTTTCAGCGCCTGGTTGGCGTTCTGCTCGACGAGGAAGATGGTCATCCCCTGCTCGCGCAACTGCTCGATGGTATTAAAGATCTGCTGGATGATAATCGGCGCCAGACCCAGCGACGGCTCATCAAGTAACAATAGCCGGGGCTGGCTCATCAGCGCACGACCTATCGCCAGCATCTGCTGTTCACCGCCGGACATGGTACCCGCACGCTGAATGCGACGCTCATGCAGGCGCGGAAACAGGTCATACACCCATTTGATACGTTCCTGAAACTGGTCCTTCTCGGCAAAGAAACCGCCCATCGCCAGGTTCTCTTCCACCGTCATGCGCGAAAACACACGACGCCCTTCCGGGACGATCGCCACCGCTTCACGCATGATTTTAGCCGTTTGCCAGTCGGTAATGTCTTTACCATCAAAGACAATGCGTCCGCTGGTCGCGCGTGGGTCGCCGCATAACGTACCGAGCAGGGTGGTTTTCCCCGCGCCGTTGGCACCGATAAGCGTTACGATTTCACCCTGATTGATATACAGGCTCACCTCGTGCAGCGCCTGAATTTTGCCGTAGTGGGCACTGACTTTATCGAACGATAACATCGCCTTATCCATAGTATGCCTCGCCACCATTATGCTTCACCTAAATAGGCGCGGATCACGTCCGGGTTATTACGAATCTGTTCCGGCGTCCCGTTCGCCAGCGGCGTGCCCTGGTTTACCACGTAAATACGGTCGGAAATGCCCATCACCAGTTTCATATCGTGCTCAATCAACAGAATGGTGGTGTTGTGATGATTGCGCAGCTCGGCAATCAGCTCGTCCAGCTCTTTGGTCTCTTTCGGGTTGAGGCCAGCGGCAGGCTCGTCAAGCATCAGGATCTCCGGTTGCGTCACCATGCAGCGGGCGATCTCCAGACGACGCTGGTCACCGTAGGCGAGGTTACTGGCCTGGCGGTTGGCATGCTCCAGCAAACCAATACGCGCAAGCCAGGTAGCGGCGCGATCCAGGGCTTCACTTTGCGCGCGACGAAACGACGGCGTTTTTAACAGACCGGAAAAGACACCGGTTTTCAATTGCTGATGTTGCGCCACCAGCAAGTTTTCAATCACCGTCATTTCGCGAAACAGGCGTACGTGCTGGAAAGTACGCACCACGCCCATACGCGCAATTTGCTGACCCGGCAGCCCTTCCAGATGCTGGTCACGCAGCTTAATCGTCCCACCCGTCGGTTTATAAAAACCGGTCAGGCAGTTAAAGACCGTGGTTTTTCCCGCGCCGTTCGGCCCGATTAACGAGACGATTTCCTGCGGTCTCAGTTCCAGCTCAACGTTGTTCACCGCCAGCAGACCGCCGAAGCGCATCATCAGGCCGTTAACGGATAATAATGGCTGACTCATGCCTGCTCTCCTTTTGCGTCCCCGTTTTTCAGCTTCAACTGCGGACGGGTCATCGGTAACAAGCCCTGCGGACGCCAGATCATCATCAGTACCATCAAACCACCCAGCATTAACATGCTGTATTCATTGAAATCACGCATCAGTTCGCGTGACACCACCAGCAGGATAGCTGCGAGAATGACCGCAAACTGCGAGCCCATTCCACCCAGTACCACAATCGCCAATACAAAGGCCGACTCGGCAAAGGTGAACGATTCCGGGCTGACAAAACCCTGCCGCGCGGCAAACAGCGTGCCGGCAAAACCCGCGAACGCGGCGCTGATGGTAAAGGCGGTCAGCTTGATGCGTGTAGGATTTAAGCCCAGCGAACGGCAGGCGATTTCATCTTCACGCAGCGCTTCCCACGCACGTCCCAGCGGCATGCGCAGCAGACGGTTGATGACAAACAGCGAGAACACCACCAGCAGCAGCGCCACCAGATAGAGGAAAATCACGCGATCGGACGGGTCATACTTCACGTTAAAGAAGTTGCTGAAGGTATCCCAGCCGCCTTCACGCGCGCTGCGGCTGAACTCAAGACCGAAAAAGGTGGGTTTCGGGATCTGGCTAATACCGTTCGGGCCGCCGGTGATTTCGGTGTTGTTGAGCAGCAGGATACGGACGATTTCGCCGAAGCCTAAGGTCACAATCGCCAGATAATCACCGCGCAGGCGCAGAACCGGGAAGCCGAGCAGGAATCCCGCAGCGGCAGAAACCAGCCCCGCCAGCGGCAGACAGGTCCAGAAACCGAGGCCGTAATAGTGGTTCAGCAGCGCAAAGGTGTAAGCGCCGATGGCATAGAAGCCGCCGTAGCCCAGCACCAGCAGACCGGAAAGCCCCACCACCACGTTTAAGCCGAGGCCGAGGATGATATAAATCATCGTCAGCGTGGCGATATCGACCGTACCGCGCGAGACCATAAACGGCCATGCCACGGCAATCACCAGCAGCGCCACCAGAAACAGTTTCTGTTTAACAGTGGAGCCGTCAATCGCTGGCAGAATAAACTTCGGCCCGGAGACGCTCTTCAGACCTTTCTGGAACGCCGGACGCAACAGTTGGAAAAGAAACACGACGCCAGTGCCGATAAACACCCACTGCCAGCGGATATCCGCAGCGGTGTCCACCACCAGTTTGGTGCCGTCCAGCTCTAACTGGACGCCCATGAAGACGCCCGCCAGGATGAAGAACATGGCGGCAGAGAGCAGCGCCATTGCAAAATGCATCGGTTTCATACTTTCTCTACCTCCGGACGACCCAGAATACCGGTCGGCATCACCAGCAGTACCAGAATCAGCAACGCGAACGACACCACGTCTTTGTATTCCGTACTCAGATAAGCAGAGGAAAGCGCTTCGGCAACGCCCAAAATCAGGCCGCCAATCATCGCGCCAGGAATACTGCCAATGCCGCCCAGTACCGCCGCGGTAAAGGCTTTCATCCCGGCCATAAAGCCGATGTAAGGGTTAATTACGCCATAGAACTGACCGAGCAGCACGCCCGCAACCGCCGCCATTGCCGCACCGATCACAAAGGTCAGCGCAATCACACGGTCGGTGTTAATGCCGAGCAGGCTGGCCATTTTCAGATCTTCCGCACAGGCGCGGCAGGCACGTCCCATACGCGAATAGCGGATAAACAGCGTCAGTGCCAGCATCGCGAGGAAGGTTACAATCCAGATAACCAACTGCATAGTGGTGATAGATGCAGAGAAGTTATCACTACTGCCGACAGTCCACTGGCCGTTAAACAGGCTGGGCAGCGCCACGTCGCGTGAACCTTCCGTCAGGCTGACGTAGTTTTGCAGGAAGATGGACATCCCGATAGCGGAAATCAGCGCGATCAAGCGCTTGGAGCTGCGCACGGGCCGATACGCCACCCGTTCAATACTCCAGCCGTAGGCGCTGGCAATCACAATCGCGCCGACGAAACCCGCCGCGACCAGTAGCCAACTGGAATCAATCCCCATCATCATTAGCGCAGCGATGATCATGAAGGAGACATAGCTGCCGATCATATACACTTCGCCATGGGCGAAGTTGATCATGCCAATAATGCCGTACACCATCGTATAACCGATGGCGATCAGCGCGTAGGTGCTTCCCAGCGTGACGCCGTTAAACATCTGCTGCAAGAAATAGAGGAACTGCTCGGACATAAGGTAACCTTTCTTAACCCGCCCGTTTTGCACGGGCGGTGGGATAACTCGTCTTCAGGTATTACTTCGCAACGGTTGATGAACCATCTGCGTGCCACTGGAAGACACCAAACTCAAATCCCTTCAAATCGCCTTTTTCGTCCCATTTCAGCGGCCCAATCACGGTATCAGCCCCGTGTGCTTTCAGATCTTTCACCAGATCCAGCGGCTCTTTGCTTCCGCTGCGATCCATTGCGCTCGCCAGTGACTGGACGGCTGCATACGTGATCCACACGTATGGTCCACTTGGATCTTTCTTGTCAGCTTTAAGCGCATCGACAATCGCTTTATTCGCCGGATCCTGGTCATAGCGTTTTGGCATCGTCACCAGCATGCCTTCTGCGGCATCACCGGCGATGTTAGACAGAGAGGCATTACCCACACCCTCTGGCCCCATAAACTGCGTTTTCAGGCCAACGGATCGCGCCTGGCGCAGCATTTGCCCCATTTCCGGGTAGTAGCCGCCGTAATAGACGAAGTCGATATTTTCTTTCTTCAGACGGGCAATCAGCGCAGAGAAATCTTTTTCCCCGGCGGTGATGCCATCAAAGAAGACGATGTTGGCTTTGCCCGCTTTCAGGCTGTCCTGTACCGAACGCGCCAGGCCTTCGCCGTATTGCTGTTTATCATGGATGATGGCGATGCGCTGCGGCTTCACCTTCTCCAGAATGTATTTCGCAGCGGTTGGTCCCTGAGAGGAGTCCAGACCCGCAGTACGCATAATGTGTGCGTAACCGCGCTGGGTCAGTTCCGGGTTAGTGGCGCCCGGGGAAATCATCAGGATCCCTTCGTCTTCATAGATGTCTGACGCTGGCTGAGTCGAAGATGAGCACAGGTGGCCAATAACATACTGAATACCGTCGTTGACGATTTTGTTTGCTACGGCAACGGCCTGTTTTGGATCGCAAGCATCGTCATATTCCACGGCCACCAGCTTGTCGCCTTTGATCCCGCCTTTGGCATTGATATCTTTAATGGCCTGACGTGCGCCATTAAATTCCATATCACCCCACTGCGCGACCGGACCCGACATCGCCCCGACAACAGCCACCTTGATATCTTCTGCCATGACAGCATGCGACATTGCCAGTGCTATCACCCCTGCGATGATTGTTTTCGCATTCCGTTTCATTAACTGAATCCCCATTCGTGACGTAATTAATATTTTGTATTTATGTGGTTAAAAAGCAGACTGTGCTTTTTTTGAACTGCACTATTTTTACCAGTCTCATTAATGGGTTAGCGCAGTTTTTTAAGCAAAATCAGACTAAAATCTCTATATTTCAGTCGATTAAGAAAAGATAATATTCTGCTTTTCACTATAGATAAACAAAAAAAAGCACGTTTGTCAGCATAAAATAACGGTACAAAGAGCGGAATAAAATGCTGCATTCCAGGGTATTATCCTGCCTGTTTTTCAATCTCTAATGTTTCAAACTGTCATTACCGTTGTCGCAAAACTATTAACCTGGTTAATCGCATAAAAAAGAGAAAGCATCCGGGCGAATTATTTCGGTACACTGATCTCATCTTTTGTGATTTGGACATGCTGCTAATGAAGCTGACCATCGTTCGTTTAAACAACTTTAGCGCCCAGGATCTGATTGATCTGGGCAAAATCTGGCCGGAATATTCCGCCTCATCATTAAGCGTAGATGAAACGCACCGGATCTACGCCGCGCGTTTTAACGAGCGTCTGTTAGGCGCAGTACGTGTCACCCTGAGCGGCACACAAGGTGCTCTGGATTCGTTGCGCGTACGTGAAATCACCCGTCGTCGCGGCGTCGGGCAGTATTTGATCGAAGAGGTGATCCGTGAAAACCCAAGTGTGAGTTCATGGTGGATGGCAGATGTAGGCGTTGAAGACCGCAGCGTGATGGCCGCGTTTATGCAGGCGTTAGGCTTTACAGCCCAGGCAGATGGCTGGGAAAAAAGATAAAAAAGCCGGATGGCGCTGACGCTTATCCGGCCTACATGCTGGGAGCAAAAAATAAAAAACCACCTCGCAATTTTCCAGGTATGTAGGCCGGGTAAGGCGAAGCCGCCACCCGGCACTCAATTACTTGGCGTCGGTCGCCGTCCCGTTTGCATGCCAGTCAAACACGCCGAATTCGAAGCCTTTCAGATCGCCCTTCTCGTCCCAGGACAGCGGCCCCATTACGGTTTCTACTGAGTTTGCTTTCAGGTACTTGGCAATTTCAGCCGGATCGTCAGACTGGTTCAGACCGGCCTGCAAGGATTGCAGCGCGGCGTAAGTGGTCCACACGAATGCGCCACTCGGATCCTGTTTCTTGGCCTTGATAGCATCCACAATCGGCTTGTTCGCTGGCACCTGGTCGTAGTTCTTCGGCTTGGTTACCAGTAAGCCTTCCGCAGACTCACCCGCGATGTTAGACAGCGACACGTTCGCTACCCCTTCCGGACCCATAAACTGGGTTTTCAGACCTGCGGCACGAGACTGACGCAGGATCTGCCCCATTTCCGGGTGATAACCACCGTAGTAAACGAAATCGATATTCTCTTTCTTCAGGCGCGCTACCAGCGTCGAGAAGTCTTTTTCACCGGCGGTAATCCCGTCAAAGAACACCACGTTAGCATTGCCTTTCTTCAGGCCGTCCTGCACCGCACGCGCCAGACCTTCACCGTACTGCTGCTTATCGTGAATGATGGCAATGCGTTGCGGCTTCACTTTTTCCAGAATGTATTTGGCGGCAGTTGGCCCCTGATCGGAATCCAGGCCGGTGGTACGCATCACCAGCTTATAACCACGCGCGGTCAGCTCCGGCGCCGTCGCTGCCGGGGTAATCATCAGAATGCCTTCATCTTCATAGATATCTGACGCGGGCTGGGTAGAAGATGAGCACAGATGGCCGATAACGTATTTAATCCCGTCGTTAACCACTTTGTTCGCGACCGCTACCGCTTGTTTCGGGTCACAGGCATCGTCATATTTCACCACGACCAGTTTGTCACCTTTCACCCCGCCCTTGGCGTTGATATCCGCAATCGCCTGCTCTGCGCCAGTAAACTCCTGATCGCCATACTGCGCTACCGGACCGGACATTGCGCCGACAACGGCCACTTTAATATCCTTAGCAAACGCCATGTTGCTCAAAGACAGGGCGATACATCCTGCCAATAACGCTTTACCCTTCATATTCATCCTGACAATCCCCATTATTGTGGTTATTACGTGTGTTGTGATGTTGTTGTTCAGCACTTTATTTCGATTATTGGATAGCCACCCGTGCTTTAGCAGCATACTCTGCTAAAACATACCCGATTTTTATTATTTTGGAATAGCTAAATTTACATCCAGATAACAAATTCGTGTCTGGGGAGAGGAGGAAAGGTCGTAGGCCCGATAAGCAAAGCGCCATCGGGCAAAGGTGTTGCCGGATGGCAGCGTAAACGCCTTATCCGGCCTACAAAAAACAAAACCCCCGAATTCACATTCGAGGGTTCATTGGCAATGCGCGAAGATTACGCTTCGATTGCCGCGCGCAGTTTTTTCATGGCGTTCTTTTCAAGCTGACGAACACGTTCAGCGGAAACGCCGTAGCGATCGGCCAGTTCCTGCAACGTTGACTTGTTGTCTTCGTCCAGCCAACGGGCGCGGATGATATCCTGGCTACGTTCGTCCAGACCTTCCATTGCGTGAGTCAGTTTGTTCGCGGCCTGATCTTCCCAGTTATCTTCTTCAATGCCATCGGCAAAGTTAGAGGATTTATCCTGCAGATACAGAACCGGCGCCATCGGCTGGCTGTCAGACTCGTCGTCTGAGGACATATCAAACGTCATGTCCTGCGCCGCCATACGGGATTCCATTTCGCGCACGTCTTTGCTGGAAACACCCAGCTCACGAGCCACCATTTCAACTTCGTCCTGGTTGAACCAACCCAGACGCTGCTTGGTCTTACGCAGGTTAAAGAACAGCTTACGCTGTGCTTTAGTGGTCGCGACTTTCACGATACGCCAGTTACGCAGAACGTATTCATGGATCTCAGCTTTGATCCAGTGCACGGCGAAAGAAACCAGGCGCACACCCACTTCCGGGTTGAAGCGGCGCACGGCTTTCATCAGGCCGATATTACCTTCCTGAATCAGATCCGCCTGCGGCAGGCCATAGCCCGCGTAGTTACGAGCAATATGAACAACAAAGCGCAGGTGAGACAGGATCAGCGTTTTAGCTGCTTCCAGATCGCCCTGGTAATGCAGCTTTTCAGCCAGCGCCCGCTCCTCGTCAGCCGACAACATCGGCCACGCGTTCGCAGCCCGGATGTAAGACTCCAGGTTACCAACAGGGGCTAAAGCTAAATTTTGCATTTCTTTGGTCATTCAAATCCTCTCAATCTTTTCATCTGGCGCGTTGGCAAAAACTAATTAACAAAAACCAGTAGCAACAACCATGCCAGAGCTTATGAGCAACGAGAATATCATTCAATCTTTTATCAGACAGTGATTTTATCCACAAGTTCCATGTCGTAATGTGTATAGATTACGCACAAAATGTGACATCACAATGAATACGCCGGGAAGAGATAACAGGGACTCTTTCCCTGCAGAGCGAACTACTCAGTGCAGGGAAAGATTATACCAGAGATTTTTTAATCGGGGGTAAAGTGGCGTAAATGTTGAACCGTGGCAAGCCAGGCTGCCACCCAGCCGATCATTGAGCACACCAGCAGTAACAACAGGCACTCGTCGAATGATAAGCCATTGATATCAAACTTAGTTCCAAAGACCTGCGCCACTTCAGTCACCGCTGACGACAGACGCATCACCAAAATTTCTGACAAAATCAGTGAAAGAAATGCGCCGGAAAAACCGAGCAGCGCGCCGCCGTAAAGGAATGGGCGCAGGATAAATCCGTCGGTTGCGCCAATCAGCTTCTGCACGTTAATGGTATCGCGACGCGCAAAAATACTCAGGCGCACGCTGTTACCAATGACGAGGAAGACCGCCGCCACCATCAGCACGCCAATCATCGCGGATACGCGCCCCACGAGTCCCGTCAGCGCCGCCAGACGAGCAAACCAGCTGTCATCCATTCGCACTTCATCAATACCGTTGATTTGTGCAATACGGTCGCGCAGGGTGTTCAGCGACTCCGTACCCTGGAAGTCCAGTTTCGGGATAACCACCGCTACGGCAGGAAGCGGGTTCTCTTCCAGCATGTCCAGCGCGCCGCCAAAACCGGACCAGTTACGGAATTCGCCCAGCGCATCTTCGCGGGAAAGATAATTTACTTTCTCAACGCCCTGTTCGGCCTGCAACTGACCAACCACCCGCGCCGCCGCGTCATCATCCAGCGTTTTTTGCAGATAGACGGTGATTTGCGGCGAAGGGTAATACTGGCTTGCCGCCTGGTTTACGTTTTTATAAACCATGTAGCACACGCTGGGCAGCGTCAGGGAGATGGCGATCACCATTACCGTGAGGAACGTCGCCAACGGCTTACTTTTCAAGTCCTGCAACGCGCCATGGAACGCATAGCGCACCTGCTCGTTAAAAACGTTGGTTTTACGTGAGTTCGGTTTTGGCGCGGCTTTCGCTCGTTTTGGCGCATTGCGACCACCGTCACCCGGCGCGCCGCCTGATTTACGAAAACGATCCAGTCGGCCACCGAACTGTTTGATTTGATTGATAGCGTCACGTCTATTCATGCGCCAGGCCTCCATGCAGGTGTCCATCACTCAGGACCAGCTGGCGGTAGGAGCGACGGGAGATCAGTCCAATGTCATGCGTGGCCATTAATACCGTGACCCCGACGCGGTTAAACTCTTCGAACAGGCGAAGGATCCCTTCCGACAGCGCGTCATCCAGGTTCCCCGTCGGTTCATCCGCCAGCAGTACCGCAGGTTTATTCACCACCGCGCGGGCGATACCCACGCGCTGTTGTTCACCGCCAGAGAGCTGAATCGGGAAGTTTTTCGCTTTGTCCAACAGCCCGACCTTATCCAGTGCCGCTGACACGCGACGACGAATATCGTCCCCGCTGGCGCCCGCGATGATCAGCGGGATTGCCACGTTGTCAAATACGGTTCTGTCCATCAACAGGTGGTGATCCTGAAAAATCATGCCAATCTGACGACGCAGAAACGGCACTTCACGGTTTTTCAAACGGCTGATGTCATGCCCGCTGAAGTAGATTTTCCCGGCGCTGGGCCGTTCAATTCCACAGATCAGCTTTAGCAGGGTACTTTTACCCGCACCAGAGTGGCCGGTCAGAAACGCCATCTCGCCAGGCTGCATATGGAAGGTCACTCCCTGCAGCGCTTGTCTCCCACCGAGATAGGCCTTGCTGACATGTTCAAAGCGAATCATTGTTAATCCTCTCGGGCAAAAAGTGCCTCTATAAAATCGTCCGCTTTAAACGGACGTAAATCCTCGATACGTTCGCCCACACCAATATAGCGGATAGGGATGCCAAACTGATCGGCAACCGAGAAGATGACCCCACCCTTCGCCGTACCGTCCAGCTTGGTCAGGGTGATACCGGTTAAGCCCACCGCTTCATGGAACAGTTTGGCCTGGCTTATCGCATTCTGCCCGGTACTGGCGTCGATAGTCAGCATAACTTCATGCGGTGCCTCTTCGTCGAGCTTCTTCATGACGCGAACGATTTTTTTCAGTTCTTCCATCAGGTGCGATTTGTTCTGCAAACGGCCTGCGGTATCAGCGATCAGCACGTCTACGTTACGTGCCTTCGCGGCCTGGATGGCATCAAAGATAACGGAGGCGGAATCCGCACCGGTATGCTGCGCAATCACCGGAATATTGTTACGCTGACCCCAGACCTGCAACTGCTCTACCGCTGCCGCACGGAAGGTATCGCCCGCCGCCAGCATCACCGTTTTACCCTGCTGCTCAAACTGACGCGCCAGCTTACCAATGGTAGTCGTTTTACCCACGCCGTTTACGCCAACCATTAAGATAACAAATGGCGTTTTACCCTCGACGTTCAGCGGCTCATCAACCTTCGCCAGGATCTCGCCCATCTCATCTTTCAGCAGGCCATACAGCGCTTCTGCATCTTTGAGTTGCTTGCGGCTGGCGCCTTCCGTCAGATTCGCAATAATCTTACGGGTCGTTTCTACGCCCACATCCGCAATCAGCAACTGCTCTTCCAGCTCTTCAAACAGATCATCGTCGATCTTTTTACCGCGGAACAGACTGATAAATCCGGAACCAAGGTTTTCTTTTGTTTTCAGCAGACTGCGTTTCAGACGCGCAAAGAAACCTTCTTTAGTTGGTTTTTCCTGCTCCTGGACCGCCTCTTCTTCTACCGGTTTTTCAACGACAGGTTCTTCAACCGGCACCACCATGACGGCTTCTTCCGCCGCTTCGGCAGCCAGGGCCTGCGCTTCCAGCTCTTCGTCAGTCAGTTGCGGTTCGTTTTCGGCTTCTTCTTCAACCGCCTCGACGATTTCGACAGTTTCCGCTTCAGCCTGCCACTCTTCGGCAGAAACATCTGCGGTTTTCACCTCTTCCGGCAGCGGCAATTCTTCGCGTTCGATAACCGCCGCCGCAGGGGTTTCCACTTCAGGTTCAACAGTGGATTCAGCAACCGCCTCAGCCTCCGGCTGCAGTTGCCCGGCAACAGGCGCTGCTTCCGGCTGCAGTTTTTCGATTTCAGCAACTTGTTCCGTGACTTCAACAACTTCAGCAGCAAAGGCTTGTGTTTGTGCCTCGCTACGGGTTTCCTCGGCGCGCGGCTGTTCGTCAACGACGGTAGTTTCTTCAGCAACCGGTTGTTGTTCTTCGTTTTTTAGTTCTGTCTCGTTTTCCGGTGCCTGCTCTTTTTGACCAAAGCCCAGCCAGGAAAAAAAGCCACGTTTTTTCTCTTTCGCCATTTGCGACTACACTCCCCCGCTGTTGCTTCATGGCACAGCGTCAACGCTATGTACATAGCAGCTAAAAAAATGATGAAATAGTCTATCACTTATACCCAATGAATTTCGAGTTACGTCAAGGCGGCAAGCGCACGAATCCCGATGAGCTTACTTTTAGTAAGTGATTCGGGTGAGTAAGTGCAGCCAACGAAGAGGTAACTTGAAAGGCGAAGGGTTAACTTAACTCACATCACCGCCTGGCATGACATGCTATAGGCGGATTGAGCAATAATAGAAATGAAAAAACCGAATCACTCTGGTAGCGGCCAGATCCGCATTATTGGCGGGCAATGGCGTGGCCGTAAACTCCCGGTTCCGGACAGCCCCGGCCTGCGCCCGACCACTGACCGCGTACGCGAAACCTTATTTAACTGGTTGGCCCCGGTAATGGTCGATGCACATTGCCTGGACTGCTTCGCCGGCAGCGGCGCGTTGGGGCTGGAAGCGCTCTCTCGCTATGCGGCAAATGCGACGCTTCTGGAGATGGATCGCGCGGTATCGCAGCAGTTGCAAAAGAATCTTGCTACGCTGAAGGCAAATCATGCCCGCGTCGTCAACACCAATACGCTGGCGTTTCTGGCCCAACCCGGTACGCCGCATAACGTGGTGTTCGTTGATCCGCCGTTTCGCAAAGGATTACTGGAAGAAACTTTAACGCTTCTGGAAGCCCATGGTTGGCTGGCAGATGAAGCGTATATTTACGTTGAGAGCGAAGTCGAAAACGGCCTGCCGCCGGTTCCGGTAAACTGGTCGCTATACCGTGAAAAAGTGGCAGGACAGGTCGCCTACCGCCTGTATCAACGTGAAGCACAAGGAGAGCACGATGCTAATTAATCTGGGACGTCTGTTGATGCTGTGCGTCTGGGCATTTTTATTACTGAATATTTTCCAACCCTTCCCACGCCCGCTTAACATCTTCGTTAACGTCGCGCTGATCTTTATGGTGCTGATGCACGGCATGCAATTGGCGCTGCTAAAAAGCACCATGCCAAAAGATGGCCCGCAGATGACCAGCGGGGAGAAAATCCGCATTTTCCTGTTCGGCGTCTTTGAGCTGCTGGTCTGGCAGAAGAAGATTAAGGACCAGTTGAAGAAGTAACTGGGATGTTTTCGCCCGGCGGCGCGTTGCGAGCCGGGGCGACAAAATTTGTAGGCCGGATAAGGCGTAAGCCGCCATCCGGCATCAGTGAGATGAAACCTTAGCGTTCAGCCGTAAAATCAATAAAACGCGAACCTTTGTAACTCAGCGTGCCTTTGTCCCCGACCGTTAGCGCATGGTACTGCCGGGCATCCAGACGAAACGTCTGCTCCAGACCGCCGCTTTGCGGCTTAAAGCTGGCTTCATAGCGCATGCTGGTTCCTGCCGGGCTCACTTCCTGTTGACGGGATCGCCGATCGTTAAGTGGTTTTTCCCGCTTATTACTCACTACCACCTGCTTTTGCACCAGCGGTGCTGCATCGTTATCCGCTTTTTCACGCCGCTGCTGGACAAAGCGAAACGACGCGGCGACAACAATTAAGACGATGATAACAATGAAAAAAAGCGGCGGTTTGCTCATAGTATTAACCCATCAGAAAATGCGGAAATAAGCATACATTGCCTGTTATGGTGTTGTCATCTGGCAGTGTCGACCTCTACACTGAACAATAGAGCCGTAAGCACCCCGCTTACGAAAAAATAACGAATTCAAGGAACTAAGATGCTTTGGTCGTTTATCGCTGTCTGCCTTTCCGCATGGTTGTTCGTGGATGCTTCCTATCGTGGGCCCGCCTGGCAACGCTGGGTCTTTAAACCCCTCACTTTACTCCTGCTGGCGCTGCTGGCCTGGCAGGCGCCAATGTTTAACGCCATCAGCTATCTGGTGCTGGCAGGGCTGCTTGCCTCACTGCTGGGCGATGCGCTGACGCTGTTGCCGCGCCAACGTCTGCTCTACGCCGTGGGGGCGTTTTTCCTCTCGCACCTGCTGTATACCATCTACTTCGCCAGCCAAATGACGCTGTCGTTCTTCTGGCCTTTGCCATTGGTATTGGTAGTGCTGGGGGCGTTGCTGATCGCCATCATCTGGACACGGCTGGAAGAGCTGCGTTTAGCGATCTGTACTTTTATCGGCATCACGCTGATGATGGTCTGGATGGCGGGCGAACTGTGGTTCTTCCGTCCCACTGGCCCCGCGCTGTCGGCATTCCTCGGTGCCTCATTATTGTTCATCGGCAATTTTGTCTGGCTGGGTAGCCATTATCGCCGCCGCTTCCGCGCCGATAACGCCATTGCCGCCGCCTGCTACTTCGCCGGACATTTCCTGATTGTTCGTTCGTTGTATCTCTAATATCGCTTGACTCTGGAGTCGACTCCAGAGTGTATCCTTCGGTTAATACGAAATGATTATTAACCGGAGGATGCCATGTCGACGCCCGATGCCCCTGGCAAAAAAGCCCCACAATTTTCTTCTTTCAAGCCAGTGCCAGCCCCACAAAAGGCGGACGACTGCTGCTGCGAAGGAAGTTGCTCCACCCCAACCACCGTATCCGAAAGCGTAATGGGCATCCGTTATTCCTGGAAAGTGGCAGGAATGGACTGTGCCGCCTGCGCCCGAAAAGTGGAAAATGCGGTCCGCCAGGTGAGCGGCGTCAACCAGGTCCAGGTGCTGTTCGCCACCGAAAAACTGGTCGTCGACGCGGGTTATGAGATCCGTCAGCAAGTTGAAAGCGCGGTACAAAAGGCAGGTTATACCCTGCGCGATGAACAAGCGCCGGAAGCCGCCCCTGAATCACGTCTGAAAGAGAACCTGCCGCTGATTTCGCTGATAATCATGATGGCGATTAGCTGGGGGCTGGAGCAGTTCAATCATCCTTTCGGCCAGATAGCGTTTATCGCCACCACGCTGGTCGGCCTGTATCCCATTGCCCGCCAGGCCCTGCGTCTGATGAAAACCGGCAGCTACTTCGCCATTGAAACGTTGATGAGCGTGGCTGCGATTGGCGCACTGTTTATCGGCGCGACGGCGGAAGCCGCCATGGTGCTACTGCTGTTTTTAATTGGTGAGCGCCTGGAAGGGTGGGCCGCCAGCCGCGCCCGCAAAGGTGTTAGCGCATTGATGGCACTCAAGCCAGAAACCGCCACGCGCCTACGTAATGGCGAACGCGAAGAGGTCGCAATCAATACGCTCCGGCCTGGCGATGTTATTGAAGTTGCCGCCGGTGGACGTTTACCCGCCGACGGTAAGCTGGTCTCCGGTTTTGCCAGCTTTGATGAAAGCGCCCTGACCGGCGAATCGATCCCGGTTGAACGCGCCACCGGCGAGAAAGTCCCGGCGGGCGCCACCAGCGTAGATCGTCTGGTTACGCTGGAAGTGCTTTCCGAGCCGGGCGCCAGCGCTATCGATCGCATTCTGAAGCTGATTGAAGAAGCGGAAGAACGCCGCGCCCCCATTGAGCGCTTTATTGACCGTTTCAGCCGAATTTATACCCCCGCTATTATGGCGGTTGCGCTGCTGGTTACCCTCGTCCCGCCGCTGCTGTTTGCCGGCTCCTGGCAGGAGTGGATTTATAAAGGACTGACGCTGTTGCTGATTGGCTGCCCGTGCGCGCTGGTTATCTCAACTCCCGCAGCGATTACCTCTGGTCTTGCCGCCGCGGCGCGTCGTGGCGCATTAATCAAAGGCGGCGCCGCGCTGGAACAGTTGGGCAGAGTCACGCAGGTGGCGTTTGATAAAACCGGCACCCTGACCATCGGTAAACCGCGCGTGACGGCGATTCATCCGGCAAGCGGTATAAATGAGGCTGAACTGCTGGCGCTGGCAGCGGCGGTAGAGCAAGGCGCGACGCACCCACTGGCGCAGGCGATTGTTCGGGAAGCGCAAACGCGCGAGCTGACTATTCCTGTCGCGAAAGAACAGCGGGCGCTGGTTGGCTCCGGAATAGAAGCACTGGTCAACGGCGAGCGCGTGCTGATTTGCGCCGCCGGTAAGCAGCCTGCCGATGCCTTTGCCGGACAGATAAGCGAGCTGGAAAGCGCGGGCCAGACGGTGGTGCTGGTGCTGCGTAACGATACCGTTCTCGGCGTACTGGCCCTACAGGATACGTTGCGCGACGACGCCCGCACTGCCATCAGCGAGCTCAATCAGATCGGCGTGAAAGGGGTGATCCTGACCGGTGATAACCCACGCGCGGCAGCAGCCATTGCCGGGGAGCTGGGTCTGGAATTCAAAGCGGGGTTATTGCCGGAGGATAAGGTGCGAGCCGTTACCTCTCTCAACCAACAGTCGCCGCTGGCAATGGTCGGCGACGGCATCAACGACGCCCCGGCGATGAAAGCGGCGACCATCGGCATTGCCATGGGTAGCGGAACCGACGTCGCGCTGGAAACCGCTGATGCCGCCCTGACCCACAACCGTCTGCGTGGCCTGGTGCAAATGATTCAGCTGGCGCGCGCCACCCATGCCAATATTCGCCAGAACATTGCGATTGCGCTGGGTTTGAAGGGGATTTTCCTCGTCACCACGCTGCTCGGGATAACCGGACTGTGGCTGGCGGTGCTGGCTGATACGGGGGCGACGGTGCTGGTGACCGCGAACGCGTTGCGGTTGTTGCGTAAAGGATAATGAGTGTGTCGGATGCGGCGTTGCCTTATCCGGCCTACAGGTTACACCGTCTTTGTAGGCCGGATGGCGCTTCGCTTAATGACCTTTGCGCACTAAATAGCGGTACGGCAGCGAGTCGGTCTCTTTGGCTACCAGTTCATGCTCCATAAAGGTACAGAAGCCGGGAATGTCGCGGGTTGTCGCCGGATCGTCGGCGACAATCAGCAGCGTTTCACCCGCCTGCATACCGCGCACGGTTTTACGCACCATCATTACAGGTTCCGGGCAGCGTAGTCCCTGGGCATCAAGCGTATGGTCGGGAGAGGTAAACAGATCGCTCATCGTAGTCTCATTCATGCAAAAACGGCGTTATTTTACGCTCTGTTGTGGCGTAAGCCAATCAGGTTAACGATTGCGTGAAAAACAACCATTGCAATGTGCTCTTAAAGCAGTATCATGCGACGGTTTTTTATTGGGTTCCCTCACCCCATCCAACAAAAAGGTCACAATATGACTCCGTTTACACAATCTCAGCGCGTAAAAGCGTTGTTTTGGCTATCGCTATTTCATCTGCTGGTGATCACCTCCAGCAACTATCTGGTACAGCTACCGATCTCCATTTTTGGTTTCCATACCACATGGGGCGCTTTTAGCTTTCCGTTTATTTTCCTCGCGACCGACCTGACCGTGCGTATTTTTGGCGCGCCGTTGGCACGACGTATCATCTTTGCGGTGATGATCCCCGCGCTGCTGATCTCCTATGTTGTTTCATCACTGTTCTATATGGGATCGTGGCAGGGATTCGGCGCGCTGCTGCACTTTAACCTGTTTGTCGCCCGTATCGCCGCCGCCAGCTTTATGGCTTACGCGCTGGGACAAATTCTGGATGTGCATGTCTTTAACCGCCTGCGTCAGAGCCGTCGCTGGTGGCTGGCGCCGACGGCTTCCACGCTGTTTGGCAACATCAGCGATACGTTGGCCTTTTTCTTTATCGCTTTCTGGCGCAGCCCGGATGCCTTTATGGCCGAGCACTGGATGGAAATCGCGCTGGTCGACTACTGCTTCAAGGTACTGATCAGCATTATTTTCTTCCTGCCGATGTACGGCGTGCTGCTGAATATGTTACTGAAAAGGTTGGCAGATAAATCTGAAATATCTGCATTGCAGACGAGTTAAAGGTTCATTTTCCGAGTTGTGATAAGATGGTCGAATGAGCCGTTATGGCCGTTTATCGAAAGGAAGAAGTCAATGCGCAATCTGGTTAAATATGTCGGTATTGGCCTGCTGGTTATGGGGCTTGCAGCCTGTGATAATAGCGATACAAAAGCGCCAGCAGAAGGTGCTGCCGCAGAGAGTAGCGCCACCGGACAACCGGTCAGCCTGCTGGACGGCAAACTCAGTTTTTCCCTGCCAGCGGATATGACCGATCAGAGCGGCAAGCTGGGCACCCAGGCAAACAATATGCACGTATATTCTGACGCAACCGGCCAGAAAGCGGTGATTGTGATTGTCGGCGACAATACCAACGAAGATCTTGCCGTACTGGCAAAACGTCTGGAAGATCAGCAGCGTAGCCGCGACCCGCAGTTGCAGGTCGTCACCAATAAATCTATTGAGCTGAAAGGCCACACGCTGCAACAGTTAGACAGCATCATCTCGGCCAAAGGCCAGACCGCTTACTCTTCCGTGGTGCTGGGTAAAGTGGACAACCAACTGCTGACGCTGCAAATTACGCTGCCGGCTGACGATCAGCAAAAAGCGCAAACGACCGCAGAAAACATCATTAACACGCTGGTTATCCAGTAACGGTTAAGACGATGACTCGGCCTCCGGTGACGCCACCTGAGGCCGTTTTTTTAGCCGCCAGGTCAGCAATAACGCCACCGCCACCAGCCCGGCCGCCGCCAGGTAGATAACCGGTACACCCGCCCACGTCATGACCAGCCCGGCCAGCGGCCCGGTAACGCCCAGCGATAAATCCATAAACACCGTATAGGTCGCCAGCGCGGCACCCTGATTTTGCTGCGGGACGGCTTTTACCGCCACCACGCCCAGCGCCGGGAAGACCAACGAGAACCCGGCACCTGCCAGCAGAACGCCGATTTTAGCCATCCACGGCATGGAGGCCATGCCGACCAGCAGCAGTCCAACAATCTCGACGCTAAAGCAGATCATCGCGACATTGAGCCCACCTAACCGGTTGATACCATTTGGGAATAACAAGCGAGTGCCCACAAATGTACAGCTAAAAAGCGTCAGCGCAAAAGCTGCGCCGTCCCAGCCTTTAGCATCATAAAACAGCGTGATAAAGGTGGCGATCACGCCAAATCCGGCGGAGGCCAGCGCCAGCGCCATCCCGTACAACCAAACGCGCCCAAGCACAGCGCGAAACGGTAACGGCTTGCCTTTGCTGGCCTTCACCGCCGGTCGAGGGAGCGCCAAAAGTATCGCCAGCAGCGCCACGCCCATCACGGTCAGCGCCAGTCCCTGTAAGCCACCCCAGGCGTAACACAATACGCCCAGCGGAGCGCCTATCGCCATCGCGCCATAGGTCACGATGCCGTTCCACGAAATCACCCGTCCGATATGCATTGAGCCAACAACCCCTACGCCCCATAGCGTAGAGCCGGTCCCCGCAAAGCTTTGCCCGATGCCCAGAATCACCCGCCCGATGCATAACAGCAACAAACTTACCAGCGGCCAACCTTGGGTTGATCCTGCCAGCAGGTAACCCAGGCCACTTAAAAAGCAGCCGCACAGTCCGAAGACCACGATTTTTTTCGGCCCCAGCAGATCGGCATAGCGACCGGCATGAGGGCGGCTCAGCAGCGTGGCGAAATACTGCAGGCTGATGACCAGTCCCGCCCAGAAGGCGCTAAATCCCATCACATCATGGACATAGCCGGGCAATACCGCGAGCGGCAGGCCGATGGTCAGATAGCTGGCGAAGTTAAACATCACCACCGAAACAATGCGCAGATTAAGGCGCAAACCGCTTAACGTCGGTTCAGCGACGGGTTCGGGCATGGAAGGTCACCACATTTTCACAACAGTGTTTCATTTCTACCATGTTGCAGACCATAAATCAGCAGCCAGTTTAGGAATAACAGACGCAAGCCAACCGCTACACTTAATGCAAAAACGCAAACAGGAAGAAAACATGACAACCGCTCAGCCCGATAAAACGGGTATGCATATTCTGCTCAAACTGGCCGCTTTGGTGGTGATCCTCGCGGGCATCCATGCCGCGGCGGATATCATTGTGCAACTGTTGCTGGCGCTCTTTTTTGCCATCGTATTGAACCCGCTGGTCACCTGGTTTATTCGCCGGGGTGTGCGTCGCCCGGTAGCCATTACGTTAGTGGTCGTGGTAATGCTGATTGTTCTTACGGCGCTGGTTGGCGTGCTGGCATCGTCGATCACTGAGTTCATGGCCATGCTGCCAAAGTACAATAAGGAGCTGACGCGCAAAGTTCTGTATCTGCAAGAAATGGTCCCCTTTCTGAACCTGCATATGTCCCCGGAGCGCATGTTGCAGCGTATGGACTCCGACAAACTGATGACCTTCACCACCACGCTAATGACGAGTCTTTCCGGCGCCATGGCCAGCGTCGTCCTGCTGGTAATGACGGTCGTCTTTATGCTGTTTGAAGTGCGCCACGTTCCTTATAAGCTGCGCTTCGCGTTAAACAATCCGCAGATTCATATTGCGGGGCTGCATCGGGCGCTGAAGGGCGTTTCACACTATCTGGCGCTGAAAACGTTGCTCAGCTTATGGACCGGCGCCATTGTCTGGCTGGGGCTGGCGTTGATGGGGATTCAGTTTGCTCTGATGTGGGGCGTGCTGGCATTCCTGCTAAACTACGTGCCCAACATTGGCTCGGTCATTTCCGCCGTCCCGCCCATGATTCAGGCGCTGCTGTTCAACGGCATTTACGAATGCGTGCTGGTTGGCGCGCTGTTTCTGGTCGTGCATATGGTGATTGGTAATATTCTCGAACCCCGTATGATGGGGCACCGCCTGGGATTATCGACGCTGATCGTCTTTCTCTCCCTGTTGGTATGGGGATGGCTGCTCGGCCCGGTCGGCATGTTACTCTCCGTGCCATTAACCAGCGTGTGTAAAATCTGGATGGAAACCACCAAAGGCGGCAGCAAACTGGCAATTTTGCTGGGTCCAGGCAGGCCCAAAAGTCGAT
Organism: Citrobacter sp. CRE-46; assembly: GCF_059615875.1. Lineage (NCBI taxonomy): Bacteria > Pseudomonadati > Pseudomonadota > Gammaproteobacteria > Enterobacterales > Enterobacteriaceae > Citrobacter > Citrobacter sp. CRE-46. Next base: position 293,020 of record NZ_CM184341.1, on the reverse strand, counting down.
TACCGGGATAAACTTGCAAATGGCACGTGAAGAATGATACACAACCCCATTATTACTAAAGGTTAGTCCTGATATGTATCAGCTCGTTCTTGGGAAAGTTTCTGTTTTAAGCGCTGGCGAACTGCCTGCCGCGATGAAAGAGCAAGCGCCGCAAGGTGCTCGCCGGGCGCGCTGGCTGGCAGGCCGTGTGCTGCTTTCCCATGCCCTTTCGCCATTGCCGGACATTGTCTACGGCGAGCAAGGAAAACCCGCCTTTCCCGCTGACACGCCGCTGTGGTTCAATCTCAGCCATAGCGGCGATGACATCGTCCTGCTGCTCAGCGACGAAGGGGAAGTCGGCTGCGATATTGAAGTTATTCGCCCCCGCGATAACTGGCAGTCGCTGGCAAATACGGTATTCAGTCTTGGGGAACATGCTGAAGTTGAAGCCGAACGCCCGGAGCAACAGCTGGCGGCGTTCTGGCGCATCTGGACGCGCAAAGAAGCCATAGTAAAACAGCGTGGCGGCAGCGCCTGGCAAATCGTCAGCGTTGATAGCACCGCGCTGACCTCCTCACTCTCCGTCAGCCAGTGCCAGATCGATACCCTGAGCCTGGCGGTGTGCACCCCCACGCCATTTACCCTGACCGCCGACGCCGTGCAGCGTCTGGAAGCCTTAGCGTAAATTTTCCGGGAAGTTTTTCGGCAACTCACTCGCCGCGCAGGCAATCACGTCGTCATTATCTGCCCCGCAGTCGCACACGAAGGTGATGGTCGCGAACTCATCAATCACCTCGGTTGGATACGCCGGACCCGCATCGCGATACGACATCATCAGCGGAATATGATCATTCTGGAAGCACACCGTTTTTTCCGGATTGTTGATCACCCAGCGCGGGAAAAAGATGGTGCCGTGAAAGAGTTTGTCGCCCAGGTTTACGATCAGGCTGACGTCGGTCCCGGTCGGTTCGGTCCAGGAAATTTTATAAACACTCGCCCCTACCCGCACAATATACGCCCGCTGATCTTTCACCCAACGATTACCCACAATACCGCTGTGGATGCGGTAATCCAGCGTGGTCTCATTTTTTACGTAAATCTCGTAATTCCAGCCATTATCGTAGGTATAGACCAGATGTTTGCCGACAAATCCGCTCAAATCATGTTTATCAAAAGCGCTCATATTCGTTCTCCTCTTACTTGATGCGAGGATCTTAACGCTTCAAAAATTGGATGAATAACGCTATGTTTACATCATATTCATTCAATTTTTAGATAAGTTATGCACAAAACAACCCTTGAGCAATGGGCCCTGTTGGAGAAAGTGGTGGAACTGGGCAGCTTTGCGAAAGCCGCGGAAGAGACCAACCGTAGCCAGTCATCGGTAAGCTACAATCTGGCGCTATTGCAGGAGCGACTCGGCGTGACGCTACTGACGCCGGAAGGCCGCAGGGCGGTGTTGACCCCGGCGGGCGAGCTGTTGCTAGCTCAGGTCAAACCGTTACTGAAGGCCTTTTTATGGGTGGAGGCCCGGGCAGCAACGCTGCAAAACGGCACACGAACACGGCTGGATTTGCTGGTCGATAGCATCTTCCCACGCAGACGCCTGTTCGCAATCCTCAAACAGTTTCAGCAGGCGTGGCCGCAAACGCAGGTGCGGCTGACCGAGGTACTGGAAAATGCAGACGACAGGCTGGCAGCGCATGCCGATGCGGACGTAATGGTCCTGACCCGGCGTCAGGATGTGACCGGGCGTGGTGAATGGCTGATGAACATTGACTTCGTGGCCGTTGCCCATCGCGATCACCCACTCTGCACGCTGAATGCGCCGCTGGATGAAGACGCATTACGCGCGTGGCCACTGATTCGCATTGCCGATCGCGACAACCCGCAGCAACCGGTTCGCGATGCCTGGACCTTCTCTACCATTGATGCCGCGATTGATGCAGTGATGTATCAAGTCGGTTACGGCTGGCTGCCTGAGGAGCGTATTCAGACGCAACTGGCCCAGGGGCTTTTACGTCCGCTGCCGTTAAGCCATGGCGCTCGCCGCGCCACGCCGCTGCATCTGATCGTTAAAGATACTCTCGCGCCGCTGGATGAGCAGGTGAGCACGCTACTGCGTTTATTGCGGGAGCATTAACCTTTTCCCCAGAGGCCGAACGTGTGTTACAAAATACGCTAATTCCCGCATTCTCTGTGCGTCAACGCGCCACATGAAAGGTTAATTGCAGATGCAACGAGTCACCATTACCCTCGATGACGATTTACTGGAAACGCTCGACGGCCTGAGCCAGCGCCGTGGCTACAACAACCGTTCCGAAGCGATTCGCGATATTCTGCGCGGGGCGCTGGCGCAAGAAACCACCCAGGAGCACGGCACCCAGGGCTTCGCGGTACTCTCGTATGTTTATGAGCATGAGAAGCGCGACCTGGCGAGCCGTATTGTTTCCACCCAGCATCACCACCATGATTTATCGGTCGCCACATTACATGTGCATATCAACCATGACGACTGCCTGGAAATCGCCGTGCTGAAAGGCGACATGGGCGATGTACAGCATTTTGCCGATGACGTCATTTCCCAGCGCGGCGTGCGCCACGGTCATTTGCAGTGCCTGCCGAAAGAAGAGTGATTGCCTGTTTCGTTGCCGGATGGCGGCTGCGCCTTATCCGGCAATAATCGTTGAATCAGCCAGCAGCTATGCCTGTTTCAGGCTTTTACTAAGCGTTTCGATAATCCAGGTATTCACTGATACCTGTTCTTCCGCTGCCGCAAAACTTAAACGTTCTCCGAATGACTCTGGGTAGCGTAGCGTAAATGTCTTCAGCTTTTCCGGGTGAGCATAGGGCTCTATCCCTGCGGCAGAGCAATCATCCAGATACTCGCGTAAGGAAATCTCCCCCTCTTTTTGCAGCCCCTGAATGCTGTCAGCAACAAAATCACAATAGCCTGATAAACCCAGGAACTTACCGCGGAACGCATTAAGCTCAGGGACATAATTAATCACCGCAGGTTGCCCAGCGATTTCCATTGAGTTTGGCGTTTTGGGTTTGATCATGGTTTTACCCCTATACTTGTTAACCAGTCACGTACGTTTTCGACCGCGCCTTTATCTGTATCCGGAGAAGGATGTGGTCGATGAAAACTCGCAATGCTCTTATTTAAAAGAAATTTACATCGCGAACCTCGCCCTTCTTTGATTTCACCACCTAATGCCTTAATCAGTGACTCGATTTCCGACCACTTGATTCCCTGCGGCGTAGGCGCTTTAAAAAGCTGATCCAGCGTGTTCTTTTGCTTTTTGCGTAAAGACAACACCTTTTCCTTCATCGCATGTCCTTATGACTTCATCCTTTGAAGTCATATTATAACAGTACACAATGCAGTCAAGAAATGAAGTCAACCGTTTACGCCATTGTGCCAATCGTCTTACGAAAACGCAGCAGCGCTATCAGGAAGAACGCACCGCCAATCGCCAGCAGCGTCAGGAACTGCGGCCAGACGATGCTAAACCCCGCCCCGCGATAAAGTATCGCCTGCGCGAGGCTGACAAAGTGGGTGGTCGGCATGGTCAGCATAATATCCTGCACCGCCTGCGGCATGCTTTCACGCGGCGTGGATCCGCCGGAGAGCATCTGTAACGGCAGTAGCACCAGAATCATCAGCAGCCCCAGTTGCGGCATGGAACGCGCCAGCGTACCCATAAAAATGCCGATCGAGGTGGTGGCGAACAGGCTCAGCGCCACGCCCAGCATAAACAGCGGTATCGAGCCTTCAATTGGCACCCCGAGCACGCCTTTTACCATCAGCATCAGCGACAGACCGGAAACCACCAGCACCACCAGTCCCATCGACCAGATTTTCGCCATCATTATCTCAAACGGTGTCACCGGCATCACCAGCAGGTGCTCAATGGTCCCATGTTCGCGCTCGCGGATCAGCGCCGACCCGGTAAGCACAATCGCCAGCATAGTGATGTTGTTGATGATCGCCATTACCGCGCCAAAGCGGGCTGGCTCCAGATTGGGGTTAAAGCGCATGCGCATTTCCAGCGCCACCGGCGGCTCATTATTGTCGCGGTAACGCGCCACAAAACTATTCACTTCACCGCTAATGATATTCTGGATATAGCTGTTGCCGGTGAAGGCCTGGCTCATCCGCGTGGCATCGACGTTGACCTGGATATCCGGCTGTCGCCCGGCCAGCACATCACGCTGAAAATCAGGCGGAATGTTCACGGCGAAGGTGTAGCGACCGGCATCCAGCCCGGCATCCATCTCATCGGCGGTGATCATCTCCGGCGGCAAAAACCACGGGCGATAAAAGCTGTTCACAATCCGGTTCGACAACTGCGACTGGTCCATATCCGCGATGGCAATCGGCGCCAGATGCAGCGACCCCGGCAGGACAGTTGCGGAGGAGTAAACCGAAATCGTGAAGGCGAAAACGATCAGCGTCAGCATCGCTTTGTCACCCAGCAGACTGCGTAACTCTTTGATGCCAAGGTTATAAATATTGCGTAATCGGCGCATCACCCCTCCTGTTTTTTCAGCAGTAATACGCTCAGACCAACCACTACCGGAATAGCGATTGCCAGCGGGATAAATAGCTGCCAAAGATCCGCCAGATCCAGCGCTTTAGAGAACGTCCCGCGCGCAATGGTCAGAAAATGGCTGGTCGGATAAATTTCACCAATCCAGCGTCCCGGCCCTTCCAACGAGGCCACCGGATCGATCATCCCGGAAAACTGCGTCGCCGGGATCAGCGTAATAATCGCCGTACCAAAAATGGCGGCGATCTGGCTTTTCATAAACGTAGAGATTAACAAGCCCAGTCCGGTAGCAATGGTGACGTACAACAGCGCGGCCAGCGTCAGCGTTAAAAAGCTGCCCTTATGCGGGACGCCGAAGACAAACACCGACAGCGCACATAACAGCAGGAAGTTCAGCATTCCCAGCACGATGTAAGGCAACTGTTTGCCGAGCAAAAACTCGCTGCGGGTGGTGGGCGTAACGTACAGGTTGATAATCGAACCCAGCTCTTTTTCGCGCACCACACTGAGTGCGCTGAGCATGGAAGGAATCATCATCAACAGCAGCGGGATCACCGCCGGAACAATCGCCGGCAGGCTCTTCACATCCGGGTTGTAACGATAGCGCGTCTCGATGGTCATCAGCCCGTTTTGCCCGCTGGCATTGGGCTGACGGGCCATCACATCCTGCAGCCAGGTCTGGTGCATCGCCTGTACATAGCCTCTGACCGTTTCTGCGCGGCTCGGCATCGCCCCATCAACCCAGACGCCAATCTTCACCGGCGTTCCACGCGCGATGTCGCGGCCAAAATTGGGCGGTATTTCAATGGCTACCGCCACCTCGCCCGAACGCATCCGTTTGTCCAGTTCGTCATAACTGGTGAGCGGCGGCTGCTCGATAAAATAGCGCGACCCCGCCAGATTCAACGTCCACGCCTGGCTACTGACGGTCTGGTCACGATCGAGCACCGAAAAACGCAGGTTTTCCACATCCATACTGATGCCGTAGCCCATAATCAGCATCAGGATCACCGTCCCCATCAGCGCCAGCGTGGAGCGCACCGGATCGCGTCGCAGCTCCAGCGCTTCACGCCGGCTGTAGCTGAACAAACGCCGCAGGCTAAAGCCCTGGCGTGGCGGCTGATTATTTTCATGCACCACCGGCGCATCCGCTTGCGAAAGCGTCGTCTCCGGCGCCGGGCCTGCGGCCTCCTGTAACCAGGAGATAAACGCCTCTTCCAGACTGGCGGCACCGCGCTGCTTCACCAGTTCCTGCGGCATGCCGCTGGCCAGCACTTTTCCGGCGTGCATCAGCGACATGCGATCGCAGCGCTCCGCTTCGTTCATAAAGTGGGTGGAGATAAAAATGGTCACTTTATCCTGCCGCGACAAATCGACCATCAATTGCCAGAACATGTCCCTCGCCACCGGATCGACCCCGGAGGTCGGCTCATCAAGAATGAGCATTTCCGGGCGATGAATCACCGCCACCGCCAGCGACAGGCGTTGCCGGATCCCCAACGGCAGCGCGCCGGGCAACGCGTCTTCGACATCGGTCAGGCTAAAGCGCTCGCTCATCTCTTGTACGCGCTCAGGGATTTCTGCCTCAGGGATATGGAACAGCCGCGCGTGTAGTTCGAGGTTTTGCCGCACGGTCAGCTCGCTGTAGAGCGAGAACGCCTGTGACATATAGCCTACCCGGCGGCGGGTATCGATATTCTTCGGATCAACCGCTTGCCCAAACAGCCATGCCTCGCCTTCGCTTGCGGGCAGCAATCCGGTGAGCATCTTCATGGTGGTAGATTTGCCGCAGCCATTGGAGCCGAGAAAACCGAAGATTTCCCCGCGCGGAATGCGAAAGTTAACGTGGTCAACGGCGACGAACTTGCCGAAGCGCATGGTCAAATCTTTCGCCTCAATGGCAATCTCTTCCCGCTCAGCGTGATACGGCGGGATCACCACCGGTTTGTGCGCCTGACGCTGGGCTTCGGGTAACAGCGCGATAAACGCCTGCTCCAGCGTGTCGCTGGCGGTTTTTTCGCGTAGCTGCTGCGCGCTCCCGGTGGCTAACACTTCCCCGGCGTTCATCGCCACCAGCCAGTCGAAGCGCTCGGCTTCTTCCATGTAGGCGGTCGCAACCAGCACGCTCATGTTGGTCTGGCGCTGGCGAATACTGTCAATCAGATCCCAGAATTGAGCGCGGGACAGGGGATCGACCCCGGTGGTGGGTTCATCGAGAATCAATAGCTCCGGGTCGTGGATCAACGCGCAGCACAACCCCAGTTTTTGTTTCATCCCCCCCGAGAGTTTCCCGGCAGGACGATCGCGAAACGGCGCCAGACCCGTACTGTTCAGCAGCTCGGTAATCCGCGCTTCGCGCTCCGCTTTATCATGACCAAACAGGCGGGCAAAGAAATCGACGTTCTCATATACCGACAGCGTGTGGTACAGGTTTTTCCCCAGCCCCTGCGGCATCCAGGCAATGCGCGGGCAGACATCCCGGCGGTGCTGCGGGTCGCGCATATCGCCGCCAAGCACCATCACGTTACCGTGTTCAATAACCCGCGCGCCGGAGATGAGCGACAACAAGCTCGATTTCCCCACGCCATCCGGGCCAATCAACCCCACCATGCAACGGGCGGGAATATCCAGCGTGATATTGTTCAGCGCGACCGTTTTCCCGTAATGCTGACTCACGCCGTCAAGGTGCGCCACGGGAGGAACAGGAACCAGCGCCAGATGCGTCATTGCGGCAACCTCACCATCAGGTCGTCAGGCCAGGCGCGCTTTTCATCGACACGCACCCACGCCATGCCCGGCAGACCGGTTTTCACGTACTCGAGATGCTGCTGCAATAGCTCTGGCGGGATACGCGCTTTGACGCGGAACATCAGCTTCAGTCGTTCATCGCTGGTTTCCACCGTTTTCGGCGTGAACTGCGCGACGCTGGCCACAAAGCTGATGGTCGCCGGAATGCGCAGATCCGGCGCGGCATCCAGCACCAGTCGCGCTTCGCCGCCAATCTTCAGTAAGCCAGCCTGTTCGGTAGGTAAGAAGAACGTCATGTAGACATCGCTGAGATCGACCATATTCAGCACGCGCCCACCCGCGGAAAGCACTTCGCCCGGTTCGGCTACGCGATACTGTACGCGACCATCGCGCGGAGCTTTCAGTTCGCTGTCATCAATATCAGCGGCAATGCGACGTTCGGTAGCCTGCGCGGCTTCTACGCGGGTCTGCGCCTGAATGATGCTGGTACGAGCGGCTTCAATCGCCGCTTTGGCCGCAGAGACCTGCGCCTTTGCCGACTCCAGCGCGGCACGTGCGCTTTCTGCCGCGGCCCGATCGTCATCCAGTTGTTGCTCGGACACCGCCCCTCGCTGGGATAGCGAACGGGAACGCACGTGACGTTTAGAGACCGACTGCAGTTCCGCCTCACGCTGTTTTACCACCGACTGCGCGGCGCGCATTTCACTTTGCCGCTGTTCCAGCAACGCCCGCGCCGCCGCCACCGCGCTTTCGGCTTCTTTGATTTGCGCGATCGCCTCCAGCCGCTGTTCCTGCAGCACGCGGGTATCCATTTTCGCCAGCACCTCGCCCTGACGGACAAACTGCCCTTCCGAAACGAGGATGGTATCAATACGCCCGGCAATCTTAGTGGCAATATCCACTTCGGTGGCTTCAATTCTGCCGTTGCTGGCTGCAAACCCCTCCGGTATTCCCGCAGGGCGCAGCATCCACCAGGCTATCGCGGCCACCACCACTAGAACACCCGCTCCCCACCACATCAGATGACGCTTAAACTTATCCATATTCGACCCGCCGTAATCCCTGTTATCAAACGTTGCGTGTCACAAAGCCCACTGAACAGCTATTCAGCGGGAGATTCCATCCGGGATGAGAAGGAATGAAAAACAATGGCCATTGAGCGAGCAGGCGTTAAGGCAACGCGCGCCGCGAAGGAAGTGAATGACGAAAATGCTGTGAAATCGGGTAGTAATGTTGTCATCATCAGCGTTCCTGGCCGGAAATGAAACACGCATACTCATAACTGCTGTCTATTGAATACTAACACCTGGATTCAATATGTCTATTCGGTTGTAGTGGGGATATCGCCGCCGACCAAGCATGTCCGGTGATCCGCTCACCGGACACGTTCTGGGTTAATAAGCCTGCTGGTATAGCCGCAACGTATCATCTTCATTAAGCGTAACGGGATTATTGCCCAGCAAGCGGGTCTGCTGCATGGCATCCTGCGCTAATATCGCCAGACCGTCTGCGGGAACACCAACGTCACGCAGCCTGTTGGGCGCCCCGGTTGCCGCAATAATGCTTACCATCCCGGCAATAAACGACTGGGCATCGATATCCACGTTTCCTGTCACCTGTGCCCCAATGACGGGAGCCAGCTCGGCATAAAGTGGGGCCGTTACCGCCACGTTAAACTGCAGCACCGGAACCAACATTAGCGCATTCGACAAGCCGTGCGGGATATGGTGTCTGGCACCCAAGGGATAAGCCAGCGCATGCACCGCCGCCACCGGAGAGTTAGCGAAAGCCTGTCCCGCCAGCATCGCGCCCAGCAGCACATTTTCTCGCGCTTCACGGTTGTGCCCGTCACGACATGCGGTCACCAGATGGCGACTGATTAAACGTAACGCTTCGCGGGCCAGCGCGTCCGAGAGTGGGTTTTTCTTATGCTTGCCGGTATAGGCCTCAATCGCATGCACCATCGCATCTATCCCGGCGGCGGCAGTATGGACAGGAGGAAGTCCCAGGGTCAGTTGCGCATCCAATAGCACCAAATCGCCATACAGTTGCGGGGAGACAATGCCCATTTTGCTGTCATCGTTGGTCGTCAAAATTGCAATATTGGTAACTTCAGACCCGGTGCCGGCGGTGGTAGGAATGTTAACCAGCGGTAGGCGTTTCCCGGCGACCTTTTCGATGCCGTAAAGCTCCGGCAGGTCTTGTTCAGAGCTGATTAATACAGCCACCAGCTTTGCGACATCGAGCGAGGAACCGCCGCCCAGACCAATAACCATTTCGCAGTTACCATCGCGGGCAACCTGTAAAGCTTCGCGAACGAGGCGCTCGTGTGGATCGGGTTGGACCCGATCATACAGCGTCACCTGAAACCCTGCGTTGCGCAGACTGTGCAGAACCGGCGGCAAAACCCCAGCCTTGACCAGACCGGGATCGGTCACCAGCAATAAACGACGTGCGCTAAACCGATGCTGAAGAATCTCCCCTAACCGTGACGCACCCGCCCACTCGACGATGATTTCCGCTACCGTGGTAAACGCAAAATCCTTCATGGCTTTGTTCATTGAGGTATTCCTTGCAGTGAAAATGGACAGCTTTTAGCAATGCGGTTCATCAGGAGGAATGTGAAAGCTTTTCACCTCTTTACGCTCCAACATCGGGGCAATAATGCCAGTGCCAATTCGTTGAAAATGTTCCGTTTTCCGGTGAAGTTCGAGCCCCTCTGCGCAACGATAGGTTTCAAGAATCACAAAGCGATCGCCGTCTTCCGTGGAGCGGAAAAACTCATACGATATATTTTCAGGCTCCTGACGCGTTGCCTCTGCCAGCATTCTGAGCGCGTCGTTAACTTTGTGACCCATCGTCGGTTGGGCAAAATAATGTGCAACGACAAACAGCTGCGTGTTTTCCATTTTTGGCTCCCGGTGGTTTAACGTAGCAAATTCACATCCCATAACGCGCTGTCGCTGCTTGATACAGCTATCGCGCCGTGCAACAGCGCCGTCCGGGCATGTTCCTCATTGCAGACAAACCCGGAGGCCACAATCGGCGGCAACACATTACGATCGGCCTGCGGCAGCAACGGCAGCATCTGCGCAGGCATCAGTTGCACATAATCGGGTTCGCTTTGCTCCACGGCTTTCAGGCTGCGTAGCCAGGTAGAGCGGTCGGTGACGAAGATTTTCTGCATGGTGATCAACCCGCATTTTTTCGCGCGCTGTACGGTTTGCAGACGCGTGGAAAGCAACCCCATCGCCCCCGTTTCGGCCACATAATCAATGCCGCCTTTATCCTGGGACAGCCCATTACAACTGTCGATATTCACGATGACGTACTTTCCCGCCTTCGACAGCAGTTCGATCACCGGCTGGAGCTTAATCAGATCGATATTGGCAATGATGCAGACTTCAGCTTTGCTGGACAGTGCGGTTTTCAGTTGCTCAATGCCGTAAATCGCCATGATGACGGGCTGGCGTGCCAGGAGCACGCCAAGGTTTTTTATCATGATTGACCTGCCTGATGTGGGTAAAGCTGAGCGCTTAAGCCCAGCTTGCCCGGGTTAAGGATATTTTGCGGATCCAGCGCTTTTTTAATATCAGCCAGAACCGACAGCGATTCACCTAAAGAAGCCTGCATGTAGGGGGAACGGAGCAGCCCGACGCCATGGTGATGGCTAAGGGAAGTATTGTGTTTAATCAGCACCGCATTTGCCGCGTCCCATGCCGCACGATACCAGGCCGCACGCTGCTCGACGGGCACATCGCCACGCAGTGAGAAGTAAAGACATGCGCCGTCGACGTAGGCATGGGACTGATGCGCTGACCCCGCCAGCGTGCCCGGTACGGCATTGATCGCTGCCACCACATCATCATAAACCGCGCTGAGATCGCGCCAACGCCCCACCATTTCCAGCGTATCCGCCACCAGGCCGGGGCTTTTCTTAAAGCCTTCGGCGCTTTTTCCCGTCAGATACCGGGTATCCAGCCAGCGCTCAAAGATAGATTCACCGTCAAGTTCTTCTCCGCTCTGCTGACAAATACGTTCACTGATCGCCAGCACCGCGTCGACAATGTCGGGTTCTCCCTCATCCGCAATCAACAGGACGTTGGTCTCGGGCAGGCCAAACTGCACGCCGCTTTCCAGGTTATCGTACAAGCGCAGTGCCGCTGGATTAGCGCCATGCTGTAAGATTTCGCGACACGCCTCCAGCCCACTAGCGAAGCTGGAAAAACCCCAGGCGATAGCGCGGCCATAATCCGGCAGACGATGTAGCTTCAAACGCACACGTACTATCACGCCCAGCGTACCTTCCGAACCGATAAACATTTGCTGTAAATCAGGTCCGATAGCGCTGCGTGCATAACCGCCAACGGTGATTAAGCGCCCATCGGCCAGCACCACATCCATGCCAAAAACCATATCTTCAATTTTTCCGTAGCGGGTAGAAAGCTGTCCCGCACCGCGACAGGCGACCCAACCGCCGACGGTACTGATCCCAAACGATGACGGCCAGTGCCCCATGGTCATGCCATACTCTTTTTGGATAGTTTGCTCGAAAATATCGCCAAACATGCCGGCTTCTACCTCAACAATCTGGCTTTGTGGGTCAAAATCGAGCAATTTGTTGAGTTCGCAAACGTCGAGCACAATCCCTCCGCGCAGCGGCAATGCGGCTCCGGTAACGTTACTTCGCCCGGCAGAAACTGTAACCGGAATAGCGGATTCACTGGCGAGGCGCATTATGTCCTGAATCTGTTCTACGGTAGAAACGCGTACAATCACGCCTTTTGAGGTGGCAGGCGCGCCCTGGGTTTCCGCAATCATTGAACCGGCCCACCAGTCGCGGGTCCAGGTAATCACATCGGACTCCGACGTCAGCACCTCATCAGCAATCACCCGCAGCCGGTCAAACGTCGCTTCGCTAATCGCAACGGGATCTACCTGCATTCCTCTTGCGCCATTGCTGCTGGTGATATCTGTTGCCCATGCGGGGCGAGTATGTGCGCCAATGGTATAGTTTCCACGGTTATAACCACGTTTAATCGCTTCTTTACTGATCATTCTGATGTCCCCATAAGCATTGATTTTTCATGTTTAATTGCGGCCTGATAGCTGGCTACCTGTTTTGCCACCTGTTCAGGCTGTAACCGGAGTTCTTGTTGCAGTATTTCCCCAACGCGTTCAGCGGCAATGGCTGACGCATCGCGTGCCATCAGGCGCGCGCGAATTCGACGCGACAGCACATCATCAACGGTGCTGGCAAGCTCATGGCGTACGGCATACACCACTTCCGCTTCGGTGTAGGGAAGCCCTTCCACGATAGGTTTAACCCGCGAGGGATCGGCCTGAATAATGTCACTGACAAAATGCGCTTCGGTGCCATAGCGCTCGCCCAGATGCGCAGACAGGCCGCCAGAGGCCAGAATGGCCTGTGGGTCATAGCCAGCCGCGCCCAGCAAATACGCAGTTTTCGTTGAGCAGGCTTTTTTACGGCCCAGTATTTTGCTGGCCGCATCAATGGTTTCTTCCGCCATGTGGCGCGAGGTCGTCAGTTTGCCGCCGACAATGGTAATCAGTCCGTCCGCTGCAACCCTGATCTCATGGTTACGCTTCATCTCAACGGTTTTACCGCCCGCGGTACCGACAAGCGGGCGGCAACCAGCGATACTTCCCACCACATCTTCCGGACGCAGATCCGTTTTCAGCGCCGAGTTTGCGCCTTCCAGCAGAAAGTCCAGTTCAGTGCGATTGCAGTGAACATCGTTCAAATCGCCCTGATAGTCTTCATCCGTGGTGCCCAGATAGGAGACGTTGCCCCAGCGCGTAATGGTCGCGCGCCGACTGCGTCCGGCCACCGGAATGGTCACCGTGCAATCATTGCGAATTTTCATCCACGGGATGGCGACATGAACCCCCTTCGCCGGACGGATATTCAGCGGCGATGATTCCCCTTTTTTCAGCCCACTCCAGTCACGCAACCAGACACCCGTCGCCATAATGACAACCCGCGCTTTGACCCGGATTTCCCTGCCATCGGCATACACGATGCCCCCATTGACCTTGCCATGCTGGTCGCGTGTGGTTTCGATGACTTCGGCATGGTTTGTTACCGTCGCCCCATGAAACGCCGCCGTCCGCACCAGGGCCAGCGTTAACCTGGCGTCATCAACACGGGCATCGAAATACATAAAGCCGCCGGAGAGTTGCTCTTCTTTCAGCGTTGGGCAGTGCGATAACACTTCCGCCGGCGTTAATTTTTGGTGAAGAATACCTTCCCGCCATCCCCCGGCGAGATCGTAGGTCCAGAGCAGACTTTCAAACGCAGAGGACATGCGTTTATCAAACACGCCATTCTTATCGAGTACCGGAAATAAAAAGGGCAGCCGCTGCACCAGATGGCGAGCATTGCGGCGCATACGCTGGCGCTCGAGCAAAGAATGACGTACCAGTCCGAGGTTCCCTTGCTCGATGTAACGCAGGCCGCCGTGCACCATTTTTGATGACTTGGATGACGTCCCCGAGGCAAAATCACTCTTCTCAATTAACGCGACCCGATATCCGCGCAAGCTGGCATCCAGCGCCGCATAGGCCCCCGTCACTCCGCCGCCGACAATCAGAATGTCGTAGGTTTCGCTTTCCAGTCGGTCCAGTTGCTCAGGACGCTGAAGACGCAACGGTTCGGCGCCGTACATATCACTGCGTGTTTTGTTTGGCTTTCGCGAAGGGAAAAACTTCATGAGTCGGCGTGCTCCTGATTAGCGGTAGTGAGGCTGCTGGCGGTTTCCATTTCGAGCGCAATACGCATCTCCCAGCGGTTGATTTTTTGTTCGCGAAGGTCATGACTGATTTTGGGTTCAAACAGACGCGCCGTTTTCAGCGTGGCGCAGGCATCAGACAACGAATCCCACAGCAGCCCATCGGCTCCCGCCAGAAACGCCGCGCCGCGTAAGCTGGCCCTCGCCGTTTCGGCCATCCGCCGTACGGGGATCCCACTAACATCGGCCTGGATTTGCAATAACGTGTCGCTATTGGACAACCCGCCGCCTACCACCAGCTCTTGCGTTGCGATGCCGGTTGCCGCTTCATTGGCGCGCATACAGGCGGCTACCGAATGCGCAATGCCTTCCAGAATGGCGTAGGCCACCTGCGGACGTGTGGTCGAGATTGAAATACCGTTAAGCGAGGCGCGGGCATGCGGCTGCAAATGAGGAACACGCAGCCCCGTTAATGCTGGAATGAAACTCACGCCGCCAGAATCATTAGCCTGTGCAGCCAGCTCGCTGATTTGCTCGGGTGAGTCGAACCAGCGCAGCTTTTCGCACACCCAGTTCAGGGCCGAACCGGTCGTCGGGACGAATGTTTCTACAGAGAAGTGCGAGCGTCCTTTTTGTCGGCGCGCGGTCATGGTGAGCGTACTTTCACAGCTTTTTTTCAATGTCGGCACCGTCGGCCCCATCATTAAATCAACAAAGCTGCCGGTCCCATGCATACACAACGCCTGCCCGCGCTCAGTGCAACCCAGCCCAATAGCCCCCGCAAACTGATCCCCGGCGCAAGCCCGGATCGGGACGCTGATCCCGAGGATATCTTCACGCGTAGAGCCAAAATCATCGGTATCATCGTGCAATTCAGGCAGCAATGACGTCGGGAACTTCAGCGTCTGCAGCCATGGCAAATGGTACTGATGCTCGTTGAGGCAATACGCGCCCGCAGAGGTGGCGTTGGTGGGGGTGGTGACACATTTTTTTCTTCCGCCAGATGCCAGAGCAACCAACTGTCAACGGTGCCAAAAACCAGGGTTCCAGCCTGGTGCGCCCTCTTCACTGCCGGTGTATTGGCGATATGGTATGACGCCCAGAGGTAAGGTGAACGTATCCCAACCGGTCGTCCAATTACTGGCAGCAGTTTCGCATCCCATTCGGGGGCAAGTCGCGCCAGCTCATCCGTAAAACGCGCATCCTGCCAGACCATCGCAGGCGCCAGCGCCTTGCCAGTGATTGCATCCCAGAGCACCGCCGTTGAACGTTGCGTCGCAATCGCCAGCGCCACAATACGCATCTTGCTGTGCTGCGCATTGGCAATCGCTGTACGACACACCGCAATAGTGGCCTGCAAAATTTCATCAGCATCTTGTTCAACAACGCCATGGCGCTGGCTACTGACCTGAAGCGGCTGGTATTCAAGACAGTGGACCTGGCTATTTCGCCCCACCACTGCCGCACGCGTACCTGATGTACCTTCATCAATAGCCAGAATGACATCTTCATATTCAATCATTTCGTACTCCTGTTTGATTCCGGGGCCATCGACTCGGGATAAGGTGAATGGGGTGATTCGAACTGCGGGGCGCCAGGCTCGTTATCCGGCTGAATCGTGGTGCGAGTGGGATCCCATGGGATCAC
Organism: Citrobacter sp. CRE-46; assembly: GCF_059615875.1. Classification (NCBI taxonomy): domain Bacteria; kingdom Pseudomonadati; phylum Pseudomonadota; class Gammaproteobacteria; order Enterobacterales; family Enterobacteriaceae; genus Citrobacter; species Citrobacter sp. CRE-46. The sequence goes on along the minus strand of NZ_CM184341.1, from coordinate 277,338 downwards.
AAAGCAGACGATGCTGGCGAACAACGGCACGGCGGACATGATCAGGAAGGTCGTTTGCAAGCCGTAGAGATCACGGAAAACGGGGAAGATAAACAGACCGAGCGCCGCACCTATTGCCCCGAGCGCACCGACCACGCCATTCGCGCCTGCCCGCAGTTCACTGCGAAAAGAGAGGGATGAAAGGCTTTTCCCGTTTGCACCGGGTCCACCTGAGTGACAAAGAATAAACAACGCGGGGACCAGCAAAGAGGCCCACAGCGGCATACTGTCGCTGAACAGTCCCAGCGTGAGCAGTACGAGAAAAGCCACGGCAAAACCGATCGCCGAAGAGCGGCGCAAGCCCAGACGACGACCGATTGCAGGAGACAAGAAACCGCCAACAATACCAAATACGTTAAAAAATAGTGAACACAAGGTTGCGTACACAAAGTTTTTACCGAACATCGCGGCACTAATAACCGGCAAATACCAGCCGACGCCAAAATACTGGATTGACTGGCAGATCTGAACCGTAGAAGCCAGAATCGTACGCGGTAAATATACGCCACGGAATATTAGCAGTACATTTCTCGCCCCTTTTTCTGCTTGCCCAATGACAGGTTTTTGCTCCGCTTTTGGCGCCAAAATAAAATTATCACCGTATATTTTATTCATAGCGATCACAGCATCAGAAAGCCGTGATTTTCTCGCCAACCATACCGGACTTTCTACTAAATAACGGAACTGGAAAAAAAGTACGATGAGTCCACATAACGCTGTCACAGAAATAGAATAACGCCAGATAGCATTCCCAACATCCCAGGAATAAAACATCAGCGCTAATGCCAGATTTAAACAAACCGCAACATACCAGACCCCTTGCCAGGTGTTTAAACGGCTTTTTAGTTTCACTGGCGTGAACTCTGCCAGCATCGCCATGGCCACGGCAAAATCCATCCCGTAAGACACGCCAACAAAGAAGCGGCCCACGATTATGGTGCTGAAACTGGAGGATGACATCACTAACAGCGCACCAATCACCGCCATTATTTTGGCGATTATCAGCGGTGGTACACGTCCCCAGCGATCGGCAATCCAGCCGCCAATAGGATTAAATAATATGGCAACCCACGATGAAAATGAGGTAAGTAACGCAACTTCAGTTGCGCTCAGATTTAAATTGCGGGTCATTGGATTTAATCCAGCACTAAGAGCTGAATTTGAAAAAGCATCAAGGAACAGGCCACCTAATGCCAACCACCAAATAACACCGGCTCTGCCACTGATTTTTCCGCGAGAGTCGATGCAATTGATAACATCATCAACGCCACGGATTTTTATCGGATTTGAGAATGAGCATGCGGACATGGCTTTCCCCTTCATAATATTCGGAAGAAGGTCGCCATTAGCTAAAAAAATGCAATAAGAGACCATCTTAATTTCACAGATAGTCTCTTATCTAAAATCTGTATTTTTCCACTCTAGAAGGTAAGGGAAAGCGTGTCAAAGCGACTTTTTGCCTCATCGTTGATTCTGTGACTTGTAGCACATATGTTAATAAATCATTACAAAAATAGGTCGCCATGAGCCATTTTTCCGTTCTCAGCGGATGGGAGCGCCGCTGTGAGTGTACGTAGTCGATGCGCTGGTGGCTGATTTACGCTGAACGATCGCAGATCTTCCTGTGCAACGTTATTGCAATATTCATCAAAAATGGGTGTTGAATACGAAATTCGCTTTTACTCCAAACTCCACCACCAAAATAAAAGTATTAAAATTCATATAGATAACAGCAAAAACATTTGATATTAATCATTTAAAAAACTTATTTTTCGTTATGTTGATCACATTAACATCAAAAGAATGGTGATCTTAAAATAGGTTTTAAATATTGTGGTCAGGCCGCTAGACCACAATAAGAGGATATATCATGAAAAGAAAAACAATGGGATGGCTTATCGTTTTTCTTCTTTTTATAGTTTACATGCTTAACTATATGGATCGTTCAGCATTGTCGATCACTGCTCCACTCATCGAAAAGGAATTAGGATTCAATGCTGCTGAGATGGGTATGATATTCAGCGCATTCTTTGTTGGTTATGCTCTATTTAACTTTATCGGTGGCTGGGCCAGTGACAGATTTGGCCCCAAGACAGTATTTCTGGTCGCCGCGTTACTCTGGTCATTATTTTGTGGGATGACCAGTCTGGTTACTGGCTTATGGACTATGCTGGCTGTTCGCGTGTTATTCGGCATGGCTGAAGGACCGGTCAGCGCGGCCGGAAATAAAATCATCAATAACTGGATTTCACGCAAGGAATCTGCAACTGCGATTGGTATTTTTAGCGCAGGTTCACCGTTAGGTGGCGCGATTTCTGGTCCGGTAGTTGGCATGCTGGCGCTTTCATTAGGCTGGCGTCCGGCATTCGGTATCATTTTCCTGTTCGGTTTAGTCTGGGTATTACTATGGTATTTCACTGCCAGTGATAAACCTTCAAAAAGTAAACACCTCGCCCCGGAAGAACGTGTCGATTTTGAAAACCATGATGACATCATTTTAGCGGATGACGGTAAAGCGATGCCTTCTCTCGGTTACTACATGAAGCAGCCTATGGTGTGGGCAACGACACTGGCCTTCTTCAGTTATAACTACATACTCTTTTTCTTCCTGACCTGGTTTCCAAGCTATCTTAACCACTCTCTACACCTTGATATTAAAGAAATTAGTATTGCAACCGTCATCCCGTGGGTAATTGGTGCGATCGGTATGGTATTGGGCGGAGTATGTTCTGATTTTATCTATCGCATTACAGGAAATGCCCTACTTTCTCGCCGTCTTATTCTCGGTGTTTGCCTGGCTGGCGCGGCGATCTGTGTGGCGGTTTCAGGAACGGTTACGACTATCGGCAGTGCCGTTGGACTGATGTCAGTCTCGTTATTCCTGCTGTATTTGACTGGACCTATATATTGGGCAGTTATTCAGGATGTCGTGCACAAAGATAAAGTGGGCAGCGTCGGTGGTGCCATGCATGGACTGGCAAATATATCCGGAATTATTGGCCCTCTGGTCACCGGGTTTATTGTCCAGTTTAGCGGTAAATATGATTACGCATTCTATCTGGCTGGGGCTATTGCGATTGTTTCCAGCTGTCTGGTATTCGTATTTGTCAAAAATAAAGGATTAAAAACAAATGAAAGTCAAAGCTGTTTACATCAATAAACCTGGTGAAATTGAAACCCGTTGGGTTGATTATCCGGAAAAGAAAGATAATGAAGTACTAATAAAAGTTGATGCTGCTGGGATATGTGGTTCTGATATTGGTGCATTTCGTGGCACTAACCCATTAGTAACCTATCCACGTATTATTGGACATGAAGTCACAGGCATTGTTATTCAACAAGGCAAGGGCATGCCAGCAAATATTAAAGAAGGTGATCGCGTTATTGTTGATCCTTATATTTATTGTGGTCATTGCTACCCTTGCTCAGTAGGCAGAACAAATTGTTGTGAAAATCTAAAAGTAATTGGCGTGCATATTGATGGCGCAATGCAGGAGGTGGTTGCTCACCCCGCACATTTAATTCACAAAATCCCTGATGATGTCGCCTCAGAGATGGCTCCGTTAGCTGAACCACTGACTATCGCACTGCATGCGCTACATCGCGCCAAACTGACGGCCGGAGAGCATATCGCCATTATTGGTGCCGGTGCGATTGGCCTGATGGCGGCACTGAGCGCATTGCGCTACGGTGCGACACCCATTCTGATCGATATCGTGGACGAACGACTTCAGTACGCAAAATCACTGGGCGTGCCTTACGTCATCAATCCGTCGAACATCCGGGTTATTGAGGCGATCAAAGAGATCACGCAGGGGACGATGGCGCAGGTTGTAGTCGAAGCATCTGGCGCCAACAGTGCAATTCGCGAAACTCTGGATCTTGCGTCATTTGCAGGTCGTATTGCTTTCACCGGCTGGCCAAAACAGGAGACATCGTTACCCACTAACCTGATCACGTTTAAGGAACTGGATCTGCGCGGATCGCGTACCAGTGCAGGTGAATTCGAAGAGGCGTTACAAATGCTGGCCACGCTGAACATTAATCCCGCGGATGTCGTCAGCAAGGTAGTGAATATTGATGATGTGCCTGACGCCGTGAAGGAACTCGATCAATACCCGGAACGCTATCTGAAGATCAATGCGACCTTTCATTAATTTTTCCAGGAGATAAAGCGATGGAACAAACCTGGCGTTGGTATGGCCCAAACGATCCCGTATCGTTGTCCGATGTTCGTCAAGCTGGTGCAACGGGTGTGGTAACTGCGCTGCACCATATTCCAAACGGTGAAGTCTGGTCCGTAGAAGAAATTCTCAAACGCAAAGAGATCGTAGAAAAAGCCGGTCTGGTCTGGTCGGTCGTGGAAAGCGTGCCGATCCATGAAGACATCAAGACCCACACGGGCCAGTACGATCTGTGGATCAAGAATTACCAGCAGACACTGCGCAATCTCGCCCAATGCGGCATCTTTACTGTGTGCTACAACTTCATGCCGGTTCTGGACTGGACCCGTACCGACCTGGAGTATGTGCTACCCGACGGTTCAAAGGCTCTGCGCTTTGACCAGATTGAGTTTGCCGCATTTGAATTGCATATCCTCAAGCGCCCTGGTGCGGAAGCGGACTACAACGCGGAGGAAATTGCCCAGGCTCACCAGCGTTTTGCGGATATGAGCGAAGAGGACAAAGCCCGGCTGACGCGCAATATCATTGCCGGTCTGCCAGGTGCCGAGGAAGGATATACCCTGGACCAATTCCGTAGCCACCTTGCAACCTATAAAGATATCGACAAAGCGGCCCTACGGGAAAATTTCGCCTGGTTCCTGAAAGCCATTATCCCAGTCGCTGAAGAGGTAGGAGTACGAATGGCGGTTCATCCTGACGATCCACCGCGCCCGATTCTTGGCCTGCCGCGCATCGTTTCTACTATAGAAGATATGCAGTGGATGGTGGATACCGTAAACAGTGCGGCCAACGGCTTTACGATGTGTACCGGATCTTACGGCGTCCGCGCAGACAACGATCTGGTTGAGATGATCAAACAGTTCGGTCCGCGAATTTACTTTACGCACCTGCGTTCCACACAACGCGAAGAGAATCCCAAAACCTTCCATGAGGCAGCGCATCTCTCCGGTGATGTCGATATGTACAGCGTAGTGAAAGCGATAGTCGAAGAAGAACAGCGGCGTAAAGCTGAAGGCAACGCCTCACTTATCCCCATGCGACCCGACCATGGTCATCAAATGCTTGATGACCTGAAAAAGAAAACTAACCCAGGGTATTCCGCTATTGGTCGCCTTAAGGGCCTGGCTGAAGTACGCGGCGTTGAACTGGCTATCCAGCGCGCCTTCTTCAGTCAGTAACCACATTGCCGCATGGTATCCCCGCCATGCGGTTTTCACTTTCAGTCAGCACCAGTCTTTGATAACGCATTATCAAAGAAGATCATCAATGACAGGAGTTTGTCATGGACAATAATCTCGCCACTGCACAGATTTCCACCCCACGCCCACGCAGGGATCGTTCACGCCTCGTTTCGCGCATCGTGCATCTTGGTTGCGGCGCTTTTCACCGCGCCCATCAGGCACTCTATACACATCATTTGCTGGAAAGCAGTGACAGCGACTGGGGCATATGTGAGGTCAACCTGATGCCCGGAAACGATGCCACACTGATTCAAAACCTGAAGGCGCAGGATCTGCTGTACACCGTTGCCGAACGCGGCGCACAAACGACAGAGCTTAAAATCATTGGCTCGATGAAAGAAGCGCTGCATCCTGAATTTGACGGTTGTGAAGCCATTATCCACGCAATGGCACGTCCAGAAACTGCCATCGTTTCGCTGACCATCACCGAAAAAGGATATTGCACAGATGCCGCCAGCGGCGAGCTGGATCTGAATCATCCGTTTATCCAGCACGACATTGCCCACCCACAGTCCCCCAAATCAGCAATTGGTTATATCGTTGAAGCCCTCGCGCTACGCCGCCAGCAGGGATTGAACGCTTTTACTGTGCTGTCCTGCGATAACGTGCGGGAAAATGGCCACGTCGCAAAAACCGCTGTCCTGGGTTTGGCCGCCGAGCGCGATCCGCACCTGGCTGAGTGGATTGCCGAACAGGCAACGTTCCCATGCACGATGGTAGACCGCATCGTTCCAGCAGCAACAGAAGAGACGTTAGGGCAAATCGCCGAACAGCTTGGCGTTTACGATCCCTGTGCCATTGCCTGCGAGCCATTCCGCCAGTGGGTTATCGAAGATAACTTTGTTAATGGACGTCCGGACTGGGATCGCGCGGGCGCACAGTTTGTGGAAGATGTGGTGCCGTTTGAAATGATGAAACTGCGTATGCTCAACGGCAGTCACTCATTCCTCGCCTACCTCGGTTATCTGGGCGGCTATGAGACGATTGCCGATACGATGACAAACCCGGCGTATCGCAACGCTGCGCTGGCGTTAATGCTTGACGAACAGGCCCCAACGCTGTCGATGCCTGAAGGTACAGACCTGGCAGGTTATGCGGAATTGCTTATCGCGCGCTTTACTAATCCAGCACTGAAGCACCGAACCTGGCAAATTGCGATGGATGGCAGCCAGAAATTACCGCAGCGTTTGCTGGATCCCATTCGGCTGCATCTGGCACGAGGGGAAGATTACCGTCATCTGGCTCTGGGTGTCGCAGCCTGGATGCGCTACGTCAGCGGTGTGGATGAAAAAAACAATCCGATTGATGTGGTGGACCCTCTGGCGGCACGGTATCAGGCGATAAATCAGCAATATCAGTCACCTGAAGAGCGTGTGCGGGCGCTGCTGACAATCGACACCATTTTTGGGACGGATTTGAGCGATAACACAGACTTTATCAAACGCGTAACCGCTGCCTGTCAGCAATTGCACAGCGTAGGAGCACGTGCAGCGGTAGCCGCTCTAAATCATTAAATATTTTACTTCAAAGACCCACGATCTGTCTGACATAAGCCAGATGTTCCAGTGATTTTTGGTAAGCACCGTCAGCATCAGCCTGGCGGATCGCATCCACAATCGCTTTATGCTGAGTATTCATGCTGGTTAATACATCCCGATTGCCGGAACGCTTGTCCAGTCCGGCATACGGGATGTTAACGCGTTGTTCCCACAGCATTCGCGACATATCAAGCAGTACGCGGTTCTGGCTGGCTTCAGATACCGTTAAATGGAACTGCTTATCGAGGGAGTAAAAGCCATGGACATTGTTTTCACTAATGGCTTTTTCCATGCTGAGGTGCAGCGCTTCAAGCTGACTAATAAGTTCATCTTTGCCTGCTTCTGCAGCAAGACGCGCGCAATGACTGTCAACCAACTCTCGCGAATAGAGTATTTCTTCAACCGTATAATCACTGGCGGAATGCTTTTTATCAGTAACAATAACGCCATTACCGGACTGGATGGTGATCCATCCTGAGATCTCCAGCACAATCAGCGCTTCTCTGAGCGATGCGCGACTCACGCCAAGTTGCTTCGCCAGTTCACGTTCAGGGGGCAAGAAGCTTCCTGGCGGAAAAATACTATCGTTGATGAGCTTAATGATGAGATTGGCTATCTTTTGATAGAGCCGCTCCTGTTTTACCTCAGGAATAACCATGTGCCTCCCGTTCTCTTATCTGTGAGATTTTTAACTGATTATCTTATCATTCCCGGAGTTAAGAAACGCATGCCTGAGTCAGTTCCTTGTAACAGCGGTAAACAAATTCACTCACCAGAGACCAAATCCTGCGCGCACGCCCAGGCGCTCGACCATGCCCACTGGAAGTTGTATCCACCCAGCCAGCCGGTGACGTCCATCACTTCACCAATAAAATAGAGTCCTGGCACTTTACGGGCTTCCATCGTGCGCGATGACAGCTCGTTGGTATCCACGCCGCCCAGCGTGACTTCAGCGGTACGATACCCTTCCGTACCGTTCGGCTGCACCCGCCACTCGGTCAGGGTCTCCACCAGCGTTTGCTGATCGCGCACGTTAAGCTGTTTCAGCGAGACATCCGGGATTTGCCCTAACTGCTGTAAACATTCCACCAGGCGTTTTGGCAACTGCATAGCAAGCGTATTCTTTAAGCTCTGATTAGGGTGGGCGCTGCGCTGTTCATCCAGGAAGTTCGCAAGGTCAACATCCGGCAACAAATTAATGCTGACAAATTCACCTGGCTGCCAAAAACTGGAAATCTGCAGCACGGCCGGACCAGAAAGCCCGCGGTGCGTAAAGAGCAGGTTTTCACGAAATACGGTGCCGTCCTCGGCGGTGATAACGGAGGAAACGGATACGCCAGAGAGCACCTGAAGCTGCTCCAGCAGCGGCTTGTGTAAGGTGAAAGGCACCAGACCTGCGCGCGTCGGCAACACGTTCAGACCGAATTGTTCGGCAATTTTATAGCCAAACGGCGTCGCGCCCAGACCCGGCATCGAAAGACCACCAGAGGCGATAACCAGCTTTTTCGTGCCGACCGTCATGCCGTTCAGCGCCAGGATGAAATCTTCCCCCTCGCGCTCAACGCTGAGGACTTCGCTACGTAACCGCATAGTTACGTTACCCTTTTCACACTCGTCCACCAGCATATCGACAATTTGCTGGGCGGAATCGTCGCAGAACAGCTGACCCAACGTTTTTTCGTGCCAGGCGATGCCGTGCTTGCCCACCAGATCGATAAAATCCCACTGCGTATAACGCGCCAGCGCCGATTTGCAAAAATGTGGGTTTTGACTCAAATACGCGGCAGGTTCGACATAAAGGTTGGTAAAGTTGCAGCGTCCCCCGCCAGACATGAGGATCTTGCGTCCCGGCTTTTTACCATTATCAATCAGCAGTACCCGGCTACCTGCTTGTCCTGCCTGCGCGGCACAAAACATACCCGCTGCGCCAGCGCCTATAATAACGGTATCAAACCTTTCCACGTTGCGATCCTCTCTAAAAAGCGGGGGTGAATTGTAAAGATTCCTCAGTGGTCGCACCAGCACCAAACTACCGATAAAGGGTATTTATCTGAAATATATAGGATAATTCTTTAGTGGTGTAAAACAAAGCAGGAGACAAATCAAAAAAACTCTATATTTCACTTTGCCCGCGCCGCCAAAGTCACTGATAATGCGCCGCGTTCATGTCCTCAAAATGGCGTAACGTCCTATGCTACATTTGTTTGCTGGCCTGGATTTACATACCGGGCTTTTACTATTGCTTGCTCTGGCTTTCGTGCTGTTCTATGAAGCAATTAACGGCTTCCATGACACAGCCAATGCTGTCGCAACCGTGATCTATACCCGTGCAATGCGTTCGCAATTGGCGGTGGTCATGGCTGCGTTGTTCAACTTCTTTGGTGTTTTGCTGGGTGGTCTCAGCGTAGCGTATGCCATCGTGCATATGCTGCCAACGGATCTGCTGCTAAATATGGGATCGTCACATGGCCTCGCCATGGTGTTCTCCATGCTGCTGGCGGCAATTATCTGGAACCTGGGTACCTGGTACTTTGGTTTACCTGCATCCAGCTCCCACACGCTGATTGGCGCGATTATCGGTATTGGTTTAACCAATGCGTTGATGAATGGCACCTCGGTGGTGGACGCACTTAACATCCCGAAAGTGATGGGTATTTTTGCCTCGCTAATCATCTCGCCGATTGTCGGTCTGGTGGTTGCTGGCGGCCTTATATTCATTCTGCGTCGCTACTGGAGTGGTACGAAAAAACGTGCCCGTATCCACCTGACCCCAGCAGAACGTGAAAAGAAAGATGGCAAGAAAAAGCCGCCGTTCTGGACGCGTATCGCACTGATCCTCTCCGCTATCGGCGTGGCGTTTTCTCACGGCGCGAACGATGGCCAGAAAGGCATTGGTCTGGTGATGCTGGTGCTGATTGGCGTAGCGCCTGCAGGCTTCGTGGTGAATATGAATGCTTCCGGTTACGAAATTACCCGTACCCGCGATGCTATCAATAACGTCGAAGTCTTCTTCCAGCAACGCCCAGACCTGCTCAAGCAGGCGACTGGCGTAGACCAGTTGATTCCATCCCCGACGGAAACGGTCACAACGGCCTCGACAGAGTTCCATTGCCATCCGGCGAATACCATCAACGCGCTTGAGCGTGCGAAAGGTATGCTGGCGAATCTGGAAACCTACGACAAGTTAAGCGTTGAACAGCGTGGCCAGCTGCGCCGTATTATGCTGTGTATCTCTGATACCACGGATAAAGTGGTGAAATTGCCTGGCGTAAGCGCTGACGATCAACGTCTGCTGAAAAAACTGAAAGCTGACATGCTGAGCACCATTGAGTACGCGCCTATCTGGATCATTATGGCCGTCGCACTGGCGCTGGGTATTGGTACGATGATTGGCTGGCGTCGCGTCGCCACCACCATTGGTGAGAAAATCGGTAAGAAAGGCATGACCTATGCCCAGGGGATGTCGGCGCAGATGACCGCCGCAGTCTCTATCGGTCTTGCCAGCTACACCGGTATGCCCGTTTCCACCACCCACGTTCTCTCCTCTTCCGTTGCGGGAACGATGGTTGTTGATGGCGGCGGTTTACAGCGTAAGACGGTAACCAGCATTCTGATGGCCTGGGTCTTCACCCTGCCGGCGGCGATTATTCTTTCCGGGGTGCTGTACTGGCTCTCCCTGAAGCTTATCTAAGCGGATGCACGGTAAAAAAGCGGGTCAGGAAACTGACACGCTTTTTTTGTATCTGTCGTTGGTAATCAGTGCCAGATAATCAGCGCAACCATGCTGATTAGCACCAGTCCGCATAACGCGCTGGTAAGAATGAACTGACCGCGAACCCGCTCACAGCGGCGAATAAATTCATCATCATGGTGATCGCGGTAACGCTGAGCGTAGATATACCACACCAGACGCATCTGCTTGTTGGGTTGCCCATGCGAGGTAAAAAATCCCCCACCATCGACATACTGGTAAAGTAATGGATCGCAACCACGAAGTACCACTAACAGTGCGCGTAACGAAGAAAAATAGCGCGCCATATTAACAATGCAAACGACACACAAAGCCCAGAACAACGCAATGGTGCTTATCATATCTCCTCCCCGGCGACCCGCCCACGGAACTCCTTTCCGGGACTACCGCTCCCCGATACCCTACCAATCATTCAGTGAAGAGTGCTACCGAAACCGCTCGTGTTAGTATCACGCATCCGAGCGCCTCTCTAAATAGTGTAGGAGATTAGTTAATTTTTTTGCCAGAAGGTTAATCGCTATCAATGCAATTAACTAAAAAATTTGTTTAACTGCTTGGCAAGCAAGGCGGATTGACGGATTATCCAGGTCGCTATAATGTAAGGATAGTCCTTATATGGTACGTTTTTACGACTGGGCTAGCCCCGCGCATAAGGTTCGCAGGACGCGAATGACGCGGCGGCAGATAAACGCCAGCAGGCTAGTCATCGACAACTTATGGAAGGAGTAACACTATGGCTTATAAACACATTCTTATCGCGGTTGATCTTTCTCCGGAAAGCAAAGTTCTGGTTGAAAAAGCGGTCTCTATGGCGCGGCCTTACAATGCTAAAGTCTCCCTTATCCACGTTGACGTAAACTATTCCGACCTGTACACCGGGCTAATCGACGTGAATCTGGGCGACATGCAGAAACGTATTTCTGAAGAAACCCACCACGCGTTAACCGAGCTGTCCACCAATGCAGGCTACCCTATCACCGAAACCCTGAGCGGTAGCGGCGACCTGGGCCAGGTTCTGGTTGATGCCATCAAAAAATACGACATGGATCTGGTCGTTTGTGGTCACCACCAGGATTTCTGGAGCAAACTGATGTCCTCCGCACGTCAACTGATCAACACCGTCCACGTCGACATGCTGATTGTTCCGTTGCGTGACGACGAAGAAGCATAAAAGCTTGCCGCCGGGAGATAACCCGTCCCGCAGCAAACAGTAAAGCCTGTAAACGCCCGCCCGCGCGGGCGTTTTTGTTTTTATCATCCGGACACAATTAGTACATCAACCCAACAAATAAATCATAATTAGTGTGATCAACTAATTGGATCGAAAACTATCTGTATAATACTCTACCCGCACGGCTAATCGCCGCAGTCTATAACAAAATAAGACTTTTTCGGCGCGTTTAAGTATACGCGTTCATACTTTTCGGGATGGCTTTGAAAGGCGATGGAATATGAATAAAACTGCACCTACGGGCTTGCTGCAGCAACCTCGTCCGTTCTTCATGATCTTCTTTGTGGAATTATGGGAACGATTTGGCTATTACGGCGTTCAGGGCATCCTGGCGGTATTTTTTGTTAAGCAACTCGGTTTTTCTCAGGAACAGGCATTCGTCACCTTTGGTGCTTTTGCCGCGCTGGTCTACGGCCTGATCTCGATCGGCGGCTACGTCGGCGACCACCTGTTAGGGACCAAGCGCACGCTGGTACTCGGTGCGATTGTGCTGGCGATCGGCTACTTCATGACCGGGATGTCGCTGCTCAAGCCCGATCTGATCTTTATTGCTTTGGGTACCATTGCCGTGGGTAACGGGTTATTTAAAGCCAACCCGGCAAGCCTGCTGTCAAAATGCTATCCACCGAAAGACGCCCGACTGGATGGCGCTTTCACCCTGTTTTATATGTCGATTAACATCGGTTCGCTGCTGTCGCTGTCGCTGGCGCCGGTGATTGCCGATAAGTTTGGCTACGCGGTGACCTACAACCTGTGCGGGGCCGGGCTTATCGTCGCGCTGCTAGTCTACTTTGCCTGCCGTGGAATGGTGAAGAATATCGGTTCTGAGCCAGATCATAAGCCGCTGAATTTCCGTAATCTATTCTGCGTGCTGGCCGGTACGGTAGTGACGATATTTATCTGCGCCTGGCTGATGCATAACGTGAAGATTGCCAACCTGGTGCTGATTGTCCTGTCGATTGCCGTGACGATCATCTTCTTCCGCCAGGCCTTCAAACTGGATAAAACCGGGCGTAACAAAATGTTCGTAGCTTTTATCCTGATGCTGGAAGCGGTAGTGTTCTATGTGCTGTACGCACAGATGCCAACGTCACTTAACTTCTTTGCTATCAATAACGTACACCATGAAATTCTTGGTTTCGCCATCAACCCGGTAAGCTTCCAGGCGCTGAACCCGTTCTGGGTGGTAGTGGCAAGCCCGGTACTGGCCGCAATTTATACCCGTCTGGGAAACAAAGGTAAGGACCTGACCATGCCGATGAAGTTTACGCTCGGTATGTTCCTGTGCTCGCTGGGTTTCCTGACCGCCGCCGCTGCCGGGATGTGGTTTGCCGATGCGCAGGGACTGACGTCGCCGTGGTTTATCGTGCTGGTGTATCTGTTCCAGAGTCTGGGTGAACTGCTGATTAGCGCCCTGGGACTGGCGATGGTCGCCGCGCTGGTACCGCAGCACCTGATGGGCTTCATTCTTGGGATGTGGTTCCTGACCCAGGCCGCCGCTTTCCTGATGGGAGGTTATGTCGCGACGTTCACCGCAGTACCGGAAAACATCACCGACCCACTGCAAACGCTGCCTATCTATACCAATGTCTTCAGTAAGATAGGCCTGGTGACGCTGGCGGTAACGGTAGTGATGGCGATTATGGTGCCATGGCTGAACCGAATGATTAATACGCCAGATAGCAGCAAGTAAGCTTATTTTTTAACATTAACCGCGAGTCATATCGCGGTTTTTTTGCCTTTCAAGTCCCACCCTGTAAGAGTATAGTTTGTACAACCAGGTCATCATGGACGGACATGACCATGAACTATATTGAATTTATTGAGACTTCAATCTTCTCACGCCAACGGAAGGCACTGCTCACCGAGGATGAGTACCGGGCATTTCAGGAAATGCTCATTATAAATCCATTGGAGGGAGATTTAATTCAGGGTACAGGCGGTTGCAGGAAGGTCCGCTTCGCACCTGAAAGTACCAACAAAGGCAAAAGTGGTGGGATTCGCAGTATTTACTATTTTCAAAATGGCGAAGGGCGTATCTGGCTTTTCATGGCTTATCCTAAAAGCAGGAAAGACAGCCTGAGCGGCGAGGAAAAAAACGCACTCAAGGCCATCATTCACCAATTGAAAGAGAGCTCGTTATGAATGATTTCTTTAAAGAACTGATGGAATCGGCAAGCGAGGCCGTTGAAATTAGCCAGGGCCGTAAAGCTGCCGCCCAGGTCACCCGGTATGAACTTCCGGACGTCAAAGCCATTCGTAAACAAGCTAAAATGAAGCAGGATGAATTTGCACAGGCGATAGGTGTTTCATCCTCTTTGATCCAGGCATGGGAACAAAAAAGACGTATTCCTACAGGAACCTATCTTAAGGTTCTCCGCGTTATAGAACGCAACCCAGAAATGGTCAATCTTTTCAAAATAGCCTGAGATACCGCCCGATTGCCTCGCGCTATCGGGCATTTTCACTCACTACCCTTTGCGCGCGTCTATCCACTCCTGCACTTCCACCACAAAGGTGTCCGGTGCTTTGCGGTACATTTTGCGCGCCAGGTCCAGAATCGTATGCTGGCCGAGCGCTTCTTCCATTCGCTGCTGCGCCATATCCATCACCGAACGCACACCGCAAATGCCTTCACAGGCCCACTGCGGTGGATGCTCCTCAAATACCGCCAGCCGCTGACGGATCTCGCGGCACTCAAAGATGCGTTTATCGCCGTCAATGGCGTTGGCCACGTCCAGCACGGTGATCTCCTCCGCCGGTTTCGCCAGTTGGAAACCGCCGCCCTTCCCTTCGCTGCTCCGTACCAGCCCGGCCTTCGACAGACGGGTAAAGATTTTGGCCAGATAGTCATACGGTACGCGCTGCAGCTCGGCGATTTCGCGCACGCTCATATCACGTGCGTCGCCTTTGCTGTCCACCATACACATCAGGCTATGGATGCCGTACTCAACCCCGGAACTGTAAAATGCCATGCTCTTATCTCAGCCAAAACGAATCTGAGTATATTGTAGCTTTTTCGCATCACGCATTCCAGATACCGGATAACACCTGCAAATAGATTAAAATTAAAAACTATATTTATCATAAAGATAATAACAAAGTGCCGGACTCAATCCGCGACAGGACTGAAATCTCATTGCAATCTATAACTACGACCAATAAAATCCGAGTAAATAAATCGAAGTCACCAGTGAGATAAGCATCATGCAAAAACAAATTCTGATCGTGGGCGCCGGCTTTGCCGGGATGTGGGCAGCGCTGAGCGCCGCGCGTTTAGCGGATAAAAATCAGCAACATATTGATATCACTGTGATTGCACCGCAGCCCGAGCTGCGCGTGCGTCCACGCTTTTATGAAAATGCCGTTCAAACGTTGGTCGCTCCGCTACAGCCGCTGTTCGAGGTCACTGGCATACACTTTTTACAAGGGCATGTAGAACAGATTCTGCCAGGATCCCGCGAAGTTAGCTGGCAAGATACCAACGGAGAAAACCATCTGCATCGCTATGACCGCCTGGTACTGGCCAGCGGTAGCCACGTTAACCGCGACGCCGTTTCCGGTGCCGCCGAACACGCCTTTGATCTCGACCAACTGGAGAGCGCCGCGGTGCTTGAGCAGCACATTAAAGATCTGGCCTTACAGCCGGAGAGTGAGGCCCGCAATACCGTGGTAGTTTGCGGCGGCGGCTTTACCGGAATTGAGATGGCGCTGGAATTACCCGGCCGTCTGCGCGAAATTTTAGGGGCTGATGCTAAGACCAGAGTAGTCGTAGTTGAACGCAGTGCACAACAGGGCGGACGCTGGAGTCAGGCGCTGCGCGATGTGATTATCGACGCTTCCGCCGAGCTGGGCGTGGAGTGGCTGGTCAACGCGGAAGTAGAGAGCGTCGACGCGGCTGGCGTAACGCTGAAAGATGGGCAGGTTATCGCTTCACAAACGGTGATCTGGACCGTCGGCGTCCAGGCGAGCGACCTGACCGCACAGATTAACGCCCCACGCGATCGTCAGGGACGCCTGCATGTGAACAAGAACCTCCAGGTACTGGGTCATGAGGATATCTACGCCACCGGCGACGTCGCCTATGCGGCTACCGATGACAAAGGCAATCATGCGCTGATGACATGCCAGCACGCCATTCTGCTGGGGAAATTTGCCGGTAATAACGCGGCGGCGAGTCTGCTGAACGTCGCGCCGCTGCCGTATCGTCAGGAGATGTATGTCACCTGTCTGGATCTCGGCGCGTGGGGGGCGGTATACACCGAAGGATGGGATCAGCAGGTGAAACTGACGCGTGAAGAGGCGAAAAAGCTGAAGTTATCGATTGTCAGCGAGCTGATTTACCCGCCGAAGGCGGAGCGCGAAGCGGCGTTTGAGATTGCGGACCCGCTGGCGCCGTTTGTTTAAGCCGTAATGCCGGGTGCGGCAACCGCCTTATCCGGCCTACAAATAATTGAGAATCGTAGGCCCGATAAGCGTAGCGCCATCGGGCAATCCGTTACTCCGTCAGAGGGGTTCCGGCATAAATATCAAACCGATGCCCTTTGGTCACCACCGCGTTAGGCGTGGCCACGTCAGCCAGCGGCGGCGCGTAGTCCGGGCGTTTCACTACCACACGTTTAGTCGCTAGCTGACGCGCCGGTTCCAGCAAGCCGTCAGCGTCGAGATCCGGCCCCACCAGCGACTGAAACACGCGCATCTCTTTCTTTACCAGCGCGCTTTTTTGCTTATGCGGGAACATCGGATCGAGGTACACCACCTGCGGGCGTGGGGTAATATCGGTTAACGCTGTCAGACTCGAGGCATGAATCAGCTGTAAACGTTCCTGAAGCCAGCCGCCAATTTCCGCATCGGCATAGCCGCGCGCCAGGCCGTCATCGAGTAACGCGGCGACCACCGGATTGCGTTCCAGCATCCGCACACGGCAGCCGACGGAGGCCAGCACAAACGCATCGCGCCCCAGCCCGGCAGTGGCATCGACCACGTCCGGCAAATAATCGCCTTTAATGCCGACGGCTTTCGCCACCGCTTCGCCGCGACCGCCACCAAACTTGCGCCGGTGCGCCATTGCCCCGCCGACAAAATCGACGAAGATGCCGCCGAGTTTCGGTTCGTCTCGCTTACGCAATTCCAGATGTTCCGGCGTCATCACCAGCGCCATCAGGCTGTCTTCATCATGCTCCAGCCCCCAGCGGGCGGCCAGAACAGATAAGGCGCCGTCTCCGGCGCCCGTTTCATCCAGTAAACAAATTTTCACGCGAACAATCAGCCCTTGATGCCGTAATGCGCCAGCATGGCGTCGAGCTGAGGTTCGCGGCCACGGAAGCGTTTGAACAGCGTCATCGGCTCTTCCGAACCACCGCGAGTCAGGATGCTATCGAGGAACGACTGACCGGTTTCACGGTTGAAGATGCCCTCTTCTTCAAAGCGGGAAAATGCGTCCGCCGCCAGCACGTCGGCCCACAGGTAACTGTAATAACCCGCTGCGTAGCCGCCAGCAAAAATGTGGCTGAAGGCATGCGGGAAGCGGCCCCAGGTTGGGCCCGGCACCACGGCGACCTGTTTCTTAATTTCGGCCAGCGTCTCAAGGACTTTCGCCCCCTGCTCTGGGTTAAACTCCGCGTGCAGGCGGAAGTCGAACAGGCCGAACTCCAACTGACGCAGAATAAACAGCGCTGCCTGATAGTTTTTCGCCGCCAGCATTTTATCCAGCAGTTCCTTCGGCAGCGGTTCGCCGGTTTCATAATGGCCGGAGATAAACGCCAGCGCTTCCGGCTCCCAGCACCAGTTTTCCATAAACTGGCTTGGCAGTTCGACCGCATCCCACGGCACGCCGTTAATACCGGAAACACCAGCAGTTTCGATGCGGGTCAGCATGTGATGCAGGCCATGACCAAATTCGTGGAACAGGGTGATCACTTCGTCATGGGTAAACAGCGCCGGTTTGCCGTTCACCGGGCGGTTGAAGTTACAGGTCAGATAGGCAACCGGTTTTTGCAGCGTGCCGTCTGATTTACGCATCTGGCCGACGCAGTCGTCCATCCACGCCCCGCCGCGTTTGTGTTCGCGGGCGTACAGGTCGAGGTAGAAGCTGCCGCGCAGTTCATTGCTTTCGTCATACAGTTCGAAGAAGCGCACTTCCGGATTCCACACGTCAACATCGGTACGCTCTTTCGCGGTGATACCGTAAATACGTTTTACCACTTCAAACAGGCCGTTAACGGCTTTGTTTTCCGGGAAGTACGGACGCAGTTGTTCATCGCTGATGCTGTACAGATGCTGTTTTTGTTTCTCGCTGTAGTACGCGATATCCCACGGCTGCAGCTCTTCAACGCCACATTCGGCTTTGGCGAAGGCGCGCAGCTGGGCCAGCTCTTTTTCCCCCTGCGGACGGGCGCGTTTCGCCAGATCGGTCAGGAAGTCGAGCACCTGCTGCGGGTTTTCCGCCATTTTGGTGGCCAGAGATTTAAAGGCGTAGCTTTCGAAGCCCAACAGTTGCGCCAGCTCGTGACGCAGCGCGAGGATCTCTTCCATCACCGGGGTGTTGTCCCACTTGCCCGCGTTCGGCCCCTGATCGGAGGCGCGAGTGGAGTAGGCGCGATACAGCTCTTCACGCAGCGCCTGGTTGTCGCAGTAGGTCATGACCGGCAGGTAGCTTGGGATATCCAGGGTTAACAGGTAGCCTTCCTGCTCTTTGGCTTCGGCCTGCGCTTTCGCTGCCGCCAGGGCGCTTTCCGGCATGCCGGAGAGTTCAGCTTCGTCGGTCACCAGCTTGCTCCAGCCCATGGTGGCGTCGAGCACGTTGTTGCTGTACTGGTTACCCAGCTCGGACAAACGGGTGGCGATTTCACCGTAGCGCTGCTGTTTCTCTTTCGGCAGGCCGATACCGGACAGTTCAAAATCACGCAGCGCGTTATCGACCGCTTTTTTCTGTGCAGTGTTCAGGGTGGCGTAATGGTCGCCATCACGCAGGTCGCGGTACGCTTTGTACAGACCTTCATGTTGCCCAACCCAGGTGCTGTACTCGGAGAGCAGCGGCAGCGTTTGCTCGTAGGCTTCACGCAGTTCCGGGCTGTTTTTCACCGAGTTCAAGTGGCTGACCGGAGAGAAAATACGCCCCAGCACATCGTCCACTTCAGCAAGCGGCTGGCAGAGATTTTCCCAGGTGTACGGCGCGCCCTGCGCAACGACTCGCTCAACGTTTTCGCGACAATCGTTCAGCGCCTTAGTAACGGCAGGCACAACATGTTCGGGCTGAATTTTAGAAAATGGCGGCAGTTCGAAGGGAGTCAGCAATGGATTGGTCATTAGCGCGGTCCTGTTGAAAAGAGTGAATGAAGCGCGTATCCGGCGCTGTGCATATTAATTTGTACAATGGGGTTAAGTGTAGAGGATTTCAATGCTAACCGTGACGGAAAGACGCCCGGTGGCGCTGCGCTTACCGGGCCTGCGGGTAATCTGTGCCGATCTGCTGTAAACTGTGGCAAATCGTCATTTCAGCGGAATTTCATTACCCATGCTCAGTTATCGCCACAGTTATCACGCAGGCAACCACGCCGACGTCCTTAAACACACCGTTCAGAGCCTGATCATTGAATCACTCAAAGAGAAAGAAAAACCGTTTCTCTATCTGGACACCCACGCTGGCGCTGGCCGTTATCAGCTGAGCAGTGAGCATGCCGAACGTACCGGTGAATACCTGGAAGGTATCGCCCGTATCTGGCAGCAGGACGATTTGCCTGCCGAACTTGAACCCTATATTTCCGTGGTGCAGCATTTCAACCGTAGCGGCCAGTTGCGCTACTACCCGGGCTCTCCGTTGATTGCTCGTCAGTTGCTACGCGAACAGGACAGCCTGCAATTAACCGAGCTGCACCCAAGCGACTTTCCTTTGCTGCGCGGCGAATTTCAGAAAGATGAACGCGCACGTGTGGCCAAGGCTGACGGTTATCAACAGCTAAAAGCAAAATTACCGCCGGTTTCCCGCCGCGGGCTGATCCTTATCGATCCGCCATACGAAATCAAAACCGACTACCAGGCGGTAGTGACCGGCATTAATGAAGGCTACAAACGCTTCGCAACGGGCACCTATGCGCTGTGGTATCCGGTGGTCCTGCGCCAGCAAATCAAGCGCATGATCCACGATCTGGAAGACACCGGTATCCGCAAAATTCTGCAAATTGAGCTGGCGGTGCGCCCGGACAGCGATCAGCGCGGCATGACGGCGTCCGGCATGATTGTGATTAACCCGCCGTGGAAGCTTGAGCAGCAGATGAACAATGTCCTGCCGTGGCTACATAGCAAGCTGGTTCCCGCAGGAACCGGACACACTTCCGTAAGCTGGATCGTGCCGGAGTAATCGCAGCCATCGGTGGAACCTTTTAATTTCAGGTATACAATCGCGAATATTTTGGCGGATGGCGTAACGCTTCTCCGCCCTACAATGAACATGAAGGAGCGGTCATGACCAAGCACTATGATTACATCGCTATTGGCGGCGGCAGCGGCGGTATTGCCTCCATTAACCGTGCGGCAATGTACGGCCAGAAATGCGCACTGATTGAAGCCAAAGAGCTAGGCGGCACCTGCGTTAATGTTGGCTGCGTACCGAAGAAAGTGATGTGGCATGCCGCACAAATCCGTGAAGCGATTCATATGTACGGCCCGGATTACGGTTTCGATACCACCATTAATAAGTTCGACTGGGATAAACTGATCGCCAGCCGTACCGCCTATATCGATCGCATTCATACCTCGTACGACAACGTGCTGGGTAAAAATAACGTTGATGTGATTAAAGGCTTTGCCCGCTTCGTTGATGCCAAAACCATTGAAGTGAACGGTGAAACCATTACTGCCGATCATATTTTGATCGCCACCGGCGGGCGCCCGAGCCATCCGAACATTCCAGGCGTGGAATACGGTATCGACTCCGATGGCTTCTTTGAGCTGCCAGCGCTGCCAAAACGTGTAGCCGTTGTTGGCGCAGGTTATATCGCCGTTGAACTGGCGGGCGTGATTAACGGCCTGGGCGCAGAAACTCACCTGTTCGTGCGTAAACACGCGCCGCTGCGCAGCTTCGATCCGATGATCGTCGAGACGCTGGTCGAGGTGATGAACACCGAAGGTCCGACTCTGCATACGCACGCTATTCCGCAAGCGGTCATTAAAAACGCCGACGGCAGTCTGACCCTGCAACTGGAAGATGGCCGTAGCGAAACGGTGGATTGCCTGATATGGGCGATCGGTCGTGAACCAGCCACAGATAACTTTAACCTGGCCGTTACTGGCGTGAAAACCAACGAAAAAGGCTACATCGTCGTTGATAAATACCAGAACACCAGCGTGCCGGGGATTTATGCCGTTGGCGATAACACCGGTGCCGTTGAGCTGACGCCGGTTGCCGTTGCCGCAGGCCGTCGCCTGTCCGAACGTCTGTTTAATAACAAACCGGACGAGCATCTGGACTACAGCAACATTCCGACCGTGGTCTTCAGCCACCCGCCAATTGGCACCGTGGGCTTAACCGAGCAGCAGGCTCGCGAACAGCACGGCGATGACCAGGTGAAAGTGTATAAATCCTCGTTTACCGCGATGTACACTGCCGTGACTTCACACCGCCAGCCGTGCCGCATGAAGCTGGTTTGCGTGGGTCCGGAAGAGAAGATTGTTGGTATTCACGGCATCGGTTTTGGCATGGACGAAATGCTGCAAGGCTTCGCGGTGGCGCTGAAAATGGGCGCGACGAAGAAAGACTTCGATAACACCGTTGCGATTCACCCAACGGCGGCAGAAGAATTCGTCACTATGCGCTAATTGCACAGGTGTAGACGCTATTCACTACACGCTCAAGTCACACCCCTCCGGCAACCGGAGGGTTGTTATGTCACCTCCGCCCGCGCTATTCGGCCAACGCACGCATCTCTTTAATCAGATCAGATTTCCCTTCAAAACCGATGCCCGGCAGTTCTGGCATGACGATATGACCCTCTTCCACCTTCACTGAATCCGGGAAACCGCCGTACGGCTGAAACAGATCCGGGTAACTTTCATTCCCACCGAGGCCAAGACCCGCCGCAATGTTCAGCGACATCTGGTGACCGCCATGCGGTATGCAGCGTGATGGAGACCAGCCAAACTGCGCCAGTACGTCCAGGGTACGCAGATATTCGACCAGACCGTAGGAAAGCGCACAGTCAAATTGCAGGTAGTCGCGATCCGGGCGCATGCCGCCGTAGCGCAGCAGGTTGCGCGCATCCTGATGAGAAAAGAGGTTTTCACCTGTCGCCATCGCGCCTGGGTAAAATTCTGACAGCGCGGCCTGGAGAGAATAATCCAGCGGGTCGCCGGCTTCTTCGTACCAAAACAATGGATAATCCCGTAGCATTTTGGCATAGGCAATACTGGTTTCCAGATCAAAGCGACCATTGGCATCGACGGCAAGACGCGCTTCGTCGCCAATTTCAGTCAATACCGCTTCGATACGGCGACGGTCCTCTTCCAACGATGCGCCGCCGATTTTCATTTTAACTACGTTGTAGCCGCGGTTCAGGTAGCCTCGCATTTCCTGACGCAGCGCGCTCAGGTCTTTACCCGGATAATAGTAACCCCCCGCCGCGTAGACAAAGACGCGTGGATTCGCCTCAACGCCCTTCATCTCAGCCAGCAGACGGAACAACGGCTTGTTGGCAATTTTGGCAACGGCATCCCAGATAGCCATATCCAGCGTACCAACAGCCACCGAGCGCTCACCATGGCCCCCCGGCTTTTCATTACTCATCATGACGTCCCAGATTTTATGCGGATCCAGGTTATCGCCTTCGGCATTCAGCAGACTTTCCGGGTCAGCGTCCAGAATGCGGTTACGGAAGCGTTCGCGGATCAATCCCCCCTGGCCGTAACGACCATTAGAGTTAAATCCGTATCCCACCACGCGACGACCCTCTATCTCAACGTCAGTCACAACGGCCACCAGACTGGTCGTCATCTTGCTGAAATCGATATAGGCGTTACGAATAGGGGAAGCGATGGGTTTGGTAATTTCTACAACATCGAGGATACGCATGTTTTCTCCGGCGGGTTCTTAGTCAGTTATGCTCGCACTTACACGCCTGTAAAAAGTGATAACTCATGCCGGTTTATTATTGGCATAATGTATCCAGGCAGCATTTAAGGACGCCATCGTCCTGTATTTCTCCATCTTAAGCAGTGCTCATTTACTGATCTAATGCCAAAGAGGCTGGCTGTAATGCAAAATCGGCATCACCTGGAACTCACCTGGCTTGAAGACTGCGTTGCGCTGGCGCAGTCACTCAATTTCTCTCGCGCAGCCGCTTCCCGATATGTGACGCAGCCCGCATTCAGTCGGCGCATTGTCTCGCTGGAAGAGTGGCTGGGAACGCCGATTTTTGAGCGTAACCGCCGTGGCGTTAGCCTGACTCGAGCGGGGGAAGTTTTCGTCGCTCAAGTGCCCGAACTGATCCGGGCGCTATATACCCTGAGAAATGAAACCATTGAAGCGGCGGGAAATACACGACCGGATGTTATTTTCTCCGCAACGCACTCCCTGTCGTTCTCATTTTTTCCGGCGCTGATGCGTAATAACGAAAAAATCGCCCGTTTCGGCTCATTTCGCCTGCTGTCAGACACGCTCAGCGCCTGTGAAAGGATGATTGAAAATGGGGATGCGCAGTTTCTGCTGTGTTATTACCACCCTCACATGCACATCAATCTTGATCAGACGAAATATCTCAGCGTTCGCCTTGGACAAGAAACGTTATTACCCTACTCCAAATGTGATCCCGGCTCTCATCAGCCGCTCTGGCAGGCTACGGGGGGCAAAAAATTTCCGTTCCTCTCCTTCTCTGCAGAATCCGGTCTGGGGAGGATCCTCTCGAACACGTCACCGGTGAATCATGCCCGACGCGGTATGGACATCGCCTTCACCGCCGATCTGGCCGCCACGCTGCTGGCGATGGTTAAAGCCGGGGACGGCATTGCCTGGCTGCCGGAAAGTCTGGCGGCTCCGGATGTTCAGGCCGGGACGATTGCCGCGGCGGCCCCACAGAAGAGCGGATTATGGATACCCATTGATATCCGACTGTTTCGGCCTGCGGGCAGAATGTCCAGAGCGGTAGAAGAATTGTGGGAAATATTCGTGGGCGAGCAGAGGTAACAAAATATCCGGATGGGAGGAAACGCGCCCATTTTGCATACAAACGAGCGCGTTAAACAACCGATCTTAGTAGGTATTAAAATAATGCTGAATGAGCTCAGGATTTTTCGTTTTTGTCAGGGCTGTCATCAGCAAAACCCGGGCTTTCGCAGGATTTAATGAATCAGACACCAATCCCGGCTGCCCTTTATCCTGTGGAACAATGCCGTTACCCGTACGGGATGCACGCACCACAATGATTCCCGCTTTCTCTGCTTTTTTAATTCCAGCTTCACTTCTGACAGAAACCGACCCGGCACCGGTTCCGGCATAGACAATCCCATCTACATGATGCGCAATTGCAGCATCATACATATATTCAGGATCGTCCTGGTAACCATAAATAATCGCTACCTGCGGCAGCTTTTTAAGATTTCTTACATCAAAAACGGAACGCAGGGTATGCGTCTTTTCAATGCGAGTTTCAAACTCTGGTTTGCCATTGACGATAACCCCTAAATACCCTTGCTCAGGGGCTTTGAAGGTATCCAGCGTGGTCGCGTTTGTCTTGGTCACAAACCTTGCAGAACCTATGCGATCATTTAAAACCACCATAACCCCCCGACCCCTTGCATTCGGATCGGCGGCCACCGTGACCGCTTCCAGCAGATTCATTGCACCGTCTGCGCTAATGGCCGTCGCGGGTCTCATCGCCGCAGTGAACACCACGGGTTTATCGCTCTTAACCGTCAGATTGAGAAAGTAGGCCGTTTCATCAAGCGTGTCGGTTCCGTGGGTAATAACGATACCGTCAACGTCATCACGCGCGAGCAGCGCATTCACCTGCTGAGATAGCTTTAAAATAATGTCACTGGTCATGTTTTCGCTGCCGATATTAGATATTTGCTGACCATCAACACTGGCAATCTTATTAATTTCAGGCACCGCTTTAATTAATGTCTGAACACCTATTTCACCAGATTTATATCCCGATGTTTGGGTGTTACTTTCAGCGGTACCAGCGATGGTTCCTCCCGTCGCCAGAATTATTATGTGAGGTTGCGTTATCGCACTAAAAACGTTTGAACTGATAAATAACATCGCCGCCGCGATGAATATTTTAATATTCATTTTCATCCTCTGAATTTAATTAATTAGGGATACAGGAAATGCTTCAAAAAAATCAAGCCAGGATTATTTTCCCGATAATAAGGCCAACGACGACAGCAACAATAACATTCACTAAACCAGGCCGCATAAAACTATGGTTAAATACATATTTGCCTATGCGCGTAGTTCCCGTGTCATCAAAAGCAAGCGCAGCCAGACATTGACCCGCCACCGGAATGAAGAAATATCCATTCACCGCAGGCCATGCACCAATGAGCGCATATGCAGGTAAGCCTAATGCCAGCCCCAACGGTAGAAGAATGAGCGTTGTTGCCGCCTGGCTACTGACCATCGCAGAGACAAAAAACATCATGATGGCAATTAACCAGGTATGTTGCTGTAATAGCGTCTGAACCTCTGCCTTAATCAGATCAATATGCCCATTGACGAAGGTTTCGCTCATCCAGGCAAGGCCAAAGGCGCAGACAATCGCCAGTGCCCCCGCGCGAAACACAGTCCCGCTGATAATTTGGTCCACCGGAGGTCGGCATATCAAGACTATCAGACAGGCAAAAGAGAGCATTGTTATCTGGATCGCTGCCGACATCGATAACGGTTGCAGCCCTTTTGCCGTTTCCACTACCGGTCGTAATTGAGGAATAATCCCTAAGAGCACAATCACCACGGCACTCATCAAAAACAGTACGACAGAGAGCTTAGCGCGAAAGGTAACTTCAGTTTTATCGTGTTGTTTCTGAGCAGGCTTTATTAAACCCTCCGCAAGCCTGCGTTGATACTCTGGGTCATCTTTTAGCTCTTTGCCTTTATTAAAGGTCGCTAAGGCCCCCATCGCGACACCCACTAACGTAGCGGGAACACAGATCATCATAATTGTAGAAATGGATATCCCTAATGGGGCCATTAAACCAATCATTGCCGCCATCGCCGCCGATATTGGACTGGCTGTGATAGCCTGCTGCGATGCAATAACAGAAATGGATAATGGCCGCTCAGGACGGATCCCCGAATCACGAGCGACTTCAGAAATAACCGGTAATAAACTATAAACAACATGCCCCGTTCCGGACATAAAAGTGAAGATATAGCAAATAAAAGGCGCCAGCAGCGTAATATAACGAGGATGACGGCGCAGAATTTTCTCTGCCAGTTTAACCAGTAAATCCAGACCACCGGCGGCTTGTAATGACGAGGCAGCTAAAACAACCGAAAGAATAATAAGAATAACGTCAATCGGTGGCGTTGATGGGGTCAGGCCAAAAACAAATACCATGACGCCAACACCGAGTCCACCGACCATGCCTAAAAACACACCGCCAATCCTGGCGCCAACCATTAAGGCTAAAAGAATAAAACACAATTCCGTCCAAAACATACTTCCTCCTGGCTTATCTGGAGTGAATGTTGGGTTACATGAGTGGAACAGCGTTAACAGGGTTAATACGGTTTACCAAAACCGAATGCACCGTAATCAGACAAAACATTCGCTGCAGATTTACCACCAGCCTGCATGGCGCACAGCACCCTTTCTCGATCGGGCTCAGCTGTACCTGATTGGATAATGGAGAGCATAAATCCGGTTAAAAACGCATCACCTGCCCCCAGGGTATCTACTGGCTCAATATATTTCGGCGTCCAGTCAAGAAAACCACCAGCGGAAAAATAATAAACACGTTCATGCCCGCAGGTTGCAATAATATGTCGACAACCGTATTGGTAAAGCTTATTTATTTTTTCTTTGGTTTCATCTGGTGAGATGCCACTACAGGAAATGAAGCCATAATCTACCCATGGGCATACTCTTGCGAAATAATCATCGGTGCCACGTCCAGAAAAATCGAATGATATCATGATATTTTTCTGTTTTATTTTTTCCAGCTCACTTTCCAGATAACCATTAATACTGGTGTGAACTAAGTCAAAACTGGCTATGTATCGCAGATCATCCACCGTCAGCATGAAGGGATGTTCGCGTAAAACACCATTTTTATTACTGGTGACAAACTCACGATCGCCATTATTGAGGCGAATACAGGCGTAACCGTTCTCCCCCTCATAATGCCGACTATGGGTAATATCTATCTGTAACTTATGCAATACATCTTGTATATGTTTTGCCGCGTCATCATTCCCAAACGCCCCCATGAAGGCGCTTGAAGCACCGGCTTGCTTTGCGTAGACAGAAAAATTTAAGGCATTGCCACCTGGATACATCATTCCAGAATGAAGGTATTTATCGACGACATTGTCACCTATACCTATTACGCGAATACTCATAATAATACCCTGCTCTATAAAATCTTAAAAAGCGTCCCTGCTTTTACCTTAATCCTTTAGTAATCAGTATGCTACTTTCCACATATAGCGACGTGTAGTGAGCGGATGCTGGCGAGCTTCAGCAAGCGCTCGGTTGTAAACAGGGTAAACATTATTGAAAAGAGAATGGTTAAAGTAATCAATAACCGTAGTTTTGATAGTCGACAACCCTAACTCTTTCGCGTCTATCACTTCAATTCGCTGACCATATTTTTTCAGAAAATCTAATGCACGCTCATCGACCGGGCGGGTACTACCTTCAGAAAGCTGTACGAAAAATGGTGTATTAGCATCCGTAATTTCGAACGGTCCGTGGAAGAATTCACCGCTGTGAATACAGGCTGAATGAATCCACTGCATTTCCATAAATATGCAGATACTTTGTAAATATGACGCGCCATAGCCCGCCCCACTGGCAACAGTATAAATAACTTTATCGTCTTTATATTCTTGAGCAAATGCTTGTGCCCGTTCAGCCACATGCTCGCAAGCACGATATACAATACGGTTAATTTTACTGACGCCATCCAGGAAATCGTCATAGTGAACATAGCCTTCTGTTTGCTGAAGAAGCTCTACCGCGGTAAGCAAACATTGTATCGTCTTCTCTTCAGCGACATCTTTTCCCTCGCCAAAGGTATAGGTCTCAACATAATCACAATGCGCAACCAAAGGTGAATCCATAACCCAGGTAAGCCCAATAACGGTCGCGCCATGCAGGCGTGCAATTTCTGCCGCCTTCGTGGTTTCAGGGGTATTGCCTTTATGCGAAGCAACAACAACGACGGCATTTTCACCCAGCGCAACAGGCGGGTTACTGATAAATTCCCCACTGTTGTAAAGGCCCACGCTCAGCGTTTTTGACTCTTTTTCTAAGAATGCTTTTGCCGGGTAGAACGCGGCATAAGACCCACCACAGGCAACATAGTAAACATGTTTAGTCCCCCCTTTTTCCGCCTGGCTGGCCACAATATCGTTCACAATTTCTTTAATGCTCATTATGGTTCCCTCTGGTTCAATCAATCATACAGGCGGATATCGCCTACAAAATGACTCTTAATGTATTGGTATTTTTATAATACATTTAAAGACATTTGATCAACGTAAGAACCATAAAAAATCGGGATCCGCGACACGGATCCCGATTTTAGCCAGTATCAAAGATGTAAGAGGAGGACCTATACGGTGAATCGAATCTTGTCGCCAACGATCAACTGACGGGACACACAAGATAATTCTCCTTTGTTATCAATCATTTCACTCTTAATTAAAATCAGAGGATAATTTTCACTCACCCCAAGATAGTGAGCAACCTCAAAGCTTGCATACACTAGCTCAATCATTTTGCGCGAATGGGTAAACCACAGCCCATATTTTTCACGTAAGCAAGCGTATAACGAATGATTATTGAGGTCCTCTTGCAGCAGAAAGGCAAAACGAGGAGGTAACTGGATGGTTTCCAGCGAAACGGGAATATCGTCAGCATAACGAATACGTTCAATGACTACCGCTTTCTCTTTTTCAGCCATTCCCAGCGAGGCGCTGGTCTCGTTATCCACCGATTCAAAAACCGATTTGATAGTCCGGGAGCCGGGCCGCCGCCCCTGGGACTGACACAACTCGCTAAAGCTCATAATCCCGGTCATGCTGCGCTGAAACTTTTCATTGCTGACAAACGTTCCCTTGCCAGAAACACGCGTCAGAAGATTTTCACGCGTTAGAGCATCCAGAGCTTTACGCACCGTTACACGACTAACCTGCCACTGGCTACTGAGTTCATTTTCTGTGGGGATCTGCTGACCGGGCTTGTATTCACCGCGCAAAATCGCCTCTTTCAAGGATGCCTCAAGCTGTTTATAGAGAGGTTTTGCGCTATTGCTGTCAGGTTGCTCCATCATTTGTATCCGTTTGTATTATTAGAATACCATGACATGTATTATAACTATTTACCTGACATTTGCTGGCATAAAAAAAGAAAATCGGCCACAAAATCAATCTGGTGGCCGATTTATCATATTGAAATTACTGATGGTTCTGCATATACGGCGTATAAATCCCGTTCAAACTTTCGAGGAACGCCACGATATCGTCGATATCTTCCTGCGGCAGTTCCTTACCCACCTGATAACGCAGCATCAGTTTGACCGCACCATCGAGCGTAGGCACATCGCCGCGATGGAAATAAGGCGCAGTCAGCGCAACGTTACGTAATCCAGGGACTTTCTGACGTAGCTTGTCACGTAGTTCATTGGTAACGTTCATCCGGCCAATATCTGCGGCAGTGACTTCGCCGAAATTAAAGTCCTTTTTCAAACCTAATGGTTCAAATGAGCGTCCGCCTAAAATAATACCGCCATGACAGGTCGCGCACTTATTTTCCTTAAACAACTGATAGCCATGTTTTTGCTGAGCCGTTAACGCCTCCTCATCACCACGTAACCACTTATCAAACGGTGAATTTGGCGTGATCAGCGTTTTCAATCGCATCGGTAATATTATCTCCGCTGAATCCCTGTGGATAAACCGCAATAAATTCTTGCTTCAAGAGCGGATCTTTATCCAGCTTCTGGATAATTTCATCCCAGGATTTAGATGCCATTTCAATCGGGTTCAACGGCGGACCACCTGCCTGCGCCTGCAATGTCGGCGCACGGCCATCCCAGAACTGTTCCACGTTGAAGACTGAGTTAAACACCGTTGGCGCGTTGATCGGCCCGACCGCTCCGCCTACGCCAATTGACGTTTTCCGGCCATCCACACCACCCGCATTCAGGGCATGACAGTGCGCGCAAGAGATCGTGCTGTCGCCGGAAATACGCGGATCGTGATAAAGCGTAAAGCCAAGCGCCACCTTCCGGGCATCAGTCGGGATGCTTTCTGGTATTGGCTGTACGGGTTCATTACGATGCTGCGCGGCGGTATCTTTACTGGCGTAATACTGCTCACGCTGTTTGGCGACCCAGCCCAGAATGTCTTCGCGCTCCGCATCGCTCACCTTACCGGCCCAGTGCAGCGCGGTATAACGCGTCGGCGGCATGGTTTCGTACTGCATCACCCATTCAATTTTATTCAGGTCGCTTTGCGAAACGGGTTTATCCGCGACCAGCGCCGCACGAACGGCCTCAAGATTGAAGGATTTATATCCCAGTTGAATGTCGTAATTCATCAACTGCTTAGCGACAGGAAAAGAAGAATAGAAAGGTAATTCAGCCGAAGGGGTGTGACAATAATCGCACCCTTTTTCGCGCAAGAATCCTAAAACTTTATTATTTGCTTCCTGCGAAGAGGCCTGAACATCAGCCTGTTTGCTCCGTTGATTATCGTGATACCACACATAACCGGATAATCCAAAATAACAAATCACGATGCCAGCTATGGCAATCGCGGTAAGACGGGTAATGATTTTCATTATTTTACCCTCACCGTTGTGAGTTATTGTGACCCAGAAAAATTAGAATAATTAATGCACAGTCTTTGTCAGACTTGACCATCATAGGAAATGAGGGGATTACTATTTTGATAAGTATCAAGCAATTACATGGAGGAGAACTATCAATAGAATAGCCTGCGCCTATTATAGCGTTAAGCCATTAGCAGGTTTCGTTCACACCTCGTTGCAATCGAATGTTCTGAAAATGGAATATCTTCAGGTCGCGCACGATTCTGAATTATTCATTATTATCATTGGGATAGTTTAATTTATTAAATAATGCTCAACACTAAAACGTGATCAACCGCACGCTTTACTCAGCCAATACCGAAGCGAATGTCTACGCTTAACTGACGACCGGGCAACAGCCTTACTATTTCACCGTCCATCGGAGGTCTTTCTCATTATGCTCAACCAGAAACTACCCCACGCCCCTTCTGAAGAACTGACGATCGACATCGATCTGCTTTATGAAATGGATCCGTGCGAGTTAAAGCTGGATGAAATGATTGAGGCAGAGCCTGAGCCGGAGATGATTGAAGGGCTGCCCGCCTCAGATGCGTTAACCCCGGCCGATCGTTACCTTGAGCTGTTCGAACATGTCCAGTCGTCGAAACTGTTTGCCGATAGCAAAACCTTCCCCGACTGTGCGCCCAAAATGGATCCGCTGGATATTTTGATCCGTTATCGCAAGGTCAAACGCCATCGGGACTTTGACCTGAAGCGCTTTGTTGAGAACCATTTCTGGCTCCCGGAAACGCCCTCCAGCGAATACGTTTCTGACCCGGAAAATTCGCTGAAAGAGCATATCGATCAATTGTGGCCAGTGCTGACGCGCGAACCGCAGGACCACATTCCCTGGTCCTCGTTGCTGCCGTTACCGCAGTCATATATTGTGCCTGGCGGACGTTTTAGCGAAACCTACTACTGGGATTCCTATTTCACCATGCTGGGTCTGGCAGAGAGCGGTCGCGAAGATCTGCTGAAATGTATGGCGGATAACTTTGCCTGGATGATCGAAAATTATGGTCACATCCCAAACGGTAATCGAACGTACTACCTGAGCCGCTCGCAGCCGCCGGTCTTTGCGCTGATGGTGGAACTGTTTGAAGAGGATGGCGTACGTGGCGCGCGCCGTTATCTTGATCATCTAAAAATGGAGTACGCGTTCTGGATGGATGGCGCCGATTCGCTGGTGCTCAACCAGGCCTACCGCCACGTAATCAGAATGTCGGACGGATCCTTGCTCAACCGCTATTGGGACGATCGTGATACGCCGCGCGATGAATCGTGGCTTGAAGACGTCGAGACCGCCAAGCATTCAGGTCGACCGCCCAATGAGGTGTATCGCGATTTGCGTGCAGGCGCGGCATCGGGATGGGATTACTCCTCACGCTGGCTACGCGATGCAGGCCGCCTTGCCAGCATACGCACGACACAATTCATCCCAATTGATCTGAACGCGTTCCTCTACAAGCTGGAGAGCGCCATCGCCAATATTTCGGCGCTGAAAGGTGACAAAGAAGCTGAAGCGCTGTTTCGCCAGAAAGCCAATGACCGCCGCGATGCGGTGAATCGCTACTTATGGGATGATGAAAACGGCTGCTATCGCGATTATGACTGGCGACGTGAACAAATGGCCCTCTTCTCTGCCGCCAGTATCGTACCGCTGTATGTCGGCATGGCAACGCATGAACAAGCCGACCGGCTGGCCAATGCGGTACGCAGCCGCCTGCTAACGCCAGGGGGTATTTTAGCCACAGAACATGAAACCGGTGAGCAGTGGGATAAACCCAACGGCTGGGCGCCGCTGCAATGGATGGCTATTCAAGGTTTCAAATTGTATGGCGACGACCATCTCGGGGATGAAATTGCCCGTAACTGGTTGAAAACGGTGAATCTCTTTTACCAGGAACACCACAAGCTTATCGAAAAATACCATATTGCCGACGGCATGCCGCGCGAAGGCGGCGGCGGGGAATATCCGCTGCAGGACGGCTTTGGCTGGACAAACGGCGTGGTGCGCCGACTCATCGGGTTGTATGGCGAACCTTAGCCGCTGGCGGCCTGACTCCTCAGGCCGTTAGTTAATCGCATCGTAGAGTTCAGAATGAATTTTTTGCCACTTTTTGTTCTCCGGGCTGGGTTCTGCACGAGCGCGCAGCTGAGCCTGCTCAAGATCATAGTGTTGACGTGCGATAACCGCCGGAACCGAACAAAAACTTTGCAGGTAGCTTTTGTGCAAGGAAGTGAGTGACGCCCCATTCGACATGGCATGACTGAGCGTACTCATAAACTGTCTGCAAGGTTTGCTCTCGTTCATCTGCGCAGGATAACGCAGCAGCAGTCTCAACACCTCGGTATTGCCCGCAGCGAATGCTTGTTCCGTCCACGCCAGCTTCCAGTCCATCCCGCCCTGCAGGAACAGTGACGTCACACGGGTATCGTTGCGATCGATAGCCGCGCGCATGTTAAAGGCATCCCAGGTGATACCCATTCGGGTCACAGATTCCCGTGCGGAAGGTGCATCGCGGCGCGATTCCTCCTGCACAATTTCAACAGATTGTCCGGATGGCGCCTGTGGCGCTGGCGAAGTGAATAACCAGAACGCACCCAGCGAAATCACCAGCACCATCACGCCGACCGCGACCCACAACATGCCTGAAATCAGCTGTTCACGCTCCTCCGCGGTGCGCTTTGCTCGCTTCTCCGGCGGATCAATACTGTCGGCGATTTCCTGTTTGTCGCCCCCCGCCTGCTCATCCTTTTGCTTTGCCATTTCCCAGAACTGGCGGACGGTCGTCTCATCAGACTCCAGATATGACGCGGGATTAACACGCGTACGCCTTTCTGCAAATGCCCGTTGTACAGGGTGAGTAATCTGTCGGTACTGACAATCCAGCAACATCAGTTGTACTGAGGTCAGCGGCTGCTGCGCGATGACGCCGTTGCGAGCCAGCCGGCAATCATCCAGAAACATACGCAACGTCAGACGTGGTTCGACAAACAACGTCAGCACCGAGGTGTCGTTAAAAATCTGGGTAAAGTGGCGTACAAACAATTTCTTATCCACGACCATAAGCGCCAGCTCGCTAAACATCATGCCGTCCAGCGCATCCCGACTGTCACCCAGTTTTAACCAACGGCGCAGGCGTTCCCCACCGAAGTGCTGTTTCAGGAAGCTGTTGAGTGGATGTTGATCCGGCCATACCCGTGCGATAAGCGATTTGAGCGTTAATTCTATGGCACGAAGCTGACGCTGCGCGTGGATCTGTGCTTCAGGCTCTGCACGTTCAATCTCAGTTTCATACTTCAGGATGGGCTGTTGCTGACGTAACTGTTCCAGAGACGCCACGAAGCGTAGCGCAGAAATCAGCTGGTTTTCACTGACGTCCTGGCCATTTTCATACTGCGGCACGCTCTGCTGCAGATGACGCAGCCGCAGAGTGAACTGGCTCAATTGCGCATCATTCATCTGCAAACGTCTGGCGACAGCTCCCCAGCCGCCCAGATTCAATCTGGCCTGGTCAAGCTGCTCAAGGAACCATCGCGGCTCTTTACCCTCTGCGACATGCACGCCTAACAGCAGCAATATTTCTACCGATGCCTGACGGATGATCGCCAGACAACGTTCAAAGGGTGTACATGTCGCTTGTAATGCGCTATTGGTCATCATCTTCCCTAACAGGACCCAAAACGTGCGGCCTCACAATGGTATGTCGTTATTTTCTATAAAAGCAGATGTGTATCGACGTAGACTAAAACACATTCATATAGCAAATAAA
This sequence comes from Citrobacter sp. CRE-46, assembly GCF_059615875.1. Lineage (NCBI taxonomy): Bacteria > Pseudomonadati > Pseudomonadota > Gammaproteobacteria > Enterobacterales > Enterobacteriaceae > Citrobacter > Citrobacter sp. CRE-46. The sequence continues at coordinate 242,541 of NZ_CM184341.1, read as the reverse complement.
TCTGTTTTACAGTGACTTCCGCACAATCATGGAAAATTATTCAGGAGATATGTCCGTGCCCGTATTGAAAACATCGCGCCTGATCTGTCGTCCATTGAATATTGAAGATTGGGCGTTCTTTTTAACGTTACAGCAGAACGCTGATGTGATGCGATTTGTCGCTGATGCGCGCACAGAACAAGAGATACAGGCAGCCTTTCATTCACGCTTACCAGAGTGGTCCCCCGGCAGCCCGCACTGGCTTTGCCTGGTGCTGTGCGATAAGGCATCGGGAACGCCGCTGGGGGTGACTGGATATATTCATGAAAACAATGAATGTGCCGAGGTCGGTTTTTTGCTTACTCCCGAGGCACAGGGTAAAGGTTATGGCACTGAATCCCTGCATGCCGTTTGCGATTACGCATTTACCCACGGCGGACTCCGCCGGCTGACGGCCTGCGTCACCGCAGGAAACGAAGCCTCAAGACGTCTGCTGGAAAAGATTGGGTTCATTCACGAAGGTACGCTGCGGGAAAGCTACTGGCTACAACAAACCTGGCGCGATGACTGGCTTTTCGGCCTGTTAAAACGTGAATATCAGCCGCCAATGCCATAAGGCGTTTTGCTGTAAAAACGGGCTACATGGCAACTGGTGTAACGGAGTGGATTTCTTAAAATATATCTCTTTACTCAGAGAGTATTATGCCGCTCCGTTCAACGCACTTCACACCCGCCTGTGTCGCATTTATTAAGCAATGGCAAGGCCTGTCGCTGGAAAAGTATCAGGATAAACATGGAATTTGGGTGATAGGCTACGGGCATGAAATTGCCGCAGACGAAACCTTTGATACCCCGATTACGCTAATGCAGGCAGAAGCACTTCTGCTCGCCGATCTGCATCTCTGTGAGGCGTTACTATATGAAAAAAAACCGCAAATAAAAGATCGGTTTCAACAAGAGACGTTAATTGCGTGGATATTCAGCGTGGGAATGACCCGATTTAACGCGACAGAAATTTGGCCTTAAGCTATTTCACAGCCAGAAATTTTCTGACTGTGAAATTTACGTCAATTAAATAGCGTCGTTTAACATCATTGCCGCCTGCGTACGATTTTTTACCTCCAGACGCTGGTAAAGCGACTCAAGATGGGCTTTTACCGTTCCGGTACTGATATTTAACAGTCGGCCAATTTGTTTATTCGACTCGCCCGCGGCCAGCATAGTCAAAATTTCTCGCTGACGCGCACTGAGCGATCTTATATTTTGGCGGCTACTCTCAGCCGCTGTAATACAGTCTCTGGGGATAAACATCATGCCCATCGCGACACTATTGAGCGCCAGTGTGAAGGTTTCCGCGTCAGAGTCACGTGGAACAATGGCCAGCACGTTTAATTGCGTGACCTCCTGTAGCCATCTTTTCCGGCAATCCGTTGCTGTTACCAGCACTTTTACCGCCGAATTACGTTGCGCGATCTGTTGCAGCAAGCTGCGGCAGAACTCAGCATCAAGATCGCCATCCAGCATTACCATTGCATCAGGGTTGTCTTCCAGCTTCTGCCACAGGTCATCTGTCTGACTGACACCCTGAACATCCACTCCTGGAATACGTTGCTGTAAACTTACATTCATTCCATGAATAAATATTGACTGCCTGTCAAACATTATTAACTGCATTATTTATCTCCGTCTGAATAAGATATTAGCCTTAGCGCGCGGAAGGGTATTACCCATAGGGTAAAATAAGAAGTCACCATTTGGCGGGTGGGCCATTGTACCGATAGTCGTAGAAGAAAGAAGCAGAAATTATGATTAGTTACAGCTCAATCAACAGAATCACACAAAGAAACAAAACCAACGAAATATATTAAGTAAATTCTTATATTTTGACGCTCATATATATTAATTAATATTAATTATATGCAGTCTATATTTTTGTCGAAAAATAAGGAATGCCAACCATCATTCAAATATGTTACAAAATAAAAAATCGCATTAAATGCTTATTCAGCCAATATCTGGCTGAATAAGACACGACGGGTTACAGGAACATTCCGCCGGAGACCTCAACACGCTGCGCCGTCATCCACGCCAGCTCATCGCTGAGCAACGCGGCAATCGCGTCACCGATATCATCCGGCAAACCAACGCGCCCCAACGCTGTTTGCGAAGCAATGTACGCATTCAGTTGCGCGTTATCCCGCACATTTCCACCGCTAAAATCGGTTTCTATCGCGCCGGGGGCAATAATATTGGCCGTAATTCCGCGCTCCCCCAGCTCTTTTGCCTGATAACGGGTTAACACTTCCATCGCCCCTTTCATAGCCGCGTATGCGCTGTAACCCGGCAGCGCAAAGCGCGCGAGTCCGGTTGAAACATTGAGGATCCTGCCGCCTCTGTTCATCAGCGGTAAAAGGTTCTGCGTCAGGAAAAAAGGACCTTTAAAATGGATATTCAAAAGTTGATCAAATTGCGCTTCGGTGAACGCGGGATACGGCGCGTTAATACCAATCCCGGCATTGTTCAATAAATAATCAAAGGTGTCGCTTTGCCACTGGGTCTGTAAGGTTTCCCGCACTTGTTTTATAAACTGAGGGAATGTTGAAATATCCCCGACATTCAACGGTAATGCCGCTGCTTCACCGCCAGATTGGCGAATTTCATCCACAACCTGCAGCGCTTCTTTTTCATTGCTGTTCCACGTCAGGATGATACCGATTCCTTTGCTTGCCAGCTTAAGCGCCGCGTTTTTACCGAGTCCACGACCACCGCCGGTCACCAATGCGATACGTTGCGTCATAAGAAACCTCATTTCATGTGTAGTGAAGATTGAGACAAAGCTTATTAGGTGGTAGAAAAACAATAAATATCGCTGATTGCGCATTACTGTTTCATACAGAACAACAATAGAGCATGAGAATGGATAAAATTCACGCAATGCAGTTGTTCATCCGCGTCGCAGAACTGGAGAGTTTTTCGCGTGCGGCGGACACCCTTGGACTACCTAAAGGTAGCGTATCGCGACAAATCCAGGCCCTGGAAAATCATCTTGGCACGCAGCTGTTGCACCGCACCACCCGACGCGTCCAGCTCACACAAGACGGCATGATCTATTATGAACGCGCGAAAGATCTGCTAAGCAATCTGGATGAACTGGATGGACTATTCCATCACGATTCGGCCAGTATCAGCGGCAAGCTGCGCGTGGATATGCCGGTGGGCGTCGCGAGAAATTTGGTGATGCCCCGCCTGGCAGCCTTCTTGCATCAATATCCGGGACTTGAACTCGAACTCAGCAGCAGCGACCACCTGGTGGACTTGATCCGCGAAGGTTTCGACTGCGTCGTACGCGTAGGTACGCTGAAAGATTCAGGGCTGATTGCCCGTCCGCTGGGTAAACTCACGCAGATTAACTGCGCCAGCCCAGAATATCTGGCCCGCTTTGGCTATCCGGAAAGCCTGGAAGATTTAGCCTCGCATGCGGTGGTGCATTACTCGGTGAACCTGGGAACGCGTGCGCAAGGTTTCGAGGTGGCGACAGGCAACGGTACTCAATGGGTTAAAACCGGCGGCATGCTGACGGTGAACAGTACGGAAACCTATCATGCAGCGTGCCTTGCCGGCCTGGGCATTATTCAGGTGCCACGCGTCGGCGTACGCGACGCCCTGCGCGCCGGTACGCTGGTCGAGGTGTTAGGGCAGTATCGTGCCGAGCCGATGCCGGTTTCTCTGCTGTATCCGCATCGCCGCAACCTCTCCCGCCGGGTTCATCTGTTTATGGAATGGCTGACCGGCGTAATGAAAGATTATGTGGACTGACAAGCTATACTGTCCTGAGAATGAACAGAACAAGGAATACTGGCCTGATGACGCAGGAAAAAGAGATAAAACGCCCCATTCAGGAACTTGAGCACGCACCGATCCCAAAAATTGAGACCCAGGAGCGTGAAAAAACAGAAACCAACGGTACGACCAACCAGGCATTGCAAACAGCCCTGACCCTCGCCGATAAAATTCAACGCCAGCCCGTCATCGCCCATATGATTCGAGCTGCAGAGCGTTTTAATGACCGCATGGGAAACCAGTTTGGCGCCGCTATCACTTACTTCTCGTTCCTGTCGATGATCCCTATCCTGATGGTGTCATTTGCCGCCGCCGGTTTTATTCTCGCCTCCCACCCTACGCTGTTGCAGGATATCTTCAGCAAAATACTGCTTAACGTCAGCGACCCGACGCTCGCCTCCACGTTAAAAAACACCATTAACACTGCCGTTCAGCAGCGAACCACCGTGGGTCTGGTCGGGCTTGGGATCGCCCTTTATTCCGGGATTAACTGGATGGGCAATCTGCGCGAAGCGATTCGTGCCCAGTCGCGAGATGTCTGGGAGCGTACGCCGCAGGATCAGGAAAAAATTTGGGTTAAATACCTGCGCGATTTTGTCTCATTGATTGGTTTGTTGATTGCGCTGATTGTCACTCTGTCCATTACTTCTATCGCCGGTTCCGCCCAGCAGATGATTATCTCTGCGCTGTATCTCGACGGCATCGAATGGCTGAAGCCCGCCTGGCGCCTGATCGGCCTGACCATCTCTATTTTCGCCAACTATTTGCTTTTCTTCTGGATTTTCTGGCGCCTGCCGCGTCACCGGCCACGTAAGAAAGCACTCATTCGCGGCACATTTATCGCGGCGCTGGGGTTTGAAGTTATCAAAATGATCATGACCTACACGCTGCCGTCACTGGTGCAATCGCCGTCAGGCGCGGCGTTTGGTTCCGTGCTTGGACTGATGGCGTTCTTCTACTTCTTCGCTCGTCTGACGCTGTTTTGCGCCGCCTGGATAGCCACGGCGGAATACAAAGATGACCCGCGAATGCCGGGGAAAATGCAATAGCCACCGCCGGAATAGTTGTCAATTGCCGGATGGCGACGCACGCGTCTTATCCGGCCTACGGGTGAGTTTGTAGGCCGGATAAGCGCAGCGCCATCCGGCAATTATAATGCCGCCTGTTCTTACTGATTTAGTGAATAAATCCAACCCGTAACTTTTATTTAACCAAAAACCAGTTTTATCATCCAAGTTTTAAATTATGTGAAGCATTTCATGGAAGTGAAATCTTCAGCCTGAATATTATCCCCTTTTTGCTCTTTTTTTGACCAATTGCAGGGTTTGTTACAGATTGAAATATCGCTTTTGCTGTGCGTAATATGGCCTTTCGTTCGGCCAAAAATAAGAAAATATTATGCAAGCAACAGCCACAACACTCGACAACGAACAGGAACACACCCCGGTCAACTCGCGCAATAAAGTTGTCGTCGCCTCACTCATTGGTACCGCCATTGAGTTCTTCGACTTCTATATCTACGCGACTGCCGCGGTGATCGTGTTTCCCCATATTTTCTTCCCGCAGGGAGATCCGACCGCGGCTACGCTGCAGTCCCTCGCCACCTTCGCTATCGCTTTTGTGGCCCGGCCAATCGGCTCCGCGGTGTTCGGCCATTTCGGCGATCGCGTAGGCCGTAAAGTCACGCTGGTTGCTTCACTGCTTACCATGGGGATTTCAACGGTTGTCATTGGCCTGCTGCCGGGCTATGAAACTATCGGCATTTTCGCCCCGTTGCTGCTGGCACTGGCGCGTTTTGGTCAGGGTTTAGGTCTGGGCGGTGAGTGGGGCGGCGCGGCGTTGCTGGCAACGGAAAACGCGCCGCCGCGTAAACGCGCGCTGTACGGATCATTCCCGCAACTGGGCGCGCCTATCGGCTTTTTCTTCGCCAACGGCACTTTTCTGCTGCTCTCCTGGCTGCTGACCGATGAACAGTTTATGAGCTGGGGCTGGCGCGTACCGTTCATCTTCTCTGCGGTACTGGTGATCATCGGCCTGTACGTTCGCGTTTCATTGCATGAGTCCCCGGTCTTCGCCAAAGTCGCTGCGGCGAAAAAACAGGTGAAAATCCCGCTGGGTACCTTACTGACAAAGCATATTCGCGTAACGATCCTCGGCACGTTCATCATGCTGGCGACCTATACGCTGTTCTATATCATGACCGTCTATTCGATGACGTTCAGTACAGCCGCCGCGCCTGTAGGGCTTGGCCTGCCACGTAATGAAGTGTTGTGGATGCTGATGATGGCGGTAATTGGCTTTGGCGTTATGGTGCCTGTGGCGGGTCTGCTGGCCGACGCGTTTGGTCGCCGCAAGAGCATGCTCATCATCACCACGCTTATCATTCTGTTTGCGCTGTTTGCCTTTAAACCGCTGCTCGGATCTGGCAATCCGGCGCTGGTGTTCGCTTTCCTGCTGCTGGGTTTAAGCCTGATGGGACTGACATTTGGTCCGATGGGCGCGTTGCTGCCGGAGCTGTTCCCAACCGAGGTTCGCTACACGGGCGCATCATTCTCATATAACGTTTCGTCGATTCTTGGCGCTTCCGTTGCCCCGTATATTGCCGCATGGCTGCAGGCTAACTACGGTCTGGCAGCGGTAGGAACGTATCTGGCGTCGATGGCGGCGTTGACATTGATCGCGCTGCTGTTAACCCATGAGACCCGTCATCAGTCATTATGATTCTTTTGCCGGATGCGGTGTAACCATCGCATCCGGCCTGACATCACTTCTTCATTTGCGACAGTATCGCCCGGCACTGGTTGGCTTCCCCTTCGGAAGGGGAAATCAGCGCCAACAGTGCCGCCGCTGGAGTGACTAACGTGGCTAATGCGGCGGCAACCGCACCACGCGCAATCAATGGCCCGGCTTTTACACCTGCCTGCGGGTTCTTGAAGGTCCCGCGAACATACAGCGGCGAACGCAGCGTAATAATACGAATACCTTTGCTCTCTGGATCGATGGTTAAATCCAGTTGCTCAGAGGCAAAACTCGCGGTCCCGGTCACATTGATCACCGCATTTTCCGTATCAAAAGCAAAGATTTGAGGACGCGCCACGCCGTTAACGATATCCAGATTCGCCGCCGCGCAGTTCACCCGGACCTCATCGTCACCAAATATCTGACCAACGAGATAGTTACCCAGATTTAATCCCACAATTTCCATCAGATTCCGGCTGATTAAGCCATCGTTCATCAGCAGCTTCAGGTTGCCATTGCTGTTCCCCAACAGCGCGGCCACCGAGTTTCCGCTGCCGCTAAATTTAGCGTCACCGTTCATTTCACCGAGCGTTTTCTGCATCAGTTCTACATCCGGCATGAGCTCTTTTAGCTTCAGGCGGCGAGCCTGAATATCCGCCTGCCCACGCATCGGCTTTTTATCCCCTTCCAGATGGATTCTGGAAACAATGCTGCCTCCCGCCAGGCCAAATTTCAGCGGCTGCAGGCGCAGGTCGGCATTTTTCAGGATGATATGGGTGGAGAGATCGCTAATCGGTAGGCTGCTGCCGTGTTCAATGCGCCGACCTTTAAAACGTACGTCAGCATCCATCACATTCCATTTGTCAGTTTCGAAACGGTCATACGGTAAGACTTTATCGGCAGGCTGGACGCTCTTCTCACCTTTGCGCTGTTCAGACTGTTTGGCCTTTTCCGCGCCTTTCCCCGAATCCACACCAATCAGCGGTCCCAAATCAGCCAGTCTCAGCTGGCGTGATTCGACGTCCCCTTCCAGTTTCGGACGCGGCTTACCGGTCGTATAAGTTAGCGTCCCATGAATATCGCTGTCGCCAATGCGGCCATTAAAATCGCGGTAATCAAAAACGGAGGATTTTTCCGGGTCGATTTTCGCCACCAGACGCCCGTCGGTTTCAAACGGCGGCGTATCCGGGAGCAGCACCCCCGTCAAATCGTACAAATCCCCTAGCGAATCACCCGAGAATTTAAGCCGCAGATCCACGCCGCCCATATTCATCGGGTCATTTACCGTACCGGTAAATGCTACGCGCGTATTGCCCGACCGGAAATCAGCCTGCACCGGGAAAGGGGTTCCTTCGCCCCTCAGCGCCAGCATCCCGCCTATTTTTCCGCTACCGCTTAGCGGTTCGTCGTTATAGCGTCCTTTGGCCTGCAAACCAAATACGTAATCCTCAACGCGGGTTTGACTCTCTTTACTTTTTGCGCCCGTCACTTCGCTAAAAGGCAATGGCTTACCCAGCGGATCGACCAGGATCTCAAGCTCCGAGCGGGTCACCTTATCGTTAATAGCGATGCGTCCTTGATCGAAGAGAATATTATCCAGCCGGAAAGACCACGCAGAGGGCGACGCATTAGGATCGCGGTTTTCATCTTCTGCGAGGGTAAAGGTCCAGTTATTGTTTTTTTCCGACAGGCGAATAAGGCGCGCATCAGGCTTTACCAGCTTGACCCACGGTAGCCAGACGGTTTTTGTCAGCAATGCCAGCGGCGCGAGCGTGGCTTCCACACGGGGAAGATGCACCATGGTGACGTCAGGAATGTCCGGCGGGTTGCCAAGGATAATATCCTCGGCATGAACGTGCGGCCACGGAACCCAGCTACGCCAGCCGGTTTCCTGCTTCTGGCGCTCCCAAACCACGCCCAGATCGCCCCGTATGGCGAAGGGCCGGTTGAGTTCTGTAGAGACTTTCTGGTTGATGGTCGGTTTGAGCCGGTTCCAGTCAAATGTCGCAATCACAATGATGAATACGACGATCAACAACAAGAAAACCCCTAATACGGATGTGGTTATTTTGCCTGCTTTTGTCATAGTTAGCGTCCTCACTTCCTTCCTTGCCTGTCCTAAAGATAGTCCAGCAGGGCAAAATGAGGGACGCTACATCCGAATCAAAGCGACAGGATCACCTCTTCGAGGGTATGCAGAGGTACTGGACGAGAAAGAAAATAGCCTTGCGCCGCGAAAGCCGGTGAGTTTTGCACATCACGCCACTCTTCAAGTGTTTCAACACCTTCAACAATTACCCCGCGGCAATAGCGGTTCATCAGCTGTAACAACAGCGTGAAGAGATTGCGGCCTTCCGGCGTCTGGCGCAGCATGACAAACAGATCCCGCGCCACTTTAATATAGTCGTAACTCACTTCGCTCAGGGCCGAGAAGTTCGCCATTCCGGTACCAAAATCATCCAGCCAGAGGGGACCAAACTCGCACATTGAGGCGAACGACGACCCCTTCGGCAGGCGGATATGCTCCACCAGCTCAAAACGCAGCCACGGCAGGCATTCGATGATTTTCAGGATTTCAGGATCCTGGCGCATCGCAATCAGCGTTGGGCCATCGACATTCACCGAAGCCAGCAGGTTATTGGCTCTGAAAAAGTCCTTTTTCAGCTCAAGCTGCAGGAGCTGCTCTTTCACGACCTCTATACGGTGTCGGACGGCCACTTCAGCAAAATAGCGATCTGGCGCAATACGTTGGGCAGGATTATCAGGATGGGTCACGACGGTCAGCAGTTCAACGGCCATCAGCCGTCCGTCGGTCTGGTAAATCGGCTGATAGGTGTAAGCACGCTCGCACTGCAGCCAATAGCGTCTCGCCTGCAAGCTTTCGATACTCGCATCGGGCGTAATGAGCTGCTGGGTAACCTGCTTTATCATCAAAGATGTCCTGTAAATAAGAGTGTGACTGACCGGACTCGTCAAAGGTTATCGGCGCTCAGGCGCAGAACTTTACGTTCCGCCGCAGGCAAAATAAAAACCAGGCGGCAAAAAACAACGCAGAACACGTGCTGGCTCAAAAAAATAATGGAACGTTGTTTTAATATGGTTGACCACTTAACACCCACAGCGCACACTAACGCTAATTTTTTTCAGAGCAGGTTACGACTATGTCCAGAAAGATTGCCGTGATTGGCGAATGCATGATTGAGCTGTCACAGAAAGGCGCCGACGTTCAGCGCGGATTCGGTGGCGACACGTTGAATACATCCGTTTATATCGCCCGCCAGGTCGATGCGGCGGCACTTTCGGTACACTATGTGACTGCACTGGGTACTGACAGTTTCAGCCAACAAATGCTGGACTCCTGGCAGGGTGAAAATGTTGACACCTCATTAACCCAGCGTATGGAAAACCGCCTGCCGGGCCTCTATTACATTGAGACCGACAGCACCGGCGAGCGCACCTTCTATTACTGGCGTAATGAAGCCGCAGCAAAATTCTGGCTGGAGAGCGAACAGTCCGCCGCGATTTGCGAAGAGCTGGCGACATTTGACTATCTGTATCTGAGCGGAATCAGCCTGGCGATTCTAAGCCCGGCCAGCCGTGACAAACTGCTGACGTTACTGCGTGAATGCCGCGCTAACGGTGGAAAAGTCATTTTTGACAATAACTACCGCCCACGCCTGTGGAGCAGCAAAGAAGAAACGCAGCAGGTTTATCAGCAGATGCTGGAATGCACCAATATCGCGTTCCTGACGCTGGATGATGAAGACGCATTGTGGGGTGAAAAACCTGTAGCCGAGGTGATTGCCCGTACTCACGCGGCTGGCGTTCAGGAAGTCGTGGTGAAGCGCGGCGCAGACTCTTGTCTGGTTTCTATCGAGGGTGAAACGCTGATCGACGTCCCGGCCGTTAAATTACCGAAAGAGAAAGTGATTGATACCACCGCAGCGGGAGACTCCTTCAGCGCCGGGTATCTGGCGGTACGTCTGACCGGTGGCAATGCCGCCGATGCCGCAAAACGCGGTCACCTGACGGCAAGCACGGTGATTCAGCATCGCGGGGCGATTATCCCACGCGACGCTATGCCGCAATAACGTGTTGTTCTTGTAGGCCGGGCAAGCGAAGCGCCCCCGGCCTACCCACCCAAGGCCGGATGGCGGCGTAATCGCCTTATCCGGTCTGGAGGTTACTGTACCGGCGGGATATCCGTCACTTCAGGATGTGATTCATCCGTTTCTACCGGCGTTGCCGCCGCGGTAACGGGCGCCATAATGCTATCCCACGTCGCCTGCAGCTCCTTCATATTGAATTCAGGTTCCCCCTTCGGCTGCAGCAGAATTAACGCCATATCTTGCGACAGTTGCTGGCGCAGATCCTGATTCAGCATCTCCACGTTCAGACTGTTGAGGAAGCTCTGGCGTAAACGCTGATACTGTTCAGGCGCGATATCCACCACCTGATTTTGCAGCGAGCGCAAACGCTGGCTGATCAAAATGTCGGTATCGGTACGGCCATAGGTGGCAAACAGTTTCTGCAGTTCCAGATTTTTTTGCGCCACCAGCGCATTGAACTCTTCTTCCGGCAGGCCCTTATCACGCACTTTCGCCAGCTCACGCGCAACCGTACCGAGGTTCGCATTCAGCTTACCGTTCGGCGATTCCACGTTGATAGCGCACTGGGCACGCAGGAACAGCACCCGACAATCAAATCCAAGGCCGATATCTTTGGCATTGTTTTTGGTCAGTTCCTGCTGAATATGCCAGAACAGCGCTTCACGGGCTAAATCAGCGCGCCAGTAGCGCAACAGCGCGGCGGATTCACGGATTGGCTGCCATGGCGTGTCCCACATGATGGAAAGGCGATCCTGACGTACCGCATCGGTCATAATGCTCACGGCTTCTGCACGCAGCGGTGAAAGCGTCGGCACCGGCGCTGGGGTTTCCCGTTTTCCTTTTAACTCGCCAAAGGTTTTATTGATTTGTTCAGCCACGCTGCGCGCATCTACGTTACCCACGATAATCAGCGTCATCGCGTCCGGGGTATACCATTTCTGGTAGAAGGAGTGGATTTTCGCGGCATCGACAGGCGTTTTAAGCGGATCAGCTGGATCATGCCCCAGCAGGGTTGATCCCTTCAGACGGTAACGCCACCACCCCTCTTTGGTATCTGACGGCCAGGTTGCGACCATATCTTCGCTACTCAGCGCATGATTAACCGTTTCAGGAGTGATGCTCAGATTGCCGGAAATATTCGCCAGGTAAGTAAGTGACTCTTTCAGCAAGTCGTTACGGCTGTTAGGCAGACTGAGGTTATATAGCGTGGAATCATAAGAAACGATAACGGGCGGCATGGGACGTTTGGGATCGAATCCCTGCTGCCACAGTGAACGGGCTTGCGTGGCATCGAGGCCACCGCTTTGCGTCAGCGCGATACGCGGGATCGCATGGCTGAAACCACTCTGTTGCGTACTTTCGGTGAGTGAACCGGTATTGACCAGCAGGCGAACCTCAATACGGTCGCTGGGGCGCTGGGGAGTGGCTAGCACTTGCCACTGTAGACCATTTGCCAGCGTGCCCTGTTGCCACGCCGGGTCAGGCTGGAGCGCATCTGCCTGCACATAGCCGGCAGTGGCCATCATCAGCAAGCCGCCCGCTAAAAGTCGAATTTTTGTGCCCTGCATGTGAACCCCTGATCAACTATCCTGGTAATAAAAAGACAGCCCGCGAAAGGACTCTCTGAATATGACGTTAAAAACACTTCGTGTTAGACCGCAAGAACATGAAAATGTCACGGAGGAAGTGAAAAAATCCCGACGCCGCCGAATCGACGGTTTCAGGCACAGGGGGTAATTATGCGCAAACACCCGCAGTCCTGGAAGGGACTACGGGCATAAGTGACGAGATTAAGAGGATAAATCGTGCGTTTTGCCATCCGGCGCACGATTATTCAGCGTGTCATCCAGCTTTTTGGTATCCAATTCTTTCACCCATTTAGCCACAACGACAGTTGCCACACCGTTACCAATCAGGTTGGTCAGCGCACGGGCTTCAGACATAAAGCGGTCAATACCGAGAATCAGCGCCAGGCCAGCGACCGGTAAATGCCCCACCGCAGAGATAGTCGCGGCCAGAACAATGAAGCCACTCCCGGTCACACCCGCAGCACCTTTTGAGGAGAGCAGGAGCACGACCAGCAGGGTTATCTGATGGAAAATATCCATATGACTGTTGGTGGCCTGAGCGATAAACACCGCCGCCATCGTCAGATAGATTGATGTCCCATCAAGGTTAAACGAGTACCCCGTGGGTATAACCAACCCGACAACCGACTTCCGACAGCCCAGTTTCTCCATTTTATCGAGCATACGCGGCAGTGCGGATTCAGATGAAGACGTACCCAGTACGATCAGCAGTTCTTCACGGATATAGCGGATGAATTTGAAGATGCTGAAGCCAGTCGCGCGAGCAATGGAACCCAGTACCAGAACGACAAACAGAATACAGGTGATGTAGAAGCAGATTATCAGCTGACCCAGTTGCACCAGCGTTCCGACGCCATATTTACCAATGGTAAAAGCCATGGCACCGAAAGCACCGATCGGCGCCAGGCGCATGATCATATTGATGATGCCGAAAATAACCTGCGAGAAGCTTTCAATTACGTTGAAAATCATCTGGCCTTTGCTGCCCAGACGATGCAGAGCAAAACCAAACATTACCGCAAACAGTAATACCTGCAGGATGTTACCGCTGGCAAACGCGCCAATGACGCTCGCAGGGATAATGTCCATCAGGAAACCTACGATCCCCTGGTCTTTTGCCTGTTCGGCGTAAATCGCTACCGCTTTGGCATCCAGCGTTGCCGGATCGACGTTCATCCCGGCACCGGGTTGCACCACGTTGACGATGATGAGGCCGATGATCAGCGCAATCGTACTGACAATTTCAAAATAGAGCAGTGCAACCGCACCGGTGCGGCCTACTGCTTTCATACTTTCCATGCCTGCAATGCCGGTCACGACAGTACAGAAGATGACAGGTGCGATGACCATCTTGATGAGCTTAACGAAAGCATCACCAAGCGGCTTCATTTGGGCGCCTAATTCAGGGTAGTAATGGCCAAGGAGAATACCAATGGCAATTGCTGTCAGGACCTGAAAGTAAAGGCTTTTGAATATAGAGGTCTTCATAGGGTGTCCTTAAAGTAAAAACCACAGGTCTTGTAAGGTTTTGTTTAACCTGCGGCCTTAAAGTAACACCCACTCAACATGACAGAAATGCACCTGGATCATAATTGATACAAAAATGTTAAAAATTTTGAGCTGGCTCGCACAAGCGAGACCTTTTTTAACTTTTGTAATCAGCGCCTTCCGGTGCCAGATAGCGTTCTTCAAAGATATTTGCCGGAACGGGTCGGGCAAACAGGAAGCCTTGCGCCACTTCCACCCCTGCTTGTGATAACCATTCGCGTTGCGCTTCCGTTTCAACGCCTTCGGCGATCATCTGCAAGTTGAGACTGTGTGCCAATTGAATGATGGCGGAGATCATGCTGCAATCTTCGGGCACGCCATCGACAAACATCTTATCGATTTTGAGTACATCCACCGGTAGCGACTTCATATGCTGTAGCTGCCGCAGACCCGCATACCCCATGCCAAAATCGTCCAGCGCGATGCGCACGCCCGCGTTGCGCAGCGGTCGCAAAATGGCCACCGCGGCATTGGGATCGTCAATATGTCGGCTTTCAGTCACTTCGAGGATCAATGTGCCAGGCTTAATGCGATAGCGCGTTAACAACTCCAGCAGATCAGACACCATATTGGGGTGCATCAACTGGAGAGCGGATAAATTCACCGAGAGCGGCAGCATCAGACCGCGTTCTTGCCAGGCTGACAGCTGGCGGCATGTTTCTTCCAGCACCCAATAACCGACGGTCACCATCAGACCACAAGACTCAATTCTGTCGATTAACCCTTCTGGCAGCTCCCAGCTACCGTCCGGCTGCTGCATCCGCAATAATGCTTCTGCGCTCAATACCTTGCCGCTGGACATCTCTACCTGGGGCTGCATCCAGAGCGCAAATTGCTGGTTATCCATGGCGGTTAAAATATCGTTTTCCTGGGTTAAACGCTGCTGCGCCTCTTCCATCTGCAACGGATCAAAGAACTGAATTTGGTTTTTACCCTTATGACGCGACGTTAACACGGCGGAAAGGGCGCGGCGGTAGAGCTGCTCTGCAGTTAAATCACCATAAAACATCGCCACCCCGATGTTGCAGTTCGGACGTAGTTGAATGCCCTGAATCGGTAACCGCTCATTAACGATAGTGAGTACTTGCTGACCTAGTGTAATGGCATGCCAGGGCTCTTTTACACCATGCGCGATGATGGCGAAGTCATAGCCGCTCACCTGGGTAAGCACCATTCTGGGGGCCAATACCGATTTTAGTTTTTCGACTAACGTCAGCAGCAAGATTTCTCGCTGAGTTTCGGTTAACACGCCCGCGGTATCACGCAGGGTTTCACAGGTGACAATCATCAGCGCCGTCGTTTGCTGACGCGTCACCACCTGCTCCAGCAATCCCATTAAAAACGACTTGTTGGGCAATTCGGAAACC
This sequence comes from Citrobacter sp. CRE-46, assembly GCF_059615875.1. Classification (NCBI taxonomy): domain Bacteria; kingdom Pseudomonadati; phylum Pseudomonadota; class Gammaproteobacteria; order Enterobacterales; family Enterobacteriaceae; genus Citrobacter; species Citrobacter sp. CRE-46. The sequence continues at coordinate 227,370 of NZ_CM184341.1, read as the reverse complement.
GGGAAGCGCATCGAATGGTCGCTTTGCTCTTCGCTATGGCGTTTGATGAGCTGCTGATTGAGGTTGTAGCTACGCACCAGCATACCAATCTCATCATCCTGATGCAGACGTGGTAATGCCAGTTGATAGCCAATCAGGTCCTGCTGTTGAATGTCGTTCAGCTCGCGAGCGATTTTGCGCAATGGGTGCACAATCAAACGGTTAATACACCATGAGATGGCTACCGTGAGTATTAACGATAAAAGTAAGTAAATGGTCACTAACGTTGAGAGTGTGCTCATCACAAACTTGTACATGCGGTACGAATCCGCCTGCAGCACCAGATACGCCAGCGGTTGTGGGTTCGCTGAGCGCTCAAGTGAATAGACCGGCAGCGAAATTTGCACCGGAAGCTCAAACAGGCGGGTCACCGTAACGGGAACCGGGCGTTCGGGAATAAAGCTCATCCGCAGCGCCTGAAACTGATTAGGCAGCACCACATCAGCGCGGCTGACCACGCCCGCTGGCCGAATACTGCGTAAAATGGCTTCCGCTTCGGGAATATCCCCTTTCAGGATAGTGTCGGAAAGAGGTTCACGGACGGAGCGAGCGATACTTTCCAGTTGTGTAGCCGTGTTATAGCGGTTCTGCTGTACCAGATGGAACAACAAAACGGTGCAAAAAATGAAAACAAACACCATGACAACGGCCGCGACCATTGCCATCTGCTTAATTGTTAACGAGCGACTGACACGCAAACTGACTCTCCACGGATAGACGAAACTGCCGTCAGAGTATACCCGATCGTAGCGGTATTAAGAGAGACGGTATCTGAAAACTTCCCAGCGTGCATTATCGCGACAGGATAGGCACCTGACGACGAGATTTATCTGCATTTAAGCCGAAAAAGGCCGCAAGGTCACCCCTGCGGCCTGGTTAGGGCGCATATTGCCATCACGGCAGGCAGACGCCCACTAAGCGCATTACTTCCTGTTACGCAGCCAGCTCACAATCAGACTGGCAATAATACCAGCGATGACTGGAGCCGCTAAATCGTGCCAGAAGGCCACGCCTAACTGTACGAGCGTCATATAGCCGCCTGTGTTGCAATGGCAACTGTTCGCGGCTATCCTTAACTTGTCTGGAGTCAAGTTAGCCCCCGTTTTGTTGCCAGGTTTATACTGAACAACGTGCGGGGGTTTTCTCTTTCCAGCAACCGATGCCGCCGGGGATCAAGCCCCCGCAACATTGCGCCTCACCGGGAATTCCCGGCTTGCCCCTGATTCTACGGTAGCCCATTCGCCATATCACCGCGCAATATTCCGCTCTGCGTAGTGCCTCGCATTTCACCCGTTTCTCGCCAGTACGCTGGAAAGATTCTTGCCAGTTGGCAACATTCCTGCCGACTATTAATCCAGGTAAATACATAACTCATTGATATCTATTAATTCAATTTCTGGCACAGCGATTGCTATTTGAGTGTGAGCTGTTCTGTTCCGAATTAAAGGAGATATCATGTCTGACTGTCGTACTTACGGATTCAACACCCAGATCGTTCACGCAGGGCAACAACCCGATCCTTCAACTGGCGCGCTCAGTACGCCTATTTTCCAGACTTCAACGTTTGTATTTGACAGCGCCGAACAAGGTGCCGCCCGCTTTGCGCTTGAGGAGTCCGGGTATATTTATACTCGTTTGGGTAACCCCACTACCGATGCGCTGGAGAAAAAGCTGGCGGTGCTGGAAAGAGGTGAAGCCGGACTGGCAACCGCGTCCGGTATTTCTGCCATCACCACAACGCTGCTGACATTGTGCCAGCAGGGTGACCATATCGTTTCCGCCAGCGCAATTTACGGCTGCACCCACGCGTTTTTGTCGCACAGCATGCCGAAGTTCGGGATTAACGTCAGCTTTGTCGATGCGGCGAATCCTGAAGAAATTCGCGCCGCCATGCGCCCGGAAACCAAAGTGGTGTATATCGAAACGCCCGCCAACCCGACGCTCTCATTGGTTGATATTGAAACGGTGGCCGGCATTGCCCATCAGCAAGGCGCAGTGCTGGTGGTGGATAACACCTTTATGTCGCCGTACTGCCAGCAGCCTTTGCAACTGGGCGCAGACATCGTGGTGCACAGCGTCACCAAATATATCAACGGCCACGGGGATGTGATTGGCGGCATTATCGTCGGCAAGCAGGAGTTTATTGACCAGGCGCGGTTTGTGGGGCTGAAAGATATCACCGGCGGCTGCATGAGTCCGTTCAACGCCTGGTTAACGCTGCGCGGCGTTAAAACACTGGGCATTCGAATGGAACGACACTGCGAAAATGCGATGAAAATCGCCCGTTTCCTGGAAGGGCATCCATCCATCACCCACGTTTATTATCCCGGCCTCTCTTCACATCCGCAGTATGAGCTTGGCCAACGGCAGATGAGTCTGCCAGGAGGAATTATCAGCTTCGAAATCGCCGGCGGCCTCGAGGCTGGCAGACGGATGATCAATTCTGTAGAATTGTGCCTCCTCGCGGTCAGTCTCGGTGATACCGAAACCCTCATTCAGCACCCAGCGTCTATGACACATTCGCCCGTTGCGCCAGAGGAACGGCTTAAAGCAGGTATTACCGACGGGCTTATCCGTCTTTCTGTGGGTCTTGAAGATCCAGAAGATATTATTAACGACCTTGAACACGCCATCAGAAAGGCAACATTCTGACCACTACAGTCTGAACCGACGCCGATCGGTTCAGACTGTTGAGAATCAAGGCACAACAGTCTGGCTATACGCGCAATCCTTTTCCGGGGAGAGCGTGTATTTTGGGCAGGGGGTTCTATGCAGGACAACACATTACAATTAAGCAACAATACAGCAACCGCCGTACCAATCTCAAAAAAGATACCGTTTACGAAATACGATTTTGGCTGGGTATTACTCTGTATCGGCATGGCAATTGGCGCCGGAACGGTACTGATGCCGGTACAAATTGGCTTAACAGGTATTTGGGTATTTATTGTCGCCTTTATTATTGCTTATCCCGCAACTTATATTGTGCAGGACATTTATTTAAAAACATTATCAGAGAGTGAAACCTGTAATGACTATACTGATATTATAAGTCATTATTTGGGGAAAAACTGGGGCGTATTTCTTGGCGTCATCTATTTCCTGATGATTATTCACGGCATATTTATTTATTCCCTATCAGTAGTATTTGACAGTGCCTCTTATATCAAAACTTTTGGCTTGACCGAGGCCGACCTTTCGCAGTCAATAATCTACAAAGTAGCCATTTTTGCCGTGCTGGTCGCCATTGCATCCGGGGGAGAAAAGCTGCTGTTCAAAATCTCCGGTCCGATGGTAGTAGTAAAAGTGGGTATCATCATCGTGTTTGGTTTTGCGATGATTCCGCACTGGAACTTTAGCAATATCAGCGCGTTTCCTGAAGCCTCGGTTTTCTTTCGCAACGTGCTGTTGACCATCCCGTTCTGCTTCTTCTCAGCGGTGTTTATTCAGGTATTAAACCCAATGAACATCGCTTATCGCAAACGGGTGGCAGACCGGGTACTGGCGACGCGCATGGCGATACGCACGCATCGCATCAGTTACATTACGCTGATTGCGGTTATTCTGTTTTTCTCCTTCTCTTTTACCTTTTCTATTAGCCATGAAGAGGCCGTTTCGGCCTTTGAGCAAAATATTTCCGCCCTGGCGCTGGCAGCGCAAGTTATTCCAGGACAAATTATTCATATCACCTCAACGGTACTGAATATCTTCGCCGTATTAACGGCGTTTTTTGGTATTTACCTGGGATTCCATGAGGCCATTAAGGGTATTATTCTTAACATCCTGAGTCGCGTCATTGACGTTGAGAAAATTAATCCGCTGGTGCTCACGCTGGGTATTTGCACATTTATTGTGATTACTCTGGTTATTTGGGTGTCGTTCCGCGTATCGGTGCTGGTATTCTTCCAGTTGGGGAGCCCACTGTACGGGATTGTGTCGTGTATTATTCCATTTTTCCTGATCTATAAAGTGACGCAGTTAGAGAAATTGCGCGGTGTTAAAACCTGGCTGATTCTGCTGTACGGAATTCTGCTGTGCCTGTCGCCATTATTGAAGCTGATTGAATAACCCGTCTAACGCGCCGTCAGCCACTGGCGGCGCTTAACTCACACTCTCCAACTGATAGCTGCGAATTTTATTCAACACCGTGGTATGCGACACCCCCAACGCTTTAGCGATATGCCGCGACGACACATTATCTTCTACCATTTGTTCGATGAGCTGGCGCTCAGCACTAAGCACTTGTTCTTTAAAAGGGCGTTCCGTTGGGGCTTGTTCAACCGCAGGTAAATTCACCATTCCCAGTTCGTCCAGGGTAATGACATCCGATTCCGCCATCAGCATCAGACGAATAATGGTATTTTCCAGTTCACGAACGTTTCCCGGCCAGGCGTGATGATGCAAGGCCGCAAAACAGGCTTTATCCAGGATTATCCGGCGCTGGAACTCCTTCGCATACTTCTGCACAAAGTGGCGAATAAGCAGACTAATATCCTGCGGGCGCTCCCGTAAGGGAGGAATGGTGAGTGAAAGTACGTTGATGCGATAATAGAGATCGGCGCGCAACAGACGTTGTTCCACCATCTCTTCCAGATTAGCGTTGGTTGCCACAATAATACGTACATTAACCGGTATAATTTGTGCGCCGCCAACGCGACGAATCCCACCATCCTGAAGCACGCGCAGTAATTTAGCCTGTAAGCTCAGCGACATTTCACCAAACTCATCAAGAAAAAGGGTGCCTTTATCGGCCATTTCAAACAGCCCTTTTTTGCCTTTACAATCTGCGCCGCTAAAGGCTCCTTTCTCATAGCCAAAGAATTCACTCTCCATCAGCGACTCAGGCAATGCAGAGCAGTTGACCGGAATAAACGGATAAAACCGCCGCTTCCCGGAATTATGGATAGCCCGGGCCAGTAGCTCCTTGCCGGTTCCCGTGTCACCGCGGATCAGAACGGTATATTTGCTGTCGGCAATTCTGATCGCCTTTTCGATAAGCAAGCGCATGCTCTGGCTAGTGCAAATAATGTCAGAGAAATAGCGCGGGCGTTCCGGCTCGGACGTTGACAGTTCGCTTATCTCTTCACACAGGTAAGCGACATTAATAATATCGGCTCGCTGGCTCAAACACGTTTGCACGCAGGAAATATCCTGCAGCTGACGGCACCAGGATTTAATCAGGATCCGTCCCGGTGTGACTTTCATTGAGATGATATTGATATCACAGCAGGAAAATTCCTTCAGGACATCCTCAACCATCGATAGTCGATCAATTGTTTTAATATCCCAGCGTATCGTGACCACATTTGCTCCTGATCGTTAGCAACTGCGAAATCGCTATTTCTGTGACAAAAGGGTATCTGACTACATTTTAGACGCTATGGAATAATGTTCTGCCAGAGGACTCACATTGTGGACGTAAAAACAAAATATAAAAAAACCGGAGCACAAGGCTCCGGTTATTAGGTCATAACCCACGTTTATCGCTGTGGGTTTTCATCCTGGTCCACGGCGAAACAGGCCACCAGTTGACCGCCATAATCTTTCAACTGCGGCTGAAGCTGGGTACACGGACCAAAACGACGGCGGCAGCGGGCGTTGAACGCGCAGCCCGGCGGCGGATTCAGCGGGCTTGGCAGCTCGCCGGTCAGCTTGATACGTTCGCGGCGGTCGTCCGGGTTCAGACGTGGCGTGGCTGAAAGTAGCGCCTGGGTATACGGATGACGCGGATTATTGAAGATCTGATCCTTAGTCCCTTTTTCCACACAGCGGCCTAAATACATCACCATCACTTCATCGGCAATGTGCTCCACCACCGACAGGTCGTGCGAGATAAAAACGTAGGACAGTCCAAGATCCTGTTGTAAATCCATCATCAGATTCAGGACCTGCGCACGCACTGAAACGTCGAGCGCCGAGACCGGTTCGTCGGCTATCACCACGTCCGGGTCCAGCATCAGACCCCGGGCAATGGCGATACGCTGACGCTGGCCGCCGGAGAACATATGCGGGTAACGATCGTAGTGCTCAGTTTTTAGCCCCACTTTCGCCATCATCGCCAGCGCTTTTTCACGCCGCTGCTCTTTGCTGAGCGTGGAGTTGATCAGCAACGGCTCTTCCAGAATCTGCCCCACTTTCTTACGCGGATTCAGAGAACCGTACGGGTTCTGGAACACAATCTGGATTTTCTGCCGACGCAACTTCTGCGCTTGCGGATCGTGCTTGAGCAGATCCTGCCCCTGGTAATACAGCTCACCGCCAGTTGGAACTTCAATCATCGTCAACAGACGGCCAAGCGTGGATTTTCCACAGCCAGACTCGCCTACTACCGCCAGCGTTTTACCGCGTTCAAGAGTAAAGGAGACGCCGTCCAGCGCCTTCACCAGGCGCTCAGGGGAAAATAATCCCTTCTTTACCGGGTAGTGTTTTTTCAGATCGATCGCCTGCAACAGCGGCTGTTGCAAGGTGGCCTCATGCGTACTCATAGTGTGGGCCTCCCGGCATCATCAAGTGGGTAGTGGCATTTCGACTGACGACCGCCTTCCAGCACATTCAGTTCAGGTTCTTCAGCGCGGCATTTGTCGGTTGCATACGGACAGCGCGGGTTCAGCAAACAGCCGTTCGGACGGTCATATTTACCAGGAACCACACCTGGCAACGAAGCCAGACGCGCTTTGTCCTGCGCAAACTCCGGTAGCGCACGTAGCAATGCCTGGGTATACGGATGACGCGGCGCGCGGAAAATATCCTGCGCAGCGCCGGTTTCTACGACCTGCCCGGCGTACATCACGATGATTTTATGTGCCGCTTCCGCCACCAGCGCCAGGTCGTGGGTAATCAAAACCAGCGCCATATTCTCTTTTTGCTGCAACTCCAGCAGCAGCTCAATGATCTGCGCCTGAATGGTCACGTCCAGCGCTGTCGTCGGTTCGTCGGCAATTAGCAGCTTCGGACGACAGGCAATCGCCATCGCGATCATCACGCGCTGGCTCATCCCACCGGACAACTGGTGCGGATACACGTCCAGACGCGAGGCCGGATCGGGGATCCCCACCAACGTCAGCAGGTCAATCGCCCGCTGAACGCGCGTTTTTTTATTGCCGCCCTGATGCACTTTGATGGCTTCCATAATCTGATAGCCGACGGTGTAGCACGGGTTAAGGCTGGTCATCGGATCCTGGAAAATCATCGCCACTTCTGCACCGACTAACTGACGACGCTCTTTCTCAGAGATGCGCTTCAGGTCACGACCGTTAAACTCCAAGTTTTCGGCCATCACGCGGCCAGGGTAATCAATCAACCCCATAATCGCCAGCGAACTGACAGACTTACCAGAGCCGGACTCCCCCACAATGCCAACCACTTCCCCCTGGTTCACACTGTAGCTAATGCGGTCTACGGCGCGGAACTCGGAGCCTACGTCGCCGAAGTGCACCGATAATTTATCTACATTTAATAACGCCATCTCGAACCTCTTACTGCTTCAGTTTGGGATCGAGCGCGTCACGCAGACCGTCACCCATCAGGTTAAATGCCAGCACCGTCAGCAGGATCGCCAGCCCCGGGAAGGTCACGACCCACCAGGCGCTTTGGGCAAACTGCAGAACGTCAGAGAGCATGGTGCCCCATTCCGGCGTAGGCGGCTGTGCGCCCATCCCCAGAAAGCCGAGGGCAGCCATATCGAGAATGGCGTTAGAGAAACCAAGCGATGCCTGAACAATCAGCGGCGCAAGACAGTTAGGCAAAATATTGACGAACATCTGGCGCATCGCACCGGCACCCGCCACGCGCGAAGCGGTAACGTAGTCGCGGTTGACTTCCACCAGCACAGCGGCGCGCGTCAGACGCACATAGTGCGGTAACGCCACGAACGTCAGCGCCAAGGCGGCGTTGCCAATCGAAGGACCAAATACCGCCACCAGCACCAGCGCCAGTAACAGGCTCGGCAGCGCCAGCATGATATCGACCACGCGCATGATGACGTTATCGATAATCCCGCCAAAATAACCGGCGACCAGCCCGAGAATTACGCCCATCAGCAGGGAGAGCACCACGACCAGACAGCCGACCAACAGCGACAGACGCGCGCCGTACATCAGACGCGAGAGCACATCGCGGCCCACATCGTCAGTACCAAACAGGTGCGCCATCGTGCCGCCTTCCTGCCATGCAGGCGGCGCCAGCAGCGCATCACGGAACTGCTCAGCCGGATTATACGGGGCGAGAACATTCGCAAAGACCGCAATCAGAATCATGATGACAACATAAACCAGCCCGACAACCGCGCCTTTATTACGCTTGAAATAGTGCCAGAACTCCTGCATCGGGGTCATTGGCACCGGTGCGGCAATAACTTTATTTTCAGTAACCTGTGACATGATGGCCCCTTACTTCTTATGACGAATACGCGGGTTCACCACGCCGTACAGCAGGTCTACCAGCAGGTTGACGAGAATAATCATCGTCGCGACCAGTAACACCCCGCCCTGCACCACCGGATAATCGCGGCGCTGTAGCGCATCGATCAGCCAGCGTCCCAGCCCAGGCCATGAGAAGATAGTCTCGGTCAGGATCGCCCCGGCAAGCAATGTCCCAACCTGCAGGCCGATAACGGTCACGACGGGCAGCATGGCGTTACGCAAAGCGTGAATAATGATGACGCGCATCCGGGTCAGACCTTTGGCACGGGCGGTACGAATGTAATCTTCACCCAGTACTTCCAGCATTGATGAACGGGTCATACGCACAATTACCGCCAGAGGAATGGTACCCAGCACCATCGCGGGCAGGATCATATGCGCCAGCGCATCAATAAAGTTACCCTCTTCGCCCCAGATAGCGGTATCTATCAGCATAAAACCGGTCAGCGGGTTGGAATCATCAAGGAATACCATGTCGCTCACCCGGCCGGAAACCGGGGTCAGGTTTAGCTGCACAGACACCAGCATGATCAGCATCATGCCCCACCAGAAAATCGGCATAGAGTAACCGGTCAGCGCCAGGCCAACGGCGGTGTGATCGAAAATGGAGCCGCGCTTCACGGCAGCAAGTACCCCCACCGGAATACCTACTGCGACGGCGAAAATCATCGCGCAGACGCCGAGTTCCAGCGTGGCTTTAAAACGAGGCACGAACTCATCCCACACAGGTAAACGGCTTTTCAGCGAGATACCTAAGTCACCATGCATAACCCCCCAGATATAATGGAGGTACTGCTGCCACATCGGTTTATCCAAACCAAGTTCGGCCAGCAGTTGAGCATGACGCTCAGGGGAGATCCCACGCTCACCCGCCATGATCATTACCGGATCGCCGGGGATCATATGGACGAAGGCAAAAGTGAGAAGAGTGATACCGATAAACGTGGGGATGACGAGTCCCAAACGTCGGAGAATGAACTGCAACATAACCCGGATTCTCTCTAATGACGCACGGCCTGGAACCGTGAGTCTGTATTGCTCACAAATCTTATCCCACGCAAACTGCATCGCGGGTAAAGCATTACGCCGGATGGCGCTGCGCTTATCCGGCCTACACAACACCGGGGCGCAGCGCTTCCTTGATTGCTTTTAATTATTCGACAGAGACGTTTTCGAAGTGATGTTTGCCTAATGGATCAACCACATAGCCTTTAACTTCTTTACGCACTGGCTCGTACACGGTGGAGTGAGCAACAATCAGAGCCGGAGCCTGATCATGCATAACAACCTGAGCTTGTTTGTACAGTTCGATACGCTTGTTGTGATCGTCGGTGGCACGCGCCGGCTGGATCAAGTCTTCAAACGGCTTGTAGCACCAGCGAGAGTAGTTGGAACCGTCTTTCGCTGCCGCACAGCTGAACAGGGTGGCGAAGAAGTTATCCGGATCCCCGTTGTCACCGGTCCAGCCCATCATGACGGCCTGATGCTCACCCGCTTTGGCGCGTTTCAGATACTCGCCCCACTCGTAGGTCACAATCTTGGCCTGAACGCCAATTTTCGCCCAGTCAGCCTGAACCATCTCCGCCATACGGCGTGCGTTCGGGTTGTACGGACGCTGTACCGGCATTGCCCACAGCTCAACGGTAAAGCCTTTGTCCTGACCGGCTTCTTTCAGCAGCGCTTTCGCTTTCTCAGGATCGTAACTGTAGTCTTTAATGTCGTCGTTATAGCCCCACATGGTCGGCGGGATCAGGTTCTTCGCGGCCACGCCAGCGCCCTGATAAACGGCTTTGATGATCGCTTCTTTGTTTACCGCGTAAGTCAGCGCCTGACGAACTTTGACGTCATCAAACGGTTTCTTCTCGGTGTTGTAAGAGAGGTAGCCCACGTTCAGACCAGCCTGCTCCATCAGGTTGATGTTTTTATCCTGCTTCATGCGCGCGATGTCTGCCGGGTTCGGATACGGCATCACCTGGCACTCATTCTTCTGCAGTTTGGCGTAACGTACGGAAGCATCAGGCGTAATAGAGAAGACCAGACGGTCGATCTGCGGCTTAGTACCCCAGTAGCCCGGGAAAGCTTTATACAGAATACGGGAGTCTTTCTGGTATTGCTGCAGCTGGAACGGACCGGTACCAATTGGGTTGAGGTCTACTTTCTCCGGGGAACCGGCTTTCAGCATGTTGTCTGCGTATTCTTTAGAAAGAATAGAAGCGAAGTCCATCGCCAGATCGGCCAGGAAAGGAGCTTCCGGACGCGTCAGTACGAACTGAACGGTTTTATCGTCCACTTTTTTCACTTCGGAGATCAGATCTGGCAGACCCATCCCTTCGAAGTATTCATAACTGCCGCCAGAGACTTTGTGGTACGGGTTCTGGGCATTTTTCTGACGATCGAACGAGAACACCACGTCATCGGCGTTAAAATCGCGCGTCGGTTTGAAATCTTTATTGTCCTGCCACTTCACGCCCTGGCGCAGGTGGAAGGTGTAGGTTTTACCGTCTTCGCTGATTTCCCACTTCTCAGCAAGGCCCGGGATCACTTCGGTGGTACCGATTTTGAATTCAACCAGGCGGTTATAGATCGGTACGGAGCTGGCATCATAGGTGGTGCCAGAGGTGAAAAGCTGCGGGTTAAAGCCTTCAGGAGATCCTTCTGAACAATAAACCAGAGTTTTAGCCTGTACGCTTGCTGCGACGGTCATGGCCACCAGGCTCAGACCAAGCTTCAGCATCCCTGACTTCTTCAAGGAAATACTCATTCTTCTGCTCCAAATGTGATGTTTGTTGTTTTACCCTTTGCAGTGGGTTTGCACCGCCTGGCCTTTTTTGTTTTTTACCCGGCCGGGTCGGCGTTAAGAGGATGGGGATTCCGTTCACATAAGCGACTGAGTTGCAGTGCGGATTCTCCATGAAATGCCCCTCATGCCCTACAATCTGTCAACAGAATGTGAAAACGTCAATACAGGTAACCGTGATTTACACCAACGGTGAGAATTGACAAACAAAGATTAAAAAAAGTGCAGACGGCTATTTTCAGCAGGGAAATTTGTGCTACGCGCTCTGTACCAGAATAAATATCTTAATATTTCGCAACATTTGGTGATTAACATTTATGCAAATTCTTAAAACTTTCTAAATTAATGCTGCATATCTGAGCGATTAATACCATGAACGTTAAAACGCACAGCGGAAAATGCCAGGTTCAGCCATAAGTAGCGCAAAAAAAGTTTCATGCAAATATAAAAAAAGGCAATGGAATATGTCACAGAATCGTTAACAGTCAGTGGGAAGTGGCGCACAATTTTTGTAGACAAAATGAAGGTCAAAGATGGGATTGGAAACGCCATACACGCCGGGGTGAAACTGAGCCTGTAGGCCGGATAAGGCGTCCATCCGCCATCCGCAATATCTCCAATATTGCCTGATGGCGCTGCGCTTATCAGGCCTACAAATGCAAAAAACCCTGCTCGTTGAGCAGGGTTTTGAATTTGGTCGGTGATAGAGGATTACTCGCCACTGCGTGGCTCGCCCTGCGGGCCGTTGCTGGCGCAACGTTCTCTCGCTACGCTCGAGTCGAACCTCTTGCCCCCGGAGGTTCTCATCCTCACGGGCCATAATGCAAAAACCCTGCTCGTTGAGCAGGGTTTTAAATTTGGTCGGTGATAGAGGATTCGAACCTCCGACCCCTTCGTCCCGAACGAAGTGCGCTACCAGGCTGCGCCAATCACCGAATGCGGGGCGCATCTTACTGCTCAGCAGCGCGCCCGTCAATCCCTTAGCATCAAAATGGCATTTGATCGGCGAGAAAGTCAGCAGCCTCCGTTACTGGGCTGCAACCTTCTTCGCGTCCGGGATACGGCACCAGTTGTTATTCTCGTTAATACCGCCATTTGGCGAGGTATAACCAAGGCAACCTAAAATAGTGTCGTACAGCTCCACGTGACGACGCGGCACCTTCATATCCGCTTCTTGCTTCAGATGGGCGAACGCCTTCGCATGATCGGGGTCTTCCAGATACTTGTCAGACATCCACACCAGCATAGGAACGCGGAACTGCTCAGGCGGCGCCATTTTACGCGGCGTCCCGTGCAGGTGCTCACGCTCGTTAATTGACTCACCGTGATCGGCAGCGTAGAACACTATCGCTTTCTTATCGCGCAGTTGATCAAATACTTGAGTGATAAAGTGATCAACATAAGTTACCGAGTTATCGAATGAGTTGATCATCTCCGCTTTTGAGCAGCCGCTATCAACATTGACGCATTCCGGCTTCCACTGTGCATATTCACGGGTGTAGCGCTGCGTATAGTTAAAATGCGATCCTTTGGTATGCAGAATAATCAGGTGATTACTACCGTCATCGTTCTGCTGCAGAGACTGCTGCATCTCGGGAATCAACAGCATGTCATCAACGTTTTTGCCACGGTTACGCGGCTCAGCGCCGATCTGCTCACGGTAGGAGATATTCTCCGCCATGGTATTACTGTAAAACCACATCTCGCTTTGCATGGCGTAGAGATCTGTCTTGAACCCTAGCTGAGTAAGCACGGCGAAAACGTTTTGTTCTTTCAGCGTACGCTGCGGATTTTCTTCCGCCCCACCCTCACGGACAAACATGCAGCGCAGAGAAAGTTTGGTTGCCGTATCGCAGGAATATCCGCGGAATGCGGCCAGATTTTTCTCCTGGGCGAGCCTTGGCGTGGTATTTCGCTCATAGCCAAAAATTCCCATATGATCCCAGCGGGTCGTTTCCCCGATAATAAAGACCACATAGGTGTCGTCGAGGTTCTTCGGCGCGACATAGGTAAACTTTTTGGCCGGGTTCATCAGCGATTTGTTATCTGAAGACTCATCCACCTGCGCCCAGGCGTACAGGCCCAACGCTGAGAGCCAGTTTGACGGCAAATAAGAGTTCGCCACAACCCCGCCATAGCTGGGTAGATCGATGCCGGTTTCCCGTTCAACGCTTCTCTGTTGCATGCTCAACAGGCGAATCGGCACCCACACCATCAGGCCTGCCAGTAACACCACCGCCACGCTACGCCATCTCATGCCCGGCGTACGAATCTGTCTCATCAGCGTATAACGGCAGCGGTTACTCCAAATAAGAACCAACGGCACAATACTGACTGAAACCAGCCACACGATAAAATGCCAGCCGACAACTTCTTTAGATAAATCAATATCCGTGGTCATGACGGAGGCAATAATACCGTAGCCAATTACCACGTTCAGGAAGGTCATATAATAGCTGGCGCCGGCAGAACACAGCACCACAAAGGTTGCCAGCACACGCCAGGCCCGGCGGCCGAATAAAGAGAGAAGACGTAATAAAAAGAAGGTCACCAGCACAGTGCCAGCTAATTCAACAACCGCAGAGAGTCCTTTCCAGACGGTGAATTCGTGCGCATATCCGCTAAAGCGACGGAAAAATACAGCACAGTTCATAAACAAACCGATATAGATTGCCAGCAAGAAACTGAGTTTCTGCTGCGTCATCGACTTAATGTATCTCATGCAAACAAACCCTGGGGATCGGGATAAAAACTCCCTGTGCAGCGGCCAAACAGACCAAACAGGGGAAAAATGCGACAACAGCAGAGGTGAAATCTACGGGCGCGGGTAAGTAGACCACAGGAGGGAAGAAAAGTGCTTATAGAGAATGCAAATGACGCATATATTTTTGTAAATATATGCGCCAGGTATTAATCAGGCTACTAATAGATTTAGGCGTGCGCCTCGGTATATACGCTACGTTGCGGCTGGCGAATAGTGGTGGAAAGTGCCAGCGAGATGATTAACAGCGCAAAGATAACGCAGAAGGTCACATAGAATCCGCCAAACAGCGAGGCGATAATGGAACCACAAATACTGCCGATACCGAAGCCCAGGTAAATAACCCCGTAGTTTTTAGCCAGGTTATTGAGACCAAAGAACTCACTCACCAGTGACGGGAACACGGTGATGGTGCCGCCAAAGTTAAATGCCACGCAGGCAATCGCCGCAAAGAACGTAACGTCATTGAGCGGGGCGAACAGCAGTGCCGCCATACCGACCAGCGAAACAACCTGACCAATGGTGATAACACGAATACGAGAGATTTTGTCGGACAGAATACCCAGTACCAGACGGCCTGACAGGTTAGCGATGGAGATGACGGTCACTGCATTTGCCGCCGTGGCTACGTCCATATGCGCCAGGCTCTGTGCAATATCTTTCGCCACGCCAATTACATACAGCCCGCTCATACATGCAGTCAGGAACATCACGGCCAGCATCCAGTACTGTGGTTTACGCATGGACTGCGCCAGAGTGTAGTCGTTCTCGACCACGCCATTTTTCGCCTTCACTTCCTGATTCGGCGCATCTTTCATCAGCATGGAGCCAAAGACGATCATCACCAGCACAATTGCGCCCCAGATCATAAAGGTTTTTTCCAGACCCACGGTGCTGAGCAGTTGGCTGTCGATAAATTTAAAACCGAGGCTACCCAGGCCATAAGAGCCGATGGCAAAGGCGGAAATCAGCCCCTTACGCTCAGGGAACCATTTTACGCAGTTGGAAAGGGTTAACAGGTATCCTGCGCCATCCGCCAGGCCGACCAGTACGCCGGCGCTCAACCACAGCATAATCAGGCTGTCAGAGTGGGCGGTTAAGAAGAAGCCGACGCCCAGTAAGATACCGGAGGCCATGGTGACGCGTTTCACGCCAAAACGTTCTTGCAGTTTTCCGGCGACGGAAGAAGAAATCGCCAACCCCAGGCTCAGCAAACCAAAGGAAAATGCAACCTGACTCACCGGCGCGTCCAGTTTAGAAGAGAGCGCGCCATTAAACAGGCTCCAGGTATAAACAGAACCTAAGGCAAATTGGGTAATGATGGTGCCGATCAGTGTCAGCCAACGGGTACGCTGATAATCAGAAGTTTTCATGGCAGTCTTCCTGCATAAGCAAAATGGGAAATTCTCTGCCAACAACCATACCGAAGCGCCATTTATACCAGGAAAAAACGGCATGAAATGCCGCCAGGACGGAATGAAATGCCTGGATTGCGGAATGAATGACGAGACAAAAAGTCGGGATACTGAATTTTATCGCAAGAGTTAGTACCCACTATCGCTGGAAGGCGTGTGATTATTGATCCTGATATGTAACTAAGATGTATAACCAATGATTTCTTTCGTTAAAATTTAGCGCTAACCCCCATGGTGTACATATAGTCGCTATTGTTGGTACTGTTTTCTGCCTGAGAAAGTGCGGCGTAAGCCGCCATATGCGGGTTCAACAGCATATCCGCACCGACGGTAACATCCAGCCAGTTACCGTCCTGTCCTGCTGTCGTCATGCGGCTGAGGCCCGACTGCGCCTTCCAGATATTCTCGCCAAACTGTTGGTTATAGCTGATTTGCGCCCATGGACGCACATCACCGAACTGCGAATTGACTCGCCAGCCTAACGTGCTGACGCTGGCATGCCACAACGGATCGGTCGGTGTTATCGAGGTCGCGCTATCACCAAACTCGTTGTAGGTAGACGTGGTTGAGCCGTCATAATGTAAGGCGGCGACCGGTCCGGTCGTTACCTGTCTGGAAAGAGGGAAGTTCCAGCCCATACTCATGCCGCTGGTCGTATCCATCAGCGTCTGATCGGCCAGATTCACCACCGGACCCGCCACGTTCTGCGTAGAACGAATACGTTCCTCCAGAATGTCGTTATAACGTGGTTGGTGATCGCTGTCCCATGTATAACGTTCAGCCGTATGCCCTGACATCGCATCAACGATATATTCTTGTTGCCAGCCATATGCTGTATTGATGGACAGCGCACAAACTACGACGCTCGCCAGAGTTAACCTTTGGCGACCACTACTGTTTCTTATAATCATCAACGCGACTCCAGAAAAGAGCCGAATTCGGCGATATTATTGTCATTGTGTGTAGGAAATCGGGCCCATCAGGCCCTGTATTAAATATTGTCTTTTTAGCTGGCGCGTCAAGGCGGGCCGAATGAAATTTTTACGCCAGTAAAAACAGCGAGGAAGAATATGCAGCGTTGCGGATGGGTCAGCCAGGACCCACTTTACATTGCCTATCACGACAAGGAATGGGGCGTCCCCGAAACCGATGGCAAGAAGCTGTTTGAAATGATCTGCCTGGAAGGCCAGCAGGCGGGATTATCATGGATTACCGTACTGAAGAAACGGGAAAATTATCGCCACGCCTTCCACCATTTTGATCCGGAAAAAGTGGCAGCCATGACCGAAGAGGATGTGGAAAGGCTGGTACAGGATGCCGGCATTATTCGCCATCGCGGAAAAATTCAGGCCATTATCGGTAACGCTCGCGCCTTTCTGACCATGGCGCAAAACGGTGAACCGTTTAGCGAGTTCGTCTGGTCATTTGTTGATAACCAACCGCAAGTGACCTGCGCCGCCAACCTGAGCGATATCCCCACCTCAACGCCTGCGTCAGATGCTCTGTCTAAGGCATTAAAAAAACGCGGGTTTAAGTTTGTCGGCACCACCATCTGTTACTCCTTTATGCAGGCCTGTGGTCTGGTCAACGACCATATCACCAGTTGCATCTGTTACCCAGGGGCACAACATGATTCGTGAATCTAAAGCTGACGATCTGCCGTCAATTCTGGCGCTGTGGATGGAAAGCACGATCCATGCCCATCCGTTTATCGACGAACGCTACTGGCGCGAAAGTGAACCCGTCGTGCGTGATGTATACTTGCCCGCCGCGCAAACCTGGGTGTGGGAAGAAGAAGGTGTACTCAAAGGCTTTGTCAGCGTGATTGACGAACGCTTTCTTGGCGCGTTGTTTGTCGCGCCAGCGGCCATCAGAAGCGGAATTGGCACAGCGCTGGTGCGGCATGTCCAGCAGCGCTTTTCCCTGCTCAGCCTGGAGGTCTACCAGAAGAATCAGTCAGCGGTAAACTTCTACCATGCGCTGGGTTTTCGCATTGAAGACGGCGCATGGCAGGAAGAGACTCACCACCCCACGTGGATTATGGGCTGGCAGGCGGATCAAACGCCGTAAGCGTCAGGGCGGGTCCATTGTATTTTTCGAGCCACGCCAGCGCAGTGTTGCCCGCGCAGCCATTCCCCAGCTTCGAGCTGGGGAGATCTTTGGTCAGCACATTGACGGCGCCATTTTTACAAATACCACCGGCAGTAAGATCCAAATCAGGCCAGGCGCCTTCATGAATGCAGATGACGCCAGGTTTGATCCCTGTCGTCACGACTGCACCCGCCAGAATTTGCCCACGCGGGTTCCACACCCTCACCGTGTCGCCATGCTTAATACCACGAGCGTTCGCGTCCTGCGGATGGATCGTAACGGGCTCACGATCCGCCACCGCATACTGCTCACGCAACGCACTGTAATTCAACTGGCTGTGCAAACGGTGCGCCGGATGGGCGGAAAGCAGCTGTAACTGACCCGGCTCGGCGTTACCGAACCACTCATCAGGCGCCAGCCACATCGGGTGCCCCGTACAATCCGCATAGTCGTAACCCGCAATCCTTGCGGAGTAGATTTCAATTTTTCCGCTATCCGTTTTCAGCGGATGCGCCTGTGGGTCGCGGCGAAAATCCGCAAACCGAATAAATTGCGCGTTGGCGGGGTTTTCCGGCATTTCTATCAGGGCGTTGCGCTGCCAAAACTCGGTAAAGGGCGGCAGTGTAACCTGCTGGCTGGCCCCGCGCTGCCCGGCAATATTGTAAAAGGTCTCCAGCCACGCCAGCTCGCTTTTACCTTCGGTGAAGCGTTCATACCCGCCCTTTTCCCAGCGCTCGCTCAGTTCGGCAAAAACATCAAAATCATTGCGCGCCTCATACTGCGGCGGCACAACCTGCTTCATCGGCACCAGGTGCTGGTTGCTGTAATCACCCGTCATGGTGAGGTCGTTGCGCTCAAACGAGGTGGTCGCCGGTAATACGATATCGGCATGCTTTGCTGCGGCAGTCCAGAAACACTCCGAGATAACCACCAGCTCCGGTTTTTGCCAGGCGCGAATCAGACGGTTGGTGTCCTGGTGATGAGTAAAGTTGGCCCCGCCGGCCCACCACAACATGCGGATGTCCGGGAAATGCCGGTCCATTCCATTGTGCTGGTAAAAACCCCCGGGGTTCTCCAGCGCTTCGACAATTCGCGCCACCGGGATTTTATCCACCGCGTCGGTGCCGCCTTTAACGCTGCCCTGCATTGAAGCCAATACAGCGGCACGACGCGTTGGGTTACCGCCGTTGGCAAAATGGTACGACAGCCCAAAGCCACCGCCAGGCGTGCCGATTTGCCCGAGCATGGCGGCCAGGGTGACAATCATCCAGTGTTTCTGCTCGCCATACTGTTGGCGCTGCATCCCCCACCCCGCCATCAGCATGGTGGTGTTTTGGTGAAATATCGCCGCCAGTTCGCGTATTTTTTCCGCTGTTATCCCACAAATTTCAGCAGCCCACTCTGCCGTTTTTGCGACATTGTCAGTTTTACCCAGCAGATAGTCGGCAAAGCGGTCATAACCGGTGGTACAGCGGGCGAGAAAGTCCGCGTCGTGCCAGCCGTTTTCCACCAGCGTATGCGCGATGCCCAGCATCAGCGCCACGTCGGTTCCCATATGCGGGGCGATCCATTCCATCTTATCGCCAAAGAAGTCCACGCTTTCCGATCGCATCGGATCGATACAGATCAAACGCTTGCCGCTATCACGCAATGCCTCGAAGTAAGCGAGACCCTGTTCGTCGGAAGCATTCCAGGCAATCTTCAGGGTATTCAGCGGATTGGCGCTCCATAACACCACCACATCGCTGTGTTCCAGCACGACAGGCCAGCTGGTCTGTTGCTGGTAAACTTCGTTACCGCCCACCACGTACGGCATGATGGCCTGCGCGGCGCCCGTGGAGTAATCCCCCAGATGCCCGGTATACCCCCCCGCCAACGCCATGTAGCGCTGTAACAGGGTCGCGGCTTTATGTAACACACCGTTGGAGCGCCAGCCGTAGGAACCAGCGAAAATCGAGGCCGGGCCATAGCTGTCACGGATGCGTTTATGCTGCGTATGGATAAGCGTCAGCGCGTCATCCCAACTGACGCGAACAAACTCATCCTGCCCGCGCACGCCTTGTGGGCTTTCCGGCGAGGCGAGGAAGCCTTTACGTACCATCGGAAAACGTACCCGCGTTTTACTGTGTACCTGGTCACGCACCACAGTTTGCAAAGAGTTGGGATGAGTGGTGGGCAATGCGCCACGGGAGGAGAAAACGGTCTCGCCATCGGTTTCGACGCGAATAGGTCCCCAGTGGGCGGCGGTTAACACCGAGTAGTGTGCGGGTGAATTAGTCAAGATGGCGCTCCTGAATACGATGTGGCGGCTTATTTATTCTGCCGTTCAATGTTACTTACAAATTTCAGAGTCTTCCCTGGAATTTTCTTCATGTTCACACGTCATAATCAACCGCCACCGTCGCTGTGGCAAAGAAGAATAAGTCATTAAGGAATTGAGATGAAGAAACGTGTTTTTGTTATTGCTGCCATCGTGAGCGGCGCCCTGGCGGTTTCTGGCTGCACAACAAACCCTTACACCGGCGAACGCGAAGCGGGTAAATCCGGCATTGGCGCAGGCATTGGCTCTCTGGTCGGCGCAGGTATTGGCGCACTCTCTTCTTCGAAGAAAGATCGCGGCAAGGGCGCACTGATTGGCGCAGCGGCTGGCGCGGCCGTTGGCGGTGGTATCGGCTATTACATGGATGTGCAGGAAGCAAAACTGCGCGAAAAAATGCAGGGAACCGGCGTCAGCGTGACGCGTAGTGGCGATAACATCATTCTGAACATGCCAAACAACGTCACCTTCGACAGCAGTAGCGCTAACCTGAAACCTGCCGGGGCTAACACCCTGACCGGCGTGGCCATGGTCCTGAAAGAGTACAATAAAACCGCGGTTAACGTGCTGGGCTTCACCGACAGCACCGGCAGCCAGGATCTGAATATGCGTCTGTCGCAGCAGCGTGCGGACTCCGTCGCCAGCGCCTTGATCACTCAAGGGGTCGCGGCTAACCGTATCCGCACTCAGGGTATGGGTCCGGCAAACCCAATCGCCAGCAACAGCACGGCGGAAGGTAAGGCGCAGAACCGCCGCGTAGAGATCACCTTAAGCCCGATCCAGTAACGTTTTGAGCCGGAGACAGGCTGCGCCCGATCCGGCATGAAGCACTTGCCATCGTTGATTTTCGCGTTAAGGTGTTGTCACCAAATTCAGGGAAATCAGCGATGAGCAAATCAACACGGGCAACCATCAGCGATGTGGCGAAAGCCGCAAAAACCGGCAAGACCAGCATTTCACGTTACCTCAACGGTGAAAAGCACCTGCTATCCGACGCGCTGCTGGCCCGCATTGAACAAGCCATTGCCGATCTCGACTATCGACCCAGCCTGATGGCACGCGGCCTGAAACACGGTCGCACCCGCCTGATTGGCCTGATCATCGCAGATATTACCAATCCCTACTCTGTCAACGTATTAAGCGGAATTGAAGCCGCCTGTCGCGATAAAGGCTTTACCCCCCTGGTGTGTAACACCAACAACGAAGTGGATCAGGAGTTGCACTATCTTGACCTGTTGCGCAGTTACCAGGTCGAAGGGATTGTGGTCAACGCCGTTGGGATGCGTGAAGAGGGGCTGAACCGCCTGCAACAGTCTGCGCTACCGATGGTACTAATTGATCGTAAAATTCCTGATTTCGCCTGCGATATGGTCGGGCTGGATAACACCCAGGCCGCAACGGTTGCTACGGAACACCTGCTTGAACAAGGCTTTGAAGCCATTCTGTTTCTCAGCGAACCACTCGGCATGGTGAATACCCGCCGCGAACGTCTGAGCGCCTTTCGCGCCACGCTCGCACGCTACCCCGGCGTTATCGCGCAAAATGCCGAAGTTCCGCTAACGGACAATGCGCAACTGGATGACACGCTGCGCCAGTTCCACCAGCAGCATCGAGGCATGCGCAAAGCCGTTATCTCCGCCAACGGCGCCCTCACGCTACAGGTTGCCCGCGCCCTGAAGCGCATTGGCCTCAACTGGGGCAGCGATATCGGCCTGCTCGGGTTTGACGAGCTGGAATGGGCCGAGCTGGCGGGTGTCGGCATTACCACGCTGAAACAACCCACCTGGCAGATTGGCTACACCGCCGTGGAACAGGTTGTACGCCGGATCGATGGCGGTTCTGATGCCATTCAGGAGCAGGTTTTCTCTGGTGAACTGATCGTGCGCGGATCTACCGCCCGTTAAATTTCCTTCGTGATGGTGATCATAAATTCAGCATCATGGGCTTTTCTTTGGAACCGGTTCCATCTAGCGTTATAGCAAGAATGCTGGTTATGGAGTTTCCATGAAAAGAAAAATTATGGTGGTCACCGCCGCCTACGGCTATGAGCAGGTCCGCGCTGCGGGTGGCCAAACCGCCATGCTGCCCATCATTGCTGAAGCCGGTGCTGACGGCGTCGAAATTCGCCGCGAGATGTTAACTGACACCGAACTCACCACACTGTCAACGATGGCCTCAGCGATCGAAATCTTCGGCCTGCTGGCCTGTTATTCAGCGCCTGAGCCGCTGTTCCTTGAGGACGGTAACCTCAATCCCCGTCTTCCGGCGTTACTCGCGGAAGCGCAGGCCCTGCAAGCGCTGTGGTTAAAAGTCTCCCTTGGTCATTTTTCCCATACCGGCCAGTTCGACGTTTTACGTACATGGCTGGCTGACAGCGGGATGGAGCTGGTTGTCGAAAACGATCAGACCGCCTGCGGACGCCTGCAGCCAATGCAGCGCTTTAACGAAGCCTGCCAGACGCAAAACCTGCCGATATCGCTGACCTTTGATATGGGCAACTGGCTGTGGGTTGGCGACTCCCCGGAAGAGGCGGCGAAAAACCTGGCGCCAACCGTGGGATACATCCATGTCAAAGCCGCAGTTACGCATCACGACAGCTACCGCGCAGTGCCGCCTGATGCCGCCGAACCGCGCTGGCTGGCGCTGTTAAAAACGCTGCCTGACGATGTTCCGCGCGGCATCGAGTTTCCCCTGGAAGGGCAGGATTTGACGGCGGTTACCCGCCATTACGTCGAGCTGTTACGCGAGGAGTAACGCATGAAGAATTCACTGGATGTGGTCACCATTGGTGAAGCGATGGCGATGTTTGTCGCCACGCAAACCGGCGACCTGGCGGATGTAGAGCAATTTATCAAGCGCGTGGCAGGCGCTGAACTCAACGTGGCGACCGGTCTTGCTCGTTTGGGTCTGAATGTCGGCTGGGTAAGCCGCGTAGGTAACGACAGTTTTGGCCATTTTATTATTAAGTCGCTGGAAAAAGAAGGGATTGATGCGCAGGGAGTCACCCAGGATGAGCGCTTCGCTACCGGCTTTCAGCTTAAATCTAAGGTCGAAAATGGAACCGATCCCATTGTGGAGTACTTCCGCAAAGGGTCCGCAGCCAGCCATCTCAGTATTGAGGATTACCACGAGAACTATTTTGCCAGCGCACGTCACTTGCACCTGAGCGGCGTGGCAGCCGCGCTTTCCGCCAGCTCCTATGAACTTCTGGCGCATACCGCCCGCACGCTGAAAGCCCTAGGGAAAACCATCTCCTTTGACCCGAATTTACGTCCGGTGCTGTGGAAAAGCGAAGCCGAGATGGTGGAAAAACTGAACCGGCTGGCATTCCAGGCTGACTGGGTTTTGCCTGGTCTAAAAGAGGGAATGATTCTCACCGGACAACAAACGCCTGAAGCCATCGCCGACTTTTATCTGCGCCATGGGGTGAAGGCAGTCATTATCAAAACCGGGGCAGATGGCGCCTGGTACAAAACCGCCAGCGGCGAGCACGGCTGCGTCGCACCGGTAAAAGTCGACAACGTGGTTGATACGGTCGGCGCTGGCGATGGCTTTGCCGTGGGCGTGATCAGCGCTCTGCTGGAAGGCCGCTCGCTGCATCAGGCGGTGACCCGCGGCAATAAAATTGGCGCACTGGCCATTCAGGTTCAGGGCGACAGCGAAGGATTACCCACACGTGAACAATTAGGGGAATAAACCCCCGGCCAACTCTGTACCCTACATACAGAGGCGGTGTATCAGCATAATCAGAGGGCAGTCTATGAATAGCTCAACCAATGCAGCAAAACGCTGGTGGTACATCATGCCAATCGTGTTTATCACGTATAGCCTGGCGTACCTTGACCGCGCGAACTTCAGCTTCGCCTCCGCCGCAGGCATTAACGAGGATCTCGGCATTACCAAAGGGATCTCTTCCCTGCTGGGCGCTCTGTTTTTCCTTGGCTATTTCTTCTTCCAGATCCCGGGCGCAATTTACGCCGAGCGTCGCAGCGTACGAAAACTGATTTTTGTCTGCCTGATCCTGTGGGGGGCTTGCGCCTCGTTAACCGGGATGGTCAGCAATATTCCGATGCTGGCCGCTATCCGCTTTATTCTTGGCGTCGTTGAAGCTGCCGTGATGCCCGCAATGCTGATTTACATCAGCAACTGGTTTACGAAATCCGAGCGTTCACGCGCTAACACCTTCTTAATCCTCGGTAACCCGGTGACTGTCTTATGGATGTCCGTCGTTTCCGGTTATCTCATTCAGGCGCTGGGCTGGCGGGAAATGTTCATCATCGAGGGCTTCCCGGCCATCATCTGGGCGTTCTGCTGGTGGGTACTGGTAAAAGACAAACCGTCTCAGGTCGGCTGGCTGTCGGAATCCGAAAAAGCTGCGCTTCAGGCCCAACTGGAACAAGAGCAACAAGGGATCAAAGCCGTGCGTAACTACGGTGAGGCCTTCCGCTCACGTAACGTCATCCTGCTGTGTATGCAGTATTTCGCCTGGAGTATTGGCGTCTACGGTTTTGTGCTGTGGCTGCCGTCCATCATTCGCAACGGTGGCGCAAATCTGGGGATGGTGGAAGTTGGCTGGCTGTCATCCGTACCGTATCTGGCGGCGACGGCAGCGATGATTCTCGTCTCCTGGGCCTCTGATAAACTGCAAAATCGTAAGCTGTTTGTCTGGCCGCTGTTACTGATTGCCGCTTTCGCCTTTATCGGCTCCTGGGCCGTTGGCGCAGATCACTTCTGGGTGTCCTACACGCTGCTGGTTATCGCGGGCGCGGCAATGTACGCCCCATATGGTCCCTTCTTCGCCATCATTCCTGAAATGCTGCCGCGCAACGTGGCCGGTGGCGCCATGGCGCTGATTAACAGCATGGGCGCATTAGGCTCATTCTTTGGTTCCTGGTTTGTCGGCTACCTCAATGGCGCAACCGGCAGCCCATCCGCCTCGTACATTTTTATGGGGGTAGCGCTTTTTGCCTCAGTATGGCTAACTCTTATTGTTAAGCCTGCTAATAATCAACAGCTACCTGTTGGCGCACGCCACGCTTAAATTTTAACTTACGGAGATCCGCATGAAGCCGTCCATTATTCTCTATAAAGCGTTACCTGACGATTTACTGCATCGCCTGGAAGAGCATTTTACTGTGACTTCTGTACCGAACCTGCGCCCGGAAACGGTCGCACAGCACGCCAAAGCCTTTGCCAACGCCGAAGGCCTGCTGGGCTCCAGTGAAGCCGTCAATACCGCGCTGTTGGAGAAAATGCCCAGGCTGCGAGCGACATCCACAATTTCCGTAGGCTATGACAACTTCGATGTCGATGCCCTTAATGCGCGTAAGGTGCTGTTGATGCATACGCCAACCGTACTAACGGAAACCGTCGCCGACACGGTGATGGCGCTGATGTTAAGCACCGCTCGCCGTGTGGTGGAAGTTGCTGAACGGGTTAAGTCTGGCGAATGGACCAAAAGTATCGGACCGGACTGGTTTGGTACGGATGTCCATCACAAAACGCTGGGCATTGTCGGCATGGGTCGTATTGGGCTCGCACTGGCGCAACGTGCGCATTTTGGCTTTAGCATGCCGATTCTCTATAACGCCCGCCGTCATCATCACGAAGCGGAAGAACGCTTCAACGCGCGTTACTGCGATCTCGACACGCTGTTGCAGGAGTCTGATTTTGTCTGCCTGATCCTGCCATTAACCAACGAAACACATCATCTGTTCAGTACCGAGCAGTTTGCCAAAATGAAGTCTTCCGCCATTTTCATTAATGCCGGACGTGGCCCGGTGGTCGATGAAAAAGCGTTGATTAGCGCTCTGCAAAACGGCGACATTCATGCCGCAGGTCTGGATGTATTTGAGCAGGAGCCAGTAGCGACAGACTCTCCTCTGCTGTCACTGCCCAACGTGGTGGCTGTGCCGCACATTGGTTCAGCCACGCACGAAACGCGCTATAACATGGCGGCCTGCGCGGTGGATAACTTAATCGATGCGCTGCAAGGAAGAGTGGAGAAGAACTGCGTAAACCCGCAGGTCGCGTAATAAACAAAAGGCCGGGTAGCGCTCACGCTTACCCGGCCTTCTATGTATTACAGCACTCTTTTACTGAGTGGCATTCACCGCAGCAGTCCAGGCTTGAGTAAACGCCTGATGCTGAGCAGCCAACGGACCAATCAACGTGTTGTACTGACTTGCCTGTTGTGAGGTTGGGAACTGGATACCGTTGGCGACAAAGCTCACCTGCGTATCCTGTTGCGCCACAAAATCACCGACCTGCACCAGTTGCTGCGTGAAGATTTGCGCGGCAGGGATCAGCGGCTGTAACGCCTCTGAAGGCGCAGTGACGACTTTATTGTAGACCTGATCAAAGACCGGCTTGAGATCCTCGCCCTGTTTCAGCGCGCCATGCGCAGCATCTGCCTGCAGTTTCGCATTCTGCAACTGTTGCCCTAACACACCCAGTGCGCCATTTGCCTGACGCAGCGGTTCACGCTGAGTCACATAATCCTGAGGAACACGAATCGCATTTACACTATCAACGACCGGGCGCAGACCGGAGTCCATCGCCTGATTAATCTGTTGAGAATAGCCATACAGAATCGCGTAATCGGACACAAACGGGCCAAACTGTTTTTTCTGATCGGCGGTCAGCGTTGGTAAACGCTCCCCGCTACGCATTGCAGTATTCTGCAGAAAATCGATAAACGCCTTGCGCTGATCGCCTTCTTTATCAAAACACCCACTCAGGCCAACTACCATTAAGAGCGCCAAAACAGGCGCAAACCAGCGAGAGCAGGACTTACCTGTCGCCATTTTAATACTCCTTTCACCCAAAAATGCGCACAACGACACCCGCGTGCCAGACGTTGACAAGGATAGTCCAGGTCAGGCTCGCAAGATACCCTTTCCGCGTAATCTTGTGAGGGAAAATAACCGCTCCCGCCCCCCTTTTTTTTGCTAAACAATGCGCCATTCATTGCCCAGGGCCATATTTTCGTCATCTTTACAATCGGGAGCGATCGTTCGGAGATCGCGACCTTAATCAGTTTGTTAGCCTGTAAAGGCTGGTCGCTCATACTCTGCTGAAACGAATCCATCACGCAAACCTTAGATCCGACTTCATTTTTTCCGACTACTCTTAAGGAGCTTCGATGAAATTCACGATCCCGCTGTGTGATTTATAGGAGTTCTCAATGGAATACAAAGATCCAATGTTTGAACTGCTGAGCAGTCTGGAGCAGATTGTTTTTAAAGATGTATCGCAGACAGTTACTCTGACGCAAAAAACCAACCCTTTCACCGAATTTGAACAGCTACGACGAGGGACAGGTTTAAAAACAGATGATTTTGCCCGAGTGATGGGCGTGACGGTCGCGATGGTGCATGAATGGGAGTCTAAACGCGTTAAGCCTTCCACTACCGAATTGAAGTTGATGCGCCTGATCCAGGCCGATCCGAGATTAAGTAAGCAGTTGATGGATTGAACTATTTTTTAATTTTGCTGAAGAACGGTCCGGTAAAAGGGCCGTTCCCTTACGGAGGGTATCCACAAATAAGAAAATAGTAGTTGCATCCACAGGCGTAAAATGAGTTAATGCTCTCAACGGTTTGACGTACAGACCATTACAGCAGTTTAGTAAGGCAAGTCCCTTCAAGAGTTATCATTGATACCCCTCGTAGTGAGCATTTCCTTTACTGTTAAAAAATCTGTAGAGCACGCCATATCGCCGAAAGGCACACTTATTTTTTAAAAGGTAATACACTATGTCCGGTAAAATGACTGGTATCGTAAAATGGTTCAACGCTGATAAAGGTTTCGGCTTCATCACTCCTGACGATGGCTCTAAAGACGTGTTCGTACACTTCTCTGCTATCCAGAACGATGGCTACAAATCTCTGGACGAAGGTCAGAAAGTTTCCTTCACCATCGAAAGCGGCGCTAAAGGCCCGGCAGCTGGCAACGTAACCAGCCTGTAAGCTTAAAAAGCTCAAAATTCTGAATCCCTGCCAAACGGCGGGGATTTTTTTTACCTGTATTTCGCAATACATCCCACCGAAACGCGTCTTTGCATTACTTTACCCGCCGTACCTTTGACCTTTCCCTAAGGGCAAGCTTTATAGTGAGCCAGTCTGTATTCCATAATGTTCACAAGGAATTGAAGCTATGTCGAAATCCTCACTGCTGCTGGTTTTAGGTTTGCTCACAACGGGCACTGCATTCGCGGCGACCCCGGAAGCCACTTTTCTGGCGGAACATGGACTCAGCGGTAAATCCGTTGAGCAAATCGTAGAGACTATTGACCAGTCGCCGCAGAGTCGCCCGTTGCCTTACTCAGCGTCTGTCACCAGCACCGCGCTGAAACTCTCTTCTGGCGATCAGGTTTATACCCTGCCGCTCGGTGACAAATTCTACCTGTCATTTGCCCCCTATGAATGGCAAACACACCCTTGCTTCAACCATAGTCTGTCTGGCTGCCAGGGCGAAATGCCGGAGAAGACATTCAATGTCAAAGTGACGGACAGTAAGGGAGAGGTCGTAGTACAAAAAGCGATGAAGAGCGGTCGAAACGGCTTCGTCGGGGTATGGCTACCGCGCAATATGGAAG
The DNA here is from genome assembly GCF_059615875.1 of Citrobacter sp. CRE-46. Classification (NCBI taxonomy): domain Bacteria; kingdom Pseudomonadati; phylum Pseudomonadota; class Gammaproteobacteria; order Enterobacterales; family Enterobacteriaceae; genus Citrobacter; species Citrobacter sp. CRE-46. Next base: position 198,931 of record NZ_CM184341.1, on the reverse strand, counting down.
GCACCATCGCAGTAAGCTACAACGGTAAATCAGCCGAGTATCCCATTAAGACTATGGAAGACAGCCAGACCTGCCTGACTAAGTTGCAGTTGCGCTAACACATAAAAAAATGCCGGATAAGGCGGAGACGCCATCCGGCATTTTCTAAGTCAGCTCAGGACCGTTACTGTAGCAGCGAAATATCCGCCACGCGCAGGAACAGCTCGCGCAGTTTTTCGAGCATAGACAGACGGTTAATACGCAGTTCTTTATCTTCTACGTTAACCATGACTTTCTCGAAGAAGGCATCGACCGGTTCACGCAGTGCCGATAGCTCAACCAGCGCTTCCTGGTAATGCCCGGCTGCAAAGACTGGCTCCAGCTTGTCGCGCAGCACCACAACCTGCATCGCCAGCGCAATTTCTTCCGGCTCTTTCAGCGTTGCCGCATTCACGCGGTCGTTCAGCGTTTCTTCAGACTTCGCCAGGATGTTCGATACACGCTTGTTCGCCGCAGACAGCGCGGACGCGGCTTCCAGCGTACGGAAGTGCGATACCGCCTTCATGCGTGCGTCGAAATCAGCTGGACGAGTCGGACGACGCGCCAGCACGGCCTGAATGGTATCAACGGTGTAACCTTCATCCTGATACCAGGCGCGGAAGCGACCGAGCATAAAGTCGATAACGTCATCCACGACTTTCGCGTTGGTCAGCTTGTCACCATACAGACGAACCGCTTCTTCGGTCAGCGTTTGCAGATCGAGATTCAGGTTCTTCTCAACGATAATACGCAGCACGCCCAGCGCGGCACGACGCAGCGCAAACGGGTCCTTATCGCCTTTCGGATGCTGGCCGATACCAAAGATACCCGCCAGGGTATCCATCTTGTCGGCAATCGCCACGGCACAGGCTACCGGATTAGACGGCAGGTCATCGCCGGCAAAGCGCGGCTGATACTGCTCGTTCAGCGCCACGGCCACATCTTCCGCTTCGCCATCATGACGCGCATAGTGCATGCCCATCACGCCCTGGGTGTCGGTGAACTCAAAGACCATGTTGGTCATCAGGTCACACTTGGACAGAAGGCCCGCACGCGTTGCGTGGTTAACGTCAGCGCCAATCTGGCCAGCAATCCAGCCCGCCAGCGCCTGGATACGATCGGTCTTGTCGCGCAGCGTACCCAGTTGCTGTTGGAACAGCACGGTTTGCAGACGCGGCAGATGATCTTCCAGACGTTTTTTACGGTCGGTATTGAAGAAGAACTCGGCATCCGCCAGACGCGGGCGAACCACTTTCTCGTTACCGGAAATAATCTGGCTCGGATCTTTCGATTCGATGTTGGCAACGAAGATAAAGTTCGGCAGCAGTTTGCCGTCGTTGGCGTAAACCGGGAAGTACTTCTGGTCGCCTTTCATGGTGTGAACCAGCGCTTCTGACGGAACCGCGAGGAATTTATCTTCGAACTTCGCGGTCAGCACTACTGGCCATTCCACTAGCGAGGTGACTTCTTCCAGCAGGCTTTCGCTCAGATCGGCGTTACCGCCAATCTTGCGCGCCGCTTCTTCAGCATCGGCTTTGATTTTCGCTTTACGCTCAGCGTAATCCGCAATCACTTTACCGCGCTCACGCAGGATTTCTGGGTATTGATCGGCAGAATCGATGGTGAATTCCGCTTCGCCCATAAAGCGATGGCCGCGAATCACGCGATCGGACTGAATGCCCAGAATCGTTGCCGGAATCACTTTGTCACCCAGCAGCAGAGTCACGGTGTGAACCGGACGCACGAAATGGACGTCAGACGCGCCCCAGCGCATCAGTTTCGGGATCGGCAGCTTAGCCAGCGAGGTGGCGATCATGTTCGGCAGCAGCGTTTCAGCGCTTTCGCCTTTCACATGCGCGCGGTACAACAACCACTCGCCTTTATCGGTGGTCAGACGCTCGGCCTGGTCAACGGTGATACCGCAGCCACGCGCCCAACCTTCTGCCGCTTTACTCGGTTTGCCTTCGGCGTCAAACGCCTGAGCAATTGCCGGGCCGCGTTTTTCAACTTCACGGTCAGGTTGCGCTTCAGCCAGGTTCGCGACTTTCAGCGCCAGACGACGCGGTGCGGCGAACCACTCAACGTTGCCGTGCGCGATGCCAGCGTTATCCAGCTCCGCGGTAAAGTTCGCAGCAAAGGACTCAGCCAGGCTGCGCAGTGCTTTTGGTGGCAGCTCTTCAGTGCCGATTTCCACCAGAAAAGTTTTCTCAGACATGGCCGCCTCTTATTTCTCTTTGTTGCACATCGGGAAGCCAAGGGCTTCACGGGAAGCGTAGTAAGCTTCTGCCACTGCTTTGGTCAGGGTGCGAATGCGCAGGATATAGCGCTGACGCTCGGTGACGGAGATGGCTTTACGCGCATCCAGCAGGTTGAAGCTATGAGCGGCTTTCAGAATACGTTCATACGCAGGCAGCGGCAGTGGGTTTTCCAGCGCCAGCAGCTGCTGCGCTTCTTTCTCGTACTGCTCGAAGCAGGTGAACAGGAAGTCCACGTCGGCGTATTCGAAGTTATAGGTGGATTGCTCCACTTCGTTCTGATGGAACACGTCGCCGTAAGTGGTTTTACCCAGCGGGCCGTCGCTCCAGACCAGGTCGTAAACGCTGTCTACGCCCTGAATGTACATGGCCAGACGTTCCAGACCGTAGGTAATTTCCCCGGTCACAGGTTTACATTCCAGACCACCAACCTGCTGGAAGTAGGTGAACTGCGTGACTTCCATACCGTTCAGCCACACTTCCCAACCCAGCCCCCAGGCACCCAGCGTCGGGTTCTCCCAGTTATCTTCCACGAAACGGATGTCGTGAATGGTCGGGTCCATACCCAGCTCTTTCAGAGAACCCAGGTACAGCTCCTGAATATTGTCCGGAGACGGCTTAATCACTACCTGGAACTGATAGTAGTGCTGTAAGCGGTTCGGGTTTTCGCCATAGCGGCCGTCGGTCGGACGACGAGAAGGCTGCACATACGCAGTCGCCATCGGTTCCGGCCCCAGCGCACGCAGGCAGGTCATTGGGTGAGATGTCCCCGCGCCGACTTCCATGTCCAATGGTTGAACGATGGTGCAGCCCTGGCGAGCCCAGTAATCCTGTAAGGTCAGGATCAAGCCCTGGAAGGTCCTGGTATCAAACTTTTGCATATTATTTCGTGCTGGATACGTGTGGATTTAAAGGAAGCGGTCAGTATACCCGCTGGCTGCAAGATATACAGTACGAAACGGGAAAAAGGGGGAACTTAGCGCATGGAAAGGTGCAAAAACTGCCCGTCTGCATCAAAAGAGCAGACAAAACTCTCTTTACGGAAGGTCGAACCGCGCATTTCATAGCTGCCCTGGAATTGTTCCAGGCCGGCGATATCAATTTTCTGCGCGCCGGTGTTATAAAGCTCTGCCGCTTCACTTTTGCACAATGCCGCCATATCGAGCGAACGTGCGGCATTCACCTTTTGCGCCTTCTGCGCAGGTGCAGGCGGCTGTGTGTCGGCGCACGCCGCCAACAAAAAGATAGCGAGCGCGGGAAAGAAATACTTCATCATCATTTTATTACCGCCTGGTTTGCTGGTCAGTCTTATTATTAGTGTCTGGAAACGGATCTTATTTTGAGAATCTCATCAGACCATCTCAAGCTTTAGCGTAAAAACTCAGATTATTCCAGTGAGTTACGCTCGCAAAAAATCGGTCAGACTTTTTTTAATGGAGACAGAGGAACTGATGCAGCCCAAAATTTTCTGGATTGATAACCTGCGCGGAATAGCTTGTTTAATGGTCGTGATGATCCACACCACAACCTGGTACATCACCAATGCGCACAGCGTCAGCCCGTTGAATTGGGATCTGGCCAATGTGCTCAATTCCGCCTCTCGCGTCAGCGTACCGTTGTTCTTTATGATTTCGGGTTATCTGTTTTTTGGCGAACGCAGCGCCAAACCGCGTCATTTCACGCGCATCGCGCTGTGCATTCTTTTTTACAGCAGCGTGTCGCTGGCCTATATCCTGTTGTTTACCTCGATCAACGCTGAGCTGTCGCTGAAAAACCTGCTGCAAAAGCCGGTGTTCTATCACCTGTGGTTTTTCTTCGCCATCGCCGTCATCTACCTGCTTTCCCCGCTGATACAGGTGAAAAATATCAGCGGCAAGATGCTGCTGGCGCTCATGGTAGTGACTGGGGTGATTGCCAATCCCAACACCGTCTCGCAAAAAATTGGCGGTTTTGAGTGGCTTCCCATCAACCTGTACATCAGTGGCGACACGTTCTATTACATCCTGTACGGCATGCTGGGAAGGGCGATTGGCATGATGGATACACAGAAACGTTCGCTCACCTGGCTCTGTGCAGCGTTGTTCATCGTCGCCGTGTTTGTTATCTCTCGAGGCACGTTGCATGAACTGCGCTGGCGAGGCAATTTTGCCGATACCTGGTACCTCTACTGCGGCCCGGCAGTATTTATTTGCGCCGTCTCGCTCCTGACGCTGGTCAAAAACACGCTCAGCACGCACACTCTGCCGGTATTGGGCCTTATTTCCCGTCACTCGTTGGGTATTTATGGCTTTCATGCGCTGATCATTCACGCGCTGCGCACCAACGGTTTAGAACTCAAGAACTGGCCGCCGCTGGATATGCTATGGATTTTTAGCGCCACGCTGGCGGGTAGCCTGCTGTTATCCATACTGTTGCAGCGCATTGATACACGCAGGCTGGTGAGTTAAGACTCACCGTTTTGTTCATTCCGCCCTGGACGCAGCAGTAAAACTTGTCCGACCAAACACACGAAGAATGCTGCCGGGTATAGCCCCTTTTCGATGGGCGCTAACGGAATATTCCATATCCCTACCAGCAGTAGTCCCAGCGTTATCAACGCCACCATCTTGCATATGGAGGTGAAGCATTCGTCATTCTGATTAAGATTTACAGCACGCTGATAAGCATACGTCACAAACATTCCCGTCATCAGCGCACCCAAAAAATAGCCTTTGCCACTCAATAACGGGCAGGCATGCCATAAGCCAACAACGTAAATCAGTATGCCAGAGAAGAATAATATCCATGGCAACAGCCTGGTCGTCTTCATTGGGATCTCCTTATCCATCATGGGTACAATATGAATAACCCGCTAAAGACAACACAGAAATATGCCACCACACTGAATTTTCAGAATAAATCCATGTGTATCAATTATTTATTAGATTGAAATATATATTAAATCAATCCCCTCTGTTATCCAGAGGGGAAGGTCGTCAGGACATCAGCGGCTGTAATTGCTGATAAATACGACGGAAGGTTTCCCGACGCTGTTGGTAGAGCGCATGGCGCTCAGCATCAGGATAATGCGCCTGTTCCAGCGTAAGCTGAGGCAGTATGTCTGATAACGGCTTTTGCGGGTTCATGGCAATTTGCGCCAGGCGCGCCGCACCGAGTGCAGGACCGACATCGCCGCCGGTACGATAATCCAGTTGCAACCCGCTGATATCAGACAGCATCTGACGCCAGTATTCGCTGCGAGCCCCGCCGCCAATGAGCGTAATGCTGGCTGGCTGTATACCGCACGCATGCACGACATCCATGCCGTCGGCCAGCGCAAAACCCACACCTTCCAGTACCGCCCGCGCCAGTTCTGCCGGACCATGCTGATGCGTCAGACCGAAAAATACGCCCTTCGCCTGCGGGTTATTATGCGGCGTACGTTCACCGGACAGATAAGGTAAAAACCAGACTGGTTCGGCGTCTGCATTCGCTTGTTGCGCTGCGTCGATCAATGCCGGTACGCTCGCCAGTCCGGTTAATTTCGCCGCCCAATCCAGGCAGGATGCCGCACTCAGCATCACGGACATCAGGTGCCATCGCTCCGGCAAAGCATGACAAAAACTGTGGACCGCGCTTTCCGGCTTACTGAGGAAGCCGTCGCTTACCGCAAAATAGACGCCGGATGTACCCAACGAAAGCATCGCCTGACCGGCATTCATCATGCCTACGCCGACCGCTCCCGCCGCGTTATCACCGCCCCCGGCAACGACCGCAACCTCATTCATTCCCCAGTCCAGGGCGACTTCTGGCAGTAATGTTCCGGTAATCGCACAACCTTCGTATAGCGCAGGCATATGCGCACGAGACAGCTTACAGGCCGCCAGCATGACATCACTCCAGTCACGTTTGGCGACATCCAGCCACATCGTACCTGCCGCATCAGACATATCGCTGGCAAAATCGCCGGTCATACGCAGACGCAGGTAATCTTTCGGCAGCAACACTTTATCTACCCGGCTGAAAATCTCCGGCTCGTGACGTTGCACCCACAGCAACTTTGGCGCGGTAAAACCAGGCATCATCAGGTTGCCGGTGATAGCACGAGACTGCGGAACCAGGTTCTCCAGCATTACGCACTCTTCAGCGCAGCGGCCATCGTTCCACAGGATTGCGGGACGTAATACTTTCTGTTGCTTGTCCAGTAACGTCGCGCCGTGCATCTGGCCGGCAATCCCTAACGCTTTCACCTCACTGAGCGAATGCTGCTGGCCCAGCGCTTTTACGGCGCGATCCGTTGCCAGCCACCATTGTTCAGGGTCCTGCTCTGACCATAACGGATGCGGACGCGAGACCGTGAGTTTCTCCGTTTGCGAAGCGATCACATCGCCCTGCTCATTCAGCAGAATGGCCTTTACGCCTGAGGTGCCAAGATCTATCCCGATATACATAGCGTATCGTTCCTTAAAGAAAGGCCCGGCAGCGCGTGGCTTTCCGGGCTTACGGACGTTCTCAGAAACCTGTTATTTGTCGAACAAATAATGGTTTACCAGATTTTCCAGCAGTTCCTGATGGCCGCTCTGATGCACTGGCGCCAGATTATGTTGTTCAGCGTACTGCGCAATTTCCGTCAGCGTCATCTGCCCTTTCAGAATTTGCTGGCCCAGCTCACCATTCCAACCAGCGTAACGCTTGGCCACACGCTGATCCAGACCACCGTCCTCAATCATACGGGCCGCAATTTTCAGCGACAGCGCCATGGTATCCATTGCGCCAATATGACCATAGAACAAATCGTATTTATCGGTGCTCTGACGACGAACTTTGGCGTCAAAGTTCAGACCGCCGGTGGTGAAGCCGCCCGCTTTGAGGATTTCGTACATCACCAACGCATTCTCTTCTACGCTATTTGGGAACTGGTCAGTATCCCATCCCAACTGTGCGTCACCGCGGTTGGCATCGACAGAACCAAACAGACCCAGCGCGATAGCAGTGGCGATTTCATGATGGAATGAGTGACCCGCCAGCGTGGCGTGGTTGGCTTCGATATTCAGTTTGATCTCTTTTTCCAGGCCGAACTGCTTGAGGAACCCATAAACGGTCGCCGCATCGTAGTCGTATTGGTGTTTGGTCGGTTCCTGCGGCTTCGGTTCGATAAGCAAAGTGCCCTGGAAACCCGTTTTGTGTTTGTGCTCTACCACCAGCTGCATAAAGCGGCCAATCTGCTCACGTTCCTGACGCAGATCGGTATTCAGCAGCGTTTCATAGCCTTCACGGCCGCCCCACAGAACGTAGTTTTCACCGCCTAGCTTGTGCGTGGCATCCATCGCCGTGACTACCTGTGTGGCAGCCCAGCTGAACACTTCTGGATCCGGGTTCGTGGCCGCGCCCGCGCCGTAGCGTGGATTGGTGAAGCAGTTTGCCGTTCCCCACAGCAGCTTGACCCCACTTTGTTCCTGTTTTGCCGCCAGTACATCAACCATCTGCGCAAAGTTGTTTTTGTACTCTTTCAGCGACGCGCCTTCCGGTGAGACATCCACGTCATGGAAGCAGTAGTAAGGGACGTTCAGCTTGTGAAAGAACTCAAATGCGACATCCGCTTTGCGTTTCGCCAGCTCCAGTGCTTCTCCGGGCTGCTGCCACGGACGATCGAAAGCGCCCATGCCGAACATGTCCGCACCGTTCCAGCAGAATGTATGCCAATAGCAGGCGGCAAAACGCAGATGATCTTCCATGCGTTTGCCCAACACGATTTCGTCAGGGTTGTAATGGCGAAATGCGAGCGGGTTAGTAGTTTTAGTCCCTTCAAAACGAACACGATCGAGTTGGTCGAAATAAGCCTGCATAATAAGCTCCATAATCAGGTAATACGGCAAGTAAACTGCGATATAGCTATACTGGAATTTCCTGATTTATTGCTCAATTACGTTATTTCACACCGCCATTAAGAGAATACCCAAACGTGCGCTGGCTCCCAAAAAAGCGCATTGAAAAGAGAATTAAAAAAGCGATCGCGATCGAAGGTTAATCATTAAACAAAAAACCGTAATGCGCAGATAAAAAATGGCAATTGTCATCCCGCGTTCAGTATGTGAATTTTGCGTAGCATTAAGAAAATAAAAATTTGTCACGCTTCATCAAGCAGTCGTCCCTGCGGTTTTGCTAGTATCGACAGGCCACGTTAACCTTCCAGGACAGATTCTTATGTTTGATAAACGTCACCGCATCACTCTATTATTTAATGCCAATAAAGCCTACGACCGCCAGGTGGTAGAAGGGGTGGGTGAATATTTACAGGCATCACAATCAGAGTGGGATATATTCATTGAGGAAGATTTCCGCGCCCGCATTGATAATATTAAAGACTGGTTAGGCGATGGTGTTATTGCCGATTATGACGATGATGACATTGCACAATTACTTGCCGATGTGGATGTTCCTATCATCGGCGTCGGGGGTTCCTACCATGCGGAACAGGATTATCCGCCGGTGCATTACATTGCCACCGATAACCACGCGCTGGTAGAAAGCGCTTTCCTGCATCTGAAAGAAAAAGGGATCAACCGGTTCGCGTTCTACGGACTGCCCGCTTCAAGCGGCAAACGCTGGGCGGCTGAACGTGAATATGCGTTTTGCCAACTGGTCGCTAAAGAAAAGTACCGTGGTGTTGTCTATCAGGGACTGGAAACCGCGCCGGAAAACTGGCAGCACGCGCAAAATCGTCTGGCGGACTGGCTGCAAACTCTGCCGCCGCAAACCGGCATTATCGCCGTCACCGACGCGCGAGCGCGGCACATTCTGCAAGCTTGCGAACACCTGCATATTCCGGTCCCGGAAAAACTGTGCGTGATTGGAATCGACAACGAAGAACTGACCCGTTACCTGTCGCGGGTGGCGCTGTCATCCGTTGCTCAGGGGGCCAGGCAGATGGGGTATCAGGCTGCTAAGCTTCTGCACCGGTTACTGGCGAATGAAGAACTACCGCTGCAACGCATACTGGTCCCGCCAGTGCGCGTCATTGAACGCCGTTCAACTGACTACCGTTCATTGACCGATCCGGCGGTGATTCAGGCGATGCACTTTATCCGCAACCATGCCTGCAAAGGCATTAAAGTCGAACAGGTGCTGGATTCAGTGGGGATTTCGCGGTCGAATCTGGAGAAACGTTTTAAAGAAGAGGTCGGAGAAACTATCCATGCGGTGATTCATGCCGAGAAGCTGGAAAAAGCGCGCAGCCTGTTGATTTCCACCACGCTGTCGATCAACGAAATTTCACAAATGTGCGGCTATCCATCACTGCAGTACTTCTATTCCGTCTTCAAGAAAGAGTACGACACGACGCCAAAAGAGTATCGCGATGTGAATAGTGAAGTGTTGCTATAGAGGGAATTGCCGGATGGCGGCTTCGTCTGATCCGGCCTACGAGATGACTTGTAGACCGGATTAGCACACGTTACATATGCGCGGCAATTAAGCGCTGGTTATCCTGATACATTGCGAACAGATAGTTGTTGTAGCTCTGTCCCTTAGTGGAATAACCCTTCAGCTTATGGATCATCGCAGTAGCGGTGACTTCCTGATCGGCTTTACGCAGTTGCGCACGTGACTTCCGGAAAGAAGAGTAAGCTGGGTGCGTATTCAGGTTAATGACATAGGCATTGACTGACTCTTTCACTGATTCAAACTGTGAGTAGCCTTTCACCTTACCAGGGGCATTATTACAACGCCCTTTGCCACATTTCATGCCAAACAGGTTGTTGTTGCTCCGCGCCAGCTTCGACGTCCCCCAGCCGCTTTCAGCCGCAGCCATGGTTGCCACCATACTGGTCGGGATAATGTCTACACGCTCAAGCAGCGTGTTCCACGGAATTTTACGCGTGTTGCCAGACCAGCTCACCTTATAGCGCTTAGCGATGTCTTTCATCCGCGTACGCTCTGTCGGTGACCAGCGATTCTGGTACTGTTTTGAAATCAGCCAGTTACGATCCGCCGTAATGGCAGCATTTTGACTGGTAATATAAGGCATAACCGTCCGGAGAAACGCTTTTTTCCTTGGTGTTCCGGAAGGGTATTTTCGCAAATCAGGAAGTGAACTACTCTTTGCACTATTGCGAGAATACTCTTGTTTACTGCTAACCTGTTTATTACTTGCCTTGATTACCTGGGGCTTGTGACTCGTTGTCGCCGTGTGTGTCTTTGCCAGCGCCTCACCCGAAAATGCAACGGTGAGTAACATAAGAATCATTGCCCCATATCGTCGAATGGGAGTCAATATCATTAGGTCTCCTGGTCGGATTTATACATTCCAACACCTTATATTTTTCAAAAAAATGAGAGATGAATCTCAAATCATATCAAAAATAACGGTCAAGAGCACCCAAAGGAATAGTCCAATTCTGAAACTATGTCACGCGTTAACGATTCGGGCTGCCATTAATTTGATGAAAATGTGGGGGTTATCGCAAAATCAGTTCATTTTTTGCGCGCATTAGCTCACCCTCACTTCTCCTCCTGGCGGAATCACCTCAAAGGAGGAGTTTCCGGCCTGATTTCACTGGCAAACTGGCTAAAATCGCAGCATCAAGGACAGCATTATGAAACTTGCCGCCGTTGCGCTGGCGCTAATGCCCGGCATTGCCATCGCCTCAACATGGACTTCTCAGGGACTTCCCGCCTTCGAAGCGGAAGGTACGGGTAAATTCGTCAGCCATGCAGCGTTGACGAAGGGTACTCGTCCTTTAATTCTGAATTTTGACCAACAGTGCTGGCAGCCAGCTGACGCGATAAAACTCAACCAGATGCTGTCGCTTAAACCTTGTGAAGGCGCGCCGCCGCAGTGGCGTTTATTCAAGGACGGCGATTACACGCTTGAAGTCGATACCCGCTCCGGCACGCCAACGCTGATGCTCTCAGTCAAAAGCGCCGCAGACCCCGTCAGTAGCCAAATTCGCCAGTGTCCGAAATGGGATGGTTCGCCATTAACGCTGGACGTCAGTCAGACCTTCCCGGAAGGCGCCGTGGTGCGCGACTACTACAGCAACCAAACGGCGATGGTCAAAAACGGGTCGATTACCCTGCAACCCGCCGCAACCAGTAACGGGTTGTTGCTGCTGGAACGAGCGGAAACCGACGCCCCCGCCGCTTTCGACTGGCATAACGCGACGGTGTATTTCGTCCTGACGGACCGCTTTGTGAATGGCGATCCGGGCAATGACCACAGCTACGGTCGGCGCAACGACGGTATGCAGGAAATTGGCACCTTCCACGGCGGCGATTTACGCGGTCTTGCCAGCAAACTCGACTATCTGCAACAACTGGGTGTCAATGCGTTATGGATCAGCGCGCCGTTTGAGCAAATCCACGGCTGGGTCGGCGGTGGCACCAAAGGCGATTTCCCCCACTACGCCTACCATGGCTACTACACTCAGGACTGGACCACGCTCGACGCCAATATGGGCAACGAAAACGATCTGCGCGCGCTGGTTGACGGCGCTCACCAGCGCGGCATCCGTGTCCTGTTTGATGTCGTGATGAACCATACTGGCTACGCCACGCTGGCGGATATGCAGGAATATCAGTTTGGGGCGCTGTACTTATCAGGCGATGAGCTGAAAAACACGCTCGGCGAACGCTGGACGGACTGGAAGCCAACTGCCGGGCAGAGCTGGCATAGCTTTAATGATTACATCAACTTCAGCGATAAAGCCGGTTGGGAAAAATGGTGGGGCAAAAACTGGATCCGCACCGATATTGGCGATTACGACAACCCTGGTTTTGACGACCTGACCATGTCGCTGGCTTTCCTGCCCGATCTGAAAACCGAATCCACCACGCCTTCCGGCCTGCCTAATTTTTATCAGCACAAACCGGATACTCACGCTAAAGCGATCGCCGGCTACACGCCCCGTGATTATCTGACCCACTGGCTCAGTCAGTGGGTGCGCGATTACGGAATTGACGGCTTTCGGGTCGATACCGCCAAACACGTCGAGCTTCCCGCCTGGCAGCAGCTCAAAACACAGGCCAGCGCGGCGCTGGTCGAATGGAAGAAAGCCCACCCGGACAAAGCCCTGGATGATAAACCCTTCTGGATGACCGGTGAAGCCTGGGGCCACGGCGTCATGCAAAGCGACTATTATCGTCACGGTTTCGACGCGATGATCAATTTCGACTATCAGGAGCAGGCGGCGAAAGCCGTTGATTGTCTGGCAAATATGGATCTCACCTGGCAACAGATGGCGGAAAAACTGCAGGATTTCAACGTTCTGAGCTATCTCTCCTCCCATGATACCCGGCTGTTTCGCGAGGGTGGAGACAAAGCCGCCGAGCTATTGCTGCTGGCGCCTGGGGCCGTACAACTGTTTTACGGTGACGAGTCGGCCCGGCCTTTCGGCCCCACGGGGTCCGATCCCTTGCAGGGTACGCGCTCAGAGATGAACTGGCAGGACGTGACCGGGAAATCTGCCGCCAGCGTCGAACACTGGCAACGTATCAGCCAGTTCAGGGCCAGACACCCCGCCATTGGCGCCGGTAAACAAACCACACTGACATTGAAGCAGGGGTACGGATTCGTCCGTGAGCATGGCAACGATAAAGTCATGGTGGTGTGGGCCGGTCAGCCCTGATCCTGACGGGCTTCTCGTACTCGCTGATGCGAGAAGCCCAATTCACGATAAAAAACTAGTCAGATAAAAATCTGCAGCACAAAACATTAATCCAGCCTGATACCCCTGATTTGCACCCCGCCATAGGTAGCGCTATGGTTAGCCACTTTACTACTCAGCTCGACAGACCACCTGCTATGACATTCTCACTTTTTGGCGACAAATTTACCCGCCATTCAGGCATCACACGCCTGATGGAGGACCTCAACGATGGCTTACGCACACCAGGCGCCATCATGCTCGGCGGCGGTAATCCGGCGCAAATCCCAGAGATGAAAAATTACTTTCAGTCCCTGCTGGCAGATATGCTGGAAAACGGCAAAGCCGCTGATGCGCTTTGCAATTATGACGGTCCACAAGGTAAAACCGAGCTACTGGCCGAGTTGGCGAAACTGCTACGTGAGAAGCAGGGTTGGGATATCGAGCCACAAAATATTGCACTGACAAATGGCAGTCAGAGCGCATTTTTCTACTTATTCAATCTCTTCGCCGGACGCCGCGCCGACGGAACAACGCAAAAAGTGTTGTTCCCATTAGCGCCGGAATATATTGGCTATGCCGATTCCGGGCTGGAAGAAGAACTCTTTGTCTCTGCACGCCCAAACATCGAATTGTTACCAGAAGGTCAGTTCAAGTATCACGTTGATTTTGAACATCTGCACATCGGTGTAGAAACGGGGATGATCTGCGTGTCGCGCCCGACTAACCCGACAGGCAACGTGATCACCGACGAAGAACTGATGAAGCTGGATCGGCTGGCCAACCAGCACGGCATCCCGTTGGTGATCGATAATGCATATGGCGTACCGTTCCCTGGCATCATTTTTAGCGAAGCCCGGCCGCTGTGGAACCCCAACATTGTGCTGTGCATGAGCCTTTCTAAGCTGGGTCTGCCAGGCTCCCGCTGCGGCATCATTATCGCCAATGAAAAAATCATCACCGCCATCACCAATATGAACGGCATTATCAGCCTTGCGCCCGGCGGAATGGGACCGGCGATGATGTGCGAAATGATTAAACGTAATGATCTTCTGCGCCTTTCTGAGACGGTGATCAAACCGTTTTATTACCAGCGCGTTCAGCAGACAATTGCGATCATTCGCCGCTATTTACCTGAAGATCGCTGCCTCATTCACAAACCAGAAGGGGCGATTTTCCTGTGGTTATGGTTTAAAGATTTGCCGATCACCACCGAGCTGCTGTATCAGCGCCTGAAAGCGCGCGGCGTACTGATGGTTCCCGGTGACTACTTCTTCCCGGGGCTGGATAAACCCTGGCCGCATACCCATCAGTGCATGCGCATGAATTACGTTCCGGAGCCGGAGAAAATCGAGGCTGGCGTGAAGATTCTGGCGGAAGAGATCGAGCGCGCCTGGCTGGAAGGCTAACGCAAATCCCGACCCGAGCGCGGGTCGGGTCGCTTCACAGCGGCAGCGAACGCAGACGCTGTCGCTGCATACTGACAGCATCAATACACTGCAAGGCACTGGTCGGGCAGGCTTCTACACATGCAGGTCCCGTCTCGCGATGCCAGCACAAATCACATTTTATCGCCTGCGCCCGTGACGTTCGTGCGACAACGTTCATCGCCCCAAACGGACACGCGATCATGCAGCTTTTACAGCCAATACACTGCGCCTGTTCAACGAAGATATGTCCATGTTCACGACGAATTGCGTGGGTTGGGCACACGTTAGCGCAGGGAGCATCTTCGCACTGATGACAGGCAACTGCCGTCGTAAAGGCGTCGTCTTTAATCACCCGAATCCGCGGGATAAACGCCTCAGAGGAGACCGATGCGCAATCCTGATTTTCCTGATGTGCGACAACGCAGGCAACTTCGCAGGTACGACACCCAATACATTTTGCCGCATCCGCCATAATAAACTCGTTCATTGCCCCCTCCGTCAGAGTGAAAACCACAGATTGCCAGAGAGAGACTCCCTGCTGCCTTGATCGGACAGGGGAAACGGTTAAATTTTGTCAGGTGACTGAACGATGTCAGGCATGCGCCTAATCGCGAACGGTAAAGCCCAGCTCATTGGAAATTGCCTGAGCGGTTTCGCGTAGCGGCTTGAGTAAATTCTTTTCCCCTACCTGCTTCAGACGCGAGGTAGAAAGTGAAATCGACACCGAATATGGCACCCGACCGTGAATATCAAACACCGGCACGGCAATACAGGAAACCCCCAGCTCGTTCTCTTCCCGATCCATCGCCATACTGCTTTCGCGGATTTGCGCCAGTTCATCGTACATCGCCGGTAAACCAGTGATGGTATTGCGGGTCAGCGGCTGAATCAGATCCTGATGGCTCTCCCAGTAGGACGCCACGTAATCCGCATGTCCAAACGCCATATAGATTTTGCCCATCGCGGAGCAGTACAGCGGCATATGCTGGCCGATATAGGCGCGGGTACGCAGCATGCCCGTCGTCGGCTCGAGCTTATAGATCAAAATAGCGTGGTCATCTTCACGGCTGGAGAAGTTGATGGTTTCGCCGGTGGCAATATTCAGCGCTTCAAGGTGCGGTGCGGCGACATGGATGATATTCAGTGACGACAGCGCCTTCTGCCCAACGGCGATAAATTTAGTGGTCAGCCGATAGCTGCCCGCAGCGGGTGCGGGTGTGACATAGCCGCAGGATTGCAATCCTTGCAAGAGTCGATGCACGGTACTTTTGTTCAGCCCCGCCAGTTCAGACAGGTGGGCCAGCGGGCACCCATTCGGATAGTTGCTCAGGATCTCAATCAACATCAAACCACGGAACAGGCTCTGACTTCCGGCTGGCCTCTCTTTGTCTTGCGTTATTTCACTCTCTTTTGTGCCCATTTTTTCCGCTCCCCTTTTCGTCGCGCTCTGATGTTAGCGCAAAGTGTGTTTCAGTTCACGATCTGAACCGAAAAAACACAACTGTTTGATTTTGCAGATTTTAAAAAACAGGCCACCCCGTTGATCTGTTAAATTTTGATCGCTATATTTGAAATCAGATTTCGCATAGTGAAATTTAGAGATAAAAAAGCGATCAAATTTAAACAAGGAAACAGGAATGAAAGTCACCTTTGAACAGTTAAAAGATGCGTTCAATCGGGTACTGCTGGCACGCGGTATCGCCGCTGAAACCGCAGATGCCTGTGCAGAAATGTTCGCCCGCACCACCGAATCCGGCGTCTATTCGCATGGCGTCAACCGTTTTCCCCGCTTCATTCAGCAACTGGATAACGGCGACATCATTCCTGAAGCCAAACCACAGCGCATCACCAGCCTGGGGGCGATTGAGCAATGGGATGCCCGGCGTTCGATCGGCAATCTGACGGCGAAAAAGATGATGGACCGAGCCATTGAATTGGCCTCCGATCACGGTATTGGTCTGGTGGCGCTACGTAACGCCAACCACTGGATGCGCGGCGGCAGCTATGGCTGGCAGGCCGCGGAGAAAGGTTACATTGGTATCTGCTGGACCAACTCAATTGCCGTCATGCCGCCGTGGGGTTCAAAGGAGTGCCGCATTGGCACTAACCCGCTGATTGTCGCGATCCCCTCCACGCCAATCACCATGGTTGATATGTCGATGTCGATGTTCTCCTACGGCATGCTGGAAGTGAATCGCCTGGCCGGTCGCGAACTGCCGGTAGACGGTGGCTTTGACGATGAAGGTAATCTCACCAAAGAGCCTGGCGTTATCGAAAAAAATCGTCGCATTCTGCCAATGGGTTACTGGAAAGGTTCAGGTCTGTCGATTGTGCTGGATATGATCGCCACCCTGCTTTCTGACGGCTCTTCTGTTGCGGAGGTCACTCAGGATAACAGCGACGAATATGGCGTTTCGCAGATTTTCATCGCCATTGAAGTGGATAAGCTGATCGATGGCGCCACGCGCGATGCGAAACTCCAGCGGATTATGGATTTCATCACCACCGCCGAACGCGCTGATGAAAACACGCCTGTTCGTCTGCCAGGCCACGAGTTTACAAAGCTACTGGAAGAAAATCGCCGTAACGGCATCACCGTTGATGACAGCGTCTGGGCAAAAATTCAGACGCTGTAAGGAGCAACCCCATGATCTTTGGACATATCTCACAGCCTAATCCGTGTCGTTTGCCCGAGGCGATTGAAAGAGCGCTCGACTTCCTGCGCACCACGGATTTCCGCAAACTTGAGCCGGGCGTGGTGGAGATCGAGGGTAAAAATATCTTCGCGCAGATTATCGATTTAACCACGCGTGACGCTGCCGAAAATCGCCCTGAAGTACATCGCCGCTATCTGGATATTCAGTTTTTAGCCTGGGGTGAAGAAAAAATCGGTATCGCCATTGATACCGGAAATAATCAAATCAGCGAATCGTTATTAGCACAGCGCGATATTATTTTTTATCACGCCAGCGAACATGAATCTTTTATTGAAATGATTCCGGGAAGTTACGCCATATTTTTCCCGCAGGATGTTCATCGCCCCGCATGTCATAAAACTGTCGCCACGCCGATCCGCAAAATAGTCGTGAAGGTTGCTATTTCAGTTTTATAAAAGGAGCACAAAAATGAAAGCTAATACTACCGGTTATATTATCGGTGCGTACCCTTGTGCACCCTCATTTCACCAAAAGAGTGAAGAGGAAGAGAAAGAATTCTGGCGTCAACTCTCCGATACCCCGGATATTCGCGGACTGGAGCAGCCCTGCCTTGAGCATCTGCATCCGTTAGGTGACGAGTGGTTATTGCGCCATACCCCAGGCGAGTGGCAAATCGTGGTCACAGCGATTATGGAGACCATGCGCCGTCGCGGCATCAATAGCGGTTTTGGGCTGGCCTCCAGCGACGAAGAGCAGCGTCAGGCCTGTGTGGCGTATTACCGCCATCTGCACCAGAAAATCAACCGTATTAATGCGGCCAGCGCCGGGAAAATAATCACCCTTGAACTGCATGCCGCTCCGCTGGCAAGCAACCCAAATGTCGCTCAGGCCACCGACGCGTTTGCCCGTTCGCTCCAGGAAATTACCCGTTGGGACTGGTCCTGCGATCTGGTGCTGGAACATTGCGATGCTATGACTGGCCCCGCGCCACGCAAAGGATTTTTGCCGTTAGAAAACGTACTGGACGCGATCGCCGGTTACGACATCAGCGTGTGTATTAACTGGGCGCGATCGGCGATTGAAGGGCAGGACCTCGCCCTACCGCTGGCCCACACGCAACAGGTCCAACGGGCCGGGAAACTGGGCGCGCTGATGTTCTCCGGCACGACAATTACAGGAGAATACGGCGAGTGGCAGGACCTGCACGCGCCGTTTGCTCCTTTCTGCCCGCAGAGCCTGATGACCGCCGATCATGCCCGCGAATTATTCACCTGTGCAGGAACCGAACTATTGCAATTTGCCGGTATTAAATTGCTGGAAATAAATGCCAATGCAGATGTGACCCATCGCGTAGCGATATTACGCGACGGCATCGCTGCATTAAACAAAGCAAAACTATAAAAATAACATACTACTCTACGAGAATATTAATATGAACATGACCTCTCGCCCTACACTCAAAGATATACCCCGTCAGCGCTGGCTGCGGATTATTCCCCCGATTCTGATCGCTTGTATTATCTCTTATATGGACCGCGTTAATATCGCATTTGCGATGCCCGGCGGTATGGATGAGGAATTAGGTATTTCCGCCACCATGGCCGGTCTGGCCGGGGGAATTTTCTTCATCGGTTATCTGTTTTTACAGGTTCCCGGCGGAAAAATTGCCGTACACGGCAGCGGCAAGAAATTTATCGGCTGGTCGCTGGTTGCCTGGGCGGTTATTTCCGTTCTGACGGGATTGATCACTAATCAGTATCAACTGCTGGTTTTGCGTTTCTTACTCGGCGTGGCCGAAGGCGGCATGCTGCCGGTGGTGCTGACGATGATCAGTAACTGGTTCCCCGACGCCGAACGCGGTCGCGCCAATGCGATTGTGATTATGTTTGTGCCTATTGCCGGGATCATTACCGCCCCGCTCTCGGGCTGGATAATCACCGTACTCGACTGGCGCTGGCTGTTCATCATTGAAGGTTTACTCTCCGTCGTCGTTCTGGTGCTGTGGGCCTATACCGTTTACGACCGTCCGCAGGAAGCGCGCTGGATCTCTGAGGCGGAGAAAAATTACCTGGTAGAAACCCTGGCCGCCGAGCAAAAAGCGATTGCCGGAACAGAGGTCAAAAATGCCTCTCTGGGCGCGGTGTTGTCCGACAAAACCATGTGGCAGCTTATCGCCCTGAACTTCTTCTATCAGACCGGGATTTATGGTTACACCCTGTGGCTGCCGACCATCCTCAAAGAGTTGACCCACAGCAGCATGGGGCGAGTTGGCATGCTCGCTATTCTGCCGTACGTCGGCGCGATTGCCGGGATGTTCCTGTTCTCTTCCCTCTCTGACCGGACCGGTAAACGCAAGCTGTTCGTCTGCCTGCCGCTGATTGGCTTTGCCCTGTGCATGTTCCTCTCTGTAGCGCTGAAAAATAACGTCTGGCTGGCTTATGCCGCGCTGGTTGGCTGCGGATTCTTCCTGCAATCAGCCGCGGGGGTGTTCTGGACTATTCCGGCGCGTTTGTTCAGCGCGGAAATGGCCGGTGGCGCACGTGGGGTCATCAATGCGTTGGGGAACCTTGGCGGTTTCTGCGGTCCTTACGCGGTCGGCGTACTTATCACCCTGTACAGCAAAGATGCTGGCGTTTACTGCCTGGCCGTCTCACTGGCTCTGGCCGCGCTGATGGCGCTGCTGCTGCCGGCGAAATGCGATGCGGGCGCAGCTCCGCTAAAGACACTGAATCCACATAAACGCACAGCCTGAAACAATGCCCGGGGGCGCTGCGCTCACCGGGCCTACAAAACCAATAAATACCCAAGGCCGGATACGCACAGCGCCATCCGGCAAAAATGAGATAACAAAGATGAGTGATAGAGAGACCTTTTGGCTGGGGATCGATTGTGGCGGTACGTATCTGAAAGCTGGTTTGTATGATGCCAAAGGTCATGAGCATGGAATTAACCGTCAATCGTTGCAGACCGTATCGCCATTACCGGGTTACGCCGAACGCGATATGCGCCAACTGTGGCAACAGTGTATCGCCACCATTGCCGGGCTGTTGAAACGCACCGGCGTATCCGGTGAACAAATCAAAGGCGTCGGTATCTCCGCTCAGGGCAAGGGACTGTTCCTTCTTGATAAACAGGATAAGCCGCTGGGTAATGCCATTCTCTCTTCCGACCGACGGGCGATGGACATCGTTCAGCGCTGGCAGCAGGATGGGATCCCCGCACAGCTCTACCCGATCACCCGCCAGACATTGTGGACCGGACATCCCGCATCCCTCCTGCGCTGGGTGAAAGAAAATGAACCGCAACGCTACGCGCAAATCGGCTGCGTCATGATGGGCCATGACTACCTGCGCTGGTGTTTAACCGGCGTGAAAGGCTGCGAAGAGAGCAACATCTCCGAGTCAAATCTCTACAACATGACGACAGGTCAGTACGACCCGCGTCTGACCCAGTGGCTGGGCATCAGTGAAGTCGACAATGCGCTACCGCCCATTGTCGGTTCAGCAGAAATATGCGGGGAAATCACCGCTCAAACGGCTGCCATAACCGGTCTGGCGGCGGGTACACCCGTCGTCGGCGGTCTGTTTGATGTGGTTTCCACCGCACTCTGCGCCGGGATCGAAGATGAACACACCCTCAACGCGGTGATGGGGACCTGGGCTGTCACCAGCGGGATCGCTCACGGCCTGCGCGACCACGAAGCGCATCCTTACGTCTATGGCCGCTATGTCAATGACGGGCAGTACATCGTTCACGAAGCCAGCCCGACCTCTTCCGGCAATCTGGAGTGGTTTACCGCCCAATGGGGCGAACTCTCTTTTGATGAGGTCAACCAGGCCGTTGCCAGCTTGCCGAAAGCCAGTAGCAATCTTTTGTTCCTGCCTTTTTTGTATGGCAGTAACGCCGGGCTGGAGATGACCAGCGGTTTTTATGGCATGCAGGCTTTACACACTCGCGCCCACTTATTGCAAGCCATCTACGAAGGCGTGGTTTTCAGCCATATGACCCATCTCAACCGCATGCGCGAACGTTTTACGCAGGCGCATACCCTGCGCGTTACCGGTGGCCCGGCGCACTCCAACGTCTGGATGCAAATGCTGGCGGACGTCAGCGGTTTACGTATCGAACTGCCGCAGGTTGAAGAGACCGGCTGCTTTGGCGCAGCGCTCGCTGCCCGCGTCGGCACCGGTGTTTATCACAATTTCAGCGATGCCCAGCGCAGCTTACAGCATCCGGTACGCACCCTGTTGCCGGACGCCGCGGCGCATGCGAACTATCAGCGCAAATACCGCCAATACCAGAATTTAATTACCGCACTGCAGGGCTATCACGCCCGTATTAAGGAGCACGAATAATGAGTCGACCATTACTGCAACTGGCGCTTGACCACACGAATCTGCAAGCGGCCCAACGCGATGTCGCTCTGTTACAGGAAAGTGTCGATATCGTTGAAGCCGGCACGATTCTCTGTTTAACCGAAGGTCTGGGCGCGGTGAAAGCGCTGCGCGCTCAGTGCCCAAATAAAATTATCGTCGCCGACTGGAAGGTGGCCGACGCAGGTGAAACCCTCGCCCAGCAAGCGTTTGGCGCAGGCGCCAACTGGATGACCATCATCTGCGCCGCGCCCCTCGCTACCGTAGAAAAAGGTCATAGCGTCGCACAGTCCTGCGGCGGTGAAATTCAGATGGAACTGTTCGGCAACTGGACCCTGGATGATGCCCGCGACTGGTATCGCGTTGGCGTTCGCCAGGCGATTTATCACCGTGGACGCGATGCGCAGGCCAGCGGTCAACAGTGGGGGGAAGTGGATCTGGCGCGGATGAAGGCGCTTTCCGATATTGGTCTGGAGCTGTCGATTACCGGTGGTATTACGCCCGCCGACCTGCCGCTGTTTCGCGACATCAACGTCAAAGCCTTTATCGCCGGACGCGCGCTGGCGGGAGCACAAAACCCGGCGCAGGTGGCCGCCGAATTCCATGCGCAAATCGACGCCATCTGGGGAGCACAGTATGCGTAACCATCCGTTAGGTATCTATGAAAAAGCGCTGGCGAAAGACCTCACCTGGCCGGAACGGCTGGTGCTGGCGAAAAGCTGCGGTTTTGATTTCGTTGAAATGTCGGTAGATGAAACCGATGAACGTCTGTCTCGCCTTGACTGGACTCCTGCCCAGCGTGCATCGCTGGTGAGCGCGATGCTGGAAACCGGCGTGGCCATTCCCTCCATGTGCCTGTCAGCCCACCGCCGCTTTCCCTTTGGCAGTCGCGATGAAGCCGTCCGCGTCCGGGCACGCGACATCATGACCAAAGCCATCCGCCTGGCCCGGGATTTAGGTATTCGTACCATTCAACTGGCCGGTTATGACGTCTATTACGAAGAACATGACGAAGGTACACAGCAGCGCTTTGCCGAGGGGCTGGCATGGGCAGTTGAGCAAGCCGCCGCCGCGCAGGTGATGCTGGCGGTAGAAATCATGGATACCGCATTTATGAACTCGATCAGCAAGTGGAAAAAGTGGGATGAAATGCTCTCATCGCCGTGGTTCACCGTCTACCCGGACGTGGGCAACCTCAGCGCCTGGGGTAACGACGTCAAAGCTGAATTGACGTTGGGCATCGACCGTATCGCCGCTATCCATCTGAAGGACACGCTGCCGGTAACCGAAACCCATCCGGGCCAGTTTCGCGATGTACCCTTTGGCGAAGGATGCGTGGACTTTGTGGGCATCTTCAAAACGCTGCATGAGCTGAACTATCGCGGATCGTTTCTGATTGAAATGTGGACGGAAAAAGCAAAAGAACCGGTGCTGGAAATTATCCAGGCCCGACGCTGGATAGAAGACCGTATGCAGGAAGGAGGTTTTCCATGTTAGAACAACTGAAAGCCGAGGTGTTGGCAGCGAATCTGGCGCTGCCGGCACATGGTTTAGTCACCTTTACCTGGGGTAACGTCAGCGCAGTGGATGAAACACGCAAACTGATGGTTATCAAGCCATCCGGCGTGGAATATGACGTGATGACCGCCGACGATATGGTGGTGGTGGATATCGCCAGCGGCAACGTGGTTGAAGGCAGTAAAAAACCCTCGTCTGACACGCCAACCCATCTGGCGCTGTATCGCCGTTACCCAGAGATCGGCGGCATTGTGCACACGCACTCACGCCACGCGACAATCTGGTCGCAAGCGGGTCTTGATCTCCCGGCATGGGGTACCACGCATGCCGATTACTTTTACGGCACTATCCCATGCACCCGACTGATGACCGTGGAAGAGATCAACGGTGAATATGAATACCAGACCGGCGAAGTCATCATTAAAACGTTTGAGCAACGGGACCTGAACCCGATGCAGGTTCCGGCGGTACTGGTGCATTCACACGGCCCGTTCGCCTGGGGTAAAAACGCCGCGGATGCTGTGCATAACGCCGTGGTACTAGAGGAGTGCGCTTATATGGGGCTGTTCTCACGCCAGTTGGCCCCACAGTTACCGGATATGCAGCCTGAGTTGCTGGATAAACACTATCTGCGTAAACACGGCGAGAATGCCTATTACGGACAGTAGCATGTCAGGCGCTATTGATATGTTCTTTGCAATAGCGCCGTTTCCAGGCCGCGGGCGTCAGGCGCATACGCTGACGTTCATTCCGTGGTTTAGCTGGGCAAACCGTGGTGAAGGCGAAATGCGAATCTGGATAAACGAGCAGTAATGATGACGATGGATGGCGGCAGTTAGCCCCATCCGTCAAGGCATCATGAAAAGATTGCCCTCCTCCCTGAGGACAAACGGGTGAGAATCAGAAACGCCAGGTCAGACCGGACATCAGGGTAAAGCTGTCATCGCGATCAACCATCGGGCTATTTTTAATGTCATCCGGCAGCACGCTATAGTTGGCGCTGGCCAGCAGCGTCAGGTTGCTGGTCAACGCGTATTTAGCGGACAGGCCAACATACGGTGTCCAGCTGTCCCCTGGGGAGTAGCTTGATAACCCACTACGGCGGGATTCATTGCCAGAGATGCCGTAGTAATATTCGTTGAAGTTTTCGTCATAGTAGAGCACGCCAATCGCCGGCGTCAGCGTCAGCTTGCCCATTGGCATTTGGCGGAACATAGACATTTCCGCCACCCAGCCATTGCTGTTATCCAGCACATCCGCTGCGGCAGAGACCTTCACGCTACCCCATTTTTCATGGTGATACCATGCAGCACCCGCCATCGCGGTTGCATCACGCTTGTCCAGCTGCTTCATCGCATGATCGTCGTTATCACCGGGATCAAACTCAAGCGGCATGTAGGAAGCAGTAATGCTAAATTCATTACTTTCACTTTTTGAAAGAATATAGCCTAACGTTGTTTGCCTAAAATAAAATGATTCACTTTCATAACTGATAAGCGGTACTGCATGAACATTATCATTATATCCACGATAAGGAGATTCATTATATACAGCGCCACCGCCAATAGAAAACTCTGCGGCAGTTGCACTCGCCATAAAAGAAAAGGCGAACAGCGCCACAATATTGCGTTTAATTAACATGCCAACATTCCATTTTAAAATAAGCCACAAAGCGGGTGCATAATAATGCTTACAATTTCATCGATGCAACTTCCATATTTATATAGTAATATATACAAACATATATATATTGGGTTTGGCGATGAACAAATTACAACTCAAACACCGGGAACTGAAGATTATTTCGGTAATTGCTGCCAGTGAAAACATCAGTCATGCCGCTACGGTTCTCGGCATCGCACAGGCTAATGTCAGCAAGTACCTTGCTGATTTTGAATCAAAAGTTGGGCTAAAGGTCTTTGATCGCACCACCCGCCAGTTGACCCTGACGCCCTTTGGTGTAGCGCTGCTACCTTACATCAATGACATGCTGGACAGAAACGAGCAGCTAAATAGTTTCATCGCTGATTATAAGCATGAAAAACGTGGCAAGGTAACGGTATATGCACCAACCGGAATTATTGCTTACTTATCGCAACATGTTATTGCAAAAATTCAGGATATCGGTGGTATTACTCTCTCGCTGAAAACCTGCAATCTTGAACGGAAAGCATTTTATGAAGGTGTAGATTTCCCGGATGATTGTGACGTTTTAATTACCTATGCGCATCCCAAAGATGAATCACTGGTCGCCAGCTTTATTACCAAATATGCAGTGATGGCGTTTGCCAGCCCTGAATATATCAAACAGCATCCCATTAACAGCCCTGATGAGCTGGAAAATCATTCCTGTATTTTAATCGACTCCATGATGATTGATGATGCCAATATCTGGCGCTTCAGCTCCGCCGGCGGCAAGGAAATGCATGATTATCGGGTGACCGGAAACTACGTCTGTGACAATACGCAATCCGCGCTGGCGCTGGCGCGTAATCATCTGGGCATTGTTTTTGCGCCTTATGCGAGTATACAAAAAGACGTTCAGTCCGGATTGTTGGTTCCCTGTTTCTCCGAACAGCACGAATGGTGGCTGGATTTAGTGGCGATTTTCCGCAAGCGTGAATACCAGCCCTGGCGTGTACAGTTTATTCTCGACGCAATGTTAGCGGAGATACGTCAGCAGCTTACTCAGACGCTACAGCTGTCTGAGTAAGCTAAATAGCCTGCACCTAGTGGTCGAGATACAGGTAATGCACCCAGCTGGTCATCCGCAACAAGACTTTGCGCATGATTGACACATGTTCGAAGTGATCAGAGTAAACGGCGACCTGGGCGTAAATCCCATCAGGTAACGCGCTCACGTCCGCATTGTCGTTCAGCTCAATCGTGGCGATCACCCCTTCTGAACCGGGCGTAGAGTTTAAGGATTGCAACGCCCCGTTCGACTGGTATGTACCACCCGGTACAGCCGGGCTGATAGCCGCCAGTTTGCCGCTAAATACCTTCCCCGGCAGGGCGTTAAACACCACTTCCGCTTCATCGCCTGGCTCCAGTCGCAGCAGTGAGTTTTGACGGAACTGGGCGATAATTTGCCGTTTCTGTTCCGGGATAAACACCATCACCGGACGCATAGGCAGCGCGGCGGCATAGGTTCCGGGGCGCATCAACACCTGCGTAACGTAACCATCGCTGGGCGCACGAACCACGGTCTGGTCAAGGTTAAACTCCGCTTCGGCGAGTTGTGCCTTCAGGCTGGCAATTTGCGAATTTTCACCCAGTACCAGGCTGTCTAACTGGCTCTGGATTTGCTGTTGCTCCGCAATAGACGATTTCACCGATGCTTCCTGCGCCAGATAGTTTTGGCGTGCCGCATCGATATCGCGTTCAGAAAAAGGGTTGACCTTCGCCTGACTCCCCTGCGCATAGCGCTGGTAATCTTTTGCCAGCTTGTCACGCGTGGCCTTTGCCTGCTGCGTGTTGGCTTTCATTTCGTCTAGCTGCGCAACCAGCGCCTGCTCTTTATGCTGAGCGGTGACAATATCGGCTTTCAGGCGATCAACCCGCGCCTGATAACGTCCAGGATTAAGTTTAAACAGAACTTCGCCTTTTTTGATCAGCGTATTCTTCTTATCTGTCACTTCCGTTACAACACCCGTGACCTGCGGCACGACGGGAATAGAAATTACCGCTTTTTGCGCCTTAAAGGTATACGGATGGTTATAATTCATCAGTAATATAAGCCCGCAAACAATGAAAATACCACCCAATGCTGCAGTGGGTACCGTCCATTTATTTACAGGAATTTTAAAAATTTTAAATATCGACCATGCGCATGCCACATAGGTCAGAACAATCAGTAAATCCATCGATATTACTCCGCCGGAGAGGTCTTAACCTCATCCAGTTTCTTTTCCAGGTCGGCAACCCGCGCCTGAAGCTGGATCAGGGAAGAATCCGCGCTCTGCATACCCCACCCGCGCTCCGGGCGATAAAGCGTTGCCCAGATCCATAAAAAGGGCCAAATAACATGTAAGGTAAACAAGCTAACCCAGCCCGCAACATGTATTGCGTCGGCATGAGGATGGTTACGTTTCTTTGCAATAAGATAGGGAATATCATGCAGAATAATAATCCCGTAAAAAATGACCAGGAATACAAAAATAAGCACTCCTAATGCAAAATAATCAAGGAACATATTTGCCTCAGGGATTTAAATTAAAGAACTTGGCTGCTATTTATTTAAAAAATAGAGTTGATAATAGTAGTGGAATGACCAGATTGGATGCAATGGGGTTATTTATATAACGATATATGAGTTTCTATATATACCCGTCGTCTTTCGAGCTGCTTCTTTGTTGGCTGCGTTCACTCACCCCAGTCACTTACCGGAGTAAGCTCCTGGGGATTCCCTCTCTTGCCGCCTCGAAGCAACACGAAATCCATAGGGTACCCTTGTCATACTTTGAACTGCAGGACATAACTTGATGCCCGGTACGCTAAATGCGACCGGGCGGTAAGTGACGGGATATTAAAACAGCCCCAGCGGTTTATCCGAGTAGCTCACCAACAGGCATTTGGTTTGCTGATAGTGCTCAAGCATCATTTTGTGTGTCTCGCGCCCAATGCCCGACTGCTTATAGCCGCCGAACGCCGCATGTGCCGGATAAGCATGGTAGCAGTTGGTCCAGACACGCCCTGCCTGAATCCCGCGGCCCATCTTGTACGCGAGATTTCCGTTACGGCTCCAGACGCCAGCGCCAAGTCCATATTGGGTGTCATTGGCAATTTCCAGCGCTTCGTCCATGGTTTTAAAGGTCGTAACAGCCAGCACCGGGCCGAAGATCTCCTCCTGGAAAACCCGCATGTTGTTCTTACCAAACAGAATGGTCGGTTCGAGGTAGTAACCCTCTTTTAACTCACCATCCAGTTGCTTACGCCGTCCACCGGTCAGGACATCCGCCCCTTCTTTCTTACCAATATCGATGTAATTCAGAATGGTTTCCAGTTGACCATGCGACACCTGCGCGCCCATTTGCGTCACACTGTCTAACGGGTTGCCGCTACGGATACTCTCCACCCGGCGAATGGCTCTTTCCATAAAGCGTTCGTAAATGGATTCCTGTACCAGCGCGCGGCTCGGACAGGTACACACTTCGCCCTGGTTGAAGGCAAACAGCGCAAAGCCTTCCAGCGCCTTATCAAAGAACGCATCTTCTTCATCCATCACGTCCGCGAAGAAGATATTGGGCGATTTCCCACCCAGCTCCAGGGTGACGGGAATAATGTTCTGCGTAGCGTATTGCATGATCTGCTGGCCGACTTCCGTTGAGCCGGTAAACGCCACTTTCGCAATACGTTTAGACGTCGCCAGATATTCACCGATTTCCCCACCCGCACCGTTTACCACGTTCACGACACCAGGCGGGAGCAGATCGCCAATGACCTCCATCAGCAGCAGCACGGACAGCGGCGTCAGGCGCGCGGGTTTAAGCACCACGCAGTTACCCGCCGCCAGCGCGGGCGCCATCTTCCAACTGGCCATTAGCAGCGGGAAGTTCCACGGGATAATTTGCCCGACCACGCCAAGAGGCTCATGGAAATGATAAGCCACGGTCTCACTATCAACCTCGCTGATTCCCCCTTCCTGCGCACGAATACAGGAGGCGAAATAGCGGAAATGGTCAATCGCCAGCGGCACGTCTGCCGCGCTGGTTTCACGGATGGGTTTACCGTTATCCCAGGTTTCTGCCGTCGCCAGCAGTTCCAGATTTTGTTCCATACGATCGGCGATTTTAAACAGAATCGCCGCTCTGTCCTGCACGGATGTCTGCGCCCATTTATCTTTTATTTTGTGCGCGGCATCCAGTGCCAGATCGATATCCTTCTTACCGGAAGAGGCCACTTCGCACAGCAATTGCCCGGTGACCGGCGTCAGGTTTTGGTAATACTCGCCGTCCACCGGCGCGACCCAGTCACCGCCGATAAAGTTATCGTATCGGGCCTTTAACTTCAGAGGGTAACCATACTCGCCGGGATAAATACGCGTTGAAGGGGGGTTATTGGTCATGACCGTCTCCTTGCTGTAGGGGTACTACAAGGGTAGACGGGGCTGGCGAATAATTCGCCAGCCTTTTACTGCTTTACGACAGGTATCACGAATTACATCGCAGCGCGATAAATCGCCATGATTTCGTCATGAGTCGCCTGAATCGGGTTAGTGAAACCACAGGCGTCTTTCAGGGCATTGGTCGCCAGAACGGCAAAATCTTCTTCCTTCACGTTCAGCTCACGCAGACCGGCCGGAATATTCACTTTCTGCGCCAGTTCACGGATCGCCGCGATACAGGCTTCCGCCCCTTGCTCTTCACTCAGTCCAGCCACGTTAACGCCCATCGCAGCCGCGCAATCACGCAGACGAGCGGCAGCCACTTTGCTATTGAAAACCTGTACATGCGGCAGCAGCACGGCGTTACATACACCGTGTGGCAGATCGTAGAAGCCACCCAACTGGTGCGCCATGGCGTGCACGTAACCCAGAGAGGCGTTGTTAAATGCCATGCCTGCGAGGAACTGTGCGTAAGCCATGGCTTCACGTGCCTGAGCATTGCTGCCATCTTCAACGGCAACCGGCAGATTTTCCGCAATCATGGTGACCGCTTTCAGCGCGCACGCATCGGTAATTGGGGTTGCAGCAATAGAAACGTAGGCTTCGATAGCGTGGGTCAGCGCATCCATTCCGGTGGCCGCCGTCAGAGACTTCGGCATACCGACCATCAGCGAGGAGTCATTGACCGACAGCAGCGGAGTGACGTGCTTGTCGACAATCGCCATTTTGATATGGCGTTCTTCATCGGTAATGATGCAGAAACGGGTCATTTCAGATGCCGTACCCGCCGTGGTGTTGATGGCAATCATCGGCAACTGCGGTTTTGCAGAGCGGTCAACGCCTTCGTAATCGCCGATATAGCCACCGTTAGCGGCCACCAGCGCAATGCCTTTCGCACAATCGTGTGGCGAACCGCCGCCGAGAGAAATAACGCTATCACAGTCGTTTTCTTTCAACATTTTCAGGCCAGCAGCTACGTTACTGGTCGTCGGGTTAGGATGCGTACCATCGTAAATTACGCTGAAAATATCATGTTCCTGTAATGCTTTTTGAATCTCGCCAGCCATACCTAATTTGGTCAACATGGCATCCGTGACAATCAGCGTGCGGCGAAAACAATATTCAGCCATGGTATTCATCGCGTCTTTTAATGAATCAGCGCCGATTATATTCACAGAAGGAATAAAAAATGTTGAAGCAGCCATTGTACGATCCTTAATTACTCTAAAGAGTCAGGAAGCATACGTGTGCATTTTCCAGCAAAATATGATCGCGGTTGTTATTTTAATCACATTCAAAATAAAAAAGCACATTAGGTTCATAATCTAATGTGCTGATTGCAATCAATATATATTTTGTATTAATTCATTTAATCTCTGAATTAATTGTTTCATTGTTTTTCAGGAAACAGTAATGCATCGCGTAATAAATGATCATTCCCGCGACGACGCGTAAAACCAATGCGGTCAAAATATTCCAGAATCTGGATAGCCAATTTACGCCCCACGTTAAGCCTGTCGCGAAAATCGGCGGCGCAGGTCGATCCTTTCTCCTGGTCCAGCTCGCGAATCATATTGGCGAAAGACACAATGCGATCGTTACGATAATAACGATCTTTCACGATCGCAGTAATAATGCCTTGCTGCGCCGCTTGTCGTAATACCACGCGCATCATTTGCTCATCCGTCCCGGTCTGTTTTGCCAGGTCGCGCACCCACCACGGCTCATCGCCAAAAAGCGGTTCTGCTTTTTGCCAGATAGCCTGCTGTTCATCGCTGAAACCCGCCTTGTGATCCGGCAAATGCAGCCAACCGTGATGGCTATGGATAGCGCCGCTCTCGCGCATCTTTTCAATCAGCAGCAATACCAGCGCTTCATCTTCCATCGGCAACGCCATACGACGCAGGCGTTCGCGCCCAGGCCCGGGCTCATCACGGTGCTGTTCGTGATAGGTCGCCAGCGTATCGAGGACTTTTCGCTGCCAACGCGCGGCAACGGGAGCATTCAACAGGCTATACCCCGCCTGAATAAAACCATGTTGCTCAATCAACGGACGCATACCGTTACCATTGAGCTGACGCGCCCAGGCGAAGTCAGGAATATTCACCGCCCCACGCGACAGATGCAGCGCCAGGGCGTCGCCGTCGGTGTGCGCATTTTCGAGCGCCGACAACCACTGCAGATATTCCGGTTTACGCTTTCCGCGGCGCGGTGGGTTGAGCGTGACGACGCGTGCGCCAGCCAGCGTCGTGCGGGCAGAAATATCGCGCAGTACCAGGCGGTCGTTATCGGCAAGCCACAGCGGTGTATCAAACACCAGTTCCGCCAGCGTTCCTTCAAGCAATGAGATGCGCCCGGTGACATGGCTGGCCGCGTGGTGAATATGCAGCGGTTGCCACTGCATCAGCGGCGCGGCATGCTCTAAAGAGACAATTACGCGGGTAAACGCCTCTGGCGGCGCATCGGAAAGCAGCCAGTCGCCGCGGTTCAGCTCTTCTTTTTGCGCATCGCCGGCAATATTCAGCGCAATACGCTGCCCGGCGTGGGCGTGTTCGGTTGGCTGATTTTGCGCATGCAGGCTACGTACGCGCATCGGTTTGTTGACGCCCGTCAGCCACAGCGTATCACCGACATTCACTTCACCGCTGAGCGCCGTCCCGGTCACCACCAGCCCTGCGCCTTTGACCGTAAAGGCACGGTCAATCGCCAGGCGGAAGCTGTGATCGCGGGCGTGTTCGCGCGAGGTTAATTGCAGCAAATGGTCACGCAGTTCTTCAATGCCACGGCCTTCACTGGCGGCAGTCACAAACAGAGCCGCATCGGCAAAACCATAGTTCTCCAGCGTGGTGTGTACCTCTTCACGCACCGTATTGATGCGTTCCTCATCCACGCGATCGGCCTTCGTGAGCGCGACGGTAATCTGCGGATTGCCCGTCAGTTGCAGAATTTGCAAATGCTCACGCGTTTGCGCCATCACGCCGTCATCACAGGCGACAACCAGCAGGGCGTGGTCGATGCCGCCTACACCCGCCAGCATGTTGGACAAAAACTTTTCATGTCCGGGAACATCAATAAACCCCAGCACCTGCCCATCCGGCTGCGGCCAGTAGGCATAGCCGAGATCGATGGTCATGCCACGCTTTTTTTCCTCCGGCAGACGGTCGGCATTCACGCCCGTAATTGCCTGTAATAACGTTGTTTTTCCGTGGTCAACGTGTCCGGCGGTTGCAATAATCATTTCAGCATCATCTCCATAAACCGGGTCTCGTCTTCAAGGCAGCGCAGATCCAGCCACATGCGGCCATCATAAATTCGCCCAATGATCGGCACGGGTAGCGCACGCCAGCGGGCGGCCAGCGCGTCGAGGCGGCTACCGCGCCCGTCATGAGGGGTAAAGGTCAATGCCGCGCTGGGTAACCTGTCAACAGGCAACGAACCGCTACCAATCTGCGACAGGCAAGGCATCACATTCAAAGCAAACTCGTCGCTGTAACGATCGGCAAGCTGCGCCTGTAATTGCTGGGCCTGCGCGTGGATCGCCTCTTGCGAGCGGGTGAGCTGGCGTAATGTCGGCAGCTTCGCCGCCAGCGCTTCCGGGTGCAGATACAGACGCAGCGTTGCTTCCAGCGCCGCCAGCGTCATTTTATCTGCCCGTAACGCACGTTTCAGCGGATGGCTCTGTAAGCGCGCGATCATCTCTTTTTTACCGACGATAATTCCGGCCTGCGGCCCGCCCAGCAGTTTATCGCCAGAGAAGCTCACCAGACTCACGCCTGCGGCGATCAGTTGCTGCGGCATTGGCTCCTGCGGCAAACCATACTGACTGAGATCGACCAGCGAACCACTGCCGAGATCCGCCACCACAGGTACATCCAGCTCCCGGCCAATGGCGGCCAACTCAGCCTCATCCACCGACTTCGTAAAGCCTTCAATGCTGTAATTACTGGTATGCACCTTCATCAGCAGGCCGGTATTTTCATTCACCGCCTGACGGTAATCCTTCGCGTGGGTCCGGTTGGTGGTCCCCACTTCGCGTAGCGTACATCCGGCCTGACACATCACATCAGGAATACGAAACGCGCCGCCAATTTCCACCAACTCACCGCGCGAAACGACCACCTCTTTGCCGTTAGCCGTGGCGGCCAGCATCAGCAGAACCGCTGCCGCATTGTTATTCACAATACAAGCGTCTTCGGCCCCCGTCAGGCGACAGAGTAAATCCGCCAGCGCCCGATCCCGATGTCCGCGCCCGGCATCATCCAGGCTGTATTCCAGCGTCACCGGCGTGCGCATCGCCTGCACCACCGCATCGATGGCTTCCTCGGCCTGCGACGCACGACCCAGGTTAGTATGCAGCACCGTTCCGGTCAGATTAATCACTGGACGCAACGCGCTTTGCGATTCACGTTCCAGCCGGGCTCTGGCTTCTTGCGCCCAGTCCTCACACCATGCCGGGAGCGCGTGAGCGTCGCGAATGGCTTCTCTGGCTTCGTCGAGCATGTGACGCAGCAGGTCAACTACCCGGGTATGACCGTGGGATTCACGTAAGGCGGAGAAAGCGCTATCGCGCAATAGACGATCGATAGCAGGAAGCTGGCTGTAGAGTGAACGCATGTCGGTTGTCATGAAAGGGCCTGGCTGTTGGTGGCCCTCTCCACCGCGGAGAGGGCTATCGATATAGGAAGGATTGTATCGTGACTTTGCTCAGGCGGACATAACGTGTATCAAGCCTTTGGCGGTTCCGTACGGGCAAAACTTTCGCGTTGAAAGAGCGTTTCCACCAGTTTGACCAGACGCGGGCGGTCCACACACCAGCCGGGCGCGACCCGACGGAAATTGAGATAGCCGACAGCGCAGGCAATCGCAATGGTGGCCAGGTTAACCGTATCCGTTTTCAGCGTACCGTCCGCCAGATAGCCTTCCAGCACATCCAGACTGCGGGTGATCTTCTCCCGCTGGCGTAACAACTCTGTTTCTGACTGCTGTGCGGCGGGGCGAGCCTGTTCGCGTACCGAGACTAAACCGGCATCCATAATGCCGTCTGCCAGCGCTTCCAACTGACGTACCTTCAGCGCCGCCAGCGGTTCACGCGGCAACATAGCTGGCGCAATATCCAGCAGCTCTATGTATTCCGCGATGATTGGAGAATCAAACCAATACTCGCCTTCATCAGTAACCAGCGCGGGCACTTTTCCTAACGGGTTATAGCGCGCCACGCCGCTATCCGCGTTGTAGGGGAGTTCATTTACAAATTCGAAGGTGATGCCCTTTTCCAGTAACAGAATAGAAATTTTACGCACAAAAGGGCTGGTATAGCTGCCAATGAGTTTCATGCCGGGTCCTTTTTGCCAACAAAAAGCTATGCCCAACGATTGGGGGGCACAGCTTAGTATGGCTCAGGTCAGCGCAAATGGCAGGTGATGACGGTCTCAATGATCCAAATAAAGGTAATGCATCCAGCTGGTCATGCGCAGCAGCACTTTACGCATCACCGACACATGGGCGAAATGGTCGGAATAGACCGCCACCTGGGCATAGATACCGTCCGGCAGCGCATCTACCTCGGCATTCGGATCCAGTTCAATGGTTGCCATTACACCATCGGTACCCGGTACTACTGTTAAGGATTGTAATGCCCCCTGCGCCTGATAAGAACCTCCCGGCACAACGGGAAGGATACTGGTCAGCTTGCCGCTAAACACCTGGCCTGGCAGCGCGTTGAATACCACTTCGGCTTCATCGCCCGGTTCAAGACGCAGCAGTGAATTCTGGCGGAATTGCGCCACGATTTGCCGTTTTTGTTCAGGAATAAATACCATCACGGGTCGCAGAGGCAACGCGGCGGCGTAAGTCCCCGGGCGAATAAGCACCTGCGTCACGTAACCGTTGCTGGGCGCACGCACAACGGTCTGCTCAAGATTATATTTGGCTTCGGCGAGCTGGGCGCGCAGGGAGGCGACCTGGGATTGCTCACCGTTGACCATACTGTCTAACTGGCTCTGAATCTGGGTCTGTTCCGCTACTGAGCCTTTTACCAGCGCATCCTGAGCCAGATAGTTCTGGCGAGCATTGTCGATATCACTTTCGGAAAACGGGTTAACCTTCGCCTGGCTACCCTTCAAATAGCGCTGATAATCTTTATACAGGCGGTCACGTTCAGCAGACACGCGAGTGGTATTAGCGACCGCTTCCGACAGTTGCGCTTTCAAATTGTCGATATTGTGGGTCGCGGTGACCAGGTCAGCCTGCAGCCGGTCAACTCGCGCCTGATAACGCACAGGATCGAGTTTAAATAACACTTCGCCTTTTTTAATCAGCTGATTATTTTTATCTGTTACCTCACTAACAATTCCTGTGACCTGTGGAGTGACGGGAATTGAAATAACCGCTTTTTGCGCCGTAAAGGTATACGGATGGTTATAGTTCATTAATAAGATGAGTCCCGCCACAATAAACACCCCACCTAATGCTGCGGTGGCAAGCGTCCACTGGTTTACCGGAATACGAAATATTTTAAAGATGGCCCAGGCGAATGCCACATAAGTCAGGACAATTAACAAATCCATGATTAAATCTCCGGAAAGGTGGAGTTATCGATTTTTTTATCCCCATCCAGCTTTTTTTCCAACTGGGCTATGCGCGCGGCCAGCACGGCGATTTCAGGGTCAGGTTCCTTTCCGGTCGGCGTGATGTGCGACTGCATCCCCCACCCCTTTTCGGGCTGGTAGAGCGTGGCCCAAATCCACAGGAACGGCCAAATAACATGCAACGTAAAAAGACTTACCCACCCTGCCGTATGGATAGCGTCGGCATGCGGATGGTTGCGCTTTTTAGCGATGTTATAGGGAATGTCATGGATGGCGATGATTCCGTAAAACAGAACCAGAAAAACGAAGATCAGCACGCCTAACGCGAAATAATTTAGAAACATACCTGCCTCGAATTCACGCTAATTAGAGTTTTTTTATGCCGGCAGCCGTACGCATCCTGGCTGATGCTTTGAACATAACCGCAGTTTGCGGTTTTCGCCATAACACAAAAATAATATTTTTTCTGGTTTTAAGTTGCTTTATCTGGCAAGAAAAATGTGAGCTCCAGAACCCGTCGCAGATCACATTTGGTTAAACCGAGACAAAAATACTTTGTGAATCACATCACAAAAATTCAACAAACAGCAAATAAAAAAATGTGAATAAGATCACATTTAACCGCCATTTTTAGCGATTACTTGCACTGTGATGTTTTTTTGTACCGTTATTTTGTGATGAAAATCACATTAACCAACACCACACACCCTATATTTACGTGACCAATATCACATTAATGGCCGTCGACTGGACAGTTGAACGATTCAGTGCCAGATTTCGCAGTATCTACAGGGTCCGGCTACCTCCTGCCGCTACATTAACAAACCTCGGGCTTTCAGCCTGCGCGATAGCAAACATAAGAAGGGGTGTTTTTATGTCATCCGATATTAAGATCAAGGTGCAAAGCTTTGGTCGATTCCTCAGCAATATGGTGATGCCAAATATCGGCGCGTTTATCGCGTGGGGTATTATCACCGCATTATTCATTCCGACAGGGTGGTTGCCGAACGAAACGCTGGCGAAGCTGGTCGGTCCGATGATCACCTATCTGCTGCCGCTGCTGATCGGTTATACCGGTGGTAAGCTGGTGGGCGGCGAGCGTGGCGGCGTGGTTGGTGCTATCACCACCATGGGCGTTATCGTCGGCGCGGATATGCCGATGTTCCTTGGTTCCATGATCGCAGGCCCGCTGGGCGGCTACTGCATCAAAAAATTCGATAACTGGGTAGACGGTAAGATCAAATCCGGTTTTGAGATGCTGGTGAATAACTTCTCCGCAGGCATCATCGGTATGATCCTCGCCATCCTGGCTTTCCTCGGCATTGGTCCATTGGTTGAAGGTCTGTCCAAAATTCTGGCGGCAGGCGTTAACTTCATGGTTGTCCATGACATGCTGCCGCTGGCGTCTATCTTCGTTGAACCGGCAAAAATCCTGTTCCTCAACAACGCCATCAACCACGGTATTTTCTCACCGCTGGGTATTCAGCAGTCTCATGAGATGGGCAAATCCATCTTCTTCCTGATTGAAGCTAACCCAGGTCCGGGTATGGGCGTCCTGCTGGCGTACATGTTCTTTGGTCGCGGCAGCGCTAAGCAGTCTGCAGGCGGCGCGGCTATCATCCACTTCCTGGGCGGTATCCACGAAATTTACTTCCCGTACGTGCTGATGAACCCACGTCTGATTCTGGCCGTTATCCTTGGCGGTATGACTGGCGTATTCACCCTGACCATTCTGAACGGCGGTCTGGTTTCTCCGGCTTCTCCTGGCTCGATTCTGGCCGTGCTGGCGATGACGCCAAAAGGCGCTTACTTCGCAAACATCGCTGCTATCTGTGCCGCCATGGCGGTCTCCTTTGTGGTCTCAGCCATCCTGCTGAAAACCAGCAAAGTGAAAGAAGAAGACGATATTGATGCGGCGACCCGTCGTATGCAGGACATGAAAGCGGAATCTAAAGGCGCATCTCCGCTGGCGGCTGGCGACGTGACCAACGACCTGAGCCATGTACGTAAAATCATCGTGGCTTGCGATGCCGGTATGGGTTCCAGCGCCATGGGCGCAGGCGTACTGCGTAAGAAAGTGCAGGATGCCGGTCTGTCTCAGATTTCCGTCACCAACAGCGCGATTAACAATCTGCCGCCGGATGTGGATCTGGTCATTACCCACCGCGACCTGACTGAACGTGCGATGCGTCAGGTGCCTCAGGCACAGCACATCTCGCTGACTAACTTCCTCGACAGCGGTCTGTATACCAGCCTGACCGAACGTCTGGTCGCTGCACAGCGCCACAACGTGAACGAAGAGAAAGTCCGCGATCACCTGAAAGACAGCTTTGATGAGGGTGATACCCATCTGTTCAAACTGGGTGCGGAAAATATCTTCCTTGGCCGGAAAGCCTCTAACAAAGAAGAAGCGATTCGCTTTGCCGGTGAACAACTGGTGAAAGGCGGCTATGTTGAGCCGGAATACGTCGATGCCATGCTGGACCGCGAAAAGCTGACGCCGACTTACCTCGGTGAATCCATCGCAGTACCGCACGGTACGGTAGAAGCCAAAGACCGCGTGCTGAAAACCGGCGTGGTGTTCTGCCAGTACCCGGAAGGCGTACGCTTTGGTGAAGAAGAAGACGATATTGCCCGTCTGGTCATTGGTATCGCCGCACGTAACAATGAGCACATCCAGGTCATCACCAGCCTGACCAACGCGCTGGATGATGAATCCGTGATCGAACGTCTGGCCCATACCACCAGCGTGGATGAAGTTCTGGAACTGCTGGCAGGTAAAAAAGCTTAACAGTTAAGTATCTCCAAAATAGTTCGAGCTGCAGGAAGGCGGCAACGCAGTGAATCCCCAGGAGCGTACATAAGTACGTGACTGGGGTGAGCGAGGAGAGCCAACGCATCTGCAGTTCGAAATATGAAGGCGATATCCTCTCCCTTGTGGAGAGGGTTAGGTTGAGGGGAAAGCTATGCGGTCCCTCACCCCAGCCCTCTTGGGTAAAAACATTAATGAAGGTTAATACTATGAAAGCATTACATTTTGGCGCAGGTAATATCGGTCGTGGCTTTATCGGCAAACTGCTGGCGGACGCGGGGATACAGCTGACGTTTGCAGATGTAAACCAGGTCGTGCTCGATGCCCTGAATGCCCGTCATAGCTATCAGGTTCATGTTGTGGGTGAAAACGAGCAGGTTGATACCGTTTCCGGCGTCAACGCCGTCAGCAGCATCGGCGATGATGTCGTCGATCTAATTGCCCACGTTGATTTAATCACTACTGCCGTAGGTCCGGTTGTGCTTGAGCGTATCGCTCCGGCCATCGCTAAAGGGCTGGTAAAACGCAAAGCGCAGGGCATCTCTACCCCGCTGAATATCATCGCCTGTGAAAACATGGTGCGCGGAACCACGCAGTTGAAAGGCCACGTCATGAACGCGCTGGCAGATGAAGACAAAGCCTGGGTTGAAGAACATGTTGGCTTTGTCGATTCCGCCGTGGATCGCATCGTGCCGCCATCTGCTTCTGCGACCAACGATCCGCTGGAAGTTACCGTCGAAACATTCAGCGAGTGGATTGTCGACCAAACGCAGTTCAAAGGCGAGCTGCCAAACATCCCGGGAATGGAATTAACTGATAACCTGATGGCATTTGTCGAACGTAAACTCTTCACGCTGAACACCGGGCATGCTATAACCGCGTACCTCGGCAAATTGACCGGTCATCAGACCATCCGTGACGCGATTCTCGACGAGAAAATCCGCGCAGTGGTAAAAGGTGCAATGGAAGAGAGCGGCGCGGTACTGATCAAACGCTACGGTTTTGATGCCGATAAACACGCGGCTTATATCCAGAAGATCCTCGGTCGTTTTGAAAACCCGTATCTGAAAGATGATGTTGAGCGCGTTGGACGTCAGCCGCTGCGTAAACTGAGTGCAGGCGACCGTCTGATTAAACCGCTGCTGGGCACGCTGGAGTATGGTCTACCGCACGTTAATCTGGTTACCGGTATTGCTGCTGCAATGCATTACCGCAGTGAAGAAGATCCGCAGGCACAGGAACTGGCCGCGCTGATTGACGAAAAAGGTCCACAGGCCGCGCTGGCGCAGGTATCCGGTCTGGATGCCAACAGTGATGTGGTGGCGGAGGCGGTTCACGCATATAACGCGACCAAATGATAGAGAATGTGGCGCAGGTCAGCCTGCGCCCGAATGACAGATTGTCAGATATGCAGGCAATAATGGAACAAACGCAGGCCTTTGAAAATCGTGTGCTTGAGCGTCTGAATACTGGCAAAACCGTACGCAGCTTCCTCATCACCGCCGTAGAACTGCTCACCGAGGCGGTGAATATCCTTGTGCTTCAGGTATTTCGCAAAGATGACTATGCGGTGAAATATGCCGTAGAACCGTTGCTCGACGGCGACGGTCCATTGGGCGATCTTTCGGTTCGTTTGAAGCTAATCTACGGTCTGGGCGTACTCAGCCGTCCGGAGTATGAAGATGCGGAGCTTCTGATGGCGCTGCGGGAAGAGCTGAATCACGACGGCAATGAGTATGCGTTTACCGACGACGAGATTCTTGGGCCGTTTGGCGAGCTTCACTGCGTGACGGCACTCCCGCCACCGCCACAGTTTGATACCTCAGACTCAGGTTTGCACGCCATGCAAATCCAGCGCTACCAGCAAATGGTACGCTCCACGATGGTACTTTCCCTGACCGAGCTGATTTCTAAAATCAGCTTAAAAAAAGCCTTTCAAAAATAAGGCCATGCAGGCTTATTTCTCTTCCTGCTGCGGTCGATAAAGCTGTCGATAGTACGCCAGACGTTGCAGATACAGCTGCGCATTCTCCTGCGGTATTTCAGAAGGGACAACGTTGCGCGGCGGTGTTTTATTCAGATACTCGCGAAAAGCCTGGCTTGAGGCCATGAAATCAACAGTCTTATCAATAAGGACCGAAACATTCTCACCTATTTTCGCCATAATCTTCCCTCCTCCATGTATTAACCACGCTTAGCCTGCGCGGTTGATCATTTAAGTTTAGGATCGGTTGGGCGATTATATTGAGGAAAACGTGCTTCGCTATCAACCCGCCAACAGAAAGCGCCATCGCCGATCTTATTGCTTAAAATTCCTTATCAATCAAAAACGTAATATTATCATTAGCTGATTAATACTTGCGGCATTTGATTATTTATCTTCAATTTGTTGTGAAGAATCCCGCTCTGCGCGCATACTATAGGATATACATTCTATTTTTTATCAGAAGCTATCCTATGAAAGAAGTCGAAAAAAACGAAATTAAACGCCTGAGCGATCGCCTGGACGCTATCCGCCACCAGCAGGCTGACCTGTCGCTGGTTGAAGCCGCTGACAAATATGCCGAGCTGGAAAAAGAGAAAGAAACCCTGGAAGCCGAGATCGCGCGCCTGCGTGAAGTACACGGCCAGAAGCTGAGCAAAGAAGCACACAAGCTAACGAAACTTCCCTTTCGCCGCGCCATTACCAAAAAAGAACAGGCCGACATGGGCAAGCTGAAGAAAAGCGTGCGTGGTCTGATTGTCGTCCACCCGATGACCGAACTTGGTCGTGAAATGGGCCTGAAAGAGATGACGGGCTTCGCAAAAACCGAGTTCTGATCTCCTGCCGGGCAACATCCGTTTGCCCGGTCTTTCCCGCACCGCCAATTGGCCCTACCAATTATAACCAGATCCTACCATCACCTCACATTTCATTAAAATTCGCGTACAATACCGTTGCCAATAAATAACATCTGATTAACTATTCATTGTCATTACCCCTACACAACAATATTGGCAGGGCCACTTTTACACATAATGTGACGAAGAGATGAGCAAAGACTCATTTCATTATGTCTGAGGCCCCCAGGAGACCTGCAATGAATCTCTGGCAACAGAACTACGATCCAGCCGGTAACATCTGGCTTTCCAGTCTGATCGCATCGCTCCCAATCCTGTTCTTTTTCTTCGCCCTGATTAAGCTCAAGCTGAAAGGCTATGTTGCGGCGTCATGGACGGTGGTGATTGCTCTGGCTGTCGCCCTACTGTTCTACAAAATGCCGGTCGATCACGCTCTGGCCTCGGTGGTGTACGGCTTCTTTTATGGTCTGTGGCCGATTGCCTGGATAATCATCGCAGCGGTATTCGTATATAAGATCTCGGTAAAAACCGGGCAGTTCGACATCATCCGTTCATCAATACTCTCCATTACCCCAGACCAGCGTCTGCAAATGCTGATCGTTGGTTTCTCCTTTGGGGCATTCCTTGAAGGTGCAGCTGGCTTTGGCGCGCCGGTCGCCATTACCGCCGCGCTGCTGGTAGGGCTTGGCTTTAACCCGCTGTATGCGGCGGGGTTGTGCCTGATCGTGAATACCGCGCCGGTCGCCTTTGGCGCAATGGGCATTCCGATTCTGGTTGCCGGCCAGGTTACCGGACTGGACAGCTTTGAGATTGGCCAGATGGTCGGTCGTCAGTTGCCGTTCCTGACGATTATCGTGCTGTTCTGGATTATGGCGATTATGGATGGCTGGCGCGGCGTGAAAGAAACCTGGCCTGCGGTAATGGTCGCTGGCGGCTCGTTTGCTATCGCCCAATACCTCAGCTCGAACTTTATTGGGCCGGAACTGCCGGACATTATCTCTTCGCTGGTCTCACTGGTGTGTCTGACGCTGTTCCTGAAACGCTGGCAGCCGGTACGTATCTTCCGCTTCGGCGACATGGGCGCTTCGCAGGTCGATATGGACCTGTCGCGCACCCGCTACACTGCGGGGCAAATCATCCGCGCCTGGTCTCCATTCCTGTTCCTGACAGCCACCGTCACGCTGTGGAGCATACCGCCGTTTAAAGCGCTGTTTGCGCCGGGTGGCGCAATGTACCACTGGGTAGTGAATGTTCCGGTTCCGTTCCTCGACAAGCTGGTAGCCCGCATGCCGCCAGTCGTACACGAAGCCACAGCCTACGCGGCAGTGTACAAATTTGACTGGTTCTCCGCGACCGGTACCGCGATTCTGTTTGCCGCCCTGCTGTCTATCGTCTGGCTGAAGATGAAGCCGTCCGCTGCGCTGCAGACCTTTGGCAACACGCTGAAAGATCTGGCGCTACCGATCTATTCCATCGGGATGGTGCTGGCATTCGCATTTATCTCTAACTACTCGGGGCTTTCATCAACCCTGGCGTTGGCCCTGGCGCACACCGGCAGCGCGTTTACTTTCTTCTCGCCGTTCCTCGGCTGGCTGGGGGTATTCCTGACCGGGTCCGATACCTCATCTAACGCCCTGTTTGCCGCCCTGCAGGCCACCGCGGCTCAGCAAATCGGCGTTTCGGATGTGCTGATGGTGGCGGCAAATACCACCGGCGGCGTGACCGGCAAGATGATCTCTCCACAATCTATCGCTATCGCCTGTGCGGCAGTGGGATTAGTGGGGAAAGAGTCTGATCTGTTCCGCTTTACCGTGAAACATAGCCTGATTTTCACCTGCATGGTGGGAGTGATTACCACCCTGCAGGCCTATGTATTAACCTGGATGATTCCATGATTGTGATGCCCAGACGCCTGTCCGACGAAGTCGCTTCTCGTGTGCGGGCGCTGATTGAAGAACAACAGCTGGAGGCGGGCATGAAGTTGCCCGCTGAGCGCCAGTTGGCCGTACAGCTCGGCGTATCGCGCAACTCGCTGCGCGAGGCGTTAGCAAAGCTGGTGAGTGAAGGCGTGTTAATCAGCCGTCGCGGCGGCGGGACGTTTGTTCGCTGGCAGCATGAAGCCTGGTCTGAACAAAACATCGTTCAGCCGCTGAAATCCTTGATGGCGGACGATCCTGATTACAGCTTCGATATTCTGGAAGCCCGCCACGCCATTGAAGCCAGTACCGCCTGGCACGCAGCCATGCGGGCCACCAGCGCCGACAAAGAGAAGATCAGACTCTGTTTCGAGGCCACGCAGAGCGAAGATCCGGATCTCGCTTCGCAAGCGGACGTGCGCTTTCATCTCGCCATTGCGGAAGCCTCGCATAACGTGGTGCTGTTACAGACCATGCGCGGTTTCTTCGACGTATTGCAGTCTTCGGTTAAACAGAGCCGCCAACGTATGTACCTTGTGCCGCCCGTATTTTCACAGCTTACAGAACAACATCAGGCCGTGCTGGACGCCATTGTCGCCGCTGATGCCGATGGCGCACGTAAGGCCATGATGGCGCACCTC
The DNA here is from genome assembly GCF_059615875.1 of Citrobacter sp. CRE-46. Lineage (NCBI taxonomy): Bacteria > Pseudomonadati > Pseudomonadota > Gammaproteobacteria > Enterobacterales > Enterobacteriaceae > Citrobacter > Citrobacter sp. CRE-46. The sequence continues at coordinate 155,155 of NZ_CM184341.1, read as the reverse complement.
AGCTTTGTCCACACCACGATTAAACAATTTGATGAAGATCAGGCCCGCCAGGCGCGTATCACCCGCCTGCCCGGTGACCCTGGTGAGAATAGCAGGGAGAACAACACATGATTATTTCAGCAGCCAGCGACTATCGCGCCGCCGCCCAACGTATTTTGCCCCCTTTCTTGTTCCACTACATTGACGGCGGCGCGTATGCAGAGCGCACTCTGCGCCGCAACGTCGAAGACCTGTCGGAAGTGGCGCTGCGCCAGCGTGTGCTGAAGAATATGTCCGATCTGAGCCTCGAGACAAAGCTGTTCAACGAAACGCTCTCCATGCCCGTGGCCCTCGCGCCTGTCGGCCTGTGCGGAATGTATGCGCGCCGGGGAGAAGTGCAGGCCGCCGCTGCCGCTGACGCCAAAGGCATTCCGTTTACGCTTTCCACGGTTTCCGTATGTCCAATTGAAGAAGTCGCTCCGACCATCAAGCGTCCGATGTGGTTCCAGTTATATGTTCTGCGCGATCGTGGCTTTATGCGCAACGCGCTGGAACGCGCCAAAGCGGCGGGCTGCTCCACGTTGGTCTTTACCGTCGATATGCCTACGCCGGGCGCACGCTACCGTGACGCCCATTCCGGTATGAGCGGTCCCAACGCCGCGCTGCGTCGTTACTGGCAAGCGGTTACGCATCCGCAGTGGGCATGGGATGTGGGCCTGAATGGTCGCCCACATGACTTAGGCAATATCTCAACCTATCTTGGCAAACCTACCGGCCTTGAGGATTACATTGGCTGGCTGGCGAATAACTTCGATCCGTCAATTTCGTGGAAAGACCTTGAGTGGATCCGCGAATTCTGGGATGGCCCGATGGTGATCAAAGGGATCCTCGATCCGGAAGATGCCCGCGATGCCGTCCGTTTTGGCGCGGATGGCATTGTTGTTTCTAACCATGGTGGCCGCCAGTTAGATGGTGTGCTGTCTTCTGCTCGCGCGCTGCCCGCCATTGCCGATGCGGTGAAAGGCGATATCACTATTCTGGCAGACAGCGGGATCCGTAACGGTCTGGACGTTGTGCGCATGATTGCGCTGGGCGCGGATAGCGTGCTGCTGGGGCGTGCTTATCTGTACGCACTCGCAACCCACGGCCAGGCCGGTGTGGCAAACCTGTTGAACCTGATCGAGAAAGAGATGAAGGTGGCGATGACCTTAACCGGTGCGAAATCGATTAGCGAAATCAGCCGCGATTCACTGGTACAGGAGCTGGGTAAGAACCTGCCTGCTGCATTAGCGCCTCTGGCCCAGGGTAGCGCTGCGTAACACTCTCCCCCGTAAAATCGCGTTTTCTGCATGGTCGGCCTGTTCTCAGCCCGGCCATTTTTTATGCAAAAATAACGACCAGTTAACATTTACAACCAATATATTTGACAACTTTTTATCCAACTGCCAAATGTATATACAAGCTAATACAAGGGCATTTTATACAGATACCCAAATAATTCGAGCTGCAGGAAGGCGGCAACGCAGCGAATCTCAGGAGCGTACATAAGTACGTGACTGGAGTGAGCGAGGAAAGCCAACGCACATGCAGCTTGAAGTATGACGGGTAGATAACAACCATCATAACGGGCGAGGGTGACATGGCTTATTCCGGTAAAGTGAATATCCAGCAGGCGATAGACGACAGTCCTTTTTCACGCTTTCATTGGGTGATTATTGTCCTGGGCTTTCTGGTGTTAGCCATTGACGGCTTCGATACGGCGGCGATGGGTTATATTGCGCCCACGCTCTCTGCTGACTGGGGCATCCAGAAGCAGGATCTCGGGCCTGTTTTAAGCGCCGCATTATTGGGTCTCTCATTTGGCGCATTATTAGCCGGACCGATTTCCGATCGGATGGGCCGTAAGCGCGTACTGGTCTTTTCCTGCCTGTTCTTTGGCCTCGCCAGTCTCGGCACCGCCTATGCACAGACGCTGAATATGTTAACGTTCTGGCGCTTCCTCACCGGGCTTGGACTCGGCGCAGCAATGCCCAATGCCATTACCCTGGTGTCAGAATTTGCGCCCAAACGCTGCCGTTCGATGGCAATAAACACCATGTATTGCGGCTTTCCATTAGGGGCTGCGGGCGGTGGCGTCATCTCGTCCTGGCTGATCCCCAACTACGGCTGGCACAGCGTGCTGCTCGCTGGCGCAATCGCCCCACTGACGCTCACCGTGCTGTTGGTGCTGTTCCTGCCGGAGTCGGTTAAGTATTTGGTGCACCGTGGCAAAAGCGTTGCGCAGGTGAAACGTATTGCCCAACGCTTTATGTCAGGCAGTCTGGAACAGGTCACCCAGTTTTATTTGGATGAAGACAAGGTTACGGTCAAAAAAGGCAGCGTGGCGCAGTTGTTCAGTATGCCCTGGCTGCCTGGCACGCTAATGCTGTGGCTGACCTACTTTATGGGACTGGTTATCTATTACGTACTGCTGAGCTGGATGCCCACTCTGATGTTGGGCATGGGCTATCCGCTGGCGGAATCGGCCTGGTTAACCTCGCTGTTTACCTTCGGCGGTACGGCCGGGATCCTGCTGGCCGGTTGGTTAATGGATCGCTGGGAAGCACATAAAGTGGTATCACTCGGCTTTATTCTGACGATGCTGTTTGCCCTCGCCCTCGGGTTTGAGCATAACCATATCATCCTGTTCGGCGCACTGATTTTCCTGATGGGGATTACCATGAACGGTGCGCAGTCCGGGCTGCAGACGCTGGCCGCAACGTTCTATCCTACCCACTGCCGCGCGACGGGTATTGCGTGGATGCAGGGCGTGGGTCGATTCGGCGGCGTGGCCGGAACGATGATGAGCGCCCAGTTGCTTTCCCTGCAATGGCAGGCTGATAGTATCTTAATGTTCCTTAGCCTTCCCGCGCTGCTGGCTGCTGCGGCCACGATTTACAAGCTGCAACGCTATAAACCGCGCGCGCTGACCGTCGCATAGTACCCGCTGTTTCTGCTATTCTGCCCCCGTTATTAAGGGGGCAGTATGCTTAACATCGTTTTATTCGAACCAGAAATCCCGCCAAATACCGGCAATATTATCCGTCTTTGCGCCAATACCGGCTTTCGTCTGCATATTATTGAGCCAATGGGCTTTACCTGGGACGACAAGCGCCTGCGTCGCGCAGGCCTGGATTACCATGAATTTACCGCCGTGCTGCGCCACCCTGATTACGCCGCCTTCGTCGCCGCAGAAAACCCGCAGCGTCTGTTTGCCCTGACCACCAAAGGTACGCCAGCGCACAGCGCAGTAAGTTATCAGGATGGGGATTATCTTATGTTTGGCCCGGAAACACGCGGTCTACCAGCCAGTATCCTCGACGCTCTGCCGGCCGAACAAAAAATTCGTATTCCGATGATGCCGGACAGTCGTAGCATGAACCTGTCAAATGCGGTGTCGGTGGTGGTGTATGAAGCCTGGCGCCAACTGGGATATCCCGGCGCGATATTACGCAGTTAATTTGTGTCGGATGGCGGCTGACGCCTTATCCGGCCTACAAATCCCACGTAGGCCCGGTAAACGCAGCGCCACCGGGCATGGCTCGAAATCAGATGCCATCGCCGTATTCGAACGTATGATGTATCCCATTGAAATGCTGATCCATATCCATGGACGGCTTATCGCTGTCAGGCTTGCCGACAATGCGTGCCGGGACGCCTGCGGCGGTAGTATGTGGCGGTACGGGTTGTAAAACGACGGAACCCGCGCCAATCTTCGCGCCGCGCCCGACTTCAATGTTGCCGAGAATTTTCGCGCCCGCGCCAATCATCACCCCTTCACGAATTTTTGGATGACGATCGCCGCCCGCTTTACCGGTCCCGCCAAGCGTAACGGATTGCAAAATAGAGACGTCATTTTCAATCACGGCGGTTTCACCCACCACAATACCGGTGGCGTGATCGAGCATAATCCCGCGGCCAATTTTTGCCGCCGGATGAATATCTACCTGGAAAGAAACAGATACCTGATTTTGCAGGAAGATTGCCAGCGCCTGACGCCCCTGATGCCATAGCCAGTGGCCGATGCGGTAGGCCTGAAGCGCATGAAAGCCCTTCAGATACAGAAGTGGGGTGGAATATTTGTCGACGGCCGGGTCGCGCGTGCGTACCGCCTGGATATCACAAGCCGCCGAAGCAATCATTTCGGGATCGGCCGCGTAGGCCTCTTCCACAACTTCGCGAATCGCAATGGCAGGCATGATTGGAGACGCGAGCTTATTCGCCAGCATATAGCTCAGCGCGCTACCGAGGTTTTCATGCTTGAGCAGCGTTGCGTGGTAAAAACTGGCCAGCATAGGCTCACATTCCGCCAGTGCCCGGGCTTCCGCTTTAATGTTTTTCCAGACGATATCCAGTTCTTCACACGGCATTGCGTACTCCAGAAGGTAGCAAAACGACCGACCCGTTCTTCGCGGGTCGGGTCGCTATATTCAACAGTTCCTTACAGCTAGTGGCGGCTCAGCTCATCCTTGCGTGCACGGCCTAATAACGTTAATGCTGCCTCGCGCGCATTTTTTCCGCAATACAATACTTGATAAATTTCCTCGGTTATTGGCATCTCAACACCAAAACGGTGCGCCAATTCACGAACTTCTTTCGTATTACGGTAACCTTCCACCACCTGACCAATCTTGTCCTGCGCGCCCTGCACGTCCATCCCCTGGCCAAGCATCATGCCAAAACGACGGTTACGCGACTGGTTGTCGGTACAGGTCAGCACCAGATCGCCTAAACCCGCCATCCCCATAAAGGTGGCAGGATCGGCACCCAGCGCCGCGCCAAGACGCGACATTTCGGTCAGTCCACGGGTGATCAATGCGGTTCGCGCATTGGCGCCAAAACCGATGCCGTCGGACATTCCCGCGCCAATCGCAATGACGTTTTTCACCGCGCCGCCAAGCTGCACGCCAATGAAATCCGGGTTGCTGTAAACGCGGAAGCTTTTGCCGCAGTGCAGCAACTGCTGGAGATCGTCAGCGAAAGTATCGTCCGTTGAGGCCAGAGAAATCGCCGTCGGCATACCCGCCGCCAGCTCTTTGGCGAACGTCGGGCCGGAGATGACCGCCAGCGGAATAGAATCCCCCAGCGCTTCACGCGCCACATCCTGCAGCAGGCGTCCCGTTTCTGCTTCCAGACCTTTTGTCGCCCAGACCAGACGCGCATCAGGACGCATCAGCGGTTTGATGTTACGCAGCACTTCGCCAAAGACGTGGCTCGGCACCACCACCAGAATATTACGGCTGGCGGCCAGCGCAGTGGCTAAGTCACTTTCCAGGTGCAGCGTGTCGGGAAAAGGCACATCAGGGAGGAACGCGACGTTGCAGCGATCGTGCTCAAGGGTCGCGATATGTTTTGGATCATGGCCCCACAGGACAACCTGATGGCCATTTCTTGCCAGGGTAATGGCAAGAGCGGTGCCGTACGAGCCGGCACCAATCACAGTCATTGAAGCATTACTTTGGTTCATCAGGCATCCTGATGTTCTTCAGTACCTTCGCCAGCCTGCTGCTGTAAATAGTTCATGAACAGCGCATCAAAGTTGACCGGCGCAAGGTTCAGTTGCGGGAACGTACCGCGTGAAACCAGGCTAGTGATGCATTCGCGGGCATACGGGAACAGAATGTTCGGGCAGTATGCGCCGAGGCAATGCGCCATCTGAGTCCCTTCGATACCGCTGATGGAGAAAATACCGCCCTGCTGAACTTCACACAGGAACGCCGTTTCTTCGCCAAGAGCAGCCGTTACGGTGACACGCAGCACGACTTCATACACGTCATCTGCCAGTTGGGTAGATGCGGTATCAAGATCAAGTTTAACCTCTGGCTGCCAATCTTTCTGGAAAACATGCGGTGCATTTGGCGCTTCGAAAGATACATCCTTGGTATAGATACGTTGGATCTGGAAAGCCATTTCAGTGTTATTTTGTTCTGACATGTTTAGAAAACCCTTAGTGTTGTCCTTTAAATACTTTCAGTACGCCTTATCGCAGCAGGGGATCCAGTCCACCACGCGCATCCAACGCATACAAGTCGTCACAACCGCCAATGTGCTGTGCATCAATAAAAATCTGCGGAACCGTCGTACGGCCACTGCGTTTGATCATCTCTTCACGCTTTACGGCATCGCCGTCAATCGGAAGTTCCTGGAAACTCACCCCCTTGCTGTTCAACAGCGCTTTTGCGCGATGGCAAAACGGGCAGGTTGCTTTGGTGTAGATCTCAATATTGGCCATGACTTATCTCCAGTGTTCTTTTTACCCTGCGGCATGAAAGAAGACGGGTAAATTACTTGCCGCGAACCAGTGGCAGATTCTCACCACTCCAGCCCGCTACGCCGTCTTTCAGTACGGATACCTGCTCAAAACCGGCTTTAATCAGCGCAGTTGCTGAATCCTGGCACTGCATGCCTGAACCATCAACCACAATCACAGGTTTGTTTTTGTGTTTTTCAAGCTCGCCAAAATTGTTGGCTTTGATTTCGCTCGGCAGCAGGTTAGTGGAGCCTGCGATATGGCCTTTGCGGAAGTCGTCGCGCTGGCGTAAATCCACAACAACGGCGTCTTCTTTATTGATGAGACGTGTAGCTTCGCCGCGAGTAATCACCTTCACTTTTGAGGTCAGGCTCTTAAACGTGGTAAATAATACAGCCGCCAGTAACGCAATCCAGGCGATACTCAAGACAGGGTGGCGACTAACAAATTGCATAATTTCTTGCATGGGGGGTAACAACTCCCGACTAGTGATTAAAAAAACCAGGAAAGGAGTATACCTGCGCGTTGGCGCAAATACAGCCAGAGCGTGCATTGGATTGCATTTTTGCGGGGCGCTACGGAAAAAAAAATGTAAATCGGTGTTCCCCCTGGCACGCGATCTCCCATTATTTGATCTTCGGGGGCTACTTTATCGATTCAGCTGTAGTAAAATTACGCAATTATTTTTTATCTATGAGTGTGAGGTTGTCGCAATGTCGGTTTCTAAAAAACCTATGGTACTGGTGATTCTGGATGGCTACGGCTATCGCGAAGACAGCCAGGATAACGCCATTTTTACTGCTAAAACCCCGGTAATGGATGCGCTGTGGGCAAAACGTCCGCATACCCTGATTGATGCGTCTGGTCTGGAAGTCGGCCTGCCCGATCGCCAGATGGGCAACTCCGAAGTGGGTCACGTCAACCTGGGCGCGGGCCGTATCGTGTATCAGGACCTTACCCGTCTGGATGTCGAAATCAAAGAGCGTACGTTCTTCGCTAACCCGGTGCTGACCCACGCGGTCGACCAGGCAAAAAATGCCGGAAAAGCGGTACACATCATGGGCCTGCTCTCTGCTGGCGGCGTTCACAGCCACGAAGATCACATCATGGCGATGGTAGAACTGGCCGCTGAACGCGGTGCGGAAAAAATCTATCTGCACGCTTTCCTTGATGGTCGTGATACCCCGCCGCGCAGCGCTGAACATTCACTGCAGAAATTCGAAGAGAAATTTGCCGCACTGGGCAAAGGTCGCGTAGCCTCCATCATCGGTCGTTACTACGCTATGGACCGCGACAACCGTTGGGATCGCGTAGAACAGGCTTACGATCTGATGACGCTGGCGAAGGGCGAGTTCCAGTTCGCTACGGCGGTTGAAGGCCTGCAGGCCGCTTATGCCCGCGACGAGAACGACGAATTCGTCAAAGCGACCGTGATCCGTGCCGAAGGCCAGGCAGAAGCCGCTATGGAAGACGGCGATACGCTGATTTTCATGAACTTCCGTGCTGACCGTGCGCGTGAAATCACTCGCGCATTCGTTAACGCTGACTTCGATGGCTTCGCCCGTAAGAAAGTCGTTAACCTCAACTTTGTGATGCTGACGGAATACGCGGCCGACATCAAAACTGCGGTGGCTTACCCACCAGCATCTCTGGCCAACACCTTCGGCGAGTGGATGGCGAAGAACGAAAAAACGCAGCTGCGTATTTCCGAAACCGAAAAATATGCACACGTAACCTTCTTCTTCAACGGCGGCGTAGAAGAGCCGTTCACAGGCGAAGACCGTATCCTGATCAACTCGCCGAAAGTCGCGACCTACGATCTGCAGCCGGAAATGAGCTCTGCTGAACTGACCGAGAAGCTGGTTGCAGCGATTGAGAGCGGTAAATACGACACCATCATTTGTAACTACCCGAACGGCGACATGGTTGGCCACACCGGCGTGATGGAAGCAGCGGTTAAAGCGGTTGAAGCGCTGGACCATTGCGTTGAGCAGGTAGCGAAAGCCGTTGAATCCGTTGGCGGACAGCTGTTGATCACCGCAGACCACGGTAACGCAGAGCAAATGCGCGATCCGTCTACTGGTCAGGCGCATACCGCGCATACCAACCTGCCGGTTCCGCTGATTTATGTCGGTGGTAAAAACGTTAAAGCGGTCGAAGGCGGTAAACTTTCAGATATCGCCCCAACGATGCTGACGCTGATGGGTATGGAAATCCCGCAAGAGATGACTGGTAAGCCGCTGTTCATCGTGGAATAATCCCTCCCCATGAGGGGAAAGGCGATTAATACCATCACTCGGGCCGTGAAACTGCCAAAGTTTTCAGTCAGGCCCTTGTTCTACGCCAGCGCGCTTAGCGCTGGCGTATTGCTGTGCGCCTTTTCCGCCCACGCGGACGAACGCGATCAGCTCAAATCTATTCAGGCCGATATCGCGGCAAAAGAACGCGCGGTACGCCAACAGCAACAACAACGTTCCACTCTCCTCGCTCAGCTTAAAGCTCAGGAGCAGGCCATCGCCGTCGCCGCAAGGCAACTGCGCGAAACGCAAAACTCACTGGCACAGCTGAACGCACAAATCGCTGAGATGAACGCCGCGCTCGCGAAGCTGGAAAAACAGCGGGCAGCGCAAGAGCGCAGCCTGGCAGCCCAGTTAGACGCCGCGTTTCGCCAGGGTGAACACACCGGTCTTCAGCTCATCCTTAGCGGCGAAGAAAGCCAGCGCGGACAGCGTCTGCAGGCCTATTTCGGCTACCTGAACCAGGCGCGGCAAGAAACTATCGCGCAGCTGAAACAAACCCGCGAAGAGGTCGACTCACAAAAAGCCGAGCTGGAAGATAAGCAGAGCGAACAGCAGACCCTGCTGTACGAACAACGCGCTCAGCAGGCTAAGCTGGAGCAGGCGCGTAACGAACGTCAGAAAACACTGTCGGGTCTGGAGTCATCGATTCAACAGGGCCAGCAGCAACTGGGCGAAATGCGCGCTAACGAATCCCGTCTACGCAACAGCATTGCTCGCGCTGAAGCCGCGGCCAAAGCGCGCGCGGAACGTGAAGCGCGCGAGGCGCAGGCCGTACGTGATAAGCAGAAGGATGCGTCACGAAAAGGCTCGACCTACAAGCCGACCGAAAGTGAAAAATCACTGATGTCCCGTACCGGCGGCCTGGGATCGCCGCGCGGCCAGGCATTCTGGCCTGTTCGCGGCCCAACGCTGCATCGTTATGGCGAACAACTGCAAGGTGAGCTACGTTGGAAGGGTATGGTTATTGGCGCATCCGAAGGCACCGAAGTTAAAGCCATTGCCGATGGTCGCGTCATTCTGGCGGACTGGTTGCAGGGCTATGGTCTGGTCGTCGTGGTTGAGCACGGTAAAGGCGATATGAGCCTGTACGGTTATAACCAGAGCGCGTTGGTCAGCGTCGGTACGCAGGTTCGCGCCGGGCAGCCTATTGCGCTTGTGGGTAGCAGCGGCGGTCAGGGCAGGCCGGCACTCTATTTCGAAATTCGTCGCCAGGGTCAGGCGGTCAATCCACAGCCGTGGTTGGGAAGATAAGTTTTGCCTCAATTTCGTCGTCTATTACTCTCTCTTGCCAGCGTGCTGGCCTTCGTAACACCTGTTTTTGCTGGCAAACTCGCCATCGTTATTGATGATTTCGGCTATCGTCCACAAACTGAAAATCAGGTACTGGCGATGCCTTCCACCATCTCCGTTGCCGTTTTACCCAATGCTCCACATGCGCGTGAAATGGCGATTAAAGCGCATAACAGTGGACATGAGGTGTTAATCCATCTGCCGATGGCGCCGCTGAGCAAACAACCGTTAGAGAAAGATACTTTGCGCCCGGAAATGAGCAGCGAAGAGATTGAACGCATTATTCGCGACGCGGTAAGCAAAGTGCCGAATGCCGTGGGGCTGAACAACCATATGGGCAGTGCGATGACTTCCAGCCTGTTTGGCATGCAGAAGGTGATGCAGGCGCTGGAACGTTACGATCTCTACTTTCTGGACAGCATGACCATCGGCAACAGCCAGGCCATGCGCGCAGCGTCAGGAACCGGTGTGAAGGTCATCAAACGCAAAGTCTTCCTGGATGACACGCAAAATGAAGCTGACATTCGTCGTCAGTTTACTCGCGCCGTCGATCTTGCGCGCCGCAACGGCTCAGCGATCGCCATTGGACACCCTCATCCTTCCACGGTGCGAGTATTACAGCAGATGCTTTATAATCTGCCAGCCGATATTACGCTGGTTCGTCCGAGCAGCCTGCTCAATGAACCGCAGGTCGATACCTCCAGACCTAACCTCACGCAACCGAATAACGGCGCACCGCGTAATCCTTTCCGCGGTGTGAAATTGTGCAAACCGAAACAGCCGTTAGAACCCATTTACGCCAGTCGATACTTCACCGTACTCGGTGAAAGCATCGCCCAAAGCACGCTGGTGCAATATATGCGCCTGCAGTGGCAGGGCTGGCAATAATCAGTCGTTAAGATCCAACGTTAAATGGGCCAGGCGGCGCGGCGTCAGTGATTTATCGCGCCACTGGCTAAAACGGATGGCCCACAGCAGCACCTGATAACCCAGCTTAACGCTGCAGATATTACTCACCATCCGTTTGAACATACCCGACACAAATACTTCAGCAATCATACGCTGGCGGATTTTTTCGTTCGGCTCTTTACGTATGCAATGACAAACGCGTAGCGCTTCGTAAATCACCTGCTGTTTGAATTCCGGGTAAATGGGAATGCGCCCGGCGTACTCATGATTCATTTTGTCGAGCAGGCGGGTAATCTTGATGTAGTGACGCTGATAGGCGAGGTTCTTCAGCCCGGTACGCGGCAGACGACTCACGGACGCGCCGTGCAGGAAGTATTTGTACAATGGGACTTCCGTATAGCGTGCGCGTTTCGCATTAAACATAAACTCCGTGGTCCAGATGATATCCTGGTGGTGCAGGCCAGACAGGAAGGTCAGCCCTGCGTCGCGGATGGTCTGATGACGGTAAACGCCCATCCAGACAACGTGCCGCCACCGACGACTGGCTAACGCTTTGCGTAACCAATCTGGCCCGGTCATCACGCCGGTAGAACGAATTCGATCGGTAGGAATAGATGTCCAGGTTTTACCCGTCTCGGCAATACACCAATCAGCGTTGCATTGCGCAACATCCAGATTGTCCTGCAACGCCATCTTCATCAACGTTTCATACATTTCCGGATAAGCAATATCATCACCGTCAACATAAGCGATGTACTCGCCCCTGGCGACTTCCATGCCGGTATTACGCGCCGCTGAGACTCCCCCGTTCTGCTGATGCAGTAGATGAACGTGCGGATAACGATCCGCATACGCCTGTGCGAGCTGCGCAGAGTTATCCGTAGAGCCATCATTAACAATGATGATCTCCAGATTTTTCCACGTTTGCGCAATCAGCGAATCCATACACGCAATGAATGGTTCACCCGTATTGTAGAGCGGCATAATGACGCTCAATAGGCCGGGGGTATAGGTCATATCAAATCCTGCCAAACAGTATAATTAACGGCAATTTCTAACATACTTAGTGGTAATTCTTCAGAGAAAATTTCTCAAACCTTTAGCGGAAAATGCGCCTGACGAATGAGCGCAGCAAACAAAAAAAATCCCCGGAGAGTTAACGATAGTCAACATCCGGGGACGGCATGCAGAATCCACTACGTGGATACGGTTAATCCCAGCTCAGGATCACTTTCCCAGACTGCCCTGAACGCATCGCGTCAAAGCCTTGCTGGAATTCATCGATGGAGAATCGATGGGTGATAATTGGCGACAAATCCAGACCAGACTGAATCAGAGCGGCCATTTTGTACCAGGTTTCAAACATCTCACGACCGTAGATGCCTTTAATAAACAGCCCCTTAAAGATAACTTTAGTCCAGTCGATGGACATATCAGATGGCGGAATACCCAGCATAGCAATACGGCCACCGTGGTTCATGGTATCCAGCATAGCGCGAAACGCTGGCGGCGCACCGGACATCTCCAGGCCTACATCAAACCCTTCGGTCATGCCCAGCTCAGCCATCACGTCGGTCAGATTCTCTTTCGATACGTTGACCGCGCGGGTGATACCCATTTTGCGTGCCAGCTCAAGGCGATACTCATTCACGTCGGTGATCACCACGTGGCGTGCGCCAACGTGCTTCGCAACCGCCGCCGCCATAATACCGATTGGGCCCGCGCCGGAAACCAGCACATCTTCCCCCACCAGATCGAACGACAGCGCCGTGTGCACCGCATTACCGAACGGATCGAAGATAGACGCCAGGTCGTCGGAGATGTTGTCCGGAATTTTAAACGCGTTAAACGCCGGGATCACCAGGTACTCTGCAAAGCAGCCAGGACGATTTACGCCGACACCGGTCGTATTGCGACACAGGTGCGTACGCCCACCGCGGCAGTTACGGCAATGCCCGCAGGTGATATGACCTTCGCCAGAAACGCGATCGCCGATTTTAAAGCCTTTAACTTCCTGACCAATGCCAACAACTTCGCCGACATATTCATGCCCCACGACCATCGGAACCGGGATGGTTTTTTGCGACCAGTCATCCCAGTTATAAATGTGAACGTCAGTCCCGCAGATGGCTGTTTTACGGATTTTAATCAGCAAATCGTTATGGCCGACTTCCGGTTCAGGAACGTCGGTCATCCAAATGCCCTCTTCCGCTTTCAGTTTGGATAACGCTTTCATTTCACATCCTCAGGCAATAACGCCCAGTTGTTTACCAATGCGTGTGAACGCCTCAACAGCACGCGTAATCTGCTCAGGGGTATGCGCTGCAGACATCTGAGTACGGATACGCGCCTGGCCTTTTGGAACCACTGGATAGAAGAATCCAGTAACGTAAATCCCCTCTTTTTGCAGCTCACGGGCAAACTCCTGCGCCACCACCGCATCACCCAGCATAACCGGGATAATCGCGTGGTCCGCACCGGCTAAGGTAAAGCCTGCGGCAGACATTTGCTCGCGGAACTGGCGCGCGTTCGCCCACAGGCGATCGCGTAGTTCGCTACCTTGCTCGACCATTTCCAGCACTTTAATGGAAGCAGCCACAATCGCCGGAGCCAGTGAGTTGGAGAACAGATAAGGGCGGGAACGCTGACGCAGCCACTCAACGACCTCTTTACGGGCCGCGGTGTAACCACCGGATGCGCCGCCGAGCGCTTTACCCAGCGTACCGGTAATGATGTCCACACGGCCCATCACGTCACAGTATTCATGAGAGCCACGACCATTTTCGCCGACAAAGCCGACCGCATGGGAGTCATCAACCATGACCAGCGCATCGTACTTGTCCGCCAGATCGCAGACGCCTTTCAGGTTCGCAATCACGCCATCCATAGAGAACACGCCATCGGTGGCGATCAGGATATGACGAGCCCCCGCTTCGCGCGCCTCTTTCAGACGCGCTTCCAGCTCGACCATGTCGTTGTTGGCGTAACGGAAACGCTTCGCTTTACACAGACGAACGCCATCAATGATTGAAGCATGGTTCAGGGCATCGGAGATGATCGCGTCTTCTGCGCCCAACAGCGTTTCAAACAGACCGCCGTTGGCGTCAAAGCAGGAAGAGTAAAGGATGGCATCTTCCATACCAAGGAAAGCCGCCAGTTTTTGCTCCAGTTGCTTATGGCTGTCCTGGGTACCGCAAATAAAGCGTACCGAAGCCATACCAAACCCGTGAGAATCCATACCCGCTTTTGCCGCGGCAATCAGTTCCGGGTGGTTAGCCAGTCCCAGATAGTTGTTCGCACAAAAGTTAATAACGTGGCTTCCATCTGCCACGGTGATATCCGCCTGCTGGGCAGATGTAATAATGCGCTCTTCTTTAAACAATCCTTCCGCACGTGCGGTTTCGAGATCGTTGGTTAACTGTTTGTAAAAATCCCCACGCATTTCAATTCTCCAGACTGGGCAAATTTCAGCACATATTACCCAAAGCTATACATTGATACGAGATGACGCATCATCACTTCTTCAAAATGAAGCATAAATCACGCGTACCCGCACAGCTTATCGGTGAATGGCTGAAGCCTGGACCATGTAGTGATATGATAGAAGTATTCGTGTCTGAGATTGTCTCTGACTCCATAATTCGAAGGTTACATTTATGATCATCGTTACCGGCGGCGCGGGCTTTATCGGCAGCAACATCGTTAAGTCCCTGAATGATAAAGGCATCACCGATATTCTGGTGGTGGACAACCTGAAAGACGGCACTAAATTTGTTAACCTGGTGGACCTGAATATTGCTGACTACATGGATAAGGAAGACTTCCTGATCCAGATTATGGCTGGCGAAGATTTCGGCGATATCGAAGCGATTTTCCACGAAGGCGCATGCTCTTCCACCACCGAGTGGGATGGCAAGTATATGATGGATAACAATTATCAATACTCCAAAGAGCTGCTGCACTACTGCCTGGAGCGCGAAATTCCGTTCCTGTACGCCTCTTCCGCCGCGACTTACGGCGGTCGTACGTCTGATTTCATCGAATCCCGTGAATATGAGAAACCGCTGAACGTCTATGGCTACTCAAAATTCCTGTTCGACGAATACGTGCGTCAGATCCTGCCAGAAGCCAACTCTCAGATTGTTGGCTTCCGCTATTTCAACGTCTACGGACCGCGCGAAGGCCACAAAGGCAGCATGGCAAGCGTCGCTTTCCACCTCAATACCCAGCTTAACAATGGCGAAACACCAAAACTGTTCGAAGGCAGTGAAAACTTCAAACGTGATTTCGTTTATGTTGGCGATGTGGCGGCGGTAAATCTGTGGTTCCTCGAAAACGGGGTATCCGGCATCTTTAACCTCGGCACCGGTCGCGCGGAATCTTTCCAGGCCGTTGCCGATGCAACGCTGGCGTACCATAAAAAAGGCAGCATTGAGTACATTCCATTCCCGGAAAAACTGAAAGGCCGCTACCAGGCATTTACTCAGGCAGATCTGACTAACCTGCGCGCAGCGGGCTATGACAAGCCGTTTAAGACCGTTGCCGAAGGCGTAACGGAATATATGGCCTGGCTGAACCGCGACGCGTAAGAAGTTAGCATGAAAATACTGGTGATCGGCCCGTCATGGGTGGGCGACATGATGATGTCGCAAAGTCTCTATCGCACGCTCAAGGCGCGCTATCCCCAGGCGATAATCGACGTGATGGCACCGGCGTGGTGCCGTCCGCTGCTGTCGCGTATGCCTGAAGTCAACGAAGCCATCGCCATGCCGCTGGGACACGGCGCGCTGGAGATCGGCGAGCGCCGTAAGCTCGGTCATAGCCTGCGTGAAAGACGCTATGATCGCGCCTGGGTGCTGCCGAATTCTTTTAAATCCGCTCTGGTGCCGTTTTTTGCTGGCATCCCCCATCGTACCGGCTGGCGTGGCGAGATGCGCTACGGCCTGCTAAACGATGCGCGCGTGCTGGATAAAGAAGCATGGCCGTTGATGGTCGAGCGCTATGTGGCTCTGGCCTATGATAAAGGCGTGATGCTGACGGCCAAAGATTTGCCGCAGCCTCTGCTATGGCCGCAGTTGCAGGTCAGCGAAGGTGAAAAATCCCTGACCTGTAGTCAGTTCTCTCTTTCTGCCGAACGCCCCATCATCGGTTTTTGCCCTGGTGCGGAATTTGGTCCGGCGAAACGCTGGCCGCATTACCACTATGCGGAACTGGCGAAACAATTAATCGATGAAGGCCATCAGATTGTGTTGTTTGGCTCTGCAAAAGACCACGAAGCCGGAAATGAGATCCTCGCTACGCTGAGCCTTGAACAGCAGTCCTGGTGCCGCAATCTGGCGGGTGAGACACAGCTGGAGCAGGCAGTCATTCTTCTCGCTGCCTGCAAAGCGGTTGTCACCAATGATTCTGGATTAATGCACGTTGCCGCCGCGTTGAATCGACCTCTGGTAGCATTATATGGCCCAAGTAGTCCGGATTTTACTCCGCCATTGTCGCACAAAGCGCGAGTCGTCCGCCTGATTACGGGCTACCACAAAGTGCGTAAAGGCGATGCAGCAGAAGGCTATCATCAGAGCCTGATCGACATTACTCCTCAGCGCGTACTGGAAGAACTTAATGACCTGTTGTTACAAGAGGAAGCCTGACGGATGCGGGTTCTGATCGTTAAAACATCGTCTATGGGCGATGTGCTGCATACGTTGCCCGCATTAACCGATGCGCAGCAGGCCATACCGGATATTCACTTTGACTGGGTGGTGGAAGAAGGGTTCGCTCAGATACCTTCCTGGCATTCGGCCGTTGACCGCGTGATTCCGGTAGCGATCCGCCGCTGGCGTAAAGCGTGGTTTTCAGCGCCGATTAAAGCTGAGCGTAAAACGTTCCGCGATGCGGTCCGTTTACTGCAATATGACGCGATAATTGATGCGCAGGGGTTGGTAAAAAGCGCAGCGCTGGTTACTCGTCTGGCTCACGGGATCAAGCATGGTATGGACTGGAGCACGGCCCGTGAACCGCTGGCGAGCCTGTTTTATAATCGCAAGCATCATATTGCCAAACAACAGCATGCCGTAGAACGTACGCGTGAATTGTTTGCGAAAAGTCTGGGATATAACAAACCGCAATCGCAGGGTGATTACGCTATCGCTCAGCATTTTTTGACAGAAGTAAATGCTGATGCAGGGCAATATGCGGTGTTTCTGCATGCCACGACCCGTGATGATAAGCACTGGCCGGAAGCCAACTGGCGGGAGCTGATTGGCCTGTTAAACAATGCAGGCATACGCATTAAACTGCCCTGGGGAGCCGCGCATGAAGAAGCGCGTGCCAAGCGACTGGCGGAAGGGTTTACTTATGTTGATGTCCTGCCACGGATGAGTCTGGAGGAGGTCGCCCGCGTTCTGGCGGGGGCTAAATTTGTCGTGTCGGTTGATACAGGCCTGAGCCATTTAACCGCCGCATTGGATCGCCCCAATATAACGCTGTATGGCCCAACGGATCCGGGATTGATTGGGGGATATGGGAAAAACCAATATACACAACAGAGCCATTCCGGAAAATTGCAGGATCTGGATGCTAGTTTAGTCAACGCATCGCTGGTTGATAATAATTTGCTTTAACTTTAAGAGATGAACCATGCTTCACCAACACATGCTTTCTCGCTTTATATATAGTATAAAAAACAATCCATTCGATTTTATATACTTCTTATTTTATGTCGGGATACTTGCTACTTTAGGGATGGTACTGGTCAATCCGGATGAAGCACTGAAGATATTTATTTTCTCCACTGTTCTGTCTCTGCCTCTTATAGGTAAAAACTTAAAGCATGTATGCAGTAACAAAAAGAATCTGGTTTTGCCTTTTATGTTGCTACTCTTCGGTTTGCTGCAGATTATTTGGGTAGAAATATTTAAACAACCAGGCTCAGCTTTTACCGGAGCCTACCGCTCATATCAGAACGGTGGCAAAGTGATGCTGTTTGCCGCACTGGTGATGACCGCGCTAACATCGCGAGCGCCGTGTGCCAATAAAACCCGCATAACCAGTATCTGGGTGATTCTTACGGCAATCGGTTTGTATCTTTTCGCGGGCTATCAACTTGTGAATCAGCCTGATTTATTAAGCTATCGTTTGGCACTCGGTTTTGAACACCAAACTGGTACAGCTTATGCACTAACATTGATTGGCTTATTGGCATCTCAGGCTATCATCAACCTGCGTATAAAACATACCGTTTCACTGTATCTGTTACATTTTTTGATATCGCTGGCGGTGATCATTACCACGCAAACTCGGGCGGCTATTTTGGTATACCCGACCCTGAGTATCGGCCTGTTTCTTATGCACTATCGTCATAACGGGACCATGTTGATCAAAGCATTATTGGCCTTCGTGATACTGGTCGGTCTGGCGGTCATCCCTTTAAAGCCAGTAGTTGAAAATCGCTACCAGAATTTTATGCTGGATGTACACGCTTACAGCCAGAACAATAGTAACACCTCTATAGGCGCGCGACTCGCAATGCAACAAGTCGGCATTGAGGCAGGGAAAGTACATCTCTGGGGCCAGTCACTTGAACAACGTAGTGATGAGATCCAGCAACTAACGCTACAGCATCCCTCATGGCAAGTCGCTCTTATATTCGTTAACGTTCATCTACATAACGAAATCGTTGATACCTTTTCGCTAAAGGGCATCCCCGGAATTGTTGTGCTACTCTTGCTCTATACCGCTATGTTTTTAAGAGCTTACTGGCAACGGAGTCCTCTGTTGTTCGTCATCTCTGGCGCTATCGCTATCTATGGCCTGAGTGATTTATTATTATATGCCAAAGGTGAAGCCTTAAGCAGCGTACTGGCGTTATGCGTAGCAGTAATGCTGAGTTCGAATTCCGACGAGAGAACAATGCCATGATTAACGCTTCAGGTTATTTGCTGAGCATAATTATACCCACTTATAACAATGCTGAACTCATCACAGCGACGTTGGCGTCTATCCATCAGAGCATTACTGACGAAGTGGAGGTAATAATTGTGAATGATGGTTCACCAGATTTAACGGAAGAGCGCATCAAGGCATTTTATCGTGAGCATAACTGCAACAACGTTAAATATATAAACCAAAAAAATCAAGGGGTTGCAATCACCCGTAACGTTGGGCTTGCCCATGCAACAGGAAAGTATATTGGTTTTATCGACAGCGATGACATTGTCTGTAAGGATTATTTCACTATTCTCCTCCCTAAACTGAGGGAGGAAAAATATGATATCGTGGAATTCAACTTAACCAGGGATATCAACAATCTGTATCAGAACAAACCTGGTGAAAAGCATGCTTTAGCCGAACACGAAATTAGTTTGGCTGATGATAACTATGCTCCCCTGTTGCCAACTTTCCGTGCCGGGCAATGGCATCTTATGACAAAAATCTTTCACCGCGACATTATTGGCAACGATCGATTCGAAGAACATCGTCGATATGAAGACATGATTTTCTGCCCCTTTCAATACTTTAAGTGTCATTGCATATTAAAGATAGAAAATAAATTATATTACTATCGGGTAAATGAAAAAAGTATTACCGAAAATATTATTGATAGCGATGCGGACAGCATCTTCTTTGCTATGCGAAAAATGTATAACTATGTGAATAAAAATAAAGAAAAACGTACTGTCGCCACATTAATGATCATCAATTGTTTTCTGGAAGGCCGCAAACTTTTACGTAAAAAGAAAGGCTACTATCGTTATAACGAAAGTATGTTAAATGACATTCAGAATGCACTTGCATGCTGCGATACCAAAATCGTTAAAAACAAAATAATCCTTAAGATGAAATATCCGCATATCGACCGTTCAATTTCTGAAATAAGATACAAGATACTATCTGCATGCAAAAATTTATTTTTTCGAAAGGGATTTTAACATGTTTGATAAAGTCGATCGTGTTCTTATTTGCAAGCTCAAATTTTATGGTGATGTTCTATTAACAACACCTGTCATTGCCAGCATTCAGGCTCGTTATCCTCATGCTAAAATCGATCTGCTTCTTTATAAAGATACAAAATCAATTTTGGCAGCAAATGAAAGTATTAATGAATTTTATCTCATTGAGAAAAAGAAAGGCCTTTTAGATACAGTAAAAAATTATCTTTCAGTGCGCCAACAGCTGAAAAAAAACCACTACGACCTGATCGTTAATTTAACTGAGCAGTGGCCGATTGGCGCTCTTATTGCCTCATTACGTCGCCCCTCAATTGCATTTGAACGGGATAAGAAACAATGGAACAAGCTTTTTTCACGGGTTACACCGCTGACCGGTACGCATATAGTTGAACAAAATCTCTCCATTCTGAAAGGTGTTGGGTTTAGCGAGACCGATCTGAAAAAAGAGATGTCACTGCACTACCGCCGGGATGATTACCACTATTTGGTTTCCCAACTTCCGGCATTACCTTCACAAAAATATGTCGTTATTCAACCTACTGCCAGACAAGAATTCAAATGTTGGGATGATGATAAATTTGCCCATGTGATTGACTATCTGCATCAGCGTGGCCTGCATGTTTACCTAACCTGTGGGCCAGCATTGAGTGAACAACAGCAAGTCCAGCGTATTGCTGAACAGTGTCAATCATCACCTGACCTGACACTGGCAGGCAAAACAACCTTCCTGCAATTGGCCGCGTTGATCGACCATGCGGTTCTTTACATCGGGGTCGATTCTGCGCCTATGCATATGGCGGCAGCATTAGGAACACCACAGGTTTGCCTGTTTGGGGCAACCAATTATCAGCAATGGAGACCATGGTCAGATAATGCTGTATTGATTTGGGCTGGCGATTACCATCCCATGCCTCCCAGAGATGAACTCGACAGGTCAAAAAAATATTTAACATGGATACCGGAGCAAGCCGTGATTGACGCTATCGATAGGGTACTTCATGATAGTGGCAATAATAAAGGCAATAATAAAGGCAATGAGAAAGCATAGATGGACAACAAAAAAAACGTTATTAATATTGCTTACTGTACAGATGCCAATTATCTGGAATATGTAGCAGTGTCCATTATGTCTGTCATAATGAACAACCCTGGACAAGACTTGTCATTTTTCGTTTTTGTCTATGACGTCTCAGACGACGAAATCAATAAACTGCGCGCAACCAGCGATAAAATTCAGGTTATCAATATTGATAAAGAAGAGATTGAGAAATATAACAATGACTTTGCAATCAAACACCTGAACCGTTCAACCTATATGCGCCTTGCCGTTCCGCGCTTATTAAAAGATAAAGTTGAGTACTTTATCTATTTAGATGCAGACACTCTGTGTTTCGATAAACTCAATGATATTAACAGTATTGATATCAGTAACGTCATTTGCGCAGTCAGCCACGACTCGCTCGATATCCATGATACAAAAAATGCCAAACGCTTGGGTCTCAGTACGGGTCATTACTTCAATGCTGGTTTTTTGTATATTAATATCGCGAATTGGATTAAATTCGACATCGAAAACAAAGCAAATACTGTGCTATTTGAACAAGGAAAAACTCTACCTTACTTTGATCAAGATGCTCTGAATATTGCAATGGATGGCAACGTCAAATTTATTGATAATCGATGGAATTTTTTGTTTAACTGGTTTAACGACCAACAAAAAGAGAGTTTCTTCTATCGAAAAGATATCCTGCCACGCATTATCCATTTCACCGGTGGACGAAAGCCATGGTATAAAGAACACACTGGGCTTTCACAGCAACTGTATCTTTTCTACCATCATTTCACACCATGGCAGAACACAGAAATGCGCTCTTATGCTCCACGAATGAGACCTACTGATTATCGGGTTTACTCACGTCAGGAAGCCAAAAGAGGAAATTACTGCGCTTCTATCAAATGGTATCTGAAATATCTCAAGACAAAACTACGCTAAATAAAAAACTCCCTTTCGGGAGTTTTTTTACTTACTTTGTAACTTTGCACGTAAATAGCCGATATAGCTAATTACTGAAGCGAAATACTTTCCTTGTAGCCTTTCATGCCGTGATTTCTTTTTGTATTGCTTTGGTGTTCTGGCTGGTAACAAAGGAACATCAGCCCATGGAGAAGACTTCCACGCTTCAACAAAATACTGTGCTGAAGGATAGTTAGCCCATGAATTCCATGGCTTGGTAACGCCTATATAATGAATCAAAATGGTTTCAGGCGTTATAAACTCTTTATATTTTGAAATATCTTTGCTCTTAAGCTCTTGTTTAATACCATATATTGCATCATAAATTCGTGGTAAGAAAATAGTTTTCCCCAAAAACATGATATTCAAAACATCCTGGTCAAGAAACGCAAATTTCTTAGTTTTATCTAACAGAGTAGAAAATGCTTTAGAGAAAAATTGTTGTTCCTTCCATTCCTTTAAATTAGCAAAAATAACCCCAGCATTAAAATATTGCTCATTAAACTCTGGAACATTAAGACGAGTAGCGGCATATGAGCGACTATCATCAACATCCTGGATAACGGCAGCAACATGATGCTCAAATTTGATATTCGTTAAATCAATCAACGAACCCTTACATACCACATCGGCATCAATATAGAGCAAACTATCGATTTTTTCACTAAGATATTCAAATGCAATAAATCTAAAATAAGTCGCATGAGACCAGGCATTTCCACATGGCAAGACCTTTAGTCCTTCAGCATTCATTACATAGACAGTTATATTAGTAGCAAATTTTTTTGCTAGTTTTTCAAGCCGTTGTCGATAATCTGAATCAATATAATCAGTAAAAAGGTGAAAATGAATGCTGATATCTTGATTATGTAGTAAAACGGACGACATCGAAACTGCCGCTCCGAACATAAAATTCTGATCAACCCCCCATGCAATATTCAGCTGCGGGGTATGATCTGTTGGAGCACCAAAGATCTCAATGGTATCCTTGATAGACTGATGACAATCAAAATTCATGTACTACACCTTTTTTATGCTATCTGAAAATTATCTGCACAACAGACTAGTGCGACCGTGCATTATGTAGTTTATTTTTTATATACATAACATGACTTAGCACAGAACGGATATATTTTCGCTGCACTCTTTCATGTCGTGACTTACGTTTATACAACTTGGCTGTGTTTGCGTTTAACAGAGACTTTTCCGCCCATGCGGATTTCTGATATGCATCAATAAAAAACTTAGCCACCGGGTATTTAGCCCATGAATGCCATGGTTTAGTGACGCCCACATAGTGAATTAATACCGTATCATCGGTAATGAAATCCTGATAAATCTTATCGTTTTTATTTTTGAGCTCCTGATCAACGCCATAAATGCAGTTAAAGTCTCTTCTCAGGAAAATAACATTCCCGACAAACAAAATATTGAGTACGTCCTGGTCGAAATAAAGCAATTCTTTTTGGCGTTTGTCTAATATAGAAAATGCTTTAGTTAACAACTGCTGCTCACGCCATACTTCGAGATTCGCAAATACAACACCCGAATTAAAATACCCATTACTCAGTTCAGGGATACCGAGTCTGGTACCGGATTTAATTCGCACTTCATCAACATCATTAATAACAGCTGCATATTCCCCACAGAAATTAATCTCAGTAAGTTCCCGTAGAGAACCTTTACAAATGACATCGGCATCCAGATACAGTACCGAGCTTAATTCGGTGCTTAAATATTCAAATGCAAAGTAACGATAGTACATTGCATAAGTCCAGGCTTTCGTGCTCGGCAGTTCACGAAATGCAGCATTATCGAAAACAAGGACAGTCACGGTCGTACTGTACATTTGTGTCAGTCGTTTTATGCTTTCCAGATAGTCGTCATCAATATAGTCAGTGGCGATATAAAAATGGATATCAATATCAGGATTATTCACTAATACTGAGGTCATAGAAATGCCTGATCCAAACAAAAAATTACGATCAACACCATACGCAACGCTTAGTTTTTTACTCTTGTCATGCGTAGAGCTGTCGATGATATGTTTTTGAATGATCAACTTCTGGAAATCGATGTTCATAATAAAATAGCCTCAAACTTCATGTGTAATTTATAGCGCTTTTCTTATTGTTCTTTGTCTTATTTTTTGCGCTTTTGTGACAGCCTGTTCAAACAACCTGACTTCCTGACGAAAGATTTCACGTAATGGCATCGAAAAATAGACACGTAAAAAACGGTAGATATCTCTGGACGTTAGACCAATTTCCAGTGAGGAGAAATAGAGCCCGATCAAATCCTTATCCCGCCAGCGGCGTGGTACCTGCTGACGTATTTGAGCACGATGTAGATCAATCACAGAAAGTTTGATATCCGCAACATCTGCTGGCATCGGCTGTTGGAGCAGGAAGTGGCAAATATAACAATCCCGATGATTTACCCCACCTCGATGCATTTTACCCACCATTTCCGCCACGCGGGTAATAATGGTCCGTTTTAATACAAAATCGGGCCGTTCAACTCCCCAATTGGCGCAAAAATCTTCAAGACTGATGGCAGGAGAAAGATCCTCGGTGATAATAAATGAGGTTCGCTCTAACGGATTCAGGCCTTTCTGTCCAAAAGCAACCCCCGTCATTGTTTCCACATTCAGTGCTTGCAAACGGTGAATCGCCAGCCACTCCCGGTCCGCGCCAAGCACAGGCATGCGCAGAGAAATAAGGTTTTTCACCACTTCTTTAAGCGTGGTCCCATGATGATATTTAAGAAAGTAACCTTTTCCCATCATCTCAAAACGCAGGGTACGCCGAGTTTCCAGAGCGCGAAAAACCTCGCCATCCAGCTTAGTGACTTCCGTGAACGGGTCTTTTCCTTGCCATTGCGTGGCAAATGGTTCTTTCAATTCAATCATTTTCGAGACCTAAAATGATATCTGCAGCTTTATCTGCCAGACTGTAGAGATCTTCTGTATCAGCAAAATGTCGCGCATTTCCAGCCCAACGACTTCTCTGCTCATTATTTTGCAGCGCATCGAAAAGCGCTGTATTCAAATTTTCCTGCGCAAAAGGTTCAGGAATCACCACGCCGCATCGGGCGGCAGTGATATAACCTGCGTAGCCGCATACCTCAGTGGTTAATACTGGCAGCCCGGCAACTACGGCTTCTAGCAAGACAATACCAGCGGCTTCCTGAACTGCCGGGTGAAGCAATAAATCAGCAGCGGACATCAATTCAGCGACATCATCTCGCCCCGAGAAGAATTGCACATGCTTTTCAATACCCAATTGGCGGGCCAGAGCACGATAACGCTCGGCCTTATCCTGACCAACAACCATCAACTGAGTACGGTGACGTATAGTCTCAGGTAAAGAAGCCAACGCCTGTAAGCTTCTTGGCACACCTTTACGCTTGAAATCTGATCCGACCTGCAGAAGCAGGAACTGATCGAGAGCAATACCATTCTTTTCTCTGACAATCTGCCTGCTGTTTTCAGGTTGCAGGCTGTATTTTCTGTCTGGGTAGATACCTGGCGGCAGAATACGAAAACGCTGGCTCTCGGTATGATAATGCTGTTTGAAATCACCGATTTGCTTATCGGTTAACATCAAAAGCGTGGTACCGGAACCTTGTTGAAACGTCGCTTTTTCAAATGCAGAGTAGTGCCGATACCGACGCGTCAACTTATAGAAGAAGCCCTTCTCGCGGGCGACCTTTTCCGCATAGCAAACGTCGGCGGCGTAATACACATCCAACCCAGGCATTTTATTAAAACCAACGATACGATCGACGGGATGCTGACTTAAATAATTCTGAACCCACTGATAATATTGCTCGTTTTTCCCATGATTAGTTCTGGCTGTGACGGGTACGAGTATAATTTCGAGTCCTTGCGGACGTTCGCCCTGCCATGACTGGGTAAACACCTGGACATGATGACCTCGCGCAGCAACCGTAAGCGCTACTCGCAGAAAATCACGCTGTAACCCACCATAGGGGAAATACTTGTACAAACAAAAAGCAATATTCATGCATTAATATCCGCATCGCGTCGCCAGGCATAGCAGGTCTGATACATCCAAAGTTTACCGCCTATGTTTTCGAAACGTTTCTGCCGGCTAGCTACCTGAAATTGCGCAGTAGTATATCATTTATTACCACGCATTCCGAAACGAATATTTTTTGAACAAAATAAAGAAATAAATCATTAAAAACAAAAAGATATAAAATTAACGCATTCACCTTAAAACACGCGCCGCACAAGACGTTAAGCCGCGTCAGTACGTTCATAGGCATTTTTAAAAATGCCGCCGATTAAAACAGTGCCGCGACGATTCCATCGTTTTGCTGCGACCTGGATAAAAATGATGGTAAAGCCATAGTTAAATACATAGAATCCCCAGCACATTCATAAGTTAGCTACCATTATGCTCGAATTGCTTTACACCGCCCTTTTCTACCTTATTCAGCCTTTGATCTGGATACGGCTTTGGGTGCGCGGACGTAAGGCTCCGGCCTACCGTAAACGCTGGGGTGAACGCTACGGTTTTTACCGCCGTCCGCTAAAACCAGGCGGCATCATGCTTCACTCAGTTTCTGTGGGCGAAACGCTGGCAGCTATTCCATTAGTCCGTGCTCTGCGACATCGTTATCCCGACTTGCCGATCACGGTAACCACCATGACGCCAACCGGCTCTGAGCGCGTACAATCCGCGTTTGGTACTGACGTTCAGCACATTTATTTGCCATACGATTTACCGGATGCTTTGAACCGTTTCCTGAATAAAGTTGACCCCAAGCTGGTGTTAATCATGGAAACCGAGCTGTGGCCAAATCTGATCGCGGCACTCCATAAACGCGGTATTCCTCTGGTCATCGCCAACGCACGGCTTTCTGCGCGTTCAGCCGCTGGCTACGCAAAATTAGGCAAATTTGTTGGTAAGCTACTGCGTCGAATTACGTTGATTGCCGCACAGAACGAAGAAGATGGCGCTCGTTTTATTACGCTTGGCGCCAGGAGCAATCAGGTCACCGTCACCGGCAGCCTGAAGTTTGATATTTCCGTCACGCCACAGTTGGCCGCCAAAGCGATTACGTTGCGTCGTCAATGGGCGCCTCATCGCCCGGTGTGGATTGCAACCAGCACGCACGATGGTGAAGAAAGCATTATCATTGCAGCCCACCAGGCGTTATTAAATCAGTTTCCTAATCTTTTGCTGATCCTGGTTCCCAGACATCCTGAGCGATTCGCGGATGCCATTAACCTCGTACGCCAGGCTGGGCTAAGCTATACCACACGCTCTTCTGGCGAAGTTCCATCCTCAGATACTCAGGTCGTTATCGGCGACACCATGGGCGAGCTGATGTTGCTTTACGGCATTGCTGACCTTGCTTTTGTCGGTGGTTCACTGGTTGAACGTGGCGGACACAACCCACTGGAAGCCGCGGCACACGCCATTCCGGTACTGATGGGGCCACATACCTTTAATTTTAAAGATATTTGTGCTCGTCTCGAACAGGCAAGCGGATTGATCACCGTCACCGACGCAACCACGCTGGTGAAAGAGGTCTCTTCTTTACTGACCGATGCCGATTATCGTAATTTTTATGGCCGTCATGCAGTTGAAGTCCTGTATCAAAATCAGGGCGCGCTACAGCGCCTGCTGCAGCTGTTGGAACCTTATCTGCCACCCAAAACGCATTGAGGCAAATCATGCAAAAACGGGCGATTTATCCAGGAACCTTTGATCCCATAACTAACGGCCATCTTGATATCGTGACCCGTGCGACCAGCATGTTCGATCACGTGATCCTGGCGATTGCCGCAAGTCCCAGTAAAAAACCGATGTTTACACTTGAAGAACGCGTCGAGCTGGCGCAACAGGCAACGGCGCATCTCGGCAATGTGGAAGTTCTGGGATTCAGCGACTTAATGGCAAACTTTGCCCGTGATAATCAGGCTAACATTCTGATCCGTGGCCTGCGCGCGGTAGCAGATTTTGAGTATGAAATGCAGTTGGCCCACATGAACCGCCACCTGATGCCGCAACTGGAAAGCGTCTTTCTGATGCCGTCTAAAGAGTGGTCATTTATCTCATCGTCACTGGTGAAAGAAGTCGCCCGCCACCAGGGAGATGTGACGCACTTTCTGCCGGAAAACGTCCATCAGGCGTTAATGAGTAAACTAAAGTAATACGTCTGCCCGGATAAGACATACAGCTTATCCGGCCAGCAACGAATGTTATTTCTGACAGCGACGGCAGTAGAACGTCGTACGCTGGGCGTGTTTTGTCGCAATGATCGGCGCGCCGCATACGCGACAGGGTTCGCCTTCTCTCCCATAGACCTGCAGCTCCTGGGCAAAATAGCCCGGCTTACCGTCGCTTTGCAGGAAGTCCTTCAGCGTCGTTCCACCCTGTTCGATCGAACGCAGCAAAACCGCCTTAATGACGCGCACCAGTAGTTCGCACTCATCCTGCGACAAAGATGAGGCCAGACGGTCAGGATGGATACCCGCTGCAAACAGCGACTCGCTGGCATAGATATTACCTACCCCCACCACCAGCTTGTTATCCATCAGCCAGGGTTTAATCGCGGTTTTCTTCTTCGCGCATTTCTGCTGCAGATAACTGGCGTTGAAATCGTCGCTCAGTGGCTCTGGTCCAAGATGAGCGAGAACATTATGCCCATCGAGCTCTGTCGTCCACAGCCAGGCGCCAAAACGGCGAGGATCGGTATAGCGCAGAACTTTGCCGTTACTCATCACTAAGTCGACGTGGTCATGCTTTTCTGCCGGAAGCTCTTCAGGAAGGATACGCAAACTACCCGACATCCCCAGATGAATGATAATCCAACCATCCGACAGTTCCAGCAACAGGTATTTCGCGCGCCGCTGTACGCTGAGAACGGGTTTATCACTCAACCGGTAGATTTCCTCGGATACCGGCCAACGCAAACGACCGTTACGCACAGTCGCGTGCATAATCGTTGCCCCAACCAGATGCGGCTCAATACCGCGGCGGCTGGTTTCGACTTCAGGTAATTCAGGCATAGTATCTCCGGCGATGTATCAGGTCACATTAATATGGGGACGGCCAGAAAACAAAAAACCCCGCCGAAGCGAGGTTTTTTATTACATCAAAGCGAGAATTACTTGATTTTCGCTTCTTTGTAGAGAACGTGCTGACGGACAACTGGATCGAATTTTTTCAGTTCCAGTTTTTCCGGCTTAGTACGTTTGTTCTTCGTAGTGGTATAGAAGTGACCAGTACCAGCAGAAGAAACCAGCTTGATTTTCTCACGAATACCTTTAGCCATGATTTATTTCCTCTTAGTACTTAGTACTTTTCGCCACGGGCACGCAGTTCAGACAGAACTGTTTCGATGCCTTTCTTATCAATAACACGCATACCTTTAGCAGATACACGCAGGGTGACAAAACGCTTTTCGCTCTCAACCCAGAAACGGTGAGAGTGCAGGTTAGGCAGGAAACGGCGTTTAGTCGCGTTCAGTGCGTGGGAACGGTTGTTACCGGTCACCGGACGCTTGCCAGTAACTTGGCAGACTCGGGACATGTCTATTCTCCAAAAATCAAATTAGCTCGAGCTTCGTATGGGGTATCGGCGCCTCGTCAGGCTTTACAGCCCGGTCATCGCGTAGTTCTAAGTGAACTCTCGATTGCCAGGCCCAAATGCCAAACCCGAGATTCTCAAAGGTGGCGTAGTATACGCTGACCCGGCGTTATGCTCAAGTCCCGAACAGACAAAGATCCCGATGGATCGCGTAAAGTGCGTTAAATCCAACCGCGTTCCGCAAAAGAAACGTACTCTCCGCGCCCAATGACCAGATGATCAAGCACCCGGATATCCATGAACTGACAGCATTTCACAACACGCTCGGTGATGAGTTTATCTGCTTTACTCGGCTCTGCACAACCCGAAGGGTGATTATGGGCAAGGATCACCGCTGACGCATTCATTTTTATCGCTTCACGCACAATTTCTCGTGGATGCACCTCAACATGGCTAAGCGTGCCGGAAAAAAGTTTGCTGTGTTTAATCACACGATGTTGAGAATCCATAAAGATCACCAGAAAGATCTCGCGTTCCTCTTGCGCGAGCTGGCTTTGCAGAAATTCTCGCGCCATTTCCGGGCTAAGTAACGCGCGCTCTTCCATCACTCGCACGTTATGGTAGCGCCTTGCCAGTTCGGCAATCCCTTTAAGCTGCGCATACTTCGCCAGGCCAATACCGTGAACGTGGCTAAACGCCATATAGTCTGCTGATAACAGGCCATACAGCGAACCAAAATGCTGGATCAACTCTTTTGCCAACGTCAGCACATCTTTACCCAGAATCCCGGTGCGTAAAAAAAGCGCCAGTAGCTCAACATCGCTAAGTGAACCAGCCCCCTGCGCCAACAGCTTTTCCCGGGGCATCATACGTCCTGTATTTTCCATGCTTCCCCCTCCTTTCGCGTCCGCATAGTGGCATAACGCTTGTCGCGAATCGACGCTCTGTTATCACTTCTTCGTAGCGGCTCGCAAACTGAAGCGCGGGCAAAAGCACGACTCATTGCGGATTGTGATAAAATATCCGCCTTCTGGTGAAACCCAACAGGAAAGATCATGATGAGCCTGGCCGGTAAAAAAATCGTACTTGGCGTCAGTGGCGGCATTGCTGCGTACAAAACCCCTGAACTGGTGCGTCGTTTACGGGAACGCGGCGCTGACGTCCGCGTGGCGATGACCGAAGCGGCAAAAGCGTTTATTACTCCCCTGAGCTTACAAGCGGTTTCGGGTTATCCCGTTTCCGACAGCCTGCTTGACCCCGCCGCCGAAGCCGCGATGGGCCACATTGAGCTGGGGAAATGGGCCGACCTGGTTATTTTGGCGCCTGCTACGGCAGACCTGATTGCCCGCGTCGCCGCGGGGATGGCTAACGATCTGGTTTCAACGATTTGTCTGGCAACGCCTGCTCCTGTTGCTGTGCTGCCAGCCATGAACCAGCAGATGTACCGCGCTGCCGCGACCCAGCACAATCTGAGCATTCTTGCCTCGCGAGGTTTGCTCATTTGGGGTCCTGACAGTGGTAGCCAGGCATGTGGCGATGTCGGTCCTGGACGCATGCTGGATCCGTTGACGATTGTCGATATGGCCGCAGAACATTTCTCGCCTGTCAACGATCTGCAACATCTCAATATCATGATTACGGCGGGTCCGACGCGCGAACCGCTGGATCCCGTGCGTTACATTTCCAATCACAGCTCCGGAAAAATGGGATTTGCTATCGCAGCCGCTGCCGCAAAACGCGGGGCAAACGTCACGCTGGTGTCGGGACCTGTTTCGTTACCCACACCGCCATTTGTGCAGCGCATTGATGTGATGACCGCACTGGAGATGGAAGCCGCCGTGCAATCTGCGGTGCAACAACAGCATATTTTTATCGGCTGCGCCGCAGTCGCTGATTATCGCGCCGAGACCGTCGCCCCCGAAAAAATCAAAAAACAGGCGACGCAGGGTGATGAATTAACAGTAAAAATGGTCAAAAACCCGGATATTATCGCCGGTGTTGCCGCACTGGATGCTAATCGTCCTTTTGTCGTTGGGTTTGCCGCCGAAACAAATAATGTGGAAGAATATGCCCGGCAAAAACGCATCCGCAAAAACCTTGATGTGATCTGTGCTAACGACGTTTCGCTATCAAATCAAGGGTTTAACAGCGACAGCAACGCATTACACCTTTTTTGGCAGGATGGAGATAAAATCTTACCGCTTGAGCGTAAAGAACTCCTGGGCCAATTATTACTCGACGAGATCGTGACCCGTTATGATGAAAAAAATCGACGTTAAGATTCTGGACCCGCGCGTAGGGCAACAATTTCCGCTCCCGACGTACGCCACTTCTGGCTCTGCCGGACTTGACCTGCGTGCTTGTCTTGATGACGCCGTAGAGCTGGCGCCAGGTGCAACTACGCTGGTGCCAACCGGGTTAGCCATCCACATTGCCGATCCCTCTCTGGCGGCGGTGATGTTGCCACGTTCCGGGCTGGGCCATAAGCACGGCATCGTACTGGGCAACCTGGTCGGCCTGATTGATTCCGACTATCAAGGACAATTGATGGTATCTATCTGGAACCGTGGCCAGGACAGCTTCACGATTGAACCGGGCGAACGTATCGCGCAGATGGTATTTGTACCGGTCGTGCAGGCTGAATTTAATCTGGTGGAAGAGTTTGAAGCCACCGATCGTGGCGAAGGTGGCTTCGGCCATTCCGGGCGCAAGTAACCCGCAGAAAAGTATCCCACAGCGTAATAACGCAATAACACACCGCAAACAGCCGTTTGCGGTCGCTGTGTGGATGCCTGCCTGGCAAGAGCTTATTTTCAGGGGTATTTTGTAACATGGTAGAAAAGCAAACTGCGAAAAGGAATCGTCGCGAAGAAATACTTCAGTCTCTGGCACTGATGCTTGAGTCCAGCGATGGAAGCCAACGCATCACGACAGCGAAACTGGCAGCCTCTGTAGGCGTTTCCGAAGCGGCGTTGTATCGCCATTTTCCCAGCAAGACTCGCATGTTCGATAGTCTGATTGAGTTTATCGAAGATAGTCTGATTACCCGTATCAATCTGATCTTAAAAGATGAAAAGGACACCAGCGCACGTCTGCGTCTGATCGTTCTGCTGATTTTAGGCTTCGGTGAACGTAACCCCGGTCTGACGCGCATTCTGACCGGGCATGCGCTCATGTTTGAACAGGATCGTCTGCAAGGCCGCATTAATCAGCTTTTCGAACGTATTGAGGCCCAGTTACGCCAGGTTCTGCGCGAAAAAAGAATGCGTGAAGGCGAAGGTTACACGGTGGATGAAACGCTGCTGGCCAGCCAGTTACTGGCTTTCTGCGAAGGAATGTTGTCCCGGTTTGTACGTAGCGAATTTAAATATCGACCAACGGATGATTTTGACACCCGCTGGCCGCTGGTTGCCGCTCAATTGCAGTAACACGATTGCCGGATGGCGACTTTGTCTTATCCGGCCTGTGCAACCGTAGGCCCGGTAAGCTTAACGCCACCGGGCAATTCAGCGACGATTAAACCCCAAACTCTTCTCGGTATGCCCGCACTGCTGCCAAATGTTCTGCCATCTCAGGCTTCTCTTCCAGATACGCAATCAGGTCTTTCAGGGTAATGATCGAAATTACCTTGCAACCATAATCACGTTCCACTTCCTGAATCGCTGAAATCTCGCCACGACCGCGTTCCTGACGATCAAGAGAAATCAGTACCCCAGCAAGCGTAGCGCCATTAGCCTGAATAATCTCCATCGACTCACGAATTGCTGTTCCCGCGGTGATAACATCATCCACCAGCATGACACGCCCCTCAAGTGCGCTACCTACCAGATTACCGCCTTCACCATGGGTCTTCGCCTCTTTACGGTTAAAGCAGTACGGTAAATCTTTATCGTGGTGTTCCGCCAGCGCAACGGCAGTGGTGGTCGCAATCGGAATACCTTTGTAGGCTGGGCCAAACAGCAAATCGAACTCGATGCCGGAATCCACCAGCGCTTCGGCATAAAAACGGCCTAGCAGTGCCAGATCGCGCCCGGTATTAAATAGCCCGGCGTTGAAGAAATAGGGGCTTTTGCGCCCGGATTTCAGCGTAAATTCGCCAAACTTTAGTACCTGCTTGCTAAGCGCAAACTCAATAAACTGGCGCTGATACGGTTTCATGGATTCGCTCCTCATCTCACTTTATTACAGACAAAAAAAAGGCGACTCTTCAGTCGCCTTTAAAATCAATTTTCTAACGCCGCCTTCTGCGTCGCTACAATGGATTCGATTCCCCCTCGGGCCAATGCCAGTAGGGTGAGAAGTTCTTCATGGCTGAACGGCTCACCTTCCGCCGTGCCCTGCACTTCAATAATGCGACCATCTTCAGTCATCACTACGTTCATGTCTGTTTCTGCGGCGGAGTCCTCAACGTACTCGAGGTCACAGAGCGCTTCACCGTTGACAATGCCCACGGAAACCGCGGCAACCATCCCTTTCATCGGGTTAGTTTTCAGCTTACCGCTCGCCACCAGTTTGTTCAGCGCATCCGCCAACGCAACGCATGCGCCAGTAATCGATGCAGTACGCGTACCGCCATCTGCCTGAATAACATCACAGTCCAGCGTAATAGTGAATTCACCGAGCGTCTTCAGGTCAACAGCAGCGCGAAGTGCGCGGGCGATCAAACGCTGGATTTCCATGGTACGGCCGCCCTGCTTACCTTTCGCCGCTTCGCGGGCGTTACGGGTGTGCGTGGCGCGTGGCAGCATGCCATATTCTGCGGTGATCCAGCCCTGGCCCTGACCTTTCAGAAAACGTGGGACGCCTTCATCAATAGAAGCGGTACACAGTACTTTGGTATCACCAAATTCGACCAGCACGGAGCCTTCAGCGTGTTTTGTATAATTACGGGTCAGGGTGACGGGACGCACCTGATTGGCACTACGACCTGCTGGACGCATGATAAAATCTCCGGCTTGAAACGAATGTGGCTGCGCATTATACGGACTTCCGACGGTTATTCCTATCCTGACAAGACGTGGATGGCTATAATCCTCCCATCTCATCTTTAAAAACAGGAACGTCTATGATCCGCAGCATGACCGCCTACGCCCGGCGTGAAATCAAGGGTGAATGGGGTAGCGCAACCTGGGAAATGCGCTCGGTAAACCAGCGTTATCTGGAAACTTATTTTCGCCTGCCGGAACAGTTCCGTAGTCTCGAACCCGTGGTTCGCGAACGCATCCGCACGCGTCTGACGCGCGGTAAGATCGAATGTACGCTGCGTTTTGAGCCGGATGCCAGCGCTCAGGGCGAGCTGATTCTGAATGAAAAGCTCGCTAAACAGCTCGTGAGTGCTGCTAACTGGGTCAAAATGCAGAGTGATGAAGGTGAAATTAACCCGGTTGATATCCTGCGTTGGCCTGGCGTAATGGCAGCCCAGGAGCAAGATCTGGACGCCATTGCCGCCGAAATCCTCGCTGCGCTTGACGGTACGCTGGATGACTTTATCGTTGCGCGTGAAACCGAAGGTCAGGCGCTGAAGGCGCTGATCGAGCAGCGTCTGGAAGGCGTCAGCGCTGAAGTGACGAAGGTACGTGCACATATGCCGGAAATTCTACAATGGCAGCGTGAGCGTCTGGTGGCCAAACTGGAAGACGCTCAGGTGCAACTGGAAAATAACCGCCTTGAGCAAGAGCTGGTGCTGATGGCACAGCGTATCGACGTGGCTGAAGAACTGGATCGCCTGGAAGCTCACGTCAAAGAAACCTACAACATTCTGAAGAAAAAAGAGGCGGTTGGCCGTCGTCTGGACTTCATGATGCAGGAATTCAACCGTGAGTCGAACACTCTGGCATCCAAGTCTATCAATGCCGAAGTGACTAACTCCGCAATTGAACTGAAAGTCTTGATCGAGCAAATGCGCGAGCAAATTCAGAATATCGAGTAACCTTTACTCTACGTAGCCCGCCAGTAAACGGCGGGACTACGTGTTTTTCCCGACGTTTCGCTTCCGCCCCTTCACTTCGAATTACATTTTCTCAACGTTTATTATTACACTCCACACTTTAGATAGCATGCCATAACGCATTTATGACAAATTCGCATTAGCTATAGTTATTAAAATCGTTTCACCTTAGAAAATCTCAATCGTGACAATGCGCACAAATCGATAACCTTAGCCCCCAGCACAACAGGGGGAATACATGCTGTTACACGTTTTATATTTAATTGGTATTACTGCCGAAGCCATGACCGGCGCGCTTGCGGCAGGACGTCGCCGTATGGATACATTTGGCGTCATTATTATTGCCACTGCGACCGCCATTGGCGGTGGTTCAGTACGCGACATTCTTCTCGGCCACTATCCGCTTGGCTGGGTAAAGCATCCTGAATACGTCATCATTGTGGCGGCCGCTGCGGTACTCACCACCATTATTGCTCCTGTCATGCCCTACCTGCGTAAAATATTCCTTGTACTGGATGCGCTGGGCCTGGTGGTCTTTTCTATTATTGGCGCACAGGTGGCGCTGGATATGGGTCACGGGCCGATTATCGCCGTGGTCGCTGCGGTCACTACCGGCGTCTTCGGTGGCGTGTTACGCGACATGTTCTGCAAACGCATTCCGTTAGTGTTCCAGAAAGAGCTGTATGCTGGCGTTTCTTTTGCCGCTGCCGTGCTTTACATCGTGCTGCAACATTACGTCTCCAGCCACGATGTGGTGGTTATCTCTACCCTACTCTTCGGTTTTACCGCCCGCTTACTGGCGCTACGCCTGAAGTTGGGCCTGCCAGTATTTTATTATCGCCATGAAGGCCATTAAGGCATAAAGCCCGTAATACGCTGAGCAGCCAGCCAGTTGCTCAGCGCTATGACCTCCCTGGCCTCCAGCCACTGAATAATCTGTCGTGCCCGGCGCCCCCCCATTAAAGGGAGTTGTCGCCAGCTTTGTTCATCACGGTCCTGCAATTGTTGCCACGAAGCATCCCGACTGGCATTCAGCGTTGCCTGTGTTAACGGTATTCCCATGGCTATAACCCAACGTGTGAATGGAAGATGGCGCGACAGGTTGAACTGATGCCACATCTTCTCCCCTTTGCTTACGCCTAATGTGGACCGGAGCTGCTCCTGAGTTAATCCGAGCCAGGAAAAGATATGTTCAAAGTGATACGTCTGATGAAGGTTACGCCATCCCGCTTCACCAATACCTTCTAATTCCAGCACTTCTTTCGCGCCCAGCCAAACCAGTCTGGCAATAAACTGCTCATAACACGCCGGCGTGGCATAAAAGCAGGTCATTGAATTGAAATGTCCCACAGGCGGCGTTGGCTTAGTGCGTTGAGTGCTACGCCAGACCACTTCGTCGATACGAGGGATCCCCTGTCCGGCCAGGCTTATCAGGATCCGATCTCCAGGCGCGATATCCCATTCATTCCAGCGGCGTACAGAGCCAATATTGACGCGTTGCACTCGTTTATCATCCAGCATGACGGGTGCCAGCAGCGCGACTACGGCAATTTTCCCACTTTTACCGACTGAAAACTGAATATCTGTGACCTCGGATACCTGAGCCACGGGCGGATATTTCCATGCCGCCAGCCACTCTCCCTGCCCGGGTAACCAGTATCGCGCCTGCGGTTCTTTCCCCGATCGCACCACGACGCCATCCGTCACAAAAGGGAGTGCTGAAGTCCACCAACGGGTACGGGCATGCTCGACATCGTCCGCATTTTTCACGGGCTGGGTATAGCGTTGCGTGAAACTGAACCCGGCGGCAGTGAGTTGTTCCAGCCTTTCCGACATGACCGCCGGACCATCAGGCCAGGCCCAGATGAATATAGCCAACGAACGTAACAATTCCGGGTTGCTCTGGCGCATCATCATTCCAGCGACCTTTGAGCGGGCATTCATTCCCCCACTCTGTTGCTGGATATGCCCTTCCTGCTGTAAAAATATCTCGCCCTGCAACGTACTGTTTGCCAGCAGACCTTTGGTCTTGTGTGGTACGGAAGGTATCCGCAGCACCTTTTGCGTCCAGTCTTCACCTTTCAGGCCATTACCTCGGCTAATCGCTCTTACCAGATTGCCATTGCGATAGACCAGCGTGACCGCCACGCCGTCGACCTTTGGTTGTACCCAGAGATCGCTGCGAACACGCATCCATTGCTGTAACGCTTGCTTATCAGCCAGCTTGCGGACCCCCGTATGAGGTACTGGATGCGAGACTGTGCCACTTATTGGGGGCGCAGACAGATCAGGTGGAGCTTCATCGCCAAAACAGCGCTGCCATTGGATGAGTTGCGCATTGAGCTGGTCATAAACGCCGTCATCAACGGCGCTGACACCCTGTTTCCAGTAACTATCATTCCACTGTGTTATCTGCTGCTGTAATCGTGAAATTTCCTCGCTTGCCCGGGCTGGGGACCAGGCAGGGCATACCGCCCAAACCGGTAAATTCCAGACCAGTAAAACTATGCCAAGGCATTTCCATAGCCTCATGCTGCCTCCGCTAACCAATGTGTTTCCCGGCAGGTATAGCGCGGAGTGCAATCGAAACAGAGCGACAAAAATTCATCGTGCGAGCAGCCTTCCTGACATTTTCACGTGTTGCTGCAAATTGCCGATAAAACAGGAAACGGGTACGCAAAACGCAATAAACATGCGCAAAAAGTGTGACAAAGGCTACGTCACATAGCGGCTACGTGTATAATAAGCCCGTATGTAGGCTCTCTTTCGACAATCACATACATTAAGATACTCATGGCTCAAGGCACGCTTTATATTGTTTCTGCCCCCAGTGGCGCGGGTAAATCCAGCCTGATTCAGGCTTTATTAAAGACCCAACCGTTGTATGACACCCAGGTTTCTGTTTCGCACACCACGCGCGCACCGCGCCCGGGGGAAGTGCACGGTGAACACTATTTCTTTGTGAACCATGACGAATTCAGAGCCATGATTGGCAGAGACGCGTTCCTGGAACACGCTGAGGTTTTCGGTAATTACTACGGCACTTCGCGTGAGGCCATTGAGCAAGTATTAGCATCCGGCGTAGACGTCTTTTTAGATATCGACTGGCAAGGTGCGCAGCAAATTCGTGAAAAAATGCCGCATGCGCGCAGTATTTTTATTTTGCCGCCCTCTAAGATTGAGCTGGACCGTCGTCTGCGTGGTCGAGGTCAGGATAGCGAAGACGTGATCGCAAAACGTATGGCGCAAGCTGTTGCAGAAATGAGCCATTACGCCGAATATGATTATCTTATTGTGAACGATGATTTCGATACCGCCCTGGGCGATTTGAAAACCATCATTCGCGCCGAACGTCTGCGCATGAGCCGCCAAAAGCAGCGTCATGACGCTTTAATCAGCAAACTGTTGGCAGACTGAACCCACATTCAGTATCATGCCCAGTCATTTCTTCACCTGTGGAGCATTTTAAGTATGGCACGCGTAACTGTTCAGGACGCTGTAGAGAAAATTGGTAACCGTTTTGACCTGGTACTGGTCGCCGCGCGTCGCGCTCGTCAGATGCAGGTAGGCGGAAAGGATCCGCTCGTACCGGAAGAAAACGATAAAACTACCGTTATCGCGCTGCGCGAAATCGAAGAAGGTCTGATCAACAACCAGATCCTCGACGTGCGTGAGCGCCAGGAACAGCAAGAGCAGGAAGCCGCTGAATTACAAGCCGTTACCGCTATTGCTGAAGGTCGTCGTTAATCACAAAGCGGGTCGCCCTTGTATCTGTTTGAAAGCCTGAATCAGCTGATTCAAAACTACCTGCCGGAAGACCAGATTAAGCGTCTTCGGCAGGCGTATCTCGTTGCACGTGACGCTCACGAGGGCCAGACACGTTCAAGCGGTGAACCCTATATCACGCACCCGGTAGCGGTAGCCTGCATTCTGGCCGAGATGAAACTCGACTACGAAACGCTGATGGCTGCGCTGCTGCATGACGTGATTGAAGATACCCCAGCCACCTACCAGGACATGGAACAGCTTTTTGGTAAAAGCGTTGCAGAGCTGGTAGAAGGGGTATCGAAGCTTGATAAGCTTAAGTTTCGCGATAAGAAAGAGGCGCAAGCTGAAAACTTTCGCAAGATGATTATGGCGATGGTGCAGGATATCCGCGTCATTCTCATCAAACTTGCCGACCGTACCCACAATATGCGCACGCTGGGCTCATTACGCCCCGATAAGCGCCGCCGCATCGCCCGTGAAACCCTCGAAATCTACAGTCCGCTGGCGCACCGTTTAGGTATTCATCACATTAAGACCGAGCTTGAAGAGCTGGGTTTTGAAGCGCTGTACCCGAACCGCTATCGCGTGATTAAAGAAGTGGTAAAAGCCGCCCGCGGCAACCGCAAAGAGATGATTCAAAAAATCCTCTCGGAGATCGAAGGGCGTTTGCAGGAAGCAGGCATTCCGTGTCGCGTAAGCGGTCGCGAGAAGCACCTGTACTCGATCTACTGCAAAATGGTACTCAAAGAGCAGCGTTTTCACTCAATCATGGACATTTACGCTTTCCGCGTCATCGTTCATGACTCCGATACCTGCTATCGCGTACTCGGCCAGATGCACAGCCTGTACAAACCGCGTCCAGGTCGCGTGAAAGACTATATCGCCATTCCCAAAGCGAACGGATATCAGTCTTTGCATACCTCAATGATCGGCCCGCACGGCGTGCCTGTTGAAGTACAAATTCGTACCGAAGACATGGACCAGATGGCGGAGATGGGGGTCGCGGCACACTGGGCGTACAAAGAGCATGGCGAAACCAGCACCACGGCACAAATCCGCGCACAACGCTGGATGCAAAGCCTGCTGGAATTGCAGCAAAGCGCCGGTAGCTCGTTTGAATTTATTGAAAGCGTTAAATCTGATCTCTTCCCGGATGAGATTTATGTTTTCACACCGGAAGGGCGCATTGTCGAGCTGCCTGCCGGTGCGACGCCTGTCGACTTCGCCTACGCGGTACATACCGATATCGGTCATGCCTGCGTTGGCGCACGTGTCGACAGACAGCCTTATCCGCTTTCCCAACCGCTGTTTAGCGGTCAGACCGTTGAAATCATTACCGCACCGGGCGCCCGGCCGAATGCGGCATGGCTCAACTTCGTCGTCAGCTCGAAAGCGCGAGCAAAAATTCGCCAACTGCTGAAAAACCTTAAGCGCGATGATTCCGTCAGTCTGGGGCGTCGACTGCTTAACCATGCCCTGGGTGGTAGCCGTAAACTGGCTGAAATCCCGCAGGAAAGTATCCAGCGTGAGCTTGAGCGTATGAAACTCGCCACGCTTGACGATCTGTTAGCGGAAATCGGTCTGGGCAATGCCATGAGCGTGGTGGTAGCGAAAAACCTTCAGCAGGGCGAAGCATCGGCGAACGTTCCTGCGCAATCTGGTCATGGTCATCTGCCGATCAAAGGCGCAGACGGCGTACTGATCACCTTTGCCAAATGCTGTCGTCCAATTCCTGGCGATCCGATCATTGCCCACGTCAGTCCGGGTAAAGGTCTGGTGATTCACCATGAGTCCTGTCGTAACATTCGTGGCTACCAGAAAGAGCCAGAGAAATTTATGGCGGTGGAATGGGATAAAGAGACAGAGCAGGAGTTCATCACCGAAATTAAGGTGGACATGTTTAACCACCAGGGTGCTCTGGCGAACCTGACGGCGGCAATCAACACGACGACCTCCAATATTCAAAGTCTGAATACTGAAGAGAAAGATGGTCGTGTTTATAGCGCCTTTATTCGCCTGACCGCTCGCGATCGCGTGCATCTGGCGAATATTATGCGCAAAATCCGCGTCATGCCGGACGTAATTAAAGTCACCCGCAACCGAAACTAGAGATATGAACTCAAAACGCTATGAGCGCATTTGCGAAATGCTTGCCAGGCGTCAGCCCGATCTGACCGTCTGCATGGAGCAGGTCCATAAACCTCATAACGTTTCTGCGATCATTCGTACCGCAGACGCAGTCGGCGTACATGAAGTCCACGCCGTCTGGCCGGGTAGCCGTATGCGTACCATGGCCTCTTCTGCCGCGGGCAGTAACAGCTGGGTGCAGGTTAAAACCCACCCGACCATTAGCGATGCGGTCACGCAGTTAAAAAGCCAGGGCATGCAGGTTCTGGCGACCCACCTATCTGATAAAGCCGTCGATTTCCGCGAAATTGATTACACGCGACCAACCTGCATCCTGATGGGCCAGGAAAAAACCGGCATTACTCAGGAAGCACTCGCTCTGGCGGACCAGGACATCATCATTCCGATGATTGGCATGGTGCAGTCACTGAACGTTTCAGTTGCCTCTGCGCTGATTCTGTACGAAGCACAGCGCCAGCGACAAAATGCTGGCATGTACCGACGAGAAAACAGCATGTTGCCGGAAGATGAACAGCAGCGCTTGCTGTTTGAAGGCGGTTATCCGGTGCTGGCGAATGTCGCTAAGCGCAAAGGACTTCCCTACCCTCACGTAAACACGCAGGGCGAAATTGAAGCCGATGCAACGTGGTGGGCCACTATGCAGTCTGCGAAATAATCGCGATGAAAGGCCGTTTACTGGATGCCATCCCGCTCAACTCTCTGACGGGCGTTGGCGCAGCACAAAGCAGTAAACTGGCGAAAATTGGCTTGCACACCGTGCAGGACCTCCTGCTCCACCTCCCTCTGCGCTACGAAGACCGTACTCATCTGTACCCCATTGGCGAACTGCTGCCGGGCGTCTATGCCACCGTTGAAGGCGAAGTGCTGAACTGCAATATCACTTTTGGTGGCCGCCGGATGATGACCTGCCAGATAAGCGATGGCTCCGGCATTCTCACTATGCGCTTCTTCAACTTCAGCGCAGCAATGAAAAACAGCCTCGCCACCGGGCGTCGGGTACTGGCCTATGGCGAGGCGAAACGTGGCAAGTACGGCGCAGAAATGATCCACCCGGAATACCGCGTACAGGGCGATCTCAGCACGCCGGAACTGCAGGAAACGCTCACGCCGGTGTATCCGACCACGGAAGGCGTTAAGCAGGCAACGCTACGCAAGTTGACCGATCAGGCGCTGGATCTGCTCGATACCTGCGCCATTGCCGAGTTGCTCCCTCCGGAGTTACTACAAGGCATGATGAGCCTGCCGGAAGCGTTGCGCACATTACACCGTCCGCCGCCGACGTTACAGCTTAGCGACCTTGAAACCGGACAACACCCGGCTCAGCGACGCCTGATTCTGGAAGAACTCCTGGCGCACAATCTCAGCATGCTGGCGCTTCGCGCCGGGGCGCAACGTTTTCACGCCCAACCGCTGAGTCCTGACAATCGGCTGAAAGATCAACTGCTGGCGGCGCTCCCCTTTCAACCAACCGGCGCACAGGCCCGGGTCACTGCCGAAATTGAACGCGATATGGCGCTGGATGTCCCAATGATGCGCCTGGTGCAGGGCGATGTCGGTTCCGGTAAAACGCTGGTTGCAGCACTTGCCGCCCTGCGTGCGATTGCGCATGGTAAGCAGGTGGCGCTGATGGCCCCCACTGAATTACTGGCTGAACAGCACGCAAATAATTTCCGCAACTGGTTCGAACCTTTGGGCGTTGAAGTGGGTTGGCTGGCGGGTAAGCAAAAAGGTAAAGCACGCCAGGCACAGCAGGAAGCCATCACCAGCGGTCAGGTGCAGATGATTGTCGGCACACACGCAATTTTCCAGGAACAAGTTCAGTTCAACGGACTGGCGCTGGTGATTATCGACGAACAGCACCGTTTTGGCGTGCATCAGCGTCTGGCTCTGTGGGAGAAAGGCCAGCAGCAGGGTTTCCACCCACACCAGCTCATTATGACCGCCACCCCGATCCCGCGTACTCTGGCCATGACCGCCTATGCCGATCTCGACACGTCTGTCATTGACGAACTGCCGCCGGGGCGTACGCCGGTCACCACAGTAGCGATTCCCGACACCCGCCGTAGCGACATC
The DNA here is from genome assembly GCF_059615875.1 of Citrobacter sp. CRE-46. Classification (NCBI taxonomy): domain Bacteria; kingdom Pseudomonadati; phylum Pseudomonadota; class Gammaproteobacteria; order Enterobacterales; family Enterobacteriaceae; genus Citrobacter; species Citrobacter sp. CRE-46. The sequence continues at coordinate 111,925 of NZ_CM184341.1, read as the reverse complement.
ATTGACCGTGTGCGCAACGCCTGCACCCACGAAGGACGTCAGGCGTACTGGGTTTGTACACTAATCGAAGAGTCTGATTTATTAGAAGCGCAGGCGGCCGAAGCCACATGGGAAGAACTTAAGCTTGCCTTACCAGAGCTGAATATTGGCCTGGTGCATGGGCGCATGAAGCCCGCCGAGAAGCAGTCGGTGATGGCCGCCTTTAAGCAGGGTGAATTACATCTGCTGGTCGCCACCACGGTGATTGAAGTGGGTGTGGACGTGCCGAACGCCAGCCTGATGATCATTGAAAACCCGGAGCGATTAGGCCTGGCGCAGTTGCACCAGTTGCGTGGCCGCGTAGGCCGCGGCGCCGTCGCTTCCCACTGCGTCCTGCTCTACAAATCGCCGCTGTCAAAAACGGCGCAGAAACGCCTGCAGGTTCTGCGGGACAGCAATGACGGGTTCGTGATTGCACAAAAAGATTTAGAGATCCGCGGACCCGGCGAGCTGTTAGGTACGCGCCAGACCGGAACGGCAGAATTCAAAGTAGCGGATTTATTGCGCGATCAGGCCATGATTCCGGAAGTTCAGCGTATAGCCCGCCATATTCACGAACGTTATCCGCAACAGGCTGCCGCGCTGATAGAGCGCTGGATGCCGGAAACCGAACGTTACTCCAACGCATAATCGACTTATCGCGGCGGATGTTACTCCGCCGCACAGCCGTTATTGCGCAAAAATCGGCAGCAGCAGATACAGCTTAATCACTAACGCGTTGACGATATCGATAAAGAACGCCCCCACCATCGGCACCACCAGGAACGCCATATGGGATGGTCCGAAACGTTCGGTAATTGCCTGCATGTTAGCAATCGCCGTTGGCGTTGCGCCAAGCCCAAAACCGCAGTGGCCGGCTGCCAGTACAGCGGCATCGTAGTTTTTGCCCATCATGCGCCAGGTAACAAATACCGCGTACAACGCCATAAAAATCGTCTGCACAACCAGTATCGCCAGCATCGGCAGCGCCAGAGATGCCAGCTCCCACAGTTTCAGGCTCATCAGCGCCATCGCCAGGAACAGCGACAGGCTCACGTTGCCCAGCACTGAAACCGCCCGTTCGAACACCCGATAAAAGCCCATGAGCGCCAGGCCATTACTGAGGATCACACCAACAAACAGCACGCAGACGAAGGTCGGCAGTTCGAGCACCGTTCCGACCAGCATTTGCGCAACGATTTTACCTACCGTCAGACAGATAGCGATCAGCGCGATAGTTTCAATCAGCACCAGCGAGGTGATTATGCGTCCAACGTCCGGCTTTTCAAACGCGGTCGGTACAGCCTGATCGTCCGGCATACCGTCAGGCGTGGTGGAGTGTTTAACCAGATAGCGCGCCACCGGGCCGCCAATCAGCCCCCCCAACACCAGACCAAAGGTCGCGCAAGCCATTGCGACTTCAGTCGCATTGGTAAAACCGTAGCGCTCAATAAATAACTTGCTCCACGCAGCCCCGGTTCCGTGTCCGCCAGAGAGCGTGATCGAACCGGCAATCAGGCCCATCAACGGATCCAGGCCCAGCAGGCTCGCCATACCGATACCGATGGCGTTCTGCATCAACAGCAGTCCCACAACGACAATCAGAAAAATACCCACCACGCGGCCACCGGCGCGCAGGCTGGCGATATTAGCGTTCAGGCCGATGGTAGCGAAGAACGCCAGCATCAGCGGATCGCGCAGGGTCATATCGAAGTTTACTTCCCAGCCCATGCTTTTTTTCAGCACCAGCAACGCAATCGCCACCAGCAATCCACCGGCTACAGGTTCGGGAATGGTGTATTTTTTCAGGAAGGAGACAGACTGGACGAGCTTACGTCCCAGCAGCAATACAAGGGTTGCCGCAACCAGAGTAGATAACGTATCGAGATAAAACATTTACAGCTCCATTAGTGCGTTTAGCACAATCACGCACGATGCATTCCAGACCGATTTTTTAGCTCTTATTGAGTTTTCGGGGTGGATTTTAAGCAGAAAATGATGAAAAGTTATATAAAAAAGTTTGTTTATCCGTTTTAAATATTAAGAATAACTGCTGGCAAACGTTTGCTTTTCCGCCCTGGTCAGATAAAATCACCGCTTTTCCATTATGGGATTGCCTCTGATGTCCGTTAACGCCGTAGAGTCAACAAATGCGCAACCGGTTGCGCAGACTCACAACAGTGAACTGATTTACCGTCTTGAAGATCGCCCCCCGTTAGCCCAGACCCTGTTTGCCGCCTGTCAGCACCTGCTGGCCATGTTCGTCGCGGTGATCACCCCGGCGCTGTTAATTTGCCAGGCACTCGGTTTGCCAGCTCAGGATACTCAACACATTATCAGTATGTCGCTGTTCGCTTCCGGCGTAGCTTCTATCATTCAGATCAAAGCCTGGGGGCCGGTTGGTTCCGGGCTGTTATCTATTCAGGGCACCAGCTTTAATTTTGTTGCGCCGCTGATTATGGGTGGCACGGCGCTAAAAACCGGTGGCGCAGATGTCCCAACCATGATGGCGGCCCTGTTCGGTACGCTGATGTTAGCGAGCTGCACTGAAATGGTTATCTCGCGTGTACTGCACCTGGCGCGGCGTATTATTACCCCGTTGGTCTCAGGCGTGGTGGTGATGATTATCGGTCTGTCGCTGATTCAGGTGGGTCTGACGTCGATTGGCGGTGGTTATGCCGCAATGAGCGATAACACCTTTGGCGCACCGAAGAATTTACTGCTGGCTGGCGTTGTGCTGGCGCTGATCATCCTGCTTAACCGCCAACGCAACCCGTACCTGCGCGTTGCGTCCCTGGTGATTGCGATGGCGGCAGGCTACCTGCTGGCATGGTTTATGGACATGCTGCCGCAAAATACCGCACCGGTAAGCCAGGACCTGATCATGGTGCCAACGCCGCTGTATTATGGCCTCGGTATCGACTGGAGCTTACTGCTGCCGCTGATGCTGGTCTTTATGATTACGTCGCTGGAAACCATCGGTGATATTACGGCGACCTCCGATGTTTCCGAACAGCCGGTTTCTGGTCCGCTGTATATGAAACGCCTGAAAGGCGGCGTGCTGGCGAACGGTCTGAACTCGTTTGTTTCCGCCGTGTTCAATACCTTCCCGAACTCTTGTTTTGGTCAGAACAATGGGGTCATTCAGTTAACGGGCGTAGCCAGTCGTTACGTCGGTTTTGTGGTGGCGCTGATGCTGATAGCATTGGGCCTGTTCCCGGCAGTTAGCGGTTTTGTACAGCATATTCCTGAACCGGTATTGGGCGGCGCAACCCTGGTAATGTTCGGTACTATCGCCGCATCTGGCGTGCGTATTGTCTCTCGCGAGCCGCTGAACCGCCGCGCTATTTTGATTATTGCGCTGTCGCTGGCCGTTGGCCTGGGTGTCTCCCAGCAGCCGCTGATTCTGCAATTTGCCCCGGATTGGGTGAAAAATCTGCTCTCCTCAGGCATTGCCGCAGGCGGTATCACCGCTATCGTTCTGAATCTTGTGTTCCCACCAGAGAAGCAATAAGCAAAATGCGGCGTTGGCTCTGAATCAACGCCGCTGTAACGCTCTTTCACCATTCCTGCCTTGAGCATTGCCTCTAAATCGTGCATAACTTGACTATGTGCACTTCGCGGGATGGAAGACCATGAAATTTATTGGAAAGCTGCTTCTTTACGTGCTGATCGCCTGTGCAGTGGCGATTCTCGGCCTTTATTTTCTACTGCAAACCCGTTGGGGCGCAGAGCACGTCAGCGCCTGGGTCTCAGAGAACAGCAGCTATCATCTGGCATTTGATGCTATCGATCACCGGTTTTCTTCCCCTTCCCATATTCTGCTGGAAAACGTCACCTTTGGTCGCGATGGCCAGCCCGCAACGCTGGTCGCTAAAACGGTCGATATTGGGCTGAGCAGTCGCCAAATCACCGACCCACGGCACGTAGACACTATCCTCTTGCAAAACGGCACGCTGAATCTTTCCCAGCAAACCGCACCGCTACCGTTCCAGGCCGATCGCCTGCAGTTACAGGATATGGCGCTCAACAGCCCCGGCAGCGAGTGGAACCTGAGCGCCCAGCGCGTGAACGGCGGCGTGATTCCCTGGAGCCCTGAGGCAGGTAAAATTCTCGGCAGCAAAGCACAAATTCAGCTCAGCGCCAGCTCATTGACGCTGAACGATGTCCCAACCACCAACGTATTGATTGAAGGCAGCATTGACCATGGTCGGGTGACGCTCAGTAATATTGGCGCAGACGTCGCGCGTGGCGCATTAACCGGCGTGGCGCAGCGCAATACCGACGGTAGCTGGGTGGTAGAGAATCTGCGCCTGAACGATATCCGGCTGCAAAGTGACAAATCGCTGGCCGACTTTTTTGCGCCGCTAACCACTATTCCATCCTTGCAAATTGGTCGTCTGGAAGTGACGGATGCCCGTCTGCAAGGTCCTGACTGGGCGGTCACGGACCTTGATCTGAGCTTGCGCAACATGACGTTTAGCAAAGATGACTGGCAAACACAGGAAGGAAAACTGTCGATGAACGCCAGCGAGTTTATCTACGGTTCACTGCATTTCTTCGATCCGATTCTGAACGCCGAGTTCTCGCCGCAGGGCATTGCGCTGCGCCAGTTCACGACCCGCTGGGAAGGGGGAATGCTCAGAACATCCGGAAACTGGATGCGTAACAACAAAGCGCTGGTTCTCGACGATGCCGCGATTGCCGGCCTGGAATATACGCTACCGGAAAACTGGAAACAGCTATGGATGAAGCCTCTGCCAGCCTGGCTAAACAGCCTGACGCTGAAGAAATTCAGCGCCAGCCGTAATCTGGTGATCGACATTGACCCGGCCTTCCCGTGGCAACTCACCGCCCTGGACGGTTACGGTGCTAACCTCGGGCTGGTACAGAACAACCAGTGGGGGATCTGGAGCGGTAACGCCACGCTCAACGCCGCTGCTGCCACCTTTAATCGCACCGACGTGCGCCGTCCTTCGCTGGCGCTCACGGCGAACAACAGTACCATCAATATCAGTGAACTAAGCGCCTATACAGAAAAAGGGCTGCTGGAGGCCACCGCCAGCATTTCGCAACTGCCTCAGCGTCAGGCACAGGTCAGCCTGAACGGGCGCGGCGTGCCAATGACCATCCTGCAACAGTGGGGCTGGCCAGCACTGCCGCTTTCCGGCGACGGTAACATTCAACTCACCGCCAGCGGCAACATTCAGGCCGATACGCCGCTCAAACCCACAGTCAACGGCCAGTTACATGCGGTGAATGCAGAGAAACAGCAGGTCACGCAGACCATGCAGGCGGGTGTGGTATCAGGTAGTAACGTTGCCTCACCCGTTACGCAGTGATTATTGCCCGGTGGCGCTTCGCTTACCGGGCCTACCACTCATAAACGCTTATATTCACTGCATAACAACCACTTCACCGGCTCGTCTTCTTCTATCGTCGGGAAACGACCGCCCGGTTCAAGGAAGTGATTGTCATGCTGGTCGTCATTGACCATCGAGATTTCCCAGCCCAGCACAAAAGCTTTCTCAGCCCAGAAACGATGATACAACCGCGGCGGCAGACACACTCCCTGCCCCGGTTTTAGCACCAACGTATCACCGGATTTAACGGTACGCCGCTGACCATCGACGCTAACATCAACAATGCGCCGAGTGTCATACCCGTCATCGGGCGTGGACCACGCCAGCTGCATACACAAATCACCGCCGCCGCGGTTAACGATATCTTCCATCTTATGGCGATGAAAATGCCACGGTGTTTGTTGATCCTGCTGAATTTGCAGCATCTTTTCGGCATACGGTTTGGGGTAATCGGCTGACCCCATCAGACCATTGCGCAATGTCAGTAACGTCAGCCCGATTTGCGCAAAATCCCCGCGTCCAAAGTCGGTAACGTCCCAGCCCAGCTGGAGATCGCGCACTTCACGCCACAAAGCAGGGTCCTGTTGTCGCCAGGCGTCGACCGTTAAATACGCAAAATCAGGCAGACAGACCCGAAAGGTCTCGGCGATGGCATGCGCTTTATCGATGACATAATTAATATATGAACGCTTCATTGCACTTTTCCTTGTTGCGAAAGAGGCGGGTCACCCCGCCTGCATGCCGTTAGTAAAGTGACGCTTTGCCGGTTGAGCCAAACAGTTTCATTTTGTGGCGAATCACGTCCCGCGCGGCGCTGATGGCTTCCGGGTAGATGACGTTCGGGTCCCACCAGGTCTCTTTTGCCAGGATTTCGCGGACTTTCTGGAAGTAGGCGTATTTCATATCGCTGGAAATGTTGATTTTGCCCACGCCGAGCGTAACGGATTCAGCGATTTCCGCATCCGGGTTCGCGGAACCGCCGTGCAGCACCAGCGGAATGTCCACCCGCCCGGCGATATCGCGCAGGATGTTCATTTGCAGCTCTGGCTGCATCCCTTTCGGGTAGATCCCGTGCGCGGTGCCAATCGCCACTGCCAGCGTATCGGCCCCGGTACGGGCGATAAAATCCTGCGCCTGGGCGGGATCGGTGTAGGTAACCTTCGACACACCGCCTTCCACGGACGTTCCGGTCTGGCCAATCGTTCCCAGCTCGCCTTCAACCGAAACACCTACCGCATGCGCCAGCTTGACCACTTCGCGGGTCAGCGCCACGTTCTCTTCATACGGCAGCAGCGAGCCATCAATCATCACCGAGGTAAATCCACACTGAATTGCCCGCAGGACATGCTCTACCGAAGCGCCGTGATCCAGATGCAAAGTAAAGGGGACCGGGCTACGCAGGGTGATATCTCGCACATAGCTAAAGAACGCATCGCCGAGGAAATCATGTTCGCTGGGGTGAATGGAGATAATCGCTGGGGTGTTGGTCGCTTCCGCTTCTTCCACCACCGCACGCACAAAGCAGCTATCCGCTACGTTGAATGCGCCGATGGCAAAACCGTGCTGACGGGTCGGTTGCAGTAATTCTTTCATCGAAACTAACATGTTAATTCTCCAGTTTCAGGGTGTAGAAAGCCCTGCCAGTGCGTCATCGCAGAGGCATAAAAGGCGTTACAGAAAATGAATCAGGCCTGGTCGATAGCGCCGCTGGCCTGTAGATACGGAATAATGGCTTCCTCGCAGGCCTGCTCCATCAGGGCCAGAGCATCAACAAGTTCGCAGGATGTGTCGCGACACAAGGTGTGCAATAGCGCGGCCTTTCCGGCTTCGAAGACCGCCGCGCCAACATTAATCTTGGCGACGCCAAACGTCGGGCAACGCTGTAGCTGGTCAAACGGCGTCCCGCTACCACCATGCAGCGCCAGCGGCACCGTTGATAAACGGGCAATTTCCTCCAGCCGTTGAAAATCAATGGCTGGCGTTACGCCCGGCGCGTACATACCGTGCGCCGTACCAACCGACACCGCCAGTAAATCAATCCCGGTCTGTTGGATAAATGGCTCCACGTCAGCGGCCTGAGTCATCAAATCAGCGTTAGCGGCATGGTCATAGCGCGGGGCGTCGGCCAGGTGGCCCAGCTCGCCTTCCACGCACAGAGAAATGCTGGCTGCGAGCTCGACCACCGCCCGGGTCTGGCGAATGTTTTCTTCCAGCGCAAAGGCGGAGGCGTCGATCATTAACCCGCTGAATCCGGCGCGAAAAGCCTGGCGAATGCGTACAGGATCCTTTCCATGATCTAACGCCAGCGCGATCGGTACCGAAGCTTCCGCTGCCAGCGCTTTGACCACCGCCGCCGCTATCGGTGCCGGAAAATGGTCCAGATGCCCCTGATACAGATTCAGAATAATGGGCGCACGGTGTTTCTCTGCCACCCGCACCGCCGCACGGGCGCTTTCCAGGTTCATACAGTTGATAGCCAGCAGCGCATACTGCCCGCGCCAGGCTTTCGTCACCATGCTTTTCATATCGGCAAACATACGGCCTCCGGTTATTCCAGGGTGAAGGTGATCTCTTCGTCTTTCAGCTTTTGATCGCTGAGCTCATCAAACTCTTCGTCACGCTCGGTCACCGGTTTCTTCCACAGCGATAGCATGACGCCGCAAATCACCGTCCCGATCCCCAGCGCCAGGCAAAACAGCAGCGGATGCGTAAAGAGTGGAACCACAAACATGCCGCCGTGCGGTACCGGGCTTTCGACGCCCCATACCATAATCAGGCCTCCCGCTATCGCCGAGGCCACCACGCAGGAGCCCACCACGCGCAGCAGATCACGCGCCGCAATCGGAATAACCCCTTCGGTTATCATGCAGATCCCCATCGGGAATGCCGCTTTCAGCGCCTCACGTTCCGCACGGGTGTACTTGTGGCGCGTGAGCAGGAAGGAGAGCGTAATGCCGAACGGAGGGATTATCGAACCGACAAACTTCACCGCTTCGGGGCCATACACGCCGCTGACCAGCATGCCGTCAGCGAACAGCGACATGGTTTTATTCACCGGACCGCCGAAGTCGAATGTCGCCATTGCGCCGAGAATGGCGCCCATCAGGAAGCGTGACCCGCCTTGCATGGACTCCAGCAGATGAATTAGCGCGTCCTGCAGCCAGGCTATCGGCTTGCCAATCAGCGTCATCATCAGCAACCCGCCGATGACGGTGCTCAATACGGGCAGCACCATGATGGGCATCAGACCCTGCATCGACTGCGGTAAACGGATATAGCGTTTGAGCAGCAGGACGGTATAGCCAACCAGAAAGCCGCCCAGCATCCCGCCAATAAAACCGGTATGAATTTCGCCGCAGACAAAGCCGACAATCAGACCCGGCGCAAATCCGGGGCGATCGGCAATGGAGTACGCAATCGCCGCGCTAATCAGCGGCACGATTAACCCCATCCCCCAGCCGCCAATCTGATTGAGCATCCAGGGGATAGTTCCTGTTTTTTCACCCACGTTAGTACCGCCAAGTATTTGTCCGAGGGCAATACAGATCCCGGCGGCTACAATTAACGGGATCATCCACGAGATCCCCGTTAATAAATGTTTTTTTATTTCCTGAGATAGCGGAATTTTATTTTCACTCATGTGAAATCCCTCCAGAATGAGGATCGCTACTGGTTATTATTAACTAGTGATTTTTCGACCTTTTCAAGAAACTGAATGGGCGATTTTATGACGATTTCGGTTTTTACTCGCACAATGCGTTTATTCGAGAAGCGTTCCTCCCCTTTTATTTTGACATCGACGGCAAGAATCACGACATCCGCGGCAGAAATATCATCTGCCAGCAGTTCGTTTTCCGTACCAATGGTGCCCTGGGTTTCAACTTTTATATTATGCCCAAGCGCTTTAGCACCTTTAATTAATTTTTCACGGGCAATATAGGTGTGCGCAATACCCGCCGTACAGGCGGCAACACAAACAATATTCATAACATGCTCCACATTTTATTTAGCAGACGTTGGATTCAGCATATTGGCTAAACAACTCAATAATTTTCTGTGGACTACTTTCAACTAAGAGTTGTTCAATAATGTCGTCATCCGCTAGCGCGCCGGCAACCTGCGAGAGCAGACGAATATGGGTAGTGTTTTGATCTTCAAGACGTACGGCAAACAGAATGATGCAGCGCACATTGCTGCCGTCCAGGGTTTCCCAGGGAATATCCTGACAGGTACGACCAATCGCCAGGGTGGTATTAACCACCGCCGAGGATTTCCCGTGGGGGATCGCAATATGATTTTCGAAGCCGGTCGAACCTTCGGATTCACGCTGCCAGACATCCTGAATAAACGTTTCCCGGCAGCTAATTGCCCCATCCTTTTGCAGAATATCAGTAAGTTCCTCAATAGCCTCCGTTTTGTTCGTAGCCTTCATATCCAAAATAACGCGATTTGTATTGAGAATTTTCGTGATGTCCATCAATCATACCTCATGGAGTTCAGACATTAATTTTCAACGACCAGCGACGTCGCCCGATGTAATTTTTCCGTAATAACCGTTTCCGTTACCCGCTTAATATCCGCATCATTGAAAAAGGCGGTGACATAGACGACCGGCATGGCAATGGCGGGCAAATTAATGGTCGATACCACCAGCTCAATATCGTCCGTCAGTACGGAGGGCAAACTGCCAGCTGACACCACGCCGACAATTGTCCAGTCCGGAAAGGCGCGCAGAATGCGGCTCTTGAGTAAATGCGAAGTGCCAATCCCGGTTGAGCAGACTAACAACACCCGCTTACGCGCTATCTGGCGCTCCATTGCGGCCTGAAAATGGACGGTTAAGTATCCCACCTCATCTTCCGAAACGGCCCGCTCGCCCCAACCGCAAAATACCCGATTCACCGCACATTGGGTCAGACGCCAGACGTCCTGCAACTCGCCTTTGATATCCTCCAGTAGCGGATTACGAATGCGGATCTGGTAGTTCAGGCGGTTAATCAGCGGCTTAATATGGATCAGCAACCCGTCATACAGCGCAGTATCCTGGCTGAGATCGCTGTCGACTATCTCGGCGAAGATGGCAATCAGTCGATGGGTAATCAAGCGCGCTTCGTCGCTGGAGTGCATATGACCAATCACGCTCACATCATTATGTTCCTCAATCACCACGCCGGACGAGATAATATATTGATAGATAAACCAGACCTCGTCTTCCGGCAGCGGGTGAGCGATGCGTTTTTCGATATACTGAATCATACGACTGGCAATAGAAAAAATATTCTCGTCGCATGAGGTGATGTTTTCATCTTTTCTCGGCAGCGCATTTCCGCGTGTGATGCGGTACATCATGATCAAAATATGGGTGAAGATATTGACGTAATAAGGCTCCCCCAATGACCAACACAGGTCGTTCTCCATTTCCTGCAGCAGCGTCTGGACAAATAAAACGTCTTCCTCGCCGAAGTAATGCACCAACGCTTTATAGCTGCCGGGATCAAGGCGCGAATACACCATGCTGCCGGGTTCATTATGGTTAATCACCCCGTTAATCAGCGATGCCATCGCCTGGCGCACGCTGCTCTCACTACCTTCAATGTGCGTGCCGCTTTGACTGCGGATAAGCGATAACCCCAATGGGGTTATCCAGGATTCAATCACTTTCAGATCGTTAACAATCGATGCGCTACTAATAAAATAACGCTCAGATAATTTACTGATCGACGTTTCGTGCGGCGTTTCGCTTAATAATTGCGATGCTATCTTAACGCGCCGCGAATTACTCATCATACCATCAGTATCATCACCCTCGTTCCCTAATAACTGGTCCAGATACAAAAGGTCTGTAATATTATCGGCACTTAATATTACGCCTGCGCCAGTACGTTTATCGATGGCTATTTTCCATTCCGCTAACCATGGTTCCAGTAACCGCAGATCGCGCTGCACGGTTTTCTCTGAAACCGATAAATATTCGGCAATTTTCAGCAGCGTGACATATTCCTTCCGGGACAGGAGGAATTTTAATAATCTGTTTTGTCGCGAGGTAATCATTTGCATTATTTACCCTTATCACACACCAGATTAAATATCTAAAGAAGCGTTTATGCTCCACGTGTAATCCGTGATGATAAATATAAGAGGACTACGATGCGCCAACAATACTAAATCGTGTCCTGTATTCCGGACAGAAATAAGACAAAACGGGGAAATAGTGAGATATTTACGGCGCAGATCACATTTTTTACGGGAATTAGAGTGATAGCGCTCGCAAATATGGGTAGGTAAAATTTTAAGTCAAAATATTTTTGATTTTCAGATCTGGAACGCTGCTCGCAGCGTGGGCCGGATAAAACACATCCGGCACCACGTAGACTGAATTTACAGGGTTATCGTCAGAGTATCACCTCCAGGCGTTACCACTACGCCCTGCTCACTGCCGGCATATGAACCGCCCTTCACGCCGCTAATTTGCGGGATATTACGCAGGCACAACGTCCAGTTACGCGCTTCACCGCGACCTTGTACGGTGATGGTTTTACCCGTACGTATCGCCTTCAGCGTGAAGATAACCGACCCGTCAGCAGCCGGGACCTCACAGACCGCTTCCCTATCCTCTTGCAAATGGAACAACTGGAATGCGGTCCCTTCATGCCAGGCATAGTCCGGCTTCTGGTTATTACTGCCCAGCGCCAGCAGGGTGTTGTCGCGCACGTACACCGGCAGACTGAGGAAGTCATGCTGCTGTTTGTACCAGCGGCAGCCCTGCACTTCGTCGTTGTGCCACAGATGCGTCCAGCGGCCTTCCGGCAGATAAAACTGCACGTTACCGGCTTCGGAGAAGACTGGCGCCACCATTACCGAATCACCCAGCATATACTGGCGATCGAGATAGTCGCATGCAGGATCGTCCGGGAACTCCAGCATCATGGCGCGCAGCATCGGCGTGCCGTGTTCGTTCGCCAGCGCGGCCTGACGATACAAATACGGCATCAGGCGGCACTTCATTTCGGTGAAGTAACGCACCACATCGCAGGACTCTTCATCGTACGCCCATGGCACGCGGTAGGATTTGCTGCCGTGCAGGCGGCTATGGCTGGAGAGCAGCCCGAATGCACACCAGCGCTTGTAGACGTCCGCCGGGGCGGTGTTTTCGAAGCCGCCAATGTCGTGGCTCCAGAAGCCAAAGCCGGAGAGACCAATGGATAAGCCGCCGCGCAAGCTTTCGGCCATGGATTCATAGTTGGCGTAGCAGTCCCCGCCCCAGTGCACCGGAAACTGCTGCGCGCCCACGGAGGCGGAACGGGCGAACAGCACCGCCTCTTCTTCTCCGACGGTCTCTTTCAGCACGTTCCACACCAGTTCGTTGTAGATGTATGCATAATGGTTGTGCATTTTCTGCGGGTCTGAGCCATCAAACCACTGCACATCCGTTGGAATGCGTTCGCCGAAATCAGTTTTGAAGCAGTCCACGCCCATCTCCACCAGACCTTTCAGCTTGTTGGCATACCATTCGCAGGCTTGCGGGTTGGTGAAGTCGTAAATTGCCAGCCCCGGCTGCCATTTATCCCACTGCCACAGGGAACCGTCCGGGCGTTTGAGCAGATAACCTTTCTCTTTCAGCTCCTTGAAAACAGGTGATTTCTGACCGATGTACGGATTGATCCATACGCAGACTTTCAGCCCTTTCGCTTTCAGGCGCTGAATCATGCCTTTCGGGTCCGGGAAGGTCACCGGGTCCCACTCGAAGTCACACCACTGGAAAGCCTTCATCCAGAAGCAGTCGAAGTGGAAAACGTGCAGCGGTAGATTGCGCTCGGACATGCCGTCGATAAAGCTGTTCACCGTCGCTTCGTCATAGTTGGTGGTAAACGAGGTGGTCAGCCACAGGCCGAACGACCATGCGGGCGGTAGTGCTGGACGACCGGTAAAGCGGGTATAGCGATCCAGCACCGCTTTCGGCGTCGGGCCGTCGATGACGAAATATTCCAGATACTCGCTTTCGACGCTGAACTGCACTTTCGATACTTTCTCAGAGCCGATTTCAAACGATACGCACTGCGGATGGTTCACCAGCACGCCGTAGCCACGGTTGGTGATATAGAACGGGATGTTCTTGTAAGACTGCTCGGTACTGGTGCCGCCATCGCGGTTCCAGGTCTCTACCGTCTGCCCATTACGCACCAACGCGGTAAAGCGCTCGCCCAACCCGTACACCGTTTCACCGACGCCCAGATCCAGGCGCTCGAACATGTAATTGCGTCCGCTGTTGGCGTCCTGTACATAGCCGTTGTTTTTCAACTGGCTGCCGGTAATGCGTTCACCGTTACGCAGGAAATCCAGCGACCAGAACTCGCCTTTGGTGACGCGAACACTCAAATTACCGCTCTTCAGCTCAGCGAACTCAGCGGTGTTCTGCATCTCAACGTTTACGTCCTGCTGCACGTTCAGCGGGTAATGCGGACCGGTATCCAACGCGCCCTGGAAGTGTTCCATCCGGACACCCACCACGCCTTCCTGCGGCGAAAAAAGGCGCAGCGTGAACAACGGGGTATCGAGTTGCCAGGTCCGTTCACGTACGTCACGCGGCGCAACGTAGACCAGCATCTCATTACCTTGCTGTTCAACCTCGAACACCTGGACAGGGTTAATCACATTCAGGCCAGGCTGAATCAGCCAGTTTCCGTCGCTAATTTTCATAATCGGTTCCTTAGTTCTGTAATTCTTTCGTCGTAAAATCTTGCTGATTACGGTGCGCACCCTGCGCCAGCTGACGCATAATTTCAGTCAGATACGGTGTTTTCAGGGTGTAGAAGCGTTTGGCAATCACGGCACTCAGCAGGTAGCAAATAGCCGGAATAAGGGTGAACAATGCAATGATGATGGTGATGGTGGCGCTGTTTTGCGTTTTCGCCGCGGCATCGTAGCCACCGCCTGCCAGCATCCAGCCAATCAGCGCCCCGCCAAGCGCCAGACCCAGCTTGAGCACGAACAATGTTCCTGCAAAACTGATGCCCGTCAGACGTTTGCCGTTACACCACTCGCCGTAATCAACGGTGTCGGACATCATTACCCACTGGATTGGCGTTACGAGCTGATGCAGGACGCCAATCACGAAGATAAAGACGAACATGGTGATGTTGGCGTGCATCGGCACGAAGAACATCGCCACGCTGATGACGGCCAGCAGGGCATTCGTCCACCAGAAAACGCTGACTTTGCATTTCCAGTCAGTCAGCGGTTTTGCCAGCGCAGAGCCAATCAGATTGCCGACGCAATAGGTGGTAAGGAAAGCGACAAATACTTCCGGTGTGCCCAAAATCCAGGTGACGTAATACATCATCGCACCGCCGCGAATGCAGACCGCCATAATGTTGAGGATGGTGAGCAAGCCGACAATGCGCCACTGGTCGTTCTGCCAGATATCACGCAGGTCTTCACGCATTGAATTGTTAGTTGGCGGCGCTGCAACACGTTCTTTGGTGGTGAAAAAGCAGAATGCGAGCATCAGGAACGCCACAACCGAGAGCACTGCGATTCCACCCTGGAAGCCCAGCGCCTTGTTTTCGCCGCCAATCAGCTTTACCAGCGGCATCATCAGGACGGTGGAGAGCATGCCGCCCGCCGTTGCCAGCACAAAGCGCCACGATTGCAGGGAGATGCGCTGCGTCGGGTCATTGGTGATCACGCCGCCCAGCGCGCAATAAGGGATATTGACCACGGTATAAAGCAGGGTTAGCAGCGTGTAGGTGATGACGGCATAAATCATTTTGCCGTGCAGGCTGAAGTCCGGCGTGCTGTAGGCAAGCACACAAACCAGACCAAACGGCAGCGCGCCAAACAGCACCCACGGACGAAATTTCCCCCAGCGTGAACGGGTTCGGTCAGCAAGCAGCCCCATGCAAGGGTCTGAGATGGCATCCAACGCGCGGGCCAGTAAGAACATGGTGCCGACAAATCCGGCGGGGATACCAAAGATATCGGTATAAAAGAACATCATATATAACATGACATTATCGAAGATGATGTGGCTGGCGGCATCGCCCATGCCATAGCCAATCTTCTCCTTAACAGACAGAATCTCACTTTTCATTACGCATCCTTGTTTGCACTTTCACACGCACTGGTACCGGTTACAGTTCTTGTAAACCATCCCTGTGAGCGCGGGTATTGCGATATCTCGTTATCAAATTACGATTCTTGTTTTCTGTGATCAGGGTAGCGTCTAAAAATGTGTCCAAGTGTAAGTAATGGATTTTGCGAGGATTTATTTGAAACGGGTCATGGTATGGAGAAACGGAAGTTAAAAAAGTGAGTGAGGGGGTGTGGAAACCCGAGGAAGTAGCTATAATGCGCCCCGCCTCCATGTAGCAATCGAGGCGCGGAAGATCGTCATCTCCGGTGAGGTGGCTGGACTTCAAATCCAGTTGGGGACGCCAGCGTTCCCGGGCAGGTTCGACTCCTGTGATCTTCCGCCAGTTTGCTTCTACTGAACTCTCCCGACGTCAACAAACCCCCTTCCAATCCCTTATATATCAGGTTTTCTTTGTATTCTAAAGTCAACCGACTTCAATCTATATCAAGTTATTTTTGGGGGTGCATTAGGGGGTGTTATTTCCCCTTAAAATACCGGCACCCCCATAATGTTAAAAACGTGATATATAACAATGAGTTTTAATGACACCTTTGTTATACAAGGGGTACATTGGGGGAAGCGGGTTAGTTACTGGCGGAAACCCCAGGAGAATGGATTCATCAAAAGCCGGAGGTTGTAATGCCGCTAACCGATGTAAAAGTGAAAACTGCGAAGCCAAAAGAAAAGCCCTATAAGTTGGCTGATGGCGGCGGTATGTATCTGCTGATTAACGCTAATGGTTCCAAATACTGGCGTATGAAGTACCGCTTCGCTGGTAAAGAAAAGATGCTATCTATCGGTGTGTATCCCGATGTTTCTCTGGCCGACGCGCGAGAAAAACGCAGCGAAGCCAGAAAAATTCTCGCCGCCGGGAGCGATCCTAGTGAAATGAAGAAAGAAGAGAAAGTAGCTCTGCAAATGAGCCTGAAAAATACTTTTGAGGCCGTTGCTCGCGAGTGGCATCAGACAAAAGCCGATCGTTGGTCATTGCGCTATCGTGAAGAAATCATCGACACCTTTGAAAAAGATATCTTTCCCTACATCGGCAAGCGCCCTATTGCTGAAATCAAGCCAATGGAGTTGCTGGAAGCCCTGCGTAAAATGGAGAAACGCGGAGCACTGGAGAAAATGCGCAAGGTCCGTCAGCGCTGTGGAGAGGTCTTCCGTTATGCAATTGTTACTGGCCGGGCAGACTACAACCCCGCTCCCGATCTTGCCAGTGCTTTAGCTACACCCAAAAAAGTGCATTTCCCCTTCCTTACTGCCAACGAACTTCCTCACTTCCTAAACGATCTGGCGGGTTATACCGGCAGTATCATCACGAAGACTGCTACTAAGATCATTATGTTAACTGGTGTACGAACGCAAGAATTGCGTTTCGCACGCTGGGAGGATATCGATTTTGAGACAAAACTATGGGAGATCCCGGCAGAAGTGATGAAGATGAAACGTCCTCATATTGTGCCGCTCTCAGAGCAGGTTATTGCGCTGTTTAAGCAACTTGAGCCAATATCAAAACATCACCCACTGGTGTTTATTGGCAGGAACGATCCTCGCAAGCCAATCAGCAAGGAAAGCATCAATCAGGTCATTGAATTGTTGGGGTATAAAGGCAGGCTAACAGGGCATGGCTTCCGCCACACGTTGAGTACCATTCTGCATGAGCAGGGCTTTAACTCAGCTTGGATTGAAACACAGCTTGCGCATGTGGATAAGAACGCAATTCGCGGGACGTACAACCATGCGCAGTATCTGGACGGGCGTCGGGAGATGATGCAGTGGTTTGCGGACTATATTGATGAGTTGGCATCAGAAAACATAATTAAAGGAACGTTTGGCAATACTGCGTAGCCGTACTGTGGGCGGATTTTCTGGACGCCAACCGGGAACAAAGTATCAGCCCTTTTGACTATGCCAAAATCAATAATCCACTCAAGTAGAAACAGCACTGTTCAGTATCAGTACAGCAAGTGTGAAATGATGCCGTGGTATGCGGATCAGTTCATTAGCAGGCTGTCGTTAGCGTTTACTACCTAGCCCTTGCATCAGAGCCTGAGAGTTACTCTTTTAATTTTTTCTTCGTCGGATAGTGTGTTGCTCATTGATTGAATTTGGATTGTGATAGATGGATGCGGTGGAAAAGCAGGTGAGCCATCAGGGGGCAAAGTTTAGTATGGTCCACACATTTCCGACCCTGCTAAAGCAGGTAGAGAGTGGTAGATTGGATTTACAGGGAATGCGCCCTACCAGTTCAGGGCTGGCCGTTGCAAGGTAGCGGTTGACCTGAAGGATGTCGGGGCGGTCACACAAACCTTCGGCGTTACGCCACGCTTTGAGAAGAACCTCCCGGGATGCACTGGGCTCAGCGACTAGGGTAAATGTCATCCATCGGATGAGTAACCTGGCAACGGTCAATCCACTGAGTATGAGCGGGCTGAGCCCATATCGCTTTGCGTCTTTGATCTTAATCAGGTACCGCACTGATACGATACCATGCTCCGGATGGTGAAAAAGGCACTTGGCTATTGCAACGTAGAAAAGATGCTCTCTTAGTGATGGCTGCGCCTGTTGATTTATACCCTTCCTGTGGAAATGCGAGCTTTCCACAAGAACTATCATAGGTTCCTCACTCAACCAACAGACGGGAGCGAGATAGTTCAGAACGATGATCTGGTTTTCTATTGCAGGAGTTCATTCATTCGCTCCTGGAAATAGCGTGGGTATTTCTCCATCATCGCATTGGCTTCGTCCCGGTATCGTTTCAACGCCATCACGAGATTCTCCTTTGGGGCCGCTACCAGATTTAAGGATGTGGCGAGGTCTTGAGCGATGACGCGGTCCGAAAAACCAAGTTCATAAAGAGCAATTGTTGTTTCGGTGGGCAGACCATATTTCGCCCGCTTTTGGAAAATCTGGAGACGATTGATCGTATCACCAGTTCCTTCGTGGGCCAGCATTTCTACAAATTCACACAATGCACTCACAAGAAGAGCCCCATCATAAGCAAGCCCGCTCTCGCAGATATCAATGATATTTTCGATTTTGACTTTCCTAGGCCTCTTTCCTTTACCGAGCTTGCATTCGTTGTCGTCGGCAATTTGGAAAATCTGATTAAATGGGGTTCCTGAAATCCACTTCCTCGTAATTTCTTTTAGGACGTCCTTATTATCGAACTTATTGAAAGCTTTGTTGTGTATATGCCTCGTTATTAAAGGCCATACGAGGTCAAGAACTTCGTCTCCATCTTGGGCGGCAATAAGTTCCTCAGCGTTATCTATAACCCACTCCTCAATCGCCTTAGAATCGTTTACACCATAGAGTGTTTTGCCAAATGCTTTCCTCCGATTAACATCAGTAATATTCTCTGATATGTTTTCCGCCAGAAGCTTGAACAATTCTTGAATCTGCTCCTGCTTCTCATCATCAGCCAAGAAGTACGCCAATGTCTGCTCCGCGAGATCAGCAATGTCTGCCTCCGTCAGCCCGTTATCAACAGTATCCCAGTTGGAGAGAAGAAAGCCTTCGATGGAGGCGAGAGTCTGACTGAAAAATTCGAATTGAGGTTTTACCGCATCGACAGTGAAACCGTTTCCGTCGTATTGTTTAGCAATCTTGTCAATAATTTCATTCAGGGAATCCCTCCCGGCTATATGAGCTTTGGCAAAGGAGAGGATGTCCCATTTCAACGTATGGTTCTTTTTGTCCTTTGACTTGGTACGGTCATTCCGGATAACTAGAGGGATTAATTGAAAGAGGCTGCTTGCGCACTCCTCTGACTTTGTTGGATCAAGCAGTTCCTTGACTATATCCCACCGCCAGCTTTCTTTTCGGTTGCGTCGCTTGTCATACACAATGGGGTCTGCAAATAAAATGCTGCCTTCAGTATGCATCCCGGCGCGCCCCGCTCGGCCAATGAGATTATGAAAATCCCGAACTTTGATGCGCTCCATGCCCTGGTAGACACTAGTAACAATGAGGTACCGGATTGGAAGATTTACGCCCTGTGCTAGGGTGGAGGTACAAACAACGAACCGCACGAGGTTTTCACGCATAGCGTGTTCCACTGAAAGGCGGATTCCATGTGGTGTATTGCCATGATGAGAAAATATCCCATGCTCGGCACTCATTGAAGCCGATGCGTCAGTTCCAAGATTCGCAACATGGAGATAATGGAGCCGTTCAACCTCCCTTCGGTCTGAGAATTCTTGTGGGAGTGGAAGCGGAATACCACGATCAATGAATTCCACCGCTTTTTCGCAGATGCTTGTCGCTGTTGATTTTTTGCCACAGAAGATGGCAATGCTTCCGTTAGGGGCCAGTTTTATGCCGAGATAAAGTGCAATAGCCTGGCCATCGTCTCTCTCCGGAAAATGGCGGTCTTTCAGCTCTCGGCCCCTTCTCCCGAGATTGAATCTTTCGATCACCCTCGGAACGAAAAACTCGCCTTGTTCGGCGTCACGGCTATCAACGTACTCGACCTTTCCCAACTGTTCGAGCCAGCTCGCAAAACCGACCGATCTGAAAGTCGGAATCAGGGTTGTTCCTTGGACGACATTAGGCTCACCGTTCAGCCATTCTCCAACAGCCTCTGCGTTGCTGATGACCGCTGAGATCAGCACCTTCTGGGTACCTTCGGGAATCATGGAACGCAGCGACGTCAGGAGCAGTTCGTATGTGATACCTCGGGTGCCGCTGTCGAACTGGTGACCTTCATCAAAAACCAGCAGGCCAACGTGGGCAGCTAGCTCCGGAGCATGTCGAAGAACGTAGAGCAGCTTTTCGGGGGTTACGACTAGGATCTGTTGGTGTCCCAAGAGTTCGGCAATCTCAAAGTCGGTCTGTAGGGCATCGGATAACTCATCCACCTTAGTGGGTTCGTTGTTAAATGCTTCGACGAGACTGTTTTTGATCTCATGGCACAATGCCCTAAACGGAGCGATGATGATGGCCAATGACACGCGCTCGGCCAGAAACGCGCTTCGAAGGATCAGCTCCGTTGCCTTCGTTTTGCCAGCACTGGTAGGCATTTGAACAATGGCAGACTCGCCTTTGAGAACATCCGCCTGGCCCAAAAGGTGTTGTGCAGGCCAGAGTTCCTTGATGAACGAATCCTTTTGCAATGCGTGGAGCCATTTGTCTTGGGGTAGCCCGGAATATGACGGTAGAGCCTTCCAGGCGGAATTCTCCAGCTTTTTCCTCAGAACGGCCGCGATCACATCACCAAATAGAAGCTGCCTGGGAGTGCCGAATTCATAGACGGCGTCCCTCAGCTTCGTTGCCAAATCGAGAAGATTTTCTTCGCCGTTCCCATCCTCGAAAAATTGGAGAGTCCAGCTTGAAATATCGTCGATGAATTCGCCGAATGGGCCACCCATTCCATCAAAATAGGTTCCCAGATCTGCCTGCAATAACCAGAGTAACAGGTCTTCCAAACCATCGCCATCCAGATCAGGACAGTCGCCATCAATGCGCTTTGCCAATACTGACGAGCTGCCAGGTAGATCGCATAGATAATAGGAAGCAGAGCCCAGAAGCACGAGGTATGGATCAAGTGCCTCGTTTAGTTTTGATTGGAGATAGGAGTCGAAAAAGCGGGCAGAAAATAGCAGATTGGTTTTCTGCACCGAGAGGGCATCGGGATCTGGCTCCTCCCGGTTGATGGCGGCGGCGAGGTCACCCAGCAGGCCAATCGAGAGCGTGAAGAGCTTATTTGGATGTAGTGATAAATCTATCCCCTGATATTCTTCAGGTACATGGTACTCGATCATCTTAGCTTTTGATCGCGTAACACCCAAAAGACGATTGGATTTTCTATCAGGCCTCATCCGCAGCCCTCCCGTAGAGCTCGTGGACAAGGTCCATCATGCCGGATCCCTTAATAACCAAGAGAACTAGGCTGTCACCATTTGGATGAGGGAAGAACTCATTTGATTTTGCTGACTTTGGGATTTTCCTGCAGTTAGCTGCAGCCAATTCATCGGCGTCGTAACATTCGTCTGAAATGATAGCTGCAGCGCCGTAGGTTTCTTTATAGGGCATATCTACGGGGCTTTGAAATCTCTCGAGCCTTTGAGCCTGTTCGATTTCCTTTTTTTCAAAGAGCTTTTGCTTGATGAAGTTCAGTGATTCATCGATGCGAATGTGATCCTTGGCAGAATCGTTGATGGCATCCTGCAGGCGATTGATTTTAGAAGCGGAGAATTTTGTCTTGGATTCAAAGACAAACAACACATCCTTAGTGGAGGCTTTACCGTCTTCTTTGTGAAATCGGAATCCAATAACATCGCTGCCTTTGGGCGATTCATCTCGAACAACCTTTGATGACCACCGTACCCTAGGTACCCAGTAACCGAGAAGCCATTGCAGGTAATCGGAGACCAGAATTTCCCCGAAATCTCCTGCTCTGATTCCTGGACCGAGTTTGGATGTTCTGCAAGGGAACTTGATATTGGTCAGATAATCTGGTCGCGGGCGTTTACCCCGGAGGAAATCGATCTCAGTATCCAGACAGTAATGATTTCGAAAGTGCTTCGCCCAAGCCGATAGAACGGCCTCATCTTTCTCATGACGAAACTCCCAGACCTCGACCTTCTTGCCATCGGCGGTCTTTAGTCGCTCACCGGTATCGATGAGCCATTTGGTATGATCAGAAGTCCAGGGCATTTATAATCCGTTCCCAGCGTTAAAGATCTTTCTTCTCAATTCGAACAGCAGTGAGACGACTGCTTTTCCCATAGATTGCTCCGACTCCTTCTGGTTTAGAATTCATAATATCTATTCTACCCCCTTCTCGCATCGCCCTCTCAATTTGCATCTCATGGTCGACAGAGCTCCGCGTTCATAGAACGGCAAGTCGATGGTGTCGAATACCGAACTGCAATACTGTTCGGCGAAGAGCTGCAGGTGAGCGGCGTCACGGGCTACGTCCGGATCAGATGGCAAATACTGGAGAAGCGCGTCGCTAATGAGCATCACGAACTTGCTTCTCGCCCGGGTTAGCGTCACATTGAATCGTCGCGAGCTTAGGATGAACGCATCTTCAGACGCAACAAAATCCCGGTCGGCCACTACATAACTGGAAAGGATCAAGTCGCGTTCCTGACCTTGAAACCGGTCTACAGTGTCCACAAATGGAGGCGGGTCCATCGTCATATCGGCTGCGTCCACGAGCAAATTTCTGATGGATGCCATCTGGGCTCGGTGGGGAGTTACGATACCGATTTTCTGTGTCCAAAACTCCTGGGCGCTTACTCCAGACTGTTGTGCGTCGACCAGCTTCTTGTACAAAAGGGTCAAAGCGGAAACGATCTGCGCCTCGAAAGGATTTGATAACGTATAGGTATTGGCGGAGTAGCTGATCACTACCACAGGGCAGGCTGGGTCAAGAATGTGGAGAAACTCGTCGGACCATGGCAACTGCTCAGGCCAGTCGTCTGGTCTTTCATCAATATTGATGGCGAGATCCAGCTTTCTCTCGGGGAAGAACGCCTCGTATTCGTTTTTGTAAAAACGCTTACAGGGCCATGCGGAAATTTCCACGTTGGTCCGGTAGTTGTGTTTAAGCTGCACCGGAGTGATGCCGTGGGTCTCCTTCATGTAAGAGAAGATGCAGTCAAACAGCCCTTGAACGCTATCCTTCATCTGGAAGCCGTAGATCGGCCCAAGCTGCCGGTCGTCTCCAGCAAGGACAACATGCCCATCAGACTTCAACAGGAGAAAGTAGGCCGCAGCCGCAGCAACCTGAACCTGTGATGCCTCGTCGATCACCAGAAGATCAAACCATTCGGCTGTCGGCTCGCCATCCTGGTGGTCTTTCTCGGCAAGTCGCCCAAGTTGTTGCCAGGTACCCCCCACGATGATGAGCCCGGGATCGTCGCCCTTCAGGGCATTCACAAAGCCTTGAGCCCTTGCGGAAGTCCTCGGCATATCTTCGATCTGCTCACTCAATGGAGGTGCGGAGGAGTCGCTCCTCACCCTTGTAACACGAACCGGACAAGTTAACGCTCCTACCAAGGCCGTCCGTCTGTTGATCAGTTCCAAGACTTCGTTGAGAACGTTATCGATAGCGTTGTAGTTACTGGACCCGATACCGATACGTAGCGGAACTCCCGCTTCGGCGTAATGTTCAATCCACCCTAGAATAGTCCCGGCCAAGACCGTGGTCTTTCCTGTACCCGGCGGCCCCCAAAGCAAAGAAATCCTGTTTCCAAGTGCATCGTGAAAGAGGGATTCCTGCTTTTCGTTAAAGGCATCCTTCAGATATGGTGTTACCTTCGCGTACAACTGGTTGGTGTCGGCGAATGTTTTTCCTGCTGCAAGCGAGCTGGGGGTATACATCAGGCTATGGGCTGGTTCGGTCATTTTTGTCGGTTTCTTAGCCATTGCTTTACCTCCGCTTCCTGGCACGTTGGATCGGTGCTGCCTTGCCGCCGACAGACCTCAATGCTTTTTCTATCCTGTCGCTCGAAAAATCCCGGTACATCGGATCAAGGACAAGCGGTGAGTCGAGCGCCACGAGTCCCTGGGCGACAGCAAACTGAAAGAGCCTCTGGTGACCCGGCTTAAGCACCACATAGGGATTGTCCTGCATGGACTCCAACCGAATGACCTCTACCTGAAGCAATGCCCCTATCGATTTGTTCGTCATCCACCGCTCGGTCAGGCCATGTTCGCCCAGCAGTTCTTCTGCATCCTGGAAGCTCAATCCAAGTCGCTGACGCCACGGTTCGTCGAGATCCACGTATTCATTCTCGTTGGACAGGGCGACAGTGAATTCACCTTCCTTGATTCGGGAATCCCTGCTAGTCGGAGAAAAATCGAAAGCATAGAGCGTTTCGTGTTGGTACTGTGAATTTGCTAACTTGATCTCATCAATGATCGGAACAGCCTCTGCTTGGGGCTTCAAGGTCAATCCTCGTATCGAGAAAAACCTCGCTTCCCGTTCATCGACGGGTAGTGAGCGAGTGTTCCGGTTTTCCATTTCTTGGCACGCGACATTGAGCTTCTCAAAAGCGATCAGGTTTCTTGCCGCCTCTGGAACGCTTGCTTGGGAGGATCTCGCGGCAGAGAAACCGCTTTTTTTCAGCACCAGCCGCTCTTTGTAGTTTTCACGCAGTCGCCGGACGATGTGCTGTAAAGCTTGCAGGTGAACCTTCGTGGCCCGCTTAATGCCATCGTATAGTTCGTCCCGAGTGTAGCGCTGCCACTTGGATGGGTCTGTAGGATAAAGTTTATTGAAATGGCGGATGAAAATTTTGTCCTGCCATAGTTCGTAGGCCCGTTCGAAAGGGATCTGATCGCTCATTGGGGTCGCGAATCCAAAAGGCAGATCGAACTTATACGGAGTGCCATCCTCCCGAACATTTGGGAAGAAACTATTCGCTGCATCAAACAAGGAGTAATCGTGGGCAATAGGCAGCCCAACGAGCATTCGTAGAACTTCTTTGACGATGGTCCCTGGCTGGGATTTGAAAGCATCCGGATCGGGCAATAGGTTGTCCGGCGGGAAGAATCGGGTAAGCACCTCGATCAGTTCGATCACGTCAGGGTTTTGCATATGTCGCTCGAACATGCGCTTAAGCTGGCGCACTTCCAGCATGTCCCAGAAAAAGATATGGGAAGAGAGACGGTCCCGGGCGGGTAGACCTGTATTGACGGTCGACACCTCCTCTAACCACTCAGAAACCACGGTTGCAAATTCCTTTAGCCTCTCGCGCTCCGTTTCCGGGTTCATAGCATCGACACGGTCGACGATAAAAATCTTCTCGTCCGTTATAGGAGGATCGCCAGGTTTGCGACCGTGCGGGAAATAGAGCCTCGCCGCGCCCAAGGCAAAGGAGATACCGGAGCCCGGGTCGAAATGAATCGTGATAAAGATGCTTTGATCAGTCCAGGCAGGGATCATGGCGCTACGTCGTCCATCAACCGACAAAGGTGCCTGCTCGGTCAAGGAACGGGCGCGAGTTGCCAGCGTAGGCCCATCCGCCCGCAACTGGTGACTGGAATTGATAACGGATTGCCAGCGATCATCGACGGTAGTCACAGCTTCAGTCAATTCCGCGGTAGTGGTGATGCCATTTGATCGGAGTAGTTCCGCCTGCCCCTGATTGAGCCAGGCCAACCGGGAAAGATGATCGCATTCGGATGCCTTGTCTCGGCAGTAGCGAACGTAGTCGCAAAGCTGGCACTTGGGACCAACATGCCAACTGGTATTCTCCATGTCGGTCTGCAGAACCCTAAGAAGACGATCCTCGAAAAATTGCTTCACGTGGACTTCATAGATTTCATACGGAACCCGAATCAGTGTTTCGCTGAGGGCCTCGGAAATAGGATCTGCAGCTCCTTTGGCCTGATGAAGCTGGACCAGATTCCTGAACGCATTGATGTCGTGGCTTCCGGGCCAGATGGTACCTTCCGCAGAAACGGCATATCTGTCACTAAGCCCCTCTTGCTGGATGGCTGTAGCCAATGCCAAAGCGTAATAGGTCACCTCTGTGAAGTGCCGCAGGGATGGCTCCGCAGCCATTTTTACATCAATGATATGGATTTCGTATTCAGGTGCAGTTCTATTGCCGATCAGCGGCGCACCAATACCACCCGGACGTATCCAAAGGATATCCGGCCGCACTCTTACCTGATCGAGACCGAAATCGTCGTATGCCTTTTGAAGGCCGGGAGTAATGTTTGTGGGAACCGTGAACTCCGCCTCGATAATAGTCTGTGGTGGTTCCTGTTGTCGAAGGATGTCAAAAAGGTTCTGGATCTTCTTGAAGGGCTTCCGTCCCAGAAGATCATCGGCCTTGTCCTCGAGAAGGAACACAACTTTCCCATTATCAGAGGTGTCGATTAGATCCTGGTATTTGTCGGCTTCCCAACGCCTCCCGGCCGCCTTGATAAGTTCAATACCAGGTCGTTTGTAGGTTTCGGTTGAGATTCCAATTGAATCCCTTTCGGCATCGCTGGCCAGTCGAAACCGGAGAAACCGGTCACAATCGAATTTGAATGTTAGGGCAAGCGTTCCTTTATCGAGTTTCGCCATCACGTCTCTCCCGGGGGTGGTATGTTCTTCAATGCATCCGACATCGGTCGTGTGCTGGTATCCGCCTCGCCTAAGAAACCTCTACTGACGACTAACGCCCGAGCTAAATTAGTGAAATCTGGTATTTTGAAGCCGATCCGTTTGTGGGGGGACAAAGCCTCAAAGTGAGATTCCGCCTCCAAGACAGCTTCTTTGAAAGAGGTTTCGCTGATTACCGGAACGCCTCTATTTATGCTGTCTTTCTTCTTGCGACAGACCAGCACCGCGTCCCACTTGATGGTGCCATCGTAAGTATGGAGACCTCCTTGGCCTTCGCCACGCATGGGCAGAACCTTGGTTACTGAGAGTCCCGAATGAAGCAGTGCCGTGCCGAGAGCATCCCATGCCGATGCTAGTTTATGGTGGTAGGTGAACACGCAGATCCCATCGGGCTTGAGCACGCGGTTGCATTCCATGAAAATCTGTTGAAGTCGTTCCTGGTATCCCTTGATGGCTTTATCGGATCGTCGAGTGATGGCTAGGTTCTGCAGTATAGGAGCCGAAGTGATGTTGTCGTCATACGGGGGGGGGGCGATTCTCAAAACCTGATGCCAGGCTAAATAGAAGTCCGAGAGTTCCGAGTAGCTCAGATTGTCGAAATATGGTGGATCAGTCAGCACGAGATCCACTGAGCTGTCTGGTAGTAAATGGAGTTCCTCGGAAGACTGGGTTTCAATCGCCGCAGTGGCGCTACCGCTCAATACATCATCGACAGAACCAAGACAGGTTTGTTTGCACTCGAAATCATCTTCATAAGCGACTCTGGCACCTTCCGGGTGCAGCTCGTGGGGCGCTTTAGCAAACGCAATCGCCTTCGATATTTTCCGTACCGTGTTGATGAACGTCCCCCGTCCGACGCCATCCTGCCAAGGGTTCAGCTCGACCGGACGGGTGATGTGCCGGTATGAGTGAATGGAGAACATCGGACTGGTTCGGCGGTAGCCAAACGCATAGGCCGTGTACATGCAGTTCGTTGTGAGATGTTCACTGAAGGCCAGCTCAAGGCAGCGCCGCGCCTCATCGTTTTCTACTCGATTGATGGCCGAACCGAGAAGGTGCAGGTGGAGCTTCTGCCGGTCGTTGAAAAAGTCTGCGTAATGCCTAATCCCATGGATCAGTGGCCGACCATCCGAACGACCTTCGCGGGGAATGCTTCTTGTCGGCACAAGCAAGCTATTCCCGATCATCCGCAGCTTTAGGGTGGCTCGGTCGTACAACGCTCGGTCCGCCTCTTCGACGCGCTTGAAATGCCTTGTGCAGTTCTTGCCAGTTCCGATCAGATACTCCTGGGCAAAGAGCCTCCAAGTGGGGCGTTCGGCACCGTCAAGGTCATCCGCTGCGATCTTCTGTGTGTGCTTGCAGGTCGGGCAGGTCATGCTCCCATTGCCGTGCGTGCCCGCGCTGATAGTGGTGCGCTTGCCGCAAGAGCAGTAAAGCACCTTGCGTTCAATCGGTAATTCGTGGACCGCATGACATTCCTTGCAGAATACCCACTGCAGACCCTTATCTTTGGAGTAGGCCAGTTGAAAATGGGGATGGAGTTCTACATCGTTCTGGCAATTCGAGCACTGCTTCACTTGGACCCAGAAATGATGAAGAACATCCCGTTCGACGCCATCGACCATGGTCCGATGCAACGGTGTAGTGTGCTTGGCGACCTCATTGCAAATCTGATTGATTTCCGGGTAGCGATCCTCCATCTGAGAGGCGGTCAATTCAAATCGGGTAATGAAGGTCGCGATTGGGTCTATATCAAAACCAATCACTCGGGCGTTGCAGCGCATAGACTCAACCAGACTTGTCCCGCCGCCAATGAATGGATCGAGAACGACAGCACCATGCAAGGAGGTCTTGCCAAGATAGGTATCCCAAAATTCATCGGCCTTACTTGGGGGAAGGGTCAGCGCAGTAAGGATCGAACGGAACTGAGAGCCCACCCGGCGAGCAAACCAGCGGTGGACCCGATACAAAGGATTAGAGCTCTGTCCTTCACGCAGGGCGAGTTCGGCGATCTGGACAATCGGAATATTACCCTCCTCCAGCAAGGTATGGGCAAGCCAACCGCCAAAGGTGTCACCTCCACAACTTTCCATGGTTTGCTTTGTCTGCACTATTTTAACCATAGGGCTCCATTACCAACCCTTCGAAATCTGAAAATGGTGATTTCCATGGGGCTCGATAGCCTCCCAGGGAATGCCAAGAGAGGATTCCATCCAGATCGACTGAATTGTCATTTCTGTTCTTCCTGCCCATTCGCTTTGCTCCTGCCCGCCACGCTGCCACTCTTTACCCAATCGTCAACTTCATCTTTCTTAAACTTCCAAAGACGTCCCATACGGTGGGCGGGCATACCATGTTTGTCAATCCAGCGATAAACGGTGTCACTGCTGACACCGAGGTACTTGCCTATCTCGTCTACTGATAACCAGCGGTCTTCCATCTCGGACATTACTTGCTCCTCATAGGTGGGGCCTGCCATGGCATTTGGGGCTGAGGTAGTTAATACCATTGCTATTAGTTGTCGAGTATATGCTACGACTCTTTGAGCTTCTATTGGTTTTAAACGCTTTGTACCGCATAGGTCCGCATTAATTCGTTTTAATCTGTCTTGTTGGCCTGTGGAAAGCAATAAATAACCTCCAAAGTCATCGGTCTGAATCCTACAGGTTTAACAGATATCTCAGAGTCATTTAAGGTGGCTTAAAGAGAGGTGCCCATGAGCGGTAAACGTTATCCTGAAGGGTTTAAAATTGAAGCAATAAAACAAGTTGTTGATCGTGGTAATTCTGTTTCCAGAATTGCAACACGTCTTGATATCACCACCCACAGTCTTTACGCCTAGAGAAAGAAGTAATGGCCGGATTCTTCCACAATTTCGGGGTCAGAATGAGCGCTGTTCATCAGTGTGCTGACGGGTACCGTACTCTGGTCATGCCTGAACCACGGTCTTTCGACTGAGTTCCACGGTTACACACTCAAAGCACAACTACAGGATGTACAGGTCAGCATTCCATGGTTTACGGTTGCGGCTTCGTCAGCAGTGATAAAATGTCCGTTGCCGGTATTCGCGAGATAGCATTTCATCATTCGCATGCCAGTCTCCTTAAATACACCGCAAGGATCACGAGCAGGCAGAGCGCAGGTAAAGACGATGGCGGTTTTTGGCCGCCGGTAAGCGTGAGTGTTCTCATATTTTTTCTCCATTGCAGCCAGATACCGCGCAGGCGCACTCCATCCCGTTCAGGGCTGAAAGACAGAGAAAACGTGGCGGTATGACTGCAGAAAGGGTTATCGGGTATTAAGCGGATGACAGTACGGGGCGAAACTGACGGTCAATTTCGGGGCTTACAAAGGATTCCTTCTGCTTCCGCAACCAAGGGAAAAGTCGCTTCCTGCATTGTGCTGGCTTATCTGACACTACCCCCGAATGAGCGGGCTTCCCTGCTGTACACTTTGGTGCGTTCTTTGGCAAAGTAAGTCAGGTGGTTCAGCAGACTCCTACGTTGTTTCTCAAAACGGTCCTCGCGAATCGCTTCCAGAATGTGTGGCGTGTTATTGAAGGACACCAGTGTTCTGTATTCAGGAAACCCAAGCAGACCTGTCGCACTCAGCCAGGCCTCACAGATATAGCTCCCCAGATTACGGTCTTGCTTCGAATAATCTCCCAGGCAGTTGAAGGTATCTTTGTTAACGAATATCGCGACGTGGTAGTGCGGTTTACCACTGGCTCCCGTCTCACGTACCCAGACGACTCTCAGGTCCGTTGGACACACCTGAAGACCTTCCCGCCTGCGTTGGTGCTGATGAACGGCTATACGGGCTTTCAGCGCCCCTTTGAAGCGTTCCATTATCCCGACCTGCAGATTGGGAATACAGGCTATAGAATCCCCTTTGTCGCGGTACTCAGGCAGTCTGAGAACGAAGGTGAAAACGGCAGTTCTGGGGTGAGCCTCTGTCGCTAAATTGATGATTTCCCCCATACGCTTCATGTAATCAGGATTCAGTGGGCCAAATTTACTGTCGGGCATAAGTGTAACTCCTGCTGGTTTGATTCAGACGTGCGAAGCCCCTGCCGGAGCAAATGGCAGTAACGAACGAATGAGGGTTAAAGTTTCTGACGGTGGAAAGGTATAGCGCTGCCTGATGCTCATCTACTGACGCTGAGGCTTTAACTAACGATGAATACACTTACCTGCTGGTATTTATTATGATGCTGAACGGAAGTCATCCTGGCTATTGTCAGTCGTCGCGATTTGATATCTCCCCCCGATGAGAGAACGGTGTGGTTAGTGTTTTTAGGGGGTGAAAGGATTCTTTAATTTTATTTTAAAGAACTGCCTGGGTGAGTCTTTACACCTGTATTAACTGAGATCAGCACCCTGCGTTTTATTTTATTTGCGTATTTCGCCAGCTCGTTAATTTAATTTCTACGAACTAATTAGTTAGTGTGCCTCATATTATTGTCACTTAATCCTTTACCTTCATATATTATATTATCATTGTCTTGCATCTTGCTCTGCTATATTGGTTAATACCTTGCTAATGTAATATATATACTGTACCAAGTTGCATGACTAGCTAATAACCAGGCCTTGTCAGGTCCGGGATTATATATTTTAAGTCCTCAGCTTTTACTCCAGGGTTACCAGTTCAGGATACAAAAAAACTTATTCCCGGAGAGACTGACATTCACAACTGAAAGACCGGATACCGTCATGTGATAGACGAAGTTGACTGGCAACAGTCAGTTGCTCCTCAGACAATCCGGTGGCAGAAAGGGCAGGGTTTAGCACCACAATACTGACGGCGGCAGCGTGGACATATCCAGCGGGTCGGGATACCAGCAGACACTGCGCGTGAGGTTTTTGCTGATACAGCTTTTCTTCTGTTGAACTTCAGCGCAGACATGGTTAGTTA
Source organism: Citrobacter sp. CRE-46 (assembly GCF_059615875.1). Taxonomy (NCBI): domain Bacteria; kingdom Pseudomonadati; phylum Pseudomonadota; class Gammaproteobacteria; order Enterobacterales; family Enterobacteriaceae; genus Citrobacter; species Citrobacter sp. CRE-46. Next base: position 80,418 of record NZ_CM184341.1, on the reverse strand, counting down.
CCCCGTGAGTCAGCAATACGCTGCTGCATCCAGGCTTCCACTTCGCTCTTCAGCCAGCGAGAACTGCGCCCCAGTTTAATGGGCTTCGGGAACTGGCCTTCGCTGATGAGTTTGTAGAACCACTTGTCCGTCATTTCGGTGTAGGTGGTAATGAATGTCATATCGACAAGCTGGTCATTAAGCAGTGCGGGGGATGTGTTCATGGAAATCTCCTTTACGTTAAAAGTGAAGGAGGAATGACTGTTCTCAGTGTTGTGTTGCAGCCTTCCTCAGAGGATGGGAAGGACGAGTAAAAAATTACGTCACGAACTGTATGGCAGGCTTCTTCATCCTGCTCAGACAAAAGGTTATGTATAAGGTATTCAAAACACCAGCGTGTGCTATCCTGCTTATATTAATAAAGTACAATAAGTGCTGCACTTATTTGTTACATAAAGTGCAGCACCTATGGAGAAAAAATGCCCAGCCATCATCGAATCACTATCAACCTGCCAACCCGAAAGTTTTTCAGTGATCTGAAGGGACTGGCACAGAAGCGAGGTTTCACTCTGTCGAAGCTCATCCTGGAAATCATCATTGCAGGCCTGAGATTCGATGCATCTTCAGCACGATTTCTGGAGGAGTTACGTAATGAGTTAAAAGAAGGTAATGCAGGGGAAAAGAGTTTTACCAGGGATGAGACGCACATTTTGCATGGTACATCCATAGTGGTGCCGAATGAGGATAAGGATACCAGCGATGCCTATGAGAGGATTATACTGAAAGCTCATGAATGTCACCTTCGTGTGTATGAATTCACAATTCCTGATTTAAGCAGTAAGAGCGAGTTCGACCCTAAAGCCAGAAGGAAAATGAGTGACGATGCCAGAACTGAAGTTTTGGCTATGTTGAGAGCATTTATTATTAAGGAGATACCTGTTATTACTCAGTTTATGGGAGGAACGCCTGATTTTCTCCATTTATTCGTTAAAAAGGCAATTGTTCAGTACGATAAGGATAATGATTTAAAATGCAATGTCAGAATTCTGACCACACTGCATGTATTACCCCTTTTTTTTAATGACGTTGTTAACAGCAGACTTGATTTTCCCGAAATCAGATTCAGACAGTTCAAAACACTGGCAGTTGATGGCTGGGATAAAAATAAATATGAGAGAATGGTGTATATTGAGCGCGCTTCAGGAACGAAGTCAGGAGGGTATTTTATTGGACTGGACTGGAATAAGAGGGACAGTGTGGATGAAATTTATGAAGGCTATGAGATGTTCACGATAGGTGATGCGGAAAAAGAGAAAGATATGCGCTATAAAGTGCATATGCACTCCCGTGATGTGAAATTCAAAAATACGCCAACGCTTTCACTTTCAAAAAAAGACAACCAGATATCACCACTGTGAGTATGGCAGCCAGTATTGCTGCCGCACCTTGTTTAACTCACGGAGGTCAATGTGTCAGACTCTACCCCTACCGGGCAAATTCCTGATGCCCTGCATCAACCCTTATCCCGTTTCCCGGGCATTCTGTCGGATGCGATAGTGGAACGCCTGCTCCGGTGCGTTCACTACGAACCGGTGATTGGCATCATGGGAAAATCGGGGGCAGGTAAATCCACCATGTGTAATACTCTCTTCAGCCCACCGCCCGCCAGTGTTGACCCCGTCAGGGGCTGCACCCGCCACGTTCACCGCTATCAGGTTATTCGTAGTACACGAACGCTTCATATTGCCGATTTCCCCGGCATTGCGGAAACCCCGGAACCTGACAGGCAGTATCGTCGTCTGTACCGGGCATGGGCCCCGAAGCTGGACCTGATTGTCTGGGCGCTGAAGGCGGACGACCGCGCCTGGAAAGATGACCTGCGCTGTTATCGCGAATTACTGAACGCGGGAGCTGCGCCAGAGCGTTTTCTGTTTGTTCTCACCCAGGCGGATAAAATGGAGCCCTGTCGCGAGTGGGATAATGCAAATCACCAGCCGTCACCCCGCCAGGCTGAGAATCTCCGGGCTAAAACTGAGCTTGCTGGAACGCTGTTTGCGGTTGTCCATCCGGTCATTGCGGTATCCGCAGCGGAAAATTACCACCTGGAGGAGTGGGCGGAAGCGTTGATTAGGGCGCTACCGGTAAGCAGCAGTAGTGCTGTTTTCCATCATCTTAACCCTGAGCTACGAACGGAATGTGTGCAGGAAACCGCCCGCGAGTGCTTTGTCCATGCCACAGGCAACATTTTTGATGAAGCTGTTGCTGCCATACAGACATCAGGCAGGCTGGTGCGCCGGTTACAGCGACTCCGACTGCGATTCCTGGCGGTTATCCATGCTGTCTGGCATCTCCTGTTCTGATTTCACCGTGCTTTTTTCACTGCCGTTTCGATCTGTTTCGACGATCGAAATGTTTATTGATGATAGTTAACAGCTATTAAATGTAACACATTGATCGTTATTATTGATAGATATCAGCGATCAGTTTACGCATATCGATCTGAATTAACAATTATCCCGCCTTCTGATTAGTCAGTACGATCTGTGCTGAATGTGAGGATATCCCCAGTATTCGTTTTATTTAATTAATTGTTTATAAAGGAATATTTTATGTGTGCTTTTATGCCTGCGATGACGGGTGTCTGTATCCACAGGGAGACCCTGAGATGAAATCCTATCCATTACAGCGTCAGGACATTTTTGCCTGGTGCCTCGCGGTTGTACTTCCGGCAATATGGGTGGTGCTGTACCTGAACTTTCCACAGACTGCCGCACTTGTCATTTATCTTGTCGTCGCACTGGTCTGGGTATTGCTGGACCGGACAAACCTGATGAAGCAGGGCATCACGCCACCTTCTTTTATCTGGTTCTGGTTTCCGGTGGTGTACCTGCGCCAGCGTGACCAGATGCAGGGTAAACCGTGGCGATTGATGCAGGTCTGGCTGCTGTGTACAGTGCTGTCATTCGTGGCGATATACCAGCTCAACCAGCAGTCAGGTACAGATAATCTGGCGCAAAGTGCCTGTACCGTGGTGACGAAAATCCTGCGTGATGAAGGATATGACGAACGCTGCATGCGTGTGACGGATATGCAGGAAGAAGTGAGAGGACGTTTCTGGCGGGCACAGGCGTTGCTGAACACCGGTGTAAAGGAGCCCGTGACCATTGAGGTCAGGGGCCGGGATATTTATGTCGTATTACCCGAAGCAGGAGAGTGAAGAAGATGGTAACAGTAAAAAGTATTTCCCGATGTCTGGTGCTTAATGCGGTGATTTTATTCTCCGTGACATCAGTGGCACATGCAGCCACACAGGACACACTTCGTCAGGCACATTACCAGCGCTGTGCAAAACCGGTGTTTTACGCACAGACTACGAATCACAAAAAAGAGGTGGAGATTTGCATTGTCACGCCGTCGGTCTCGTATTCATTCGGTAAGGTTGGTGCAAAAAGCAAAGAGATGAATCTTACTGTTCCTGCGGGTAGTACCACTTACGCGTACCAGAACAACCAAGTCATCAGTATTCAGGATTTTACGGTCAGAAATGGTGATACCAGTTATCAGGTTTCAGCTGGTTCGAATGATTCCGGAGAGCCATTTGCTTCCCTTTATGTCTATAAGGGCACCCCGGAGACCGGAAAACTGCTCGCAGAGATAAAACTTGACCCGGATACGGTAGCTAACAACATCGGCCATTCACTGGCAGAAGAGGGGGTTATACAGGCTGACAGCCTCTGATAGCAGCATCTACCGGATGACATCAATACGGTTTTATGCCCCATGACACAGCCGGTTGATTGGAAGAAATCTAAATGAAGTGAGTTAGCAGTACAAACCAGCAAGAGTGCTTTTACCTTTAACTAGTAATCCGTAACGTCTGTACGGTGCTGCTTGTAAAAAAGAATCTGCAACCTTCGCCGGTGAATACTGAACCGGTGATACACCACTGCACTGACAGGGCTGTTCCTCCTTCTGGAGGAACAGCCCTTTTCTTTTCCTGCCACATAAGGAGTTAACCATGCGTTTAGCCAGCCGCTTTGGTTGGATTAACCAGATACGACGCGACAGGCCACTGACTCACGAAGAACTGATGAGCCATGTCCCCAGCATCTTCGGTGAGGACAAACATGCGTCCCGCAGTGAACGCTACACCTGGATACCGACCATCACTATCCTGGAAAACCTGCAGCGCGAAGGTTTTCAGCCATTCTTCGCCTGTCAGACCAGAGTGCGTGACCAGAGTAAGCGTGAACACACGAAGCATATGTTGCATCTGCGTCGTACCGGACAAATCACCGGTCATCTGGTACCGGAGATAATTCTGCTCAATTCACATGACGGAAGCAGTTCATACCAGATGCTGCCCGGCATCTTCCGCAGTGTCTGTACCAACTCGCTCATCTGTGGACAGTCGTTTGGTGAAATACGTGTTCCGCACCGGGGGGATGTGGTCAGTCAGGTCATTGAGGGGGCTTATGAGGTCCTTGGCATCTTTGACCGGGTGGAAGAGAAACGCGACGCCATGCAGTCACTTTTATTACCGCCACCGGCACAACAGGCACTGGCAAATGCCGTACTCCAGTACCGTTATGGTGAAGACCACCAGCCGGTGACGGCATCGCAGATACTGACACCCCGCCGCTATGAAGACCGTCAGAACGACCTGTGGACTACTTACCAGAGACTGCAGGAGAACCTGCTGAAAGGTGGGCTACCGGGGCGTACCGCGAAGGGCAAACGCAGTCATACCCGCGCCGTTAACGGTATCGACGGTGACGTGAAACTTAACCGTGCTTTATGGGTGATGGCGGAAAACATGCTGGAACTCTCCGGTAAATAATCCCCCGCGTTTCCTCACTGATATCCCGCTTTATTCCCCCACAGATTTACCTCATTAATGAACAAGGAAAAATCAGCATGACCGACAACACACTGCCACTGTTCACACCCTCAGAATCCGTTCATGTTGCGTCTCAACATCAGATTACCGCAACACAGGTATCCGATGAGAACCGCATCAGCTTCTGGCCGCAGCATTTCGGCAGCATTCCACAGTGGATAACCCTCGAACCGCACATCTTCGCGTGGATGGACCGCTTCTGCGCTGACTACCATGGCGGTATCTGGACCTTTTTCACTCTCAGTAACGGCGGTGCTTTTATGGTGCCGGAAACTGGTGAGGACAGTGATGAGAGTTCATGGACGCTGTTCAACTCCATGAACGGCAACGGTGCGGACATGTGCGCGGAAGCCGCCGGTATTGCGGTCTGTCTTATAGCTTACAGTCATCATGCCTGCCGTACCGAATGTGACGCCATGACGGAACACTATTACCGCCTGCGGGATTACGCTCTGCTGCATCGCGAGTGTCAGGCCATTATGCGCATCATTGATTAGGAGTTTCAGACTATGCCCGACATGGCGGCATTACCCGTACAGTCACAACCCGACATGTTCCCTTCTTCAGTACATCCACAACAACAGCCCATCATGACCCCGTATGCACAGCGCACCATTCGTCGGGCGCTGAACATCCTGGAACGTCAGTTACGTGAGCCCGGTGCGGTATTCTCCTCCAGTAACTCTGTTCGCAACTGGCTGCGCCTGCAGATGACACTGGAAGAAAAAGAGGTATTCATGGTGCTTTTTCTGGATAACCAGCATCGTCTTATTGCGTACGAAACGCTGTTCACCGGCACCATCAACCATACGCAGGTCCATCCCCGTGAGGTGGTGAAGGCTGCACTGAAGCACAACGCTGCAGCTGTCATTGTGGCGCATTGCCACCCTTCGGGACTTGCGGAACCCAGTCTGGCTGACCGCCATATTACAGAGCGTCTTAAACAGGCGCTGGACCTGGTGGATATCCGCCTTCCGGACCATCTGGTCGTTGGCGGCATGGATATTGTTTCCTTCGCCGAATCGGGCTGGCTTTAAAGGGGAAGGAGGAAATACGGGTGAAAATCATCAGCAAGCGCCATGCGATGACGATATACCGCCGGTATCCACAACCCAGGCTGTTTCGCTTCTGTACCGGCAGATATCACTGGTCCGGCAGTGTCTGCCACTATGCAGGCCGGGAGGTACAGGACATTCGCGGTGTGCTGGCGGTCTTCGCAGAACGTCGTCAGTACCGCAACGGTCCGTATGTGGTACTGCGCTGCGTCACCCTGAATTAACTTTGTTTAAGGAGCACGACAATGTCGAATACCACACGGCCAGAAGACCATCACATCGCTGAACCCTGGTGGGGACTGAAACGCAGTGTCACCCCGTGTTTTGGTGCCCGTCTGGTACAGGAAGGCAACCGCCTGCATTATCTGGCTGACCGCGCCAGTATCACCGGTAAATTCAGTGATACAGATTTACGTCACCTCGACCAGGCATTTCCGGTACTGATGAAGCAGCTTGAACTGATGCTGACCAGTGGTGAACTCACTCCCCGCCATCAGCACTGCGTTACGCTGTATGCGAAGGGACTCACCTGCGAAGCGGGCTCCCTCGGGTCACACGGCTACATTTATATAGCAATTTATCCCACGCCAGCCAGAACAGCGTAACCCATTACGCCACCACACACTGATATTTCCTTTCCCGGTTCCATTCTTCCACATAACATCGAGAACACCCTATGCAGACTCAACCAGCACCCCACAGGCGGGTGGTACCATCACGCCCGTCCCCCATCAAAATCTGGCAAATACTGTTCGCATACCTGCTGGACAAACACTACGGTCTTACGCTTAACGACACACCGTTTGGTGATGAACAGGTCATTGCACAGCATATTGACGCTGGTATCCCCCTGATAGACGCACTCAACTTTATTGTCGAAAAATGTGACCTGGTACGCACCGACCGGCCCGGTTTCTCCATCCGCCATCAGTCTCCCTTTATTGGCCACATTGACATACTCCGAGCCAGACGGGCCACCGGTCTGATGAAACGTAACGGGTACAAAGCGGTGACCGATATCACTACCGGTAAATACGGTGGAGTGACAGGATGAAGATGTCTCTGACCATGGAAGCAGATACCGTCAACATACTAGCCCTCAATATGAGCCGATTCTCCGTTGATATCGATGGTATTGAACTGACCGATCTGATTAATGTGGTCTGTGATGACAGTTATACGCATCGTGTTGCTGATGAACCCGGAAAGCGGGTTGCGGCATGTGATAAGCGTCATCAACACCTGGCCAGGCAACCGCGTGAAAGAGCTGCTGCCCTGGAATGTAACCCTGCCTGTAAACTAAATCTTACCCTACGTTCTACACGGGGCGCTTACCCCGAACGGGTAGTTAAACAGAATGATATCATTGCCAGACACTATCCAGAGGAGTTAGAGTTAATTTCGCAATCAGTCCTAGGGATTGATTAGATAGTGTATTTTTGTCTCCTCTCCCCCTCCGGCAAAACGATTTGGGGGTGCTTATGGGGGTTACTCATTAATAAAACACAAAATATTAGTTTTAAATCAACAAATTAACCATCAAATGCGACTCCTGTGATCTCCGCCAGTTTGCTTCTACTGAACGCCAGTGAAGTCAACCAATGTCTTCACTTGATATATCAAGCTTACTTTTCATTCTTAAGCCAGCAGACTGGATTTACCCAAGCTCATCACACACCTTCTGCGAGCACGGCAACGTCTTTTGAAGACTTGCTGGTTGACACCAACGAAAATAAACCACTTCCTGATGCGTTTTTTGAGTAATCTGAAAAACGATTTCACCACTGTTTCATCCCTGCAGTCATCTACCGCGACGACTCATGTCTGGTATCAGCCCCAGGCTGATTGTCTCACCTGTTAGCCTGTACACAGCAACGCAAGCGCCGCAAAAAAGCATCTGCGCAAATATAAGGATTAGTCCAGTTTTTCGCAAAATGAAACGTATACTAAGATTAGTAAAACTACACTCTTGGTACTGTATAGATGATGACACAAGCACTCAACAAATACATTCTGTATTGGGTTGAACAAACATTATATAGCGGAGTCGATATTGATGAACTAGTCAAAACGGTTGGTTACAGCAGACGGACTTTAGAAAAGATATTTTGGCAGGAACACCAACAGACATTAGGTCAATATATTTTCAAACGTAAAATGACACGGGCTGCCATAACACTCTGGATGACAAAATTATCAGTAACAGAAATCGCGTTGCAGTTGCATTATTATAGCGGGCAGAATTTCGCCAGAGCATTTCGGCGTTACTTTGGCAAAAGCCCGACTGCTTATAGAAAATCGCATGTGTGGGACAGTACATTCCTTCAGATGTCACTGCTTCACTTAATGCCAGAATTTGAACCAAGTACTATTGTTCTTGAGAACCCGAGAACTATTACAGGTAAAGAAGTAAATTATCTGGCCAGTTACATATTCATTGAGGACCAAAGTTTTACAAAACATGTCAAACCTTTAATTGACGAGTTATCTCAAAATGGTATTAAAGATATCTGGGTGGCAGCGTCCTTAAGCAAAACAGATACTTTGTCTAGTAATAGAAATGGATTAATTCATATTCAAGCCATTACAGGGGAAATGTCTACATGTAACAGTAGCGATGAAAAATCCAAAAGTATTATACCAGCAGGACAATATGCCTCATTCATTTTTTCAGGCACCTGGAGTGAATTTATCATTTACAGTCGACAGATATATATAAAAACATTCTCAAACTATAACTTACATTGGTTAGGAAAAACATGCTTCATAAATTTCAACACGTTAAATAAAGAGCAGGATAAAGTAGAATGCAACTTTCTCATTCCAGTCGTAAATATGAAAAAGAAATAGATAACAGTATATTAATGTATCGAGAGAAATTACTTATTGCGGGAGAGGTTGATCCCATAGTATTTCTACTTTTGATAAAAATATCATCAATCCGCAGTGAAAAAGTCATTAATTCATTATATGATTACTTTGTAGCAGGAGAATCTCGCAATATAGCATGTGACAGACACGGTGTCAGTCAGGGTTTTCTTTCTCTAAAAATAAAGGCCCTTCAGGACCTGAGCCATCAGATAAAAAAAATATCAAGATACTTTTAATAAAAACATCACAAGAATAAAAATTCATTTTAACGACGTGAACTATCTCTGTAATTACGTCTGAGCATTTCCATCTGGTCGTGTCTGAAGATGGCAAGGAACCTAATATTAACAGGAATCAGGATTATTTAGTCCCGTATATGGCAGGATATCAACATTCAGGGCAGCTCTTCTGCAAACTTTCGTGGCTCAACGAGTGTAACAGTAACATATGTTGATAAATAATATTTCTTGAGAGTATAGGGAAGAAATAAACGTCAGAAACTCATTGATTTATCCATCCAATTCATTATGGTTACCTACCGCCCGATTCTTATGATGTCTTCTCTGTGTTGGGTATAATAATTCTACGCGCATTTCCAGTTGGTCAAGTGTACAAATTAACTTTTGGCTCGCATCATCTATATGTTGTAGCCATGCCTCAAGTTGCACAGGTAGTATTGATGACCATGCCTGTCCAACAAGACGTGATGCGGCTTGATGCAGTTCATGGTGACAATTACTCAACTCCCGAAATCCGGATAACATCATGAAACGTCTCATTCCTTCACTGCAAAGCCACTTGCCCAGTGGGCAGTTATACTCATCGGTAATATTTTCCTCTAGTTCTCCAGCCAGGGCCGCCAGGTACAAACGATCCCGCCATTGATAATGTTGTGCCTTAAGTAGAGTAAATAACAAGACATCTGCTGAATGTAATATTTCTGAAGATTGATGACTTAATTCCTGTTGTAATAACTCTGTTTGCTGATACTGTTCCTGGATCAGTTCTCGCAGTTTTTTTTCATGCGTTCGTGCCTTTTCATATTCCTCATCTCAGGCAATACTTTTACCCAACCTATACTGGCAATTGAGTATCGGAGACATCAATACAGAGTCTTCACGCAACTGGAAGCCTATTTTGATAAGGTCTTCTCTTAGGTAAAATGCCTTTTGTGTAGCATACTTCACATCAGTAACTTTATTCATCATACCGTTGCGGATATGAAGAATAAGTACATCCCGTTGTTCTCTGGTTAACATAATGGAAAAGCACTCGCGATATAAATTAAAAGCCAGAGGTTAATACTTCTGGCTTAATAATAAGTTAAAAGAAGAGAGTTCCGTTGATGTAGCCTACATGAACAATCTGGTTCTTACTGTAAGAGCCCCTATAGTTAATCCCAATATCGAATGACTTATTAACAGGAGTACTAATTCCGGCATCAATAACAGCTGAGGTTTTATCACTATTAATATATGTGGTGTAATGCTCATCCATAAAATTTAAACCTGATTTAATCTTTCCATCTGTCAACAGATGTTTTGCTCCCATATAGAATGTAGGTCTGACTTCAGTATTATTAAGCATACGACTTCCTGACCAACGAATACCAGCGACAGCACCTGCTTCAACATAATTTTGAGCATCGTAAGATTGATCGAGATCATCTCCGTTATTATAGCGAACGTTAATATCCGGAGAGTGTGTCAGGAGCGTTGTTAAGCCAATCTCAGGCGTTAACGTGTTATCCATATTATAGTTATATTCATAACCCCAAATGGCAGTACCATAAAAACCGGTGTTTGTCGTTGATTGTTGGTCTGAATCTCCTTCGTTCGTTTTAAAGTAATTTTTATTTCTGGCAAAAATCCCAGTTGCCTGAGCTCGCACGTAACTATTGCCAGTGAAATCATATCGCCCCTGCACACCAAAAACAGCGGACAGGGAATCAATATCAAGTAAACCACTTCTTGCGCGAAGATGGGAGGTTTCAAGACCCGCATGCCAGCCTAATGTGGCATTTTCAGTCACATCAAAGTTGGTATAAGCCACTGTACCTACCGAGTCCGTTATTGAAGCACCAATACCGAACCTACGATTATTGGCATAATAGATCTTCAATTGAACATCATTATTTATATCAGCCTGGCCAGAAGGAGGCCGTGATGTGGCTAAAATTTGCCCAACACTTTCTGCCTGATTTCGCATATTATCAACCACACCAGCGTCAATAACATTATTATCACCATCTTCTGGACTGACATCCAGCGATACCCACTGATTTGTCCAATTCAATGGTCCGCCTGTATCAATAAGCCCATGATTTGCTTTTAATAATGAAATAGGCGTACTGACACTCCCAATATAGCCAGAAACCAATGCCTTATCACCGTAGACTTTTATCATGTCCTGGATATTAAAATGTTTGTTATTTTCATAACCTTTATCCTTATCTCCAGGCCTCAGGATAAAATGTGCACCTGAACCATCTTTTGTGCCAAAATTTAAACGCCCCTGTTCAGCAACAGCAAAAACACTTTGGTTATTGCTCTCGCGATCGTATAAATTGATATTCCAGGTTTGAATATATGCCGAACCAGACTTGTTGCCTATAGTATATGGAGAGGACGTGACGTAAAGCTGATGGGCAGTACTACCAATGGTATTTATAGCACCGGTATTGTTTATTAGGACATCGACATCACTATCAACTACAGCTTGAATACCATAAGCTTTACCATTCTCACCGGTGGCAATAGAGTTAATTACTCCATGTTCTCCATTTGTTATAAATGATGAGTAGGGCATCTTAGCTTCCACTATTGCACCCGATTTCATTCCCGAAGAGACACCATTCTTACCTGTACTGGTAACTTCAATTAAATTGTTATTAACCTGAGTAGTTTTAATACCACCAATATTTAGGGTAGGGTCAATAAATGAATAGATGCCATTAGCCTCACCACCAATACCTGTTGCTGTAACGTAAATTTTACCATTATTTATAACTTCCAATTCACTACCAGGAGAGCCATTAACATCTGAATAAATCCCTGTTGCATTTAATTTTATCACACCGAATGAATTTACAGCATCGCTATTCACCTTGATCACCCCATTATTCACGATTGTTCCTAAAAGAGCAGACCATGATGAAAACTGACGCATCCCCCAGGCATTACTGCTTGAAGAATTAACATCGATTAAGCCATTATTTGTCAGGAGCGAGCGATCGGTCAGTCCTACAGTATCCTTACTCGCAGCAGAGACCATCATACCCACCGCACCAGCACCATTGACTGGCTCAATAGCAGTGACGGTTATGACACCATCATTTTGCAATTCAAAATAGTTACCGCTACCATCAGAACTTAATGCCGACATGCCAATTGAATTAGTTGGTGTACTTGAAACATTTGGCTTTCTGGAGTCTTCGATGTAAATGCTGCCTTCATTTATCATCTTGATATTATTTTGTGAGCCAGCGGCTGTTGAAACATACATGGCCGTAGCACTATTAGTACTGACCGCCGTTGAAATATTGATGATTCCTTCAGCGGTATTTATTAACTGAACACTTTGATTATCTATAATATTGCTATCACTAAAATCTTTCAGAATAACACTAATAAGATTTTTTTGTGCATCAGTATCTGTACGATACTCTGCTTTATTATTAATGATGCTATCATTAAAGGACTTGAACGGTAAGGATACTGGTAACTCAGCAAATGAATATTTAGAGGCTAGAGCTATACTAGTTAATACTGCAAATAATTTTATCTTGGGTTTTATTTTATACATACCACTTACTCCTTTGGAATATAAGCATTATAATTACAACAAAAATCTTACTGACTGGTTAATTAAATAATTATCATTTGAGCAAAAGAATTAACTTTAATAATGAAGGATAAAACCAAAAGCAAAAAATAATCGAATCAAATCGAATCATAAAAACATATCTATCCCATAGAGTGGTTTAGTTAAATAGCCTTGCTGCTGGTTGCTTAGTATATAAAACCATTACATTGCAAACGCATGTTTTCATATACCTTCTTATGGATAAATTAAAAAAATACGGAAATATTAATGAATAAATATCCTCAACTAAATTTAGCTAATATAATTATTCTAAACAATCCCGTTTGCCCACCCGATCCCCACCATCAGGTATGGCATTACCTCCACATTCTGTTTCTTTTTCCTTAATCAGCATATGTTTACTAACTGGACAATCTGCCCGATTGAACTGACACGAGTACATTCGCGCTATCGTTCTGCTCATTTCCTGTAAACGCGATATCTTCACTGACAAATTACTTTCAGATACACCACTGATCAGACATGCTTCTTTACGTGACATCCCTTTTACCAGCACTGCTTCAAGAGCCTGCATCATAGCAGGGCTTCTGCTTTGTGCCATAGTCATCAGAAGACGAAAATACACTGGCTCTACACATCCGGGTAACATTTCACCGGGAATCGAACAAGACGCTAAACCGCTTCTGTGACGTCCCATTATTGTCTCCTTATACTTCACCAACCGTAATAACCTGATTTTTCCTGCCATTCATAAAAATATGCCTTCGGCTATACCGATCCGATTCATTTTCAGTCAGCGTTATTTCTACTGTCAGCGACGGAATAAAATCCTTTGTAGGGTTATGAATATTCAGTAACCGCATAGCCTGCCAACGATAGTGATAAACTACCTTGCTACTGCGAGCCAGGGATAACCCTGTTTCCAATGGCGTAACTCCTTTTGCCAGCCATTCCATCACTACTTCACACAGACGAGAGGAACCACTAATATCAAACAGGCGACAACGTATACGGTCAGTTAAACTTGCCTGCAAAACAGGTAGCTCAGTATACCCGCGATAAAAAGACGTTCCCCCACATTCGATTCCAGCCAGCGCATCATAGATAAGATGCTCCGGTAACAACACTGCGGGATATCCCGCTAATAGAGAGTCATACTCTTTCAGCCAGATATTCCCGAAATATTCTGCAACTACACGATCAGAGAATAAGAAACGCGGTTGTGTAATTATCACCGACAAGGACGGATGATAATGGCGAAGTTTATTGAGCAATGCACAACTAGCTCTGGGAGATATATCCAGAATAACCAGTTCTGGTTGTACGCGCATAATCTCAATCAAAATATCATCCTGAAACATTACGGCCACAACGTTTCTGTCACGTACATCTTCATTAGAACATAGCCCCGTCAATGCTTCAGCCACTGGCCATAATTGAGAATAAATGAGTACAGTTGAAAACACATCTAAGTATTTTTCATCCATAAATTTATTCTCCTTAACAAAATCGTTCTTAATAACTCATAAATCATGTGGAATTACGAAAAATCCTAAATAGAGTAACCGCTGGAGTGAAATCAATTTTACCTATCGTGAAGACATTAATTTTTAATCGATAAAAATAAAAACTCTTAAAAACATTATTAGCAGATTGAATTAATAGAATTCTAATCAAATTATTACTTATGTATAAAAAGGCATTAAATCATTGCATTAGAAATAAATTTTTTTCATATTGCATAAATTATATAATTTCAATAATTTCAATAAAATTCAATAAGATAATTAAAATCTACAGCCTAACAGAACGCTTTCTAAGTGTTCGCGTACTGGCTTTAACGATTAAAATATTTCATTGATTAACAAATTAATTTTCTTGAAAAGAAGAAAAAATCAGACAGTTTCCAGGTTGAAACCCTGAAGACTTCATAAGAGATAACAGCAATGAATCTTTCCTGTTCGCACAATGTTCTATCTCGATTAGCTTCAGGCGTGAAAGAGGATGACCTGGTTAACATCACGCAACTGCTTGAGGCAAGATTTTTATTTTTCAGTTTCGAAGATAATGATGCTGTGTTCCCTGACTTCGATATTCCATCTGAAATAACCCCATAGAAATATTTTGTAACAAATTTAATGGTATAAAAACAGCGATACCAAACGGGATTTTTCTTTATAAGAATTATATAATTTTTATAATTCCACAACTATTACCCCCACACAAAACAACATCTCTGCAACACAAATGCAGACATACTGCATTAATAATGCAATAAATTAGCAACATTAAATTCAAAGAGATTTTATACGGGTTTAATACTCTATTCTCTTCCATTATCATTACGCAAAAATTAAACTATTGGAGCGAATGATAGCAAAATGAAATACTCATTATCCGCAAAGATATTTATTAATTCTCTCATTATAAGCACAATTATTGTTGCCTATTTACTTTATAATGTCATCACCTCATGAAATGGAATAAGTTTAGATGAGCATCAGTGAAGATATTGATCTATATGATTTTATCAAATTTTCTTATCGCAAATACATATTGATTTGCGCTATCACATTGCTTTCTATAGTGTCAGGTGGGTTGTTTTGTTATTTTAATAGTGACAAACTTACTGTTACTATGGATGTTATACCTAAAATATACTCCCCTTTTTTTTATACTTCATGTAATGACGATAACGAGTGTCGGGATGAAATGTTTAAAACATTACTTGCTTCGAAACTTGATAGTGGTTTTGTCATAGATAAAGTAAAAAAAAGCAACCTTTTTACAGTTAAATCCACATTCAATAAAGCTGATGATCAGCTGATAAAATATAATCTATCATCACTAAACTCTGAATTAATCAAGTGGTACAGTGATGATGTAAATAGCACCATTCAGGAGTTAGATAAGTTGCAGAATGATAAGAAAGCAACTGAAACGATTGCGCGCATGGTTCTTATCGCAACAACGACAAAACGTTACCTGGACAGCAATGACATTATTGTTTTTTCGCAACCAGTATATAGTCAGCTATACAGTACTCGGCTAGTGTTAATTATATCTGTTCTTCTGGGATTAACTTTCTCTTTCTTGTGCCTGATGACAATTTATTCATGGCAAGAAAAGAAACGTCTACAACCTTTGCAATAGATCACAACCGGATAGCGCTAACGCTTACTCCGGACTACGATTCCTACAAAAAATAAAGCCGCCGATCGGTTAATCAGCGGCTTTTCCATTAGTGCATTAGATTAGAAATTATATTTCACGCCGAGCATACCGCGGGTATCGCTGTAGCCTTTGTCGCCAACCTGTTGGGCCACGTTGCTCCATACGTTGAGGCGCGGAGTGATTTGGCCTTCAACTCCCACTTTCAGTTCGCCGATGTTCTTCGTGCCGCGCATGTCGTTTCTCACATCGTCCATCTTCACGCTGGCAGTCTGCGTGTTATGGATCCAGTTGGCTTCGACAAACGGCTGGAACTCGCGAGATTTACCGTCATCGATGGCGTTATGGCCGTTGATAAAGGCTTTCACGCCCAGACGAGTCATCAGGTTGCCATCGGTGTCATCCTTCACGCGGGTCCCGTTCGCTTCGCGATGGCTGTCGGCCTGCACGTCCATCCACACCACCTGCGCTTTCGGTTGCAGCCAGTAGCTATTGCGCTCGCTTTCGCCCAGTTTAAAGCTGTAACCGGCTTCGACCGAGGCGGTGATACCGCTGGATTTATATTTCTCTGTCGCCTGCTCCTGACCCATCACTTTGTTATCAAACCAGTTGTACAGCGCCCAGGTATCTACATAGGTGCCGGTCTTGTCTGCGTCATTGGCATACCAGGTGCCGTACAGCCCCACGCTGTAACCGGTGACCTGACCACGAGAGTGGTAGCCGGTCAGGCTGGACTGCGTGCGGTTCTGGCTGTTGGCATAACCTGCCATCACGCCAATATGCCAGCGGTCGAGGCCATCGCTACTCCATTGCGCCAGATCGCCGCCTAACTGTAAGACGTAGCTGTTGCTTTGGGTTTTCAACTGCCCGCTACCGTCTTTGAAGCGGGTATGCGCGCCAACGTTACGCATCCACAGACTGGTCACTTTTTTCTCGCCCGTCAGCATGTCGACGTACTGCGTTTCACCCAGACGATCGTGCAGTCGGGTCATGAACAGTGTGTTAGCGGCATAGTTGTTCGCCAGATAACTGCCGGCTTCCGGACGATACTGTTGCTCCGTGACCGGCGGAACATGAGGCTCTTCCGGCTCAGGAATAACCGGGTCCACAGGATCGATCGGGTCCGGGTCGACCGGATCAGGGATAATCGGATCAACCGGGTCCGGGTCTACGGGATCAGGGTCAACAGGGTCCACCGGATCGGGCGGAGCAGGAATAAAGCTGGTCAGATACCAGTTGCTGCCCTTCTGCACTACGTTATAGTCGTACGCCCCGGCGACAATACGGCTCGCTTTCTCAAATGTGCCGTCAGAGTTGCCAGCAACCTCGATTATCTCAATGCCTTCAACGGTCTGCGCCCCGGTACCGCCAATGTTGTTCACCGCCACAAAGGCATTACCCGCTGTGTTGCCGAGCACTGTCAACTTATTGGTTTCGGAGGCATCGTCATTCAGAACGGTATTGAAAACCAGTTTGCCGCCATTCCCGGTAAAATCTTCGTTAATCGTAAGCGTCTGCCACGGTTCGCCGTCAGCATGGCCAAAGTTAACCACTGCCCCACTGTTCAGCGTCAGGTCGGTCAGCGTTGAGCTGTTGGTCATATTCCATGTCGCATCGCTCATTTGCAGCGAGATGACCCCCGTCCCGGCAGTCGCGCTGGTGATATAAGACGCCCCGCTCCATAGCGAGTTGTCTGTCATGTTGAGCTTAATCGTACTGTTTTGCTGGGGCAGGCTGCTGGTCGCGTTTGTCCCTCCGGCAGCATGAAGATCGCCGTCGATAAGAAAGCGTCCACCGGCGGATCCGTCTACGGTGCCGCCCGTTTCGGTGCTGATGGCATAGCTTTCAGTACTGTGGTCGCCCACCATAGTAATCGCGGCGCCGCCGGCCAGGTTTATCGCCCCGCGTGAAATCGCAAACAGGCCGCGTGGCGCTTTGCTGTATGAAGCCGCTTTTCCAGAACTGTTCACGCTAATGGTCGCGTTGTCGCCCAGGTTCACGGTCGCGTTGGTGGAATAGACCGCATGCGCGCTCGCGCCGTTAACCGTAATAGTGGCGTTATTACCCAGTTCCGTTTTAGAAGATGTGGCGGCATAAATGCCCGTTGAGGAGGCGCCAGACGTCTCGATGGTAGCGTCATTGCCAAGCAGGATTGAGGAACCGTTCTGCCCGGAGCGAAGACCTTCAGAGCCGTCGCCGGTCGTCACAATATGCGCACGATCGCCAACGACAATCGTATTTTTGGCAAGCGTCGCATCTCGCATGGCATTGGCGGTGATACCACGCCCCTGGTTACCCGTCGTTTTGATGTACAGATCATCACCGACGTAGATATTAGCCGAGCCTATCCAGCCCTGGCCTATTGCGTTATAACCGGCGTTAATACCGTCACCATCCTGACCGTCTACATAAATACTGGTGCGATCCCCGGTGATGATAAAGACCGGGTTATCCGGCGTATTGGCCCCATGCGTGCGGATACCGTCAACATCTTTACCATTATTGGCGGCATTCTTTGACTGGGTGCGGATCGTCAGGTCGTCACCAAAAATAACGCCCGGACTACCCGTCGCGCTGTTCTGAATAACAGTAACAGAGTGCTCAAAAGCTTCAGCACCGGGTCCATTTAACGTTAATCCATTACCATAAACAGGAATGGTGCCCGCACTCCACTGATAAACATAATTTGGCATGGCGCTGGTTTTAGCGAAATTGGCATTGGCCTGCGCAGGGATTATTGCCTGCAATTCCGGGGGCAGACTGCTAACCAGACCGCTGGAAGGAAGACTATCAACATCAACCCAGGCTGCATGGGCTGAAAATACCATAGACGTTAATGCGGCTGAAACCGCGATGGCAATACGAGAGTAAGATTTGGGATTTGGCATATTAGCCTCCTGCTATCAGGCGTAGAGCGTCCACCACATCGCAAGGATGTGAAATAATAAAAATCAGAAATGCGTTATAAAATATTCGATAGTATTTGATGAATACTATGGCCCAACTTATCTTCAAGCCGGAGCTTATAGACGTATATTTTCTTAATATCAATATTATCTATTTGGGTAATTTGCTGAATACTTTTTCCTGAGACAAATCGCTTCAGTAATATCATTTCTGTATAGTTGAGTGTGCGCCCACGTTTACTGTTAGCGAGATGACCCGTAAATAATCGTCTCATCTTCTGATGCTGTACGTCATCATCATCATCAGAATATATAATGCCTTGTATTTTATTGCTTTTCGACAGCCAGTAATTGGCTAACGGCGCCAGGTTCCGGTCCGCAATCAAAACAATATGCATACCGCTATACGCCAGACGGTCAACCCATTTCGGGTCAGCGAACAGGCGCAGGTTGGGGAAGGAGAAATCCACAAAAATAAACCCGCGGGATAAATGGTTTTGATTATTAAGCAAAAGTTTTTCAATAACGCCTCGTTGTAGAAAACCGTTTCCCTCAGGCCAGATCGCAAAAGCGGCACGGTGACAGTAGCTGGCGCGTACCGCAGTATCCGGAAATAATTGACAGGATAATTCACAGCTTATGCAACGAATACTCTGTGATGGGGATCTGTTCATAAAAAATGACTCCTGTTATTTTTCCATAAATATTTCATCGGTAAATAAATGTGTCAATCCGACACGTATGACATTCCTTGTCAGTTAATAACAGCAACCCTAAAAAAATGTAATAAACTCTTGATGCGCTAATATGTACGTACGGTAAGCAATGCCATACCGCTAAGTTTTTTTGTGTTTTATCTCAGAATAACAATCTGGGCATTAGGAATTTTATGCATAAATTAAAACCCTAGGATAAATCTTAAAAAAGCACTATTTGCTAAAAAATAACCGCTGTAAAGGTTACTCGTTAATTACACAATTCAGATAACTCAATCACCCTTGTTGCTCTGTGGATAAATATAATGATAACCCAGATAAAACTGTAATGAATTCTCATTATTTAACATTAGCTAATTCCCACCTAAGAAATTAAGTTAATAACATATTGTATTTGAAGGATTTTTACCCCCTAAGTGAAATTCTTATCTTAGATCATGTACAAAGAGTGAGGCGTCTTATCGATTTGGATGTAAAATTTAAGGGGTGTACAAGGACACGCTGTGATACGTTTTGGTTACTGAGGGCTGGGCAATTGTATCTTATCAATCAGTTGGTCGAATTTAATCCGGATAGCAAAAGTCTGGTCAATCGTCAGACCGGGCGCACAATACAACTCCAGCTCCCAGCTTCGCTCTGTTTTCTCTATTTAATTACTCACGCAAGTGACATTGTTTCCCAGAACACGTTGATGATAGTGGGTTGGGGAGAGAGAAATAATGTCACCAGCACCAACACGTTCTACCAGGCAATTCTGACGTTACGTAATGCGCTGGCGGAAGTGGGACTACCGCGTGATACGGTGAAAACTATTTCCCGGCGAGGGCTGAGATTGAATGAAAACACTCAGGTAGAAGTGATAACGGATCCTCAGAGTGACGTTTCCCAGTCACCGGTTATTGAGGAGCGCGCGCCTGCAAAGGTAATTCTTACCGCACCACAACAAACGACGCAGATCTCCTGGTGGAACATTTTATTTAGCGTTAGTGTTGTTATTGCTACTCTGGTTATCTGGCTGGTGTGGTATCAGACTCGCCCGGTTATGCCATTTAGTAAGTTTGTCTCTGTTTCCATGCAGATCCCTTCGCGGCAAAACTGCAAAATTTATTACTCTCCGAATGAGTACGACCAGCATGGCTATTTCAGTCTGATGCAACTTCATCCTTTTCTCTGTGAAAACAACAAACACGTGTTTCTATCCGGCTACCTCAAAGCAGAAAGGATGGTGGCATTTGTATGCGATAAAGATGCGCGGATTGATGCCCACGCATTTTGTACTACCCATTATTACTGGATGCGCGGGCAATGAAAAAAACACGCCACATAATCTTGCTCACTATTGGCCTGGTTACCTTGCTCGGTTCGGGCAGTTGGCTATGGTATTCGCGCTATGCCGAAAAGCCGCTGAATTGCGTTGGGAATGTTGAATGGAATATTGGCAGCAACCGCTTTGCCGGTACGGTTTCATTTCGGATGTACAACCAGGAAGGATTATCAACAATTACCGGTAAACTGTATGGGCGTAATACCTCAGACATCAGCAGGAACATCTATTTCAGCTACACCCAACAGCGTGATGCGCGGGTGTTACAGGCCATGCAAGTCGTCAAAACCTTCGCCGACACGGCCGATGAAGCGGATATCAACAATACGTTGCCCGGGTTTTATCGGCAGACCGGACGCAGCCTGAGCCTGGTCATGGAGGAGTATAAGGGCGCATGGATTTTCGCCAGTTCCAATGTTCCCTCGCTGTATTGCCGCAAAAGGTAACGTCATATCCGGAAACAAAAAGCACGGTGCTGCCACAGGATTCACTTTTGTCATCATTAACTTACGCGACACAGGTCACTGAATCCACTAATAAGCCATTCTATTCTTCACCGCGAATCAGGAAACATCCTGAATATCAGGATATTCGTTGCGTAATAATTAAGCGAAATGGACGTTTTATTTTGTCCAGAAGACTTCAACCTACGCATGAATATTTGGAGAAGACGTGGGCAGGGGCGTTTATCTCTCTCGCGAGACATGTCTGAGCATTCAGACGTTATCGCATTTCAGGAAACGGTATGTTTCCGGTGTATTTTTGGCGTACATATGAGGGATACGTAATGTTTACTTTTAAAAAGTGCCTGATTGCACTTTCAATAAATTTGGCGGTTGTTTCATCAGGTTTTGCTTGTACGACCCTGCTGGTCGGCAATGAAGCATCCGCGGACGGCTCCATGTTGGTCGCCCGTAGCGCAGACAGCGATGCCCTGAAAGCACAGCATTTTGTCATTCATCCGGCAAAACAGAATCAGACCGGGGTATACAGCACCAAAGCACATAATGGCGCGAATGATTTTACCTGGCCACTGCCGAAAAACTCTCTGCGTTATACCACCGTCCCAAACTGGAAAACTCAGCTGCACGGCGCGACCGGATTTAACGAACTGGGCGTTGGTGTGAGTGGAACAGAATCTATTTTTGCTTCACCAAAAGCGCTGGCCGCCGACCCGTACGTTGAGGATAAAGGGATCACTGAAGACGATATCCCGGATATTCTGCTGTCGCAGAGCAAAACCGCACGTGACGCCGTTGCGCTGCTGGGACATATTGTTGAAACCGTCGGTGCGGGCGAAGGCTTTGGCGTTGCCGTCGTCGACGATAACGAGATCTGGTACCTGGAAACCGGCAGCGGCCACCAGTGGATGGCGCAGCGCCTGCCTAATAACCAATATTTCGCCACCGGTAATCAGGGCCGCCTACAGGATTACGATCCTAAAAACCCGGATATGATGGCGTCAAAAAATCTGATTCAGTTCGCAACGGAAAAAGGTCTGTACGAACCGGCGAAAGATGGCAAATTCAACTTCTCTAAAGCCTATACCCGTGATGACGAGCGTGACCGTACGTATAACGATCCTCGCGTATGGACCATCCAGAAAACGTTCAATCCTTCCGCAAATCAAGATATGGCCAAAGGACGTGAATTCCCGGTCTTCATGAAGCCAGAGAAGAAAATGACGCTGGACGATGTAAAAGCCGTGCTGCGTAGCCACTATGAAGGCACCAGTCATGACCCGTACACCAACGGCCTGAACGGCAAAGAGCCGTGGCGTCCGGTCAGCGTCTTCCGCACCTATGAAGCGCACGTTATGCAGGTACGTCCGTGGTTGCCAAAAGAGATCGGTGAAACAACCTACATTGGTCTGGGTATGGCCGATCTCACCGCCTTTGTTCCGTACTACAGCGGCCTGAAAGCATATCCGGCCAACTATACAATGGGTACAGATAAGGCTGACGATCAATCCATCTACTGGAAATATCGTAAATTGCAGACGCTGACGATGACCGATTATCCGAAGCTCGCGCCAATCGTCAAAAAGGCCTACAAAGCGTGGGAAGATAAAGTGGCGAAGGAGCAAAAAGAGGTCGAAGCAGAATATCTGAAGATGGCGAAAACCAATAAACCTGCCGCAGATAAAATGCTGAATGACTTCAACCTGCGCATAATGGCTGATGCAGAGAAGTTAACGGAAGATCTCACTAATCAGTTGTTTACCATCCGCACCAAAGACATTCAGTCTGATATTTTCTTTGCTAACGCAGCGAAAAAAGACTAAGTCACACCACAGTAATGTACTGGCGCAAAGCGTATCTTAGCTCTGCGCCAGCATTTCACATCGCGCCTTCACGGCGTCATGCAGCAAGCGTACCGCCGTTGAAAGCTGCTTACGATGCGGGCAAATCATATTCAGCGGGACTTTCTCTCCCTGATAATCCGTCATCAGCAGCTGCAATCGCCCTTCGCGTACATCCTCGCTAACATCCAGCCACGACTTGTAGGCAACCCCCTCACCCGCAATCGCCAGCCGTCGGATCACTTCGGCATCATCGCTCATAATCGTGCCGTTGACCTGCACACTGCTGACCTCGCCGTCGTGCGTAAAAGTCCAGCGGTCGTGCAGGCGTCCACGTAAGACAAAGGTCATGGCGTTCAGCTGCGCTAAATCTTCCGGGGTTTTCGGCGCACCGTTTTGTAAAATCCAATCCGGTGACGCCACCAGCACGCGTCGGTTACCCGGCGCAACGGGCAGCGCAATATATGACGCATCTTCGGTATTGCCATAACGAAATGCGACGTCGACAGGATCTTTAAAGACATCCGTCACCTGATCGGAGAAAAAGATCCGCAAACGCAGCGCAGGATAGCGGCGTCGAAAAGATTGAAAGACCGGCAGCAGCAAATTCCGCCCAAGATCGGAAGGAACGGCGATTTGCAGCGTGCCAGAAACTTCATCTTCCGGGGTCTGAATTTTTTGCAGCCCGGCATGCATCACGTCCAGCATCTGGCGGGCATAGGGCAACCAAATCTCGCCTTCCGGCGTCAGGCGCAGGCTGCGCGTGGAGCGAGCGAACAGGCGGATAGTCAACGTAGACTCCAGGCGCTTGATAGCAGAACTGACCTGAGCAGGCTGAACGCCGGCTTCGCGTGCCGCATCGCTAAAACTATTCAGCGCCGCGGCGCGGACAAACAACGTGAGATCTTCAAGCCGGAACATTTTCACTCCCCGAGTATAAGTCCTGTCGCCGTAGGGCTATTTTTCCCGTTCTGCTGCCGGTTTACCATCGAATTATTCAACTGATTCCTGTGACCGGAGAGACTATGAAAGCCATCGCCATTACCCGCGCCGCGACCGACGGCAATAACATTGAATTTTTACAAGAGATTGACCTGCCCATGCCAGTTGCCACAGGACATGACCTGCTGGTTGAAGTAAAGGCCATTTCCGTCAACCCCGTTGATACCAAGGTCCGCGAAGGTTTTAACGCTGATGTGCCGCGCGTACTGGGCTGGGATGCCGTTGGTGTGGTGAAGTCCGTGGGCGAAGCCGTTACTTTGTTCTCGCCTGGCGATGAAGTCTGGTACGCCGGAGCCCTGGGACGTGCGGGCAGTAACAGCGAATTTCAGTTAGTTGATGAACGAATCACCGCGCTGAAACCGCGATCGCTGGATAACGCCTCTGCGGCAGCGCTACCGCTGACCGCAATCACCGCCTGGGAAATGCTTTTCGACCGCCTGGGCATTGAGGAAAACGGCAACGAAGGCGATGTGTTACTGATTGTCGGCGCGGCTGGCGGCGTGGGTTCTATTCTGACGCAACTGGCCAGTAAGCTGACCAAAATGACCGTCATCGGCACCGCATCACGTGCGGAAAGCCAGAAATGGGTACGTGAAGCGGGCGCTCATCATGTGATTGACCACAGCAAGCCGTTGACGGAAGAGCTGGCACGGATAGGTATTAAAGAGGTGACACACGTTGCCAGCCTGAATAATACCGAACAGCACTACTCGCAAATTATTGCTGCCCTGGCTCCACAGGGGAAACTGGCGCTGATTGACGATCCGCAAACCCTTGATGCGCGTCCGCTGAAAGCCAAAAGCATTTCGCTGCACTGGGAGTTTATGTTTACCCGTTCGATGTTTACCACCCACGACATCATTGCCCAGCATCAGCTATTGACCCGCGTGGCCCAGTTGATCGACGACCACACCATCCATACCACGCTGGGTGAACATTTTGGCGCGATCACGGCGGCGAATCTGCAAAAAGCGCATGCGCAAATTGAAACGGGTCGCTCGGTCGGCAAGATTGTGCTGGAGGGGTTTTAACATGTCTGATGCAGAAGTGATTTCAATTATTGCAGTACTGAAAGCCAAACCAGGGAAAATCGATGCACTGAAACAGGCGCTACAAGCTCTCTTACTGCCCACGCGCCGGGAGGAGGGCAATATTGAGTATGCGTTGTTCCAGTTACGCGACACGCCAGATGTATTTTATGTGCGCGAATCCTGGCGCGGTCAGGCTGGCCTGGACGAACATATCGCCCTGCCGCATTTCCAGTCGTTTGTATTGCAAATGAACGATCTACTGGCCGAGCCGCTACGACTGGATTATCTGACGCCTATAGAGCCGTAATATTAATACCGTGCTTCTCTGCTGTTCGGGGGAGCACAATAAATATCAACTTGAGAATTTACTTAACTCAATAATAACTTAGAAAATAAAATAGACATGATCATTATCCTCTGGAAAACTGTGGCATTAGTCACAAAATTGACATTGAAGATATATCGTTAATATTCATTTTATTTCACAATAATAATAACCATATAAAAATAAATCACTCAGAAACACTCGCCGAATCTCCATCCCCTTACTTCCAGTACACACCATAAAATAATGTGAATGCAGAAATATAATTTCATAATAACAAGTATTGTTATTTTAATGGGGCAGGAGGAAATTAATTCACTAAGGCAATTCTGATAAAGATAGCTTTAGCCTCCCCCTGAAATTAACCATGAAGATGTCAATAATGGTTAATGAACTGTAGAGCAAAAATGGATATCGCCCAGGCGATTTAGACTTTACTGCAGGTTAGATAGCCTGCAAAAAGCAACAACAAGGAATGGATCATGTCTACACCCGCTAATTTTAATGGCCAACGCCCAGTGATTGATGTCAATGACGCAGTTATGTTGCTTATCGATCATCAAAGCGGCCTGTTCCAGACCGTTGGCGATATGCCAATGACTGAACTGCGTGCAAGAGCTACGGCTCTGGCAAAAATCGCCACCTTATGCAAAATGCCGGTGATTACCACCGCCTCTGTGCCGCAGGGGCCAAACGGTCCGCTTATTCCGGAAATTCATGAGAACGCGCCTCACGCACATTATGTCGCACGCAAAGGTGAAATTAACGCCTGGGATAACAAAGAGTTTGTTGCAGCGGTAAAAGCGACAGGCCGTAAGACGCTAATTATTGCAGGTACCATCACCAGTGTATGCATGGCATTCCCGGCCATCAGCGCGGTAGCAGAAGGCTATAAAGTCTTTGCCGTCATCGATGCTTCCGGTACCTACAGCAAAATGGCGCAGGAGATCACCATGGCCCGCGTCGTACAGGCTGGTGTCGTGCCGATGGATACTGCCGCGGTTGCGTCTGAACTGCAGAAAACCTGGAATCGGGAAGACGCAGCGGAATGGGCTGAAGTCTATACCAAAATCTTCCCGGCTTATCAGTTACTGATTGAAAGCTATACCAAAGCCCAGGATGTTGTGAAAAATAACGAGCTGCTGGACTCTCAGCGCGCTTAACTTTTCCGATCTTGCACAAACGCCTGTTTCGTATAAGCAGGCGTTTTGTAATGCGCAACATCAGCCCCTGTCAGCGATTACGTCCAGCCATAACACCGCCATCGACATCCCAGACAGCGCCAGTCACCCAACCCGCCTTGTCGGACAGCAGGAACGCGACGGTTTCGGCAACGTCAAGCGGCTTACCGACCCGACCGATCGGGTGGAAACTGTCAAAGCTGCTCATCACACCTTGTACATCTTCTTTCGGGATAAACCCTTCATAGATGGGGGTATGCACGACCGCTGGCGAAACGGCGTTCACGCGAATCCCATGCGCACCCAGCTCAATAGCCAGATTTTTGGTTAAAGCATGCAGACCCGCTTTGGCCATCGAATAGGCCGATGAAGGTGTCGCGCCCACCGCTTGTTGCGCCCACATTGAACCAATATTCACGATGGCGCCGTTTATATTGTCTGCCAACATATTGCGCACCACGTCGCGGGTGATGAAAAACGTCGCCCGATTGAGGCTCATATATAGCTCATAATCTTCAACTTCATGTTCAGTAAAAGGTTTCGGGAAAAACACGCCAGCCGCATTCACTAACAGGTTGATGTCTTTATGATCAGCATTCACCGTTGCCATCACCTGCCTAACCCCCGCTTCCGACATCAGATCTGCCACAATGACGGAGACGTCACCCAGCTCCGCCAACGCCTGACGGGCCCGTTCCGCTTTCTCGGCGCGGTTGCCTACCAGCACCACGCTACCGCCGCCCTGGAGGATCAGTTTCGCCGTTTCGAACCCCATCCCACTGGTCCCACCCACCACTAATAATTTCTTTCCGGCAAAGAATGCGCTCATCGTTAACCTCGTTTAAAGAATTCGTTGACGCGCTAAAGATGCCACTCGGCTCAGGAGTTGACGACTGAGAAGAAATAGCATCTCAAGAAAGAAAATATATCTCGCTGGCGTATACTGGAAACAGTTAATAAGAATGGAAAAAAGCAGATGCGTTCACTCAATCGGCTAAAATGGTTACACGCTTTTGAAGCCACCGCCCGCCATGGCAGCTTCACCGGCGCGGCGCAGGAACTGGGCGTGACGCCTGCAGCCGTTGGTCAACTGGTACGTGCGCTGGAAGATTGGGTAGGCCATCCACTGTTACATCGCACCCGCACGGGCAAAGAACGTCTCACGCTGGTCAGCGAAGCACAGGACGCATTGCGCGACATCACTCTGGGACTGGATAACCTGGAATCCGGACTCAACAAACTGCGCGGCCGTCGGGCGCGCTCGGTGGTGATCATTACCGCGTCGCAGGTCCTGGTCATGAACTGGTTGATGAGTCGTCTCAATCGTTTCTCACAAACGCATGAAAACATCGAATTACGTTTGAATGTGACGGAAAAGCTGATGGATGTCGCCCACGGCGAAGCCGATCTGGGCGTACGCTGCGGCAAAGGTGACTGGCCCGGCGTCAATAAAACCTGGTTAATGGATGAAGAAGCCGTTCTGGTCTGCAGCCCACGAATGGTACCGGTAGATAAAATCGCCTGCGGGGAATGGCTGGCCGCGCAAAAGCTGATCCACGACGATACCCCCCACCCCGGCGCTCATTTTCCTGCGTGGGATGATGTCTTGCACGCTACCCATGCCCCGGCCGTCCGCGACAGTGGACTGCACATTAACTCCACCTCTGCGGTGATCCTGGCGGCAATCAGCGGCCAGGGGGTGGCTATCGTTCGTCGGGCGCTGGTTCAGCAGTTACTTACCGACGGACAGCTGGTGCAACTTCATCCCGACACCCGTTGGCCGCTGGCGTGGTCATACTACATCGTCACGCCGCAACACGCGGTAATGCGTCCGGAAGTGAAAATCTTTAATGACTGGCTGATTGCGGATGTGCTGGCAGAAATCGCAGCTATCTCTGCTATGATGCCTGCACACAAATAAAACAAAACAACATGCCGAGGGAAAGATGGGTTCCACCAGAAGAGGGATGATGAACGTCCTGATTGCCGCCGTATTATGGGGAAGTTCGGGCGTTTGTGCACAGTACATCATGGAGCAAAGTCAGATGTCATCTCAGTTCCTGACCATGACGCGTCTGATTTTCGCCGGACTTATTCTGCTGATGCTCTCCTTCGTTCACGGCGACAAAGTATTCTCCATTATCAAAAACCGCAAAGACGCGGTTAGCCTGCTGATTTTCTCGGTGGTAGGCGCGCTTACCGTACAGTTGACCTTTCTGTTAACTATTGAAAAATCTAACGCCGCCACCGCGACGGTACTGCAATTTTTGTCACCAACCATCATCGTGGCGTGGTTTTCCGTAGTACGTAAAGCGCGACCAGGCATTTTGGTGCTAACCGCGATCCTGACCTCGCTCATTGGCACGTTCCTGTTGGTCACCCACGGTAACCCGACATCGCTGTCTATCTCACCTGCCGCGCTGTTCTGGGGAATTGCCTCCGCATTTGCCGCCGCGTTTTATACCACCTACCCTTCAACGCTTATCGCGCGCTACGGTACGCTGCCGGTTGTTGGCTGGAGTATGTTAATTGGCGGGATGATCCTGCTACCGTTTTATGCCGGGCAGGGAACAAACTTTGTCGTTAATGGCAGTTTGATTCTGGCATTTTTCTATCTGGTGGTTATCGGTACGTCACTGACGTTTAGCCTGTACCTGAAAGGTGCGCAGATGATTGGCGGCCCGAAAGCGAGCATTTTGAGCTGCGCGGAACCGCTAAGCAGCGCGTTGTTGTCTCTGCTGCTGTTAGGCATTACGTTCACCCTGCCTGACTGGCTGGGCACGATGCTGATCCTCTCGTCGGTAGTGCTGATCTCAATGGACTCACGTCGCCGCGCGAGAGCGGTTTAACCCCAACCGGCGCGGCAACGGGTTAATTACCAGCCCGGAACCGCGCCGCCGTTGAAGATGGATTCCGCCGCTTTTGCCACTTCCGGTGATTGATAAGATTGCAGAAATTCTTTCACGTTTTCGGCATCTTTGTTGTCTTCTCGCGCCACCAGGATATTCACATACGGCGAGTTCTTATCTTCGATAAATACGCTGTCATGCACCGGGGAAAGTCCGGTTTGTTGGATATAAGTGGTACTGATAATCGCCACATCCACTTTCCGATCGTCCAGTACGCGTGGTAGCTGTGCGCCTTCCAGCTCCATGATATTCAGATGCCGTGGATTATCAGTAATATCCAGTGCCGTAGGCAGCAGGCCTGTCCCCGCTTTCAGGGTGATTAACTTTTCTTTTTGCAGCAACAACAGCGCCCGCCCAAGGTTGGTCGGATCGTTAGGTATTGCAATCGTTGCGCCGTCTTTCAGTTCCGCTACCGTTTTGATTTTCTTCGAATAACCGGCCATTGGAAAAACAAAGGTATTTCCCACCGCCACCAGCTTATAGTTATGCGCTTTATTATCCTGTTCAAGGAACGGACGATGCTGGAAGACGTTGGCATCCAGTTCACCATGATTAGTGGCATCGTTGGGTAATAATGAACCGCTGAAGCCCACCAGCTCGACGTCCAGGCCGTATTTCTCTTTGGCTACTTTCTTCGCGACCTCCGCCACGTCCTGCTCTGCGCCGTTAATCACGCCCACTTTAATATGTTTCGCGTCGTTGCTCTGCTGATCGCACCCTGCCAGCAATAATCCCGCCAGTAATACCACCGTCCCGGCTGCAAAATGAGGTATCTTCAGTTTCACGTTTTTATCCTTTTGAAATAACCGCCTGATGAGTAATGAAATGACTATAGCGGGAAGGCCACTGCGGTTTAAAAAACGAAAAAGCATCAGCAAGAAGAAAAAAGCATAATGGAAAAAAGGATAATTAGTCAGAATGTGCCGTGAGCTCATCAATGGAAAGCCCGGTAATCATCAGCACCAGTTCACGATCGATGCCCTTCTCAAGCATGGCATGGGCGATCCGCAACGCTTCATCCTTTTTGCCTTCGAGTTTGCCTTCCAGCAATCCTGTTCTTCGCCCCGACTCACGTAAGCATTCTGCAATCGTCATTAATCTCTCCTTATGCCTGGGAACACGCCTGGCAACCTCGCGAATAAACGCTTCAAAACGCGGTGCGCTGCCGGACTGTACCAGGTAATTAAATAGCGTTTCTACCTGACTGTCATTAGCGTGTCCCTTAATCAGCAGAGCAACCAGTTTATCGACCAGCACCATCAAATCGCGCTCACGTATATGCTTTTGGACAAGTTCCAGTAGCGCCATGCGCCGATGCTGCATAATCTCGTCATCAGACACCACTGTGATGTCTACCAGCGGAAAAGCCGCGCCATAAAGCTGCCGCGCAGTTTCTGAATCGTCAAACTCATCCAGCCAGCACAGTGAAAAAGGGTACGGGCTAGCAACGCCATGATAAAAAAGTATCGGCACCACTAGCGGCAGCGTTTTGTTTCCGGCATCAAGATGGCTCTGCATCGCGGCAATGGCATAACGCATCATCCGGAACGCCATATGCGCATCCGGCGAACTC
Source organism: Citrobacter sp. CRE-46 (assembly GCF_059615875.1). Classification (NCBI taxonomy): domain Bacteria; kingdom Pseudomonadati; phylum Pseudomonadota; class Gammaproteobacteria; order Enterobacterales; family Enterobacteriaceae; genus Citrobacter; species Citrobacter sp. CRE-46. The sequence continues at coordinate 49,348 of NZ_CM184341.1, read as the reverse complement.
TGGTGTTCATTCAACGCATAGATATAGCCTTTTCCAGTCCTTGTTTTTAGTGACCACAGTACATCGGAATAGCTGACACGCAGGTCTTCCTCAATAAAACTCCCGGATTCCAGCTTCAGTGTGTTCAGATCGCAAAGTTCACGCAATGACGCTGGGAGATAGGTATCAAGAAAATCCCTCGCCGTTTCTGGATGGTTTAAGAACTTTTTAAAAACTGCATCATGCGGGGTAGAAGTTGTAGGATTTTTCATGGCGATCCGTCACCAAAAGAACAAGATGACGGAACCTTACTCGCCAGCAACGCAACCAACATCAGGGAAACTCTTCATCTGCGAGGCGCTTTGGCGGATAAATACATACTTTTGCAATGTATTCATTTTCCAGGAATGGTGTTCGCAAAAATGCCCGGTGAAACCTAACGCTTACCAGGCATCTTTTATGCACCATCCGGCGATAACAACGTCACACCATCTCTTTCACTATCTCCATTAACCTGGCGACATCTTCAGGCCGGGTATTACCCGTTTGTGGATCGATAATCGAGCTGTAAACATGTGGCATCACGCGGGGTACTCCCGCCTCCAGACAGGTTTTCAGGATAATGCCGAAGTTATCGAGATCGATCCCGCCCGTCGGTTCAATCAGCGTCATGCCGTTGCGCGCAGCGGTCGTCGCCAGTGCGTACAGATCTGGCAGCGACCGCTCTCCCCCCATGGGGAAAAACTTCGCCGCGTGCGCCCCTGAATCCAACATCATCCGTACCGCTGCATCACAGGAAACGCGGGCAGGCGTGCCCTGGCTACTGCAAACGCCCGTCGAGATCAGCACCTCCCCCGGTGTGCCCGTCGGGCTGACCAGCGCATTGATATGGGTTTGTTCGCCGCCCGTGGCCGCCAGCGCCCCTGCCGCAAACCCGCAGCCGGTAAAGGTCTGATTGACGTGCGCCGGGTGAACCACTGAGGCTATCATCGCCGCTTTGTAATACTGTGCCGGGTCGCCAGCCCCCAACCCGACGGAGATCGACGGCACCTCCGTCATCCAGCGTTTAACTTCCCGAACGCCCTCATCAACTGACGTAAACTGCGCGGAAAGCACGCCGATCACCGCATGGCCTTCAGCGGCATCATAGATTTCCCGGGCATTGGCGATATCCTTCGCCAGCACGTTAATGGCCACTTTATTCCGATAAAAATTAATGTGCTGCATGGTCTGCAATCTCCTTTAATCGCGCTACGATCAACGCCATTTCCCCTTCTGCGAGCGTACGCGGGTCAAGACTAAAAACGCCCTGATGAAGGTTGTAACGACGAGCGTAAATCGCGATATCGCCCCCGCGAAGTTGCGCTTCGACAGCATAAGCATCCTGCCCCAGCGTCTGCGCGTTCACGCGGATCCGAATCCGCCAGATGGCGCGTCCGGCTTCGTCCTGTTCGATATCGGCGTCCAGTCCGGGAATCGCTGATATCGCCTGTGCCACGGGCTGGAGTTCCTCAGCAGTCACCACGACCTGCCCCTGATGATAGTTTTCCAGGGCATACACCAGCCCGACCATATTCTCTTTGCCGATTTTCATCGCCCGGGCAATCCCGTGGTGCTGCGCTTTACACGCGGCAATCCACTGTTTCTTACCGGTGATAAACCCGGAGGTCGGCGCGTTAAAGGCTTTTGCCCCGCTGTAGACCACCATATCCGCCCCGCTCGCCACCCAGGCGTGTAAATCCTCCTCGGCGGCGGCATCAACAATCAGCGGCAGATTGTGAACCTGCGCGACCTGCACAAAATCCGCAATGCTCAACATGCCCTTCTGCACGCAATGGTGCGATTTCACGTACAACAGCGCGGCGGTGTTATCGGTAATCGCGCTCTCCAACTGCCAGCGGGCCGCAAGATTACTTGAGCCGACTTCCACCACGCGACCACCGCCCAGGCGAATGGCGCTGGTGATTGGCGCCCCGTAGTCAACGTTATGCCCGCGCAGCATGACCACTTCATTCGCCATACCCGTGCTATCAGGCATTAGCGAGACTCGCGCCGGGTCGCCGCGGGTAATGGCTGCGGCGACAGAGATAGCAATACCCGCCGACGCACAAGAGGTGATATAGCTGTCCTCCGCGCCGGTATAACGGGAAACCAGCTCGCCGGTACGGTCCACCAGCCGATCGATTTCAACAAAGGCTGAGGCCGCCCGCGCGGTGGCCTGCATCACCTCCGGCGCTACGCTGGAAACGCCCAGAATCGTCATCTTGCCGCAGGCGTTAATGACCTGTTTTAGCCCCAGTTGTTGATAAATATTCTGTGTCATGGTTTACAGCACTCCCAACAGCGAACAAACCACGCTTAGCGCCACAATTGACAGCAGGATCGTGGTGTAACGTGGCCCTTTCTTCACCAGATAAAAGTAGATGGCGAACACCGCCGCCAGCGGCAACAGGCCGGGGGCAATAGAGTCGAGAATTTGCTGAACCACCACTTCAGAGCCTTTCAGGGCGCTGAGTTTTAGCGGGGTGGTGATCTTGACGTAACTCGCAGAAAGCGCGCCCATCATGATCAGACCCAGCACGTTAGCACCGTAGATAAGCTCCTTAATTCGCCCTCCCTGCAGCAGACCGATAATCGAGTCACGCCCCAGCGTATAACCTTTGTGGACCATGCCGTAGCTGATTGCCAGCGTAATAGCAGGATAGAGAATTAACGGTACAATTCCGCCCATCGCGCTGCCATTGGCGGCGAACGGGATGAAAATAGCAATTAACAGCGGCATAACGGCTGCCCAGATAATGGAGTCGCCCATCCCGGCCAGTGGTCCCATTAAGCCAGTTTTAATCCCGGTGATCGAAGCGTCGCTAATCGGCTCGCCGCGCGTTTTCTGCTCCTCCATCGCAATGGAAATCCCCTGAATCACCGCCCCGAACGTTTGCTCCGAGTTGAAGAAGTTCAGATGGCGTTTCAGCGCTTCCACCTGCTCCTCTTTTTGCGGGTATAGTTTTTTGATGATCGGTGTCATCGAGGCGCAGAAAATCAGGCTTTGCAAACGCTCATAGGAGCTGGAAACTTCCGCACCCAGCCAGTAGATAAACCAGGCTTTGGTGATATCTGCTTTGGTCAGCGTACCGCTTTCACGTGCACGCTCCACCAGTTCATGCTGCATTACATCGCTGCTCATCATGCTGCTCCTTCATTTTTCGCCAGACCTTTAATCAGGAAGGCCACGCAGGTACCAAAGATTGCCATCGCCATGATGTCCACCTTCAGGTACAGCACTGCAAAGAATCCGCCGATAAACCACGGCAGCAGGCTCTTTTTACCGATCACCATAATGGTGATGGCAAAGCCCAGCGCCGGCAGAATGCCGCCCATAATTTCAAAGGAGTGTGTGAGCCAGTGCGGCATCAGCTTCAGGAAGCTTTCCACCACGTCCTGACCAAAATAGTTAGCGGCAAAGACCACCGGGAAACGCAGCACCAGCCCGAGTAACGCCGGGTAGAGGAACGCACAGCGCATAATCCCCGCCATGTTGGCCGTTTCCGCGTGCTTGTCGGCCATATGTACCCACGCGGCGTTTAACGTACGACGCAACTGGTCGAGGAACACACCGATAACGCCAAACGGGATCGCCAGTGCGATGGCCAGGTTCGGGTCCATTCCGGCCTTCACGGCGATAGGAATTGAAATACAGGCAGCCAGCGCCGGATCCGACGGGACGTTGCCGCCCGGCGTAGAGGTCACGCCGAGGTAAACCAGTTGCATACCTGCGCCGATGATCATCGCCGTTTCCATGTTGCCTAACAGCAGGCCAACGAATACGGCAATCACCACCGGCTGCAGCAGCATGGCGGAAAAGGTGTAGCCAAGGCGTAATCGGGCAAACCAGTAATACAACCCCATCAGGCTTGCAAAGACTAAAGTATCCATAGTTAAGTACCCTGTTATCAAAGGATTAGAATTTTTTCAGGATATCGTCCAGCGACTGCGGCTTATCTTCCGGGATAGTCTGGAAGAACACCTGAATCCCACGATTTTTCAGGTCGCTCAGAATGCCGACGTCTTTTTCATCCAGCGTGATGTTCTGGAATACCGCTTTGCGGTTTGGCCCACCGCCCAGCCCACCGACCTGAATGGTGGAGACATCAAAACCCAACTGGACCGCCTCCTGGACCGCAGCCAGAGAGGGGAACAGCACCAGGACCTTGCCGTCACCAAGCTGATTTTCTTTCCATGCGGCGGCAAAACTCTGGTTACCGAAGCAATCCACTTTGATATTTGGCGGCGCTGCCATCAGGTAGATATTTTTCATAAATGGGTCGGCGTCCAGCTCATCGCTAACCACCGCAATCCGGTTTGCCTGAGATTGTCCAACCCACTTAGTCACAACCTGGCCATGAATCAGACGGCTATCGATACGACATAAAACGATGTTTGCCATGATGTTTAATCCTTATTGTGATTGTTGTAATTGACGTACGTGAGCAACAACGTCCAGGCAGCTGCTCCGCCCGGCCTCGACCAGTTCGGCCACACAGGCGGTCAGTTGACCGTGCTCGCGTTTGTCCAGCGCCTCCAGTAACAAAGAGGCATTCAGCCCGGAAATGACTGCCACCGGGTAATCGGCGCTCAGCCGCGCCGCAACATTAGAAGTGGTGCCGCCAATAAAATCGGTCAGGATCAGTGAGCCTTCCGGCATGGCTTTCACCACGACTTCGACGCGCTGATAAAACTCGCCGAGCGTATCAACGGGCATCAACGCAATTTCGGTCACGCCTTTGATTTCGCCCATCACCATGCGCAGGCTGTTGCAAAGCTGTTGCCCCCAGCCGCCATGGGTCAGCAGCAGGATCTGGGGCAAGGATTCAGTGGTAGTCAAAATGGCCTCCTGGCTCGATTACATAGACATAGGTAAACAGAGCAAAGGCTGTGCCAGAATTTGTGTCACGCGGGGGAGTAGTGGATGCTGGCGGGGCGCAAAGCCCCGCCAGACAAGAGATTAGCTATACAGCAGTTCGTAGATATAAAAATATTCCGCGTCCGATAAGCGAATGGCATAGGCCTCTTCGATCGGCAGGAAAGCCGATTTAATGACACTAAACGCGCGGATATCAAGATCCGGCTTGTTCTCTAACGCCATCTGTAACGGTTTGCGGTTAATCACGATACGCTCAACCATACAGCAGCAGTGGATCAGGAAGCGCAGTGTCACCTGGCGGCTCGGTTTTAGCGAAAGCGCGGTGGTCAGATGATTCAGCACACCTTCCATCTCTTTCAGAATGCGCTGCGGGTTAAGCACCGAAATGTGGTTAATGATGCTTTCCATGGTCAATGCGCTGATGAAACGCATTGCGCTGCGCTCCATCTCCAGACGACGCTCACTGCTGGAGAGATCCGGCGTCAGCAGGCTGAGCACCAGTTCGGGTCCCTGCTCAGAGAACAACTCCTCGAGCGAGATAAACGGAATGTCCGGCAGTCCCGGCTGGAAAGTGCCGACGATCCCCGCCAGACGCTCGCTGGCGTTAATCGCCTGCTGAACGCGCTCCAGGCTGCGGACTTCGTTGTAATCGAGTATCACCATCCGCGTGTCCTGCGACATCAGCTCGCCGAAGCTCTCTTCCAGCACCTTTTTGATTTTTTCCGCCGTACCCATACCGGTAATACAGGAGATGACCAGCACTTTACCGCAGTTTTCCTGCTGCGGCGTACAGAGCTGACAGGGAATATTTTTGCTCTGCATTAATGCCGCCAGCTGCGGTAACTCACTGGTTTCGTAGCTTAAATCCAGTCCTACCTCCAACAAGCTGGTGAGCGTAATATTTGGCATCAACAGAACGTCTATCTGGAATAATTTGCTGATCGTGCTGCCAAAATGGACCAATGAGCCAATATCCACCATCAGGATCAGTCGGCGATATTGCCGGGCCTGGATCATCTGCGTCAGGGCTTCCAGCGTATCATGCACCGACTGCTCGAAAGGCATATCGATAGCGCTGAACAGCTCGCGCTCCAGCACGCGATTCACATACTGCGCCTGGCTGGTGGCGGTCGTCGCGCCATGGGCAATCAAAATCACCCCGCAGTCCGGGCTGGCGTCAATTCGTTGGCGGTAATGCCGACACTCTTTGAGGAACAGACACAGCCAGACCACCTCCGTCGCCGGACACTGAATATGCAGCAGTTCGTTGATTTTTCGGCATAACAGCGTGGCGTTTTCGTATTCATCTTTACAGCGATCGAGGATCAGGCTGGAAGAATAAAGCTGGGGAATAAGCCCGCGCTGCACGTAGCCAATCAGCGCCAGAAAGTGCTTGCGCAGCGGGTTAACCAGATTCTCCGGCAGCGTGAAACCAAGCACTTGCTCAACGCAGCCGATCAGCAGCGTCACGCGTTCTTCTATCTGATCGCCATAGCGCGGGGGATGCGCCACGCTGTCGCGGCTGTAGAGGCCGTATTCAAAAATCGAGCTGAGTTTGTTTTTAAGTATCGCCAGGGTTTCGGCTGGCGGTACGTTGCTGTTACGCAGGTTGATATATTCCCGGGTCAGGAAGCTGTAAAAGAGATCGCTCTCTTCAATTTCGGCTCCGGTCGCCAGCGAATTTTTCAGTGCGGGCAATGTACGGGCATCGATGCTCAGATGTTCTTTACCTTCGAACAGCGCTCCCACCAGCAGACGTTGTTCCGGCGTGGCGTTAAACGGCATTTCTGCCAGACGTTTATCCAGCTGTAGCGTATCGCTGTGTTCCGTCATCCCCGAGGCCCAGGCCTGGGCGCAGAGAAACTGAATGTCGCTCTTGAGCTGACCAATATTGCCTTCCAGCGGCTTGTTCAGCAGCCAGAGCAGCAGGGTACGGTCGATGCTTATCGTGCGCTCGATTTTGCGGCTCTCACGCTGTAAAAAGCCGACGATCAGCTCAACCTGCTCTTCCACCGAGCGCTGGCGGATGCCGGGTAAGTCGATACACACCTGAATACGTCGCTGGAAGGTGCGCAGCAGCGCCGAGCTGACCGGTTCGGTGGTTGCACAAATCAGACGGACCGAAATTGAGCGCGCCACGGCGCTGGAACCCAGCGGTCGGTATTCGCCTTTGTCGAGAATTGAGAACAGTTTTTCCTGACCTTCATACGGCAGACGATGCACTTCATCAAGCAGCAGATAACCGCCGTCAGCCTGCTCGACCAGCCCCGGTTTATTCTCGTTTGCGCCGGTAAAGGCCCCCTGTCGATGGCCAAATAAATGTGAAGAGAGCAGCTCCGGGTTATGGGCGTATTCCGCGCAGTTAAAATAGACCAGCGGTGGCGGTGTTCCCGTCGCGCGTTCGCAGGCAAAACGATGCATCAGTTCGGCGAAAAAGGTTTTGCCCACGCCGGAAGGACCGGTCAGCAGAACGTGCAGCCCGTGGGGATAAAGCACCGCCGCGCGGCCTTTTTCCACCGCATCGCGCAGGCTGCGATCGTAACCAATCAGGCCGAAAAAGGGATCGTCTGTCGCCTGGGCTTCCTGAACAGGCAACAGATCGGCAACGGTTTGCACTTCGCGCTCGGACTCATCCAGTTTGCGTCCCAGCAGCGTTTCAATCGCCTGACGATGCAGAAAGAATACCGGACGTCCGCGACTTTTAATCGCCAGACCGTCATTCCAGAGTTGATTGAGATCTTTACTGACCGAGTTACGCGCCAGCCCAAGATTAAAGCCGATGGCCTCCGCGGTGAACGCCGTTTCCTGCGCCAGTTGGGCAAGATTCAGTCCTCGCGTCAGCCGTTCCAGCTCTCCCAGTATTATCTCAATCCGTCTCATCTCTTTACCGCTTAAGAAATAAATGATTGTTCAGAACATACACTATTCTGCTGCGCAAGAAAGTGAGGCGGCATCCAGACCTTCCGGTCATCAAAACGTTTTCGACAAATAATGGCGCGCGGCACCGGTTTCCGGGAAGTTATCGAGGGTCATTTGCAGTTGATAGCCGTTTTTCTGATAAAACGGCAGCGCCTGGAAACTCATCGTATCCACCAGCGCATGCAGACACCCTCTCTCACGCGCGGTTTGTTCCGCCGCCTGCATCAATTTTGTGCCGTAACCGCCTTTACGCAGCGAATCATGCATCCATAAAAACTCAATGCATAGCCATTCGCCTTTAATTTTGCCGATCAACCCACCCAGAATTTCATTGTGCTCATCGCGCCAGTACACCGCCAGGTCGCTAAAATTGGTGGTTCTGAGAAACTGGCGATTGTACGCACGCAATCCGGCCAGCAGCGCGTTTTGATCGTCTTCGGTAACCGTATCGGTAATCTGTATTTGCATCCTATCCTCCTGAAAAACTACAACGTCTGGCTGATTTAGTTTTAGGCATTAACACAGGCTGATGAGTGAGTCGTATGCCGTCTACACTTACTCTTGAGATGATGCGCATAGACAACAAGGATTATTATCATGAAACGAGTCATTTTTCCGATTATTGCCGTCCTTTTCACGCTACCCGCACTGGTACAAGCCGACTCGGCGTATGGCGGACTGCAGGCAGTACACGAAAAAAACACCGTTATGAAGGACTTACGTAAGATTTGCACCCCGCAAGGGTCGCCGTCGGATGAGGTGTGGGAAAAAACGATTATGGCTGATACGCGTAATCAGCAGCACATCCGCGAAGCCATTCTGGCAATACAAAGAAATAACCAGAACAACTACTGGGAAGCGCTTGGCAAAGTGGAATGCCCGGATTTATAGGCATTTATGTTGTAAAATGAGTACTGTAACCGGTTTCTGTATCGTAAAAACACGTATTGTTGCCTGAATGAATCAATAGCAATGGAGCAACAATATGCGATACCGTTTTCCTGAAAACTTCTGGTGGGGCAGTGCCTGCTCGGCGCTACAAACCGAAGGCGATAGCCTGAACGGCGGTAAAAGCCCGACCACGTGGGATGTGTGGTTCGACCGCCAGCCAGGTCGTTTCCATCAGGGGGTTGGCCCGGCGAACACCTCGGGCTTTTATCAGCACTGGAAACAGGACATCGCACTGCTCAAACAGCTGAAACACAATAGCTTCCGTACATCTCTGAGCTGGTCACGCCTGATCCCGGACGGCACCGGTGAGGTTAATCCTGAGGCCGTCGATTTTTATAATAACGTCATCGACGAGTTGCTGGCGCAAGGCATAACGCCATTTATCACCCTGTTCCACTTCGACATGCCGATGGTGATGCAGGAAAAAGGCGGCTGGGAAAACCGTGAAGTGGTTGAGGCGTTTGGCCGCTACGCACAGACGTGTTTCAAATTGTTCGGCAACCGCGTTAAGCACTGGTTCACATTCAACGAGCCGATCGTTCCTGTAGAAGGCGGTTATTTGTATGACTTCCATTATCCTAACGTGGTGGATTTCAAACGTGCCGCCACTGTGGCGTACCATACCGTGCTGGCACATGCGACGGCGGTGCGGGCGTATCGTGATGCAAACCATGACGGTGAAATTGGCGTAGTGCTGAATTTAACGCCTTCGTATCCGCGCTCGCAGCATCCGGCAGATGTCAAAGCTGCGTACCATGCGGATCTGCTGTTTAATCGCAGCTTCCTCGACCCGGTACTGAAAGGGGAATATCCGGCGGATCTGGTGGCATTGCTGAAAGAGTACGATCAGCTTCCGGCCTGCCAGCCAGGCGATGCGCAGTTGATCGCCGACGGCAAAATCGACCTGCTGGGGATTAACTATTACCAGCCGCGTCGTGTGAAATGTCGCGATACGGCAGTCAATCCGAATGCGCCGTTTATGCCGGAGTGGCTGTTTGATTACTATGAAATGCCGGGACGTAAAATGAACCCTTACCGCGGCTGGGAAATTTATGAGCCGGGTATTTACGATATTATTACCAATCTTCGCGATAATTACGGTAACCCACGCTGCTTTATTTCAGAAAACGGTATGGGTGTAGAAAACGAACAGCGCTTTATTCAGGAAGGACAAGTTAACGATAACTACCGTATTGAATTTGTTACTGAGCATCTGAAATGGCTACATAAAGGCATTAGCGAAGGCTGTCATTGTCTTGGCTACCATATGTGGACCTTTATTGATAACTGGTCATGGCTCAACGGCTATAAAAACCGCTACGGTTTTGTCCAATTGGATTTAGAAACACAAAAACGTACAGTGAAAAAGAGCGGCGAATGGTTTGCCCATACCGCCGAAAATAATGGTTTTGATTGATTAAGTTGCCGGATGACCGTGTTGACTGAGAACGATGCACCATCCGGCAACAGTTTTCACTGAATCCTGACCTTCATCGTTACCAGAAGCGCTGTCAGCAGCATCAGGCTGCCCGAGAGCATCAGGGGCGACAGCAGTCCGAGGTTATCGAGCGCATAGCCTCCCACCGCAGCCCCGCAGGTATTGGCAAGCTGGATCACGGCGACCTGGACGGATCCAGCTTTTTCTGCCTGATCGGCAAGCGAGCGGGTGATCCACGTCGACCAACCAACCGGTACCAGCGCAAACGCCAGCCCCCAGATTATCGCAATGCCCGAGGCCACCACTTTATCGCTACCCCACAGAATCAGGACCAGCGCGCTGAGCGCCAGCACCAATGGCGCACCGGCCTGGGCCAGTTTGACCGAGCGCTTCAGAATCACCGAAGAGAACGACGTCCCGACAAAGCTGGCGATACCAAAACTCAACAGCACCAGCGTCAGGCCATCAACATCAAAGCCCGCCAGATTCATATAGACAGGGCGAATATAGGTAAAGAAGGCGAACTGCCCGGCGAAGGACATGAAGATGGCAATCATCCCGGCCATTACTCCGGGGCGCTGCAGCAGGCTGAACATATTTTGCTTGTGATGCGCAGGTTCGCCCGGCAGCGAAGGCAGCGCTCTCACCACCCAGATGGTGCACAGCACGCCCATTACCGCCGCCGCGTTAAACACGTTGCGCCAGCCGATGATGCCGCCCAAAAAGCTCCCCAACGGCGCGGCAATCACCAGCGCGATGGATACCGCGCCAAATATCACCGACAGCGCTTTCGGTACCGTACGCGCGGGAACCAGACGCATGGTCAGCGACGCTGACATCGCCCAGAACCCGCCGAGCGCCAGCCCCAGACAGGCACGACCGATCAGCAGGAGCGTAAAAGAGTTAGCAAATGAAACCAGCAGGCAGGAAAGCGTCAGCAGAACCGAAAACAGGATCACCACATAGCGACGATCGGTCGCCTGGATAATTTGCGTCACAAACAGGCTGGCGAACATGGCGACAAACGCCGTCACGGTCACTGATTGTCCGGCAACGCCTTCCGAAATGCCCAGATCCTGCGCCATTGGCGTCAGCAGGCTAACGGGCAGAAACTCAACGGTTATCAGGCAGGCAACACAGAACGCCACGGCGAATACCGCCGACCAGTTTGGCCGGGTATTTACCTCAGCGCGGGATTTTTGTTCAACAGCGTCACTCATTTTGTTACCTGCGTGGGGTTATTGTAGAAAAGTTACGCATTGTAACATTAAAAGTGTGACGTATTTAACGTTTTGACAACTCTCACCGCCGGATGGCGGCGTCGCCTTATCCGGCCTACGGCTGAGCTCTTTTGTCGGCCTGATAAGCGTAGCGCCATCAGGCATCACTATCAGTGCAGCCAGTGCACGCCATCTTCAGGTTGGAAAAAGGCGTTATAGCGCATCTGGAACGCGTTAAGCTCCTGCATATCCGGCTCCATTTCTCGCAGAAACCCGAGCGCCAGGCGCACCTGCGCGTCGGTGATCGGAGCGGCCAGTCGAGATTTTTGCAACAAGCGGTGCCACTGCAGCAGGTTCTGCTCACTGCCGTCGACAATGACGATTTGCCAGATTAACAATACCTGGGCGGCATTTTGCAGATGCGATTCATCAGGGCGGTGCAGGTACTGTAAAAACGCCTCCCCCTGTACTTTTCCCATCTGGTCAATCATCGATTCTACTGGTACTACATCAATACTCAGTCGCTCACTCAGACGGCGAATGGCCCGTCGTGATCCGGACGTCAGCACCCGGAAACCCACTACAAAAACAACCACCAACGTGGCCAGCATTATCCAAATCATGCACACATCCATTACCAGACAGGATGTCCATCATAGCGACAAATTTACCTCTGTCGACGACTGAACGTGTCAACGCTGTTAAGGACAGATCCGAGGCATAAAAAAGCCCGCCATTAAGGCGGGCAAAAGTTACCAATGCACACTTAACTCAAGCAACTTTCAATTGTTGAATCTTTTTCTCACGGCGAATTTTACGTTCTTCAAACACGGCCACGATGGCCATCAGGCAGATACATCCGATGGCGGCGGTATCCAGCGCGGCAAAGGTGCCCGCCCAGCCGGTGAGACCGAAAATCGGCGTGCCGTCGGCAATCATCCCGAGCCCCAGCTTGGCGAAGCTGTCGCCAATCAGGTAGGCGAAGGTGCCTTTAATCCCGTCGGCCGCGCCGATCGCTTTTTTCGGCACAAATCCGACGGCGGCAACGCCGATTAACAACTGCGGGCCAAACACCAGGAAGCCGAGCGCAAACAGCGAAGCCAGATAGACGTACTGGTTGCTGGCGTGCTGGTAAACACCCAGCGTCGCGATGATGAGTGCCAGCGCCACGCAGGCCACCAGCGCACGACGACCGTTAGCGAGATCGGAGAGCCAGCCCCACAGCAGCGTGCCGACCAGCGCACCCACTTCAAACAGGGTGAAGCCCTGAATTGCCACCTCTTTGGAGAGTTTTAGCTCCTGGAAGGCGTAGACGGTGGACCACTGGTCGATACCGATACGCACCACGTACAGGAAGATGTTGGAGAAGCACAGCAGCCAGATCACTTTGTTTTTCAGCACGTACTCAACAAAGATCTGCCATTTGGTCATCTCGTTTTCTTCGGTCTCTTTGTCCTCTTCGCTGATCTCCTCGCCGAACAACTCTTCGGCTTTACCGAGGCCATAAGATTCCGGGGAGTCGCTGCCGTAGCGCAGGCCGATAAAACCGACAATCAGGGCAATAATCGACGGGAAGATAAACATACCGATGACGTGGCCATCGAACAGGTAATTCGCGCCGAACAGCGCGACGCCCGCCGCACCCGCACCGCCGAGGTTGTGGGAGATATTCCACATGCCGAGGTAGGAACCGCGCTTACGGCGTGGCGTCCACTTGGTGATGGTGGAATAGCTGCACGAGCCGCCGGTGCTCTGGAAGAAACCGCTCAGCGCGTAGAAGGCGATCATCAGGAACAGGCTGGTTGACCCCGCGCCCATGCTGGCGCTGAAGCCGAGCATACAAATTGCGGAGAGGATCAGCATAAACGGCAGGAACTGCTTGGTATTTTTGCCGTCCGCGTAGTAGGAAACCACGGTTTTACCCACGCCATAGGTGATGGAGAAGCCGAGGCCAATCATCCCCAACTGCGTCATGCTCAGCCCGTAGGTGGAGATCATGTCGTTCTGCGCGATGTTGAAGTTCTTGCGGATCAAGTACATGGTCAGGTAGCCGATAAAGACCACCAGATAGGACTGCATGAACGGTTTGAACCACATTTTGCGCCGCACATCGAGCGGCAGATCCAGGGTCGGCTTGCGCACCTGGTTGAGAAAGGCCAGCATTTGACACTCCCGAGCTGATTTTTTTACCTGCGAATGGCAGGCATTGTAAAAATCAGCCGGGAGACACGCCTGAGACAGCGTCCAGGTGAAACCGGGAAAATTTCTTAGTTTTACGCCCCTCGGGGCAAAAAGGTGAGGTGCATCACGCTTCGTTGAGATCGCGCGGTGCCTGGGCGTTTAAGAACGGCAGCAACAGCAGCGCTGAGATGCCGGCCGCGATGGCGATCACCACAAAGAATCCGCTCCAGTGCCAGACTTCCATCACCTTCGCCAGCGGCCAGCCGGAGAGCGATGCCCCCAGATAAGCAAACAGGCCGACAAAGCCGGTCGCTGCGCCCGCCGCCTCCTTGTGCGAGCACTCCGCCGCCGCCATGCCAATCAGCATCTGCGGGCCAAAGACGAAGAAGCCGGTGGTGAAGAAGCACGCCGCCTGCATCACGTAGCTGGCGAATGGCATCAACCACAGCGAGCCGACCGAAAGCAGAATCCCGGCGGCGAAAATCAGGTTCATCGGCCCACGATTGCCGTTGAATAGCTTGTCCGAGCCCCAGCCCGCCACCAGCGCGCCGATAAACCCGCCCAGTTCAAACATGGTGACGGCGGTGTTGGCGGTGACCAAATCGACGCCGAGCGTCTCCGACATATACAGATTGCCCCAGTCGTTGATCGCCGCGCGTACCACGTACACCAGCACATAGCACAGAGACAACAGCCAGATATATGGATTGAGCAACACATATTTGGTGAGGATCTCTTTACGAGTTAACCCCGCGCCCTCTTGCTGCTGGGCAATTTCCAGCTCATCGTGCCGCCAGTCGCCAATCGGCGGCAGACCAATCGCCTGCGGCCTGTCGCGCAGCCGCCAGCAAAGAAAAATACCCACCACGATCGCCAGCGTACCGGCAATCATCATCCCGGCGCGCCAGCCGTAATGCAGCGCTGCCGCCGCCATGACGATCGGAATCAGCGCGCCGCCGACGTTGTGCGCGGTGTTCCAGATTGCCCACCAGCCGCCGCGCTCGTTGCGCGAATACCACGCGGTGAGCAGACGGGCGCACACCGGCGCGCCCCAGCCCTGGAAGAAGGCGTTCAGCGCCCACAGTACGGCAAAGGCCCAGACCGAGGTTGAGAAGCCGAACAGGATGTTAACCACGCCGGTAGCGATAAGCCCAATGCCCATAAAATAGCGGGCGTTGGAGCGATCGCTAACAATGCCGGAGACAAATTTCGACAGCCCGTAGGTGATGTAAAACAGCGTCGCCAGCAGGCCAATATCGCTGCGGGTCAGCACGCCGCTGGTGATAATTTCCGGCACCGCGGCGTTAAAGCTTTTGCGCGTGAAATAAAACAGCGCGTAGCCGAGCCAGATAGTCAGCAGGATATGCCGCCGCCAGTAACGGTAGCGGGCGTCCACTTCCTGCTTGTCGGTGATAAGCGGCGCGCTGGCCGGAGCTTTTAAAAACTGAAACATGGCCGTTCCTTAGGCGTAGCGCTGGGGCAGCGACACGCTGACGCGCGTGCCGTGCATACAGGAAATCGTGAGTGAACCGCCGAGCGCCGTCACCCGCTCGCGCATCCCGGTGAGGCCGAAACCCTGCTGGTTCGACCCCGGCGGCAGGCCGCTGCCGTCATCTTCCATCACCAGCATCAACCGCTCATCCTGCTGCCAGCCCTGGAGAGTCACCGCGCTGGCGTTGGCATGCTTCACAATGTTGTTCAGCCCTTCCTGACAAACGCGAAACAGCGTCACGCGCTGGCTTTCGCTCAGCAATGACTCATCAATTCGCCAGTCAAGGTGGCTGACGATACCGCGACTTTCCAGCTCCATTTCGCGCATCAATGAACGGATGGCCTGTTCCAGCGTGAGATCGTCAAGCTGGCGCGGTCGCAGGCGACCCAGCAGGCGGCGCACCGAATCGTACACGCCCAGAGACAACTGCTCGATATGCGCCCCGCTTTGCTTAACGCCCGCGTTCTCGGGGGCCAGGCGCTGTACGATACCCGCCTGCGTACGAATGGCGGTGATGGTCTGGCCGATATCGTCGTGCAGCTCGCGCGCCACGTCACGGCGCACGCTCTCTTCGGTCTCCAGCAGACGTTCCGCCAGCCGATGATTACGCGCCAGCTCATTTTGCAGCGACTGGTTAAGCTCACGCAGCCGCTGAATACCCGCGCCGAGCAGCAGCCCGGTCAGGCTTTGCACCAGCAGCGAGAGCAGTAAATCGACCGGGTGATCGTGCCAGGTCTGGCTGGCAATCAGCGCGATGGCGTTCATCAACGTCGCAATCAGCGCGCCTTGCCAGCCGTAATGCCAGGCGAGCGCAATAATCGGTAAAGCGAGACAAAACGGCGTAAAGCGCGAAAGCTCAGCGGGCAAACCGAGCTGTAGCCACAGACTCACGATAAACAGCAGCAGATACCAGACCAGGTGTCGCCCGCGCCAGTTCACCGGCTGCGACACCAGCGCCGGGCCGAGCGGCAGCCAGGTGGTGCTGGTGAGGTAGTGCCAGAACACCAGGCAGATCGGCGCCAGCGTTAATCCGCCGGTCAGGGTCAGTAACAGCGCATTCCAGGCTTCCTCCCCCTGCCCCAACCACGGCAGCGATTGCAGCAGTGCCGCCGCCGTCAGCGCTGCGCCCTGCAACAGCAACGTGCGCCAGTCGCGTTGATGGCGGTATCGCGAAATCAACATCACCGGGAGTAGCGTGAGGGCGCTTCCGATCATCAAAAGTGGCAAATGGGCCAGCGCCACCTCCTGCGCCAGCCAGTACATCAACAGCCATTCCGCACCCAGCAGCACCGGCCAGTAGCCGCGCGGGCATTGCAGCATTAATCCCAGACGCAGGCCAAACGGAAACAGCAGCACCGCCAGCTCCGGGCGTTCGACCAGATGCAGGCTGATGCTCCACAGGCAAAACCACGCGGCGGAAAAGATAAAGAAACAGGCGACAACGGTAATCAACCGGGAGAAAAGTGCGTTCATTGCCAGCCGTCAAACATCCGGCGCGCCAGTTCAACATCGTTGCTGACGTTCAGCTTTTCCATCAGGTTGGCGCGATGAACGTGCACCGTTTTCGGCGACAGCCCCAGCTCGGCGGCAATCTCTTTCACCGCCATCCCCTGCGCCAGCTTCTCCGCCACCTGACGCTCACGTTTGGTCAACGGATCCTGACGCCCGGCCGCCAGCTTGACGGCGATGTCCGGCGTCAAATAGCAACCGCCGGTCGCCACGGTATGCACCGCCGCAATCAGTTCATCCGGGCTACAGCGTTTTGAAAGAAAGCCACGCGCGCCTGCGTTGAGCGCCTGCTCGACCAGTGCCGGGCTGTCGTGGACGGAGAGCATGATGATCGCCATCCCTTTTGGCAGTTGGCTGAGTAGCTCCAGGCCCGAGATATCGGGCATCGAGATATCGCAAATACACACCTGCACGCCGCGCCCCGGTAAACCGGCCAGCGCCTCGCGCCCGGAGCCAAATTCCGCCACAACCTGCAAATCAGCTTCCAGCCCCAGCAGTTGGGCAAAGCCGGAGCGGACGATAGTGTGGTCGTCGATAAGGGCGATGGTGATCATGGGCTTGTCCTGGGGCCGGGAAACGCCTGATGGCGCTGCGCTTATCAGGCCTACGGGCAGGTAGGCCGGATAAGGCGTTTATACCGCCATCCAGCAAAAGCGCTTACCTTAACGATAAGCGCTTTGGTGTTCAAGCCTTGAGCGATCAGGCTATGCCTGTCGTGACGGTAAATGTCCGGGTGTGCTGCGGTTCTATTTCAATCAAGGTGCCATTGTGTTGTGCCGCCAGGAATCCTTCGGGTCGACAGGTTGCAGGCAAGGCGAATGCCGCAACCTGTTGATCGCCGTTATACAGGATCCATCGCGTCACATAATTCAGCTCCGCGCTGGAGAAGCGTGTAACGAACGTGGTGCCATCTGGTGCTATCATGCTAAATTCTGGCTTATCTGTGTACCTGTCCAGTTGGTCAGCAAAGAAGACAATTTCCGGATCGTAAAAATGGGGTTCATTGAGCCGCGCCAGAGAAGCCTCGCCCTGCACAATCCGCTGATTAAACGCCAGCCATTGCTCAGTCGGTTTAACATGCGCGGGTATCGACTCACGCAGCTTCATGGCCTCATCCGGAATATTCTGGCTGAAGGAGGCTTCCGGTACGTAGGCATAGTTCATATGGCACATGTACTGCAACGGCATTGCCACTGAGGCGAGGTTGGTAACCGCCATCTGAATATCAAACAGCGCGCTCGCTTTGTGCATTACCACCGCAGGATGCGCCTGATAATGATGACCGAACCCCATCACATACTCATAGCGTCCACCCACGCGCAAATTCTCACCCTCCAGCTCCAGCCAGGCTTCATCCATCGCGGCACAAGCCATTTCACCGTGCAAAGGATGTGAATCTTCTGGCGATGGGCAACCATTAGCCAACAGACCTGAGTGGAAGGCAAAACAGCCATAGGTCGCCACCACTTCCGCCGCCGGTTTCGGCTGACTGAACATGTTACGCATGGTCAGGTCATGGCCATCAAACTGAGCATCCCAGATCATTTGCCCCATCCAGGGCAGAATAACCAGATGTCCACGACTGTTTTCTACCTTCAGCCCTTCCACTCCGCTGGCGTAACGAAATGCGGTAACCGTGAAGTCGCTATTCTTCAGTAAGATTCGCGGATGCTCTGCAAAGAGTTCTCGCCACAGCGTTATACGTGTTGTCATGATCGCTCTCCTCAGGAAACTGTCGCTTCAGCCAGGTTGTTGCGCACTTTGCTTTCACGCCAGAAGTAGATACCGACGTACACGAAGCAGAGCATGGAAACCAGGAACGAAAGTTGCAATGAATGGAACATATCAGCCACATAGCCCTGAATCGCCGGAACCACCGCCGCGCCGACAATCGCCATAACAATGACGGCACCTGCCATTTCGGTATGTTCGTTATCCACGGTATCAAGCGTACCGGCATAGATTGTCGCCCAGCAGGGTCCAAACAGGACACTTACCAGCACTGCGACATACACAGCGCTGAAACTTGGCGCCAGTGCAACATAGATGAGGAACAGGGCACCAATGATGGAATAGAGAATCAGCACTTTTTCCGGATTGAAGCGTGTCATCAAAATGTTGGCGATAAACTTGCCGATAAAGAAGCAGGCGAAGCTATAGACCATGAAGGTTGAGGCGTCGCGCTCGTTGATATCACCTAATTCCAGGGCCAGACGGATGGTGAATGACCACACCGCGACCTGCATCCCCACATAAAGAAATTGCGCCACAATTCCGCGACGGAAACGGGCATTGCTGGCCAGATAACGCAGTGTATCCATCGCTGACGGGCGTTTACGACTCGTGGTTTGCGCGACTTTACAGGTCGGGAAGCGGGTCAGCAGGAATAACACCATCACCACAACCAGCACCATAATCATGTACTTGTATGGCTCAAGAGTATTTTCCAGCATCATCACTTTAAAGTTATGGATCTGCTCGGCGTTCATCCCGGCCATCTGTTTTTCAAGGCTTTCGCCTTCAGAGAAGACCAGATATTTACCCAGCAGAATACCAGCCGCTGCGCCAATAGGATAAAAGGTCTGGCTGATGTTCAGGCGTAAGGTCGCATAGGCTTTTGGGCCTATCATTGAGCTGTAGGTGTTGGCTGCCGTTTCCAGGAAACTCAGGCCAATCGCAATCGCGAAAATCGCCGCAAGGAACATGGTGTAGGTGGCCATGTGCGATGCCGGGAAAAAGAGCGTACACCCAACGATATAAAGGGTCAGCCCCATTAAGATGGCGATTTTATAACTGGTTTTTTTAATCACCAGAGATGCCGGGATCGCAATTAAAAAATAGCCGCCATAAAAGGCACTCTGAACTAATGCCGAGGCAAAGTTACTGAGTGAAAATACACTTTTGAATTGCGTAATCAGAATATCATTTAATGCGGCTGCGCATCCCCATAACGGGAATAAACAGGATAACAAAATAAACTGGAACAGAGGGGTCTTATTCAAATAGCCGTCAGGCATCTGAATGATGTTTTTATCGTTCATAGTGCTACCTTTTACAGTGCAGGAGTATTATTCGTTTAAGGTAAGAAACTCATTAAATTGTTCGATGCTTGGATAAGATGATTGAGTGCCTTTCCCGGTAACGCTGAAAGCAGCGAAGAGAGCGGCTTTTTTCATGGCGGTTTCCACATCACCGCTTTGAACGTAATAGTGAGCAAAACAACCGATGAAAGCGTCGCCTGCGCCACTGGTATCGACAGCGTTCACTCTAAACGCCGGAACATGGACTTCCTGGTCACGCGTCATCCACAGCGCACCTTTCTCACCCATGGTGACGATAATATTGTTCAGACCTTTATCAACCAGAGAACGTGCCGCTGCGCGAATATGGTCATAGGTATCTACTGACATACCGGTTAATATTTCCAGCTCGGTTTCGTTCGGCACGAAAAAATCACATTTACAGGCATAAGACATATCTAATTCCCGTAATGCAGGGGCGGGATTTAGTAACACTTCAATACCGTGTTTTTTGCCAAATTCAATCGCGTGATAAACGGTTTCCAGCTGCACTTCCAGTTGCAGGACAATAAGCTGACATTTTTTCAGATCTTCCGCCGCACGATCGATATCTTCCGGGGAGAGAAATTTGTTCGCTCCTTTAATAATCAGAATGCTGTTGCTGGAGTTGGCATTAACAAAGATCGGTGCGACACCGCTGCTGGTGCAGGGTACCTTTTCGACATAGGTGGTATTAATTCCCCAGGATTCGAGATTACGAATAGTGTTATCCGCAAAAATGTCATCACCGACTTTTGTCAGCATCAGCACTTTGGAATTGAGCTTAGCGGCCGCAACGGCCTGATTTGCGCCTTTACCCCCGCAGCCAATTTTGAACGCCGGCGCTTCCAGCGTTTCCCCTTCTTTGGGCATCTGGTTGATGTAGGTGATGAGATCCACCATGTTGGAGCCAATAACCGCGATATCCATTTTACTACCTCTCAGAAACAATCACACAACAATGATATTAAAATAACATTATCATGTTACTTTTGTATCATTTGTGACTAGGATCGCGATTGGAAGATCATTTTATTGTTTATTTATTACGCTAAATGTTGCTATCCGATCACACTAAAAATGATGAAGTTGCTTACAATTGACTGAAAGTTAACTGGATATAATCAATAAAACGTGAAAAAACACGCTTTTATTTCCGAATAGTCAGACGTATAGTAATGCGGCAATGTCATGTTCTCAGAAACACAAAAATGTTACTGAAGGAACATGGAAATATGATTCGTGGAGAAGCACATGGAAACCAAGCAGAAAGAACGTATTCGACGTCTGATGGAATTGTTGAAGAAGACCGACCGAATCCATCTGAAAGAGGCGGCACGAATGCTGGAAGTTTCTGTGATGACTATTCGTCGGGATCTCAGTCAGGATGACGAGCCGTTACCCCTCACGCTGCTCGGTGGTTACATTGTGATGGTGAACAAACCTGCTACCATCGTTAACGCGCCACTCCCCGCGCAAAAGCAGTATCACCGCGACGATTTACCGGTTGCCATTCTGGCAGCGGGACTGGTGAGTGAAAATGATCTGGTCTTTTTTGATAATGGTGCGGAAATGCCGTTGGTGGTCAGCATGATCCCGGACGATATTTCCTTTACCGGGATTTGCTACTCGCATCGGGTGTTTGTAGCGCTAAATGAAAAACCCAACGCCACAGCGATTCTTTGCGGGGGAACCTACCGGGCGAAAAGTGACGCCTTTTACGACACCAGCAATCCCTCCCCGCTGGATGCACTCAACCCACGGAAAGTCTTTATCTCCGCCAGCGGAATCCATGAGCATTTCGGCGTTAGCTGGTTCAATCCGGACGATCTGGCCACAAAACGCAAAGCGATGGAACGCGGATTACGTAAAATTCTGCTGACGCGCCACGCCCTGTTCGATGAGGTCGCCCCCGCCAGCATTGGTCCACTCTCCACCTTTGACGTACTGATAAGCGACCGTCCGTTACCGGCAGATTACGCAACCCACTGCCGGAACGGCTCTGTCAAAGTGATTACCCCGGATTCAGACGGCGACTAACTCACTCGAAGAAGACGGAGATTTTATTAAACATCGACGGGTCTGACTGGTTGCGGGCGACTTTCACCACATCTTCCAGTTTGTCGATCTGGCTTATCATCTGTTCCAGACGCTGATCGTCGTTGACCAGTAGCCAGATACGGCTCTTATCGCTGTCCTGAATCGGTAGGCAAAGAATACCTTCCACGTTGAACGCGCGGCGGGCAAACAGCCCGCAGACGTGGGTCATTACGCCCGGATGGTTGCGTACGGTGAGTTCCAGGATTACGTTGTCATGAGTCTGCTGTTGCATGGCTTATTCCCCCACCATTTCAGTGTTTGCCGCGCCCGGCGGCACCATCGGGTACACTTTTTCTTCCGCGTCGATACGCACGTGGATCAGCGCAGGTCCAGGACGATTAATCATTTCCTGCAACGCTGCCTGTGGATCCGCTTCGTTATTTAAATCACAAGTTTCCAGACCAAATCCGGCTGCGATCTGCATAAAGTTAATCATCCCCGGATAGGTCGCGGCAAAAACACCCTGCTTATAGAACAGGCTCTGCTGCTGATATACCAGACCCAGCGCTTCGTTATTCATCAGAATGATTTTAATATCCAGCTGATTTTCGCTGGCCGTCGCCATTTCCTGAATATTCATCATCAGGCTACCGTCGCCAGAGAAGCACAGGACTTTTTTATCCGGGTTCGCCAGCGCCGCGCCAATGGCCGCCGGCAGACCAAATCCCATGGTGCCCAGACCACCAGAGGTCAGCCACTGGCGCGGACGGTTCAGCGGATAAGCCTGCGCCGCCCACATCTGATGCTGGCCGACGTCGGTGGTGATAATGGCGCTGTCATCCACGCAAGCCGCCACAGCGTTGATCAGCCCATAGTGACTGAGCGGGTCGCTTTCCTGCGGAATAGCGCAAGGAAACTCACGTTGTAAATCGGCCACCATCTGATGCCATGCCTCTCGCGGCTGGGCTGCAACCAATGGGATCAGTTGCGCCAGAACCTCATCGACATCCGCCTGAATCGCGACATGCGGCTGTTTGATTTTACCCAGCTCCGCACGATCGATATCCACGTGGATGATTTTGGCGTTCGGGCAGAACTGTTCGGTTTTACCAATCGCCCGGTCATCAAAACGTGCGCCCAGAACAATCAGTAAGTCCGCTTCTTGCAGAATAAAGTTGGTGCTGCGCGCGCCGTGCATACCCAGCATGCCTAACGACAGCGGATGCGCCTTTGGCAGCATGCCCAGCGCCATCAAGGTCATGGTGGTAGGCAGCATGGCTTTTTCGGCCAGTTCACGCACGCGTGCGGGCGCGTTAATCACGCCGCCGCCGAGGTACAGCACCGGACGCTGTGCGGCATTAATCATGGCCGCGGCATCGCGAATGCTGTCCTGACTGAACGCCGGCGCCGCCATTTTCTGCGCGGGTTCCGGCATCTCTTCAATTTCAAATACGGCGGTTTGAATATCCTTAGGAATGTCTATCCACACCGGGCCTGGACGTCCGGACTGCGCAATGCGGAACGCATCGCTCATGACCTGCGGTAATTCATTGATATGGCGGACCAGATAGTTGTGTTTGGTGATGGGGATAGAAATACCGTAGGTGTCGACTTCCTGGAAGGCGTCGGTACCGATCATCGAGGCCGGAACCTGCCCGGTGATACACACCAGCGGGATGGAATCCAGACGAGCATCGGCAATCGCGGTAACCAGGTTGGTGGCGCCCGGCCCGCTACAAGCCATACACACGGCGGGTTTACCATCGGTTCGCGCCATGCCTTGCGCGATAAACCCCGCGCCCTGCTCGTGGCGCGCCAGGATATGACGGATTTTCGTGCTTTGGCTTAACGCGTCATAGACGGGAAGGATCGATCCGCCAGGGATACCGGTGACTACCTGGATTCCCTGACGTTCCAGGAAATGAACGATGAATTCTGCGCCCGTAAAACGCGTACGCTTGGATGTTATGCCCGAACTTGCCATGCTCCAGTCCTTTTATTCTGGGCCGTTGCTCCGGGCAGGTCTCTTAAACGAAAAACCCCGCCCGGTTTGCGCCGGCGGGGTTTTGGAATCGTGTGTTGATCCGGACCCTACGGCGCATTGCCGACGACCACCACCACACGCACGACGACCGCTGCGCGAGATGGCGCAGTTTTTAGTAGGGTCGCAGTCAGCATGGAAGGGTTCATTAGGGACCTGTCTGTTTGTTGATTAACTGGATTTATACAAACACAGGTTTTTCAGCGTGACAATGGAAAAATTTTCATCTGCACAAAAATGCGTCAAAGATCACATTTCGCTATGTGATGATGAAAAACAAAAAACCCCGCCGGAGCGAGGTTCTTTTCAGCGTTGTGCGGTTGGTAGCCGCCGGGCACACTGTGTTATGTCAACGAGAAAAGTATACGCGTTCTGCGAAGAACACGCAATTTCGGCACGAATTTTGATGATGTTGAGTATGGCCTAATGTTGACGTCTCGTCCATAAAATACTGTTAATTTATACAGTATTTATCTATAATATTTCGGTACGCAATGTGTTATGCGGGGGCCGCATCGTAAACCGGCGCATCAAAGTCCTGGCTGAAACGGGTGGTGCCGTCAGCGCCTTAACCCCCGTGTGAGCACACTGTGTTATGTCAACAAAGGTGCTGGCAACAGGCAGCGGCGAGGTACGCCAGCACCGTGCTCCTTGTACCAAAAGGAGAGCGTATGAGCCTCGTGGATATCGCTATTCTTATCCTCAAACTCATTGTTGCAGCACTGCAACTACTTGATGCCGTTCTGAAATACGTTAGGTAATTCAGATTCAAGTCGCACCTAAGGGGAGCGGGTAACACTCCGCTCCCCTTTCACCTTTTCCCAGGTGCTTGTCACGCGTCAATATGTTACGTTTTTATGACATTTTCAGGGAAGAATTCCGCCATGACGCTTTCTGTTTTCTGCATTTTGCTGTTCGCCGCGTTGCTGCATGCCAGCTGGAATGCCATTGTTAAGGCTGGAAACGATAAACTGTACTCGGCGATCGGCGTCAGCGGCTCGGCTGCGATTATGGCATTGATCTGCTTACCCTTTGCGCCTCAGCCTTCTGCCGCCAGCCTGCCATTTTTGGCTGTCTCAACGGCCTTACAAGTGGTGTACACGGTTCTTGTCGCCAAAACCTATCAGGTTTCGGATATGAGTCAGACCTATCCTTTAATGCGCGGCACCGCACCGTTGCTGGTTGCGATTATCAGCGTCCTGTTTCTTGGCGATAGTCTCTCTACGCTTGCCTGGGTGGGGATTGCCACCATCTGCCTGGCTATTCTCGGCATGGCATTTAACGGACGCAGCAGCTCGCAACGCGGGATCGTTCTGGCGCTCATTAACGCCTGTTTTATTGCCGGTTACACGCTGGTCGACGGCACCGGGGTACGCTTATCAGAAACCGCGTTGGGTTATACGCTGTGGACCTTCTTTCTGAACGGTTCTTGCCTGCTCACCTGGGCGATGATCGCCAGACGCCGGGAAGCGTCACGCTATCTGGTACAGCAGTGGAAGAAAGGTATTCTTGGCGGGATTGGCACGATGGGTTCCTACGGACTGGCGCTGTGGGCCATGACCCAGGCGCCGTTGGCGGTGGTCGCTGCGCTGCGTGAAACTTCCATCCTGTTTGGCGCGCTGCTCGCCTGGCTGCTGCTGAAAGAGAAGGTCGCAGGGATACGTCTTGTCGCAGCCGCAGGTATTGCCATAGGTGCGGTTTTGCTACGCTTGTCATGATCTGTTGGTCGACCTGATGCAATCCGGCAACATTTGTTGCCGTTTTTTGTTTACATTTCCTGCCGTTCATCGCTTTAACATTCCAGCCTACTATCTGGCCTTCTTTTTCTGTTGTGGTAGATTCCACGCGCATTTACGGGAAAGTGCAGCACCTTATTCTTATTTTTTCACTTTTTGAAAAGTTATCAGCGAAATGAAAAGGCATAGAAGCGTCAATTTGTTGTTGATGTTGGTATTACTGGTGGCGGTTGGACAGATGGCGCAAACCATTTATATCCCCGCTATTGCTGATATGGCGCATGAACTGAACGTTCGCGAAGGGGCGGTGCAGAGCGTGATGGCCGCCTATCTACTGACCTACGGCCTGTCACAACTGTTTTACGGCCCACTTTCCGATCGTGTTGGCCGCCGTCCGGTGATCCTCGCCGGGATGTCTATTTTTATGCTGGCCACGCTGGTCGCCATCACCACCCACAGCCTGACGGTACTGATTATCGCCAGTGCAATCCAGGGGATGGGAACAGGCGTCGGCGGTGTGATGGCGCGAACCTTGCCGCGAGACCTGTATGAAGGTACGCAGCTTCGTCACGCCAACAGTTTGCTGAATATGGGGATCCTGGTCAGTCCGCTGCTGGCGCCGCTGATTGGCGGTATGCTGGATACCGTGTGGAACTGGCGCGCTTGTTATATTTTTCTGCTGATTCTGTGCGCGGGCGTCACGTTTAGCATGGCGCGCTGGATGCCGGAAACGCGCCCGGCAGGCGCGCCGCGTCCACGGCTTATCGCCAGTTACAAGACGCTGTTTGGCAACAGCTCTTTCACCTGTTACGTGCTCATGCTGATCGGCGGCCTGGCGGGCGTTGCGGTCTTCGAAGCCTGCTCCGGGGTATTATTGGGCGCAAGGCTGGGTTTAAGCAGCATGGTGGTCAGTATCCTGTTTATTCTGCCTATTCCGGCGGCGTTTTTCGGCGCCTGGTTCGCCGGTCGCCCGAACAAGCGTTTCTCAACGCTGATGTGGCAGTCGGTCATTTGCTGTCTGGTCGCCGGTTTGATGATGTGGATCCCAGGCCTGTTCGACGTGATGAACGTCTGGACGCTGCTGGTTCCCGCCGCGCTGTTTTTCTTCGGCGCCGGGATGTTGTTTCCACTGGCAACCAGCGGCGCAATGGAACCTTTCCCGTTCCTGGCGGGCACTGCCGGCGCGCTGGTCGGGGGATTACAGAACATTGGTTCCGGTGTGCTGGCGTGGTTCTCTGCGATGCTGCCGCAGACCGGACAAGCCAGTCTGGGCCTGTTGATGACCCTTATGGGGCTGCTGATTTTTGTATGCTGGCTTCCACTGGCGTCACGCGTGTCGCATCAGGGGCAGGCGGTTTAAGCGCATGATGGCCCGGTTTATCGCCGGGCTTGTCACATTCAGGCGCAACCATCGTCGTCAGTAACGGCTCCAGCGCCGGACGCCAGGCTCCCTCCTCGCCATCATAGAACTGCGTATCCGCATTGACAGCATAGGGAATCTTCGCTTTCTTCAGCTCGCACGCCATAAAACGGGCGAAGGCCATTTGCGCTGCAGAAGGTCCATTTTTAATGGTTTCTCCCGGCGACCAGCCGCCTACCCAACTCACATGACCGGTTTTCTGCTGCCAGCGAATGGCGGTATTGATACGGGCGCGAATAGCCGTCTTTTCCGCTGCAGTCCCTGACGTCCATGGGTATTTGCCGTTATTTTTCAGCGGCCCCCACGGGAAGATATGCCATTCGGCCAGCACGGTATTCTGGCTTTGCGGCGGCAACTTCAGGTTTGGCAGTTCTTCCGGCGCGGCACGCAGTCGCGGCGCGATGAAGATCATCCGTTGCGGGTCAATAGCGTGGATGGTACGAATCGTTTTGTCATACACCCGGTTGAGCGATGCCTGATTATGGTTGAGCTTATCCGCAGGTTCATAAATCAGGTCAAAACCCAGAAGCGGCGAACGTTGACCAAAGTAATGCGCCACCGCCACCCACCAGTTAACCACCTCTTTTTCATTACCGGCGCTGGGATCTTGTTTATATTCATCCGCCTGGTAAGCAATAATCGGGATTACGCCATACTGCTCGCAGGCTTCGACCAGCTTGCGCAGATGAATCAGTCTGGCTTCTGTCGGTTCTCCCGCCACGCGAATACGCACATGGGAAATGCCTTTCGCCCTGAAATCCCGCACCACCAGCGGATCGAACTCGCGGATGCCACGCTCGGTTCGCGCCCAATCTACGTCCATCCCGACCCCAAGCTGCTGCGCATACGACGCCGCCGTCAGCGCTGGTGGTGCTGCACACACGGTGGCGCTGGCGAAGAGTAACAGGGAAACAATCGACTTTAACACGGTCGTCCTTACGCAAATCATCAGGAGTGATATCACGTATTTAGCATGCTTTTTTACTTTCCGTGTAGAGAGAAAGCGTAAAAATATGCATGACCCGCTTATTTAACCTGCTCCTGTAGCCAGCCAATAAACGCCTCGATTTTCGGCCACTGCCTGCCGGGCAGCGTGGTGATGTAGTAATGCTGATGGCATTTCAGCGCCATATCGCCAAAAGGCGCGACCAGCTCTCCGCTATCGAGGCGTTTTTGCACCAGCCTCTTACGGCCCATCGCTACGCCGATGTGATTCATTGCCGCAATCACCGCTAAATCTGAACGATCGAAACCAATGCCCGACGATGTCGGCAAATTTACCGCAAAATGCTGCGCCCAGCTGTGCCATTCATCGGTCCCGGAATCGTTGCTCCACGCCTGTCTGTCATGCAGCAACGTACAGTGCGGCAAATTCACCAGCGAGCCAGTGAGACCATAACGAGAGGCATAGTCCGGGCTGCAGACCGGCAAAATCTCTTCATCCATCAGAAAATGATGCGTGAGCTGCGCGGAGGGCGCGTCGTCAAAATAGATCGCCAGATCGATGCCGGCACGCTGCAGGTTGACGTTGTCGTTCCCAGTCAGCATGGTCAGCGAAATCGACGGGTAGCGACGGGTGAAGTCGCCGAGCGCCGGAACCAGCCAACACTGGGCGATAGAGGGCCGTGAGTACACGGTGAGCGTCCCCGACAGTTCCTGATTTTTGATATCAAGAATTTCCTGGTTAAGCGTGTCCAGCGACGATTTCAGCGCCCAGAACACCCGTTTACCCTCGTGAGTCAGTTCCACTTTGCGGTGAGAACGGACAAACAGTTGAATACCCAACTCATCTTCCAACTGATTAATGCGATGGCTGACAGCGCTGGGGCTTAATGACAACTCCTCTGCCGCCAGCGCAAACGACTGATGGCGGGCCGCCACTTCAAAGGTATACAGCTTTGACAGCTGCCAGCCGTTAAGTAGTCGGTTTCTGACTTCGCGTAGGGGATCCATATTCATCTCTGTCATCCTGAATCATGTGTCGGAGTGTAAAAAAAACCGCTGTAAAAATCAGCACAAAGATGATTCATAGTGAACCATATCGCACTAATGGCGTGTAATTAGACGTAAATCACTCACTTGATGCAATCTGGCTCATGTGAAAGAGGATTTATATCGTTTGTCAGACCCTGCCTTATTTTTGTCCAATAACCTCAGGTTAATCACAGGGCAAGGTGAGTTATGCACTCTCAAATCTGGGTTGTGAGCACGCTGCTGATAAGCATCGTGTTAATCGTTTTGACCATCGTGAAGTTCAAATTCCACCCGTTTCTGGCGCTGCTGTTAGCCAGCTTCTTCGTGGGTACGATGATGGGTATGGGGCCGCTGGATATGGTCAATGCCATTGAGAGCGGCATTGGCGGTACGCTGGGCTTCCTCGCCGCGGTTATCGGCCTCGGGACCATTCTGGGCAAAATGATGGAAGTGTCCGGCGCGGCAGAACGCATTGGCCTGACGTTACAGCGCTGCCGCTGGCTTTCCGCTGATGTCATTATGGTGCTGGTCGGGCTGATTTGCGGGATCACGCTGTTTGTTGAAGTCGGCGTGGTACTGTTGATTCCGCTGGCTTTTTCGATTGCCAAAAAGACCAATACTTCACTGCTGAAGCTGGCGATCCCACTGTGTACGGCGCTGATGGCGGTGCACTGTGTGGTGCCGCCGCATCCGGCCGCTCTGTTCGTCGCGAATAAGCTGGGTGCGGACATTGGCAGCGTAATTGTTTACGGTTTACTGGTGGGCTTAATGGCCTCGCTTGTCGGCGGGCCGCTGTATCTGAAATTTCTCGGTAACCGCCTGCCGTTTAAACCGGTGCCGGCTGAGTTTTCCGACCTTAAAGTTCGCGACGAAAGTACGCTGCCGTCGCTGGGCGCAACGCTGTTTACCGTCCTGTTGCCGATTGGCCTGATGCTGGTCAAAACCGTTGCTGAGTTGAACATGGCGAAAGGCAGCACGCTGTATACGCTGCTGGAGTTTATTGGTAACCCGATCACCGCGATGTTTATTGCCGTCTTCGTGGCCTACTACATTCTCGGCCTGCGTCAGCACATCGGCATGGGCGCGCTGCTGACCCACACTGAAAACGGGTTTGGTTCGATTGCCAACATTCTGCTGATTATCGGCGCAGGCGGCGCATTCAACGCTATCCTCAAGAGTAGCGGGCTGGCGGATACCCTCGCGCTAATCCTTTCAAACATGCATATGCACCCAATTCTGCTGGCGTGGCTGGTGGCGTTAATTCTGCATGCTGCGGTGGGCTCTGCCACAGTGGCGATGATGGGCGCGACGGCAATCGTGGCACCAATGCTGCCGCTCTATCCCAACGTTAGCCCGGAGATCATCGCTATTGCAATTGGTTCCGGCGCCATTGGCTGCACGATCGTCACAGATTCCCTCTTCTGGCTGGTGAAGCAGTACTGCGGCGCCACCCTGAATGAGACGTTCAAATACTATACGACCGCGACATTTATCGCGTCCGTGATTGCACTGGTGGGCACATTCCTGCTTTCCTTTATTATTTAAGCGCGAAGAGACTGACTATGGAAAACATTCAAACACTTATCGGCCAGTATCCTTTAGTGGAAGATCTGGTGGCTCTCAAAGAGACGGCCTGGTTTAACCCTGGCACCACCTCTCTTGCAGAAGGTTTACCCTATGTTGGCCTGACCGAACACGATGTTCAGGATGCCCACGCCCGGCTGACGCGCTTCGCGCCGTACCTGGCACAGGCCTTCCCGGAAACCGCAGCCACCGGCGGCATTATTGAGTCTGAGCTGGCTGCAATCCCATTGATGCAAAAACGCCTGGAAAAAGCATTCGGACAGCACATCTGCGGCGAACTGTTGCTGAAGAAAGACAGCCACCTGCCGATTTCCGGCTCAATTAAAGCGCGTGGCGGCATTTATGAAGTCCTGACCCACGCGGAAAAACTGGCGCTGGAAGCCGGTCTGCTGACGACAGAAGATGATTACAGCATTCTGCTTTCACCTGAATTTAAACAGTTTTTCAGCCAGTACAGCATCGCGGTAGGCTCCACCGGCAACCTCGGGATGTCGATTGGCATCATGAGCGCCCGTATCGGCTTTAAGGTGACGGTACATATGTCTGCCGACGCGCGCGCATGGAAAAAAGCCAAACTACGCAGTCACGGCGTGACGGTCGTCGAGTATGAAGAAGATTACGGCGTGGCGGTTGAACAGGGTCGCAAAGCGGCAGAGTCCGATCCGAACTGCTTCTTTATTGATGATGAAAATTCCCGCACGCTGTTTTTAGGTTACGCGGTGGCTGGTCAGCGTCTGAAGGCGCAGTTCGCGCAGCAGGGTCGCGTGGTGGATTCTGACCATCCGCTGTTTGTCTACCTGCCGTGCGGCGTCGGCGGCGGTCCTGGCGGGGTGGCGTTTGGTCTGAAGCTGGCGTTTGGCGATAACGTACACTGCTTCTTCGCCGAGCCGACCCATTCACCCTGCATGCTGCTGGGGATTTATACCGGGCTGCACGATACCATTTCCGTGCAGGACATTGGCATCGACAACCTGACGGCGGCGGATGGGCTGGCGGTGGGCCGCGCTTCGGGGTTTGTCGGCCGGGCGATGGAACGTCTGCTCGACGGTCTGTACACCCTGGACGATCAGACGATGTACGACATGCTGGGCTGGCTGGCGCAGGAAGAAGGGATTCGCCTTGAGCCTTCAGCGCTGGCGGGGATGGCCGGTCCGCAGCACGTTTGCGCCTCTGCTGACTATCAGCAGATGCACGGCTTCAGCGCCGACCAGCTCAATAACGCCACTCATCTGGTGTGGGCGACCGGCGGCGGCATGGTGCCGGAAGCCGAAATGGCGCAGTATCTGGCCAAAGGGCGATAACGCCGCTGTGCTTAACGCAGCATCGCCATCAGTTCCATCGGTGAGCGATGCTGCTTAAGCAGGTCACGCATCACGCGCATATGCGGCGCGGTATGGTTGAAGAAAGCCTGATATCCTGTACACAGCACGCCCTTTCCATTCTCCTCGCGATACGCAGGACAATCGCCATGGTAATACTGAAACAAAGAGCATGCCTGACAGCGTGTATTCTGCAGTGTCATCGTCTGGCATTCAAACAGTGCCGTCCGACCACACCACTGGCGTAGCGTATTATCGAAAAGTTGAATAGATATTTGATTAATATCTTCACGTACCCAGATATCAAATATCGCAATTAAAAATCGCCCCCACCCGTCCGGCGTCACTGAATCTTCAGTCAGGTAACCTGAAGCATCGCGCTTAATCAAAGGAGTAAACTGTACGAGGCGAACTTTTCCTTGTTGCAAACCACGATACAATTCAACCGGTTGTAAACTTTTCTGGTGGTTAATCACCATTTCTAAAACGTCATCACTAACATCCATGTTCTCACATCCTGTCATGCATAATTCTCGATAAATACGATAAGTTGGCGAACATGCGTTACAGCAAACAGTATTGCGAGGGATAACACCGCGAGGGAGATCATAAATTTGTCACGCACCGCGCGAGATTCAGAAAAATCACTATCACTCACATCCATGAGATTACGGCTGCGGGTATAACGCCAGAGAATAATCGCCACCAACGTCAGTATGACGATCGATATCCAGAACAGTGCCCCAGCCTGATGCCAGTTGTGCTTAATCGCCAGCGCCATTAACGCGCCATAACCCAACAACGTACGAAACCATGCCAACGATGTGCGCTCCGGTTGTAGTCCCGGATCGGCGATACGTCGCGATTTACGGCTATCCGGCATACAGCACCAGCACCATGACAATCACCGCTACAATCGTCAGCATTGCGCTGATAATGAGCAAACTGTGGGTGTAAGGCAAATCCTCTTTCAAGCGCATTGCCTTTTCATTACGTAACCAGCGCAAATAACCATAAATAGCCAGACCGCCAGCAAACAGACACAGCAACAGGGCCAATACTTCGCGAATAACCGGCGTGGCGAAATCCGGAGCCAGTTGATCCAGACCAACGCCTGCGGCCAGAAAACCTAACGAGGTGCGTATCCATGCCAAAAATGTGCGTTCATTTGCCAGCGAGAAGCGGTAATCCGGCGCTTCCCCTAGGCGGGAAATCTTCATGACGACTCCTTCAATATTGTTGTCTGGTCGTTATACCGGAACAGTTCAGCAGTATGAACCTGATTCGCAAACGGAAGAGAACGTAATGTGATGAGACAATGGAAAAAAGATGTGGCGAATGGCGACTTGCACCGTATCCGACCTACAGGAGATGCAGGCCGGATACGCTGTTACTAACCTATTCCCCAGAAAATCACCGCCAGCAGCTGTGGGGTAATAATCCTCAGGAACATCACCAGCGGATAAACGGTAGCATAGGAGAGCGCCGCCGCCCCGCTGGTGGCATGCAGGTTGTTAGCAAACGCCAGCGCGGGGGGATCGGTCATCGAACCCGCCAGCATACCGCACAGCGTCAGATAGTTCATTTTGGCGAAGATACGCGCCAGCAGTCCCACGGTAATCAGCGGAATGGCGGTAATAAAAATACCGTACCCGACCCAGCTCAGCCCATCGCCCTGGGTCAGCGTATTAACAAAATCACCGCCAGATTTCAGGCCAACCACCGCAAGAAACAGCACAATACCTAACTCTCGCAGCGCCAGGTTAGCGCTGGGAGGCATAAACCAGTACAGCTTACCAATGCTGCCAATACGCCCCAGAATCAAGGCCATGATCAGCGGTCCACCGGCCAAACCCAATTTTAACGCCACCGGGAAACCCGGGATGAACAGCGGGATGGAACCCAGTAGAACACCCAGTCCGATACCGATAAATACCGGCAGCATCTGCACCTGTTGCAGTTTTTGCTGCGCGTTGCCGACAACATTGGCAACGGCATCAATGGACGCGGGACGCCCCACCAGATTGAGGATATCCCCGAATTGCAGGCTGGCGTCGCTGCTGGCCACCAGCTCAACGCCCGCACGGTTCAGACGGGAGATAACCACGTCGTAACGTTCTTTAAAATGCAGGTCGCGGATACGTTTACCCAGCACCTGTTCGTTGGTCACCACCACGCGTTCAACGCGTAAATCAGTACCTCGCGTCGACAGCGATGTGTCCACCTCCTGCCCAATCACCACCTGCGCGTTATGCAGGTCACCGGGCTGGCCGACCAGGTGTAGCAGGTCGCCCATCTGGATAATCGTCCCTGGCGACGGCACCATTAATGTTTCTTCACGCTTCAGACGCGAGCAGATGATTTTATCGCTGTTCAGAATTGGGACATCCTGAATCGCCATATTGTTGAGGTTCGGGTTTTCCACGCGGATGTTCATCGTCTGAATCAGCGCGTGTCCGTTGGTCAATGTGGATTCATGCTGCTGAGCTTCAGCATCGACGTTAACGCGGAAAATAAGGCGCATCAGCCACATCGTGAGCAAAATACCGCAGATACCAAAAGGATAAGCCATGGCATAGCTCATCCCCATCTGGTCTACAATATCTGCTGGCGTCCCCAGATCGCGCAGAATTTGCTGCCCGGCCCCCAGCGCCGGCGTATTGGTGACCGCGCCGGAGAATATCCCCAGCACCACCGGAAGGGGAATGGCAAAAATCTTATGCAGGATCGCGGTGACCAGCCCCCCCATGATGACAATCAGTACGGCAAACAGATTCAGCCGCAGCCCGGAAACGCGCAGTGACGCAAAAAAGCCCGGCCCCACCTGAATACCGATGGTGTAGACGAAAAGAATCAGGCCAAATTCCTGAATGAAATGCAGCATGTCGCCGCTCAGGGTCATCCCTGCCTGATCGACAAAATGTCCGACGATAATACCGCCGAACAGCACCCCTCCGATGCCAAAACCAACGCCACGTATTTTTATGTTGCCGATCCATAATCCGACAACCGCCACCAACGCCAGAACGCTGACCGTCAATGCTATATCACTCATTATCCTGTTCCCTGTGAATAACATTTCATTTAACGAGGATTATGACTGAACCGTTCAGGCATGAATGCAGAGTGGCGCACATTATCATGCTACAGAGCGCCCATAAGCGCTTAAGAAGGGCGTTATTTAGTGTTTTTCTTCACGTCGATTTGTAGTTGCTGAATGCTTTTTTCTGGCAATGGCAGCGCTTCCGGCATCGTGCCACCCAGTTCATGAATAGTCTGGCGAACTTTGCGTCCCACCTCATAATGCGTCTGATTCGCTTGCTGTTTAGTGTTAACAGAGTCTCTGCGCAGTTTGTCTTCCGTTTGCGTTGCCCGAAACAGATTTGCCGCCAGCTCTGTAGACCCCATGTAATCGAGAATTTTCTGGCTTTTCTTCAACCCCTTACGTTCATGAATCGCTCGCTGATCTAAACCGCCATAAAGCCCCTTGTAACCATGGTTTTGAAAGATAGCAAAATCGAAAGCGGTCTCAACGCCTGCAAGCTGTGCGGTTTCAACCAAATGCTTATTGTGTTCTTTTAGTTCATTGCGTAAGAACAAACGCTTTTCATCCTCACGCAGAGATTTAAAAGCAGCATCATCGGCCAACTCCTGACGTCGGGTTTGAATGGCAAAGTAGGTTTGTCCGGCCGCGATAACAGGTTTCGCGGGATCACCATTTTGCACGACCAGATAACAGGCGTAGCGGGAGAGATGGATATCTTCAAGAGTTCTGCTGGCCCCTGAACCTAATTCACCCATTTTGTTAGCCTCAACAAAATG
Organism: Citrobacter sp. CRE-46; assembly: GCF_059615875.1. Lineage (NCBI taxonomy): Bacteria > Pseudomonadati > Pseudomonadota > Gammaproteobacteria > Enterobacterales > Enterobacteriaceae > Citrobacter > Citrobacter sp. CRE-46. Next base: position 13,743 of record NZ_CM184341.1, on the reverse strand, counting down.
GTTTGCAACTAATTAGCCACTGGACTCACATGAGACAGTGGCCTTCATTATAACTTTTTGAAAATTAAGCCATTCTTTATATTCAAGTAAAGGCGCTAATTCCCGAGCGGACCAGAATTCGGCACCTTTATCATCAAACTGTTTCATAGCTTCAAATGGTTGATGTTCACTCATAAAAACATTCCTTCGTTAAGAGTATTAATACTGGATATTTTTACAGTGAAACATCCGTTACAACAAGACAGTTTCATGTGTGCTGACGCACAAAAAAGCCCCGTCATTTCTGGCGGGGCAAAGGCATGGAGCTATTTAGCTATTTAATGCGGGACGTTCGCTGATGGCGATACGTTGTGGGGCGATGGTTTCAGGTTCATTACGAGTCAAATCGATATGCAGCAAGCCGTTAGTAAAGCTTGCGCCGGAGACCTCCATATTTTCAGCCAGCGTAAAGCTCAGACTGAACGACTGAGTAACCAGCCCCTGGTGCAACCATTTTGTCTCTTTTTCCGGCTGCTGCGGTGTACCTTTCACCGTCAGGCGTGTGCCTTCCAGTTGAATATCCAGATCTTCCTGGCGGAAACCGGCTAACGCAAGGGTAATGCGATAGTGGTTATCATCGCTCTTTTCGATGTTATAGGGTGGGAAGCTCTGGCTTTCACCGGCGTTTTGTAACGCATTGGCCAGTTTGTCAAAACCGATCCATTGACGCAGCAGTGGGGATAAATCGTAGTTACGCATAATAATCTCCTTCTAAGAAGCGAGTAGGTACCTTTCGGCTCCCTGACGGCAAGCCGATTGCTTAGCAGGGCCGCCTGAAGCGGCCCACAGAATTAGTTGATTTCGATGCGGCGCGGTTTGTTCGCTTCGGGAATAACGCGCTCAAGATCGATATACAGCAGACCATTCACCAGGTTTGCGCCGCGAACATGAATGTTCTCCGCTAACTGGAACTTACGTTCGAAGTTGCGCTCGGCAATACCCTGATACAGGTAAGTACGTTCTTTTTGCTCATCCGCATGAGCGCCTTTTACCACCAGCAGATTGTCCTGCGCGGTAATTTCCAGCTCGCTTTCAGCAAAACCGGCAACGGCAATCGCAATGCGGTAATGGTTTTCGTCTACCAGCTCAACGTTGTACGGAGGGTAGCCGCCATTACTCTGACTCTGGTTGTTTTCCAGCAGGTTAAACAGACGGTCAAAACCAATAGCAGAACGGTACAGTGGGGATAAATCAAAGTTACGCATAATCAATAGCTCCTGAAATCAGCGAGAATGTGGGACCTTCCATCATGGACAGGTCAGGTAGCCAGGACACCCATCAGGCATGCCCTTCTGTTGTCTACATCCTAAAAATGGGTCTTAACACAAACTTTTCAAGTGTATTCATCTGACTTTTTTTGCAGTTTGTTGTCTATTGCATACACTGGGGAGAGCAGTTGTTATCGATAAATCGCGATAGCCGCCACAGTGCGACGAAATGGTGATGTTATTTTCGCAACGGATCGCTTTAACTCACCATGCAAACACGATGAAAACAGATGAATAAACGATGATAAAAAAAATGTTGGTAACACTGACAATGTGCAGCGGGATGGCGTTTTTGAGCGGTTGTTCCAGCATAATGTCGCATACCGGAGGCAAAGAAGGGACGTATCCTGGCACACGCGCCAGCGCCACCATGATCAGCGAAAGTGATACGAATTGGGGAACGAAGTCGCTGGCGATTCTGGATATGCCTTTTACTGCGGTGCTGGATACCGTATTGCTTCCGTGGGATCTCTTTCGTAAAGATAACTCGGTGAGATCCCGCGTAGAAAAGAGCGAGGAGAGAACGCAGGCCACGAATGCCGTTATCCCCCCGGCGAAAATGACTGCACCTTAATTAACGCCCTGTTTCAGTCATCCACAGTTGGCGGAAACCTTCGACCTCTTCCATCCACGCAACCAGTCGCCCATCAGGAGAGAAGACAACCGCATCGGCCGACGGAGGGTTGCCGTGACGCGCCGTTAAAAAATCAATCTCTCCCGTCTGAGCATCACAACAGGCTATTCTGTTTTCCAGCACAAACCCCAGCCATTTCCCTGATGGATGCCAGTTGAATGCCGACTGAATACCCGTGCCGCAACGGGTAAGCTGACGCGGCTCACCACCCTGCGGTGGAATTAACCACAGCTGCACAACGCCATGATTGTCGCGCATTAAAAACGCAATTTCAGACGTCTGCGGATTACTGCGCACCCAGTGGCGCGGCTGATTCACCAGCCCCGGAAAGGTGCGCTCATGAGTAAACGTCAGACGACGTTGGCGAATACCGGATGGCGGCGCAGGCATTGTCGCCTCTGTGCCCTCCAGCGGAGCATCACCCGGCTGTTTCCAGCCGCTTTCATTCTGAGGCAAATCAACAATAAACAGCTCCGGCACTTTCTCACCGGTCACTGACAACGTATCGCCGATAAACGCCAGTGTGCTTTCGCCCACCCAACCTTCTTCATAGGCGCGGTTTATCTCATCGCTCCCCGGTTTTGGCGCCGGCGTCGTTTGACTCACCAGCACGCACCAGCGGCTCCCGCTATATTCACGTGGATGCTGCGCGGATACGTTCACCGGACCATACGGCGCAGCCACGCCGACGTTACGTAAATCCAGCGCCGGAGAGCGTTCATGCAGCACATGGTCGTTATAAGTAAAACTGACAAACTCACCGTTCGGGCTAAAGACATGCACATGACTGCCGCCGCGTAACGCGCCAGGCGTGTACGGCGCGGTGATATCCATCGCATCCAGATTCGTCACCTCTGCCTGCGAAACAATCACCCCACGGCGATGATGAAAGTCGTAATCCCATGTTTCATCAGGATTTTCTGGCCCATGAATAAAAACATACTTTTCCGACTTTGGATGAACGGTCACCACGCCCACATGTGCCCTCTGAGTGGCCCGGTAAATCACCTCCAGTTCGCCAGTATGAACATTGACGCGTTCAATCGTTTCCCCCGTAAAAGAGGCGCCGGAAGGACGCACGTCGAAGACCAGCCACTGACTGTCCGGGGTCCAGGTGTTGATATTGGTAAGCTGATGATTACGCGGCGTAAAGGTGATTTGCTTCATGGGATGCTCTGATACAAGACGATTTAAGCAATCATACTTCACAAGCACTTCACTTTCAGGATTTAGCGTAGCGATTATCGGATTGGGTCCGGCATGTGCAGAAAACCTCCGCCAGTGAAGTTCTGGTGGAGGTTTTTTAATAAAGGAATGAATGCTCATCCACTTTCGACAGATTATCCCTGGCACCTGCAAGCGTAGCCAGCGCAGGGAAATTAGCATCGCTATACCAGGATTGTGGTAAAGGTAGCCGCGCCATGTTACTTCCGGGCCGGAGTTGAAGTTGCGCCAGCGAATCAAGGGAATAATTTCGCCAGTGATGCGGTAATGACAGACGTAGCGGCGCGGCTTTTTCGCCCGGCACTGGCGTTGGCAAACGCGAATCACTTACATCGTAGTTTCTGTGCAGCACCAGATATTTCTCCGGCACCCGACGCTGGCTGTTCCACCACTTGCCATCCAGCATATCAAACTGAAAACGGGTTATTGTTTCTGACTTAGCTCCCAACTGCGTTAACGCCTGACGCAGTGCATTGTTCATTGCCGCATCGTACATCCCTGATGTTGCCAGTTGCCCATCAAGGATCAGCGACACCGCAATTCTTGCCCCCAACAGGTTGGAGTAGAGATCTTCCGGTGAAAATGCGGAAACTTCCTCAGAAAACCCAGGAACTGACTCAAAACCGTACCATTGTGCAATTTCATGCCAGGCCGCGAGCTGAAAGGCCAGATGTGCTGCCAGCCAGGCAGCTAATGCGTAACGTTCGCCCGCCGTTTCAGGTGGTGTGAAGGCGTTGAAAACGATATGCCGCTCCGCCAGTTCATCTTCGAGTCGCAACGTAAAAGGCTGACCTAACTGTGGAAGTAGATGGCTAAAAAGCCAGACCGTCATATCTGCGGTATCTCGTACATGCGCGATATCGATGAAACCGCCGCGAGAGGTGTACACAATGCCATTGTGTTCATGCCCGATGCCGGCCAGGTTCACTAACCCTAACAGCAGGCTATCGTTATAGCGATGCTCGCCAATACCATTAGCTGCCACGACGTTATTAAGTTCATAAAACGGTACTGGCATATCCAGCACCTGCGCGTGCAGGTCGTAACCAAAAGCGCAGCACGGACGTAACCCTTGGGGCGCAGGGAGCGGCGAAACAACTGGCCAGGCGGTGCTTTCGGCCTTGTCATCTTCATTTACCAACTGCAAAGGTACAGATATCGCAGCATGGACCCCGACCGTTGCCAATAACAAGGTCGTCATCAGCAGCACTTTATTGATCAAAACGCCTCTCCTACCTGAAAATAAAAACCGCTGCTCCCTTTGCCAATGCCATAATCCAGACGCACATTCACCCGCGGCTTAAATTCAAAACGATACCCCACCCCCGCCGAGGGTAGCCAGTGTCCGTCATCCAGCGCGCTAAATGATGGTCCCATCGTCCCTGCGCCCAGCCAGCCGACCACGCCATGCCGCCAGTCAAGTTTGCGGCGATACTCTACCTGCCCGCTGACGGCGTTTTTATCGCGATAGCGTCCTTCGTAATAGCCACGCATCCGCTGATTGCTACCGAGCAGCGGCATCATGCTCCACGGCACATCCCCCTGAGTAAAGGCACCGTCCATCTCCCAGGCAAGCACATTCTTCTCGTCCAGAGAGTGGTAGCGGCTGTAGTGCAACTGGTATTCATCAAACCGGGTATCGCTCCCCGCATCGGGCGTATAGCGGGTATAGCGTACGTCGGCATATTGTCCCTGACGTGGGTTAGGAACAAAGTCGCGGTCATCCCAGCTAAGTTCGACACTGCTGCCGGAACTTAGCACCGACGCGCCCTGCCCGGTATTTTCAATTTTTGGCGGATCGTTACCATCCATTTGCGCAGCATGTTGCGCGTTCAGCGACCAGCCGACGCCCAGATAGATATTAGGCGCTACCCGACGATATAACGTGGGGTGCAGATCCAGATCCTGAGCCGTATATTGCTGTTTCTGGCTGTCTTTATCTCCGGCACTAAATCCCTGCCCCCAGTACCAGGTTGGCGTATCGGTTAATGCGCCATTGAGAAAGAAACGCCAGCGATCGTCGGCAAAAAAGGCATAATTTTGCATAGTGACGCCGAAAGCGCCCGTTGAGCTAAAGTAGCCACTGAGGGTCAGCGTCGAGTTCTGACTCACCGTGTCGTTTGGGTCTGGGCGATACATTCCCACCACCGCGGTGCCTATCCCCAGCCCCAGTTCCGGAGTGTAAAACGGCCCCGGCATTACGCCCCAATCGATACCTTTGCTGGCGTTAAAGTTATCGCTGGCGCCCAGTGTATTCAGCCAGCCGTCAACTTCGTCGCGGGTCGGTAATTCTGCCTGCGCAATGCAGGCGAACAGACTCACCAGCAACAAGAAAGCGAGGCGGATCAAAAGCGGTACTCTCCAGCCATGAAAAAGCTGTTACGGTCGGCAAAGCCAATTTCGGTCGTCACGTTAAAGTTTCGGGTCAATTCATACTGCGCCCCGACCAGTACGTTCCAGGGGGATTGCAGATGCTGTTTAACGTCGAAACGGCCATTGCCGTCCTTATTCGCGATATCCACCATTTTCTGCAGCGTCTCAGACGGCATATTGAGATCGCTAAGGCTACCTCTGAATTCTTGCTGCACGTCCTGATACATACTGCCAATCCACAGATTCAGCTTGCCGGACGGCAAGTACAGTGCTTCCACACCCGGGGTGGTAAAGCGATAACCGACTCGCGGAGAAACCGTGAAGGCATCAATACTACCGTCAAGAATGTCAAACTGCGTCTGAGTATAATTGGCATCAAAAGCCGTAAACCAGTTACCCACACCGCCCACCAGTGTCGTCCCCACACCGTAGGTCGTGCCTTTAAAGTCGAGCTGAAACGCCAGGTTTTGCAAATTGTCTGGCGTGTGAACTTTGCGTGGCCCTTTAATGCCTACACCAATCTGCGAAACGGAGTGACCGTCGGTATAGCCCACCAGGCCATAGACGTTCATAAACGGCAGCAGCCAGGCATCCAGTTTCAGGGTTTCTGTTTTGCTTCTCTCGCGCGTATTGCCAACGTTAATTTTGAATGCGTTATCCAGCGAATGGCCGCCCAGAGAAAGGCCATTAAAGTTAATACTGTCTACATTAATATTCTGCCTGATATTCATGTAGTTAATATTCACACCAAACGGCTCAGGCAGGTCGTAACCACGTTTACGCGCCTCGTCGCCTAAAAAGGGCAAAACGGAGTGGCTTGCAGCAGGTTTAGTCGCCGGTTTTACCGGCAAAGAAGCGGCCTGACCATCATCCTGATAATCATACAAAGGTGTTAACGTTGAGCCAGAATCCGTCGCAGCACAGGCTTGAAAAATCAAACAGGAAGACGTCATCAACACCAGGCGAATGCTTGTGTTAGTCATAAGAAAACATAGTTGCAGGCAGGAACCGCCTGAATATAAAAGAAGGTGGGAGAGTATAGAAGTTGCGTACTAAATGGGGGGATTAATGTGCGGTTTCACATCTGATAATACAAACGTGATTTTTATAACATTCTTAATGTTTTATGCCTGGCCGAAGCCAGGCATAACGCACATCAGGAGAGGACGTACTTCTCAATGGCCCAGGCAACACCGTCTTCCAGATTAGATTTCGTCACAAAGTTGGCGATCTCTTTCACCGTTGGAATGGCGTTATCCATCGCAACGCCCACGCCGGCGTATTCAATCATCGCGATGTCGTTTTCCTGATCGCCAATCGCCATAACCTCTTCGGCTTTAATTCCCAACGCATCGGCCAGCGATTTTACGCCAGTCCCTTTGTTGACGCGTTTATCAAGGATTTCGAGGAAGTACGGCGCACTTTTCAGCACGGTGTACTTTTCTTTCACTTCCGCCGGAATGCGCGAGATGGCCTTGTCGAGGATCTCCGGCTCATCAATCATCATCACTTTCAGGAACTGGGTCGCCGGATCCATTTTTTCAGCCTCACAGAACACCAGCGGAATCGTCGCGACAAACGATTCATGCACCGTGTAATAACTGATATCACGGTTAGCGGTATACAGCGTGTTGCGATCGAGCGCGTGGAAATGTGAGCCAACTTCCCGGGAGAGTTGCTCCAGATAGCGATAATCATCATAGCTCAGCGCGGTTTGCGCCACAGTACTGCCATCGCCCGCTTTCTGCACCAGCGCACCGTTGTAGGTAATGCAGTAGTCACCGGGTTGTTCCATGTGCAGTTCTTTCAGATAGCTGTGAACGCCGGCATACGGGCGTCCCGTGGTCAGCACTACGTTCACGCCACGCGCGCGTGCCGCGGCAATTGCCGTTTTGACTGCAGGTGAAATGGTGTGATCGGGCAGCAGAAGTGTGCCATCCATGTCGATAGCAATAAGTTTGATAGCCATGAGTTCCCCGGATTAAATGAGTCCGCCCTCATGCTAACGCGATTCCGCTCAAAAAACAGCTACGAAAAGGAGGATAGAAAGGGGAATCAAGATTCCCCTTTTGTGGTTCGGTTGTAGACAGAAAAGGTCTAAGCCGCCATCCGGCAAAAACAAAAAACTGCCTGATGGCGCTCCGCTTATCAGGCCTACAGGAGCAGGCCCGGGATACACGTCAGATATCGATGTTCGCCGCTTTCAGGGCGTTTTCTTCGATAAATGCGCGGCGTGGTTCGACGGCATCGCCCATCAGGGTGGTGAACAGCTGGTCAGCGGCAATCGCATCCTTCACAGTAACGCGCAACATGCGACGGCTTTCCGGATCCATGGTCGTTTCCCACAGCTGTTCCGGGTTCATCTCGCCCAGACCTTTATAACGCTGGATAGCGAGACCGCGACGAGACTCTTTCTGCAGCCATTCCAGCGCCTGCTCAAAGCTGGCCACCGGCTGGCGACGCTCGCCACGTTCGATAAACGCATCGTCTTCGATCAGCCCGCGCAACTTCTCACCGAGCGTGCAAATACGATGGTACTCGCCACCGGTCACAAACTCGTGATCCAGCACATAGTCGGTATCCACACCGTGAGTACGTACGCGTACAATCGGCTCAAACAGATTCTGCTCTGCGTTATGGTGAACATCAAACTTCCACAGGCTACCGTGCTGTTCTTTTTCGTTCAGCTCGGTAATCAGCGCGTTAACCCAACGGGTAACGTTCTGTTCGTTCGCCAAATCAGCTTCCGGCAGCGTCGGTTGATAAACCAGCTCTTTCAGCAGCGCTTTCGGGAAACGACGTTCCATACGGCCAATCATTTTCTGCGTCGCGTTGTATTCAGAAACCAGTTTCTCTAACGACTCACCTGAAAGGGCAGGCGCACTGGCGTTGGTGTGCAGCGTTGCGCCATCCAGAGCGATAGAAATTTGGTACTGATCCATCGCTTCGTCATCTTTAATGTACTGTTCCTGCTTGCCTTTCTTCACTTTGTACAGCGGCGGCTGCGCAATGTAAACGTGGCCGCGTTCAACGATTTCCGGCATCTGACGATAGAAGAAGGTCAACAGCAGCGTACGGATATGCGAACCGTCGACGTCCGCATCGGTCATGATGATGATGCTGTGATAACGCAGTTTGTCCGGGTTGTACTCGTCACGACCAATGCCGCAGCCGAGCGCGGTAATCAGCGTCGCCACTTCCTGAGAGGAGAGCATTTTGTCGAAACGCGCTTTCTCGACGTTAAGGATTTTACCCTTCAGCGGCAGAATCGCCTGGTTTTTACGGTTACGCCCCTGCTTCGCAGAACCGCCCGCGGAGTCCCCTTCCACAAGGTACAGTTCGGACAGCGCCGGGTCACGTTCCTGACAGTCCGCCAGCTTGCCCGGCAGACCGGCTAAGTCCAGCGCGCCTTTACGACGGGTCATTTCACGCGCGCGACGTGCTGCTTCACGGGCACGGGCCGCATCGATAATCTTGCCGACGACGATTTTCGCGTCAGACGGGTTTTCCAGCAGGTATTCGCTCAGCAGTTCGTTCATCTGCTGTTCAACCGCCGATTTCACCTCAGAGGAGACCAGTTTGTCTTTGGTCTGCGAGGAGAATTTCGGGTCCGGCACTTTCACGGAAACCACCGCAATCAGGCCTTCACGGGCATCGTCACCGGTAGCGCTGACTTTGGCTTTTTTGCTGTAGCCTTCTTTGTCCATGTAGGCGTTCAGGGTACGGGTCATCGCCGCGCGGAAGCCTGCAAGGTGAGTCCCGCCGTCACGCTGCGGAATGTTGTTGGTGAAGCAGTAGATATTTTCCTGGAAGCCGTCGTTCCACTGCAGCGCAACTTCAACGCCGATACCGTCTTTTTCGGTGGAGAAGTAGAAGATATTCGGGTGGATCGGCGTTTTATTTTTGTTGAGATATTCAACAAACGCCTTGATGCCGCCTTCGTAGTGGAAATGATCTTCTTTGCCGTCGCGCTTATCGCGCAGACGAATAGAGACGCCAGAGTTCAGGAATGACAGCTCGCGCAGACGCTTCGCCAGAATGTCGTATTCGAACTCGGTCACGTTAGTGAAGGTTTCATGGCTTGGCCAGAAACGGACCTGAGTACCCGTTACTTCCGTTTCGCCTGTTACCGCCAGCGGCGCCTGCGGCACACCATGCACGTAAGTTTGCTGATGCACTTTGCCTTCACGACGAATCACCAGCTCCAGTTTCTGCGACAGGGCGTTAACGACGGAGACACCTACGCCGTGCAAACCACCGGAAACTTTATAGGAGTTATCATCGAATTTACCGCCTGCGTGCAGAACAGTCATGATAACTTCCGCCGCCGAAACGCCCTCTTCCGGGTGAATACCGGTTGGGATACCACGGCCATCATCGGTAACAGACACGGAGTTGTCCGCGTGAATCGTTACCACGATATCTTTACAGTGACCCGCGAGCGCTTCGTCGATAGCGTTATCTACCACCTCGAATACCATGTGGTGCAGACCGGTGCCGTCATCCGTGTCGCCGATATACATACCCGGGCGCTTACGCACCGCATCCAGCCCTTTCAGGACTTTGATACTGGAGGAGTCATAAGAATTCGACATCAACGTTTCTCGCTCATTTTATCTTGGGTTAATCCGTTATTTTACCCTTTTCCACGGTAAACATCTTCGAATTTTCATCGGACATGTCTATAACGTGTTCAGCGCTGATTGCGCTGACAAAGACCTGAGATTGCGTGGCTTTTAAGCGGCTGGCCAGCAGCCCGCGACGCGCATCATCCAGTTCAGAGGCAAAATCATCTATCAGGTACAGGCAGCGCCGTCCGCTTTCACGGGTCAGGAACTCCCCTTGCGCCAGACGTAAGGCGCACATTAGCAGTTTTAGCTGCCCACGCGACAACGTGTCTTCTACCGGCGCACCGTCGGCACGAATGCGGAAATCCGCCTTATGCGGGCCGTATGCGGTGTAGGTCAACATGCGATCGCGTTCAAAACTGCGTTCCAGCACCTCGGCATAATCTGTCTCCTTCTCCCAACCACGCTGGAAAGAGAACGAGAGAGAAAACTCGGGAAGAAACTGCTGGCAGGTATCCGCCATATCCTGCGCGATACCCGCGCTGTACTCCGCGCGCCAGGTGCTGATTTGTTCCGCCAGCGGAATAAGTTCTCTATCCCACGGGCGCAGTTGCTCATAACGACTCACCTGGCGCAGTGCCGCATTGCGCTGCTTGAGCAGTCGCTTCAGGTTGCTCCAGGCGGTGAAAAATCCGGCTTCATTGTGAAAGCATCCCCAGTCAAGAAATGCTCTTCTGTATTTGGGGCCGCCGTTGAGTAAAGTAAACCCCTCTGGCGTGATCAGCTGCATCGGCATCAGGTGCGCCAGTTCAGCGACCTTGTGCCCGTCAGTGCCGTCAATGCGCACTTTGCTGTCGCCCAGTTTGTCTTTCGTCAGACCAATCGATGTCTCGCGCTCTTCTCCCTGTAATCGTCCGTGTAAAACAAACGACTCCTGCTCGTGGCGAATCACGCGGCCAATCTGCAAACTGCGAAACGCCCGGCCATGGCCGAGCGTATAGATGGCTTCCAGCACACTGGTTTTGCCGCTGCCGTTCGCGCCAACCAGGAAGTTAAAGCCAGGGGATAAAGCGAGATCCGCGCTTTCGATATTGCGAAAATCGCGGATCAACAGGCGGGTGAGCGACATTACAGTCTCATTGGCATAACAACATAGGCAGCCGACTGTGATGCGGCATCTTCAATCTGTACGCTCGATACGGAATCAGTCAGCAGAATACGCACGTTCTCGCACTTCAGCGCGTTCAGAACGTCCAGCACGTAGCTAACGTTAAAACCGATTTCCAGTTCTGTACCAGGATAGGAGACATCCAGAATTTCTTCTGCTTCTTCCTGCTCCGGGTTGTTGGCGGTGATTTTGAGCTGATTTTCGCTGACATACAGACGCACGCCGCGGAATTTCTCGTTAGAAAGAATTGCCGCACGGGCAAACGCCTGTTTAAGGATATCGCAACCGGCTTCCAGATGTTTGTCCGGATTCTTCGGCAATACGCGGCGATAATCCGGGAAACGGCCATCAACCAGCTTGGAGGTGAAGATGAAATCGCCCACGTGCGCACGAATGTTGTTGCTGCCAATCTGCACGCGCAGCGGGTTGTCACCGCCGTCGAGCATACGCATCAGTTCAATCACGCCTTTACGCGGTACGATCACCGAATGGCTGGGCAACGGCTGACCGACAGGCATTGAACAAACCGCCAGACGGTGACCGTCGGTCGCCACGGTACGCAGCTCTTCCCCTTCGGTTTCAAACAGCATGCCGTTTAAGTAGTAACGCACGTCCTGATGCGCCATCGAAAACTGCGTGGCTTCAATCAGGCGCTTCATCGTGGCCTGCGGCAGGGTGAATTCGACTTCGCTCTGCCAGTCATCCAGATTAGGGAAGTCGGCGGCAGGCAGCGTGGACAGCGAGAAACGGCTGCGACCAGAGCGTACCAGCATGCGGTCGCCTTCCAGTTGAACGGCAATTTCCGCGCCTTCCGGCAATCCGCGGCAAATGTCGAAGAATTTACGCGCCGGAACGGTAGTAGCACCAGGTTCATGAGGCTGGATCAACGCCACGCGCGCCACCATCTCCATTTCGAGATCGGTACCGGTCAGAGAAAGCGCACCGTCAGCGACCTGCAGCAGCAGGTTTCCGAGGATCGGCAGTGTAGGACGTCCACCCAGCGGGCCGCTGACCTGCTGAAGCGGTTTTAATAAATGTTCACGTTCAACGGTAAATTTCATAGCGTCACGAAGATAATGTTCTGATTAAATTGGAGAAATCTTCTTTAATATCATGGCTTTCTTCACGCAACTGCTCAATCTTGCGGCAGGCATGAAGCACGGTAGTATGGTCACGCCCACCAAACGCGTCGCCAATTTCCGGCAGACTGTGGTTAGTGAGCTCTTTTGCCAGCGCCATTGCCATCTGGCGCGGACGAGCTACCGAGCGAGATCGACGCTTTGACAGCAGATCCGCAATTTTGATTTTGTAATACTCCGCCACCGTCTTCTGAATATTGTCGATGGTGACCAACTTTTCCTGCAAAGCCAGCAGATCGCGCAGCGCTTCGCGCACGAAATCGATGGTAATCGCCCGGCCGGTAAAATTGGCGTTGGCGATCACGCGGTTCAGTGCGCCTTCCAGTTCACGCACGTTAGAGCGTAGACGCTTGGCAATAAAGAACGCCACTTCACCCGGCAGACGAATGTCGTTTTCGTCAGCTTTTTTCATCAGGATCGCCACGCGGGTTTCCAGCTCAGGCGGTTCGATCGCAACAGTCAGCCCCCAGCCAAAGCGGGATTTCAGTCGATCTTCAACGCCATTGATCTCCTTCGGATAACGATCCGACGTCAGGATGATCTGCTGATTACCTTCCAGCAGGGCGTTGAAGGTATGGAAGAATTCTTCCTGCGAGCGCTCTTTGTTGGCAAAGAACTGGATGTCATCGATCAGCAGCGCGTCGACGGAGCGGTAGTAGCGTTTAAACTCTTCGATCGCATTGTTTTGCAGAGCTTTAACCATGTCCTGCACAAAACGCTCGGAGTGCATATACACCACTTTCGCGTTCGGTTTACGCGCCATAATGCCGTTACCGACAGCATGCAACAGGTGGGTTTTACCCAGACCCGTACCACCATAAAGGAATAACGGATTGTAGGCGCCGCCAGGGTTGTCCGCCACCTGACGTGCCGCCGCGCGCGCCAGTTGGTTAGATTTACCTTCAACGAAATTATCAAACGTATGTTTGACGTTGACGTTAGAGCGGTAGGTAGGTTCTGCCGGAGCCGGGACGTTGTCCCAGCCTGGACGCGCCGCCGGAGCAGCACGTTGCGGTTGTACTTGTTGCGCCACATGGGCAGGCGCGACAACGTTGTTCACCGGCGTCTTCAGCGTTTGCGTGACGGGTTTAGTTCCGACCTCAAAACGCAGCTGTGGGGCATCCGCTCCGCAGAAGTTATTTAGTAATCCGTTAATATTATTAAGGTATTTGTCCCTTACCCAATCGAGCACAAAACGGTTTGGCGCATACAAAGCCAGCGTGTTATCGCTCAGTTCCGCCTGCAACGGGCGTATCCACATACTGAATTCTGTGGCTGGTAACTCATCCTGCAATCGGGCAAGACACTGCTGCCAAAGCGAAAGTGACAC